>NZ_CP192053.1:4800000-9245591 GCF_050942355.1 Kribbella sp. CA-245084 | reverse complement strand
GCGGGTCCAGGCATCACCAAGATCCGTCACCGGTGCTGCCACCTCCTGCTGAGGCGCGGGCTGCGGAACCGGCTGCGGCACTGGCTGCGGAACCGGCTGGGGTGCGTGCTGCTGCTGGGGTGCGTGCTGCTGAGGGATCTGCTGCTGGGGCGGCTGGTGCTGCGGCGCCTGCTGCTGGGGATGCGGCTGCTGGTGCTGCGGCTGTTGGGGCTGTTGCTGTGGTGCCTGCTGGTTCGGGGTGTGCTGCGCAGGGGGCTGGGGCTCGGCCGGCTGCGCTGTGTTCTGTTGAGTCGGCCGGTGGTCCGGTGACCACTGGTTGGAGGTTGCGTTGTCCGCACGTCCATCACCCTCGTTCGCTGCCGAGCGAGCTCTGTCTCCGCTTCCTGTACCCCATTCGGGAGCGCTGCCCCAGGTGGTGTTCTCACCGGGATAGCGGACATTGCCGATGGTCGGCGCCGCACCGAAGTACGCCGTACCTACCGGCGGCTGTAGTGCCGGCGGTTGTAATGCGGGTGGCTGCAGTGGGCCGGCCGGCAGATCGGTCGCCGCCCGCTCGAGGTCGGAGCGGTAACCGTACGGACCTGGCGGTGGCGCCGGCCGGTAACCGGGCTTCGGCTGCTCCGGCATCGGGATCGGGAGGGACGGGCTGAGGTAGTCGCCCGGATCCATCCGCGGAGTCGGGGCCGGAGTTGGGGCCGGGGTCTCGGCCGGTGCAGGGCTGGTCTCGGCCGGAGGCGTCGGCGCGCTCTCGGGCCGAGGCTGCGGCTCCGGTGCGGGCGGGACCTCGGTCCGGAAGTTCGCCTCAGGTTCGGGGCGGAGTCCTGCGTCGGGTTCGGGGCGTAGGTCCTGGCGGCCGTCGCCGGAGTACTCCGTCCGGTACTCGGCTGTTGTGTATTCCACCGGTGTGACTTCCGCACTGGCGGAATGGTCCTCGACCACGCGTTGCTCCCCGATTCATCGCTGCGGTGGCCGGCGCGTTCCGGGCGGACCCGGGTGGCGCGACCATTGACCCGACCGCCGCACTGTCCACACGGTTGTCCACAGTTGTGAACGACCGCAGGAGCAGGTTGGTTACCAATCGCGGGGTGAGGGACCTCTGGTGTGAGGGAGTGACGCTAACAAGTCGGAGTAGGCCGCTTCAAGCCGTCATCCACAGGCTATGAACAGGAAATTGGGGGCAACCTGCGGCGTGTCGGGTGGACGCCGGAGCGTAGTCATGATTGGTGATCGCTCTCAGTGGCGGTCCGGGTCGGAGGGTGACGAGGTCTCGGTCTTGCCGTTGCCCACTATCCTGTCCACAAGCCTGTGGAAAAGTCTGGGGATACCTGGTTTGACCTGTCCACAGGCGTACACGTACCGTGGATCAGTCGGTGTTGAGCCGGCCGTTTCGTGCTGCGCTCGCTGCGGATACCTCCGGCGGTGTGCAGGACAGCCACCTTGGGCAGATCCAATCAGTGGATTTGTCGACAATTCTGTGATCACGAGTAACCGGAGTCAATCCAGTGAGCAAGCGGACGTTCCAGCCGAACAACCGTCGTCGGCACAAGAAGCACGGCTTCCGTCTTCGGATGCGTACCCGTGCGGGTCGCGCGATCATCGCCGCCCGCCGTGGCAAGGGTCGTCAGCGCCTCGCGGCCTGAGCGACCTGCTCGACGGTGACCACCTCGTGCTGCCAGCGTCGAACCGGCTCCGCCGGTCCGACGACTTCCGTCGCGCCGTCCGGTCCGGACGGCGCGCGTCGCGGCGCGCGGTGGTTCTCCACCTGCTGGCGGAGGACGGCTGTGCCGAGCCTCCACGTGTCGGATTCGTTGTGAACAAGGCGGTGGGCAACGCGGTTCTGCGGAACCGGGTCCACCGCCGTCTGCGTGCTGTGCTGGCGACGCGGCTCCCCGACCTTCCGGCCGGCAGCCTCGCCGTCGTCCGCGCGCTCCCGTCGTCCGCCTCGGCGTCGTACGACGAGCTCGCCGCGGACGTCGACAGCGCTCTGACGCGGTTGCTGAAGTCATGATGCGGATCAATCCCGTGCGGAGCGGGATCATCGGTTTCTTGAAGTTGTACCGGCTGCTGATCAGCCCGATGTACGGGCAGGTGTGCAGGTTCTACCCGAGTTGTTCGGCGTACGCCTTGGAGGCGGTCGAGCGCCACGGTGCGGTGCGCGGTAGCTGGCTGGCGATGAGGCGACTCATCCGCTGCCACCCGTGGAACCCCGGAGGCTACGACCCCGTTCCACCCACAGATGTCGACCAGCGCGGAGACCATGAGGACCCCAGTCCTCACGGCTCCGCCAACCAGCCCGGACCGTCAGCCGACGCCGGGCCTGTGCAGCGAGGTGCATGAGTGACTCTTCTGGCCATCCCCGGGCTCGCCGTATGGGACGGGATCGTAGATCTGTTCAACACGGTCATGACGCCGCTGTACTGGGCCGTCTCGGCCCTGCTCGTCGGCTGGCACTGGCTGTGGAGCCAGGTGCTCGATCCGAATGGCGGCTGGGCCTGGGCACTGTCCATCGCCGGCCTCACCGTCGTGATCCGGACCCTGCTGATCCCGCTGTTCGTCCGGCAGATCCGCTCCAGCCGGAACATGCAGCTGCTGCAGCCGAAGATGAAGGAGCTGCAGAAGAAGTACGGCCATGACCGGGAGAAGCTCGGTCAGGAAATGATGAAGCTGTACAAGGAGACGGGCACCAACCCGTTCTCCTCGTGCCTGCCGCTGCTGCTGCAGTCGCCGATCTTCCTGGCCCTGTTCCGGGTGCTCGACTACGCCGCCAAGGGTCAGGCGCACAGCCCGATCATGCAGCCGTACGTCAGCTCGCTGCAGCACGCCAAGATCTTCGGCGCCGAGATCTCGCAGACCTTCCTGAAGGCGAGCGGCCCGAACGCGAACAACGTCAAGATCGTCGCGATCGTGCTGATCATCCTGATGACGGCGACGATGTTCACCACGCAGCTTCAGTTGATGCGCAAGAACATGCCGAAGGAGGCCCTCACCGGCCAGGCCGCGCAGATGCAGAAGGTCATGCTCTACGTCTTCCCGGTCTTCTTCCTGATCGGTGGCTTCAACTTCCCGATCGGTGTGCTGATCTACTGGTTCGTCTCGAACCTGTGGACGATGGGCCAGCAGTTCTACGTGATCCGCCGCAACCCCGCTCCGGGCACCCCGGCGTACGACGCGATGCAGGCCCGTAAGCGCGAGCACAACGTGCGGCACGGCCGGCCGGCCGACGACGGCGTTCCCGGTACGGCGGGCGCGACGGAGACCGAGACCTCGGACCGGCGTCCGGCCCAGCGTCAGCAGCCGAAGCGTCAGTCGCGCAGCGACCGCAAGGGCGGCCCGGTTGCCGGTGGCGCGACTGCATCCGACGCGACGGCGACGAGCAATGGCCAGACGTCGGAACCCCAGGACGAGACGCGGCCACAGGACGCGCCGAAGAAGACTCAGGGCGGTGCTGCCAAGAAGCAGCCGGCGGGGTCGGCCAAGCGCCAGCCCGCAGCCAAGTCGGCCGCCCAGAAGCGCGCCGCACAGAAGAGGCAAGCGCAGAAGCGCTCCGGCGGTTCGCGCTGACCCGCGAGCTCTTCTTGCTTGCACATCCTGACTTGTGAACGACGGGGTCCCCGTGGGGCGGATCCCGATATTGCGAAGGAGTGGCCGTGAGCGACGGCATGCAGAACACTGAGCCGGCGGAGCAGTCCGACGGTACGAACGACTCGGCCGAGGATCGCCTGAAGGCGCTCGAGGCCGAGAGCGATATTGCGGCGGACTACCTCGAGGAGTTGCTCGACATCGCCGATCTCGACGGCGATATCGATATGGACATCGACGGCGATCGTGCCGCGGTGTCGATCGTCGGCGCAGAGCTGAACAACCTCGTCGGCGAGAACGGCAAGGTCCTCGAGGCGCTCCAGGAGCTGACCCGGCTGGCTGTGTACCGGGAGACCGGTGAGCGGTCGCGGCTGATGCTGGACGTGTCGAACTACCGGGCCAACCGGAAGGCCGAGCTCGAAGAGGTCGGCCGGAAGGCGGTCGAGGAGGCGAAGGCGACCGGGACCCCGGTGCGGCTGGACCCGATGACGCCGTTCGAGCGCAAGGTCGTGCACGACGTCGTCGCCGCCGCGGGCCTGACGTCGGAGTCCGAGGGCGAGGAGCCCCGCCGCCGCGTGGTGGTACAGCCATGAACGCACGCCAGTGACCGAACACGTTTCACGTGAAACACCGCCGCTCGTGGACAAGCTGTTTCCACGGGCGGCGGTCCGGCTTTCGGCGTACGCCAAACTGCTCGCGACCGAAGGCACCCTGCGCGGACTGATCGGACCGAGGGAGGTCCCGCGGCTCTGGGATCGGCACCTGTTGAACTGCGCCGTCGTCGAGCGACTGGTTCCCGAGGAGGCTCTGGTCGCCGACATCGGCACCGGCGCCGGCCTGCCGGGGATTGTGCTCGCGATCGTCCGCCCCGATCTCCAGGTGGAGCTCGTCGAGCCGTTGCTCCGACGCACCACCTTCCTCCAGGAAGCGGTCGACGCACTCGAGCTAGACAACGCCACGGTGGTCCGGTCCCGAGCTGAGGATCTGCCACGAGCGTCGTACGACGTGGTGACGTCCCGGGCCGTTGCTCCTCTCGGCAAGCTGGCGCGCTGGTGTCTGCCGCTCTGCGTCGAGGGCGGACTGATGCTGGCGATGAAGGGATCGTCCGCAGAGGAGGAACTGGACGCCTCAGAACACGAATTGGCCAAGCTAGGAGCAGAGCTTTGGCACATTCATCAACTCGGCGGCGATGAACTGGCCCTCCCCACGACTGTGGTGAGTATTGTGGCCGGACGTGCTGCAGGGGGATCCCGGCACGGAGGAAACGGGAGGTGAGCGGGTTGGTGAGTCGTGCCCTCGGATGGCCCGAGAAGAGCACCGGTGAGCCGAGGTCATCACAGGGCATCGGCTGGCCGACCGATCCGGATTCCAGCGTCCGCGTGGTGACGCAGGAACCGGCTCCCGACCTCACCCCCGCGCCGGCACCTCCTGTCCAGACATCTTCTGCTGTGGAGTCCCCGGACCCGATCGTGGCAACGCCGCCGATCGACAGTTCGGAGCTTCGAGCGGTGGCCGCGGCCGGTCTCGACGTACTCGGAGAGACCGACGACGGCTCCGTTTCACGTGAAACGCCGGACATGCGCGATGATGGTTCCGAGCCCGAATCGGCGTCACTGGTGGACGCCGAACCGGGCTTCTCGGACTCTCCACCGCCTGTGGATGACCACCGCATGAAACTGCCTCTGCACACGGGAATTCGTCCACAGCAGCCTGTGGACGGAGCTGGGGGCAGACCCGCCCCGACCCCTACCGACATCCTCTTCGGGCCAAGTCCCGCACCTATTGGAATGGGCGCTATGACTGCCGCACAGATCGCCGCGCGGGCCACGTCGGACGAGCTTCAGCGACGACTTCTCGAGACTCCGATCGCCGCCGCGACCGAACGGACCCTGCTGGTGAATGAAGGACGCAC
This sequence comes from Kribbella sp. CA-245084, assembly GCF_050942355.1. NCBI lineage: Bacteria > Bacillati > Actinomycetota > Actinomycetes > Propionibacteriales > Kribbellaceae > Kribbella > Kribbella sp. CA-245084. The sequence continues at coordinate 9,240,100 of NZ_CP192053.1, read as the reverse complement.
GATGGGCCGCGAGTTCCCGCTGCCCGACCAGACCCGAGTCTTCGTGGTCGCCAACCAGAAGGGTGGCGTCGGCAAGACGACGACGACGGTGAACGTCGCGGCCGGCCTCGCGCTGTACGGCGCGAAGATTCTGGTGATCGACCTGGACCCCCAGGGCAATGCGTCGACGGCTCTAGGTATCGATCACGCCGAGGGGACGCCCGGCGTCTACGAGGCGGTCATCGAGGGCGAGGCTCTCGACAACCTGACCCAGCCGTGCGCGGAGCACCCGGGCATCCAGGTGATCCCGGCGACCATCGACCTGGCCGGTGCCGAGATCGAGCTCGTCAGTGTCGTGGCCCGCGAGAGCCGGCTGAAGAACGTGCTCGACGCGTACCTGGCCAAGACTGAGGCCGCGGGGGAGAAGTACGACTACGTCTTCATCGACTGCCCGCCGTCGCTCGGCCTGCTGACCGTGAACGCGCTGACCGCTGCACGCGAGGTGCTGGTCCCGATCCAGAGTGAGTACTACGCACTCGAGGGTCTGTCACAGCTCCTCCGGCACATCGACATGGTGAAGTCGCATCTGAACCCCGGCCTCGACGTGTCGACGATCCTGCTGACGATGTACGACGCCCGGACGAAGCTGGCCGGCGAGGTCGCGGCCGAAGTACGTGGCCACTTCAAGGACGCCGTACTGCGGACTGCCGTGCCGCGCTCGGTGCGTATATCGGAGGCCCCGAGCCACGGGCAGACCGTGCTCGCGTACGACCCGGCCTCGGCCGGCGCACTGTCGTACCTGGAGGCATCCCGCGAGATCGCCATGCGGAACAACGCCTGATCATTGGATCGGTGTGGCACCGTTTCACGTGAAACGGGAACGTCAGCAGTGACTCAGGATTCGATCTCGAGGGAGCGCGATGAACACCCGACTCGGACGCGGACTTGGCGCGCTGATCCCCAGCTCGCCGGCCGGCACCACGACGACTCTCGGCAGCAAGTCGAACTCGATCCCGGGAGCGCCGCCGGTCACCACACCGGCAGTGCCGCAGGGACCGGAGTTGGCCGCGGTGCCGGGCGCGTCGTTCGCCGAGATCGAGGTCGAGAAGATCACGCCGAACCCGAAGCAGCCGCGCAGCGTCTTCGACGAGGACGCGATGGAGGAGCTCGTCCACTCCGTGAAGGAGATCGGGCTCCTGCAGCCGATCGTCGTTCGCCGGCTCGAGGGTGACAAGTACGAGCTCGTCATGGGCGAGCGGCGCTGGCGGGCAACGCAGCAGGCGGGGCTGACGACGATCCCCGCGATCGTCCGCGACACCTCCGACGACGCGATGCTCCGTGACGCGCTGCTGGAGAACCTCCACCGCAGCCAGCTGAACCCGCTCGAAGAAGCGGCCGCCTACCAGCAGATGCTCGACGACTTCGGCTGCACCCAGGAAGTCCTCGCCAACCGCATCGGACGATCGCGCCCGCAGATCTCCAACACGCTGCGGCTCTTGAAGTTGCCCGCCGGCGTGCAGCGCCGCGTTGCCGCCGGAGTCCTCTCCGCCGGCCACGCCCGTGCCCTTCTGGGGCTCCCGAGCGGCGACGCGATCGAGCGGCTCGCTCAGCGCATCGTGGCGGAAGGCCTCTCGGTTCGCACCGTCGAAGAGATCGTTGCCCTGGGCGACATGAACGCCGAGGACCCGACGCCGGCCCGACGCCGCAACAGGCCGGTAGCCCCGCGCCTGGTCGACCTGGCCGATCGGCTCTCCGACCGCTTCGAGACGCGCGTCAAGGTGGACCTGGGCAAGACCAAGGGCAAGATCACCGTCGAGTTCGCCTCGCTGGACGACCTCGAGCGCATCGTCACGCTGATGGACCCCAACAAGCAGACCGACTAGCCCTGCTCGACTGAGGGTCTAGAAGGATTTGTCGACATAGTTACTTGGGGACTTGCTGCAATGTTTCATGTGAAACATTGCGGGTGGCTCTGACGAGATAGGTGGCGGGGAGCAGGCTCGCGGCGGGGCCCAGGTCGGCGTACATCTCGGGGTTCGGGAACTCCCGGAACGCGGCGAGGGTGAGGCCGGCCGCCAGCAGAGCGGTGATGATGTCGCTCGGGGGCCAGATGAAGGCCGTGAAGCTGGGGGCGGCGGGATTGTCGCGGGCGCCGGTGGGGAGCTTGGTGTTCTCGATGGTGGCGCGCGGGGTGGAGCGGCCGAAGTAGTCGGCTGTGACGGTCAGTTGGTTCAGGCCGACGACGGCGAGGACTTCCCAGACCGGGTGATGGTCGGCCACCAGGATCGACCCGCCGGGCGCGAGGCGTGACGCGACCAGAGTGGCGAACACGGTCAGGTCGGGGACCCAGCAGATCGCGCCCCAGCTCAGGTAGATCAGATCGAAGCCTGTCAGGTCTGCCGGCAGGGCAAGCATGTCGGCGCGACGGAAGTCGACCGGGATGCCGGTGGCAACGGACTTCGAGCGCGCCATGTCCAGGGCGACTTCGGAGATGTCGACGCCGGTGACCGCGGCGCCCAGTTGGGCCCAGGAGAGGGCCTCGTCGCCGCAGGAGCAGGCCAGTTGGAGGACGCGACGTCCGCGGACGTCGCCCGCGGCTGCGAGCTCGTCGGCCGACAGCGTCGAGCCGCCGTCGGCGAAGTACGACGGTGGTTGCCCAGGGCGTGCACTGTGGATCTGGTTCCAGCTGGCGCGGTTCGACTCCGTGATGTCATGCAGCACGGAGTCGACGGTAGGGGCCGAAAGCCCTGCCGGACAACGGGATTAGCGGCCCAGCAGTTCGTGCGACGTCTTGCGCTCGGCGTAGAACGAGAGGAACGGGATCGTCCCGGCCAGCGCCATCATCACCAGTCGCGGGAACGACCAACGAACCCGGCGGAACAGGTCGAAGGTCAGCAGCAGGTAGACCATGTACAGGAACCCGTGCGTCGGGCCGATCACGTCCATCGCGCCGGGGCTGTCCGCGAAGTACTTGAGCGGCATCGCGAGGAACACCAGCAGCAGGAGCATCACGCCGACGACGTACGCGATCACGCGGTAGCGCATCAGCGCGCCGCGGACGGCCGGGGTCAACGGCTGCGAGCCGGCGGAGGTGGCGGGGTCGGCTGGAGAAGTCACGCTGAAACGGTACCGCTTGGCTCCACACGCTCTCCGGGCCGGTCCTCGTCCGGATCAGGCTCGTCGACGTCGCGGTGGGCGTCCAGCACCATCTTCGCCCACATCCACAGCGTGAAGGCCGCGAAGATCCACCACTGGAAGGCATACGCGATATTCCGCAGCCCGGCATGATCGGTCGGCGGCGGAGGCGGCTGTACGACGGCCGGCGCGGGCGACGGCACGCCGCCGGACACGGACTCCAGTACGACGAACGCGTCGTACACCCGGCAGTCGACGAGGTGGACGATCGTCGGGATCCGCAGCGACGACAGCACCCGCCCCTTGGCGGCGTCGTCCGAGGAATCCTCCGCCTCGGACGCGATCACCGTCCCGGTCAGCTGCACCGGGCCGCTAGGAGCCTTCGCAGCAGCATCTCCGACCGTCGGGACCCAGCCACGAACCACCATGACAGCGTCCGACGACGAGAGCTTCACCGGCGACACAACCCAGAAGCCGATCCGCGAGTCCTGCGCGCGATCAGCGATGAACACCTGATCCGCGGCCGGCCCCCACGTACCGTCGACTGTCACGCGCCGGCTGACCGCCTTGGACGGCAGGCCTTCGTCGATCGAGAAGAGCGACTGCAGAGCCACCGGTGCAGCTTGGGCGCGGTGGGCCGTCGCGTCAGCCGTCTTGGACCGGTACACGCCCAACTGCCACACACCCATCACCGACATCACTGCGGCAATGGCCAGAGCCAGCACGAGCAGGCCGATCCATCGCGGTGTCAGGACGGTCCGCCACAGCGGCCGAGGTACGTCGGGCATCACAACCTTCAGCGAGCAGCAGCTGCCGCGAGCAGGTCGCGGCAGAGCACACCGAGCTCGATCCCAGCGGCCTCAGCCGCCAGCGGGACCAGCGAAGTCTCAGTCATCCCCGGCGCGACGTTCACCTCGAGGAACCACGGCACCCCGGCCGCGTCCACCACAAGGTCGGACCGTGACAGATCCCGCAGCCCCAGCGCCTGGTGCGCCTGCACTGCTGCGGCAGCACACGCACCCGCGACCTCAGGCTCGAGCCGGGCAGGTACGACGAACTGTGTCGCCCCCGCCGTGTATCGCGCCTCGTAGTCGTAGAACCCGGAGTCCGGCCGGATCTCCACCGCCGGCAACGCCCGCGGCCCGTCGCCGGTGTCGACCACGGTCACGGCGACCTCGGTGCCGTCGACGTACTGCTCGATCAACGCCACCGGACCGTACGCGTAGCAGTTCACCATCGCCGACGGCAGCTCCTCGGCCGACCGCACGATCGAGGCGCCCAGCGCGGAACCGCCGCGGGCCGGCTTCACGACGAGCGGCAGCCCGATCTGGTGGATCACCGACTCCATCAGCGAGGCGGCGCCCAGCTCGCGGAACGTGTCATGCCCGAGCACGACCGATGCCGGCGTGTGCAGCCCGGCTGCTCCGACCATCGTCGATGCCACGGGCTTGTCGAAGGCCGTGCGGCACGCGGCCGCGTCGGCGCCGACGTACGGAACGCCGTACAGGTCGAGGACCTGGCGGAGCGCGCCGTCCTCGCCGGTGACGCCGTGCAGGACGGGGAAGACCGCGTCCGGCGGATCGTTGCGCAACCGATCGACCAGGGAGGCGTCGACGTCACGCTGCTCGACCTCTACGCCGACGCTGCGCAGGGCGTCCGCCACCCGCCGGCCGGACCGCAGCGAGACGTCCCGCTCGTGCGACAGTCCGCCGGCCAGAACAAGCACTCGACCCAGATCACTCATCACAAATATCCCGATCACTCGTGGGCGACTCCGGCACGGGCGCCGGTCCCGAGGCCCATTGGAACGGTACCGCTAGCGCGTCAGCGACCCACGGCCACCCGTAGATCCATTGCGCAACCTTTGCGCTCGTCGGAGCAGGTGGTCTACGTCAGCTCTGGCCCCGGAGCGTCGTAGTCACGCCCCGCACCAGGTGGCAGCGGACCGAACGTCTCACGGAGCTCGAGCTCCTCATGAATCACCGCGGCGAGCCGGCCGACACCTTCGGTGATCCGCTCCGGCGTCGGGTGACAGTACGAGAGCCGCATGCACTGAGAGCCGAAACCGTCGGCGAAGAAGGCCGTGCCCGGTACGTACGCCACTCGTGCGGTGACGGCCCGGGGCAGCATCGCCTTCGCATCAAGGCCTTCCGGCAACGTCAGCCAGACATAGAACCCGCCGCGCGGCCGCGTCCAGGTCGTTGCCGCAGGCATCTTTTCGGTCAACGCCGCGAGCATCGCGTCGCGGCGTTCGCGGTACATCTCGCGGAACTGCTTCACCTGCCCCATCCAGTCATGCCTGACCAGGTACGACGAGATGGCGAGCTGACTGAACGTCGGCGGGCAGAGCGTCGCGGACTCCTGCGCCAGCACGAGTTTCTCCCGCACCGCGTGCGGCGCGACCGCCCAACCCACCCGGAACCCGGGCGCAAATGTCTTGGAGAACGACCCGAGGTAGATCACACCTTCGCGATCTTCGGCCCGCAAGGCGCGCTGCGGCTCACCCTCGAAGCCGAGCAGCCCGTACGGGTTGTCCTCCAGCACCAGCAGATTGGCCCGCTGACAGATCTCCAGCACCCGCGAACGGCGCTCGTCCGACAGCGAAACCCCGGCGGGGTTGTGGAAATTCGGGATCGTGTAGAAGAACTTGATCCGCTTGCCGGCCGCGCGCACGGTGGCGATCGCCTGCTCCAGCGCCTCGGGCACGACACCGTCGTCGTCCATCGCGACGTGCACGACCTCGCACTGGTACGCACGGAACACACCGAGCGCACCGACGTACGACGGCGCCTCGCAGATCACCACGTCGCCCGGATCGCAGAACACCCGCGTCACCAGGTCGACGGCCTGCTGGCTGCCGACCGTGACCACGACGTCGTCCGGGTGCGCCTCGATGCCCTCGAGTCGCATGATGTCGCAGATCTGGTCGCGCAGCGTCGGGTCGCCCTGGCCGGAGCCGTACTGCATCGCGACCGCGCCGTTGTCGATCACCAGATCGCGGACCGCGCCGCCGACCACGTCGAGCGGCAGGCCGCCGATGTTCGGCATACCGCCGGCGAGTGAGACCACTTCGGGGCGGCTGGCAACGGAGAACAGCGCTCGGATCTCGGATGCGGTCATGCCCTTGGTCCGGGCTGCGTACGCCTCGACGTAGTTGTCGAGGCGGGTCTGCCGGACATCAGGCACGTCAGCACTCACGAGGGCCACTCCAACGGTGAATCGAGGGGGAAGTCACCAGGTTACGTCGAGAGACCCGAGTCCGGGCTGTGGATCGGCGTGACCTCTCACTACCATGCCTTATAGGGGCAGGTTCGACCATGCCGTGATCTGGCTGCTGAGACAGCCGGGCGGTGCGGGGCGGCCTGGGAGGTGGACTCGGAAGGCAGGATTCGGGATGAGCGTGGGCAAGACAGCCGGCTGGACCCTCGGCGGACTGGTGCTGGGCGTGCTGGCCGGTTTCGCGGCCGAGCTGTTCCGGCGGCAACCCGCCGCGAAGGTGCAACAGCGGTACGTCGCCCCCGAGGCGACTCGCACGACGGACGCGCGGACCCCGGCCCCGGTGCCGGAACCGGCGACCGAACCCGCTACGCGATGACACGCATCGTGACGAAGCTAACAGGCGCCGATCGACGCAGTACCGCTGACCGGACGCGCTGATGGCCCGACGGCTCGAACCGCTGACACTCGCCAACCTCGGCGAGTTGCCGGGTCCGTGCCGTGACTGTGTGTTCTGGGAGCTCGACCCGGTCGCCGCACGCCAGGCAGACCGCAACGGCGACACCGCGCTGGAGAAGGAAGCCTGGCTGTCCCAGCTCCTGCTCGACTGGGGTCCCGCCGGTGTCGTGCTGTACGTCGACGACGATCCGGCGGGGTTCGCGCTCTACGGGCCGGCGACGTACCTGCCCCGGATCCAGGCGTTCCCGACCGCTCCGGTCAGCCCGGACGCCGTCGTACTCGCGACCGGGCGGATCCAGCCGCGGTACCTGGGGCTCGGGCTGGGCAAGATCCTCGTCCAGGCGGTCGCGAAGGACGTGCTGAAGCGCGGGTTCCGGGCGGTCGAGGCGTTCGGGGACTCGCGGTGGAACGGGCCGGGCTGTGTCTGGCCGACCGAGTTCCTCCGCGCGGTCGGCTTCGGGGTCGTCCGTGAGCACCCGCGCAATCCGCGGCTGCGGCTCGACCTGCGCTCGGCGATCACCTGGCGCAGCGAGATGGAGGCCGCCGTCGAGCGACTGATGGGCGCGATCCGCCCGGAGCCCTCGCCGTCCGGGCCGGTGACGGTCCGGGACGCACTGAGGTCGGGTCCGGAGTCGTCATGATCTGGCGCGCGCTGGCCGACGTGGTGATGGTCGTGCACGGCGCGTTGCTGCTGTTCTTCGTGGTGGGCGCGTTCCTCGCCTGGCGCTGGCCCAAGCTGATCTGGTTCCACCTTGCCATCGTCGTGTGGAATCTCGTCATCGTCCTGGTCGACTTCGGCTGCCCGGTGACGGCGACCGAGAAGTACTTCCGCCGGCAGGGCGGCGAGAGCGTCTACGCGGCCGGGTACATCCACCACTACCTCGAGGGACACCTCTGGCCCGAGGGCGCGACCCCGTGGGCGGAACGGATCGGGTTCGCGCTGGTGCTGATCGGGTACGCCGGGTTCTTCGTCGTACGGCATCGCCGGAAGGCCAAGGTCAGGGGTGAGTCAGTGGGACCCCGGACGTGAGCCGGACGAAGCCTGCCCATACTGGGAGGGTGCCCATCGACGACTACCTGGCCGCGCTGAGCAAACAGCTCCGGGGACCACGGCGCCGGAAGGCGGATCTGCTGGCCGAGGCCCGCGACCACCTCACCGACGCGACCGAGGCCTTCGAGGCCGACGGTTTCGACCGGTACGACGCGGAGAAGCATGCGGTCGCCGACTTCGGGGCGATCGAGGACGTCGCACCGGGATACCGGTCCGAGCTGGCGATCAGCCAGAGCCGGCGTACGGCGATGATGCTGTTGCTGGCGCTGATGATCCAGCCGATCGTCTGGCAGGGCGGCGCCTGGGTCTGGACCCAGGACGAGAACGACTCGACCGCCTTGAACGACCTGCTCCAGATCGTGGTCCGCGACATCGGCGGCGTGGTGATCGCCGGCGCTGTGCTGGCTGTGCTCGCGACCGGCATCGGTCAGCGGTTCCCGCGGGTCCGGGAGCACGTCAGCCGGGTCACCGCACTCTTCACGCTGGCCGGCTCCGCGCTGATCATCGGGATCGGCGTCACCATGACCGCGACCAGCACCCACGCTCCCGGCCTACCGGCGTACGGAGTCGTCGGGACGTTCGTCGTGCTGCCGCTCGCGCTCGTCAGCGTGCAGGCAGCCCGCGGACTACGCCTGGCCCGGGCGTAGCACCCCTTCCACCACGGCGCGGAACGTCAGCCACTCCTGCTTGCCTGAGGCAAGCATCTTCGAACCGGCGCTGGTGAGCTGGTAGGTCCGGCGCTTCCGCCCGCCGACCGTGCTCCACTCACTGGCCAGGTAGCCGGCCCGCTCGAGCCGCCGCAGCGCCGGATAGAGCGTGCCGGTCGGCAGGTCGAGCTCGCCGCCGCTGCGCTGGAGCAGCGCCTCCATGATCGCGTAACCGTGCAGCGGCTCGTGCTCGACGACCGCCAGGATCATCGGGTCGAGGTGCCCACGCAGCGCATCCGCCTTCATGTAGCCAGTCTACTCATATGTCTGTTACTGTCGAGAGGCAACATGTAGCTAATCTACGCATCAAGCAGTGAGGAGGCCCCGGCGATGACCGTGGACACCCCCGTACGACGACCGCCCGGCACGAAACCGCCGGGCCTGCTCCATCGCGTCTCCGGCTGGGCCATGCGGCACGCCGGCCTGGCGCTCGTGCTGTGGGTGGTCGTGCTGGCCGCCGTCATCGCCGCGGCGACCGTGGTGGGCGCGAACTACAAGAACGACAACTCGCTCCCGGGCACGGACTCCCAGCGGGTGACCGACATCTTCCAGGCGCATCAGCCGAAGGGCGATACGGCTTCGGTGCAGCTCGTCGTCCGGGCCGACGGCGGGCTCGACGCGGACAAGAGCCGGGTGGCGTCGATGCTCGCGGTCGTCCGGACCCTGCCGCACGTCGCCTCGGTCGCCGATCCGTTCACCGCCCCGGGCAGTATGTCGACAGATCGACGTACGGCGTACTCGACCGTCAGCCTGGATGTCGCACAGACGGACATGCCGGTGGAGGACGTGCGGACGATCATCCAGCGGGCGCAGGACTTCGCGCGACCGGGGTTCCAGGTCGAGGTCGGTGGGGATCTGGCACGGAACGCGGCGGACAGCTCGGGCGGTGCGTCCGAGGGCGCGGGCATCCTGGCCGCGCTGGTGATCCTCGTGTTCCTCTTCGGATCGTTGCTTGCGGCAACACTTCCGTTGTTGACCGCGGTGTTCGCAGTGGGCAGCACGGTCGGGTTGCTGATGCTCGCATCGCATCTGTTCACGGTGCCGGCGTACACGACGCCCGTGATGATGCTGGTCGGGCTGGGCGTCGGCATCGACTATGCGTTGCTGATCTTCTCGCGCTATCGCCATGAGCTGTTGAAGGACGGGACGGATCGGGAGACGGCGGCGATCGTTGCCTTGGACACCGCGGGCCGTTCGGTGCTGTTCGCCGGCTGCACTGTCGTGATCGCGTTGCTCGGACTGCTGGCGCTTGGACTGGGTTCGCTGCAAGGCGTTGCGCTCGGTGTCACGTTGACCGTGTTGATGACGATGCTCGCGGCGGTGACGTTGCTGCCCGCGTTGCTGACGTTGTTCGGGAAGCGGATCGAGCGGAGTGTTCGCAAGCATGCCGCGAAACAGCGCCGTACGCCTGGTGAGGGTTGGCGGAAGCTGGCCGCCCTGGTGCAACGCGGGCCGTGGGTGCCGTTGCTGCTCGGGGTCGTCGCGTTGGTGGCGTTGTCGCTGCCGGCGTTGAACATGCGGCTCGGGTTCGCCGATGCGGGGACGGACGATCCGGCGAAGACGAGCCGGAAGGCGTACGACCTGCTGGCCGACGGGTTCGGGCCTGGGTTCAACGGCCCGCTCGTCGTGGTGTCCGAGGGCGACCGGACCGCGGCTCAGGTGCTCGGTCAGACGTTGGCGGCGGATCCTGGCATCGCGGCGGTGACGCCGCCGACGCTGACTCCGGACGGCAAGATCGCGACCGTACTGGCGTTCCCGAAGTCGGCGCCGCAGGACGCAGCGACCAGCGACCTCGTGCAGCGACTGCGTGACGACACGTTGCCGAAGCTCGAGTCGCAGACCAAGGCGACCTACCTCGTCGGTGGAGCGACTGCGGCGGCCGACGACTTCGCCGCGGCGGTGAGCAAGCGGCTGCCGATCTTCGTGCTCGTGGTGGTCGGGTTGTCGGCGCTCCTCTTGATGGCCGTGTTCCGATCGGTGCTGATCCCGCTCAAGGCCGCCGTACTCAATCTGCTCAGCATCGGTGCCTCGCTCGGCGTGATCACGCTGGTGTTCCAGCAGGGCTGGTTCGGCGCGCAGGCTGGACCGATCGAGGCGTTCGTACCCGTGATGATCTTCGCGATCGTGTTCGGGCTGTCGATGGACTACGAGGTGTTCCTGGTCTCGCGGATCCACGAGGAGTGGCGACGGACGAAAGATGCCCGGGCCGCCGTCCGCGAGGGACTAGCGACCACGGGCAGTGTGATCACGGCGGCAGCCGCGATCATGATCGTGGTGTTCGGCGCGTTCCTGCTCAGTCCGGACCGGATGCTGAAGCAGTTCGGTCTCGGTCTGGCGACCGCCGTCCTTCTCGACGCCCTCCTGATCCGCTGCATCATCGTCCCGGCCGTGCTGCGCCTGATGGGCAACCGTGCCTGGTGGCTGCCTCGCTGGCTGGACCGGGTGCTGCCGAAGATCGCCCTCGAGAAGGACTGACCTCAGCCGTTGGCGGCCACGCCGATCTTGTGACCTTGTGCGTCGGCGAACACGCCGAAGCTTGTGCCGGGGACCTGCTGGGCGGGCTGGACGATCTGTCCGCCCAGCTCCTCGGCGCGTGCGAGTGTGGCCGCGACGTCCTCGACCGCGACGAAGAACAGCACTTCGTCGTCAGCGCTCTGCCGCGGACTGATCGCGACGTACGGCCCGTCGGTGGTGCCGGTGTCGATGAACGTGTAGCCCGGGAACCCGCCCTCGGACGCCACCTTCCATCCGAACAGGTCGGCGAAGAACTGCCGGGTCTTGTCAGGGTCCGCCGATCGGATTTCGGCGTGGACGACTGGATGTGCCATGAGCCCCTCCTAGGTCAACTGATGCTCAACCAGTTGACGAACGGCCCATCCAGAAATCGACTCAGACCGTTAGTTGCCCGAAGCGGAGCATGCCGGTGGCGGCGTCCTGCTCCGGCGGCAGGTACACGCGCTGGATGGCGACCACGATCGCTTCTGCGATGACATCGCGGAAGGCGGGGTCGGCCAGGCGGGCGGAGTCGTGCGGGTTCGTGACGTAGCCGATCTCGAGCCGCACCGCGGGCATCTTGGTCCGCCGCAGCAGATCCCAGGTCTTCGCGTGGGTGCGGCAGTTCAGCAGGTCGGTCCGCGCGACGATCTCACGCTGCACCAGGCCGGCGAACTGCTCACCGACGCTCGACGAGGCGCCGTGCAGGTCGTTGCCGTAGTAGTACGTCGCGACGCCCTGCGCCTCAGGGTTCATCGAACCGTCGGCATGCAGCGAGACACACAGGTTCGCGTCGGTCTCGTTCGCGAACGCGGCCCGGGCCAGCTCGTCCGGCCCCTGATCGCGGCCACGCGACAAATACGCCCGTACGCCGGTGGCGCCGAGACGACCCTCGATCCGGGCAGCCAGGTCGTAGGCGATATCGGACTCGCGCAGGCCGTAGCCTTCCCAGCCGTAGTCGAATCCGCCGTGGCCCGGGTCGATCACCACGGTCTTGCCGGACAATCGCGGTCCGGCGGCGCGGACAGCCTCGCGGGCCCGCAGCGCATCCGGCCGGCCGCCGGTCGCCATCGGGCGGATCCGCTGCAGTGCCTTGAACGTCGACGGTCCGCAGGTCCCGTCGCCGGGAAGCCCCATGTTCCGCTGGAAGTCGGTCACCGCGCGCTGGGTGTCGGCGCCGAAGATCCCGTCGATCCGGGCGACCGCGAACCCGAGCTCCTGCAGTTTCGCCTGCAGGGCCAGTACGTCGTCACCGGACAGCGGATGCGACGGGACGAACGTCAGCAGCCGGTCGCCCAGCCGCCAACGTGCGTCGTCGATCGCCCGATAGGTCTGCGGGCCGACGATGCCGTCGATCATCAGCCCGCGTTGCTGCTGGAACCCCCGGACCGCGTGCGCGGTCGCCTCGTCGTAGACGTCGTGACCGCCGGCCAGCAGCCCCAGCCGCTGGAGCTTGCCGACGATCTCGGCGACCGCTTCACCGCTGTCGCCGATGCGGTACACGCCGTGCGGGCCAGACGGTGACACTGCCATGCAACTGCTCCTTGCCGTGGGCGGACGGGGCGTCCTCGGTAGATCTCAGGTGTATCAGTCCGTGAAGGCGGACAGCTCCTTCAGCAGCGCCGCCTTCGGCTTGGCGCCGACGATGGACTTGGCCAGCTCGCCGTTCACGTAGACGTTGATCGTAGGGATACCGGTGACCTTGTAGTTGCTCGGGGTGACCGGGTTCTCGTCGACGTTCATCTTCAGGAACGTGATCTTGTCGCTGTGGTCCTGCGCCAGCTCCTCCAGGATCGGCGAGACCTGGCGGCACGGGCCGCACCACTCGGCCCAGAAGTCCACCAGCACCGGCTTGTCGCTCTTCAGCACGGTCTGGTCGAACTCGGAGTCGGTGACAGCGTTCATCTTCTCGCCCATGGGCGTATCTCCTTCAGTGGTTTTGAGTCAGGTTCAGACAGAGACAGGCTCGGTGCCGGCGGCCGCGTGCTCCGCGTCCTCCAGCGTGGCCAGGTAGCGCTCGGCGTCCAGAGCCGCCGCACAGCCGGTGCCGGCCGCGGTGATCGCCTGCCGGTAGGTGTGGTCGACCAGGTCACCGGCGGCGAACACGCCGCTCAGGTTGGTCTCGGTGCTGCCCTGCTTGACCAGCACGTAACCCTCGTCGTCCAGGTCGACCTGGCCCTTGACCAGCTCCGAGCGCGGGTCGTGCCCGATCGCGATGAACAGGCCGGTGGCCGGCAGCTCGCGGGTCTCGCCGGTCTCGGTGTCCTTCAGCGTCAGGTGGGTCAGCTTGTCCTCACCGTGGATCTTGTCGACGGCGGAGTTCCACTGGAACTCGATCTTGTCGTTGGCGAACGCACGGTCGGCCATGATCTTCGAGGCGCGCAGCTCGCCGCGGCGGTGCACCAGGTGCACCTTCTTGGCGAACTTGGTCAGGAAGGTCGCCTCCTCGACCGCGGAGTCGCCACCGCCGACGACCGCGATCTCGTGGTCGCGGAAGAAGAAGCCGTCACAGGTCGCACACCAGGACACGCCGTGCCCGGACATCCGGTCCTCGTCGGACAGGCCGAGCTTGCGATAGCCCGAACCCATCGCCAGGATCACGGTCTTGGCCCGGTGCTCGGTGCCCGCTGAGTCGGTGACCACCTTGATGTCGCCGGTCAGGTCGACCTTGGTGATGTCGTCCGGCACCAGCTCGGCGCCGAAGCGCTCGGCCTGGGTGCGCATCTCGTCCATCAGGGCCGGGCCCATGATGCCCTGCGAGAAGCCGGGGAAGTTCTCCACCTCGGTGGTGTTCATCAGCGCGCCACCGGCGGTGACGGAGCCTTCGAAGACCAAGGGCTCGAGCGCCGCGCGAGCGGCGTACACGGCGGCCGTGTAACCGGCCGGGCCGGAGCCGACGATGATGACGTTGCGAACTGTGGAGTCGCTCATTCAGGCGTTCCTCGGGGAGTCGAGATTGGTACGTCGTACTCAACGGATCCTAGAGGCCGTCCATTCCCACGGTACCCACCCTCCGGGGGCGGGTCGTCATCGGTTGCGCAGTGTCACCGTGGTGTCGTAGAACGGGCTGGCAACTCCGCCGGGCTCGCTACATCCGGTGACCGCGAAGACCTGGATGTCGCGCGACGAACCGCCTTGCAGACCGATGATCGTGGCCCGCTTGCCGTCGATCTTGGCGGGCTGGACCAGCCGGACGTTCGGGTTCGGCCGGCCGGACGCGAACGTCCGGGCGCAGGCCTGCTCGGCCGCCGAGCCGTGCATGATCGCGCTCGGCGTGTGCTCGAGCCATTGCTGGATCTGCGGGCCGAGGTTGTTGGTGGTGATCGTCACCGCGTCCGCGGGCGGGGTGTTCTGCTCGGTGCTCGCTGCGCCCTCGGGCGCGTTGTCCTTGGTGGCGAACACGACGCCGACACCGATCGCGGCGATCAGTACGACGCCGGCCGCCGCGCCGAGCAGCTTCGGCAGGTGGCGACGGGGCTCCTCGCGGATCTGGGCCAGCGAGTGCACACCGACCGTCGAGGCACGCAGCACCGACTCCGACACGATCACAGCGTCCAGGTGCTCGGCGACGTCGGCCGGCATCGGGATGTCGGCGCGACCCTCGTCGGCCAGGTCCTCGGACAGCTTCACGAGGGCGTCGTACGTCTGCTGGCACTCCGGGCATGCCTTCACATGCTCACGAGCGCGGTGTGCCTCGGGCGCAGGCAGCAGGTTCTCGATCAGATCGGCGATCGTGTCCGTGTCCAGGTGCTCGAGGTGCTCACTGGTCGGCAGACCGGATTCGGTCATCGGGGCTCGCCTCCTCACAGGAGGTACGCGGCGTGATCATAGAAAGCTCCGGGTCGAAGGCATCAGCAGTCCGGTCGCCAGAGTTGAGGACTTGCCTCGGCGACTTCGCTTCGACGGTGTACCCGTTCATTCGGTTCCCACCGCTTCGGCGGCGGATTTCTCCGGTACGTCGGACTCCCGCGTCGTCTGCCAATGGCGCAGCAGCGGGAGGAGCTTGGCGCGGCCGCGGGCGCAGCGGGACTTGACCGTGCCGGGGGCGCAGTCGAGGATCGCCGCCGCCTCCTCGATCGAGTAGCCCTCCATGTCGACCAGGACCAGCGCGGCACGCTGGTCCTCGTTGATCTGCTTCAGGGCGTTGAGCACGTCCAGCCGGCGCTCCCGGACCTCGGCCGGGTCCTGCTCGATCGGTCCGGCCAGCTCGGCGGCGCGGTCCTCGTCCTCGGGGAGCGGGTCGGCGGCCCGCACCTGACGGCGGCGGATCCGGTCGAGGCAGGCATTGACGACGATCCGGTGTAGCCAGGTAGTGACCTTCGCGTCCCCGCGGAACGAGTCGGCCCGCCGGAACGCCGAGATGAACGCCTCCTGCAGCGCGTCGGCCGCCTCCTCGGGCTCACCGAGGGTGCGGATCGCGACCGCCCACATCCGGTCCCGGTGCCGCTTGACCAGGAACCCGAACGAATCCGGGTTGCCGGCCACGTGCATCCGGAGCAGCTCGTGGTCGTCGAGCTGGTCGTAGCTCGTCGGCGCACCGGCGTGCGCAGCCTGAGGCACCGGCTCGCCGGCGCCGATGCGCGGGACGTCCGGGCGGGGCGGCTGGTCGCCCGAGTCCAGGTGGGCCGTCATTTCTGGATTGAGACCTCCGAGATGATGCCCCGGAATCCGCCGTCGGCCTTCGGCAGCTTGGTCAGGTACACCAGGACGTACCGCGACGTGGTCGGCGACTGGGGAGTCAAGGTGACCGTACCCTCCGGCTGGTCCGCCTTGGTGTCCACCGCCTTCCAGCCGCTCACCGAGGTCGGCGACTTGGTGGTGTCGCCCTTCGGGACCATCAGCTGGATGCTCGTGTCGTCACCCTGCAGCGCGACCGCCACGCTCGCGATCGGCGTGCTCGCGCCGAGGTCGTACACGATGCCCACGCCGGGCTTCGTGCCGCCCAGGTTCGGCTTGTTGTGGTACGTCTGCGTCTGCCAGGTCGTGCTGACCTTGCCGTCGTAGGTGTTCGGCACGTCCTCGCTGTGCTCTTCGCCGTTCCCGCCGTCGGCCTCCGGGTCGAAGTCCTTGGCGGCGACGATCTTGGCCGGACCGCTCGTCGCCGACGGCGTCGTGCTGGTCTGCGGCGGGGCACTGCTCTTCGCGCCGCCGCCGTTGTTGTCCTGGTCGTTGTTCATCGCGCCCTTGAGCAGGAACTGCGCCATCGCGATCACCGACAGCAGCGCGAGGATCGCGAGCAGGATCAGGATCCGGCCGCCCCAGGAACCCTTCGGCTTCGGCTCGTCGTGCCGGCGCCGGCCGTTCCCGTTCGACGGCGGGGGAGGCTGGCGGCGGACCGGACGCGTCTCGGCCGCGGTGTTGTACGCCGGTTGCGGCTGGCGGTACCCGTTCGGCTCGGCGTCGTACGTCGGCTGCGGGTTCGGATCGAGCGCCGGTGGCCCGGCCTGCGGCACGACCTGCGTGGCGTCGTCGATGCTGCCGTTCTGCCGGGCGACCTGGACCGTCTCGTCCATCTGGTTCGGCGGCTCGTGCGAGCTGCCGACGACTCCGGACAGCGCGGCGGATAGGCCGGCCGCGCTGGTGATCGGCGGGGCGTGGTGCCGTGGCGGGTCGCCCAGCAGCCGGTCGCAGATGTCGTCCAGCGAGCGCGGTACGCCGGCTCGCACCTGACGTGGGCTCAGCAGGCGGCCGTGCTCGACCGGTGCGGGCTGGAGCCCCCAGGCCGGCGCCGGACCGGGCCAGCGGCCGGTCAGCGACGCGAACAGCAGCTCGCCCAGGGAGTGGACGTCCTCCTCGGGAGAACCTGCTCCGGACGAGCGCAGCGCCGCCTCGGTGGCGACACCGACGACCTTGATCGCGCCGGCGTCGGTGATGATCACGGTCGCCGGGCTGATCGCTCCGTGCGCGAAGCCGGTGCGGTGCAGGTTCTCGAGTGCTTCGGAGACCTCCCGGGCCAGCCAGCCCGCCTGCTGGCCGGTCAGCGGCCCGGTGCCGAGCATGCGCTCCAGCGACCGCCCGCCGGCCCACTCGCGGACGCAGTACGTCACGCCATCGTGCATGTCGCAGTCGAGCACCCGCAGGAACCGCGGGTCGTTCGCGGCGGCGGCCCGGCGTGCGGCGTCGAACAGCAGGTTCGTCCGCGGATCACCGACCGGCAGTACGTCGACGACGACGGCGCGGCTGAGCACCTCGTCCACGGCCCGCCACACCCGCGCACCGTCGATCTCGGCCAGCAGCTCGGCGATCCGGTACCGCCCGGCCAGCAGGGCACCAGGACTCACGGTCTGGTTCGACACGGTGTCTCTCGCCCTCCTTGATGCCCCAGCGGCCCTTTCGCAGCCCCCATGCTAGTGCCACCGCTGACTAGACAAGTGGTGCACGAATGCACAAGCGTTCCGGTTCAGCGGCGTACAGGCAACTTCGATGTGACCATGGACACCACGTCGTTCACTTCGTGGATACGGAGTACCCGGGACACAGCGGCGTATACCGGGAGCATGACGATCGCCGCGATCGCCAGCTCGAGGATCGCGCCGAGCGGTCCGGACCATTCGATTCCCAGGCTCAGCACCCAGATCACCACGCGGGCGGTGCCGGCGCCGGCGACGGCAGCGATCACCATCGCCAGCAGCGGGAGTCCGATCCCCGCACCGGGCACGCGCGGCACCTTCCTCCGCAGTACCGGCCGGGAGATCAGTACGGCGACCAGGTAGGCGAGCGCGTACGCTGCCCCGAGCATCACACCGCTGAACCGCAGGTGCTCGGCGTCGAGCAGCACGCGGACCCCGATCACGGCCGCGGCGATGTTGGTTGCCGCGATCACGCACTGCAGGAAGAACGGCGTCTTGGTGTCCTCGAAGGCGTAGAACGTGCGCAGCTGGAAGTACTGCACGGTGAACGGCACGATGCCGAGCGCCAGCGTCATCAGCGTGTACGACATCAGCGTCAGGTTGTTCTTACCCGAGCCGTACCCGGCGATCAACGTGACGATCGGATACGCGAACGCGACCATCGCGGCGGCAGCCGGTACGACGATCGCCAGCGTCTGCCGGATCGAACGCGCCGATAGTTGGGCCACCGCAGCGGTGTCGCCCTCCGCCGCCAGCGCGGACATCTGCGGCAATGCAGCGGTCGCCAGCGAGACCGTGACGATGCCGTGCGGCACCAGGATGATCAGCATCGCCGTGCTGTACGCGAACAGACCGGCCTTCGCGCCCGGGTCGTCCGAGGCGCTACCCGCGATTGCGAGCTGCGTGACCACGACGAGCGTCACCTGGTTCACGGCGACGAAGAAGACCGTCCAGAGGCCCAATCGGGCAGTGTGCCCCAGACCGGTACCGCGGAGGCCGAACTTCGGCCGATAGGTGTGTCCGCTCGCCTTCAGGTACGGCAGCAGCACCAGCAGCTGTACGGCGATACCGATCGTGTGCCCGAGCCCGAGCAGCAGCTCCTCGCCGTGGCTGTAGGTCGGAGGCGTGTCGCCGGTCCGGTAGATGAACAGGAAGATGACGATCGAGGCGCACGCGACGATGTTGTTCGCGATCGGCGCCCACATCATCGGACCGAACCGGCGCCGCGCGTTCAGCACCTGACCGACCAGCACGAACGCGCCGTAGAAGAAGATCTGCGGCAGGCAGAGCCGGACGAACATCACCATGTTCGCCTTCTCGGTCGCCCGGGACGGATCGTGCAGCTCCTTCGGCAGGTACAGCTCCGCGATCGCCGGCGCCAGCAGCACGCACCCCACGGTGACCACGGCGAGTACGACGAAGCCGAACGTCAGCAGGCGGTTCGTGAAGTCCTGGCCGCCGTCGTCGTGGCTCTTGATCGCGCGGACCAGCTGTGGGACCAGGACGGTGTTGAACACCCCGCCGGCGAGCAGGATGTAGAGGCTGTTCGGGATCGTGTTCGCGGCGGTGAAGATGTCGCCGCGCAGCGCCGTGCCGATGGCGGCGGCGAGCAAGGCGATCCGGACGAATCCGAGCAGGCGGGACAGCACTGTTCCGGCTGCCATCACCGCCGCGGATCGCAGGGTGCGGTCAGCCATCCTTCGAACCGACTCCTTCTTTCAATGACGCATCCGGAGCAGCAGCTTCGGGTACGCCGTTCGCCTCGGGGCGATCGTGGGCGGGATCAGCGGTGTCAGCGGGATCGGCAGTGGCTTCCGCAGTGGCTTCCGCCGTGGCTTCCGCAGTGGTTTCCGAGGTGGCTTCCGCAGCGGGGGTCGGGTTGCGGCGCTCGGTCCGGATCCGGCGGTAGATGCGGACGAACGACGTACCGAACAGAAGGGCGCAGGCCGCGCCGACCAGGATCCAGCCGACGCTGCCGTACTGGCTGGCCTGGATCAGCAGCTCCTGCGACTTGCCGACCGGCTGGCCGCCCGCGGTGACCACCTGGGCGTTGGCGCGGATCAGACCGTTCTGCTCGGCGCTCGCCGTGATCCGGGGTGTCCACTTCTGCCCCCGGCCGAGGACGGCGGTCTGCGGCGGCGTGATCTTCAGGTCGGAGCGGTTGGCGGCAGTGACCTCGATGCCGACCCGGACCGACCAGTCGGTGTCGTTGGTGATGGTCAGCGGGAACGTGCCCTTGCTGCCGGCCAGATTGACCTTGATCTCCTTGCGCAGACCGCGGTCGACGCTGGCGTTGACAAGGTGTACCTTGCCGAGCTGCTGGTTCGCCGAGCCGAGCTCGATCGCTGCGAAGTGCCGAGCCTCTTCCGGATAGCCGTTCCAGCCGGACGACGTGGACCGCAGGAGTGCGTGCGTCATCACTTCCGGCAGGGCGTTCTCGTCGACGAGCAGGTTCTGCATCGTGCTGGTCGCGGCGTCGAGGTCCCGGACGCTGCTCAGCTGCGTCTCGGTCAGTACGCCGTTGTTCTCTGCCGCCTTCGGTGCTCTGGTGACCTGCGGTCTCGGGTTGCTCGCCACGACCGTGTTGACGTCGGTCGCCTTGATCCACGGCAGTGACAGGCTGGCGGCGAGCTGTGCGGTGGCGGCACTGTCGTTATCCCAGCCGCGCGGCGGCAGCACGACAACCGACGCGGCGGTGCCTTTGCCGGCGGCGATCAGCGCGGTCTCGGCTGCGAAGCGCTGGCGGACCTGCAGCGGGCTGGATGCGGTCTCCTGGTCCGGTCCGCCGCTGGTGAGTGACGAGTCGGCGATGACGGTCCGCACCAAGGTGTCAGGGCCGGGTGTCATCACGTCGTACACCGGGGTCGACGTCAGCACCGGTCGGGTCGCGGCGGACCACGAGGAGCTGCTGACCAGGTTCAGGTCGCTGTCACTGGCGCCGGGGAAGCCGGTGGAGGCCGCGCCCAGGTAGCGGCCCGCTGCGGCGCCCCCCTCGAGCCACAGGCCGTTGGTGAACGCCACCGGGATGTCGACGGAGGCGGCGGACAGGACGTACCCCTGGGTCGTCTGGCGGGCCCGGGCGACCAGATCCTTCAGCGGGACGCCCGAATCGAGCAGTCCGGCCACATCAGGGTCGCCGTACGGAAGGAGGACGACCTGGTTGCCGTGGGCGCGGCTGACGTCGAAGTCCTTCAGCCACGCGATCGCGTCGGACTGTCCGGCGCCCGGAGTGGACTCACCGTTCTGACCGACGATGACGTAGCCCTTCGCCATCTGCTTGATCTCGTCGAGCATCGCGGGGTCGAGCAGCCAGGTGACCTTGCGCTCTTTGCCGAGCGCGAGCAGGCGGCTCAGCGAGCCGGTCGGCGCCAGCGCCTGGGCGAGGGAATCGTTGGCGAAGTTCTTACCGCCGAGCTGGGTCGGGCGGTGCCGCAGCGGGATGACGAGTGCGGTGTCGACCGGGCGGGCCAGCGGCGTCGTGCCGGCCACCGGCATCAGCGTGCGGGCGCGGCCGGCCATGACCCGGGCGCCGTTCTGCGGCTCGCCGCGGAACGTGACGCCGACGACGTACACGCCGGTCTGGTCCTGGATCCGCCATTCCTTCCACGGCACCGTCAGCACGAACTCGACGGTCTGCTTCGGCGCCAGCGGCTGGTCGAACGGCTTGAACGTCTGCGGGTCGTTAGTGAGGTTGCTGCAGCTGTCCCGGTCGTTCATCGGGACGTTCTGCTCGGTCGGGATCGCCTCGACGGCGGCGGTGCTCGCGAGCCGGGTGCGGTCGATACAGGCCAGCGCCTGCGGATCGTTGAACGTCACCGTGCTGGTGTTCGTCACCCGGCCCTTGATCACCACCGGCTGGCCGGGCTTGGGGGCGACCGGGCCGAACGAGTCGATCGTGACCTGGACGGTCGGATCGTCGGCCGGTGCGGCGTCGGCCGGAGCGCCGAGAGTCGCTGCCGAGGCAGCAACCAGCAGGCAGGCACCCGCCACCGCAGAGAGCCTCAGTCGCCGTCTGAACACGCCGTCACCGTAACCTAGTTCCCCGTGTCACCCTTTGCCGACCAGTCAGCCTCCGCCGGATCGTTGCCCGCGCTGCAGCGACAAGCCGTCCAGGCCTTGCTGCAACTCGCTCCGGTGGTCGACGAACTGGGCTCCCGGTTCGATGCCGCCGGCCATGAGATCGCCCTGGTCGGCGGTCCTGTCCGGGACATTCTCCTCGGCCGGGGGAGCAAGGATCTGGACTTCACCACGTCAGCGCACCCCGATGTGATCGAGCGGTTGCTGTCCGGGTGGGCGGACCATGTCTGGGATATCGGCAAGGCGTTCGGCACCATCGGTTGTCGTAAGGGCGAGTGGGTTCTGGAGGTCACGACCTACAGGTCGGAAACCTACGATCCCACCTCGCGCAAGCCCGAGGTCGCCTACGGCGACAGCCTGGAGGGCGATCTGGCCCGCCGGGACTTCGCGATGAACGCGATGGCGGTCCGGCTGCCGTCGCGGCAGTTCGTCGACCCGTACGGCGGGATTACCGACGTCGCGAACAAGGTGATCCGGACACCGGGCACCCCGGAGGACTCGTTCTCCGACGACCCGCTGCGGATGATGCGCGCGGCCCGGTTCGCCGCGCAACTCGGGTTCACGCCCGATCCGGCGGTGGTGGCCGCGATGACCGCGATGGCCGACCGGATCACGATCGTGTCCGCGGAGCGGGTCCGTGACGAGCTCGAGAAACTGATCTGCGCTGACCAGCCGCGGATCGGACTCGGTCTGCTGGTCCAGACCGGGCTGGCGGAGTACGTGCTGCCGGAGCTGCCGGCGCTGCAGCTCGAGGTCGACGAGCACCACCGGCACAAGGATGTGTACCAGCACTCACTCACCGTCCTCGATCAGGCGATCGATCTCGAATCGCGTCTGTCTGTTCCGACGCCCGATTTCGTCATTCGGTTCGCCGCGCTGATCCACGACATCGGGAAGCCGAAGACCAAGCGCAACGAGGCCGGCGGGAAGGTGACGTTCCACCACCATGACGTGGTCGGGGCGAAGCTGGCCCGGAAGCGGATGAAGGCGCTGCGGTTCAGCAACGAGCAGATCGAGCAGGTCAGCAAGCTGATCGAGCTGCACCTGCGCTTCCATGGGTACGGCGACGGCGAGTGGACGGATTCCGCCGTACGGCGCTATGTCCGCGACGCCGGCGACCAGCTCGAGCGGCTGCATGTGCTGACAAGAGCCGACTCCACCACTCGCAACAAGCGCAAGGTCGAGATGCTGCGGGCGGCGTACGACGACCTCGAGGA
Organism: Kribbella sp. CA-245084; assembly: GCF_050942355.1. Taxonomy (NCBI): domain Bacteria; kingdom Bacillati; phylum Actinomycetota; class Actinomycetes; order Propionibacteriales; family Kribbellaceae; genus Kribbella; species Kribbella sp. CA-245084. The sequence goes on along the minus strand of NZ_CP192053.1, from coordinate 9,217,416 downwards.
ACGGATCGCCCGGCTGCAGGAGCAGGAGGAGCTCGATGCCCTGCGCCCCGATCTCGACGGCAACCAGATCATGCAGATCCTCGGCATCCCGCCGGGCCGCGAGGTCGGCGAGGCCTACAAGTTCCTGATGGAACTCCGCCTCGACGAGGGCCCGCTCGACGAAGCCCGCGCCCGCGAAGAGCTACTCCGCTGGTGGGCCGCGCGCGGCTGAGTCCTCGCCGCGCACCTGCGGCCGCAGTACGGTCGGGAAATGGTCTGGCTCTATCTCACCTTGGGCGGGGTAGTTCTGGTCGTCGCCGGCTGGTACCTGTGGGCTCGCCGCGTCGCGGCCCGAGCCGCAGCCGGCGCGAAGAAGCGGGTGCACGACCTCGTGACGGAGGACGTCGCACACCTCGGCGCGGAACTGGAGACGCTCATCGGGGCGAAGGCAGATCCGCATTACACGCAGGCGCGACGGGCGTACGAGTCGGCCGAAGCCGCGCTCGCGCGGTCGCAGGAGATCGAGACGGTGGCCGAGGCGGTCGCCGAGGGCAACTACGAGGTGGCCCGCGTCCGGGCCCGCCGGGACGGACGCCGACTGCCTGAGGAGCGAGTGCCTTGCCTCTTCGATCCGCGCCACGGGCCGTCGAGCAGTGACGTGCTGTGGACCGAGCCGGGCGGTAGGCGGCGGACGGTGCCGGCGTGTGCCGAGGACGCGGAACAGATCAGCACCGGCGCGGAGCCGTCGATCCGGAAGGTCGAGTACGACGGGTTGCAGGTGCCGTACTGGAAGGCGGACACGCAGGCTTACGGCCAGGCGTACTTCGCCGGACATCAAGACGCACTGACGATGTTCGCCACCACATCACGGGCTAGATCGCTCTAGTCTCGCGGTGTGGACGTATGGAGCATCATCGGGTGGGGCGGGTCTGCGCTCGTCGTGTGGTCGTTGTTGCAGACGCGGATCCTGCGGTTGCGGGTCCTGAACCTGATCGGCTGCGTGATCCTGGTCGGCTTCAACGCCGCGGTCGGCGTCTGGCCGATGGTCGGCATGAACGCGGTGCTGGCGGTCATCAACGTCGTCCATCTGTGGCGGCTGCTGCGGCACCGGCACGACGAGACGGCGTACCAGGTGCTCGAGGTCGACAAGACCGACGCGTACCTCGGGTACGTGCTGGATCGGCATGCGAAGGACATCACCCGGTTCAACCCCGATTTCACGGCCGGTGCGAGCGAGTACGCGTTCCTGGTCCAGCACGACGACCGCACCGTCGGCGTGGTCCTCGCCCACGACGCCGGCACCGGCCGCGCGCAGATCGACCTCGACTACGTCGTCCCGAAGTACCGCGACTTCACCCCCGGCGAGTTCGTCTACCGCCGCAGCGACGTCTTCACCGACCACGGCTTCCACCAGGTCCTCGCCCCACCCCGCATGCTCGACTCCACCCCCTACCTGAAAAACCTCGGCTTCCACCGCGACGGCGACCACGTGGTCCTGAACCTCTAGAGATCCTTCGCGAAGCAGAGCGAGGCGGGTTCGTGGTCGAAGGGTGGGTACGGCGGGGTTGGGCGGTAGCCGTGGTTTGTGTAGAGGGCTATGGCTTCGGCTTGTTTGGTGCCGGTTTCCAGGCGTAGGCGGGTGACGCCGGCGGAGCGGGCCTGGGATTCGACGGCGTCGAGGAGGATGCGGGACAGGCCCCAGCCGCGAGCGGTGGGGGCGACGTACATGCGCTTGATCTCGCCGAGGGCGGGGCCGACCGGCTGGAGACCGACGCAGCCGACCGGGGCGCCGTCGAGAGTGAGCAGGGTGAACGTGATGTCGGGGTGGAGGGCGACGAGCGGCTGGTCCTCGCCGTACATCGCGGCGAGCTCGGCCTGCTGAGCGGTCGCCAACGCCCGGATGGTGGGGTCCGTCGCGGGCATTGCCTGCAGTTCCACTCCCTCGATCACCATGACCCGGACGGTAGCAACACGGCATGACGCTCCTGTTTCCGTTTCCTCTCCATGGTCTGATGGGTCGGTGAGGACGCTCGAGGAAATTGCCGCTGGGGTACGCGATGGGTCGCTGGACCCGGTGGAGTTGGTTGAGGAGGCGGTGGCGCGGGCTGCCGATGCTGCGGAGCTCAATGCTGTTGTGCACCTGGATGTGGAGGGTGCGCGCAAGGCGGCCGCTGCGCATGACCGGAGTGGGGCGCTCGCGGGTGTGCCGGTGCTGGTCAAGGAGATCGTCGAGGTCGAGGGGCTGCCGTACCGGTGTGGGTCCGCGTCCATGGATGAGGTGGGCCGGAAGGACGCTGAGGTCGTACGGCGGTTGCGCGCGGCCGGCGCGATCATCATCGGGCTGTCGCACACGCATGAGTACGCCTACGGCTGCACAGGTACGTCGAACCGCGTCGGCCCGTGCCGCAACCCGCATGACCCGGCGCGGATGACAGGTGGTTCCAGCTCCGGGTCAGCTGCTGCCGTGGCCGCCGGAGTGGTTCCGCTAGCGATCGGCACGGACACTGCGGGCTCGGTGCGTATCCCTGCTGCACTGTGCGGGGTCGTAGGGTTCAAACCGTCCTACAACACGATCCCGGCCGACAGAGTGTTTCCGCTGTCGCAGTCGCTGGACCACGTCGGCGTTCTGACTCGCACTGCCGCCGACGCCGCCTACGCGCTCACCGCTCTGGGCGGGCTGGGAGCTTTCGAACTGCTTGAGCCTCGGCTAGGTGTGGCAACCAACCCCGAGTACCTCCAACTCACCGCCGAGGCACGGCTGGCGTGGTCTGCCGCGTTGGAGACCTTTGACGCGCTTCAAGTGCAGCTACCGGACTGGTCGCACAGCTTCACGACGGCAGCCAACCTCCAAGGCCCTGAAGCGGTGGCGAATCACGCAGGCCGTTCCCGGGACCGGTATCAACCAGATGTCCTGCAGCGGCTGCGTGAGGCCTCGGCTGTGCAGCCCGCTGACTACACGCGCGCACAGGAAGACGCGGTAGCGATCACGCGGCAGCTGGATGCCGTACTGCAACAGGTGGACGCAGTACTCACCCCGACCGTCCTGACGACTGCACCTCTGATCACCGAAGCAACCACGGCCGACGGCGGACTCGAAGTACGCAAGCAGTTGCTCAACAACACCCGCCTGGCGAACCTCACCCGGCACGCCGCGGTCAGCATCCCGCTACCGACCGACGGCCTCCCCGTCGGCTTGCAGATCATTGCTGCAAGCAACGAGAAGGCCGCCGCCGTCGCGTGCTGGCTCAGCGATAGACTCGGATGTCAGCCAGACTCCACCAGTTAGCAGCCGATCCCGTCGACGTCACCAGCACGTAGCGCGCATGCGTCGGCCGTAGCTTGACCGTGGTGAGCTGCCCCGTTGATGCGCCAGACGCAACGGTCTGCCAGCTCACACCATCCTTGCTGACAGCAACCTCGTACCCGCGCGCGTAGTCGCCGACATTCCCACCGCTGTCCAGAGCGACTGAGCGGAACGTCTGCGTCTTACCCAGATCCACCTGCACCCATTGCCCGGGCTCCTGCGCGGCCTTGCTCTGCCACACCGTCGAACCGTCCTGATCGGTCAACAGCCCGGCATCCGCACCGTTCACACTCGCCGTCGCACCGGCAGCGGCCAGTTGCTGCGGTACGTCGGTTGCCAGCCGACCCCAGGTGTACGTCGCAATCGCCCCGCCGGGCAGCTCGTAGTCGAACGACTTGTCGCCCACCGCGACCGTGAAGCTGCGCGGGTCGTCGTTCTCGTTGTGCACCAAGAGCGCAGTACTGCCGTCCGGGTTGCGGAAGGCGGCGGACATCAGCTGCCCGTTCCACCCGGTCGTCCCGTACGACGTACTCCCGATCCGCACTGCGCCCGGCTTCACGAACTTCGACAGGTGGCCGATCGTGTAGTACTCCGCATCCGTCGTCACCGTCCCGTCCGGCTGCAGCGTGACCAGGCCGGTGCAGGTGTCGCAGCCGCCGAGGTGCGGGCCGCCGGTGGAGTCGAGCGCGATGTTCCAGTTCACGACCGACTTCGCCCAGTTGCGCGTCGTACCGAGCATCAGCGTGCGCGCGTGCCAGGTGAGCGTGCCGCGGAAGATCTGCGGCGGGGTGTCGGTCGGCCCGTGCGAGCCGGAGCACTCGGTGAACCAGATGCCCTTCGACGGGAACGCGTTGTGCAGATCGGTCTGCTTCGACGGGTCGCCGGAGTAGCAGTGGTACGCCGTACCCGCGATCCACTTGGCCGCCGGCGTCTGGAGCAGCTTGTATGGATAGTCGGTCTCCGGGTCCTCACCAGGCGGGGTGGAGGCGATGTCACCGGGATGCGTGGTCCAGTTGTGGTCGTACCCGAGGATCTTCGTGCGCGGACTGGCCTTCTGCAGCAGTGGACCCAGGGCGGTGATCACTGCTGCTTCCTGGCGAACCGGCATGTCCGTGCCCGGATACGCGCTCGGTTTGCGGTTCTGCGGCTCGTTCTGGATCGAGAGGAAGTCGACCGGTACGCCGGCCTTCGCGTACGCCTGGACGAACTTCACCAGATAGCGCGCATAGGCGTCGTACACCTTGGGGTCGTCCTTGAGCCGACCGCCGACGAGCGAGTCCGCGGCCTTCATCCACGCGGGCGGGCTCCACGGCGTCGCCATCACCTTGAGTTGCGGGTTGAGCTGCTTCGCCCGCCGCAGCAACGGCAGCACCTGCTGCTGATCGTGCGCGATGGTGAAGTGCGTCAGACCGAAGTCGGTCTGGCCGGCCGGCACGTCGTCGTACGTGTAGTGCTCGGCTGCGGCAGTGAAGTCGGATGAGCCGACCGGCTGGCGAAGGAAGCTGACGCCGATCCCTTGGCGAGGGTCGAACAGCTTGCGCATCGTCTGCTCGCGGTCGGTCGGACTGAGCCGGTACAGCACGTTCGCGGACGAGTCGGTGATCGAGGCGCCGAAGCCGTCCATGGTCTGGTACGACGTCCGTGGGTCGACCGTGATCGTGGTCCGGTCACTGGATCCGTCGTGGAACGTGACCGGCGCCCGCTCGTGGAGCAACTCGGCGCGGTCCGGCGTGGTGACCCAGACATTGACCTGGGTCGTCGGGGGATGGGCCTGGGCAGGTCCGGTGAGTGACGCCACCGTGAGAGCAAGGGCGACGCCGAAGGCGGGTGTTCTCATCGCACTCCTCAGGGATGAAACAAACGGCCTCAGGACACGCCCGCGATCGACCACTGTCAAGGTCTGGGAGCGTAGGTCTAGAGTGCTGAGCGTGAAACAATGCGATGTAACAAATGCCGCGCGCTAGAGCGACGATGCGCGACGTCGCGGCTGCGGCCGGGGTGTCGCTCGCGACCGTGTCCCGCGTGGTCAACCGGGTCGGCGGCATCGCGCCGGAGACTCGACGGCTGGTGGAGCAGGCGATCGAGGAGCTCGGGCTGCCCGCACCTATGCCGCGAGGCGGTACGCCGAAACCCGTCGAGGGCGCCGTGTACGTCCGCTGCCCGTACGTGCTCACCGACTACTTCGGCCTGATCGTCTCGTCGATCGCCGAGGCCCTCGACCGGCACGGCCGACAGGTGATCCTCAACGCCGGCGAGGCCACGCAGGACGATCCCGTACTGCGTGGTTTGGCATCCCGGCGTGACGTCGGTGGCGCCGTACTCATCCTTCCGCCGGAGTCGAGTGAGGACCTGGTGCGGCTGAGCTCGCGGCGCTTCCCGTTCGTCGTGGTCGATCCACGGACCGCGCTGCCTCGCGACATCCCGTCGGTGTCGGCGGCTCACCACTCCGGCGCCCGCCAGCTCACCGCCCATCTGACGGCCCTCGGCCACACCCGCATCGGCGTCATCGCCGGTCCGCGCGAATGGCTTGCCGCGGACGCCAGACTGAGCGGTCACGCCGCCGCTCTCGCCGATGCGGGGATCCTGCCCGACCCATCGCTGGTCCGCCATGACCAACCCACCACGGCGCACGGCTACCGGGCTGCTTTGGAGCTTCTCGACCTCGACCCGCGTCCGACTGCTTTGGTCGCGTTCAACGACAAGGCCGCGATCGGCGCCCTCCAAGCCGCCGCCGAACGTGGACTGTCCGTCCCGCGCGACCTCTCGATCGCCGGCTTCGACGACCTCGACCTCAGCCGCGCAACCACACCGCAGCTCACCACGGTCCGCCAGCCGCTGCAGGAGATGGGCCGGATGGCCGTCAGCCTGCTGACCCGCCTCCTGGATCATCACGAGGTCGAGGCCCTCCACGTCGAGCTGGCGACCGAGCTGATCGTCCGCGCAAGCACCGGGCCCGCGTCCACAATCGGCCGATAGGCAGTGCGCGAAACGGCTCGGTTGTGGCAGGTTTTAGACATGAACCTTCGGATTGGCATTGCCGGGATCGCCATCGAGTCCAGTACGTTCTCGCCGCATCGGGCCGGCCTGGCCGATTTCGACGTACGGCGCGGGGACCACCTGATGGAGCGGTACGAGTTCCTCGGGAAGGACTGGGCGCAGGGGATCGAATGGGTCCCGCTGCTGCACGCGCGCTCGCTGCCCGGCGGCGCCGTACTGCCGGAGGTGTACGACGACCTCTCGGCGGAGATCATCACCCGCCTCGAAGGGGCCGGCCAGCTGGACGGGTTCTTCTTCGACATCCACGGCGCGATGAGCGTGGTCGGCCGGCAGGACGCCGAGGCGGATCTCGCCACGCGGATCCGAGCCGTGATCGGACCCGACGTACTGATGTCCGCGTCGATGGACCTGCATGGGAACGTGTCGCGCGAGCTGGGTACGGCGGTGGATCTGATCACGTGCTACCGGATGGCGCCGCACGAGGACGCGATGGAGAGTCGCGAGCGGGCGCTGCGCAACCTGGTCGAGCGGATGCGTTCCGGGCTGGGCAAGCCGGGCAAGGCGTGGGTGCAGGTGCCGGTGCTGCTGCCCGGCGAGAAGACGTCGACCCGACTCGAGCCGGCCAAGTCGATTTATCACCGGGTCGGGGAGATCGCGGACGAGGCTGGAGTGCTGGATGCGGCGGTGTGGGTCGGCTACGCGTGGGCGGACGAGCCGCGCTGCCGGGCCGCTGTGGTTGTGACTGGTGATGATTCTGCGTTGATTACTGCGCGCGCTGCTGAGTTGGCGCAGGGCTACTGGGATGCTCGTGATGGCTTCGAGTTTGTTGCGCCGACGGGCACCTTGGAGGAGTGCGTGACGGCCGGTCTGGCCAGCACGGCTCGCCCGTTCCTGATCAGCGACTCCGGCGACAACCCGACTGCCGGCGGCGCGGGCGACACCTCGTGGACACTCGGCCAGCTGCTCACCATGGAGGACCTGACCTCCGGCAAGGCGACCGCAATCCACGCCAGCATCACCGACCCCGAAGCCGTCGCGGCGTGCGTCGCGGCCGGCGTCGGCAACGACGTCCAGGTAACGGCAGGCGGCAAGGTCGACAACATCCCCGCCGGCCCGGTCCCGATGTCCGGCACTGTCTTCTCAATCTCCGAGGACCCGGTCGGCGGCACGGTCGCCGTGGTCAAGGTCGGCGGCCTCCACTCGATCCTCACGACCCGCCGCAAGCCGTACCACCACATCGCCGACTTCACCCTCCTCGGCCTCGACCCCTCGGCAACGGACCTCGTCATCGTGAAGATCGGGTACCTCGAGCCCGAGCTCTACAACCTCGCCGCCGACTGGCTCCTGGCCCTAACCCCCGGCGGCGTAGACCAAGACCTACTCCGCCTGGGCCACCACGGCGTACTCCGCCCCCTCTTCCCCTTCGACCCCGACATGTCAGCCCCCGACCTCACACCCGAGCTCCTCCCGTAGGCCTGTCCCACGCGCGCTGTGGACAGCTGCTGGGGACTGGCGATAAGCCATTGCCTATCGCCAGTCCCCAGGGACTCTTGCCACTCAGGCAAGCAGCTCGCTCGCGGGGCTACAGCTTGCGGAGTGTGTGGAGGGCTTCGATGGCGTGGTCGATCAAGTAGTCCGCGGTGTATGGGCGGTCTTCCTCGCGTAACCCCGACCACTCGATCGCCAGGTCCTCGGCGTACGAGAGCCACGCGTGGATCCGCAGATAATCCAGCGACTTGGGCTCGTCCGCCACCTCAGGGGTGCCGATGTATGTCAGCACGCGCTTCGTCAGACCGGCGCGGGTCTCGTCGTACACCTCGACGGCGAAGTCATCCCCACCGGCAGCGCCCCGGACGAACGAGATGTACGCCGTACGGCGCCGCTCGATGAAGGCGACGAACTGCGTGAGCATTTCGTGGAGTTGCTCTTCGGGTGCGAGGGAGTCGGCGGGCTTGGTGACGCGAAGGAGGCGGCGGCCGGCGGCGGAGATGACGGCTACGTAGTAGTCGCGTTTGCTCGGGAAGTAGTGGAACAGCAGGCCTCGGGAGATCCCGGCCTGGCCGGCAATGGCATCGATCGACAGTTCGTGGATCGGTTTGTCCCGCAGCATCATCAGGCCGATTTTGACCAGTTGCTTCTTGCGGTCCTCCGCCGACAGTCGGTGATCCATGCTATTGAGCATTGCTTAGAAGCTGAGCTACGGTCAAGGCGAGGAAGGGAGTCTTGATGGGGTTCGAACCTTCGGCCCGGGCTCAGGATCTTAGCGCGCGGGTAGACGCCTTCCTGCGCAGCGAGATCGAGCCGGTCGAGGCGGAGCTGCACACCGCGATCCGTACCGCCGGTGACCCGTGGCAGCCGCAACCGATGATCAAGGACCTGCAGGCGAAGGCGCGTGACGCCGGCCTGTGGAACCTGTTCCTGCCACTCGCCGAGCCCGGCAACGAGCAGTACGGCGAGGGCTTGAGCAACCTCGACTACGCCCCGATCGCCGAGCTCACCGGCCGGTCGTTCATCGCGCCGTACATCTTCAACTGCAACGCGCCGGACACCGGCAACATGGAGGTCCTGCTCCGCTACGGCACGGACGAGCAGAAGAAGCAGTGGCTGGAGCCGTTGCTCGACGGCACGATCCGGTCCGCGTTCTGCATGACCGAGCCGGACGTCGCGTCCTCCGACGCCACCAACATGGAGGCGACCGCTGTCATCGACGGCGACGAGGTCGTGATCAACGGCCGCAAATGGTGGAGCACCGGCGTCGGCCACCCGGACTGCCAGCTCCTCATCTTCATGGGCCTCACCGATCCCGACGCCCACCGGTACGCGCGCCACACGATGGTCCTCGTCCCGCGCGACACTCCCGGCGTGAAGGTCGAGCGCCTGCTGCCGGCGATGCACAGGTACGACGAACCGCACGGCCATGGCGAGGTCTCGTTCACCGAGGTCCGCGTGCCGGCGTCGAACATCCTGGTGGGACCGGGTCGAGCGTTCGAGATCGCACAAGGACGTCTCGGGCCGGGGCGCGTACACCACTGCATGCGGCTCATCGGCCTTGCGGAGAAGGCGCTCGAGCTCGCTCTCGAGCGTGGCACCAGCCGTACTGCGTTCGGCAAGCCGCTGGTGAACCTCGGCGGCAACCGCGAGCGGATCGCCGACGCGCGGATCGCGATCAACCAGTCACGGTTGCTCGTGCTGCAAACGGCGTACCTGCTGGACACCGAAGGGCTCGCGGGTGCGTTGAGCGAGGTGAGCCAGATCAAGGTCGCCGTACCGCGGATGGCGCAGGACGTGATCGACATGGCGATCCAGTTGCACGGCGGCGGCGGGCTGTCGGACGACTTCCCGCTCGCGGCCGCGTGGACGAGTGCGCGCGCGTTGCGACTGGCCGACGGGCCCGACGAGGTGCATCGTGGGGTGATCGCGAGGATCGAGCTCGCGTCGTACCTGTCTGCTGCTCAGGAGGCCAAGTGAGCCGAGTCCTCGTTACCGGCGCCGCTAGTGGGCTGGGTGCGGCGCTGGTCGCCAAGTTTGTTGCCGAAGGCCACCAAGTCTTGTCGACGGATGTGGCCGAGGAGGGCGAGGGTACGGCGTACCTGAAGCTGGACGTACGCCGCGCCGAGGACTGGGACGCCGCGGTCGCGTGGTGCGAGCAGAGCTGGGGCGGCCTGGACATCCTCGTCAACAACGCCGGGATCGCGACCGGCGGGCGGATCGACGTCGAGACGCTGGACGAGTGGGACCGGGTCGTCGACATCAATCTGATGGGTGTGGTGCGCGGCTGCCGGGCGTTCGCGCCGCTGTTCAAGCGACAGCGCTCCGGTCACATCGTGAACACGGCGTCCGCGGCCGGGCTGGTCCATCCGCCGATGATGAGCTCGTACAACACGGTCAAGGCCGGCGTCGTCGCGCTCTCGGAGACGCTGTCGCACGAGCTCTATCCGTACGGCGTGACTGTGTCCGTGGTGTGCCCGTCCTTCTTCCGGACCAACCTCGCGGACTCGATCCGCGGCGCGGACAGTGCGATGGGCGCGACCGCGCGACAGTTGATCGAGAAGTCGCCGCGGTCCGCCGACGACATCGCGACCGCCGTACTCGCGGGGATCAAGAAGAAGCAGTTCCTGATCATCCCGGACCGGCCGGCGGCGATGGCCTGGCGCACGAAGCGGTTCGCGCGGCCGCTGTACAACCGGCAGATGCGCAAGATCGCGGAGCGCGCCCGGCAGCGGGCCGAGCCGACGAATGGGTGATGCCGCGCGGGCGGTCCGAGACGAGGACGCGTTCGACGTACCCGCCGTCGACGCGTGGTTGCGGCAGCGGACCGAGTTGCCGGACGGTCTGCCTGAGGTGAAGCAGTTCACCAGCGGCGCATCCAACCTCACCTATTTGTTGAGTTATCCGGACCACGACCTGATCCTGCGCCGTCCGCCGGCGGGGACGAAGGCGAAGAGCGCGCACGACATGGGCCGCGAGTTCCGGATCCAGGCGGGCCTCAAGCCGGTGTTCCGGTACGTCCCGGAGATGGTTGCTCACTGCAACGACGACTCGGTGATCGGCTCCGAGTTCTATGTGATGGAGCGCGTCGCAGGCACGATCCCCGGTCACCACAAGCTCGGCGTCGACCTGACCCCGGAGCAGACCAGGCAGCTCGGATTCACGTTGATCGACACGCTTGCCGAGCTGCATGCGGTGGACCCTGCAGCGGCCGGGCTGTCCGATCTCGGTCGCGGTGCTGGGTACGTCGAGCGCCAGGTCACCGGCTGGTCCGACCGGTACCGCAAGGCGAAGACCTGGAACGTGCCCAGCTACGAACGCGTGATGGCCTGGCTCGCGGCGAACCAGCCGACGGACGTACGGACGTGTGTTATCCACAACGACTTCCGCCTCGACAACGTCGTGCTCGCGCCGGACGATCCGCTGCACGTGGTCGGCGTACTCGATTGGGAGCTGGCCACGCTGGGCGATCCGTTGATGGATCTCGGCAGCGCGCTCGCGTACTGGGTACAGGCCGATGACGACTGGGCGTTTCGCCGGTTCAGGCTGCAGCCGTCCGATGTGCCGGGGATGCTGACGCGCGACGAGATCGTCGAGTACTACGCGAAGCGGTCGGGGCTCGTGGCGGACAACTGGGCGTTCTACGAGGTGTTCGGGCTGTTCAGGCTCGCGGTGATCGCGCAGCAGATCTATTACCGGTATCACCACAAGCAGACCCGGAATCCGCGGTTCAAGAGCTTCTGGCTCCCGGTCAACCTGCTCGAGCGCCGCTGCCGTCGCATCATCCGGCAGGCGTAGATGGCGGTCATCTACCTGATCCGCCACGCGCAGGCGTCGTTCGGCGCCCGCGACTACGACAAGCTGTCATCGCTCGGTGAGCAGCAGGCGCGACGGCTGGGTGAGACATTGTCGGACGCGAAGCCCGACGTGGTGGTTTCCGGCTCGATGCGCAGACATCAGCAGACGGCGACGCTGGCCGGATTCACGCCTGAGATCGACAACGGGTACGACGAGTTCGACCACGAGCAGGTGATCATCGCGCACAAACCGGCGTACCGCGTGCGTGCGGTGATGGTTGCTGATCTGGCGCGGACCGGGAATCCGCAGCGGGCTTTCCAGGACATGTTCACCGCGGCCACGCAGCGGTGGATGGACGGCGGCGACGGATACACCGAGTCCTTCGAGGCGTTCTGCGAGCGGTCCGAGGCGGCGGTACGGCGTACGGCCGAGCGACTCGGGAAGGGTGGAACGGCGCTCGTGTTCACGTCCGGCGGCCCGATCGCGGCGGTGGGGAGCCGGCTGCTGTCCGGCGGGGACGGGCTGTGGGCGAAGCTGAACCCGGTGACGATCAACACCGCGATCACGAAGGTCGTGTCCGGACGCGGTGGGCTGACTGTGGTGAGCTACAACGAGCACGTCCACGTTGGCAGCGAGCTGCTCTCCTATAGATAGGACTGCGATGCGACGGAACATCCTGATCACGGGCGCCAGTTCCGGGCTCGGTGCCGAGATGGCCCGGCAGTTCGCTGCGAAGGGTCACAACCTGGCGCTGACCGCGCGCCGGACCGAGCGGTTGGAAGCGCTGCAGACTGAGCTGGCAGGGAGTTATCCACAGCTTCAAGTGGTTATCCACAGCCTGGATGTGAACGATCACGACCAGGTGTTCGAGGTCTTCCGCAAGGTCGACGCCGAGCTGCCGCTGGACCGGATCATCGTGAACGCCGGTCTCGGCAAGGGCGCGCCGCTCGGCACCGGCCGGTTCGACGCGAACCGCGAGACCGCGCTGACGAACTTCGTCGGTGCGCTCGCCCAGGCGGAGGCGGCAATGGAGCTGTTCCGGGCGCGGAACGCCGGGCACCTCGTGTTCATCTCGTCGATCTCCGGACTGCGCGGGCTGCCGAAGACAGTCACGACGTACGCCGCGACCAAGGCTGGGATCGCCTCGCTCGCCGAGGGGTTGCGGATAGAGCTGCTCGGGAAGCCGATCAAGGTGAGCACGATCTACCCCGGGTACATCCGGTCCGAGATGAACGAGCGGGTCGCGCACACGCCTCTGATCGTGGACACCGTGCCGGGCGTGCGGGCGATGGTGGCCGCGATCGAGTCGGAGAAGTCGAAGGCGTACGTACCGTCGTGGCCGTGGAGGCCGCTGGCTCAGGTGATGCGGTTCGCGCCGCTCGCCGTACTGAAGAGGATGCTGTGATGCGCTGGGGACTGACCGTTCCGCTGACCGGGGTGCCGCTGCGGGACCACCGATCGCTGATCTCGGAGTTGTTCGACCTGGGGTACACCGATCTGTGGTCGGCGGAGGTGGCGGGCGCGGATGCGTTCACGCCGCTGGTGCTGGCGTCCGAGTGGGATCAGCGGTTGCGGTTGGGGACGGCCGTCGTACCGGTGCATACGCGTGGGCCGGCCGCTTTGGCGATGAGTGCGGCGGCGTTGGCGGATCTCGCACCGGGGCGGTTCGTGCTCGGGATCGGGGCGTCGTCGGAGACGATCGTGACCGGGTGGAACGGGATCGCGTACGACCCGCCGTACGCGCGGACCCGCGACGTACTGCGGTTCCTGCGGCAGGCGTTCGCGGGGGAGAAGGTGGACGGGTCGTTCGACAGCTTCACCATCAATCGGTTCCGGTTGGAGAAGGCGCCGGACGTGCCGCCGGCGATCATGCTCGCTGCGTTGCGCCCGCAGATGCTGCGGCTGGCGGCGCGCGAGGCCGATGGGGCGATCACGAACTGGCTGTCGGCGGACGACGTACGACAGGTGCGCGCCGAGCTCGGGCCGGACAAGGAGTTGGCTGCGCGGATCTTCGTCTGCGTCACCGAGGACGCGGAGATGGCGCGCAACATCGGGCGGTTCCTGATCGCGACGTACCTGACGGTCCCCGGGTACGCCGCCTTCCACGACTGGCTCGGCCGCGGTGCCGCGATGAAACCGATGCGCGACGCGTGGGCCGCAGGCGACCGCAACGCCGCGATGGCCGCCGTACCGCTCGAGATCCTGGACGCCCTGATCGTCCACGGAACCCCCGCCCAATGCCGCACCCACATCAACCGCTACATCGAGAACGGCCTCGACACCCCCATCATCGCCACCCTCCCCACCGGCACCAGCCTCCCCGACACCGCCCGAGCCCTGGCCCCGAATTCAGCCTGAGGTTGTTTTGGTGGTGATGTTGAAGGCTTGGACGCAGATGGGGTCCGGGGCGAGTTGGCTGATGATGAGATTGCCGGTGACGGTTGCGCCCTTGGAGGTGCCGGACAGCGGGATCACGAACGTGGGGGTCTGGCCCAGGGGGGTGCCTGCGGTGAGTTTGGTCGGGGGGCCTACGAGGGCTGCATGAGGAGGGGGATCAGTTGTTCTGAGCCCTTGCAGGCGTAGGTGGTGGCGCCTTTGGAGTTGTTCGCGTTGAGTTGGGCGACGAAACTGCGGCCAAGGTCGGCGGCGGTTGTTACCGGGGTTGTTGCCCTGGGCTTCGGCGCGACGGTGGGTGCGGGCTTGGACGGGACCGGGCGGGTGGATTTCGTCGCGGGTGGGGGTGCGACCGAAGTACTCGGGGCGGGGTCGGACTTGGAGTCCTGGTGGTTCGCGACGAGGCGGTAGGCGAGTACGCCGATGGCGCCGACGGCAACGACAATGAGGAGCACGATCAGCACGATGATCAGGCCGGCTCGGCTCTTCTTGGGTGGCTGGCCGTACGGGGGTGCCGACTTGAAGTTGCCGGGTTGCGGTTGCCAGCTGTAGTTCGGCCCCGGAGGCGTTGAGCTCACGGGAACAGTGTGGCAGCGAGGTCAGCTCAACCGATGCTCTTTCAGCCACGTCGTGGCGCGCCGGTTCGAGGCTCTGGAGAGCCACGCGTCCTGGATGATCTCGGTCAGCTCCTGCTTCGAGATGTCGCCCAGTTCGCTGCCGCGGATGAGGACCGACGGGTGGCCGTCGAAGTGGAGCGTGGTGAAGAACGGGGTCGACTCGTCCGAGACCAGTGCGAGCTTCTCGTCCTCGGACTCGACCCAGATCATGATCACGTCGTCGTACTTCTCGCCGGTGACCGGATCGACCGCGTCGGGTCGCGGCGTACGGAAGAAGACGAACGACTTCCCGCCGACCTGGTACACCGGGCGATCCGTACCGTCGTCGCGCTCCCACTTGGTGACGTGCGGCATCCCCGACGCGATCTCATGTACGTCGGCCACGCGGGCTTTCCTCGGCGCCATCCGGAGCAGGACCGCTCAGTGCGCGACCGACGTCAGGCGAACGCAGAGCGGACGGGTCGGCTGGTCCATGATGTCGACGGTACCTGCCAGCGGAACGCTGCCCTTCGTGGTGCCGGAGAACGGGACCGAGATCCGCGGGTAGTAGCTGCTCACCGAGGCGGCGGGCCCGCTCACCACCAGCTTGGTCGGTGGGTCGATCGTGACGATCAGTTGGCCGGCCAGCAGGTTCTTGCTGTCCGCGCAGGCGAGCGTTGTTGCGTGCGCCTGGTCGTTCGCGTTGAGGTACGCGAGGAATCTGGTGGCGAGCGTCGTGGCCTCGGTGAGGCGGGGGCCGCCGGGCGTCTCCGATGCCTGGGCGGTCGGCTGCGGTGAGTCGGTCGGTCGAGCCGCCGCGGGGGACGGCGCGGTCGGGCCGCCGCCCTGGTCGTCGTCACCGCCCATGAGGCCCGGAAGAAGCAGCGCGACGACGCCGAGGAAGACGATGATCCCGGCTGCCGCGATGACCACATACAAGCTCGTCCGCGACCGCTTCGGCCCGCGCGGCTCGAACCCGGGCGCATACCCCCGTCCGTCCCACGCCGGACCGCCTGGTCCGGCTGGTCCGTTCGGTCCCGGGGGTCCGGCAGGGGTGCCGGGTGGGGGCTGTTGCTGCCAGCCACTGTTCTGGGGTCCGGACGGGTACGGAGGCTGTGTCACCCGGACAGTGTGGCAGCCGCAGGGAGCCAGATCGTGAAGGTGGACCCGGACCCGAGGCGGCTGGTGACTGTGATCTTGCCGCCGTGTGCCTCGGCCAGGTGTTTGGTGATGGCGAGACCGAGCCCGCTTCCACCAGTACTCCGACTGCGGGAGTGCTCCGCGCGGTAGAAGCGATCGAACACGTACGGCAGGTGCTCCTCGGCGATCCCGCTGCCGTTGTCGGTGACGCTCAAGTTGTAGCCGTCGCCAACCCGTCGTACGCCGACCATCACGTTGCCGCCCATCGGCGTGTAGCGGATGGCGTTCGAGACCAGGTTGCCCAGCGCCTGACGAATGCGTGCACTGTCGACCACCGCGGGGGAGGTCTCACCAACAGCAGTGACGGTGACGTCGGCTGCGTCGGCGGACGGGCGGTGCGCGGCGACGACCTGTTGTGCGAGTTCGGTGAGGTCGCGGGGAGCCGGGTGTAGGCGGAGCATGCCGGCGTCCGCGAGCGCGAGGTCCTGCAGATCGGCAACCAAGTGTTCCAGCAGCTCGGTCTCCTCCAGCAACGACGTGACGAGCTCACTGTCGAGCGGTACCACGCCATCCTCGGACGCGACCAGATAGCCCTTGATGTTGGCCAGCGGCGTACGCAGCTCATGCGCCACGTCGCTCACCATCGCCTTCCGCTGGAAATCGTGCCGCTGAATGGACTCGGCCATGTCGTTGAACGCATGCCCGAGCCGAGCGACCTCGTCCCTCCCGCTCACCGGTACGCGGGCCGCATGATCCCCGTTCCGCATCCGCTGGGCCGCACCCGTCAGCGCCACGATCGGCCGGACCAGCCGCCGTCCCGCGAAGATCATCACCAGCGCCGCGATCAGCAGTACGCCGAGCGCAGTCGCCGCCGTACGCAGGAGCCCCTCGCCGGAGAACACGTTGAACGTGCTCTTCGCGCCCAGATACAGCTTCGCCGGCGGAGCGACGTACGGCGTCAACGCCTGGACACGCGCCTGCGTGGTGCAGTCGTCGAACTTGGCCGGGACGTCTCCCTTGATCTTGGGTTCGACCGACTTCAGCCCTGCGAAGTCGTTGATCTGGTACAGGACGCCCGCGGCATCCAGGCACGCGGCCGCGCGCCGGACCTCGTCGTCGTTGACGATCTTGGCCTTGGCGCTCGGGGCACTCTGGCCCGGCTGCGAGCAGGTGTCGTCCTTCGCGGCGACCCCCGGCTTCTGCACGCGGACCCCGGCCACTGACTCTGTCGTCTCGATCATCACCTGCGGGACGCCGCCGGTCTCCATGACAGTCGCGGACTCGCCCTTCGCGATGTAGCAGTTCCTCGCTTGCTCGGCCAGCCGTTGGCGCTGTTGCTTCTCCTCGTCGGTCATGCCCCAGTCGGGGTAGACCATGAACGGCGGGGCCACGGCCGCCGTTGCGACGAACCCGCCTGCCGTGCCGGTGGAAACGGTCTTGCGAGCGGCGAAGACGGCCGCGCCCGAGATCGCGGACAGCTTCGAGACACCGGCGTTCCGTGCGTCGATGGTTGCCGCTGGCACCGAAGGGAGCGCCGGCGCGGCGCCGAGCATCCGGGCCGAGTCCGCGATCACCGAGCCGTCGTCGGTGGTCACCGCGACCCGGCGACCGAGCTTGTCGCCCAGTTCGTGCACGAGTTTGTCCACACCCGACCAGGTCGGATGGTCCGCGGCGTACTTCGACAGCTGCCCGTAGATCTCGCCGTCGACCTGCAGTTGTCCGGTGTTCGCGTCGATCTCGCCCTGCAACTTCTCCGACGTGCTGTACGTCGCGATCAGCGCGGTCGCGATCACCGCGCCGAGCGCGACCGCGAGCGACAGTCCGAGAAAGCGGACGAGCACACTACGACGCATGGCTGACCACCTTGTCGGCCAGCTTGTAGCCCACGCCGTACACGGTCTTCAGGTACGTCGGAACCGCGGACGGCTCGATCTTCTTCCGCAGATTCATCACGTGGACGTCGACGGTCCGGTCGAACACGTAGTGGTCGAACCCGAAGGCGTGCTCGAGCAACTGCTGCCGCGAGAACGCCCGCCCCGGCGATGCAGCAAGGCAGGCAAGGATCTTGAACTCCGCCGGCGTCAGCTCGATCGGCTGCCCCGCCAGCCGGACCTCGTGCCGGCTCGGATCGATCTCCAGTTCGCCGACGCGGTACACCTCGCCTTCGGCGCGCACGCGGGTCCGCCGCAGTACGGTCCGCACCCGGGCGACGAGCTCGCGCGGGTTGTACGGCTTGGTCAGGTAGTCGTCCGCGCCGAGGTCGAGCCCGAGCAGCAGGTCGTCCTCGGTGGAGCGAGCGGTCAGCATGATGATCGGCACCCCTGAATCGCCCGGCCCGTCGGCACGCAGCACCCGGCAGACGTCGAGACCGTCGACCTTCGGCATCATCACGTCGAGCACCAGCAGGTCCGGGCTGCGCCGGCGGGCCTCGTCGATCGCGGCCCGGCCGTCGTGCACGACGACGGTCAGGTGCCCCTCCCGCTCGAGATACCGCCGGATCAGCTCCGCCTGCTTCAGGTCGTCTTCGGCGACGAGGATCCGGGCTGGCATAGTCCTCAATGTCCCCGAGATTGATGAGAATCCGATGAAGATCGGCTGAGAGCATCGGGTGCATACCGGTCCTTCACAGGTTCTTCATTGCCGCGACGGCACGCTCGACCGCCATGAAGACCTCACGAACTGCATCCGCGCTAGCCCTGCTGGCCATCCTCGCGGTGGCCGGCTGCGGGAACGACAAGGCGCCGGTCGCGTCCGGCGACCAGAAGAGCGACAAGAGCCCGCTCGCGGAGTACATGGGCGAAGGGTTCGTCAGTTCGTCCGGCGGCAGCGGGGTCAAGCTCGCGGTGCGGGCCGGCGGCGCGCAGCAGCCGAGCGAGGAGGAGCTGGCCAAACAGCGCAAGGTCGAGGACGCCACCGCCGCGTGTATGAAGACCGCCGGCTTCGACTACGTCGCCGTACCGCCGGAGCAGAACGCCAAGAGCAAGTTCAGCGACGCGTTCAACCTGCCGCCGGACAAGTTCGCCCAGCAGTACGGGTACGGCATCAGCACGATCGACTGGTCCAAGGCCGGCGACGACGACACGAACCCGAACACGAAGATCCGCAGCGCGCTGTCGCCGGCCGCGCAGAAGGCGTACGACAAGGCGCTCAACGGACCGAACGCGACCGGCAACGGCACGGTGGTGATCCAGGGCAGCGGCGGCGGCCCGTCCGACAGCGGCAAGCAGGACCTGGGCTGCCGGGGCAAGGCGATCGAGCAGGTCTACGGCAAGGGCCAGGACCGGGGCGCGGACTTCAAGAAGTTCGACAGCCTCTTCAAGGACATCCAGGCGCTGCAGAAGCGGATCGACGCCGACCAGCGGGTCGTCGACGCGGCCAGCGCCTGGTCCGATTGCATGGCCGACTCCGGGCACTCCGGGTTCAAGAAGGTCGACGAGCCGCGCACCCAGGTCCAGACGAAGCTGGACGCGCTGACCGGGAACACGCCGCCGGCCAAGGGCGGTCCGTCGAAGACGATCACCGGTCCGCCGTCGTTCGACAAGGTCGACGCGGCCAAGCTGTCCGACCTGCGCAAGTTCGAGATCGACCTCGCGGTGGCCGATCAGAAGTGCAAGGCCAAGGGGTACGACGACGCCTACAAGAAGGTGCAGTACGACGCCGAGAAGGAGTTCGTCGACCAGCACAAGACCGAGCTCGAGGCGTACCGCGACGAGATGGCGAACCGGTGACCGCTTCGCCCAGGTCCCGCCGCCGGGTCCTTGTCAGCGTGGCCGGGGTGGCCGTGGTCTCGCTCGGCGTCGGCGTGGCCGCGGGCAGCCGGATCAGCTCGCCGGAGGACGCGGCCGCGAAGACCGCGGCGCCGAAAGCCTCCCAGATCACCGTGCCGGTGGCGAAGAAGGCGCTGTCGAGCAAGGTGGTCGGCCGCGGTGATGCCTCGTTCGACGGCGCGGTGAACATCCGGGTCGAGACGAGCGGGCTCACCACGCCGGCGATCGTGACGGGAAAGGTGCCGACGGTCGGGTCGACGCTCACCGAGGGCAAGGCGCTGCTCGAGATCACCGGCCGGCCGGTGATCGGGCTGGCCGGCGTACTGCCGATGTATCGGACGCTGTCGCCCGGGAGCAAGGGGCCGGATGTGCTGCAGTTGGAGGAGACGCTGGACCGGCTCGGGTTCGACCCGGGGACCGTGGACGACGAGTACACGCTCGACACCTCGGCCGCGGTCGAGGAGCTCTACGAGAAGGCCGGGTACGACGCCCCGGAGCCGGAGGAGCGGTTGACGCAGGCCGTCGACCAGGCGAAGAAGCAGGTCGACGCCGCGAAGAACCAGCTCCGGCAGGCGCAGTCCCAGCTGAAGGCGGCGAAGGCGGCCAAGGCAAAGGACACCACGGTGCAGCAGGGCGCTGTGGACGACGCGGAGGACAACCTCGCGGACGCCGAGGATGCGGAGAGCGAGGCAAAATTCAAGGCCGGTACGCCGCTGCCGGTGTCCGAGGTGGTCTACGTGAAGACGCTGCCGCGCCGGGTCGACGACGTGAAGGTCGAGCGCGGCGGCACGGTGAACGGCGTGGTGATGTCGGCCAGCGGTTCGTCCCTGGTCGTGACGCTCAAGGTCGACGCCGAGACGGCGCAGCGGTTGAAGGCCGGCATGGTCGCGTCGCTCGATCTCGATGGTACGGCGATCGCGGCGAAGGTCCGCCGGGTCGCGAAGAACGGCAGCACGTACGACGTCGTGGTCGCGCCGAACGCGTTGACCGCGAGCCAGTTGGCGCTGCTGCGGGAGGCGAACGTGCGGGTGACGATCCCGGTGAAGAGCACCAGCGGCAAGGTTCTGGCCGTACCGCTGGCGGCGCTGTCGTCCGGGTCGGACGGCGGCTCGCGCGTCGAAGTACTGCGGAACGGTCAGGTGGAACTGGTGCCGGTCACGGTCGGGCTGTCCGCGGACGGGTTCGCGCAGGTCACGCCCAGGGGCGACGCGAAGTTGTCCGACGGCGATCAGGTGGTGGTGGGCAAATGACTGCCACTGCCGTTGCGCTGCCGGCGCCGGTCGTCGAGATGATCGGCGTACGGCGGTTCTTCGAGGGGCCGCCCGAGGTACGGGCGATCAACGGGGTCGATCTGACGATCGGGCAGGGGGAGTACCTGTCGATCGTCGGGCCGTCCGGGTCGGGGAAGTCGACGCTGCTGCATCTGCTCGGATTGTTGGACAACCCAACGGGTGGGGTCTATCGGCTCGACGGCGTCGACACGATGAGCCTGCGTGAGCGGCGTCGCGCCGTACTGCGCGGCGAGCGGATCGGGTTCGTGTTCCAGTCGTTCCATCTGCTCGACCACCGGACCGTGCTGGAGAACGTCGCGCTCTCGATGGTGTACGTCGGGGTGCCGCGCCGGGAGCGTCTGGCCCGTGCCCGGGTAGCGCTCGAGCGGGTCGGGCTGTCGCATCGGATGGACTTCGCGCCGACCACGCTCTCCGGTGGTGAACGCCAGCGGGTCGCGATCGCGCGGGCCCTGGTCGCGGAACCGAGCCTCCTGCTCGCAGATGAACCGACCGGCAACCTCGACAGCGCCAACGCGGAGGCGATCCTGCAAGTGTTCGACGAACTGCATTCCGAGGGCATGACGCTGGCTGTCATCACCCACGACGCCCAGGTCAGCCGCCGGGCCCAGCGCCAGGTCCGCATCGTCGACGGAACCCTGCAGTGGTAACCCAAGCAGGCCCCCCGGATCCCGCCGGCGGGCCGTCCACCTCACCCGGCGGCGGACCGGGGCGGCCGCGGCGACGCCGCTTGAGATCTCGTCCGGCTGTGCGCGATCTCCTCGACGAAGCGTTGGCCGGGGTCGCCGCCCGTCCTACCCGGCTGATCCTCACCACGCTGGGCACCGTGCTCGGTGTTGCGGCTCTGGTGGGAACTGTGGGGCTGGGGCAGACGGCCGCCGGGCAGATCACGCAACGGTTCGACCTTGCTGCGGCGACCCGCGTAGTCGTACAGCCGGACGACAAAGGCGGGCAGGAAGGGGAAGCTGCGACGCAGTTGCCGTGGGATGCGCCCGACCGGATCAAGCGGCTGAACGGCGTCGAAGCAGTCGGCACGGTCAGCAACCTCGAGATCGGCGATGACCTGGTCCAGAACGTCACCGGGTTGGACAACGGCGCCGGCAAGGCGCTTCAGGTGATGGCCGGGTCCGCCGGCCTGTGGGACGCCGTACGCGCGACACTCCAGACTGGCCGGTTCTTCGACCAGGGCCACGACCAGCGTGCCGACAAAGTAGTTGTCCTCGGCAAGCACGCTGCCGAGCGGCTCGGGATCAACCGGGTCGACTCGCAGCCCGCGGTGTTCATCGGCGACGAGCCGTACACGGTGATCGGCATCCTCGACTCGGTCAGCGGCCGGGCTGAGCTCAACGACGCGGTGATCATGCCGAACGGCGCGGCCCGTACCGCGTACAACCTCGAGTCGCCCGACGCGGTCGAGATCCGTACGGCGGTCGGCGCCGCCCAACTCATCGCGGAGCAAGCTCCGATCGCGATCGAGCCGAACAACCCGAGCACCTTGCGCGTCGACGCTCCGCCCAAGCAGGGCGCCGTACGCAAGGGTGTCGAGTCCGACCTGAACGCGCTGTTCTTGCTGCTCGGCGCGGTCGCACTCCTGGTCGGCGGTCTCGGCATCGCGAACGTCACGCTGCTGTCAGTCCTGGAACGGATCTCCGAGATCGGTCTGCGACGAGCCTTGGGCGCGGCGCGAAGACATATCGCCGTTCAGTTCCTGGTCGAGAGCGTGATCGTCGGATTCCTCGGTGGCTTGCTCGGTACGGCGGTGGGCGTGATCCTCACCGTGAGCGTGTCGTGGATCCGGGACTGGACACCGATCCTCGACAACCGGCTGGCGTTCGGTTCACCCCTGCTGGGTGCGTTCATCGGTCTGGTCGCCGGCACGTATCCCGCCTGGAAGGCCTCCGCCATCCAGCCGATCACCGCGCTGCGCGGCACGTGAGCTGAGCCGCCCGTACACCAAGGCGGTCACGGCGAAGCCGACCACGATGAGCGCCAGGACGGCGTAGGACTTCCCGCTGTCGGGCAGGATCGCCGCGCCGAGTGCGGCCGCGGAGACCTGCCCGACGTTGAAGATCATGTCGTAGAGCGAGAACACCCGTCCGCGGTACACGTCGTCGACACCCGTCTGCACGAGGGTGTCGACGCTGATCTTGATGCCCTGCGCGCAGAAACCGGTGAGGAACCCACCGGCCACCAGCGCCGGCTTGGTGTAGAACCCGATCGGTATGGCGCTCACGACTGCCGCACCCACGAACAGCCAGGTGATCCACTGCCGTAGCAACATCACGCGCGTGCCCCACGGCGTGACGAGCGCGGCGACGAACAGCCCGGCACCGACCGCACCCGTCGCGATCGCCAGCGCACCGAACGCTTGATCGAGTTGGCCGGGACCGTAGAAGTAGTTGCGGTACAGCAGGATCATCGCGACCGTCATCAGCCCGAAGAAGAACCGGAGCGAGCCGATCGCTGCCAGGCCGAGCGCCGGCTGCGGGCGTGCCTTGAGGTGTCGGGCGCCGTCGATCAGGCCGGCCGCGATCGTCCGGAGTGCCTCGCGGATGCCGGGCTCGTCGCCGTTCAGGTCAGGGCCGAGCTGGTCGCGCCGCAGCCTGAGCGCGAGTAGCGCGGCAGCCGTGTAGATGACGACGGTCAGCCCGAGGACGGTCAGATCCGAGTCGACGACCAGCTTCACCCCGGCGCCGACACCGCCGCCGATCAGGAAGAACGCCGTACCGCTGGTCGGGGTGACTGCGTTGGCCATCACCAGTTCGTCGCGCTCGACCACGTGCGGGAGTCCGGCGGACAGCCCGGACAGGAGGAAGCGGTTGACGCCGAGCGTCAGCAGCACGGCGACATAGAACAGCACGCCGGCGTTGTCGGCCGCGACGATCGCGCCGACGCCGATGACGAGCACGGCGCGAGTCAGGTTCGCGGCGAAGAGGATCTGCCGGCGCGACCACCGATCGAGGAGTACGCCGGTGAACGGGCCCAGGACGGAGTACGGCAGCAGCGCGACCGCGAACAGCCCGGCGATCGCTGCCGCGTCAGGCGCCCGCTCCGGCGAGAACAGCACGTACGACGCCAGCGCCACCTGGAACACACCGTCGCCGAACTGCGACGTGAGCCGCACCGCGAACAGCCGCCGGAAATCGCGACGCTGCAGCAACGTCCACAGATCCCGGAGAAACCGCACGTCTGCACTGTATCCGCACTACATGTCGCGCCCGGCTACTCGGTTTGATGCAAGCGTTGGGCTGCGGTGTCGGTGTGTCCGCCGACCGCCTCGACGCCCTTGACCCGGCCCAGCCCGAACAGGGGCATGTTGCCGTAGATGGTCTCGATGTTGCCGGCCGGTACGACGTACGTCTCGTGCCAGATGCCGACCGCGCCGCCCTTGTAGGAGTTGCGGAAGTACTCGACCCACGCGGGCCGGTGGGTGCGGCCGTTGTCGCCGGCGAATGCCTGCAGCTTCTCGACCGACTCCCAGTACTGGATCAAGGTGACCCCGCGCCACGTCGGCAGCGTCCGGAACCCGAGCAGGCCGCTGTCCTTGTCCTTCATCAACTCCCGCAGCATCGGCCCCATCGCCTTCGCCACCGGCAGCCATTCGCGCACCTTGAACACGGAATTGACCCGCATCCCGATCAGGAAGACAACCAACTCCCCGTCGTACGCCGCCGTCTGCCGCCCCTGCACCACATCACCCATGACGCCCCCTCACCCTTTGGAAGACAGTCTTAATTCAATCCTCTGTAAAGGCCATTGGTGGACGCGACGGAGCTGTGGGAGCGGGCGTCGGCCTAAAGCTGTAGTTCTAAGCTGTCCGGATGGACCGTAGCGGCTACCCGCACCACCTCGCGATCACGCTGCGGTGGAAGGACAACGACGTCTACGGGCACGTCAACAACGTCGAGTACTACAGCTTCTTCGACACCGTGATCAACGACTTCCTGATCCGGTCGGGTGGTCTCGACATTCACGGCGGTGACGTGATCGGGCTCTGCGTCGATTCGCAGTGCACGTTCAAGCAACCGCTGGAGTTCCCTGGCGTCGTGGATGCGGCGTTGCGGTGCGGTCAGCTCGGCAATTCCAGCGTGCGCTACGAGATCGCCTTGTTCCGTGAGGGATCGGACGAGCCGGCCGCGACCGGGCGGTTCGTGCACGTCTTCGTGACCCGCGAGGATCGCCGCCCGGTGCCGGTCCCGGATCGCATCCGCGACGCGCTCGAAGGGATCACGGGATGATCGTGCGCGGCGCCGTACTGCGGGAGATGGGCCTGCCGGCGCCGTACGCCTCGTCGCGCCCGCTGCGGATCGAAGAGGTGGAGCTCGCGCCGCCCGGTCCGGGAGAGTTGCTCGTCCGGATCCGCGCAGCAGGCCTGTGCCACTCGGACCTGTCGGTGATCGACGGCTCGCGCCCACGGGTGATGCCGATGCTCCTCGGCCACGAGGCGACCGGCGAAGTCATCGTGTCCGAGGCTCCCGGCTTCGCGCCGGGCGATGTGATCGCCTGCGCCTTCGTCCCCGCCTGCGGATCCTGCGCTCCCTGCGCCGAGGGCCGACCGGCGTTGTGCGAGCCCGGCGCCGCTGCAAACACTGCCGGTGCCCTCCTCTCGGGCACCCGCCGCCTGACCGACGTACATCACCATTTGGGTGTGTCAGGGTTTGCGGATCACGCGGTGATCTCCGCTCACTCGGCGGTGAAGATCGACCCGTCTCTCCCGCCCGAGATCGCCGCGCTGTTCGGCTGCGCGGTGATGACCGGCGTCGGCGCCGTGGTGAACACAGCCCAGGTCCGTGCCGGTCGTAGTGCCGTCATCTTCGGTCTCGGTGGCGTCGGCCTGTCCGCGTTGCTTGGCGCCGTCCTCGTCGGAGCGCACCCGATCGTCGCGGTGGACGTCGTGCCCAGCAAGCTGGAGTTGGCGCTCGAGCTGGGCGCCACCTACGCACTCGACGCCGCTGACGGGGTCGACCAGGTGCGAGCGGCGACGTCAGGCGGTGCCGACTACGCCTTCGAAACCGTGGGCAGCGCGAAGGTGCTCGAGCAGGCGTACGCCGCCACGCGACGCGGCGGGACCACCGTCACGGTCGGCCTGCCGCATCCGTCGCAGTCGTTCAGCGTTCCGGCGGTCAGCCTCGTCGCGGAGGAACGCACGGTGAAGGGCTCCTACCTGGGCTCGTCGATCCCGTCCCGAGACATCCCGCGGTACGTCGCCCTGTACCGGGCCGGCCGGCTCCCGGTCGACCGGCTGCTGACCGCGACCGTCGGGCTCGACGACCTGAACCAAGCCTTCGATGACCTGGCCGCCGGTACGTCGATCCGTCAGGTATTGCTGTTCTGAAGGTTCTCGGCGGCCTTCTGGAAAGTGGTGTCGTTGCGGTCGCGCGCCTCGCTGGTGTAGTTGTCACCGAAGAACTCGGCGGTCGGGACCGGACGGATCTCCAGCTCGCCGTCGGTGCGGCCGTCGGCCGCCACGCAGCGCCAGCCCCACTCGATCGCTTCCTCGCGGGACGCGACCTCGATCAGGCAGAATCCGGCGATCAGCTCCTTGGTCTCGGCGAACGGGCCGTCGATCACCCGGCGCTCCTTCTCGTCGTCGAACCCGAGCCGGAAACCCATCGAGCTCGGCAGCAGTCCGTCGCCCGCCAGCAGGACGCCCTTCTCGGCCATCTCCGCCATCACCAGACCCATCGCGGTCAGGCTCTCCTCGCTCGGCAGCCCACCCGCCTCGGACTCCTCGCTCGCCTTGAAAATCATCATGTAGCGCATCTGAGGCCCCTCCCAAGTCGGCGTTAAATACCGAGACGAATCTAGACCGGGGAGGGGACCTTCGGGCAGGCTACGCACAGTGCGTGCCCACGCACGAGATGTGAGGCCGCCCCGGAGTCCCTGAGGAGGACCCCAAGCATGCACACCCGCCCCCGCCGGATCGGTGCCCTCGCCGTAGCCGGTGCAGTTGTCTTCGGAGCCGTCGCAGTCGTCGTCAGCAACCAGGCCGACGCCCAGCAACCCGCTCCGCTCCCCATCGACCAGTTGCTCGGCCAGGACCTGCAAGGCAAGTCCGCGCTCGGACGGGTCCAGTCCCGGCTCGCCGAGGTCGCTGACCAGAACAAGCTGTCCACAGATCACCTGCGGCAGATTCTCGCGACGGACAGGACCGCCTGGCTCGACCGCGGCGGCAAGCTGTTCTACCGCGAGCGGGTCGCGACCGCTGCCGAGCGGAAGTCCGCAGCCGCTCCGTCCGCGCGCTGGGCTCGTGCCGCAGTCGCCGCCGCGACCGGTCCCGCCTTCGAGCTGCACAGCAAGCCGGGCTCGAACCGGGTCATCTACCTGGACTTCGACGGCCAGACGATCACCGGTACGGCGTGGAACGCCGGCGGCAAGCCGGCCACGGTCAACGTCACGCCGTACGACACCGACGGGAACCCGAACAGCTGGAGTACCGCCGAGCAGGACGTCGTACGTGATGTGTGGGCCCGGGTCGCGGAGGACTATGCGCCGTTCGACGTGGACGTGACCACGCAGCAGCCGACCGCCGCGGCGATCGACCGCACTGGGTCCTCCGACCAGCAGTACGGCACGCGCGTGCTGATCGACCCGACGACCTGGTACCAGTCCGGCTGCGGTTGCGGCGGGGTCGCGTACGTCGGCGTGTACGACAACACCAGCCAGCACTCGTACTACCAACCCGCGCTCGTGTTCACGAAGGGCGTCGGCACCGGCGCGAAGAACATCGCGGAGGCCGCGTCGCACGAAGCCGGCCACAACGTCGGGCTTTCGCACGACGGCACGGCGTCCGTCGGGTACTACGCCGGGCACGGTGCCTGGGCGCCGATCATGGGCGTCGGCTATTCCAAGGCGATCAGCCAGTGGAGCAAGGGCGAGTACACCGGCGCCAACAACAAGGAAGACGACTTCGCGGTGATCGGCCAGAACGGGCTGGCGCTGCGGGCCGACGACCACGGCAACGGCACGTCGGACGCCACCGCGTTGACGCTGGGGACCAGCGTGAAGGGCATCTACGCGAACGACTCGGACGTCGACACCTTCCGGATCGACCTCGCGGCCGGCACGT
Source organism: Kribbella sp. CA-245084 (assembly GCF_050942355.1). NCBI lineage: Bacteria > Bacillati > Actinomycetota > Actinomycetes > Propionibacteriales > Kribbellaceae > Kribbella > Kribbella sp. CA-245084. Next base: position 9,189,595 of record NZ_CP192053.1, on the reverse strand, counting down.
TCACCTTCGCGGCTTCGGCCGCCGCTTCCGGTGCGGACCTGGACATCAAGCTCCAGCTGCTCAACTCGTCCGGCGCGGTCGTCGCGACCGCCGACCCGGCGTCCGGCCAGTCCAATGCGGCCACGCCGACCGGTCTGGGCGCGAGCATCAGCCGCCAGGTCACCGCGGGCCGCTACTACCTGCGGATCGAGAACACCGGGTACGGCAACCCGCTGAACACCGGCTACTCGACTTACGGCAGTCGCGGCGCCTACTCGGTCCGCGTCACCGCGGGCTGATACCCGAACCACCCGGGGCCGTCGATCCCACCGAGATCGACGGCCCCGGGTTCTTGGGGGGAACCGCCCAAAACCGGGGGGAATCCTGTGAGGAGGATTCCGAGTGACTAGATTCCGCCGTACCGGCGCGCTCGCATGCGCCGGTGCCGTTGTTCTTGGAGGGTTGGCTGTCGCCGCCGGCACCCAGGCCGATGCGCAGCAGACGCCCGTCGATCAGCTGTTGTCGCAACCGTTGGCGGGTGGCGCCGCGCTCGGCAAGGTTCAGTCGCGACTCGCTGACGTTGCCGACCACAACCGGATGCCTGTGGACAAGTTGCGGCAGATCCTTGCCAACGACAAGGCCGCGTGGCTCGATGCCGACAGCAAGTTGTTCTTCCGCGAGCCCGGTCTGACCAGTGCGCAGAAGGCTCCCGAGGCATCGCCTCGCTGGGCGCGCACCGCCGTCGCGGGCGCGACCGGTCCGGCGTTCGAGCTGCACAGCAAGCCCGGCTCGAACCGCGTGCTCTACCTGGACTTCGACGGCCACACCATCACCGGTACGGCGTGGAACGCGTCGAAGGGCATCGACCCGGTGAACGTCTCGGCGTACGACACCGACGGCGACCCGGCGAACTACAGCACCGCCGAGCAGGACGTGGTCCACGAGGTGTGGGCTCGCGTGGCTGAGGACTACTCGACGTTCGACGTCGACGTGACGACACAGGAGCCGCCGCAGTCCGCGATCGACCGGTCCGGTGCGTCGGACGAGCAGTACGGCACGCGTGTGCTGATCGACCCGGACACCTGGTACCAGTCGGGCTGTGGTTGCGGCGGGGTCGCGTACGTCGGCGTGTACGACAGCACGAGCCAGCACGACTACTACCAGCCGGCATTGGTGTTCACCAAGGGCGTCGGCACCGGTGCGAAGAACCTCGCCGAGGCGGCATCGCACGAGGCCGGTCACAACGTCGGGCTTTCCCACGACGGCACGTCGACCGTCGGGTACTACCAGGGCCATGGCGCGTGGGCGCCGATCATGGGCGTCGGCTACTACCGCGGTATCAGCCAGTGGAGCAAGGGTGAGTACGCCGACGCGAACAACAAGGAAGACGACTACGCGGTCGTCGGCACACACGGCCTGGCTCTGCGCGCCGACGAGGCTGGTGGCACGACTGGCGACGCCGCTGCGCTGACCGTCGGTACGCCGGTGTCCGGGATCATCGCGGCTGAGGACGACACCGACGTGTACCGCGTCGACGTGAGTGCCGCGGGCAACTACACCGCTTCCGCGAGCCCGGCTCCGACCGGTGGCAATCTCGACATCAAGCTGGACCTGCTCGACAGCTCCGGCGCGGTCGTTGCCTCGAACGACCCGGCCTCCGGCCAGAGCGACGCCGGTACGCCGACGGGTCTCGGCGCGAGTGTTAGCGGCGCCCTCCAGCCGGGTACGTATTACCTGCGGATCGACAACGTCGGCTACGGCGACCCGCTCAACACCGGCTACTCGACGTACGGCAGCCGCGGCGCGTACACCCTGAACGTTTCGCCCTCCTGAACCCTGGGGCTGGTCGGCCTCTGGCGGACTGACCAGCCCCAGGCCAGGCTTAGGGCCTGCCTGGTAATCCAGCGAGGCCCTACGCCGGAATCAGATGGTGTGCTGCGAGCTGTGCCAGCGCCGCCGCCTGATCGGTGAGGACGGCGTCGTCGAACCGCACGATGCTCGAATGGTTCGACGGCGCCTCCTCCGCGGAGACGTCGTCCGGCCGCGCGCCGACCATCACAAACGTGCCGGGCACCTCCTTGAGCACCATCGAGAAGTCCTCGGCCCCCATCAACGGGTTCTCCAGGTGCTGGACCCGGTCCTCGCCGAACAAGCCGGTCAGGATCTGCGAGGTCTCCGCCGTACGCGCGGCATCGTTGAGCGTCACCGGGTACTGCGGGTTGAGCTGCGCGTCGACCGTGCAGCCGTGTGCCGCCGCGATCCGCTCGGCCAGCGCCGGCAGCTCGTGCGTCAACTGCTCGAGCGTTGCATCGGACAACGTCCTGACGGTCGCGCCGAGGCGGGCCGTGTTCGGGATGACGTTGATTGCTACGCCGGCCTCGAGTTGGGTCACTGTGATGACCACGGGATCGAACACGTTCACCCGGCGGGTTGCGTACGTCTGCAATGCGAGCACCAACTCTGCCACCACCGGCACCGGGTCGACCGACCGATCCGGCTGCGACCCGTGCCCGCCCTTCCCGTGCACCGTGATGTGCAGCTGGTTCGAGCTGGCCATCATGGTGCCGGGACGCATCTGGAACACGCCTTTCCCGGCCTGCGCCCAGACATGCAGCGCGTACGCCGCGATCGGTTTGTCGCCGGTTGCCTGCAGCAGACCTTCGCGCAGCATGTACCCCGCTCCGCCGAGGCCTTCCTCACCCGGCTGGAACATGAAGATCACGTTGCCCCGCAGCTCCTCGCGATGAGCGCTGAGCAACTGAGCCGCTCCGACCAGGCCCGCGGTGTGCAGGTCGTGGCCGCAGGCATGCATGTTCCCGTTCTCGGCGGCGTACTCGAGGCCGGTCTCCTCGACCACCGGCAACGCGTCCATGTCGCCGCGCAACAACACGGTCGGCCCGGGCGCGCCACCTCGCAGTACCGCCACCACGGAGGTCAGCTCTTTGCCGGCTGTCACCTCCAACGGCAGCCCGCCGATGGCGTCCAGCACCAACGCCTGAGTCCCCGGCAGCTGCAACCCCACCTCAGGCGCGCGATGCAAAGCCCGCCGCAACTCCACCAACCCAGCAGCCATCCCCGCGCCCTCGCCCACGAACTCCACCAAACGCCTCCGCTCACCACCCAACAAACCCGAACCCCAGACACCGTACCCACCACACACGGGCACCCACCTCGCCCGGGCAACCACCACCGCGCACGGGCGAGCACCGCGCACGGGCGACCGCCCCGCACGGGCGACCACCCCGGACGGGCAACCACCACCGCGCACGGGCGAGCACCGCGCACGGGCGACCGCCCCGGACGGGCGACCACCCCGGACGGGCGAGCACCGCGCACGGGCGAGCACCGCGCACGGGCGAGCACCGCGCACGGGCGAGCACCGCGCACGGGCGACCACCCCGGACGGGCGACCACCCCGGACGGGCGAGCACCGCGCACGGGCGAGCACCGCGCACGGGCGACCACCCCGGACGGGCGACCACCCCGGACGGGCGAGCACCGCGCACGGGCGAGCACCGCGCACGGGCGAGCACCGCGCACGGGCGACCACCCCGGACGGGCGACCACCCCGGACGGGCGACCACCGCGCACGGGCGACCACCCCGGACGGGCGACCACCGCGCACGAACAACCACCGCGCACGGGCGACCACCGCGCACGGGCGACCACCGCGCACGAACAACCACCCCGGACGGGCGACCACCGCGCACGGGCGACCACCCCGCACGAACAACCACCCCGGCAATCACCCGTCAGTCTCCGCGGGAGGTGGGCGGCTCTCGGTGGGCTTGGGGTTGGCTGGCCGGGCGGCGGGGAGCTGCAGTGGCGCCCGAAGCCGGGCCCTGCGCGCTGTGGAGAGGCGGTGCTGCACCGAGCCCGGCATCCATGCTCCGACGGAGATCCTGGTTCGCCGACCAGTACTCGGCGAGGTCGTTGATCTTCGTGTTGGCCTGCTGGAACGCCTCCAGGCCGGCCAGCGCGGACATCTTCACGTCAAGAGGATCTTTGGGTCGTACCCGTGGATCGACGCGAACGCCGGCTTCATCGCAGCCTCGATCTCCGCGACCGCACCGGCACGCGCCTGCTCAGGCACCACGTCGGACAGCGTCTTGTCGTACAGCAGTTCGGCAGCAACCCGGAACTTGTCCTCCGCGTTCACCACCGCCATTCGCAGGATCACCTCGTCTCCAGACAGCTCTGTGCGCGCACCGACAGCGTTCGCGAACCGCTCGACCGCCGGCCGATACTCGCCGTACGGCGGAGGCGTGCTGACCTCGCTGATCCCCGGTGCAATGCGCTCCAGATCAAGCTCGGCGATGTACCTGTCCAGCAGGATCTGCGTCGCGAGCTCGGTCGCCGCCTCCTCGACGACCTCGTGCGCCGGCTGCTTGTAAGCATCCATCCCGGTCGAGTGCGACGTCCCCCTCGCCGCGAGCAGGTGGATGTTCTCGTGCAGCACGACCCGGATCGCTTCTTTGAACCGCTGCAGCGTCCAGTCGCCGTGCCGCTCGCCGGCCCGGTCGAACATGGTCTGGAGCGACTCGACGATGTGCTCCGGGTGGTAACGAAGCGAGTTGTCCCGACAGGCCAGCCCCCACCGCCTGTCATCAGCCTCGAGCGCATGCCAGACCCGGTTCCAGGACGTGTGATCGGCACCGGTGATCCGCACCGCCACCTGAGCCTGCTCAGCCATCAACTGAGCAAAGCCAGCGACCACAGCCGTCAGCCCCCAGCCGAAGGCTGGTATGCCGACCTACCGCCCGACCTCAGACGCCAGCGTGATGTCTTGCCATCCAGGCCCAGAGGCCGGTGTGAGGTGGTGCCGTCCGGGCGAAGGGGTTGGCGTGGGGTCGTGCCCTCTGGGCGCGGAGGCTGGTGCGCTGTGTTGCCGGTCGGGCCAACGGGCTGGGGTGACGTCCTGCCGTTCTGGCTCAGAGGCTGGTGTGCTGTGTTGCCGTTCGGGTCCACGCGCTGGTGTGGCGTCCTGCCGTTCAGGCTCAGGAGCTGGTGTGACTTGGTGCTGGCCTGGCCCAGGGGTTGGTGTGAGGTCTTGCAGTCCGGGCTCATCTGTCGGGGTTGGGGGCTGGGGAGTTCTCCAGTGCTTCGATCTGCAGGCCGAGGGAGTCGGTCAGGGCGAGGATCTGGTGCTGTTCTGTTGTGCCGGCGACCGTGTCGGCGATCTGGCCGATGTCGTCGATACCGGCTCGGAGCGCGGTGATGCGTTCGGTGGAGCTGCCCTGGGCGTTGCGTGCGCGGCGGTGGGCGCGGACGGCCGCTGCCATCGCGTCGGAGACGGGCGGTTGCTCCATATCGAGAACCTCGGACAGTTGGCTGACCAGCAACTCGGCCTGGCTCTGGTCCGATCGCGGTTCGACGAGGGGAGCGAGGGCTCGCAAGCGCTCCACCTCACCCGCGAGTGTGGCCGAGTCCATCGAGCGCGCGGCAGCCAGCACTTGTGCGTACTCCGCATCAAACGTCCGATAGTCCATAGCTCAGTATCCCGACCGACCGGGTTCGTGAGGGGGAGCCTCCCGGGGTGCGCGTCATCCATAGCGTTCACGGCGGCGTTCATGGACGTGCGAGGTCAGTGCGGCGACGGGTCGGCCTCGGGCGGGGTGGAGGTGTGCGGACTGGCTGCGAGTGGCGGATGGCGGTGCGAGACCGGACAGGGCTACTTCATGCGGTGATGAAGGTGTGGGACCGGACAGGGCTGCTTCATGCGGTGATGAAGGTGTGGGACCGGACAGGGCTACTTCATGCGGTGATGAAGGTGTGGGACCGGACAGTGCCGCTTCGTGGGGTGGCGGGGTCGGGACTGGCGGCGGGAGGGCGCAGGCGTTGGCGTGGGTCGGGGCGCGATCGGCGTGGAGCGGGCTGAACGTGTAGGCGGACTCGGCGGACTGGATTTCCTGGTTGAGGTAGTCGAGGAGTTGGTCGGCGGTCGAGATGGACTTGGCTGCGGCAAAGCCGGGTGCGGTGAGCTCGTAGGCGTCGAGGTGGTCGAGGCCCGCGCGGAGGATGGACTCCAGGCGGGATCGGGTGTCGGCGCCGTCCGGCTCCAGATCGGGGAGACGGGTGGAGTTGTAGACGAGCGTGACGAGCATGGGGAATTGGCCGGCTGCCGTCTCGCGGTTGAGGAGATCGATGACTTCGCCTCGGGACAGATCGTTGCGGGAGTCTAGGTCGCTGGTGAGTTTGCGGACGGCGGGGACGAATGCGGCGTAGTACCCGCCGGCCTGGACGGATTCGATGCCGGGGGCAACCTTGTCGACGCCTAGGCGGTGGACGTAGTCGTCGAGGTGATCCTGCGCCCAGGCCTCGGTGACGCCCTCCTCCAGTTGGCGGCTGCCGGGTTTGACGAACGCCTCGCGTGCTGCGTCCTGCGTGGAGCCGGACGGGCCGAGGAAGTGGGCGTGTTCGTGAAGCAGGGTGGCGAGGGACTCGCGGTACTGGACGAGGGCCGACGTGGGGTGTTGCTGGCCGGGGTGTTCGTAGAGGTGGCGTAGCGGGTCGAGGATGGCTTCGCTGTCGAGATAGAGGGTCCCGTCCCAATGGGCGAGGCCGAGGACGGGGCCGGTGGACTCGATGACGCGACCGTTCCACGCGGACTGCTCGGCGCCGGCGAGAGTCCGCGCGGTCTCACCACTCGCGGCCAGCAGTTCGTCGAGGGAGCTCGGGATAACAGCAGTGCTGATCATGAGCGATAGGCGGTCGCGAGGCGGACGAGAGAGTCGGCGGTACGGCGAAGTCGCGCCCGCTCGCTCGGATCATCGGCGTTCGCGGCGAGCCGCCCGAGCTCGGTGATCAGCCAATCCGCCCGCGCCTGCCGCTCGGCGATCGGGGTCGAGGGCGAGGGCGGCGTCGTACCGGGGTGATGCTCCATGTGATGTCCTCCCGAGGTGTGAAGTCGGCGGAGAACATACGGAGATCAGGACCGGATTCTGCGACGGATTTGGAACTGTGGATAACTACGGGTCCCAGGGCGCGGGTCAGCGGCCCCGCGCCCGGTGTGCTGGAGCTGTACTAGTTCGCGGCGGCTGCGTTCTTCGATTGCAGGTCCTGGATCAGCGCCGCCATCGGGAAGTACGCGCGAAGCGCCGTGATGCTTCCGCCGTCGATGTCGTAGAAGACGACGTAGGGCATCCGAACCATGGCTCCGGTCGCTGGTACGCCGGCGAACTCCCCCTTGTGCTTCCCGACGAACACGGCCTCGAGCCCCGCGAATCCGTCGCCGAATGCAACATTCCGGAGCTCAGGCGAGGCATCGAACATCTGGCGGTGCAGCGCGAGGATGAAGTCGCGTACGGCCTCCCGGCCATGCACTTCGTCCCCGGTCTCCATCGTCGTCCAGACGATGTCGTCGCTGAAGAACGCAGCGAAGTCACCGCCGTTCAGCAGCGCGGCGAGGTAGTCGCGCAGCGTGGATTCGGTCTGTGTCACTGACATCGGGGGCCCCCTTTCACCGAAGCGTCGCGGCCTGGTGTCACGACGCCATGGACCGGCGCGCCGGTCCCCCCACCGTTCAGTCAAGCACCGCGAAAGAACAGCGGAAAGGGATCATCGGGACGGAAGAAGTAGTCAAACGGATGAACTCAGAACAGCGTCGGCGGTTCGGTGGCGACGGGCTCTGGGAGCGGGGCGAGTTCGGGGACGGCGGCGGCGACGGTCGCGTAGAAGTGGCGAGCGAGGTTCAGCGCTTCGGCGTTGTCCGGGGTGTGGAGGAAGATCGTCGGCGAGCGGCCCTCGGAGAGCCAGTGCACGACCAGTTCGACGAGATATCCCCAGCCCCCGACGGTCTCGGCCACGGAGTCGCGACCGATATAGCGGACGATCGGGAACGCGGTGAGGGCACGAGTACGACGGGCCACGCGCGGCTTCTTCATCCACGCGTCGCGCTCGGCGAGGCTGGTCGGGCGCTGGGCGAAGAGCGTGCCGGTGTCGAACGGGATCCACTCGGCGTCGACGCGGGCGAGTACACGCTCGAGGTTGGCGGCGGCTTCCGGCTCATCGAAGAAGGAGCGGTGGCGGACCTCGACGGCGTACCGGAGGTCGCGGGGCACCTGATGGAGGAAGGCGGCGAGGGCGCCGAGGTCGGTGGGGGAGAACGCGGCCGGCAGCTGGATCCACACGGCGTGATTGCGTGGGCCGAGCGGCTCGATCGCGTTGAGGAAGTTGCGGAACTCGGCCTCGACGTTCGTGAGCCGCCGCTCGTGCGTGATCACTTGCGGCAGCTTGACCACGAAGCGGAAATCAGGCGGCGTCTGAGCGGCCCAGTTCTCCACAGATGCACGCGACGGCGTGCCGTAGAACGTCGTGTTGCTCTCGACCGCATTGCACCAGGACGCGTACGACCGCAGCTTGTCCCGAGAAGATTGCGGCCACGCAGGATGCGTCCACTGCGCACAACCCACGTGCAGCCTCATAGCGACAGCACGTACTGCCGACAGATGTGGACACGCGAGAAACGCGAGCGCAGAGAAGCCTCGAGCGAGATCGGTGCGTGCATGAACGCAGTCACCGGCTTGCCCAGACCCTCCGGCGTCTCGAAGCCGTCGGCATCGTCCTGCGACGACTTGTAGACATGGAGATAGCGGAAGTTCTCCCTGAACCCCGACCGCTGGTACCAAGCGTTCGCCGACGCGTCTCCGCGCGTCCACGCATCGAGTACGCCGCCCGGCAGGCGAGGGACGACCGCGTCGAGCAACTGCGTGGCCAAGCCGCTGCGCTGGTGATCGGGGTGTATCGCGAGCACGTCGATCGTGGCGCGGTCGGTGAAGATCTCGACGTCCATCAGGCCGACCACGGTGTCGTTCTCGACGGCTACCAGCCGGTGTGCCGGGTTCTCGAAGCGCGGGCGGTCGACCACGACGTCGTCGTAGTACTCCGTGCCGAAGAAGCTGAGCAGGCGGCACTGGAGCCAGCTGGGGGCGTCGGCGTCGCGGTAGTCGCGGATTTCGGTCATCCGGCGCCATGATGGCACGCCGCCCCGTCACCCGGAACCGGGAACGGGGCGGCGCGCTAGAGCGGTCCAGAGGTCAGCGCTCGACCTCGCCGCGGATGAACTTCTCCACCAGGTCGCGGCAGACGTCGTCGGCGTACTGCTCCGGCGGCGACTTCATGAAGTACGACGAGGCCGACAGGATCGGGCCGCCGATGCCGCGGTCCTTGGCGATCTTCACCGCGCGGATCGCGTCGATGATGATGCCGGCCGAGTTCGGCGAGTCCCAGACCTCGAGCTTGTACTCCAGCGACAGCGGCACATCGCCGAAGTTGCGGCCCTCGAGCCGGATGAAGGCCCACTTGCGGTCGTCCAGCCAGGCCACATAGTCCGACGGGCCGATGTGCACGTTGCGGGGGTCGATCTCGTCCCGCAGCTGCGAGGTGACGGACTGGGTCTTGCTGATCTTCTTGGACTCCAGCCGCTCGCGCTCGAGCATGTTCTTGAAGTCCATGTTGCCGCCGACGTTCAGCTGGTACGTGCGGTCCACGGTGACACCGCGGTCCTCGAACAGCTTGGTCAGCACGCGGTGCGTGATGGTCGCGCCGATCTGCGACTTGATGTCGTCGCCGACGATCGGCACACCGGCAGCGGTGAACTTGTCCGCCCACTCCTTGGTGCCGGCGATGAAGACCGGCAGCGCGTTCACGAACGCGACACCCGCGTCGATCGCGCACTGCGCGTAGAACTTGGCCGCCTGCTCCGAACCGACCGGCAGGTAGCACACGAGTACGTCGACAGCCGCCTCACGCAGCGTCGCGACCACGTCGACCGGGTCGGCGTCGGACTCGGTGATGGTCTCGCGGTAGTACTTGCCGAGGCCGTCGAGGGTGTGACCGCGCTGGACGGTGACGCCGGTCGGCGGCACGTCGCAGATCTTGATCGTGTTGTTCTCGCTGGCGCCGATCGCGTCGGCGAGGTCCAGTCCGACCTTCTTGCCGTCGACGTCGAACGCGGCGACGAACTCCACATCGCGGACGTGGTAGTCGCCGAACTGGACGTGCATCAGACCGGGGACGCGCTCTTCGGGCTTCGCGTCACGGTAGTAGTGCACGCCCTGGACGAGCGAGCTGGCGCAGTTGCCGACACCGACGATCGCTACGCGGATCGAGGTCATCTGGAATCTCCTTGGGTAGGCGGTTGGTGCTGTTCAGGGGGCCGCTGTTGCCGCCGCTCGCCGTCGATCAGCTCGTTCAGCCAGCGGACCTCGCGCTCGGCCGACTCCAGGCCGTGCCGTTGCAGCTCGAGGGTGTAGGTATCGACCCGCTCCGCCGTCCGGCTCATCGCCGCCCGGAAGTTGGCCAGCCGCTCCTCCATCCGGGCCCTGCGGCCCTCGAGGATGCGCAACCGGGTGGCCGGATCGGTCCGGCCGAAGAACGAGAAGCGGACGCCGAACGTGTCGTCCTCCCAGGCCGACGGACCGGCCTCGTGCATCGCGTGCGCGAAGTAGTCCTTGCCGTCGGCGGTGATCGTGTAGACGATCTTCGGCCGGCGACCCGACTCCGGTGTCCCGGGGTCGGCCGTGATCAGGCCGTTGCGGAGCATCGCCTTCAGACACGGGTACAGCGAACCGAACGACAGCACGCGTCCCCAGCCGAACTGGGCGTTGACGCGCTTGCGGAGCTCGTAACCGTGCATCGGCGCTTCGTGCAGCAGACCGAGTACGGCGAGCTCCAGGACCCCACTGCGGTTTCCCATGAGCCACCTCCCTCGGTCTAGTTTGTCATGACCTGATGTATCGGTTCGATACATCGCACCGCCACTGTAAGCAGACCCCGGGCCTGTGGACAACTCTTGACAAAGCCGACCTTTGTCACCTACCGCGCGAAAACTTGTTACGTCAGACGCCGAGCCGCGTTAATCGAATGACACTCAGAGTCGCGGTATCGGAGCGGAGGGTCATGGCCGACAGCCATGGGAAGCACACCAGGTCCGAGGTCGAAGCCGACGGCGCGCTTGCGCGGCTGGCGTTACGGTTCACCGCGTTCACCGAGAAGTGGCTGCCGGACGCGTTCGGGTTCGTCCTGGTCGGCACCTTCGTGGTGCTGCTGTTCGGGCTCGTCACCGGAGAGCCGCTGCTGAAGCGCCCGGACGACCCGGCCGCGACCAAGGGTTTCGGGCTGGTCGATGCCTGGGGCATCGGGTTCTGGTCGCTGATCACCTTCACCCTGCAGATGGCGATGATCATCATCGGCGGGTACGCCGTCGCGACCAGCGGGCCGATCGCCCGCTTGATCACGCGACTCGCCCGGATCCCGAAGGACCCGCGTTCCGCGGTCGCGTTCGTCGCCGCGGTAGCGATGCTGGCGTCGTACCTGAACTGGGCCTTCAGTCTGATCTTCGCGGCGATCCTGGCGCGCGAGGTCGCGCGCAACGTGCCGAAGGCGGACTACCGAGCGCTCGGAGCAATGGCGTTCCTCGGCCTCGGAACGGTGTGGGCGCAGGGGCTGTCCGGCTCGGCTGCGCTACAGGTGGCGAGTGCGAGCAGCAGTCCACCGCCGGTTCAGGAGGTCATCAAGGCCAGTGGGCACGCCAGCGGTCTGATCCCGCTCAGCGACACCATCTTCACCTGGCAGGCGATCGTCGCGACGCTGATCGTGTACGTCGTCGGCGTCGGGATGGCGTGGTTCATCGCACCGGGCGAAGGCAATGCACGGACCGCTGAGCAGATCGGGATCGAGCTCAAACCACTCATCGGCCGCGGGTCGGCGTACAACGGTCAGCGTCAGGAGGCATCTAGGCCTGGTGACTGGCTGGAGCATTCACCACTGTTCAGTCTGCTGATCGTGTTGCTCGGCGCGGTCTACCTGGTCCGCTACTTCAGCGGGAAGAGCTTCTTCAACGCGCTCGACCTCAACACGGTCAACCTCATCCTGTTCCTGCTCGCGCTGCTCCTGCACTGGCGGCCTTGGCGGATGGCTCGCGCCGTACGTGACGGTGCACCGGCGGCGGCCGGCGTACTGCTCCAATTCCCCTTGTACGGCGGGATCTTCGGCATGATCGCCTACACCGGGATCTCCGGGCGGCTGGCCGGCTGGTTGGTGCAGGCAAGCAACCAGTTCCTGTTCCCGCCGCTGGTCGCGATCTACTCCTGCATCCTCGGCATCTTCGTGCCGAGCGGTGGGAGCAAGTGGGTGATCGAAGCGCCGTACGTGCTGCAGGCGGCGAACGAGTTGAAGGTCGACGCGGGCTGGATGGTCGTGGTGTACGACCTCGGCGAGGCGAGCGCCAACCTGCTGCAGCCGTTCTGGATGTTGCCGACGCTCGCGATCCTGGGCCTGAAGGCGCGCGACATCATGGGCTACACGTTCACGATGTTCCTGGCCTGCTTCCCGGCCGCCCTGATCGCCGTGACGCTGCTGGCACCCCATGTGACCTCGTGAGAGTCGCATCACAACATGCATCGGGAAGCAAACCTTCCGACGATGTAAGACGTCATCGGAAGAGTCCCGGTGGACCGTTTTCACTTGGACGCACGGTGGTTGCTAGCATCCGGAGCGGATTCGGGCGCGTTACCACACCCACCGTAGTCTGTGGGGCAATGACTCCAGCCAGATCGTCGAGGATTGCAGAGTGAGTGAAGCTCGTAGGAAGGCCGCCCCGGCCCGCCGTCGGCAGAAGAGGCACTGGGCGCTCCGCGTTCTCGGCTGGCTGGCCGCGCTCATGTTCCTCGGCATCATCGGCGCGGTCGCGACCTTCTTCGTCGTGTACCAGACGACGAAGATCCCCGACCCGAACAAAGAGTTCGCCACCAACACGACCACGGTGACGTACGCCGACCAGCGCAACGGTCTGGGCACGTTCTTCGAGCAGAATCGGCACTCGGTGCCGTTGGCACAGATTCCGAAGCGCGTCCAGGACTCGGTGATCGCGGCCGAGGACCGGACCTTCTGGACCAACCCGGGCATCTCGCCGCAAGGCATGGTCCGGGCCGGGGTGAACATCGCCCGCGGGCAGCAGTTGCAGGGTGGTTCGACGATCACGCAGCAGTACGTGAAGGTCATGTACCTGACCCAGGAGCGGACGGTCGGCCGCAAGCTCAAGGAACTGTTCATCGCGACCAAGTTGGGCCGGCAGCAGGACAAGAGCAAGACGCTCGAGGGCTACCTGAACACGGTGTACTTCGGTGAGGGCGCGTACGGCATCTCCGCCGCGGGTGACGCCTACTTCAAGAAGCCCGACCCGAACACATTGAGTGTCCCGGAGTCGGCTCTGCTCGCCACCGTGCTGAACAACCCGACGCTGTTCGACGTCACTGACCCGGACCCGCGGACGAAGCAGCGGATCATCGAACGCTACCGCTATGTGCTCGACGGTATGCAGCAGATGGGCACGATCTCCCCGGCCCTGGAGAAGCAGTACGCCAACCGCCTGCCGGCGCTCAACATGAAGACGAAGAGCAGCCGCTACGGGGGCCCGAACGGCTTCCTGCTCGACATGGCTCGCAAAGAGCTGGGCAGACTCGGTTTCGACGAGGACGCGATCACCGGCGGCGGCCTGAAGGTCACGACCACCTTCAACTACACGCAGCAGAACAAGATGCTGATCGCGGCCAAGAACGAGCTGCCGAAGAAGAACGCCGGCCTGCATGTCGGGATGGCCGCCGTCCAGCCCGGCACCGGTCAGCTGCTGGCGATGTACGGCGGGCCGGACTTCCTCAAGAGCCAGATCAACTGGGCGACGACCAAGGCCCGGCCGGGTTCTTCGTTCAAGCCGTTCGCGCTGGCCGCGGCGCTCGAGGACGGGAAGTCGATCTACGACATCTTCCAGGGCGACAGCCCGATCACGGTCCAAGGCCAGAAGTTCGGCAACGAGCTCAGCACCGACTACGGCGACGTCACCCTCCTGAAGGCGACGGAGGAGTCGGTCAACACCGCCTTCTACGACCTGGTCGACAACAAGATGGACAACGGTCCGGAGAAGGTCACGGCCGCGGCCGAGGCGGCCGGCATCCCGGCGTCGAAGGCTCTGGAGAACGACAAGTCGAACCCGTCGACCGTGCTCGGCCCGAACGCGTACGCGTCGCCCGTCGACATGGCGAACGCCTACGCGACGTTCGCGGCCGAAGGGAAGTACACGCCGCTGCACGTGATCAAGGAAGTGCGCGGTCCGGACGGCAAGGTGCTGTGGTCGGACGCGAGCGTCCTGAAGCAGCAGAAGCAGGCATTCCGGCCGGAGATCGCGAACATGGTGAACTACGTTCTGCAGAAGGTAGTCACGGATGGCACCGGAACGGGCGCCAAGGATCTCGACCGCCCGGTCGCCGGCAAGACCGGCACCGCCGGTGGTGTCGCTGTGGAGGACCGGGCCGAGAACAAGAAGTGCGACGGCTGCAAGGAGGGCTCCGCGACGCTGACTTCGTGGTGGAGCGCATATACGCCACAGTTGTCGAGCTCTGTGCTGTACCGAGCCGGAAACAGCGGTGAGTCGGACCTGGACCCGTACAGCGACGACCCGGCGTTCTTCGGTGGCAACTGGCCGCTGAAGACCTGGCTGGCGTTCATGAAGGCTGCCCTGGACGGTGTGCCGAACGCCGACTTCGTGGCCCCGGACGCGGACCAGGTCAAGGACACGACCACCCCGACGTACACGCCGCCCCCGAGTACCCCGCCGCCGAGCACGCCACCCCCCAGCACCCCACCGCCGAGCACTCCGCCTCCGTCGACGCCGCCGCCGAACACTCCGACGAACACGCCGACGAAGACGAAGCCCACCAAGCCGACCAACACTCCGGTTTGGCCCTCGTTGCCGACCGGCGGCACGACGACTCAACCGACGAAGACTCCGCAGAAACCCGGCGGCGGTCAATAGCTACAGACGACGGCACCCCACCGGGTGCCGTCGTCGTTTGTCAGCCAGGTCCCGACATGGGAGACGATAGAGGCGTGACTCGGGCGGACTGTGGTGTGTGGTGGTGTGCGCGTGTTTGAGCGCACGACCGCCGGTGACCCCAAGCCGGGACGGGCTCGGCGGGCCCGGGTGGACGGGGTCGGCTGGCAGCGGTGGATGCCGTCGGCCCAGGGCCGCGAGGTCCTCGGGTGGTGGCTGGTCAGCCGGATCGCGCTGTTCGTGCTGTCGGTCTCGGCGCCGCTGTTGTTCAACCGGGGCAACGACTACCCGAACGTCTGGCACGCCTGGCTGCAGTGGGACGTCTGGCACCTGAAGGCGGTCGCCGAGTTCGGCTACAACCACGGGGAGCCGTCCGGCGCACCGCTGGCCGCGTTCTTCCCGGGCTTCCCGGTGCTGGTCCGGCTGGTCAGCTACACCGGCATCGGGTACGTCGCAGCGGGCATCGTGGTCTCCGCGGTCGCCAGTGCGTTCGCGGGCATTTACCTGGCGCGGCTGGCGCAGTACGAGTTCCCGGAGCTGAAGGGCATCGGGCCGAACGCGGCGATGATCTGGTACTGCGCCCCGGTCGGCGTGTTCCTCGCCGCGGGGTACACGGAGGCGCTGTTCTGTGCGTTCGCCTTCCCCGCCTGGCTGGCCGCGCGGCAGGGGCGCTGGGCGCGGGCGGCCGTCTTCGTCGCGTTGGCGTCGACCGTGCGCGTGTCCGGGATCTTCCTGATCTTCGCGTTGCTAGTCGAGTTCATCACCTCGAAGAAGCGGGACTGGCTGTCGCTGCCCTGGCTGGCCTTGCCCGCAGTACCGGTGCTCGGGTTCATGGCGTACCTGAAGCAGATCCACGGCTCGTGGTTCGCCTGGCAGGAGGCGCAGGAGAAGGGCTGGGCGCGCGAGTTCACCTGGCCGTGGGTCTCGCTCGAGCACACGTTCCAGGCCGCGAGCAAGGGCCACTTCTCGGCGGACCGCAGCGACTGGACCTGGATGTTCCGCGCCGAGCTGGTCGCGCTGTTCGTCCTGCTGCTGCTCCTGGTCTGGCTGTTCTGGCGCCGGTCCTGGGGTGAGGCCGCCTGGGTCGCCGCAACAGTCGGCGCATTCTGTACGTCGTTCTGGATCTACTCGCTGACTCGCGCCACCCTGCTCATGTGGCCGCTGTGGATCGGCCTCGCTGTGCTGGCCCGACGGAGACCGTGGATCGGCCGGCTCTACCTGGCCGTGGCCATACCGCTGGCTGCGATCTGGGCGGCCGGCTTCTTCACCGGTCGCTGGTCCGGCTGAGTAGTTCTGCTCAGGCGCTCCGCCCGGTGCGTCCTTAGCGTGATTCCATGGATGGCCGGACGATCGGCAGGGTCACGGTGCAGGCGGCCTTCGTCGGTGTGGTGGCAGGTGTCGCGTACGCGACGATGCGGCAGTTCGGAGCCCCACTCTGCCCGCCGACGGCGGTGAGCTGCGCGGCAGAGACCGGTGGCGCTCTGTTCGCAGTGCAACTCGGCGGTGTGGCGACCGCGCTGGCTCTGCCGGTGCTGGCGCTGCGGGCCGGACTCGGGTGGGCGTTCGCGGTCGTTGCCACCGCCGGAATCGTGGCCGTGAATCTTGTCTGGTTCCTGACGATGTCCGACATGTGGACTGTTTTGCGGTGAGGCAACCCTCGGGAGGGTTCGAGCGTCGTTAGGGATGAAGGGGTGGCAGTCCGGGCGGGGACCGCCACCCCTCATCACACTTAGCGACACCCGAGTCTCCGGCGGAACCTTTCAGGGGCAGGCTCCGCCGGATGGACGCATCGAGGGCGACGGCACCAGCCGCCGCCCTCGCGTCATGATGCAACCTCTCCGCGGGCTCACCCAGTAGTTCCAGGGTGAGATCACCGGACAAGGGAGGGCCGATCGTGAGCGATCGCGACGCGGAGTACCTCGAGTACGTGACGGCGCATCGCGGCCGGATGCTGCGCACCGCCCGGCTGCTCACCGCGGGGGACACGCACTGGGCCGAGGACCTCGTCCAGGTCGCGCTGACCAGGCTGTACGTGCACTGGTCGAAGGTCCGCAAGGAGGACGGCGCGGCGCGGTACGCCGACCGGATCCTGGTGAACGCCTTCCTCGACGAGCGCCGGCGGATGTGGCGCCGCCGGGAGTCGGCCACCGAGCAGCTGTACGACGCTGCGTCGCCCGCCGACCAGGACCCGGCCGAGCGGTTGACCGTGCTGGGTGCGCTCGCGAAACTCCCGCGCCGCCAGCACGCCGTCGTCGTACTGCGGTACTTCCGCGACTTCGACGTTCACACCACCGCCGAGCTGATGGGCTGCTCGGAAGGCACAGTGAAGTCCCAGACGTCGCGAGCGCTCTCGACGATGCGCGATCTCCTGCACGATTCCCTCGAAACCATGGAGAGCCTGCGATGACCGACCTGAAGGAACTGCTCGACGAGGCCGCAGGCCCCGAGCCCACCGTGACCGACGCCGACGTGTCCGGCGACCTGACCCGCGGCCAGCGCGCACTGCGCCGCCGCCGCATCACCGGCATCGCCACCGGCGCCCTCGCGACGGCCCTCATCGTCGGCGTCGGCTGGTCCGTCCTCCCGTCCGGTACGACGAATGGCGCACCGCAGCCGGCCGCCCAGGCCACAAAGACCCCGAAGGTGGTGAAGTCGGTGGGGAAGGACTACCGGACGACCGTGCCGCAGGACACTCGGAAACCGCCGGTCATTCCGGCAGACCCGGTGCCACTGGCGGCGAACAGCACGCCCTTCGCAGGCGTCGTCTTCACCTGCGACCTGATCCCCCAAGGCTGGGTCGTCAGGCGCTTCGGCAAGCAGGTCGTGTTGTACGACCCCAAGCTGAGAAACCCGAGCCAGTACCACGACGCGACCTACACGCTGGCCGTCTGGTCGGAAGACATGGTCGATGACGGCGACGGCCTCACCCCGGCGAAGTACGGCGAGGCCTGGACGAAGCTGCCCAAGGTGCCCGCGGGCAAGCAGCAGGTGGTCACGACCGGCGTACCGGGCAGCCCGTACGGCCGCCAGCAGGTGTTCCTGCGGCAAGGCACCACCAAGCACCTCGTCACGGTCACGAACCAGGCGTGGAACCTGGCCTGGGACATGAACGCGCTGCTGAGGTTCGCCGGCTCCTGCCACTACAAGAAGTGACAGGAGCCGGCGTCCGGGATCAGCCCCAGTTGCGGTCGATGGACTGCGACGGGGTCGGGCTCGGCTTCGACTCGGCGACACGCTTGTCGGTCGGGTGCGTGCCGGTCTCGACGCCCTTCAGCGTCCCGAGGAGCTCGACCTCGGCGAGTGTGACGCCGTCAGCGCCCGCTGCCGGGGTCAGCACCAGGCGGTACTGCGTGTACGCCTTCGGGGAGGCGATGCTGAAGGACCTCGTGTACGACGCCCACGCGAACGTCTCGCCAGTGCGGCGATCCACCGTGGA
This sequence comes from Kribbella sp. CA-245084, assembly GCF_050942355.1. Classification (NCBI taxonomy): domain Bacteria; kingdom Bacillati; phylum Actinomycetota; class Actinomycetes; order Propionibacteriales; family Kribbellaceae; genus Kribbella; species Kribbella sp. CA-245084. The sequence goes on along the minus strand of NZ_CP192053.1, from coordinate 9,171,353 downwards.
CCACGTCGTACCGTCGTTCGAACCCTCCAGCGTCCACGCGGACGGCGCCGTACCGGTGGTGCCGCTGGTCAGCGTGTACATGCCGACCGGACGGCCCTGCGGTAGGGCGACCGTGACGGTCGGCTGAGCGCCGGTCAGCGTGACCTGCGTCTTCGAGTCGTTGTCGATCAACGCGGAGACATCAGCGCCACCCGCACCGATCACCGCACCGGTGTCGGAGGTCGAGTCGTGCCAGGTCATCGGGTCCTCGCCGGGCTTGGTGATCGACGGCGGTGCGTCGTTGCGGCCGGTGCCCCACTTGGTCGGCTGGTCGGTCATCTCGAATTCGATCTTGCCGCCGTTCGCGATCAGGTCGTGCGGCAGCGACGTCGACGTCCATGCCTTCCCGTTCACGCGAACGCTCTTCACGTAGATGTTCTTCGAGCTGTTCTTCGGCGCGCTGATCACCAGCTTCTTGCCGCCGGCCAGCCGGACCGTCGCCTTGGTGAACAGCGGCGAACCGATCGCGTACGTCGGTGAGCCCACCTGCAGCGGGTAGAAGCCCAGCGAGCTGAACAGGTACCAGGACGACATCTCGCCGTTGTCCTCGTCACCCGGGTACCCCTGCCCGATCTCCGAGCCGGTGTACAGCCGGGACAGCACCTCGCGCACCTTCTCCTGCGTCTTCCACGGCTGCCCCGCCACGTCGTACATGTAGGTGATGTGGTGCGACGGCTGGTTGCTGTGCCCGTACTGACCCATCCGTACGTCGCGGGCCTCGAGCATCTCGTGGATCGTGCCGCCGTACCCGCCGGTGTGCAGCGCGTCCTCGGGCGTGCTGAAGAACTCGTCGAGCTTCTTCGCCAGCCCGTCGCGGCCGCCGTAGATCGCGGCCAGGCCGGCCCCGTCCTGCGGCGCCGAGAACGCCATGTTCCACGCGTTCGTCTCGGTGTAGTCGTGACCCCAGTCCTGCGGGTCGAACGTGCTGGGCGAGTTGCCCCAGACGCCGTCCGGTCCCTTGCCCTGGAAGAAGCCGACGGTCGGGTCGAACAGGTTGACGTAGTTGCGGGCCCGGTTCAGGAAGTACTTGTAGTTGTCCAGGTACTCCTGCTTGCGCGGGTCGTTCTTCTTCGCCTTGTCGTACAGGGACTTCGACATGTTCGCGATGCCGAAGTCGTTGATGTAGCCGTCCATCGACCAGCTGAAGCCTTCACCGGTGGTGTTGGCCGTGTAGCCGTTGAACGTCGACAGGTCCATGCCCTTGCGACCGACGTTCTGCGACGGCGGTACGACGGACGCGTTCTTCACGGCAGCGTCGTACGCCGCCTGGACGTCGATCCCCTTGATGCCCTTGAGGTACGCGTCCGCGAAGGCGACGTCGGACGACGTACCGACCATCAGGTTCGCGTAGCCGGGGGAGGACCAGCGTGAGATCCAGCCGCCGTCCTTGTACTGCTGGACGAACCCGTTCACGAGCGCGGCCGCGTCGTCCTGGGAGAACAGCGAGTACGCCGGCCACACGGTCCGGTACGTATCCCAGAAGCCGTTGTTCACGAACGTCTGCCCCGCGACGATCTTCGAACCGGTCGTGGTCGGGGTGTCGGCGCCGACCTTCGGAGACGTCGGCGATGCGTAGGTGATGACCGGCTTCGACGCGGTGCCGGTGTTCTCTGAGCCGTTGTTCGGGTAGAGGAACAGCCGGTAGAGGTTCGAGTACAGCGTGGTCAGCTGGTCGGCTGTGGCGCCCTCGACCTCGATCGTGCTGAGCTTCTTGTCCCACTGCGCCTGCGCGGCGTCCTTGACCTTGTTGAACTTCGATCCGGCCGGCAGCTCGAGCTCGAGGTTCTTGCGCGCCTGCGCGGTCCCGATCAGCGAGGTCGCGATCCGCAACTGCACCTGGGTGGTCTTGGCGTCGAACCTGAAGTAGCCGCCGACATCCGCGCCGCCGCCGTTCGCAAGCTTGCCCGAGGCAAGCACCTTCTGGTCCACGACGCCGTACACGAACAGGCGGCCGGCGCCGGTGGACAGACCGCTCTTGATGTCGGTGAACCCGGTGACCACACCGGTCGCCGGGTCGAGGGTCAGACCGCCGCTGTTGTTGACGTTGTCGAAGACCAGCGACGCCTTGCCGGCCGGGAAGCTGAATCGCAGCATCGCCGCGTGGTCGGTCGGCGCGATCTCGGCCGCGTTGCCGTTGTCGAACGTGACGCCGTAGTAGTACGGCCGGGCGACCTCGTTGTCGTGACTGAAGGACCAGGCCCGCGCCTTGCGGTCCGCGGTCGGGGTGTCGGCGGTCGACGGCATCACCTGGAAGGTCTGCCGGTCACCCATCCACGGGCTGGGCTCGTGGCTGATCGACAACGCCTGCATGGTCGGCCTGTTGTCCTCGTTGTTGCCCTTGGCGTAGTCGTACAGCCAGGACGTCGAGCCGGCGTTCGTCACCGGCGTCCAGAAGTTGAAGCCGTGCGGTACGGCGGTCGCCGGGAAGTTGTTGCCCCGCGAGAAGCCGCCGGTCGCGTTCGTGCCGCGGGTGGTCAGCGCGAGGTCCGACGGGTGCTTGGCCGCGGTCTTCTGCGCCGCGCGGTCCGGGTTGATCGCGGCGGCGATCCGGATGTCGTCCAGCCAGCCGCGGAAGTCGGCCGGTCCGGACGGCTTGTCGTACCCGACCAGGATCCGCTTGATCGTCTTACCGGCAGCGACCGCGCCGAGGTCGGCCTCGACGTTGTTCCACTGGTTCGTGTAGAGCGCCTTGGAGTCGCCCTGGCCGCGCGGGCTGAGCGTGAATCCGTGGTTGTCCTTGGCCTTCAGGTCGCTCAGGTACGTGCCGTCGTCGAACGCGAGGTCGAGTGCGGCGTACGTGCTCGGGTAGCTGAGGTCACCCTCGACGTGCTCGGGGAAGATCTTGTACGACAGGCGGGTGTCCTTGCCTACCTTGAGGTCGACGTCGGAGATCTTGTTCCACGTGTAGCCGCGGCCGGTGCTGTCCTGGTGTCCGGCGTACCGGAAGGACTTGACTCCGGTGAAGCCGACGCGGGCCCGGGCGTTGTACGCACTGGTCGGGCCGGAGTCCAGCTGCGACTCGGCGACCGGTCCGGGTGGCGGCAGCGGGGCGCCGTTCGAGAGGTACCAGTCGGCGAGCTGGACGATGGCCTCGCCGTGGTTCAGCGTGACGTCCAGCTTGAAGAACTTGTACGCCGTCTCGTTGGAGAAGCTGTACTCCTTGGTCTGGAACCTGTTCTCGAAGCTCTGACCGGTCTGCGTGTCCAGCGTGGTCCAGGTGGCGCCGTCGTTCGAACCGGAGACGGTCCAGTTCTGCGGGTCGCGACCGTCGGCGTCGTTCGCCGAGGTCAGCGCGTACTTGCGGATCACGACCGGGGCCGAGGTCTCGTAGACCAGCCAGCCGGTCGGCTCGAACACCAGCCACTTGGTGAACTTGTCACCGTCGGCCGCGTTGGTGGCGATCTCGCCGCCACCGGTGTTCTCGCCGTTCGCGGTCACCGTGGTGACCTTGTCCATCTCACTGCCGCCGATCCCCGTCGGCGTCGGGCCGCGCACGCCCTCGGTGCGGGGCTTCCCGTCCGGTCCGGTCTCGACGGCATCGGTGTAGCCCGGCTGCGGCTGGCCCGGCTCGAAGGAGGTGAAGAACGAGGACCCGCTCACCACGGGCTGGTCAGCCACGGTGGCCGGAGGGACGGCATGAGCTGACGTCATGGAAGTAGACATTGTCACAATCAGTCCGAGAGACGCGACGAGCCCCAGTGGGCGGCGGAGATCCATACACGCTCCTTGCACAACCGGCCGGCACCACGGGACGCCCCCGCCCACCGGTATGAGTACGCGGCCCCGATGACAAGGTTGTCAGCCCGCGCCCGGGGTGATCCTGCCCAGCTTCGTAACCCCCGGTCAATAGTTCGTAGCGCACTGTCGACGCATGGTGGTGGATCGACACCCCGGCGGTAGGTTGAAGCCATGGTTGTAGGCATGGACGATCGTGTGCTGGTCACCGGGGCGGCCGGATTCATCGGGCGGGCCGTGGTGGCCGCGCTGCGGGAGCGCGGGGTGCCCGTGACCGCGGTGGATCGGGAGCCGCCGGACCCGTCGTGGGACGAAGGCGTGCACGTGGTGACCGGCGATCTCGCGGTGCAGGAGACCTGCGTCGCGGCGTTCGAGACGCGTCCGACGGCCGTGGTGCATCTGGCCGCGCTGACGTCGGTGCTGCGGTCGGTGGATGCGCCGATGCAGACCTTCGCGCAGAACGTCACCATCACGCAGGTGCTGCTCGAGTTGGCGCGGGGCAGCGGCGTGGACCGGTTCGTGCTGGCCTCGACGAACGCGGTGGTCGGTGATGTGGGTACGTCGACCATCACCGCCGACCTGCCGCTCCGGCCGCTGACGCCGTACGGCGCGACGAAGGCAGCGGGCGAGATGCTGCTCTCGGCGTACTCCGGGAGCTATGGCCTGGCGACCGCGGCGCTGCGGTTCACGAACGTGTACGGGCCTGGGATGTCGCACAAGGACAGCTTCGTGCCGCGGATGATGCGGGCGGCGCTGAGCGGCACCGGCGTGAAGGTGTACGGCGACGGCGCGCAGCGGCGGGACCTGGTGTTCATCGACGACGTGGTGAGCGGGATTCTGCTGGCGCTCGACAGCAAGTACGACGGGCGCGCGATCATCGGTTCCGGGAGATCGGTGTCGGTGCTGGAGATGATCGAGACCGTACGCGAGGTCACCGGGCGTCCGGTGCCCGCAGAGCACATCGAGGCACCAGCGGGCGAGATGCCTGCTGTTGTTGTAGACATCGCCAATGACCTTGGCTACAAGCCGACGGTCACGCTGGAAGAGGGCCTGGAACGGACGTGGCAGTACTTCGAACAACAGTGAGACGCCACTGGCTGCTGGTCGTCTTTCTCGCGCTGGGTGTTGTACTGCGGGTGCTTGCGACCATCGCCTACCGGCCGGCGATCGTCTACACCGACTCGGTGCAGTACCTGACCAACATGGGGAAGCTGAGCCCTGACCAGCTCAACCCCATCGGCTATGACTTCGTGCTCGGCCCACTGGTCTGGATCGGTGGGCTGACCTTCGTAGTGATCGTCCAGCACCTCGTGGGACTGCTCCTGGGCGTAGCGATCTACGTGCTGGCCCGCAGACTCACCGTGTACCGCTGGCTGGCCGCGGTGGCCGCCGCACCGATCCTGCTCGACGCCTACCAGGTCCAAATCGAGCAGAACATCATGGCCGAGACCACCTTCGACGTGATCCTCGTGGCCATCCTCTGGCTGCTCCTCGGCCGCGTGCCCGGCTGGAAGCGCGCAGCGGTCGTCGGCGTACTGATCGGCGCCGCCTTCTCGGTCCGCGCTATCGGCATGGTGCTGCTGATCGCCGTGGTGCTCTACCTCATCGTGGTCGGCAATGGCTGGCGCAAACGCCGCATAGACGTCGTACGGCGTACTGCGGCAGCTATAGCCGGATTCGGCGTCGTCTTCGCGGCGTACGTCGGCTACTACCACGGTGAGACCGGCCGCTGGGGTTTCACCGGCGCTGAGAACCAGATCCTGTACGGGCGGACCGCCACGGTCGCCAACTGCGCCAAGCTGCCGCTCAACGAGGGGACCCGGCTGTTCTGCCCCAAGGAGCCGCTCGGTGAGCGCCTGGGCGTGGACAAGTACGCCCACAACCACTACGGCGACCCGAACTGGCCCGGCCCCCTCCCACCCGGTACGACGAAACGCCAGCTCGCCACCGAGTTCGCGCACCTCGTGATCAGGCACCAGCCGCTCGACGTGACCTGGGCAGCGCTGAAGGACTTCGGGAAGGGTTTCGCGCCGATCCGGACCAGCTCGCCCAACGACGTACCGCTGAGCCGTTGGCAGTTCCAGCTGACCTATCCGAACCTCAGCGACCCCAATACCGCCAAGGCTGCCGTGAAATGGGGTGGGTCGGAGCCACACGTCACCCACGTGCCCGCGGTCATCCTGCGCGCGTACCAACTTCACGGCGGCTACACGTCCGGCACGCTGCTCGGTCTGTATGCCTTGATCGCTCTGGCCGCAGTGGCCGGGCTGGGGCGAGCAAAGACGTCCGGTCTCCGCTCAGCCGCACTGTTGCCGGTTGCGGCCGGTGTGATCCTCTTGCTGGGGTCAGCGGCGTTTGAGTTCTCATGGCGCTACCAACTGCCCGGTCTGGTGTTCTTCCCACTAGCAGGTGCCATCGGACTACGTGCAGTCCTGGGCAAGGATCAGGCTCGCCCTGCGATGGCGGACTATCCCGACACCGTCGATTCCCTTGCAGTAAAGGACTTTGGCACGAAGGAGTTCGCGCCGGTCGTCGTAGTCATCGCGGCGTACAACGAGGCCGGCGGGATCGGCCAGGTGCTTACGAACATGCCCAGGACCTGCGCGGGCCTGCCTGTCGACGTACTCGTCGTAGTGGACGGCTCGACGGATAACACTGCCGAGATCGCTCGTGAGCATGGGGCTTTTGTGTGTGTTGCCCCGAGCAACCGTGGTCAGGGCGCCGCGCTCCGGCTCGGGTACAACCTCGCGGCCGCAGGCGGAGCGGAGTACGTCGTCACGACCGATGCGGACGGGCAGTACGACAACAGCGAGCTCGAAGTACTGCTGGAGCCGATCCTGACCGACCGGGCCGACTTCGTCACCGGGTCGCGCCGGCTCGGAGCCGAGGACGCGGACAGCCGGCTGCGCTGGGTCGGCGTACGGGTCTTCGCGGTGCTCGCGTCGATCCTGACCCGGCGCAAGCTGACCGACACGTCGTTCGGGTTCCGCGCGATGCGGTCCGAGCTGGCGACCGCGGTGACGCTGCGCGAACCGCAGTACCAGTCGTCGGAGTTGCTGCTCGGTGCGCTGGCCATCGGCGCCCGCGTGGTCGAGCTGCCGATGACGATGCGCCGGCGCGGCGACGGAGCCAGCAAGAAGGGCCCGGGCCTGGTGTACGGCGCCAACTACGGGCGGGTGATGACTACGACGTGGCTACGGGAGTACGTACTTCGGCGGGGTCGGCGGCGGGCGCAGGCTTGGCGAACACCAGCCGGTCGAACAGCACGAACTTCACGATGAACAGGATCGCGTAGGTCGCGAGGTAGGAGCCGGAGACCAGGATCGTCTTCCAAGCGTGTGATTCGAGCGGTTGCACCAGGTGGTCGGTCACCGAGGTGACCACCGCGGCGGTGACCGCGGAGCCGAGCACGATGATTGTGTACGGCAACTTCTGACCGCTGCGGCCCCAGGTGTAGCGGCGGTTCAGGACGTAGTTCGGGACAGCGCCGGCGAACCAGGCGACGACGGTCGCGACGATCGCCGCAGTACCGAACCAGTAACACAGAGCGAACGCCAACTGGCTGACCACGGTTGCGACCACGGAGGATGCCGAATACCTCGCCCACAGCAACAATCGGCCGCGGGAGAGTCCGGTCTTGGTGATAGCGCGCATCGGGGCCTATTCTGCACCCCCGCACCGTCCGGGGGCACTCCAGTGGAGATTCTCAGCCGATTGCCAGCGAATAGATGACTCCCGTCACGTTACTGGAGCGGGTACTCGGGATAGGAATGACTGTGACGACGTTCCCCGACGGAAGGCGGCCGAGCCGTGCGTGTACTCGTCCTGGGCGGTGACGGCTATCTGGGGTGGCCGACTGCACTGCACCTCTCCGACCGCGGCCACGACACAGCCGTTCTCGACAACATGGCCCGCCGCGGGTACGACCGCGAGCTGGGCGTCCAGAGCCTGGTGCCGATCGAGGACCTCGAGGCCCGGGCGGCAGCCTGGGAGGAGGTCTCCGGCAAGCGCATGCCGACGTACGTCGGTGATCTGCTCGACGCCGACTTCGTCTACCGGGTACTGAGCGAGTTCGAGCCGGACGCGATCGTGCACTTCGCCGAGCAGCGCGCCGCACCGTACTCGATGATCGACCGCGCACACGCTGTGTACACGCAGCACAACAACGTGGTCGGCACGCTCAACCTGATGTACGCCATCGCCGAGACCAACCCGGACATCCACCTGGTCAAGCTCGGCACGATGGGCGAGTACGGCACGCCGAACATCGACATCGAGGAAGGCTGGCTGGAGGTCGAGCACAACGGGCGCAAGGACCGGATGCTCTACCCGAAGAAGCCCGGCTCGTTCTACCACCTCAGCAAGGTGCACGACTCGCACAACCTCGAGTTCGGGTGCCGGATCTGGGGGATGCGCGTCACCGATCTCAACCAGGGCGTGGTGTACGGGCAGCAGACCGACCAGACCGTGCAGGACGCGCGGCTGGCGACCCGGTTCGACTACGACGCCGTGTTCGGCACCGTGCTGAACCGGTTCTGCATCCAGGCCGTGCTCGGCGAGCCGCTGACGGTGTACGGCGCCGGCGGTCAGACGCGCGGTTTCCTGGACATCCGGGACACCGTCGAGTGCATCCGGCTCGCGGTGGAGAACCCGGCCGACGCCGGCGAGTTCCGGGTCTTCAACCAGATGACCGAGAGCTACTCGGTGTCCCAGCTCGCCGACCTGGTCGCGGAGTGCTTCCCCGGCCCGGTCCAGGTCGAGCACCTGGAGAACCCGCGCGTCGAGCAGGCGGAGCACTACTACAACGTGAAGCACACGGGCCTGGTCGGCCTCGGCCTCCAGCCGCACCTGCTCTCGGAGACCCTGATCGAGTCGATGTTCGACATCGTCTCCGCCAACAAGGACCGAGTCGACCCAGCAGCCCTCCTCCCCACAGTCCGCTGGAAGGGCCACCTCAAGCAGCGCTGAGCTTCGACCTCACCAACTCGGTGAACCGTCGCGCCGCGGGCGTGGCGGCGTGCCCGCTCGGCACCACCAGATCGACCCGGCGTTCCAGGCTGGTCCCTTTCAAGGGGACCAGCCGGAGCGCCGCGGTCGATCGTGGGTGCAGTGTGAAATCCAGACCCTGCGGCACGAGCGCGATTCCGACACCGGCCGCGACGAGGTCGAGGACCATGCTCCACTCGTTCACCACGCAGGCGATGCGGCGGTGCAGGCCGGCCTCCGCGAACGCTCGATCGATCTCGGACCGGATCGCCCACGCGGGCGGCGCCTCGACGAACCGTTCGTCGGCCAACTGCGCCAGACCGACCGCGGTCTCACGCGCCAGCGGGTGATCGGCCGGGCAGGCCAGCACGATCGGCTCGGCGAGGAGCGGTACGACGTCGAGCCCGGCGGGATCGCCGTCGAGCAGCGCGACCAGCGCGCAGTCCAGACCGCCGTCGGCCACCAGCCGGACCATCTCCGACGCGGCCAGTTGTTGTACGGAAATCTCCACCCGCGGATGTGCGAGTGCGAACTCCGCTAGCCAGGTGGCGAACGGAAGCGTGTGGCCGGTGGTCTGTAGCGCGCCGATCCGCAGCTGCCCGGCCAGTACGCCGTGCACCTCCTGGACCGTCTGCCGCGCGTGGTCGGCTGCCTCCAACGTACGGCGAGCAGATGGGACGAGCGCCTCGCCCTCCGCCGTCAGCCGGATCGGTCTGGTCCCGCGGACGAACAGCAGTGCGCCGACGTCCTTCTCGAGTGCCCGGATCGAGGTGGACAGGCCCGACTGCACGATGTGCTCGCGGGCCGCCGCCGTGGTGAAGCTGCGCTCCTCGGCGAGTGCGACGAAATGCCGGAGATGCCGCAGTTCCATACCGACAGTATCTCCTACAGAGATGGAACGCATCTGAAGTAGTCCCCGCAGAGCTGGTATCGCCGGCGGAGACGCACCCGTTGGGGATCGAGTGGACGATCCCACGACGAGAGGCATTCGCCCGATGAGTACGACTACCGCCGTGCGTACGACGAACCGGCACCTGACCGGATTCTGGTTCGTCGCCACGGCTTTCCTGACCCTGATGGCGTTCGGCACGGCGCCGACACCGCTCTGGCCGATCTACCAGGTCACGGACCACTTCGGCGCGTTCACGGTGACCGTCGCCTTCGCGGTCATGGTGATCGGCGCGGCCTCGAGCTTCCGTCTGCTCGGCCACCTGTCCGACCGGCTCGGCCGGCGCCGGATCATCCTGCCCGCGCTCGCGACCGGGATCGCCTCGGCCGCGGTGCTCGCCGCGTGGCCGCAGCTGCCGGGCCTGTTGATCGGGCGGATCCTGACGGGTGTCGCGGTCGGGCTGATGGCGTCGACCGCGACGGTGTACCTCACCGATCTGTATCGCGAGGTCCGTCCGGACGCCGGGTCGGCATTTCCGGCACTGGTCGCGACCGTCTCGAACCTCGGTGGGCTGGCGATCGGGCCGCTGGTGGCGGGTGCGCTGGCGCAATGGGCGCCGGCTCCGGTGCGCACGTCGTACCTGATCTTCGGTGGGTTGATGGTGGTTCTGCTGCTGTTGGTGCTGTCGTCGCCGGAGACGGTCGACACCGAGTGGGCGGACCAGGATCGGCCGGCGCGCTTCGCCGTCCGGGAGGGTCAGCGGGGTGCGTTCCGGTCGGCGGCGGCGCTGGGGTTCTTCGCGTTCGCGGTGATGGGGTTGTTCTCGTCGCTCGGGGCGATCATCGTGCGCGGGCAGTTGGGCATCACGTCGTACTTCGTTGCCGGGCTGGCGTCGTTCGTGTGCTTCGCGGCGTCCGCGGTCACGCAGTTGGCGCTGCGCCGGGCCGCGCACTCCACGGTGTTGCTCATCGGCACGGTGATGTTCCCGGTCGGCCTGGCCTTGACGGCGCTGTCCCTCTACCGACCGGCGTTGTGGCTGGTCCTGGTCGCGGCAGGACTCGCAGGCGGCGGAGCCGGCCTGCTCTTCAAGAGTGCGGTCGTCACCGCAGTCGTCGCCGCCGAGCCGTCCTCGCGAGCGGGCGTCCTCGCGACGTACTTCGTGATCGCGTACATCGGCATGGGCCTACCGTCGATCGCCTTCAGCCTGGTCATCCGCCACTTCGCCCTGCGCCCGTCGATGATCGGCTTCGCTGCTGTCCTGTCGATCGGCGCTGTCATGGCCGCGAGTCAGTCGGTCAAGAAGCAGCGGACCTAGCGGCGGGCGCCGATCAGGATTGTCGGGATCGCGGCCAGGAAGTGCCCGCGGCGGGCTCTGGCGGCCTGTTCGGCCAGCCAGGTGCCGGCGTCTTCCTCGGTAATCAGGGCCTGGTCGACGGCGGCGGTAGCTGCCGCCTTCAGCTGCGGGGCCATCTGTTTGTGGTCGGTGATCACCTCGGTGTGTACGACGACCTCGACGTCGCAGAACTTGGCGTCGAGGAGGACCTCGCGGAGGGTTCGCGTCGCGCGCGGCGACACGGTGTGCGACTCGAGCCCGAGGCGGATGACATCGGTCAGGTCTTGGTCTGAGCTGGTGATCATCACGAAGCCGTAGTCCTGGCCGCCGAGCACGATCCGGCCGCCGGGACGCAGTACGCGGTGTGCCTCGGTGATGGTCGGGACCGGGTCTTCGAGCAGGTGGAACAGGCGCATCGCGCGGTAGCCGTCCATCGAGCCGGCCTCGAGTGGCAGGTCGTCGGAATGTGCCACGTGAAACATTGCCCCGGGCGCCCGCTCCTGCGCGGCCTCGATCGCGTCCGGATCGGCGTCGATCCCGGTCACCTTCAGGCCCTTGCGGGTCAGCTCCGCGACCGCATGCCCCGCACCGCAGGCCACATCGACACAGGTCGCGCCGCGCTTCAGCCCCAGCAGCCGGTACGACGCCGCGCGCAGCTCGGCCGCACCGGGCCGTTCCTCGATCCGCTCCAGAAACCTCATGAACTCACGCTGCAACTTCAGGTGCACCTGAAGTCAACAACGTCAGTCCATCGACACCTTGTCGAACGTCGTGGTCGTGTACCGGACGTCGAGGTCGACCTCGTCGCCGACCGCCGGCGGAGCCACCGACGACGGCAGGAACAGCATGCTGGCCTGCATGTGCGGCGGCTCGGCGAACCAGCGCTGCTTGCCCTCGATGCTGAACGGCGACAACGCCATCCCGGCCGCGTCCAGGCTGCCCTTCGCCATCGCGATCGCCCGCTGCCGCACGCTCGCCGCCGCGGTCGGCGCCTCCAGCCCGACGCCGTGCGCCGTACCGCCGGAGACGATCAGGATGTGACCGTCGCCGCTGACCCGGCGCTGCCGATAACCGACGCGCTCACCCCGGCGGACCGAATGTACGTCGAGCACGGTCGCCCGGACCGTCAGCGCACCGCGGTCGCCGAGCCACAGCCCGGTGCCCATCCGGAGCTTCACGTCGGGACCGATGTCGGCCAGCTTCTGCGCCGGCACGTGCGACACCCACAACGTGCCCTTGCGGACGTCGAGCGCCGCCTTCGCCAGTTGCTGGGCCTCGCGCAGGTTGGCCGACGTACCGCCGGCGCCCATCGGGAAGTGCAGCGACCAGCCCTCGAAGCGGATCCGGTCGAGGGCGTTGAGCAGCATCGTGTGCCGCAGCTCCCGGGCCCCGATGCCGTGGCGGCGCATCGAGGTCATCACCTCGATCAGCACCCGGCTGCCGGCCGGGATCGAGACCAGGTCGGCCAGCCGGCTGACGGTGTGGATCACGTTCCTGCTCTGCGGCACCTCGAGGAACGGCCGCCACGGCGACAGCACCACGACGTCCTCGCGTGGATCCGCGGGGACCTCGAAGTACGTGCCGACCGCGACCGTCCGGGCGCCCAGCGCCCGCGCCTCGGCGAGCAGCCGGTGGTTGCCGAACCCGTACCCGTTGCCCTTGGCGACCGGAACGATGTCGGGGTTCCACGTGGAACGCAGGTGATCACGCCATCGATCGGAATCGACGTGCAGGACTAGGGGCATGGTGTCAACGCCGTCTCATGTAGAGGTCGAATGCGGTGTAGAGCGCCTTGTTCAACGGCAGATCCCACTCACCGACGTACTCGACGGCCTCGCCGCCGGTCCCGGTCTTGAACTGGATCAACCCGACGTGCGGGTCGTTCGGGTCCAAGGTGTCGGTGATGCCCCGTAGGTCGTACACGGACGCGCCCGCCGCGAGCGCGTCCGTCATCATGCGCCACTGGACCGCGTTCGATCCACGCACGTCTCGCTTGGCGGTCGAGCTGGCACCGTAGGAGTACCAGGAATGACCGCCGACCCGGACCCAGATCGTCGACGCGACCAGGTCGCCCTCGTGATGGGCGTTGTAGATCCGGAAGTCACAGCAGCCCGACGGCTGGTTCGCCATCGCGGCGTACATCTTCTCGAAGTACGGCAGCGGCCGCGGCGTGAAGTGGTCGCGGTGTGCGGTCTCGACGTACAGCCCGTGGAACGCCTTGATGTCCTCGGGCCCGCCCTGCGTCACCTCGACGCCGAGCTTGTCGGCCTTCTTGATGTTGCGCCGCCACAGCTGGTTCATGCCCTTGAGCAGGTCGTCCTCGCTCCGACCGGCCAGCGGCACCTGGAAGACGTACTGCGGTTGCCCGGCCGCGAAACCCTCCGCGACCCGCGGCGCCTTCCAGCCCAGCTTGCGCAGTTGGTCGGTGACGATAGCGCCGGACGGCTCGATCACGTCCGGGCGGACGTCGCCGAGCTTCGGCTGCTGGCCGCCGGCGATGGCGTCCTTGATCGTCTTCGCGGTCCAGCGCCGGGTCGCGATCGGCGGACCCATCCGGATGCCGAACGCGCCGCGCTCGAGCAGGTGCGCGGCCAGCGGACGCAGGTAGGCGCCGAGGTCGATCGCGTCCCAGTCGATCACCGGGCCTTCCGGCAGGTAGGCGAGGTACCGCTTCACCTTCGGCATCTGCCGGTAGAGCACGAGGCCCACGCCGACGAGCTCGGCCGGGTTCGCCGCGTCGTACCAGCCGAGTGACTCCGCCTTCCACTCACTCTTCACCGCCGCCCAGCCAGGGGTCTGCAGGAAGCTTGCCGCCGGCTGTGCCGCGATGTAGGCGGCATGCTCGTCGGCCGAGATGGTCCGAATGCTGAAGTCACTCACGGGGGGTCAGAGTACCGGCCCAACCACGGGAACCGTAGCTGAGCCGGTTTCTGATCAAACCTGTGCGAGCAGCTTCTCGGACAGGTCCCACAAGCGAGTGGCCGACTCCGGATCCAGCGCGTACGGCGCGACGCCGTTCCGCTCGCCCGCGACGTTGGGCAGTGCCTCCTGGTTGTCCTCGAAGTACCTGCCGGTCACGCCGAGCACGACCGGGGATGCGGCCAGTAGTACTGACGTCGCCGCACCCTGCTCCACTGTCTTCCAGCGGTACTGGTCCCAGCCCGCCTGGATCTCCTCCGGGACGTGCCGCTGGAGAGCGGTCCGGATCCCGCCGGGCATCAGCGCGTTGGTGACGATCCCGTCGGCGGCCCAGCGCTTGGCGGCCTCGACCGCGAACAGGATGTTGGCGGTCTTCGACTGCCCGTACGCCGCCCACGGCTCGTACGCGCGGTGCTCGAAGTGGAAGTCATCCAGGTGCACATCCGACTGCAGATGCGCGCTCGAGCTGACCGAGACGACGCGGGCGTCACCCGCCGCGGCAAGTGCGTCATGCAGGCCGAGGGAGAGGCCGAAGTGACCGAGGTGGTTGGTCGCGAACTGGTGCTCCCAGCCTTGTGGCGTGCGGTTCAACGGCTCGGCCATCACGCCGGCGTTGTTGACCAGGATGTGCAGCGGGCCGGTCCAGCTGTCGGCGAAGGCGCGCACCGACACCGGGTCGGCGAGCTCGATCGGAGCGACGAACACGTGGTTGTTGCCGGTGCTCTCGATGATGTCCGCGGCGACGCGTTCGCCGGCCGCGGTGTTGCGAACGGCGAGCGTCACCTCGGCGCCCGCCCCGGCGAGCGCGCGGGCGGTCTCGACGCCGATCCCGGACGCGCCGCCGGTGACGACCGCGCGGCGGCCGCTCAGGTCGACGCCGTAGATCACGTCGGCCGCGGTCGACTCGTACCCGAACGGAGTGGTGAATCTGCTCATCAGTGACAGTCCTGTTCTGCGAGCTAGGCTTAACCGGAGGGGCCTCCGGTAATTCCAGTTAACCGGAGGTGCCTCCGGTTATCAAGGTCCGCTAGGTTTGACGCCCGAGGGGAGGGGACATGAGTGCTACCGGGGAGCGTCCGCTGCGCGCGGACGCACAGCGCAATCGCGGCCAGATCCTCGACGCCGCGGCGCGTTCGTTCTCCAAATGCGGGCTGGAGGCGACGCTCGAGGGCATCGCGAAGGACGCCGGCGTCGGCATCGGCACCCTGTACCGGCACTTCCCGACGCGGGAGGCGTTGATCGAGGCGGCGTACCGCAGTGAGCTCGCGGCGGTCTGCGATGCCGCGGCGGAGCTGCTCGCGAAGCTCCCGCCCGCTGAAGCGCTGCGGGCGTGGATGGATCGCTTCATCGACTACATGTCCCGCAAGATGGGGATGGCCGACGCGCTGCGGGCGGTGATCGCCTCCGGCGCGGACCCGTACGCGCAGAGCCGCGACCTGCTCGTCGGCGCGATCACGCCGATCCTCGAAGCCGGTGCGGCCGCGGGCGATCTGCGGTCCGACATCACGGCTGACGACGTACTGATCAGCCTCAGTGGCGTCGGGCTGGCCGCGTCCGACCGGCGCGAGCAGGCCGACCGCCTGCTCAATCTGCTCATCGACGGCATGCGGTACGGCGCGTGACGCGCAAGGTCGCGCTGGTCACCGGGTCTGCGTCCGGCATCGGAGCAGCGACGGTGCGGCGCTTGGCTGCGGACGGGATGACCGTCGCGGTGCACTCGCGATCCAGTTACGAGGCCGGGAAGGCGCTGGCCGCCGAGCTGGGCGGGTCGTACCACCAGGCCGATCTGTCCGACGACGCGGCGGCGCAGGCGTTGGTGCCGGACGTGGTGAGCGAACACGGGCGTCTCGACGTACTCGTGAACAACGCCGGCATCAGCTGGCCCGTCCCACACGCCTCACTCGACGGACTCACTGCGGACGACTGGCGTCGACTGCTCGACGTGAACCTGATCGCGCCCTGGTTGTTGTGTACGGCGGCCCTCCCGGCGCTGCGCGAATCCGGCGGATCCATCGTCAACGTGACGAGCCACGCCGGCGTACGTCCGAAGGGCAGCTCGATCGCGTACGCCGCTTCGAAGGCTGCACTGAACCATGTGACGAAGTTGTTGGCGGCGGCGCTCGGACCTGAGGTTCGCGTCAATGCAGTCGCGCCCGGTCTCGTCGACACACCGCTCACCGAGTCGTGGACAGACGCGCAGGAGCTGTGGAAAACCGCGAGCCCGATGCGTCGCGCCGCGCAGCCGTCAGATGTCGCGGACTTGATCTCCGCAGTTATCCACAACAGCTATCTGACGGGTGAAGTCATCCTGCTCGACGGCGGCCTGAACCTCCGCTGATTCTGTCGGTGGCCCCTTCTACGATCGCGGGATGTCTTTGGGTCGGGACTTCCGTCGGTTGTGGGTTGCGTTCACGGTCAGTGCGTTCGGATCGGCGGTGGGTCTCGGGGCGTTACCGTTGGTCGCGGTCATCGTGCTCGACTCGAGCACGCTCCAGGTCTCGATGCTCGCCGCGTTGTCGGCGCTGGCCGGCGCCGCGATCGCCTTGCCGATGGGCGATTTCATCGAGCAGCGCCGGAAGCGGCCGGTGATGATCGCGGCGGACCTGGTGCGGTTCGTGGCTCTCGTCTCGGTGCCCGTCGCGGCGGCGTTCGGCGTACTGACGTATGCACACCTGTGCGTGGCGGGCGTGCTGCAGGCTGCCGGGACGATCGCGTTCCAGGCAGCCAGCGGTGCTCATCTGAAGGCCCTGATCCCCGCGGCCGGGCGGGCCGAGGCGAACAGCCGCTTCGAGCAGACGAACTGGCTTTCGTTGAGCGTCGGCCCCGCGATCGGCGGCGGGCTGGTCAGCCTGGTCGGCGCGACCATCACGCTCGCGGTCGACGCGGTGTCGTTCCTCGGGTCCGCGATCGGGATCCGGCGGATCCAGCAGCCCGAGCCAGAGCCGATCAAGCGCGAGGGGAAGGCGGACATCACCGCGGGCTGGCGGTACATCCTGCGGCACCGCGGGCTGCGAGCGCTGTTCTGGAACTCGCAGCTCTTCGGCGGGCCGGTGATGCTGACCTCGCCGTTGCTGGCGGTCTTCATGCTGCGGGACCTCGGGCTGGCGACGTGGAGCTACGGCGTGTTCCTCGGCATCTCCTGCATCGGTGGGGTGATCGGTGCGCGGATGGCGCCTCGGCTCACCCGGCGGTACGGGCTGCACTGGATGCTGCTGGTGTTCGGCGTACTGCGGGCGCCGTGGCTTCTGCTGTTCCCGCTGGCGCCGCACGGGATGGGCGGGTTCGTGCTGCTCACCGTGGCGGAGATCGGCCTGCTCGTCGGCGCGGGGGCGTTCAACCCGTCCTTCGCGACGTACCGGATGGAGCAGACAGAGGACGGGTATATGTCGCGCGTGGTGGGGGCCTGGTCGATCAGCTCGCGGTGCGTGCAGCCCGCGTTCATCGCGCTCGGCGGGGTGCTCGCGACAGTCATCGGGATGCGCGGCGCGTTGTGGGTCGCGGGCATCAGTTGCACGCTCAGCGCCGTACTGCTGCCGTGGCGGGCCGCTAAACCAGCTGTCGTGCCTGAGCCAGCCTGACGATCGGACCCATCACACCGCCGGGCTGACCGTCGAGGTAGTCGGCCGCCTCGGCCGGCGACAGCACCAGCACCTCGGTGACCTGCTCGCCGTCCTCGGGGTTGGTCGGCTCCTGCTCGATGACGACGTCGGCGACGAAGTTCGCCCAGTACGAGACCGGATGCGGCAGGTGCGGACGGTACGGCGCAGGCCGGCGATGATCGGCACGGTGGGCGCCGAGCCAGGTCAGCGGACCGGTCAGCCGGGCACCGGCCTCCTCGAGCAGCTCGCGGCTGACGAGCTCCTCGATCGTCTCGCCGGGCTCGCGGGTGCCGCCGGGCAGGAAGCGCCAGCCGAGGTCGTTGCCGCAGACAACGATTCCGCCGCTGGTCCGGCAGACGACGTGGACGTTGCTGATCAGCTCGTCCGGCGGTTGGTCGACGGTGAACCGAACGTCGAGGTCGCCCCACTCCCAGTAACCGGGTGCGAACAGCTCGGGGAACTGCTCTGGCCAGGCCTGCATAGCCTCATTCTGCGCTACCGTCGCACGCATGGCGCACCCCGACCCCGAGCCCGAGTCCAAGCGCCCCGACACCGAGCCGGCCCCGGCAGCTGAGGCCGAGGCGGGGTCCGAGTCTGAGGATGACACCGGGACCGAGGCCGAGGTCGAGGAAGAGAGTGCCGAAGCCAAGCAGCAGCGGACGATCATCCGCTTCCTGTGGTACTGCTCCTGGCTGACCGTGTTGACCGGTGTCTTCCTGCTGTCCGGGCTGCTCCAGACCTTCAAGACCTACAGCGGCCTCGCGTGGCTCGGTGCGGTCGTGGCCGTCCTCTGCCTGCTCGCGCTGATCGCCGCGTACGTCGCCTGCGCCCGCGGCCGGCTCACCTTGCGGACTCGCCTGCTCGGCCCGGTCGACCTGTTCCAGCTGAGCACCCTGGTCATGGCGGCCGCCGTGATCTGCGGCCTTCTCGTACCGTCGAGCAATACCGCCGCGCTCGCGCTGCTCCTCCCGTGGGCGCTGACCTACTGGATGTACGGCCTGGACCGGACGAAGACGCCGACTACTTGAGGTGTGCCCGCAGGTAGTCCAGGTCGGCCTTCTGTCCGTTGTTCGCGTTCGGGGTCTCGACGACGACCGGTGCGCCGGCCGCCTGCACGACCGCGACGATGTCGGCCGGGTCGATATGACCCTCGTCGAAGTTGCTGTGCCGGTCCGCGCCGGAGCCGAACTCGTCCCGTGACCCGTTGGCGTGCACGAGGTCGATCCGCCCGGTGATCGCCTTGACCTTCTCGACGATCGTCGGCAGCTCCTCACCGGCCGCATGGAAGTGGCACGTGTCCAGGCAGAATCCGACGTTCTCCAGCCGGTCGTTGCCCGAGGCCTGCACCGCCTCCCAGAGCCGCGCGATCCGCTCCAGCTGCCGAGCCATCGCGTTCTCGCCGCCGGCCGTGTTCTCGATCAGCAACGGCACCGGCAGCTCGGCCCGCTCGATGCACTTGCGCCAGTTGTCGAACCCGGCCTCCGGGTCGTCCTCGTCGCCGACGTGACCGCCGTGCACGATCACGCCCTTGACGTCGATCTCGGCCGCCTTGTCCAGCGTCTGCTGCAACAGCTTCCGGCTCGGGATCCGGATCCGGTTGCTCGTGTTCGCGACGTTCAACCGGTACGGCGCGTGCACGTACAGGTCCACGCCCGCGGCGGCGGCGCGGGTCTTCAGCGCCTCCTCGCCATCGGCGTACGCGAGCTTGGGCGCCTTGTAGTCCTGCGGGTTCCCCAGGAAGAACTGCACCAGGTCAGCACCCCGATCAGCGGCCTCCGCCAACGGGTCATCCTGCTCTACGTGCGCACCAAGCTTCACAGTCATGACCCCACCCTAGGACTCCCCACGGACAGTTCAGGAACCCCATCCTGCCGACCGCGTCACCGTCCGCTCGTCCTCGCTCGGCGGCTGCACCGGCCGGCCCTCGAACTCCGTGGACAGGACGATGTGAGTGTTCATCTCACCGTGCTCGCCGAGTCGCTCGAACAGCCCTTCCAAGTGCCGCATCGACGTCACCCGGACCCGCAGCATCGAGCAGGAGTTGCCGCTGAGCTTGTGGATCTCGAGTACTTCGGGGAAGTCCTCGGCGCGTGTGGTCTTCAGCAGGCACCGACCGGTCGTGCAGCGCATCTGGACGAACGCCGACAACGGCTGCCCGGCCCGCGCCGGGTCGATCTCAGCGCGGTAGCCCTTGATCACCCCGGCCTCCTCCAGGCGTCGTACCCGGTCGGCGACCGCCGGCGGGGAGAGGTTGACCCGCTTGCCGAGCTGGTTGAAGGAGAGGCGTCCGTCCGACTGCAGGGCGGCCAGGATCTGCCAGTCGGTCGAGTCGAGTTCGCGCTCCTGAAAGGTCATGTCCCCAGAACACCTTCGATATCGCTCCTCCACAAGGGCAGACGCCTTCCTTCGAGCATTCAGCGCGACGGTCCGCCTTTCTAGCGTGGTAGGCATGCTGATCCCCGTCGTTGCCGCCGCCGCCCTGATGAACGCCGCGATGGTCGCTGCCAGTGCAGTCAGCGCCATCCTGATCACCGACGCCCTCGGTCCGGCACTGGCCGGCCTTCCCAACACCGCAGGTGTCCTCGGCACAGCTGCCGGAGCCATGGCGGTCGGCCGCTGGACAGCTCGCCTCGGACGCGCCCAAGCCCTCCGGACCGGGTACGGCGTGGGCGTTGCCGGAGGAGCGTCGACGGTTCTGACCGCCGTGGGCGCACCGATCGCGCTCCTCTTCGTGGGCATGTTCCTGCTCGGCGTGGGCAACGCAGCAAGCCTCCTGTCCCGGTACGCCGCGGCCGATGCCGCACCGCCTTCCCAGCGTTCCCGGGCGATGAGCACGGTCATCTGGGCCAGCACACTCGGTGCCGCGGGCGGACCGTTCCTCATGGCACCGTCCCAGTCCTTCGCGTCCGGCTTCGGTCTCCCGGCGATCGCAGGTCCGTTCCTCCTCGCCTTGGCGGCGGTCTTCTCCGCACTGGTCGCGTCGACGTACATCCGGCGTACCAAGTCGACCGAGGCGCCTCAGGTCCGTCGAGTGTCCGGCGGGCGCTCAGTACTACTGGCGGGCGGCGTCATGGTTGTGGGCCAGTTGGTGATGGTGTCCGTGATGACAGCAGTCCCTGTCCACACCCACCTGCACCACGACGGACTCGGGCTGCTGGGAGTCATGCTGTCTGTCCACACCCTGGGGATGTTCGCCCTGTCTCCACTCACCGGCTGGTGCATCGACCGCTTCGGGCCTCGCGTAGTGACGCTGGCCGGGCTGGCCGGGTTGCTGGCCGCCGCAGTACTGGTCACTCGGACCGGACTGGTCTTCACACCGGCACTGTTCTTGCTGGGCTACGCGTGGAACCTCTGCTACCTCGGCGGCAGCGCCCAGCTCGGATCAGCCGAGCTCGAGAGCCGAGTGGAGTCGTCGATCTGGACCGTCTCCGCGCTCGCCACCGCGACGTCGCCGTGGCTGTTCACGCTCGGCGGCTTCCCGGTGCTGTCGGTGATCTCGGTGATTCTCGCCGTACCGTTGCTCGTGCTGGTGCTCCGTCGCGGTGAGCGCATCGTCGTAGCTCAATGACACAGAGTCATCACAACAGGCCTGTGGATATGGTCAATAGGCCGTTCGGACGCTGGTATTCTCTTGATGTGGCCCGGTCCTCGACCGGGCTCGCTGCTTGGCGTCGACGGCAATTGTCGGCGTGGAGCACAATCGCATCGCCCTCCTGCCACGGAGAGACCGTGGCCGCCAAGTCCGAAGGAGGTGGAGTTCGCGCATGCGTCGTTACGAAGTCATGGTGATCCTCGACCCGGAGCTCGATGAGCGCACCGTAGAGCCGTCCATCGACCAGTACCTGAACATCGTCCGCAAGGAAGGTGGCACGGTCGAGAAGCTCGACATCTGGGGTCGTCGCAAGCTTGCCTATGACGTGAAGAAGAAGTCCGAAGGCATCTATGCCGTCGTCGACCTGACCGCCGAGCCGGCGGTGGTGAAGGAGCTCGACCGTCAGCTCACGCTGAACGAGTCGATCCTGCGCACCAAGGTCATCCGGCCGGACCAGCACTGAACCTGGGGTCGTCCTCAGCCATCGGTACTGTCGGCACCGGCCGGTACCAATAGCTGTAGACACAGCCACACCCGATAGCAGGAGGAACGGCAATGGCAGGCGAACCACCTATCACCCTGATCGGAAACCTGACGGGTGATCCGGAACTGCGCTTCACGCCCTCGGGCGCCGCGGTGGCGAATTTCACCGTCGCGTGCACTCCGCGGACGCTGGACCGGCAATCGAACGAGTGGAAAGACGGGGAAACCCTCTTCATTTCGTGCGCGGTGTGGCGTCAGGTTGCCGAGAATGTTGCCGAGTCCCTGACCCGCGGTTCCCGGGTCGTCGTCACCGGCCGCCTCAAGGCGCGCAGCTACGACGACCGCGACGGGAACAAGCGCACCGTCTTCGAGTGTGACGTCGAGGAGATCGGCGCGAGCATGCGCTACGCGACGCTGAAGATCTCCAAGACCTCGCGTTCCGACGGTGGCGGCGGCGGTTTCGGTGGTGGCGGTGGTGGCGGCCAGCAGTTCGGTGGCGGCGGCAACCAGGGAGGTGGCAACCAGGGCGGCGGCTACGGCGGCGGTCAGGGTGGCGGCCAGCAGAACGACCCCTGGGCAACCCCGCAAGGCGGCGGCGGTCAGTCCGCCCCGCAGAACGACCCCTGGGCCAGCCAGGGCGGCGGCTCGATGGAGGAGCCCCCGTTCTGATCGGCCCGCAAACCCGTTAGGGACCATTCCGGCACTCGTGCCGGGCTCTGGAAATAGGAAGAGAGCACCACAATGGCCAAGATCATTCGGAAGCCGAAGAAGAAGGTCTGCGGCTTCTGCAAGGACAAGGCGACGTACGTCGATTACAAGGACACCGCGCTGCTGCGCAAGTTCATCTCGGACCGCGGCAAGATCCGCGCCCGCCGGGTGACCGGGAACTGCGTGCAGCACCAGCGCGATGTCGCGACCGCTATCAAGAATGCTCGTGAGGTGGCCCTGCTGCCGTACACGAGCACCGCTCGCTGAGGGAGGCGCGGACCATGAAGCTCATCCTGTCTCAGGAGGTCGAGGGCCTCGGGGCTCCCGGCGACATCGTCGAGGTGAAGGACGGCTACGGCCGTAACTACCTCGTCCCGCGCGGCCTGGCCATCGGCTGGACCCGCGGTGCCGAGAAGCAGATCCAGACGATCAAGCGGGCGCGTGACGCCCGGGCGATCCAGGGCAAGGAGCACGCGAGCGAGGTCAAAAACCAGCTCGAGCAGCTCAACGTGACCCTGGCCGTCAAGGCCGGCGACACCGGCCGCCTGTTCGGCTCGGTCACCCCGGCCGACATCGCCACGGCGATCAAGTCCGCCGGCGGCCCGTTGGTCGAGAAGCGCGCGATCGCGATCGCGTCGCCGATCAAGACCACCGGTAAGCACCAGGTCGCGGTTCAGCTGCACCCGGAGGTGGCCGCTACGGTCCGCCTCGAGGTTGCCGCTAACTGACACCACAGCAACGCACGAAGGCCCGCGTTCCCGGAAGGGAGCGCGGGCCTTCGTCGTCGGCGGGTCTCTTTGTTCAGCCGCCGGGCTGTTCCTGGACGGTCGGCCACTCGACCGGAGCGGGTTCCGACGAGCTGTCGCTGGTGTCGTCCGACTTCGTCACCGCGGGCCACTCCACCGGCGCCGGTTGCGCAGCCTCGCCGTCGTTGTCGTCGGGCAGGGCAACCGTCGGCCACTCGGTCGGAACCGGTTCGTTGTCGTCGGCAAGCGCCTGGGCGGACGGCAACAGCAGTACGCCGACCGCGGCCAGCGTCAGCACCGCCCGACGCAGGGTCGCGGTCATCGTGCGGCCGGGTTCAACGCATAGACGACCGAGTTGTAGACGATGATCGCGTGGTTGCCGGCGATACCCCACGGGCGGACCGGAGCAGGGTCCAACAGGTGCTGCGGCTTGCCCGGCGTGACGGCGTACATCTTGCTGCCCATCGTGCCGTAGATGAACGAACCCGTGATCGACAGCGGGTGGAAGTCATTGAGCAGCACGGTCCTCGGAGTGGCCAGGTTGATCAGGCATGCACCCCAGGCGGCCATCCGGCGGTTCGGGTCGGGCACCCAGTCCCAGGACTGGACATCTGTTGCCGACGACGGCTGGCAGACCGCGACGACCTTGCCGCTCGCGGTCGAGTGCACGGTGGGGATCACCTTCTCGGGATCCTTCGTCTGCCACAACGCCAGTGCGTAGTCCGGGCTGGCGGTGAGCACCTGCTGGGGCTTGTCGGAGATCGCGCCGCCCGGCTTCTGCGGCGTGATCGTCTGCAGCGGCTTGTCCGGCGCACTCCAGAACAGCGGGCCGTGGTACTGCGACATCAGCGCGCGATCCCCCTCGGCGAGCAGGATCGTGGACAGCCGCGGCTGGTTCGGCACGGCCTTGAGCTCGCCGCCCGACATGACCATCGCGCCGCCGGTGCCGCTCAGCGTGATCAGCGGGGACTTGCCGAAGAATTGCACCTTGGCGCCGTCGGGGAGCCCGACCTTCTTCGGCTCC
Source organism: Kribbella sp. CA-245084 (assembly GCF_050942355.1). Lineage (NCBI taxonomy): Bacteria > Bacillati > Actinomycetota > Actinomycetes > Propionibacteriales > Kribbellaceae > Kribbella > Kribbella sp. CA-245084. Next base: position 9,147,300 of record NZ_CP192053.1, on the reverse strand, counting down.
GCGCCGCCGCCGGCCCAGTAGATCAAGGTGTCCTGGGTGGCGACCGCCAGGACCAGCTTGCCGTCGATCGTCGTGTAGACCGGGCTCTCGGAGTCCTTCGGTACTTCGTCCTGCCACAGCACCTTGCCGTTGGCATCGAAAACCGCGACCTTGCCGTCGTCGGTCAGGATGGCGACCTCGGTGCCGTCGGGCTTGATCGCGGGTGAGGTGCCCTCGGACAGGTTGACCGTCCAGCCGGCGTGGGTCGTGAAGCCCGGGGGCACGTTCCCTGGAGGGAACTCGTCCGGAATGACCCGGGGGCCGGGCAGGGACGGCAGCAGCGGCGAGGCGGTGACGGTCGGCTTCTTGTGCAGGTTGGGCTTGATCACGGCGACGAACACGATCGTGCCGATGACCAGGACGCAGCCAACGACCATCGCGACGATGATCGGCCAGATCGGCTTCTGGCCGCCGCTGCGGCCCCGGCCGGAGTCGGCCTCGATCGCCTCGACCTGTCCGTCCGGGTGGATGATGAGCGGCCAGGAGGCGCCGTCGGACTCGACCGCGGTCGCCTTCACCGCGCGGCCGAGCTGGGCGGCCCGCTCGCTGACGAGCTGGATCGCGGCCTGTCGCGGATCGTGATGATTGACCGGGTGGCTCCGGCCGGCGATCTTCACCTCGGCGTTGTGGTCGTCGTACAGCCGAATCGTGACCTTCGGCCAGGAGGGGATCTTCTCAGCCACGATGTCCTCTCATTCCCGCCACAGATCTCCCTCGCTCATCAGACTTCGACGTCCTCGTTCTAGCATGTCCCCCGCACGAGGCATGCCAGGGATTCCGGGCAGGCAGAAACCACACGAGCCCGGCGGCTCGACTGACCCCGACAAGGGGGTAGAAACATCCTCGCCTGTGGATGGGTCACGAAAGTACACCCGGAAAGCGAGAGAATACTGTGGGCGACAGCCTGTGACGCACCGCGAGAGGAGGGGCCATGACGCAGAACCCGTGGACACGAGAGCAGTCTCCGGGTCCGCAACAGCCGTCGCCGGGCCCCACCCAGCCGGACATCACCCCTCGGGGGCCGTCCGCCCCGCAGCACGGGGTGCCGGCGCCCGCGGAGGATCAGCGCCTGCCCAAGTTCGCTATCCCGGTGGCAGACACGTTGTGGTGGGTCGGTGTGCACGGCGGCGCCGGCGAGTCCACGATGTCTCTGCTGCTGCCGGGCACCCGGGCGGCCAACCACCGTTGGCCGATCCCGCCGCCGCCGGTGCCGACCCCGGTGATCCTGGTCGCGCGGACCCACGGGTCCGGGCTGCGTGCCGCGCAACGAGCCGCGATCGAGTGGGCCTCGGGAGTCGTCCAGGGAGTGGCTGTGCTCGGCCTGGTGCTGATCGCGGACGCACCGGGCCGACTGCCTCGCGTGCTCGACGACTTCGCCGACATCGTCGGCGGAGGTGTTCCGAGAGTCTGGGACATCCCCTGGATCGAGGAGTGGCGCAGAGGGGAGGCTCCCACGCCTGACAACACCCCGGACGAGGTCTTCGAAGTCCTTGAATCCATCTACGCTCTTCGCGCGTCAAACCCAGCGGACTACCCCGCCCCGTACTGAAAGGTATTCACAACCATGATGTTGGTACACCACCTCGTCACGGAGCTCAACACCATGACGCTCCCGCTCGACGCGCCTCCCGGCGTTCAGCCCGGCCTGGACAAGGTGCTCGGCTGGGTCAAGTGGATCGCGTACTCGGTCTGCACGCTCGGCATCCTGATCGCCGGCGGCATGATGGCTGTCGGTCAGCGCCGCGGTGAAGGTGGCGAGCACGCCGCCCGCCTCGGTTGGGTCCTGGCGGCCTGCATCGTGATCGGCGCGGCGACGGCACTCGTCGACGCCCTGAAGTGATCGCGGTCAGCGGCGACCTGCTCGGAGGCTGATCGCAGGTGGGACTGTTCAGCAGGGATCCGGACTCCGGTGGCGATTCCGACGGCGAAAAGACCAGCTTCCTCGAGGAGCGTGGTTTCGTCGCGTCGGCGATCGTCATCGGAGCCGTGCTCATTTGCCTGGTGGTCTGGGCGGTTGCCAGTAACGGCTCGGACACTCCGGCCGCCAACCCCAGCCAGTCGCCGAGCACCATCGCTCCTACTGAACAGCCCACTGAGTCGAGCGGGCCGGTCGCTACGCCGACCGAGCAGCCGACCGCGACCAAGACGGCTCCGCCGCCGCCGAACAGTCACACCGGTGGCTGCCACGACAGCAATCCGGATCAGGCGATCCCGCGGCTAGCTGCGCCGGCTGCGGTCACGTGGCAGTTCGAGGGCGAGATGCTGGTCCCGATCCAGGCTGCGGCCGGGCCCGCGTCCACCGCCACGAGCGGCGTGCGCTCGTGCTTCGCGCACTCGCCGACCGGCGCGGTGTTCGCCGCGATGGTCCTGCTGGGCCAGGTGCAGAACCCTGAGGTCAGTGTCGCCGCGCTGAAGACGCGGGTGCTGGCCGGTCCGGGCCGGGACGCCGCGATCGCTGCCGCCAGGTCCGAGCTCCAGACACCGCCGACCGAGGCCGGCGACGTCCAGTTCTCCGGCTTCAAGGTGCTCGACTACCCGCGGAACGCCACCCGGACGATCATCCAGGTCGTTGCCAACCTCAACAACAAGGCGTACGGCGCGCTGCCGATCACCATGCAGTGGTCGCACGGCGACTGGTACGCGGTGCTGCAGGACGACGGCACGTTCAACGGCTCGGTCGAGCCGGACATCCTGTCCAGTCTCAACGGCTACGTTAGGTTCAGTGGTGCGTCATGATCGCCCTTGGATGTTCCAAGTGGCCGTGGGACTGGGACGACTGCATCCGGGACGGCCTGCAGACCGCGATCCAATGGGCCTTCGGCAAGTTCTTCGACTTCATCTTCCAGGCCATCGCCAGCGTCGTCGTGAATGCCGTCGAGGCGGTCATGAATGCGGTCGCCCTGCTCTGGATCAACATCCAGACCCCGGACATCGCGCAGAACACCCCGGCCATCTGGGTGCAGCAGCACACGAACTTCATCATGGTGTTCATCGCCTCGCTCGCGGTCATCGTCGGCGCGGTCCAGATGGCTATCTCGCACCGTGGTGAGCCGGCCAAGGAGATTCTCCGGTCGCTGATCACGCTGGTCGTGGTGACAGCGTCCGCGACGGCCTTCGCCGGGACGTTGATCGCGGCCGCGGACGGGTTCTCCACCTGGATCGTCCACGAGGCGCTGAACGCCGAAAATCACTGTGTCGCCGTCCCGGTTCTGGACACGGTCCATCCGGCGAACAGCAAGGACCAGTGCTTCACCGATGCGCTCACGCAAGCGCTGGTGAATCCGCTGAAGAGTCCCGCCGAGCAGTTCGGCTGGTTGCTGGTGATCTTCGTCGGCATCCTGATGGTGATCTCCTCCATCATCCAGCTCGCGCTGATGATCATCCGCTACGGCATGCTCGTGCTGCTGGTCGGTGTGCTCCCGTTGACCGCGGCGGCGACCAACACCGAGATGGGGATGATGTGGTTCAAGCGGTCGCTCGCCTGGCTGGCCGGATTCATCATCTATAAACCGATCGCGGCGCTGATCTACGCGACCGCGATCTACCTGATGTCGGTGCCGACCGTGGACGGCGCGCCCGCCGGGACGCCGCAGACCCTCAAGATCGTCACGGGCGCCACGATGATGCTCCTGGCGATCGTCGCGCTGCCGGCCATTCTTCGATTCGTCTCCCCGAGGACGTCTTGACATGATTCCGCTCAACTGGGCCACGGATCTGCTGAAAGAAGCCGTCTCGGCGGTCCTTGCCCCCGCCATGGAAGCGGTGATGAAGTTCGTGTTCCAGCCCATCCTCGACGCAATCTCCGGTGCGGTCGGCACCTTGATGTCCACGATCGCGACCTTCTGGATCTACGTGCCGACACCGTCGGTGGAGGGCGCTCCCGGTCAGCCGGCCAACGACACGGTCAGCTGGGTCTGGTCGCACACGCAGTTCATCGCGCTGTTCATCGCGGCGATCGGGCTGATCGTCGGCGCCATCCAGATGGCCTGGACACAGCGCGGTGAGACGGCTCGCGATCTGCTCCGCTCGCTGATCACCCTGGGGGTCGCCTCGGCCTTCTCGATCGCCGTCGCGCAGGCGCTGATCACCGCCGGCGACACGTTCTCCAAGTGCATCGTCAGCTCCTCGCTGAGTTCGAGCGGAGACTTGTGGGTCAAGAACTGCGACCAGATGGGCTCCGGCGACGCGAAGGCGTTCGGTGCGAGCATGTCAGTGGTGCTGGGCTTCGCCGCGGTCGCGGCACTCGCCGGTTCACCGCTGCTGATCGGCATCATGATCGCGGTCGGCATCCTGTGCGTGATCGCCGGCGTGATCCAGATCGTGCTGATGGTCGTCCGCAGCGCGATGCTGATCCTGCTGCTCGGCGTACTGCCGATCTCGGCCGCCGCGACGAACACCGAGATGGGCCGAAATTGGTTCAAACGAATAATCGCGTGGTTGCTCGCCTTCATCCTCTACAAACCGGTGGCGGCGATCGTCTACGCGACAGCGATCCGCCTGGTCTCGAACAACGGCGCCCCGCTGCACTTCGACGGCACCAATGCGGCCGACGTCGGCAGCCTGGTGATGAACGTGGTCACCGGCCTGACGATGCTGGTGCTCGCGCTGTTCGCATTGCCGGCCCTGATGCGGTTCATCGTGCCGATGGTCTCGGCCACCGCGGGCGCGGCCGGCGCCGGCATGATCGCGGCCAAGATGATGCCCGGCATGGACAAGCTCGGCGACATGGCGAACAAGCAGACCAGCCAGGGTGCCGACGACGGCGGCGGGGGCGGAGGCGACGGCCCGTCCGGCGCGCAGAACGTCGGTAGAGCACAGCAGCAGGCTCCGAGCGGTAGTGGCGGTGCCGGTGAGGGTGCTGCCGGTGCTGGTGAAGGTGCCGCGGCCGGTGGCGAAGGCGCGGCGGCCGGAGCGGGTGCCGGTGCTGGAGCCGGGGCCGGAGCGGGCGCGGGAGCTGGTGCTGCGGCGGCGGCCGCGCCGGTAGCGGCTGTGGCTGCTCCGATCATGGTGGGTGCTGCGGTTCTCAAGGGCATGTCGGATGCCGGCAAGACGATGGCGGCCGAGACCACCGACCAGGGCGACGCAGCCGCCTCGCAGTCTTCGAGCAGCGGCCCGAGCGGCAGCAACGGGTCTGGCGGCTCGAGCCGGGGCGGCGGGGGCCAAGGACAGCAGAGCGGCGGGGGCAACCAGCCTCCACCTCCACCTGGCCCTAGCGGCAGCGGCGGAGGCGACGACCAACCGACACCGGAAGGCCCAAGTGGCAGCGGCTGAGAACGTACGACGCGCACCTCGCACCTACGGCAACTGGCGCCAGCCCGCCTCGGCGGGTATCGGCGGCTTGGGCATGCTCGGCACGGCCATCCTGATGGGCGGCCTGCTGATGGTCGTCATCGCGACGATGTCCGGCGGTCTGCCCGCAGCGATGGTCACGCTGCTGGTCGTCGGCGTCGTACTGCTGCTGCTGATGACCAAGGACAAGCATGGGCAGTCCACGCTGCAACGGATCTCGACCCGAATTGGATGGCAGCGAGCAAAGATGGCAAAGCACAACATCTACCGATCCGGTCCTCTCGGCCGTACGGCGTGGGGCAAGTTCCAGCTCCCCGGCTTGGCCGCGTCGTCCCAGCTGAGTGAGTACAAGGACTCGTACGGGCGCCCGTTCGCCCTCCTGTACTACCCGAGCACCCGGCACTTCACGGTCGTCATCAACGCGGAGCCGGACGGTGCCTCGCTGGTGGACGAGGAGCAGGTCGACATCTGGGTAGCGCACTGGGGCCAGTGGCTGGCGTCGCTCGGTCACGAGCCGGGGATCGTCGCGGCCTCGGTGACGGTGGAGAGCGCCCCCGACACGGGGATCCGGCTGCGCCGTGAGGTCGGCAACAACATGATGGACGGGACGCCGGCCATCGCGCGGGCGATGCTCACCGAGGTTGTGCAGACCTACCCGGAGGGCTCGGCGCTCGTGTCCGCCCGGGTTGCTCTGACCTTCAAAGGCACCGACCGCAGCGGCAAGCGCCGTAAGGAAGACGACATGGGTCGCGAGCTCGCGGCCCGGCTGCCTGCGCTGACCCAGAGCCTGAACGCGACCGGTGCGGGTGCGGCCCGGCCGGTCAACGCGCAGGAGCTGTGCGAGGCGATCCGGATCGCGTACGACCCGGCGTCCGCCGTACTGATCGATGAGGCTCGTGGCCAGGGCATGCCGCCCGAGCTGCAGTGGACCGACGTCGGCCCGTCCGGTGCGCAGGCGTTCTGGGACAAGTACCGGCACGACTCGGCCTGGTCGGTGACCTGGCAGATGTCGCAGGCGCCGCGTGGTGAGGTGTTCTCGTCGGTGCTCTCGCAGCTGGTCGCGCCGCACGTCGACATCGACCGCAAGCGCGTCACCCTGCTCTACCGCCCGCTGGACGCCGGTACGTCGGCTCGCATGGTCGAGGCCGACAAGCGCAACGCGTCGTTCCGCGCCAGTACGTCGAGCCGCCCGTCCGCCCGCAGCCTGGCCGAGGCGCGTGCCGCCGACCGGTCCGCGCAGGAGGAAGCGCGCGGTGCGGGTCTGGTCAACTTCGGCATGATCGTCACCGGCACGGTGATGACGGTCGAGCAGATCCCGGACATGATCGCTGCCATCGACAACCTGGGCGCCACCGCGCGCGTTCTGCTCCGCCCGGCGTTCGGGTCGCAGGACTCCGCGTTCGTGGCCGCGCTGCCGCTGGGCGTCGTACTGCAGAATCACCTGGCCGTCCCGGCCGGCCTGCGGGAGTCTCTATGATTGGACAAAGCAGCACGGTGACCTCTGGGGAGTCACAGTGAGCCAGAAGCAGAAGAAGCCGGTCGATCCGAGCAAGCGGGGCAAGCGGCCGATGCCGCGGGGTTGGCCCGGCCCGGGCGGCGGCTACTCGACGTACCTGCAGGCTGCGCCCGAGTGGCGCGGGACGACGGTGCAGGTCTGCGGCATGTGGCCGTTCGCGGCCGGCACCGGCAGCCCGATGGTCGGTGTGCCGATCGGTCGGAACATCCTCTCCGGCGCGACCATGTGCTGCGACCCGATCAGCTGGTTCATGCGGGCCAAGCTGATCTCGAACCCGTCGATGTTCGTGCTCGGCAAGCCGGGTCTGGGCAAGTCGACGATCACCCGGCGGATGGCGCTCGGCCTGGCTGGGTACGGCGTGATGCCGCTCGTGCTGGGCGACCTCAAGCCCGACTACAAGGACCTGATCGAGGCCCTCGGCGGCCAGGTCATCCAGCTCGGTCGTGGCCGTGGGCACCTGAACGTGCTCGACCCGGGTGAGTCCCGCGAGGCCGCGCTCCGGCTGACCGGCAAGGCGCGCGAGGCGATCCAGGCCGACGCGCACGGCCGCCGGCAGACGATGGTCTCGGCGCTGATCTCGATCATGCGCTCGCAGCCGCCGAACGACCGCGAGGAGACCATCCTCGACGAGGCGCTCAAGGTCCTCGACGAGCGCTTCCAAGGTACGCCGGTACTGCGCGACCTGCTCCAGGTCGTGCAGGACGCCCCGGACCGGGTCCGCAACGTGGCCCTCGACCGCGGCAGCCTGGACCGCTACCGGCAGATCACTGAAGGCCTCGAGGCGTCGCTGATCGGTCTGGTCGGCGGCGGCCGGCTCGGCGAGATCTTCTCCGAGCAGACCGACAACCCGATGCAACTCGACCGGCCGGTCGTGTTCGACGTGTCCAACATCGACGACTCCGAGACCAGCCTGCAGGCCGCCGTACTGCTGGCCTGCTGGTCGTACGGGTTCGGCGCGGTCGCGGTCTCGCAGGCGCTGGCGGACGCCGGCCTGGAGCCGCGGCGGCACTACTTCGTCATCCTCGACGAGCTGTGGCGGGTGCTGCGGGCCGGGAGCGGTCTGGTCGACCGTGTCGACGCCCTGACGCGGCTGAACCGGCAGCGTGGTGTCGGGATGGCGATGATTTCGCACACCATGTCCGACCTGCTGGCGCTGCAGAACCCTGAGGACCGGATGAAGGCGAAGGGCTTCGTCGAGCGTTCGGGCATGGTCATCTGCGGCGGTCTGCCGCGGGCCGAGATGGAGAACCTGACCGAGGTCGTGCCGATGTCCCAGGAAGAGCAGAACATGCTCATCGGCTGGCAGGACCCGCCCGCCTGGGACCCGGCCACCGGTCAGGAAGCCGCGCCTCCCGGGCGAGGCAACTTCCTGGTCAAGGTCGGTGGCCGCCCGGGCATCCCGGTGCACGTCGGCCTGACCTCGGTCGAGCGGGAGATCAACGACACCAACAAGCTGTGGAAGACCGGCGAGGACGGCAAGCCGCTGAAGGTGGAGGTCGCACCGGACGGCAGTGAGGCGGTCGTCGGCGAGTACAGCCTGGACGATCCGGCGATGCTGCCGCCGCCCGACCCCACCACCCGAGTGGTCGCCCGAACGGGAGTTGACGAGTAATGGCCCAGGGCAGGAAAAGCACCGGACCGGGCGGGCTGTCGCCCGAGTCGATCCTGATCTTCGCCGCCGTCGGTGTGTTCGCACTGGTCGTGTTCTCGCTCTGGGGCGCGATGAAGGTCGCGGCGGCGATCAACGGCTCGCCGCCGGTGGGCAACCCGTTCGACGCGATCGTCGATCTGATGAAGGGACACCTGGACTGGTCCGGCGCGGCCACCGGCGTACTGATCATCGAGCTGGTCGTGCTGTTCGGTCTCGTCGGCACCGGCTTCTGGTACTTCCGGAGCCGGCAGAAGTCGGTCGGCCGGGTCGACCGGCAGGCGCAGCTGATGTCGAAGCGGTCGGAGATCTACAAGCTCACCCGCGAAGGCGCGCAGGAGAAGGCGAACCAGCTCGGCGCCGGGCACGCGGGTCCGGGCATCCTGATCGGCCGTACCGTCCGGGACAACCTCGAGGTCTTCGGCAACTGGGAAGACATGCACGTCGACATCTGGGGTCCCCGAACCGGTAAGACCACGTCGCGCGCGGTGCCGGCGATCCTGGACGCACCCGGGTGCGTCGTCGCCACCTCCAACAAGCGCGACATCGTCGACGCCACCCGCGGGCCGCGCACGGAGAAGGGCCCGGTCTGGGTGTTCGACCCGCAGGAGGTCTGCGAGGAGCCGAACACCTGGTGGTGGAACCCGCTGAGCTACATCACCGACGAGACCAAGGCCCGCGAGCTGGCCGAGCACTTCGTCGCGTCACAGCGCCAGGTCGGCGCCCAGACCGACGCGTTCTTCGACGCCGCCGGTACGGACCTGCTGGCCGGTCTGCTCCTCGCCGCCGCGGTGGCGAAGCGCCCGATCACGCAGGTGTACAGCTGGCTCGCCGACCAGCGCAACGACGAGCCGGAGCGGATCCTGCGCAACACCCCGGGCTTGCAGATGTCCGCGGATGCGCTGTCCGGTGTCATCAACGCGCCGGACAAGCAGCGCGCGGGTGTCTACGGTACGGCGCAGCAGAGCGCGCAGTTCCTGATCAACCGCAAGGTCACCCGCTGGGTCGTCCCGAGCGGGCCGAACGACAACCGCCCGCAGTTCAACCCGCACGAGTTCGTCCGCAAGGGCGGCACGCTGTACAGCCTCTCCAAGGAAGGCGCCGGTACGGCGGGACCGCTGGTCACCGCGCTGACCGTGGCCGTCGTCGAGGCGGCGGAGCAGTTCGCCCGCGGTTGCCCGATGGGCCGCATGCCCAGCCCGCTGGTCGGCGTACTGGACGAGGCCGCGAACGTGTGCCGCTGGAAGAACCTGCCCGACCTGTACTCGCACTTCGGTTCGCGCGGCATCGTGCTGATGACGATCCTGCAGTCCTGGGCGCAGGGTCAGGAGTGCTGGGGCGACCACGGCATGCAGAAGCTGTGGGGCTCGGCCAACATCCGGGTGTACGGCGGTGGCGCGGCGGACGCGTCCTTCCTCGAGAACCTGAGCAAGATGATCGGCGACTACGACATCAACTCGAACTCGGTGTCGTACAACGAGGGCAAGCGCGGGACCAGCTCGCAGGTCCAGCGGCACAACATCATGGAGGTCTCCGACCTCGCCTCGATGCCGCCCGGTCGCGCGGTCGTGTTCCCGTCGGGTATCCCGGCGACGCTGGTGAAGACCGTCCCGTGGTTCACCCGGCCGGACGCCGGTGCGGTGAAGGCGTCGCTGGCGAAGTACGATCCGGGAGCGGCTGCGAACGTCCCGGTGAGCAACAACCCGTGGGTGTCGGCAGGCACCGGCGGACAGGCGCCCCCGCCGCAGCGCGGCCCGGACCGGCCGGTCTGGGAGCAGAACGAAGGGGACAACCGAGGTGGATGGTGAACAGGAGCTCTTCTATCCACACGTCGCGGCGTTCGTCGAAGACCGGCTGATCTACCTCTACACCCGGCGGCTCGGGCAGCAGTTCGTCTGGTGCCCCGAGTGGTATCGGCACGCGGAGGCACTCAGCCGGCTCGACTCGATCTGGCGTGCGTGGGAGCACCTGCGGCTCGACCCGGCGACCGGGATGTCGGTCTGGTGGCGTGACCACGCGGACCCGCACATGATGGCGCTGCTCGACCCGGACGGCCCGTTCGCGGCCTGCCGGAACAACATCCACACCGACTACCCGATCCCGCCGCTGCCGGTGCAGGAGCCGCCGGCCGGCCTGTTCTTCGACCAGCGCCAGCCGAACATCCGCGGTATCTGAGCATGTGGAAGTGGAGCAACCTGCTGCTGGCGTTCCTCGTCGAGCTGGTTGCCCTAGGCATCTTTGCTTGGTGGGGCTGGGACACCGGCGGTACGACGCTCGTCCGGTGGCTGCTCGCCATCGGGCTGCCGGCTGTAACGGCGGTGGTCTGGGGACTGTTCGCAGCACCGACCGCCATCCGCGGTACGCCGGCGGTGCGCTGGATCGTGAAGGTGCTGGTGTTCGGCCTCGCGGGTGCCGCCCTGTGGAGCCTGGGGCACCCGCTGCTCGGCGTGGTCTTCGTCGTCGTGGTCGCGGCGAACCTGGCGATCATCCAGACGCAGAAGCTGCAGCCCTAGCTACAGTTCCAGGTCGGGCTCGGCGCTGCGGTCGGTCTTCCGCTTGGTCCTGAGCCGGCTGCGGACGTTGCGGCGGGCCTGGGGGAGCTGCGCCTCCGGAGTCTCCTTCGGCGGGTTCTGTACTGCGTAGCGCGGGTCCGGCGACACCTCACGTCGGTACTCCCGCGCGGAGGCGTCGTACCGGTCAGCGAGCCGGTCGTCGGACTCGGCCTGACGAGCCTCGATACCGCTGGCCCGCTCGTCGCGTCGGCCCTTCGCTGCGAGCTCCGCCGATCCGCGCTCGTCGGGGTGCGCGGCCGCTTCGTCCAGCTCGTGCCTGCCACGCGCGAGATCCTTGATGGACTGCTGCGTCTCTGTGGTGGCGTAGCCGCGGTACCGGTCGCGGGCCGCCTCGTCGGCGTACGCGCGCTTCATCGCCAGCTCGGTCTCGGCGGTGGCGTCGAGGAGCTGCCCGCGGTCGCGGACCTCCTCCAGCTCGTGCTGGTCCTTGGTCGCGAGTTCGATCCGCTCTGCGTGGGCGGCGTCCTCTTCCTCCAGACGGACCTGCACTTCCTGCTCGGCGCGCCGCTCCGCGTCCTCCTCGGCCGTCAGGTCCGCGATCGGACGCCGGTCGGCCTCGGCTCGCGCCTGTGCGGCACGCCGCTCACGGGCGGCCTCAGTGTCGTCGTCACCGGACTCCCGCTGGACGGGGTCGAGCTCGACGGACTGGTCGTCGTCGGTGTCGGGCATGCCGCTCCTTTCCTTCCGCTCCACGATGCCGCACCGCAGGGTCAGCGAGTAGCTCCGGTGACGAGCCAGCCGTCGCGGCGCTCACGGATGGTCAGCGTGAGGAACCGGAGCAGCATGTACCCGCCGAACGCCCACCAGAGCGCGACGATCCCACCGCCGAGCCAGAGCACCGCCAGCGCCAGCGGTACGTACAGCACGAGAGCGATGACTCCCGCGACGGCCAGATACTTCCCGTCGCCCGCGCCGATGAGCACACCGTCCAGCACGAACACCACGCCATTGACCGGCTGCCACAGCGCGGCGACGATCAGGATGGCCGCGAGGGTACGGCGTACCTCGGGATCGCTGGTGAACCACGGGACGTAGATGTCGCGCAGGCCCCACAACGCGAGGCCGCCGATCACGCCGGAGAACAGGCCCCACCACATCATCCGTCGGGTGATCGTGCGAGTGCCCGCGACGTCACCGGCGCCGAGCGCGCGGCCGGTGAGCGCCTGCGCGGCGATCGCGATCGCGTCGAGGGCGAGGGCGAGGAAGGACCACAGCGTGAACGCGACCTGGTGCGCGGCGACTGACGTCGTACCCAGGGCGGTTGCGACGAAGGTGAGCAGAATGATTGCCGCACGCAACGTCAGTGTCCGGACGATCAGCGGCACGCCCATCTGCGCGGACGCGAGGATGCCCGGCCGGTCCGGTCTCAGTTTGGCGCCGTCGCGGCGGGCCCCGCGGACGACCACCACCACGAGCGCGATACCGGCGCCTGTCTGCGCGAGCGCCGTGCCGAGGGCCGAGCCGGCGATGTTGAGGCCGATGCCGTAGACGAGGAGGACGTTGAGACCGATGTTCGCGAGGTTGGCGGTGATCGCGACGACCATCGGGGTCTTGGTGTCCTGCAGTCCCCGCAGTACGCCGGTCGCGGCGAGCAGGAGCAGCATCGAGGGGATCCCGAAGCACGAGATCCTCAGATAGGTGACTGCATAGTCAGCCACTTCGGGCGACGGATCGAACGCGGCGATGGCCTGCGGCGCGAGGGCCAGGCCGAGCAACGCCAGTACGACGCCGAGCAGCAAGGCCAGCCAGAGTCCGTCGATGCCCTGCGCCAGCGCGCCTTTGTGATCGCCGGCGCCGATCCGCCGCGCGACAGCGGATGTGGTGCCGTAGGCAAGGAACACGCAGACGCCGACGAGGGTCTGCAGGATGGTGCCGGCGACGCCGAGCGCGGCGAGTTGCGGCGTACCGAGGTGGCCGACGATCGCGGAGTCCGCGAGCAGCATCAGCGGCTCGGAGACCAGCGCGAAGAACGCCGGGACGGCCAGCCGGAGGATCTCCCGATCCTGTTCGCCCACCCATCGTCTGCGTCTCACGGGGCGAGGTTACCCACGACGACCGCGGGCTTCGGAAATTCGTCTCAGACTTTTTCTTCTCCACAGTTGTGAATGGGAGAAACCGCAGGTCAGAGCGATGTCGTGGGCAAACGTCCACAGATATCCACAGGGTTGTTCGCAGCCTGTGCACAGCCCTTCACGGAGTTTCCCACAGTTCGTCCACACCCCCTGTGGACGGCTGGGTGGCTTTGGGTGACGGCAGCGGCGTACGGTCGCGAGGCCTGCTGCCGGAAAGTGTCGGCGGGCCGGGCTACGGTTCGAGCAGGTGTTCGAACCGGCCACACTGGCCGGGCGGCGGCGGACGAGGAGGTCGGGCGAAGTGAGCGTGGCGGAGTTCCGCGGGGGCCAGGACGGCGGCCACGAAGAGCGCAGGCCGGAGATGGGCTTCGACCGCACCCCACCGCAGGACCTGGCGGCCGAGCAGTGCGTGCTCGGCGCGATGATGCTGAGCAAGGACGCGATCGCCGACGTCATCGAGACGCTGCGCGGCACGGACTTCTACCGCCCGGCGCACGAGAGCGTCTTCGACGCGATCACCGACCTGTATGCGCGGGGTGAGCCGGCCGACGCGATCACCGTCGCCGCGGAGCTGACCAAGCGCGGCGACATGGCCCGGATCGGCGGCGCGCCGTATGTTCATACGCTGGTCGCCTCCGTCCCGCTCGCGGCGAATGCCAGCTACTACTCGCATATCGTCCGCGAGAAGGCGATCCTCCGCCGGCTGGTCGAGGCGGGGACGAAGATCGTCCAGCTCGGGTATGCCGGTGAGGGCGAGGTCGACGATGTCGTCGACGAGGCGCAGGCGGAGATCTACTCGGTCACCGAGAAGCGGACCGCCGAGGACTACGCCCCGCTGAAGGACATCATGGAGGGCACCCTCGACGAGATCGAGGCGATCGACTCCCGCGGCGACGCGATGGTCGGCGTGCCGACCGGCTTCACCGATCTCGACGAGCTCACCAACGGGCTGCACCCCGGCCAGATGATCATCGTCGCCGCGCGTCCCGCGATGGGGAAGGCGCTGGCCCTCGACACCCCGCTGCCGACGCCGACCGGCTGGACCACGATGGGCGAGGTCGCGGTCGGCGACCAGTTGCTCGATGCCAGCGGATTGCCGACCACCGTGGTCGCGGCGACCGACGTGATGGTCGACCGGCCCTGTTTCCGGCTGTCGTTCTCCGACGGCAGCGCGATCGTCGCCGACGCCGAGCACCAGTGGCTCGTTGAGGACGGCGGCCGCCCGGTGGTCTGCACGACCGCCGACCTGTACACGGCGATGTCAGCGAGTCCCGGACTGACACCGTCGATCCCCGGGTCGGCGCCGCGGCAGATCACCGGGCACGGCTTCCCGGCCGCGCTCGTCGGTGAGGGCGAGCGCCGGGTGGAGTGGGTCGACCCGGTCGTCGGCGTACCGGTGCGCTGCGTCGAGGTCGACAACGCCGACCATCTGTATCTGGCCGGCAAGACGATGATCCCGACCCACAACTCCACGCTGGGCCTGGACTTCGCCCGCTCCTGCTCGATCAGGCACGGCCTGACCTCCTGCATCTTCTCGCTGGAGATGAGCCGCAACGAGATCACCATGCGTCTGCTCTCCGCCGAGGCAAAGGTCCCGTTGCACCACATGCGCAACGGCAAGATGACCGACGAGGACTGGGCCCGCCTGGCCCGCAAGATGGGCGAGGTCTCCGAGGCCCCCCTCTTCATCGACGACTCCCCGAACCTCACCATGATGGAGATCCGCGCCAAGGCCCGCCGCCTGAAGCAACGCCACGACCTCAAGCTCATCATCATCGACTACCTGCAGCTGATGACGTCCGGCAAGAAGGTCGAGTCCCGCCAACTCGAAGTCTCCGAGTTCTCCCGCTCCATCAAGCTCCTGGCCAAAGAACTAGAACTCCCCGTAGTAGCCATCTGCCAGCTAAACAGAGGCTCCGAACAACGCTCCGACAAACGCCCCATGGCCTCCGACCTCCGCGAATCGGGTTGCCTGACGGCGGACACCCGGCTGATGCGGGCAGACAACGGTGCGGAGATCTCGCTCGGCGAGCTGCTCGCGACGGACGCTAAGGACATCCCGGTCTGGTCCCTCGACGACCGGCTCAAGCTGGTTCCGCGCACGCTGACCCACGCCTTCCCGAGTGGGGTGAAGGAGGTCTTCCGGCTGAAGCTCGCCTCCGGCCGGGAGATCAAGGCGACCGCGAACCACCCCTTCCTCACGTACGACGGCTGGAAGCCGCTGGGTGAGCTGTCGCCCGGCGCGAGGCTGGGATCGCTCCGGCACGTCCCGCCGCCGCTCGACGTGACCCCGTGGGACGAGGACGAGCTGACGTTGCTGGCTCACCTCATCGGTGACGGGTCCTTCGTCAAGCGGCAGCCGATCCGCTACGCGAGCATCGACGAGGCCAACCTGGCCGCGGTCGGCGAGGCAGCTCACCGTCGTTTCGGCATCACCCCGATCCGCGACGAGTACGCCGCCGCGCGAGTGACCACGCTCCGCCTGCCCGCGCCGTACCGACTGGCTCGGGGCAAGCGCAACCCGATCGCCGCGTGGCTCGACGGTCTCGGCCTGTTCGGTCTGCGCAGCCACGAGAAGTTCATCCCGGCCGGCGTCTTCGCGCTGCCCAAGGAGCAGGTCGCCCACTTCATCCGCCACCTCTGGGCCACCGACGGCTCCGTCCGTTGGGACGCAAAGGCCGGCCAGGCACGCATCTACTACGCCAGCACCAGCCGCCGCCTCACCGACGACCTGGCCCGCCTCCTCCTCCGCCACAACATCTTCAGCCGGATCAAGACCGTGAAGAAGGCGGGGTACCGCGACACCTACCACCTGTACATCTACGGCGCGGAGAACCAGCTGCGGTTCTGCGACGGCATTGGCGTACACGGCCTGCGTGGGTTGAAGGTGCTGGAGGTCGCGACGGCTCTGCGCGATGTGAAGGGCAACACCAACCTTGACACCGTGCCGAAGGAGGTCTGGTCCAAGGTTCGCGAGGTCCTTGCCGCACGCAACGTCTCGCACCGCGAGTTCGCCTCCGCCATGAGCACCCAGTTCTCCGGCTCGACGATGTGGAAGCACGCCCCGAGCCGCCAGCGCTTGGCGAAGGTCGCAGACATCCTCGACAACGCCGATCTCGAGGTCCTCGCCACCAACGACATCTTCTGGGACACAATCACCACGATCGAAAGTCTCGGCGAGCAAGAGGTGTACGACGCCACCGTCCTAGGCACCCACAACTTCGTCGCCGAGGGCATCGCTACACATAATTCCCTGGAGCAGGACGCCGACGTCGTCATCCTGCTTCACCGTGAGGATGCGTACGAGCGCGAGTCCACCCGACCCGGCGAAGCCGACTTCATCGTGGCCAAGCACCGTAATGGGCCTACCGCTGACGTGGTGGTGGCGTTCCAGGGGCATTACTCGCGGTTCGTGGATATGGCTCACGACGGGTGATTAGTGCGGGTTCTCTGGGGCGGGTAAGAGGACTTGGTAGGCGACTCGGCGGTGGCGGTTCTTGGTGGGCTTGTTTGTTAGCCGGGAGCGCAGTAGTGCTGTGAGGTCCGTCAGGAAGTCGGCGTACTCCGCGTCGGTCAGCCACATCGCGCCTACGCGGTAGTCGGCGCCGTCGTGGCCGGGGGCTGGGTCGTGGGCCAGGTAGCGGTCGAAGTCGGCCAGGAGGCCGGCGATGTAGGCCATAAAGGCTTGGGTGTGGTCCTCGAGGGACATCGATTCGATCTCGTCGGGCTGCAGTCGTGCGGCCAAGAGGCGCAGGGTGTACGTCTTCTCGACGCTGCCACGACCCTGCCGCTCGGCGACGACCTGCAGTACGCCCGCCCGCGTGAGGGTCGCGATGTGCCGGTACAGGCTGGGGGTCGGTACGTCGTCGAGCTCGGCGGCGATCTGCGCCGTGGTGAGGGCGCGATCTCCCAGGAACGCCTTGACGATCCGCAGCCGAACCGGGTGCAGGAGAAGGTCCGCGCTACTCACACAGGCACCCTACGCCATTGTTCTCAATTCTGATAACATTCATACCCATGACAGAGCGCGAGGTGTCATGGCAGCTCGACGGCATCACGATGTACGGCACGCTGGTCAGGCCGGACGGTGCAGGCCCGTTCCCCGCCGTCGCACTGGTCGCAGGCAGTGGACCCACGGACCGGGACTGGTGTTCCCCGCTGCTGCCTGGCACCAACGGCAGCGGCCACCTCCTCGCCGATGCGCTGGCCGAGGCAGGCATCGCATCCCTGCGGTACGACAAGCGGGTGTCTGGTCCGCACGCGGCCGAGAACGTGCCGAAGCTCATCGGCAAACTCAGTATGCAATCGCACCTCGACGAGCTGGCCGCAGCCGTCGGCACCCTCGCCGCCCAGGAGTACGTCGACGCCTCGCGCATCGTCGGACTGGGCAACAGCGAGGGCACCCTCCACGTGCTCCACTACGCCGTCAGCGCACAAGACATCCCGTTCGCGGGCATCGTGCTCGCGGCGCCGCCCGGCCGGCCGATCAGGGACCTCCTCTTGGCCCAACTGGGACTCCAGGCTGCCCAGCTCCCCAACGGCGACGAACTCATGGAGCTGGTCCGCGCCGCAACCGACCGCTACGAGGCGGCTCAGCCGATGGACCCCGACCCGCAGATCCCCGAGCAGGTGAGGATGGTGCTGGCCAGCTTCGAGACGCCCGCCAACCTTCCCCTCGCCCGCGAACTGTGGTCCGAGGATGCGACCCGCGCGTTGTCGGAGGTCAAGATCCCGACGCTCGTGCTGATCGGCGTACACGACCTGCAGGTCGACATGCATGCGGACGGCGATCCGTTGCAGGCAGCCGCCGCCGGCATGCTCAACATCACGTTCGCCTTCCCACCCAACGCCAACCACGTCCTCAAGCACGAGACCCGGACCGCGGCAGAGGTCATCGCAACTCCAGGCAACGGCTACAACGCCGGCGACGCCCGCCTGGATCCCGAAGCCCTGCAAACCATCCTCAGTTGGGGGTCGAGTCAGCTGCTCGTCCAGCGGTCGGCGGAGATTGATTCTTGGGCCAGTAGGCGTAGGGAGGAGATCAGGGTTTCGCCGAGGATGGTGCCTATTACTACTGATTCGGCTAGTTGGTCTCGGGTTGGGTTGGCTGTGACGGCTTCGATTTCTAGGGCTGTGAAGCGTTCGACTGCATCGGCGTAGGTGTCGAGGTGGGCGGCCAGGGTTGGTTGGCCGAGGGTGTGTAGGGCGGCGATGGTGTCGATGAGGGTGGCCAGGGCGGGGGCTTCGGGGTCTACCTTCCAGCCGCGGGTGGTGATGAGGTCGGTGACCTGGGCGGTGGCGGCGGCTCGGGCCTCGTCGGTGGCGGTCAGGCGGCGGGTGGGGGTGAGGGCTCGGTGGGCGCGGCCGATTTGTTCGTGCAGGGGTTCGGTGTCGGAGTCGAGTGATTCGAGAATCTCCTTGACCTGAGCGACCGGGACCTGCGCCAGCTCGATCAGTGCGCGGATCAGGCGCAGCCGTCGGACGTGCGCCTCGCCGTACGACGCCTGGTTCGGGCTGGTGAGTTCGCCGGCGGGGAGCAGGCCCTCGCGCAGGTAGTACTTGATCGTCGGCACCGGTACGTCGGTTGCCTTGCTGAGTTCCCCGATCCGCATTTCCCTTGCCTTCCCGTCGCCTGTGATGGATAGTATCAGTATCCATAAGCGGATATCGCAACTATCCATAAAGGAGTGACCCACGATGATCCCCCTAGTGCTGATCCTTGCGACCATCGGCTTCCGGGCGCTAGGCACGCTCGGCGTACGACGGTTCACCACCTGGCCGGTCGCCGCGGCGCACGCGATGGCGGTGATGCTGCTGTTCACCGCGAGCGCACACTTGGTTCCGGCCAGCGTCACGGTGATGCCCAACCACGCCGACATGGTGCGGATGGTGCCGCCCTTCCTGCCGTACGCCGATGCGCTCGTCTACCTCACCGGCGTACTCGAGCTGCTCGGCGCCGCCGGCCTGGTCATCACCGCGACCCGCAAGCCGGCCGGCTACGCACTGGCCGCCCTGTTCGTGGCGCTCCTTCCGGCCAACATCCACGCCGCGGTCGCGCACGTACCGTTCGCCGGCGGCGAGGCGACCCCGCTCTGGCAGCGCATCCCCGAGCAGATCCTCTACCTCGCCGTAGCCCTGTGGGTCGCGCGATCCGCCCGCAGCATCACATCAGTCAAGGAGTACGTGTACGCATGACCGACGCATCCCGCACTATCGCCGGCGTCATCCTGCTCACCATCGTGACGATCCAGTTCGGCGGCTACTTCATGACGAAGATCGTCCGCGGCCAGGTGCCGATGACCGGCTTCCAGAAGTCGTTCGCACGAGCCGGCCACGCCCACGCCGGCGTACTCGTGATCCTCAGCCTGGTCGGGCTCCTGTACGTCGACCAAACGGGCCTCACCGGGTTCTGGCTCTGGGTCGCGCGGCTGGCGATCCCGGCCGCAGCCATCCTGATGTCCGGCGGCTTCTTCGCATCATCGGCCGGCAAGGACCGCACCCAGCCCAACCAGTTCCTCTGGATCCTGTGGGTCGGCGCAGCGTCCCTGGCAGTCGGCGTACTGACCCTTGGAATCGGACTGATCACTGCGTGACGAAGGCTTGCGTGAGCCGCGCCCCCACCCGACCGATGAGCGCAGCCGTCTCCGGAGTCGCGTGGTCGACGACGAAGGGGCCGAGCGCCGCGACGGCGGCGACCTGGGTCAGGAGCATCGCCGGTGTGTCCGCGCTGAAGCGGACCATGCAGGACGAATCATCAACAGGCTCGACGATCCCGCGGACAACACCTTCGAAGGTTGCGGAGACTGTAGCCGCGGGAGCCTGCACGGTCAGATGGACAGAGTGCTGGTACTGCGCCGACGTGAACGACTCGACCAGATAGGTTGCCGCGTCCGGTGCCGGAAGCGCCCGAGCCGTGAAGCGGTGGAGTGTCGAGGCAACGTTGGAGATCCGGTCGACCCGGAAGATCCGCCAGTCGTCCCGCCCCGGATCGAACGCGAGCAGGTACCACCGCCACGCCAACGTCAGCAGCTGATGCGGTTCCACCCGCCGGCGCGTCGCCCCGCGCGCCCGGCCGTGGTAGTCGAAGGCAACGATCTCGTGGTTCCGGCAGCAGCGTGCGAGGACCGCGAGCACCCCCGGTGAAACCTGCGGTACGCCGGGCCGCGGGATCGCCTCCGCGGACGAACTCACCGCCGCGAGCTGGGGCCGCAATCGCGCCGGCAAGACCTGCTCCAGCTTGGCCAGCGCGCTCATCGAACTGTCCGCCATCCCGCTCACCCCACCGCCGGCCGCGCCCACCAACCCCAGCGCGACGGCGATCGCCTCGTCGTCGTCCAGCTGGACCGGCGGCAGGTTCGTCCCCGAGCCGAGCCGGTAGCCGCCCGCGGTCCCGGTCGTCCCGGTGACCGGATAGTCGACCGATCGCAGCCGGTCGACGTCGCGTCGTACCGTTCGCTCCGTGACGCCGAGGCGGTCGGCCAGCTCGCGGCCGGACCACTCGCGACGGCTCTGCAGCAGCGACAGCAACCGGAGCAGGCGGCCAGGCATATCCATGAGAACAGGATGCCTTGCGGACAAGAACTGTCCGCAAGGGTCCATAGCGTGAGCTTCATGATGCTGACGACGACAAGCCCGGAGTACGACGACGCGCGCCATGGATTCCAGCGGCGGGACCCGCATCGGCCTGAGGTGATCTTCCCGGTCACCAACGCGACCGACGTCGAGGAGGCGGTGCGCTACGCGATCCATCACGACAAGAGGATCGCGGTGCAGGCATCCGGCCACGGTCTGACCAGAGGCATTGCCGGTGGCGTGCTGATCGCGACCAGTGCGTTCAATCACGTGACGGTCGATCCGGACAAGAAGACAGCGTGGATCGAGGCGGGCGCGACCTGGCGGGACGTGCTCGCCGCGACCGCGGCGTACGGCCTCGCGCCGTTGTCAGGTAGCTCGCCCGGTGTCGGCGCGATCCCGTACACGCTCGGCGGTGGGCTCGGGTTGATGGCAAGGCGGTTCGGGTACGCCGCGGACCACGTCCGGCGGATCGAGCTCGTGACCATGGACGGCGTACGGCGGGACGCTGACGCGGACCTGTTCTGGGCGACGAGGGGTGGCGGCGGGAATTTCGGTCTCGTGACCGGGATCGAGGTCGACCTGTTCGACGTACCGACGCTGTACGGGGGCAGCCTGTACTTCGATCTCGCGGAGCACCCGACCGCGCCGGAGGTGTGGAGCGAGTGGACCCGGTCCGTGCCGGAGGAGGTGACCTCGGCGATCGCGATCCTGCCGATCCCGGACATCCCACAGGTGCCGGCGCCGATCCGCGGCAAGTACATCGCGCAGATCCAGCTCGCGGTCCTCGGCGACAACGGCGAGGAGCTGATCAAGCCGCTGCGCGCGATCGGCGAGCCGGCGCTCGACACGGTGGGGGAGTTGCCGTACGTCGACTCCGGGCAGATCTTCGCGGAGCCGGAACGCCCCGACAGCTACAGCTCCCGCAACGTCCTGGTGAGCGATCTCGATGCGCTGTCGACCTTGCCGAAGCCGGCCGCCGGGGCTCCGATGCGCGTGATCGGCATCCGTCATCTCGGCGGTGCCCTCGCCCGCGAACCCGAGATCCCGAACGCAGTCGGCCACCGCGAGGCGGCGTACTCGCTGACCGTCATCGGCGAGCCCGAAGCGCAGGAGGCGGTCCTCGAGCCGTGGAAAGCATCGACAGTCGGCCGGTTCCTCAACTTCAGCTACGCGCCGCTGACTCCTGACGAGGTTGCCGAGGGCTACGACCCGGGCGACTACGAGCGGCTCACCGAACTTCGTCGTCGGTACGACCCGGACCGTCGGCTGTGGGCGAATCACCAGCTCTAGCGATCAGTTCCTCGACAAGCGCGCCCTTGCCGTCGACGTAGGCGGCGCGGTCCGTGGTGAGCAGGTGCGCCAGCTCGCGCTTGCGGGCGGCGTACCGCTCACGAGAAACCGGGTCCGCACGCAGGTGATCCCGAAGCAGCACATGATCCCGGTGAGCTTCGTTGCCTTCAACAACGACATACAAATGGTGGTAGTGGGCAACGTTCGGCGGCAACGCAAACGCCTCCCGGCCGGGGATCCCGGCATCGCCCTCATGACGGTAGCCCGCGGCAACCAACCGCTCGATCGCCGCGGGCACCACATCGGCCGACCGTACGACGACGTCGATATCGATGATCGGCTTCGCCGCCAGACCGGGTACGGCGGTGCTGCCGACGTGCTCCACGACATGCGGCAGCCCGGCCAGGAACGGCTCCAGAGCCGCTGAGATCTCCGCGAACCACAGCGGCCACCGCGGATCGTAGGAGACAACCTCAGCCGGAGCGATCACAGCGCCGCGGTCACGTCGACCTCGACCAACTGCCCGGGGAAACCGAGCTGAGCCACACCGAGCAGCGTGCTCGCGGTCGTGAAGGCAGGGCCGAGCGGAGACGCGTTGAGCTGAGTCCACACAGCGGACAGGTCCTCGCGGTCAGGGCTCGCGACGTAGATGACTGTGCGGACGACGTCCGAAGGAGTGGCGCCGGCAGACTCCAGCGCGGTCAGGATGTTGCTGATGACCTGCGCGGTCTGTCCTTCCAGACCACCCGCCGCCAGGTCGCTCGACGGTTGCAACGGACACTGCCCGGCTAGGTAGATGAGTGTGTCGGCCTGGACGGTGGTGACGTGGTGGTAGCCGGGGGTCTGGTGGAGTCCGTTGGGGTTCGTCCGCTCGATGCTCACGCCTCGAACCCAACGCGAGAGCTCAGCCCGCGGTCAACAGATTTAGCACGTAGCGCTTCTGCCACGGCGTCTCCACAGCGTGCTTGTCGAAATGCGCACGGACGTACGCAACTGCCTGATCAGCAGGCACCCCATCCAGCACAGCGACACAGGCGAGCGCCGTACCTGTCCGCCCGCGACCACCACCGCACGCGAACTCGACCCGTCCGATCGAAGCCCGATCCAACGCCTCGCGGAAGATCGTCAACGCGGCAGCGCGATCCACGGGGAGCCGGAAGTCCGGCCATTTGATCCAGCGCGTCTCCCACGGCACGTCGGGCGGTTCCGACCCGAGCAGATACACGCCGTACGTCGGAAATGGCGCTGCCGCCGGGCCCTTCCGCAGACTACGTCCACGGACGAGGCGACCCGACGGCAGCTCCATCACACCTGGTGCGTCTCTCTCCCAATGACCCACAGGGTCAAACTACAAGGCGAAAGGCGGTGGCGGGATCAAACTACAAGGCGCTCCTCGGTCGAGGTGGAGAAGAGGTGCAACTTCTCCGGGTCCGGAGCGAGGTAGATCTCGGCGCCCTTGTCGTTGTGCAGGCGGGTGCCGATGCGGGCGATGATCTGCTGGTTCTCGGCGTGGTCGGCGGTCCCGTACAGGAACGCGTCCGAGCCGAGTTCCTCGATCACCGAGACCTTGACCGGAAGACCCTTGTCGGCGATATGCAACGCCTCCGGCCGGACCCCGAGGGTCAGTGTCTTGTCGTCGCCCGCCTTGGCCAGCAGTTCGCGCGCGATCGGTACGACGTAGTCGCCGATCTTGGCGCCGCCGTCGACGATCTCGGCGGTGATCAGGTTCATCGCCGGCGAGCCGATGAAGCCCGCGACGAACTTGTTGCGCGGCCGGTCGTACAGGTTCAGCGGGGTGTCGACCTGCTGCAGGACGCCGTCCTTGAGTACGGCGACGCGGTCGCCCATCGTCATGGCCTCGACCTGGTCGTGGGTGACGTAGACGGTGGTGACGCCGAGGCGGTGCTGCAGTTCGGCGATCTGGGTGCGGGTCTGGACCCGGAGCTTGGCGTCGAGGTTCGACAGCGGCTCGTCCATCAAGAACACCTTCGGGCTACGCACGATCGCGCGGCCCATCGCGACGCGCTGACGCTGACCGCCCGACAGCGCCTTCGGCTTGCGCTCAAGGTACTCCTCCAGGCCGAGCAGCTTGGCGGCTTCCATCACGCGCTTGGCCCGCTCGTCCTTGTGGATGCCCTGCATCTTCAGTGCGAACCCCATGTTGTCGGCGACCGACATATGCGGGTAGAGCGCGTAGTTCTGGAACACCATCGCGATGTCGCGTTCCTTCGGCGGGGCGTTGGTGACGTCCTTGTCGCCGATGTAGATACCGCCCTCGTTCACCTCTTCGAGCCCCGCCAGCATCCGCAGCGCGGTCGACTTGCCCGAACCCGACGGTCCGACGAGCACCATGAACTCGCCGTCGGAGATATCGAGATCGAGCTTGTCCACCGCGGGGAGGTCGGTGCCGGGGTAGACCCGGGTGGCTCCCTTGAACGAGACAGTTGCCATGTTGCGCTTCCTCTCCTTCGCCGGCAGGAACGTGCCGGACGATCCGTAGCAAAGGCCCCCAGGTCTTGGGTGTCTGCTTGGTGACGCATCAGCAAGCACTTCTTACAACGAGCGAACCCCCGCTCACATTCCTAAGTGATGTAAATCTCCTGATTGACAAAAGAGATTTTTACGTACAAAGTTCTTTGTGTGATGAGAGACGTGATGCACCTGGAGCAGCTCGAACAGGCCGAGGCGCTGTTCAAGCCGCAGCGGATCGAGGTGCTGCGGCGGCTGGCTGAGCCGGCCACCTGTAGTGAGGTGGCCGAGCAGCTCGGGCAGACTCCGCAGCGCGTCTACTACCACGTCAAGCGCCTCGTCGAGGCGGGTCTGGTGACCCAGGTGGACGAGCGCAAGGTGCGCGGCATCCACCAGGGCATCTACCAGGCGACGGCTCGTTCGTACTGGCTGTCGCCGACGCTCGTCGGCCGGATCGGCGGACTCCGCCGGACCCGCGACGAGCTGAGCCTCGGCTACGTGCTGGACCTGATGGAAGAGGTCCAGACCGACATCGCCGCGCTGGATCGGTCGGCTCCGGAGCTGCCGTCCATCGGGGTGTCCGGTGAGATCCGGGTTCCACCCGACCAGCGGCGGGAGTTCTTCGAGGACCTGCGCGGCACGCTGCAGGACCTCTTCTCGCGCTACGGCGGCACTGAGGGCGACGCCTTCAAGCTCGCCGTGGCCTGCTACCCCAAAGGAGACCAAGACCATGACTGAACCACTCGTTCTGCAAGTGCGCGCCAAGGCCGGTATCGACGAGGTCCGGCAGGCGCTGACCGATCCGAAGGCCCTCAACCTCTGGCTCGGCGAGCACTCGAACGTCGACCTGCCCGGCACGTTCGAGTTCTGGGGCCGCTACATCCCCGAGGGCGACGCACCCCACCAGCGCGTCGTCGGGTACGACGGAAGCACGCTGACGCTGGCGTGGACACTCGGCGGCGAAGAGACCACCACCGAGCTCACCCTCACGCCGGACGCCGACGACGCGACCGTGATCAGGCTGTCGCAGACGGGTTTCGACTTCGCGGACGCGATGAGCGGCGCCAACATTCGCGGCGTACTGCAGACCTTCTGGTCGCTGGCGCTGGCCAACCTCGTCGACCACCTCGAGGGGCGCGAGCTCACGGCCAGGCCGGACTTCACCTCGCCGGTCTTCGAGGGCGAGGTGCTGATCGACGCGCCGATCGCAGAGGTGTACTCGTCGCTGACCGAGTCCGAGAAGGCGTCGGCCTGGTTCGGGTTCCCGATCGGCATCGACGCCCGGAAGGGCGGCCGGTTCGCGATGGGCGGGTTCGACGTCAATCCGGGCGTCGAGATCGTCGACCTGGTCGAGGGCCGGAAGATGTCGACGGACTGGGGTCCGAACGGCATCAGCACCTGGGAGCTCGCCGAGTCCGACGGGAAGACCCGGCTCACCTTCGTGATGAGCGGATTCGACGAATCCAACCCGCCGTACGCCGCCTGGCTCGGCTGGCTCAGCGGCGTCGCAGCCCTACGCCGGTACGCCGAGCTGCCGAACTGGTCGATCTGGGCCGCCTAGAAGTACGCCTAGAAGTACGGCCGGGTGCTTTCGCCGATCAGATCGAGCAGGGCGGTCACCGCCCTGCTCGGTCGCCGTCCGGCCGCTGTTGCCACCGACAACGTCCAGGTCAGCTCGGTGCCCTTGATCGGCACCTTGGCGACATCAGGCTCCTCGGCCAGTTCGAGATCGGGCACTACAGCCACGCCGAGCCCGACCCGGACGTAGTCGGGGATCGTCGTCAGTTCGGGGACCTCGACCTGGATCCGCCGCGGCATCCCGATCGTGTCGAAGGCGCGATCGACCATCTTCCGGTTGCCGAAGCCGGGCGGCATGTCGACGAACCGCTCGCCGGCCAGCTCCTCCAACCGGACGCCGGGCATACCATGCGGTTTGGTATGGCGAGTCCGGCCGGCCAGCGGATGCGACGCAGGCAGTAGCGCGACGAACGGGACGGTCGCGATGTCCCGGACGTCGAGCCCGCCCATCTCAGGTTTCGGCAGCCCGAGCAAGGCGACGTCCAGCCGGCCGTGGCGTACGTCGTCCGCGAGACCGGTGGAGCCGGTCGGCGAGGTGGCGACCTGGACCTCGACCAGCGGGTACTTGCGGTGGAACGCGCCCAGGAGCTCGGCCATGTTCACCATATTGAGCCGAGCCAGTGTCCCGATCCTGACGTTCCCGCGGAGCCCGGTCGACGCTTCCTCGACGGCAGCCCGTGCGCGATCCAAGGCCTCGAGCGCAGCCTTTGCCTCAGGCAACAAAGCCTGGCCGGCCGCCGAGAGTGCGACCCGCCGGGTGGAGCGGTCGAAGAGCGTCGTCTTCAGATCGGTCTCGAGGGCACGGACGGCGGCCGACACCGTGGACTGCACGGTGAACAGCCGCTGCGCCGCCCGGGTGAAGCTCAGCTCCTCGGCGACGGCGACGAAGTACTCCAGCTGTCGGCTGTCCACACCGCCAATTATCGGATCTGACGATAAGAGCGTGCAAGAACTTTCGTTGGACTCGATAGATCCCGCGCGGCACGCTGGGAACATGTCCACCATGACGTCTTCGCGGACCGGCGTACGGATCCGGGTCGCACATGCTCCCGGCTTCTGGGTGATCGCGGCGGCCTTCCTCACCACGATGGCCTTCTCGACGATCCCGACTCCGCTCTACGCGATCTACCAGCAGCGGGACGGGTTCCCGACGTACGTGATCACGGTGATCTTCGCCAGTTACGCGGTCGGCGTGATGGCGTCGCTCTACCTGGCCGGGCATGTCAGTGACTGGCTCGGTCGCCGCCGGGTCGCGCTGCTCGCCGTACTCGCGGAGGCGTTGTCCGCCGCGATCTTCCTGAGCTGGTCGTCCGTTCCCGGTCTGCTGGTCGCGCGCTTCATCTGTGGCGTCGGCGTCGGCGTACTGACCGCGACCGCTACCGCGCACTTGTCCGAGCTGCGGCAGGTCGCGCGGCCGGACGAGGACCCGAGCCGGTCGGCGTTGATCTCGAGCATGGTGAACCTCGGCGGGCTCGCGTTCGGTCCGCTGATCGGTGGGCTGCTGGCGCAGTACGTGTCGGCACCGCTGCAGCGTCCGTACGAGATCTTCCTCGTGCTGCTGTTGCTCAGCGCGGTTGGGATCGCGCTCGTGCCGGAGACCGTGGAGCGGCTGGAGGAGCGACCGGCGTACCGGCCGCAGCGGGTGGCGTTGCCGTCATCGGCTCGTCCGCTCTTCTTCGCGTCGGCGATCGGTGCATTCGCGGCGTTCGCGATCTTCGGGTTGTTCACCTCGCTCGCGCCGACGTTCCTCGCCGGCGTACTGCATCACACCTCGCGCCTGCTCGCCGGTGTCGTCACGTTCGCCGTCTTCATCGCGGGCGCGGTGAGTCAGGCCGTCTTCGTCCGGCTCTCCCGTCCGCATCAGCTGCGGTTGGGCCTCGTCGCGATGTCCGTCGGCCTGGTCGGCGTCGCGGCCGGCGGCCTCATCCCGAACCTGTGGCTGTTCATCATCGGCGGCATTGTCGCCGGCGTCGGCGTGGGCCTCGTCTTCCGCGGCGCTGTCGCGACTGCCGCGTCCCTGGCCGACCCGAGTTCACGCGGCGAGGTGCTCGCCGCGCTCTTCCTGATCGCGTACGCCGGGTTGGCGATCCCGGTCCTCGCGATCGGACTGGGTATCGCGCTCCTCCCCGCCCAGGTCGCGCTGCTCGTCTTCTCCATCCTCATCCTGATCCTGGTGAATGCCGCCGTACTCCGCATGCTGGCCGCCCACAGGTGATGTGATGCGGGGGTGGATCTCGAACGCGACTACGGGCTGACCGTCTCTTCGCTGCAGCCGCACGCCGGCGGGTTCGCCACCGACGGCTGGGTGGCTGACGAGCAGTGGTTCGTGAAGATGTGGAAACCAGGCGAGCCACCGATCGGGCTTGAGCTCCTGGGCGAGTTGCACGCGCTCGGACTCCCGGTCGTGGAACCGGTCCGGACCGTGCAGGGCGACTTGTTTGCAATGGACGGCGGACGCGCGTATGCCGTTTTCCCTTACCTACAAGGGCGTACGGCGACGTGGGACGACTGGCGTGTCGCCGCGCGGGCGTTGCGGCAGATTCACGAAGTACCGCTGAAGGTGGACCTACCGCCCGCGGACATCTCCGAGCCGTGGATCGCCGAGCTGGGGCGGAACCTGCACCACCCGTGGATCAAGGATCGCGGGGACGAGGTGGCTGCGGCGATCGCGCGGTTGGACGGCGTACGTGCACGTCTCACTCCCGTGCGGAACGTCGTGTGCCACACGGACATGCACGGCCTGAACCTGCTGATCGACGACGCCGGGGAGGTCGCGGCGATCCTCGACTGGGAGAACGCCGTCATCGGGCCTCGTGAGTTCGACGTCTGGGTCGGAGCGGACGGGAACGAGCTCGGAGAATTTCTCAACGAGTACGGCGCCGACGACCTGGACCTCGATCACCTCGAGTTCGCGCTCCTCGCCCGCGGCCTCCGGGACATGTCGGCCCGCGTGCTGAACAACGTCGATCGACCAGGCGTCGACACCTGGGGCTTCGACCGAATCGCCCGGTTGGACACCGACCTCGACATGTTCCGCCCGTACTGCTCCTAGACGGCCGCGCCCGGACCGGGGAGTACGTCGATGTCGTTGGCGTGCATGGGCTTGCCGCAGTGGGAGCAGTTGAGCTCTACGTGGCTGATCTCGCCGCAGGCGTGATGCCGGTACAAGACAGGCGGCCCTGCTTCGCCGGCCAGCCATTTGTCGCCCCAGGCAACCATCACCATCAGGACGTCGATCAGCTCGAGGCCCTTGCCGGTCAGGACGTACTCGTACCGCGGGCGATTGTCGTACGGCCGGCGCTCGAGCACGCCGCGGTCGACCAGATGGTTCAGCCGCTCGGTGAGGACCTTGCGGGAGATCCCGAGGTCCGCCTGGATCTGCTCGAACCGCGACATCCCGACGAAGATGTCGCGCAGGATCAGCGGCGACCACGGCTCGCCCATGACGTCGAGCGTGCGCGCGATCGAGCACGCCATCTCACTGAAGTCTGTGCGCTGCATGACCTCAGCTTAGCAATTGGGGTTCCCTGAAGGAACTCCACGTGTTAGCGTTCCCTCAAGGAACTCCAAACGGAAGGTGGGAACGATGAGCAAGGTCTTGGCAGCCCTCGCGGTCTCGGTCGACGGATACATCACCGGTCGCGACTCCGGTCCGGACCGCGGCCTCGGCGACGCGCCGATGCTGTTCGACTGGTACTTCGACGGCGACACCCCGAGCCAGGTCTTCGA
Organism: Kribbella sp. CA-245084; assembly: GCF_050942355.1. Classification (NCBI taxonomy): domain Bacteria; kingdom Bacillati; phylum Actinomycetota; class Actinomycetes; order Propionibacteriales; family Kribbellaceae; genus Kribbella; species Kribbella sp. CA-245084. The sequence continues at coordinate 9,117,522 of NZ_CP192053.1, read as the reverse complement.
CGGCTTCAAGCTCAGCGCCCCGAGCGCCGCGATGTTCGACGCACTCGCCGGCCGGGTCGGCGCGGTCATCGCCGGACATAAGACGTACGTCGACTCCAGCCACTTCGGCGGCGGTAGCCCGCATGCCAAGGCGCCGTTGGTCGTGCTGAGCCACGGTCCGGTGGCGGAGATCAGCGAGCAGCAGACGCTCGCCAACACCATCGAGGACGCGGTCGCCGCGGCGCGCGACATCGCGGGCGGCAAGGACGTCGGGATGATGGGCGGCGGTGCTGTGACGGCAGCGCTGAAGGCCGGGCTCGTCGACGAGCTCGTCCTGCACCAGGTGCCGATCCTGCTCGGCGGAGGCCGGCCGTTCTTCCAGGAGCTCCCCGAGCACGTGCGGCTCAGCCTCGTCGAGGCAGTGCCCGCCCCGGGTGTCACCCACCTCCACTACGCAGTCGTCCGCTGAAGGAGCAGAACCATGTTGAAGCCCGCCGTACGCCGTGCCGTCGAGAGCAACTCGATCGCCCATCTGGCCACCGTTCTCCCGGACGGTTCGCCGCACTCGATCCCGCTCTGGGTCACCACACTCGACGACCGCATCATCTTCCTGACCGGTCCCGACTCGCAGAAGGCGCACAACCTCCGCCGCGATCCGCGCGTCGCCCTCTCACTCGCGCCCGTCGACAGCCCGTACGAGCCGATCATCATCCGCGGCCGCGTCACCGAATGGATCGACGGCGACGCCGGCTGGGCCCTCGTCGACCAGATCGCCATGAAGTACCTCGGCCAGCCCTACGGCCGAGACCAGGACCGCGTCATCGGCGTCATCGAGCCGGAGCACCAGACCGTTGGCGTCTAACCGGAGCACCAGACCGTCGGCGTTTAAGATGCGCGCATGGGTGTGACGGTGACGGTTGGGGAGCAGGACGCTTATCTGGCGCGGGTCGGGCGGGTCGGCATGTTGTTGTTGCCGATGATCACCGGGATCGGCGAGCAGGTGCGGGCGTGGGCCGATGAGTTGGCGGGGGAGGGGATCACCGCGCTGGCGTGGGATCCGTTCAAGGGGCTCAGTACGGACAACACCAGTCGGCAAGAGCTGAGTGGTTTGCTGCGGCAGATGGACGACGACACTGCCCTCGCCGAGCAGAGCGCGCTGCTGGACTACCTCTTCGACGAGCTCGGGTGCAGCAAGGTCGGTGTGATCGGGTGGTGCCTCGGCGGGCGGTTCGCGTTCCTGCTCGGGGCGCGTGACCAGCGGGTCGCGAATGTCGTCGCCTTCCACCCGACCGTTCCGTCCGATCGGCCGCCGCATCACACGTACGACGCGATTGCCGAGGCGGCCGGGATCACGGCGCCGGTGCTCGTCAGCTATCCGAGCGCGGACACCGCCGTACCGAATTCGGACTTCGAGACGCTGCAGACCGTGTTGCAAGCCCGAACGGCCGGCGCGACGTTCACGCAGTACTTCCCGGGTGCGGACCACGGCTTCTCGGACAAGTCGCGGCATGACAAGGACGTGAACGCGGACGCGTTCAAGCTGGCTTGGCCGCAGGCGTTGGCGTTCATGAAGGCGACGGTTGCCTGAGCGCCGACTCCAGTTGGCGGTGCAGGTCCCCGAGCCGGGAACGACCCGGCGTGCCTTCCGGGTAGCGGAGTATGAGGTCCCGGACCACAGGTGGGACTCGTTCGATTGCCCAGCTGACGAGGGGCTCGCGCCCCGCCAGTTCGTGCGCGTACGCCGCATACTGCGCCGCCCCGACGGTGTGCTTGACCTGGGTGGCTGCCGCCAACGGATGCAGGTACGCCGAACCCGCCGCCGCAACGGCTGCCCGCGCTGCAGCCTCCGCGGCCGGATCGTCTACCTCGCCTGCCGCTTTCAAGGCGCCCCACGCAGCCGTCCGGATCGCCTTCGTCCTGTTGCCTCCGGCACCGAATTCGCGGGCGACCTCGATCGCCTCGCGCGGCCGGCGATCGTCGGGAGTGACCGCCTCGTAGAGAGGCAACGCCCGCTCTGCGCAGTCCGCGCTCCAGAGGCTGAGCTGCCGTAGTTCGTCGAGGCTCACCGCGATCTCCATGAGCCTCAATCGTATCGTTGAACTCCGGGGTTTAGGCTTTCACGCCGCCCGGCGGTGGTCCGTAGGCGTGATCCCGCGGACCCGCTTGAACGCAACGCTCAAAGCGAATGCGTTCGCGTAGCCGACCCGCCGGGCGATCGTCTCGACCGTGTCCCGGGTCGACCGGAGCTGATCGGCCGCGAGCGTGATCCGCCAGCCGGTCAGATAGCTCATCGGCGCCTCGCCCACCACCGCGGTAAATCGCCTGGCCAGCGAGGCCCGCGATACCCCGACCCGGTCGGCGAGATCGGTGACGTTCCACGGGTGCGCCGGATCCTCGTGCAGCAAGCGCAACGCAGTACCGGCGACTGGATCGGTCTGCGCCTGGTACCACCCCGGCGCGTGCGAGTCCGGCCGGTCGAACCACGCTCGCAACGTCGTGATCAGGGCCAGGTCGAGCCATCGGTCCAGCACGGTCTGTTGCCCGACCGCATCGCGCTGGATCTCACTCGTGATCATCTCCATGACCGACCCGGCGACCGCCGCGGCCGGTACGACGAGCACCGGCGGCAATGCGGTCACCAGTCGCCGGCTGACATCGCCCGCCACTTGATAGGTGCCGCTGGCAACCATCACCTCGCCCGATTTGCGGCTGCCGTACGTCCGTACGCCGAGCCGCGCGGAGTAGTCGGCCGGTGCCCCGGGCAACGGTTCGCAGATGCCGCCGGGGTGGATCCGCAGTTGCGGCGCGGTGTGCGCGCTGTCGCCGACGACGTACGGCTGTGGACCGGTGAAGATCGCGACGTCGCCCTGCTCCAGCCGTTGTGGCGCGGTCCCTTCGCGGGTCACCCAGCCCGAGCCGCGGACGAGGGTCGCGAGCGCGAGCGGCGCCTCGTCCCGGATCTCCAGCGCCCACGGCAGATCCAGGATCGTCAGGTTGAACACCCCGTCCTGGGCGCGGGTCCCGGCCAGCAGTTCGTCGAGCACGTCCATGCGAGGAGAGTACGCCATGGTGAGCGCCTCGAACATCGAATTGCGCCACATAGCCATGGTTTGTCTCACTCACGACCGCTGAACTTGATACATGACACCGATACTGATCCTCAGTGGCAAAGGCAAGACCGGCCGTCGCGTCGCGGCGCAACTCGATGCGCGGGAGGTCCCGTACCGCCTGGCCTCACGTTCCACCGAGCCGCGGTTCGACTGGTACGACGAGAGCACCTGGGCGCCGACGATCGCCGGCGCGGAGACGGCGTACCTCGCGCCGCCCGTCGGACCGACCGGGCTCGCGCAAGCAGGAAAGTTCATCGAGCAAGCCGACGGGCTGCGGCGCCTGGTCCTGCTGTCCGGTCGCGGCGTCGGCAGTCCGGGTCGCGACTTCGCCGTGTACGACGGCCAGCTGGAGCTGGAGAACATCGTCAAGGCGAGCGGCCTGGACTGGACCATCGTGCAGCCGGCTTGGTTCGCGCAGGGTTTCAGCGAGGACTTCCTCCAGTACCACGTGCTCGCCGGCGAGATCCGACTGTCCGCCGGCACCGGCGCCGAGGCCTGGATCGACACCAACGACGTCGGCGACGTAATGACCACGGCGCTTCTGGACGAGTCGTACGTCGGCCGGACCGTCACAATCTCCGGCCCGCGCACCCTCACCATGACCGAGATCGCCGACGAACTCTCCGCCGCCACCGGCCGCCCGATCACGTACGTCGACCTCGAGCCGGAGGCACACGTTGCCGAACTCATCGAGCAGGGCCTGATCCAGGAAGACGCCGACGCGGTGCGCGACCTGTTCGCGGTGATCCGCAACCACCGCTCGGAGTACGTCTCCGACGGTGTCGAGCAGGTCCTCGGCCGCGCGCCGCGTGACTTCACCGACTGGGCGCGCGAGACCGCGAAGACCGGAGTCTGGTCGGTCTGAACAGGCAGAAGCCCTCGCGCCCACCTGAAGGTGCGAGGGCTTCTGCCTGGACTACTACTTGTGCTGCAGCGAGACCCACTCGTCGTGGGTGATCTCCTGCAGCTCCGACGCCGGCGTCTTGGTGCGGGGCGTCGTACCCCCACCGACGGCGCCGCCGCCGAAGACGATGTTCGCCCAGTTGTTCTGCGCGATCAGGATCGACGTGGTCTTGTCGCCGTTGATGTCCGCGGCGGTCGTCGTGTCGGTGGTGCCACCGTCGCAGTTCCAGTCGATCGGCTGGTTCGCCGCGCCGGCCGTGGTCCGGGTCGAGCCGTTCGGGCACTTCCAACTCGTCTTGTACCCAGCGCCCAGGCTGCCGAGGCCGACGGTCTCGTCCGGTCGGGCCTCGTTGATCGACGTCGGCTGGACGTTCGAGTAGCCCCAGTACTTCGTGCCGTCGGACTTGAGCACACCGCCGAGCTGGAACGAATAGTTCATCACGCTCAGGTAGTTCGGCTTGTAGTTCAGGTTGTCGGTGCCGCCGTGCTTCAGGCCGATGTTGTGGCCGAGCTCGTGGACGAAGGTACCGACGTTCGTGTCGTCGGTCGCGTTCCACCCGCACTTCGGGCCGACCGTGACGATGAATGTGTCGTTCGGGATGTTGAACGCCTGGCCGCTGCTGCAGCCGCCGTCGTAGCTGTCTCCCCAGATCATGTAGTGGAAGACCGCCTTGCGGACCGCGGCGAAGTTGGCCGCCTTGATCGCGTTGGTCTGGGTCGCCGACGGGTTGAGGTCATCGTCGTACGTGACCTCGTTGCCGCCGCCGAGGTTGTACGCCGCGCCGCGGGCGGCACCTGCGTCGAGGTGGATCTTGACGCCGGTCGTGCCGTCCGGGTTGCTCACCGGCGCACTCGCGAAGACCTGGACGATCCGGTCGAGTGCCGCCGTACTGGCGAGCCGGCCGGACATGTAGTCCATCTCGACGAACAGATCCTTCTTCTTCGGGTTCGCACCCATCGCGGGCAGGTCCACATCGACGACGCCGTCGCCGTTCGCGTCGTACCCGTTCGTCTCCCATGCGTCGGGCAGGGAGTCGCCGTCGGTGTCGGTCGCGGCTACGACTGTCCTTGCGTTCTCGGCGGATGGAGCCGGAGCCGCCACCGCACTCGAGGTTGCGAGCGCGGCGGCGGCCAGCGAAGTCAGGACAGCGAGCAAGGCGGGGCGGGGCCTCATCAGATCTCCTTGGGGGCGGTGGGTGATCTGAGCGCTACCGTAGGTGATTTTCAGCGCTGACAACGGCCCAGTCGGGCCACTGGCTCAATTGGGTCACGCGGCCGAGCGGAGCATCGCCCGGATGCCGACGGTCAGTCCGAGTGCCGCGGTCACGATCGCCGCGACCAATCCCCAGAGCACGGTGCTCGACCACACGTCGCCCGAGAAGAGGGTCCGCTCGGCGTCGACGAGGTACGACAGCGGGTTGAACTTCGATGCCACCCGCATCCATCCCGGACCGGTGTCCAGCGGCAGCAACATCCCGGACAGGATCATCAACGGGAACAGGAAGGTCTGCTGTACGACCCAGAACATCCAGTCCTGCTTGCGAACGGCGATCGCCAGCGCGTAGCTGAACGAACCGAGCCCGACGCCGAACACCGCGAGCAGCGCCAGCCCGACCAGCGCACCACCGACGTGCAGGTCGAACGCGAACGGCGTCATCACCGCGATCACGATCACCGCCTGCCCGAACAGCGGCACCATCTCCTTCAGCGCGCGTCCGATCAGCAGCGAGGAACGGGACAACGGCGTGACCAGCATCCGCTCGTGTGCACCGGTCTGGAACTCGAACAGCAGGTTCGCGCCGGTGGTCGACGTGCCGAAGAGCGTGGTCATCACCAGGATCGACGGGACGAACCACTGCCAGACGCCGGCGCCGAACGTAGCGCCCATCGAGCCCGACAGCAGCGGTCCGAACAGGGCGAGGAACACCAGCGGCTGGATCATCCCGAACAGCAAAGAGAACGGGTCACGCAGTACCGGCTTCAACTCGCGCGTCATCACGATCCGGATGTCACGCAACAGGTGCCGGTCCGCAACGAACGCCGGCTCGGAAACGGTCAGGGTGGTCATCAGGCTGCCTCTCGTAGGTTCCGGCCGGTCAGGTTGAGGAAGACGTCGTCGAGAGTCGGCCGATGTACCTGTGCCGAGGCGATCGGTACGCCGTCGTGCTGGGCGGCCGCGATCAGTTCGGGCAGCGCCGCCGGGCCGTCCGCGACCCGGACGCTGAGCTCGTCGCCAACGGCAACGACTTCGCGGGCCCCGGGCAACTTCTCCGCAAGCACCGTCAGCTGTGAGAGGTTGTCAGGAGCAACAGTCAGGGCGAGCCGGTCACCGGCGAGCTTGGCCTTCAGCGCACTCGCGGTGTCGTCGGCGATCACCTCGCCGTGATCCACGACAACCACCCGCTCGGCCATGGTGTCGGCCTCGTCCAGGTAGTGCGTGGTCAGCACGATCGTCATCGCGTGCTCCTCGCGCATCCGCAGGATGTGGTCCCACAGATTGGCGCGGTTCTGCGGGTCGAGGCCGGTCGACGGCTCGTCCAGGAACAGCAGTGACGGCGCGTGGACGAGCCCCATCGCGACGTCGAGCCGTCGGCGCTGGCCACCGGACAGTTCGGACACCTTGCGCTGCGCCAGCTCACGCAGCTCCAGCGCGTCGAGCAGCTCGTCCGCCCGCTTCCTCGCGGCGCGACGGTCGAGTCCGTAGATCACGCCTTGCCCGTGGAGTTCGTCGCCGACCCGTTGGGTGTGGCCGGCGCCGTTGCCCTGGCCGACGTACCCGATCCGACGACGGACCTGGCTGGGCTGCGTCGTCACGTCGTACCCGGCGACCGTCGCGGTGCCCGCGGTCGGGGTGATCAAGGTCGTGAGCATGCGCAGGGTGGTGGTCTTTCCGGCGCCGTTCGGGCCGAGGACGGCGACCAGCTCGCCGGGTTCGACGTCCAGGCTGATGCCGCGGACGGCGTGCACGGTCTCGGTACGGCTCACCACGAAATCCCGGGTGAGCGCTCGGGTGCTGATCACGGCTGGGCTCCTTCGGTTGGACTTGATGAGCACGACATTTCCAGCAGTAGCGGTCAGGTTCTGTCCCTTACTCATGCGAAGCTGAAGTCATGTCCGAAACCTCTGCTCGACTCCTCGCGCTGCTGTCGCTGCTGCAGGCACGGCGCGATTGGCCGGGCGCCTTGCTCGCCGAGCGACTCGAGGTCAGCTCACGGACGGTCCGCCGCGATGTCGATCGGCTGCGCGACCTGGGCTACCCGGTGCGTGCGAGCAAGGGGCCTGACGGCGGTTACCGCCTGGACGCGGGGGCCGACCTGCCGCCGCTGCTGTTCGACGACGACCAGGCGATCGCGGTCGCGGTCGCCCTGCAGACCGCGACGACCACGGTCACCGGGATCGAGGAGGGCGCGTTGCGTGCGCTCGCCACCGTCCGTCAGGTGATGCCGGCGCGCTTGCGGCAGCGGGTCGATGCGTTGCAGGTGACGACGGTCGATCGGTACGCGAACCGGCGTACGACGGTCGACTCGGAGAAGCTGATCGCGATCGGGATGGCGGTGCGTGCGCAGGAGGTGCTGCGGTTCGACTACGCGTCACCCGGTGCACCGGACGAGTGGGTGCCGCCGCGCAAGGTGGAACCGCATCACCTCGTGACGTGGGGTGGACGCTGGTACCTGGTCGGTTGGGACCTGGATCGGAAGGACTGGCGGACGTTCCGGGTCGACCGGATGACGCCGAAGACACCGACCGGTCCGCGGTTCACCCAGCGCGAACTCCCGGCGCCGGACGTGGCGACGTACATCTCGAGTCGGTTCCATGGCCAGGACCAGAATCCGTGCAAGGGCGAGGCGATCCTGCAGGCGAAGGCGTCGGACATCTCGCAGTGGGCGGGCCGCGGTGCGTTCGTCGAGGAGATCACGCCGACGAGTTGCCGGCTCGTGCTCACCGCGTGGTCGTGGACGGGGCTGGCTGCGACGTTCGGGATGTTCGAGTGCGACCTGGAGTTCGTCGGTCCGCAGGAGTTGAAGGATGCCGCGGCCCAACTGGCCGCCCGCTATCAGGAGGCTGCGTCATGAGTACCGAACTGATCGTTGTGGACGCCGGCGCCTGGCAGTCATGGCTGCACGAACATCACGGGTCGTCGGACGGTGTCTGGCTTGTGCTCGCGAAGAAGAACGTGACGATGCCGACGAGCCTCACGTACGCCGAGGCGCTCGAGGAAGCCTTGTGCCACGGGTGGATCGACGGGCAGCGCAAGAGCCGCGACGAGCTGACCTTCATCCAGCGGTACACCCCGCGCCGCGCGCAAAGCATGTGGTCGAAGCGGAACGTGGACCTCGTCGCGCGGATGGAGGAGGAAGGCCGGATGCGCCCGGCCGGGCGTGCGGAGATCGAGCGCGCCAAGTCCGACGGCCGCTGGGACAAGGCGTACGGCGGGGCCAGTTCTCAGGAGGTCCCGGACGACCTCGCCGCAGCCCTGGCCGCGGAGCCGCGCGCACAGGCGATGTTCGAGATCCTGACCAGCGCGAACCGGTTCGCCGTCGTGTTCCGCGTGACCGGCGCCAAGAAGCCCGAGACGAGGACCAAGCGGATCACGCAGTTTGTCGAGCAGTTGTCCCGCGGCGAGACGATCTATCCGCAGAAGCGGACGCTCTAGATCAGGTCGAGCGTCGCGTCCTGGCCGGCGGTGAGCGGGAAGTAGGCGAGGAACGTGACGCCCTCATCCTCGGTGTCGAAGCGGGAGATCCTGTCGACCGCGGGCTCGTAGAACACGTCGCCGGGGTGCAGGATCTGGACCTCGCCGTCGGCGGCCTGCTGGTAGACCGCCTTGCCCGAGACGATGTTGCCGAACACGGGGCCGTTGTGGACGTGGGCGCCGAGCGCGGTATGCGGCTCGATCGTGATCCGGCGTACCTCGACGTGCTGCACCGGGAGCGGCTCCGGCAGGTGCTGGTCGAGGACGACGGCGCGGCTGATCGGTGACTCTGCTGAGGTCATGGCAGCATCGTACATACCAATAGGTACAGAAGTCGTCCGGGTTTGTCCGACCGACGGTGCGGGGTGGATCAATAGAGGACCGGGTTGAGCGGGGAGGAGATGGTCTCGCCGGGCTCGTTGCCGGGCATCCAGTGGGCCAGGTCGAGCTTCTGGTTCTCGTTCACCGGCGCCGAGATCTCCATCGCGGCGTCGACGTAGATCACGGTCATCACGCGGCGCGGGATGTCGGTGGTGTTCGGCGGCGCGTGGTGAAAGGTCCAGCCGAGGTGGTAGCTCACCTCGCCGAGCTCGAACGGCTCGGAGATCTCCGCGAACTCCTGCTCGGCCAGTGTCTCCTGCAGCACGCGCTCCGACTCGTCGCTGATCGGCAGGTCGCGACCGTGCTCGAACGTGTGGCTGCCGGCCGCGAACGACAGCGGACCCATCTCCATCGGAGTCTCCTGCAGCGGGACCCAGACGGTGACGCAGCGGTCGGTCGCGAACGGCCAGTAGTACTGGTCCGCGTGCCAGGGCGTGACTCCGCCGCCGGACTCCTTGTAGAGCGCCTGGTCGTGGTACAGCCGGACCGACTGCACGCCCAGCAACTGCGACGCGATCCGCGCCAGCCGCGGTGACGACACGAACTCGAGCACGCGCTCACTGTCCTGCCACAGGTTCGTCACCTGCAGGAACGCCTTGCCGTAGGTGTCTCGCTCCTCGAGCGGCAGGTGCTGCGTGTTCAGCTCGATCACCTTGCCGGTGATCTCCGGTTCGTACGCCGCGATCGTGTCGGGACTCAGCACATTCTTCAGCTTCACGAATCCGTGCTGGGCGAAGTGCGCGATATCGGACCGGCTGAGGGTGTAGTCGGTCTCGAGATCCGGGCGGGTCAGAGTCATGGGACTCAAGGGTTCATGAACGTTTCATCGCTGTAAAGATCAGTGATCAAATCTTTGCTCATCGTGCAGGTGCACGTGAACCGGTCAGGACCGTAACCCAAAACGCTCCAACGCATCCAGGATCAACTCCTGTGTGCGTTGGCCGCCGGCACCGTGGCCCTCCTGGTCGACCAGGTGCAGTTCGGCATCCGGCCACGCTTGAGCCATCAGCCAGGCGATGTCCGGCGGGCCGCTGATGTCGAGCCGGCCATGGATCAGCACCCCGGGGATCCCAGCCAGCTTCCCTGCCTCCCGAAGCAGAACGCCTTCCTCGAGCCAGGCCGCGTTGGCCCAGTAATGCGTGACGAGCCGGGCGAATCGCAGGCGGAACACGGGATCGTCGTACCGCGTGTCCGGCCGCCAGCCGGGATGTGTGCGGACGTGCGTGTCCTCCCAGTCGCACCAGTCACGGGCGGCCTTCTCGCGTACGGCGGGGTCCGGGTCGTGCAGGAGACGGCTGTAGGCCAAGGGGAGATTGCCGTCGCGCTGGTCCTCCGGTACGCCGTCGCGGAAGCGGGCCCATTCCTCGGGGAAGATCCGCCCCATGTCGCGGGTGATCCACTCGACCTCGCGCCGGGTGGCATTCGTGACGCTGAACAGCACGATCTCGGAGATCGCCTCCGGGTGCTTCTCGGCGTACGCGAGCCCGAGCGACGCACCATGCGATGCACCGAGCAGCAGCCACTTCTCGATCCCGAGCTCCTGGCGTAGTTGCTCGAAGTCCGCGATCAAGTGCCAGGTGGTGTTGGTGCTCAGATCGACGTCCGGCTCGGCGGCATCCGGCGTACTCCGCTCGCAGTTGCGCTGATCAACCAGCACGATCTTGTACTTCGCGGGGTCGAAGTACCTGCGCCAGCCCGCACCGGCGCCGGAGCCCGGCCCGCCGTGGATGACCAGCGCGGGCTTGCCGTCAGGGTTGCCGCAGACCTCCCAGTACACGCGGTTGCCGTCGCCGACGTCGAGGAGGCCGTGGGCGTAGGGCTCGATGTCCGGGTACATGCTCAGAGGACTCCCGTGTAGGTGAGGGCGAATGTCCCGCAGGGGAAGAGGAAGAGGGATGCGAGGACGATGATGCCCTTGAAGGACTGGCCCGGGCCAATGAGTTTGCGGTAGGCGGCGACGAGGACGGGGACCATCACGACCTCGAGCGGGAGCATGCTGCGGGGGATGATCGTCGCGGTTGCGGCGAGTACGACGGAGAGCGCGGCGGCTGCGATCCAGGCTGCGTAGCCGATGCGGTACGTCGTGCGTGGGCCGAAGCGGACCGCGATCGTTTGGTAGCCGGCGGCTCGGTCGGCTTCCAGGTCGGCGAGCGTGGTGGGGAGGTAGAGGCCGATGGCGGCGAGCGTGCCCTGGAGGCCCATCAGCCAAGGGAAGTTGCTGAGGTCCGGGTTGATCGCGGCCCAGCCGGCGAGTGGACCGAAGGCGCCGAGCGCGAGCGCGTTGACGGCGACGTCGAAGCCGGCGCGGGTCTTCAGCCGGACCGGCGGGACGGAGTACGCGTAGCCGAGCAGGACGGCCAGCAATACACCGAGGGCAAAGACAACGCCAACGTGCAGGCTCAAGCCGACCGCGGCGACGGCGGCCGCGAAGGCGAGTCGCTTGGCTGCTCGGAGCGTGATACGTCCGTCGAGCAGCGGCGACTTCGCCTTGCGCGGGTTGAGCCGGTCGCTCGGCAGGTCGTACGCGTCGTTCACCGCCAGCACGGCCAGCCACACCAGCGGCCCCATCACCACCGCGCCCACGATCAGCCGCGGCCACTCCTCGACCGGCGGGATCAGCCGATGGGTGGCTAGCAGGATCCCTGTGTAATAAGGAACGATCGACACCACCCAGAACGCCGGCCGCCCCACCGCGATGACGTCACGAACCCGCGCGGTCGTTCCCCGGACCTGCACCACCGTGCTCACAGCACCACTGTCCACCCGCCGGGTGCCCACCGTCCTCCCTCCGCCGGGTGAACCTGCTCACCCTTACGGCTGGATGTGAGCCAAGGAACCCTTCTCCAACGCTACCCACACCGAGTCGCCGTCCACCGCGAGCCCGTGCGGCTCGGAGCCCTCGCCCAGCGCGTACTCGGCAATAACGTTGCCTTGAGCATCCAAGCGCACGAGCGCACCTCCGGCCCACAAGGTGACCCAGCACCCACCGTCAGCAGCCGCCGCAACCGCATGCGGCTTGGAACCAGCAGGCAGAGGGAACTCCTCGATCTTCCCGTCCGCACTGATTCGCCCCACCCGATCGGCCAGGATTTCGACGAACCAAACGCCAGCTGCACCCGCACAGATCCCAACCGGTCCGGCTCCCTCAGTCGGCAGGGGATAGGTAGTGACCGATCCACCAAGAGTCATCCGCCCGATCGCGTTGCCCTGGTTGAGCGTGAACCACAGCTCCCCGTCGTACGACGTGATCATCGCCGGAAACGCGCCACTGATCCCGATCGGGTACGTCGACACCTCGCCGTCGGCCGTCACGCGCCCGAGAGCATCGGCGCTCATCAACGTGCACCACAACGCCCCGTCCGGCCCGACGCACAATCCGTACGGCGCCCCGGCGATCTCGACCGCCGACACCGCGCCGTCGTACCCGATCCGCCCGACCCGACCGTCACCGTTCCGCGTGAACCAGACCGCGTCATCAGGCCCATCGACGATCACGCTCGGACGGGACTCCGGCGCATCGAGGTCGAACTGCCGCCCGGACACCGTCATCACGCGCCCCGTATGAACGAGCGTCGTCCACACCTCACCGCCCGCTACCGCAACGCCGTACGGTCCGTCGCCCACCGCATATTCACTGACTGACATAGTTGTTCTCCTTCAGCTCGATGACCGTGCCACGCCAGCGCGACACGAAGCGCCGGTCATGGCTGACCACGACGAGCGCACCGGCGTACCGGTCGAGCGCCGCCTCCAGTTCCTCCACCAGCACGAGCGACAGGTGGTTGGTCGGCTCGTCGAGCAGCAGGACGTCGTACGGCGTGGTCAGCAACCGCGCCAACGCCAGCCGCCGCCGCTGACCGGTCGACAGCGCGTCGACGCGAGCCCGCAACTGATCCCGACGGAACAACCCCAACCCCGCCGCTCCCGGATGCCGCGCGAGCGCCCGCCGCAACGTCTCGTCCGGCCGTGCCTCGGACACCTCCTGCTGGAGATACCCGATCCGCCCGCGGCGTTCGACGTACCCCGAGGAGGGCTCGAGCGCCCCGGCCAGAACGTCCAGGAACGTCGACTTGCCGACGCCGTTCGGTCCCGTGATCAGCACGCGAGCCCCGGCCGGAACTTCGAGCGAGATCGGCAACAGTCGGTCGTCGACTGCGACAGCAACTGCTTCCAGCTCGGCCGGTTCGCCGGTCGTGCGGATCGACGCGGTGAAGCGCAGCGGCTTCGTCGGCACCGGTGGCGGGTCCTCTTCCAGCCGGCGCAGGCGTTCCTTCGCGTTCCGGATCTTGCTGCGTTCGGCTTCGTTGACGCGTCCGCCCGTCCGGTCGTACGCGACCTTGTTGTTGTCGGTCATCGGCCGCCCGTACGCGACCCGATCGGCAGTGGTACGAACGAGAACCCGCGTCGCCGCGACCTCGTCCTCCCACTCCTGCCGGGCCTGCTCGATCCGCGCCCGCTCGGCCGCCTTCTCGGTCAGGTAGCCCTGGAAGCCGCTGCCGTACCGCGTGATCCGATGCGTGTCGCCGTCCACCTCGAACAGCGTCGACGCAACCCGCTCCAGGAATGCGCGGTCGTGAGACACGACAACCGTCGTACTGCGCCGTGACCGCAAGTGATCCTCCAGCCAGAGAGCGGCCGACACATCGAGGTGGTTGGTCGGCTCGTCCAGCAGCAGGATCTCCGGCGACGACGCGAGTACGGCGGCGAGATGCAGCCGCGCCAACTCGCCACCGGACAACTCGCACAACCGGCGATCACCGGGCAACGTGCTCAACCCGAGCCCGTACGTCGCACGGGCGAATCGCGCGTCGGCGTCGTACCCCTCGCGGAGCTCGAACACCGACTGGAGTTCGCCGTACTCGTCCAGGACGTCGGTGCGTCCGTCAGCGAGCAAGCCTTCCAGCAAACGCATTCGCGACTCGATCCGGCGCAGGTCGGCCAGGGCGTGATCGGCGAGCGCGTTCACGTCGAGGTCGAGCGGCAGCGGATTGTCCTGCGCCAGGAAGCCGATGCTGCCGGCGGCAGTCGCCGTACCGTCCGTGGGTGGCTCGAGACCGGCCAGGATCCGCAGCAGGGTCGACTTGCCGGAGCCGTTCTCGCCGATCAGGCCGCTGACCTGCCCGGGTGGGAAGGCGCAGGTGATCCGGTCGAGCACCAGGCGGTGATCGTAGGACTTGGTGACATCGTGCAGGGACAGCTGGGTAGACATGAGAATGCTCCTGACTCACGCGGGGTTCGGGGTTGGCGAACGGCGGGTCAGAAGATCACGGGGCTGCTCCCTAATGCGACGAATGTTGCGTTAAGATGATGCCATGCTGACGACCGATCGCGCAAGCAGGCCGGGTGGACGGACGGCCCGGGTGCGGTCCGAAGTGCTCGCGGCCGTCGAGGCCGAGCTCGCGGAGCACGGGTACGACGGACTCACGATCGACGCGGTCGCCGTGCGCTCCGGAGTCCATCGCACAACGGTCTACCGCCGCTGGAAGACTGTCGCCGGCCTGCTCGTCGATCTCCTGCGGGCCGGAGCCGACGACTCGTGGGAGCCGGCCGATACAGGTTCGCTCGAGGGCGACCTGATCGCCGTCAACCGCGAGGTGCACGCCGCGCTGACCGCCCGCCCGTCGGTCACCCAGGCCGTGATCGCAGCCTCCTTCCGTACGCCGGAAGCCGCCGAGGCGCTCACGCAGTTCTGGCTGGATCGCTACGAACGCACGGCAATCGTCGTACGGCGGGCCGTCGCGCGCGGCGAGATCCCGGCCGGGGTGGACGCCCACCAACTGTTGCTCACGGCAACCGGTCCGCTCTACCACCAACTCGTCCTGCTCCGCCGTCCGATGTCCCGCACTGCCGCCGATCACCATGCAAGGATCGCTGCGGCGTCGGTCGGCTAAATCTCTTTGCGGCGCCCGTTCCGTCCGCCCTACGGTAGTAGTTCCCGGCGAACAGGAGTCGCGATGAGCGTCCAGATCCACGCACTGTCCTTCGACGCAAAGGATCCTGCCGGGCTGGCGCGGTTCTGGGCCGGTGTGCTCGGGCGAGAGCTAGGTGCGGACGAGACGTCCGTACTGCCCGGCGACGACCTCGCGTTCACTCTGCAATTCCGGCAGAGCGATGTCGTGAAGGACCGGCCGAACCAGATGCACTTCGACCTGACGAGTCGGTCCCTGGAGGACCAGGAGGCAACGGTCGCGCGGGCGTTGGAGCTCGGCGGGCGGCACATCGACATCGGGCAGACGCCCGAGGAGAAGCATGTCGTACTGGCTGACCCCGAGGGCAACGAGTTCTGTGTGATCGAGCCGGGCAACAACTTCCTCGCCGGCACCGGAGTCATCGGCGCACTGTCGTCCGACGGCAGCCAGGCCGTGGGGTACTTCTGGAGCAAGGCGCTCGACTGGCCGCTGGTCTGGGACCAGGACGAGGAGACCGCGATCCAGTCGCCGCAGGGCGGGTCGAAGATCAGTTGGGGCGGTCCGCCGGTCGACCCGAAGGCGCCGAAGAACCGCCTGCACCTCGACCTCGTGCCGTCCGGCGATCCTGAGGCCGAGGTCGAGCGGCTGATCGGACTCGGCGCGACGCGGCACGAGAGCGGTCAGGCACACCCCGACGGGATCGAGCTGGCCGACCCGGACGGCAACGAGTTCTGCATCCTGACCGCACGCTGACGGGCCTAGCCGGGCGGGCCGGGGTTGTAGGCACAGGCCGAGGTCAGGTCGTCGGCCGCGGGCTTGGGGGTGGTGCGGGGCTGGGCCGCCGTCGAGGGCTTGCTCGAGGGCTTGGCCGTCGTGGTCCTGCGCGGCGTCGCGGGCTTCGGGTCGAGCGCCTGCGCGACGATCTCGCGCATGCCGGCGTAGTTCGGGTCGCGGCCGTTCGGGAAGTTCTTCTTCTTGTCCAGGTCGATGTTCGAGATCTTGGCGGTCTTGACCCGCTCGCCGAGGGTGACGAAGTCGCCCAGCAGCTTCTGCGGGATATCGGTGCGGACCAGCTTCTCGCCTGCCGCTGCGACCGCCTCGAAGTTGGCGAGCACGTTCTGCGGGGTGGCGCGTTCGACGAGAGCCTTGACCGCGCAGCGCTGGCGAGCCTGCCGAGCGAGGTCGGCGGTCGGTACGTGGTACCGGCCGCGGGCGAACCAGAGCGCGTCGGTCCCCATCAGGTGCTTGTTCGGCCCGGGCTGGAGGTAGCGGCTCGGCGGAACCTTGTCGTCGTCGCTGCCGCCGACCGGGACCGGGTAGTTGATGTTCACCGTGATCCCGCCGAGCGCCTCGACCAACTGCGCGAACCCGGCTAGGTCGACCTGCACGTAGTAGTGGATCTTCAGCCCGAGCGCCTCGCCGACCGATACCTTCAGGATGTCCGCGCCCTCGTTGTCCGACGGCCCGAGGATGCCGGGATGCAGTTTCGGGATGTTGCGGTACATCGCGTCCAGGTAGAACTCCGACTGCTCCTTGCTGGGATCGATGCTCGGGTCCCAGAACCCGGTCGGGTAGATCTTGTGCAACGGTGAGTCGGCCGGGAACGGCATCCGCATGAAGTTCCGGGTCAGTGAGATCAGCGAGGTGTTGCCCGTCTTGGTGTCGATGCTCGCGACCATCACCGAATCGGTCCGCGTCCCTTTGCGGCCGTCGCCGTCGTCGGCGCCGAGTAACAGCACGTTCAGCCGCGGGATCTGATCCCAGAGGTTCTTGTTGGCGCTGACCGTCGGCCGCGTCACGCTCTTGGACTCCCCGCCGGCGAACACCTTCTTCACCAGGCTCCGCTGCGCCATCAGCGTCTGCGCGCCGCTCGCCGTACCCACCGTCATCGCGAAGCAGACGACGCCGATCACCATCGACCCGGCCAGCCGCGGGACCGGTCCTACCGTCAGCGGCCGGAGCATCTTGTACGACGTGACCAGGACGGCGATCCAGGCGAGCGCGATCGCGCCGAGCCCGGCGATCATCCACAGCAGCAGGCCCGGATTCAGCGCCCACGAGATGACCGCGTCCCGCTTCTCGAGGCCGAGGTACGCCGCTCCGCCGTACAGGGCGAGGCTCGCCGCGATCAGCGTCACGCCGAGCCGGGTCCGGCGGGCGACCAGGTACGCCGTACCGGGGAGCAGGATCCCGAGGACGGCGATCGCCAGCGCCGAGAACGCCGAGTGTCGCCGCGGCCTGACTCTTCGTGCTCGGCTGCTGCGCGACGATCGCTGCGCTCTGCTCGGGGCCATGCCCCCTTCGATTCATTGACTCGGCAAAAAGTTGGCAGGATTGTCCTCGTGAGTGACATTCAGGTACGACGAGCCGGCGCGGATGACGCGGAGTCCCTGGTCCGTTTACGCGGGCTGATGCTCGCTGCGATGGGCAACGACATTGACGGGCCCTGGCAGGCGACCGCCGTCGAGTGGTTCGCCGGGCAGTTGGCCTCACCGGACACGTTCGCGGCGTACGTCGTCGAGGACCCGGACGCCGGGGTCGTAGCAGGGGCCGCAGGCAACGTGTTCGTCCACCCGCCGGGGCCGAGCGACCTGACCACGGTCCGCGGCCACCTGTACAACGTCAGCACCGAGCCTGCCTTCCGCCGGCGCGGTCTGGCCCGCGCCTGCGTGGTCGCGCTGATGGACTGGTTCGAGAACGAGACCGGCGTCGGCCAGGTCGAACTGCACGCGACCGACTACGGCATCGAGCTCTACCGCGACCTCGGCTTCATCGAGGCGAAGTACCCGTCGATGAAGGTCCGGACCGCCAAGGCGTAGCCCGGCCGTGGGTGGAGAAGGGTTTGTGGGCACAGTGGCAAGAAGACAGTGAGGACGCGCCCGACCGGGCGCGGTGTGAGGAGCTCACCGGAATGCGCCGCTGGACTGTTGTCAGGACGATCGGGCTCGCGACTGCGGCGGTGGTCGCGGTCGGAGTGCTGTACGAGTTGCCCGCCAGCCCGCTGTCGCGCCACGGCGACCTCGGGCGGCACGTCGTACCCGCGTCGGTCCAGACGACCGCGCCGGCCTTGGAGTCGCCGGCCGTCTCGCCACGTCGTACGACGAAGCCGGTGGTGCCGGCCGAGGTGATCTCGTACCCGATCGCCGGATCGCAGTCGTACGCCGTGCTGCCCGCGAATCCCGCTGTGATCGGGCGGGGCGGCAGGCTGATGAGGTTCCAGATCGCGATCGAGGGCGGGATCACCGGGGTCGACAAAACGGCGTTCGCGCAGTTCGTGCGGACGACGTACGGCGCGGCGCAGGGGTGGGCTTCGCAGGGGAAGTGGCGGTTCGAGCAGGTCGGGCCGGGGGCGACACCCGACTTCAGGTTGATGCTGGTGACGCCGCGGACGCGGGACGTGATCTGCGGCGGGGGACCGGACCGGTACACGAGCTGCCGGATCGGGGACTCGGTCGTGCTCAACGTCGCGCGCTGGGCGCACGGCGTACCGAACTTCGGCGCGTCGCTGATGACGTACCGGCAGTACATGGTGAACCACGAGACCGGCCACCGGCTCGGCAATGGCCACGAGCTGTGCCCGGGGCCGGGCCAGCCGGCCCCGGTCATGCAGCAGCAGACCCTCGGCCTGCACGGCTGTACGGCGTACGCCTGGCCGTACCTGAACAGCGCCCGCTACTCCGGCCGGCTAGGCCAATACAACGATCCCGTGCCTCACAGCTGAATGATCGAGAGGACGTTGCCTGCCGGGTCCTTGAACCAGGCAATCAACGGGCCCTGGCCGCGGTAGATGCCGGACTCGTCCTGCTCGTTGTTGTAGTGCTCGAACGTGACGCCGCGGCCGGCCAGCTCACGCGCGGTCGCCTCGATATCGGTGACCGGGAAGTTGAGCACGGTGTACTCCGCCGGCACGTGGTTCGGTTTCGGATACACCAGGATGGCGGTGCTACCCGCGATCTTCAGGCGCAACATCCCGTTCTCCTCGCCGACGTCGATCCCCAGCGTGTCGGCATAGAACGCCTTCGCCTTCTCGATGTCGTCCACCGAGAACCCACTGAACGCCTTGCTGTCGTGCAACATCTGATGTCCTCCCTTGATCGCCTGACATCAGCTACGTCGAGACCCACCTTGGGATTTCGACATTAGGGCGTGTCTCCCGATCCCGCACCTACTGCGCGGCACTCGGCACGGCACCTCGCCGCACTGGAGGAAAGGCCACGATGAACCACATCGAGGCCTCCCCTCCAGCACGCCGAGGCACCGCACCGAGCACCTGCTCGCTACGGCGCGGGATCGGGAGACACGCCCTAGTTGTGTGAGACGACCTGCGGGAGTGCGTCGTTGACGGCGGCTGAAACCGAGGCGGACTCGAGGCCGTCGGCGACCGTGTGGAGGAGGCGGACCAGGTGGGCGGCGTCGGTCGGGCCGAGGATGCCGGTGATGACGTCGAGGACGCGGACGGTGAGACCGTCGAGCTGCGAGAGCCGGGCCTGACCCATCGACGTGACGGCCAGCGCGGGCGTGGTCCGGACCATGCCGAGCGCCTCCAGGTCGGCGATCGCCAGCTCCGCCTCGCCGGACGTGATGCCGACCTGCTCGGAGACCTCGTCCGGAGTCGTGCGACCGTTGGCGACCGCATTCAGCACGAGGGCGGCCGGCATCTTCATCCCGACCGCTTGCTGCAGGCCGAGGATGAGCGGGTGGGCGTGGCCGCGGACGCGCTCCACCGCGTCGAGCAGCCGGAGAGCGTCGCCGATGTCACCGATCAGGTGCTCTGTCTGGACAGCCGCGATCCCCGTTGGCCCCGGCCGGACGGGTGACGGTACGACGCCGCCGATGACCCGCTCCGGCACCACAAGGGCGTTTGCCACAACCCGCTCGTCGGCGGATCCTCGTGGCCTGATTCCAGCGTCTTCGATGGTCACGACTCCAGCGTACGGAGCCGTTCCGACAGCTTCGGCGTGTCCTTCCTGAGGAAACCCTATGAATCTCATGACGTTCCTGGCTTACTCTCCGCCCATGCAGCTGAACGGAAAACGAGCCCTGGTGATCGGCGGCGGTGGCGGCGGGATCGGTCGCGCGACGACTGAGGCCTTCGGCAACGAAGGTGCGGCGGTCGTGGTCGCGGACCTCTCGCCGGAGCGTGCCGAGGAGGCGGCCGAGGCGGTGCGAGCCGGCGGCGGTACGGCGTACCCGGTGTCCGGCGACGTCCCCTCGGCGACCGATATCGAGGCGATGATCGCGAGCGCGGTCGAGAAGCTCGGCGGGCTCGACGTACTCGTCACCGTCGTCGGCGGGCAGGTCGCGTTCGTGCCCGCGGTGAAGCTGCACGAGATGGCCGACGAGGACTGGGACACGATCTACGAGGTCAACCTCCGGTACGTCGCTCGCGCGGTCCGGGCGGCGCTCCGCGTCTTCCTGGACCAGGGCACCGGCGGGACGATCGTCAGCGTCGGCTCGGTCACCGGCTTCATGGCGGCGCCCGAGCAAGCGGCGTACGGCGTGATGAAGGCGGGCATCCTGAGCTTGGCCCGGACGGTCGCCGCGGAGTACGCCCGCGACGGCATCCGGATGAACGTCGCCGCGGCCGGCGCGATCGCTACCGCGGTCGCCAACGCGAACGTCGACGCCGAGGTCGTCGAGGAGATCCCGGTCGGGCGGTTCGGTCGCTCCGAGGAGGTGGCGCAGGCGGTGGTCTACCTGGCGTCGGGTGCGTCGTCGTACATCACCGGACAGCAGATCGTGCTGGACGGCGGCGTGTCGGTACGGGGTCCGTTCGGGTAATCGAACATACCGGCGAAGAATTGGGTTCCGGCCGGTTCCGAAAAAGCTGGGAATTTCTGAATTCGGGCGTGACCTCGGCTCTCCGTACTCCGTTGGATCTGACGTGACGGTGAACACAACACGGCGCACCGACACCGCGCTCGCCCGCGTTTTCCAGGCCGTACAGCCCTCGAAGTATCAGCCAGGAGGA
This sequence comes from Kribbella sp. CA-245084, assembly GCF_050942355.1. Taxonomy (NCBI): domain Bacteria; kingdom Bacillati; phylum Actinomycetota; class Actinomycetes; order Propionibacteriales; family Kribbellaceae; genus Kribbella; species Kribbella sp. CA-245084. Next base: position 9,096,576 of record NZ_CP192053.1, on the reverse strand, counting down.
CCAGTGACAACCGCCACCGCCATCCAGACGATTGAGCGCCGACGCGTCCGTGTCTGGTTCGGTGAGCACGTCATCGCCGACTACAACGCCGAGCCGGCGTTGGCCGAGCGGTATGCAGACGCCATGAGCCGTCGGTTCGCCGGACTCCGGGTCACCAACGACCCGATGCCGGCCGTCGACAAGCTCCCCGACCCCCTGCCCGGCGAGCGCATGTGGGATGTAGCACCCCGATGAGATAGAAAAGCATCCGGCGTCTTTCGCGTTCCGTATCTCACCAGACAACCCACCCGGAACGTGGCCCAGGTCGAGAACCTCACCTCGATCAGACAAAGGCACCGGTGATTGGGCGGCAAGCGAGCGTGGGCGTTCTGCCCCTCGCTTGCCGCCATTTCTCTTCTGCGCCTGACACAACTGAATAAACCTCATCGTTCGCACCGGATCCCCCAGGTCCGGTGCGAACTCATTTTCCTCCGTAATACTCGGGTTTCATCTGGATGAGCTGGACGTAGTTGCCGTCGGGGTCGATCAGCGTCGCGAACCAGCCGACCCCGCGGTCCTCCGGATGCACCAGCCACTCGACGTCGAGCGTGCGCAGGTGCGCGGCTGCCGCCTCGATGTCCTCGACGCCGAAGTTCACGATGTGCCGCCCCGGCTCGGCGGTCTTCGCGGCGACGTCGGCGCGCTGCTCGATCACCAGCCCGAACCCGCCGAGGTCCAGGTTCCCGTAGCCGTCGACCTCGGCCTTGAACCCGTCGCGGTACCACGCCTTCAACCGCTCGGCGTCGGTGCTGCCGATCAACATGCTGTTCAGAATCACGATCTCTCCCTGTGCGCCGATCTCTGTCGCCCGGTACGTCGGAACCCGCGCGTCGCTCTCGACATGACCTGATCGACTCCGATGATGATCCGATGAAGTTCACCGCCGAACTGCTCTCCACCGGGAAGAACACGGCCGGCTTCGAGGTCCCCGAGAGCGTCGTCGAGTCGCTCGGCGGTGGCGGCCGGCCGAAGGTCAGCGTCACCGTCAACGGGTTCACGTTCCGGACCTCGATCGCGCGGATGGGCGGGCGGTACCTGCTCGGGTTCAGCGCGGAGCGGCGTACCGAAGCGGGGGTCGCGGCCGGCGAAGTACTCGAGGTCGACGTCGAGCTCGACACGGCCCCGCGGGAGCTTGAAGTGCCGGAGCCGTTGGCTGCTGCGCTGGCGGCGGATCGTCAGGCTCAGGCGTTCTGGGAGACGCTGAGTTACAGCAACCGGCAGTGGCATGTGCTGCAGGTGACCTCGGCGAAGACCGACGCCACCCGCGAGCGACGGATCGAGAAGTCGATCGGAATGCTCCGCGAGGGCCGGGCCCGCTGACTAGCAGTACTCGCGGCAGCCGTCGTCGGCGCCGTACGCGCGATGTGTTTTGGCGACTGTGCTGACCGGTGAGAGTTGCCCGCCGTGGTGCCAGCTGTTGAGGAACTGCTGCGGGGCGACTGCGCCGCGACGGATCCACCAGGTGTTGGGTTTCGTCGGCCAACTGATACCGAAGTGCAGGTGGGGCGGGGTGACGCGGGCGCTGCCTGTTTTTCCTGTACGGCCAAGGGTTTGGCCGGCGTGGACGGTGACGCCCGGGCGGATTCCTGAGGCGATCGCTGACAGGTGGGAGCCGTAGTACCTGACTCCGTCCACACCCACGATGGATACCGAGAGCCCGCCGCGGTCAGGTCCTCGGTTGGTCTTCGGGTTCCAGGTGTCTACGCGCGACACCTCGTCGACCCGGCCGTCGATGGGCGCGACGAACAGGCAACCTACGTTCGCGAAGATGTCGGATGCCGGGTAGTCGTGGTGGCTTTGCGAGGCGTCCGCGCGGCAACCACCCACAGGAAACACATACCGCGGAGTCGAGTGAGTGGGGCTGCTTGGGCGTGGCTTAGTGGTTGGGTGCAACGGTGTAGTCCGCGTAGTCGGTGGTGTCGTGGTGATTGTCAGTTGCTGTGTGCTTGTCGGCACAGGTGTATCTGACGTTGGTTGTGGTGTTGGCTCGGCGGTGGGTTGGGTGCGGCTGAAGACGCCGGCTGCTGACAGCGCGAACAACCCACCGCCGGCGACAACCACCAGCGCTGCGACAAAGACCGCCCAGAGGCGCCGCGTCACGGGTACCAGAACGCGTTGACTGCTGCAGACGAGTACACGGTTTCACACGGTATCCCGTTCTTGTCCGCGTCCATGCGATCCGGCATGCCGTAGTACCACCAATATCGGACAGCCTCGGCGTACGAAGCCCCGCGCGCGGCCAGGTCGCGGCAGTACAAGCCGGCCGACCAGAACACGACGCCGCTGATCTCGCGCCCGTTCCAGTACGCCGCGACGTCGCTGCGCGGATACACGGTCTCGCACGGAATTCCGTTGCGGTCGGCATCCATCTGGTTCGGCTGCCCGTGCAATCGCCAATAGTCGATCGCCGCGACGTAGCTGTATCCCTTGGCGTTCAGGTCGCGGCAGAACAAGCCGGCCGGCAGCGACCGGACATCCCCGACCGCCGGCGCCGAGTTCGACGTACCCTTCACAGTCGGCTTCGGTACGACGGTCTTCGTGATCACTGGCGCCGAAGCGGCCGGCGCCGAGGCCGCGACCGCCGTCGAGGGCGAGGTGTCCGCCGCTCGCGGTGCCGGATCGTCCTTCGTCATCAGCACCACGAGCCAGGTCAGCAGCACCAGGATGACGCCGACCGCCACCCCTCCCAGGGCTGCCAGCGTCGCGTTACCGCGCTCGTCCCGTCGGTGACAATGCGTGCGTGTATACGGTTCTCCATTCATGATTCCCCCCGCAAGCCATTGAAGCGTCGTCACTTTGCGTTGTCTACAGGTCGGCGGGGAATGGTGTTCATCTGGTGGTCATGCAAACGGGTGATGATCGCGCCGGAGACCGAGGTCGTTCAGCAGTGGGATCGACCGGGTGCGCGCGGTACGTTCGAGGTTGTCCACCCGCCGGGTCGCGCCGACGTCCTGCCCGAGTAAGGAATCAGTTGTGATCATCGCGATCGATGCCGACAGCAAGGACACGGCGGCTGCCGACCACCTGCTGTACGAGCTGATCGACTCCGTGGACCAGCCGGTCGTCGCCCTCACCCACCTGGTGTCGAGCGACGGCCGTCCGCACGTTGCGGTGTCGCTCACCAGTGTGGCCGATCTCGCGGACCCGATCCGCGCAGTAGTTGCCGACCGCAACGTTGGCCTGGCCGTCACCAAAGCCGGCGCGTCGGAGCCGGAACTCGCCGGTCCGAGCCGGTTGGTCCGCGGTGCGTACGTCGCCGCGGTCGAAGCGGCTCTCGGTACGACGGGCCGCGTGGTCCGCTGGCCCGGTCAGGAGCAGGCGCACGGCGTCCTGCCGGCGGGCGAACTCTGCGCCCGCTGCGGTATCGATCAACTAGAAGGCATCGGCGGCGCGCCCGTCGAGGACGACACGTTGGTCGACACCCTCGATTTCCTCCGCCCGGTACGCCGCGACGGCCGCCTGGTCCTCCAGGTCCGACCCGCCGCCGACAACCTCCTCATCCCCTTCGAACTCCAACACCAGCAAAACTGCTGCGCCGGTCATTGACCGAGGTACGGTCGAAGTATGGGCGGTAAGACCGGCAAGTTTCTCGGCATCCCGTACGACTGGCGGCCCCTCTCCGGGGAGCGGCTCAAGTCCCGTTGGTGGAATCCCGACGACCCGCGGTTCTTCACGCCGAAGGCGCTCGGGTGGGGCTTTGACCTCAACTTTGCGCGGCTGTTCGGCCGGCACGGGAAGAGTTCACCCCCAAGCGAGTGAGTCGCGGAGCACCTCCGGTAGGTCTCCGATCACGCCCAGGCGTTGGGTGCAGCGGGTCAGGGCGACGTAGAGGTCCCGGAGGCCGCGGGGGGACTCGATGACAATGCCGTCGGGGTCCACGACGAGGACCGAGTCGAACTCGAGGCCCTTGGCTTCGCGGGCAGTGAGGACGGTGACGCCGGCCAGGCCGTCGACTGCTTCCTGGATGAGTTCGAGGCGGTTGCGCGAGGTGATGACGCCGACCTCGCCGTACGCCGTCTCCTCGGCCGCCATCTTGTACACGTACAGCGCCTGTTCGGCCGCCGGCACGTCCGCGTGCCACGGCTTCACCCCGGTGGAGCGGACCGATTGCGGCGCCCGCGCCGACGGGTCGACCTCACGCAGTACGTCGTTGGCCAGCTCCATCACCTCGGCGGGCGTGCGGTAGTTCAGCGTCAGCTCGGCCAACCGCCAGCGATCGCCGAACGTCTCGCCGAGCGCACTCGCCCACGACGTCCCGCCGCCGATCGAGCTCGTCTGCGCAACGTCGCCGACCACGGTCATCGACCGCAACGGGCACCGCCGCGCGATCGCCCGCCACGCCATCGGCGACAACTCCTGCGCCTCGTCGACGATCACGTGACCGTACGTCCACCGCCGATCCGCCCCGGCCCGATCGGCCAGCGTCCGATCGTCATCCGCCTCGTACCGCTCGGCGAACCTCTCCGCGTCCAGCAGGTCCTTCGCAGTGAGGATCTCCGCCTCGTCGTCCTCGTCCCAGTCGGTCGACCCCGAACCGCTCAGCACATCCAAAGCCCCTTGTGCATAAGCGATTGCGCGCGCCCGAGCGGCCCGCTCCCGCGCGGCCTCGGTGCCATCATCGCCAAGCAGCTCCGCCGCCTCATCGAGCAGCGGTACGTCGGCCGGCGACCAGTCGTCGCCGTACCTCAGCAAATGCTCGCGATCCAGCTCCGACAACTGCGGTGCCGCCGACGCCAGCCGGGCCTCGTCGCCGTAGAGATCCTCGAGCAGCTTCTGCGGACTGAGCAACGGCCACAGCTGCTCCAACAAAGCTTGTACGGCGGGCTCGGCAAGCACCTCCTTGCGCAACTCGGCCAGGTCGTAGTCGTCCAGCAACTGCTCACCGTCGAGCGGATCTGTACCGATCAGCTCGGCGTACTGGTTCGTGAGGTAGTCGGTGAATTCGTTGAGGATGAACGGCCGCGCCTGGTTGTGCGTCAGACCGCGGTTGCGCACCCGCGCATGCGTCTCCGCGCACACCGACGGGTCGAGCGTGAGCTCGGTCCGCTCGACCGTGACCCGAACCGGCTCCTCCGGCATCCACTGCCGATCGGTGACCGCCTTCGCGATCACCTCGGCCATCACCGTCCGACCCTTCACCTCGGCGCTCTCCGGCGGCTCCGGCCGCGTCGCGTTCAGCCCCGGGAACAGCTCGGCGATCGTGACCAGCCGAACGCCGTCCTCACCGAGCGACGGCAGCACCTGACCGATGAACCGCAGGAACGCCGCATTCGGCCCGACGACGAGAATTCCGCGCTTTTCCAGCTGTTCTCGATGCGTATACAGAAGAAATGCCGCCCGGTGCAGCGCGATCGCGGTCTTTCCGGTGCCGGGACCGCCCTGAACGACAAGGATTCCGGGCAGTTCGGAACGGATGATCCGGTCCTGGTCGGCCTGGATGGTCTGGACGATCGACTCCATCCGGCCGGTCCGCCGCGCCTCGAGCGCCTTCATCAGCACGGCCTCGCCGATCACGCCGGTGCCGGGCTTGGACGGGTCGGCCGCCTCGCGACCCAGATCGAGCTGCTCGTCCTGGACGTCGATCACCCGGCGCAACCGGGTCTGGATGTGGCGCCGGCGAACGACGTCGTGGTTCGCCACCGCGGTCGCGATGTAGAACGGCCGCGCTGCCGGGGCGCGCCAGTCGACCAGCAGGGGCTCGTAGTCCGCGTCGTGCAGGCCGATCCGGCCGAGGTGCAGGATCTCGCCGTCGGCGGTGTCGAGGCGGCCGAAGTACAGGCCCTCCTCGGCCGCGTTCAGCCGGGCCTGCCGGAGCTTGAGGTCACGGATGCGGCCGTCGCGCTGGTGCAAGGCCTGCGCGTTGCGGGTATGGACGAGTTGCTCGTCGTCGGTCCGGGCATCCGTGCGCTCGCGCTCGTTGTCGAGCGCGGCGTAGAACGTGGTCAGGTGAGCCTGTTCGGCATCGACCGGATTCGGCAATTCAAACCCCTTGTGTTAAAATACGTCCCGTTGGTTTCGGTCCGCATTTCAGTCGTTCAGGAAATGACGCGCGCGGCAGCCACAAATCCTTGAGTTTATCCCTTTCCGGGGTTTTCCTGTAGTGGTGTTCCACTCGATCATCCCGCCGTACCTGCTCGAGCAGCTCGAGCGGTCCGCGAGCGACCCCAGTCTCCGCGCCCGGTACCGGCAGTCGTTGCAGCATGACGCCGTACTGCGATCCCGCCCCGCCGCCGGCCGTGAGACCGCGTCGGCAGCGGGCGGCCGGCAGCGCGAGGTGTACGACGCCGAGAACGGCACCGACCTGCCCGGCACGCTGGTCCGCGCCGAGGGCGACGACTCGGCCCAGGACCAGGCGGTGAACCAGGCGTACGACGGCACCGGCGCGACCTGGACGCTGTACAAGGAGTGCTTCGGGCGTGACTCGATCGACGACGCCGGCCTCGTGCTGACCTCGACGGTGCATTACGACCGCGGGTACGCGAACGCGTTCTGGGACGGCGCGCATATGGTGTTCGGCGACGGGGACGGCGAGGTGTTCGGCAACTTCACGTCGTCGATCGACGTGACCGGACACGAGCTGACCCACGGCGTCACGCAGTACACGGCGAACCTCGCGTACGACGGCCAGTCGGGCGCGCTGAACGAGAGCATCTCGGACGTGTTCGGATCGCTCGCCAAGCAGTACGCGATGGGGCAGAGCGCCACCGATGCCGACTGGTTGATCGGCGCGGGCCTGCTGCTGCCGGGCGTCCAGGGTGTCGCGCTGCGGTCGATGAAGGCGCCCGGCACGGCGTACGACGACCCGCGGCTGGGGAAGGATCCGCAGCCGGCCGACATGTCCTCCTACGTCGACACCGAGGACGACAACGGCGGCGTACACATCAACTCGGGTATCCCGAACCGCGCGTTCTACCTGGTCGCGGCTGAGCTCGGCGGCAACGCGTACGACGACGCCGGCAAGATCTGGTACGGCACGCTGACCTCAGGCAACCTCTCCGAGTCGGCCACCTTCCAGGACTTCGCCGAAGCCACGCAAGCCACTGCTCAGCGTGTCTACGGCGACGACTCCGCCCAGATGGCAGCCGTCACGAAGGCCTGGCAAACCGTCGGCGTCCTCGGCGACCAGACCTCGCTGATGAACGCCGCGAAGTCCTCCCTCGAGCCCTCCGCCCCGCCGTCACTGCCACCGGCAGATGAATGAGACGGTTTGACCTCAAGTCTTGTTGAGGTACTAGCGTCCTTCGGGTGACAGTTCATCCGCTGCGGCTCGTCGTGCTGACGCGCAATCTCGACCGCGGACGGTTCGGTACTGCGGTCACGCGGTGGTTCGCGCGGGAGGTTGAGCGGGCGGAGGAGTTCAAGCTCGACCTCATCGATCTGAGCGTGGTGCCGCTGGGGGAGCTGCCGCGGCGGATCGGCGATGCGGACGCGGTCATGATCGTCACCGCGGAGTACAACCACGCCTACCCGGGCGACGTGAAGACGGCGATCGACGCCGTACGGCGGCCTTGGTACGCGAAGCCGGTCGGATTCGTCGTGTACGGCGGACGGTCGGGCGGGCTGCGGGCCGCGGAGCAACTAAGGCTGGTCTTCGGCGAGCTGCACGCGGTGACGATCCGCGACAGCCTCGGATTCCGCGAGGAGGACTTCACCGCCGACGGCGAGCCCACCGATCCCACCACCTCGGCGGCCGCTGCGGCGATGCTCCGGCAGCTTGCGTGGTGGGCTCGATCACTGCGCGACGCCCGAGCAAACACGCCGTACCCGGAATAGGTCGCCGTTGGGGCCGGTTGGGTGTTCTAAGTGAGCGCCGAACCGATGCCCCTGTCCGTGCTCGACCTCTCGCCGGTGCCGACAGGCACGCGGCCGTCGGAGGCGCTGCACGAGACGCTCGAGCTGGCCCGCACCGCGGAGGCGGCCGGGTACTACCGCTATTGGCTGGCGGAGCATCACAACATCCGCAGCGTGGTGAGCACGAGCCCCGAGATCATGATCGCGGCGGTCGCTGCTGCGACGTCGAGTATCCGTGTCGGGTCCGGCGGGATCATGCTGCCGAACCACTCGCCGTTGAAGGTCGCGGAGTCGTTCCGGGTCCTCGGCGGGCTGTACCCGGACCGCATCGACCTCGGCATCGGCCGCGCGCCGGGCACCGACCAGCGCACCGCGCTCGCCCTGCGCCGGAGCCGCGAGGCGCTCGGCGCCGACGACTTCACCGAGCAGTACGCCGAACTCCGCGCGTACGTCGAGGGCTTCCCGGCCGGCCACCCGTTCGAGCCGATCAGCGCCCAACCTGACGACGTACCCCTCCCGCCGGTGTGGATCCTCGGATCCAGCACGTACGGCGGTCAGGCGGCGGCCGCGCTCGGGACGGGGTTCGCGTACGCCGGGCACTTCGGCACGCTCGATCCGGCCGGCGTCATCTCGGCGTACAAGGAGAACTTCCAGCGCTTCGAGAACGACGGTGAGCCGCGGGCGATGCTCGCGCTCGCCGCGATCGTCGCCGAGACCGAGGAACGCGCCCAGGCGTTGGCCCGCGCGAACGCGCTGTCCATGCTCCGGCTCCGCTCCGGCCGACCGGGCCCGCTGCCTTCTCCCGAGGAAGCCGCGGACTATCCGTGGTCCGAGGCGGAAGAGGCCGCGGTCGAGGAGTGGGCCGGACTGGTGTCCGTCGGCACGCCCGACCAGGTGGCCGCCGACCTGCTCCGCCGCGCGAACAAGGCCGGCGCCGACGAGCTCATCATCACGACCAACATCCACGACCCGGCGGAACGCCGCCGCTCATACCAGCTCCTCGCCCAGGCCTGGGGCCTGAAGCCGCGCTGAATTCAGCCGCCGCGGATGTGCTCGAAGATCAGACTCGTCTCGGCATGACTCACCGCAGGATCTGCGGTGAGGTGATCGAGCACGAATTCTCGCAGCGCATCCGGGGTCGCGGCGGAGACGTGGAGTAGGTAGTCGTTCGCTCCGCTGACATGGAACAGCGAGAGCACGCCCGGCAGCGTCGGGACCTTGGCGCGGAAGCGGTCGATCTCGTCGCGCGAGTGCGCGCCGATCCGGATCGCGATCAGAGCCTGCAGCGGCTGACCCAGCGCGCCCAGATCCACGTCGGCATGGAAGCCGCGGATCACCCCACGCTCACGCAGTGAACGCACCCGCGTGAGACACGTCGACGGCGCGATCCCGGTCGCCTCGGCGAGCGCGTTGTTCGCCATCCGCCCGTCGGCGGTCAGCAGTCGCACCAGCTTCCGGTCGACCTCGTCGAGGCCACCGGGAGCCGGCCGCGGAGCCGGTCCAGGGCTCCGACGATCCTTCGGCATGCCCTCACTCTAGAGCCCATCCACAGAATCCACAGGCTGTGGACGACACTGTGGACGAATTTTCTTCGGAACTATTGCACTAATCCCGCAGAAGATTCCAAGCTCCCGGTGAGGAGGCAGCCATGACCCAGCTCGACACCCGTTCGGTCCACGCCGGTCGCGACGACCTGACCGCTCTCGGCGTCCACGTCCCGCCGATCGACCTGTCCACCACGTATCCGCTCCCCGATGTGCACAGCGGCGGAGCGTCGTACGACTCGCTCGCGGAGGGGCGCGGGCCGGACGGCGGCAGCCTCGTCTACCAGCGCCTGTGGAATCCGACCGTCGCCCGCTTCGAGGACGCGCTCGCCGAGCTCGAGCACACCGACGGCGCGGTCGCGTTCGGCTCGGGGATGGCCGCGCTCACCGCCTGCCTGCTCGCCAGCGTCGCCGGCGGCCGTCCGCATGTGGTCGCCGTACGACCGCTGTACGGCGGCAGCGATCACCTGTTATCCACAGGCCTCCTGGGGACAACCGTGACTTACACACAGCCCAGTGGAGTCGCTGGAGCGATCCGCCCGGACACCGGACTGGTGATCGTCGAGACTCCGGCCAACCCGACGGTGGCCCTCGTCGACATCTCGGCGGTTGCGTCCGCGGCCGGCGACGTACCCGTGCTGGTGGACAACACGTTCGCGACGCCGGTGCTGCAGCAGCCGGCCCGGCACGGGGCGAGCCTGGTGTTGCACTCGGCAACCAAGTACCTCGGCGGTCATGGTGACGTTATGGGTGGCGTCGTCGCGGCCGGCGTGGAGTGGGTCGGCCGGCTCCGGCAGATCCGCGCAGTAACAGGGGGCCTGCTGCATCCGTTGGCGGCGTACGAACTGCACAGGGGACTGCAGACGCTGCCGGTTCGGGTACGGGCGCAGCAGGCAACCGCAATCAAGGTGGCCGACTGGTTGTCCGCGCAACGACTGGTCGACCAGGTCTACTACCCGGGCCTCACCGACCCGCAGGCGCTCATCGGACGTCAGCAATCAGGTCCCGGGGCTGTTCTCGCCTTCACGGTGTCCGGAGGATTCGAGGCCGCGTCGAGGGTCGCCGGCGCCTTGAAGCTCATCACCCACGCGGTGTCTCTGGGCGGGGTGGACACGCTCATCCAGCACCCCGCAGCGCTGACCCACCGCCTCGTGGCCGCCGAGGCCAAGCCGTCCGACGGCCTGCTCCGGCTCAGCCTCGGCCTGGAGGACCCCGAAGACTTGACCGCAGACCTCCAGCGGGCGCTCACTTACTGAGAAGAATCTGCCCAGGGCAGATCTTTGCGCGAGGGACCTGGTCGGGGTGGCACACTCGGTACAGGACATCCGGAGGCGAGGAGGACCAGACGTGTTGCTACGCCAGGTGATCGGGAACGTCTTCCGCCGCTTGCGGCGCGAGCGGGGGATCACCCTGCGCGAGCTCGCCGAGCTGGCCCAGGTGTCGGTGCCGTACCTGTCCGAGATCGAGCGCGGCCGCAAGGAGCCCTCCTCGGAGATCCTCGCCGCGATCTGCCGTGCACTCGAGCTGGAGCTGACCGATCTGCTGGCCGAGGTGCAGTTCGACCTGGCTACCGCCGTACGCTCCACCCTTCCGGTCCGCCTCCAGACCGCAGCGGTCCGCGTCGAGGACCGCAGCGCCCACCGAATCCCCTCCGGCCCCCGCGCTTACTCCGCCACGGCCCAAGCGTTCGCGCTGGTCGCCTAGAAATCTGGTGGAGGACAGGACAGCTGTCCTGATAAGCACTGGGGCGTGCGTACCCACATAAAGCGGCGGCAGCCTGCGGTGCCTGGCTCGATTCCGGACGTGCTGCAGATGTTCGAGTCCGAGGTGCGCTTCTACCGGGAGATCGCACCGGTGGTCGGAGTACGCGTCCCGGAGTGCTACCAGGCCGAGTCCGGCCCAGACGGCACTCTGCTCGTGCTGGAGGACCTGTCCGACTGGGCCGCGGGAGCCGAGCCGCCCGCCGCTGCGCGAGTCCTGCGCGAGTTGCATGACCGCTGGGCTGGACGAGCGGACTGGGGTTGGCTGCGTCCGCTCGGCGCCGGCGAGCAGCTGGTTGCCGACCTCTACGACCGGAGCTGGCCCGCGCTGGCTGGGCGGTCCGACCTGTCGGCTTCGGTGCGCTCGTTCGGCGAGCGTCTCGTCGGTCGGGTGGTTGAGGCCGAGAAGGCTGTGGCGCAGGTGGGGGCGTTGACGTTGGCGCACGGGGATGCCTCGGCGCAGAACATGCGGACCGGGCCTGACGGCGTCGTCGCGCTGCTGGACTGGGAGGACGTGTCGGCGGCGCCGGGCGTGCTGGATCTTGCCTGGTTCTTGGTGTCCTCGGTGGAGCCGGAGCGGTGGCCGGAGGCGTTGAGTGCTTATGGGACAAGCGAAGGGCTCAGCGCGGTCATGCCGTCGGTGATGGTCCAGGGGTTCCTGAGCGCGTCGGATCTGCCCGATGGTGAGGCTGTGGGCTGGAATGGTCGCCTCGAGGCTGCATTGGAGTTGCTGTGAAGTACGTCGTGCGGTTCTCGGTGGATGATCGGGAGTTGTCGGAGCTGCATGCGGCGGCTTTCGAAGGTGAGGCTGAGGCGACCGCGTGGGGTGAGCGGTTGGAGCGGTGGGCGTTGACTTGGGTTGGGGCCTTTAGCGGCGAGCAGTTGGTTGGGTTTGTGCAGGTGTGTTGGGACGGCGGTGCGCACGCGTTCGTCCTGGATACCGCCGTACATCCGGATCATGGGCGGCGCGGGATCGGGAAGCAGTTGGTGCTGACTGCCGCCGAGGAGGCGCGTCAGGCCGGGTGTGAATGGCTGCATGTCGACTTCGAGCCGCATCTGAGCGCGTTCTATCTGGACGCGTGCGGGTTCCGGCCGACGGATGCGGGGCTGCTCAAGCTCCGATGACGGTCAGGCGTTCGGTGGAGATGCACGACGTCAGGCAGCGTTCCTTCGCGTCGCCGAGCAGGTCCGCGGTCCAGGTTGTGAACCCACCGTCACCCAGGCCCTCGGAGCCGCTCCCCAGGCCCGAGCCGCCGACGCCGATGCCCAGCGCCGTGCCGGCGTAGTAGCTCCCGCTCTTGGTCCGCTCGGTGTCCTCGGTGAACGCGACTCCGAGCGCCGGCCGGACCGTGTCCTCGATCCGGTCCCGCAGCGCCGACTCCTTGAACGCCGTGAACGTGAGCTCGGCCTTGTCGCCGAGTACGTCGTGCCAGAAGCGCAGGTGGTCGATCAACAGCTCGGCCTCTGTCCGGCACGAGCCGGTGTCACGCGCGCTCGACACCAGCACGAACAGCTCGAAATGCGCCGACATCCCGGGGCCGTCGAACGGCTGCGCCCGGACCACCCGCTGACAGGTCGCCAGGTGCACGCGATCCTGCCCGGCACGACGGCGTACGGCGGCCTCGATCGCCAGCTCATTGGTCGGGTCGCTGGCGACCTCCGTGCCGCGGATCGTGCTGACCACCTGGTGCTGGTTGATCGGCGCGACCGCAGAACACGTGCCCAACGGAGTCACCGGGGACAGCTGGACGCCGTCGAACTTCTCCGGCAGCGCCGCCCACAGCCGCTGCTGGGTCTGCACCAGCTCGCGCGGATCGATGGTCGACGGTCGCACGAACCGGTCCTGCTGCCAGCGCTGCAACAGCCGCGCCGGCGTCACCTTGGCGGCTCGCTCGCGGGTGACGTCGAGCAGCAGCGACTGCAGCTCGGACTGGCTCAATCCGTCGACGAGGGCGTCGCGGCTGCCCTCCGGCAGCTTCGCCCAGAACCGTTCGCTGACCTGTCCCATCGCTCTACTCTGACCGATATTCCAGCGGTTCCGCGCGTCATTTTCGCGTATCTTCGATGCATGAGACTGCCGAGCCCGCATCTTTGACGTTCTGACAAGAGTCTGTTCGCCCGAGTCATTGCCTTCGAGGCGTTCCACGACTTCATCCCGCTCTACCCGCTGTACCAGTTGCTGTTCGCCGATCACGGACTGTCGGCTGCCCAGATCTCGACGCTGTTCGTCATCTGGTCGGCGACCGCGTTCGTCCTCGAGGTGCCGTCCGGCGCCTGGGCGGACACGTATTCGAGGCGCAAGCTGCTGGTTCTCGGCGCCCTGATCAGCGCCCTCGGGTACGCCGCGTGGATCACGCTCCCGTCCTTCACCGGCTTCGCACTGGGCTTCGTCCTCTGGGGTACGTCGTCCGCGCTCATCTCCGGCACGTACGAAGCGTTCGTGTACGACGAGCTCGCCGCGCGGGAGCGGACCGCCGACTACGCAACCGTCCTCGGTCGCGCCCGCTCCGCCTCGTTCGTCGCGAACCTTGCGGCGACCGCGCTCGCGACGCCGCTGTTCGCGCTCGGCGGCTACACGCTCGCCGGAATCGTCAGCGTGCTCAGCGGCCTGCTGCAGGCGCTCGTTGCGTGGACGCTTCCCGAAGCGCGCGTCGTCGAGACCGCTCGCGACGCGGACGAGCCTGGCACTCGAGCAGCCTTCGCGGTTTACGTCAGAGTGTTGCGGACGGGTGTGATGGAGGTGCTGCACAGCCAGTTGGTGCGCCGGGCGGTCGCGCTCGTGGCGTTGCTGGGCGGGTTCCTGGCGTTCGACGAGTACTTCCCGCTGCTCGCCCGGGAAGCGGGTGCGACGACCGACGCGATCCCGTTGCTGATCGCGGGAACCGTTGCCGCGCAGGCGATCGGCAGCGCGCTCGCGGGTCCGGCGTACAAGTTGCCCGCGGCAACATTTGCGCTGGGGCTCGGGGCAACTGCGGTGCTGATTGCTGCCGGAGCGCTGAGCGGGTCGGTGTGGGGGTTCCTGCCGATCGCGCTCGGCTATGGGCTCATGCAGCTGGTGATCGTGGTTTCGGAGTCGCGGTTGCAGGACGCGATCACCGGAAAGGCTCGGGCGACCGTGACCTCGGTGTCGGGCTTCTTCGCCGAGGTCTTCGCGATCGCGGTGTACGGCGGGTTCGCGCTCGGATCGCTGTGGTTCACGATGTCGGTGCTGGTCGCGGGTCTGACGATCCCGGTCCTGATCACGGCGTTCGTCGTACCGTTCGCGCTGCCGGAGCCGCGTACTTCGGTGGCCGCCGAAGCGTCCGACACCTAGCCTCACACCATGAGCCCCGACGGCGTTGTATCAGCATGAAGAAGCAGGGTGCGTTGGCCGCCGGTGCGGCTGCGGTCACGGTGGTGCTGTGGGCGTCGGCGTTCGTGGCGATCCGCCACGTCGGCCAGGAGATCTCGGCCGGTGCGCTGTCGCTCGGGCGGTTGCTCGTCGGCAGTGTGCTGCTCGGGATCTTCGTGTTCGCCCGGCCGCGGCGCTGGCCGGCTCGCGGTGACTGGAAGTTCCTGCTCGCCTGCGGCCTGCTCTGGTTCGGCGTCTACAACCTCGCGCTGAACGAGGCCGAGCGCCACCTCGACGCCGGTACGACGGCCATGCTCGTCAATATCGGGCCGCTACTGATCGCGTTGCTGGCGGGCGTCCTTCTCCGCGAGGGATTCCCGCGTCAGTTGGTGATGGGGAGCATCGTCGCGTTCGGCGGGGTGGTCCTGATCGGGCTCTCGTCGTCCAGCGGAAGCGCCGAGACGTGGGGTGTTGTGCTGTGTCTCGTCGCCGCGGCGGCGTACGCGGTCGGTGTTGTATCGCAGAAGCCGCTGCTCGCGCGACTGCCTGCGCTAGAGGTGACCTGGTTGTCGTGCGTGATCGGTGCGATCGCGTGTCTGCCGTTCGCACCGACGCTCGTTCGTGAGACGGCTGATGCGCGCCCGTCGACGATCTGGTGGGTCGTGTTCCTCGGCGCGTTCCCGACCGCGATCGCCTTCACGACCTGGGCCTACGCGTTGGCCCGTACGACGGCCGGCCGGATGGGCGCGACGACGTACCTGGTCCCGCCGATCACGATCTTCCTCGGCTGGCTGCTGCTCGGCGAGAGCCCGGCGCCGCTCGCGTACGGCGGTGGCGCGCTCTGCCTGGTCGGGGTCGCGATCTCGCGCTACCGACGGCGTGCGGTTGCCGCTATGCCCGCGGTCAGCGTGGAGAGCCCCGACTCGAACCCGCCGTCGAAGTCGTAGGCGAGGCCCTCGACGCCGAGGCCGCCGACGATCCTCTTCAGCGTCGGCGCCTTGTCCGCCGGGAGTGCGCGCACGCGGGTGAGCAGGTCCGGCGCCAGTTCGAACGTCTCGGCCCGTACGGACGCCTCGCCGAGGCTGAACCCGTGGATGAAGTCGATCAGGGTGTTGGCCGCCTCGAAAATCTGACGTGGTGACAGGCCGGCCCGGTCGAGTGCGCGGTAGAACGGCTCCATCGTGACCACGACGACGTCCGAGACTGCGGACGTGTCGGACAGCACCTGCAGCGCGAGATTCGGATGTTGCCGAAGGCCGTTGCGATAGGCACGCGCTGCCTCCTTCAGCTGCTCGTCCCACGGCACGGCGTCGCCGGGGTCGGGCAATTCCAGCCCGGCGAACACCAGCTCCGCGAGGCCGGCCAACACGGCGGCCTTGTTCGGCAGGTGATGGTACAGCGACATCGGGTTGACCTGCAGCGTCGCCGCGAGTCGCCGCATCGTCAGCGCGTCGATGCCCTCGTCGTCGACGATCCGCAGCGCCGCGGTCAGGATCGCCTCCCGGCTCAGCCGCTCCTCCCCGGCGCGGGGCCGCCCGGAGCGCTTGCCGACGTTAACCATACGCCGTATGGTACATAATCGTACAACGTATGGATTAGGAGGAGCGATGAAGCCGTTGGCGGGGAAGGTGGCGTTGGTCGCCGGGGCGACCCGAGCGGCCGGGCGGGGGATCGCGGTCGAGCTCGGTGCGGCCGGCGCGACCGTGTACGTGACCGGCCGGACCACCCGGAGCCGGCCGTCGGAGATGAACCGGCCGGAGACGATCGAGGAGACGGCCGAGCTCGTCGACAAGGCCGGCGGCCGCGGCATCGCCGTACCGGTGGATCATCTCGATCCGTCGCAGGTGCGTGAGCTGGTGGCGCGGATCGAGGCTGAGCAGGGCGCGCTGCACATCCTGGTGAACGACATCTGGGGGCAGTTCGGCGAGCCCGAGTGGGACAAGACTGTGTGGGAGAGCTCGCTCTCTGATGGTCTGCGGTTGCTGGAGCTGGGCGTGAACACGCACGCGATCACCAGCCACTTCGCGCTGCCGTTGCTGATCAAGACGCCGGGCGGGCTGGTCGTCGAGACGACGGACGGCACCAACGAGTACAACGCGTCGAACTATCGCGTCTCGTTCTTCTACGACGTCGCGAAGGGCGCGGTCAGCCGGATGGCGTTCGCGCTGGCGCACGAGTTGAAGCAGTACGACGCGGCCGCCGTACTGCTCACGCCGGGGTGGCTGCGGTCGGAGGCGATGCTCGACGGGTTCGGCGTACGCGAGGAGAACTGGCGGGACGCGACGTCGAAGGTCCCGCATTTCGCGATCTCCGAGAGCCCGTCGTACGTCGGCCGCGCGGTGGCGGCGCTGGCAGCGGACCCCGACGTACGGCGGTGGAACGGCAAGTCCACCTCGAGCGGGGAACTCGCTCAGCTCTACGGGTTCACAGACCTGGACGGCAGCCGTCCGGATGCTTGGCGCTACATCGTCGAGGTGGAGGGCGCCGGCAAGCCTGCAGACACTACGGGCTACCGCTAAAGCTTGTACGGCGGGCAGACGTCGTCGCCGGTGCTTGGGGTGGCAACTGGCGTGGCGTCGGCTTCCAGTGCAGCATGCGGATGCGCGGCCGCGATCGGCACACCCATCGCGGCCGCCATCGCCAGCACCTCCCGCCGCGAGGTCACGGCTTGCGCGGGATCCCGCTCGTACACATACGTGAGCTCCGGCCACCGAGCCTGCGCCGGATGCACCAACACATCACCACCCAGCACGGCCCGATCCGTCACCACCGACTGATGCCCAGGCGTATGCCCCGGCGTAGGCACCAACCGCATCCCGCGCAGCGCCGTCTCCCCCTCCACGATCCGCAACTGCCCAGCTTCCTCAATCGGCCGGATCCTGCTCACGTACGTCGATCCGCCGCGCACCTGCTCCACCTCATCCCGCTGTACGACGTACTCCGCCCGCGGAAAAGCCGGCCGCACCCCATCCGAGGCCCACCCCACGTGATCCAGATGCACATGCGTCAGAACAACCGCATCCACATCCGCCGCCTGAACCCCCACCTTCTTCAACAATCCAGGCAACCGCCCCGCCACCCCCAACCACTCCGCCGCCTCCCCACCCGCCGGCCCCACCCCCGCATCCACCAACACCACACCGTCACCCGAACTCACCAAGTAACTATGAAAATGCAACAACCACCCACCCCCACGAACATTCCCCGGCATCACCCGCCCCGTCCACGCCGCGGCCTCCAACCCCCAACCAGGCAAGGCCTCCGCAACCCCCTCCGGAAACACCGCCACCGCATCACACAACACCGTCACATCCACGGCCAACGTCCATCCCATCCCACCGGGAACCCCATCTCCGACAGACTCCGTCCGCACCCAGGCATCTCTACCCCCACCAACTCTCGAAGCCCGACTACCCAATCCCCTCGCCCGACCCGCTCCAACAGAAACGCCAGAACGCACAGCGTGGAGTAGATCCTGTGATGGGACACCTCCGGTTCGCTGAGGTGCCGGAGATCGGGGATGCTCGCTAGTTGCCGTGCCCCGATCTTGTTGACCATGTGCCGGTTCCACAGCCGGGAGTGATGTGCGCAGATATTGCGGACGTAGTTCAGCACCCGCAGCCAGTTGCCCAGCGTGTGTCCATTGCCCTGCCCGAACTGATCCACGATGTCGAGCTCGCGTGCGATGGAGTTGCGGTCAGCGGCCTTGAGACCGCGGTACAGATGCGCCGTTGAGCCGAAGTCCAGGATCTCGGTGACCACCCACACGGGCAGGCGGCCGTCGTACTTCTGCTGAAAGTGCACGACGAAGTCCTCCGAGGATCGGCCCTGGGTGTCCAGTACCTTGGCAACCCAGTTGTCGTACTTGCTCCGCCGCCCGCCGTTGGACTGGGTGAACTGACCGTCGAGGTTGGTCCGGTCGAGGTGGGCATAGGCGCCGCGCTTCCCCAGGGTGAATCCGATCATGACTCGAAGCGCGATCTCAACCCGCTCGATCGCATCGAGGACGTGCAGTTTGAGTCGCCGGTCGGCGTCGTACAGGCGGACGACAGTGGTGAAGTTCGTGCCCGCAACGAACTGATCGTCGCGTTGCCTCGCGCCGAGCTGGCGACGGTACGGGTACCAGTAGCCGCTCAGCCGGTAGTAGCCGATCGCGCTCAACAACTGCGCCGCAGTGGCAGGATCGTCGATGACCATGCCTCTGCTCTGAAGTAGCTGGACCTGGGCATCGAAGGACAGATGTGGCTTGGCGTAGGAAGTCACGTGAATCCCTCGGAAAAGACGACCAGCCCGTGCCCGAGTGGGCAGAGGGGCTGGTCTTGCTACTCACAGTTTATCCGAGAGTGCGGGTGGCGACCAACTGTGATTGTGGCCTGTGGATATCAGGCGAGGAGCATCCAGGTTGCCAGGGTGGTGATGATGAGGGCTATGGCGGAGTCCAGGAATTGCCAGGCTCGGGGGCGGGCGAAGAGGGTGGTCAGTTTGGTGGAGAAGAAGCCTAGGGCGAAGAACCAGGTGAAGCTGGCGGCTACGGCGCCTAGGCCGTAGAGCCAGCGGCCGTCGGTGCCTCGTTGGTTGGCGAGGGAGCCTAGGAGGACGACGGTGTCCAGGTAGACGTGCGGGTTGAGGTACGTGAAGCCCAGACAGGTGAGTACGACGCTGCGGAGGGCGGCGGGGGCGTGGTCGGCGGGGGTGATCGCGCCGGGGTTGAAGGCACGCTTGGCGGCCAGGGCGGCGTACGTGTAGAGGAAGGCGGCGCCGCCGAACTTGGCGATGTCGAGGGCGAGTTGGCTGCGGGTGAGGAGGGCGCCGAGGCCGAGGATGCCGCTGGAGATCAGGAGTGCGTCGGAGAGTGCGCAGGTCAGGACGACCGGGAGGACGTGTTCGCGGCGCAGGCCCTGGCGGAGTACGAAAGCGTTCTGGGCGCCGATCGCGACGATCAGGGAAATCGACGTGGCGAATCCGGCGAAGAGGGGCATGTCTTCGACGGTAGGCAGTTGTGGGGCTTCAAACCAGCTAAAGATTCTGACGCACCATTAGGATTGCTTCATCATGCAGTTCGACTCCGTGCAGCTCGAGACGTTCGTGGCCGTCGTCGACGAGGGCAGCTTCGACGCGGCGGCCCGGCGTTTGCGCGTCACGCCGTCCGCGATCAGCCAACGGATCAAGGCCTTGGAGAGCCGCCTCGGTCAGGTCGTGGTGATGCGCGGCAAGCCGGCCCGGCCGACCGCGGCGGGTGAGGCGTTGCTCCGGCTGGCCCGCCAGGTGTCGCTGCTGGAGCTCGAGGCGATCGCCGCTGTCCGCGGTACGGTCGACGCGCAGCGCATCCCGCTCGCGGTGAACGCGGACTCGCTCAACAACTGGTTCCTGCCCGCGATGCTGGACCTGTCCCGTACGCACAACGCCCGGTTCCTGGTGCACCAGGAGGACGAGGAGCACTCGGCGGAGTACCTCCGCAACGGTACGGTCCTGGCCGCGGTCACCGCCGATCCGCGGCCGGTGCAGGGCTGTCGCGTCGTACCGCTCGGGAAGATGCGGTACCTCCCGCTCGCCACCCCGGAGTACGCCGAGCGCTGGCTGACCGGGAGACCGTTGCCGGAGGCACTTGCCGAGGCCCCGATGGTCGTGTTCAACGAGAAGGACGTGCTGCAGCATCGGCTGCTGCGCAAGGTGACCCGGCGGAAGCTGGATCCTCCCTCGCACGCGATCCCGGCGTCCGCGCCGTTCCACGAGGCGGTCCGGATCGGGCTCGGCTGGGGGATGATCGAGGACCAGCTCGCAGGATCCGAGCTCGCCGCCGGCCGCCTGATGGAAGTTGCCCCAGGCAAGTACATCGACGTGCCGTTGTACTGGCAGCACTGGAAGCTCGAGTCCGGCATCCTGGACGCGCTCACGGACGCGGTGTTGCGGGCTGCACAGGAAGGCCTTCGGACGACGACACTTCGTACGTCGTGAGCTCGATCGCGTTGCCGACCTTCAACGGCGCCTGCTCGATCACCTTCCGCCACGGCAGGTACGGCATCATCCGCAAGGTCAGGTTGCGCAGCTTCATGAACCACTTGCTGCCCGGGATGAACCACATCGCTCCCTCGTGGGCCAGCTTCTGGCACGCGGCGACAAAGCCCTTCATGCGTACGTCGTACTCCGCGAAGGCTCGCACGTGGTCGCCGTCGGCCGCGTGCAGCTCACCGGCGAGGACGTACGCGCCCACGATCGCGAGACTCGTGCCCATGCCTGACAGCGACGAGGCGCAGTACCCGGCGTCGCCGACCAGCGCCACTCTGCCACGGGAGTAGCTGTCCAGCTTGATCTGGGTGATCGAGTCGAAGTAGAAGTCTGGCGCCTGCCGCATCCCCGCCAGTAGCGTCGGCACCTCCCAGCCGATGCCGGCGAACTGCTCGTCGATGATCGCCTTCTGGGATTCCGGGTCGCGCCGGTCGTAGTCCAGCTTGTCCTTGGCGGTGAAGTAGAACAGCGCCTTCGCCTCGGTGTTGTTGCGTGCGCTGTACGTGCCGACGGTCTTGCCGGGACATTCAGGATCTGCCCGGTGTGATCCAGGTTCAGGTGGTTGGCGACCGTGCTGACCGAGACGTAGTAGCCGAGGTCGTGTGTGTACGACGACTCCGGCCCGAACGCGATCCGGCGTACGTTCGAGTGCTGCCCGTCCGCGCCGATGACCAGGTCGAACCGCCGGGTCAGGCCGCTCTCGAAGACGACGTCGACGCCCGAACCGTCGTCGGTCAAGGAGGCGATCGAGTCGCCGAACAGGTATTCGGTCGTGTCGGCGGTCCGTGAGTACAGGATCTCGACCAGGTCGCCGCGGAGGATCTCCAACTCGCCGCTGAGTGCGCTCGGCGGAGTGCTCGCGACGCGCTTGCCCTGCTCGTTCACGTAGGTGATGTCGCCCATGTCGGTCGCCTTGGCCCGGACCGCGTCCAGGATGCCCATCCGCTCGAGCACCTTCATCGAGGCGCCGCGGAAGTCGACCGCGTACCCGCCGGCCCGCGGTGCCGGAGCGCGCTCGACCACGGTGGTGGTGAAGCCGTACCGCTGCAGCCAGTACGCCAGGGCCGGACCCGCCACACTCGCGCCGGAAATCAGAACTGTCGTCATCGGAACCCCTCCAGAAGTTGTCGGTGTGCCACGACTGTACGACGGTCTTAGACAAATGTGCAAGACGTTCGTGTGAGACGAATGTGTTAGGGTTCTGGCATGGGTAACCGCGAGGCGCTGGTCGAGGGCGCGAAGGCGTGTCTGCTGGAGAAGGGCTACAGCCGGACGACGGCGCGCGACATCGCGACCGCGGCCGGGGTGAGCCTGGCGGCGATCGGTTACCACTTCGGGTCCAAGGAGACGCTGCTCAACGAGGCGCTGCGCGCGCTGCTCACCGACGAGTGGGCAACCGAGGTGGCGGGCGCGGCGGGCGCAGGCGGCGCGGGGGGCTCGAGCGGCGCGGGGGGCTCGAGCGGCGCGGGCGGCGCGGCGGGCTCGGGCGGTGATGAGCGTGCGGCGGTTGCGGCCGGACCGCATGAGCAGTTCGTCGCGACGTGGGGTCAGATCATCGACAGCCTGTCCAACCCGCGACTGAAGGCGTTGTGGGCGACGCAGTTCGAGGTCCTCAGCCTCGGCGCGAGCATGCCCGAGCTGGTCGCGGAGTTGACGAAGATGCAGGGCGAGGCGCGCGAAGGGCTGGCGCACATGTTCGGCGGCGTCGATCCGGACGCCGACCCTGCCGAGGTCCAGGCGATCGGTTCACTCCTGCAGGCGTTGCTGCTCGGGGTGGTCGCGCAGGGCATGTTCGATCCGGACAGCGCGCCGACCGGTGAGCAGCTCGCTCAGTCGCTCCGGACGCTGGCTGACCGGATCAGTCCCAGCGCATAGCCATCGGATTGTCTGCCGGGATCAGCCCGGCCGACATCAGTACGGCGCTCATCGGCCGTACGACGTCATGCAACTCGCCGGCGTGCTCGTCACCCAGCGCGCGCCAACCCTGATCGGCCAGCGCATCTGTCGTGTCTTCGACCTCCTGCCGCAGGGCTCGTCCGGAGCCGGTGAGCGCGCCGTCGGCGTCGAGCAGTCCGCGGCTGCGCAGATCGTCGGAGGCGACAGCCCACTCCTCGTCGCTCCACCGGCGGTTGAGCTGGAACACCTCCTTGGACGGCCCGCCCGCAGCGGAGATCGTCACCAATGCCTGACACGGACTGAGCTCGGCTGCGACCAGCGCCGCGACGTGCCCGTCGCCGCGCGACTCCCGCAGGATCGTGGTCGCGTGCCACAGCACGAGATGCGGCTCGTCCGGCCACTCCAGCGCGGCATTGGCCGCCGCGATCGGGCGCCCGGCAACCGGCGCGAGTTCAGCCGCCCGTCGAGCCAGCTCGGCTGCTCGCTTGACGGCCTCACCAGACCATACGGTTTGGTATGGCGGCTCGTCCGGGAACAGTCGGCGTACGGCGTTGTCCACTGCCGTCAGGCGCGCGTCGAGGAGTTGTTCCGGGGTCGCGTAGGCCCACGCGTCCGGCAGGGAGCGGGCGACCATCGCCGGGTGGAAGTTGTAGAACGTCGCGGCGACGACCTCCGGCCCGACCGTGCCGAGCGGCGCGGCCCGGCAGCCGAAGTAGCTCATCCAGCCGCCCTTCAGCCCGAGCGCGTCGGTCGCCTTCCGCGTCTCCGGCGAGAAGTACGTGATCGCGTGATACGGCTCAAGCGCCTTCCACATCCGGCGAGCACGACTCATGGCAAGGGACGGTACATGACGTGGAGACCGACGTACCCGAGTCTGGGGTGGTCGAAAGCCTCGGGAACGGTGCCGGCGATGCGGAAGCCGAGGGACTGCCAGAGATGTACGGCGGGTTCGTTCGTCTCCACGACCGCGTTGAACTGGATCGAGCGGAACCCGGATCGCCCGGCCCACTCGATCATGTCCTCGCACAGCAGCCGGCCGACGCCCTTGCCGCGCGCCTTGCCGTCGACCATGAAGCTCGCGCTGGAGACATGCGCGCCGGGACCAGGCCGGTTCGGGTACATGTTCGCAGTACCGAGAACGGTGCCGTCGGCATCGACCGCGACCGTCGTCCGGCCGAGCGGGAAATCCATTGGCGACATCCACATCGCCCGGGCATCTTCCTCGCTGACGTGGGGGTCGTACGTATACGTCTCGCGCGCCGTCACGATCTCGTGGAAGAACGGCCAGATGGCCGCCCAGTCGGCATCGGTTGCGTTCCTGATCTGCACAGTCATTGGGAGAAGCATCACCCGATGTTCCCCGGATGCCAAGGGGATTCCCGATAGACTGCCTGGGGATGAGAATCTCCTGGATCCGACGGCTGCCGCGCTGGACCTTGGCCGTGCCGCTGCTCGCTTTCGTTGACCTGCTGGTGACCTGGCATCGCGACCTGAGTCCGTTCTTGTTGACCCTCGTATGCCTCGGTCTCGGGGCTGCGGTGATCGCCGCCGTCCATCACGCCGAGGTTGTCGCACATCGTGTCGGCGAACCGTACGGCACGCTGATCCTCGCGCTCGCCGTGACGATCATCGAGGTCGCGCTGATCGTCACACTGATGGCGTCGGGTGGGGAGAAGGCTGCGTCACTGGCTCGCGACACCGTGTTCGCCGCGGTGATGATCACCTGCAACGGGATCCTCGGTCTGGCACTCGTTGTCGGCTCGCTGCGGCACCGCGTGCAGGAGTTCCGCGTGCAGGCGTCGTACTCCGCGCTGACCGTGATGACTGCGCTCGTGACGCTGAGCCTGGTGCTGCCGACGTTCACGACCAGTGCGCCGGGGCCGCGGTTCAGCTCGGCGCAGCTCGCGTTCGCGGGTGTGACGTCGCTGGTGCTGTACGGCGTCTTCGTGTTCATCCAGACGATCCGGCACCGGGACTACTTCCTTCCCGTGCGCGCCGACGAGGACAGCGACGTCGCCGACGAGGACGATCACGCGGCGGCGCCGAGCGGCAAGACCGCGCTGCTCAGCCTCGGCTTGCTGTTCGTCTGTTTGATCGCGGTCGTTGGTCTGGCCAAGACTGTTTCGCCGAGGCTCGAGTCCGCGGTCGAGTCGGCCGGCGCGCCGCTGGCCGTGGTCGGTGTCGTGATCGCGCTGCTGGTGCTGCTGCCGGAGACGGTTGCCGCAGTACGCGCGGCACTGCGGAACCGCCTCCAGACCAGCGTCAACCTGGCGCTCGGCTCAGCGCTCGCGAGCATCGGACTGACGATCCCCGCGATCGCTGTCGCGTCCATCTGGTTGAGCGGACCGCTCGTCCTCGGGCTCGGCGGCAAGGAGATGGTGCTGTTCGCACTGACGGTCGTGACCGCGATGCTGACTCTCGCGACCGGGCGCGCCACGCTGCTCCAGGGTGCCGTTCACCTCGCGGTGTTCAGCGCGTTCCTGTTCCTTGCGGTAAGCCCTTGAGGTAGTCGATCACCGCCTGCTGGTGGTTGTGCTCCGCCCAGCCGAGCGCACTCCCGTCGTAGTTGGGATCGCGTAGTTCCGGGTCCGCGCCTAGCTCGATCAGCTTCTTGACCGTGTCCAGGTGACCGTTGAGCGCCGCGCGGTGGATCGGCGCCGATCCGCCCGAGATCCGATTCAGATCGAACCCGAGTCGCTGCAACGGTTCCAGCGCCTCGGTACGGCCGATCTCGGCGGCTCGAACGGGCAGATGACGTTGGCGCTTCACGGCCCGCGCGGCAAGATCGGCGTCGATGTCCGGTGTCTCGCCACGCATCGCCGCGGCGTACACCTCCTCGATCTCGTCCAGCGGCGCCGCACCACGCGCTCGGAGCATTTCCGCGATCTCCGCATGGCCTTGCACCGCGGCCAGAACGTACGGTCGACTGCCGCCGTACACCGGATGCCTCGTGCCAGTGCCTTCGGGATCGGTGCCTTGGGCAAGCACTAGTTCGGCCCGGTGCAGCAGACCGGCCCAGGACGCGAACACCAGCTCGTCCTCCATCAATTGCTGGGGAGTCGGGTGTGCGGTCGTCATCCGTTCGTGCCACGGGCCGCCGTCGCCGCGGCCCAGTCCGTACTCGATCAGCAGCTCCAGATGCACATCGTCGTACGGCGGGGGACAACCGGGGCCGCAGTTGTACATGGTCTGGCTGTCGTTCGGGTCAGCGCCGGCGTCGAGCAGCACGCGAGCCAGTTCGACGCGGTTGTGGTGCGGTGGTTGGTCACCTTCGCCACGACCGAAGACTCCCGTGATCGCGGTGAAGGGTGACGGGAGTCCCTGCCAGAGGTATCCGGCGTTGGGGTCGGCGCCATTCTCGAGAAGGAGACGCGCGATCTCGACCTGATTGGGTGCGTCCAGGCGGCTGTAAGCGAGGTAGAGCAACGGTTCCCAGTCGAACGGTCCGCCCTCTTGCGCTGCTTTGGAGAGATCCGCGCGCACGCCGTCGATGTCGCCGGCAACGACCTTCGTATAAATGTTGCTTTGGGCAATCTCTGGGAACTGCTCGAGGAGATCACGTGCGGATCGTTGCCGCGCCGGATCGTCCTGCCCGTAGTGCAACGTCGCCAGGCGGAGGAACTCGTCGGCTCGTTGCTCCGGGGTGTTGAGCGGGCCGCCGACGGACTGCCGATGCGGTGACCGGCTGTACTTGTCCACCAACTCCAGGTGCCGCACGATCCTTGGCCAGCTGGGGAATCCGTAGCTGCGGGCAACGACCAGCTGCGCGTCCGCCAGCGTGTGCACGGGATGGAACTCGTCCGCGATCGCGATCGCCTCGCGGTCCCCGGCGCGGACACCCTTGAGCAGCGCTTTGGCCTGCTTGCGAAGGTGTTCGAGGTGTGGGTCGTCCGGAAGATTTCGGGTCGGCATCACCGACCTCCTCTCTACGAGCCCGCTGTCCGCGTCGTCAGGCGAGAAAGGAGGTGAACAACTGCCACAACCGTGCTCATGTCAGGTGGGCTGAGCCCTTCCCGCGGACCGGTGGCACCCTGAGTGCCTACCCGGCAGGGTAGCTCAGAGCGGCTTCTCCATCCACCATTCGGTGAACTCGTGCGCCCGGTCCCGGTCCAGCCGGATCACCCACAGGTTGCTGAACTCGGCCGGTGGATTGGTCAGGTACGTCGTCCAGCCGCGCACGAATCCGGCCCCGTCGCCGAACCCGAGCACCTGGTACTCGAAATCCGTCTCGCCCGGACCGTCCGCGACATCGAGCCAGGCCGCCACGATCGCATCCCGCCCGAGCACCGGCGCCTCGTCCGGACGCCGGTACCAGGCGGCGTCCTCGGTCCAGAGCGCGGCGATATCCGCGGGATCGTTGCTCTCCCACGCCTTCCGGTACCGGTCGACCCAGCGGTCGAGGTCCTTCTCCTTCATGAGATCCGGCGGTTGTTCAGTACGACGGAAGCCGGCGTCGCCAGTACTTCGGGGTGCTCGCGCGGGTCGGCGTCGTACGTGACGAGGTTGCCCGCGCCGGTTAGACCGAGGAAGTCCTGCGCGCCGGTGGAGGCTGCGGTGAGGGCCTGCTCGACGGACAGCCCGTGCTTCACCAGCAGGTCGATCTCGCCCGCGACCGTGCCGACCACATCGGATCCGGTCAGCACACGGACGCCGTACTGCTCGGCGAGCGGCAGGATCGACGCCAGGTACTCGGAGCGGGCTCGGCGGCGAGCCGTCTGCTCGGGGGTCTCGTCGGGGCTCGGGCTGACCGAGGCGCACAGCGTCGGGGTCCACCCGCCGCCGCGGGCGCCGAGGGTTTCCAGGTCCCGCTCGGTGAGCGCCGTACCGTGTTCGACCGAGTCGATGCCGACCCGGATCAGGTCGCTGACGTGGTCGGTGTTGACGTGTGCCGCGACCCGGGCGTCGCGGGAGTGGGCCAGCTCGATCATGGCCTCAACCACGTCCAGACCGTACGTCGGACTGACCTTGCTGCCGCGGATCGGGCCGTCCGGACCCACCTCGGGGAAGTCGCCGACCAGCTTCAGCCAGGTGGCGCCGTCGGCGATCTCGGCCTCGACCGCCGCGAGCAGGTCCTCGGGAGCGACCGGCTCGTGCGCCTGCGGGAAGTAGCAGCCCTTCGGCGCGAGGAACCGGCCGGCCGCGAGGACGAGCGGCCGGCTGTCGTCGGGCGTGCGCGCCAGCTCGAGCGTGACCTCGCGGTTGCCGCCGACATCCCGGACAACGCTCACGCCGGCGCCGGCCAGCTCGCCGAGCCGCTCCGCCGCGAAGTCCGCGCCGCGCAGCACGGGGCCGTTCGCGCCGGGGGCCATGGTCAGGTGGCAATGCGAGTCGACCAGACCGGGAACGCCGTACCGGCCGGGCAGCACCTCGCCGATCTGGCCCGGGCCGAACGTGACGCGCGCGGTGTCGCCGGACGGGAGCACGGTTCCTTCGAAGACCCAGGTCGTCATGTCGCCATCCTGCCTCAGGGGAGATCCACGTCACGTGATCATCGACTTGAACATGTTCAAAAAGACGGCGTACGGTCGGGTTGTCGGAATTTGAACGTGTTCAAGAAGAGTGGGGATGAGATGGACATGACGGTGACGACGTACTTGGTCTACCTGGCCATTGCGGTGCCGCTGACGATCTGGGTGGCGCGGACGCTGAGCCGGAACGGGCGGATCTTCCTGGTCGACGTGTTCCACGGCAACGAGGACTTCGCCGACGCGGTGAACCGGCTGCTCGTGGTCGGGTTCTACCTGATCAACCTCGGGTTCGTGACGCTGTTCCTGCGCGGTGGGAGCGTGGTGGTGGACGCGCGCGGGGTGTTCGAGCAGCTCAGCGTGAAGCTCGGGATCGTGATGCTGGTGCTCGGGGCCGTGCATCTGACCAACGTCTGGATCTTCAACAAGATCCGCACCCGCAGCCGCCTCGAGCTGCAGACGACCCCGCCCGTGCCGCCCAACGACACCGTGCAGCCGGTGGGCGAACCGCGGTACGGGTACTGAAGGCTGCGCGGATCGTGCGCGAGTTGACGGTGCTGTACGACGCCCACTGCGGACTGTGCCGCCGGTTCAAGGACTGGCTGGCGGCGCAGCGACCGGCGTCGAACGGGGAGGGCGGTGTCGTGCGCCTGCGGTTCGTTGCGGCGGGGTCGACGGATGCGCGGGCGCTCTACCCCGGTCTGGATCACGACGCGACGCTGCGCGAGGTGACGGTGGTCGCCGACGACGGATCCGTGTACGTCGGCGATCGCGCCTGGATCGTGTGCCTGTGGGCAACGGGGGAGCACAGGCACACCGCCGTACGACTGGCGAGTCCGGCGATGCGACCGGTGGCGCGAGCGATGGTGCAAGCAGCCGCGGGACTGCGGCGGTTGAGTGGAGGTGACTACGCTGACGGATGTGACGGACAGTGCGACCGCGAAGGGTGAACAGACGCGCGAACTGATCCTGTCGACGGCGCTACGGCTGTTCCGGGAGCAGGGGTACGGCAAGACCACGATGCGCGCGATCGCCACCGAGGCCGGGGTCTCGGTGGGCAACGCGTATTACTACTACGGCTCCAAGGACCACCTGATGCAGGCGTACTACGACCTGCTCCAGGACCAGCACCGCGAAGCCGTCGAGGAGCTTCTGGCGTCCGAGAAGGCGTTCGTGCCGCGGATGACTGGTGTACTGCGGACTTGGCTGGAGGTAGCCGCGCCGTACCACGAGTTCGCCGGCACGTTCTTCAAGACGGCGGCCGATCCTAAGAGCCCGCTATCTCCCTTTAGTGATGAGTCACGCCCGGCGAGGGACGCGGCTGTCGAGATCTTCCGCCGGGTGGTCGAGGGGTCGGACCTTAAGGTGCCAGCGGACCTGCGGGCCGAGCTCCCTGAGTTGCTGTGGCTGTTGCAGATGGGCGTCGTCCTGTTCTGGGTCCACGACTCAAGCGAGGACGTACGCCGAACACGCACACTGATCAACCGAGCCGTCCCCCTGGTAGACCGTCTCCTTCGTCTAACCCGCATCCCGGGTGTCCGCGGGGTGGTCGCCGACCTGCTGGGTCTCATCCACTCGATCAAGCCGTAGAAGATCTCCGCGTACTGCGGAGGAGTCCCCCGCGTGCTTCGCGACCGCCTCGCGTCGCTGCGCTCCTCGGCGCGACCGCTCCGCGCGCAACCCGTCCCCCCGGCTGCGGCCGGCGCATCCTTTCCGGCTGGCGCCGGATCTTGTCGGCTATCGCCGACGACCTGCGGCTGCCGCTGCTGTTTCCGACCGCCGCCGGGGTGTTGCGGGCTGCCGGCGCGCGTAACTGCGAGGTGGTCGCACTGGCTGGCGCGGACCGTGGGCGAGGGCTTGTGGGTAACCCCCGCGTACTTCGTGACTGGTGGCTGGGTCGGGCTGCGTGGGGCGGGCTGCGGGGCGGCCTGCGGGGGCGGGTGCGGCGGCGGGGACTGAGGATAAGTCCTGCGTGCTTCCCACCCCCAAAGGGCTGGGCCCGGTGCCCCACCCCGGGACGCGTCAGCGCAGGGTGATTCACATCGCCCCGGTCCGTGCGGTCTTCACCCGCGGCGGCAGCCGCAAGTCGTCGGCGATAGCCGACAAGGTCCGGCGGCAGCCGGAAGGGATGCACGCGCTGAGCCGGGGGGGTGCGCGGAGCTGTCGCGGTGAGGAGCGTAGCGACGAGGAGAGCGGCTGCGGAGCACGCGGGGCAGGTCCGTGCGGGGTGGCTGCGGAGCACGCGGGGGCTGGTCCGGGGGCTGCGGTTATTCGCCGGTGCTGCCGTCTACGCGTTCGCGGAGGAGGTCGGCGTGGCCGTTGTGGCGGGCGTATTCCTCGATCATGTGGATGTAGAGGTAGCGGACGGAGTACGGGCCGTCGTGGCCGGGGCGGATGAAGGTGTCGTCCAGGGAGTAACCGGCTGCCAGGGCGTCCGATGTCTTCACGAGAGCGCGGAAGTCTTCGACGTCTTGTTCGGCTTGGGTGGGGTCGGCCAGGTCGAAGTCGCCGTCGGGGTGTTCGGCGGTCCAGTGCTTCGGGGGTGAGTCGTGGCCGGCGAGTGCCCGGTGGAACCAGTACTTCTCGACCTCGCTCAGGTGTCTGACCAGCCCGATCAGCGACATGCTCGACGGATCGACAGCGCGTTGGACCAGTTGTTCGCCGGTCAGTCCGGAGACCTTCCAGAGCAGCGTGCCGCGGTGGAAGTCGAGGAATCCCTGCAGGAGCGTGCGCTCGTCGGCGGCTGTGGGTGGGTCGGCCCGGAACTCTGTCGTCACATGCAGAACCTAACGGTGTGACGAGGGTCCTGTGTATATCCGGCGGGATCTCGACCTTCGGTGACGTAGACTAGTGACGACGGCCCGCCCAGTTCTGCCTCGGGCCGGTGAGCGCAACTACTTTGCGCCAGCAGTCGACCACCACGCGCCGCGGCCCACCAGGCCGCGCCGGGCAGGACGACCCCCGACTTTTGGAGTACTTCTATGGCGGCCCGCCGCCCCACGTCTACAACCACGCCCACGCAATCCACCTCCCCGCGCCGCAACACCAGCGCGACCACGCAGGGCCCTGCCGCGTCCACGCGACCGCGCCGCCGGCGCCGTACAGGTGCCGCGCGCAACAACGAGTCGACCGCGCAGCCTGTAGTTGCTGAAGACAACGAGACTGTTGCTTCTGACAACCTTGTGGCGGCGGAGGTTGCCCCTGACAACCGTACGTTCGCGGAGCTCGGCGTGCCGGCTCCGCTCGTTGCCGCGCTGGATGCGTCCGGTGTGACCAAGCCGTTCCCGATCCAGGCGGCGACGTTGCCGGATTCCCTGGCCGGCAAGGATGTTCTCGGTCGCGGCCGGACCGGCTCCGGCAAGACCTACGCGTTCGTACTGCCCGTCCTCGCACGCCTCGCCGCAAGCGGGACCAAGCGCCGGCCCAACCAGCCGCGCGCTCTGATCCTCGCGCCGACCCGCGAGCTGGCCACGCAGATCCAGGCGTCGATCACGCCGCTCGCGGACACGCTCGGCCTGCGTTCGATGACGATCTTCGGCGGTGTCGGACACGGCCCGCAGATCAATGGCCTGCGCAAGGGCGCCGATATCGTCGTCGCCTGCCCGGGCCGGCTCGAGGACCACATCCAGGCCGGTCACGCGAAGCTGGGCGCGGTGGAGATCACCGTGCTCGACGAGGCCGACCACATGGCTGACCTCGGGTTCCTTCCCGCCGTACGCCGGATCCTCGAGGCCACTCCGGCCACGGCCCAGCGGCTGCTGTTCTCGGCCACGCTGGACGCCGGCGTCGACGTTCTCGTACGGCGCTTCATGACCAACCCGGTCACGCACAGCGTCGACTCGGCGCGTTCGCCGGTCGCCAAGATGACCCACCACGTGCTGCACGTGCAGCCGGACACCCGGCTCCCGGTGCTGGTCGATCTGACGGCGGCGCCTGGGCGTTCGCTGGTGTTCACGCGGACGAAGTACGGCGCCAAGTCGCTGACGAAGAAGCTGATCGCCCAAGGCGTGCCGGCCGTCGAGCTGCACGGGAACCTGTCCCAAGGTGCCCGGACCCGCAACCTCGAGGCCTTCTCGGACGGTACTGCGAAGACGCTCGTCGCGACCGATATCGCGGCCCGCGGCATCCACGTCGACGGGGTGACGCTCGTGATCCACGCCGACCCGCCGATCGAGCACAAGGCGTACCTGCACCGCTCCGGCCGTACGGCGCGCGCCGGCGCCGAGGGCACCGTCGTCACGCTGATGACAGACGATCAAGTCCGCGACGTGCGCGACCTGACCCGCAAGGCCGGGATCGCCGCGACGGTCACCAAGCTCACCACCGGCGACCCGCTGCTGACCGAGCTGGCTCCGGGCGAGCGCACGTACGTCGAGCCGCCGGCCAGGCCGCTTCAGACGGAACGTGTCGCGGGTTCCGGCGGTAGTGGATCTGGCCGAGGCAATCGCCGTCGGCGCGCTTCAGGATCCGCTCAGCCGGCGACCGGCAAGCGGTCAAGCCAAACGGGTGCCGGCCAGCCGGCCGGCGGCTCGCGAGGCTCCGGCCGCTCCAGGTCCCGCGCCGGCTCGGGCGGCCCGAAGAGCTACACCACGACGACCCCCGGGTCGGCCGCCCGTCCCGCCGGTGCCGCCGCGTTCTCCGCAGGATCGCGCGCCGGCAGCTCCCGCCGAGGTCGCTGACGCCACCGGTCGCTCGCCGAGACGATGGGTTGCAGGCACCCTCGGAACGCTACGTTGGTTCTGTGATTCGTACTGTTCTGGGGGACCTGCGGCCCGACGCACTCGGCATCACCGACTCGCATGACCACCTGTTCTTCCGCTCGGCGGCCTTGCCCGGTCAGGAGCTGGACGACGAGGAAGCCGCGACGGCTGAGGTACGCGCGTTCGCGGACGCAGGCGGTCAGGCGATCGTGCAGTGGACGCCGTACGGTCTGAACCGGCGCGCCGAGCTGCTGCCTGGAATCTCAACCAGGACAGGGGTTTCGATCGTCGCAGCGACCGGTCTGCACCGGCGCGAGCACTACCCCGACGGATTCGTCGACAAGGTGCAGGACCAGCTGGCGGAGATCTTCGTCCGCGAGGTGACCGCGGGCATCGGCGACACCCAGGTGCGCGCGGGCCTGATCAAGGTGGCCAGCGGTTTCCATGTCCTCGACGTACATGCCGACCTGGTCATGCGGGCCGCGGCCGAGGCGCATCACGCGACGAACGCGCCGATCGCGATCCACCACGAGCTGGGCTCGGCGGCAGACGCAGTACTCGATCTGCTGGTCGACAAGCTCGACGTACATCCGGACGCTGTCATCCTCGGGCACCTGAACCGCTTCCCGGATCATCGCGTGCAGCTCGAGTTGGCGCAGCGGGGTGCGTGGCTGGCGTTCGACGGGCCGTCGCGGGCCAACAGCGCCACCGATCCGCGGATGATGGACTGTCTGGCCGCGCTGATCGACGCCGGGTACGCCGACCGCCTGCTGCTCGGCGGCGACACGACGACCGCTCGAGCGCGGGCCGCGACCGGAGAAGGCCCGGGCATGCCGTACCTGCTGACGCACCTGCGGCCGCGGATCACGCGGTACTTCGGTGACGACGTCGCGGACGCCGTGTTCCGGAACAACCCAGCGCGTGCCTTCACGACGGATTGGCGGGCGTAGCGGTACCTTCCCGGCATGAGCGTGATCGCGCAGGTCTTCGTGGTGATTGCTGGCGTGTTCCATCTGTTCGTGTTTGCGATGGAGAGCCTGCTGTTCCGCAAGCCGAGCACCTATCGCCGGTTCCTGGTCAAGGACGACACCGAGATGGCGGCCGCGCGGCCGTGGGCGTTCAACCAGGGCTTCTACAACCTGTTCCTGGCAGTCGGCGCGCTCGGCGGGCTGATCTGGGGTGGCGACAAGGGCCACGCGATCGCGCTGTTCGCCTGTGCGTGCATGGCGGGTGCCGGCGTCGTCCTGGTCGCCTCCGATCGCCGGATGGTTCGCGCCGCGGCGACGCAGGCCGTGCCGCCGATCGTCGCGTTGGTACTGACAGCCTTGACTTAAAGTGCACTTGAGGACGGAACCTACTCGGCATGACCACCCTTGCCGAGCCGACGGCCAGCACTGAAACAGGCGGCGTCCTCTCCCCGCAGTACCGCGCGCTGACGATCGGGATGGTTGCCCTGATCACCCTCGTCGCGTTCGAGTCACTGGCCGTCGCGACCGCGATGCCGACGGTCGCGCAGGCGCTCGACGGCCTCAGCCTGTACGCGCTCGCGTTCGGCGGACCGCTCGCGTCCGGTGTGGTCGCGATGGTTGTCTCCGGCACCTGGAGTGACCTGAAGGGCCCGGCTCGCCCGCTCTGGCACGGTACGGCGTGGTTCCTGGGCGGGCTGCTCATCGCCGGGTTCGCGCCGACGATGGAGGTCCTGGTCGTCGGCCGGATCATCCAGGGGTACGGCTCGGGTCTGCTGACCGTCGCGCTCTACGTCGTCGTCGGCCAGCTGTACCCGGCCCGGCTGCGCCCGAAGATCTTCGCCGCGTTCGCGACCGCGTGGGTCGTCCCATCGTTGGTCGGTCCAGCGATCGCGGGATTGATCGTCGAACACACCAGTTGGCGGTTCGTGTTCCTCGCCGTACCGGCGCTCGCGATCCCTGCTGCTCTGGTGATGCGGCCCGGTCTGGCGCGGGCGGGCGAGCACGAAGTACGTCCGGGAAAGCTGTGGAACAGGCGGGCGATGTTGGCGGTCGCGGCAGCGGTCGGAGTCGGGCTGCTGCATTACGGCGGGCAGCAGCGCGGCGTACTGCAGGTGGTTCTGCTGGTAGTCGGGCTGGCTGGCGTGATCGCGTTCGGTCCGCGGTTGTTGCCGTCCGGGACGTTCACCTTCGGGCGGGGACTACCGTCGGTGGTCGCGTTGCGTGGGTTGGTCGCGGCGTCCGGGTTCGGTGCTGAGGTGTTCCTGCCGCTGATGCTCACCCGGGAGCGCGGGTTGTCGCCGACGCTGGCGGGACTGGTGCTGACAGTGAGCGCGCTCAGTTGGTCGGCGGCGTCCTGGTACCGCGGGCGGCCGAATCAGCCGTTCTCGCACTCGGTGTTCCTGCAGGGCGGGATGGTGCTGATCGTGCTGGGGATCGTGACCGCCACGTTGACGCTCGATCCGCACGTCCCTGTGCTCGTCGGGATTCTCGGGTGGAGTCTGACCGGGCTCGGGATGGGGACGGTGTTCCCGACGCTCTCGGTGCTGACCCTGGATTACTCCGAGCGGGAGGAACAGGGCGCGAACAGCTCAGCCGCGCAGCTGAGCGACTCGTTGTCGACAGCAACGGTATTGGCGATCGGCGGATCGTTGTTCGCGGCAATCGAGCCGCATTCCGACATCACGGCGTACGTCGTGGCGTTCGGGTTCCCGGCGTTGCTCGCGTTGCTCGGCGTACAGGCGGGTCGGCGTACTACTCCTTAGAACCGGTCACTGCGATGCTGGCGCCGAGGCCGATGATCATCAGGCCGCCGGTGCCGCCGACCAGCTCGAGCCGGCGCGGCGAGCGGGCGAACCACTCGCGCGCCGTACCGGCAACGACTGCCCAGACGCTGTCCGAGCAGAGCGCGATCAGGATGAAGATCAGCCCGAGAATGAGGATCTGAGCCCACGCCGGGCTGCTCGCGCCCTTGTCCACGAACTGCGGGAGGACGGCCGCGAAGAACACCGCGGTCTTGGCGTTGGTCACGCCGACGAGAAAGCCTTGGCGAACGGTCTTCCGGCTGCTGCCCGGCTTCACACCGCTGGCCAGCGCCTCCGCCAGCGACTTCCGCGAGCGGAACGCCTGTACGCCGAGATAGATCAGGTACGCCGCCCCGCCGAGCTTGACCACGGTCAACGCGATCGCACTGGCCGCGATCAACGTGCCGAGCCCGAGCGCGATCAGTACCAGCATGACGGCAGCACCGAGCGTGTTCCCGACCATCGTCAAGACCGCTTCGCGCCGTCCGACCGCGAGCGCGCGGCCCACGATGAACAACACACTCGGCCCCGGAACCACGATGATGATGAACGCAGTAATCGCAAACGCAAGCAGATGATGAGCGGACGGCATCTCCCCAGAGTAAGTGCGACCAGGTCGCGGCGCAGCTGACTATCCGCCGGGTGGGACAGATCACACCCCTCTAGGTCGCCGTGGCGAGGGACTGGCGGATGGCTTCGGTGAGGGAGCCTAGGTCCTGGGGGCCGTCGTGGCGGTGGCTGTTGATGAAGAAGGTGGGGGTGCCGGCTACGCCGCTGCGGTCTGCCGAGTCGATGTCCTGCGCTATTCGGGTGGCGAAGTCGTGGGAGGTCAGGTCGGTCCGGAAGCGCTTGAGGTCCAGCTGCAGTTCCGCGGCGTACTTCAGGATGTGCTCCAGCTCGAGGTTCTCCTGATTCGCCAGTAGTAGGTCGTGCATCGGCCAGAACTTGCCCTGTCGCCCAGCCGACTCGGCTGCCTCTGCCGCCAACTGCGCGTGCGGATGTACGTCGTGCAGCGGCAGGTGTCGCCAGACGTAGCGTATGTAGCTGTTCGTGGCGATCAGTTCACGGGCGGTCGGCGCCGCCATCTGGGTCCACGGGCACTCGAAGTCGCCGTACTCGACCACTGTGACCACCGCGTCCGCCGGACCACGCACATGATCACGGTTGGCGTCCACGGGAGTCGCTAGGTCGACCAGTTGGCTACCGGTGCCCAGCAACGCCCGGGTGTGGCCGGCCATCAGGCGGTAGAAGACCAGCGTGATGACAGAGGCGGCTACAGCAGCCGCGAGTACGCCGATCTTCGCTTCCTCGAGCGCCGTACCGGTCAGAGCAAGGTCGGCGATCAGCAGCGACACCGTGAACGGCACGCCGGCGATCAGTCCGCTCCCCACGACACCGGCCCAGCCGACAGACGGCCGCACCGAGCCGTGCGTGGTCTTCATGAGCGCCCAGGACGTCCCAGCGACAGCAATCGGTTTGCCGACCACGAACGCAACGAACAGACCGACAGCTACAGGTGCGGTCAGCGCATCCGACAGCAGACTCGGCCGCAGCGAGATGCCTGCGTTCGCCAGTGCAAACAGCGGCACGATCACATAGCTCGTCGCGCTGTGGTACGTGTGCTGCAGGCGAGCGTTGGCCGACAACGTCCCGGTCAGCCCGGTGGTCGCCTCCCGGACCAGCTCCGGCGTCGGCTGCTCACGGAACAGCCGGACCAGCGTGGTCGCCTGCTCGAGCGCATCACGCCGAGGCAAGTACGCCGACGTGGCCAGCCCCACCGCCAGACCAGTCACCACCGGGTCGATCCCACTGGCCAGCAGCGCGCACCACAGCACCACGGCGAGCGCGGTGAAGAGCACCCGCCGCTGCCGGTACGGCACCCGCCTGGTCGCCAGCAGACCGCCGTACGCCGCGATCGCGACCAGCAACCCGACCACGTGCACCTCGCTCGTGTACGCGACCGCGATCACCACGAGTGCCACCACGTCGTCGACGACGAACACGGTCAGCAGGAAGGTCCTGATCCGGTCTGGCACCTGCTTGCCGGCCACTGCGAGTACGCCGAGGGCCAGTGCGGTGTCTGTCGACATCGCGGCTCCCCAGCCGTGCAGTCCGTCGCCGGAGTGGTTGAACGCCAGGTAGATCAGCACCGGGATAACCATCCCGGCCAGCCCGGCAGCAAGCGGGAGGACCAGCCGGCGGCGTTCACGGAGCTCACCGAGGTCGAACTCGCGGCGTGCCTCGAGTCCGACGACCAGGAAGAACAGCGTCATCAGGCCGCTGTTCACCCAGGTCCGGAGGTCGAGGTTCGCGGACAGCGGTCCGATCCGGATCGGCAGCTCGGTCGTCCAGAAGCTCTCGTACCCGGTGCCGCTGAGGTTGGCCCAGATGAGTGCGATCACGATCGCGGCGACCAGGACCGCCGCACTGGCCGCCTCGGTGCGCAGGAACGCGCGCAGCGGACTCGTCGCGGCACTCGTCTGCGACATCCCGCTGGGGTCGAGCTCGGTCATCTGTTGTTGATCTCCTGCAGCGTCCAGGTGTTGCCGTCCGGGTCGCTGAGCTCGGCCATGCTGGCGTACGGCCGGCGCTCGGGGTCCAGGCCGGGAGCGAGTTCGCCGGCCCAGGTGTCGATCGGCTGCTTGTGCTGGACGTCGCCGATCTTGATGCCGTTGGCAACCAGTTCCCGGTGCGCGGCCTCGAGGTCGTCGACGACGAGGTAGTTGGTCCGCGCGGAGCCCGGCACCGCATCGGTTAGCCCTTCGCCGAACTGGATCGAGCAGGCGGAGCCGGGCGGTGTCACCTGGACGACGCGGAAGCCGTCGCGCGGGTGATAGTCGACATCGACGCTGAAGCCGAGCGATCGGTAGAAGGCCAGCGACGCGTCAACGTCGCTGACCGGCAGAGTGACAACTTCGATTCTGTAATCCATCACATGTCCAGTACGAGATCAGTCGTCGGGCGGGCGCAGCAGAGCAGCGCCTGACCGTCGGGCGGGGGTTCGAGTGGGGTGGGAGAGTAGGTGACTTCTCCCGAAAGCAGTGGGGTGACACAGGTCTGGCAGACCCCGGTCCGGCAGCTCCAGCGCGTCGGAACATCGCATGCCTCCGCCAGGTCCAGCAGACTGCCGTCCCGCATCGCAGTAGAGATGCCACTGCGGGCAAAAGTCACCTGCGGTCCGTCGCCGGGCGGACCGTCCGGCTGATGCGGCGTACGGGCGATCTGGTCGACCAGGCCGGGGTTGATCGCAGCTAGTGCACCGAACAGCTCGGTGTGGACCTGCGTCACCCCGACTGCGGTCAGTGCGGCCTGCATGGCGGTCATGAAGGCCGTTGGCCCGCAGATGTACGCCGTTGCGTCGGACGGCAGAGCCAGCTCGGCCAGCTTCTCTTCGGTGAGCCGTCCGTCGACAGAGCTGTAGTAGATGCGCTCGTGGCCGTTGGGGATCTTGGCCAGCAGTTCGTGCGCCTCGGAGGCGAGCGGGTGCTCGGATGGTCCACGGGCGGTGTGAATCCACCACACCTCGCGAGAGCTGCCGGCCAACGCGTGCAGCATCGCCAGGACGGGAGTCAGCCCGATACCGGCCGAGAGCAGCACGACTGGCGTGGTGCCGTCCTGCAGTAGGAAGTCACCACGGGGTGCAGCGACGTCGACGACCGCTCCGGCAGCCAGCCGAGTCATGTAGCCGCTGCCAACCCCGTGCGGCTCCCGCTTGACGCTGACGCGGTAGTCGGGCGTCGAGGACAGCGAGTAGCTGCGCACGGCGTCCGGCAGCCGGAAGGTCAGGTACTGGCCGGGGCGGGCTGGGGGCAGGTCGCTGCCGTCGATGGTGGCGAGGCGTACGGAGAACACGTTGGTGCTCTCCGGAACCACCTCGGTCACCAGCAGCTGGCGAAAGCCGTCCCATGCCGGTTTCGGCTTGTCCTCCTCAGCCAGTAGGTCCTGGAACGACCCAAGCCACCCAGGACTCAACGCAGGGATCTGTACGGCGACCTGCAGCTTGGCTCGATCCCGGTGCGGCAGATAGAGCAGCGCATCCGTGTCGGCCACGCTGAGCGCACCCGGCCCAGTAGAGACCTTCACGATCGGGTCACCGGCCCGGACCGGTCCTTCGGTGATCACGCGGCAGTAGAACCCCGGCCTGTGATGGCTGACGAGCAGTGCGGGCAGCTCCGGTTCGCCCATGCGCAGACCGACCCGGTAGCAAGTCACTCGCGGCTGCGTGACCTCCAGTTCGGCGCCACCGATCCGGTACCGGTCGCCGATGCACACCTCATCGTCAGGCAGCCCGTCTATGGTCAGGTTCTCGCCGAACTGCCCGTACACGAAGTCGTCCCGCCCGAAGTGCTCCTCCCAGTGACGGTACGAATCGATCTGGTAGACCATCACGGCCCGCTGCTCGCCGCCGTGGCCGCCCTTGTCGCCCTGCCCGTCGCCGTCCAGGTTCAGCCGGCGGACCATCACCGGTCCGTCGACAGGCTCCTTCCAGACGCCGGTGAAGACGGTCTTGCCGTTCCACTCGACGTTCTTCGGCATCCCGACGTTGACCGACAAAACACTGGCTGCGCTCATCCGGACAGTTCCTCCACGGTCAGGTCGCGGTCGACACCATGCGAGATCACACCCTGACCAGGCTCCTGCCGCATCCGCTTCCCGTCCAGCTCCACCTCGACCTTGTCCGGTTCGAACGAGACCATCCCGGAGATTCGGCGTACTTCGGTCCAGGCGTCTTCGTACGACCAGGCGGCCCGTTGCGCCGTACCGATGTCGTAGTAGCTGCAGAGGCCTTTGTAGGGACAGAAGGTCTGGCCTTCGACCGGTGTGAGTGATCCGTCGGTGACGTCTTCCCGCGGTACGTACCAGCGCGGCGCGAAGCCCGACTCGAAGAGCACCAGCGGACGTGACGAGTCGGCGATCACCTGGTCGCCGTCACGGACGATCAGGTGCCGGCTGGTCTGCCGGATGTCGATCCGGTGGTACGCGTCGGCTGCGTGGCCGACGATCCGCTCGTCCTCCTCGTAGAAGGCGTCCATCGCCCGCCACGCGAAGGCGACCCGTCCCTTCAGCTCGCTCGCGTAGTCCGGCAGCTCCACGTGCTGCCAGGCCGAACGCGGCTTGCTCGCGTCACCAACAGTTACCGTGTACCAAGCGGTCGCACCCAGGTCCTTGTGCTGTGTGGTCCGGTCCTCCGACTTCAGTACGTCGGCCACCACGTCCTCCACCGGGAAATACGCCACCGGGTACCGAGCGGGCTCGTGCAGCAGTACGACGTCCTCGCTGTCGGCGATCCAGTTGTCGCCGAGACGGACGCGCATCCGCCGCCGCGCCGGCTCGGCGTACAGCATCCGCTCCGGGAGCTCGACCGGTACCAAGAACCGTCCGATCGCACCGGTCCCCAATGGACCTTGTTGCCAGGCCAGTCCCATCACACATCTCCGTTCAGATCAGCAGATCGCTTACGGAACCCGAACGGCTCTGAGCGCTGCTCGTCGCACCGCTAGAGGGTGCGGCAGGCGCGAATCGGTTCGCATCCGCCAGTGGCTAGCCATTCGGCGACGCCGCGAGCGGGGGATACCTTGAGGCTGTGCTTCCTCCCCATCGCTCTGCTGAGCTGACTGGGCGCGACGCGGAATGCGATGCGCTCGATCAGCTCATCACTGCGGTGTGCTCCGGGGAGAGCCGGGCGCTGGTGCTGTCCGGTGAGGCTGGGGTCGGCAAGTCCGCACTGATGGACTACCTGGCGACTCAGGCGCACCGCGGTCAGGTCGTACGTGTCTCTGGTGTGCAGTCGGAGATGGAGCTGGCCTTTGCCGCTCTTCACCAGGTGTGTGCGCCTGCGTTCGACCTGCTCGACCGGCTACCGGCGCCGCAGGCCGACGCGTTGCGGACTGTGTTCGGCATCAGCGCCGGACCGCCTCCGGACATGTTCCTGATCGGCCTGGGCGTTCTGAGCCTGCTGGCCGAGGCTGCGGTCGACCAACCGCTGCTGTGCCTGATCGACGACCAGCAATGGCTGGACCGGTGCTCTGCGCAGATCCTGTCGTTCGTGGCCCGGCGGCTGGGCGCTGAGTCCCTTGGCCTCGTCTTCGCGACCCGTCAGGTCGGGCAGATCCTCCAGGGACTGCCGGAGTACCAGGTCGGCGGCCTGCGTGATGCTGATGCGCGCTCGCTGCTCGACGCCGTACTGACTTCGCCGATCGATGCGCAGGTGCGCGACCAGCTGGTTGCTGAGGCCCACGGGAACCCGTTGGCGTTGCTCGAACTGCCGCGTGGTTTGACCCCGGCGCAGTTGGCCGGCGGCTTCGGGCTGCCCAGCGCGACCGGTATCGAGGAGAGCTTCATCCAGCGAGTGACCGCGATGCCGGCCGAGACCCGGCGTCTGCTCCTGCTCGCCGCGGCTGAGCCGTCCGGCGACGACGCACTGGTACGACGGGCCGCCGTACGGCTCGGGATCGATCCGCAGGCGGCCACTCCGGCGGCTGATGCGGGGCTGGCGGAGTTCGCTAACCGGATCCGGTTCCGGCACCCGTTGGTGCGGTCGGCTGCGTACTGCTCCGCGTCGGCAGCCGAGCAGCGCGAAGTACACCAGGCTCTGGCTGCGGAGACCGACGCCGAGGCCGACCCGGATCGGCGCGCGTGGCACCGGGCGCAGGGCGCGGCCGGGCCGGACGAGGAGATTGCGGAGGAGCTTGAGCGGTCTGCCGGGCGAGCGCAGGCTCGGAGTGGGTTTGCGGCGACTGCTGCGTTCCTGCAGCGGTCCGCTGCGCTGACGATCGACCCGGTCAAGCGAGCCGGGCGGGCGCTGGCAGCCGCACAGGCCGAGCTGCAGACCGGTGCGTTCGACTCGGCGGCCGAGCTGCTCGCCATGGCTGAGGGGGAGCAGCTCAGCGAGTTCCAGCGGGCCCGGGCGGACCTCGTGCACGCACAGCTGGCGTTCCTGACCAACAGAGGCAACGACGCGCCGCAGCTGATGCTGAAGGCGGCCAGGCGGCTCGAGAAGGTCGATGTTGTGCTGGCGCGCACGACGTACCTGGATGCGTTGTCGGCGGCGATCTTTGCCGGGCACCTGGCCACACCGGACGGCGATGTGCTCGCAGTCGCGCAGGAGGCCGCTGCAGCGCCGCAGCCTGAGGTGACACGCTCCGTGGACCTGCTGCTGGAGGGCTCTGCGCGCTACTTCCGGGACGGGTACGCGGCGGGTGCTCCGACGTTGCACAAGGCGTTGGAGGGGTTCGGGCCCGGTCTGTCTGCCGAGGAGGAGCTGCAGCTGCTGTGGATGGCTACGACGACGGCACTGCGGTTGTGGGACGCAGACCGGTGGGCGCAGTTGTCCCGGCGACACGTGCAGCTCGTGCGGCAGACCGGAGTACTCAGTGATGTTGCGTTGGCCC
This sequence comes from Kribbella sp. CA-245084, assembly GCF_050942355.1. NCBI lineage: Bacteria > Bacillati > Actinomycetota > Actinomycetes > Propionibacteriales > Kribbellaceae > Kribbella > Kribbella sp. CA-245084. The sequence goes on along the minus strand of NZ_CP192053.1, from coordinate 9,053,883 downwards.
TTACCTCGTTGGCCTACGTGTCGGTGTTTGCCGGTGACCTGGAGACGGCCGCCAGCCTGACCGACGAGGTGGAGGCGGCGAACGAGGTGACCGGTGGCAAGCTCGCGCCGTACGGTCGGCTGGCGCTGGCGGCGTTCCGTGGGGATCGGTCCGAGACGCTGGCGCTGGTTGAAGCGACCAAGCGGGACGGGAGCCGACGCGGCGAAGGCATCGGGGTCGCGTTCGCGGACTGGGCGGCCGCGGTGCTCGCCAACGGGCTGGGCCGGTACCAGGACGCGTTCGACGCGGCTCAACGTGCGAGTCAGGACCGCTCGATGATGCTCGTACCCACTGAGCTGGTCGAGGCGGCGGTTCGCACAGGCGCGATCGACACTGCGCACCGGGTCGCGCAGACGGTCGAGGAGATGGCAAACGCGACCGGGACGGACTGGGCGCTCGGAGTGTCCGCCCGGTGCCGTGCGATGGTCACTGCCGGCGAGACGGCCGAGGGGCTGTACCGCGAGGCGATCGCACACCTGGAGAAGACCGTCCTGAAGGTCGAACTCGCCCGTGCGCAGCTGCTGTACGGCGAGTGGTTGCGGCGGGAGCGGCGGCGTACGGATGCCCGTGAGTACCTCCGCACGGCGCACTCCGCCTTCGAAGCCATGGGCGTCGCCGGGTTCGCCGACCGCGCTCGACGGGAACTCCAGGCAGCCGGCGGCACCGCCCGCAAGCGAGTCGTCCCGACCCGCACCGAGCTGACCGCCCAAGAGGCCCAGATAGCCCGAATGGCCCGCGACGGCCTCTCCAACCCCGAAATCGCTACGCGGTTGTTCATCAGCGCCCGCACCGTTCAGTACCACCTCCGCAAGGTCTTCTCGAAGCTGGAGATAGCCAGCCGCAGCCAGCTGGACCAGGTCCTGCCGCGCTAAATCACCTGCGCAGTTCTGGGGGCTCTGGCCGCTACGCTGCTAGGACGGTGTCGTTGTGGGGCTTGAACGAAGGTGGCTGCAGGTTGACGAGTTTGGCTGTGGTCGCGCATGCCCTGACGCCTGCGCTGCGGGGGCTCATGCTCGGCGGGGACGTGGATCCGGATGCGGCGAGTCTGGAGGCGGCCCGGGAGCTCAACCTGTCGGCCGACGTCGTGTACGCCGGGCCCGAGCGTGCCGCCGTACGGACCGCCTCCGCGCTGGGGTTCGACCCAGTGGTCGAGCCGGCGCTGCGGGACCGTGAGTACGGCGAATGGGCCGGGCGCGAGCTGGAGGAGTTGCTAGCCGCAGAGCCGACTCAGGTGGCGGCATGGCTCGACCGACCGCACACCGCGACGCCCGGCGGCGAGACAGAGAACGACCTGATCGCGCGGGTCGCCGACTGGCTGGGTGATGTTGCCGAGCGCCACAAAGACCGCAGCTCGGTGATCGCGGTCGTGCACCCCGCGGTGGTCCGGGCGATCGTGCTGTACGTCGTCGACGCCCCGGCCGAGTCGCTCCGGCATGTCGACGTACGGCCGCTGGCGAGCGTCAACCTGTCCCTGCACGTCGGCTCCTGGTCACTCGCCCTCCACTGAACGACCGGGATGTCCACAGGTCCTCGCCTGACGGGATGCGGGGGACCTCGTCGCCTGGCAGACTGCGGGCAGTCCGGTCTCACGCCCAGGTGGCCGGCTGTCACGGGGAGTCACGCCATGGACGAGCTGGCTGATCGATATCGCGCCAACCTCGAGGTGCTGGAAGCTGCCCGCGTGCGTCTGCAGGCAGCGGTCGACGCCGGTACTGCGGACGACGCCGAGCGGCGACGGCTCGAGACCGTCAAGGAATTGCTCACGCCGGTCACGGAATCGACGGTGGATGCCGAGGGCAACGTTGTCGCGGTTCAGCGGCCGCGGCAGTTCCTCAAGGTCGATGTGGACGGACAAGGGCGCGCTGTTGAAGTACTCGGCGATGTTCAGCATGCGAAGAATGTCGCGGTGCTGGTGCCTGGGATGGGGAACAGCCTGGACACTTTTCGTGGCCAGTCGGACCGTGGCGGCCTGATCCGGCAGGAGGCCGGTCCGTCAGAGACGGCTGTCGTGGTGTGGCTCGACTACGACTCGCCGCACGGTTTGGTGCAGGCTGCGAGCAAGGATGCGGCGCTCGAGGGCGGGCCGCGGCTGGCGGAGTTCCTGAACGAGCTCGACGGGTTGAAGGCTGACGGCGCTGAGGTCACGGCGGTCGCGCACTCGTACGGCACCGACGTACTCGGGCAGGCGCTGCTGGACGGCGGACGAGCGAAGCGCGTGGTGATGACCGGATCGCCGGGCATCACGAAGTACGTCGATGAAGCCGCAGACTTCGTGCAGCCACCGACCCGCCTGTACGTCGAACGCGCGCCGGGGGACTACGTCGCGTACTCCGAATGGCACGGGCCCGATCCGGCGACCTTCCCCGACGCGATCCGGATGGCGACGAACGACCCGATCGCCAACGACGAGGCGGTATCGGTGCACTGGCACAACGAATACTACCGCCCGAACAGCGAGGCACTCCGCAACATCGGCCGAGTGGTCCGCGGCGACCTGACCTCGATCACAACAACAGACACCAGCCGATCCGCCGAGACGAAGTTGGTGCTCGGCGCCTCGTGGGCCGGCCCGTTGAATGCCGTCGCCGGCGCAGCCTCAAAGGTGTACGACGGAGTTGCATCACTCACCAAACCGTCGCCGGCATCGGCCCGAGCAGCTGCCTCAGGTGCGGGTGGACAGGGTGGCGGTGAGCTGGGTGCCGGCGAGCGGGCCGGAGCTACTGGACAGGGTGCTGCTCCTGGGCGACCTGGCGCTGCCCGGGCGACCGGGGTGACGCGGGACCGGCGGACGGAAGGACCGAGGCGATGACGAGACGTGAGTTGATGCGGAGTCAGTTGGCAGCGGCAACCGTCGTACCGGGTGGCGGCGCGTTGGATGCTCGCGAGCGGACCGGCGCTTCTGGACGTGGTGCTGTCCGAGGCGCTGCTCAGGCCGGAGGGGTGCGGGGATGATGGGCGGGCGGGAGTTTTTGCGGAGTGAGTTGGTGGCGGTGGCGGCAGCCGTCGTACCGGATCAGGAGCCGGTGGTTACGCATGATCCTGGGCCGGTGAACCCGGGTGTGTTGTTCGACGGGCGTGGGGCCGCGACCGTGTGTCGGGTTTCGGTTGAGACGGGCAACCCGACGGACCCGGACCCGGCGGCTGCGGTCTCGGCTGCGGCGGACGTGTTGCGCGCTCGAGGATGGAACGCCGAGGTGGCGGCGCCGGAGAACGGGCACTACCGGGTCGCGGCGTCGCGTGACGGGTACGAGGTCGCCGTACACGCGTGGGCGTCGGACTGGCGGATAACGTTCACGGGGGAGACACCGCTCGTTTCCTGAAATCGAAACGCGGCGTGGTGTCGCGTGGCCTGGCCGCACGGTGTATCACGGATACCGTGACGTTGACCGAAGCGCGAAACTACCTCCGCTCGGAGCTCCTGGCGGTGGCGGCGATCGTCGTACCGGACCAGACACCGACGGTCACCCAGGACGTCGGCCCCGCCGACCAAGGTGCCCTCTCCGACGACCGCGGCCGCGAGTCCGTCTGCACGATCACCGTCGAAACCGGCGATCCGACCACCCCCGACCCGGTCGCCCAAATCGGCTTCACCGCCGAGACCCTCGAGGCCCGCGGCTGGAAGGTGACAGTCTCCGACGTAACCGACGACCACCACCAACTGACAGCACGACGCCAGGGCTACGACCTCACAGTCGACGCCCACACAACCGACTGGCGCCTCACCTTCACCGGCCAAACCCCATACGTCGACGACCTGTAGAAGCTGGTGGGTTGACCCCAGCGTGCTACGCGGCCGCTCCCTCGTCGCTGCGAGTGGCTGCCGCGCGAGGGGTCAGTTGGAGTTGTGCCAGGGAGATAGGTCGAGGGCGGGGTAGCGCTGGGCTATGCCGGTGAGGGTGTGTTCGGTCCAGTAGGGGTGGCCTGGGGGTGGGAAGCCGAAGAGTTGCAGTTGGCGTGGGGTGGCTCGGTGGACGAACTCGTACCAGGCGGGTTCGTGACTGCGAGCTGCCCAGGCCACGCGCTGGCCCCAGTCGGCTTCAGCTGGGCGGTAGATGAGCTGCATCGAGTACCGCGCGCCGAGCGGCTTCCTCAGGCCGGTGCCGCGGTGGAACGTCCGGGTGTTGAACGCGATGACCGTCCCGGCGGGGCCCGTGCCGGACTGCTCGGCGTCGTACAGGCGCGTGTTGTCCTCGGTCGAGACGAAGTCGCCCCTGCCGTCGGATCGCGGGTAGAAGTTCGGGTTCATCGGTAGGTCTGCGGTGTGTTCGTACGGCACCAGGTGCGGCGGCCCGAGTTCCTCGGGTACGTCGACGAGGAAGACGAACAGCTCGAGATGCTGATACCGATCCTCGAGCGACGGTACGAGGATCGTCTGGTTGAGGTAGTCGCGGTGCAGTTCCTGGTCGTACGACGTCGCGCCCGTGTACTTCGCCCATGCCTCGGCCGACGAAAGCCGCACGTCGGACTGCCCGAGCAACGTCTCGGCGAGACCCACGATCTTGGGATGTACGGCGAGCAAGCTGAACGCGGGGCTGGCGAACGGGAACACGTCGATCCCGTCGAACTCGTCCTCGACGTACCGCGATCGCCGCTCATCCGTTCCGTCATGGAATCCCTCGGGCGTCGGGAACATCGTTCCCAGATCACCGAGCGCCGGCGCCAGCTCCTCCGCGGAGAGAAACCCCGGCAGGATCACAAACCCCCGCGCCCGCCACTCCGCCGCAACATCCCCAGCCGTCATGCGACCACCTTGTCGACGCCCCGACACAGACGCAATCTGATTTCCGATGGCCGGGTTCGCAGCGTTCCCGTTCGCGGCCCGCGGTCGCCGCAGTCTGGAGAACCTCGGGCGCCGACAAGCTGTCACCCACGCGCCAGCGCGAACCCGCGGGCAGCAGCCCGCAAACCCCCGGCGGCAAGCCGCAAACCGCGGCGGCGGCCGCATCCCCAGGCGGCAAGCGGGCAACCGCGGCGATAGCCGCAAACTCCCGGCGTCAGCCGGAAAGGATGCACGGGCGCTAAGCCCGGGGGCGGGTGGGAAGCGGGCGCAGCAGGCGCGTCGAGGAGCGGAGCGACGAGGGTAGCGACTGCGTAAGCACGCGGGGGCGAACCACCAGTCCTCCCCACCAGCTCAGCTCGTCGCAGCTCGTTCGGCGGCGCTTCGGAGGACGCAGAATTCGTTGGATTCGGGGTCGTGCATTACTACCCAGCCGGTGCCGTCGGGGTTGCGGAAGTCGGTGGCGATGGTGGCGCCCAGGGCGAGGAGGCGGTCGACCTCTTCGTCGCGGGGGATGTCGGGTTCCAGGTCCAGGTGGACGCGGTTCTTGACGGCTTTCTCGTCGTTGTTCTGTTCGAAGAGGAGTTCCATGGAGTCAGTTACCACGGCCGCGTACGGGTCGCCGGGGTGGTCGTCGTCGGGGCGTGGGGCGTTGAGGACCTGGAGCCAGAAGCCGGCCAGCTCGTACGGGTTGTGGGTATCGAACGTCACCGATCGCACGCGAGATGTCATGCGCAGAGGCTACTTCTGGAACAGCAGGCGGTCGTGGGGAATTTCCGTCGCCAGGTACGGCGCGAAGCCGGAGGCGACGGCGAGCTCGGTCAACCCCGCCGCTGTCCAGCGATGGACGTGGATGTTCATCGGGTGGCCGCCGTACCCAGAGGTTTTATGAGTCGACTCCGAACCGACGTGGAAACCCAGCAGCAGTACGCCGCCGGGAGCGAGCACGCGGTAGAACTCAGCGAAGGCCTGGGGTACTACGTTGCGCGGGAGGTGGATGATCGACCACCAGGACACGACGCCCGAGGCCGAACCGTCGGCGATGTCCAGCGCGGTCATGGAGCCGACCCGGAAGTCCAGGTCCGGGCACGAGCGGCGGGCGACCTCGATCATCCCGGGCGACAGGTCGATGCCGGTCACGCGCAGACCGCGCTCCGCGAGCAGGCCGGTTGTTCGCCCCGGCCCGCAGCCAACGTCGAGCACAGGAAGTCCGCTACCCGCGACGAGCTTCGCCAGCAGGTCGAACGCTTCGGTCTCCCAGTCGGCGCCGTCGACCACGAGCTCGGCGTACGAGACGGCGACGGTGTCGTAAGAGGTGCGGATGTCGTCCAGGAAGTCAGTCACCCGGCCGACCCTAGAGCCGGCCGGGGACAGTTTTCAGGCCTTGCCGAGGGACTGCTTCTGCCGGCCCAGACCTTCGATCTCCAGCTCCATCGTGTCGCCGGGAGACAGGTACGGGAACCGGCCGGACAGCGCCACGCCCTCCGGCGTACCGGTGTTCACGATGTCGCCGGGGCTGAGCACCATGTACTTCGAGAGGTCGCGGATCAGCGCCGCGACCGAGAAGATCATGTCGCGCGTGTTCGAGTCCTGCCGTGGCTCGCCGTTCACCCACGACTTCAACTGCAGTCCCTGCGGGTCCGAGACCTCGTCAGCAGGCACCAAAGAAGGTCCGAGCGGGTTGAAGGTCTCGCAGCACTTGCCCTTCGACCACTGCCCGCCGGAGACCTCGATCTGGAAGGTCCGCTCCGACACGTCGTTCGAGACGGCGTACCCCGCGACGCAGGCCAGCGCCTCCTCGTCGGTCTCGACGTACCGGGCCTGCTTGCCGATGACGACGGCGAGCTCGACCTCCCAGTCGGTCTTGGTCGAGCCGCGCGGGACGAGTACGTCGTCGTTCGGGCCGACGACCGTGTTCGGGTGCTTGAAGAAGACGATCGGCTGCTTCGGCGGTTCGGCGCCGCCCTCGGCCGCGTGCGCCGCGTAGTTCATGCCGATGCAAACCACCGCGCCCGGGCGGGCGATCGGGGCGCCGATCCGGAGACCGTCGACAGAGGAGACCGGCAACTCCCCGGCGTCCAGGGCGGCGCGGGCGCGCGCGATCCCGTCGGAGCCGAGGAACGCGGCGTCGATATCGACGGTGATCGGGGTCAGGTCGTGGACGGTGCCGTCGGCGGCGCGCACGTACGGGCGCTCCTCGCCGATCGGACCGAGGCGGAGCAGTTCCACAGAATCTCCCTGGGTCAGTCAGTCTGAGAGGGTGTCGAAGATGGGACGCAGCCGGGCGCGCGAGGCTTCGATGTGCGACCGCATCGCCGCGGCCGCCTCCTCCGGGTTGCCCTTGCGGACCGCGGTCACCACTACCTTGTGCTCTCGCAACGCCTTCGTCGCGATGCCGCCACCGTAGTACAGCCGGAACAGATGCAGGTGGCAGTGTGTTCGCTGGAAGGACAGCCGGGCCGTCTCGTTGCCGGCCAGCTCCAGAACCAGGTCGTGGAACCGCTGGTCGTGCGCCGCCATCGCGCGGTAGCTCTCGTACGACGGACGGTCCGGTACGTCGGTGTAGCTGAGCATCTCGGCCTTCAACCGGGCCAGGTCCTCCGACCCGGACCGCTCAGCAGCTCGTGAGGCCGCCCACGGCTCGATGTGCAGGCGGTACTCGAACAGGTCCTCGAACTCCTCGCGGGTCAGCCGCGACGACACGCGGTACCCACGCAGCGGCTCCTTGATCACCAGGCCGTCGGACTCCAGCCGGGCCAGCGACTCCCGGATCGGGGTCTGGGAGATCCCCAGCTCGCGGGTCAGCGCGTCGATGTTCAGCCGGGTCCCCGGCTCCACCACGCTGTCCATGATCAGGCCCTTGACCGTCTCGTAGACATCGTCACTCAGCACCTGTCGCTGGGGCAGGCGGGCGAGCTGCCCCGCGAGCCCAAGATGCGCATCCGTCACTGTCACTCCTCCCGGAACGCTCATTCTGCCCCACACTTGACGGCTCCAGTGTGAAGCGGGAGCATCAGGTACGCAATATCCTATAGGATCTGGAGCCGCCCCGTGATCAGCAGATTCCGTCGAACCGTCGTGAGCTGCCGGTGAGCACGATCACCAAGGCTACGGCCTACCTGGTCGATCTCGAGGTCGAGACGGTACGCACCGATGCCGTACAAGCGTTCCTGAAGCAGGAGACGATCTTCGTCTCTTTGTCGACAACGGACGGGCTCACCGGTCTCGGGTACTCGTACACGATCGGCACCGGCGGCACCGCCGTACTGGCGTTGTTGCGGGACCACCTGTTGCCGCGACTGGTCGGCAAGGACGCACGGAACGTGGAGGAGCTCTGGTCTGACCTGTGGTGGTCCACGCACGCCACCACGGTCGGTGCGATCACGTCACTCGCACTGGCGGCCGTAGACACCGCACTGTGGGACCTGCGCTGTCTGCGGGCCAGTGAGCCGCTGTGGCGACTCGCAGGCGGCTATCGCCAGCAGGTGCCGCTGTACGACACCGAGGGCGGTTGGTTGCACCTGACAACCGATGAGCTGGTCACGGGCGCACTGGCCTCGCAGAAGGCCGGCTGGCCCGGTGTGAAGCTCAAGGTCGGTAAACCGCGCGTACATGAGGACGTGGAGCGGCTGCGCGCAGTACGGGATGCAGTGGGGCCGTCGATGGACATCATGGTCGACGCGAACCAGTCCATGACCTACCCGGAGGCTCGCAGGCGCGCGGCGGCGTTCGAAGCGGTCGACCTGTCCTGGTTCGAGGAACCGTTGCCAGCTGATGACGTGACCGGGCATGTGCGTCTGGCCGAGTCGACGTCGATCCCGATCGCGGTGGGGGAGTCGCTTTACTCCGTGTCGCAGTTCAGGGAGTACGTCGCTGCTGGTGGCGCCGGGATCGTCCAGGTGGACGTGGCACGAATCGGTGGGATCACTCCGTGGCTGAAGGTCGCGCATCTGGCCGAGACGTTCAACCTGGAGGTCTGCCCGCACTTCCTGATGGAGCTGCACGTCAGTCTGACCGCTGCGGTGCCGAACGGGCGGTACGTCGAGCACATCCCGCAGTTGCGGGCAATCACGCGGTCAGAGATGGCCGTGGTCGAAGGGCATGCGGTAGCGCCCGACGTACCCGGTCTGGGCATCGACTGGGACCAGAACGCGATTGACGATCGGCGCGTCGGATGAGAGCGTCCGCAGCATGAGCCGAGTCGACGCGCATCACCACGTCTGGGATCTGAGCGTTCGTGAGCAGACGTGGATGGTGGGCCCGGAGCTGGACCCGATCCGGCGGAATTTCGCGATCGAGGACCTCGCCCCGCTCGCCGCCGCGGCCGACATCACGTCGACCGTGCTGGTGCAGACGGTCGGGCTGGTCGAGGAGACCGTCGAGTTCCTGGAGATTGCCGCAGGCAACGACTTGGTGGCCGGTGTCGTCGGCTGGGTCGACCTGACGGCCGAAGATATCGGCGAAGCGCTCGACGGTCTGCTGTCCCGTCCCGACGGCTCCTATTTGAAGGCGATCCGCCATCAGGTCCACGACGAGCCGGACGACGGCTGGCTCCTGCGTGCCGACGTACAGCGCGGCCTGGCCGCCATCGCCGAGGCCGGCCTCGCGTACGACCTCCTCACCAAGGCGCCGCATCTCCCCGCCGCGATCCAAACGGCCCGCAACCTCCCCCAGCTCAGCTTCGTCGTCGACCACATCTCCAAGCCCGTCATCGGCGAACCGCTCGAGCCCTGGGCAGGGCAGCTCCGCGAGCTGGCGGCCCTCCCGAACGTCACCTGCAAACTCTCCGGCATGGTCACCGAAGCCCCGTGGACCACCTGGAAGCCCGCGGACCTCCAGCCGTACGCCGACGTCGTACTGGATGCCTTCGGCCCCGACCGCGTCATGTTCGGCTCCGACTGGCCGGTCTGCCTGCTGGCCGCCACCTACAACCAGGTTGTGGAAACCGCCGAGACCCTCACCTCCAGTCTCACTCCCGCCGAGCGCGAGGCGATCTTCGCGACGACAGCCACCCGCACCTACAAGCTGTGATCGACCTCCAGGCGATCTGCCGGCGTGCGTTGGGTGCGGAGGCGACGCGAGCCGTCGAGCTGGGGTACGGGTCGTACAACGGCGTCTATCGGGTCGAGTTGGCCGGGCGGGACGAGCCGGTGATTCTGCGGGTCGCGCCGGCGGAGGACGAGCAGTTCGACTCGGAGCGGCACCTGATGCGGAACGAGTACGCCGTTGTGCCGTGGCTCGGCGTGATCGCATCCTTGATGCCTCGGGTGCTGGCCGTGGACTGGTCGCACGACCTCATCGACCGGGATTGGATGATCCAGTCGTGCCTGCCCGGCGTACCGGCGCCGGAGGGGTTGGGGCGGTATCCACGGTCGGGGCGTACGACGTTCTTCCGGCAGCTCGGCGCGATCGCCCGCTTGGTGCACGACGTGCGCGGTCCGTACTTCGGTCGGCCGGACGGGCCGGCGTACGCGTCTTGGAGCTCAGTGTTGATCGCGTCGTTCACGCAGATCGCGGAGGACCTGGAGCGGGTGGGGCTCGAGGCTGCAGATGTGCGGAAGGTTGCGGACCTAGCAACTCAAGGCCGAGCGACGCTGGATGAGGTGCGCGAGCCGCGGCTGCTGGCAGGGGACCTGTGGACGGTCAACTGCATGTTGGACGCTGATGCGCCGGAGCCGTTGATCTCCGGAGTGCTGGACTTCGATCGGGCTGAGTTCGGCGACCCGGCGGCGGATTGGACGATCCGGATGGCGCAGGCGAAACCGGACGAGCGGGAAGCGTTCTGGGAGTCGTACGGCGACCTGGATCGCTCAGCGGATGCGCTGTGGCGGGCGAAGATCTACGAAGCTCGTCATCTCGCGGCGATCCGCCTGGAGCGCCACCGCCTCGGCAAGGCCGAGGCAGTCCGGGAGAGCTACGAAGAGATGGCGAAGGTCCTCACTTAGCGGCGTCGGGAGGTACGAACTCGACGCGCACGCCGATCAGACGGATCGGGCGGCGGATCTCGAACTTCTGCAACAGCTCGAGGGCTGTGGCGGCGACGACCTCGGGGTCCTGGGTCGGGGCCTTGAGTTTGCGGCTCTTGATCGGCGTGTAGAAGCTGATGAAGCGGAGCTTCACCCAGACGCGCTGGATCGTGCGGCCGTCGGCGACGACCTCGCGGGTGACCTCTTCGGCGATCCGGCGGAGCTCACGTTCTATGTCGGGGTGTTCGACCAGGTCTGTCGCGAAGGTCTCCTCGTGGCTGCGGGAGACCGGTTCGCGCGGGACGTCGGTGACGTGCGTGTCGCCGAGGCCCCGGCCGAGGGCGGCGTACCAGGCGCCCATGTTGGGGCCGAAGCGTTTCTTCAGCACGTCGACATCGGCGGCGGCGAGCTCGGCGACGGTGGTGATGCCGAGCTCGTTGAGGTTCTTCTCCATCCGGCTGCCGATACCCCAGAGGTCGCGGATCGGGCGGTGGTCCATCACCTCGCGCCAGTTCGCGGCCGTGAGCCGATAGACGCCGGCGGCCGGCCCCACGCCGTCGTCAAGCTCCATGCCGTCGTCAAGGCCCACGCCGTCGTCAAGCTCCATGCCGTCGTCAAGGCCCACGCCGGCGGCAAGCGAGGCGTCACGAGCGGGCTCCGCGCCTTCGAACGGCACGGCGTGCGAGCGCTCGTGCTTCGCGAAACCGGTGGCGAGCTTGGCGCGGGTCTTGTTGTCTCCGATGCCGACCGAGCAGGTCAGGCCGGTCTGCTCGGCAACGGCCGCGCGGAGCTGACCGGCCAGCGCCTCCGGATCGTCGGTCTCGGCGCCGACGAAGCATTCGTCCCAGCCCCAGACCTCCACCACGACCGGGAACGAGCGCAGCGTGTCCATCACCTCGGTCGACGCCGCGTCGTACGCAGCCGGATCCGACGGCAGGAACACCGCCTGCGGACACTTCTTGTACGCCGCCCGCACCGGCATGCCGGAATGTACGCCGAACTCGCGCGCCTCGTACGACGCCGTGGCGACCACCTGCCGTGGTTTGGTCGGATCGCCGGATCCGCCCACCACGACAGGAAGCCCACGCAGCTCAGGCCGTCGCCGGATCTCCACGGCCGCGATGAACTGATCCATGTCCACGTGTAGGACCCACCAGCTCATACCTCACAGGTAACCACATCAGCTCGACGCACTGGAGTACGTCAGCAAGCCGCGCCGCCACACCAACCGAACTAGTGTCATCGCCACTACCGCAAGCCCGAGCCCGAGCACGACCGGCCCCCAACCGAGGTCGCCGGCCAACGCCCGCACCGGGAACGTCGTCGCGAACGCCACTGGGAACGCAAACGTCAGGAACGTCCGCACCGCGACCGGGAAGAACACCAACGGGTACCGCCCGGCCTCCACCATGCTCAGGTAGACGACCCCGATCGGGTTCACCGACTGCAGCCAGAACGCCAGGAACGACATCGCCGACCACACCGCCGTCAGCAACACCAACCCACAGCCGGCCAGTACGACGGCCTGCGCTACCTGCCCGGCGCCGGGCCGGAGATCGGACTGCACCAGCCCGATCACCAGCACAACGATGCCGCTGGCAACGTTCGTCAGCTCGGCGACGTTGATCCAGCGCAGGGTCAGGTAGAACTGACTCGACACCGGCCGGAGCAGGACGCCGTCCAGCTCGCCCTCGGTCAGGTACGTCGTCATCCGGTTCAGGTTCGGCGCCACGAACGTCGCGATCAGCCCCGTGACGATCTGAAACACGCCGACCAGCGCAATGACCTCGGCCCGCGACCATCCGTGCACCTCGGATGTGAAGCCGAACAGGAGCAAGGTCGGCACGATCCCCAACCCCAACTGCACAAGGCCGACAAGCAGCGTGGTCAGGAAATGCGCGCGGTAATGCGTCTCGCGAACAACCGCCTGAGCGAAGAACCGCCGCCACAGCCGGACATGCCGCCACTGCATCCGCAGCCAGTTCCGGTCGAGCGACGGCCGATCTTCTGCATACGTATTCACGCTCCCACCGCCGAGTACGCCCGGATCCCCGCCGCCCAGACGACTCGAGCGAGAACGCCGAGCACCACGACGTACCCGAGCTGGATCCCCAGCCCCGCAAGCAGTTCGCGGCCGGTCAGCTGACCGGCGACGATCTCGACCGGGAACGAGACCGTGTACCGGAACGGCTGGTGGTCGACGAAACCGCGCGACCACGACGGCATCAACGCCAGCGGTACGACGGCACCGGACAGCACGCTCGCGATGATCACGCGGGCCTGCACGAGCGCACCCACGTCATCCATCCAGAACGCCAGCGCCGCGATCAGGATGTCGATCGTGAACACCAGCACCGCACCGAACGCGATGCTGACCGCGAAGAGCACCCACCGCCCGAAGCCGGCCGGGATGTTCATCGAGTCGCGGAAGATCCACCAGACGATGCCGATCATCGGCACCAACGCGAACAGCTTCAGGAACTTCTCCGACAGGTTGTTCGCGACGAACCCGACCAGCAACGACGCCGGCCGCACCATCCAGCTCGACAGCTTGCCCAGCCGGATGTCGTTGGCCAGGAACGCCGCCATCCACGACGACGTCGCCATCGTGACGAACCCGAGCAGCACGAAGTACGTCGTGATGTACTGCTCGTCGACCGGGAGCTTCGCGCCGTTCGCGAGCGCGGTCCGCCAGATCAGCAGCGAGATGATCGGCATGCAGATGTTGGCCAGCATGAAGATGATCCACGCCCCGCGGTACACGGACTGCTGGGCGATCTCGGCCGCCGTCATCCGGCGTACGACGCGAAGGTTCCGCACCGCTGTGCTCATCATGCGTCCCCCAGCGTGCTGCGGTGGAGGAACAGGTCGCGCATGATGTCCTCGACATCCGCGTCCGCGACATCGAGGTCCACCAGCGGTCCGAGCCTGGTGAGCTGCTCCATCACGACGCCGGCCCGCTCCCGATCGGCTTCGAGCTTCACCGTCTGACCGTCGACGTCGACCACGGTCACGCCGTCCAGCCCGGCGAGGCGTGTGCCGTCGACAGGTGTCGCGTACGTCGCCCGCACCAGCTTGCGCGGTTGCGCCGTACGAACGAGATCGTCCAGACCGCCGTCGAACTGCAGCCGTCCGTGGTCGATGATCATCACCCGCGAGCAGAGTGCCTCGATGTCGTCCATGTCGTGGCTGGTGATCAGGATCGTCGTACCGCGGAGCCGGTTGACGTCGGCGAGGAACGACCGGACGCGGGCCTTCGCGACCACGTCGAGCCCGATCGTCGGCTCGTCGAGGAACAGGATCTCCGGGCCGTGGACGAGCGCGGCCATCAGCTCGAGTTTCGTCCGCTCACCGAGCGAGGTCTTGCGGACCTGGACGTTGAGCAGGTGTTCGACCTCGAGCAGCTCGGCGAGTTCGGCGACGTTGCGGTCGAACTCCGCGGTGGACAAGCCGTACATGTCCTTGTGGAGAAGGAGACTCTCCATGGCCGGGACGTCCCACCACAGCATGGTCTTCTGCCCCATGACCAGCGCGATCCGGCGCAGGTAGTCGTGCCTGCGGTCCGACGGCGTGTGGCCGAGGACCTCCAGCTCACCGCCGGTCGTGTACAGCAGGCCGGACAGCATCTTCAGGGTTGTCGTCTTACCCGCGCCATTCGGGCCGAGCAGGCCGACGACCTCGCCGCGGTTGATGTCGAAGCTGATCCGGTCGACGGCGAGCCGGGTCTCGTACTTGCGTTTCACCAAACTCTTCAGCGCTCCGCCGAGACCGGCGGTTTGCTGGTGGAAGGTGTAGGTCTTGGTCAGATCATGTGCCGCGATGACAGGCGGCAAGGAAGGAACAGGCGTCACGAAGGAACACCGCTTTCGAAAGAGTCAGTTGACAGGACCGGGCAGCGCCACCGCGCAAACGCGCAGAGCGCAGGACGAGCAAGTCGCCAGGAGGGTTCGGCCGGGGGACTCCGAGGTCCGTCCCGGCTGCGCGATCCGGTCCGATCGCTGAGTTCGCTAACCCATATCCAGGCGACGAGTCGACATCGCTCCCTGTGGTCCTTTCGATGCGGCTACCGCCGACCACGGTAAGCCGAGACGGAAAGCGCCGTCCAACCGATTTTCAGAGCTCTTTGCGCATCTGCTGGGAGATGACCGCGTAGCCGAGCGAGTCGTACAGGCCGATCGCGGCGGTGTTGTCGCCGAACACATTCAGGTCCAGCTGCTTGTGGCCGAGGCGGCGGCACTCCTCCTCACCGGCCAGCATGATCGCCCGGCCGTAGCCTTTGCCGCGCTGGTTGCTGTCCACCTCGATGGCGTAGATGAACGGCACCCGCGCCGTGCTGATCCACAGGTTGCCTACCGGTTCGTCGCCGGCCAGCGCGATCCAGATCAGCTGGTTCTCGCTGGCGGGACCTTGCGGGAGCAGTCTCTTCGTCTCCTCGTGGGCGAACTTCAGCGCCTCGTCAGCGGTCAGCCCACGGGCTGGGCCGATCCAGGCCGCGAACGTTTCGGCCACGTGGTCCGACCAGCTCGGGTACTCGGAATCGGTGATCGGGCGGAGCTGAACAGGTGGCGTGGTCACGCCCTGACGATAGACCCGCGCAGACCGCCGTACACCGTGCTTTGCAGCAAGTGGCATATCGTGCGGCGCGTGACGGAATTGACCCTCGAGATTGCTCAGAAGCTGCTGGCTGCGCAGCCGTTCAGCGTGCTGGTCGGCGCACGGCTGACGGCGTTCGGGGATGGGGGCGCGACGCTGGAGCTCGACATTCGCGAGGATCTTCAGCAGCAGAACGGGTTTCTGCACGGTGGCGTTCTCGCGTACGCCGCCGACAACGCGATCACGTTCGCCGGCGGTTCGGCGCTCGGCCCGGAGGTGCTGACCGGCGGGTTCACGATCAGCTACCTCCGCCCGGCCCGGGGCGCGATCCTCCGGGCCGATGCGAAGATTGCCCACTCGGGCAGACGTCAGGCGACGTGCACCTGCGAGCTCACCACGCTCGACGACGCCGGCACGCCGACGTTGTGCGCGATCGCCCAGGGCACGGTCATCGCCCGCTAGTCGAAGAGCTCCTCGAGGAACGACTTCTTCTTCTTGCGCGGGTGCTGGTTCCCGTACCGCCGGTCGTCGTCGTACCTGCGGTCGTCGTACCGCTTCTTCTCCTCGTACCGCTTCTCCTCGTAGCGAGGCTGCGGCGACGGGGAGTTGTACTGCAACTCGGCATCCACCAGCCGCTCCAACTCACCCCGATCGAGAAAGATCCCCCGGCACTCTCCGCACTGGTCGACAGTGACGCCGTTGCGCTCGTACGACCGCATCTCAGCACGACACTTGGGACACGTCAGGCTCTCCATCCAGCAACCCTAAGTGACGATTTCCGCCCGAGGGCCTACTCTCAGCGAACTCTCAGCAAGTCCTCATTTGAAGCTGGAGAGGAAGGTTTTGAGGATGGGGCCGGCGGTGTGGGAGCCGGACTCGCCGCCCTCGACGATGACGGCGAATGCGACGTCGCCGCGGTAGCCGGCCATCCAGGCGTTGGTGATGACCTTGCCGCCGGAGACGAGCTCGGCCGTACCGGTCTTCGCCGCGACCGCGCCGTTGCCGGCCAGCACCTTCGCCGTACCGCCGGTGACCGTGGTCCGCATGAACGTCCGCAACGCCGCAACAGTTGCTGCAGGCAACGGAGAGGCGGCCGCGCCGGCGACGTCCTTGCCCGGCACGAGCACGGGCTTCATCGCCGTACCGTGGTCGACCGTGGCGGCGACCAGCGAGATCGCCAGCGGGCTGGCGGTGACCGTGCCCTGGCCGATCATCGAGGCAGCCTCGGCCACGTCGTCCTTCGGCAGCGGCACCTGACCGCCGTACGCGTTGATCGACAGGTTCAAGTCCCGCCCGATGCCGAACATCGCCGCGGCCTTGGTCATCCCGTCCTTCGGCAGCCGCGCGTGCTGCGAGATGAACGCGGTGTTGCAGGACTCGTTGAACGCCTTCTGCATCGTGCCCGCGCCGTACGCCGCCAGACCGTCGTAGTTCTTGAAGGTCTTGCCGAAGACGTTGATCGTGTTCGTGCACGGCAGCGCGGTCGCACCCGTCTCGCCGCTGCCGATCAGCGCCGCCGAGGTGACGATCTTGAACGTCGAACCCGGCGCGTACTGGCCCTGGAACGCGCGGTTGTAGCTCGCCGGCGTCGGGCCGTTCGCCGCGGCGAGGATCTGCCCGGTCGACGCCTGTACGGCGACCAGCGAGGCCGGCAGCTTGCTCGTCGCCAGCGCGGCCTCGGCCGACTTCTGCATCGCCGTGTCGAGCGTGGTCTTCACCGGCTTGCCGGCGGTGCCCTTCTGGCTGAACACGGTCTTGATCGACAGCTTGGTCTTGCCGTCCCGCAGCGTGACCGTGCCGCCCGGCGTACCGGCGAGCTGCTGCTGGAACGCGTACTGCAGACCCGTCGTACCGACCTGGTCCTGCGCCGACGCGGCCGTGCCGGCGTTCTTCAGCGTGTCCGCGGTCGCGGTCTTCATCGTGCCGATCAGGTTCTTGGCGAACGTCGCGGTCGGCGGCAGCGACTGCGTACCGCCCATCGTCAGTACGCCGGGCAGCGTGCCCATCGTCGGCCGGAGCGCCTCCCACTCCTCGGCCCGGATCGTGATCGCGTCGACGAACTGCCCGGCCGGCGCCGCCTTCGCGCGGGCGGCGAGCTTGGCGCCGTCGACATCGAGGTACTTCGTGAACGCGGCGTACGTCGCGGCCGTCGCCTTGGCGCCCGATGCGACGCCGACGATCACGACCGGCCGGTTCGCGGTCAGCGCGACACCGTTGCGGTCGAGGATCGAGGCACGCGCGGGCAGGGCACGGACACGCTTGAGGTAGTTGGCGTCGCCCAGGCCCGGGTAGATGGTGTCGCCGGAGGCCTTGATCTTCCACGCGTCGCCGGTCTTCACCGCGGTCGCCGTACTGGTCCATTTCATCGCGCCGATACCGCGCAACTGCGCCTCGACCGCGAGCTCCTGCGTGCAGTTGTTGGCGTCAGTGCACTTCGGGTCGCCCTGCGGGGCTACCGTCACGGTGCTGGCGACCAGCGCGGTGTCGGTGTCGTCGAGCCGCTTCGCGAACACGGTCGGGTTGTCGGTGAGCGCCCCGGCCGCGTCGGGCTTGCCGTCCGGCGCCCACGCCGCCACCCAGGCATCGGCGAATTGCTTGATGACCGCGCCGGAGGCCTTCTGCTCGTCGTTCCCGGACTTCCCACCGCCGGACTTGCTGTCGGAACAACCAGCGGTGATCAGCAGACTACTCAGGCAAACGATCGCAGTGGTTCGCTTCACTTTCCCAACTCTCGCACGACGACGGGTGGACACCGGGCACAGTCTTCGGCGTGTGGCGTCTCGCCACGAGGGCGAAACTACTCAATCCACGCAAGTACGACGCGCCTGAGCGCTCAGGAGTTGGCGTCAGAGCGAGCGTGAATCAGGGGCAAGAGGTTGCGTGAATCGGCCGGTCCTGATTCTGGAACCGCGTTCCAGCACCGCCTGACGCGGCGTATTCTGCTCCTTTGTGACCCGCCTAGCGCTGCACAGCCGTCTGATTCCCGGTACCGAAGAGGCCTACGAGATCGAGCACGCTCGCGTCTGGCCGGAACTGATCACCGCGATGCACGCCGCCGGCATCAGCGACTGGTCGATCTGGCGCAGCGGCCGCGACCTGTTCCACCTGGTCGTCGCCGACGACTTCGAGGCCTCGGTCGCGTACCTCCGCAACGACCCGACCGACCAACGCTGGCAGCAACACATGAGCCAGTTCGTCGAAGGCTTCGCCCAGAACCCGGAAGGCGTCGCAGGCCAGTCCCTGCGCCACGTCTGGACCATGAGCGAACAAACCGACTAGTACATCTCCCACACCAGCAGCTCAACACCCTCTGGACCCGCGGTGAGGCGTTCGCCGTCGGACGGGGTCAGACGTACGGCGTCTGCGGTGGCCAGCTCGCCCGCGCCTTCAACCGTCGCCGTGCCCGCCGCGACGAACAGATGCAGGTACGGCGCTGCCGGCAGCTCAATGCTCTGCCCGTCAGCGAGACGGGCGACCGACATACCGGCGGCGGGCTGGTTCAGGTGGATCGCAGTGCTGGCAGCGTGCTTGGAAAGCCCCGAAGCGACCGGGATCAGTTCACCCGTGCTGAGATCCAGCTCGGTCTGCTCGTACGACGGAGGCAGGTCGAGCCGCTCCGGCCGGACCCACATCTGGACGTAGTGCACCGGATCGTCGCCGTCGTTCCATTCCGAGTGCCGGATCCCCGAGCCCGCGCTCATCCGCTGCGCCAGCCCCGGGTAAACCACCCCGCTGTTCCCCTGCGAATCACGATGCGCCAGGGCGCCCCGCAGTACCCAGGTCACAATCTCGAGGTCCTGATGCGGATGCGTCTCAAACCCGGTGCCCGGGGCAACAGTCTCGTCGTTGTGCGCCACCAGGAACCCGAACCCCACGTTCGCCGGATCGTAGTGCGGCCCGAACGAGAACGAATGCCGAGAGTCCAGCCACTCGCTCGCCGTACGAAACCGCTCGTCCGCCCGCCGGATCTCCATGGGATCTAGTAATACCCCTTCTGGCCGTCGAGCAGCTCGCGCATGGTGTCCAGATGGCCGAGGTGCCGCCCGGTCTCCTCCAGCATGTGGAGGAGGATCCAGCGCAACGTCGGCGCGTACTCCGGGTCCGGCCCGACGTCGTCGAGCGAGTGCGCCGCGACGATCTCGTTCGACCGCGTGTACTGCGCCTCGAACTCGTCGAGGAGCGGCGCCAGCGGTACGCCGTCCACGCGCCAGTCCGCGCTCGTCGGCTCCTTCTGGAACTGCGGATTGTCCGTCTCCGGCTCGCCCAGGAAGACCACGTTGAACCAGCAGTGCTCGGTCCATCGCAGGTGCGAGACCAACCCGGCCGGCGTCATCAACGGCGACGCCGGAAACACCATCCGATGCTCGTCGGCCGCCGCGAGTCCCTCGAGCTTCCGCCGTACCAGCTCTCGTTGCAGCTGCAGCCAACCCGTCAACTGCACGCGCTCGTCCGCCACCATCGGTGGTCGCTTCTCGTAGCTCATGCCGAGACCGTAGCGAGCCGAGCAGTTCACGCAAAAAGGGACTGCGCCGCTCGGTGGGCGGCGCAGTCCCGGTTCTGGTACGACGGTCGGTCAGCCGGTCGGGTTCCCGTTGTCGGATCCGAGGGTGGCCTTGATCGACTGCGGCTTGCCGCTACGGGTGACGCTCAGCGTCACCTGGTCGCCCGGGCGGTGCGAACGGACTGCGGCGACCAACGCGTCCCCTGACGCGATCGCCTTGCCGTCAACAGCGGTCACCACATCACCTGACTGGAGACCGGCTTTGTCCGCCGCACCGCCGGACGTGACCTCGCCTAGGCGTGCTCCGTTCGTGAGCCCGTCGGAGGACTGCGCGTCGCCGACCGTCACACCGAGCCGCGCATGCGTGGCCTTGCCCTTGGCCACCAGCTCATCGATGATCGGCTTGGCCTGGTCGATCGGGATAGCGAACCCCAGGCCGATGTTGCCGCCTTCGGATTGTCCCGATCCGCCGGCGGTTTTGATCGCGCTGTTGATACCGACCACCTGGCCGGCGAGGTCGATCAGGGCGCCGCCGGAGTTACCCGGGTTGATCGCGGCGTCCGTCTGGATTGCTGGAAAGACTGTCGTACTGTCCTGCTGCTCGTCGCCCGACGTCACCGGGCGGTTCAGCGCCGAGACGATACCGCTGGTGACGGTCGCCTCGAGGCCGAACGGCGAACCGATCGCCACCACGCCCTGCCCGACCGCGAGCTTGCCGCTCGACCCCAACGTGGCCGGGGTCAGGTCGGTCGCGTTGGCGTGGATGACGGCGAGGTCGGTCAGCGGGTCGGTGCCCTTGACCGTGGCGTTGACCGTGCGGCCGTCGTTCAGCATCACGGTGATCGTGGCGCCCTGCCCGGCACCCGCGACCACGTGGTTGTTGGTGACGATCAGGCCGTCCTTGCTGATGACGATGCCGGACCCGGTCGCCGCGCCCTGCGACGTCGCGACCGCGATCTTCACCACGCTCGGCAGCACCTTGGCCGCCGCGCTCTGCACGGAGCCGTCCGGCGCGGCCGCGGGTGCGGCCTGGTTGCCGTTCAGCGGTGCGGTCACGGACGGGCTGTTCGTGGTGTGGTCGTTGGTCGCCGAGTACACGGCCGCTC
This sequence comes from Kribbella sp. CA-245084, assembly GCF_050942355.1. Taxonomy (NCBI): domain Bacteria; kingdom Bacillati; phylum Actinomycetota; class Actinomycetes; order Propionibacteriales; family Kribbellaceae; genus Kribbella; species Kribbella sp. CA-245084. The sequence continues at coordinate 9,032,901 of NZ_CP192053.1, read as the reverse complement.
CGCCGACGCCGCCGGCCAGACCGACGAGCAGCGCGGTCAGCGCCACTACCGCCAGACCGGCCCGCTTCTTCGGCTTCTCCGCCGTAGCCGTGGCCGGCTGCGGTCCGAAAGGCCAGCTCGGGTCCGGAGACGCCCCCTGATGCGTCCCCGGCGCTCCGAACTGCGGGTAAGCACTCCCACCTGAGGGGTACTGTCCCGGCCGCTGCCCTTGCGGCCCCGATTCCGGCCTCTGCTGTCCCGGCTGACCACCCTGCGGCGCGAACTGCTGTTGCTGATGCTGCCCATACATCGGCAACTGCTGCGTCCGCTCCGGCCCCAGCGGACCTTGCGGGTTCTGGCCGGGCTGGTTCTGCGGCGGCTGGTTCTCGGTCATGGCAAGTACTTTCGCCGCCGGACCTGAGAGGGCCCTGAAGATCCGCTCGGAGTGACCGAAGAACTCCATGAAGATCCTCTGAAGGATCTGTCAGGAACCTTTCAGCGAGTCTGGGTCGCTGCGTGCGGCAGCCACAGGGTGAACTGCGCCCCTGCGCCGGGGACGTTCCGGGCGTAGATCATGCCGCCGTGCTGCTCGGCTGCGTGCTTCACGATGGCCAGGCCCAGGCCTGAGCCGGGGCGGCTGCGGGCCTCGCTGGAGCGGTAGAAGCGCTCGAAGACGTGTGGCAGGTCCGACTCGGCTATGCCCGGGCCGGAGTCTGTGACTGTCAGTACGCCGTCCAGCAGGCGGACCGTGACGTGTCCGGCAGGCTGCCCGTCGCTGCGCTGCTCCGCGTCTTCGGGGAGGCTGTACTTTGCGGCGTTGTCGAGCAGGTTGGTCACAGCCCGCCCGAGTAGCCGCTCGTCACCCCACACCGGGAACGGAGTGATCTGCACATCCCACTCCAGTCCGGGTGCGCGGCGGCGTACCTTCATCACCGCATCCTCGACGACGTTGGAGAGCTCGATCAGCTCCGCGTTGCGCACCTGGGGTGTGTCGCGAGCCAGCTCGGTCAGGTCGCCGATCAGCGTGGTCAGCTCGTCCATCTGGGCGCGTACGTCGTCCAGCAGCTGCTGGCGATCCTCCGGCCGGAGTCCGCCGCGTTTGTCCGCTTGTGCGAGCAGATCGAGGTTGGTGCGGACGCTGGTGAGCGGCGTACGCAGCTCGTGCCCCGCGTCACCGACAAGCCGGCGCTGCCGGTCGCGCGACTGTGCGAGCGCGCCGAGCATCGCGTTGAACGCCATCGCGAGACGAGAGATCTCGTCAGTTCCGCCCACCGGGATCGGCTTCAGGTCCTCGGTCCGCGCTACATGCTCGGCCGCGCCGGTCAGCCGCGCCAACGGTCGCAGACCGGACCGCGCGACGGCGTTGCCGGCCAGCGCGGCGCCGATCACACCGATCAGCCCGAACGCCCACAGCACGACGCCGAGGTTGTGCAGGGTCTCGTCGATCGGCCCCAGCGACTGCGCGACAACGAGCGCACCGGGTTGCAGAAGGTCCTGGTCAACGGCGCACTGGCGGCTGTAATCGACCGGACAGAACCGAGCGGGCACCGCGACCACACGGAAATGGGTGCCGCCGTTGCGGACGCCGACCGTTCGCAGGCTGGCCTGGTCGCCCTGGTTCTGGGCGATCTGCATCTCGTCGACGCCCATCGGCGGCAGGGGACTGTTCACCGGGGCGTACTTGTCGCCGTCCGCGCTCAGCACGCCGACGCGGATGTCGCTCAGACCGAACGCGTCAGCAGAGGCGTTCTGGAGGTTGTAGAGGTTGGTCAGGACGCCCTTCTGGGACGCCTGGACAGCTCGTTGCGTGAGGCTGTTGTCGAGGTTCTGGTACATCTGCTGGCGCACGGTGATGTACGCCGCGACGCTCACGATCGCGACCGCCAGGCCCACCGCGACCGCGGCGAGCAGCGTCACGCGGGCGTGCAGGCTGAGCTTGTGGAGGGTGTCGTTCCACCAGGTCTGGGTGCGGGCAGCCGTCGCCGCAACCCGGTTTCCGTTGCCATTGGCAACAGGCTGCGCGGGTTGTTGCGGTTGCGGCGGCTGCTTCGGTCGTCCGGCGTACGACGGGAACTCGTCGGGGTGTTGCTGACTCACGGCGGGGTGTCCCTCAGCACGTACCCGATGCCGCGGACGGTGTGGATCAGGCGGGGCAGGCCGTTGACCTCGGTCTTACGGCGCAGATAGCCGATGTAGACCTCGAGCGAGTTCGCTGTCGTGGGGAAGTCGTAGCCCCAGACCGCGTCCAGGATGACCGCGCGCTCGAGCACTCGGCGCGGGTTGCGGATCAGCAGCTCAAGCAGCGAGAACTCGGTCCGGGTGAGCTGCATCGCGACGTCGCCCCGGTGCACCTCGTGCGCGTCGACGTCGACCACGAGGTCGGCATACTGCAGCACCTCGCCGCGCTGGCCGCCCTCGCCGGGCGTCGTACTACGGCGCAGGAGCGCGCGCAGCCGGGCCAGCAGCTCCTCGAGCGCGAACGGCTTGGTCAGGTAGTCGTCGCCGCCGGCGTCCAGGCCGTCGACCCGGTCCGCGACCGCGTCCCGCGCGGTCAGCACCAGGATCGGGACATTGTTGCCCGCGGCCCGCAAGGCCTTGGTGGTCTCGAGCCCGTCCAGCCGGGGCATCATCACGTCCATCACGATGACGTCCGGCTCGACGTTGCCGATCACCGCGAGCGCCTCGGCGCCGTCGGACGCGGTCACCACCTCGAAGTCGTTGAACTCCAGCGAACGGCGCAGCGAGTCCCGGACCGCCCGGTCGTCGTCCACCACCAGTACCCGCATCGTCTGCCCCGCTCCGCTCGAAGTTCCGAAATCGAGAGTAAGTCGCTTCTGTGAGAATCGCCTGAGAACCCGCTGATCGGTAGCCCACTACCTCCTGGACACCTTAGGTTTCAGAGGTGGACGTCATCGAATTCACGCCTGAGCCCGCCGAGTACGCCTGGACCTTCGGCGGAGTGCCGCCGATCCGCAGGATCCGGCCGGGTACCGCCCTGCGGTTGTGGACCGAGGACGCGTACTGCGGCACGCTCCGGAGCACAACGGATCTCGCCAGCGCCTCGCTCAAGATGCCGTACGTGAACCCGCAGACCGGGCCGTTCTACGTCGAGGGCGCCGAGCCGGGAGACACCCTGGTGCTGCACCTCGTCGAGCTGACGCCGGCCCGGAGCTGGGGCGTGTCCGCGACCATCCCGTACTTCGGCGGTCTGACCAGCACCGACCGGACGGCGACGCTCCAGGACCCGCTGCCGGAGCGGACCTGGATCTACGAGGTCGACTCGGACAAGCAGACCGTCGGGTTCCAGGCGCAGGGCAGTGACCTGGAGATCGCGCTGCCGCTGGAGCCGATGCTGGGAACGGTCGGTGTCGCGCCGGCCGCGGGTGAGGTTCGCTCGGCGCTGGTGCCGGACATGTTCGGCGGCAACATGGACACCCCGGAGATGCGCGCGGGTGCGACGTGTTACCTCAACGTCAACGTCGAGGGCGCGCTGTTCTCGGTCGGTGACGGCCACTACCGCCAGGGCGAGGGCGAGTCCTGCGGGACCGCGGTCGAGGGCGCGATGAACGTGGTGCTGATCGTCGACCTGCTCAAGACGCCCGGACCGGTCTGGCCGCGGATCGAGAACGACGAGTACCTGGCCGTCGTCGGGTCGAGCAGGCCGCTCGAGGACGCCTGGCGGGCCGGCCAGGTGGACATGGTCCACTGGCTCGGCGACCTCTACGGACTCGACAAGCTGGACGCGTACCAGTTGCTGAGCCAGGTCAGTGAAGTCCCGCTGGCCAACGTCGTCGACGTCAACTACAGCGTGGTCACCAAGATCCCGAAGCGCCTACTCCCGGCGGTGACGGTGTACGACGGCATCCACCAGCACCTGCGCTCCGCGTTCAGCTGAACTGCCGTACGACGTCCTCGGCGTAGCGCTGCATCGGCTCGTGGTCGTACGCGACGCCGGGGATGTACGAGATCACGTAGTCGACCCCTGCCTCGGCCAACTGCTCGATGTGCTCGCTGAGCTCCTTCGTCGTGATCACGTCCGCTAGCACGTGGGACGTGCCGCCGGAGCCGATCTCCAGGAACTCCTCCAGGCTGTACCGCCCGCGGGCCTTGGCTGTGGCCGTTTCCGGATCGGCGCCGGACTCGATCGGGAACACGTTCAGGCTGGTCGACTTGATGATCTCGTCGTAGTCGCGGCCGACCTCCTCGCAGTGCTGCCGGAGGATCGCGAGCTTGTGCTTGATGACGTCGACGCGTCCGGTGCCGAAGTTGCAGGCGTCGCCGTACTTTGCAACTAGTCGCAATGTGACGCGTTCACCGCCGCCGCCGATCCAGAGCTTGGGTTTGCGCCGCGGTACGACGAACGGCTTGTCGACCGAGTGATACTGCCCCTCGAACACCACGTCGTCCTCGGTCCACAGCCGGTGCAACAGCTCGATGGACTCGACGAACGAGCTCATCCGCTCCTTCTGACTCGTCCACGGATAGCCGTAGGCCTTCCACTCGTGCTCGGACCAGCCGGCGCCCAGTCCGGCGTACATGCGCCCGTGGCTCGCCACATCGACGGTGGCGGCCATCTTGGCGACCAGTGCGGGGTTGCGGTACCCGTTGCAGCCGACCAGTTGGCCCAGGTTCACCCGCGAGGTGTCACGCGCCAGAGCGGCCGTCGTGGTCCACATCTCGAAGACGGTTTCGCGGACGGGCTCAGGGACGGTGTGGAAGTGGTCGAAGAGCCAGATCGAGTCCCACGGACCTGCGTCCGCTGCTTTGGCCACTGCGGTCATGGCCTCCCACTGTTCGACCGGGTCTGCCAGCTCGACCAGATCCATCCGCCAGCCCTGCGGTACGAACACTCCGAACTTCATGCACTCCTCCGAGAGATTGCGACCCCAGTCAGGCACAGCGCCCCACCGGCCAGCGCAAGCACGGCAGGGGTCTCGCCCAGGAACAGCCAGCCGAGCACGATCGCTACGACCGGTACGGCGTACACCGTCACGCCCATGCGTCCCGCACTGGTACGGCGGAGCGCGAAGGCCCAGGTGGTGAAGCCGAGAGCGGTGGGGAAGGCAGCCAGGTACACGACCCACCAGATGGTTGATGCGTCGGCAGTGCGGAGCTCATCGACCAGCGTGGGCGCGAAGGGCAGGCAAACGACCGCACCGATCGTGCAGGCGAGCCAGGTGACCTCTGCGGCAGGCAGTCGGCTCAGCAGTGGCTTCTGTGTGACCACGCCGACGGCGTACGAGATCGCAGCGATGACGCAGAGGACCACGCCCCAGGTCTCGGCGCGGCCGCTGGAGGTCGACGTACCGATGATGACGATGCCTGCGAACGCGACCAGGCCGCCGATCACCAGCTGCCGCGGGAAGCCCTCGCCGAGGCCCAAGCCCGCGAGTACGGCGATCAGCAGCGGGGCGATGTGCACGAGCATGGCCGACGTACCGGCGTCGAGACGGCGCTCGGCCTCGTTGAGGGCGATGTTGTAGACGCCGAACCACAGCACTCCGCAGGCGATCAGCGGCAGCCAGTCGCGCTGCGAGGGCCATCGGCGTACAGCCGTCGGCCGGGAGCGGGTGAAGAGCAGTACGCCGAGGAAGATGCTGCCGAGTCCCAGCCGGGCCAACGAGAGGGCGCCGGCGGAGATCTCGGTGCCGACGTGCCGGATGGCGACGAACGACGAGGCCCACAGGACGACGGTCACGGCAGCGGCGCCGGTGGCGAGACCGGTCCGGGGCGGGGCTTCTGCGAGGGTTGTCACGGTCACTACAGTAGGAACGGAGTCTGCGAGTTTCCATGGCAGATCGGAGCCTAGGAGGCGTTTTGCTTACCGAAACGAGAAGCCAGATGCTGGATGAGCTCAATACCCGAATCCTGGACGAGCTGATCGCAGACCCCCGGCTGCGGACCACCGAGCTGGCGCGCCGGCTCGGCGTCTCCACGCCGACGGTGCGGGAGCGGGTCGCGCGGCTGGAGGAGTCCGGCGTGATCCGCGGGTACCGCGTCGACATCGACCCGGCGGCGCTCGGCCGGCCGGTCGCCGCCTGGGTGCGGCTGCGGCCCGGGCCGAACCAGATCCCGAAGATCATCGAGCTGGCCGGACGTACGCCGGAAGTCGTCGAGTGCCACCGGATCTCGGGTGAGGACTGCTTCCTGATGCGGGTCCAGGTCGCCGAGATCGCTGCGCTCGAGGACGTTCTGGACAAGTTCCTGGTGCACGGCCAGACCACCAGCTCGTTCGTGGTCTCCACCCCGGTCCCGCCACGCAGCGTGCCCTTGTCCGCTGGGTGAACCCCAACCACCGCCGAGAGTGGTCTGCATCACTAGTCTGGTGGGCGACTTCAGCGACGTTCCCCGGAAGGACCCTGGCCCATGGCTGCCGACAAGTCTGTCCGCAGAGTTGCCCTGCTCACCGCCGGCGGGCTCGCGCCCTGCCTGTCGTCCGCCGTCGGCGGGCTGATCGAGCGCTACACCGAGGTGGCGCCCGACGTGGAGATCATCGCCTACCTGAACGGGTACCACGGCCTGCTCAGCGGCCGGTTCCTCGACGTGACGCCGGAGGTGCGGGAGAAGGCGTCGCTGCTGCACAAGTTCGGCGGCAGCCCGATCGGCAACAGCCGGGTGAAGCTGACCAACACCGCGGACCTGGTCAAGCGCGGCCTGATCCAGGACGGGCAGAACGCCCTCCAGGTCGCCGCCGAGCGGCTGGTCGCGGACGGTGTCGACGTACTGCACACCATCGGCGGCGACGACACCAACACCACGGCCGCCGACCTCGCGGCGTACCTGCACGAGCACGACTACGACCTGACCGTGGTCGGTCTGCCGAAGACCATCGACAACGACGTGATCCCGATCCGGCAGAGCCTGGGTGCGTGGACCGCGGCGGAGCAGGGCGCGCTGTTCGCCCGCAACATCATCGCCGAGCACAGCTCGAACCCGCGGATGCTGATCGTCCACGAGGTGATGGGCCGGAACTGCGGATGGTTGACCGCGGCAACGGCTCAGGAGTACCAGCAGTGGGTCGACGAGCAGGAGTGGAACCCGGGCATCGGCCTGGACAAGGCCGGCTGGTCGGTGCACGCCGTGTACGTGCCGGAGGCAACGATCGACCTGGACGCCGAGGCCGAGCGGCTGCGCAAGGTGATGGACTCCGAGGACTGCGTCAACATCTTCCTGTCCGAGGGCGCCGGCGTGCCGTCGATCGTGGCCGAGCTGGAGGCTCGCGGCGAGGGCGTCCCGCGGGACCCGTTCGGGCACGTGAAGCTCGACACGATCAACCCGGGCGCGTGGTTCGCGAAGCAGTTCGCGGAGCGGATCGGCGCCGAGAAGACGATGGTGCAGAAGAGCGGGTACTTCAGCCGCTCGGCCGCGTCCAACGACCGCGACCTCGCGCTGATCAAGGAGTGCACCGACTACGCGGTCGACGCGGCGCTGCGCGGTGAGAGCGGTGTGGTCGGCCACGACGAGGAGCGCGGCGACGAGCTGCGTGCGATCGAGTTCCCGCGGATCGCCGGCGGCAAGGAGTTCGACCCGACGGTCGACTGGTTCGTCGGCCTGAAGTCGGGGATCGGCCAGAGCTAGTGAGTGAGGCGGCCGACCCACTGGTCGGCCGCCTTCTCGATCTGTGCGAGGACTTCGTCGAAGCCGTCGTCCTCGCCGTAGTACGGATCGGGTACGTCGTCCGCCGCGAACAGTTGCGCCGTCGCACCCCGGCGGCTCAGCTCGGCGACATGTCCCGAGTCCATCGCGAGGGTGAGATCCGCGGCGCGCTCGAACCGGCGAGCCCGGTGCGCGCTGCCGTCGTACCCGCGCCGGCGCAGTGCGGCCGCGGCGCGTGGGTCCATCCGGTCGCCGACGTGCCAGCCGCCGGTGCCTGAGCTGGTCACCTCGACGTCGTCGATCCCCGCCTCGGCCAGCTTGGCCCGCAGTACCACCTCGCCCATCGGCGACCGGCAGATGTTCCCAGTGCAGACGATCTCGACCTGCACTAGTGAACTTCGGCCTTGTCCGGCAGGACGACGTTGATGATCATGCCGACGACGGTGATGATCAGCGCGCCGAGCAGCGCGGACCAGAAGCCGTCGACGTGGAACTGGACGTCGAGCTTGCCGGTGATCCAGGACGTCAGCCACAGCATCAGGGCGTTGATCACGAAGGTCAGCAGCCCGAGCGTGAGGATCAGCAGCGGGAGCGACAGCAGCTTCACCACGGGCCTCACGATCGCGTTCACGACACCGAAGATCGCGGCGACGATCAGCAGCGTGAGCACGCGCTTGCCGGTGGTCGCGCCTTGCAGGGTGATGCCGGCGACGAGCCAGCTCGCCACCGCCAGCGCGACCGCGTTGGCCAGCAGCCTGATGATCAAGTTCTTCATGCTCCCGATCCTCCCACTGACCCGGTAGCAGCACGCTCGGTACACACCCTGATCCGTCCCTGGGTCTTGACACGGAAAATGACCAAGTGACATGATCATTTTCATGTCACGCCCACTGGTAGCAGTTGTCGCGTTGTCTCTCACGGCAGCGGGCCTCGGTCTGCCCGCCGCCTCCGCCGCCTCAGCCACCCCGTCGAGTTGCAGCGCGGTGAGCACGAACTGGACCGCCCGGACGACCCCGCACGCTGCGCCCGAGGGGCTCCTCAACGCCTACAGCAACACCGGGAAGGGGTGGACCGGAGCGGACAGCACGTACTCCGTCGCACTCCCCGGCGGACGCACGGCGTGGATCTTCTCCGACACGTTCCTCGGACCGGTGAACCCGGACGGCAGTCGCCCGACGACGGCGCCGTTCGTCAACAACTCGTTCGTGATCCAGCAGGGCAACAACCTGAAGACGGTCACCGGCGGTACGCCGACCAACCCGACTGCGCTCATCCCGCCGCCGTCCGATGGCTGGTACTGGGTGGGCGCCGCGCAGACGAGCCACGCCGGCCGTGACCTCGACGTGGTCGCGCTGCGCTTCGTGAAGACCGGCACCGGTCAGTGGGACTGGCACTGGGCCAGCAACTACCTCGCCCGCTTCGACAGCAAGACGTTCAAGCTCAAGTCGCTCACCCCGCTGCCGTCGGCTGCGAATGTGCAGTGGTCCGGCTGGCTGCTGCGCGACCGCGGCTACACGTACATCTACGGGGTTGAGGACCTGGGCGCGTCGAAGTACCAGCATGTCGCTCGCGTTCGTGGTGATGATCTGACTGCGAAGCCGTGGGAGTACTGGACCGGGTCCGGCTGGTCGTCCGACGAGGCCGCCTCGGCCCGCGTGCTCGAGGGCGTGGCCAACGAGCACAGCGTTACCAGCTTCAAGGACGGCTACCTGCTGGTCACGCACGACACCAATGAGCTGTTCAGCAAGCGTGTCGTCGGGTACTTCTCCTGCTCGCCGACCGGTCCGTGGGTCAAGCCGGTCGAGCTGTACCAGACCCCGGAGACCAGCGGGAACATCATCACGTACAACTCGCACGAGCACCCGGACCTGCGCCGCGGCAACGAGCTCCTGGTCAGCTACAACGTCAACAGCCTCGTCAGTGACGACCTGTACGGCGATGTGAGCATCTACCGGCCGCGGTTCCTGGCCGTGACGCTGGCGGCCGCCAAGTGAGCACTCCGGGTGGCGTCGTACGCCGCAGTCTGCTGGACGATCTGGCGACGTCGATGCTTTCGCTGATCGCGGACCGGAAGCTGGCGGTCGGCGACCAGTTCGAGTCGGTGCGGTCGCTGGCCGAGCGGTTCAAGGTCGCCGTACCGACGGTCCGGGAGGCGCTGCGCCGACTGGAGGCGACCGGCGCGGTGGAGCTGCGGCACGGCTCCGGGGTGTACGTCGGCCCGAACGTCGGCCGCCTCGTACTGGCCAACCCCCTGGCGCTGGCACCCAGTGCGGACCGGTTGGTCGAGCTACTGCAGGCTCGCGCGCTGATCGAGCCACCTGTTGCCGCACTGGCCGCAGCGACGCGTGGAGCGGCCGCACTCGAGCAGATGGAGCAGGACCTGGCCACTGCGGCAGAGCTGATCGCATCCGGCGACCATGCCCGGCTGGCCGAGGTGAACATGGACTTCCACCGCTCGCTGGCCCAGGCGTCCGGCAACGCGACTCTGGCCGAGGTGGTCGAGTCGGTGACCGTCGTGAACGCCCGGGAGCAGCTGGAGATCCTGCACATCCACGGCGACCGGCAGGCCGACCTGGACGAGCACCGCGCCATCTACGACGCGATCCGCTCCGGCGACTCAGACCTCGCCGAACTGCTCACCCGCGAGCACCTCGACGGCGTACTGGCCGTCATCAACCAACGACTGGAAGTGCCGTGAGGCGGGGCTCCTTCGGCGCTTGCGGCGCCCAGGCACGCACCTCGCGGCACTTGCCCAGCGCCCACGATGCTCCGCATCGAGGCCACTGACCAAGCACCGCGATGCACGCACCTGAACACCGCAATCGCTCGAACGAGCCCCGCCTCACGGCACTAGCATCCCTGAGCTGGAAGGACACACATGACTTACCGGAAGATGTGGACCGCCTTGGCGGTTGCCGGCGCGCTCGCGCTCTCGGCCTGCGGGGGTGGCGGTGCTGCCGCCCCGAAGAAGGGCGAGGACAAGCCTGTCGACTCGTTGAAGTTCTACAACGACAAGGGCGGCTGGAAGGACGCCTTCACCCAGGTCGGCGCGGCCAGCAAGAAGGACATCGGTGTCGGCATGCAGCCGGTCGGGTACTCCGACTCGAACACGTACACCGCGTTCATCCGGTCGTCGTTCCGGACCAAGGAGAAGGCCGACCTGTTCACCTGGCACACCGGCAAGGAGCTTCAGGATCTGGTGGACCAGAAGCTCGTCGCCGACACCACCGACCAGTGGACCAAGGCGATTGCCGACGGCAACATTCCCGAGCAGCTCAAGCAGTACTTCACCTACGGCGACAAGCAGTACTGCGTGCCGCTGAACGCCGGCTACTGGGTGATGTACTACAACAAGGCCGTCTTCAAGAAGGCCGGCATCACCGACACGCCGAAGTCCTGGGCGGACATGCTCAAGGACGCCGACAAGCTCAAGGCGATCGGGGTCAAGCCGTTCTACCAGACCAACATCCTGTTCTCGTTCGTCTGGTTCGAGACGCTGCTCGCGGGCAAGGACCCCGACCTGTACGACGCGCTCGCCGCCGGCAAGGCGAAGTACACCGACCCGGGCGTGGTCGACGTGATGAACGAGTGGAAGAAGATGATCGACGCCGGGTACTTCAGCGACCCGGGCTCGAAGACCGAGCCGCAGGCGCAGTTGAAGAACGGCGACGTCGCGATGATCAACTTCGGCACCTGGTTCAGCGGCAACCTGAACACGCTGAAGATGAAGGCCGGCACCGACTACGACTTCTTCGTGATCCCGAACGTGAACCCGTCGCTGCCGAAGACGTCGATGATCTTCGAGACCGGTCCGGTCTGCTCGGCCGCGGCCAGCGACCACGCGTCGACGGTGCAGAAGTGGACCGACTGGTGGGTCACGCCGCAGGCGCAGACCGCGTGGGCGAACTCGCGCGGCGACCTGTCGTTCAACCCGAAGGCCGAGGTCAAGGACCCAGGCCTGGCGGCGCTGAACAAGGACGTCGGAGGTGACGGCTACCGGCTGATCAACCGCTGGTTCGAGGCGACGCCCGTACCCGTTGCGAACAAGGCGCTCGAGGTGTTCGGCGCGTTCGTGACCAAGCCGGGTGACCCGATGCCGGGCCTGCAGAAGATCCAGGCCGAGGCGGACGCGTACTGGGCCAAGCAGAAGTGACTTCCACGATCGAACGGCCACCGGTGAAGGTCCGGGCGAGCACTCAGCGCCCGGACCGGACCGGGGCCCGCATGGCGCCGCTGTTCGGGCTACCGGCTGCCGGCGTGGTCGCACTGCTGCTCTACCTGCCGTTCCTATGGACGACGTACGTCAGCTTCACGCAGTACGACGGACTGGCGTCGCCGGTCTGGACCGGGCTGGCGAACTACAAGGCGATGTTCAGCGACCCCGATCTGACCGGGGCGCTCGTCAACACGCTGCTGTGGGTCGTCGGCATGGTGACGCTGCCAGTAGCACTCGGGCTGCTGATCGCAGTACTGACCTATGGGCACAAGTGGGGCACGTGGCTGCGGCTGCCGTTCCTGCTGCCGTATGCGATCTCCGGTGTGGCTGTCGGCGTCATCTGGGGCTTTGTACTGCAGCCGGACGGCGCACTGGGTCAGGCACTCGGCTTCTTCGGGCTGCCGGGTGCGCACACCGGCTGGCTGCAGGCAGGTCCCGGCAACACGCTGATGATGATCGTCGCGGTCACCTGGCAGGCAGCCGGCGTGAATGCGTTGCTGTTCGTCGTCGGGTTGCAGTCCATCCCGGGTGAGCCGCTCGAGGCTGCGCGGCTGGACGGTGCGGAGGGGTTCAGTCTCTTCCGCCACCACCTGTGGCCGCAGCTCCGCCCGATCACCACGGTGGTCATCGGGCTGTCGATCGTCGGCAGCTTGAAGACGTTCGACGTGGTGTGGGTGATGACGCAGGGCGGTCCAGGTACGTCGTCCGAGACGCTGGCGCTGTCCATGTACAAGGAGACCTTCGTGCTGAACGACTACGGCCAGGGTGCGGCGATCGCGCTGTTCCTCAGCCTGGTCACGTTCGCCGCGTCGATTCTGTACCTGCGCTATCAGTTGGGGGACGCCCGTGAGCAGGGTTAAGACCGCGTTCCTGATGGTGCTGGGCCTGATCTGGCTCGCGCCGGTGTACCTGCTGGTCGTCAACGCGTCGAAGTCCGTCGACGGGTACGACGCCAAGACGGTCTGGAAGCCGGCCGGCTTCTCGCTGTTCTCGAACTTCGGGGACGCGTGGAGCAAGGCTGCGCTCGGCGACACGTTGGTCGCGACGACCATGTACAGCGTGATCGCGCCGGTGCTCGCGGTGCTGATCGGCTCGGCCGCCGGCTACGCGATCGTCGTACTGCGGTTGAAGCGTGGGTTCCTGTGGTTCGTGTTCATCTTCGGCGGGACGATCTTTCCGCTGCAGATGATCCTGATGCCGCTGTTCTCCGGGTACGCGAACTCCGGGCTGTACGACACGCGGGTCGGGATGATCATCGTGTACACCGCGATCAGCGTGCCGTTCTCGGCGTTCGTGATGCGCAACTTCTTCACCGGGATCGCGCGCAGCGTGTTCGAGGCCGCGGTGGTCGACGGCGGCGGGCTGTTCCGGATCTTCCGCAGTATCTACCTGCCGATGGCGGGGTCCGCGCTGGCCGCGATCTTCATCCTGCAGGCGACCTTCGTGTGGAACGACCTGCTGCTCGGGCTGACGCTCTCGCAGTCCGACTCGGTCCGGCCGATCATGCCTGCTTTGACGGGACTGCAGAGCACGTACGGCGGCGCTTCGCTGCCGACTGTGCTTGCAGGCGGTCTGCTGGTCTCGCTGCCCACAGTCATCTTGTTCCTAGCCGCCCAACGCTTCTTCTCCCGGGGCCTCGCTCTGGGTCAGTTCTGAAAGGACGTATATGAGTCGCACAGTCGTCGTCACCGGCGGGGCCGCCGGTATCGGACGAGGTGCCGTAGAACGCTTCTTGGCCGCTGGTGACCGCGTAGTTGTGCTTGATCGCAGTGTCGAATCCCTGGATGAGCGGGTGACCGGGGTCCAGGTGGATGTTTCGGACCGGGCTGCGCTCGCGTCTGTCGCGGAGGAGCTCGGCGCGGTGGATGTGCTCGTGTGTGCGGCGGGTGTCCAGCGCTACGGGACTGTGGTTGATACGCCCTGGAACGTGTACGACGACGTGATGGCGGTGAACGTTGGCGGCGTCTTCTTCGCCTGCCAGGCGTTCGTGCCGAAGTTGCCGCGCGGGGGAAGCGTCGTGGTGGTCGCCTCCGTGCAGGCGTATGCGGCGCAGAAGGGGGTCGCGGCGTACTCGATGGGGAAGGGCGCACTGCTCAGCCTCGTGCGGGCGATGGCTGTGGACCACGCCGAGGAAGGGATCCGGGTGAACGCGGTCTGTCCGGGGTCCGTGGACACGCCGATGCTGCGGACCTCCGCAGCCCAGTTCGGTGGCGGGCGGTCGACGGATGACGTGGTTGCCGAATGGGGGCGATCGCATCCGCTCGGTCGCGTCGCGACTCCGGGAGAAGTTGCCGAGGTCATCTATTTCCTGTCGTCGCCGGCCGCGTCGTTCATGACCGGTGCGGACGTCAAGGTGGACGGCGGGCTGACCGCCGGCCTCCCCGTCGTACTGCCGGAGGACGCGAAGTGAAGATCGTCGACGTACGCGCGACCACGGTCACGATGCCGCTCGAGGCGCCGCTACGGCACAGCAACGGGGCGCACTGGGGACGCTTCGTACGGACCGTGGTGGAGGTCGAGGCCGACAACGGACTGATCGGGCTGGGCGAGATGGGCGGCGGCGGGCAAAGCGCGGAGGCCGCCGTCGCCGGGCTCAAGCCTTACCTGCTCGGGCACGATCCGGCGCGCACGGAGGCGTTGCGCTGGATGCTCGCCAACCCGACGGCGAGCCTGTACAACAACCGCACTCAGTTGCTTGCGGCAATCGAATTCGCTTGTCTGGATCTGCAGGGTCGCGAGCTCGGCGTACCCGTCCACGAGCTGCTCGGCGGCAAGGTGCGGGACACGGTGCCGTTCGCGAGCTACCTGTTCTTCCGGCACCCGAACGATGACGGCACCGGCGAGATCCGGACCGCTTCGCAACTGGTGGAGCATGCTCGCGCGCTGGTCGACGAGCACGGGTTCAGTGTGCACAAGCTGAAGGGCGGCGTGTTCCCGCCGGACTACGAGCGCGAGTGCTTTCGTGCGCTGGCCGAGGCGTTTCCCGGGCATCGCGTGCGGTTCGACCCGAACGGCGCGTTCAGCGTCGAAGAGGCGATCCGGTTCGCGCGGGGCATCGAGGACCTCGACAACGACTACCTCGAGGACCCGACGTGGGGCCTGAACGGGATGCGCCGCGTTCGCGAGAACACGCCGATCCCGCTCGCCACCAACACCGTGGTCGTGAACTTCGAGCAGCTCGCGGCCAACGTGCGTGATCCAGCGGTCGACGTGATCCTGCTCGACACGACGTTCTGGGGCGGGATCCGGCCGTGCATCAAGGCGGCCGGCGTCTGCGAGACCTTCCAGCTCGGCGTCGCTGTGCACTCGTCGGGCGAGCTGGGCATTCAGCTGGCAACGATGCTTCAGCTCGGCGCCGTCGTACCGAACCTCTCATTCGCGGCGGACGCGCACTACCACCATCTGCGTGACGACATCATTGCCGGCGGCAAGCTTCCGTACGTCGACGGCGCGATCGCCGTGCCGGATGCGCCCGGGCTCGGCGTCGAGCTGGACCGCGACAAGCTGGCGGAGTACGCCGAACTGTTCCGCGAGCTCGGCCCCTATCCGTACGACCGCGATCCGGCGCGCCCGGACTGGTACCCCCTGCTCCCGAACACCGATTGGGCCGACCCCTCATGATTCCTCGCAGTGCCGACCTGGCCAGCGATGTCCTTACGCACACGTATGACGACATGTTCAACCCGCCCGGGCTGACGAACTTCCTGGGTACGGCGCAGGTCGACCATGACGTCGTGGCGATCCGCAGCGTGAACTTCCCGCCGTACTCGCACGGCGACACGATCACCGCCCAGCTGTACGTCGACGGGCGGCTGGCACGCTCGTACGGCGGAACGGTGGAGGTGGTGTGGCGGCCGGACTGCGTCGTACGGTCCACTACCGTCGACGGTCTGCATGTCCGCACCACTACCGCCTGCGCTCCAGGCCGCCCGGCCGTCGTCGTACAGCTGGAGGTGTCTGGGACGCCGGGCCGGTCCGTCCAGCTGGGGTTCGCGCTGGAGAGCACTGCAACCCGCTCGTCGGCTGGCTGGTTGCGTCCGGAGCCGCCGTCCGAGCCGAACACGCTCCGGGTTGTCGATGGGCGAGTGGTCGGCACAGGTGAGTCCGAATCGGCTGTGAGCATGCAAGGTGTTGATGTGCCCAGCACTGTGGATCGGGCGATGCTCGAAGCGAGCCTGGTGCTGGATGACTCCGGTGAGGCGCGGCTGTCGTATGTGCATGTGCTGACGGGGTCGTTGGAGGAGGCTGCGGAGCACTTTGACGTCTGCGTGGCCGACGTACCTGCGGTGATCGCGGTGGCGGAGAGCGTGTGGGATGTGGCGATTGCGGACGCTTTCGACCCGTCCAGCGACGGCTTCAGCGGGTCTCTGCCTGTGCTGGAGACGTCGAACGAGGCGCTGCAGAAGCTGTACTGGTGGGGCGTACTCGGGGTCATCTGGTTCCGGCGGGACAATCCGGCCAGTGTGGTCGGGCGGACCTACGACACGTTGATGCCGCGGTACTGGCAGACGACGACGTTCATCTGGGACTACAGCCTCTCGTCGTTGACGCATGCGCTGCTGGACCCGGAGCCGATGCGCAAGCACATCGAGCACTGGATCGACCTCGACATCCACGAGCACTTCGGCACCGAGTGGCTGACCGGCGGACCGGTCGGGCAGTGGTACTCGGTGAACGACTTCGCGATGACCCGGCTGGTGCGTGACTACGTGCGCTTCACCGGCGACGAGACGTTCCTGGACACCACGGTCGGTCCGAAGGCAGTCGGTGAGCACGTGCACGACTGGGCGACCGCCTGGCGCGGTCTGCGTGGCGAGCACGCGCTGGCTGACTACGGCGGCATCGACAACCTGCTGGAGTGCGTGAGCAGCTACGTCCACGAGGTCGCCAGCTTCAACGCTGCGAACGTCTGGTGCATGCGCGTCGCCGCTGAGATCGCAGACCGCTCCGGCGACTCCGACCGTGCCGCGTTGCTGCGCAAGGAGGCGTCAGCGCAGGCCAGCCACGTCAACGAGCTGTACGTCGAGGGCAAGGGTTTCTGGCACGCCCGGCAACCAGACGGGTCGCTGGTACCGGTACGGCACTGCTACGACTTCAACCTGATCGGTACGACGATGCCGGACGACCTGTCCGAGTCGCAGTGCGCCGAGATGGTGTCGTTCTTCCAGCATGAGCTGCAGACACCGACGTGGATGCGCGCGCTCTCGCCGTACGACGCTGATGCTGCGTTCAGCGTCCGGCCTGACCACCAATGGAACGGTGCGTACCCGGCGTGGCCGGCGGATGCGGGTCGTGCGCTCTTCGCACTCGGCCGCGGCGACGTACTGCTCGACTGGCTGCCCGGTCTGGCAAAGTCAGCCAACCAGGGTCCGTGCGGGCAGGCGCACTTCGTGGAGGAGGCGCAGCCGGCGATGGCCGGTGGAGCGGCGAAGTCCCCACCGCAGTTCCCGTACCTGATCGACTGGTCCTGCTCGTCGTCCGGCGCGTGGGTCAGCCTGGTCCTGGAGGGCATCTTCGGCATCGAGGTAGCCCTCGACGGCACCGTCACGGCCAACCCACAGGTCGCCGAGCTGGACCCGAACGCCCGGCTGACCGGTCTCCGAGTCGGTTCGCGGACGTACGACGTGACGGCCGACGGACTGGTCTGACTCAGCCTGGTGGCATGGCGATGGCTTCCAGGAGCGACTCCTGGGCGCCTTCGAGGTGACGGCGGAGCTCGTCGACGCACTCGTCGAGCTCGCCGCGCTCGAGCAGGCGGATCAGCTTGCGGTGGGACGCGACCTGTTGGCGCGCGTCCTGCCGCAGGGCATCCACCCGGGCGAGCGCGAGTCGTGCCTCGCCGGTGATCGAGTCCGCGGTGGCGATCAGCCGCTCGCTGCCGGTCAGCGCGACCAGACTGCGGTGGATCGCGAGGTGGGTCTCGGTCAACGCCTCCGGGTCGGCGCCGTCCTTCGCAGTCGTGGCGAACACCCGCATCGCCTCGCGGACCCGCTCCCGAGCTGCCTCGTCCGCGTCGAACCACGCCCGGATCCCGGCTGACTCCAGCACGAACCGGGCCCGGCAGATGTCCGCCACAGCCTCGGGATGCAGGATCGCGACGCTGACGCCTTTGTTCGGCTCGCGGACCGCGAGGCCCTCGGTGACCAGCATCGTCATCGCTTCGCGGATCGTGCTCCGGGCGACCCCCAGCGCCTCGGCGAGCGGCTGCTCGCGCAGCGGCGTACCGGGCTCGAGGTCGCCGGCGAACAGCGCGGCGCGCAGCGCGTCGACCACCCGGTCCACCGTGGTCGAGCGGTCCACCCGCAGCCGTTCGTACATGGTGTGATTCTCGTCCAGACCCGGTCCGTTGTCGCGCTCGCCCCGCCCCGGCGGCCCGGCCTGTGGATAACTCCCGACACGATGACCCGGTTTTCGGGCACCATCTTCCTCAAGTGGCCGCCCCTCTTCGCGGACCGGCGCGGGAGTCCACTCGAGTGAGCGAGGAGCACAACGTGGGAGACAGCAAAGTGCTGCCGATCCTCGGCGCGATCGGGCTGATCCTGCTGCTCCCGTTGTTGATCGTCCTGATGATGCTGCTCGGCGTCCTGGGCGGGATGGACACGGCCGAGGCGCAGTGCGCCCAGCAGGCCACGGAGCAGAGCCTGTTCGCCTACCCGACCGACTCGCAGAAGATCGACGTCGACTGGACCGACCCGCTGTCCGTCGCCCCGCACCAGGGCTACGACTTCAAGGTCGACGAGGGCAGCAAGGTCTACGCCTCCCAGGACGGCAAGGTCGTCAAGGCCGACGGCGGCGAGGTCCGGATCCGGCGCGAGGACGTCGAGACCCGGACGAAGTACCTCAAGACCATCAGCGTGGCGCTGAACGCCGACGTCAAGCGCGGCGACGTGATCGGCACCTCCGGCGCCGGCGACGAGATCGCGCCCGGTCTGGTCGGCCCGCACATCCACTGGGAGATGTGGGTCAACAAGGCCGAGAAGAAGGACGATCCCGCCGACTGGGAGACGCAGAAGCCGGACAAGAACCCGTTCGAGCTCGATACCTCCGACTCCGGCGACAGCGGCTGCTCCTGCCTCAACGGCGACCTCAGCGGAGCGAACAATCAGCAGAAGGCCTTCAACTTCTTCGTCCAGAACGGGTACACGAAGGAGCAGGCCGCCGGCATCGTCGGCAACATGATCAGCGAGTCCAGCGTCGAGCCGGGCCGCAAGCAGGGCACCGCCCCCGGCACCGTGACCAAGCCGGCCGACGTGCTCGGATACTCGGGTGGTTGGGGCATCGTCCAATGGACGCCGGCCAGCAAGATGATCAACCCGTCCCGCGATGCGGGGGTCGGCGACGACGTCATCGGCTCGCTGGCCTACCAGTTGGACTTCCTGCACAAGCAGTTGCTCGGCAAGCCGCCGCTGTCGGAGAAGACCGCGGGTGACGCGGTCAAGGCCGCCACCACGGTCGACGCGGCCGCGATCGCGTTCGGCGGCCAGTTCGAGCGGTTCCAAGGCTACGAGAACCCGAACAACCCGCGGTACGCCGAGCGTAAGGCGAACGCCGAGCACGTGCTGAACACCTTCGGCGGATCGGCCCCGGCGGCCGGCAAGGGTGGCGACGCCAGCGGCTGCGGTGCCGGCAGCGGCAATATCGCCGAGGTCGCGAAGAACCTGGCCTGGCCAGACAGCGGGCACGACGGCACCGACGCGAGCCTTGCCAAGCCGGAGTTCGTCGAGGCGATGAAGAAGTACAACGACGGCGGCAGCGGCCAGACTCCGTACAGTGACTGCGGACGGTTCGTCGCGACGGTGATGCACATGAGCGGCGCCGACCCGAAGTACCCGAACGTGGGCACCGACGTGCAACGCACGTGGCTCGAGTCCTCGGGGAAGTACGACTCGTGGCACGGCGACCCACCGGGCGGGATGAAACCGGGTGACATCCTGAACGGTCCCGGCCACACGTACCTGTACGTCGGCCCGTGGGGCAAGGAGGGCGGCGGGTACAACGCGGCGTCCGGCTCGCTCGGTGACCACGTGCCGGAGGCCGGCCACCTGTACGGCGTCGGCGGGCAGTTCACTGTCTACCGGCTGAAGAGCGCGCCGGTACCGAAGGACTGAGGAAAGGAACGGGAGCAGCTGATGCTGGAGGAGAACCGGCGGCCGTTGTTTATCGGCGTGGTCGCGCTGGCGGTCGTCGTCGTGCTGGTCGGCGGCATCCTGCTGTTCCGCGGCGGCTCGCAGACCAGCCTCAGCGTGGAGTCCATCCCGAACGACCTGACGCTGAAGCTGGACGGCCACGAGATCCCCGCGAACGGCGAGGTCAAGGTGAAGGCCGGCCAGCACACGCTCGATGGTCAGCGCCGGGGCTTCGAGGACTACTCGATAACGTTCACCGCCGAGGGCGATCGGCAGGCCGTGAAGATGTACCTCTACGCCAACAGCGCCGAGGGCCGCGAGTGGGCCAAGAACAACCCCGGCGAGGAACTGAAGCTCGAGGCCGAGGCCGGCCGGCAGTACGACCAGACCCAGGCCAGGCTCAAGCAGAAGTACCCGATCCTCGGCCAGCTCCCGTATGTCGGCGACGGCTTCGAGGCCACCTACACGAAGTCCAAGTCCGACCCCACCAACCCCGAGGCGATCTCGGTCGTCATCGAGGTCTACGGCCCCCAGGGCAAAGAAAAAGCCAACCAATGGATCCAAGGCTATGGCTGGGACCCGGCCACCCTCGACCTGATCTGGACCACCGGCAAGTAGAACAAGAGCTTCTCGCGGCGGGGTGGACCCGCTGCGGCGTCGGCGACTGGGCGATTGCTTTGCAGTCCCCGGACGGTACGGCGGTCGCGCGGATCAGCCCGTTCGACCCAGCCGGCCCGTACGTCGCCGCGTTCTACCGCGAGGCGTCGTGCACCCGACAGGTCCCGGTGTTGTTTGCCCACCATCGTCTGACCGGCGGCGGCGACCTCCAACTGATGGAGCCCCTCCAGCCGGTCCCTTCAGACGACGCCGCCGCATTCCACGATGCGATTGCTGCCCGAGTACCGGAGGTCGCCGACCTCGTCGACGTGGTGCACCGCGTCCACGAGCGCGCCCAGGCCGAGCTGCCCTGGTGCGGACCGCTGGACGACAACCCGGACAACGTCATGAGGACCGCCGACGGAAGACTGGTCATCGCAGACCTGTTCTCCGCCGACGGTCCGAAGCTCTACGCGACCGCCGTCTCGGACCCGGATCTCGTCGTCGCCCGGATCCCTGAGGCCGAGCGGCGGTTCATGACCGAGATCCCGCTCGCCAACACCGGATCCTGGGAGCCGGCGGTGCGGGAATCGATGCGTGCTGGGCTTGCGGCTGCCGACGCGCGCTCAGGCCGGCAGGAGTAGTTCACCGCCCGGGGTGGTGATGTCGGCCAGCGGGAAGTCCAGCGGGTTGGTCAGGCAGCGGGCTGAGCCGCCGCCCTTGTGGAACTCGGAAAGGTCCAGGACAACCACTCGCAGGCCCCGGTCGGTGAAGATCGCGCGAAGGCGCGGTGAGCAGGCGGGCATGATGATCGTCTCGTTCACCACGATGGAGTTTGCGGTGAAGGCGAAGGCCTCGTCGTCGGTCAGCACGATCGGGTCGGGGACGATGCCGGAGAGCTCGGCCTGGCTGGCGGCGTCGAACGCCGGCGGGTAGACCATCGCGTGCGTGCTGTCCACCGGGCAGAACGGCAGGTCCAGGTGGTACATGCCTTCGTGCGCGATCCGCAGCCCGCGGACACGGATATTCCACCCGGTCGCGAGGTGCTTGAGCGCGTCGGCCTCGGTGCGCGGACCGTACCCGACGACGAGACTGTCGCCGAACACGAACGCATCCCCGGACTCGAAGTGCGGTCCGACGCCTTCGCCGCCGGTCCGGTCCAGCTGGAACCCCTGCTCGGTGAACCACTCCGCGGCGCTCAGTGACTCCTTGCGGCGCGGCTCGAAGCGCATGTGCGAGAGCATCGCGCGTCCGTCCGCGGCCGCCAGCCCGAGGTTCATCGCGTACACCATGTCGGGGGAGTCCTGGCGCTGCGCCAGTACCTCGACCTCGCCGCCGGCATCCACGATCGCCTGCCGCAGCGCGTCCCACTGCTTCAGCGTCAGCGCCGGGTCCGGCTGGTCCTGGGTCGACATGTACGGGTTGATCACGTAGTCGATCCGGAAGTGGTCCGGCCGGACCATCAGATAGCGACGACCCCACTCCAGCGGCTGCCCCATGAACACCCTCCCTGACCCGATGAGATCCAGTGTCAGCTGTGCCTCATTGAATATGGCCTGATTGTCCGACAATCAGTCAGTTTGAGGCTCGACGTACCCGGAGTCAAACGGTGTGCGCGAGGTCGCTCGAAGGAGGGTGGTTCCGGCGTGAGGTAAGGACTAACCTGCGGGCATGACCCCTGACAACGAGGTTCGCTTTCGCGCCTGCCTGGACGACGTCGCGGCTTACAAGCCGGGCCGTCCGCCGGCGCGCACCGACGGCCGGCCGACGTACAAGTTGTCCAGCAACGAGAACCCGTACCCGCCGCTCCCGGGTGTGCTCGCCGCCGCGACCGAGGCCGCGGCCCAGATGAACCGCTACCCGGACATGGGCTGCGTCGAGCTGCTCGAGGCGCTCTCGGCCCGCTTCGGCGTACCGGTCAGCGATCTCGCGGTCGGGACCGGATCGGTCGCGCTGCTCTACCACCTGCTGCAGGCCACGGTCTCGGAGGGTGACGAGGTCGTCTACGCCTGGCGCTCGTTCGAGGCGTACCCGATCGCGGTCCAGCTGACCGGCGCCACGTCGGTCCAGGTGCCGCTGACCGCCGACGCCCGCCACGACTTCAAGGCGATGGAGGCGGCGATCACCGACCGCACCAGGGTCGTGCTGGTCTGTACGCCGAACAACCCGACCGGCCCCGTCGTACGCCGGGACGAGCTGATCGCGTTCCTGGACGCCGTACCGTCGAACGTCTTGGTCGTGGTGGATGAGGCGTACCGCGAGTTCGTCCGGGAGACCGAGGTCGTCGACGGCGTCGAGCTGTACCGCGAGCGGCCGAACGTGCTGGTGCTGCGGACGTTCTCGAAGGCGTACGGGCTGGCGGGGTTCCGGGTCGGGTATGCGATCGGACACCCGGAGGTGGTCGGCGCGATCCGGAAGTGCGCGCTGCCGTTCGGCGTCAGCTACGTCGCGCAGGCGGCGGCGATCGCGTCCCTTGCTGTTGAGGAAGAGCTGCTCGAGCGGGTCGACGCGCTGGTCGTCGAGCGGGCCCGGGTCGTTGAGGCGCTGCGTGGCGCCGGTTGGGACGTTCCTGAGTCGGAGACCAACTTCGTCTGGCTCGAGCTCGGTGATGAGACTTTGACGTTCGCTGAAGCCGTGCAGGCCGAGGGTGTCTCCGTCCGTCCGTTCCCCGGCGACGGCGTCCGCGTCACCATCGGCGAGTCCGAAGCCAACGACCTCTTCCTCGGCGTCGCCCGCGCTTGGCGCCAGTGACCGCGCTCGTCTGGATCTCCGGAGCATCGGCCGGGATCGGCGCCGCCCTCGCCGCGGCGGTGCCGTTCCCGGACGCCCGCGTCATCGACATCTCCCGTCGAGGCGGTACGCCGAACCACCTGCGGGCCGACCTCTCCAACCCCGCCGACTGGGCTGTCGTCGAAGAGCACTTCACGAAAGAACTAGCCGCGTACGACGGCGACCACGCGATCTTCATCCACAACGCCGGCACGATCACCCCGATCGGCCCCGCGGCTTCTGCTGATCCTTCCGCGTACACCCGTGCGGTCCTGCTCAACTCCGCTTCGCCGCAGGTCCTGGGCGCCGCCTTCCTCCGCGCCTCCGCCCACCTCACCTGCGAACGCCACCTGATCCTCCTGTCCTCCGGAGCAGCCAAAACGGCGTACGCCGGCTGGTCCTCGTACAACGCCGGGAAAGCCGCCGTAGAACACTGGGTCCGCACCGTCGGCCAAGAACAACCCCCCAACTCCCACGTCCTCGCCGTAGCCCCCGGCGTAGTAGACACCGCCATGCAGTCCGAAATCCGCGCCACAGACGAAGCCGACTTCCCTTCAGTGGCTCGCTTCCACGCCCTAAAGCAGTCCGGCTCCCTCGCCACCCCCGAATCAGCCGCGACCGGCATCTGGTCCCTCCTAACCCGCTCCCTCCCCAACGGCTCCTGCATAGACCTCCGCCACCTGTAACCACCGGGGTCGAGCCTGCCTGCGCAGTCCCACGCGCGGTCGAACCCACTCGGTCCCACCTGCGGTTGTGCTTGCGCAGGCACGCGCGGGCTCACGCATTCCCTGCCACCACGATCCGCTGCATGCGGGATGACCAGCTAGCTGTTACCCGCGAGCGCCAGCGAGCGACCGTCCGGCGGCTGCGTAGCACGCGTGGGTGGATCACCTGGACATAAAAGAGCGGCGCCGGGAGGAGTGAGGCTTGCTCCCGGCGCCGCGGTTGTTGCGTGTTGCGCCGAATCAGTCAACCCACCGAGGTGGCTGGTTCGGGTCCTGCATCATCACTGACCAGGGAGGGTCAGTTGTTCTGCTCGTTGCTCTGCTCGCAGGTCTTCAGCGAGTCGATGGAGTTGCCATCGTTGTCGAAGCCGAGGATGCCGGTCGGGTTCGTCAGCGGAACGGTGCCGCCGATGCCCGTGGCGTCGACCTCGTTGTGGCAGACCTGCCACGGACCGACCTTGTTGTCGCTCACCGAGACAACGCCGTTGCCGTCGGCCTTGTACCACTTGCGGTTCTGCTCGTTGTTCTGCTCGCAGGTCTTGACGGCGGTGATGCTGTTGCCGTCGTTGCCCCAGCCGATGATGCCGGTGATGTCGTTCGCCGGCACGGTGCCGCCGATGCCGGTGCCGGCACCGAAGTTGTGGCAGGCCTGGACCGCACCGAGGTCGTTGCGGTCAAGGGCGACCAGCGAGCCGTCCTTGTGCATGCCCCACCAGCGAGCGTGGCCGTTGTCGTAGCCCTTGCTGGCCGCCGACGCCGCGTCGGCCAGGCCGGAGTCCTGAGCCTTCTTCTGCGCGTCGTCCAGAACGTTGGCGCTCACCATGGTGGCCAGGCCCAGGGTGGCGACGGTCGCCACTGCCGCAGCCGCGACGATCTTGCGAGTTACCTGCATTATGCCAGGTTTCCTTTCGGGTTTGACGGATTCGTCTTAGTGCTAACGACACCTGGCAGCGCCGGTTACAAACTTTTTCGTCAGCTTTTTTGGCCATAGGCGGGAACATAGCCGACCGGTGATGAGTTCCCTGACAAAACAATCAATCCTGTGCTGACCAGGCAACTTACCAGCAACGGCACGGTCGGAAGAGCGAGCGGAAGTTGATACAGAAGCACCCGTAACCGAGGTCATGGTGCGTCGTTGAGTCAGCGCGGGTGACGGATGCCCGGTGAATCGGGAGATTGTTTCGGTGGGCTCGGTGGTCGCCGAATTGGCAATAGCACGATCCGCCGGAATATCGTTGGAACCATTGCCGAGTTTCGCGCCGTGTTTTTTCGGGGCAGGGTGCGACCGGCGTCAGACCCGCTGCCGCGCGCATCGGCAGCGGTGGGAGACCCGGGTCCCTTGTGGGCCCGGGTCTTTCCTCTTACTACGTCGCCCGCGAGTACGACGTCACTTCCGCCGGCGCTCCGACGTGACCACCAGCGCGACACCCACGATGATCACCGCGCCGCCGAGCAGGATCTGCCACGTCAGGCTCTCGCTCAGGATCAGCCACCCTAAGAACACAGCCACCGCCGGGTTCACGTACGCATACGTCCCCACCAGCGAGATCGGCGCGTTCGCAAGAAGATACGAGTACGCCGTGTACGCGAGCAGCGATCCGAACACGACCAGGTACGCCATCCCGATCCACCCCGACCCGTCCACGCGGTCAAGGTGCAGCCGCGCCGGCTCGCCCCGCAGTACGCCGAGCAGCACCATCGCCGTACCGCCGAAGACCATCTCGTAGAGCGCGGTCACCAGCGGATCCCGCGGCAGGCCGAGCCGGGGAGCGAACCGCGAACCGATCGCCCAGCAGATCGTGCCGACCACGAGGATCGCGACCGACAGCGGCTTCGCGCTCGTGTTGCCACCTGACAACGCAAGCAGGGCCGCCCCGCCGAACCCGATCAGTACGCCGACCCACGTCATCGCGCGCGGCCGCTCACCGCCACCCACTCGCAGCAACATCAGCCACAACGGAATCGCCGCGACGAGCAGCGCGGCCAACCCGGACGGGACCGTCTGCTCCGCGATCGCCACCGCACCGTTGCCAAAGGCAAGCAGCAGTACGCCGACCGTCGCCGCGCCGATCGCCTCCTGCCGAGTGATCCGCAGCCGCTTCCACCCGGACTTGAGGGCCAGGCCCGTCGCCATAAGTACTGCCGCGGTCAGGAAGCGCGTCGCCATCCCCAGCATCGGCGGGATCTCAGCGTCGACGACCACCCGGATCGCCAGGTACGTCGAACCCCAGACGATGTACACGACCGTGAGCGCGGTCCAGATCATCGCGCCGGAGGCCGGGCGGGAACCGGTCTCGACCACTGTGGCCGGAGCGGAGGCGGCCATCCGATCCTCCTCGAGGGTGTCAGGGGTGTCATGCATTAACGATGCTTACGCTATGACTCGCCGATCCGCCGCGCAAGGCGGTATCCGGCCAGCAATCCACTGTTTCCCGCCAGGCCATCGGCACCGGGCAGGGTGCGCCTACTGCCGTGATCGTGAGGAGAACGAAGGGCGGTGACCACTGAGCCGCTCGGAGCGCGGTTCCCGCACGGGTTGTTTGCCGTACATGACGGAGATAACACTCCGGGTGACGGCGACCGTGAGGGCACGAACTTCAAGCTGGTCCGGCTGGAGAAACTGCCCTGATCGAGACTAAGTTGTGACACATGCTGTCGATGCGCCGGGTATCTGTAATATGAGCGCTGGGATGGGACCAGTGAGTGGACTGGTGTCTCATCCTGAGACCGTTTTCGGTACCGCCGTACCCGCCGGAGTCCAGACAGTTAGCGGATCAGGCACCTGGTCGGTACGGTGTCCGGCAAGATGGGAGTGAGACCGGTGAGGAGGTCCACTGCCAGCAGTGCATCAACCCCTGGAATCACGCGGACCAGCCTGCGAAAGCCTCATCCGGCGAAACGGGCCGGCCCCGTGCAACGTTGCGGTCGCGGCGATCCCGCGCTCGAACCCGAGGAGTGCATGTGAGTGAGTCGGTGCCGGGCCCTGCCCCGGAAGTGTTCGCGCCCCACGAGGCGCCGGTCAGTCCGCCCCAGGCCTCCGAGGAGGTCGAGTTCGTCCAGCTGCTGACGCCCGAAGGCGAGCGCGTCGAGCACCCGGACTACTCGTTCGATCTCGACGACGAGGCGGTCAAGGGCTTCTACCGGGACATGGTCCTGGTCCGCCGGATCGACGCCGAGGCGACCGCCCTGCAGCGCCAGGGCGAGCTCGGGCTGTGGGCGTCCCTGCTCGGTCAGGAGGCCGCGCAGATCGGCTCCGGCCGGGCGTTGAACGACAGGGACATGGTCTTCCCGACGTACCGCGAGCACGGTGTCGCGTGGTGCCAGGGCGTCGACCCGCTGCGGCTGCTCGGCCTGTTCCGCGGCGTCGACCAGGGCGGCTGGGACCCCAAGGACAACAACTTCCACCTGTACACGATCGTGATCGGCGCCCAGACGCTGCACGCGACCGGGTACGCGATGGGTCAGCAGCGCGACCACGCGGTCGGCGACCCCGACAACGGCGAGGCGACGATCGCGTACTTCGGTGACGGCGCCAGCAGCCAGGGTGACGTCAACGAGGCGTTCATCTGGTCCTCGGTCTTCAACGCGCCGGTGGTCTTCTTCTGCCAGAACAACCAGTGGGCGATCTCGGAGCCGATCGACCGGCAGACCCGGATCCCGCTGTACCAGCGCGCCGCCGGCTTCGGCTTCCCCGGCGTCCGCGTCGACGGCAACGACGTGCTCGCGACGTACGCCGTCACGCAGCAGGCACTCAAGCGCGCCCGCGAAGGCAGCGGACCGACGCTGATCGAGGCGTACACGTACCGGATGGGCGCCCACACCACGTCCGACGACCCGACGAAGTACCGGCTCAACGAGGACCTCGAGCACTGGAAGCTCAAGGACCCGATCGAGCGGGTGCACGCCTACCTGGCCCGGCATACCGGGGTCGACCACGACTTCTTCGACGAGATCGAGGCCGAGGCGGACAAGATCGCCGCTGTACTGCGGGCGGGCTGCCTCGCGCTGCCGGACCCGGTGATGACCGACTTCTTCCAGCACGTGTACGTCGAGGAGACGCCGCAGCTCGCCGAGCAGCGGGACCAGTTCGCCGCGTACGCCGCGTCGTTCGAAGGCGAGGGCTGAGCGATGACCAAGATCACTCTCGGCAAGGCCATCAACGCGGGCCTGCGGGCCGCGATGGAGAAGGACCCGAAGGTCGTCGTCATGGGCGAGGACATCGGCAAGCTCGGCGGCGTCTTCCGCGTCACCGAGGGCCTGCAGAAGGACTTCGGCGAGGACCGCGTCATCGACACCCCGCTGGCCGAGTCCGGCATCATCGGCACCGCGGTCGGCCTGGCGCTGCGCGGGTACCGGCCGGTCTGCGAGATCCAGTTCGACGGATTCGTGTTCCCGGCGTACGACCAGATCATCAACCAGGTCGCGAAGATGCACTACCGCTCCGAGGGCCGGATCAAGATGCCGGTCGTCATCCGGATCCCGTACGGCGGGGGCATCGGCGCGGTCGAGCACCACTCCGAGTCGCCGGAGACGCTGTTCGCGCACGTGCCCGGGCTCAAGGTCGTCTCGTGCGGCGACCCGGTGGACGCGTACTGGATGATCCAGCAGGCGATCTCGTCCGACGACCCGGTCGTGTTCTTCGAGCCGAAGCGCCGGTACCACGAGAAGGCGGAGCTGGACGAGTCCGTGCCGCCCGTGCAGCCGCTGCACCAGGCGAAGGTGGTCCGGGAGGGCACCGACGCGACCCTGTTCTGCTACGGCCCGATGGTGAAGACCTGCCTGCAGGCGGCCGAAGCCGCGGTCGAGGACGGACGCAACCTCGAGGTAGTGGACCTGCGGACGATCGCGCCGCTGGACCTCGCGACGATCTTCGCCTCGGTCAAGAAGACCCGGCGAGCGCTGGTGGTGCACGAGGCACCGCTCTCGCTCGGCACCGGATCTGAGATCGCGGCGCGGGTGACCGAGGAGTGCTTCTATCACCTTGAGGCTCCCGTACTGCGCGTGACCGGGTACGACACGCCTTACCCGCCGTCGCGGATGGAAGACGACTACCTGCCGGACCTGGACCGGGTGCTGGACGGCGTCGACCGCGTGATGGGGTACTGATGGGCATCCAGCAGTTCCGCCTCCCCGACGTCGGTGAGGGGCTGGTCGAGGCCGAGATCGTCAGCTGGAAGGTCAAGCCCGGCGACACGGTCAAGCTCAACGACACCATCGTGGAGATCGAGACCGCGAAGTCGCTGGTCGAGTTGCCGGTGCCGTTTGCCGGCGTGATCACCGAGCTGTTGGTGCCGGAGGGCGAGACGGTTCCGGTCGGTACGCCGATCATCTCGGTCCAGACCGAGTCCGCCGACGAAGAAGCCCTCGCCGACGACATGGTCCCGACCATCCCCGAACCAGCAGACGGCGGCCGCACCGCGGTCCTCGTCGGCTACGGCCCCAAAACCACCGAAGCCAAACGCCGAGCCCGCAAGCCGGCCGCAGCCCCCGCCAGCTCGGCGCCGGCTCCAGCTGCTGCGCCGGCTGCCTCCGCAGGTGCCACGCCTTCGGCGTACGCCGGTTCGCTCGGCTCCACCCACACGCCCCAGGCGGCGGCAGCGGTTGCCGCCTCTACCTCCACCCCGGCGCCGCAGGCGCCGGCGACTGCCGGTGATGTTGCCGGAGGCAACGGCGTTCCGGCGGTCAGCTCCACCTCCAGCCCGGTGCCGGAGGCGCCGGTCGGCGGGTCTGTGCATGTGCTGGCCAAGCCGCCGGTTCGTAAGCTGGCGAAGGATCTGGGGATTGATCTGGCTGCGGTGACCGCGAGTGGGCCGGGTGGGATCATCACCCGGGCTGATGTCGAGGGTCATGTGGCGGCTCCGGCTGAACCGGCGTACGAAGCTGCACCTGTGGTGAGTGCACAGGGCGACACCCGCGTGCCGGTGAAGGGTGTGCAGAAGGTGATGGCGCAGGCGATGGTTGCCAGTGCGTTCACCGCGCCGCATGTGACCGAGTGGATCACCGTCGACGTCAGCGCCACGATGGAGCTGGTCGAGCGGTTGAAGGCCGACAAGGCGTTCCGCGACCTCCGGGTCTCGCCGCTGCTCATCGTCGCAAAGGCAGTCACGCTCGCGGCCCGTCGTACGCCGATCATCAACGCGGCGTGGGACGAGCAGGCGCAGGAGATCGTGTACAAGGGCGCGGTCAACCTCGGCATCGCCGCGGCCACCCCGCGCGGGCTGATCGTCCCGAACATCAAGGGCGCCGACTCGCTCACCCTGCCCGACCTGTGCAAGTCGCTGAACGACCTGGTCGCCATCGCCCGTGAGGGCAAGACGCAACCGGCGGACCAGGCCGGCGGCTCGTTCACGATCACCAACGTCGGCGTGTTCGGCGTCGACGCCGGTACGCCGATCATCAACCCGGGCGAGGCCGCGATCCTCGCGTTCGGCGCGGTCCGCAAGCAGCCGTGGGTGGTGGACGACGAGATCGTCCCGCGCTGGATCACCACACTCGCACTGTCCTTCGACCATCGCCTGATCGACGGCGAGAAGGGCTCGATCTTCCTCTCCGACGTAGCAAGCATCCTCGAGGACCCAGCCCGCGCGCTGATGTTCTGAGCAGCACCTCCGCAGAGGCCCGGGTGGACAACCACCCGGGCCTCTGTCTGTGGGCGGACCCCAGGCACCGACCAACGCCCGCCTGACCGGGTGTGCCGAACGCCGACTGAGCGTGAGCTCGGGTCGAGCGCACTGGTTGGTCAGTGCCACAGGTCCGGGGTTTGACCTCAAGCGCTTGAGGTGTGTGACCGTGGCGGCATGACGGTTTTCACCATTCAGGAAGTCTCCCGGCGGAGCGGCTTGAGCGAGCCGACGCTGCGGTACTACGAGGACGCCGGGCTGGTCGGTCCGATCGACCGCGACGCGCAGAGCGGTCATCGCCGCTACCGGGACGCGGACGTGGACACGCTCGAGGCGCTCGCTTGTCTGCGAGCTGCCGGCGTCGGAATCGGCGATATGCGCACGTACCTGGCCAACCGGATTCGCGGTCGCGAGGCCGCGGCCGAGCAGCGCGATCTGCTGCTGCGGCACGCGGAGCGGATCGAGGCGGAGATCACCGCCCAGCGGGTGCGGCTTGAGTACCTCCGCGAGAAGGCCGCGCTCTGGGACGCCCGCGACCGCGGCGACGCGACCGCCGAGGCCGCGACGATCGAGCGCCTCATCGGCGTGGTGGAGGTACTGCGATGATCCTGGTCACCGGAGGTTCGGGGTACTTAGGCACCCACCTGATCGCGTTGCTCCTTCGCGAGGGGCACGAGGTTCGTACGACGGTCCGCTCGACGACCCGGAACGCCGAACTGCGTGCCGCCGTACGCCGAGGTGGTGCGGACGATGGGGGATTGGAGATCGTCACCGCGGACCTCCTGTCCGACGACGGCTGGCCTGCCGCGGTCGCGGGCTGTTCGGAGATTCATCACGTCGCGTCGCCGATCCCGTTCACGCAGCCGGAAGATCCCGACGAGCTGATCGTCCCGGCACGCGAGGGAACGCTGCGGGTACTGCGGGCAGCGCGTGACGCCGGCGCGCGGCGCGTCGTACTGACGTCATCGTTCGCGGCCGTCGGGTACACACCCAAGCCGAGTGCGGAGTTCACCGAGGACGATTGGACGGATCCCGATACGCCCGGCCTCGCGCCGTACCCGCGCTCGAAGGCGATCGCCGAGCGGGCCGCGTGGGACCTGATGCGCGACGCCGACACGGAGTTGGTGGTCGTGAACCCGACCGGGATCTTCGGCCCGACGCTCACCGCGGACCTGCGTTCGTCGACGCAGCTGATCAAGCTGATGCTCGACGGCACGATGACTGTTGCGCCGCGAGCGCGCTTCGGCGTGGTCGACGTACGCGATGTCGCCGAACTGCATCTTCGAGCGATGGCCGCACCCGATGCCGCAGGCAAGCGTTTCCTTGCCGTAGCCAACGGTCCGACTGTCAGCTTCCTCGAGATCGCCGAAATCCTCGGCCCACCAGCCCCCACCGAAGAAGCGCCGGGTCCCGACCTACCTCGCCCGATCATCCACAACGACCGAGCCCGAACCGAGCTCGACTGGCAACCCCGCGACCTCAAAACCACCATCCTCGAAACCGCCGAAAGTCTCCGGGATCTCGGCCTAGTTCCAGGCGTCCTCTGAACGCCACCGCCACCCAGCCATCGAAGGACGGCCGCGCTTGCCGACCACCATGCAATGGAAGGTCGCCGACCAACTACGTGGTCGCGCTCGAAGCGTCCGGACCACCTCGCCGGCGACGTCTTCAGGTGATCGTCCGGGCAGCTGGAACCGCAGGAACACCTGGAACTCCTCGGCCGGGGCAAACAGCGCCACGAGGAACTTGTCCGGATCCCGATGATCCGCCGCGGCCCAGCTCAACTCGAGCCCGGCACTGCCGAGCACGTCGCGATCTACGTCCTCGACCACCAGCCGTGACGCTGTGTCGACCGGCTGCTGCCAGCTGCGGTCCGCGGCGAGCTGTTCGATCGCGGCGTCGTACGCCGTGGCCTCGAAGGAAACCCCGTGATCGAGCGGCGCATCGACGTACCAGTCCCAGTGCACAGCATCGCCGTCGCGGGTGATCTCGGCCTCGGTCGAGCCGCAGCCCGGTTCGCCGCAGGTGCACCGGGCAACTAGAACCCGCCGCGGCTCCGTCGTCGCGACGAGTTGGTTCGCCGGGACGACCAGGTCGAACGGGTGCATGCCCATTCCGGCCCCGGCCTCGGTGATCTCGACGCCGTTGACGTAGATGAGTACCTCGTACGAGCGCTCCAGCTCGCGTGCCGGGACGATCGCGAAGCGCAGCTCGTCTGTGGGCAGCCGGGCGTACGTCGTACCGTCCTGCGTCACCTTCTGGCCGGGTGAGTCGCGGGTCGAACGCGGGATCGACAGCTCGGCGAGCGAGGTCCACAGGAGCCGGCGGAGGTCCTTCGAGCGGGTCGAATGAGGCGCGCCGGCCAGCTCGCGCAGTGCGGGGGAGTCGAGGCCTTCGACCAGGAAGCGGGTGGCGACGTCGATCAGGCCGGCCGCGTCCGACGTACGGCGGGCGGCTGCGTCGTAGAAACGCTGCTCGAGGGAGACGTCCACTGGACCATCATCCTTGGTCAGCGGCATGCCGACCACGTACGCACCCGCGGGCCTTCGCGATCTGGGCGGCGAGGCGGTCTGCGGCTGGCATAATCCGGCTGCCTTCTTGGATGGGCGGTGAGAGGCTGGGGCGGTGCTGGTCATCTTTGTGGTCCTGGGGGCGGCGGTTCTGCACGCCACCTGGAACGCGATGGCGCATGGGGCGCCGGATCGGGTCGCGGGGCTGGCGCTGTTCGAGCTCGCGGCCGGGGTGATCGGGCTCGTCGCCATCCTGCTGACCGGTCTGCCGCCGGCTGGCACGTGGGGATACATCGTCGCGTCGGCGCTGCTGCACCTTGCTTATCTGGGTGGGTTGCTGGCGTCGTACCAGCTGGGTCAGTTCAGCCAGATGTATCCGCTCGCCCGCGGTACGTCGCCGTGGGTCGTCGCTGTCGTGTCGATCGTCGTACTGCACCAGCATCTGGCCGTGATCGAGCTGGCCGGCGTACTGCTGATCTCGGCCGGGCTGATCGGCCTCGTGTTCATCGGCCGCCCCGGCCGCCGTCAACTGCCGGCGCTGCTCGCCGCGTTTGGCACCGGCTTGATGATCGCGTCGTACACGGTCGTCGACGGGGTCGCCGTCCACAAGATGCCCGTCGCCACCTACATGGGCTGGGTCTTCATGCTCCAAGGCTTCGCGGTCCCGCTTGCCGTCGTGCTGTGGCGCGGTCCACAAGCGTTCAATCTGCCGAAACCCGCGATCTTCTCGGGCCTGTTCGGCGGCGTCGTCTCCATGGCCGCCTACGGCCTGGTCCTCTGGGCCCAAACCCGAGGCACCCTCGCCGCGATCGCCGCCCTCCGCGAAACCAGCATCATCTTCGGAGCCCTCATAGGCACCCTCTTCTTCAATGAACGCTTCGGCCCCAAACGAGCCACAGCCGCAGCTGTAGTAGTAGCCGGCATCGTCCTAATCACCCTCGGCTAGACCTGCAGCCGGCCCGGAGGTCCGCTCCTCGACTGCGGGACGTCGGTTCCGTGACCGGCTAAGGATCAACTGGAGATACCCGCTGGGGACCGTGGACAAGCTATTGCATGTCCACAGTCCCCGCCGCCTATTCACAGTCCGGCAGTTTGGCGTGCTGCGCGCACACGAACCTGGCTAGAGCGGGTCCGGACGAGGCGTGGGTGGGCGGCACCCGCGGGGGCTGGCCAGCTTCCCCCGGTACCGGTGAATGAGTGGGGGTCCCGGGCGGTGGACCCCCACTCGGCTTTTAGCGGTGGACGGCGTCTAGGGCGTCGGCTATTCCTTCGCCGTAGAAGGCGTTGTTGGCGGTGGTGCCGGTGCAGCGGGGGTCGGGGGTGGTGGGGCAGGCGGTGTCGTCGGCCTCGCGTTGGAGGGCTCGCTCGAGGTCGCGCGGGCCCCACCACGGGTGGGTGGATTTGAGGAGGGCGGCGATACCGGTGACGTGCGGCGAGGCCATCGACGTACCGCTCATCAGGCCGTAGCCGCCGCCGGGCAGTGTGGACAGGATCGAGCTGCCAGGTGCCGCGACGTCGATCTTGTGCAGGCCGAAGTTCGAGAAGCTGCTCTTCACGCGCAACTGGGTCGTGCTGGCGACGGTGATCACGCCGGGGAGCTCGGTCGGCATGTCGAGGCAGTCGTTGTTGATCGTCCGGCTGACCGGGGTCGAGTCGTTCGGGCTGGTGGTGTCGGTGGTCTTGTTGGCCAGGTCGTAGTTCGAGTTGCCGGCTGCGGCGACGGACAGCGTCCCGCGGTCAGCGGCCCACGCGTACGCGCGCCGTACTGCTTCCTGCACCGCGCCCTGGTCGCCGTTGTCCTTGCACCAGAACTGGAACGGGTCGATGAAGTAGCTGTGGTTCGTCACGTCCATGTGGTGCTCGGCGGCCCACACGATCCCGCAGATCGAGTACTCCGGGTAGATGAAGCCGGCGTCGTTCACGACCTTGACCGACGCGATCCGCACACCCGGCGCGACACCGACGATGCCGATCCCGTTCCGCGCGGCGGCGACGGTGCCGGCGACGTGCGTGCCGTGGGGGCTGGTCGTCGGCCGCCAGATGCCCGGCGTCTGATCCGGTACGCCGTTCTTCACGCAGCTGACCGAGTCGCGCGCGTCGAAGTTCGGCGCGAGGTCGGGGTGGGTGTCGTCCACGCCGCTGTCGTTGATGCCGACCAGCACGCGCCGCGAGCCGTCGGTCACGTTGTGGGCCTGGTCCGCCTTGATCTGGACCATGTCCCACTGCGAGCCCTCTTGCGGATCGAGCACCGGCGTCGCCGTGGTCTCGTCAACCGAGCCAACCGAGCCAACTGAGCCGACAGAGCTCAACCCGCCCGCCGCCCCCTCACTGACGGCGGCGGTCCGCGTAGCGCCGACGGACTGCACCTCGCGCCCGTTGCGTCCGGCGCGCACGTCGACCTTGAAGTTCGCGTTGGTCGACTGCGCGACCACCACTCCGAACTCCCGGTACGACGAGAGCACCGTCCCACCGGCGTCTTTGACCGCGTCCTCGACCTTCCGGACGTGTCCGGGCGAGGCCTTGGTGTTGATCACGTAGTTCATCAGTGGCCCGGGCGTGGGGTCGTCGAGCGGTGCGGCATACGCCGTGGCGGCGCTGAGGGACGTCAGCGCCAGCGTGGCCGCGGCCAGGCCGGCGGACACCCGGCGGGGACGGGGAATTCGGGACACGCTGCCTCCTCGGGGCGGGGCCCGGGCGGACGGGCCCGGGCCGTATCCGGCGACTCTAGAGCGGATTCCGGACCGAGGGAGTTCCTCATCCACAACGCAGGGGAAACCCTGCATTCGTCACTACCGAGAGTCCATCAGTTCACGCTCAGTTGCCCACATGCTGTGGATCTGCCTGTGGATAACTCGTGGACAAGCTGGGGAATAACCGGCGTCGGCGGTGGATTAGCTGTGTGTGTAAGATAGATACAACAGAGATACCAGTCGTATGGGTGGGGAGTTCAGTGGTGAGCGGGGCGCCGGAGCCGGCGAAAGAAGCGTTGATCCTGGGAGACGAGACCGCGGAGATCGCCCGGGTGGTGGTCGAGGCCGCGCCGGGGGTGGAGAAGATCCCCGCGGCCGAGCGCGTGTACGCGTACGTGAAGGCAGCGATCCTGGATCGCGCTTACCCGGGCGGTGCGCTGCTGACCGAGGGCGAGCTCGCCACCGCGGTCGGAGTCTCCCGTACGCCGGTCCGCGAGGCCCTGCTCCGCCTGGAGGAATCCGGGCTGGTCAAGCTGTACCCGAAGAAGGGCGCGCTGGTCCTGCCAGTGCTCCCGCAGGAGATCGAGGACGTCCTCGAGGCCCGCGAGCTGCTTGAGACGCACGCCGCCGCCAAGGTGTGGCCGCGACGCAAGCAACTGATCGAGCGGCTGACCCAGCGCGTCGACGAGATGCGCGCGCACCGCAAGGCGGGCGACGCGAAGAGCTTCCTGGAGGCCGACCGGGCCTTCCACGAGGCCATCGTCGGTGCCGCCGGCAACGAAATCCTCGCCAAGCTCTACAACAGTCTGCGTGACCGTCAGGTCCGGATGGGCGTGCCCGGTATCGAGGTGCAGCCGGCCCGGATGGACAAGTCGATCACCGCGCACCAGGAGATGATCGACGCGCTCGGCGGCAACAGCGTCAAGCGGTTCCGTGAGCTCGTCGTCGCGCATATCGCCGAAGCTGCCAATGATCTGCGGGGCACTCGGTGACCGAACTCCTCTTCCCCCTGGGCGGTCGGCGAGCCTGGGCGGTGTGGACCACTGCTGTCCTGACGTACCTCGTTACGGTGCTGCACCGCGGCTCGATGAGCGTGGCCGGCCTGCAGGCCGCCGAGCGCTTCCACATCTCCGCATCCGCGCTGGCCAGCTTCACCGTCGTACAGCTCACTGTGTACGCCGCTATGCAGGTGCCCGTCGGCATCCTGCTCGATCGGTACGGCTCCAAGCGCTTGCTGATCGCTGCGTCCGGACTGCTGTTCGTAGCGCAGTCCGCGTTCAGCCTGGTCGATTCGTACCCCGCTGCGCTCGCTGCACGCGCAGTACTGGGTGTTGGCGACGCACTGGTGTTCATCAGCGTGCTGCGCGTGGTCATGTCCTGGTTCCCCGCGCTGCGGCAGCCAGTGATGTCACAGGCGACCGGAATGCTCGGCGGGCTCGGAGCGATCATGTCGACCGTTCCGATGGCTGCTGCCTTCCATGCGTTCGGTTGGACGCCCACGTTCGCCGGTGCGAGCGTGCTGAGCCTTGTGGCCGGCGTACTGGTGCTGTTCCTCATCAAGGACACGCCGTACGACGAACCGCTCCGCCGGGCGAAGCAGCCGCTCCACGAGGTCAAGAAGAACCTGCGTCGCGCCTGGCAGGAGCCGGGCACCCGGCTGGGCCTGTGGACGCACTTCACCACCAGCTTCTCCGGCAGCACGTTCGGACTGCTCTGGGGCTACCCGTTCCTCGTCCAGGGTCAGGGCCTCGCGCCGACGACCGCTGCGGCGATGCTGATCCTCCCTGTGCTCGCTGGACTCTGTTATGGCCCGCTGGTCGGGCGGTACGCCGCGAGGTTCCCGTTCTACCGGTCGTGGATCGTGCTGGCGGTGATCGCGGGCTCGGTGCTGATGTGGACCGTCGTACTGCTCTGGCCGGGCCGTGCGCCGATGCCGGTGCTCCTGCTGCTGATCGTCGTACAGGCTGCTGGTGGTCCCGGGTCGATGCTCGGACTGGACTACGCGCGGACGTTCAACCCCGCGACCCGGTTCGGTGCGGCCAACGGGATGGTCAACACCGGTGGTTTCATCGCCACGCTGCTCTGTATCGGCATGGTGGGCATCCTGCTCGACACCTCGTCCGGTGGGGCGCCGCAGACGATCGACGACTTCAAGTTCGCGCTGGCGTTCCAGTACGTGCTGTGGGCGATCGGGACGCGGCAGATCCTCAAGTACCGGCGCAAGGCGCGCGGTCACCTGGCCCGGTACAACCCGGAGGCGTACCAGGCGCTGCTGGCCAACCAGATCGTTCCGCTGAAGGGCTGAGACAGCGCGCTGGCACGGGGTGTCAGGGAAGTGCCAGGTCGGTGACAGGGCACCAAGCCAAGGTATTCCCAGTGAAGTAGTCCACTGGGAGGAACCATGACCACAACGAACCAGGTCGCCATCGAGGCGGTCGGTCTGGTCAAAAAATATGGCAACACGACCGCGCTTGCCGGCGTCGACCTGAGCGTGCCCACCGGCACGGTCCTCGGAGTCCTCGGCCCGAACGGCGCCGGCAAGACGACCGCGGTCCGCATTCTCGGCACCCTGCTCCGGCCCGACGCCGGCCACGCGACGGTCGGCGGGTACGACGTCGTACGGGAGGCCGGCAAGGTCCGCAGCATCATCGGGCTGACCGGACAGTACGCCTCGGTCGACGAGGACATGTCCGGCCGGCGCAACCTGATCATGATCGGCCGGCTGCTCGGGTTCTCCCGGGAGCAGTCCCGGGTCCGCGCGGACCAGCTGCTCGAGCGGTTCGAGCTGATCGAAGCGGGTGAGCGGATCGCGAAGACGTACTCCGGCGGTATGCGCCGCCGGCTCGACCTGGCCGCGAGCCTGGTCGGCAACCCGAGCATCCTGTACCTGGACGAGCCCACCACCGGCCTCGACCCGCACGCCCGCAACGGCGTGTGGGAGACGATCCGCAACCTGGTCCTCGACGGCACCACGGTCCTGCTCACCACGCAGTACCTGGAGGAGGCCGATGCGCTGGCCGACTCGATCGTGGTGTTCGACAAGGGCTCTGTCGTCGCCTCCGGGCGTCCGGCCGAGCTGAAGGCCCAGGCGGGCAAGCAGTCGCTGGACGTCCGCCCGGCCGAGCCCGCGCACATCGAGCGGGTCGCCGCGATCGTCGCGGAGTCCACCGGTACGCGTCCGAACGTCGACGTGGTGAACGCCCTCGTCAGCGTTCCGGTGAGCGACGGCTCGTCGATGCCGGTCGTCGTACGGCGGCTGGACGAGGCCGGGATCGCTGTCACCGAGCTGTCGCTGCGGCTGCCCAGCCTGGACGAGGTCTTCCTCGCCCTGACCGGTCACACCGCCGAAGAGAAGACGTCCGACGCCGTACTGGAAGGAGCGGGTCGATGACCACCGCAACGCTTGAACCTCCTGCGCACCTGGCCCGCCGATCACGGCCGTTCGCCTGGGTGCAGCAGAGCCTGACACTGGCCTGGCGCAACATCGTCCGGATCCGGCAGAACCCGGAAGCCCTGGCGGACGTGACGTTCCAGCCGATCATCTTCCTGGCGCTGTTCCTGTTCGTCTTCGGCGGCGCGATCGCCGGAGGCGGCGGCTGGCGCGGCTACCTACCGGTGCTGCTGCCCGGCCTGCTGGTGCAGACCGTGGTGTTCGCGACGATGGGCACCGGGGTCGGTCTGAACGACGACTTCGCCAAGGGCGTGTTCGACCGGTTCCGCAGCTTGCCGATCGCGCGGATCTCGCCGCTGATCGGCGCCGTCCTCGGTGACGCGGTCCGCTACTCGCTGTCGATCGTG
The DNA here is from genome assembly GCF_050942355.1 of Kribbella sp. CA-245084. Taxonomy (NCBI): domain Bacteria; kingdom Bacillati; phylum Actinomycetota; class Actinomycetes; order Propionibacteriales; family Kribbellaceae; genus Kribbella; species Kribbella sp. CA-245084. The sequence goes on along the minus strand of NZ_CP192053.1, from coordinate 8,993,275 downwards.
ATCCTGATGACGAGCGGATTCGTGCTCGGCTTCCGCTTCCACAACGGCGTCGGCAACGGCCTGCTCGCCATGCTGATCGTGCTGCTGTTCGCGCTGTCGATGTGCTGGATCTGGGTCTGGCTCGGCCTGACCATGAAGACCGCCCAAGGCGTCCAGGGCATCGCCTTCCTGGTGATGTTCCCGCTGACCTTCGGCAGCAACATCTTCGTCCCGACCAGCACGCTGCCGGGTTTCCTGCAGGCCTTCACGAAGGTCAGTCCGATCACGTACCTGGTCGACACCGAACGCGCCCTGATGGGTGGCGGCGCACTCCAGAAGCCGTTGCTGATCACGCTGGCCTGGATGGTCGGTCTGGTCGCGGTCTTCGCCCCGCTGGCGATCCGCGCGTACCGCCGCCGTACCTGAAATCTGTCGGTGGTGAGCGTCAGAGTGGTCGTATGAAGACCAACTGGACGCTCACCATCGACTGTGCGGACCCGGCCGTGGTCGCGCGCTTCTGGTGTACGGCGCTGGGCTACACCGAGGCGGATCCGCCGAGTGGGTGGGACACGTGGGAGGACTGGCTGACCGCGTTGAACGTCCCTGAGGACGAGTGGAACGACGGGGCCTCGATCTCAGACCCCGACGGCATCCTCCCGTCCATCTCGTTCCTCAAGGTCCCCGAGCCCCGGACGGTCAAGAATCGCCTCCACCTCGACCTCCAGGCAGCCGGCGGCCGAGCCGAGCCTCAGCACCTGCGCGAAGAACGCATCCGCGCCAAAGCCGAAGCTCTGCTGACCGCCGGCGCAACCCTGATCCGCGAAGTCCCGATGGAGAACTCCACCACCCTCGACCACCTCTGGATGCAGGACCCGGAAGGCAACGACTTCTGTGTGGTCTAGCCGGGGTTGATCTCGCTGAAGGCCAACGGTTGACGGGTGCAGAGATAGGTTGCCCAGTGCAACTTCTCTGGCGTGCCTGAGGAGTCGCGGGTGATCTGCAGGAGCTCGCCGGTCTCGCGGCCGGAGACGGTTCGGTAGGTGTCTTCGGCGATCTTTTCGAAGACGGCGGGAGACTGCCACTCCGCGGCCGCGGGGGACTTGGCCTGGAGTGCGCCCGCCTTGACCGTGAAGGTGAACGGGCTGCCTTCGGTGAACCAGGTCCCCAGGACGCCGGCCACGTCGGCGGGGACGTCGGTGCCGGGGACCCAGGCCTCGGGCGGGAGCGGGTCGTCCTCGAGGACCTTGATGATCAGGTCGGTGGCCAGCGCGCTCGGCGCCGGCGAGGACGTGGCGCCGAAGAGCGCGATGCCCGCAGTACCGGACTCGCGGTCGACGAACGTCGACGTGATGTGGCCCGGCATCCCGCCGTCGTGCCCGACGAACAGCCGGTCGCCGCGGCGCAGCAGCATGAACCCGAGCCCGAACGCGAGCTGCCAGCGGTCCACATCGGCCATGATCTGCACCTGGCACATCTCGTCGAGGGTGTCCTTCGACAGCACCTCGTCGACCGGGTTCGCGACGAACATCGCCCACTTCGCCAGGTCCTCGGCCGTCGACGCGAGCCCGCCGCAGGCGTCCATCGCGCCGATGTCGAGCAGCGGCTCCCGGACCGGTACGTCGGTCCACGGCGGCACGTAGTACCCGATCTGCGCCGGCCCGCCGTCCATGCCGACCGTCGTACGGCGCATCTCCAGCGGGTCGAGGATCCGCGCCTTGACCGACTCGTACCAGGACCGGCCGTCGATCCGCGCGACGATCTCACCGAGCAGCGAGAACACCAGGTTGGAGTAGTGGAACCGGTTGTGCGGCTTGCCGATCCGCTCCGCGTCGTTCCACCCGTCGACAAGCTCGTCGCGGGACGGGAACTTCATCAGATCCCACACGTCGCCGACCGGCTCCCGCTGCATGCCGGTGGCGTGGCTGAGCATCTGCCGGACGGTGATGCCTTCGTGCTTGCTGCCCGGGATCAGCTTGTCGACCGTGTCGTCCAGGGTGAGCTTGCCCTCGTCGCGCAACGCCATGATCGTGACCGCGGTCAGCGTCTTGCTCTGCGATGCGATCAGGAACTGCGAGTCCGCGGTCGGCGGTACGCCGGGATTCTCCAGGTCGGCCGATCCGGCACCGGTCGACCAGGCCAGCTTCCCGGCGCGGGCGACAGCGCCCACCACCCCGGGAACCCGGCCCTTCGACTGCCGCTCGGCAACGATACGAGTGAGTGCGTTCTGGGTTTGCTCGGCGATATCTGTCACGAGTTCCGACCTTAAGGGAGGTAGGTGACAAAAGGCAGGGGGATTTGGTCGGTTGGATATGCGAGGCTGGTGGGGTGCGCATAGCGGTGCTTGGGCCTCTCGCGATGTGGGCGGCTGACGGGACTCCGCTCGACGTCCGCGGCGTCCGCCTGCGCGGATTGCTCGCGCGCCTCGCGCTGAGCGCCGGGCGACCGGTCAGCGTCGAGACCCTGGTCGACGGACTGTGGGGCAGCGAGGCCCCCAGTGCGAACGCTCTGCAGTCCCTGGTGTCCCGCCTGCGAGCCGGTCTCCCCGCGACCGAGTCGAGCATCTCGGTCCAGTCCGGCCCGGCCGGCTACACCCTCACCATCGGTCCGGACTGTGTAGACGCCCTCCAGTTCGAAGACCTGGTACGCCGCGGCCGCGCCCTCCTGTCCACCGAGCCGGAGCGGGCCCACGCCCTCCTGACCCAGGCCGACAAGCTGTGGCGCGGTGAAGCCCTGACGGACCTCCGTGACCTCCCGTTCGCCGCAGTCGAGGCGGACCGCCTGGGCGAGCTGCGCCTCGCCGCCGCGGAGGATCTCGCCGAGGCCGCTGTCACCTGCGGTCAGGCGCGCGACCTGATCACCGATCTCGAGCAGCTCGCGGTCACGCATCCACTCCGCGAGCGCGTCCACGAGCTCCTCATCCGCGCCCTGTACGCCGACGGTCGCCAGGCGGAGGCCCTCGCGGCGTACGAACGGGTCCGGACCACGCTGGCCGACGAGCTGGGCGCCGACCCCGGCATCCGGCTCCGTGACCTCCACATCGCAGTACTGCGCGGCGACAGCGTCGACCCGACGGCCAAGTCCTCCGCCGTACCAGCTCCTGCGCCTTCAGCGCCACGTAGCAACCTGCGTGCTCCGCTGACCAGCTTCGTCGGCCGCCGGGAGGACGTGGCCGAGCTGACCCGGCTGATGAGCAACGGGACCCGACTGGTCACCATGGTCGGCCCAGGCGGCGCGGGCAAGACCAGACTGGCCACCGAGGCTGGTAGGACGCTCGTAGACCAGAGCGGCGACGGCATCTGGTTCGTAGAGCTCGCACCACTCGGCGACGCCGCCGACGTGGCACCAGCTGTCCTGTCCACCCTCGGCGCCAGCGAGTACGTCGATGTCCAGCCGGCCAGCTTCGCGCCGAAGCACATCCCGACCAGCCGGGCTGCGACGCTCCGGCTTGTCGAGGTGATCGGCGACCGCCGCGTCCTGCTCGTGCTCGACAACTGCGAGCACCTGATCCAGGAGGTCGCCGGACTGGTCGACTCCCTGCTTGCCTCCTGCCCGCGGCTGCGGGTGCTGACGACCAGCCGCGAGCCGCTGAGCATCCCCGGTGAGCACCTCCATCCGGTCGGTCCGCTCGCGATGCCGCCCGAGGACAAGCACAACGACACGGACGACTACCCGGCGATGCAGCTGTTCGTCGACCGAGCGCGCGCAGTACGTCCCGACTTCGCGCTGATCGACAAGAACCGGGACGCGGTCGCGGAGATCTGCCGCCGGCTGGATGGGATGCCGCTGGCGATCGAGCTGGCCGCGGCTCGGTTGCGGGCGCTCACCCCGCCACAGATCGTGGATCGGCTCGCGGACCGGTTCCGGCTGCTCACCAGTGGCTCCCGGACTGCGCTGCCCAGGCACCAGACCCTGCGAGCCGTTGTCGAGTGGAGCTGGGACCTGCTCGACCCGGACGAGCAGGCGGTCGCCCGGCGGCTCTCGCTGTTCTCAGGCGGCGCGACGCTGGACGCGGCCGAGCAGATCTGCAGCGACGATCGCATCCCGCCCGAGTCCGTGCTCGGCGTACTAGCGTCGCTCGTGGACAAGTCCCTCGTGGAGGCCGCAGCCGATGAGCGGTCCGTGCGCTATCGGATGCTGGAGACGGTCCGTGCGTACGGCGCCGAGCAGCTGAAGGCGTCAGGCGAGTCCGACCACTTCCGGCGCAAGCACACGGCGTACTTCAGCCGCATGCTGCGTCAGGCGCGACCGAAGCTGCGGACCGGCGAGCAGATCCACTGGATCGCTCGGCTGACCGCCGACAACGAGAACCTGCTCGACGCGCTCCGTACTGCGATCGACATCGGCTCCGCGCGGATCGCCGTACAGATGGTTGCGGTGCTGGGTGAGTACTGGACGATGAGCGGTCGCCCGGCCGAGGCGGTCAACTGGATGCGCGCTGCCCTCGCCGTGCCGGGGAAGAGCGCGCCGCTGGACAAGGCCGAGGCGCTGTACCTGCTTGCGCTCGGCCAGATGTCGAGCGGAGACGATCCGGCCAAGTCGTTCCAGCAGATGATCCGCGGGCTCGCGACGGTCCGCTGGATGACCCGGCGTCACAAGCAGCTCGTCGACGCCGGGATCGGACTGTTCACCAACGCGGTCTGGGCCGCGATCCGGCGGGACAAGGCGACCTGCTTCCGCGAGCTCGAGGCAGCCGGCGAGCATCCCGATCCGTGGATCCGGAACATGGGCGTGATGATGGGCGCGATGTTCCGTGAGAACGAGGGCGAAGTCGAGCAGATGGCGGCGAACCTGCTGGTCGCGCTCGACGGTTTCCGCCAGCTCGGCGACCGCTTCGGTACGTCGATGGCGCTGCGCGGGCTCGCGAGCTACCAGGCCAACACCGGTGATCACGCCCTGGCGCTGGAGTCGCTGACCGAAGCGCTCCAGCTGATCGAGGAGCTCGGCACGACCGAAGGTGTCGCGCAGCTGCTGGGCGGAGCCGCGATGAGCCGGATCGAGCTGGGCGACATCGACGGTGCCCGGGCCGACCTGGAGCGCGCGTTGCGGCTGTCCGAGGAGACAGGGTCCCGCGGCGGTGAGGCGATGGCCTATATGGGCCTTGCGCGGATCGCGTACCGGACCGATGCCTTGGACGAGTCGAGGGACCTGGCGGAGCGCGCGTACGCGTTGCTCGACCTTGAGGCCGAGCGGGTCGCGCCGCACGGACAGGCGAGCATGCTCGCGCAGCTGAGCCGGACGAACGCGGCCACCGGTGACCTCGAGCTGGCACAACAGCGCAACCGGGACTCGGTGCGGTTGGCGCTGACGACCGAGGACATGCCGCTGCTTGCGTCGGTCGTCGAGACCTCGGTGGATGTGGACGTGGCCGCCGGCGAGACGGAGCGCGCGGCGCGGACCCTCGGGATGGCAACAGTACTGCGGGGCATGCGGTCGATCCCGGACGGCGACGTACAACGGTCTGTCGATCGCCTACGTGATGCCTTGGGCAACGAAAGGTACGACGCCGGCTATTCGGCCGGCGCCGCACTGACGCGCGAAGACGCGGTCGCCGAGCTTCGCAAACGCTTCAGTTCCGACTAAGCGGTGATCAGCTGTACCGCAAGGTCTCGCAGTGACTTCTGTACCTTCTGCTCCGGTGGCCGTGGTTCGGCCAGCATCCAGTCGTAGACGACGGTGTTCACCGCGCCGAAGAACGCCAGCGCGAGGAACCGGAAGTCCTTGCGCTTGATCTCACCGCGCTCGACCGCGGTGTCGCCGAGGTCGCGGACGTTGCCGATCAACAGCTCCCGGAACGCGATCCGCTGTTCCTCGACCGCGGGGCTGGTGCCGACCACCTCGACGAACGAGATCCGCGCGCGGCGGAGGTCAGCCATGATGGTTCGCAGATACGAGTCGACGGCCGCGGTGATCCGCTCCCGGACCGGTCGGTCCGCGGTCCGGCGGAGCGCGTCTCCGGTGCTCCGGACCGCCAACTCGATCACCTGCGCGTGTACTGCGAGCAGCACGGCTTCCTTGTTCTGGAACTCGTGGTAGAAGTGCCGCGTCGACACTTTCGCCTGTGTACACAGGCGTTCCACGGATGTCGCCGGATATCCTTCGGTCCCGAAGAGTTCGAGCGCAGCGGCCAGCAACCGTTCCCGCCGCGCGGCCTTCCACTCCTCGACTGACCGCCCGGAATAACGGCGTACGGAGGGTTCCCTCATCACACCTCTTGTCGCTACCCCGTGCCAGATGCCGGACATCCTATCCACCCTGCGGAGCAGGTGTAACCGGGTTGGTCTTCGCGCGGAAGACCAACCCGGCTCCGCTCAGTTCAGCTTCTCGTAACCGGTCGCACCGTCGAGCAGCTCCCGGATGATGTCGAGGTGACCCAGGTGCCGCGCGGTCTCCTCGATCAGGTGGCACAGGACGAACCGGACCGACGCCTTGCCGGAGTCGCGGACCGCCTCGGCCCGTTCCACGTCGCCGAGGTCGTCGAAGCCGGCCACGATCTCGCTGGACCGTGCGCATTCGGCGTCGTACTCGTCGAGCAGTTGGGCGAGCGGTACGTCGTCGACGAACATCTCGGCGTCGACGTGACCGTCCTCGGTCCACGGGGTCTGCCCGGTGTCCGGCGTACCCAGCAGGTTCATGCTGAACCAGGAGTACTCGACCCAGCGCAGGTGTGCGACGAGTCCTGCGACCGTCATCAGTGGCGAGGTCGGCAGCACCTGCCGGTGGGCATCGGTCTCGCTCAGACCTTCGCACTTGGTCCGGACGAGTGACCTGAGGTGATCGAGCCAGCCCGTCAGCTGGGTCCGCTCGTCGGCGGTCAGCGGCGGCCTCATCCGAGGCTCATCGTCGTGTAGCCGGTCTTGTGGTCGAGAAGCTCTCGGATGATGTCCATATGTCCCACGTGGCGGGCAGTCTCCTCGATCATGTGGCAGAGGATATAGCGGAGCGAGGCGGCCTCACCCTTGGCGGCGTACGGCCCTTGCTCGACCGTGTCGAGCGGTAGCGAGGCGATGGTTTCGTTGGATCGCGCGCACTCGGCGTCGTACTCGTCGAGCAGTTGGGCTAGCGGTACGTCGTCGACGAACATCTCGGCGTCCGGGTGACCGCCCTCGGTCCACGGTGTCTGGCCGGTGTCGGGAACGCCCATCAGGTTGAGCTGGAACCAGGACCACTCGTTCCAGCGCAGATGTGCCGTCAGTCCGGCCAGCGTCATCAGCGGTGACGTCTCGAGAACCTTGCGGTGGGCATCTTCTTCGGTGATTCCTTCGCATTTCATCCGGACGAAGGAACGTTGCAGGTCAAGCCATCCGATCAGCTGGACGCGCTCGTCGGCGGTCAGCGGCGGACGCTGTACTTCGGTCATTCGAATGCTCCTGTGGTGATGAGGAGCTACCCGGTCTCAGCCGCGGGTACGGCGGGCGGGCAGCACGACAGTCTGACTCGACATCGCGCTCACCTCCTCTCCGCCGCCGGCGGTGTCGTCCACCGGCAGCAGCACCGTACACCCCCGCCTTGTGCACCCGGCAACCACATTTCCGGCCGCGAAACGGTTGGTGGGTGCACAAGGTGAGATCCGGGGGATGGCATGCTCAGGACCAGCACAGCGCCCGCACCGCGCGATGAGGTGAGACGTGGACCCACGATTCGATCTGCCGCTCTACACCCGTGCCGAGGTCGCGCTCCACCTCGGACTGCCCGCCACCACGCTCGGCGACTGGCTGCGTTCGGGTGCGCTCGAGGCCGGCAGCGGTGGACGCGGCGAGCCGACGATCACGTTCGCCGGGCTGGTCGAAACGCACATGTTGCGGCACCTCCGCCGGTCGGGTCTGTCGCTGCAAGCGATCGGCGAAGCCGCGGTCGAGCTCCGCTCCCGGGCCGGCCGGCACTACCCGCTCGCCTGGTCCGGTTTGGCGTACGACGGGCGCGACCTGCTGATCGAGATCTCGAACGAGGGCCGCGAGGCCGGCTGGGAGCGCATTCGCGACAGCCAGGGCGGCTTCCCCGGCGTACTGCGGCGTGGATCGGCCGCGATCGGTTGGTCCGACGACGGGTACGCCGCAACGCTCCGGCTGGTGATCTACCACGACATCGACGTGATCGTGGACCCCGCCCGCTCGTACGGCCGCCCGATGGTCGAGGACGTCCACGTCGAGGACGTCATCACCGAGGTCCGCACCGGCGCGCCGTACCGCGAGATCGCCACCAAGTTCAACCTGGAGGACTTCGAGGTAGAGGCCCTGGTCCGCCCCCACATCCGCCCACCCGCCTTCCGCAAAGCCCGCCACCTGGAAACGCAGACCGAGTCTCTGCTCTAACCGCGGTCGTCGCGGATGCGTTTCGCCTTGCCCAGGGAGCGTTCCAGGGCGTGGGGTGGGACGACCTCTACTGCTGCCGTGACGCCAACGCGGTCTTTGATGCGGCGGGCGAGGGTGCTTGCGACGGGGGTGTAGTCCGCTAGGTCAGGAGCGGCTTCTACCTGGACGGTTAGTTCGTCCAGGCGGCCGGGGCGGGTCAGGACGCAGAGGTAGTGCGGGGTCAGGCCGGGGACCAAGAGGATTTGTTCCTCGATCTGGGTGGGGAAGACGTTTACTCCTCGGACGATCATCATGTCGTCGGTGCGGCCGGTGATCTTCTGCATGCGGCGGAGGCCGGGGCGGGCGGTGCCGGGGAGGAGGCGGGTCAGGTCTCTGGTGCGGTAGCGGAGGACGGGGAAGGCCTCCTTGGTGAGGGTGGTGAAGACCAGTTCGCCTTCGGAGCCGTCGGGGAGGACCTCGCCGGTGACCGGGTCGATGATCTCGGGGTAGAAGTGGTCTTCCCAGATGTGCAGGCCGTCCTTGGTCTCTACGCACTCTTGGGCGACGCCCGGGCCCATGACCTCCGACAGACCGTAGATGTCGACGGCGTGGATGCCGGTGCGTTCCTCGACCTCGGTCCGCATGGCTTCGGTCCAGGGTTCGGCGCCGAAGATGCCGATCCGCAGCGAGGTGTCGCGTGGGTCAAGGCCGCGCGCGGACATCTCGTCGACGATCGAGAGGAAGTACGACGGCGTGACCATGATGATGCGCGCGCCGAAGTCGCGGATCAGGTCGACCTGGCGCTCGGTCATGCCGCCGGAGACGGGTACGACGGTGCATCCCAGCCGTTCGGCTCCGTAGTGCGCGCCGAGCCCGCCGGTGAACAGACCGTAGCCGTAGGCAACATGGCAGACATCGCCCGCCCGGCCACCGGCAGCGCGGATCGATCGCGCCATCAGGTCGGCCCAGTTGTCGAGGTCGCGCTTCGTGTACCCGACCACCGTCGGCCGGCCCGTCGTACCGGACGACGCATGCACCCGCGCCACCTCGGTCCGCGGTACGGCGAACATGCCGAACGGATAGTTGTCGCGCAGATCCTTCTTCGCCGTGAACGGCAGCCGGCTCAGATCCGCCAGCGACTGGAGATCGCCCGGCTTGAAGCCAACGCTGTCCAACGCGGCCCGATAATGTGGCACCTGCGAGTAAGCCCGCTGCACGGTTGCCTGTAGCAACGATAACTGGCGGGCGCGGAGTTCGTCGACGGACAGCCGTTCGCCGGCGTCCTGCAACTCCGAAGGACAAGCCTCACCGAGCATGGAGAACCCCTAAGGACGAGTGAGCAGGGTCGCGATGCCCTGTCCGACACCGATGCACATGGTGGCCAGCGCGTACCGGGCGTCGCGGTGGCGAAGCTCCAGCGCCGCGGTCAACGCCAACCGTGCCCCCGACATCCCGAGCGGGTGGCCGAGGGCGATCGCGCCGCCGTTCGGGTTGACGTGCTCGGCGTCGTCGGGCAGGCCGAGCTGCCGCAGTACGGCGAGGGACTGGGACGCGAACGCCTCGTTCAGCTCGATCACGTCGATGTCGGACAGCGCGACCCCGGTGCGATCGAGCAGCTTCCGCGTCGCCGGCGCCGGCCCGATCCCCATGATCCGAGGCGGTACGCCGGCCGCGGCCGTCCCGACCACCCGAGCCAACGGATTCATCCCGAAGCGTTCCACCGCCTCCCCGCTCATCACGAGCAGAGCAGCAGCGCCGTCATTCACCCCAGACGCGTTTCCCGCCGTCACCGTCCCCGGCGATCGAAACGGAGTCTTCAAACCGGCAAGAGCTTCGAGCGACGTCTCCCGCGGATGCTCATCGGCATCGACCACGGTGACAGCCCCACGCTTCCCCGGCACATCAACAGCAACGATCTCTTCGGACAACCGCCCGTTCGCCTGCGCCTTGGCCGCTCGCTGCTGGGACCGCAACGCGAACAGATCCTGGTCCGCACGAGAGATCGAGAACTCGGCCGCGACGTTCTCCGCCGTCTCCGGCATCGAGTCGATCCCGTACTGCGCCTGCAGTGCGGGATTCACGAACCGCCACCCGATCGTCGTGTCGAAGATCTCCGCCTGCCGGGAGAACGCGGTCGTTGCCTTGGGCATCACAAACGGCGCCCGCGACATCGACTCGACTCCACCCGCGACGACGATGTCGTTGTCCCCGGCAATGATCGACCGGGCCGCGGACGCGACCGCGTCCAGCCCGGATCCGCACAGCCGGTTGATCGTCGTACCGGGCACCGAGTCCGGCAGGCCCGAGAGCAGCACCGCCATCCGGGCGATGTTGCGGTTGTCCTCGCCGGCCTGGTTCGCGCAGCCGAGGATCACGTCGTCGATCAGCGCCGGGTCGAGCGCGGTCCGGTTCACCAGCGACGAGATCACGTTCGCCGCGAGGTCGTCGGGTCGTACGGCGGCCAGCGCACCGCCGTACCGCCCGATCGGGGTCCGGACGCCGTCGACCAGGAACGCTTCGCGACTCATGACTGCTCCTCGAGAATGGTGCCGGACAGTTGGCGGCTGCGGCCGCGGAACTCGGCGATCACCTCGTCGCCGCGGGTGACCGTCACGTCGTAGATCGCGTTGCGGCCGAACGCGGTCCGCTCCTGCGCCTCGGCGACCAGCAGATCGCCGCGGCGGGCCGGCGCGACGAAGACGATGTCGCAGGCCTGCGCGACCGTCACCTGGTTGCGCGAGTTGCAGGCGAACGCGAACGCCGAGTCGGCCAGACTGAACACGAATCCACCATGCGCGATCCCGTGCCCGTTGACCATGTCGTCGCGCACGCTCATCTCGAGCCGTGCCGTACCCTCGCCGACCGCCAGCAGTCGCATGCCGAGCCCGGCGCTGGCGGTGTCCTCCGCCCACATCGCCGCGGCCACCCTGGCTGCCAAGTCCATCCGACCTGCCCCATCGAGAAGAAGGTTTATGACACTCTAGTCCCGGTTGCGCCCACGACTGTAACATCGCAGTCATGACCGATCTGCTCGCCGCTCATCGTGACCGACTCGACGCGGCTCTGACCGCGATCCGCAGCCGCGGCTACCACTCCGCGTTCCCCGAGTCGCCGAGCCCCCGGGTGTACGGCGAGAACGCGGCGGCCGACGGCAAGACGGCGTTCGAGGCGCATCTGGCCAAGACCTACGAGCTGGACATCCCCGGTGCGCGCGGAACGGTCGTCACCGAGCAGTCGCCGTTCGGGATCCCGATGGACGTCGCGTACCCGCGCGTCGTCGAGGAAGGCCTGGACGAGCTGCTGACCGCCGCCCAGCAGGGGCTCGCGGACTGGCGCCGGGCCGGGATCGACGGGCGTACCGGCGTGGTGCTGGAGATCCTCGATCGGCTGCACAAGCGGGTGTTCGAGCTGGCCAACGCGGTCCAGCACACCAGCGGGCAGGCGTTCGTGATGGCGTTCCAGGCCGGTGGCGCCCACGCGCTGGACCGTGCGCTCGAGGCGGTCGCCTACGCGCACGAGGAGATGCGCCGTTACCCGGCCACCGCGACCTGGGAGAAGCCGGCCAAGGGCGACCCGATCCGGATGGAGAAGACGTTCACCGTCACCGGCCGCGGCGTCGCGCTGGTGATCGGCTGCAACACGTTCCCGACCTGGAACTCCTGGCCCGGCCTGTTCGCGTCCCTGGTCACCGGCAACGCGGTCGTCGTGAAGCCGCACCCGCTGGCCGTCCTGCCGCTCGCGATCACCGTCGACGTCTGCCGCGAGGTGCTCGCCGAGGCCGGATTCGACCCGAACCTGGTCACCCTGGCCACCGAGCGGGCCGGCGACGGCCTGGCCAAGCCGCTGGCGCAGCGGCCCGAGGTGAAGCTGATCGACTTCACCGGCGGCAGCGAGTTCGGCGAGTGGCTCGAGCAGAACGCGACCCAGGCGACCGTCTTCACCGAGAAGGCCGGCGTGAACGCGGTGATCATCGACTCCACCGACTCCTTCAAGGCGCTGTGCAACAACCTCGCCTTCACCCTGAGCCTGTACTCCGGCCAGATGTGCACCACCACCCAGAACCTGTTCATCCCGGCCGGCGGGATCGAGACCGACGAGGGCCACAAGTCCTTCGACGAGGTCGGCCAGGGCATCGCGACCGGGATCAGCAAGCTGCTCGGCGATGACGCCCGCGCGGTCGAGATCCTCGGCGGCATCGTGAACCAAGCCGTGATCAGTCGCCTCGAGCTCGCCCCGGAGTACGGCGACGTGGTGCTGGAGTCGCGCGCGATCGAGCACCCGGCCTTCCCGGACGCCGTCGTACGGACGCCGCTGCTGGTGGCGATCGACGCCGAGGACGCCGACGTGTACCGGCGGGAGTGCTTCGGGCCGGTCTCGTTCCTGGTCAAGACCGCGGACACAGCGCAGTCGATCGACCTGTTCAAGTCGACTGTGACCGAGGGCGGCGCGATGACCGCGGGCATCTACTCGACCGACGGCAAGATCCTCGACGAGGCCCGCGACGCGGCTCTCGACGCGGGCGTCGCTCTGTCCGAGAACCTGACCGGCCCGGTGTTCGTGAATCAATCGGCTGCTTTCAGCGATTTCCACGGCACCGGGGCCAACCCGGCCGCCAACGCGACATACACCGACGGCGCCTACGTTGCGAGTCGCTTCCGCGTCATTCAATCTAGGCGTCATGTCTAATGCGCTGGATTCCACGAGCCTGACCGAAGCACTCGCTTACTACGACAGCTGGCTGGCGTTCAACCAGCGTTATCAGCGGGTGCCGGGCATCCAGGTCGCGGTGTACGCCGGGGGCGCGATCGCGTTCTCGGCGGCATACGGGCTCGCAGACGTGGAGAACGACGTACCGCTGACCGAGCAGCACCTCTTCCGGATCGCTTCGCATTCGAAGACGTTCACCGCGACGGCCGTGTTCCAGCTGGTCGAGCAGGGCCGGTTGCGGCTGGACGACAAGGTCGAGCAGCACGTCACCGAGATCGTCGGTACGCCGCTCGGCCAGCGGACGGTCCGCGAGCTCCTGGCGCACGCGGGCGGTGTCACCCGGGACGGCCTCGACGCCGACTGGTGGCAGCTGTCCGCGAGCTTCCCGGATCGCGACGAGCTGCTCGAGGTACTGCGAAGCGAGTCCTCGGCCGTGATCCCGGAGAACGACCGCTTCAAGTACTCGAACATCGGCTACGGCCTGCTCGGTCTCGTCATCGAGGCGGCGTCCGGTACGCCGTACAACACCTACGTCCAGACCGCGATCGTCGACAAGCTCGGGCTCACCGCGCTCGGTCCGGAGCTCGATCCGGCCCGGCTGACGGAGTACGCCGCCGGCTACAGCGCGCTGGCGTACGCCGACGCGCGCGTGCCGATCGAGCACATCGACACCCGCGCGCTGGCATCGGCGACAGGGTTCTTCGGCAACGCCCGCGACCTGGTCACGTACTTCTCCGCGCACCTGCCCGGCGACGACCGCTTGCTCACGGACAAGTCCAAGCGCGAGATGCAGCACCCGCTGTGGACCACCGGCGCGGACGACAAGTCGCAGTACGGCCTCGGCATCGGGGTGAACAAGGTCGGCGACCAGGAGGTGTTCGGCCACGGCGGCGGGTATCCGGGTCACATCACCAGGACCCTCGTCGACCCCGAACGCCGGCTCGTGGTCTCGGTGCTGACCAACGCGATCGACGGTCCGGCGTCGCAGCTCGCCGAGGGCATCCTGCGGCTCCTCAGCCTGGCCGACTCGAAGGACCGGGCGGAGGAGGCGGGCTTGACCAGGTTCACCGGCCGGTTCGCGAACCTGTGGGGTGTGACCGACTTCATCCTGCTCGGCGGCCGCCTCTACGCGACCGACCCCTCCGGCCCGAACCCGGCCGAGGAGCCCCAGGAGCTCGAGGCGGACGGCGACACGTTGCGCGTCACCGGAGGCAACGGCTACGGCTCGTACGGCGAGTCGTATCGCTTCACCTTCGACGCCAGCGGCGCCGTCGAGTCGGTGCGCGGATCCAGCGGCCTCACCCTCCGTCCGATCGACAAGTTCACCCTCCCGGAGCGCGTTACCGTGGCCAAGTGACCATTCACGGCGACCACCCGTTCCTCCCGCCGGAGTCCGAGCGGAGTCCGGTACGGCGGTTTCGCGGGCGGTTGCCGTCACCGGTCGGGCTGTGGACGACGGCGTACGACGGGAAGCGGGCCGGGCTCACGGTGTCGTCGATGCTGGTGGCCGACGGTGAGCCCGGGTACGTGATCGGGCTGATCGACCCGGACTCGGACCTGTGGGAAACGTTGCGCGAGGCAAGGACCGCGGTGGTGTCGCTGCTCGGCGCGCCCCACCAGCAGCTGGCCGACGCCTTCGGGTACGTCGCACCGGCCCCGGGCGGACCGTTCCGGTTGATCGACTGGACGGACACCGCCTGGGGGCCGGCGCCGGTCGGCGTCAGCACCTGGGCCGGCTGCACGCTGGTCGACCAGGATCCGCCCGAGGTCGGCTGGGGTCTGCAGGTGCAGCTGGAGATCGTCCACGTGGAGCTCACCGCCGACGAGGTCCCTGCCCTGGTCCATCGCCGGGGCCGGTACACGACGATCTAATGTGTGCCGTATGCGTGCCACTGTGATTCATGCGCCGTTCGACGTACGGCTGGAAGAGCTTCCGGACCCGAAGATCGAGGGGCCGGGTGATGCGGTGGTCAAGGTCGTTGCCTCATGCATCTGTGGGTCCGACCTGTGGCCGTACCGCGGTGAGCCGCCGGTGAAGCAGCCGCGGCCGATCGGGCACGAGTTCGTCGGCATCGTCCAGGAGGTCGGCGCGGACGTCCGCACGGTCAAGCCGGGCGACTTCGTGGTCGCGCCGTTCGTGGTGAGCGACGGCACCTGCCCGAACTGTCTGGCCGGCTACCAGACCGCCTGCCAGAACATGATCGGCTACGGCCAGGGCAAGGCTGACGGCGGCCAGGGCGAGTACGTGCGGCTCCCGTACGCCGACGGCACGCTCGTCGCGACGCCCGAGGTGCCCGACGACTCGCTCGTACCGTCCCTGCTCACGCTGTCCGACGTGATGGGCACCGGCTGGCACGCGGCGCGATCTGCGCGGGTGAAGGCCGGTGACACGGTAGTTGTCGTGGGCGACGGCGCGGTCGGGCTCTGCGGCGTACTCGCGGCTTCGCGGATGGGTGCGGAGCGGATCGTTGCCTTGTCGCGGCATGAGCCCCGTCAGAAGTTGGCGAAGGAATTCGGTGCCACGGACATCATTTCCGAACGCGGTGACGCGGCGAAGGACGCCGTACTCGAACTGACGAAGGGTGTCGGGGCAGACGCGGTGCTGGAATGTGTCGGCACCGCGCAGTCGATGACGACCGCGTTCGACGTCGCCCGGGCCGGGGCCACGGTCGGGTTCGTCGGCGTACCGCACGGGGTCGAGGTGCCGATCAGCAGGATGTTCAGGAACAACATCGGGCTCGCGGGCGGTGCTGCGCCGTGCCGCGCGTACCTGCCGGACCTGATGACCGACGTACTGACCGGGGAGATCAACCCCGGCAAGGTGTTCGATTCGGAGCTCTCGCTGGCCGACGTGGCCGACGGGTACGTCGCGATGCACGAGCGGCGCGCGATCAAGGTTCTGCTGCGGCCCTGAAATGAACAACGGGTTTGCGCACTAGGCCCCTGACGGGTCAATATGTGCGCGCTCTCACACTGTCAAGGTCCGAGGGGTCACGGCTGCGCAACGCGCTTGCGCGGATCGTTGACACCCGCCGGTAACCGTCCCAGAGTTGGGGCCGTCAAGGGGGCATCGTTGTCACAGGCGGCTCCATCAACTGATCGGAGAGTGAATCATGCGTGGTGGTCTGAGTAAGACCCTGGCGCTGGTGGGTGCTGCGGGTCTTCTCGCGGTGAGCGCCTGCGGAAACAGCGACGACAGCGGCGGCGGCGGTGGCAACTCGTCCGCGAGCAAGGACGTCACTGTCTTCACCTGGTGGGCCGACGGTGGTGAGAAGGCCGGTCTGGACGGGCTGGTGTCGGTATTCGGCACCGACTGCAAGGACTACAAGTTCGTGAACTCGGCGGTTGCCGGTGGCGCGGGCTCGAACGCGAAGCAGGTGCTGGCCAACGACCTGCAGGCGGGCAAGCCGCCGTCGACGTTCCAGGCGCACGCCGGTGCGGAGCTGAAGGACTACATCAACGCCGGCCAGGTCGACGACGTCAGCCAGCTGTACAAGGACTTCGGGCTGGACAAGGCGTTCCCGCAGAACCTGATCGACAACCTGACGGTCGACGGCAAGATCTACTCGATCCCGGCCAACGTCCACCGGGCGAACATGGTCTGGGTGAACCCGACGGTGCTGAAGAAGGCGAACATCGACGCCACCAAGGCCCCGGCCAACGTGGACGCGTGGATCGCCGACCTCACCAAGCTCAAGGCTGCCGGTGTGGCTGCCCCGCTGGCCGTCTCCAAGGGCTTCGCCCAGGAGATGGTGATGGAGGCCGTCCTGCTGGGTGAGCTGGGCGCCGACAAGTTCAAGGGTCTGTGGGACGGCAAGACGGACTGGGCCGGCAGTGACGTGACGGCGGCGCTGAACAAGTACAAGACGCTGCTGACCTTCAGCAACACCGACCGCGAGGCGACCGACTGGCCGGACACGCTCGGCTACGTGAACTCCGGCAAGGCCGGCTACACGCTGATGGGTGACTGGGTCGCCGCGCAGCAGCTGGCCGACAAGATCCCGGACTCCGCGTACACCTACTGGCCCGCCCCGGGCACCGGTGAGGACTTCCAGTTCCTGTCCGACTCGTTCACGCTGCCGACCAACGGCGCGGACCCGGACGGCGCGAAGTGCTGGCTGAAGACCGTCGGTTCGGCCGAGGGCCAGAAGGCGTTCAACACCAAGAAGGGCTCGATCCCGGCCCGCTCGGACGCCGACCCGGCCGACTACCCGAAGTACCAGCAGGGTGCGATGGCCGACTGGAAGAAGGACACGATCGTCCCGTCCTGCGCCCACGGTGCTGCCTGCACGCTGGGTCAGAACAACGACATCCTGTCCGCGCTGAGCCAGTTCAGCGGTAGCCCGGACGTCGCCAAGCTGCAGTCGGCGATCGGCACCGCGATGAAGACGAGCTGATGCAGGGCGAGTTGCGGAACCGATACGAGACGGAGGACTGACCGTGCACGGAAGAATCCGCACCTGGGGACCTGGTGCCCTGGTGCTGCTGCCGACCGTGCTGCTGCTCGGGTACTTCGTCTACGGGCTGATCGCGTGGTCCTTCAACACCTCGCTGACCGATCGGCACACCGCCCGCAAGGGCCCGGCGAACCACGTCGGGTTCGAGAACTACGGGCACCTGTTCACCGAGGAACGGTTCCAAAACTCGCTGAAGAACCTCGGCGTGCTCACGGTGGCATTCATCGTGGGCACGCTGATCTTCGGCCTGATCTGGGCACTGCTGCTGGAAAAGGGCGTGCCTGGCGAGTCCGTCTTCCGGTCGATCTACCTGTTCCCGATGGCGATCTCGATGATCGCCTCGGGCGTCGTCTGGGGCTGGTTGCTGAACCCGTCCCAGGGCGAGGACGCACGGGGACTGAACCGGTTGTTCGAGATCCTCCACCTGCACTTCCTGGAGAATCCCTGGTGGACCGCGGGCAGTAGATGGACGACGATGGCGTCCATCGCGCTACCCGCGGTCTGGCAGATGTCGGGCTACATCATGGCGCTGTTCCTGGCCGGCTTCCGGGGGATCCCGCCGGAGCTGCGCGAGGCGGCCCGGGTCGACGGTGCGTCGGAGTTCAAGCTCTACCGGCACGTGCTGTTCCCGCAACTGTCGCCGATCGCGCTGTCCGCGCTGATCATCCTCGGCCATATCTCGCTGAAGCTGTTCGACCTGATCTACGCGATCACCGGGCCGAACCAGTTCCGCACCGAGGTGCCGGCCATCCTGATGTGGAACACCCTGTTACGCAGTGATCTGGCCAAGGCGTCCGCGATCGGGATCGTCATGCTCGCGGTCGTCGCAGTACTCGTCATCCCGTACCTCGCGTGGACCGTCCGGCAGGAGAACGAGCAATGACCGCCGTCGAGGCCGCGACCGGCCACACTGCTGCAGCGATCCGCCAGAAGCCGCGCCGCGGAGCAACCGCCGACGGCACAACCCGGCGCAGCCGGACCATCCGGTACGTCCTGCTGCTGTTGTTCCTGCTGTTCGTGCTGATCCCGGTGTACGTCGTACTGATCACCAGCTTCAAGACCTCCGGCGACACCACCGCGGCGTCGCAGTGGAGCCTGCCGAAGACCTGGACGCTGGAGCCCTGGCGCAAGGCGTGGGACGTCCTACAGCCGTACATGATCCGGTCGCTGTCGCTGGCGATCCCGGCCGCGATCATCTCGTCGCTGATCGGGTCCGCCAACGGGTTCGTACTGGCCCGCTGGCGGTTCCCGGGCGCGAACATCGTGTTCGCGTTCATCCTGTTCGGGATGTTCATCCCCTACCAGGCGGTGATGCTGCCGCTGCGTACGACGTTCACCGAGCTGGACGTGACCCGGGGCGTGCCGACGCTGATCATCGCGCACTGCATCTACGGCATCCCGATCTGCACGCTGATCTTCCGGAACTACTACGCCACGATCGTGCCGAACGAGATCATCGAGTCGGCCCGGGTGGACGGCGCCGGACTGGTCCAGACGTACCTGCGGATCATCCTGCCGATCTCGATCTCCGGCTTCGTGGTGACGCTGATCTGGCAGTTCACCTCGGTCTGGAACGACTTCCTGTTCGCGCTGTTCCTGACCCAGCAGAACAACGGCCCGGTGACCTTGGGCCTGGCCGCGCTGGCGGGCGGGCAGAAGGTCGACTACGCCGCGAGCATGGCCGGCGCCCTGATCACGTCGTTCCCGACGCTGATCGTCTACATCCTGCTCGGCCGCTGGTTCATCGGCGGCCTGATGGCCGGCGCGCTGAAGGGCTGACCTTCTTTGAGCACGCACCAACCATCCTGCGCGCCGCAGAATGGTTGGTGCGTGCACAAAGTGCTCTGGTCGCCGGGTTGTCCACAGGACGCGCGCACGGGACTGCGGCGGACTGGTTCCGGACGGTAATCTCACGAAGGTGACCAAGTCTCCACGCGGACGGGACGGGCGGCGCAGCCACTTACGGCTCGTCCCCGATCCGGGCGAGCCGCACGGGCCGACGGCGGGTGTCGATATCGACACGACGCCGAGCGTTGCCGTGCTGGAGACCCTGCTCGAAACGCTGTCCCTCGACCTGGCCGCGGTGCCGGCCGCGCTGCATCCGGTGATCGCGGAGGCGTCGGTGGCCCGCTCGGCCTCGATGCTCGCTGATCAACTGTGGCCGGCCGGGCGTCCGGACGAGATCGGCGAGGTGGAGCGGTTCTTCTGGGCCGACGCCGCGCGCGTGCTCGGTGAGCGGCGCGATCTCGAATCCTTCGTCCTGCTGACGAGTCTGGCCCGGACAGTCGGTCCGGCCGGGCGGTTGCCGTTGCAGCGGGCCCATGTTTCCCGATTACGCACGCAGGACGCGGTGCCTGAGTGGGTGACCCGGATCGCCGGGTTCCGGCTGACCAGCGCGATCGTGTCCGAGGACATCACCGGCGACGGGCTGAGCGTCGTCTTGGACTACGACGACGAGCAGCATCCGCACACCGTGGTGGTGTTCATCGACAACAATCTCGGCGCGATCGTGAAGGACGTGTTCGTCGGCCCGCCGGTCGATCGGGTGCTCGAGGCGTACCAGCGCGGCGGCCGGGTGACCATCCGGACCGTGCGGCCCTCGACCGCGGCCGGGATCATCCTGCAGGCGCTGGGGGAGACCCGCGACTACGACGATCCGCCGGTCAGCGAGGACTTCGAGTTCTTCACCGGCCTGCTCGTGAACCGGCTGACCCAGTTGCCGGAGCGCCCGATCCGGCCACCGATCCGGCCGCTGCTGTCCCCGCGTCAACGCGATCAGTTGGTCGAGGAGTTCCTCGAGACCGCGCCTTCGCTGCCGGATGATGCCGCGGACATCGTTCGGCTGTGGATCGACCACGCGGTGGACCACACGGTCGGCGGTCCGCTGCGCGTCAGCGCCGTGCTCGTCGAGCTTTTCCTTGCACACTGGCTGCCTCGCAAGGTCCTTGCCGACAGCACGTATTTCGACGCGGTTCCCGTTGTGGTGAAGGCCTGGCTCCGGTTCGCGGGCGACCGCACGCAGTTGCCGCTGGATGCGATCGACGAGGCAGTCGATGCCGTCGACGTCTGGCAGCCCGCGCTGGAGGCCGCCGCGATGGTCGACCCGGTCGGTTCGAAGCCCGGCGAGCGAGTCTTCCTCGACGACACCACCAACGACCTGGAAGACGCTTACCGAGCCCTTGCCGGTCTAGGTTCCCCGCCCCAACCGGACCTCCGCGGCCTGGACAACTCGCAAGCGGCCACGCTTTCCGTCCTTGCCCCGCACGCCTGGCTGATGGCCGGCGAAACCCTCGGTACGGCGTACGCACCCGACGCGTTCGACATCGCCGAACGCCTGGTCCGCGACGCCCCCGACCTCCTCGCCAAGGCCCGCCTCTCCACCTGGCCCCGAGCCATCGTCTGGCTCCTCGCCCACCGCCACCGCCTGGTCGGCCCCGGCGAAACCCTCACCCCCTACGCCCTCGCCACCGACCTCTCGTCCTCCCCAGCAACCCTCCGCAAAACCGCCAAACTCCTCACCGACACCCTGATCCTCCCCCTCTGATCTCAACGGCTGATGGCTGACGGTGAAATCACGCCGACGAAGAGTGTCGGTTGGATCGGGTAGACCTGTGTGATCTCGGTGATTGCCGCGGGTAAGACTCCTCGGGGGCTGCTAGATGGTCAGGAACGAATACGTCGACCTGTACCTGCGTGTCTCGGTGGACCGCGAGGGTCAGACGTCGATCGAGCGGCAGGAGGCTGACTGCCGCCGTTGGTCCGACCAACAACAGCTGAAGGTCCGTCGGATACATGTCGACCGTGGCCGTTCGGGGTATCTCGACGGTGCTGATCGTCGTGAAGGCCTGGCCGAGGCACTCGCTGCGGTCTCGTCTGGTGTCGTCGGAACACTTGTGGTCTGGAAGCTGGATCGGTTGTCGAGGCAGGGGATGGGGCAGGTCGGCCGGCTGTTGAAGAAGATCGCTACGGCGGGCGGGAGGCTGGTATCGGTCCATGACGGTCTCGACACTTCGGACAGCACCGACCGGCGACTGGTCGAGTTGCTTGCTGCGCTCGCTAGGTCCGAGTCGGA
Source organism: Kribbella sp. CA-245084 (assembly GCF_050942355.1). NCBI lineage: Bacteria > Bacillati > Actinomycetota > Actinomycetes > Propionibacteriales > Kribbellaceae > Kribbella > Kribbella sp. CA-245084. Next base: position 8,971,772 of record NZ_CP192053.1, on the reverse strand, counting down.
AAATCTCAGTCTGCGAGTTCGCTCGGCCAAGCAGCACCTGCGAGCCAAAGGGCGCTGGATCGGAGGAGCAGCGCCATACGGCCTCGTTGTCCATGACGGGCAGCTAGCCGTGGATCCGGCAACTGGGCCGGTCGTCAGGCAGATTGCCGATCGGGTTCTCGATGGCTCGTCCCTTGTCGAGGTCGCCCGCTGGCTCAACGACAGCGGCATTCCGTCGCCGCGAGGGGGCAGTTGGGGCGTCGGATCAATTGCGCAGCTCCTCCGCTCCCCGACGATTGCGGGTCTGCTGCCAGAAACGCTGAAAGGCGAAGACGGCCGTTACACCGGAGTAGTCCGCCCGTGGAGGGACCCCGAGACCGGCCAATCGGTGTCGATCATGGCATCTGGTCATGAACCACTGGTCACTCGATCAGACCAACTTCGTATTGTCTCCGCCTTCGCGGAGCGATCGAGGCTTTCCAAATACGGCGTACGGCGTGGTCGACGCGCGCCTGACAGCCAATACCTGCTGACGGGCCTCTTGCGTTGTGCCGCGTGCTCCGAACGGATGAGCAAGCAAGGAAACTCCTACCGATGCCAGTCCGTGCGGCTTGGCCGGGAATGCAGCGCACCTGGAGGTGTGTACCAACCTTCGCTGGAAAAGGCCGTCGTGGAGATCTGGGAGCATCGTCTGGACTCTCTTGAAGACGGGGCCCCGTTGCAGCAGATCATCATCGAACGCCTGACGACGGCCGCTGACCCTGAGACCGCCATGCAGCGTGCCTCGATTCAGGCCGCATTGGCCGATGACCACGCGGCGCTGACAGAGCTCGACGAGAACTACCATCTCCGGCGCATCATCGAACGTGATCGCTATCTGACACTCCGTCAGGCGCTCGCTCGCCGCATCAGCGACCTCGACGCCAACTTGGTCAGGCTGCCGGTTCCGACCGTCCAGGTTGGATGGCTGAGGGATCCGATCCTTCGCGCCGAGCGATGGTCGACCGCGACGGTTCGCGAGCGTCGTGATCTGCTCAAGCTTGCGATCGATACAGTCACAGTTTCACGTGGGCGACGCGGAGCACGCTTCGTCGCGGAGGATCGGCTGGTGATCAATTGGGCCGAGCCTTGGCGAGTTCGGCAACAATAGATCCGTGACCAACGCTCCGACCCCAGGCCTTCGCCGTTCCTACGTTCGTGCTCCCGAGCTTCGGGGTCGGTCCTGGCTGAACACCGGCGGCCGATCGTACTCGATCGCTGACTTCCGAGGTCGTTACTTGTTGCTGGACTTCTGGGCGTTCTGCTGTGTCAACTGCCTGCACGTGCTGGACGAGTTGCGGCCGTTGGAGGAGAAGTACGGCGATGCGCTGGTGATCGTCGGCGTGCACTCGCCGAAGTTCGCGCACGAGGGCGAAGAGGCCGCGGTCCGGGCTGCCGTCGAGCGGTACGAGGTAGGGCATCCGGTGCTCGACGACCCGGAGCTGATCACCTGGCAGAACTACACCGCCCGCGCCTGGCCGACGCTCGTGCTGGTCGATCCGAACGGGTACATCGTCGCCCAGTACTCCGGCGAGGGGCACGCGCACGCACTGGACGCGCTGCTGTCCGACCTGATCGTGCAGCACGAACAGGCCGGCACGCTCACCCGCGGCAAGTCGCCGTACGTCGCACCTGTTGCCGAGCCCACCGATCTCCGCTTCCCGGCGAAGGTCGTTGCTCTGGACAACGGGCTTCTCGTCGCAGACGCAGGCAACCACAGCATCGTCGAGCTCGCCGCCGACGCGACCACCGTCGTACGCCGGATCGGTACCGGCCGGCGTGGATTCGCGGACGGGTCCGCGGACGAAGCGTCGTTCTCGGAGCCGAACGGGCTGGTGGTTCTTCCGCCCGACGTCGCCGGTCGTCTCGGGTACGACGTGGTTGTCGCGGACACCGTCAATCATGCGCTGCGGGGGATCTCGTTGGCGGATGGTCACGTGCGGACGTTGGTTGGCACGGGCAAGCAGTGGATGGACGGCGACGGCACCGACGTACTGAGCTCGCCGTGGGACGTGGCGTGGTGGGGCGACAAGGTGTGGATCGCGATGGCCGGCGTACATCAGCTGTGGACTTTCGACCCGTTTACCGGGGTGACTGAGGTTGCCGCTGGTACGACCAACGAAGGGCTGAAGGACGGGCCGCTGGCGGAGGCGTGGTTCGCGCAGACCAGCGGGCTCGCGGCGGATGGCGATCGGTTGTGGCTGGCCGACTCCGAGATCTCTGCGCTGCGGTGGATCGACACCGAAGTACACACTGCCGTCGGGACCGGGCTGTTCGACTTCGGGCTGCGGGACGGGAAGGCGAGCGAGGCGTTGCTGCAGCACCCGCTCGGCGTGACCGTTCTCCCCGACGGGTCGATCGCGATCGCCGACACCTACAACGGTGCCGTACGCCGCTATGACCCGCGCACCGAGGTCCTCGAGACGATGGCGACCGGTCTGGCCGAGCCCAGCGGCGCGGTTGTCGTGGGCAACGAACTGCTCGTCGTCGAGTCGGCCGCCCATCGCCTGACCCGGGTGCCCTTGGGAGCGTCCGCCACCGCGGACGAGTTCAGCACGCAGACCCAGCGCCCGCCGATGGATGTGGCCGCCGGCGAGGTCACCCTGGAGGTCGTCTTCACCCCGCCGCCCGGCCAGAAACTCGACGATCGCTACGGCCCGTCCACCCGTCTCCTCGTGTCCGCGACCCCCGACACGCTTCTACGTGAGGGCGCCGGCGACTCCAGCGACCTCGTACGCCGCCTGGTCATCGACCCGCACGCGGGCACCGGCGTCCTCCACGTCGCCGTGCAGGCTGCATCCTGCGACGACGCATCCGAAGTGGAGTTCCCCGCCTGTCACATGCACCGGCAGGACTGGGGCGTCCCCATCCGCGTCACGCCCGACGGCCCTGACCGCGTCGAGCTCGTGCTTTCCGGCGGCAAGTAGCGAGCGCTTCCGGGGGCGATGGCCGGGAGCGTACCTTGAGAGCGTGGCATCGAGATCCTTGCCGCAGCGCGCAGTTCGCGCGGTCGGCGAAAGCCCCCTTTCCGAGCGGCTTGCCCGCGCGCAGGAGTTGGCGTACGAGCCGCTGATCGACTGGGCGCGGGACAGTCCGCTGCACACCGACGTACTCGGTCATTCGTTGCATCCGTCGCTCACCGACGTGACCACCGGGTGCTGGCTCGGTACGTCGCTTCTCGACCTCGCGGGCGGGTCCCAGTCGCGTCGCGGGGCGACGATCCTCGCGGGGTTCGGGCTGCTGGCGTCCCTGCCGACGGCTCTCGCGGGCGCGGCTGACTGGTCGGAACTGTCAGGTGAGGAGCGCAGGATCGGAGCGGTCCACGCGCTCGGCGCGGACACGGCGATCTTCCTGTTCACCGGCTCGCTCGTCGCTCGTCTGCGCGGGCGGCACGCGTTGGGCACGAAGCTGGCGATGGCTGGGAACCTGGTGATGGCGGGTGCGGGCTTCCTCGGCGGGCATCTGGCCCTGCACCGGGGAACCGCTCGCCGGCCTTCCATCAGTTAGCTGTTTGGTGCGTGGGTACAGAGAGGTAGCTTTGACGATGTAGGACGACTCACTGGGAGGCGCTCGGATGAGCATCGGTGTGGGGATCTTTCTGATGGTGGTCGGTGCCGTGCTCGCGTTCGCTGTCCGCGACACGTGGGACGCCGTGAACCTGCAGGTGGTCGGCTACATCCTGCTGCTGGCCGGCCTGGCCGGCATCCTGCTGTCCTTCTACATCACCAACCGCCGCCGCCGCGTGGCCACCGACGCCATCGACCCGGCCGTCGAAGAGGAATACCGCGTCGTCGAGGAACACCACCGCGACATCAAGGAGTAGGCGGGGTTCCCGAGCATCCCTGAGGAACGCTCAGGGACAGCTCGGGGGATCTGCCTGATCCAGTGAGCACGCCTCGCCACCTACTGTCGATGCGACAACGTGGGTGGGCTCGAGATGAGGCGGACGATGGCGGAGAACAAGCAGCTCGGCGTGATCCTGCTGGTAGCGGCGGCCGGGCTGGCGTTCTGGCAGTTCGGGGGCAAGGACTCCGACGACACGCACAAGGTCGACGACAAGATCACCACGGTGCAGCTCGCCGCCGATCACTCCGACATCACGATCAAGGTGTCCGACGACGACACGACCACCGTCCAGGAGCAGCGCAAGTACTGGTTCTTCAAGCACGGCGACGCGTACTCCGTGAAGGACGGCGTACTCAAGCTCGACGGCGACTGCGGCTGGCAGTGCAGCGCCGACTTCGAGGTCACCGTCCCCCGCGGGACGAAGGTCACCGGCGAGAATGGCAGCGGCGACCTGGAGCTGACCGGAGTCGCCGGCGTCGACGCCAAGTCCCGCTCCGGTCAGGTCGAGCTTCGCGAGATCGACGGCGATGTGAACCTCGACGTGACGTCCGGCGATGTATCGGTCAGCGACCTCACCGGCAAACTCGACGTGAAGGCGAACTCGGGCGACATCGAGGCCGCGGATCTGAAGGGCGGCCCGGTCAACGTCGAGACCTCGTCGGGAGACATGGAACTCCAGCTCGCCGAGGCCAACGACGTCCACGCGAAGGGGACGAGCGGCGACATCGAGATCACCGCGCCCGGCGGTGACTACAAGGTCTCCACCGAGTCCCGCACCGGCGACGTCGAGAACTCCCTCGGCAACTCCACCGACGCCTCCCACGACCTCACCGCCACAACAACCTCAGGCGACATCGAACTCCACGCGCGGTAATCAGCGGTGGAGCTCCCCTCGAGAGACGGACTCGGCCAGGTCGTCGCCGGTGGTGCCGTAGAAGGTTCGGGCCCAGAGGGTGTCGTCGTACCAGTAGGGGCCGTTGTCGCCGGGCAGCGATGACGGGGCGGTGCCGCGTTTGAGGGCTCGCCGGCAGGCGGCGCAGAGGGGGAGAGTGAGGGTGGTGCCGTCGGCTTCCACCTGGGTGGGCTTTCCGGCGGACCGGCCGTGCAGCGGGTTGAACGCGCACAGATCCGGTACGGCGTCCGCGCGGCCCGTCACCGCGACGTCGTACTCCCGGCGAGCTTTGTCGAGGAGCACCATCGCACCGACCAGATCCACCAACGACGTGGACGAGTCGAGAACCTTCCCGGCCGCTGCGTGATCGTCGAGCGCCGCCTGTTGGTGCGCCAGACCCGGCCCGTCGGTCGTGGGCAGCGCGGCGAGCTTCGTGCCGAGCGTGGTCAGCTCGGCCGTCGTGTCCCGTTCGAGTCGCCGGCGCCGCTCGGCTGCGACCGTTGCGGCAACGTGCGGCGGGATGCGGAAGGCCTTCTCCTGCTGGGGCGCGCGTCGCCGCAGCCCGATCACCAAACCGAGCAGAACCAGCACGACCAGCCCGCCGACGATCGACAGCGCAACGACCCAACCATGCCCACCCGAGTCCGAGTCGGAAGGGTCGGACGTTGATCGCGGCGAGGTCGCACGAGGCGTCGTCGAAGGGATCCCCGGCGCAGCGAGCAGCTCGTACATCCGGGCCAGCACCTCGGTCGGCCCAGCGTCGTACCCTTCGTCGTCCAGCGCACGTTCGCGCGCCGCCTGCAGCTTGTCCTCGCTGACCTGCGGTACGTCGCGCGCCTCGTACCACGGGAAGCGATCCCCGCCGTCGACCACGACGTACAGCCCCGGCTTGCGCAGAGCGTCCATCACCAGGGAGAGCACGGTGCTCTCCTCGCCCTGGAACTCGTCGCTCGGCGTCAGCGGCAGGATGATCGTGTAGATCGGATACCCGACCGCCTTGGCCTTCGTCCGTACGTCGGCCCGCAGCTTCTCCGGCAGCGCCGACGCGTACGCCGGATCGATGTACAGCGGATCCTTCGTCAACGCGGTCGCGATCTCCCGAGCCCGCTCCGCCGGCGTCAGCGCCGTATCAGCGGCGGCCTCGGCCGGGACCGCGACCAACAACACCAAAGCCGCCAGGCAGCTCAACAGGCCCTTCACGCGCTTCCCTTCCGACGCCGGGCGGCGATCGCCGCCACGATCAACACGATTCCGGCGAGGATCCCGCCGCCGATCATCCCGAGCGCGCCGCCGCCGAGTCCGTTCCCGATCGCCTTGCCGACGGTGAACTTCTCCTCCGGGTACGAAGGCTCCGGCTCCGTCGGCACCGCTTCGGTCCGGGCCGGCTCGGTCGAGTAGCGAGCATTCAGCTCGACATTGTCGAGGTACTTCGAAAGCTGGGCGCTCAGTGCCTCGTCCTTCTCCCGCCACGTGCTGTCCGGGGCGTACGCCGCGAGCTCGTGCGCCACGCCGTACGTCGTGTCGCCGTCCATCACGACGTACACGCCCGGCTTCCCGTTCGCGGCGGCCAGCCGGCCGGCGAGGAGATCCGCGTCGCCCTTCTCCGGGAACCAGGCTCCGGTCGGTACGACGGCAACGAAGACGGGCATCTTCGCCGCTGAGATCACCCGCAACATCTCGTTGCCATCAGCAACGGAGGTGAAGTCGGGGTCGACGTACAGCCCCTGCTTCGCCCAGGCGCCAGCAGCTGCGGCGATCCGAGGATCGGTGGGCGTGGCAGCCCAGGCCGTCCCGGTCAATGCAAAGATAGTTGTCATCAGCAACAAAATGACGCGCCTCATCGGACCGCGATCCGTTCGGGCAGGTCGTCGGACAGCGCGCCGAAGCCGGTCGCGACCATCGGGTTGTCCTCCGGATCGAGCGTCCAGTACGGCACCTGCTTGCGGTCGTGACCGAGCAACCCGGACTTGCTCCAGACCCGCAACCCGATCGGCGTCCGGCCGCGCCGGATCACGCTCACGCACGACTGGCACGCGGGTACTTCGACCTCGTCCTCCCAGTCGACCGTGGTTGTTCCGGGGTTGTGCGTCGGGTTGAAGAAGCACGGCGGCTGCAGCTCCGCTCCCGAGGCGACACGCTCGGCCTGCCGCGCGAGGACGAGCGCACCGGCGGCCGCGAGCAGGTCCTCCGGCTGATCCGCGCGCAGCGTGCGCGCCGCATCCAGCCGGCGGTACGCGTCATCGCGTTGGTCGAGCTGCTTCGTCGACTTGTTGTTGCGCTTGTCCAGCCGCACGAGCGCCCGCTCGGCCTGCTTGATCTTGTCGTCCGCCTTGAGCTCCACGTCCCACGCCTCGATCGGCGGGCTGCCGTCGCCGCGCTCCCGCCTCACCCGCTTGGCCGGCCGCCGGCGCCGAAGTCCGAGAAACAGAACCAATGCGAACCCGAGCACCCCGCCGACCCCCAGCCCGACGTACGCGGACCGATCCTCCTTGTCGGTCACCGACAACCCGCCGTCGCTGCGCTGCGGCTCCAGATCAGCGGCCGGGACCTGCGGCAGCGGACGACCGTCGTACGCCGTGGAGGCTTGCTGGATCGTCCGGACGATCTGTGGCGCCGGACGTTCGTCGACGACATCGGAGTCCTGCTTGTCGTCGGCGCGGACGCTGGAGAGGTCCCGGCCACGCAGCCCGGCCGGCCGGAACAGCTGCGCGTTGTCCGACCAGTAGTTGTCGTAGACAACGGCAACGATGTAGACCCCGGGCTCGCCGATCCGAGCGTGCAGCAACGTCGGCAGGTCGTAGCCGCTCGCCCGGAGGTACGGCGACTGCGGCACGAGTGCGACGTACACCGGCAGGCCGGCGGTGCGGATCGCAGTACGGATCCGGGCCAGCTCGGACGCCGGCATCGTCGCCCGCAGGCGTTCGTCCACGGAGACGTGATCGGTCCGCCAGGCGGCAGCGATGCGGTCGGGCAGTTCGGGGGTGCCGGCCTGCGCAGGGAGCGCCGGCAGGAACGCCGACAGCGCGACGAGGGCGGCGAGGAGACGGGCGGCGGACATCGCCGACAGCCTACGACTACCCGACTTGGACACACTCACACGGACGCCGCATCCGCTCGGTTGGTTCCGGAGTAGACGCGACCCTGGCCTGGACAGGGGAAGCCAAGCCAGGGTCACGGTGTTGCAGGGCAGAAACGTTGCTACAACACCCCGCTTTACAACAGGGCAGATCGCGGGGCATCCCGGGGCAGATCAATCTGCCCCGAGTTGGAACCCTCCGGCTCGACCGCGCAAGCACCCGAGCCGGAGGAGCTGTTAGAAGGCGGACTCCGGGAGGTCCATCACGTCGAGGTCGGTGAGCTCGGCCTTGATCCGCTCGGCCCGGACCGACGGCATCGTGCTGCGGACGAACCACTGGGCCGCCGCCACCTTGCCGGTGTAAAAGTCCTGGTCAGCGGGGGAAAGCTCGCCGCCCAGCCGCTCCAGCGCGACCTCCGCCTGGCGGAGCATCAGCCACGAGCAGACCACGTCACCGAGGACGAACAGCAGCCGCGAGGTGTTCAGGCCGACCTTGTAGATGTTGCGCGGGTCGCCGTTCTCCGCCTGCGGGTTGCTGGCCATCAGGGCCTGCCCCATGATGCCCAGGATCTTCTGGGTGTCCTCGAGGCCCTTGGCGAGCAGTCCGCGCTCCTCCTTCAGCCGGCCGTTGCCTGCCTCGGAGGCGACGAACGCCTGCACCTGCTCGGCCAGGTGACCGAGTGCCTTGCCCTGGTCCTTGATGATCTTGCGGAAGAACAGGTCCTGGCCCTGGATGGCGGTCGTGCCCTCGTAGAGCGTGTCGATCTTCGCGTCCCGCACGTACTGCTCGATCGGGTAGTCCTGCAGGAAGCCGGACCCGCCGAACGTCTGCAGCGACTCGGTGCCGAGCAGCGTCCACGACTTCTCCGAGCCGTAGCCCTTCACGAGCGGCAGCAGCAGGTCGTTGACCCGCTCGGCGAGGTCGTCGTGCTCACCGGCGTACCGCGCCTGCTCGGCCCGGTCCTGGTACGTCGCCGTGAACAACACCAGCGCCCGCAGCGCCTCGGCGTACGCCTTCTGCGTCAGCAGCGACCGCCGTACGTCGGGGTGGTGCGTGATCGTGACCCGCGGCGCGTCCTTGGCCGGCTGCGTCAGATCCGCGCCCTGCACCCGTTCCTTGGCGTACTCGAGCGCGTTCAGGTAGCCGGTGGACAGCGTGGCGATCGCCTTGGTGCCGACCATCATCCGTGCGTACTCGATCACCTGGAACATCTGCGCGATGCCGTCGTGCACCTCGCCGAGCAGCCAGCCCTTGGCGGGCACGCCATCGCCGAAGGTGATCTCGCAGGTCGTGGAGACCTTGATGCCCATCTTCTTCTCGACGTTCGTGACGAAGGCGCCGTTGCGCTCGCCCGTCAGCTCGCCGGTCTCGAGGTCGAAGTCGTACTTCGGGACCACGAACAGGCTCAGGCCCTTCGTCCCCGGACCGCCGACACCGTCGACGCCCTGCGGCCGCGCGAGAACCAGGTGGACGATGTTCTCGGTCATGTCGTGCTCGCCCGAGGTGATGAACCGCTTGACGCCCTCGATGTGCCAGGAGCCGTCCTCCTGCAGCGTGGCCTTCGTGCGACCGGCGCCGACGTCGGAGCCGGCGTCCGGCTCGGTCAGCACCATGGTCGCGCCCCAGCCGCGCTCGATGATGTGGTGCGCGATCTTCTTGTCGCGATCGATGCCGTTGCGCCAGAGCACGTGCGCGAAGTTCGGGCCGGCGGCGTACATGTGGACCGGCGGGTTGGCGCCCAGCACCAGCTCGGCGGCGGCCCAGCGCAGCGACGGCGGCGTCGGCTGGCCACCGAGCTCGGCGGGCAGCTCGAGCTTGAACCACTCGGCGTCCATGTAGGCGTGGTAGCTCTTCTTGAACGCCTCGGGCATCCGGACCTCGTGCGCCTCCGGGTCGAAGACCGGCGGGTTCCGGTCGGCCTCCGCGAACGACTCGGCCAGCTCGTGCTTGGCCAGCCGGTCGACCTCCGCGAGCACCTCACGGGCGGTGTCGACGTCCATGTCGGCGTACGGGCCCTGACCGAGGACGTCGCCGCGGCCCAGTACCTCGAGCAGATTGAACTCGATGTCCCGCAGATTCGACTTGTAGTGGCTCACGCCTCCACCTCGCTTCGCTCGGTTCCGGCGTGAGCCAGAAGGCTGCTGTGCATATTTGCTCGTTCGCTTCGCTCGCTCACAGAATTCCCCTAAGCATCATACTCACGAGTAACTTGAGTATATACCCGTCGGTAATGAAGGCAAAGAGGGTTAGCTGTGACCTGTGACCAGGCTGATATACGAGACCCACTCGACCACCGTCGACAACGAACGAGGGATCGCTACCGGGTGGCTGCCCGGTGAGTTGTCCGAGCGAGGGCGTGCGGAGTCGCGCGAGCTCGGGCTGCGGTGGCCGGACGTCGACGTGGTGTTCAGCTCGGACCTGCGCCGGGCGGTGAACACGGTCGAGCTGTCCGGGCTGACCGTGCCGCATTTCGTGGACTGGCGACTCCGCGAGTGCAACTACGGCGAGCTCAACGGGGCACCGGCAGGCGAGCTGGAACCGCGGGTCGACCGCGCCCACACTCCGTTCCCCGGCGGTCAGAGCTACGGGGACGTCGTCGAGTTGACCCGGTCGTTCCTCGCCGACGTCAAGCGCTGGTACGCCGATGCGACCGTCCTCGTGGTCGCCCACTCCGCCAACCGGTGGGCGCTGGACCACCTGCTGGGGAGTAGGAAACCGATCGAGGACCTGATCGAGTCGCCGTTCGAATGGCGGCCCGGCTGGACCTACGCCTTGTAGACGGTGGCGCTGCCGTACAGCTTCTGGGTGAAGGCCGACATGTACGACGATGTGTCGGCCTCGGTCAGGTTGTACGTGAGGAAGACGCCGTACCCCTCGCTGACAGTCCGTTGGGCGAGGCTCGCGGCGGTTGACGAGCTGGTGTCGGTGTAGGAGATCGCGGCGGGGGAGACGCGCGACTTCTCGCTCGGCGCGCTCGGGACGCCCCACGTGCCCTAGTACGGGTTCCAGGAGTAGTTGAAGGTCTCGGCGATGCTCTGGCCGTTGTAGGTCAGGCGATCCGCGGCCGGACCGATGTTGTAGAGAGTGATCAGCTTGTTCGGGAGCTTGGCGCGGAGGGCCTGGACCAGGTAGACGAACGAGAAGTCGTTCGGCTGACCGGTGCCGTTGTTGCCGTACTCCGCGTACTCGTCGTCGAAGTCGATGCCGTCCAGGCCGTACTGGTTGACCGCGTCGGCGAGCTGCTGCGCGAACGCGTCGGCGGCCGCCTGGTTCGGGAAGTTGGCGAAGCCGGCGCCCTGGTGGTTGCCGAGGATCGACAGCAGGACCTTGATGCCCTTCTGCTGCAGCGGGCGGACCTGGGTGGCGACGTTGTTCAGGACGTTCGTCACCTGGTCGTTGAAGAACAGGTACGCGTTCGAGCCGTCGTAGTTGATGTTCGCCGCGAAGATCACCGCGACATCGATCACCTGCGCACCGCCGTTCGCCAGCGTGTACTTGCCGGCGCTGAGCATGCTGTGGTCGTTGACCTCGATGTACGCGACGGTGACCGGGCCGGTCTTCTGTGCGCGGCGGCACTTGGGCGCGGCCTCGGCGGGCAGTGCGGCACCGGTGGCGGCCGCGGCGGTGCCGGCGGCCAGAGCTGACAACAGGGTCCTTCGCTTCATGAGCTGATCGACTCCTCATCACGGTGGGCGGGTCGCTATATCGGTTAAGCACCCGTCGCCGCCCGGAGGGTGGCCCAGGCGGCGACAGGAGATAAACCGGTATAGCGACACCGATCATCGATCGGCCCAAACCCGGTGTCAAGGGTTCATGGCAACGGTACGACGTCCGTCCTGCCGCCCGCCTCCACCTTGACCTCGGCGTGCTTTCCGGCCGGTACCAGAAGCGCGTTCGAGCGCGCCGGATTCCAGGTGCCGCCGTCGTACCGGTAGGACAGTTGTGCGTCCTTGCGGGCGACGGCCCAGCCCTGGTTGTCGGGGAGTTTGATCGCCACCGGGAGCGCGGCCGACGCCTCGGGCACGCCGCCGTGCACGATCCGGAGCTTGCCCGTCTTCGGCTTGAGCACGGCGTACACGTGGGTCGGGTCGTTGTCGAGCGCCTGCTCGCCGATGTACACCGCGGTCCCGTCGGCGGTGACGCCGTACCCGGTCCAGATCGAGGAGGCGGTGCCGTTCGCGTTCGGGTCGCTGACCTTTCCGATCGCGTCGTTGAAGACCTCGTTCGCCTTCGTGCGCAGCGTGTTCGCGCCGTCGGTCATCGCCCAGAGGCCGTCGCCCTCCTGCGCGAAGTCGGACCAGAGGCGGTTGTCCGGGGTCTCCATCACCGTCGGCCCGGTGTACAGGACCGCGAGATAGGAGAAGGCGGTGCCCGGCATCCGGTTGATCCGCAGGTCGTCGTCCTTCTGCCCGGCCGGAAGCTTCACGACCGCGACCCGGTCGTGGAACGTCAGCGGGGTGTACGTGCGCTTGACGGAACCGTCCTCGGCGTACGTGCGGCCCAGCGACAGGCCGATCTGCTTGCCCGGCATCTGCAGGACGACCAGTGCCTTGGTGCCGTCCTTCCCGACGACGAACGCGGTCTGCTGGGACGAACCCGGAACCGGGTAGTCGTCGCCGATCACGGCCGGCTTGCCGTCCTTACCGTCGATGACGTACCCGACCAGCGCCGCGACGCCCTCGTGGTACAGCTGCACATCCGAGTGGTTGCGGAGGTCGGAGTTCTCGACGACGATCGCGGCCCGCCCGCCGGGCGTGTTGCTCGCCCAGGCGACCTTCGCGTCTCCCTGCAGGTGGTTGAAGATGCCGCGGTCGTGGTTGATCGAGTTGCCGTGCGAGGACCGCCAGGCCTCGAGCACCTGCTTCAGGTACGTCGCGTCGCCGGCCAGGTCGCCCCGGGTCGGACCGTTCATCAGGAACGCGTACGGGTCGCCCTCGCCGGGGGTAGATGCGACCGGCGGATCGGAGCGATGGTCGAGCATCGTCGGCGCGGTGATCGCCACCCCGCCGACGACAACCGACGTCAGTGCGATCGCGCCCGCGGCGAGGAAGCGGCGGCGCCGGAGTCGGCGAGCCCCGCCGGCCCGGGCGCGGTCGAGCAGGTCGGGCGGCGCCTCGACGCTGTCCACGTCAGCGCTCAGCCGCTGCTTGAGTTCGGTCTCGGTCATCGCAGTCCTTCCAGGATGGCTGGTTCGGTGATCAGGCGGAGCCGGTCCAGTGCGCGGGACGTCTGGCTCTTCACGGTGCCGAGTGAGCACCCGAGCGCGTCGGCGGTCTGGGCCTCGGTGAGGTCCTCGTAGTACCGAAGGACGATCACGGCTCGCTGCCGCGGCGGAAGCTCCTGCAGCGCGGTGATCAGCTGGGCGCGGACCGCGTGGTCCTCGGCGCTGTCGGGCGTCGGCCGGTCGTGGTCGGCGAGCGCGACCTCGGGTTTGCGGCCCTTGCTGCGCCAGCGGTTCGCGGCGAGGTTGGCAAGGGTCTTGCGGGCATACGCGTCCGGTGCGCTGTGGATCCGCCGCCAGCGGACGTAGACCCGCTCGAACATCTCCTGGACGAGATCCTCGGCCGCCGACCGATCGCCGACGAGCAGCACTGCGGTCCGTAACAGCCGGGTCGAGCTCCCCCGGACGAAGTCGTCGAAATCATCACCCCGCGTGACCATTCACCCCTCCTCGGTGATCGTCCTCGTAGACAGGTAGACACCGGAGCAGACCGGAAGGTTGCATTGCCCGAGTCGCGGCGTGGCGGCGTTGTGGATGAAGATGGACGCTCCGACCGCCATCGACGGGAGTTGATATGCGAGTGATCGGGCTGATGTCCGGGACGTCGTACGACGCGATCGACGCGGCAGCCGCGGACCTGCGGCTGGACGGCGACGTGCTGGTGCTGACCCCGCTGGGCATGCTCAGCCAGCCGTATCCGCCGGAGCTGCGGGCCGCGGTCGCAGCGTCGTTGCCACCGGCATCGACGACTGTCGAGCAGGTCTGCCGGCTCGACACCGGGATCGGGCAGGCGTTCGCCGCGGTGGCCCGGCAGGCGGTGGAGCAGCTGTGCGGCGGGTACGCCGACCTGATCGTCTCGCACGGGCAGACCGTGTTCCATTGGGTCGACGACGGAACGGTGCGCGGGACGCTGCAGCTCGGGCAGCCGGCGTGGATCGCGGAGGCGACCGGCGTACCTGTGGTGTCGGACCTGCGGGCGCGGGACGTGGCAGCGGGCGGGCAGGGTGCGCCGCTGGTCAGCATCATCGACGTGCTGTGGTTGCGCGGGCGTCCCGGCGTACCGGTGGCTCTGAATCTCGGGGGGATCGCGAACATCACCGTGGTCCACGGCGATCCGGTTGCCTTCGACACCGGTCCGGCGAATGCGCTGATCGACGCCGTGGTGACGGAGCTGACCGGGCGGCCGTTCGATGCGGACGGGGTGATGGCGGCGCGGGGTCAGGTACACGAGGAGCTGCTCGGTCGGCTGCTGGCGGAGCCGTACTACCAGCGGCCGGCGCCTAAGTCGACGGGCAAGGAGCTGTTCAACCTCGCCTACGTGGCCAAGGCGATGGAGGGGCTGCCGGAGATCCCGGCGGAGGACCTGGTCGCCACCGTGACCACGCTGACCGCCCGGACGGTGGCCGACGCCGTGCGGCGGTACGGCGGGACCGAGGTGGTCGCATCGGGAGGGGGGATCCAGAATCCGGCGCTGATGCATCTGCTGGCGGACGAGCTGGAGATTCCGGTCCGGACCACCGACGAGCTGGGCATGCCGTCGGCCGCGAAGGAGGCGTACGCCTTCGCCGTACTCGGGTTCCTGAGCGTGCACGGCCTCGGCGGGACAGTCCCGAGCTGCACCGGTGCGGCACACTCCAGCGTCCTTGGATCGGTCACACCGGGCCTGAGCGGACTGCCGACGATCACAGGCGAGGCACGACCTCCGATGCGCCTTCTGGTGCAGTGACCGCACACTAGTGCTGTGACGAGGATGTTCGTGGTGACGGGAGCACCCGGGTCGGGGAAGACGACAGTGGTGCCGGAGTTGGTGCGGCTCAGCCCGGGGAACCTGGTCGTGATGGACATGGACGAGCTGCTGGACGACGACGGACGGCTGCTTGGGATCGACATCGCCAGTCCGACGGCGGCGCCGATCTGGCCGGCGTACAACGCGCTCTGGTTGCGGATCACCGAGCTGATCCGGCGGTCCGGGATCCCGGTGCTGCTCCTGTCTCCGCTGCTGCCTGCGGAGCTTCCCGAGGGTCGCTGGCTGCATCTCGATTGTCCCGACGCCATTCGCCGCAAACGCCTCGCGCTCCGCGGCTGGGCCGAGGACCAGATCGCCGACGCTCTCGCCGAGGCGGCCGAGCTGCGGACCCGTGTCCCGCGCTCGGTCCGCGGTGACCTCTCGCCCGACCGCGTGGCTCGCAGCATCCTCGACTGGATCCGCGGCGAACGGTTCGGCAAGACCGTCAGCCTGTGGGGCCGGCTCCGGAGTTGACCTTCGAGTTGGTTCAGGGATCAGGGTCGGGCGCATGAGGCTGACGATCAGTGAGTTTGCGCGGATGGTGGGGCTGGCGCCGAGCGCCCTGCGGTTCTACGACGACTGCGGGCTGCTGCCGCCCGCTTTCGTGGACGCGGCGAATGGCTACCGGTACTACGACAGGTCGCAACAACCCAGGGCTCGTCTGCTGCGCGACCTGCGGGAGATCGACCTCCCGCTGCCCGACGTCCGCGTCGCACTGGACGCCGACGTGGCTGACGTGGCTGACCTGGTCCGGTCCCACCTCCGCACCCTGGAAGCCAAATCCACCGCAACCCGCGAAGCCGCCGCGCGCCTCCTCACGCAACTGGAGGCGCACCGAACAACAGCAGCTCTCGGCGGCCCCGAACTGGCCAGCGCAATCCGCCAGGTAACCCCCACCGCGGCCCGCCCGGCCTCAGCCGACCCGGCGGCCGGGCCGCCCTCATCCGCTCCGGCGGCCGGGCCGAACTCGTCTGCTCCGGCGGCTGGGCCGGAGGAACTGCAGGTGGTGCTGGCGTGTGTGCTGATCGACTTTTCGCCGGACGAGATCACCTTTGTGGCCACCGACCGATATCGGTTGGCGGTCCGCACCGTTCGGCCGGTGGAATTCGGTGGGACTGGTGGGCGGGCCCTGGTGCGCGCGGATGAGCTTGCGGAGATCAGCCGTTGGGCTGCAGCCGGCGACGTCGTGCGGATGGAGCTCGCACCCGGCGGGCTGAAGCTCGTGCGGGGCGACGAGTCGCGCGAGCTCGCCGTGGTTGATGCGGAGTATCCGGCGTACCAGCAGATTCTCGACGGGCTGACACCGCCGGTCTGCCGGGTGGTGGTGGATCGGGCCGGGCTGCTCGACGTACTGGTCGGGCGGGATGTTGTTGCCTTTGACATCGACTCCGAGAGTCTGCGGATCGGCGACGAGGTGAAGCTCGACGCGATCGGGTCCGGGGCGGTGCGGGTCGGGTTCACCGCGAGTATGCTCGCCGCCGCGCTGGAGGCGAGCGTCGGGCCGGACGTCCTGCTCGAGATCTGCGAGCCGGCGCGACCGGTCGTCGTACGATCGGCCGACCAGGGCACGTTCACCACGCTCGTCATGCCTGTCCGGCTGGACGGGTGACGCGGTCGTACTACGGCTGGCTGGCAGGCTCCACTCTCTCGGTACTCGGCGACACCGCGCTGTTCTTCGCGCTCGGGTGGGCGGCGACGGGCATCGGCCCGCAGGTCGCCGCGCTGGTGCTGACCGGGTTCACGCTGCCGCGCGCCGTACTTCTCCTGCTCGGTGGCGTCCTCGGTGACCGGATCGGTCCACGCCGGCTGCTGCTCGCGTGCAGCGCGATCGTCGGCACGTGCTGCTTGTTGCTGGCCGCGGTGGTTGGGGTTCGTGGGACTTCGGCCGGTCTGCTGCTGATGACGGCGGTGGTCGTCGGCACGGTCGATGCCTTCGCGCTGCCGGCCGCGGGTGTGCTGCCTCGGCTGTTCGTGCCGGACGATCAGTTGCCCAGGGCAATGGCTCTGCGTACGTCGGCCACGCAGCTCATCACGCTTGCCGGCGGACCACTCAGCGGGCTGCTCGTTGCGACTGTCGGGCTGGTCGGGGCACTGATGCTCGACGGGGTGACGTTCGCGGTGCAGTTCCTCGTGTTGTTGATGCTCAGACCGCCGTACGACGTGAGTCCTCAGCAGAGGCCTGACCGTTCTGTTGTGCGTGAGGCACTGGATGGGTTGCGAGTTGCTGCTGGAGATCCTGTGCTGCGGATGGTGTTGGCCGTGGTGGCGCTGGTCGCGACCTTCGTTCTGCCGGTGACGTCATTGTGCGTTCCGCTGCTTGCCCGATCGCACGGATGGACGGCCGGGCAAGCGGGGTTTGTTGTGGCGGGCAACGTTTGTGGCGGGTTGGCGGTGACGATCCTGGTCGCGCGGTTAGGCACGTTCGAACGTGCCGAGCTGACGGGCGGCGCCGGGTGTCTGCTCGCCGCGGTCGGGATCTCGGGTCTCGCGCTGGCACCGTCCGTCCCGTTGGCGGTCGGCGCGACTCTTGTGCAGGGCGTCGGCATCGGGCTCTTCACGTCGCACCTTGCGCCGGTGTTCGTCCGCAGTACGCCAAGATCGCATCTGACCCGGCTTCAGTCGCTGCTGTCCTTGGTGCAGACCGTTCCGCTGATCGTGTCGATGAATCTCCTCGCCACGCTCGACGTACGCCGCGCGCTTGTCCTCGCCGCCGCTGCGACCGCATTCGCCGGCTTCATGCTGTTGCGCGCCTACCTACCGAAGTCGATCTCGAAGGTCGGGTAGTCGGGCTGCGGACACGGCTCACCGCGATACCCCAACTTCTCGTAGAACGGCGCCGCCCGCTCGTGATGGCCCTGCCACTCGAGATACCGGACCCGGGTCGACGCCCACTCCGCCACCGCATCCATCAACGCCCGCCCAACCCCACCGCCTCGCCGGTCCGGCACGACATACAGGTCATGCAACCGCCCGTGGTGCCTCCGCCCCGCGCGCAAGTGCGTCCCATAGTCCTGCACCGCGGCGTACCCGATCAGCTCCCCACCGTCGTCGTACCCCAACGCCACCCACCGAGGATCCTCCACCAGCTCCTCGAAGTACCCCCGCGACTCCACCTCCGAAAACTCAGTCCCGAACCCCTTCACCAACGGCCACAACCCACCCCAGTCGTCCAGCACTAGCTCACGCACACCCATCCCCCCACCCTCCCAGCCCACCCACCCCACAACCACCCGATTTCTGGTCTTGTAAGACGAACTGTCTTACGATAGTGGCATGGCGGATACCATCACGATTCGTACTGACGTGGAGACCGAACATGCGCTGGCGGTGTTGACCCACGACGGCAGCTCGCGGTCGGCGGTCATCAGGCAGGCGGTGCTCGAGGCGGCGGCGCGCCGGGAGCGCGCGGCCGAGATGCGTCGAGCGGTACTGCGGATGCCGCTCGGTGAGCCGGACGGCGTCGACGTCGGGGGTGAACTGTCCCAGGACCGGGATGGCGAGCGCTGATGATCTACCTCGACTCGGCCGCGATCGTGAAGCTGGTCCATGCCGAGTCCGAATCGCAGGCCCTCCGTGACTGGCTCGACGAACGGGCGGAGCTCGGGTGGGTGAGCTCGGTCCTCGCCGAGATCGAGTCGTTCCGGGCCTTGGCGCGGCATGCGCCTCAGGCGGTGTCGCGCCTGCATCTGGTCCTGGATCTGATCGAGCTCGTCGACCTGGATGCAGGGAGCCGGATCCTCGCCCAGACCGTTCGGCCGGCGACCGTGCGGAGTCTGGATGCGATCCACCTCGCGACAGCCCTTCGCATCCAGCCGCTCACAGCCTTCGTCACCTACGACAAGCGCCTCGCCGACGCCGCCCGGGCAGCCGATCTCACGGTCAATGCACCTGCCTAATCCGTTGACAACATGTTGTCGGGATGACAACATGTTGTCTATGAAGACAGCTTATGTGGCGGTGTACGAGACGTTGGCGGACTGGGAGATCGGGCATCTGGTGGTGGAGTTGCGGACCGGGCGGTTTACCGGGGTGCCGTGGTCTGTGGTGACGGTGGGGGAGTCGCTGGAGCCGGTGGTGACCATGGGTGGGATGCGGGTCGTGCCGGACGTGACGATTGCCGACGTCGAGCCCGATGCGGGTGACCTGCTGGTGCTGGCCGGGTCGGGGCTGTGGGACAACGGCGGTGGGGATGCGTTCGCGAAGTTGGCGGCGCGGTTCCTCGAGGCGTCGGTGCCGGTGGCGGCGATCTGTGGCGCGACGGCGGGGCTGGCTCGGGCGGGGTTGCTGGATGAGCGCAAGCACACGAGTGCGGCGAAGGAGTACCTGCAGGCGACCGGATACCAGGGCGTCGGCAACTACATCGACGAGCGGGCCGTCATCGGTGGGGATCTGATCACGGCGGGGCCGGACTCGCCGGTGCAGTTCGCGCGAGCGGTGCTGCAGCGGCTCGAGCTGGCCGACGAGCGGAAGCTGGATGCGTACGAAGGCGTGTTCCATCGCGCCGACCCCGCGGCGTACGCGACGCTGGTGGGATGACGGTTCCACCCAGACAAGAGTGGCCGAAGCCGACCAAGCAGTCGGAAGGTGGTGCGGTGTTGACGGATGTCGTCCTCGCCACCTTCCGGCTGAACGCGCGGCTGATGGAGGCTGCCCAGGACCTGGCGGCGCACGGCGGACTGACGGCTGCGTGGTGGCAGGTGCTGGGCGGCGTACTCGACGAGCCGCGGTCGGTCGCCGACGTCGGCCGGATCATGGGCGTCAGCCGGCAAGGTGTGCAGCGGATCGCGGATCTGCTCGTGGAGCGCGGGCTCGCGGAGTACCGGCCGAACCCGGCCCACCGTCGCGCCAAGCTGCTCGCCTGCACCGAGGCCGGCTACTGGGCGATCCGCCAGATCGCGGTCGCCCAGCACCCGTGGACGTCGGAGCTCGCGAAGGTTGCCGACCTCGACGACCTTCGTACGACGCTCGCCACCATGCAGGCGATCATCACCAAGCTGGAAGAAGCTTGATCGCCAGACTGCTCCCGTAGGTGTGGCGGGTGGTGAAGGTCAATCGTGTGCCGGTGAGCGTCCGCGTCACCTGAACGCCTGGTGTGGGCGTCGCAGCCTTGAGGTACTGCGCCCAGAGGTTGACGGTGATGCGGTCGCGCTGCGTCGTCGGATCGGACACCGCGACCTGCACGCTCGACGATTGACGGCGGAGGAGCAGCGAGGCCGGACCGTCGATGGTGAGCCCGGGAAGGTTGTGAGGGCCGGCGGTGAAGGTGTTGGCGGCCGTCAGGCGGAGGCCCAGGTGCTGGATCGCTTGCATTTTAACGGTGTTGGCGAGCGGCAGGATCCGATTGTGCTGGTATGCCTTCAAGGCGGATTCTGTTGCGTTAGGCACCAATACGTAGGCGAGTGATCCGTTGGCGCCCGCGGGTTGGGTGGCGGTGAGAGCGAAGACCTGCTTGGTGATCGCGGTGTCCGGGTTCGACGTGCGCACTACCCGGCGGCTTCGGGTGATTGCCTGCAGATCGACGGAGAGCTCGGTCGGCTGGAGGAAGTGGTAGCCGATGGAGGCGGTGCTGTTGGCGTAGCGGAGCCATCGTGGGGCGACTGTGCCGGAGCCGGTCCACGGGCGGCCGTCGCGGCGTACGCCGGTGATGGTGACGGGATCAGTTGCACCGGCGATCCGGGTGTCGAGGGTGGTCGTGACGGCGCGGGTCGCGTCGCCGACGCCGGCTGCCAGTACGACGATCTCGTCGTCGAGGAGGAACCACGACTTGGTCGCCGACGCGTTCTTGTAGACGACGAAGTCGTCCGGGAGGCTCGCGCGTGACGCGTACGCGAAATCGTCCGACTGCACCCAGCCGACCGCGCCGTACGCGTCCAGGGTCGCGCCGCCGGAATGCACGTTGGTGCCGGTCGGAAAGTACACGTAGGTGTTCTGCTCTTCCGATGACGCCGTGAACGTCGGCGGATTGTCGTACCACGCCGTCCCGTAGAGCTCCGGCACCGTCTTGCGCGTCTCGACCGGCGCGGTCACGCCACCGAGCGCGTACGGCGAGACCGTCGTGTAGTAGTCGATGCCGAACGACTTCGTCTGGTCCTCGCCCGCCAGGTAGAGGTAGTGCGCGCCGTCGCCCTGGAACCACGGCATCAGGTTCTCGCCGCTCATGTACTCGTACTTGCTGATCCGCTGCGAGTTCCGCGCGACCGCGAACGCGTACCCGGGCCGGCGATGCACGGTCCGGTCCATCGCGTTGAAGGCCGTCGTACTCTCGGCCGGATTGAGGTCGGCCGGGACGATCGCGGGATCGTTCTTCAGGTCCGCGAACCGTCCGATGCTGACCGGTGAGACGAAGCTGTTCACGTTGATCGTCGGCCGCGCGGTGAACTTCGCGAACGCCTTCAAACGCTGGGCATCCGCCCCGGTCGCGTAGTCGGCCAGGTCGACGATCGCCTCGACGACGACCGCCACGTCGTCGTACCCGGTCGCCGTCCGGGACACCGCGCGACCCTTGACGATCTCCATCATCCAGCCCTCGAAGATCAGCGGCGCGAACCCGTGCTCGACCCAGCCCTGCACCACGCCGACCAGGTCGTCACCCTGCGCGTACTCCGTCCCCGCGAGCACCTTGATCGTCTGCACAACCCGGCTGAGCAGGCCTTTTCCATACGACCCGGTGTACGCGACGGACGCGTGCTGGATGAACGAGCCGTCCGCGTAGTACCCGTCGGTGACGTCGTGCTGGAGGTTGTACGGGTCGATCGTCGCGAAGACCGTGAACTGGTCCTGCAGCGCCTTCCGGATCCGCGCGTCGTCGTTCAGCAGGGCGCCCTGAAGGACACGGTTCGCGGTGATGTCGACGAGGTTCGCGCCGGTGTGGAAGCGCGAGTCGAGGTCGACGTCGCCGTCCTTCCCGTTGCGCAGGTACGCGTCCATCGAGGCGACGTACTGCGTGATCAGATCGGTCGGGGCGTCGATCAGCGCGAGCGTCTTCGACACGAACGTCGAGATGCCGATCTCCCACGTGAACCAGTTGCCGTAGTACCCCTTCGACTGGTCGCCGTAGTAGTTCGCGTGGAGCCAGAGCAGCTTCTCTGCGATCCGGGCGCGCACCTGCTCGTTGCCCTGCAGGTCGGATGCCGGTCCGGGCCGGCGGAAGGCGAGCGCGATCTCGTAGAGGTGCTGGTACGACGAGCTGAGGTTCGGATCGCTCGTGCCGAGGGGCAGGCCGGCGAACAGCTCGCCGGAGCCGGCGCGGTCGAGCGCGGACAACCAGGTCCGCGCGGTGCTGTCGATCGCGGCGACCTTCGCGGCGACCTCGGAGCGCGCGTTCGATTCCGCCGTACCGGCGTAGATCGCGATCGCGTTGGCCAGCAGTTGGCTGGGGTCGGCGGTCACCGTCCGCCCGTCAGCGCGGGCGGACGGAGCCGGGTTGACCGCGGTCAACAGGGCGGTGGCGGGGACGAAAGACAGCAGGCGGCGACGGGTGATATCCACTGAAACTCCCAGGCGGTGGGAAAAACCTCACCCCGAGAGTCAATCAGCCGGAACTATCTTCCGGCAACCGCTTGCCTGCGATTAGTCGCCGCCGGCTCCGATGAGTTGAGGGTCGATCGAGAGGACCCGGACCGCTTCGTCGGTGGACTTGGTCGGGATGACCAGGGCGACCTGGTGGAGGTAGTCCTGGTGCAGGCTCTGCGTGTACTTGACCATGCTGCTGAAGGCGGTCGCCTCGCCGCTCGTCCAGTACGCGTTCGAGCCCGGCTCGACGCGCTGCAGGTACTGCTCGGTGAGCGTCAGGAACACCAGCGCGTCGCCGGACGACGTGATGAAGGTCAGCGGGTCGCCGGACGGCAGGAACGCGTCGGTCACGCTCGCGATGTACGGCTCCGCGGTGTCGTTGGCCTTCGTCGTCGCCCGCAGCTTGAGCATGCTCGACAGCGCGGGGGACGGTGTGAACAGCTTCGACTGCGGGGCGTTCGGGCCGCCGGTCAGGTACGCCGCGAGGTCCTTCGCGACTGTTGCGGGCTGAGTCTGGAGCTTGCTCAAGGCGCTCTTGTCCGGGGTGCGCATCCCGTCGACCGAAGGCAGCTCGGCCCCCTTCGGCGGGTAGACCGAGTGCGTCAACAGCCACGGGCTGCCGGCGTTCTCCCGCTGCCAGACGCCGAGCTGCCGGTTGCCCGGCGCGTTGGAGACGCCCGAGCTGACCACGAACCGCATCGGGTACGACGCGAACTGCGGCGCGCCGATCTCCGGGTCGGTGTAGCTGAACGGCTTCGAGACATCCTTGCCGGCGGCGTCGAGCTTGCGTCCGATGACGAAGCCCGCCTGGGTCTGCGCGAGCGTCGGGTTGCCCTCGATCGTCGCGGAGAGCTTGGCGTCGCGCGTCTGGTTCGCCTGGTTGTTGAGCTGGTTGTAGCGCTGGACGACGGCCTGCGCGTCGGCGAGCGTGACGGCCGGACGGCTGTCGGGCGCGGCCAGGCTGTTCTTCGGCGGCATCAGCCCGCAGCTCGTTGTGGTGAGCAACAAGGCACCGCTGGCCAGCAGGGCGGCGGTACGGCGGACCGCCTCGTCGCTCTTCTCGAACTCCGGCGACGCGGCGAGCGGAACGGTCTCCGGCCCGACCGTCTCGGTGCGCTCGACGGCTGCCGGCGCGTCGGGCGCGGGCCGCGCCGGCTCGTCGTACCGCTGGGAGGCACCGGCGCCGATCAACGCCGGCGACTTGGCTCGGGCGACGGCGGCGGCAGACATGAACATCGGCGCAGCCGGCACCGGCGTCGGCTTCATCGGAGCCGGCTTGACCACCGCGGGCTTCGACTGGACGGCCGCAGGCTTCGACTGGTTCGGGGCGAACGGGCTGACCCGCTCAGGTGCGAACGGCGAGACCCGGTACGCCGGGGCGTTGTCGTCCGACGTACCGGCCGCGACCGGAACCAGCACCGGGATCCGCGAGGAAACCAGCACCGGGATCTCGGTCGTCGTTTCCGTGTCAGCCGCAACCTTTCGACGGCGGAACATCAGCGCCAGACCCAACGCGAGCACCAACACACCCGCGCCCAGCACCAGCAGGCAGATCCCGAAGAGCCGGTGCACCTGCACGCCGAAGCTGACCTGCGCTCCGACGGCCGGTGTGCCGTCCGCGTTCATGACAACGACCTCGTACCGACCGTCCTGCATCGGCCAGCTCACCGACTGCGAGCCGGATGCGGACTGCGCGACCCACCAGTCGAGCTGGCCGGGCGGCGTCAGCTTGCCGCTGCGGCCGCGCAGGTCCTGCGTGCCGAATGTGCCCGGCGGGTCGAAGCGGGTCAGCCTGGTGTGCGCCGACCCAGCGAGATAGTCGCGAACGTCGAGGTCCTGCCCGATGCCGACGAACAGCGGCTTGTCGCCGGACGCGTTCACGTGCAGCGTCGGGCCGTGCCGGTCGAGCAGCGTGGGCGCGGTGACAACCGCGAGTC
This sequence comes from Kribbella sp. CA-245084, assembly GCF_050942355.1. Classification (NCBI taxonomy): domain Bacteria; kingdom Bacillati; phylum Actinomycetota; class Actinomycetes; order Propionibacteriales; family Kribbellaceae; genus Kribbella; species Kribbella sp. CA-245084. The sequence goes on along the minus strand of NZ_CP192053.1, from coordinate 8,947,483 downwards.
CCGAACTGGCGAACTCACGGCTGGGGGTCGAGATCGTGTTGTCCGGACCGACCAGCCAGAAGGCGGCGACGGCTCCGGCCACGGTGGCCACCAGACCTGCCAGCGTCAGCAGCAGGCCCAGGGTGATGCGGGCGAAACGCATGAAGAGGCTCCCGTTGTACGACGAGCCCGGCGACGGACGGGTGCACCGGGACGGCGGGATCGTGGCCCGGACCCTCTTCGGGTATCCGGACGCTCACCCGTTGTCACTGAATAACTGAGCCAACAAGAATCTGTTACGGGCTGACCTCGGACCGGTAAAGCTGCGCCTCCTGTCAGTGCAGGTACGACGCTCCGTTGAAGTCGAGAACCGCGCCGCTCGCCCAGTTCGCCTGGGGTGAGGCGAGCCAGAAGATCGCGTCGCCCACCTCCTCGGCGGTGGCGACCCGGTCGAACGGGCTCTGGGCACGGATCGCGTCACCGCCGGGACCCGACAGGAACGTCTGGGTCATGTCGGTGGCAATGAATCCGGGCGCGATTGACGTCACGCTGATGTCGTGCGGCGCCAGGGATGCCGCCAGCGACTGCCCGAGCGAGTGCAGCCCGGCCTTCGAGGCACCGTACGCGGGCACATCCGGCTCGCCGCGGTAGGCACCACGCGATCCGACGTTGACGACCGCGCCCCGCCGTACGCCGTCTGCGGGGTCCTTGTCGAGCATCTGCCGCGCCACGCACCACGTCACATGCGCCGCCCCCTCGAGGTTGACGGCCAGGGTCCGACGCCAGGTCGCGACCCATTCGTCGTACGACGTCTCGGCCAGCGGGTGACCGACCCGCCGCGACCCGCCGACCGGCTCGTCGACGAACATCGCCGCGTTGTTGACGAGTACGTCGATCCGCCCGAGCACGGTGGCCGATTCGTCAACCAGGGAAGGGATTGCGGCCGGGTCGCCGAGGTCCGCGGCGATCACTGAATGGCCGTCGCCGGGCAGTCCGGCACGGATCTCCTCGGCGCGGTCGACCGCCCCGCGGCAGTGCAGCACGACCCGGTCGCCGGCTCGTGCGAACGCCTGCGCGGCGGCCGCGCCGACACCTCGGGATGCGCCGGTGATGAGTACTCCTCTGGACACGGATCCTCCTTGGTTGACTGCACGCCATTCTGCCTGTGCCGCCACTCTGACGACGACCTGACATCAGAAGGGGTTGACACTGACGTCACGATGACGTCATGATTGCTGCCATGGAACTTGACCACTACCTCGAGTCGGTCCGGCGGAGCGTTGAGAACGCCACCGCCCTGGCTGACGAGCAAACCCGCTCCGTGGCCCAGCGCCTCGGGGCAACGCTGGATGACGCGGGCCGCCTGGCCCTCATCTCAGCCCTGTCCGACGCCGCCGGGGAGATCAGCCGCGAGCTGTCCCCGGGCTCGGTCGAGCTCCGGATGGCCGGTGGCCGTCCTGAGTTCGTGGTCACGCCGGCGCCCAGCCAGCTGACCGGTCCGGACGAGACCGACGACGACATCGACGACGAGGCCGACGCGGAGGCGAACGAGCAGTTCGTGTTCGACGCCGACGAGCCGACCGCCCGGATCACCCTCCGGCTGCCGATGTCGATCAAGAACAAGGTGGACGAGGCCGCGAATGCCGAGGGCATCTCCTCGAACGCGTGGCTGATGCGCACCGTGATGACCGAGCTGAGCGGCCGTGGCAGCTCGCGTCCGCCCCGGCCGCCGCGCCCGCCGCGCGGTCCGGTCTTCGGTCCGGAAGGCCCGCTGGGCCCGAACGGCCCGCTCGGCCCCGACGGCGTCTTCGGTCCGAACGGCGTGTTCGGTCCGAACGGACCCTTCGGTGACGAGGGAGTCTTCGGTTCGGAGCGTGGCGGACGCCGCGACCGCGACCGCCGGCGTGACGATCGCGACCGGCGCCGCGAGGACAAGGAACGACGCAAGGGCGGACACGGCCCGGGACAACGGATGACGGGGTGGGTCGAATGAGCGGGTTCAGCCAGCAGATCACCGACGACGAGAACGACCGGATCGAGCGGATCCGGATCGAGATCGGCTCCGGTCTGGTCGAGCTCAAGGCCAACTCCGACGGCGAGGGGACCGCGGTCGCCATCGACGTCGACGAAGGCCGGGAGGAGGACGTGATCGTGGAGGTCGTCGATGGTGAGCTGATCATCGAGGGCCCGCGCAACGTCCGCCGCGGACCGGAGATCCTGGTCCGGATCGCCACCTCGGCGGTCCTCGAGGCCAGGGTGAAGACCGGCTCCGGAGACATCACCTCCGAGGTGCCGCTCGGTCGGGCCCGACTGTCCACCGGCTCCGGCGACGTACAGCTGACCCGGGTCGAGGGCGAGCTGGGCGTCAACACCGGCAGCGGAGACGTCAAGGTCGAGTCGGTCACCGGCGCGGTCAAGGCCAGCACCGGTTCCGGTTCGATCGACATCGACGAGGCCGGCGACGCGCTCGGCCTGAGCACCGGCTCCGGAGACGTCACCGTGGGCGACGCCAACGGTCCCACCTCGGTCAAGGTCGGCTCGGGTGACATCACCATCGAGCGGATCCGCGACCACTCGGTCGCCACCTCCGGTTCCGGCGACGTGAAGGTCGAGATCGCCGACGGACCGAGCGTCCAGGCCGAGACGGCCCGCGGCGACGTCCAGATCGGGGTGCCCGAGGGCCTCCCGACGTACCTCGACCTGAAGACCGTCACCGGGCAGATCCGGTGTGATCTCGAGCCCGGCGAGAAGCCGGCCGAGGGGGAGCGCGCCCTGATGCTGCGGGCCCGCACCGTCTCCGGCGACATCACGGTCTACAAGGTCTGACCCCAAATAACGCCGTACGCGTCGGATCGGCGCGGTCGGGTTCGTTGGGTTGATGTAAGCGATCGAGGTCCCGCCGCGCACCTGCGGCGGCGGGACCTGAGCGAAGCATTGCCAAAAACCAGTCACGGGGATTACGCGAGGGGAGCACAATCATGATCACCGAACACCAGGAAGTTGCCCGCTACCGAGTTGCCGAGCAGTTGCGCGCCGCCGAGTCCCGCGCTCTGCTTCACCCCCGCAAGGTGAACCGCACCAGCCCGCGGGAGGGCCTCGCCAGCGCACTGCGCCGGCTGGCCGACCGGCTGGAGCCCACCCGCCGCCTGGCCGAGCCCGCCTCCCGGGTTCTGGCCGACCAGCAGCCCCGCCACCGCGGGACCGGGCTCTCGATCGTCCGATGAACGGCGTACCGCTGAACAGCGCGGCCGCCGCGCTCTACCACCTGCTGCAGCGTCTGGGGCTCGCCCGGACCACCTGAGCGATCCCCGGACGTCTGCAGCTTCCTGCAACGCCTGTGGATAACTGCCGGGCCGACCCATGGACACTGCTAGCGTTCAGTCGATCATTCTCGGTCGACCTTGGGGAGAGTAACCAACGATGTTGCGCCCGATGGTGGCAACTACAGCCGTCACCGCCGCCCTGATCCTCGTGGCCGGTTGCGGCGGCAGCGACAAGAAATCCGACTCGGGCTCCGACAACGGCGGTCAGTCCACCACCTCCGCCACCCCGTCGACTCCGACGGTCCCGTCCTTCGACCCGCCCAAGGCGCTCAGCGTCGCGGCAGCGTTCCCGTCGGCCGACTACCCGGGCCGTTCGGCACTCGACGAGTCCCGGATGGGTATCGCCGGCCAGGTCGCGCTGATCGGCGGCTTCGCCGGCCTCAGCGGGCGTGACGTCGTCAATCCGAACAATCAGTGGATGATCCCGTCGAAGTCCGCCGACACCACTACGGTCAGCAGCGCGAGCGCGCCGATGGCGGCCAAGCTCGACGGCAAGGACGTCGCGGTGGTCGCGTACGGCGAAGCCGACAAGGGCAACGGCACCCAGAAGCCGAGCGGACTGGTCCTCGTCCAGTGGATCGACGTCATGTCCGGCAAGAAGATCGCCGAGGTCTCCACGCCGGTGAGCACGCTGGAGGGCACCGGCAGCGACGCGGTCGGTACGCCGAACGTGACGAACACGGCGTACGACCCGGAGACGGGCCAGGTCGCGGTCGGTGTCAGCACCGCCGGAAACTCGAGCGTGCTGAGCAAAACGCTGGCGGTGTTCGCGGACCCCAAGACGCAGAAGTCGACGATCATGCCGGCCATCACCCCGGCCGCTGTGCACGACGGCGTGGTCGCCGGCGCCAAGGGCTCGAACGACGCGAAAGCCACCGACGGCGCGATCCTGCTGGCCGACGGTGCGAGCGGGAAGGTCACCAAGCAGCTCCCGCTGAATCAGCCCGTCCTGACGCCCCTCGCCGGCGGCGCCAAGCACGCGTACTTCTACGGCAGTAGGTACACCGACTACGACGCCGGGATCTCCGTCAGCGCGATCTACGCGCTCGACCTGTCGACCGGCGCCGTGGTGCAGACGGCTCCTGGCCTCCAGCAGAAGAACGTCAGTGGCTACGACTGCCTCGCAGACCAGGCGACCTCGATCGTCTGCACCAGCAAGGGGAACTCCGGTGGTGGCCAGGAGATCCTCGGGCTCGACGACACCACCGGCAAGAAGACCTGGGGATACACGAGTCTGTCCGGCGGCCGGGTCGTGCCCCAGCAGGTGACGGCGGCGTACCACGGCGTCGTGTACGCGCAGACCGAGGCGCAGCCGGTGCTGCTGGACGCGAAGACCGGCCAGGACCTGCCGAGCGCGGCCCCGTCGGGCGGTCCGAGCTCGAGCGACACGCCGTCCTCCGGCGACACGCCCTCGTCGGGTGACACCCCGTCGTCCGGTGACACCCCGTCCGAGAGCGACTCCCCGTCGGACAACGGCACTCCGGGCAACGGCGACCTGGGCCTGACGCTCTACAACGGCAAGCAGGGGTCGCCCGTTGCCGTCTCCCCCTTCGGGGGCGTCTACCGGCAGTTGCCGACCGGCAACGACTCGACGGATCTCGAGTCGGTCTGCATCTTCGTCAAGGCGACCGCCTGATCTCTGACATAAAGAAAGGCCCCGGGACTCTCGTCCCGGGGCCCTTCTTTGAGGTCGTCAGATGTCGCTGCGGTGGAAGTTGCGGTAGGAGCGCGACGGTGTCGGGCCGCGCTGGCCCTGGTACCGCGAGCCGTACTTCGCCGAGCCGTACGGGTGCTCCGCGGGGGAGGACAGCCGGAAGAAGCAGAGCTGGCCGATCTTCATCCCCGGCCACAGTTTGATCGGCAGGGTCGCGACGTTCGACAGCTCCAGCGTCACGTGCCCGGAGAAGCCCGGGTCGATGAAGCCGGCCGTCGAGTGCGTCAGCAGCCCCAGCCGGCCGAGCGACGACTTGCCCTCGAGGCGGGCCGCGACGTCGTCGGGGAGTGTGATCAGCTCGTACGTCGATCCCAGGACGAATTCACCGGGATGCAGGATGAACGGCTCCTCGCCGTCCGGTTCGACCAGCCGGGTCAGATCCGGCTGTTCCTCGGCGGGGTCGATATGCGGGTATCGGTGGTTCTCGAAAACCCGGAAGAACCGATCCAGCCGTACGTCGACACTCGACGGCTGCACCATCGCAGCATCGAACGGATCCAGCTGGACCCGCTTCGCGTCGAGCTCGGCCAAGATGTCACGGTCGGAGAGCAGCACGGTCGCACGTTAGCAGCGTGCTGCTCATCCGCACAGCGTCAGGCCTTCCCAAGGGCTGGTGGTGAATCGTCCGGAGCCCTCAGCTCTCCGGCAGGACCGCACCACCAACCTGGGCCTGAGGCAACTAACCTCAGTCGGACAGCTTGTTGAACTTCGACACCTGGGTGGCGAAGGTCTTCACCTGGGCCGGCGACCAGTCCTTGAGCAGGTCCTCGATCACCTTGTGCCGCTTCTTCCGGGCCGCCGTCAGCTTGCGCTTGCCGGCCGCGGTCAGTGTCAGCAGGGTCGCCCGTGCGTCCGACTTGTCGGCGGCACGCTTCAGCAGACCCTCTTCCTCGAGTCGCGCGCAGGCCCGGCTGACCGGACCCTTGTCCACCTCGAGCGCTGCCACCAGGTCGGCCATCCGCACCGGCGCCAGCTCCTCGACGTGGTTCAGCAACGCGTACTGCGCCGGCTCCAGGTCCGGGTGCGCCTCGTCGGACAGCGTCCGCTGCAGACCCCGCAGCCGCCGTGCCAACGTGACGAGTTCCTTCTCCAGGTTGTCCACCGCGTCACTTGTGTCTGTTGCCACCGTTCACCCCTTCATCCAGTTGCCCGCAACCATCTTGTCCGGTCCGGAGGACCGCGTCCTCACGTTGCGTCGAATGTTGCCCCCGGCAACGCGTTCTAATCTGCCAGAAGATGACGTACCTGCCCAGTCCTGAACGCGCCCTTTGTGGAAAACTGCCCAAGAACCCCCACCGCAAACCGTCCGCACCGCAATTTTCGATGCATTCGGCCCCTTCTGGGGACAACACCCTGACCGCGCAACAACCGACGCGCGGACCCGGCATGGTTGGGAGCCCGCCGATCGGCTATCCTCATCTCTGCTGCCGGGAGACCGGCGACGCGCGGGTGTAGTTCAATGGCAGAACATCAGCTTCCCAAGCTGACAGTGCGGGTTCGATTCCCGTCACCCGCTCCAGAGCTCAGTGGGGCGCAAACAAGCGTTCGATCGTGGGGCCGATCTGCTGGGGCCCCTGGCACGCTCTATCGTTTGGCGGCATGAGCTTCCAGCAGCAGCCGCCGCCCCAGTTTCAGCCGCAGCAGCAGTATCAGCCGCCGGGTCCGATGGGGATGTTGCAGCTGACCATCCAGGGCAGCGCGATGACGTCCAACATGATCCCGCCGACCGTGCACCTCAACGGCTACCCGGTGCCGGTCAAGTACGGCCGCAACGACATCCCGGTGCCTGCTGGACCGCTGCACGTCGACGTCCACTCGCAGTGGATTCGCGTCTATGGCAAGGCCGCGCTCGACTGCACGGTCCAGCCGAACCAGGCGGTGCCGGTGTTCTACGCGTCGCCCTTCCACCAGTTCACGTCCGGGAGCATCGGCCACAGCAAGGTAAAGCGGAAGGGCATCGGCGCGCTCTTGGGCATGGTCGGCGTAATCGTCGCCCTCGCCGTGCTGCTGACCGTCCTCGCAGCACTCGGCTGAGGCACTCCGTCCGGTCATAGCCGACGCATAACCAGAGCTTCTAAGGAAGCTCTAAAGCTGGCTGAAACCACACCTGAGGCCGCGCTGTTTGTGTTGTCCCCACGGCGCCGGTTCTCGGCCGGCGCGTTCTGTGGACGGAAGGACTCACGATGATGAAACGCTCACAGCGAATCGTGGCCACGGTCGTGCTCGCGGCACTGGCCACGACCGGTACCGCGTCGGCGGGGACGTCAGGTTCGGATCCGAAACCCGATGCCGCGAAATCCGGTGCCGCGGCAGAGGTGGATGGGAAGTCGAAGCCGGCCGCCGATGCCGACTTCGCCGCGATCGCGGCGAAGCTCGGGGTGACGACGGACCGGCTCACTGCCGCGCTGGTCGCGCCGAAGCGGTCGCTGGCCGGCAGGACCAACGTGACGCCGCAGGCATTCGTCGCGGCGGTCGCGGCCAATCTGCGGATGCCTGTCTCTCGGGTCAAAGCAGCTGTGGAACCGCTGATTCTCAAGCCCGGGCGCCCTCGTGCCGGCGACAAGGAGCACAAGGGCAAGGAGGGCGGCGACCCGAAGAACTCGCCGTTCGCGTCGAACGCCGCGGCGGCAAGTCTGGCCGCGAAGCTCGGCGTCTCTCGGGCCAAGGCCAAGGCCGCCTTGATCACCTTGGTCTCGGCTCCGGACGGAATCACTCCGACCTCCAAGGCCTTCCGCCAGATCGCCGCCTCTCTCGGAGTCAGCACTGACCGCCTCATGACCGCGTTGGGAGAGCTGAAGCAGTCACTCGCCAAGGGCTGACAGCCGTTGTGTCTCACCTCATCAGACCTTCATGATTGACGGCGAGGATGGACGGCCATGCGGATACTTGTCGTTGATGACGACCCGGCGGTACGGCGGTCGTTGGAGCATGCGTTGCGCCGGGACGGCTACGACGTGGCATCCGCCATGGACGGGGCGTCCGCCCTCGCCGAGCACGGCGTGTTCCGCCCGGACGCGGTGGTGCTCGACGTCCTCATGCCTGAACCGAACGGGCTCGAGGTATGCCGGAGGCTGCGTTCGGGCGGGCACGATACGCCGATCCTGATGCTCACGGCCCGGGACCTGGTGACCGACCGGGTCGCCGGGCTCGACGCGGGGGCCGACGACTACCTGGCGAAGCCCTTTGCCCTGGAGGAGTTGCGAGCTCGGCTCCGAGCACTGCTGCGGCGCAGCGGCGCAAGGGCCGAGGTGCTGCATTTCGCCGATGTCGATCTGGACTTGAGCGGCCGTCGGGTCGAACGCGCCGGTCGGCGCCTGGAGCTGACCAAGACGGAGTTGTCCCTGCTGGAGCTGTTCTTGCGCAATCCCGAGCGGGTGCTCAGCCGGACCCAGATCTTCGAGTCGGTGTGGGGCTACGACTTCGGCCCGGAGTCGAACGCGCTGTGGGTCTACATCAGCTACCTGCGCAGCAAGCTCGAATCCGACGGCGGCAGCAGACTGATCCAGACGGTGCGCGGCCTCGGGTACGTCCTGCGTGAGGAGCCGTGAACCTGCGCACCCGGCTGGCCATCGCCGGAGGAGCCATTGCCGCGGGCGCGATGCTGCTCGTGTCGGTGGTTCTGTACCCGGCCGTCGAGGCCAACCTCCGCGGCCAGATCGACAGCTCCTTGGTCGCCGCGGCCGCAAAGGCCCCGGACGTGGCAACAGCCATCAAGCAGAAGTTCAAGGGGACGGCCAACGAATCGGCCTTGCCGAGTGTTCCGCTGGACATCGGGAGCACCCAACTGCAGATCGTGCCGGACCCGGTCCAGGCCGGGCCGTCGACGGAGTTCGTCGACCTCACCGCCCGCGACGTCGAGGTCGCGAAAGGAACTGCCGCTGCCTACTTCCGTACGGCGGTCTACGACGGCGTTGCCTACCGCATCTACACCGCCCCCTTCCCAGGGGCGCCCGGAACGCTCGTGCGCACAGCGATCCCGCAATCCGATCCCGCACCCACCCTGCACCAACTCGCCTGGTTGCTCGCCGGATCGACGGTGGCCGCCGGACTCCTTGCAGCACTCGCCTCCCGTCTGGCTGCCCGCCGCGTCCTGCGCCCGGTACGGCGGCTCACCGAGACCGTCGAGCTGATCCGTACGACCGGAGACCTGGCCATCCCGATCCCCACCGACAGCCAGGACGAGATCGGCCGGCTCGGCTCCGCGTTCGCCGGGATGACCGCCGCCCTGGACGAATCCGTCGGTGCCCAGCGGCGTCTGGTCGCAGATGCCTCGCACGAACTGCGCACACCACTCACAAGCCTGACCGTGAATCTCGAACTGCTGGCGGAGAACCTGGCCGACGCCCAGGCCCCACACCTGGCTGCCGAGGCGCTCGGCCAGGCCGGCGAACTCAGGACCCTGATCAACGACCTGGTCGACCTGGCCCGCTACGGTCAACCCGCTTTCCACACCGAAGACGTCCGCCTCGATCTCGTCGCCGAGCGCGTCGCGGCCCGCGCGGCACGTCGGGCAGCGGCAGAGATCGGATTCGACCTGGCTTGTGCGCCGACCCTCGTCCACGGCGATCCCGACGCCCTGGAACGCGCCGTTGCGAACCTCGTCGACAACGCCGTGAAGTGGAGCCCGCCTGGGGGCAGGGTCCTGATCACCCTCGAGGCGGGCGCTCTCGACGTCGCGGACGCCGGCCCGGGGATCCCCGACAGCGACCTCAAGTTCGTCTTCGACCGCTTCTACCGTTCACCCGCCGCTCGTGCGCATCCCGGATCCGGGCTAGGTCTGGCCATCGTCCGACAGGTCGCCGAGGCTCACGGCGGGACGGCCGAAGCCGTGCCGTCCCGGACCGGTGCCCTGCTACGCCTGAAGCTGCCGGTCTGTCAGCTTCCGTAGACCTCGAGTTCGACGATGCGGGAGTAGGTGTGGTCGTTGCCGTCGAGGCAGAGGATGCGTACGGCGTCCGCCTGGACGGGGGCGAAGGTCGACGTGACGTGCCCGACGGTGTTGCCGCGGACCTGGGCGACGGTCTGCCAGGTGTCGCCGACCTTGACCTGGACGTCCCAGTCGCGCAGCCCGTTCACGCGGGCCGGGTACTTCGTGGAGTCCAGCGTGTAGAGCTCGACCCGGCCGATGGTTGCCGGCGTCGACAGAGCCACGTCGTACGTGTCGGGGAAGGCGGCGCGCGTGCCGTCGTTCCAGCCGGTCAGCGTGTCCCAGTGCTCGGAGTCTTTGTCGCCGTCAACGGCCCCGCAGAGGGTGAAGTTGCCGTGGGTGGACGATGCCGTCGCCTGCTCGCCGAGCGCGAGGTTGTCGCCGGGGCCCTTCGGCGGTAGCGGGTTGACGGTCACCGGGACGGTCACGCGCCGGCGGTCGACCTCGACGCCGATCGTGTACGAGCCGGGCTTGGCGTCGCGCGGTACGCGGACCTCGACGGGCGCGGAGACCGGCTGATCGGGGTCGAGTGCGGGCAGCCAGGACGAGAAGAGGGTGCGGGACAGCTGCAGCGGACCGGTCGGGTCGAGCGTGAGGTCGGCGTACCGGTCCTGCGCGCCGGTGTTGGTCATCGTCAGGTTGAGCATGCCCGGGAAGCACGGGAGGCCGACGACGCTCAGTTGCTCCGGCGCGACGCTCACCGCCACGTCCGAGGTAGTTGCCTTGGGCACCGAGCTGGAGCCGAGCAGCGCGGCCGCCACGACCGTGCCGACCGCGATCACTGTCTGCCGGGGGATGTTCATTCCTGGACCTCCGAGATGCCGGGGCGGCCGTCCTCGATGAGGAGCTTGGCGCGGGTGCTGACAGTGCCGTGCTGGACCGACACCTTGTCGACGACGCGGTAGTCCGAGACCCACTGCTGCGGTGTGATCGTGCAGTTGACGTAGCCGCGCTGGAAGTTGCCGAACTTCATGTGCGGGTTCTCCCGCAGCAACGTGGCGCCACCAGCGTCGAGGTCCTCGCCGTCCATCCCGGACGTGATCGAGGTACCGACGAACTCGGCGCCGACCGTCGCCGAGGCCGGATCGGTGAAGTCGAGCTTCAGGTCCGACGCGACGCTGCGGTGCAGGTCGCCGGCGATCGACACCAGGTTGCGGACCTTGCGCTGCGCGGCGCCGCCGAGGATCCGGTTCCGCGACGCCTCGTACCCGTCCCAGGTGTCCATCGGGACGAGTACCTCCGGCCCGTCCTTGGTGTCGAGGCGAGCGATCGCGGTCTGGTGTGCCATCACGTTCCACCGCGCCTGCGACGCCGACCAGCCGTCGAGCAACCACTTCTCCTGCACGTCCCCCGTGATCGTGCGGGCCGGATCTGCGGTCTCGGGTCCGGGCGCCTTCGTGCCGTCGCCGTACGCCTGGTCCGATCGGTACTGGCGCGTGTCGAGCACGTTGAACTCCGCGAGCCGCCCGTACTTGATCCGCCGGTAGAGCTGCATGTCCGGGCCCGTCGGCAGTTGCGCGAGCCGCAGCGGCATGTGCTCCCAGTACGCGCGGAACGCGTTGGCCCGGCGTACGCGGAACTGCGCCGGCGGCGCGCTCGGATGCGCCTCGTCGGCCCAGTTGTCAACCACCTCGTGGTCGTCGAGCGTGACGATCCAGGGTGCGTTCGCATGCGCGGCCTGGAGATCCGCGTCCAGCTTGTACGCCGCATAGCGCTGCCGGTACTCGTCGAGCGTCACCGTCTGCTGGGTGATGTACGGCTCGTTCGAGTGCGGGCGGATGCCGCGGTCGATGCCGAACTCGTAGATGTAGTCGCCGAGGAAGAACACGACGTCGTGGTCGCGCTTCGCCATGTCGGCGTACGCCGTGTACCAGCCCTCCCACCACGCCTGGCAGGACGCGAACGCCAACGAAAGCTTGGACAGCTGGGTGTCCGCGGTCGGCGCGGTCTTGGTCCGGCCGACCGGGCTGAGTTGACCGTTGACGCGGAAGCGGTACCAGTAGTGCCGCCACGGACGCAGCCCACGTACGTCGACGTGGACCGAGTGACTGGCTTCGGGACCGGCCTTCACCGATCCGTGGCGGACGACCCGATGGAAGTGCTCGTCCTCCGCGACCTGCCACTCCACATCGACCGGCCGGCGATCCATCCCGCCGAACGGCGCGAGCGGATCCGGCGCGAGCCGGGTCCAGATCACGACCGCGTCCGGCAACGGATCGCCGGACGCGACGCCGAGCGTGAACGGGTCCCGCCGGTCCGGACGGCCGGTCCAGCCGGCCGCGGCACTCTTGATCTCCGGGAGACTGCCGGTCAGCGCGAGCGCTGCCGCCGCCCCGGTCGCTGTCAGAAAGGTTCGTCGACTACTCCGCATCGGCACAGGCCCCACCCGATCATCGAGAGGTGATCACATCCGTAACGGGAGATTACGAGAAGTTCACACAACGGGGTGGGAAAATGACCGATACCGGCCGTTACCGCGAAACGACCTTGCTCGCCGGCGGCGCGACGATGTGCACCGGCTTGTTGTAGTCGGTCATGGACATCACCATCGAGACGCCGAGCAGGTCGAAGGACATCCGCCGGACCAGGTGCGCCTTGTCCATCCAGAGCGAGTAGGTCGTGGTCTTCGGTGCTTCGGCGGGCAGCTTCCGGCCCTGCAGGCCGAAGGCCTTCGCGGTGTCGATCGAGACGTCGTAGCGGTCGAGCAGCTGGCCGCCGATCCGCTCCGCGCGCACGAACTTCACGCTACCGACGCCGCCGCCGAACGACTTGAAGATCTTGGTCGGGTCGCCCCCGTCGAGCATCTGGCCGACATCGCCGGTCTGCGCACCCTTGAGCTTCACGTACTTGCCGGCCGGGGTCATGCCCGGAATCGACAGGTAGGCGGTCTTTCCGACCGTGAGCACCTTGAAGCTCTTGCCGCCGGTCTCGCCGCTGGTCATGGTCATCGACATCGCCGGCGGGTCGGCGGTCTGGAAGCCGTCCATGGTCATCACGGTGGTGCCGTCGACGGTCATCGTGCCGACGAGGCGCCAGGACTTCTGCTTCGTCAGCGCGGAGTTCATCGCCGGGACGAACGTGACCCGGTTCAGGCGAGTGACCGGTGCCTTCTCGATCGGCGCCGCGGTCTTGGTAGCGACCGGTGTCTCGGCCGGGGCCGACGGGCGGTAGCCGGTGGCTTCGGGTTGACCGCCGCAGGCGGCCAGGCCGAAGGCGAGTGGTACGGCGGCCAGCGTGGCCACCGCAGCGCGGTACTTCATGGACTTTGTCCTCCCCAGGTGATGCGCAGCCGTCGGATCTTATGGTCTGGACCGCCTGGGGAGGAAGGGTTTTGCAGCTAGTTGCAGCTCAGTTTTCGCTGCGTTTTACAGAGGCCAGCAGTAGTTGCGCGACGTCCTGGACCTCGACGGACTCGCGTGCGGAGCCGTCGGCCTGCTTGGCGGTGAGGCCGTCGGACAGCATCACGCGGCAGAACGGGCAGCCGGTGGCGATCTTGTCGGCGCCGGTCTCGACCGCCTCGGTCGTGCGGTTCAGGTTGATGCGGGTGCCGAGCTTCTCTTCCATCCACATCCGCGCACCGCCGGCCCCGCAGCAGAACGACTTCGTCTGATTGCGCGGCATCTCGGCGTACTGCGCTCCCGGGATGATGTCGAGCAGCTCGCGCGGAGCGTCGTACACCTGGTTGTGGCGGCCGAGGTAGCACGGGTCGTGGTACGTGATCGTCTGGCCGTTGAGCGAGCTGTCCGCCGGCGCGACCGGGGTCAGCTTGCCGTCGCGGACCAGGCGGTTCAGCAACTGGGTGTGGTGGATGACGTCGAGCTCCACACCGAGCTGCGAGTACTCGTTCTTCAACGTGTTGAAGCAGTGCGCGCAGGTGGAGACGACCTTGCGGACCTTGGTCTCCTTGAAGACCTCGGCGTTCTGCATCGCGAGCTGCTGGAAGACGAACTCGTTGCCGGATCGCCGGGCCGGGTCGCCGGTGCAGGTCTCGCCGTCACCGAGTACGGCGAACGTCACGCCCGCGATGTTCAGCAGCTCGGCCACCGCCTGCGTGGTCTTCTTCGCGCGATCCTCGAACGCGCCGGCGCAGCCGACCCAGAACAGGTACTCGACCTCGTCCAGCGACTCGACGTCCGTGCCGACCTGCTTGACCTCGAACGGCAGGTCCTTGGCCCAGTCCATCCGGCCGGACGGGTTCATGTTCCACGGGTTGCCCTTGTTCTCCAGGCCCTTGAACAGCCCGTTGAGCTCGGACGGGAACGACGACTCGATCAGCACCTGGTACCGGCGCATGTCCATGATCGCGTCGACGTGCTCGATGTCGACGGGGCACTGCTGCACGCACGCGCCACACGACGTACAGGCCCACAACGCTTCCTCGTCGATGACCGCGACATCCGCGGGTCCGACCAACGGCTTGTCCTGCTCGGCAAGCACCAGCTCCGGCAGCGACTTCCGCGCGTCGTCGTCGCCGGCCAGCAGGTACGGCGCTTTGGCGTACGCGTGGTCGCGCAGACCCATCATGATGAGCTTCGGCGACAACGGCTTGTCGGTGTTCCACGCCGGGCACTGCGACTGGCATCGCCCGCACTCGGTGCAGGTGGTGAAGTCGAGCAGGCCCTTCCAGGTGAAGTCCTCGACCTTGCCGACCCCGAGCGCTGCGTCCTCGTCGAGCTCCTCGATGTTCTCGAAGTCGATCGGTGCGCCGTTGACCATGATCGGCTGCAAGGCGCCCAGCGCCGTACCGCCGTCCGCCTTGCGCTTGAACCAGATGTTCGGCCAGGCGGTGAAGCGGTGCCAGGCGACGCCCATCGTCGCGTTCAGCGAGATCGTGATCATCCACGCGAACGAGATCAGGATCTTGACCATCGCGACCAGGTAGACCGCGTTCTCCAAACCGTTCTCGCTCAGCCCGCCGAACAGTCCGGAGCCGATGAAGAACGTCATCGGGAAGTGGAACTTGTCGCCCCTAGAATTGGACACGTCGCCGAGCTGATACTCGAGTCCGCGCAGCAGCAGGATGCAGACGAGTACGCCGAGGATCGTGTACTCGACGTAGTACGCCTGCCAGGACGTCGAGCCGTAGAACCGGGACGAGCGCGGGTTGTCGCCCTTCGGCAGGTGCATCAGCCGGTAGATGATCAGGCCGATGATCGACACCAGACCAGTCCAGGTGAGTGCCTCGCTGACCCACTCGAACACGAACCAGTGCCCGATGATCGGCAACGCCCAATGCGGGTCGAACAGCTGGCCGAACGCCGTCACCAGCGTCAGGAACAGCCCGATGAACCCGAACGCGACGAACCAGTGCATCACCCCGATGTGACTCCACTGCAGCATCCGGGTGTGGCCGAGGGTCTCCTTGGCCAGGGTGACGGTCCGCTTGCCCGGGTTGTCGGTCCGGCCGGCCGGCTGTCCGAGCTTGATGACGGACACGATGTGCCCGATCGTCTTGCCGAACAGCGCAACGGCGACAAGCGTCACCGCGAGCGAGACGACGATGGCGAGGATCTGCATACCAGCGATGTTATTGGTTGGTTACTCGTCAGTCATGTGCTTGCGGTCATGATCACGCCCGCGTGTTTCGTGTCACGTTGTGCTCAGTCGACCAGTCTGGCGAGCCGCGCGGCGACCGCGGCGTGGCGGGGATCGTCGGTCGGGAGTACGGCGGCCAGCGACTCGAAGATCTCCACGTCCTCCGCGCCGGTGGGTGTCTGGGCGAACTGCCACAGGACGTCCGGACTGCGGGTGTCGAGGGCGGAGCGGCGGATGGTGGCGTCGAGCTCGTCGCGTTCCAGTCGGAGAGCCGGGGCGTCCGAGCGGGCGAGGAGCGGACCGGCGTACAGGGTGAGTGCGGTGTGCAGGTTTCCCTGGCGGAGAGCGGTCTGGACCTGGGTCACGTCGCCGGTCACGTCGGCGATGATCCGGTACGGCTTGGTGTCGAGTACGCCGCTGCCGAGCAGGTTGCGCAGCCGGTGCATCTCCGCGCGCACAGTTGTCGGGTTTCCCTCGTCGCCGTACAGCTGGAGCATCAGCTGCTCAGCGGTGAGACCCGACGGGTGCAGTAATAACAGTGCAAGTACTTCGGCCCGCCGCAACGTCAGCGCGATCTCGCGGCCGCCGACGATCGCGGTCGGCTGGCCGGAGCCGAGCAGCTTCAGCTGGAGTGACGGGCGCGACCGGCGTACCCGCGCACCGGGCATGTGGAGTAGATAGCCCTCGTCGAGTCGCTCGACCAGTCCCTCACGTCCGTCGCCGAGATCGATGCGATCGGCGCCGTCGGGTACGACGAGGCGGTCGGGCAGCCACTCGAGCGGCTGTACTGCGAGCACGCGACCGGATGGGGTCAGCAAAGCGCCCGGTGCATCGCCGAGCGCCATCAAGTGCCGCATGTTGCGCGCGCGGAGCATCTCGTCGGCCGCGGCCATCCGGACCTTCAGCTGGCCTTCGGCGAGCTGGGCCGCCGCCGTCACCAGCGCGACCATTGCGGGATGGACCGTGCGCAGCGGTCCGGAGACGTCGACCGCGCCGAGCAGCTTGCCCGTGTCGGGGTCGTGGACGGGCGCGGCGGCACAGGTCCACGCGTGGATCCGGCGTACCAGGTGTTCGGCCGAGTGGATCTGCACGGGCGCGCCGACGGCCAGCGCCGTACCCATGCCGTTCGTGCCGATCTGGTCCTCGGACCACACCGCACCCTCGGAGAGCGCGATGCGATCGGCCTGGCGTTTGACCTCGGCGGAGCCCTCGCGCCACAGGATCATGCCCTGCGCGTCGGTGATGATCATGATGTGCGACGCCTCGTCGGCGATCGTCGTCAGCGTCTGCCGCAGTACCGGCAGGACCGCGCGGAGCGGATGGTTCTCGCGCAACGTCTCGACCATCTCGTGGTCGACGACGAGCGGCGGCTGATCGAGCTCCGGGTCGACAGCGGCGGCGAGGGAGCGCTCCCAGGACGCGGCGACGAGTGCCCGCGGCGCACCAGGTATCCGCACGCCGCCGAGCACCTCGTCGTACAACTCGCTCAGCCGACGGGCCTGCTCCCGTTGGTCCATACCGCCTCACTCCGCGCTGCAACGTCCGTGCAACGTCCCGCTGCCTAGTGTCGGTCCCAACGTCGGGTTTCCAAGGAGGACCTATGACGATCTTCGCAGCTCCCGGCCAGGATGGCAGCCCAGTCACTTACAAATCGCGCTACGAGCACTACATCGGCGGCGAGTGGGTACCGCCGTCGAAAGGCCAGTACTTCGAGAACCCGTCTCCGGTCAACGGAGAGAACTTCACCGAGATCGCGCGCGGTACGGCGGACGACGTCGAGCGTGCCCTCGACGCCGCCCATGGTGCCGCGCCCGCCTGGGGCCGCACCTCACCGGCCGAACGGGCGAACATCCTGAACAAGATCGCCGACCGGGTCGAGGCCAACCTCGAGCTGCTCGCGGTCGCCGAGTCCTGGGACAACGGCAAGGCCGTGCGCGAGACGCTCGGCGCGGACATGCCGCTGGTGATCGACCACTTCCGGTACTTCGCGGGCGCGCTCCGGGCCCAGGAAGGCTCCGTGTCGGTGATCGACGACGACACGATCGCCTACCACTTCCACGAGCCGCTCGGCGTGGTCGCGCAGATCATCCCGTGGAACTTCCCGATCCTGATGGCGACCTGGAAGCTGGCGCCCGCGCTGGCGGCAGGTAACACCGTCGTACTGAAGCCGGCCGAGCAGACGCCGGCGTCGATCCATGTGTTCATGGAGCTGATCGAGGACCTGCTGCCGCCCGGCGTACTGAACATCGTCAACGGGTTCGGCGTCGAGGCCGGCAAACCGCTTGCCTCGAGCAACAGAGTTGCGAAGGTCGCGTTCACCGGTGAGACCACGACCGGCCGGCTGATCATGCAGTACGCCTCGGAGAACATCATCCCGGTCACGCTGGAGCTCGGCGGCAAGAGCCCGAACGTGTTCTTCGCCGACGTCGCGTCCTCGAAGGACGACTTCTACGACAAGGCGCTCGAGGGTTTCACGATGTTCGCGCTGAACCAGGGCGAGGTCTGCACCTGTCCGTCCCGGGCGCTGATCCAGGCGTCGATCTACGACGACTTCCTCGGCGATGCGACCGCGCGGACCAAGGCGATCAAGCTGGGCAACCCGCTCGACACCGAGACGATGATGGGCGCGCAGGCCAGCAACGACCAGTACGAGAAGATCCTCGCCTACATCGATATCGGTCAGGCCGAGGGCGCGAAGGTGCTCACCGGAGGGGCTCGCGCGGAGCTCGACGGCGAGCTGGCCGGCGGGTACTACATCCAGCCGACGATCTTCGAGGGCGACAACAAGATGCGGATCTTCCAGGAGGAGATCTTCGGGCCGGTCGTCTCGGTGACCAAGTTCGACGACTACGCCGACGCCATGAAGATCGCGAACGACACGCTCTACGGTCTGGGCGCGGGCGTCTGGTCGCGCGACATCAACACGGCGTACCGGGCCGGGCGGGAGATCCAGGCCGGCCGGGTCTGGACCAACTCGTACCACACCTACCCGGCGCACGCGGCCTTCGGCGGTTACAAGAACTCCGGCATCGGCCGGGAGAACCACAAGATGATGCTCGACCACTACCAGCAGACGAAGAACCTGCTGGTCAGCTACAGCACGCAACGGGCGGGGTTCTTCTGATCATGCAGGTCGACAAGGTGTTGCTCTCGGACGAGGCGGCGGACTGGCTCCGCCGTCTCACCGAGATGCACGGTCCGCTGATGTTCCACCAGTCCGGTGGCTGCTGCGACGGCAGTTCGCCGATGTGCTACCCGGACGGGGAATTTCGAACGGGGTCGGCGGACGTGCATCTCGGCGATCTTGTCGTCGACGGTTTGGACAAACCGATCGGCTTCTGGATGTCCGCGAACCAGTACGAGTACTGGAAGCACACCCAACTCACCGTCGACGTGGTCAAGGGACGCGGCAGCGGCTTCTCGGTCGAGGCCCCGGAGGGCGTCCGCTTCCTGATCCGTTCCCGTCTCTTCACCGACCAGGAGTCCGCAGCGCTCGGACTCCTCTGAAGCGAGTGCCGACCGTCCGGTGGCGTTGCCGGACGGGCGGCACTCTTGTTGTGGTTGACAGATCTTGCCGAAGAGGGAAGGCTCATCCGGAAACTTCTTTCGGAATGATCCGTTCTTAAGTGCGTTGCCCTTCGCCCGAGGTGACCCGCCATGAGACCTTCCTTTCGCGCAGCCCTGACTGCTCTTCTCGTCTTCATTCCTCTTGCGATCACACCCGTCGCCCACGCTTCTGTAGCTGTTCCTTCGCCTGCGCGTGATGCGCTGGTTCGGCTGGTCGGACGGCAGTACGCCGACCAGGTCACGCTGCAGACGCTCGACCGCGGTACCGGAAAGGACTACTTCCGGGTGTTCGCGGTCGGCCGCCGGCTGGTGATCGCCGGGACCACTCCGGCCGTACAGCTGACCGGCTTCGGCTGGTACTTGCGCCACGTCGTACATGCCGACATCGAACTGGAGGGCGAGCAGCTCAACCTGCCGGCGCGGCTGCCGCTGCCGACGCAGCCGGTCGAGCAGCGTGCCTCCGTCGACAACCGGTTCGCGCTCAACGACACCAACGAGGGGTACGCCGGCCCGTACCTCAACTGGACGCAGTGGCAGCGGCGCATCGACGTACTGGCGCTGCACGGCATCAACCAGGTGCTGGTGTACGAGGGGCAGGAGGCCGTGTACGAACAGGCCTTCCAGAAGTTCGGGTACTCCGCCGACGAGCTGCGCGCGTGGATCCCGCAGCCGGCGCACCAGGCGTGGTGGCTGCTGCAGAACGAGTGCTGTCTCGGCAGTCCGATCTCGCAGCAGCTGATCGACCGGCGCGTCGTACTCGGACAGCAGATGGCCGATCACCTGCGCGAGCTGGGCATGGTGCCAGTCCTGCCCGGGTACTTCGGCACTGTGCCGTCCGGCTTCACCAGCCGGAACCCTGGTGCGAAGACTGTGCCGCAGGGTAAGTGGGACGGCCTGGCCCGGCCGGACTGGCTCGACCCGACCAATCCGGTGTTCGCACAGGTCGCAGCCGAGTTCTATCGGGTGCAGACCTCGCTCTTCGGTGACAGCACGATGTACAAGATGGACCTGCTGCATGAGGGCGGTACGGCTGGGGACGTCAGTGTTCCGGACGCTTCTCGCGCGGTGCAGGCTGCATTGGAGACTGCGCATCCGGGTGCGATCTGGACGATTCTAGGGTGGCAGAAGAACCCGCTGCCGGCCACGCTGCAGTCGATCGACCGGTCCAAGATGCTGGTCGTCGACGGCATCTCCGAGGCGCCGAACATCACCGACCGGGACAAGGACTTCCTGGGTACGCCGTACGCGTTCGGGACGATCTGGAACTTCGGCGGGCACTCGAACCTCGGCGCGAGCCTGGCGTTGTGGAACCAGAAGTTCCATGCCTGGTTGGACAAACCGGGTACTGCGCTGAACGGTATCGCGCTGATGCCGGAGGCGATCGACAACAACCCGGCCGCGGTGGCGTTCTTCACCGACCTGGCCTGGCAGAGCCAGCCGGTAGACCTGCAGCAGTGGTTCGCCGACTACGCCACGAGCCGGTACGGCGCTGCTGACCCGCATGCGATCGCTGCGTGGCGGATCCTCGGGAGCACTGTCTACAGCTGGCCGGCCGAGGCGGACAGCAAGCACCCGACCGGGCTGTTCGACTACGAGCCCAGTCTGGGCGTCAGCGGTACGGCGATCCCGTATGACCCGGAGGTGTTCCGTCAGGCGCTCGGTGAACTGCTCGCGGTGCAGCCTGCGCTGCGGCGGAGTACGGCGTACCGCTATGACCTGGTGGACGTTGCGCGGCAGGTGGTTGCTAATGACAGCCGGACGTTGCTGCCGCGGATTGCGACGGCGTACCACTCTGGTGACCTGACTGCGTTCCGGAAGCTCACTGCGGACTGGTCGCGGCGGGTGGATCAGCTCGACGATCTGCTTGGTACTGACGACAACTTCCTGCTCGGGTCGTGGCTGGCGGGCGCTACGGCGCAGGCTGCTTCGCCGGAAGAGGCTGCGGCGTTGCGGTACGACGTGCGCACGTTGTTGACGGACTGGACTGGTGCAGCGACTCTGCAGGACTATGCCCGGCGGGAGTGGAACGGGCTGGTCGGCGACTACTACGGCGGTCGGTGGCGGACCTACTTCGCTTCGCTCGACAAGGCGCTGTCTACGGGGCAGTCGGTTGTGCCGACCGACTGGAAGGCTTATGCGGAGCAGCGGGCGCACACGGATACGCCGTACCCGGTGAAGGGGCGGGGCGACGCTTATCAATTGGCGTCGCAGATCGCGGCGATTCCGACCGGGGCGGTGCGGGTCGAGCCGGCGGTGCGCGGGGTCCGGGCTGGTGCGACGGTGCGGGTCACGGCGACGTACACCAACACGAACACGCTCCGGGCGGCGCGTGCGGTGCGGGTGGGGCTGAGCGCTCCGCCGGCGTACAACGTGAAGCCGGTCGGGCCGACCGTGGCCGCTCAGGTTGCGCCTGGTGGGACGTTCAGTGTCGCTTATTCGGTCACTGTCCCTGCTGTTGCACATCCGTTGGACGTGCCAACGTTGACCGCCACTGCGAGGTGGTCGTCCGCTTCGGAGTCTGCCAGTACTCGGTTGTTGGTCAGCGGTGACGTCAGTACGCCGTGGCAGACGATGTCGACGAACGATGCGTCGTTTGCTGTGTCGGGCGACGACGTGGGGATCGCCGGTGGCGGCGACGACATGTGGAAGGGCACGGATGAGCACGGCACCGTGTATCGCTCGCAGGTGCTCGGCGAGGGGCAGGCGGTGACCAGTGAGGTCACCTCGCAGGACGCGACCGCGCCGTACGGCCGGGCGGGGCTGTTGGTCGGCAACGACCTGTCGGCAGCTGCTCCGGTCGGCTACGCGAACATTGCGGTCACTCCGCAGCATGGGTGTCTGTTCAGTTGGGACTCTGACGGTGACGGGACGCTGGACACCTACACGGCGGCGGATGGGTTCACTGAGCCTGTGTACGTGCGGATTGCCCGGTCCGATGGGCGGCTCAGCGGCGCCTGCAGTCAGGACGGAGTGAACTGGACAGTCGCCGGGTCGGCTGTGGTGCCGGGCGCTGCGGCGGTCCAGGACGTCGGTGTGTTCATGAGCGCTGTGAACACGCACACCGGGGTCACGGGAGTCGCGACGTTCCACGGTTTCACGCTCGCGCCGTACGCACCGCGCGACACGTCCGCCGACGCCGTACTGAGCGTCGGCAAGCCAGTCACCGCCCTAGGCGCGGAAGCCGGCCACCCCGCCACCGCAGCCAACGACGGCAGCCGCTCGAACAACCCCTACTGGGGAGGCCCACTGGGCCCGACGTGGTGGCAGGTGGACCTGGGCGCACCATCCCTCGTCTCGTCCGTCAACATCCGCAACTACGTAGACGGCACCCGCTACTACAACTACCGCCTCCTAGGCAGCCAAGACGCCACCCACTGGTACCTCTTAGGCGGCCGCCAGGGCACCACCCCAGTAACCGACCCCGGCGACACCTTCCACACCGAAACCACCACCCGCTACATCCGAGTAGAAGGCATCTCCAACTCCGCCAACAACACCTTCCACCTAACCGAAGTAACCGTCACAGGGGCGGCTGGGTAGCGTCACGGGCGCAGCGTCCGGCCTGGGATGAGTCACTGACGCTCTACCTGACTGCTGGCAGGTTACAACCCGCTAGCGGTTACATACCCGCCATCGATGCCCCCGGCAACCTCCGTCAGATGGTTGGGATGACTAACGGGTTTCCCGGGTGGATCGGGGCGGTGATGGCGTGGGTGGTGCCGTCTACCTCGACGGACTCGAGGTCCAGGTGGCCGGCTTTGCAGGTGAGGGTGAGGGTGTTGGGGGTGTGGGTGGCGGTGGCCCAGCCGGTGTTGGTGGTGAAGGGGAAGTGCCAGGTGTCGGCTGAGCGGGCTAGGGGGAGTGGGGCGAAGGTGATGGATTTGGTGAGGGCGTTGTGGTGATAGCCGGTTAGGGCTTCCAGGACGGACCAGCCGGCGGCGTTGCGGATGTAGTGGTCGCCGCATTCGATCGGGTTGAACGGGTTGCGGCGGGTGCCGTCGTACCGGGTCCAGAGGCCGTTCAGGATCGACATGCCTTCGTCGGTGAGGCCTTCGTACAGGCAGTGGGCGGCTACTTGGTACTCCGATCCCGTCCACACCTCGTCGCAGTACCGGGTGGGTACGTCGGGCCGCCCGCCGTGGGGCCAGGTGCACATGAGGAGCCCGGTGTCGTCGGCGTCTGCGAAGACGCGGTACGGGTGGTCGAAGTCGTGGAACCCGGTCCGCAGGTTATGGCGTACTACGTTGCGCAGCGCGGTCCGCACGTGGTCGGCCGGAAGGATGTAGCCGAGCTCGAGCTGATGCGCCCACCACTGCCCGATCAGCTGGTCCGCGAGGCAGCCATCGCCCCACTGGAAGTCCCTGGTCTCGTCCGGCCCGAGGATCTGCCGGTAGTACTCGCCTGTGAACAGCAGTTCGTCGTACGCCTTGCTGCCGGCCTCGAACAGCTTCCGGTACGCCGTACCGTCCTCACCGAGCAGCAGCGCCATCTCCTCAGCAGCACGCAACGCCGCCAACCACAGCGTGCCCATGAACGAGTTGACGCCACACAGGTCGATGTCGTGCGTGCTGGGCTGGATGCCACGCAGTACGCCGTCCTGCAGCCACTTCTCGTGGATGTGGTCGAGCAGCCGGACCACCTGAGGCCAGCGTCGACCCAGCCAGTCCAGACCGGCGCCTTGGCGCACCTCGCGGTACGTCTTCAGCACACTGCCGAGCATCCCGTCCAGTGCGGGCTCCTCCGGGCCGCCGATCACCACGTCCCACAGCTGCTTCATGTAGAGCGGTGCGCGGACGCGGTGCGGGATGTACCCCTCCGGCGCCTGCATCACGTCGTACTCCGTGTCCCGCATGTTCCGCTCGAGCGACGGGAAGAGGCGGGAGAGCGTCTGCTCGTAGTTCCACACGTGCGTGCAGTTGAGCGGACACGAGCCGCCGTACCGACCGCCCCACATCCCCGTGGACGCACCGAGCACGCCCTCGAACCCCAGTACGTCGCCGTCAGCGGTCTGGAACACGGTCGGGCTCCGTACGTCGGCAACGAGCGCAGCGAGCCGTGAACCCGCCTCACCGGGCAGACTGCTCGACTCGAACGCCTCAGCCCACGCAGTGGTCAGCGCTTCCTGCTCGGACCACTGGGAGATGAAGGACTCGGCCGCGGCGACGGCGTCCGGCGTACGACGGGTGTACGCGTTGCCGAGCCAGAAGCGGCTGTGGCCGTACTCCGGGTGCGGGCCGAACTGGTTGAAGTCGACGTATCGGTTCGGGAAGTGCCACGCGATCAGGAACCGTACCTGCTTGGTCTCACCGGGCTCGAGGTTGAACGGCACCGCCAGGCCCCCGTTCCAGGTCGAGCCGGCGGCGCTGGGCCCGCTGGCCGGGGTGACCGGACCGTTGAGGAAGGCAACGAATTCTTCCGGGCGGGACCACTGCGGGTGAACGAGCGAATCAGCTGCATCGGCGCAGAGCACCAGTTGCCCAGAACCGGGATGGTCGATGGGCAAGGCAGTGTTCTCGAGGACGAGTTGCGTCCAGCCGGCTGCTCGTCGGACGCGGTTGGTGTTGCCGCCGTACAGGCTGCACGTGGTGCCGTCGATGGGGGTGACGCCGTCCCAGCCGACCGAGTTCTGCAACGCACCGGCCAGCTTCCCGTGCAGTGCGAACTCACCCGGGTTGTGCAACGTGAACGTGAACGCCACCACCGGCTGCGAGCTCGCCTCCGCATCACTCGACACCAGTGGGTTGAACACCAACAGGCTGACGTCAACCGGCAGATCAGCCTCGTAGTCCACACGTGCCTGGGGGTACGTCGCAGTCACCCTGGTCGGACCGATCGGCCGAATGACTTCCTGCAGTCGCCTCTCACCAGCCGGCACCACGTCGTCAGTCACCAGCGGAGTATCAGTCGGCTCCAGCGGTGGCCCCTGCAGCAGACGAACCTCATCCAGCGGCGGCTCGACCTGCGAGAGACGAAGGGCGAAGAAGCTGTCCGGCACATGCCCCTCGTGGTTGCCGATGTTGTGCAGTTGCCACTGGCGCAGCGCACCGTTGCTGGCCAGCGCGACCGTGCCAGTGCCGAGCCCGCCGAGCGGCAGAGCGAAGTGTCGAAGGTTGTCACCGGTGTAGTGCATGTTTCTCCGTCCATGTACCAGCAGAGGCGAACAACGCCACCGGGCCGGGGGCGAGCAGAAGCAGCGAGGCAGTTACAGACGTGCCTAGTAACAGAGCCACGAAGGCGAGCGCTAGTACGCCGAGGGGCACTAGTGGTGCACGTGCAACTAGTTGCAATGCAGCTATCCAGAGCGTCTTGCCGCGCAGACCGGCGGTCACCCGCAGGCTGAAGGCATAGCAGGAGGCGAGCAGCAGCAAGACACCCGCACAACAGCTGACTGCGAGCGGCACCGCGAACAGCGGGCCGGAGTACACCTGCCAGTTGAGCAGCGCGAGCGCGGTGACGACGGCCGGCACGCAGGCGACCTCGAGCCCGGCGAGAGCCTGGCGCTTGGCGTTCCGGAGTAGCAACAGCACGCCGCCGCCAGAGTCGCGGACGATGGAGTCGGTCGTGGCAGTCACGGCTGCCCACGTCGGTCCGACGAAGACAGCGCCCAGCAGGAGGCTGATCGGGGACAGGCCGGGGCTGACGAGGACGACGAGACCAGAGGCCGCGCACACCAGGACACCCGCGGCAGCCAGGACCGGGAGCTCGTGCCACAAAGCCTTGAACGCGTTGGGTAGATAGGTCATGCGCGGATACCTGTCGACGCGATGGAGGCGATGAACGAGCGCTGGAAGATCAAGAAGAGCACGAGGATCGGCAGGACGACCAGCGTGATCGCGGCGAACAGGACCACGGCCGGACCGCCTCCCATGGCGCCCTGCAGTGACACCAGCCCGACAGGCAGCGTCATCTTCTCCGGGGACGACAGGAAGATGTACGGCCAGAAGAAGTTGTTCCACGACGCCTCGAAGACGAAGATGCCCAGCGCGGTCAGGCCGGGTCGCGCGAGCGGCAGGATCACCCGGAACAGGATCCAGAAGTGGCCGGCGCCGTCCATGATCGCGGCCTCGTCCAGCTCCCGCGGGATCGAGGAGATGTACTGCCGCAGGAAGAAGATCCCGAACACGTTCACCAACGCCGGCAGCCAGATCGCCACCGTCGTGTCCACCAGATGCAGCCAGCGCATCATGATGAAGATCGGCACCACGGTCAGCTGCACAGGTACGACGAGTGCCGCGAGCAGCACCGAGAAGATCTGATCGCGCCCCGGAAACCGCAACCGATTGAACGCGTACGCCGCCAACGCGCTGGTGAGCAACGCACCCGCCGTCGTCAGCACCGCGATCTGCAAACTGTTCCAGGCCATCTGGGCGAACGGGATCAGATCCGGCACCTGCTGGAAGTTCTGCAGCGTCGGCGGCCGCGGGATCCACTGCGGCGGCAACTGAAATGCATTGATCGGCTGCGACAACGCGGTCACGATCAACCAGACCAACGGCGCGATCATCAGCAGCCCGCCGAGCACCAGGATGAGGTCGAGCAGCTTGCCCTTCACTGATGCACCCACCGTCGGCTCAGCCGGAACTGCAGCCCGGTCACGACCATGATCACCACGAACAGCACGAGCGACAGTGCAGCGGCGTACCCGACCTCGAAGGACTGGAAGCCCTTCTCGTACGTGTACTGCACGATGCTGCGGGTCGCGCCGTCCGGACCGCCCTGCGTCATGATCACCATCGGGTCGAAGATCTGGAACGCGCCGATGAACGTGATCACCGTGGCGAAGAAGATCGTCGGCGACATCACCGGCAACGTCACGCTCCAGAACCGCCACCACGCGTTCGCGCCATCAACACGCGCTGCCTCGAGCAACTGCGCAGGCACCGTTTGCAAACCGGCGAGGAGGATGATGAACGTGTACCCGATCGTGTGCCACCAGTCGACGACGATCAGCGTTGGTAGTGCCCACGTTGGCGATGCCAACCAGTTCGTCGTCGTCGAGAGGTAGTAGTTCGCCAGCCCGAAGGCCGGATCCAGAACGTACTTCCAGATCAGCGCGACCGCGGCCCACGACACCAGAAACGGAAAGAAGTACGCGGTCCGCACGAAGTACTTCGTCCCGCGCGTCATCGTGCGATGCACGCCGAGCGCAAGCAGCATGCCCAGGCCGATGTGCGTCACCACCGAGGCCAGCGCAAAGACGAAGGTGTTGACCACCGCGCGGATCGTCGCACCGTCGGTGACCAACTGCTTGAAGTTGTCCAGCCCGGCGAATTCCGGCGTACTCAGCAGATCCCAGTGGAACAGGCTCAGCCCGAACGCCGCGACCAGCGGCAGGGCGACGAAGACGACGAAGAGCAGGACGGCAGGGCTGATGAACAGGTAGCCCGGCAGCCAGTCCCGGCGGTTCGGTTTCAAGGGGGGTTTCAGACCAATCCCTCCAGCGCGGTCTGTGCCTTGCCGAGCGCGTCGGACGACGAGGCATTGCCGGTGAGGACCTGCTTCCAGCCGTCCTCGATCGCCTTCTGTACGGCGGCGCCCTTGTCCGGCGACGGGATCGGCGTCGCGTAGGACAGCGCCTGGTACAGGTACTCCGTGCCCTTCGGCGCGTCCTCGAGGAACGACTGGCTGTTCGCGACCGACTTGCGGGCCGGCACGATCGTCCCGCCGAGCTGGGCGAAGAACGACGAGCCTTCCTTGGAGATCAGGAACTTGATGAACGTCCAGGCGTCGTCCTTCTTCTTCGACGCCTTCAGGATCGGGTACCCGTTCCAGCCGACCGGCGAGCCCTGTCCGGCCTTCACCGGCCACGGCACGATCCCCATCTTCGCGGTCGCCTTCAGGTTCCGGATGCTGATGATCGGCCAGCGCCCGCCGCCGAACATCGCCAGCTTGCCCTGCGCCGCCGCGGTGGTCGCGTCGAACGTGCCGCCGGGCGGCGGCGACAGCTTGTCCGCCACCAGCTTCCGGTTGAAGTCAGCGGCCTCGATGACGCGAGGGTCGTCGTACGTCGGCTTCGACCAGTCGTCGCTGAAGCTGCTGGTCCCGTTCGTCAACAGCCACGGCATGATCGCGGCGAAGTACTCCGGACCCGCGGCGTACCCGAACGCGCCGGTCTTGGCCTTGATCTGCTCGCACGCGTGCCGGAAGTCGTCCCACGTCCACTTCGGCGTCGGCTCCGGTACGCCGGCCTTCGCGAACAGGTCCTTCGAGTACCACATGCACATCGTGTTGAACTCGCCCGGCAGGTAGTACGTCTTGCCGTCGGTCGACGCGTACTTCTTGTCCCACTCGACCAGGTTCGGATCCATGTCGCCGTAGTACTCGTCGATCGTCGACTTGTCCTTGGCGATGTAGTCGTCGAGCGGCGCGAGCAGACCCTTGGAGGCGAACAGCCGCTGGCCCTCGGTCGCGATCTGGATCACGTCCGGCACCTGACCGCCGGCGATCCGGGTGGACAGCTTGTTGAAGAAGTCGCCCCAGTTCGACAGTGGGATGCCCTCTGCCTTGAGCTTGATCTCCGGGTGCTGCTCGGTGAACTTCGCGAACAGCTTGTTCCACGTCGCCTGTTGCTCGGCCGTGCCCATGTACACGAACGAGAGCTCCTTGGACGACGAGCCGCCGCCGCTTCCACCCCCGCCACCGCAGGCGGCGAGCGCAGCGGCAAGCGCCGTACCGCCCGTCACCTGGAGGAAGTTCCGCCGACTCAACAGGGGCTGATCCATGACCGGTCCTCCAGGCAGGGAAATCGATTTCTCGAAGGTTCCCGGCAGCATAGCCCCGGCTGTCCAAACCGTGTCAAGATGCGGGACCCGGGAAACTCAGGGGGAAACCTTCATCGCCGTGCGCACCCTGCGTAAGCCCGCGATCACGCGGAAATTCTGGTCCGATCGGTGCGGGTGTCATGGGTTCACCCATGACATTTGTCAGTGGTCCGATCGCTGGCATCCGCTCACCCGGCCGACGGACGATGCGAACACCCCCCATTAATGCTGGCCTCCGCCCCGGCCGATTGGGCTCGTGAGCGGAGGCCTGCCCAACTCGAGGAGTCCAGTTGAGGCAACGGATTCTCGTGTCCGCCCTGGGCGTCGGCGCACTGGCCGTCGCGGGACTGACCGTCCAAGCACTATCCGCATCGGGAGCCGACGCGGCGACCCCCTACACCGCCGGGAAGCATGCCGCCCGCGTGTGTTCGACCGCCAAGGTCAAGCACACCGCAAGCTGCAACGCAGTGAAACTGGTGAACCCGGACGGGTTCGCACCGGCGGCCAGCGCGCCGCCGGCGACCGGCCTGACCCCAACCGGTCTGCGTGACGCGTACAAGCTCAACGGCCTGAGCGCAGGCGGTCGCACGGTCGCTATCGTCGACGCCTACGGCTACCCGAACCTGGAGCGTGACCTCGGCGTCTACCGCTCCCAGTTCGGCCTGTCCGCGTGTACGACGGCCAACGGCTGCCTGAAGGTCATCAACCAGACCGGCGGCACGTCGCTGCCGCGGTTCAATGCGGGCTGGGCCGGCGAGCAGGCGCTCGACGTCGACGCGGTCTCCGCGGCAGCGCCGGACGCGAAGATCGTCGTCGTACAGGCCAACTCCGCCAGCTTCGCCGACCTCGGTACTGCGGTCCAGACCGCCGCCAAGCAGGCCGGTGTGGTGGCGATCTCGAACAGCTACGGCGGCGGCGACGCCTCCGATGCCACCTATGGCGCGTACTACAACCACCCGGGTATCGCAGTCACCGCATCCACCGGTGACGACGGCTACCAGGGCGGCAGCTACCCGGCGTCCTCGTCGTACACGACGGCCGTCGGCGGTACGTCGTTGGTTGCCGCCAGCAACTCTCGGGGCTGGAGCGAGAGCGTGTGGAGCGGTGCGGGCTCGGGCTGCTCGACGTACAACACCGCATTGCCGGGCGCAGCGTCGTTCAGCACCGGCTGCTCGAAGCGTGCCATGGCGGACGTCTCCGCCGCGGCCGACCCGGGCAAGGGCGGCATGGCGATCTACTACCCGACCAGCAAGACCGCGTCGACCTGGGCGCAGTTCGGCGGGACGAGTGAGGCCGCGCCGATCATTGCCGCGGTCTACGCGCTGTCCGGCAACACCAGCGGCTACGCGAACGCGTTCCCGTACGCCCACCCGGGCTCGCTGTTCGATGTGACCAGCGGCAGCAACGGTTCGTGCCCCACGACCCAGTGGTGCAACGCCCGTACCGGTTGGGACGGCCCGACCGGCCTCGGTACTCCGAACGGCGCCGGCGCTTTCTGACACGCCGTAACACTCTGGGCGACCGGACTGTGGCTGCATGCAACCATTGTCCGGTCGCTCCTAGTACTGTTCCGAGCACGAAGGACAACCCTCAACTCCACGACATTCCGGGGATTTCTCTTCCCCGGACGCTCCGGCAGGCTTAAGGTCAGCCCCCGGGACGGGTCGTGGAGGGCGATCCGCTAATACGAACTCCATGGAGATTTTCTGTGACAACATCACGCAGAGGGCGGGGGCTCCTGGCAGTCTCGGCCGTCTCCGCGGCTGCCGTCGTGCTGGCCATGACCGCCGGTGGCGCGGACGCCGCGCAGAAGCCCGGTGGCGCCGACGCGAAGAAGCCTGCCCAGGCCGACAAGCAGACGTCGGGCAAGGAGCGTAAGGGCAACTACGACGCCCGGACGCCGAACGCCAAGACCACCTACGCCCGCACCGCCAAGGTGCAGGGCAAGGAGACGGCCGCGTCGAAGAAGTACCGCGAATCGCTCGGCAGCCAAGGCGTCGTGCAGGTCGACCCGAACACCGGCACCCCGGCCCAGGTCACCAAGCTGAACGGCTTCCTGACCGGCAAGAGCGCCAAGAAGGCCACCGACGTCACCCTTGGCTACGTGAAGGCCCACCCGGAGATCTTCAAGCTCTCCGACGCGGACCTCGGCACGCTGAAGCTGCGCAAGGACTACGTCGACGACCTCGGTACCCACCACATCTTCTGGACCCAGGTGGTCGACGGCGTCGAGGTCTTCGGCAACGGCCTGAAGTCCAACGTCACCAAGAACGGCCAGCTCATCTCCGTGATGGGCTCGCCCGTGTCCGGCCTTACCACGGCCGCCCAGGCGCGCTCCGCCGAGGCTGCGCCGAAGGTCTCCGCGGCCGGCGCCCGCAGCGCCGCGATCAAGGACGTCGGCGGTACGGCGAAGTCCGCGTCCGCGACCACGTCCGGCGTGAACACCAAGTGGAGCAACGGCGACACCGCCAAGCAGGTGTGGTTCCACACCGCCGACGGGCTGCAGAAGGGTTGGCTGACCTACACCAACTCCGGCGGCCAGAACATCTACAGCCATGTCGTCGACGCCCAGACCGGTGCCACGCTCTACCGCAAGGACCTGGTCAGCGAGGGCAACGGCGACGCGCTCGTGCAGGACTACTACCCGGGCGCGGCCAAGGGCGGTACGCAGCGCACCGAGAACCTGATCTACAACAAGTGGCTGCCGAAGAACGCGAAAACCCTCCTCGACGGTACGTCGGTCTCGGCCTTCGCCGACGTCAACGACGACAACGCCCCGAACCCGGGTGAGACGGTCAAGGTGCCCGGCACCAAGACCGGCTCGGAGTACAAGCTGACGACCTTCCAGAACGCCTCGTCGTTCTGCTCGGCCGCGTTCATCTGCACCTGGGACCCGGCGAAGCCGGACTCCTGGAAGACCAACATGAACCAGGACGTCACCAACGCGTTCTACCTGGCCAGCAACTTCCACGACTGGCTGGCGAAGCCGCCGATCAGCTTCACCCCGGCGGCCGGCTCGTTCGACGCCGCGGGCGGCGACCCGGTGATGCTGAACGCGCTGGACGGCGCGGCCACCGCCGCTAACGGCGGCCCGGACGCCAACCACATCGACAACGCGAACATGTCGACCCCGCCGGACGGCCAGTCGCCGACCATGCAGATGTACCTGTGGCACTTCCCGGGGACGACCGACGAGCAGGAGGGCTACGTTCCGTCGAGCGGCGCGAACGACGCCAGCATCCTGTACCACGAGTACACCCACGGTCTGTCGAACCGCCTGGTCGTCGACGCCACCGGGAACTCCACGCTGAACAGCATCCAGGCCGGCTCGATGGGCGAGGCCTGGAGCGACTTCTACGCGATGGACTACCTGGTCTCGCACGGCCTTGAGAAGGACACCACCGCTCCCGGCGAGGTCCTCGAGGGCCGGTACGTCTCGCACGGCGAGCTGTTCCGTACGCAGGCGATCGACTGCCGCGTGAAGGCGGTCAGCCCGAACTGCATCCAGCCCGACGGTTCGAAGGGCGGCTACACCTACGCCGACTTCCCGACCATCGGCGGTACGCCCGAGGTGCACGCCTCCGGTGAGGTGTGGGCGCAGACCCTGTGGGACCTGCGTGAGCGCTTCGGCCGGAGCTACGCGATGAGCATCATCACCCGCGCGATGGAGCTGTCGCCGGCCGACCCGACGATGCTCGACATGCGCAACGCGATCGTCCAGGCCGACCTGGTCGCCAGCGGCGGCAAGAACGCCGACACGATCTGGACCGTCTTCGCCAACCGCGGCATGGGCTGGTACGCCGGTGTCATCGACGGCGGCGACAGCTTCCCGGCCGAGGACTTCCACAAGCCGCCGACGGGTGCGACCACGACCCTGACCGGCACGGTGAAGGACAAGGACACCGGTGCTCCGGTGGCCGGCGCGCTGGTCTACGTCGGCGGCCACTCCTCCGGGTACGCCGGTGACTACGCCGGCACGACCGATGCCAACGGCAACTACGCCATCACCGGCGTGGCACCGGGTACGTACCCGAAGCTCGTGATGTCCGCACCGGGGTACGAGCTGCTGGTGCAGCCGGCCATGGTCAAGCCCGGCGCCAAGGCGAACTTCGCGCCACGTCGTAACTGGGCCGCCTCCTCCGGCGGTGGCACGGTAACCGACTTCAACGGTCCGGACTTCACGCCGCAGTGCGGCCCGGCGTTCGCGATCGACAACGCCCAGGGCACCGGCTGGGGCAGCACGACCGGCGACGACAACGGCACGCCGACCAACACGATGATCGAGAAGCACGTCGACATCAAGCTGCCGGCGAAGGTCAACGTCAGCGGGTTCAACATCGACCCGTCCAACACCTGTGGTGACCCGGGCAGCGCTTCGACCGGTGGCTACCGGGTGGAGACCTCGGCCGATGGCACCACCTGGGCGGTCGCGGCGTCGGGCACCTTCGACGCCACGAACCGGGGCAAGTACAACCTGGTCGCCCCGACCGGCAACGCGACCGGCGTCCAGTACGTCCGGTTCGTGATGACGAGCCCGCAGGTTCCGGACTTCAAGACGAACTGCCCGGACGGCGCGTTCGGTGGCTGCCAGTTCACCGACATGACCGAGATCCAGGTCTTCGGCAAGAAGTAACGCAGTACTGCGTGAAGGCCGGCCGAGCTCTTTGCTCGGCCGGCCTTCACTTGTGTTTGCCGGGTTTGGCCGGCGGGACGGTCTGCGCCCACTCGGCCCAGTCGGCGAGGGCGGAGTACAACCGGATGCCGGCTTCGATCGTGACGCGCATCGACTGGGTCTGCTCGCTGTACCCGAATTCGCCGCGGTCCTTGCGGGCCGCGTAGTCGCGGTACTGGTCGGCGAGCTCGCGATAGTAGGTCGCCTCGGCCTCGAGGTGGCGCTGCAGTTCGTCGGTGTCCATCATCCAGAAGAACAGTGAGCGCAGCAGCGGCTGCAGCCGCATCGTGTGGTCGACGTCGACCTCGGTCAGCCAGCGCTTCACTTCAGTGGTCCCGGCATCCGTGATCCGGTAGGCCTTTCGCCGCCGCGGTCCTTCGCTCTCGACCTCGACCAGACCCTCGGCAGCGAGCT
This sequence comes from Kribbella sp. CA-245084, assembly GCF_050942355.1. Lineage (NCBI taxonomy): Bacteria > Bacillati > Actinomycetota > Actinomycetes > Propionibacteriales > Kribbellaceae > Kribbella > Kribbella sp. CA-245084. The sequence goes on along the minus strand of NZ_CP192053.1, from coordinate 8,913,591 downwards.
TGTTCAGCTCGGCGTAGATCTTCGGGTGCTGCGCCGGCCAGATCGATCCGAGCACCTCGGTGAACCGTCTGGCCAGGTCGTACCCACTGGCCGGCCCTTCGGCGAGCAGCCCGAGCAACCCGTGCCGCAATGACATGTCCACCTCCTTCGCTGTACCGCCATCTTGACATGTCCGGTGGGACATGTGCATGCTCGAACATGTCCCTAGGGACATGTCCATGAGAACATCTGCGAGGAGTTCATATGAGTGAGGCACGGGCAGTTCTCGTCACCGGATCAACCGGCGGCATCGGCACGGCGACGGTCCGGCTGCTACAGAGCCGCGGCTTCATCGTGTACGCCGGAGCGCGCGGGCCGGCTGCATTCGAGCCGGGGGTCCGGGTGGTGCCGTTGGATGTGGCGGATCCATCGAGTGTCGCGGCGGCGGCCAAGCGCGTCGCGGGGGAGGTCGACGGGCTGTGGGCAGTGATCAACAACGCCGGCGTGATCGTCCAGGGTCCGCTCGAGCTGGTGCCCGCCGATGAGTGGCGCCGACAGCTGGAGGTGAACACGCTCGGCCCGGCCTCGGTGATCCGTGAATTCCTCCCGCTGCTGAGAGCAGGCTCAGCCGCGGCCGGCTCTGCGACCAGCTCTGCGAGCGGTCCTGGGGGTCGGGTTGCTGGGCGGATCGTCAACGTGAGTGCGGCGACGGGCCGGGTGGCGATGCCGTTGCTGGGCGCGCTCTCGGCGAGCAAGGCCGGTTTGGAGGCCCTGTCGAACGCGCTCCGACTGGAGCTGGCAGCCTGGAAGATCCCGGTGGTGGTGATCGAGCCCGGGACAACGCAGACAGAGATCTTCACCCGGGCCGGCGCAGCAGCGGATGTCGCGCTGCAGCAGGCTGATCATGACCGGGTCGACTTGTACGCAGAGCACCTGGCCGCCTACGAGAAGGCGATGAGCCGGTTCAAACCGGGTCCGGTAGACAAGGTCGCCAAGGTCATCGTTCGTGCCGTGGAGGCCCGCCACCCACGTCGCCGGTACGCCGTCGCGGAGGCCCGCACACTGGGCGCAATCCTCCCGAAACTCCCAGCAGGATTAAGAGATCGCGTCCTCAGCGGAGCCGTCGGCCTGAACGGCATCAAGCCGTGAGAGATAACGCGCCAGGTCTGGCCGCGGACCATCGGAGTCGACACGCGACCGGAACTGGGCGATGAGCACGATCGTTCTGATCGGCGCTACCTCAGGCCTCGGACGCCGCGCGGCCGAGCAGCTCACCGCGGGTGGGCATCGGCTGTTCCTCGTCGGACGTGATCCGGAGCGTGCGGCCGCGCTGGCCAAGCAGTTGCCGAACGCAACGGTTGTCGCAGCGGACGTGTCGGTGCGATCCGGCGTCGAGCAGGTCGCGGCCGAGATCGCGGACCGGGCCGAGCGGATCGACGTACTGATCAACAACGCGGGCGTGATGACGCCGACCCGACAGGTGACCGCGGAAGGGATCGAACTGAACCTCGCCGTACACCATCTGGCTCCGTGGTCGACGGTCGCGTTGCTGGCGCCGCTGATCCCACCCGGCGGTCGAGTCGTGAACGTGAACTCCGAGGGCCACCGGTCGCCGATGCGCGGCGGGGTCGTGCGGCTCGATTCCGCGCGATTGGCGGACGGAGCGGAATCGTTCGATCCCTTCCTCACCTACAGCCGGAGCAAGCTGGCCAACCTGCTGTTCAGCTACGAACTGCAACGGCGCCGCCCGAAGTGGGGTGTGGTCGCCGTACATCCAGGCGTCGTGCGGACAGACCTCGGCCGCCAGTTCCCACGCCTCCAAGTCGCCGCAATCTCAGCCTTCGCCCTCCCCGCCCGCCGCGGCGCCGAACCCCTGGTCCAGCTAGCCACCAGCAACACCCAACCAACCGGCTACTACGACCGCTTCACGAAGGTCCGTTCATCCACCATCTCGTACGACGAATCCCTGGCCCGCGAGGTCTGGACCGCAACCGAGCAGCTCCGCCCGCATGGTGGACAACGGATAGTAAGTGTAGTGGATTAGTCTAGTTTCGGTGTGTGGAAATCGTCAGACTTCGGGGGTCGGCTCGCCTAGGTGGAGGGTGGGGCGGCTACCGAGCCGCGTTCTATCAGGGTTGGTGTGAGGGTGGTGCGGCGGACGCGGCGGTTGGTGTCGACGGCGGATGTGACGCGGGTGACGACGTGGGTGACCAGGTCGTCGAGGGGCCAGTGGAACGTCGACAGGGGCGGCGTGAGCAGTTGGGACATCGGCTGGTCGTCGTAGCCGAGCAGGGACAGGTCGTCCGGGATGCGCAGGCCGAGCTCGCGGCTGGCGGCGTACACGCCGAAGGCCATCGAGTCGGCGAGCGCGAGGATGCCGGTCGGGCGGGTCGTGCTGGTCAGCAGCGTCCGCGCGACGTCGGTCGCGCCGGCCAGGTCGTGCGGGCACTGCAGCAGGCGGATCTCCAGTCCGAGGTCGGCCGCCACCCGCTGGGCGAGCTCCTCGGCGGGGCGCTCGACCTCGAAGGGTCGGGTCGGGCTGAGCACGGCGACGCGGCGGTGACCGGCGTCCGCGAGCCGGCGCAGCGCCGTACTGACGCCGGTTTCGTTGTCGAAGATCACCTCGGACTTCGCCTTCGCGCCGGGCAGGGCGTCGCCGATCGCGATCACCGGCGCCTGCTTGGCGATCTCGGCCCAGCCTTTGGCAGCCGGGTCGATCGGGATCACGACGATCGCGTCAGCGCGATGGTCGACCAGGTGCTGGGCGAGCTCGAGCTGCCGGTCGGCGTCGCCGGCCGAGTCGATGATCCAGGCGTTGCGGTCCGGGGCGAGCAGCTCTCGGCCCAGCGCGGCTGCGACGCGTTGCTGCCAGAGGTCCTCGAGGGACGCGCACAGCACGCCGATGGAACCGCTGCGGCCCGAGGCGAGCGCGCGGGCAACCGGATCGGCTTGGTATCCGAGGCGGTCGGCCGCGTCCTGGACCCGCTGCCGGGTCTCGGGCGTGCCGTGCAGACCGCGCAGCGCGTACGACACAGCGGCCATCGAGAGCCCGGTCTCGGCGGCGATGTCCTTGAGGGTTGGCCTCCGGCCGGTTCCGGACATGCCCACGACCCTAGCCCGCCCCTCGGACAAAAACTTGACAAGCACCTCTTTGAAGCGCTTCACTCTAAGCATCCTGAAGCGCTTCAATCTGATCAAACTCCGGAGAGGGGGAGCCGATGATCGACGTCCACCAGCACCTGTGGCCGGAAGCGTTCGTCGACCGGCTCCGGGCGCGCCGCGAGCCGCCGTACCTCGACGGCTGGACGCTGCACACCGCGACCGAGGCGCCGTACGACGTGGATCCCGCGGCGCACGAGCTCGGCAAGCGGGTAGCGCTGGAGCAGGACGCCGGTACGACGCTCGCCGTGGTGTCGCTCTCGAGCCCGCTGGGCGTCGAGGAACTCGGGGATGCCGAACTACTCAATGGTTGGCATGAAGGCGCCTCGCTCTTCCCAGAGCCGTTCAAGGCCTGGGCATCCGTCGATCTCCTCAATCCTGAGGTCGAGCAGCTGGAATCCCTTCTGAGCAAGGGATTTCTCGGCTTGCAGCTGCCAGCACATGTGCTCAGCTCACCCTCGTCCTGGGAAGCGCTGGGCGAGTTGCTGCGGACCCTGGAGCGGTCGAACAAGCCGATCCTCGTCCACCCCGGCTCGGCCAGCTCGAACGAAGCGCCGTGCTGGTGGGCGCCGGTCGTCGACTACACCACTCAGCTGCAAGCGGCCTGGTGGGCGTGGCATGTGTTCGGCGGACGGCGCACGTACCCGCGCCTGCGGTTGTGCTTCGCCGCCGCGGCCGGACTCGCGCCGGTGCACCACGAGCGGCTGGCCGCCCGCGGCGGGCGGCTCGGCACCATCGACCCCAATCTGTACGTCGACACCTCGAGCTACGGCCCGCAGGGGATCGACGCGGTCGCGCGGATCCTCGGCATCGACCAGGTCGTGCACGGCACCGACCGGCCGTACGCCGGGACCACCGACCTCCGCCAGGGCGACGCCGCGACCGCGGTGATCCGCCACGACAATCCACACCGGCTCCTGTTCGGCGCCGGTACTACTCCTGAGAGGGGAGTGCAGTGACTGCCCAGCCGATCGACGTACCGAACGTCCCAGCTCGCCAGGCCAGCCGGCTCGTGGAGCTCAACAACTGTCTGTCGCTGGATGACCTTCCGGGCCGGGACCTGAGTCCTGACGAACTGTCGGAGCTGGCCGCGTCGATCGCCGCGCAGCCGCACCTGTGGGAGGACCAGGTCGCGTACTCCGACGAGGAGCGGGTCTTCGCCTCCCTGCACCGCGACGCGAACGTCGACGTCTGGCTGATCTGCTGGACCCCGGTCAACGACACCGGCTGGCACGACCACGACGTCTCCTCCGGCGCGGTCGCGGTCGCCCGCGGCAAGCTCGTCGAGCACAACCTCGCCATCGGCGTCGAGTCGGTCGAGACCGAGGTCGAGGCCGGCGACGTCTACGGCTTCGGCCCCGACCACATCCACCGCCTCACCGGCCTCGACAAAGGCAGCGTCACCGTCCACGCCTACAGCCCACCCCTGTGGCGCATGGGCCAGTACTCCGTCAAAGAAGGCGTCCTCCGCCGAGTCTCCGTCTCCTACGCCGACGAACTCCGCCCCATCGACTGAGCGACAACGCTCGCCGAGTCGTGGCAACCGGCTCCGGGCCAGTTCGCCGAGTCGTGGAGAGTGGTTCAGAAAATCTGCCGCGATCCACGACTCGGCGTTCGGGGTCGGAATCATTCGCCACGACTCGGCGGGGTTGTGGATGACGCGGGCCGACGGGTGTGCGCGTCGCCTCTCGATCTCTTTGGGGCATCTCGGGGCAGATGGGTCTGCCCCGGGATCTGGCCTGCCTGGGGGTGGGTTTTGTGTTCAGACTCGGGTGTCATGACGATGCACTTGGAGCTCGAGGAGCACTACACCGAGCGGTACGACGAAGCGAGCCGGCTGGGGTCGACTGTCAAAGGGCGGTTGGAGCTGGCCCGGGTACAGGACCTGCTGAACAGGTACCTGCCACCACCTCCCGCAGCAGTCGCGGACATCGGCGGCGGGCCTGGCGTGCATGCGAGCTGGATGAAACGCCGCGGGTACGACGTGGAGCTGCTCGACCCGGTCGAGCGCCACGTCCAACAGGCGACCGACGCCGGAATCAGCGCAGTACAAGGCGATGCGCGGCGGCTGCCGTGGGAGGACGAGGAGTTCGACGCCGCGTTCGTGGCCGGGCCGATGTATCACCTGCGGGAGCCGGCCGAACGCCAGCTCGCGCTGCGTGAGGCGATCCGGGTGACGAAGCTCGGCGGGTTCGTTGCGGTGGTTGCGATCAACCGGGCCGCCAATCTGATCGGGTCGGCCCTGGCCAACACGTTGATCGAACGGCAGGCCGTGGTGACGGACATCCTGCGCGACGGGTACAGCCCGCGCAACGATCGGATGGCGCACACGACGTACCACACCGTCGCCCAGCTGCGGGCCGAGCTCACCCACGCCGGCCTGCGCGGCGTGATGATCCACGGCCTCACCGGACCGGGCGGCTGGCTGACCGTGATGATCGACGCACACTACGGCGACCGTCCGCTCCCCGACAGTCTCCAGGAGCCGGATCCGCTGCGTACGGCGCTCGAGTGCGCGCGGCTCGCGGACAGGTATCCGGAGATGGTCCAGTCGAGTTCTTTGCTGTTCGGAGTAGGCCAGCGGGCAGATCTCTGACTAAGGTCAGAGGATGGGTGTTGTGGAGGTGCGGCGGTTCAATCGGATGGTGACGCAGCGGGTGGGGGCGTTGCAGGAGGACTATTTGGCGCGCGGTCGTCCGCTGGGGGAGGACCGGGTGTTGTGGGAGATCGGAGCGGACGGGTGTGACGTGCGGACGTTGCGCGCTCGGCTTGATCTCGACTCCGGGTATATGAGCCGGCTGCTGCGCTCGTTGACGAGCGCTGGGCTGGTGCAGGTCGAGCCGAGTGCGGCGGATGCGCGGGTGCGGATGGCGAGGCTGACGAAGAAGGGGCTCGCCGAGCGGCGCGTGCTCGATGCGCGGTCGGATGACTTGGCGGCCTCGATCCTCGAACCGCTCGACGAGCGGCAGCGGGCCCGATTGACGGCGGCGATGGACGAGGTCACCAGGTTGCTCACTGCGTCGATGGTCCGGGTCGAGATAGTCGATCCGCGGTTGCCGATCGCGCAGTACTGCCTGAACGCGTACTTCGAGGAGCTCGGGCGCAGGTTCGAGGCCGGGTTCGACCCGGCGCGGAGCATCTCGGCGGATCACGCCGAGCTGACGCTCCCCGCCGGGTTGTTGCTCGTGGCAACGTTGCGTTCGGAGCCGGTCGGCTGCGGTGCGCTCAAACTGCACGGCTCCGAACCGGCCGAGATCAAACGGATGTGGGTCTCACCGGATGCGCGCGGGCTCGGGCTGGGCCGCCGGCTGCTGGCGGAGCTCGAGCGTACGGCGGCCGCCCACGACGCCACCGCCGTACGACTCGAGACCAACCACAACCTGAAGGAGGCGATCGCCCTCTACCGCTCCTCAGGCTTCAAGGAGGTGCCGGCATTCAACACCGAGCCCTACGCGCATCACTGGTTCGAGAAACCCCTCTGAGAACTACGGCATCCGGAGTTGGCCGAGGAGACCGTGGGTTTCGTCGTCCGGGCCGGCGGAGAACCAGAGGGCCTCGGTTCCGCCGGTGGTGGCGGTGCCTGGGAGGAGTGCCCAGAGGCCGTCGATCACCAGGGTCCTGCCATGGCTGTTGCGGACCTGGCCGGCGAAGCTGTAGCCGCCGTACCGCTTCGGGTGGAAGATGTTGATCCGCCCGTCGCCGAAGTTGCCGACCAGGAGCGTGCCGGTGGGCTCACCCCAGGTGGCCGGGGCCAGGGCCATGCCCCAGGGCGCGTTCAGCGTGCCGTGGGAGGCGACCCGGGCAACGAACCTGCCGTCGGCGGTGAACTCGTCGACGAAACCGAGACCGTGACCGGCGATCTCGTCGCCGGTCTTCGCGTTGACCTTGGCGTAGGCGACGAAGACCCGGCCGTTGAGCGTCTGCACGTTGAACGGGCCGTACCCCTTCGGCAGCCGGAAGTCCCGGAACGCCCACCTCGGCTTCTTCACCAGGGTGAACGTGCTGTCGAAGACGTCGATCCTGCCCTGGACGAAGTTGGCGGCGTACAACCGGTCCCCTGATCCGGTGGTCGCGATCGCCAGCCCCTTGTAGACCGCGCCTGGCGTGGTGGCCTTGATCTCGGCCGGTCCCATCAGGGCGTCGACCCGCGGACTCCAGGCGGCGATCTGACCGGTCTCGGTGGCGAAGATGAAGGCGGCCGGAGCGCTGGTCGTCCCGTTGCTCAGGACGAACCCCGTGCCGGCATTGTTGACCTGCCCGGTCGGCAGCGGCACCGTCACCCGGACGGCCGACGACTTGGTCACCGTGTTCGAGCCGGGCGCGGACGAGTAGAGCGTGGATGTCGACGTACTGTTGTTCGACACCCAGAGCGGGGTGGTCGCGCCGAGCGACAGACCCCACGGGTTCACCAGGTCCCCGTCCTGGAGGACCGCCTTGCCCTTTTGGTCCGAGACCAGGTTGACCTGCTGTACGGCGAGAGCGTGGTGCGATCCGTGGGCGCTTGCGGTCGCGGGGGTGATCAGTGCGAGGCCGCTGACCAGTGCGGTGGCAACCGCGAGTGGCCGGCCCTTCGAGCGGAGTGACATGTCACTTTCCTGTCGGTAGGGATGCGGAACACCATCGATACGACCGGGTGGGCTAGGCGGTTCAATCGCCGCAAGGTAGACATGGCGGAGTACTCGGGTGGGGAAGCATTGATGAAGTAGAAGGGGGAATCCATGCCAGATCTAGCGATCGAGCCGCTGAATCCGTCGATCCTGCCGATGTCGGGGAAGTACAGCCACGGGGTCCAGGTCGACGGCGCGCAGCGGATGGTGTTCGTCAGCGGGCAGGTGCCGTGGGGTAACGAGCAGGGCCGGGTGCCGGAGACGTTCGAGGCGCAGTGCCGGATGGTGTGGCGGAACGTGCTGGCGGTGCTGTCCGAGGCGGGGATGGGAATCCGGAACCTGGTCAAGGTGACGACGTACCTGTCCGACCGGCAGTACCGCGCGCTGAACGCGAAGATCCGCGAAGAGGTCCTCGGCGAGCACGCCCCGGCGCTCACGGTCGTCATCGCCGACATCTACGCGGAGAACTGGCTGCTCGAGATCGAGGCCGTCGCGATGGCCTGACCGGTCCACCCGGTCCGGAATGGCTATGGAAACCCGCTGCGGTCCTGCTTAGCGTCGAGCTATGAGGATCAGGGTTGTCGACGCGTTCGCCGATCGTCCGTTCAGCGGCAATCCGGCCGCAGTGTGCCTCTTCGACGCCGGGGCATGGCCCGACGAGGCCTGGATGCAGGCCGTCGCCGCCGAAATGAACCACGCCGAGACTGCCTTCGCCAGGCCGTCCGAGCGAGCCGACGCGGACTGGGATCTGCGCTGGTTCACGCCGACGAAGGAAGAGGTGCTCTGCGGGCACGCAACGCTGGCGACCACCCACGCGCTGGCTGCGGACGGCAAGGTGTCCGGCAAGGTCGCCTTCGCAAGCCTGAGCGGCATCCTCGTCGCGACCGTCGAGGACGACGGGATCACGCTGGACTTCCCGGTCAACCGGCCGTACGAGGTGCCGGCCCCGGACGGGCTGGCCGCGTCGCTGGCGGTCGAGCCGCTCGAGGTGTACGTCGCGGGCGAGCTCCGTGACCTGCTCGTCGTCGTCCGTGACGAGGCGACGGTCCGAGGGGTGGTTCCGGACTACGCCGTGATGGCCGGGATCATCCAGCGCGAGAAGCTGCGCGGCGTGATCGTGACGGCGCAGGGTTCGGGGTACGACTTCGTCTCGCGGTTCTTCGCGCCGGGCAGCGGGATCCCGGAGGACCCGGTGACCGGGAGCGCGCACACCAGTCTGGCGCCGTACTGGGGCGAACGCCTCGGACGGAACGAACTGGTCGGCTACCAGGCGTCCGCCCGAGGCGGAGTCGTGCAGGTCAGCTCATCCGGCGACCGCGTCTACCTGAAGGGCCACGCGATCACAGTCCTGGATGGCGAACTTCTCGTCTAGGCCCAGGTCTCGGCGTGGGTCGCGACGCCGTTCGGGGCGATGAGTTCGGTGACGACGTCCTCGGCGTCGGCGTCGAGCGGCTCGAACGGCGGCTCCGGTACGACGTACGCCCGCGCTCCGGCGACCATCTCGATACCGGGCAGCTCGAACCAGGCCTCGCCGACCTCGCGGCTGATCTCGTAGATCGCCTGCTCGGCGGAGTCGACCGGCTCCCGCTCGCCGGACTCGTCCAGCTCGGCCGGGTGCCGCTCCTGCGCGGCCCGGCCGGCCTCCAGCAGCGCGTCCAGGTCGACCACGCGGAGGTCGAACCGCGACACCACACTGATCACGTGGTCCGGCTCGACGTCTTCCTCGTCCGCGTCGTCGTCCGGCTCGTCCAGCAGCAGCGGCGTCGTACCGGTGTGCTCGAAGACGGCCTCGTTCCAGTCCTCGACCACGCCTTCGAGCGCGGCGTTGTGGTCGAAGAGCTCGGAGTTGTCCTCGTCGCCGGTCATCGCCAGCAGCGCCTCGGTGTGGGCCAGCAGGCGCTCGGCCAGCTTCTGGCTGGCGTCGGCGAGCGCGGCCCGGGTCTCCGCGGAGAAGAACTGCTCGGCGGGGGCGGGGGTGTCCAGTTCAGTCACGTGCGGGATCTTCCCTTGTCTGTCGGTGGGGATGCCAGCCGTAAGTATGTGAGAAGCCTGTGAGAGCTCCGTCAGCGGGTGTGAGAGGCCTGCGAGAAGCCTCCTGACCGGGCAGCTAGCGGTGTGCAGTGAACCTATGAGTACTTTCACCGCGAGGTCGTGCCGTCATGGGTGACGTCATCTATCTCGCAGTCACCGTCGTCGTGTTCGCGGCCGTCTGGCTCGCGCTGCGAGGAGTGGAGAAGTTGTGAGCGCCGAGAACATTGCCGGGCTGGTGGTGGCCGTTGCTCTGGTCCTCTACCTGATCGCCGCCCTGGTCTTTCCCGAGAGGTTCTGATGTCCGACACCGCTGCCGGCCTGTTGCAGGTCGGCCTACTACTCGCGTGCCTGGCAGTCGTCTACCGCCCGTTCGGCGGCTACATGGCCAGGGTTTACACGACTGACAAGGACCTGCGCGTCGAGCGCTGGACCTACAAGCTGTTCGGCGTCGACCCGAAGGCCGATCAGACCTGGGGCGTCTACGCCCGGTCGCTGATCGCGTTCTCCGCGCTCAGCGTCATCCTGCTGTACCTGCTCCAGCGTCTGCAGCACTGGCTGCCGCTGTCGCTGGGCCTTCCGAACGTCGAGTCCGGACTGGCGTTCAACACCGCCGCGTCGTTCGTCTCGAACACCAACTGGCAGAGCTACGTGCCCGAAGCGGTGATGGGCCACCTGGTCCAGTTCGCCGGCCTCGCGGTGCAGAACTTCCTCTCGGCGGCCGTCGGCATCACCGTCGCGATCGCGCTGATCCGAGGCTTCTCCCGCTCGAAGACCGACCGGGTCGGGAACTTCTGGGTCGACCTGGTCCGGACCGTACTGCGTGTGCTGCTGCCGATCGCGGTCGTCGGTACCGTGCTGCTGGTCGCGATGGGCGTCGTACAGAACTTCTCCGGCGGGCACGAGGTCACCTCGGTGGTCGGCCAGACCCAGCACCTCCCCGGTGGCACCGTTGCCAGCCAGGAGGTCATCAAGGAGCTGGGCACCAACGGCGGTGGCTACTACAACGCCAACTCGGCCCACCCGTACGAGAACCCGAACGGCCTGTCGAACCTGTTCGAGATCTTCCTGCTGCTGGTCATCCCGGTCTGCCTGACCCGGACGTTCGGCGTGATGGTCAAGGACAAGCGTCAGGGGTACGCGATCCTCGGCGTGATGGCGACCATCTGGTCGGCGTTCGTCTTCCTCGCGACGTTCTTCGAGGTCCGGGGCGCGGGTACCGCGACCCAGGCCGCCGGCGCTGCGATGGAGGGCAAGGAGACCCGGTTCGGCGAGTGGGCGTCGTCGCTGTTCGCTGTCTCGACGACCGGTACGTCGACGGGCGCGGTCAACTCGATGCACGACTCGTTCACCCCGCTCGGCGGTGGGGTGCCGCTGTTCCACATGATGCTCGGCGAAGTGACGCCCGGCGGCACGGGGACCGGCCTCTACGGCATGCTGATCCTCGCCGTACTCGCGGTGTTCGTCGCCGGCCTGATGGTCGGCCGCACCCCGGAGTACCTGAAGAAGAAGATCACCGCGCGCGAGATGAAGCTCGTGTCGCTGTACATCCTCACCACCCCGACCGTCGTACTCGTCGGCGCATCGATCGCGATGGGACTGGCGACGGCGCGGGCCTCGATCCTGAACACCGGCAGCCCGCACGGCTTCTCCGAGGTGCTGTACGCGTTCACCTCGGCCGGTAACAACAACGGCAGCGCGTTCGCCGGTATCAGCGCGAACATCCCGTTCTACAACACGGCTCTCGGGCTGGTGATGTTGCTCGGCCGGTTCGTCCCGATCGTGTTCGCGCTCGCGCTGGCCGGTTCGCTCGCCCAGCAGCAGCCGGTACCGGTGACCCAGGGCACGCTGCCCACCCACAAGGCCCTGTTCGTGACGCTGCTCGTCGGCACCGTCCTGATCGTGACCGGCCTGACCTACTTTCCCGCACTGACTCTTGGACCCCTCGCGGAGGGACTGTGACCACGGTAATGACACCGCCCGCGCAGCAACCGGCGGCTACCCCGAAGAAGGCGCCGTCGGGTGCGTTCGACCCGAAGATGCTGCTGACCTCGCTGCCGGACGCGGTGAAGAAGCTCGACCCGCGCGTGATGGTGAAGAACCCGGTCATGTTCGTGGTCGAGGTGGGCGCGGCCGCGTCGACCATCAAGGCGATCACCGATCCGAGTGTGTTCGTCTGGTGGATCGTGGTCTGGCTCTGGCTGACCGTGATCTTCGCCAACCTGGCCGAGGCCGTCGCGGAAGGCCGGGGCAAGGCCCAGGCCGAGACCCTGCGCCGGGCCAAGACCGAGACGACCGCGCGCCGGCTGGTCGGAGATCGCGAGGAAGAGGTCCCCGCGACCCAGCTCAAGCTCGGCGACCTCGTGGTCGTCGAGGCCGGGCAGATCATTCCCGGCGACGGTGACGTCGTCGAGGGGGTCGCGAGTGTCGACGAGTCGGCGATCACCGGCGAGTCGGCCCCGGTCATCCGCGAATCCGGCGGCGACCGGAGCGCGGTCACCGGCGGCACCAAGGTGCTGTCGGACCGGATCGTCGTGAAGATCACCACCAAACCCGGTGAGAGCTTCATCGACCGGATGATCGCGTTGGTCGAGGGCGCTTCGCGGCAGAAGACGCCGAACGAGATCGCGCTGAACATCCTGCTGGCCAGCCTGACGATCGTGTTCCTGATCGCCACCGCGACCCTGCCGACGTTCGCGAACTACGCGCACACGAACCTGAGCATCGTGATCCTGGTGGCCCTGCTGGTCGCCCTGATCCCGACCACGATCGGTGCGCTGCTGTCCGCGATCGGCATCGCCGGTATGGACCGGCTGGTCCAGCGCAATGTCCTGGCGATGTCCGGCCGCGCGGTCGAGGCCGCCGGCGACGTGAACACCCTGCTGCTGGACAAGACCGGCACCATCACGCTGGGCAACCGGCAGGCGTCGGAGTTCATCCCGGTCCAGGGTGTGACCGACACCGAGCTCGCCGACGCGGCGCAGCTGTCCAGCCTCGCCGATGAGACGCCGGAAGGCCGGTCGATCGTCGTACTGGCGAAGACCGGGTACGGACTGCGTGAGCGTCACACCGGAGAGTTGCCGCACGCAACCTTCGTGGAGTTCACCGCGCAGACCCGGATGAGCGGCGTGGACGTGGACGACCGGCAGGTCCGCAAGGGCGCGGCCGGCGCGGTCAACGCCTGGATCAACCAGCACGGCGGGTCGATCGACGTACAGCTCGGCGAGATCGTCGACGGTATCTCGGCCTCCGGCGGTACGCCGCTGGTCGTTGCCGAGAGCATCAACGGCACGGCGCGTCCGCTCGGCGTCATCCACCTCAAGGACGTGGTCAAGGAAGGCATGCGGGAGCGGTTCGACCAGATGCGCGCGATGGGCATCCGGACCGTGATGATCACCGGTGACAACCAGCTGACCGCGAAGGCGATCGCCGAGGAGGCCGGGGTCGACGACTTCCTGGCCGAGGCGACGCCCGAGGACAAGATGGCGCTGATCAAGAAGGAGCAGGAGGGCGGTCGCCTGGTCGCGATGACCGGTGACGGCACCAACGACGCACCGGCGCTGGCCCAGGCCGATGTCGGCGTGGCGATGAACTCCGGTACGTCGGCCGCCAAGGAGGCCGGCAATATGGTCGACCTCGACTCGAACCCGACCAAGCTGATCGAGATCGTTGAGATCGGCAAGCAGTTGCTGATCACCCGCGGATCGCTGACCACGTTCTCGATCGCGAACGACGTGGCCAAGTACTTCGCGATCCTGCCGGCGCTGTTCGCAGCGGCGTACCCGGGTCTGGACAAGCTGAACGTGATGGGACTGCACTCGCCGGAGTCGGCGATCGTGTCGGCCATCGTGTTCAACGCGCTGGTGATCGTGGCCCTGGTGCCGCTGGCGCTGCGCGGTGTCCGGTACCGGCCGTCGTCGGCTTCGGCGATGCTGCGCAGGAACCTGCTGATCTACGGTGTCGGCGGTCTGATCACCCCGTTCGTCGGTATCAAACTCCTGGACCTGGTGATCTCCTTGATCCCGGGTCTTCGGTGAAAGGTTAGTTGTTCATGGCAAGCAATCTGCCCGGCTCGGTCCGGCAGTTCGGAGTGGCGCTACGGGCGCTGCTCGTGTTCACGGCGATCCTCGGGATCGTCTACCCGCTGGTGATGACCGGAGTGGCGCAGGCGCTGTTCCACGGCAATGCGAACGGCTCGATCGTCAAGGTCGACGGCAAGGCTGTCGCCTCGGACCTGATCGGCCAGGCGTACACGATGGACACCGGGAAGAAGGATGCCGACGGCAACGCGATCATGGTCGCGGACCCGAAGTGGTTCCAGACCCGGCCGTCCGCGAGCGACTACGACGGCGCGGCCAGCGGCGGCTCCAACCTCGGTCCGAACAACGCCGATCTGGTCACGGCGATCGACGACCGGCGCAAGGCGATCGCGGCGCTCGAGGGCGTCGACCCGTCGCAGGTGCCGCCGGACGCGCTCACCGCGAGCGGCAGCGGCCTCGACCCGTCGATCAGCCCGGCGTACGCCGCTCTGCAGGTCAACCGGGTCGCCCGCGAGCGGGGACTGTCGGTGGATCAGGTCAAGCAACTGGTCAAGGAGAACACGAAGGGCCGCACGCTCGGCTTCCTCGGTGAGCCGGCAGTCAACGTTGTCACGCTCAACAACGCACTGGCTGCGCTGGGCTGAACTGAGAGCATGGAGGCATGAGTAAGAACGGCCGTGGGCATCTGCGGATCTATCTGGGTGCCGCGCCTGGTGTCGGGAAGACGTACAAGATGCTGGGCGAGGGGCAGCGGCGCCTCGCCCGGGGCACCGACGTGGTGGTCGGATTCGTCGAGACCCACGGCCGTGAACACACCGCGGGGATGCTGACCGGACTCGAGGTGGTCCCGCGGCGGATCATCGATTATCGCGGTGCGAGCTTCACCGAGCTGGACATCGACGCAGTACTTGCCCGGCGGCCCGAGGTCGCGCTGGTCGACGAGCTCGCGCACACCAACGTCCCGGGCAGCCGGAACGAGAAGCGCTGGCAGGACATCGAGGAGCTGCTGACCGCCGGGATCGACGTGATCTCGGCGGTCAACATCCAGCACCTCGAGTCGATCAACGACGTGGTCGAGAAGATCACCGGCGTACCGCAGCAGGAGACGGTCCCGGACCGGGTGGTCCGGGCGGCGGACCAGATCGAGCTGGTCGACATGACGCCGGAGGCGCTGCGGCGGCGGATGGCGCACGGCAACGTGTACGCCGCAGACAAGATCGACGCTGCCCTGGGCAACTACTTCCGGGTCGGCAACCTGTCCGCCCTTCGTGAGTTGGCCCTGCTCTGGCTGGCAGACCGGGTGGATGCGGGTCTGCAGCAGTACCGGCAGGAGCACGACATCGACTCGACCTGGGAGGCCCGGGAGCGGGTCGTCGTCGCGCTCACCGGCGGACCCGAGGGCGAGACGCTGATCCGGCGCGCTGCCCGGATCGCGGCCCGGTCGTCCGGCGGGGACCTGCTCGCCGTACATGTCGCGCGGTCCGATGGCCTGACCGGTGCGAACCCGAGCAAGCTGGCGGAGCAGCGCAACCTGGTCGAGAAGCTCGGCGGGACCTATCACCAGGTGGTGGGTGACGACGTTCCGGCCGCGCTGCTCACGTTCGCCCGGGCCGAGAACGCGACCCAGTTGGTGCTCGGCGGCAGTCGCCGGTCGCGGATCGGCTCGCTGTTCACCGGGCCGGGGATCGGCGCCACCACGATCCGCGATTCGGGCGATATCGACGTACACATCGTCACGCATTCGCTGATGGGGCGTGGCCGGCTGCCGCGGCAGCGGGGAGCACTTTCCCGCCGCCGCAAGATTCAGGGCTTCGTGCTGTCGGTGGCACTGCCGCCGGTGCTGGCGCTGGTCCTCGGGCTGGGCGGGGACACGCTCAACTTGACCAGCAACGTGCTGGCGTTCCTGTTCGCGGTCGTGGTGGTCGCGCTGGTCGGCGGGATGTGGCCGGCCATGGTGACGGCGATCGGGGGATCGCTGGTCCTCAACTACTTCTTCACGCCACCGCGGCGGACTTTCACGATTGCCGAGCTCAACAACGCCCTGGCACTGCTGATCTTCGTGCTGGTAGCGGCAATGGTCAGTTCGGTCGTCGACCGTGCTGCACGACGTACCAGGCAGGCGGCCCGGGCGGCCGCGGAATCGGAGACGCTGGCGACCTTGGCCGGATCGGTATTGCGGGGAGAGACAGCCCTGCCCGCGCTGCTCGAACGAGTGCGCGAGGCCTTCGGGATGACCGGGGCGTGTCTGATGGAACGTGTGGACGACGACGAGTTGACCGAGGTCTGGCGACCGCTGGCCTCGGCCGGCTCCCTGACCTGCACCCGTCCGGAGGAGGCCGACGCGGAGATCCCCGCGCGGGACGACCTGGTGCTGGTGCTGCAGGGTCATCAGTTGGAGGCTGACGAGCGGCGGCTGGTAGGGGCGTTCGCGGCCCACGCCGCCGCGTTGGTGGACCGCGCCCGGTTGAGCGAGGCGGCCGCCGAGGCCAAGCCGCTCGCCGAGGCCGACAAGCTGCGTACTGCGTTGTTGCGCGCGGTCGGCCATGACCTGCGATCGCCGCTGGCGTCGGCGAAGGCATCCGTGACGTCGCTGCGTAGCGACGACGTGGAGTGGAGCGAGTCGGAGCGGGAGGAGTTGCTGGAGACAGCGGACGAGTCTTTGGATCGGTTGTCGCGGTTGGTGGACAACCTGCTGGACCTCAGTCGGCTGCAGGCCGGAGTGCTGCCCGTGTTCACGCGGCCGATGGCGCTGGACGAGATCATGCCCGGCGTACTGGCCGAGCTGGGTGATGAGGCCGACCAGGTGACGGTCGACATCCCGCACACCTTGCCGCTGGTCGAGGCGGATCCGGCGCTGCTCGAGCGCGTGGTCGCGAACCTGCTGGCGAACGCGATCCGCTACTCACCTCCCGGGCGCCCGCCGCTGATCACGGGAAGCGCTCTCGGCGACATCGTCGAGGTCCGCGTGATCGACCGCGGGCCGGGGATCCCGCGCGAGGACCGGAACCGGATGTTCGCGCCGTTCCAGCGCCTCGGCGACACCGACAACACGGTCGGCGTGGGTCTGGGGCTGGCGCTCGCCCGCGGCCTCGCCGAGGCAATGCACGGCACGCTGCTGCCCGAGGACACCCCAGGCGGCGGACTGACCATGGTGGTCACCATGCCGACCGCCACCCTCCGCCCAACCGACGCCCCGGTCCCGGGAACACGCGAACGATCGGAGCAGGAGTGACTGTACTGATGCCACGACTCCGTCGCGGCGGGTCATGCGGCTGTGACTCCCGGCCTTCCCTCGTCGCTCCGGTCGCTTCGCTCCCTCCGCTCCTCAGTCCAGGCCGGGAGGCCGCATGACCAGAATCCTGGTGGTCGATGACGAGCCGCAGATTGTGCGGGCGTTGCAGATCAACCTGAAGGCGCGGGGATACGAGGTGCATCTGGCCGGCACCGGTACGTCGGCTTTGAAGGTCGCCGCGCAGCACCCGCCCGAGCTGGTGATCCTCGACCTCGGACTGCCGGACTTCGACGGCGTGGACGTGATCCGCGGGCTGCGCGGCTGGACCGACGCGCCGATCCTCGTCCTGTCCGGGCGGACCGACCAGACCGACAAGGTCGAGGCGTTGGACGCCGGCGCGGACGACTACGTGACCAAGCCCTTCGGGATCGACGAGCTCCTGGCCCGGATGCGCGCCGTACTGCGCCGCAGCAACATCGCCCAGGACCAGCCGGTAGTGACCGTCGGCGGCGCGGTCGTGGACCTCGCCGCGAAGCGCGTGACGCTGGAGACCGGCGAAGACATCCGCCTCACCCCGACCGAGTGGCACCTGCTCGAGGTCCTCGTCCGCAACCCCGGCAAGCTGATGTCCCAACGCCAGCTCCTCACCGAGGTCTGGGGCCCCGGCTACGAGACCGCCAGCGGCAACCTCCGCTTCTACATGGGCCAACTCCGCCGCAAACTCGAACCCGACCCAGCGCGCCCCAAACACCTCCTCACCGAACCAGGCATGGGCTACCGCTTCGAACCCTGAGCGTGTCCGTTTCGTTCAAGACCTCCGGCGGGATCTGCGGAATGGTGGGCGCATGGACATCTTCACGGCAGGTCGGGACTTTGTACGGCGGGACGCTCGGTTGCTTGAGCGTCGGCTCTTCGCCACGGTTTTCGAAGGCGCTGATCCGCAAGGTGTGGTCGACGCGCTGCGCGGGTTCCAGAATGCCGACGGGGGCTTCGGGTGGGGGCTGGAGCCGGACAAGCGGTGTCCGGACAGCTTGCCGCTCGATGTGGAGGTCGCGTTCAGCACACTGATCGCGGCTGATGGTCGGGACGACGAGATGGTCCGGCGGGCGACTGATTGGTTGGCTCAGCTCGCCAATGCTGATGGTGCGGTGCCGCTGTGCGGTCCGGCGGTGGAGGGCTACCCGCGGGCCGAGCACATCACCGAGTGGACCTACCAGCCTGGCATCAACCCCACCGCGGGCTTGGTCGGCCGGCTCTACACGCTCGGCGTCGAGCACCCGTGGCGCGACAAGGCCGGCGCCTGGTGCGCGGCGGAGCTGGCGAAGGAGTTCCCCGAGGATGCCCATGGGATGCACGAGGCGCTGGAGTTCCTCGAGCACACCGACGACGTCGACGTCGATCGAGTCCGCGACTGGTTGCCCAAGCTGCAATGGTTCCGCGCCGACGCCGCGGATCCGACGTACGGCGTCACGCCGCTGCACTTGGCGCCGACGCCGGACAGCTTCTGGAAGCAGCTGTTCACCGACGAGCAGCTCGAGGCGCACCTGGACCGCCTGATCGCCGACCAGCAAGACGACGGCGGCTGGGCCATCACCTGGGAACCGCCCGGCCCCGCAGCCACCCTGGAGTACCGGGGCATCGTGACCGTCGGCGCCCTCCGAACACTGAAGGCCTACAACCGTCTCTAGCTACACAAAAGTCCCCCGCTTCGGCGGGGGACTTTGTCATTTATCGCTCTTCGCGGAAGTCGACGTGGGCGCGGGTCTTCGGGTCGTACTTGCGGATGATCAGCCGGTCGGGATTGTTCCGGCGGTTCTTCCGCGTTACATAGGTGAAGCCGGTGCCTGCGGTGCTGCGGAGCTTGATGATGGGGCGGAGGTCGTTGCGCTTGGCCATGCTGTCCTTTCCCGGATCACCTGGCGGGTGACCCACACTCTGATGAACGCCGGCCGGGTGGCGGCTATTCCGGCCGACGGGGTACTTTGTAGTGGTTGTCGTTTTCAATAAGACGGGAGAATCGATGCTGCCGGTGACCTTGCTGACGGGCCTCGACGAGGGGTTCCGCGGCGCCGTCGCGGGGAATCTGCTGGCAGCCGCCGGCCCGACCGGCGTCCTGGTGGAGTACGACGTGAGCAGCCTGAGTGCAGGCTCCGTCGTCCGCCTCGCTCGTACGGCGGCCGGCGTGATCGACCGCGAGGTGATCACCATGGACCACCCGTGCGTCTCCTGCGCGATGCGCGGCTCCCTCGTCCAGCTGCTCTCCAGCATCGCGGCCATCGAGCGGTACGGCGCGGCGATCGTCAACGTCCCCGCCGCCGGTGACACCCAGGCGATCGCGGCCGAGCTCGCGACGGCCGACGACCTCCGCATCGACGCCGTCGTCACTACCGTCGACGCCGCCACCGTGGTCGCTGACCTGACCGGCGAAGAGCTGATCCGGGATCGCGGCATCCCGACGGCTGTCGAGGACGGTCGCGCGATCGCCGAGGTCGTCGTACGGCAACTGGAGTCGGCGGATGCGGCAGTGCTGAGCGATGAGGATCCGGCTGCGCTGGTCCAGGCGATCAATCCGCAACTGCTGATCAAAACCACGCCGGCCGGGCTGCTCGGCGTACGGCTGCATGCTGCTGGGAACGTCGTCGAGCCAGGTTCGATCGCGGCGCCCGCGGACGGTGAGGTGCCGACACTGGTCTGGCAATCCAATCGACCGTTTCACCCGGAGCGCCTGTACGACGCCCTGGAGGACCTGGTCGCCGGATCCGCTCGCGGCCGCGGGACATTGTGGATCGCGACCCAGCATCGCAACCGGCTCAGCTGGGACAGCTTCGGCACGAACATCTCCATCGGCGTGCTCGGTCCGTGGCTGGCCGACCTCCCGGCGGACCGCTGGCCCTCGGTCGGTCAGCAGCATCAAGCCCGGTCCGCCCTCGAGTGGCATCCGGAGTACGGCGACCGCGCGTCGTACCTGTCGATCACCGGCCCCGGTCTGGATCCGCGGGAATTAACCGCCCTGCTCGACGGTTGTGTCCTTCGTGCGGATGAAGCGGTCCATCCCCTGACCGACCCGTTCGCCCCTTATCTGGAAGGAAGTACTGCCGCATGAAGAAGGACATTCACCCCGACTACCGCCGGGTCGTCTTCCGGGACAAGTCCGGCAACTTCAGCTTCCTCACCGGTTCGACCCGCGAGAGCAACGAGACAGTCGTCTGGCACGACGGGAACAGCTACCCGGTCGTCGACGTCGAGATCTCGTCCGCGAGTCACCCGTTCTACACGGGCCAGCAGCGCGTGATGGACACCCAGGGCCGCGTGGAGAAGTTCAAGAAGCGCTACGGCCAGAAGTAACCCTGGTCTTCCCACAGCCCGTCGCCCCCACCGAGGGCGACGGGCTGTTCTTCGCTCAGGCAGCCGTCGCCTTGTGGCAGAACGCCTGCAGCCAGCGTCCGTCCGAGCGCACGTAGACCTGGCTGATCCATTCCTCGATCTCGTACGGCGTTCCGTCCCAGGTGCCGGTACTCGCCTTCCGGGCGGTGAGGACGACCGTGTCGCCGACCCGGACGATCCGCTCCCCGCCGACGGTGGTCATGCTGTGATGCTGCAGTCGTCCCGACGCGATCCAGCCGATGATGTCGGCCTTGGGCGTGACTCCGTTGGCATCGACGGCCACCCAGTCGTCGGTCCAGCAGTTCGCGATCAGTTCGGCGTCGTTGCCGATCAGTACTGCGTCCGCCTCGGCCGCCTCCGCGCGTACTTCGTCCTCGACTGTCATGCCCCGATCATGCTCGTCTCGGATTCGAGACGTTTAGGTGGGCGCGGCGCTTACCCGACCGGGCAGGGCGGTTCCACACTGTGGGGATGGAGCCGGTTGAGCTGACGGGTGCCGGGTTGAGCCCGCTGGAAGCGGTCGCGCTCGGACAGCGGCGTACGGCGGTTCGGCTGAGCGACGTCGCGCGGAAGCGGATGGAGGCGTCGGCCGCGGTGGTGGCCGAGGTCGCGGCACGGCGGCCGGTGTACGGGCGGACGACCGGTGTCGGCGCGAACCGCGACGTGCTCACGTCCGACCCGGAGCACGGCGCGCGACTGCTGGGGTCGCACAGTACGACCGGTACGACGTCGTACCCGAAGGATGTCGTCCGGCTCGGGCTGCTGATCCGGGTCAACCAGCTCGCCGCGGGCGGATCCGGGCTCGATCCGGCGGTGGCGGACGCGATCGTTGGCCTGCTCAACGAAGATGACTTGCCTGACCTGCATCGCGGCGGCGCGATCGGTACCGGCGACCTCGGTCCGCTCGCGGAGCTCGGGCTTGCGCTCGGCGATGTCATCGACGGGACCAGTGCGCTTCCGCTCCTGTCCAGCAACGCGCTCACGCTCGCCGAATGCTGCCTCGCGTACGTCGAAGCCGTCACGCTCATCAACGTCGTACCGTTGGTCGGCGCGCTCTCCCATGTCGCGCTGCGCGGCAACGCCGAGGTGTACGACGTACGCGTCCACGAGGCTCGTCCGCAGCCGGGGCAGGTACGGGTCGCGCGCCGGATGCGCGGGCTGCTCGACGGGTTGCCGCTCCCGCCTGCGCGCGTCCAGGATCCCTTCGGACTAAGGGCTTTCGCGCAGGTGCTCGGGCCTGCCGTCGATCATTCCGATGCCTTGGGCAACAGCGTGCGGATCGACATCAACGCCGCCGCGGAGAACCCGCTGGTGGCCGGCGATACCGTGCTGCACAACGGCAACTGGCATGCGATGCCGATCGCGCTCGCCCTCGACTCGCTCCGGCTCAGCCTGCACAGCGTCGCGACCCTCTCGACCACCCGCGTTGCGAACCTGGTCGACCCGGACTACACCGGCCTCAGCCGATTCCTCGCCAGCGGCGCGGAGGCAAGCTCGGGCGTGATGATGATCGAGTACGTCGCCCACGACGCGCTCGCGGCCGTACGGTCCGCCGCCCAGCCCGCCACGCTCGGCACCGCGACGCTGTCCCGCGGCGCCGAGCTCCACGCGAGCTTCGCGCCGCAGGCCGCAGTACTAACCGCTCAGCTCCTGGACGCCCTACGCGAGGTCCTAGCCAGCGAACTGGTAACCGCCGTACGCGCAATCCGCCTAGCCGGCCTGACCCCCGACGACCTAGCACCCGCCGCCGTCGGCCCCTGGCTGGCAGACGCCCTGGCCGCCCTCCCCGACGACCTAGCCGACCGCTCCCTCCGCGAAGACCTCGAGATCGGCCGCGGCCTACTAACCCAGTGGGGCGACCGCCAGGTCGAACACCCAGCCGAGTCGGGTTAGGTGCGCTAACGACAGGAGGTGTCCGGCTGGTTCACGCTCAGCTCACCCCCGCGTCGGGCCGATTTCAGCACTACCTCCTGTCGTTAGAGCTACTACCCATGGAGGCGGCGAGTGAGGGCGGTTGCGGCTTGGCGGATTCGGTGGGCCAGGTGGGGGCGGTCGGGCGGTGGTATGGCGTCTGTGCGGAAGGTGACGCTGATGGCGGCGGCCGGGTGGCCGGCGTGGTCGACGGCGGCGCTGGCTACGGAGGCCATACCAGGGGTGATGAAAGAGTCTTCGACGGCGAAGCCCTGGCGTTTTTCGTCGGCCAGTAGGCGGCGGAGTTGGGTGAGGGTTTGCGGGCCGTGGTCGGTGCGGCGGACGAAGGACTCAGGCGTGGGGAAGAGAGCACGCACCTGGGCCGGAGGAAGCTCGGCGAGAAGGGCACGACCGGACGCGGTGAGGGTCGCCGGAAGACGCACCCCGACATCGGTGACCAGCGTGACCGGCCGCGGCGGCTGTTCTTTCAGCAGGTAGACGAGCTCCCGACCGTGCAGTACGCCGAGATGCGCCGTCTGCCCCACCTCGTGCACCAACTGCACCAGCAACGGCCGCGCCAGCCGCTCCAACGGATCGTGCCGCAGGTACGCCGACCCGATCTCGAACGCGGCAACCCCGAGTCCGTACCGCTTCTCCTCCGGCAGATGGGTGACGAACCCCTCGTCGATCATTGCCCGCAGCAAGTGGTACGTCGACGAGCGCGGCAGGCCGACCGCGGAGGCGATGCGCTCCATCGGTACCGGACCGGGCTGGGTGGCCAGGAACGTCAGCACCCGCAGCGTGCGGGTCGAGGCGGGAACGTTGCCGCTCACAACGGCAGGGTATCCCGGCCGGTCTTAGATCCCTGACGATTCGCGTTTCTTCGCGCGGCTCCGTCGGAGCCAGAACCGCAGGCCCTCGCCGGCGACCGCGATCGCGAACAGCCCGCCGGCGACGCCCCAGTCCAGGAACTCCGTGCCCGAGAGCAGCAACCCGACCGCGAGCGACACCACCAGAAAGAACAGCAACGAGGTAACGAGTCGCTTCACAGGGCCTTCTCCGCGGTCCACGCGCCGGACGTCGTCCGGTAGCCGAGCCATTGGTTGACCGCCAGCATCGGCGCATTGCCGGCGTCGTTCCCGGTCGATGCCGTCACGAATCCGGCGTCCCGGGCCGCGGCCAGCGCGTGTGACTTCACCACCTTCGCCAGTCCGCGCCCGCGGTCCGACGGGATCGTGCCGGTCAGATTCGACCAGATCACCCCGCGGTCCGGATCAGCAGTCGTGGTGACGAACGACGGCACCCGGTCACCGTCGAGCACAGCGAAGCTCAGGTCCCGGCGGATGTCCGGGTTGTTCCACGACACCTTCACCCATTCGTCGTACGCCGGCCCGCCGGAGAACCCGCTCGGATCGTCGTCCCGCACCTGGATCTCCGCGTCGAACACCTGCCGCGGCTCGAGGTCGTCGTACGTGGTCAGACGTAGCCCGGCCGGTGGCGCGACCGGCTCGCGCGCCTCACGCAGATCGGCGGCGGCATGACTCATCCGCCGCCCCAGCGCGAACCCGCGCTTGTCCGCGAACGCCTTGGAATCGTCGTCGTCAGCCACGGCGACCAGCAACCGGCCGGCCCCGGCGGTGACAGCCTCCGCGGAGATCGCGGTCAGCAACGCACTGCCGATCCCGCGCTTGCGCTGCGCCGGTGGCACCTGGACCGTGATCCGCACCCGCGCCCCGGCCGCGCCTGCCTCGGGCAGGTAGAGGTTCGAGTACCCGACCACGTCCGGACCGTCCACGGCGAGCAGGATCACGCGGCTGTGGCCACCTCGCAGCTCGGTCTCGATCGCCCGCGCCGACTTCACCAGATGCGGCATCACGGCAGCCCAGACCTGGGCGACGCCGACCGCGTCCGCCGGCCGCGCCGGCCGGATCTCGAACACCATGGCTTGACTCTATGTGTTCGCGGGTCCACGCCCGACGTCTCAGATTCGAGACAGAAACTGGTATGCCGCTCCTGTCGGGGAGCATCGCGGCGCGGTCCAATGATCGGGTGGAAGACACGGTGATAGTCGGTATCGGACCGCTGACCCCGGCCGAGGTGGTCGCGGTCGCACGGTACGGCGCGCAGGTACGGATCGACGACCAGGCCCTCGAAGAGATCGCGAAGTCACGCGCCGCGATCGAGGCGCTGGCCCACGCGGACACCCCGCACTACGGCGTCTCGACCGGGTTCGGCGCACTCGCGACGCGGCACATCGCGCCCGAGTTGCGCGCGCAGTTGCAGCGCAGCCTGATCCGTTCGCACGCGGCCGGCTCCGGCCCCGAGGTGGAGACCGAGGTGGTACGGGCGCTTGCCCTGCTGCGACTCTCCACCCTCGCCACCGGCCGCACCGGTGTGAAGGTCGAGACCGCCCAGGCGTACGCCGGTTTGCTCAACGCGCACCTGACTCCGGTCGTGCACGAGTACGGCAGCCTCGGCTGCTCCGGCGATCTCGCACCGCTGTCGCACGTCGCGCTGGCGATCCTCGGCGAAGGCAAGGTCCGTGATGCCGACGGCAACCTTCTCGACGCGGGTGAAGCCCTGCGGCAGAACGGTCTTGCGCCGGTCGTGCTGGCCGAGAAGGAAGGCCTCGCACTGATCAACGGGACCGACGGCATGCTCGGCATGCTGGTCCTCGCGCTCGCCGACCTCGACCGGCTCTTCAAGACCGCCGACCTCGCGGCCGCGATGAGCGTCGAGGCTCAGCTTGCCACCGACCGGGTCTTCGCCGAGGACCTGCAGGCCCTGCGCCCGCATCCCGGCCAAGCCGCGTCCGCTGCCAATCTCCGCACGCTCCTGAAGGACAGCGCGATCGTCGCGAGCCATCGCGGTCCGGACTGCAACCGCGTCCAGGACGCGTACTCGCTCAGGTGCTCCCCGCAGGTCCACGGCGCCGCCCGCGACACCGCGGCGCACGCGGCATCGGTCGCCGACCGCGAGCTCGCCGCTGCGATCGACAACCCCGTAGTACTGAAAGACGGCCGCGTCGAGTCCAACGGCAATTTCCACGGCGCCCCGGTCGGGTACGTGCTCGACTTCCTCGCCATCGCGGTGGCGGACCTGGCCAGCATCAGCGAACGTCGTACCGACCGCTTCCTCGACGTCGCGCGCAACCACGGGCTGAACGCCTTCCTGGCCGACGATCCCGGCGTGGACAGCGGCCACATGATCGCGCAGTACACGCAGGCCGCGATCGTGTCCGAGCTCAAGCGTCTCGCCGTACCCGCCAGCGTCGACTCGATCCCGAGCAGCGCGATGCAGGAGGACCACGTCTCGATGGGCTGGTCCGCGGCCCGCAAGCTGCGCAAGTCGGTCGACGGCCTGCAGCGGGTGCTCGCGATCGAGATCCTCACCGCCGCCCGCGCGCTCGACCTGCGCGCACCGCTCACCCCGGCCCCGGCAACCGAAGCCGCCAAGGCCGTACTGCGGGAGCACGTCGAGGGCCCCGGCACGGACCGCCACCTGGCGCCCGAGCTCGAGCACTCCGTCCAACTCGTTGCCAACGGCACCTACATCGAAGCTACCGAGGCCGTCACCGGCCCGCTCAACTGAGAAAGGCTGGATCACCCATGTCCGGACCCCGTCCTGTGCGCGCACCCCGCGGCACCACTCTGACCGCGCGCGGCTGGCAGCAGGAAGCCGCGCTGCGGATGCTGCAGAACAACCTCGACCCCGAGGTCGCCGAGCACCCCGACGAACTCGTCGTGTACGGCGGTTCCGGCAAGGCCGCCCGCGACTGGAACTCGTTCGACGCGATGGTCCGGACGCTGACCACGCTCAAGGACGACGAGACCATGCTCGTGCAGTCCGGCCGCCCGGTCGGGGTGATGCAGACGCACGAGTGGGCGCCGAGGGTGCTGATCGCGAACTCGAACCTGGTCGGCGACTGGGCCACCTGGGAGGAGTTCCGCAAGCTCGAGGCGATGGGGCTGACCATGTACGGCCAGATGACGGCCGGGTCGTGGATCTACATCGGCACGCAGGGGATTTTGCAGGGCACGTACGAGACGTTCGGCGCCGTTGCCGACAAGCGCTTCGGCGGCACCCTGGCCGGGACCATCACGCTCACTGCGGGCCTTGGTGGCATGGGCGGCGCGCAGCCGCTGGCCGTCACGATGAACGACGGCGTCGCGATCTGCATCGACGTCGACTCGTCGCGGATCGACCGCCGGATCGAGCACCGCTACCTCGACGTACGGGCCAAGGACCTGGACGACGCGCTGCGGTTGGCGGAGGAGGCTAAGAAGGCTCGCCGGCCGCTCTCGATCGGTGTCCTGGGCAACGCCGCGGTGATCGTGCCGGAGCTGCTGGAGCTGGGTGCGCCGATCGACATCGTCACCGACCAGACCTCGGCGCACGACCCGCTCATGTACCTGCCGGTCGGCATCGAGTTCGACGACTGGGTGAGCGCGCGTGAGAAGGACCCGGCCGGGTTCACCGAGCGCGCGCAGGCATCGATGGCTCGGCACGTGGCGGCGATGGTTGGGTTCCAGGACGCGGGTGCCGAGGTGTTCGACTACGGCAACTCGATCCGCGATGAGGCTCGGAAGGCGGGCTTCAACCGCGCTTTCGACTTCCCCGGTTTCGTACCGGCGTACATCCGGCCGTTGTTCTGTGAAGGAAAGGGCCCGTTCCGGTGGGCGGCGCTGTCCGGCAATCCGGCCGACATCGCGAAGACGGACCAAGCGATCCTGGACCTGTTCCCGGACAACGAGCACCTGACCCGCTGGATCAAGCTGGCCGGCGAGCGGGTCGCGTTCCAGGGTCTGCCGGCCCGGATCTGCTGGCTCGGACAGGGCGAGCGGGACAAGGCCGGTGTGCGGTTCAACGAGATGGTTGCCTCCGGCGAGCTCGAGGCGCCGATCGTGATCGGCCGCGATCACCTGGACACCGGCAGCGTGGCATCGCCGTACCGGGAGACCGAAGGCATGCTCGACGGCTCGGACGCGATCGCGGACTGGCCGTTGCTGAACGCGATGGTGAACGTGGCCAGCGGTGCTTCCTGGGTGTCGATCCACCACGGCGGCGGCGTCGGTATCGGCCGGTCCATCCACGCCGGCCAGGTGTCGGTTGCCGACGGCACCGACCTGGCCCGGCAGAAGCTGGAACGGGTCCTCACGAACGACCCGGCGATGGGTGTGATCCGTCACGTCGACGCCGGTTACGAGAAGGCTGTCGAGGTCGCCGACCAGCGGGGTGTGCGCATCCCGATGCAGGAAGGCTGACTGTGGGCGACCGTGGCAATCTGTAGTGCTACGGTGCACATTTCACAAGACGAGAAACCGCGCGACCGCGTGGATTCGGTCTGTCGTTCCGCTAGGGTCGCATCCGCGACCGACGACGAGCGCGAAGGGGCGCCATGATCGAGTTCGAGGACGTCACCAAGCAGTACCCGGACGGCACCGTCGCCGTCGACAAACTGTCCCTGCGGATCCCGAGCAACCAGATCACGGTGTTCGTCGGGCCCTCCGGGTGCGGCAAGACCACGTCGCTGCGGATGATCAACCGCACCATCGAGCGGACCGGCGGGACGATCTCGATCGACGGCGAGGACATCAACGGCAAGGATGCGGTCACGCTGCGCCGGGGGATCGGCTACGTGATCCAGAACGCCGGCCTGTTCCCGCACAAGACCGTTGTCGACAACGTCGCAACCGTCCCGAAGCTGCTCGGCTGGGACAAGCGCAAGGCACACAGTACGGCGATGGAGCTACTCGAACGCGTCGGCCTGGACATCAAGCTGGCCGAGCGGTATCCGGCCCAGCTGTCCGGTGGCCAGCAGCAACGAGTCGGCGTCGCCCGTGCGCTGGCGGCCGATCCGGCGGTCATGCTGATGGACGAGCCGTTCAGCGCGGTCGACCCGATCGTCCGGCACCAGTTGCAGGAGGAGCTGCTCCGGCTGCAGCGCGATATCGGCAAGACGATCGTGTTCGTCACGCACGACATCGATGAGGCGATCAAGCTCGGCGACAACGTCGCAGTACTGCAGGTCGGCGGGAAGCTGGCCCAGTTCGCGCCGCCGGCCGAGCTGCTCGGCGAGCCGGCCGACGACTTCGTCCGCGGCTTCGTCGGACAGGATCGCGGTTACCGTGCACTGACGTTCGTGCATCCCGAAGAGCTGCCGGTGCAGCCGGTTCCGGACGAGCTCGCGTTGAAGGACGGCGTACCGGTCGGCTGGAAGAACGGGTCCGGCGAGCTGCTGCCGCTCGGCGCGGTGTTCAAGCGCGGCGATTCGTTGCGCGCGGCGCTGGACGCAGTACTGACGTCGCCCACCGGCTGCGGCGTCTGCGTGGACGACGAGGGCAGGGCCGTCGGCGTCATCGACCAGTCCACGGTCGCAGAGGCCTTGCGATCATGACGTGGATCGGTGACAACCTCGGGCTGATCTGGGAACAGCTGCGCGAACACATCTACCTGGCGATCGTCCCGGTGATCCTCGGGCTGATCATCTCGGTCCCGTTGGGGTACGTCGCCACGCGCTACTCCTGGCTGGCGAACCCGCTGATCGCGCTCGGCGGCGTGCTGTACTCGCTGCCGTCGATCGCGCTGTTCATCGTGATCCCGGCGGTCCTCGGGACCAAGGTGCTGGCCACGGCCAACATCATCATCGCGCTGACCATCTATACGGTCTCCCTGCTGATCCGCAACGTGATCGACGGGCTGCGTTCCGTACCGGTCGATGTGCGGCAGTCGGCCATCGCCGTCGGGTTCGGCCCGATCCACCGCCTGATCGCGGTCGACCTGCCGATCGCCGTACCGGTGATCTTCACCGGGCTACGGGTGGTCACCGTCGCGAACATCTCGATGGTGAGCGTCGGGGCCGTGATCGGAATCGGCGGTCTGGGCGAGTTGTTCACGCTCGGCTTCCAGAAGGCCTTCCTCACCCCGGTGGTGGTCGGCGTGGTCCTCTCGCTGCTGCTGGCTCTGGTGTGCGACCTGATCCTGGTCGGGTTGCAGCGGGTCCTGACGCCGTGGTCGCGCGTCACGACTCAGGTGGGAGAGGTGGTCTGACATGTGGCAGTACCTGACCGACCCGTACAACTGGTCCGGCCCCGAGGGAATCTGGGCCCGGATCCTGGAGCACCTCTGGTATACGTTCTCCGCGCTCGCCCTGTCCGTCCTGATCGGGTTGCCGATCGGGTTGCGGATCGGGCACACCAGGCGTGGGGCGTTCCTGGCGATCAACACCGGCAACGCTGCCCGCGCACTGCCCAGCCTCGGCCTGCTGATGCTCGCGGTCCTGCTGACCGACAACATCGGCTTCCTGCCGGTGCTGATCGCGCTGGTCGCTCTCGGTATCCCGCCGATCCTCGCCTCGACGTACGCCGGTGTGTCCGGTGTCGATCCGGCGACGATCGACGCGGCCCGGGGGATGGGGATGACCGGGCGCGAGATCCTGACCAAGGTGGAGATCCCGATCGCGATGCCCCTGATCATCTCGGGCGTCCGCAGCGCGACCCTGCAGATCGTCTCGACGGCGACGATCGCGGCGCTGGTGTCGCTCGGCGGTCTCGGACGCTACGTGATCGATGGGCTGAAGCTCCGTGACTTCCCGCAGATGTTCACCGGCGCCCTGCTGGTGGCTCTGCTCGCCCTCCTGCTCGACGCCATGTTCGCGCTGATCGGCCGGCTCACCGTCTCGGAAGGGTTGCGGGCCGGCTGAACTGTCCGACGTATCTGATGAACTTGAGAACCTGGAACATCCATCGGCACCGGCCGGTGGCTGACGAGACACTGGAGGCTCTCGTGTTGAGATCCACACTCATCCGTACTGCGATCGCCGGGGTGGCGGTGCTCGGCCTGGCTGGTTGTGGGGGTGGGGGCGACCAGCTCGGCAGTGACAACGCGGGGTCCTCGCCCGCGCCTTCCAAGGTGAGCAGCATCACCGTCGGATCGGCCGACTTCTCCGAGAGCCAGCTGCTGGCGGAGATCTACGGTCAAGCCATCGCCGCCAAGGGCATCGAGGTCAAGAAGAAGCCGAACATCGGCAACCGCGAGACCTACATGGCCGCGATCAAGGACGGGTCGGTCGACCTGGTCCCGGAGTACACCGGGGCCGCGCTGGCCTACTTCGACAAGAACTCGACCGAGACCGACCCGGACAAGGCGTACGACGCGCTGAAGGCGGCGCTGACGCCCGGTCTGGAGGTGCTGGACAAGTCGCCGGCCGCCGACGAGGACACCATCGTGGTGACCAAGGCGACCGCGGACAAGTACAGCCTGAAGTCGCTGGCCGATCTGAAGCCGGTCGGCAAGGAGATGGTCGCGGGCGGTAGCTCCGAGTTCAAGGTCCGGTCCGCCGGTCTGAAGGGGCTGAAGGAGAAGTACGGCGTCGAGTTCAAGGAGTACAAGACGCTGGACGCCGGCGGCCCGCTGAGCATCAAGGCGCTGGAGGACAACCAGATTCAGCTGACCAACCTGTTCACCACCCAGTCGGTGATCAAGGAGCAGGGCTTCGTCCAGCTGGACGACCCGGAGAACATCCTGCCCCCGAACAACATCGTTCCGTTGATCCGGACCGACCACAAGTCGGACGAGATCGCGGCGACGCTGAACGCGGTCGACGCCAAGCTGACCACCGATGCGCTGACCGACCTGGTCAAGCGGATCGACGTCGGCAAGGAGAGCGCGGACGCGGTCGCCAAGGACTGGCTGTCGAAGAACCCCTTGTCGTGAGCCGGTCTTGAGCTTCGAATCCCTCTGGGCCGACCAGTCCGCCATCGGCCGCAACCCCGACACCGGCGGCTACACCCGAGGCGGCTGGACCCCCACCGAACGCGAGGCGACGCACTGGTTCCTGAACCAGTGCGCCGCCCGCGGCCTGGCAGTCGAATCCGACGGCATAGGCAACCTCATCGCGTGGTGGGGTGCATCCGATGGTCCGGGGGTGGTGACGGGGAGCCATCTGGATTCTGTGATTGATGGTGGGGCGTTTGATGGGCCGCTGGGGGTGGTGTCTGCGTTGGCGGCTGTTGATCGGTTGCGGGCTGAGGGGTTTGAGCCCAGCGTGCCTATTGGGGTGGGTGCGTTTGTGGAAGAAGAAGGGTCCCGGTTCGGGATGCCTTGTTTGGGGTCTCGGGTGGCGGCTGGTGTGCTGTCGGCTGAGAAGGCGCTGGCTTTGACGGATCGGGCCGGTGTGCCGCTGGGGTTGGCGCTGGAGCAGGCGGGGATTGATCCGGCTGGAGTCGGGCCGTCGCCGTTGCTCCAGCGGATGGGGACGTTCGTCGAGCTACATGTCGAGCAGGGCAGAGGGTTGACGGCGCCGGTGGGTGTGGCCAGCTCGATCTGGCCGCACGGGCGGTTCAGGTTCACCTTCGGTGGTGAGGCCAACCATGCCGGCACCACGCTGATGGAAGACCGCCACGACCCGATGCTCACGTACGCGATGACCGCCCTCGCCGCCAACAAACAGGCCCGCCTGGCCGGCGCCCGCGCCACCTTCGGCCGGGTATCGGTCGAGCCCAACGGCACCAACGCCGTACCGTCGCAGGTCACCGCCTGGCTGGACGCACGAGCCGCCGACACCGCAACGCTGGAATTGTTGCTCGCGGCAATCACCAAACAAGCCACCGAACGCGCCGAACGCGACGGCACCACTCTCCAGGTGACCCCGGAATCGGTCTCGCCGATCGTCAACTTCCCGACCGGCCTGCGCGATCGGCTGGTCGGCGTACTCGACGGCGCCCCGGTCCTCCCGACCGGCGCCGGCCACGACGCGGGCGTGTTCTCGGACGCCGGCATCCCGACCGCGATGCTGTTCGTCCGCAACCCGACCGGCATCTCGCATTCGCCCGCCGAGTACGCCGAGCAGGACGACTGTCTCGCGGGCGTCGAGGCATTGGCCGCAGTGCTGAAGGATCTTGCGAAGTGACGTCGTACTGGTGTGAGGCCGCGCTCCTCCCGACCGGCCTCGCCCGCGGCGTCCTCGTGACGACGACGGACGGCCGCTTCACCTCGGTCGAGCCGGATGCGGCCCCCGGTGACGCGCAGGTCCTCAACGGCCTCGTGATCCCAGGCCTGGCGAACTGCCACAGCCACGCATTCCACCGCGCGCTCCGCGGCCGGACGCAGACCGAGCGCGGCACGTTCTGGACCTGGCGCGAGCAGATGTACGCCGTCGCCGCCGCGCTCACCCCGGACACGTACTACGAGCTCGCGAGGGCCGTGTACGGCGAGATGCTGCTCGCCGGGATCACCGCGGTCGGGGAGTTCCACTACCTCCACCACGCGCCGGGCGGCCGGCGGTACGACGACCCAAACGCGATGGGCCAGGCCCTGATCGCGGCCGCGCGTGACGTCGGCATCCGGATCACGCTGCTCGACACGTGCTACCTCGCCGGCGGCATCGACCAGCCGCTCAACGACGTACAGCAGCGTTTCAGCGACGGCGACGCGACCGCGTGGGCCGCCAGGGTCGCGCAGTTGAGCGGTGACGATGGCGTCGTGATCGGTGCGGCAGCCCACTCGGTGCGGGGCGTGCCGCAGGATCAGCTCGGCGCGGTGGCGTCGGCCTTTCCCGACGTACCGCTCCATATTCACTTGTCCGAGCAGGTCGCGGAGAACGCCGCTTGTCTCAAGGCCTATGGGCGGACGCCGGCGCAGGTGCTCGACGAGGCCGGGTTCCTCAGCGGGCGGACGAGCGCGGTCCACGCCACGCATCTCACCGATGTCGACGTCGGGTTGCTCGGGAGCTCCGCGACGTACTCCTGCTTCTGCCCGACCACCGAACGCGACCTCGCCGACGGTATCGGCCCGTCCGTGCAACTGCGCGACACAGGCTCGCCGCTGACCCTCGGCTCCGACAGTCACGCGATCATCGACCTCTTCGAGGAGATGCGAGCCGTCGAGCTGAACGAACGCCTCGCGTCCCACGAGCGCGGCACCTGGTCCGCCTCCGAGCTCTTCAAGGCAGCCACCACGGACGGCCACCGCTCGATCGGCTTCGAGGACGCGGGCGCGATCGAGGTCGGAGCCCGCGCCGACCTGGTAGCGATCCGTCTGGACACCGTCCGCACCGCGGGCACCGGCGGGACCTTGGAGACTGCAGTCTTCGCGGCGTCAGCTGCGGATGTCTCCGACGTAGTCGTCTCCGGGGACCAGCTGGTTGCTGATGGCAAGCATATTCGCCTGGATGTCCCAGCCCAGCTGACGAAATCGATCGAGGCGGTGACCCGATGACCTCACTCCTGCTCACCAACATCAGCTCGCTCGTGACCAACGACCCTGCCCACGGCGGTCTCCTCGGCGAACTCCACGACGCGGCCCTGGTCATCGACGGAACCAAGGTCGGCTGGGTCGGCTCGCGCCGCGACGCACCGGCGGCCGACGGAGCGTTGGACCTCGGCGGCCGCGCCGTCATCCCCGGTTTCGTCGACTCCCACTCGCACCTGGTCTTCGCGGGCGATCGCGCCGAGGAGTTCGCCGCCCGCATGACCGGTACGCCGTACTCCGCGGGCGGCATCCGCACCACCGTCGCCGCGACCCGCGAAGCCACCGACGAACACCTGACCGCGAACGTGTCTCGCCTCGTCACCGAGATGCGCCGGCAGGGCACCACGACGGTCGAGATCAAGTCCGGCTACGGGCTGACCGTCGCCGACGAGGCCCGCGCGCTCGAGATCGCGGGCCAGTTCACCGACGAGACGACGTACCTCGGGGCGCACGTCGTGCCGGCCGAGTACGCCGATGATCCGGCCGGCTACGTGGAGCTGGTGACCGGCCCGATGCTCGACGCGGCCGCCAAGCACGCGAAGTGGATCGACGTCTTCGTCGAGCGGGGCGCCTTCGACGCCGACCAGGGCCGCACGATCCTGCAGGCCGGCATCGCCCGCGGCCTCCAGCCCCGGGTCCACGCGAACCAGCTCGGCGAGGGCCCCGGCGTACAACTGGCCTGCGAGGTCGGCGCCGCCTCTGCGGACCACTGCACCTATCTCACCGACGCCGACATCGACGCCCTGGCCTCGGCAGGTGTCGTCGCCGGGCTTCTGCCCGCGATCGAGTTCTCCACCCGCTCGCCGTACCCCAACGCCCGTCGCCTCCTGGACGCCGGCGTCACCGTAGCCCTGGCCACCGACTGCAACCCCGGCTCCGGCTACTCCTCCTCGATGCCCTTCTGCATCGCCGTCGCCGTCCGCGACATGCACATGACCCCCGCCGAAGCCCTCTGGTCCGCCACCGCCGGCGGCGCCGCCTCCCTCCGCCGCCCCGACCGAGGCCACCTAACCCCCGGCACCCAAGCCGACCTGTCCGTCCTAGACGCCCCCTCCCACCTACACCTCTCCTACCGCCCCGCCGTCCCCCTCATAACCCAAACCTTCATAGCCGGCCGCCCGGTTTAGGCGGACGCCCCTCACTGATCAACTCCCGATCCGGCGTCTCCCGCACGCTCGGCTCTCCGATCAAGCTGCGCGGAGCAGAGGCTTGGTCAGTGGCTGACGTCCGGCCGCCTGCTCTACCGCGTTCACGACCCACTCCTCGTCGAACATCACGTCCTCCCAGCTGAACCGAAGGATCGTCCAGCCTCGGACCGTCAGGTTGACCTGCCGCCGGCAGTCGCGCACAAGAGCCCGACGGGTGCCGTGATGTTCGAACCCATCCGCCTCGAGGCCCAGTCGGATCTCGGGCATCGCCAGGTCGAGACGCGCGGAGAACAGGCTGTCCTGAACGAGCACCTGGGGGACGAAGCCGTCGATCCCTCGCTCGATCAGCAGTGCCCGCAGCGACGACTCCAGCACCGACTCGGCCCGCCCGTCGGCGAGCTCGGCGATTCGCAGGATGCGCCGCCGGTGTGGTCCACGGAGCTTCGTCGCGACCTCGAGGAGCTCGTCCTGATCGACGCAGCCCGACCGCAGGGCCGAATCCGCGACCGCGAGTGCCTCACCCAACGGCAGGGTGCGAAGGCAGTCGAGGACAGTGCGAATTGGAGTGGTCACATCGTCCAGGGCGGCCACGGGTGCCCAGTGCAAGATGCAGGGCAGCCCGGTCCGGCGTCGCACTCGGGCCGGGGCCAGGGTGACGTGCGGAAGGGCCGGTGGATTGATGACGCCGAGACCCCAGTGCTGGGCAGCGCTGAGGTGCGACACGACCCCGCCGTGGCTGCGTGCGGCCGTCAGTGCGCGCGGAGCTTCGGGCAGAGCGTAGACACCCTTTGCGACCCGGCGGATGCAGCCGTCGGCCAGCGCGCTCCGGATGGCTCGCGCGGAGACGAGTGCCCGGAGATCGGCGAACGTCGCGCTCCCCCCACGCCTGCCAAGCACCTCGATCACGTCCGCCATACCTCCATGGTGGTGGAACCGGCGCACGGGCGGGGTCAACTGTCCACAGGCGGACCTCCGGCACTGACCAACCTGCCTGGCAGGGTCAGAATCGCAGCCGACCTGACCGTAAGAGCGACAACCGCGGCGAGGTTGATCAGTGCGGGAGGTGCGACATATCCAGATGCGGCCCGGCGTTCGACAGCGACCGATGGGTGCGGCGTA
Organism: Kribbella sp. CA-245084; assembly: GCF_050942355.1. NCBI lineage: Bacteria > Bacillati > Actinomycetota > Actinomycetes > Propionibacteriales > Kribbellaceae > Kribbella > Kribbella sp. CA-245084. The sequence continues at coordinate 8,877,734 of NZ_CP192053.1, read as the reverse complement.
CCAGCGGGCCCGACTACCGGGATCGGCACGTCGTCTTCGGGTTCCGTCGCGACCTGGTGCGATCGGGTGACCGCGTGCTGTTCACAGACGACTGGGTGGACACCGGCGCGACGGCGGTGACCGCGCGGGCGTTGGTGGAGGAGGCCGGCGCGCGGTGGATCGGGGCGGCGTGTGTCGTGGACGGGCTCACCGAGCCTCGGTTGCGGCATGAGCAGCCGGTGCGAGGGCTGCTCGGCGTGCGGCGGGTCTAGTCGGCTAGTTCTTTGGTGAGGAGGAGGGCGGGGGTGCCGTCGGGGAGGCGTTGTTTGCCTATTTCGACGTAGCCGCGGGTGGTGTGGAAGGTCACACCGGCGTCGTCCAGGGGGTGGGTGCGGACGCGGGCGACGGCGCGGTCGAACGGCTTGGCGGCGCGTTCGATGGCGCGGTAGACCTGCGAGGCGATGCCCTCGCGGCGGTGCTCGGTCGCGACGACGATCCGCTCGATCAGCAGGAAGCGGTTCGCGTACGTCTGGGTGAACCAGTCGAACTCGAGGCCGTCGTACGCCGAACCCGGGGTGAAGGTCAGCACGAAGCCGGCGGGCTTGCCGTCCAGGTCGATGATCGCGGCGTGGGCGGCGATCAGCCGGAGCCAGTCGAGGCGGTCGGCGCCGAGGGGATCGACCAGCCCGGCGGCGGCGTTGTTCAGCGCGAGCACCGCGCCGTAGTCGGCGGGATTCATCGCGCGGAGTTTCACAGGGACAGGGTCGCACGGTAAACCTTTCCCCGGGAGGGGTCTCCCTGGCCGCACCCTGGCCCGGACCCCGAAATTCGGGCCCGAGCTTGGGAATGACCTGGGCGATGTGCAATGTTGAGCCTAGTGAACTCAAGTTTGTTGCGTCACGGATTTGAACCGAGGCGGACGAACGGGCAACATTGAGTCTGCATCACTCAACTTCGTGGAGGTAACAGAATGGCCCGCGCGGTCGGAATCGATCTCGGTACGACGAACTCCGTCATCGCCGTACTGGAAGGTGGCGAGCCCACCGTCATCCCCAACGCCGAGGGAGCGCGTACGACGCCCTCGGTGGTGGCTTTCGCCAAGAACGGCGAGGTCCTTGTCGGCGAGGTGGCGAAGCGCCAGGCCACCACGAACGTCGACCGCACCATCCGCTCCGTCAAGCGTCACATGGGCGAGAGCTGGAGCGTCGACATCGACGGCAAGAAGTTCACCCCCCAACAGATCAGCGCGTTCGTGCTGCAGAAGCTGAAGCGGGACGCCGAGGCGTACCTCGGGGAGCAGGTCACCGACGCGGTCATCACCGTGCCGGCCTACTTCTCCGACGCGCAGCGCCAGGCGACCAAGGAGGCCGGCGAGATCGCGGGCCTGAAGGTGCACCGGATCGTCAACGAGCCGACCGCGGCCGCGCTCGCGTACGGCCTGGACAAGGGCACCGAGCAGACCATCCTGGTCTTCGACCTCGGTGGCGGCACGTTCGACGTGTCGCTGCTGGAGATCGGCGACGGCGTCTTCGAGGTGAAGGCGACCAGCGGTGACAACCACCTCGGCGGTGACGACTGGGACGCCCGGATCGTCCAGTGGCTGGTGACCCAGTTCAAGAACAAGAACGGCACCGACCTGTCCGGCGACAAGATGGCCATGCAGCGCCTCACCGAGGCTGCCGAGAAGGCCAAGATCGAGCTGTCCGCCGCGGCCGAGACCACGATCCACCTGCCGTACCTGAGCCTGACCGACTCCGGCCCGCTGCACCTGGAGGAGAAGCTCTCCCGGGCAGAGTTCCAGAAGATGAGCAACGACCTGCTCGAGCGCGCCCGCGCCCCGTTCAAGGCCGTCATCAAGGACGCCGGCATCGACGTGTCGAAGATCGACCACGTGATCCTGGTCGGCGGTTCGACCCGGATGCCCGCGGTGGCCGACCTGGTCAAGGAGCTGACCGGTGGCAAGGACCCGAACAAGGGCGTGAACCCGGACGAGGTCGTCGCGGTCGGCGCCTCCCTGCAGGCCGGTGTGCTGAAGGGTGAGGTCAAGGACGTCCTGCTGCTCGACGTGACCCCGCTGAGCCTGGGTATCGAGACCAAGGGCGGCGTGTTCACCAAGATCATCGAGCGCAACACCACGATCCCGACCAAGGGCTCGGAGATCTTCACCACGGCCGAGGACAACCAGCCGTCGGTGATGATCCAGGTCTACCAGGGCGAGCGCGAGATGGCCCGCGACAACAAGTCGCTCGGCAACTTCGAGCTGACCGGCCTGCCGCCGGCGCCGCGGAACGTGCCGCAGATCGAGGTCACCTTCGACATCGACGCGAACGGCATCGTGCACGTGAACGCCAAGGACCTGGCCACCGGCAAGGAGCAGCGGATGACGGTCACGGGCGGCTCCGCGCTGCCGAAGACCGACATCGACCAGATGGTCCGCGACGCCGAGCAGTACGCCGAGGAGGACCGGCAGCGCCGCGAGGCCGTCGAGAACCGGAACCAGGCCGAGAGCCTGGTCTACCAGACCGAGAAGTTCCTGCAGGAGAACGAGGACAAGGTCCCCGACGACGTCAAGACCGAGGTCAAGGACGCTGTCGCGGAGCTGAAGAAGGCCCTCGAGGGTGACGACGCCGAGGCGATCAAGACCTCCTCGGAGAAGCTCGCCCAGTCCAGCCAGAAGATGGGCGCCGCGATGTACGCGAACGCTCAGGCCGCCGGCGGGTCCTCGGAGGAGGAGAACACCTCCGACGAGAGCTCGACCAGCAACGACGACGATGTCGTCGACGCCGAGATCGTGGACGAGGACCGGCCGCAGGACAAGACGGAGGACAAGTGACGGATCGACCCACAGGCAGCGAGTTCGGCGACGGCGAGCCCGTCGTGCGGGACAAGCGCCGGATCGACCCGGACACCGGCGCGGCGCGGGAGACTGCGGATTCGTCTGCGGCCCCCGCGCCCGGCGCCCAGCCGGGTACGCCGGGCACCCCGGGCGCACAGCCGCCCCGGGACCCGTCCGACCTGGTCGGTCCGTCCGCCCAGGAGGCCCTGTTGACCGAAGCGCTCAAGGAGCGTACGGCGGACCTGCAGCGACTGCAGGCCGAGTACGTCAACTACAAGCGCCGCGTCGACCGGGACCGGGAGGCGTCGCGGGAGCTCGTGATCGGCTCGGTGCTGACCGAGCTGCTCGGGACGCTCGACGACGTCGGCCGGGCCCGCGAGGCAGGTGAGCTCGAGGGTGCGTTCAAGGCGGTCGCGGAATCGCTGGAGCGCGTCACCGAGAAGCTCGGCCTGGTGAAGTTCGGCGAGAAGGGTGACACCTTCGACCCGCGGATCCACGAGGCCCTGCTGCACAACTACTCCGACGAGGTCGACGGCCCGACCGCGACGATGATCATGCAACCGGGCTACCGGCTCGGCGAGCGGGTCCTGCGCGCGGCCCGGGTGGCCGTGTCGGAGCCGACCGAACAACTGCCGGCCGACGCGGCGAAGGCCGACGTACCGGCGGAGAGCACAGATGATGACGCGGACAGGTCCGCGGAGTAGCAACGACCACGACGGGAGGGGAGGCGTCAGATGAGCACGAAGGACTGGCTCGAGAAGGACTTCTACAAGGTTCTCGGCGTCTCCAAGACCGCCGAGGCCGACGAGATCAAGAAGTCCTACCGCAAGCTGGCGCGCAAGTACCACCCCGACTCCAACGCCGGTGACGCGTCCGCGGAGGCCAAGTTCAAGGAGGTCTCCGAGGCGTACGACGTCGTCGGCGACCCGAAGAAGCGCAAGGAGTACGACGAGGCGCGCCGGCTGTTCGGCAGCGGCGGCTTCCGGATGCCGACCGGCAGCGGCCAAGGCGGCGGCGGGTTCAACTTCGACGTCGGCGACCTGTTCAACCGCGGCGGCTCCGGCAGCACCGGCGGCGGGCTCGGCGACATCCTGGGCGGCATGTTCGGCGGCGGTGGCCAGCGTACGACCACCTCGACGACGGCCCGTCCGCGGCGCGGCCAGGACATCGAGACCGAGGCGACGATCGAGTTCGCCGAGGCCGTGAACGGTGTCACGGTCGGGCTCCGGATGACCAGCGACGCGCCGTGCCCGACCTGTCATGGGACGGGCGCGAAGTACGGCACGGTGCCGAAGGTCTGCCTGAAGTGCGAAGGCACGGGTATGCAGACCTCGGTGCAGGGCGGCGTGTTCGCCATGACCGAGCCGTGCACCGAGTGCAAGGGTCGTGGCCTGGTCGTCGACCAGCCGTGCGAGACCTGCCACGGCTCCGGCCGCGGCCAGTCGAGCAAGACCATGCAGGTTCGCATCCCCGCGGGCGTGCAGGACAACCAGCGGATCCGGCTCAAGGGCAAGGGTGCGGCCGGCGAGCGAGGTGGCCCGGCGGGCGACCTCTACGTCACCGTGCACGTCAAGCCGCACCGGATCTTCGGTCGTCAGGGCGAGCACCTGACGCTGAACGTCCCGGTGAGCTTCACCGAGGCGGCGCTGGGTGCCGAGATCAAGGTTCCGACCCTGGACGGCCTGCCCGTCACGGTCCGGATCCCGGCCGGTACGGCGAACGGCAGCAAGCTGCGCGTCCGCGGCAAGGGATCGGTCCGGCGGGACGGGACCAAGGGCGACCTGATGCTGACGCTGGCTGTGCAGGTTCCGCACGAGTTGACCGACGAGCAGAAGGAAAAGCTGCAGGAGTTCAACTCCGCGTCGGATCATCCTGATCTGCGGGCCGGGTTGTTCGGGAGTTCGTGATGGGTATCCCGTTCAGCCAGGTGCCGACCTGGGACGACCGCACCCCGATCTATGTGATCTCGGTCGCGGCCCAGCTGGCCGGCATGCATCCGCAGACGTTGCGCCAGTACGACCGGCTCGGGCTTGTTGTGCCGAGCCGGGCGTCCGGCCGCGGCCGGCGGTACTCGGCGTACGACGTGGCGAAGCTGCGCTATGTGCAGCACCTGTCCCAGGAAGAGGGCGTCAACCTCGCGGGAATTCGCCACATCCTCGCGCTACAGTCGGAGGTGGAGGACCTGCGCCAGCGGGTCAACCAGCTTCTGGCCGAGGTTCAACGCGGTGTCGGCGCCTCTCGGCGCACCGCCACCAGCCGGGTCTTCTCGGCCGGTCCAGCCGGCGACGTGATCGCCATGGGCCGGCAGCAGACCACGACACGATGGATCCGCACCCAGCCACTGGAACTCGGCTCGCGCTGATCCTTCACCCCGGGGGTTTTCACCAGACCACCGGAGGTACTCCGAAACCCACCCTCGGAGGCCTCCGGCTCCGGTGGAGGCCGTCGTTCCCCCGCGACGCCTCCACAGTCGAAGGCGCGTCATTCCCCCCGGCGCCCTTCGACCCCGCGGGGTGGTCCGTCATGGACCGCCCTGCGGCCTCTTCACCGAAGCCTCCGGCCGCACCGGCCGGAGGCTTTGCGTGCGTTCAGCTGCCGGTCAGCGCAGAACCTGTTGTCTCCGGCCACGGACCGCATACTCTGGCGAGGTGACGCTGAAGCTGGAGACGGACCGGCTGCTGATCCGGGACTGGGAGGAAGACGACGCCGACGCCGCGCTGGAGATCTTTGGCTCCGCCGACGTGGCGCCCTGGCTGTCACCGGCCATCGACAAGGTGCCGGATGCCGCGATCATGCGGTTGATCCTGCAGTCCTGGATCGAGGCCCAGCCGAACTTCGTGGTCCCGGCCGGCCGCTGGGCGGTCGCACGTCGCGACAACGGCGAGATCGTCGGCGCTCTGCTGATCCGGTTGCTCCCGCCGTACGAGGAGGATCTGGAGATCGGCTGGCAGCTGCGGCCGAGCGCCTGGGGCAACGGGTACGCGAGCGAGGCGAGCCGCGGGCTGATGACCTGGGCGTTCAAGGAGGGCGACGTCGACGAGCTGTTCGCGGTCGCCCGCCCGAACAACAAGCGCGCGATCGCGACCGCGACCCGCCTCGGCATGCAGTGGGTCGGCGAGACCGACAAGTACTACGACCTCAATCTGCAGGTCTACCGGATGCGCGCCTCCGAGTTCAGCACGTAGAGCAGCAGGAGCCCGCTCAACAGGTAGGCGTCGCCCGCCACCGACTGGATGAGCGTCCAGTCGTACTCACGGTCGCCCGCGAACGGCATCCGCCACGGCAAACCCACCACGAAGACCGCCGTCAACAGAGCTGCCGGCACGGTACGACGTCGCGCCCAGAGCACCGCCGCGGCGGGCACGGCCCAGACCCAGTGGTTCGTCCAGGAGATCGGCGACACGAGCAGTCCCGTGAACGCGGTTGCGATCACCGCCTCGAAGCTGAGGCCACGATCGTGCAGACGCCGCGCCGTCAGCAGACCGGCCACACCGACAACGGTTGCCGCTAGCAACCAGATTGGTGTCGCCGAGTTGTGCGTGATCCGGGCGATCGCGCCACGCACCGACTGATTGCCGACGTACTGCGCTGGTCCTGGCCGGCCCGGGTCGAAGATGTAACGCGTCCAGAACGCCGTCGCCGGTCCGGGCATCACCAGCCAGCCGATCACGATGGTCGCGAACGTCGTACCCGCCGCGATCGCGGCTTCCCGGAATCGCTTGGTGATCAGCAGGAAGACGATGAAGATGCCCGGGGTCAGTTTGATGCCGGTGGCAAGACCGACGAGGACGCCGCGGTACCGCGGCGGCACGTGGCCGAGCAGGTCGAGCATCAACAGGGCCAACAGGATGAGGTTGATCTGACCGAGTCCGAAGGTGGACCACACCGGCTCGAACGCCAGCGCGGCGAACGCAATCACCAGCCCGGCAGTGCGTCCCCAGCCCAGGGCCTTCGCCGTTGCCCAGCCGATCACGAGGAGCGACACGCCGGACAGCAACGTCATCAGGAGTCGGGCGAACTCCTGCCCGATCGCGAGCGGTGCCAGCACGATCGCCGCGAACGGGGGATAGGTGAACCCGAGTCCCATTCCGGGGTACTGGTGGTGGACGGTGTAGATGTCCTGTCCGTGCAGCAGTCCGGTGGCCGCCGCGTAGTACACCCGCAGGTCGGACATCATCAACGACGGCCGCCAGATCAACGCGCAGAGCAGCGGCAAGATCGTTGCCGCCAGCACCAACACCCGGGCCGGAACACCCCGCCGGACCCGCGGTGGAACAAGGTCGATGGTCATGCCTTCGACCCTCCCGGCGTACCCCGGTCGGCCACATCGCCAGCGGGAGCGAACCCGGATCGGTGGCGCGAGGGACGTCGTACCCAAGGCTGGAGCACTTTCGAATGACGGCCGTGTCACTCCAAAGAGTGACGGCCCGAGACCCCTTCGCAAGCAGAATGGGAGGCGTGAGTACACGCGGGGTGCTGGCTTGGTTGTCCGTCGGTAAGCGGGCGATCTGGCTCGACGCTGCGGTCGCGGTGGTCGGGCTGGTCAGTCTGCAACTCGGGGCTGCCAACAGTCACACGGACGGCTGGCCGCATGTCTGGCTCGGGCTCCGCATGCTCGTCATGGTGTTTCCGGTGCTGATCGTCATCCGTTGGTTCGAGCCGGCGGTGGCGCTCCTGGGCCTGGTCGGTGGCGCCTACCTGGCCGGTCTGGTCGGTCAGCTCGACTGGATCCTGCTGGTCGGGTGCGTGCTGGCTCTGTGGTCGCTGGCCGGTCGTTGCCGCGTGCCCACAGTTCTGGCTGTTGCCGGTGCGGCCGCGGCGGTGCCGCTCTTGCTGGGTCTGGTCCGTCTGCCGCTGATGAAGGTTCTCTACCGCAGTTCGGGCCCTGGCATCACTACCCACGACTACGAGAAGATCGCCGGGAGCGGCTGGCCGCGCTGGCAGGCGCTGCTCATCGTCGTACTGGCACTCGTGTTCCTGGCGCTGCGTCATCGGAGCTGGGCCCAGGCAGTGACTGCGCGGGAGCGGATGATCGACCTGCGCGGGTTCCTCCGCGACCCTGACTATCTGCTGCTGCGCAACGTCATCCTGGCAGTCCTGGCCTCGGGGCTGATCCTGACCGAGATCGGTGCGGACCTGTTCGAGGGCAACTGGTGGAGCGCTCCGCGCTGGATGCCGTACGTCGTTGCCTACGCCGCGCTGACGCTGTTGCTCCGACGCTGGTCCGTCGTTCCGGTCGTAGTACTCGCGGTGGCGTCGCTGATCGCGAACTGGCAGGCATCGACGGACATCATCTCGCTGTACTGCGCGTTCGGGCTCGCCTTGTACTGGCTGATCGTGACGCCGAAGCACGGCCGGAGCCTGCGCTGGACCTTTCCGACAGCCGCAGCCGTCCTCGCAGCGCTGCCGCTCATCAGCTACTGGATGCCCTACTCCGCTATGGCGGTAATCTTCCCGGCCATCCGCCAGGTCGGGTTCGACTGGGACTCCGACGGCGTACTCCGGAATGCCTGGTACGCCGCGATCATGGCGCACCGCTGGCCGGTCAGCCTGTCGCTGGTCCTGCTGCTGCCGGTGTGCGCGGGGATCGCGGTCCGCTTGTACTGGCGTAACCGCGAGGCGGCTCGCCGGGAGGTGGAGCTCGAGCAGCAGGCCGTCGAGCGCGAGGCCGAGCAGGTGGTGCTCACCGAGCGGTCGAACATCGCCCGTGACCTGCACGATGTCGTCGCGCACGCGGTCAACCTGATGGTGATCCAGGCCGAGACAGGGCCAGATCTGGTACGGCGCGGCGAGGCCGACGTGCTGGCCGGGTATCAGCGGATCGGAGACGCCGGGCGGCGAGCGCTGGGCGAGCTGGACCGGTTGCTGTCGGCGCTGCGGGACGCTGACGGCGTGCCGGATCCGCAGCTGGCTCCACAGCCCGGACTGAAGGATGTGCGTCAGTTGGTGACCGATGTGTCGTCCGAACAGCTTCCGGTCGCGCTGGATCTGACCGGCGATCCAGCGCTGCCGCCGGCCGGACACCAGCTCACGGCGTACCGCTTGGTGCAGGAGGGGCTGACCAATGCAGTGCGGCACGCGAAGGCGACCAAGGTGAACGTCACGGTCGCAATCGGCGCTGAGGGGATCGCGGTCGAGGTCGTGGACGACGGCGCCGGGTTCGATCCCGCCGCCGCACGTCGGAGCGGACGCCACGGGCTGGCCGGCATGCGCGAGCGGGTGCGCGTCCACCACGGCACGCTGGACATCGGCACCGGGCCAGGTGCCGGTACGACGATCAAGGCCTGGATCCCGGTCGGAGCCGCTCGGTGATCAAGGTGATGGTGGTCGACGACCAGGACCTGGTCCGGGACGGGATCGCGATGATCCTCGACGGGCAATCGGATATCGAGGTGGTCGCGCAAGCGGTCGACGGCGCGGACGCGATCCAGAAGGCAGCCGCGATCCTCGATCTGGCCGTCGTGCTGATGGACGTGCGGATGCCGGTGATGGACGGGATCGAGGCGACCCGGCGGCTGGCCGGTGGGCCGAAGGTGCTGATCCTGACCACGTTCGACCTGGACGAGTACGTGTACGACGCCCTGCGGGCCGGTGCGAGCGGGTTCCTGCTGAAGCGCTCGTCGCGGGACGAGTTGATCAACGCGGTCCGGGTGATCGCGGCCGGTGACGCGCTGCTGGCGCCGCCGGTGACGCGTCGGCTGATCGACCGATTCGCCGACATCAGGCTCGACCCGGCGGTGGCGACGCGGCTCGACGTACTCACGGCGCGCGAGCGGGAGGTCCTGGTCCTGGTGGCCAAGGGCAACTCGAACGCGGAGATCGCGGCAGAGCTGCACCTGACCGAGCACACGGTCAAGACCCACGTCAGCCGAATGCTGACCAAGACGGGCCTGCGCGACCGGGTCCAGGCGGTCATCCTCGCGTACGACGCCGGCCTGGTCTCGGCCGGCCAGCGGTAGTCGTCGAGTTGTCCACAGGCGCAGATCTCGTCGGCCGCGAAGCGTGCGGAAACGGATACAACTTGTAGTGAGGGGAGCTTGGAACCCTGAGTACACCCTGGGATTTCTCAGAGTTGAGTGGAATGGACTCAAGTTTCGATAGGTTGTGTCTGGTGAGACCTGTTAGTTGAGCTGAAAGGCTGGAAATAGATGGACGTTCAGCGGTTGACGACGCTGGCCCGGGAAACCCTGTCGGTCGCGATCCGTCAGACGTCCGCGGCGGGCAACCCGACCGTGGAACCGATTCACCTGCTCTCCGCGCTGCTCGCGCAGCCCGAGGGGACGACGATCGGTCTGCTCGAGGCAGCAGGCGGCGACCTCGACGTCGTGCGCCAGAAGACCGCCGCGCAGCTGAGCCGGCTCCCGAAGGCGAGCGGTGGCAGCGTACAGGCGCCGAGCCTGTCGCCGAAGACCGGCGACGTGCTGAACCAGGCAGAGCAGCGGGCCCTCGGGCTCGGGGACGAGTATGTCTCCACAGAGCACCTGTTGATCGCGCTGGCGACCGTCGAGGGTGTGGCCCAGACCGCGCTCGGCGTGACTGCGGACGCGCTGTTGCAGGCGTTCGACCAGATGCGGGGCAACCGCCGGATCACCTCTCCGGAGGCTGAAGGCACCACCAAGACGTTGGAGAAGTACGGCGTCGACCTGACCGAGCGGGCCAGGGAAGGCAAGCTCGACCCGGTGATCGGCCGTGACTCCGAGATCCGGCGCGTGGTCCAGGTGCTGTCCCGTCGTACCAAGAACAACCCTGTGCTGATCGGTGAGCCCGGCGTCGGCAAGACCGCCGTCGTCGAGGGGCTGGCCCAGCGGATCGTGGCCGGTGACGTGCCCGAGTCGCTGCGTGGCCGCCGATTGATCAGCCTGGACCTCAGCGCGATGGTCGCCGGTGCGAAGTACCGCGGTGAGTTCGAGGAGCGGCTGAAGGCGGTGCTGACCGAGATCAAGGAGTCCGACGGTCAGGTCATCACGTTCATCGACGAGCTGCACACCGTCGTCGGCGCCGGTGCGTCCGGCGAGGGCGCGATGGACGCCGGCAACATGCTGAAGCCGATGCTGGCCCGCGGTGAGCTCCGGATGATCGGTGCCACGACGCTGGACGAGTACCGGACGCGGATCGAGAAGGACCCGGCGCTGGAGCGTCGGTTCCAGCAGGTGTTCGTGGGCGAGCCTTCGGTTGAGGACTCGATCGCGATCCTGCGTGGTCTGAAGGAGCGGTACGAGGCGCACCACAAGGTCGCCATCTCCGACTCTGCCTTGGTTGCCGCGGCCACGTTGTCGCATCGCTACATCTCTGGCCGTCAGCTTCCCGACAAGGCGATCGACCTGGTCGACGAGGCGGCGTCCCGGCTGCGGATGGAGATCGACTCGTCCCCGGTCGAGATCGACTCGCTCCGTCGTACGGTCGACCGGCTGAAGATGGAGGAGCTCGCGCTTGCCCGCGAGGAGGACGCCTCCAGCCAGGAGCGGCTCGAGCGGCTGCGTGCCGACCTCGCCGACCGCGAGGAGGAGCTGCGTGCGCTGGAGTCGCGGTGGGAGAAGGAGAAGTCCGGCCTGAACCGGGTCGGCGAGATCAAGGAGCGGATCGACGAGCTGCGCGGGCGGGCCGAGCGGGCCCAGCGCGACGGTGACTTCGAGACCGCCTCCCGCATCCTGTACGGCGAGATCCCGGAGCTGACCAAGGAGCTCGAGGAGGCCTCGGCCGAGCCCGAGGTGACCGATGGCCCGGACGCGATGGTCAACGAGGAGGTCGGTCCGACCGAGATCGCCGAGGTGATCGCGATGTGGACCGGGATCCCGACCGGGCGGCTGCTCGAGGGCGAGACCGGCAAGTTGCTCCGGATGGAGGACGAGCTGGGTCACCGGCTGATCGGTCAGCGCGAGGCGGTCAAGGCCGTCAGTGACGCCGTACGACGTGCGCGGGCCGGCATCTCCGACCCGGACCGGCCGACTGGCTCGTTCCTGTTCCTCGGTCCGACCGGCGTTGGTAAGACCGAGCTGGCGAAGGCGCTGGCGGACTTCCTGTTCGACGACGAGCGGGCGATGGTCCGGATCGACATGTCGGAGTACGGCGAGAAGCACAGCGTCGCGCGGCTGGTCGGCGCCCCGCCCGGCTACGTCGGGTACGAAGAGGGCGGCCAGCTCACCGAGGCAGTGCGGCGGCGTCCGTACTCGGTGATCCTGCTGGACGAGGTCGAGAAGGCGCACCCCGAGGTCTTCGACATCCTGCTGCAGGTGCTGGACGACGGGCGGCTGACCGACGGCCAGGGCCGTACGGTCGACTTCCGCAACGTGATCCTGATCCTCACCAGCAACCTGGGTTCGGCGTACCTGGCCGATATGTCGCTCGACGACAAGGCCAAGCGGGACCAGGTGATGGCCGTCGTGCGGCAGTCGTTCAAGCCGGAGTTCATCAACCGGCTGGACGAGATCGTGCTGTTCGACGCGCTCGGCAGCGAGGAGCTGACGAAGATCGTGGCGCTGCAGATCGCCGCGCTGCAGCGGCGGCTGGTCGACCGGCGGATCACGCTCGAGGTGGACGACGGCGCGATGGAGTGGCTGGCGATGACCGGGTACGACCCGGTGTACGGCGCCCGTCCGCTGCGCCGGCTGGTCCAGTCCGCGATCGGTGACGAGCTGGCTCGCGGGTTGCTCGACGGCTCGGTCCGCGACGGCGAGACCGTCAAGGTCACACTCAACGAAGCCAAGGACGCCCTCGAGGTGTCCTGACGGAAGCGGGGCCCGGTCTTCATGACCGGGCCCCGTTTCTCAGATCCGGTAGGTCAGGATCGTCACGCCGTTGTCCAGCGCGGTGTGGCTGTCGAGCGTGAGCTTCGTAGGCGGCGTTTCGTCGACGAACAGCTTCGAACCCGTCCCGAGCAGCACCGGGTGCAGCATGAGGTCGAGCTCGTCGACCAGGTCGTTCTCGAGCAGGCTGCGGAACAGGGTCGGGTTGCCGTACATGATGATGTCGCCGCCCTCCTGCTCCCTGAGCTGCTTCAGGGCGGCGATCGCATCGCCCTCGAGGAGCGTGGCGTTCCAGGTCAGGTCGCCCTTGAGGGTGCTGGAGGCAACCAGCTTCGGCAGGCTCCGCAGCCGATCGGCGTACGGCCCCTCGGCGTTGCCCCACGCGGCCGCGAACATCTCATAGGTACGACGTCCGCAGAGGAAGTAGTCGCATCCCGCGAGCTTCTCGATGGACAGCCGCACCGACTCCTCCCCGAAGTACGGCAGCGCCCATCCGCCGTACGACGTACCGCTGTAGCCGCCTGGATCCTCGGCGACCCCGTCGAGCGTCACCAGTGCCGAGGCAATGATCTTGCGCATATCTCTTCCTTTCGGGTCTTTGCTATGTAGACCGGCCGCGGACCCGAAAGGAATCGGGGAGAATAGGGAAGTGACGCAATGGATCAACACCACGCACGACTGGGCAGCCTCCGTCGACAGGGACCATCTGGGCGCGATCCGCGCTGACGCCGAGCGGTATGCGCCTGGCGGCGTACTGCATCTGGTGCTGGAAGTGCTCGCCTACGCGGACGACGAGGCCGAGTCCGCGGCGCAGCGCGGGCAGTGCACGGTCACGCTGCACGAGGACGGCTCGATCTCGATCGCCGACAACGGACGCGGGACCGACACGCGCGTCGACGAGCACGGAAACGTGGTCAAGAAGCCGGTCATGGCGACGAAGGACCTCCGATTCTTCGACGACCCGGCCGCTCCGATGCTCCCCGACGGCCATCCGCGGCGCGGGATGTCCGTTGTTGCCGCGCTCAGCGACTGGCTGATCCACACCAACCGCCGTACGAACGGGTCGTGGACGCAGCGCTACGAGCACGGCATCCCGGTGACTGACCTCGAGCCGGTCGCCTCCGACGGGACGACGGGTACGACGGTGCACTTCCTGTCTGACCTGCCGTACGCCGATGTCGCGCCGTACCTGGGTTTCTCCCATCTCGATGTTGGCGTGGTGCGGCTTGGGTGATCTGGCAGGATCGGGGCGGGGGCAGGTGGAAGGAACATCGGACCGAATGAGTGAGCAGCGCGGCGACCTGCCGGGCGAGGAGCGACCAGGACCGTACAGCGGTCTGTTCGGTGCGGCTCCGGACACGTACGGCTATCAGCTGACTCCGCCCAAGCAGGTGACGATCGCCTCCGTGATCGCGATCGGGCTCGGCCTGATGTGCCTGCTGCTCGCGATCCTCACGCTCACCTCGGCCGGCGACCAGATCTCCGAAGTACTGACCGGCTCCCGCGGCAACGCACCGGTTGCGGTCGCGGCAGCGATGATCTGCGCGTTCATCTACTTGGTCCCCGCCCTGTACCTCCGCAAGCGCCGCCGCTGGTCGCGCTACATGCTGATCGCAGTCGCCGCCATGGGCATCGCCGGCGGCGTGATGGCCCTACCCGCCAGCATCCTGGGCCTCGCGATCCACCTGACCCTCCTGATCCTGATGCTCCAACGCCCCACCAAACTCTGGTTCGGGAGGCCCTAGTGGAGATCTGGATCAACCCCGCCTGTTCCAAATGCCAAGCAGCCACCGCAGCCTTCGACGAGGCCGGCATCCCCTACACCGTCCGCCGCTACCTGGACGACCCACCCACCGCCGAGGAACTCACCGAGCTCCTCACCCGCCTCAACCTAGAACCCTGGGACCTGATCCGCCCCAACGAACCCGAAGCCGAACCCCTCCGCACCGTCCCCCGAGACGCCGCCCACCGCACCACCTGGATCGAGGCCATGACCACCCACCCCATCCTCATCCAACGCCCCATAATCACCGCCACCGACAACACCACCGCAATAGCCCGCGACCCCGAAACCCTCGCCAAGTTCCTGCCCTAGTCATCTGCCCCAGGATGCCCCGGGATACCCCACGACACCTGTGGATGACGCCGGCCGTCAGGCTCGCGTTTCCGGGAGAATTCGGTGAATGCCGAGTCTGTCCGAGTCAGCCTTCAGCCTCTCTGCATGGGTCGACGAGTCCATAGTCGTCCGGGCCGGCGGTGAGCCGGGGACGTACACGATGGCTGCCGTTGTGACCGACAACGCACGCTGCGAAGACCTCCGCCGTGAGCTCGCGAATATGAGTATCAAGCCCGGCGTCCGGCTCCACTGGGTGGGTGAGTCGATGAAGCGCCGCGATCTCATCGCCGAGGCGATCGCGCGGATGGACATCGCCGCGATTCTCACGGTGGGCACACCGATGGAGCGCTCACGGCAGGAGCGTGCTCGACGTTGCTGCCTCGAGCGCTTGCTGTATGAACTGGATCGGTTCGGTGTCTCGGAGGCGTGGCTGGAGTCGCGCAGGTCAGTGCAGGATCGCCGTGATCTTCACCTGGTCGACAGCGCGCGCCGCAAGTGCTTGATCTCCAAGGAGCTGACGGTTCGGTTCGCCAGACCGGCGGGGGAGCCTTTGCTCTGGCTGCCTGACGCGGTTGCCGGAGCGATGTCGGCAGCTGTGCTGGGTGAGGCGCGCTGGCTGGGGGCCATGGATTCTGTCGTGACGATTCATCGGGTCGTCGTCCGTTGAAGCAGGTCGATCAAGCCCCAGACAGCGCGAAAGCTGGGGCCCGTCATTCCGGCGGGAATCCCAGCTTCACTTCTCACCAAGCAGCGCGTGGCGAGCTGTCACAAGTATTACACAGACCGTGGCAGTTGTCCTCGCTGTTGCCGACCTCAGAGTTTCTGTAGGCGGTTCAGGGCCTCTTGGAGAACCTCGGGTTGTTTGCAGAAGGCCCAGCGGATTAGGGGGCGGCCCAGGTCGGTGTTGTCGTAGAAGACTTGGTGGGGGATGGCTACTACGCCGGCTTTTTCGGGGAGCATGCGGCAGAAGGTGATGCCGTCGGTGTGGCCGAGGGGGCGGATGTCGGTGGTGATGAAGTAGGTGCCGGCGGGGCGGTGGACCTCGAAGCCTAGGTCGGCTAGGCCGTTGGCGAGGAGGTCGCGGCGGGACTGGAGGTCGGCGCGGAGGGCGTCGAAGTAGTCGTTGCCTAGGGCAAGCGCGTTGGCGACGGCGGGCTGGAACGGGGCGCCGGAGGTGAAGGTGAGGAACTGCTTGGCGGTCGTGACGGCGGTGACTACTTCCGGAGACCCGGTCGCCCACCCGATCTTCCAGCCGGTGACGGCGAAGGTCTTGCCGGCGCTGCTGATCGACACGGTGCGGTCCGCCATGCCGTCGTACGACGCGAGCGGCCGGTGCTGGAGGCCGTCGTACACCAGATGTTCGTAGACCTCGTCGGTGATGACGACAAGATCGTGCTCGACCGCCAGTGAGCTGATGCCCTGGAGTTCGTCGTCGGTGAGGACGGTGCCGGTCGGGTTGTGCGGTGAGTTGATCAGCAGGACCTTCGTCCGCGGCGTGATCGCGGCCCGCAGTTCGTCGAGATCCAGCCGGTACGACGGGGCGCGCAGCGTCACCGGCACGCGGCGTCCGCCCGCGAAGGCGATGCCGGCGGCGTACGAGTCGTAGTACGGCTCGAGGGCGATCACCTCATCGCCCGGCTCCACGAACGCGAGCAGCGCCGCGGCGACCGCCTCAGTCGCGCCGGTGGTGACCAGGACCTGCGTGTCCGGGTCATAAACCAGTTCGTAGAACCGCTTCTGATGATCCGCGATCGCCTGCCGCAACGCGGGTACGCCGCGAGCCGGTGGGTACTGGTTCGCGCCCGCGCGGATCGCCGCGATCGCATCCTCGAGCAACGAGTCCGGCCCGTCGCGGTCCGGGAAGCCCTGACCGAGGTTGACCGACCCGGTCGCCACCGCGAGCGCGGACATCTCGGCGAAGATCGTCGTACCCAGCCCGTCCAACCGCTCAGCATGTGCTCGCATTCGTCAACCTTCGACGGCGGTGACCATGTGCGCAAGCCAGGCGCGCGCGGCTGAGCGGTCGGCTGCGGTGAACGACGCCTCGAGTTCGTCCTCGACCTTGCGGATCGCCGGGGTCGCCTCGTCGAGTCGGCGGGCTCCGGCGTCGGTCAGGTGGACCTGCTGGGTACGCCGATCCTTCGGGTTCGGCCTGCGCTCGATCAGCCCGGCCCGCTCCATCCCGGTGATCAGCTCGTTGGCGGACTGCCGCGTGGTGCCGACCACCCGGCCGACGTCGGCGATGGTCAGGCCGGGATCCTTCCGCACGCAGAGCAGCGTCCCGTACTGCTGCACCGACAGCCCGTGCTCGTCGAGCGCCTCGGCGAGCACGGAGCGCATGCTCAGCCAGGCGTGCCGGACGAGGAACGTCACGCAGCCGTCGTCGCCATAGGAGTCCATGCTCCCCATTCTGCCCGGGTCCGCGAGTGGACACGAAAAGGAGATTGACAGGTTCCTGTCAATCGAGGATGATCGAGATCTCGTCAGGGTCCTGACAATTATAGGAGACTTCGTGTCCTCGATCGACCTCATCCCCGAGCGGCGGCAACGCCGCATCCTCGCCATCCTGGTCGTCTCGGCCGTCCTGATCTGGATCGACTCGACCGTTCTCGGTATCGCTCTCGAACGCCTGGCCGACCCCGTCGACGGCCTCGGCGCTACGCCCGGCCAGCTCCAGTGGGCCGTCGGCATCTATTCACTGCTCTTCGCCACCGCGCTGTTCCTGGCCGGTGCTCTCGGTGACCGCTTCGGCCACCGAACCATCCTCATGCTCGGTCTGCTGGTCTTCGGCGGCGCCTCGGCCTGGGCCGCCTGGGCCACCGGACCCGTCGCGCTCGTCCTGGCTCGCGCCGCGATGGGCCTCGGCGGCGCTCTGATCATGCCGACGTCGATGGCGATCATCGGCTGGACCTTCCCGCCGGAACGCCGGGCCGGCGCGATCGCGATCTGGGGCTCGTCGGCCGGTGTCGGCGTCGCCGTCGGACCGGTGCTCGGTGGCCTGCTGATCGACCACTTCTGGTGGGGCTCGGTCTTCACCATCAACCTGCCGATCGTCGCGTTCGGCCTGGTCGGCGCGGCACTCGTCCTGCCGAATCCGCGAAGCCCGCAGCGCCGCCGGCTCGATCCGCTCGGCCTCGGCCTGTCCACCCTCGGTCTGCTCGGCCTCTCGTACGGGCTGATCGAAGGCGGCCACCAGGGCGGCTGGAATCGCTGGCAGGTGTGGGCGAGCATCGCGGCCGGACTCGTCCTGCTCGCCGGATTCGTCTTCTCCGAGTGGCGGGAGCGGGAGCCGAGCTTCGACCCGCGCCTGTTCCGCAACCGCCGGTTCGCGGCCGGCAACTTCACCCTGGCGGTCGTGTTCCTGCTGCTGACCGGTCAGAGCTTCTACCTCGCGTTCTACCTGCAGGGCGCCCGCGGGATGAGCGCCTTGTCAGCCGGCCTGATGTCGTTGCCTGCAGCAAGCGGTGTCATCGTCGGTTCGCAGTTGGGCTCGAGGCTGGCAGCCCGGTTCGGCGTGGCCAAGGTCTCCGGTACGGCGGTCTTCGTGCTGGCTGCGTGCTCCTCGCTGAACCTGCTCTACGACGTCGACACCTCGCTGGTGTGGGTCGGTGTCGTCGGTGCACTCGTTGGCCTGTCCATCGGTATGACTACGGCCCCGACAACGACCGCCGTACTGGCGACACTTCCACTCGATCGCATGGGCGCCGGATCGGCCGTCAACAACGTTCTTCGCCAGGTCGGCAGCGTGCTCGGGGTCGCCATTCTCGGCACGATCGTCTCGTCGACCTACCAGCACCGGATCGCGCCGTCGCTCGTCGGCCTCCCGGATGCCGCCGGTACGTCGGCCGAGACGACCCGGCACGTCGCGGGCACGCTCGGTCGCCCGGAGCTGGTGAAGGCCGCGAACGACGCCTTCATCCACGCCATGCACATCGCGGCCCTCGTTGGCGCCGGCATCGTCCTGGTCGGCGCCATCGTCCTGGTGCTCGCGTTCCGGATCCCCAAGCCATCACAATCCCCGGAGCCGCGGGCCGCCGAGCGTGAGCCGGCCGGCACTGCGTGATTGTGATGGGCTGGAGATCCTCAACTCCAAGGTGACGGCGGCGGGGGCGGTACGACGGTGGGGCGGTCCTCGCACCATGTCGCGCCGGTCCAGCCGCCGTCGTTGCCACCCAGGTCGCGGACCTCGAACTCCGGCGGGCCGTTGAAGTGGAACGTCCCGCAATTGTTGACGAACGGCGCGCCGACGTTGCGTGCGTCAACGTTCTCGAACGTCGCCCAGCCGCCGACCCGGGCGTTCACCACGTTGGTCCCGGTTCCGTCGACCTTGATGTTGCGAACAGCAACGTTCGTGATCGCGTAGTCGTCCTTCACCGGCCAGTCGACGACGAACATCATCGCGTTGTACGTCGAGTCCAGGAACGAACTGTCGGTGATCTCGATCGTCCCGGACATCGTCGACTGCAAGGCGTACAGCCAGATCGCGCCGAGCCCGATGTCCCAGTTCAGATCCCGCGGGCCGCCGCGGACCGTGGTGTTGCGGGCGAAGGTCAGCGTGCCCTCGAACGGCGTCGCGTTGAACCGCGAACCCGCGTGCAGCGTGCTGCCCTCGCGGATCGGGTCCGCGACCAGGTTGTCGGTGACCGCGTTGTCCCGCCCGCCGTAGATCGCGATGTCGTTCGCAAGGACCGGCGTCTGGACGGTGTTGTGGTCGTACACATTGTTGTGGTTCACGAGGCCGTCCGCGTTCGACTCCGACCACATCGCCAGCCCGTCGTCGCCGCTGTTGCGTACGAAGTTGTTGGTCGCCCGAACGTTGGACACCCCAAGATGCAGGTTCATGCCGTCGGCAACAGCATCGGTGATGATGTTGTTACGGATCAGCAGCCCGTCCATCGGGCCGTCGAGCCAGATGCCGACCTTGGTGTGATGCAGATACAGGTTCTCGATCGTCGAACCGCCGCCGATCGCGCCGCCGATCCCGTTCACCTGGTCGGTGTCGATACGCTCGCGTACGTCGCTCTCGATCGCGAAGTCCGACAGGTGTACGCCGGTGCTCCCGCCGTCCGCGGCGTACCTGCCGTAGAACCCGGGCGCGCTGTGCACGGACTTGTCCGGCGCGGGCTCGGCCAGCGGGAGGACCTTGCCCTTGATGATCGTCCACCAGTTGCCGGCGCCGCGGATCGTCACCTTGTCGACGACGATGTGCCGGTTGACCTGGAACGTGCCGGCCGGGATGAACACCGACCAGCCGATTCGTCGAGCTGCGGCGATCGTGCGCTCGATCGCCGGCGCCGCGTCGTATCGACCGGTCGGGTCCGCACCGAACAGTCGCACGTCCAACGAGCGACCGGGCTGCTTCAGGGGTGCTCGGACCAGCTCGAAGTCGGCGACGTCGAGCACGGTCCACGCCGCAGCGGTCGCTCGAGGTACGGCGAACCGGACGCGCGAGCCGGCCTGGTACGTGCGGTCGAGCATCACGCGCTGCTCGTCGTAGAAGTGGTTCGGCCGGAAGGGCTTGGCGACCGGGTCCGGCTCGGGCTTCCACCAGCCCGGGGTCGGGTCGACATTCGGGTCGTTGGAGAACGGATACATGCCGTAGAGCCAGGCGTACTGCGATGTCAGCGTCATCGTCTGCTTGTGCTTCCCGTTGACCGAGACGTCGAGCGGCGCGGTGATCCCGCCACCGCCCGGCGCATCCGGGATGCTGTACCGCAGCGTCAGCGCGTTCGCCGGACGGGTCAGCGTGAATTCGACGTACTGCTCGGGCTGCAGCCGTACGGCGGTCCGCCCGGAGGCCTCAGCCGGGAGCGTGTACGCGTCGCGTCCTGGGCCGATCTTCTCGCCGGTGAAGACGGCGTTCTCCGCCTCCTGCTCGACGAACGGTACGTCGGCGCCGCGGCCGGCGACCAAGGCGGGATCGAGGCCGGCCCGCGTGATCCGCGGCGCCGGATGCGCGGCGGCTGGTTGAGCTACGAGGACGGCACCGAGGAGTGCGGTCGCACACGCGACCGTGAGCAAGCGTGAACGGGACATTGGCGGATCCCCTCCGGACGAAGTGTCTGGAGGTTATGCACCCGACGATCTCCGCGCAAGATCTCGACAGGTCAGAGAAATTTCCGGACCATGAAGACGTCGACCGTGTCCTCGCTATCCACAACGAAGCCGTGGCGCTCGTACAGCTTGCGGGCCGGACTGCCCTGCAGGACGTTCAGCCAGACGGTCCCGTCGGTGCGATCCAGAACGGTCCGCAGTACTGCGGTGCCGAGGCCTTGGCCCTGGTGCTGTGGGGCCAGGTAGAAGTGCTCCAGCCATCGGCGATCCTCGGCCGGCCTCACCGCGATCGAGCCGGCCAGCTCGCCGCCGACCTCGATGATCTGGGTGTGCTCGGGCGCGAATCCGTCCCGCAGTCGTTGCCGGACGCGATGCGCGTCGTACCGGCCGAGGCGCTCCAGGTCCGGGCGCATGACGACGGCCCGCAGCTCGACGAGGTCCTCGAGGTCGGTCGGCTTGGCGGGGCGCAGCGTCCACCTCATGGCAGGTCGGGCTGGGGCTCGGGGCGGAGGGCGCGGAGCCAGAGCTCGGTCTGCGCGATGTGCGCGGACGCTGCGGTGGCGGCGGCCGCGGGGTCGCGGGTGGTGATCGCGTCGAGGATGGCGCGGTGGCCGCGGTCGCTGGTCTGCTTGATCGCGTTGAAGTCGGCGCCGGGCTCGAAGATCCGGTAGTGGCCACCCCGGCCGCGGATCACGCCGGTGAGCGCGGTGACCGTCGAGTTGCCGCCGGCCGAGCAGATCGCTCCGTGGAACTCGGCGTCGAGGAAGTGGATCTCGGTCGCGTCCGTGGTCGACTCGAGCCGGTCGAGGATCTCACCGAGCTTGATGGCCAGGTCCGGGTCCTGACGAGCGGCCGCGGCGGCGGTGGCGTGCGACTCGAGCACCCGGCGTACCTCCAGCAGTTCGAGCACGCCCTCGAGCGGGATCAGCTCGACCGACAACGAGAACCGGCTGATGATCGAGGCCGGGTCGAGCGCCGAGACGTAAGTACCCGATCCGTGCCTGGACTCGATCACGCCGAGCGCGGCCAGCGACCGCACCGCCTCGCGCAACGAACTGCGGGACACCCCCAGGTGGTCGCACAGCTCGGGCTCCGGCGGGAACTTCGCCCGCGGCCCGAGCTCGCCCGACGCGATCATCTGACGCAGACCAGCCAGCGCCTTGTCCGTAGCAGCCATCCGCCACCTCCTCCCCGAAGCGTAAGTCCTCAGACCATTTCCGGTCACATCCGACGCTCGCCCGCCTGGCGTGTGCGAGAGGTCGTGCGATTCATCAGACGTCAAGGGCTCTCAGGAAGGTCCTGAGGTCGGTCGTCCGCCACCGGCGTTCGGCCACCTGTTCGTACGCCGTCCCGTCGGTCACCCAGACCGTGGTCATCCCGCGCTCGTGCGGCAGCGTGAGGTTCACCTCGAGGTCGTCGAACATCGCGGCGCGGGCGGGGTCGACGCCGTACAGCTCGAGGAACGCGTCGAGGCTCTCGGCGTACGGCTTGGGGATCAGGTCGCCGGCGAGGATGTCGAAGACGCCGTCGATGCAGTCGGTCAGGCCGAGGCGTCCGAGTGCCTGTTCGGCGTGGTACGCCGAGCCGTTCGTGTACACGTACCGGCGGCCGGGGAGCGAGGTGAGCGCTTCCGCCAGCAGGGGATCCGGGCCGATCACCGAGTAGTCGAGGCGGCGTTCGAAGCCGAGGAACTCGTGCGGGTCGATCGTCCCGGTCACCATCGCCCCGCGCAGCGACGTGCCGTACTCCGCGACCAGCTCGGACTGGATCCTGCGGGCGCCGGCGAGGTCGGTCCCGTAGTACTGCGCGATCGTCGACAGGATGCCGTGCGTGAGTTGCTCGGCCAGCGCGGAGCGGGCGGGATAGAGGGTGTTGTCGAGATCGAGAACCCAGGTGTTGATGTCCGCCAGCACCCGACCAGCGTAGGTGACAGACTGAGGGCGGTACACGAGTGTCCCGTGAGGGAGGACGGAGAACATGCCGACTGCGCTTGTCACCGGGCCGGCGACCGGGATCGGCCGTGCGTTCGCGGACAAGCTGGCGCTGGAGGGCTACGACCTGGTGCTGGTGTCGCGGGACGAGGCCAAGCTCAAGGAGGTCGCCACCGACATCACCCGGCTGCACGGGGTCGAGTGCGAGGTGCTGGCCGCCGACCTGACCGACGCCGACGATCTGGCCCGGGTGGAGGAGCGGTTCCGCACCGGTCCGATCGAGGTGCTGGTGAACAACGCGGGCTTCGGGCAGAAGAAGCCGTTCTGGGCGAACCCGGTCGACGTCGAGGAGAAGCAGCTGGATCTGCTCGTTCGCGTCGTACTGCGGCTCACGCACGCGGCCGTGCTGCCGATGATCGAGCGCGGCTCGGGCGCGGTGATCAACGTGTCGTCGGTGGCCGGATTCCTGCAGCGCAACGTCTACAGCGCGCACAAGGCCTGGGTGACGAACTTCTCGGCCGGGCTCGCGCTCGAGCTGCACGCGAAGGGCGTCGCGGTGATGGCGTTGTGCCCGGGGTTCGTGCACACCGAGTTCCACGAGCGGATGGGGATGGACAAGTCGCTGATCCCGTCGTTCATGTGGCTGGACGCGGCTGATCTGGTTGACGCGGCCTGGAAGGACCTGATGCGCGGCAAGGCGATCTCGATCCCCAGCCGTCGCTACAAGCTGATCGTCGCCGGGACCCGCTTCATCCCGCGGGCGCTCATCGCGCGGGTCTCGACCGTGGGCCTGGACGGCCGACGCCGCGCTTGAGCGGATTCGGCCGCAGGGATTCGTAGACCGTCCTACCGAGCGCGCCGGCGTACGCGTTGTGCTCCTCGACGGACGGCGTGCGGCCGGTGAAGTTGACCTCGAAGCCGCGCTGGAAGCAGGCGCCGAGCAGCAGTGCGGCCGCGGCTTCGACATCGGCGGTACGGCGGACGCGGCCTAGCTTTTGCTCTTCCTGCAGGTAGCGGACCAGGCCTTCCTGCGCTTTGTGGGGCCCGGCGTCCAATTCCTGCAGACGCCGGCGATGTGCGGTTAGAAGGTCCTGGGACGAGAACAGTGACACCAGGATCGGGAAACCCTCGACGTAGAAGTCGATGGCGATCCCGGCCAGTCGGATCAGGTTGGCGTGGACCGTCGCCGAGCCCGGGCTGCCGATCAGCTCCTTGAGTGAACCGGGGAGAGTGGGCATCCGCTCGTGCATAACGGCGAGCAGGATCGCGGCCTTGTCCGCGAAGTGCTTGTACAGCGCGGCTTCGGAGTACCCGGCGACCTGGGCGATCGATTTGGTCGTGGCCCGCGCGAATCCCTGCGTCCGCAGCACCTCCGCGGCCGCGTCCAGGATGTCGTCTCTCGTCCCCATGGTCGGCAGCCTATCTTGACAGGTTGGTGAGTGTTCACTAACCATGGCGAGTGAGTGTTTACTAACCTGGAGGGGTTGACGATGAAGCTGGTGGTGTTCGGGGCGTCCGGCCGGATCGGGACCGAGCTGGTGCGCCAAGGCGTGGCGGCCGGGCACACGGTCACGGCGGTCGTCCGCGAAGGATCGAGTCTTCAGGTGGCACTACCCGAGCTCCGGCTGGTCGCCGCGCGGGCCGGCGTCACCGGCGGACTGGTCGACCTCGTGACCGCCGACGTGATGGATCCGCGGGCGATGGCGCCGATCCTCGAGGGACACGACGCTGTGCTCTCCGCACTGGGGCCCCGTCCGTCAGGTTTGAGCACAGTCCTCACCGACGGTGCGCAGAGCATCCTGCAGGCGATGGGCGAGAGCGGGGTACGGCGGTTCCTCGTGGTCAGTGTGGCGGGTATTCACAGCACAGGCGACGACCCGTTCACGAAGTACGTCGTGAAGCCGATCCTGCAACGGATCCTGCGGGAATCGTTCGCGGACGCACGCCGGATGGAGGCCGTCGTCGGGGCTAGTGAGCTGGATTGGACCATCGCGTGTCCGCCGCGGCTGACCAACGGCGCTGCGAAGGGGACCTTCCGCAGCAACACGGAAGGGACTGTGCGCGGTGGATTCTCGATGACGCGAGCGGATGTCGCGGCGTACCTGCTCAACGCGGTCGACAACGCCGACCTGATCCGGAAGACGGTCGTGATCGCCAACTGACTCAGCTGGCTACAGCTTCTCGGCGACCTCGGTCAGGACGGCGAGGGTGGCGGTGATCAGCGGGTGATCGGCGCGGCTCGCGCGGACGGCGGCGTATACGCGGCGGGTCGGCACGGGGTCGGGGAGCGGGCGGATCAGCGCGAGTGTCGGCTCCGGTACGGCGAGGCGCGGGACGAGCGAGACGCCGCCGCCCGCCGCGACGAGGGCGGCGACGGCGCGGAAGTCGTCGGACTGGTGAACGATCCGCGGCTGGAATCCGGCCTGCTCGCAGGCGAGGACGACGACGTCGCGGATCGGGTTACCCGGCGCGGTCATCACCCAGTCGTCGTTCGCAAGCATCGCGAGTTCGATCGTGTCCTGGTCCGCGGCCGGGTGCGTCGGCGGCAGGACGGCGACGAAAGGCTCGGCGTACAAGGGGATCCGGACCAGGCGCCGGTCGTCGGGGCGGGGTGAACCGCGGTGCTCGACAGCGATCGCGAGGTCGGCGTCGCCGTCGAGCAGGTGGGTGATGCCTTGGTGGCCTTCGGCATCGCGTACGACGAGATCGAGGCCGGGCGTGGTCTCGCGCAACCGGGGGAGGGCCGGTGCGACGAGCAGCGTGATCGCGGTGGCGAACGCGACGATGCGGACCTCGCCGTTGGCGCCGTTCGCGTGCAGGCGCATCGCGTCCTCGGCGCGTTCGACCTCGGCGAGGATCGTGTCGGTGTGTTCGAGGAGCAGGCGGCCGGCGGAGGTGATCGCGACCCGGCGGCCGCGGCGTTCGAGCAGTTCCTGGCCGACCTCTGACTCCAGGGCCGCCAGTTGTTGCGAGACGGCCGAGGGCGTCAGATGCAGCACCTCGGCCGCCGCGGTCACAGTCCCGTGGTCAGCAAGCGCGCGCAACACCCGCAGGCGTCGTACCTCGATCACGGACCTCAGCTTCGCATGCGACGGTTGGGGATGCGATGAGGGTCAGCTCCACAGGCTGCGGAGTCGGCGTACGACGTTCCCGCCAGCGCCGGAAGGCGTCGCGGATCGGGTGGCGTCTCGGTACATATGGCCGGATCGGTGCATCCGGCCTGGCGGAGTGGGTCTGTTCGTGGATCGACTTGATCATCGAGAACGGGATGTATTGCACGGTGGTTCCTTTCGACTCTTCGACAGTAGGAACCAGGGCCTTGATACGTCCAATGAAAGTTCTGCGCAGAGTTGATGTGTCTGGTGCATGATTGGGGTCATGGAGCTACGGCAGCTGAGGTCGTTCGTGGTGGTGGCCGAGGAGATGAACGTCGGGCGCGCGGCGACGCGGCTGCACCTGACCCAGCCGTCGCTCAGCCGGCAGATCGCGGCGCTCGAGCGCGATCTCGGCGTAGAGCTGTTCGCCCGGGTGAAGCGGCGGTTCGTCATGACGGCTGCGGGTGAGACGTTCCTGGCCGAGGCTCAGGACCTGCTGCGCCGGTCGGAAGAAGCGGTCCGCGCGGCGCAGCGGACGCAACGCGGTGAGCTCGGGGCGCTGCGGCTGCGATTCGTGCAGTCGGCAACCTTCGAGCCGCTGCCCCAGATCCTCGGCGCGTTCCGGCAGGCGTATCCCGAGGTTGTGCTCGATCTCGAGTCGTGGACGACACTTCGGCAGACCGAGGCCCTGCGGGACGGGCGCATCGACGTGGGGCTGCTGCGCCCGACGGCGCCGGCCGACGCGACGGCGGTGGTGCGGTTGGCGCCGGGACTGGCGTCCCGGGTGGTCGCCGAGGATTCGCTGGTGGCGGTGCTGCCGGCGCGGCATCGGTTGGCTCGGCGGAAGCGGCTGCGGCTGGCGGAGCTCGCGGACGAGCCGTTCGTGTTCTACTCGCGGCCGAGTGGGCCCGTCGTGCACGACACAATCATCGGCTTCTGCCGGGCGGCCGGATTCACCCCGCGGATCCAGCAGGCCGCCGACGTGCAGACGATCATTGCGCTGGTCGCGGCCGGTCTCGGGGTCTCCCTGCTGATCAGCCCGACCCCGCCGACCAACCCGGACGCCGTGGTCTACCGCGAGTTGTCCGACGACCTACCACCCTGGCCACTCTCCGTAGCCTGGTCGCCGGACAACCGTTCGCCCGTACTGGCGCGTTTCCTCGAGCTGATTGAGGGCCTTTAGCCGAACACGTCCGGGTCGCCGCCGGTGCGGACGCCGGTTTCGAGGTCGGCGATCGTTGCCATGTCGTCGTTGTCGAGGCGGAAGTCGAAGACCTCGAAGTTCTCCTTGATCCGGCCGGCGGTCTTGGACTTCGGGATCACCACGTTGCCGAGCTGAAGGTGCCAGCGGATCATCACCTGGGCCGCCGACTTGCCGTACTTCGCGCCGATCGTCTTCAGCGCCGGGTCGTCGATCAGCTCGCCGGAGGCCAGCGGGCTCCACGACTCGGTGACGATGTCGTTCTCGGCGTTGAACGCGCGCAGCTCGTCCTGCGGCAGCGCCGGGTGCAGCTCGATCTGGTTCACCGCCGGGCGGATCGTGGTCTCCTCGAAGATCCGCCGCAGCGCGGGCTCGTGGAAGTTCGAGACGCCGATCGCGCGGATCCGCTTGTCGGCGTACAGCTGCTCGAACGCCTTCCAGGTGTCGACGTACTTGTCCTGCTTCAGGCATTGCCAGTGGATCAGGTACAGGTCGACGTACTCGAGGCCGAGCTGGTCGATGCTCTTGTCGAACGCCGCCAGCGTGGAGTCGTAGCCCTGGTCGCTGTTCTGCAGCTTGGTGGTGATGAACAGTTCGTCACGGGGCAGGCCGGACGCGGCGATGGCTCGCCCGACGCCGGCTTCGTTGCGGTACGCCGCGGCGGTGTCGATGTGCCGGTAGCCGGTCTCGAACGCGCGGGTCACCACGTCGGCGACGATCTCGTCCTCGACCTGCCAGACCCCCAGGCCCAGCTGCGGGATCTCGACGCCGTTGTCCAGAGTGATGGAGGGGACTGTGCTCATCTGCCCATTCCACCCGGCAAAGGGTTTCTGGCCCAGTCATCCGACGTGTGACAACAACCTCATTAACCGGTAGTAACCACTTCGTGGGTCTTCGCATCCGGCTCCAGGAAACGGATCAGGGCGCTGCCCTCACGCTCCAGCTCGGTCTGCGTCTTCTTCAACAGCTTGCCGAACGGCGTGAGCGTGAGAGTGGCCACACCACGCTTCTTCTCGGCCGTCCACAGCCCGGCCACCAGCCCGTCGACGAGGTACGTCGCCTTGACGCGAAGGTTCTTCGTGAAGACGTGCGGCTTGTGCTCGTCGGCGATGATCCGCTCCCGTTTCGCGTGCGAGAGCAGCACGTTGTCGAACTCCGGCAGGAACCGCACCGGCGCCGGAGTGTCCTCATCGGGCCGCGGTCCGTCCGGTACGTCGAACAACGTCTTGCCCGCCTCGTCGGTGAACGTCTCCAGCTCGAGCTCGTCGAACAACGGCCTGGCCTTCTGCAACCCGGACCAGGTCTGGAAGTCAGCGGGCGTGGCCGGTCCGAAGGCTTGCAGGTATCGCGTGACCAATTCGGCCGGCTCGGCGCGTTTGTGCAGCTTCTTCCCGATCCACTCCTCGGCCGGCGTGAAGCGTGAGTTCGCCGTCCAGGACCACCGCACATCCGCGGGATACATCACCAGCGGCACGAGCATCCGCGTGCAGAACCCGAGCGCCCGCTCGTTCACCTCCGGGAACTGCTCCTGCAACGCGTCCCGCACCTCGGTGAAGGTGAGCGGCTCCTTCGCCAGCAACTTCTCCGCCGCCGCGACGACTTTGTCCGGCTCCAGCCCCGCGCCACGATCCCCGAGCACCCGCAACCCGGCCTCGAGCACCGGCGCCACCGTCACCCGGAACCGCAGGTAGTCCGCCGCCGTCACCAGATGCAACGTCCCCCGGAACATCGTCGCCCGCACCACGTCCCGCGATGTGACGGCCTGATCCAGCTGGGCCTCCTCGAACCCGTCGATCCGGGTCCACAACCCGACGTACGGATGCTTGGCCTCCTGCCCCTGCATCCCCACTAACCGCCCAACCACGTCAACCGCCGGGACGTTCGCCCGCTCGAGCAGCAGCTGCCTGGCCAGCGTTGCCCTGTTGACCGCCCTCGCATTCAGAACCGACATGCCCACATCCTGCCTGCGCGGACCGACAAAGTGGGGCAGCGGGCCGTCCGAATATCGCCCCGCCGGGATGAGTCGGGCCCGGCGCCGGAGGTGGGATCTTCGTCATGAGAGCCCGAGCTGCGCACCATCGAGCCGGAGGGGATGGGGTGGCCACTGATGAGGCGAGTGGTTGGTCTGGTGCTGGCGGCGTTCCTGCTTGTGTCCTGTGGCGGGTCCGGTGAGCGGCCGTCCGGCTCGTCGACGCGGACGCCGGCCTCGGTGACCGCGACACTCCCGAGCGCGACCCGTACGCCCGAACGCTCGGAGAAGCCGGCCGCAACGACGTCCGCGCCAACCGAGCCGGAGACCTCCAGAACGACCAAGACGCAGACGGAGACCGAGACCACCAGGGCGACGAAGACAGAGACGACCAGGGCTACCGAGACCGAGACGACCAGGGCCACGGAGACCAGGAGGGCCACGGAGACCGAGACCACCACGGCGACCCGGACAGCGTCGGTCGGGCCGTCCGCGGCGACCACCTCCTCGACACAGCCCACCGCGGCCGAGACCGACGGGACGCCCACCTGGCTGTGGTGGGTGCTGGGGGCGATCGTGGTCGCGCTCGCCGTGGGGATACCGCTGATCGTCAGGTCGCGCCGTCGTCGGGCCTGGCGCGACGGCCTCGCGTCCGGTGAGGACGAGGTGGCGTGGTTCGCCCGCGTGCTCGTCCCCGAACTCCGCCGGCAGCCTTCGCCGGCGCAGGCCGCCGGCGCGTGGAACGTCGAGTCCGGCCGGGTCGTCACGGCCGAGGACAAGCTCACCGCACTCGAACAGTCGGCGCCCGACGAAGCCGCCGGCACCCGGGCCCGTACCCTCCGCGACGCCGTCCGGGCAGCCCGCGACGACATCGAGAACCTGCTGGCCTCCGCCACGGCGATCACGATGCCACAGGACCTGGACGCGGTCTCCGCGCGGCTCGAACAAGCCCTCGGACAGCCGCGTCCGGAGGCGGCTACCCCGCCAGCGCCGCCCGGGCCTCGATGAAGGCGGCGATGGCGCGTTCGACGTCCGCGGTGGAGTGCGCCGCCGAGAGCTGGACCCGGATGCGGGCCTTGCCCTGCGGTACGACGGGGTA
Organism: Kribbella sp. CA-245084; assembly: GCF_050942355.1. Classification (NCBI taxonomy): domain Bacteria; kingdom Bacillati; phylum Actinomycetota; class Actinomycetes; order Propionibacteriales; family Kribbellaceae; genus Kribbella; species Kribbella sp. CA-245084. The sequence continues at coordinate 8,847,711 of NZ_CP192053.1, read as the reverse complement.
CGAGAAGCCGATGACATAGATGCCGAGGTCGAGGAGTTTGTCGGCCAGGCGGCCGGCTTCGGCGGCGTCGCCGATCATGACGGGGGAGATCGGGTGGTCGCCGGGGAGGACGTTGAAGCCTGCCTCGGTCATCTTCGTGCGGAAGAGCTGGGTGTTGGCGCCCAGCTTGTCGCGCAGGGCGCTGGAGGAGCCGATGAGTTCCAGGGCCTTCAGGGACGCGGCGGTGACCGACGGGGCCAGGGAGTTCGAGAACAGGTACGGGCGGGAGCGCTGCCGGAGGAGCTCGACGATCTCGCGGCGGGCGGAGACGTAACCGCCGGAGGCGCCGCCGAGGGCCTTGCCCAGCGTGCCCGTGACGATGTCGACGCGGTCCTTCACGCCGAACAGCGACGGCGTACCGGCGCCGTCCGACCCGACGAAGCCGACCGCGTGCGAGTCGTCGACCATGACGAGCGCGTCGTACCGTTCGGCCAGGTCGCAGATCTCGTCGAGCGGGGCGACGTACCCGTCCATCGAGAACACGCCGTCGGTCGCGATCAGCCGGTACCGGGCGTCGGCGGCGTCCTTGAGCTGCGCCTCGAGGTCGGCCATGTCGCGGTTCTTGTACCGGTAGCGCTTGGCCTTCGAGAGCCGTACGCCGTCGATGATGCTGGCGTGGTTGAGCTCGTCGGAGATGATCGCGTCCTCGGCGCCGAGCAGGGTCTCGAAGAGTCCGCCGTTCGCGTCGAAGCAGGAGCTGTACAGGATGGTGTCCTCAGTGCCGAGGAACTTGCTCAGGGCACCTTCCAGGTCTTTGTGGATCTGTTGGGTGCCGCAGATGAAGCGTACCGACGACAGCCCGAACCCCCACCGGTCGAGGGCCTCCTTGGCCGCGGCGACAACCTCCGGGTGGTCGGACAGCCCGAGGTAGTTGTTCGCACAGAAGTTCAGTACTTCGTTGCCTGACGCAACCGAAATCAGGGACTGCTGCGGTGAGGTGATCACCCGCTCGGACTTGTACAGCCCGGCGTCCCGGATCTCGCCGATGGTCGCCGTCAGGTCGTCCCGCATCCGTCCGAACATCAGTGCTTCTCCTCCAGAGACTCAGTCGTCCAGTCCATGATCACCTTGCCGCACTGCCCCGCGCGCGCCACGTCGAACGCGCGCTCGAAGTCGCCGTACCCGAACCGGTGGGTGATCACCGGCGTCAGGTCCAGCCCGCGCTCGAGCATCACCGACATCGAGTACCAGGTCTCGAACATCTCCCGGCCGTAGATGCCCTTGATCGTCAGCATGTTGAGCACGACCGTGCCCCAGTCGATCGCGATCTCGTCCGACGGCAGGCCGAGCATCGCGACCTTCCCGCCGTGCGTCATGTTCGCGAGCATGTCGCGCAGGGCGGCGGGCTGGCCGGACATCTCCATGCCGACATCGAATCCTTCGCGCATGCCGAGGCTCTGCTGCGCCTCCGCGATCGTCTCCTCGCCGACGTTCACCGCACGGGTGACGCCGATCTTCCGAGCGAGGTCGAGGCGGTACTCCGAGAGGTCCGTGATCACCACGTTCCGTGCACCGGCGTGCAACGCGACCGCGGCAGCCATCACACCGATCGGGCCGGCGCCGGTGATCAGCACGTCCTCACCGACCAGCGGGAACGACAGGGCAGTGTGTACGGCGTTGCCGAACGGGTCGAAGATCGCGGCGACGTCGAGGTCCACCGGGTCCTTGTGTACCCACGCGTTGGTCGCCGGCAGAGCGACGTACTCCGCGAACGCGCCCGGCACGTGGACGCCGAGCCCGCGCGTCTTGATGCACAGGTGGCGCCGGCCGGCCCGGCAGTTGCGGCAGCGGCCGCAGACCAGGTGGCCCTCGCCGCTGACCAGGTCGCCGACCGCGACATCGCGGACGCCGACGCCGATCTCGACCACCTCACCGCAGAACTCGTGTCCGGTCACCATCGGCACCGGCACGTTCTTCTGCGCCCACGGGTCCCAGTTCTGGATGTGCAGATCGGTGCCGCACAGACCGGTACGGAGGACCTTGATCAGGACCTCGTCCGCCTCGATCTTCGGCTCCGGAACATCCTGCAACCACAGACCGGGCTTGGCCTCAGCCTTCACGAGCGCCTTCATGCCCACATCGTCGTCCCGGGCAACCATCCCCGTCCATCGACACGTCGTGCACAGCCTTTACAGCTCCACTGCATACTTGAGCCTATGCGGGGAGTAGTCAGGGGACTCGGAATCGTGTTCCTCGTGGTGGGTGTGGGGCTGCTCGGGTGGGTCGGCTGGCAGTACTTCGGTACCGGCATCAGCTCGAACCACCAGATGGGTAAGGCGGAGGACTCGCTGCGCAATCAGTGGAAGGCTCCTGCGGTTGTGAAGCCGTCGACCGGGAAGCCGTTCGTGCTGCTGCGGATCCCGCGATTCGGCACCGACTGGCAGAAGCCGGTCGTCGAAGGCGTCGACGCGGACGACCTGGCGCGCGGGATCGGGCACTATCCACAGACCCAACTGCCGGGCCAGCCCGGCAACTTCGCGATCGCCGGGCACCGCGTCACGCACGGCTCGCCGTTCCGCAAGCTCCTCGAACTGCAGAAGGGCGACCAGATCGTCGTCGAAACCCAGGACGCCGTCTACACCTATGAACTCGACGGCTCTCCCCGCGACCTGACCGTCAAGCCGACCGACACCTGGGTACTGGACCCGGTCCCCGGCAAGCGCGACACCCCGACCACCTCGATCATCACCCTTACCACCTGCCAGGACCTCTTCCACTCCCCAGACCGTTCTGTAGCCTTCGGGCACCTGGTCAAGGTCAGCAAGAAGTCCTGAACTGACCTGTGTTCTAAGCTCAGCGCCTATGAGCTACGACCGGGACGGGTTGCTGGAGCAGGTCAAGAGCAAGGCGATCGTGCATGGGCGGGTGACGTTGGCTTCGGGGAAGGAAGCCGACTACTACGTCGACCTGCGGCGGATCACGTTGGACGCGGCCGCGGCGCCGCTGATCGGTCCGGCGATGCTCGAGCTGACCAAGGACCTGGAGTACGACGCGGTCGGCGGGCTCACGCTCGGGGCCGACCCGGTCGCGATGTCGATGCTGCACGCCGCTGCTCAGCAGGGCAGGACGCTCGACGCGTTCGTCGTACGGAAGGCAGAGAAAACGCACGGTCTGCAGCGGCGGATCGAAGGGCCGGACGTGAAGGGCCGGCGGGTGCTCGCGGTCGAGGACACCTCGACGACCGGCGGATCGGTGCTGACGGCGGTCGAGGCGTTGCGTGAGGCGGGTGCCGAGGTCGTCGCGGTTGCGGTGATCGTGGATCGGTCGACCGGCGCGCAGGAGCGGGTCGAGGCGGAAGGCCTGGAGTACCGGACCGTGTTCGGACTCGACGACCTGGGGGTCAGCTGATGCAGAGCAGCACCATCCTGCTCGTGCTGGTGGCTGTCGTCGTCGGTGTCGGTCTCGTCTACTTCAACTACTACCGGGCGAAGAAGCGTCGCGAACAGTTCTCGGGTCTCGCGGCCCAGCAGGGCTGGTCGTACGTGCCGTCGAATCCGTCGCTGGCCGGCCAGTGGTCGGGTACGCCGTTCCAGACCGGCGACAACTACCGCGTCAAGAACGTGCTGTCCGGTCCGTACAACGGGCACCCGATGGTTGCCTTCGACTACAGCTACCAGACCCACACGACCAACGGGCGGGGTCAGCGTCGGACCACGACGCACCGATACGCCGTGGTCGTGATGCAGCTCCCGGGAGCCCTGCCGCATCTCGAGGTGACGCACGAGGGGATCTTCGGCGGCGCAGTGGCGAACGCGTTCGGCTTCCGCGACATCCAGTTCGAGAGCGAGCAGTTCAACCGGCGGTTCCGGGTCAAAGCGACCGACGAGCGGTTCGGGCACGCTGTGGTCACCCCGCGGATGATGGAGCTGCTGCTCGCCCGCGGTGAGATCGGCTGGCGCACCGAGGGGAACTCGCTGGTCGGCTGGGGCAGGGGCGACCACGACCCGAACCAGCTGATGAACCGCCTCGGTCTGCTCCAGCAGGTGATCGAGAACGTCCCACCGTACGTCTGGCGCGACTACGCGGGGATCGACCCCCGCGTTCAGTAACACCTACGCGGACCCGAGGACCCGTAGAGTCGCAGGCAGCACTGCCAACCCTCGGGAGCTCGTCATGGTTTGGGTCATCATCGTGATCGTTGCGGTGATCGTCATTCTGGCGATCATGCTGATCACGTCGTACAACCGGTTCGTCAAGCAACGGAACCTGATCCAGGAGTCCTGGCGGCAGATCGACGTCGAGCTGCACCGCCGGTACGACCTGATCCCGAACCTGGTCGAGACCGTCCGGGCGTACGCGGCGCACGAGCGGCACGTGTTCGAGGAGGTCGCCCGGCTGCGCACCCAGGCGGTGAACGTGCAGGGCGCGACCCCGGAGCAGCGGGCCGCGGCGGAGGGTCAGCTGTCGGGCGCGCTGCGTCAGATGATGATCTCGGTCGAGGCCTACCCGCAGCTGCAGTCGAACCAGAACTTCCTCGGCCTGCAGCGCGAGCTGACCGACACCGAGGACCGGATCGCGGCCGGCCGCCGGTTCTACAACGCGAACGTCGGCGACTACAACACCCGGATCGAGGCGTTCCCGTCGAACCTGATCGCGGGCGGCTTCAAGTTCGAGAAGGCCGGGTACTTCGAGGTCAAGGACGAGCAGGTCCGCGCCGTACCGCAGGTCTCGTTCGGCACGATCGGGTCGGTCGCCGGTGAGCAGGCGCCGCCGCAGATGCAGCCGGGCGCGCCGTCGTCGGGGCAGATCCACCCGCAGATGCCGGGTGACCAGGGCAACTACCAGTCGCCGCCGCAGCCGATCCCGGGCGGCTACCAGCAGCCTCCGGCGCAGCCGCCGTACCAGGGCCAGCCGGGCCAGTACCCGCCGCCCGGGCAGTACCAGGGACAGGGAGAGCCACCGGTGGGCGGGCCGCCTGCGGGTTCCCCCGCTCCACAGGACGGTCAGCCGCCATTCACCGGTGGCCAGTAGGCACCGGATCCCCGTAGCCCAGGACCCCCGACCCCGGACTCTCTCCCAGTGCCAGACCCGGAGTGACGGCGGTCAAGTCGCCACACCGGGCCTGCCCTCCCCCCGGTACCTGAGTCAACAGTGCCGCAGCGAGATACATCCGGCGTACATCGGGCTTCCGCATGGTCCGGCCGGATGACACGATAAGCCGGTTCAAGAGTGGAGAGGTCGGACGAGTGGACAGTCTGAGGTACGCGATCCTCGGACCTCTGCGGCTCGTCCACGTCCAGGGCCAGCCGCTGAAGGCCGCCAAACCGCGCCAGCTGCTCGCGACCCTGCTGCTCCACCCGAACCGGTTCGTCTCGACCGATCTGATCGCTGACGCGCTCTGGGAGAGCAGTCCGCCGCGGTCGGCCACTGCGAACATCCGGACGTATGTCCGCGCGCTGCGTGGCGTGCTGCAGGACGCCGGACTGCCTGCGCCGATCGACACCTCGGCCGCGGGCTACAGCATCGAGGTGGGCGTCGACGAGCTCGACGCCAGCCTGTTCGAGTCGCTGCTGGCCGAGGGCGGCCACCTGCGGGACGCCGGCGACGGTCGGCAGGCGATGCAGGTCCTGTCCCGTGCGTACTCGCTCTGGCGCGGCCGTCCGCTCGACGATCTGCCGATGCCCGCGGCATGGGAGGGCTCGATCGCCCGCCTGGAGGCGCAGCACCGCGGACTCGTCGACAACCTCTTGGACCTGCGGCTCGAGTACGGCGACGCGAGTGGCGCGGCTGTGCTGCTCAGCGCCCGTCTGACGGACGACCCGTACGACGAGCAGCTCTGGCGACGCCTGGTCGACGCGCTTGTCGCGGCCGGCCGGGTCGGAGAGGCGCGTGCGGCGTACCAGAAGGCGGTGCAGACGCTCGCCGACGAGCTCGACATCAAGCCCGGTCCGGAGCTGGAGGCTGCCGGCGCGCGCGCCGAGAACGGCCGCTCGGCCAACTGGCCCAACCCAGGCATCCCAGCAGACCGTACGGCGGAACGCCCCGAGCCGACCGCACAACCCGGACCGATGGCCGCGCCTGAGCTGACCGACCCGGTCCGGCCGCCGAGCCAGCTGCCGCTCGACCTGGCTGACTTCAGTGGGCGGCAGGGCCATCTCGAGCAGCTGCGGGACCTGGTCTGCGGTCGTGATCCGGTCCGGCCGCCGATCGCCGTCATCTCGGGCGCACCGGGGACTGGGAAGACCTCACTGGCCGTTCGGCTCGGCCATCTGGTCCGCGAGTACTTCCCGGACGGGCAGATCTACCTGGACATGCACGGCGCGACTCAGCCGCGCGATCCGGCCGCCGCACTTACCGATCTGCTGCTCAGCCTCAACCTCCCGGACTTCGCGATCCCGACCGATCCGGAGCGCCGGTCCGCGATGCTCCGGTCCGAGCTGGCAAGCCGGCGGGTGCTGATCATCCTCGACGACGTCGCCGCAGCCGGTCAGGTCACGCCGCTGATGCCCGGCACCGGTGCGTCCGCAGTAGTAGTGACGAGTCGCAACCGGCTGATGGACCTGGCCGGGGCAGACAGCATGCCGCTCGACACGTTCGACGACCGCGAGGCCGCAGTACTGCTGTCGTCGGTGGCTGGGTCCGGGCGAATCGACGCGTCCTCTCCGGAAGCCGAGGAGATCCTGACCGCGTGCGCGAACCTGCCGCTCGCGATCCGGATCGTCGGCAGCCGGCTGGCGCAGCGGCCCGATCTGAGCGCGCGGGAGCTGGCGCGACGGTTGCGCGACGAGACGTCACGGCTGGACGAGCTGAGCATCGGCGAGCTCGCCGTACGGACCAGCGCGGACCTGAGCTACGACGCGCTCAATCCGGAAGAGGCCCGGCTGTACAGGCTGATTGGCCACTTCGCGGTCGGTGTCTTCTCGGCCCGTGCGTTGGAGGCGGTCGCGTCGCCGGCCGCCGTACGGCGGAGTCTGGACCGGCTGATCGAGGTCAACCTGGTCCGGATCAGCTCGGTCGACCAACGCGGTACGGCGCGTTATCGCGTCCACGATCTGCTGCGGCTGCACGCGCTCGGGGTCGGCGACGACGAGCAGAAGGCGCAGGCGGTCCGGGACGTCGAGACGGTCGTCGAGGCGATCCTGAACAAGATCCGCCGCGCCAACGACGCCTTGTCGTTCGAGTATTTCGGCGTCCTCGAGCACACCGGGCCGCTGACGGCGCCGGACCCGTCGCCGTTCACCGAGGCCGACGCGATCGCGTGGCTGGACAGCGAACGCAGTACGTTCGTGCCGGCGATCCGAGCCGCTGCGCAGAACGGGTTGCACGACCACGCGTGGCGGATCGCGGCGGCGTGGGGGCCGTACCTCGACCTGCGGGCCGGATTCGACGACTGGAACGGTTCGCATCAGCAGGGTCTGTTGAGTGCGATCGAGTGCGGCGACCGGCACGGCGAGGCGATCATGCACCGCAACCTCGGCCAGCTCGCCGTCTACCAGGACGACTGGGACAACGCGCGGCGGCACTTCGACGCGGCCGCGGAGGTGTTCGCCGAGGTGGGCGACCGGCTCGGCGAGGGCGTGGTAGCAGTCGGACTTGGCACCTGGCTGCGCGAACGCGGGCAGCGTGACGAGGGGCTCGCGCAGTACGAGAAGGCGATCGAGGCGTTCGTCGAGGACGGCAACGGGAACGCCGAGGCTCTGGCGCGGACCGCGGCGGCGAACGTGTACCTGGTCCGCGGCGACCTGGATACCGCGCGAAGCCTGCTGGCGCAGGCGTTCCTGATCGCCGTACGCCGGGCCGACGCGCATCGGGAGGCCAAGGTACGACGGCGCATCGCAGCGCTCCGCGTCAATCAAGGACGGCACGACGAGGCGGTACGGCAGCTGCGTAAGGCGTTGGCGATCTTCGACGGGATGGGCGACGACCACTGTGCGGCGTACACCCGGGCGCTGCTCGGGCAGGCGTTGATGGAGCGCGGAGAGGTTGCCGCGGCGCGGAAGACGCTGCTGGACGCGATCGACATCGGTCACCGGCTCGGCGATCGCAGTGTCGAGGGCGAGGCGGCGCAGCACCTCGGTGAGCTTTACCTGTCCACGGGCAGCCTCGACAACGCCCGCCGTACTCTCGAGCGCGCCGCGCGCGTGTGGCAGCAGGCGGGCAACGACGGCGCCGCCACGGCCTGTCGCCGGCTGCTCGCAGGGTCTGAAACAGGGGTTGCGGCCGGCTGAGCCGAATGTACGGCGGCTGTATCGCGGTCGGACAGGATCTGACCATGCCACGGCACAGGCCGAGGTTTTCGGGGGAATCGGGGGAGAACCTATGGCCTGGGGGGAGGTTGCCGTGGAGCGCCCGAACGTCCCGCGGGTGGTGAACCCGCGGGACAACGAGGCGGCGCTGAACTGGCAGCTGGAACGGCTCGGATCGGCGGCCTGGAAGGACTGGCCGCTGAAGTTCCAGCGGATGGCGTTCGGCTATGCGCACGACAGCGGTTGGCACGATGCGGCTGATGCGGTCGGTTGGCTCAATCACCACGACCTGCTCCGTGAAGGGGCGGCGCCACGGGGGGCGCTGGTCTGGTACCAGGCGGCAGACCGGATCCGAGTGGCCTGCTCACTCGGCTCCGGCCAGGTGGTCGGCCCACTGCTCGCCGGACCGGTCGAAGTCGCTGACCTCTTGCTACTCAGCACCGACTTCGTCTGGTCGGACCCGCACTTTCCCTTCGGGCACTGACCGTCAGTCGTTCGGTACGGCGTGCTTCGGCGCGGCGTGCTTCGCGGCGCCCGGGCCGTCGGACTTGTTGTTGCGGTTGCGGCGTCTGGCGAGCAGGTACTCGACGAGCATCGGGATCAGCGAGATCAGCACGAGCAGGACCAGCGCGGCCTCGAGGTTCTTGTGGATGAACTCGACGTTGCCGAGCGCGTGGCCCAGCAGGGTGATCGTCGGCGCCCAGAGCACCGCGCCGACCGCGGTCCAGACGAAGAACTTGCGGGCATCCATCTTGCCGGCGCCCGCGACGATCGTGACGAACGTGCGGACGATCGGCACGAAGCGGGCCATCACCAGCGCCCGCGGACCGTAGCGATCGAAGAACTCGTGCGTCTGCTCGATGTACTTCGGTTTCAGGATCCGGGCGTTCGGATTGCGGAACAGCGACGTACCCAGGAATCGGCCGATGTAGTAGCCGGACACGTTGCCGAGGAACGCGGCCACGGTCAGCAGCACGCAGGCCAGCCACAGCGGTACGTCGATGGTGCCGCGCGCGATGAACAGGCCGACCGCGAACAGCAGTGAGTCACCGGGCAGGATCGGGAACAGCACCCCGCACTCGATGAACACCACAATCAGCGTGCCCCAGAGGGCCCAGTTACCCATCCAGTTCAGGAGGTACTCCGGGTCCATCCAGTTGGGCATCAGCATCGCGACAAGAGGAAGCACGCGGACAGGGTAGCGTCCCGACCTGTGCATGAGCTGAGCAGCGACCTCCGGGGCGCGGACATGGTCGGGCCGAGCGAGGTCGGCGTCGGCCCGTGGGTGGGCGATCGGCCGGACGACCCGCGCCTGGATCCGGAGCTGCTCGCCGAGGGCGATCGGCGCAACGTCGTCGACAAATACCGGTACTGGAAGCTCGAGGCGATCGTCGAGGACCTGGACAGGCAGCGGAACCCGTTCCACGTCGCGATCGAGAACTGGCAGCACGACCTGAACATCGGCTCGGTCGTCAGGACGGCGAACGCTTTCCTCGCGGCGGAGGTCCACATCGTCGGCAACCGCAAATGGAACCGCCGCGGCGCGATGGTCACCGACCGGTACCAGCACGTCCGCCACCAGCCGACCCTCGCGGACCTGGCGTCGTACGCCGCCTCGCACGGGCTGCCTGTCATCGGCATCGACAACCTGCCCGGCTCGGTCCCGCTGGAGACGTACGACCTACCGCGCGAATGCGTCCTGCTCTTCGGTCAAGAAGGTCCCGGGCTGACCGATGATGCCCATGCGATCTGCACAGCCGTTCTCTCGATCGCACAGTTCGGCTCGACTCGCTCCATCAACGCCAGCGCAGCAGCCGCGATCGCCATGCACGCATGGATCCGCCGCCACACCTTCGGTCAGCCGTCGAGCAGCTGATCCAGGATCCCCGCGGCCAGCTGAAGTACTGCGCGCTCGGTCGGGTTGAGCCGGGTTTCGATGGCTTCGGCGAGCCAGTCGTCGGAGCTCTTCATATGTTCGCGGAGCAGTTGCCGACCGTCGTCCGTCAGCTCGATCGTGTGCCGGCGGCGGTCCTGGGCGTCCTGCTCCCTTTTGATGAGGTCTTGCTCCTCGAGGCTCGCCAGCACCCGCGTCAACGACTGTGGCTGCACGCGCTCGGATGCTGCGATCTCGCTCGCCGTCAGCGCTCCCCGCCGATGCAGCTGGCCGAGCACGGCAACGCCCGTACTGCCGAGGCCGTCACCGGTCCGCTCAGCCCGCAGCCGCAGGGCCAGCCGAGTGCTGGTCCGCCGGAGCGCGACTGCTGTGTCATAAGCTTCCACTTACTATCCTTCTCCTATTGACGCTTGGCAATGCTAAGCTCAGCTTACTATGAGTGTAATCCACTGGTCGCGGGACACACCTGTCGTTCCGGCCCAGTTGGTCACCGCAGCTCTTGCGATGGCCGCTCCCATCACGTACGGCGTCACCACCGATCACCTCGCCCACGCCTCCTTCGCAGCACTCGGCGCCCTGACCATGCCCCACCTTGGGCGCGCACCAACCATTCGAGGGCGGTTCTTGTGGTTGGCCGGTGCACAAAGTGGTCTTGGGACGGTTGTGACGGTCGCCGCGTTGGTCGGGGTGTGGCTGGGTGGGCGGGGATGGGGTGGCGCGGCCGGCGTGGTGGGGTTGGCGGCGGTGGCCGCCGTGGTCGGTGGGTTCAGCCGGTGGATGGCTGACGCGACGACGCGGTTCGTCACATTTCTCGTGATGGCGACCGGGCTGGGTACGGCGGATCCGTGGGAGGTGGCTCGCTGGTTCGCGCTCGGGGTCGCGTGGGCGATCGTGCTGGGGTTGGCGTTCTCGTCCGCTGGACCCGAGGCCGCGCGGCCGACGTACCGGCAGTTGTGGCGGCGGTGGCGCGGGAAGCTGCGGCAGTTCGACGGCTGGCGGTACGCCGTGCAGTTGGTTCCCGCGCTTGCTGTGGCGGAGGTGATAGGCCAGCTATGGCATCAGGAGAAGGGGTACTGGATCGCGCTGGCAGTGGTGATCGTTGTACGACGCCGTGGCGGATCGTTGCTTCGGGCAACACAACGCTGCGCCGGGACCTGTGCCGGCGTACTGCTCGGTGGCGTGCTCATCCTGTGGGTGCCGCCGTCAGGGGTGATCGTGGCGGTCGTCAGTGTCCTTGCCGGATTGCGGCCGTTGCTGAAGGAACGCAACTACGCTGCTTATGCCACCGTCATGACCCCGCTGGTAGTCCTGCTGATGGACCTCGGCCGTACGCCTGAGCTCTCGACCGTCGGGTACCGGCTCATCGACACCGTGATCGGCTGCCTGATCGCGATCGTTCCTACTTTGCTGTTGAGGAGAAGACATGTGGGCTGACCACGCGATCTGGTGGCAGATCTACCCTCTCGGCTTCACAGCCGATCGGACCGGCGCCCGCCTGGCGCACTTGGAGAACTGGCTCGACTACGCCATCGAGCTGGGCTGCAACGGACTCCTACTCGGTCCGATCTTCGCCTCCGAGACGCACGGCTACGACACGATCGATCATTTCCGCATCGACCCTCGCCTGGGCGACGATGCCGACTTCGACCGCTTGGTCGCCAAGGCGCACGACCGCGGTCTTCGGATCGCCCTCGACGGCGTCTTCAACCACGTTGCTCGCAGCTTCGACCACCCGGAGTGGTTCCGCAGCGACGGCGCAACCTTCGAGGGCCACGAGCACCTGGTCGCCCTCGATCACAGCAACCCCGCCGTCGCGGAGTACGTCGGCGACGTACTCCGCCATTGGCTCGACCGCGGCGTGAACGCGTGGCGCCTCGATGTCGCGTACGCCGTGCCGCCCGAATTCTGGCGCGCCGTCCTGCCGCGAGACCGGGACGCCTGGTACTTCGGCGAGGTGATCCACGGGGACTACGCCGGGTACGTCGAGAAGAGCGGGCTCGACTCGGTCACGCAGTACGAACTGTGGAAGGCGATCTGGAGTTCACTGAACGACGGCAACTTCTTCGAGCTCTCGTACGCGCTGGGCCGGCACAACGCGCTGCTCGACACGTTCGTCCCGCAGACGTTCGTCGGCAATCATGACGTGACGCGGCTCGCGACCCGCCTCGAGGACGAGCGGCGTCTCGGGCACGCGCTGGCGATCCTGTTCACGGTCGGCGGCGTACCGAGCATCTATTCGGGGGATGAGCAGGCGTTCCGCGGGCTGAAAGAGGACCGCGTCGGTGGTGACGACGCGATTCGGCCTGCTTTTCCGGACACGCCCGGTGGGCTCGCGCCGGACGGCTGGCCGACATACCGGTTGCACCAGGAGCTGATCGGCCTGCGGCGACGTCACTCCTGGCTCACCCGCGCCCGGACGACGGTCGAGCACGTGACCAATCAGACCATCGCCCTGCGCGCTCGCCACGGCGACGAATGGGTGCTGCTCCTGCTCAATGTCTCGGACTCGGACGCTGAGTTCCCGGTCGAGGATGCGGTCGTCGTCCCGCCGCACAGCTGGAAATTCTTGACACATCCGTAACGTGCGGCCGGGGTGCCGCGTTGTACTTGATGACAGAAGTGAGGCTTCTCGACCAAAGTCAGCCCCAACTCGGGGGGCTCGGCGTGCATCAAGCATGTCGTTGGGTTTGTGACGGGAATCATGGGGGTTTTGTTGATGAACGCTCTGTGGGACGAACTGATACACGAGTTGGGGACCGTGCGCGCCTTGAGCGCCGCGGCTCTGGAGGCGCGCTCGGAGACGTCGCGGGTCGCGCTGATCACCCTGCTGGACGCCGAGACCGCGGAGATCTCGGCGATCCTCGACCAGATCCTCCGCTCCGAAGCATCATCCGCGGCCTAAGGGGCCGTCAGACACCCCTTAGGAGCGCGCTGACGGCCTGCTGCAGCGCATCCGTCGGGTCGTCGGGCTGGTCGAACGAACGGTAGGCGATGTGTGCGTCCGGACGGACGAGGAGACAGCCCTCGTCCGGGATCTCGCGCACCCGCGCCCAGTCGCCGTACAGGTCGTCCAGCTCGCGGCCGGGCCCGATCACGTACGGCTCGATCGGTACGCCGAGGTGCTCGGACACGGACTGCGCCGCCTTCACCCACGCGTCGCCACCGATGCCGGTGAGGAGCGTGAACCGGCCCTTGCCGACCACGTCCAGCGTGCTGACGGTCTCGGACCCGCGGGCCAGCCAGCAGTGCGGGATCCGGGCGCCCGGCCAGGTTGTCGGGTGGTAGTACAGCTCCTGATCCCGCTCGTACGGCGGCTCGGGCGTCCCGTCGTCGATCACGGCGGATGACTTGTAGCGCTGCCCGAGCTCGACGCCGTGCGCGTTGAACTCGTAGTCCTTGAGCTCGATCGCTTGGCGCAGCTCCTCGCGCTGTGCGGCGCCTTCAGGAGTGTCGTCCTTGCGGGACTCGATCGTCCGGCCGGCCGGCGCATCCGGAGTCATCCCGAGCGCGCGGAAGATCTGCCCGAACTGATTGCGGCTCTTGTTGGCGCGGTCAACGATCTGCTTCGCGATCGGCGCCCGCTCGTCGTCGTAGGTGTCGAGGAGCTCGGGGGAGGCCTGGCCCTTCAGGACCAATGCGAGCTTCCATGCCAGGTTGTACGCGTCCTGGATCGACGTGTTCGAGCCGAGACCGTTGCTCGGCGGATGACGGTGGATCGCGTCGCCCATACAGAACACGCGGCCCTTGGACGCCTTCTCGGCGTACATGTGGTTGACGCTCCAGACCGACGTACCCTTCAGCTTCACGTCGATGGTGTCGTCGCCGACCAGGTTGTGCACGATCTCGGTCGCCATCGCCTCGTCGACCACCGGCGCGGGCTGATTGATGTCGTAGCCCCAGACGATCAGCCATTCGTTCCACGGGCGGACCATGCGGACCAGTCCGGCGCCGATCCCGCCGATCTGCGCACCCGGCTGGAGGACCCAGTACAGGACGCTCGGGCGATGGGCGACGTACCTGCTGAGGTCGGCCTCGAAGACGATGTTCATCGAACCCTCGATGTCCATCGCGCCGGCCATCGGCAGCTCGATGTCCTGGGCAACCTTGCTGCGCCCGCCGTCGGCACCGATCAAGTACTTCGCCCGGATCTGGTACGTCGTGTCGCTCAGCCGATCGCGGACGGTCGCGGTCACACCGTCCTCGTCCTGCTCGAGCGACAGGTACTCCGTGTTGAACCGGAGCTGCGCGCCGCGGCTGGCCGCCGTACTGACGAGGATCGGCTCGAAAAGCGTCTGCGGGAGATCGCGCGGCAGGCACGGGCTCGCCTCGGTGTAGTCGGCGAGCCGGCGCGGATGCGTTCCCCACGTGCGGATCCGGCCGATCTCCTCGCCCGCGAGGCTGGTGCAGAACGCCGTCTGCCCCATCAGATCGTGGGCAGTGCCGTTGTCGTTGACCTGGTCCTCGATGCCCATGTCGCGCATGAGCTCGATCGTGCGCTGGTTGGTGATGTGCGCGCGGGGTGTGTTCGCGGTCCAGCCGTACCGGGTCAGGACGATGTTGTCGACGCCATACGTGGACAGGAAGAGCGACGCGGCGCCGCCGGCGGGGCCGCTGCCGACGATGAGGACGTCTGTCGTGATCACTGCTGCGTCTCCTCGGTGGTCGCGAGCACCAGGTCGTACTCGACGGAGTAGTAGGTCTTGCCGTCTTCCTGGTGTTCGGTGAAATCGGCGATCAGGGACTGCTTGACTCCGAAGACCGCGTCCGTGTCTAGGTACTCGTCGCCGGCCGCGAACACATGGGTGATGAGCCGGCTGTAGCCGGGAGCCGTGACCATGAAGTGGATGTGCGCCGGACGCATCGGGCCGCGTCCGCCGGCTCGGAGCAGCTCGCCGACCGGTCCGTCGTCCGGGATCGGGTAGGCGACCGGCTTCACCGCCCAGAACCGGTAGTTGCCTTCGGCATCGGTCGTTAGGTGGGCCCGGTTCTGCGGTCCGTCGAGATCCTTCTGTACGTCGTAGAACCCGTCCTCATCGGCCTGCCAGGTCTCGACGAGCGCGCCGGCGATCGGCTCGCCCTTGGTGTTGAGGACCTTGCCGCTCACCAGGCACGGCTGTCCCGGGGCGCCGTTCGCGATGTCGTCGCCGAGCTGTGCCTCGGGCGATCCCTCGACGAAGAACGGGCCGAACACGGTGGACTGCGTGGCTTCCGGCGGCTTGCGGTTGCCGAGTCCGACGGTGAGCATCGACAGCCCGAGTACGTCGGCCAGCAGCACGAACTCCTGCCGCGTACCGGTCGAGATCTGGCCGGTCCGGGTGAGGAAGTCGATCGCGGTGAAGTACTCGTCCTCGGTCAGCTCCACCTCCCGCGCGAACGCGTGCAGGTGGCGTACGAGGGCGCTCATCACGTCCTTGTAGCGGTCGCTCGCGCTGCCGTCGAAGCTGGCTACCACCGCCTCGGTCAGGTCATCGCCTTGCAGATCCATCGGTCTCCTCGTTCATCAAGGTTCATCAAGGTCGCGTACCGGCCCAGGCGCGGGTGAGGATCTCGCGCACCAGGTCCTCGGTCACGGGGATCGGGTTGTCGGTGGGCCTGAACGCCTTCGCTGCTTCTCGCGCCTGGTCCCCGGTGAGCCCTAGTTCCTTCAGACTGGTCGGGACTTTCGCTGCCGTGAACAGGTCGAACAGTCCGCCGGCCAGGTCTTCGGTGCCGAGTGCAGCTTCCAGTTGTGCTTTTGATCGGGGCACCTCGGGCGCGTTGACGCGGGTGACCTGTGGCAGCACGGCCGCGTGCGTTTCCGCGTGAGGGAGGTTGTAGGTGCCGCCCAGCAGGTGGCACAGCTTGTGGTGCAGTCCCGTCCCGGCTGTCGCCAACGCCGAGCCGGCCAAGCAGGCGCCGTACAGAAGGTTGCTGCGGGCATCTAAATCTAGTGGCTCGGCAAGTGTTTGACGGAGGCCGGTGGCGAGGGCGCGGAGTCCTTCGACCGCGGTCACTTCGGTGATCGGGTCGGCTTTCGGCGTCCAGACTGCCTCGACGCAGTGCGCGATCGCGTTGGCAACGCTTGCTGCGGTGACCTTCTTCGGCAGGTGTTGGCTGAGGACCGGGTCGTACACGACAACCCGCGGCAGCACCCGCAGGTCAGTGCCGGTCGTTTTGCTTCCGCCGGACGTCTCGCCCCACACCGGCGTCATCTCAGACCCCGCGTACGTCGTGGGCACCGCAACAATCGCCACCTCGCTGGTGAGGGCGACTGCTTTCGCGAGGCCGATTGCTGAACCGCCGCCGATGGCGATGATCCCGTCGGCGTCGAGCTCATGCGCTTTGGCCCGGGCGTGCTCCGCGAGCTCGGTCGGCACGTGCTGGGTCACACCATCGATCCGCCCCGCGAACCGGTCGCCCAGCTGCACCTCGACCACGTCCGCCGCGTCGCGTGCGGACTTCGTCGCCACGACCAGCGCCCGCCGTACCCCGAGGCTCTCGACCTCGCCGGCCACCTGGTCGAGCGAGCCCGCTCCGAACACCACTCGGCCCGGCAGGAACGTGTGCACGAACCCGGCCTGAGGCTCCGCTCGTCCCGGTTCAGCTGGACGCGGCATCGGCAGCTCCGATAGGATTTCGCTCAGCGAATAGTTCTTCTTTCAACGAAAAGTAGGCTAGCCGATGGCGAGTGACGCGTCTACAGGCACGTTTCTGCAAGGCCTGGAGCGCGGGCTCGCGGTGATCCGCGCGTTCTCCGCCGATGCGCCGTCGCTGACACTGAGCGAGGTGGCGCGAGCGGTCGGCATCACGCCCGCGACCGCCCGGCGGATCCTGCTCACGCTCGAAGAGCTCGGGTACGTCCGCAGCGACCACCGCCGCTTCTCACTCACCCCGCGCGTACTCGCCCTCGGCTGGGCCTACCTGTCATCGCTGGATCTCGGCGAACTGGCCGGCCCGTTCATGGAAGAGCTCAGCGCCAAGACCCGCGAGTCCTGCTCCATCGCGACGCTAGACCTTCCGGACATCGTGTACGTCGCCCGCGTCCCCACGAGCCGGATCATGACGGTCGCGCTGGGCGTCGGCGCCCGCCTTCCGGCGTACCCGACATCGATGGGCCGCGTCCTGCTCGCGGGTCTGTCGGAGGATGAGCTGACGTCGTACCTGGACTCTCTGCAGGCCGAGGCGCTCACCCAGCGCACGGTCACGTCTCCGGACAATCTGCGCGCCACGATCGCACGGGCCCGTGCGGACGGCTACGCGCTCGTCGACCAGGAACTCGAGCAGGGCCTTCGCTCGATCGCCGCTCCCATCCACAACTCTCGCGGCCGCGTCATCGCCGCCCTCAACGTCTCCGCCCACGCCTCCCGCTCGACGCCCACCTCACTCCGCACCGAAGCCCTCCCGCACCTGCAACAAGCCGCCGCCCAAATCACCACCGCCCTGACCCACCGCGGCAACTTCTAGCCCGCCGCGGCGACTTCTAAGCGCTCTTCAGGCCTTCGAAGATCTCCAGGTAGTGCGGGTTGTTCATGATGCCGATGAGGTTGCCGAAAGGATCGACCACCGACGCGGTCCGGAAGCCGGTGTTGTTGCCGCGTTCGGTGATTGGTTCTTGGAGGGTGGCGCCGTGGTCGAGGAGATGTTGGAGCTCGGCTTCCAGGTTGTCGACGTGCCAGTGGATGACCGCGCCGGCCGGGCCTGAGGTGACCTGGTGGGTCGCGTACTTGGAGTCGATGATCCCCAGCTCGCACTGGAAGTCGCCGAAGCGGAACTCGACGTACGCCGGGTCGTCGGCGCTCGGCACGGCGTAGTACGCCTCGATGCCGAGCAACTCCTCGTACCAGGCGCGTGCCGCCTTCACATCCGCGGCGTAGAAGCTGACGGTGGCGAATCCTCGCAACATCGTGGTGGTCCTTTCCTCGGGTCTTCCCGGTTGATGACCACCACGATTCCAGTCAAAGTGCTCACCGA
Source organism: Kribbella sp. CA-245084 (assembly GCF_050942355.1). Classification (NCBI taxonomy): domain Bacteria; kingdom Bacillati; phylum Actinomycetota; class Actinomycetes; order Propionibacteriales; family Kribbellaceae; genus Kribbella; species Kribbella sp. CA-245084. The sequence goes on along the minus strand of NZ_CP192053.1, from coordinate 8,829,642 downwards.
GTGAGCACTTTGTTGGACGAGGTCTATCTGTCGGTGCGCAGGCGGCCGTGGAGGTGCCAGTCGTGCCAGCCGTCGGCGTGCTTGATCGCCTGCCGCAATGTGCCCTCGATGCTGTAACCGGTCCGCTCGGCGACTCGGCACGACGCTGTGTTGACGGTGGAGTGCTGGATGTTCAGCCGGTTGAAGCCGATCGACTCGAACGCCCAGGCGGATAGCTCGTCGACCGACCTCGCCGCGACGGAACGAGCCCGAGCCGCCGGGGTCGCCCAATACGACAGGCTGGCTGACCCCTCCGCGAGCGAGATGTTGCGCAGACCGATCTGTCCCAGCGGCTGATCATCGCCGTCGACGACCGCCCAGCTCGCCGCTGTCTCGGCCTCCCAGCGGCCAGCCCACTGCCCGACCCACTCAGCTGCTTCCTCGAGTGTGTCGAGCCGGCGGACGTGCCACCGCTGGATCTCCGGACAGGCGAACGCCGTCAGCACAGCGCCCGCGTCGTTGCGCTGCCACGGCCGCAGGACCAATCCGTCGTTCGTCCTCAGGCGCGGCTGAGTGGCAGCTCGCAGCGTTCCTTCCGGCAGCGCTGGATCGACGAGCAGCGGCACAGGCTCAGTCCGTCTGGGTGACCTTGCGGAGGCCTCGGGGTGCGTCGGGGTCGAGGCCCAGCTTGCGGGCGAGGAGCTCGATGGCCCGTTGGGCGGGGATGACGAGGGCGAGCGGGGCGAGCGTCTCAGGGAGGGCGGGGCCGGGGAGGTTCACGTCGCAGCGGGAGGCGAACGTGGGGTCGCCGCCGATGCCGAGGATCTTGCTGCCCTTCTCGCGGACGAGACCGGCCAACTCGGTCATGCCCGGCAGTGCGGGTCCGTCGCCCGCCGCGACCAGGATCGTGACCAGGTCGGCGTCGACGACGGCGATCGGGCCGTGCTTCAGGTCGGCGTACGAGAGTCCGCGGACCGGCTGGAGACAGGTCTCCTCGAGCTTCAGCGCAACCTCGAGCGTCGTGCCGAACGTGAGTCCACGACCGCTCGCGAGTACGTCGTGTGCGCCGGCGAGCAGGTCCGCGGCGGACTCGACCGATCCGGACAGCATCTTGGCCGCCTCGTCCGGAACCCGCCCGATGTCCGCGTCGAGCGTCCCCGGCCGCTGCGCGAGCGCGTCCACGGCAACTGTGATCGCGGCCAGCTGCGTCGTATAGGTCTTGGTGGCCGGTACAGCGAGCTCCTTGCCAGCTTGCGTGATCAGCGCGACGTCGGCCGTCGAGGCCAACGGGCTGTCGCCGTCGTTCGTGATGCCGACAATCGCGGCGCCGTTCCGCTTCGCCCACTCGGCGGTGTCGACGATCTCCTGCGTCGCACCCGACTGGCTGACCGCGACGACCAGCGAGTTCGACAGGTCGAGGTTCGCGCCGTACAGCGTGGCTACCGACGGAGCTGCCAGGGACGCCTGCCGGCCGGCGTGGATCTCGGTCAGGTACCGCCCGTAGACCCCGGCGTTGTCCGACGATCCACGGGCGACGAAGATCACGTGCCGCCGCCCGGCGGCGAGCCTGGTGATGTCGTGCCGCAGCGGCAGAACATGCTCGAACGTCGCCGCGAGCGCCGCCGGCTGCTCGGCGATCTCGCGCGCCATCTGGGTTTCCTGGGCGGGCACAGACACCACTGGGATCACTGGTCCTATCTGGTCTTAACAGGTATGCTGCGCACGATAGCAGTGAGCGGCGTCCCGGGGCACCCCCGAGATCCGCCCAGGTCTGGAGGATCGAGATTCCATGGTGGCGACCAAGCGGGCCCAGGTCCGATCGGTGCTGGAACGGCTGATCGATGTCGAGCTGCATCCCGGCGATCCGATCCCGTCCGAGCGGGCCCTGGTCGACAAGCTGAACGTCTCGCGGGTGACCGTCCGGCAGGCGATCAGCGACCTGGTCGAGTCCGGCGCGCTGGAGCGGGTGCACGGCAAGGGCACCTTCGTCACCGGCCCCCAGGTCGACTCCCAGCTGCACCTGACCTCGTTCTCCCGGGAGATGCGGGCCCGTGGCCTCGAGCCCGGGACCGTGGTGCTGTCGGCCAGCGAGATCGAGGCCTCCGACGAGACCGCCAAGGGCCTGCGGGTCCCCAAGGGCACCAAGGTGATCCGGGTCGAGCGGCTCCGCACGGCCGACGCGTCGCCGATGGCCTACGAGGTCGGCTACTACCCGTCCGCGCTCTTCCCCGGCCTGCTCGGCCGCGAGCTCGGCACCCTGTACGACGTCTTTGCCAGTGAGTACGACGTCGTCGTCACCTCCGGTGAGCAGACCGTCCGGGCGGACAACGCCGACGGTCATGTCGCCCGGGTGCTCGGCGTGGCCAGGCGGGCACCCCTGCTGGTCCTCGAGCGCACCACGTTCGCCGGCCGCAAGGTCGTCGAGCTGTCCTGGTCGGCCTACCGCGCCGACCGCTACCGGCTGCACATGGCCCTGACCCCACGCGGCCCGCGAACCGGGTCCGCCTGACCGTCCCCGGACCGGCGTCGGTTCCCGGAGATCATCCGGACGCAACGAACTGGATCGGTCCTGTTCATCAACTGGTCTACATCCCTGCCGATCGCTCCCCGGCCACCGGGCCGGACCGGCAGGCGGGCCGCTGGTCACGACGAAGTGCCAGGCGGCAATACTTAGGACGTGTCTCCCAATCCCACGCCTACTGCGCGGCACTCGGCGGGCGCCTCGCTGAGCTGGAGCGAAGGGAACGATGAACCCGCATCGAGCCCTCCGCTCCAGCTCACCGAGGCACTCCGCCGAGCACCTGCTCGCTACGGCGTGGGATCGGAAGACACGCCCTGAGCCGAACCCACAAGAACTGTGTTGTGAGGAGTACCGCGAGACATGCCTATTGCAACCCCTGAGGTCTATGCCCAGATGCTGGACAAGGCCAAGCAGAACCGCTTCGCCTACCCGGCCATCAATGTCAGCTCCTCGCAGACGCTGAACGCCGCGATCCGCGGTTTCGCCGAGGCGGGCTCGGACGGCATCATCCAGGTCTCCACCGGCGGTGCGGAGTACCTGTCCGGTCCGACCGTGAAGAACATGGTGTCCGGTGCGGTCGCGCTGGCGGCGTACGCGCACGAGGTCGCCAAGAACTACCCGGTGAACATCGCGCTGCACACCGACCACTGCCCGAAGGACAAGCTCGAGGGCTTCGTCCGGCCGCTGCTGGAGATCTCCGCCGAGCGCGTCGCGCGCGGCGAGAACCCGCTGTTCCAGTCGCACATGTGGGACGGCTCGGCGGTGCCGCTGACCGAGAACCTGGAGATCGCCAAGGAGCTGCTGGCCAAGACGGCCGCGGCGAAGATCGTCCTGGAGATCGAGGTCGGCGTCGTCGGCGGCGAGGAGGACGGTGTCGCCAACGAGATCAACGAGAAGCTCTACACCACGGTCGAGGACGGCCTGGCCACGGTCGAGGCGCTCGGCACCGGTGAGAACGGCCGCTACCTGACCGCGCTGACCTTCGGCAACGTGCACGGCGTCTACGAGCCGGGCGCGGTCAAGCTGCGGCCGGAGATCCTTGCGGAGATCCAGGAGCAGGTCGGCGCCAAGGTCGGCAAGGAGCGTCCGTTCGACCTGGTCTTCCACGGTGGCTCCGGCTCGACGCTCGAGGAGATCCGGGCCGCGGTCGACCACGGTGTCATCAAGATGAACGTCGACACCGACACGCAGTACGCGTTCACCCGGCCGGTGGCGGCGCACATGTTCAGCAACTACGACGGCGTGCTGAAGGTGGACGGCGAGGTCGGCAACAAGAAGGCCTACGACCCGCGCGCCTGGGGCAAGGCGGGCGAAGTGGGTATGGCGAACCGCGTCGGCGAGGCCTGCGAGAGCCTCCGCTCGACCGGTACGTCGCTGAACGGCTGACATCAGCTGGGTCCTCCTCAAGGGGATCTTCGAGGGGCTCACCACCGCGTGAATGCACGCGGCGGTGAGCCTTTCTGTCTGTCACATCCGGGCTCGGGCCAGGTCGAAGTGGCGGATGCCGGTGCGGCGGGCTGCTCGGGTGAACGTGGCCTGGATGCGGTCGGCCACGGTCGGTGGGTCGTCGAGGTCTGCCCAGGAGATCCGGCAGTGCTCTACGGGTTGCGGTCCGTCGGGATCGGCTGCTTGTGGTTCAGGGAGTGGTTCATCCACAGAGGGCTCGAATTCCTCGCACCAGAAGGGGAAACGCGCCTCGAACTCGACGACCGTGCGTTCGTCGGGGAACCAGAGTCCTTCGGCCGGGAAGTCCGGGTCGTCGGCTTCTGGCGGTAGTGATGGGCTGGGGATCGGCAAGCCTGCGGTGGCGAGGATCAGGCGGAGCCGCGACTCGGCGATCGAGGCGGCACCGGTGAGGCGATCCAGGACGGCGAGCGCACGTTTGTTGCCGTGGTCGAGCGAAGAGACTTCGTGTTTCAGCGTGCGCTTGCTGACGAGACCGGCGTACAGGGCAGCGTCGGCGAGCACGACCGCAGAGGTCGGTGGCGCGGTGGCGGCGACCTCGGCGATCGCGCGGGCGGGTGAGGCCATGCGCAGCCCGTTCCACAGTTGGAGGCCCGAGCCGACGGGATCGCGGATGTGGCGATGGACACCGCCGCGTATTCGGCCGGACCGCCCGTCGGGAGCTGTCACATGGACGCGCGTCAGGTCGAGACCCCAGACAGGTAAGGCATGCAAGGCCGCGGCCGATTGGTGGCTCGCGAACACGTTGGGTCCGCCGGCGCGGAGGACGCGGTACACCTTCCGCAGGTGCAGAACCTCGTTGGTGACGAGCATGAGTGAGCGTTGGGCGGCATACGTCCCGCGCCGGATCCGGCGCCAGCAGCCGGTGCCCAGCAAAGAGTCGATGTCAGCGTCGGGGTAACCACAGGCACGCGCGTCGGCCCGGGTGAACACGCCACCGCGGATCGACGCCATCACAGCAAGTTGAGGATTCATGCCCTAGAAAGTGCCGCGATCGACCCTCGCGCAGACCGATGATTTTCAAGCTGTGGAGAACTTGTGCCGCACCCACACGTTCGGCTCGACGTAGACCGCGCGATCGGCACCGGTGTCGCAGTCGACCGGGACGAGTCCGCCCGCGACCTCGACGGGGCCGCTGCGATCGAACGGAAGCCCGGTCCAGGAACGCCACTCGGCCAGCGACCCCGCGACCACCCAGGACACGGGCGCGACCCCAGCGATCTCACCGCCGGCCCGGACATGAGTACGCAGCCACGGATCCCACGGCAGCCCGTCAGCACGCGTTCGAGCGACGTACTCGGCCATGGACGTCCCAACCTCAAGATGCTTATGAGTCGGCCGCACAGGCGCATCCAGGACGTCCAGACCGGCATCACCCACTGCCTGCCGAAGGGCGGCGAGCATGAGGGCCGCGATGCCCTGATTCTGCAGGTCGTGCGCAACGCTGATGTTGAGGGCACAGGCCGTGTCAGGTCGTACGCCGCGACGTTCGTCGGCGAAGGCCCAGATGACTGCCTGCTCCCATCCGCCGGCCGGGAAGTCCGAGCGACGGGCGAACTGGACCGCGTGGGCGTCCGCGATGACGCGGTCGCCCTCGGTGGCGATCAGGCAGGTTTCGGGGAAGGCCGACGGGACCTGGCCGAAGTACGCCTCGGATACGCGGTTGTGGCGCATGAACTCGGGCCAGCCGCGTACGTCGACGTCTGCGTTGGCGAGCTCGGGGCGATCAGCGACTGTGGTGATCTCCAAGGGCATGAAAAAAGCTCGTCATCTGTCTATGACGAGCTCGGCGCGGGTTGGTACCCAGGGTTGCCAAAGGAGCGGCATGTCGGCTTCGGACGGAGTGCGGTTGCCTTTCCGCTCGTTGCACGAGGCATGGGCGGCCACGGCATTCAGCCACTCGGTGCGGCCGCCCCTGGATCTGGGTTGGACATGGTCCATGGTGTCGGCGTTCTCGAGACCGCAGTACGCGCAGCGGAACTTGTCCCGGCGGAGGACACCGTGCTTGCTGTACTTCATCCGGCCGGCTGCATAGCGCCAATGGGTGACGACGTACCGGACCAGGCGCAGGACGCGAGGGACCGGGAAGGGGCCGATAGTTCGCTCTCCGTGCGCCTCTTCCACCACTGCGACCTCCCGCACCAGCATCCGGATGGCGTGCTGGATCGAGACGGTGTGCAGCGGTTCGTACGACGCGTTCAGGACTATGACGCTCATCCGGTGCCTCCTTCCGGCCGTAGCTGGGAACCACGGCGGTTTGACGCAGGGTCTCAAGCATCCGTGGCCGGTGGGTGAACGGTCAACGGATTTCGTCAGACGGTCACGTGCCGGTACGGCTGCGTGATCGGCGAAGATGTGCTTATGGAATTGAACAATCTGCTCTCAGGCCCACCCGAGACACTACTACCGGTCGACCCGGCCGCGGCGGAACTCGCCGACGGGGCCGCTCCGGCGGACGTCGCCGCCAAGCACCCGACGTCGTCGCTGGCCTGGGCCGTGCTCGCCGAGGGCGCCTTGGCGGACGGCCGGACCATCGAGGGGTACGCGTACGCGCGCACCGGCTACCACCGCGCGCTGGACCTGCTCCGCCGCAACGGCTGGAAGGGGCACGGACCGGTGCCGTGGGAACACGAGCCGAACCGCGGGTTCCTGCGCGCACTGGCTGCGCTGGGCAAGGCGGCCGCGCTCATCGACGAGAAGGACGAGGCGGAGCGCTGCGTTACCTTCCTGCGTGACTCGTCGCCGGCTGCTGCCGACGCTCTGAGCTGAAACCTGCTTGTGGGGTTGGTTGCCCGACGGCATGATCCGTCGGGTGGCTAGCCCGTATGCACAGAGCGGCTTCAGGCTCGGGTTCGACTGGGGACCGGTCGGAGCCGAGGTGGTTGCCGGGGACATCGTTGCGGTGGTGGACGTCCTGTCGTTCACGACGGCTGTGACGGTCGCGGCCGATCTCGGGATCGCGGTCTACCCGTATCAGTGGCGCGACGAGTCGGCTGTCGCTTATGCCGAGCGGTGGAGCGCGAAGCTGGCGGTGGGGCGGTCCGAGGCCCGGTCGGGTGACTTGAGTCTGTCGCCGGCGACGATCCGGCAATCACATGGCATCAGCAGGGTGGTGCTGCCATCGCCGAACGGATCCACGATTGCCAAGCAGCTCAGTGACAGCGGCGCGACGGTGATCGCGGTGTCGTTGCGTAACCGCCGAGCGGCTGCGGACTGGGTCCGAGAGCAGGGCACCGGCCGACGGGTTGTCGCGATCGCGGCCGGGGAACGGTGGTCCGACGGATCGCTTCGGCCGGCCGTCGAGGATCTGTGGGGAGCCGGCGGGTTCCTGAGTGCGCTCGACCAGGACGACCTGTCCCCGGAGGCGCGCGCGGCGGTCGCGGCGTACGACGCGGTTGCCGATGAGCTGCCCAAGCTCTTGCACGAATGCGCCGGCGGTCGCGAGCTCACGCAGTACGGCTATCCGGAGGACGTCGCGATCGCGGCGGAGGTGGATGAGAGCACGAGCGTGCCGGTGCTCGAGGACGGTACGATGTTCCGGTCAACCTGAACCAAATGATTGCCCGTTGACAGTGCCGGCAGGCGGCGAGCGTCCCCGCTTCTTGCCGAACATGGACGGTTCTAGGCGGACGGACAGACCGGCGAAGCTGGACGCCCACGGTCGGGTCCCCCGCCCCTCCGGGCAGCGGAAGGTCACACCGTGCCGGCTCTCACCGGACGGATAGGCGCGCCCACTTACGCAGCGGTACTGCGTACTCCTGGCGCGTGGAAGTTCTACTTGGCAGCGGCCCCGGCAAGGATCGGGATCGCTATGACCGGCCTCGGCGTTGTCTGGCTGGTCCACGGATCGACCGGCTCGTACGCCGCGGCAGGCAGCGTCACCGGCGGCTTCGCTGTGGCCGAAGCGGTCGCCGGACCGCAGGTCGCGCGACTCATCGACCGTTTCGGTCAGACCCGGATGTTGCCGATCACGTTGCTGGTGCACGCGACGACGATGGCCCTGCTCATCAGCCTCACCGTCTCCGACGCGTCGCTCTGGTCGCTCGTTGTGGCCGGCGTCCTCGCGGGCGGATCGCTACCGCAGGTGAGTGCACAGACGGCGGCCCGGTGGTCGTACGCGCTACGCGACACCCCACTGCTCTCGTCGGCGTTCGCGTTGGAGGCACTGAGCGTCGGCATCGCGTTCATGGTCGGTCCAGGGCTGGTCGGCATCGTGAGCTCGTCCACCAGCCCAGCAGCTGGCTCGATCCTCGCGACAAGTCTCCTGGTGGCCGGCGGCCTCATCCTGGCGATGCAGCGAGGTACGGCGCCGCCGCCGACGGCACCTGGTGAGCACGCGAGCGCGAAACGCCTACTGCACAAGCGATTCGCCGGCCTGGTCGGTACGAACATCGGCATCGGTCTCTTCTTCGGCAGCATGCAGGTCTCCGTCACCGCCTTCGCAGTCTCGAGAGGTACGCCGGGCCTGGCCGGACCGCTCTACAGCATCACCAGCCTGGTGAGTCTGTTCGCCGGACTCGTGTACGGCGCACGACGCTGGCGGACTGCTCCGGAGACACAGTTCGTCATCGCCTTCATCTGGCTGACCATCAGCTGCGTGCCCTTGATCGCAGCGCACACTCCGCTGACAGCAGCTATCGCGTTGGCCCTTCCTGGCTTGGCGATTGCGCCGTTCCAGACCCTGTCCGCGGTGTTAGCCGAGTCGACCGTCCACCCTGCGATCCTGACCCAGGCATTCACCTGGCTGAACTCAGGCGGCGCAGCTGGCATCGCACTAGGCTCCGCCTTCGCTGGCTGGGTCGTCGACGGCCACAGTGCGCAGTACGGCTTCATGGTCGCGCTCGCAGCAGCTGTGACGGCAACGTTGATGGCAATGACGGTGAAGCTCAGCGGTAGGTGATCTGACGTTCGGCGGCGGCTCGCGTTGCGTACTCAGCCGGCGTCAGACCGATCTGCTGCTTGAACTCCTTCGAGAAGTGCGCCTGGTCGAAGTAGCCGAGGGACGCGGACAGTTCCGCCAGCTCGGCTACTTCGCCCTGCGCCAGAAGCTCGGCGCCGTCGTGGAGCCGGTAGCGGCGCAAGATCCATTTCGGGCCTACGCCGACATAGCGTCGGAAGAGTCGCTGCAGCGTGCGGATCGGTACGTCGAAGCGGTCGGTGATCTCGTCTACGCGGGCCAACGATCGGTCGGACGCGATGGTTGTGACGATCTCGCGCACCAGCTCGTACGACGGATCCGGGGGCGCGAGGTGGTCTCGCAGGAATGCCTCGAACACGGCGCGGCGGCGTTCGTCGGACTCGGCAGTGAACATCAGGTCCGCGAGCCGATCGCCGTCGGGGAAGACGTCGGTCAACGGCAGTACTTCGTCGCGGAACGAGCCGACGTCGAGGCCGGTGATCGCCCCGAAGCCGCCGGCCCAGAACTTCACCCCGAAGGCGCGGCCGCGACCCACCAGTTCACGCTCGAACTTGCGTGTGCAGACCCCGTTCACGAACGCGCCGCCCGGCTGCTCGAACGTCACGTTCACGCTCGGGTACGGCAGCACCTCGGCCGTGTACGGCTCGTCCAGATCCCACTCGACGATCCAGTACCACTCCACGAACCGGCCGGCGTCCGGGCCGGCTGCGAGGCGGTGCAGCGAACGGTGCCGGGCCTGCTCCCTGGGGTGCAGGATGCCTCGCTCGTTGTCCGGTGGCTGGGTCAAGGCTGGCTGTCGCTTTCTTACAAGACCGCTATGGCCCCCAGAGCTTTGACTAAGGGCATGACGACGAACACGGTAAACCCCATCCCCGACGGTTATCACTCGCTGACCCCGTACCTCGCCGTCTCGGACGGGCCGAAGGCGATCGAGTTCTACCAGTCGGTGTTCGGGGCGGAGGTGATCAGCCGGCAGGACATGCCGGACGGGCGGGTCGGTCAGGCCGAGCTGAAGTTCGGTAACTCGATGCTGCAGTTGAGCGACGAGATGCCGCAGATCGGGCTGCGCGCGCCGAACGGCGAGTGGGTGCACTCCTCGCTGGTGCACTACGTGCCGGACGTGGACGCGACGTACGCGAAGGCGATCGAGGCCGGCGCGACGTCTGTGGAAGAGGTACAGACCTTCATGACCGGGGACCGGTTCGGCACGGTCATCGATCCGTTCGGGCATCGCTGGGCGATCCTGACGAAGGTCGAGGACGTCTCCCGTGAGGAGGCAGACCGGCGGGTGAAGGAGTGGCTCGCCTCGAACCCCGAGGGCCTCGAGTAAATCCCCGAGCATAAGGAAGCGGCCCGCCGGAACCGTCCCCTGCGGCAGTTTCGGCGGGCCGCTGACTAAGAGTGTGCACGCGATCACTCAGATTGGCAACCCGTCACCTGATGAAACAGATACTTGAAACGGTCGCTTAGAGGTTGTGGACAGGCCCGAAACGCCTGGCCCGCGTTCCGGTAAGCTTTGGTCGCAAGAGCCTGGATGCGTTACCGGATGAATGTCCGGTGAACGTCTCCGGGCTTCACCGTTTCCAGCACCGACCGCCACGGGGTGTGAAGTTGGTGCGTGAAGAGGAGGGCTGAGATGCCCGCAATCGTGCTCGTCGGCGCCCAGTGGGGCGATGAGGGCAAGGGTAAGGCGACCGATCTGCTCGGCAACACGGGCGAGGTCATCGACTACGTGGTGAAGTTCAACGGCGGTAACAACGCCGGCCACACGGTGGTGATCGGATCCGAGAAGTACGCGCTGCACCTGCTCCCGAGCGGCATCCTCACACCGGGTGTGACCCCGGTGATCGGCAACGGGGTCGTGGTCGACCTCAGCGTGCTGTTCGAGGAGCTCGACGCGCTGCAGGCGCGCGGGGTGGACACGTCGCGACTCGTGGTCAGCGCGAGCGCGCACGTCATCCCGCCGTACAACCGGACCCTCGACAAGGTCACCGAGCGGTTCCTCGGCAGCCGGAAGATCGGGACCACGGGCCGCGGTATCGGTCCGACGTACGCCGACAAGATGAACCGGGTCGGCATCCGGATCCAGGACCTGTACGACGAGAAGATCCTCGAGCAGAAGGTCACCGGCGCGCTGGAGCAGAAGAACCAGCTGCTGGTGAAGGTGTACAACCGGCGCGCGGTCGAGATCCGCGAGGTGCTGGACGAGCTGCTCGCGTACGCCGACCGCCTGCGCCCGATGGTCGCGGACACCAGCCTCCTGCTGAACAAGGCACTCGACGAAGGTAAGACCGTGCTGATGGAGGCCGGTCAGGCCACCCTGCTCGACGTCGACCACGGCACGTACCCGTTCGTCACCTCGTCGAACGCGATCTCCGCGGGCGCCTGCACCGGCACCGGCATCCCGCCGACCCGCATCGACCGCGTGATGGCCGTCGTGAAGGCGTACACGACCCGCGTGGGCGAAGGCCCGTTCCCGACCGAGCTGCTGGACGCCGACGGTGAGTGGCTGCGCCAGCAAGGCGCCGAGTTCGGTACGACGACCGGCCGCCCGCGTCGCTGCGGTTGGTACGACTCGGTGATCGCCCGGTACGCCGCCCGCGTGAACGGTGTCTCGGACTTCGTGCTCACCAAGCTCGACACCCTGACCGGCCGCGAGAAGATCCCGGTCTGCGTCGCGTACGACGTGAACGGCGTCCGGTACGACGAGATGCCGATGACCCAGACCGACTTCCACCACTCGGTCCCGGTCTACGAGGAGTTCGACGGCTGGTCCGACGACATCACCGGCTGCCGCACGTTCGAGGACCTGCCGAAGGAAGCGCAGTCCTACGTCCGCGCGGTCGAGTCGCTCAGCGGTGCGCGGATCTCCGCCATCGGGGTCGGCCCCGAGCGCAGCCAGATCGTCCAGCTGTAACGCCGAGCGGCCTCCCCGTCGTCAGTTTCCGATGATGGGGAGGTCCCGGATGAACGGCGCGTTGCGCAGGTCGCCGAGCGTCGGACGCTCGATGTTCGGCGTCTCGATCGGAGTGCGTGCCCAGTCGGCGCCGGCGCCCTGGGTGGCCTTGTAGAACGTGATGCCGCCAATGGCCAGCAGTACAACGGCCATCAGCGCGGACAGCCAATGCGCGCGGAACGTGTTGCGCGCCGCGATGTGGGCGCCTCGACGCAGCGAGCTGCCGCCGGGGCCCCACCAGGCGGTGAAGAGCGCAGTCAGTGCGGCGCTGCCGAAGCCGACTGCCGAGAGCGGCTGCCAGTTGAGGTCGTACGTCGTGGCGGCTACGGCGGTGACGATGCCGCCGATAACGACCGCCATGATCAGCGGCAGGATCAGACAGGGCAGCGTGATCAGCGCGGCCATCGCCAGCTGCAGCGGGCTGGCGGCTGCTGCAATGACGCCGTCGGACTTGCCGGAACGTCCGCGGACCTGACGGCGCCGCATCAACGCCGTACTCGAACGGTCGACTGTCCGCGCGAGCACCAGCAGGATGACGGCGACGGCTGAGCCGACCACCGGGGTCAGCGCGATCAATCCGGTCAGGGCGACCATCAAGCCGACGATGACCGCAGTACGCCGACCTGTCGGCGGAGCCTTGGCGGGCTGACCAGTCGCAGGCTGAACAGTCGCGGGCTGGACGGTCGCAGGCGGACCGGCCTGTTGGTACGGCTGCGAGTAGGGCTGTGGGTAGGGCTGTGAGTACGGCGCTGGCGGACCGCTCTGGTACGGCAACGGCATCCCGGCCGGAGCAGCCGCGTTAGGCGCTGGGCTGTACGTCGCCGGATGCGGTGGCACCTCAGCTACCGGCTTCTTCGTCGCCGCGTCCCGGATCTTGTCCCGGATCGGTGTGAACGCCGACAGCGGTGGGATCACCGGCGGCACAAGCTGCGCGACCTCAGTCGGTGTCGGGCCCACCGGGGGTTCTGCATCCGTCGGCATGAGCTTCGTCACGAGCCGGGTCGGCGGCACGGCGGCGATAGTGGGCGTCTCGCGCGGCAGCAGGGCGTCGCGGCCCTCGGAGTAGCGGGTGAGACCGTCCATGATCTCTTCTTGCGTCGGCCGGTCGGCCTTGCTCGGGGAGAGCGCCGCGGCGAGCAGTGGCTTCAGCCGCGGGTCCAGCCCCTCCAGATCAGCCTGACCGGAGTGCACGCGCGCCAGCACTGCCTCGAACGGTCCCTTGCCGAAAGGCCTTCGTCCGGTCGCGGCGAACGCCACGGTGGCGGCCCAGCCCCACCAGTCCGCGGACTGCGACACCATCTCGCCCTCGATGAGCTCGGGAGCCAGATAGCCCGGCGTACCGATCACGAGACCGGTCTGGGTAAGTCGCAGGTCGTCGGCGGCCTGGGCGATGCCGAAGTCGATCATGACCGGCTTGCTGTTGAACATCATCACGTTGCCGGGCTTCAGGTCGCGGTGGATCACTCCGACCGCGTGGATCGCCTGCAGCGACTCGGCCAGGCAGCCGGCCAGCGGCAGCCACTTGCGGGGCGTCAGCGGGCCGCGCTCGTCCACCTGCTCGTCCAGCGGCCGGCCCGGGACGAACCGCGTCACCAGGTAGGGCCGCTCGGCCTCCAGGTCGTGGTCGAGGATGCCGGCCACACCGGGGTGGTCCACCTTCTGCAGGGTGGTCGCCTCGCGCTGCAACCGGGCCCGTGCGATCGGGTCGTGCGCGACGTGCGGTCGCAGTACCTTGACCGCGACCTCCTGATGATCAGGGCCTTCGGCGAGGTAGACGACACCCATGCCGCCCTGGCCGAGCCGCCGGATCAACCGGTACGGCCCGAGCCGCTCGTCCTCCACCTCCTCCGCGTGGGTGGAAGGCGGTCCCCCTGTGACTGACATGGCATCTACGGTACGTCGGGAGCAGATCAAGCCGTCCCGATGACGTCAGAGGTAATCGCGCGGATTCTCCCCGTGGTCAAGGCTGGAGTCATGACCCAGAGAATGAAGGCTTACGCGATCGCCTACCTGCGCAACGTCCGGATGGGCGCCGACATCGTCGAGTACCTCGAGCGGATCGACGAGACGCTCGCGCCGTACGACGGTCACTTCCTCGTCCACGGCGCGACGGCGGAGCAGATCGAGGGCGAGTGGGCGGGGGCGCCGATCGTGATCGAGTTCCCGGACTACGACCACCTGCGGGACTGGTACGAGTCGCCCGACTACCGCGAGATCCTGCCGCTGCGGACCGGGAACTCCGACGGCGTGGTGATCTTCGTCGAGGGCGTCGACCGCAAGCACAAGGCCACCGACGTACTGGTTTGAGGATGGTGGCCAGATCCTTGCGAACATGGGCATCGTGGCCACTGGCTGCCTCTGATCCGGCCCGGTTGGGTGGAGGTATGCGAATCGAGATCCTGGTGTTCGACGGTGTGGACGAGATGGATGTGATGGGGCCGTTCGAGGTCTGGAGTCACGCCGCCCGGCAGCCTCAGTTCGAGCTGGCGCTCGTCGGGCTGGACGGGCCGGCCGAGGTGACCGGGCTGCACGGCCTGCAGTTCAAGGCTCCGGAAGGCCTGGGTCAGCCCGATGCGCTCTTCGTTCCGGGTGGTGGATGGATGAACCGCGCGGAGAAGGGCTCCTGGGCCGAGGCTCGTCGTGGCGTGATGACGGCGCGGATCGCCGAGCTTGCGCCCTCGCTGCAGTGGATCGGCTCGGTCTGCACCGGCTCGATGCTGCTCGCCGAGGCGGGGTTGGTGAAGGGGCGTCCGGCCACGACGAACCGTGGCGCCTGGGCCGAGCTGGAGGCTTTCGGCGCTGACCTGAAGACCAACCGGGTCGTCGACGACGGCACGCTGGTCACCGCCGGCGGAATCACCTGCGGGATCGATCTCGCGCTACACGTCGTCGAGCGCGAACTCGGCGCGGATGTCGCCGACGGGATCGCCGGGGCGATGGAGTACGCGCGGGATCGGGACGTGTGGACCTCAGACACTCAGCAACTCGTGTGAGAGCGACCCCGACGGGTCGCGCTGAGCGTGCGACCCGTCGACGACGTCGGGTTGGTCAGTGGCTGACGTCCGCGAGCTCGGGGTAGAGCCCGGTCAGGTCGCCGGAGACGGCGGCCTTCGCGCCGCGGGCGGTGTCGTCGGCGAGGACCTCGTGAGCACCGGACTCGATGCCGTCGAGGGCCTGCTTGGCGATGTCCTCGGGGCGGGACTTCGGGGCCGTGACCGCGGACGTCATGTCGGTGTCGACGTATCCCATGTGCAGGCCGGTGACGCCGATGCCGCGGTTGAGCAGCTCGACGCGGATCGCGTTGGACTGCAGCCAGAACGCCGCCTTGGTCGCGGAGTACGCGCCGTGCCGGGCGACCCAGGACAGGGCCGAGTGGGCGTTGAGGATGTGGCCGCCGCCGTTGCGCTCGATGATCGGGACGAACGCCTTGGTGAGCTGGAGCGGGCCGAAGAAGTTCGCGTCGAAGACGGCGCGGATGTCCTCGATCGAGCTGTCCAGATAGGTGTCCGGCGAGCCGGCGCCGGCGTTGTTGATCAGGATCGTGACGTCCGGTGCGGCCGCAGCCAGGGCGTCGATCGAGGCCTGGTCGGTGATCTCGAGCGGCAGCGGTACGACGCGCGGGTCGGTGCTCGGCTTCGGCGTACGGGCGGTCGCGTAGATCTTGGCGGCGCCGCGGTTCAGCAGGTCGTCGACGATCGCCTTGCCGATGCCGCGCTGCCCGCCGGTGACGAGGACGACGGCGCCTTCGAGTGTGGTCATCTGAAACTCCCTAGGAGGAAACCGATCTGTTTCGACCACAGTAAACCGATCGGTTTCCGTTTTCAAATCCAACCGGTACCCTCGTTCCATGAGCACTTCGGCGACACCCCGTGAGCGACTGCTGGACGCCGCGGGGGAACTCTTCTACCGCGACGGCGTGAACATCGGAGTGGACGCGCTCTGCAAGGCGGCCGGGGTGTCGAAGAAGTCGATGTACCAGCTGTTCCGGTCGAAGGACGAGCTGATCGCGGAGAGCCTCGCCAGCCGCGGCCCGGCGTACCAGACGTTGCTGCAGCCGGGGGCCGAGGACGACCGGTCGCCGCGGGAGCGGATCCTGACCGTGTTCGAGCGCCAGGACGAGCTGGTTGCTTCGGGCAACTACCTCGGCTGCCCCTATGTGAGTACGGCGGTAGAGCTGAAGAACCCGGAGCACCCGGGGTCGGTGGTGGCGCGGCACTTCAAGCAGCAGCTGACCGACTTCTTCCACCGCGAGCTGGTCAAGGCCGGCGCCGAGGATCCGTCCACGCTCGCCATCCAGCTCACCATGATCTTCGACGGCGCGAGCGCCCGAGCGGTAGTCCGAGCCCAACCGCTCGGCGGCATCGGCGCCGCTACCGCATCGGCGCTGATGAACGCTGCCGGCGTGCACGCGGGCGAGTTCGCCCTCAGCTGACCGTATTCTCGCCATCGTGGAGATTCCGGCGCAGTTCGACGACCTGCTGTCTTCGACGGCGATCGCGATGGTGGGGACGATCGGCAGGCGCGGCGAACCGCAGGTGACACCGCTGTGGTTCCTCTGGGACGGCGAGCGGGTCCGGTTCAGTCTGGTGGAGGGTCGGCAGAAGCTGCGCAACCTGCAGCGCAATCCGGCGATCTCGTTGGTTGTCGTTGACCCGGCCCGGCCGACGTACTACGTCGAGCTGCGAGGCCGGATCGACGAGCTCGTGCCGGATCCGGAGCTGACGCTGGAGCAGGCGGTTGCGCGGAAGTACACCGGCAGCTGGAACGACGTCGAGCCGCCGGGTACGACGCGTTACGCGACGAGTGTTGTCGTCGAGCGCATCACGAGCCAGCTCGGGCACTGAGGGCTGCCAGTTCGGCACCCGCGAGCAGGAAGCCACCGACGCCGAAGTCGGCGGTGGAGTCGTAGGTGATGGGTTGGCTGGATTCGGGACGGTCGCCGACGCGTAGAGCTGGTAGAGCTTCGTCGCGTACGCCGGGTCGCCGCGAAGCTTCCCGAGTCGTGCGAACGGTGGCATGGCGACGGCTCGAGCTCATAGAGGTCGAGGTACGTCTGGGGCGGTGACGGAGGGTAGTGCTGGGGCGGCCATGGCTGCGGTTCCGAACGCTAGGAACTGACGTCGTTTCATGGGACAGATCCTCACTTTGTTCCACTGAGCTGGGAAAATCTCCTGTTTTGTTCCGAAGTGAATTTTCTTCTCGCTGAGATGTTGACGCCCTTACGGTCCGTCGTCAAACTTTCGCAAAGACCCTGCGCTAGTGGGGGAAGCGCAGCTGTCTTACCGCCCCCGAAGACAGGACACCGCCCATGAGAAAGAAACCCCTGGTCCTGGCCGCAGCTTGTGCTGCGCTGGTTGCCGGGACCCTCAGCAGCCCAGCAGTCGCGTCCTCGAACGCTCCGGCGAAAGAGGACGCACCGGCCACGTTCACCCATCCCGGTGTCGGTGTGAGCGTGGCTCAACTCGACTTCGTCCGGGCCAAGGTGCAGGCCGGCGCACAGCCGTGGACCGACGCCTTCAACCAGGCCAAGAGCAGCACGTACGCATCCCTCTCCCGCACGCCGAAACCGCGCGCGGTGGTCGAATGCGGTCCGTACTCGAACCCGAACCTCGGCTGCACCGACGAGCGCGAGGACGCCATCGCGGCGTACACGGACGCTCTGCTCTGGTACCTGACCCGTGACGACCGCTATGCGCAGAAGTCGATCCAGCTGATGGACGCGTGGTCGGCAACAATCCAGGACCACACCAACAGCAACGCACCGCTGCAGACGGCTTGGTCCGCGTCCTCGTGGCCGAAGGCTGCGGAGATCATCAAGCACGTGTACGGCAACTGGCCGAACTCGGGCCGGTTCGCGACCATGCTGCGCAACGTCTACGTGCCGGAGATGATCAACGGCTCGAACTCCAACGGGAACTGGGAGTTGAGCATGACCGAGGCCCTCCAGGGCATCGGCGTGTTCCTCGAGGACAGGACCATCTACGACAAGGCGATCTCGCTGTACCGGCTGCGTGTTCCGGCGTACGTCTACCTGGAGTCGGACGGCGCCCTGCCCAAGACGGTGCCGAGCCAGAACCTCAACACCCGCGACAAGATCGTCAGCTACTGGCAGGGCCAGGGGACGTTCGTGACAGGCTTGACTCAGGAGACCTGCCGCGACTTCACCCACACCGGCTACGGCATCTCGTCGATCTCGCATGTGCTGGAGACCGCGCGGATCCAGGGCATCGACATGTACCCCGAGTTCGGTGAACGGCTCCGTCAGGCGCTCGGGTTCCAGTCCCGCTGGGAGCGCAACCTCGAGCCGGTGCCGTCCTGGCTCTGCAAGGGCACGGTCAACCGGGGCCTCGGCCCGATCGCCGAGGTCTGCTTCAACGCACTGCACACCCGGCTGGGCATCGCGATGGCGAACACCCAGGCGCTGACCGAGTCCCGCCGTCCGGCGGGTTCGAACAACCTGTTCGTCGCGTGGGAGACGCTGACCCACGCCGAGAACCCGTCCTAGCAGAAGGCTTCCGGGAGGGCTGGATCTCTGCCCTTCAGCTCTCCCGGATCGTCAGCAGTGGGCCTCGCCGCGCTTCCAGTAGCCCTGGAACGAGATTGCGGCCTTCGGCATGCCGACGACGTTCACCAGGTGACGGCGTACCGACTTGATCATCGAGGACTCGCCGGCGACCCAGGCGTAGTCCGCGTCGAACGGCAGCTCGACCGCCTTGAGTGCCTCGAGCAACGATCCGTCGGTGACCCAGGTGATGTCCGCGTTCCCGGGCAGCGGCCGCCTGTCCGCGGCATCCGGTACGGCGATGAACACCGTGGCATGTACGTCGGCCGGCAGCTCCTCGAGGATGCCGGCCACCGCCGGAAGCGCGGTCTCGTCCGCGACCAGGATCCGGCGCACGCTGCTTGCCGGCGGCACGTAGTCGACGCCGGAGTGCAGCAGGCCCTTGATGCTCGTGGTGTCGACCGCGAACGGCAGCAGCAGACCGACCGCGTCGCCGGCCTGAGCCTCGCCGACCCACGCCGACGCCGGCCCGTTGACCCCGTGCAGGACGAACTCGACGTCGAGCTCGGCGACCTCCGGGCGGAGCGCGCGCACGGTGTACGTCCGCATGATGAAACGCTCGTCGACCGGCTGGGCGCACCATTCGGCGTACCACTCGGGGCCGGACGGCAGCTTGATCGCGGTGCCGTTCGGCGGGGCGAGCAGGACCTTGATCCGCTGGTCCGGGCCTGCCGTCACCGCCTCCGCGATCCGCGGTGCGACGAACGTCACGCGGCGCAGGTGCGGGCTCAGGTCGTCAACGGCCGCCACGGTGGCCAGGAGCGAGTCGAACTCGATCGGTCGCTCGAGCACAGTCGTCATACTGTGGTTTCACTCTCTCGTCTCTATGCCCGCCCCACCGCCCCGGTCAGGAAACCTCGCAGGGGAGGCTCGGGTGCGCACCCGAGGGCGGCCAGGTTATGGTGAAGCACCTAGAGGTTAGCCTTACCTAAGAGGATCCCGAAAGTCCAATGCCCCCGCCTAGTGCCGTCGCATCCGCCGACCCCGACCTCGCAGCCGCTCCCGCGCGTCCTCTCCGCCGGGCCCGGCGGACCACCCTTGTCCTCGGACTGGTCGTCTGCGCCATCCTGCTGGTACTGATCTGCCTGCTCAGCATCGCGATCGGGTCGAAGCAGATCCCGCTGTCCACGGTGATCGATGCCCTGCGCCACTACAACGAGTCGAACACCGATCACGTGATCGTCAGGTCGCTGCGGGTGCCGCGGACGCTGATCGGTCTGATGGTCGGCGCCGCGCTCGGGCTCTCCGGGGCGTTGATGCAGGGCGTGACCCGCAATCCGCTGGCCGATCCGGGCATCCTCGGGGTGAACGGCGGCGCCGCGTTGTTCGTTGTCGGGGGCATCTACTGGTTCGGGCTGAGCACGCTGACGGCGTACGTCTGGCTTGCCTTCGCCGGCGCCGCGGCAGCCTCCGTGGCCGTCTACTTCCTCGGGTCGCTTGGACGTGAGGGCGCCACGCCGGTGAAGCTTGCGCTCGCGGGGGCGGCGCTGACGGCGATGCTCGGGTCGTTGACGACGGCTCTGCTGATCGGTGACGTGGACACGTTCGACCAGTTCCGGTTCTGGTCGGTCGGGTCGTTCGCCGGTCGCGGTTCGGACGTCGCGGCGCAGGTGGCGCCGTTCATCCTGGTCGGGGTCGTGCTGTCGTTGTTCTGCGGGCGAGTGCTGAACGCGATGTCGCTGGGGGACGACGTGGCGAAGTCGCTCGGTCAGCGGGTCGGACTGGCTCGCTTGTTCGTCGCGGTGGTCGTCGTACTGCTGTGTGGCGCAGCGACTGCGGCGGCGGGGCCAATCGGGTTCATCGGGTTGACCATCCCGCACGTAGCGCGGCTGGTGACCGGTCCGGATTACCGATGGATCCTGCCGTACTCGATGCTGCTCGCGCCGATCCTGCTGCTCGGTTCGGACGTGATCGGCCGGGTCGTCGCGCTGCCCGGTGAGCTGCAGGTCGGCGTCGTCACCGCGATAATCGGTGCGCCTTTCTTCATCATCCTGGTACGCCGACGGAAGCTGGCGGACCTGTGACGGCCGAGGCAGTTCAGGTCATTGCCCGGGCGCGCGCCGCCCGTCAGACCCGTTCGCTCGTGGTCACAGTCGTGTTGGCAGTCGTGGTGTTCGCGACCTTCTGCGTCTCGTTGTCGCTGGGTGACTTCAAGATCCCGGTCATCGACGTGGTGAAGACGCTGTTCGGCGGCGGCGATCACGCGACCGAGTTCATCGTCAACACGCTTCGATTGCCCAGGGCACTCACCGGCCTCCTCGTCGGTGCGGCGCTGGGCCTGTCCGGCGCGATCTTCCAGAGCATCGCCCGCAACCCGCTGGCCAGCCCGGACATCATCGGGGTGACGTACGGCGCGAGCGCGTTCGCGGTGTTCGCGATCGTGACGCTTGGCGTCACCGGCGTTGCGGTGTCGGCGTTCGCGATCGCCGGCGCGGTGCTGACCGCGTTCCTCATGTACGTGCTCGCGTGGCGGCATGGGGTGTCGAGTTACCGGTTGATCCTGATCGGCATCGGGATCGGTGCGATCGCGACCAGCATCACGTCGTACCTGTTGACGAAGGCGCGGGTGGAGATCGCTCAGCAGGCGCTGATCTGGCTGACCGGGAGCCTGAACGGGCGGGACTGGTCGAACGTACGGTCGCTGGCGATCACGTTCGTCGTGCTGCTGCCGTTCATGGTGGTCCTCGTGCATCAGCTGCGGATCCTGCAGCTCGGCGACGAGACGGCGTACGGGCTGGGGTTGCGGGTGGAGGTGTCCCGGCTCGGGCTGATCGTGATCGCCGTACTGCTCGCTGCGGTGGCTACGGCGGCGGCGGGGCCGATCGGGTTCGTGGCGTTTGTCGCACCGCCGATCGCGCGGCGGCTCACCCGGTCGCCGGGGCCGGCGATGATCGTGTCCGGGTTGCTCGGAGCGCTGGTGGTGGCCTTGTCGGATCTTGTCGCCCAGCACGCGTTCGGGGACACGCAACTGCCGGTCGGCGTCGTGACCGGCGTGGTGGGTGCGCCGTACCTGATGTTCCTGCTGGCCCGGGCCAACCGTGTCGGAAGTGGTGGCTGAGAGATGGAGAACGTTGTGGAACCCGTGACACCACACAGCTTGGCTGCCGACGGTCTTGCGGTCGGGTACGACCACCGGGAGATCATCCACGACCTGTCGGTGCGAATCCCGACCGGGAAGATCACAGTCATCGTCGGCGCCAACGCATGCGGTAAGTCGACGCTGCTGAAGACGCTGGCGCGGTTGCTGAAGCCGTCGCGCGGGACCGTGCTGCTGGACGGCAAGAGCATCCAGCAGATCCCGACGCGCGAGGTGGCGACCAAGCTCGGTCTGCTGCCGCAGTCGCCGACCGCGCCGGAGGGGATCACGGTCGCGGACCTCGTCGGGCGTGGAAGGTACCCGCGGACCCGATGGATCCGGCAGTGGTCGAAGTCCGACGACGAAGCGGTCGCGGAGGCGATGACGTCGACCGACGTACTGTCGATCGCGGACCGGCCGATCGACGAGCTGTCCGGCGGTCAGCGGCAGCGGGTGTGGATCGCGATGGCGCTGGCGCAGGAGACCGACATCCTGCTGCTGGACGAGCCGACGACGTTCCTCGACCTGACGCACCAGTTCGAAGTACTCGATCTGCTCGTCGACCTGAACAAGTCCGACGACCGCACGATCGTGCTCGTGCTGCACGACCTCAACCAGGCGTGCCGATTCGGCGACCACCTGATCGCGATGAAGGACGGCGACATCGTTGCCGAGGGCAACCCGACCGAGGTGATCACCGAAGACGTCGTCCAGGACGTCTTCGGCCTGGCCGTCAAGGTCGTCCCCGATCCAGTCGCCGGTACGCCGATGGTCGT
The DNA here is from genome assembly GCF_050942355.1 of Kribbella sp. CA-245084. Classification (NCBI taxonomy): domain Bacteria; kingdom Bacillati; phylum Actinomycetota; class Actinomycetes; order Propionibacteriales; family Kribbellaceae; genus Kribbella; species Kribbella sp. CA-245084. Next base: position 8,807,390 of record NZ_CP192053.1, on the reverse strand, counting down.
ACCGATCGGCCGGCACACGACCCGGGACGACACTCCCGGCCCGAATGGCTCGGCGGCTGGGTCCAACCCGGCGGCCGCGGCCCTGGCCGCCAGCGCCGCGGCCAACGGCGTCTGCCGCCCGACGTCCAGCTGATCCGGTCGTAAGGACAGGAGGTGTCGGGTCACAAGCGCGGCTGATCGCCTCGCTCAGGCGCGCCGGCTGGCCTCCGGAGGGACTACCTCCTGTCGCTAGCGCACCTTTCCGTCGGTGAGGCTGGTTAGGGTGACCCTCATGTTGTCCGTCCTTGGATATCACCGGGCTGTCCTGGCGGTTGTGCGTCGTCAGGACGAGCGTGCGTGGACGGCGCTGCTCGGTGTGCCCGAGGGCGATCTCGGCGACGTACTGTTGCGGAATGCGTACCGTCTGGAGGAGGACGCGCATCCCGTCGTACATCGGGCGGGGCGGCGTGCCGCCGAGGCCTTGGGGGTCTCGGCGGAGGTCGAGTACTTCCAGGTGAGTGGGGAGCCCAACGCGGCGTACATCCACCAGGTCAGGCCGGTCATTCTCTTCCAAGGGCCGCTGCTCGATCGGCTGGACGAGGACGAGCTGACGGCGGTGATCGGGCATGAGCTCGCCCACCGGCTGTTGTGGGAGGCCGAGGACGGTGGGTATCTCGCCGTCGACAGGCTGCTCGACGCGGCGGCCGGTGACGCGCGGACACCGTCGCAGTACCTCGAGACGCATCGGCGCTGGTCGTTGGCGACGGAGCTGTTCGCGGACCGTGGTGCGCTGACGGCGTGTGGCGACCTGAGTACGACGATCCGCGCGCTGCTGAAGCTGGAGACTGGTCTGAGTACTGCGGACCCCGCGGCGTACCTGCGCCAGGCGCAGTCGCTCGATCTGCGCTCGGGGAGTCGTGGGACGACGCATCCTGAGGCCGTCGGACGGGCCTGGGCGTTGAAGAACTGGGTCGACGGTGAGTACGTCGAGGAGCTGGTCACGGGGCCGCTCGACGTGGATGCTCCGGACCTGCTCGACGCTGTGGTGTTGCGCGAGCTCAGCCGTGATTTTGCTGTTGTGATCGCGCAGACCGAAGGCCTGCGGACCGATGCGGTTGCGACTGCGGCTGCCGGCTTTACGGGCGATCCAGGCGGTCCGGGCGAGTCCGGGGGAACTGTGCGGTTCGACGAGCCGTTGACCGTGCGTCCGGTGGATGGGGCGCCGATGCCGCGACCGAGACCGTTGGCGGCGGCGACCAAGCGGTACCTGTGTTACCTGCTGCTCGATCTCGCGACCGCCGACCCCGACGTCGGCGACGCCGGACTGGTCGCGTCGCTGGCCCTCGCGCGGCGCTCCGGGCTGCCGGGGTACGTCGACGTCGCGGACGACGAGCTGGGATGGAGCGACAAGCAACGAGCGAGGTTTGTGCAGGCTTCGGAGGTGGTCGGATGAGCGCTGAGGATCTCGTTGCGCTGGCCGTCTCCCAGGGCGGGCTGGGCAACGATGCGTTGCTGGCTGCTGTGTTGCCGTTGTTCCACGAGACGGCCGCGGTGCATGAGCGCGGGCTGGTCGCGCCGTTACGTGGGCTGGATCGGATCGTCGTCGACGAGCAGAACAGACTCGGCTTTGCTGCAGCGGATGCGGGCCGGCCGACGCTGGCTGTGCGAGAGCTCGATGCTCGGCAGGGGTCGCGACCGACCGCGGTTGAGGTCGTCGCGCATCGGCAGTCCTCTTTAGATCTGGGGGAGGGCGGCGGTCAGGAGAAAACGGTCGTGCCCGAGCCGGTGCCTTCCGCGATCACGGCGCCGACGCTGGTGGCCGGCTGGCAGAGCTGGGAGCACGTGGTCGGTCACCACGACCAGCTCACTGACATCTTCAGCCTCGGGCAGTTGCTGCTCGCGCTCGGCTGCGGTCTCGATCTGTCCCGGACCGCGGACGTCGCGACTCTGATCGATGCCCGAGGCAACTTGTACAAGCTCGATCCGGATCTGCATCCGGTGATCGTCTCGGTCGCGGCGCAGATGGTCGAGCCGGACCGGCACCGGCGCGCGCAGGACCTGCATTCGCTGATCGAGCAGCTCGAGAACTACCGCGATCAGCCGTTGGACTTCGATGTCGAGGCGATCGTCCGGGGCGCGGCGGATCGGCGTACGGCGGTGTTGGGCGCGTTGCGGGACAGGCTGTTCGACCTGTCGCGGCGCAATCGCCTGATCAACTTCCGGCCGACCGCGCAGACGCTGAACCTCACCGAGGTGTCGGTGCCGCTGATGCTCGACGTACGGACGATCCGCTCGGAGCAGCTGTTCACGTGGCGGGACGAGCTCGCGGGCGAGTTGCTGAAGAAGGCCCAGCCGCTGGGGAAGTGGATCCGGTACGACGAGGCGCCGTACGCCGCGAACACCTTGGACAAGCTGATCTCGACGGCTCGTCGCGACCGGGCCGACTACGGGCAGGATCAGCTGCGGCTGGTGCCGGCGTTCCTGCGTTGGCATGACTTGAAGAACGACCGGGATACGCGGATCGCGTCGCCGTTGGTGCTGGCGAAGGTGGAGCTGACGCGGAAGCGCGGCGTGCGGGATTCGTACACGTTGCGGGTCACCGATCCGATCGCCGAAGTCAATCCGACGCTGCGACACAGTTTGCGGGTCCTGTACGGGATCACGTTGCCGGAGACGGTCGATCTGTCGTCGCCGGGTGCGCTGCGGGAGCTGCACGAGCGGTTGGCGAAGGAGATCCAGGCGACCGAGCCGGGGCTGCAGTTGCACCTGCGGGAGAAGCCGCGGATCGATCTGGTGCGGCAGCGGGCGATGACGCGATTGCGCACGTACAACCGGCGGCGGCGCGGGAACGTTGCGACCGGGTTCGGCGGGAAGCAGTACCCGTACTCGTATCGGCGTACGGACTATCAGCCGCTGGGTGTGCAGATCTATCGGACGCAGATCGCTGAGCAGACGCTGCCGCTGGGGATCGCGCTGGGCGAGACGCCGCGGCCGGCGCAGGCTCTCGAGACCGACGTGTACTCGCTGGACACCGAGGGCGGGCCGTACTCGTGGGACGTCGACCTGTGCGCGGTCTCGCTGGCGAACTTCAACTACCGGACGCTGGGGTTGGTCCGTGATTACGACGAGCTGCTGACGAGCGGGGAGTCGGCGGCGTCGTTCGAGCACTTGTTCTCGGACCGGCCGCGACCGATCGGCAGTACGCCGCCTGAGTTGGCGCCGGCCGATCGCCATCTCGTCGTACCTGCTGATGGTTCGCAGGTGGCGGCGATCGCTCGCGCGCGGCGGGGCGAGAGCTTCGTGATCCAAGGACCGCCCGGGACGGGGAAGTCGCAGACAATCACAAACCTGATCGCCGACTTCGTCGCACGCGGGAAGCGTGTCCTGTTCGTTTGCCAGAAGCGGGCTGCGCTCGACGTGGTGCACGCGCGGTTGGCGAGCCGGCGGTTGGACGGGTTGTGCGCACTCATCCACGACTCCCAGGCCGACAAGAAGGCGTTTGTCCACGGACTACGCGAAACCTACGAGTCCTGGCTATCCACCGAAGACGACCTCGACACACTAACCACCCACCGAGCCGACCTAACCGCCCGCGTAGACCGCTTGCTATCCACAGTCGACACCTTCGAACACCAACTAACCACCGGCAACCCACCCCTCCGAGCCCTCATCAACCGCCTCGCCGAACTCAGCCAGCACGCCTGGCACCCCGCCGACCCGCCCGCCTCCGCCGGTACGGCGCGTGCCTCGGCCGGTACGGCTTGGCCTCCCGCCGGCACGGCGTCTGCCTCCGCGGGTACGGCGTCTGCCTCGGCCGGTACGGCGTCTGCTTCGGCCGGTACGGCTTGGCCTCCCGCGGGTACGGCGCCTGCCTCCGCCGGGGTGGCTTCGCCTCGCGCCGGTACGGCGGCTGCTCGTGCTGGGGCGGCTTCGCCGCCGCCTCCGTTCCCAGGGGTTGGGGAGTGGTGGCCGGCGCGGGACGCGGTGCGTGAGGTTGCTCGGGAGCTGGCCTCGATGGATCCGTCCACCGGTGGCGTGCTTGCGCGCAGCTCGCTCGCGTTTGTCGCGACCAAGCACTGGGACGACACCGACGTCACCCTCGCCGCGCGCGAACTCCGGGCCCGATGGGACGCGGTAGCGACCGCCTTGGCGGCGCTGGATGCGCCGGGTGCTATCGCCGGTGCGGCGGCGCCTCCCAACGAATCCGCCGCCGCAGGCGGCGCGGGGGATGCGGGCGGTGTCGCCGGTGCGGCGGCGCCTTTCAGCGAGTCTGCCGCCGGAGGTGGCGCGGGGGATGCGGGCGGTGTCGCCGGTGCGGCGGCGCCTTTCAGCGAGTCTGCCGCCGGAGGTGGCGCGGGGCATGCCGGTGCTCTCGTCGGTGCGGCGGCGCCTACTAACGAATCCGGCGCCGTAGGCGGCGCGCGGGGTGTGCAGGAAGTGCGGGGGTTGGCGGGGTTGGGGCGGGTGGTGGGGGCGTTGGTGGGGGTGGATCGGGTGGGGGCGATTGTGCCTCGGTCTGATGTGGCTCGTGAACTTGCTGCTGCTGGGGTTGAGCGGGAGCGGTTGGTGGTGGCTGAGGGGGCGGCTTGGAGGGAGGCCGCGGGGTGGAGTGATCCGTTGGCGCCGGCTGATGCGCGCTCGGCGTTGAAGGTTGCTCAGGGCAAGGAAGGTGGGGTGTTCTCCTTCCTGAGTGGTGATTGGCGGCGGGTGAAGAACCTCGTTCGCGCCCGCTTCGACGCGACCGACCGCGCCGTACAACCATCCGTCACCGACACCCTCACGGACCTGGTCGCCGCGCACTCCGCCTCGGCCGCCGTCGAGCAACACACCGAGCAGACCCGCCGCGACTGGGCGGTCGACGACCCGCGCGTGCTGATTGACCAACTGGCAGCCGCCCGCAATGCCGTGCCTGACTGGCGGTTCGTACTTCGTGACGGCGCGCCCGCCGAGCTCTCCCGCCTGGCCGACGCGCTCGACCAAGCCGAAGAACCAACCCACGATCTGCTCGCCGACCACTGGGACACGCTGACGGTCGACGGCCTCCGCGACCTCGCGGACCGGCTCGTCGCCGAGAGTCCCGTCGTACGCGCAGTCGGCCCCAAACTGCGCGACCTCGCCACCGCCCCACCCTCCGTCATCGCAGCCCTCCGCCAACTCGACGCCTCACCCGACCAGCTCGAGTACGCCGTCTGCGCCGCCGAATGGGAACGCGCCCGCGCAGCCGCACCCCTGCAACTCTCCTCAGCCCGAGTCGACGCGATCGTCGGCGAACTGAGCATGGTGTACGACGACCTGACCGAGCTCAACGCCCGAGTCGTCACCGCGCAGGTCCGCCGCCGCTTCCTCGCCGAGGTCGCGCACTCCGAGCAGAGCGTGACCGGCATGTCGCCCGAGGACCGCGAACGCAAGAAGACCTTCGCGACCGGCCGACGCGAGCTGGAACACGAGTTCGGCAAGGTCATGCGGTACCGCTCGATCCGCGACCTGGCCTCCGGCGCACCCGGCGAGGTGGTCTCGGTCCTCCGGCCTGTCTGGCTGATGAGCCCGTCCTCGGTGTCCGAGACGTTGCCATTGACAACTTCATTCGACGTCGTCGTGTACGACGAAGCGAGCCAGATCCCCGTGGAGGAGGCGATCCCGGCACTGCACCGCGCGCCGCAGGTGATCGTCGTCGGCGACCAGATGCAGCTGCCGCCGACGCAGTACTTCCGCGTGCGGACAGCAGACGAAGAAATCGACGTCGAAGACGAGGCAGCCGAGCAGGTCGGGATCGCCCTGACCGAAGACAGTTTCCTCTCGATCAGCGCACTACGGCTCGCGTCGACGATGCTCACGTGGCACTACCGGAGTCGTTCGGAAGCGTTGATCTCGTTCAGCAACTCGGCGTTCTACCAGGGCAAGCTCGCGACGGTTCCGGATCGGCTGCCACCGCATGCGGCGCCGCCGTGGACCGTGCGGTCGGACTCGCCGATGGTGTCCGAGGTCTGCGACAGCATGCTGGCCGGAAGCATCACGGCGGTGCGGCTCGTCGATGGCGTGTACGTCCGGCGTACCAACCCTGCCGAGGCTCGATGGATTGCCGCCTTGGTGCGGGAGACGTTGATCCGGCAGACCGGGAAGAGTCTGGGGATCGTGGCGTTCTCCGAGGCCCAGCAAGGTGAGATCGAGCGGGCGCTGGATCAGTTGGCGGAGGCAGACCCGGAGTTCGCGACGCTGTACGAGGCTGAGCAGGTGCGTACGCACGGCGAGCAGGACGCGGGGCTGTTCGTGAAGAACCTCGAGAACGTGCAGGGCGACGAGCGCGACATCATTTTGATGAGCGTCTGCTACGGCACCGGTCCGGACGGCCGGATGCTGATGAACTTCGGCCCGATCAACACCTCCGGCGGCGAGAAGCGCCTGAACGTCATCTTCAGCCGTGCCCGCGAACACATGGTGATCGTCAGCAGCATCGAACCCGAGGCCATCACCAACACCTACAACGACGGCGCCAACACCCTCCGCCGGTTCCTCGCGTACGCCACTGCGGTCTCCCGAGGCGACCAGGTCGCCGCGAAGGCCGCCCTCACGCCGTACGCCGTGAAGGCCCCGCCGTCAGCGCGACCGAGTGCTGTGATCGAGCAGCTCGCCGCGGCGCTCGAAGCCCGCGGTGTGGACGTGGACACCGCGGTAGGGGAGTCGGTTTTCCGCTGCGATCTCGCGCTCAAGTTGCCCGAGGACGCCGGCCACCGCCTCGCAGTACTCGTGGACACACCCGACCGGGTCGCTTCCGACACCCTGCTGGAACGCCTGACCACTCACCCGAGCGCACTGGCCACGACGGGCTGGCGGGTCCACCACGTGCTCACCACGGACTGGACCCGCTCACCGGACACCGTCGTCTCACACCTGCTGCACGCGCTTCACCGCCCAGTCGACTAGCGGCCGTCGATCAGAAGCTTGGCGGCTACCGCCGCCCCGTCGGTCTTGATCTCTCCGCCGACCTTCGCGGCTTGTGCTCGCGTTTCCGCGTTCAAGGCGACCTCGAGCGCAGCAGTCAGCGAGTCGACCGTAGGCGTCGCGCGTTCGTGCGCGGCTCCAATCCCGAGCGCGTCGACCCGGGACGCCCAGTACGGCTGATCCGCAATCAGCGGTACCACGACCTGCGGCGTACCGGCGCGCGCGGCGGTCGTCGTCGTACCGGCGCCACCGTGGTGCACGATCGCGGCGACCCTCGGGAACAGTGCCTGCTGGTTGACCTCCCCGACCACCAAGCAGTCCTTGCCTTCGTCGGCAAGGTCGAGCCCGGCCCAACCGCGGCTGAGCAGCACGCGGCGACCGTGTGCGCGGCACGCCTCGATGGCGGTTCGGGCGATGTCCTTCGGCGCGTGCGCGGCCATGCTCCCGAACCCGACGTACACCGGCGGCTCCCCGGCCTCGAGAAACGCAATCAGTTCATCGGCCAGTGGACGGTCGTCACGCAGCAACCACGCGCCCGTTTGTACGACGTCGAGTTCGGTCATGCCCTCCGATGGACACAGAAGCGGATCCGCGGCCAGCCAGGGGTGCTCGGTGAGCACGTAGTCCCGCACGTTCTCGACGGGTGGCAGGCCGATCTCCTCGCGGTGGCTGTTGAGGGAGGGGCCGTACAAGGCGTTGACGCGCTCGGCGTCCTGCTGCCACAACACGCGTCGATCGGTCTCGCCTTCGGGCGACGGCGTACCCGGCCGCGCTCCCGGCGAGAAATGCTGTGACGGGATGCCGCCCAGATGGAAGCACGCGAGCACATAACGGATGCCGAGTTTGTCCGCCACGTCCCGCGCCCCGGCCGGCATCAGACCGCTCGCGACTATCGCGTCGCAGCCCTTCGCCACGGCGCCGAGCGTCTCGAACCGCGCGGCGACCAACCGGGGCGCAAGCTCGAACGCAGCCTGCCCCGACGGCGGTTTCGGCGCCGCGACCACCGACTTCACCGACGGCCCGAGCGGCTCCACCGGTACGCCGGCCCGCTCGAGCAGCGCCTCGAAGTCGTCGTCCGGCGGTGCGCAGACCGTTGCCTCTTCACCGAGCTCCTGTAGCGCAACCGCAAGCCCTGCCAACGGCTCCACATCACCGCGCGATCCCCACGTTGCCAACACAAAACGCACTGGCCAATCTCCGTTCCCCGAGCTCTGACGAGCTGATCGGCTCAACATTCTGCGGGCTGACCCGGGGCTTGCGGCAAGTCCCCTGTGCCGCTATACGTTGGAAGTAGAGGGGGATCGACTCAACTGGTAGACGATCAGGCCGGCGAGCAGTGCGCCCAGCGTGCCGAGGGCGAGGTCGCCGAGGGTGTCGGTGTACGCCGTCTGTAGTTCGGGGGAGTTGCGGACGAACGCGACGTACTCGCCCAGCTCCCACACGACTGCGGCGGTGGCGCCGAAGCCAAGGGCTACAAACGCGGTGAGGCCTCGGGACAGGCCGCGGGGCGCGAAGGCGAGCAGGACACCCGCGGTGAGGAAGCCCCAGAGGATGAAGTGCATCGCGTCGTCCCACCAGTCGACCGTGTCGAACAGGTTGAGCCGGTTGCCGATCAGGTCGATCAACCACGGCAGCGTCATCAACAGGTCCGCATGCCACGGGAACGTGCTGTGGAGTTTGCTGCGCGTGCGCCCGTAGGCCCACCACCACAGCGGGAGCGCCATCGCGCCGATCGGGTACACAACCAGGCGGGCGGTCGAGGCCTTGCCCTTGATCCCGCTGAGGTCCGGCCAGATCAGGGCCGAGAGCAACAATGCGAAGAGCAGCACCTTCGCGGCCAGGGCGGCGTACCGCAGCCAGTTGGTCCGCGTACCGGGAACCGTGGTCACAGCCATCGTCGTCATGCCTCCCAGTCAATCGAGCCGCTGGGCGGGGCGGATGAGTACAACTACGCGAAGAACCCCCGCGACTCCGTCATTGTGACGGAGACGCGAGGGTTCGGGACAGCGCTTGGTTCAGCTGACGCTGACGAGGTCCACGACGAAGATCAGGGTCTCGCCCGGCTTGATCGCGTTGCCGGCGCCGCGGTCGCCGTAGCCCAGGTGCGGCGGGATGACCAGCTTGCGGCGGCCGCCGACCTTCATGCCCTGCACGCCGGTGTCCCAGCCCTGGATGACCTGGCCCACGCCGAGCTGGAACGCCAGCGGGGCGCCCCGGTTGTACGACGCGTCGAACTCCTCGCCGGTCGAGTGGGCCACGCCCACGTAGTGCACGTTGACCCGCGAACCGGCCTTCGCCTCGTCGCCGTCGCCAACGGTGATGTCGGTGATCTCGAGATCCGCCGGGGGCGGCCCGTCCGGAAAGTCGATCTCTGGCTTGTCAGTCATGCCACCAGCTAAGCAGACCCGTCGGCGGCGTCGAGTCCTGGACCCTCCATGTCAGCCCTGTTCCGCTGTTAGCGGAACGCCGGACACAACCGGTTGCGAGCGTGCGACCGGTTGTGGTCCTCCGGGCGCGATCAGCCGAGGAGCTGGCGCAAGGTGGTGGCGAACTCTTCTGGCTTGCCGGGCTGGCCGTACTCGTTGCCGAGGAAGCCGCCGTGGCCGCTCGGGAACACGACGGGGTCCAGCCCCAGCTTCGCGGCGGCGGCCTTGCCACCGCGGGCAGCCATCTGGTTCGCCGATTCCTCGCCGATACCGATGACGATCCGCTCCTTCGCCTTGGCCAGGGCGTCGAAGTCGGGCTGGTACGACGTACAGCCGCGGAGGTTCTGGCCGAGGAGTGCGTCGTTGCGGGATCCGTCGTCCTGCGTGGGAAGGCCGAACATGGCCGGATCCGGCGCGGGCTGCTGCGTGTAGTCGGCGGGGACCTCGCCGTCGTACCCGACGAAGGCGATGAACTTCGCCATGCCGGCGCCCATGCCGTCACGCTGGTACGTCGCGTACATGTCGGCGACCGCGGCCAGCGCAGCCTCGCTGTCGGGGAGGATCGCGGCCAGCGGCGGCTCGTGGGCGACTAGGGTGTTGATGAGATCGGGACGCTTCGCGGTGAGGGCCAGCGCGTTCACCGCGCCGCCGCTGCTGGCGAAGAGGTCGACCGGGCCGACGTCGAGGTGCTCGATGAGCGCCGCGAGGTCCGCGGCGTGATCGTCCGGAGACAGCTCGGTGATCTCACCGGTGCGGACGCTCCGCTCGACGCCGCGCGGGTCGTAGGTGACGACAGTGCGGTCGGCGAAATGCGAGGCCAGGGTCGGGAATCCGCTGGCGGCCATCGGCGAGCCGATCATCAAGAGCACCGGGCGGTTCGCCAGGTCGCCGCGAACGTCGTACGTCAGCGTGGCTCCGGGCACGTCGAGCGTCTGGGTCACAGGCTCTGGCATCACAGCTCCTCTGCGTCGGTCTGGTGCTGGTGAGCCTAGACCGCGGTGGGCGGACAGAACAGGAACTCAACCGGAACCCGATCGGCACTAAAGTTGCCCTCCGTGATGAAGAAGCTCGCTTTGGTGATCGGCCTGTCCGCGGTGCTGACGTCGGGCGTCGTGGTGGCGGATCCGCGGAGCTCCGACGCGGCGACGGAGACCTATGCGCAGTACTCGCTGATGTTCGAAAAATCAGCCGGCCAGTACTTCGCCGGCGGGACCGCTGCCGGCCAATGGGCCTGGACCCCGCTGAGCGCCACCGAGTCCGACATCTCCTGGGGCGATCCCACGGCATGGCCGCCGAAGTCCGCCGAACACTTCATCCACGACGGCGACTGGGTCCTCCTCGACGGCTACAACGACGGCGCCGGCCGCCCACTGACCCAGATCCAACGCGTCAGCACCGAGCAACGAGGCGACGCCAACTGCAACAACCTAAAGCCGATCCCGTCCAACGGCGGCCGCCAGCACTACGTCCAATGGACCATCCCCACCACCGGCTACTGCCTAGACGCGACCGGCACTATCAAGCCTCCGGATGGCTCAACCACCGTCAACTTCCGCCACCTACAGAAGTGGCTCCCACCCCACCCGTGCACGAACCCGTACTACACGGGCAAGACGTGCATCACCCAGTCCGAACAGTGGTGGGACGACAACCAACACCCCTACGCCTTACAACTAGCCCGCACCGTAGAGCTGGCCAAAGGCCTGGGCATGGCTTTCACCAACCGCACCACAGTCCCCCTCACCTGGAATGCCGACGGCCGCTACTACTGGCACTACTGAGGCAAACGCCAAGCTCGGGGCACGCTAGGCTGAGCGCCCGTGAAGGTTTTGGTGGTCGGGTCCGGTGGTCGTGAGCACGCACTGGCCTGGGCGTTGACCCAGGACCCCGAGGTCGAGCAGGTGGTGGCGGCGCCGGGTAACCCTGGTATCGCGACGTTGCGTCCCGCGCACGACGGGCAAACGATCGTTTGCCGTTCGGTGGACATCGAGGACCACGACGCGGTCGTCGCGCTGGCGCAGGAGCTGGACGCCGACCTGGTCGTCGTCGGCCCGGAAGCGCCGCTGGTCGCCGGGCTGGCCGATCCGCTGCGGGATGCCGGGATCGCGGTGTTCGGTCCGTCGCGCGAGTCCGCGCAGATCGAGGGCTCGAAGGCGTTCGCGAAGGACGTGATGGCTGCGGCGAGCGTGCCGACCGGTCGCGCGTACGTGTGCACGACGCCCGAGGAGGCCGCGACCGCGATCGACGCGTTCGGGCCGCCGTACGTCGTGAAGGATGACGGGCTCGCCGCGGGCAAGGGTGTTGTGGTCACGTCGGACCGCGAGGAAGCGCTCGCGCACGCGGCCCAGTGCGAGCAGGTGCTGATCGAGGAGTTCCTGGACGGCCCTGAGGTCTCGCTGTTCGCGATCACCGACGGCACGACCGTCCTGCCGATGCAACCGGCGCAGGACTTCAAGCGCCTCGCCGACAACGACGAGGGTCCCAACACCGGCGGCATGGGCGCGTACACACCGTTGCCGTGGGCACCCGACGACTTGGTTGCCGAGATCACCGAAAAGGTCCTGCAGCCGACGATCGACGAGCTCCGCCACCGCGGTACGCCGTTCAGCGGCCTCCTGTACGCCGGTCTCGCGCTGACGTCGCGCGGCGTCCGGGTGATCGAGTTCAACTGCCGCTTCGGCGACCCGGAGACACAGGCCCTCCTGCCGATGCTGAAGACCCCGCTCGGCGGTCTGCTCCTCGCAGCGGCCACCGGCAAGCTGGCGGACCAGGGCGACCTGAGCTGGCGGGACGCCGCGTCGGTCGCGGTCGTCGTCGCCGCGAAGAAGTACCCGTCCAGCCCGCGCAAGGGCGACCCGATCGCCGGTGTCGAGCAGGCCGAGAGCGACGACGTACGGGTCTTCCACGCCGGTACGGCGCTCGAGGACGAAGAGCTCGTCACGTCCGGAGGCCGCGTACTGGCGGTCAGCGCCGTCGGCAAGGACCTCGCTGAGGCCCGTCAACGCGCGTACGCCGCCGTCGGTCAGATCCGCATCAAGGGCTCGCAGCACCGCACCGACATCGCCCTCAAGGCCGAACGCGGCGAGATCACCGTCTGACCTACCCGGCGGTCCAGGTGCCCGACGAGGGCCCGATAGAGCCGTCGATGGTGTTGTCGCGGACCGGGACGACTGGATCGATCTTCGGCATGTCCGGCAGCGGGTGCTCCAACATCTCCCGCAGGTGCACGTCTTCGATCCCCGCTATGCCGAGGACGGCCACTCGCCGGAGGCCGGTGCCGGGCCGCGCGGCCAGGTCGCGGTACGTCGAGCTGAACCAGCGGAGGAATCGGAGTTGGCCCTTCGCTCGCACGGCAGCGTCGAGGCCAGCGATCTCCGGTGTTGCCGCGAGCCGCGCGAGGAACTCGGTCACGCCGATCCCGCTCTCTTGGATCAGGGCGAGGGCGGCGGCCTCGACCGGGTAGGTCGACTCCGTGCGGGCCACCTTCACCCGCTGCCGCTTGTAAGCGATGTCCAGCCGCCCGTCGGCGGCCAGCGCCACGAAGGTGACCAGGGCGGCTCGCTCCGCGCCGCCGACCAGCCAGGCGACCTCGTACGTCGATAGCTTGTCCATGTACTCAGAGTGAGCTTCGATAGGGTCAGCAATCCGATGGAACCGGATCTAGGGGTCGGGGGTGTTAGTGGGCATGGAGACGGAGGGGCTGCGGGAGTTCTACCGCGCGCACCAGCCACGGCTGGTCGGGGTGATCTCGCTGCTGACCGGGTCGCGGGCCGAGGCGGAAGACATCGTCCAAGAGGCGTTCGTCCGGCTGGTGCCCCGGTGGCAGAAGGTCTCGCGGTACGACTCACCGGAGGCCTGGGTGCGCCTGGTCGCCGTGCGGCTCGCCGCGAATCGGCACCGTGACGGCAACCGGTTCACGCAACTGTTCCACCGGCTGCCGGCGGAACACGTCCCGGACCCCGCCGACAGGTACGCCGGTGATCTCGAGCAGGCTCTCGCCGGCCTGCCGATGCCGACCCGGCAGGTCGTCGTCCTCCATTACGTCTGTGACCTGAGCGTGGCTCAGGTGGCGGACACGCTCGGGATCGCGGAAGGCACGGTCAAGTCGCGCCTGTCCCGCGCCCGGGACGCCCTGTCCGATTCATTGCTGTTGAGGAGTGACGACCATGCCTGATCTGCAAGAGGACCTGCAGGCCCTGGCGGACCGCAAGGCCGCCGAGTCCGCCGGTGACTTCGACTCCGTCCTGACCGCGGCCCGTTCCCGCAAGCGCCGGATGACCGCCGGCCTGACCGTGCTCGGCGCGGCCGTCGTGGTCGGCGCCGTCGCAATCGTCCCGACGCTGCGGCCGGCGCACAACACGCCGGTGGCCGACAGCCCGGTCCCGACGAACATGGTCGCCCCGCCCGAGGTGTCCGTGCAGCCGAACCCGGAGCCCGCCGTGAAGGCCGGTCCGCTGACGCTGACCTCGGCGAAGGCGCTCGTCGCCGGTGGCCAGGTCGTCGCCTCGTTCCCGGACAAGCAGGTCCGCAACGTGACCTTCACCCTCGCGTCGACGGCCAAGCCGAACGTGCCGCTGTACACCCTGGTCGCCAAGGTGCCGGGCGACGCCACCACGCCGTACTCGATGAAGGTGAACCCGGGTGAGTCGGGGATCGCGATCCCGCAATACACCAGCGCCGGGCCGTACACGCTGGCCATGCCGAAGGGTCTCGCCGCCGGTTCTTACCAGGTGTGCACCCTCTCGGGCGCCAAGCTCTGTGGTCTGGTGACCGTCAAGTAGTCCCCGTCTGCGAGAATGGGGCTCGTGACCAAGCCCCTGATCCCCAATGTTCTCGCCGCGCGCTACGCCAGTCTGTCGATGGCGGAGCTGTGGTCACCGGAGCACAAGATCGTGCTCGAGCGGAAGCTCTGGGTGGCGGTGCTGAAGGCCCAGAAGGAGCTCGGGGTCGAGGTTCCGGACGGGGTCGTCGAGGACTACGAGCGGGTGATCGACCAGGTCGACCTGGCGTCGATCGCGGCCCGGGAGCGGGTCACGCGGCATGACGTGAAGGCGCGGATCGAGGAGTTCAGCGCGCTCGCCGGGCACGAACACATCCACAAGGGGATGACGAGTCGTGACCTGACCGAGAACGTCGAGCAACTCCAGATCCGCGCCGGTCTCGAGCTGGTCCGGGACCGCGCGGTGGCAACTGCCGTGCAGCTCGGTCAGAAGGCGGCCGAGCACGCGGCGCTGGTGCTGACCGGTCGCTCCCACAACGTCGCCGCGCAGGCGACCACGCTGGGCAAGCGGTTCGCGTCGGCCGCGGACGAGCTGCTGGTCGCGATCGCGCGGATCGAGGAGCTCATCGAGCGGTATCCGCTGCGCGGCATCAAGGGTCCGGTGGGTACGTCGCAGGACATGCTCGACCTGTTCGGCGGTGATGAGACCAAGCTCGCCACGCTCGAAAGCACGATCGCGCAGCACCTGGGCTTCAGCCACACGCTCACGAGCGTCGGCCAGGTGTACCCGCGGTCGCTCGACTACGAGGTCGTCTCCGCGCTGGTGCAGCTGGCCGCCGGGCCGTCGAGCCTGGCGACGACGATCCGGCTGATGGCCGGGCACGAGCTGGTCACCGAAGGCTTCAAGGAGGGCCAGGTCGGTTCCTCCGCGATGCCGCACAAGATGAACACCCGGTCCTGCGAGCGGGTCAACGGCCTCGCGGTCATCCTCCGCGGCTACGCGTCGATGGCCGGCGAGCTGGCCGGCAACCAGTGGAACGAGGGCGACGTCTTCTGTTCCGTCGTACGGCGGGTTGCGCTGCCCGACGCATTCTTCGCGCTGGACGGGCTGTTCGAGACGTTCCTGACCGTCCTCGACGAGTTCGGGGTGTATCCGGCGGTCGTGTCGCGCGAGCTCGAGCGGTACCTGCCGTTCCTGACCTCGACCAAGGTGCTGATGGCCGCCGTGAAGAACGGCGTCGGCCGGGAGACCGCGCACGAGGTGATCAAGGAGCACGCCGTCGCGACTGCGCTCGATCTGCGCAAGGGATTGGCAGCCAACGACCTGTTCCACCGGCTCGGCGCGGACGGCCGGCTCGGGCTGACCGAGGAGCAGATCGTCGGCATCGTCGGCGAGCCGCTGACGTTTACCGGCGCAGCCGTCGCCCAGGTCGGAGCCGTCGTCGGGAAGATCGACGATCTCGCGAAGCGCTACCCGGAGGCGGCCGCCTACACGCCGGGTGACATCCTCTAACCCGTGTTCGCACCGCTCACCTGGTTCCTGGTCGCGCTGTCGCTCGCCGCGGCACTGTTCGCCGTCGTACTCGCGGCGCGCGACAAGCGGATCAACTGGACATTGCTCGGCATGCTCGGGGTGATCGAGGTCGCGCTGCTGGCACAGTTGGTCGTCGGCATCGTGCAGCTGAGCGGGACGACGCGGGATGTCTCCGGGCCGTTCTTCATCGGGTACCTGATCGGCTCGCTGATCATCTTGCCGATCGGAGCCTTGTGGGCGCTGGCGGAGAGCAGCCGCTGGGGCGCCGGCGCGTTGGCGATTGCCTGCGTCGTGATCCCGATCCTCGAGCTCCGGCTGTACGACGTCTGGACGGCCTGACATGACCGATCCCGCAGCGACCAAGCACGGCCCGGGCCGGATCCTGATCGCGGTGTACGGCGTGTTCGCGCTGGCCGCGACCGCGCGTGCCGGCGTACAGATCGCGACGAAGTTCACCGATGCGCCGATCGCCTACCTGCTGTCGGCCGTTGCCGCGATCATCTACTGCGCGGCCACGTTCGCGTTGGCCAAGGCAACCAAGGTGTCCCGCAAGGTCGCCACGACCGCGATCGTGATCGAGCTGATCGGCGTACTCGCGATCGGCGCGTTCAGCTACGCCGCACCTGATGACTTCCCCGATGCGACTGTGTGGTCGCACTTCGGGCAGGGCTATGGTTTCGTGCCGGTGGTGCTGCCGGTTCTCGGATTGCTCTGGCTGCGTCGCACTCGGTAACTGCCAGGGAACTGCCAGCCACACGCAGGGAGTGGCACAGGTTGACCGGACAGCATCGGTGTCATGCAGATTCCAGGTCATCCTCGGGTCGAGATCGTCGTACCCGTCAAGAACGAGGAAAACGACCTCGGACCGAATATCAGACGGTTGCGGGAGTTCCTCGACACCGCTTTCCCGTTCCCGGCCGAGGTCTGCATCGCGGACAACGGAAGTACGGACGCGACATATGACATAGGCATGCTGCTCGCGAGCGAGCTGCCCGGGGTCCGGATCGTCCGGCTCGAGCAGTCCGGCCGCGGCCGCGCGCTGAAGCAGGTCTGGTCCGCGAGCAACGCAGAGGTGCTCGCGTACATGGACGTCGACCTGTCCACCAATCTGAACGCCCTGCTCCCGCTGGTGGCGCCGCTGCTGGCCGGGCACAGTGATGTTGCCATCGGCACCCGGTTGGCGAAGAGCTCGCGGGTGGTCCGGCGGCCGAAGCGCGAGTTCATCTCCCGCTCGTACAACCTGTTGCTGCGGGCAACGTTGAGCGCGCACTTCTCGGACGCGCAGTGCGGTTTCAAGGCGATTCGCGCCGACGTGGCCCACGAGCTGCTGCCGCTGGTGCAGGACACCAGCTGGTTCTTCGACACCGAGCTGCTGGTGCTGGCGGAGAAGGCCGGGCTGCGGATCCACGAAGTACCGGTGGATTGGGTCGACGACCTCGACTCCCGGGTCGCGATCGCGAAGACTGTCGGCGAGGATCTGCGGGGGATCGCTCGACTGATGCGCAGTCGCGTCGACCTCGAGCCGGTCCGGCAGAAGTACGGCCGGCCGCGGATCCTCGATCCTCGCACGGCGATGGCGGCCCGGGTACTGCGTTTCTGTGCGGTCGGGGTGCTGAGTACGGCGGCTTACGCGCTGCTCTACCTCGTGCTGCGCCAGGGCATGCCGGCCCAGGTGGCGAACCTGCTGTCTCTGCTGATCACAGCTGTCGGCAACACCACGCTGAACCGCCGGATCACCTTCGGCGTACGCGGCGTGGAGGGACGGTGGCGGCATCAGCTGCGCGGCCTGGTTGCCTTCGGCATCGGCTGGAGCTTGACCGCGGCGTCGCTCTGGCTGTTGCACACGGCAATCACTGCGCCGCACCAAGCGGTGGAGATCACCGTGCTGACCATCGCGAACCTGGCCGCGACCGTGGTCCGGTTCAGCCTCTTCCAGACGTGGGTGTTCGACGACGACGCGCCTACTTTGCCCGCCTTCGAACCCCCAGCGGTTCTCGACCACACCCGGAGCAACTGAGATGACCACGCTGACTGATCCCGTCGAGGCCACCCGGCCTCGCTCGATCACAACGCAGTACACGCTGAGTCGGGACAAGGTCCTGTACGGCGGTCTGCTCGTGCTGACCGCGATCGCGTACCTGTGGGGGCTGTCCAAGAACG
This sequence comes from Kribbella sp. CA-245084, assembly GCF_050942355.1. Lineage (NCBI taxonomy): Bacteria > Bacillati > Actinomycetota > Actinomycetes > Propionibacteriales > Kribbellaceae > Kribbella > Kribbella sp. CA-245084. The sequence continues at coordinate 8,789,632 of NZ_CP192053.1, read as the reverse complement.
GATACGCCAACGAGTACTACGCGGCCGCCGTACAGGCCGGGTCGAAGAGCTGGAAGGCCTGGTTCTTCGGGTCGTTCGACTCGTCGAGCTTCATCACCGTGGACAAGACCCCGGGCTCGCTGTGGGTGATGGGGTTGTCCGCGCGGATCTTCGGCTTCAACAGCTGGAGCATGCTGGTGCCGCAGGCGCTGATGGGCGTCGCGAGCGTCGGATTCGTGTACGTCGCGGTGCGGCGCTGGTTCTCCGCGAACGCCGGTCTGCTGGCCGGTGCGATCCTCGCGCTGACTCCGGTCGCGGTGCTGATGTTCCGGTTCAACAACCCGGACGCGCTGCTGATCCTGCTGCTGTGCGCCGGTGCGTGGGCGGTGATGCGGGCGATCGACTCGGTCAAGCACTCCGCGCGGTGGATGATCCTGGCCGGTGCGCTGGTCGGGTTCGGGTTCCTGACGAAGATGCTGCAGGCGTTCCTGATCCTGCCGGCGTTCGGGATTGCTTATCTGGTGGCCGGGAAGCCTGCGCTGGGGAAGCGGCTGCTGCATCTGGTGCTGGTGACGGTCTCGCTGATCGTGAGCGCTGGTTGGTGGGTCGCGATCGTCGAGCTGCTGCCGGCGTCGGCTCGGCCGTACGTCGGTGGGTCGTCCAACAACAGCATTCTCGAGTTGACCCTTGGGTACAACGGCCTCGGTCGGTTGAGCGGCAACGAATCCGGATCGGTCGGCGGCGGTGTCGGGAACCCCGGGTGGGGTGGGGCGACCGGGCTGCAGCGGCTGTTCGGTGGCGAGTTCGGGTCACAGATCTCTTGGTTGATGCCGGCCGCGTTGCTCGCGACCGTCGTACTGATCGTTGCTGCGGGCAAGGCTCCGCGGACGGACAAGAGGCGGGCCTTTGCGCTGCTGTGGGGTGGGTGGCTCGTAGCCACCGGGTTGGTGTTCAGCTACATGCAGGGCATCATCCACCCGTACTACATGATCGCGCTGGCGCCCGCGTTCGGCGCGGTGATCGGTGGTGCGATGTCGATCCTCTGGAAGCGACGGACGGAGTGGTTGCCTCGGGCAACTCTTGCTGGTGGTGCGCTGTTGACGGCGGGTTGGAGCTTCGCGTTGCTGAACGGGACTCCTACCTGGCACCCGTGGTTGCGGTGGGTTGTGCTGATCACAGGTGTGCTGGCGGCCGGGCTCATCATGCTGCTGCCTGAGCTTCGGTTGCATCGGGCGGCGGCTCGGCGGGCTGGGGTGGCTGCGGCGGCGATTCTCGCCTTCAGCGCGTTGGCCGGGCCTACGGCGTACTCGCTGTCGACGATCAGCTCGGCGCATACCGGGGCGATCCCGACGGCTGGGCCCGGTGGGATGGGCGGAATGGGCGGTATGGGTGGCGGGCGTGGTGGCGGTGGGTTCCCGGGTGGCGGAGGAATGGGTACGCCGCCTGGTCAGACCGGCACTGGGACTGGGACTGGCACGGGGACCGGCACTGGTACGGGGACCGGTACTACGGGGCAGCCGGGGACCGGAACCGGGACTGGTACGGGGACCGGGACTACCGGGCAGCCTGGGACCGGTACGACTACCGGAGGTGGAATGGCTGGTGGTGGTGTTGGCGGGTTCCTTGGTGGTGGCGGGATCAGTGGAGTGTCCAGTGAGCTGGTGACGCTGTTGCAGCAGGGTGCGAAGGGGTACACCTGGGCCGCCGCGGCGGTGACCGCGAACGGTGCCGCGCCGCTGCAGATCGCGTCCGGTGAGCCGATCATGGCGATCGGCGGGTTCAACGGGACCGACCCGGCGCCGTCGCTGGCCGAGTTCAAGCAGCTGGTTGCTCAGGGCAAGGTCCACTACTTCATCGGGAGCGGTGGCGGCGGGATGATGGGCGGCCGCGACGGCACCTCGAGCGAGATCGCCACCTGGGTCAGCGAGAACTTCACCGCCCAGACCGTTGGCAGCACCACCGTGTACGACCTCTCCACCGGAACAGGAGCATGAACATGACCCACCAAGAAGCCCAATGGCAGGCAGCCCAGGCAGCCCAGGCAGCCCAGCCCACCGGCTCCCCGCACCCCGGCTCCACACCGGCACCCGGTGCTTCACAACACGCAGACGCTGCCGCGCAAGCCGGTGTTGCGTTGCACATGGGCGCTGCAGCCCAAGCCGGTGGTACGCCGCAGGCGGGTGCTGCGCACCAGGCGGGCTCCGGCGCGCAAGCCGGTGGTACGCCGCAGGCGGGTGCTGCGCACCTGGCGGGCTCCGGCGCGCAAGCTGGCGTTGCGCCGCAGGCGGGTTCCGCGTTGCACGGTGGTGCTGCAGCGCAAGCCGGTGGTACGCCGCAGGCGGGTGCTGCGCACCTGGCGGGCTCCGGCGCGCAAGCTGGCGTTGCGCCGCAGGCGGGTTCCGCGCTGGACGGTGGTGCTGCAGCGCAAGCTGGTGGTACGCCGCAGGCGGGTGCTACGTACCAGGCGGGCTCTGCTGCGGAAGGTGCTGCGTCGCAGGCGCTGGGTGGCCCCTCGCCGCATGCCGGCTCTGCCGCGCAGGCCGGCGCCGCGCCGTACGCGGGTTCTGCGCCGCAGGTGGGGTATGGGCAGCAGGGTGGTGCGGTGGCGGCTTCTTCCTCGGGGCAGTCCGGGTTGGCGGGTGGGAAGCGGCCTAGCAACGTGGTGCTTGCTGGGGCTGGGTCTGTGCTTGCGGTGCTTGCGTTCCTTGGCGGGATGGCGGTTGGGCATTCGTGGGACGGGACCAGTAACCAGCAGGGCCAGGTCGGTGGGCCTGGTGGTGGTGGCTTCGGACGTGGGTTCCAGGGCAACAGGCAAGGGACTGGGCAAGGCACCGGGCAGGGAACTGGGCAAGGGACAGGGCAGGGGCAAGGGACGGTGCCTGGGCAGGGAACGCTGCCGAGTCAGGGAACCCAGCAGGGCCAGGGAACCCAGCAGCAGCCGGGGACGACACAGAACGGGTGACGCAGAACGGGTGACGCAGAACGGGTGACGCAGAACGGGTGACGCAGAACGGGTGACGCGGGACTGGTGACGCGGGACGGGGTTGCGCGGGACGGGGTGACGTGGGACTGGTGACGCAGAACGGGTGACGTAGGGCGGGTGAAGTTGGGTTTAAGTAGGCGGCCCGGCGGGTCAATGAGCGGACACTCGGCCCGCCGGGCGCTGTTTCTGGACGGTCGTCAAGTCATGAGACGACACGCGGAATGGTTCACCGGCGCACGGGGTGGGGTAGGGATGGGGGCGTGGAATGGTCGAACGTCACCTGGTTCCTGACCGCGCTCGGTGCGGTCGTCGTACTGATCACGCGCGTCCGTCTCGGCGGCACGGTGGTGGACGGCACCGGTCACGGCGCGGGCCGGCACGGGTTTTCCGCTGCCCTGCTGCGGTTGCACACCGTCGTCGGCGTCATCACGTTGCTCGGCTGGGTCGTTGCCCTGGTCACCGGTCGGCAGGGGATCGCCGTGGTGATGCTGGCCGGGTGGTGGTTGCTCACGGTCATCGGATTGTTGCTTCTGGCCCGTTGGTTGCCGGGTGGAGGCAAGCATTCCCAGGACACGCAGAGTGATGCGTGGGGTTCCGGTGCGGGCCTTTCCGTCCTCGGCCACGTCGGCATGCTGATCGGCGTCTGCTACTTCACCTTCGTCACGTTCACCGAGCGCCTTTGAGGCCGGCGATCAGCGCCACGACAGAGCGTCGTACGGCGGCCTCGAACGCTTCTGGTGAGAGCGTTGCGCCCGCACCCGCGACCCGGTCGTACATCAGCCCGTCCATCATCGCGGCCACCGGCCACGCCGCCGCTTCCGGCTCCGGTACGCCGAGCCCGTCGAGCAACTGCGCAAGCATCGCCCGCAACTCCCGCCCACCCTCGTTGATCGCCGTCCGCAGTTCGGGCTGACGACTCGCCTCCAGCGACAACTCGTACCGCGCGACCAGGTCGTCCGGCCGATTGCGCGCCATCCCGACCGTCATCCCCACCATCAGCTCGACCGGATCCGCGCCGGCCGGTGGCATCGCGCTGACGTCCCGGGTGAGCATCCGGCTCACGCACGCCGTGAGCAGGGCGTTGCGCGTCCGTAGGTAGTACGACGTCGATCCCGGCGGCAGACCTGCCTCGGCGTCGACCGCGCGGTGCGTCAGCCCACGCAGCCCGCGGGTCGCGACCAGATGGATCGCGGCATCAGCGATGGCGTCCTGGCGATCCGCACCCCGCGGAACCTGCTTCGTCACGCCCGTCAGTCTCGCACTTCCCAATCAAACTCTACAGATGTAGAGTCACGTTCATGAGTACGGCGATCGTGGTGGGGGCGGGTATCGGCGGGGTTACGGCTGCTGTCGCGCTGCAACAGTGCGGCTGGCAGGTCACGGTGCTGGAGCGTGCACCGGAGTTGGGTGAGGTAGGGGCCGGCATCTCGGTCTGGCCGTCGGCGGTCGCCGTGCTCGAGGAGCTCGGGGTGAAGGGCGTCGAGAAGGCATCGGTGCAGTCCAAGCCGGCCGGCATGCGGAAGGCCGACGGCCGGTGGGTGGTCACTGCGGCCGAGCTCGGCGTCGAGCTACCGGTGATGATCCACCGCGCGCAGTTGCACGAGCTGATCACGGCCGAGCTCGGTCCGGCCGTCACAGTCCGGACCGGGTACGACGTACGGTCCGTCACGCAGGACTCGGACGGCGTCACGGTCAACGGCGAGCTCCACGCCGACCTCGTGGTCGCCGCGGACGGGATCCGAAGCGTGATTCGGGGCGCGCTGTACCCGCAGTACAAGGGCCCGCGGTACTCCGGCGTCTCGGCGTACCGGGGGATTGCGGATGTGGATATCGACGACGGTGGCGGAGAGACTTGGGGCCGGGGGCAACTGTTCGGGTTCGCGCGACTGATCGACGGGCGCATCTACTGGTACGGAACGGCGAACCAGCCGGCCGGCCAGACGAGCGAGCCGACCGTGTTCAAGAGTTGGCACGACCCGATCCCGAGGCTGATCGCGAGCAGCGAGAAGGTGCTGCAGAACGATATCCACGACCTGACCCTGCCGCTGGTCCCGTTCGTCCAGGGCCGGATCGTCCTGCTCGGCGACGCCGCCCACGCGATGACGCCGAACCTGGGCCGCGGCGCTTGCTCCGCGATCGAGGACGCCGGTGCCTTGGCGCGACACCTCCAAGCCGGCGAGCTCACCCAGGCGCTGACGGCGTACGACGCTGAACGGCGACCCGCGACGACCAAGCTGATCAAGCGCTCCCGGAGTGTCGGCCGGCTCGGACAGGTCGAGAATCCGCTGGTGTGCTCGCTCCGCGACGGGCTGTTCGGCCTAGGGGGCAAGCTGATGGCACTGCGCGCCCGCAAGTAGGCTCGCGGCGTGATCACAACGCCGCAGGCGCCGGAGATCCCCGGCGCGAAGCACATCCACTCCGGCAAGGTCCGGGACCTGTACGAGCTGGAGTCCGGCGATCTGCTGATGGTGGCGAGCGACCGGATGAGCGCGTTCGACTGGATCCTGGAGTCGCTGATCCCCGACAAGGGGAAGGTGCTCACCGCGATGAGCCTGTGGTGGTTCGAGCAGCTGGACATGCCGAACCACATCATCTCCACCGACGTGCCGGCCGAGGTCGCGGGCCGCGCTGTGGTCTGCGAGAAGCTGGCGATCTACCCGGTCGAGTGCGTCGCCCGCGGGTACCTGAGCGGCACCGGCCTGCTCGATTACAACGCCACCGGCGCGGTCTGCGGCATCCCGCTGCCGGACGGTCTGGTCGAGGGCTCGCGGCTCGACGTCCCGATCTTCACCCCGGCGACCAAGGCCGAGCTCGGCGAACACGACGAGAACGTCTCGTACGACGCGGTGGTGGCGACCGTCGGCGCGGACACGGCCTCGACCCTGCGCGACACCACGCTGGACATCTACACGTGGGCGCGGGCGATCGCCGAGGACCGCGGGATCATCCTGGCCGACACGAAGTTCGAGTTCGGCGCCCGCGCGGACGGGACACTCGTGCTCGCGGACGAGGTGCTCACGCCGGACTCGAGCCGCTTCTGGCCGGCCGACCAGTGGTCGCCGGGCAAGCAGCAGCCGTCGTACGACAAGCAGATCGTCCGCGACTGGCTGCAGTTCGAGTCGGGCTGGGACCGGACGTCCGGCGAGGCCCCGCCGCCGTTGTCCGACGAGGTGGTCGAGCGCACCAGGTCGGCGTACATCAACGCCTACGAGCAGCTCACCGGTCGCACATTCAAGGCCTAGAACGAGCTCACGCCGAGAGCGAGCAGGATGAAGCGGGCGCCTCGGCCGGCGAGGACGGACAGCGCGAACACGACGGTCTTCATCCGCGAGGCGCCGCCGATCAGCGCCACGCCGTACAGGGGCGGGACGCCGACGAACGCGCTCAGCAGCGTGACCGGGATACCCCAGCGGCTGTCGCTCATCGCGTCCAGCAGGCGTTTGGTGAGGTCGCGGTTCCACTGGACGAAGCGGCCCCAGCGGGTGTCCAGGTTGACCGGCTTCGGCTCCTTGGTCTTGCGCGCCGCGTAGCCGGGGCGGTACCGGACGGCGAGGAACATCGCGACCTTGCCGATGGTCTGCCCGACCGAGATGCCGGCCGCGGCGACGACCGGGTTCAGGGCATGCGTAGCCGCGACGGCGAGGACGTACGCCTCCGCGTTCATCACCGGTATGACGGCGGAGCCGATGCCGAAGCCCACCGCGAGTACCAGTTGCCATACCCACATGACTCCGAGGCTATGCGCCATTGCGGCCATTCCCACGGAACTCAGGCCCACCTTCGGGGGTAGACCAGGGTCCACCCCCTCATCGCGGTTGCCCCGGGGCGGCGAGCCAGCGGCCGGACAGGATCATGACGAGTCGGTACGACGAGACCACCTTGACCGCCAGCGCCGCGATCGCGACGGCGTACGGCAGCCACTGCTGGCCGGTGTGACCGGCCACGACCAGCGAGATCACGACCGCGCCGGTGTTCAGCGCCTTGGCGGGCTTGGACCAGTTCCAGAGGTAGATCGGCCGGTCGACCTTGTAGAAGTAGTTCGGGCTGAGCATCCACGGCCAGAGCAGGAACGAGAACGTCAGCATGGTGTCCAGTACGCCGAACTGCGCCAGGTAGATCGCCAGCGGACCGATCGTCGCCGGGTACGTCGCCATGAACGCGGCGGCGAGCAGGAACGAGCATGCCCGGTCGCAGACGATGTCGAACACGGCGCCCGACAGCGACTCCTCGCCCCGCTTGCGAGCCACCCAGCCGTCGAGACTGTCGCCGAACCAGTACGAGAAGTACCCGAGCACCAGCCAGGTCAGATCGCCGGTCCGGAACGCGAATGTGGCGACCGTCATCGCGATCAAGGTCCGGACCAGGGTGATGCGGTTCGGCAAGCCCAGCAGCAGCGCAGGCCGGACCGCCAAGGGGGTCGAACTCATGCGGCCCTCAGATTCTCGGGATCCAGTGCGTCCCGGAGTTGGTTGCGAAGGAGATAGCCGGCGGCCGCGCCGCCGAGATGACCGAGCAGCCAGCCCCCGGCCGTCAAGGCCGCCGCGATCAGCAGCGTGCCTGGCTCGAATGGGTCGACCGCACCGCCGACCACCCGACCGAGGCCGATCAGGGTGCCCAGCAGCAGGCCGGTCGCGAGGGCCGGCGCGGCGACCGCGGTCAGCTGGCGGCGGATCACCCGGCGCAGAAACGCCAGGTCCACGCCCAGTGCGGTCAGGCTGGCGAACTGGCGACGCTGGTCGACCAACTGGTCGGCGACACCGACGATCAGCGCGGCGATCGCGGTCAGCGCGACCAGGACGAGCCCGGCGATCGTCAGCCCGAATCCGGTGTTGTAGAACGCGGGACTGCCACCTGCCTGCGCGTCGGCCTGGACGCTGGCGATCCCGTTGGCCATGGTGCCGACGAGGAAGCCGCAGCAGCCCAGCAACATGCAGATGCGGGACGACGGGCGCGAGTCGGTCACCAGCCGGAGTCCGGTCAGCATGTACGCCGGATCGCTCGACCGCTGCAGCCGCCGCCCGACGGCGCGGATCCACACCGCCGAGGTGCTGAGGAAGAACAGTGCGATCCCGGCGAGCGCGATCGTGGACGCCACGTAGCCCAGGTACCGCGAGGTCAGCAGACCGATCACGATCAGCACCGGCCCAGCGATGATGCCCGTACGACGCTGCGCCGCCGACTCCGCTGCGGCCGGCACTGGACCGTCGCGGTGGAGCAGACTGCCCATCACCGCACCGGCGGCCGTCATGGCGATCACCACTGGGATCCACAGCGCCACGTCCAGCACCTCCGCACCCGGCAGGATGCGAGCCATCCGGGGGAGTGCGCCGAAGAGCAGGCTGAGCAGCAGGTACGCCGGTCCGGCGAGCAGACCGCCCACCAGGCCCGCGATCGACGCATCGGTCACCGTCAGCTGGCGCAGCTGCTTCCTCGATGCGCCTGCCAGTCGCAGCGCGTCCAGTCGCCGTTCGCGTGCCGCCGTACCCAAGCGCAAGGCCTGGACCGCGAGCCCTCCGGTCAGTACGGCAAGGATGATGAGGATCGCGATCAGACCGGACCGGAGACCGCTCTCGGCGACGTAGTTGCTGTAGACGCCCTCACTCAGCTCGCCCTTACCCAGCCGTGCGATCCGCAGCGCGCCGAGCAGCAGGGCGCCGCTGAGCGCGAGGGCCCCGGTGGCCAGCTGGACCCGGCTGCGATCCGCCAGGGTCCGCGAGCGGGACAGCTGGACCAGCGTCTCGAGTGTCATCAGAGCGACACCTCATGCTGGATCAGGCCGTCGCGCAGCCTGATCTCCCTGTCTGCCGAGGATGCGACGACGTTGTCGTGCGTCACCATCAGCAGTGCGGCGCCGCGGTATCGGGCAGCCTGCAGCAGTACGTCGAGGAGCTCCTGCCCGGCGCGACTGTCCAGACTGCCGGTCGGCTCGTCAGCGAGTACGACGGACGGTCCGGTGACCAGTGCCCGCGCCAGCGCAGCACGCTGCGACTGACCGCCCGATAGCTCGGCCGGCACCGCATCGGCGTCGTCGGCGATCCCCACCTGTTCCAGCCAGTGGCGTGCGGCCACGTGGGCTTCGCCACGTTCGTGACCGTCCAGGAGGAGTGGCAGCGCGACGTTGTCGATCAGCGGCAGGTCCGGCACCAGCTGCCCGAACTGCAGCACGATGCCGACCTTCGTACGCCGAAGTGCCGCTCGCCGCTCCTCCGGCAGAGCGGAGAGGTCCTCACCGTCCACACGGACCGTGCCAGCATCCGGAGTGAGGATGCCGGCGGCACAGTGCAGCAGTGTGGACTTGCCGCATCCGCTGGCCCCGGTCACCGCGACCACCTCGCCTGGCTTCAGCTGGAGACTGACGCCTCGGAGCGCAGTGTTCCGCCGGTACGAGTACTCGACGCCCTGCAGCTCCAGCACAGGTTGTCCAGTCATCTGTGAGCCCCCCTTTGCTCTGAGATGCGCTCCAAGGCGCTGTCCAACCAGCGCAGATCGGCGTCAAGGTGGGCCACGATGTACTCGCGGACCAGTGGTGAGGTCGGGTCGTCGTCGGCGGGAGTCTCACGCAGTTCGCGGATCCGCCGCAGGTGGCTGGCGCGCTGACGGGCGAGAAAGCCGGCAGCGTCCCCTCCGGTGCGGATGGCTGCCACGAGCTTCCGCAGTACCTCGTCGGCACTGCCCCAGGCCGGTGGGACCGGATCGTTGAGCCAGTCGGCCAGGTGGTCGCGGCCCTTGCTTGTGAGCGCGTACACGGTCCGGTCCGGGCCTCCGCCGGATGTCTTGTCGACCACCTCGACCAGTCCGTCGCGCTCCAGTCGCCCCAGCGTCGTGTACACCTGGCCAAAGGCCAGAGGGCGGCTGTCGGGGAACCACGCGTCATGGCCGCGCTTCACGTCGTACCCGTGTGCCGGGCCGGAGGACAGGAGCCCGAGCACGAGCTCTGCGGTGGCCATATCGGTGACTATACACCGCGTGTATGTACTGAGTGAATAGTCCAGGATGCGGCATTCTGGACCGTGCTCGGTAGGATTCAGGCGTCACCCCGCAACGAACCTGGAGTAGTCAGTGGCTCGCGTTGTCGTCGACGTCATGCTCAAGCCCGAGATTCTCGACCCGCAGGGCAAGGCGGTGCACGGCGCGTTCGGCCGGCTCGGCTTCGACGGCGTGGCCGACGTCCGGCAGGGAAAGCGCTTCGAGATCACCCTGGACGGTGAGGCGACCGAGGAGCGGGTCGCCGAGATCCGGAAGGCCGCGGACACCCTGCTGGCCAACCCGGTGATCGAGGACTACACGCTGCACGTGGAGAACGGGCAGTGAAGATCGGGGTCGTCACCTTCCCCGGCTCGCTGGACGACGTCGACGCCCGTCGCGCGGCCGCGGTGGCCGGTGCCGAGGCAGTCGCGCTCTGGCACGGTGACGCCGACCTGCACGGCGTGGACGCGGTCGTCCTGCCCGGCGGCTTCTCGTACGGCGACTACCTGCGCGCCGGTGCGATCTCCCGGTTCGCCCCGGTGATGGAGACCATCATCAAGAAGGCCGGCGAGGGCATGCCGGTGCTGGGGATCTGCAACGGCTTCCAGGTGCTGTGCGAGTCACACCTGCTGCCGGGCGCACTGATCAAGAACCACCACCGCAAGTTCATCTGCAAGGACCAGCCGCTGCGGATCGAGAACAACCGCACCGCCTGGACCAGCGACTACGACGCCAACCACGAGATCACCATCGTGCTGAAGAACCAGGACGGTTCGTACGTCGCCGACGAGGCGACGCTGGACCGCCTGGAGGGTGAGGGCCGGGTGGTCGCCCGCTACCTGGACGAGAACCCGAACGGCTCGTACCGCGACATCGCCGGTGTCGCCAACGAGCGCGGCAACGTGGTCGGCCTGATGCCGCACCCGGAGCACTGCGTCGAGACTCTCACCGGACCGACCACGGACGGCCTTGGCTTCTTCACCTCGGTGCTGAAGGCCGTCGTCGCCTCCTGATGAAGCTGTTCCGGCGCTGGCGGTCCGGTCGGGCCTTGGTCCGTGCCGCCGCAGTGGCGGCCGCCACAGCAGCCGTCATCACGCCGGCGGCCGCCGCACACGCCGCGCCGACCGGTGCAGCTGACCTGATGGCCAAGGTTGTTGTTATTGGCGTGCCTGGGCTGACCTGGGACGACGTGAAGGCGTCGCCGGAGCTGACTGCTCTGGTGAACAAGTCACACGTCGGGTCGATCTCGGTGAAGACGGCCGGGCCGCACACCTGTCCGATCGACGGCTGGCTGACGATCAGCGCCGGTACGCGGGCCTGGGGCAACGTCCCGGACCAGCCGTGCGGCGAACTGCCGGCGGTAACCGACGGCAAGATCACCGGCTGGCAGACGTACGTCGACCGCCAGGCCGAGCATCACACCGGCGCACCCATCGGCCGCCTCGGCGTCAGCCGTGACCGCGTCTGCGGCTTCGGACCCGGCGCGGCAATCGCAGTAGCGAAGACGGACGGCACGGTCGCCAACTGGAGCCCGGAGTTCGACGACTCCAAGCTCGCCAGTACTGCGTGCGGCGACGCGATCGTCGACGCCGGAGCGATGCCGCTCCGCGAAGGACGCGACGGAGCACGCAAGCATGTAGCCGACCTGGTCGCGCAGGCCAGAGCAGCAGGTGGCTGGGTCCTGCTCGTCGGCGTCGGCCAGGAGACGGCCGACGCGCATCAGCAGACGCTGGTGGCGATGCAGCTCCCTCCGGACAACGGGCCGCGCTGGCTGACCAGCGACTCGACCCGTCGCGCCGGCATGATCCAGCTGACCGACATCACGGCCACCGTCCTGCGTGGTGAGGCCAAGTCGGTCGACCCGGCCGGGTCCGAGAAGGCAGGACCGCTCGACGGCGCGGAGATCCACTTCACCGGTGCCCTGCACACGGATGCGGCGGCGGTGATCGAGGACAGGCTGGATGCCAACCAGCGGTTCGAGCAGCCTCGGCCGGTGCTGTTCGCGGTCGCGTTGACGATCGTCGGCGCCGAGGTGCTCGCACTGGTGTGGTTCCTGATCAGGCGGAGCCCGGCGTCCCGTCGTACCGCGGTGTTCGCGCTGCTCGTGCAGGGCGGGTTCTACATCGCCGTCTTCCTCGCGCAGGCGACGGTGTGGTGGCGGTGGCCGTCGCCCGGGTTCTCCTTGTACGCCGTGACGATCGGCATGAGCGTGCTCTCCGCAGCGGTCGCGCAGGTGTTCCTGAAGCGGTACGCGTACCTCGGGCTCGCGATGGCGGCGTACCTGCTCCTGTTGGTCGACGGAGTGCTCGGTACGCCGATGCAGGTCGGCAGCATGTTCGCTGACGGGCCTGTGATCGGCGGGCGGTTCTATGGCTTCGGCAACTCGACCTTCGCCACGCTGGCGGTCGGTGCGCTGGTCACTGCCGGGTGGGCCGCGCAGAAGCTGCTCGACAAGAGCAGAGTGCAGGCCGCACTCGCAGTACTGGCCATCGGCGGTGCTGCGATCGTTGTGGACGGCAAGCCGGGCTGGGGTACTGACTTCGGCGGCATCATCGCGCTGACCCCGGCGGTGCTGCTGATGGCCTGGCTGACCTGGAAGGGCACGATCTCGCTGCGCGCACTGATCGGCGTCGGCGTTGCCGGCGTACTGGCGGTGTCTGTGGTCGCCTTCCTCGACTACCTGCGTCCGCCCGAGCAGCGCAGCCACTTCGGTACGTTCGTCGCGCGGCTGCTCGACGGTGACGTCAGCGACGTATTGATCCGCAAGCTCCAGATGGCGGTCCAGTTCTTCAGCGGACCTGCCGGCTGGGGGATGCTCGTCGGCGTCATCCTCTGCATGCTGGCCACGGTGCTGCCGGACCGCGTGCCCTCGGAGTCCTTCCGCGAGTTCTACGGCAGCCTGCCGATGGTCCGGCCCACGCTGCTGGCCATGTCGACCTGCGGTCTGGTCGGCATGCTGTTGAACGACGCCGGGGTCGCACTGCCCGCGATCATGATCGGCTTCGCCCTCCCACTGCTGATGGCTCATCTCATGGCCTCCCGGCAGCCCGCTACCGTTTCACCTGAGTCCCACCTAGTGCAGGAGTCCTAAACGTGTCCACCGACACCGTCAGCAACGCCACCAACACGCCTGAGGTCGAGCAGCCGTGGGCTGAGCTCGGGCTGAAGCCGGACGAGTACCAGCGGATCCGGGACATCCTGGACCGCCGGCCCACCAGCTGTGAGCTGGCGATGTACTCGGTGATGTGGAGTGAGCACTGCTCGTACAAATCGTCCAAGGTGCACCTCAAGCGGTTCGGCGAGATCCCGCAGGAGACGCCGACCGGGAAGATGCTGGCCGGTATCGGTGAGAACGCCGGCGTGATCGACATCGGTGAGGGCTACGCCGTCACGTTCAAGGTCGAGTCGCACAACCACCCGTCGTACGTCGAGCCGTACCAGGGCGCGGCGACCGGCGTCGGCGGCATCGTCCGCGACATCATCGCGATGGGCGCCCGCCCGGTCGCGGTGATGGACCCGCTGCGCTTCGGCCCGCTGGACGCCCCGGACACCAAGCGGGTGCTGCCGGGCATCGTGTCCGGCGTCGGCGGCTACGGGAACAGCCTCGGCCTGCCGAACATCGGCGGCGAGGTCGTCTTCGACCCGACGTACCTGGGCAACCCGTTGGTGAACGCGCTCTGCATCGGTGTCATGCGGCACGAGGACCTGCACCTGGCCAACGCGACCGGCGTCGGCAACCAGATGATCCTGTACGGCGCCAAGACCGGCGGCGACGGCATCGGCGGTGTGTCGGTGCTGGCGTCGGAGACCTTCGCCGAGGGCGGCCCGACCAAGCGGCCGGCGGTCCAGGTCGGCGACCCGTTCATGGAGAAGCTGCTGATCGAGTGCACGCTCGAGCTCTTCGCCGCGAATGTGGTCGAGGGCATCCAGGACCTCGGCGGCGGTGGCCTGTCGTGTGCGACCTCGGAGCTCGCCAGCGCGGGTGACGGCGGCATGCGGGTATCGCTGGACAAGGTGCCGCTGCGGGACGCCTCGCTGTCGCCCGAGGAGATCCTGATGAGCGAGTCGCAGGAACGCATGATGGCCTGCGTCACCCCGGACAACGTCGAGGCGTTCCTCAAGATCTGCGCGAAGTGGGACGTCCAGGCGGATGTGATCGGCGAGGTGACCGACACCGGGCGGCTGGAGATCGACTGGCACGGCGAGCGCGTCGTCGACGTACTGCCGGAGACGGTCGCACATGAGGGCCCGGTCTACAACCGCCCGTACGCGCGGCCGGACTGGCAGGACGCGCTGCAGGCCGACGGCGCGGAGAAGTTGCCTCGGGCAAGCAGCGGCGCGGAGCTGCGGGACACCCTGCTGCGGTTGGTCGCGTCGCCGAACCTCTGCGACAAGTCGTGGGTGACGGACCAGTACGACCGGTACGTGCTCGGCAACTCGGTGCTCTCGCAGCCCGAGGACAGCGGGATGATCCGCGTCGACGAGACCAGCGGCCTGGGCGTCGCGGTCTCGACCGACTGCAACGGACGGTTCGCCAAGCTCGACCCGTACACGGGTGCGAAGCTGGCACTCGCCGAGTCCTACCGGAACGTGGCCACCACGGGTGCGCGTCCGGCAGCGGTGACGGACTGCCTGAACTTCGGTTCGCCGGAGGACTCGGGCGTGATGTGGCAGTTCACCGAGGCGATCCGCGGTCTGGTCGACGGCTGCATCGAGCTGGGCATCCCGGTCACCGGCGGCAACGTGTCGTTCTACAACCAGACCGGCGAGACCCCGATCCTGCCGACTCCGGTGATCGGTGTGCTCGGCGTGATCGACGACGTCACCCGCCGTACGCCGATCGGGTTCACGGCCGAGATGGAGGGCCACCAGCTGTACCTGCTCGGTGAGACCGAGGAGGAGCTGTCCGGGTCCGAGTGGGCCAACGTCATCCACGGTCACCTCGGCGGGCGTCCGCCGGCGGTCGACCTCGAGGCCGAGAAGCAGCTGGCCGACATCCTGATCAACGCGTCGCGGGACGGGCTGATCGACGCGGCGCACGACGTCAGCGACGGCGGTGTCGCCCAGACGCTGGTCGAGTCCGTGCTGCGCGGCGGCGTCGGTGCGCGGGTGTGGGCGCCGGACGGGCTCGACCCGTTCCTGTTCCTGTTCGCGGAATCGGCCGGCCGCGCGGTCGTCGCCGTACCGCGGACCGAGGAGGTCCGGTTCACCGACATGTGCACCGCCCGCCGCTTCCCCCACGCGAAGATCGGCGTCATCACCGGCGACACCCTCGACGTCCAGGACCAGTTCGAAGTCCCGCTGACCGAGCTCCGCACGGCGTGGACAGCCACGCTGCCGTCGGTCCTGGGGTAGCCACCCGTCTGGCACACTCGGTGGGGACGAGTGAGGTGAGGGATGGCGGAGCGGCGGCCGGTCAAGCCGGGGGAGTTGATGGGGCTGGCGGCTGCGGCCGGCCAGGAGGCTCGGGCTGCCGCGGCTCGGCGGCGGATGGCTCAGATCCGGTTGACGGACGAGGAGCGCCGGGTCGCCACCGATGAGTTGGCGGAGCAGTTCGCGATCGGGCGGTTGGATGAGCTGGAGCTGCATCGGCGGGTCGATCTGCTGAACGATGCCGTGACGCATGGCGACCTGCAGCCGATCTTTGCCGGGTTACCGACTCCCTCGCTGTACAAGCCGCCGGAGCGGAAGCCGGGGAAGTGGCGGTGGGCTGGTTTCGCTGCGGCCGCTTGGCTGGCTGTGCCGTTCGTGCTGACCGGGCTGCTGTTCATGGTGTTCGGACGCGAGATCGCTGCGGCGATCTTCGCACTGCCGGCGCTGGCGTGGACGTTCTACGCGTACCGGTGGGCGTCACGACCGGCCCGGGAGGAACGCCACCGATCAGGCTCCTAGCGTCGACTCCCGTGTGACCAGCTGGGCAGGGAGTTCGAGTACGCCGTGGTGTGGCGTGCCCGCGATCGCCTCGAGGAGCAGGGAGGCGGCGCGGCGCCCCAGGTCGTCGAGGCGGAGGTCGACGGTGGTGAGTGGCGGCCTGCTGGCCAGGGCCATCACCGGCCAGTTGTCGTAGCCGGTTACGGCGATCTCGTCTGGGACTGAGCGGCCCAGCTCGCGGAGGCGGTCGCAGACGCCGCGGGCGATCTGGTCGCTGCCACAGGTGATTGCGTCCGGGCGCTGGCGTAGTACCAGGTCTGTGGCTTGACGGCCCCAGCGTTCGGACCACTCGCCGAACAGCGGCTCGGTGCAGAGAGCCGCGGCGACGGCTTCGGCGCGTTCGGCTGCGGAGCGGTGGTGGGCCGGGCCGGTGATGTGGGCGATCCGGGTGCGACCCAGACCTTGCAGGTGGGTGATCGTGGCGGCGGCGCCGGCCGCGTCGTCGACTATGACCGAGGCGTCTGTCGGATTGGTCGAGGCAGCGAGCGCGTAGACGACTGGCAGCGATACGTCGATCGGCGCGCGTGGCTCGGTCCGCCGACCGGTCACGACGATGCCGTCGACGCCGCGTGCGACCAGTGTGCGCAGGTAGCTCTGTTCGCGGAGCGGGTCGTCGCGGGTGTCGCAGAGGACGGTCGCCAGCTCGCCTGCGCTGAGTACGTCCTCCACGCCGCGCATGATCGGGATGCTGAACCGGCCCGAGCTGTCTGTGGTCAGGAGAGCGACCGTGTACGTCCGGCCGGACGAGAGCGCGCGGCCCCGGGCGTCCGGCGTGAACCCGAGCTGGGCGGCGGCCCGTCGTACTCGGGCTCGTGTCTCCTGGCTGAGCTGGCCGGTGTTGTTCAGCGCCTTCGAGGCGGTCCCGGCGGACACGCCGGCGAGCGCGGCTACGTCGGTGATCCGCACCCCTGGCCTATTCATAGCGTTTCCTTCCATTCTGCTGCGGAAGCCTAGCAGGATTGTCTTGGAACCCTGCTGACCTGCGCTTTGATCTTGACCAAGGCTGTGGTCAGTCCTACGTTGTCAACGACGGAAAACGTGTGCGGTCTTTCCGCATCTCCTCGTCAGAAAGGCATCGCCATGCCCAACCCGCCTGCCGGCCGTGGGGGCCACTACGTCCCGCATCGCGCGCCGCTCCGGCCCGTGCCGTTCCAGAAGCTGCCACCAGGTGCGATCGAGCCGCGCGGTTGGCTGGCGCAGCAGCTCGAGTTGCAGGTCGACGGACTCTGCGGCCGGTACGACGAGATCTCGGACTTCCTGGTCTACGAGACGAACGGCTGGGTCGACCCTGCGCAGGGAGCGTGGGAGGAGCTGCCGTACTGGCTCCGCGGCTTCGGCGACCTGGGGTATGTCACCGGCAACACCGGCGTACTGACCAGGACGCAGCGGTGGATGGACGGCATCCTCGGGACCCAGGCTGCCGACGGATGGTTCGGTCCGGAGCGGCTGCGGACCTCACTGGAGAGCGGACCGGACTTCTGGCCGGGCATGCCCCTGCTGGCCGCGTTCCGGTCCTGGTACGAGTACTCCGGCGACGAGCGGGTCATTCCGTTCATGACGAAGTACCTGGGGTTCCAGAACACGCAGCCGCCAGAGGTGTTCAACCGGTCGTGGGGTGCGTTCCGCTGGGGCGACAACATCGACAGTGCGTACTGGCTCTACAACCGCACCGGAGACGAGTGGCTGCTCGACCTGGTGCACAAGATGCACAGCGGGTCGGCAGACTACGTCGACGGCATTCCCACCTGGCACAACGTCAACCTGGCGCAGGGGTTCCGGGAGCCGTTGCAGTACTGGCTGTTGTCTGGCGACGAGAAGCACCGCGCGGCGACGTACCGGAACTATGCGACGGTGATGGGGCTCTACGGGCAGTTCCCTGGTGGTGGGTTCGCCGGTGACGAGAACTCGCGGCCTGGGTTCGGTGACCCGCGGCAGGGGTTCGAGACGTGCGGGATCGTCGAGCTGATGCACAGCTGTGAGCTGCTCACCCGTTTCACCGGTGACAGGGCCTGGACGGACCGGTGTGAGGAGCTGGCGTTCAACTCGCTGCCGGCGTCGTACGACCCGCAGCAGCAGGTGATGCACTACATCACCTGTGCGAACAGTGTGCAGCTGGACGACCAGCCGAAGCACGGGCAGTTCCAGAACCCGTTCCCGATGGAGGCGTACAAGTACGGCGTCCATCAGTACCGGTGCTGTCCGCACAACTACGGCATGGGCTGGCCGTACTACGCGCAGGAGCTCTGGCTGGCGACCACGGACAACGGGCTGGCCGCGTCGATGTACGCCGCCAGCAAGGTGACCGCTCGCGTAGGGGCTGCTGGGGAGACGGTGAGCATCGTGCAGGACACGGAGTACCCGTTCTCTGACACCATCTCGTTCACCGTGCAGGGTGCGGCGCGATTCCCCTTGTATTTAAGGCGTCCTGGCTGGGCGCACGAGGTGTCGGTGAAGGTCAACGGTCAACCGGTCGACGTCAGCGGCGACTGGCTGAAGCTGGACCGCACCTGGAGTTCCGGTGATCGCGTGGAGCTCGTGCTGCCGATGCGCACGAGCACCAGGGTCTGGGACGACAACCAGCGCTCCGTTTCTGTGGACCGTGGTCCGTTGACCTATTCGCTCCAGATCGATGAGCGGTACGAGCGCATTGGTGGGACCGACGAGTGGCCTGAGCTCTCCGTCTATCCAGAGTCCCCCTGGAACTACGGTCTGGTCGCGGGCGCGCGCTTTGACGTCGTACGACGGGACGCCGGAGCGAATCCCTTCACTAGCGAGGGAGTGCCGCTCGCACTGACCACCCAGGCGCGACGGCTTCCGCAGTGGGAGACGGATACCGAGGACGTGGTCGGACTGCTGCAGCCCGGTCCGGCGCGGTCGGAAGAACCTGTGGAGACTGTGACGCTGATTCCGATGGGTGCGGCTCGACTGCGGGTCACGTCGTTCCCGCAGGTCTCGCCGCACGGCAAGGAGTGGAGCCACCGGACGCGGATCACTGCATCGCATGTCAACGACGGCGACTCGCTGGAAGCTCCTGACTCAGGGCGCGTGCCGGAGTCCTCTGCAGACACGTCGATTCCGCGCTTCACGTGGTGGGACCGGCGCGGGACGACGGAGTGGATCTCCTTCGACCTGCGCTCGGCGTGCGAGCTATCGCAGGTCTCGGCGTACTGGTACGACGACACCGGCTCCGGACAGTGCCGCGCGCCCCAGACCTGGCGCGTGCTGTGGCTCGACGGGGACACGTGGCGCCCGGTCGACAACACCACGCCGTACGACGTGGCAGTCGACCGGACCAACACCACCACGTTCACGCCGGTGCGTGCGCAGTACGTCCGGGTAGAGGCGGCACTACGCCCGACGTACTCCGGAGGATTGCTACTTTTGACATTCGACTGACCGCTTGGACCTGCGAAAATGGACAGGTGGGGGAAGAGCCAGCGTTGGAGCATGCGCTCCTGGAGCATCTGCAGTTCGCGCCGTTGAGCCGGGCGGAGCTGGTACGCCGTACCGGTTTCGGCGACCACCGGGTCCAGGCGGCGCTCGACGAACTGGTGAGGGGGACCTTCGTCGTACGACGCCCGCAGGATGCCGGACCGGCCGATTACGAGATCACCGCGGCCGGATCCGGCCGGTTGGAGCTGGTCGAGGACCTCGTCGAATCGCCGCTGAAGGGGATGGGGAGGCTCTTCGCGGCGACTCTCGTCGACACCATCCGGCCGCGGCAAACGACGCCCGCCGACCCGCGGGACCTGCTGCTGTCCGACGAGGACCGATCGGCCTGCTCGCAAGCGCTGGCGAATCAGTACGCCGTCGGCCGGATCGACAAGGCGGAGCTGGGTCGTCGTACGGACCTCCTCCTCGCTGCCAAGACCCGCGGCGAGCTGGACCCGGTCTTCAAGGGGCTGCCGCCGCCCGAGCTCATCGATCCCGTGACGCTGCCACCCGGAGCGAAGGGGCCTGGCTGGGGAACGGTTGCCTTGATGCTGCTGCCGGTGATCGTCATCGTCACGCTCGTCGCCGGCTCGATCGGGTTCGGGCACGCGAGTCTCCCGACGGCTGTGCTGTTCACGCTCATCGTCGTCGGCAAGGTGTTGTGGCCGTTCCGAAGTCGGCGCGGGCGGAAGTGACGGATCCGCGGGTCGAGCGCCTGGTGCTGAGACACCTGGAGGGCCGGCCGCTGAGCCGGGCCGAGCTGGTCAGCCGTACCAGGGCCACCGACCATCAGGTCCAGGCTGTGCTGGACGAGTTGGTCGGCACCTCACACGTGATCCGCCGACCGCAGGACATCGGGCCGGCTGACTACGAGCTGACGCCGGCAGGGGTGGAGCGCCTGGCTCAGGTCGGACGGAGCACCGCCTCGCCCGTCCCCGTCGCCAAGCGGCCTACCGTCGCCAAGCGGCGGCCACCGCAGCGTCGACCGAAGGCTCTCGTGTTGACCGCGGACGAGTGGGGGTTGTGCTCGGAAGCGCTGACGCGGAACTTCGTTCTCGGGCGGATCGGCAGAGAACAGATGGCTCGACGTACGGACCTGCTCTACCGCGCTCGCACCCGGGATGACCTGGCTGTGGTCTTCGAGGGTCTGCCGATGCCTCACCTCCCCACGCCGGTCCGCCGTCCCGTGCCGGCAACGACCGCTCCGGCTCCCCGGACGCCGCGCTTCGAGGCCGAGCCGAAGCCGGTGGATCGTGAGTTGATCGTGAACCTGTCCAAGAGCCTCGTGGTGGGGATGGTGTTCGCAGTCATCATCATCCTGTCGGACGCCAGCGTGACCCTGCTCCTGGTCGACCTCGTGGTGACGGCCGGCAACATGTTCCTCAGCTACCGATCCTGGGCCGACAAGCGCCGATCGAGGTGAACTAGCCTGTGCGCGTGGATCCTGTACTGCGCTTGGCCGTTCCGTCCGACGGAGCTGCCATTGCCGAGCTGGCCCGGGCCTCCGTGCTGGACGTGTTCCCGGCCTACTACGACCCGCTGGAGACTGCGAGCGCCGCGGAGCACATCACCACGCTGGACACTGCGCTGATCGACGACGGCACCTACTACGTGCACGAGGCTGACGGCGAGATCGTCGCCTGTGGCGGGTGGAGCCGCCGGAACAAGCTGTTCAACGCCAGTACTGCGGGAGCTGACGACCGCCTGCTCGACCCCGCGACCGAGCCGGCGCGCATCCGGGCCATGTTCGTCCGTGCGGACTGGACACGGCGTGGCCTCGGCAGGGCGATCCTGACCGCGTGTACGGATGCTGCGCGGGCGGAGGGGTTCACCAAGTTGGCGCTGATGTCGACGCTGCCCGGAGTACCGCTCTACAAGGCTTTTGGCTTCACCGAGGTGGAGGCTGCCCAGCTACCGATGCCGGACGGCACTGTGCTCGCCGGTGTCGCGATGGAACGACCGATAGATCTCGAGGAGATGGCATGACCGCAGGTACTACTGTCAGCGCGCCCGACGGCAGCGACGTCGTACTGGGTGAGATCGGGACCCGCGTGCTGCTGAAGAACTCGCGCGTGCGCGTGTGGGAGGTGGAGCTGCAGCCCGGTGAGGCACAGGGCTGGCACCTGCACCACAACCCGTACGTCGTGCTGTGCCTGTCGACGTCGCCGTGCCACATGGACTGGCTGGACGGCAGTCCGGCGCGCCAGCTGAGTGAGACCGTCGGCGGGTCCGTGTACCGCCCGGTGTCCCCGGTGCACATGCTCACCAACGACGGCGACGCGCTGTACCTCAACCGCCTGATCGAGGTTCTCGATCTGGGCGAGGAGGCCAGCGGCGACCCGTACTTCGCGATCGCGGGCGTCCCGGCGGAGTCCGGCTTCGAGCAGGCCGGTGAGCTCCCGGTGAAGCTGGTCGTCGACGAGGACGACGTACGCGTCCAGCACGTGACACCCGAGGCCGGCGAGTCGTACACCTGGCACACCGGCGCGTACCCAGCGCTCGTGGTCGACCTGGACCTCGACCACCCGGACGTCACCTACCTGGAGCCCGGCGAGTCCTACACCCTCCCCGCCAAGCCCTCACGCACCTCCGGCTTCAACCTGGTCGAACTGCGCTACTACAGCAGGCCGCGCACCTGATCCGCGTCCCTGGCTTTGAGCACTGCGGCAGTGTCGACCTGAGTCAGGTCGGCCTGCCGCAGTTGTGCTTTGACGAGGGGTACCTGTGGGCCGACGGCGCTGAGCTCGGTGACCCCTAGGGCTGCGAGTAGTACTGCGGCTTGTGGGTTGCTGGCGAGGTCGCCGCAGACCGCTACGCGGACGCCGGCGTTGCGTACGGCGTGGTCGATGAGTTGGAGGACTGCAGGGTCCAGGCCGTCGGCGAGTGAGGCGACCGCCGTGTTGGTGCGATCGGCGGCGGTTGTGTACTGCGTGAGGTCGTTCGTCCCGATGCTGACGAAATCGAGGTCCTTGGCGAGGGTGGCGACGCGCAATGCGGCCGCGGGGACCTCGACCATGATGCCGACCTCGAGACCGTCCCGTAGGCCGAGCTCGTCCAGTGCCCAGGCCACCTCATCTGCGGTTGTCACCATCGGGAACATCACGTGGACCGGCGTCTCGGTCGCCACTCGACGGATCGCTTCGAGCTGGTCGCGCAGGAGCTCGGGACGACGGCGGAAGACACGGAGGCCGCGCTCGCCGAGGAACGGGTTCGCCTCCCTGGCCTGGGGGAGGAACGGGAGCGGCTTGTCGCCGCCGATGTCCCAGGTGCGGATAGTGATCGGCCTGTTCCCCAGCGCTCGTGCGATCGCGCGGAAGGCCTCGACCTGCTCGTCGACGGTCGGCGGCGTACGACGGTCGCCGAAGAGCACCTCGGTCCGTACCAGGCCCGACCCGTCCGCGCCTTGTGCGTCGACGGCGTCTTGGAGGACACCGACGTTGACCAGTACGTCGATTGTCCTGCCGTCGCGGGTGATTGCGGGCTCGTTGGCTTGGGTGACTGCTTGCGCGCGCTCGCTCTGCCGTTCGCGGATCGTCGCGTGGACCCGGTCTTCGTCCGGCGCGACCTCGAAGGACCCGGTGCGTGCGTCGAAGGCGATCGTTGCGCCCTGCCGTACGTCGACGTCGCCGATCCCGGTGATCAGCGGGATGCCGCGTGAGCGCGCCACGATCACGCCGTGGCCGGTCGTCCCGGCAGCTCGTACGGCGATCCCTGCGATCCGGGTTGCATCAAGCGTTGCCGCAGTGGCCGCGTCCAGCTCCGGTACGACGAGGATGCCGTCCGCCGGTGATTCTTCGGTCGCGCCGACGAGGATCCGCAGTACGCGATCTCGTACTGCGCGGACGTCTTGCGCGCGTTCGCGCTGGTAGGCGTCGTCGAGCCCCTCGAAGGTGGTCGCCAGGTCGTCGTACACGCCCTGCCAGGCGGTCGTCGCCGAGGCCCCGTCCGAGATCGAACGCTCGGCAGCGTCAAGAACCTTCCGATCCCCCAGCAACGCAAGGTGAGCCACGAAGATGTCCCCATGCTCGGGCGTCGTGTCCCGCAACTCACGAAGCTGCTCGCCGGCAGTTGTCAGAGCGTCGTGCAGCCGCCCAAGTTCGTTGTCCCCAGCAACATAACCGCCAAGGTCGACGCCGGTACCTGCCAGCACCGCAGGTCCGATCGCAACATCCAACCCGGACCCGCCCACGGCAGCGGCGGCGCCGCTCGACGCTGGTTCTGTTGGGGGTGTGTCGCCGAAGTTTTCGGCGGCGAGTTCTTCGATTGCGGCCAAGGCGTCGGATGCCTGCGGGCCGCTTGCGCCCACGCGCACGCGGTGGCCTTGTTGGGCGTTCAGGGTGGCCACCATGCTCAGGCTGCCGGCATCCACCGGACCGCGGCCGGTGTCCAAGTCCGTCAGCGTGACCGTCGCGTCGAAGCCGTTGACCAACCCGACCAACCGAGCCGCAGGTCGTGCATGGAGACCATGCTCGTTGCCGACCACAACCTCAATGCTCTGGTCAGCGTCCGCAGCAGGAGCAGCGTCGACGGCCACAGCGTCTCCGAGGTGGTCCTGCTTGCCGACCAGACCGCGCTCCGCCTCGGCAACCACAGCATCGAGGGATGCACCAGTGGAAGCAGTCACGACCGCGGCGACCAACCCCTCCACCAACGGAGCACTGCTCAGCCGGACGTGCTCCGCAACGGGCGGATCCACGAACTCGAGCGCCATCTCCGCACTCAGCACGGCACTACCCAGGTCCAACAGCACCAGCACCCCGTCCGGGCTGTCCGCAGCAGCCAGCGCCTCCGACACCGCCATCGCATCCGTCCCGAACGTCGTCGCGTCCAAACCGGCCGCGACCGCGATCACCGGGCGCTTGTCCTCGGCAACCATCTCCGACGCAAGCCCGACCGCCGCCTCAGCCAAGGCGCGGCTGTGCGACACCACGACGATGCCGATCATGTGAGCGTTCGGGCCGCAGACTCCAGAATCAGCGTCGTACTCGTTGCTCCCGGATCCTGATGCCCCGCGCTCCGCTCGCCCAGGTAGCTCGCACGACCCTTCCGCGCGACCAACGGCACCGTCGCATCCCGCCCCTTCGCCGCCGCCTCCGCTGCCGCAGTCATTGCCGGACCGACCTCCGATCCACCTGCAACCGCTGCGTCGTACGCCTGCAGCGCGGGCGCCCAGGCGTCGTACATCGTCTTGTCGCCGAGCTCCGCCTTGCCGCGGGCAAGCACACCCTCGACACCGGCATGCAGCGCCTTGCCGACTGCCTCGGCGCTGATCGGCGAGACCCCGGCCAGCGCGGTCCCGAACCGCAGGAAGAACGTGCCGTACAACGGCCCACTCGCCCCGCCGACCTTGCTGACCAGCGTCATCCCGGCCTTCTTCAACAGCTCATCGGCGCTGTCGAACGACGTCTCGTCCAGCACCGCGACGATCGCCTGAAACCCGCGATCCATGTTCGCGCCGTGATCCGCGTCCCCGATCGCCGAATCCAACTCGGTCAGGTACGCCGCGTTCTCGTGCAGCACACCCGCGGCATCCCGCAACCAGTTGACGAAGGCATCGACTCCCATGCTCACGCGCCCCAGCGTAGGCCGGGGGTGTTCACTGGCGCGTCCCAGAGGCGTACCAGTTCGTCGTCCACCTTCAACAGCGTGACCGAGCAGCCGGCCATCTCCAGCGAGGTGATGTAGTTGCCGACCAGCGAGCGGGCGACGGTGATGCCGGCGCGGTCGAGTAGTTGGGCCACCTCGTTGTACATCAGGTATAGCTCGAGCAACGGCGTGCCGCCCATGCCGTTGACGAAAGCAATGACCGAATCGCCTTGCTGGTAAGGGAGATCGCTGACCACCGGGTCGACCAGCATGGCGGCGATGTCCTTGGCCGGTGCCAACGGCAACCGTTGGCGGCCGGGCTCGCCGTGGATGCCGATACCGACCTCCATCTCGTTGTCGGCCAGGTCGAACGTCGGCTTGCCAGCGGCCGGGACCGTGCACGACGTGAGCGCCATCCCCATGCTGCGGCCGTTGTCGTTCACCCGGCGGGCGAGATCCGCGACCTGAGCCAGCGGTTGGCCCTCCTCGGCAGCCGCGCCGACGATCTTCTCCAGCAGCACGGTGACACCGACGCCACGGCGACCGGCCGTGTAGAGGCTGTCCTGGACGGCGACGTCGTCGTTGGTCACGACCGACTGCACCTCGGTGCCGGCGTCGGCCGCGGCGAGCTCGGCGGCCATCTCGAAGTTCATCACGTCGCCGGTGTAGTTCTTCACGATGTGCAGCACGCCGGCGCCCGCGTCGACCGCCTTCGTCGCCGCCATCATGTGGTCCGGCACCGGCGAGGTGAACACCTCACCCGCACACGCCGCGTCCAGCATCCCGAGCCCGACGAATCCGCCGTGCATCGGCTCGTGCCCCGACCCGCCGCCGGAAATGAGCCCCACCT
Source organism: Kribbella sp. CA-245084 (assembly GCF_050942355.1). Lineage (NCBI taxonomy): Bacteria > Bacillati > Actinomycetota > Actinomycetes > Propionibacteriales > Kribbellaceae > Kribbella > Kribbella sp. CA-245084. Next base: position 8,763,905 of record NZ_CP192053.1, on the reverse strand, counting down.
TGCCCGGCCTCGGCGCGTCCTTGCGGTAGACGATCCGGTTCTCCAGATCCACCCGCAACCGATCCGGATGCGCTGCCGCCATCCCCCGCAGCGCCTCACTCACAACATCACCTGGGTCGTTGATGAGCTTCTTCATCGCAATGGCCTCCCTTCATCCAAAACTGTCGGTGCAGTCTGTTTGGGTATGTGTCGTGTCCCGCTACCGCCTTGCACCTACCCCAGCTCAGCGGTCTGGTTTGCTGGAGCACTGCAGGCATTCGCGGTACGTGTGGAATCTGGGGCTGGAGCAGCGGTTGATGTGGCGATACGGCCCACCCTCTGCCCCGGGCTACGTGGCGCAGGCGGCGCAACTTACCGAGGCTCGCGCGGTGGAGGCGTGGCTGAGGGCTGGGTCGCAGACTGTGCAGCAGCAGGCGCTGCGGGATCTCGACCAGGCGTGGCGCAACTTCTACGCAGGAACCCATCGTCGACCGACGTGGCGCCGCGAACGGGTGCATGAGGGGTTCAGTGTCGTTGGGTCCCAGGCCCTCCGGGTGGAGAAGCTGAACCGGAACTGGGGCCGGGTGCTGGTGCCGAAGGTCGGCTGGGTCAAGTTCAGGTTGTCCAGGAAACTGCCGGACGCGAAGTCGTACCGCGTCACCTGTGATCGGGCGGGGCGTTGGCACGTCGCGTTTGCGGTCGTCCCCGAACCCATCCAGGCACCAGGTACCGGTGAGGTGGTGGGTGTGGATCGTGGAGTCGCCGTGTCCGCGGCCCTGTCGACCGGGGAACTGTTGTCTTGCCCCGGCCTCTCGAGGCAGGAACAGCAGCGTGTCAAGCATCTGCAACGCAAGCTCGCCAGAGCCGAGCGGGGCAGCAACCGGCGCGGGAAGATCCGGGCCGCGATCGCACGACTCAAGGCCCGGGAGAGCGACCGGCGGAAGAACTGGGTCGAGCACACCAGCACCGACCTCGCCCGACGGTTCGACGTGGTCGGTGTCGAAGACCTGCGGATCCGTAACATGACCAAGTCGGCGCGGGGCACCCGCGACGCACCGGGCCGCAACGTTCGGCAGAAGGCCGGACTCAACCGTGGAATCCTCGCCCAAGGCTGGGGCAGCCTCGTCCGGCGGCTGGAGCACAAAGCGATGGGCCGAGTCGTGAAAGTTCATCCCGCGTACACCTCGCAGACCTGCAGTGCGTGTGGGTATGTTGCATCGGAAAACCGCGAGAACCAAGCGGTGTTCCGGTGCATCGCCTGCCGGTACGAGGCCAACGCCGACGTGAACGCAGCCATCAACATCGCACGTAACATCGCGGCCGGACGGGCCGTGAACGCACGCGGAGAGACCGCAGCATCCGTCTCTGAGAAGCGTGAACCTCAACACGCACCTCCGTTGGTTGCGTAGGTTGAAATCCCCCGCCACCAGGCCGAGGAGGACGTCAAGTCCCCATCTGAGCACACGCCCGCCCAGAACGGGAGCCCCCGATCAGACAGCCTCGACCTCGGAGAGCAACGGGATGGACCGGATCGAGCGGCTGACTGTGAGCAGTACGGAGCCGACCACGAGGATGCCGCCGAAGACCAGCAGGGCGGTCCGCGCGCCGAGGGTCTGCAGGAACAGACCACCGAGGAACGGCGCCAACGGCATCGTCAGGTTGGAAAGGAACATCACCGCGCTCTGCGTCCGGCCCTGGAGGTTGTCAGGCGTGATCAGCATCTGGTAGCCGAACAGGCCCGAGTTCAGCGCCGGCAGCAGGAACATCGCGAAGGCAGGCAGCGCGATCAGTACGACGGGATGCGTGCTGGCGGCGGTCGCGGTGAAGGTGATCGTGACGATCCAGCCGGCGACGACCGTGATCCGGCCGGTGGTGAACCTGGCCAGCAGTTTCGGCGACGCGATCGCGCCGGCCAGCCCGCCGATCCCCATCGCGGTCTCCAGCAACCCGATGACCGACGGTCGTACGCCGTGCTGCTGCATGCTCAGGATGAGGACCAGGATGGTGCCGTTCGCGGCGAAGTTGAGGATCGTGCCGACCACTGCGATCGTCCGCAGCGACGGCTGCCGGAACAGCCAGGTCAGCCCGGAGCGGATCGCCTTGAGCATCGGCTCGTGCGCCTCGTTGTCCGGCTTCGCGGCGGGCAGCGGATGGCGGATCGTCATGAGCAGGATCGCCATCACCAGGTACGACAGCGCGTCGATGGCTACCGGGACGACTCGCCCGATCGCGTAGAGCAGGCCGCCGAGCGGGGCCCCGGCCAGGCCGGCGATGTTCTGCCGGCCGTGCGCGGCGGCGAGGGCGGTGCTGATGTCCTCCGGTTCGACGATCTGCCGGAGCGCTGCGGATTCGGCGGGCATGAACATGGCGAACCCGGCGCCGTTGAGGAGGCTGACGGCCATCAGGTGCGGCAGGGTCAGGTGGCCGAGCCAGCCGGCGACGGCCACCGAACCGAACAGGACGGCGCCGACGAAGCTGTAGCCGATCAGGATCCGGCGCCGGCTCCACCGGTCGGCCAGCGCACCCGCGGGCAGCGCCGCCAGCGTTGCGCCGAGCGCGTACGCCGTACCGACGAGGCCTGCCTGGACGGGGGAGCCGGTGATGGCCAGACCGAGCAGGGTGAAGACGAACGAGCTCATCGCGGAGCCGATGGAGCTGATCGTTTGGCCGGTCAGCAGCTTGAGATAGTCACCGTTGTGCAATAACCCCCGGGCGGACATAACTCGGAGGGTATGCGGGCGTCAGGTCAGTTATCCGGCCTGATGCATTGCACGTTGATGCAATTCAGTCCTTCGGGCGCAGGAGCGGGCGGACGACCTCGCGGGCGTCGTGGATGCGGGACTTGACCGTGCCCAGCGGTGCGCCGACCTCGGCGGCGATCTCCTCGTAGGACAGGCCGTAGACGTCGCGCAGTACCAGGGGAGTGACCATCTGGGGCCGGTCGCGCTCCAGGGTCTCCAGCGCCTCCAGGAGGTCCAGACGGGTGCCGGCGATCACGCTGGTGGTGCGGGGGTCCGGCTTCTCCATCTGCTCCGGGTTGTGCGCGGCCTGGGCGGTGCGCTTCAGCTTGCGGTACGTCGAGCGCGCCGAGTTGGCCGCGACGGAGTGGACCCAGGTGGAGAAGCTGCTGCGGCCGGAGTACGTGTTGATCTTGGTGGCGATGTTCAGGAGCGCTTCCTGGGCGGCGTCCTCGGCGTCGGCCGAGTACGGCAGGACGCTCCGGCAGATCCGCAGGACGCGGGGATAGACCTGCCGCAGCAGGTCGTCCATCGCGTTCTTGTCGCCCGCCTGCGCCTGCTCCGCGAGGGTTGCGAGGTCGTCGGTCGGGCTGGTGCTCTCGCTCATCTGCGCCTTTGCTCTCGATCGGCCCCGGCACGGGACACTCCAGTACTCCATAATGCCCTGTATGGGGGTCCCAACCAGACTCGGGCGTTACGTCGTGCGCCGACGCCTGGGCTCAGGCGGTTTCGCTACGGTATGGCTTGCTCACGATGAGCAACTGGATGCCGAAGTGGCGATCAAGGTGCTCGCGGACAACTGGGGGCACGACGACTCGGTCCGCCACCGGTTCCTCGAGGAGGGCCGGTTCCTGCGCCGGGTCGAGTCCGAGCATGTCGTCCAGGTGCACGACGTGGGCGAGCTGGAGGACGGCCGCCCCTTTCTGGTGCTGACGTACGCCGATCGCGGCACGCTGGCCGACCGCTTGAAGAAGAAGCCCCTCCCGCTGACCGAGGCCGTCGACGTGGTGGTCCAGGTCGGCCGCGGCCTGCAGGCCCTGCACCGCCGCGGTCTGCTGCACCGCGACGTGAAACCCGCGAACGTTCTCTTCCGCAGTACGGACGACGGCGAGCGGGCCGTCCTGTCCGACCTCGGCCTGGGCAAGGCGCTCGACGAGGTGTCGAGGATCACGATGCCCGGCGGCACCCCGTCGTACGTCGCTCCCGAGCAGGCGTTGGGGGAGCGGTTGGACCAGCGCGCCGACCAGTACTCGCTGGGCGCGGTCGCGTACGCCGCTCTGACCGGGCGGTCCCCGCATCAGGTCGACGGGCTCGGCGCGGCCAGCCGGGTCGAGGTGGCGCCGCCGCCGAGCTCGCTCGGGTTCGAGCTGCCCGACCAGGTCGACGCCGCGATCGTCCGCGCGCTGGACCCGGACCGGGAGAAGCGCTGGCCGGACGTCCAGTCGTTCACGCGGGAGCTCGTGGGCGGGCTCGACGAGACCACGCACGACTTCCCGCTGTCGATCCGCGAAGTGATTGCCGTGGACACGGACCACCTGGGTGCGAAGACCGCGCTGAGCGACGAGAACCAGCTGACGATCGTGAAACTCGACGAGCCGTCGGCGGACGCAGAGACCGTCGCGGTTGAGGCACCCGCCGTACCAGAAGAAACCACCGAGAAGCTCGAGCCACCGCCCAAGCGGAAGCGGAAACGCGGCCGGTGGGTCGTCGCCGCCCTGCTCGCGCTGGTGGTCGGCGGCGGCGCGGGGTACGCCGGGCAGTGGTATCTGTCCAGCCGCAAGGCGATCGTCGTCTCGCAAGGACAGTTCCAGGTGACGGTGCCGCGGTCCTGGGCGAAGTCGATGGCCCAGACCGATTGGCTGGCTCCTGGTAGCAAGGCTCGGACGCCCGCGTTCCGGGTCAGCCGGGACTCGGACTGGTCCGCGACGACACCGGGCGTGTTCATCGGCGTCGCGGGCTCGAAGCTCGCTCTTCCGGACAACACGGCGCTCGGGTGCAAGCCCGGCCCGACCTATCCGGGCACGTTCAATGACCAGCCGACCACGGACCGGATTTCCAGTGGATGCGCCGGGGCGGATATGGTCCTGTTCGAACGGGTCGTCGATCGCGGGGACGGCGGCTCGCTGCTCGTCCAGGTGATCACGCCAGATGCCGCCCGGGCTGCCGAGATCGCCAATTCGGTGAAGTACTAGCGCCTAGGAAGTCCCCATGCGTTTTCCGACCGAACGGCTGCGGCCGTCGCCGGCGCTGATGCAGTCTGCTCGTCGTACGTTCTATCGGCTGCGTTCCACGATCTTCCGCACCATCTGGCCGGTCGACTAATCGACTGTCAGCCAAGTGATGCCGAGCGCAACCACCCACAGGGTGCCGCCTACCCAGGCAAGGGTGTGGAGACCTGCGGTGAAGGTCGCGGAGTGGCTCAGGACCGCGCTGTAGAGCGCTACGCCCGCTGCGCCGACGGCCTGCCGCGCGGTGTTGTTGACGCCACTGGCCAGGCCAGCGCGATCCGGGGGCAGTGCTGCGATGGCCGCGTGCACCACTGCGGCCGTCAGCAAACCCATGCCGATGCCCAGGCAGACCTCGACGGGAATGACCGCGCCGTAACGGCTGTCCGGGTGGACGACCAGTAGACAGAACGAGCCGATAGCCCCGAGAGCAAGGCCGAACGACATCGGGAGCCGAGAGCCGTACCGAGCGGTGATGCGGCCCGACACCGGTCCGAGGACGGCCAGCGGCAGCAGAACAGGCAGCAGTTCAAGTCCGGCACGAAGCGCGGATTGGTCCAGATGCTCTTGTAAATAAAGGGTCAGAGCGAGCAGCGTGCCTAGACCAACCAGATTCATCAGGCCGGAGACCACGTTGGCGCCGACGAACGCCGAGCCGATGCGCAGCCGGACGTGTGCCTCACTTCGAGCCGTACGGCGTCGCGGCACCATCCGCCAAGCCATTGGCAGCACCAACGCGATGATCGGCAGATTGATCAGGAACACCGCCCGCCAGCCGAATCCGCTGACCAGTACGCCTCCGAGGATCGGCCCGGCGACCAACGCGAGTGCGCCCGCACCGGCCCAGATCCCAACGGCGCGGGCCCTTGCGGCGCTGTCGACGTACTGATCGGTGATGACGGCCAGCGTGCTTGGCAGGAGCAGCGCGGCGCCGACGCCCTGGAGTGCGCGTGCTGCGACCAGGAGCTCGATGTTCGGCGCGATGCCGCACATCAGGGACGCGCATCCGAAGACCGTCAGCCCGGCAAGCACCGTACGGCGGTGGCCGATGCGGTCGCCCAGCGCTCCGCAGACGAGCAGCAACCCGGCCAGCGCGATCATGTAGCCGCTCACGACCCACTGCTGCCCGGATGCGCTGGTGTCGAGGCCGGTCCGGATCGTCGGCAGCGCGACGTTGACCACGGTCACGTCGAGCTGGACGAGGAAGATTCCGATACACAGCAACGCGAGAAGCATGCTTCCCAAGTTCTCACCGAAACACTTCGGGTTGCGCCGAAGTATGACGGTGTGAGCATGGAGTACATGAGCGGAGATGCCGATGTGGCTCGCGCCGCCGGCCTGATGGCCGAGCCTGCGCGGGCGAAGGTCCTGATGGCGTTGGCGGACGGCCGCGCGCTGCCTGCCTCCTTGCTGGCCTCAGAGGCCGGTGTGTCACCGCAAACCGTCAGCGGTCACCTGCGCAAGCTGCTGGACGGCGGAATGGTCGCCGTCGAGCAGTCCGGGAGACATCGGTACTACAAGCTGTCCGGACCGGAAGTGGCTGCGGCCATAGAAGCCCTGGCCCGCTTGGCCAAACCCCAGCCGATCAAGTCGCTCCGTCAGAGCACCCGCGCCGCAGCACTCCGCGAAGCCCGCACCTGCTACGACCACTTGGCCGGTCGCCTCGGCGTCGCCCTGCTGGACGGTCTGGTACGCCGGGAAGCCCTGACCCGCACCGACGGCGGCACCGGCGCGGACCGCCGTCCTGACGACCCACTGGCCGCCCAACTCCCGGATGGCCCGTATGCCTTGGGCCCCAACGCCACCGAGGTATTCGGCGAACTGGGCGTCGCCCTCGACAACCAGCCGTCCCGCCGCCAACTCCTGAGGTTCTGCGTCGACTGGAGCGAACAACGCCACCACCTGTCGGGCCGACTAGGAGCATCCGTCGTCGACAGCTTCCTCGCCAACAACTGGCTCCACCGCCGCCCCAACCAACGAGCCGTCGACCTTACCGACGCCGGACATCAGTCGCTCGCCGGACTGCTCGGAGGCTAGGAGGGGCGGATCGGCGAGTCGTCCCGAGTAGCCGAGTTGGCCGCGTGGTCCAGGATGTCTTCCATCGCTTCCTGGTCCTGAGGTAGTCCGGTGACCGCAATCTCGAACGTGCACAGACCCTCGCCGTTGGCGACCCACCGGATGATCACGTAGCGGAGCGAGTTCTCCGGCACGTAGGTGTAGACCAGCGTTGCTTCCTTGGTGTCCGGATCCACGGTATGGGATTTGATCGAGAGCATCTGAGTGGCCGGCACCGTGGCGAGGTCCGTGAGCCTCTGCGCCATAGATTCGGCGGGTGGCCGGCGGATGGTGAACCCGGCCTCGATCCGTATCCAGCGCTTGGAGGTCGGGTCGGTGTAGCGGCCGATCTTCGGGGGATCGGGTTGCGTGAATCCCCAGTCCCTCGGCACCTTGAGGCGGACATCCGACCGCACCACGCTGGTCGCGGTGAATTCACGGACCCTGTACTCCAGGTTGTCCTTGTCCAGCGCCTCGGTGTCATCGGGGACGATCTTCTTCGGCGGCGGGGCCGGTGTACTCGGTGTCGCCGACGGCCCCGAAGTGACTGCCATCGGCAGCGGTGCCGCAGTACCGGCCAGGCTGGGCTCTTCGGTAAGGAAAAGACCGACGCCGTACCCGCCGACGCCACCGACTCCGGCCAGCGTGAGCAGGCCGGCGCCGAGCAGCGCGCGCCGCGACATCGTCCTCTTCACGCCCCCACCTTCCCCAGTCCCTACTCAACAGAAGACACCTGAGTGCACTCTCAGGTTGCATGTCCCGAGGTAACAATTCCGTGAAAAGCGCTCAGCCGACCTCGTGGACCGACGTCGAGGTCCGCTGCAGAACCTCGTCCAGGGCGGCGGCGTCCTCGGGAATGCCGGTGATGCTCATCTCGACATTCGTCAACTGGCCGTCGATCGCGATCCAGCGCACGATCACGTAGCGGAGCGTATCGCCCGGGATAAAGGTGTAGATCAGCGTCGCGACCGGCCGGGGATCACCGTCCTCGCCCTGGATCTGGTCGGTGGTGTGGCTGACGATCTGTACGTCGTTCTCCGGCGGCTGGCTCTTCTTCAGGTCGACGATGAGCTGGGCCATCGCGGCCGCAGGGGTCGTGTCGACCGGCTCGACCGCCTCGACCCGGACGCCTCGCTCCTTCTGGTCGTCCAGGTACTTCACCTCTTGCGGCCGCTTCGGGTCGCGGGTCTGCTTCCAGCCCTGGGGGATCTCGATCGAGAGTTGGACGGACGGCTGGTCCTGCGGGGTGACCGTGAAGCTGCGGCTGGTGTAGTCGAAGCCCGGTTCGAGGGGCTCGAGGTTGTTCGGGACCGGGGTCTTCACCGGCAGGGGCGGCTCTGTCGGGGTCGGTGACGGGGACTCCGACACTGTGCCCAAGGGGCCCGCGGTGCCGGAGGCGGTTGGTTCTGGGGCGTCCAGGCGGTCGCCCGTGTAGTACCCACCGCCGACGCCAAGCGCCAGAGCCAGCAGCAGGAGGCCGGCCAGGAGGACTCGTCTCACGCTTGCACCGGTCCACAGGTCGACTGCGTGGACATGACGGGACCGCCGGGCAGCAGTACGAGGTACGGCGTACCGGCCGGATGTGGGGAGGCGGTCACGGGCACGGCGCCATCTTCTCAGGAGAGACGGGCACGAGCCCAAAACCGCGGCGGAGACCTTTTCACACCGCTCCTGACTGAATCCTTTCAACGAGGACTTGACACCCTCCCAGGCCATACGTAGCGTCCCGGTGACGAAAGTAACACGATCCTGCGGTTACTTCACACTCTTCGCCGGTATCTCCGGCGCTCAGGAGGACCCATGGCACTCGATCAGTCCGTCAGCCGACGGCGTCTCCTGCAGCTGATCGGCGGTGCCTCCGTCGCCGCCACTGCGGTCGGCACCCTGGCGGCCTGCGGCGGAGGCGGCAGCAGCTCGTCGTCGTCCGGCGGCACGCTCAAGGTGATCGGCGTCGGCGACCAGGAGGCCGGTCTGCGGAAGCTGCTCGACACGTACAAGTCGTCGCACTCCGGCTTCGACTTCAACCTCTCGTTCGCGCCGGCCGACCAGGTGCAGACCGCGCTCCGGACCCAGCTCGGCGGCGGCAACGCACCCGACGTACATGTCGTGTACCCCGGCAACGGCAGCGCGATGTCGATGGCCCAGCTGGCCAAGGCCGGACTGCTCGCCGACCTCAGCAGCCAGTCCTGGACGCAGAAGATTCCCGACGGCTTCAAGGGCGCCTTCCAGAGCGACGGCAAGACCTACATCTACTCGCCCGGCTCGAGCATGCTCGGCGCGATCTACAACAAGAAGGCGTTCGCGACCGCGGGCGTCGAGCCGCCGACCACGTGGTCGGAGCTGCTGTCGGTCTGCGAGAAGCTGAAGGCGAAGGGCATCGTCCCGATCGCGCTCGGCGCGCAGACGCCGTGGATCACCCAGCTGATCCCGTACGCGCTGGTCCCGGGCACGGTCTACGCCAAGACGCCCGACTTCGACGACAAGATGCTCGCCGGCCAGGCCTCGTTCGCGGACTCCGGCTGGGTCGACGCGATGAACAAGTACCTCGAGCTGCAGAAGAAGGGCTTCTTCAACGACAACCCGAACGGCACGACGTACGAGCAGGCGACCTCGATGGTTGCCACCGGCAAGGCCGCGATGGCGGTCCAGGTGTCCGCCGTACTGGGGGCGTTCCGGGCCGCGTCGCAGACGCCGGACGACCTGTCGATGTTCCCGTTCCCGGCCACGGATGTTGCCGCTGACAACTGGATTCCCGCCGGTGTGGTGGTCGGGATCGCCATCAGCGCGAAGAGCAAGAAGACCGACCAGGCCAAGTCGTTCCTCGACTACTGCGGCCAGCAGGAGAACCTCAACACCTGGGCCGAGGCCGTCTCCTGCGTCCCGCTGTACGGCGATGCGAAGGTCGACCCGGCGCTGACGCTGTTCCTGCCGGCGCTGAAGGCGAACAAGGCGGTCCCGTTCATGGACCAGCGCTGGCCGAACGCCGAAGTACAGCCAACGCACTTCGCCGTCGTACAGGAGCTCCTCGGCGGCAAGACAACCGTCGACGCCGCCCTGAAAAAAATGGACGAGGCCTACCGGAAGAAAGCTTGACGTCCTCCCCGAAACGATGGGGATTCCAACGACTACCTGGAGGTAGCGAGTTGAGGTTCACGCTTCAGGGAGACCTGTACGGGCGTCTCTCGGCGTGCACTGACGGCCCGTCCGGCCGCGATGTTGCGTGCTGCGTTTGCGTCTGCGTTCGCCTCATGTCCGCAGGCCACGCAGCAGAAGACCGCTTGGTTCTTGCGGTTCTCCGGCGCGCGGTGCCCGCAGTCGCTGCAGGTCTGAGATGTGTACGCGGGCCGGACGCGCTCGACTCGGCCCGGTGCCTTGTCCTCCAGACGACGTACGAGGAGCCCCCAGCCGCTGCTAAGAATGCCGCGGTTCAGTCCTGCTTTGGCGCGACGGCGGTTCGGCTGATACCTACCTGGCTGTTCGGGATCAGTCCTGGGTTTTGGGCGTTTGGTCATCTGGACGATGCGCAGGTCCTCGACCCGAATACGGTCGAATCGCCGCGCAAGGTCCGTGCTGGTCTTCTCCACCCAATCCTTGCGACGGTCTGCCGCCCGGGCGTGCAGCCTGGCGATTGCTGCCTTCACCCGCGCGCGGCGGCCGGAACCTCGTCGACAGCGGGCCAGGCGGAGTTGCAAGTGCTTCATCCGTACACACTCGGCCTTCGACAAGCCAGGGCAGGTCAGAAGCTCTCCAGTGCTCAACGCTGCCGAGACTGTCACCCCACGGTCGACACCGACGACGCTACCCGTGTCGGGTGCTGGCATCGGCGTCGGGATTGCTGCGAACGCGATGTGCCAACGGCCGGATCGGTCGCGGTTAATGCGGTACGACTTCGCTTCAGGTACTGCGCGGGACAAGCGGAACTGCACCCAGCCGACCTTTGGCACGTTGACCGCCGCCCACTTGCGATTCAGCTTGACCAATCGCCGGGCCTGGGCGCCGACGACACGAAGTCCCTCGTGCAGGCCGGCCTTGCGCCAGGTGGGTCGCCGGTGTGTGCCCCTGTAGAAGTTCTTGGTGGCCTGGTCGAAGTCTCGCAGAGCTTGCTGCTGCACGGTCTGGGATCCTTCACTCAGCCAGGTGAACGCGGCTCGTGCCTCGGTCAGTTGCCGCGCCTGTTCGACGTACCCAGGTGTCAGGACTTTGTCTCGCGTCCACATCAACCACTGCTCGAGGGCAAGGTTCCAGACGAAGCGCGTATGCCCGCACTGTTGCAGCAGCGAGTCTCGCTGTGCGGAGGTCGGGTACATCCGGAATCGCGACATGCCCTTCACTCAATCAGCTCGAACCGACAGTCCCGAGTTCTTGGAAGGAGGCAGTCGTGGCGCGCTCCCACCCTGATTTGCAGGACTCCGCGACCGGTCCGATGACAACAGTTACGGCTCCAACACCTGATTCAGTACGGGCGAATGCTCTGCGGGCGGGACGGCGCAGGGGCAGCATTGCCCCGCCGTGGTGGTTCGCGGTGCCGGCGGTTCTGGTGTATGCCGTTGTGGTCCTGTATCCGAGCATCGCGGGTGCGGGATCGGCGTTCACGGACTGGTCCGGGATCGGGAACGCCAAGACCTTCGTCGGGATCGACAACTTCAAACAGCTCGCGCATGACAGCCAGGCGCTGGGGGCGTTGCGCAACACGTTGCTGCTGACGGTCGCGATCGTCGTTGTACAGAACGGGATCGGGCTGCTGCTGGCGCTCGGCGTACACACCGGGATCAAGAGCCGGATGGCGTTGCGGCTGGTGTTCTTCGCGCCGGTCGTGGTGAGTCCGGTGATGGTCTCGTTCCTGTGGAAGTTCGTTTACAACCCGGCGCCGGACGCCGGGCTGAACGCGGCGCTCGGAGCCGTCGGTCTCGGCGGATTGCGGCAGGACTGGTTGGGGAATCCGTCGCTGGCGTTGTGGTCGGTCGCGTTCACGGTGATCTGGCAGTGCGCCGGGTACTCGATGGTGATCTTCCTGGCCGGGCTTGAAGGCGTGCCGGCGGAGCTGCACGAGTCGGCGATGGTCGACGGCGCCGGTACGGTGGCGCGCTTCCGGCACATCACATGGCCGCTGCTGGCGCCGGCCGTGACGATCAACGTGATGCTGTCGACGGTGGGCGGGCTGACGTTGTTCACCCAGATCATCGCGATGACGAACGGCGGGCCCGGGTACGCGACGGACACGCTGTCGACGGTGTTGTACAAGCAGGCGTTCGTGTTCGGGAAGTTCGGCTACAGCACCGCGGTCGCGCTGGTCTTGGCGATCTTCGTCGCGGCCGTGTCGTTCCTGCAGATCGGGTACTTGAGGTCGAGGGAGACGGCGGCATGAGGTATCGCCCGCGCACGTTCCTGCTGGAGCTGGTGATGATCGCGGTCGCGATCGGGTTCCTGTTCCCGGTGTACGTACTGGTGACGCTCGCGTTCAAGGATCCGCAGCAGATCGCGAACCGGCCGTTGTCGCTGCCGTCCCCGCCGAGCGTGGGGAGCTTCGGCGAGGCGTGGAGGTCGGCCGACCTCAGCTCGGCCTTGCTGAACAGCACGTTGATCACCGCGGTCAGTGTCGTGCTGCTGATCGCCTTCGGCTCGCTGGCGGCGTACTTCCTGGCCCGTACGGCGACGCGCCTGAGTTACAGCCTCTACATCCTGTTCCTGGTCGGCATCATCCTGCCGTTCCAGCTGGGGATGATCCCGCTGTACCAACTCGTCGACAATGCCGGTCTGCTCGGGACGTACCAGGGCATGATCATCTTCTACACAGGGATCCAGCTACCGTTCACGGTCTTCCTGTACACGGGATTCATCCGGTCGCTCCCGGCGGACTACACCAACGCCGCGCTGATCGACGGCGCATCGCATCTGCAGGCCTTCGCACACGTGATCTTCCCGCTGCTCCGGCCGATCACCGGGACAGTCCTGATCCTGAACGCCGTACAGATCTGGAACGACTTCTTCACGCCGTTGCTGTATTTGGGCGGCTCCGGGCACGAGACCGTCCCGGTGCGGGTGTTCGCCTTCGTCAACCAGTACACGTCGAACTACGGGCTGGTCGCCGCCGGGTTGATTCTCGCTGCTCTCCCGATCCTGCTGCTGTTCTTGATCCTGCAGCGCTATGTCATTCGCGGGTTCGCGTCCGGCCTGAAGGGCTGACCTCCTTCGTACAGGACACTGTCCTTTCACGAAGGGGGAGGCGAAATGGTACGTCGGTTATTGGCCGGGCTGTTGGCCGTCGGGGCGCTGCTGGGCGGGGCCGTGGTTGCGGCTCCGGCCGAGGCGGCGGTCAAGGACACACTGTTGCCAGGCCAGAAGCTGCTGGCCTTGCAATCCATCAAATCGGCCAGCGGTGTGTACACGCTGACGATGCAGCGCAACGGCAACGTGACGCTGCTCCAGCGCGGCACTGGGGACCCGCTGTGGATGACCAACACCTACCGGCCGGGAGCCGTGCTCGTGATGGGCACGGACGGCGTCATGCGGGTGATCTACGGCCGGACCACGATCTGGGCGATGGGCGCCGCCAGCCCGCAGGCGAAGCTCGTGTTGCCGAACACCGGTCTGCTCGGCATCTACAACACCCGCAACAAGGCAGTCTGGAACCGGCACATGGTGATCGGGACGCTGATGCCCAACGCACTCCTGCGTGCGCCGGACAGCATCGGGCGTGACGTGACGATGTACTCGACCAACCATGTCTACACGCTGCAACTGCTGACGACGGGCAACCTGGTGTTCCTGAAGAACGGCAAGACCGTGCTGTGGAGCACCGGCAAGACCGGATGGCCCGAGTCCAGGGCCTACATCGACAGCAGCGGCCGCTTCGGCACTCTCAACCGCGACGGCGACGAGACCTGGGGGTACGACGCCCGCCGCGCCGGGACCGTCGTACAGATCCGGAACGACGGGCATTTCCTGCTCATCAACGGCCGCACGATCGTCAAGACATTCGTGTGATGTAACACCGGGGTGCATGCCTCGATACAACAGCGGGGCGCATCGGTTCGCCCATTCTGACTCTGGGGGTTCCTTTGCGTAACGTCCTGCTGCGTTTCGCCGCGCCAATGGCTCTGTCGGCACTGACTCTGACCACGGCGGCTCCGGCCATGGCATCGGGCGAACAGGCTGCGGCCGTTCCCTCGGTGCCGGCCGGTGTGCGGGTGAAGGGCACTTTCACCGGCATCGACCTGGCCTGGAGCCTGCCGGCCGACGAAGGGACCGGCCTCACCGGCTTCGTCGTTCACCGCAGCGTGAACGGGACCGAGTCCACGTACTCAGTGCCGCCGACCAAGCTGAACTGGCAGGACACCGAGCGACTCCCGGGTGCGACGTACTCGGTGGCCGCGGTGGACGCCGACGGTGAGGGACCGGCCAGCATTCCCGGCCCGGCCGACACCGTGCCAGGAGCACGGTTCGCCGCGCCGACCGATGCGATCACCGTCGCTCACACCGTGACGAACGACGGCGTCAGCCGCACGTTCCTCGGCCAGATCGCCGTCCAGGGGGCGACCCAGGTCATCCCGCTCGCCACGTCCGGTCCGACGCAGCAGGTCGACAAGGCCATCGCGGCGTCGGCCGACGGACGCCAGGTCGTCTTCTCGCAGGGGCAGACCAGCCTGTGGACGGTCCCGGCGGTCGTCCCGCACGCGCAGCCGGTCAAGATCCTCGACGGCTCGAGCGGGATCACCGAGAAGTCCTGGTCGCCGGACGGTACCCGGATCGCCTTCGAACGCGAACAGAGCGGCACATCCTGTGTCGAGGTCGTCGGGGCTACCGGCGGCACGCCGATCCGGGTCGGATGCAACCTGGCCGCCCCGTCGTGGCTGCCAGACAACCAGACGCTGATCGTCAAGGACCAGGTGACGGGCAAGCTGCAACGCATCCAGGCCAAGGTCGGCGGTGCGGTCCTGACCACGTACGCCGGTACCGAGCTGGCACAGCACCCGGTCGCGTCACCGAACGGTCTCTGGATCGCCTACTTCAAGAACACCTCGGTGAACGTGATCCCGGTCGCCGGCGGTAGTCCCGTACCGGCCTACCCGTACGGCACGGGTGGGGACTCGATCAGCTGGGCGAACTCCGCCCTCTTGCTCGTCGCCCGCCGGACCGACACCGAGAGCAGCACCCTCCAGCAGATCCCGGTGAACGACGGACGGCCGTACGTGAACGGGGAGCTGTTCGTCCCGCCGGCCGGAGAGACGGTTGAGTCGGCCGTCTGGCAGGGACCGCGCGTCACGATCACACCGACCGCGGCGATCGTCGGACCGAACCTGTCGGTGCCTTTCGACACCACCGGACTGGTCTCGCCCGACGTCTACTGTGAGTTCGACGGCGTGAAGACCGAGCCGTGCACATCGCCCTTCCAGAAGGCCGGTGTCGCGGCCGGTGTCCACACGTTGCGGGTCCGGGCTGGAGAGATCGGGCGGGGTACTGAAGCCGTCCGCTGGCTGACCGTCGATTCCACCGCCCCGACAGCCCGCATCACCGGGCCGACGTACGACGTCACGAAGGCCGCCACTGCCAC
Organism: Kribbella sp. CA-245084; assembly: GCF_050942355.1. Taxonomy (NCBI): domain Bacteria; kingdom Bacillati; phylum Actinomycetota; class Actinomycetes; order Propionibacteriales; family Kribbellaceae; genus Kribbella; species Kribbella sp. CA-245084. Next base: position 8,748,357 of record NZ_CP192053.1, on the reverse strand, counting down.
GGTCACGTACGCCGGATCGGACAACACCGGCGTTGCGTCGTACGACGTCCGCTGGCGGATCGCGTCCACAGCCGGGAACTTCGGTGCCTACGCCTCGGTGAAGTCCGGTACGACGGCCACGTCGGTGGCGATCGGTCTTGCGGCGGGCTACGAGTACTGCATCTCCGTCCGGGCACGTGACGTCGCGGGCAACCTCTCGGCCTGGACTGCCGACAAGTGCTTCTCCCGGCCGTCGGACGACCGGCTGATGGGCGCCGCCAAGGGATGGGTCCGGGCTTCCAACCGCGCGTACTACCTGGGCACCGCGACCGCGACGACCGCGAAGGGCATCTCCGTCTCGCGCAGCGTCCAGGCCAAGCGGTTGTTCCTCATCGCGACGAAGTGCGTCACCTGCGGCGGACTGAACGTCTACTACAACGGCAAGTACGTCGGTGCCGTGAACCTGTACAAAGCCACGACCGAGTACCAGGCGATCATCCCTCTGCCGGTGCCGGCGACCTTCCTGACCGGCTCCGTCCTGCTGACCACGCGGACGTCCGGCCAGATCTACCAGGTCGACGGGCTCGCGGTACGCCGCACCTAATACACCTCGATGCGGTCGAGGCTGATGACTGCGCTGGTCGATGCTGGGTTCTTGTCGCCGGTGACTCGTACCTTCAGGGTGTGGGGGCCGGCGGCGAGGGTCGGGCTGATGTACATCAGTTGCTCGCCGACGCGGATCGAGCTGTAGTAGTCGATGCGTTGCTCGGGGCCGCCGTCGACGGAGATCGCGGCGATCCCGTTGCCGGTGTCGGCGACGCTGAGCAGTGCGGCGCGTGTGCCGGTGAAGTGGATCGTGGCGGTCGCGTTGGTCTCGCCGCTCCAGTGGTCGTTGCCCCAGAAGCACTGGTTGCCGCAGCCGGATCCCGAGCTCCAGTTCCCGGCGTACTCGACCGTGCTGTCGGTGTCGTTGATCCAGTAGTTCGACGAGCCGGGGTCGCCGGACGGCAGGTTCTGCGTGGCGCCGGCGGCGAGCGGCCGGCCGAGGTTCGGCGTGCCGTCGGCGTTCCAGGTGATCTTCTGGACTCGGGTGGTGCGGAATGAATACGTATACACGCTGGTGTTCTTGCCGTGGTAGGCGATCCAGTCCTCGGTGCCGTCCGGTGACTTGAAGAACGAGTGGTGGCCCGGACCCCAGACGCCGGTCTCGTCGTTGCGGGAGAAGATCGGGCCGGCGTGCTGGACCCAGTTCGACGCGACCATCGGGTCGGCGCCGTTCGCGATGCTCTTCATCCACAGCTGGTAGTCCGGCTTGCCGGTGTCGCACGTCGAGTAGGTCAGGAACGTACGGGTCGCGCCGTACAGCGGTGTCGGTCCTTCGCGGACCTCCGAACAGCCGCCGTCCGCCGGGATGGCAACCCGGTCACCGACAGACGTCCACGGGTTGCTTATCCGGACGATGTACAGCTGGGCCGGTCCGCCCTGACCACGGCCAGGGCCGGTCCAGACGAAGTATTGCTGGCCGTTGACCGTGATCGGCTCGCCGTCGATCGCGTACTCGCCAAAGTCTGCGATCTTGGCCTTGAAGGAGTACGGGCCGAGCGGGTCGTCGCCGGCGGACTCGAGGACATACATCCGGTGGTTGGCGTCGACGCCGTCCGAGGCCGTGTAGTAGATGTACCAACGGCCGCCGACGTGGCGGAACGCCGGCGCCCACATCTGCGTGTTGCGGGTGGTGTCCGAATCCCGCCACACCACTTGCTCCGGTTGCACGAGCAACGTGGCGAGACTGGGTGACGACCAGATCCCGATCCGGTCGCCGCGGGTGGTCGCGACGTAGTACTTGCCGTTGTAGAACATCAGCGACGGATCCGCGGACGGATTCACCGGATTCCGGAAGGTTTGCGACGACACCGCGTTCCTCTCGACGGCGGGAGCGTTCGCCCCGACCGAGCCGGTCAGGAGTACGGCGAGCAGTGTGCAGAGGACGGGGCGGACGAACCTCATGACGGACACCTTCCGGGCTGGGGGCGGACCAACACCTGGATGAACAGTCGTACGACGGATTTACCATCGTTGTAAACCCTTCAAACAGGGATCGAGAGGAACCTGTGGGTGAGATCTGGCGTCTCACCGCACATGAAGCTCAAGGTGCGGGTCGTGCACTACCGGCACGACTGCTGGTACGCCGACATCGACGACGCGGATGATCGTCAGCCGGACGACCCGTTCTGGTACGCCGACGGCTGCCACACCCAGGCCGAGGCGATCGCGCTCGCCTGCTCCCAGCTCGCCGCACTCGACCACGCCGTTGCCACCGGCACGCTTCCGTCCCGGATCAGCGAGACCATCGCCGCTTGATCCCCCGACCGGGCATCATAGGCCGATGCTCGGTGAATCGGACGGCACCAGAGGCGACGCGACGATCGAGCAGGTCGGCCGGCGCCGGACCTTCACCAGCACCCTCCAGCTCGCGATCATCCTCGCGATCGTGCAGGTCCCGATGCGCTCGGCGGTCGGCCAGGCGACCGGTGCGCCCCTCGGTTGCGCGGCGCCCGGGCGGCTGTCGCTCCTCGTCGACGCGACGTTCATCATGGCCTACGTCTACGCGGCGTACCGGGCCTACAAGTACGTCAAGTTCCTCAATCGCCAGTCCTGGAAGCAGATCGCGGCCGTCGGCTCCTGGCTCGTCCTGACCGCCGCCGCACTCGACATCGTCGAGGACATCCGGCTCTGGAGCGACTTCGGATCCGGTCCCTGCGCTGATCTGTCCACCGGATGGCTGACCTGGCTGATGCGAGCAGTCTTCCTGGTCGGCGTACTGATCCTCGCGGTCTGCCTGCTCGCGACGAGCCGCTTCGGCCAGCAGAAGTGGTACGGCGTCGAGCCGACGCCGCCCGCGACGTTCCGGCGGGCCAAGCGCGACAACAAGGACGCCGGCCGGCTCATCGTCACTTGCTCCGGCGGCGGGATCCGATCCGCCTCGTTCTGTCTCGGCGCGCTGCAGTTGCTGCGCGAGCGCGAGCTGTACGACAAGGCGTCGACCGTCATCGGTGTGAGCGGCGGCGGCTACATGGCGGCCGCCTTTCATGTACTCCGTCGTACCTGCGCTGACCCGTTCTCGCCTGGATCACCCGAGCTGGCCCGCCTGCGCCGGCAGACGCGGTACCTGTTGTCGGGCGGCCGGGCGATGTTCCGCGCGGCGCTGTCGGTGCTGTTCGGCCTGGTCGTGAATCTGCTGCTGATCGGCATCATGCTGCGCGCGATCGCATGGGTGCTCGGCTGGTTCCTCGCTGACCAGAAGGTGATCACGCCAGGGCTGCAGGTGGATTGGCGGCCGAACGACTCCTGGTACTTCGTCGGTCTGTCCGTCTTCCTGCTCGCGATCAGTGCGCTGATGTTCCTGATCGAGAAGGTCTGGGACCGCTGGGCGCGGATGCCGGACATCGTGCGGACGATCCTTACTACGATCGGCAACATCACGCTGCAGTACGGCGTACCTGTTGCCGTCCTCCTGCTCGGCGTGCCGGGAGGCCTTTATTTACTGGGGAATCTCCCCGAAGGGTCCGGCGATCTCCCGTCATTGCTCTTGGCGTTGGTCGACCCAACGAAGCAGGGCGTTGCGTCGTTCGGCGCGCTGGTCGTCGTACTGATCGGCCTCGGCAAGTCGGTGTGGAACGGGCTGACGGTCGAAAGCAAGGCCGCGACCGGGCTGCGGGCGAAGCTGCTGGTGTTCGCGCGGACCAAGCTCGCTCCGTGGGCAGGCAGCGCGATCATTGTGGTTGCCGCGATCATCGTTCTGCTTCGCTGGACGGGCGGGTACGCGACCGACGCGTCGTACCAGGAGGACTGGAACGTCGCGCTGATCCTGGCCGCGATCGCGCTCGCCATCAAGCTGCTCACCGACGCGAACCGGACGTCGCTGCACTCGTTCTACCGGGAGCGGTTGTCGCGCGCGTTCCTGGTGACGCGGCAGGAGAACGGCGCCGCGGTCGCGCTCGACTACCACCTGCGGCTGCGGTACTCGGACTGGGCGAAGCCGATCGACGGCGGGCCGCAGCTGGTCATCGCCGGGGTCGCGAACGTCGACGATCCAGACTTCGTGCCGACGGAGCGTGACTGTGTGCCGTTCGTGTTCGACGCCGAGCAGATCGGGATCGTGGGGGACCGGTCGCTGCCGGACGGCGGACGTCGCGTGACGGACGACTACGAGCGCGAGGCCGACGTACTCAAGCGTGAGGTGACGGTGCCGGCCGCGATGGCGATCAGCGGGGCCGCGTTCAGCCCGCTCACCGGTCGGGTGAACGCGCGGACCAGACCCGTGCGGTTGCTGCTCGCCGTACTCAATGCGCGATTGGGCGTCTGGCTGCCGAACCCGTACTGGAACAACCGCGCCGAGGCCGCGTTCCCGGATCGCCACGGGTTCATCGCGAAGGTACGGCGGTACGTCGGCAGCGTGATCGACAAGCCCGGACCGTACCGGTTGCTGCACGAGGCGGTCGGCTCGCCGTCGATGTACGAGCGACGGATCTACGTGACCGACGGCGGGCACTACGACAACCTCGGCCTGGTCGAAGCGCTCCGCCGCAAGCCCGCGCAGGTGATCGTGATCGACGCGTCGAACGACGTCGAGGACCGTTTCACCGCCCTCGCCGAGGCGATCGCGACCGCCCGGATGGATCACGGCATCGAGGTCGACATCGACCCGTCCCCGATGGTCCGCGGCACCAAGCCCCGCGCCGACCGCGCCTGGGCCTACGGCATCGCCACCCACCCGCAAGAGGACGGCGAGGAGAAGCCCTACAAAACCGAGGTCTTCTTCGTCAAAGCAGTCCTCGCCGGCCACCTCGACTGGGACCTCGAGCAGTACGCCGTCGAACACACCGACTTCCCCCGCCGCACCACCGGCGACCAGTTCTACGACGAATGGGACTTCGAGGCCTACCGCTCCCTCGGCTACTCCGTGACCCGATCCCTCACCGACCACACCCGAGCCCACGCCCGTCTGTACAGCCACTGACACGCTGTGTGTCCACAGAAAGGGGTGTGGATAACGGGGTTTGGTTGTGGATATGTGGACGGTTGCTGTGGACAACCTGGGGGTTGGTTGTGGAGGAGGCAACTAATGCCGGTGAGGATGCACGTGCAGTCCGGCTAGTGAGAGAACGGTTGCCGGGGTGGGGTTCTGGTGGTGAGATAGGTCTCCGTGTGCCGGATGAAACTTTACGAAGATTTATCCGTGACATTCGGCGCGCCAGCTCGTTGATCTGTCAGGCAGTTCGCGAATCAGCGGATCGCTGGGGAATCCGGAGGGACCGCTCGTGCACAAGTTCAACGCTCCACCTGACTGGCCTGAACCACCGAGTGACACCTGGCGCCCGCCGATGGGCTGGGAGCCGGACCCGGCCTGGCCCGACGCACCGGCCGGTTGGGGGTTCTGGACCAACCGCAGCGGCCGCCGCAGCAGCGGCCCGATCGGCGCGTACGGCGCCGTCGACGCCGGCCGCCTCGAGCTCGCGACGGTCGACCCGGCCCTGGTGCTGATGCACTCCTGATCGTCAACTCCGGCTCCCGCATGCCGACCGGCTGCGGGAGCCGCGTTGTGTCCGCGTTCGGCCACCTCGCTGGCGCGTTCTTATCGCCTTCTGGTGTTATGTTATCAACCTAGATAACACTCACCTGGAGGCTTCGTGGGCTGGATCGGTCTCGACCTCGGCACGCAAAGTGTGCGTGCCGTGCTGGCCGATGCCAAGGGCCACGTGCTGGCCCGGGCAACCCGTCCGCTCACCAGCCACCGCGACGGCGTACGCCACGAGCAGGATCCACAGAGCTGGCTCAGCGCCGTCGACGCAGTCCTGGCCGAGGTCGGCGCGACCGAGCTCGACGGCATCGCGATCTGCTCGACCTCCGGCACCTTCCTCCTGACCGACCTCTCTGGCCGACCGGTCACCCCGGCCCTGATGTACGACGACGCGCGCGCGGCCGCCCGTCGCGACCACATCGTGGACGCCGACCCGGACCGCTGGGCCACGAGCATGCAACCCACCTGGGCCCTCCCGAAGATCCTCGACCTGGTCGCGGACGGTCACGACCTCGCCGATCGCCGGGTCGTCCACAGCGCCGATTTCGTCACGGCCCACCTCGTCGGCCATCCCGTCGCCACCGACACCAGCCACGCCCTCAAGACCGGATACGACCTGGTCGCCGAGGCCTGGCCGACCGAAGCCTTCGACAAACTCGGCCTCCCACTCTCTGTGTTCCCCGAGGTCGTCCGCCCCGGCGTCGAGCTCGGCCGCACCCCCGCCGGCGTCCCCGTCCACGCCGGCATGACCGACGGCTGCGCCGCCCAGATCGCCGCCGGCGCGCTCAGCCCCGGCGCCTGGAACTCCGTCCTCGGTACGACGCTCGTCCTCAAAGGCGTCAGCAACGATCTCCTGACAGACCCCACCGGCGCCGTCTACAGCCATCGTCATCCCGACGGCGGCTGGCTCCCCGGCGGCGCATCCAGCACCGGCGCCGGCGTACTCACCGAGCTGCTCCCGGGAGCCGACCTCGACGCACTCGGCCACGCGGCCCGCGCCGCAGGGCCGATCAACGCCGTCACCTATCCACTGACCAAGACCGGCGAGCGGTTCCCGTTCGTCGCGCCGCAGGCCGAGCGCTTCACCCTCGGCAGCACTCCCGACGACCTGCACATGTACGCCGCGGTGCTGCAAGGCGTCGCGTTCATCGAGCGGCTCGCATTCGAGCACCTCGAGACGCTCGGCGCCGAGCCGGTGCGTTCGGTCTCGCTCACCGGGGGAGCCACGCGGAGCGGTTACTGGAACCAGCTCCGCGCCGACGTTCTCGGCGTACCGGTGGAGCTTCCGGCCGTACCGGATCCGGCGTACGGCATGGCTGTCCTGGCCGCGTCAGGCGGGACCGACCTCACCGGAGCAGCGCGCCGGATGGTGCGGGTGGATCGCGTGCTCGAGCCAACCGGCCAACGACTTGACGACTTGTACGGCGCATTTGTCGCGGAGCTCGACCGTCGGGGGTACCGCGGATGAGAACGACGATCGTCCTGGCCCGCCACGGCCGGACCGAGTGGCATCACGGGAACCGCTACACCGGTGCGACGGACCTTCCGATCGACGAGGTCGGCGTACAACAGGCGCAGCAACTGAAGGACTGGGCGCTGGACTATGCGCCGGACGCGCTGTGGTGTTCACCGATGCTGCGGGCCCGGCAGACGATCGGACCGATCGCTCGGACGCTGGAGCTGGAGCCGACTCTGGATGCCCGGCTGCGGGAGGTCGACTTCGGCTCGGCCGAGGGGAAGATGCTCAGCGAACTGCCCCCGGCGGTGGCGAAGGCGTTCGTGCTGGACCCGGTGCTCGACCACTTCCCGGGCGGCGAGCATCCCGCCGATGCGGCCGACCGGGTACACGAGGTCGTCGCGGAGATCGCCGAGCGGCACGAGGGTCAGCGGGTCCTCGTGGTCGCGCACAACACGCTCGTCCGGCTGCTCGTGTGCAGGGTGCTCGGACTGCGACTGAACGACTACCGCAGACTGCTACCTGCGCTCGGTCCCGCGGCGCTGGTGCGTTTCCGGTGGCAGGACGGCACAGTGGGTCTCGAGGCGTACAACGTTCCACCTGTGATCGATCCTGCGCGAATGGAGACCCGGGAATGACATCGGAAGTCGATGGTGACACCACCGAACTGAGCCGGCCCGCGCGCCGGCAGGCCGAGATCGCGGCGTACGTCGTGAAGCACGGCTCGGTCTCGGCCAACGACCTGGTCGAGGCGTTCGGGGTGAGCGTGATGACGGTGCACCGCGACCTGGACGAGCTCGAGCGGCAGGGCGTGGTCCGTAAGTACCGCGGCGGGGTCAGCGCGCAGCCGACCAGCGTGTTCGAGAGCAACGTCGCGTACCGGCTGAACACCGCGCACGCCGAGAAGGCCGCGATCGCCCGGCACGCGCGGGCGATGATCGAGCCGGGGATGTCGGTGATGCTCGACGACTCGACCAGCGCGCTGGCCCTGATCGACCTGATCGAGGACATCACACCGTTGACCGTGGCAACGAACTTCCTGCCCGCGATCACCCGACTGTCCCAGCTGCGCGACATCACGCTGCTCGCCCTCGGCGGGATCTACTCCGCGACCCACGACTCGTTCGGCGGGATGCCGTGCGCGGAAGCCGTCGAGGCGCTGCACACCGACCTGTTGTTCTGCTCGGTGTCCGCGGTGTCGTCGACGCACGCGTTCCACCAGGAGGAGGAGATCGTCCTGGTGAAGCGGGCGATGTTGCGCTCGGCAAGGACCAAGGTGCTGCTGGTCGACCACGCCAAGCTGCAGCGCACCGCCCTGCATCGGCTCGCGCCGCTCACCGATTTCGACCTCGTCATCGTGGACGAGAAGACCCCACAGGACCTGATCGAACCGCTGCGCGACCACGGCGCCACCGTGGAGGTAGCCAAACTCTAGGAGGGGGCTTATGGACGTCGGAGTAGACGTCGGCACCACCGTGACCAAGGCGGTCGCCTTCGACGCCGACGGCCGTCCCTTGGCCGAGGCCTCCCGGCCGACACGCCTGGTTCATCGCAGTACCGGGCGGTTCGAGCACGAGACCGAGGAGATAGTTGCCTCGGTCAACGAGGTCGTGCAGGAGTTGGCCGGCGCGGTCGGGAATCGGCCCGGTGTGTTGGCGATCACGGCTCAGGGTGACGGGCTTTGGCTGGTCGACGACGCGGGTACGCCGGTCCGCCCGGCGATCTCGTGGCTGGACGCGCGGTCGAGCCCGATCCTCGAGCGATGGACGACGGACGGAGTCGCCGAGCGGGTGTTCCGGCGATCGGGCAACCGGATGTTTCCCGGCGCGTCGGGGCCGCTGCTGGCCGCCGTACGGGCGGAAGAGCCTGAAAAGATCGAGCGGGCCGGCACGGCGGCGTACTGCAAGGACGTTGTGATGCAGGCGTTGACCGGAGTACGGGCGACGGATGTGTCGGATGCGTCGGCGCCGTTTCTCGATCCCAGGACCGGGGAGTACGACGACGACGCGCTGGCAGCGACGGGGCTGTCCGAAGTACGTCGACTGCTAGCGCCGGTGGCGGCCGGCGGGCCGGTTGGCGAGTTGCGTGACGACTCGACTGGCATGGCCGCCGGGACGAGGGTGTCTGCCGGACCGTACGACCTTCCCGCCGCTGCGGCCGGTGCGGGCGTGACTGAGGCTGGGGACGCGCTTCTAACAGTCGGTACAACGTTGGCGTGCCAAGTCGTCACCCGTGAACTGCCCGTCGACGGCGAGCCTGCCGGCCTGTTCCTCGGCACCTGGACGCCGGGTGTCTGGCTGCGCGCGATGCCGGCAATGGTCGGTACGGCGGCCCTCGATCGCGTGCTCGCACTCGTCGGCGTCAGTACTGCGGAACTGCCCGGCCTGCTCGCCGAGAGCCCGCCCGGCGCGTCCGGCGTGACCGTGCTGCCCTACCTGTCCGAGGCCGGTGAACGCGCGCCGTTCGTCGACACCCGCGCCCGCGGCACGATCGACGGCATCTCGCTGGCCACGACGACGGCCGACCTGGTCCGTGCCACCTGCGAAGGGATCGCGTACGCCGCTCGCCACTGCCTCGACGCAGCCGGCTGGACCGGTCGCGTGACGGTCTGCGGCGGCGGTGCCCGGAGCAGCGAGTGGACCCAGATCCTCGCCGACGTACTGAATGCGCCGCTGCACACCGCCGAGGCCGAACAGGTCGCCGCGCGCGGTGCGGTGATCTGCGCGCGACGCGCCGTCGACCCGGACAGCGCCGGAGCGGAGTGGATCGCCGAGACCCGCCAGGTCGACCCGGATCCGGCCCGCGCCGAGTTCTACGCCGAGGGATACGCCCACTACCTGCGCCGGATCGAGGCGGCCCGCCCGCGCTGGTCCGACCCAGCACCCACGTTCACAGGAGATCGATGAGAACCGTCAAGACGCTGCTCGCCGGCGATCACTTCGTACGCAACGACCTGCTCGCCGCTGCGCTCAGCACGATCCCGGACGTCGCGTTCGAGTTTCGTGAGGTCACGTTGCCCTGGCCGCTGACGCCGTACGGACGGGTCGCCGAGGTGGACGAGGCCAGCGACGTGGAGGACCAGCTGATCGAGGCGCTGGCCGGGGTCGAGCTCGCGGTCACGCAGATGGGGCCGTTCACGGAGCGGGTGCTGGAGGCCGCGCCTGACCTGCGCTATCTGGTCGTCTGCCGGGGTGGCCCGGTGAACGTGAACGTTGCCGCCGCGGCGAAGCGCGGGATCGTGGTCGCGTCGACGCCCGGGCGGAACGCTGTGGCAGCTGCCGAGCACGCGGTCGCGTTGATGATGGGTGCCTTGCGCAACCTTCCGCGGTTGCAGCGGACACTGGAGCAGGGGGAGTGGCGCTCCGATCTCTATGCGTACGACGAGTGCGGGGTCGAGCTCGACGGATCCACGGTCGGGCTGGTCGGGTACGGCGCGATCGGGCAACGGGTCGCGCGGGTGATGCTTGCCTTCGGCGCCCATGTCCTGGTCACCGATCCGTACGTCGATCAGGCGCCCGATGGCATCGAGCTGGTGGAGCTCGATGAGCTGCTGAGGCGGTCCGACGTGGTGAGTCTGCACGCCCGGCTGACCGACCAGACCCGCGGCATGATCGGTGCGGAGCAGATCGCGTCGATGCCGCGAGGCGCCGTACTGGTCAACACTGCCCGCGGTGGTTTGCTCGACTACGACGCCACGGTGGACGCGCTGGAGTCGGGTCAGCTCGGGGCGGCGGCGTTCGACGTCTTCCCGGCCGAGCCTCTCCCCGCGGGGTCGCGGTTGCTGACCGCGCCGAACATCGTCATGACGCCTCACCTCGCCGGCGCAACCCGCCAGACCGCCCACAGAGCCGGCTCCATCGCCGCGGAGGCGGTAGCAGCCTTCCTGTCCGGAAAGGATCCGGTAGGACTGGTGTCCGCGTAGTAGGGGGCACAGGGTACTAATCATGAAACTGGCAACGTCGAGTACCGGGATCGAACTCCTTCTGCTGCTGATCGCGTTCGTGCTGTCGATGATCATCGGCATCGAACGGCAGGTGCGGCAGAAGAGCGCGGGGATGCGGACGCACACGCTGGTCGGCACCGGTGCGGCGCTGTTCACCCTGGTCTCCGGTTTCGGCTTCAGCGCCGTCCTCGGGACCGAGGTCAACCTGGACCCGTCCCGGATCGCGGCCCAGGTCGTCTCCGGCGTCGGTTTCCTCGGCGCCGGAGTGATCTTCATGCGCCGCGACGTGGTCCGCGGGCTCACGACCGCCGCCACGATCTGGATGACGGCGGCGATCGGGATGGCCTGCGGCGCCGGGATGCCGGTGCTCGCGGTCGCCGCGACCGTGCTGCATCTGGTCGCGGTCGGCCCGTTCGCGCGGCTCGGTCGGCTCCTGCCCTCGCCGGACCGGCGCCGCATCGTCACGGTGCGGTACGACGACGGTTCCGGCGTACTGCGCACGATCCTGGCGACCGCTACCTCGATGGGGTTCGAGGCGTCTGTGCTCGGGACCGAGGTGCTGCATCGGGACGGGTTGCCGCCGCAGGTCCGGGCGTCGATGCGGTTCACTGGACGGCCGCCGTTGCAGCACCTGGTGCTCGCACTGGACGACCTCGACGGGGTCACCGGGGTGCGACTGCGGGACGACGACGACGATTGATATCATCAGCTATGCTGATGGTATGAGTTCTTCGGATGTTGCTGCCCATGAGATCCGGACCAGCCTGTTCCGGCTGGTCCGCCGGCTGCGGCAGGAGCGTCCCGAGGGTGAGCTCAGCTACTCCCAGTTCAACGTGCTGGGCTGGCTGGAACGTGAAGGCGCGATGACGAACGCCGACCTAGCCGCTGCCGAGCGTGTCACCCCGCAGACGATGATGCGCGCCACGACCGACCTGGTAGCGAGCGGATTTATCAGCCGTGCTGATAACCCTGCCGACCGCCGTCAGATCCTCCTCGAGATCACGCCCACCGGCGCCACCCTCGTCCGCGAGGACCGCCGTCGCCGGGACACCTTCCTGGCGAAGGCCATGGACGCCACCCTCACCCCCACCGAGCAAGAACTCCTCCACCTGGCCGCCCGCCTGATGAACCAACTCTCCGAGGTATCGGAGTGACAGCCACCCCGACTTTGAGCACCCACCAACCATTCTCGCGACCGCGAAATGGTCGGTGGGTGCTCAAAGAGCTCCTGGAGGGTGCGGCGTGACGAAGGTTGCGGAGGAGGGGAAGGTGGATCGGGCGGGGGAGCTGCCGGCGCGGTACGCCGCTTCGGTCGGGCTCGGTACCTTGTTGCAGCCGTTGAACTCGTCGATGATCGCCGTCGCGCTGGTCGCTATCGGCGCGGAATTCCACGCGGGGACCGAGACGCAGTGGCTGGTCTCGGGGCTGTACCTCGCGACAGCGGTCTCGGCGCCGACGGCCGGGCGACTGGCTGACCTGGTCGGCGCCCGACGCGTCTTCCTCGCGGGACTTGCGCTGGTAGCGGTCGTATCGGCACTGGCCCCGCTCGCACCGAGCCTCGGCTGGCTGATCGTCGCGCGGGTCCTGCTCGGCATCGGGACCGGCGCGCAGTTCCCCTCGGGTGTCGCGATGATCCGCCGGATCGCGGACCGCCGAAAAGCTTCCGCGGTTGGCGCGCTCGGCCTGTTGTCCGTCTTCGCACAGACTTCGGCCGCGCTCGGTCCGAGCGTCGGCGGCTTCCTCGTCGGCAGCTTCGACTGGCAGGCGATCTTCCTGGTCAACCTCCCCGTCGCCGCCGTCGCGGGCATCGCCGTACTCCGCCTGGTCCCGAAGGATCCGCCTCGGCCGGCGGACGACGACCGTAAGCTCTGGCGAGAGATCGACCTCGCCGGCTTGGTCCTGTTCACGCTCGCGATGACCGCGCTGATGCTCGTCCTGCTCTCACTGACCACCCGTCCGAACTGGTGGTTGCTCGCGGCAGCGATTCCGCTCAGCGCTCTCTTCATCCTCTGGGAACGCCGCTCAACGACCCCGTTCGTCGACGTACGCCTGCTTGCCCGCAGCGCGCCGCTCTCCCTCGGCTACCTCCGCACGATGCTCACGTACGTCGCCTTCTACGCGATCTTCTACGGCCTGCCCGGCTGGCTCGAGCAGGCCCGCGGCCTCGACCCGACGCGGGTCGGGCTGGTCGTCCTCCCGATCGCCACGCTCGGCGCGATCACCGTCGCGATCGCGACCAAACTCGCCCGTCGGCACGGTCCTCGGCTGTTATTGATGATCGGTTCGGCCGGGCTACTGATCGGGGGCGCGGCGCTCGCGTTCGGAGTTCACACCGGTACGCCGATCGTCGTACTCGTGGTGATCAGCGCGGTCCTCGGCGTACCGAACGGCTTCAACGGACTCGGCAACCAACTTGCCGTCTACCGCGCCGCCCCGCCCGAGGTCGCCGGCGCCGCGGCCGGTCTGTTCCGCACCTCGCAGTACGTCGGGGCGAACCTCGCCGCGGCCGCGATCGCGCTGGTCTTCGCGGGGCCGGCGACCGACGCCGGGCTGCACCGGCTCGGGCTGCTCGTCGGCGGGATTGCAACGATTCTGCTTCTGGATGTGATCTTCGTGAGAAAATCACAGTGATTCTCTATACGTAACCATCCAACGGTGATAATTTCACCGGCATGCTCGCCTCCCCGACACCCGTTGACCTCTGCGAACTGGCCGTTCGGCTGGCAGTCGCGGCGGGCGAGGAGCTCCTGGCCCGTCAACAGAGTCTGTCGATCGATGCGGCCGATGTCGAAACCAAAACGTCGGGCAGCGACCCGGTCAGCGCGGCCGACCGTGCGTCCGAGAAGCTCATCACCGACGGCATCACTGCGGCTCGTCCCGGCGACGGACTGCTCGGTGAAGAAGGTGCTTCCCGTCCGTCGACCACCGGCCTGACCTGGGTGATCGACCCGCTCGACGGCACAGTCAACTACTTGTACGGCCGCCTCGACTGGTGCGTCTCGATCGCCGTCGAAGACGAACACGGCGCCCTGGCCGGCGTGGTCCACCAACCCCGCACGGGCACCACCTGGTCCGCCACCCGCAACGGCGGCGTCCACCGCCGCGACACCCCGCCATCGGGCGACGACGCTCCATACCAAACGGTTTGGTCTGGCGGTCGGCGGTTGGGTCCGTTGCGGGAGGTCGGGTTGGAGGCGGCCTTGGTGGGCACGGGTTTCTCGTACCTCCCCGACCGCCGCGCCGAACAGGCGGAGCACCTCCGCCGGCTCCTCCCCGCCGTACGCGACATCCGTCGTGGTGGATCCGCTGCTCTCGATCTGTGCTCGGTCGCGGACGGTACGGCGGACGCGTACTACGAGCACCTCATCCAACCGTGGGACATCGCTGCCGGCGCCCTGATCGCCCGCGAGGCCGGCGCCACCGTGGTCCGCGGACCCGAAACGGCTTTCCCACAAGGCATTCTGGCGGCCGCCCCCTCCCTGGCGGCCGGACTTCTCGACATCCTCACCCCCAGGAGGTCGGTGTGACGGTAGTAGACCTGCCGGCGCGGACGCATCCGGACGAACAAACAGTTGCCACTGGCAATGACCAGCTGAAACGCCGGCGCCGCCGCGAGTACGGGCTGTTCGCCCTGCTCGTCGCGCCGAACCTGCTGGTGATCGCGGTCTTCGCGTACTGGCCGATCATCTACAACGCGTTCCTCAGCCTGACCGATTGGAACATGATCGCCGCCCGGCCGAAGTTCATCGGGCTCGCCAACTACGGCCGTACGCTGACCGATCCGGCGTTCCACAAGACGCTGTGGATCACGGTCGTGTTCACCGGCCTGATCGTGGTCGGCAGCCTGATCATCGGGCTGGCGCTGGCGTTCCTGTTCAACCTGCCGCTGAAGGGCCGGGGCGCGGTCCGGACGATCGCGTTCGCGCCGCACATCCTGTCCGGCGCAGCGGTCGCCACGATCTGGGCGTTCATCTTCGACCCGGGCTACGGCCTGATGCGGGCGCTGATCGAGCCGTTCGGCGCGGAGCCGCCGGACTGGATGAACAACTCCGACTGGGCGCTGCCCGGGCTCGTCATCGTCTACCTGTGGAAGAACGTCGGCTTCGCCGCGCTGATCTACCTGGCAGGTTTGCAAGGCCTGCCGAAGGATCTCGACGAGGCGGCCGCGATCGACGGTGCCTCGACCTGGACCAGGTTCCGGGCGATCAAGCTGCCGTTGCTTGCCCCGATCACCTTCTTCCTGCTGATCACCACGGTGATCGGCACGTTCCAGGCCTTCGATGTGATCGCGGTGATGACCGGTGGCGGCCCTGGTGATGCCACCACCACGCTGAGCTGGTCGATCTACAACGAAGGATTCCAGGCGTTCAACGCGGGCCGCGCGGCGACGCTGTCGATCATCATGTTCGTGATCCTGCTGGTCGTCACCACGGTGCAGGCCAAGGTGATGGAGAGGCGGGTGCATTACCGATGAAGGCGCGCGCGATTCAGTACGTCGTACTCGTTGGTGTGGCGGCCGTGTTCCTCGGACCGCTGTATTGGTTGCTGTCCACGGCGTTCAAGCAGCCGAGTGAGATCTATCAGTGGCCGCCGGCCTGGTGGCCGCATCTGACCTGGGAGAACTTCAGCCTGGCCTGGAAGGCCGCGCCGTTCGACCGGTTCTTCCTGAACTCCACGATCATCACCGTGGTGGGTACGGCGTTGAAGGTGATCAACGCCGTGCTGACGGCGTACGCCTTTGCGTACTTGCGATTCCCGTTCAAGAAGGTGCTGTTCTTCTTGGTGCTCGGGGCAATGATGGTGCCTGGTCACGTGACGCTGCTGCCGAACTACTTGACCGTGGCAACACTCGGCTGGATCAACACGTACGCCGGGCTGATCATCCCCGGTATCGGATCCGCCTTCGCGACGTTCCTGATGCGACAGCACTTCCTCACGCTGCCGTCCGAGGTGACGGACGCGGCCGCGGTCGACGGCGCGGGTCACCTGCGCACGCTGTGGCGCGTCGTACTGCCGATGTCGCAGCCGATGCTGGTCACGGTCGTGGTGATCACGGCGGTCGAGGAGTGGAACAACTTCGTCTGGCCGCTGATCGTCACCAACACCGCCTCGATGCGGACGCTGCCGGTCGGGCTGCTGATCCTCAAGGACGAGGAGGGGCTCGCAGCCTGGGGCACGATCATGGCCGGCACGCTGCTGGTGCTCGCGCCGATGCTGCTGATCTTCCTGATCGCCCAGCGCTACATCGTCGGCGGGATCACCCAGGGAGCTCTGAAGGGATGAGCATGCATCGTAGGACTTTCCTCGGGGTGACGGCGGGTCTGACGCTCGCCGGCTGCGGGTACCGGTCGGTGGATGCGGTCTACTCGCAGCCGGCCGGGGCGGTGCCGAAGCAGTACGCGAATCGCCAGCGGGTCGTCTTCTGGTCGCCGTACGGCGGAGTCAACGGCAAGGCGGTCGACAAGCTCGTTGCCAAGTTCAACGATTCGCAGGACGGCGTGTACGTCGAGACGCAGTTCCAGGGCAGCTACGACGACGTGGCCCAGAAGGTCGCGGCCGCGCTGGTCGCCAAGCAGGCGCCGGATCTCGCCGTACTCTCCGACGTCACCTGGGAGCGGTTCTTCCTGAACGAGGCGCTCGAGCCGCTGAACGGCTACTTCACCGACGGCTTCGGCCCTGGGGTCTTCCAGGAGAAGCTGTTCGGCGAGTACGTCGTGAAGGGGCAGAGCTGGGCGGTTCCGTTCGCCCGCAGTACGCCGATCCTGTACTACAACCGCGATGCGTTCGAGAAGGCCGGGCTGCCGGATCGTGCGCCGCGGACGTGGAGCGAGCTGCGGTCGTGGGTGCCGTCGCTGGCGAAGGTGCAGTCGGGCGGGCGTTCGTTGCGGACGATCGCGTTCGCGAAGATCGACGGGGACTGGCAGTTCCAGGGGAACGTGTGGCAGTTCGGCGGGGCGTACTCGCGCGGTCTGGATGTGACGATCGACGAGGCCGGCGCGGTCGCGGCCGGTGAGTGGCAGCGGTCGATGGTGCACGATCTCGGGGCGGCGTACATGGCGAGCAGCCCGAGTACGGACTTCGCCAACGGGCTGGTCGCGGTGATCCAGGAATCGACCGGCGGCATGAAGACCATCAGCAGCAAGGCGAAGTTCAAGGTCGGGGCCGGGTTCATCCCGTCCGAGGTCGCGACCGGGCTCGCGACCGGCGGCGGTGGGATCGGGATGCTGCGGAACATCTCGGACGAGCGCAAGCAGGCCGCGGCGACGTTCCTGCAGTTCCTGGCGCATCCGGAGAATTCGGCCTGGTGGACGACGCAGACCGGCTACCTGCCGGTGGTGAACAAGGCGCGCGAAGACGCCGAGCTGAAGAAGCTGATCGCCGAGCAGCCGAACTACGGGGTGGCGATCGCGCAGCTGGAGAACGCGCGGCAGCAGGACGCGATCCGGCTCTACGGGCGGAACGCGAACGTGCAGATCTACACCGGGCTGCAGCAGATCTACGCGGACAACGCGCAACCCAAGAAGGTGTTCGGCTCGGTCGCCAAGCGGCTCGACGCGATCGGCACCGAGGTCAAACGTCTCTACGAGGAGAAGGTGCTGTGATCACCGGGTCGACCGAGGAGCTGTTGTCGTGATCATCACCGGGCATCGCGGTGCGGTGGGGACGGAGCCGGAGAACACGCTGCGTTCGTTCCGCCGGGCGGTCGCGGACGGGTGCGACGAGATCGAGCTCGACCTGCGGGTGAGCGCCGACGGGGAACTCCTGATCATCCACGACGCCACCGTCGACCGAACCACCTCCGGGTCGGGCGAGGTCGCTTCGCTGACGCTTGCCGAACTCCAGGCGCTGGACGCCGGCCTCGGCGAGCAGATCCCGACCTGGTCCGAAACGGTCGCCGCCGTCGACATCCGCATCCAGGCCGAAATCAAGGCCGAGGCCGCCGTACCCCTCCTCGCCCAATCCCTGAAGTCGAACCCGTCCCTCGCCGCCCGCACCCTCGTCACGTCCTTCCACCCCGAAATCCTGCTGGCCATCCGCGAGGCCTACCCAGACGCAACCACCGGCCACATCTTCGGCCGTACGCCGGACATCCCCGAAGTAATCACCCGAACCCGCGCCGCCGGCGCAACCTGGTCCCTCTGCGGCATCACCGGCCTAACCCCCGCCGGCGTCGCCGCCCTCCACGCAGCCGGCCTATCCGTCACCGCCTGGCCCGTCCCCAACCCCAAAACCCTCACCCAAGCCGTAGCCCTGGGTGTCGACGGGATCACCACAGACAACCCTCACCTGCTCCGGCCGGCGAAATAGCGGATCCCCAGCCCATCACAATCGCCCGTCCCCCAGCCCGCCAAGCGCACGGCCGGCGGCGCCCCCACATTGTGATGGCCTGGCGATCCGCCCACCCTCACCCCACCTCGCCCCGCCGCGGAGGCGGGGTTGGTTGAGTCCACACGTTCCAACGCACCCTCTCGCCCCGCCGCCGGAGGCGGCGTCGGTTTGAGTCCACACGTTCCAACGTCTGAATTTGTTCTTCCGTAGAACATAAATGTGTGATTGCCTATCTCGCATGGGAATCAGCATCGGTGTGGTTGGCGCCGGACAGTTTGCTCCTTCGTTCTTGCGGCTGTGGTCCGCGCACCCGGACGTGTCCGAGGTGCGGCTGACCGACGTGATCCCGGCGCGGACCGCGGAGATGGCCGCCAAGCAGGGCATCGCAGTCACGCACGCGTCGTTCGAGGAGATGCTCGAGTCGGACCTGGACGCGGTCGCGATCTTCACGCAGCGCTGGCTGCACGGGGAGATGGCGATCAAGGCGCTCGAGGCCGGCAAGCATGTGTACTCGACGGTCCCGATGGCGATCGAGGCGGACCAGATCGCGCGCATCATCGAGCTGGTCAAGGAGACCGGCCTGACGTACATGATGGGCGAGACCAGCTTCTACTACCCGTCGTCGGTCTACTGCCGGCAGAAGCTCGCCGAGGGCGCGTTCGGGCGGGTGTTCTACTCCGAGGGCGACTACGTCCACGACATGGACCTCGGGTTCTACGCGGCGTACCAGTACTCCGGCGGCGACGAGTGGAAGAAGACCGCGTCGTTCCCGCCGCTGCTCTACCCGACGCATGCCGTCGGCAACGTTCTCTCGGTGACCGGTCAGCATGCCACGCACGTGTCGGCGATCGGGGTCAAGGACGACCGCGGCGACGGCGTCTTCGACAAGGACGTCAGCCAGTTCAACAACGACTTCTCGAACGCGACCGCGCTCTTCAAGCTCGCCGACGGCGGCATCATGCGGACGAACGAGATGCGCCGCGTCGGGTACCCGTCGCACATCCGCGAGTCGCGACTGCGCGTGTTCGGTACCGAGGGCAGCTTCGAGCAGCTCGCCACCACGACCCTGTGGCAGAACAAGGAAGGCGTCGAGGACGTCTCCCACCTGATGGAGACCAAGCCGAGCAGCTCCCTCGACGACGCCGACCTGGCGAATGTCGACCCGGCCCTACGTGACGCGTTCCGCTCCGGCCTCTCCCCGGTCCACGACCGCAGCCGTCTGCCGGAGCAGTTCGCCGGCATGCACAACGGCCACGAGGGCTCCCACCACTTCCTCGCCGACGACTTCGTCCGCGCGGTAGCCGACAAGACCCTCCCACCAATCAACGCCTGGATCTCCGCCCGCTACACCCTCCCCGGCATCTACGCCCACCAGTCCGCCCTCCAAGGCGGCGTACAACTAGAAATCCCCGACCACGGCGACGCCCCGGCCTGACGAGCACAGTGGGAGGAACTGGATTGCGGCCGGCTCGGCCCTAGTCCAGTTCCACCAGCCGGGGCGGGCTCTCCGACAGCCGGACGATTTCTTCCGGCAGGTGCCCAGGCTGTGCCGGACGCCGGCGGTAGGTGGTGACAAGGAGCCTTCTGAACTCGGCCGGAAAGCGAGCGAACATCTCGCCGAGCCAGATCGGCAGAGCGTCGTTCAGCCGTACTTCGTTCGCCTGCGACATCAAGGTAGCCAGCAGCCAGTAGACGGTCGCAGTCCCCGGTGACGCCGGTACGGTTGCGTCGACCAGCCGTTCAAAGACTTGCTCGATCGGGATCAAATCGTCGGAGTTGATCCAGACCTCGATCTGGCTGGCCTCGAGATCTTCGATGGCAGCCATGAAGCGGAGGCCGAGTGCGCTCAGGCGAGCCTCGATCCATTCCGATGGTGGGTTGCCGTCGAGCAGCGGTTGAAGCCTCGGCATGGTGTCGAAGTTCGTGAAGTTCGACACCAGGATCGGCTCCCGGGCGACGAACAACTGCCATGGCAGCGCGTCGAGAACTTCGTCGCTGACCGGAATGCCCCGGTCGACAGCCGCCAGTACAGTCAGCGGCCCGCTCTCGTAGAGCGACCCCGATGTGTCCCGAGCATGCAGCTTGCTGATCATCTCCTGGGTCTGTGCGGCGACGCCCTCAGCCGGCCGACCTGCGAGCTGAACCAGAGCCGGTAGGCAGGCGAGCACGCGGTACGACGCCCCGCACCGAGCATCGGACTTGTCGATCAGCTCCCCTAGCTCGTCGACCAGCTGCTCGACCACTCGCATCGCGTCGGGGAACTGCGAGAGCAGATTGAGCAGCAGGAGTTCTCCATGGAACGGCGTGATGTCGTCCTGGCTTTGCGGGTCTCCGGCGACCTTGCCGAGGGATTCCTTGAGCGCTCCAGGCAGGTCCGCACTGGATGCAGGCAGATCGCGGTCCTCCCAGTACGACCAGCGAACGAAGAAGGTCCGGATCTCGCGATAGTCCCGGCCGGGGTTCTGTGACTCGAGATAGGTTCTGAGGACCTGCGAGGCGAGCCGTTCGACCGCTTTGGGGGTCAGCAATCCGAACTCGCGCAGACGCAGGGCGAAGGCCGTCAGCATGTAGCGGCGCTTCTGACTGGATCGGGCCGCCCGGCGGCAGAGCTCCAGAATGAATCGCTCGGCTCCGCGATGCTGAAAGCTGTCGAGGACCGCGACCGATACCTCGCCGATGACCTCCCACTCGGCGATCTCCAGGTGAGGGGCGAGCTTGGAGAGCAACTCCTTGGGACTGCCCGCCCTGCGAACCAGCTCCACCGCGGCGAAGTACTCGAGGAAGGTTCGGTGGGTGAAGGCGAAGATCGGCTGGCTGTTCGGTCCGGAGGACAGGTCGGTGATCAACCAGGCCCGGCCACGCCACAGAGAGACGAGCTCCTGAGCGGCCTCGCGGGCCGCGATGACGTCGGCAAGACGCTGTTGCTGCCAGAATCTGGTCAGCCGCTTCACCAGCGCCGCTTCGGTCACACCCTGCTGGCGTTCGGCGCTTTGATAGATCCACAAGGCAATCTCACAGAGCGCAATCTTGGCGTCGGCCTTGAACGCAGGCGGAGTGTCGATGCGCCGCAGCGCGTCCCAGCGATCGAACAGCAGGGCGGCACACTTCTCGTACAGCTCCGGCCGGTTCTCAGGGATTGATCTCTCGCCCATGTAGATCGCGCACAGAAGGCTCAGCATCAGCGGGTTCGCTCGCAGGTCCGGGGCATGCTCTGCGGACTCTGCGACGAACGAATCCACCCGCTGTTCCAGCACCTGCGGATTCAGGCGTTCGTCGATCCGGAACCAGGACTCGCAGTACTGGCGGATCTGTTCGTCGGAGAACGGCAGGATTCTGAAGTGGGTGAAGTGCGTCCTCGACAACGAGGCGATGTCGTACCCGACCGAACGCGAGGTGACCACCATCGGTGTTGCGGCATAGAGACTCGCGAAGGCCAGGACCGAGTCCTTGACGGCTGCCCGGGACGTCCCGTTGACCACCTCGTCAAGACCATCGAACATGACGACGGCGCGACCGCTGATCAGGAGCCACTCGATGCAACCAGGGGGCGGGACCAGCTGGTAATCCTCCGCCACGCAACTCTCGATGTGATCGAGGATTCGACGCGGATCCCGTGTCTTGGCGTCGTTGTACCGGCGGAGCTCCACCAGGAACGGAACCCGCGCGTTCTGCTCCGTTGCGCTGCTGGTCTCGTGCATCAGGTGCTGGAGCAGGGTCGACTTGCCAGCTCCTGGATCCCCGAGGACGACAGTCCGCGCCGACAAAGCGAAGACGTCCCGGAGGTCAAGGCGGTCAGAGGGTGCGACCGAGTCCCAGCCGCCGTCGATCGCCTGCAGGTCCGGTGCGACATAGACGTCCTGCAGCCGGATCGACCGCTGCTGGTCGAGTTGCGCCAACGTGAGATTCTCGGCCTTCTGCTGCGCGAGATTCCGGTACGAGCCGACGAATGCGGCGAAGTCAACCAGGTTCAACCTCGACTGCAATGCTTGCGCGAGGAGTTCCCGGTTGGCGGCTTGCTCGAGGTACGACTTGGCTCCGTCCCCGCTACCGCGGCTGAACCGGCTCTTGGCGTGGCTGTACAGCCCTCCCGCGGCTGCCAGCAGACCAGCGGTGATTGCGCCGGCGACCGCCGGCAGGTCGTCCTGGTCAGGGGCGATCGTCAGGATCAGGGCGGCTCGAACCTCGGCCCGGAACTTGCTCTGGATCGACTCCGTGTCACCTCGCAGCAGCGCGACCAGAAGTGCGGCTTCGGCAAGGTGCTGTGCCTCGGGCGACTGGCGCAGGAAATCGCCGACCCGGATCAGGAGGTCAGGCGAGAGGTCATGATCCTCGAGCTCGGCCTGCACTGCGAGGTTCACAGAACCGCGTGACCAAGTTTGTTCGCTGACCGGTTCGCCGATGGGCAGGAGCGCGGCCAACATGCCGGCGCCTCTACTGACAGCGTTGACCACGAGCCCGAGGGTGAACTCTCCGATGACCTCATGCGGCGACATGGTTCGTCCTCACGGTCGGTGCCTGCATCTCCAGCAAATCTATTCGACGCGTAGTGGTGCGGACAGGATCCGCGGTCTGCAAGCGCAGCCGGAGCACGCGCACCTGACCGAGGTTGTCGGTCGATAGGGTCCGGTATGGATCTGTTTGCGGGAGTTTCCGTGCGTGACTACGCCACCGCGGTTGCGTGGTACGAGCAGTTGCTGGGTGGAGCGCCGACTTTTCTGCCCAATGATGTCGAGGCGGTGTGGGAGCTGGGCGAGCACCAGTTCCTCTACACCGAGGTGGTGCCCGCGCACGCGGGGCATGCGCAGCACACGTTGTTCGTGGACGACTTTGATGCAGTGCTGCGGGCGATCGCCGAGCGCGGCCTGGTGCCCGCAGTACAGGAGACGTACGAGAACGGGGTGCGGCATGCGACGTTCTTCGATCCGGACGGCAACGAGGTCTCCTATGGTGGGGCGTCGTTGGAGTGACGTTTGTTGTTCAAGGAGGCGACGCTCCGGTCAGGTTGCGGCAGGGGTGGGGGGAACGTAGGAACGTTCTATGACCCTGCGACGTCTGGGCCTGTCCGCCCTTTGCCTTTCACTGACTCTTGGTGGCACGACTGCTGTTGCCACACCGCCGACGCAGCAGCTGCCGCTCGGTCCGGATAACCTCACCGAAACCCGCGACACTCGTACGCTGCAGCCGGGTGTCACGTTGACGACGATCGTCCGCGGCCAGACCGACGCCAAGGCCGGTTGGACCGTCGAGATTGCAATCCCGTCCTCCTCGCCCGATCCGGACGCGCCCGCGGCCGCGATCTCCGACCAGGCCGGCGCGAACAAGGCCGCCGACAAGCTCCGTGCCGCGGGCCTCGAGCCGCGCGTCGAGGACGTGCCGACGCCGCGACTCGCTGACGCGGGCGGGGGCAGCCTCGGGTACCGCGTTCGCCTCGGGCTGTTCGCGAACAAGGCGGACGCCGACGCCCTGCGTACCAAGGTGATCGCGGCCGGGCTCAGCGGATCGAGCATCTACACGGGCTGGGACGGTGAGCCCGACGACATCGCCGGCTCGACCGGTCCGTGGCACGTCCAGGTGCTGACGATCGACCCGAAGAAGTTCCGCGGCACGCTCGATGCGACGTACGGCTCGGACATCGAGCAGCGCGAAACCACCAGCACGCTCGCGACCCTGACCGGCGCGACGGCCGCGATCAACGCCGGCTTCTTCGTCCTCGACCCGAAGTCCGGGGCGCCCGGCGATCCGGCCGGTGTTGGTGTGTACGACGGGCGCCTGGTCAGCGAGCCGACCAACGGCCGCCCGGCCCTCGTGCTCGGCCCGCGCGGCACCTCCGTCGACCGGTTCACGTGGCGTGGTTCCGTCCAGGGCGTCGGCAAGGCGCTTCCGCTCGACGGCCTCAACCGCGTGCCTGGCTTGATCCGCAACTGTGGCGGTACGGCGGATGACCTGCCCACCGCGAAGCCGATGCACGACACGACCTGCACCGACGCGGATGAACTGGTCGCGTTCGACGAGTCGTACGGCGTTGCCACGCCGAGCGGACCCGGTGCCGAGGTCGTGCTCGATCGGCGCGGGATCGTGACTGCTGTTCGTACGACGACTCGCGGCGGGGCGATCCCTGAAGGCGGGCGCACCGTGCAGGCGATCGGCAACCTCGTGGCGCCGTTGCTGGCTGCGGCTCGGGTTGGCAGGCCGTTGACGGTCCGCTCGACCTTGCTCGACGAGCACGGTCGGCCGGTCCCGCTGTCCCGCCGTACGACGATCGTCAACGGCGGACCGGAGCTGGTCCGCGACGGGCGGATCCACGCGACCGCGGCGGCGGACGGGATGGTGCAGGACACGCCGAGCTTCTACTACGGCTGGGTCCACAAGCGAAACCCGCGCACGATCGCCGGCGTCGACGACCGCGGCCGCACGGTCCTGATCACCGCCGACGGCCGCAACGTCAACAGCCTCGGACTCTCGATCTCCGAGGCGGCTGCGGTAGCCAAGTCGTTCCACCTCACCGAAGCAATCAACCTGGACGGCGGCGGCTCCACAACGATGGTTGCCGACGGCAAGGTACTGAACACACCGTCAGACGCAACCGGCGAACGCCCGGTCGGCGACGCCCTGGTGATCACGAAGTAGTTGTCAGGCACGCGGGGGCGGCAGAAATCCGCCGCCGCGGACGGCGATCTGGTTCAGGTCTGGCCAAGGGAGGATGCGTACGGCGACGGCGGTGTGGCCTTCGAGCTCGGCGCGGAGCAGACGGTGGACGCCGTCGAGGATGGTGAGGCGGTTGTCGGGGCGGCGTACGGCGTCTATCGGGTGGCGGAGGTCTGCCGCGAGGGTGCGTTCGTACTGGGAGCGATAGGTGACCGGATCGGCCGCGACCTGGTGTGGAGTGATCTGGAACGGGCGGTCGTCGTACGCCCAGAACGGGAGGTCGAGGTGGTCGGCGAAGTCGGCCAAGGGGAGCTCGACCACCGGCAGGTCGAGGGCGTGCAACAGCTCGAGGTCCCAGTGCAGGTCGAGGATGTACGCCGCTAGCGCTGGAGGGATTTCCAGGGGAAAGCGCATCACTCGTAGATGCGGCGCAACCGTAGTGTCATCGAGTTTTCGATGTGTCGGGTCATCGCGGCCTCGGCCCCGACTTGATCGCCGGAGGTGATCGCCTCGACCAGCATGCGGTGTTCGGTCAGCACTTCCGGGCCGATGTCGCGGTCGTAGTGGAGGCGGAAGATGTGGAGGTGGCAGTGGGTGCGTTCGAAGGCGAGCCGGACCTGCTCGCTCCCCGACAGTGACGCGATCAGTGAGTGGAAGCGGTTGTCGTGCGCGGTGAGCGACTTGTAGCCGGCGTAGTCGATCGACGTCGGCTCGACTGCGTTCGCCAGCTCGGACCGCAACTGTTCGCGCCCCGAAGAAGAGATCAGCTCGGCGGCGCGCCGCGCGGCCCACGGTTCGAGCAGGAGACGGAAGCGGTACAGGTCGTCGAACTCGTCGAGCGTCAGCAGCGGCGTCGCACGATAGCCCTTCAGCGGCTCCTTGACCGCCAAACCCTCCGACTCGAGCCGTGCCAGCGCCTCCCGGACCGGCGTCGACGACACCTGGAACTCGCGCGCCAGACCGTCGATCGAGATCCGGGCGCCGGGGCGGATGACGTGGTCCATCAGCATCGTCTTGATGGCTTCGTACACGTCGTCGGCGAGCATCTGCCGCCGCAGCACCCGCCGGTCCACCGGCGATACCGGCGTCACCGGCTCCATCGGCCCCAACGCGTCAGCCATCAGCTGTCTCCGGAATCTGGTCGCGCCCTTGACCCCACCGGTCAGGTTTCGGCAGGGTAACACTGGTAATCATGCATCATGCACGATTCTGGCTCGAGGTAGCTATGGGAAGGCGCGAACGATGGTGAGGTTCGAAGAGATCGGCGTTCTGCCCGAGCCCGGGGACAACGTGGCGATCGCCTCCCGGCGGCTGGAGGCCGGCACCGAGGTCGAGTTGGACGGTACGACGGTGACGCTGCCACACACCGTGCTCGAAGGGCACCGCTTCGTAGTCACCCCGGCGAGCACCGGCGACGCTCTGACCTCGTGGAACACCGCGTTCGCGCGCGCATCCCGCGACCTCGTCCCCGGTGACTATGTGTGTACGCCGACCAGCCTCGCCGCCGTCACGGCCCGTGGCGTCGACGGTCTGCCCGAGGTGCCGAGCGCGACCAACGAGCCACTCGACCCGTACGAGCTGGACGAGTCCGCGCTGAACTTCGGCGCCCAGGTGACCAGCGTCGAGCAGCCCGGCACGTTCCTCGGCTACCCGCGCGAACAGGGCGCGGCCGGCACGCGCAACCACGTCGTACTGATGGCGACCAGTTCTCGCAGCAGCGGGTTCGTCACCGAGCTCGCGCGGCGCTTCGACGGCGCGGAGGCCGGCGACGGAGTCGTACCGGTGGCGCACACCGAGGGCGGCGAGGATGAAGTACCGAACAACCTGCACTTCCTTCTCGCCACGCTGGCCGGCTTCACGCTGAACCCGAATGTCGGCGCGGTCCTGATCGTCGACACCGAGGGCGACGTCGTCTCGGGCGAGGCGATCAAGAACTTCCTGGCCGAGAACGGCTACCCGTCGATCAAGGTGCCGCACGCGTACTTCACCCGGAAGGCCGGCTTCGAGCACGACCTGACCATGGCCGGCGCGCTGATCGAGCCGTGGCTGCCGGTCGTCGACGTGCAGCAGCGCGAGGAGGTCCCGCTGGCGGATCTCAAGATCGCGCTGCAATGCGGCGGCTCCGACGCGTTCTCAGGCATCTCGGCGAACCCGCTGGCCGGTCAGGTCAGCGCCGAGCTGATCCGGCACGGAGGTACGGCGGTCCTCGCGGAGACCGACGAGCTGATCGGCGCCGAGCCCTACGTCCTGAACAACGTCCGCGACCTCGCGACCGCGAAGAACTTCCTCGCGATCATCAAGTCGTTCAAGGAGCGCGTCGGCTGGCACGGCCACACCGCCGAGGGCAACCCGTCCGGCGGCAACGTGTACCGCGGCCTGTACAACATCGTGCTGAAGTCGATCGGTGCCGCGCGCAAACTTCCGCGCGAGGTCCGGCTCGACCACGTCATCGAGTACGGCGAACCGCTGCCGGGCAGCGGCTACATCTTCATGGACAGTCCGGGCAACGACCTGGAATCGGTCGCCGGCCAGATCGGCAGCGGCTGCAACCTGATCTTCTTCACCACCGGCAACGGCTCGATCACCAACTTCCCGTTCGTGCCCACGCTCAAGTTCGTCACGACGAGCGCCCGGTACGAGCGGTTGCACGCCGAGATGGACGTTGACGCAGGCAAATACCTGACCGGTACGCCGATGGCGGACCTCACCGCGGAGACGTTCGACCTCACGATCCGGGTCGCGTCCGGGGAGAAGAGCGCGGGCGAACGCGCCGGCCATAGCCAGGTGTCGATCTGGCGGAACTGGAAGCAGGTCGGCCCGGTCGAGGGGATCTCGATCACCACCGACGGCCGGATGAGCCGCAAGCTCACCGACCTCCCGGTCGAGGATCGCGACGCTCCGCTCGACGGCCTGCCGCATCTTGGTCACTCCTCAGACAACCGGACACCTGCGGAGCTGCTGCGAGTCGACGACCGGTTGGTGCCCGAAGCGGTCGGCCTGATCCTGCCGACCAGCCTCTGCTCCGGCCAGATCGCGCTGCGCATCGCGGCCCAGGCGGAGCTCGAGAAGTGGGCAGGCGACGCGGTCACCCGGATGGTCGCGCTGCCGCACACCGAGGGCTGCGGCAGCAGTGGTGGCGCGTCCGAAGAGACGTTCGCGCGGATCATGCTCGGGTACCTGCTGCACCCGAACACCCGGATGGCCCTGCTGCTCGAGCATGGCTGCGAGAAGACCCACAACGACTACTTCCGCTCGCGACTCGTCGAGGCCGGCAAGGATCCGTCCCGCTTCGGCTGGGCGAGCATCCAGGCCGACGGCGGTCTCGATGCGGTCGGCGACAAGGTCAAGGACTGGTTCAGCAGCTTCGACTTGGCTGCACCGAAGGACGAACGCGGGGATCTCGGCGCGCTCACCGTCGGCCTCGAAGCGCGGGGTCCGTTCTCGGCTGCGACCGCCGAGGCGTTCGCGCTGATCGGCCGCGAGATCGTGGGCTCGGGCGGTTCCGTCGTACTGTCGTCGCGTGGCGCGCTGCTGACGGATGACCGATTCCGTACTGCGGCGTTCGGGTCGGCGGATCCGGTCGGGCCGACTGTCGCGCATGGGCAGCGGCTCGCGAAGCCGGGCTGGCACGTGATGCGGATGCCGGGGACGGACTGGATGGAGACCGCGACCGGATTCGGTGCGACCGGTGTCCAGCAGATCCTCGCGCATGTTGCCGGCGGCACCTTGTCGGCGCAGCGGTTCGTGCCGGTTGTTGAGTTCAGCAACGATCCGGAGACGGTCGCGACGTACGGCGACGATCTGGACGCGGTCGCCACCGGCGACGCGGCCGAGCAGGCGCGGATCGGGCTCGACACCATCGCCGCGGTCGCCAGTCGCCGACTCGTTCCCAAAGCTGTTGCCTCTGGCAATGTCGGTTTCCAGATCACCCGTGGTCTGCTCGGCACCTCGATGTAACTGTGCTTTTAGAAAAGAAAGGCCTGTCAATGCACCTCGTCCGTTATCTGTCCCCGGTGGACGGTCGTCCGATCCCCGGTGTGCGCACCGGCGACACGGTGGCGTCGCTCCCCGGCATCAACACCTTTGCCGAGCTGTTGCAACTCTCGCTCGAGGACCTGCAGGGCGCGGTCGGCAAGCTCGGGGAGGGCGAGCCGGCGGAAGGGCTGAAGTTCCTGCCGCCGCTCGACGGGCGTGGTGAGGTGTGGTGCGCGGGCGTGACGTACGAGCGGTCGCGCGGCGCCCGGATGGAGGAGAGCACCGAGCAGTCGGTGTACGACAAGGTCTACAGCGCCGACCGGCCTGAGCTGTTCCAGAAGGCGCCGGCCTGGCGGGTCGTCGTGGACGGCGAGCCGGTCGGTATCCGGTCCGACTCCGGTCACGACGTACCGGAGCCGGAGCTCGCGGTAGTTGCCAACAGCCACGGTCAGATCGTCGGGTTCACGGTCTGCAACGACATGAGCTCGCGCTCGATCGAGGGCGTCAATCCGCTGTACGTACCGCAGGCGAAGCTGTTCGCGGGCGGTTGTGCGCTGGCGTCCGGGATCCGCCCGGCGTGGGAGGTCTCCGATCCGAAGAACCTCGGCATCCGGCTGGTGATCGAGCGGGACGGCGCGGAGGTGTTCTCGGACACCACGTCGACGGCGAAGCTGGTGCGGGAGCTGCAGGACCTGATCGACGTACTGTTCCTGCCGAACGACTTCCCCGACGGCGTGATCCTCGCGACCGGCACCGGGATCGTCCCCGAGCTGGACTTCGCCCTCGCCGAAGGGGACGTCATCACGATCACGATCGACGAGGTCGGCACCCTCACGAATACCGTGGCCGTAGGCCGGGAACCGTTCGCGTTCCTGGCAACCGACAACCTGGAGGGAATCCGATGACGCAGGACACCACGCCCGCCGAGCTCGAGCAGGCGCTGGCCGCCGCGACGGCTGCTGCGCCCGCGTTCGGTTCGTCCGAGCCGGCCGTCCGGGCCGGGTGGATCCGCGCCGTCGCGGATGCGTTGGATGCGGCGTCCGGCGAGTTGGTGCCGATCGCGATGCGCGAGAGCTCGTTGCCTCAGGCCCGGTTGACCGGCGAGGTTGCCCGGAGCACCGGACAGCTGCGGATGTTCGCGGACGTGCTCGAAGAAGGCTCGCTGCTCGAAGTCGTCATCGACACCGCCGATGCGCAGGCTAAGCCGGTGCCGCGGCCGGATCTTCGGCGCGTACTCGTCCCGCTCGGGCCGGTCCTGGTGTTTGCCGCCAGCAACTTCCCGTTCGCGTTCAGCGTCTGTGGCGGCGATACCGCCTCCGCGCTGGCGGCCGGGTGCCCGGTGATCGTCAAGGCACACCCTGGACACCCGGAGCTGTCCGCGCGGACCGCCGAGGTGATGATCGCGGCGCTGAAGACCGCCGGAGCACCGGACGGAACGTTCGGCCTGATCGCCGGCTTCGACGTCGGCGTCACCGCGCTGAAGGATCCGCGCATCACCGCGGCCGGCTTCACCGGCTCGGTCCCGGCCGGCAAGGCGCTGCACGAGATCGCCGTCACCCGCCCGGAGCCGATCCCGTTCTACGGCGAGCTCGGCAGCCTGAACCCGGTCTTCGTCACGCAGGCGGCGATCGATGCCCGTGGCAAGGACATTGCCGGCGGGTACGTCGGTTCGTTCACGCTCGGCGTCGGGCAGTTCTGCACCAAGCCCGGACTGCTGTTCCTGCCGACCGGCCACGGCCTGCAAGAGCAGCTCGTCGAGGCCGTCGGCGGAGTCGCCGAAGCCCCGATGCTCAACGACCGGATCAAGGACGGCTTCAGCTCCGGCCTCGACCGCCTCGAAAAGGTCGACGGCCTCCGGGTCTGGTCCACCGGCGCCGCAACGCTTCTGCAGACAACGGTCACCGAGCTACTCGCCCGCCGCGACGAGATCCTCGAGGAGTGCTTCGGCCCGGTCTCGATCGTCGTCGAGTACGACGGCGTCGACGAGCTGAAGGCGGCCGTCGAAGCGTTCGAAGGCAATCTGACCGCGACGCTGCACGCCGAGGACGAAGACGCCGACCTCGCCCGTGAACTTCTCCCACTGCTGACCGCCCGAGCGGGTCGCGTGTTGTGGAACGGCTGGCCGACCGGCGTCGCGGTGAGCTGGGCGCAGCACCACGGCGGCCCCTTCCCGTCCACGGTCGGCTCGATCCACACGAGCGTCGGCGTGACGGCGGCCCGCCGGTTCCAGCGCCCGGTGGCGTACCAGGACGCGCCCGACGCGGTGCTCCCCGACGTACTCAAGGACTCGAACCCGGCCGGCATCAGCCGCCGGGTGAACGGAACCGTGACCACAGGTGAGGTGTCGCGATGACTGACGAACCGACCAACGAGCGCGCCGTCGACGAACCGGACGAGCCGATCGGGCTGCGGAGCTACGACCACTGGTTCGGCGAGAAGGGCCGCAACGGGTTCATCCACCGGTCGTGGATGAAGTCGCAGGGCTTCTCCGAGGAGGCCTTCGACGGCCGCCCGGTGATCGGGATCTGCAACACCTGGTCCGAACTCACACCGTGCAACGCGCACCTGCGCCGGCTCGCCGAGTCGGTCAAGCGCGGCGTCTGGCAGGCCGGCGGATTCCCGCTGGAGTTCCCGGTCATGTCGCTAGGCGAGACGCTGCTGCGGCCGACCGCGATGTTGTTCCGCAACCTGCTCAGCATGGACGTCGAGGAGTCGCTGCGCGGCAATCCCCTCGACGGTGTGGTCCTGCTGACCGGCTGCGACAAGACGACGCCCGGCTCGATCATGGGCGCCGCGAGCGTCGACCTGCCGACGATCGTCGTCACCGGCGGTCCGATGTTGAACGGCAAATTCCGCGGCTGCGACATCGGCTCCGGTACGGCGGTCTGGCGGTTCACGCAGGACCTCAACGCCGGCCGGATGTCGGCCGAGGACTTCGCCGCCGCCGAGGGCGGCCAGTCGCGCAGCAACGGCCACTGCATGACGATGGGCACGGCGTCGACGATGGCGTGCATGGCCGAGGCGCTCGGTCTGCAGCTCACCGGCGGCGCGGCCATTCCCGCCGTCGACTCCCGCCGGTACGTGGTCGCCCAGAAGTCCGGGCAGCGGATCGTCGAGATGGTGAAGGAAGACCTCAAGATCAGCGACATCCTGACCCGGGATGCCTTCGCGAACGCCGTCCGGTCGAATGCGGCGATCGGCGGCTCGACGAACTTCGTCATCCACCTGCTCGCGATCGCCGGCCGGGTCGGCGTCGACGTGACGCTGGACGACATCGACCAGTGGGCGCGCGGCGTCCCGTGGCTGGTCGACCTGCAGCCGTCGGGCAAGTACCTGATGGAGGACTTCTACTACGCCGGCGGCTTGCCCGCGGTGCTGAAGGAGATCCTGCCGCTGCTCAAGACCGACGCGATCACGGTCACCGGCAAGACCCTCGGCGAGAACGTCGCTAACGCCGAACGGATCGAGGCGACGTACCCCGGTGGTGCTCCGGGCGATCCGACGTACGCCGTCATCCGGCCAGTCGGCGATCCACTCGGGAGCGGCGCGGGAACCGCCGTACTGAAGGGGAATCTCGCGCCGGACGGTGCGGTCATCAAGCAGTCGGCCGCGTCCGAGCGGCTGTCGAGGCACCGCGGCAAGGCGCTGGTGTTCAGCAGCATCGAGGACTACGACAAGGCGGTCGAAGACCCGGACCTGGACGTCGACGAGGACACCGTGCTGGTGCTTCAGAACGCTGGCCCGCGCGGGTATCCGGGGATGCCCGAGGTCGGCAACATGACGATCCCGCGGAAGCTCGCCGAGATCGGTGTCGACGACATGGTGCGGATCTCGGACGCCCGGATGAGCGGTACGGCGTACGGGACCGTCGTACTGCACGTCACGCCGGAGGCGGCTGTCGGTGGGCCGCTGGCGCTGGTGCGGACCGGTGACTGGATCGAGCTCGACGTACCGGCGCGACGGTTGCATCTGGACGTGTCGGACGAAGAGCTGGAGAAGCGGCGAGCCGACTGGCAACCGCCCACGCCGCCGACCGATCGCGGCTGGGCCCGGTTGTACGTCGACCATGTCACGCAGGCGAACCAGGGCTGCGACCTGGACTTCCTGGTCGGCCGCACAGGTTCAGCCGTCGGACGGCAGAGTCACTGATGAGCTGGGGACCCTTCGAGGCGGTTCGAGGACTTCGGCCGTCCGGCACCCTCCCGCAGGTGACGCCGATCAGGCGGATCCTGTCGGAGGTGCCGACCTCGGCCGATCCGTACGCCGAAGCGCGCGCTGCGCTCGAGCCGCTCCGCGAACGGATCCGGCCCGACGCGCGGATCGCGGTCACTGCGGGCAGCCGGGGGATCCGCGATCTCGTGCCGGTGGTGAAGGCCGCCGTCGACTGGCTGAAGGACGCCGGCGCCGCACCATTCGTCATCCCGGCGATGGGCTCGCACGGCGGCGCGACCGCGGACGGGCAGCGCGAGATGCTCGAAGGGCTCGGCATCACGCCCGAGTCCGTCGGCTGCCCGATCGAGGCGACGATGGAGACCGTGGTCGTCGGCACGCTCGACGACGGCACCGAGATCCACCACGACGCGATCGCCGCCAAGGCCGACGGTGTACTCCTGGTCAACCGGGTCAAACCGCACACGGACTTCCACGGACAGATCGAGAGCGGGATCGCGAAGGTTCTCGCGATCGGTCTTGGCAACCATCGCGGCGCCGCCTCGCTGCACGCCGGCGGCATCCCGTCCCTCGGCGGCAACATCGAGGCCGCGGCCCGGATGGTTGTTGCGCAGGGCAAGATCCTCGGCGGTCTCGCGATCCTGGAGAATTCGCTCGATCAGACGGCCTCTGTCGAACTCGTCGAGGCCGACGGGATCGCCGGATCGGCCGAGAATGCCTTGCTGCAAAGGGCTTCCAGCATGCTCGGCCGGTTGCCGTTCGACGAGCTCGACGTTCTGGTGATCGATGAACTGGGCAAGGACAAGTCCGGCGCCGGCATGGACACCAACGTGATCGGTCGTTGCTGGGTGCACGGAATCCCGGAGTTCGAGTCGCCATCGATCGCGGCGATCAGCGTGCACTCGTTGACGCCCGCATCGCACGGGAACGCATCCGGACTCGGGCTCGCCGACGTTATCCCGGCCCGGTTGCTCGAGCAGATCGATCTGCGGGCGAGCTACGTGAACGCGTTGACCTCCGGTGCCGGCGGTGCGCGGCGTTCCCGGTTGCCGATGGTGATGGAGGACGACGAGGCCGCCGTACTCGCGGCTGTGACGATGTGCGGGCGACGGCACTGGTCCGAGCTGCGGCTGGCCCGGATCAAGGACACGCTGTCCCCGCACGAGCTGATGGTGACGCCGGCTCTGCTCGACGAGGCGGCTGAGCGTTTCGACCTGGAGATCACCGGTACGGCGCGCGACCTGACGTCGGGCGGGAGCCTCGGACCTTGGAGCGAGTGATGAACCTTCGCGAAGCACGTGCCCTGCTCGCCGATCGCGGTTTCGCGCCGGGGGACACCTCGACCCGGACGTTCCCGGACGGGTCGCCGTACAAGGTCGAGATCCCTTCCTGTGAAGGCCCGCGGGTGATGACCGCGGTGCTGGAGGAGGCAAAGTCGCGCGGGATCACGATCGATCGGGTGTCGCAGGGCAGCGGCGTGATGATGCTGACCGACGGCGAGATCGAGGAGATGCTCTCGCTCGGCGCTTCCTCCGGTGTCGAGGTCTGCCTGTTCCTCGGTCCCCGCGGTTCGTGGGACATCGGCGGTCAGGCGAAGGTTTCGGCCGCGGTCGGTGGTGTTGCGCGGGGCAACGAGCAGGTCGCGGCATCGCTGTGCGACGCATTCCGTGCGGTGGAGCTCGGCGTACGGAGTCTGTTGGTCGGAGACATCGGCGTACTGGAGATCATGGGCCGGTTGAAGGTCGAGGGCGAGCTGCCCGCGGATCTGGTGCTGAAGACCTCAGTGCTGATGCCGTTGCCGAACGCACCGACCGCCCAGCTGTACGAGCGTCTCGGTGCGACCAGCCTGAACGTGTCGACCGACCTACCCGTGCCGGTGCTCGCGGAGATCCGCTCGGTGACGACGGTTCCGATCGACATGTACATCGAGGTCCCCGACGACCAAGGCGGCCACGTCCGCTTCTACGACGTACCGGAGATCGTCCGCGTCGCGGCGCCGGTCTACTTGAAGATGGGCCTGCGCAACGCGCCGAACATCTACCCGGTCGGCGCACACCTGGCCGGTACGGCGGAAGCCCTCGGACGGGAGCGTGTCCGGCGGGCGGAGTTGATCCTGCGGCTGCTCGCCGAACAGGATGAGGCATGACTCTCGTAGCCCGGCTTCGATCCGCGTTGGGCGACGCGGCGGTGGTCGATGATCCCGATGTGCTTGACAGCCATCGGCACGACCACGCGACGTTCTCACCAGCCGGGGTGCCGCGCGTGCTGGTGCGGCCGGCGTCGACCAGCGAGGTCGCCGAGGTACTGCGAGCCGCGGGCAGCTTCGGCGTACCGGTTGTCACACAAGGCGCGCGGACCGGGTTGTCCGGCGCGGCGAACGCGATCGATGGCTGCTTGTTGCTGTCGACTGCGCGGATGAACCGCATCCTCGAGGTCTCGGTAGGGGACCAGGTCGCCGTCGTCCAACCGGGTGTCGTGAACGCCGACCTCTCGCGGGCCGTGCTGGAGAAGAACCTCTTCTATCCGCCGGACCCGTCGTCGTGGGAGATGTCGACGATCGGCGGCAACATCGCGACGAACGCGGGCGGGTTGTGTTGTGTGAAGTACGGCGTGACGTCGGACTTCGTGCGCGCCGTCGAGGTGGTGCTGGCGTCGGGCGAGATCGTCCGTACCGGGCGGCGTGCGGCGAAGGGCGTTGCCGGATACGACCTGACGCGGCTGATCGTGGGATCCGAAGGCACGCTGGGTGTGGTCACCGAGGCGACGCTTGCGTTGCGTCCGGCGCCTGAGGCGGCGCTGACCGCGGCGGCGACCTTCCGCTCGATCGAGGACGGGATCGCAGCCGCGGCGGCGGTGATGGCGTCCGGGCTGCGGCCGTCGTTGCTGGAGTTCCTCGACCAACCGACTCTGCGCGCGATCCAGGACTACCGCGACATGGGTCTTCCGGGCGATGTCGGCTCGATGTTGCTCGCGCAGTCCGACCGCGGGCCCCGAGCGGCCGAGGACGTGGCCCGCATCGCGGCGATCTGCGCAGAACACGGCGCGATCGAGGTCGCCGAGGCCTCGGACGTCGAAGAGTCACGGATGCTGCTCGAGGCGCGCCGCCTGGTGAACTCCGCGCTGGAACCGCTCGGGACGACGCTGATCGACGACGTGTCCGTACCGCGTTCGCAGCTGGTCGCGTTGCTGCGCGGGATCGCCGAGATCGGCGACAAGTACCAGGTGCTGATCTGTTGCCCAGGGCACGTAGGCGACGGCAATATGCACCCGACCGTGGTCTTCGACCGCAACGACCCGGCGGCCGAGGAGCGAGCCCTGGAAGCGTTCGGCGCCGTGATGGAGTTGGGCCTACGTCTCGGCGGAACGATCACCGGCGAGCATGGCATCGGCACCCTCAAGGCGCAGTGGCTGGAGACCGAGCTGGGCCCGGTCGGCCTTGAGCTCCACCGCCGCATCAAGCAAGCCTTCGACCCCGACAACCTCCTCAACCCTGGGAAGGTCCTCCAAGCCTTCTGAACAGCGCCTCAGGCTGAGGAGCGGACGACGAGTTCGGGATGCACCCAGGCGCCGTCGCCGGTCAGCGGCTCCTGGCCGGCCAGCATCCGCACGACCTGCTCGACCGCCAGCCGGCCGACCTGCCGCTTGTCGATCACCAGCGAGGTTAGCGGCGGGGTGATCAGGTCGCCGAGGGCCAGGCCGTCGAACCCGATGACTGCGATGTCCTCGGGAACCCGGAGTCCGCGAGCAATCGCGGTCCGGACAGCGCCCACCGCGATCAGGTCGTTGAAGCCGATCACCGCGGTGACGTCCGGATGTGCGTCCAGCAGTTCGGTCATTGCGACCTCGCCGCCTGCGACGCTGTGGGGAGCGCCAGTGATCGTCCGGCCCGCCTCCCGGGTCTGGTCCAGGAATGCCAAGCGCCGGACGCTCGGTTCCTGCTCGGGCGAGCCGTCCAGCATCCCGATCCGCACGTGGCCTTTGGCAACCAAGTGGGCGACTGCCTGCCGCATCCCGTCGGTGACATCGATGCCGACGGCACCGAACCGGGTCTGATCGGGAGCGCGTTCGAGGATCACCAGCGGAAGACCTCGGACATGCTCGGCCAGGACGTCGTCGCTGGCGTCGCAGTACCCGACGACCGCGTCGACCTGCTGCGACAGCGTGTCCAGCGCTTCGAGTTCGTCCTCGGTGCCTCGCGACTCGGCGACGACGACCTGCCAGCCGCGATCCTTGGCGACCTCGAGCACGCCGGCGGCAACCTCGGGGAAGTACGGGTTGGTCAGGTCTGAGACGACCAGGCCGACGGTGACTGTGTCGCGCCCGCGCATGCCGCGGGCGAACCGGCTCGGCCGGTAGCCCAAGGAGCGGGCCGCCTGCAACACCCGCTCCTTGGTTTCCGGGTCGATCTCGCCCTTGTCGTTGATCGCCCGGGACACGGTCTGCCGGGACACACCGGCGAGGCCGGCCACATCGTAGATGGTGGCCCGCCCCGCCCTGATCGGCTGTTCGCGTCCCGACATGTCACCACCCGTCTCGATCCGTCCCGCGCATCCTACGGGCGATCCTGTCAGGTCAGGCGGACCAAGGAGCCGCCTGCAGTGATTCCGATCGACGTGCGTACGCCGGCCACGCTGAGGTCGACGATGTACGTCGTACCGGACCAGCGGGTGGCGTACGTGACGGCGCCGGTGGCCTTGACCGGTGCGATGAACGACAGGATCGACGCCGTAGTGCCGGAGCGTGCGAACATCAGCGTCGGCGCGGACAGCCGGGTGTTGATGTTCGGGTAGGTCCAGCCCTGGATCGGCTTGGTCTGAGCCTGCTTGAGGAGGATCGCGCCGGGTGGCAGTGCCTGCCGGTACGGCACCTGGAACAGGATCGTCCGGGTGTCCTCACCCGTCTTCGACGCCAGGGCGGTGGTCCGTGAGTACACGGTCGCCTTCTGGTCCGCGGGCAGGTGCCACAGCGTCTGGAACTGCTGGGCGGTCTTCGACGACGCGCGGTCGAGCGTGACGACCAGGTCCGGGTTGTTCAGCACGAGTACGGCGCGGACGCGGCTGATGCCGGGCCCAGGTACGTCCGAGAACTCGAAGAAGTCAGCGCCCGGCTTCACCTGGGACCGGGTCAGCTTGGTCGCGGGCAGCGTGTCGGCGGAGAGCGGCGTCGTCATGGCGCTGCTGGCGAACGGGCTCTTCGCCCAGGCCCGCCAAACGTCGTTCTGGTACCCGGCGTGCCCGCCGTCGATCAGGATGTCCCGCCCGCGGGCGGTGTAAGTGAGCGACGTGTGGTCACTGTGACCGTGTAGTTGCCGTGTCGGCCCATACCTGATGCTGTACGACGACTGGCCCGCGAAGCTGCCCCATCCGGAGCGGCCGAAGACGTAGCCCGCGGAGAACATGCCGACACGGTCCGTCGGTGCGACCCCGGTCGCGCCTTGCGTGCCGGCGTACTCGAGCGGTGTGCCGGCGACGGGCGCCGTACGGACGACCTCGGAGTCGCCGATCTGGTGCAGGTTGCCGAGCGAGTTCGTTGCCAGCGCGAGCCAGTTGGCCAGGAGCGTGCGGCGCGCGGAGATCGTCGTACCGGGGTCGGCGCCGCATGCGCGCAGTACGTCGACGGCACGGCCCCAGAGGGAGTAGTTGAACTGCGCGTACGCCGTCGACTGTTCGTTGGTCGAACCCTCGGCATCGATCGAGGTCGTGATGCCGGCGTTCAGGCGCTGCTGCGCGAGCGTCATGTAGTCGGTGCGGTCGAGGGTGCAGCCGACGCCGAACAGCGCGATGCTCTCGTCGGTGCCGTGGTTCCAGGCACCGCTCCAGTTGTTGACCAGGAACGTCGCGTGGTCCAGCAGCGCCGCGTCGAGCCATGCGTACTGCGTCGGCAGCGTGGTGACGTTCAACCCGGCGAGGACTGCTTGCCGGGTGCAAATGATCACGTTGGTGCGGTGCATCGTCGACTCCCAGGCGCCGACGTCACCCTTCCAGGAGTACGGATTGTCGCGGACCCAGTCGTGGACGATCGTCGTCACGTGGTCGATCGCGGCGGTGTCGCCCAGGCCGGCGGCGGTGATCCCTTGGCCGAGCCAACGAAGTGAGTGGAACCACATGTACCAGCTGGGATTGCTGTACGGGTTCAGCTTCCAGTTGATGTTTCCCTTGCCGTCACCAACCTTGTACGGCTTGAACCCGCCCCACGTGTAGGTGTCCTGCATCACGGACGAGAGCGGCGTCGCGTCGTCGACCGTGCTGAAACCCGGGCAGGTGTAGGTGCCACCTGTTGCTGTGGTGATCGCTTGGGCACTCTTCGCAGCCACTGCGGTCGCCGGGACCACGTTTGTTGCCCCTGGCACGAACTGCGCTGCCTCAGGCTCCGGCAGATCCGCGGCGATCGCGATCCCCGGCCCGGTCTGAGCCGTCGCGACACCGGTGGTGCCCGCGAGGCCCGCGGCCACGAGCCCGAGCACCAGTAACCATCTCGTCATGCATTTCCCCACCCACTCGCCCGCGGCCCCCCGGCCGGCGGTGACAGACCTGTACAACCGCCACGATGGTGAGTGGGTGGAGAAAGTTGCGATGACTTCTCATCATTTTCAGTAGCTGAGTGACTACTCCTCGACGGAGATAACGCGGATCCAGTCGGAGCAGTCGGCCTCGCACCACACGTGATCACCCGCGTGGGCGATCCGATCCCGCTGCACGTGCCCGCAGGCGAGCTGCACCCGCCGCAACGCATGACCCTGCTTCACCGGAGCACCGGTCCTACCGCCGGGCACTCTTTTCTTCCTGAGGTCGGCCATAGCCGGTCCTCCTCTCCTTCTTGTTGTTGGCAGGGCGGCCGGTCCTTCCCGGCCGCCCAGCGGTGAGAGTGAGATTCGAACTCACGAGCCGACATGCCAGCCGACGGACGGTTTAGCAAACCGCTGCCCTTACCCACAGGCGGATCTCACCTGAGGTGTCCTGCCGTCCCCCTGAGGACGGCAGGAACCTGTTCAGCCCTTGACGCAGATGACCTGCTTGAGGTGGGCCACTACCTCGACCAGGTCGGACTGGGCGGCGATGACGGAGTCGATGTCCTTGTAGGCGGCGGGGATCTCGTCGATCACCCCGGCGTCCTTGCGGGACTCGACACCCGCGGTCTGCGCGACCAGGTCGTCGACCGTGTAGCGGCGCTTCGCCTCGTTGCGGCTCATTCGGCGGCCTGCCCCGTGTGAGGCCGAGTAGAACGAGCGCTGCGAGCCGAGACCGCGAACGACGTACGAACCGGTGCCCATCGACCCCGGGATCAGCCCGAGGTCCCCGAGCCCCGCCCGGATCGCGCCCTTGCGAGTGACGAGCAGATCGAGCCCGTCGAACTGCTCCTCGGCCACGTAGTTGTGG
Organism: Kribbella sp. CA-245084; assembly: GCF_050942355.1. NCBI lineage: Bacteria > Bacillati > Actinomycetota > Actinomycetes > Propionibacteriales > Kribbellaceae > Kribbella > Kribbella sp. CA-245084. The sequence goes on along the minus strand of NZ_CP192053.1, from coordinate 8,707,903 downwards.
TGGCACGAGATCGGCTGCTCGAACCGCACCTCGACCGCGAACGACTCCCGCACCGCCTGCATCACCAGTGCGAGCATCACCGCGCGGTTGCGGGCGGCGTACTCCTGGGCCCACGTGAGGTCCCGGCGATACGCGTCCATCTCCGGCGTACCGGACAGGAACACCGCCAGGTCACGGTCCGGAAGGTCCGCGTTGTGCGGCAGCTCCCGGGCGATCCGCATGTGTCGCTCCGCGAGCTCCTTGCCGATGTTGCGGCTGCCGGAGTGCAGCATCAGCCACACGCGGTCCTCGTCGTCCAGGCAGACCTCGATGAAGTGGTTGCCTCCGCCAAGCGATCCCATCTGCTGCTTGGCCTTGCGCTCGCGGTCCTGCACCCCGTCGTGCAGGCTCGTGAACCCACCCCACAGCCGATCCCACGGCCGCGGGTCCAGCCCGAGCCGACGTACGCCGACCGGGTCCCCGTGCGAGCGGAACCCAACCGGTACGGCGGCCTCGATCCGCGAACGAATGCGGGACAGGTCGTCCGGCAGATCCGCAGCTGTCAGCGAGGTCAGGACACCTTCCATGCCGCACCCGATGTCGACGCCGACGGCAGCCGGCGACACGGCCTGGTACATCGCGATCACGGACCCGACGGTCGCGCCCTTGCCGAGGTGCACGTCCGGCATCACGCGAACCCCGTGAACCCACGGCAGCGCCGCAATGTTTCGCAGCTGCTGCAGTGCCTTCGCGTCCACGTCGTACTCCTGAGCCCACATCAGTGTGGAGCTCTTGGCACCACTCAGCTCAACCGGAAGCTCCACGATTCCCCTCCTTGTTCGATGGCGTACAGCTGCCAGGGCAGGAGTCGAACCTGCGGGGCCTCGGGTCAGAACCGAGGGTGGGTCGCCGGCGCCCACCTGGCATCGCGTTCCGCCGCGACACCGGGTGGGTGTCGCGTCAGAGCGCTAACTCGGCACGGGAAGGGATCCACGGCTGCCACAGCAGTGGCATGCCGGCCTCTTCCGGTGTTCGCGAGCCCTTCTTCTCGTTGCACCCGGAGTGCGCGGCGACGGCGTTCAGCCACTCGCCGCGGCCGCCCCGTGATCGTGGGATCACGTGATCCATCGTGCTCGCGCCGGGCTTACCGCAGTACGCGCAGAGGTACTTGTCGCGCTTGAGCACGCCGGCGCGCGTGTACTGCAGCCGTCCCGACGCGTACCGCCACTTCATCACGACGTAGCGGACGAGACGCAGTACGCGGGGGAGGGGGAACGGTCCGATGCTGGCGCCGTCGTGGGCTTCCTCGACGACGGCGACCTCGCGGACGAGCATCCGGATGGCGTGCGGGATCGACACGACGTGCAGCTGCTCGTACGAGGCGTTCAGGACGATCACACCGCTCATCAGGTACCTCCTCCCATCCAGTGTGCCCGACCTGGCGTTCCCAGGTCGGCGATCTCGGTACTGCGTGGTGTTGCGTACGGCGACTGTGCGTGAGGCCGGCGTACTGAGGGTGTCCGGCGGGGCTCGAACCCGCTTCCTCCGGGGCCACGTCCCGGTGCATCGCCCGCTTCTGCTTCGGACACAGCACGCCCGGCAGGATTCGAACCTGCACCCCCCGGCTTCGTAGGCCGGTGCTCTCTCCAGTTGAGCCACGGGCGTTCGTGTGCCCTGCGCCGGATGTACTGCGGATTTCCGTCGCAGGGCACGCTTGCGGCGCCCGCTCGGCCGGTAGCAAGCATCCTGCGGGCGCCTGGTCCAGCTGGGAGGACTCGAACCTCCGTCGCCCTCATCCCAAATGAGGTGGCCTCGCCGCTGGCCTACAGCTGGTAATTTCTGTGCAATTGTCAATTGGTCGTGCCGGTATTCGTGAATACCGGAAAATTACATGTCGAATTGACCCGGGTTGCGGGCAAAAGAAAAGAGCCGCCTGCTGCCGGTACCCGGCTCAGACGGCTCCTGGAGGTCTCCCCACTCGGAGATCACCCAGGCGGACCGCCCGCGTGCGGGCTAGGCTCGATGCAGAGCTGGTGGTAGTCGAACGCGTTCTCGTCGACGGGTCGCAGGCATGCCGACAAAACCATGCGGCCGCGCCGCCAGGTCTTTGTCAGAGTGCTTACGCCGTACACGATGTCTCCTCAGGGTTTCGGTCCTTGCGGGAATTAGTCTCGCCCATCCCGCTCAACCAAGTCAACGCATTTCCCGCATCATTTGTTCCCCCGGTTAATTCCGCACCGGTCCGACGTACGCCGTCCCGCCCAGGTTCCCGGCCGGGTGATCCGCACCACAGCCCCACCCCCTCCGCCGGCAACCGATTCGGAATCACCCCCCGACTCCCGCTACACTCTTGCCTCGGCACCCGCCGCCTTAGCTCAGTCGGCAGAGCGTCTCACTCGTAATGAGAAGGTCGTCGGTTCGATTCCGACAGGCGGCTCCACACGAACCCCCAGGTCAGGACCCAGTTTCCTCGCCCGGGGGTTCTGTCGTTCCCGGCCCAAGTTCCCTCGGTGCCCCTCTGGTGCCCCCGATCCTCTTGGCGGCGTCCCACAGGTTCTGGTCGATCAGGTGCCCGTAGAGGTCCATCGTCATGGCGGCAGAGGCGTGCCCCAGGATGCGCTGGACGACCTTCGGATCTGCCCCCGCGCCCAGCCAGACGGAGGCCGCCGTGTGCCGCAGATCGTGGACGCGCAGCTTAGGCATACCGATGGCCTTGATCGCAGCTGACCACCGGACCGATCGCTTCCAGTTGCCTTCGCTCAGCGGCCCACCTTGTGGAGCATGGAACAGCCACGCAGCGTTCACCTTGTCGCCTGCCCAGCGGTCGACGATCGGGACCAGGTCGTCGACGAGGGGCACCGTCCTGGCGCGCTTGTTCTTCAGCGTGTCAACGAACAGCTCGCCGGATCCACCACTGGCGAGCACGGCGCGTTGGAGACGCAGACCACGTCCCGGCACGTACACCCGGTCTCCTGCTTGCAGTCCGGCTAGTTCGCCCCACCTCAGGCCACCCAGCCCGAGTACGAGCACCATCTCGGCGTACGTGCCCTGGCAGGCGTCGGCCAGGTCGTGGAGCTGGTCCTCGGTCAGATGGATGCCGTCTCGGCGCGCTTGTCCACCGCTCGGGAGCTTGACCGCTGCTGCCACGTTCACCGTCATCCGACCGTCAGCGATTGCATAGTTGAGGATCGAGCGGAGGGTTGCCAGGTAGCGGGTCACGCTGGACGGACTCCGACCGGCAGTGATTTGCGCACCGACCCAGCTCGAAACCTCAGCCGAGGTGATCGAGACGAGCGGGGCGTTGCCGAAACGTGGAGCGATGTGGAGTCGCCAGTCGGCTTCGTCGGCTTCCCGCGTCCGGCGCTTCGCTGAGCTACGGGACTCAAGCCAGTCGATCGCAACTGCCGAAAGAGATACACGACCCCGTTTCGGATCCGTCCACTCGCCGAGCCGGAGCTTGCGAGTCTGGTCTTGCTCCCACGCCACGGCATCGGACTTCCGATCGAAGACGCGAGTAGCCACCTCTCGGCCGTGCGACTTGATCCGTGCGCGATACCTGACCTGCCCACCCTTGGTGTAGCGCTGGACGCTCATCAGGCGGCCTCAGACTCGCGCTGCGATTCGAGCCAGGTAGCGATGTCTCGCGCGTCCCAGACCAGCCGTCGACCAACCTTGATCGCCGGAGCGAACCGACCTTCCTGACGAAGCCAACGGATCGTGAGCACAGGTACCCGGAGGTGCTGGGCAACCTCATCGATGTTCCAAAGAACCGCCTCGTTCATGGCTGCATCCCCTCGTGTCATGCCGCCGGGGTGGCGGGGTCGTGGTCGGTTGCCGAATTGGAGTCGCGGGGTGCGGGTCCGGCGCGTTTGGCTTGCTCGTAGTCGGTTCGCCAGCGGATGCGTTCGTTGATGCCTCGGGTGAGTACGCCGTGCCAGGTGGGTAGGTCGTTGTCGTTGTTGCGGTCGACGGGTTCCCAGAGGTAGCGGGGTGTTCCGTCCTCGAGGTGTTCGGTCGCGGCGTAGCGGTCGGTGTCTTGCATGTCGACTCCGGCAGCGGCCAGGGTTTGACGGACGACTTCGGCGCGGTCGGCTTTGTGCTCTGACAGGGTCTTGCCGGTCCACTGACGCGACACCAGGACCCGACGCCCACCGAGTCCCAGGTGATGCCGGTCGTGGGCCTTGGAGGGGCACCAGCCGGGCCGCATGCCAGCTTCTGCGCCTTGGGGCTGGACGCCGTAGCGGAGCCAGTTGGAGCAGGTCGGGGAGCAGGGGAGCCAGCGGACTTCGCGGTGGAGCCGGTCGAGGTGGATCGCTTGTGGAGCAGTGATTTCGTCGTCGTCGCCGTAGGTGTCGGCGATGGACTTGGCGAGGTACTTGGTCAGGTAGCCGATCGCTCTGCCGACCTTGTCGTCAGCGGTGCCGAGGATGCCTTGGTAATCCAGCTGAGTCCCGAGCCTGACCACATGCGCGGGAGCGGCGCCCGGGTCGTCTCCGATCGCGTCGAGTGCCTCGTCCCAGGTCGGCAGGGGCGAGCCGTTGACCGGGTCGACAAAAGCGCCGGCTAGCTCGTCCCACCGGGGCAGCTCGTCGCCGACGTACACCGGGCGCTCGCACGGTGGCCACCACAGTTGGGTGTAGGTGGCGGCGGCAACGTCCTTGACGGTCTGACGCGGGATGACGCCCCGGACGGCGGCGTGCAGGTGGGGGGCGAGGCGGCGTTGCGCTTCGACGGTGGCGAAGTACTGGACCTTGTACCCGGCGCAGCGGCGCAGGTTCTGCCAGAACCGGTCAACGATCTTGGGGAAGTGCAGAGCGTCCATCGCGGCCCGGTGGTAGTCGTAGGACTCGGGATCGGCCGGCGTGCCGTCGGACCGGACCTTGCCGTACGACGGGAGGGTCAGGGTGAGGAACATCGACGGCCGGTAGGTCTGGCCGTTGGCGCCGGTGAACGTGGTGCCAACGGTGCGGTTGTCCATCGGCACCCGAGGCAGATCGGGAGCGTCCTGGCGGCGGCGGGTAGACCGGACACGGCGCACGGTTTCGTCGTCGGCCTGGTCCTCGTCGTTGTCCGAGGCTTCCGCGAGCTCGTCGGCCTGGTCGTCGTCGACCGAGGGGATCTCGTCGTCGCGGTGCCAGCCCTCGCGGCATTGCTGCATGCGGAGTTTCCTGGCACGGTCGGCGCACGGTGGGCATTGGCGGTGCTGGGTGGAGCCGCACGGGATCGGGATCACGGACTGTTCACCGGTGGTGGTGTCGGTCATCCGCGACAGCACCGGGCGGACGCAGACACCGTTGCGGACGGCAAGGTCATGCAGGACGTCGGGGGCGATTTGGCCGAGGGTGGAGATCATCGGGGACCATCTCCCCGCCGTGGCTGGTCTCGGTCACCGGCCCACGGGATCCGTGCCGTGAGGTAGACGCGGACGCCCGGGGAACCGTGGTTGGGGTAGAGCCGGTGTGAGCCGGTGAAGTCGAACACCACTGCGAGGACCTTCAGCATGATCTCGATCTCTTCGGGGTCGCCGGAGACGCGGAGGCGCACGGTCATGACGCCTGCCTCCACAGCAGTTCCGGGAGCAAGGTGGAGCCGTCGAGGGCGTCGACGATCGGGACACCGGCAGCGATATCGGTCCGGATCACGTCGCGCTGAACCTCGGTCGTGGCACCCCACACGCCGAACTCCTCATCGTTCGCGAGGGCCGAGGCGAGGCAGGAACGACGGACCGGGCAGAACGAGCACCGGTCCACTGCGGCAGCGGTGGCCTGGCCGGGTTCGGGGAAGCAGGAGTCGTCAGCCACCGAGCGGCATTCGCCCATGCCTTGCCAGCCCGCGACGATGTATGCGCCGATCTCGGCTCGCTGGTCGACGGTGAGGGTCGGGGTCTCGAAGACGAGTTCGAGCTGGCCGGGGATCTCGCGGACCTTCATGCTGCCTCTCCCGTCTCGGGGTTGTCGGTCGGGTTGGTGGTGTTGCCGGGGGCATCGATGGAGTGCAGGACCCGGCGCGGGCGGTAGTCGCGTGCCATGGCGCGGATCTCGTCGTCGGTGACGTAGGCGGCGCGGACCCTGGTCGCGTGCGCGTGGCCTTCGGTCAGGACGTAGCCGATGCCGGGCAGAGATCGGGGGATCGAGTCGCACAACGCGCCGTTGTCCCAGGCCTCGTCACCGAGCACCATGTCGACCTCGTTGGCCTTGCCGAGCCGGAGCGCGATCTTGTCCGGGAACAGGTCGCGCCACTCGCACACTCGCTTGGTGACGTCTTGAACTGCGGCTAGGACGTGGAAGCCCGGAGCGCGGCCCTTCGTGAGGAGCAGACCGAGCGCGTTCTCAGCGCGGCCCTGGAGACGCCGGTCAGGTTGCAGCGCGGTCAGGGTCGCCAGCTCGTCGACGACCACCATCACGAGCGGTGTCGCGGTGGTCGGGTTGAACTTCCGGGTCGTACCGCGCAGCCGCCTGCAGCGTTCGTCCATGTCGCTGGCAGCGTCTTCGAGGAGTGCCACCATGGCTTCGTAGTCGTCGCGTTCGTAGCGGGTGAACAGGTCCTTGCCGAACTCCAGCTCCATCCCGCCTTTGGGGTCGACGGCCCAGATCTCGACCAGCCCGGCACGGATGAACGGGGCCAGCGCCCGCAGCGTCGACCAGATGATCGAGCCCTTGCCCGAGCCGGTCGCACCAGCGATGAAGACGTGCGAGCCACGGACGCGCAGCCGCCAGGGCATGCCGTCGTCGGCGTACCCGATGACCAGTCCATCGAGGATTGCCGGATCGAGTGACTCGACGATCGGGATCGCGGAAATGGTTGCTTGCAAGGGGTTGCGCATCTCCAGGTCCAGCCAGACCCGGCCCGGACGGTCCTTGCGGGTCCGGGCGTCGAGGGCGCGCATCGACTCGGCCAGGTGGGTGCGCTTGTCGTCGAGTTCCTTGCTTGTGAGTCCGACCGGGAGTTGGAGCAAGAGCCGGTCGACGCTGGGGGTGTAGCGCAGTTTGACGATCCGGGGACGCATCACCCGGCCGGTGGTCTCATCGGTGATCCCGAGGCCACAGCGTCCCATCCAAAACCGCCAGGCCAGCCCGTAGCGGATCCAGCGGCGATACCACTGCACAACCGGGACCCAGACCAGCCGGTTGAACGACGACCGGTGCTTGAACCGCCACCCCAATGCGCCGGCCAAAACGAGGACCACGACCAAGACGCGGACGAGCCAACCCCACCGGGACACCTGCACGGCCACCACTGCGGCGACCATGAGCGGACCGGTGAGGCCCGGACGGCGCAGCAGCGCGAACACCAGGTAGGCGAGGGTCTTAACCAGCCGCCCCAGTACTTGAGCCAGTTTGGTAACCATGGGTTCATCAGCCCCGTCCTCGTTCGTGTTTGTGGAATCGCCGTGCGACCGTGAGCAGTTCTGCGCCTGCCCGTTCCAGGGACCCCATCGCGAGGACGCAACCGCGTGCCGCGTCGGGATCGGGTGCGTTCACGAGAAGCCGGTTGGCCTTCTGTAGAACGGACCTGGCGTCGTCGAGCTGGTTCATCACCCGGTGCAGCTCGACGATCGCGTCCAGGTCGTTGTCGACACCAAGCGCCTTGGCCCAGGCGACCAGGAGCCGACCCTTCGGAGTTACAGCCATCGGTGTCACCGCCTCTCGTGGATTCGGAAGCCGCGCAAAGCGTCCTCGACCGCGGTCACCGACAGGTCGATGCGGCCCAGCGCCTTGCTCAGCTCGCCGTTGAGGTCCTTGCTCGGGGCACCAGAAACGGCGCGGGCGGCAGACCGGACCCGGTCCTGACCGTCGAGCAGCCGACCGAGCAGCCGCTGAAGAACCCCGACAGCCTCGTCATCGTTGGCGACCCCGAGCGAGTCAGCCCACACGTCCAGGTCACGCCGAGTCGCGAAGAGCGGCATCAGATCCACCCCTCGGCGTACAGCAGTCGCGAACCGGAGATCGTCGAATCGTCGTCGTCTTCGCCGTCCTCGAAGTCGTCTTCGTCGTCGAGGGGGTTGTCTTCTACGGTCGGGTCGTCATGCCGCTCCCACGCCGTATCTACGAGCATCGAGGCCAGCGACTTGCGGGCCTCTGCGATCAAGTCGCCAAGTCGATCCAGGTCGGCCAGGTCGTGAGTCATGACGGCGACTTCTCCGGCACCGTCGCCGATCTGCATGGACACGAACGGCGAACCGGTAGTAGCGCGAGGAAAGCTCGCGAGCCGGAGACCAGTGGTCGGCCGAAGATGGACTCCGACCGACACGCGCGCGCTGAGTTCGTCAAGCATCACGGTCACCGTTCTCAGGCCGCAGGCTTGTTCGCGGCGGCGGAGTGTCTCGGCGCTCGGATCTCAGTGGCCCGGAATGACCATGCCAGCCGAGCGCGGTTGCCGTTCTCCGCGACGTACGGGGTCGCCGTCATGCCCTCGAAGACCACCTGCGTGAACGGGCTACCCGGTGCCTTCGCGGGCAGCACCGGCTGCACCTTGGACACGATCTTGATCGACACGGTCCGGTCCGCCTTCCGAGCATCCGGGTCGCCGTCGATCACGTCCACCGACCAGATCGGCAGGCCGGTCTCTTCGTCGGTCGCGAACACCGCCCGCTCCTTGGTCGAGCGGTCGAAGTCCCTCACCTCAGTCACAGCCGAAACCGCGAACGCGCCATATGGGAACGCGTCGTCGAAGGTCACCTTGATCTTGCGGGGCATCGCCATGGTGTGATCTCACCTTCACTCTTCGATTCGTACCAACCTTTGGTACATCACCGACTTTAGGTACAGATTGGTGCCAGGTCAAGAGGGATGAGACCATTTGTTGGGACAACTTTCGGAAGGTACGCACATGGCGCAGTCAGAGCCGCTCTATCGGCAGATCGCGGCCGACCTTCGCGAGCAGATTCGCGGCGGTCAGCTCAAGGCAGGGGACCGGCTGCCGACCGAGGCCGAGTTGCGGGAGCAGTACGGCGTCTCCCGGAATACCGTCCGGCTTGCCTTCGCCCAGCTCCAGAACGAGGGCATGATCACGAGCACCCAGGGTCGCGGCACCATCGTGCGCGAGCAGGTCATCACGACCTATCACGCGAGCTGGGCCGAGAGCCGCGACCGGATGTCGAGTGACCAGGTCGATGCCTTCCACGCCGAGCAGGCCGCCCAGGGGCACAAGTCGGCCTACCGCGACTTCGAGATGCGGATCGTCCCGGCCTCGCCCGACCTGGCGGAACGGCTGAGCGTCGACGAGGGGGACTCGCTCGTTTCGCGATCGTTTGTCCGCCAGGTCGACGGCGAGCCGTCGAGCTTGCAGGACAGCTACTACCCGATGGACATCGCCCAGGAGTGCGGCCTACTCACCCCGCACGACGTGGCGGGCGGAGCGATTCGCGCCATGGCCGCCAAGGGGCACGTAGAGATCGGTTACGTCGACGAAGTCACCACGCGGATGCCCCGGCCGGACGAGTCACGGAAGCTCGGACTGGGTATCGGTACGCCGGTCCTCGTCTACGTCCGCACCACCTACAGCGACACGCGCCCGCTCCGCCTTACGCTGACGATCTTCGCGGGTGACCGGAACCGGCTCGTCTACGAGCTCGGCGACATCAGCGGCTACCACGGCGAGAACGGATACGCGTCGTGATCATCGAACAGGCCACCATCGACGACCTGCCGGTCATCCTCGCGATGCGGCAGGAGGCGAGCGATTGGCTCGCCGAGCTGGGTATCGACCAGTGGGCCGCCGCGTGGCCGACGCCCGAGGCACAGTCCGAGCGCATCCTCACCAGCATTAGGGCAGGGGAGACGTGGATGGTCCGTGACGATGACGGGGCCACCGCCGCCACCGTCGCGCTCGACTCGTTCTCCGATCCCAAGCTCTGGACGCCCGACGAGCAGCGCGAGCCGTCCATGTACCTCCACCGGCTAATCGTGCGCCGCAAGTACTCCGGACTCGGCACCGACGTGATCGAGTGGGCGTGCAAGCGAGCCGGCGAACTCGGCAACAACTGGGTCCGCATCGACGTGTGGACCGACAACGTCGGACTGCACCGGTACTACGAGCAACGAGGATTTGTCCACGTCCGAACGCTCGACCTGAGCGACTACCCGTCCGGAGCCCTGTTCCAGCGGAAGTCCACTGACCCGCACCAGGCTCAGCCCGACGCGGCAATCACCGAGCTGCCGCACGACCTGCCGACCCCGAGCCAGCCCGACACCTCAACTCGCCGGATGCGGATCACTCTCGTCCCCTCCATCACCTGACGCCGTTCTTGCCTGTGCCGGGTGATGCACGATGGATTCGCGTCACATGATGTGCGACATGGGTAAGGAACTGAGGCGCCCACTCTAGGAGTCCCGCGGCCAGCAGTCTTCGAGAACGCGTGCGACGGTGGCGTCGAGACTGTCGCCCGCCGTGATGACACCTTCATCGAGGTCGGCGATCGGTTGGAATCCCCGGTACCACTGCCGCATCTCGGCCTCACCGAAGGCCCCCGCGATTGGCTTTGTCGAGTGCCTGCGGACGGTCTCCTCGAAGGACAGGTCGTAGATATAGCTGCGAGACACCCCGCGATGATCTGCAACCAGACACGGCAGGATCTGCGAGTACCACTTCGCATTCAGGATCCCCTCGATGATCACATCGAAGCCTCGCCCCAGCAGGTATCGCCCAGCAAGGTCGATGAGCCCGATCGGGTGGCCGCCTGCGTCGTCCCCAGATCCCAGGATGTCGCGCCTGATGACGTCCTGTCCGAGGATGGCAACCGTGCCAAAGGGGCGCGCGGCCCGGACGGCTGCGGCCACCGCCGACTTCCCCGACCCGCTGTTGCCTCTCAACGTGATCAGCCGTGTCGAACTCGAACCAACGGCTTCATGCCCCATCGCAGCACTCCTCCCATGCCCAAATGATGAGTGGCTCAAGTCGCGAGACGACTCCAACGACGTATCCGTGGTCATCATGACGGTAGGTGACACTGGGCTCAGCGTGGCCGAATCAACCAGTGTCGCGCATCACATGGCGGGAGCGTCGCGCCCTGCCGAATTTGGCTCTTATGGATCAAGGCGCGCCTTCGGCGCGCGGCGCGGCGTGCGCATGCGGCCTCCGGCCGTTCACCGCCGCGCCCGCTCTCGGTTGTCTTTCCTGAGCAACGACAGACGCCTCCGGCGGGGGCCTCACGACTCCGGGATGACGGTCCGAATTTGGCCGGCTGTCGGCGTCGGGGTCTGGGTGCGTCTTCCCGCCTGCCGCTCAGCCCAGTCAGGACCTATCAGGAGTCACCAGAGGGGCCAAGATCGTTCGTCCGGTGGGGCGCTCCATCTTGGCCCCTCTGGCGTCTCCTGATCGCGCTACGCGTGGGCTGAACGGCAGACGGGAAGACGCAATGGTCAGGTATGGCGGCGACCGCAGGAGAGCTGTATCGCCTGCCCGGTGTGATCAGCGCTTCCGCCTGGGCGTGCATGCGAACGCGATCGCTCCAGCGAGTTCGGCTAGCGAATTCATCATGTCCAGCCGCTCGACGATGTTCCCCGCCAGCAGGTAGTCGCTGGTGCCCTCGAATGCGTCGAAGTAGAGAGTGAGCAACAAGGCGTAGACGGCGACGAAGATCGTCGCGGTAATGACCAACGGGGGAACGGACGAGTCGATAAGGGGCTTCGGTCGGGCGGCATCCGTCGCGACCGTGGTGGCCAGCTCGACGACCTGCTCCAATTCTGGGCTCGCAACGACGGCATCACGGAGGGCGCTGTCGGGCCGGGTACCGAGTTCGACCAGGGTGTTCGCCGCCGCCTGGTTGATCCGAGCGCTGATGCGAGCCCACTCCGGAGTGGCGGCGAGGCCCTCGAAGACGCGGGAGTTCGTCTGCGTCTTGGCAAGAATGCTCGCGGACAGGCGGTAGCTCATCTGCGTCTTGGCGAGAATGCTGGCGGCCTGCTCGTTCATCTGGGCGACGATGCGACTGGTCTGTGCAGTGGCGGCGAGGCCCTCGAAGACGCGGGAGTTCGTCTGCATCTCGGCGAGAATGCTCGCGGATAGGTGGGAGCTCGTCTGCGTCTTGGCGAGAATGCTGGCGGCCTGCTCGTTCATCTGGGCGACGATGCGACTGGTCTGTGGAGTGGCGGCGAGGCCCTCGAAGAAGCGGGAGCTCATCTGCGTCTTGGCAAGAATGCTCGCGGCCTGCTCGTTCACCCGAGCGACCACGCTGTTCGCACCCGATCGCATCATTGCCTCGGCTAAGGTGCCCATTTGTGCCTCCGTCGAACATTTTTTCGAATTCTACCCGTTTCGCGGCGATGGAGGTCTGTGGGCTAGATGGTGCCCCCGAGATGCCCCCGAAGGACCGTGAACAGCCGTCAACGACCCCCGGCGGCTAATCACGATCACTGCGCAGCGTCGGGGGTCGTGGCGTAGTTGGGGCTCAGGGCAACGGACTCGTAATGAGAAGGTCGTCGGTTCGATTCCGACAGGCGGCTCCACGAACCCCCAGATCAGAGGTCAGTCCCTGAGGCTGGGGGTGCTGTCGTTTCGGGGTCGGACGAGTAGCGTGATCTGGATCTGACCAGCTGGCATCTCACGGTCTGGAGACCACATGGCCGGCACCAGCGGTGGCGCGTGCCCGCTCCGGGCCTAGGTCGATCCTCGCCTTCTGCGATTCAGCGCCGGGGCTACGGCGAGCGTGCTAGTCGTCGTACTGCTCATCGTTGACGTCGCTCGACCGGTGGGTCTCGGCCTGCTCGCGTCTCAGGTCGCCGTGTTTGCGTTCACCGCGTTCGTGAGCTTCCAGTGGTCGGTGTGGGCGCAGATCTTCGCCCGTGTCATCTGGCCGCGGATCGGAGCGCCGGCAGCGTTGGAAGATGCCCGGCCGCCGAGATTCGCCCAGTTCGTCGGCTTCGTGTTGACCGCCGCGGCGTTGGCCACGTTCGTACTCGACGTCGAGGTAGCCGGCTACGGCCTCACCGCTCTCACCTTCGCCCTGGTTGCCCTCAACGCCTGCACCGGTCTGTGCTTGGGCTGCCACGCGTACCAGCTGATCCGCCGACTGAAACCCGCTTGACGGCCCTCACTCGATGCCGGGGTTCTGTCATCCGAGCAGGTGCGCGGTCTCGTTGAGGGTGAGGACCTGGTGGCTGAAGTGGGTGTTGTTGCGGTGGAGGGTGGTGATGCTGCCGGAGGTGAGGGGGAAGAAGACTCGGTCTGTGGATGTCATCGGCATGCCTATCCAGGCGGCGATCAGGTAGCTGGAGGCGGAGCCGTGGGAGACGATGATCTGGGTTGTGGCTGGGCGGCTGAGGATGTCGGCGAGGGCGGGGTAGAGGCGTTCGACTAAGGCGAGTCGTGTCTCGGCGCCGGTGGGGCCGTCGTGGTGGGCGAGGCGGTCGCCGTACTCGGGGAGGGGGATGCGGCGTTCGGCTAGCCACGCTTGAGGGCGGCCGTCGGCCTCGCCGTTGGATCTTTCGCGGAGGCGGGCGTCGGTGTGGACCTCGACGGAGAACCTGCGGGCGATCCGCTCTGCCGCCTGGCTGGCTCGGCGTAGGTCGGAGGAGTAGACCTCGACCGGCTCGGAAGCCGGCTCGGCGTCGTCCCGGCGATCGGCGGCCTGTCCGATTCGGCTGGCCAGTACGTCGGCGATGCGTTCGGCCTGCTGGTGGCCGCGGGCGGTCAGAACTGAGTCGTGCCAGCCGCCGACGATGCCGTCGACGTGGTGTTGTGCCTCGGGGTGCGTGACGAGGTAGATGTGTCTCATTGCTCTCCGGTCAGGTCTAGGAAGAAGAGCATGGAGTAGCTGTCCGCAGGGCCTTGTACGTCGGCGCCGGCGCGGAGCATGTTCGTCAGGATGTCGACTCCGGTCGCGGCGGCGTACGCGGCGATCAGGTCCACGGCGAGCTCGGCCTCGCGGTCGGTGAGCGGGCGGACGGCATCGTACGCCTCGATCAGGTCCTTGATGCGGGTGAGGTCTGCGTGGCGGTCGGGGGTGCGGCCCCAGGTTTCGGCGATGCGGCCGAGGTCGTACAGCTGGAAGGACGTCATGCAGTCGTCGAAGTCGATCAGGGCCGTGATCTCGCCGGAGTCGTCGAGCAGGAGGTTGACTGCGCTGATGTCGTTGTGGACGAGGCCTTGTCGCAGACCCGTCGGGTTGGCGTAGACGTCGGCGATCTTCTCCTGCAGGGCGGTCAGGCGGCGCGTTGCTTCCCGGAGTACGGGGAGGTCGGCGTACGGCGAGCGCAGGAAGGTCTCGACGCGCTTGAGGGGATCAAGCCGTGCTGTTCTTGCGCCGTCAAAGCTCTGATCTGCAGCCAGGACATGCATCTGGGCGGCCAGCCCGGCGGCCTCTCGGCCGAGCCGGAGGTCGGCCGAGAAGTAGCCGTCGATCAGGTCAGTTGGATGCGAGCCAGCGGCGTACGTAAAGATCGCCGCCGGGCGGTCGTCGATCGTGCCCCACAGCGATCCGTCATCGGCGCGCACCGGAGAGGGCGTAGCGAAGCCCTGCTGCGCGAGGAACTCGCAAGCATGCAGCTCGTACGACACCTCGACCGGCGTGCTGGTGCTGTAGCTCCGGGCAACAAACGCACCGTCGACCAGCCAGCTGCGGTTCTTCTCCCCGCCGAGGAGCGGTACGACGTTCGCGGCATCAACGCCCCGCCCGCGCAGGAAGGCGGTCAGGTCGGAGGCGCTCATGGCGTCCGACCCTTCCACGGGCGCGGCCCCGATGCCACCCGTTTCTGTCGGTGTTGCGTGATTGACTGCGCGGATGGACGTTCACCCCGTCGACCAGGCGCGATGGGACGACCTGGTCGAGCTGTTCGGACCCAGCGGCGGGACGCGCGGATGCTGGTGCATGGCGCGCCGCCTACCCAGCCGCGACGTCGCCCGAAACGGAAGCGACGAGAACCGCGCAGCACTAAAACACTTCGTCGAGGCGGGAATCCCCGTCGGCCTCATCGGGTACGTCGATGCGCGCCCGGCCGCCTGGTGTGCGGTGGCGCCGCGACCGGAGTACTACGCGATCGTCCACTCGCGAACGCTGCCCATCGACGACCCCGATGACGACACGATCTGGGCCATCAACTGCCTTTTCGTCAAGGCCGGCTACCGAGGCCGCGGCCTGACCCTGCCGATGATCGAGTCAGCCGTCGACCACGCCCGAACCGCCGGCGCCCGCCTCATCGAGGCCTACCCGATCAAGACAATGCCCGGCGATCCCGGCCGTGGCGTACTGAGCACCTTCCTGGACGCCGGCTTCACGCCGTACGCCGAACACCGCACCCAATCCAAACGCAACATCGTCGTACGCCGGGGGCTATGAGTCCCAGCCCCAGGTCTCACCGTCCAGCGTGAAGGTCCAGTCCTCGCGTCGTACGCCGTAGGTCAGGTAGTCGATCGCCGGCACCGCGATGGGCGGATACGGCAGCTGGCGGAGCCGTCGTACGGCGTCCTCCACCGAGAACCAGCGCACCTCCATCACCGACCCGTCCGGATCGTCGATCGCGAACGCCGGATCCCGCACGTCGACCACGTAGTTCCACGACCGCGACGTCACGCGACCGTCGATCAACACCTGCGTCGTCCACACCAACGCAAGCTCCGCCTCAGCGGCAAGTAGCCCCGACTCCTCGCGCAGCTCACGAAGAGCACCGGCAGTCGGAGTCTCGCCCTCCTCGACGGCACCACTCGGAAGATTCCAATACGGCCCGTCCCACGCCTCGTACTGCTCCCAAACAAGCGCCACCTGACCGCCGTACCGCGCAACCACACCCGCATACCGTCCCATCCGCCGAACCCTAGTCGGGTAGGTGGGCGAGGATCTCGTCGTGGGGCCAGGGGTTGGTTAGTACGGCGGAGAGGGTTGGGTCCGGCGACTCGGTCAGGTACGGCGTTTCGTCGGCGTTGCGGACGGTTGCGATGACAGGAGCCGCGAGCAAGCCCCAGGGGGCGATCTTGTTGGCCAGGAAGCCCTCGAGGCGGAGATCGGTGTACTCAGGCTCCCACCAGACCGCGAACGTCGACTGCAACTGAGCGGGATGAATGGCGAGCCAAGCACCGAACGTCACCCGATAACCGCCGTCGAGCTGCACCGGCAGCAGAACCCGGACGAACGCCCCGGCCCCAGGCACCTGCATCATCACGGATTCACGAGGCGTCCCATGGCTGAGCCAGGTATCGGGCGTGCGCTCCTGGTCCGGCAGGTCGAGGACGGGGTCCGGCAGCGTGAATCGGATGTGGCGATCGTGGGCGTCCAGGCCGCGGCCGCAGCTCGGGCAGGTGTCGGCTGACATGCCGAGAAGTATGGCTGGTTGTTCCGGAAGGGGAGCGTCCGGAATGGGGGCTAGCTTGCTGGTATGGCTGAGAATGAGTGGGTTTCGCCGTGGTGGGAGCCGCCGATTGCGGGGAGCGATGCTGAGCATCTGGTCGGGGCGTTGGATCGGTTGCGTACGACGTTCCGGTACAAGGTGGACGAGCTCGACGCCGACGGGCTGAACACGACCATCGGGAAGTCGTCGATCACGCTCGGCGGGTTGATGAAGCATCTCGCGGCGAACGAGGACTACATGTTCAACGTGAAGTTCCGCGGGTTGCCGATGGACGGGCCGTGGGTGGAGAACGGCTGGCGGGACGACAACGACTGGGAGTTCAACTCTGCGGTCGACAACACCCCGGAGGAGCTGTATGCCCTGTGGGACGGCGCGGTTGAGCGTTCGCGCAAGACGTTGGCCGCGGCCATCGCGGACGGCGGGCTCGACCAGCCGGCCGACATCAGCTGGCCGGACGGGCAGCACGCGAGCCTTCGCCGACTCGTCTGCGACCTGATCGAGGAGTACGGGCGCCACACCGGCCACGCCGACCTCATCCGCGAGGCTGTCGACGGGCGGGTCGGCGAAGACCCGCCCAGCGACTGGAAGCCCAAGAGCGCTACTTGATCCGCTGCAGCGTGCCGTCCTGCGAGACGGCGATGACCGTGGTGACGCCGTCGACCTTCAGGTTCACCAGCAGGCGCGAGCCCTGCCAAACGGCGGTGTAGCTGACGGCGGCGTTGGTCCGGGTCGGCGCGATGACAGACAGGATCTTCGCGCTGTTCCCGGAGCGGTTGAACTTCACCACCGGCGCCGCCACCCGCTTGTCGATCGTCTTGTAGTGCCACCCCTGGATCGGATCCTGCGCACCGGAGACAACCTCGATCGGTGTCGTCTGCTGCTGGAACGGGATCTGCAGCAGCGTCGTCTTCACCCGATCGCCCGGCTTCAAAGCCACCGCACGGTCGTTGCCACTGACAACCACCTTCTGATCCGACGGCAGGTGCCACAACGTCGAGTAGTCCTCGTCGGACCCGGACGTCCCGCGGTCCAGCACCACCATCAGATCTGGATCCTTCAGCACCAACACCCCCCGGGTCCGGTCGATGCCGGGACCAGGCGAGTCGTGCAGCTCGTAGAACTCCGACGTCGCGCCGATCGACGACCGCGTCAGGCGGGTCTCCGGGTGCCCGGTCGCCGACTTCACCGTCATCTCGTTGTGCGCGAACTGGCTCTTCGCCCAGAACCGCCAGTCGTCGACCTTGTACCCCGCATGCCCGCCGTCGATCAGGATGTCGCGCCCGTGCGACGTGTACGTGATGGACGTGTGGTCGTTGTGCCCGTGCAGCTTCTGCGACGGTCCGAACCGGATGCTGTACGTCGACTCCTGCGTGAACGCTCGCTTCTCGCCCCACCCGGTCCGCCCGAAGATGTACCCGGCGTCGAAGATGCCGACCCGCTGCGTCGGCCGGATCCCCTGCTTGCCGAGCGTCCCGGCGTACTCGAGAACGGTCCCGGGAACGGGCACCGTGCGCACGACCTCCGAGTCGCCCAGCTGCGGCAGGTTCCCGAGCGAGTTGGTCGCGAGTGCGAGCCATTTCGCGAGTTCCCGGCGGCGCGCGATGATCGTCGTACCGGGATCGACCCCGCACTTCCGCAGTACGTCGATGGCCCGTCCCCAGAGCGCGTAGTTGAACTGTGCGTACGCCGTCGACTGCTCATTCGTAGACCCCTGCGTGTCGATGGAGGTCTTGATCGCACTCGTCAGCCGATCGGACGCGATCTTCTTGAGGTCGTTGCGCTGGAGCGTGCACCCGATGCCGAACAGCGCGAGGCTCTCGTCGGTGCCGTGGTTCCAGTCGCCGCTGTAGTTCTTCTGCAGGAACCACGCGTGCTCCATCAGCGCATCGTCCAGCCAGGTGTACGTCAGCGGCAGCTTCACCACATGCAACCCGGACAGCACTGCCTGTCGCAGACAGATCAGCACGTTGGTGCGGTGCATGGTCGACTCGTACGCGCCGACGTCGGACTTCCAGGAGTACGGGTTGTCGTTGACCCAGTCCCGCGCGATGTTGCTGACCCGCTGCAGGGCCTGCTTGTCGCCGTGTGCGCCGGCGTTGATTCCTTGCCCCAGCCAACGAAGCGAGTGCAGCCACATGTACCAGCTCGGGTTCTTGTCCGGGTTGATCCGCCAGTTGATGTTCCCCTTGCCGTCGCCCACCTTCGTCGGCGGCGTCGTACCCCAGGTGAACGTGTCCTGGTAGAGGTTCGCGACCGGGTTCGCGTGATCGATCCCGCTGTACGCCGGGCAGGTGTAGGTGTTCTGCTTCGCCGGGGTCGGCGGTGCTGTCGGCGGTTCGGGAGTCTGGCTCACGGTCGGGTCCGGGGCCGCCTCCGGCTCGGACCCGCCCCACGGGATCACCAGTACGGCGGCCAGTACGGCGGCGCTCACGAGCAGCGGGATCATGAGTCGGAGCGTGGTTCTGGTCGTGCGCAGATGTCTCGCGGGCATCGTTCGTCCTCCCCCGCATGCTTTTGGGCATGCCTGTTCTGGCCTAGACCTGAATTCGGGTGGGGCGATCCCCGGGAAAATGGTCAGGGTGTTTTCGTTGCTACTTCACAGACGCCTGTACTGGAGAGACGCCTGTCCTTGAGAAACGCTGCACTTCAGAAACGGCCCGCGGACCACCAAAGGTTGCTTTCGGCATCGAATTCGCTGCCGGTCAGACTCCGGTCAGATATTTCGCCATCGGTTCCCCCCGAGGTTCAGCTTGGTGCCTCTGTTGTATAGATGTCGCGAGGGGGTCAAAAGGTTGCGTCGGATCGGCCACTCCGGTTAGGTGTTGCCCGGAAGGGCAGCGTCAGCCGCGCCGGATCGCCTGCAGAATCAGGGCATTCCGCGCGTTCTGCCCGGCGGGCACAGTGGTGTGCCGGCCGTCGCGAAGCTCGGTGTGGATCCGTTCGGGTCGTGCTGCAAGGAACTCGGCCCACGGTACGATCCGCAGGTTCGCATGATCCGATACCGCCTGCTCCAGTTGCAGGTTGATCCATCCGCTGTTGCGTTGATCGGCCACTTGTACTGACGTCGGCTCATCGCTGCGCGAGACCTGTACGTTCACCCAGTACACGGTCCGGCTCGGCCCGGCGATCCGGAGCGCTCGCTCGACCTGTGCGGCGAACGCGGGCGGATCGAAGATGTCGTTCAACCCGACTGCCATCACGATCCGCTTCGGCAGGCCGTACGCACGAGCCCACGAAGCCATCGCGTCGACAGCGGCCGAGGTCGGCTGGCCGGACCAGCTGTACTCCGCGAACGTCGTACCCAGCTGTTGTCCGAGGAGCCGGCCCAGCGCTTCGCCGTCCTGTACGGCGATGCTGTCGCCGAACAGCACCACGCCGTTCGTCGAGACGACGTGACGGACGTGGGCGCCGCTGGAGATCACCCGGTTGTTCCCCTGCCAGGAACCGAGCGTGCCGGATCCGTAGCTTCCTGTGCCGACGGCAGACGTGGTCGTCTTCGCATGGGCGGCCGGGGCGTTGAAATGCAGGAGCGCCAGGAGGAACGCCGTCAGAACCACAATGATCGCGGCCGACGCCGACCAACTCCGGATGCGTGACATGGCTCGTCCCTCCCGTACTGCGGACGCGGAGGGAGGTCGAGCGGTTGTCCTAGTGGCTGCCTTTGATCGCCTCGGCGATCAGCTCGTTGCGCGCGCTGCCGCCGAGCGGCTCGCTGGTGTGCACGCCGTCGCGCAGGTACGGCGTGGGCCCGTCCGGCCGCGAGGTGAGGAACGCGGACCAGTCGATGATCCGCAGGTTCGGGTACTCGAGCGAAGCCTGGTAGAGCTCGTCGTTGACCCAGGCGCTGTTCGCGAGATCCGCATCCCGTACGGCGGGCGGCTGCTTGGTGCGGCTGACGTACACGTTCACCCAGTACACCGTCCGGTCCGGCCCGGCGAGCTTCATCGCGCGCTCCACCTGGGCGGCGAACGCGGGCGGGTCGAAGATGTCGTTCGTACCGACGGCCATCACGATCCGCCGGGGCAGACCGTAGTCACGCGACCACTCCTCGAGTGCGTCGACCGCCGCCGAGGTGGGTTGACCGGACCAGTCGTGGAAGGCGATCGAGTCGCCGGTGCTGTCGGCCAGTCGACGTTCGAGGGCCGCGCTGTCCTGTACGGCGATGCTGTCGCCGAACAGGAAGATGCCGTCGAACGCGAGTACGTCGCGGATCTGGTCCTCGGGGGAGATCCGCCGGATCAGGTCCTGCCACGAGCCGAGCGTGCCCGATCCATACAGGCCAGGGCCTTTCGTCGGCACGCTGTACGAACCGGTGCCGTCGGCGGTGGTGTCTGCGTCGGTGGTCCGCGGCTCGAGTACGACGAGCGCGCCGGCGAGCACCGCGAGTACCACCAACGTGACGAAGATCGAGGCGACTGATCCCAGGAATGCCCGGAGGATCGATACGCGCTCGTGCTGCGGGTGGACGCGGACCTGTTTCAGCGTGCCGACACCCCCCAGCGTGAGTCGCCTGCGCGCCGCGACATGACGCGGCGCGCCCCGAACCTGGTGCATCCCCCCGGCCCCCCACTTACTAAACGCCCCAGCCCGCCCGTTTGGTTGCATCGAGCGGTCAGTGCTTCAGCGTGTACCCCTCACCAGTCAGACGAGCCCGCAGGTCCTTGACCTCGTCCCGCCGCGTCCCCCGCCGCCGAGGTTCCCCGTCCTCAGCAGCTTTCTTCTTCCTCCGCCACCACCACTTCACCCCCCAAGCATCCCCGAAGACCCGACCCACGCATAGGGTTTTCGGCCAGGCCGGATCAGCCGGCGCGTTCTGCTTCGCTGCGTTCGACGCAGAATTCGTTGCCTTCCGGGTCTCGCATCGTGACCCAGCCGCGGCCGTCGGGCGCTCGGTGGTCTTCGTGGATCGTCCCGCCGAGGGAGAGGATGCGCTCGACCTCTTCGTTGCGGGTGCGCTCGGTCGGACCCCAGTCGAGGTGCACCCGGTTCTTCACCGTCTTGCCCTCCGGTACTGCGATGAACAGCAGTGCGGGAACCGGCGCCGGCGCCACCAGCAGCACCTCGTCGTCGCCCGGTACGTCGCCGTCGGCGAGCGGCCAGCCGGTCACGGTACTCCAGAATTGCGCCAGCTCGTAGGGGTTGGCCGCATCGATGGTTATGTGTCGCACGATCATCCCGAGACCTTAACCGGACGGGTGGGTTCGAAGTGTCGCGGACTGTCGGCGGCCGGGTTTACTGTGCGGCATAAGCGCCGTACCAGAGGGTTCGGCTTGTTGGGGGAAGGAACGATTCGATGGCATCCCGGCTCAATCCGTACATTCAGTTCAAGAGTGAAGCGCGTCCGGCGATGGAGTTCTACCAGGGGGTATTCGGCGGAGAGGTCGCCAGGAACACCTTCAAGGAGTTCGGCGCGGGCCACGGCCCGGAGGACGACGAGCTGCTGATGCACGCCCAGCTCGAGACCCCGAGCGGGTTCACGCTGATGGCGGCCGACACCCCGCAGGGCATGCCGTACAACCCGGGCGACAACATCTCGATCAGCCTCAGCGGCGACGGCGACGAGCTGCGCGGTTACTACGAGAAGCTGTCCGCCGACGGCGGCAAGGTGACGGTCCCGCTGGAGAAGCAGATGTGGGGCGACGAGTTCGGCATGGTGACCGACAAGTTCGGCATCAACTGGATGGTCAACATCGCCGCGAGCTGACTTCGCCGTACGCGCGCCTCGCCCGGGGCGAAATCCAGTACCCCGGGCCGGGCGGGCACGGCTAGCTTGGCCTGCATGGGACTCAACGACCTGCTGTCCGACCCCATCCGGCACAACAACTGGGCGACCGGGAGCCTGACCCGGTTCTGCCTGGACCAGAAACTCACGGCCGAACAGCTGGAGATCACCGGCGTCGGCACGTACGGCGGCATTCTCGCGACCCTCGACCACATCGTCCGGTGCGACGGCAGCTACCTGCGCCGGATCGTGGACCGGCCGCTCGACTATGTGGACAGCGACCCCGCGACCGATCTCGAGACCGTCGAGGGCTGGAACGCCGAGGCCGGCGCGCTGTGGGAGGTGTTCCTGACCCAGCCGATCGACGTCGAACGCGTGATCATCGTCGACAACAACACCCGCGGTACCCGGGTCGGCATCTTCATCGCCCAGGCGATCAACCACGCGAACCACCACCGCGAGCAGGTCTGCGCCATCCTCACCGGCCTCGGCATCGAGCCCCCGGACATCCAGGCGTGGGAGTACGCCTGGGAGTCCGAGCGCATCTGGGACCTGCCTGCCGACGGGGTTACTGGCTGATCGCGGCTGCCATCAGGCCCGGCTCGTAGGAGCCGCCGAGCTGGTTGAACGTCACGGCCATCCGGTTGGTGGCGTTGATCATCGCGATCAGCGTCACCAGCGCGATCAGCTGGTTCTCGTCGTAGTACTTCGCAGCCCGGGCCCAGGTCTCGTCGGAGACGCCCTCGGAGGCGTCAGCCAGCCGGGTCGCCTCCTCGGTGAGCGCCAGCGCGGCCTGCTCCTCCTCGGTGAAGACCGTCGAGTGCCTCCACCCGGCGACCAGGTTCAGGCGGGTCGTGGTCTCGCCCTCCGCTGCGGCCTCCTTGGAGTGGATGTCGATGCAGTGCCCGCAGCCGTTGATCTGGCTGGCGCGCAGCATGACCAGGTTCTGCGTCGCGTGCGGCAGCGCCGTCTGCTGCAACAGTCCGTGTACTGCGAACAGCCGCTTGGCCACCTTGGCGCCGAACTCGCTCTGCATCACGTCGATACGGGGTTCCATCGTCGTCGTCCTTACTCGTGAGATCTACTGGATGACCACGAGATGCCGCCGCCGGGTGTGCTGTGACGGTCCCAGAACGTGACGAGCGCCATACCGGACGTCGTGTCACAGAAGTCCGGCGGCCGGCATCTGATGGGCGACACCCGCGCGAACAAGGAGTCCAGCCATGACCGGTACCGACAAAGCCACCGAGGCTTTCGTTGCCCATCGCAACCTCCTGTTCACGGTCGCGTACGAGCTCCTCGGTTCGGCCGCGGACGCCGAGGACGTCCTCCAGGAGACCTGGCTGCGCTGGGTCGGCGTCGACCTCGACACGGTTCTGGACCACCGCGCGTACCTGGTGCGCATCGCCAGCCGCCAGGCCCTCCAACGCCTCCGCACCCTGGGCCGTCGCAAGGAGTCGTACGTCGGCCCGTGGCTGCCCGAGCCCCTCCTCACCGCGCCCGATGTGGCCGAGGACGTGGAACTCGCCGACAGCGTCTCGATGGCGATGCTCCTGGTCCTCGAGACCCTCAAGCCCACCGAACGCGCCGTCTTCGTCCTCCGCGAAGTCTTCGGCCTCGAGTACGACGAGATCGCCGAGGCCGTCGACAAGAAACCGGACGCCGTCCGCCAGATCGCCCACCGAGCCCGCTCCCACGTAGCCGCCCGGCGCCCACGCGGCGTCGTCTCCGCCGACCAGACCCGCGACGCCCTGGCCGCGTTTCAGCGCGCTGTGAACACCGGCGACCTCCAAGGCTTGGTCGACATCCTCGCCCCGGACGTGGTCTTCCTGGGCGACGGCGGTGGCGTGGTCCAGGCTCTCCCACGCCCGGTAGTGGGCGCCGACAAGGTGGCCCGCCTCCTGGCCATGGCGATCACCCGCCTGGCCGACGCCTCGCTGGAAGTGACCCAGATCAACGGCCAACCCGCCCTGATCCTCCGCTTCGGCGAGGAGGTCGACACGGTCACCGTCCTCCACGTCGACAACGGCCTGATCGCCGGCATGTACTCCGTCCGGAACCCCGCGAAGCTCTCCCACCTGGCGGAGGAAATCACCCTCACCCGGGGGTCAGACGCCTAACCGTGTCAGGATCGGATGAAGGCCAGCAGATCGGGGTTGATGACGTCGGCGTGCGTGGTCGGCATGCCGTGTGGGTAGCCGGGGTACGTCTTGAGCATGCCGTTCACCACGAGCTCGGCTGACCGAGGCGCGGTGGTGGCCGGGTCCACAACTTGGTCGTCCTCGCCGTGCAGGACCAGTCGGCTGCTGCAGCGATGACTCTTCCACCATTGATCCTCACGGGTGGGCCGGCGGTGGGAAAGAGCGTGACAGGCCGTGCCCTGGCGGAAGGTCGTCCGAGGTGTGCGTTCATCGATGTGGATGACGTACGCCAGCTCGTCATCACCGGCGCCGCCGCTCCGTGGGAGGGAACGGAAGGCCGGCAACAGCAAAGACTCGGTGCGATGAACGCATGCAGCCTGGCTCGCAATTTCCTGGCCGCGGGCATTGAGGTCGTCGTCGCGGATGTGCTCACGCCGGAGACCTGCGATTTGTACAGACGGGAGCTGCCCAGGTCGCTGATCGTGCACATGACGGTCGACCTGCCAGAGGCGATGCGGCGTGCGGCGTCCCGCGAGGTCTGGCTGACTGACGACGAGTTCCGAGTGCTGCACGAGGCGGACGCGGCGAACCCGCCTGACGCCGACCACCGCATCCAGGTGGACACACTCGACTTGCAGAACCAGATCGAGTTGGTGGCATACCTGTGGGAAGCACGTCGGCTGGGATGATCTTTGTAGCTGTGGATAACCGAATCGCCTTGAAAATAAGGGGATTCCGGTTTGGAAACTGTCGGAGGGTGTGCCTATCGTTGTGGGTATGGAGCTTCCGGGTGAGCGGCCGATCTGGTCGATGAGCGACAGCGAGCTGCTGCCGACCATCGACCAGGTGGACGCTGCGGTCACCCAATTGTTGACCTACCGTCTGCAGCTCATCGGCCGTGTCGACAAGATCGGTCTGGCCTCGGAGCTTGGCGCCCGCGACACCGCCGAGCTGCTTGCCATGCGCCACCGCATCGACCGCCGTGACGCCCACCGCGACGTCAAGCTGTCTCGCAGTCTGCCGAAGTACGATGCGGTGTCGACAGCCCTCACCGATGAGACTCGGCCGCTGCGTCCAGCCCAGGCGAGCGCGATCGTCACCGCGCTGGAGCGAGTCAGCTCCAGAGTCGCGGTGGAAGACCTCGAGGTGGCAGAGGAGCAGTTGGTCAACCTCGCCGCGCACCTGTCGCCGGGCGAGCTTGCCAAGGCCGCACGGGAGATCTGTGGCTTGTTGGACTCCGACGGTCCCGAGCCCGACGAGAACGCTGCGTATGCCCGTGAATCGCTGACCCTGGTCGAGGCCGAGAACGGCGTCAAGTTCCGCGGCTACCTGGCCAACGAGAACGCCGAACTGCTCCGATCCCGCATCCACGCCGCCGCCCGGCCCCACAAGACCATAGACGGCGAACTCGACCCCCGCTCCCGCGAAAAACGCCAAGCCGACGCCCTCACAACCACCCTAACCATCGCCGCCACAGCCACCGAAACCGGCTTCAAGCCCCCCACTCCCACTACCCGCCCCACCAACGCCGCCCCCGCCACCCACCCCAGCCCCACCCCCGCCAACCCCCGCGCCGCAGACGCAAGCCCCGGTTCCCGCGCCGCGGAGGCAAGCGCCGTTTCCGGTGCTGCAGAGGCGAGTGCTGGTTCCGGTGCTGCGCTGGCGGGCGCTGGTTACCGTGCCGCGGACGCGAGCGCCGGGGCCGGCCCCGACCGCCATCCCAGCGCCGCGCCCACCAGCGCCGCGGACTCGAGCCCCGCTTCCCGTGCCGCGGAGGCGAGTGGCGGGGCCGGCCCCGACGGCCATCCCAGCCCCGCGCCCACGGACTCCCGCGCCGCGGACGCGAGTGCTGATTCCCGTGCCGCCGACGCGGCCGCCGGTTCCCGTGCCGCAGATGCGAGCGGCGACTCCCGTGCCGAGGGAGCGGGCGTCGGTGCTCGTCCTGCGGATGTAGGCGCCGAGGTGAGTTCTGTCGGTCGTGCGGCGGACGAAGCGGTAGTCGACGGCTCAGCGGCGGGCGGTGCGGGTTGTTGGGTGCCTGGGTTCGGCGCGAAGGCGAACATCACTGTCACGATCGATTTCGAAGACTTGAAGTCTGCCGCCGCCGACGCGACCGGCGAGCTTGTGTACGGCGATGGGCTGTCGGCTGCAGCGATCCGTCGCATGGCGTGCGACGCGAAGATCATCCCGCTGGTGCTCGGATCCAACTCCGAGCCTCTCGACGTCGGTCGGGCCGAACGCCTGGTGACACGGGCGATGCGGCGCGCCTTGAACGTTCGCGACAAGGGCTGCGTGGTGTGCGGCGCCCCACCGATCCACTGCGACGCCCATCATCTCCGATCGTGGATCGACGGCGGTGAAACCGCGATCCACAACCTGGTACTCCTCTGCCGGGCACACCACCGCGCCCTCCACGCCGGCCACTGGCTCATCACCATCACCAACGGACACGTCCAGGTATCCCGACCCACCTGGGCCGACCCACCACCCCAACCAACCCCAACCATCTCAACTCTCCTCGCGGCACCCACCCTGCGACCAGACACCCCTGCCCACAAACCAGACGCCCGCGCCGCCACAGCACCTGCGCCGGGATCTACGACGGGATCTGCCGCAGCACCTGCGACGGGACCTGCCACGGGACCTGCGACGGGACCTGCGACGGGACCTGCGACGGGACCTGCGACGGGACCTGCGGCGGGGCCTACCGCGCGGAGGCGCCGTTCCGGAGGGCGTTCAGGTCGGCGGTCCAGTCGCTGGTCGGCCGACGAACCGATGATGCAGGAAGCCGCCCGATTCGCGGTCTGGGGCGAGCCCGCGGCGACCGAGGCCCCTGACAGCGCTGCGCACGCTCAAGACAGGTCATCGACCTCGAGCGATCCGATTCACCCGGACCCGTGGGGCGATACAGCACTCATCTAACGAGCCGCATCCGTCGTGGCACCACACCAAGCGCCCAACCTTCCGGCACGTTCCAGCCGGGCTGCAGTCCACTGGCAACACCAAGCGCCCAACCTTCCGGCACGTTCCAGCCGGGCTTCAGGCCGCTGGCAACACCATGCGCCAACGTGCCGGCACGTTCGAGCGGGGCAGCAGGCCGCCGGTAACTCCAGTGGACCCGGTCTCTCCAGCGCTCCGCGGCTGGGGCGACGGGTCCCTGACCCTGCTGGCGATCGTCATCATGGAGGGAACGGGTCAGGAGGTGGGTGATGATCTGGTCGATAGGCCACCCGGCGGTGCGGCCGCCTAGGGCCGGGCAGTCCGGGGGCACGTTGGGGGCACACGAAGTTGGCGTGTGGAACCATGCGCCCATGATGCGCGGGTATCGCTGCAAGCACTTCTCGATCGGTCTACCGGACGACGCACAGGACCAATCTCTGACCGCCCTGTTCAGGCATGTGGCTGACAGTCTGGCCGACGACGATCCCATCAGTATGGACGACATGATCGCGATCAATTTCGAAACCGAGCTCGGAGCAGATGCTGTCTTTCGCGGCGCATTTACCATCGTGTTCGCCGACCAGGACTCCGAGACCACGACGCCTGCCCCGTCCCCCAGATGAGTCGGTAACGTCCGGGCGGGTGTTGACGTCTTCCCGTCCCTGGGCCGCTCAGGCCTCCTGCCAGGCTGGGCCGGTCGGCTGCTACATCGAAAGGCCCCGCGTAAGCCCGCAGTCCACGGGACCAGAGTCCATTGACGGAGAGGGCCGACATAACCCCGTCGAGGCGCGACAAGCGGGTGCTCGCGGGCGGTAGCCCCGCAAGGGTCCGGCGGGAGCCGGAAGTATGCACCGGCGGCGGGCCGGGGGTTGGGTGGGGTGCGGGCGTAGCGGCCGCGTCGAGGAGCGGAGCGACGAGGGAAGCGGCTGCGTGGCGCGCGGGTTTGCCGCGGTACGTCGGTGGGCGGGGACTACTTCACCAGGTCGTTGGATTCGGGGACTGGGGTGAGGGGAGTGCCGTCGGTTAGCCACTGGCGGATGTTGGAGACGACCAGGTTGGCCATGGCGGTGCGGGTGGGGATGGTGGCGGAGCCTACGTGGGGGAGGAGGACGGCGTTGGGGAGGGTTAGGAGGTCGGGGTGGACCTTGGGCTCGTGTTCGAAGACGTCGAGGCCGGCGGAGAGGATCGTGTTGGTGCGGAGGGCGTCGACGAGGGCTTGTTCGTCGACGACTGTGCCGCGGGCGACGTTGATGAGGATGCCGTCGGGGCCCAGCGCTTTGAGGACTGAGGCGTCGACCAGGTGGCGGGTGTCGTCGCCGCCGGGGATGACGATCATCAGGATGTCCACGTCGGCCGCCATCTCGACCAGGGAGCCGTAGTACTGGTAGGAGACGTCCTTCGGGTGACGGTTGTGGTAGGCAACTGAGACGCCGAAGGGCTGGGCGCGGTCGGCGATGGCTTGGCCGATGCGGCCGAGGCCGAGGATGCCCATGCGGCGGCCGTGCAACGTTGCGGGGGCCAACGGGTACGGGCGGCCCGCGGCCCACTTGCCTTCGCGGAGGTACTGCTCGGCGCGCCCCAGTTCGCGCACGGTCATCAGCAGCAGACCGAGTGCCGTGTCGGCGACCTCGTCGTCCAGAACGCCGGGCGTGTTCGTGACCACGACACCACGCGAGGCGGCAGCGGTCGCGTCGATGCGGTCGTACCCGACGCCGAAGCTCGCGACCAGCCGTACGGCGGGGAGGTCGTCGAGGAAGGCGCCGTCGATCGTCGTACCACCGGTGGCGACGGCAACGATCTCGTCCCGGCGGGCCGCGAGTACGGCGTCCGGGTCGCTCTCCTCCCAGAGCCGGATCAGCTCGCAGTGGTCAGCGAGGCCCTCGGCGACGGCCTGGTGCATCGGGCCGGGCATCAGTACGACTGGCAGTCCCACGGCAGCTCCTCACGGATGTTCACCACTGCTTTCCCGGCCAACCCTATTTCCTATCGGCTGCGAGTACGACGATCGGGGGAGGAGGTCACCATGATCATCGACTGCGCGTACTACCGGGACGGACGCCGCCAGCACGTCGAGGCGATGTCGGTCGAGGAAGCTGCTGCCCACTGTCAGCGGGGCGGGTTCGTGTGGCTGGGCATGTTCGAGCCCACCGCCGAGGAACTCGCCCAGGCGAGAGAGAGTTTCGGCCTGCACGAGCTGGCCGTCGAGGACGCGCAGACCTTCCATCTCCGGCCCAAGGTCGAGCCGTACGCCGGTGAGGTCGAGCTGGTCATCCTCCGCACCGCCCGGTACGACGACGAGCGCAAGGAAGTGGACTTCGGCGAGGTGAGCGTCTTCGTCGGACCGTCGTTCGTCATCACGGTCCGTCAAGGTGTGGCCAGCGATCTGCACGGCGCCCGGATCCGGCTCGAGCAACGCCCCGAGCTGCTGGAGTGCGGTACGAGCTCCGTGCTCTGGGCGATCCTTGACCAGGTGGTGGACAGCTACGGCCCCGTCGTCGCCGAGCTCGAGCGCGACATCGAGCGGGTCGAGCAGACGGTCTTCGCCGGCGCCGTCGCGCCGACCGAGCAGATCTACTTCCTCCGCCGTGAGGTCACCGACTTCTACCGGGCCGTTCACCCGCTGCTCGCCGTACTCGCGACGATCGAGCGAGGCGCCCGCGACACCGCCCTCCTGCCGTACTTCCGCGACGTACACGACCACCTCGTCCTGGTGAACGAGGAGGTCGCCGCCCAACGAGACCTGCTCGCCACGGTCCTGGAGGCGAACATGGCGGTGATCGGCGTCGAGCAGACCAAGGTCGGCGTCCGGCAGAACGCATCGATGGAACAGCTCACCAAGCTGGCCACGGTCTTCCTGCCGCTGACCTTCCTGACCGGGTTCTTCGGACAGAACTTCGGCTGGCTGGTCGACCACATCAACGCCGAGTGGGACTTCCTCGTGCTGGGCATCGGCGGGCTGGTGGTGCCGTGTATCGCGCTGGCGATGTGGTTCCGCCGCCAACGAACAGCGCGACGGCAAGCTGTCTGACGCATCAGATTCACGCGGCGTTCGGACGGCGAAACGAGGGTCGGGGGAGCAGGATCCATCCCCTCGGAGGTTGTGATGCGAAAGCTCCCCGCCCTCATCGTCGCGACGACTGTCCTCGCCGCGGTCGCCCTCCCACCCGCCTCGGCCGCCCGTCCCGCGGTCCAGGCCCATACCAAACCGTTTGGTATGGCGGCAGACCTGGGCCATACCAAACCGTATGGTACGGCGGCTACGGCTACGGCTACGGCTATGGCTGCGCCTGTGCCTGTGCCTGCGGCTGTGCCTGTGCCTGCGGCTGTGCCTGCGGCTGCGGCTCCGGCTGTGCCTGCGTCTGCGGCTCCGGCGGCGGCCGCGGTAGTCGCGGAGCCGCCGACGTACGACGCCACCCCGCTCAAGTCGTACGCCGCGTTCGACGCGAACCAGGCGATCGCCGTCGATTCGAAGTACTTCTACGCGGTCAACAATCAGACGATCACCAAGCACGACCGCCGGACCGGTGAGCCGCTGCTGCAGTTCGCCGGCGACAAAGACGGTCCGATCATCCACATGGACAGCGGCATGGTCCTCGGCGACAAGCTGTACGCCGTCCACTCGAACTACTCCGCCTGGCCGATGGAGAGTTCGATCGAGGTGTTCGACACGAAGACGATGCGCCACGTCGACTCGTACTCGTTCGGCATCTACCGCGGCTCGCTCACCTGGCTCGACAGGCACGACGGCGCGTGGTGGGCCGGATTCGCGAACTACGACGACGTCTCGGACGAGACCGGCGAGCCGTACGGTCAGACGTACAACACCCAGATCGTGAAGCTCAACGACAAGTTCGAGCCGCTCGCGTCGTACACGATCCCGAAGCAGATCCTCGACCGCTTCAAGCCGATGTCGAACTCGGGCGGCTCGTGGGGTCCGGACGGCCGGCTCTGGCTGACCGGTCACGACCTCGGCGAGGCGTACGTGATGGAGCTCCCGACGGCGGGCTCCGAGCTGCGCTGGATCGCGACGGTCAACCTGCCCGACGTACAGGGCCAGGGCATCGCGTGGGATCGCTCGGACCCACGGCACCCGACGTTCTGGGCGATCAGCCGGCCGAACCGGTTGGTGCACACGTTCTTGATGCCGATCGGCTCGATCAAGACCCCGACCGCCAAGGGTTGGTCGGTCCTCGGCCCGGGGCAGTTCCGGAAGTAATCGCAGGAGGTAGCGGACGATCCCTGTCCGCTACCTCCGAAATGCTGGATGCATGACCAACACAGCAACGTTCCACGCGTACTTCGGCTACCGCGACGCTCCGGCCGCACTGGGCTGGCTGGAGAAGGCCTTCGGGTTCGAGACGACCATGGAGGTCCCGGACGACAAGGGCGGCGTCATGCACGCCGAGATGCGGTACGGCGGTGTCGCGTTCACGCTCTTCACCGACGAGCCGGGGTACGACCGGCCGACCCGTAAGGGGGACACCGTCGGCCACGGGATGTACATCGCGTTCGACACGCAGGACGAGGTCGACGCGGTGTACGCGACGGCGACCGCAGCCGGCGCGGAGTCGGTCTGGACGCCGGAGCTGTCGAAGTGGGGCAACTACCGCTGCCGCGTCGCGGACCCGGAGGGGTACGAGTGGACCTTCGGCACGCACCGCCCCGGTCAGCCGGCCAACTGGTAAACATCGGGGGTGGAACCGCGCCTGATCGTCATCCGAGGAAACTCCGGCTCCGGCAAGAGCTCTGTTGTCGAAGGCATCCGTGCGGCGTACGGGCGCGGCATCGCGTACATCGAGCAGGACTACGTACGACGCATCATCTTCCAGGAACTCGAAGAGCCCGACGGCGCCAACATCGAACTGATCGGGCAGATGGTGAGGCATGCCCTCGCGCGCGGCTTCCATACCGTTGTCGAGGGCATCATGCCGACAGTCCGGTACGGCGGGATGTTGGCCGAGCTCGCCCGCGACCACGACGGGCACTTCTACTACTTGGATATCCCGTTCGAAGAGACCGTTCGCCGGCACGCGACGCGCGACAAGGCGAACGCCTTCACGGCCGAGGACATGGCCGACTGGTACCGGCCGAAGGATCTGCTGGTGCGGCCGCGCGAGACGATCATCGACGAGTCGAGTTCGCTCGACGCGACGGTCCAGCAGATCCTTCGGGAGACGGGGCTAGACCGACCAGCCGCCTAGGTTCAGGTCGGTGATCGTCACCGGCTGACCGGTCGCGAGGGACTGGTTCGCAGCGATGCCTACGGCAACGGCTCGTACGCCGTCGTTGACGTCGGCGGCGCGAGCCAGCGGGTCGTTGGTGGGTCCCACGAAGAGGTCCGTGTAGAGGAGGCGGTCGCCGCCGCCGTGACCGCCTTCTCCGCGGGGGATCTCGACCTCGACCGCCGTCGCCCAGTGCTTCTGCAGGACCAGTCGCTCGCCGTTGGTACGAACGTCACCGGCGATCACGCGGTCGGACGGGTAGCTCGGGTCGATCTGGTCGTCGACGACCGCGGCGCGTTCGACGACTTCAAGCTCGGCGCGGCCGAGAGTGCCGTTGACCGACACCTTGTACCCCTCCCACGGCGAGTGGGCGTTGAGTGAGTAGCTCAGACGCGCGCCGTTCGCGTACTCCGCGATGACGGACATGTTGTCCTCGATCGTGATCCCCGGACCGAATACGTCCTGGTCGCGCAGGTACCCGTCGTACTTCTCGCTCTCGTAGTACAACTGCCGGTTCGTGTCATCGTTGCGTAGGTCAAGCAACCACGGATCGTTGGCTGAACCATCGATCGTACCGCGAGCCGGTCGTTGCCCGAGGCCCCGATCGGCGGCGTTTTCGTCGCCGTAGAACGACAGCCCGCCGGATGCGAACACCCGTGTCGGCGAGGATGCGATCCACCAGTTGACGAGATCGAAGTGGTGCGATGCCTTGTGGACCAGCAGACCACCGGAGTTCAGCTTCTCGCGGTGCCAGCGGCGGAAGTAGTCGGCGCCGTGCCGCGTGTCGAGCACCCACTGGAACTCGACGCTCGTGACCTTGCCGATCTCGCCGTCCGCGATCACCTGGCGGAGCGCGCTGTTCCGCGGCGAGTAGCGGTAGTTGAAGGTGACGACGACGGACTTGCCCGACTCGTTCATCGCGTCGACGATCTGCCGCGTCCCCTCGGCGTTGATCGTCAGCGGCTTCTCCACGATCACGTCCGCGCCGGCGCGCAGCAGCTGCGACACGACCGATGCGTGCGTGTAGTCGGGGCTCGTCACCACAACCCGGTCCACGGACTGCTCCTTGACCATCCGCTCCAGGTCGTCAGCGCCGTACTGCGGGAGCTCCGGTCCACCGAGCTCCGTAACGAGTCGCTGGTGGAACGCGAGCCGCCCGGGGTTCGGGTCGAGCAGGGCGACGAGCTCGGCTTCCTCGGGGTGTGCCTGGAACATCGCGCGGATATACGACTGCGCCCGCGATCCGGTCCCGGCGACGGCATAGCGTCTGGCCACGGCGGTCTCCTTCTACTCGTGTAGATGACACACGCTAACAACCGCTTTCCGCGGTGGTCAACCGTCGTACCATCACTGCATGCCGAAGGAACCGGTCACGCGCAACGACGTGGCGGAGTACGCCGGGGTCAGCACGGCCGTTGTCAGCTACGTCGTCAACGAGGGCCCGCGCAAGGTCGCGCCCGAGACGAAGGAGCGGGTGCTGGAGGCGATCCGCGCTCTCGGGTACCGCCCGAATGCGACTGCGCGAGCGCTGAGGATGGGTACGACGCGGACGTTCGGGCTGATCACTCCGGACGGCGGGAATCCGCTGTTCGCGGAGCTGGCGAAGGCGATCGACCGGGAGGCGGCGTCCCGCGGGTACGTCGTACTGCAGACGAGCGCCGACGGCGATCCAGCCACCGAGCGCGCCAAAATCGCCGAACTCCTCACGCGCCGGGTGAGCGGACTACTGCTGGTCGCGCCGCACGAGGACCCAGACCTGAGTGACGCCGAGGTGCCGGCGATCGCAATCAACCGCGTGCTGCCGACAGTCAGCTCGGTCCGCCCCGCCTACCGCGAAGGCGCCCGCCACGGCGTCGAGCACTTGATGGAACACGGCCACCAGGTAGTGGGCCTAGTCATTGGCGGCACCGGCCACCCGGAACGCGAGCTCGGCTGGCAAGACGCCCTCGAGGCAGCCGGCCTGCAACCTGGCCCAATCGCTCGCACCACTTTCAGCCGCGCAGGCGGCCGAGCCGCCGCCAACGCCTTGCTGCAAGCAACCAATCGCCCCACCGCCATCTTCGCCAGCTCAGACCTCCAAGCAGTAGGCGTCCTCGCAGCCCTTCACGAGGCAGGTCTGCGAGTCCCCGAAGACGTAGCCGTCGTCGCCTTCGACGGCACGGCGGAGACTGAGTACAGCTGGCCCCCGCTCACAGTCGTCCGCCAACCTCTGGAACGCATGGCCCAAGCGGCAGTGAGCCGACTGATCGACGGCGAAGAGGCCGTCGAAGCCATCACCTTCCCAACAGACCTGATCGTCCGCAGATCCTGCGGCTGCTAGCACGCGGGCTGCTTCTACAGCGCTCCTACGTCTTCGAAGATGAGGGCGGTGCGGGTGGCCAGGACTTCGGGGATGGCTTGGAGTTTTTCCAGGACGAGGCGGCGTAGGCCTTCGTTGTCGGCGGCTCGGACGAGCAGGATGGCGTCGAAGTCGCCGCCGACGAGAGCCATGTGTTTGATCTCGGGGATCGCCTGGAGCTGTTTGCGGAGGGTTCGCCACGAGCTCTGGCGCAGACTGAGCGTGACGTACGCCGATGTCGCGAGACCCAGCCGAAGCGGGTCGACAGTCACCGTGAAGCCGGTGATGACGCCGGTGTTCGTGAGGCGCTCGACCCGCGCATAAGCGTTCGCCCGGGAGATGTGCACCTCGTCTGCCAGGGCACGGATGGACAGCCGTCCGTCCCGTCCGAGGGCCTCGATGATCTGTCGATCGATCTCGTCGAGGGCCGGAGCGACGACAATCTGTCCAGGACCGGCCCGGTGGACCATCACCTCGTCGGACATTGTGCGACCTCCTAAAGCGGCGACCCGGGCCAAACGTCTCTCAATTCTTCCAGCTATAGATCCACTTGGCCAGGAGGCAGGACGATGTGGCTACCGTCCGTCTCCTGCGCTGGAGGGTCCATGAGCACCGTCGAGGAGCATTTGCTCCCCTCCGCGGAACCCGTCTGTCTGATCGATCAGAACGGTCTGCCGCACGAACACCCGTCGTACGAGCTGCCCACCAAGGAAGCTCTGCTCGACGGCTACACAGAGTTGATCCGCGGCCGCCGCTTCAACGACCAGGCGAGTGCGCTCGTGCGCCAGGGCCGGCTTGCGGTCTACCCGTCCTCGCACGGGCAGGAGGCCTGCCAGGTCGCGGCGACGATGGTCCTCAGAGAAGGAGACTGGCTGTTCCCGACGTACCGCGACTCGGTTTCGATCGTGAGCCGTGGCGTCGACCCGATCGAGACGTTGACGCTGCTCCGCGGCGACTGGCACTCGGGCTACGACCCGTACGCGCACAAGGTCGCGCCGCAGTCGACCCCGCTCGCGACGCAGCTGCCGCACGCGGTCGGCGTCGCGCACGCGGCGCGGCTGAAGGGCGAGGACACGGTGGTGATGGCGCTCGTCGGCGACGGCGGTACGAGCGAGGGTGACTTCCACGAGGCGCTGAACTTCGCGGCCGTGTTCCACGCACCGGTCGTGTTCTTCATCCAGAACAACGAGTACGCGATCTCGGTCCCGCTCGCCAAGCAGAGCGCCGCGCCATCCCTTGCACACAAGGGCATCGGGTACGGCGTACCGGGCGAACGGGCCGACGGCAACGATCTCGCCGGCCTGCTCGCGGTCCTGCAAAAGGCGGTGGACAAGGCTCGCAATGGCGAAGGGCCGCAGCTGGTCGAAGCGCACACGTACCGCGTGCAGGCGCACACCAACGCCGACGACGCGACCCGGTACCGCCAGGACGACGAGGTCACGCCATGGCTGGACCGCGACCCGATCGAGCGACTGACGACGTACCTCGAGCAGCAGAACTGGCTGAACGACGACGTACGCCAGCAGGCAGAGGCCAAGGCCGTCGAGGTAGCCGCGCAGTTGCGCGACGGACTGATGCCGGAGCCCGAGGTGGATCCGGCGGACCTGTTCAAGCACCTGTACGCCGAGGAGACCCAGCAACTGCGCGAGCAGGCGGCGTTCCTGCGCGACGAGCTGGCGCGAGAGGAGGCCTGACGCCATGACACACACGAAGATCTCGATGGCCCAGGCGCTCAACCAGGCGCTGCGGGACGCGATGCACGCGGACGACACGGTCGTGATGTTCGGCGAGGACGTCGGCGCGCTCGGCGGCGTCTTCCGGATCACCGACGGGCTGACCGCTGAGTTCGGCGAGAATCGTTGCTTCGACACCCCGTTGGCCGAGGCCGGCATCGTCGGTATGGCGGTCGGGATGGCGATGAACGGGATGCGCCCGGTCGTCGAGATGCAGTTCGACGCGTTCGGGTACCCGGCGTTCGAGCAGGTCGTCTCGCACGTCGCCAAGATGCGCAACCGGACCCGCGGACGCGTCCAGCTGCCGATGGTCATCCGGATTCCGTACGGCGGCGGCATCGGCGGCGTCGAACACCACAGCGACTCGTCGGAGAGCTACTTCGCGCACACACCCGGGCTGACTGTGGTGACGCCGGCAACGGTCGCGGACGCCTACGGGTTGTTGCGCAAGGCAATCGAGTTCCCCGATCCCGTTGTGTTCATGGAGCCGAAGAAGCTCTACTGGGCAAAGGAAGAGGTCGACCTGACCGAGGAGCAGCCCGGCATCGGCAAGGCCGTCGTACGGCGTGAAGGCGCGGACGCGACGTTGATTGCTTACGGCCCCGCACTACCGGTCGCGCTGGAGGCGGCCGAGGTCGCGGCGGCCGAAGGGCGTCAGCTGACCGTGGTGGACCTGCGCTCGGTGGTGCCGTTCGACGACGAGACGGTGTGCGCGGCGGTACGGCGTACCGGCCGGGCGGTCGTGGTCGCCGAGGCGAGCGGGTTCGCGAGTGTGTCGTCCGAGATCGTTGCCCGGGTCACCGAGAAGTGCTTCCACTCGCTGGCGGCTCCGGTACGGCGGGTCACCGCGTTCGACATCCCGTTCCCGCCACCGAAGCTGGAGAAGTACCAGCTGCCGAGCGTCGACCGGATCCTTGACGCGGTGGACGACTTGCAGTGGGAGGACTCGTGAACACGTTCCTTCTCCCGGACCTCGGTGAAGGGCTGACCGAGGCGGAGATCGTTCGCTGGCTGGTGAAGGTCGGTGACGTGGTCGTCGTCGACACGCCGGTCGCAGAGGTCGAGACGGCGAAGTCGATCGTCGAGCTGCCGTCGCCGTACGCCGGTGTCATCGAAGAGCTCCACGGCGAACCCGGTACGACGATCCCGGTCGGCAAGCCGCTCATCACGGTTGGCGATCCGGCGGGAGAGGCGTACCGCGAGGAAGAGCGTGCCGGCTCCGGGAACGTGCTCGTCGGCTACGGCACGACCGAGATGTCCGGAGCGGGTCGGCGAAGGAAGCCGCGGTCGATGGTCGCCGGGGCAAACCAGGAGCGTGTGCCGGAGAAAGCGCCGCGACGGGTGCCGCTGGTGGTTTCGCCGCTGGTACGGCGCTTGGCGCGCGATGCCGAGGTGGACCTGCGCACGCTGGACGGCACAGGTCCCGACGGCCTGATCGTCCGCCGTGACGTGGAGCTGGCCATCGCACGCCGCACGCAACTGGAGCCGGCCCCGGCCGCACAACCGACCCAGCCTGTAGCGCCGCGAACGGGGCTTCCGGAGTTGCGCCGTACGCCGATGAGCGGCTTCCGCAAGGCCGTCGTCGCAACGCTGACCCGCAGCCGGGCTGAGATCCCCGAGGCCACCACCTGGGTCGACGTAGACGCGACCGCGCTCATGGACCTCCGGGCATCGTTGCGCTCAGCAACAGACCCCGGGCCGGGCTTGCTCGCTCTGATGGCACGCTTCGTCGTTGCCGGCCTGCTCAAGTACCCAGAGCTGAACGGGTACGTCGACACCGAGCGTGAGGAACTCGTCCAGTACGACGGCGTGAACCTCGGCCTCGCCGCGCAGACGGACCGCGGTCTCGTCGTACCGGCCGTCGCCAACGCGCACGCGATGACCACCCGCGGGCTGGACGTCGAGATCCGAAGGCTGACCGAATCGGCGCGGGACGGCAAGCTGACTCAGCAGGAACTGACCTCCGGGACGTTCACGTTGAACAACTACGGCAGCTTCGGTGTCGACGGCAGCGCGGCGATCATCAACCATCCACAGGTGGCGATTCTCGGCGTCGGCCGGATCATCGATCGCCCGTGGGTGGTGGACGGCGAACTCGCCATCCGCAAGCTCACCCAACTGTCTCTCGTCTTCGACCACCGCGTCTGCGACGGCGGCACAGCAGCCGCCTTCCTGCGCTTCGTCGCCGACGCCTTCGAGAACCCGGCCTCGGTCTTCGCAGATCTGTAATCGCGTCCTACGGTGGCGGCATGGCCAAAGCTCCGGCTGACAAGGTCGCCCTGTTCGACGCACTCGTCACGCTGTTCCCAGACGTCGAGCGCAAGGGCGCCGGCTTCCCGTACACCTCGGTGAACGGGAATATGTTCTCGATGCTGAACGAGAACGGCGTCCTCGCGCTGCGCCTGCCCGCCGCCGAGCGCGAGGCGTTCCTGACCAGGTACGACGCGGCGCTCAACGTCGCGCACGGCGTGGTGCAGAAGGAGTACGTCGCCGTACCCGACGCGCTCCTCGCCGACACCGAACAGCTGCGCGAGCATTTTGCGGTGAGCGCCGAGTACGCGCGCTCGCTCAAGCCGAAGAAGAAGTCCTAGGAGAGTTGACGCGGCCTTAGGCCGACGAGGATGACTCGGAGGCCGGAGGCGAAGCGGGCCTCCGGGCCGGAGCGGCTCTTGCGGTTGAGGTAGGCGGCGAGGTGGCCGGCGTCGACGCCCATCCGGCCCGCCGACTCGGTGGCCCAGCGGGAATCGTTCATGCCGCTGCGACGTACCACGGAGAGCCAGGCCGCATCGGTGACTGCGGAGCCGACCAGGTAGTGGAAGATCGCGGACACTGCGGCGTCCAGGTGCGTCCCCTTGAAGCCGGCCGCGTCCAGGACGGACTCGACCCGGTCGATGAGTGCGTTGTAGTTCGGCCCGAGCCCGCCGTGGGACGCGAGTAGCCGCGCCGCCCACGAGTGCTCCCACAGAGCGTCGTACGCCGCTTGGACAACGGTCGTGACGTGGTCCCGCCAATCGCCGCGCTCGGGCGGCGGGACGAGCGCGTCCGCGAAGATCTCGTCGACCACGAGCTCGAGCAGGTCGTCCTTGGTCGCGATCCGCCAGTAAAGAGCCGACGTCGCGGCCGCGTCCAGCTCCGCCGCCATCATCCGCATCGAGAACTTGTCGAGGCCCTCACGATCCAGCACCCGGATCGCAGTCTTGACGATGTCGTCCCGGCTGAGCCGCGCGCGAGTCGGCTCCGGCTCGTCCCGCAGCCACACCGATCCCAGCGCCGATCCGCTTCTCGCACTAAAACAGTGTGTCACACACAAACACACCGTTTCACGCGACCAAAGTCGGGCAGCCCGCGACCTCCGTACGACGACCCGCCCCGCGTACCGGCGAAGTCGGCGCCAGGGGTCGTGACAGTCTGCGGGGATGAGCTCCACACACTTGGGTGTCTACAGCGACTGGATCGAGCATGCGATCGCGCCGTCCGTACGGGAGTCCGCGCAACCGGCTGCGGATCAGGTACGCGAGATCGTCCGGCGGATGGTGTCGACCGCCGGTGACGACGACGGGCCCTCGGACGTGCGCGTCGAGCGGCGCTGGACGGCCGACGGGCTGGTCGGCGAGGAGATCTCGTACTCGGTCGGGTTCGGGCCGCGGACCCGTGCGCGGGTGCTGAAGCCGGCGGACGCCACCGGCCCGCTGCCCGGCGTACTCGCTCTGCACGGTCATGACGGTTTCAAGTACTACGGCCGCGAGAAGATAGCCGACACCGATGAGGAGCCCGTGGCCGAAGTGCGGGCACTGCGGGAGCAGTACTACGAGGGCCGCGCCTACGCCAACGACCTGGCGGCGCAGGGGTACGTCGTACTGGCGCCGGATGCCTTCTGCTGGGGCAGTCGCCGGTTCCCGTTGACGGAGATGCCGCCGCAGGTCCGGGAAGATGCGGTGGACGGAGATGCCGCCGCGTACAACGCTGCGGCCGGCCGTCACGAGCACCTGGTCGAGAAGTACTGCACCCTGCTCGGTACGACGTTCGCCGCCGTCGTCGCGCGGGAGGACCGGATCGCTCTGGACTACCTGCGCGGCCGCGACGACACCACCGACCGGACCGCCAGCATCGGACTGTCCGGCGGCGGTTGCCGGTCGGCGTTGCTACGGGCAACGAGCAGCGAGCTGACCGCTGCCGTCGTCATCGGGATGATGGGTACCTACAACTCGTTGCTCGACCAGAACGTCGTGTCCCACACCTGGATGCTCATGCCTCGCATGTTCCCGCCGCAGGTCGACTGGTCGGACGTGGCCGCCTGTCAGGCTCCGGCGCCGCTCCTCGTGCAGTACAACCGGCAGGACGAGCTGTTTCCGCTGGGCGGGGAGGAGGCGGCGCATGAGCGCATCTCGGCGCACTACGCCGCCGCCGGGTCCTCAGCGTCGTACGTCGGTCAGTTCTTCGACGGGCCCCACAAGTTCGACCGAGCGATGCAGGCCGCTGCGTTCGCCTGGCTGCGCGACGTCCTTGCGGTCCAGTAGGCCAGAGACGAGAGCGACGAGCAGGCCGGATACTGCGAGCGCAGAGCCGACCCAGTTCGGGGCTGTGTAGCCGAGACCGTGCTCGATGGTGAGTCCACCGAGGTATGCGCCGGCTGCGTTGCCCAGGTTGAACGCGGCGATGTTGGCCGCGGACGCCAGCGCCGGAGCGCCCTTCGCCTTGTCCATCACGCGCTTCTGCAGCGGAGCGACAGTAGCGAAGCCTGCTGCTCCGAAGAGGGCGATCGTCAGAGCGGACGGGAGCTTGGCGTGGGCTGTGAACACGAAGGCGACCAGCACGGCGGCTAGTAGTGCCAGGATCAGGTAGAGACTCGGCATCAGCGACCGGTCTGCTGCCTTGCCGCCCAGCAGGTTGCCTACGACGAGCCCAGCGCCGAACAGCACCAGCAGCCAGGTCACTGCGCCCGCAGAGAAGCCCGCGACGCCGGTCATCATCGGTGCAATGTAGGTGAAGGACGCAAACACTCCAGCGAAGCCGAGCGCAGTCATAGCCAGCGCCAGCCACACCTGCACGTTCTTGAACACGGCCAGCTCGGTCCGCAGCCCCGGCCCCTCAGCGGTGCCCTGTCGCGGTACCAAGAACACGATGCCGAGCAGACCGACCACGCCGAGCGCAGTGACGGCCCAGAACGTCGATCGCCAACCGAAGTGCTGTCCGAGCGCAGTCCCACCCGGTACGCCGAGCACGTTGGCCACAGTGAGTCCGGTGAACATCAGCGCGATCGCACTGGCCTGCTTAGCCTTCGGTACGAGCGACGCGGCGACGACCGATCCGACTCCGAAGAACGCTCCATGGGACAGCGCCGCGATGATCCGCCCGGTCATCAGAACGCCGTACGACGTCGCTAGCGCGGAGACCAGGTTGCCCGCGATGAAGACGCCCATCAGCGCGATCAGGACGGTCTTGCGGGAGACCTTCGAGCCGATCGCGGTCAGCAGCGGTGCGCCGACGACCACGCCGAGCGCGTAGCCGGAGATCAGCATGCCGGCCGACGGGATGCTGACGCCGAAGTCGGTGGCGACCTCCGGCAGCAGGCCCATGATGACGAACTCGGTAGTGCCGATCCCGAACGCACCGATGGCCAGGGCGAGCAGGGCTGCGGGCATGACTCGACTTCTCCCTCGAATGTAGTCTTATGACTGTTACCGGCGTGCGCGATAGTTGCATACGCGGGCTATTGCACAAGCGCTATGATTGCGCATGCAAGCGTGAAGTTCAAGTGGAGGTGTCGTGGGACTACCGGATGACGCCGCGGAGGCGCGGGCGCAGGGGTGGCGCACCCTGGCCGCTCTGCATGCCCGGATCGAGGACGAGCTGGAGCGCGCGCTGCAGAAGCAGCACGGTCTGTCCGTCAGTGAGTACAGCGTGCTCGACGTGCTGGCGCGGCAGGACGACTACCACCTGCGGATGAACCAGTTGTCCAACGCTGTGGTGCTCAGCCAGTCCGCTACTACCCGGCTGGTGAACCGGCTGGAGGACCGCAAGCTCCTGGAGCGGTACCTGTGCCCGACGGACCGGCGTGGCATCTACACGGAGGTCACCGAGGCCGGCCGTGAGCTGCTGGACCAGGCTCAGCCGACCCACGACGCCGTACTGACGTCCGCACTGAAGAACGCCTCCGAGCTGCCCGAGCTTTCGCCGCTTGTCGACGCCCTCGGGAAGCTGTCGCTGGCGGTGTGACATGGCGCGCCGGTGGGACAACCGGAAGGCCTATTACTGGCTGATGGGCAGTTGCCTCACCCTGATCGGGCTGGCGTGGTTCGTCGTCCGGCTGTTCTCGATCCCGGTCGCGATCGGGATGAGCGCGGTAGCCGCCGTACTGCCGCCGATTGCCGTCATCGTGGCGAACTGGGGTCACGATCAGCGCTGACGTCAGCGTCCGCAGGCGTCGGGTCGAGGTAGAGGTGCCGCACCATCGGGAACGCCTCCCGCACCTGTACGTCGATCTTCTCGGCGAGCTGTTCAACAGCGGCGCCGGTGGTCTCGGAGTCGTCCAGGTCGACCGTTGCGACGACGAGAACCCGGTCCGGCGCGAGCTGCAGAGTGAGCAGCTCGAGTACGTCGTCGATGCCCGGCGTACCGGTGATCAGTTGACGCAGTTCGCGCTGGGTGTCGGCCGGTAGCGCGCGTCCGATCAGCATGGTCTTGTTGTCCCGGCCCAACGTGAATGCGACCACGATCAGCAACAGGCCGATCGCGATCGACGCGGCGCCGTCCCAGATGTGATTGCCGGTGACGACTGCCAACGTCACACCGGCCGCTGCGATGAGCAGTCCGATCAGTGCGGCCGAGTCCTCGAAGGCCACGGTCTTCACGGCCGGCTCGGCACTCCGTAGGTGCGTCATGAGCGGTACGTCGGCTTCGCGAGCCTCGCGCCGGAGCTGGAGCACCGCCCGCAGCCAGGAGCTCCCCTCGAACACGAACGAGATCCCCAGCACCGGATAGATCACGGCCAGGGCGGCGATCGGCGACGGCGCGAAGATCGAACGCAGGCCCTCGGTGATCGAGAAGCCGGCGCCGAGGACGAGGATGCTGACCGCCGCGAGCAGCGACCAGAAGTACCGCTCCATGCCATAGCCGAACGGATGCCGGGCATCGGCCGGCTTACGGCTGCGGTGCAGCGCGGCCAGCAGGAACACCTGGTTGAGCGTGTCCGCGACAGAGTGCGCTGCCTCGGCGAGCAGCGCGGTGGATCCGGACAGCAGCCCGGCGACGATCTTGGCGATCGCGATCGCCAGGTTCGCCGTACCGGCCACCAGGACTGTTGCGTCCGACTCTTCGTCCGCCATCACCTCCGCGTGCCCGCGGCGCCATCACCCCAAACGAGGACGTCGATGAACGCTGCGGCCAGCGGGTCGGGTTCGCCGCGGGTGTACGCCGTGAGCGTGCGACGGACTGGCGGATCCAGATGGAGGACGTGGCTGCCTTTGGGGTTGTCCAAGATGTTGTCCGGGACCAGGGCGGGTCCCAGGCCGGCCGCGGCAAGAGCCGGTGCGGCGGCGGTCTGCTCCGTGCGTACTGCGATCCGCGGCTCGAAGCCCGCCTGTGCGCACGCGTGGTCGAGGACGTCCGCGAGTCCGTGGCCCGGTGCGTAGTGGACCCAGGCGCGATCGGCGAGGTCCTGCAGCTTGATGGTGTCTCCGCTGGCGGCGGGATCGTCCGAAGCAACGACTACGACGAGTTCCTCGTGGCCGATCGTGCGGGTGACGCCAGACCAGTCGGTGGGCTCGGGGCCGACTGCGAGGTCGGCTTCGCCGGCGTTCATCGCCTCGATGAGATCCTCGGTATGGCGGTGCTCGAAGAGCCGGATGCCGACGTCGGGATGCGTCTGTCGCCACCGGCGTAGCGCGGCCGGGAGTACGCCGAGGGTGATCGAGTACAGCGTGGCGATCTGCAGTTCGCCGACCTCGAGCCCCGCGGCCTGACGGGCGGCGCAGCGGGCGCGCTCGGCGTCGGCGAGGGCAGCGCGCGCGTGCGGGAGCATTGCGCGGCCGGTCGGCGTGAGGCGGACCGTACGGGGGAGTCGCTCGAGCAGCGGTCCGCCGGCTGAGCGTTCGAGCGTGCGGATCTGGTGCGAGAGCGCCGGCTGGGTGACGTGCAGGAG
This sequence comes from Kribbella sp. CA-245084, assembly GCF_050942355.1. NCBI lineage: Bacteria > Bacillati > Actinomycetota > Actinomycetes > Propionibacteriales > Kribbellaceae > Kribbella > Kribbella sp. CA-245084. The sequence continues at coordinate 8,663,408 of NZ_CP192053.1, read as the reverse complement.
CTCAGCGGCCTTGGTGAAGGAGCTTTCGTCGACAACCGTGACGAAGTACTCGAGCTGCCTCAGCGTTGCCATGATCTGAGTTTATGGCTTCAGTGAAAACTATGCCTTGGATTTATCTGCGCAGGTCAGCAAGGCTGTTGGACATGGAGAACGTCGCGTTGGTCGTAGGCGCCCGGGGAGTCATCGGGACGAATCTGGTCGAGCATCTGGCCTCGCTGCCGGACTGGCGCGTGATCGGCCTGTCCCGTCGCGGCGGTGTCGACGTACCCGGCCGCGTCCGGCATGTCGCCGTCGACCTGCTCGATCCGGACGACACGCGGACCCAGCTCTCGGGACTGTCCGACGTGACGCACGTGTTCTACGTCGCCTACCAGGACCGGCCGACGTGGGCCGAACTGGTCGCGCCGAATCTCGCGATGCTGGTGAACGTCGTGGACGCCATCGAGCCAGTCGCGCGTGGGCTGCAGCACGTGAGTCTGATGCAGGGCTACAAGGTGTACGGCGCGCATCTCGGTCCGTTCAAGACGCCGGCCCGGGAGGACGATCCGCCGCATCTGCCGCCGGAGTTCAACGTCGACCAGCAGCGGTTCCTGGAGGAGCGGCAGCAGGGCAAGGCGTGGACCTGGTCGGCGCTGCGGCCGTCCGTCGTCGGTGGCGCAGCGTTGGGGAATCCCATGAACCTCGCCGTCGCGATCGCTGTGTACGCGTCGATCTCCAAGGAGCTCGGCGTACCGCTGCGCTTTCCGGGCAAGCCCGGTGCGTACGACGCCCTGCTCGAAGTTACCGATGCCGGTTTGTTGGCGAAGGCAACGGTCTGGGCGGCGACCTCGCCGGGCGCGGCGAACCAGGCGTTCAACATCACGAACGGCGACCTGTTCCGGTGGAGCGAGCTGTGGCCACGGTTGGCGGCCTGGTTCGGACTCGAGGCGGCGCCGCCGCTGCAGATGTCCTTGCAGGACGTGATGGCTGACAAAGAGCCGCTGTGGAAGCAGATGCAGGCCACCCATGGACTGGCCACGACGTCCTTCGCTGAGGTGTCGTCGTGGCCGTTCGCGGACTTCGTTTTCGGATGGGACTACGACTTCTTCGCCGACTCGTCGAAGTCCCGGCGAGCCGGATTCCACGAGTACGTCGAGACCGAGCAGATGTTCTACGACATCTTCGCCGAGCTGCGGCGGCAGCGGATCATTCCCTGATCAGTCGCCGCGCAGATCGGTGCCGTGGGTGCGGAGGAAGTAGATCGGGTCGGTGTAGGTGCCGGGGAGCTTGCCGAGCGACTGGATGACCGTCGACGATCCGTTGGCGTGGCTCATCGCGTACAGGTACGCCGTACCGGCGTCTTTGTCGACGCCGATGAGCAGTGTGCTCACTTGGCCGCAGCGCTGGGCGACGAGGTAGTCGAACGCTCCCCAGGTCCCTGAACGGACCTGCTTGACCACTGGGGTCATCGCCTTGGTCAGTGGCAAGCGGATCGTGTACAGCGCCCCACCGCGGGTCGTGGCCAGGAACGTGTCGTACGTCGTGGACTGGCCGAGCAGCGCCCACGTCTTCACGGCACTGAAGCCACCGGTCTGCCCGCTCGGCGTCCACCCGAAGCTGTTGATGACCCAGCGGTGAATTGTCCCGTTGCTGAGGCCGTAGAACTGGTTCCGAGCGGTCCGGCGGTCGGCGTCGACCGACAGGCCGATCGCGGAGTACGGGCCCCAGCCGGCACTGATCTGGGTGAACGACGGGTCGGCGGGCTCCGCTGTGTTGGAGTTGTACGACGCCTGTCCGATGAAGTTGCTCTTGTTGACGACGATGCCGGACTCGAGCGACGGCAGGTTGCTGCTCCAGTTCCAGATCGTGCTCAACCGGGCCTCGCCGGGGCTGAAGACGGTCACCTGCCGCTGGATCGACGAGACCGTCGCGGGCTGGGTGGCCGTGACGGTCCGGTACTGGACAACGCCTTGGCTGGTGATGGAGCCGAGATCCATGGTGCAGGCCGTCGCGGTCGGTGCCGCTTGGGCCGGGCTGGTCAGGAGGGTCAGGGGGAGTACGAGCGCCGGGAGGGCGCGCAGGAGCTTCATGTGGGTCACCAGTCCTCTCAGTGAGGTTGATGCGCGCAACGGATCCGAAGTTACCGCCTCGATGTGGCATGCTCCGGGCTGTGACGGCGATGGGTGCGGGAAAGCTGCTCGGGACCAATCTGCGGGCGCGGCGGGACGAGCAGGGCATCTCGCTGTCCGAACTGGCCCGCCGGTCCGGGATCGCGAAGGGCACGCTGTCGCAGCTCGAGTCCGGTGCGGGCAACCCCACGATCGAGACAGTGTTCAGTTTGTCGAACGCTCTCGGCGTGCCGGTGTCCGCTCTGCTGGCCGAGTCGCCGGCGTCGGACCTGGTCCTCGTGCGGTCCGCGGATGTCGACGTACTGTCCGGTGAGGCGATCGATCTGCGGATGCTGCGACGGCTCGAGCATCCGGGCGGGCTGTTCGAGATCTACAACCAGGAGATCCGGCCGGATGCGGTCCAGCAGTCCGACGGGCATCCGGGGACCGAGCATCACATCGTCCTGGCTGGTCGGCTGCGCGTCAGCACACATGGGCGGACCGAGGAACTGGGGCCTGGCGACTACCTTGCTTTCCGGGCGGCCGGACCGCACGGTTACGAGGCTGTCGACGGCCCGGTGCGGTCGGTGCTGCTGCTCGAATATCCGCCGGATGTGTATCCGACGGCGGCCGGTGGGCCGCATTTGCCGGGATAGTTCCGGAAGAAGTCCGGGAGAGGTCCGGTTGAGTGCATTGACCGGTCGTCGGAACCGCGCGTACTCTCGATATCGTTCATTTTAGCGAACGTCTTCGAGGAGAGTCGTCATGCACCGGTCCGCGACACCCGATGTGGTGGTGGTCGGCGCGGGCATGGTCGGGGCGGCCTGCGCGGAGGCGTTGTCGGCGGCCGGCGTGCGGGTGCTGGTCATCGATCGCGACGGGCCGGCCGCGGGGACGACAGCCGCCGGTGAGGGCAATGTGCTGGTCTCGGACAAGGAGCCCGGGCCGGAGCTCGACCTGGCAGTCGCGTCGCGGGCTGAGTGGGACGTCGTGCGCGGCCGCCTGGCCGACCACTTCGCCGATATCGAGTGGGAAGCCAAGGGCGGCGTGGTGGTGGCGACGGGTGATCCCGAGCCGTTGACCGCCTTTGCAGCCAAGCAGCAGGAGGCAGGGGTTGCGGCGCAGGTGATCACGCCGGCTGAGGTGTTCGACCTCGAGCCACTGATCACGCCCCGAGTCACGATCGGGGTGCATTACCCAGACGATGCCCAGGTGCAGCCGGTGCTGGCTGCAACGGCTCTGCTGGCAACCGTCCGCGAGCGCGGTGGCGAGGTGAGATCGGGGGTGACCGCGCTCGGGGTGCGGCAGTCGCGTGGACGTGTGGTCGGTGTGGATACCTCGGACGGCGATATCGCTTGTGGGGCAGTGCTCAACGCGTGCGGACCGTGGGCCGGTGCCTTCGGTGCGGCGGCGGGTGCGCCGATCGAGGTGCTGCCACGACGCGGGATGATCCTGGTGACCGCACCGCTGCCGGAGTCCGTGCGCCACAAGGTGTACGACGCTGACTATGTCGGCGCGGTCGGGAGTGGCGACGCCGACTTGCAGACGTCCACGGTGGTCGAGTCGACGCGGGCCGGGACGGTGCTGATCGGGTCGAGCCGGGAGCGGATCGGGTTCGACGAGGCGGTCCGGGTGCGGGTGCTGCGGGAGCTTGCACGGAAGGCGGTCGGGCTGTTCCCGTTCCTCGGCGATGTGCAGGTGATGCGTGCGTACGGCGGCTTCCGTCCCTACGCGCCGGATCATCTGCCGGTCATCGGTGCGGATCCACGAGTTCTTGGGCTGTGGCACGCGACCGGTCATGAGGGCGCGGGTATCGGGCTCGCGCCGTCGACGGGACGACTGATCACGGAGTTGTTCCTCGGTCTCACGCCACACGTCGACCCATCACCGTTCCGCGTGGACCGCCCGGCGGTGATCGCGTCATGAGCGCTTATCTTCGACCCCGCTCCGGCGATCCGTCCGAGGTCGGTGCATCGCCGGCGGTGGACCTCACGGTCGACGGGCATCCGGTCACGGCTCATGCCGGTCAGACCGTGGCCGCCGTACTGCTGGCGAACGGCCGCGACACGTGGCGGACGACTCGCGTCCACGACCGACCTCGCGGGACCTTCTGCGGGATCGGGGCGTGTCAGGACTGTCTGGTGACAGTCAACGGTCTTGCCGACGTGCGCGCGTGTCAGCGGACGATCGCGACCGGCGACGCGATCACGACGCAGAACGGTGCGGTCCTGCCTGCTACCTCGGCGCCTCAGACCGTCGCACATTCTCCGATGTCGGCCGAGGTTGTGGTCGTGGGTGCTGGTCCGGCGGGTGTCGCGGCCGCGCTTGCTGCTGCGCAGGCCGGCGCTGAGGTGCTGCTGGTGGACAACGGCCGGGCGATCGGCGGTCAGTACAACCGGCAGCTTCCCGAGGAGTTCGCCGCGCATCGGCCGGATCGCCTTCAGCACGAGTGGAAGGCCTTTGCGGCCCAGCGGGACGCCCTTGGCAGTCATCCGCGGATCACCTACCTCCCAGAGACCTCGATCTGGGCGATCGAGGACCTTCGCCTCTGGGCGCAGCAAGGGCCGGCGGACGCGGCCGGTCGGCAGCCGTTCCCGATCGCCGCGAAGGCCGTGGTGCTGGCGACCGGTGCCTATGACCGCGTGCTTCCCTTTCCTGGCTGGGATCTGCCCGGTGTGTACACGGCAGGGGCGGCCCAGGCGCTGGCCAAGGGACAACGCATTGCGATCGGGCAACGCGTTCTGGTCGCGGGCACCGGTCCGTTCTTGCTGCCGGTGGCCGAGTCGCTCCTCGGCGTCGGCGCTGAGGTGGTCGCGCTGCTCGAGGCAAACTCGCTGACCGCCGTGCGCAAAGGCTGGTCGACGGATCCATTGGTTGCCCCCAGCAAGCTTCGGGAGGCCGTCGGGTACGGCGCTTTGCTCGCCCGGCACCGCGTCCCGCTCCGCCATGGCTGGACCGTGATCGCCGCGCATGGGACGTGCCACGTCGAAGCCGTCACCATCGCTCGGCTCGACTCCAACTGGCGTCCGGTTCCCGGGAGCGAACGCCGCCTGGATGTCGATGCGGTCTGCGTTGGCTTCGGTTTCACCTCCAACCTCGAGCTCGCGGTCTCGGCCCGCTGCAACCTCACCACAGGTCCCGACGGCGGCCCGGCGGTCGCCGTCGACGCCAACCAGCAAACGACCACCTCGGGTATCTACGCCGCCGGAGAGCTCACCGGCATCGGTGGTGCCGCGCTGTCCAGCGCAGAAGGCGGCTTGGCCGGCGCAGCGGCAGCTCATCACGCGCTCGGTGGCGAGTCACCTTCCTTGGACTCAACAGCTGTCACGCGGGGTCGACGGTTTGCGGCAGCGTTGGCCAAGGCGTATCCCGTGCGAGACGGGTGGAAGAGCTGGAGCAACGCGGACACGATCGTCTGCCGCTGCGAGGAAGTCACGCGGGGAGAGCTCGAAACCGTCGCCGGAGAGCGCGGTCTCGACGACGGCCGGGCAATGAAGCTCAGCAGTCGCGCGGGGCTGGGGATGTGTCAGGGGCGGGTGTGTTCGCGCACCGTCGCCGCATTGCTGGCCGCGCCGGGCGACGTACCGAAACCAAGCATGAAACGACCGATCGCCGTACCAGTGAGGCTGCGCGATCTAGCTCAAGCTGAGGAGAATTCATGAGCGAGAAACTGGACGGCGTGATCGTTGCGACCGCGTTGCCGTACGCCGAGGATGCGTCGGCGCCGGCGGGGTTGCGGCCGGACCTGGACAGGTACGCCGAGCACTGCCGCTGGCTGGTGGACAACGGCTGCCGCGGCGTCGGACCGAACGGGTCACTCGGTGAGTACTCGTCGCTGACCGACGACGAGCGGCGCGCTGTGGCGAGGACGGCGATCGAGGCGGTCGGCGACGACGGTGTCGTGGTCGTCGGCGTACACGGTGTCGGTTCCCACCAGGCGCGCGCGTGGGCGGAGAAGGCGGCCGAGGACGGAGCCGACGGCGTACTGTGCCTGCCGCCGACGATGTACCGGGCGAACCGTGGCGAGGTGATCAGCCACTTCACCGAGGTCGCGAAGGCCGGGCTGCCGGTGATGGTCTACAACAACCCGCTCGACACCAAGGTCGACCTGACCCCGGACCTGCTCGCCGAGATCGCCGGGATCGAGAACGTCGTCGCGGTGAAGGAGTTCTCCGGTGACGTCCGCCGGGTCCTGGAGATCCGCGAGCTCGCGCCGGACCTGGCCGTGATCGCCGGCGCTGACGACCTCACGCTCGAGGCGCTGCTGATGGGTGCGACCGGCTGGTTCGCCGGCTTCCCGAACGTGTTCCCGAAGGAATCGGTCCGTTTGTACGACTTGGCGCTGGAGGGCAAGCTGGAAGAGGCCCGCGCACTGTACGAGCCGCTGGTCGCCGCGTTCCGCTGGGATTCGCGGCCCGAGTTCGTCCAGGCGATCAAGTACGGCATGGACTACGTCGGTCGGTACGGCGGGCCGTGCCGCCCGCCGCGTGGACCGCTCGTCCCCGAGCACGTCGCCCAACTGGAGCAGGACATGAAGAAGGCCGTGGAGTCGTTGGCATGAGGTCCGTCCGGACGATCTCCGCGATCGACTCGCACACCGAGGGCATGCCGACCCGCGTCGTCACCGGCGGGGTCGGCGTGGTCCCGGGTGCGACGATGGCCGAGAAGCGCGAGTACTTCATCAAGCACCTGGACGACCTGCGGTTGTTCCTGATGAACGAACCGCGTGGTCACGCCGCGATGAGCGGAGCGATCCTGCAGCCGCCGACCCGCTCCGACGCCGACTGGGGCGTGCTGTACATCGAGGTCTCCGGCCTGCTGCCGATGTGCGGTCACGGCACGATCGGCGTCGCGACCGTGCTGGTCGAGTCCGGCATGGTCGAGGTGACCGAGCCGGTCACGCAGGTCCGGCTCGACACGCCCGCGGGGCTGGTCGTCGTAGACGTTGCCGTGAGCAACGGTCGCGCGGAGCATGTGACGTTACGCAACGTCCCGTCGTACTCGCATGCCTTGGACGCTTCGGTCGACGTGCCCGGACTGGGGAAGGTCACGTACGACATGGCGTACGGCGGGAACTTCTACGCGATCCTGCCGTTGGAGCAGCTCGGGATCCCGTTCGACCGTGCCGAGAAGAACCGCATTCTGCAGGCCGGCCTGGACATCATGGATGCGATCAACGCGACGGACCGCCCGGTCCATCCGCTCGACCCGGGTATCAACGGCTGTAAGCATGTTCAGTTCACCGCGCCGGGTGAAGACGGCGCCGACTCCCGCAACGCGATGGCGATCCACCCGGGCTGGTTCGACCGTTCACCCTGCGGCACCGGTACGTCGGCCCGCATGGCCCAGCTCCACGCCCGCGGCGAGCTCCCGCTCAACACCGACTTCGTCAACGAGTCGTTCATCGGCACCCGCTTCACCGGCCGCCTGATCGAGGAAACGACGGTCGGCCCGCACCCCGCCGTCGTACCCACCGTCACCGGCCGAGCCTGGATCACCGGCACCGCCAACTACCTGCTGGACCCCGACGACCCATTCCCAACCGGCTTCGTCCTCTAGACCACCGGCCAAATCGAAGCGAGCTCGACCACCTCGAGCTCGCCCAGACTGCAGTCAGCTCCGGACGCGGCAAGCGTCAGCCCGTAGTGCCCCGGCGGCACACACGCAGTCAGCGACGCCTCACCGTCATTCGCAAACACCTCGATAGACGTCGTATCCACGACAATGTCGAGCTTGCCAACCGCGGTGATCGTCGTCTGCACGGCCACGGCGGTCGGCTGTTCGGCGGACGTGGTGGTTGGTTGGTCGGGTGCGAGTAGGGCGATAGTGGCTGAGGTCACGGTGATCTGGGTGCCGCAGATGGTGAGGGTTAGTTCGCCGTTTGGTGGGAGGGTTGCGTTGCAGGTGATGCGGAGTAGTGGCCAGGCTGTGCCTAGCTGCCATGGGGTTCCCGGCGACAGGGTGCGGGCGGGCCAGGTGTGCCGGGTGCGCGAAAGGGTCTCCAGTTCGGGGACGGGCTTGCGGTACATGCGTAGGCCGGCTGGGGTGCGGTGCAGGGTTAGGTCGCAGGGGATGCTTACCTGTTGGTTGAACGGCATGTTTGGGTAGTGGCCGCCGCGCATCCAGGCGACCTGGACCCGGCGGGGAGCGGTGCCGCCGCCTGGCGCCGCCCAGCTCTGGGTTGCATAGAAGTGTGGGCCGCCGTCGACCTGCAACTGCGAGGTCTCCTCGACGAAAGTCTTCCCGTCGAAGGAGCCGATCGAGTATCGGCCGTCGCCGCGGACGAGGACCCAGCGTGACTCGTCGGAGCCGGCGACACCGAGCTCGAAGAAGTCCGGGCATTCGAAGCTGTCCGAGATCGAACTGTCCAGCGACTCCCAGTGCAACAGGTCGTCGGAGCGCAGCAGCTGGTAGCGATCGTCGCCGTACAGCACCATCACCCACTGCGCGCGCCGGTGATCGCGGAACACCATCGGATCGCGCTCCGGCAGGTCCATGATCGGGTTGCCGGCGTAGTGCGTCCAGGTCCGTCCGCGGTCCAGGCTGTACGAGACGCACTGCGACCGGTTGTCGTTGCGAGACCAGAAGGCAACCATCGCCGGACCCTCGCCCGGCCCGGCGAGGCCCGAGGTGTTGTCGACGTCGACGACGCAGCTACCCGACTGCACGCCGGTGCCGAGGGACTCCTCGAAGAACGCCGGCTCCAGTTCGGTCCAATGCACCAGATCGTTGCTGACGGCATGGATCCAGCACTTGTTCCAGCGCTGCGCGAACAGGTGGTATTCGCCGTCGTGGAAGACCAGCCCGTTGAGGTCGTTGAGCCAGCCCTCCTCGCGCTCGACCGGGTTCAGCCGGTGCATCGCCCACTGCCGGGCCGTGAAGTGGAGCTGCGGTCGCAGAGCTTCCCGATATAGCGGGGGTTTCGCGGTCACGACAGTCGGCGTCGAGCTCTGGACGATGTCGCTGACGCGGACATACCCCCACTCGCCGTCGGCCTCGTCGACGAGCTCGAGGTGCGCATCCTGGCCGAGCCAGTCGGTCAGGTCGAAGGTCGCTGCGTGCAGGCGTTCGGTGGCCCGCCCTGTCTCGGTACGGACGACCTGCCCGTTGACGACGACGTTCAGGCAGGTCTTGTACTCGTAGTCGCCGCCGCAGATCTGGAAGTTCAGGTACGGCCGGGAGATGACGAACTGCGCCGAGAGCAGCCGCCCCGGCGTGGACGTGGTGAAGTCGCCGACGACGGCATCGGCGGACAAATCAGTCACGGCGCCTCAGCGGTGGAGCTGGCCCTGCCAGCCGGAGGGGACGTTGCCGCCGGGGACCGGTTGGTTCTCGGGGTGGGCGGCCGGCGGGGCCAGCTCGGGGCCGTTGTAGTACTCGGACTCGCCGTAGTGCCAGAACCAGTCCTCGCCCGGCTCGAAGCTGCGGACGATCTGGTGACCGCTCTCGGCCGCGTGCCGGGAGGCGTGCTGCTCGGGGGAGGAGTCGCAGCAGCCGACGTGGCCGCACTCAGCGCAGCGGCGGAGGTGGAACCACCAACCGTCGGCTGCCAGGCACTCGACACACCCGGTGCCGCTCGGAGGGACAGTGCTGTCAATACCCGGCGTCTCCGTCATACCGCACATCCTTACCGCTCCGCCCTTCCCGGACAAGCAGGCTCCGGCTACTCGGGCCAGGCGGAGTTCTTGATGATGTCGACGAAGTCGGTGTGGTGGAAACCGGGCACGAAGTGTTCGAGAACGTCGGACTTGACGTTGCCGAACGTCGTCGCCGGCCGGTCCTGGATTCCCTCGGTGAAGGCGTCGAGGATCCGGTTCTTGAAGTCCGGACGCGGGTGCGCGGCGACGACGGCGTCGCGCTCCGCGTCGGTGATCACGTCGTACCCGAGGCCGAGTACGTCGAGTTCGACACCGCGGGTGACGAGCGCGACCTCGGCGGGCAGGTGGAGCGGGATCCCCGGCGTGGTGTGCAACGCGATCGCTGTCCACACCCGGTCGGCGGCCTCGCCGGTGACACCGTGCTGGTGGAGGAAACGCCGGGCCTCATCGGCGCCGTCGATCTCGAAGCGCTGGTCGATGCGGCGGTAGCGCTCGGTCAGACCGAGGTCGTGGAACATGGCGCCGACGTACAGCAGTTCCGCGTCGTATTCGAGGTCCTTGCCGCGGAGCGCGCCGAACAGGAACACGCGGCGGGAGTGGTCGAACAGCAGGGGCGACGCCACGTCGCGGACGAGTTCGGTGGCCTCGCGGCCCAGGGCGCTGTCGGGGATCGGGATCCCGGCGATGGTTTCGATCATGACTCCAGGTTCGCGGTGCGGGTTACGCTGGTGCCATGTCCAATTCGCCACATCAACCACAGATTCGGACACGCCGAGTCGCGTTCGTGGTGTACGACGGGGTGACGCTCCTTGACGTCACCGGTCCGCTCGAAGTCCTTCATCAGGCCAATCGGGCGCAGGGCAGCAGCCGCTACGACACGGTGTTGGTATCCGAAGAGAGTGGGCAGGTGACGACGGCATCGGGCGTCATGCTCGCCGGGGTGGTCGCGGCCGCGGAGGTTGGAGCGGTCGACACGGTGGTGGTGGCCGGTGCCGATCATCTGGTGGAGGGAGTGCCGACGGAGGTCGCCGACGTGACGCGGGCGCTTGCGGACGGGGCTGAGCGGGTGGCGTCGGTGTGCAGCGGGGCGTTCGTACTCGCGGCGCTCGGCTTCCTCGACGGGCGGCGGGCGACGACGCACTGGCGGCACGCGGCCGCGATGGCGCGGCAGTACCCGAAGGTGAACGTCGAGCCCGATGCGCTGCACATCACCGACGGCCGTTACGTGACGTCGGCGGGCATCAGCGCCGGCATCGACCTTGCGCTCGCTCTCGTCGAGGCCGACCACGGCGCCGAACTAGCGCGGGCAACGGCCCGCGAACTGGTGGTGTTCCTGCAGCGGCCGGGTGGGCAGTCCCAGTTCTCGACAGCGTTGGATACGCCGCCGGCGCGAAGCGATCCGCTGCGGGTGGTAACCGAGACCGTTGTGGCCGATCCCGCGGGCGACCACACCCTGCCGAACCTGGCGGCATCTGCCGCCGTCAGTCCGCGGCATCTGGCCCGTCTGTTCGAGAGCGAGTTCCAGACCACGCCCAGCCGCTGGGTCGAGCGAGTGCGACTCGACCGGGCTCAGCAGCTGCTGCTCGACGGCCACAGCATCACCAAAGCAGCTCGGCTCAGCGGGATGGGCAGCGACGAGACCCTGCGACGTGCGTTCGCGAGACATCTCAGCATCACGCCGACGGAGTACTTGCGCCGCTTCCAGACAACGTGAAAGTCAGGTGACGAGCCGCACCGGCTGGCCCGGCCTCAGCTGTGCACAGGCATCCAGGTCGATGTCGGCGACGTACGCGATGACGGGGTAGCCGCCGGTGACGGGATGGTCGGCCAGGAAGATGACCGGCGTGCCGGAGGGTGGGATCTGGATGGCGCCGCGGGCCATGCCTTCGCTTGCCAGCTCACCAGCCGTAGCGCGTTCCAGCGGCTGGCCGTCGAGGCGTGTGCCGACGCGGTTGCTGTTGCTGCTGACCTGGTAGGTCTGGGAAAGCAGCGACTCCCAGCCCGCGTCGGTGAACCAGTCTCGTCGCGGGCCAGCGGTCACCCGGAGCGCAACCTTCCCGCCGGCCGGGTGTGCGACAGGAGCCAGGTCGACGCCGGGCATCGGTTCGACAGCGCGACCGACCGGCAGCGTCAGACCCGGCGTCAGCGGTGCGGGTCCGAGGCCGGACAGCAGGTCGGTGGAACGAGACCCAAGGACTGGCGGTACGTCGATGCCGCCGCGGACCGCGACGTACGTCCGCAGACCCGTGGCCGGCGGACCGAGCCGCAGCAGCTGGCCGGCCCGCAAGGTGGCGGGAGCATTGAGAGGTACGCCGGTGCAGGGCGCGCCGGTGATCGCGACGACGAGGTCGATGTCGGCGTGCATCACCAGCCCGCCGAAGGTGACCTCGAGTGCCGCCGCGCCGGGGCGATTGCCGACCAGGCGGTTCGCGAGTTCGTAGGCAGACCGGTCGCAGGCGCCCGACGCCGGTACGCCGAGTGCCGCCTGACCCGCTCGCCCGCGGTCCTGGATTGTTGCCAACGGCCCCGGTTCGAGAATGGTCAGGCTGCTCATCCACGGCCCGCGTCGACGAACCGGACCCTACGGCCCGGGTGGAACAGCGCGGCCGGGTCGCGCTCCTGGTCGAAGATCTTCGCCGTGGTGCGACCGATCAACTGCCAGCCACCGGGGGATTCGCGCGGGTAGACGCCGCTGAACTCGCCGGCCAGCGCGACCGCGCCGGTGGGGACCTTCGTCCGAGGCGATGACCGGCGAGGAATGTCCCAGCTGCCGGTGGAGGTCAGGTAGCCGAATCCCGGCGCGAAGCCGCAGAAGGCGACGGTCCATTCGTCGGCGGTGTGGCGCGCGACCACGTCGTCCTGGGAACAGCCGAGGATCTGAGCGACGTCGTCCAGGTCGGCCCCGTCGTAGATCACCGGGATGTCGATGAGATCACCGGCCGTCCGGCTGTCGCGGGTAGGGGTCACCTCGTGCAGGGTTCGCGACAAGGTGGCGAGGTCGCCGGTTGTGGTGACCAGCACGGTCCGGGCGGCCGGGACGATGTCGACGACATCCGCCGGTGCATCCGCGGTCAGCGCGGCGTAGTACCCGAGCACCTCGTCGAGATCGTCGAGCTCGACCAGCAGCGCCCGGTCACCCGCCGGGAGGATTCGCATCAGCCGGTGAACGGGCGCAGGGTGACGCCCGCTCCCTCCAACGCGCCACGCACCCGCCGAGCGATGTCGACGGCACCAGGGGTGTCACCGTGAACGCAGATAGACGTCGCGTCGACCATTAGCGAGCCGCCAGAGCTGTCGTGAATGGGCTGCCCGGTCGCCATCGCCGTACACCGGGCCGCGATCTCGTCCGCGTCGTGCAGCACAGACCCAGCCTCGCGCCGCGACACCAACGTCCCCTCGGGTGTGTACGCACGGTCGGCAAAGGCCTCATGTACTGCGGTCAGACCTGCCTCGGCCGCGAGTCGCAACCACACCGAACCCGGCAGGCCGAGCACGGGAAGCGTCTTGTCGTACTCCGCCACCGCAGCGACTACTGCGGTCGCCTGCTCGACGTGGTGGCCGATCGTGTTGTACAGCGCGCCATGCGGCTTCACGTACCGCACGCGATCACCCGCTATCCGAGCAAATGCGTCCAGCGCACCGAGCTGGTACACCACCTCGTCGCGCAGCGCGGCCGGCTCGATGTCGAGGAAGCGCCGCCCGAATCCGGGCTTGTCGGCGTACCCGACGTGGGCGCCGATCGCGACGCCGCGCTCGACCGCCTCGGCCGTCGCCCGCCGCATGGTCGACGGATCGCCGGCGTGGAATCCGCAGGCCACGTTCGCGCTGGTGACAACGTCGAGCAAGGCCGAGTCGTCGCCCATCGACCAGGAACCGAAACCTTCACCCATGTCCGCGTTGAGGTCCATGCGGCCACCTCCCTCGATCGAGCCTAGAGATTGTTCAACAATCCTGCAAGAGGCTTGTTCTACTTTTCCTGGCCGCTCCGGTGCGGGATGATGCGGAGATGAGTACGGGTGGGGCCGAGACCGAACGGCAGGCGTGGTTGCGTACCGTCGCCGCCGACGTCGCGCGACTGGACCGGAGCAGCTCCGCGGAGCGCGCCGCCGACATCCTTCGCCGCAGTATCACCGAAGGCGCCCTGCCGCCCGGCGCCCAACTCTCCGAGATCGAGCTGACCGAGGTCCTTGAGGTCAGCCGGAACACCCTGCGCGAGGCCTTCCGCCTGCTGACCCACGAGGGTCTGCTCGTCTACAAGCTGCACCGCGGAGTCTTCGTCCCCGAGCTGGACGAGCGTGACGTGATCGACCTGTACCGACTGCGCCGCGTCCTGGAGGTGGACGTCGTACGCGGACTGGCCGACCGCGATCCCGAGCTGCCGGCGAGCCGTCTCGAGCCGTTGCAGGACGACGTCGAGGCAGCCGAGGCCGCTGCCCGCGCGGACCGCTGGCCAGTCGTCGGTACGGCGAACATGCGCTTCCATGAGCACCTGATCGGTCTGGCCGACAGCTCCCGGATGGACGCGATGACAGGCCGGCTGCTCGCGGAGTTGCGGCTCCTTTTCCACGTGATCGCGACCCCGCGCGAGCTGCACGAGCCGTACATCGAGCGGAACCGCAGGCTGTTCGAGCTGCTCGAAGCCCGCAGGTACGACGAGGCCGCGGCCGACCTGCATCAGTACCTGCTGGATTCCGAGGCAGGCATCCTCGCCGCGTTCCGGGATAAGGGCTTGCGCGTGCCCGTCCGAACCTGAGTTGATGAATCAAACCGTCAGCTGCAAAGGGGAGCTCACTCATGTCCGATGACGCCCGGACCGAAGAAACGCCGAAGTCGTACCGCCCCATCGACGCCAAGGGGTTCCGGGAGTTCATCTCGCGTGGCTGGGGGCCGGTGGACCGGTCGGTTTCGGTGCCGGAAGGGCTCGCCGAAGCGGCCGCCGAGCATCGACGGAAGCTCGCCGCGGCGCTGCCGGGACGGCGGATCGCGCTCGCGGCCGGCCGGGCGCCGGTCCGGTCGAACGACACCGACTACCAGTTCCGCGCCGACAGCGACTTCGTCTGGCTGACCGGCTGCCAGGCCGAGGGCGCCGTACTGGTGATCTCCGGAGACGGCGACTCGACGCTCTACCTGCGCGAGACGGCCGGCCCGGAGGAGGCGGACTTCTTCGCGAACGCGCGCGACGGTGAGCTGTGGATCGGCCCGGTGCCGGGCCTGAAGGACTGGTCGGACGCGCTGCAGATCGCCTGCCGTCCGCTCGAGGAGCTGCCCGCGGCGGTGCGTGGCGCCGTCCCGTTCATGCTCTCGGTGCCCGGCGTCGAGCCGATGCTGGACGCGTTGGTACGGACGTCGCCCACCGACGGCAACGCGTTGCGGCAGACGCTCGCCGAGCTGCGCCGGATCAAGGACGACTGGGAGCTCGACCAGCTGCGAGATGCGGTCGCGGCCAGTGTGCTCGCGTTCGGCGACGTGGCGAGCGAGCTGCCGGAGGCGATCCGTGGTGGCGGCGAGCGCTGGCTGCAGGGCACCTTCGACCGTCGCGCGCGGACCGCGGGCAACGGCGTCGGCTATGCGTCGATCGTTGCTGCTGGCAACCACGCACCTGTGCTGCACTGGGTCCGCAACGACGGCCCGGTGAACGAGGGCGACGTGATTCTGCTGGACGCGGGCGTCGAGACCCGCACGCTCTACACCGCGGACGTGACCCGGACGTTCCCGGCCACCGGCGAGTACACCGCTGCGCAGCGGCAGGTACACGACCTGGTGCACAAGGCACAGCTCGCCTCACTCGAGGCGGTCAAGGTCGGAGCGCCGTACCGCGCCTTCCAGTACGAAGCGCTGCGGGTGCTGGCCGAAGGGCTGCGGGACTGGGGCCTGCTCGAGGCGTCGATCGACGAACTGCTCGGTCCGGACGGCCAGCAGCACCGCCGCTACATCGTCTGCGGGACCGGCCATTACATCGGCCTCGACGTCCACGACTGTGACGCATCCCGTCCGGAGGCGTACTTCGCCGGCACCATCGAGGCCGGTATGGCGCTCGCGGTCGAGCCGGGCCTGTACTTCCACCCGAACGACGAAACCGTGCCCCCGGAGCTGCGTGGCATCGGCATCCGGATCGAGGACAACGTCGTCGTACACCCCGACCGGCTGGAGATCCTCACCGAGGACCTGCCGATCACCACCGACGGCCTGGAGCAGTGGACCAAGTCACACCTGAAGTAATCAAGCGATCGCTCAAAATTAACCGTCACAACCGGTAACACTCGCCCGCCCAGCACGATGTACAGAGCGGGGGAGGGTCGAACTCGGCCGGGTGCGTGGCTAGTGGGGGGCCGCGTACCACGCGCCAGGCCGAGGCGGCCCCGACTGGGGCCAGGGGGGACCCAGTATCCCTGGGTACGGGGAGTAGTCATCATGAATCTACGGGTGCGAGTAGTGCACTACGGCAGTCGGCACTGGTACGCCGACATCGACGACGCCGATGATCCGCAGCCCGACGATCCGTTCTGGTTCGTCGACAACTGCCGGACCCAGGCGCAGGCGCTCGAGACCGCCTGCAGCGAGCTCCGGTTGATGACGGGCCGGCTGGTCCGCGGGGACCAGCTCGACCGCGTCCTCGAAGTCACCGGCGTACCGGTCTGACCTTCAGCCGACCGGCGGTACGGCGGCGCAACCGCTGCCGCGCCTCGGTACCTCACGCCCGATCAGGTAGTTGTCGATCGTGCTCTGCATGCACGGGCTCGAGTTGTAGCTCCCGTGTCCCCAGCCTTCGTATGTGAGCAGCACTCCGGACCGGCCGAGCTGGCGCTGCACGCTCTGCGCCATCTTGTACGGCGTGGCCGGGTCGTGGATCGCGTTGGCGAGCAGCACCGGCGTCTTGAGCCCGTGGACGTTCAGCACGTGCTGCGGGTTGTTCGCCTTCGGTGCACCGAGACACATCGACACCGCCATCAGCTGACCTGGGTAGCGCATGTCCTGGTTGTTGCGCGCCAGCCGCTGTAGATGTGCGGCGTACTCGCGGTAGTCCTTGACCGGAAGGTTCCAGTCCTGGCAGAACACCGCCAACGGGTTCTGGGCGAGTCCACTCGGGACGGCGGCGGCTGACGGGGTCTCGAGATCCTTCAACGTCTGAGCCAGCACCCTCCACTCCGGGTCGTAGAGCAGTCTGAACACCTGGAAGCTCAGCTTGAACGGATCACTCGACCGAGCCAGCAGTCCAGCCCACAGCGCATGAATGTCCTGCCCGTGCAGCGCACAGCTTGTCGACGCGTCACACCACTTCACGAACTCGTCGAACGAGTCCTGCGCCGCGGCCGCCTGGACGTCGAGGAACGACTTCGTCGTCGGTGAGCCGTGGTCGATCACGCTCTCCACCACCATCGCGCGGACCCGGTTCGGGTACGTCTCGGCGTACTGCGCTCCGAGCAGCGTCCCGTACGAGCTGCCGTGGAACGAGATCGTGGACTCACCGAGCGCGCGGCGTACTGCGTCGACGTCGCGGACCGTCTGCCAGGTGTCGATGTGGTCGTACAGCGGACCGGTGTGCTCGCGGCAGTCCGTCGCGAGCTGCCGGTTGTAGCTGATCGTCGCGGTGAACTCGGCAGGGCTCGTGATGATCGGCGACGGCTGCTTCGCGAGCAGCGCCGCCGAGCACTCCACCGGATTGCTACGGGCGACACCGCGCGGGTCGAAGCTGACGATGTCGAACCGGTCCTGCAGGTTCGCGCTGAACCGCGTCATGCCGGTCTTGATCCGGTCGACCCCGGAGTCCCCGGGCCCGCCCGGTCCGAACACCAGCACCCCGACCCGCTCGCCCTTCGCAGTACGGCGGGCAATCGCGAGGTCGAAGGTCGGTCCGTTCGGGTTCCGCCAATCGACGGGCAGTCGGAGCGTCGCACACTGCGAGCCCTTCACCAGGGCGGGATCGTCGTGCCCTTCCGGTTTGCAGTCAGCCCATTGCACCTGACTTGTGGTCGCGGATGCGGTCGTCGTCAGCCCGGCTGCCGCAACGCCGAGTACTACAGCGCCGGCCAGGGCGCGTCGGATGAACTTCATGCGAACGATCCTTCGGCAATCGCTTGCTGAAGGCATCAGGGACGAGCCCCGCCCGACCCCGATCGCGGCATCGGGGCTTACTGGGGTCGCTGGATTGACGTTGGCGGGCGCACCGCCGTACCGTCCAGACCGTCAGTCAATTCAACAGCCGCATGAACCCGTGCGGGAGAGACCCGGGCTGAGTAGACACTGGAACCGGGCGCCGTAGGAGCAACTCTCCCCAAGAATCTCTCAGGCACCTTCACCGCACGGGCGAGGCACCTCTGGAAGACCTCCCGTCTGACAGAGCGGGGAGGACACCAAACGGTCAACGGCGACCGGAAGGAACCTCCACACGATGGCGATCAGCGTCTTCGACCTGTTCAGTATCGGGATCGGCCCGTCGAGCTCCCACACCGTGGGACCGATGCGTGCCGCCCGCACCTTCGCACTCGGCCTTGCCGCCGACGGCCTGCTGGCCGCGACGGCGACCGTCTACGCCCAGCTGTTCGGTTCGCTCGGCGCGACCGGGCACGGTCACGGCAGCAACAAGGCCGTCCTGCTCGGTCTCGAGGGCGCCGACCCTGAGACCGTCGTCACGCACTCGGTCGACGCCCGGGTCGAGACGATCCGTGAGCGCGGCCGGATCGTGCTGGCCGGCGAGCACGAGATCGCGTTCGACGAGAACACCGATCTGGTCATGCACCGCCGCAAGGCCCTCCCGTACCACCCGAACGGGATGATCTTCATCGCCCGCGACGCGGCCGGCGCGGTACTGCGGGAGCGCACGTACTACTCGGTCGGCGGCGGATTCGTCGTCGACGAGAACGCCGCGGCGGGCGACCGGATCGTGCTGGACACGACCCCGCTGAAGTACCCGTTCACCACCGGCGCGGAGTTGCTCGACCGCTGCCGGGAGTCGCAGCTGTCGATCAGCGAGGTGATGCTCGCGAACGAGCTGGCCTGGCGGACCGAGGACGAGATCCGCGACGGCCTGCTGCACATCTGGCAGGTGATGCAGGAGTGCGTCCGCGAGGGCTGTGAGACCGAAGGCATCCTGCCCGGCGGTCTCAAGGTGCCGCGCCGGGCCCACGCGCTGCACACGAAGCTCACCCAGGATCCTTGGTCGGTGGACCCGCTCAAGGTGATGGACTGGGTCAACCTGTTCGCGCTCGCGGTCAACGAGCAGAACGCGTCTGGCGGCCGGATCGTCACCGCGCCGACGAACGGTGCCGCGGGCATCATTCCCGCCGTACTGCACTACTACCGGCGGTTCGTGCCGGGCGCGACCGAGGACGGCGCCGTACGGTTCCTGCTGACCGCCGGTGCGATCGGCGTGCTCTACAAGGAGAACGCGTCGATCTCCGGCGCCGAGGTCGGGTGCCAGGGCGAGGTCGGATCCGCGTGCTCGATGGCCGCCGCCGGGCTGTGCGAGGTCCTCGGCGGTACGCCGCAACAGGTCGAGAACGCGGCCGAGATCGCGATGGAGCACAACCTCGGGCTGACCTGCGACCCGGTCGGCGGCCTGGTGCAGATCCCGTGCATCGAGCGGAACGCGATGGCGTCGGTGAAGGCGATCAACGCGGCCCGGATGGCGATGCACGGCGACGGCGTCCACGTGGTCACGCTCGACAAGGTCATCAAGACCATGCGCGAGACCGGTGCCGACATGAAGATCAAGTACAAGGAGACGTCCCGCGGCGGCCTGGCCGTCAACGTCATCGAGTGCTGATCACCACGGGACCGTCCCGTGCAGGCTCAAGTACTCCGCGGTCGGGCCGGTCTGATCGATCTGCGCGAGCCGGGCGATGATCTCCGCGCCTTCCTCGACGGTCTGGTAGCCGCTGTGGCCGTTGAAGTCGGTCGCGGTGTAGCCCGGGTCGACGGTGTTGATCCGCAGGTTCGGCAGCTGGTGCGCGTACTGCACCGTCAGCATGTTGAGCGCCGCCTTCGAGGAGCCGTACGCCGGGGCGGGCACCCAGACGGGCACGTTGGTCGCGACGTCCGGATCCACGGCGGTGGCGATCGAGCCGAGACCGCTGGAGACGTTCACGATCACCGGGTTGTCGCTGCGCTCCAGCAGCGGCAGGAAGCCGTGGATCATCCGCACCGGCCCGTACACGTTCAGCTCGAAGACCTCACGGAAGACGTCGGCGGTCAGATCCCGGATCTCCTTGCGCGGTCCTGGGATGCCGGCGTTGTTGATCAGTACGTCGAGTGACTCCAGCTGTTGTGCAGCCGCGTCGACGGACTCGTCGCTCGTGACGTCCAACTGCAGGTACTCCGCTCCGAGGTCGGCGGCTGCCTGCTTGCCGCGTTCCGGGTCGCGGGCACCGAGGTACACAGTGTGTCCGGCAGCGATCAACTGCCTGGCGGTTTCGTATCCGAGGCCTCTGTTCGCCCCGGTGATGAGTGTCGTGGTCATGGCTTCACCCTCCCGCCGCGGGCATCGCGCAGGTAGTACCCGCGATGTCCTAGGGAATGGCAGTACCAGGCTGTCCGGGAGCGGGCGCGGAATACTGGGAGCATGGCTGAGCTCGGTAGGACGCTGCACGCCTGGCGCGATCGGGTGACCCCGGAGCAGGTCGGACTGCCCGCAGGCGGGAAGCGACGCGCGCCGGGGCTACGACGCGAGGAGCTGGCCCAGCTCGCCGGGTTGTCGGTCGACTACATCATCCGGCTCGAGCAGGGCCGGTCGGACTCGCCGTCCGCGCAGGTGCTGACCGCGCTGGCCCGGGCGCTCCGGCTGTCCGATGCCGAGCGCAACCATCTGTTCGTGCTCGCGGGCGAGGTCGAGCCGTCGCCCGGGCGGCTGTCGGCGTACATCCCGCCCGGTGTGCAGCGGATCGTGGACCAGCTCGACGGCGCACCGCTGTGCGTGTGCGACGCCGCCTGGACGATCATCACCTGGAACCCGCTGTTCGCCGCCGTGATCGGCGACCCGTCCGAGTGGCGCGGGCGGGACCGCAACATCATCTACCGCCACTTCGTGTCGCCGGGCGATCGCGTCGTACAGACGCCGGAGCAGCAGCGGGATTTCCAGATCGCGATGGTGACGGATCTGCGGGCGTCGCTCGCGCGCTACCCGCACGACGCCGAGCTGCTTGCGCTGATCGACGAGCTCCGCGCTCGGGACGCGGAGTTCGCGCGACTGTGGGGCCAGCCGATCGTCGGGTTCCACCGGTCCGAGCAGAAGACCATCCGGCATCCCGAGGTCGGTGCGTTCACGATCGACTGTGACGTGCTCGCGGTCCCGGGCAGCGATCTGCGCATCGTCGTGTACACCGCCGCGCCGAATACGGAGGCGGCCGAAAAGCTGCGGCTGCTGTCGGTCATCGGCCTGCAGACCTTGATCTGAGCAATCAGCTAACGCACTGCATTCCTACGGTTGCGTAGGCGGTTCGTAATTACTGGAATGTGAAGTTCTTTCGTGGAATTTCTTCCAAGGGCTGTTTGAATCGGCTCTTCGACCGATAATCTCCGGGTCTTGTGAGGCCCATCCCTGCCACGGCATCCCGCCGCCCGCCCTGGCAGAACCCGCGGCGCCGTCGTCAGGCCGCCGCCGGCGTCGGCGTACTGCTGCTCGGCTGCTTCGTGCTCGCCCTGCTCTCGTTCTGGAGCCGTGGTCCGCAGCCCGCCAGTCCGGTCGCGGGGATCGAGCCCGGTCGACCGACGCAGAACCTCCCGGCCATCCCGCGCACCGCGTCGCCGTCCTCGGGTACGACGCCCACCGCCGTACCCACGCAGTTGCCGACAGCAATCAAGCCGGGTGAGACCCTGCTGCCGACCGGCCTCACGACCACGGGCTATCCCGCGATCACCGGCGGTACGCCGACCCCGCAGGTCGTGGACACGACCGGGCCGACGACGGTGGTGACCGAGCGGCCGCCGACCGTGCCGCCGACGGCGCCGACCACGGTGCCGAGCGCGCACCCGAGTAGCCGCCCGACCAGCGTGCCCAGCGAGCGACCGACGACGTCCACTCCGACCGAGCCGCCGCCGACCAGCAGCACCCCGACCAGCCCGCCCACCACCCCCGACGACCCGGATCAACCGGGTGGCGGCGGCCTCGGCGGTCTCCTCGGCGGCCTCCTGGACAAGCTAGGGCTTTAGTACGCCTCGACCTCGGTGGTGTCCGCGTTGCCGCCGCGCATCGGCTGGAGGTTCACCTGCCAGCCCTGGTTGCGGCCGAAGGTCTGGTCGAACTTCTTGAAGGCGCAGTCGGCGCGGAACTTGCGGTTGTCCGCGTCCCAGTCGGTGCCGCTCTTGAAGTAGAGGTGGTACGCGCCGCCGATCTCCTTCACTGTGGTGGCCTTGGTCGCCCGGAGGTAGATCATGACCTGCGGGCGGCCGGGCGGCTGGCCGTCGGTGACGATCGAGACGGCGACGTCCTTCGCCGTGCCGTTGGTGATCTTGAGCTGTCCCGTTCCGTCCGGGCCTCGCCGTACCAGGACGTCGCCGCTGTCCGGGCGCATCTCCTTCGGCGCGGGGCCGGGGTTGGGCAGTGTCGTGCCGAAGGTCAGCTTGAGCTGTTGCAGCAGCGTGAGGGCGGAGCCGAGATTGGTGCGCAGTTGACGCTGGACGTTCTGCGAGGTGTACGCGACGCCTCCGCACCGCGCGTCGTCCTCGGTCTCGTCGGCCAGGCCGGTCAGCTGGGTAGCGGCCACGCCGATCCGCACCTGTAGTAAGGAATGTGCTGCGTCGAGTCGCGAGGAGACCTTGATCGCCGCCAGCCGCACCGAGACCGTGTTGAAGGTCTCCGCCAGCGTATTCATGGCGTCACTCAGTCCCTCGGCGGTGCGGACGCGCGTCAGCCGCGACGCCGGTCCCGCCAGCACCTGGTCGATCCGCGTCAGCTCGGCCTGGTACGCCGCCGTACCCAACGGTCCCGCCGGCGGAACCGACGAGGCCGGCGCCGGCACAGCACTGGCCGCAGCCGACGACGGAGCAGTCGGCGAAGGCCCCGGCTTCGCGGCGCATCCCGCGAGCAGTCCCACCCCGACACACAGCGCAGCCCAGCGCCTCATCCCCAACCCCCCAGGTCGCCCCTCACCCCTGAAGCAGCAAGGGTACCCGTCAGTCCCTAGGGGTGGGACGAACGAACGGGAACGCTAGCGTGCTTCGAATGTTCTGGCCCGTCAGCATCATCATCACGCGGTCGACGCCGATGCCCAGACCGCCGGTCGGCGGCATCGCGTACTCGAGTGCTGACAGGAAGTCCTCGTCCAGCGACATCGCCTCGGGATCGCCCGCGGCGGCCTTCAAGGACTGCTCGGTCAGGCGGCGGCGCTGCTCGACCGGATCGACCAGCTCGGAGTACGCCGTACCGATCTCGGCGCCGAAGGCAACCAGGTCCCAGCGCTCGGCCAGCCGCGGATCGGACCGGTGGTTGCGGGTCAGCGGCGAGGTCTCCAGCGGGAAGTCGGTGTAGAACGTCGGGAACGTCGTGTTCGGTTCCACGAGCTCGTCGTACAGCTCCAGCACCAGCTCACCGGCCGACATCTCGAACGTCGTGTGTACGCCGTGCTCCGCGCAGATCTCGCGCAGCTGCTCGACCGGGGTGTTCGAATCGAGGTCCACGCCGGCCGCCTGGCCGACCGCGTCGTGGACTGTGACGACGGGCCACTCGCCGGAGATGTCGATCTCGCCGTCGGCCCGGCGTACCACCGGCTTGCCGAAGACCGCGGTCGCAGCCTCGATCAGCAACTCACGGGTCAGCTCGCGCATCACGTGGTAATCGGCGTACGGCTGGTAGGCCTCGACCGAGGTGAACTCCGGGTTGTGGGTCGCGTCCGCGCCCTCGTTGCGGAAGTTCCGGTTCAGCTCGAAGATCTTGCCCATCCCGCCGACGCTCAGCCGCTTCAGGAACAGCTCCGGCGCGATCCGGAGAAACAGCTCGGTGTCGTAGGCGTTGATGTGGGTGGCGAACGGCCGTGCGTTCGCGCCGCCGTGCACCGCCTGCAGCATCGGCGTCTCGACCTCGATGAACCCGCGCGTCTCGAAACCGTTGCGGACGGCCCGTACGGCGGCACTGCGTTGCTGCATCATCCGCAGCGAGTCCGGGTTCATCACCAGGTCGATATGCCGCTGCCGCACCCGCGCCTCGGGATCGGTGAACCCCTTCCGCTTGTCCGGCAACGGATGCAGGCACTTGGCCGCCATCACCCACGACGTCGCCGCGATCGACAGCTCACCGCGCCGGCTCGTCACCACCTCGCCGGTCACGCTGACGTGATCGCCGATGTCGACGAGTCGCCGCCACTGCTCGAGCGGTACGTCGCCGCACGCCTCGGCCGTGAACATCACCTGCAGGTGCGTCAACCCGTCCTGCAACTGCGCGAACGCGAGGCCGCCGTGGTTCCGCATCCGCGTCACGCGACCGGTCACCGACACCAGGTGATCGGTGTGATGGTCCGACGGCAGGTTCGGGTACAGCTCTCGCACGCGCTCGAGCGTCTCGGTCCGCGGCACGCTGACCGGGTACGGATCGATGCCCGCGGCAACGAGCTCGGTCAGCTTCGTCCGCCGGATCTGTTCCTGCTCGGTCAGCTTGCGCTCCGGCAACGCCGGCCGCAGCAGCTCGTTCTCCTGCTCGCGTACGGCGGCGGCGAACGCACGCCCGTGTGCGGCCATGATCGCGTGCCGCTCGGCCGTGTCGACGGTGTCGACGCGGGTCCACGGCCGGGGCGCGGGCAGGAAGCCTTCCGCCGTACCGGCCGCCAGCACCACCTGGGCGAGCGACGCACCCCGCGAGTAGCACATCAGCCGCGGCGACCAGCGCGGCAGATACTTCTCGTTCGACTGGTACAGACTCTCCAACTGCCAGAAGCGCGAGGCGCCGGTGAGCAGCGCGTTGGTGAAGCGCAGTACCGGACCGGCGCCGACCCGCTCCGCATCGCTGAAGATCTCGCGGAACATCGCGAAGTTCAGCGAGATCCGGTGGATGCCGAGATCGCCGGACGCCTCGATCAGCGAGGTGACCATGAACTCCATCAACCCGTTCGCGGACTCCGGATCGCGCCGCATCAGGTCGAGCGACACACCCCGCACGCCCCACGGAGCGAACGACAACAGCCCGCGTACGACGCCGTCCGCGTCCCGCGCGATGACCATCACGCACCGCGCATCGGCCTGATCGCCGAGCCGCCCGAGCGCCATCGAGAACCCGCGCTCGGTCCGCGCGCCCCGCCACCGCTCGGCCAGATGCACGTACTGCGACAACGTCTCCGGCGATAGGTCGCCGTGCCGCACAACCTCCGCGTGGTACCCGGCCCGCTGTACGCGCGTCACCGCCTGCCGCACCGGGCGCATCGTCCGGCCCTCGAGCGTGAAGTCCGCGACATCGATGATCGCCTCGTCGCCCATCGACAACGCGCGCAGGCCCGCGTCGACGTACGCCTGGGCTGCTTCCTCGCTCGCGGACAGGACTGCGGGGGACCAGCCGTACCGTCGGGCCTCTTCGAGCCAGCGTTGGATCGCGGCCGGCCACGCGACCGGATCGCCCAGTGGATCACCGCTCGCGAGACTGACGCCGTTGACCACGCGGTAGGCGATCGCGGCCTCGTTGTCCGGCGAGAAGACAACCGCCTTGTCGCGGCGGGTGGCGAAGTACCCGAGGGAGTCCCGCTCGCCGTGCAGCAGCAGGAGCCGTCGTACTTCGAGTTCCTCGGGCTGGGTCAGGTACCGGACGCGTTGGACCGAGCGGAGGAAGATCCAGAACGCGATCACCAGCGAGGCCGCCGAGATCGCGCCGACCGACAGGCCGACCCAGCCGTGCCCTTCGTGGCCGCCCAGCTTGCTGCGGGACTGGCCGAGGGCGGCGATGATCGCCCAGCCGATCTTCTGTCGCTGACCGCTCAACGTCCGCGGGAAGATCTGCGTGAGAGTAATGCTGACCGCGATCGAGATCAGCATGCCGAAGACCAGCGCGCCGACCGCGAGCCGACGGGTACCAGGTGCGAGGCGGGCCGGGAAAGCACTGCGGATCTTCCACAGCAGCACGATGATCGCGGCGACGACGACCCATTGGACGATCGCCCACTCGAGGTCCTGGACCGTGGTCCGGTCCAGGTCGGACAGCCACTCGGTGCCGCTCGGACTGCTCAGCCGGACGGTGCTGAACGCTATGTAAGTGGTCAGGCCGAGGAGCCACAGCGCTTCGAAGACCCACAGCACCCAGAGCAGTGCGGCTCGCTTCCCGCGCAACAAGGCACTACCGACGACAGCGAGGTAGACGGCGGAGAAGATCGTGTGACCGGCCGGGATGCCGACGAAGTCGAACGCCATGTCCACGTGCTTGACGAGGATCGGCGCTCCGATGTGCAGCGGGATGGCAAGGAACGACCAGACGGAGGCGAGCACGACGACGCGGCCTACCCAGACCGCGGCCCGGTGCTGCCACACCGGTATGACTACTGCTTGTTCCGACCGCACCAGCCGATCATCCCATTAGTTCGCTGAGACTTCGGTCGACCTAGCACTACCTCGACCCTACCCCTGACGCCACAGCCAATACTTTGGTTGACATGCCACGCTGACGAGCATGGACGCCGTCCCGTACCGCCCGGTCCGCAACCTGTTGCTGGCCGCCGCCGTGCTCTACTGCAGCCTGCTGCTGGAGGCGGCGGCCGGGTTCCCGCTGAACGTCCGCACGTCGTTCCTCAGTGAGCTCGGCGCACGGGACCAGTCGACCAGCTGGTACGCCCGGGCGATGGACCTGTCGAGCAGCGTGCTGACGCTGCTCGCAGTCCTCCTTGCCCGCCGGAGTCGTGAGCTGGCCGGGTTGCTGATCAGTACTGCGGTCTTCGCGTTCGGCACGATGTTCGACTCGTTCTCACCGATGGACTGCGCACCGTCGGCGAGTGCTGCGTGCCGTGCGAGCGAGGTGAACGGGCAGGCCGGCGCCGCGCTGGTGCTGCACGAGGCGACGTCGACCATTGCCGGTGTCGGCACGATTGCCATGGCCGTCTTCGCTCTGATCGCGCTGCATCGCCGCGGCTGGGGCGGTTGGTCCAGCAAGCTGCTCGCCGTACTCGCCGGTGGGGTCCTGGTCACGCAGGTCTGGCTCGGGTCGGTGGTCGCCTACGAGACGTTGAGCGGCGAGGAGGTGGCTGCGCCGGGCATCCTCCAACGGGCTTCGACCCTGCTGTTCTGCTTAATGTTGGGGACTTTGCTACCAGGTCTGAGGCAAGCTTTCTCTCGATGACCGTGATCTGGATCGTGGTGCCCGGCCTGGCCGAGACTCCGGAGGAGTTCGCCCGGGTCGTCGAGCTGTTGCCGGACGAGGACGTCCGGGTGATCGATCCGTGGCTGACGCCGATCACGTCCGAGGTGGACGCGTTGCGCGCGGCGGCCGACGTACCGCGCGATGCGGAGATCGGATTGATCGGGCACTCGATCGGAGGACTCGCCGTACTGCGGTGGGCGCTGACGCGGCCGCTCGAGGTGACCCGGCTGGTGCTGGTCGACACCAGTCTGACCTCGGAGACGGGCTGGCGTGCGTTCTACCCCGGCACGCGTGGTGACCGGGCAGTGCGGGCGCTGGCGCGGTTCCTCGGGCGGACCGGTCTGCCGAGCGTCATCGGTACGGGACTGCGCCGGCTGAGCGTCCGCGTCGGCAGCACGTCGAACCACGACCTGTTGTCGAAGGCAACGGCAAGGAGCAGGTACGGCGCGGACTCGTCGTGGCTGCTGTTCTGGGACGAGCTGGCGGGCAGCTGGGAGCTGGCCGCCGAGGTGCAGAAGCTGGTCGCGGGACCGGTCGGCGCACTGGCTCCGACCACGCTGCTCGTCGCCACCGGCGGCAGCTCCCGCTTCACCGCCACCCGCTGGCTCGCAGGCCAGCGCCGCCTGGCCGACAAACTCGGCGCCACAGTCGAGGTGCTCCCGGACTCCGCCCACCTGGTCCACCTGGACCGCCCAGACGCGATCGCCGCCGCCGTACCCCGGTAAACCCTTCCCAGTCCCTAGGTAGTGCTGGTCATGGCGGGGGTGGGGAGTTTGCGCTGCCAGACCTCGTCCAGGGCCATGCGCATCGCGCCAGTGACCACGGCGTCCTCGGCCAGGGCGGACAGCTCCAGCTTCGGGTGGTTGAGCGTCAGTAGGCGCAGCTGGTCGGAGATGGCGTCCAGCAGTACGGCGCCGGCGCGGGCGACACCGCCACCGATGACCACGGCAGTCGGGTCCAGCACCAGGATGGACGGAGCCAGTGCGCGCGCGAACGACCGTGCGACCTGCTGTACGACGGCCTGCGCGACCGGGTCACGATCCGCCGCGGCAGCGAACACGTCCGCGGTGTCGAGCTGGTCACCGCCCAGCTCGGCGAGACGCGACTCCGGGTGGTCCAGCGCGGCCTGACGTCCGAGTGCTGCGATCGCCTCCGAGCCGACAGCACGCTCGAGCGGTCCGCGGCTGTCCTCGGGGTTGATCACGTCATCCGGATCTGTGGCGATGAAGCCGATCTCACCAGCCGCCCCGGTGCCCCTGTGCAGTCGGCCGTCGATCACGATGCCGGCACCGAGCCGTTCGCCCCACTGGACCGCCAGCAGCGTGCCGGTGCCACCTCGCGCGGCAGCGATCGCCAGCGCGGCCAGGTTGGCGTCGTTGTCCAGCATGACCGGGCAGTCGAGCAGACCTCGCACATGCTTGATCAGGTCGATCGCCGACCAGCCCGGCACGCTAGGAACCAGCTGGACCCGCCCGGTGTGCTCGTCGACGATGCCAGGGCTCGCGGCGACCGCAGCGGCCACGTCCTCGGCCGGCACCTCGGCCTCAGCCAGCGCCTCGGTGATCACCTCACCGATGACGCCGAGCAGCTCCTGTGCGGTCCAGCCCGGTCCAGAGCGCCGTACCAGCGACAGCTTTCGGCCGGCCAAGTCGGAGACGCCGACGGTCACGCGGTGCGGACCGACGTCGAGGCCGAGCACCGGCGCGGCACGGCCGCGGAGCGACACGCGGATCGCCGGGCGACCGAGCGATCGGTCGGCGGAGTCCGGGCCGTGCTGCTGCAGCCAACCGGCGTCGAGCAGCTCATCGACGGCCTGTGCGACCGTCGGTCTGGCCAGACCGGTCCGTTCGACCAGTTCAGCGACGCGCAACGGTGCCGGCGCGGACCGTCGGACCGCATCCAGGACCGAGGCGACATTGATCCGCCGCAGCATCGTAGTACCGCCGCCGCCGACCGTTCCCTTGCTCATGTCCGACCCCTTGCCTGCCACTCGCACAGTATAGATAGCGAGCGTTCGTAAATACTGTCCACTGGCCGCGTCGGCTGGCGGAGACCGATGCGTGAGTCGACAACTATCACCCAACAGGTGCCAGATGTTCCAGCACACGCATCGCTGCCCGGAATCGGGTCAGGTTATGGCTCAACCCTGGAGCGCGGTCCGGGCGAAACTGCTCAGTGCCTCCCGATCAGGTTGCTGGGTCTTGCTCATCAGACTTGCCACGTGCTTCTCCACGGTCCGCGGCGAGATGTGTAGCCGGGACGCGATCGACTTGTTCCCGATCCGGTCCACCAGCAGCTGGCAGACCTCGAACTCGCGGGTGGTGATCCCGAGCTGCCGCAGATGCGCCGGCACCTGCTCGGAGCCGTTCCGGCGCTGTGACACGGTCGCACCGAGCTGCCGCATCAGACTGCGGCACGCACTCGCCACAGGCTGGATGCCGGCGTTGTGAAAGTAGTCCTCGGCCTGCCGCAGCCACCCCACCGGGTCGCCCCACCCGTCCACGTGCGCCGGCTCCGCCACCATCCGCAGGCCGAGGTTCCACGCCAGCGGGAACAGCGACGCTGTCCCCATCGCCTCCAGGACCTTCGCGTTGGCCTGCTCGACCTCTCCGTCCCGTCCGAGCAGTACGGCGTGCGCCAGCTGCACGAACTGCTTGTTCCACCGCATCCCACTCGCCGCTGTGGCTGTGACCGCCTCGAAGTGCGCCCAGCTGTTCCGGCCGGACAGTACGCCGAGCAGCAGTGCCAGACCGTTCTTCCCGGAGAGCTGGAAGGTGGTCGGGTTCTGAGCGTCGTACGCGAGCGCCTGCGCCAACTCGGAGTCGGCGAGCTCGCGGTTCTCCTCCAGGAGTGCGCAGAACGTCCGGGCCAGTCCGTACGAGTACGGCAGCTCGTACGACGCTCGCTCGCCGCCCCAGTTCGCGATCTCTGCCAGCGTCGTCTCCATCGCGGACCTGCGGCCCTGGTGAGCCTCCAGGATCGCCTTCGTTGCCAGGAAGAACGTCGCCGACCGGCCGAGCCGCATCCGCCGGGTGACCTCGACGCACTCGTCGATGATCTCGGCGGCCCGCGCGTACTCCGACCGTAGGATCAGCTGCTGGCCGAGCATGCTGTCCACCTCGTACACCAGCGTGATGGCGCCGATCCGGAGCGCCTGCTGCCGGGACCGCTCCAGCTCGCCGATGCTGCCGTCGGCGAGGTAGACGCTGACCGCCTGGAGGATGTGCGAGACGACCCGCTGGAGCGTCATCCCGTGGTCCTCGGCGATCTGCCGGGCCCGGTGGAAGTAGTCGATCGACCGGTCGAGGTCGTGCTCGCGGGCCAGAATGCCCAGCAGTTGCAGGGCTTCGCAGGCCACCTCGGGCAGCTCGGCGCGTTCGGCGGCCGTGGCGGCGCGGGTGGCCAGTTCGGCGGTGGTCTTCAGCCGGCCGGGGCTGGTCCGGGCGAACTCGAGGTTTGCGGCGACCACGTCGACCGGCGCCAGGTCGGCGTCGCCGGCATCGCTGCCAAGGAGCGACCGGGCAGTCGCGACATGCTGGAGCGCAGCCGCCCAGCGGCCGGCGACCATCTCCGCGTTCGCGAGCTGGACGTGCAGCGCGGCGACCTTGCGGCTGTCGAGATTGCGGTCGGCCAGTTCATCGACGGTCGCTGCGTGTACAGCCAGCTGCTCGAAGCGTCCGGTCGCGCTGAGTGCGAGCAGCAGGGCGCCGAGCACGTCGGCCCGGTGGCCGATGTCGGGATCGGCTGCCAGCAAGGTGTTCGCGCGGTCCAGCAGGTTGGCCGCCGAACCGGTCGAGCCGTCGTCGTACGATCGCCGTCCGGCGAGTGCGAACAACCGGCCGGCGCGGACGGAGTCGCCACCGGTCTCGGCGAGTTCGGCGACCATCGGGCACCACTCGCCGGGCAGTCCCGGGTGCAGTTCCTCGACCGCATCCGCGCAACGGCCGGCCAAGTTGGAGCGTTCGGTCGGCGTCAGTCCGGCGAGCAGCGATTCGGCGGTGAGCGGATGCCGGAAGGCGTACCAGTCCGGCGCCGGCTCGTCCGGACCGACCAGCTGGGCGGCCACGCCGGCCCGGAGCGTGGCCAGCAGCAACCGCTCGTCCGTGCCGGTCGCCTCGCGTACGACGCTCAGCGGGAACCGGTGCCCGATCACAGCGGCCAGCACGAGGATGTCCCGCGACTGCGGCCCGAGCTGCGCGGTCCGGCTGCTGATGCTGCGCACCACCGCCGGCGGGACGTTCGTGTGTAGGTCGTCGACCACCTGCACGCTGCCGTCCGGCCCGGACACCAGCTGTCCGCTCCGGTTCGCCTCCTGCAGCAGTTCCTCAACGATGAAAGGGACTCCGGCGCTGTCGTTCCACAGCTGGTCCGCCAGCTGCTCCGGGACGCCGTCGACCGGAACCTCCAGGCAACCCGCGGCGAGCTCGGCGACCTCACCCCGCCGCAGCGGTTGCAGCTCCATCAGTTCGGCGGTACCTCGGTGCGCCGACAGTCGTGCCAGTTCGTACGCTTCGCACAGCTCGGACCGCATCGTCGCCACGAGCGCGATCGGCTGGTTGTCCAGGTTGTCGAGCAGGTACTCGATCACGGCCAGCGTCTCCGGGTCGGAGCCGTGCAGGTCCTCGAGGACGAGCAAGCAGCCGCGATCGCGGCCGACCAGCGTCAACAGTCGCAGCACTGCCTCTCCGAGCACGACCGGTGACGCAGCGGTGTCGTGTGCAGTGCCGTCGTCCCAGTCCGGAACGAGCCGGCCGAGCACGTGCCGGTACGGCCCGAGACCTTCGGTCGTGGGCATCTCGCCGCGCCGGATCAACGACAACAGGGCCTCGGTGAACGGGCGGAAGGCAACCATTGTGCCGATCGCCCCGACCCGTCCGCGCAGTGTCGTCATCCCCGCGTCGAGGGCCTGGGTGGTGGCGGTCGCGGCCAGCCGGCTCTTTCCGATGCCGGGCTCACCGACCAGGAAGATCGCACCACCGTGACCGCCGCGGGCTCCGGCCAGCAGGCGGTGAAGGCTCTCGATCTCCCGGTCTCTGCCGACCACCGTAGGCGAACGGGTCTGCATGGTTGCCAACCTTAACGAGGAATTGCTGGCACCGCAGACAGCTCGACCGAGGGCCGGCCCCCGCCGGCCCTCGGTCAAACGTTCGCTGGTGTCCGCAGGTGGCTCAGCCGCCGCACGTCCAGGGCAGGCAACTGGAAGACGACATGACGGTAACCGCCATGGTGCTGATGCCGGCGACGCCGGCCAGGGCCATTGCCCACGCGCCGACCTTGTGCAACGTCGACAGCGTCTCGGTGCGGTCCGGCGTCGTGAAATGCTCGTCTGCCGGAGCTTCGTGCTGAACATCGTGGTGGTGCTGGGCGGTCATGCTGCTCTCCTGTCACAGTGTGGGCTTTGGCGCTGTGCCACACCTCGACCCGGTGGGTGGTTCGAGCAACAGGACGGACGGAACCCGTTCGGGGTACGCAAGACGGAGCAGCCCGTACCCGATCCCTGCCAGACCGGTCAGCAGGCCTGGAGACGGTACGGCGCGTGGTGTTCCGCACTGCGGCCCGTACTGCTGCACTGCCGCGAGCACCAACCCGGCACGACGTCGTCGTACCGCCTCTGCAGTTGGGTACTCACGTGCGGCGAGCCACATCAGTGACTCCACCGCGCCGAGCTCGCCGTGGCACAGACTCAGGTCGGCGAGCACCGGACGTTCTGCCGCGGCCCTCAGGTAGCTGTCGAGGTCCGCTGGTACTCCGGCCGCCGCCCGAGCCAGTGCGGTCCCGGCGTCGCCCGAGCACCAGCCGTGGCCGGCGGGTGCGTTCCGCCGGTCGAGGTCGGCTGCTGTCCGGGCGGCATCCAGGTACCTGTCACCAGGTACGCCGTACTGTCCGAGCGACCATGCGATCCCCTGATAGCCGCGAGCGAAGCCGTGATCCGCTGCTACTCGGCCACGGAGGCCGCTCTCGACTGTGGTGGCCAGGTGATTCGCATACCGCTCGGCCAATCGGCCGGCGGCCGGAAATCCTGTTATTGCTTGCATCGCGGCCAGTCCGCCGGCCGCGCCTTCGACGTACGACGGGAACTCGGTGGTGTCCGTCGTGAGCTGCTCGGTGAGCTCCAGCGATACCTCCAGCCAGCTGGTCAGGCGGGAGTCTCCGAGCAGGGTGGACAGCCGGTGGAGGCCGTAGCTGATACCGCCGAGGCCGTGGAAGCCCGGTCCGACGAACTGAGCCGACTCCAGGTCACCGGCCAGCGCTTCGAGCAGCAACGGGATCGGACGGATCGCGTCGCGGGCCAGCTCGTAGTACTTGCCGGCTCCGGTGAGTGCGCCGACCTGTGCGAGGAACAGCGCCGTACCGGTGTAGCCGTTGGACAGGCCGGCGCCCATGGGACGCACTGCCCAGTGGTGGTCGTCGAGCAGTTCGAGACCGAGCCAGTTGGCCGCGCCGCCGGTTTCACCGATCACCTGCGCGACGATCTCGTCGGCGATGTCGGTGGCCGCGGCGAGGAGCTGATCGGGGTCGGCCTCGGTCGTGCCGAGATGTTGCCTCGTCCTCGTACTGACGTGCTTGACGGGCTCCGGACGGGTGGCCAGCGACGCGGAGATCAGCCAGGTCTGCCGATGCTCATCCACGTCACTGAGGTTTGCGATCTTCGCCTCGACCGCCGCAAGCCCCGTCGTTGCGAGGACATCGGCGATCCGGGTGCCGTCGGACGCCCACACGTCGGTGCTGTCCGGGCGAGCAGTGAACAGCGGTACGTCGCCTGCCCACAGGTCGGCGAGTTCCTGCGGGACGATCGCGTGCAGCGACTCGTCCGCGTCCCACAACAGGTCCAGCAGCTGACTCCGGCCGGCCGCGTCACGCAGTGCGTCCGGGTGGGTCGACTCATCCAGCAGACCTTTGTAGAGAGACGTGCTGCGCGGCACGAACCGGAGTTCGTCCGAGGCGCACTGCGCCAGCAATCCGTGCGGTCCGAGGAACTCGTCGCGGTGCCGGGCAATCGCCTCATACGCGGCCCGGAACCCTGTCAGTACAGTGATCTCGTGCTCGCGCGGCTCGATCGTCGCCCCGTCCAGCATCGGCCGGTTGACGGCGTTGGTCGTCTGTCCGGGACGACGTACCAGGTGCATAGAGTCCAGTCCCGCGTCGGCCCAGTCGACCACGCTCATCGGAGCGGTCGACCCGCCGCCGAGACCGGACACATCTGCGACGCCGAACTCTCCCGACACCAGGAGGGGAAGCAACGCGGTGCGGTAGACCGAGGCAACCAACGCGCGGTCCGCCGGATCGTGGCTCGACGAGGTCGCCGGGAGGCGGCTGGGGTGGAACAGCGTCTCGACGTCCACCAGCACCGGCTGGTCGCCGGCGGCGATCAGGTTCTCGAAGTGCATGTCGGTGCCGTCGAGCACGTACAGCAACGCCAGCAGAGCACCTTGCCGCTGGTAGAACCGCCGTACACCGGCGAAGTCTTCGCACGGCTCGTGGTCGACGTACTCCAGCCAGCCGTAGCTGTCCCGGGTCTGGAGGCCGACCGTGCGGATGTCCACTGCGGTCTTGGCGTTCAGCCAGTCCACGAAGGTGTTGAAGTGCTGGTGGAGCTCCAGCGACCTGGGTTTGTAGACCAGCCGCCGGCCGTCCGCGAAGGTGAGGATCGCGGTGCACCGACCGCCCCTGTGAGGGTCGCCGCCCGGGTCGATCGCGGTCAGTGCGCCGGGGTCGCGGCCGTCCAGCAGTCCGGTGACGAGTGACTCACGGTCCTCAGCGAGCCGTGCCAGCAGCTCGAGGTGACCCTCGACGCCCTGTCGGCACGACTCGCCCAGGACCCGGGCCAGCACCGGGTACGCGGCCAGGAACTCCGCCAGCTCGCTGCCTCCGACCAGCCGGTGGGCGAAGTCGAGGAACCGGGCAGCAGGGGTGTCGCCGGCCAGCTCGCCGCGGTCCCGGGCCCGGGCGAGCTCCAGGACCAGCGTGCGGGCGGCCAGCTTGACCAGGCGGAGGCCTAGCCGCTGCAGGAACTGTTCGGCGAGTACGCCGGTGTGCCCGGCCGCGGCCAGGTCCCGGCGAGCCGAGTCCAGCAGCGGTTCCAGGCAAGGCATGAGCGCCTGCCGCCAGTCCGTGCCGGACCCATCCGTTGCCGCGGCCGCTCCACCTGACGTGTAGCCGCCAATGACACCGGTCCCTGCAGGGTCTCGACCGGCGGCAGGCGCGCTCGGTGGGAGAGAGGTACTGCGCTCCACGTACTCGGCCCAGGCAGGCGCGGAGTGGGTCAACTCGTGCGGC
The DNA here is from genome assembly GCF_050942355.1 of Kribbella sp. CA-245084. Classification (NCBI taxonomy): domain Bacteria; kingdom Bacillati; phylum Actinomycetota; class Actinomycetes; order Propionibacteriales; family Kribbellaceae; genus Kribbella; species Kribbella sp. CA-245084. The sequence continues at coordinate 8,628,189 of NZ_CP192053.1, read as the reverse complement.
CGGACGCCCGCCGACCACCAGCTCTTGCGCTGGCTGATCCGGGCCGTTCCCGCGGTCGCTGAGTTGAGCACGGGCTCAGGCTGCCATCGGGGACAGGGCCCGGGCATGGGTACTCAGCCCCCATATTCTTCGCCGTTCCGGGTAGGTGTAGCTGAGTGTCGACCGGTGTCTGCCGCGGGGTGACGACTGGGGGGTTGACGACCCCGCGGCAGCAGACCGGGCCGCCCGGCCCTTGGTGGAAAGCCGGCGGCACCCCGGAACGATGCCCGCGCCGGACCTGGCGCGGCAAGGGCTGTGAACACCCATTTTCGGACGGCCTCTGGGGGCAATGAGGATGGGGGCAACTCCGCGTGAACTTGGGTGGCGAATCCCCATGCGTGAACAGGACCCGCGCTGTCACGGTGGGCCAGTGCTCACCACTGTCGCTCCCGGACTACCCGTCTCGGCTCACTCTGTGCTGGACGTTGTTCCGCAGCTGCCCGGTCAGTCGGCTGCGGCCGCTCTCCGGGAGACAGCAGAGGTAGCACTGGCCGCCGACGACCTCGGATACCGCCGGTTCTGGCTGGGTGAGCAGCACGGTGTCCGAGGCGTCGGCGGAGCAGCACCAGCTGTGCTCGCCGCTGTGCTGGCGGCGCGGACCGATCGGATCCGCTTGGGCGCCGGCGGAGTACTACTGACCAACCACCAGCCGCTTGTTGTCGCAGAGCAGTTCGCTGCACTCGCCGCGGCCTACCCGAGTCGGATCGACCTCGGTGTGGGGGAGCAGCGCGGCGTTGCACCTAGTACTGCGGCGGCGCTCGCGGGTGGCGCGCGTGACTCGTTCCCGCAGCGGCTGGACGAGCTATGCGGGTTCTTGCGCGACGGTACGCCGGGCCGGGTGCCGGTCGGCGACGTACGGCTGTCGCTGGCTGGGCTGCCGCCACCGGTGTTCGTGCTGGCCGACCACGCCGGTACTGCGGTGACTGCCGCCGTACGCGGACTGCCTCTCTTCCTCGCGCACCACTGCGCGGCTGGGGTGACGCCGGCTGCGGTGGCGGCGTACCGGGACCACTTCGAGCCGACCGGGCCGAAGGTACGGCCGTACCTCGCCGTTACGGTCGGTGTCGTGGCAGCCGACTCCGAGGAGGAGGCCTTCGCCCGATTCGCGGAGTACGTCCGGGTTAAGACCCGACTGGCCGCAGCGGGACCGCGGGCAACGTCGGGCGAGCTGATGGGGTTGCTGGAACCACCGTTGACCGGGCGCGAGCGTGGACGTGCAGAGCGGCTGCTGGACGACCCGGGCCACATCGTCGGCTCGCGTGCGACCGTGGCAGCCGGGCTAGGCGCACTGGTCGCGAGTACGACGGCAGACGAGGTCATGCTCGTCCCGCTGGCCTTCGACGGGCTGATCCGCTCGGCGATCCTCCGCACCGTCGCAGCCGGCCTGACCCGCATCGTCCGTACCGTCCCCAGACACTCACCGCCCTTGATAGCCACCGCCTAGTCTGGGTACTGCGAACCAGACGAGAGGCGGGTCCATGTCATCGGAGCGGGAAGTTGTCGAGGCGTGTCCGACCGAGCTGTTCATCGGAGGCAAGTGGGTAGCGGCCGAGGGCGGTAAGACTCTCGCCGTCGAGGACCCGGCCACCGGTGCGACGCTCTGCGACGTGGCGGATGCCAGTCCGGCCGACGGCAAGGCCGCGCTGGATGCAGCGGTTGCTGCGCAGGCGGAGTGGGCCGCCACACCACCACGTGAGCGCGGCGAGATCCTCCGCCGTACCTATGAGCTGATGACCGAGCGTGCCGACGACCTCGCACTGCTGATGACGCTCGAGATGGGCAAGCCGGTCGCGGAGTCCAAGGGCGAGATCGCCTACGCGGCTGAGTTCTTCCGCTGGTTCGCGGAGGAAGCGGTCCGGATCGAGGGCGGGTACCAGATCGCGCCGAACGGCTCGGGTCGCTTCCTGCTGATGCGCCAGCCGATCGGACCGTGCCTGCTGATCACCCCGTGGAACTTCCCGGCAGCGATGGGCGCGCGCAAGATCGGACCGGCCGTTGCCGCCGGCTGCACGATGGTGATCAAGCCGGCACAGCAGACGCCGCTGTCGATGCTCAAGCTGGCCGAGTTGATGACCGAGGCCGGTCTCCCCGCCGGTGTGCTGAACGTTGTCACCACCAACGATGCGGGCAGCGTGATGGAGCCGCTGATCCGCGACGGTCGCGCCCGCAAGCTGTCCTTCACCGGTTCGACCCCCATCGGCCGCAAGCTGATCGAGCAGGCCGCCGACCAGGTACTGCGGACGAGCATGGAGCTCGGCGGGAACGCGCCGCTGCTCGTGTTCGAGGACGCCGACCTGGACAAGGCTGTCGACGGCGCGATGCTGGCCAAGATGCGCAACGGCGGCGAGGCCTGTACGTCGGCCAACCGGATCTACGTGCACTCGTCGGTGATGGAGGAGTTCTCGTCCCGGCTGACCGAGCGGATGGCGGCGCTCAAGGTCGGCCGCGGTACGGAGGAGGGCGTCAACGTCGGCCCGCTGATCGACGGCAAGCAACGGGACAAGGTCGCCGACCTGGTCGCCGACGCGATCGCCCGGGGTGCGCGCACGTTGACCGGCGGTTCGGTTGCTGAGGGCAACGGATACTTCTTCCAGCCGACGGTGCTGGCCGACGTACCGGCGACCGCGCGGCTCCAGAAGGAGGAGATCTTCGGCCCGGTCGCACCACTGACCGCCTTCGAAACCGAGGACGAGGCCGTACAGATGGCGAACAACACGGAGTTCGGCCTGGTCTCCTACCTGTTCACCAAGGACCTGAGCCGCGCACTCCGGGTATCCGAACGCCTGGAGGCCGGCATGATCGGCCTCAACCAGGGCATCGTCTCCAACCCAGCAGCCCCCTTCGGCGGCGTAAAACAATCCGGCCTCGGCCGCGAAGGCGGCACAGTAGGCATAGACGAATACCTAGAACTCAAATACGTAGCAGTAAACATCGACTAAAGAGCAAGGAAAGAGATTTAGAGTAGTGGCTGGTTCGGGCGAACAGCTGCCAGTTTGACTGGCCGCGCCGGATCCGGTGTCGGGTTCGTCGAGTCGTGGGTTCTGGCGATATTTTGCAGCCGCTGTTCACGACTCGGCGTACCGGCTTGGGGCTCTTCTCCACGACTCGGCGGACCAGCCGACCGCGGCGCGGACGGTTGGGTTGCCGGGACGCCGCAGTGCCGGTCGGGCATCTGCCAGGGACGGGCCGTTGACCGCTGGCGTACAGGCGGGCAACTGACCACCTCGGGGGTAACCCCTCAGACGCTCCACACCGGGAACAGCCTGGTCGGCTGGACAGCACCTGCTGACTGATACTGGACCGCCGGACCCAGCTGTGCACCCAACTGCCCTTCTATCTTTCCTTCTTTTCTTTCTTAGCTGACTAGTTCGGTTACTGTGACTAGTTTGTAGCCGCGGGCTCGTAGTTCTTGGACGATGGGGCCGACCGCTTGGGCGGTGTATGGCGCGTTGTCGCCGCCGTGCATGTGGAGGACTACTATTGAGCCGTTTTTGGCGTGGTTGAGGACCTGTTTGATGATGGGGTCGGGTGATTTGGCGAAGCCGTCTGCGCCGGGGACGTCCAAGCCCACTGCGGTGACGCCGGCCGGGGCCAGCTCGCGGAGTGCGGTGGTGTCGTAGCAGCCGCCCGGGAAGCGGAACCACCTGGTGGCGTGGGGATCTACGCGGTCCAGCTCGACAATTGCCCGTCGTACGTCGGCAAGCATCTGATCGCGCGGCACCGTCCCCAGCGTGTAGCAATGCTTGGTGAAGCCGCGGTGGTCGTAGGTGTGGGTTCCCAGCTCGAACAGCGGGTCATGGGCGAGCTGACGGGTGACATCCGGGTACTGCTCCATCCACATCCCGGTCAGGAACATGGTCGCCGGTACGTGCAGCGCGTGTAGCTCGTCGATCAGCGGCTTGTTGTAGTACGACTTGACCTTGCCGGACACCAATCGCTTGCGCATCAGCGCGGTCAGATCCGCGTCGAACGTCAACGCGATCTGCTTCTTGTCGCGCGGCCCGTGATCGAGCACAGGCATGAGCTTCGCGTTGCTGGACGCGCCAGGCCTGGCCTGCACTGGCGCGATCGTCGGACGGATCGGCTTCGCAGTACGCACAGGCACTGAGGGTGCGCGCGTCTGCGGCGTTTCGATCGGCCGAGTGTTGCTGCAAGCAACAAGCGTCAACAGCAGGGCACCGGCTACTACGTGCTTCCCCCAGGTCACGATCCCCCAGTATGCCTACCGCCAGGGTCGCTGCTCCCAGTCGGTCCGGGTCATCGCCCACACCTGCACGTCGTGTACGCCGTGGTGCACGAACGCCTGCCGCAGCGTGCCCTCGTGCACCATCCCCAGCCGCTTCGCGGTCGCTGCGCTCCGGGCGTTGTCCGCAGTACAGCGCCATTCGACCCGGTTGAGTCCGCGTACGCCGAACGCCCAGTCGATCATCCGCTGGGCGGCCCGCGTGACCAGTCCGCGGCCCTCAGCCTCCGGAGCCACCCACGCGCCGAGCTCGGTGATCCCCAGGTCGGTGTCGAAGCCGCGGAACTGCATACCGCCGACGAGCTCACCGTCGAGCCAGATGCCGTACATCCGGCCCTCGTCGGCCGCCTGCCGGCGCGCGTAGCTGCTCAGGTAGTTCCGGGCCTTCTCCAAGTCCGTCACCACCTCGACCCACGGCGCGTACGGCGCGAGCGCGTCCCGAGCCTTGTCCACATGAGCCAGGAACTCAGCAGCCTGCCACGGCTCAAGCGGCCGCAACTCGGCAGACTCGGTCAGCGGAACGGCAAAGCGCATCCGCTCACTCTACGGTCAGCGTCAGCCGCTGGATCCCCCAGTTGTCGGCGTCCGAGCCCGGCGGGAACCATACGTCGACGATGTCGTCCTTGATCCAGCTGCCGATGTCGGCCGCGTAGCAGTGGCCGTAGCCGGGGACGTAGAGGCGGGTGCCCCACGGGATGATGCGGGCGTCCACCGCGCAGATCCCGGTGCCCGCGTTGTAGCCGAGCGCAGTCTGCGCCACGTCGTTGTACGCCGACACCCGGTAGTTCAGCGTGGTCCCGACCGGCATCCGGTACGACGCCAGGTGGTTGGACGAGTCGAGCCGGTACGACGTACTGATCTGGCCGATCGACGACGCCGCAGTGTCCTCGGCCGACATCGCGTACACCTGGTAGTGCGCACCAGCGCACGGGCTCGCGTCAGTCACCTGCAGCGTCGGCTGACCCCAGTCGCTGATCCACTGCAGCGCCTGACCGTTCCGGAACGCCCGGTACGCCTTCGCGCCGGCCACCCGGTTGAACGTGAACGTCACCTTCCCGTCCGCACCCAGCCCGCCGCTGATCCCACCCGGCGCGGGCAGCCGGCCGCTGACGTCGTACGGCGGTGCCGTGGTCCCGTTGCCGTGACCACCGGAGATCGGCCGGTCGGGGATCGGACCGGTGTAGAAGTGCTGGCAGGTCGGCAACGCGGCCGACGCGGTGGCCGGAGCCACCAGCAGAGAAGCGAAACTCAGCAGGACAACGGCGAGAGAGCGCATGACGACAAGACCTCCAAGGTGGGGCGGGACCAGGGAGTTTCACCCCTAAGTAGCGGTCCCGCCACACCTTTAGTCAAGGTCTCGACGTAAATCAGTTCACCAGATCGTTGGCCGACCGCAGCACGGGTACGCCGACCTCGGACGGGGCGGTCGCACCGGTGACGTGGAACGTATGAGTCTCGCCGGCCGAGAGCGTGATCAGGCACGAGTCGACCCGCGCCGCCGGGTCCAGCCGGTCCGGGAAGAGGGCCAGATCCTTCGCCAATGCGCTGGCCGTCACGGTCACGTCGTACCCATCGTCGGTCTTCGTGACGGTGGTCGAATACGCGTCGGCTGCCAACGCCAGGGCGGTGTCCTCGACGAAGTACCAGTGCGCCGCCGTCGAGTTGCCGCGGACCTCGAGGTACTCCGCCGCCGGGTCGGACGCGACAGCAACCGACTCGGGCAGGCCGTTGAGCACCGCCGACCGAGCCGGCACCTCAAGAGTGAACGTCTCGCGAGCCAGCACCTCACCATCGCGAGCGGTCGACCGCCGGGTCACCGTTACCTCGGTGGTCCAGGCGTCGTCCGTGTCGTTGTGCGCGGCAACGACCAGCCCGTCCTCCCGCGGTTGCACGGTCAGCAGGCGATCGGCGTACACGCGCTTCAGCGCGAACCACAACGGCTTGCGGATCCCGTGCCCGTCGACGGCTGCCCAGGAGACCACCGGCCAGTTGTCGTTCAACTGCCAGACCACAGCGCCGGTGTTCAACGGGAACAACGACCGGAAGTGTTCGATGCCATAGGCAACGGCCCGAGCCTGGTTCAGCTGCGTGGTCCAGTGCCAGTCGTCGATGTCCTTCCAGGCCGGCAGGTGTTCACCCAGCCCTCGCTCGAGCTTGAGGTTCCCCTCGAATGCCTTCTGATGCACGAGCATCTGCGAACCGTAAGGATCCAGCGGCGCGTCGTGCACCACCGACGTCAGCGTCGACCACGCCGGCGGCCCCTGGAAACCGAACTCCGACACGAACCGCGGCTTGTAGTTGCGGTACGTCGTGTAGTCCACCTGGTTCCACACATCCCAGATGTGCATGGTCCCGTGCCGCTCGTCGTTCGGGTGGATGAACTGGTCGAACGAGTACGGGCTACCGGCCGAGTACGGCGTCCGCGGGTCGAGCTCTGCGACGATCTTCGGCAGCAGGTCGAGGTAGTACCCGGCGCCCCACGGCCGCCCGGCCAGCGGGACCCGCCAGCTCCACTCGACGTACCCCCAGATGTTCTCGTTGTTGCCGTTCCACACCGCGAGGCTGGCGTGCTTGCTCAGCCGCGTGACCGCCTGGCGCGCCTCGGCCTCGACCTCGCTCCGCAGCGGCTCCTCCTCCGAGTACGCCGCGCAGGCGAACAGGAAGTCCTGCCAGACAAGGATTCCCAGCTCGTCGCAGACGTCGTAGAAGTCTTCGCTCTCGTAGATCCCGCCGCCCCAGACACGCAGCAGGTTCATGCCGGCGTCGACGGCGTCCTGGATGCTGGTCCGGTACGTCTCGGCATTCAAGCGGGTGACGAACGCGTCGTCCGGGATCCAGTTCGCGCCGCGCACGTAGATCGGCTTGCCGTTCACCGACAGGACGAACGGCGAACCGTCGTTGTCCGGGGCAACGTTCACGGTGATGTCGCGGAAGCCGACCCGCCCGTTCCAGGTGTCGTCGGTCAGCGTCACCACCACGTCGTACAGCGGCTGCTGGCCGTGCCCGCGCGGCCACCAGAGGTTCGCCTCGGGGACCGTGTTGGTGAGTACGACGGTGTCCCACCCGGGCTTGACGCTCGCGGTCTGCGTCGTCCCGCCGACCTCCACCGTGACAGTCGCGTACTCGGCGGCCGTATCGGTCCACGCCAGCGAGACGAAGGTGTTCAGTACGCCGTCCGCGCCCGCGAGCGGCCGGACCGAATCGATCCGTACGCCGGACCAGGACTCGATCCGGATCGGCTGCCAGATACCCGCGGTCGCGACGTCCGGTCCCCAGTCCCAGCCGAAGTTCGAGGCCATCTTCCGCAGCTCGTTGTACGGGTGCAGGTTGGTGTGCGGCCAGCTGCCGACCTTCGCCCGCTCCGCCTCGGCCGCCGCCACCGGACCCTCGAACTCGATCACCAGCTCGTTGTCCCCGGCAACCAGTACGCCGGTGACGTCGAACCGGTACGAACGGTGCTGGTTCGCGGTCCGGCCGACCTCCTGACCGTTCAGCGCGACGGTGGCAACCGTGTCGAGCCCCTCGGCGACCAGTTCTTGCCGGTCGTTGCCGTCAGCAGTCCAGCTGAACGTCGTCCGGTAGCTCCAGCGGGTCCGCCCGATCCAGTGCAGCTTCGACTCGTTGTCGCCGTCGAACGGGTCCGGGATCTCGCCGGCAGCGAGCAGGTCGGTGTGCACCTCACCCGGCACGGTCGCGGCCACCGGCCGGTCGAGCAGGCCATCGGGCGCCGGGCCGTCGACGGCGCGGACGGTCCAGGCGGCACCGCCGTCGGTGGTGAGGTCAAGGGTCTTCAGCGAGGTCACAGTCGGGCTCCAGGGAGGTGAACCGGTTTAGTAGAACCGCTCCTCACTACGGAGTGAGGAGCGGCGGACGTCAGTTGTCCAGCACGTACCGTCGCCACAGATCGGCGAGGGCACGGTGTCCGGCCGGGCTCGGGTGCACGCCGTCTCCGGCGAGCGTTTCGGGGCCGACGGACGCGGCCTGCTTGGTCAGCTCGACGTCGGTCGGCACCAGGATCGCGCCGTACTCGACGGCCAGCTTCCGGACCACCTCGAGCTTCGGGTCCAGGTCCTCACGCCACGCGTCCTGCCCGTCCTTCACCGGCAGCAGGAACGGCTCCATCAGGACCACCGGACAGTTCAGCGGGTCGAGCAGCGCCCGGTACGACGCCTCGAAGGACTCCGCCGTCGTCGGGTCGTTCTCGTCGTAGCGCCGCCAGGTGTCGTTGATCCCGATCAGGATCGACACCAGCGACGGGTCGTGGGCCAGCACATCGGTCGACCACCGGTCGGCCAGATCGGCCGCCCGGTTGCCACTGATGCCGGCATTGACGATCTTCGGCCGGTGTTCGCCGAGGTCGTCGTAGAGATCGCGGACATAGCCGTTCCCGAGCCGGGAAGGGTCGGTGCGGCGGCCGCAGTCGGTGACCGAGTCCCCGGCGAACACGACGGTCCGCCGGGGATCGAGGAAGATGCTGGTCATAGCGTTGCTGCGGTCACGTCCCAGTCGTCCGGCAGGATCGGCGCGACCTCGACCGTGCTGTTCACATCGACGAACGCGCCGGTGTCGATCGAGTCGGTGATGGAGGCCATCACGTCGACGATGTGGAACGCCAGCGCCCCGGTCGCCCGGTGCGGCCGGCCGGCCCGGATCGCCCGCGCCATCTCCAGCACACCGGTTCCGCGCTGAGCGACCGCCTTGGTGTCGGCGACGGTCTCCCAGTCGTCGGCGCCGCGGCGACGGATCTTGATCTCACCGTCGAACCCGTTCGGGTCCGGTACGGCGAGGGTCGCGTCCGAGCCGGTGATCTCGACGAACCCGGCCCGCGACAGCGGCGAGTCGAAGCTGAAGATGCTCTGCGACGACTGACCCGACTCGAACTTCGCGATCGCGCTGACATGCGTCGGCACGGTCACGTCGAAGTCGGTCCCCGCCAGCGGACCGGAGCCGATCGTGCGCTTCTCCTTCGACTTCGACCCGATCCCCGCGACCGCGGCGACCGGACCGAACAGCTGCACCAGCGTGGTCAGATAGTACGGGCCGATGTCCCACAGCGGGCCCGCGCCCTCCTGGAACAGGAACGCCGGGTTCGGGTGCCAGGACTCCGGGCCGGGGGACTGCATCAGCGTCAGCGCGGTCAGCGGCGTACCGATGTCACCGCGCTCGATGATGCGACGGGACTCCTGCAGACCCGGGCCCAGGATGGTGTCGGGTGCGCAGCCCAGCCGCACGCCCGCGTCCTGTGCCGTGGCCAGCAGCTTGAGCCCGCTGTCCTGGTCCAGCGAGAACGGCTTCTCACTCCAGACATGCTTGCCTGCGGCAACCGCTGCGAGGGCCACCTCGACGTGCGCGATCGGGATGGTCAGGTTGACCACGATCTCGACGTCGGAGTTGTTCAGCACGGCCTCGGGGCCGCCGTGGGCCTCGATCCCGTACTGCTTGGCCTTCTCCTCGGCGGCTTCCGGCCGCAGGTCGCCGATCGCGACGACCTTCAGGTCCGGGAAGCTCTGCATGCTCTTGATGTAGGCGTCGGAGATGACTCCGGCGCCGATCACACCTACGCCGACTGCTGTCATGCAGGCGCACCCTCTCCGGTGAGGAACGTGTAGCTGCCTTCGACCGCGTCCATGATCTCGCCGGTGAAGTCGTCGAGCTCGACGACTCGCAGCGCGGCAGGCGCGGCGGCCAGGATGTCCCGGACCGCGATGACGCCGTCGCCGACCGCGACCTGGGCCTTGTTGTTCAGCGTGCCGTCGCCGTCCTTGACGTGGATCGCCTTCACCCGGTCGCCGAACTTGCCGAGCAGCGCCGGTACGTCGGCGCCGCCGACGGCCGCCCAGTACGTGTCGACCTCGAGGATCACGTCGTCGGACAGGTTGTCGACCAGGATCTCCAGCCCGTGCGCGCCGCCGATCTTCGACTCGAGCTCGAACTGGTGGTTGTGGTAGCCGACCGTGATGCCGTGGTCGGCGGCCTCGATCGCGGCCTTGTTCAGCCCGTCCGCGATGACCTTGATGTCGTCGGCGGTCTGCCAGCGAGCGGGATCGGTGTGCGGGTCGATCACCGTGCTGATGCCCAGGCGCTTGGCGGCGGCGTAGATCGGGCCGGCCTCGTCGCGCAGCAGGCCGGCGTGCGTGGTGGGGGCCGAAAGTCCGTGCTTGGGCAGCGCGTCGGCCAGACGGTCCGCGTAGGCGGTCACACCGAAGGGCTCGACCTTGGTGTAGCCGATCTCCGCGATGCGTGCCAGGGTGCCGTCGAAGTCCTCTTCGAGCTTGCCCCGGACCGTGTACAACTGGAGGGACAGGTGGTCCACTGCGACCATTGGTTTCTCCTTGTCGGCGGCGCGTCACCCGCTGCCCTGGGGTTTACGCCGACTGATAAGCCGAACCGGTTAAGTAACGACGGCAACGGTATCCCACCGAGCCCCGGCGGCACCACCCTCCGCCCAACGACTGGGCGGTCACCTAGCAAGTCTCTCGGATTCCCGAGTTTGATCAAACGGTCACTTTGTGTGCTCAAGTGATGACAGGGTGTTCAGGTCAGGCGCACACTGAAGGATTCCGGACCGACCGTCAGCGGTCCGGTCGCCCGTGAGGAGTGAACCGTTGTGTCCCGTGTGACCATCAAGGAGATCGCCCGTCGTTGTGGTGTCTCCCAAGGCGCCGTCTCGTACGCCCTGAACAACCAGCCCGGGGTGTCGGAGGCCACCCGCGCGCGGGTGCTGCAGGTCGCCGCGGAGCTGGAGTGGGTGCCCAACCGGGCCGCCCGCCAGTTGTCCGCCGCGCGCAGCGAGACGTTCGGGCTGGTGCTCGCGAGGTCGGCGCAGACCCTGATCGAGGAGCCGTACTTCATGGGCTTCGTCGGCGGCGTCGAGTCGGTCCTCGCGCAGAAGTCGTACGCGCTGGCCCTGCAGGTCGTGACCGATCTCGACGAGGAGCTGGCGACGTACCGGAAGTGGGCCGCCGAGCGCCGGGTCGACGGCGTGATCGTCGTCGACCTCCGCGTCGCCGATCCCCGCCTTCCGGTACTGCGGAAGCTCGGGCTGCCGGCCGTTCTGGTCGGGGATCCGGCGCTCGCGGACGGGATGCCGTGCGTCTGGACCGACGGTACGGCGGCGATGAACGCGGCCCTGGATCACGTCGCGTCGCTCGGCCACCGGGTAATCGCGCGCGTCGCGGGGCCGCCGGAGTACGGCGATGTCTGGATCCGCGACCAGGCCTTCGAGCTGGCCACCCGCCGGTTGTCGATCGAGACCCGCATCCATCACACCGACTACTCCGCCGCCCAGGGCGCTGCCGCGACGCGCGACGTGGTCACCGCCTCGCCGCGCCCGACCGCGATCATCTACGACAACGACCTGATGGCGGTGGCCGGCCTGGCCGTCATCCAAGGCCTCGGCCTCCGCGTTCCGGACGATCTCACGCTCGTGGCCTGGGACGATTCGGCGCTGTGCCGGATCACCCATCCCACGCTCACGGCGCTCAGCCACAACATCGTCGGGTACGGCGCGGAAGTGACCCAGCGTCTGCTGGCCCTGATCTCCGGCGCACAGCCTCAGGCCCACCTGTACTCGACGCCGTTGCTGATCATCCGCGACAGTTCGGCGCCTCCGCGTTAGGACGCCGTCACCGTGACCGGTACGCCGTTGACCGCGGCGGTGCCGGCCACGGCGTCGGTGTATCCGGCGTCGGTCACGTCGTTGACGCTCTGGCCGAGCACCTGGTTCGCGATCGTGAGGCGGGCGCCGGGCCGGTTGTGGCCGAAGCCGTGCGGCAGGCTGACGACCCCGGGCATGATGTCGTTGCTGGAGGCAACTTCCACGGAGATCGAGCCGGCCGCGGAGGTGACCGTGACGAACTGGCCGTCGGTGAGTGCGCGCTCGGCCAGGTCGTCGGGATTCATCAGCAGCTGGTGCCGGGGCTTGCCTTTCACCAACCGCGCCGAGTTGTGCATCCAGGAGTTGTTGTTGCGGAGGTGGCGTCGGCCGATCAGGAGGAGCTGGCCGTCCAGTTCGTTGAGTGAATCCAGCCGCGGCAGGTCGTCCAGGATCATCCGTTGCGCCAGATCGATCCGCTTCGACTTGTGATGCAGCGCTGCGGGCAAGGCGGGCTGCAACGGTCCGAGATCGATGCCGCCCGGTGACTTCCGGAGCTTGCTCACCGACAGCCGATACGGCCCGATCCGCAGCCCGGCGTCCACGATCCTGCGCGGCGAGACCCGCAGCCGAGCAGTCACCTCGACCCGCCGGCGGCTCCACGGAGTACGCCGTACAAGAGCCAACCCGAGATCCCGGAAGATCTCCCAGTCGTGCCGAGCGTCCGCGGGCTTGGGCAGTACTGCGTCGTTCCAGCGCGCGGTGTTGCGTACGGCGAGTTGGTGGAAGATCACGTCGTAGTGGTCGCGCTCAAGCGGCGGCGCCGGCGGAAGGATCACGTCCGCGTGCCGGGTGGTCTCGTTGATGTACGGGTCGACCGCGACCATGAAGTCCAGCGAGCCGAGCGCCTCGTCCAGCTTGCGGCCGTTCGGCGTCGACAGCACAGGGTTGCCGGCCACCGTCACCATCGCCCGGATCTGGCCGTCGCCCGGCGTCAGGATCTCCTCGGCCATCGTCGACACCGGCAGTTCGCCGCCGAACTCGGGCAGCCCGCGCACGCGGCTCTTCCACACGCCGATATGCCCGCGCCCCAACCCGAGCAACGCGTTCACGGCCGGCCGCGGGAACATCGTCCCGCCCGGCCGATCGAGGTTCCCGGTGATGATGTTGAGCACCTGGATCGCCCACTGGCAGATCGCGCCGAACTGCTGCGTCGACACCCCGACCCGCCCGTAGCAAGCGGCCCGGTCAGCCTCGGTGAACTCGCGAGCGATCCGCCGGATCACGTCAGCCGGGATGCCGGTGATCCCCGCCGCCCGCTCCGGCGTCCACGGCTCAACCACCTCCTCGACCGTCGCCAGCCCGTCGACGTACTCCGCCGGACGGGCTGCGCCCAGCGAGATCACCTCATGGATCAACGCGAGCAGGAACGCCGCGTCCGTCCCCGGCCGCACGAAGTGATGCTCGTCGGCGACCGCCGCTGTCTCGGTCCGCCGCGGATCGATGACGACGACCCTTCCACCACGCTTGCGCACGTCCTTCAGCCGCCGGCCGAACCCGGGCGCCGTCATCATGCTGCCGTTCGACGCCAGCGGATTCGCGCCGAGCATCAACAGGTACGACGTCCGGTCGATGTCCGGCACCGCGACCATCAGTTGATGCCCGTACAGCAGGTACGACGACAGCATGTGCGGCAGCTGATCGATCGACGTCGCGCTGAACTTGTTCCGGGTCCGCAGCTGCCTGACCATCGTCGGCATATGCGTCAGCGCGCCGAGACTGTGAACGTTCGGATTGCCGAGGTACACGCCGATCGAGTTCCGGCCGTGCTCCTTCTGGATCCCGGTGAGCTTGTCGACGATGAGCTCGTACGCCGCGTCCCACCCGATCTCCTGCCAGCCGTCGGGCGTCCGTCGTACCGGCGTGGTCAACCGGTCGGGGTCCTCCTGGAGATCACGAAGCGCGACCGCCTTCGGGCAGATGTGACCGTGCGAGAGCGGGTCCGACTCGTCGCCGCGGATGTCGGTGACGCGGCCGTTCTCGACGGTCACGAGCACGCCGCAGATCGCTTCACACAGGTTGCACGAGGTCCGCCGTACGGTCATCCACTCAAACTACCCTCGGGTAGGAAGACTCGCCATCAGTCGAAGACGGCCTCGTCGAGTCGTCCGAGAATCGCGTCGACCGTCTCGCCGACCGACAGGTCGGAGTTGTCCAGCCACAATCCGCGCCGCGGACTGAACGCGTGCAGCTCGTAATCGAGCTCGTCGACCAGATGATGCGCCCCGCCGAGCCGGCCGGAGATGATCTCGGGCCGAGGCGTCAGTACGACGAGATACCGCGGGCGGGTCCGGATGCCGTCGAGGAATTCGCGCAGCAATTCACCGATCACGACGTCCTGCAGTACGACGGTGAAACCCGCGTTCGCGTACTCGTCGGCGGCCATGCAGGCGAGCCGGTAACGGAGCTGGAGCTGACGCTGCGCTTCGAGTACGTCGTCGGCCATCGAGGCCTGTCCGCTGACGATCATCCGCCGGAAAACATCCCCCCGAAGATGCACGCCGTACTGGAATCTTTCGGCGAGCATCTGGGACACCGACGACTTCCCCGCCGCCGTGATTCCACTGACGACGATCACCCCCTCGGACTCCATGCGGTGATCGTGCCACGTGGCGCAAGGTTTTGAACCGGTCGCGGCGATTCTTCTCCGAAAACCCTAGTTTTGTCAGGGGTTTTCGGCCATCACCGACTCCAGATGCCGGCGCATCAGCTGCCGCAGCCGGGTCGGCGTCGTACGATCCGGCTGGATTGCCGCGTGCAAGGCGAGGCCGTCGAGCAGAGCATGTAGGAGCTCGACCTCGCGACGCAGATCGAGACCGTCCTTGAGTACGCCGGCATCGGCGAGCGAACGGAGCAGCGTCTCGCACAGTTGACGCAGTTCGTTGTGCACCTTGTCGAGGTGTTCCTGCAACGCGCCGGCGCCCGATTCGGCCCGGGCCTGTGCCATGAACGCGAGCCAGACGTCGAACTCGGCGCGGCGTTCGGCGTCGAGCGGCAGCACCTCGTCGAGGTAGCGCAACACGATGGCCTCGACACTGCCTTTGGGCTCGATCGCGCTGACCCGATCGGTCACCCGGCGCGACACCAGGTCCATCGCGAAGCTCAGCAGACCGTCCTGGTCCGGAAAGTAGTAGCGGACCGCGCCGGCCGACCAGCCCGCCTCGGCGGCGATCGTCCGGACGGACGCGGCCCGGATCCCGTCCCGGCGGACCACTCGCCACAGCGCCTCGGCGATCTCCTCGCGGCGGGCGGTGTGGTCGACGATCTTCGGCATGGAGTCCTTTTTAGCACAGTTGTGTTAGTGTCTTTTACAACACAGTCGTGCTGAAAAACCTCGGAAGGGTGAACGACGTGCTCGTCGCTGTGATCGCCGCGTGTGAGATCGGGTTCTGGGTGCTGCTCGCCGCTGGCCTCGTCACGCGGTACCTGCTGAAGCTGCCGAAGGCCGGGATGGTTCTGCTGGCCGCCGTACCGCTCGTCGACGTCGTGATGCTGGTCGCGAGTGTGATCGACATCCATCGCGGTGCCGAGCCGGCGTTCAAGCACTCACTGGCCGCGATCTTCATCGGCGTCAGCGTCGGCTTCGGGCACCAGACGCTGAAGTGGGCGGACCAGTGGGCCGCGCACTACCTCGGCGGTGCGCCGCGTCCGGCGAAGCCACCGAAGCGCGGTCCCGAGCGTGCCCGCCGGGAGCGGGCCGGCTGGTTCCGGCACCTGGCCTCGTACGTCGTGGGCGTCGGCATCATGATCGGTCTCGGCCTGCTGTCCGGTCGTGGGTACGACGCGGTGCTCGCGCCGGCCGGGACGTGGACGCTCGTGCTCGTGATCGACGCGATCGTGTCGTTCAGCTACTCCTTCGACCGGGACCGCGAGAAGCAGTCGGTCTGACGTCCCCGGTCCGCGCGGTTACTCGTCGTACATTTCGTGCATGACGACGCTTGGGCGGATCTGGGCTGCGGTCACCGCGGCAGTGGTGGCGTGCGGGATCGTCATCCAGCTCTTCGTGACAGCGAGTGGGAACGCGGGGTTCTTCCCGGACAACCCCGAGCGGGTGTTCAACGTGTTCGCCTACTTCACGATCCAGTCGAACCTGCTGCTCGGCGGGACGGTGCTGATGCTGGCGCTGCAGCCGGACCGGTCGGGCGGCGAGCTGTTCAAGACCCTGCGGCTGAACGGCGTGCTGTGCATCGCGGTGACCGGGATCGTCTACCACGCGGTGCTCGCAGGATCGGATGAGCTGCACGGCTGGGCGTGGGTGGCGAACTTCCTCCTGCACACTGTGGCGCCCTTGGTCGGCGTGCTCGGGTGGCTTGCGTTCGGGCCGCGCGGGCTCACCGACTGGCGGATCACCGGCTGGTCGATCGTGTTCCCGGTGCTGTGGCTGGTGTTCACGCTGGTCCGCGGCGCGTTCGTCGGGTTCTACCCGTACCCGTTCGTGAACGTCGACGAGCACGGGTACGGACGGGTGTTGCTGAACTGTCTCCTGGTGGCGGTACTCTTCCTGGCTCTGGCGGCCGGGGCAACCACCCTCGATCGCCGGTTGCGTCGGAACACAACCGTCGAAAGGTAGACCAGTGCTGGTGACCTCGCGCTCGTACGCCGAGTACGAAGCGATGTTCGACCTGAAGGAACTCCCGGACTCCATCCTCGACTGCTGCGCCGGTGGCGCCAGCTTCACCGCCGAGGCCGCCGAACGTGGCGTGGATGCGATCGCCGCCGACCCGGCGTACGAACTGGAGACGCCGGAACTCGTGGACGCCGTCCGACGGAGCCTGCCGGCCACGTCGGGAATCGTCGACGAGCATCAGGGGAGTTTCGTCTGGCACTGGTACGGATCGCCGGAGCGGAAGGACCAGTACCGCATCGAGGCCGCCGACCGGTTCCTGCAGGACGTGATGGCGGCGCCGGAGCGGTACGTCGCCGCAGGCCTGCCGGAGCTGCCTTTCGGTGATCGCCGTTTCGAGCTGGTGCTCTGCTCGCACCTGCTCTTCACCTGGTCGGACAAGTACGACCGCGAGTGGCACGAGACCGCACTGCGCGAGCTGATCCGGGTCAGCAACTCCGAGGTCCGGATCTTCCCGCTGGTGCAGCAGGGTGCGGGCGACCCGATCCCGTGGCTGCCGGACCTCCTCGCGTCGCTCGAGGGCGTGACCACCGAGATCCGCAAGGTCCCCTACGAGTTCCAGCTCGGCGCCAACGAAATGCTCGTCATCACCCGCAGCTAGGAGGGCGTCTGAGGACCCTGCGCCTACTGCGCGGCACTCGGCGGGCACCTCGGCGCACTGGAGGAAAGGCCACGATGAAACCACATCGAGGCCTCCCCTCCAGCACGCCGAGGCACTCCGCCGAGCACCTGCTCGCGACGGCGCAGGGTCCTCAGACGCCCTCAATCTCTGGTGCTTCCCGCTCATCGCGATCACGGATGAGTTTGCGCCTACCCGCCACGATGAGCGGGAAGCGGTCCAGGGGGTGCCGGGCAGGTGGCGGGAGGATGGTCTACCACCGACCCGCCCGGCTGCCGGGTCAGCGGAGGTACTTGCCGCAGACGGGCCACGGGGAGGCGCCGCGCTGCGCGTAGAGCTTCTTCGCGCGCATCAGCTGCTCGGCCGCGGAGGCCTTCGCCGGGTTGCCGGAGCCGCCGACGCTGCGCCAGGTCTGCAAGTCGAACTGGAACAACCCGTAGTAGCCGGCAGCATTCACGGCGCGCGGGTTTCCGCTGGACTCACAGTTGGCGACCTTGGCCCAGGCGCCGCTCAGGTTCGCCTTGCCGCTGCTCGCCTTCGGGCGGTCCTCGGACCGGCTCGAGCGGCCGTCGCGGTCGGCCTTCTTGGCGGTCGACTTCTTGGTCTCGGACTTCTTGACCACCTTCGACGCGGGAGTGGCCTTCTTCGCGCCGTCCAGGGTCAGGGTCTGCCCGATCAGGATGAGGTTCGGGTCCTTCAGGTTGTTGATCCGGGCCAGCTCGTGCCAGTCGGCACCGTTGGCCTGGGCGATCTCGGAGAGGGTGTCGCCGGCTTTCACGTGGTAATCGGTCGCGAACGCCGCACCGGCTCCGGCGGCGGTGATACCGGCTCCCAGACCGGCGATGGAGAGGGTTCGAGCCACCCGGCGAGTACTTCGCCGGGCGCGCGCATGTCGGGCCTTGGACATCAGAAAGCGCTCCTTGTGAGCTCGGGCATGGTGGGGCACACCAGGCCCTCGTGCAGGGGGAGGGGCAATCCGGACACATCCCACAGCAGGTCACAGGACAGCGTCCGAATGATCACGCCACGGTAACGACGCGACCTGAGTCATCCTCGGTGAGGTTCCTCCGAAACGCAAGTGCAGATTCGGATCTGCCCCGAACTTTTTCCACCCTTTGACGTACCGAAACCCCAACAACAGAACGGTTTCCGGGCCGACACGCCGATCGGCCGCGGCCTGGAACCGATCGGTTTATCAGCGCTTGAAATAGCGTTCCGGGACCAGTTCCACGGTCAATTCCCGGATCGTTCCCCGGACGCCGTCGGGCCACGACTCCCAGACCTGGCGAGCCCACTTGAGCAGGGCCGACTCAACCTCGTCGACCCCGCCGGACATCAGGACGTCGTACGCCGTGAGCTCGCCGACCCGATCCGGCGGGACCAGTCGCGGCCAGTCGTCGTACGAGTTCGCCATGATGCCGTGAGCCGTCCGTACGTCGACGTTGCCCGAGCCGCGCTCGAGGAACATGTAGAGGCCGTTCAGCGCGAACGCCGGGCCGATGCGCGGGGCATCGGGCTTGACGTGCTGTCCGCCGTACGCGTCGATCCGGAGCTGGTGCAGGTAGCCGAGCCGGGCCGCGTTCTCGACCTCGAACCCGAGCAGCTCACCGGCGACCTCCGCACACTCCGGCGAGGCGTTGTACTTCGGGGTGTCGGGCCACTCCGACGATGGAAGTACGGCGCGGCAGCCGGGACAAACCGTTGATTCATGCGTGCCATCGGGCGAGTTCACTCGTTGATCGAAGCACGGGCACCGCCGTCCGGCAGCTGTTTTACCGCTGGGGGCGGGCCGGCGGATGAGGCGACGGATGTGATGGGGGCAGTAGGCGTGATCCGAGTGGCTCTCGGCCATCGCGGCACGTTGGTGCGTGGTGCACTGGCCGCGGTGGTGGCAAGAGAGAACGACCTGGACGTGGTGGCCGAGCTGGACCGCTCGGAGGACGTTCTCCAGGTGGCCGGACGGCGCCCGGACGTCTTCCTGCTCGATCCACAGCTGCCTGGCCGGATCCGGATCGAGGAGCTCTGCCGCAAGCTCGCCGGCCGCGGCGTACTGGTGCTGATCGACCATGAGGCGATTGCGGCCACCAGCCTGGCGCTGGTGAAGCAGGCGCCGCGGATCGGACTGATCGCGACCGACGCGACGACCGATCAGCTGGTGCAGGCCGTGCGCGATGTGGCGAAGGGCCTGCCGGTGGTCGACGTACGCCTCGCTGTGGCTGCTTTGAAGGCGGGCGACAACCCGCTCACCGATCGCGAGTGCGAAGTACTGCGTCAGGTCACTACGGGAGCGACTGCGCAGGAGGTCGCGCGCACGCTCAGCTTGAGTGCTGGGACCGTGCGGAACTATCTGTCCCGGATCCTCGCCAAGACTGGTTCTCGCAGCCGGATCGAGGCGATCCGCAAAGCTCAGGACGCGGGCTGGATCTGAGCCCTGGGCTGAGCGCTGGGCGTCCAGCTGCCGTGCAGGTCGCGGTAGAGACGCGATGTGCGCATCAGGCTGGCGTGCGTGCCGATCGCGGCCTGGTTGCCGTCGAGGACGAGGATGCGGCGCGCGCGGAGGGCGGAGCTGATCCGGTGGGCGATGACGATCAGCGTCCCGTTGCGCTTGGCAAACGCCTCTTCGGCTTGGCGCTCGGCCTCCGGGTCGAGGAAGCAGGTCGCCTCGTCGAGCACGACCAGCGGTGCGGGTGAGAGATAAGCCCTGACCAGTGCGATCAGTTGCTTCTCGCCGGCGGACAGTTCGCCGGGCTTGATTTCTTTCAGTCGCTCGATCAGCCGCGTGGCGCCGACCGCTTCGACGGCCTGCCTGACCTGCTCTGTCGTTGCATCGGGCAACAAATAGGTGAGGTTGTCGTGCACGCTCCCGCTGAAGACGTATGCCTCCTGAGGGATCAGCACTCTGGTCTTCGCGAGTTCGGCGGTGGTCACCTCGGTCGGTGGTGCACCGCCGAGCAGCAGGCGGCCGTTCGTCGGGGTGAGCATGCCACAGACCAGGCCGGCCAGCGTGGACTTGCCGATACCGCTCGGTCCGACCACCGCGAGGTGCTCGCCTTCGGGGATGGTCAGCTCCAGTTTGTCGAGCACGGGCTCGGCCTTCGGGCCATAGGCGAACGTGAGGCTCTGGAGCCGGACCTGGTAGCCCTTGAGGTCGTCGACCGGCCGCGGCTGCTCCGCGGGACTGGACGCGTCGAGGATCCGGCCGAGCGTGATCACGTATCGCAGGCCGCTGTCGCCGAGTGCGTTCATCACCGTGTTCAGAGCGGGCTGCAAGCCGATCAGCACGTAGGTGAGTCCACCGAGCAGCGTGCCTGTGCTGACGCCTCGGTCGACCAGCCACGGACCGGTCGCGAGCAGGATCAGCAGGGGCAGCCACCCTCCGACCGCGAAGCACAACGTCCGCAGGGCCGCGACCTTCGCCAGCGCGCGCTCCGCCGCCGCGTGCGCCTCGATCGGCTGGCCGACCAGCCATTCGGCGTACTCCTCGGTGCCGGCCGCCGTGACGTCGCGGACGCCGCTGAACACCATGCCTGCCGACGCTGCCAGGTCCTCGTCAGCCGTCAACGACGCGCGGACCCGATCCGCCGCCATCCCCAGCACCGCAAGCGACAACGCGAACCCGACGAGGAACGGCGGTACGACGAACGCCGCGACGAGCGGGGCAAGCGACAGCAGCCCGGTCAGTACGCCGAACAGCGTGACCGCGAAACTTCGCAGTACCAGGACCAAGCCCGCGAACGTGTCGCGGACGATCTCCACCTGTCGGTTCAGTCGCGCGACGGCGCCGTCGTCTCCGGTTCGCAGCGCGCCCCCGACAACTCGTCGTACCAGATCGTCGCGGAGCGGCTCGACGAGGTCGCCTAGCCGTGCATAGACCTGCCGCGCCCCGGCGGCGCCCAGGCCAGCGGTCACGACCAGCCCAGCGAGCCACATGATCCCTTGCCATGCGTGTCCGGCAAGGAAGCTGTCGGTCGCTCGTGCCACCGCGATCCCGTACACCGCCGTCGGCAGGATCTCCGGAACCGACCACGCGATCAGCTTGACCGTGGCTCGTTTCCGCAGCGCGGTTGCGCCGTACGACAGCTCCCGCTTCATCCGAAGACTGCTCGATAGGAAGTGTCGTGCCAGAGGTCAGCGTGCGGGGCGATGGCGCGGATCTGGCCGTGGTCGAGCCAGATGACCAGGTCGGCGCGGGCCGCGGTCGCGGGGCGATGCGTGACGATGAGGCGGGTGCGGTGGTGGCGGTCCTCAGTCAGGGTGCGGGTGATCTGGCGCTCAGTGGCCGTGTCGAGGCTCGACGTGGCGTCGTCGAGGACCAGGAGGCGGCGTGCGGACCAGGCGCGGGCGAGGCCGAGCCGCTGACGTTCGCCGCCGGACATTGGTGCCCTGCGCAACGAAGTGAGGTACCCGTTGGGCAGACGGCTGACGAAGTCGTGAGCATGGGTGGCGCGCGCGGCGGCCAGCGCCCGGATCGGGCTGACCGCGTGCGGATCGATCGCCTCGCCCACAGTCCGGCCGACCAACTGCGGACGCTCGAACGCGCAGCCGACCGCGCGACGCAGCTCATGCCGGCTGATGGCCTGCAGCGGTACGCCGTCCAGCGAGACCTGTCCCGTCGACGGATCCCGCAGCCGGGCAGCGACCGCCGCGAGGACGGACTTGCCGGCACCGCTAGGGCCGACCACGGCGACGGTGAGACCGCCCGGAAGGTCGAGATTCACGTTGTCCAGCAGGACATTCCCGTCGGCGATCACGCTCACACCGTCGAAGCTGAGCTGCCCCGGTCCGGCCGGGACCGTCAGCGTGCCGTGGGCGATCGTGTCGATCGCGATCACCTCGGCGGACCGGCGTACGCCGGCCTTCGCGCGAGCGAGTTCGCCGAGGACGCCGGTCAGGTTGCCCAGGCCGGCGCCGAGGACGGCGTACTGCGAGGCGGCGAACAGCTCGCCCGCGGTGATGTGGCCGGCGACGAGCTGCAGACCGCCGACCGCGAGTACGGCGACCAATACGAGCGGGCCGACCACTGCGGCCTGCGCGCCGGAGCGGGCGAGGATCCGCCAGGTGACGACGCCGTTGCGGTGGAGCTCGGGGAGGAGGCCGAGGATGCGGCCCTCCTCGCGTTCCGTCGTACCAGCGGCCGTGATCGTGCGGATGCCGGTGAGTGACTCGGACAACAGGGCGGCGATGCGGCCCTGCGTCTCCTGGTAGTTCAGACTGACGTCGGCGGTTCGCTTGGCGAACGTCCACAGGACGAGGATCACGAGCACGACGCCGCCGAAGAAGGCGGCGGCGAGCCACGGGTCGATCAGCGCCAGGAGCACGAGACTGCCGAGTGGGGGTGCGATCGCGGCGATGGCTGTGACCGCGGCCGGTCCGGCCTGGGCGGCGTCCGTGGCGTTGGCCGAGACCCGGGTGACCAGATCGCCGGTCTCGAAGTCGCGCGTGCCGGCGGGGCCGCCGCGGACGACGTGGCGTACCAGGCGATGACGCAGCCAGGCGGTGGTTTCGGCGACACAGGCCGCTCCGGCGAACGCGTCGACGATGCTCGCCGCGATGCCCAGGCCTATCAGCGCGGCGGCGGCGATCAACCAGCGGGTGTACCCGTGGCCGGCCACGATCGCGTCGACGGAACGGCCGAGGACTGTCGGCAGCGCGAGCGTCACGCCGCTGCCGATGAGCGCGTTGAGACCGATCAGCGGCAACCAGCCGCGGCCGCGTTTCGCCACCTCTTTGAAGGTGATCATCGGTCCAGGCCTGTCTCGGTGGCGAGGAAGGCCAGCATGTCGGCGGCCAGGTTGATCCCACCGGTGGTGTGACCTGCGTCCGGCTCGAATCTGAGCAGCACCGGCCGTTGGCTTGCGGTTGCGTGCTGGAGTGCCGCGCACATCTTCCTTGCGTGCAAGGGATCCACGCGAGTGTCGTTCCCGAAGACTGTCAGCAGGACGGCCGGATACTTCACGCCGCTCTTGACCTGGTGGTACGGCGAGTAGCTCGCCAGCGTCTCGAAGTCGTCGGGGTCCTTGGCCGAGCCGTACTCCGCCGTCCAGCGTTCGCCGAGACCTGAGAGCTCGTAGCGGAGCATGTCGGTGAGTGGCGCGGATGCGACGGCTGCCGCGAACAGCTCAGGGCGCTGGGTGAGTGCCGCGGCGACGAGCAGGCCGCCGTTGGACTCTCCGCAGATTGCTAACTGGTCGGCGGGGGTCCCTTCGGCGATCAGGTGCTCCGCGGCGGCGATGAAGTCGTCGATCGTCTGCTGCTTCGTTGCGTCGCGGTGTGCGGCATCGCCGCGAATGGTCGCGGTCACGAACGCGCCGCCGGCTTCAACCCAGGCGAGCGCGAAAGCGGAGTACGTCGGGGTGAGCGCCTGCCCGAAGCCGCCGTACCCGTAGAGGATGGTGGGTCCACCTGGCTTGCCGATCACGTGCAGCTCGAGCTCGGTGCCGTCGGGCGACGTGTAGCTCAGGTGCTGCGTTTCTGCTTCCCGACTGTTGCTGGCCCCTGTCGTCTGGCCGGTGCTGGCGTCGTAGCAGTGGACCGTCGGCGGCGTGATGCTGTCCGTGTAGGTGAACCAGGCTCGATTGCCGTGGCTGCTCAGGGAGCCGACGGATCCGACACCTGGGAGGTCGATGGTGCCTTGCCGGCGACCGGTCTCGCGGTCGTGGATTGCGATCTTGCTGGTTGTGCTTGTGAGGACGACGTCGTCGAGGATCGCGAGGCCGGTCAGCGGTGCATCCAGCTGGATGTAGTCACGCCAGACCGTCGGCTCGACCGGGTCGCCGATGTGGATCCCGCCGGCGGTAACGACGTACAGGCGGTTGTCGGGGCCGACCGACATGATCGTGGTGGTTTCCTGCCGGAGGTGCTTGGGCTCGTCGTCTGTTGACAGGTCCGCGAACCACAGGTCGTTCGTCGTACAGATCGTCAGCCAGCGGCCGTCGGCGCTGAGCTCGAGCCCGTACGACGCCTCGCGGTCGAGGACCGTGACGTCGGCTGGGTCGCCCAGGTGGTGGCGTCGAACCTGACGGAAGCGCACGTAGTAGAACGCGCTGCCGTCCGGGAGCCAAGCGACGGGGGAGTACCGGCAGCCGTCGAGTGGGCCGTCGATGAGCTCACCCGTCGTGATGTCGAGGATGTTCAGAGTCGAGCGCTCGTCGCCGCCGCGGGAGACCTGGTACGCGAGCTTGGTGCCGTCCGGTGACGGCTGCCAGGCGTCGAGCGTGGTCAGTCCGGTCGGATCGAGCCGCTTCGGATCGATCAGCGGAGTCTCGTCGACGAAGACTACGGGCTGCTGGCCAGGCTCGCGCCGCAGCGTGAAGCAGCGGCCGCCTCGCCAGACGGGCGTGGACACGCTGCCGACATCGGACAGCTGTCGCACCCTGTTCTTCCAGCGGAACCGGCTGCTCAGCGTGCCGGCGTACGTCAGCCACAGGTCGTCCTGAGCCCTTGACCAGTGCTTGGTCTCAACGGTCGAGGAGTCCTCGAGCCAGCGGTACGGGTCCGCGACGCTACGACCGTGCACCTGCTCCACGAGCGACGAGCGCTCGGCGCATGGATAAGACTGCACGGAATCGATCACCTCACTCTCTTCTTCCGTCCCCCACCAACACAACGAGCGCTAGTTCGCTGAGCTACAAGAAGCCGCCCGGCGACCGAGGCGAGTCGGTCACCGGCGGTCCCGATCGGTCCCTGAATGCAGGTCGGCCCTGGGTGGATTGCCGCCCACCCAGGGCCTCACTACCTGGCAATACAGGTGCCGTATCAGTGGCAGAGCAGCAGGCTCAGGTTGCTCGGGGTCTGCGAAGCGCAGCCCAGCACGGTCAGCGTGGAGCCGCCGTGGTGGTGGCCGCCGTGGCCGTAACCCGGGGTCTCCAGACCCTGAAGGTCGAGAAGTGCCATGTGTTTACACCTCCTTCGGTGTAGATCGTCGGGACATGGACTCGGACCACTGGGGAGGTCCGAGGAACGGGAGGGCGACCGGCGCATCGTGCAGCGCCGCACCCAGGGCCAGCAGTACGCCGGCCGATCCGGTCGCCAGGTCCATCGAGAGACGGAGCAGCTGGTTGCCCGGGTACGCGAGGCCGCCCTCGAACGGCATCGCGTGCCAGCCGAGACCGTGCACGAGGTCGTCGACCGTCGCCTGGTCCTCGCCGAGTGCAGCGGCGGTGAGGAGCAGGCCGGCGCGACCCATGAACAGGCCGGGCTGGACGTAGTAGTCGCAGTGCGTGACTCGCTTCAGCTCGTTGAGCGTCAGGGCGAGCTCTTCGGACGGCCGATGGCGCAGGTACCGCTCGAGGACCAGTGCGACGCCGGCTGAGCCTTCTTCGAGGTACGGCAGGGTCCGCCAGCCCTGATTGACCTGGCGCATCCCGTCGTCGGTGAGCACGGTCCGCTTGAGGTCCTGCCGGATCGCGATCTCGGCGAGGTCGAGCAGACCGGTGTCGCCGAGCTGCTCGAACGCGTTGAGGAACAGCAGCGCCGGCCCGGACGATCCGTACATCAGCCCGGCGCGCGCGTGCTGGCCGCCGCTGATCTCCGGTACGTCGACCTGCAGCCGATCGGCGACCAGGTCGAGCACGCGGACAGCTCTCGCTCGCAGCGTCGGCTCGGTGTCGAAGTACAGGAGGTTCAGACCGATGCCGGCGAGGCCGGAGTGCAGCCCGAGCTCGCGGGAGCTCCAGTCGTCGGCGAGCGTACGGTCGACCAGGTCGAGCGCGTCCTGCCGGTAGCCGAGGTCCTCGAGGACATGTGCGACGCCGTGGAGGCCGTCGTACAGACCTGGTCCGGTCTCGGTGTCGACGGCTCGCTTGCGCAGCCATTCGTCGTACTGCGGGAAGCGCGCGCCGGTCTTGCTCAGCGCATAGAGCACGCCGGCTGCACCGGTCGCGAGGTCGATGCCGCCGCCGTCGCGGAACTGCGCGATGTCGCCGGGGAACAGCCGGTCGGTGCGTTCGGGCGTCGCGCTGGCGACGATGGCTTTGGTGAGAGCGTCGCGTACGTCGGTCCACTCGGCCTCGCCCGGCAGCGCGAGGTCGACCATCGCCGGGTCGTGCGTCTTGCCCGGGCCGACGATCGTCTTGACGGCCTCGTCGAGCGTGGCGCGCGGCACCGGAAAGGTGTCGGCGATCATGCCGGCGAGCTGGAACGCCTTGCCCGGATGGAGGTTGAGCAAGATCGTTGCCTGCGGCGCATAAACGCCGAGGGCGATACAGGCGAGCGCGTACCGGTCGACGTCGACGCCTTGCCGGTCCTGCGGAGCGGCGTACCCGGGGTGGGCGAGCGTCGAGCGGGCCTGGTCCTCGGCCTTGGTCGCGACCTCGAAGTCGATCAGCGTGAGCTTGCCGTCCGCGTCGAGCAGCAGGTTGTCAGGGTGCAGGTCACAGAACACGACGCCGCGCTCGTGCAGCTGACCCACGGCCTCGCCGACCTTGGCAATCATCGCGGTCGCCCACTCGGCGTACTCCGCCTTGTCTGCCTCGGTTGCATCCGGGTGGGTCAGCGGATAGCGGCGCACCAGCTCGCGTTGCAGCGACACCGAGTCGATGTGCTCCTGCACGAGGAAGTGATGCTCGCCGAGCTGGAGGTAGTCGTGCAGCGTCGGCACGGCGTCGAGGCCGTCGAGCTGCTCGAGGATGTCGCGCTCGTGAGCGATCCGCGCGACCGCGTCCCGGCCGGCCATGTCGAGCCCGGCGTACGGACGGCCTTCCTTGAGTACGACGCGGTCGCCGGTCTCGTTGTGGTGGCCGACGTACACGCCGCCGCCGTTGGAGAACTGGATGACGCCGTCGATCGTGTACGCGAGGTCGTTGGTGGTGACCGCGTTGCGCGCGTCGAGGTGCGGCCGCAGGAAGTCCGGCAGCGTGATCCACGACGGCGTGACGAAGGTCGGGCCGCGGTGGTCCGGGACAAGGTTGCCCTGGGCATCTTCGATGGCGAGAACGCGTTCGCCGGTCGGCGAGAGACAGTGGCGGCTGACGAACGCGCCGTACCTCACGAAGAGCGGACCTTCGCCGTAGCGCAGATCGCTCAGGATATAAGGGCCTTCGACGCCTTGAAGGAGCTCGGCGAGGTCCTTCAGGATCAGTTCGCACTGGGCGTCGTCGGTCGGGTAGATCGTCACCAGCTTGCCGCTCGACCCGCGGGGAGCAGCCTTCGAGTTGACCATCACCAGGACGGCTTCGTTGCGCAGGAACTTGAACGCGATGCCACGCGGGACGCAGTACTCCCACACCGCCTCGAGCGTCCGCTCCACATCCTGCAACCGCGCCGACACGTGGATCTTCCACCCCTGCGCGGGCGGCCGGAGATCGCCGGGCGCGTAATGCATCCACTGCTCACCCGGCACATGCCGCCACCCGTCCGGCACCGCCCGCCCGGCGATGGCGAAATCCGGATGCTGAGCACCGCGATTGGCCGGCGTCTCGTAGAACCGCCGATCCGCAAGGCAGTAGAACTCGTAACTCTCATGCATGACTGTCCGACCCCCCTTTCGTGGTGCCCCGCCACATCTTGGGCGCCACCACAGGGCTCGGCGTAGTGCACGATGTCATCACTCTCATGTGAAGAACCCACACACTACGAGTGAGTATCTAAACACTCTTCGTTACCGTATTGCACAACCTGAGCGCGATTCCCCCCGTAACAACATGTCAATCCGCGACAATCCCATCACAACCCGTAACCCCATGCCGCCTACCTCGTGCAAGCCCTCCCTATGCAGGGCCGGCGCTACTTACACCGGGTACGTGTGGACCTCGGTGGCTTTGAGGGTGGTTTGGAGGGTTTGGCCGGGGGTTAGGTGGAGGTCGGCTACGGCTGCGGGGGTGATGTCGGCCAGGAGGTCGGGTGGGCCGGTGGGGGAGGCGTTGAGGCGGACCCGGACGGTGTGGGCGTGTTGTTCTATGCCGGTTACTACAGCGGGCCAGGTGTTGCGGGGGCTGCCGGACGGTGCGGTGGTGTAGAGGCTGACGGCAGTGGGTGGGAAGGCGACGTGGACCGGGCCGGTGGCTGGTTCGGCGAGGGTGATGGTGGCGCCGTCGGCGAGAGTGACGGTGGTGCCGGTGGCGGTGCCTCGGTAGAGGTTTAGGCCTACGAGTTGGGCTACGTAGTTGGTGCGGGGGCGGTGGGCTACCTCGGTGGGCTTGCCTTCTTGGACTACCTGCCCGTTTTCGATGATGACCAGGCGGTCGGCGAGGACCATGGCGTCGAGCGGGTCGTGGGTGACTAGCAGGGTGCGGCCCTCGAAGCGGCGGAGATGTTGGCCGAGCTCGGCTCGGACGTGGAGGGTGGTGCTGGCGTCCAGGGCGGCGAGCGGTTCGTCGAGGAGTAGTAGCTCGGGATCCGTAGCCAGAGCGCGAGCCAGGGCTACACGCTGGGCTTGGCCACCGGACAGAGCGCGCGGCCGCGTACGGGCGTACTCCGACAGGCCAACGGTCTCTAGCCAACGGGCAGCTTCTGCACGGGCGGTTTGCTTCTCGACGCCGCGGGCTCGGAGGCCGAAGGCAACGTTCTCCAGGCAGCTCAGGTGGTTGAAGAGGAGGTAGTCCTGGAAGACCACGCCGATCGGCCGCCTGTCTGGCGTACGGAAGGTGCGCGGCGGCTCGTCCCAGACAGAGTTGTCCAGTGCGATGCGTCCGCCGTCCAGGGCGAGCAGTCCGGCGATCGCACGGAGCGCAGTGGTCTTGCCGGCGCCGTTAGGGCCGAGGAGTGCGACTACCTCGCCCGGCTCGACAGTCAGGTCCACGGACAACGCGAACGAACCACGTCTCACCTGGAGGTCAGCGTACAGAGTCATTGGAGCCCGCTGATCCAGCGCTCGCGCAGAGACGCCAGTACGACGACGGAGACCAACAGCAGCACCAGACTCAGTACGACGGCCACATCCGGATCAGTCTCCAACGCCAAGTAGACAGCCAGCGGCATAGTCGTCGTACGGCCGGGGAAGTTGCCGGCAAAGGTGATGGTGGCGCCGAACTCGCCCAGTGCGCGCGCCCAGCACAGCACAGTCCCCGCAACGATCCCTGGGGCGATAGACGGCAGCGTCACTCGGCGGAACGTCGTCCAGCGGCCCGCACCGAGTGTTGCGGCCGCCTCCTCGTACCGCGGGTCGGCTGCGCGCAGTGCACCCTCCACAGAGATCACCAGGAACGGCATAGCCACAAACGCCTCCGCCACGATCACGCCGGCAGTTGTGAACGGCAAGGAGATCCCGAACCATGAGTCGAGGTATTGACCGACCAGACCGCGTCGCCCGAGCACCAGCAGCAGTGCGACGCCGCCAACCACCGGCGGCAGTACCAGAGGCACGGTCGCGAACGCACGGATCAAGCTACGCCCCGGCAGCCCGCCACGAGCCAGCAACCAAGCCAACGGAACGCCCAGCACCAGACACAACGCAGTGGCGGACGTGGCGCATACCAGAGACAGCCTCAGCGCCTGCCAGACGTCAGCACTGTGCAGCTTCGCCGGCAGCGTCGACCAAGGCGCTTTGGCGAGCAGGCCGATCAGTGGGACGAGCAGGAACGCCAGTCCGATCAGAGCAGGCAGCAGGAGCACGAGGGGCAGTCGCCCGCTCGTACTCCTGCCACGACGACTCACGGTGCGGAGAAGCCGGCTGCGCTCAGGACCGCCTTGCCCTTGTCGGACAGAACGTAGTCGACGAACGCTTGCGCGCCGGCAGCGTTCGGAGCCTTGGTCAGCGTGGCGATCGGGTACTCGTTCACGGCCTTGCTCGCCTCAGGGAACTCGATGCCCTCGACCTTGTCCTTGGCGGACAGCACGTCGGTCTTGTAGACCAGCGCGGCGTCGACCTCACCGAGACCGACCTTGGTCAGCGCGGCCTTCACGTCCTGCTCGAGGCTGTCCGGCTGCGGGGTGATACCGCTTGCCTTGAACACCTTGTCGGCCGCCGCGCCACACGGAACCTGCACCGCGCAGAGCGCGATCTTCTTGTTCTTGTCGGCGAAGTCCTTCAGCCCGGTGACCTTGCCCGGGTTCCCCTTCGGTACGGCGATCTCGAGCGTGTTGCTGACGAAGTTCGTCGGCGTGCCCTTGTCCTTCACGTCGTCCATGTTCTTCGGCGCCGCCGAGGCGAACACATCCGCGGGCGCGCCCTCGTTGATCTGCTTGGCGAGCGCGGAACTGCCGGCGAAGTTGAAGGTCACCTTCGTGCCGGGGTTCGCGGCCTCGAAGTCCTTGCCCAGCTGGGTGAACGTCCCGGTCAGCGACGCGGCCGCGAACACGGCGATCGTGCCGGACACGGCGGGCGTGCTGCTGGAGCTGCTCGAACTGCTCGAAGGCGAGGACGACGCGGCCGGGCTGTCGTCGCCGCAGCCGGCCATGGTGAGCGCGGCGACTGTGGCGAGGGCGGCGAGCGCGGTACGACGGAACATCAGGCCTCCGGTATTTCGACGACGACATGGGTGGACTTGATCGACGCGACGGCCACCACGCCGGGCTCCAGCCCGAGCTCGTCCGCGGCCTCACGACTCATCAGCGACACGACGCGGAACGGCCCGGCCTGCATCTCGACCTGGGCCATCACGCCGTCCTTCAGCACGCGGGTGACGATCCCCCGCATCCTGTTGCGCGCCGAGGCGGCGGTGGTATGGCCGGGCTCCGGGGAGTCGGCCAGTTCCTGGGCGAAAGCGGCGAGCGCTTGCCCGTCGACGGCCATCCGGCCGCTCTCCTGCTTCGACGGCAACCGCCCCTGATCGATCCAGCGCCGAACCGTGTCGTCGCTGACCCCCAGAAGTGCGGCTGCCTCACTCACCCGCAAGTTCGGCACGGTAGACAGCATACCGCCGCACCTGCGGATTGGTGCCAGGTTGTCCACAGTTACGAACCGATGACGGATCGAGGTAGGCAATCCGCATAAGTTAAGGACATGAGCACATCGGGGATGCGGGACTACTTGGACGGGCCGTACAAGGCGGCGCGGGATGTGGTGCGTGCCAGGTTGGCTGGGCACGGGGAGTTGGCGGAGTTGGCGGTGCGGTTGCCGCGGGATGAGTATCGGGACAAGGTGCTGGAGCTGTTGATGGAGTCGGCGGCGGACGGGCTGCCGGCGCGTGGGTATCCGAAGGAGTACGGAGGGGAGGGTGATCTGGGCGGGTTCATCGCGGGGTTCGAGACGCTGGCCTTCGGTGACCTTTCGCTGATGGTGAAGGCGGGGGTGCAGTTCGGGCTGTTCGCCGGCGCGATCCAGCATCTCGGGACGGAGAAGCACCACGAGCGGTATCTGGCGGATGCGGTCAGCGGGCGGTTGCTCGGCTGCTTCGCGATGACCGAGACCGGCCACGGGTCGAATGTGCAGGCCCTCGGCACGACAGCGACGTACGACGAAGCAACGGGAGAGTTCGTCGTACACACACCGACACAGGAGGCGCGGAAGGATTACATCGGTAACGCGGCGCGGCATGGGCGGATGGCGGCGGTCTTCGCGCAGCTTGTCGTCGGTGGTGAAAGTCATGGCGTGCACTGCTTGCTGGTGCCGATCCGGGCCGACGATGGTACGCCGCTGCCGGGCGTGACGCTGTCGGACTGCGGGCCCAAGCTCGGGCTGAACGGCGTCGACAACGGGCGCATCGTCTTCGACCAGGTCCGGGTGCCGCGTGACGCCCTGCTGGACCGCTACGCCCAGGTCGATGCTGACGGCAACTACACGAGCGCGATCGAGAACCCGGACCGACGGTTCTTCACGATGCTCGGGACGCTCGTGCAAGGACGCGTGTCCGTCGGCGGCGCGGCGATCAACGCGAGCAAGGTCGCGCTGACGATCGCGATCAGGTACGGCGATCAGCGGCGTCAGTTCGGCGCTCCGGGTAGTGCCGACGAGACGGTGCTCCTCGACTACCGGATGCACCAGCGGCGACTGTTGCCGTTACTCGCGCGGACGTATGCGCTGCATTTCGCGCAGGCCGAGCTGGTCGAGGAGTTCGCGCGGGTGTTCAACGACGATCGCGACGAGCACGACCGGCGAGCCTTGGAGGCGCAGGCAGCCGGCACGAAGGCGCTCGGGACGTGGCATGCGACCGAGACGATCCAGATGTGCCGCGAGGCGTGCGGCGGCGCTGGCTACCTGGCGGAGAACAGGCTGGCCACGTTGAAGGCGGACACCGATGTGTTCACGACGTTCGAGGGCGACAACACCGTCCTCCTGCAGCTGGTGGCCAAGGGTCTGCTGACGGATTACCGGGAGTCGTTCGGCAAGCTCGACCCGCTCGGCACGGCGCGGTTCATCGCGGCGCAGGCGGTGGAGATCGCGGTCGAGAAGGCTGCGCTGCGACCGGTGATCGAGCGGCTGCGGGACGTCGTACCGAATCGGAATGACGCAGCGGATCCGGACGCGGGGTTGCGGGACGACGCGTACCACTCGGGGTTGCTGCGGTTCCGCGAGCAGCACATGTTGTCCGGCGTCGCGCGGCGGTTGAAGGCCGGGATCGATGCGGGCGACGAGCCGTTCGAGGTGTTCAACCGGTGCCAGGACCACGTGATCGCGGCCGGGCGGGCGCATGTCGACCGGGTCGTCCTGGAGGCGTTCCAGGCGGCGGTGCGGGATGCGCCGGTGGAGATCAAACAGCGGCTGCAGGACCTGTACGACCTGCATGCGCTGGCGACGATCGAGGCGGAGCGCGCGTGGTACCTCGAGCACGGGCGGCTGTCGGCGGGTCGGTCGAAGGCGATCACCGCGCTGGTCAACGAGTTGTGCGCCGCCGTCCGGCCCGCTGCGGTGGAGCTGGTCGACGCGTTCGGAGTACCGGGCTCGGCAGTGGAGGTGCCGATGGTTGTACCGTCACAGCATGAGTGAGTCGATCGAACCCGCGTCGGCTGCCGAAGCCGCCCGCGAACTCGCCCGGGTACTTCTTGAGCAAGCCGACGCTCTGGACCTGCACGACCTGCGGGCCACCAGCGCGATCGAGAACGTCCGGGTCCAGGCCCGGGCGCTCGCGGACGCGGTCCACGAACGCGGCTGGGGCGACATCTTCCTCGGGATCGACTCGTACGACCCCGACGAGCTGGATGACCTGCCGCTGGGGCCGGACGATTTCGACGACCCGGCGGACTACCGGGAGATCGTCGAGGGCGGTGGCCTGGACGATCTCGAGGAGCTCGGGGAGCCGCTGCTGCCGGAGGACGGTGTCCGGCTCAGCTACCAGGCGCGCTACGACTATGTGGTGACCGACCCGGAGGCCTTCGTGCAGTACGTGCGGAGCCGCGCGGACGAAGCACAGAACGACGAAGTGATCGACGACATCGAGGACGCGCAGTCGGCGTTCGAGCTGCTCTGCTACCTCGACGGACTCGGATCGAAGGAGTACGAGTCGTTCGGGCTGATCCCGGGCGGCGGCGAGGAATCGCACAAGGTGGTCGAGTTCTCCCTGTGGGACCTGGACCCGACCCGGCGCGACGACACCTACCCCTACTAACCAGCAGACCCCGAAAGGGAACTTCCCCGCTGTACTGGTCCCCAGCAGCACCAGTACGGCGAGGAAGTCTCCACATAGAAACGCCGACCGTGCCGGACGTTGGTCGCCACCTCACTGGCGACCAACGCCCGACCGGCACGGCCGGCGTCCTGCTGTTGCCCCGAGAGGGCAAGTGGCCCGAAGGAGGGTGGGCCCGAAGCTCATTCCGAGGCCGGCAGGGGAGGTACAGTCCGGTCGCGGACGGGAGCTCGTCGGGCAACCACCTGGACCCGGTGCCGGCGACCCGTCCGCCGCCGACAAGAGAACGTTGTCACGGGGTCGCTACTACCGGGAATCATCCGGTTCAAACATTTGCATTGCCTTTGAAGTAGGCAACGCTCAGTAAAACTTTCCTCACTTTCCGTACAGATGTTGCCTTCTGCAACAACTAACCACTCGTCAAGACGCTGCAGGGCAAGCGATCAGGCGAGTTCTAGGGACGGGCGGGCCGGGACCTCGCCGTACGTCGTGGTGCGCTGGCGGGCCGGGCGGCCGGCGGCGGTTGCCATCGCGGTGAGTTCGGCGATCGACTTGCGGCTGCCGTGCTTGGAGCCGGCCATCCGGCTGATGGTCTCCTCCATGAGCGTGCCGCCGATGTCGTTGACGCCGCCGTTCAGTACGGCGACGCAGCCGTCGACGCCGAGCTTCACCCACGAGCACTGGATGTTGTCGATCCGCCCGTGCAGCATGATCCGCGCCATCGCGTGCACTGCCCGGTTCTCGTCGTACGTCGGACCCGGGCGCGCGACTCCCGCGAGGTAGATCGGCGAATTCTGGTGGATGAACGGCAGCAGGACGAACTCGGTGAACCCGCCGGTCTGGTCCTGTACGGCGGCGATCGTGCGCAGATGCTGGACCCAGTGGTGCGGCGCGTCCACGTGGCCGTACATCATCGTCGAGCTGGACGGCAGGCCGACCTTGTGCGCCGTGCTGATCACCTCGATCCAGCTTGCCGTGGGCAACTTTCCCTTGGTGAGGATCCAGCGGACGTCGTCGTCGAGGATCTCGGCCGCGGTGCCGGGGATGCTGTCCAGGCCGGCCTCCTTCACCGAGATCAGGAACTCCTCGATCGACAGGCCGGTGCGGACCGAGCCGTTCACGATCTCCATCGGGGAGTATGCGTGGACGTGCATCTCCGGTACGCGATCCTTGACCGCGCGGACCAGGTCGGCGTACGCCGTGCCGGGGAGGTCGGGGTGGATACCGCCCTGCATGCAGACCTCGGTCGCGCCGATGACCCAGGCTTCCTCGGCGCGCTGACCGACTTCGTCCATCGACAGCGAGTAGGCGTCGGCGTCGGTGCGGCGCTGGGCGAACGCACAGAACCGGCAGCCGGTGTAACAGACGTTGGTGAAGTTGATGTTCCGGTTCACCACGTATGTGACGTCGTCCCCGACCGTTGCCTTACGCAAGTTGTCGGCGATCAGAGCAAGCTCGTCGAGCGCCGGCCCGGTAACCGTCATCAGCGTGAGCGCCTGGGCGTCGGAGAGCCCGGCCGGATCCCGCTCGGCAGCGGCCAGGGCCGCCTTCACCTCGGCAGAAATCCGCTCAGGGGAGGCGGAGCCGGTCCCGGCCCCGCTGGAGGCGGCTTCTGCTTCTGCCGCGCGTCGCGCCGCGACGTCCTCGCGTAGGACGTCCCAGTCGCCGTACGCCGCGTCGAAGTCGGAGCGGGTTTCGGTGCGGCGGCCCTCGGTGTCGATCGCGGTGTGGAGGTCGGTGCGGCCGACGCTGTCCCAGCCGCCGTCCGGCTCCTGCCACGGCAGGCCGACAGGCTTGGCGTCTTCACGAGCCAACCCAGAAGCCGGATCGACCAGCGCCTCGACGTGCGAGATCAGCCGCGGGTCGAGCCATGGCTCACGCAGGTACTCCGGGTGCGCCGTCAGCCGCTCACGCAGTACGAACCCCGCGTCCGCCGTCACCTTCGCCAGGTCGTCGATCTGGGGCCAGGGGCGCTCCGGGTTCACGTGGTCAGGCGTCAGCGGCGACACTCCACCGAAGTCATCAACGCCGGCGTCAAGCAGCGCACGGCATTCGGCGAGGTCGACGAGGTTCGGCGGCGCCTGCACGCGTACCCGCGGCCCGAGCACGATCCGCGTGGCCGCGATCGCGGCCAGCCACTCGTCCAGCGGTACGTCGGCGTCGTTGCGCATCGCCGTGTCCGGCTTCACCCGGAACCCCTGGATGATGACCTCCTGGATCCCGTTGTACTGCCTGGCAACGCGACGCAGCGCGAAGATCGAGTCCGCCCGCTCCGGCAGCGTCTCGCCGATCCCGATCAGCAGCCCGGTCGTGAACGGCACGTTCGACCGCCCGGCATCTTCCAGCACCCGCAGCCGAATCGCGGGGTCCTTGTCCGGCGACCCGAAGTGCGGCTGGCCCTTCTCCTCGAACAGTCGCCGCGAGGTGGTCTCGAGCATCATCCCCATGCTCGGTGCGACCGGCTTCAACCGCTGCAGGTCCTGCCACGACATGACGCCCGGGTTCAGGTGGGGCAGCAGACCGGTCTCCTCGAGGATCCGGATCGCCATCGCCCGTACGTAGTCGAGCGTGCTGTCGTATCCGGCCTCCTCCAGCCACTGCTTCGCTGCGTCCCACCGCTCCTCGGGCGCATCGCCAAGCGTGAACAGCGCCTCCTTGCAACCCAGCGCCGCGCCTTGCCGCGCAATCTCCAGCACTTCGTCCGGCGAGAGGTACGGCGAGTGCACCCGACCCGGCGTCGTCGCGAACGTGCAGTAGTGGCAGCGGTCCCGACAGAGCCGGGTCAGCGGGATGAAGACCTTCTTCGAGTACGTGATGATGCCCGCGCGGCCGGCATCGGCCAGGCCCTGGTCGCGGACGCGGGCCGCGGTCGCCATCAGGGCGGTCAGTGCGTCGCCGCTCGCGCCGAGCAGCACCTCCACCTCCGCCGGGTCGAGGGTCTTGCCGTCATCCGCACGCTTCAACGCGCGCCGCATCGCAGTACTCAAATCGTTGGCCACGAAATCCGAGCCTAAGACGGGAAAACCGATCGATCTCGCGATTCCGGGCACCAAAAACAATCCGTACAGACGTCCTGATAGTTTGCTGTTTGTGCAGGTCAGGAGGGTTACGGACGGTCGCCGGCTGCGCGGTGAGCAGCGGCGGAGCGAGCTGCTGCGCGCGACCTTGACCGTCATCGAACGCGACGGAGTCGCAGGTGTGAGCCATCGCGCGGTGGCCGCAGCGGCCGATGTCTCGGTCGC
Source organism: Kribbella sp. CA-245084 (assembly GCF_050942355.1). NCBI lineage: Bacteria > Bacillati > Actinomycetota > Actinomycetes > Propionibacteriales > Kribbellaceae > Kribbella > Kribbella sp. CA-245084. The sequence continues at coordinate 8,591,329 of NZ_CP192053.1, read as the reverse complement.
CTCGATCACGTACCACTTCCCGACGCTGGACGATCTCCTCGTCGCCGCGCTCCGCTCAGCCGCCGAGGATCTCGCCGTCGAACTGCACGGGCGAGGCAGTGAGCTCGGCGCGCGCCCGGCCGATGAGCTGGCGCGGCTCATCGAGCACAGCGTCGTACGGCGGCGTGGCCGGACGCTCGCGCTCTATGAGCTCTACCTGTACGCCGCGCGCCGGCCGGAGCTTCGCGAAACGGCTGGGGCGTGGCTGGAGCCGTTGACGGAGATCGCCCGTACGTTCACCGCGGATCCGCAGAAGGCGCGGCTGCTGGTTGCCGCCCTGGATGGGTTGCTGATGCAGGCACTGATAGGTGCGCGTGAGATTGACCAGCAGGACGTCGCGGCGCTGGTGCAGGTGCTGAGGTAGCGCACGGGCTACCTGTGGTCGGGTGCTGAGGCCAGAGTGCTGATGCAGTCGGAGCAGGTTGGCTGGGCGCATGCTGAGGTTGTCTGTCGGAGCGCTGCGGACCAGGTGGCAGTTGTTCGCCGGTGCGGTGGTCGCGGTCGCACTAGGGGTCGGGCTGGTGCAGTCCGGGTTGCAGATGCTGGCTGCGACGGATCGGCCCGTACTGCCGGCCGGGCTGCCGGCGTACCAGCGGGCTCAGGTGCGCGAGGGATACGTCGGCGCCGCGACGTTGCTGGGGATGTCGGTGATGCTGGCTGTGTTCCTGAGCGTGTTCATCGTCAGTACGACGTTCGGCTTCATGACTGTGCAGCGGCGGCGGGAGTTCGGACTGCTGCGGCTGGTGGGCGCGCAGCGGGGCTATCTGTGCCTGATGGTCGTCACCGAGGCCGGACTGCTCGGGCTGGTGGGCAGCGTGGTCGGTCTGCCACTCGGAGTGCTTGCTACGTGGGCTCAGTCGTGGTTGCTCGTGCAGCTGGGGATGCTGCCAAGCTGGTTCGAGGCGCCGTGGGATCAGGGTGCGGTGTGGGCGGCGATGATCGTCGGGGTCAGTACGGCGCTGGCCGGCGTACTCGCGGCGGCCTGGCGGGCGTCGCGGATCAACGCGCTCGAGGCGGTCGTGGAGGGATCGGCCGCACGGCGGGTGATGACGGGCTGGCGATGGTTCTGGGGGTTGTCGGCCGCGTTCGGCACGGTGCTGCTGGTGATCGCGGCGCAGGCGGCGCGGGATCTCGTTGCGGGGTTGATGATCGGGCTGGTCGTGATGATCAGCGGGTCGGTCGCGCTGAGCCAGTTGAGCCCGGTCGTCGTACCGCTCGTCGGCCGCGTTCCCGCGATCGTTGTCCGCGGCAACTTGATTGCGGATCTCGCGCGGGCCGGTGTGTTGCACGCAGTACGACGCAGTGTGGCGACCGCGGCGCCGCTGATCGTGCTCGTCGGACTGGTCGTCGGGTTGTGGGGGACGTTCGGCTCGCTGGCGAAGGCGGTCGGGGTGGAGCAGGAGCGGTTGATCACGGCGGATGTCGTCGTCGATCATGCGGTTGCGCCGGGGCCGGGGATCGTGGCGGCGTCGGCGCAGACCGCCGTACCGATCGTTGTCACGCGGCGGAAGAACACCGTGTACTCCGAGGCGATCGGGATCGATGCGGCGGCTTACCAGCAGACGCACAAGCTGCGGCCGCGGAAGGGTTCCTTGGATCGGTTGACCGGGCGGACGATCGCGATCGGGCCTGGGATGGCCGTTGAGGGTTACAAGCTCGGGTCTGTTCTCAAGGTTGCTCTTGGCAACAGAAAGATCGCGGTGAAGGTTGTGGCGATCATGCCGGAGACGCTCGACGTCAGCGAGAACTTCTTCATCCCGCGGAGCCTGCTTCCTGCCGGTGGGCGGACCGAGACGTTGGTCAAGCTCGCGCCTGGTACGACGATGGACGGCCAGACTGTTGAGGAGTGGGCCGAGGCGCGGGGCGAGGCGCAGCAGCGGAGCAACTCCGGTTTGTTCGCTGCGCTGATGGGGTTGGCGGGGATCTTCACGGCCGTCGCGGTGGTCAATGCGGTCGTGATGTCGACGGCTGATCGGCGGCGTGAGTTCACGCTGGGGCGGATGGCCGGGTTGACGCGTGGGCAGGTCGTTGCGATTGCCGTGGTGGAGTCCGCGACGGCCGTGGTGGTCGGCGTACTGCTTGGTGCTCTGGTGGCTGCGGCCGCGCTCGCCGGGATCGCGGCGGGGCCTTACGGCCTTGCTGCGTTGGCGATTCCTTGGCGGCTGCTCGGGTCGATCTTCGCGTCGGCGCTGGTCGTGGTCGGGGCGGCTGCTGCCCTCACCGCTTGGCGTGCGACGTCTCGCCGGCTCGGCACAGGCTGAGCATCACGAGGTGGTGGAACGGGCGGATCAGGTTGTAGTAGAACCGCCCGGCCGGCCGCAGGTACTGCACGAGGGTGACTACCTGGAACTTGGCCGGCCGCTCGTTGTCGGTGATGAACGCGAGGTATCCGATCAGGTGATTGTCGGAGATCTTCAGCAGTAGGTAGTGATCCTCTTCGCCGCGCATGACGGTGAAGAACGCGTCCTTCTCGCCCGGGGTGAAGCTCACCGTCTCCGGGCGCAGCTTGCGCGAATCCGGCACGGTTGCGGTCTCGAGTCGCAGTACGGTGGCGACCGCGATCCGGATGGCGAACAATCCCTTGACCCACAACGGACTGTGGCTGAGCGCACCCGCGACGAACTCCCGCAGCGTCACGTCGCCGCGCGCCGTCTTCACGTCGATCTCGTCCATGACCGGGATCAGGTCGTCGAGCTCGTGCAGGGTGGTCGGCATCGTTCGCTCCCTCTAATCGATCAGGCGGAGAGTGAGGTTGTAGATCTCACGCAGATCGGTTCGCTCGACCGGCGGCAGCACCTGCTCGGCGCCGATCAGAATCAGATACAGCAACTGCGCGTACCGATCCGGATCAACGTCCGCGCCCAGCCCGCGACACAGCTCCTTCAGGTACGCCGTGCGTGCCTCGTCCACGCGCTCCTGCGCCGCCCGCACGTCGGGATCCTGCAAGGCCCACGCCCGCACGGCAATCTCCAACGCTGCACTGTCCGGATCGGCCAGCACGAGCCGCAACAGATGCTCCAGCTTCGCCCGCGGCTTCGCGTCCTCCGCGTCGATGGTGTCGATCAGCCGGGTCGTGTACTGCGCCTCGAAGTACTCCATGAGCGCTGCCTTGAAACCGCCGGCACTCCCGAAGTGGTGGTAATACGACCCCTTCGTCACCCCGAGTTGGTCGGTCAACCGCTCGATCGTGATCGCCGGCGCCCCCTCGGTCGCCAACAACTCAAGCCCCGCATCCAACCACTCAATCCGTGTAACCACACTCAAAACATACCATACGGTTTGGTATGGTCAGCCGCCACCTCCGAGCTGCCGCGTGTGCCGGTCAGCCGCCGCGCGCCGCGCGCCGACCTGCCGGGCGTGCGACGTACAGCGGGGGTACGTACGGGGAGGCCGACGGGACGGCGGCGTGCTAGACGGCTTGCTCGGCGGCCGACGTACGGGCGGGCGCCGTGCTGAGCGGCACAACGTACGGGCGGGGCGGCGTGCCGGGTGAGCGCCGTACGGGCGGGCGGCGTGCTGGGCGGGACAGCCGCGACCATGCGTGACCTGTCCTCCAGCCGATCCGCTGCCTGGCCGTCGATTGTCGAGTCGTGGTGGATGGTTCGAGGTCGAAACCGCGAGTCGTGGATTGGGGCTGTTGGGTCCCGGCGTGTTGCGGGCCGAATCCACGACTCGGCGGCTAGGCCCGGGTGGGGGTTAGGCGTCGGCGACGGTGAGTGCTTCGGCTTCGACCTCGGAGTGGTTGGCGGGGACGCGAAGATGCGACAGCGGCTTCCAGCCGGTGGCCAGCACGCCGACCGCGAGCAGCACGGCGAAGGCGCCGACGTAGAACGGCAGCTGGATGTTGAATTCCTCGCCGAGCTTCCCGGCCAGCCACGGCGCGACCGCACCGCCGGAGAAGCGGACGAAGGAGTACGCCGCGGACGCCGTACCGCGCTCGACCGGAGCGGCCGACATCACGGCCTCGGTGATCAGCGTGTTGTTGATGCCCAGGAACAGACCGGCCACGACCACGCCGATCGCCAGCACGGCCTTGTGGTGGGCGAAGAGACCCATGACCGCGAGGTCCGCGCTGAAGAGCAGCAGCACAGTCATCGCGACCGGCAGCGTGCCGAACCGGCGCTGCAGCCGCGGCGCAACGAACACCGAGGTGAACGCGAGACACAGGCCCCAGCCGAAGAAGATCAGCCCGATCTGTCGCGCCGACATCGCCAGCGGGAACGGGGTGAACGCGAGCAGCGTGAAGAAGCCGAAGTTGTACAGCAGCGCGGTGATCGCCACCGTCGCCAGCGACCGGTGCCGCAGCGCCTTCAGCGGCTCGAGGATCGACGTACGGCGGGCTTCGGGCGGCGATGCGGGCAGCAGGAACGCGGTCGCGGCGAGCGCGATCGTCATCAGTACGGCGACGCCGAAGAACGGGCCGCGCCACGAGATCGTGCCGAGCTCACCGCCGACGAGTGGGCCGGCCGCGATGCCGACCCCGAGGGCGGCCTCGTAGAGGATGATCGCCTCGGCGACCGAACCGGCGGCCGAGTTCACGATTGTGGCGAGGGCGGTCGCGATGAAGAGCGCGTTACCGAGACCCCAGCCGGCGCGGAACGCGACGATCATGCCGATGCTGTTGGACGCGCCGGCCAGTGCGCTGAAGACGACGATGATCGCCAGGCCGATGAGCAGGGTGCGCTTGGCGCCGATCCGGCTGGAGACCGCGCCGGTGATCAGCATCGCGACCCCGATGACTGCCATGTAGCTGGTGAACAGCAGCGAGACCTGGGACGGGCTCGCGTGCAACTGCTCGGCGATCGGCTTGAGGATCGGGTCCACCAGGCCGATGCCCATGAAGGCGATCACGCAGGCGAACGCGACCGCCCAGACGGACTTGGGCTGCTTCAGAAACGATGAGTTACTCACCGGGGCGTGTCCTCCAGAGGTTCGAGGGTGAGGAGTTTGTGGATGACGGCGACCGCGGCCTGCAGCGTGGTGAGGTCCGTCGCGGAGAGTTGATGAAGCCGGGAGGCCAGAGCGACGCCGGCTTGCCGCCGGGCGCTGTTGAGCTCGGCGAGGCCGGCATCGGTGAGGCTGATCAGGCTGGCGCGGGAGTCGGCCGGGTCCGCCTCGCGGCGTACCCACCCCTGCTCTTCCAGGCGCTGGACGAGGTTGGACATCGTCGGCTGGGAGCACCGGTCGGCCTTGGCCAGCTCACTGATCCGGGCCTGTCCCAGCTCGTCGAGCCGCCCGAGCACGCGCATCGCGGCGTGCGGCAGCGTGTTCACATCGCGGGTCGCCATCCGGTTCAACCGTGACGACGCAACGACGACATCCTCGCCGAGCCGCGTCAGATCCGTAGCAATCACACTGACAAATATACATAGGAATGCTATGTATCTCCATGCGAAGTGAACGAGATCACTTGGCAACGCGGCGTAGTCGGGGGATAGTGCAGACTCCGGCTGGCTGGAGGGGGAGAACATGCCGATCGGAAAATCTGAGGGGGTACTGCGGATCGACGCCGAGACGGCGATCATCCTGCGCGAGGCGTACCACAAGATCGAGGCGCTGAATCGCAGCGACCATCACGGGCTGTACGACTATGTCCGCGCCGTGGCGTGCAAGCTCGCTCGCGTCGACACCTTCTATATCGGCTTCCTGCACGGCTCGAACCGCGTGCGCTACCCGTACGGGTACGACAGCGGCAAGTTCGACGATCCGGCGACGCACACCTACGGCCCGAACGGGCAGACGGCGTGGCTGCTCAAGCATCAGCAGACCTATCGCTTCGCCTACGACAGCGGCATGGTGCTGAACGCCGGCGTACCGTGCGGTGACACCAGCAAGCAGTCGGCCGATGCGGTCACCGTGCCGCTGTTCCGCCAGAACGGTCAGCTGCTCGGCATGATCTCGATGCAGAGCTACCAGCCGGACAGCTACGACGACAACGCAGTACGGGCGTTCGAGTGGCTCGCCGAGATGGTCGCGAGGGTGGTTGCCCGCGAGGACGAGGATCGCCGGGCGTTGCGCCTCCTCCCCGCCGGCGAGGACACCCCGAACGTGCTCACCTCCGACCACGTCATGGAGTACCTGTCGAACCAGATCGCCTTGCTGCGCATGATGGCGGCCGACGCGATGGACGCCGGTGAGATGGATGCGGCCGTGAAGGAACGGCTGGCCGGGGTGATCCGGACCGCCGAGCGCACGCAGTCCGAGCTGATCGAGATGATGCTCGACGTCGACGAAGGCCCGGAGCGTCGCTTCATCAGTCTGACCCGCGCGCAGCAAGGCGTCGCGCTACTGCTGGTCGAGGGGTACGACAACGACCAGCTCGCGACCGAGCTCGGGGTCAGTCCGAACACGGTGAAGTCCCACCTCAGCACGATTCTGCGCAAGTACGAGCTGGACAGCCGCGCGCAGGTGGCCGACGACGTACGGCGGTATCTGGCGCGCTAAGCCGCTGTCAGCGTATGGCCGGGGATGGCGGCGATCAGTTGCTTGGTGTACTCCTCGCGCGGTGAGCGGAAGATCGTGTCCGGGTCGCCGGACTCGACGATCTGTCCTGCGCTCATCACGTAGACCTGGTGGGCCACGAGTCGTACGACGGCCAGGTCGTGGCTGATGAACAGGTACGAGAGCCCCAGCTCCTCCTGCAGCGAGACCATCAGGTCGAGGATCTGTTCCTGGACGAGCACGTCCAGCGCGCTGACAGCCTCGTCCATGACCACGAGCTCCGGGTTCAACGCGAGAGCGCGCGCGATGGCGACGCGTTGCCGTTGACCGCCCGACAGTTCGTGCGGGTAGCGGTCGGCGAACGAGGCCGGCAGGGCGACCTGGTCCAGCAGGCCGGTCACTGCTTTCCGGCGGGCCGCGGCGTCGCCGATCTTGTGCACTCGCAAGGGCTCGGCCACGACCTGCCCGATGGTGTACCGCGGGTCCAGCGAACCGTACGGGTTCTGGAACACCGGTTGGACGGAACGGCGGAACGCCATCAGTTCTTTGCCTCGAAGGGTAGAGATGTCGGTCCCGCGGTAGCGCACGGTGCCGCCGTCGGCGTCCTCGAGTCGCAGCGCGAGCCGGGCGGTCGTCGACTTGCCGGACCCCGACTCGCCGACGATCGCCACCGTCTGGCCACGAGGAATGACCAGGTCGACGTTGTCGACGGCCAGGAACGGATCGCGACGGCCGCGGATGCGGTACTGCTTGACGGCGCCGGTCATCTCCAACAAGTTCTCCGACTCTGCCGCACGGACGGGCGCCACCTTCGCACTGGCCATTCCAGGTGCCGCGGCCAGCAACCGGCGGGTGTACTCGTGCTGCGGATCCGCGATGAGTTCGGCGGCCGGACCGGTCTCGACAATCTCGCCGCGATACATGACCGCGACCCGATCAGCGCGCTCCGCGGCCAGTGCGAGGTCGTGCGTGATCAGCAGTACGGCGGCGCCGAGCTCGGAAGCGAGCTGCCCCATCTGGTCCAGGACGAGACGCTGAACGGTCACGTCGAGCGCGGAGGTCGGCTCATCGGCCAGCAGTACTTCGGGCCGGCAGGCCAGCGCCATCGCGATCAGCACCCGCTGGCGCATGCCGCCGGAGAACTCGTGCGGATACTGGTGGAAACGTGCCTCGGCATCGCTGATGCCGGCCTCGCCGAGGAGCCGGACCGCCTCCGCCCGCGCGGCCTGTCCTTTGGCCAAGCCGTGTACCTCGAGTGCCTCGACGATCTGCGCCCCGATCTTCATCACCGGGTTCAGGTTCGTCATCGGGTCCTGGGGGACCAGACCGATGCGGTTGCCGCGGATGGCGGTCATACGCCTCTCGCTCGCGGCGGTCAGGTCCAGGTCGTCGAGCATGATCGTGCCGCCGGAGATCCGGCCGTTGTCGGCCAGCAACCGATTCACGCACGCGACCAGCGTGGACTTGCCGGAGCCGGACTCCCCGACGATCGCGAGAGTCTCGCCCGCGGCGACGTCCAGGCTGACGTTGCGGACGGCCTCCACCTCGCCGCGCGAGGTGGTGAAGGTGACCGACAGGTCGCGGACCTTCAGAACCAGCTCGCGAGCCGGCGCGGGGCTGGTCGTCATCGTTCCTCACTCGCGGTCGCGGACTGATCGAGCAGTTGTACGACGCCGTCCAGCAGGCAGGCGCTGATCTCGGCGCCGGTGACGAGCCGGTCCGTGGGGAACGCCGACCCCAGCGGGCCGAGGGTGCCGTACAGACGCATGGCGCCACCGGCGATCACCACGGGACGCTCGAGGCCGAGGGCGAAGTACGTGCCGGTGAATCCGCCGTGGTGGAGCAGCGTCAACGGTCCTCGAGTAGTCCGGCGGAATCCGACCGCCTGATCAGGCTGAATAGTCGTCGGTCGTGCGAATCGCTCCAACACTTCATGACCGAACAGCTCTCCACTCTGCAGAGCGGCGCCGAGACGCAGGAGATCGTCGACCGTACTGAAGAGACCGGCGTGACCGGCGACGCCGCCCAACGCATGGGCGGCGTTGCCGTCGTTGACCTCACCGCGGAGAGCTCGGTGGCGCCAACCGTCAAACGATTCAGTGGTGAAGGGAACGGCGTACGGCCGGCCGGTGGCGATCATCTGGAACTCGCAGGCGTCGCTGTCAGCACTGGTGACCGCTTGCTCAGCGGGGATCGGACCGTAGGACGCGGTGAGCGAAAGCGGCTCGGCGATCAGCTTCTGGAAGGCTTCAGCCAGGGTGAGCGTGGTGATGCGCTCGATGATGAGTCCGGCCAGGATCAGGCCGAGGTCGGAGTACTTCCAGGTAGTGCCCGGTGCAGCGACGAGAGGTAATCGGTGCAGGGCGGTGTCGCGGTCGCCGGGTTCGCAGTACAGCGGCCACCAAGGTTGTAGTCCGGCTGTGTGCGTCAGCAACTGTTCGACGGTGGCATCGCCGACGAAGTGCGGCAGGTACCGCTGGGCCGGTGCTTCCAGGTCCAGTTGGCCTTGGGCGACCAAGCACATGCCGAGCGTCGTCGTTGAGGCAACTTTCGTCACCGAGGCAAGGTCCAGGGCCAACGAGCGGGTCATCGGGACACCGACCGTCCCCGGACCAGGCAGCACTGCCCACCCTCCGGCCCGTACGTCGCTCTCCGAACCGATGCGGACTCCGGCGATGGCGCTTGCGGGTCGGTGGCGCTCGTCGCCGAGTCCGAGCAGCCGGTCGACGACGTCGCCGAGCGCGGTCATCGACGGCCCCCGGACCTGGGGTCGAGCGCGGCGCGGAGGCTGTCGCCGAGAAGGTTGAGACCGATGACTGCCACGATCAGCGCGATGCCCGGGAACAGCAGCATCCACGGCGCGACGCTCGACAGCGTCTGGGCGTCGTACACCATGCCGCCGAGGGACGCGGCCGGCGGCGGCGTACCGAAGCCGAGGAAGCTCAGCGAGGCCTCGGTCAGGATCGCCCACGACAGCGACAGGGTGACTTGGACGACCAGGATGCCGCGCATGTTGGGGAGGACGTGCTCGAACAAGGTCGAGAACCGGCTGCGGCCGATCGCGGTCGAGGCCAGCACGTAGTCGGCGGTGCGCAGCGTCAGTACGGGCCCGCGCGCGACGCGGGCGAAGATCGGCAGGTAGACGATGGCGATCGAGATGCTGACCGTCAACCAGTTGCGCTTCAGCGTCGCGGCCAGGGCGAGCGCCAGCAGCAGCGACGGGAAGGCGAACAGGACGTTGGTGATGACGCCGACGATTCGGTCGACGACTCCTTGGTAGTAGCCGCCGAGAACGCCGAGCACAGTCCCCGCGATCGCGGCCGCGGCCACCGAGACGATTGCTATCCGCAACGAGTTCGCCAGTCCGGACGAGACCCGCGAGAAGATGTCCCGGCCGAACTGGTCGGTGCCGAACAAGTGACCCGAGCCGGGAGCCTTGAGTGAGTCTGCGACGTTCTGATGCGCAGGGTCGTTCGGCGTGAGGCCGAACAGCGACAGCAGTGCGACGACGAGAACGAGCAGCATCAGGACAACGCCGACGATGCCGGCCGGGGTCCGGAAGGCCGCCAACCATGCGCGCTTACGCCGCGTCGCGTCGATCGGGACGTCAGGAACGTTGTTGAGCTCGGTCGCTGCGCTCATCGGACCCGCGCCTTCGGGTCGACGACGCGGTAGACGAGGTCGGTGAGCAGGTTCACCAGCACGAACATCGTCGCGATGATCAGCACAGTGCTCTGTACGACGGCGTACTCCTTCTGGGTGAGGCCGAGCAGGACCTGCCGGCCGATCCCCGGGATCGCGAAGATCTGCTCGGCCACCAGGGCGCCGCCCAGCAGGAAGCCGAACTGCAGGCCGGTCATCGTCACCACCGGGATGAGGGCGTTGCGCAGAATGTGCCTGGTCTGCAGACGTCGCTCGGGCACGCCCTTGGCTCGGGCCGTCCGGACGTAGTCCTCGGCGCGGATGGCCAGGATCGCGGTCCGCGTGGTCTGCAGGACGGGCGGAGCGATGCTGATTCCGAGCACGAGGACGGGCAGGATCATCTGCTGCAGGTTCAGGCCGGGGTTCTGGGCGAGTGTGCGGAACCCCTCGCCGTTGGGGTACCAGCCGAAGTTGTTGGCCAGCCAGCTGGCCAGGACGGTGGCCAGCAGGAACGACGGAACGGACAACGCCAGCAGACTGCTCAACTGCGTGAGGTTGTCCCGAGACTTGCCCGGACGGCTCGCGGCGAGCACACCCAGCGGCACACCTAGGAGAAGACCGACCAGGATCGACAGTACGGCCAGCTCGATGGTGTTCGGCAACGCCTGCGCGGTCAGCTGCGCCACGCTGACGTGCGAGGTAGTGGAAACGCCGAGGTTGCCGGTCAGCACCCCGCGAAGCCAGTCGAAGTACTGGACCGGCAGTGACTTGTCGAGACCGTAGTACGCCTCGAGGGACCGGACCTGCTCCGGCGACAGCTCACCGGCGGCTGTTCCGTACGACGCGGTGATCTGGTTGCCTGGGACAACGCGCAGGAGTACGAACGTCAGTACGGACACACCCACCAGCGTCAGGACGGCCTCACCGACCCGCCGGGTAATGGGGTGACGGAGGTACATCATCAGGACAGCGAGGCTTTCCAGAGCGTCGACAGGCTCGCGTCGCTGCGCGCCTCGAAGTTCTTGACCTTCGTGTTGACCGCGATGAATTCCTTCGGCGTGAACAGCCAGACCCAGGCCGCGTTGTTCACGAGCTGGTCCGACAGCTGCTTGTAGATCGTCTGCCGCTTAGCGGTATCGGTGGTGGCGATACCTTCGGCGAACAGCTTGTCGAGCTCCGGCGAGCTGTAGCCGGCCACCTTGTTGTAGCTGCCGGTGGACGTGAAGTACCGGGCGTACATGGTGTTCGGGTCGGCGCTGCCGCCGTTCTGCGCGATGGCGGCCTCGAAGTCACCCGCGAGCCACTTCTGCACGTAGGTGTTCGAGTCCAGTGTCTGCACATTGACCTTGATGCCGACCTTGCCGAGCTGGGCCTGGACGTTCTGGGCCTCGTTCACCGCGGTCGAGTACAGGCCCTGCGAAGTGATCAGGTTCAGCGCGAAGCCGCCGGGCTTGCCCGCCTTGGCCAGGTAGTCCTTCGCCTTCGCGAGATCCTGCGTCGCGCACGGCTGGGCATTCGGGTCGGACTTGAACTCGGGGGAGGTGATCGGGCCGGTGATGTCGCCCGCGCCGAGCGCGGCCGAGTCGACCACCTCCTTGCGGGCGATCGCGCACTGGATCGCCAGCCGGGCGTTGACGTTGGCCAGTACCGGAGCGGCCGCCCGGAGCTGAAGCACGTGGTACTGCAGTGAGGAGACGGTGTCGACCTGGACCTTGTCCGACGTCGCGGTCTTGGCCGTCACGGGGTTGTCGAAGACCGCCACGTCGACCGATCCGGTCTTCAGCGCCGAGACCATCGACTGGTCGTCGGGAATGATGCGGAACTCCAGCTTGGCCGCGCCGGGCTTGCCGCCGGCGAAGTCCGGATTGCGTTGCAGGCTGATCGACTCGTTCGGCGTCCGCTCGACGAACTGATAGGGGCCGGAGCCGACCGGCTTCGTCTCCAGGCTGTCGACCGCGACGTCCGACGGAACGATCCCGGTGTTCACCCCGGTCAGCCCGACGGGGAACGATGCGTCCGGCTTCTTCAGCTTGACCACGACGGTGTTCGGATCCGGCGCCTGGACGCCGGCGACCGACGCGAAGTACGACCTCGAGCTGGCCTTGGAATCAGGGTCCATGATCTTGTCGAAGGTGTACTTCACGTCGGTGGCGTCGAGCGCGGAGCCGTTGGTGAACTTCAGGCCCTTCTTCAGGGCGAAGGTGTACGTCATGCCGTCGGCGGAGATCTTCGGGAGCTCCGCCAGGCCGGCGATCGGATTGTGGTCCGCGTCGGTGTCCAGCAGGGTCGAGTAGACCTGCGAGAGCACCTGGATCGACTGTTCGGAGGTGCTGGTCCACGGGACCATCTGCGTCGGATCCGCGGTGATGCCGAAGACCAGCGTGGAGTCGGAGCCGGCCGACCCGGAGCCCTGGGACGCGTTGCCTGAGCACCCTGCGACCAGCAGGGTGGCGGTGGCAACCGCGGCGCCGGCACTGAGCGCGCGACGGCCGGTGCGGCTGACCTTGTACACGGGGGCCTCCTTGGCATCGGGTGTGTCGACCCTAGGTCAATTTCTTACCAGACTCGAACTCTGTCCGGCGATCAACTCACCACGGCGGTGCCGGTACTGGTACGGAACAGACGCTTGGGGATCGGACCGCGGTGCAGGATGTGCGGGATGTCGGCCCAGGGATACAGCGGCTCGGTCGCGTTGAGGTTGCGGAGGCGGTGGAGGGCCTTCTCGGACGGGGTGGCGAGCGCGGCGGCGGCGTCGGCGGAGTACGGGATGAAGTCCTCGGGCGGTTGCGGGCGCTGCTCGGGGTCGTGGCGTTTGAGCAGGATGCAGGTCCTGGCCGGGTCGAGGAGCTCGGCGTCGAGCGTCCAGTACTTGAGTACGGCGGGGCCGATCCGGCCGGACTCGTGCAGTGCCTCGAAGATCGGGGCCGGGTGGACCGGTGACAGGAACACGACGTCGGCCCAGGTGCAGTCGAGCGGGTAGACCGGGGCGTTCACGCGGTGCGGTCGATCGGCGTACTTCGCGAAATGGCGTTCGTACAGGTCGGGGTAGTGCACGCGCAGGTCGTTGAGGGGCAGGATGTCGTCACCGCGGATTTCGCCGGCGGCTTTGTAGAGAGTCGTCATACGAAAAAGCCTCCGCACACGGGAACCGTGTCGGAGGCTTCCTATTAATTATAAGGGATTCCCGATGGTCAAAGCCATCCTTGGCAGCACGGTGTTCTTCTTCGCGGCGCCGTGTGTGGTCGGCGGCGTGCTGCCGTGGTGGATCAGCGGCTGGGCGGCGCCGAGGTTCTGGCCCGGCTTCGTGATCGTGGCGGCGGGCGCGTTCGTCGTACTGCGAGCCTTTGTCCGCTTCGTCCGGGAAGGCCGCGGTACGCCGGCACCGGTCGCGCCGACGGAGGAGCTCGTGGTCGGCGGTGACTACCGCTTCGTCCGCAACCCGATGTACGTCGGCGTGGTGGCCGCGATCCTCGGGCAGGCGCTCCTCTTCCTCGACTGGCGGGTCCTGCTGTACGGCGTGATCGCGTGGGCCGTGATGGCCACCTTCGTGAAGGCCTACGAGGAACCGGTCCTCCACGAGCAGTACGGCCGTCAGTACGACGACTACCGCGAAAAAGTACCAGCGTGGATCCCACGTCTCCGGCTACGCTGAGCTTTGCAGTGCTGCAAAGTTGCAGGGTTAATAGTTTGCACTGACTGCAAGTTTTTCTTACCCTCGATGGTGTGAGGGCTGAGGGTGGGTTGCGGGAGCGCAAGAAGCTGCAGACGCGGGCGGCGTTGGCCGACGCCGCGTTGCGGCTGGCGTTGGAGAAGGGGCCGGATCACGTCACGGTCGAGGAGATCGCCGAGGCGGCGGACGTCTCGGTGCGGACCTTCTTCAATTACTTCCCGCACAAGGAGCATGCGATCCTCGGGCGCAATCCCGAGCACCTCGCGCGGGCGCTGGACCGGATGCGGACCGCGCCCGCCGAGGAGTCGCCGCTGACCACGATGTGGCACATCGTCCACGACGTACTGCGCGACCTGGAGAGCGACGGCGAGCTGTCCCGCCGGGGCGAGCTGATCATGAGCTCCCCGACCCTGCTGTACCAGCTGATGCTGTCGAGTTTCGACGACGAGCGGCAGCTCACCGCGGCCCTCTCGGAGCGGATGGGCGAACCGGCCGGCTCGACCCGGCCGGCGCTGATCGTCAGCTCGGCCGGCGCCGCCTGCCGGGTGGCGATGGAGCTGCACAAGGCCGCCCCCGGCCGCCCGGTCCACGAGTTCGTCCGCGAAGGCTTCCAACTACTTGCCCAAGGCATCGACCCTGCCTTCGGGCCCGACAAGAAGAAAGGTCAACCATGACGACGACGTCATCCACGCCGGATCCGGCGACGGGTGAGGCCACCGTTGCACTCACCCCGCGGCAGACCGTGCAGGCGATGTCCGGTCTGATGATGGGGCTGTTCGTGGCCATCCTGGCCGGCACCATCGTGTCGACCGCGCTGCCGCGGATCATCCACGACCTGGGTGCGAGCCAATCGTCGTACACCTGGGTCGTCACGCTCGAGCTGTTGACGATGACGGCCACCGTGCCGTTGTGGGGCAAGCTGGCCGACCTCTACAACAACAAGCTGCTCGTCCAGCTGTCGCTGAGCTTCTTCGTGGTCGGTTCGCTGGTTGCGGGCTTCGCGCCGAACATCGAAGTACTGCTCGGCAGCCGGGTCCTGCAGGGTCTCGGCGGCGGCGGTCTGACCGCGCTCGTGCAGATCGTGATGGCGGCGATCATCCCGCCGCGTGAGCTCGGGCGGTACTCCGGCATCTTCGGCGCGATCTTCGCGTCGGCGACCGTCGGCGGACCGTTGCTCGGCGGCTTCCTGGTCGACTCGCCGCTCGGCTGGCGGGCCTGCTTCCTCGTCGGCGTCCCGTTCGTGCTCGCGGCGATCATCCTGCTGCAGCGCACGTTGAAGCTGCCGACCGTACGACGGCAGGTGAAGATCGACTGGTGGGGCGCGGTCCTGATCATGGGCGGCGTGAGCACGTTGCTGGTGTGGTCCTCGTTCGCCGGCAACAAGTTCGACTGGGTCTCCGGCTGGAGCTTCGGACTGGTCGGCGCGGCGCTGGTCGTGCTTGTGGCCGCGGTGCTGGTCGAGCGCCGGCACCCCGAGCCGATCATCCCGATGGACCTGTTCCGCAACCGCACGGTGACGCTGTCGATCATCGCCAGTGCGCTGGTCGGTGTGTCGATGTTCGGCGGCTCGGTGTTCCTCGCGCAGTACTTCCAGATCGCGCAGGG
Source organism: Kribbella sp. CA-245084 (assembly GCF_050942355.1). Classification (NCBI taxonomy): domain Bacteria; kingdom Bacillati; phylum Actinomycetota; class Actinomycetes; order Propionibacteriales; family Kribbellaceae; genus Kribbella; species Kribbella sp. CA-245084. Next base: position 8,575,932 of record NZ_CP192053.1, on the reverse strand, counting down.
CTACTCGCCGACCAAGGCCGGTCTGATGAGCCTGCCGCTGATCATCGGCATGATGGTCGCGTCGACGATCGCCGGTGGGCTGATCACGAAGTACGGGCGGTGGAAGATCTACCTCGTCATCGGCAGCGTGCTGCTGCCGATCGGGCTGGCGCTGTTCGGCACGATCGACGCGCACACGTCGAAGTACATGCTGTGGGCGTTCATGCTGGTGCTCGGTGTCGGCATCGGTCTGGTCATGCAGAACCTGGTGCTGGCCGCGCAGAACGACGTACCGGCTCGGGAGCTGGGTGCCGCCACGTCGGCGGTGAGTTTCTTCCGCAGCATGGGCGGCACGATCGGCGTCAGCGTGCTCGGCGCGATCCTGGCCAACAAGGTCACCGAGACGCTGAACCCGGGTGGTACGTCGTCCGGCGGCGGCAGCGCAGTACCGAACATCAAGGACCTGCCGGAGCAGGTCCGAACGGTCGTCGAGAACGCGTACGGCGACGCGACGGCCGACCTGTTCATGATGTCGGTGCCGTTCGCGATCCTCGCGCTGGTCGCCGTCCTCTTCATCAAGGAGAAGGCGCTACTGACCACATCCGGAGCCGAGCGCCGCGCCGCCGAGGAGCCTGACAAACTGGACGCATGATCGTCGCTTTCAGCATCAGCCCGTCGGCCGGTGACGAGACCGGGGGTGTGAGCGAGGCGGTGGCCGAGGCCATCCGCGTCGTCCGCGCCTCCGGTCTTCCCAACGAGACCAACGCGATGTTCACGAACATCGAAGGCGAGTGGGACGAGGTGATGGCCGTCGTCAAACAGGCCGTCGACGCGGTCGCCGCCGTCTCACCCCGCGTAAGCCTCGTCCTCAAGGCCGACATCCGCCCCGGCTACACCGGCCAACTAACTGCCAAGGTCAACCGCATCGAACAGGCACTAGCGGACTGAGTTCAGTACGCCGAGGACGTTGGCGTAGCGGTTTTCGCGTTCGGCGTGGCGGAGGAAGTGGACTCGGTTGACGAGGATCTCGTCGGCGTCGGGGTGTTGCTGGAGGAGGGTCATCGTTTCGTTGATGTAGTCGTCCAGGGGCATCGCGTGGTCGTCGTTCTCCTGGTTCATCAGGGTGGTTTGGACGGCGGGCGGGACGACCTCGATCACCTGGATGCCGGTGTCGGCGAGCTGGATGCGCAGGCTTTGGGTGTAGCTGTGGATCGCGGCCTTCGTGGCGCTGTACGTCGGCGTGACCGTCAGCGGCACCGAGGCGAGACCCGACGAAACGGTCAGGATCACCGGATCGGTCTGCTGCAGCAGGTACGGCGTGAACGTGGCGATCGTGCGGATCGTGCCGAGCAGGTTGATCTCGATCGTCTGCTCCGCGGTCGGGAGGTGACCGGGGTCGCGAAGGTTCTCGATCTGCATGATGCCGGCCATCGTGACGAGCACGTTGACGTCGTGGGAGCCGGTCACCTTCTCGAAGGCGGCCGTGATCGAGGCCGGGTCGGCGACGTCGAGGTAGATACCCTCGATCCCGTCCTCGGCGGCGATCGTGTCGAGCAGCTCCTGACGGCGGCCGCTGATGATCACGGTGTTCCCGAGGTCGCGGAACCGGCGGGCGAGCTCGAGGCCGATACCCGACGTACCGCCGGTCATGAAGATCGTGTTCCCTGTGGTTTTCATGTCTCCAGCCTGCGACCGGATGCCGATGGCAACCAGGCCGCGCTCAGCCACTGCTCCGCAAGCAGTGGATAACGCCCGTACGACGTGGACACTGGAGTCATGGAGTACGCCGATCTGTCCGACTTCCTGCGCAAACGCCGGGAGGCCCTGCAACCCGAAGACGTGGGCATGCCCCGCGGGCGCAGGCGCCGTACCCCCGGTCTGCGACGCGAGGAGGTCGCCGCGCTGGCGTCGATGTCGGCCGACTACTACAGCCGGCTCGAGGGCGGACGCGGCCCGCAGCCGTCGGTGGACATGCTCGGCGCGATCGCCCGCGCGCTCCGGCTGACGCTCGAGGAGCGCGACCACTTGTTCCTGCTGGCCGGCCACGGTACGCCGCCGCGCACGACGCGGGCATGTCACGTCGACCCCGGCATGCTGCGGATCCTCGACCGCCTGCACGACACCCCGGCGATGCTGCTCAACCGCTGCGGCGAAGTGCTCGCGCAGACGCCGGCGCATGTCGCGTTCGCCGGCGAGCAAACCAACTTCCAGGGCATGGAGCGCAGCGAGGTCTATCGCTGGTTCGCCCACCCGGAGACCCGGACGCTGTACGCCGAGCCCGAGCTGACCACCCACAGCAAGCTGCTCGTCTCGATGCTGCGCACGACCGCGACCATCGACGGACCGAAGTCGTACTCCGCCTCGCTCGTGAAGGCGCTGCAGAAGCTGAGCCCGGAGTTCGTCGAGGTCTGGGACGCGCACGAGGTGGTCGTCGCGCACAGCCGGACCAAGCGGTTCAAGCATCCGGTGGTCGGCGACCTCGAGCTGTACTGCGAGCTGATCGACAACCGGGACGGGCAGCAGACGCTGATTGTGTTCACCGCGGAACCCGGGAGCGAGTCCGCGGAGAAGCTGCAGTTGCTGGGTGTTCTGGGCAGTCAGGCGATGAACTCTGGACAGGGCTTTGATCGGGAGTTAATTTAAGTCCTGAAATTTCATAAGGTTCTGACGGAAAGGTCCGCCCCCATGCTTTCCGATCGTTTTCGCCTGCCCGCCCTCCTGCTCGCCCTGGTCGTGCTGATCAGCGGGCTCACCTCCACCGCGGTCGCCAAAGTTGAAGCAACCTTCAACGTGCTCGCGTTCTACAGCGGCACCTACGACGCCGCGCACATCGACTTCGAGAAGGAAGCGAATCAGCGCTTCCCGCAGTTCGGTGCGCAGAACGGGTTCTCGTACACCGCGACCACCAACTGGGACCAGCTCAACAACCTGAGCGCGTCGCAGTACCAGGTCGTCATGTTCCTCGACGACTCACCGCACAGTGACGCCCAGCGCAACGGGTTCCAGCACTACATGGACAACGGCGGCGCCTTCTTCGGCTTCCACGTGTCGGCGTACAACGATGCGAGCGGCGGCTGGCCGTGGTTCAACAACACGCTGCTCGGCACCGGCCGGTTCGAGTCGAACACCTGGGGACCCAGCGCGGTCACGCTGCGGACCGAGAACCGCTCGCACCCGTCGCTGGTGAACACCGGAGCGACGTTCCGCTCGTCGGTGAGCGAGTGGTACAGCTGGCAGAACGACCTGCGGAACAACCCCGACATCCAGGTCCTCGCCTCGATCGATCCGTCGAGCTTCCCGGTCGGCAACCAGCAGGGCAACATCTGGACGTCGGGCTACTACCCGATCATCTGGACCAACAAGAACTACAAGCTGATCTACGCGAACTTCGGCCACAACGCGATGAACTACGAGACCAACACCCGGCTCTCGTCGACGTTCGACAGCCCGGCGCAGAACCAGTTCATGATGGACGCGCTGAAGTGGCTGGGTGGTGGCGGTACGACGCCGCCGGTCGACCAGCCGTCGCCGACCGCGTGGTACCAGCTCGCCAACAAGGGCAACGGAAAGTGCGTCGACGCCCGCGCGGCCGGAGTCGCCAACGGGACCGTGATCCAGCAGTACAGCTGCAACGGCACGCAGGCGCAGCAGTTCCAGTTCCAGCCGACGTCCGGTGGATTCACGCGGGTCAATAATCACAACGACGCCACCAAGGTGATCGATGTGACCGGGGTGTCCGCCGCCGACAACGCCGGCCTGCAGTTGTGGACGTACAGCAACGGGAACAACCAGCAATGGCAGGCCGTCTCCGAAGGCAGCGGCTACTTCCACTTCATCAGCCGCTTCAGCAACAAATGCCTGACTGTGCCCGGCGGCTCCACCGCCGACAGCACCCAACTGGTCCAACTCACCTGCAACTCCAGTGCGTCGCAGTCCTTCAAGCTGACGTGACCTGCGGTTAGATTGCGGCGCATGAGAATCCTGCGTGTGGCCGCTCTCGCGGCAGGAGGTTTGTTGGTGATGTCGTCCCAGGTCATCCCCGCCCAGGCGCACGGCGGGCCGTCGTACCGCTGGGGGCTGACGCCGACCGGAAGTACGGCGCAGTTCCGCGGGCTTGCGGCGGTCAGCAAGAACGTCGCCTGGGTGGGTGGGACCGAGGGGACGGTACTGCGAACCGTCGACGGCGGGAGGCACTGGCAGAACGTCAGCCCGGCCGGAGCGGAGGCGTTGCAGTTCCGCGATGTCGAGGCGTTCGACGCGAAGCGTGCGGTCGCGTTGTCGATCGGGGTCGGCGAGGACTCCCGGGTCTACCGCACCGCCGACGGCGGGAAGAGCTGGACCGAGACGTTCCGGAACACCGACGAGAACGCGTTCTACGACTGCTTCGCCTTCAATGACGACAAGCACGGGCTGGCGATGAGCGACCCGGTCGACGGGAAGTTCCGGATCGCGGCGACGTCGGACGGCGGGAAATCGTGGAAGGTGCAGTCGAACGCCGGTATGCCGGCCGCGCTGCCCGGCGAGTTCGCGTTCGCGGCGAGCGGGACCTGCCTGGTCGCCGGGCCTGGCCGGACCGCGTGGTTCGCGACCGGCGGCGGCGATCGGCCGCGGGTGTTCCGGACTGTTGACGGTGGCAGACATTGGAAGGTGGCGGACTCGCCGATGGCCAGTGGTCCGGCCGCGGGGATCTTCAGCCTCGCCTTCCGCAACCCGCTGTTCGGCGTCGCGGTCGGCGGTGACTTCGAGAAGCCGACCGAGGCGGTGAAGGCGGCGTCGATCACGTACGACGGTGGCCGCACCTGGAAGCTCGTGCCCGCGGACAAGGCGCCGAAGGGGTACCGCAGCGGATCCCACTTCGTGCCGTGGTCCCCGTCGACCGTCGTCGCGGTCGGACCGTCCGGGAGCGACGTGAGCTTCGACGGCGGGCGCAGTTGGAAGCAGTTCTACGACGGCAGCTTCGACAGCGTCGAATGCGCCGGCCACGGCTCCCAGGCCGGCTGCTGGGCGTCCGGTGCGAAGGGTGCAGTAGGCCGCTTGATGCACTGACCGTTCAGACCGGCGACACTCGCTCGTTGTGCGGGTGTCGCCGGTTTTCCGGAAGGATGGGTGCATGCGTAAATTGCTAACGGTCCTGGTGGGGTTTCTTATCGCGGTACCGACCGTTGCCGCTGCGAAGCCGGACGCCGGGCGGCCGGAGCGGCCGCTGACGGTGATGACGTACAACATCCATCACGGTGCGGGGATCGACGGTGTGCTCGATCTCGAGCGGATCGCCGTACTGATCGAGCAGTCCGGGGCCGACGTGATCGGGCTCCAGGAGGTCGACAAGCACTGGGATGTGCGGAGCAACTGGGTCGACCAGCCGGCCTGGTTCGCCCAGCGGCTCAAGATGCACTACGCGTACGCCGCCAACCTCGACCTCCCGCCGGTGAATCCGGGCGAGCCGCGGCGCCAGTACGGGACCGCGATCCTGTCGAAGTACCCGATCAAGGATTTCAAGAACACGCTGCTCCCGCTGTATCCGACCGGCGAGCAGCGCGGTCTCGCGGTGGCGAAGATCAAGGTTCGTGGGGCCGACCTACGGTTCGCGAACACGCACCTGACCAGCAACAACAACGCCGAACGGCTGGAGCAGGCGCAGAAGGTGGTCGAGCTGCTCGGCAAGTCGAAGACTCCGACGCTGCTCGTCGGCGACCTGAACGCGACGCCCGAGGCGCCGGAGATCAAGACCCTGACCGCCGTGTACGACGACACGTGGACCGAGGTCGGTGTCGGCCCCGGCTACACGATCGAGGCGGGCAGTCCGACCAAGCGGATCGACTTCCAGTTGCACAGCGCGGGATTGCGCGCGGTGAAGGCCGACGTACCTGTGACGCCGGCTTCGGACCACCTCCCGGTGGTCGCCTCGTTCGCCCTCCGCTGAACCCCTGACGCGTCACCTGAACGCCCTCCGGCTCCGGCCGGAGGGCGTTTTCGTGCGCCGACCTGGGGCTTCGCGGAATTACAAGCTTGTAGTTTGTCAAGTCGACACACGGGTGAAACAAAGTTACTTGTGTGAAAGCTGTTCCCAATGGGGCTGTAGGCAACTAGTGTCACGTATGTGGTCCAGGAGGACCAAAAGTTCACGAACCCTGGGGAAGGGGTTCGTGACCGGCGGAAGGAACGATCCCGATGCGGACGCCCCTCAGGGCCACGTCCGGCGGGCGGGTCGGGAGCACTGGGAAGACCGGTCGGGCAGGCAAAGCCCTGCTGTCCGGGGTGCTCGCGATCTGCTTGGCCGGCACGATGGCAATGCCCACGCTTCCGGCCGAGGCTGCCAAGCCGAAGCCCCCGGTGATCCCGTCCAAGGCCGCGGTCGAGCGCGCCAAGCAGGCCGCCGCTTCGAAGGCCGGCCAGGTCGCAACCATCGAGCGCCAGTTAGCCGCGGCGAATGCGCGGCTCGAGCAGCTCGGCATCCAGTCCGGCATCGCCGACGAGGCGTACAACGGCGCCGTCTACCGGCTGCAGCAGGCCAAGGCCGACGCGGCCGCCGCCGCGGCCCGGGCGACCGAGGCGGAGAAGACACTCGCCACCCAGCGCGCGCAGATCGGCCGGTTCGCCGCCGCGTCGTACCAGGGTGGCGGCGACGTGGCGAAGATCGCGCCGCTGTTCACCGCGAACGGTCCGCAGGACCTGCTCGACTCCGCCGGCGCGGCCCGCTCGGTGTCGGCCGCGATGCAGGGTTCGTACCTGCGGTTCTCGGCGACGCAGGTGATGACCAACCTGTTCAAGGTGCAGGCCGACCAGGCGGTCGTGAAGGTGAAGAAGGCGACCGACGAGGCGGCCGCCGCGAAGAAGGCGGCCGAGGACGCGGAGGCTGCTCAGTCGGCCGCCGTGACTGCGATCGGGGTGCAGCGCACGAAGTCGATCGCGCAGCTCGCCGTACTGCAGAACACCTCGGTGAAGGTTGCTGCCCAGCGGCAGCGGGGGCTCGAGGAGCTTGCGCGACAACGAGCCGCCGCTCTCGCCGCGAAGAAGGCCGCCGAGCTGAAGCGCCGGATCGCAGCCCGCGAGGCCGCGGAACGCCGCGCGGAGGCGGCCGAGCGGGCCCGCGAGGAGAAGGAAGCGCGGGAAGAGGCGAAGAAGAACCACGGCAAGAAGCCGCCGAAGCACAAGCCGTCCTCGCCGGGACGTAACGACGACAACGGCAACGACGGTGGCGGGCACAGCTCGGGCGGCAGCTCGCGGGACGCGATCAACTTCGCGTTGAAGCAGCTCGGCGACATGTACCTGTGGGGCGCGACCGGTCCGTCGCGGTGGGACTGCTCGGGTCTGACCCAGGGCGCCTGGGAGCGGGCGGGTGTCCAGCTCCCGCACTACAGCGTCGCGCAGTACGAGCAGATCCAGCACATCGACGAGGACGAGCTGCGGCCCGGCGACCTGATCTTCTGGGCGACGAACCCGAGCGACCCGGGGACCATCCACCACGTCGCCATGTACCTCGGCAACGGGCAGATGATCCACGCACCGCGGACCGGGAAGCCGGTGCAGATCGACAGCGTGTACTACTGGATCCCGCCGAACTTCTTCGGCCGTCCCTGACCTGTTATCTCCCTAGACCAGCCGGTGTCCGCCGTCGGCGTGTAGAACGGTGCCGGTGATGAAACCATTGCGCAGCAGGGCGATGATGGCGGCCGCGATGTCCTGGGTCCGGCCGATGCGGCCGACCGGGAGGCGGTCCGCCATCGCGGCCAACGTGGCGGGCGCCGCGTCGCCGGCCACGTCCTGCCAGATCGGGGTGTCGACCCAGCCGGGGGACACCACGTTGACCCGGATCGGCGCGAGCTCGACCGCGAGCGCCGCGGCCAGTGACGCCAGCGCGCCGTTGAGTGCCGCGAGCAACGATGCACGCGGTCCGGGACGGTACGCCGCGATGCCCGAGGTGAACACGATCGAGCCGCCGGGTTCGAGCGCCGACGCGCCGTGCTTGGCGAGCAGCAATGGTCCGAGCAGCTTGGAATCGACCGCAGCTCGGGCGGCGTCCACGTCGTACTCGCTGATCGGCTGGTAGGCGCCGCCGACGTCCGCGGCGGTAGTGACGATGTGGTTCACCTTGCCGGTGGTGGCGAAGAGCCGTTCGATGTCCCGCTCGATGCCGAGGTCCATGGCAACGGTGTGTACGCCGAGTTCCCGGCGTACCGCGTCGAGCTTGCCGGGCGAGCGGCCGGCGATCGTGACTTCGCTGCCTTGGGCAACGAGTTCGGCGGCGAGCGCGCGACCCATGCCGGAGCTCCCGCCGACGATCACTACGTGTTCCTGCACTGAAACTCCTTCGGTGGTTGACGTTTCGAGCCAACCACCGGACGGGTCAGTCGGCCACGACTTGCTGGCTAACGATCGTTAGGCCGGGGCTAACGATCATTGCCTGGAGCACGGGGTTGCGTGAATCGGTGCGCCAGACCGCGGCGTACCGGGCGATCAGCGGGCGGCCTTCGATAGGTCGCCAGACGACGTCCGGGGTCGCGGCACGGCGGGAGCCGAGGCTGATCGCGGACCTGCGGACGAGCAGCGCCGAGCGGAGCTGCGAGTGACTCATGCTGATGTCGCTGAGCCGGACGCCGGGACCGAGCCGGCGGATCGCCTCGTCGTAGAACTCCGGGGCGGCGGCTCGCGGGATCCAGATCAACTCGAGGCCGGTCAGGTCGTCGAGCGTGAGCTCGGGACGTACGGCGAGCGGGTGGTTCGCGGTCAGCAGTACGCCGAGCTCCTCGGCGGCGAGATGTTCCGAAGTGATTGCTGGAGGCAACGTTAGCGGCGTACGGACCAGGCCGAGATCGATCTCGCCGGCGGTCAGCATGCGGAGCTGATCGGTGGTGGTGCCGGCCTCGAGGGTGACCGTGCTGTTCGGGAAGCGTTCGGTGGCGAGCTGTTCGAGGGCGGCGGGGAGCCAGCCGGGGATGCCGTTCAGCAGGCCGAGCCGCAGGACCGGTTCGTCCAGGCCGGCGGCCCGGCGCGTGTCCTTCAGCGCCAGGCCGGCCGCCTGGATCGTCTCCCGGGCGCGGGCCAGGAACACCCGGCCGGCCGGGGTGAGCTCGACGCCGCGGCTGTGCCGGATCAGCAGCGTCGTGCCGACTTCACGTTCGAGCTGCTTGATCTGCTGGCTCAGGGTCGGGGTGGAGATGTACAGACGCTCGGCGGCCTTGCCGAAATGGAGCTCCTCGGCGACGCCCACGAAGTACCGCATCTGCCGAAGCTCCACCCGGTCATGGTTTCACGGGACGGCGATCAGGCGCCCGAGGTTCTCGCGGGCGTCAAGGGTCTCGTGGATGCGGGCGACGTCGGTCAGCGGGTGGGTGGCGTGGACGATCGGGCGGAGGTCGCCGGACTGCCAGCGGCGGACGACCTCGGCGATGTCGGCGCGGGCCTCGTCGGGGCGAGCCTGCTGCCAGCCGTACAGCGAGACGCCGGTGACGATCCGGAGCTGGAGTCCGAGCGCGGGGACGGCCGGGACCTCGGTCGTGATGGCGCCGTACGAGACCATCCGGCCGAGCGGCTTCACCAGCTCGAGGCCCTGGTCGAAGACGGTGCCGCCGACCGCGTCGAGGACCGCGTCGACGCCATCCGGTGCCAGGGCGCGGACCTTGGCCGGCCAGTCGGGGTCGCTGAGGTCGACAGGCTCGGCGCCGAGCTCGCGGATGAAGTCGAGCTTCTTCGCGCTGGACGCCGTACCGATGATCGTCTTCGGGTCGTAGAAGCGGGCCAACTGGGTGGCGAGGTGGCCGATGGTGCCGGCGGCGGACTGGATCAGGACCGTGCCGCCGGCCGGGATGTGACCCGACTCGAGCACGCGAAGGGCGAGCGGGGCGGTCAGTGACATCATCGAGGCTTCGGCCGCGTCGGCGTCGTCGGGGATCGTGGCGAGGAAGGTGGCGTCGGCAACGGTGTAGTCGGCGAAGGCGTCGACGGTGAGCGCCGAGACGCGCTGACCGACGGCCACGCCGGGCGGGGTGTCCGGGCCGAGCTTGACGATGCGGCCGACGACGTCCCCGGTCAGGGTGCCGGGGAGCGGGCGGTCCCAGGGTGAGCCGCCGCGTCGGAGTACGGCGTCGATGGCGTTCGCGCCGATCGCCTCGGCCTCGATCAGGACCTGACCGGCGGTGGGTTCAGGTACGGCGACCTCCTCGAGCTGGAGGACTTCGGGTCCGCCGTGGCGGTGGAAGCGCACTGCGCGCATGGTGGGATCTCCAAATCATGGGAGCTATAAATAATAGGAGAGTCCTACGATAACGCCAGGAGTGAACGATGCCAATAGAGTTGGGGGGTGAAGAAGGCGCCGACGCATCGGCTGGCCGACCAGGTGCTGTGGGCGCTGGGGCGGTCGAGTCAGCACGCCCAGCGGCTGGTCCGGCAGCACATGACGCAGGCCGGTGTCCGGACGCAGCACTACCACGTGCTCGCGAGCCTCGCCGACGACGGCGAGGCCGCTCAGGCGACGCTTGCCGACCGCATCGGCTTCGACCGCAGCGATCTGGTCACGCTGCTCGACGAGCTGGAGGAGCTGAAGCTGCTGGCCCGGCGGGTCGACCCGGCCGACCGGCGCCGCAAGATCGTCGCCATCACCCCGGCCGGCGAGAAGCAGTTGGACGCGATGGACCAACTCATCTACGCCGCCGAGGCGGACCTACTGGAGCCCTTGACGCCAGCGGAACGCAAGACCCTGCTCGGGCTGCTCCGCCGCCTGTCAGGCGATTAGTGCCCTTCGGTCTTCAGGCGCTCGAAGGAAGCGGTGATCTCGGCCTCGGCGTCCGTGCGGCCGACCCAGGTGGCGCCCTCGACGGACTTGCCGGGCTCGAGGTCCTTGTAGACCTCGAAGAAGTGCTGGATCTCGAGCCGGTCGAACTCCGGCACGTGGTGGATGTCGCGCAGGTGTTCCTGGCGCGGGTCACCGGCCGGGACGCAGAGCACCTTGTCGTCCGGGCCCTTCTCGTCGGTCATCCGGAACATGCCAATCGCCCGGGCCTTGATCAGGCAGCCGGGGAAGGTCGGCTCGGTCAGCAGGACCAGCGCGTCCAGCGGGTCGCCGTCCTGACCGAGGGTGTCCTCGATGAACCCGTAGTCGGACGGATACTGGGTGGCCGTGAACAGCGTCCGGTCCAGCCGGAGCCGCCCGGTCTTGTGGTCCAGCTCGTACTTGTTGCGGGTGCCCTTGGGGATCTCGATGAAGACGTCGAACTCCATACGGCAGATACTGTCACGGTTCCGACCGACCGAATGACAGGAGCAGCCAGGTGGCACGACCTGCCCGTGCGGCATTCGTCACGCTGCTCACCACGGCGCTGTGCACGAGCATGTGCGCCGGCCTGGTGAGCAGCGCACGCGCCGTACCCGGATCAGTCCAGACCACCGAACAGGCACCGCCCGTCCTGGCTCCCCTGACCACCGAGGGCGTCGCGCCGACGGCGGCCGGGGTCGGCAAGGCGCTCGCTGCGATTCTCAAGGACCCGTCGCTCGGCCCGCACCACGGTGTCTATGTGTACGACGCCTCGCGCGGCAAGCCGGTGTTCTCGGTCGGTGCGGCGACGCCGTACACACCTGCCTCGACTCTGAAGCTCCTCACCACGGTCTCGGCGCTGGCGACGCTTGGGCCGGACCACACGTTCACCACCAAGGTCGTGAGCGCCGGCAGGGGCTCGATCGTCCTGGTCGGCGGTGGCGACCCGCTGCTCGCTGTGAAGCAGGCATCGGACTACCCGGCTCGGGCGACCCTCCAGACGCTCGCAGCAAGTACTGCGAAGGCCTTGAAGGCGCAGGGCGTCACCCGGGTCGCCCTCGGGTACGACGCCTCGCTGTTCACCGGTCCGGCGGTCAACGCGAACTGGGAAGCCAACTACGTCCCAGAGGGAATCGCCGCGCCGACGACGGCACTGTGGGTGAACGAGGGCCGGCTCTCGCCCGGGATGGCGAAGCGGGCACCCTTGCCGGCCCAGGCCGCAGCCACCTCGTTCTCGAAGCTGCTGGGCACCTATGGGATCACTGTGGCCCCGACCGTCAAGGCTGCGACGGCTCAGGCCAAGGTCGCCCCGCTGGCCCTAGTGAAGTCGCCGACGCTCGGGCAGATCGTCGAGTACATCAACCAGCACAGCGACAACGACGGCGCCGAGGTCATGCTGCGGCAGGTCGGCCTCGCGACCGGCAACGGCGGTTCGTACGTCGGTGGGGTCAAGGGCGTGCGCGCCACGCTGACCAAGCTCGGTCTGGATGTCAGCAAAGCCCGCATCTACGACGGCAGCGGTCTGACCCGCGCGAACAAGGTCCCGCTCGACCTGCTGGCCGGTGCGGTCCGCGTGGCGATCTCCAAGGACCACCCGGAGTTGCGGCATCTCCTGACCGGACTCCCGATCGCCGGCTTCAACGGGAGCCTCAGGGAGCGATTCACTACCGCTGGCACCGGCACAGGGACCGGACTGGTCCATGCGAAGACCGGGACACTGACCGGCGTCCACAGCCTGGCTGGGTACGCCCGCGACCGCTCTGGCACGCTGCTGGTGTTCGCAGTCGCCAGCGACAGTGTTCCGGTTCCCAAGACGCTGGACGCCCGCGCCGCCCTCGATCGGACCACAGCAGCATTGGCCAACTGCGGCTGCTGACCACGGGCGCATGTTGGGACATAGCACTAGGGTCGTTGTATGAGTACGGCTGAAGGCGAGACCACGACCGAGATGGTCGACTGGCAGCTGGCGACCGGTGTGGCGCGGAAGCTGCTGCGCCCCGGCCCGGCGGTCAGCCGCGCGGAGGCGGACCAGGTGGTCGCGGAGCTGCGTCAGTTCGCGGCCGAGTCCGAGGGCCACGTCCGCGAGTTCACCGGGCTGCAGGCCACGTCGGCCACAGCGCCCGTGGTGATCGTCGACCGGCCCGGCTGGGTGCAGGCGAACGCGGACGGCTTTCGGACCGTGCTGCAGCCGCTGGCGGACAAGCTGCGGGAGAAGGCCGACCGGACGGCCGGTCTGTCGTCCGCGGTCGGCTCACGCGTGACGGGCATCGAGGCGGGTGCGCTGCTGGCCTTCCTGTCGTCCCGGGTGCTCGGTCAGTTCGACCCGTTCTACCCGGCGGAGCCAGACCCGGATCGGCCTCACCTGACCGGTCGGCTGCTTCTCGTGGCTCCCAACGTCATGCACGTGGAGTCCGAGCTCGACGTCGTACCGCGGGACTTCCGGCTGTGGGTGTGTCTGCACGAGGAGACGCACCGGGTGCAGTTCACCGCCGTTCCGTGGCTGCGGGACCACCTGCGGTCCGAGATCGCGCTGTTCCTCGACCAGGCCGAGCTGGACGCATCGGCGTACGCGGCGATGTTCCGGGAGGCTGTGCAGCGGCTGGGACGGTCGGTGCGTGGTGAGGCTGAGCTGAGCCTGGTCGACCTGATGCAGTCGCCGGAGCAGCGTGCTGTGCTGGACCGGCTGACCGCGGTCATGTCGTTGCTGGAGGGCCACGCGGACTTCGTGATGGACGGCGTCGGGCCGTCGGTTATTCCGACTGTCGAGCACATCCGTTCCAAGTTCACGTCGCGCCGGCAGAGCGGCAGCCCGGTGGACCAGCTGCTGAAGCGGCTGCTCGGGCTGGACGCGAAGCTGCGTCAGTACAAGGACGGTGCGGCGTTCGTACGTCGCGTGGTCGACCAGGTCGGTATGGAGGGCTTCAACCGGGTCTGGACCGGCCCCAACACGCTGCCGACCAAGACCGAGATCGCGAACCCCGATGCCTGGGTCACCCGACTCCACGGCTGAGTCGGCTCAGTCGGCTCAGTCGGCTGAGTCGGCTGTGGAAGAGCTGGTCGAGCGCAGACGGGGGAAGCTGCACCCGGCCATAGCTCGCGCCCGCGAGGCGGTCCGGGCGACGCTCGCCGAGCTGCCTCGGGGGACCACCGTGCTGGTCGCCTGCTCCGGCGGCACGGATTCACTCGCTCTAGCGGCCGTGACCGCCTTCGAGGCGCCCAAGCTCGGTCTACGGGCCGGAGCGGTCGTCGTCGATCACGGTCTGCAGCCGGACTCCGCGCACATCGCCGCGACCGCAGCTGAGCAGTGCAGGACGCTAGGGCTCGAGCCTGTGCTGGTGCGTGCGGTGGAGGTCGGCAGCGACGGCGGTCCGGAGGCTGCGGCCCGGGCTGCGCGGTACGACGCTCTGCGGGATGCGGCGGACGAGCTGGCAGCGGACGTCGTACTGCTGGCACACACCCGTGATGATCAGGCGGAGACTGTTCTACTCGGGCTGGGGCGTGGGTCGGGGGCGCGGTCGCTGGCTGGGATGGCTCCGGCGGTCGGACTGCTCCGGCGGCCGTTTCTAGAGGTACCGAGGGCCACTACGGCGGCGGCGTGTATCGCGTCCGGGCTTCGGCCGTGGCACGACCCGCACAACGACGACCCGGCGTACACGCGGGTGCGGGTGCGGCACGAGGTGCTGCCGGTGCTGGAGGAGGCGCTGGGCCCTGGTGTGGTCGAGGCGCTGGCCCGTACGGCGGGATTGCTGCGGGCGGACGCCGATGCGCTCGACCTGCTCGCTGCGGATGCTGCCGAGACCGCACTGAGTCGCGCCGAGGGCGAGGTGCGCGCTGAAGTCGGCGTACTGACCGACGAGCCCGCCGCGATCCGCACGCGGGTACTGCGGCAGGCCGCGCTGGAAGCCGGTTGCCGGGCCACGGACCTGACCGCGGGACACGTTGCATCGGTCGACGCGCTGGTGACCGACTGGCGGGGACAGCGCTGGATCGACCTACCACAGGGCGTTCGCGCGATCCGCAAGGGCGGATTCATCATCCTCGGCCCGGATGTGACAGGCTGATGGCCGTGGATGCGGCGGACATCGAGAAGGACCTGACCAAGATCCATTACACCGAGGACCAGATCCTCGCGAAGCTGCGGGAGCTGGCAGCGCGGATCGAGGCCGACTACGAGGGCAAGGACCTGTTGCTGGTCGGCGTCCTGCGCGGTGCGGTGATGGTGATGGCCGACCTGGCCAGGTCGTTCAGCCGGCACGTGGAGATGGACTGGATGGCCATCTCGTCGTACGGCTCGGGGACCAAGTCGTCAGGTGTGGTGCGGATCCAGAAGGACCTGGACACCGACATCACCAACCGGCACGTGCTGATCGTCGAGGACATCATCGACACCGGGCTCACGCTGAGCTGGCTGGTCAGCAACCTGGAGTCACGCAAGCCGGCCTCGCTGGAGCTGTGCACCGCCTTCGTGAAGCCGGACGCCGCCAAGATGCGGGTCCCGGTGAAGTACGTCGGCCTGGAGCTGCCGGACGAGTTCGTCGTCGGCTACGGTCTGGACTACGCCGAGAAGTACCGGAATCTGCGCTGTGTGGCCACGCTGGCCCCGCACGTCTACTCCTGACCCGCTCCGACAAGGCAGACTTGGTGACGGCCTGTACAACGGGTCGTACTGTCCTTTGGTGACCCTCGTGCTGTGTTGTCTTGTGCGACACGAGACACTTGGACTGGTATTACCGTCACAAGCCCGCCATACCCGGGCCTGCCGAGCTAGGAGGGACGGGGCTTAGGCCTCGATCATGGACGTGAAGCGCATCTTCCGCGGACCCCTGTTCTGGATCGTCGTCGCCTTCCTGGGCGTACTGGTGATCGGGCAGCTCCTGACCGGCTCGACCGGGTACAAGACCGAGGCCACCGGCCAGGTCGTGCAGCTGATCCAGCAGGCCAAGTCGTCGAGCGACAAGACGATCAAGTCGGTGACGCTGATCGATCCGGACCAGGAGATCCGGGTCGAGAAGACCGACGGCACCAAGCTCCGGGCGCACTGGGTCGACGGCCAGGCCGAGACCCTCGGCACCGACCTGCAGTCGCTGTTCCAGGACGGCAAGATCGAGCGGTACGACGTCGAGAACCCGAAGCCGAGCTTCATCGGCCAGGTGTTCTCCACGCTGATCCCGTTCCTGCTGATCGCGGTCGTGTTCATCTTCCTGATGAACTCGATGCAGGGCGGCGGCTCCCGGGTGATGAGCTTCGCCAAGTCGAAGGCCAAGCTGATCACCAAGGACACCCCGAAGACGACGTTCGCCGATGTGGCCGGCGTCGACGAGGCGGTCGAGGAGCTCGGCGAGATCAAGGAGTTCCTGCAGGAGCCCGGCAAGTTCCAGGCGGTCGGCGCGAAGATCCCGAAGGGCGTCCTGCTCTACGGCCCGCCCGGTACCGGTAAGACCCTGCTGGCCCGTGCGGTCGCCGGTGAGGCCGGCGTGCCGTTCTACTCGATCTCCGGTTCGGACTTCGTCGAGATGTTCGTCGGTGTCGGCGCCTCCCGCGTCCGCGACCTGTTCGAGCAGGCCAAGACGAACGCCCCGGCGATCGTGTTCATCGACGAGATCGACGCCGTCGGCCGGCACCGTGGTGCGGGCCTCGGCGGTGGCCACGACGAGCGCGAGCAGACGCTGAACCAGCTGCTGGTCGAGATGGACGGCTTCGACGTCCGCGGCGGTGTGATCCTGATCGCGGCCACCAACCGGCCCGACGTCCTCGACCCGGCCCTGCTGCGGCCCGGCCGCTTCGACCGGCAGATCGCCGTCGACGCGCCGGACCTGCCCGGCCGCGAGAAGATCCTCAAGGTGCACTCCCGCGGCAAGCCGATGGCGCCCGACGTCGACCTGGTCGCCGTCGGCCGCCGGACGCCGGGTATGACCGGTGCCGACCTGGCCAACGTGCTGAACGAGGCGGCCCTGCTGACCGCCCGGTCGAACGCGCAGATCATCGACAACCGCGCGCTGGACGAGGCGATCGACCGCGTCATCGCCGGTCCGCAGCGCCGGACCCGGCTGATGTCGGACAAGGAGAAGGTGCTCACGGCGTACCACGAGGGCGGACACGCCCTGGTCGCCGCGGCGCTGCCGCACTCCGACCCGGTGCAGAAGGTGACGATCCTGCCGCGAGGCCGCGCGCTCGGCTACACGATGGTGATGCCGGACGAGGACAAGTACTCGACCACCCGGTCGGAGATGCTCGACAAGCTGGCCTACATGCTCGGTGGCCGCGCGGCCGAGGAGATGGTCTTCCACGACCCGACCACCGGGGCGAGCAACGACATCGAGAAGGCGTCGGCGCTGGCCCGGGCGATGGTCACGCAGTACGGCATGACCGAGCGGCTCGGCGCGATCAAGTTCGGCCAGGACGGCAGCGAGCCGTTCCTCGGCCGCGACTTCGGCAGCCAGCGGAACTACTCCGAGGAGATCGCGGCCGCGGTCGACGAAGAGGTCGGCAAGCTGATCCTGAACGCGCATCAGGAGGCCTTCGACATCCTGGTCGACAACCGCGTCGTCCTGGACCACCTGGTCGAGGAGCTGCTCGAGAAGGAGACGCTGGACAAGCACCAGATCGCCCGGATCTTCGAGCCGGTGATCATGCGGGAGCGGCGGCCGGCCTGGACCGGCTCGTCCACCCGGATCCCGTCGGACCAGCCGCCGGTGATGCCGACCGCCGGCAACGGCCGCGCCGAGCAGAACGGTTCGCTCCACGACGTGCTGCCGGGCGGCTCCGTCGGTCCGGACGAGGCCATCCGGCCGACGGACTACGGCAGCGGGCCGACTCCGCCGAACAAGCAGTGACAACTGCGACGCCGCCACCCACCGGGTGGCGGCGTCGCTGTTTGCGGCCTGGAAATTTACAGTGGCCGGATGACCTCACCGAATTTCGACCACGAGCGGGCGGCAAACGCCGTACGCGAGTTGCTGTTCGCGATCGGGGAGGACCCGGACCGCGAGGGCCTGCGGGACACCCCGGACCGGGTGGCGCGCTCGTACGCCGAGATCACCGCCGGGCTCGGTCAGAGCGCCGAGGACGTCCTGACGACCACGTTCGCGCTCGAGCACGACGAGATGATCCTGGTGAAGGACATCGAGGTCTGGAGCCTGTGTGAGCACCACCTGGTCCCGTTCACCGGCGTCGCGCACGTCGGGTACATCCCGAGCCGGGACGGACGCATCACCGGGCTGTCGAAGCTGGCCCGACTGGTCGACGTGTACGCGAAACGACCACAGATCCAGGAACGGCTGACCACCCAGGTCGCCGAATCGCTGGTCGAGATCCTCGAGCCGCGCGGCGTGATCGTCGTGATCGAGTGCGAGCACCTGTGCATGACCATGCGCGGTGTCCGGAAACCGGGCGCCAAGACGATCACGTCCGCGGTCCGCGGTCAGCTGCGCAATCCGGTCACCCGCGCGGAGGCGATGAGCCTGATTGTGGGCTGAACCGTAGCCCCCGGCCGCCTGCCCTCGTTGACGTTTGAGAGTCCGTGACTATGGACATTCTGTCGCTGAGCGTTTACTTTCCGTAGTGGCGCTCGGCCAACGGGGACCAGAGTGCCGGTGTGAGGAGGACAGGATGTCGGGGCGTTTCCGGGTCGGCGCCGCACTTGCCGGGGTCGTCGTCCTGACGGCCGGCGGGCTGGTCGCAGCGAACTGGGCCACCGCGGACACGCGGACCAAGAGCACCCAGAAGACCACCCAGAAGGGCTCGCAGAAGCAGACCGAGGACCCGCTGGTGGCGGAGACCTTGGAGTCGCAGCTCGGGTCCGACTCAGGTGTGGTGGGCAGCTACTACGACAACTCCGGCGAGCTGATCGTCGCCGTGTCGGATCTCGCGACGGCCGAGCTGGTCCGCCAGATCGGTGCGATCCCGCGCCTGGTCCGGTTCACCGCCCGCCAGCTGAACGCCGTGCAGAGCGAGCTGAACAAGGTGGCGATGACGTCCAGCGCCGGCAAGGTGCGGTCGTGGTACGTCGATCCCGTCACGGGGACCGTGGTCGTCTCGGTGCCGAAGGGCGCGCACGACTCGATCACCAACAGGTTCCTGTCCCGCGCCGTGGCGAACGGCGAGCGAGTGACGGTCCGCCAGGTGACGGGGACGATTCGCCTGACAGCGGACGACTTCAGCCTGCGCGGCGGCGTACAGGTCGACAAGAACACCGGGTACGTCTGCTCGCTCGGCTTCAACGCCCGGACCCGCAAGGGCAACCGGATCTTCCTGACCGCCGGCCACTGTACGGCGGGCAAGCCGTCGTTCTCCCGCAACGGCTACGTCCTCGGCAACACGTACACCTCGAGCTTCCCCGGCAACGACTTCGGTTCGGTCGGCGTGATCGAGGGCTGGGACCAGCAGGGGTACGTCGAGGGCTGGGGCGCCGGCAACGTCGCGGTCAAGGGGCTCGCGGACGCCACGGTCGGATCGACGCTGTGCAAGTCCGGGAAGAGCACCGGCTGGACCTGCGGGCGGATCGTCGCGCGGAACGTCACGGTGAACTACGGCAACAACCGCATCGTCCGCGGCCTGTTCCAGCACACCGCGTGCGTGGAGGCCGGCGACTCCGGTGGCGCCAACATGACCGGCAACTACGCCCAGGGGATCACCAGCGGCGCGGCCCTGATCAACGGCCAGTGCCTGGAGAAGTCCGGCCAGACCAACGAGTCCTACTCGCAGCCCATCGCCGAGGTTCTGCAGTCCACCGCGTCCAGGCTGATCCTCGCCAACTGAGCCCAGGCGCGAGTCTGGGGGTGCGGGCCACTACGGTGGTCTGGTGAAGGATGTCGAGCGGGTTCACGTGGACGGGCTGCCGGTGGTTGACCGGTGTCTGGTCATGGGCGTTGTGAACGTGACGCCGGACTCGTTCTCGGACGGCGGTGAGTGGTTCGAGCCGGCCGCGGCGATCAAGCACGGGCGGGAGTTACTGGCCGAAGGCGCCGACCTGCTGGACGTCGGCGGGGAGTCGACGCGGCCGGGCGCAGTACGGCCGACGCCCGAGGAAGAGATCCGCCGCGTCCTCCCGGTGATCGAGACCCTCGCGGCCGAAGGCGCGATCATCTCCGTCGACACGATGCGGGCCGGTGTCGCGGAGCTGATGCTCGACGCCGGCGCCACGATGATCAACGACGTGTCCGGCGGGCAGGCCGATCCGGACATGCTCCCGCTGGTGGCCGAGCGCAAAACGCCGTACCTGTGCATGCATTGGCGCGGCCACTCGATCGACATGCAGAACCGGGCCGAGTACGACGACGTCGTCGCCGAGGTCATCGCCGAACTGGGCGAGCGGCTCGACGTACTGCGGCAGGCCGGTATCGACCTGAACCGGGTGGCGCTCGACCCCGGGCTCGGTTTCGCGAAGAACGCGCAGCACAACTGGGAGATTCTGCGCCGGTTGCGGGAATTCGCCGTACTGGAAAGACCGTTGCTGATCGGTGCGTCCCGGAAGACGTTCCTCGGTAGGCTGCTCGCCGACGAGCAGACCGGTGAACCCAGACCGGCCGTACGACGAGACGACGCGAGCGTGGCCGTGACCGCCCTGGCCGCCGCAGCGGGTGCCTGGTGTGTCAGGGCGCACGCGGTGGCACCGAACGCGGACGCGGTCAGAGTGGCGAAGAGATGGGGAACCGTATGACGGACGGACCGCGGCAGGGCACCGGTGGCGATGGTGCACGCGGTGCCACCGTCGAGGACGTCGTACTGAATGCGAACACCGCGTTCTACAACGCGTTCGAGGCCGGCGACCTGGACCTGATGGCGGCCGTCTGGCTGCCGGAGCCGGATCCGGTCTGCATCCACCCCGGCAACGCGGCGATCTCCGGGTACGCCGAGCTGATGCGGGCCTGGGCGATGATCTTCGCGAACACGCCGTACATCCAGTTCTTCCTCACTGATGTGCAGGTCCGGGTGGATGAAGACGTGGCATACGTCACGTGTACGGAGAATGTCCTGTCCTCGGGTGAAGGTGCCCCCGAGGACGGCTTCGCGGGCGGTAAAGCGCTCGCCACGAACGTTTTCCGTCGAACTTCTAGCGGCTGGCGGTTGTGGATCCACCATGCCTCACCGGTACTGTCGTCGTCTGGGGGCCGACAGGAGGAGGCGGAATGAGCGGTCCCGTTGCGATTCCTCCTGATGTGATCGAGATCCGGGGCATCCGCGGTTTCGGGCGCCACGGGGTGTTCGAGCACGAGCGGGCCGACGGACAGGAGTTCGTCGTGGACGTCCGGCTGGAGCTGGACACCCGGTCCGCCGCGGCCTCCGACGACCTGGCCGACACCGTGAACTACGGGGTGGTGGCCGAGCAGGTGCACACCGCGATCGAGACCGACCCGGTGGACCTGATCGAGACCCTCGCCCAGCGCATCGCCGATCTCTGCCTCGCCGACAAGCGGGTGACAGCGACGGCGGTCACCATCCACAAACCCTCGGCGCCGATCTCGGTGCCGTTCGACGACGTTGTCCTGACCGTGCAGCGCAGAGCCGGAGAATCCTCGTGACTGAGACCCCTAGTCCCCACGTCATCGACGCGGACACCCTGAGCGGTGGTCTGAAGCCGATCCGTCAGCTGATCCTGTCGCTCGGCAGCAACCTCGGCGACCGTGAGGCGAATCTGCAGGGCGCGGTCGATGCGCTGCGGGACACCCCGGACGTCGTCGTGGTCGAGGTCTCGCCGGTGTACGAGACCCAGCCGGTCGGCGGCCCGGACGAGTCCGGCCCGTACCTGAACATCGTCCTGCTCGCCGACACCACGCTGGGCGTCGACCTGCTGCTGGAGCGCGCCCAGGCGATCGAGCAGGCGTTCGGCCGGGAGCGCAGCGTGCCGGGCGCGCCGCGGACCCTCGACGTCGACCTGATCACCTTCGGGCAGAAGACGATCGAGACCGAGGAGCTGACGATCCCGCACCCGCGGGCGCACGAGCGTGCGTTCGTCCTCGCGCCCTGGCTCGACATCGAGCGGGACGCCGTCCTGCCGGGCCACGGCCCGGTCTCTGAGCTGCTGGCCAAGGTCGGGACCGACGGCGTGACCAAGCTCGACATCGAGCTGCAGTAGTCGTGTCCGGCGGTACCGAGCCGGGGCAGGCACCCCGGGACAAGAAGGAGCCGCCACGTCCGGGCTCGGTGCGGCCGACGTCACGCCGGCTGCTGGTCGCGATCGCCGTACTCGGGGTCGCGATCGGCGTCACGATGGTGAAGGCGATCGAGTCCGGCGGCGGGGTCGCGCCGGCGGTGTCGTGGCTGACGCTGATCGCCTGGGCGTTCCTGGCCGCGCTGCTGTTCGCCGCCGCCCGCAACACCAACCAGCGGATCCAGGTACGCCGGGAGCGGATGGAGCCGTCGCGCGCGGTGTTCCTGTTGATGATCGGGAAGGCGAGCGCGTTCGTCGGCGCGTTATGTGCCGGTGTTTACGCAGGGTTCGCGTTAAGCTTCCTGCAGGCGATGGGCTCTTCCGGCCCTCGTAACCGTGTGATCATGGCCGCTGCAGCGGCGGTGATCTCTGTGCTGGTCGTCACGGCCGGATTGTTGCTCGAACGCGCGTGTCGCATTCCCGAGGACCCCGACGAGACCCCCTAACATGTCGGTCCATGGGGTCAAGGGGTAGCCGCCGTCGAACCAGGACCACCGTTCTCACCGTTGCCAACGCATCGCTGATCGTTGTCTGCGTGGGTGTGAGTGTCGCGCTCTTCTCACAGAATGCCTGGATTCTCCGGGCGGCCGCGGTCGGTGCGGCTCTGGTCGCGATCGCCGGCTCTGTCCTGTTCCGCCACCAGTTGCTGGTCGAGCGGCTGGCCCATTCGGACGAGCGCGCGCAGGTCGCGCAGGAATACTCGCGGATCACCAGCGCCCGTGTGGTCGAGAACGCGGAGTTCGTCGACCTGATGCAGCGCCGACTGGACAAGATCGACCGGCGCCTCGACAAGATCGACGAAGAGGTCGCCACGGTCGTTGCCGCCGGCGACAAGCACTCGCAGGCCGACGCCCCGACCGTCGTAGACCTGAAGCTCCGAGGTCTGGCCGCCTCCTGAGCCGGGCCCCATACTGCGGTAATGGGGCTGGATGCGAACTACCCGGCTGTGACGATGAACGATCCGAACGGCCATGTCACGGTCTACAACGAGGACCATCTGCCGATCGGGCAACTGGGTCCGACGCCGTACGAGTCACCGTCGGTGAACGTGACGTGCCGGCGCAAGGCGTGGGACGACCTGTACTGGTACCGCCTGCTGAACCCCGAGGGCTTCCCGTTCCCGGCCGCAGAGGCGTACGTGTCCGCGGAAGAAACGCATGAGTTGAACCCGGGTCAGCCGTACGCCATCCCGGACTGCGCCTCCGGCTGCCCGATCAAGATCGGCCAAGCGGCCGCGGTCGGCGCGCTGGCAATCGGCGGAGCCGCGGCAGCCGCCGCCTGGCGCCGCCGACGGCGGGAACTGGGGACCGCCTGATGGACCCGCACGGGCCGGCTGAGGGTGGTTCGAAGTAGGTTTTGGGGTGTGGATCTTGCGGAGTTGGTGAAGGTTGCTGAGGCTGCTGTTGAGCGCGGGCGGGTGGTGACGCAGACGCGGGCGGTGGGGGAGTTGACGGCCAAGGGGGATCGGGACATGGCCTCCGAGGTGGACTTTGCTGTGGAGCGGGAGGTCCGGGCGTTTCTCGAGCGGGAGACGCCGGAGATCGGGGTGCTCGGTGAGGAAGAGGGTGGCGCGACCGACGGGACGCGCTGGGTGCTCGACCCGGTCGACGGGACGGTCAACTTCATCCACGGCGTACCGCTGTGGGCGATCTCGCTCGGCCTGATCCACGAAGGGCGCGCCGTCGCCGGCGTGATCGACCACCCGGCGCTGAACACGACGTACGTCGCCGCCGAAGGTCTCGGTGCCACCTGCAACGGGAAGGCGATCCGGGGCAGTGAGTGCACCGACCTGACCGACGCGTTGGTTGCCGTGGGCGACTATGCCGTCGGGCCGGATGCCGAAGCGGTGAACGCCGATCGACTCGCCCTGACTCAGCGCCTGTACCCGCGCGTGCAGCGGCTGCGGATGATCGGTACGGCGGCGACCGCGCTCACCTGGACGGCGAACGGGTACTTCGACGCGCTGATCATGTTCTCCAACAAGCCGTGGGACACGATGGCCGGCGTGGCGATCTGCCGCGAGGCCGGCGTGACCGTACTCGACCTGGACGGCACCGACCACGCGCCCGAGTCCCGCGGCGTCTTCGCCGTCGCCGACGGCATCCGCGAACCGCTCCAGGAACTGCTCGGCTAGGGGCTCTCGATGGCGACGCTAGGAATCATCGGCAGCGGGAACATCGGGTCGGTGGTCGCGTGGCTCGCGGTCGACGCGGGCCTCGACGTGGTGATGGCGAACTCGCGCGGCCCGGAGAGCCTTGCCGACAAGGTCCGCGACCTCGGCGTCCGCGCCGGCACCGTCGACGAGGCAGTGCGCGCCGGGGACTGGGTCCTCGTCACCATCCCACTCGGACGGTACGCCGACCTGCCGGTCGAACCGTTCGCGGGCAAGGTCGTGCTGGACACGATGAACTACTACCCGCATCGCGACGGCCGGATCGATCGGCTCGACCGCGAGGTGGTGACGACCGCGCAACTGCTGCAGGAACACTTGCCCGAGGCCCACACCGTGAAGGCGTTCAACAACATCAGCGCCCGCAATATCGTGACGCTCGCGCGACCGGACGACGCGACGGATCGCAGTGCGTTGCCGATCGCCGGCGACGACGCGGACGCGAAGGCCGCAGCCACGACGCTGATCCAGACGCTGGGCTTCGACGTGGTCGACGTCGGTCCGCTGAGCGAGAGTTGGCGGTTCGAGCCGGAGACGGCGGCGTACGTCACGCCGTACCTGTCGAAGGCGAGTACGGCGAAACAGCGCGCCGCCGGGCACGCCGATCCGGGTAAGCCGCTGCCCGTGGCCAGCCTCGTGCAACTGATCGCGGCCGCACACCGTCCGCCGGTGGCCGGCCGCGAGTTCTGACCGCGCTACTTGTCGATGTCGCCGACGACGAAGAACATGCTGCCGAGGATCGCGATCATGTCGGGGATCATCGTGCCAGGCAGCAGCGCCGGCAGTGCGGAGATGTTGTTGAAGCTGGCCGACCGGAGCTTCAGCCGCCAAGGAGTCTTGTCGCCGCGCGAGACCAGGTAATAGCCGTTGATGCCGAGCGGGCTCTCGGTCCAGGCGTAGGTCTGGCCCTCGGGGACCTTGAGGATCTTCGGCAGCCGTACGTTCACCGGTCCGGCCGGCAGCGCGGACAGCTTGTCGAGGCACGCGTCGACCAGGTCGAGCGAGACCTTCACCTGCTCGAGCAGGACGGAGAAGCGGGCGTAGCAGTCGCCTTCGGGGCGCGTGACCACGCGGAGTACGTCCTGCAGGTCGCCGTACGCGAGGTAGGGCTCGTCGCGGCGGAGGTCCGCATCCACACCTGAAGCGCGGGCGATCGGGCCGGAGACGCCGTACTGCGCGACGAGCTCGGGGGCGAGCTTGCCGACGCCGATCGTGCGGGCGCGGAAGATCTCGTTGCCGAGGATGATCTCCTCGATATCGGGCAGGCGCTTGCGGACCGCGGCGGAGGCGGCGGACGCGCGACCGAGCCAGCCGTACGGGAGGTCCTCCTTGAGCCCGCCGACCCGGTTGAACATGTAGTGCATCCGGCCGCCGGACAGCTCCTCCATCACCGCCTGGATCGTCTCGCGCTCGCGGAACGCGTAGAACACCGGCGTGATCGCGCCGAGCTCGAGCGGGTACGAGCCGAGGAACATCAGGTGGTTCAGCACCCGGTTCAGCTCGGCCAGCAGGGTCCGCAGCCAGACTGCCCGGTCGGGTACCTCGAGTCCCATCATCCGCTCGACCGCGATGACGACGCCGAGTTCGTTGGCGAACGCCGACAGCCAGTCGTGCCGGTTCGCGAGCACGATGATCTGCCGGTAGTCGCGGACCTCGAAGAGCTTCTCGGCGCCGCGGTGCATGTAGCCGATGATCGGCTCGCAGCTCACGATCCGCTCGCCGTCGAGCGTGAGCCGCAGCCGCAGTACGCCGTGGGTCGCCGGGTGCTGCGGACCGATGTTGAGCACCATGTCGGTGGTCGGCAGGTCCGATCCGGCTCCGCCACGCTCATAAGCAGGGTCGAATCCGGCAGCTCCGGCCCCGACTCCGACGACTCTTTCCGTGCTCATGCCCCCTATCGTGACAGGCTGGGTGTGTGGATGACCTCTTCGCACCCTCGGATGTGAGTTGGACGCCGGTCTCGCCCAAGCTGGCGACGCTGCGCCGGCTGAACGCGTCGATCGTGGCGGGGCTGGCTGCGATCGCGGCGCTGCTCGCGCTCGGACTGACGCTCGGCTGGCTGTACGGCGTACTCGCGGTGGTCGTGATCGCGCTCGTACTCGCCTGGGCCTGGATCCTGATCGGGCGCAACCAGCGGTCCTGGAAGTACGCCGAGCGCGAGGACGAGCTGCTGGTCAGCCACGGGATCATGTTCCGCGAGCTGGTCGTCGTACCGTACGGCCGGATGCAGTTCGTCGACGTGACCGCCGGGCCGCTGGAGCGCGCGTACGGGATGGCCACTGTGGAGCTGCACACCGCCACTCCGGCCACCGACGCCAAGATCCCGGGGCTGCATCCGGATGAGGCCGGCCGGCTGCGTGACCGGCTGTCCGCTCTCGGTCAGGCGCAGGCGTGGGGCCTGTGACCCAAGAACCGGTGACACAGCAGACCGTTGAGGTCGTGGGGCAGAGGCTCCACCCCCTGACACCGTTCGTCAAAGGCTGGGGGTACTTCGTCGTAGCAGCCGTCGCGCTGGTCAACAACGAGGGTCTACGGCAGAACCTGACGTTCGCCGGCATCGGCCTGGCCGCGGTCCTCATCGGAGGCATCCTGCTCGGCACGCTGTCCTGGTGGTTCACCAAGTGGCAGCTGACCGGCGATGCGATCCGCGTGGACAGCGGATTCCTGTTCCGGCGTACCAGGATCATCCGCTTCGACCGGATCCAGGCGATCGACGTCGCGCAGCCGTTCGTCGCGCGGCTGTTCGGCATGGCCGAGCTGCGGATGGATGTGGCCGGCGGCGGCAAGAGCGACGGCAAGCTGAGCTACTTCAGCTACGCCGAGGCGCAGGAGCTCCGTACGACGCTGCTGGTCCGCGCAAAGGGCCAGCAGGCCGCTGAGCAGCAGGAGAGCGAGCAACTGGCCGAGGCGGAGGCTCCGCCGCTGCTGACTGTCCCGACCACCCGCCTGCTCGGTGCGACCCTGCTGTCGTCCACCGTCGTCGGTAGTGCCGGCGCGCTGATCTGGTTGATCGTCGCCACCATGGTGCTCAACTTCCACATCGGGCTGTTCGCCGGTCTGCCGCTGCTGCTCGGTGTCGTGCAGCCGATCTGGAAGCAGGTCGTCGGCAACCACGGATTCACCCTGTCCGACACCAGCCACGGTCTGCGGACCAAGCGCGGGCTGTTCGACGTACAGCGGCAGACGGTCCCGCCGGGCCGGGTGCAGGGCCTGCTGATCACCGAGCCGCTGATCTGGCGGCTGATCGGCTGGTCCCGCGTCGAGCTGGACATCGCGGGGGTGGCCGGTCAGAAGGAAGACGGTGACAACGAGAACGAGGGCGCGCAGCTGCTGCCGGTCGGTGAGCGTACCGAGGTGGCCTACGTGCTCTCCCGGGTGTTGCCAGGGTTCGATCTGGCCGCCATCCAGATGCACGTCGCGCCGGAGCGGGCCAAGTGGCTCCGTCCGATCGGCTGGCGCTACCTGACGTACGGCGTAGACGACCAGGTCATGGTGACGACGCGAGGCTGGGTGAGCCGCCGTACATCGATCGTGCTGCACCACAAGACGCAATCCGTGCGGATGGAGCAGGGACCGCTGCAGCGGCGGCTGGGGCTGGCCAATGTGCATGTGGACACCCCGCTCGGGCCGACGGATGCCGTTGCGTTGCACCGCGACCAGGCGGAGGCTGCAGCGCTGGTGCAGGCTCAGGCGGACAGGGCGCGCGAGGCACGACGTACGGTGTCGGCACCTCTCGCAGTCCAGACCCAGCCGAACCCGCCGAGGCCGGACGGGTCCAGTAGCTCGGCCGCTTCACCGGCTGAGGACAGCTCGGACAGGTAGCCCATTGGGTCCGTATGCGCCAGGTCGAGCGGTGGTCTGGTTGCGCTGACGCCCAGGGCTTTCAGTGCGTCGCGCTGGCTCACGGTTGTGCCGCCGAGGGAGTCCAGGGCTACGTGGGCGGTGATGTCGCAGGTGCCGTCGGGTGTCGGGTCGCACTCGCGGCCGTCGCGGAAGCCGGTCAAGGTCCCGTACGGCGGCCTGGCCGCCTTGAGGTGGCCGTAGTCGATCGCAAGGGCGAGACTCCCCGGCGCAAGGCGGTCGGTCACTCCGGCCCAGGACTCATCACGAGTGGTTCCGATCTCAGCCCGATCACCCGGCTCACCGGGCCACCAGCGCTCGAGCCAGGCCAGATCGTTGCCTTCGACAACTGGTCCTGGGGTGAGATCGGCAAGCAGGTAGTGCGGAACGCCTTCGTCGTCCCACTCGACGACCTCGCACGGAATGTTGTCGAGCCACTCGTTGGCGATCACCAGCCCGGACAGGCGCTCGGAGAGCTCGTCGTCCAGTTCGATGTCCAGAACGGTGAGGCCTTCGGCGCGGAGGACCTTCCCCAGCTCGCCTGAGCCAGCGCCAATATCCACAACCTGATCGAGCTCGAGCAGCCGAGCGAGGCGCGCGATCGCCTGTCCGAAGAGCGCCGACGCGTGCACCGACGTACGGAAATGGGCCGCCGGCCGCTCCCGCCGGTAGAAGCCGTCGGGGCCGTAGAGAGCCTGCTGCCAAGCTGCCCGGAAGGTCTCCGTCATCGTCCGCCGTTCGAAAGAGGTGTGGACCGCAACGATCTTAGGATCGATGCTCGTGGCGAACCTTCCTGACCAGCTCGCGGTGCTCTTCGGCGCGGACCCGGCGTTCGACGTGGTCGGGGCGGAGCCGCCGTTCGTGGTCACGCCGGAGTGGCTCGACACGACGAAGGCCAAGATCGCGGAGCTGGTCGACCGGCCCACGCTCGGAAAGGTCTCGGCGAGCAACAAGCACTTCACAGAAGGCTCACCGCTACTGGTCGACACGTTCTACTTCGTGTTCCGGAGCCTGTGGCCGCCGATCGGCATCCTTGCCGGCGGTGCGCGGAATCTGCACTTCCTGCTGGTCAACGAGTATCGCCGCGAGCCGCAGGAGATCGACACCGACATCGCCAACTGGCGCGAGACCGGCGGCGTCTTCGACATCCCGTTCCCGCTGCGGAACGACGTCGAGTCCCAGGAGGAGGTCATCCGCGCCAGCCGCGACATGCTCGACCTGCTGACCGGGATCCCCGGCCTCGAGGCACGGCGTACGGCGATGGCGACGATGCTGGACCGCATCCTGGCCGACCCGGAGCTGTTGAAGCTGCACACGACCCAGACGCGGCCCGCGGTGACGAAGCGCTGGATCGAGGAGTTCAGCGACGACGACATCCGCCACGCCTACCCGCATCTGTCCGGCAATCCGCTCGACCTGCTCGTGTACGGGATGAACCGGCTGCAGGCGGCCTACCACGGCGTGGCCGAGGTGAGTGCGGAGGCGGAGCGGCCGTTCTCCCATGAGGTGGCTGGACTGCTGCAGCAAATCGGGCGGACCGATCTGCCCGCCGGGCTCACCTTCTCGGCGCTGGGCCCGTCCGGGACGGCAGAGGTCCAGAAGCAGCTCGAGAGCACCCAGACCCGGGTGGACCCGGCCGAATGGCGGCGTCGGCGGCAGGCGTGGATGATCCGGGCGGTCGAGGCAGGTGCCGCGTTCGAAGCGCGGGAGTGGCTGGCTGCGACGTACCAGGTCGGTGCGAGCCTCAACGGGCTGCCCGACAAGGCGAAGGTTTCGAAGGAGCTGTACCTCGTCACCGGCTTCTTCCGGGGACTGCGCGACCTCAACTCGTTCCGGCCGCCGAAAGCGATTGTCGAGGCGGACGCGGCCGCGCCGGACAAGCTGCGGACCGACTCGCCGGCCAGCGGCGATCCGATCGCCGAGCTGAACGCGATGACCGGGCTGGGCCCGGTGAAGACACGCGTGCACGAGCTGGTGGCGGAGGCGAAGCTGGCCAAGCTGCGGACCGAGGCCGGAGTGCGGCTGCCGAAGCCGATGGGTCACTTGGTGTTCAGCGGCAACCCCGGCACAGGCAAGACGACGGTGGCCCGGATCCTGGCCGAGGTCTACCGGGACCTGGGCATGCTCACGTCGGGTCATCTGGTCGAGGTCGGGCGGGCCGACCTGGTCGCGTCGTACATCGGTCAGACCGCGCCGAAGGTGACCGACGTGGTCGAGCGCGCGCTCGGCGGAGTGCTGTTCATCGACGAGGCATATGCGCTGTTCAACGGCTCCGGTCGCGACTTCGGCCGGGAGGCCGTCGCCACGCTGATCCAGCTGATGGAGATCCACCGCGACAACCTGGTCGTGGTGATGGCCGGCTACCCCAACGAGATGTACTCGCTGATCGACAGCAACCCGGGCATCAAGTCCCGGATCCGGAAGTTCGTCAACTTCCCGGACTACACCGATGCCGAGCTGCACAAGATCTTCCTCGAGAACGCCGAGCAGGTCGGGTTCGTGCTCGGCGACGGGGTGTCCCAGCAGGTCCTGGCCGATCTGCACAAGGTGCCGCGGGCACCTGGGTTCGGCAACGCGCGCACGGTACGGACGCTGCTCGAGCGGATCGCGACACTGCAAGCGGTCCGCCTGGCCGCGCTGGAATCGCCGAGCATGGGGCAGGTCCGGACGATCGAGCGCGCCGACGTCACCGATGTCGCCGACGACAGCAACCAGCCCAGGCACACCGATCCGCAGGCAGAGCTCGCAGCCATGACCGGACTGACCCAGGTGAAGGCCACGGTCGAGCGGCTCGCTTCCGAGGCGAAGGCCGACGTACTGCGGGCGACAGCGGGGATGCCGCCGACGGAGCGGTCCCGGCACATGGTCTTCACCGGCAATCCGGGCACCGGGAAGACCACAGTGGCCAGACTGATCGCCGAGATCTACCGGGACCTCGGGCTGCTCGGCGTCGGCCATCTGGTCGAGACAAGCGGCAACGAGCTGATGGGCGAGTACGTCGGTCAGACCGCGCCGAAGGTGCAGCGCCTGGTGGAGCAGGCCCTGGGTGGCGTGCTGTTCGTCGACGAGGCGTACACGCTGGCCGATCCGAGAGGCTTCGGGACCGATGCGCTCGCCACGCTGATCAAGCTGATGGAGGAGCACCGCGACGACCTGGTCGTCGTCCTGGCCGGGTATACCGGGCCGATGGAAGGGCTCTTCCTGCAGAACCCCGGTTTGAAGTCCCGCGTGCCGATGACGCTGGAGTTCCCGGACTACTCGCGGACAGAGCTGCAGGAGATCTTCCAGTACCTCAGCGGCAAGGCCGGATACGTCCTGGCCGACGGAGTGGGCGAACGGGTTGGCTCGCTGCTTGACCGCGTTCGGAACGCGGCCGACTTCGGCAACGGCCGGGAGGTGCGCAACCTCTTCGAGGCCGCGGTCTCGCAGCAGTCGGTTCGCATCAGTGCGTTGACGGACCCGAGCCTCGACGAAGTACGTGAGCTGACGCCTGCCGACGTACCGGAGGACTGGCGGGGTAAGGACGCAGCCGGGACGGTGGGCTTCCAGCTCAAGAGCTGAGCGGTACGGCGCCGAACTGGTGCCAGCTCCCAGCCGTGTCCTCGCGCCACAGGCCCAGCTCGGTCAGCTGGATTGTCGGGGCTGGTGTCGCGGCCAGGGCAGCCTGCGCCTCGGCTACGACGGCCGGACCGCCCTGGGTGGACGACGAGATGGTCAGATGCGGATGCACGTCCGGGAACTCACCGCCGTACGGCGGGCACTCCGGGAAGGCCGCGAACACGCTGTGGAGCAGTGAGCGGACGGTGTCGAACGGCTCCGGCTTCAGCCAGGCCGTGCCATTCGGGAACTGACCTGCTGTCGGGAAGCTGAGCTCAAAGGGCTCCACAGACGAGACAGCGGACCGCAGTCGAGCTATGTCGGCGTCTGTGGGCTCTGCAACCCACGGGACCAGCACGGTCACATGCGGTGGGATCAGCTCTGTCAACGGGACCTGCGGTCTGGCAGTCGACCGTGACACCGAACGCCAACGGTCCGTGTACGCCGCCAGCTCGGGAACTGTGATCAGAATCGCGGTCAATTCGGTCCGTGCTGCCCACGCATCGCTCACCCGCACATGCTCTCATCACCTACCCTGGCAAGTAGATCGTCTGGTACCCCGCCGTGGGACTGGAACGAGAAGAGAGTGAGTGATGGAACGGATCGGCTTGATCGGAGCCGGCCGGGCCGGGACCGCCGTGGGAGCAGCCTTGGCGGCAGCCGGGCATCGGTTGGTCGGAGTGACGGCGCGTTCGGACGCGTCCCGGGACCGCGTTGCGCAGCTACTGCCCGCTGTGCCGGTGCTGACCGCCGACGAGGTCACCCAGCGCGCTGACGTCGTGCTGGTCGCCGTACCGGACGACCTGATCCATGAAGTGGCGCAGACGCTCCCGCTGACCAGCGCGCAGTACGTCGTACACCTGTCCGGCGCGCACGGACTGAATCCGTTCAAGGGGCTACAGGCGATACCAGTCGCGCTGCACCCCTCGATGACTTTTCCCGGCGGTCTGGTGCCGTTGGACGACGTGATGTTCACCGCGACCGCTCCCGACGCGGCCAGGCCGGTTGTCGAGCGACTGGTGAAGTCGCTGGGTGCACAGGTGCAGTGGGTAGCCGACGAGCAGCGAGCGCGGTACCACGCCGGTCTCGCGCACGGTGCGAACCACCTGACCACGTTGGTCTCCCAGGCGATCGGCGTACTGCGGGAGGCCGGCGTCGCGGATCCGGTGGCGACACTGCAGCCGTTGCTGGTCGCAACCCTCGACAACACGCTGCGATCCGGTCATCATGCGCTCACCGGGCCGATCGCCCGCGGCGATGTCGACACGGTGGCAGCACATCTGACAGCACTACAGGTACTGCGGGACCGCACGGCGACGACGTACGCCGAGCTGGCCCGCGCGACGGTGGAGATGGTGGAGGCGGACGGGCGGCTGGACGCGGCGACGGCCCGCCGGTTCTTCGAGGTGCTGGACGGGCACCGGGCAGGGGTCCCAGGGCAGGA
Source organism: Kribbella sp. CA-245084 (assembly GCF_050942355.1). Taxonomy (NCBI): domain Bacteria; kingdom Bacillati; phylum Actinomycetota; class Actinomycetes; order Propionibacteriales; family Kribbellaceae; genus Kribbella; species Kribbella sp. CA-245084. Next base: position 8,543,003 of record NZ_CP192053.1, on the reverse strand, counting down.
TCGGACAGGGGAGACACCGCGATGAGACTCACCCAGACCAAGGCCGAACTGCGAGCAGCGGCCGCGATCCGGCCCCGGGCGGTCGTGATGACGATGGGCGCCCTGCACGAGGGCCACGCGGCGTTGCTGGCCGAGGCTCGCGAGCGGGTCGGACCGGACGGCAGCGTGGTGCTGACGATTTTCGTGAACCCGTTGCAGTTCGGGCCGTCGGAGGACTTCGACCGGTACCCGCGGACGCTGGCCAGCGACCTGGCGATCGCGAAGAACGAGGGTGTCGACCTGGTCTTCAACCCCTCGCGCGATGAGCTCTACCCGAACGAGCCGTCGATCACCGTGCACCCGGGGCCGTTGGCCGACGAGCTGGAAGGCGTGTTCCGGCCCGGCCACTTCTCCGGCGTACTGACCGTGGTCTCGAAGCTGCTGCACCTGACCGCGCCCGATCTCGCGCTGTTCGGTGAGAAGGACTACCAGCAGCTGACGCTGATCCGCGAGATGGTGTGCGACCTGGACATGGACACCGACATCGTGCCGGTTCCGACCGTGCGCGAGCCGGACGGGCTCGCGATGTCCTCACGCAACCGCTACCTGAGCGAGACCGAGCGTGACGAGGCGCTGGTGCTGCACCGCGCGCTGAGCGCCGGCGCGAAAGCAGGGATGAATGGCCCGGATGCAGTGATGACCGCCGCCCAGGCCGAGTTGGAGGCCGTCCCGTCGGTGAAGATCGACTATTTGGCCCTTCGCGCGCCCGATCTGGGTCCTGTCATCGGGCCTGGAGAGGCGCGGATGCTGATCGCCGCCCGGGTAGGTCTGACCCGTCTCATTGACAACATTTCCATCACCCTGCGATGAATCCGGTTGATACGGTCGCCGAATGACCGCACCCGCAGTCCCGCAACGGCTGGCCGCAGCTGAGCCTGGCTGGACCGACTCTGTCGACGTGGTGGTGATCGGTTCCGGGGTTGCGGGGCTGAGCGCTGCGTTGAAGGCGCGGGAGCTGGGATCCGTGCTCGTGGTGACGAAGGATGTCGTTGCGTCCGGCTCCACGCAGTGGGCACAGGGCGGCATCGCCGCCGCGCTCGACCCGGAGGACTCGCCCGAGGAGCACCTGCAGGACACGTTGGTCGCGGGCGCCGGGCTCAGCGACCCGGAAGCCGTCCGTGTGCTCGTCACCGAAGGCCCCGACGCGGTGCGCGACCTGATCGAGTTGGGCGCGCGTTTCGACACGATGGCCGACGGCGAGATCTCGCTCGGACGTGAGGGCGGACACCACCGCAACCGCATCGCGCACGCCGGCGGCGACGCGACCGGTGCGGAGATCGAGCGGGCACTGGTCGCCGCGGTCAAGCGGGCCAAGGACATCCGGCTGATCGAGCACGCTCTCGTCCTCGACCTGCTGACCGCCGAGGACGGCGCGGTCGCAGGCGTCACGCTGCACGTGATGGGTGAAGGGCAGCTGGGCGGCGTCGGAGCGATCCGCACGCGCGTCGTCATCCTGGCCTCCGGCGGTCTCGGACAGTTGTATGCGGCAACGACCAACCCGAGCGTGTCGACCGGTGACGGTATGGCGCTGGCGTTGCGGGCCGGCGCCAAGGTGCGCGACCTCGAGTTCATCCAGTTCCACCCGACCGTGCTCTGGCTGGGAAAGAGCGCGAAAGGCCAGCAGCCGTTGGTTTCCGAGGCCGTCCGGGGCGAGGGCGCGTTCCTGGTCGACCACACCGGCAAGCGATTCATGCAGGGGCAGCACGAGCTCGCGGACCTCGCTCCGCGCGACATCGTGGCGAAGGCGATCATGCGGCAGATGCTTGCCACCAGCAAGGATCACGTCTACCTCGACGCCCGGCACTTCGGCGACGAGAAATGGCGGGTGCGGTTCCCGACCATCCTCGCGTCCTGCCGCTCGCACGGTATCGACCCGGTGCGTGAGCTGATCCCGGTCGCGCCGGCCTGCCACTACTCGTCCGGCGGCGTGCGGACCGACCTCAACGGGCAGACCTCGGTGCCCGGCCTGTACGCCTGCGGTGAGGTCGCGTGCACCGGAGTACACGGAGCCAACCGGCTCGCGTCGAACTCGTTGCTCGAAGGACTCGTGTTCGCCCGCCGGATCGCCGCACACCTCGCCGACGGTCTGCCTGAGCGGAGGGAGCCGGCTGTCGACGTCCGTACGCCGGGCCTGGTCGACGCGGACGTCGTACCGGAGCTGCAGCGGGCGATGACCGCCGGCGCCGGCGTGATCCGCAGCGCGGCCGGTCTGTCCGACGCGGGTGCGACGATCGGCAAGCTGATCGAGCAGCCGGCCGACGAGCCCGGTACGCCGGGATGGGAGGCGACGAACCTGGTCACGGTCGCGTCCGCGCTGCTGGCCGCCGCGAGCGCCCGTGAGGAAAGTCGTGGCGCGCACTGGCGCGAGGACCACCCGGATCGCGATGATCTGCACTGGTCCGGCAGTCTGGACCTGACGCTGCCTGCCGTGGCCGAGCGGGCTGTGCCGCAGGCCACGTTCGTTCCCCACGTTTCCGAGGAGAATCACCGGCATGGATGAGACAGTCGACCGCCAGTGGGTCGTTGACCTCGTGCGGGCAACCATCGAAGAGGACCTCGCCGGGGGCGTCGACGTGACCACCACGGCCACCATCGACCCCGACCAGATCTCGGTTGCCGAGCTGGTCGCGCGGACCGACGGCGTGGTGGCCGGGCTGGAGATCGCGGAGCTCGTACTGCGGCTGGTCGCCGCTCCGGACGAGATCGAGATCGAGCACTCCGTTCGTGACGGCGCGTCCGTGCAGGCCGGCGCCATCTTGATGACGATCCGCGGCAAGACCCGCCAGCTGCTCACCGCCGAGCGCACCACACTGAATCTGCTGTGCCACCTGAGCGGAGTCGCCACGCTGACCCGGCGCTGGGTGGACGCGGTCGCAGGCACCGGAGCGGTCATCCGCGACACCCGCAAGACGATGCCGCTGCTGCGGTCCCTGGAGAAGTACGCCGTCCGCTGCGGCGGCGGCAAGAACCACCGGATGGCGTTGTCCGACGCTGCGCTGATCAAGGACAACCACGTGATCGCGGCCGGCGGGGTCGCGGAAGCGTACCGGCTGGTGCGCAAGGCGTATCCGGACATCTCGATCGAGGTGGAGGTCGATTCGGTCGACGACGCGCTGATCGCGGTCGAGTCCGGTGCCGAGCTGATCCTGCTCGACAACATGGATGTTCCGCTGCTGCGCGAAGCCGTCGAGAAGGTCGGCGGCCGCGCGCGGCTCGAGGCCTCCGGCGGACTGACGCTCGACAAGGCCCGGGCGGTCGCCGAGACCGGGGTGGACTTCCTCGCGGTCGGTGCCTTGACGCACTCGGCTCCGGTCCTCGATATCGCCCTGGACCTGAAGGAGTCCTGATGTTGCTGGCCGTCGCCGTCGAGAACACCAGGACGCTGGTCGGCCTGGTATTCGAAGGCACGGTCAAGCGGCATTGGTGGGTCGGCACGGACCCACGACGTACGGCGGACGAGTGGGCCGTGCTGCTGCAGGGCCTGCTCGCCGGTGAGTCGCCGGTGTCCGGGATCGCCGTGTGTTCCGCCGTACCGCATGTGCTGCACGAGCTGCGGGACGTCGTCTCGCGGTACTACCACGACGTGCCGAGCGTCGTCGTCGAGCCGGGTGTGAAGACCGGGCTGCCGGTGCTCGTCGACAACCCGCGCGAGGTCGGCACGGACCGGATCGCGAACGCGCTCGCCGCGGTGCACAAGTACGGCGCACCCTGCCTGATCGTCGATGTCGGTACGGCGATCACGATCGACGTGGTCAACCCGGCCGGCGCGTTCATCGGCGGAGTGATTGCCCCAGGCATCGAAACGGCGACCGACGCGCTCGGGTACGCCGCCGCACAGTTGCGTCGCGTCGAGCTGGTCCGGCCGCGGTCGGTGGTCGCGAAGAACACCGTCGAGGCCCTGCAGTCCGGTGCGATCCACGGGTTCGCCGCCCTGGTCGACGGATTGGTCGCGAGGATCCGGACCGAGCAGTCTCTGAACGCGGAGAGTCCCGTCGTCCTCACCGGCGCGCTGGCACCGCTCCTGATCGGCCAGCTGACGACTCCGATCCGCGACGAACCGTTGCTGACATTGCACGGTCTGTACCAGGCGTACGCCCGGAACCACAGCTGAGGCAATTAACCTCTTGTGCCCTTGAGGTGATCTGGATCACGATGAGTCCAGCTACTTTGGGGGGAAACCATGAGAGCTACTTATCGGGTACTGGCCGGTCTCATTGCGATCGGCGTCGTGGTCCAGGCGATGGCCATCGCGGTCGGCTGGTTCATCGCGCTGAAGGACATGGACGACGGTCTGGTCATCGACAAGAACTGGGAAGGCAACTGGGGCCACAGCCTCCACGGCATCGTCGGGTCGATGATCATCCCGTTGCTCGCACTGCTGTTGCTGATCGTCTCGTTCTTCGCCCATGTGCAGGGCGGCGTCAAGTGGGCGCTGTACGTTTTCGGCCTGGTCGTGTTGCAGATCGCCTTCGCCTTCGCGGCCTTCGCCCTACCGGTGGTCGGCGCCCTGCACGGTGCGAACGCGCTGGCTCTGCTCGCCGTCGCCGGGATCGCGGCCAGACGTGCTGCTGGTGCACCTGCACCGGCGGCCACGACGGAGTCGACCGAGGCGACCGCTTAGATGCCTTTGGCAACTGACAGGCGGCGGCCGTGACGTTGCGGTTGCCGCCTCGCCGGGTGCTGGTCGCGTTGCTCGCGACGATCGTCGTACTGACGCCGATCGTGTTCTTCTGGACGCGCAGCCTGGTCCCGAACAACCTGTCGCCGATGTCGATGGGGTACGCCGACTACGGCGGCGGGCCGGTGTCGGAGCATGAGCACCACGGCGTCGACGTCAGCGAGCTGACCGGACCGCCCGATCAGAAGCCCGATGTCGCGGTGGATCTGGTCGCCCGCAAGGAGCGGTTCGACATCCCCGGCCGCGGCTCGTTCGACGGCTACACGCTGAACCACACCTCGCCCGGGCCGCGGATCGTCGCAAAACAAGGCGATCTGATCCAGGTCACGCTGCACAACGACAACGTGGCCGACGGGGTCACGCTGCACTGGCACGGTGTCGACGTACCGAATGCCGAAGACGGTGTCGCGGGTGTCACCCAGGACGCGGTCCAGCCCGGGAAGTCGTACGTGTACCGCTTCGTGGCGAAGGACGTCGGCACGTACTGGTACCACTCGCACCAGATCGCGCACGAGCAGGTGCAGAAGGGCTTGTACGGCGTCCTGATCGTCCAGCCCGCAACCGATGATGTGATCGCCGCCGTGCACACCTACGACAAGATCCGCACGGTCAACGGCGAGTACGGCGAACGCCGGGTGAAGGCACCGGGCCCGACGGCCCGCGTGCGGTTGATCAACACCGACAACGGACCGATGTCGGTGTGGGTCGACGGGGCGTCGTACAAGGTGGTCGCGGTCGACGGGACCGACGTGAACGCGCCGACCGAGGTGAGCGGGAAGAAGGTGCTCGTGACCGCCGGCGGGCGGGTCGATCTGGAGATCCGCACGGACAAACCGGTGCGGATCGGGCTCGGCGGCGGACCGACGACGCTGGTGATCGGGGACGGTGATGCGCCGACCGGGACCGAGCCCAAGGACCACGTCGATCTGCTGACCTACGGCTCACCGAAGGCCATCGGGCTCGACCCGGCGAAGGCGACGCGGGTGTTCCGGTACGACATCGGCCGGCGGATCGGGTTCTTCGACGGGAAGCCCGGGCTGCGGTGGTGGACGATCAACGGGCACCAGTACCCGGACGTGCCGATGTTCGTGGTGAGCGAGGGCGACATCGTCCGGATGACGATCAAGAACACCTCGGGTCAGGTCCATCCGATGCACCTGCACGGCCACCACCTCGTCGTCCTCAGCCGGAACGGGGTGAAGGCGACCGGGAGCCCGTGGTGGACGGACTCCCTCAACGTCGAGAACAAGGAGAGCTACGAGGTGGCCTTCGTCGCGAACAACCCGGGCATCTGGATGGACCACTGCCACAACCTGCCGCACGCGGCACAGGGCCTGATCACGCACCTGATGTACAACGGCGTCAGCACGAAGTTCCACATCGGCGGCGGGCCGAACAATCACCCCGAGTAGATCGGGCGGCCGACGGTCAGCGCCGTACGAAGGGTGTCGGGCAGGTTGTTGAAGACCGAGTCGGGCTGGGTGCCGGTGGCGTCCAAGGTCTTGGAGAAGAACGCGCGGGCCGCGGCGGCCAGGGCAACGTCGAGTACGTCGGCGTCGGTGAGGCCGACTGCTTTCAGCCCGTCGACGTCTGCCTGGGTGACCTTGTCGGCTCCCAGTGCGACCTTCCTCGCGAAGGCCATCACTGCCTCGTCGACCGGGTTGTGCGGCGGCTCGTCGACGAGCGCCGCTACCTCCTCGGCTGTGTAGAACTTGTCGGCCAGCACCTGCCCGTGGGCGAGGCTGCAGTAGCTCGACTTCAGCGCGGTCGCGGCGGCGAGCGTGGCCAGCTCGTAGCGGCGCAGGTCCATGGACTCCTTGATCGCGCCGTTCAGCTGTTTCCAGGCGTCGTAGACGGCCGGCCGTGCGGCGAAGGTCTGGACGAAGTTGGGCACGTGGCCGGCCGGGGCTCGGTTCGCCTCGAAGAACTCCGGTTCCTTGGGTGTGTCGATGAACGCCATCGTTGTTCCCCCCTTTGTGGCTCCTCTCACGGTAGGAGCGTGATACCGATCCGGCAACGGCCGTGGGGATCAGGTACTGCGGACTGGGTATGGTTCACCGGTCGGTTGTGAGGCAGCTGAGACGAGGTGGTTCGAGTGCGGCGCGTGCTTGCCGTGGCGCTGGCAATGGTCGTGGGTGCGACCTTGCTGACCGCGTGTGCCTCGGATCCGGCGCCGAGCGATGTGTCGGTGGCCTGGGCGCCCAAGGGCCGGGCGGCGGTGCTGGTGACCTGGAAGGACACCAACCAGCCGAACCGGATCACGATCGAGGGTGTGCTCAGCGAGAGCCCGTCGTACGTGAAGTACGTCCCGGCCGGTGACCCGAACCACTGGGAGATCCCGACCTCGGCGTTCCCGCCGGACGGGAACTACAAGGTCGCGGTGGCGACCGGTACGTCGCAGGGCGGCGTGACCAGCAAGCTCACCAAGTCGCCCGTGTTCGACACCGACGGGCCGGTGCGCCCGAGTGCGGCCGCGGTCGCTCCGCAGGGGCGCGGCGTGCTGATCAGATGGTCGGTGCCGGTTGCGCCGCAGGACTTCACCCCGAACGACCCGCTGGACATCAAGGGCAAGAAGACGCAGCGGTACGTGCCGATGGTCGGACGGCCCGGTCAGATGCTGAAGGCGATCGGCCCGGCGACCATGTCGAACCGGCAGGTGATCAAGAGCATCAAGCCGCCGTACGCCTTCCAGCTCCGGACGACGAACGAGTGGAGCACGCAGATCGGCGGTCAGGTCCTCGGTCTGACCAGCTCGATCAGCGGCGTAGTGCCGCCGCTGGCGCAGTACAGCGTGCCGATCCGGGTCCGCGGGCGGGTCATCCTGCACCAGGTCGGCTGCGACCTGGAGAGCCCGTGCACGAGTCAACGGGCGACACCGGCCGGGGTGCCGGTCGTGGTCCTCACGCAGGTCACGCCGGGTGCGCGGTGGACCCCGGCGGGGCGCGGTGCCACGACGGCGGGCGGGTACTACGACGTCGGCGTAGCGACCACGGGGAGCCGGCCGTACAAGATCACCGTGCCGGTGTATTCGAAGGCGGGCATGATCACCGGGACGTCGACGAGCAAGCCGGGGTACACGAAGAGTGTGGTCCGGGTCGCCTCCGGCGGGTTCGCCGGTGGGGACACGGCGAAGAAGGCCGGCTCGATGGTGACGATCTCGTTGACGGTCAAGCCGGCCATGAACACGACCGTGATGCTGCAGGCCTGGAACCGGCAGACCCGCACCTGGGCGAACCTCAAGGCGATGGCGATGCGGCAGGGCCAGACCGCGCTGGCATTCAAGGCCGGGCAGCCGGGCGACTTCGTCTACCGGTTCGTGATCCCCGGCCCGATGATGTTCGGCCGTCCGATGCAGGGCATCACCACGGCCGGCCTGCAGCTACACGTCCGCTGACTCGGCCGGCTTCGGCGTCGGTTCCGGTACGTCGTGGGGCTTGCGGACCTTGTGGACGACGTACAGCGTGACCACGACGACCGCGATCCCGACCAGCGCCCACAGCGACACCCGGCCGAAGATCTTGTCGGCGTTGTCGCCGATCTTGTACGCGACGATGCCGATCGTGGCCGACCAGGCGATACCGCCGGCGGCGTTGGCGGCCAGGAAGCGCGGGTAGTGCATCCGCAGCATGCCGGCCATCGGGCCCGCGAAGATCCGCAGCAGCGCGACGAACCGGCCGAAGAACACCGTCCAGACGCCGTACTTGTGGAAGTACTTCTCGGCGCGGACGATCCGGTCCTCGGAAAAGTGGTGGAACCGCTTGCCGAGTCGCTCGAACAATCGACGGCCTGCCTTGCGACCGACGAAGTACCCGATCGAGTCGCCGATGATCGCGCCCGTTGCTGCCGCGAGGATCACGAACTCGATCCGCAGATGGTGCTGCGAGGCGAGCAGGGCGGCCGCGATCAGCGTGGTCTCACCCGGCAGCGGTATGCCGATGCTCTCGACGCCGATGACGAGTCCGACCACGAGATAGGCGAGGATCGCCACACCGGTCGGGATGGCGATCGCCTGCGCGAGCAACAGAGGTTCCCCCATGCACCCATAGTGACATCGAGGGACAACCGATTTGGTGACGGGGCAATAAAGTCGTGGCCGGTCGTCCCACGCCTACTGCGCGGCACTCGGCACGGCACCTCGCCGCACGGGTGCAAAGGGAACGATGCTCCGCATCGACCCCTTCGCCCCCGCGCGCCGATGCACCGCACCGAGCACCTGCTCGCTACGGCGTGGGACGACCAGCCACGACTTATCCCCGGGAAATCTCAGGGTTGTGCCCGTTCTCCGACGGGATTGCCGGTGGGGTCGGCGCGGTGTCGCCGGTGAACGCCTTGGTGACGTTCTGCAATGCGCTGGTGACCTCGGACGGAATGACCCAGAACGTGTTGCCGGGGCCCTTCGCCAGTTCGGGCAGCATCTGCAGGTACTGGTAGGCGAGCAGCTTCGGGTCCGGGTCGTTGCGGTGGATCGCCTCGAACACCGTGTCGATCGCCTTCGCCTGGCCCTCGGCCCGCAGGATCGCGGCCTGCCGGTCGCCCTCCGCGGTCAGGATCCGCGACTGCCGCTGACCTTCGGCGTTCAGGATCGCGGCCCGCTTCTCCCGCTCGGCCCGCATCTGCTTCTCCATCGACTCCTTGATCGACGCCGGCGGCTCGATCGCCTTCAGCTCGACCCGGTTCACCCGGATACCCCATTTGCCGGACGCCTCGTCGAGTACGCCGCGCAGGATCGAGTTGATGTGCTCGCGCGAGGTCAGCGTCTTCTCCAGGTCCAGGCTGCCGATCACGTTTCGCAGCGTGGTGACGGTCAGCTGCTCGATCGCCTGGATGTAGTTGTAGATCTCGTACGCCGCTGCGCGCGGATCGGTGACCTGGAAGTACAGGACCGTGTCGATGTGGACGACCAGGTTGTCCTCGGTGATGACGGAGTTCGGCTGGAACGAGACCACCTGCTCACGCAGATCGATCAGCGGCCGGGGGCGGTCGACGAACGGGATCACGACGTTCAGCCCGGGCTCCAGCGTGCGAAGGTACCGGCCGAGGCGCTCGACGTTGCTCGCCCGGGCCTGCGGGACGATGCGGACGGTCCGCAGTACCAGCACGACCGCGAGCAATGCGACGACGATTCCGATGATCAGTTCGGCCATGGCTCCTCCTGGGGATGGACGAGGGCGGTGGCCCCCTCGATGGCGAAAACGTCGACCCGGGTGCCCGCGGGGATGTGCAGGTGGGGGTCGTACGAACGGGCGCTCCACTCTTCGCCGCCGATCCGGACCCGGCCGTCGTCCCGGTCACAAGCAGCGAGCACCACGGCCTCTCGTCCGATCAGGGCGGCGACCCCGGTGCGCAGATGCGGATGCCCGGTCAGATGCCTGCGCGCCACCGGCCGGACCAGGACGGCCAGCGTGGCGGCGGTGACCGTGAAGGCGAGCACCTGGAAGCCGATACCGAGTCCGATCCCGGCGATCGCACCCGCGGAGAGCGCTGCGATGGCGAGCAGGAGCAGGTCGAAGGTCGCTGCCATCAACTCAGCCGTGCCGAGGACGGCGGCGACGATCACCCAAAGCACCCAGGACTGCATGACATGTACCTCTACTTCGAAGGTACTCCTGGATACGTCGTTGTGTTGCTAACGGTTCAGCTCTCTTCCGGAGCCTTCCCGATCGGTACGACGGCGTACAGCGAACTGATCTGCCGGGCGTCGGCCGGGTGGTCGCTCTGCGTGCGCTTCTTCTTGAACCGGTCGACCAGGTCGTTCAGCTCCTTGCCGAACCGGACGGCCTCTTCGTGGGTCAGCCACAACCGGGACCGGCTCAGCGTGCTGACTTCGTCCCACGGGTCCTCGTCGGACAGGTCCTGGAACTGCTCGAGTACGCCGTTCATCGCGGTGCGCATGATCGCGTGGCCCGCCAGCCGCCCGGCTCCCGCGCTGGTGGAGTCGATCCGGAGGCTCGCCGCCCGCGCCCGCCACGGGCGCTCGCGGCCGTCGGCGGACTCCTCGGCGCGCTCGATGATGCCCCACTTCTCCAGCGCCCGCAGGTGGTAGCTCATCGCCGACGGCGTGAGGCCGGCGATCTCCGCGCACTCGGTCGCGGTCAGCACCTTGCCGTTGTAGAGCTCGTCGATCACCCGCTGCCGGGCCGGGTGGGCCAGGGCACGGATCGCCTGCGGATCGGAGATCACCACGACGGGCTTCTGCTTGGCCACGACGTCAGCGTAGCGAACCCCTTGACGGATCGGAATATGAAGCATTAACTTCACATCTATGAAGCAAACCCTTCAGACTTCGATCTGGTCGCACCGCGACATCCGCCTGGTGCTGCCCGCCCGTGCGCTCTCCTATGCAGGTGACTCGATCGCGCTGATCGCGTTGATGCTGCGCGTGTCCGACGGCCACGGCCCGGCCGCGGTCACCGCCCTGCTGCTCGCGTTCGCCGTACCGACCGTCGCGACGATCCCGTTCGCCGGGCGGATCGTGGACGGGTTCGATTCCCGCACGGTCCTGGTCTGGTCGGGTTTGCTGCAGGTCGTGGCCGGCGTCGGCCTCGCCTTCGTGCACGACCTGGTCAACACGCTGCTCCTGGTCTGCGTTCTCCAAGTAGGACAGGCCGTCGCCGGTCCCGCGTGGGGAGCGCTGATCCCGCGGATCGTCGGCGAGCAGCTGGTCGGCCGGACCACCGGGACGAGCCAGGCCCTGATCGGGGTTGCGACACTGGCCGGCTCGGCGGCCGGCGGTCTGCTGGTCGGTGCGGCGGGGACCCGTGGTGCACTGCTCGTCGACGCCGGGAGCTTCCTGGTTCTCGTCCTGGTCGCCCGAATGGTTCAGACCCGTCGCCGGCCGGAGCCGGCGAAGGATGGTGAGCAGGGCGGCGTGATGCCCGGACTGCGGGCGATCTTCGGCGACGACCTGCTGCGGATCCTCGTCCCGGCGCTCTGGCTGTTCGTCGTGGTCGGCGAGGCGGTCAACGTCGTCGAGGTCTTCCTGATCACCCGCGAGCTCGGCCTCGGCCCGTCCTTGTACGGCGCTGCCGGCGCGGCCACCGGCCTCGGTGCGATCGCCGGCGCCTGGTACAGCGGCCGGCTGCGTGCCGACCTCGGACGGTCGTGGGGCATCGTCGCCGGGATGGCGGCCATCGGCGGCTCCTGTGTGCTGATGGGTCTGGCCGGCAACTTCGTGACGCTGATGATCGGAGCGACCACGATCGGCGTCGGCAGCGGGATGCTGAACGCGGCGACCAGCGCGCTCGTGGTGACGAGGTCGGCCGAGCACGTCCGCGGCCGCGTGATCGCGGCCCTCAACGGAACGGTCCGGTCGTTCAGCATCCTCGCCCTGCTGCTGGGCGGCGCGGCCGGTGCGCTGCTCGGTCCGCGGGCGACGTTCGTGACCTGCGGGATCGCCTGTGCGGCGGCTGCGGCGGTGGCCGGTGCGTTCGTGCTGCGGGTAAAGGATTCGGAGCTGGAGGCGGTCAGTCACTAGCCTTGAGCCATGACAGATACGCACGTGGACCCGGTGAACCCCGACGACGGGCAGGACGACCTGCCCGAGCAGATGCGGGTTCGCCGGGAGAAGCGTGACCGTTTGGTGGCTGAAGGCGTCCCGCCGTACCCGATCTCGGTGCCGCGGACGCACCTGCTGAAGGACCTGCGGGCGAAGTACGACAGCCAGGACCTGGAGCCCGACACCCGGACCGGTGAGCAGGTCTCGGTGGTCGGCCGGGTGATCTTCCTGCGCAACACCGGCAAGCTGTGCTTCGTCCGGCTCCGGGAGGGCGACGGGACCGAGCTGCAGGTGATGCTGTCGCTGGCCGATCTGGGCGAGGAGGAGCTGGCCAGGTTCAAGCAGCTCGTCGACATCGGCGACCTGATGGCTGTTCAGGGCGAGGTCATCACCAGCCGGCGCGGCGAGCTGTCGGTGCAGGTGACCAGCTGGCAGATGGCCGCCAAGACGCTGCGCCCGCTGCCGAACGAGTACAAGCCGCTCAGCGAAGAGGCCCGCGTCCGGATGCGGTACGTCGACCTGATCGTCCGGCCCGAGGCCCGCGAGATGGTCCGCGCGAAGGCAGCCGTGCTGAAGTCGCTGCGCGCGACGTACGACGAGCACGGCTTCGTCGAGGTCGAGACGCCGGTGCTGCAGCTGACCAACGGCGGCGCCGCGGCCCGCCCGTTCAGCACGCACCTGAACGCGTTCGACCAGGAGATGAAGCTGCGGATCGCGCTCGAGCTCGACCTCAAGCGCGCGATGATCGGCGGCGTCGACCGGGTCTACGAGATCGGCCGCACGTTCCGCAACGAGGGGCTGGACTCCACCCACTCGGCGGAATTCTCGATGATCGAGGCCTATCAGGCGTACGGCGATTACGACTCGATGGCCGAACTCATCCAGGAGCTGATCCGGAACGCCGGCCGTGCGATCGGTCGTACGACGATCACTGGGCGCGACGGGTCGACCGTCGACATCGAGCAGCCGTTCCAGCACGCGACGCTTTTCGGGCTGCTCTCCGAAGCGGTCGGCGAGAGCGTCGACGTGACCACCGACCTGGCCGCTCTGACCAAGTTGGCCGAGCAGCACGACGTTGAGCTGCAGCCGGGCCGGAATGCCGGGGAGATCGCGGTCGACTTGTTCGAGAAGCTCTGTGAGCACACGCTGATCCAGCCCACCTTTGTCCGCGACTATCCGGAGTCGGCGCGGCCGTTGGCCAAGCCGCACCGCGAAATTCCGGGCCTGGTCGAGGCCTGGGACCTGTTCTTCAACGGCGTCGAGCTCGGGGTGGCGTACTCCGAGCTGAACGACCCGGTGATCCAGCGCGATCGCCTGGTGTCGCAGTCGTTGCTGGCCGCGGCCGGCGATCCGGAAGCGATGGAGCTGGACGAGGACTTCCTCCGGGCGATGGAATTCGGGATGCCGCCGGCCGGCGGCATGGGGATGGGCCTGGACCGGTTGGTGATGCTTCTCACCGGGACCGGTATCCGGGAGACGATTCTCTTCCCGTTGCTGCGGCCGGAATGATGCTCCGAATCCCTCCGCAGATCGTTGCATAGCACAACGGACTCGTTCGGCAAATCCGGGGTCAATTCATTCCGGTCCAGCCGGTTTCGGACGGGATGAATACTCAAAGTTACGATGGCGGTGCGGCGTCGATGAATGACACGAACCCGGTTTGTGCGGTACAAATCAGGTGCTAACAATTCGGCAGGGGGATTGTGCCCGATGGCGGGCGCGGAAAGGTTGTCATCGATGGCGCAAAGGGTTCAGGTGGTTCTCGAGGACGATCTCGACGGCGGTAAGGCCGACGAGACCGTTACCTTCGGGCTGGACGGAACGACGTACGAGATCGACCTGTCCAAGAAGAACGCCGCAAAACTGCGTGACGCACTGGCCGCATATGTCGGCTCGGGGCGCCGGGTTTCCGGCCGCCGCGGCGGTGCGGGCCGGACGCGTGGCCGGGGCCGTTCGGCGTCGGACTCCGCCGACATCCGGGCCTGGGCCAAGGAGAACGGCTACGAGGTCAGCGAGCGGGGCCGGATCTCCGCCGAGGTGCGCGCGGCGTACAACGAAGCCAAGTAACTTTTCCGGACACCGGTCCCGGCCCCCTGCAAAGGGTGCCGGGACCGTCCGCATTCCGGTTGTTTCACAGAGTGGGACACGGCGTGTCGGATCTGGTGACTGACCGGACAGGTAGTTGGGGAAATTCGCTGGTGGCGAACATGCTGTCTGATCGGGTCCACCCGGGAACACGCTGGTGATCAGTGCGGTTGTCCCCTTGTGATGCCATCCGGGCAGTCGGTGGGAGCGTGATCGGGTGTTCGCCGAGAGCGAGCCTGTCGGCACCGGGGACTAGCATGCATGTACGGGGGTCGGCCACCACGGCACGTCCGACTCCTCTGAGGCAAGGAGCGCTTTGGCGATGTTTGAACGATTTACGGACCGCGCCCGTCGGGTAGTCGTCCTGGCTCAGGAAGAGGCCAGGATGCTCAGTCACAACTACATCGGGACCGAGCACATCCTGCTCGGCCTGATCCACGAGGGTGAAGGGGTCGCCGCCAAGGCTCTCGAGAGCCTGGGTATCTCGCTCGAGGCCGTTCGTTCCCAGGTCGAGGAGATCATCGGCCAGGGGCAGCAGGCCCCGAGCGGGCACATCCCGTTCACCCCCCGCGCCAAGAAGGTGCTGGAGCTCTCCCTGCGCGAGGCCCTGCAACTGGGCCACAACTACATCGGCACCGAGCACATCCTGCTCGGCCTCATCCGCGAGGGTGAAGGTGTCGCCGCGCAGGTCCTGGTCAAGCTCGGTGCGGACCTGAACAAGGTCCGGCAGCAGGTCATCCAGCTGCTGAGCGGTTACCAGGGCAAGGAGACGACCTCTGCCGGTGCGCCCGCCGAGGGCGCCCCCAGCAGCTCCCTGGTGCTCGACCAGTTCGGCCGGAACTACACCCAGTCCGCTCGTGAGGCCAAGCTCGACCCGGTGATCGGGCGCGAGATGGAGATCGAGCGGGTCATGCAGGTGCTGTCCCGGCGGACCAAGAACAACCCTGTCCTGATCGGTGAGCCGGGCGTCGGCAAGACCGCCATCGTGGAAGGTCTGGCCCAGCAGATCGTCCGTGGTGACGTCCCGGAGACGCTGAAGGACAAGCAGATCTACTCCCTCGACCTGGGCGCCCTGGTAGCCGGTTCGCGCTACCGCGGTGACTTCGAGGAACGCCTGAAGAAGGTGCTCAAGGAGATCCGCACCCGCGGCGACATCGTGCTGTTCATCGACGAGATCCACACCCTCGTCGGGGCCGGTGCGGCCGAGGGCGCGATCGACGCCGCGAGCATCCTGAAGCCGATGCTGGCCCGTGGTGAGCTGCAGACGATCGGTGCGACCACCCTCGACGAGTACCGCAAGTACGTCGAGAAGGACGCCGCGCTCGAGCGCCGGTTCCAGCCGATCCAGGTGGCTGAGCCCTCGATCGCACACACGATCGAGATCCTCAAGGGCCTCCGCGACCGGTACGAGGCGCACCACCGGGTGACGATCACCGACGCCGCGCTGGTGAACGCCGCGCAGATGGCCGACCGGTACATCTCGGACCGGTTCCTGCCAGACAAGGCGATCGACCTGATCGACGAGGCCGGGGCCCGGTTGCGGATCCGCCGGATGACGGCTCCGCCGGACCTGCGCGAGTTCGACGAGAAGATCGCGACCGTTCGCCGGGAGAAGGAGTCCGCGATCGACGCGCAGGACTTCGAGCGCGCCGCCCGGCTGCGTGACGACGAGAAGAAGCTCATCAACGCGAAGTCCGAGCGGGAGAAGCAGTGGAAGGCCGGCGACATGGATGTCGTCGCCGAGGTCGACGAGGAGCTGATCGCCGAGGTGCTGAGCACCGCGACGGGCATCCCCGTGTTCAAGCTGACCGAGGAAGAGTCGTCCCGGCTGCTCGACATGGAGAAGGAACTCCACAAGCGCTACATCGGCCAGGAGGACGCGGTCAAGGCGCTGTCCCGTTCGATCCGGCGTACTCGCGCCGGGCTGAAGGACCCGCGTCGCCCGAGCGGCTCGTTCATCTTCGCCGGCCCGTCCGGTGTCGGTAAGACCGAGCTGTCGAAGGCGCTGACCGAGTTCCTGTTCGGCGACGAGAACGCGCTGATCAGCCTCGACATGTCGGAGTACTCGGAGAAGCACACGGCCTCCCGGCTGTTCGGTTCGCCTCCCGGGTACGTCGGCTACGAAGAGGGTGGCCAGCTGACCGAGAAGGTCCGCCGCAAGCCGTTCTCCGTGGTGCTGTTCGACGAGGTGGAGAAGGCCCACCCGGACATCTTCAACTCGTTGCTGCAGATCCTGGACGAGGGTCGTCTGACCGACGCCCAGGGCCGCGTGGTCGACTTCAAGAACACCGTCATCATCATGACCACGAACCTGGGCACCAAGGACATCGCCAAGTCGGTGAGCCTCGGCTTCTCCCAGGCGAACGATGTCGGCGGCTCGTACGAGAAGATGAAGGCGAAGGTCACCGAGGAGCTCAAGCAGCACTTCCGGCCCGAGTTCCTGAACCGTGTCGACGAGATCGTGGTCTTCCACCAGCACACGATGGAGGACATCGTCCGGATCGTGGACCTGATGGTCGCCCAGATCGAGCAGCGGCTGAAGGACAAGGACATGGGGATCGAGCTCACCCCGGCGGCGAAGAAGCTGGCCGCCGAGCGTGGCTTCGACCCGGTGCTGGGTGCTCGTCCGTTGCGTCGCGCACTGCAGCGTGACATCGAGGACGTGCTGGCCGAGAAGATCCTGTTCGGGGAGCTGCGTCCCGGCCAGATCGTCCTGGTCGACGCGGTGCCCGAGGGCAAGGTCAACGACGACGGCGTGACCGAGTTCTTCAAGTTCACCGGTGCCGAGAAGTCCTCGACGTCCGACCTGGAGCTGACCGACCTGACCGCCGGCGGCAGCAACGGTCCGACTTCCGGCGTCCAGGACACGTAACCGACGCCAACCCAGAAGGCCCCGCTCCGGCGGGGCCTTCTGCATGTCCGGAGTACTGCGCCGCGGTTCTGCGTATCGGTGCGACACGCCTGATTTGCGCGAAGGCTACTGACTGGTCGTATCGTCCTGCGGAGCGTGACCACTTCGATACGGGAGTGGGTCGCGCCCGCCAACGTATCGATGGGAAGATCGCGCAACTGCTGATGAAGCAGTTACCTACCGCCTGTCTACTGCGTTGTTAACCCTGTGAGCACGCTGTTCGGACCCGGACTGTCGGAAAGGGGGCCGGGGATGGAATCATCTCGTCGCATGGACGCTCCGCGTCTGCCCCTGACCCAGGAACCGGTCGCTGACACCGGTTCCTTTGGCGTGCGGCAGGCCGGCGGCGTACTCGAGCGGGCCCAGCGGATCGCGGACACGCTGCGCGAGCAGGCCGAGCACGAGAACGATGTGGCCCGCGACGAGGCCGGCCGGATCCGCGCCGAGAACGAGCAGCTGAAGGCCGAGGCCGAGGCCGCCGCCCGGAAGCTCCGGACCGACGCGATGGCGGCTGCCCAGCGGGTCCTGAACGACGCGGAGCGCTCCGCCGAGCAACTCCGCACCGATTCCAAGGCCGAGGCCGAGCGAGTCCGCTCCGAGGCCGAGGAAGCCGCCAACCGGCTGCGTGCGGAGTCCACCGGCGAAGCCGATCGGGTGCGTCGGGATGCTGCCGCCGCGGCCGACAAGCTGACCAGCGATGCCAACGCGGAAGCCGATCGGGTCCGTTCCGAGGCCACCGCGATCGCGGAGCGGCTGAAGACCGAGTCGGAGTCCGCCGCAGAGCAGCTGCGCGCCACTGTCGCCGACGAGGTCGCGAAGCGCCGGGCGGAGTCGGAGGCCGCGGCCGAGCAGTTGCAGATCGAGAGCCAGGCGACCGCAGACCAGTTGCGGGCCGAGTCGCAGGCTGCGGCGCAGCGCCGGATCGCTGCCGCCGAGAGCGAAGCAGCACGTCTGAAGGACGAGGCCGACGAGCTGCTCGAAGAGGCCCAGCTCGCCCGCGAGTCCGCGCAGGCCACCGTCGAGCGGGCCGGCAAGGAAGCGCAGCAGCTCGTCTCGGATGCAGGCGAGCAGGCCGCGCTGGTCTCACAGGCCGCCGTACGCAACGAGGCCGACCTGATCGCCCGCTCCGAGGCCGAGGCGAGCGACCTGCGGGCCGCGGTCGACCGCGAGGTCGAGGTGGCCAGGGAGAAGTCCCGTCGCGAGATCGGCGAGGCGCATGCCGAGATCGAGCGGCTGCGCGGCGAGAACCGCACCGAGCTCGAGCGCCGTACTGCGGAGCTGGAGGAGACCGAGCGGGCCAAGCTGGCGTCGATCTCGCTGGAGATCGACAAGCTGCGGGCCGAGGCCGTCGCCGAGATCGCCGAGCGCAAGGCCGAGGCCGAAGCCGGCAACGAGCGGCTGATGGCCGACGCGAGGGCCCAGGCCAAGCTCGTC
Source organism: Kribbella sp. CA-245084 (assembly GCF_050942355.1). Lineage (NCBI taxonomy): Bacteria > Bacillati > Actinomycetota > Actinomycetes > Propionibacteriales > Kribbellaceae > Kribbella > Kribbella sp. CA-245084. The sequence continues at coordinate 8,524,361 of NZ_CP192053.1, read as the reverse complement.
GTCGACTCGATCGAGGCAGACCGGCGGACGGCGTCCGCCGAGGCGCAGCGGATCGTCGAGGACGCGAACCGGTCGGCCGAGCTGGCGATGGCCGAGGCCGAGAAGCAGACGCTGTGGAGCAAGAAGACCGTCGATGACCTGATCGGCGCCGCCGAGACCGAGGCGCAGTCGATCCGCGACGCGGCCGCCGCCGAAGCCACCGAGCTGATGCGTCAGAAGCGTGCGCATCTGCGCCGCGTCGTCGGCCGTTCGACCAGCCGCCTGAAGCAGACCCAGGACGCGATCGCCAAGGAGAACGCGGAGCTGACCACGCTCGCCGAGACGACGCTGTACGCCGCCGGCGAGCAGGCCGAGGCGACGCTGGCCGCCGCGAAGCAGGAGGCCGAGAAGGTCACCGCCCAGGCGCAGGTCCGGGCCGACCGGCTGAAGGGCTCGGCCGCGAACGACGCCCGCGAGATCATCGAGCGGGCCAACCGTCGTGAGGCCGAGGCAGAGTCCGCGACCCAGCATCTGCGCGAGCGCGCGGCCAACGACCTGGCCGAAGCACAGCGTCAGTCGCACGAGCTGATCCGCAGGTCGCGGGGCGAAGCCCAGCAGTTGGAGGCGCAGGCGCGCGACCACGCCGATAGTCTTCGCGCACAGGCACGAAAACTTCTCGCCGAAGCCGAGGCGAGGGTCGCGGCGTTGAACCAGCGCCGTGATGAGATCACCAAGGAGCTCACCCAGCTTTCGGGTGTGATCGAGGCACTCGCTGTACCGGGGTTCCGCCCAGGTGGTGGAATGTCCTCCAGTGAGGGTTCCACGGGGGAATCAGGATGAGGACGTGACAGTCAGATCCTTGTCAGTGACAATGTGTGATCCACCCACCCATCGAAGTGAGCATCGGAAAACATGAGCAGTGAAAGCCCAACCCCGTTCCGTACCGTTCTGCGTGGCTACGAGCCTGCCCAGGTGGATCAGCACATCCGTGAGCTGACCACCTCTCTGACTGCGCTGCAGCAGCAGTCCGAGCAGCTGCAGCGTCATGTGCAGGAGCTGCAGTCCCGCACGGACGCAGCGGAAGCGGCCGTCATCTCCGCCCAGGAGGACTCCAAGGACCGGACGCCGACGTTCACCGAGTTCGGTGAGCGCGTCGCGAAGATCCTGTCGCTGGCCGACGACGAGGCCCGTGACCTGGTGACCCGCGCGCGCACCGATGCGGAGGCGATCGTCGCCGACGGTGAGTCGCACGCGAAGAAGGTCCGCAAGGAGGCCGAGCAGTACTCCCTGGACTGGAAGAGCGAGGTCGACGCAGAGGCCGCCCGGATCCTCGAAGAGGCCCGGACCCAGGCCGACGACATGCGCGACGAGGCCGAGCGCGACGCCACTGCGCGCCGCAGCGAGGCCCAGGCGCTGTACGAGCAGGAGCGGGCCAAGTCCGCTCAGGCCGCGGCCGCCTTCGAGACCACCCTGGCCGAGCGCCGGGGCAAGGTCGAGCAGGAGTTCGCTGCCCGCACCGCGCTGGCCGAGCAGCAGCTGGCCGCCGTCACCGACCGCGCCGCCCAGGTGCAGCGGGAGGCCGACCGGTCGCGTTCCGAGGCCGAGCGGTTGTCGCAGCAGCAGCTGGCCGACGCCAACCGGCAGGCCCAGGAGATCGTCGCCGCCGCGAAGGACAAGTCCGAGCGGATCCGCGCCGAGTCCGAGCGTGAGCTCGCCGCCGCGACGCAGCGTCGTGACAGCATCAACGCGCAGCTGACCAACGTCCGCCAGATGCTGGCGACGCTGTCCGGCAGCCCGGCGATGCCGCTCGACCTGCTGGCCGACGACGAAGAAGCACCCGCCGGCAGCAAGAAGAACTGAAGCACCGCTAAGAGGCCGGCTCGAGTTCGTCGAGCCGGCCTCTTGCTCATTCGGGGAGCCGGTAACGCTTGCGGGCGAGCGGTTCTACGAGGCCGTCGGCAACTAATCCGTCCAGCGCACGTTCGCGCTGCACGGCATCCGGCCAGGACGCGTCCAGCTTGTCCTTGGGCACGGGCGCCGACGCGGCCCGCAGGACGGCGAGGAGCCGGCCGCGGGCTTGGCGGTCGGTGCCTTCGTAGGTCTGACCGCGGCGCGGCGGGCCGTCGTACGGCGGGCTGCCGGCGCGGACCCATGCGCAGCGCGAGCGGATCGGGCAGTCGGCGCATCGCGGCGTACGGGCGGTGCAGATGAGTGCGCCGAGCTCCATCGAGGCGACGGCCCAGCGGGCGGCTGTCGGCTCGTCAGCCGGGAGCGCACTGGTTGCCAGGCGCTGATCTGCGGCGGTGGGGGAGATGCTCGGCTGGGCGACGCCGGTCAGGGCTCGGGCGAGGACCCGGCGGACGTTGGTGTCGACGACGGCATGACGTTGGCCGAAGGCAAACGATGCGATCGCGGCAGCCGTGTATGTCCCGACGCCCGGCAGTGCGAGCAGTGCGGCGTGGTCGTCCGGCACTTCGCCGCCGTGACGCTCCACAATCGCCTGAGCCGCCGCGTGCAGCCGCAAGGCGCGCCTGGGGTACCCGAGCCGGTCCCAGGCCCTTACAGCCTCACCAGGGGCCGCTGCGGCCAGGTCCACCGGCTTCGGCCACCGCTCCAACCAGCTCCGGTACGCCGGCAGCACCCGGTTCACCGGTGTCTGCTGCAGCATGAACTCGCTGACCATGACCGCCCACGCTCCGGCATCCGGCTCCCGCCACGGCAGTGACCGGGCATTGGCGTCGTACCAACGCAGTACCGGGTCGTGGAGAGCGGTGGCTAGCGGCGAGCCTGACTGGTCGAGCACAGGGCCGATATTAGAGTGCGCTTCATGAGCAGCCTGCTCCGTCCGGTCGGGCACCTGCCCGCCAGCGTGTACTGGTTCCGCCGGGGACTGGTGCTCGCGGTCGTAGTTGTGCTGGTCTTTCTGATCTCCCGGCTCTTCTCCGGCGACGGCGACGCGCAGAACACCGCCGCGACCGACCCGCAGCCGAACCCGTCCGGCGCCCCGCCGGCCTCGGCCCCGAGCACCTCATCGAGTACGACGCCGTCGCGGACACCGACTCCGAAGCCGACGAAGACAACGCCACCCGCGGACCTGGCCTGCAAGGGCTCCGACGTACGCATCGACGCGTTGCCGGGCAACCGGAAGATCGTCTCCGGCTCGGTGCTGAACTTCGTGGTCCAACTGAGCCCGGTCGACGACGAGTGCAAGGCCGCGATCAGCAACGACAAGCTGACCGTGACCGTCACGTCGGGCAATGACCTGATCTGGAGCACCAGCCAATGCAGCAAGGTGATCCAGAGCGCCACGCTGGTCGTTGCCAAGAGCAAGCAGGCGGCGTTCACGGTGCCGTGGAACGGGCACCGTTCCGGGCCTGGCTGTCTACCGGGTCAACCGGTCGCCAAGCCCGGAACGTACGTCGTCAAAGCCGAGTACGACGGCCACCTGTCCAGCGCACAGGCCTTCCAGGTCGTCTGATCAGGCGGCCTTGGCCTGCTGGGGCGCGTCGTCGGTCTTCTTCTGCAGGTGCGACGGTGCCACGAACAGCAGCGCCGCAGCCAACCCGATCAGCAGTACTGCGGCCGGCAGGATGAGCGACTGCGCCATCGAGTCGCTGAAGCCTTGCCGCACGGCCTCCGGCAACTTGCCGGTGAACCCTTCGGACGCGCCCCCGGCCACCCCCGGCAGGTTGTGTGCCAGCCGCGACTCCATCAGTACGGCGATGCTCGCACTGCCCAGGACCGCGCCGACCTGACGAGTCGTGTTGTAGACGCCTGCACCGGCGCCGGCCTGGTGCATCGGCAGGTTCCGCGTAGCGGTCGTGCCGATCGGCGCCCACATGAAGCCGTTGGCAACACCAAGCAGTGCGATCGGCAGCAGCAGCTTCCAGATCGCGACGTCGGGCTCGATCACCTGGCTCATCCAGAACATCGACACCGAGCAGCACAGCAGCCCGAACCCGGCGATGAACCGCGGCGGCGTACGGTCGACCAGCCGGCCGACGAACGGCGCGAGCGCACCGGAGATGACCGCCATCGGCACGAGCAGCAGCGCCGACTTGGTTGGCGACAGCCCGCGGACGGCCTGTGCGTACAGCATCAGCGGGAACGCCATCGCGGTGATCGCGAACCCGACCGTGGTGATCGAGACGTTCGCCAGCGAGAAGTTGCGGTCCTTGAACAGGCTCAGCGGCAGCAACGGCTCGCCGCGGTTGCGGGACTGCCAGAAGACGAAGATCGCCAGCACGACCAGGCCGGAGATGATCAGCGACCAGACCGTGATCGGGCCCTTGATCTGACCCCAGTCGTACTTCTGCCCCTCCTGGATGCCGAACACCAGCAGGAACAGGCCGACCGCGCTCAGCACGACGCCGATCAGGTCGAACTTGTGCTTGTGCGTCGGCAGGTCCGGCACCAGCCGCATCGCCAGGAAGAAGCCGACCACGCCGACCGGCGCGTTGATGAAGAAGATCCACTGCCAGCCGAGCCCGTCGACGAGCACACCGCCGAGGATCGGGCCGACCAGCGTCGCCACGCCGGCGGTCGCACCCCACAGGCTCATCGCCCGGCCGCGCTGGTCCGGCGGGAAGATCCGGGTGATGACGGCCATCGTCTGCGGCGTCATCATCGAGGCGCCGAGACCCTGGAAGACCCGGGCCACGATCAGCATCTCGATCGAGTTGGTGAGCCCGCACCAGACCGACGCGAGCGTGAACAACGCCAGTCCGGTCAGGTAGAGCTTCTTCGGGCCGACCCGGTCGCCGAGGCGTCCGGTGATCAGCAGCGGTACGGCGTACGCCAGCAGGTAAGCGCTCGTCACCCAGACCACGGTGCCGACGTCCGACCCGAGGTCCTCGAGGATCGCGGGGGTCGCGACCGACACGATGGTCGAGTCGACCAGGATCATGAAGAAGCCGAGCACCAACGCCCACAGTGCGGGCCAGGGCCGCACCTCGGGCCTCACTGCGTCTTGTCCGGTTGCCATTCCAGGTCCTTGCTCTCGATACGTTCGATGATGGTGGTGAGCCAGTCGCGTTCGGCCGCGACCTGGGCTCGGACATAGGTGCCGGCCAGCCAGTACGGCTCCGGGACGTCCCGGGCCTTGGCACTGGCCATCGCCTTGTCCACGTCGGCCAGCCAGAAGTCCATCTCCTCGATCCGGCGGCGGAACCGCAGTACGGCGTCCTCGGCCTCGAGGTTGTGCGCCTCGGCCAGGAACACCGGGAAGACCGGGTACTCGTAGACGAAGGTCTCGATACCGCTCTCGACCCGCCGGACCATCGCCTCGCGGCCGGCCGGGGTGAGCTCGTACGTCGTCCGCTCGGGGCGGTTCCCGGCCCGCTCGGTGCCGATCGCCCGGACGTACTCCTGCCCGGCCAGCCGCTCGACCGTGTGGTAAAGCGAACCGGGCCGGACCTTCACGATCCGGTGGTTGTGCCGGCTGACGAGCAGTTGGTACATCTCGTAGGCGTGCATCGGCTTCTCCTCGAGCAACGCCAGCACCGAGATCGCCAGCGGGGTGAGGTCGGCCATGATCCTCCAGGTGGATTGTTCCGCGCCAAATGTTCCATGTGGAGTATTAGCCGATCCGCGCTGGAATGCAAGACGCCTCCGGCTCTTTCACGAACCGGAGGCGTCTAGTGACTACGAGTGGTCAGACGTAGCGTTCCAGGATGCTGGACTCGGCCAGGCGGGACAGGCCCTCGCGGACCGTGCGGGCGCGGTTCTCGCCGACGCCCTCGACCGTCTGCAGGTCGTCGATGCTTGCCGCGAGCAACTTCTGCAGGTGGCCGAAGTGGTCGATCAACCGGTCGATGACGGCACCCGGGAGACGCGGCACCTTGGCCAGCAGCCGGTAGCCGCGTGGGGTGACCGCGGCGTCGAGCTGCTCGGCGCCGCCGAGCTGCAGGGCGCGGGCGACCTGGCCGATGTCGAGCAGATCCGTCGGGCTGACCGCATCGAGCTCGAGCAGTACGTCGTCGGCCGTCTTGGGCCGGCGACCCGTGGCCGGCGGGAGGTAGTCGCGGACGACCAGCTCGCGTTCGCCGGCGACACCGGCGACGAGCTCGTTGAGCTGGAGCGTGAGCAGCCGGCCGTCGGTGCCGAGCTCGACGACGTACCCGTCGATCTCGGTGGCGATCCGGCGAACCATCTCGAGCCGCTGCGCGACCGCGGCCACGTCCCGGACCGTGACCAGGTCCTCGATCTCCAGCGCGGACAGCGTGCCGGACACCTCGTCCAGGCGCAGCTTGTACCGCTCGAGGGTGGCCAGGGCCTGGTTCGCGCGGGACAGGATCGCGCCGGAGTCCTCCAGCACGTACCGCTGGTCGTCGACGTACAGCGCGATGATGTGCATCGACTGCGAGACCGAGATCACCGGGAACCCGGTCTGCCGCGCCACCCGGTCGGCGGTCCGGTGCCGGGTGCCGGTCTCCTGGGTGACGATCGCCGGATCCGGCATCAGGTGTACGGCGGCCTGGATCAGCCGGGTCGCATCGCGGTCGAGGACGATCGCGCCGTCCATCTTGCTGAGCTCGCGCAATCCGGTCGCGGTGAACTCGACGTCGATCTCGAAGCCGCCGGTGGCGATCGCGTCGACGGCCTTGTCGTGACCGAGCACGATCAGTGCGCCGGTCCGGCCGCGCAGGATCCGTTCCAGGCCTTCGCGCAGTTCGGTGCCGGGCGCGACCGCCGCGAGTGTCGAGCGCAGGCGGGCGCCGGTGCTGTTCTTGTCCGTGTTCGGTGCCACGGAACCTGAGTCTATGCGGTTACGCGGATGCAGTTGTGCGGATATCTGCCGCTCGGCCGGGCGCACGCGGTGCAGCGCGGTCCGCAGTCGCGGTTGCGCGTGCACCCGCCCGTGCATCCGGACCGTGCACTACTGGATTCCCGCGTGATCACGCGGGACGGCGGTACGACGGTTGTCGCGTCAGGGGCAGCGGATGACCTGGCCGGCGTACGACAGGCCGCCGCCGAATCCGAACAGCAGCACCGGCGCGCCGGACGGGATCTCGCGCTTCTCGACCAGCTTCGACAGTGCGATCGGGATGCTCGCGGCCGAGGTGTTGCCGGACTCCACGACGTCCTTCGCGACCACCGCGTTGGTCGCGCCGAGCCGCTTCGCGAGCGGCTCGATGATGCGCAGGTTGGCCTGGTGCAGGACGACGCCGCCGAGGTCCTCGGGCTTCAGCCCGGCCTTCTCGCAGACCTGCTGGGCGATCTCGGGCAGCTGCGTGGTGGCCCAGCGGAAGACGCTCAGGCCCTCCTGCTGGAACGGGCCCTCGCGGCCCTCGATCCGCACTGCGTCGGACATCTCCGGCACCGAACCCCAGACCACCGGGCTGATCCCGGGGTCCTCGTCGGCGACCACGACGGCCGCGCCGGCGCCGTCGCCGATCAGCACGCAGGTGGTGCGGTCGGTCCAATCGGTCCAGTCGCTGAGCTTCTCGACGCCGATCACGACGGCCTTCGTCGCGGCGCCGGCCCGGATCGCCTGGTCGGCGGTGGCCAGCGCGTACGCGAACCCGGAGCAGGCGGTGTTCAGGTCGATCGCGGCCGGGTTGCCGAGGCCGAGCCGGGCGGCGACGCGGGCGGCGATGTTCGGCGAGCGGTCGATCGCCGTACAGGTGGCGACGACCACGTAGTCGATCTCGGCGATGTCCAGGCCGGCGTTCGCGATCGCCTTGTCGGCGGCGCGCCAGGCCATCTCGTCGACGGACTCGTCCGGGGCCGCGATCCGGCGCTCGCGGATGCCGACCCGGCTCTGGATCCACTCGTCGTTGGTCTCGACCATGGTGGCGAGCTCGTCGTTGGTGAGCACCCGTTCCGGCTGGTAGTGGCCGAGCGCGACAACTCTTGATCCGGTCATCAGGTGCTCCTGCAGTCATCCGGGGGATACCCAGGTTCAACGATGAACCCGGCGTGGGGGCGCCCCCAGAGTACGTTCCCGACCGGGAGTCTGTTGATCCCCCGTCCGTCCTGTGGCGGGGAACACAACCCTCAGGCGAGACCGGCGGCCATCAGTGCCGACGGCAGGTCCGGAGCGGCGAAGGTACGCAGGCCGTACTTCTTCTGGATGTCCATCGGCTTGAGGTCCTTGCTCCGGTTCGGGATGTCGGCCGGGACGATCGCCTTGGTGAATCCGAGCCGGGCCGCCTCCGCGAGCCGCTTCTCCAGACCGCCGACCCGCCGGACCTCGCCGGCCAGGCCGACCTCGCCGATCGCGATCAGTCCGGGGTGGATCGGCTTGTCCATCACCGAGGACGCGACCGCGATCGCGACGGACAGGTCCGCGACCGGCTCGGTGATCTTCACGCCGCCGACGGTCGCGACGTACACCTCTTTGTCGGTCAGCTTCAGCCCGGCCCTGTTCCCGAGCACGGCGAGCACCATCGCGACTCGCGACGACTCCAACCCGGACGTGGTCCGGCGCGGTTGTGGTGCCGCGGACGGCCCGACCAGCGCCTGTACTTCGGCCAGCAGCGGGCGACGGCCCTCCATCATCACGGTCACGCACGTCCCGGCGACGGGCTCGGCGTGCTCGGACACGAACAGGCCGGTCGGGTCGGTGACCTCGACGATCCCGGTGTCGACCATGTCGAAGCAGCCGACCTCGTCCGACGGGCCGAACCGGTTCTTGGTCGCGCGCACCATCCGGAACCCCGAATGCCGGTCGCCGTCGAACGCGAGCACCACGTCGACGAGGTGCTCGAGCATCCGCGGACCGGCGATCGCGCCGTCCTTGGTCACGTGGCCGACCAGCACGACCGCGATGTGCCGCTCCTTCGCGAGCCGGACCAACGCGCCGGTCACCTCGCGAACCTGCGTCACGCCGCCCGGTGCGCCGTCGACCTCGGGATGCGCCATCGTCTGCACCGAGTCGATCACCAGGAAGGCCGGCTCGACCGCGTCGATCTGCCCGACCACTGCGGACAGGTCGGTCTCCGCAGCAAGAAAGAGTTCGTCGACGAGAGCGTCCGTCCGGCCGGCGCGCAGCCGCACCTGAGCAGCCGACTCCTCGCCGGAAACGTAGAGAGTGCGCTGGCCGCCGCGTGCCGATTGCGCCGCGACCTCGAGCAGCAGGGTGGACTTGCCGACACCCGGCTCACCCGCGAGCAGGATCACCGCGCCCGGCACGACGCCGCCGCCGAGCACGCGGTCGAGCTCGCCGATGCCGGTCGGTCGCGACTCGGCCTCGATCGCGGACACCTTGGCGATCGGCATCGCGGGCGAGGACACCGGACCCGCCGTGATCCGCGCGGCCTTGGGCGCACCGACCTCGGCGACCGTGCCCCAGGCCTGGCACTCGCCGCACCGCCCGATCCAGCGCGCCGAGGTCCATCCGCACTCCGAGCACGCGTACGCGGACTTCCCCTTCGCCTGTGTCGCTGCCTTCGCCATGGCACCAACCTAAACGGAGCGTCCGACAAATCCCTTCAACGACCGGAGGAGCCGCTTCAACCAGCCGACCGTACGGCGCGGCGCATCGTCGGCGACGACCGGCAACTCGGACGGCTGCCGCGCGGCGTCGAGGTACTTGGTGAGGATCTCGCTCTCGGTCCGCCGCAGCATCGCGCTCTGCTCGAGGAGCTCGAGTGCGGCGGTCATGCGACCGGCGTCGACCTCCGCGGAGCCGAGGTGTTGCAGGCAGCGTGCGTGGCCTTCGCGTTCGTCGATCTCGGCGTACAGGTGGGCGGCGTGGTCCCAGCGGCTGACGGCCTCGTGCTTGTTGTCCTGCATCCAGGCGGCCATGCCCATGAGCTCGAGTGCGTGCGCCTGGCCGCTCAGATCGCCTGCGGCTGTTGCCCGGGCGACAGCCGGTCGCAGGTGGTCGAGCGCGCCTTCGGCGTCCTGCTGGTAGAGGTGTACGACGGCGAGGTTGACGGCGATCGCCACGTCGGCCGCGAGGTCCGGACCGGGGCGCTTGAGCCGTGCCTCGTCCAGCCGGTCGCGTGCGTTCAGGACCGCCTCGTCGCGATCGTTCCCGGCAGGTGAGCGGTCCGCGCGAGCAAGAGACAGCAGAGCCCGCTCGACCTGCCGCCGCGTCGTCATTGCAGCTGCAGTGCGCGTGTGGGTCGCGATGTTGTCGGAGATGCCGAGCCGGGTGCTGGCCGTGTCCAGGTCGCCCAACATCCGGTACGCCGTTGCCGCGCGCGCCGCGGCGAGCTCGGCGAGATCACGGCGACTGCACACCTCGGCTGCGGCACTCAACAGGTCACTGAGCTGGAGCAGTGCATCCGGGTCGGCACGCCGTACGTACCAGGCCTCGAGGGCGTCGCAGATGCGGGCGAAGTCGTCGATGGTGTCGACGTGCGGCTTCTCGGTCATCAGCAGATCGCGGAGCCACTCCTCGTGCAGGGCATACCACTCGGCCGCCGCCATACCGCCGGCATGAGAGCCGAGCGCGATCATCCACTGCTCGGCCTCCTCCGCGGTCGCGTGCAGTTCAGCAGCACTCTCGCCGCTGTGCTGCCAGGATCGCCGAATCGCCGGGCCGTACTGGATGAGCGTGATCGCTCCGAGCAGCACGGTCACACCAAGGCCGATCCACTGCACCCAGCCGCCGCTGTCGAGGCTCTGGTTGAGTATCTCCGAGGCGAGCCCGGTGAGGAGTCCCGACGCCACAGTGCCGATGACGAAGCGGAATCCGCGCGTCTGGTACGGCGACTCCTCCTTCTCCGGCGCCTTCTCTTCCTCCTCGCTCATGGCCGACTCCCCGTCGTCAGTCCGCGTACGACGGTCCGCCAGAACGACAGCATCAGGACCGCGGGCACGATCGACGCGACGACGGCCGCGGCGGCGACCGGTCCGCTCGATGCGGAGAACTGTCGCGCCTCACCCCAGAGCACGAGCGACAACGGCGTCGTACCCGGTCCGCTGATCAGGAACCCGACGATGAAGTCGTTCCACACCAGTGCGAACTCCAGCACCGCGACAGCGATCAGCGCGGGACGGTACGTCCGCTGCACAGTCGCCAGTACGGCGCTCTGCCGTACCGGGCCTTGCAGCGCCTCAGACACCAACGCAGGTGGGGCAGACGCGAAGGCGGACCGCAGTAACAGCACAGCAAACGGGAGACCTGCTGCCGCGTGCACGAGAGCTAGTGCGATCCGGGAGCCGGCCAGTCCGGCTGCGTCGATCGCGTCTCGCAGCGGAGCGGCGTACATCTGCACGGGCGTCACCGCGAGTACGACGAACACTGCCATCACGGTCCGGCCGACGCGCATCGGTAGACCGCCCCACGCGACCAGATAGGCAGTCGGTACGGCGATCACGAGCAGCACGGCGGTGGCAGCGCTCGCGATGATCAGTGTGGACAGCATGGCCCGGAACAACCCGACATTCGCCGCTGCAGCGAACGACGAGAACCCGAGTCCCGACGCGGACCACCAGCCACGCACACCGGCTTCCGCAGGGGAGTGCAACGCGGTGATGACGAGTACTACGGCCGGGAAGATCCACACCAGCGCTACTGCGAGCCCGACGAGCCAGCCGAACCGCCGTACGGAACGTCGAGGCTTCGGCCGCCCGAGCGACGGATCCGGTCGTACGACGGTCACCGGCATCGCCCACCGCCGCCGACGCAAGCCCCGTACGCCGATCAGCGCCACCGCAGCGACGATCGCGAACAGTACGACGCCGAGCGCCGCCGTACGTCCCGTGTCGTCACCACTGGTCGTCGCTCGCCACCAGTTCAGCCCGAGTACGTCGGCGGACCGCTGCATCGACCCTGGCACGACGATCAGGATGAGATCGAAGACCCGCACCGCAGCGATCACCACTGTCAGCGTGACCACACCGGTGATCGGCCGCAGCAACGGGATCTCCAACGCACGCAGGCGCCGCCAGCCCCGAACGCCTTCTGCCGTGAGGGTTCTGGTCACATCGTCGGGTATGGCGTCCAGACCGGCCCGGAAGAGCGACACGACGTACCCGAGCCAGGTCCAGCCGAACGCGGACACCAGCACGAGCCAGAACAGACCAGGCCCGAGCCACACCGGGCTCGTCCCGAACAGTCGTGTCCAGACCGCCGTGACCGTCCCACGCTCGGGTGTCGGGTCGAAGAGCAGCCGGAACGTCGCACCGGACACCAGCACCGAGACTGCGAACGGAATGACCAGTGCGGGCTGCAGGAATGTCGTCACCGCGGGCAGTCGATAACTCAACAGGGCAAGGAAGAATCCGACCACGACGATCCCGAACGCAACCAGCACCCAGAGCAGACTGTTGCCGACGGCACGCAATGCGCCCTGGTCGGTCATCACCCCGAAGTTGCCGAACCCGAACCCGCCGGGTGTCCGGAACGCCGCTACAACGGTCACTCCGATCGGCACCAGCAGCAGACAGCTGAGCAGCAACGCCGGCAGCCCCAGTAGGTACGGTCCGGCCGGCCGACGGGGTTTGCCGGGGACCGGGCGACCGGTGATCTCACGGCCGACGATCTCGAGGGACAAGCCGTTGGTGTGCAGCCCCATCAGCTCTCCTCCACCTTGCGCATCTCGTCGATCGCGTCGTCCACAGCCCCTGGTACGACGGCAGCGCCGCGACCGCCGACCTGGATCAGGAAGTCGGTCAGCACACGCCACAGCCCGTTGATGTCGCCGAGCCGACCGAGCTGGTCGGACAGGTCGAACTGGAGTTGCTCACCGGGCTCGGTCAACTGCACGGCAAGTCGAGTGAGCTCAGGCGTGTACCCAGAGACCCGTCCGTCGACCAGGAACCCGCCCTCCTTGATCCACGGGTCAGCAGCGGTCCGCGCGGACAGGCGGCGTACGAGATCGCGGGCGTCGTCCCTGGTCGGCTTCGGCAGCACCATCACGTCGCCACCGACCACCACAGGTGCTGCAGCTCCCGGACCCATCGGCGGGAACGTGAAGAGACCGATGTCATCGGGGTCGGCGGCAAACGAGCGGACAACCGGCTCGGCGAAGTCGGATGCCAGCACCATGGCCGCTCTGCGATGGCCGAACACCTCGATCAGCGCATCCGGGAACTGCTGGACGAGCGACTCCTTGACTCCACCCGCCAGTACTCCAGGCGCCGACCACATGGTCCCCAGCAACCGCAGTGCCGCGCCGAACTGCGGCTGCTGCGACGGGCGCGGGTCGGTCGCTGCAGCGAGTCCTACGTAGACGCTGGGCGCAATACCGAGCAGCACGTTCTCCAGGAAGTCGGTGAGCACCCAGCCGTCACCTGCCGCCAGCGACAACGGTGTGATGCCAGCTTGCGTCAGCGTCCGGTTCAGCGTCAGCCACTCCGACCACAGTCGAGGCGGTTGTACGCCGGCCTGCTCGAACACCGAGGGCCGATACCAAACCGCCGACTTGTGCGCAGTCTTGAACGGCACGCCGTACGTCGTCCCGTTGTGCGTCAGGAGCTCGTTCCACAAACGAGCCTGCCCGAGCGGAGCCAGATCGTCGGGCATCGGCTCCAGGTCGCTGAGATGACGTGGGACCAGGCCGGGCTGCGGGAGCATGACGATGTCCGGGCGTCGCGTGGAGCGTGCACCGAACGCCGTGGAGATGTCGTCGCCGAGCGGTACGACCTCGACCGGGTAGTCGAGCGCTCCCAGACCGTCGAGGACCTTATGGAACGCGCGCAGCTCCTGCCCGCTCCAGCTGACGGCCACCCGAACAGCACGCCGCAGTCCCAGCACGTCACTCGAACACCCGGTGAGCAGAAGCGCTCCTGCGGCACCGAGGAATGCTCTGCGGCTACTCGGCATCGTCAAACCCGGCAATGCGTGTCGCGCTGGTGGTGATGAGCAGCAGTGCGACCGAGGCGAGGTCGGGGTTGGGTCGGATCGACAGGAGCGATCCCCAGGTAGGCAGGCCGGTCGCGTCCTCCAGCACGATCGCTCGCGGGTACGCGCCGAGTGCACGAGCCACTCCGGCCAGCCTGCGACGACCTGGGGTGATCTCGTGCGGGTAGCGGTCCTGGACGTCCTCGAGACCACAGCCGATGACCTTGACCAGGCTCTCGTCCCGGGCAGCCTGCGTGGTGACCTGATGTGTCGTCCGGTGGCCGTGCATCACATTGCCGAGGACGGTCAGGTGGGGGAGCAGTCCGCCTTCAGCCGGCACCAGCCGGACCGGTCCGCCCTTCAGCACGACCGCACCGGGCGGTGGGTCATCCAGTCCGGTCAGTACGTCGGCGAGCCGGCGACGATCGGCGGCGTGCGGTACGACGACCGCGCGCTGCTCACCTACGTCGATCCGGAGCCGCTCCGGCAGCCCCGGTACGCGTTCGAGCAGCAGACCATCCATCTCGTTAACCCTATGAGTACTGAAGGTCGGTCCGCAGACCACAGAGAGTGTCGGCTAGAAGCTCTTGCTCCACAGGTTGACGGCGTAGTCGACCTCGGCGCCGGCATGCGAGGCGATGATCCGCTGCGCGTCCTTCGGCGTGAACTCGATCTTCACCACCGCCTCGAAGTCGGCCCGGCTCTCGAACCGCCAGCCCATGTCCAGCGCCGTCCGGTGCCAGCCGCGGTCGGTCCAGAACCGCTCCACCTCGGCCGGCTTGATCATCGGGTACGACGTACTGAACCAGCCGCCGAACGTGGACCGGCTGCCGTCGTTGTCGATCACGAACGCGGTCCCGCCGTGGCGCATCACCCGGTCCAGCTCGGCCAGCCCGGGTTCACAGCCCGGTCCGAAGAAGTACGCCCAGCGCGCATGCATCACGTCGATCGACGAGTCCGGCACCGGCAGGGCCTGCGCCGTACCCTGCCGTACCTCGACGTTCGGCAACGCCTGCGTCCGTCGACGGGCGGCGTCGGCCAGCGCGCCGTGCGGCTCCACGCCGATCACTCGTCCGGCAGTCGCGGCGAACTTGGGCAGGTGGAAGCCGGTACCGCAGCCGATGTCGAGCAGCGTTGCGCCGGCCCAGTCCCGGATCGCCCGCATCGCCGGCTCGATCACGCCATCCGGGTCCACTGCCCGGTTCTCGATCTCGTACACCTTCGGGTGGTGCCAGATGTTGGGACTCGGGATCCCACCCTCCGCGATGCTCACGACGTTCGAGCCTAATACAGTTGAGGCGGCCCTCCGGCGCTGCGATGCTGCCCTCCGTGCAGATGACCGAGTACGCCGGCCCTGACGGCCTCAGTGACATGCAGGAGCTCGTCCAGCGGACGTGGAGTCCAGTGTCCCGGCTGCACCTCGGCGACGTCGCCTGGGAGCGAAGCGTGAACGCCCGCCGCTCGTCTGCGGATTGGCGTACGGCGGTCTGGCGTGACGGCGACGACGTGGTGGCTTGGGGGTGGCTGGCGCAGCCGGGTCATCTCCTCATGACCGTGGACCCGGACCGGCCGGAGCTCGCAGGTGCGGTCGTGGAGTGGTTCCAGGCGACAGCGGACGGCCCGCGATTGGCCGCCGGTGTGCTGGAGACCGAGAAGCACTTGTTGGCCGCCCTGGAGTCGGCCGGCTTCCAGCGTGACGACGATGCGCCGTACTACACCCACCACTGGATCTCGCTGGACGCACTGGCCGAACCAGTCGTCCCCGAAGGCCTGACGCTGCGGCACGTACGGGAAGACGAGGTGGCGAAGCGGGCTGCTGCGCACCGGGCGGCCTGGTCCGACTGGGGGCCGTCAAAGGTGACCGACGACGACATGGCCGAGGTGATGTCGACCTGGCCCTACCGACCCGAGCTGGACTGGGTCGTGGAGAACGAGGCCGGAGAGTTCGTCGCCTCGGCGCTGATCTGGCTGGACGAGCAGCACCAGGTCGGACTGGTCGAGCCCGTCGGGTGTGCTCCGGAGTACCGGCGGCGTGGACTCGGTGCGGCTGTCAACCTGGCCGCACTGCATGCGTTGCGAGAAGCAGGTGGGACCAAGGCGGTCGTCTGTCCACGAGGTGATGACGGATACCCGCAGGCGCGGGCGCTGTACCAGAGCTTCGGCTTTCGGCCGGGTTCACGCACGCTGCATCTGCTGCTTGGTTAGTGCAGCAGTCAGGGCGGCCGGGATCAGGAGCAGCCCGCAGAAGACCGCCAGCCAGTGGAAGCCGAGGTAGGCGAGGACCGGGCCGGCAGCCGTGCCCGAAAGGGAAGCCAGGACGCCCATGGTCAGGTCGGACAGGCCCTGAGCCGAAGTGCGGATGCCGTCCGGGACGGACCGGGACAGCAGCGTCGACCCGGCGACCAGACAGGCGGACCAGCCGAGGCCCAGCGTGAACAGGGCGAGTCCGGTCAGCGCGTGCGCGTCATCCGGCGCGACGGCGGCCAGCGTCATCGCGATCGCGAGGATGCCGAGGCCGATGCCGATCGTGGGAATGCGGCCGAGCCGGTCGGCCAGCCAGCCGGTCACCGGGGACAGTGCGTACATGCCGGCGACGTGTCCGCTGATGACGAAGCCGACGATGGTCAGGGACGCGCCGTGGTGTCGCAGGTGCACTGACGTCATCGACATGACCCCGACCATCACCGCGTGCGCAGTCGCGATGGCTAGCAGCCCCAGGCGGGCATGCGGAATCGCGATCACCTGCCGGAAGGTCTCTGCCAGCGGCTGGCGCTCCACCCTGGTCGGTCTCACCTGGCTTCGCATGCCTACCCAAACGGTGACTGCGCTGAGTCCGAAGGCGACGACCGAGAAGACGTACGGCCCGGCCAGCGTCAGGATGCCGAGCGACGACCCGATCGAGCCGCCGACGCCGGTCAGGTTCGGGCCGACGATCACGCCGATCGTGGTGGCCCAGACGACCAGCCCGAGCGAGCGGGCGATGCGGCTGGGCTCGGCGGCGTCGGTAGCGGCGTACCGCGACTGCAGGTTGGAAGCCGAGCCGCTGCCGAAGAGGCAGCCGGCTGCGAGCAGCAAGGTGAGCGAGCCGAGCTGGGCAGCGAGGATCGTCAGCGCGGCTCCTACGAAGGCGATCAAGTAGCCGAGGCTCAGTGAGACCCGTCGACCATGGGAGCGAGCCAGGCCTGCCAGAGGTACGGCGAGCGCGGCGGCGCCCAGCGTGGTGGAGGTGGCTACCAGGCCGGCCAGCGAAGTCGAGCCGGAGACGTTCTCGGCGAGGAGGGCAGCCACCGCGAAGCCGCTGGCGGTCGCGACTCCGCCGAGTGCGTTGCTGGCGACCAGCACGCGTAGGGTCGTCCGCTGCTGCTCGCTGGTCACGGGCAAACCCTCTCATGAAACCTGACGCGGAAGCTGATTATAGGATCGTCCTGACATAAATCGACCCAGGCTGCTTGGAGTCCGGATGTCCGACATCGCGATCGTCCCTGCCCCGCGAGAACTCACCGTCGAAGAGGGCCGGTGGATCACCGCCGATCCGCTCGGGGAGGCCGTCCGGGACGTGGTCGAGAACCTCGAGCCGAACGAGTACCGCATCGACGTCAGCCTGGACGGCGCCCGCCTGACGGCCGGCTCCGAGGACGCGCTCCGGCACGCGGAGACGACGTACGCGCAGCTGATCGAGGCGGCCGAGCCGACCGACGAGTTCGGCAAGGTCGCGGTCCCGCTGGCGCGGATCGCCGACGCGCCGCGGTTCGCCTGGCGCGGGATGATGCTCGACGTGGCCCGGCATTTCATGCCGAAGGAGTTCGTCCTCAAGATCATCGACGTGCTCGCCCTGCACCGGCTGAACGTGCTGCACTTCCACCTCACCGACGATCAGGGCTGGCGGGTCGAGATCGAGGCGTACCCGAAGCTCACCGAGATCGGCGCGTGGCGGGCCGAGACGATGGTCGGCAAGATGACCCGCGGCCAGAAGGAGTTCGAGTACGACGGTCAGCGGCACGGCGGGTTCTACACCAAGGACGACCTCCGCGAGATCGTCGCGTACGCCGCTGAGCGGGGGATCACCGTCGTACCGGAGATCGACCTGCCGGGGCACATGCAGGCCGCGATCACGGCGTACCCGGAGCTGGGGAACCACCCGGACCAGCAGTTGACGGTCCGCCAGTACTGGGGCATCAGCGAGGACGTGCTGAACGTCAACGACGCGACGGTCGAGTTCGTGAAGACCGTGCTGCGTGAGGTGCTCGACATCTTCCCCTCGCCGTACGTCCACCTCGGCGGTGACGAGTGCCCGTCGGTGCAGTGGGGCGAGTCCGAGGCGGCGCAGAAGCGGCAGGCCGAGCTGGGGCTGGACGAGCCGGGCCAGCTGCAGGGCTGGTTCACCGCGCAGGTCGCGGAGGTGCTGGCCGAGCAGGACCGGCGGCTGGTCGGCTGGGACGAGATGGTCGACACCGACTGCCCGGACGACGCCGTGATCATGGCGTGGCGGAGTGCCGAGCGCGGCGAGATCTCGGTGAAGGCCGGTCACGAGACCGTGATGGCGCCGTGCGAGTCGGTGTACTTCGACTACTACCAGGGCGACCCGGCCACCGAACCGCTTGCCATCGGCAACTTCATCCCGCTGGAGAAGGTGTACGACTTCGAGGTGATCCCGGAGTCGCTGACCGACGACGAGAAGGCGCTGATCGTCGGCACCCAGTGCCAGATCTGGACCGAGTACATGCCCGGCCCGGAGCAGGTCGGTTACATGGTGCTACCGCGGCTGTCCGCGTTCGCCGAGCGGGCCTGGGGCTCGGAGAAGGTCTCGTACGACGAGTTCCTCGGCCGGCTCCGCCCGCACCTGGCCCGGATCGAGCGACTCGGCGTGAACTACCGCCCACTCGATAGCTGAGGGGATAACTAAATCTCCGTAATCCCTGTGAGCAGGGGTAGACGACCCGGCCGTGTCTGGCGAACGATGAAGCGTCGGAGGGCCGGGTCGGGGAGCGGAGGACGCATGACCGCGGTGGGGCCGCTGGACGCGATGTTCCTGGGTGGCGAGACCCGGGAGCAGCCGATGCATGTCGGTGGGTTGATGCTGTTCGAGCTTCCGGAGGGCGCCGGCCGGGACAATGTGTTCCCGGAGAGCTCGCGGGACTTCGTCTCCCGGCTGTACCGCGACATGCTCGCGGCGCCGTCGGTCAATCCCATGTTCGAACGGCGGGTGCGGAACCGGCCGCAGGATCTCGGCTACTGGTCCTGGGAGCAGGATCCGGACATCGACCTCGAGTACCACGTCCGGCTGTCCGCGCTGCCTCGCCCGGGGCGCTACCGAGAGCTGTTCGAGCTCACCAGCCGGTTGCACGGAACGCTCCTGGACCGTCACCGCCCGCTGTGGGAGATGCACCTGATCGAAGGGGTCGAGGGCCGCCGCTTCGCGCTCTACAGCAAGATCCACCACTCGATGATCGACGGCGTCACCGCCCTTCGCTGGATGCAGGACACCCTCACCACCGACCCTCGTAGTACCGGCATGCCACCCACCTACGCGCTGCCGCAGCAGCACGAGCCGGCTGCGAGCGCCGGCCGGCTGCCGTCGCTCGCACGAATGCCGGTCGACGCGGTCAAGACGCTCGCCGATCTGGCAGGTCTTCCGTTGGCCGGGGTCAAGGGCCTGCTGCAGTCGACGATGCCGTTCCAGGCGCCGAAGACGATCTTCAATCAGCGGGTGACCGGGGCTCGGCGGTTCGCGGCGCAGTCCTGGCCTCTCGAGCGCTTGGAGAAGGTTCGGGCGATCACCGGTGCGACGTTCAACGACGTACTGCTCGCGATGTG
This sequence comes from Kribbella sp. CA-245084, assembly GCF_050942355.1. Lineage (NCBI taxonomy): Bacteria > Bacillati > Actinomycetota > Actinomycetes > Propionibacteriales > Kribbellaceae > Kribbella > Kribbella sp. CA-245084. The sequence goes on along the minus strand of NZ_CP192053.1, from coordinate 8,504,827 downwards.
TTCAGGGGCCTTGCGCAACTACTTGATCGAGCTGGACGCCCTTCCGGACAGGGCATTGACGGCCATGGTCCCGGTTTCCTTGCGGGACCGCGACGGGGCGCCCGGCGGTGGCAACTCGCTCACCACGTTGATCGCCGACCTCGCCACCGACCTGCCCGATCCCGATCGCCGGATCCGCCGCATCATGGCCTCGACCGCCCACGGCAAGGGCGTGCTGTCCGAGCTCAGCCCGCTGCAGAACCTGATCGTCGGCGCGCTCGGCTTCGGCGTCGCAGGCCCGGCCGCGGTCCTCCCCGGTGTGGCGAGCCATACGAGGCCGCCGTACAACGTGGTGATCTCGAACGTCCCGGGACCCACCGAGAGCCCGCTGTACTGGAACCGGTCGCGGCTGCTCGGGATGTACCCGGCGAGCATCGTGCTCAACGGCCAGGCGCTGAACATCAGCGTCACCAGCTACGACCACCAGCTCCACTTCGGCCTGATCGGCGACCGCCGGACCGTCCCGCACCTGCAACGCATGCTCGGCCACCTCGAGACCTCACTGACAGACCTCGAGAACATCCACTAGCCGGCGAGCAGGGCGTCGATCTGCGACATGGCCTGCTGCATGCCGATGTCCATCTGGATGCCGAGCAGCTGATCCATCTGTTCGCGGGTGTCGAACGAAGCGCGCAGTTCCATCCGGGTGCCGCCGTCGGACGCCGTCAGCTCCAGATGCGCGATGTACGGCGGGAGCGCGTCGTCGATCTCCCCGTCGGCGTTCGCGAACGCGTCGACGAACTCGAGCGACTTCGGCGGATCCACCGCGATGAACGTCCACAGGCCGTGGAACTTCTCGCCCTCCGGGCTGGTCATGTAGTAGAACACCCGGCCGCCCGGCGTCAGGTCGTGATCGACCATCGTCGCCGGATGCGTCGGCGGCCCCCACCACCGCTCGAGCTTGCGCGGGTCGGCCCACAGCTCCCAGACCTTGTCGGTGGACGCGTCGAAGTCCGCCACCAGGGTGAGGGTCAACGCCTCAAAATCCTTGTTAATGCTGGTCACGCCCATGTGTTCCATCTCCTTCGTCTTCGGCCAACAGGTCGGACATCCGCTCGATCCGTCCGCGCCAGGTCGCCTCGAGCTGGTCCAGCGCCTCCCGGGCCCGCCGTACGGCGTCGATCTCACTGCGCACGAGCTGCTCCCTCCCGCGTCGTTCCTTGCTCACCAGGCCGGCCCGCTCCAGGACGGCGACGTGCTTCTGCACCGCGGCGAAACTCATCGGATACACGTCGGCCAACCGGGACACCGATGCCGCCTCGCCCAGGCACCGCCGCACGATGTCGCGCCGCGTCGCATCCGCCAACGCGTGCAGCAACCGATCTGTCAGAACCTCATCTACAACCATTTGGTTGTATGTTAGGCCGAAGAAAACCCCCGGTCAAGAGAGACCGGGGGTTCGAGTTACAGGCGAACGATCCCGTTCGGAGTGTCGAAGACGGCTGCATTGAGGCCGGGCTGGCCGTTGGGGCCGACCCAGGCGACGTCGAGGTCGTTCAGCAGGTGGTCGGCCGGGTGGCCGATCCAGTCGGTGACGCGGACCGGGTCGCCGGCGATCTCGAGGGCGGTCAGCTTGACGCCCTTGCCGCCGACCGACGGGTGCTCGCCGAGGTCGTCCCAGTGGATGAAGAACGGCAGCTGCGGGTCGGCGATCAGACCCTTCACGCCGATCTGCCGCCAGGTCAGGTTGACCCCGTCGGGCCGGTGCCGGTTGCCCGGAACCGCCTGCCGGCCGAGGCGCTGCTCCATCCGCTCCATGTCGCGGACGGCAACCACCCAGCCCAGCCAGCCGCCGCCGAGCTCCTTGCGGGCGCGCACCGCCTGACCGAAGGGAGCCTTGTCGGAGGCCGGGTGGTCCAGTACGTCGACCACCTCGATGTAGCGGTCGTTCTCCAACGGGAGGATGTGGTTCACCGTGCCGAAGCGCGGGTGCACCCCACCGTCGACGAACTCCGCTCCGAGCAGCGTGGACAACCGCTCGACGGTCGCACGGCACCCCTCGGGCCCGCACGCGTACGACAGATGATCCAGACGCATGCCAGTCATTCTGTCCTCACCCACCGACAGTTGCCGCCACCGGGTGTGTCGTTAGGCTCTAGGACATGCGCACGGTCGTTATCGGAGGAACCGGTCATATCGGCACGTACCTGGTCCCGGCGCTGGTCCGCCTCGGTCATCAGGTCACGGTGCTCAGCCGCGGCGAACGTACGCCGTACCAGTCGGACGGAGCGTGGCAGCGGGTCGAGCTGATCCAGGTCGACCGGGAGGCCGAGGATGCTGCCGGCACGTTCGGGCAGCGGGTCGCCGAGCTGAGCCCGGACATCGTGATCGACCTGATCTGCTTCACCGAGGACAGTGCGCGGCAACTCGCCGAGGCGGTGCAAGGAAAGATCCAGCATCTCCTGCACTGCGGCACGATCTGGGTGCACGGCCCGAGCGTGATCGTCCCGACCCGCGAGGACACGCCGCGCAGGCCGTTCGGCGAGTACGGCGTACAGAAGGCGGCGATCGAGGCGTACCTGCTCGGCAAGGCGCGCCGCCACGGACTGCCGGTGACGATCGTCCACCCCGGTCACATCTGCGGACCCGGATGGACGCCGGTCAACCCGGCCGGCAACTTCAATCTCGGCGTCTACGACAAGCTTGCCCAAGGCGACGGTGTCCTGCTGCCGAACTTGGGCCTCGAGACGCTCAACCCGGTCCACGCAGCCGACGTCGCGGGCGTCTTCCTGGCTGCGATCGCGAACCGTTCGACAGCGATCGGCGAGAGCTTCCACGCGGTCGCCGGCGATGCGGTGACGCTCCGCGGGTACGCCGAAACCGTGGCCGGCTGGTTCGGTCAGGAAGCCCGGCTGAGCTTCGCGTCCTGGGACGAATGGCGCCAGACCGTCTCCGACCAGGACGCAGGCGCCACGCGGGACCACATCGAGCACAGCCCGAACTGCTCGATGGACAAGGCAGCCCGCCTGCTCGGCTTCCGCCCGCGCTACTCTGCGGTCGAGGCCGCCCTGGACGCGATCGGGTGGCTCGTCGACAACGGCAAGATCACTACTTAGACGCCGGGTGAGGCAGCAGCGGTCGGGCTGCCTCCAGGTGCTGACGGCACATCTCGGCGAGTACGTCGTACGCCTTGTGGCCCATCAGGGTCTGCAGCTCGACCTTGCTCGACTCGAAGACCGCCTCGACGCCGACATGCGCCTCGGTGTTTCCGGTGCAGTACCAGTCGAGGTCGTGCCCGCCCGGGCCCCAGCCGCGCCGGTCGTACTCAGCGATGCCGACCTCGGTGTACGTCGTGCCGTCGGGTCGCTCGACCTCGCGGAAGGTCCGCCGGATCGGCAACTGCCAGCAGACGTCGGGCTTGGTCTCGACGAAGTGGATGTCGCGCTTGAGCGCCAGGCCGTGCAGCGCACAGCCCGCGCCGCCTTCGAAACCCGGACGGTTCAGGAAGATGCAGGCGCCGTCCCAGACCCGGGTCTTGCGCTCACCCTCGTCGTCGGTCTCGACCCAGCCGTTGGCCCGGCCTTCCTTACGGAACTGCCAGTCCTCCTTGCCGAGCTCCTTGGCCCACTTCTTCACCCGCTTCTCGTCATCGGCATCGGAGAAGTGCGCGCCGAGCGTGCAACAGCCGTCGTTCGGCCGGCCCTTGTAGATCCCCTGGCAGCCACCGCCGAAGATGCAGGACCAGTTGGACGTCAGCCAGGTCAGGTCGCAGCGGAACACCTGGTCGGAGTCGTCGGGGTCGATGAACTCGACCCAGGCACGGGGGAAATCAAGAGAAACCTCAGGCACTCAGAAAGCGTACGCGCGATCGGTCCCCAACCGTGAACCCCCACTCCCGAACCGCCGTTACTCCTGCGGTCCAGTAGCGTGGGGGAATGCGGCTCGGCGTACTCGACGTGGGATCAAACACCGTCCACCTGCTCGTGGTGGACGCGCATCGCGGTGCCGCGCCGCTCCCGGCGTACTCGCACAAGACCGAGCTGCGGCTGGCCGAGCACCTCGACAAGGACGGCAAGATCGACGAGTCCGGGGCCGACGGACTGATCGCGTTCACCAAGGAAGCTGTCGTGCTGGCCGAGGACAAGGGCTGCGAGTCGGTGCTCGCGTTCGCCACCTCCGCGCTGCGCGAGGCGCCGAACGGCGAGAAGATGCTGGACCGCGTCCGGTCCGAGACCGGCGTGGACCTCGAGGTGCTGAGCGGCGACGACGAGGCCCGCCTGACATTCCTCGCCGTACGGCGTTGGTTCGGCTGGTCCTCCGGCCGGCTGGCGGTGTTCGACATCGGCGGTGGGTCGCTGGAGATCGCGGCCGGATCGGACGAGCAGCCGACCGTCGCGGTCTCGGTCCAGCTCGGCGCCGGCCGGCTGACCCGCGAGGCCCTGACCGCGGACCCGCCGGACAAGGACCAGGTCCGTGAACTGCGGCGGCGGATCCGGCTGGAGATGGCGGCCGTTGCAGGTCCGGTGCTGCGGGCCGGCAAGCCGCAGCGTTCGGTGGCCACCAGCAAGACGTTCCGTTCCCTGGCCCGGTTGGCCGGAGCGGCTCCGTCCGCCGACGGCCCGTACGTGGCCCGCACCCTGAACCGGGACGACCTGAACGACTGGATCCCGAAGCTGACCAAGATGACCGCCGCCGAGCGGGCCGCGCTGCCGGGAGTATCGGCCGGCCGGTCGTCGCAGCTGGTCGCCGGCGCACTCGTCGCGGACGCCGTGATGGACCTGTTCGACCTGCCCGCGCTCGAGATCTGCCCCTGGGCGCTCCGCGAGGGCGTCATCTTGTCCCGGCTCGACCAGCTGCAACCCCGGTGAACCAATGAACCCCCGCACAACCGCGAAGATCGGTCTGTCCACAGCCTCCGTCTACCCCGAGTCGACCGCGAGCGGCTTCGAGCTCGCCGCCCGGCTCGGGTACGACGGTGTCGAGGTGATGATCGGCATCGATCCGCTGAGCACCCAGATCGACGCGATCAAGCGACTCATCGACTACCACCAGCTCCCCGTGCTCGCCTTGCATGCGCCGACGCTGCTGATCATGCAGCGGGTCTGGGGGACCGACCCGTGGAGCAAGCTCGAGCGCAGCGCCGAGGCCGCGCGGGAGCTCGGCGCGGACGTTGTCGTCGTACATCCGCCGTTCCGCTGGCAGCGGGACTATGCGCGCGGGTTCGTCGAGGGGATCGCCCGGCTGGAGGCCGAAACCGGCGTGACGCTCGCGGTCGAGAACATGTACCCGTGGCGTGCACCGGGGCGGGACCTGCAGGCGTACGCGCCGAGCTGGGACCCGACCGAGCAGACGTACGCGCACACCACCCTCGACCTGTCGCATGCGTCGACCGCCGAGCAGGACTGCGTCGAGCTCGCCGCGACGATGGGCGAGAGCCTGACCCACGTCCACCTGACCGACGGGACCGGCTCCGCGAAGGACGAGCACCTGGTGCCGGGGCGCGGGACGCAGCGCGCGGCGGACCTGCTGGGCACGCTGGCGAACCAGGACTTCCGCGGGCACATCATCATCGAGATCAACACCCGCCGCGCGACCAGTCGCTCCGAGCGCGAGGTCGACCTGGTCGAGTCGCTCGAGTTCACCCGCAAGCACTTCGTCCGCAGCACCTCCCGCCGTACGTCGTTCGCGGTCACCCCGGAAGGTGAAATCTCGGAGCTGACGCCGTGACCGCTTCCCGACGTACGCCGGGACGCCGCCCCGGCGGACCGGACACCCGGGGAGAGATCCTGCAAGCCGCCCGGGAATCCTTTGCGGACAAGGGATTCGCGGCCACCTCGATCCGCGCGGTCGCGCGGCAGGCCGAGGTCGACGCGGCGTTGGTGCACCACTACTTCGACAGCAAGGAAGAGCTGTTCGTCCAGGCGATGGCGCTGCCGCTCGACCCCCGACAGGTCGCCGCCCGGATCCTCGACGGCCCGCGCGAGGAGCTCGGCCGGCGGATCGTGACGGTCTTCCTCGGCGTCTGGGAATCCGACGAGGGACAGCAGCGGATGAAGGCCATGCTGCGCAGCGTCGTCACCAGCGACGACGTCGCCCGGTTGATGCGTGAGGGCATGACGAGCATGATCCTGCAGCCTGTCTCGCAGCTCCTCGACGTACCGGACGCCCTCCTGCGAGTCAGCTTGATCGCCGGTCACCTGATCGGTATGGCGCTGACCCGCTATGTGGTCGAGCTCGAGCCGGTGGCGAGTGCGGACCTGAGCACGCTCGTCGACCGGATGGGTCCCGCGATCCAGTCCTACGTCAGCGACTGATGCAGATCCCGACCGACGCCGAGATCCGCGCGCTGCATCGGGAGTACGCGCCGACCCGGGACGCCTTCGAGGTCGTGTTCGAGCATTGCCAGCTCGTGTGTTCGCTTGCCTCGCAGTTCTTCGCCGGGCTTGCTGTGGACACCGATCTGGTGCGGGCCGGTGCGCTGCTGCATGACATCGGGGTCTATCGGCTCGAGTCTTCTGCTTATGTCCGGCACGGCGTTCTCGGGTATGAACTCCTTGCTTCGTTGGGGTTTCCGGTCGAGATCTGCCGGTTCGCTTCGTGCCATACGGGAGTTGGGATCACGCGGGACGACGTCGTACGGCAGGCGCTGCCGATCCCGGTCGACGACTACCTGCCGCGGACGCCGGAGGAGGAGCTGGTCCTGTACGCGGACAAGTTCCACAGCAAGCGGACGCCGCCGGTGTTCGTCTCCGGTGACACATACGCCGCGGAGGTCGCGCGGTTTGGGCCGGACAAGGTCTCGAGGTTCGGTGTGTTGCGAGCGCAGTACGGCGAGCCGCAGCTCGGTCCGTTGAGCGCCGCCACGGGGTACACCGTCATCTGACCGCGCTGTTGCCAAGGGTCGATGCGCGCGCTAAATTCATCATATGATGAAAAACGCGGTGAGCTGCCGTGAGGTGGTCGTCGTCCGCGGCGACCGTGAGGTGCTGCACGGGGTCGGGTTCGACCTCCGGGCCGGGACCGTGACCGGGCTGCTCGGGCCGTCCGGCTGCGGCAAGACGACGCTGATCCGCGCGATCGTCGGCCTGCAGGCTCGCGTGACCGGCGATGTCTCGGTCCTCGGGCTGCCCGCGGGCGCGCCCAAGCTGCGCGGCCGGATCGGGTACGTGACCCAGGAGCCGAGTGTGTACGGCGATCTCACCGTCACGGAGAACCTGCGCTTCTTCGCCGCGGTCCTCGGCGTCGCGTCGTCCGATGTCGAGCGGGTGATCGAAGCCGTCGACCTGACGAGTCATGCCAACGCACGCGTCGACCGGCTCTCCGGCGGTCAACGCTCCCGCGCATCCCTCGCCGCCGCACTCCTCGGCAGCCCGGAGCTGCTGGTGTTGGACGAACCAACGGTCGGGCTCGACCCTGTGCTGCGCCGCGACCTCTGGGAGCTGTTCCACAAGCTGGCCGACGAAGGCGCCACGTTGCTGGTCTCGAGCCATGTGATGGACGAGGCCTCACGCTGCGACCGGCTCCTGCTGATGCGCGACGGCGACCTGCTCGCCGACGACACTCCCGACAACCTGCTCGCCTCTACCGGTACGGCGGATATCGAGCAGGCGTTCCTCACCCTGATCGACCGGAAGGCAGGTGCGCGATGACTCCGCGGGTGACGTTTGCGGTTGCGGCACGGGTGCTCGCCCAGTTGCGGCGGGACCACCGGACGGTGGCGATGCTGATCGTGCTGCCGGCCTTGCTGGTCAGTCTGATGTGGTGGATTTTCCATGACTCACCGGGGACGTTCGACCGGATCGGCGGGCCGCTGCTGGCGGTGTTCCCGGCGATCATCATGTTCGTCGTCACGTCGGTCGCTACGTTGCGCGAGCGGTCGAGTGGGACATTGTCGCGGCTGTTCACGATGCCGATGGCGAAGCTCGATTTCCTGCTCGGGTACGCACTCGCGTTCGCGCTGATCGCCGTCGTACAAGCGCTCGTCGTGGTCTCGATCGCCTTGTATCTCTTGGATCTGAACATCCAGGGCGATGCGTGGCAGTTGGGCGTCGTTGCAGTTCTGGACGGCGTACTCGGTGCTGCGTTGGGGTTGTTCGCCAGCGCCTTCGCTGCGACGGAGTTCCAGGCCGTACAGATGATGCCGGCGGTGATGATCCCGCAGATCCTCCTGTGCGGCCTGCTCGTCCCACGCGACCAATTGCCCTCGGTGCTGCACGCGGTCAGCGACGTACTGCCGTTGTCCTATGCCGTCGACGCCGTCATCGGAGTTGCCCAGGGCAACGGCCTGACCAGCGGCACCGGCGCCGACGCCCTCGTCGTACTCGCCTTCGTCCTAGCAGCCCTAGTCCTAGGCGCCGCCACCCTCAAACGCCGCACGGCTTGAGGGAAGAGATCAAGCGGAGAAGTGAAAGAAGAGATTATAGGAAAGATGGAGGAGGGAAGAGATTTAGGGTGGTGGCAGGCTTCGGCGACCAGCCGGAGGTTCTTCGCGTGGCGTCAGTAGATCGACCCACGGTCGTCAGAAGTGCTGAGTAGGTCTTCAAGGAAAGAAGAGAGTTAGGGCAGTCGTCAGCTTCGATGGTCGCCTGTAGGTTTGCTGGGCTGCATAGAGCGTCAGGGCATACATCGACCCATGGTGGCCGAGGAGTTGGAGTGCGACGCAACGTGCCTGTTGGCCCTCGGTTTGTGCCGGGTGGGCAGAGTAAGAACGATGCGGCCGGCGCATGGAGATCTACTCAGTCGTCAGTTCACGAATGGGCGCAGTTCGCGGAGGCTGCGCGGCGCCCTGACCGGTCCTCGCGGAGGGCTGCTGCCCTCGACCGAGGACCGACCGCGATCGCGGGGTCGAGCGCTCGTTCGGCTTGTAAATGGGGTTTTGGCGGTCGGGACGATTTGGCAGGCGCGCGATAGACAGGTAGAATCGAACACATGTTCGAGAACGATCTGAGTGAGCTCTCCACGGCCGACCTGCTCGAGTCCGCCGCCGAGCACCGCGCGATCGCCAACCAGGCCGATGCGCGGCTGCTGCAGCACGCCCAGATCTACGCCGACCGCTTCCACCCCTCCACCTGCCGCATCCGGCCCGGCCGCCGGACCTGTGACGGGCGAGAGCGGGCCGTCGTGTTGGGTGGTGACGGCTGCCCGCCGATCGCCGAGTTCGCCGTCACCGAGTTCGGCGTCATGCTCGGAATCTCACCGATGGTCGCACGCCAGTTCCTCGGCGAGGCGCTGGCCCTGCAGCACCGGTTCCCGTTCACCTGGGCCCGCGTCCAGTCCGGCGACGCCACCCCCTGGAAAGCCCGCCAACTCGCCACGCTGTGCCTGAAACTGTCCGAACAAGCCGCCCGGTCCGTCGACCGGCGCGTCGCACCCTTGATCGACTCCATCACCCCGTACCGCCTGAACAGGATCATCCGTGCCGCCAAGGCTCACGCCGACCCCGACCTGGCCCGCGACGAGGCCGCCGAAGCGGCAAGCGAGCGTGGCGTGTTCGTCGGCCGCAGCGACAACCACGGCAACAAAACCATCTACGCCAAGGCCCCGGCCGGCGCGGTCATCCGCCACGATGCCACCATCGCCGCGATCGCCGAGGCGCTCAAGACCTTCGGCGACACCCGCCAGGTCCAACACCGCCGCGCCGACGCGATCGGCATCATCGCCGACCCTCGCTTCACCCAGGAACTCCTCACCCAAGCCCGCACGCACCCAGCGCCGACCACCACCCCGACCACCACCGCCCCAACGCCGTCGGCCAACACCGCCGCCTCCGCAGAACCCTCGCGCCCAGCCTCGACCCCTGGCAGGCGTTCGGCGAAGGCGAGCTCCGAAGCCGCCCCTGGCCCGCACCCCGCAGCAACAGACCCGCAAACAGCCGCCGGTACGCGATCCGCAACGGCGGACTCGCACGTAGGCGTCGGCACGGGATCCGCAGCAGCGGGCTCGACGTCAGGTGCCGGCACGAGATCGGCGGCAGCGAGCGCAACCTCAGGTGTCGGCGCGCGATCGGCGGCGGTAGGCCGCGGTGCGTTCGGTCGGCTCGACCGGTCGAGCGACGCACCGTGTACCTCGGCGGACCCGGCACGTGGCGGCACTACGACGCTCACAGCCGGGCCGACAAGCCCGCCGTACGACGGCCCGCGCGACCGCTCAAACGACACACCCTGTACGTCAGCGGACCCGGCACGCGGTGGCACTACGGCGGTCCCAGCAAACCCGCCGTACGACCGCCCCGATGGCGGTGCCTACCTGGCTGAGCCGGTCGCTGGCCCGGTCGAGCTGTGGGAACCTCCGTTGGCCGATGGCGCGGGACCGTACGATCCTGATCCGCCGAGTGATCCGTTCGACAGTCGGCCAATCGAATACATCCCCGGGCCGCGGACCGAGCCCGACGAAGGTGTGCCGATGGATTGTGCTGCGCAACGGGCTCTCGACGCGCGGCTTGCGCAGATCAAGCACGACGCCTACGCCAACCCGGCGAGTTCCAGCGGACAGGTGCGTCCTGGGCAGACCGAGGTGTTCGTGCATCTCACCGACCTCACGCTGGCTACCGGTAACGGGGTGCTGCGTGCTGAGGGGATCGGTCCGCTGCTTGCCGATCAGCTCAGCGAGCTGGTGGGCCACGCGCCGTACGCCGTCAAACCCGTGATCGACCTCAACGACGCCGTCAGCGCTGACGCCTACGAGATCCCGACCCGGATCCGCGAACGGGTGCGACTCACCTACCCCGTCGAGCTGTTCCCCTACGGCACCCGCGAAACCCATCGCAGCATCGACCTCGACCACATCCAGCCCTACGACCCGTACGGCCCCACAGGTCAGACCAGCACCCGCAACCTCGCGCCGCTCAGCCGGTTCGCGCACCGGGTGAAGACCCACGCCCGCGGCTGGGACGTCCGCCGCGTAGATGTGAAGACGCTGGAATGGACCACACCCCACGGCTTCACGTTCCAGGTCGACCCGACCGGAACCCACCGCCTACCCAACCCCACACCCGACAGCTGACCCGAGCTACCCGGAAGACCCGGAAGACCCGGACGAGCGGGCCACTCGGAGACTTCTGAATAGCCTTCCCAGGCAGAGGTGCGGCTGATCGCCGAGGTCAGCCGCAACTCCAAAGTTTCTCTTCTTCGCTACTCGCCGAAGAGCCAGTCTGACTTCACCGGTGGGGCGAAGCGGAAGTAGGTCGGGTCGGTGAAGGTGCCGGGGAGTTTGCCGTGGCCGGTGATTGAGGTTTTTGCGCCGTTTGCGTGGCCGAAGGTGTAGATGAACGCGGACTTGGTGTCCTTGTCGATGCCGGCGACAACTGTTCCGTAGTTGCCGCACTGGCCGGCGACCAGCGTCTCAAACCCCTGCCATGTGGCGGCGCGCACCTTGGTGACGACCGGCTTCATCGCGTTGTTGACCGGGATGTGGATGGTGTACAGCGCGCCGCCCCGGGTGTTTGCGAGGAACGTGTCGTACGCCGCGGCCTTGCTGATCAGCGTCATCGACTTGACCGACGCGAACCCCGGCGCCGATCCGTACGCCTTCCAGACGCCGGTGTCGCCGACGACCCAGCGGAAGAGCGTGCCGTCCGACCGCAGCGCGTACTCATAGGTCCGCGGGTGGGTCGGGTCGTCGTTGAACGTCGATGTCTCGTGATCGATGAACTTGCTCCACCCGCCGCCGATCCGGGCCAGCTGCGACGACGTCACCTTGCCGCTCTTGTCGAGCTCGACCCAGTGCTGGTACATCGCATCTCCGAGCACCACGCGCCCGTACCGCGAGCTGCCGGTGGCGGTCGGTTCGTTCACGAACGACCCGCTCATCCGCACCGCGCCATCGGCGTACAGATTCGGTACGACGCTCTTCGCGCCTGCCGACGGCATCGTGGTGAGCCGCTGGAATGTCTGGTCACCACCGGCCGTCACCGAACCGAGGTTCAGCCCGCATGCCGCGGTCGTCGTCGACGAGATGGCCGGGCTTGCGGCCGCCGTCGTCGTGCCGGCGGCGACCATCCCGGCCGCCGCCGCCACCATCGTCAGGATCGTGTGCAGTTTCCTCATATCTCCCCCTTCATCGGTCTGCGAAGGGTGAGACCATCCACGAATCCCTTTGGTTGATAACGATTCAGGTCACTTGAGGAGAACCTTGACGACCTTTCCGTTCTTGTCGTACGCCGTGATGCGCAGGTCGCCGATCTTCGCTTTCGTCGGCGGAGTCGTCCAGTAGTAGGCGAACCAGCCGTCCGTGACCGGTACGTCGGTCTGGGTCTTCGCGTCCATCTGCAGATGGATCCTGGTCGGGTTGCCGTTGAGCTTGCCCCAGGCCAGCGTCGTGTACCCGTTGGCGTTCCCGCCGATGTTGTTTCTTGTCCACAGCTGCGCGGGCTGGGTCGACGTCGCATGCGTGTATTGGTTGCTGTCGTAGCGCAGGTGGTCGAGTGAGAGCAGCGACGTACCTTGGGTGATCATCCCGCCGTCCAGCGTGCTCTTGTCGATCTCGCAGGCGATCGCGGTCTTGCCGCTCGGCGAGACGGCGGTCAGCAACGAGGCCCCGGTCTGGGTCGACCGGGCCGTCGCCGTCACGCGCCACCCGGTGACGTCTACCCATGTCTGCACCGAGCAGTGCCGCAACTGGCCGGCGGTTGTGGTGGGCAACGGATCCTTGGCGACCTGGGCCAGCAGGGCCGCGGTCGGCTTGTCACCGCCGGGCACCGTGCACATCAGCATCCGGGCGCCGATCGTGATCTTGTACGACAGCCGCTGCCCGACGAACGGTCCGTCGTACGGCGTTTCGAACCCGCGCTTCTCGCCCGGGAACCGCAGGCCGCACCGCCGCTGGGCCTCGGCCATCGTCAGCCGCTTGCCGACGGCCGCTTCCCCGCGCGGAACGCCCTGCACGGATTCGAACAGCGCGGTCTGGCTCTGCTCACCGGCCACCGGTGGTTTCTTGCCGGCCTCGGTGAGCCCGGGCAACAGGGCCGCAGCCAGTGCGATCACTGCGACGCCGGCAACCGCTCCGCTGATGGCGAAGGTCTTGCGCCGGCGTCGTCCGCGCTGACCGCGGGTCAGCAGCGCATTGGTGTCGAAGGGGTCCAGTGGTTCTGAATCGGCGAGCCGGTGGAGCTCGGCGCTGACCTCACGTACGTCTTCCATCTCGTTCTCCTTCACAGCGCCCGGCTCGTCCGCCGCCGGTCGATGGCTCGTCGGAGAGTGTCGAGACCACGTGCGGCCTGGCTTTTCACAGTGCCCGTCGTACAACCGAGGATCTCCGCGGTCTGCTCGACGGACAGGTCCTCGTAGTACCGCAGTACGACGCACGCCCGCTGCCGCGGCCCGAGCGATCGCAGTGCCTCGAGTACTTCGTCCCGGTCGGCATGGCCGGCCGCGAAGTCCTCGTGATCAACCCGCTCCGGTACGTCGCCGATCGCAACCTCCCGCCGCCACGGCCGCCGCCCGCCGTCATGCGCGGCGTTGACCACCATCCGGCGGGCATAAGCGAGCGGATTCCCTACCCGCCGCACTTTCGGCCAGGCGAGGTACAGCTTGTAGAACGCGTCCTGTACGACGTCATCAGCCCGATGCCGATCCCCCACCACCAGAAACGCGGTCCGCCGCAAGGAAGCCCCCGCCCCCTCCACGAACTCCACAAACTCCAGGTCCCGCTCCGCCATCCGGTCCTCCACTCTCCATCTCCCCCTCAAGACGGAACCCCAGAACCTCCAGGTTGCACCCCACCAGGTCCACCCGAGAAAAGTCACTGTCGAGAGGGGTACTGACAGGGTCTGGCACGCCCAGCCTGACGACGTAGCGTGAAGTCATGGCCGCGAACCAGGCGGGGTTGCCCGTGTACGGCGCCAACCGGCGCGTCACCGGCATGCGCCGCGAGGAAGTCGCGCCGCTTGCCGGTATCAGCGTCGAGTACTACAGCTGGACGGCCCGCGAACCCGCACCCGGCGTACCGACCGCCGCCGTGCACGACAAGGAAGAATGAACATGGAGTTCCGACCGCTTGGGCGCACCGGTGTCCAGGTCAGCCCGCTGTGCCTCGGCGCGATGATGTTCGGCCCGTGGGGCAACGACGACCACGCCGACTCGACCCGCATCATCCACCGCGCGCTCGACGCCGGCATCAACTTCGTCGACACCGCCGATGTGTACTCCGCTGGCGTCTCCGAGGAGATCGTCGGCCAGGCGCTCGCCGGCCGGCGTGACGGGGTGTTCCTCGCCACCAAGTTCTTCATGCCGATGAGCCAGGACGACCCCAACATGCGCGGCGGTTCGCGCCGCTGGATCATCCAGGCGGTCGAGAACTCGCTGAGGCGGCTCGGCACCGATTACATCGACCTCTACCAAGTCCATCGTCCGAGCCCTGGCATGGACGTGGAGGAGACTCTCGGCGCGCTCTCCGACCTGGTCCACCAGGGCAAGGTTCGCTACCTCGGCTCCTCGTCGTACTCCGGCTCCCAGATCGTCGAGGCCCAATGGGCAGCGCGGGAACGGAACCTCCAGCGCTTCGTGACCGAGCAGCCGCCGTACTCACTGCTCGTGCGCGGCATCGAGGAAGACGTTCTTCCTACCGTGCTGCGGCACGGCATGGGCACGCTCACTTACAGCCCACTTGCGGGCGGCTGGCTCTCGGGTCGCTGGCGCAAGGACTCGGCCGGGGCTCCGACTTCGTCCGCACGTCCGCCGGCTCGCTTCGACATGTCGACCCCGGCCAACCAGCGCAAGCTCGAGATCGTCGAGGAGCTGGCGCTGCTGGCCGAGCAGTCGGGCCTGACTCTCATCCAACTGGCGGTTGCGTTCGTCATCAATCACCCCGGCGTGACCTCGGCGATCATCGGCCCTCGCACGATGGAACAGCTCGATGCATTCCTGCCCGCCGCCGACGTCGTACTGACCCAGCACGTGCTCGACCGCATCGACGAGATCGTCGCGCCCGGCGTGACCGTCAACCCCGCCGACAACAGCTACGGCGACCACGAACTCCGCCCCGACCAACGCCGCCGGTTCTGAAGGACTGATGATGCAAACCCTGACCCTGAACAACGGCGTACAGATGCCTGCCCTCGGCCTCGGCGTCTTCCAGACACCGCCGGACGAGACGCGCGCTGCGGTCAGTGCGGCTCTGGAGGTCGGTTATCGCCACGTGGACACGGCTGCCGCCTACGGCAACGAGCGTGAAGTCGGGCAGGCCATCCGCGACTCCGGTGTCCCGCGAGACGAGCTGTTCATCGAGACCAAGGTCTGGATCAGCGATTACGGGTACGCCGAGACGCTGCACGCCTTCGACAAGAGCGCAGGCAAGCTCGGCGTCGAGCACCTCGATCTGCTGATCCTCCACCAGGCACTGCCCAGCGACTTCGGCAAGACCCTCGAGGCCTACCGCGCCCTCGAAACCCTCCTTGCCGATGGCAAGGTTCGTGCGATCGGCGTCAGCAACTTCATGGTCGATCACCTTCGCGGCCTCCTCGATGCCGCGACCGTGGTTCCGGCGGTCAATCAACTCGAGATCCACCCGTACTTCCAGCAGCGCGAGGTCCAGGCTCTCGACAACGAGCACGGAATCCTCAACCAGGCTTGGTCGCCCATCGGCGGCATCACCTTCTATCGCGACAGCGGTCACACCAGCGCTCTGGAAGATCCCGTCATCGGCGAGATCGCGCGTGAACACGGCAAGTCGCCGGCCCAGGTGATGCTCCGCTGGGGCCTGCAGCAGGGCCGCTCGGTCATCCCCAAGTCGACCAAGCCCGAGCGGATCGCCGAGAACCTCGACGTCTTCGACTTCGAACTGAGTGCCGACGAGCTCGCAGCCATCGACGCCCTCGACACCGGCAAACGCGGCGGACCGGAACCCGAAAGCATGACTCTGGAAAAGTTCGGCAGACCAATCCCCGAAGCCTGAGCCCAGCCGAAGGAGCAGGAAACTGATGAGTACTTGGACTGCTGACGAACTGCAGGCGCTGGACCGAATCAGCGAGATCCGCGTAGCCGGCCGCCGCCAGGACGGCTCGCTGCGCACCCTCACGATCGTCTGGCACGTAGTCGTCAACGGAAACCTCTACGTCCGCTCGGTGCGCGGCGCCGAAGGCAGCTGGTACAAGGGCGTCATCCGTCACTACGAGGGCGCTATCTCCTGGGACGGCAAGACCCGCGACGTCACCTACATCCCCGACGCCACAGCCGACGACCAACTCGACGCGGCCTACTACAAGAAATACGGCAACGGCTCAGCCACCGACGCCATCGTCAACCCCAAAGCCAAACCGACGACCCTCCGCGTCGAACCCAGGTAGTACAGCTACCCGGAGAGGTGGGCGACGTTGTGCCAGGCGGGGTCGGGTTCTGTGGTTAGGGTTACTTTGCCGTGGGGCCAGCCGGTGGTGGCGGCTTGGAGTTGGGCGTCGGCGGGGGTGGTGCCGTCGGTGTAGTAGTGCAGGATGCGGGTGCCGGCCGACGTCTCGTGGGCCAGGAGGTTGCCGGAGCCGCCGAGGCGATCGGTGAGGTGGTCCTCGAAGGCCCGTAGTTCGTCGAGCATCTCCGACTCGGGCAGCCCGTCCTCCCGGACCACCGGGTAGTGGATCGACACGGCGACATGCGTGTCCAGGTGAGGCCGCCGGATCGAGCGCAGTGGGTACTCCGCGGTCGCGATCACCCGCTGCCCGTCGCGCGTGCCCTCCAGCATCTTCCACGCCGGGCTGCCGTCCTCCAGCGTGTGCTCCGCAGCAAACCC
Organism: Kribbella sp. CA-245084; assembly: GCF_050942355.1. Classification (NCBI taxonomy): domain Bacteria; kingdom Bacillati; phylum Actinomycetota; class Actinomycetes; order Propionibacteriales; family Kribbellaceae; genus Kribbella; species Kribbella sp. CA-245084. The sequence goes on along the minus strand of NZ_CP192053.1, from coordinate 8,488,132 downwards.
AGCCACCGCAGGCAGCAGCGAACCGATCGGTACGGCGTCATCCGGCGGCGCGGGCAGTGTGTCGATGGCGCCGACCCACGTCTCCACCATCTCCTCCCCGAGCACCAGGTCCAGGATCAGGAACGTCACCCGCCGCTGCGCATCCACCGAAAGAGACGCGAACACAGGATGATGTACGCCGACGTGCACCGACGCGGTGTCCGGCTCGATCGACACCACAGACTCGTCAGTTGCCACCGGGGGCAGCCCGTCGAACTGGATCGTCACTGCAGGCCCCGGCCGGCGCAGGTCGGCGTACTCCCAGGTCTGGTCCGACGGCGGGGCGGCGCGGAGCCAGCGGCGGGCGACCGCGCGCTGGGCCGGGTTGCCGGCGGCGGTGACGATCAGGACGTGCGTCGCGTGCAGTCCGGGGCCCAGCTCCCACTCCAGGTCGGGGTTGATCCGGGCGATCCGTTCGTTCAGCTCCACGTTCATGTCGGTCGGCTGCTGGCGGGTGATCGCGTCGGCGACGGCGGCAGCGCCGGAACCCGACCACCAGGACCAGAACGCGCCGATCGGATCGGCGTCCGCGGCGTTGCGACGGCGACGCTTGAAGATGGGCATGAGCGCATCTTCTAACAACGTAGGGTGCGTGTGGCCCGGGCCACAGGATTCCGCAAAGCCAGGTTCAGGCGCGTAACCTGCTGACACCACTGGCAGATGGGTGGGTTGATGAGGAGGAACACGTAGTGCTTCGGCGAGTCCTGCTGGGCATGTCCCGCAGCCCCCAGATCAAGAAAGCGGTGTCGTCGCTCCCGGTGTCCAGCGGCATCGTGGCGCGGTTCGTGGCCGGTGAGACCGCTCCGGAGGCCGTGCTGGCCACCGAGAAGCTGGTCAGCAACGGGCTGAACGTCACCCTCGACCACCTCGGCGAGGACGTCACCGACCTGGCCGCCGCACAGGCCACCGCCGACGCGTACCTCGACCTGCTGAAGAAGCTCGCCGCCGCGGGCCTCACCAAGAACGCCGAGGTCTCGGTCAAACTGTCCGCGGTCGGCCAGGCGCTGCCCGGTGACGGCGAGAAGATCGCGCTGGAGAACGCCCGGACCATCTGCCTCGCCGCCCGCAACGCCGGTACGACGGTGACCCTCGACATGGAGGACCACACCACCACCGATTCCACGCTGGGCATCCTGCGCGAGCTGCGCCAGGACTTCCCCGAGACCGGAGCGGTCCTGCAGGCGTACCTCCGGCGTACCGAGGCCGACTGCCGCGACCTGGCCCACGCCGGCTCCCGCGTCCGCCTCTGCAAGGGTGCGTACAAGGAGCCGGAGTCGGTCGCGTTCCAGGAGAAGCGCCAGGTCGACAAGGCGTACGTCCGGGCGATGAAGATCCTCATGAACGGCACCGGCTACCCGATGATCGCCTCGCACGACCCGCGGCTGATCTCGATCGCCGGCGCGCTCGCGGACCGCGCGAACCGCCAGCCGGGCAGCTACGAGTACCAGATGCTCTTCGGCATCCGCCCCGAGGAGCAGCTCCGCCTCGCCGGCCTCGGCCACACCATGCGCGTCTACATCCCGTACGGCGAGGACTGGTACGGCTACCTGGTCCGCCGCCTCGCCGAGCGCCCCGCCAACCTCCAGTTCTTCGCCCGCTCACTCATCAGCAAGAAGTAGTCAGCAAGAAGTAGTCAGCACGGGTAGCCGTACGCCGTGCCGTACCAGGCGCTCCAGCCGGTGAAGTTCCGGGTGTCGCCGTCCTTCAGCTCGTACATCTGCCAGCGGACGCACTTGCCTTCCTGGTGGTCGTAGTTGCACTTCGCCCAGCCCTCGGCGGCCGGGAGCGCCTGGCAGTAGCGGTCCTTGCCGTAGTTGGTCTGGACGTGCACGACGGCCGCCCAGCCGTTGGCGATACCGTCCACCACCCACTGGTCGTCGCCAACCCATTCGAAGCAGGTGGCGCCGATCTCGTACCCGTAGAGGATGCAGTGGTCAACGGGGGCGGTGTAGGAGAAGCCCGCCGTCGACATCGCTGTCGACCTGGCCGCGGGGTCGACCGCGGTGGCCATGGTCGGACTGGTCAGCGTTCCGGCGTCGGGGTCGTCGGTGTCGGTGTCCGCCGCCTGGACGACGGCGGTCGCTCCTGGTGCGACGGCGGTGGCTTGGGTCGAGCCGCCGGCCAGCAGCAGGAGTCCGGCGGCGGCGATGGCGAGGGTACGGCGGAGTCTCATCGGCAGGTCCTTCTGAGGCAGGGCCTTCTCGGGGCGGAGGGGCCGGGAGACGAGAGCCTATGTCCCGGCAGATGGGCAGTGGGACCGGAATCTGGGCAGTTCGTCAGTAGTCTGTGGGCATGAGTGCAAAGGTGGCCGTCCTCGGGGCCGGTGTGATGGGGGAGACGTTGCTGTCCGGGCTGATTCGGGCCGGACGGCGACCGGAGGACCTCCTGATCACCGAGCGCCGGGAGGAGCGCGCCGCCGAGCTGCGGGAGCGGTACGGCGTTGACGTCGTCTCCAACCTGGACGCCGCGAAGCAGGCGGAGACGCTCGTCCTGGTGGTGAAGCCGCAGGACATGCCGGATCTGCTGGCTGAGATCGCCCCGGCGGTCCAGCCGAGCCAGACTGTGGTCTCGCTGGCCGCGGGTATCACCACCAAGTTCGTCGAGTCCCGCCTGCCCGAGGGCGTCGCCGTCGTGCGGGTCATGCCGAACACGCCGGCGCTGGTCGACGAGGGCATGGCCGCGATCTCCCGCGGTGCGCACTGCGACGAGAGCCACCTCGAGCTGGCCGAGAGCCTGCTGGCCGCGACCGGCCGGGTGGTGCGGGTCCCGGAGAAGCAGCAGGACGCGGTGACCGCGATCTCCGGCTCGGGCCCGGCGTACATCTTCTTCGTGGTCGAGTCGATGATCGAGGCCGGCGTCCACATGGGCCTCCCGCGCGGTACGGCGACCGACCTCGTCGTACAGACCGTTGTCGGTTCGGCGAAGCTGCTCCGCGAGACCGGCGAGCACCCGACGGTACTGCGGGAGCGCGTGACGTCCCCGGGCGGTACGACGGCCGCCGCCGTGCGCGAACTCGAGGACCACAAGGTCCGCGCCGCGTTCCTCTCGGCGATCGAGGCCGCACGCAACCGTTCCCGCGACTTAGCCGCCGAATAACACCTCTCGCACTGCTGGCGTTATGGTTATGCGCCGCAGTTCCTTCCTTGTTCAAGGGTTGAGTCGCTATGGTCCCGCCCATGGGTAATCGGTCGGTCGAGCCCGACACCGCGCCTGCGCAGCAGGCTGACGTGCCCCAACTCCCGTGGCGTGTGCCACTGGATCCGGCTCCGTGGTGGGCCTGGGCGCTGTTCATCCTGCCGTTCATCGTCGTGCCGGGGCTGAACTCGTGGCTCTGGATGGGCGCCCGCGACATGCTCGCGGTCGGCCTGCTGACGATCATCGGCGCGTCGGTCGTCCGCGTCGCCGGCGGCGTTGTGCTGTACCGGGTCGAGCTGACCGAGACCGCGCTGAAGGCCCGCACCAGCATGCTGATCCGCAGCCTGGCCTGGCAGGACGTCGACTCGATCGAGATCGGCGACGACAACGTCGTACTGACCCGCGGCCAGGACGAGAGCGAGATCAACGGCATCCCCAAGGACCGCACCGCCGAGGTCGGCGCCGTGATGGAGGCGATCCGGGCTCAGGCCGCGGACACGCCCGTACGCCGCCACCGCCCGCGTCCGGGCATCGGCGCCGCGCTCGTCCTGCTGTACCTGGTGCTGTCGATCGGCGCCTTCCTGCTCCGCTGGCACATCGTCATCTGACCGTCCACGGTCCTTCGCCGCTGATCCGCTCGACGCTCACCCGTGCCACCACGCCGGTGTCCCAGATCCCTTCGCCGAACGGGAATTCCGGCAGGCCGAGGTACCGCTGGGTCTCGCGGTCCATCAGCGCCTTGTAATCGTCCGCGACACCGGGACCGTGGAGCTTCGCCGTACCCCGGATGACCAGGTACTGCGTGAGGCCGCGCGCGCTGACCTGGTCGTCCTGGATCAGCAGGGTCACGCGGGAGTCGCGGAACAGGTTGCGGGTCTTGCGGTGCGGTGCCTGGAGACCGATCAGGAGCTCGTCGCCGTCGCGTTCGACCCAGACCAGCGAGGCCTGCGGCGAGCCGTCCGGATCGATGGTGATGATCGTGACGTCCTTCGGCTCGGTGAAGAGCCGGTGGGTGCTTTCGGGAAGAGCGTTCATGGCATGGAACGCTAGACAGCGCCGTGGGAACCCCTGGGTACCCTGAGACCTGTGTACGGCGTGGAACCCGGCGACATCTTCCTGGCCGACTGCCCAGCGCGGTTGGCCGTCGAGGTGATCGCGGACAAATGGGCCGTCGTCGTTCTCTGGGGGCTGAACGACCATCCGCGACGGCACTCCGAGCTGGTCGACCTGATCGGCGGCATCTCGAAGAAGGTGCTGACCCAGACCTTGCGCCGCCTACAGACCAACGGTCTGGTCACCCGCACCGACTACGGCGGCGTACCGCCACGCGTCGAGTACGACCTGACCGAGCTCGGCCGCACGCTGATGGGCCCGATCCGCATGCTCACAGAATGGGCAGAACAGAACGGAGACGCAGTCCTCGCGGCCCAAGAGGCAGGATGACCGCATGGACTTCTCTCTCTGGCCTGCGGCCTCCCGGACCTGGAACGACGTACTCGAAGGAGCGGAGTACGCCGAACGCACCGGGTGGCACGGCGTGTGGATAGCTGATCACTTCATGCAGAACAGCGACGACCTGACCGTGCCGGTCAACGAGTGTCTCGCGCTGATCGCCGGCATCGTCGCCCGGACGTCCCGGGTGCGGGTCGGCTCGATGGTGCTCGGCAATACGTACCGGCATCCGGCGGTGGTTGCGAACGCGGCCGCCACGATCGACCAGATGGCGAACGGGCGGTTCGTGCTCGGGATCGGCGCGGGATGGCAGGTCAACGAGCACGAGGTGTACGGGATCGAGCTGCCGGCGATCGGTCCGCGGCTGAAGCGGTTCGAGGAAGCTTGTCAGGTGATCAAAGGCCTGCTGACGCAGGAGCGGACGACGTTCGACGGCAAGTGCTACCAGCTCACGGATGCGCCGTGTGAGCCGAAGCCTGCGCATCTTCCCATTCTGATCGGTGCTTCGGGTGAAAAGGTTGCCCTGGGCATCGTTGCGAAGTACGCCGATGAGTGGAACCACTGGGGGCGGCCGGAGTTGGCGGCGCAGAAGGGTGCGGTGTTTGCCCAGCACTGTGAGCGAGTGGGGCGGGATCCTCAGAACGTAAGGCGGTCGGCTCAGACGTTCCTCGAAGTAATTCAACCGGGCGATGCCGAGGCGGTTGAGCGCAAACAGCGGCTGGAAGGCAACGGCGCGCACGTGATCATGGGGTCCGCGCAGGAGGTGCTCGACGTAGTCGCTGAGTACCCCGCGGCCGGGATCGACGAGCTGCTCGTGCCGGATGCGTTCCTCGGCGACGGCAACCGGCGCTTCGATGCGTTGGAGCGCCTCCGCGAGGAAGTACTACAGAAGCTCTAGCGTCGCGACCACGGGCCAGTGGTCGCTGGGCACCCGTCCGTCCGGGCGGTAGTGCGAGACGGCCGCGTCGGTCACCGTCCACGTCGACGTGACGAGGATGTGGTCGATGCGGTCGTCGTCCATCGCGCCGGTGAAGTTGTGCCAGCTGCCGCCGGCTTCCAGCGGTACGGCGAGGGACAGGCCGGACTCGACGAGCGACTTCACCGGGGGAGAGTCGGGCGTCGCGTTGAGGTCGCCCATCACGATCCACGGGAGCGATCCGCTGATCCAGCGGGCGATCAGCCGCGACGACTGCAGTTGCGCGACCTCGCCGGCGTGGTCGTAGTGCGTGTTCACGACGCCGACCGTCGTACCGTTGCGGTGCCGCAGCCAAACCAGGGTCGCGATCCGCGTCAGATCAGCGTCCCAGCCGACGGATCCCGGCGTACCAGGGTCGTCGGACAGCCAGCGGGTCTCGTGCTTCTCGATCCGCCAGTCGCCGGGCCGGACCAGGACGACTGAGTGCTCACCCGCACTCATCCCGTCGTCCCGGCCGGCGCCGACGATCTCGTACTTCGGGAACCGCCAGGCCAGGTACTCGAGCTGGTCGGGCAGCACTTCCTGCAACCCGACCACGTCCGCGTCCAGATGCTCGATCGCCGCCACGGTCGCTTTCCGCCGTACCAGCCAGGCGTTGTCGCCGTCGGGTGCGGAGGAGTTGCGGATGTTGAACGTGGCCACGCGAATACCTGGGCGGAGCTTCATGGGGTCGATCCTGCCAAACCCATGGCTCGGGTCGCCGCCTGGAGTCGGGGAGTGCTCTCTTCGAGCGCCCGATCCCGGCCCTGCGCCAGCAGGTGGTCGATCGCCCCGGGGTCGGTCGTGAGGCGCGCATACTCCTTCTGCAGCGGGTCGAGCACCGCCAGAACAGCGTCGGCGACATCCTGCTTGAGAGCGCCGTACGACGCGTAGGACTTGGCCAGCTCGACCGGATCGCCGTCGGTGCACGCGGCCAGGATGTCCAGCAGGTTGGTGACGCCCGGCTTGTTCTGCTCGTCGTGCCGGACCTCGTTCTCGGAGTCGGTCACCGCGCGCATGATCTGCCGGCGGATCACGTCCGGCGGGTCCAGCAGCCGGATCGTGCCGATCGCGTCGTCGGCGGCCGACTTGCTCATCTTCGCGGTCGGGTTGGCCAGGTCCTTGACCCGCGTCGCCAGCGCCGCCTTGTTCAGCTGCGGTACGACGAACGTCTCGCCGTACTCGCGGTTGAAGCGGATCGCGATGTCCCGGGCGAGCTCGACATGCTGGTCCTGGTCGCCGCCGACCGGGACCCGCTCCGCGCCGTACAGCAGGATGTCCGCGGCCATCAGGCACGGGTACGTGAACAGCGACGCCCGCGTCATCGGCCGGTTGCCCTTCTCCTTGTACTGGATCATCCGCGACAGCTCCCCGACGTACGACGTGCACTCGAGCAGGTACGCGAGCTGGGCGTGCGTGGGCACGTCGGACTGGATGAAGACGGTGCCTTCGGGTACGCCGGCGGCGAGCATCAGCGTCGCGAACTCGCGGGTCAGCGCGGCGAGTCTTCGCGGATCGTGTTTGGTCGTCATCGCGTGCAGGTTCGCGACGAAGTAGAAACCGTCCGGGTCGGTGAACCGGCGCAGCGCGCCGAGGTGGTTGCCGAGCGTCAGTCGGCCGGACGGGGTGATGCCGGAAAGCGAGGTCATGATCGTGCCCTTTCGGTGTATGGGCCTCACCGAGTCAGGCATAGAAAAAGGCCGCCTCGGTGAGGCGGCCTTGGTGGCTGCGTGCGAACACGCCGGGTGGACCGCCCTAGGCGGCCCACCACAGCTGCAAGTTTGTGTTCACGGAACGAGCGTACCTCATCGAGCCGTCAGCGACTGGACGATCAACTCGTTGCGGGCGTCCTGACCCAACGGCACCGACGGGTGTACGCCGTCGCGCAGGTAGTTCAGTAGCCGGTACGGCTTGACCCACAGCCACTCGGCCCAGCGGATGATCCGCAGGTTCGAGTACTTCTCCTGCGCGTCGTACATCTGCATGTTGAGCCACGAGCTGTTGCGCTGGTCCGCGAGCTGCATGGTCGCGCCGACGCTCTTGCGGACGGCCTGGATGTTGACCCAGTACACGGTCCGGGTGCGGCCGGCGATGCTCATCGCGCGATCGAGCTGGGCGGCGAACTTCGGCGGATCGAAGATGTCGTTCGATCCGCTCGCCATCAGGATCCGGCGCGGGAGCCCGTACGCCGTCGCCCACTGCTGCAGCGCGTCGACGGCGCCGGACGTGGGTCGGCTGGACCAGTTGTTCACGGCCATCTGGCTGCCGTCGCGACCGAGCAGCCGGGTCGCGAGCGACTTGCCGTCCTGGACCGAGATGCTGTCGCCGAACATGTACACGCCGTCGGTGTCGAGGACGCGATGGATCTGCGCGGTGGTCGAGATGGCCCGGGTGCCGTTCGCCCAGGAGCCGAGCACGCCCGAGCCGTACGGACCGGTAGTCGTAGAAGTGGTTGCAAAGGTGGACGCCGTGGTGGCGGATGCGGTTTCGGTCGAGACGGCCACAGTCACGGCGGCTGCCGCTCCGACCGTGAAGATCTGCCGCCGATTGGGTTTCAGTTGCCTCACGGAAAGTACTGTGCGGGTTCGACGGTCACCCCCGCAAGTCTGAATCTCACTGTCCGCAGTCAGTTCTGCAGGAAGTTGCAAAATTCTGTAACGCTTTGCAGCGCGTCAGCGATAAATCGACTGTTGGACCGCCGACGGGACGGCGCGACCAGGGAGGGGTGTCGCGCCGCCCCGTCGCTCTTCGTCACGCACCCGTGGCCAGCTCCTCGATGATCGGGCCGACGACCGCGATCAATTCCTCCGGCGACGCGTCCAATCCGTCCAGCCGGACCAGGTGGCGACTGACCACCAGCCCGAGCGTCAACGCTCCGATCACCCCGGACCGCAGTACGGCGTCCTCCCCGGGCAGCCGTGCCGCGACCTGCCGCTGCTGCGAAGTCATCGCCGCGCGGACCTCCTCGGCGGCCTCGGGATGACTGAACATCGCCCGTAGAGCGGCGAGGGCAGCCGTGGGCTCGTCCGCCAGCTTGTCGCTGAGTGCGGCGGTGAGCAGCTGGGCGATCTGCTCTGGCGAACCTTCGATCGGCCCGTCCGCGGGGATCGCGGCTGCCTGCGCGAACAGCTTCTCCTTGGATCCGAAGTACCGCATCACCAGGCCAGGATCGCTGCCGGCTTCGGTGGCGATCGCGCGGATCGTCGTCCGATCGAAGCCGTGCTCGCCGAACAGCCGGCGCGCGGCCGTCAGGATCCGTGCCTCAGTCCGCTGCCGCTGTTCCACCCTCGTCGCCATAGGCTTCCCGGCGAGGCGCTTACTGGATGAGCGCCAGGTTCGGGAAACCACTTCCTGGCGCGTGAAGGTTAAGGTCGGGTGCATGAGCGGTGAGGCGTTGCTGGTCTTCGATGACGGATTGACGGCGTACGACTTCGGCCGTGGGCACCCGATGAGTCCGATCCGCGTCGAGCTGACGATCAAGCTCGCGCGGGCGCTCGGCGTACTCGATCAGTTGAAGGTCGTGCCCGCGCCGACGGCGGACGATGCGCTGCTCGAGACCGTGCACACCCCGGAGTACGTCGCTGCTGTGAAGAGCGCGGGGGAGCACCCCGACGAGGCTGATCCCGTCCATGGCCTCGGCACCTCCGACACGTACTGCTTCCCGCGGATGCACGAGGTCTCGGCGCAGATCGTCGGCGCTTCGGTCGAGGCGGCGCGCGCGGTCTGGGAGGGCGACGTACTGCACGCCGCGAATATCGCCGGCGGTCTGCATCACGCAATGCCCAACCAGGCCAGCGGTTTCTGCGTGTACAACGATCCGGCGATCGCGATCCAGTGGCTGCTCGACCACGGCGCCGAGCGGGTCGCGTACGTCGACGTGGATGTGCACCACGGGGACGGCGTACAGACCGTGTTCTACAACGATCCGCGGGTGCTGACCGTCAGCCTGCACGAGTCGCCGACGACGCTTTTCCCGGGGACTGGGAGCGCTGGCGAGACGGGTGGGCCGGGCGCCGAGGGTACGGCGGTCAACGTCGCGCTGCCGCCGGGTACTGGCGATGCGGGTTGGTTGCGGGCGTTCCATGCGGTCGTCCCGGATGTGGTGAAGGCGTTCCGGCCGGAGGTGCTCGTCACACAGCACGGGTGTGACTCGCATGTCGAGGATCCGTTGGCGCACCTGACGAAGACGATCGACGGGCAGCGGGCGGCGTACGCGGCTTTGCACGACCTCGCGCATGAGGTGGCGGACGGGAAGTGGGTCGCCACCGGCGGCGGTGGGTACGCGATCATCGACGTCGTACCGCGGGCCTGGACACACCTGCTGGCGATCGTCGCGGGCGACCCGATCGCCCCGCTGACGCCGGTGCCGGAGGGGTGGCGCGAGGAGGTCCAGATCCGGTTCGGCCGGGTCGCCCCGATGCGGATGACCGACGGCCAGGACGCGAAGTACGTCGACTGGTCGACCGGCTACAACCCCAACACATGGCTGGACCGCGCAATCAAGGCGACACGCGATGCGTCGTTCCCTTTGTTAGGTCTTGATTCAACCTATTGAGTCACAGGAGTCCCCCTCTTTCCCATTCGTACCAACAGCCACTACGCTCTTTGTATGCACGGACGGAGGTGCCGGAGGGGAAGCCGGCGCACGATCCGTGCTGGAAGTGCGGTGCGCAATGGCATCAAAGAAGTCCGGTGGTGAGCAGCCGCTCGCCGAGGTGAAGTTCCTGACCGTGGCGGAGGTCGCCACGGCCATGCGCGTGTCCAAGATGACTGTGTACCGCTTGGTGCACTCCGGAGAGCTCCCCGCGGTGCGGGTAGGTCGTTCGTTCCGGGTCTCGGAGGACGCCGTGCACGACTACCTCAAAGGCGCCTTCTTCCAGGCCGGATAACAACGAGAGTCGAAGGGGCCGGATCCCACCGAGGACCGGCCCCTTCGTCATGCCTGCGGTCTGAAGAGCGGTCGGAGCGCCTTCGCTGCCTGGTCGACGGTCCCGTCCGGTAGGTCCGCCCAGAGCTCGTGATGCGCGGCCGAGCTCGCCTTCACCGCTCGCTCCGCAAGGCTGACCCCCTCCGGTGTCAGGCGGATTTGTGTGCCGCGGCCGTCATCAGGGTCCGGCTCGCGGACGACGAGTCCACGGCGTACGAGCTGATTCGTCACGTTGCTGGTGCCGCCCGACGAAAGGAGGAGGTTCCGGCTGAGGTCGGAGGGCTTCTGGCGGTATGGCGTGCCGCCTCGGCGGAGGGAGACGATCACGTCGAACTCCGCGGTGGTGAGGCCGAGGTCGCGGAGTACCCGTCGGGTCGCTTCGTTCAGCTCGCCGGCGAGCAGCATGATCCGCTTCGCCAGCTCGCTGCTCGGATACAGCACCTCCGGCAACTCCTGCCACCAGGAAGCAATCAGCCGGTCGACCGGATCGTCTTTCATGGTTGACATCCTAGAATGCTTTGGTGGTAGCTTTTAAGAAAGCTTTCTAGTGAGGGGGATGCTGGTGAGGTTGTTGCTCAGGGGTGGGACGGTGGTCGACACCTTCCCGGAGGTGGTCGTGCGACGGGAGACCGACGTACTGATCGAGGACGGGCGGATCGCGGCGGTCGGGCCCGGTCTGGACGTGGATGCCGAGGTGATCGACGCGAGTGGGCGGATCGTGCTGCCCGGGTTTGTGGACACGCATCGGCATCTGTGGCAGACGGCGTTGCGCGGGATCACGGTCGACGACGACCTCGGGACGTACTTCGAGCGGGTGCTGGGGGCGTACGGGGCCAGGTTCCGCGCGGAAGATGTTGCGGCAGGAAACCTTGTCGGCGCGTTGGAGTGCTTGAACGCCGGAATCACCACGGTCCAGGACTATTCACATGTGCAGCGGACGCCCGAGCATGCCGACGCCGCGCTGGATGCGTTGGAGCGCAGCGGGATCCGGGCGGTCTTCGGCTACGGTCCTTCTCCGCTCGGTGGTGGCGCCGTCGACCCGGCGGAGATGCGGCGCATCATGGCGCGGCAGTCCGACCGCCTTGGCCTTGCTGTCGCGGCGATCGGGCCCTCGTTCGCACCGTTCGAGACTGTCCAAGCGGACTGGGAACTCGCGGACTCGCTGGGCGTGCCGGTTGTGGTGCACATCAGCAGCAGTTCGCAGACGCCTGATCCGATCACGCAACTACGCGACGCCGGCCTGGCTCGGCCGAACACGCTCTACGTGCACGGCAACAACCTGCCGGACTCCGAACTGAAGGTGATCGCCGAGACTGGCGCGACAGTTTCCGTCACCCCGACGGTGGAAGCCCGGATGGAGATGGGTCAACCGCTCGCTGGTCGACTCCGCGCGGCCGGGGTCGACTTCAGCCTCGGGATCGATGTTGTGACCACCTCCGGCGGTGACATGTTCCGCGCGATGCACGAGGTGCTTGCCCTTGGCTACAAGGCGTTCTCCGCCGCGGACGTGCTGCAGCTGGCCACCCACGGCGGTGCTCGAGCGCTCGGCTTGCCGGACGTCGGTTCGCTTGCTATTGGCAACAAGGCCGACGTCGTGCTGTTGCGCAGTACGGACATCAACCTCGCCGGCGGCCTGCACGACCCGGTCGCGACGGTGGTGACCGCAGCGCATCCCGGCAACGTGGACACAGTCCTCGTCGGCGGTACGCCGGTGAAGCGCGACGGCCTGCTGGTCAGTACATCGGTGGATCACGCGCTCGGTGCGCTGGCCGAATCGACGGCATACCTCACCGCTTGAGGAGTGCGCGGATCGCCGTACTGATCTCGTCCGGCGCCTCCTCCGCCATGAAGTGGCCGGCGGTCGTGGTCTGGTGGTGCAGGTCGGTCGCCCAGGCCTTCCAGCGTGCGGCCGCGTCGAAGCCGAGCGCGGTGCCCCAGTCCTGCTGGATCACCGTCACCGGCATCCGCAGCTTGTTGCCCTGAGCAAGATCTTCCGAATCGTGCGTGACGTCGATCGTCGCCGAGGCCCGATAGTCCGCGACGATCGACGGCACCGCCCGCCGCGACGCGTCCAGATACACGGACCGCACCTCGGGCGGGATCGCCGCGGGATCCTTTGTCCACAGATCCAGGAAGTACCCGAAGAACTCGTCGGACGCCGCCGCGATCATCTTCTCCGGCAACCCGACCGGCTGAGCCATCAGATACAGATGAAACCCCACCGCCGCACTCGTCCCGTGCATCACGTCCCACATGTCGAGTGTCGGCAACACGTCCAAACACATCAGGTGCGAGACCGCCCCCGGATGATCCAGCCCCGCCCGAAACGCCACCAGCGCACCCCGGTCATGCCCCACCAACCCGAACCGGTCGTGTCCAAGCTCCCGAGCCACCGCGACGACATCCGCCGCCATCACCCGCTTCGAGTAATCCCCGTCCGGCTTCTCACTCTCGCCGTACCCACGTAGATCCGGACAAATCACGGTGTGGTCGGCAGACAACCCAACCGCCACGTGCCGCCACATCAGATGCGTCTGCGGGAAGCCGTGGAGCAGGACGACCGGCGTACCGGAACCGGCGACGGCAACGTTCAAGGTCACGCCGTTCGCGTGGACCTGTTGATAGTCGAATACGTTCACGCTGGTCAGCCTGGTGGATGCCGATGAGCGTTCGATGAGCACGCTACGGTGGCTGGGTGGAGTTCGGGGTGCTTGGGTCGGTCGGGGCGTGGGACCCGGACCCGGTTGATTTGAAGGGGCCTCGGCATCGGGCGGTGTTGGGGCGGTTGATTGTGGCGCGGGGGCGGGTTGTGCCGGCGGGGGTGCTGGTGGATGACTTGTGGGTGGATCCGCCGGCGGGGGCGTTGAGTGCGGTGCGGACGTTTGTGGCTGCGCTTCGGCGGGCGATCGAGCCGGATCGGGAACCGCGGACACCGGCGAGGTTGCTGGTGACGGAAGGTCCTGGCTATGCGTTGCGGACCGAGGCAGTGGATGCGTGGCGGTTCGAGGCGGCGGTGCAGGCATCGTTGCCGCCGGGGGAGTTGTTGCCGGAACTGCTTGCAGGGTTGGCGTTGTGGCGTGGTCCGGCGTACGCCGAATTTGCGGATGAAGGGTGGGCACTGGCCGAGCGTTCACGCTTGAACGAGCTGCGGTTGCGGGCGGTGGAGCGGGTCGGGGAGGCGCGCCTGGCGTTGGGGCTCGCCGCGGAGGCGGTGCCGGACCTGGATGCGCATGTGACCGAGCACCCGTGGCGCGAGGACGCCTGGCGGTTGCTGGCGTTGGCCTTGTACCGCAGCGAGCGGCAGGGCGACGCTCTCGCCGTACTGCGTCGCGCTCGGGAGACTCTGATCGGTCAGCTCGGCGTCGATCCCGGTCCGGCGCTCAGTCGGCTGGAGACCGACATCCTCAACCAGGCCGCGCATCTCACGCCGGCCGGGAGCGTGTGGGCGGAGACGGCCGCGGCGTACGACCGCGTGGTCGGCGGGACGCGCGCCCGGATCGAGTCGACGGTCGGCCTACTGCGCAATCTCGCGGTCACAGGGGGCGATGGCTTGGAGGCCGCTCGTGGGCATCGCCTCGCTGCGATCACCGCCGCTGAGGAGCTGGGCGACCCCGATCTGACGGCGCGAGTGATTGGCGCGTACGACGTACCGGCGATCTGGACGCGATCCGACGACGAGGGGCAAGCTGCCGCGATCGTCACCAAGGCCGAACGGGTTCTGCCGACGCAGGACCATCCGAGCATCCGCGCTCGGCTGCTCGCGACCATCGCACTCGAATCGCGGGGTTCGCGGTCAACGCGTGCTCGCGAGGCAGCGCTCGAGGCCGAGCAGCTCGCGCGCGGTCTGGACGATCCGGCGCTGCTGGCGTTCACGCTGAACGGTGTCTTCATGCAGACCTGCTACCGAGCCGGTCTCGCTCCCGAACGCGACGCGATCGGCGCCGAGCTCATCACCCTCTCGCAACGCCACAACCTCTTTACTTACGAGGTTCTGGGTCACCTGATCAGGCTCCAGTCCGCCTGCGCGCGAGCCGACCACACATCCGCCGACGAACACGCCGCGGCCGCCGACGCCTTGGCCGCTCGTCACGAACTTCCGCTCGTCGGCGTCTTCACCCGCTGGTACGCCGCCCTCCGCGACGACACTCCCGAGTCCTACCGCGAAGCCGCTGCCCTGTTGGATGGCGCCGGCATGCCAGGGCTGAGCGACGGCCTGCTCCCGCTCGCGTTGGCCGCGCACGCCATCCGTCACGGCGAACCGATCCCCGAGGCTGCCTACGGCCCACATGCGCCGTGGGTAAAGGCATCGGGCGATCCGCGGGCGTCCCGTCGGGCGACGCCCGAGCCGCCGCCCGGCCTGCTGCTCGAGGCCTACTGGGCCCTAGCCGTCCACGCGGCTCGGCAGTCGGGTGACGCGCAGTTGCTGGAGAAAGCGCAGGCCGCCCTGGCACCGGCAGCAGACGAGCACGCAGCCGGCAGCGGTCTGCTCACGCTCGGCCCGGTAGCGAACTTCCTGCGTTAGAGATCGTCCGGTGAACCGCTCTCGGACTTCCGGTCAGCCTGCTGCCGCAGCTCGTGGTGCGACTGATGCGCTGTCGTCCGATACGCCTCGTCGTACGCCGCGAGCGCGCCGGCCACCCCGGACCCGTACCCGCGCCGCTTAGCCCACGAGGCGAACCAGGTCAGCCCCGCGAGCACCGCCACGAGTCCACCGATGAAGACGACGTACGCCATGCCACCACCGTACTGCGCCATTCCCAGCGGGCTCCCAGGTTCCTTCCAGGACCGTCGCAGCCCGCGCCACCAGGATGGAACCACCAACCAGAAGGAGGCTCCCGATGCCGATCCGAATCGTCAAAACAGTTGCCGTAGGCACCATCGCCACTCTGGGCCTGGCCGCCGTCGCGTTCACTCCAGCCGCCTACGCGAGCACCACCAAGACCACCGCCACCCCACACCTGGCCGTCCTCACCAAGCCGGTCGCCGAGGTCGTCGTCCGCAAAGCCGCCTAGCCGGTACGCCGCGCGCGGAACGCCAGTGCGTGCGGGATGTCAGGCCCGGTGGGCTCCTCGAAGCGCTCGACCGTCAGACCGGAGCTGATGATCGCGTTCAGATACTCCGCCAGCGGGACGTGGCTCATGCCGATCCGCCGGCGGATCCCGTCATCGGCCCACCACGGCGCCGGCTCGTGCCAGCCGGCGGTCCGATAGGTCGGGTGGATCAACCGGCTGCCGTCGTCCTCGTTGTAGACGACGTGCGGCCCGTTGAAGCAGGGATGCACGCCATAGACCACCAGCACCCCGTCCGGTCGCAGCACTCGCGCGGCCTCGCCGAGCACCTTGCTGAAGTCGTCCACGTCGGTTGAGATCCACATCACCATCGCCGTGTCGAAAGACGCGTCCGCGAACGGGAGGACGGCGCCGTCGGCGAGCATCAGAGGTCCGTCCGTGCGGGTCCGGGCAAGCCTGAGCTGATCGACGGACAAGTCCAGGCCGACCACCGTGCGACCGCTCTCCTGAATGGTCGCGAAGTTGCGGCCGGTGCCGCAGCCGATGTCCAGGCACGGCCCGGATCCGGGCCCGAGCAACTCGAGCACACCGGGCTGATTCGGCTCCGCATTCACCACGAACCGGTCGTCGTACCAGTCCGCCAGACCGTCGTAGCGGGCCGTCGTACCTGCCGTCATACGTGCCTCCCCAGGTCGTTCCAAGTTTAGTGGAGGAGGCTGCTTTAGGTCGGGGGAGTGACCTACAGGTAAGCTTTGCCGACGTTCTCTTTGAGTTTGGATGGTCCGACGTGGGTTCCGTAATCAAGAAGCGCCGCAAGCGTATGGCGAAGAAGAAGCACCGCAAGCTGCTGAAGAAGACGCGGGTGCAGCGCCGCAAGCTCGGCAAGTAGCCGGCAGGTACTGTTCCGCCGCGCCCGGTCCGGCTGGGGGTAGCTCGTGGCACAGGTAGTGATGGTGACCGGCGTCTCGCGAGACGCCGGTGCTCGCTGTGCCCGCAGGCTGGCTGATGACCCGGCGATCGGCACCGTGCTCGGTGTCGATGTGGTTCCGCCACGGGCCGAGCTCGGGCGGGTCCGGTTCGTCCGGGCCGATATCCGCAACCCCGTGATCGCCAAGGTGATCGCGGCCGAAGGCGTGGATACGGTCGTCCATACGGGCGTCGTGGCGACCCCCGGCAGTGCCGGTGGTCGTTCGTCGATGAAGGAGATCAACGTCATCGGCACCATGCAGCTGCTCGCCGCCTGCCAGAAGGCGTCCGGCGTGGCCAAGCTGGTGGTCAAGTCCTCGAC
This sequence comes from Kribbella sp. CA-245084, assembly GCF_050942355.1. Classification (NCBI taxonomy): domain Bacteria; kingdom Bacillati; phylum Actinomycetota; class Actinomycetes; order Propionibacteriales; family Kribbellaceae; genus Kribbella; species Kribbella sp. CA-245084. The sequence goes on along the minus strand of NZ_CP192053.1, from coordinate 8,471,327 downwards.
CACGGTGTACGGCGCTGGTCCGCGCGATCCGGCCATGTTCACCGAGGAGATGGCGCCGCGGGCGATCCATCACCACGGGCTGAGCAAGGACGCGGTCGAGGTCGAGGGGTACGTGCGCGGCTTCGCCCGGCGCCGCCCCGACGTCTGCGTCACCACGCTCCGGATGGCGAACTGGATCGGCCCCAAAACCGATTCCCCGATGACGCGGTACTTCGCCCTCCCCGTCGTGCCGACCGTCTTCGGGTACGACGCGCGCCTGCAGTTCCTGCACGAGGACGACGGCGTCGAGGCGATCCAGCGCGCGACCGTCAACGACCTTCCCGGCACCTTCAACCTCGCCGGCGACGGCATGCTCTCGCTGTCCCAGGCGATCCGCCGGCTCGGCCGGCCGACCCTGCGGCTGCCCTCGTCCACCGCCTCCAGCACGGCCGCCGCCGTCCGCCGGGCCCGGCTCGCGGACTTCTCGCCGGACCAGATCACCTTCCTGACGTACGGGCGCGGTGTGGACACGACCCGGATGCGGACCGAGTTCGGGTTCGAGCCGAAGTACACGACCGCGGAGGCGTTCGACGACTTCCGCTCTTCGCTCGGGGTCGGCGCGACGACGCGGTTCACAGGCCTGCTCGGCGCGGGGCTGGGAGCGTTGCGTGGCTGACGCGGACGTGATCCCGATCGGTTCCGGCGGCCGGCCCGGGCGCGGGAGCGGACGCCGTACGACGCCGTCCGCCGCCGCCCGCGCACTCGCAGGACCAGGCAACCGCTCGAAGAAGAACAGCCGGGCCAAAGCAAGTAGTGATGACCTCGGCGGGGCAGACTCGACTCCGGTCGAGTCGGTCGGTGCCGCGCCGGACGTCGACGGGCCTGACCTGTCCGGGTTGGATCTCGGCGGGCTGGACTTCGGGCGGCTGGAGCGGGCCGTGCGGGAGCTGTTCGGTGAGGACGGCGAGCGCCGGGTCGCCGAGTGGCTGGCGTTCCTGCGCCGGCGGCTGAGCGGTGACTACGAGCTCGACGAGTTCGGGTACGACTCCGACCTGACCGACCAGGTGCTGCTGCCGATGCTGCGCCCGATGGTGGAGAAGTGGTTCCGCGTCGAGGTGCGCGGTATCGAGAACATCCCCACCGACGGCAGCGCGCTGATCGTCGCGAACCACTCCGGCACGATGCCGATCGACGGACTGGTGACCCAGGTCGTCGTCGCGGACCACACCGGCCGGCCGCTCCGCACGTTGGCGGCGGACCTGGTGTTCCAGACGCCGTTCGTCGGCGAGCTGTCCCGCAAGGGCGGCGCGACCCTGGCGAACAACGACGACGCCGAACGGCTGCTCCGCCAGGGCAACCTGGTCGGCGTCTGGCCGGAAGGATTCAAGGGCCTCGGCAAGCCGTTCGCCGAGCGGTACAAGCTGCAGCGCTTCGGGCGCGGCGGGTTCGTCAGTGCCGCGATGCGGACCGGCGTACCGATCGTCCCGTGCTCGATCGTCGGCGCCGAGGAGATCTATCCGCTGGTCGGCAACATCGCCTCGCTGGCCCGGCTGCTCGGCGTCCCGTACATCCCGATCACGCCGTTCTTCCCGCTGCTCGGACCGCTCGGGCTGATCCCGCTGCCGTCGAAGTGGCTGATCGAGTTCGGCGAGCCGATCCGCACCGACGAGTTCCCCGACGGCGCCGCCGACGACCCGATGCTGGTCTTCAACGTCACCGACCAGGTCCGCGAGACCATCCAGCAGACCCTCTACACCCTGCTGATGCAACGCCGCAGCGTCTTCTTCTGACCAGGGCAAACAAGAAGCCCGGCACACGATCGGTGTGCCGGGCTTCTGTGCGTCGTGCTCTACTTCCAGGGCGGAAGCAGGGTGTTGATGATCCCTGGGAGATCGATCAGCGGTGTGGTCGGGAACGGCCACGGCCAGGACGGCGTGGTCGGGGTCAGCGAAGGCAGCACGGTGGGCGTCGCAATCGGCGAGTTTGACGACGACGGCTTCGGTGGTGTCTTCAGGACCGTCGCAGGCGGGTCCGTGGACTCCTCGACGATCGTGGTGTTCGGAATGTTGGTCGGTGACGTGCTCGGCTGGAGCGTGGTCGACGTACCGGGTGTCGGGACGGTCGAGGACGCCTTGGTGCTCGTCCCCGGCTTGGCCGGGTCACTCGGCTCGCCGTTACCGGGCGTCGTCCGGTTCGGCTTGCTGGTGGTGGTGCCGCCGGTGGTGGCCGACTTCGGCGCTGCGCACTTCGGGCAGGCCGCCGAGGTGTGCTGCGCCAGCTGCTCGATCGTCGCCAGCGCCTCCACTCCGGACTTCAGCGACTCCGGCGGGAGTTTGGGCGCGAGCCCCACAAGAGCCTGGCGGGCGCTGGTGATGAAGGCCGTGATCGCGCTGATCGAACTCTCGTCGCCGTTCTGCTGGTACGACGCAACCAGTCGGGACACGCCCTTGCGGGACTGCACCGAGAAGTCGTCCAGGGTCGCATTGATCGTGTCCACCGATCCGCCGTTGGCGGCGAGCTGGCGGACTTCGGACAGTCGGGTCATCGCGTGCTCGAGGTCGCGCCGGCCGCGTGAGTCGTCTCCGACGCTCACATTGGTCGACACGTTCTCGATGCTGCGCTTCATTCCGTACAACGTGTCGCCGGGCATGGCCTGCTGGGCGGCGGCGGCAGAACCGATGCCACCTCCGAGCAGGACGAGCGCGGCGGTACTGGCCACGAGCCGGATCCTCCGGCCCTGTCGGCGGCGGATATCTGTCACGGACGCGCCAACGTCCTCGCGACCCGGCGGGTCGTCCGAGCTGTCCGGTGCGCTGCGCACCATCATCGGAGTCGCAGTGGTTGCCGCGCGCGCCGCCGCCTGCTCCAGCAGACGGTGCCGCAACTCGGCGCTGAACTCCGGTCGCGGTGCAACTGCGCCGGCGGTCCTCAGCCGTCCGACCAGCTCCACAGCTTCCAGCAACTCGGGGTCTTCGCTCAGTCGCGCGGAGTGACGGGGCCCGTGATCGACGGCGTGCGCGAATGACTCCGCGCGCGCTCGAGCCCTGTGTAGGTCACTCATGATGTTCGTTCTCCTCAATGGCCAGTCGGGGTCACCGACAGGTCCTCATGAAGAGGAACGAGGAAACTCGCTGACGGGTTACGAAAGACATTCGTTGTCATCCGCCTCACCTCAAGTCCTTGGGGATAACCTTCGCCAAGTGCCTCACGGCCCTCAGTTGCAGTTGCTTGACGGCGCCCTCTGACTTCTCGAGCGCCTTGGCCGTTTCCGCGATCGACAGGCCGGCGAAGAACCGCATCGTCAGGCAGTCGCGCTGCTCGTCCGGCAGACCCGCGACCGCGTCCCGCAGTACTTCGGCGGTCGCGGCGGCGAGCACATCGATCTCCGGACCCTCGGTCTGCCGGTCGTGGGTCTCGATCTCGTCGGTGACCACTTCCAGCCGGACCCGGCCGGACTTGTAGTGGTCGGTGATCAGGTTGCGGGCGATCGTCACCAGCCAGGCGCCGAAGTCCCGGCCCTGCCAGCGGAACGAGTCCAGCGCGCGCAGCGCCCGGACGAAGGTCTCGCTGGTCAGGTCCTCTGCGAGTGCCGACGAGGACACCCGCGCATAGATGTAGCGATAGACGGTGAGCGAGTACTCGTCGTACAGCTCACCGAAGGCACCGACGTCCCCGGCCTGGGCGCGATCGACGAGCTCTGCACGTCTCATCCCGTCCGGGCTTGGCTCCGGCGTGGTCAAGTTTTCTCCCCGTTCAACTGACACGTCTTCTGACACATCCGCGAATGGCCACAGTGGCTGAGGCAGCACCGAGCGTCGTCGCTCGGACACATACTGTCAACAGCCTGAGGCGTGCCGCCTTCCGTCCGGTCTGGGTCGTCACGAATGCGCCAGCGGACTGCGTCCGTCAGTCGGAGCAGCCTGCTGTGGGGAGGGTGGAGCATCGCGCATGAGGTTCCCCGCGCGGCCGGGTTTCTGCAGTGTGAGGTTCGACAGAAGCGCGCCCGCGAAGTCACCTGTATATCGGTGGTCACGCTCTGCTGCAACCGTTCTGGGCAAGCCGGTTGAAAGTCCGTGGCCCCCGTGGCCGTGACAGACTCACCTGGTGAACGTGAATTTCGCGGACATTCTTCGTGACACAGCGCAACGGCACGGCGAGCGTCCCGCGCTGGTCGACGGGGACCGCCGACTGACCTGGAGCGAGGTCGACGCCGCCGTCGACCGGACCGCGCAGGGGCTGGCCGCGGCCGGTTTGGTGCCCAGGGCCCGGGTCTTGCTCCTGGTTGCCAACAGCATCGACTTCGTGACGTCCTACCTGGGCATTCTCCGGGCCGGACTGGTTGCCGTGCCGCTGAATACCGGGCTCACCAAGCCCGAGATCGCGACCGTCACGGCGCACTCCGGAGCGCGGTTGGCGGTCGCCGGACCGGGCCTCGCGGACCGGATCGAGGGTGTCCGGACGGTGGCGCCGGGCCAGCTCGAAGGTGACGCTCCGTTACCGTTGCCGATCGATCCCGAGGCGCTCGCGGTCCTGCTGTACACGTCCGGAACCAGTGGAGATCCGCGTGCCGCGATGCTCACCCATCGGGCACTTTCCGCGAATGTGCAGAACCTCACCGAGCTCGGAACCGACCGGATGGGGCCCGAGGACGTGGTTCTCGGGGTGCTACCGATGTTCCACGCGTTCGGCTTGAACGCCGTACTGGGCTGGGCCGTCGCCACCGGCGCGGCGCTGATCGTCGAGCAGCGGTTCGACCCCGAGGAGACCCTCGGCCTGGTCGGCAAGCACGGCGTGACGCGCCTGCCGCTCGCCCCGCCGGCGCTGCACACCCTCCTGGGTCGAGCCGATCTGCGCGAGGCACTGCAGTCGGTCAAGGTCGTGCTGACCGGCGCGTCCACGCTCGACCGCACGCTCGCGGACCGCTTCGAGCAGGTCAGCGGCCACTTCGTGCACCAGGGGTACGGCCTGACCGAGGCCTCCCCGGGCGTCACCACGACCCTGGGCGAGTCCGAGCCGAAGCCCGGTTCCGTCGGCCGTCCGCTGCCGAACGTCGAGCTCCGGATCGCCGACGAGCAGGGCGAGGACGTCGAGGGCGACGATCCCGGCGAGATCCTGATCCGCGGCGGCAACCTGTTCTCCGGCTACTGGCCGGACGGCGTGGACGGTCCGGATGCGAAGGGCTGGTACCGCACCGGTGACGTCGGGTTCCTGGACTCGGACGGCGACCTGTTCCTGGTCGACCGGCTGCGCGAGCTGATCATCGTGTCCGGCTTCAATGTGTTCCCGAGCGAGGTCGAGGAAGTGCTGGTCGCCGCTCCCGGCGTACGGGAGGCGGCCGTCATCGGGATGCCGTCCGAAGAGACGGGTGAGGCGGTCAAGGCGTTCGTCGTACCGCAGACTGACACCACGGTGGATGTCGCGGCGGTCCGCGAGTACGCCGAGGGCCGGCTCGCGCGGTTCAAATCCCCGGTCGAGATCGAGGTCGTGGACCAGCTGCCGCACTCGGTCACGGGCAAGGTCGCCAAGGGGCGGTTGCGGGACCGATGAGCAGGGTTGTGATGTACGGGAAGCCGGGATGTCACCTGTGCGACGACGCCCGGGAGGTCATCCGGGGGGTGTGTGCCGAGGCGGGCGTGGAGTGGACCGAGGTCGACATCACCCAGGATGACCAGCTGTTCACGCAGTACGGCGAACAGATCCCGGTCACGTTCGTCGACGGGAAGCAGCACGACTTCTGGCGGGTGGACCCCGCGAGGCTCAGGAAGGCCTTGACAAGCTAGGGCGTGTCTTGCAGGTCACCCTCGCCGATTTTGTTCTCACGTTCACAAGCTCCTAGAGTAAGAGCTGCCGCCGGCCGTCAGACCGCGGTGAACCAACCGCTCCCAGGAGAATTGTGACGCGTGCCAGCAGCCGTCGCCCCGGCCCGCCGACGAGAACCGAACGCGGCATCCCCGAGGCGACTGTCGCGCGCTTGCCGGTCTACCTGCGGGCCCTGACCGCGCTCTCGGACAACGGCATCGCGACCGCGTCGAGCGAGGATCTGGCCACCGCGGCCGGGGTCAACTCTGCCAAGCTCCGCAAGGACCTGTCCTACCTGGGCTCCTACGGCACCCGCGGCGTCGGGTACGACGTCGAGTACCTGCGCTACCAGATCGCCCGCGAGATCGGCGTCACCCAGGACTGGGCCGTGGTCATCGTCGGGATCGGAAACCTGGGCCACGCGCTGGCGAACTACTCCGGCTTCGGCACCCGGGGCTTCCGGATCGTCGCCCTCCTCGACGCCGACCCGAAGCTGGTCGGCGAGCGGATCGGCGACATGGAGGTCCGCGACTTCGCCGAGCTCGAGGACATCGTCGAGCGCGACCGGGTCTCGATCGGCGTGATCACCACGCCCGCCGGTCCGGCCCAGGAGGTCTGCGACCGGCTGGTCGCCGCCGGCGTGACCAGCATCCTGAACTTCGCGCCCGTGGTGCTGTCCGTGCCCGACGGCGTCGACATCCGCAAGGTGGACCTCTCGATCGAGTTGCAGATCCTGGCGTACCACGAACAACGAAAGTCCGGAGAGGCGGCGCTCCCCCAGGTGCCCGAGCTACCAGCGATGAACGGTCTGAGCGATCTTCCGAGTGTTGGGGGAGGTGTCGGCGCATGAGTTACCTGGTCGTCGGCATCAGTCACCGTTCCGCTGATATCAACGTCCTCGAGCGGGTGGCGCTCGACGCGGATGCGGCGACCAAGCTGGCCCTGGCCGTCAAGCACACTCCGGCCGTTGCGGAGTCCGCAGTCATTGCCACCTGCAACCGAACCGAGGTCTACGCGACCGTCGACCGGTTCCACGCGGGGATGGACGAGGTCACCGCGATCCTGTCCGACGTCACCGGTGTGCCGCTGCTGGATCTGGCCGAACACCTCTACGTGCACTTCGAGGAGGGTTCGGTCGCGCACCTGTTCCAGGTCGCGGTCGGGCTCGACTCGATGGTCGTCGGTGAGAGCCAGATCCTCGGCCAGGTGAAGGAGACGCTGCGCGTCGGCCAGGACCTGGAGACCATCGGCACCGAGCTGAATGCCCTGTTCCAGCACGCGTTGCGGGTCGGCAAGCGGGCCCGGACCGAGACCGGCATCGACTCCGCCGGCCGCTCGGTCGTGTCGGCCGGCCTGGAAGCAGTCGGTGGCTTCGAAGGCCGCCGCGCACTGATCGTCGGCGCCGGTTCGATGGCCTCGCTGGCGGCACAGACCTTGATCAACGGTGGCGCCAAGAGCGTGACCATTGCCAACCGCAACTATGACCGCGCGGTCGCGCTGACCGATCGCATCGGCGGTACGCCGATCCCGCTGGCCGACGTACCGGATGCGCTGCGCGAGGCCGATCTGATCGTGTCGTGCACCGGCGCGCGTGGCGTCGTACTGACCGAAGAGATGATCCGGAACGCGTCGGACGGACGGCCGCTCGGCGTACTCGATGTCGCCCTGCCGCGCGACGTCGCGCCCGAGGCGGCGCGGATCCCCGGCGTCACGCTGGTCACACTTGCCGACCTCGCCGGTACGGCGGGCGGCAGCGAGGCCGACATCGACGAGGTACGGCGGATCGTCGGTGAGGAGACCGGTGCGTTCGAGGCGACCCGGCGGGCCGCGTCGGTCGCGCCGACAGTGGTCGCACTGCGGACGATGGCGACCGAGCTGGTCGACTCCGAGCTGGCCCGGCTGGATCGCCGGCTGCCCGGCCTCGACGAGCAGCAGCGGCACGAGGTCGGACGGACCATCCGCCGCGTCGTCGACAAGCTGCTGCACAACCCGACGGTGCGGGTGAAGGAGCTCGGGGGAGACCCGGGCGGACCGACGTACGCCGATGCGCTGCGCGAGCTGTTCGCGCTCGACCAGGCAACGGTGGACGCGGTGACAGCGGTCAAGTCTCCCGAGGACACCAGCAAGACACCCGCGGACTCGCGGCACGGTGGAGGTGAGCAGGCATGATCCGGCTCGGTACCCGTCGCTCCGCGCTCGCGACCGCGCAGTCGACCCTCGTCGCGGACGAGTTGCGCGCGCTCGGCCACGAGGTCGAGCTCGTGCTGATCACGACCACCGGCGACGTGAACCGCGCCCCGGTCGAGCAGATCGGCGGCACCGGCATCTTCGTCAGCGCACTGCGCGACGCCTTGCTGGCCGACGAGATCGACATCGCGGTGCACTCGCTCAAGGACCTGCCGACCGCGCCGGTCGACGGTCTGGTGATCGGTGCCATCCCGCTCCGCGAGGACCCGCGCGACGTACTCATTGCCCGTGACGGCCTGACGCTCGGCGAGCTGCCGCGCGGCGCTGTCATCGGCACCGGGGCTGCCCGTCGTGTCGCGCAGATCGACGCGCTCGGCCTGGGCGTCGAGTGCACCGGCGTCCGCGGCAACGTGGACACCCGGATCTCGCTGGTCACCGACGGCAAGGTCGACGCGGTGATCGTCGCGCGCGCCGGGGTGTCCCGGCTGGGGCGGTTGTCCGAGGTCACCGAGACGCTGGACCCGATCCAGATGCTGCCCGCGCCTGGGCAGGGTGCGCTGGCGATCGAGTGCCGGTCGGACAACACCGAGGTGCTGGCCGCCCTGGCGCACCTCGAGGACCCGGCCACCCGCGCGGCGGTGACAGCAGAGCGGCAGTTGCTGGCCACGCTCGAGGCGGGGTGTACGGCTCCGGTCGGCGCGCTGGCCGAGGTGGTTGAGGGCGAGGACGGCCCGGAGCTCTGGCTGCGCGGCGCGCTCGGCCAGGAGGACGGCGTACGACGCCTCTCCGCGAACGGGTCGGTCGACGACCCGGAGTCGGTCGGCAAGGCACTGGCGCACGAACTGCTGGAGCAAACATGACACCGGCACAGGGCACTACGACCGCGGCCCACAAGACGGCCCACAAGACCAGCAGGAAAACGACGAGGGCGAAGGCAGACGTGAGCGCGAAGACAGCGGCCACCGCAGCACCTCAGAAGGCTGCGACCAGTACCGTCAAGCAGACCAGACCACTCGGCCACGTGACATTCGTCGGCGTCGGCCCCGGTGACCCCGCACTGCTGACGCTGGCCGGCCGTGACGTGCTCGCCAACGCCGACGCGGTCGTTGTCGAGGGCCCCGAACACGACGCGTTCCTGACCTACTGCAGGCCAGGCGTCGAGGTTGTCGACGGCTCCGGCGCCGAGGGCAGCCGGGCGCTGCGGATCGCGGCCCGGGCGCGGCTCGTCGTGAAGACGGCCAAGACCGCCGCGAACGTCGTACGCCTGCTGACCGGCGACCCGTTCACCTTCTCCAGCGGCGCCGAGGAGGCCGCCGCCTGCAAGAAGGCGGGGATCGGGTTCAACGTCGTCCCGGGTGTGAGCGAGGTGAGCGCGGTCCCGACGTACGCCGGGATCCCGCTGACGATGAAGGGCGACCGCGAGGTCACCGTCGTCGACCTGGCCGAGAACAAGCTCGACCTGACCCGCCTGCAGCCGAAGCAGACACTGGTCCTGCTGAATGCGTCGGAGACGTTGAAGGAGACCGCTGCCGCGCTCGTCGAGGCCGGCTTCGACGCTTCGACCCCGGTCGCGGCGACGGTCGGTGGTACGACGACCGCGCAGACGAGCGTCGTCGGCACGCTGGAGACGATCGTCACGGACCTGCGCGCAGCGAAAGTGACCGGCGAGCCCGTCATCGTCGTCGGCAGCGTGGTCGAGCAGCGCGAGGCGCTGTCCTGGTTCGAGACCAAGCCGCTGTTCGGCTGGCGGATCCTGGTCCCGCGGACCAAGGACCAGGCCGGCCCGCTGATGGACCGGCTCCGTCGGTACGGCGCGATGCCTGAAGAGGTGCCGACCATCTCGGTCGAGCCGCCGCGCAACCCGCAGCAGATGGACAAGGCGATCCGCGGTCTGGTCGAGGGACGCTACGAGTGGGTCGCGTTCACCTCGGTCAACGCGGTGAAGGCGGTCCGGGAGAAGTTCGACGAGTACGGGCTGGACGCGCGGGCGTTCTCCGGGCTGAAGATCGCGGCGGTCGGCGACAAGACCGCCGAGGCGATCGGTGCCTGGGGCATCCGTCCGGACCTGGTCCCGTCCGGTGAGCAGTCGGCCGCCGGGCTGGTCGAGGACTGGCCGCCGTTCGACGAGGTGCTCGACCCGATCAACCGGGTCTTCCTGCCGCGCGCGGACATCGCCACCGAGACACTCGTTGCCGGACTCACCGATCTCGGCTGGGAGGTCGACGACGTCACGGCGTACCGGACCGTGCGCGCCGCGCCGCCGCCGGCACCGACGCGTGAGGCGATCAAGTCGGGCAAGTTCGACGCGGTCGTGTTCACCTCGTCCTCGACCGTGCGGAACCTGGTCGGCATCGCCGGCAAGCCGCACGCGTCGACGGTGATCGCGGTGATCGGCCCGGCCACGCTGAAGACCGCCGAGGAGCACGGCCTGCGCGTCGACGCGATGGCCGAGTCGCCGTCGGTCGAGGAGCTGGCCGACGCCCTCGCCCGCTTCGGTGCGGACCGGCGTGACACCATGGTGGAGGCCGGTGAGCCGGTCACCCGTCCGTCCGAGCGTCGCTCGGGATCTCGTCGGAAGAGCTGAGTTCCATGCCTGGTGGTTTCCCGGAGGTCAGGCCGCGGCGGCTTCGGTCGTCGGCGGCGGTACGTCGACTGGTCGCGGAGACCGTCATCGAGCCGCGGCAGTTGATCCTGCCGATGTTCATCCGGGAAGACGCCCGGGAGCCGATCCCGATCCGGTCGATGCCCGGGGTTGTCCAGCACACCCGGGACACGGCGCGGAAGGCTGTCGCTGAGGCTGCGTCGCTCGGCCTCGGTGGAGTGATGCTGTTCGGCGTACCTTCGGTGAAGGACGAGGTTGGGTCGGGGGCGCTGGATCCGGCTGGGATCTTGAATGTCGCGATCGCCGATGCTGTTTCCGAGGTCGGTGACTCGCTGCTGGTGATGTCGGACCTGTGCCTGGACGAGTTCACGTCGCACGGGCATTGCGGCGTACTCGATTCCGCTGGCCGGGTGGACAACGACGCCACGCTGTCGATCTATGCCGAGATGGGTGTTGCGCAGGCTTCGGCGGGCGCACACGTCGTCGGTCCGTCCGGGATGATGGACGGCCAGGTCGGCGTCGTACGCAGTGCGCTCGATGCGGCCGGCTTCATCGACACCGTCATCCTCGCGTACGCCGTGAAGTACGCATCGGCGTTCTTCGGCCCGTTCCGCGAGGCCGTCGACTCGTCGCTCACCGGCGACCGGAAGACGTACCAGCAGGATAACGCCAACGCCCGCGACGCCATCCGCGAGGTCGACCTCGACATCGCCGAAGGCGCCGACATCGTCATGGTCAAGCCGGCCCTCGCCTACCTCGACATCATCCGCCAGGTCCGCGACCACGTGAACGTCCCCGTTGCCGCGTACAACATCTCCGGCGAATACGCCATGGTAGAAGCCGCCGCCGCCAACGGCTGGATCAACCGCGACGCCGCCATCCTGGAAACCCTAACCTCAATCCGCCGAGCCGGCGCCGACACCATCCTGACGTACTGGGCCGCAGAAGCCGCCCACCTCCTGAACCACAGGTGACGTAGAGCGGGGGAGCGCGTCAAAGGTGGGTCAGGTCGGAGGCTATGAATACGGCCTGTTGGCCTGTGCAGGCGGTGACTTTGGCTCGGGCGGTGTCTACGAAACCTCCTCCGACGGACACCTCGTCGCCGAGCTGAGCGACTGGTACTCCGGCCCGGTCGGTCAGGGTGGGGTTGCCGTCGTGGGTTGTGAGGCTCCAGCCTCGGGGCCAGGCGATGTCGACGAACTGCATGTTGTCGATGTTGGCGGGGCGGAGTACCAGGCAGTTCGTCGAGGGGTCGATGTCCAGCGTTCCGATCAGTTGCGCTTGCATCGCGACAGGCGGATCGTCCCGCTGAACTGTCAGTCCGGGCAACGCGTCCATTTCCCCATCATGCGCCGCCGACGTTCCTGTGGTTAGTGCTGGATTGTGTAGTCGGATTGGGTGAAGCCGGCGTTCAGGGTGCGGGTGGCGTTGTGGGTCAGGGGGATGTCGGAGGTCAGGGGGCCGAAGAGGGGGATGCCGGTGCCTAGGAGGACGGGGGCTGTGGTGATGGTCAGTTCGTTGAGGAGGCCGGCGGTCAGGAAGGTTTGGATGGTTCGGGCGCCGTCGGTGTAGATGCGTTGGGCGCCTCGGTCGGTGAGGGTTTCGACCAGGGCGTCGAGGGTGCGGTGGACGAGGATGCGGTCGTCGGTGTTCGGGTCGAGGGTCGAGCTGAGGACCTCCACCTGCTTGCCTTCGTACGGCCAGAGGTCGTACGTCAGGGCCAGCTCATAGGTGTTCCGACCGAGTACGACGGTGTCGATCGAGGACATGAACTCGTCGTACCCGGTCTCGCCGGCGTGTTCGGCTCGGGTGGTGAGCCAGTCGACGGAGCCGTCGGGGCGGGCGATGTAGCCGTCGAGGCTGGTGGCGATGAAGGCAGCGGCGTGGAAGCTCACACCGACATTTTAGTAGCCCGACACTTCCGGCCAGCTCAGCTCCACCCCGTCGGCGGCCAGGCGGGACTGGTACTCCGCGAGCAGGGCCGGCGTACTGCGGACCGCTCGCGGCGTCGCGGCCCGGTCCAGGCAGAACGCGGCCAGCGCACCAGCGGACTCGCCGATGTTCCATTCGACCGGGTGGAGCCGGTAGCAGCCGTTGGTGATGTGCGTCGTACCGAGATTCTTGTTGGCAGGAAGGAGATTCTCGACGCGCTGCGGGATGAGCGCACCGAGCGGGATGCGGAACGGGCTGCTCGCGACATCGATGTAATTGTCGCCGCCAGACGACGGATGCAGGTCGATGCGATACATCCCGACGCCGACCGTGTCGTCGTACTCGACCGCGCCTCGGTCGCCGCGCACCGCGACCGAGAGATCCTGCTCGACGATCGTGTACTCCGCCTTGATCCGCCGCGATTCCCGGATGTACGGCGCCTGCGCCAACCCGTCCGCGGAACCGAGCAGATCCCCGCGCAACCGCAACCCGGCGAAACCGGACCCACCGTCGGGGCGAGGCGCTTCGGTCTGCAGCCAGTAGAAGACGGACTGCGACAGCTCACGCGCCGCGGCGAGATGCTTCGACGCGTCCGGTACGTCGATGACCGCGCCCTCGAAGTAGTCGATCATCGGCCAGTTCACCAGGCAGATATCGCTCTCGTACGCGCCCGGGACGAAGTGCCGGCGCGCCGCGATCCGGCGGAACGTCCACAGGTTCGTGTCGCCGCCGGTCAGTCGCTGATCGGCAACCACCGCAAGGGGGTCGTCGTCGGGGTTCGGCGTGAAGGAACGGTGTGACGTCTCCAGCGTTCGCGGGTTCGGCGCGGTCCAGGACAGCAGGCGGTCGCCCCAGAACGACGGCTGGTAGTTCCGCCAGAAGGCGTAGTTGGCCGGCTTGTCGCCGACCTGGTCACCGTCGACGTGATCGACCGCGAAGCAGTACGAGACCGCCTGCATGTTCATCGGCTGCGCTTGCGCGGGGGCGCTCGGCTCGCCGGTCTCGCTCTGCGCCTCGAACCCGGTCACGTACTCCGTCCCGGTGAGCGGCAGCAGCTCCCCGGTCTCGGTCGCATCGAGGATGTACGGCGCTGTGACGGTCACTTGCTCGTCGGAATCACGATGCTGCACGGTCACCGCCGTGACGCGATCGCCGTCGGTCTCCGCAGCGATGGGACGGTACGGCTGGAGCACCTGCAGGCGACGGCTCGCTCGGTACGGCGCGAGCATGGCCTCGAGTACAGCGAGTGCGACGCGCGGCTCGTGGCAAAGCTTGGATACGTATCCAGCGCCCGGGTTCAACTGCGGCAACGCGCGAGAGGCAGCGGTGAGCGGGTAGTGCCGGCGGTAGTACTCGCGGATGCCGTCGCGGAGAGCGCGGTACGACGCTGTGACGCCGAACTGCTCGACCCAGCTGTGCTCGTCCGGCGGTACGGCTTGGCTCGTCAGCTGTCCGCCGAGCCAGTCGAACTCCTCGGTCAGCACGACCGATCGACCGGCACGCAGCGCAGCCAGGGCCGCCGCAACGCCGCCGAGTCCGCCGCCGACCACAAGTACCTCTGTATGCATTCAGACACCTTTGGGTGGAGTGAGAGTGGTTCCTTCGGTCAGCTCGCACGGGAGCAAGATCTGCTGCGAGGTCGCGGTGCCGCTCAGGATCGCCTCGAGCAGCTCGACGGCCTGCACCCCCATCGCTCGCCGCGGCACGTGAAACCCGCCGAAGTCCACGTCACTCGCCACAGGCCGCGTCGAATCACCAAGCGCAACCACCGACAGATCTCCGGGTACGTCGATCCCGCGCGCGGTCGCTGCGCTCAACAACGCGACAGCATCCGCCCGCTCCTCCACAAACACGGCGGTAATCCGCCGCTCGAGCAACACGTCGAGCACCTCCCCAACCCACCGTCCCTGCGGCGCGGTTTGGAGGAGTAGGGCCTTGGGGCCCGTGACCTGGTGGAAGCCTTGGAGGCGGTCTGCGGAGGATTCGGGGATGGGGGCGGGGCCTGTGGCGGGGCCGAGGTAGGCGAGGTGGCGGTGGCCGAGTTTGAGGGCTCGGTCGGCCAGTAGGCGGGTGGCGGTGGTGTAGTCGGCGCCGACGGAGGGGACGGGGGCGCCGGCGTCGTTGCGGCGGCCGACCGAGACGAAGGGGTAGTCCTCGGCGATCAGGCGGGCGAGCTCGTCGGAAGGGACATCGCGGCCGAGGAGCAGGCAGCCGTCGGCGATCCGGAGGCGGTTGTTCTCGTGGAAGATCCGGCGGTGGCCTTCCGCGACCGGGGCGCTGGTGAACAGCAGCAGGTCCCACCCGAGGCGCTCGGCGCGGTCCTCGATGCCGGCCAGGAACGGGTAGTAGAAGTCGCCGCTCGTGCTCGGGAAGACCGACTCGTACGTGAACACGCCGAGGATCTGGTTGCGTTGCTTGAGCATCCGCCGGGCCAGCGGATCCGCCTGGTACCCGGTATCCCGGATCACCTTGAGCACCCGGTCCCGGGTTTCGGCCGGGATCCGGGCGGTCGCGTCACTGCGATTGTTCAGCACCAGTGAGACCGTCGTCTGGCTGACGTTCGCCAGTCGCGCGATGTCGCGCTGGGTCAGCCGGGTCGCCTTCTGTGGCATCGCCCGACAGTAGCCCGACGACGGTCCGCCGTCAAGAAAAAGACAGTGATAATTCGAATTACTAAGACATCCGCAACCTCAGCACCTGACGCCCGGGAATCCGGCCGGTGAGGTAGACGCGCAGACCTTCCGGGGTCAGGCTGCCGCCGAGGTAGGTGTACCGCTCGCCCGGATCCATCGTCACCCGCGCAGCGCCGTTCCCCGGACCGAACTCGATCCGATCCGAGCCGACCGTGTAGCTGCCCGTGCCGGAGACGAGCTGATAGTTGCCCGAGGCATCCAGTGCCTCAACGCCCGCCAGCGTTCCTCCAGGGCGGAAGCAGAGCTCGATCGCGTACGCCGTCTCGTCGCCGGCGAAATCGAAGACCAGGTCGAACCCGTTCGATACCTCCGCGGCAGCGATCTCGGTCCGCAACGTCCGATACTGCTTAGGGCGGTGGCCGAAGTCCATCGACGCGTAGAAGCGGCCGTCCGGAGTCAAGGCATAGCGCCCATCAGCCCGGCGGTATCGCTTCGGAAGCGGCAGGTGATACGGGACCTTCACCTCAGAGGACAGCTTGAACGTCTTCCCTGACACCTGCAGACCGTCGCTCCGGAAATGACCGGTGCTGAAGAACTGTGGCGACAGCCGGACCGATTCCAGGATCGCCGCGCCGTTGCGCAGCTTGAAGAACGTCGGGTTGGTCGACAGCCCCGACGAGATCACCGGGATGTCGTGGAAGTCGGTCCCACCGAACACAGTCGCGGTCCGCGCACCGCGGCGTACGCGTGCCGACGCCTGCGACGGGTAGTGCTGGACGAAGTCGGTCGGCACCGGCGCCGCGGTCGGCAGAGAGGCCGCGAGCTCGGGCCGCTCGAGCACCTCGGCCAGGAAGTCGCCGAGCTCACCGGTGCCGCGGGTTTCGATGCTCTTGGCAACAGTCGTGAAGCGGCCGTCGTTCGTGTGCAGCGCGAGCTCGCGGAACTGCGTCAGATACCACCAGACCTCGCGCAGACCCTTCTGGTCCTGGCGCCGGGAGGCCGTCGTGTCGACCTCGCCGTTCGGCTCCAGGAAGTACAAGGTTGCCTCGAGGTTCCGTCGTACGTAGTCGACCAGCCCCGGCTTGTCGCGGAGCCAGGCGATTGTCAGCAGGCACGGATTCGTCACCTCAGCGGCGTACGTCGAGCTCCGCTCGCTGTAGATCCCGTCCGGGGTCGCATCAACGCCTTCGTCGAGCCAGTCGTCGATCCGCGCCGCGTACCGCCGGTCCGGGAACAGGTGGTGCGCGCGGGCGAGCGCCGCCGACACCTCCCACCGGTGGTTCGGCGTGTGTACGCCGCCGACGGCTAGCGCAGGCGCCGCCTTGCGAATCACGGCGGCAAGCGTCGTACGCAGCGAGGCTGTCTCCGCCGAGCCATCCGCGTCGAGCAAGGCGTACAGGACACAGACGTCCTGGATCGCGAACGAGCTGTCAGGCGGCGAGTGCAGGTTGCCGACGTCGTACAGGCCGTCGTCGTGCTGCCGCGCCGCGAGTTGATCGACCAGCCAGCCCAGCGGCCCGAGCAGCGTCGCGTCATGGTGGTACGACGACCTGCCCCAGACGTACCCGGAGATCAGCCGCCGGGCCTTTCGCGCGACCGTGCGGATGCTGTCGCCGGCGTTCTGGTAGTTCGCCAGCACCAGCGGGATCTGGGCCTGGTTGGCGTTGGTCAGCAGGGTCAGGAAGTCCTCGTCCACAGCAGCTACCTCAGCACGCGCCGTGGTCGGTTGCAGTGCGCCGACCGCAACTGTGGTCAGCGAACCGGTGAGGAAAGTACGTCGCAGCATCGGCATCTCCTGGGCGGTAAGCGGTTGCCAAATGCTCAGAACTGTCGCCCCGGAACTTTGTCCTGTCAATACCTCGCACAGCGGCCGGATCCGGCCCCCTTCCTACATCGATGAACCCTTGCGGGAACCGGTTTCTTGTACTAGTTTGACCGGCCAAGGCAAGCGCTTTCCGGAGGTGTGATGTGAGTGCGCTCGGTGAGCTCGGCAGCCTCCGGGGGAAGAAAAGTGCAGGTCAGAAGAAGGACAACCTGGCCGGATACCTCTTCCTTGCACCCTGGCTGCTCGGGTTGTTCCTGATCACGATCGGGCCGATGCTGGCCTCGCTGTACCTGTCCTTCACGGACTACAACCTGATCCAGGCCCCGAAGTGGATCGGCCTGGACAATTTCACCCGGATGCTGTCCGACGAGCGGCTGCACAACTCACTCCGAGTGACGTTCACCTACGTGTTCGTGTCGGTCCCGCTGCAGTTGGCGATTGCCCTGCTGCTGGCCGTCGTACTCGATCGTGGCGTCCGCGGGATGGCGTTCTACCGGTCGGTCTTCTACCTGCCGTCGCTGCTCGGCTCGAGTGTCGCGATCGCGATCCTCTGGCGGCAGGTCTTCGGTACGACCGGCCTGCTCAATCAGCTGCTCGACGTGGTCGGCATCCACGGCAAGGGCTGGATCTCCGACCCGAGTACGGCACTGGGCACGCTCGTGATCCTGAACGTCTGGACGTTCGGCTCGCCGATGGTGATCTTCCTGGCCGGGCTGAGACAGATCCCGTCGATGTACTACGAGGCCGCATCGGTCGACGGCGCCGGGACGCTGCGCAGGTTCTTCAGCATCACGC
The DNA here is from genome assembly GCF_050942355.1 of Kribbella sp. CA-245084. Lineage (NCBI taxonomy): Bacteria > Bacillati > Actinomycetota > Actinomycetes > Propionibacteriales > Kribbellaceae > Kribbella > Kribbella sp. CA-245084. The sequence continues at coordinate 8,453,575 of NZ_CP192053.1, read as the reverse complement.
TTCCGCTGCTGACCCCGATCATCTTCTTCAACCTGGTGCTGCAGATCATCCATGCGTTCCAGTCGTTCACCCAGGCGTTCGTCGTCTCCGGGGGCAGCGGCGGGCCGTCGGACTCGACGATGTTCTTCACGCTGTACCTCTACGACCGGGGCTTCGGGAATTTCGACATGGGCTACGCGTCGGCGATGGCGTGGTTCCTGCTCGTGATCATCGGGGTCTTCACCGCGGCGAACTTCTTCGCCTCGAAGTACTGGGTGTTCTATGACGACTGAAACGCTCCGCACGACCGTCACCGCCCGGCGGACCGGTGTCATCACGTGGGGCCGGGTCCGGCCGTTGGTGATCCACGTCGTACTCGCGGGATCCGCGCTGGTGATGCTCTACCCGGTGATCTGGATGGTGGTCAGCTCGCTGCGGCCGGGCAACGAGATCTTCCGCGATCCCGGCATCCTGGTGAAGGACCTGCGGATCGAGAACTACCGGGTCGGCTGGAACGCACTGACCGAACCGTTCACCCGCTACCTGCTCAACTCGGCACTGGTGGTGCTCGGCGCGATCTTCGGCAACCTGGTGTCCTGCTCGATGGCGGCGTACGCGTTCGCCCGGCTGGAGTTCCTCGGCAAGAAGTTCTGGTTCGCGATCATGCTGCTGAGCATCATGCTGCCGATCCACGTGGTGATCGTGCCGCAGTACATCCTGTTCTCGCATCTGGGCTGGATCAACACGTTCCTGCCGCTGATCGTGCCGAAGCTGCTGGCCACGGACGCGTTCTTCGTGTTCTTGATGGTGCAGTTCATCCGCGGTATCCCGCGCGAGCTGGACGAGGCCGCCCGGATCGACGGCTGCGGCCGGGGCAGCATCTTCCTGCGGGTGATCCTGCCGCTGATGGTGCCGGCGCTGGCCACCACGACGATCTTCACGTTCATCTGGACCTGGAACGACTTCTTCAGCCAGCTGATCTACCTGACCGACCCGCACATGTACACCGTCCCGGTCGCGCTGCGGGGCTTCATCGACTCGACCTCGAGCAGCTCCTGGGGATCGATGTTCGCGATGTCGGTCGTGTCCCTCGTCCCGGTCTTCCTCGCCTTCCTGTTCGGCCAGCGGTTCCTGATCAAGGGCATCGCGACCACCGGTATCAAGTAGTTCCCCCTGAAAGGTCCACATCATGAGGCTGCACATCCCACGCGTGGCAACGGCCCTGGCCCTGGCCACCACGTTGCTGGCGGCAAGCGCCTGCGGCGGCGACTCCGGCGGTTCGGGCGGGTCGTCGGACGCCGGCGGCAAGGTCACACTCCGATTCACCTGGTGGGGCTCGGACACCCGGACCAAGCTCACCCAGCAGGTGATCGACGCGTACCAGAAGAACCATCCGAACGTCACGATCAAGGGTGAGTTCGGCGAGTGGTCCGGCTACTGGGACAAGCTCGCCACCACGGTCGCGGCGAACGACGCCCCGGACATCATCCAGATGGACGAGGCCTACCTGCGGGAGTACGCCGACCGCGGCGCCCTGCTCGACCTGAAGAAGGCGCAGGGCCTGGACACCGGCAAGTTCCAGCCGGACACCTTGAGTGCCGGAGAGGCCGAGGGCGGTCTGTATGGGCTCAACGCCGGCATCAACTCGTTCGCGGTGGTCGCGAACCCGGCCGTGTTCAAGGCGGCCGGGGTGGCGATTCCCGACGACACGACGTGGACCTGGGACGACTTCGCCCGGATCTCCGCCGAGCTCTCCACGAAGCTGAACGGCAAGGCCTGGGGGTCCGCTGCGATCGGTACCAACGAGGTCGGACTGAACCTGTGGGCCCGGCAGAGCGGTGAGTCGCTCTGGACCAAGGACGGCAAGCTCGGCGTCTCGCCGGAGAAGACCACCGACTTCTTCAAGTACGTCCTGAAGCTGCGGGACATGAAGGCGACCCCGCCCGCGGACTTCACCTCGCAGGACATGAACGCAGCCCTCGACCAGTCCGCGATGGCGACCGGAAAGGTCGCGATGAGCTTCATCTGGAGCAACCAGTTGGTCGCCTACAGCAAGGCGTCCGGGCAGCAGCTGAAGCTGCTGCGGATCCCGAGCACCGATGGCAAGGCCAGTGACAACGGTTCCTTCTACAAGGGCTCGATGTTCTGGTCGATCTCGTCGCGGTCGAAGCACCAGAAGGAGGCCGCGGACTTCGTCAACTATCTCGCGAACAGCACCGCCGCGGGCAACGTCCTGCTGGCCGAACGGGGTGTGCCGCCGAACACCGACGTCCGCGCCGAGGTCTCGCCGAAGCTGCAGCCGGCCGACGCCGCGACTGCGAAGTTCATTCAGGACATCAGTAAGGAGCTCGGCGACCCGTCGCCGGCGCCGCCCGTCGGAGGTGGTAAGACGGGGACGATCATCCAGCGGTACACGACCGACGTACTGTTCGGCCGGCAGACGCCGGACCAGGCCGCCAAGGGCTTCCTGGACGAGGTCAAGGGGAATCTCAAATAGTGTTGCTAATGGCAACTGATTGTCGATGACGGGGCCGCGTGTGGCCGTGGCGGGAGTCCACGGTCACGGCGCCTCCCATGTTCGTAACGTCGCCCGGCTGGCCGAGGCCGGCCGGGCCGAACTGGTCGGGGTCGCGGATCCCCGGCCTACCGAGGGTGTGCGCGCCTTCGACAGCCTCGAGGCGTTGCTCGCGGCAACCGAAGTCGATGTCGTGATCATCAGCACGCCGATCCAGACGCACGTGCCGCTGGCGGCGCTGGCGATGCGCGCGGGCGCCGACGTACTGCTCGAGAAGCCTCCGACTGCATCGCTTGCGGAGTTCGAGGAACTGTCTGCTGTGGTCGCGGAGACCGGGCGCGCCTGTCAGGTCGGTTTCCAGGCGCAGGCATCCGAGGCGACGCTGACGCTCGCAGAGATGATGGCCACAGGGCAGCTCGGTGACATCCGCGGGATCAGTGCGGTCGGCAAATGGGTGCGGACCGCGAAGTACTTCCAGCGGGCGCGCTGGGCCGGGAAACGGCGGCTCGACGGCGTCGATGTCGTCGACGGCGCGGTGACGAATCCGCTCGCCCACGCGACCGCGGCGGCGTTGCTGCTGGACCGGTCGACCGGCGTGGACGACGTACGGTCGGTCGAGACAGAGTTGTACCGCGCGAATCCGATCGAGTCCGACGACACGTCGGCGGTCCGGATCGTGACAAGCCGCGGTACGACGCTCCTCGTCGCCGTGACGTTGTGCGCGGACGAGCACCTCGAGCCGTCGGTCATCGTGCATGGCTCGACGGGTCGTGCCGTACTGCGGTATGCCTCGGACACACTGGAGATCCACCAGGGCAGCTGCATGACCGTCAAGAAGCGCGAGCGCGCCGACCTCCTGGAGAACCTGCTCGACCATCGGGCGGACCCTTCCGTACCGCTGTACGTCCCGCTCTCGGCGACCGGTGGTTTCACGACGGTCGTCGAGGCAGTGCGGCTCGCAGACCCGCCACGCGAGATCCCGGCCGAGCTCGTCCGCTGGGAAGGCGAAGGCCTGGAACGCCGCCCGATCGTCCTCGACGTCGAGAACTGGATCGACCGCGCCTCGAACGAGCTCGCGCTGTTCAGCGAGCTCGGCGCGCCATGGACCACGCGATCACCACGGGAGAGCTGATGAATCTCGGCTGCAACCATGCTGTCAACGAATCGATCCAGGTGACGGCAGGCGGCGACGAGCTGTTCACGTATGTCTACAACGCGGACGACCCGCAGTACGAGTCGCCGCGACCGTACTTCCACCCGATGCGCACGCTGACCGGCGACCTGGTCAGCGTGTACCGGCCGTGGGATCACCTGTGGCACAAGGGCATGTCGTGGTCGTTGCCGCACTTCGGGCACGACAACTTCTGGGGCGGACCGACGTACACGAAGGAGAACGGGTACAAGCCGCTCGGCAACAACGGGTCGCAGGACCACGACCGGGTCGACGCGCTGGACGTGTCCGACGACGAGGTCCGGTTCGCGCACCACCTGTCCTGGCATACCGAGGGCGGCAAGCATGTAGTCGACGAGACCCGCACGATCACCACGCGGCTCGCCGACGACGGCTGGGTGCTGGTCTACGAGACCGCGATGACCAACGTGTCCGGCGACAACATCCAGATCGGCAGCCCGACCACGGCCGGCCGACCGAACGCCGGCTACGGCGGATTGTTCTGGCGTGGGCCGCGTGCCTTCACCAACGGCACGATCCTCGCCCCGCAAGGCAAGGGCCGCGACGAGCTGCGTGGTCAACGCGCACCGTGGATGGGCTTCACCGCCCGCCAGGACGAGACCGACACAGCATCGACAATCATCATCGCCGACGCCACCGACAACGTCCGCCACCCACCGGAATGGTTCGTCCGCTCCGAGGACTTCGCCGCCGTCTGCCCCGCCCCCTTCTTCTCCGAAGAACTCCCGTTCCCCACCAACAACACCCTCCACCTCCGCTACGCCGTACTGGTCGCCAACGGCCTCTCCGACGACGACCGCGCCAACTCCCTCGCCACCCAAGCCCAGAAGGCCCTGACAATGCACTAGCACACCCGGCGCCGACAGCCAGATGGAGGAAGAGAAAGACAAGACAGACAGAGAGGGTTGGGCTCGAAGAGAAAGACGAGCAGCGGAGTGTTGGACCGGCTCGGCCGCCACTAGCTGCCTGGCAGGGTTTGCTGCTCAGGTTGTGTCCGAGACGTTCTCCATCGGCAACCTCAGCTAGATCATTGCCCTCAAAAACCTCCGGCTGATCGCCGAAGCCAGCCACCTCTCTATATCTCTTCTCTTCTTTCTTCTTTGAGGGTTATTCAGAAGTCTCGGATGGGGCCGCGGGGAAACGGATTCGGCGGGGTGGCTGACTCCAGCGGCAACTCCGGTCGGCTGGTTCGCCGAGTCGTGGAGAAAGGCCCCGGGCCGGTACGCCGAGTCGTGGACAGCGGCTGCAAAAGTCTGCCAGAACCCACGACTCGACGAACCCGACACCGGATCCGGCTGGTGTCGGGGCAGGCTCGGCGCCGGCCTAGGCTGGCGCTTTGTGGAAAGAAGTTTGCGCTCAGCGTCAGTTATGTTCCGAGAACACGGCCCGCAGGCGAACCTCCGGCCGGTCACTGAAGCCGGTCACCACTCCATGTCTGTTCTTTTCTGTCTTTTCTTCAAGTCTCTTCCTTGCTTTGCTTGTCCTTTGTTTGGTCAGGCGGACAGGGTTACGGCGAAGGTTGTGTTTCCGGGGGTTGAGGTTACGGTCAGGGTGCCTTGGTGAGCCTCCGTGATGGAGCGGGCTAGGGAGAGGCCGAGGCCGGTGCCGCCGGTGGTGCTGGTGCGGGCGGTGTCGGCTCGGGTGAAGCGTTGGAAGACGTTCGGGAGTAGGTCGGCGGGGATGCCGGGGCCGTCGTCGTGGATGGTGAGTACGGCGGAACGGTCGGCGAGCTTGGCGGCGACGGTGACGGTGGTGCCGGCGGGGGTGTGGCGGCGGGCGTTGGTGAGTAGGTTGGTGACGACCTGGTGCAGGCGTTGCTCGTCACCGATGATGACGATCGGGTCGGGTGGCAGCTCCAACGCCCAATGGTGGCTGGGGGCAACTATCTGGGCATCGGTGATCGAGTCGCGGGCGAGCCGGGACAGGTCGACCGGGCGGCGGTCGAGCGGGCGGCCGGCGTCCAGGCGGGCGAGCAGCAGGAGGTCCTCGACCAACGACGCCATGCGGGTGGTCTCGACCATGACCTTTCCCATGGCGTGCCCGTAGAGCTCGGGATCGCGTTGGCGGAGGCTCAGCTGCGCGTAGCCGTGGATGGTGGTGAGCGGCGTACGGAGTTCGTGGGATGCATCGGCAACGAACTGCCGGACCTGCTGCTCGCTGCGGTGCCGTGCGTCGAGCGCGTTCTCCATATGACCGAGCAAGGTGTTGAGGGCGACCGCGACCTGCCCGACCTCGGTGCGCTCGTCGGTCAGCTGATCGGGTACGCGTGCGGTCACCCCAATCTCCCCGGTGTCGAGCGGTAGACCGGCCACCTCACGAGCGGTCTGCGCGACGCGGCGCAGTGGCCGCAGCTGACGCCGTACGACGAGGACGCCGACACCACCCGCGGTCAGTACGCCGATGCCGCCGAAGAGCACCTCCCAGCCGATCAGGCTGTTGACGGTGTTCTGGATGTCCTTCGTCGGCAGCCCCGTGATCACCATGACCGAGCCGACGCTGGACGCGTGCACGCGGTACTCGCCGAGCGCCGGCAGGTCGACCGTGCTGTTCTGGCCGGCGGTCAGATCGTCGAGTACGCCGACCGCTTGATCGCTCAGCTCGATGAGCGTGCCGTCGCTGGTGATCACGTTGCCCGCGGCCCCGGACGGACCGACGGTCACAGTCACCGTGCCCGCGTCCTGTCCGTGCGGCGCGTCCTTCGGCGGGCCGCTCGGATTGCCGTTCGTCAGGGCGTTGATCGCGCGCCCCTGGGTTGCGGCCACCTTCCCGTCGAGCTGCTTGGTCAGGTACGAGCTGATCGCGGCGGTCGTCAGCGCGCTGATCACGAGACTCACCACCGCAACCAGCACCACCATCGCCGCCGCGACCCGCACACTCAACGACCGCGCCGCAACCCTCATGCCCCCAGCATGTGCGGCAACCCCTCAGACAGCCTCCACGTTTGCTGGCACCTGGCTGTGAACTCAGAGCAGTACTGCGGCCGCCGCGCGTAGCCCGTCGAGCTCCGCCGCTGCCCACCCCTCGGCCCGCGACTCCGTACCGCGGAACCGCGGCTTCTCGACGAGGTGGAAGCGCAGGTTGAAGATGCTCCCGACAACCTGGAGGTACGGGATCACGGCTTCGTCCTCTGCACCGATCCCGCCGTACCCGGCCTTGAACGCGTTCCAGTGCGGCGTCGTCGCGACGCCGGTGAAATCCGCGGCCAACGGGCCGACCGCCGCGAGGTCGAAATCGAGGAGCAGAAGTCCCTGCTCGGTCAACAAAACATTGTCCATCGTGACGTCGCCGTGGCAGGTTCCTGCCTTTGAGTACTGCGCGAGGTTGTTCCGTACAGCACCCGCGAGCGAGCGGAGCAGGTTTTCCTCCGAGTTATCCACAGCGAGAATCTGCTCGAGCGGTTCGTCGAGCCGGTGGACGACGTCGGCCGGCCGCCGGAAGTACGGCGACGTGTAGTTGCCGGCGGCATTGTGGAATGCGGCGAGTTGCGCACCGAAGGCGGCGTACAACTCGTCGGTGAACGGTCGCTCCGGCTTGCTCCCCTCGACGTACGACGAGAGGGTGAACGCCCGGGGTCCTTCCGGTGTGTCGAGCAGCCCGACGGTGTCGCCGTCGAGCAACGGAACCACCGACGGGACGAGTACGCCGGCTGCCAGCAGATGTGCCGAAAGCCCTGTCTCCCAACGGATTTCGTCCGGATGGCGGCCGTCGTACCGATAGAGCTTGAGGACGTACCGGGCGCCGTCGCCGGCGGTCACCTCGTAGACGTCGTTCACCAGCGAACGGAGCAGTACGGCGCCGGTGAAATCGAGACCGTAGCGTCCGGCGAGGTGCGCGGCGAGGGCGTCGGGGTCGGGGAGGGAGCGCACGGACGGGATCATGGATGCGAGGATATGAGTCGTTTGAATGACGGATGTTGTGGGGAGGTTCGAGACGTTTCCGGATTCGCCTCCCCTTCCGGGGCCGGAAACCGGTAGCCTCGTGCAGCGCGCTATATGGGGGCCGCCGTTCCACCCACCCGACGAACTGCCGGAGAGCCCAAACCGGTCAGGAGTGCACGTCTTGCAGGAGAACACCAGCAGCACCAGTACTGGCGAACTGGTCAACGTACCCCTTACCGGTGCGGACAAGGTTGCCTACGCTTTCTATGCGACCGCGGCTGCCGCGGCGCTGGTCGGCCAAGTCTGGGCCGGCGTGACCCACATCCCCTGGCCGGACAGCGGCTTCTCGCAGCTGCTCAAGATCGTCCTCGTCACGCCCGCGGTCGCGGTGCTCGAGCTCGGTGGCGTCGCCACCGCAGCGCTGGCCGACCTGCGGCGGCGTAAGGGCGAACAGGCCTATGCCTACCGCGCGATGTCGTTCTTCGCGGCGCTCGTCGCGGTCGTGTTCAACGTGGTCGGCCACTGGCGGCCGGAGGAGCGGTTCCTGGCCTTCGGCTTCGGCGGCCTGTCCGCGTTCGCGTACGTGCTCTGGCTGATCCACAGCTCGGCCCGTCGTCGTGACGCACTGCGCCGCGCCGGGCAGATGCGCGAGACCGGTCCGGTGTACGGCGTCGTGCAGTGGGCCCGCGAACCGCGGGTCACCTGGCTGGCGCGCTCGCTGGCGATCGAGCACGGCTACGGCCTGTACGAGAGCCTGCGTGCGGCCCAGCACCAGATCCGCAACCGGAGTCGTCGCGAGGCGATTGCCGGCACCGTCGCGGAGTACATCCGGTCCGAGCACCAGGACGAGCGGCTGGCGAAGATCGCCGAGACGACGTACGACCCGGACCGGCTGGCCGGGATGCTCGAGGAGCGGATCAACTACGAGGTCATCACCAGCAAGCTGACCAAGGCGATCTCGCCGCCGCCCGAGCCCGAGGAGGGTCCGGCCGTGCCGGCCGCCGTCTGGGTGCTCGAAGGTGGTCAGCCGCGGCGGGCGGACGGCACCGGGGTAGGACTGCGTGACGACGACGCCTGGACCGGTGAGCTGATGGCGATCGTCGACCAGGACCCCACCGACAGCGGGAACGTGTCCGAGGCGGTCGTCGTCGAGGACGAGAGCGAACCGCAGCACGTCGTGAACGGTACGTCGAGCAGCCTGAAGCCGTTCGCCCCGCAGCCGAAGGCCGAACCGCTGGTGGAGAAGCCGAAGCCGCCGTCGCCGTTCGCCGCCCCGGCCGACCCGCAACCGCCGGCCCTCATCACCACCCCGAAGGTCGAGCCGGTGCTGCCCGACCCGCAGCCCGTTGTCGTTGCGGAGCCGGAGGAGGACAAGCCGGAGCCGACGCTGCTGGAGAAGAGGCGGACGCGGGCGTACGCGTTGCTGTCCGACTGGGGGCCGGAGCGCGGTGAACTCACCGCCAAGAAGATCGCCGATGCGATCGCGTGCAGTGAACCGATGGCGCGCAGGTACATCGAGCAGTACCAGGCCGAGCACGGCGTCGTACTCGTTTCGCAGAACTGATTCACCCCGCTGCCGGTGAACCTCCCAGGTTCACCGGCAGTTCTGCGAGACCGCTCACCAGCACGCGACGCCACTCGAGCTCTTCGGCCGGCTTCGCGAGGCTCATCCGCGGGAACCGGCGCACGAGCGCCAGCAACGACTCCTGCAGCTCGATCCGCGCCAGCTGTGCGCCGAGGCAGAAGTGCGGGCCGAAGCCGAACGACATGTGCTTGTTGTCCTGCCGATCCACGCGCAGCTCGTCGGGAGCGTCGTACGCGCGCGGGTCCCGGTTCGCCGAGTTGAGCGCGGCCATCACGCCCTCGCCGGCCTTGATCTGTACGCCGTGCAGTTCGATGTCCTCGACCGCGACCCGCAGCTGACCGACCTCGCTGAATCGGTTGAAGCGCAGGAGTTCCTCGATCGCGGTCGGGACCAGCTCAGGCTCGTCGACCAGCCGGGCCCAGTTCTCCGGCCAGCGCAGCAGCGTCGCGACACAGCTCGAGATCTGGTTCGCCGACGTCTCGTGCCCGGCGACCAGCAGATTCACGCCGAACGCGATCAGCTCTTCCTGGCTGAGCCGGTCGCCCTCCTCGCGTGCTCGCACGAGCTCGTCGAGCAGGTCCTCGGCCGGCTGGTCGGTGTTCGCCAGCTTCTTCGTGACCAGGTCCTCGATGTACGCCGTGAGGTTGGTCATCGCGTCCTCGACCAGGTCCTTCTCGGCCATCTTCATGCTGTACCCGAGCTCGGTCCACTCCCGGAACTGCGCACGGTCGGCATACGGTACGCCGAGCAGCTGGCAGATCACCTGGATCGGCAACGGCAGCGCGACGAGCTGCCGGATGTCGGCACCGTCGCCGGCCCGGGCGACGTCCTCGGCCAGCTGCGCCGACAGCTCCGCCACCCACGGCCGGGTCCGCTCGATCTTCCGGTGCGCGAACGTTGGCACCACCAACCTTCGCAGCCGGGTGTGCTCCGGCGGGTCGGTCGTGGTCAGACTGTTCGGCATCGGCTTCGCGAGCGCGACCCGAGGTGCTCCCTGCTTCACCACCGCGGCCCGCGAGAACCGCGGATCCGCCAGCACGAGCTTCACGTCGTCGTACCGCGTCACCAGCCAGACCTCGGCCCCCGCGAGCGTCCGCACCCGAGCCACGGGCTGGTTCTCCCGCAGCTCGGCGAACGTAGGCGACGGATCGAACTGAAAAGCATCCTCGAACGGAATCTCCAGCACCATGGCTTCAACCCTAAGCAAGTTAGGTAACCCTTGCTTCAGGCTCCCGCGCGTCGCGGACCGGTGACGACGGCCGGCACGATGAAGGCGGCGGCCATGATCAGCAGCACGACTCCGCCGATCAGAGAGCCGATGGTGATGCCTTCGACGACCGGCAAGGTCGCACCCATGCTGAGTTCGGCGTCGACGTTCGGCGATCCGTCGGCGTTCATGATCACGACGGACCAGTCGCCTCCGGTGGCGTTCCAGCGCACGGAGTCGGTTCCAGCGGCGACCCAGAAGGACTGATCGGCGGGAGCGGTGGCAGGCTTGTCGCCGGCCCGTGCCGTCGTCGAGAGCTTGAACGGATCGACGTCGAAGTCCGCAACCTCGTCGTACCCGACGCCCTTCAGGTACGCCGCGACCTCGGCCGCCGGGCCGATGCCGATGAACACAGGGGTGCCGTTCTTCGTCGTTGCGTCGATGTGAACCTCACCGAGGAAGTCGTCGCTGTAGAACGCATCCGGCCCGGTCCCGCCGATGTCGAGGGACGGTGCCAGCAGCGCGGACGTACTTGTGGTGACCCGCTCCGGTCCCACGGTGAAGGACCCGTTGTCGCGCTGCTGCTGAGCCCACAGGCCGAAGCCGCCGATCGCGAACAGGATGAGGCTGACCATGCCGAAGAGGCCGCCCACGACGACGAGCACGGTGCGCCCGCCACCCCACGTGCGTTGGGCCGGGGGAGAAGAGATGGTGGTCATGAGACTGGCTCCTTCACGATGGTCGTGGCGACGGCTGCGGCTGGTGCGGGACTTGTCCAGAAGCGACGGCTGACGATCAGCAAGACAATGGCCACGGCCCACCACACTCCGACGTACAGCCAGGTCTCGCGGGTCAGGTCGGCGCCGGTCGGCCAGAGATCACTGGTGTTGATGCTGCCCTCGGTGGCATGGGCGATAAGGGTGATGAGAGCGCTGCCGGCGGCGTGGTTGAACAGCCACGCGTACCAGAAGGTGACGCCGACGGTGGTCAGTGCCTCGAACGGCTGGAGCCCGAACGAGGAGATGAAGAACAGCGGTGCGTGCCAGCCGGTGATCGCCAGGGCCAGGATCACGGTCGCGGCCAGCGGAGTGCGCGTGGTCTGGAGTTTCGGCTGGGCGTAGCCGCGGAAGCTCGGTTCCTCGTTGAACGGGCCGCCAGTCGGGTCGACGATGATCATGCCGATGACGGCGAACAGTCCGTACCACGGTGTGAACTGCGCGGTGTTCGGTGCCGGCGCACCCAGCGCCTGGTTGAGCGAGATCGTGACGAGGTGGACGACGAGCGGTACGGCGATCGCGACGGCGTACCAGATCCAGTTGACCCGCCAACGGATCAACCGGGCTCCGAGGGCGCGTAGCCCGGCGAGACCTTCGGTCAGGGAGACGACGATGATGGCGGCGACCAGGGCGCCCGGGGCGAAGAAGCTCCCGAACGGGACCCCGCCCCAGGCGAGGACGTAGGCGAGCACGAAGAAGCTGAGTACTGGGTGACTGCGGATGAAGGTCATGACGGATCTCCTCTGCTGCGGATCGGGGCTTGGTTCCTGGCTGGGCCGAGGGTCGGGCTCGGGCTGGATCACGCGGGACTTGTGCACTGCTCCTCCAGGGACTCGGTCTACGTCCGAGACTCGCGCCCGCGGGCGCGTTCCGGAGACCGGTCGACCGGTGGAGGAGGGGTTCGGGTTTCTGGTGTCAGGCCCGGAGATAGAGCAGTACGGCGAGCACCCGGCGGGACTCGTTGCGGGTGGTCGGGATGCCGAGTTTGGTGAAGATGCCGGAGACGTACTTCTCCGCGGCCCGCAACGTGATCGTCAGGGCGTCGGCGATGCCCTGGTTGGAGGCGCCGGTGGCCATCAGCTCGAGTGCCTCCCGTTCGCGCGGCGTCAGTACCGCGAGCGGGTCGTCACCGCGCCGCCGCTTCAGCAGCGTGGAGACGATCTTCGGATCGACCGCCGAGCCGCCGCCGGCCACCCGCCGTACCGCCGCGACGAAGTCGTCCACGTCGCTGATCCGGTCCTTCAGCAGGTAGCCGACTCCTTCGGCCGACTCGGACAGCAGTTGCATCGCCAGACCGAGCTCGAGGTACTGCGAGAGCACGAGTACGCCGACCCCCGGATGCTGCTCGCGGATCCGCAACGCGGCGCGCATCCCCTCGTCGTTGTGGGTCGGCGGCAACCGGATGTCGAGGATCGCGACCTCCGGCGGGAAGCTCCGGACGTACCGCAGCAGGTCGTCGGCATTGTCGTACGCCGCGACCACGTCGAGCCCGGCGTCGCTGAGGATCCGGGTGACTCCCTCGCGCAGCAACACACTGTCCTCGGCGATCACTACTCGCATGGGAGCTCCGCTTCGAGCCGGGTCCCGCGTCCGGCCGGACTCCAGATCCGCAGCCGGCCACCGACAGCCTCGACCCGGTCGGCCAGACCCCGGAGCCCGGTCCCGCGCTCGGTGTCCGCGCCGCCGATACCGTCGTCGACGACCTCCACGACAACGGCCTTCTCCGATCGCGTCACCCGCACGGAGGCCGCGGTCGCCTTTGCGTGCTTGCCGATATTCGTGAGGCTCTCGCTGACCACGTAGTACGCCGCGACCTCGATCCGCTCGGGCAGCCGGCCGTCGACCGCGACATCGAGCTCGACAGGTACGGCGGCCTGGACGGCCAGCGTTTCCAGCGCGACCGGCAGGCCGTGGCCTGTCAGCACTGCTGGGTGGATGCCGCGCGCGACGTCTCGCAACTCGTCGAGCGAGGCGGTCACCTCGTGCTTGGCTTTCAGTAGCCGTGCTGACGTCTCTGGATCCTTCGAGGAGCTCCGTGCGATCAGTTGCAGCTCGAGTGCCAGGGCGACCAGGCGTTGCTGGGCGCCGTCGTGCAGGTTGCGTTCGAGGCGTTGCCGTTCCTTCTGGCCCGCGTCGACGACCCGGGCGCGTGAGCCCTGCAGCTCCAGCAGGCGGGCACGGAGCTCCACCTGAAGCCGGTTGTTCTCCAGGGCGATCCCGGCCGCTGCGACGACTGCGTCCAGTAACTCCCGCTCGTCCTGGAGTGATCGGTCGAACTCCAGGGCGATCACCGGCTCGTTGTCGCGATGGATGACGCGGGTCGCCCGGCCGTCCTCGGGGCCCCGCAGGGAGACGGCCTGACCGTCCGGATCGGCCCAGGTCCCGTAGTCGGGCAGCCAGTAGGCAAGGATCAGGGACGGATCGTGCAGGGTCCGTGCCAAGGGTTCGCGGAGATCGCTGGTCGGGTGCGCGCGCAGTTCCATCAGCAGGGCGCCGACGTCAGTGCGCGCCAGCCGGGAGTCCAGCAGACCGAGCAGGAACGCGACCGGGGCGAGTCCGACGGCGGCGAAGGTGATGTGCCGGACGACCTCGATCTGCGGCCAGCCGCGCAAGCCCGCGACGTACAGGATCGCGAGCATCACCAGGGCCAGACCGAACGTGTCCACCAGCAGGGTCACCGGTCGTCTCCGGCCGGCGGGTCGCCGTACCAGAAGCAGAACGACGCCCGCCAGGAGCAGAACGCTCATGGCGATCAATTGCGTTTGTTCGATCCGCGCTGCCAGCGCCGGCTGGGAGGTGATCGCGAGCAGGCTGTCCGGATTTCCGCCGAGCAGGATCTTCGCCAGTTGCAGGATCACGACGTTCACGTAGGCCGCGGCAACCAGAATCCGGCGCGGCCGGGTCTCCAGCTGCCCGGTCGGGTAGGCGAGGAACACGTGCAGGAACATGGCGGACGGCACCATGTCGAGCAGGTGGCCGAACGTGTGCAGCGCGGGCACCGACGACCATTGCAACGCGGTCAGCGCCATCACGAAGGCGGTGGCGATCATCAGCGGACCGAGGCGGCTGTCCGGCCGGCGCCACCAGGCGAGGGTGCCGCTGATCAGGTACGGGATCGTGATCCAGTTGAACAGGAACGCCTGCAGGCCGGGCCGAACCAGCTCGTCGCCCGCCAGTGCGAGACCGATCGAGCCGAGGAGGGTGCCGAAGCCGAGGGCGACCGTCCCCCACAACGCCCAGGCGCCCGGTCCCCGGGCAACTGCGGGTACCGCCGCCGATCCCCCCACCACAGCCACCGCCTCACCCTTGGAAACGGTCGTCGAGATGGCGATCGCTGAGTCGGTCCCCCTAGTCAGCGTGCCCCCGCGGGCGGCACCAGGCAATGCCGAATCCCCAGGCCATCACAGTTGGCGGCCCGCCGGGCCGCCCACGCTCAGCGGGCAGTCCCGGCCGCATTTGTGATGGCCTGGAGATCCGGTCTCCTACTTCGTGCCGAAGCTGTAGATGGTCGTGCTCTTGTAGGTCTCTCCTGGGCGGAGGACCGTCGACGGGAAGTTGGGGTGGTTGGGGGAGTCGGGGAAGTGCTGGGTCTCGAAGGCGAAGGCGTCGCCCTGGCGGTAGGCCTTGTTGCCGATGCCGAGGAAAGTGCCGTCGAGGAAGTTGCCGCTGTAGAACTGGACGCCGGGCTGGTCGGTGTGGACCTCGATCGTGCGGCCGTGCTCGGGCTCGGTGAAGCGGCCGGCCAAGCGCATGCCGTCGTGGTCGGCCTGCCCGGCGATCACAAAGTTGTGGTCGTAGCCGCGGCCGAAGATCAGCTGCTGGTGGTCGCCGCGCAGGCGGGCGCCGATCGCGGTCGGCCGGTTGAAGTCGAACGGCGTGCCGGCGACCGGGGCGATCTCGCCGGTCGGGATCAGGTTCACGTCGACCGGCGTGTACTTCGCGGCGTTCAGCTCGAGCACGTGGTCGTAGATGGTGCCGTTGCCCTCGCCGAGCAGGTTGAAGTACACGTGGTTGGTCAGGTTGACGATGGTCGGCTTGCCCGCAACGGTCGCGTGGTAGTCGATCCGGAGGTTGTCGCGCTTGTCCAGCGTGTACGTGACGGTGCTGGTGAGCTCACCGGGGAAGCCCATCTCGCCGTCCGGGCTGACGTAGGTGAACGCGACGCCGACAGCCATGTCGGACTTGACGATCTTGGCCTTCCACACCTTCTTGTCGAAGCCGATCGTGCCGCCGTGCAGCGCGTTCTCGCCGTTGTTGATCGGGATCTGGTACGTCGTCCCGTCGAGCGTGAACCTGCCCTTGGCGATCCGGTTGCCGTAGCGGCCGATGGTGGCGCCGAAGTACGGGCTGAGCGCCGCGTAGTCCGGCAGGTTGTCGAAGCCGAGGCTGATGTTCTCGTTCTTCCCGCGCCGATCCGGCGTGATGACCTTCTGGATCGTCGCGCCCCAGGTGAGCATCGAGATCGTCACCCGGCCGTTGGTGAACGTGTACACGTCCACTCCCTGGCCGTCCGGGGTGGTGCCGAACGGGTCCTTGCGGATCTCGAGCTTGCCGTGGTGTTCGCCCATGGCGGCCAACCTATCCGGCGTACTCGCGGCGTGAGTTGTGGCGTCCGCGGTGCTGGTGAGTGCGCCCGCGGCGGCGGCACCGAGGCCCAGTGCGCCGGCGGTCCGGAGGACCTGGCGGCGGGGCAGGTGATCGGGCATCGCAATCCCCTCAATCGTTGTAGAAAGCAGGACCTTGGCACGATAAGCGCGCCAGACCGGTGTTTGGAACAGTTCGGATCAGTGTGAATTCGTCCGATCTCTTCACGGTGCTCGCTGTGATGACCGGATCGGTCCGGTCCCGGCCCCGATCGAGCCTTCTCCGGTACGCCGTCCGCGCGCGATCCTGGTCCCATGAGCCGAACCGCACTGATCGTGATCGACGTCCAGGAATCCTTCCGGACCCGCCCGAACTGGCAGCTGGTGAACCATCCGGACATCGCCGAGCGGGTCAACCGTCTGGTGCAGGCCGCCCGCGACAAGGGTGACCTCGTCGTGTGGGTGCTGCACACCGAGCCCGGCACCGGCGGCGCGTTCGACCCGGCCAACGGCTATGTCCGGCTCATGGACGGACTCGAACCGTTGCCCGACGAGCCGAGGATCACGAAGACGTCCCACAATGCCTTCACCACAACGAATCTGCAGCAGTTGCTGACCCAGCACGGCATCTCCGAGATCGTTGTCAGCGGCATCCGTACGGAGCAGTGCTGCGAGACGACCGCCCGCGTCGGCTCCGACCTCGGGTACGACGTCGTGTTCGTGACCGAGGCGACCGCGACGATGGCGCTGGCGCACTGGTCGATCCGCGACGAGGCGTCGATCGAGGAGATCCTCGCCGACCCGCGGACCCTGACCGCGGAGCAGGTCGCCGGGCGTACGGAGTACGTGCTGGCCGGCCGGTTCGCCACGATCCGGACACTTGACGAGCTCACCGCCGTACCCGTGACATCCTGACCGAATGCGTCCCACTCGGGTGGTCTTCGTGCTGGTGCCCAAGGTGCACCTGCTGGATCTCGCCGGGCCGGCGCAGGTGTTCACGACCGCGAACGACTTCGGGTACGGATACGAGGTGCATTACGTCGCCGAGTCCGAAGAGGTCACAACCGCGCAGGGCGTGCCGTTACGGGCACAACTGGACTGGCCGGAGATCGGGCCGGACGACCTGATCGTCGTGCCGGGGTGGCGATCGCCACGGTTGTCACCGGTCCCGCCGATCGGGCCGGCGACCCGCCAGCGGCTGCGCGACCACCACGCGGCAGGCGGCACCGTCGCGAGTGTCTGCTCTGGTGCCGATGCGCTCGGAGCCAGCGGTCTGCTCGACGGCCGGCGGTTCACGACGCACCACGACCTGACGGACGAGTTGGCCGCCCGCTATCCGCGGGCGGCCATCGTGCGCGATGTGCTGTACGTCGAGGACGATCGCGTCATCACCTCCGCCGGGATCGCCAGCGGTATCGACCTCACCCTCCACCTGGTCGCGGTCGCCCACGGCGCGGAGGCGGCCGCCCGTATCGCTCGCGAGATGGTCGTCTACGCCCGTCGCAACGGTGACGAGCTGCAGGAGTCGGCCATGCTCCGCCACCGCGACCATCTCAACGATCTGGCCCACCGCGTGCAGGACGTCATCGACGCCCGGTACGCCGATCGTCTCCTGCTCTCCGACCTCGCCGGCCAGGTCGGCGTCAGTGAGCGCACCCTGACCCGCCTCTTCACCACCGCGACCGGCCTCACGCCGCTCCGCTATCAGCAACTCCTCCGCCTCGAGCGCGCCGAAAACCTCATCGGCCACGGCACCACGATCGAGACAGCGGCCCGCACTGTCGGCTTCGAAGACGCCCGCATGCTCCGCCGCCTCCGCAGCCGAACTTCTGTTTAGACCGGAACCAACTTTGTTTACTGGGGGAGCTTCGAGGCCGCGATCAGTTTGGTGGTCGCGGTGGAGAGCTGCCCGCTGAGGAGGGCGTGATCCGCGTCCGAGATGAGCTTGGACGCCGGCTCGTTGAGGTTCTGGCCGATGTGGTTCTGGGCGATCCACCGGGCCACCCCGACGACGGCATCGTCTTCGGCGAAGGTGTCGGCCTTGGTGCGCTCGAGGAGCTTGGCGGACTGTGCGGCCGCGGCCAGGGCGATAGTTGCCTGCGGCCCCGACCAGTCCTTGACGCTCAAAGCGACGCTCGCCGCAACCCCGGCTGCCAATGCATACGGATCGTGGCTACGCAGCAGGCTGTTGCGCGCGGCGGTCAGCTGCTGACGGGCGGCCGCTTGCGTGGTCAAACCCCAGCCGAACGGGTACTGCGGATCGTACGACGCGTCGCCGACGTTCAACGGCTCCTGGTCCTCGGTGCGCGGCCAGCTGACCGGCAGGCGGCCGCTGAACGGGACCTTTCCGAACAGTACGTCGGCAACACCCGCGCCCTCGGTCCCGGGCAGCCACGACGCGACCACCGCGTTGATCTTGCCGAGCTGGTCCGCGATCACCTGCGGCCGCCCGGACACGATCAGTACGACGCACTTCATCGCGCCGCACACCTTGTCCACCGCGGCCTTGTCGGCGGCCGTGAGCTGCAGGTCGTGACCGTTGCCCACGTCACCGATTCCCTCGGCGTACGGGCGTTCGCCGACCACGACCACGCCGACGTCGTGACCCTCGAGCGGAGCGGAGGCGTCCGCGCTGAAGGTTGCCGTCGGCACCACCTGCTTGATCCCGTCGAGGATCGTCGTGCCGGTGGTCGTCGCACCCGAACCGCCCTGCCAGGTAATGCTCCAGCCGCCCATCTGGTTGCCCAGGTCATTGGCGTTGCTCCCGGCAAC
Organism: Kribbella sp. CA-245084; assembly: GCF_050942355.1. Taxonomy (NCBI): domain Bacteria; kingdom Bacillati; phylum Actinomycetota; class Actinomycetes; order Propionibacteriales; family Kribbellaceae; genus Kribbella; species Kribbella sp. CA-245084. The sequence continues at coordinate 8,435,088 of NZ_CP192053.1, read as the reverse complement.
ATAGACCTTCTGACCGGCGTTCAGCGGCAACAGGTTGCCGTCGTTCTTCAGCAATACTTGGGATTTCGCCGCGGCCTCACGCCCGACCGCACGATGCGCGGCCGATCCGATCGAGGAGATGTTCGACGTGTCGGCGTACGGGTGCTCGAAGAGGCCGAGCTTGAACTTCTCGGTCAGGATCCGCCGTACGGCGTCGTCGATCCGCGTCATCGGGATCCGCCCGGCCGCGATCTCGTCGGTCAGTCCCTGGGTGAAGCCCTGGTAGTTCGTCGGCACCATGATCATGTCGAGGCCGGCGTTGATCGACGTACGGATGTCACTCGCGTAGTCGCCCGGCAGTTGGTCGATCGCCTGCCAGTCGCTGATCACGAACCCGTCGAAGCCCATCCGCTGCTTGAGTACGCCGTTGATCAGCTCGCCGTCACCGTGCATCTTCACCGGCGGCGCACCGTCGATCGACATACTCGAGTACGACGGCATCACCGTGCCGATGCCGAGATCGACCGCGGTCTTGAACGGCGCGAGGTGGATGGTCTCCAGCTGCTGCCGCGTGACCTGTGTGATGCCCTGGTCGATCTTGTACGAGCCGGTCGTCGAGCTGCCGTACGTCGTACCGCCGTCGCCGACGAAGTGCTTCGCCGTCGCGAGCACGTGGTTGTTCTGCTTGAGCTGACTGCCGTCGGCCTTACCCTGCAGGCCGGTGATCACGGTCGCCATCGACTGCACGAGCGCGGGGTCCTCGCCGAAGCCTTCGTACGCACGGCCCCAGCGGTCGTCGCGGACGACGCACACGCACGGCGCGAAGTCCCACGGGATGCCGGTCGCGCGGACTTCGGTCGCGGTCACCTCACCGGCCTTCTCCGCCAGTGAAGGATCGCGGGTCGCGCCGATCGCGATGTTGTGCGGCAGGATCGTTGCCCCGACCACGTTGTTGTGTCCGTGGACGGCGTCGACCCCGTAGATCAAGGGGATCTGCAGCCGGGTCGCCTGCGCGTTGAGCTGGAAGTTGTCGATCATCGCGGCCCACGCGGCCGGGGTGTTCGGCGTCGGGACCGAGCCGCCGCCGGAGAGCAGCGAACCGAGCGCGTACGACGCGATGTCGCTGCGGGAGCGCAGCGCGTTGCGTTCGGCCTGCGTCATCTGGCCGACCTTCTCGGCCGTCGTCATCCGGGCGACGAGGTCGTCGACGCGCTTCTTGATCGGGAGCTTCGGGTTCAGGTACGGGAGGTCGTGCGCGTTGATCACCACGACCGGGTTGGCCGGTGCCTTCGCGCCGGTGACGGTGAGCTCGAGCGGGATGGTCTCGGCGGCCTCGGCGGTGTGGTCCTTCTTTGTTGTGACCGCGACGGCCTGGCTGGTGCCGGACGCCGTACCGGCCGGGAAGGTGATCGTCCCGCTGACTGGCGTGTAGTCGGTGGCGCCCGCGCTGCCCGTGCCGGTCTTGTAGTCGACGGTGACCGGCTCTTCGAGCGATGAGCCGTCGGTGGTCGCGACAGAGACCTTCACGGCAGCGGTGCCGCCCTCCTTGACCGGGTACACGCCGGCGTCGGTGGTGACGCTCGCCTTCAGCGCCGGGTCGGCCTTGCCGTAGACCTCGACCTGGTCGATCGCGAACTCGCCGGGTGAGCCGACCGGCATCGTGAACGCGTAGCCCCACATGTGGGTCAGGTTGAGGATCTGGTCGATCCCGCCGACGGGTTGGTAGTCACCGCGGTACACGAGCTGGCTGAACGGGATCTCGACCTGGTGCCAGCCCTGCCAATCGTCGGTGAAGCTGGTGTTCCACAGCTCGGAGGCCTCGGCGTTGGCGCCGCCGTCCTTGATCTCGAAGAAGATCCGCTTCCCTGAGCCGGGTGGCAACGGAGCGGTGTTCTGCCCGTACCACCAGAACCGGATCCCCTTGTACGCCGACCAGTCCGCCGGATTCACGTCGTACGTGATGTCGTGGCTGAAGCCGCCGTACCCGCTGATGTTGTAGGTGCCGTGCAGGACCTTCTCGCCGGCCGGCGCGTCAGCGCGGGTCTGCAGTTCCATCGTGGGTGGGTCGTCCGCGTCGCTGCCCCAGGTGAAGATGCCCGCGTTCGGCGGGGACGCGAATGGCTCGCCTCCTTCGAACGCCGCCAGCGTGATCGGTGTCGGATCATCAGCCACTGCATCCAGCGGCATCAGCCCGGCAACCAGAGCCGCCGCCGCAACCAGAGCAATCCGCCGGAAACCACGCATGGGCGCTCCCCACCTCAGCGCGGGCCGCACACCCGCGTCGGGCCCGACTCTCAGCCCTCCCGCCGCACTGGTCAATACCTCGCCGGTTCCGGAACTAGAGCGCTCTCACGGGCTCCAGGCGCATATGCGGCCGCGGGCTGGGCTGGTGGTCGGCGCGGACCAGCTCCGGTACGCCGATGGTGGTCGTGCCAACGGTCGTGTGGCGGCGGGCAGCCACCCAGTCGATCAACTCGTCGGGCTTCGCGATGTCGGTGGTGAAGTGGAGCAGGTTGAGGTACCAGATGTCGCGGCGTTCGGGCTCGTGCCGAGCGTCGGGGCCGAGTTCGGCGGTGAGGTGGTCGCTGAAGAGGTCGGCGCCACCGTCTACCGGCAGGGCACAGGCCATGACTGAGCCCGGGGTGAGGGTGAGGCCGGTGACGTGGAAGCGGAGCGGCCAGGTGCTGGCCTTCGTGGCGCGGTCGAGGGCGGACTGGTAGCGGCCGAGGGTGGGGTCGTCCGGAGGGATCACGTCACGGCGTGGTTCGAGGGCGCGGACGGTCAGGTGGGCAGAGTCGAGCTGGCCGGTTTCCCAGTGGCCTGGACCGGATAGCGCGGCTGCCTCCGCGGTCAGTGTGTCCAACGCGTGTGCGAGGGCGCAGTCCCGCGGAGGGCGCAGTACGACGCTGATGGGCCAGCGACCGCCGTCCTTGGGCAGCTCGTCGCGCTGATGAGTGCCCTGCGCAATCTGTTGGGCCGCGTCGGTGAACAGCCGGTCGAACTTGTTGATGAGAGTTCTCCCTTGAGTCGGTTCGGGTTAGGACGCGAAGTCTGGACAGTTGGTTGTCGGTTGGGTGACTGTGGTCGCGGCGACGAGGGGGAGGGACTCCATGAAGCTCCGTTATGTGCTGAGCAGCGTGGCGCTGATCGTTCCGATGGCTGTGGTTGCGGTGGTGTCACCCGCATCCGCGGCGTCATCACAGGAGTCGGCAGTGCCGGCAGCGTCAGCCAAGATCCCGAGCATGCTGCGGGACGCCGCCAACAAGGCGGCCGCCGCGGCAAAGAGCAAGACGACCGCTGTGCAGCCGCGCGCAATGAGCGTGGAGAGTCCAGGTCGCCTCGGCGTCCAGGTGTACGCCGCCGCGCCCGTCACCGCCGCGCAGGAGGCAGCCCTCACCGCGCTCGGCGTCACGGTCGAGAAGAACTCCGCCGACTTCAAAGCCGTCCCCGGAGCCGACTTACCGGCCACCGGGCTCGTGTCCGCATCCGTGCCGTACGACAAGCTCGACGCGGTCGCCGGTCTCGGCTGGGTGACCGCTCTGCGCCCGTCGCTTCGGCCCGCCGTAGACGTCGGACCGGTCACCGCCGAGGCCGTTCAGTTGCACAAGGCCGACAAGGCCCAGGCGCGCGGTCTGACCGGCAAAGGCCAGAAGGTCGGCGCGATCTCCGGCGACGTCGACAATATCGCCGCGGCCATCGCTCAGGGCGAGCTGCCCGCGGATGTCCAGGTCCTGCAGCAGGCGGCGTCGTACGTCGACGACGAGGGCACCGCGATGCTCGAGATCATCCACGACATGGCGCCCGGCGCGAAGCTGGCGTACGCGAGCACGCAGGACACCACCGCGCAGTACGTCGAGGCCTTCCACACCCTCGCCAACGCCGGCGTCACGATGATCGCCGAGGACATCGCGCTCGACGACGAGCCGGCGTTCCAGCAGGGCATCGGCGCCGCGACCGCGGAGGGCCTCGCCAGGCACGGCATCTGGGTCAGCTCGTCGGCAGGCAACCTCGGCGGGCGGCACGCTCCGCGCGTCGCCGCGGTCGGCACCGGCAAGGGCGCGGACGGAGCGACCGGACCGTACACCGGTTGTCCGCTCGCCCCGGACAACGTGGTGAAGCTGCGCGGCGCCGACACGTCGTACGACCTCAACCTGCTGCCGGGGGCGTCGATCCTGCCGACCCTGCAGTGGAGCGAGCCGCGGGCCGTCTTCCCGACCGCCGGCCAGGGCGGCTTCACCGACCTCAACCTGTACCTGATGGACTCGACCGGTACGAAGTGCCTCGCGTCCAGCACGGGCGTCCAGGCCAACGGCGTCGGTGACACGATCGAGCAGTTCGAGTACGACAACACGACCGACGCGGCCCAGGCCGTGAAGCTCGTCGTCGACGTCCAGGGCACCTCGACCGCGAAGAAGGCACCGATCCTGGACCTGCGCTGGCGGGCCTTGTCGGCGGGCGTCCAGACGATCGACCCGCCGGAGCGGGCAGGTTCGATGAACCCGGACTCGAACTACATCGGCTTCGCCACCAGCGCCGGTGCCGTTAACGCGAACGCGTCGGTGGACCCGAAGACCACGCCGCTGGAGCCGTACAGCGCGGCCGGTCCGACGCAGCTGATCACCACGACCCGCTGCCCGGGCGGTGAGCCCGGCCCGTGCAAGGGCGTCTCCGGTCCCGGTTCGGTGAGCTTCCCGGCGCCGTACTGGCTCGCGTCCGACGGAGTCTCGGTGAGCGGCGCCGGCGGCTTCGGCTCCGGTACCTGCCCGACCACGACCACCGGCGCCTGCCTCTTCTTCGGTACGTCGGCCTCCGCGCCGAGCGCCGCGGGCGTGGCGGCACTGACCCGGCAGGAGTTCGGCGGACGCCTCGCGCCGATCACCCTGAACGCGATCCTCGCCGCGCGGGCCGTCCATCGTCCCGGCCCCGGCGTCGGAGCGGGAGTCCTGAGCGCCAGATGAATTAAGAAGCTGCAGTGGTCCGATTGAGTGCAAATTCAGTACTCATATTCATGGACCGATGCCGCCATCGATGGAAAGGATGGCGGCATGACTACACGTTTCGGGGTATTCGTCCCGCAGGGCTGGAAGATGGATCTGGCCCAGATCGCCGATCCGATCGAGCAGTGGGAGGCGATGACGGATGTCGCCAAGCGCGCCGACGAGCAATCCTGGGACTCGATCTGGCTGTTCGACCACTTCCACACGGTGCCCGAGCCGAGTGACAACACCACCTTCGAGTGCTGGAGCGCGACCGCGGCGCTGGCCCGCGACACCAAGCGGGTGAACATCGGCCAGATGGTCGGCTGCAACGGCTACCGCAACCCGTCGCTGTACGCGAAGATCGCGTCCACCGTCGACGTCGCCAGCCACGGCCGCCTGTACGCCGGGATCGGCGCGGGCTGGTACGAGCACGAGTGGAAGGCGTACGGCTACGAGTGGACCGACATCCCGCAGCGGATGGCCGCGTTCCGCGAGGCGACCGAGATCATCTACAAGATGTGGACCGAGGACAAGCCGGTCTACAACGGCAAGTACTACTCGATCGACGCGCCGATCAACGAGCCGAAGGGCGTCCGCAAGCCGCACCCGAGCTTCTGGATCGGCGGCGGCGGCCCGAAGGTCACGCTGAAGCTGGTCGCGCAGTACGCCGACGCCGCGAACATCGGCGGTGGCAACCCGGAGACGTTCAAGGAGAAGGCGGACATCCTTCGCGGCCACTGCCAGAAGGTCGGCCGGGACTACGACGAGATCATCAAGTCGACGAACTTCAACGTGTTCCCGATCGACAAGGGTGACGACCCGCAGAAGGCGACCGAGAAGGCGCTCGGCCCGATGAACCGGGACAAGTTCGACCGGGACAACCTGATCACCACCGAGGACGAGATCGCGAACAAGGTCGAGGCGGTCCTCGAGGCCGGCGCCGACTACGTGCTCTTCTACATCCCCGGCGTCGCCTACGACCTCGATCTGCTCGAGCGCGTCGAGAACGTCGCCAAGCGCTTCGCCTGACTTTGAGCACCCACCAACCACTTTTCGGCCGGCGTTTTGGTTGGTGGGTGCACAAAGTGGCTGGAATCGGTCATGGCGGGTGTTGGGCAAGGGAGTGGGTGGACTGGGGGATGGGGCAACTGTGAGGCTCCTGACGATGGCCTCGCGTGGGTCGGGGCATCGGGAGGTGTCCCGCTGTGCCGTATTCGAAATCAGCCGCCCGATCGCCACGGTTCGCGTCAGGCCTGCTCGCCGCGGTGGTCGTCAGTTCCCTGCTGCTGACGACCACCCCGGCGCACGCCGCCCAGCCCGCCGGCGCTGCGCAGTCCAGCGGCGCCGTCAGCCCGACGCCGGGCGCGTCGGTCAAGCGGATCACGCTCGTCACCGGCGACGTCGCCGAGCTGACCACGAGCGCGAACGGGCAGGTGTCGGCCCGGCTGACCGACGACGAGCCGTACTACTTCGGCACGTTCGACGGTGAGCTCAGCCTGATCCCGTCCGAGGCCTACCCGCTGCTCAGCGCAGGCCGCCTCGACAAGCGCCTCTTCAACCTCACCGAACTCGCTGCGCAGGGGTACGACGACGCGAGCAGCGACCGGCTGCCCCTCCTCCTCACCGCGCCGGCCACCCTGCGCAGCGCGCCAACCACCCCGGCGGCCGCGACCCTCCGCCGTACCCTCACCAGCGTCGGAAGCTCTGCGGTCACCGTGCAGAAGTCCGACGCGAAGGCGTTCTGGGACGGCATCAGCGGTCCGACAACCTTCAGGACCAGCCAGGTCACCAAGATCTGGCTCGACGGCCGCACCCACGCCACTGACGACCAGTCGGACAAGCAGATCGGCGCCCCCACCGCCTGGAAGCAGGGGTACGACGGGCACGGCGTCAAGGTCGCCGTCCTCGACACCGGGTACGACGCCGGGCACCCCGACCTCGCCAAGCAGGTCGTCGCGTCGGAGAGCTTCGTCCCGGACGAGGCGGTCCAGGACCTGCACGGCCACGGCACGCACACCGCGTCGATCGTCGCCGGTCTCGGTACTGCGTCCGACGGTAAGCGGAAGGGCGTTGCGCCCGGCGCGGAGCTGCTGATCGGCAAGGTTCTCGACAACAGCGGCGGCGGCTACGACTCCGAGGCGATCGCCGGTATGGAGTGGGCCGTCCAGCAGGGCGCGAAGGTCGTCAGCATGAGCCTCGGCGGTCTCCCGTCGGATGGCACCGACCCGATGAGCGAGGCCGTCGACCGGCTGTCGAAGTCCAGCGGGACCCTGTTCGTCATCGCGGCCGGCAACTCCGGCGCCGAGGAAACCGTCGGTTCTCCGGGCGCGGCTTCCGAGGCCCTGACCGTCGGAGCGGTCGACCGCGATGACAGCCTCGCGAGCTTCTCCAGCCGCGGCCCGCGCATCGGCGACGGCGCCCTGAAGCCCGAGGTGACCGCGCCGGGCGTGGAGATCGCCGCTGCCCGCGCCGCCGGCACCGCGCAGGGCCACATCCTCGGCCAGTACTACACCGCGATGAGCGGTACGTCGATGGCGACGCCGCACGTGGCCGGTGCCGCCGCGATCCTGGCCCAGCGCCACCCCGACTGGACCGGCCCGCAGCTGAAGGCCGCGCTGGCCTCGACCGCGGTCCCGTCCGCGGGTGCCCGCACCGACCAGCAAGGCCTCGGCCGGATCGACATCCCGAACGCACTCGACCCGAAGGTCCTCCCGGACACCGCCAACCTGTTCTTCGGCGACCTCTCCTGGACCGGCCCGACCGCACCCGCGCCGGTTACCCGGAAGGTTGCCTACAGCAACAGCTCGAACCGTGCGGTGAGCCTTGACCTGTCCGTCGACGTGCGGTCCCCGGCCGGCGTCAAGGCCGCCGTCTCGGTGAGCCCGTCCCGCCTGACTGTCCCGGCGCACGGCTCCGCCTCCGCGTTGGTCACGCTGGACCTCGCCAAGACCCAGCCCGCCAACTACGCCGGCGCACTGACCGCCCGTACCATACGGTCTGGTATGGCGGCCGGAAGCGAGTCGGTCCGCACCGGGATCGGATTTGCCGCCGGTGGTCGTTTGAACCAGGTGACGGTCAAGGCGATCGGCCGCGACGGCAAGCCCGCGACCACCGAGGCCGGCGCGAGCGGCGTGCAGTTGTGGAACCAGGACACCGGTGACGTCAACGCGATCGCGTTCGACGAGAACGGCAGCCGCACCCTCGACGTACCGACCGGCCGCTACAGCGTCATGGCGTACGCCGTGGGCGGTGACGAGGCGAACTGGGCCAACTCGATCACGTTGCTCGGCGATCCGGACGAGTGGATCGGCAGCGACCGGACCTTCACGTTCGACGCACGGACCGCGCACAAGGTGACGATCAAGACGCCGCGGCCGGCCGATGCCAAGAGCATCGGGATCGCCTGGCACCGCAAGGTCGGCGACCGGGACGCCGTGTCCGGCTGGGGATTCGACGGCAAGGTTGCCAACGGCATCTACGCTCAGGATTTCGGAAAGGTTGCCAACGGCACCTTCCAGGTCGTGCAGCGCTGGGATCTCGCCCAGCCGCAGCTGACCGTCGACGTACCGGGCGCCGGCCGCCTGCCGACGCCCGGCCAGGGTTCCTACCGGACTGTGTACGTCGGGAACGAGAACCTCCCGCTCTACAACGGCGGCGACGGTACGCCGGCGGAGCTGACCGGTGCCAAAGGCAAGATCGCGCTGATCCGCTGGATGTCGCCGGACGACATCGAGGCGCAGGTCCAGGCGGCGAAGGCGGCCGGTGCCAAGGTGGTGTTCCTCTACAACGAGGCGCCCGGCTACTGGTCGACCGGGACCGAGCAGGGCATCCCGCTCTACCTCCTGCGGTCCGACCAGGGCAAGCAACTGCTGGCCACCCTCGCGAAGGGACCGGTCTCGCTCAAGCTGAGCGGCGTCCTCGACAGCACCTACCGGTATGACGTCGCGATCGGACCGTCGACGGTGAAGGGACCGCTGACGTACGACGTCGCGAAGATGCATCCGGCCGTGGTGACCACGAACTTCCAGCGGAACGACGCGTGGTTCCTGCACACCGACCAGCGGATCGCGCACCTGCCCGGGATCAGCACCGGGCTGACGTCGATGCGGGCGGTGACCGGACCGGTGAGCCGTACCGACTACCTCGTCACGGATCTCAAGGGCGTGACCTGGGACGAGACGACGTCGGCAGGGGAGTGGAACGAGAGCGGATACGAGTCGACGATCCCTCGTAGCTATCGGCCGGGGGAGCAGGTCACGCGGGGTTGGTGGGAGTCGCTGATGCGTCCCGCCGTACCGGGGTTGTCGGACTCCGCTGGAGATGTGGCGCAGGGCTGGCCGCCGGCGCGGTTCGAGAATGCGTTGCGGATCGCGATTCCGCAGTACGTGAGCGGTGATCGGAGCGTGTTCGGCTGGGGCGATCGCGGCGACGTGACGAGCATGAAGCTCAGCAGCAACGGCGTGGAGCTCGGGAGTGCGAACTGGTCGGTGGCGCAGTGGGCGGTGCCGGCGCGGACCGCGTGGTACGACCTGACGCTGGACCAGAAGCGCGGCGCCAACAGTTGGGCAACCACGTCGACGTCGACCCATACGACGTGGCATTTCCTGTCGGTGCCGACGAAGAGCCGGGCTGTGCTACCGCTCGTGCAGGTCGATTACAAGCACACCGACGGGTGGCTCGAGCTCACGCCGGCCTACCAGCCGGGCGTGCGCGGGGCGCCGATCTTCCGCACGACTGCCGAGATCTCCTACGACGGGAAGACCTGGCAGAAGCTGTCGCTGCGAGGCATCGGCACCGTCCGGGCGAAGCTGCCGGCGCCGCCGGCGGGCGCGTCCGCGGCGAGTGTGCGGGTGAGGGCGACCGATCTGCTCGGCAACAGCATCATCCAGACGATCGACAAAGCCTGGACGTTCTGATCGTTAAAAAGGCGACGCCACGAAGCCGGGGGGATGTGCTCCGTGGCGTCGCCAGAGGCGCGCCTAGGGAGGGGTGGGGGCAGGCGCGCCGGTCTGTGGGGGATCAGCTCCCGAGGATGCCTCCACCGAGAACGCCCAGCAGCCCCAGCAGGGACAGCAGGTTGCGGATGACCTGGTCGACCGCCTTCGCCCCACCGGTCTGGTAGGCGGTCACGCATTTCTGCAGCTGGTCCTGGGTCGGCTTGGTGATCGTCACCTTCGCCATCTCGGACTGGCAGTACGTCGTGGCCGTCTGCAGCTCGGCGACCGTGGAGCCGACCGTGCCGACGATCAGGCCTACCGCCGTCGTCAGGGTCGAGACACCGGGCGTGGTCGTGGTCGGGGTGGTCGGCTTCGACGTCGGCTTGGTCGGGGTCGGCTTACCGGGCGTCGGCTTCGACGTCGGTTTGCCAGGCGTGGGCTTCGACGTCGGGCGGTCGGTCGGAACGACGGTCGGCCGCGTGTCGTCCCGCTCGTCCGTCGGCGTCGTGATCACCGTGGGCGGCGGGGTCGGCAGGTCGATCGTCTTCGGCAGGTTCTTGTCCGACGGCGCGTTGATGTCCCCGCCGCCGATCTGCTGGCCGGCGTCGTCCACGTCGTCACCCGACGTCCCGTTGCCGACCGCGATCCAGCTGCCGCCGGCGTACGCCTTGGCGATGCTGACCACGAGGTCGACGTACTGCTGGGAGTGGTTGTAGCGCAGCACGGCCGCGTTGAGGTCGGAGGCATCGGACAGGTCGGTCTTGCCGGAGCACAGGTAGACCGCGGTCGACATGGCCGCGTCGTCGATGTCCTGCGGGTTCCGCACGCCGTCGCCGTCGCCGTCCACTCCCATGGCTCGCCAGGTGCCGGGGATGAACTGCATCGGGCCGACCGCGCGGTCGAACGCGCCGTCGCCGTCGAACGCGCCCGCGTCGGTGTCGGAGATCCGGGCCATGCCGGACGAACCGTCCAGCCGCGGGCCATAGATACCGGGGACTGCGACGCCCTGCGAGTTCAGCGCATTGCCGCCGAAGCGGCCGTGGTTGGACTCGACCCGGCCGATCGCAGCCACCAGCGTCCAGGGCAGGTGACAGGCCGGGTCGGCCTGGGCCAGCACCTGCTGGGCCCGGGAGTACGCCTTCAGGGCGGCGTTCGGGATGCCGTTCTTCGACAGTCCGGAGACCACCTGGGTCGGTTGCTCGCCAGGATCGACGCCCGGACCGACCACACCCGGCTGCGGCACGCTGGCCGGCTGGGAGATCGGCTGCTTCGGAACGACGACCGAGTTACCTCCGGACAGACCCTGCTCCAGCGACGCCGTGGCGACCGCCGGATCATCCGTGGCACTGACGGTGAATGCGCTCGCGAACAACGCCACCGGGATCAGCGGCGCCACCTGACGCCAACCGCTAGCCGTGGCGCGGCGCTTGCCCTTCGCCATCGATGATTCCCCTCCGTGACTCATCGACCAGCCCGGCCCCACGCCGCGGACAGTCTCGTAGTCTTCCTCGGTTGCCGTCGTAATAGGTCTAACGTCCGCCCCGTTGCGTGGGTTACGCGCCGGACGAGACCGTGTACGTGCGGTCACCGGGTACCCATACTGGCGCGTAACAAAGCGCCTGTGAACCCCCTGCGCACGATCCACCGGTGTAATTCGGACTGCCCTGCCCACCGGGCCGTGTGGCCGGTCGGGGAGAATGTCCGGCGTGCCCGCACACACAGAACAGTCCGCCGAGCTCTTCGACAGGGCCTCCGCAGTCACTCCGGGAGGGGTCAACTCTCCCGTACGTGCGTTCCGCGCCGTCGGCGGCGTACCGCGATTCATGGCATCTGGTGACGGATGTCACATGACCGACGTCGATGGCAACCGCTATGTCGACCTGGTCTCGTCCTGGGGTCCGCTGCTGCTCGGACACGCGCACCCGGAGGTGATCGCCGCCGTCCAGGCCGCGGTCGCCCGGGGGACGTCGTACGGGACGCCGACCGAGACCGAAGTACTGCTCGGCGAGGAGATCGTCGCCCGGACACCGGTGGACAAGGTCCGGCTGGTGTCGTCCGGGACCGAGGCAACCATGTCCGCGCTCCGGCTGGCCCGCGGGTTCACCGGTCGCGCCAAGATCATCAAGTTCGCCGGCTGCTACCACGGCCATGTGGACGCACTGCTGGCCCAAGCCGGTTCCGGCGTCATCACGCTGGGCATCCCCGGTACGCCGGGCGTCACCGAGGCGACCACGGCCGACACGATCGTGCTGCCCTACAACGACCAGGCCGCCGTCACCGCTGCGTTCGCGGAGTACGGCGACCAGATCGCGGCCGTGATCACCGAGGCCTCGCCCGGGAACATGGGCGTCGTCCCGCCGCGCGACAACTTCAACGCCTTCCTCGCGCAGGCCTGCCGCGACAACGGCGCGCTGTTCATCTCCGACGAGGTGATGACCGGCTTCCGGATCACCCGCTCCGGTTGGTACGGCGTCGACGGCGTACAGCCGGATCTGATGACGTTCGGCAAGGTGATGGGCGGAGGCTTCCCGGCCGCGGCCTTCGGCGGCCGGGCCGATGTGATGGCCCACCTGGCACCCGAGGGCTCGGTCTACCAGGCCGGCACCCTGTCCGGGAACCCGATCGCCACCACGGCCGGTCTGACCACGCTGCGGCTGGCGACCGACGAGGTCTACGCCAAGATCGACGAGACGTCGCTCACGATCCAGCGGCTGGTGTCGACCGCGCTGGACAAGGAGGGTGTGCCGCACGTCATCCAGGCGGCCGGGAACCTCTTCAGCGTCTTCTTCGTGGAGTCCTCGGAGGGACCTGCCGAGATCCGGGACTTCGCCGGTGCCAACGCTCAGGTGCTGGCCCGGTTCACGGCGTTCTTCCATGCCATGCTGGACGCCGGCGTCTACCTGCCGCCGAGCGCCTTCGAGGCCTGGTTCGTCAGTGCGGCCATCGACGACGACGCGTTGGCCGCGTTGGAGTCGGCTCTCGCCCCGGCTGCTCGGGCAGCAGCCGCAGTACAAGACTGAAGGGACAGCGGTGACCGAAACGACGGTCGTGCACCTGATGCGTCACGGCGAGGTGCACAACCCGACCGGCGTGCTCTACGGCCGGATCCCCGACTTCCACCTGTCCGAGCTCGGCCGCACGATGGCCGAGCGCGTGGCCGAGCACGTCAAGGGCCGCGACATCGTGCACCTGGTCAGCTCGCCGCTGGAGCGGGCCCAGGAGACGATGGAGCCGATCGCCAAGGTCTTCGGACTCACGCCCGATATCGACGAGCGGGTGATCGAGGCGGCGAACCTGTTCGAGGGCAAGAAGTTCGGCGTCGGCGACGGCGCGCTTCGCCGGCCCAGCGCCTGGTGGTTGTTGCGGAATCCCTGGAAGCCGTCGTGGGGTGAGCCGTACCAGCAGATCGTCCGGCGGATGCGCGACGCGATCGAGACCGCCCGGGAGAAGGCCGCCGGGCACGAGGCGCTGATCGTGTCGCACCAGCTGCCGATCTGGACCGTCCGGTCGGCGGTCGAGGGCCGCCGGATGCTGCACGACCCGCGCAAACGGCAGTGCAGCCTGGCCAGCCTGACCTCGTTCACCTTCCACGGCGACCAGATCGTCTCGGTCGGCTACTCCGAACCGGCGAAGGACCTGTTGCCGGTCAAGCCCCCGAAGAAGTTCGTGGGTGGTGCGTGATGATCCGTCGTACGGCGGTCGCAGTGGCCGGGTTGCTCCTCGTCGCGGGGTGCAGCTCGGGTCAGCAGGCTTCGCAGAGCCGGCAGGGCCAGTCGGGTTTCGTCAGCGGCAACGGCAATGTGTCCGTGTTCGCGGCCGGGGACCGGAAGGCCGCTCCGGAGCTCACCGGGAAGACGCTGGACGGGAAGACCTGGACGCTGTCCGACCAGGCCGGCAAGGTCGTCGTACTGAATGTGTGGGGCTCGTGGTGCCCGCCGTGCCGCAAGGAAGCACCTGACCTGGTCGCGGCGGCGAAGGAGCTCGGCCCGTCGGTGCAGTTCATCGGGCTGAACACCCGCGACCTCGATCAGGCGCAGGCGAAGAAGTTCGTCCAGGAGTTCGCGGTGCCGTACCCGAACCTCTACGACCCGGACGGCAAGGGCCTGCTGCGGTTCCGCGGGCAGATCTCGTCGGCCGCCATCCCGACCACGCTGGTGATCGACAAGACCGGCAAGGTCGCCGGAAGGGTCGTCGGCGAAGTCACGAAGCAGACCTTGCTCGGCATGGTCAAGGACGCCGGTTGAGCTGATGGGACAGTGGTTCGCCGACTCGATGACGGGGTCGATGCTGGTAGCACTGCCGATCGCGGTGCTCGCCGGCGCGATCTCGTTCTTCTCGCCGTGCGTCGTACCGCTGCTGCCCGGTTACCTCTCCTACGTCACGGGTTTGTCCGCGGCCGAGCTGGACTCGGCCAAGCGCGGCCGGATGCTGGCCGGTACGGCGTTGTTCGTGGCCGGGTTCTCCGCGGTGTTCATCCTGACCGGGGTGGTGTTCGGCAAGGCCGGTGATCTGCTGATCGATCACCAGACCGCGATCACCCGGGTGCTCGGTGCACTGACCGTTGTGCTCGGCATCATCTTCCTCGGCGGGTTCGGCTTCATGCAGCGGGACCTGCGGGTACACCGGGTTCCGGCGGTCGGGATCGCGGCGGCGCCGCTGCTCGGCGTACTGTTCGGATTCGGGTGGACTCCGTGTATCGGTCCGACGCTCGGGACCGTGATGACGCTGGCCACCACCGAGGGCAGTACCGCGCGGGGCGCCGCGCTGGCGCTGGTGTTCAGCCTCGGGCTGGGCATTCCGTTCATCGTCGCGGCGCTGGCGTTCCGGCGGATGCTGGGCGCGGTGGCGTGGGTCCGCAAGCACCAGCTGCTGGTGATCCGGATCGGCGGCGTACTGATGATCGCGGTGGGACTGCTGCTGCTGACGGGAGTGTGGGATGCGATGACCGCGGACCTGCGGCAGTGGGTCGCCAACTTCGGATCGGCGGTCTGAGATGAGCGACGTCAAGGACCGGATCGCGGCGTCCTCGAAGCCCGAGGAGCCGTCGACACCGCCGGCGATGGGACTGGTCGGCTGGCTGCGGTGGACCTGGCGGCAGCTGACGTCGATGAAGACGGCGCTGGTGCTGCTGTTCCTGCTCGCGCTCGGCGCGGTGCCCGGATCGCTCGTCCCGCAGACGGCGATCGACCCGATCAAGGTCTCGGACTTCCTCACGGCGCACAAGACGCTCGGACCGATCTACGACAAGCTCGGGCTGTTCGCCGTCTACAAGTCGGCGTGGTTCTCGGCGATCTACCTGCTGCTGTTCATCTCGCTGATCGGCTGCGTCGTACCCCGGCTTTCCGTTTACGCGAAGGGCTTGCGGGCCCGGCCGCCGAAGCCGCCGCGGAACCTGAACCGGCTGCCCGGGTACGAACGGTTCGAGGTCGACGCCGGGGACGACGTCCTCGAGGCCGCGACCCGCGAGCTGCGCAAGCGGCGCTTCCGCGTGCAGGCGTACGACGGAGCGGTCGGCGCGGAGCGTGGTTATCTGCGTGAGGCGGGCAACCTGCTCTTCCACTTCTCGTTGATCCTCGCGCTGGTCGGCGTCGCGTGGGGCTCGCTGTTCGGGTATCGCGGCACGGTGTTGGTTGTCGTGGGCAACGGGTTCTCGAACACGGTCGCGCAGTACGACGACTTCACGCCGGGGCGTGCGTTCAGCGGTGACGACGACCTGCCGCCGTTCTCGCTGACCGTCAAGAACTTCGAGGTGAAGTTCCAGGAGGACGGTCCGCAGAAGGGTGCGGCGCGGGAGTTCAAGGCGCAGCTTGCCTACCAGGAGACGCCGGACGCGCCGGAGAAGTCGTACGACCTGCTGGTCAACCATCCGCTGAAGCTGGACGGCAGCAGCGTCTACCTGCTCGGTCACGGATACGCGCCGCGGGTGACGGTCAGGGACGGGCAGGGGAACGTCGCGTTCTCCGGTCCGGCGCCGTTCCTGCCGCAGGACTCGAACTTCTCCTCGTTCGGTGTGGTCAAGGCGCCGGACGCGCGGCCGATGACGCTGGGCTTCGAAGGCTTCTTCCTGCCGACCGCGGTGATCGGTCCGGACGGTCCGGTGTCGGTGTTCCCCGACGATCTGAACCCGCAACTGGTGATGACCGGGTACTACGGCCGGCCGCAGCCGGAGACCGGGAAGCCGGAGTCGGTGTACCAGCTGGACAAGTCGAAGCTGACGCAGTTCCAGCAGAACGGCGACAAGTGGCGGTTCCAGCTCGCGCCCGGGCAGACCGTCGCGCTGCCGGACAAGGCCGGGTCGATCACGTTCAACGGATACAGCCGGTGGGTGAAGCTGCAGGTCAGCCACACTCCCGGGACGGATCTCGCGCTGGCAGGCATCCTGCTGGCGATCCTCGGGCTGATGGGCTCGCTGTTCATCCATCCGCGTCGTACCTGGGTGCGCGTCCGCGAGGAGGACGGGCGTACCGTTGTCGAGGTCGCCGGTCTGGACCGCGGCCCCGAACGCGGCCTCGGCGACGAGATCCAAGCCATTACCAAGAGTCTGAAGCCCGGCCCGAGCAACGAGGAGCAGCCATGAGCCCGGAGACCTACGCACAAGTCTCCAACCTGCTGATCCCGACCGCGACGGTGATCTACGTCCTGGCCCTGATCTCCCACGCGATGGAGTGGGCCCTCGGCCGGTCTGGTGTGGCGAAGGCAGCTGCTCCTGCGGAGCAGACCGATGCCGAGCTCCTGGTCGCCTCCGGCGCCACCACCTCCGCCTCTGCGTCGTCGGCTTCGACGGCGTCCGCCGTCGCCCCGGGTTCGGCCGGCTCCTCCAGTTCCGGCGCCGAAGGCGCCGCGTCGTCCGAGCGGATGGATGCCGCCAGCCGGATCGGTTTGCTGCTGACCTGGTTGGGGTTTGTTCTCCACCTGGGTGGTGTGGTGACGCGTGGGTTGGCGGCCGGGCGGGTGCCGTGGGGGAACATGTATGAGTTCTCCATCACCGCATCGCTCGCCGTCGCGATCGTCTACTTGATCTTCGTATCGAAGTACAAGCTGCAGTGGCTCGGCCTCGGCGTGACCTTCGTGATCGCCGCCGTACTCGGCCTGGCCTCCCTCGCGCTCTACACCCCGGCCGGCCCGCTCGTCCCCGCGCTGCACTCGTACTGGCTGGTCATCCACGTCTCCTCGGCCGCGATCTCCGGTGGTGCGTTCACCGTCGGCGGCCTCGTCTCGGTGCTGTACCTCGTGAAGGCCCGCGCCGAGCGCAAGGTCCTGGCCGGCGGCACGATGTCGCCATCGCTGCGCCGGCTCCCGAGCGCCGAGGCGATGGACGGTACGGCGTACAAGGTGCTCGCGTTCGCCTTCCCGCTGTGGACGTTCGGCGTACTCGTGGCCGGTCCGATCTGGGCCGAGCACGCCTGGGGCCGGTACTGGGGCTGGGACCCCAAGGAGGTCTGGTCGCTGGTGACCTGGGTGGTGTACGCCGCCTACCTGCACGCCCGCGCGACCGCCGGCTGGCGTGGCCGCCGGGCCGCGACGATCGCGATCGTCGGCTGGTTCGTGTTCATCTTCAACTTCGTCGGCGTGAACCTGTTGGTCTCGGGCCTGCACTCTTACGCTGGGGTCTGAGATGAAAGAGTTCGCCATCTACACCGGCTTGCGGGCGGTGTTGTTCGCCGTCTGCTTCGGCGCGCTCTGGCTCGCACTGAACAACTGGCTGACGGTCTTCCCGCTGCTCCTGGTCGCCCTGATCCTGTCGTCGATCCTCTCGATCTTCGTACTGCGCGCCGCCCGCGAACGGCTGGCCGGCAAGATCGAGACCCGTGCCGCGAACATGTCGCAGCGCCTCGAGCAGGCTCGCACCGCCGAAGACGACGACTGAGCCTCCGTCCGGCGTGACCACGCCGTACCAGTGATCCACTGGTACGGAGAGTGACCTATGCCACTTATGAATTCCTCAGAAAATCCTTTGTGCATCCCTTCACATGAGTCGTAGAGTGATGGATGAAACGAAACAGTTTCGTTCTATCGGTGTTCTTGTAGCTACGCAGGGTGATCAAGGTGGACAACGTAGGCGTACGGCAGCGGCCGCGGGTCGAGGGTGGTCGTGAGGACGAGATCCTCGATGCGACCGTGGCGGTGGTGGCCGAGCTCGGCTACGACCGGCTGACGATGGACGCGGTGGCGACGGCGGCGAAGGCCAGCAAGGCGACGCTCTACCGGCGCTGGTCCACCAAGGCCGAGCTGGTCGTCGACGCGATCAGCCGGGCCAAGGGGTGCCCGATGCCGGAGGAGGTCGACACCGGCAGCCTGCGCGGCGACCTGATCTCGATGGCCTGCGGCGCGGGCGGTTTCACCGACGAGCTTCCGATGTCGGTGATCGCCGGTCTGCTGACCGCGCTGCATCGTGACGACGAGCTGCAGAAGGCCTTCCGTGAGCGCTTCCTGGCGCCCCGGCAGGCCCTGACCAACAAGGTGTACGAGCGTGCCGTCGAGCGCGGCGAGATCGCGCCGGACGTCGACGTCGACCTGCTGTCGGTGACGTTGCCCGCGGTGATCATCCACCACGCGTACATCCTCGGCGTCGAGCCGACCGACGATCTGATCCTCCGAGTGATCGACAACGTGATCCTGCCTGCGGCGCGGGGGTCGCAGGTGAGCTGACCGGTGAGGGGCCGGTCCGCGAAATAGCAAGACAGTCTGCCCAAGAGGGGAAGTTCTCTTATGTCCGAAGAAGTCATCAAGGCCGATCCGCCGGAAGGCAGGCCGACCGATGCGGTCGGTGCCAACGGCCACGGTCACCGCAATCTCGGTATCGCGCTCGCGCTGATCTGCATGGCGCAGCTGATGGTGGTGCTGGACGGCACCATCGTCAACATCGCGCTGCCGCACATCAAGGGCGCGCTCGGTTTCAGCGACGCGTCGCTGCCGTGGGTCGTCAACGCGTACGCGCTGGCCTTCGGCGGTCTGCTGCTGCTCGGCGGCCGGATCGGTGACATCCTCGGTCGCCGCAAGGTCTTCGTGTTCGGCGTCATCCTGTTCGGCCTGGCGTCGTTCGTCGGTGGTATCGCGCAGAGCGAGACCGTGCTGCTGGCCAGCCGGATCCTGCAGGGCCTCGCGGCCGCGGCGGCCTCGCCGAACGCGCTCGCGCTGATCACCACGACGTTCCCGGCCGGCAAGGAACGCAACCGGGCGATGGGCGTGTACGCCGCGATGTCCGGTGCGGGTGCTGCCGTCGGCCTGATCCTGGGTGGCGCGCTGACCGAGGCGTCCTGGCGCTGGACGTTCTTCATCAACACCCCGATCGGCCTGCTGGTCGCCGTACTGGCCTTCCGGTTCCTGGGGGAGTCCGAGCGGCAGACCGGCAAGTTCGACCTGCCCGGTGCGATCACCGGCACGCTGGGTCTGACCTCGCTGGTCTACGGCCTGACGCACGCCGCGACCAACGGCTGGGGCGACGCGCTCACGCTGACGTACATCTTCGGCGGTCTGGCGCTGATCGGGATCTTCCTCGCGATCGAGGCCCGCTCGAAGCACGCGCTGATGCCGTTCCGGATCCTCGCGAACCGGACCCGCGGGGTCAGCTTCTTCGTGATGCTGATCGTCGGTGCGGCGATGTTCTCGATGTTCTACTTCCTGGGCATCTTCGTGCAGAGCATCATGGGCTACAGCGCGCTGAAGACCGGTATCTCGTTCCTGCCGTTCAGCCTCGGCATCGTGATCGCGGCCCAGGTCGCGTCCACGCTGGTGGCGCGGGTCGACCCGCGGTGGATCGCCGGTACCGGTGGCGTGTTCGTGGCGGCCGGCATGTTCGGGTTCAGCCGGCTCCAGGTCGACTCGACGTACTGGACGCACCTGCTGCCGTACATCCTGGTGCTCTCGTTCGGTATGGGCCTGATCTTCGTGCCGCTCACGCTGACCGCGGTCAGCGGGGTCGCCGCGGAGGACTCCGGTGTCGGATCCGCCGTACTGAACACCGTGCAGCAGATCGGCGGTGCGGTCGGCCTGGCGCTGCTGGGCACGATCTCCACCAGCGCGATCAAGGACAAGTTCGCCGAGCTGGCCCCGGGCCTGCAGAAGGCGGCCGAGTCCGGGCAGTCGCCGGAACAGATCAAGCAGTTGCAGGGTCAATTCACTGCGCTCGCTACGACGCACGGGTTCACCCGGGCGTTCATCTGGTCGGCGTTCCTGGCGCTGGGCGCTGCGCTGATCACGCTGGTCGGCCTGTCGATCAAGCACAAGGACCTGGCGAACGACGGCCAGGCCCCGGTCCACATGGGCTGATCTGCTGTTGATACTCGAAGGGCCCGCTTCCCGGGAGGGGGGAAGCGGGCCCTTCGTCTTTGTCTAAAGGGTTTTGCTCATCACGATCTCGCGGCGTACGCCGTCGGGCATCAGGTCGCCGAGGTCGTCGGTGTCGACGTACCCGTGGCGTAGGTAGAGGTCGTGCGCGGGATCGTTGCCGGGGACAACGGACAGCTTGAGGGCGGTTGCGCCGATGCTGCGGGCCCAGTCCTCGATGGCGGTCATCAGTGCGTTGCCTACGCCTTTGCCGCGACCGGCCGGCGCGACCCACATCGACACCAGCTCAGCGTGGTCGTCGGCCGGGAACCCGCCGGCCATGCCTGCCGGCGTACCGTCGATCGAGGCGATCACCTGGTAGGCGCCGGGCGCGCTGAGCCGCTCGCGCCAGCGGTCCTCGGTGGCGTCGATCCAGTCCGCGAGCTGCGAACCGAAGGCGAACGGCGCTTCTTCCAGCGCGGCGAGCCGGAGTCGGCTCCAGGATTTCCAGTCGTCCGGGCCGATGGCCTGTATGTCGATCACGCGGACAGGATCGCAGTCGGCCCGGACGGTGGACCAGTCAGTTTCGGGGTGGGAACCTCGAGGAGACCCAGTCGCGGACGCCGCCGAGGCCGTCGCCGAGGTCGCGGATCAGCTTGGCCAGCGGGTCCTGCGAGCGGTTGAACGCGTCGGTGTACGACTTCGCGGCGTTCTTCGCCTCCTGCGACATCGACGCGCTGGCGTCGTCCTGCCGCTTCGGGTAGTCGCCGGACACGATCGTCATGTACTCGCCGTCGTCGACCCAGCGGCGCAGTTCGTGCGCGCGGATCACGGGCAGCGGGTGCGACTGCGCCTCCAGCAGCAGCAGCTTCAGCACGCTGTCACGCAGGTCGCCCGCGCTCTCGTACTCCGTGCCCTGCGCGAGGAACGCCGTCGTGTCGAGCTCGGCGAGCTGGCCGCCGCTCGCGAGCTTCATCTGGACGCGCAGCGCGACCGCCGGGTCCTGCACCGCGAGCAGACCGGCACGGTCACCGGACAGCTCCGCCTTGCGGGACCACTCCTGCAGGGCGGCGATGATCGCGCGCAGCCCGAGCGCTCCCATCGGCATCCAGTTGAACGCGCCGGTGAGGCGCATCAGCCAGAGCAGCAGCGACTGGTACAGAGCGTGGCCGCTCTGGGCGTGACCGAGCTCGTGACCGAGGACGCACCGCAGTTCTTCCTCGTCCATGCCCTGCAGCAGCGCGCTGTTGACCACGATGAACGGCTTGTCCATGCCGATCGTCATCGCGTTCCAGATCGGGCTGTTGGTGACGAACAGCTCGGGGAGCTGGCGGACGTCGAGGGTGGCGCCGGCCTCGGTGTACAGCCGGTGCATGGTCGGGAACTGCCGCTCGTCCACCCGGATCGCCGAGCCGAGGAACTGGAGCCGGAACGCCCGCTCGTTGATCATCCCCGACATCTTCCGCAGGAGGTAGTCGAAGCCCTTCAACTGCCGCAGCGCCACCAGCGCGCCGCGGTCCGCAGGGTGCTCCCACGCCCGCGAACTGATATCGGTCAACGTCACCCGCTGCCGCGTCGGCCGATCGCCGTTCTCGCTCATCGCTCCCCCTGCTTCCCGCTCGTCATGGACCCCCAACTTAGCTCGCCTTTGGGTCTGTTCGAGGTTTGAGCACTACGGCCAGCAACAGGGTCGGGATCCAGCCCAGTGGCACCGCCCACCAGCCGAGGCCTTTGTCTGCCGCGAGGGCGGTGGTGGCGAGGGAGATCGCCGTACCTGTGAGCCAGTATCCGAACGCGGTCCAGCCTCGGTGTTGGGTGGCGCGGCGGTGCCCGACCCAGGCGAAGGTGAGGGTTGCGGGGAGGGCGAGGGCGGTGGCTCCGAGCGTCAGTACGGCGAGGATCAGGGCGACTTCGCCGGGGGTGAACTCGACCGCTCCGAGGGGGATCATGGGTTCGATCCTGTCGCCCACGGACCCCGGTCACCGAGCGTAGGAATACTCAAATCGGGCTGTAGGTCCTAGCCTGGCCCGCATGAGTGAGGCTGACAGGGTGTGCCGCGAGGTCGACCGGCGGGACGAGAAGGCGCGCGCCTGGGTGTCCGAGGCGATCCGGATCGTGGACGCCGACGCGAACCGCAGCGCGGACACCCATCTGCATGTGTTCCCGATGCCGGAAGGTACCGGCGTAGACCTGTACCTCAAGGACGAGTCCGTACATCCCACCGGCTCGCTCAAGCACCGGCTCGCCCGGTCCCTGTTCCTGTACGCCCTCTGCAACGGCTGGATCCACGAAGGCACCACCGTCATCGAGGCGTCCAGCGGCTCCACAGCGGTCAGCGAGGCGTACTTCGCGCGGCTGCTCGGGCTCCCGTTCATCGCGGTGATGCCGCGCTCGACCAGCCCCGAGAAGGTCGAGCTGATCGAGTTCTACGGCGGCCGCTGCCACTTCGTCGAACGCTCCGGCCAGATTTACGGCGAGGCCAAGCGCCTGGCCGAGGAGACCGGCGGGCACTACATGGACCAGTTCACGTACGCCGAGCGCGCGACGGACTGGCGTGGCAACAACAACATCGCCGAGTCGATCTTCGGCCAGCTGTCGCTCGAGCAGCACCCGATCCCGACGTGGGTCGTGGTCGGGGCCGGCACCGGTGGTACGTCGGCGACCATCGGGCGGTACGTGCGCTACCAGCGGTACGACACGTGCGTCGCGGTGGTCGACCCGGAGAACTCCGCGTTCTTCCCCGCGTTCGAAGCCGGCGACCACGATTTCTCCACTGGTCGTCCGTCGCGGATCGAAGGCATCGGCCGGCCGCGGGTGGAGCCGTCGTTCGTGCTGGGCGTCGTTGACCGGATGATCTCTGTCCCGGACGCTGCGTCTATTGCTGCGATGCGCTTCTGCTCCCGCGTCACCGGACGGCTCGTCGGCGGCTCCACCGGCACCAACCTGTGGGGCTCGCTGAGGTTGGCCGCCGAAATGCGCAAGTCCGGCACCCGCGGCAGCATCGTCACCCTCCTCTGCGACAGCGGCGAACGCTACGGCAACACGTACTACGACGACGCCTGGCTGCGCACCAGCGGCATAGACATCACGCCGTACACCGTCACCCTCGAAACCTTCACCCACACCGGCGTCTGGACGGAACCGGAGTAACAGCCCGCCCCCGCACGCTACGCAGGCGCTCTCTCGTCGCTCCGCTCCTCGGAAGCACCCGCTCCACGCGCTCCCACCCACCCCCGGCTCATCGCCGTACTGCCGGCTGCCGCCGGGTGTCCGGGCTGCCGCCCGGATGTTGCCGGCTGCCGCCGCGGGTGCGCTCGCTCCGCTCGCGGTGACTGTTTGGCCAACGCCTGCGGCCGGGCGGACTGCGGTTGGCCCCACGCGTGCTCGCGGGTGCCTGCGGGGCGCGCATGCTCGCGGCTTGACCGTGGTTGGCGGCCGGCTGTTGTCAGTCGGCGCGTGCTGCGCAGCTGCTCTGTCGTCGCGTGCTTGTCCGACGCGCCGGCTAGGCGCTCCTGCCCGCCTGGCGGTGACTTGCAGGCTGCCGTCTCCGGATGTCGGCGTCTTCAGGAGTCGGCTAGCCGGGCGGTGATGTCGTCGGTGAGTTTGGTTAGGAGGCGGTTTAGGTCTGCGCGGTCTTCGGCTGGCCAGTTGGCGATTAGGTCTCGGAACCAGGTGGCGATGGTTTCGGTGTAGCGGTTGGCGGCTTCGGTGCCGGTTTGGGTGGGTTCTATGAGGCTGGCTCGGCGGTCGTGGGGGTCCGTGACGCGGCGGACCAGGCCGCGGTGTTCCAGGGCCTGGACCTGGCGGGTGACGTGGGGGCCGACGACCTGCATTCGGTCGGCGATTTCGCCTACGCGGAGGGGGGTGTCTGCCATGGAGAGGGTCAGCAGGATCGTCATCGCCGGACGGTCCAGGGCTAACCCGGTCGCCTCCGTGGCCTGCTGGGCGACGCGGCCGCGGTTCATCGCCGTGCCTAGCTGGGCCAGGCGGGGGAGCAACGCCAGCTCGTCTCCGGAGTCAGCCGCCACTTGATTACCTACCTTAGGTATGTTTATGATCCAGGAGTTAGATACCTAAGGTACATACTTCTGGAAGGGATCACCATCATGACGACTGTTCTGATCTCAGGTGCAAGCATCGCCGGGCCGGCGCTGGCCTACTGGCTGGATCGGTACGGGTTCGAGGTGACCGTGGTGGAGAAGGCCGCGGAGGTCCGGGGCGGCGGGTACGCGATCGACATCCGCGGTACGGCGAGGGACGTCGCCGACCGGATGGGACTCCTGCCGCAGCTCCGCAAGGCGCATGTCGACACGCATCGGATCTCGTTCGTGGATGCCGATGGCGAGCTGATCGCCGCGATCCGGCCCGAGGCGATGACCGGTGGCACGGAAGGGCTCGATCTCGAGGTACGGCGTGGTGATCTCGCCGACGCGCTCTACACGCCGATCCGCGACAAGGTCGACTTCCTGTTCCGTGACTCGATCGCGCAGCTCGATGATCGGGGCGATCGTGTCGACGTCGTCTTCGACAGCGGCATCCGGCGTACGTTCGATCTCGTCATCGGCGCCGACGGCCTGCACTCGAACGTACGGCGGCTCGTCTTCGGCCCGGAGGAGGCGTTCCACTCGTACCAGGGCTACGCGTTCGCCGGCTTCACGCTCGACAACGACTTCGGGCTCGCCCACGAAGGCGTCTCGTGGAACGTCCCCGGCCGGGCGGCGGTGCTGTACGCGCACGAGCCGAGTGAGCTCATGCACGGCTTCCTCACGTTCCGATTGGACGAGCCGCCGTACGACGCCTTCCGCGATCCCGAGGCGCAGCGCGAACTGGTCGCCGCCACGTTCCCGGATCAGGGCTGGCACGTGCCGCGACTGGTCGCCGCGATGCGGGAGTCCGACGATCTGTTCTTCGATGTGGTCAGTCAGATCCACATGCCGACGTGGTCACGCGGCCGGGTCGGGCTGGTCGGCGACGCGGCGTACGCGACCTCGTTCATGTCGGGTCAGGGCTCGAGTGTTTCGCTCGTCGGGGCGTACGTGCTGGCCGGCGAGCTGGCGACGTACGCCGATCACGCCGACGCGTTCGCGGCGTACGAGACGCGGATCCGCGCGTTCGTCGAGGAGAACCAGGCGCTGGTCGAGATCGGCAAGCAGGTTGTTGCCCCCGGCACCCAAGAGGTCCTCGACGCACGCAATGCTGAACTCCGGGCCGCAAGCATGACGGGCGATCAGGGCCGGGAAGCCAACAGCAGCTTGATCCTGCCGGACTACCGGCCGCCCAGCGCCAGGCCGACCGCTAGGCCGATGGCGTAGAGGAGTTCGGTCTGGCCGGTGCCCTTGAGGACCGGGATCAGGGCGGGGCCGACTGCGTCGCTGAGGACTACCCGGATCGACTTGATTGCGAGCGGTGCGGCGATGAAGGCGAGGAGGGTCCAGGGCGTGGCGATCGCGGAGACGGCGGCCAGGATGAACGCGAGGATCACCAGTGCGGCGTACAACTGGCGCGAGCGCGCGGCGCCCAGGACCACGGCGAGGGTGCGCTTGCCGGTGACGGAGTCGGTCGGGATGTCGCGGAGGTTGTTGGCCACCAGGAGCGCGCACGCGATCGAGCCGACCGAGACGGCGCCGGCGACGGCGGGCCAGGTAATGGTTTCGGCCTGCACGTACGTCGTACCGAGGACGGCGACCAGTCCGAAGAAGAGGAAGACGCTGACTTCGCCGAGCGCGCGGTAGCCGTACGGGCGTTTGCCGCCGGTGTAGAACCACGCGCCGAGGAGAGAAGCGGCGCCGGCGACCAGTAGCCACCAGGTGGTGGTCGCGGCGAGGACGATGCCGAGGGCGGCGCCGATGCCGAAGCAGGTGAACGCCGCGGTCTTGACCTGGCCGGGGGAGGCGACCTTCGAGCCGACCAGGCGCAGCGGTCCGACGCGGTTCTCGTCGGTGCCGCGGATGCCGTCGCTGTAGTCGTTGGCGTAGTTGACGCCGATCTGGAGCGCCAGCGCGACGCCGAGGGCCAGCAGCGCCTTCCACCAGACGAAGCCGTCGAGGTACGCGGCCGCGCCGGTTCCGACGAGGACGGGGGAGATCGCGGCGGGCAAGGTGCGGGGGCGGGCGCCTTCGATCCACTGGGCAGGTGTGGCCATGACCGTCGATTCTGTCAGCCGCGAGTCAGGCGCACGGAGGTGGGCCGTACGCTCGGGGTGTTATGGCTACGTTGCGGCTGGTTTCGGGGACGCCGGATGCGGTGCTGGCGGCGCTTGCCGGTGTGTTGGACGGGAGCGGTACGCCGTTCGCGCCGGTGCCGGAGGATGCGGTCGGGGCCGCTCGGGTCGAGCAGGCTGCGGTGCCGGCAGAGCCGGTCGACGACGGATGCGCTGTGGTGCTGACCACCTCCGGGTCCTCGGGCGAGCCGAAAGGCGTGCTGCTGTCCCGCGAGGCGCTGATCGCGTCAGCGGTGGCTACGCACGATCGGCTCGGCGGGCCGGGGCAGTGGTTGCTGCCGATGAAGCCGTACTTCGTCGGCGGGTTGCAGATCCTCACGCGGTCGCTGGTCGCGGGTACGACGCCGGTGATGCTCGGGGAGAGCTTCACGGACAGCGCTGCCGCGATGACAGGTGCTCGGCGGTACACGGCGATGGTGCCGACGCAGCTGGCGCGGTACCTGGAGACGGACGCGGATGCGCTGCGGTCGTTCGACGCGATCATCATCGGCGGGGCGTCGACGCCGGAGCCGTTGAAGGCGAAGGCGGCGGAGGCCGGTGTCACCGCGATTCCGGCGTACGGGATGACCGAGACCGGGAGCGGCTGTGTGTACGCCGGGGTGCCGCTGGACGGTACGTCGATCTCGCTCGATGACGAACAGCGGATCCTGATCAAGGGGAGCACGCTGTTCTCCGGGTACCGGTTGCGGCCGGAGCTGACGGCCGAGGTGCTGAGGGACGGGTGGTTCCGGACGCAGGATCGGGGCGGGCTGGTGGACGGGCGGCTGCGGGTCGTTGGTCGGGTCGACGATGTGGTGATCTCCGGTGGGGTGAATGTCACGCTGACCACGGTCCAGGCGCGGCTGCTCGAGCATCCGCAGGTGAAAGATGCTGTGGTGCTGGGCGTTCCGGACGCGGAGTGGGGGACGCGAGTGGTCGCGTTCGTGGTCGGTGAGCCGGTCGGGGTTGAACGAGATGCGTTGCGCGACTGGGTGAGTGAGACGTTGCCTCGGGCATGGGCTCCGCAGGACGTGATCAGGCTGGATGCGTTGCCGATGCTTGCCTCGGGCAAGGTTGATCGGCAGGGGTTGCTGGAGGGTGTGCGGTGATCACGTACTCGATCGGGCTGAAGAACAAGTTTCGTGGCATCACGGTCCGCGAGGGGATGCTGTTCGAAGGTCCGGCGGGGTGGGCGGAGTGGAGCCCGTTCCTGGACTACGACGATGCGACCTGCGTGTCCTGGTTACGCGCCGCGCGCGAAGCCGCCGAGGTCGGTTGGCCGGCGCCGGTGCGCGACCGCGTCCCGGTCAACTGCACCGTGCCCGCGATCGGTCCCGAGAAGGCCGCGGAGATCGTGAGAGCAAGCGGCTGCAGTACGGCGAAGGTGAAGGTGGCCGAGCCGGGACAGACGCTGGCCGACGACATCGCCCGCGTAGAAGCAGTGCGGGACGCGATCGGCGCAGGACACGTGCGGATCGATGCGAACGGTGCCTGGTCCGTCGATCAGGCCGTGCGGAGCCTCAAAGAGTTGCGGCGCTTCAGCCTCGAGTACGTCGAGCAGCCGTCGGCGACCGTGGAGGAGCTGGCCGAGGTGCGGCGGCGTACCGACGTACCGGTGGCGGCGGACGAGTCGATCCGGCGGGCTGAGGATCCCCTGCTGGTGAAGAAGCTCGACGCCGCGGACATCGCCGTACTGAAGGTGCAGCCGATCGGTGGCGTTCGCGCCTGCCTCGACATCGCCGAGCAGATCGGGCTGCCGGTGGTGGTGTCGTCGGCGTTGGAGACCTCGGTGGGGATTGCTGCCGGGGTGGCGTTAGCAGCGGCGTTGCCGGAGCTTCCCTACGCGTGTGGTCTGGCGACGGTGTCGATGTTCACATCCGAACTAGTTGCAGAGCCACTAGTTGCAGTCGACGGATTCCTGCCGGTGAAGCGAGTTGTCCCGGATGCATACCTGGTGGAAGCGGCGCTTGCCGATGCGGAGCGGACCAAAGTGTGGGAAGAACGCCTGGAGCGAGTGAGGAGTGCGGGATGAACCCGTCCACGGCCTTTGCGACTGTGGTGGTCGATGAGCTGATCCGCAACGGCGTACGGGAAGCGGTGGTCTCACCCGGCTCCCGGAGCGCCCCGCTGGCGTTGGCGCTGGCCGAGGCGGATCGCAGTGGACGGCTCAGGCTGCACGTGCGGATCGACGAGCGTACGGCGGGATTCCTTGCCATCGGGCTGATGCGCGGCACCGGTCTGCCGGTCCCAGTGGTCACCACGTCCGGTACGGCGGTGGCGAACCTGCACCCCGCCGTACTGGAGGCGTCGCACAGTGGGCTCCCGCTGATAATCCTGAGTGCGGACCGCCCGCCGGCCCTCAGGGGTAGCGGCGCGAACCAGACCACCGACCAGATCAAGGTGTTCGGCTCTGCAGTCCGGCTGTTTCATGAGATGGGTACGCCGGTCCGCGAGATCGGACAGGTTGCGTACTGGCGGTCTCAGGTCGCGCGAGCAGTCGCCAACGCAACAGGCGCTCGCTCCGCTGACCCCGGACCGGTGCAGCTCAACTGCCCGCTCAGTGAACCGCTCGTGCCGACAGACGGCCCGGAGTGGCCTGAGTCGTTGCAGGGCCGCAGCACTGGGCCGTGGACTGCAGTACATGCGGCAGCCGGGAAGCCGTCGGTCATCTCACCAGGACCGAAGACGGTAGTGGTCGCAGGTGATGGTGCGTCGCAGGCCGCGCGGTTGGTCGCGGAGGCAGGCAAGTGGCCGCTGTTCGCGGAGCCGTCTAGCCGGGCGCGGATCGGTCCGTCCGTCATCTCGGCGTACCGTTTGTTGCTGCAGGCAAGCACCCTGGGGTCGGAGATCGAACGGGTGCTGGTGTTCGGGCACCCGACGTTGTCCCGGCCGATCTCGAAGCTGCTGGCCCGCCCCGAGGTGGAGATGATCGTCGTCTCGCCGACCGGTCTGTGGCCGGACCCGGCCCGGCGCGCGAGGTCCGTCGTCACCGGGCTCGAGGTCACCGACGCCGATACGACCGACTGGCTCGAGCGCTGGCAGCACGCCGACCAGCTGGCGCGTCCGGAGATCGACAAGGTACTCGCGGACAGCCTGAGCGGACCGCGCGTCGCAGCCCTCGTCGGTGAGGCCGTCGGCGCCGACGGGATGCTCGTCGTCGCGTCCTCGAACCCGATCCGCGACCTCGACCTCGCCCCGGTCGTCCCGATCCGCACGATCGCCAACCGCGGCCTGGCCGGCATCGACGGCACGATCTCGACGGCCGTCGGTGCGGCGCTGGCGAACGCGGGTCCGACGTACGCGCTGATCGGTGATCTCGCGTTCCTGCACGACAGCAACGGGCTTGTGATCGGCCCGGACGAAGCTCGTCCTGATCTGCGGATCGTGGTCGTCAACGACAATGGCGGCGGGATCTTCTCCACGCTGGAGCAGGGCGATCCGACACATGCCACGCACTTCGAGCGAGTCTTCGGTACGCCGCACAACGTGGACCTGGGCGCACTGTGCGCCGCGACAGGTACGCCGTACAGGAGCGTCGCGACGGTCGACGAGCTGCGTACTGCGCTTACGCCGACGGTGGCCGGCATGGACGTCGTCGAGGTGAAGGTCTCACGCGACGACCACCGCCCGCTGGGTGAGGCGATGGTGGCTGCGCTCAAGCGGCTGTAACCGGAACCTTCGTCGGATTCCGCGCCGGGTGCATGGTGCGGAGGTGGTTGAGCAACGGCAGCGCTGCCGCGATCACCAGCGCGGTCGTGGTCAGGATCGGGATCGTCGCTCCGCGCAGCGACGAGTTCAGCGGTGCGGCGATCGTGAAGATCAGACTGACCGCGGTCATGATCATCGTCAGCTTCCGGCCTGGCCTCGCGACGGCCAGGAATGGCAGGCACCACAGGAAGTACCAGTCGTGCGCGCTCGGACCCAGCACGACCACTACGAGCAGTGCGATGCCGACTGCCCGTGCGGCGTAGTGGATCGACGACCGGAGACTCAACACTGCGATCAGCCCGAGCGCAGCGACCATTCCGACCAGTCGGACGATCTGGAGTGCCTGCGCGGCCGCAGTGTCCTCGCCTAGCCAGCCGAGTACGCCGGATGCCGCCATGCCGATCAGATTGGCGATGGAGAACGGCGAGCGGACTAGTCCGGGCACATCCAGCGCACCGAACCACCCAGAGCCCACACCGGTCAGTGCACCGATCGTGAACAGCGTCAGCACCGACACAGCCCCGGCGATCGCCAGACTGGCGAACCGGAGCAGCCGTCCGGCCAGTGGGCTCATCACAGCGGCTATAGCGATCACCACGAGTCCACCTGGCAGCTTCACCGCTGCTGCGGCGCCCGCTATGACAGACGCCGTACCCCACCGGCCAGTCAGTGCGATTGCGAACGCGCTGCAGGCCAGTCCGATCATCAGTACGTCGTTGTGGGCCGCACCGATGCCGTGGGTGATCAGCATCGGGTTCAGCACGACCAGCCAGGTCGCGAAGGCCGGGTCGACGCGGCATGCGCTCGCCAGACGCGGTACAGCCCAGGCGATGAGTGCGATGCCCAGTACTGCGAGGAGGCGGTGCGCGAGCATCAGCGTGTACGGGTTCATGGTCACGTGCGCGACCAGTCCGCCGTACGCGAGCGGCAACGGCCCGTACGGCGCAGGTGTCTGCATCCACATCGGGTCGACCGCCTCGATGATGTGGCCGGACAGTACGCCGGGGCCGACGTCGTACGGGTTGTAACCGTTGGCGACGAGTGCTCCCTGCGCGGCGTAGCTCCAGGCGTCGCGGCTGAACAGCGGCGGGGCCAGCAGCAGAGGTGCACTCCAGTACGCCGTCAGGCGGAGCAGCGGGAGCCGTTCGCCGGCCATGACCCGGCGGCCCACGGCCAGCCAGGCCCAGGCCATCAGCCCGAGCCCAGCGACCATGAACGTGAGGCCGACCATCCGGCCGAGCAGCGAGTGGCGAAGATCGCCGGTGATCGGCAGGCTGGCGACCCAGGAGGACTGGGGCACTACCGAGGTCACCAGGCTGGCCAGAGCAACGACGACAGAGCCGACCAGCCCACGGACCATCGGCGAACGCATACCCGAAACGCTAGTGGCTCTGAGCGACCTCCAAATGAACAGTGCCTAGCCTCAGGCGGACTCCTTACGGAAAGTGCGCGCTCCGACGGCGAGACCGATCACTGTGAGCAGCACGACCCAGAACAGGCCCCACAGCGATGCCGAGCTGCTGATGTCGCCACGGAACAGGGCGCGGACGCCGTTGACGACGTGCTTGAGCGGACTGATGTCGGACAGTCGCTGCAGCCACATCGGGCCGATCTGCATCGGCAGGAGGATGCCGGACAGCAGCAGCAACGGCATGGCGATGCCGTTGAGCAGCGGGGCCAGCGCGTCCTCGCTCTTGGTGATCAGCGCGACGGAGTACGACAGCGAGGCGAACGTCGCGCCGAGGAGGGCGACGATCACGAGCGAGAGCAGCACGCCGCCCCACGGAGCGCGCAGGCCGAGCGGGAGCGCGGCGAGGAGCAGGAGGATCGACTGGACGACGAGCACGACGACGTCGCGCAGTACGCGGCCTGCCATCAAGGCCATCCGGGATGCCGGGGTGACGCGGTCGGCCTCGATCACGCCGGCGCGGTACTCCGCGATCAGGCCGAAGCCGACGAACATCGCGCCGAACATGCCGAGCTGGACGATCAGACCGGGGATGAACACCTGGTAGGCGTTCGTGGCCTGGCCCTGGCTGATCTGCGCGGTGAGCGGCTTGAGGAGCGGGCCGAACAGGAACAGGTACATCAGCGGCTGGCTGAGCATCAGGATCGACCACATCGGGTTGCGCAGCGAGAGCCGCATCTGCCGGTGGAACACGATCCACGTTTCACGGAGGACGGTCATGCGACGGCCTCTTCCTTCTCGTCGGTGGGGGCGGCGGCGCCCTCGTCGCGCAGCGAGCGGCCGGTCATGGTCAGGAACACGT
The DNA here is from genome assembly GCF_050942355.1 of Kribbella sp. CA-245084. Classification (NCBI taxonomy): domain Bacteria; kingdom Bacillati; phylum Actinomycetota; class Actinomycetes; order Propionibacteriales; family Kribbellaceae; genus Kribbella; species Kribbella sp. CA-245084. The sequence goes on along the minus strand of NZ_CP192053.1, from coordinate 8,402,750 downwards.
CGTCGAGGGTCGGGCGGTGTACTTCGACACCGTGCAACTCGATGCCCTGGGCATCGATCGAGCGGAGCAGGCCCGGGAGCACCGAGCCGCCGCGCTGGATGCGGAAACCGACCACGTCGGCGTCGGTCTCGACCTCCACCGCGCCGTCGAGCTCGCGGACGATCTTCATCACGGCCGGCGCCTGGGTGGTGTCGGCGAGACTCAGCCGGACCGCGTCGCCGGAGACCTGCTGTTTGAGGTTCTCCGGGGTGCCGGAGGCAACGATCTTGCCGTGGTCGATGACCAGGATCCGGTCGCAGAGCGCGTCCGCCTCGTCCAGGTAGTGCGTGGTGAGGAAGATCGTCGCGCCCCGGTCGCGGAGGCCGCGGATGTGGTCCCACAGGTTGGCGCGGGCCTGCGGGTCGAGGCCGGTCGTCGGCTCGTCCAGGAAGATCAGCTTCGGGTCGTGGATCAGGCCCATCACGATGTCGAGCCGCCTGCGCTGGCCGCCGGAGAGCGTCTTGCACTGCCGCCGCCAGAGGCCGGGCAGATCGAACTCCTCGAACAGACGCTGCCCGTCCGCCGACGCCTTCGCTTTCGGTACGCCGTACAGCCTGGCGTGGTCGACTACTTCGTCGCCGGCGATCGCCTCGGGGAGCGTGGATCCGCTCTGCGGCACGTACCCGATACCGCGACGTACGCCGACCGGGTCCTTCGCGAGATCACAACCGGCCACGGTCGCGGTCCCGCTGGTCGGCTTGATCAGGGTTGCCAGCATCCGCATCGTCGTGGTCTTACCGGCGCCGTTCGGCCCGAGAAAACCGACGATCTCCCCGTCAGCCACATCCAGATCAACACCCTGCACGGCCTCCACCGGCCCCCGCTTGGTCTTGAACGTCCGCACCAACCCACGAGCTTCGATCATCATGCGAGCCAGTGTTACTAATCAACTTTGACTAGTCAATGTTGATTAGAGGGTGGGTCGGGGATTTCGCCCCAGTGGGTGACCATGCCGGGGTAGGGCTCCCAGTCGGCGGGTTCGCCGGCGAAGGCGTAGGCGCCGGACTTTATCCGGGTGTGGAACTGGCGGGTCCAGTCGAGTTCGCCGTTGTCGCGGGCGGTGGTGATGCGGAACATCTCGACGACGTGGTTCGGCGTGCCGGGGTCCTCGCGGATCTGGCGTTCGGAGTACGGGCCGGACTTGAGCCAGGCCTCCAGCTGGGAGATGCGGGCCTCCAGCGCATCCAGCACCTCGTCGCGGCGGAGCGACCACATGAAGGCCAGCGCGGCCTGCATCTTGTCGGGGTGGAAGCCGTCGACGGTCCAGAGCGTGCCGCGCAGGAGCGAGAAGTACTCCGTCTCGCCGTCGGTCGTCAGCTTGTACGACGTGCGGCCGGGGCGATGGGCACCGTCCTGCTCCAGCTCGAGCAGGTAGCCGTGTTTGGCGAGCGTCCGCAGGCCGGTGTAGATCGAGCCGGGGTTGATGTTCGCCCACGCCTGCACGTTCCACGTCATCAGCTCGCGGCGCAGCTGGTACCCGTACGCCGGCTGGAAGATCCGCACGACGCCGAGCAGCAACAACCGCGTGGTGGACATGGTCGCAGTGTAAATCCGGACGACCCGCAACCGCCTCCAGGCGTACGATCCGGGCCATGGATGTCCGGGTGACGAGCGATCCGCAGGCGTTCGAGCAGACCGTGTTCCCTTTCCTGCAACAGGATCCGGTGCTGCACACGATCATCATGAGCAACGTGCACGAGCGCGCGAACGGTACGGCGCGAGCCGAGTCCGAGCCGTCGTACTTCGTCTCTGTGCACGATCCGGACGTGATCGGCGTCGCGATGCGCACGCCGGGCCGCGGCGTGTACCTCGGTGCGCTCCGGGAGGAGCTCGCCGTACCGATCGCCGACGCGTACGCCGACGTACTACCCGAGCTCGCCGGTGTTGCGGGCGACCGCCCGGCGGCGCACAGGTTCGCGCAGCGGTGGGTCGAGCGACGCGGCGGCAGCCTGGCCGAGACGCGAGGCACCCGGCTGCACAAGCTGATCGACCTCACCCCGCTCTCGGCGGACGGCGGAACGCCGCGCCCGATGAACGTCGACGAGGTGGACCTGGTCGCCGCCTGGGGCAAGGACGGTTTCGCGGAGGAGCTGGCGACCGGCCACCACGAGTGGGCCGCCCGCCACCTCGCGGACGGGACGCTGTGGATCTGGGAGGTCGACGGCGAGGCCGTGAGCATGGTCGGCTACCACCTCCCGCTCTTCGACGTCTGCCGCGTCGGTCCGGTCTACACGCCACCGGAGCACCGACGTCACGGGTACGCCGGCGCGCTGACCAGCCACGTCTCCGCGGTGATCCTTGCCGACGGCAACCAGGCCTGCCTGTACACGGAGCTGGCCAACCCGACCTCCAACAAGATCTACCATCAGGCCGGCTACCGGCCGGTGGCCGACTTCGTCGACGTGGAGTTCAGCGCATGATCGTCCGTACCACCAACGATCCGGTCGCGTTCCGGCAGCTCGTTTTTCCTTTCCTGCAAGGCGATCCGGTCCGCAACTCGACGATCCTGACCAACATCGCCGACCGCGTCACCGGCATCATGGACGACCCCGAGCCGCCCGTGTTCGTCTCGGTGCACGACGGCGACGACGAGGTGGTCGGCGTGGTCCTGAGTACGACGCTGCGCGGCATCAACCTCGCTGATCTCCCGGTAGAGCTCGTGCCGGTCGTGGTCGACGTGCTGGCCGAGGCGTCACCGCGGTCGATCGGCGTGGTCGGGCCGGAGGAATCGGCGCGGTTGTTCGCGGAGCAGTACGCCGTACGCACCGGGCGGGCATTCCGCGAGACGGAGCGGGCTCGGCTGCACCGGCTGGGGGAGCTGGTCGAGCAGAAGGCGGATGGTGCGCCGCGTCTCGCGACGGTGGACGATCTGGATGTGGTCGGGCCGATGTTCGGGGGTTTCCGCGCCGAGTCCGGGCACGCGAGTGAGGGCGAGGCGGCGGATCGACGCTGGATCGGGCAGCGGATCGTGCGCGATCGCGTGTGGGTGTGGGAGGACGGCGGTCGGATCGTCAGTCTCGTCGGTCACCAGGAGCCGGTGTTCGGCGCCGCGCGGATCGGCCCGGTGTACACGCCGCCGAAGTACCGCGGCCGGGGGTACGCGAGCGCGCTGACGGCCACAGTGGCACACCACCTCAGCAAGGCCGGTGACCACGTGTGCTTGTTCACCGACCTTGCCAACCCGACGTCCAACAAGATCTACGCGGCCATCGGCTTCCGCCCGGTGCGCGACCTCGTCGGGTATGCCTTCAGTTGATCTCGGTGGATTCGCCTGGGGCGAGGCCGAGGTAGGGGCGGTCGTCGGTGTTGAGGAAGCGGGAGAACATGCTCTGGCCGATCGGGCTGAGCAGGGCGTCGTGGATGCCGACGGTCTGCTGGGCCTTGATCGAGCGGGCGTAGTCGACGGCCGGCGGGAGTGCGAACCACGGGCCGGAGATCGGCACGAGGTTGGTGTGTACGGCGCGGTCGGGCTGCGTGAACGAGTCGCCCGGGTGGTAGACGGCGTCGTCGACGAGGAAGCCGATGTTCTCGCAGGGCACGCCCCACTCGGGCAGGATCACCGCGTGGTCCTTGCCATAGGCACTCACCGAGAAGCCCGCAGCCTCGAACGACTGCCCGCCCTCGACCACATGCACCCGCTCGCCGAGTGCGGTCAGCTGCGCGGCGACGCCGGCGTTCGTGTACACGGGTACGTCGAGCGCGGCAACCCGGTCGACGTCCAGGTGATCCTGATGCTCATGCGTGACGAGGATCGCGTCCGCCTTCTCGAATGCGGCGTCCTCACTGAACGATCCGGGATCGATCAGCAGAACCTTCCCGTCCTTCTCCAACCGAACACAAGCATGCGCAAACTTCGTCAGCTTCACTTCTCAGTCTCCTAGGGCGTCTCGCATCGGGACCAGCTTGGCGTTGGTTTCGGCTAGTTCGGCGTTGGGGTTGGAGCCGGCGACGATGCCGGCGCCGGCGAACAGGTGCATGCGGCGGGGGTTGTCCGGGTCGGCCTGGCCGCAGCGGAGGGCGATGCACCACTCGCCGTCGCCGGACGCGTCCATCCACCCGACCGGTCCGCTGAAGCGGCCGCGTTGCATGCCCTCGATCTCGCCGATCAGGTCGCGCGCGACCGGCGTCGGCGTACCGCAGATCGCGGCGGAAGGATGCAGCGCAGCGGCCAGGCCGAGGGCGGACGCGCCGTTGTTGGCGACGCCGGCGACATCGGTCGCGAGGTGCATCACGTTCGGCAGGTGGAGGACGAACGGCGTCTCCGGCACGTTCATCGACTTGCAGTGCGGCTCGAGCGCCTCGGCGACCGACCGTACGGCGTACTCGTGCTCCTCGAGGTCCTTCGACGACCGAGCCAGCGACGCCGCCAGGGCGAGGTCGTGCGCGTCGTCTCCGGTACGGCGGATCGTGCCGGCGAGCACGCGCGACGTGATCAGGCCCTTCTCCCGGCGTACGAGCAGCTCCGGCGTCGCGCCGATGAGGCCGTCGACGGAGAACGTCCAGCAGTTCGGGTACGACGTGGCGAGCCGGTGCAGCGGCCAGCGCAGGTCGATCGGCTGCGCCGCGATCGCGATCAGGTCGCGGGCGAGCACCACCTTGTCGAGCTCACCCGCGGTGATCCGGCGTACGGCCTCGGCGACGATGCTCGACCAGGCGGTCCCGGTACGGGCGCCGTCCGCGAACGTTACGTCGTACACCGGTGACGGCTCGTGCTTGACCAGCTCGGGAGGCGCGGCCAGCGAACTGGCCGGCGACAGCGTGGTCACCCAGGTGGTGCCGGCGCGGCGGCCGACGATGATTTCGGGGATGACCAGAACGCTCGGGTCCTCGTCGGTGAAGCCGAACGATCCGAAGCAGACCAGTCCGGAGCCTGGTACGCCGACGTCGTCGCGCACCACTGCTGCGGACGTGACCTCCTGCCACCAGTGCATCGCGTCCTGAAAGCGATTGCCACCGGCAACGTCGAGCCGGGCGGCAACGCCCCAGCCGACCTGGCCGTCACCCCGCCGGACCCAGGCGAGTCCCCCCTCGGCGGGCAGATGGTCCAGCAGTTGCGCGGACACATCGTCGACCACCTGGCTGCGGACCACCAGGCGCGGAGCCTGGTTGCGAACCGGCTCAGACAAACTCACGGGACCACTCCTCGCGCGTGCTGCGGCCCCGGGTTGCGGCGGCCTGACGGCTCCCAAGAGATGTACTCACGAGATGCAAGCGTATGCCTGCCCATCGGCGGACCGCCTCACCCGTGATGAACTAGACAGGTGACGCGCGCAGACCTGAGCAAAGAACCGCATGCCGTGGCGGCCATGTTCGACAACGTGGCCGAGGGGTACGACCGGACCAACGCGGTCGCGACGATGGGCCTGGAGAAGTACTACTGGCGGCCGGAGACCTTCACGGAGATCGCGCCGCGGAAGGGGATGAAGATCCTCGACCTGGCCGCCGGGACCGGTGCGTCGAGCATCAAACTGCGCGAGGCCGGGGCCGAGGTGGTGTCGTGCGACTTCTCGGTCGGCATGCTCCGGGTCGGCAAGCGCCGCCACCCCGAGCTCGACCTGATCGCCGGCGACGCGCTCCGGCTCCCGTTCACCGACGACACCTTCGACGTGGTGACGATCTCGTGGGCCCTGCGGAACGTGAACGACGTCACGGTCGCGCTGAAGGAGATGCTGCGGGTGACGCGTCCCGGCGGGCGCCTCGTCGTACTCGAGCAGTCGCACCCGACCTGGAAGCCGTTCCGGGTCGTGTACCTCGAGTACATGATGCGCGCCGTACCTGCCGTCGCGAAGGTGGTTTCCAGCAACCCCGAGGCGTACGAGTACCTGGCCGAGTCCACCCGCGCCTGGCTCCCGCAGGAACCCCTGGCCCGCACCATCCAGCAAGCAGGCTGGACCCACGTCCAATGGCGCAACCTGACCGGTGGCCTGGTCGCGATCCACAGAGGCGTGAAGCCCGTTTAATTACGCAACGGAACTTAAGCGTAATTTGCTTGCTGGCAAGGGGGTTGGGGCGAGTTTCGTGTCCGTGTCAGGCAGTCCTAGACTGTCAGGTGACGAGTGCTCGTGAAGCGATTCACGAGCGCACCAGCCCCCTCAGCCAGGCCAGGAATCGAGATGAGCCAGAGCGTGCCGAGCGCGCAGCAGGTGGAGACCGCCGATGTGATCGTCGTCGGTGCCGGGCCGGCCGGATCAGCGGCGGCGTACCACCTGGCGAACGCCGGACTCGACGTACTGCTGCTGGAGAAGACCGCGTTCCCGCGGGAGAAGGTGTGCGGTGACGGGCTCACCCCGCGCGGCACCAAGCAGCTGATCAACATGGGCATCGACATCTCCGAAGAGGCCGGCTGGATCCGCAACTACGGTCTGCGGATCCAGGGTGCCGGGCACCAGTTGCAGCTCGACTGGCCGGATCTGGCCAGCCACCCGAACTACGGCCTGACCCGCAACCGGATGGACTTCGACGACATGCTCGCCCGCCAGGCCGTGAAGGCCGGGGCGCGGCTGCGTGAGCGGGCCAACGTGAGCGCGCCGATCCTCGACGACCGCGGTTTCATCGTCGGCGTCACCGCGAAGCCGGTCGACGACAACGGCCGCCGGGCCGGCGCCGACCTCGAGTTCCGGGCGCCGCTGGTGATGGCGGCCGACGGCAACTCGTCCCGGCTGAGCATCGGGATGGGCATCCACAAGCGCGACGACCGGCCGATGGGTGTCGCGGTCCGGACGTACTTCACCAGCCCGCGCACGCACGACGACTACCTCGAGTCCTGGCTGGAACTGTGGGCCGACGACCCGAAGCAGCCCGGCGGCAAGGTGCTCCTGCCCGGGTACGGCTGGATCTTCGGGATGGGCGACGGCACGGTCAACGTCGGCCTCGGCATCCTGAACACCTCCGACGCGTTCGGCAAGGTCGACTACGCCGACCTGCTGAAGCAGTGGCTGAAGGTCACGCCGGACGAGTGGCAGTTCCGCGACGAGTTCCAGACCATCCCGATCCGCGGCGCGGCCCTGCCGATGGGCTTCAACCGGCAGCCGCACTACACCCGCGGCCTGATGCTGCTCGGCGACGCCGGCGGCATGGTCAACCCGTTCAACGGCGAAGGCATCCCGTACGCGATGGAGTCCGGGGCGTTCGCCGCCGAGGTCGCCGCCCAGGCGCTGCGCCGGCAGCCGAACCAGCGGGAGCGCGCGTTGACGGCGTACCCGAAGGCGCTGAAGCAGGAGTACGGCGGCTACTACACGCTCGGCCGGATCTTCGTGAAGCTGATCGGAAATCCGGAGGTGATGCGGTTGTGCACGAAGTACGGTCTGCCGCGCACCACGCTGATGAAGTTCACCTTGAAGTTGCTCGCGAACCTCACCGACCCGCGTGACGGGGACGTGATGGACAAAATCATCAACGGACTTACCAAGCTCGCACCGGCGGCGTGACCGGCGGGGCGAGTGAACTGAGCCACAGCGCTACTGATAACACAGTCCTGGACAGCAACACCGTCTTGGGGCTGACCCGATCGACTGAATCAACCGGCTGAAGGAGGGAGCACCCAGCGATGCACCCCTACACACCGATTCTCGCTCTTGGTGTGCTCGCGGCGCTCTTCGTCGCAGGCAGCATCACCGTGAGCGCGCTGGTCGGCCCGAAGCGCTACAACCGGGCCAAGCTGGACTCCTACGAGTGCGGCATCGAGCCGACCCCACAGCCGGTCGGCGGTGGGCGCTTCCCGGTGAAGTACTACATCACCGCGATGCTGTTCATCGTTTTCGACATCGAGATCGTCTTCCTCTACCCCTGGGCCGTCGCCTTCGACCAGATGGCGCTGTTCGGGCTGATCGAGATGGTCATTTTCATCGTCACCGTCTTCATCGCGTACTCCTACGTATGGCGTCGTGGCGGACTGGAGTGGGACTGACATGGGTCTTGAAGAACAGCTTCCGGCCGGCGTACTGCTGAGCACGGTCGAAGGCCTGCTGGGCTATATGCGTAAGGCGTCGTTGTGGCCGGCAACCTTCGGGCTGGCGTGCTGCGCGATCGAGATGATGACGACCGGCGCGCCGCGCTACGACGCCGCCCGGTTCGGCATGGAGGTCTTCCGGGCGTCGCCGCGGCAGGCCGACCTGATGATCGTGGCCGGCCGGGTGAGCCAGAAGATGGCCCCGGTACTGCGCCAGATCTACGACCAGATGCCCGGCCCGAAGTGGGTGCTGGCGATGGGCGTGTGCGCGTCGTCGGGCGGCATGTTCAACAACTACGCGGTCGTCCAGGGCGTGGACCACGTCGTACCGGTCGACATGTACCTGCCCGGCTGCCCGCCGCGGCCGGAGATGCTGCTGGACGCGTTCCTGAAGATCCACGACCAGATCCAGCACATGAAGCTCGGCGCGCACAAGAAGGCGCTGCAGACCGAGCAGGAGGCCGCGGCCCTGGTCGCCGCGCCGACGATCGAGATGAAGGGCCTGCTCCGGTGAGCGACACGCAACCCGAGAACCTGCCGGCGACCTCTGCGGCCGGCGACGCGCAGACCCCGCAGGCCGAGGTCATCGAGCAGCGCGAGGGCATGTTCGGCGTCCGGGGTACTGGTGACACCTCCGGCTTCGGCCGGCTGAAGCGCCAGGTCGCGCTTCCGGGCAGTACGCCGAAGCCGTACGGCTCGTGGTTCGACGGCGCCACCGACCGCCTGGAAGGGCTGGTCGGCGAGGGCGCGATCGAGAAGGTCGTGGTCGACCGCGGCGAGCTGACGCTGCACATCAAGCGGGAGAACCTGGTCGAGGTCTGCCAGCAGTTGCGCGACGACGAGGCGCTGCGGTTCGAGTTCTGCTCAGGTGTCAGCGGGGTGCACTACCCCGAGGAGACCGGCCGCGAGCTGCACGCCGTCTACCACTTCCTGTCGATCACCCACAACCGCCGGATCCGGCTGGAGGTGTCGGCGCCCGACGGCGACCCGCACATCCCGTCGATCGTCGCGGTCTACCCGGCCAACGACTGGCACGAGCGGGAGACCTGGGACTTCTTCGGCATCGTCTTCGACGGACACCCGGCGCTGACCCGGATCCAGATGCCCGACGACTGGCCGGGCCACCCGCAACGCAAGGACTACCCGCTCGGCGGTATCGACGTCGAGTACAAGGGCGCCGTCATCCCGCCGCCCGACACGCGGAGGTCGTACAACTAATGACCGCTACAGATCCGTACGCGACGACTCGGGACACCACCGAGGGCAAGGTCTTCACCGTCACCGGTCAGGACTGGGACTCGGTCGTCTCCGGTCTCGGTGACGAGCCGGAAGAGCACGTCGTCGTCAACATGGGCCCGCAGCACCCGTCCACCCACGGCGTGCTCCGGCTGATCCTCGAGCTCGAGGGCGAGTCGGTGACCGAGGCCCGCTGCGGCATCGGCTACCTGCACACCGGTATCGAGAAGAACATGGAGTTCCGCTCCTGGGTGCAGGGCGTCACGTTCGTCACCCGGATGGACTACCTGTCGCCGTTCTACAACGAGGCGGCGTACTGCCTCGCGGTCGAGCGGCTGCTCGGGATCGAGGACCAGATCCCGGACAAGGCCAACGTGATGCGGGTGCTCCTGATGGAGCTCAACCGGATCAGCAGCCACCTGGTCTGTATCGCCACCGGCGGTATGGAGATCGGGGCGCTGACCGTGATGACGATCGGCTTCCGCGAGCGGGAGAAGACCCTCGACCTGTTCGAGCTGATCACCGGCCTGCGGATGAACCACGCGTTCATCCGGCCGGGCGGTGTCGCGCAGGACCTGCCGCCGGGTGCGCTGGACAAGATCCGCGAGTACATCACCTGGATGAACAAGCACCTCAAGGAGTACGCCGAGCTCTGCAACGCGAACCCGATCTTCAAGGCCCGGCTGCAGAACGTCGGCTACCTCGATCTGGCCGGCTGCATGGCGCTCGGGATCTCCGGCCCGCCGGTGCGCTCGACCGGCTACGCGCTGGACCTGCGCAAGTCCCAGCCGTACTGCGGTTACGAGACGTACGACTTCGACGTACCGACCTGGGACAGCTCGGACTCGTACGGCCGGTTCCGCGTCCGGCTGCAGGAGATGCACGAGTCGCTGAAGATCGTCGAGCAGTGCGCCGACCGGCTGGAGAAGATGGAAGGCCAGCCGGTGATGGTGGCCGACAAGAAGATCGGCTGGCCGAGCCAGCTGGCCGTCGGCGCCGACGGGATGGGCAACTCGCTCGACCACATCAAGCACATCATGGGCGAGTCGATGGAAGCGCTGATCCACCACTTCAAGCTGGTCACCGAGGGCTTCCGGGTCCCGGCCGGCCAGGCCTACGTGGCGATCGAGTCGCCGCGCGGCGAGCTCGGCGCGCATGTCGTCTCCGACGGCGGCACCAAGCCGTACCGGGTGCACTTCCGTGACCCGTCCTTCGCAAACCTGCAGGCGATGCCGATCATGTGCGAGGGCGGCCAGGTCGCCGACGTGATCGTCGCCGTCGCCAGCCTTGACCCGGTGATGGGTGGAGTGGACCGCTAAATGGCCGAGAACCACGCGACTGCTACCGACGTGCCGGTGCCTTACAGCACCGGCGACTCGAAGATCACCGACGCCACGATCGCGGAAATGCGCGAGATCATGGCTCGGTACCCGCAGGCCCAGTCGGCGCTGCTGCCGATGCTGCACCTGGTGCAGTCGGTCGAGGGCCGGGTCACCCCGGAAGGCATCGAGATCTGCGCCGAACTGCTGGGGCTGACCGGCGCCGAGGTGTCGGCGGTGGCGACCTTCTACACGATGTACAAGCGTCGCCCGGTCGGCGACTACCACGTCGGCGTCTGCACCAACACGCTGTGCGCGGTGATGGGCGGCGACCTGATCTTCGACCGTCTCAAGCAGCACCTCGACGTCGGCAACGACGAGACCACCGAGGACGGCAAGATCACCCTCGAGCACATCGAGTGCAACGCCGCCTGCGACTATGCGCCGGTGATGACGGTGAACTGGGAGTTCTTCGACGACATGACGCCGGAGACGGCGACCCAGTTGGTCGACGACCTGCGCGAGGGCACCGAGGTGAAGTCGCCGCGCGGCGCCACGATCTGCACCTGGCGCGAGGCCGAGCGGGTGCTGGCCGGCTTCTCCGACGGCCGCGCCGACGAAGGCCCGACCGGCGGCAAGGCAACGCTGGCCGGTCTCCGGCTCGCCCGCGAACGGAACTGGACCGCTCCCGGCGGCTCCTCCAACGCCGACACCCAGAGGGAGGGCTGACCATGGCTGACACGCTGACCCCGGTGCTGTCCGACAACTGGGACCAGATCAGGTCCTGGCAGTTGGCGTCGTACCAGCGCTCCGGCGGGTACGACGCACTTCGTACGGCGCTCGGTATGCAGCCGGCCGATGTCGTTGCCGCCGTCAAGGACTCCGGTCTGCGCGGTCGTGGCGGCGCGGGCTTCCCGACCGGGATGAAGTGGTCCTTCATCCCGCAGGACAACCCGAAGCCGAAGTACCTCGTGGTGAACGCGGACGAGTCCGAGCCGGGCACCTGCAAGGACATCCCGCTGATGATGGCTTCGCCGCACACGCTGGTCGAGGGCGTCATCATCGCGTCCTACGCGATCCGCGCGTCGGCCGCCTTCATCTACGTGCGCGGTGAAGTGCTGCACGTGATCCGCCGGCTGCAGCAGGCCGTGCAGGAGGCCAAGGACGCGGGCTTGATCGGCCAGAACATCCTCGGCACCGGCTACGACCTCGACGTGGTCGTGCACGCCGGCGCCGGCGCCTACATCTGCGGCGAGGAGACGGCACTGCTGGACTCGCTCGAAGGACGTCGCGGTCAACCCCGTCTGCGTCCTCCGTTCCCCGCGGTCGCGGGCTTGTACGGCTGCCCCACTGTTATCAACAACGTCGAGTCGATCGCGTCGGTTCCCGCCATCATCAAGAACGGCGCGGACTGGTTCGGCTCGATGGGCACCGAGAAGTCCAAGGGCATGACGCTGTACTCGCTGTCCGGGCACGTCACCCGCCCGGGGCAGTACGAGGCTCCGATGGGCATCACGCTGCGCGAGCTGATCGACCTGGCCGGCGGGGTCCGCGAGGGCCACACGCTGAAGTTCTGGACGCCGGGCGGTTCGTCCACGCCGCTGCTCACCGGCGAGCACCTCGACGTACCGCTGGACTACGAGGGTGTCGGGTCGGTCGGGTCGATGCTCGGCACCAAGGCCCTGCAGATCTTCGACGACTCGGTGTGCGCGGTCCGCGCCGTACTGCGGTGGACCGAGTTCTACAAGCACGAGTCCTGCGGCAAGTGCACGCCCTGCCGTGAAGGCACCTGGTGGCTGGTGCAGATCCTCGAGCGCCTCGAGCACGGCAAGGGCACCGAGGAAGACCTGGTCACGCTGCTGGACCTGTGCGAGAACATCACCGGCCGCTCGTTCTGCGCGCTGGCCGACGGTGCGACCGCGCCGATCAGCAGCTCGATCAAGTACTTCAAGGACGAGTACCTGGCGCACTTCGAGAACGGCGGCTGCCCGTTCGACCCGATGGCAAGCACTGTCTTCGCGACCGCTGGAGCTAGCGCATGACGATCCAAGCGAACCCGCCGGCCGGGTCGGAGGTGGAGCGGACCGATCTGGTCACCGTGACCATCGACGACATCGAGGTCAAGGTTCCGAAGAACAGCCTGGCGATCCGGGCCGCCGAGCAGATCGGGATCCAGATCCCGCGGTTCTGCGACCACCCGCTGCTCGACCCGGTCGGCGCCTGCCGGCAGTGCCTGGTCGAGGTCACCGACGCGGGTAACGGCCGCGGTATGCCGAAGCCGCAGGCGTCCTGCACGCTGACGGTGGCCGACGGCATGGTGATCCGCACCCAGGTGAGCTCGCCGGTGGCCGACAAGGCACAGCACGGGAACATGGAGTTCCTGCTGATCAACCACCCGCTGGACTGCCCGGTCTGCGACAAGGGCGGCGAGTGCCCGCTGCAGAACCAGGCGATGTCCAACGGCGGCGGCGAGTCCCGGTTCCACACGAGCCACGGGATCAAGCGGACCTACCCGAAGCCGATCAACATCTCGGCCGAGGTGCTGCTGGACCGCGAGCGCTGCATCCTCTGCGCGCGCTGCACGCGGTTCTCCGAGCAGATCGCCGGCGACCCGTTCATCGCGCTGATCGAGCGCGGCGCCCTGCAGCAGGTCGGCATCTACGAGAAGGAGCCCTTCGAGAGCTACTTCTCCGGCAACACGATCCAGATCTGCCCGGTCGGTGCGCTGACGAGTGCGGCGTACCGCTTCCGCTCGCGGCCGTTCGACCTGGTGTCGGTGCCGTCGGTGGCCGAGCACGACTCGTCCGGTGCGGCGATCCGGATCGACTACCGGCGCGGCAAGGTGATGCGCCGGCTGGCCGGCGACGACCCGCAGGTCAACGAGGAGTGGATCTCCGACAAGGACCGGTTCGCGTTCCAGTACGCGAACACCGGCGACCGGCTGACCCACCCGATGATCCGCGAGGACGGCGCGCTGCGGCCGGCGTCCTGGCCCGAGGCGCTGACCTTTGCGGCCGAGAAGCTGAACGCGGCCCGCGGTAACGCGGCAGTGCTGACCGGTGGCCGGCTGACCCTCGAGGACGCCTACGCGTACTCGAAGTTCACCCGGGTCGCACTGGGCAGCAACGACATCGACTTCCGGGCCCGGCCGCACTCCGCGGAGGAGGCGGACTTCCTCGCCGCCGCGGTGGCCGGCACCGGCCTGGGTACGACGTTCACCGACCTGGAGAAGGCCGGCTCCGTGCTGTTCGCCGGGTTCGAGCCCGAGGAAGAGGCACCGTCGGTCTTCCTCCGGGTCCGCAAGGGCGTCCGGACGCACGGGACCAAGGTGTTCACGGTCGCGGCGCACCGCTCGCGCGGGATCGAGAAGCTCGACGGCGTCGCCGTACTGACGTCGCCGGGCACCGAGGCCGCCGTACTCGGTGATCTCGGCAACGCAGGTGAGGCCGGGGCAGCTGCCCGGGCCGCGCTCGGCGCGGACTCGATCATCGTGGTCGGCGAGCGGCTGGCGAGCGTCCCGGGTGGGTACTCGGCCGCGCTGCGGCTGGCGCTCGACACGGGTGCGCAGCTGGCCTGGATCCCGCGCCGTGCGGGTGACCGGAGTGCGCTCGAGGCCGGCTGCCTGCCGGGTCTGCTGCCCGGTGGCCGGCTGGTGACCGACCCGCAGGCGCGGGTCGACCTGCAGGCCGCGTGGGACGTGGACCACCTGCCGGGTGAGACCGGCAAGGACCTGACCGAGATCCTCGCCGCCGCCGAATCGCTGCAGGCGCTGGTGGTCGCGGGTGTCGAGATCGACGACCTGCCCGACCCGGCCGCGGCGCTGGCCGCGCTCGAGGCGGCGCCGTTCGTGGTCAGCTTCGAGGTCCGCAACTCCCAGGTGACCGAGTACGCCGACGTGGTCTTCCCCGTCGTGCCGACGGTGGAGAAGTCCGGCACCTTCGTGAACTGGGAGGGCCGCGAGCGGTCGTTCCCGGTCGTGCTCAAGGTGCCGACCGCGATGCCGGACGTCCGCGCGCTGGCCGCGCTGGCGCAGGAGATGGGCCGCTCGATCGGGTTCGGTACGCCGGAAGCCGCCAAGCGCGAGTTCGACGAGCTCGGCCGCTGGGACGGCGACCGCGCGCAGGAGCCGACGTACCAGGCCGCTCCGGCGCTCGGTGCGTTCGACTCCACCCGGCTCGCGACCTGGCGGATGCTGATCGACGACAGCCGGGCCTGCGACGGTGAGCCGCACCTGACCGCGACCGCCCGTACGCCGGTCGCGCGGATCTCGCTCACCACCGCGCGCCGGGTCGGTGTCGCCGACGGGGACGAGCTGGTGGTGAGCACCGACGCCGGGAGCATCCGGCTGCCGGTCGTGATCACCCCGATGACCGACAACGTGGTCTGGCTGCCGACGAACTCGGCCGACTCCCATGTCCGCCGGTCGTTGCACGCAGACCATGGCTCGATCGTGACGATCGCCGGAGGGAACGCATGACAATCCCACTCGCCGTGCCGGATGCGGGGGTCGGGCACGACCCTTGGTGGGTCATCCTCATCAAGGTCCTCTTCATCTTCGTCTTCCTCGTGGTGCTGACGCTGTTCAACATCTGGTGGGAACGCCGGGTGGTGGCGCGGATGCAGCACCGGATCGGCCCGAACGTGCACGGACCCTTCGGTCTGCTGCAGTCGCTCGCCGACGGCGTGAAGCTGATGCTGAAGGAAGACCTGATGCCGAAGGGCGTCGACCGGCTCGTCTTCGTGCTGGCGCCCGCGATCGTCGCCATACCGGCGTTCCTCACCTTCGCGGTGATCCCGTTCGGGCCGACGGTGCGGATCCCGTGGACCGACACCTACACGAGGCTGCAGCTCACCGACCTGCCGGTCTCGGTGCTGTACATCCTGGCGATCGCCTCGATCGGCATCTACGGCATCGTGCTCGGCGGTTGGTCCTCGAACTCGACGTACTCGCTGCTCGGTGGCCTGCGGTCCAGCGCGCAGATGATCTCGTACGAGGTGGCGATGGGCCTCGCGCTGGTCACGGTGTTCCTGTTCGCCGGTTCGCTGTCCACCTCGGAGATCGTGGCGGCGCAGTCGCACCAGACCGTGCACTGGTTCGGGACGGCGATCCCGCTGCCCGGGTGGTACGCGTTCCTGTTGTTCCCGTCGTTCGTGATCTACGTGATCTCGATGGTCGGCGAGACCAACCGGGCGCCGTTCGACCTGCCCGAGGCCGAGGGCGAGCTGGTGGCCGGCTTCCTGACCGAGTACTCCTCGATCAAGTACGCGATGTTCTTCCTGGCGGAGTACATCAACATGGCGACCGTGTCCGCACTGGCCACCACACTGTTCCTGGGCGGCTGGCGGGCCCCGTGGCCGATCTCGCTCTGGGACGGCGCGAACTCCGGCTACTGGCCGGTGCTGTGGTTCATGGGCAAGCTGATGGGCTTCATCTTCTTCTACATCTGGCTGCGCGGAACGCTGCCGCGGCTGCGCTACGACCAGTTCATGAAGCTCGGCTGGAAGATCCTGATCCCGATCTCGCTGGCCTGGATCCTGCTGGTCGCCACCGTTCGCGCGGTCGGCCGGGAGACCAACTTCAGCCGGACGACGCTGCTGGTCGCAGCCGCCGTGGTGCTGGTGATCGCGGTCGTGAGCATGTTCGTCCCGCAGAAGCCGAAGGACGAAGACAAGCCTGAGGTTGCCGACGGCAAGGAGTTCGACGCCTTCGCCGGTGGCTTCCCGGTCCCCCCACCGCTCGCCGGCACGGCGGGCCGCAGCGAGACTGATATCCGGAGCAAGGAAGGCAGCCGTGGCTAGTGTCAAAGAGTCCCTCTGGGACCCGGTAGCCGGGTTCGGGGTCACCTTCCGGACGATGTTCCGGAAGGTGTTCACCGAGCAGTACCCGTTCGAGAAGAAGCCGACCGCACCGCGCTTCCACGGCCGGCACCAGCTGAACCGCTGGCCGGACGGGCTGGAGAAGTGCATCGGCTGTGAGCTGTGCGCGTGGGCCTGCCCCGCGGACGCGATCTACGTCGAGGGCGCCGACAACACCGAGGGCGGCCGGATGTCGCCGGGTGAGCGGTACGGGCGCGTCTACCAGATCAACTACCTGCGCTGCATCCTCTGCGGTCTGTGCATCGAGGCCTGCCCGACCCGGGCGCTCACGATGACCAACGAGTACGAGCTGGCCGACACCAGCCGCGAGTCCCTCATCTACGAGAAGAAGGACCTGCTGGCGCCGCTGCTCCCGGGGATGCAGGAGCCGCCGCACGACATGCAGCTCGGCGCGACGGAGAAGGACTACTACCTCGGTCTGACCGGTGCTGCCGTACCGGCCGAGGGGAGTGACGCGAAGTGATCAGCCTGGTTACCGGACCGGAGGTCGCGTTCTGGATGCTGGCCCCGGTGATGATCCTGGCCGCGATCGGCATGGTGCTGGTCCGCAAGGCGGTGCACTCGGCGCTGCTGCTGGCGACCGTGATGATCTGCCTCGCGGTGCAGTACGCCGCGCTGGACGCGCCGTTCCTGTTCGCCGTACAGATCATCGTCTACACCGGCGCGATCCTGATGCTGTTCCTGTTCGTGCTGATGCTGGTCGGCGTCGACGCGTCCGACTCGCTGGTGGAGACGATCCGGGGTCAGCGGTTGCTGGCCTCGATCGCGTTCATCGCGTTCGGCGTCCTGCTGCTCGCCGCGGTCGGCAACGCGACGTTCGGGCACCCGACCGGGCTGGGCGACGCGCAGCCGGACGGGAACCCGAAGGCGATCGCCGCGCTGCTGTTCGGCAAGTACGTCTGGGCGTTCGAGGTCACCTCCGCGCTGCTGATCACCGCGGCGATGGGCGCGATGATGCTGGCCCACCGTGAGCGGCTGACCAAGAAGCGCACCCAGCGCGACCACGCCGAGGAGCGGATCCGCAAGTACGCCGAGCAGGGCATCCACCCGGGTCCGCTGCCGACCCCCGGTGTGCTGGCCCGGCACAACGCCGTCGACACGCCGGCGCTGCTGCCGGACGGGTCGATCGCACCGACCTCGGTTTCGCGCGTGCTCCAGGCACGTGGCACCGTGTTCCCCGAAACCGAGGAGCGCGCGGACGTCGACGAGGTCCGCAAGCTCGACGCGGGCGACGACTACGACGAGGGAGAGAAGCCGTGAGCGAGCGGAGCGAGCGAGCCATTAAGCGCAGCAGCCCTTGCTCATGCGCGCCCGGAGCGAAGCGAGGGCGCGCATGAGCACCGAGCCGTACATCGTGCTCGCGGCGATCCTTTTCAGTATCGGCGCGCTCGGCGTGCTGGTCCGCCGGAACGCGATCGTCGTCTTCATGTGCGTCGAACTGATGCTGAACGCGACCAATCTCGCGTTCGTCAGCTTCGCCCGCCAGCACGGCAACCTCGACGGTCAGATCGCCGCCTTCTTCGTGATGGTGGTGGCCGCGGCCGAGGTCGTGATCGGGCTGGCGATCATCATGGCCATCTTCCGCACCCGTCGCTCGGCCTCGGTCGACGACGCCAACCTGCTCAAGTACTGAGGTAAGCACCGATGAGTCATGAGCTGACGTGGCTGCTGGTCGCTGTACCGGCGGTGTCCGCGGCGATCCTGCTGCTCGGTGGCAAGGCCACCAACGCATGGGGTCACATGCTGGGCACGCTGGCGCCGCTGATCTCCTTCGCCTTCGGCGTCGTGCTGTTCTTCCAGATGCGCGGCAAGGCCGACGACGAGCGGTCCGAAACGGTCCGGCTGTTCGAGTGGTTCTCGGTCGGCCACATCAAGGTCGACTTCACGCTGCTGATCGACCCGCTGTCGATCCTGTTCGTGCTGCTGATCACCGGTGTGGGTTCGCTGATCCACATCTACTCGATCGGCTACATGGAGCACGACGAGCGCCGGCGGCGGTTCTTCGGGTACCTGAACCTGTTCATCGCCTCGATGCTGCTGCTGGTGCTGGCCGCCGACTACCTGCTGGTCTTCGTCGGCTGGGAGGGCGTCGGTCTGGCGTCGTACCTGCTGATCGGCTTCTGGCAGTACAAGACGACGGCAGCGGTCGCCGCGAAGAAGGCGTTCGTGGTGAACCGGGTCGGTGACATCGGCCTGTCGCTCGCGGTGATGAGCATGTGGGCGCTGTTCGGCTCGTCGGCCTTCGGCACCGTGAACGCCGGCGCCGAACACCTGTCGAAGACCTGGGCCACGCTGCTCGGCCTGATGCTGCTGCTGGCCGCCTGCGGTAAGTCCGCGCAGGTGCCGCTGCAGTCCTGGCTGCTGGACGCGATGGAAGGCCCGACCCCGGTGTCGGCGCTGATCCACGCGGCGACCATGGTCACCGCGGGCGTCTACCTGGTGGTCCGCTCGCACGCGATCTTCGAGCAGTCCGACGCCGCCTCCACCGCGGTGGTGATCGTCGGTACGGTCACGGCGCTCGCCGGCGCGATCATCGGTTGCGCCAAGGACGACATCAAGAAGGCGCTGGCCGGTTCGACGATGAGCCAGATCGGCTACATGATGCTCGCCGCGGGCCTCGGCCCGGCCGGGTACGTGTTCGCGATCTTCCACCTGCTCACGCACGGCTTCTTCAAGGCCAACATGTTCCTCGGCGCCGGCTCGGTCATGCACGGCATGAACGACGACGTCAACATGCGCCATTACGGGGCCCTGCGGACGGCGATGAAGGTCACCTTCGTGACGTTCGGCTTCGGCTATCTGGCGATCCTCGGCATCCCGCCGTTCGCCGGCTTCTTCAGCAAGGACAAGATCATCGAGGCCGCGTTCGCGGACAACATCGTGATCGGTCTCTGCGCGCTGCTCGGCGCCGGTATCACCGCGTTCTACATGACGCGGGTGATGATGATGACGTTCTTCGGCAAGAAGCGCTGGGACGACGAGGTGCACCCGCACGAGTCGCCCAAGGTGATGACGTGGCCGCTGATCATCCTGGCCGCGCTCTCCCTCGGTGGCGGTCTGCTGTACTTCGCCGGCCACTGGATCGTCGACTGGCTGACCCCGGTCGTCGGTTACGAGGAGGAGCACGCTCCGCTGAACGCGGCCGCGATGACGGTCATCACCCTCGCGGTCGTTGCCGTCGGCATCGCGATCTCGGTGCTGATGTACCGCCGGGACATCCCGCGTGAGGCGCCGGCCGGTTCGCCGGTCACCACGTTCGCGCGGCGTGACCTGTACGGCGACGCGCTGAACGAGGCCGTCTTCATGCGTCCGGGGCAGTACCTGACCCGGACGCTGGTCTGGCTCGACAACCGGGGCGTCGACGGCCTGGTCAACGGCCTGGCCGCACTCTTCGGCGGACTGTCCGGCCGGCTCCGCCGGGTCCAGACGGGCTTCGTCCGTTCGTACGCACTCAGCATGGTCTTCGGCGCCGCATTCGTGGTCGTCGCCCTCCTCGCGGTGAGGTTGTCGTGAACATCGGTTGGCTGACCCTGTTATTGCTCCTGCCGTTCGTCGGGGCCATCGCGACGATGCTGGTGCCCAAGGCGAAAGGCCTGCTGGCCAAGCAGGTCGCGCTCGGGTTCTCGCTCGTCACGCTGGTGCTGACCGCGATCGTCGCGATCGGCTACCAGCGCAACGGCGCCGAGGACTACGCCGAGACGTACACCTGGATCAAGGCCTTCGGCGCGCACTACGCGCTCGGTCTCGACGGTGTCGGCGTGGTGCTGGTGGTGCTGACCGCGCTGCTGTCGCCGATCGTGATCATCGCGTCCTGGAACGACGCACAGAACGGCCGCTGGTCGGAGAAGTCCTTCTTCGCCTGGGTCCTCGGCCTGGAGGCCCTGTCGATCGGCGTGTTCGCCGCCACCGACGTGTTCCTCTTCTACGTGCTGTTCGAGGCCACGCTGATCCCGATGTACTTCCTGATCGGCGGCTTCGGCGGCCCGCAGCGTTCCTACGCCGCGGTCAAGTTCCTGCTGTACTCGCTGCTCGGCGGTCTGCTCATGCTGGCCTCGGTCGTCGGCCTGTACGTCGTCTCGGCCAAGCACGGCGCCCCGTCGTACCTGCTGAGCGACATGGTGAAGCTGGACATGAGCCAGAACACCGAGCGCTGGCTGTTCCTCGGCTTCATGTTCGCGTTCGCGGTCAAGGCGCCGATGGTGCCGTTCCACACCTGGCTGCCGGACGCGGCCGGTGAGGCGACGCCGGGTACGTCGGTGCTGCTGGTCGGCATCCTGGACAAGATCGGCACCTTCGGGATGATCCGGTTCTGCCTGGGCCTGTTCCCGAACGCGTCCCAGTGGGCCACGCCGGTCATCCTGGTGCTAGCGCTGATCTCGGTCCTGTACGGCGCGCTGCTGGCGATCGGGCAGACCGATATCAAGCGGCTGATCGCGTACACCTCGATCTCGCACTTCGGCTTCATCGTGATGGGTATCTTCGCGCTGACGTCGCAGGGCCTGACCGGTTCGACGCTGTACATGTTCAACCACGGTCTCTCCACCGCGGCACTGTTCCTGGTCGCCGGGTACCTGATCTCCCGGCGCGGGTCCGCCCGGATAGCCGACTACGGCGGGGTCGAGAAGGTGGCGCCGGTGCTTGCCGGTACGTTCCTCTTCGCCGGCCTGTCCAGCCTGGCGCTGCCCGGTCTGTCGCCGTTCATCTCCGAGTTCATGGTGCTGGCCGGGACGTTCAGCCGGCACAAGGTGATCGCGGTGATCGCCGTCCTCGGTATCGTGCTGGCCGCGCTGTACATCCTGCTGATGTACCAACGCACGATGACCGGTCCGGTCCGCGACGGGATCGAGAAACTGAAAGACCTGAACCCGCGTGAGCTGCTCGCGATCGCGCCGCTCGTGATCCTGATCATCGGCCTGGGGATCTTCCCGAAGCCGGTGGTCGACATCATCAAGCCCGCGGTCGAATCGACCATGCAGCGGGTCGGCGTGACCGACAAGGCACCGCAGATCCCCGTGACGGAGGGACAGAAGTGAGCGCGATGTTGCTGCCGCTGGCGGACTTCACGGCGCCGAAGATCGAGTACAACGAGCTGATGCCGCTGCTCGTCGTCTTCGGTGCGGCGTGCGTCGGCGTCCTGGTCGAGGCGTTCCTGCCGCGGCCCTTGCGGCACCTGGTGCAGCTGGCGATCACGGTGGTCGCCGTGGTCGTGTCCGGGGTCCTGACCGGCATCCTGATGAACGACAAGAAGGAGCTGATCGCCGCGCAGGGTGCGATCTCGGTCGACGGCCCCGCGCTGTTCACCTGGCTCATCCTGCTGGCGCTGACGCTGATCAGCGTGCTGCTGTTCGCCGAGCGTTCGATCGACGGCGGCCTGTCCGCGTTCGCCGGCCAGGCGGCCGCCGTACCCGGCTCCGAGGCCGAACGGGAGGGGACGGCGGCTCGGATCGAGCACACCGAGATCTTCCCGCTGACCCTGTTCGCGGTCGGCGGCATGATGCTGTTCGCGTCGTCGAACGACCTGCTGGTGCTGTTCGTCGCGCTCGAGGTCTTCTCGCTGCCGCTGTACCTGCTCTGCGGCCTGGCGCGTCGTCGCCGGCTGATCTCGCAGGAAGCCGCGATGAAGTACTTCCTGCTCGGTGCGTTCTCGTCGGCGTTCCTGCTGTTCGGGATCGCGCTGCTCTACGGGTACGCCGGCACGATGTCGCTCGGCGGGATCTCGGACGCGCTGGCCACCCAGACCGGTGGCGACACGATCCTGCTGGCCGGGACCGGCCTGGTGGGTGTCGGCCTGCTGTTCAAGGTCGGCGCCGTGCCGTTCCACTCCTGGACGCCGGACGTGTACCAGGGCGCCCCGACGCCGGTCACCGGCTTCATGGCGGCCTGCACCAAGATCGCCGCGTTCGTCGGGCTGATGCGGGTCTTCTACGTCGCCCTCGGCGGGACGCGCTGGGACTGGGCGCCGATGATGTGGATCGTCGCGATCCTCACCATGGTGGTCGGTTCGATCGTCGCGATCACCCAGACCGACGTGAAGCGGATGCTCGCGTACTCGTCGATCGCGCACGCGGGCTTCCTGCTGACCGCGTTCGTCGGCCTCGCGCAGGCGGGCAGCGGCGTACACAACGGGATCACCTCGACCCAGGCGGTGCTGTTCTACCTGGTCTCGTACGGCTTCCCGACCATCGGCGCGTTCGCCGTCGTCACGCTGGTGCGCGACGCCGGCGGCGAGGCGACGCACCTGTCCCGCTGGGCGGGCCTGGGCAAGAAGTCGCCGCTGCTGGCCGGCATCTTCGCGTTCTTCCTGCTGTCCTTCGCCGGTATCCCGCTGACCGCGGGCTTCACCGGCAAGTGGGCGGTCTTCAGCGCGGCGTGGACGGGCGGCGCGTGGCCGCTGGTCGTCGTCGCCGTACTGTCGAGCCTCGTGGCCGCGTTCTTCTACGTCCGCGTGATCGTGCTGATGTTCTTCTCCGACCTGCCGGCCGACGCGCCGGACGTGGCGCTGCCGGGTTGGCAGACCACGTCGGCGGTCGCGCTGGGTCTTGCCGCCACGGTGGTGCTCGGTCTGGTTCCCGGACCGGTGCTCGACCTGGCGGCCCGAGCTGGTGAGTTCATCCGTTGAGTCCGACCCCGCTGCCGGCCGAGAGCCTGGGATTCGAGTTCGCCGATGCGGCGCTCGAGTCCCGGGTTCGTGCTGGGCTGGAACGGGTCGAGCAGGCCTTGCTCGACGCGACCCAGTCCGAGGCGCCGTTCGTCACTGCGGCCGCCCAGCACGTGATGGTTGCCGGCGGCAAGCGGTTCCGTCCGCTGCTGGTGCTGCTCGGGGCCGAGTTCGGCGCTGACGTCGCCTCCGACGAGGTGGTGAAGGCGGCGGTCGTCGTCGAGCTCACGCACGTCGCGACGCTGCACCACGACGACGTGATGGACGAGGCGGCGCTGCGGCGCGGCTCGTCCACCGCGAACGCGCGCTGGGACAACTCGGTCGCGATCCTGTCCGGCGACTGGCTGTTCGCCCGTGCGTCGGACCTGGTCGCGGACCTCGGGCCGGAAGCGGTCCGGATCCAGGCCCGCACCTTCGGCCGGCTGGTCGAGGGTCAGATCCGCGAGACGATGGGTGTCGGCGAAGGCCAGGACCCGTTGAAGCACTACTTGTCGGTGGTCGCCGACAAGACCGGTTCGCTGATCGCGACGTCCGCCCTCTTCGGTGCCCGGTACGCCGGTGCCCCGGAGGACGTGCAGGAGTCCTTGCGCGCGTTCGGCGAGGAGATCGGCGTCGCCTTCCAGCTCGCCGACGACCTGCTCGACATCGCCTCGGAGTCCGACCAGTCCGGCAAGACGCCCGGCACGGATCTCCGCGAGGGCGTACCGACGCTCCCGGTCCTGATCTTCCGCGCCCAGGCGGATCCCACCGATCCCACAGACGCGCGCCTGCTGGAGCTCCTGGACTCCGACCTCTCCGACGACGATCGGTTGTCCGAGACGCTGGACCTCCTCCGCTCCCACCCGTCCTTCCAGCAAGCCGAGGACGACGTACGCCGCCGCGCCGCCGACGCCCGCAAACTCCTCAGCACCCTCCCCGAAGGCCCCGGCCGAGAAGCCCTCGACACCCTCTGCGACCTGGTAGCAACCCGCTCCGTCTGAAGTCCCGGGTAAAGCCTTCGAGGCAGACATAGCCTCGAAGATGAACGACAGAGCACAGTTTGGTGCCTGCCCGGTCTCGGCGCGCCGGTGCCAGCCGACGGCACAGCCAAATCCGCCCGCTCGCCGACTCGTGGCAACCGGCTCCGAGGCCGAACGCCGAGTCGTGGAGAGTGGTTCAGGAAATCTGCCGTGATCCACGACTCGGCGTTCGGGGTCGGAACCGTTCGCCACGACTCGGCGTGGTTGTGGATGACGCAGGCTGACGGGTGGCGGAAACTGGACAACAGCAGGGTGTTGTTCATGCTGGCGCAGGCATGTGGCACGGGGGATGTCGCGGGGTCTGTGGCTTGAAAGCCTGCTCAGACTTCTGAATAGCCCTTGTAGTTTCTTGTCTTCTCTCCCATCTTCTTTGGTTTCTCCGCGGTGGGGTCCGGCGCGGCTGAGGGCTGGTCGGTACGGCGACTCTGTGCGATGCTGTGCCGACTATGAGTAGGGCTACAGGTCGGGACGTCGTGCTGCCGGTGGCGACGCTGACCGTGGAGGCGCTCGCCGAGAGCGTGCTGCTTCATCTGCCGGCCTTGACCGATGCGCTGGTGGAGACCATCTACGAGCAGAATCCGGCGTACCGCGAGATGGGCTCGGTGCCGCGGCAGGATCTGTGGCGTTCGTGCCATGACAACGTTGCCCGGGTCGTGCAGATGATTGCCGCGGGCGACAACCCGGGGGTTCACTTCTTCGACGCCGCGCTCGCGACCGGGCGCCGGCGGGCCGAGCAGCGGATGCCGCTGGACGACGTACTCAAGTCCTTCCGCCTCGGTGGCCGGCTGGTCTGGGAGGCGTTGATCGACGAGGCGCGCGCCCAGGGGATGGCCGAGTCCGAGGTCTTGCTGGACGTCGCAGGCAAGGTGTGGGAGGTCGTGGACCGTACGTCGTCGCAGGTCGCCGACGCCTACCACGCCGCCGAGCGGTACCTCGTCCGCGCCGACGAGCAACGCAGGTCGACGCTCTGGGAAGGGCTGCTGGAGGGCCGGGCGAATCGGGCCTTCGTCCAGGAAGCGGCGACAGTCCTCGACCTTCCGGTGGGCGGCCCCTACCTGGTGGTGGCGATCGACAACCTGGTCGACGACGACTGTACGACGACCTCGTTCGCGCGCCGCCTCGCCGGCATCCGCGTCAGTTCCGCGTGGCAGGTGCGGCCGCAGACAGTCGTCGGCCTGCTTGCCCTGGGCACGGAATCGTCCGGCAAGGTCCTCGGCATCCTGCGCGAGATCGTGGATGCACCCGCCGGTTTGTCCGGCGTCGTCTCCGGCCTGGCCGAGGTGGACGTCGCCTATCGTCAGGCGATGATGGCACGCCGGACCCTGCCTGCCGGTCAGATCGACGTCGTTGCGTTGGTGGAGCGGCTTCCTGAGGCGTTGTTGCTGAGTGCACCGGAATTGGCGGAGCAGCTCGTGCAGACCTGGCTGGTGCCGCTGATGACGGTGCCCGCGGCCGAACGTGAGCTCCTGCTCCGCACGCTGGACAATTGGGTGACGGCGGCCGGCTCGGTCCGTCGTACCGCCGAGCTTGCGCATTGTCACCGGAACACGGTGATCAACCGGTTGCACCGGATCCACCAGATCACCGGGCGTAACCTCACCGACGAAGGCTTCCAGCTGGAGCTCGGTCTCGCGCTGCGTGCCTTCAGACTGTTCCCTCCGACTCCGTGACCCAACGGTGGTCCTGTGCGTTGTGCACAGTGAAACCGCGCGAAACGTAGGCATCGTGGCCATCCCGCCGCGCGATCGGCGGTGCCAGACTGCGTTCCCAGCATTGCTCGAGCACGGAGGACCCTGATGGCCGAACGCCCCCGTTCGTTGGACCGACCAACCGATCAGCCGAGCGGCGGACGCGGACTGCTGGGCCGGCGTCGCGTCCTCGGATACCTGATCGCCGCGCCGACCCTCGCGGTCGGCGTGAGCTGGCTGGTCAACGATGCCGACCCACGCGCGGCCGATGCCGCCGTACCGTCGCTGCCGCAGCCGGAGGACATCTTCGACCTCGGCGACCTGCAGAACCTCGCGGCCGCGCCGACCTCCGGCCTGATCACGGTCGAGCTGAAGACCGACGGTACGGCGTTCTTCGCGGTACCGCGGGCCGAGGTCGGCCAGGGCATCACCACCGCGTTCGCGATGATGGTTGCCGAAGAGCTCGATCTGCCGATGGACAAGGTCGAGATCGGCCTGGCGGACGCGCGGCCGGAGCTGCTGATGAACCAGCTGACCGGCGGGTCGAACTCGATGCGCAGCATGTACCTGCCGGTCCGGACCGCCGCCGCGATCGCCCGGCAGCGTCTGGTGGACACGGCCGCGGCGCACTGGGGCGTCGCTGCCGGCAAGGTGACGACGCGGGCCGGGGTGCTCACGGGTCCAGGGGGCCGTACGGCGACGTACGGATCGCTGGCCGAGGCCGCTGCGACCATCAAGACGATCGCGGTGTCCGCCGAGCTGAAGTCTCCGTCCGAGTTCAACGTTCTCGGCCGGCCACGCAACCGGGTCGACGGCCACGACATCGTCACCGGTCGCAAGCAGTTCGCGATGGACCTGCAGGTCCCGGCCGCGAAGCCGACCATGGTGGCCCGGCCGCCGACGATCAACGGGACGCTGAAGTCGATCAACAACCTCGCCGCCCTGCGGTCGATGCCGGGGATCTCCGATGTCGTTGGCATCACCCACGGTGTCGCGATCAGGGGCGACACGTTCGGCCAGTGCATCGACGCCATCCAGAAGGTCGACGCGACCTGGGGACCGGGCACGGTGGACGACGAGTCCGACGCCACCGTGCTGGCGAAGTTGCGTGCGGCCCAGTTGCCGATGGTCGTGCCGCCGGTGCTGTCGCAGACGATCGACGCCGAGTTCGTCTTCGCGTTCGCCAGCAACAGCCCGCTCGAGCCGGACTGTGCGATCGCGGACGTCCGGCCGGACAGCGCCGAGATCTGGTCCAGCCTCAAGGTGCCGATCGTGGCCCAGGAGGACATCGCCAAACAGCTCGGTCTGCCGATCGACGCGGTCAAGGTGCATGTGATCCAGGGCGGTGGATCGTTCGGCCGGCACCTGTTCCACGACGTCGCGGCCGAGGCCGCGGAGATCTCGCAGAAGATGGGCAAGGCGGTGAAGCTGTCCTGGTCGCGGACGGACAACTTCCGGCAGGGACGCACGCACCCGATGAGCACCTCCCGTGTCCGGGTGAACTACCTGGCCGGCAACGTGCTCAGCTACGAGCAGCGGCACACGAGCGTGCAGACCGACTTCGGGCACGGCCTCGGCGAGATGATCACCGCGTTCGCCGCGGATCTGCCGGTCGGCGGCAACCTGTCGTTCGCCGAGACGATCTTCGAGCTCACCCAGTCGTCGCCGTACAACTTCGGCGTGACCACCCAGCTGCTCAACGAGGTGCCGCTGAAGTTCAACACCGGCAGCATGCGCAACATCTACTCGCCGAACGTGGTCTGCGCCGAGGAACTGATGGTCGACCGGCTCGCCGCGAAGATGGGGCAGGACCCGGTCCGGTTCCGGCGGAGCTTCCTCAAGGACAAGCGACTGCTCGCCGTACTGAACAAGGCGGCCGAGGTCGGCAACTGGGGCAAGGCGATGCCGAAGGGTACGGCGCAGGGCGTCGGCGTGCACTCGGAGTACCGGGCCGCGGTCGCGACGCTGGTCGAGATCGACTGCCGGCCGGCGACGGTCAACCGGCCGGTCGACGGCGAAGGTGTGACCGGTCCGCGGGTCACCAAGGCGGTGATCGTCGTCGATCCCGGGTTCTGCATCAACCCGCGGGGTCTGGAGGCCCAGATGATCGGCGGGCTGCAGGATGCGATCGCGCTGGCGCTGACGTCGAGCCTGCACATCAAGGACGGCATCCCGCTCGAGGGCAGCTGGGA
Source organism: Kribbella sp. CA-245084 (assembly GCF_050942355.1). Classification (NCBI taxonomy): domain Bacteria; kingdom Bacillati; phylum Actinomycetota; class Actinomycetes; order Propionibacteriales; family Kribbellaceae; genus Kribbella; species Kribbella sp. CA-245084. The sequence goes on along the minus strand of NZ_CP192053.1, from coordinate 8,374,774 downwards.
CAACTACTTCTACACCCGCGAGTGGAACACGCCGCTGGACGTCGAGGTGGTGATCATGCCGAACACGAGCGAGAGCCCGAGCGGCGCCGGCGAGCTCGCGGTGGCTCCGGCCTTCGCGGCGGTCGCGTGTGCCTATGCGCGGGCGACCGGCACGATGCCGACGTACTTCCCGATCAACCACGGCACGCTCGGCTTCGAGCCGCTGCCGTTGCAGCCGTCCACTCCGCAGTCGCCGACCGACGGCCTCGACCACACGTTCTGAGGAATCCATGCCTACGCACACGTTCAAGCTCAACGGCAAGCAGATCAGCGTCGACGCCGAGGACAACGTCCGGCTGCTGTGGGTCCTGCGCGACCTGCTCGGTGTCACCGGACCGAAGTACGGCTGCGCGCTCCAGGTCTGCAGGTCGTGCACCTCGCATATCAACGGCAAGGCGTTCAATCCCTGCTCGGTGCAGGTCAAGGACATCGAGCCGACCGACGAAGTCACCACGATCGAAGGGCTGCCGGCGACCGTCGGCAAGGACCTGCACCCGATGCAGGAGGCCTGGCTGACGTACGACGTCGCGCAGTGCGGGTACTGCCAGCCGGGTCAGATCATGGCCGCGGTCGCGAAGGTGAAGCAGGCCCAGAAGGAGGGCCGTGACATCACCGACGCGGACCTCGACGAGCTGCGCAACATCTGCCGCTGCGGCACGTACTCCCGGATTCGCGAAGCGGTCAAGGCCGGCGCGGAGGACATGGGTGCGTGACGTCCTGCCCCACGTGCGCCGGTGGTACGCCGAGGGCGACCGGTTCGCGATCGCCACGGTGATCGACACGTTCCGATCGGCACCTCGCCAGCCCGGCGCGGCGATGGCGGTGTCCGGCGCCGGCGTGGCGGTCGGCAGTGTGTCCGGCGGCTGTGTCGAGTCGGACGTCTACGCGGTGGCGCAGGAAGTCATCCGGACAGGCTGGCCCGAGGTACGCCGGTACGGCGTGTCCGATGACGACGTCTTCGCGATCGGTCTGACGTGTGGCGGTGTGGTCGAGGTCCTGGTCGAGCCCGTGGACGCGGCGTCGTTCGCGGACTTCGGCACGGTGACCGCCTCGGTCGCCTCAGGCCGACCGGTAGCGGTCGCGACCGTCGTCACGCCGGGAGAAAGCCTGGGGCGGCGCATCGTCGTCGAGGCGGACGCGGTCACCGGCAGCCTGGGCGATCCGGGCCTGGACGCGGCCGTGATCGAGGACGCGGTGACCATGCTCGACACCGGCGCGACCGCGATCCGCGAGTACGGCGCTCAGGGCGAATGCCGGCGTACGGACGTCGCGGTGTTCGTGCAGGCGCTCGCGCCACCGCCGCGGATGTTCGTGTTCGGCGCGATCGACTTCGCGGCCGCGGTCGCCAGGGTCGGCAAGTTCCTCGGCTATCACGTGACGGTGTGCGATGCCCGCGGCGTGTTCGCGACGCGGCTGCGGTTCCCCGAGGCGGACGAGGTCGTGGTCGATTGGCCGCACCGGTTCCTCGCCGGTCAGCTCGACGCGATCGACAGCCGTACGGCGATCTGTGTGCTGACGCATGATCCGAAGTTCGACGTACCGCTGCTGGAGTTGGCTGTACGGACGGACGCCGGCTACATCGGCGCGATGGGCTCGCGGCGTACCCATGAGGATCGACTGTCCCGGCTGCGGGCCGCGGGTGTGACCGAGGAGGAGTTGGCCCGGCTGTTGTCGCCGACCGGTCTCGATCTCGGCGCCCGAACTCCCGAGGAGACCGCGATCTCGATTGCGGCCGAGATCATCGCGCAGCGCAGCGCGGCGAGTGCTCGGCCGCTGTCAACGACTACCGGTCGCATCCACGCGGCTGTCCTCCGATGACGTGAGCTGAGGTTTCGCCGGGCCGTGCTCTTCGACGTACCCGCCGCTGGGAAGCCGGAGGATCCGGCCGGTCTCGATGCCGTGCGCCGCGACGTCCGCATCGTGCAGCTGCAGGCTCAGGCAGAGGCGGCGGGTGATGCTGAAGGCGATCGGCGGGCCGAGGATCAGTAGTGCCTGGAACAGGTGGATCAGCGCGTTCACCGAGAGGTGGAACTGGACCGCCATCGTGTCGGCGCCTGCCGCGGCCCACAGGGTGCCATAGAAGACGACTCCAGCTACGCCGATGCCGGTGCGGATCGGGTTGCTGCGGGGGCGTTCGAGGAGGTTGTGCTCCCGCCGGTCGCGGGTCACTCGCTCTTCGATGAACGGGTAGATCCCGAGCAGCGCCAGGAACAGCGTGCAGACCCCGACCGGGAGCAGGATGGCGAAGCTGATGGTTCTGCCCCACCAGACGGCCTCCCACCCGGGCGCCAGCCGCAGCGCACCATCGAGGAAGGCGAGGTACCAGGCCGGACCGACTCCGGCCGAGGTGTCCGCCGGATCGGCCGGACCGAACAGCCAGACCGGGTTGATGGTGGCCAGCGAGGCCATCAGGGTCACCACTGCGGCCACGAAGCAGAAGAGGCCCGCACCCTTGACCACCGCGACAGCCGCCCGACTTCCGACCACGTTCTCCTCGGTACGCCCGGGGCCGGGGAACTGCGCCGGCTTGTTCTTCAGCGCGAGGATCCCGCTGACGATGAAGAGCACAACGAGCAGTGCGGGCAGGACGATGATGTGCAGCGGGTAGAACCGGCTGATCACATCGCCCGGGAAGTCCCCTCCGAACAGCAGCGCCGACAGTTGCGTACCCAGGAACGGAGTCGCCTGCAGCACGCCGTCGAGTACGGCGAGACTCGTGCCGGACGCCATGTCGTCCGGGAGCGACGTACCGGTGAGGCACGCACCCAGCGTGATGATCAGCAGCCCGAAGACGACCAGCCAGTTCAGCCGCCGCGGCCGGCGGAACCCCGCGGTGAAGAACAGCCGCAAGAGGTGCAGCAGGATCGCCGCCACCATGATCAGTGCGCCCCAGTGGTGCATCTGGCGGATCAGCAGGCCGCCGCGCATCTCGAAGCTGATCTTCATCGTCGAGTCCAGGGCCTGCGACATCTGTACGCCGTGCAGCGGTGCGTACGGACCGTCGTACACAACGTGTCCGACCGACGGCTGGTAGGGCACCATCAGCACAAGGCCGGTGAGCGTCACCAGAACGAAGCTGTAGAAGGCGATCTGGCCGAACAGCAGCGACCAGTGATCAGGGAATACTCTCCCGCGCAGATTGCGCACATTGTTCAAGGGACCCGGCACGATTCGGCCCTCCTCGGTCATACATACGACCCCGCAGCGACCGAGATTGTGACGTGTCGTGTCAGACCTCACACCCCGCTAGAAGGTGTTCCGGCGGCGGGCCGCGCGCGGGCGGCCGTCGGGATCGTAGACGTGGTCGGCGAGCCAGCCGGCCCAGAGCGACTTGAACCGGCCGAGGGGTTGCGGGTGATGGGCGCGGATCCGTCCGGTGGGTCGTGGCCCACGGCGCTTGTCGGCGTACCACTGGTCCAGGGTTGCGGCTGTCGTCTGCCAGTAGGTGAAGCCGGTGATCGGGTCCAGGTCGGGGTCGGGTACGCCGAGGTGTTCGGACCAGAGTTGTTCGCGCAGCGATCGGGCGAGGTCAGGGGAGTCGATCGCGCAGGTCAGTTCGCTGTCGTTGGTCCACGAACGGCGGTTGAAGTTGTCCGATCCGCAGGTCATCCAGGTGTCGTCGACGATGCAGACCTTCGCGTGGACATAGATCGGTACGCCCTTCTCGCTCTCCAGGTCGTAGACGGCGACCCGGTCGGAGTTCAGCCGGCGGAGCGCCTCCAGTTGGGCATGCCGTGCGGGTGGTCCGCTGACTCGGCCGTCCTGGTCCGGGTACCGCGGGACGACCGCGATGATGTGCAGATCCGGCGACCGTTCCAGCGCTTCCCGGAGTGCTTCGGCCACCGGTTCGGACCACAGGTACTGATCTTCCAAGTAGATAAGGGACTTCGCCCGTCCGAACGCCTTCAGGTAGGCGCGCGCGATGCTGTGCTCACCACGCGGCGCGAACGGGAATCCGGGATGCTTGTGCGCGTACGTCCGCAGCACCTGGACGGTGTCCTTCCCGGCCGTTGGCGGATCCGGGAACGCCTCCGACAGGTCGCCCGGGTGTCGCGGCATCCGGGCCATTCGCTGGATCGCCATCCGGTACGGCGTACGCCGGTCGAGCGGATGCGGATCGTCCCACCGCTCGACGAAGGTACGCAGCAGGTCGCCGACGACAGGCCCGCGGAGCTCGAGCGTCAGATCGTGCCAGGGCGCCCGGTCGCCGTACCGCGGATCCATCGGTGCGGTCTGCGGATCACCCAGGTGGCGTTCGTCGTCGCGCCGGCCGTGGCACAGATCGATGCCGCCGACGAACGCGACATCGGCGGCCGGATCGTCGCGGTGCCGGATCACGAACAGCTTCTGGTGGTGCGAGGCGAGCCGGCGTACCCGTTGGTCCAGCAGCACCTCACCGCCGGCCTCGTTGAGCTCGGTGCCGAGGTGCTGGTTCTGTTGGGCGTTGAAGCTGAGATGGTCGGAGTGCGATCGCCAGAGCAACGCGCGCACCTCGACCCCGGATCGGGCGAGGTCGCACAGCACCTCGCCGATCGACGGACCCCCGTCGTACAACACCTCGTCCGGGTCGCCGCGCCAGTCGGTGAAGTACACCCGATCGCCCGGCTGCAGCCTGCACAGCTCGTCGTACAGACACCGGAAGTACGTCGCCCCGTGCACCAGCGGCCGCACGAGGTTCCCCTCGGACCAGGCACCGTCGGAGTCGATGTCTGTCCCGGGGTTTCCACGTTCAGCCGCTGTCAGGAACCAGTCGTGCGCCATGGTTCCCTGTGCCCATCAGCTCAGGACTGACGCGTCAGCTGTGCGTCAGATTGCGGAGGCGGTGAGGGCGGCGCGTTCGACGGCGAGGGTGCGGCGCCGGGTGTGCATGCTGTCGAAGGTGAACAGGGCGAGCGCTACCCAGACCAGGCTGAAGCCGGCCCAGCGCATCGGTGTCATCTGTTCGTGGAAGATCAGCAGGCCGCAGATGAACTGCATGATCGGGGCGATGTAGTTCAGCAGGCCGAGGGTCGTCATCGAGATGCGGGTGGCCGCGGCGCCGAAGAGCAGCAGGGGTACGGCGGTGATCGGGCCGGTCAGCAGGACGAGGATGAGGTACGCCGTCCCGTGGTGCGTGACCGTCGCGTGGCCCTGCAGTCCGAGTACGACGATCGCCACGATCGCCAGCGGAGCGACCGTGCCGGACTCGACGGCCATGCCCTCGATCGCGCCGGCGCCGGCCTGCTTCTTCGCCAGGCCGTAGCACCCGAACGAGAGCGTCAGGATGATCGCCACCCACGGCGGCTTCCCGTTCTCGATCGCAAGCCCGAGGACGGCCACGAAGGCGATCCCCAGCGCCGTCCATTGCATCGGCCGTAGCTGTTCCTTCAGGACGAAGACGCCGAGCAGGACCGTGAACAGCGGCGTGATGAAGTACCCGAGCGAGGTCTCCACGACATGCCCGTGGCCGACGGCCCAGATATAGGTGCCCCAGTTCACCGAGATCAGGAAGGCCGCCGCGATCAACGGCCAGCGCCGGCGTGGCTCCGCGAGGAGTGCCTTCACCCGGCCGAACTTCCGCAGTACGGCGACCAGGATCGCGATCGTGATCAGCGACCAGAGGATGCGGTGGGCGAGCAGTTCGACCGCGCCGGAGTGGTCGAGCAGCTTCCAGTACAGCGGGAAGAGACCCCAGATCAGGTAGGCGGTGAACCCGTAGGTGAATCCTCTTCGCTGTTCCGGCACGGCGTCAGCGTAAGCCCGCCCGACAGTCGCATCCAACTACTTTGCTCATGACGTGAGACGCAGTGCCGCTAGTCTGTGCGGCGACCTGCCACAACCACAGGAGGTAACCGGATGCCGTCCCGACGTGAACTGCTCGACGCGATGGTCGACGACGTGACGCGAACCACGCTCCGATCGGCCGACCTGGGGCCGGAGGATCGCGTGCTGGCCCGGCAGCGGGTTCAGGAGGCGATCGAGCAGACGGCGGTGCGCGCGCATCACGACGTACTGGCGATGACCCACGGTGACAGCCATGGGCCCGAGGCGGATCGGTTCGCCGCGCACATGGACACCAGGCACCGGGAACAGGGCGGCCCCGATCAGGCTGTCCGCGAGACGCCGGCCGGGAAGCTGGCTGCTGACCTGGTGGCATCCGACGACCGGTCGAGCCGCTACCACCCGTTGCTGACCCAGCGTGCCGAGGACTACATCGCGCACGAGGTCACTGTTGCCGCGGAGGCCGCGACCAGGAAACTGCCTGGTGGCCCGTCCCAGGCGCCGGCTGCCGCCGCCGGTCCGGCCGCCGCTGTCGGTTCCGCCGCCGCGGCCGGGGCTGCAGCCGGTCCCGCCTTCGCGCCGGTCGCCGTCGCAAAATCAGGAGTGGCAGCGTTCAAACCAGGTCAGTCGCACCGGAGCGGACCGTCCATCGGGTGACGCGGCGCGTGAGTGCGCTGGTGTCATGGGGTTGGATGGTGGTGTGAACACCAGGAGGCGCGCGTGGGTGTGAGGACCGGTCTGGTCTCGGTGACGTTTCGGCAGTTGCCGGTCGACCAGGTGGTGGAGGTAGCGGCGAAGTCCGGGCTCGCGGCGATCGAGTGGGGCGGTGACGTGCATGTCCCGCTCGGCAACCTCGTCAACGCCAAGCGGGTGCGGAACCTGACCGAAGTACACGGCCTGCAGGTCGCGGCGTACGGCTCCTATCTCCGGGCGGGCAACGTGGACCGCGAGGAGATGCGCTCGGCGGTCGCCACTGCCGAGGCCCTCGGCGCGCCGCGGATCCGGGTCTGGGCCGGCAACGTCGGTACGGCGGAAGCGGGCGTCGGCGACCGGATGGCCGTGACGCGCGGACTGGGCGAACTCGCCGACATGGCCGCCGGTGCGGGCATCGAGATCGCGATGGAGTTCCACCGGAACACGCTCACCGACGAGGTCGACTCGACGATCACGCTGCTGCTCGACGTCGGCGCTTCGAACCTCAAGACGTACTGGCAGCCGCCGGTCGACCTCGACGACGCTCAGTGCCTGCAGCAGTTGGAGGCACTGATGCCGTGGCTGAGCACGGTCCACGTGTTCTCGTGGTGGCCGTCCAACAACCGGCTGCCGCTGGCAGCCCGCGAGTCCCTGTGGCGCCCGGTCCTCGACCGCCTCGCCGCCGAGCCCCGCGAGATCAACGCCCTCCTCGAGTTCGTCGCCGACGACTCCACGGAACAATTCTCCAAGGACGCCGCCGACCTGCACAGCTGGATATAGGTCCTGTCTGGTAGTCCAGACAGGACCTAAGCAGGCCGGTAGATCGCCAGGATCAGCTTGCCCTTCGTCGGTGTGCCGCCGGTGACGGTCACGGTGGCGGTGTCCGCCGGGCCTGCCGGGCGGGGGTCGTAGGCGATCCCGAGTGACCCGCCCGAGCCTGCGGCGGCGCCGATGCCGCTCTCCGACTTGCCGACCCGCAGCGTGCCTTCGACGTGGCCGGAGATGCCGAGCGGCGAGCTGCCGTAGGCGATCACGTACGGCGTGTCCGCCGGTGTGACCATCGACATCGTCTTGCTCGGCCCGGCGGCTGTGCGGACGTCCGCGAGCTTGTAGTCGTACCCGCCGCTCTCGATCCGCTCGGGGAGGAGAACTCCGTCGACCACGTGCTGGTTGCCCTCGAAGTAGATGCCCAGACCCAGCCGGGCATCCGGCGGCGCTGCCGGACCGCCCTGGTGCGACGGGACGATCTGCGCGACCACGTCGACGCGCTGGCCGGCGGCCACCGGTGAAGCGATCGTGATGCTGCTGCCGGTCCCGGCGTCGGTGGAGCTCGCCTCGCAGGTGGAGCTGTACGGCGCTCCCGGTCCGACCCGGATCGAGACGGAGTACGGCCGGTCGGCGGAGTCGGAGCCCGCGTTCGCCGTACAGAAGTCGTGCAGGACCAGGCGGTTGCCGGTCGCGGTGAAGATGAACCGCACCTCGGTCCGTCCCGGGTCGGCCACCTTCGCTCCGGCGAGAGTGTCGCCGCCGATCGTCGACCGGTAGACCACGCCGTCCTTGCTGTAGGCGTTCGGGTCGGCCGGGACTGGCCGGGTCGGGGGACCGCCGGACGCCGTGGGCTTCGGCGCGGTGGCGTAGATGCCCACGGCGAGCTGGGCGTTCTTCGCGCCCGGCCGGCGGGTCTGCAGGTCGATCACCTCGGCCGTGACCTGCGCCGATCTGCCGACGGGCGAGGTCAGCCAGAGGGCGTCGTCCGGCCGGATCTCGGCGCTAGCGCCCAGGTTCCAGGTCCCCGGCCCGCCGTCGCAGCCGGCATCGCCGACATACCAGCCGTTGAGCTTGAACCGGACCCCGTACATGCCGCCGACGCCGCCGCAGTCGACGCGGAGCGTGACCGACGTCGTCTGCGGAGTCCAGGCGAACGACAGCTTGTCCTGGTTGCGGTCGCCGATCCATGCCTTGAGCAACTTGTCGTTGCCGACCATGCCGGGGACCGTCATGCCGTTCCTGGTGTAGTCGTGCGGGGTGTCGTCGGCCGGGTCGGGCGGCGTGGACCGCAGGCTGGGGACGAGCCCGGCGCCGATCGCGGCGATGACGGCGATCACGCCGAGGGCGGTGAACGTACGGCGGCGACGCGTGCCGCGGATCTTGTTCTTGACGCCGGGGAGCAGATCGGCCGGGTGCTCGTCGGCGGCGGTGGCGCGGGTCGCGAGCTCGTCGCGCAGGTCTTGGAGGTTCATCGCGGGGTCTCCAGGTCTGCCGTCGTACCGGCGGTCAGCGCGGGGTCGACGCGGAGTTTGGCGAGTGCTTTGGCGGTCTGGCTCTTGACGGTGCCGACCGTGCTGGCCATCAGGCGGGCGGTCTCGGCTTCGCTGAGGTCCTCGTAGAAGCGCAGGACAACGACGGCGCGTTGGCGGCGCGGGAGGCGGCCGATCGCGTCCCAGAGTCGAGCTGGTCCTCGCCGTGCGGGGCGGGGGACTCGGGCAGCTCCTCGGTCGGGATCTCGCCGTTCCAGCGGCGGCGCCACCAGGAGGAGTACGTCGTGACGAGGATCCGCCGGACGTACGGCTCGGGGTTGTCCTCGCGGATCCGCGCCCAGTGGAACCAGGCCTTGGCCAGCGCGGTCTGGACGAGGTCCTCGGCCAGCGCGTGGTCGCGGGTCAACAGGTAGGCGGTCCGCAGCAGGCTCTGCGAGCGCGCCGCCACAAAGGCGTCGAAGCTCCCCGTGCCGTCGTCAGCCCGCACCCGCGTCACCCCCGTCGTCACCACACCGTCATCGATGCTCACATCCTGAGGGACCAGCTGACCCACTCGAATGGTTGCCCCGGGCGATTGGTCGGAAAGTTTCACTGAGCACTGGCCAACCGACGGATTGTGCCGGAATGCTGGGGTCCGACAGATTCCTTCACCGCCCCGGAGGTGTCCGATGTCCATCACGTTCCCACGACTGCTCGCCGTACTGCTGCTGTTTGCGGCAACCCTCACCGCGTCGCAGGTCGTCGCGACGACGGTTGCGCATGCCGACGGTTGCTACACCTGGGGTCGCACGCTCAGCCAGGGGATGAACGGCGAGGATGTGCGGCAGTTGCAGATCCGGGTCGCCGGTTATCCCGGGTACGGCGGTCATCTCGCGACCGACGGTGATTTCGGGCCGGCCACGAAGGCGGCGGTGCAGCGCTTCCAGTCGGCGTACGGATTGGGGGCGGACGGGGTTGCCGGGCCGGCGACGTTCAGCAAGATCTACGCGCTGCAGGACGATGACTGCACGCCGATCCACTTCACGTACGCCGAGTTGGATGACGGCTGCGGTGGATCCGGGTACGACGGTGGTCCGCTCTCGGAGGCGGCGACCAAGGCCAATGCGCTGCAGACGATGTGGCAGTTGGAGGCGCTTCGGCACGCGCTCGGGGACCAGGCGCTCAACATCTCGAGTGGTTTCCGCAGTATCCCGTGCAACAACTCGGTGGGCGGCGCGAGCAACAGCCAGCACTTGTACGGCCGCTCCGCCGACCTCACCGGTGTTCACTCCTTCTGCACGATGGCGAAGGAGGCCCGCAACCACGGGTTCGGCGGGATCTTCGGCCCCGGCTATCCCGACCACAACGACCACACCCACGTAGACATTCGTACGACGAACTCGTGGAGTGCGCCCAACTGCGGCATCTAGTCCAGCGGGTGGTCTCCGAAGTTGGTGAGCGGCGGTAGGTCGAGTTCTATCGCCGCTGCCAAGTGGTCCCAGCCGACTCGGCCGAAGGGTTCGGTGCCTGCGGCGAAGGCGTGCTCTAGCGTGCCGGCGGCTTGTTCGGCGGCCTCGCGTTCGGCGTCTGTGATCAGGCCGGTTGTGTGGGCGGCAGCCAGTTCGTCCCAGTCTTGTGTGCCGATGGTGCCGTCGGACCGGCGGAACGGGTCCAGTTCGAGGTCCTCGAAGGTCCACTCTGATCCGACGACCGTCGGTTGGGTGCTTATGTCGACGTGTAGGAGTCCGCTCTGGCGGAAGTACGCGAACCACCAGCCGTCGTGCGGTGCGAGCTGGACACAATGCTCGCCCGGACCGCCCGGGCCGAGTTGGGCCACCTCGCAGATCTCGCCGTTGCCGGCGCGGAAGTGGGAATGTGCCGGCGTGTAGAACCACGTGCCGAACTCGTCTGTGGTCAAGGGGTACGCCGACCACAGCCCGGACCCCGAAGGCCGTTTGCGTTTGCGGATGTACGTCGTCTTCACAGCAACTGGCTCACCGTGTGGATGAGCAGACCGACGAGCGCACCGACCACGGTGCCGTTGATCCGGATGAACTGGAGGTCCCGCCCGACGTGGAGCTCGATCCGCGCGGATGCCTCGCGACCGTCCCAGCGCTCGATCGTGTCGGAGATGACGGAAACGATCTCGGTGCCGTACGTGCGGACGACGTACCCGACGGCCTCTGATGCGCGAGTGTCGACGCTCGAACGCAAACCCTCGTCGTCCTGGAGCCGGCCGCCCAGCTCATGGATCGCCTTGACCGCCCGCCCCCGCAGCGTGCTGTTCGGGTCGTTGATCGAGTCGATGAGCGCCGTACGCATCGCGTCCCACACCGCAGTCAGGCTCGAGCCCATGTCCGGATGCGTCAGCATCCGTGCCTTCCACGCCTCGAACCGTTCCATCGTCTCGGGGTCGTGCTGCAGATCGTCGGCCAGTTGCGCCAGCAGCCGGTCGACTGCCCGTCGCGCCGGGTGCGTCTGGTTGTCGCGTACGTCGGCCAGCCACGCCAGCGCTTCGCGGTGGATCCGGTCGATCACCAGCCGGTCCACCCATTGCGGCGACCAGCGCGGCGCCCGCGGACCGACCACGTCCGCAAGCAGTTCGCGGTTGTTCGCCAGCCAGTCGTACGCCTCGACCATCAGCAGGTCGAACAATGCGTGATGCGCGCCGTCCTCGACCACGGACTGCACGAAGTGCCCCGCGATCGGGCTCAACGGCTCCTTCACGAACCGCGGCAGCAACGACCCTCGCACGAACGCAGACACATCTTCATCGCCGAGCTTCGGCAGCGCCGCCCCGATCGTGCGCGCGCCTTCCGCCACGATCCGCTCGGCGTGGTTGCCGTCGGCAAGCCATTCACCGACCCGGCGGCTCACCTCCGCCGTACGCATCTTCTCCGCGACGACTTCCTCGGACAGGAAGTTCTCGGTGACGAACTGCTCCAGGCTCTCGGCCAGGCTGTCCTTCCGGGTCGGGACGATCGCGGTGTGCGGAATCGGCAGCCCGAGCGGATGCCGGAACAGCGCGGTGACCGCGAACCAGTCCGCCAGCGCACCGACCATCGCCGCCTCGGACGCCGCGTTCAGGTAGGCCCAGCCGCCGCTGAGGTGCAGCGTCGCCACGTAGATCACTGCTGCGAGCACCAGCAGCGCCAACGCCACGGACCGCATCTGCCGCAGCCCACGCCGCCGTACCTGATCGGCCGGGCTCAGGGTCATGGTCGCCATACCCCGATTCAACCAAGTGGGCGGTGATCAGCAGGTCAGGCAAGCACCTGATTTGTCCCTCGACGTTCCATCAGACCGGAAATCAGTGCGAGCGTCAGACCCGCGACAGCGAGTCCGGCACCCAATCGGCTCGGCCACTCGTAGCCGTAGCCGGCCGCGAGTACGACGCCGCCGAGCCAGGCGCCGAGTGCGTTGGCGATGTTCAGCGTGGAGTGGTTGAGCGACGCGGCCAGTGATTGGCCCTCGTGCGCGACGTCCATCAGGCGAGTCTGCAGCGCCGGTACGAGGATGCTCGCCGAGCACCCCAACGCGAACACCGCGATCAGCGCACCGGGCCGCGTCTGCGCGAGCCAGCCGAACGCTCCCAGTACGACGGCCACTGCGACCAGTCCGCCGTACACACTGCCCATCAGCGACCGATCCGCGAGCCGCCCGCCGACAACAGTGCCGACCGTCATGCCCACGCCGTACACGGCCAGGACGATCGTCACCGCGGACTCCGAGAAGCCGGACAGCTCCGTCATCGTCGGCGTGATGTACGAGTAGGTCGCGAACATCCCGCCGAAGCCGACCATCCCGACCAGTAGGGCCATCCACACCTGCGGTCTCTTGAGGGCGCTGAGCTCGCTCCGGACGTTCACGTCGCTGCCGACCGGTTGTGCCGGCACCCATAGCCACACTGCAACTAGTGTCAGTGTCCCTAGTACGCCGACCGCGAGGAACGGCACCTGCCATCCGAGCCGCTGGCCCAGCAACGTCGTCAGCGGTACGCCGATGATGTTGGCGACCGGGAGCCCGACCATCGTCATCGACACCGCCCGCGCACGCCGCTCGGGCGCCACCATCGACGCGCCGACGACCGCGCCGATCCCGAAGAACGCTCCGTGCGGTACGCCGGACAGGAACCGCGCCGCCATCAGGAACTCGTAGCTCGAGGCAACGGCCGACAGCACGTTGCCGATCACGAACAGCGCGACCAGCCCGAGCAGCAACCGCTTCCGCCCGGTCCGTGCGCCGAGCGCCGCAATCACCGGAGCGCCGACCACGACCCCCAGCGCGTACGCCGAGATGACATGGCCGGCCGTCGGGATCGAGACGTGCACGCCGTCCGCGATCTGCGGCAGCAGCCCCATCGTCACGAACTCGGTCGTCCCGATCGCGAATCCACCGGTTGCCAGCGCGAACAACGCCAGGCTGACGTGCCGCGAAGTACCGCGTGTGTCAGGAGTCACCGAACTTGTCACGCCTGATTGTCGCAGAGATCAGCAGGGCCACCGCCAACAGGGCGAAGACCGCGTTCCCGATCAGGTCGGTGCTGTGCGGGGCGTCGAAGACCGGCTTCTCCGGGAACGCGTGCCACGCGTAGGTGAGCATTGCGCCACCCGCGACGGCCAGCGTGCGCTTCTGCGTCCAGCTCGTACGCCGGGAGAAGTGCACCAGGACGACAGCCGCCGCGATCTCGATGGCGAGCATCAGGGCCGCACCCAGCCAGCCGTTCTTCACCGCGTCGCTCGTGACCATCCATCCCGAGCTCACCACCAGACCGGCCACTGCGAGCACCCAGACCGGCGGCACCGTGCCCGGGGTACGAGGCCGGGCCCGCCGGCCGACCCGTGCGGCCAGGAAGACCAAGGCGACGATGGCGACCGCGACACCGGCGAACTGTGCCGGCGATGCGACGAACGAGTCCATCCCGAGCTGGATGGCGGTCGTCGCGATGATGCCGACCACGAACAAGGCGCCGTACACACTCAGGCCGATCTTGCCAAGCCACGGCTCACGCGGCCGCCGTGACATCGACTCGACGAGCACGATCGGCACCGTGATGCTCCAGATCGTGTGCAGGCCGAGGACGAACACCGTCCACGGTGCGCCCATGCCCAGGAAGCCGATGTGCCCCGGGGACAGGAGGTGCTGGTCGACGTAGTTCGGGTTGAAGAGCGACTGGGTGGTGACACCCTCCTCGAGGACGCCGTACGCGAGCGCAAGCAGCACGACGCTCGGGTATCCCCAGCCGCGCCGCCGGACGAGTTCGCGGATCAGTACGGCGCCGCCGCCGTACAGCGGGGCGAGGCCCAGCAACGCGAACAGTGCGCTGATCGGGATGTTCCCGAGCAGGAACTCCGCGACCAGGGGCGACAGGAAGAACAGGCCGAGGGCGGGCAAGCTCCGCTTCACGCTGCTGTGTTTCGGCGCGGTCACCACGTTCGTGTTCGTCATGGCTACAACTCTCGTGCGGGTTGGGCGGTGGTGCGGATGCGATCCGTCCGGTTCCGGCGCTGACGGACGTCGGGGCCCGGGCCTGACGGATGTCATGGCTCAGGGTTCAGTCAGGGTAATTCTGCCTATACGGCGTATAGGGAATGTGTATTTAATGGTCGTCATGAGCGACGTGACGACGAAGGACCGCATCACCGCCGCGGCGACGTACCTGCTGACCGAGCACGGCGCGGCCGGGGTGTCGATGCGGAAGGTGGCGGCCGCGGTCGGGATCACGCCGATGGCGATCTACCAGTACTTCGGTGACCGGGAGACGTTGCTGAACGCGATCGCGGACGCGGCGTTCGTCGAGCTGGTGCGGCGCTGGGAGTCGGCGGAGCGTCCTTCGTCGGCGGACGAGTTGCTGCGGGAGATGCTGATCGACCACGTCGACTTCGCGCTTGAGCATCCCCGGCTCTACGACTACATGTTCACCGAGCGCCGCGACCAGGCGCGCAAGTTCCCCGCGGACTTCCGCGCTCGCAAGTCACCCACGCTCAACCTCGTCGCCGACGCGATCACCGCCGGCGTCGAGCAGGAACTGTTCCGCGCCGACACAGACATCTGGGAAACCAGCCTGATGTTCGCCGCCCTACTCCACGGCCTGATCCAACTCCACCACGGCGACCGCATAGGCATGCCGGAAGCAGCCTTCCGATCCCTCTGCCTACGCCTGGGCGAAAGGATGATCAATGAACTACGACGACAATAAGAAACCCGCCGGCCCTCGCCGGCCCCCGGCCGGCTCGACCCGGCTAGCAGGTGCGGGAGCCGCCAGGTGGGTTGGTGTGCGAGGCGTACTGGTGGCTGGGTTGGCGGCGGTTTCCACTGGGGTGTTGTTGTACTTCGGGTCTGGTTTGCATGCGATTCCTGCGCTGACCTGGCTTGCTCCGGTTCCTGTGTTTCTGGTGGCGGCTCGGCTTCGGGGTGGGGTGGCTGGGGTGGCTGCGTTTGTGGGTTGGCTTTTGGGGCTTGCCAATTTGGCGCGGTACTTGCTTGGGGATCTTGAGTTGCCGGTGGTTGTATTGGGGTTTTTGGTGGTGTTGGCGGGGGTGTTTGCCGGGACGGTGTTGTTTTTCAGGGCGCTGGTGGTGCGGGGGCATCCGGTGGTGGCGGCGGTTGCGGCGCCGGCTTTGTGGGCGGGGCTTGACTATCTGATTGCGAGCGTCTCGCCGCACGGTGCGTTTACGAGTCTTGCGTACACGCAGGTGGAGGTTGCCCCGGTCAACCAGATCGTGTCGTTGACCGGGCCTTGGGGGCTCAGCTTCTTGCTGTTGTTCCCGGCTGCGGTGATTGCCGCGCGCAAACCCGCACTGATCGGCGTGCTGGCGATTGTTGCTGCTAGCACCTGTTTGTACGGCGTCGTGCGGCTGCACGGCACACCGCAGAGCGAGCCGGTGAAGATCGCCGTACTGTCCGCACAAGGAGCAGACAACGCAGGCTGGCCCAACGCTGCCGGACCGCAGATCATCGACCGCTATCGCCCGATGATCACCGACGCCGCCCAAGCCGGAGCGAAGATCGTCCTGCTGCCGGAGAAGATCGTCGACGTCCGGACCACCGACCTCCCGCAGCTCTCACACCAGTTCCAAACGCTTGCCACGAGCAACAAGATCGAGCTTGTCGTCGGGCTCACGGTGCTCGGCGACGGGGACCACAACCGCGCCTTGATGTTCCACCCCGACGGCGCCGCGCCCACGTCGTACGACAAGCACCACCTGATCCCGGGTATCGAGCCGTACACACCGGGCGACCAATTGGCGACGTACGACACCTGGGGTCTGATGATCTGCAAGGACCTGGACTTCCCGGCCCTCGCCCGGCAGTACGGCGAACTCGACACCTCGCTCCTGCTCGTCCCCGCGCTCGACTTCGTCGACGACGGCTGGCTGCACAGCCGGATGGCGCTGCTGCGCGGTATCGAGAACGGCATCCCGATCGCCCGCGACGGCAGCCAGGGCCGCCTGACCCTGACCGACGCGAACGGCCGCATCGTCGCCGAAACCATCGCCCCGGCGAACGGACCGGCCGTCCTGATCGGCGAGCTGCGACCGGGGATCGATCACACGCTCTACACCGCCTGGGGTGACTGGTTCGCCTGGTTGTGCGGCCTGGTGGCGCTGGCCGGGATGCTGTTGTTGAGGTCCCGCGGCGGGCGTGAAAACATCCGGCATGGCCAACTTCGGGGACTACCAGTTGCAGATCTACCTGCAGGGGATGTTGCAGGGGACGAAGCCGGAGATCACGACCGACCTGGCCCGGCTGGAGTCGCAGGCGGCCGGGAAGCTCACGCTGGAGGCGATGGGGTACATCGTGCCGAGCGCGGGCGGCGGATCGACCGCCCGGGCGAACCAGGCGGCGTTCGACCGCTGGCGGCTGGCACCGCGGATGCTCCGCGGCAGCACCGAACGTGACCTGTCCTGCACCATCCTCGGTACGGCGATGCCCGCGCCGCTCCTGGTCGCACCGATCGGTGTCCAGACCCTCGCGCACCCCGACGGCGAGCTGGCCACGGCCCGGGCTGCCGACACCCTCGGTCTGACCTACACGCACTCGACCCAGGCGAGCCACGCGATCGAGCAGATCGAGGCGAGCAACAAGTGGTTCCAGCTGTACTACCCGACCGACCGCGACGTCTGCCTCAGTTTCCTCCAGCGCGCCAAGGCCGCCGGGTACGGCGTACTCGTCGTCACGCTGGACACCGGGACGATCGGGTGGCGGCCGGCCGATCTGGATCGCGGGTTCCTCCCGTTCCTGAAGGGGGAAGGGCTCGCGAACTACTTCAGCGACCCGGCCTTCCAATCGAAGCTGGCCAAGCCGATCGCAGAGGATCCCGGCGCTGCGGTGATGCTCTGGGCGCAGATCTTCCCGAACGTCGGCCTGGCCTGGGACGACCTGTCGTTCCTGCGCGACAACTGGGACGGTCCGATCGTCCTGAAGGGCATCACCGCGGTCGAGGACGCCAAACTCGCGGCTGAGCAGGGCGTCGACGGCATCGTCGTCTCGAACCACGGCGGCCGCCAGGTCGACGGCGCGGTCGCATCGCTCGACGCGCTCCCCGCGATCGCGGATGCGGTCGGCGAGCAACTGACAGTCCTGTTCGACTCCGGCGTACGCACCGGCTCCGACGCAGCCAAGGCGCTCGCCCTCGGCGCCAAGGCCGTGCTCCTCGGCCGTCCGCTCCTCTACGGCCTCGCACTCGCCGGACAAGCCGGTGTCGAGCATGTACTGCGTTGCTTCCTGGCCGAGCTCGATCTCACGCTGGCATTGTCCGGGTACGCGAACCACCGCGAGCTCAACCGCGACTCGGTGGTCCGCGCGTGAAGGCGGTCATCTTCGACCTCGACAACACCCTGTTCGACCACACCGGCTCCGCCGAACGTGGGCTGCGCAGCTGGGTGACCGAGCTCGGGCTCACGCCGACGGACGAGCTGGTTGCGCAGTGGTTCGTGATCGAGGACGAGCAGTACCCGCGCTGGCTGTCCGGAGAGCTCACCCATCAGGGCCAGCGCCGTGCTCGGCTGCGCGCCTTCCTCCCGCTGATCGATCGCGCTGTCCCGACGACCGAGGCCGGGTTGGACGAGGTGTTCGAGGGCTACCTGACGCAGTACCGGAACAACTGGATCGCGTTCCCGGACGCGCGCCCCGCGCTGGAAGTTGCTCGAGGCAACGGTTGGCGGACCGGCGTGCTCACCAACGGGAACACGGTGCAGCAGAACGCGAAGCTGGCGGCGATCGGGCTGGCCGACCTGATCGACGTGGTCTGCACCTCGGAGGCGCTCGGCTTCAGCAAGCCGGCCCCGGAGGCCTACCTGCGCACCTGTGAGGCACTGGGAGCCGAGCCGGCCGACGTCCTGATGATCGGCGACAACCTCGAGAACGATGTGCTCGGCGCGCAGGCGGCCGGGCTGCCCGCGCGGCACCTGGATCGCGCGGCAGGGACGAATCTGCTCGACCTGATGTAGTCTTTGCGACAGAGATTCGACTCTCTGAAGCGATCATTACAGGAGGTCGCGGTGCAGAACGTGACGGCGCTGGTCCGGCGGTACGTCGACGACGGCCGCTTCCCGGGCACGGTCACCGTGGTCGCGCACCGCGACGAGGTCCTGCTGTTCGATGCGTACGGGCGTCGCGACGTCGAGCGGGACCTGCCGATGACCGCGGACACGATCTTCCGCATCTACTCGATGACCAAGCCGATCGTGAGTCTCGGGCTGATGCAGCTCTACGAAGAGGGACGCTTCCAGCTCGACGACCCGGTGGCGAAGTACCTGCCGGAGCTCGGCCGGCCGAAGGTGTACGACGACGGCACGCTCCGCGAGTCGATCCGCGAGATGACCGTGCGGGACCTCCTGATGCACACGTCCGGACTCGCCGCGTCGAACGGCAAGCACCCGGTCAGCCTGCTCTATCAGCAGGCCGGGCTGACCGGGATGGATTCGGACGCACCGCTGTCCGAGTTGCCGGGTCGGCTGGCAGGCCTTCCGTTGCAGGCGGATCCCGGCGCGCGCTGGATCTACGGGGTCTCCACCGATCTCGTCGGCCTGTTGTGCGAGGTGATCGGCGGGCAACCGCTGGACGCGTACCTGCGGACCCGGATCTTCGAACCGCTCGGCATGACCGACACCGGCTTTTCGGTGCCCGAGGCAAGCTTTTCCCGGTTCGCGGCCTGCTACGGGTACGACGACGGCGGCTTCCAGCTGACCGACGATCCGCGGACCAGCCCCTACGCCCGGCCGCGAACGTTCCTGTCCGGGGTCGCCGGGCTGGTGTCGACAGCGAACGACTACCTGCGGTTCGCCCGGATGCTCGCCGGCGGCGGTTCGCTCGACGGGACGCGGACCATCGGGCCGAGGACGGTGCGGTTCATGACCGCCAACCATCTGCCCGGTGGTCAGGATCTCGCGGCGTGCGCGGACTTCGGCGGTGAGACGAAGCGGGCGGGGCAAGGGTTCGGGCTCGGCTTCGGCGTGTTGCTCGATCCGACGGTCGCGCAGACCATCGGGACGGCCGGCGAGTATTTCTGGGGCGGCAAGGCGTCGACGGCGTTCTTCGTCTCACCGGCCGACGAGCTGGTCGTCGTCTTCCTCACCCAACTCGTCCCCTCCGCCCGCTACCCGATCCGCCGCGAACTCAGGGCTGCCGTGTATGGCGCGCTGGGCTGACCCGCAGGTGATCACTGACGACGGCTGCCGCCTGTGGACCCACGTCGCCGGGCACGGCCCGCGCGTTGTCCTGGTCCACGGCGGTCCTGGCTGGTGGGACGTGTTCCACGACCTGGCGCTGCCCGGGTTCACGCTGCACAGGTGGGACCAGCGAGGCTGCGGCCGCTCCGACCGCCGCGGCCCGTACACCCTCGCTCGCTACGTCGCCGACCTCGCCACCGTGTGCGGCCCGGATCCGTGCATCGTGATCGGACATTCCTGGGGAGCCTCGCTCGCACTGGAGTTTGCCCAAGCACATCCGGATGCTGTGTCCCGGTTGGCGCTGGTGTCGTCGGTCGGCCTCGACGGTCCGCCGGCCGACTACCGCGCACGGGTCGCCGAGCGCCTCGCCGGTACGCCGGAAACCGATCCGTGGATCGCGCAGATCTCCGTGAACCTCGCCGATCGGGCGACGGCCCTGAACCAGGCTCGGAAGCTGAACACGCCGCGCTTCGAGCCCAACCAGGTCTGTGCGGATGCACTGCGAGCGGAGTTGACGACGCTGACAGATCGGGCGAGCGCTTGCGCCAAGGTCGTCGTACCAACGCTCCTCGTGCACGGTGCGGAGGACCTGCGGCCGCCGTACGTGACCGACAGCCTGCTCGAAGCGCTGCCCAACGCAGAACGGGTAGTGCTCGACGGTGTCGGACACTACCCGTGGATCGAGAACCCGGACGCCTTCCAGAAAGTCGTCCGGGAATTCCTCGCCTAGTTGATCGTCCAGGTGTCGGCGCCGGTGACGAGCGCCTGCAGGTCGCCGGTGCCCTGGGTCTCCTGGGCGGTGGTGATCTGCTGGCGCACCAGGTCGTCGTACGCCGGACGCTCGACCGAGCGGAAGACGCCGATCGGAGCCTGGTGCAGCACGCCCGCGTCGGTCAGCCGCGACAGTGCGAACGCGTACGCCGGATCCTCGGTGTGCGCGTCGTGGACGACCAGATCCGCCTCGCCGCCCGGCAGGTCCGCGACCTCCCGTACGGCGAGGGACGCGAATCCATCGCGGACCACGCCAAGGTGCCCGTCCGTGCCGAAGCGGATCGGCTCGCCGTGCACCAGCGGGATGATCGCGTCGTCCCGGGTCTCCGGGTTCTTGAACGCGTCGAACGCGTTGTCGTTGAAGATCGGGCAGTTCTGGTAGATCTCGACGAACGCCGTACCGCGGTGCTCGGCGGCGGCGCGCAGCACCGAGGTGAGGTGCTTGCGGTCGGAGTCGACCGTCCGGGCCACGAACGTCGCCTCGGCGCCGAGCGCCAGCGAGACCGGGTTGAACGGGTTGTCGACCGAGCCCATCGGCGTCGACTTGGTCACCTTGCCCGGCTCCGACGTCGGCGAGTACTGACCCTTGGTCAGGCCGTAGATCCGGTTGTTGAACAGCAGGATCTTCAGGTTCACGTTGCGCCGCAGCGTGTGGATCAGGTGGTTGCCGCCGATCGACAGCGCGTCGCCGTCACCGGTCACCACCCACACGCTCAGGTCGGGCCGCGCCACCGCGAGCCCGGTCGCGATCGCCGGCGCGCGCCCGTGGATCGAGTGCATGCCGTACGTCGACAGGTAATACGGGAAGCGCGACGAGCAGCCGATCCCGGAGACCATCGCGACGTTCTCGCGCTTGATCCCGAGCTCGGGCAGGAACCCCTGGAAGGCCGCGAGTACGGCGTAGTCGCCGCAGCCCGGGCACCAGCGGACCTCCTGGTCCGACACGTATTCCTTGCGGTTCTGCGGCTCGGTCGCGGCCGGTACGCCGCGAAGGCCACCGGGCAGACTCGGCAGGCCGAGGTCGACCGTGCTCATCGTGCTCCCTCCGACTCGTGCAGTTGGCCGTTGGACCGGCCGTTCGGCTCGGTGTGCAGCGCCTCGCCGTGCGTCAGGCTGGCTGCGGCCGAACCGAGATGGCGGGCGTCGTCGTCGATGCCCTCGGTCTCCTCGACCAGGTTGCCGATCACCTCCGCCAGCTCCGCGGCGCCGAGCGGCATACCGCGGACCTGTGCGTAGGAGACGACATCGACCAGGTACTTCGCCCGCAGCAGCATCGCGAGCTGACCGAGGTTCATCTCCGGGACAAGGACCTTGTCGTAGGACTTCAGCAGGTCGCCGAGGTTCTCCGGGAACGGGTTCAGATGCCGCAGATGCGCCTGGGCGACCTTGCCGCCGACCTTGCGAACCCGCCGGACACCGGCGCCGATCGGGCCGTACGTCGAACCCCAGCCGAGCACGAGCACCTTCGCCGTACCGTCCGGGTCGTCCACCTCGATCGGCGGAACCTCGACGCCGTCCACCTTGGCCTGGCGGGTGCGGATCATCAGATCGTGGTTCGCCGGGTCGTACGAGATGTTGCCGGTCTTGTCCTCCTTCTCCAGACCACCGATCCGGTGATCCAGGCCCGCCGTACCCGGGACGGCCCAGGCGCGGGCCAGGGTCTCCGGGTCGCGCAGGTAAGGGAGGTACGTCGGCTGGCCCTTGTCGTCGGTCGCGTTCGGCTCGACGGTGAAGTTCGGGTCGATCGTCGGCAGGTCGGCGACCACCGGGATCTGCCACGGCTCCGAGCCGTTGGCCAGGTAACCGTCGGACAGCACGATCACCGGCGTGCGGTAGGTGATCGCGATCCGGGCCGCCTCGACCGCGATCGCGAAGCAGTCCGCGGGGGACTGGGCCGCGAGGATCGGCAGCGGGGCCTCGCCGTTGCGGCCGAACATCACCTGCAGCAGGTCGGCCTGCTCGGTCTTGGTCGGCATACCGGTCGAGGGACCGGCGCGCTGGATGTCGCAGACGACCAGCGGCAGCTCGAGCATCACGCCGAGGCCGATCGTCTCGGACTTCAGGCTGATACCCGGACCGGACGACGTGGTCACGCCGAGCGCGCCGCCGAACGACGCACCCAGTGCCGCGCCGATACCGGCGATCTCGTCCTCGGCCTGGACCGTGGTGACGTTGAACCGCTTGAGCTTCGACAGCTCGTGCAGTACGTCGGACGCCGGGGTGATCGGGTACGCACCGAGGACCAGCGGCAAGCCGGCCCGCTGGGCGCCCGCCACCAGGCCGTACGCCAGCGCGAGGTTGCCGGAGATGTTCCGGTACGTGCCGGTGGCCATGCTGGCCGGCTTCACTTCGTACCGGACCGAGAACTCCTCGGCGGTCTCACCGAAGTTGTAGCCCGCGCGGAAGGCCGCGATGTTCGCGTCGCGGATGTCCGCCTTCGAGGCGAACTTGGTCTGCAGGAACGTGATCGTCGACTCGACCGGCCGCTGGAACAGCCAGGACACCAGGCCGAGCGCGTACATGTTCTTCGCCCGGGACGCGTCCTTGCGGCTCAGCCCGAACTCCTTCACCGACTCCACCGTCATGCCGGTCAGGTTGAGCGGGACCACGTGGTACGCGTCGAGCTCGCCGGTCTCCAGCGGGTTCTCGTCGTACCCGATCCGCTTCAGGTTGCGGGCGGTGAAGTCCGCGGTGTCGACGATCAGCGTCGCGCCGCGGGGGACGTCCTTGAGGTTCGCCTTCAAGGCCGCCGGGTTCATCGCGATCAGCACGTCGGGCGCGTCGCCAGGCGTGAGGATGTCGTGGTCGGCGAAGTGAAGCTGGAAGGACGACACTCCCGGCAGGGTCCCGGCTGGTGCCCGGATCTCGGCTGGGAAGTTGGGCAACGTCGACAGGTCATTGCCGAACGATGCTGTTTCCGCTGTGAACCTGTCCCCCGTGAGCTGCATCCCATCACCGGAATCGCCGGCGAAGCGGATCACCACGCGGTCGAGCTGCTTGACCTCGATGGTCACTGTTCTTTTCATCTCCAAGTCGAAGCTTGGGTCGTCCGGCCGCCTTGTGGGCAACAGGCCGATCCCCCCGTCAGGGCGATAACCCCAATATTAGTTCGCCCTTAGAACAGAACCATGCGGAAGCCCCGGTGGTCCACAGCCTGGGACGCGGTGTTAACGGGTCGTTGGGTCAGGTAGTGGCGAAATCTCCCAGTGTGACACTCCGCAGCGGCTCGCTTGCGATCCGAAGTGAGAACCGGCAGGGTGTCGTCATCAAGCTGTGATTCAAGGAGTTGTTTTCATGCGTCGTGTGCTGATCGGACTGCTGACGTTGCTCGTCGCGGGGGTCGCGGCGCCGATCGCGTCTGCGGTCCCTTCGCCGGCGCGGACGGCGAAGATCGCGAGCATTCGGACGACGGACGCGACCAAGGGCGTGATCACGGTGGTCGGGACGTTGACGCCGGCGCCGGCGACCGGCACGCGGATCCCGCTGCATCAATGGATCCCTTCGCTGAAGCGGTGGCAGGAGGTCGCGCACGGGTACTCGTCCGGCAACAGCGTGACGATCACCACGGTCCAGCCCGGCTCGGTCCGGACGTACCGGATCGCTGTCGGTGCACAGGCGCCGTACGCCGCGGTGGTCTCGCCGATGATCAGCTTCAAGCACTACGTGTGGCGCGGGATGTTCAAGAAGGGGCTGGTCGCCGCGGGCGGGGCCGGCCAGCCGCAGTTCACCGTCGTACCGCCGAACGAAGGGCCGCGGCGGGCCGAGGCTGATCTGCTGGCGAACCAGGGCGGGTATGTCTGGGGCGAGGTGGACTCGACGGGTTGCCGCTACGTGCGGAACTGGCTCGGCAACCTGACCGACGGTTTGGTGCGGGTGTCGCTGCACAACGGGACGACGGCGATGACGTCGATCCGCATGCAGCAGGAGACCGAGACCTGGCTGAACTACGACATCTCCGGCGTGACCCGACTCCGGCTGCAGGTCGCGGACATCCGGTCCGGATACGGGCCGTACGTTTCGATCGACTCACTGCTGCTCTGCACGAACTAAGCTGCTCCTGTGTCGGACAGCTATGGCGTCGTCGCCGCGGTAGTCGCCCTCGGCCTGGTCGGGCTGATCGGCGCGTTCGCGCTGAACAAGGCGCTCACCGTCACGTACCCGACCGAGAACAAACTCAAGACCTACGAGTCCGGCGTAGACCCGGTCGGCGAGGGCTGGGCCCAGGTCCACATCCGCTACTACTTGTTCGCGTACCTCTACGTCATCTTCGCCGTAGACGCGATCTACCTCTTCCCCTGGGCCACCATCTTCAGCACTCTCGGCTACGCAACCCTCATCGAGATGTTCATCTTCCTAGCCTTCGTAGCCGTCGGCTTGCTCTACGCCTACCGCAAGGGCGTCCTCCGCTGGACGTAAGGCGGATCTCCAGCCCATCAAAATCGAGGCGGCGGCCCGGCGCTGCGCTCAGGGCGCCTGTGGGTGGCGGATTGTGATGGCCTGGAGATCCGCTGTCCCCGAGTCTGGGCGGACGTGCGCCACTGACCAACCTGCGTCAGCGGCTGGTCGCGGCCGGCAGTCGAGCGTGAGCTGCCTGGACGACGCGGGGTTGGTGAGTGATGCAGGTCCGCACCCCACTCAACCGCGGGCGAGGGCGGCTGGGTTGCCAACGCCGAGCGAGCGCGTCGCAGCGCACCTGCGCCACTGACCAACCCTCCTCATCGGCGGGTTTCAGCCGGTAGTTGAGCGTGAGTCGCGTCGGCCACCCGCAGTTGGTGAGTGGTGCAGGTCCGCACCCCAGTCAGCTGCGGGCGAGTGCTGCGGCGATGGCCCAGTCCTGGGCGCCGACGCCGACGGATTTGAAGACTGTGCGGCCGTGCGGGGTCGGCGGGGTCGCGAGAGCTTGGCCGAGCTCGACCAGGTCTGCTTCTCGGAGGGTGCTGTTGGCGATCGCGTCGATTACCTCGCCGGACTCCTCGAGGGCGGCTTCGCGTTGGTCGACCATTACCACCGATGCGGTCGTGAGGAGGTTGCGGGGGAGTTCTCGCATGGTGGGGCGGAAGGCGCCGATGGCGTTGACGTGGACGGTGGTGGGGAGGGTGTCAGCGTCGAAGAGTGGGGTGGTTGACGAGGTGGCGCAGCAGATGATGTCGGTGTCGGCGATCGCTTCGTTGATGCTGGTACCGGCGGTGACCTTCGCCTCGGGGAACTCGGTCGCCAACTGGTCTGCGAGGGCGGTCGCGCGGTCGGCCGATCGGCCGGTGATGGTGACCCGCGTGATACGTCGTACGGCGAGAACGGCGCGGACCTGGTCTGCGGCTTGGGCGCCGGTTCCGATCAGGGTGAGGCGGGTGGCGTCGGGCTGAGCGAGCAGGTCGGTCGCGACACCGACGACTGCGCCGGTGCGCAAGGTGGTGATCGAGCCGCCGTCGGCGACGAGTTGTTCGCCGTTGCCGGTCCAGATCACGGTCGCGCGGATCGCGGGGACCTGGTCGAGCGCGATCCCGATCTTCTTCACCACCGCGGTCCCGGTCGGCGTGTGGTACGCCGACATCACGAGCACCGTCCCGTCGCCGAAGATCTGCCGCGGCGGCAGCACGAAGTTCCCGGCCGCCAGCTCGCGGAACGCGTCCCGCACTGCGTCGACCGCCGTACTCATCGGAACCAGCCGGCGAACATCCTCAGCAGAAAGCACCTTCACCCGGCGAGCATATTCTGGGGCGATGGATCTGCACCGCGATGCGATCGTCGCTGACGGACACAACGACCTCTTGATGCTGGTGGCTCGGCGGCCGAAGGACGTCTGGTCGGCGTACTTCCGGGAGCGGTGGATACCGCAGCTGCGCGAGGGCGGGATCGACGTACAAGTGCTGCCGGTGTTCATCGACTCGGAGTTCCTGCCCGAAGGCGCGCTCCGCGAGACCCTGCGGATGATCGAGGCCGCACACCGGATCGCGGCGGCGAACTCCGACGAGGTCGCGTTGTGTACGGCGCCCGGCGACATCGAGGCCGCGACCGCCGCGGGCAAGATCGCGCTGGTGCTCGCACTCGAGGGCTGCCCGCAGATCGACACCGACGTCGAGCTCCTGCAGACGCTGCACCGGCTCGGCGTACGGATGGCCTCGTTCACCCACTTCGGCCGCAGCGCGCTCGGCGACGGCTCCGGCGAGGACGCGACCGGCGGCCGGCTGACGCATGCCGGCGTCGAGGCGGTCGGGCTGCTCGAGGAGCTCGGCGTACTGATCGATGTCTCGCACGTCGGCCGCGCCGGCGTCGAGCACATCCTCGAGCTGGCGACCAAGCCCGTCGTTGCGTCGCACTCGAGTGCGTTCGCGCTGCGCGACCACCACCGCAACCTGACCGACGAGCAGCTCCGCGGGATCGCCGCGACCGGCGGCGTGGTCTGCGTCAACTTCTTCGCCGGCTTCCTCACCACAGCCGAGAAGCCGACCGTCGAACACCTGGCCGACCACATCCTGCACATCCTCGACATCGCCGGCGAGGACCACGTCGGCCTGGGCAGCGACTTCGTCGCGGAGGTCTTCGGCGAGAAGATCCCCGCCTGCGACCGCCCGGTGATCATCCAGGGCCTCGACGCCGAGCTGTACGTCCCCGGCCTCGAGGGCCCGGCCGGCATGCCCCTCGTCACCGACGCCTTGGTCCGCCGAGGCTTGCCCGAAGCAACCATCCGCAAGGTCCTCGGCGAGAACCTGGTCCGCATTCTCGGCTGAGCACCGTCCGCCTTCCGTAAGGAGCGCTTCATGCAGCAGTGGCTCGACGAGAACCTGACCCGGCTGATCGGCAAGCACGACGTACCCGCCGCGTCGATCGCGGTGTTCGCGGACGGTGAGGTGAGTACGGCGGCGGCCGGCGTCCTGAACCAGAACACCGGGGTCGAGGCGACTGTGGACTCGGTCTTCCAGGTCGGCTCGATCACCAAGCTCTGGACGACCACGCTGATCATGCAGCTCGTGGGCGAAGGCAGGGTCGACCTCGACCACCCGGTCCGCGAGTACCTGCCGGACTTCAAGCTCGCCGACGAGCCGACCGCGGCGGCGGTCACCCCGCGGCACCTGCTGACCCACACCAGCGGCTTCTCCGGTGACGCTTTCATCCCGACGTCGCGCGGTGACGACGGCGTCGAGCTGTTCGTCCGCGACGTCGTACCGGGCCTGGCGCAGGAGGTCCCGCTCGGCGCCGGGTTCTCGTACAACAACGCCGGTTTCGTCGTCCTCGGCCGGATCGCGGAGGTACTGCGCGGGAAGCCGTTCCACGAGCTGATCCGCGAGCACATCGCCGTACCGCTGGAGCTCGGGCACGTCGCCACGATCCCGGACGAGGCTCTCTTCTATCGGGCCGCGGTCGGGCATGTCTCGCCCAAGCCCGGCGCGCCGCTCGAGGTCGCGCCGGTGTGGAGCCTGGTCCACGGGATGGCGCCGGCCGGATCGTTGCTGACGATGAGCGCGAGCGACCTGATCAGCTTCGGGCGGGCGTTCCTCGACGCGACGCTGCTCGATCGGGCGACGATCGATCGGCTCTGGGAGGCCCAGGTCGACGTACCCCCGACCGGTGGCGATCTGCACCAGCTCGGCCTCGGCTGGATGATCTTCGACAGCGAACACGGACCGTACTACGGGCACGACGGCGGCACGGTCGGACAGGCCGCGTTCTTCCGGCTGGTCCCGGACCGCGGCGTGGCCGTCGCGCTGCTCACCAACGGCGGCAGGGCCTCGGCGCTGTACGACGAACTGATGGGTCACGTCCTGCGGGAGACGGCCGGGATCGAACTGCCGGCGCGGCTGGTACCGCCCGCGGAGCCGGCCGAGATCGCCCCTGAGCTCGTCGTCGGACGGTACGAGGGCGTGTTGTTCCGGTCAACGATCAGCAGTGAGAACGGCGAGTTCTGGTTGCTGATCGAGGCGGTGCAGGACGACGCGAAGGTGGTGCTGCCGGAGCCGGAGCGTCACCGGCTCCTGCCACTCGACGAGTCGCGGCTGATCACGGCCGAGCCGGAGGGCGGGATGCACGACGTCATGGCGTTCAGGGGACCGATCGACGGTCGCGCGACGCACATCTTCCGGATGGGTCGCCTCACGCCCCGCCGTGACTGAAAGTAGTCGCCGCGCCGGATCCCAACTCGTTGCCTGATCACCGTTTGTGATTGCGGTTGGCAACAAACGTGAGTTTCAATCGGCTTGCTTAACGGTATGCGTACGAACGGTCGCCAACCGGTGGGTTCGGGGCTATCGTGATTACACGGGGGTACGGGGCGAATACCGGACGGTGAGGCTATGTCGTGGCAACTGTGGGTAGTGATTGCACTCGCTGCGGCCGGGTTGGTGCTCTTGGCCGCGGCCCGAATGCGGCACGCCCGTAAAGTCTTCGACAACATCACCGACCTGAACCGGCCGATCCGACTCACGCCGCCGGTCACAGCCGACGACCTGGCCCGGGCTCGCACACGGCACGCGCGCCCCGAGCCGGACCGCCACCGCAAACACGGCTAAGACATGCCCTAGTCCGCGTCGAGCAGTCCGTCTCGACGCGCTACCGCTGCGGCCTCGGTCCGCGAGCGGACGCCGAGCTTCGCCAGGATGTTCGACACGTGCACGCTGACGGTCTTCTCGCTGATGTACAGCTCGCGCGCCAACTGCCGGTTGGTGCGTCCCTCGGCCAGCAACCGCAGTACTTCGGTCTCCCGCGACGTGAGCGCACTCGCGCCGGCCGTCTCGCCGCCACCGGTCTCGGCGATCAACGGCTTCGCCCGCAGCTCGCGACCGACCTCGGCGGCCAGCGCCGTCTGCTCGTTTGCCTCGGCGACCCGGCCCGCGGCCCGCAGCGCAGCCGACAACCGGACCCGCGACCACGCCTGCTCGTGGACGTACCCGTACCCGAAGGCGTCCGTCGTCCGCTCCCAAGCGGAGACGTGCTCCTGCGGCGTCGGCGCGTCGACGCCGGCCAGCCACCGCAGTCGATCCCACTCCGACTCCAGCCGCGCCAGCCAGGCGAGTCCCTCGACGCCCATCAACCGTCCGGGTGGCAGACCCTTCTCGGCCGTCGCCTGCCCGAGCGCAACCAGCTCCGCGCCGCGGGCGACCAGCTCGGCGGCAGCTGACGGCTCGCCGACGGCGCGGTGGCACAGCAACTGCAGACCCAGGGCCGAGAACCGGATCCGGGCGAAGAACCACTCCGTCTGGAACAGGTCGGCGCACAGCGTGGACACATCGGCGATCAGCTTCTCTGCCTCGGCCGGCTGATCCAGCTGCAGGTACGCCTCGACGGCCGGCTGTAGCCCGATGAGCGGCAGCATGATGTCGAGATCCCACCACTTCCGGGACAGCTCGAACTCCTCGGCGACCGCGGTGTCACCCCGCCCGCTCCGCACTGAGAACTCCACCGCCCGCAGCGCAGCCGCGGCCGCCGCCGGCGTCATCGTGTCGGTGCGGGCGGTCATGGTCGCTTCGTCCCACTCGCCGAGCATGAACTGCGTCAGCGCGAGCATCCGCCGTGCGTCGAACCCGTACGCCGCCCACTGCCGCCCGAGCTCACCGGCCCGTTTCGCCGCGAACGACAACGCGGACTTCGCGTTCAGCAGGTCGCCCTGCTCGTAATGCGTCGACCCGAGCAGGAACCGGCTCCGCACTTCGGCGGCAGGATCGCCGGTGAGCTGCGCGCGTACGGCGGCCTCCTCCAGCTGCTTTGCGGCCGTCTCCGGATCGCCGGCCCGTCGGCGGAGCTGGGCGAGCGTGATGCCGGCGTCGCTGGCTGCGGACTCCTGACCGGCCTCGCGGGCGATCTCGAGCGCCCGGTGCGCCCAGCGCTCGGCCTCCATCGGCCGGCCCAGCGCGTCGGACACCCGCGCGTACAGCGAGGCGACCTGCGCCTTGAATACACTGGACGGCTCGTCGTGGACCAGTTTGAGCGCCTGCGAGATCGCCTCGCTGGCCTCCTTGTCCTGGTCGATGATCAGCGCGATATCGGCCAGCGGCAGGAGAAGCTCGGCCCGCTGCAGCTTCGGTGCGTCGGCCGGCAGATCGGCCAGCGCCTTCCGGAGCAGCTTGAGCGCGCGCAGGTGCTGCGAGGACAAGGTGGCTGCCGTCGCCGTGTCGACGATCAACCAGGTCTTGTCGACCGTGCTCGTCGGCGCCGCGTTCGGGAACAGCTCGAGCGCCATCTCGTAGTGCTTCAACGCCTCCTGCGGCGCGGCGACCGACAGCGCTTCCTGGCCGGCTCGGACGCGGGCTTCGAACGCTGTCGCCAGGTCGTGCGATCGAGTTGCATGCCCGGCCAGCTCAGCCGCCGTACCTGCGACCGTCTTGTCTTCGAGTGCTTGTACGTACGCCGCGTGTTCGCGGACGCGCTCGCCTGGCAGGAGGTCGTCGTACACCGCTTCGGCCAGTAGGGCGTGGCGGAAGTAGTACCGATCGTTGGTCGGTACGTCGATGATGTGCGCGTCGATCAGCTCGCGCAGGGCGTCGTCGAGCTCCCGGTCCGGCAGCTTGGCGACCGCGGTGAGGAGATCGTGCGGGACGCGGCGGCCGGCCACGGCGATCACGCGGGCGACCTGCCGGGCGTCGTCCGATACCGGGTCGAGGCGAACCAGGAGCAGGTCGGCGAGATCGGGCGGCACGGTGTCGCCGTCACCCATCGAGGCCGCGGCGGCCAGCTCCTCGGTGAAGAACGCGTTGCCGCCGGCACGCTCGAGGATGCGACGCTCCTCGATCGGGGACAGGGGCTCGGCGAGCAGCGAGTTGAGGAGAGTGCGGGACTCGTCGGCGTCGAGCGGCAGCAGGTTGACCCGGCGTACCCGAGGGTTGCGGGACCACTCGGCGATCGGCCGGCGGAGCGGGTGGCGACGGTGCAGGTCGTCGCTGCGGTACGACACGACGAGCGCCAGGCGCTGCGAGGTCAGTCGGGTGATCAGGAAACCGATCAGGTCCCGGGTCGAGTCGTCGGCCCAGTGGGCGTCCTCGATGATCACCAGGATCGGCTCGCTGGTGGACAGCGCGGTGAACGCGCCGAGGACGGCGTCGAACAGCGCGGCGCGGTCGAGCTGGCCGTCCTGCGGCGCGGGTTGGGCGCTGAGCAGCCGGTGAGCGGGGAGCAGCCGGCTGATCGCCGGGAAGTTGGTCAGCACGCTCTCGACGAGGTCGGGGCGGTCGCCGGCCAAGCGGCCGAAGATCTCGGAGAACGGCTGGTACGGCAGGCCGGCATCGCCGAAGTCGGTGCAGTGCCCGACCAATACGCCGAAGCCGCGCTCGTGCGCACCGGTCGCCACCTCGTCCAGCATCCGGGTCTTGCCGACGCCGGCATCACCGGACAGCAGTACGGCGCCGGCGCGACGCGTTTTCGCGTCGTCCACGGCGCTCAGCATGGCGGCCATCTCGGACGAGCGGCCGACGAGAGGTGTCGAATTCCAGGGCACGTTGTCCATCTTCGCCCCTGAAGCCGACACAAATCGACGGCATCCCGTCCGCTGAGCCCCGGTTCTGCTGTCAGCCTGGGTCTTCGCGGGTAAAAGAACGCCGTCCCTGATCGTGTGATCAGGGACGGCGGCTGGGGCGGTCATCGGGCCGTGGTGGGTCGGAGGGCACGGCGCGAGTGCCGCGACTCGGGCTGCGAGCCCTTCGCCGGGCGCTGCTTGCGGCTCACGGACCCGAAGTCACGCTTGGTCCGCTCCAACCGGTACGCCGTCTCCGCCTTGATCGTGTCCTGACTCAGTGGAGTGTTGAACATGGTTTCCCTCCCTTCAGGCTTTCCGGCCGAACAGGTGGCTGATGGTCCGACGAGCCCCGGTGCTCCGGTGCTGCCGGAAGTCCCGGCTGAGACGCTCCCTGCGGTAAGCAACCTCTGCCTTGACCGATTCGTTCGAGTACATGTCTTCCTCCGCTTTTCGGTGCCAGCTCTTGCTGACAGGTGTCAATCTGCTCGCCTGAGGTAGCCCCGCACATCGGAACTCCTCCCTATCCGCGGGGCGGTTGGTGCCTTACTTCGCCTTAGGGGGTCCTAGGAGCCGCCTAAGGGGGTCTCTTTGAGCCTGAAACGAAGGAGGCGCGGCCGGCTCTGGTGAGCCGGCCGCGCCTGGGGGGAGGGGGCCTGGGGCGGTGACCTCGCGGTCACAT
This sequence comes from Kribbella sp. CA-245084, assembly GCF_050942355.1. Classification (NCBI taxonomy): domain Bacteria; kingdom Bacillati; phylum Actinomycetota; class Actinomycetes; order Propionibacteriales; family Kribbellaceae; genus Kribbella; species Kribbella sp. CA-245084. The sequence continues at coordinate 8,342,482 of NZ_CP192053.1, read as the reverse complement.
CGCCGGACGGGCACGCAGCTCGGGCGCACAGGGCGCGGGCGGCTGCTGCTTAGGCTTGCGCTGGAACCAGAACGGACGCTGGAAGTCGTGCCGGATACGGTCCTGCCGGTACTTGATCTCGGCCCGCACCGCGTCGGTCGAGTACATGAACATGATCTCCTCCGAGCTCCTGTCGATGAGTAGACAGTGCGCCCCTGAGGAGGGCCCTCACATCCGCACAACTCCCTATGCCGAGGGCAACTAACGCCTTAGTCGGTGGTTGGCGCCCCCGGCGCCTGCTCGGGGGTGGCCTGAGTGGGATTGGGGATAGCCGACGGTGACTGTGCACATGCAATGGCTTATCCAAGGTCACCACCGGGTGTCCAAGGTTCATCAGAGCGCGCCCGAGCGGTCGCGGCGTGAAGCAGCACGCGCGGGATCAGCTGCGGTAGGAGAGGCTTAGTTCGTAGTGGTCGGGGTCCAGGAGTTCGTCGGCGTATTCGGCGAAGCGGTCGTCTGCCGTCCAGCTGGTGCGGGTGGTGTGGAGGAACCAGGTGCCGTCGGGGCGGTTGAGGTGGCCGGCTTCGATGGGGGTTAGGGGGCGGCCGCGGAGGCGTTGTTCGCAGTGGTCGAGGTAGAGGCCGGCGCGGTTGAGGGTGACGCTGATGGACCCGTTGTCGAGGCCGCGTTCCGGCAGGTCGCGTAGTGCGTCCAGCGCCGGGATCCGGCTGCGTTCGAGGGAGATCGCCGTACCGTCGGTCAGTTGCCGGACCCGCTCGATCACGACCACCCGGGGCGATTCCAGACCTAGCCGGGACGCCAGCCCGGGATCCGTCGAGCGTTCGATCCGCACGGTCCGCATCCGGGTCTCCACGCCCTGCTCGGACAGCGCATGCGTCCACCCGAGCCGCCCGTCCAGCGGTCGCCCGTCGAACAGCACGTACGAACCCTTGCCGGTGTGCGTCGCGATCAGCTCGTCCTCGGCCAGTACGGCGAGCGCCGCGCGGACCGTGTTGCGGCTGACCGAGAACCGGCGAGCCAGCTCCACCTCGCCCGGCAGCTGCGCACCACGCCGTACGACGCCGGACCTGATCTCCCGCGCGAGCACCCGCGCGACCCGCTCGTGCTTCAGGGAGATCCGGCGCATCACCGCAACTGCTCCACATGCACGATCTCGATCATCGGCGCATACAGCCGCATGATGTCGAGCGCCTTGCGGTGGTTCTCGTCGGTCGATCCGGCGCACGCCTCCTCGACGACCTGGACCTGTACGCCGGCGTCGACCGCGGCCAGCGCCGTACTGATCACGCAGCAGTCCGTCGTCACCCCGCCGAGTACGAGCCGGCCGTCCGCCGCGGCCGCCAACTCCCGACCCCACTTCCCGAAGGAGATCTTGTCCAGAGTTGGAGCGCCCTTGAACTCGTCGACCAACTCGTACTCCGCCGCGTCCGCCGGCTGCAACGCGAACGGGAACTCCTGGTAATAAGGCACCCAGGCACCGAACGGTTTCTTCGGCGCCACGAACCGGGTGAAGACGACATCGGACCCGAAGATCTCCAGCAACTCCTTCGTAGGCGCGATCACCCGCTCGAAGTCCGGAGTCGCCCAGCCGGACTCCGGGTCCGCGAAGATCCGCTGCAGGTCGATGAGCGCCAGAACCATCAGGCAGCCGCCTCCTGCCGACGTACTGCGGGCCCGCGGCCGAACCACTGCACGAGGAAACCGATCAGGAGCGCGGCCAGTACGCCGAGGTTCGCGTACGCCCACGCGCCGTTCTTGCCGCCGAGGCCGAATGGCCCGAGCAGGTAGCCCTGCCAGGTCAGCCACGACGCCAGCGTGTTCGTGACGAGTCCCCAGCCGATGCCGGTGGCAACGAGCATCGTGGCCACGGGCAACCACTGCACGTCGCCGTACCGTCCGTTCGACCGGTACAGGTCGTCCTCGGCGTAGTCCCGCTGCCGAGCGGCGATGTCGGCGAGCATGATCCCGCACCAGGCCGCGATCGGTACGCCGAGCGTGATCAGGAATCCCTGGAACTGCCCGAGGAAATCGCCGCCGTAGAAGACGACGTAGATCGTCCCGCCGATCATCACCACACCGTCGATGAACGCCGCGACATACCGCTTGACCGGCAGACCGAGCGACAGCAGCGCGAGGCCGGACGAGTAGATGTCGAGTACGGCGCCACCGACCAGGCCGAGCACCGCGACGATCACGAACGGCACCAGGAACCACGTCGGCAACGCCTCGGCCAGCGCACCGATCGGGTCCGCGCCGATCGCCTTGCTCAAGTCAGGTGACGAACCCGCCAGCAGCAGACCGAAGACCAGCAGTACGACGGGAGCCACCGAGCCGCCGAACGTCGTCCAGCCGACCACGCCGCGACTCGACGCCTGGCGGGGGAGGTACCGCGAGTAGTCCGCGGCCGCGTTCACCCAGCCGAGCCCGAAGCCCGTCATCAGGAAGACCAGCGCGCCGATCACCGCCTGCGACGAACCACTCGGCAGCGCGGACACCGTGCTCCAGTGGATCTGATCGGCGACCAGGATGATGTAAACGACGGTGAGTACGCCGGTGACAACGGTGATGATCGTCTGCGCCCGCATGATCAGGTCGAACCCGAGTACGCCGCACGCCACGGTCAGCAGACCGACCACGACCAGCGCGATCACCTTGGTGAGGTTGCCGCCGCCCCAGCCGAGACGCTCGAACACGGTCGCGGTCGCGAGCGTCGCGAGGATCGTCAGCACCGTCTCCCAGCCGACCGTCAGCAACCAGGACACCAGCGACGGCAGTTTGTTGCCTCGGACACCGAACGCGGCGCGGCTGAGCACCATCGTCGGCGCCGACCCGCGCTTGCCGGCCAGCGCGATCAGCCCGCAGAGCAGGAACGAGAACACCACCCCGATCACCCCGGCGATCACCGCCTGCCAGAACGAGATCCCGAATCCGAGCGCGAACGCGCCGTAGCTCAGCCCCAGCACGGAGACGTTCGCTCCGAACCACGGCCAGAACAGCTGACTCGGGCGGCCCTTCCGGTCCGCGTCGGCGATCACGTTCAGCCCGTTGCTCTCCACCGAGAGCGCGCGGGTCTGCTGCACCTCGAGCTGATCAGCCATGGTGTCTCCCCACCGGAGTGGACCTGTTCAGTCCTGTTCAATCACGGTAAGCCCGGGTGTCGGGGTGGTCAACAATGCGCGGTGGTCGAAAACTGAGGCCATGCTGACTGAAGCGGTGGACGGATTCCGGCTGGCGTACGACCGGATCGGCGAGGGGCCGGCGGTGGTTCTGCTGCACGGCTGGCCGGGTGATCGCACCGACTACCGGTTGCTGGCGCCGATGCTCGCGGAACGTGGCTTCGAGGTGGTGGTGCCGGACCTCCGCGGGTTCGGTGAGTCCGACGCGGCCGACACCGACCCCGCGCAGTACGGCGTTGCCGCACAGGGGCGGAGCATCGTGGGTCTGATGGCGGAGCTCGGGCTGGAGCGTCCGGTCCTCGCGGGGTACGACGTCGGCAGCCGGATCGCGCAGGGGATCGCGCGGAATCAGCCGGAACTGATCGACGGCATCGTGGTCGCACCGCCGCTGCCCGGGATCGGCAAGCGGGTCTTCTCCGAGCAGGCGCAGGCGGAGTTCTGGTACCAGGCGTTCCATCGGCTGACGGTGATCGAAGAGCTGATCGATGGGAAGCCCGACGCGGTTCGCTCGTACCTGAACCACTTCTGGACGCATTGGTCCGGGCCGGGGTTCGAGCCGGACCTCGATCACTTGGTGGATACGTATTCACAGCCGGGTGCGTTCACGGCGTCGATCCAGTGGTACCGGGCGGGTGCCGGGTCGGTCGCAGTGTCCGCGGCCGAGACGGCGCCACCGTCGTACGACCGGATCGCCGTACCGACCGTGGTGCTGTGGCCGGAGTTCGACCCGCTGTTCCCGCGGGCGTGGTCGGACCGGGTGGACGACTTCTTCAGCGACGTCCGGGTGCGGTACGTCGATGGCGCCGGGCACTACGCGCCACTCGAATACCCGGAGGTCCTCGCGGAGGAGATTGTCGGACTAGGCTGAGCGCATGACCGAGCTGGGGATGCCGACGGTGCGACCGGCAGTCGGCGCGCTGGCCAGACTCGCGCCGGAGCCGGTCCGGTACCTGTTGAACTGGGGGCGCAAGTACTCGCTCTGGGTGTTCAACTTCGGACTGGCCTGCTGCGCGATCGAGTTCATCGCCGCGTCGATGGGCCGGCACGACTTCATCCGGCTCGGCGTGATCCCGTTCGCGCCCGGACCGCGGCAGGCCGACCTGATGGTCGTGTCGGGCACCGTGACGGACAAGATGGCGCCGGCGATCAAGCGGTTGTACGACCAGATGCCCGAGCCGAAGTACGTGATCTCGTTCGGCTCCTGCTCGAACTCGGGCGGCCCGTACTGGGATTCATACTGCGTGACGAAGGGTGTCGACCAGATCATCCCGGTCGACGTGTACGTGCCCGGCTGCCCGCCGCGGCCGGAGGCGTTGCTGCAGGGGATCCTCAAACTGCAGGAGAAGATCGCGGGCGAGGCGCTCGTCGACCGGTACGAAGAGCCGTCCGCGGCGGCGCTGACCCGCGGATTGGTGCAGCCTTGAGCGCCGACGCACTGGAGGCGCTGACCAGTGCCGGCATCACCGCGACGTCGACGGACAGCTTCGGCCCGACCGCGATCGACGTACCGCCGGAGTCGTGGGTGGCGGCGCATGAGGTACTGCGAGATGCCGTCGGGTTCACGTTCTTCGATTTCCTGAGCGCTTCGGATGAGCTGACCGATGGCTTCCGGGTGGTGTCGCACCTGGCGGACTTCTGGGGTGGGTCGCATGTCGACCATGTGCTGGTGCGGACGCTGGTGCCGCGGGACAAGGCGGTGCTGCCGACGCTGTCCGAGGTGTACGCCGGGGCGAACTGGCATGAGCGCGAGACGTTCGAGATGTTCGGGATCAGCTTCGAGGGTCATCCGAACCTGATCACACTGCTTCTCCCGGACGAGTTCGAGGGCCACCCGCTCCGGAAGGAGTTCGTCCTCGCCTCCCGGGTCGCCAAGCCCTGGCCCGGCGCCAAGGAACCCGGCGAATCCGACCACGCCCCCACCGGCGCCCCCAGCCGCCGCCGCACACTCCCCCCAGGCGTCCCCGACCCCGAAACCTGGGGCCCCCGCCCACCCGGCTCCCCAGAGCCCGACCCCCTGGCAGCCGCGCAGGCAGCCGCAACTCCCGCCCGCCCCCGCCGCGCAGGCGCGGCCGCAGGAGGCGAGAGGCGCGCCCGCCGGCAATCCCCACCACCCGCCGAAGCCCCCACGGCCCCGGCCCCGGCAGATACCGCGGCGGCACCTCCCACGACACCGGAACCCACGCCAGCGGACCCCACCAAGCAACTGGGGGATGAGTCGGGCGAGCAGTCGTGATTCCTTCGGCTGAGGTGTTGGCTCGGTACACGTTGGAGCGGCAGCATCCGTTGACGCGTACGTGGGTGGACGACGTACGCCGGCTGGCGATTCTGGCCGAGGAGCATGCGGCGCTGGATATCTTGCTGGCCGAGGACCTCGACATCGCGACCCAGCGGACCGCGCGCTTGGCGCCGGGCAAGCCGGCCGAGGCGATGCTCAACCACTGGGTTGCCGTAGGCAACGATCTCCAGGTGATGTTCAGCATGCGCTTCGAGAACATGAACGTCGCCAAGCCCTTCGTCGACGCCACCCCGATGAGCCGCTCACCCGAGCCGCGCGACCTACCAGCGCTCGCCGACGCAGCCCAGCAGTACTACGGCATCCACAACCCGCTCTACCTCCGCCTCTGGAGCGCCGCCCCCGGCGTCGACGGCACCGTGCCCGACCGACGCTTCCTCGCCGCACCGATCAGCGAGCTGCAACCACACGACGTACCGCCCGGCCTCGCGCTCCGCCCCGCGAAGAGCGTCGAGCACTACGACGAGGCCCGCCGCGCGTACGAAGCCGTGGACGCCGACCACCCGCACCACACCGAAGAAGCCACCATCCAGGACCTCGAGGATCTCCAGGAGTCCGCCGACGACGGTCTGCTCTTCGAGATCACGGTGAACGACGAGTGGGCCGGGTACGCCGCCGCCATCATCAAGCCCGACGACGCCCTGGGCCTCCCGGCGTACGTCGTCCGCGAACTCATCCTCGCCAGGCACCACCGCGGCCACGGCTACGGCCCCCACCTGAGCACGCTCCTCGCACAGGCCCTCCCCGACCCGACCCGCATCTTCATCGGCACCATCCACTCCGCCAACCAAGGCGCCCGCACCGCCGCCCTCACCGCCGGCCGCCACGACGTAGGCGGCTGGCTTCAACTCCCGCTCGGCGGCGTGTAGTAGAAGACCTCCTCGCGGGTGATGCGGCCGGACTCGACGGTGCAGAGCGACAGCTTGGTGGTTTGGGCTCGCACGCCGGTGACCGTGTTCCGTTGGTCGAAGGTGAAGCGGATGGCGAAGTGGCTGTCGTGGAGGAGTGGGCCCAGGGTCTCGACTGCCAGGTATTCGACGTTGGCGTTGAGGCGGTGGGTGTTTTCGAGGATTGCGTCGATGCCTTTGAGTTCGGTGGCGGATTCGAGTGGGGCGGTGCGGATCACATCGGGGGCCAAGTAGGCGAGTGCTTCGTCTAGTCGGCCGGCCGACAGCGCTTCGACGTACCCGGCGGCGACCTCGGCGGTGGAGAGGGTGCGGAACTCGTCGGCGTGCTCGCGAGCCCAGTCCGCGAAGGTGAGGGCGGGGCGGCCGGTTAGCTCGGCGACTGTGGTGGTGACGGGTTCGGGGTTGTCGACGAGCGAGGCCCAGTAGCTGACCGCGCTCGCGGCGAGCGCGGGATCGGCGCCTTGGTTGAGCATCGCCTGGCGGGCGGCGTCCCCTGTGAGCGGTACGACGTGCATGTCCTTGCCGACCGCACGACCGACGGTGGCAACCTGCGAGGCCTGGGTGAGCGCCTCGGGACCGGTGAGTTCGTAGATCTGGCCGACGTGGCCGGGGTTCACGAAGCTGAGTACGGCGACCGCCGCAATGTCGCGCTCATGGATAAGAGACCGCGACGCCTCCGGGTAGGGAAGCCGGAGCGTGTCGCCGGAGCGGAAGTCGCCGGCCCACCCCTGAGCGTTCACCGCGAACCCGCTCGGCCGCAGGAACGTCCACGCCTTGCCCGCATCGCGGAGCAGTTGCTCGACATCACCCCAGACCCCGCCCTCGGCGGCGTTGAGCGACGACAGGTACACCACCCGCTCAGGCAATGCGCCGACGATTGAAGACGCTCCATCCGCGCTGAACGACGGCCACAGCAGGAACGCTGCATCCACGCCGGCCGCGGCCCGTCGTACGGCGTCAACGTCGGTGATATCGCCGTGGATCAGCTCGACGTCGGGCGGGAATCCGGCGAGGTCCGGCGTACGGACGAGGGCGCGAACGGTCACCCCCGCCGCGCGCAGTCCGGCGACGACATGCCGGCCGACCCGGCCGGTGGCTCCAGTGACAAGAACGGTAGTCATGACACGATCCTTCGACCTAAACATTGGTTGAGGTCAAGCTGGACACACTAGGCTGACGCACATGCTGGAGTTCGTGGTGCGGGTGGTGGGCGTTCTCGTCGCCTTCCTGGTGGCGCCGTTGCTGGTCGGTCAGGCCGAGCACAAGGTGATGGCGCACATGCAGTCACGGCTCGGCCCGATGTACGCCGGCGCGTTCCACGGCTGGGCGCAGCTGGTCGCCGACGGGGTGAAGTTCGTCCAGAAGGAGAGCGTCGTCCCGGCGGCCGCGGACAAGCGGGTCTTCGAATGGGCGCCGATCGTCGCGATCCTGCCGTACCTCGCCGCGCTCGCCGCGATCCCGCTGGCGCCCGGCATCGTCGGCGCCGATCTGGACTCCGGCCTGTTCTTCGTGCTCGCCGTGATGAGCATCGGCGTGCTCGGCTCGCTGATGGCGGGCTGGGGCAGCGGCAACAAGTACAGCCTGCTCGGTGGACTCCGGGTCGCGGCGCAGCTGATGAGCTACGAGCTGCCGTTCGTGCTGTCCGCGGCGAGTGTCGCGGTCGCGGCCGGTTCGCTGAGCCTGACCGGCATCGCACACGCGTGGAATCCGTGGTGGCTGCTGTGGCAGCTGCCCGGCATGATCGTGTTCTTCATTGCTGGTCTGGCCGAGTTGCAGCGGCCGCCGTTCGACATGCCAGTCGCGGACTCCGAGGTGATCTTCGGCCCGTACACGGAGTACACCGGCCTGCGGTTCGCGATGTTCCTGCTGGCCGAGTACGCCGGGATCGTCGTCCTCGCGGGGCTCACGACGGTGCTGTTCCTCGGCGGCTGGAGCGGACCGGGGCCGGAGTCGATCGGCTGGATCTGGACCATCGTGAAGGTCGCGCTGGTCTCGCTCGTGGTGATCTGGGTGCGCGTGTCGTTCCCGCGCATGCGCGCCGACCAGCTGCAGAAGCTCGCCTGGCAGGGCTTGGTGCCGGTGGCGCTCGCCCAGCTCGCACTCACCGGCATCGGCGTCGTCGCCTTCTGACCCGGACCTGCACCACTGACCAACCCCGCCTGAGGTGCTGGTTGGCGAGGGTGCTGAGCGTGCGCGCCCGCCGATCGAGGCAGTTGGTCAGTGGCGGAGGTCCGCTACGGCGTGGCCAAGGCCTCCGTCGGTGAGAGGCGTGAGGCTCGGACGGCTGGGTAGAGGCCGGCCAGGGCGCCGATGATCAGCGTGGCGATGACGCCCCCGGCGAGTGCCCAGACCGGGATGACGGTCAGCCAGCTCTGGTACGACGCGTACGCCGCCGTGACCGCGGATCCGAGCGCCGCGCCACCGACTCCGCCTAGCGCCGAGAGCAACAGCGACTCGGTGAGGAACTGCGTGCGGATCTGGCCGCGGGTCGCGCCGAGTGAGCGGCGTAGGCCGATCTCTGCGCGGCGTTCGAGCACCGAGATCACCATGATGTTTGCGACACCAACGCCGCCGACCAGGAGTGCGACCGCGCCGAGTCCGAGCAGCAGACCGGTGAACGCCTGCCCGGCGGCCTGCTTCGCGGCGAGCGCGTCGGACGGCCGCGAGACCTCGACCTCGTTCGGCGCCTCGGGGTTGGCCGTTGCCCCGAGCACCGATCGGACCGCCGGCACCTGGGCGTCGTCCGACCGGGTGTAGATCGTGGTCGGATGCCCGTCGAAGGAGAGCCGACCAGCAGCCGGCCAACCCATCAGGGCTGCGCTGTCGAGCTCGGGCGCCAGCGCGGCCGGTTCGAGGATGCCGAGGACGGTGAACCAGACATTGCCGATCAGCACCTGGGTGTCCGGTCCCGCCTTGGTGATCCCGAGCCGGTCGGCGGCGCTCGAGCCGAGCACGGTCGCCGGGTACGAGCCGGTCGCCGCGTCGATCCACTTGCCGCTGCGGATCGTTGCGCCGATCGTGTCGAGCAGGTTGGTGCGGGCGGCGTACGCGATGATGCCGTTGGTCTCGACGTCCGGGATCTTGGTGGTCCGGTAGACGGACGTGTCGTCGACCTTGCCGACCGCGGACTCGGCCCGGACCGGGGCAATCCGGCGGACCATCGCTTCGGCGGTGAGTGGCAGCTGGGCCTGCTCGCCGGTCAGTCGGGTGCCTGGGGCAACCGTCAGAAGATTGGTGCCCAGGGCATCGAGTTGTCCGTCGAGCTCGGCCCGTGAGGAGGACGAGATCCCGACGACGGAGACCATCGCGGCGATCCCGATCGCAATCCCCAAGGCGGACAAGAACGCCCGAGTGGGCCGGGTTCGCAGTCCGACCGCGCCGACCCGGACAACGTCCCGAAACTTCAGGGATGCCGGCTTGAGTTCGCCTCTCATGACCTCACCTCCTCGATGATGCGGCCGTCACGCATGCGGACCTGACGGGGGAGCGAGGCGGCGATGTCCCGGTCGTGCGTGATGACGACGACCGTCGTACCGGCGGCGTGCAGGTCGCGCAGCAGTTCCATCACGCCTGCACCGGATGCCGAGTCGAGGGCCCCAGTCGGTTCGTCGGCCAGCAGTACGGCGGGTTCGCCGGCGACTGCCCGGGCGACGGCGACACGTTGTCGTTCACCGCCGGACAGCTCGTGCGGCTCGTGATCCAACCGGTGCCCGAGCCCGACCCGTACCAGTGCGGCCGCGGCCCGTCGCCGTCGCACCCCCAACCGCAGACCGGAGTACAACAACCCATCGGCCACGTTGTCGACCGCGCGAACGCCGGCTGCGAGATGGAACTGCTGGAACACGAAGCCGATCCGGGTCGCCCGCAACGCCGACAAGCCGGCGTCGGAGAGCCGCGCCACGTCGTACCGATCGATGTGGACCGTGCCGGAGGTCGGACGGTCGAGCGTACCGAGCACGTTGAGCATCGTGGACTTGCCGGAGCCGGACGGGCCGACGATCGCGACAAGTTCGCCCGCATCGATCCGCAAGCTGACTCCGCCGAGCGCGTTCACGCCGCCCGGATACACCTTGGTCACCTCGCTCAGCTCGATCACTTCGGGATCCCGACTGTCGTGCCGGCCTTGATTCCGGAGCCGCTGACCTCGACCTGACCGCTCGCGAACAACCCGGTCTTCACGGGGACGTAGTGCGACGTCGAGCCGTCCGTCACCTCGACCCCGAACCCGCCCTCGCGCAGCGCGACCAGAGCCGCGACCGGGACGGTCAGCACGTTCTTGCGTTCCGAGGCGGTGAAGATGACATCAGTTGCAGCTGACGACCAAGCGGCCACGGCCTTTTGGTTGGCGATGGCAACGATCACCTCGACCTTGGTTTCGGGATCCTTGTCCGGGCTTTCCGCCGGGATGATCACCGTCGACACCTTCTGGATGCGGCCCGGCACGGTCTTGCCGTCCGGCAGGGCGACCGTCACCGCCGCGTTGGGCGTGGCCAACCGCTGGTCCGCCGCGTCGAGCTGGACCGTGACGGCCCTGGTCGTGCCGGTGTAGGAGAGCACTGGCTGGTTCGGGCCGAGCGGCGTACCCTCCTGACCCTGCACGCTGTCGACGCGGATGTGACCAGGCGCGAACAGCACGCTGCCGAGCTCGACGACGCCGGTGTCGTCCAGACCGAGATCGTCCTGCCACGCCTCGACCGCCTCGGCGGTGGCGTCGGTGTACTCGTCGTCGACGGTGAATCCGGTGTAACCCATCGCCTTCAGGTTCTGCTCGAGCTGCAGAACATCGTTGCCCTCAGCCCCGATCGACAGCTTCCGGTACGCCGGGAGAGCGCCGTACAGCAGGATCGTCGGTTTGTTGTCGATGCTGTAGACGGTGTTCCCGCGTCGCAGCTCCTGCCCGCTGTCCGGTACGGCGGTGACGGTGCCGGCGATCCGGCTGACGGCGGAGGACGTCGTACCGAAGCCGAGTTGCCCGTCCTCGGTCTCGGTGTCCTTCAAGGTCTGCTGCGTGACCTTGGTGGTGTTGACCGGCAAGGCCTGCGCGGGCTGGTTCGTTGCCTGGCTGGTGTCGCCCCGGTTCACCAGGAACGCGCTCGCGGCGCCCCCGGCGGCCAGGACGACCACAGCCGTCAGCGCTTTGCGCATCAGCGTGCCGCCAGGATGCTCTGGCACGCGTCCTGCGCCTTCTGGAAGTCGGGGTCGTCGGCGATGCCCGGGCCGATCATGATGCCGCGCTGGTCCGGCTTCGGGTCCGGGAACTTCTCGACGCCGTTCTTCCGCATGCACTCGGCGTACTTGCGGCCGTTCTCTGCCTGTTGCGGGTTGGCGCTGCCCTGCGCCTGCGGGTCGAACTCGCGGCAGGCCTCCATCGCCTTCTGGACCTTCTCCTGGGTGACACCGGAGTTCTTGTCGAATTTCAGCATTGGTCCCTTACCCGGCTCCGGGTCCGGGACGTTCAGGCCGTTCTCCCGCAGGCACTGGGTGAACTTGACCGCCATCTCGTCCTGGCTCAGGCTGGCCGGCGCACTGGTCGGCGTCGTGGACTGCTGGGCGCCGGAGCCAGAGGCGACCTGGGCGTCGGGCTTGTCCGCTCCGCAGCCGGTGATGAGTACGGCGGCCGCCAGCGCGGTGGCGGCCAGGATGGTCTTGCGCATCGGTGCGCTCCTCTCGTTTCCCCGAAGCCTTCGCCGGACGCCGTTTCCCGGCCGTTTCCGAGTGCGCTAACACGGGGGAAACACGGGCGTCGGGGATCATGGGTGCGTGCGGGTTCTGGTGGTCGAGGACGAACCGTTGCTGGCGGCAGCGATCGCGGAGTGGCTGCGTGACGAGTCACATGCGGTCGACCTGGTCGGTGACGGCGGCGCTGCGCTCGAGCGGCTGTCGGTGAACGCGTACGACGTACTCGTGCTGGATCGCGACATCCCGGTCGTGCACGGCGATGAGGTATGCCGGCAGCTGGTGCAGTCCGGGTCGGACACCCGGGTGCTGATGCTGACGGCCGCTGCCGCGGTCACGGACCGGGTGGAGGGGCTCGGGCTCGGTGCGGACGACTACCTGACCAAGCCGTTCGCGTTCGCTGAGCTGGCTGCCCGGGTGCTGGCGTTGGGGCGGCGGAGTCGTCCGGCCGATCCGCCCGTACTGCGACGTGCCGGGGTGACGCTGGATCCGGCGCGGCACGAGGTGTTCCGCGACGGCCGGTACGTGCCGTTGTCGAAGAAGGAGTTCGCCGTACTCGCGGAGCTGCTGCGGGCCGACGGCGCGACCGTGTCGGCCGAACAACTGCTGGAGAAAGCATGGGACGAGCACGTGGACCCGTTCACCGGGGCGGTGCGGCTGACGATCCTCAAGCTGCGCCGGAAGCTGGGGGAGCCGGGGCTGGTCGAGACCGTCACCGGCGTCGGGTACCGCATCCCATGAAGCGGCTGACGCTGCGGGGCCGGCTGACCTTGCTGTACGGCGGGTTGTTCATGGTGGCCGGGGTGCTGCTGCTCGGGGTGACGTATGCGCTGTTCAACGCGAACCTCGGCCAGCAGTACCGCGTGATCGTTAAGGGGACGTATCTGAGCCCGGGGCCGGGTGCTCAGAAGCCGCCGTCGCCGCCGACCAATGACGTCTATGTGATGAACAAGGACGGCGCCGTACTCACCGGGTCGGATGCGGAGAAGGTGCTCCAGCAGCAGCGCGAGCAGGTGCGGCAGGCGGCAATCAAGTCGCTGCTGATCCAGGGGAGTATCGCGCTGGTCGCGGTCGGTGGGTTGGCGGCGGGATTCGGGTGGCTGGTGGCCGGACGGGTGCTGGCGCCGCTGCATCGGGTCACCGACACGGCGCGCCGGATCTCGGCTTCACCTGCGGCTTTGCATGAGCGGATCGCGCTGAAGGGCCCTGACGACGAGGTGAAGAACCTGGCTGATGCGTTCGACACAATGGTCGAGCGGCTGGACCATTCGTTCGACGGCCAGCGCCGCTTCGTTGCCAACGCGTCGCATGAGCTGCGTACGCCGTTGACGCTCGGCCGGGCGCTGGTCGAGGTCGCGATGCACCGACGTACGGCGTCTGCCGACGTGAAGGAACTGGGCGAGAGCCTGCTCACGATCAACGCCCGACATGAGCAGCTGATCGAGGGCTTGCTGATCCTCGCCGACTCCGAGAAGCAGCTGACGACGGTCTACCCGGTGAATCTGGCCGATGTGGTGAGCCACGTTTGCAGTCAGTTGGCGGGCGAGGCTGATGCGGCCGGGGTCTCGGTTGAGCGGGGGCCGGGCGACGCGCCCACCCGAGGCGATGCTCTCCTGCTCGAACGGCTGGTGCACAACCTCGTCGAGAACGGGATCCGGCACAACGCGGATCCCCAGGCCATCACAATCTCGCCCGCTGGGGATCGTGACGCGGGCGGCGACGCGGACGCGTCGATTGTGATGGGCCAGGGATCCGGGCCCGGGCGGTGGGTTCGGGTGATGAGCAGGACGGTGGCGGACGAAGTGCAGGTGGTGGTGACGAACACCGGCCCCGAGATTCCGCCGTACGAGGTGGAGAGCCTGTTCAAGCCGTTCTACCGACTGGGCGCCGAGCGGCTGGTCAGCGGGAAAGGTGCCGGGCTCGGGCTGTCGATCGTCCGCTCCGTTGCCGAGGCACATGGCGGGACCGTAACCGCCGTGCCGCGAGCCGGCGGCGGTCTGGAAATTACTGTGGAGCTGCCTGTCGATCCGGGCTGAGTCGATTCGTACAGATGACGAGAAGGAGGAAACGATGAACCAGTACCTGCTCAGCATCTACCAGCCCGACGGCCCGACCCCCGAGCCCGAGGTGCTGGAGCCGATTCTGCGGGAGCTCCAGGCGTTGAACGAGGAGATGCAGGCGGCCGGCGTGTGGGTGTTCGCGGCCGGGCTGCACCCGCCGGAGACCGCGACTGTCTTGAAGGCACGTGGCGAAGAGGTCCTGATCACGGATGGGCCGTTCACCGAAGGCAAGGAGCATCTGGGCGGGTTCACCGTCATCGAGGTGGATGACCTGGACGCGGCCCTGCACTGGGCGCGGCGTCTTGCCAAGGTTCTTCGCAACCTCTCCGTAGAAGTCAGACCCTTCCAGTCGTGACACCTGATCTGGCCGGCATCTTCCGCGCCGAGCACGGGCGGGCGGTTGCCGTGTTGACGCGCGTGTTCGGGGATCTGGAGATCGCCGAGGACGCCGTACAGGATGCGTTCGCGACGGCGGCGGAGAAGTGGCCGGAGAGCGGCGTACCGCCGAGTCCGGCCGGCTGGATCATCACGACCGCCCGGAACCGGGCGATCGACCGCCTGCGCCGCGAGTCCGCGCGGGCCGACAAGCAGGCCCAGGCGGCCCAGGCGGCGCTGCTGCATGCCGAGGACGAGCCGGAGGAGGTGGGTGCCGTGGACGACGACCGTCTCCGGCTGATCTTCACCTGCTGCCACCCGGCCCTCGCGCTCAACGTCCGGGTCGCGCTCACCCTCCGCATGCTCGGCGGCCTCACCACCACCGAGATCGCGCACGCGTTCCTCGTCCCCGAGCCGACGATGGCGCAACGCCTGGTCCGCGCGAAGGCGAAGATCCGCGCGGCCGGCATCCCGTACCGCGTCCCGTACGAGGCCGACCTGCCCGAGCGCGTCCGCGGCGTACTCGCGGTCGTCTACCTGATCTTCAACGAGGGGTACGCCGCGTCGTCGGGCGAAACGCTGGTCCGCGACGAACTCGCACTCGAGGCCATCCGCCTCGGCCGGCTGGTGGCCGACCTCATGCCCGACGAACCCGAGGCCGTCGGCCTGCTCGCCCTGATGCTCCTCCAACAATCCCGCCGCCCGGCCCGAGTCGGTCCCGACGGCGCGCTCATCCGCCTCCGCGAGCAGGACCGCACACTCTGGGACCGCCCGCTACTCACCGAGGGCCAGGCTTTGGTCCGCCAATGCCTCCGCCGCAACCACCCCGGCCCGTACCAACTCCAGGCCGCCATCAACGCCGTCCACGCCGACGCGGCGACCGCCGAGACCACGGACTGGCGCCAGATCGTCCAGCTGTACGACCACCTACTCACCCTCGAGCCCTCTCCGGTAGTCGCCCTCAACCGCGCAGTCGCCGTAGCCGAGGTAGCTGGCCCCGGTGCGGCGCTAACCCTCGTCGACGGGCTCGACCTCGACACCTACTACCTGTTCCACGCGATCCGCGCCGACCTCCTCACCCAGCTGGATCGCCCCTCTGAGGCGCGCGAGGCGTACGCCGCGGCCCTCGCCCTCACCACCAACGAAGCTGAGCACCACTTCCTCCGGTCACGCCTCGAGAACCTCCCGCCGAGCTGACCCGCGGTTCTGTAGGGTCCCGGTGTGCCGGGATTTGAGTTGGTTTGTGAGGTGGAGCCGCCTACTCGGCCTGATTTGAAGCGGGTTCGGCATCAGATCGGGGTGATGAGTCCGATCGCGGACGGGTTCCTGATCCCGGACAACCACATCGGCCGGGCCACCGTTTCCAGCGTCGCGGTGGCGAACGAGGTGCAGTTGATGGGGGCCCGAGGCATCGCCTGCCTCAACTCCCGGGACCGCAACCTGCTCGGCTTCCGCCGGGATCTCCTGACGGCGGCGGCGTACGGCGTGGAGCAGTTCTTGTTCGTCCACGGCGACGATCCCGCGGAGGGTGCACGGACGAGTCAGCTCACGGTCCGCACGATGATCGAGCAGGCGCGCGACACGACGTACCCCGGGTGCAACCCCTTCCAGGTCGGCGCCGCGACGCGCCTGACGAAGGTCCCGCGCTGGAAGGCCGAGGCCGACTTCCTGTATGTGCAGGTCAGCTACGACCTCGACGAGCTCCTCCGCTGGCGTGAGTCGGTCGACCTGGACATCCCG
Organism: Kribbella sp. CA-245084; assembly: GCF_050942355.1. Classification (NCBI taxonomy): domain Bacteria; kingdom Bacillati; phylum Actinomycetota; class Actinomycetes; order Propionibacteriales; family Kribbellaceae; genus Kribbella; species Kribbella sp. CA-245084. The sequence continues at coordinate 8,326,254 of NZ_CP192053.1, read as the reverse complement.
GTGTACGCCGGTGTCATGGTGCTCGCGTCCGCGCAGATGGCCCACAACCTCGCGGCCCTGCCTCAGCTCAGCATCCCGAAGCAACTGGTCGAGGCGGTCGAGAAGGACCGGGACGCCGGCGTAGACCACGCCTGCGAGCAAATCCTGAAGATCCGTGACTCGGGTGCCTTCGACGGCGTTCATCTGATACCGGTGAGCCGGTACCGGCAGGTCGCCGCCCGGCTCGAGCGGGAGCTTTAGCGCGGCGGATCGGGCCGTGGGACGCTAGTGTCCTGCTTAGAGACGGGAGGTGGAGCATGGGGGTGCCGGGTAAGGGGCTGGTCGAGGGGCTGAAGGTCACCGCGAGGACGCTGGCCCGTCGGTCTGTCACTGAGCAGTATCCGGATGTTCTGCCGGAGTTGCCGCCGCGCAGTCGTGGTGTGATCGCGCTGATGGAGGAGAACTGCACCTCCTGCATGCTGTGCGCCCGCGAGTGCCCGAGTTGGTGCATCTACATCGACTCGCACACCGAGACCGCGCCGTCGGTCGGTGAGCAGGCGCGGGAGCGCAGCCGGAACGTGCTGGACCGGTTCGCGATCGACTTCAGTCTGTGCATGTACTGCGGGATCTGCATCGAGGCCTGCCCGTTCGACGCGTTGTTCTGGTCGCCGGAGTTCGAGTACGCCGAGACCGACCTGCGCAACCTGACCCACGAGAAGGACCGCCTCCGCGACTGGATGTGGACCGTGCCGGCGCCGCAACCTATCGACCCCGGCCCCGCGACAGAGGACGAGGCGTGACAACTGCCCTGTTCAGCGTTGCGGGAGCCGTAGCCCTCATCGCCTCCGTCTTCGTTGTGACCTCCCAGCGGATCGTGCACGCCGCGCTCTGGCTGGTCGTGGCGCTCGGGGCGATCGCCGGCTGCTTCGGCGTACTGCATGCGGAGTTCGTCGCGCTGGTCCAGATCCTCGTGTACGTCGGCGCGATCGTCGTACTCGTGCTGTTCGCGCTGATGCTGACCAAAGCACCGACCAACCCGCTGCCGAGCCTGACGACCGGCCGCAGCCCGTTCGCGGCCGTCGTCGCGGCCGTGCTCGCGCTGATCCTCGGCACCGGCGTGGTTCTTGCCTTTGGCAACGAGAAGATCAAGCCGGTGGCGGACGGATCCGCACAGGCCGTGGGGACGCAGGTCTTCAAGACCTGGGTGCTCCCGTTCGAAGTTCTCTCGGTCCTCCTGCTGGCCGCGCTGATCGGCGCGATCGCCCTGTCCCAGCGGAAGAAGGAGGACTGACGTGCCGTTGATCCTCCCGCTGCTGCTGGCCGTCGTGCTGTTCTGCATCGGGGTGTACGGCGTTCTCGCGCGCCGCAACGTGATCACCCTGCTGATGTCGTTCGAGCTGATGCTGAATGCGGTCAACCTCAACCTCGTCGCCTTCGACGCCTGGCGGATCAATGACGCCACCGGTCAGACGCTGGCCGTCTTCGTGATCACGCTGGCGGCGGCCGAGATCGGTCTCGGCCTGGCGATCGTCCTGCTGCTGTTCCGCGGCCACGGTCACGTCGACGCCGACGCCGCCCGGGACCTCGCCGAACAGGAGACGGTCACGTGATCGCCACCGCTTGGCGGGTGGCCGGTGTCGGCTTCTCGCTCGTCGTCGTGCTGGCCGCCGCCCTCCTGTACGGCGTGGACCCGCAGCAGACCACGGCCGGCGGCGCGATGATCGGCGAGGACTTCTGGTTCTCGTACGAGTTCCGCACCGACGGCCTCACCGTGCTGATGCTCGCCGTCGTCGGTGTCGTCTCCGCGTGCGTGCAGATCTATTCGATCGGGTACGTCCGCGAGCGCATCGCGTCGTACACGGCTCTCGTCACGCTGTTCACCGCGGCGATGGTGACTGTCGTGATCTCGGACAACCTGTTCCTCCTGCTGATCGGCTGGGAGGTGATGGGCGTCTGCTCGTACCTGCTGATCGGTCACTACTGGGAGCGCCGCGACGCCCGGGCCGGTGCGATGAAGGCGTTCCTGATGACCAGGCTCGGCGACGTCGGGTTCCTGTTCGGGATCTTCGTGCTCGGCGTCGGGTATCACACCTTCCGGATCTCCGAGCTCGGCAGCGGCCCGATCGAGCCGCACACGTTGACGATCGGCACGATCCTGCTGCTGGTCGGCGTCATCGGCAAGTCCGCGCAGGTCCCGCTGCAGACCTGGCTTCCCGACGCGATGCCCGGCCCGAGTCCGGTCAGTGCGCTGATCCACGCGGCGACGATGGTTGCCGCCGGTGTGTTCCTGATCGCCCGGCTGTACAACGTGTTCGTCGAGGCGCAGACCACCCTGACCGTGCTGGCCGTGGTCGCCTGCGTGACGATGCTGTTCGCCGCGTCCTGCGCGATGGCGGCCGTCGAAGTGAAGCGGGTGCTGGCCTGGTCGACCGTCAGCCAGTTGGCGATCATGTTCGCCGGCCTCTCGCTCGGTACGCACGACGGTCGCCGGGCCGCGCTCTTCCACCTGCTGACGCACGCGGCGTTCAAGGGCCTGCTCTTCCTCTGCGCCGGCGTACTCCTGCACCAGGTCGGCAGCGCCGCCTTCGTCGTACTGCGCCGTTATACCCGCCGTGGCGCTTCTCGGAAGCAGTTGCGGGTGACGTTCGTGACGATGACGATCGGCCTCGCGGCGCTCGCCGGCGTGCCGGGGTTCGCCGGATTCTTCTCCAAGGACTCCGTGGTCGAAGCCGCGTGGGAGCAGGCCAAGGACGGGTCGACGGTCGGCTGGATCGTGCTCGTCTCCGTCTGCCTGACCGCGGCGATGACGGCGTTCTACTGCGTGCGCATGTGGCTGTGGGTGTTCTTCCGTACGCCGGCCCTCGCGGGCGCGGTCGGCGCGTTCGAAGGCGACGACCCGATGGCGGATCTCGACGAGCCGGACGCGAACAAGCTCCGCGACGGGTCGTGGCTGATGCTCGCGCCGATGGTGCTGCTCGCGGTCGGGGCGATCGGCTTGGGCTACACCGACGGCGTGCACCTGAACTTGGCGATCGCGTCCATCACGACCTTTCTCGCCCTGCTCGGCGGCCTTGCGGCGTACTCGCTCTGGCATCGGGGCGCCGATCCGCGACCGGTCGTGCTGGAGCGTGAGTACGGCGTCGATCCGGCGTACCAGCGACTGTTCGTCGTACCGGTGGGATGGTTGGCGAAGCTCGCGGTCGGCAACGATCGGGATGTGATCGGGGCCTATGTACGGGCGACCGGGCGGGCCGGCGTACTGGCGTCGCAGGGCTTCCGGAAGCTGCAGACCGGCAACGTGCAGACGTACTTGACCGCGGCCGTGGTGGGTGCGGTCGCGCTCGCGATCCTGGCGGGGGTGATCGGCTCGTGAACGAATGGTTGCTGATCGCCCTGATCGCGGTGCCGACGCTGACCGCCGTGGTCCTGTGGGCGCTGCCTGTGGTGACGGCCGATCGGATCGCGGCGCTCGTCGGGACAATCGTGTCCGGGGTCCTGCTGGTCGTGTCGTTCGTCCTCTGGTGGGACATGAGCCGTCCGAACTGTCCATGCACCGCCGAGGCAGTTTACGGCCCGCTACCGAGGACCCTGCCGGGCAAGCTGACGCCGTACGTCGATATCAATGCCGCGTGGATCCCGTCGTTGGGCGTGCGGTTCCACCTCGCGATCGACACGATCTCGATCCCGCTGATCGCGTTGACGACGCTCCTGGTCCTCCTCTGCTGCGTCTACTCGTTGAAGATCACGCCGCGCATCGGCCGGACCCGTTCGCTGATCGCGTTGCTGCTGGTGATCGAGACCGGTGTGATCGGCACGTTCGCGGCCGCCGACCTCGTGCTGTTCTTCGTGTTCTTCGAGATCGTGCTGATCCCGATGTGGCTCGTGATCGACATCTGGGGCGACGACCACGACCGAGCCGGCCGCCGGCGAGCGGCGACCACGTTCATCTTGATGACGGTGCTCGGGTCGGCGCTGATGTTGCTGGGCTTCCTGCTCATCAATCGGCACGCGGGGACGTTCGATCTGGTGTTCCTCGGGCAGCATCCGATCAAGGGCGGGCATGGAGTTCCCCTGGCCGCGGCGATCCTGATCGCGGTCGGACTCGCGGTGAAGATGCCGCTGTGGCCGTTGCACATCTGGTTGCCGGACGCCCATGCCAAGGCGCCGACGGTCGGCTCGGTGCTGCTGGCCGGCGTACTGCTGAAGCTGGGCAGCTACGGGATGATCCGGATCCTGCTTCCGGTCCTGCCGGACGCGACGGCCACCATCGCGCCGTACCTGGCCGGGTTCTCGGTGGTCGCGATCATCGCCGGGTCGCTGGCCTGTCTGGCGCAGACCGATGTGAAGCGGCTGATCGCGTATTCGAGCGTCGGGCATATGGGCTTCATCGGGCTCGGGATCGCGACGATGTCGCCGGAGGGTCTGAACGGCGCGCTGTACGCGAACCTTGCCCACGGCATCATCACCGGACTGCTGTTCTTCCTGGCCGGGGCGATCAAGGACCGCCACGACACCAGCGACCTGCGGGCGATCGGCCGGGCGTTGTACGCGCGGCTTCCCCGGATCAGCGGGCTGCTCACGTACGCCTGCCTTGCGTCGCTCGGGTTGCCCGGCCTGGCTGGGTTCTGGGGCGAGATGCTTGTCCTGCTGGGCGCCTACCACCCGGCCGATTGGTTGCCTCGAGCTACTTTCATTGTGTTGATGGTGATCGCCGGGCTGGGCGCCGTACTGACCGCCGCGTACTTCCTGCGGTTGATCCGCGAGCTGTGCCAAGGTGATCCCGCCGAGAATCCGCCGGCCGCGTTCGCCGTCGACCTGAGCCGGATCGAGTTCGTGACCTTCGCGCCGTTGGTCGTGCTGACCGTGTTCCTCGGCCTCTGGCCCTTCACGCTGCTCAACCAGTGGACGTTCCTATGACGCTGACGTGGACTGACTGGCAGGCGATCGCCGTACCGCTGGTGCTGGCGATCGGCGCGGTTGCCGTGCTGCTGGTCGACAGCTTCTGGAAGAGCGCTTCGGCAGAGTTGCGGCATACCGTCGTCACGCTGCTGACGAGCGCGGTGCTTCTGTTCGGGCTCGTGTTCGTGTGGGCGCAGCGGGGCGGGTTCAAGCCCGCGTTCTGTCGGCCGGCGGTCGAGGGACCGGCGGAGTGCAGTTTCGTGTTCGAGCCGTTGACGGCCGGGTTGTGGGCCGTGCTGTTGGTCGGCGGGCTCGGCGTGGTGGGACTGTCGACGTACCGGTTGCTCGCCTCGGATGTGCCGATCGGTGAGTACCACTTCCTGCTGCTGAGTGCGCTGACCGGCGCGACCGTACTGGCGGGTGCGCGGGATCTCGCGACGCTGGTGATCGCGCTCGAGGTGGTGTCGCTGCCGAGCTTCGCAATGGTCGGACTGCGGCGGGACCGGCGCGGCTCCGAGGGCGCGATGAAGGCGTTCCTGGTGTCGGTGCTGTCGACCGCAGTGATGCTCTTCGGCGTCTCTTACTTGTACGGCGTGACCGGCTCGCTCTACCTGACCACGATCGCGAACCGGCTGACCGGTCTCGACCCCGACCTCGGGCGGGTGGCCTTCGCGGCTGGGCTGTTCGTGATCGTCGGGTTCGCGTTCAAGATCGCGGCGGTGCCGTTCCACGCGTGGTTGCCGGACACGTACGTCGGTGCGCCGATCGAGGTCACCACGTTCCTTGCGGTTGTCTCGAAGTCGGCCGGGGTCGCCGGACTGCTCGTGCTGGTGACGTCCGGGATCGCACCGGACGGCTCGCACCTGCGGACGGTGATCGCGATCCTCGCGGCTCTCACGATGACGGTCGGCAACCTGGCCGCGCTGCGTCAGGTCGAGGCGGTCCGGCTGCTCGCGTGGTCGTCGATCGGCCAGGTCGGCTTCCTGCTCGCGCCGCTCGCCGTCGGTGATGCGCAAGCGGTCGTCGGGTACTTGGCGGCGTACGTCGTGGTCACGCTCGGCGCCTTCGGAGCGGTCGCCGTCGTACAGCGTCACCGCCCCGGCGGTCTGCTGACCGACTACCGCGGCATGGTCCGCTCCGAGCCCGGTCTCGCCGCGGCGCTGATCTTCTTCCTGGTCGTCCTGGCCGGCCTGCCGCCGGGTATCGCGGGCCTGTTCACGAAGTTCGCCGCCTTCCAGGCCGTCATCGACGCCCACCTCGGCTGGCTGGCGATCGTGATGGCCATCAACGTGATGATCGGCCTCGCCGTCTACCTCCGCTGGGTAGCCGAACTCTTCCGCCTCCCCGCCGACGACCCCTTCACGGTAGACATCGAAACCCCAGCCGTCGCCATGATCTCCCTCTGCGCCGCCCTCACCGCAGTCCTCTCAGTCCTCCCCAGCATCATGTTCGCCCTGGCGACCTGACCACCGGCTAACGTTCGGCGGGTGAGCGCGCGACGTCTGGTAGTTCTGTTGGCGCTGGGGGCCTTGGCGGGATGCGGAACTTCGGACACCACCGCGACCAGACCGACTCCAGTGCAGGTCGAGTCCGTTACGGCGACGCCCGTGGCGCGGAGATCAGCGCCGGTGACCCCTCCTACAGCGAAGGACGGGCAGAACTACAAGGCCTGTGCCGATGGCAACTGTGAGGTGCTGATCCGCGGTTCGGCCGTGATCACCGTCTACGGGGTGAAGTTCACCTTCAAGGTCGCCGAAGGCTCGTTCGACGAACGCGGTGGTGGCGGCTTCCTGCATGTGTCAGGGCTCGGCGGTCCGGCTCCCATGAGTGGCTTCACCGGTGCCGAGCCCAGGCTCGAGGTGACCTTCCACGAAGGTGACACTGCCGTGGTCGCGATCACGACAGTCGGCACCCCGACGCCCACGCGACTCCGTACGCCGATCGCGGGCGCGACGCCCCGGAGCACGACTCCGACGCCCACGAAGCTGCCGATCTATCAGCCGGCCGACGGTACGAACTACGAGGCCTGCCGCGACGGGCAGTGCGAGGTCCTGCTCCATCGATCCGCACGGATCACCATCGGCAAGCTGGCGTTCGACTTCACCGTCGCGAACGGTGCCGTGCACATGCTGTCGTGCAAGCAGGACAATCCGCTCGACTGCTACGACTTCCACCTCGACGGCGCCGGCGGGGCGGGTTGGGGCGACGAGCCGGGCGGCGTGATGTACGACGCGGCCCTGAAGGCCTACGACGGTGAGGATGCGGTGCTCTCCATCACGACGGAGTAGTCCGCGCCAGGAAGTCTTCGTACTGCGACCACACCTGGCGCCAGAGCTGGTCGCGGTCGGCGGCGGTGTAGTGGGGGAGGGGGAGTTGGAAGGTGTCGGCGAGGGCGGTGAAGTAGTCGGTTGGGGTTTCGAGGAGGGTGTTGTCGACTCGGTCGGCGAAGGTTTCGCTGAGGCCGATGGAGCGGAGTACGACGACGGACTTCGGCGTACGGCGGAACGCGGACGCGAGCCGGACGAAAGGTGAGGTGGGATCGGTCGACAGGCGGGCGTGCTGGGCGGCGAACGCGTCGAGCCCGACGGGTGCCGACTCGAAGTCCATGCCGATGACGTTTGCGCGGGGTCGTGGTCGAGGCGCCAGCCGTCGGTCAGCTCCGACGGACGGAGGCGCAGGGTGAACGGGTACTGGTACACCTCCCCGACCTCGAGCGGCATCGGCTGACGCAGGCCGTCACCGAGACCGACGTCGACCAGCCAGACGCGGTCCGGATCCTCGATCAGCCCGGTCACCGTGAGGACCATGTGGCTGGCGTCGACTCCGCCAGGACGGTTGGCCGTTTGTACGCCGCCGCGGTGCATCCGCACGCCGTACCCGAGCTCCGTCAGCAGCAGCGCGAACGACCCGTTCATCTGGAAGCAGTACCCGCCGGCCTCCCGCGTGATCATCCGCTTCACCACGTCCTCCGGCTCCAGCGGACCGCCCGGCGTCAGCTGAAACTGGATCGACTCGTACGGCACCTGATCGACGAATGCCTCGTGCAATCGCGTCAACGCCTCCAGCCGCGGCGGACCGTCGTACTCGCCGACACTGATCCGCTGCAAGAACGCCGTGGTATCCATGCGCCTTAGGCTAGGCGAGGTGATCGAGACCCTCGACCGAACAGCAGCACTTGCCATAGCTCCTGAGCTCGGCGAGGTGTTCGCCGCGGCCTTCAGCACACCTGGGTACGACGATGAGCCTGACGCCGAGCATTTCGCGACCGACCAGCTCCCGACGCACGCGGACCGCGAGGATTTCAGACTGGTCACCGCGCGGGCGGACGGTCAGGTGGTGGGGTTCGCGTACGGGTTCACCGGACGGCGCGGGCAGTGGTGGCCGGACCGGATCGCCGAAGCGGTGTCCGCGGAGCTGGCCGACGCGTGGATCGGCGGTCACTTCGAGGTGGTCGAGCTCGCCGTACGCCCCGATGCCCAGCGCAACGGTCTCGGCACAGAGCTGATGACGGCGCTGATGGCCGGTGTGCCGAACCGCAAGGCGCTGCTCACGACGTACTCCGATGACCGTCCGGCACCGCGGCTGTACCGACGGTTGGGATGGCAGGTGCTGGTCCCGGACCTCGGCTGGGGGTCGGCACTCTACGGTTTGGACAGAGGTGTGCCGGAAAGCCCCTGACCTGGCAGGGTAGGGCTCATGACTTCTGAGCGGATCTATGTCGGGAGCTACACCAGTCAGGCCGGCGGCGGCGAGGGGATCGCGTTCGGCCCGCTGGACGGGATCGCAACGGTGGCGACGATCGCCGATCCGTCGTTCCTGGTCAGGTCCGCGGACGGGCGGTTCCTCTACTCGACCGACGAGGAGGACAACGGCCGGATCGCCGCGTTCGTGATCCAGCCGGACGGCGGCCTCGAGCTGCTCAACCAGCAGCCGACCGGCGGGGTGCACCCCTGCCATGTTGCCGTCGACCCGTCCGGCCGGTTCGTGCTGTCGGCCAACTACACGTCCGGGTCGGTCGCCGTACACCCGATCAACGAGGACGGTTCGCTCGGCGAGACGGCGTACTTCATCCAGCGCTCCGGGACCGGACCGAACGCCGAGCGCCAGGAAGGCCCGCACGCGCACCAGATCGCGTTCGACCCGGCCGGTGAGTACGTGTTCGACATCGACCTCGGATCCGACACCGTCTACTCGTCGACGCTGACCGAGGACGGGCAGTTGAAGGAGGTCGACCAGCTGCACATCCATCCGGGTGCAGGGCCGCGGCACATGGTGTTCCACCCGACCGCGGGCGCGGCGTACGTGATCAACGAGCTCGACTCGACGCTGACCGTCTGCAGCTACGCCGGCGGGAAGCTGCAGACCGTGCAGACCGCCTCGACGAGGCCGGCCGATTCCCCGGGGGAGAACTTCCCGGCCGAGCTGCTGATCTCCGCCGACGGCCGGTTCCTGTACGGCTCGAACCGCGGCGACAACACCATCGCGGTCTTCGCGACCGCGGCCGACGGCCTGTCCGTGGAGCTGGTGCAGACCATCGGCTCCGGCGGCGACTGGCCGCGACACCTTGCCTTCAGCAACGACGGTCGGACGCTGTACGCCGCCAACGAGCGCTCGGACCAGATCGCGACCTTCAGCATCGCCGACGACGGCAAGCTGACCGCTACAGGTGAGCCGGTCAGCTGGCCGAAGCCGGTGTGCATCCTGCCGGTGTAGGTCCTAGACGAGCTTCTCGAAGAAGAACTCGTGCTTGAGGAACGACACGTCGTACTCGTGACCCGGGTACGGCGGGTTCAGCTGCGACGCCTGGAACAGACGCCAGCCGTCCTTGAGCGCGTCCAGTCCGGTCTGGTACGGCGGCTCGTCGGAGTCACCCGTGGTGGGGTGGGTCTCGCCGGTGCCGTCGTACGTCGACCAGCCGACCACGCGCGCGTCGAGCGCGGAGGAGGCCAAGTACAGCACCAGCACCTGCTGGCGCAGTCCGGTCTGCAGGGGAGTCTCTGCCGTCGCGGTCATACCATCTCCTTCTTGACCTTGGCGTGCGGGTTGTTGGCGCGGTCGGTCACGACACGCTGCGGACGGTTCGAGACGCGGGTGACCCAGTAGTTCGGGTCGTAGGTGTCGTCGCCGCTGATCGCGCGCCACAGCATGATGCGGTTGTACTTCTCCAGCCGGCCGGTGGCGTTCTCGTACCACGGGAAGCTCTGGTCGAGCTCGGCCGCGACTACGTCGTCGTACAGGTCGTCGGTGTTCCAGAGCCGGACCTGGCGGACGGTCGGGTTGAAGCGGATCTTGAACATGTAGCGGTCCAGATCGCTGTCGTTCTTGCGGCCGCCGTGCCAGATGCCGTGGTGCAGCAGCTGGACGGTGCCGGCCGGGCAGACCAGGCGGGTCTGACCGAGCAGGTTCTGGTAGCGGCCGGTGTCGGACTCGTTGGTCCGGCGCAGGTGGCTGCCGGGAACGCTGAGCGTGCCGCCCATCTCGAGCGTCACGTCCTGCGGGTAGTACATGAGTTGTACGTCGAACGCGTCGGTGCGGACGTCGATGATCGCGTCACCGTGCAGGTTCTGCGCCTCGCCCTCGTGCGCCTTGCGGATGTGTACGGCGTGGTGGTCGACGGTCGGCTCGGGACCGACCAGGCTGTGGATGGCGCCGGCGACCTCCGGCAACTCCACCAGCCGCTGGACGAACTCGCTGTCCGTGAACGCCTCCGACAACGGGGTGCCGTACGGGACCCCCGGGATGCCGTTCTTCAGGACCTCGATCGCCTGCTGGTTCATCTCGTCGGGTACGACGGCGTCCATCCGGAACGCGCCGGTGGCCACGAAATGCGCCATCTGTACCGAGGTGAGCAGGTGCTTGCGATGCGGATGGGGCATCAAGACTCCCATGGTGGGTAGTGGTTACTACTCCTCCAGCGTAAGTTTGGACAGCGTTGTCTCGCGTGGGCTGTGATCACCACTAGTGGTAATTTCTCACCATGATCGAGCTGCATCTGGCCGCTCCGCCCGAAGTGGTGAACGTCGGCGCGGGCATCCACGGGGTGCGCAAGCGCAGGGACGTCTTCCGCCTGCCGGACCTCTGGCAGCTGCACGTCTACAACTACACAGCCGACCTGACCGTAGACGGCACCACCTACCCCGTCACGCCGGGCTGCGTCTCGCTGACACCTGCCGGGGCGTTGGTGCAGTTCGACTACCTGGGTCGTTCGGAACACCTGTACGCCCACTTCCGACCGCGTGTGACCGGCCAGCCTTCGCACGTCCCCGTCGTACAGGACGCGGCTGCGATCGCGCCGCTGCTCTCCACGTTGCTGCGGTCCGCCATCGAGTCCTCCCCGTCCGGCTCCGGCCGCACCACCGCCGAGGTCTGGACCGCCCTGTGGCGCATCGCCGACCTCACGCCTGCGACCACCGAGACCGGGCATCCAGCCGTCGCCACCGCCATCGCCTACATCGAGGCGAACCTCGCCCAACCGCTGACCGTGCCCGCGCTGGCCCGGCTCGCCGGCGTCTCGCACAACCACCTGACCCGTCTCTTCCAGCACGAGACCGGTCAGACGGTCATCGCCTACATCCGCACCCGGCGGATGAACCGCGCCCGGCACCTCCTCGTGTCCTCCACCTTGTCCATCCCCGCGGTGGCCGCTTCGGTGGGGATCGCAGACCTGCAGGCCTTCAACAAGACCTGCCACCGCGAGCTCGGCGCGTCACCGCGCGCGGTGCGTAATGCGGTGGCCGGTGCGACGTCGGCGGGCTAGCGTTCGAGACATGTATGAGCTGATCCCGGCCGGCGACGGTCCGCAGTACGACGAAGAGGCCGAGCAGCGCTTCGTCGAGGAGTGGCCGGAGTTCATCTTCCACGACGAGGGCGTGAAGCCGTACCGGGATCGGCGCCTGCAGTACTTCCCGCAGTGGGAGTTCTATCTCGTGTCGTCCGAGGAGCGGCTGATCGCGGGGTGCTGGGGAGTGCCGATCGCGTGGGACGGGACGGTCGCGGATCTGCCCGGTGGGTTCACGGACTCGCTTGCGCGGTCGGTCACGTCGTACGAGGAAGGCGTCGTACCGAACACCTTCGTGTTGATGGCGGCCGCCGTACGCTCCGACGAGCAGGGCCAGGGCCACGCCGGCCGGGTCATCACCGCCGTCCGCGATCGCGCAGTCGCCAATGGCCTGCCGCAGGTGATCGCGCCGGTCCGCCCGACCCTGAAGTCTCGTTACCCGCTCACGCCTATCGAGACGTTCATGACGTGGACCCGCTCCGACGGTCTACCTCTGGACCCCTGGCTTCGCACCCACGTCCGCCTCGGCGCAACTCTTCTGGCCCCGGCGCCCGCTTCGCAAACCATGACCGGCAGCGTGGCCGAATGGGAGAAGTGGACTGGGATGCAGTTCCCGTCCACCGGCACCTACACGATCCCTGCCGGCCTGACGACGCTCGATATCGACCGCGACGCCGACCTCGGTTCGTACGTCGAACCCAACATCTGGCTCCGCCACGCCTAAGCCGTATCGGCGACCGGGAACGCCGTAGCGACGGCTGCGGTGCGGCTGTTCACGCCGAGGCGCTCGTAGATGTTCTCCAGGTGCTTGCGAACGGTGCCCTCGGCAACAAACAACCGGCGGGCGATCTGGGTGTTGCTGTGTCCGGCGGCGACCAGACGTAGCAGCTCCCACTGGCGGCTGGTCAGATCGGGGATGCCGGCGCGGCGGCGCTCCAGGTCGCGGCGGATGTCGACCAGGTGCGGCCGGAGCAGCTGGAGCATCAACCGCTCACGCTCTGAGAAACCGGGCCCGGTGGTGCGGAACAGGAGCATCCGGCGGTCCTCACCGTCATGCTCCGGGAACGGCACCGCGATCTCGCTGCGTATGCCGTTCATCCGATCCCACAGGCCCTCCTCGCTGTTCACCAGTTGACGCACGGACAGGTAGTCGGACAACATCCAGACGCTCTCGTGGTCACCGGTCCGCTGCGGCCGGCTACAGGTCTTGTGCCGCCAGTACAACTTCCAGAACAGGTCGTCCCAGCCGTCTTCTTCGTCCTCCGGAGGCAGGCTGGTCAGCTCCTCCAGGCCGATGAAGACGCGATCGTGCGGCCGGCTCACCTGGAACGTGATGTCGTCGGCCGGGATCAGCTCGCGGAGCGCGCGGAGTACCTCCCGCGGGAACTCCTGCCCGGCGCCGCCCCACCGCTGGTGGTCGACGACGTCGAGCATCCGGCGGAGATCGCGTTCGGTCACTGTCAACTGTTCCATGGCTGCACTCCCCCTGGAATTCAGCCTAGGCCCGATCCGCCACGGGGCAATACGCCGAACTGCGTATGGCCTGCCGGGTCCGCTCGCGGCAACGGTGGATGAGGGCGGTATCGCGCCGCTCGTTCTCGGGAAGGAACGACCATGAAGCTACTGACTCGTCTTGCCGCACTGCTCGGCACGCTGGTCCTGTCCGGGGTGGCCTTGTCCGGTACGGCGTTCGCGATGCAGCCGCGTGATCCTTGGGGGCATTCCGTCCCTGCTGCGGTGCCCGCGAGTGCCCCGCCGTCGAATGTCGCGCCGTCGATCGTTCACGCTGTCGGACCGTCGACACTGCAGGTGATCGGCCTGATGCTGTGCGCGGCCGTGATCGCGTCGATCCTGACCGCCATCGTCCTGCACCGGCCCCGCATGCATGCGCAGGGGATCTCATGAAGCTGCTGCCTCGCCGTGTCGCGTTGCTGGTCACTGGGGCGTTGGTTCTGACGGGGGTCGGGTTGTCGCCGCCGGCGAGCTCGGTTGGGGTGAGTTCGGCCGGTGCTGCGCCGGTGCTTGATTGGAGTCGGTACGCGACGCAGGCGATCGTGGCCGGTCGTCCGCCGGCCAGTTCGGAGGTGCTGCTCGGGATCGTGCACATCGCGATCGCGGACACGGTGGCCGGGCTCGGATACGGCCGGCCGTTCAAGTTCGCAGTACGGCCGGATCGTGGGGCGTCTCCTGCGGCGGCGGTTGCTACGGCGGCGTACGACGTACTGCGGGCTCGCGTGCCTAATGCTGCTGGGCTGGACGCGACGTACGCCGACTATCTGGCCGGTGTGCCGGCCGGGCGTGCGAAGGACCGTGGTGTGGCTCTGGGGCGGTCGGTGGCAGCCGCAGTGCTGGCGTGGCGTGCGGGGGATGGGCTGGGCAACACCGTGCCGTATGTGCAGAGGGCGCCGGGGCCGGGGGTGTGGGAGCCCACTGCGCCGACTCCGCCGGTGGACATCGTGCTGACGCAGGTTCGGCCGCTGGCGCTGCGGTATCGGGCGCAGTTCCGTCCGGACGGGCCGGATGCGCTGACGAGCAAGCGGTACGCACGGGATGTGGCTGAGGTCGCTTCGCTCGGGCGTTCGGACAGTACGACGCGGACTGCTGAGCAGACCCAGGCGGCTATGTTCTGGTCGGAACAGACCGCTCAGCAGTGGAGTCGGGCGCTGGTGCAGTTGGCGACTGACCGGCATCTGTCACTGTCCAGTGCCGCGCAGATGCTCGCACTGGCGCATGTCTCGGCTGGTGACTCGGTGATCGCGTGCTGGGATGCCAAGTTCCACTATCTGTCGTGGCGGCCGGTCCATGCTGTTCAGCGAGCCGACACCGACGGCAACCCGCGTACGCAGGCTGATCCGAGCTGGCAGTCGCTGCTGAACGTGAACCACCCGGAGTACCCGTCCGGCCACGCCTGCTTCACGGCTGGTGCGGCGGGGGCGTTGCAGGCGTTCTTCCACACGTCACATGTGCGTTTGGTGATGTCCAGCTTGGTCACCGGTACGACGCGTGTGTACCCGGACCTGTCCGCCGTACGGAGCGACGTACGGGAGGCTCGGATCGTCTCAGGGCTGCACTTCCGTCACTCGATGGTGGATGGCGACGTACTGGGCACTCAGGTTGCTGGCTGGATCAGCGCTCGGCACTGACCGCCAAAGCTGCCAGGCCGTGGTTGAGGATGCCCTTGACCACGGCCAGCGCATAGGACTCGTCGGGGCCGGTGATGGCCTGGTGGGCCCAGCCGATGACGTCCTCGAAGGCTCTGACGTGGCGGTAGTAGTGGATGGCGTCCTGGTCGATGGTGTGCGGGCCGTAGCCGTTGAGGAACGCTTCGCGCTGGACGGGCGTGGTCGGTCCGACATCGCCCATGCCGCCGAGCATGAACATCAGGTCCTGCTCGCGGGGCGCGTAGATGACGTCGTCCCAGTCGATTAGGTGGAGGTGCTCGTCGACCAGGACGTTGCCGAGGTGCGGGTCGCCGTGGCAGATCACCCGCGGGCCGGACGGCGCCGGCGGGCGGTTGGTTTTGAGGTCGGTGATGACGTACTCGAACTGCTTCCACACCGCCGCCAACTCCTCCTCGACCTCGCCCTCAGGCGTCTCGAGGCGCTCGCCGACCTCGTCCGCGATCGCCGGCGTCCGGGCGTCGATGTGGCTGTGCTTCGGCAGGGCATCCCTCAGGCGGTGCGGCGGCTCCGAGTCGTGCACGCGGCGGATGAGTGCGCCGTACTCTTCCCACTGCTCCTCCGTCAGCCCTGACTGAGCCGCCCGTACGCCGTCGATCCACGGCGTGATCGTCAGCCGCTTCTTCGCATGGACGGACCACAGGCCGCCCTCGGCGGTCCGGATCAGCTCCGGTACGCCGGGCAGCCCGCTGTCGGCCAGGAACGCCGCCACCTGATGGCCCGTGTTCGTCCCGGCGGCGCTCCACTTCACGGCGTACGTGTTGGTCGCCGTACCGGCCTTCCACACCTGCGCGGCGATGTCAGCGCCGTACGCCACCGGTGTGAGCTCCACCACCTCGAGCCCGAAGTCCCCCAGCAACCACTTCCGCAACAACGTCTCACCCACGCCCGCCAGCATGCCCGGCAACCGACTCGGGTGCGACCCGATTACCGGGCGTGACGGCCTGGGCGGGTCAGCGGTAGTTGACGAACTGGACGGCGAAGTCGAGGTCCTGGCCCTTGATCAGCGCCTGCACGGCCTGCAGATCGTCGCGGCTCTTGCTGGAGACGCGGAGCTCCTCGCCCTGGATCTGCGCCTTGACGCCCTTCGGGCCCTCGTCGCGGATCAGCTTGGACAGCTTCTTCGCGTTCTCCTGCGTGATCCCGGCGTCGATCGTCGCGTTGATCTTGTAGATCTTCCCGGACAGCTTCGGCTCGTCGGCCTCCAGCCCCTTGAGCGAGATCTGCCGCTTGACCAGCTTGTCCTTGAACACGTCCAGCACGGCGCTCACCCGCTCCTCGGTGTTCGCCTGCATGTCGATCGCCTCGCCGGACCACTTGATCCCGGCGTCCACGTTCTTGAAGTCGAACCGCTGGCTGATCTCCTTCGCCGCCTGGTTCACGGCGTTGTCCACCTCCTGACGGTCCACCTTGTTCACGATGTCGAAGGAGGACTCCGAAGCCATGGGCACATCCTTTCCGATTTGCTGTCAGGGCCACTACCTGTTGTATCGTCTCCCACGCCGGTTCACGAACCGGCAGCACCCTGGCGGGTTGCCCGAGCGGCCAAAGGGAGCAGACTGTAAATCTGTCGGCTTATGCCTACGCAGGTTCGAACCCTGCACCCGCCACACGCTGCGAACCAGCCCCTGACCTGCGGAAACGCAGGTCAGGGGCTGCTTCGTTGTGTCCGGCTGTGTCCGGCTGACTACGGCTCTATACGGCCGTCCGTGCGGAATCCGTGCGGAAGTTTTGTTGAGCCCGCGGCCTTGTAGACCGTCTCGCTACATCCGATGGGGTCCCAGATCAACCGTGGTGGCCGACGCGGCGGCGCTCACCCGGGGACAGAGCACTGCGGAACCCGCAGGGTCGTGGAACTCCCCGGATCGTCCGGCCAGTTTTGTGCGAACTCCTGCGCGGCCCGTTCGGGCAATCCGTTGCTCTCGACCCCGCCTCGGGGGATGCCGGCTCACGCGCGCGTCGCGTTCTGGACAGTCACGGTGTTCGATCACAAACCGCAGATCGAGCACTAGGCTCTGCTCTGAAGCCCACGCCATTAGAGGAGCGAAGTTGACTGAAGTGATCGGTGACGCCAACGCTCTCCGGCGTGCCTGCCAGTTCTACGCCGAGAAGTATCAGTACTCCGCCGACAACCTTGAACGGGGCCTGGAAGGATACGCGGCTCACCTCTTTGCTCAAGAAGAAGGATTCAATCCTGTCCTTGACGGGAAGCCAACCAAAGAGGCAGATCTGCAAGAGCGAATTTGCCGATCGGACGATTTGGGAATTGATGCCGTTCTTGAGGATGAGATGGGCCGGCGGATCATTCTCGTCCAAGCCGCATGGCGACGCAAGGGCCTTCAAGAAGATAAGGTAGCTGCCTTCTTTGATTCGCCCGCGAAGCTCATGTCGGCTGATTATCTAGCTCAGGGCGGAGAGCAGATTCAGGAGCTATTGGGAAACTTCGGGGACGCGGTCCGCGACGGATGGGAAATCTCCTTGCGCTTCGTCACCAACGCTAAGGTCGGTATGAACGACCGACTACAAGAGTTGGTTGAGGTGAAGAACGCTCAGTATGAGGAGGGAGACCAAGCGATCACTTGTGAGCTCTTCGGTGAGTCGGAGCTCCTACGCCGAGAAGCGGAACTTCGCTCGGCGCTCAAAGGTGGAATCGCTGACAAGGTGGAACTGCGTTTCCAGGACGGCAAATTGATTGAATTGAACGACCCTTACCGGACCGTCATTGGCGTCGTCAAAGGGAATGAGTTAGCCGATCTTTATCGGCGTCGCGGCGTCGGAAATAATCTCTTCAATCTCAACATTAGACTTCCGCTGACCAGTCGGAAGGTGAATCCGAAGATTGTCGATACGGCGACGTCGAGTACCGAGGGCAGGCATTTCCTCTACTACAACAACGGCGTTGCGGCGGTCTGTGCTAAGTACACGCGCAAGGGGAACGTCGTAGAAGCCGAACGTTTCCAGATCATCAACGGCGCTCAGACCGTGAGCGCACTGGCTAAAGCTGCCCGTCGCTCACCCAACGCTGACGTCTATGTGCTCTTTCGCCTAACTGAGACCGCGGAGTCCTATGGCGGGCAATTCACTGAGAATATTATTCGATTCAATAATACGCAGAATCCGGTCAAGGTTAGTGACTTCTTCGCTAACGATGCCATCCAAGAGTGGCTGCGCGACAACCTCTTTAAAGTGGCGGGCAAAGGGCCGGTGCCGAATTTCTATTATGTGTACAAGTCCGGCTACAAGCCGAAGGGGGCCACGGGGAAAGGGTTGCGGATCGAGCAACTTGCCGCAATTCGTCATGCTTTCCTGCACGGCCCGACGGCCGGCTACAGGGAGCCTCAGCAGTTCTTCGATCGTGGTGGTCTGTACTGGGCGGCATTCGGCTCGGACGGAAATGAAACAGATCACTGGACCGCAGAGGAACTGGCCCAATTTGCGGCAGCACTGACCATCAATGAGCGCGTTCAGGCCGTCTCCAAGACTCTGAAAACTGATCCTGCTACCAAAGATTTGCCAGAGGCTAAGTATCTCTATCGCCTATCCAGATATGCCGTGGGGCTAGTTGCAGTTGGCCTTGAAGCGATCCGCGGTGAGACATTCAATGACTATCGAACCCTCACTGCTTCAGCGGCAACCTTCGACAAGTATGTGGAGCCCCTGATCAAGACTTCTAGGCGAACGATCCGATCGGAATGGAACCACCGGACGAAATCCAGCAAAGCGGTTCAGCCGGAATACAACCTCGCACGCGACGAAAAGACGTGGTCGAGGCTAAGCGAGGAGACGCGGCAAGAGGTGCTAAGTGACGTTCTGCCTGATGTTCGTTGAAGCTCCTATCAACCTGGCTGCTGGCGCAGCTCAGACACCTCCGACCTGGTGAAGGACAGATCAGAGGCGCCTCAGCTTACTGGCCGTCATAGTTGAGGTTGGGCCGTTTGACCGAGCGTCAGGCTGCGTGCTTGGTCTCGGATGAGAGCGCTGCTTCGATCCGACGCCGCGCCACGGCATCCTGCCCATCGAGACACTTGGCGTAGACCTTGAGAAGGACGTTGACGCTGTGTCCAGCCCATTCGGCTACTTGAGTCGCGGGCACTCCTGCGTTTAGCCACAGCGATACGGCGGCGTGGCGAAGGTCGTACGGCCGTCTCACAAGAGGCGAGGCGGCTTGAACTTCGCTGAGCGCCATCTTCCGAGCCTTGTTCCAGACGCGGGCGTAGGTGTTCGAAGACACCGGATTGCTGTACGGCGGTGGCAGCGGGATGCCCGCCTTGCCGGTGCGACTCACGAACAATCGTCCACCCGCCCCGGCGCCGAATTGCGCAATGTGCCGGCGCAGGAGCTCGACCAGCTCAGGGCACGCCGGAACGGGGCGAGTGGCCTTCTCCGACCGGTGTTTCAAGCTCCGGTCCTCGCTCGCCTCGCCGTTGTCGGTCCACTCGGCTCCGGCGTGCTGCGTCGAGCCTGTCAGCAGCAATTCGCCCCAACCTTCATCCGGGAGTTTGCAGTCCGTGACGCGCAGGTGTTTCGCCTCGGACGGCCTCAGTCCGGCGAAGTAGAGACACCCGAAGAATGCCTCTAGTGCGGGGTAGATCTCTCCGACCGCTTGGAGGAGTGCCCGCGCTTGGTGCGGATTGGCGACGACACGGCGGTCAACGATGTCGGTGTACTCCGGCTTCGTCCACTGCACCTTGTCGATCGGGTTCGCCTCGAAGAGCTCCAGCTCCACGGCGTACTCCAGTGCACTGTAGAAGGCGGACCGCTTCCGCGTGACCGTGGCAGGTGCCGCCGATTTGCCATCGAGCTTCACTGCAAGCGCATCGAGGACTCGGCGCATCACGAGTGCCTCGCGCAGCTTGGACAGATCCGGCGAACTCTCCGCAATCCACCGCAGCAGCGTGGCGTCATTGCTCGGTCGTGTCGCCTCCGCCACCGAGGCACCGCCGCGGGCGGCCCTGTTGAAAGACCAGTTCCGTAGGACCGAGCGAATCCGCTGCATGTCATCGGCGGTCCGCTTCGGCAGCAATGCAACGGTCACGGTTGCGAGCGCCTCCGCGATGTTCTTCCTGTGACGCGGTGATGCGTGCGGCCACTTGGCATCTACGAACTCTGCCGCGTGTTCGTACCATGTCCGTCGGCTCAACTCCCGAAGCATCGTCAGCGGGAGACCGCTCTCGACATCGAACGGCACCCCCTCACGTGCAGCCGTTGTCAGCTTCGATCGGAAGCTGTCGGCAAGTTTGCTAGTGGCAAACGTCTCCTGCGATCGATTGCCGGCGACCTCCCACCGGATGGTGTAGGTCTTCCCGCGCTTCCCCGCGTACGTGGTGATCTTGAAGATGCGGACGTCGTAGGACAGGTTGTCGGTGCTCATGCAGCATCCTCCAGGCTTTCGAGCCAGCGTTCGTAGTCGGCGTGACGAATGCGGATATCGCCGTTCGGGAGCTTGATGCAGCGGGGAGCCTTCTTCGCGGCTCGCCAGTCGTAGAAGGTCGAGCGAGCTACGCCCAGGTCGGCGCACACGTCAGCGATCGTGAGGTGCGCCTGTCGCCGGGCCGGGGTTGCCGTGCTCACGCAGTTGTCTCCTTCGAGGTCGTGAGGCTCCGACAAAATTGACAAAATTGACAGCCCTCGGGGTTTTGTCGTTTTTGTCATTTCTGTCATGGGGTGGTGAGGGCTGCGGGGTGGACTTCGTAGGCGGTTGAGGGACGGCCGCGTTTGCCGGTGGTCTCGGGGGTTTTGGGCCGGATGTGCCCGTGGTCGGTGAGGATGGTGAGGGCGGGGTCGAGGTCGGCGGCGGTGGCGAATCGGGTGCGGCCTTGGAGGGAGCGGAGGGCATCTCTGCGGGTGAAGGTGGTGTGGCCGTGTTTGGTGAGCCAGGTGAGGACTTCGCGTGCGTCGTCTAGGTCGGGGTCGGATCGGCCCATGAGGTCGTAGACGGCTAGGGCGTGGTCGAGGTAGTAGCGGCCGACGTTTTCGGCGGCGCGCATGGTGTCAGCGGTGATGGGTCGGGCGTAGCCGTGGTGGAGGTTGTGGGCCACGTGCAGGAGTGCGGCCAGCCGGACGACAGCACCGGCGAGCTTGGAGGCCCAGTCGGTGATTCCGGCGAGCTGCCCGGTCTGCGGGTGCAGCCGTGGCTCTAGCCAGTTCTGGAAGTCGAGCAGCACCTGCCCGGCTTCGGGGTCGAGGTCGAGTTGGTGCGGGGTGTCGTGGTCGGCCAGGACCAGGACGAGGGTTTTGAGCGTGTCGCGGTAGGTCGTTTCGGTGTGCTCGGAGACGGGTTCGGCTTCGTTGTTGCGGTTGCCGACGGTGTTGGGCGGCAGGCTGTAGAGGATGCGTGCGAGGACACCGCGATCCCTGAACCCGGCCTGTGCGGCCAGCCCTGCAAGGGTTCCCGGCTGTGTGGTGACGCCCAGGGTCAGTGCGGGTCGTTCGACGGTTTCGGATTCGCGGCCTTTGCGGTCGACTTGGAGCTTGTCGCCGGCGTGGCCTTTGAGGAAGACGCCCAGGTTGGGTTGTGCGGAGTAGCGGGTGCCGGTGAGGGTGGCGAACACGTCGCCTTCGGCCGACAGGACAGCCATCCGGCCGCCGTGGGTCGCGAGCAGGGAGACGCAGGACTCGGGGGTCACGTCGTCGGTTGTCAGCCGGGGCAGCTCGGGTACGACGATGCCCGCGGCTTCCTTGGCGGCTTCGGTCGCGTCGGCCAACGCCTCGCGTGGGTTGGCGGTGGCGCGCTCGGCCTTCTTGGCAAGGTCTTCGGCGCGTGCAAACGCGACCCGGGCGGCCAGCTCTGCTTCGACCCGTTGCCCTGCCGCGATCTCCCGCAGGGCGTCTTCGGCGTCGGCCAGGGGCGCGGTCATCGCCCGGAACACCGGCGACTTGCGCGACCCTGGCGGGAGTGCGGTGACGGTGTAGAGGTTGACCTGCTCAACCCACGACCGGGTCACCCGGACCAGCACCTTGCCACCGGCCGCCGTGGACAGGCACGCCAGCGCGACCGACGCGGCCATGTCGACCGGTGTCTGTGTCGCTTCCGCGACCGCGTTGACCTGGTCGGCCAGCCAGCCGGGGAACACCTGTACCGGGAACGGCCGGACGAGCCGCTTGGTCTTCAGTGGGACCGGTGGCCCGTCCCATCCCTGTACGGCGGCTGGCTGCGGAAAGTCGCGCTGCGGATCCCGAGCACGGTTTTCTGCGAGCGGCCGGATTGGGGTCGGCGGTACGGGGTCCCATGGGTCGTCGGGGGGCTCGGTGATCGGTGGCAGCGGGGGCAGCCAGTCGGGCAGCTCGGCAGTCACGCGGCGATCCCTTCGGCACGGAAGCCCCCGGCGATGGCGGCTCGGATTTCGCGGGTGGTCTGGTCGGCTTGCTGTCCCACGTCGGTCAGCGCGGCGACGGCGTCCGCGTGGGTGACGACACCGGCCGCGACCATCCGCGCAATGCCTCTGGCCGCGCCGTACAGGGTCGTTCGACGTTTCCCTTCGGGGGCGTGGCGTACGGCGTCCAGGTGTGCGCCGAGCAGCCGGTCAGGGTGGGAGATGCCCCCCGCTTCAGTGGTCCGTATCGAGCTGGACGATGGGGCGGGAGAATTGGCCGGCGCAGCGGGCAGGCACGCGGTGATCAGCGCGGGGGGCATCTCCACTACGTCGGCCGGACCCGCGCCCCACCGGTACGGCTGGCCGGTCCGGTGGTGGATCGAGGGCGGGAGCACGACGTAGCCGCCGTCTGCCTTCACATCGATCCCCGGCCGGTTGGGCATCGGCCGTGACGGCATGTCGTGGCCGGGGTGGCGGTAGTACAGATGCGCGCCACCGGAACCGGTGCGAACCCACAGCGTGCGCGGCACCAACTGACGCGCGACCAGCTCGTCCAGGCTGGCGTTGCCGCCGTGCGCGGGGTCGACGTCGACCACCAGCAGCCCGGACACGGCACCCGTTCGCACGGCGAGTTGCCCGGGCGGTACGGCGGTCACGATCGCGGCGATGCGGTCGGGGTCGGTGGTGGCGGCGTAGAACCCGTGGCAGGTGAGGTGACCGCAGCTTGCCGGGTCGTGGGGGTTGTCGTGGCAGGTGTCGCAGTTGGCAACTGGCCGCTTGGAGCGACCGAGCATGAACACCGGCCAGCCGCGTCCAGCAGCGGCGAGAGCGGCGCTCCGAAGGTCGTTCATCGGTGGTTCCTCCTCGAGGTGGCGTCACGGTTTGTGGTGGTGCACTGCGGGGTGGTTTTCCGGGTTCGGACGGGGGTAGCGTGAAGTTCTGGCCCTTATCCCTTCCGGCCCCGGTTACCCCCTCTTTTGACCGGTGTCGCGTGTGCCGGGGAATGGGCGCGGCCCAGTCCCCGCCGCAGAGTCCTTAGGCGGGGACTGGGCTTTTCATGCAGGCGTGGCATCGGCCGTCTGAGGTGGGAATGCAGTAGTCGGTGACTGTCCGGCAGAGCTGGCAGCGGCGGCGGGCTTCCATCGCCTTGTCCAGCGCGTTGAGCTGCGCGGGCGACGGCACGCGGCAGGGCTTGGCGAGGTCGAGTCGGTACAGCCAGGCCCAGCGTTTGCCTTTGCGCCAGACCAGCAGCGCGTACGGTTCGTGGCCGCCCGGACTCATGCGCATTGCTCGGAGCTGGCGGCGGGTGGCGAGTCCTGCGGGTGCCCACCGGAACCGGAACACCGGCGTGCCGTAGTAGTCCCAGCCGAGCGCCTGTTTGCCGTTCCACAGCTCCACCCACTGCGACTTCGCCGGGTGCAGGCTCAGGCCGTCCAGCGAGGCGCGCATCACTTGTCGCCTTTGCTGGTGGAGTTCTGCCCGGCACCCCGGACGGCGCGCATGTGGTTGATGACGTGGCGTCCGAGCCGGACTCGCAGCCCGGAACCCTGGCAGCGTCCGCAGTGCCGGTAGGCGCGGCCGAACGGCGACTTGAACTTGCCGACGCCCTTGCAGCGGCGGCACTTGCCGAACGGCCAGACCAGGCAGGTGAACAGGTAGAACGCGACGACGATGGTCACGATCAGTAGGACCGTGGCGACCTGTCCGGCCGTGTGGATGGTCGCGGTGAGGGTAGCGGCGGCGGACGGGTCGCTACCCAGGTAGCTACGGTGGGTAGCGGCGTGAGGGATAGCGGTAGCGGCGCGGGACAGCATGGTGAGCCTCCTACGGGCTGTTTTTGGGCGTGAGGAGCCGGGGCCGCTACTCGCTACGCGTGAGCGAACGGCCTGGTCAGGTTTGGGTTGCGGGGTAGCGGGACGGGTAGCGCAGCCGCTACCAGTAGCGTCGGGGCCGCTACTTCGGCCGTCCCGCACCCCCTGTCGAGCTTGGTTACTCTCTGTTGCCCGCGGCTTAGGTGTCGCGGCGGGCCATGGCGGCGCGCAGGTCGTCGGCCTTGACGCCCTTGCGGACCACGCCGTCGCGCTTGACGTTCACCGATGGGACGCCTTGGGCGCGGGCCTGTGCGGAGATCGCGTCCGGGGTGGTGCCGTCGTACTGCTCGGGCATCTGCGAGGCGAGCCGTCCGGCCGCGGTGTCCCAGTGCGCGGTGGCGTCGGGCCCCATCACGGCCAGCAGGTCGGCCAGCACGTCACGGGAGGCGCGCTCCAGCTCTTCCCCGGCCGCCTCACCCGTCAAGGTGCCGAGCTGCTCGCGATGCTTGCGGGCGGCGGTGAGGATCTTGTCCGCGTCGGCCGCGTCAGCCAGGAACGACCGCACCGTAGGCGTGGAGTCGGTGACCCCGTACAGGTAACCGACGCCCCGGTACTCGTCGCCCACCGGCAGGGTGGAGGCGTCGAAGCCTTCCTGGTAGGCGTCGCCGCCCAGGATCGCCTCGGACACGGTGCGGTTGCCGCACTTGAGCGCGAACCGTGCCGAGTGGTTGTCCCGGTAGCGGTTGAACAGGCGCGACACGTCACCCGCGCCGACACCTGACGGCTTCTGCGAACTGGAGATGAGCACGACGCCGGCGCTTGGGCCTACGGCTTGGATGCGGGACAGCTTGGCCGCGATCTCCTTGTTCACGGCCTGGTCCTCGGTCTCGAAGTAGACCTGGAACTCCTCCATCACCATCACCAGCACCCGCAGGTCGGGGTAGCGGTGGTCGCGGGCGAGTTCCTTGGTCAGCTTGCCGTCCGGGCACATCGTCACCGGCAACGACGTCAGGATCGAGTTCACCGTATCGATGTGCTTCAAGACCTCGTCCAGGATCGCTTGCAGCCGCTCGACGGGGTTGTCATCGTTCGGGTTCGGGTGCGTCCCGAACACGGTCCGGTGCGCGACCTTCTTGAACCCCAGCCAGTCCGGGGAGTTCTTGCCGTCAGCAACGATGATCTTCACGTACGGGTCCAGCGACGCCCACAACGCCACCAGCCGGGCAAAGAACGTCTTGCCCTTACGCGGCTGCGCGCCGACCAGCAGCGAGTTCCACATCAGCAGCAACGTGACCAGCGCGTCGCGCTCGTCCTTGCCCAGCTTCACCGGCTCCCAGATCGAGCGCGGCTTGCAGTCCAGCATCTCCGTGCGGCCCACCGCGACGGCCAGCGGGTCGCGGTCGGACACGAACAGGGTGTGGCGCCGGGAGCTGGTCTTGTCCGGGGTCAGGAACACCTGGTTCACGTGCACGTCCAGACCGGACGCGATCTTCTCCCGAGCACCAGCCACGTCCGACCAGCCCTTGCCGTACGGCAGATCCACCATCACCTGAGACCCGGTATTGCGCGCGTCCCGCGACATGGGCGACCCGAACCGCACCTCCTGGTCGGTCTTGTCGGGCTTGCCGAGACCGGCCGCGTAGTAGGCGCGCAGCACAATGTCGGAGTTGAGCTTGCGGAACCGCGGTGCAACCACAGCGGTACCGACCAGGGTCTGACCTGCGGGTCGGCCGTAGTGCGCCAGAGCTGCGACCGCAGCCGCACTCACCGCCACGAGACCAGCGGCGGGGGCGGCGTTCCACAGGATCGGGGCCCCGATCAGCAGGCCTAGGTTCTGCACGGCGAGCACGCCGCCGCGCCACATGCGGGTGGCTTTGAGCTGGCGGTGGATCTTTTCCCACTCCTTCAGCTCGCCCGCGTCGGCGGCCTTCTGCTCCAGCGCGACCGAGTTCGGCACCCACCACCAGCGCATCTGTCGCCCGATCAGCCGCGACAGACCGCGGCTCGCGAACCACCCGAACTTCGTTGCATACCAGGGCGAACGGACCGCGTGGAACGCCGTCACATGCCCGCTACGGGCCAAGGCGCGGGTGGTCGTGGCGCGCAGGTTCTCCCGGCGCAGATGGGTCGGGATGATCGGCAGCCGCTGCCCGGCCGCGACGGGCACGGCGAGACCGGCTGTGTCCACCGGAACGATGACCTTGCCCGTGGTCGGGTCGTCGTCGGTGTCGTCGAGCGCGATTTCGTAGGCGGTGTCCATCGACTGCACCTCGCCCGGCGACAGCGGCACGAGCGTGCCGGCCGATTCGTCGGCGGGCTTGGTGTCGTCGTCGCGGCGGGCGCGGTGCGCGTCCAGGTCGATCGGGTCGGGCAGCTTGTTCATCGGCTCAGTCATGTCAGTGGCTCCCGGTCTCGCGGGTGTGGATCAGGTGGGCCAGCGCGGCACCCATGCCGAGCACGGCAACGGGCAGGCAGGCAACGGCGGTGGTGATCGGCCAGGGAGCGGCCGTGACGCCTTGGGCGTCCAGGAGGTGGTAGGCGACCTGTCCGAGCGCGCCCAGGGCGAGCGCGGACAGTGCGGTGCGCTTGGCGAACCGGCGGGCACGGGCCGGGACGCGGCCGGACAGCCAAACCCGCAGCGCGAACGCTGCGTAGGTCTCGACACCGATAGGCAGCGTGATCGCGGAGTTGATCGTGAAGCCGTCCGCGATACCGGGCAGCGGGTGAACGACTCCGAAGCCGGTCAGCTCGCCGAGTCCGACCCAGCCGGACCAGACCGCGACGAACGCGGGCAGCGCCAGCAGCAGCACCGGCCACGACCGAATCGGACGGGCGTCGGTATCGGTCTCCGGAGCGGTTTCCGTGGTCGGCTCAACGGCTGGGGAGATGCCCCCGCTCCCGGTAACCGCGGGGACCAGCTCGACACGCGCAACCTCGGCAACCAGGACCGGGGCTACAGGCTCACTGACCTGCGAAATCTCCTCCGGAGCGGTCTTGGGTGCCGTATCGATCAGCTCGGCGTCGGTGGTGGTCTCGTCCGTGTCCGGGACCGAACGCAGGTGGGTCTCGGGGCGGGTGTCGGTGTGCTCGGCGAGGAGAGCGGCGTGGACGGCCTTGGCCTTGTCCTTGCCGACATGCAGCGCCTTCATCAACTGGTTCTGGGACGGAACCTTGCCCAGCTCGGTCGCGAGGCTGCGTGCGGTCGGGATGAGGTCGTTGACCGGGACCGGGTACGTCGTACGAAGCGGGGTACTCATCGGAGCGTCTCCTTCCGGGTAAGCAGGTCGTGGGCATCGGCCAGGAAGCCGACCAGGACGCACAGCTCGCCATAGGCGGTCGCACCCTCAGCCGACGCCGTACCGGCCGGGGGCATCTCTCCACCCAGCACCAGCCGGGACAGGTGCTCGAACTGCGAAGCCAGCTCACCCCGGACGGCGTCGCGGGACTCAATCCCAAGCCGGTCGGCGTACACGTCGACCAGATCCAGCCCGCGAGAGGCCCGGCCGATCACAGGACCACCGTCAGCAGAGCCGCGAAGAACAGGCACAGGTGGTGGAACGACTGGTCGAGGGAGTAGCCGGCGGTGCCGAGGGACGGGTTGTCGTCATACTCGTTGCCGTTCCGGTCGGTGCCGGTGCGCGGCACTCCCAGCTTGAGGAAGTCGGCCTTGCCGACCCAGCGGACGAAGCGCTCCAAGGGTGTCCGGCGGTCGGCAAGGTAGTGCGTTGCGGCCGATAGCAACTGTCCGGCCAGGAAGCCGAGCCAGCTCAGCTCAAGGTCGAGGACCTGCCAGACCAGCAGACCCAACAGGGCGGTAGTAGCGGTGTAAGTGGCGACGTGGCGCAGACAAGCGAGTACGCCGACCAGTCCGGGCTTGCCCTTGCACATGGCCTGGTGGTGAGTCTGAATCCAGTGGTCAGCCACGGTGTGGGCGGCCAGGAGAGCTGCGAGGTAGGCAGCAAAAGCGGCGGTCATGCGACGCCCTCCGTCTCGGTACGGCGGTCGGCGATGCTCCCGGCGAGGTCCAGCATCCGGCGTTCGGCCCGGCGGACCCGCCGCCAGTCCAGGACCGACGCGAACGGTCCGGCCTTCATCAATTCGATCTGCGCGTTCAACAGCTCCAGGTCGGCAGCGATCTGCGGCCACTCCCGCTCGATGGCGGCGAGGTCCGCAGCGGTCGGCCCTTCGTCATTCACTGCCGACAGGTGGATGATGCTCATTGGGTTGTGCTCCTCTACGCGAATGGATTAGTGCGGCCTGGACGCCTCGGCGGTAGCCGCCGCCGGGGCGTCACTCGTGATTGCCCTAGCGTGCTCTAGGGTTTTGATTCTTGTCAATACCCCGCCGTGCCCTAGTGGTTTCGGGTACGGTTGTGGGGTGGCGATCGATCGGAGCAGCGCACAGCCGCTGCAAGCACAGGTGGCAGAAGACATCCGCCGCCGAATCCGTACGGGGGAGTTCGCGCCGGGCGCGAAGCTGCCGGCGCTCCGTGCGCTGACAACCGAGTACGACGTTGCCGAGATGACGGTCCACGCAGCGATTCGCGAGCTTCAGCGCGAAGGGGTGGTGATCTCGTCCCGAGGGCGCGGCACCTTCGTCAGCGACGACATCGACGTCCCTGCCCTCACTGGCGTGTACGACCAGACGACTCCCGAGGCCCAGATTGCAGACCTTCGTGAGACCGTCGCGATGCTCACTGCTCGGGTTGAACGCTTGGAGGCTCATGACGACAAGTCAACGGCCGATCCAGGCGCCAAACCATGAAAGGCGTCTGCAACTCATCTGCACATTGCTCTGCACATCGGTGGTCTAGCTGAATGAATGTGCAGCGTGGGGCGTGGACCCCGGAGACCGTTCAGGTACTGCAAGACGCCTACCGTGCCGCCGATCCGGCGATGACGGATGAGGCGTTTGCGCAGGATGTTCTCGGGGTCGCGCCACGCACGCTATACAACTGGCGGAAGCGCCCGCAGACCCCTCTCAGGCAGGACATGCAAGGGGTGTTGTCCCATGCGCTGGCCGGTGCTCCTGAGCCCGTCATCGAGCGCTTCAGGGAGATGCGCCCCGCGCTGGTGGCCGAGGGGTCTCCACCCGAGGCCGGCCACTCGCTGACGGTCTACCCTTCCGGCCTGGAAGTGGCCGTGACGATCCTGCAGGGTCTTGCGGAACCGGCGGCCGACAGCGTCGTGTATCGCCCCGACGATCTCGCGGCCACCGTGCTCGACTGGCTGATGTCGGCAGTAGGGCAGGCCGTTGTCAGCGCCGACGGCAGCCGTGTTACCAGCGCGAGCGTGCAGCAGGTCCGGGCGATGATCACGGCGATCGACACCATTGAACGACGGGCAGGTGGTGCCGAGTGTCGAGCAACGGCCCGCAAGTATCTGCATGACGTTGCTTTGCCCTTGCTCCAAAAGGAGATCGAGTCACAGGCTCGCTCTGAACTCTTCTCCGCTGTGGCCGAGCTGTGCGAGATCGTCGGGTGGATGTACTACGACGCGGGACGTCACGGCATGGGGCAGGCGTACTTCACCCAGGCGCTGCGGCTGGCGCGCGAGGTCGGAGACGTCGCGTTGTCGGCGTACCTGATGACCAGCATCACCCACCAGGCGCTTCATGTCGGGCAGGCCGCGTCAGCCTTGCGTGTAGCCAAGGCAGCCCAGAACGTTGCCGAGTCTGCCGGTAGTCCGCAGGTGCTCGTTGAGGCTGACCTCTTGGTCGCTCGATCTCACGCCGCCCTCGGAGCCGTAGGGGACGCGACAGGTGCACTCCATCGAGCAGAGCGGTCATACGAGCAGGTTCAGGCGGTGGCACCGCGTGCCTGGGAGCCGCAGTGGGATGAAATCATGTTCGCCAGCCATGCAGGGACGTGCTGGAACGACCTTGGCAACACCAAGGAAGCGAGGAGGCATCTCACGCAGGTTTGGGAAGGATCGGGAGACCGGCCCCGACGCCGAATCTATAGCGCAGCCGAGCTCGGGATAGCGGCCACCCGAGAAGGTGAACTGGAACTAGCTTGTCACTATGGAACGGAAATAGTCGCTCTGACAGGCAACGTTGATTCCAGCCGTGCGCATCGCCACCTCGAACGCTTGGCCGTGAAGCTCAAGCCGTTCATGAACACACAGGTTGTTCGAGACTTCTTTGACCAGAGTGGGCTTAACCCAGAAGGTGCAGGTAAATGAATCACCCCTACCGCGAAGCTGACCTAGCAGCCGATGGTGAGCCCGAGAAGGAGTTCAACCCAGGGATCGCCGGACGACTGCCCAAGAAGACAACGGCGGCAGGTGCCCTCGTCCGCAACAGCGAGGGCCTGATCCTCTTCCTTGAAGCGGTGTACAAGCCGACGCTTGAGATTCCAGGCGGTGTGGCGGAGTTCGATGAATCGCCTCTGGATGCCGTCCGGCGGGAAGCTCGTGAAGAGATCGGGATCGATATCGAGATCGGCTCACCGCTCGTTGTGGACTGGATTCCGGCGTCGGGCCCGTGGTTCGACGGGATCATGTTCATCTTCGACGGGGGAGTGCTGACTGACGATCAGATCGCTCAGATCACCCTCGATGCGACCGAGGCTCGCCGCTTCCAGTTCATGACGCTTGATAAGGCGGCTCCCCGCATGCGACCGTCCATGGTCAGGCGGTTGGCGCGTGCCCAGCAGGCGCTTGAACAGGGTGCTCCGATCTACTCGGAATTTGGCCGGCAACCGGAGCCCAGGACAGCGGAGACTGTCCCGGCCGAGAGGAACGGCTCCGTTGGCGAGTGAGTCCCCGTGGCGGCTAGTGCGCGAGTTCCACGAGGTTTTCGAGCTGGCGCACCCCGGCCGCCCGACGCCCTTGATAGCCGAGCTGGCTGAGGCGCGACAGCGGATCCTCGATGAGGAAGTGCGCGAGGTAGCAGCAGCTGCACTCGGTGGAGACCTGGTCGAAATCGCGCACGAGCTGGCGGATGTCGTCTATGCCACCTACGGGACTGCGATCAGCTACGGGATCGACCTTGACGCGGTGATTGCCGAGATTCACAAGGCGAACATGACGAAGCTTGGGGCCGATGGTCGGCCCATCGAACGAGACGGCAAGGTGCAGAAGAGCGAGCTGTATCGGCCGCCGAATGTTGCTGGTGTAATCGATCGCCAGTCGAAGACCACACCCGACGCTTAACACCTGATCGGGGAGGCACTGTGGAGATCTGGGCCATTCTGGTCACGGGGGCCGTGGGTCTTCTGGCCGGGCAGATTGGCGCATGGCTACAGGGTCGAAGAGACGCTGCGGCTGATCGATCTCGGCAAGGCGCAGAGATCGAGCGCCTGAACCTTCAGCTCGCTGATGCACGTGAGTCCCAGGCTCGCGAGCGACTGCAGCGAGACACGATGGAGTGGAGAGAGCGCCGGCTTGATGCCTACAGGACTGCGTCGTCAGCCTATCAAGTTGTGCTGCGAAACTCGGCAGAGCTGACGCGCCTTGATGATCGTTTGGAGATTGCGACTGCAATCACGCGAATCCGGGATGCAGCCAAGGTATTAGAAGCGAAGTTGGAAGAATGTTCGATCATTTCGACCCATGGGCCACGCGAAGCCGCTTGGAAACTGGTAGCGAAGCTAGAGGACGTCCTTCATGAAATCGCCCGATACGAGCGCCTGGCGCTCAAGTGGGCCGTGGAGCCCATTAAGGGCGGACTGATGCTGGAGGCGATCATGTTGGATCGTCGAGGTCGTTGGTCGGCATCGAATGAGTCAGTGCCTTCCCGTGCCGACTGTGATCGTGTGGACAAGCTGATCGAAGAGGTCCGGCAGGCTGAGCAAGTGTTTTTTGAAGCGGGGGAGAGTTGGCGAGCGGCAGTGCGGTCGGAGCTAGGAGTGCCTAACTAGCGACCCGGGGATGCTCTGATGAGAGGGGTGGGGGATGGCTGGAAAGTGGCGCGGCTACTGGTGGGTGCCAGAAGACACGGAGGCTGCGCTCGGCGGAACTGCGGAGGTTAACGATGAGGGCGATATTCGCCTGGAGCTAGTCGGCGGATTCGAGTTGCGGCTAAGTACGCCGTCGCGGAGTGGGAGAGGTCGCACATTCGATGGGAGGTGGCGACGATTGCCCATAATTCACGGAGCCTCAGGCGCAAAGAAGGTCACTCTTATCGATTCGAGAGTTGCCAGGCAGCACGGGGGGATAGGGGAGGGCTCAAGAATCGATCACCAAGACCTCACGTCGAGAGTGCTTCTGGTTGGCGTGCATCTGTCGAGTACTGATGACCCGATATTCGACTCTGCGCAAATTCGACTTGAGAATCTAGCGGCATGGGCAGGGCTAGGTGGAGTTGACTACCGATTCAATGAAGATGGTAGCGAGTCTTCTGCGCACATCACTCGTCCCGAGGCTCAGGTGGTTGAGATTCCCGAGGCTACTATTCGGGTCTCGACAACGGAAGGTGTATTCGCTTTAGAAGAGTTGCGTGATTCAGTCCAGATTACCGGCAGTGTTAAGACAGTTCTTTGGGTAACGCCGAGCGACAGTACGACATATACCGGATTCGATCGACTAACCGAATCGTTGATGGACCTTCTCACGTTGGCGAGTGGTGAGGCGTGCGGGATTCTCGGTGAGAGGCTCTATTATCCGGATACTTTCACGGGTATCACACCGGATGGCGTATCCGAAACAACGCCGACAGCGGGACTAGCTGAAGTGATCCGAGAAAAATTCTACCGAGGCAGCGCGGAATCACCGTCGAAAGACAGCCGCACATTTCTCTTCACTTGTAGGGATGAATCGTTCGCGAATTTGGTGTCTCGGTGGCTTCCCCTCAGGGCAAATGCTGCCAATGCCTGCGAAGTCCTGTTCGGATTGCAGTATGCGCCGCCCGAGATCCCGAGCGTTAGGCTGCTAGCCGTCGCTGTCGCGGCTGAAGCGCTGCATCGCGCGCTCTACCCTGACACGATCGCGATGTTGCCTAGAGACTTCGAGCGCATAAGCACCCAGGCTCTTCGCTCTATAAGGGACGAGGACGATGGGGCGTGGGTCCGGAATAGGCTGCGGAACGAGCCGAGCTACCGAGAGCGGATGCTGGATCTCGCGATCAAACCGGCACCAGAGGCTGTCGAGTTCATCATCCCGGACCGTGACACCTGGGCGCGAGACCTTGGAAACGCCCGGAATGGTCTTGCGCACTCGGCGAAGGCCGCAGAGGCGCGCAAGATGTACGACCTTGAGTCGGTGACCGAGCAACTGCTGTACCTGGTTCTCATGGCGGAGCTAGGACTCTCGGCAGATGTCCAGTTGAGGGCGATGCAGACCAACAGCTACATGGGTTTCCTAGCGCGGGAGCGTACTCGCGCCGCGGAGGCAAACGAGGGCCAGCAGGCGACAGATGCTGGGTGACTATGTGAGTGACAACGACCCCGCATCTCCCTGGACAGCTACGGACGTCGAGGGACGCGGGCTCGCCTGCTGCAGGTAACAACCGGCACTCCGCAATCGGACACTGAAAATGAAAGGTTTCTGAATTGGACACAGCGACCGTTGCGATCATCGCGTCAGCTATTGGCGCGACCGGCGCGATAGCAGGTCAGCTAGTCGCGGCGGCCTTTACGGCGAAACGGGAAGGCAGGAAGCTCGACTGGGAGAAAAAGGAGTCCGCGGAGCGGCGGAAGAATGAACGTGAACGCCTCTTTAGCGAGACCAAAAGAAACGCCTACGTTCAACTCGTCCAACATCTCAACGGGTGGCGCATTGACCTTATCGACCTAATGCCCGGCCATCCACACGGGGCGGCACAAAGACTTGAACGCATCAAGGATCTCCGAAACGACTGGAGGTCTCCATTCTTGGACACGTTGGCGGAAGTTTCTCTCTTTAGTTCAGAAATAGAAGCTGCCGCCGGCGAGACGTATGCTCTGCTCGCAGAGTGGCAACTGGCGCTATTTCACGATGATCCCATCGATCGACACGACGAAGTCCTTCGATCTTTCGACGACCTAAAGGTGGCGATACGCAATGATCTGGGCATGCAATCGACCATCGAGGTTCGTGTCACCAAATAAGGCCCGGGCGGCCAGAGAGGCGTCGAGCAACTCAGGAGGGCGTCTGAGCTCCGAAGCGGGTAGGCGGCTGATGCCCGCTTGGCAGGCAGGGCGCGAGCCAGGTCGATCGCTCCACCGGTTGCCCGAACCCGATGTCACCATCGATGCATTGGACAACCGAAATCATGTCATTGACTAGAGCGTACATGTTGTCGGCGGCGTCTCTAAGGTAGCTAACCGGATGAGTTGCAGCATCGAGCACGGTGATTTTCGTTCCGAGGCCGCGACCAGTGGTCGAGCCGTATATGTGACGGCGCAGCGAGTTCTGATGAATCGCACGGTTTCGCAATCGTTGCAAAACCGCCAGCCACCCAATCGGCTCAGGAGAACTCTTTCCCTCCAGCGCCGAATCGACTGTCTCAATTAGCGCACGCGGCGGCGGCAAGCAGGTTTCAGGTAGCTTCTTCAGCAGTGGTCGGCAAGTATCCCAGCTGTATCTGTGAACTGGCGTAGCCTTCGACACGTTCAGAAACTCCTCCGCTTCGCTAATAATTCCACCGACCGCAGCGTCGAAAGCTCCGCAAAGCGCCGCAAGTGCTCCATCAAGCGCCATCTCGACGCCAATGTAGCGATCGTAGTCCTCTCCCAGTTGAGCACCGACACGATCCAGGGTGTCTATGTACCAATCTGCCGACCAGACCTTGTATCGGATCCAGGCGCCCAATCCTTCACCGCCGACCAGATTCGCATAACGGTGTGCGGTAGGCCACTCGATTGGCAGGGTGCGCTCTTCGTCGTCGCTCATGATGGGGCCGCACCCGCCGTTGCTTGGGAGATGAACTCGTCCGTCGGGCCAGGTACGGTCCTCAACATAACGCGTCTTTGATCGCCGTGGTTGACCCGTGCCACGTCCCACCAAAGTTCCAGACGGCGGCGACTCCGGAATGTTCGAGCATTGCTACGCATGCATCCCCGATTGGCTCATTGAATAGAGCAAGCATTCTAATCTCGTCGGGTGTCTCGTACAGGAAATATCGGTAGCTAAGCAGTTGGCCCAAAGCGTCTCGCGCAGCCTTCACGCCGTTACCTCGATCGACTGTCTTTGCCTCGATCAGCCAGTGGTGTGCGCCTCGATCCGCGGTCATGTCCCGCGGATGAACGTTGGTTGCAACGACAAGGCCGCGTCCCTTTAGGAACTGCCCATATGTTTTTACCAGAGTCTCGTGCTTGCGAGATTTCACAATGACTCGCGCGGCGATCTCCTGGCGGTAATCACCGTCATTCTTCGGCTTGAACTCGGGGCTAGCATTCACAGCCTTTTTGCTTGCCGACGAAGGCACCACCAGATCAACTCCAGCGATCCGCAGTTGCTCGCGGATCTCTATGCCGCTCTGGTAGAGCTGAACCATCGCTCTGAGGTCGGCGACGAGGGTCTCCTCGTCAGGAAGGTCTCTAGTCAAGTACTCCCGTGCAAGGACGGTTCCGGTTGCGTAGTTCACTGCCAGGGGGACCGTCGACCGCAGGTCAATCTGGTGGCTTAGTCCGGCTCTCAACGCCTCAGGCACCTTCTCGCGGATCGCGGCAGCCTGTGAGTAGAGCTTCTCTCGGCCCAGTTTGACCCCAAGGCTCTTGGTGACTTCGGTGACGCCCTGAGCAAGGGCGAGAAAGACTCGATGTCCATCGGCTGAGTAGAGGTAGACCACGTACAAGCCGCGCTGGGCGGTCGTGGTCTCATCCGGGTCGAACAGAGCAATCCACGGGATAGTCGCGGTGGTGCCCATGCCGCCGCTGCCGAAACCGACATACCCGACCGGCGCCCACTGCTCGATCTCCTTGCCGGCCGCCCTAAGCAACTGCTGAGCTGGACTCTGGAAGTCCAATCGGCGGTCATATTCTCGGCCAATGCGCCCAATGAGCTCTCGAAGCTCCACGTTCGCCCTCCCCAGGCTTGCCCTAGCGCGGAGGGTAGCTGGCGAAACGGACATAAATCGCGGGCCGACGCGCGGAGATGGTGCGGAAGTTTGCCCTGGGTAGGACTGTTGCCCAGCTCAGAGCACTGTCTGCGCCCCTCTGTAAATCTGTCGGCGTATGCCTACGCAGGTTCGAACCCTGCACCCGCCACGAGTGCGATGGGCGAGGTGTGTCGCGCACTTACGTGCGCTGACCGCCTCGCCCTCGTCATTTGTGCGGCTTCGCTCCGCTCGCCGCGCCGCGGGGGCTCCGCCACCCGCACCCCCTGCGCCTTCGCTTCGCTCGGCGGCTGTGGCTGGGGTGGGTAGTTAGGTCACCGCTGGGGTGGGGCCTTCGCTTCGCTCGGCTCCGTGGCTGGGTTGGGTGGTTAGGTCACCGCTGGGGCTGGGCCTTCGCTTCGCTCGGCTGCGGGGGCGGGTTGGCCGGCGCCGTCGCTTCGCTTTGCTTGGCTGATAGTCGGCTAAGAAGGTGGGGTTTGGGGGGCTTTGGGTGGGGTGGGGTGGTGATACTGGGGGAGACGGCCGGGTTGGTCGTGGAGGAGTGTGGGTTATGAGCCTCATTGGTGCCCTGGTTGGGTACGTTCTGTCGGCGTTCATCTTGTTGCTGATTGTGCGGATGGTGCTGGACTGGACGGGGGTGTTCGCGGCTAACGGGGCGGCGTGGGTGGGGCGGGTGCGGGGGGTTACGCATGCTTGGACCGAGCCGGTGATTGCGCCGGTGCGGCGGCGGTTGCGGCCGGTGCGGGCTGGGGGGATGGCGTTTGATCTTGCGTTCACGGCGGTGTTCGTGGCGGCGCTGATTCTGCGGGGGATTGCGTTCAGTTTGTAGCTGCGGACAGGGCGGATTCGTATTCGACCCGGGTGATGCGGACTACCGCTCTGGGGAAGTCGGCTTGGGCGTTCTCGGTCGGGGGGATTTTGGCGAGGACGGTTTCCATCGGGATGGGTGGGGTCCAGCGCTCGACGTGGGTCAGGAGTACGCCTTGGGTGGCGTCGGTCCAGGGGGAGGCTAGTTCGGCGTGGGCTATGAAGACGCGTTCGGGCGGGCCCAGGTAGATGAGGACCTGATCGCCGGAGGCGAGGGCCTGGGCGTGGGGCTCGGTGGGGTCGATGGGCCACGTGTTGGAGCGCAGGAAGGCTGCGGCCTGGTCGGGGAGGGATTGGCCTGAGCCCGTGAGGTTGAAGAGGTAGTGGGCCATGTGCGAGATCGTAACGGGCCTGATTCTGCGAAATTCGGGGTTGGTTGTCGGATTCGGGGGATGGCGTTCGTAGCGTGGGTGGAGGCGGACGTGGGGTCCGCTCTAGCTAAGGAGCAGGTCATGCCTGAGTACCTCATCTACTTCAACCAGCAGTGGGTGGGCGACCACACCGAGGAGTGGTTCGCCAGCCGCGGGCCGCTCGCCAGGGCGGTTGTGGAGGATATGAAGACGGCCGGCGTGTACGTCTTTGCCGGGGGACTGGAAGAGGATGACGTCCCGCTGTTCAGCGCCGACCCGACGAGCGGCGACGTGCTGATCACCGATGGGCCTTACCTCGAGTCCAAGGAGTACCTGGGCGGCTTCGCGCTGGTCGACGTACCCGATGACGAGACCGCCAAGATGTGGGCCGCCAAGGTCGCCGAGGGCTGCGGCTGGCCGCAGGAAGTCCGCCGCTTCAAGCCTCAGCGCAAGTAGCGAGCTTGGTAGGTGTCAGGATCTGCGGGTGGCTGGGCTTCGGGAGTTGTGGGACGAGTCGTTGCCGGAGGCATTGAGGGACGAGGTGATCAAGCGGTACGGCGGGAAGCGGGTCGCGTACCGGGAGCGGTATCTCGTCGGCGTGCTGACGGCGCTCGATGCGTTGACGCAGCTGTGTACGGATCCGGCGGCGGTCCGACTGGCGGCCTGGTTCCATCGGGCCGAGCATGC
Organism: Kribbella sp. CA-245084; assembly: GCF_050942355.1. Classification (NCBI taxonomy): domain Bacteria; kingdom Bacillati; phylum Actinomycetota; class Actinomycetes; order Propionibacteriales; family Kribbellaceae; genus Kribbella; species Kribbella sp. CA-245084. The sequence continues at coordinate 8,288,415 of NZ_CP192053.1, read as the reverse complement.
CAAGGGGACGACGGACGATGCCGAGGCGTCGGCCCGGCTGGCAGAGCAGTTGCTGCCGAAGTACGACGTGAGCCCGGTACGCACCGCCGAGATCGCCCGGCTCATCAAGCTGACCGGCACGATGGACGTCACCGAGACAGATGCCAACGGCCAGGTGTTGCTCGACGCGGTTCAGTCCGTGTACGCCGATCCGCGGTACGCGACCCATGCGTCCGAAGTACGACGGGACAGCCGGTACGACATACAAAGCCGGCGTCCGCGGGTCGAGGCCTTACTCGCGGCCGACCGGATCTATCACACGCAGCTCGCCTACGACCGGTACGAGGCCGCGGCCCGCGCCAATCTCACCGATGAGCTCGCCACCCTCGACGGCCTGACGCCGCACCCGTGGCGCGGTTGGCAGCGGGCCGCGCTTACGGTGACGGCCGTGCTGTCGGCATGTGTCGCGTTCGTCGCAGGAGTGGCCGCCGTGCGGGCGCCGTGGCGGAACCCGGAGTACGACGGCGACTCGGCCTGGCCCGCGGTCATCCTCATGCTCATCGCGCTCGTCACCGTTGCCGTCGTCTACAGCGCCGTACGCCGCAACGCCCGCATCCTGGCGGCCGCCCCGGCCGTGGTCGGCGTCATCGGGGTGTTGGCCGTCTGGCGGACAACCCCCGAGACCAACGGCGCCTCGGGAGTCGGCGAGCGGGTCCCGATGCTGATGATCGTGTCCGTCATGCTGATCGTGGCCGGTACGGCGGCCTTTGCCGCCAGCAGGTTCACCCGCAACGACAGCAGGAACCGCGGCCAGGTGCTCGCAGGTCTCGGCGCAGTCGTCGTCGTGGTCCTCGCGGTCCTCCTTGTCATCGACCCGGCGCAGCGTGCCTACCTGGTCAGCGCGAACGAGTACCTCGAAAGCCAGCACCGGCCCGCCGATGTCGACGTACGTTCGACCCTCGCCGGCGGATCGCTCTGGGCCGGCCCGGGCAACCTGCAGAACCTCGTCGCGACCGCCCACGGGATCGCGGTCGCCCGCGCACGCGGCTTCATCGAGATGCTCGACCCGGCAACCGGCCAGTCGCGTTGGCGCTATACCCGCGCCGACACCGACGACGTACCGCATCTCTATGCGTTGAACGGCGGCCAGCAGGTGCTCGCGTCGTACGACGACCTCGGGTACGTCGTCCTGGACGCCGACACGGGCAAACGCAAAGCCGCCTGGCCGCAGGGCACCCGCGACGACGACATCCAGAACGCCGACCCGCTGGTCACCGGGAAGTCGGTGAGCAAAGGCTCCGACAAGCTGTACGGCACGAACACCGACGGCTCGAACCGCTGGACCTACGAGCCCGGTCGCTGCACCAGCATCAGCGGGACCGCCACCGCCGACACGGTCGTCACGGAGCTCAACCACAGCTGCGGGAGCGAGGCGGACCAGTTGGTCGGTCTCAACCTGAAGAACGGCAAGAAGCTGTGGACCCAGGACGCCTCGCTGACCGACCTGACGGCGGCCGGCGGCCTGGTCGTCGGTCTCGAAGGGCGGAGCGGCCCGCTGGTGGGAGTCGATCCGCGCTCGGGCGAGATCAAGTGGCGCTCGGAGATCCCGAACGAGTGGGCGTGCCCGCTCAAGACGGAGGCGTCCGGCAACCGCGTCGTACTGATCAGCTGTCCGAGCGAGGCGCAGAAGTTAACCGACACCGTCGTACGCATCGTCGACGCAAGCAGCGGGCAGGTGGTGTCGACGGCCTCGGTGAAGTTCCGGTTCGATCAGCGGTACGCCGTGACAGCGGCCGGCGTGGTGGTCGCGATGGGTCCGTACAACGGCGGGCTCTGCCGGCTGGCGACGGTCACCGAGGGCGCGGTCGCGTACCACGACCTCGACCGGTCCGTCTCCTGCGGGTACGGCGTGGTCGCCGCCGGGAACCTGGTCCTGGTCAGCGGCGAGGACGGGCTGATCGCCCTCCGATAGAGGCCTCGGCCTGTTCGGAGGCGGCTGGGGAATAGGGTCTGCTTGGGCGGGAGTTGTCGGTTATGACGGAGTGTCCGAGCGAGGAGAGCAATGAAACCCACTGAGTTCGTGAAGGTGAACGCGCAGTTCTGGGGGGAGCACCTGAAGGAGGCGGCCGGGCACCTGCCGGTGAGCCACCGGGGTGAGCTGCTCGGGCCGATGCTGTTCCCGCGGATGATGGTGCTGACCGAGACGCCGGACTGGAACATCCTCGAGCTGGTCGGACTGAGCCGCGAGTACCGGAGCCCCGAAGTACGGCGGCAGAAGCGCGCAAGCGTCGAGGAGTACTTCGGAGTCGGCGACGGCACCGTGGTGGCGAACCTCGAGGGGCAGAACTGGTTCAAGGACGCGACGATCGCGACCGAGACCGGCCGGAACTCGCTGGACAAGCGGTTCCCGACCGCCGCGAACATGCTGGGCAACGAGCTGGTCGGCCCGGCGGAGGAGCTGTTGCGGTTCGCGCCCGGCAACTACTCGACCTTCGACCGGACGCTGCTCGTGCACGGCGGCGGCGACTCGCTGCGCGCGCACTGGGTGTTCTTCGCGCTGGCGATCCACCGCTCGGAGCCGGTCGACAAGTACCTGGACTTCCTGCGGAACTACTCCAACTCGCAGCCGCACCTCGACCCGATCGGCACGATCAGCCTGCCGGTCGACCCGGCGGAGCTGAAGGCTGACGCGTTCGAGAGCACCTACCTCGCGCACGGTCTGCAGGATTCGACCGTCGACGAGTTCCTCGGCAAGCACGAGAGCATCCTGCTGTCGGCGTTCGGCGCGACCCGCTTGGTCCGGCAGCCGTCGCTCGACGACCTGCAGCCCGACTTCATCCTCGAGCGCGCCGACGGCCGTCACATCGTCGGCCGCCTCGAGCTCCCGGTCGTCGACGTGGTCAACGGCAAGAAGCGCCGCCGCTCCTTCCGCCTGCCGGTCCTCGAAAGCGCGGCCGAGCTCGAGCGCTACGCGGAGTACTTCGCGGCCGAGGACAACCGCTCGCAGGTGAAGTCGAAGTACGACGTCGACGTGGCCGACCCGCGGCAGCTGCTGATCGTGCCGAGCCAGGAGACGGTGGTGCCCGCGGTGGGTGTGGAGATCGTCGACTACGACACGATCCTTCGCCTGCACCTGGCCGGCAAGTGACGCAGTACTTCGTCTACGGCCGCGATCGCGCCGGCGCCGGCGAACTGAAGGCCCAGCTGACCGAGGAGCACTGGGCCTTCATGGACGGGTACGCCGACGAGCTGATCGCCCGCGGCCCGACCCTCACCGAGGACCGGGAGGAGTCGACGGGCAGTCTGCACATCGTCGACCTCCCTGACGACGAGGCACTGAAGACCTTCGCGTACGACGAGCCGTACTACGTCGGCGGCGCGTTCGACACGGTCGAGCTGTACCGCTTCCACAACCACACCGGCCGCACGATGTGGGAGTTCACGACCGCGGTCGAGGGCCTCGGCCGCTACCTCGTCCTCACCAAGGACGGCCCGCGACCGCTGACGTCGGACCACCTCATCGTGTACGGCGACCTGTTCGACGGCGATACGCACGTAGGTCGGGCGGCGCTGGTCGAGGCGCCGGACGCCGCGGCAGCCGCCGTACTCGTCCAGGCGCCGGATGCCGAAGTACATCCCTGGGAGTTCGGCGGCAGGCGGTAGCGAATTGGTCCCGGATTCACCTCCCGCGCCCAGCGTGGAGAGGTGATCGATGACGAAGAGCTGTTCGAGTCGCACTTCTCACGGCGTGGAATTCTCGCGTCTGCCGCGGTCGTCACCGGCGGTGCGCTGCTGACAACCGCAGCGCCCGCCCAGGCCGCAACGGAACAGGCCGCTCCGGTCCTGCAGTCCGCACCGGCCGCCGACCCGGTCACCACGCCCCGGGTCGGCGGCCTGCATCTGCAGTTCGGCGCCGACGCGGCGTCGGAGGTGGTCGTCTCCTGGCACAGCCGCCAGCCGGTACGGCGGCCGCGCGTACTGCTCGGTGGTCCGGACGGGGACTTCGAGCGGACCGTGACCGCGGTCAGCACCAGCTACACCGACGCCAAGTCCGGGCAGAATGTCTACGTCCACCACGCCCGGATCAGCCGGCTGCGCGCTGACAACGAGTACGTGTACGCCGCCGTACACGAAGGAGCCGAGACCGAGTTCGGGACGTTCCATACCGCGCCGAAGGGCCGGGCCAAGTTCACCTTCACCAGCTTCGGTGACCAGGGCACGCCGACGCTGGGCAAGCGGTACGTGCCGCCGGCCGGCGTGACGATCCCGAACCCGCCGTTCGTGAACGACAACCTCGGCTCGCCTGCTGCGGGTGACGTCACCGCCGGGGTGGAGCGGGTGCGCCCGCTGTTCCACCTGTTCAACGGGGACCTCTGCTACGCGAACCTGGCTGACGACCGGGTGCGGACCTGGAACGACTTCTGGGAGAACAACAGCCGCAGCGCCCGCAACCGCCCGTGGATGCCGTCGGCCGGCAACCACGAGAACGAGCTCGGCAACGGCCCGATCGGCTACGAGGCGTACCAGACGTACTTCTCGCTGCCGCGCCAGGCCGGTCAGACGGACGTGACGCGCGGCCTCTGGTACGCGTTCACCGTCGGCTCGGTGCGCGTGATCAGCCTGGCGAACGACGACGTCTGCTACCAGGACGGCGGCAACAGCTACGTCCGCGGGTACTCCGATGGCGCGCAGAAGGCCTGGCTCGAAAAGGAGCTCAAGGCAACGAATGCCGACCGCGGGATCGACTGGATCGTGGTCTGCATGCACCAGGTCGTGGTCAGCAGCGCGGACCAGGCCAACGGCGCCGACCTCGGCATCCGGCAGGAATGGGTGCCGCTGTTCGACAAGTACGGCGTCGACCTCGTCGTCTGCGGGCACGAGCACCACTACGAGCGCTCGCACCCGATCCGCGGCCAGCAGCCCAACCCGACGCTGACCCCGATCCCGACCGCGACGCGGACCGACCTCGTGGACACGTCGAAGGGCACCGTCCACATGGTCATCGGTGGCGGCGGTACGTCGGTGGGCTCGAACGGCGTCCTGTTCAACCCGCCGGCCTGCCGGGTGATCACGTCGGTCGGCGCACCGGATCCGACCACCGGCAAGCGCCCGCCGGTGTACGTCCAGGAGCCGGCTCCCTGGTCCGCATCGCGCAACGCCGCCCACCCGTACGGCTTTGCAGCCTTCACGGTCGACCCCGGCCACCCCGGCGGCCGGACCACGATGGCGGTCACGTACTACGACGTACTCGGCCCCGGCGGCGAACTCGCGGAGTTCGAGTCGTTCACTCTGAAGCGACCGCGCCGCGGCTGATCAGGCAATCCACCACAGCCTTGGCGACGCGCCGACCATCGGCCGACGCGTCGCCCAACCCGGCGCTGCCGTGCGTCAGCCCGTCGAACTCCAGACACGTGAAGCCGATGCCTTCGAGCACCGGCTTGAGCCTGCGAAACCTTCGGATCGCTTGGTCTGCGGTGCCCAGGTAGGCCACCTTCGCGCCCGGGTAGAGCCGGAGCTCGTGGTGCCAGTCGTACGAGCGGTAGCTCCGCCAGAACTCCAACACGGGCTTGCGAAGTCGCGGCTCACGCTCCATCCGGCGCATCTCGCCGTCAGTCGGGAAGCCGATCGGCGGGACGCCGCCCATGACGAGCGCGGTCGCGCGATCCGTCGACCGGGCGGCGATCGCGGACATGCAGGCTGGTTGTGAGAAGCCCCAGATGGCGAACTGGTCGATGCCCTCGCGGTCGAGGACCCTGAGGACCTGGTCGCCGATGTTGCCGAAGTCGAACTCGTCCGGGCGGTCGCTGGCGCCGAATCCGACCGGGTGGATCTGCAGCACCCGGAACCGCTGGGCGAGCGCGTCGGCGATCGGGTAGTCCGGAGGGCGGCGGTTGTTCTTCATCAGTACGAGCGCGGGGCCGGAACCGCTTGCCCGATAGGCGATGCGGGCGCCGGCCAACTCGGCGTACTCGTAGGTCATTGGGCGAGGATCGACTGCAGGGCCTTGGTGAGGGTTGCGCGGGTGCTGGCCGGGAGGTCCGAGGTGAGCTCCTGGATGCGGTCGACGACTGCGTCGTGGCACTGGTGGGCGAGGTCCTTGCCGTCGGCGGTGAGCTCGATGCGGCAGGCACGGCGGTCGGCGGGGTTGGCGACGCGGGCGACGAGGTCGCGGCGTTCGAGGCGGTCGACCATGCTCGTCAAGCTCGAGCGCTCGATGCTCAGGATCCGGCTGAGCTCCGTCATGCCGAGCGGGCCGGTGATCAGGACGCACAGCAGATGGGCCTGCTGCGGGGTCAGGCCGAGCGGCCGGCTTGTCTCGGCGTGCAGGTCCTGCAGCCGGTGCATCGTCTGGACCAGCGCACTCGCGAGGTCGGAATCCCGAGCCGTCGTCGTCACCATGAGCCCATGATAGTCCGGTCGCCTAATAGTTTGCTGTTCTAATGATTCGTGGTACTACTAGTTAGGACAGCGAACTATCTGGGGAGTGACCATGGACGTGCGTTTCGGATACGGATCACCGGATGGAGTGCGGGACGTGGCGGCGATCTTGCGGCTCGCCGAGCAGGCCGATCGCGACGGTCTCGACCATGTCAGCCTGGCGGACCATCCATACGTCCCGGACATGCTCGACGGGTACGCCGCGATCGCGTTCATCCTCGGCCGGACCGAGCGGCTGTCGGCGTTCGTGAACGTCACCAACCTGCCGCTGCGTCCTGCGCCGGTTCTCGCGCGTACGGCGACGTCGTTGTCGGCGTTGTCCGGTGGGCGATTCGTCCTCGGTCTCGGCGCCGGCGGGGCGTGGGACCGGATCACCACGATGGGCGTGCCGGAGCTGCGTCCGGCCGAGGCGGTCGAGGCGTTCGAAGAGGCGATGCAGTTGGTGCATTCGATGTCCGACGGTGGATCTCCGAAGCCGACGAAGCACTACCCGATCGGCGCGCTCCGGCCTGCCGCCGTACCAGCGCCGTTGATCTGGACCGGCTCGAACGGCCCGAAGTCGCTCGCCGCGACAGGCCGCCAGGCCGACGGCTGGATCCCCGGCCACGCCGCCGACTGGCTGAGCGACCGCTACCGCTGGTCCCGCCCGATCATCGACGAGGCTGCGCAGTCCGTCGGTCGCAAACCCTCCGACGTCGCTACGATCTACAACATCCCAGGCGCGATCACCGCGACCCCGGTCCGCCGTACCCGAGACGAAGAAGGCCGTTGGGTCGGCGGCTCCCCATCCCAGTGGGTCGAAGAACTCACCGACGCCATCCTCAACCACAACGCCGCGGGCTTCACCCTCTTCCCCCGCGGCGCCGACCCCTACGGGGTACAACTAGCCCGCTGGTCCCAGGAGGTAGTCCCCGCCATCCGCTCAGCGATCAGTTGAGCGCGGCGAGTTCTTCGGGAGAGAGCTCCAGGGCTCCGGCGGCGATGTTCTCCTCGAGGTGGGCCGGGTTTCCGGTGCCGGGGATGGCGAGGATGTTGGGAGAGTGGTGGAGGGTCCAGGCGAGGCGGACCTGTTGTGGGGTGACGTTATGAGTGGTGGCGATCTTCTGGACGGCCGTCGAGTGGTCGGTGGTGGCGCCGCCCTCGCGGGACGAGCCGGCGATCGCGAAGAACGGGACATAGGCGATACCGCGCTCGGCGCAGAACGCGATGAGCTGGTCCTCGTCGCGGCGTAGGTCGACGGCGTAACTGTTCTGCACGCAGACGACCGGCGCGATCGCGAGCGCCTCCTCGACGTGGTCGAGCCCGACGTTCGAGACGCCCAGCTGCCGGATCAGGCCCTCGTCGCGGAGGGTGGCGAGCCAGCCGAAGCGTTCGGTGATCGAGTCCTCGCCGGGCTTCTTCATGATCCGCAGGTTCACCACGTCGAGCGCGTCGACGCCGAGCTGTCGCAGGTTCGTCTCGACCTGCTCCCGCAGTTCGGCTGCCGTCGTCGCGTGGTAGAACCCACGCTCGGCATTGTCACCCGGCCCGACCTTCGTCGTGATGACCAGATCATCCGGGTACGGCGCCAACGCCTCGCGGATCAGCTCGTTCGCGTACCGCTTCTCGCCCTCACCCACCCGCAGCGTCCCACCAGGCGACACGTAGAACGCGGCCGTGTCGATGTGGTTGACGCCGAGCTCGACCGCGCGCCGCAGTACCTGGATCGCGACCGAGTGGTCCGGGTTCGCTGTGATCCGCATGGCGCCGAAGCCCATCCGGTTGACGGTCACGTCGCCGAGCTTCCAGGTGCCGGCCGCAGCTGCTGTGGTCATTCCTCGATCGCCCCTCTCACCGCACGAAGATGTTGCCGGAAGGTCAATGACGGATCGGCCGCCCGCGCAGTCAGGAACTCCGCGAACCGCACCTGCTCGCGCAACGAGCGGCCGGCCCGGATCTCGTCCGCCTGCCGATGCTCGGTGTCCCGGATCGACTCCGCCAGCCCGAACAGCTCGTCGACCCGATCCGCCGGTACGAAGATCGCGCCGTCCTCATCCGCGAGTACGACGTCGTCGCGGGTCACCGTCCACTCGCCGATCGTTGCCTTGGACAACGCATCCGCGGGCTGCGGATCGAGCCGCAACGGCCCGGTCGGCAACGCGCCGAGGCTGAACACCGGCATCCCGATCGCGGTGATGTCGACGGTGTCGCGGTGCAATCCCCAGATCACGATCCCCGCGATCCCGGCGGCCGCAGCCTCCAGCGCAACCAGATCGCCGACACAGGCCTCGTCCCGCCGGCCGCCGTTGTCCACGACCAGTACGTCGCCCGCAGCTGCGGACTCGAACGCCTCCAGGAACACGTCCACGCTGCCCACATGCTGAGCCGGCAACACCCTCCCCGCGACCCGCTCGCCGACGACAGCCGTCAACGACACCGTCCGCACCGGCACACCCGCCCGAACGCAAGCATCGGCAACATGCGCCGTGGTCAGTCCCGCAAACCGTTCCAGCATCCCCGGCCCCTCTCGATCGGCTCCGGAGACGACCTTAGGACAGGAACACAAGGATCTCGTCGAGCGATGGCTCACGGGTGGTGTCAACGGTGAGGCTGGGGACGGGCAGATCAACCGCCTGGAAGGCGTTGTGGGTCCGCAGCCGGGCGTCGGGGCTGATCTGACCGTCCTCGTGGGCCGAACGGCGTGGGTCCGAGGTCGTCCGGGCCGTGATCCGCGCGAGCGCGACCTCGGCCGGTACGACGCAGTGCACGATCCGGATGTCCGCGCGGCCGAGCAGCGGGGTCAGTCCGGGATTCCACAGCCGATCCTGGAACGCCGCCTCCGCGACGACCGTCGTACCGCGGCCGACCAGCAGGCCGATCACGTCGAAGAACGTCGACAGTGTCCGCATTGTGAGCGGATCACCAGGCCCGGGGACGAATCCGGGCGTCGCGTGTGCCATGCCTTCCTTGATCTCGTCGCGGCAGATCGCCGGGCAGCCGATCGCGGTCGCGAGCCGGTGCGCCAACGTCGTCTTCCCGGTCCCAGGCGGACCGCTGATCACGACAAGCATCGGTTTCGAATGCACCCGCCGTACCTTAGCGGTGACCGTCGGCGCGCGGTGTAAGGAGCGTGTCAGAACTGTCGGTGGGCGTGATTAGCGTTGGACCTGTGACGACGTACTCCGCGGTGCGCACGACGGGGATCTACTGCCGGCCCGGCTGTGGTGCCAAGCCGCTCGCCGAGAACGTGAGCACGTTCGAGCTGCCTGCCGCAGCGGAGGCGGCCGGGTACCGTGCGTGCCTGCGCTGCCGTCCGTATCGGGTGGCCGGGACGGTTGCGGACGAGGCGCCGGAGCTGGTCTGTCGCGCGGTGCAGTTGATCATTTCCGGTCTGTTGGATGAGTCCGGGGAAGAAGCGCTGGGCGCCCGGCTCGGGGTGTCGGCGCGGCATCTGCGGCGGCTGTTCAGCGAGCACCTCGGTGTCACGCCGGATCAGTTCGCGCGGTCGCGGCGGGCGCACTTCGCGCGGCGGTTGCTCGACGACACCGATCTCAGCATCGCGGACGTCGCGTTCGCGTCGGGCTTCGGCAGTCTGCGGCAGTTCAATCGGGCGATGCGGGAGATCTTCCGGGCGTCACCGCGCGAGCTCCGCGATCGCCGACGTCGCGGCGATCGCTTGGCCGCGGATGGGGGTTTGGTACTGCGATTGCCGTTCACCCCGCCGTACGACTGGGAGGCGATGTGTGCGTTTCTGCAGGCGCGCGCGATCCCGGGTGTCGAGTCGGTCGAGGGCGGCGTGTATCGGCGGACGATCTCGATCGACGGTGAGCCGGGTGTGCTGGAGGTGGGTGCAGGCGGCGATGATTATCTGCTCCTTCGCGCGCATCTGCCGTTCTGGGAAGGCGTCATGCATGTCGTGGACCGGGCCGCGTGCTTGGTCGGTCTGGATTGCGAGCCGGTCTCCGCACGTGCACATCTGGCCGCGGACCCGGAGTTCGGCCCGTTGGTTGCGGCGCGGCCCGGCGTTCGGGTGCCCGGTGCGTGGGGTCCGTTCGAGGTCGCGGTTTCAGCGGTCGTCCGCGACCAGCCGCCACCGGAGGACGCGATCGAGGCGTTGCACAAGCTCGTCCAGGTGTACGGCGTACCCATACCAGGGCTCGATCACGGCCTGACGCACGCGTTCCCCGGGCCAGATGCGCTGACGAATGCGGAGCTGGTCGGCCCACTCGCGCGTGAAGTTGCTGACAGCAACATCATTCTCGACGCCGAGGTGAAGACACTGACGCGAGTGATGAGCAACCGTGCGGCACAAGAGGTCGCGCTCCGCCTCGGCGCCCGCGACGCGTGGCCGCTAGCCGGCGAGAGCGAGCACCTCCGACCATGGCGCTCGCTCGCCGCCGTCTATCAGCTGACCAACGCCTCGTAGGTGCCACTGGTCAACATTTCCTTTGCGGCGGTGGTCGCCAACGCATAGGCGGCACCGGTGATTGCCGGGCCGACGCTGATTCGTGCGACACCCAACTCCGCGAGTTCACTGACCGTGGGAGCCCCCGGACCGACCATCACGTTGAGCGGCAACGGTGATCCCTCGACCAGCTCCGCGATCGTCGCCGCGTCGACGACACCCGGCACGAACAGCACGTCGGCTCCCGCGTCGGCGTACATCTTCGCGCGCTCCAGCGTCCCGGTCTTGTCGCCGAACAGGTACGTATCGGTCCGCGCATTGATCACGAGTTCGATGCCCGAGGCAACAGCCGCCGCCCGCGCCGCCTTGATCCGCTCGACATGCACCAATGGATCATCCAGGACCCGCCCAGTACTGTCCTCGAGGTTCACCCCGACCACGCCGGCCTCGAGTGCGCCGCTCACCGTGCCCGCGACATCGCCGTACCCGGCCTCGATATCAGCCGTCACAGGCACCGATACCGCCGCACAGATCAACCGCAGCGCCGCGACCGCCGACTCCTGATCCAGACCGCCCGCGTCATCAACACCATGCGCCCAAGCAACACCGGCGCTCGTCGTCGCGATTGCCTTTGCCCCCGCGGCCTCGATCGCCCGCGCCGAACCCGCATCCCACGCGTTCGGCAGCACGAGCGGCGACCCCTCGTGCAGTGCACGCAACTGCCGCGCCAACTCGTTCTGCGTGCTCACAGGCTGACCAGCAGTTCGTGGTCGATCTCGACGAACTCGACGATCAGGTCGGCGAACCGGCCCGCGATCAGTTCCTTGTACGCCGACGATCCCGTGTGCGCGTCGTACGCCGACTGGTCCGCGAAGTGCTCGACGAACAACAGGTAGTCGGGCTTCGCCGGGTCGCGGTACACGCGGAACGACAGCGTGCCCTCCTCCGCACCCGGCCCCTTCGGCGCGAACTCCTGCACGATCGCCTCGGCGGCGGCCTGGTTGCCGTCCTTCAGCTTGATCGGAAACACCTTTGCCAGCATCTGAACCCTCCTGAGGTCTTGTTCCTCAAGGTTCGCGTCCCGCGACGCCCCGGTCTGGCCATATTCGGTCATGTACGTCGTCTTGTATCGCGAGACAATATGTCTCATAAATCAAGATTGTGGATTAGCGTGGAGACTGTCGAGAGAGGGCAAAGGAGCCTGGGATGAACAACGTGTACACGCACGGACATCACGAGTCGGTACTGCGATCGCACAGCTGGCGTACTGCGGAGAATTCGGCCGGCTATCTGCTGGCGCACCTGCGGCCGGGGATGTCGTTGCTCGACGTCGGCGCCGGTCCCGGCACAATCACCGCCGACCTCGCCCGCCTGGTCGAGCCCGGCCGGACGACCGCGCTGGAAGCCAACGCCGCTGCCCTCGACATCACCAAGGCGACGTTCGCCGACCTGGACCTCGACGTCGAGTTCGTCGTCGGCGATGTGCACGCGCTGGAGTTGCCGGACGACACGTTCGACGTCGTGCACGCGCACCAAGTCCTACAGCACGTCGGGGATCCGGTGCAGGCGTTGCGCGAGATGCGCCGGGTCTGCAAGCCGGGCGGCATCGTCGCGGTCCGCGACTCGGACTATCACGGTTTCGTCTGGTACCCGGAGCTGCCCGAGCTCGACGAATGGATGGCGCTCTACCAGCGGATGGCCCGCGCCAACAGCGGCGAGCCGGATGCCGGTCGACGCCTCCTGTCCTGGGCCCTGGCGGCGGGCTTCGAGAACGTCGATGCGACGACCTCGACCTGGGCGTTCACCAACCCCGAGGACCGTGCGTTCTGGGGCGGCATGTGGGCGGATCGCATTCTCAAGTCAGCGCTCGCGGATCAGGCCCGCGCGTCCGGCGTACCGGAGCAGCAGCTGGAAGCGATCGCGCAAGCCTGGCAGACGTGGACGGCCACGCCGGACGCGACCATTTCCATCCTGCACGGCGAACTACTGTGCCGGGCGTGAACGCTGGCGAGAGATCTCGTACAGGACTGCCGTTGCGGCGTTGGCCGCGTTGAGCGAGCTGGCTGAGCCGGTGATGGGGATACGGACCAGGTGGTCGGCCGCTTCTCTCCAGGCTGAGCTCAGGCCGGCCGTCTCGTTGCCGATCAGGAGCAGCACCGGCTGTGTGAAGTCGAAGTCGTAGACGTCGGTCGACCCGTGCTCATCGGTGCCGACGACAACGATCGGGATCGACGATCGGCGTACCCAGTCGAGGACCTCGCGATGGGATGCCGCGCGTACGGCGGGAACCGCGAACAGCGATCCCGTCGTCGCGCGGACCGCCTTCGGGTCGTACACATCGGCCGCATGTCCGGTGACGATCAGCCCGTCGGCGCCGAACGCATCCGCGGACCGGATGATCGACCCGATGTTCCCCGGCCCGGTCGGCCGGTCGAACACGACCCCGAGGAAGTCCGGCCCGACCGGGATCCGATCGAGATCGTCGGCCGGCAGCTCGAGTACGGCGATCAGCTCGGCCGCCTCGTCCTTCTCGCCGAGCTCGGCCAGCAACTCCGGCGCCATCGCGACCCGCTCGACGTCCGGGAGTCGCTGCAGCAACTCGGACGCCCACTTCGACAGCGGCCGGGAGGCGTCGGTGATCACCGTCCGCACCGGCCAACCGTTGTCTACGGCAACAGAAATCGGCCGCACGCCCTGGACCAGGAACTCGCCGGCGCGCTGCCGCTTGGTCCGATTGGTCAGCGACGCCTGCCACACCTGGAACCTGGCGTTCCGCGACGAGATCCGTTGCACGGAAACAGCTTAGTGTGCACGCTTCCGTCGTCGTCCCCGGTGCCTGAGCCGGAGTACGCCCCACAGGAGCAGCGCAGGCAACCAGAGCGCCAGCAGCCACGGAAGCCGCCACCAGCCGGAGCCGCCGTCAAGGTTCGGCTGCTCGGGCGCCACCAACGGCCGCGCGGAGTTGGACCAGGCGAGGAACGCGTCCCCGATCGGCACCGCGCCGAACGCGTACCGCTTGGTCTTCAAACCGGAGAGCGGAAGCCCGAGCAGCTCGCCCTCCCGCCCGAGCCGATCGCCGAGCGGATCGTTGTGCACCCGCGCGGCGCCCACCGCGACCACCGTCGCCGACAGGCTCATCCCGAGCACCAGCGGCCCGGAATCAACGTCGCCCTTGCCGCCGGTGCCCTTCGGGTACTCGCGGACGCCGATCCCGGTGACGAACTTGTCCTTGAAGATCTCGTACTGCGCTCGGGCGAACGTCGGGTCGATGTCGACCAGGAAGCGCTGGATCATCGCCTGCGACGAACCGCGCGCACCGGACACCTGCGGCGCCACCTGATGCGGGAGCAACCCGGTCGCCGGGTCCAGCTTGGTCTTCGCCATCGTCACCCAGTTCCGCGCGATCTGCCCGAACCGCGGCGCGACCAAAGCGTCGTACTGGCGGAGTGAGGCGATCGCGACGATCGAGTCCACCGGCCAGGCCTGACCCGGGTACGACGCGAGGAACGGCGTCGTCGCGGTCCGGAACGCGGTGGCGAGCTCGACCGACTCGCTGGTGAATGTGTCCAGCTCGGCCGCGTCGGAGTGGCCGAGGGCGATGAGACCGCCACGCAGCCAGTTCGTCCACCCCGCGTAGAAGACGCCGTACTGCGGTTGCAGCGACGGGTCGAAGGGCGCCGTACCGTCCGTGGACGCGAGTCGGTCGAGGGACCAGCGGACCTCCGCGGTCGCGTCGGCGGACCGCGCCGAGTCCTCGAGTCCGACCTGGACCCAGCTGAGCCCGTACAGCACGTTCAGGAAGAAGTACCCCTCCGGAAACTGTTTCTGCGCAGCTCGATCCGCTCCGTCCTCGATCTCGGCCCGCAGGAATGCGAGCTGCTTGATCACGCCGTCGGTGGGATCAAGAACCAGACGTGCGGTGCCCACCCCCGCCACGAGGGTGGCGATCACCGCTACGCCGATCACGAGCTTGCGCAGCACCCGCACCAATCTAGGGCCCGTTCGGCGACTACTGGGAGTCGCCGAGGTGACGTTCAGGTGCCCGTGTCAGGTGCCTAGCGTCGATTCCCGGGGGATGAGACGGGTGGGGAGCTCCATCGGGCCGGGATGGGCCGAGCCGGCGATCGCGTCGAGGAGCAGATTCGCCGTCCGGCGGCCGAGCTCCTCCAGCTCCATGTCGACGGTGGTGAGCGGCGGCCGGCTCGCGAGCGCCATCACCGACCAGTTGTCGTAGCCGGTGACCGCGATGTCGTCCGGGACCGAGCGGCCCAGCTCGCGCAGGCGGTCGCAGACCCCGCGGGCGATCTGGTCGCTGCCGCAGGCGATCGCGTCGACGGCGGGTTGGGCACGGAGCAGTACGTCGACCGCGTGCCTGCCCCAGCGTTCGCTCCACTCGCCGTGCA
Source organism: Kribbella sp. CA-245084 (assembly GCF_050942355.1). Classification (NCBI taxonomy): domain Bacteria; kingdom Bacillati; phylum Actinomycetota; class Actinomycetes; order Propionibacteriales; family Kribbellaceae; genus Kribbella; species Kribbella sp. CA-245084. The sequence continues at coordinate 8,273,211 of NZ_CP192053.1, read as the reverse complement.
GAGGCTCGCCGGCGAACGCGTCACCGGCCGCCTCGACAGTTGCGGCGGCGCGGACCTGCGCGCTGTGGTGGGAGTCCGGCCCGGTGACATGCGCGATCCTCGAGCGGCCGAGCGACAGCAGGTGCCGCACGGCCGAGGCGGCGCCGCCATGGTCGTCGACGATCACCGACGTGTCGTCCGGATCGGTCGACGGGCTGAACGCGTAGATGACCGGGATCGGTACGTCGATCGGCGCGCGCGGCTCGGTCCGGCGACCGGTGACGATGATGCCGTCGACCCGGCGGGAGACCAGCGACTTCAGGTAGTGCTGCTCGCGGAGCGGGTCGTCGCGGGTGTCGCACAGCACGAGCGCCATCTCGCCGGCGCTCAGCGCGTCCTCGGCGCCGAGCATGATCGGGATGCTGAACCGGCCGGAGCTGTCGGTCGTGATCAGCCCGACTGTGAAGCTCCGCCCGGACGACAACGCCCGGCCGCGGCTGTCGGGCGTGAATCCGAGCTGCTCGGCGGCCCGGCGTACTCGCTCGCGGGTCTCCTCGCGGAGCTGGCCGGTGTCGTTGAGCGCCTTCGACGCCGTGCTCGTGGAGACACCCGCCAACGCGGCCACGTCGGTGATCCGCGGCTGTGAGCGCAGCGGTGACGCCATCCGGCAACTCCTTTCCGAGGTTTCCGGGAGTCTAGCCCGAAGGGTTGACCGCCGCCATCATCCGCTCTACCTTCGTGCAGGAAAACGTGTTCCGGATTTTCCTAACTCAGGAGCCACGACATATGAGCGCAGCCACCCGCAGCCCGGCCGCCACGACCAAGGGGCGCCGGCGCCCCCTCGGACTCGGCCAGGCCACGATCACCGGCGGCTTCTGGGCGCCGCGGCAGACCCGCAACGGTCTCGATGCGATCCCCAGCGGCCAGGACCAGCTCGAGAAGGCCGGCAACCTGCAGAACCTCCGCCTGGCCGCCGGCATCGGCGAGGGCGAGGCGATCGGTCCGGTCTTCGCCGACTCCGACGTCTACAAATGGCTCGAGGCCGCGGCCTGGGAGTACGGGCGCACTCCCGACGAGGACCTGCTCAAGCGCATCCGCGATCTGACCGCGGTGGTCGCGGCCGCGCAGCGCGAGGACGGGTACCTCGACTCGGTCGTCCAGCTCCGGTACGGCGATGAGGGGCGCTACCAGCAACTCGTCTGGAGCCACGAGCACTACTGCGCCGGCCACCTGATCCAGGCCGCGGTTGCCCAGGTCCGCTGCACCGGCGATACCGCGCTGCTCGAGGTTGCGACCAAGCTCGCGGATCATCTGGTGGCGACGTTCGGCGACGGCAAGACCGTTGACGTCGACGGTCACCCGGTGATCGAGATGGCCCTGGTCGAGCTTTATCGAGAAACCGGTACGGCGGCGTACCTCGATCTGGCCAAGTGGTTCGTCGAGGCGCGCGGGCACGGGATCATCGAGAACCACGGGCACTCGCCGACGTACTTCTCCGACCGTCTCCCGGTCCGCGAGGCGACCACGGTCGAGGGGCACTCGGTCCGCGCGGTCTACCTGGCCGCGGGCGCGACCGACGTCGCGCTGGAGACCGACGACGCGGAGCTGCTCGAAGCGCTGAAGCGGCAGTTCGACCACATGTGGTCGACGAAGACCTACGTCACCGGCGGTCTCGGTGCACGCTGGGAGGGCGAGGCCTTCGGCGACGAGTACGAGCTGCCGGCGGACCGCGCGTACGCCGAGACGTGTGCGGCGATCGGCGGCATCCAGTGGGCGTGGCGGATGCTGCTCGCGACAGGCGAGGCGTCGTACGCCGACGCCATCGAGCGGATGCTCTACAACGGCTTCCTCGCTGGTGTGTCGTTGTCCGGCACGGAGTACTTCTATGTGAATCCGCTGCAGTTGCGTGGGGCTGCGCACCCGGACAACGGGCGGAGTCCGGCGCACGGTCGACGCGGCTGGTTCGACTGCGCTTGCTGCCCGCCGAATATCATGCGCACCTTGTCGAGCCTCGACGGCTACCTGGCGACGACCACGGATGACGCGATCCAGATCCATCAGTACGCAACTGGTGTGATCGGCGACTTGCAGGTGGAGACGGCCTACCCGTGGGACGGCACAGTCCACATCACGGCTCCGGAAGCGACTGTCGTCGAGCTCCGCATTCCTGCGTGGGCAGAAGGTGCCACCGTCAACGGCGAGCCGGCCCAGCCCGGCACCTACGCCCGCGTCGCCGCCACCGACATCGTCCTCGAGCTACCGCTGCAGTCCAGGGTGGTCGGAGCAGATCCTCGGATCGACGCGGTTCGCGGTTGTGTTGCTCTCGAACGCGGCCCGCTGGTGTATGCCGTCGAGCAAGTGGACAACTCCGCCACCGTGGACGACCTGCATCTGTTGCCGGAGGCACCTACTGCCGAGGCGTCGGATCTTCTGGGCGGGGTGACTGTGCTGAAGGCCCAGGGACGTGTAGGTACAGGGCACAAGCCAGGGTGGTCGTTCGAGCCCGGCGTTGACGACTCGACCGGGGATGCTGTCGAGGTGACCGCGGTTCCGTACTACGCGTGGGCCAACCGGGAGATCGGTGCCATGCGTGTCTGGCTGCCCAGGGGCTGATTGTGGTCACGCGTCGGCAGTTCCTCGGCCTTGCGGCCGGAGCGACCACGGCCGGTCTGCTCCCGGGCTGTAGCTCGGTCCTGCCCGAACCCGACGTCCAGGCGGCGGGTTTCGGGCAGGAGGCCACCGGCACCGTGCAGGTGTGGTGCCGGGCGGCGACCCAGACCGGTCTGACCGACCTGGTGAAGAAGTTCAACGCGTCCCAGGACCGGCTGACCGTCGAGCTGACGCCGGTCCTGGACGCGCAGTACGTCACCAAGCTGGCGACCGCGATCCGCGGCCGGAGTGTGCCGGACCTGGTCGACATCGACGACATCAACTCGATGCTGTTCATCTATCGCGGCGCGTTCACCGATCTCACGGAACCGCTTGCCGCACTGGACTTCCGGGACAAACTCAGCCCGGGCCACCTGCGGCTGGCAACGAAGAACGAGCGCGTGTACGGCGTTCCGTACCTCGCGGACAACTCGATGTTCTGGTTCAACACCGAGCTGTGCGACCGCGCCGAGGTCGATCCGGACGAGGCGGTGAAGTCGTTCGACAACCTGCTCGACGCGGCCAAGAAGCTCCGCAAGCTCGGCGACGACATCTACGCGTGGAGCTTCCCGGCGAACAGCCCGGGCGCGCTCGGGTTCGTCGTACAGCCGATGGTCTGGGCCGCCGACACCGACCTGATCCAGGGCACGATCGGCAGCCAGTCCGGGCACATCGTCGGGAACGACGTCGTCCAGCGGATGCTCGAGCTGCACCAGAAGCTGTGGACGGACGGATTGGTGCCGAGGGCAAACTTTTCCGACGACGCGTCCCGGTGGGGCAGCGACTTCAGAGCCGGCAAGATTGGCATCTTCCCGTCGAACTACAGCGTGGTCGTGTCCGGGTCAGACGATGCGTTCCACAAGAAGGTCACGCCGCGGCTGCTGTCCGGGCCTGACGGCGGTGCGGCGTTCTTCGACGGCGGCGACAACATGTGTATCCCACGCGGGGCTCGGAATGCATCGGGGGCGTGGGAGTTCGTGCGGTTCGCGCTGGATCTGCCGCAACAGATCGATCTGCCCGCCGGTGGCTATACACCGGTGCGGTCGGATGCGCGGACTGCGGAGTTCGCGAAGAAGTATCCGCTGGCGACCCTGCCACTGGAGCGCATCCAGGAGGGGTACGCGCCGACCACGCTGTCCTACAACCTCCTCTACAACCAGCCGGACGGGCCGTGGCTGCAGATGTTCCGCCGCGCCGTGTTCGACGGCGAACTGGAGGCCGCCATGAAGGAAGCCCAGCAGAACTACGACCGGATCCTGAAGCAGGGGCAGGCATGAGTACGCCGCGCTCGTCCTTGACGCACCCGGGACGCACCGGGTTGTTGTTGGTCACCCCCGCGGTTCTCTTCGTCGGCGTCTTCGTGCTCGTGCCGTTGGGGTTCGCGTTGGTGATCTCGCTGACCAACTGGCCGCTGATCGGCTCGGTGAAGTTCAGCGGGCTGAAGAACTACACCGCGATCGTCTCCGATGCCGCCTTCGCCAAGTCCGTCCTCTACACGCTGCTCTACACGGTCATCGTGACCGGGCCGATCCTGGTGCTCGGCTACGCCCTCGCGGTCCTGGTACGTCGCAAGCGCCGCGGCTCGACGTTTCTGCGAACGGTCTTCTTCCTCCCGTTCGTCGTCGGACTGTCGACGCTCAGCTTCGTCACGGTCCTGGAGGCGCAGCCGGAGAGCGGCGTGATCAACATCGTGCTGAAGAAGCTCGGGATCACCGACGGTACGACGGCCTGGCTGGTGGACGGGCCGCTCGCCACCGGACTGATCTGCGTACTGGTCATCTGGGCGGTCAGCGGGCTGACGATGATGCTGCTGATGGCCGGCATGCAGGCCATCCCGCGGGAGTACTACGAGTCGGCCGAGCTCGACGGCGCCGGCTGGTGGAAGACCGAGCGGGAGATCACGATCCCGATCCTGCGACGCACGATCGCGATGGCCGTGATCATCTCCGTGATCGGATCGCTGCTCGCGTTCTCGCAGTTCTACATCCTGACCCGCGGCGGTCCGGGGACCGACACCACGACGGTGGTCCAGTACATCTACAACCGGGCCTTCGTCCAGCTACAGCTCGGTGCCGCGACCGCGCTGTCGATCGTGCTCGTCATCGTGGTCGGCCTCGTCACCGCGGCCCAGTTCCGGCTGCTTCGGGAGAAGGACTGATGAGACTCAAGAACACCTTCTATGTGATCGGCGGCGGCGGCGCCTTCCTGGTCTTCGCCGTACCGTTGCTGTGGGCACTCTTCCGGTCGGTGCAGCCGAACGACGTGATCGTCGCGGCGCCGAACGCATCGACGTTCTTCCATCTGACCTGGGACAACTTCCGGACGCTGATCGAGGGACCGGGCAACTTGGTCCGGGCTGTCGGCAACAGTCTGATCGTTGCCCTGAGCACCGCCATCCTGACGGCGCTGCTGGCGACGTTCGCGGGGTACGGCTTCGCGCGGTTCCGGTTCCGGAGCGCGCCGGTACTGTTCGCACTCGTGGTCGTGTCGATGATGATCCCGTTCCAGGCGATCCTGACCCCGCTGTACCTGGAGATGAATACGCTCCGGCTGACGGACAGCCTGCTCGGGCTCGTGCTGTTCTATACGACGGTCAACCTGCCGTTCGGCGTCTTCGTGATGCGGAACTCGTTCGCCTCGGTCCCGGTCGAGCTCGAGGACTCGGCCCACGTCGACGGCTGCGGCACGTTCCGGATGCTCGGCTCGGTACTTCGCCCGTTGATCATGCCGGGCGCGGCGACCGTCGCGCTCTACGCGTTCCTGGCTGCTTGGACAGAGTTCCTCGGAGCACTCACGTTCCTGACCAAGGAGAGGCTCTACACGCTGCCGGTCGCGTTGGTGAACGTGCAGGCCGGCGCGTACGGCGAGATCAACTTCGGCTCACTCGTCGCCGGCGCGGTGATCGCGATGATCCCGTGCGTGGTGCTGTACATCGGTCTCCAGCGCTTCTACGTCAGCGGGCTGGCATCGGGAGCTGTCAAAGGCTAGGGCGGATCTCGTGGTCGGAGTGGGCGGTGGCGTGGGCTTCGCCGACCTGGCGGCACAGGGCCATCAGGTCGTCCTCGTTCAGGACGTGCTGCTTGGCCTTCGGGCCAAGGTCGGTGATGTGGTCGCGGGCGCGGAGCAGTCGCTGGAAGACCCGCTCGCGCTCGTCCGGGTCGTCGGTGTACTCCGGGTCGAGGTACGCGTTGGCGTCGCGGCGGATGTGGGCCATCGCGGTCTGCGTCCGCCCGCGGGTGCTGAACAGTGAGGCGAAGATCGTGATCAGCAGGACGACCAGGATCACCGCGAGCGAGAGGCCGGTGCTGATCTCGACCACCTCGACGTGCTCTCCGCCGTTCACGAACGGCAGGTTGTTCTCGTGCAGCGCGTGCAGGATCAGCTTGGCGCCGATGAACATCAGGATCGCGGCGAGTCCGAACGACAGGTAGATCAGCCGGTCCAGCAGGCCGTCGAGCAGGAAGAACAGTTGCCGTAGGCCGAGCAGGCTGAACGCGGTCGCGGTGAAGACGACGTACACGTTCTGGGTCAGGCCGAAGATCGCCGGGATCGAGTCGAGCGCGAACAGCAGGTCGGTGGCGCCGATCGCGACCATCACCAGCAGCATCGGCGTCAGCATCCGGCGGCCGTCGACCACGGTGGTCAGCCGGTCGCCGTCGTACTCCTCGCTGGTGCGGAAGAGGCGTCGGGCCAGCCGGACCACGATGTTCTGCGCCTGGTGTGACTCCTCGGTCTCCGGCTTGAGCATGTTTCCGGCGGTCAGCAGCAGCGCGACCCCGAACAGGTAGAACACCCAGGAGAACGTGTGCAGCAGCGCCGAGCCGGCGAAGATGAACCCGGCCCGGGCGATCAGGCTGACCACGATCCCGACCAGCAGCACCTTCTGCTGGTTCTCCCGGGGCACCCGGAAGCCGGTCATGATGATCAGGAACACGAACAGGTTGTCGACCGAGAGCGCCTTCTCCGTGACGTACCCGGCGAAGTACTCCGAACCCATTTCGGTGCCGCCGAGGACCAGCGCGCCGAGACCGAACAGGACCGCGATCCCGACGTACAGCGCGGACCAGACCGCGGCCTCGCGCAGCGTCGGGACGTGCGCCGACCGGACGTGGAAGAAGTAGTCGAACAGCAGCAGGCCGACAATCGCCAGCAAGGTCAGCACCCAGACCAGCGGGGACACCGTCATGTCGTAACCCAACCATGGCGGGCTGGCGGGATTCCCGAGTTGTCGTAAATTTGCCTAAAAGGCATCTTTGCTCTTTCGGCAACTTCTGCTACCGTCGGATCATGGCCGAAGGGTTGCGGGAGCGGAAGAAGCAGGAGACGCGGATCGCGTTGAGCTGGGCGGCCGTCCGGCTCGCCGTCGAGCGCGGGTACGGCGCGGTCCGGATCGAGGACATCGCCGCGGAGGCCGGGGTCTCGCTGCGGACGTTCCGCAACTACTTCGACAGCAAGGCGGACGCGATCGCCGCGCGCGAGGTGGATCGCAGCCTGAAGATCGCCGAGGAGCTGCGCGCCCGGCCCGCCGACGAGCCGCTGTGGGTGGCGATCCGGGCCGCGATCGAGGCCCATTTCGCGCTCGGTGCGGAGGGCCACGGCGGACGGACGCCGCCGGACGAGCAGTGGGTCAAGGGCATCCGGTTGATGATGACCGAGCCTGCGCTGCAGGGTGCGATCGTGCTCGCCTACGCCCGGGTCGGCGAGGAGCTGGCGGCCGCCATCTCCGAGCGGACCGGCATCACCGGGATGTACCCGCGGCTCGTCGCCGACGTGATCGGTGCGGCCCGAGGGGTCGTGATGGCCGAGTGGATGCGGGCCGATCCGCCCCGCTCGATCGCCGACCTGCTGACCGAGGCGCTCGACCAGATCGAGGCCGGCCTGCCAGTGCCTGAATAAACCAACTTCTTGATTCCCCCGGTCAGTCGCCGGGGTGGTCAGTCATGCCTATGGAGGAACGTCATGGATGCCGAAGTCGTCATTGCCGGGGCCGGACCGAACGGCCTCATGCTCGCCATCGAACTGCGCTTGGCCGGGGTCCAGCCGCTGGTGCTGGAGCGGCTGCCCGAACCGAACTCCACCCCGCGGGCCAACGGCCTCGTCGGCCAGGTCGTGCGGATGCTCGACCGACGCGGGCTGTACGAGCCCCTCGCTGGTACGCCGGGTCCGCCGCAACCACAACCGGCGTACATCTTCGGGGCCATGGAGCTGCCGCTCGCCGGGCTCGAGGACAACCCGGTCTATATGCTGCCCGTGCCCCAGGTCCGGGTCGAGGCTGTACTCCGCGAGCGGGCGCTGGAACTCGGCGCCGAGATTCGTCCGGGTCATTCGCTGACGGGTCTGGCGCAGGACGCGGATTCGGTCACGGTGGAGGTCGCTGGTCCCGACGGTGTGTACGAGCTGCGGACCCGCTATCTCGTCGGCGCCGACGGCGGCCACAGCCTCACCCGCAAGCTGGCCGGTATTGATTTCCCCGGCGTGACGAACGACCGCATGGTCTCCCGTACGGCGAGTGCGCTGGTGCCTGCTGAGCTGATCGATCCGTCTGGCGCGCTGAGGATCCCGGGGTACGGCGTGATCCCGCCGTTCATGCACCACCGGACGGAGCGCGGGATGTTCGTGTTCGCGCCGTTCCCCGGGCGTTCTGCGGTGAGTACGGGTGAGTGGGACGATCCTGCCGATGACGTCGAGATGACGTTCGAGGAGCTGCAGGCGAGCGCCGATCGCGTGCTTGGTGTGCATCTCCCGCTGACACCGCCGGAGGGTGACGGGCCTCGGCTGCTGCGCCGGCTTGTCGGCGGGAACAGTCGGTTGGCGGATCGGTATCGCGAAGGTCGGGTGCTGCTGGTCGGAGATGCTGCCCACGTTCACTCGGCGATGGGCGGGCCTGGGTTGAACCTCGGGTTGCAGGATGCGATCAACCTCGGCTGGAAGCTGGCGGCGGAGGTTCAGGGGCGCGCGCCGGCGGGGCTGCTCGACACCTATGAGTCCGAGCGGCGGCCGGTCGGCGAGCGGGTCGTGATGCAGACGCAGGCGCAGACCGCATTGGTTGCTCCGGGCAATGAAGTGACGGCGTTGCGGGAGCTGTTCGGTGAGCTGCTGACCGAGCCGCGGAACGTCCAGCGGATCGCGGAGCTGATCACCGGCGCGGACATTCGGTACTACGACGGGCCCCACCCACTCATCGGCCGCTGGGCGCCAGACCTCACGCTGGAGGTTCCCGAGTTACCATCGCCCGCCCGCGCCGAGTCCGCCTCGGCCTCCGGGTCGGCTCTGGGCTCCTCCTCATTCCCTGCGTCGGTTCGGTTGGCCGAGCTGATGCGCCCTGGCCGCCCGCTCCTCGTGGACCTGACCACGGACGGCGCCTTCGCCACAACCGACGTACCTGCTGGGGTGGACGTGGTCACCGGCCGCGGCGATCGTCAGATCGCTCTGCTCATTCGACCCGACGGGTATGTCGCATGGGCCGCGGAGCACGACGGGGTTGTCGAGCGAGACGGTCTACGGGACGCGCTCGCTGTTTGGTTTCAGGCGCGGCCTTTGACGAGTGCGACGAGGTAGCGGCACGGCGCCGTACCCGGGTTGTGGAAGGTTGTCGCCGAGGGTGGGCCGAGCTGTAGGCAGTCGCCGGGCTGCAGTTCGTGGACCTGTGGTCCTTCGTGGAAGCGGAGCTGGCCGTCGAGGATCCAGAGCTGCTGGTATTTGAAGATGTACGCGTCGGCCGGGTAGGAGACCGATGCGCCGGCCGGGAGCTCTACCTCGACCAGTTCCAGCGGTGATTCGGTCACCGGGGACACCGCGCGGCGGTGGTACCCGGTGACCGGGTCCGTCCAGACAGGCTGGTCTTGTGCTCGTCGCAGCAGCTCGCCGGTGTTCTCCGCGCGGGCGACGAGCTCGGACAGCGTCATGCCGAGTGCTCCCGACAGCTTCCCCAGCAGTACGGCGGTGGGCTGCGCCTCGCCGCGCTCGATCTTGCCGATCATCGCTCGCGATACTCCGGATCGCTCGGCCAGTGCGTTCACGGACAGGTCCTGCGCCGTGCGGGCCTGCTGCACGGTCGCGGCCAGAGAGCGAGACAGATCGTCAATCACGTTGCCACTATAGCGGCAGTTGTGGCTACTATCGTGCCATGGTTCAGGTTAGAGACGCCTCGGCAGCCGACGCCGAGGCCTGCGCGGCGATCTACGCCCCCTACGTCACCGACTCCGCCATCACCTTCGAGATCGACCCGCCTGGCGTTGCTGAGATGGCCTCGCGGATCGCTCAGGCCCAGTCGACCCATGCCTGGCTGGTCGTCGAGGACGAGGATCGCGTCATCGGCTACGCGTACGGCGGCCCGATGAAACCGCGCGCGGCGTACCGCTGGTCCTGCGAAGTCAGCGTCTACCTAGAACCGGGCCGCCGCCGCACCGGCGCCGGCCGCGCGCTCTACGAGGCTCTCTTCACCCGCCTCACCGCCCGCGGCTACCGCACCGCCGTAGCCGGCATGACCCTCCCGAACCCAGCCAGCGAAGGCCTCCACAAGTCCCTAGGCTTCGAACCAATCGGCACCTACCGAGCCATCGGCTGGAAACTCAACACCTGGCACGACGTCGCCTGGGTCCAACGCCCCCTAGCAACCCACCCCAACCCACCCCAGGAACCCAGCTAGCTGGTAGACCCCCGCGTGCTACGCAGCCGCTCTGTCGTCGCTCCGCTCCTCCGCCGCAACTGCTATGCCCGCCCCCACCCGCCCCCCGGCTCATCGCCGGTGCATCCTTTCCGGCTACCGCCGGACTCCGCGTGCTACGCAGTCGTTCTTCGTCGCTCCGCTCCTCAGCCCGCCAGCTACGCGCGCTCCTACCCACCTCCGGCTTATCCCCCAGGTGCAGCCATTCGGCGCTAGCTCTTCGTCGGGTCGGTCATTGGGGGGCAGGCTTTGCCTGGTTTGGTTGCTAGTTCGAAGTGCCAGATTTCGTTGGTGAGGGTTTGGCAGAGGCCGTAGCGGTTGCCGTGGCGGGAGAGCCAGTCGTCGGCGTTGGTGGGGCCTATGTCTACGGCGTGGCCGGTTACGTGGTGGGACGCGTCGGGTTCGGCGACGTACTCGAGGGCCTTCTTCTTGCTGCCGTATTTGCGGATTGCCTTGTCCAGCAGCTCTTCCTGGTACTTCTTGCTTCGCCAGCCCGTGGTGACCTGCATCTTGATGCCGTCGTCCTGCATTGCGGTTTCGGCTTGCTGGACAGCCTTGCGGAGCGCCGGGTCGAGCTTGGCGATGCCGGGCAGATCGGTGTCGTACGCCGACGTGTGGTCGGGGAGTACGCCGTCTGCCGAGCGGGGTGGGCCGCTCGAGCCTGACGTCGACGGGGTTGCGTCGTCCTGGGCCGAGGCCGCCGTACACGAGGCCAGCCCCAGACAGGTGACTGCGGCAACAATCGCCACGACGGTGGTGCGGTGATCGGTGAGCATGCTGACAGTTCATCCAAGGCGATGTTGCGAGAGCGTCTGTAAATCCGGATACGTTTTCGATACGCCCGGCCTGGTTCAATGGGTGGTATGCGGGTGCTAGTCGTCGAGGACGAGGTCTATCTCGCCGAGGCGATCCAGGCGGGGCTGCGGCTGGAGGCGATCGCGGCCGATCTGGCGTTCGACGGCAGCGCCGCGCTCGAATCCGTCACGGTCAACGCGTACGACGTGGTCATCCTCGACCGCGACCTGCCCGGCATCAGCGGCGACGAGGTCTGCCGGCAGATCGTTGCGCAAGGCATCGGATGCCGGGTGCTGATGCTCACCGCGGCAGGAGATCTCGACGACAAGGTCGCCGGGTTCGAGCTCGGCGCCGACGACTACCTGACGAAACCGTTCGAGTTGCGCGAGCTCGTCGTACGCCTTCGGGCTCTGGTACGACGGCCCGCTGCCGCCACGCCGACGGTGATCGAGTACGCCGGGGTGCGGCTCGACCCGTACCGGCGCGAGGTGTACCGCTCCGGGCGCTACGTGAAGCTCGCGCGCAAGCAGTTCGCCGTACTGGAGGTGTTGATGGCGGCGCGCGGCGGGGTCATCAGCGCGGAAACGCTGCTGGAGAAGGCCTGGGACGAGAACGCGGACCCGTTCAGCAACTCGGTCCGGCTGACGATCTCGGCGTTGCGGAAGCGGCTGGGTGATCCGTGGGTCATCCACACCGTGCCGGGCGTCGGCTACCGAATCGGTGAGCCATGAGCGACGAACGGCTGATGACTTGGCGGCCGCGGCTGACGGTTCGGCTGCGGTTGACGCTGAGCTACGCGGGTCTGCTGGTCGTCGCCGGCGCCGTGGTCGCATGCATCATCTGGCTTGTCTTCCGGATCGTGCCGAACTACCCGCTCACAGCCGCCAACCCGCGCGACCAACAGCCCGCGCCGACCCGCGGCGAGATCCTCCACCTGGTGGTAACGCTGTCCGGATGGGCGCTGGGAGTCCTGGCGATCATCGGGCTCGTCGGCGGGTGGTTCCTCGCGGGCCGGATGCTGAAGCCGCTGCAGGACATCACCGCCGCGGCGCGGAAGGCGGCGAGCGGCTCGCTGGATCATCGGATCGGGCTGACCGGGATCCGGGACGAGTTCACCGATCTGTCCGACACGTTCGACGAGATGCTGGAGCGGTTGCAGCGGTCGTTCGAGCAGTACCGGCGGTTCGCGGCGAACGCCTCGCACGAGTTGCGGACGCCGCACGCGGTGATGAAGACGATGCTCGACGTGGCGCAGGCGGATCCCGAGCATCAGGACGTGCCGCAGCTGGTGAAGCGGCTGGCGGAGACCAATCAGCGCGGGATCAACATCGTTGAAACGCTGCTCAGTCTGACCGCGCTGAGCAACCGGGAAGTGGAGCTGGACCCGGTCGATCTGGCCACGGTACTGCGGTCCGCGTGGCCGGCTCTGTCGTCGGAGGCGGCCGAGGCTGGGGTGCGGCTCTCGTCCGAGCCCCAGGAGGCCGTTGTAGAGGGCAACGATGTGTTACTGCATCAACTGGTAACCAATCTGGTGCAGAATGCGATCCGGCACGGTGGTGGCGCCGTCGTCGTCACGGTCGCCCGGGGGAGTCTCGTCGTACGGAACGACGGCGCGGTGCTCGACCCGGCCGTGGTGCGGACGTTTGTGGAGCCGTTCGCGAAGAGCAGGTACGGCGCGGGGCACGGGCTGGGGTTGGCGCTGGTGGATCGGATCGTCGAGGTCCATCACGGGCGGCTCGAACTGGTCGCGAACGTGGACGGCGGGCTGACGGCGACCGTCGTACTGCCTGAGGCTCGCATCGATACCTGACCCGGCAAGCGGTTGGCCCGGTCTGCGGGAGAGGATGGTGCGGTGAGTGACGAACGGCCTTCAGCCGACCACGAGGTGACCGTACGACGTGCCGTCGAGGAGGACGATGCCGCGCTGCTCGCGATCGAGCAGGTGTCGTGGGACGCGTCGTCGGGCTTCCCGTCGTACCAGGAGAATCTGAAGGACACGTTCTTCGCGCGCAGCGGTCCGGAGGCGCACCTGGTCGCGGAGTACGACGGCGAGGTGGTCGGGTATCTGCGCTTGCAGGACAAGTACCCGTTCCCAGAAGGCGCCGGCGTCCTGACGATCAACGGCCTCGCGATCGCGCCCACGGCGCGACGGCTCGGCGCGGCATCCGCGCTGCTGGACGCGGCGACAGCCGAGGGCGTACTGCGCGGCGCCCGCAAGATCTCACTCCACGTCCACAGCACCAACACCGCCGCCCGCACCCTGTACGAACGCCACGGCTACATCATCGAAGGCACCCACCCCAACGAATTCCTCATCGAGGGCGCCCTGATAGCCGCCCTCGACATGGCCAAAATGCTCTAACGGCTGATGCTTGGGCCGTAGTAGTCCCAGACTGACGTCGACGCCGGAACGTACACGCGATACCTGCGAGTCCGACCGGGGTAGTAGGTGTACGCCGCCTGCCCGCTGGCATTCGTGGTGGTGTACGCGAGACCCTTCCAGGTCGTCGTACCGATCTCCTGGTACTGCAGCAGGAGTTTGCGGCCGGCCCAGCGGGAGTAGGTGTCGGTCTTCGGGTTGAAGTACCAGACCGTCGTCAGGAACGCGGTCCTCGTGCCTTTCCGTCCGGCATTCACGCTCGCCGACGAGCCGAACCTGACCTCAGAGTAGGCAGGCAGCAGGGTTGCGACCTTCTGGTTGTTCTGGTCGACGCCGCCGGAGGCGTCGCCCACCCAGGTGACCTTGCCGACCGGAACGAACCCCGTCGACAACGAGATGCCCGGGCACGTGCCGTTCTGGCAGAGAACGGTCTCGCCGTTGCCGTTCTTGAAGGTCGCCGCCCAGGCACCGCGGACCATCGTGGCCGGACAGTCGCTCCCGAGCGGAACGGCGTAGTGCGTGTTTGCCGCAGTCATCGCGAGCCTGGCCGGCACCTTGAACGAGCAGGTAGCCGCCGCGACGCGCGCGGTGGCCGCCTGGCTCGGTTGGATCGTGACAAGGCTGGATGCCATCAGGGCAAGCAGAGCCAGCGTCGTCTTGTAGAGCTTCAAGAGTTCCCCCTCTTGGAAGTGTGTGGGGGAACGCTAGCGGACTACGGGTTGAGGCCGTGGTTGCGGAGCCAGGGTTCGGGGTCGATGGGGGCGCCGCCGCCGGGGAGGACCTCGAAGTGGACGTGGGGGCCGGTGGTGTTGCCGGTCATGCCGATGCGGCCGACCATCGAGCCGGCCTGGACCGAGTCGCCGACGGAGACGTCGAACTCTTCCATGTGGCTGTACGACGTGACCGTGCCGTCGGCGTGACGCACCTTCACCTGCCGGCCGTACGCGCCTTCCCAGTCGGCCTGGATGACCTCGCCGGCCATCACCGAACGGACCGGCGTACCCATCGGGGCCGCGAAGTCGAGGCCCGTGTGGTTGTGGGCCCAGCGGCCGCCGGCCTGGTTGAAGCGGGCGGTCAGGTGGTACCCGGTCGTCGGGAGGACGATCTTCGGCGCGGCCTTCGCAATGGCGGCCGCCTTCGCGATCGCCTCCTGCTTCGCCACGGCCAGGGCCTTGGCCGAGGCAGCTGCCTTCTTCGCCGCGGCCGCCTTCGCCGCCGCCAGGGCGAGTGCCCGGCGCTGCGTCAGCGTCGCGTTCGCGGCCAGCTTCGCGGCGCGCTGCTTGGCGGCCTTGTCGGCCGCTGCCTTCTGACTTGCCGCTAGCGACAGGTCGATCCGGGACGCATCGCGGGACCCGAGGTCCCGACGGTCGATCCGGGCCGAGGTGAGAGCGCCGGCCTGTGAGGGGCTCAGGCCGGTGCCTTCGTTCGCGGCGGCCGGACCGGCGGCCGACGAGCTGAGCCCGACGGCGGTCGTACCGGCTGCGGCAGCCAGAGCGGCGGTCAGACCGATCAGCTGGGTACGGCGGGTTGCGAGTCGACTGAGTGAGCGGTGCTTGGCCACCCGGCGCGGGGCAGTCGGACGACGTGATGCCGGCCGATCAGCTTCCGGCACGTCTTGGTGCGTAGGCACGAGAAAACCTTCCAGGGAGGGGCGTTCGCCGTTGAGGGGGTACGGCGACCTCAACGACCATAACGAGGAGATCTCAAACGCCTCAAACACAGGTTGCGACTAGATCAACGAAATCGAACACACTGGGTAAGGCCGTCCTGCCGCCGTGTGCACACTCAGGCGTGAACCTGCCCAGTGAAGACTCAACTATCGGCGTGACGCGGATCACCGCCCGATTGGCGCCGAGCAGGCCCTCCGGACCGGTATAAGCCGTCCATATATTGAGAGCTTTGTCGACCGACTTACTAAACTTTCAATGGCGTCCCATACTGAAATGACACGAGCGACGAGAGGAGACGGGGATGACGCGCAAGCCGCCGTACTACCGCCTCCACATCGACCTTCTCCGGGTCTCCAGCGCGCTGTGTCTGCGCTGACCTGAACCCTTTCTCGTACCGCTGAGACGTCCCGTTCCGGACGTCCGCGAAGCCTGCCCACCGCCAGGGAGTCTCATCGTGTCCACCACGTCAGTCACGTCTGTGTCCGGTACATCCGGCCCGCCGATGTCCGCAGTACCGCTTGAAGCCGACCTGCCCGTTGTCGCCCGCCGGCATCCGTGGCGCTGGGTCGGTGTCGCCGTTGTGCTCGTCCTGCTGGCGATGTTCGTGCACGGTCTCGCCACCAACCCGGGCTGGGATTGGCCGACGTTCTTCGAGTTCTTCGCCACCAGGACGATCTTCTCCGCGCTCTGGGTGACCGTGCAGCTGACCGTGTACGGCACGGTGCTCGGGTTCGTGCTCGGTGCGGTCCTCGCGTCGATGCGCTTGTCCAGTAGCCCTTTCCTGCAAGTAGTTGCCTGGGGCTACATCTGGGCCTTCCGCTCGATCCCGCTGATCGTGCAGCTGCTCTTCTGGTTCAACATCGCGTACCTGTACAAGGAGTTGAGCATCGGCATCCCGTTCGGCCCGGAGTTCGTGCACTTCAGTACGAACGACCTGTTCGGTCCGCTCGGTGCCGCCGTACTCGGGCTCGCGTTGCATCAGGCCGCGTACGCCGCGGAGATCATCCGCGGCGGGATCATCTCGGTCGACGCCGGCCAACTGGAAGCGGCGGCGGCGTTGGGCATCCCGCGCATCCGGCAGTTCTTCCGGATCGTGCTGCCACAGGCGATGCGGTCGATCCTGCCGAACGGTGCGAACGAGGTGATCAGCCTGTTCAAGGGCACGTCGATCGTGTCGGTGATGGCGATCCCCGAGCTCTTCTACCAGGTGCAGGTGATCTACGGCCGCAACAGCCGCGTCGTACCGCTGCTGATGGTCGCGACGGTCTGGTACATCGTGCTGACCACGCTGCTGTCGATCGTGCAGTACTACGTGGAGCGCCGCTTCGCGCGAGGTACGACGCGATGATCGACGTCAAGGGTGTGCACAAGAGCTTCGGCGAGCTCGAAGTACTGAAGGGCATCGACCTCGACGTACCGGCGGGCGCGGTCACCGTGATCCTCGGGCCGTCGGGATCGGGCAAGTCGACGCTGCTGCGGTCGATCAACCATCTGGAGAAGGTGGATCGCGGGCTGGTCCGGATCGACGGCGAGCTGATCGGGTACAAGCGGCGCGGCGACAAACTGCACGAGTTGCGCGAGCGGGAGATCCTGCGGCAGCGGTCGCAGGTCGGGTTCGTGTTCCAGACCTTCAACCTGTTCGGGCACCTGACCGTGCTGCAGAACGTGGTCGAGGCTCCGGTGTCCGCGCAACGGCGTAAGCGCAGCGAGGTCGAGCCGTACGCGCGGGAACTGCTCGAGCGGGTCGGGGTCGCCGACAAGGCCGACGTGTACCCGCGGCAGCTGTCCGGCGGGCAGCAGCAACGCGTCGCGATCGCTCGCGCGCTGGCGCTGAAACCGAAGGTCCTGCTGTTCGACGAGCCCACCAGTGCGCTCGACCCGGAGCTGGTCGGCGAGGTCCTCGACGTGATCAAGGAGCTCGCCCGCGACGGCGCCACGATGGTCGTCGTCACCCACGAGATCGGCTTCGCCCGCGAGATCGCCGACACGGTGATCTTCATGGACGACGGCCGGATCGTCGAGTCGGGTGCACCACGCGAGGTGCTCGACAACCCTGTCCACGAGCGCACGCGCGCATTCATCTCGAAGGTTCTCTGATGAAACGGCTTCTTGTCCTTTCCCTTGCGCTGCTCACCCTTGCCGGCTGCGGCGCGCAGGCAACCGCTGCCTCGGACACCGGCGTGAATGCGTCGGCCGAGCAGAACCGGGTCACCACCACTCGCAGCGATGCCGCTGCCGCATTGCTGCCGGCCAAGGTTCGCGATCGCGGGACGTTGATCGTCGGCGGCGGGTTCGGGTCCGGCAGCGTGCCGCTCGGGTTCTATGCCGATGACAACAAGACCCCGATCGGTCTCGAGGTCGACATCGCGTACCTCGTCGCCGAGGCGCTCGGGCTGAAGCCGGAGATCGAGGTGACGAGCTGGGAGAACCTGTTCGTCGGGCTCGACTCCGGCAGGTACGACGTGGGGTTCTCGAACATCACCGTGACGGAGAAGCGGAAGCAGAAGTACGACTTCGCGACGTACCGCAAGGACGACATCGCGTTCGAGGCGAAGAAGGGCGGCAGCTGGCGGGTCGCCGGCGGGAAGGACATCGCCGGGAAGACGATCGCGGTCGGGTCCGGGACGAACCAGGAGAAGATCCTGGTCGACTGGAACGAGGCGAACGTCAAGGCTGGGTTGCCGGCAGCAACGATCAAGTACTTCCAGAAGAACACCGACACGTACCTGGCGCTGAGCTCCGGGCGGATCGACGCGTACCTCGGGCCGAATCCGTCGATCGCGTACCACGTGAAGACGTCCGGCGAGATCGAGACGATCGGGAAGTTCTCCGGCGCCGGGCCGACGCTGCAGGGGCTGATCGCTGCGACGACCAAGAAGGACGACGGGCTGGTGAAGGCGTACCAGGCGGCACTCAACGCGGTGATCGCAGACGGCAGCTACGCCAATGTGCTCGCCCGCTGGAACGTCTCGAACGAGGCGGTCAGCACTTCGGAGATCAACCCTCCCGGCCTCCAACTGACGAGCTGAGGACGACTGATGAGAAAGCGTTGGAGTTTGTTGTTCGCGGTGGTTCTGCTGGCTGCGGCTGCGTGCGCTGACCCGCAGACGAATGCGACCGCACCGTCAGAAGTTGCCTTTGACACCTCGGCGAAGCAAGAGCACATCACCTCGACCAAGGTCGACAGCATTGCGGCTGAGTTGCCTGCGAAGGTGCGGGAGAGCGGGAACCTTGTGGTGGGCAACGGGTCGGCAGGTGGTGGGTTGCCGCCGCTGGGGTTCACGGCGGATGACAACAAGACGCCGATCGGGGTCGAGATCGACATTGCTTACCTGGTCGCGAGCGTGCTCGGGCTGAAGGCGGAGATCGACACCACCAGCTGGGAGAACCTGTTCCTCGGGCTTGACTCCGGCAAGTACCAGGTCGGGATCTCGAACATCGGAGTGTCCGAGTTGCGTAAGGAGAAGTACGACTTCGCGACGTACCGGCTCGGCCTGCACGCCTTCGAGGCGAAGAAGGACTCCGGTCTGAAGATCAGCGGCCCGGCCGACATCTCCGGCAAGACCGTCGCGGTCGGCTCCGGCACGCTGCAGGAAGCGATCCTCGTCGACTGGAACAAACAGAACGTCGCCGCCGGCCGCAAACCCGCGAACCTCAAGTACTACCAGCAGGCCGCGGACACGTACCTCGCGCTGCAGTCCGGCCGTATCGACCTGTACCTCGGCCCGAACCCGAACGCGTCGCACCACGTCGCGACGCAGCACCAGACCGAGATCGTCGGCACGGTCTCGTCCAGCTATCCCGTGCAGGGTCTGGTCGGCATCACCACCAAGAAGGACGACGGCCTGGTCAAGCCGCTCGCCGATGCGCTCAACGCGGCGATCGCGGACGGCAGTTACGCGAAGGTCCTGGCCAAGTGGGGCCTGCAGGCCGAGGCCGTCCCGAAGTCGTTGATCAACCCGCCCGGTCTGCCGAAGAAATAGGAGAACTCGATGGCGACCATTGCAACTCTCTCGAGCAGTCCCTCGGTCCCGTCCCGTACGGATGCCGTTCTCGACTATGTCACCAAGCGCCTGATCAGCCACGGTCACACCGTCACGCCGATCGTGTTGCGCGACCTTCCGGCCGAGCCGTTGCTGCGAGGTCAGGCCGATCATCCGGCGATCGCTGCGGCGGCCGCGGTCCTCGAGGCTGCGGATGCTGTCGTCGTCACGACGCCGGTTTACAAGGCGGCGTACTCCGGTCTGCTGAAGGTGTTCCTCGACCTGCTGCCGCAGTACGCGTTGAAGGGCAAGACGGTGTTGCCGTTGGCAACGGGCGGCACGCCGGCGCATGTGCTGGTGATCGACTACGCGCTGCGGCCGGTGCTGACGAGCCTTGGCGCGGGGGCGATCGGGCAAGGGTGGTTCGTGTTGTCGTCGCACATCCGGTTGTACGACGGGGGCGGGCTGCTGCTCGATCCGGCGGCCTCCGTTCCGTTGTACGGCGTGACGGAGGCGTTTCTGGCGACGGTCGAGGGCGAGCAAGTTGTCGAGGGCGGGGCGGTGCAGGCAGCTGCGGTCGAGGCGGTCCGCGTACGGCCGGAGGATCCTGAGGCGGCGCCGTTGCTGGCGGATCTCGTGGTCGAGTACAGCACTCGTTATGGCCGTACGAATGCGAACACGCAGTTGACCGAAGTACCAGCGTCCGATTTTCACGTCGAGAGCGGCGGGGCGTTCGTGCTGCTGCGGTACGGCGGTCAGACGGTGGCCGGCGGCGCGATCCGTCGGTATGACGACGAGACCGCCGAGGTGAAGCGGATGTGGACGTCTCACCTGCATCGGCGGCAGGGGTTGGGACGTCGGGTGCTGAACGAGTTGGAGACGGCGGCTGCGGATCTTGGGTATCGGCGGCTGTACCTGACGACGGGTCCGCGGCAGCCGGAGGCGGCCGGGTTGTATCTGGCGGCCGGGTTCGAGCCGCAGTTCGACACGTCGATCGATCCCGAGTCGATCGGTCCACTGCCCTTCACGAAGGAGATTCCGGTGGCTTTGAAGGTGGCGTCATGATCGTTGGTCTCGAGATCGATGGTGCGGGTGCGGATCCGGCTGCCTGGCGTGGGCCGGAGGTTGATCCGCGGGCGATTCTCACCGGTGAGTTGGCCTTGCGGGCGGTGCAGCGGGCGGAGGCGGCGGGGGTCGACTTCGTCACGTTCGTGGACGCGATGGAGGCGCCGGACGACGTACCTGATCGCGTGAGTGTTCGGCTGGATGCGCTGGGGTTGGCTGCGCGGATCGCGCCGTTGACGGAGCGGATCGGGTTGTTGCCGACGATCACGGTGACGCACACGGAGCCGTTCCATGTGCAGGCGTCGGTGGCGACGCTCGACCATATTTCTGGTGGGCGGGGTGGATGGGTCGCGGACGTGTCGTCGTCGGCCGCGGCGGCTGCGGTGGTGGGTCGACGCGAGCCCGCCCCTGCCGCGGAGACGTGGCGGGAGGCGCGGTACGTCGTCGACGTGAGCCGCCGGCTGTGGGACTCGTGGGAAGACGACGCGATCATCCGCGACGCGTCCACCGGCCGGTACGTGGACCGCGAGAAGCTGCACTACGTCGACTTCGAATCGCCGTCGTTCAACATCAAGGGCCCGTCCATCGTGCCGCGACCGCCACAAGGGCACCCCGTGACGGCGATCCGGGTAAACACGTCCGAGGCGCTGGAGGCCGCGTCCGACGCCGAGCTGGTGCTGCTGCCGGAGTCCGACGACGTGGGAGGCTACCTGTCCGCCTTGAGGGACCCCGCTCGACGAAGTGTGATCGTGACGGCGGATGTCGGTCGCCGGAGCGTCGCCCTGACCTCCAACGCCGGCGGGACGGCCGGAGGACCACTCCTCCTGGTGTCGGTGGCAGCGCGGCCGCACGTGGATGGCGTGGATGCTGTGCTCGAGCTGATCGAGCGATGGGCCGAGGCCGGCGCCGACGGCGTGCACCTCCGGCCGGCTTCCCTCGAGCTCGACGTGCCGCTCATCGCCGACGAGGTGATTCCACGGCTGCGCGAGGGCGGCCTAGTCAGGCCCGCCGCGCGGGGTGGGAGTTTGCGAGGGCGGCTGGGGTTGGGGAACCGGTTGGCGGGGAGTCGGCGATGACCAAGCAGATTCATCTGGCGGCCCACTTTCCGGGTGTGAACAACACGACGGTGTGGGCGGATCCGCTGACGGGGTCGCAGATCGAATTCGGTTCGTTCAGGTATTTGGCGGAGACGGCGGAGCGAGGGACGTTCGACTTCTTCTTCCTGGCTGAGGGTTTGCGGCTGCGCGAGGTGAAGGGAAAGATCCACGACCTCGACGTGGTCGGCCGGCCTGAGTCGTTGACTGTGTTGAGCGCGCTGGCTGCGGTGACGACGCAGCTCGGGCTCGCGGCGACGGTGAACTCGACGTTCAACGAGCCGTACGAGCTGGCGAAGCGACTGTCCACGCTCGACCACCTGTCGGGCGGGCGCGCGGCGTGGAACGTCGTGACGTCCTGGGATGCGTTCACCGGCGAGAACTTCCGCCGCGGCGGATACCTCGACAAGGCCGACCGGTACGTCCGCGCCCAGGAATCGCTGCGGATCGTCCGCAAACTCTGGGACTCCTGGAGCGAGGACCAGCTCGTCCTCGACCAGGCGGCGGGTGCGTTCGCCCGCGAGGGCGCTGGGGCCTTCGAGGACGACGGCGCGCACTTCACCATCCATGGACGGTTCGGCCTGCCGCCGTCGCCGCAGGGCCGGCCGGTGATCATCCAGGCGGGTGACAGCGACCAGGGTCGGGAGTTCGCGGCGTCCGACGCGGACGTGATCTTCAGCAGGCACGGGACGTTCGAGGCCGGGAAGACCTTCTACAAAGACGTCAAGTCGCGGCTGCCGAAGTACGGGCGGAGCGAGGATTCGCTGAAGATCATGCCCGCGGTGACGGTCGTGGTCGCTGATACCGACGACGAGGCGGTGGACAAGGCGGCGTACATCCGGGAGCAGCAGGTGTCCGGTCCGACCGCGCTCGTGCTCGCCGAGCTGCTGTGGGGACGCGACCTCTCGGCGTACGACCCGGACGGTCCGCTGCCGGCCGAGGACCCGGTGGTGGGTTCGTCGGTGACGCAGGGGCGGGTCGGGTACAACGATCCGTTCCCGATCGTCGCGGAGTGGCGGGCGCAGGCGGAGGCGCACGGCTGGTCGCTGCGGCAGACCGTGATCAACCAGCAGAACCGGCAGACGTTCATCGGTTCGCCGACCACGGTCGCCGAGGCCATCAACCATCACGTCCAGGAGGACGCCGCGGACGGCTTCGTGCTTGTCCCGCACCTCACGCCGAGCGGCCTCGACGAGTTCGTCGACCGGGTGGTGCCGTTGTTGCGGGAGCGCGGTGTCTTCCGTTCGGAGTACGCCGGGATGACGCTCCGCTCGCACCTCGGGCTGCAGGCATGAGTTTGGCGGAGCTGCATCCCTGGAAGGCAACCATCGTGTTCGTGGGTGGTGGGCCGAGGACCGTCGGGTTGCTCGAGCGGTTCGCGGCCAGTGCCGGGGAGTTGCTCGAGGGGCGCGACGTCGAGATCCATGTGGTGGATCCGTATCCGGTGGGTGGTGGGCGGATCTGGCGGCGGGAGCAGTCGCGACTGTTGTGGATGAACTCGATGACGTCGGACGTCACGATCTTCACCGACGAGTCGGTCGAGTGCGACGGGCCGATCGTGCCCGGCCCGGACCTCGCGACCTGGGTTGCCGGCGAGGGTGCGGTGATCCTGGAGAAGGCCGGGCTCGAGCAGCCGGGGCCGATGGACTTCCCGCCGCGGCTGGTACAGGCGGAGTACCTGGCGTGGGTGTGGGAGCGCGTCGTCCGCGATCTCCCCGCGACCGTGACCACCCATCGCGAGCGGGCCGTCGAGCTCACCGCGGACCAGCGGGTGGTTCTCGAGTCCGGTCGGGAGATCGCGGCCGACGCGGTAGTACTTGCCCTCGGCTACCTGGATCGGTTGCCTACGGCATCGGAGTCCGCGTGGGCGGCGCAGGCGGCTGACGCTGGGCTGACGTATATCCCGCCTGGTTATACCGCCGACGTCGAGCTCGACGGGTTGTGGCCTCGGGCGCCGGTGATCGTGCGCGGGTTCGGTCAGGCGTTCATCGACCTGATGGTGTTGCTCACCGAGGGGCGCGGCGGCTGGTACGACGAGTGCGACGGGCTGCTGACCTATCACCCGTCCGGTGACGAGCCGATCTTGTACGTCGGGTCGCGGCGAGGCGTGCCGTACCACGCGAAGCTCGGCTACACCGTTGCTGGGACCAAGCCGGTGCCTACGCGGTACTTGGCTGCCGAGGCCCTTGGCGAAGGCGTGCTCGACTTCGATCGCGATGTGGCGCCGCTGATCGAGAAGGAGCTGGCGTACGCCCACTACAAGCAACTGTTCACTGCCCACCCCGAACGAATCCGAGGTCCGTGGGATGAGTTCTCGAATGCCCTGGATGAGTGGTCTTCCGAGTTCGAGGCTGTGGTGACTTCTGCTGTGCCGGATGCTGCGGATCGGTTCGTCCGGCGCGAGGTAGATCGGCCTCTGGACGGTCTGGTCTTCGAGGACCGGGAAGGCTTCGAGCGGTTCATGACTGGGCTGATCGAAGGCGATCTGCTGAGGCGAGCGGATGCGAAGTACTCGGCGGATCTTGCGGTGTTCAACGCCTTGCTCAGCATCTACAGCGTGCTGTCCCGGGCGATCACCGAGGGGCAGCTGTCCGATGAGGATCGGGTGCGGAAGGTCGAGACCGAGTGGCACGGGTTCTTCTCGTTCGTGGCCAGCGGGCCGCCGCCGCGGAGGTTGGAAGAACTGCTCGCGTTGCACCGCGCCGGGATCGTGCGGTTCGCCGGGCCTGATCTGGACGTTGCGATCGACAACGATCAATTCGTTGCTACAAGCCCCAATGTGTCCGGCGAGATACGCGCGCGAGCATTCGTCGAAGCGCGGTTGCCGCGGCCCGACGTACTCGCGACGAACGATCCATTGCTGCGCGGTCTGCTCGACTCCGGCGCGCTGGCGGCTGACGAACTGTTCGCGGCGGACGGGATCAGCCTCGGTGGCGGGCAGCTCAAGGCTGACTCGCGGTCCCGGGCGATCCGCGCCGACGGGTCCACGCATGAAGCGCTGTTCCTGCTCGGGCCGTCCGTGTCGGGGTCGGCCGGTTCGTCCGGGTTCTCCCGCCCGCATTTCAACGGTCCCGGCTTCCGGCAGAACGACGCCGTGGCGCGGGACCTGCTCAAGCTGCTCGCACCCACCATACGGAAGGAAGAACGCCATGCCAGTTGAGTTCCTGGGCATCGCCGGGACCAACCCGGCCAGCGAGGTCACGCCGCGAACCGGCGGTCCGCTGGATCTCGAGTACACGTCCAAGCTCGCCCGCGCCCACGAGGACAACGGCTGGGACCGCATCCTGTTCGCCTATCACTCCGGATCGCCCGACCCGGCCCAGGTCGCGGCGTACGTCGCCGGCCGTACCGACCACATCAACCTGGTCGTCGCGCACCGGCCGAACGTCGCCTACCCGACCCTGACCGCGAAGACGTTCGCGACGCTCGACCACCTCAGCAGCGGCCGGTTCGAAGTACACGTGATCACTGGCGGCTCGACCGCGGACCAGGCGGCCGAGGGTGACTTCCTCCCGAAGGACGACCGCTACGGGCGGACGCGTGAGTTCATCCAGATCCTCAAGCAGGCCTGGACCTCGGACCAGCGCTTCGATTTCAACGGCGAGCACTACCGGTTCGAGCAGTTCCTCGCCGACATCAAACCGCTCCAGCAGCCGCGGCCGCGGATCTCGTTCGGTGGTTCGTCCGCTGCGGCGTACGCCGTCGGTGCTGCCGAGGCGGACATCTTCGCGCTCTGGGGCGAACCGCTCGCCGGGACCCGCGACCAGCTCGCCACGATCGACGCCGAGGCGGCTCGCGCCGGGCGGGCAGATCGCCCGACGATCCAGATCGCGTTCCGGCCGATCATCGCGCCGACCGAGGAACTCGCCTGGGAGAAGGCGGAGAGCATCCTCGGCCGGATCAAGAACGGACCCGCTCCGACACGTCTCCGCTCGAAGACGCCCGAGAACGCCGGCTCCCAGCGCCTCCTCAAGGCCGTCGCGGAAGGCGAGCGCCACGACCGCGCGCTCTGGACCGCGCCGACCGGTGTTACCGGTGGAGGCGGTAACTCGACGGCACTTGTCGGTACGCCGGACACCGTCGCGGCCGCGCTCCTCGACTACTACGACCTCGGCATCCGCATCTTCTCCGCCCGCGGCTACGACATCTACGACGTAGCGATCGACTTCGGCCGCTACGTCATCCCGCTGGTCCGCTCCGAGGTAGCCCACCGCGAACAGAGGAAGGCGTCATGACCGTCATCTCGGACCTCGAGCAGGACTGGCACACCTGGCACGCAGCGCGCGAACGCGACCTGGACACCGACTACGGCTGGCTGTCCGTCGTCGCCTTCGACTGGCTGCCGACCTCACCGGTCGCACTGCGCGGCCTGCCAGGTATCTGGTGGTCCGACGACCAGCGTGCCCACGTGACGGCCGACGGGCAGCTGACACTCAGCAGTGAGCCCGTGAACGGCACGGTGTCCGCCAGCGTTTCCGAAGCCGGTTCACTCAGCTGGCTGCTGTACGGCGACCGCTTGGTCGAGCTGGTGCTCCGCGGCGGCCGGTACGCCGTACGCCAGCGGGACCCACGGGCAGCAACGAGGCAGGAGTTCACTGGCGTACCGACGTACCCGCTGGATGACCGCTGGGTCGTCACCGGCTACTTCACGCCGATCGCGAAGCCGCAGCGAGTGGAGGTGTCCACTGCGCGGGAGGACCTACGCCAGCATGTGACCGCGGTTGGCGCGGTGCATGTCGCACTAGGCGGTACGGCGTACGAACTGGTCGCCACGGCCGCCGGAGACGGGCGCCTCAACCTGTCCTTCCACGACAAGACCAACGGCGAGGAGACCGCCCCTTGGCGCACGGTGACGACCGGACCGGTCGGGCGGGACGGCTCAGTGGTCATCGACTTCAACCGCACGGTCAACCTGCCCTTCGCCTTCACGGCCTACGGCACCTGCCCCGCCCCGGTCGCCGGTAACCGCCTCGGGCTACCGGTGACCGCAGGCGAGAAGAAGCCCAGATGACCTAGCCGTACGTCGGGTCCTGGGGCCAGCCTTCGGGGGAGTCCTCCCAGTCCTCCTGGCGGCCGTACGGCGCGTGGTCGAGGAGGTGGTTCACGAACAGCAGGCGGTCGACCCCGCGCGAGCCGGTCGAGTACGTCCGATACACGGTGTCGCCGTCGCGCAGGAACATGTTGAGGAGGAAACCGCCGCCGGCGCCGCAGTCGGCGGAGAACGTCGTACCTGCCGATGAGGCGAACGGGACGTCCCAGCCCATCTTCTTCCAGTAGCCGGCCATCTGGTCGATCGGCATGTCGGACACGGTCGCCCAGGCGAGGCCGCTCCGCGCCAGGATGTCGAGGTTGCTGACGTGCTTGGTGAAGTGCGTGCAGCCGGGGCAGAAGTGATCCGGGCCGGAGTGCATGAACTGGTAGAGCGCGAGCTGCTGCTGGTCGCCGAACAGCTCCAGCAGCGTCACCGGCCCGTCGACCGACGCAAACGTGTACTCCGGGAACTCCACCATCGGCAGCCGGCGGCGCTGAGCGGCCAGCCGGTCCTGCTCGCGAGTGGCCGCCTTCTCCGCGACCAGCAGCTCCGCGCGAGCCTTCTCCCACTCCTCAGCCGAGACAACTGTCGGCATTGCAGTCATGAGCTGTCCTTCCTTCTCCTAGGTCCTACTCCTACGACGAAGCCGCCCGGCCCTTCTCGACATCGAATTTCTGCCGGTCGCAGACGAGTCTGGGTTCCCGGTGCCCGGACCGATAGGACTGTGCGCATGAGAATCGCGATTCTGGGTGGAACCCGGTTCATCGGCAGGGCTGTCGTGGAACGCCTGACCGCGGAGGGACACACGCTCCTGGTGGTCCACCGCGGCGACCACGAGCCGTCCGGCCTGGCACCGGTCGAGCATGCCCATGTGGACCGCCACGACGGCGCGGCGCTGGCTGCGGCGCTCAAACCGTTCGACCCGGAGGCGCTGGTCGACATCTCCGGGATGAACGCCGCGGCCGCCGACGCAGCGCTCGGTGCGGTCGGACCGGAGGTGAAGCTGATCGCGATCTCGAGCTGTGACGTCTACCGCGCGTACGACGGTGTGCACTCGGACCGTACGACGGATGCCCTGCCGTTGACGGAGGAGTCGCCGCTGCGGGAGCGCCGATTCATCGACGGATCGCAGTACGAGAACCTGGAGATGGAGGAGCGGTATCTGCCGCGTGGGGCGACTGTGCTGAGGCTGGGCGCGGTCTACGGCGAGCACGACTACCAGACACGATTCGAGTTCGTACTGCGTCGTGTGCGCGCGGGCCGGAAGCGGATACCGGTCGGATCGGGGCAGTTCCTCTTCAGCCGCGTGTACGTCGGGGACGTGGCCGCCGCGGTGTCCTTGGCGCTCGCAGGGGACTTCCCGGGCGCGTTCAACCTGGCCGAACCGTCCACAGCGCCGTACCGGCTGTTTGCCGAACAGATCCTGGCGGCGGCGGACGCTGCGGACGTGGAGCTGGTGAAGGTGCGGGACGACCTGCTGCCGGAGGATCTGTTGCTCACCGGGACCGTCGCGCAGCACCTGCTGGTCGACTCGTCGAAGGCGCGGACGGTGCTCGGCTGGACGCCCGCGGACCCGGCCGGGACCCTGCTGACTTCGGTCCGGTGGCACCTGGCGAACCCGCCGGTCGACGCGTCGGACGACTTCTCCGCGGACGACGCCGTACTCGACTGAAAATTGGTCAGAAGCACTCCGGGGAACCGGTATGCTTTCCGGGACGGACTGAGGGGCCTGCAGGGTTGGCCGGCTCGATTTCACATCGAGGTGGCGGACCGTGTAATCTCTCTCCTCGGCCCGCCCCTTTAGCTCAGTCGGCAGAGCGTCTCCATGGTAAGGAGAAGGTCTACGGTTCGATTCCGTAAAGGGGCTCTGAGAACGGCGTCCCACCTCCGGGTGGGATGGCGAACTCTCCCGGCGGGGTAGCTCAGGTGGTTAGAGCACACGGCTCATAATCGTGGTGTCGCGGGTTCGACTCCCGCCCCCGCTACCACCACCGATGCAGTATCTCGAGAGTGCGATCACCTCAGTTGCGCACTCCTGACAAGAAGAGGCAGCAGTGGCCAAGTCAACCGACATTCGCCCGAAGATCACGCTGGCGTGCACGGTCTGCAAGGAGCGGAACTACATCACCAAGAAGAACCGGCGTAACGACCCGGACCGTCTTGAGCTGAAGAAGTACTGCCACCGGTGCAACGACCACACCGATCACCGCGAGACCCGCTGATCTCAGCGTCTTTGCGAGGGCCGCTTCGGATTGCCGAAGCGGCCCTTTTGCTGTCCCCTCACACGGTCAGGATCGGGCGGCCGCCCTCGTACGCGGTGAGACGCTCGTCACGCGGAGTGAGGCAGCAGGAGCCGCAGAGCGTGCCCCTGCCGACCTCGCTCGTGTAGTAGAGGCAGCAGGTGTTCCGCAGGTAGACGAGCTTCCCGGCCGCGACCTCCACGTCGCCGAGCCGCTCGAGGCCGCCGGGTGCCTTCGCCACGAAGGTCCGCCAGCGGTCCAGTAGATAGGCCGGTTCCACGGTGGTCTCCTCGCGGGTCGCCGCGCAGAAGCCCATCGCACATCCGGCCGCGACCGCACCGTGTACCTGCCGGAGCCCGGCCCGCGTCCGCTGGTGCAGCTCCTCGGACAGTGGGAGCAGGTGCTGGCGCAGTACGACGTCGTACAGCGTCTCCAAGCCGCCGGGGAGGAAGGTGGCGGAGCGTACGGCGACGGCTGCGATCCCGTGGCCCTCGTGCGGGCGGACCCAGAGGTTCTCCGGGCGGATGTCGAGGACGCGGCCCTCCAGCGCCCAGAGCAGGAGCGCGGTCGCCGGTGCGCGGCCGGCGTAGAACGACATCATGCTGAGCGCATTCGCGTGGGCGGTGCGGTGGTTGCTGGCCTCGTCGTCACGCTTGAGCAGCTCGGTGAGCTCAGGGCTGCCCGGCTCGAGAATCCGGTCCACCCGAAGCCAGTCCGAACCCTCCGGCACACCGAGGTGCACCTTGTACCTCGGCGCATACTGCGCCAGTCCAGCAACTGCCGTCACCATCAACCTTCCCCAGTCGGACCGTGGGCGGCGGCACCCGGGGAACAGTCTGCCAGTAGGGTTAGCGGATATGACGATCGACGCCACGATGGTCGGCCGGAGCTACACGGCCGCCGAGTCCTACCAGGTCGGCCGGGAGAAGATCCGCGAGTTCGCCGCCGCGATCGGCGACCCCAACCCGGCGTACACCGGTGATGACGCGGTCGCGCCGCCGACGTTCGCGTTCATGCTCGGCAGCCGCGCGCTGGAGCAGTTGCTGAACGACGAGGAGCTCGGCCTGCGGCTGGACCGGATCGTGCACGGTGCGCAGAAGTTCAGCTACACCCGCCCGATCAAGGCCGGCGACGACATCGCCGCGACCGCGACCATCACCACCGTGCGCAAGGCCGGTGACGTCGAGGTGATCATGTACGAGACCGCCCTGACCACCGTCGACGGCGACCCGATCGCCACGTCGACGTCGACGATCTCGCACAACCGGGGTGAATCGTGATCGAGGTAGGCACCGAGCTCCCGCCGCTGACTGTGACGTTGCGGCGCGAGGACCTGGTCCGGTACGCCGGGGCGAGCGGCGACTTCAACCCGATCCACTGGAGCGACCGGATGGCCGGCGCGCTCGGTCTGCCCGGCGTGATCGCGCACGGCATGCTCACGATGGCGTCCGCAGTACGCGTCGTCACCGACTGGATCTCCGATCCGGCCGACCTGCTGGAGTACGGGGTGCGGTTCACCAAGCCCGTCGTCGTACCGGATGACGACAAGGGCGTGAACGTGACGTTCTCGGCGAAGGTCGACAAGGTCGTGGACGGGCGGGCCGAGATCGACATCACTGCAGTTGCCGGCGAGGAGAAGGTACTCGGCCGGGCCAGGGCGGTCGTGCGCGTCCAGTGAGTACGCATGTGTCGCTGGCCGACTACACCACGCTGCGGATCGGCGGGCCGGCCGACAAGTTCCTCGAGGTCAGTACCGAGGACGACCTGATCACCGCGGTCCGCGACGCGGACGCCGCCGGCGAGCCGGTGCTGCTGCTCTCGGGCGGCAGCAACGTGGTCATCGGCGATGACGGATTCCGCGGGACTGTCATCAAGATCGCGACGGCGGGGATCCGGGTCGACGCGGACATGTGCTCCGGCGCGATGGTGAACATCGCGGCCGGCGAGGACTGGGACGGCGTCGTACAACGCGCGATCGCCGAGGAGTGGAGCGGTCTCGAGTCGATGTCCGGCATCCCCGGCCTGACCGGCTCGACACCGGTGCAGAACGTCGGAGCCTACGGTCACGAGGTCGCCGAGACGATCGCTTCGGTGCGGGTTTGGGACCGGGTTCTGGGGAAGGTCGAGACGATCTTCGCGGCGGACTGCGGGTTCAGCTACCGCAACTCCCGCTTCAAGGCCGACCCGTCGCGATACGTCGTACTCGAGGTCACCTTCCAGCTGACGCTGGGCGACCTGTCCGCGGAAGTCGGGTACGCCGAGTTGGCCCGGGTCCTGGACGTAGAACCAGGCTCCCGCGCGCCGATGGCCGAGGTCCGCGAGGCCGTCCTGGGCCTGCGCCGCAGCAAGGGCATGGTCCTGGACCCCGCCGACCACGACACCTGGAGCGCCGGGTCCTTCTTCACCAACCCCATCCTCGACACCCCCGCCGAGGTCCCCGCCGGCGCCCCCCAATGGCCGCAACCCGACGGCCGGGTAAAAACCAGCGCAGCCTGGCTCATCGAGCACGCCGGCGTCTCCAGGGGCTACACAATCGGCGCCGCCGCCGTCTCCTCCAAACACACCCTGGCCCTCACCAACCAGGGCGGAGCCACCGCCAAAGAACTCCTCACGCTGGCCACCCACGTCCGCACCCAGGTCCAACACTCCTTCAACATCACCCTGGTAAACGAACCCGTCCTGGTGAACTGCTCCCTCTGAGGGGCTAACGACAGGAGGTAGTGCCTCCGGCCGGCGCTCCCGAGGGTCGGTTGAGCGTGGCGGCGGCTGGCTGAGGTGACTACCTCCTGTCGTTAGCAAGCCTGTGGACAACTTCGGCCCCGGTCCGGCCGAATCCAGGACGATCTATGGGTGCCGTCGGTTGCTGAAATCCTGGATCGGTTGGGTGGTTGTGCGACGGCCGCCCAGCTGTCCGGTGTGACGTCAGCGGCGTTGAAGGCGGCGGTTGCGCGGGGTGAAATTGAACGGCTCGCCCGTGGGGTTTATGGGTTGGCGAGTCTCGGGCAGGCCCGGCTTGCTGCGATCGGGTATGACGGGGTCGTTTCACACACGAGTGCCGCGGTTGCCTGGGGGCTGCCGGTGCTCGTGCGGCCGGAGAAGCCGCATGTGACGGTTCCCGCGAACCGGAGACCGAGAGCCGGGCGTCCGGCCGAGCTGCACTGGGCCGGAGTTTCCCGGGCAGAGCGTGCCGACCGGCTGACCTCCCTTCTGCGAACGGTGCTCGACTGTGCCCGGATCCTGCCCTTCGGCGAGGCGCTGGCGATAGCCGACGCTGCGCTCGCCACCGGCCGGCTGACCAAGGACGAACTCGAGTCAGCGGCCGCCGCGATGCGTGGGCCAGGCCGACCGAACGCGGTTCGCGTTGCAGCTGAGGCCACTAGGCAGTCGGAGAGCTTCCTGGAGTCCATGCTCCGGAGCCTGCTCATCACCGCGGGAATCGGCGGATTCGAGTCCCAGGTTGTTGTGCAATCCGGTGGCACTCGGGCTCGGGTGGACCTTGGTCATCGAGCGGCGCGGGTCGCGCTGGAGGCCGAAGGGTACGAGTTCCACGGTTCCCCGGCGGCCTTCGCTGCGGACTGCCGACGGTACGACGATCTGGTCACCGCCGGCTGGCTCGTCCTCCGGTTCACCTATCAACAGGTGATCGGAGACCCGGCCTGGGTCGTGGAGAGCGTGCGGTCCGGGGTCGCTAACGACAGGAGGTAGTGCGCGGCCCAGCCGGTCTTGCGGAGGCGGGACGGCTGCGACCGGTGCTGCTCGGGCACTACCTCCTGTCGGTAGCCGGCCTTCGCGGTCTCTGAAAAAGTTTTACAGATGCTCTTCCCCTGAGTGGCTGGTCTCGCTAATCTTTTGCGAAAGTTGGCGGGAGGTGGAGTGTGAGGCGCAAAAGATTTTCTCGGCGGGAGGTTCTCGCGGGGATGGGTGCGGGGTTGGCGGCTGCCGTGGTGCCGGGGTGTGGGAGTGGCGGCGGCGGGCAGTCGGGGGCTTTGCAGGTTTGGGGTGGGGTGCCGGCCGCGTCTGGGCCGGGGGATGTGGTGAAGGCGTTTCAGGCGAAGTTTCCGCAGTACGCGGTGAACTACACACGGTTCGTGAACGACGATCGCGGCAACCTCAAGCTCGATACCGCGCTGCAGGGTGGCGTCGACATCGACGTGTACTTCACCTACTCGCAGGGCGCGATGGCGCTGAGGGCCGGGTCCGGGCTCGCGGCGGACCTGACCGACCGGGTCACCAACGACCCGGACCTGAAGGTGTTCCTCGACACCGAGCAGCCGCGGTCGTACATCGACAACGGCAAGGTGAAGGCGCTCGCCACCGCACGCGAGCCGTTCTTCGTGCTGTTCAACGAGAAGCTCCGGCAGCAGGCCGGCGTGGACCTTCCGGACGCGTGGACCATCGACGAGTTCCGCAGTACGGCGAAGCGACTGACCACGGACAAGACCGTCGGCGCCTACACGGTCCCGGACATCGCCCGGATCGTCCTCGGACCCAACTACTGGTACGACGGCAACCGCAGCAACTTCGGCGACCCGCACTTCGAGCAAGGGTTCCGGGTCGGCCGCGAGATGATCGCCGACGGTACGGCGTTCCCGTGGACCGAGGTGCTCGCCCGCCACCTCGATGCGTACCAGCAGAACTCGTTCCTGACCGAGGAGTTCCATCTCTGGTCGACCGCGCCGTTCAACCTGCGCTACCTGTACGACGCGAAGAAGTACCCGCATGACTTCAAGGTCTCGTTCGCCCCGTCGCCGACCGTCGACGGCAAGGACTGGAACGGCGGCTCGTACAGCAACTTCATCATGATCAACCCGAAGTCGCCGAACTTCGAGGCGGCCTGGGCGTTCGTGAAGTTCTGGCTGACCGAGGGCGCGACGCCGATGCTCAAGGGCGGCAAGCTGCCCGCGCTCGGCGGCGTCACCGACGACCAGGTGATCACCGGCATGCTCGGCAAGGAGCCGGACAAGTACTTCGACATGGACTCGTTCCGCCGCGTCGTCCTCGAGGCGGATCCCAAGCTCGCGACCGACACCCGGCTGACCGGGTTCCCCGAGATCACTCTCGCCGTGAAGCAGCAGCGCGACCTGTGCTGGCTGGGCGAGAAGGACCCGGGCGTCGCGATCCGTGAGGTACGGCGGCTCGCCGACGCCGCGATCGCCCGTAACGAGAGGAGGCCCTGATGGCCACCGCCGCAGTCGCCACCGCCTCGCGGGTCCGGACCGAGAAGGCGCCCGGGATCAAACCGCGCGGCTGGATCGGCTTCCTGTTCATCGCGCCGAACCTGCTCGGCGTGATCGCGTTCACCCTGATCCCGCTGATCAGCGTGGTCGTGCTCGCGTTCACCGACTGGAACCTGGTGTCCGGTCTCGGCGGCATCACCTTCAACGGCATCGACAACTTCGTCGCGATCGCCCGTGACCCCGGCTTCTGGCACGCGATCGGCCTGACGCTGGTGTACGTCGTGGTGTCGGTCCCGCTGACCGTCGTACTCGGGCTGGCCCTGGGCATCGCGCTCAACCGCCCGCTGCCGGGACGCGCCGTACTGCGGGCGATCTTCTTCCTTCCGTACATCGTCAACGTGGTAGCGATCGGCATGACGTGGTTGATGCTGATGAACCCGAAGGCCGGCCTGGTCAACCAGGTCCTCGATGCCTTCGGCATCCAACCGGGCTGGTTCGCCTCCTCGCACTGGGCGTTGCCCGCGCTGATCGTGATGGCGATCTGGGGCGGCGTCGGGTACTGCTCGCTGATCTATCTGTCCGCGCTGCAGGACGCACCGCGGCAGCTGTACGAAGCGGCCGACATCGACGGCGCGTCCGCGTGGGCGAAGTTCCGTGTGATCACCTGGCCGTCGTTGCTGCCGACAACGATCTTCCTGCTGGTCACGTTGATCATCGGGGCATCGCAGGGCTTCGGCCTGATCGCGCTGATCACCGCGGGCGGTCCGGGCGATTCGACCACGACGATCTCGTACTACATGTACCAAACAGGCTTCCAGTTCTACCGGTTCGGCTATGCGTCCGCGATCGGCCTGGTGACGTTCGTCGGCGTACTCGTCCTGACGCTGTTGACCTGGCGTGCGCAGCGAGGAAGGGCCCTCAATGAGTAAGAAGTGGATGTGGGGGATCCCGTTGTGGATCCTGGCGCTGGCGTTCCTCGCGCCGTTCGCGTGGATGATCTCGACCGCGCTGAAGCCCGACGTGGCCGCGTACAAGATCCCGATGCAGTGGATCCCGAACCCGTTCCAGTGGGACAACTTCACCACGGTGCTGACCGGTGCGACCTCGGTCCTCCCAGCGTTCGGCCGCTCGATCTTCGTCGCTGTCCTGCGGGTCGCGGGCGAGCTGATCACCGCGACGATGGCCGGCTACGCCTTCGCGCGGATGTCGTTCAAGGGCCGCGACAAGTTGTTCCTGCTGTATCTGGCGACCGCCATCATCCCGGCGCAGTTGCTGCTCGTGCCGCGGTTCATCTACTTCCAGAAGCTCGGCCTCTACGACACGTTGTGGGCGTTGATCCTGCCCGGCATGTTCACCGTCCTCGGCACGTTCCTGATGCGGCAGTTCTTCATCAGCCAGCCGGCCGAGTTCGCCGAAGCGGCCCGGATGGACGGCGCGAACGAGTGGCGCGTGTTCACCCGGATCTACTTGCCGCTGGCAACACCGGTGATGGGTGCCCTCGGCATCCTCGCGTTCGTCTGGTCGTGGAACGACTACGAGACGCCGCTGGTGCTGATCAGCAACCCGGATCGCTACACGCTGCCGCTCAGCCTGACTAATTTCGTCGACGAACAGGGACAGATCGCACCCGGCCTGACGATGGCCGCCTCGGTGATCTCGATCGTGCCGGTGCTGATCGTGTTCGTCGTCCTGCAACGCCGGTTCATCGCCGCCATGACTCACACAGGGATCAAATGAACAACGTCTCAGGTGTCTTCCCGCATCTCGCCCAGATCGGCGACTTCGGTCCGCCGCGCAGCGAGCTCGGTGTCGGTTCGCTGATGCCGTGGAACGGGAAGCTCTACGTCCAGAACTACAACTCCCACAAGGCTCCGTCCGGCGCGGGCGTCAGCCTTCGCCGGATCGACGCCGACTTCTCGATGGAGATCGTCGCCGAGACGCTCGGTGTCGACGGCACGTACACCAACCGGTTCGTGCATTTCCCGACGTCCAAGCTCGTACTCGGGCCGCACGTGATCGACGAGCACCACAAGATCGTCACGATCCCGGAGCTGCAGCCGTTGCGCGTCTGCGGTACGGCGCGACACCTGACCAAGCCCGACACGCACGTGTACGTGCTGGCGATGGAAGGCGAGCTGCTCGAGCTCGACCTCACGACGTACGAATGCACGCAGCTCTTCGACCTCAACGACGAGCTCGGCACCGACGGCGAGATGAAGGTCCATTACAAGGACTGCTACACGTCGTTCGGTCGGCTCGTCGTGTGTTCCAACGAGTACGCCGAGCCCGAGTGGGCCGGTCAGCGGTCGCGCGGCCGGCTGGCGGAGTACGACGGGAGCGCGTGGAAGGTACTGCGGGAGGATCCGTTCACCGCGATCGGCGGGCGGCACGAATTCGGCGGGACGATCTTCGCGACCGGCTGGGACCGGGCGTCGGCGATCCTCGAGGTGTTCACCGAGGCGGATCAGCAGTGGACGCGGTACCGGCTGCCGAAGGCGTCGCACTGTTTCGACCACAAGTGGCAGACCGAATGGCCGCGGATCCGCGAGGTCGAGCACGAGCGGCTGCTGCTCGACCATCACGGGATGTTCTACGAGCTGTCGCCGTGGGCGTACGGCGGGCGGATCTGGGGCGTGCGGCCGATCTCGACGCACTTGTGGGTGCTGGGTGACTTCTGTTCGTGGCGCGGGATGTTGGTCGCTGGCGCGGACAACGCGTCGCCGAGTCACGGGTTGAACCCGACGACGGCAGAGCCGCAGTCGGGGTTGTGGTTCGGGAAGACCGACGATCTGTGGAGCTTCGGGAAGCCGGCCGGTTGGGGCGGGCCGTGGTGGGAGACGCCGGTGGAAGCCGGAGTGCCGTCGGATCCGTACCTGATGACGGGGTTCGACGGGAAGTGCCTTCACCTGGAGAACCTCGGCTCTTCGGCGATGAACGTGACGGTCGAGATCGACTTCCACGGGCATGGGCGGTTCGGCGCGGTGGAGACGCTGACAGTTGAGCCGGGGCAGATTCGGACGCACGTGTTCCCGCCTGGGTTCAGTGCGCACTGGGTGCGGGTGGTGAGCGACACCGACGGTGTGGCCAGTGCCCAGTTCGTCTATACGTGATGATCGCTGGATGGCAGACATGGAGAGAGCTGGTAGCCCGAGCCCGTTGCAGCTGGTCAAGCGGGCCCTGCCCGAGCTGAACGGTGCGATGCAGCGGGTCGCCGAGCACATCCTGGCGAACCCGGACGAGGTCGCGCGCGGGTCGATCACCAAGCTGGCCGAGGTCGCCCAGACGTCGGCCGCGACCGTGACGCGCCTGTCGACGCACCTCGGGTACGCCGGTTATCCCGCGCTACGGGCGGCACTGGCGATGGAGGTCGGCCGCGGGCTGGAGGCCGGGTGGGCGAGCGACATCGGGATGGCGATCGGTCCGGCCGATCCGCCCGAGCAGGTGCTGAACGTGCTCGCGTCGACCCAGGCGAACGCACTGCGCAACGCGCTCGCCGCGATCGATCTCGCCGCGGCGACGCGGGTCGCGGACGCGATCGCCGGCGCACGCCGTACTCATATCTATGGCGAATGGGGCGACGCGGTCCCGGCCCGGGAGCTCTACATCCGGTTGCTGCGGATCGGGATCCCGGTGTGGTTCTTCGACGGACCGCAGTCATCGCAGATCGGTGCCGGGCTGCTCGGCTCCGGGGACGTTGCCCTGACCGTCACCCGCTCCGGGACCGACCCGACGACGCTGGAGTTCGTCCGCCGGGCACACGACGAGGGGGCGCTGACGGTCGCGATCACCGGCATGGTCGACTCGCCGATCGCGCGGCTGGCCGACGTCACCTTCGACACCGGTACGCCGAACGGCGCCAACTGGACCGAGTTCTTCGCCGGCCGTGCGAGCGACGTACTGACGGCCGGCCTGCTGTTCGTGCTGGTCGCGCAGCGGGTGCCCGATCACCTCACCGCCAACCACCCGAACGGGCCGGGGCAACCCGTCGTACATCCGGACACCGATCTCCATCCCGACACCTTCGTCAATCCTGATACCTGAAAGGTTTCTGCATGCAGCAGCTCGAGGTCCAGACCGATCTGACCGTCGTCGGCGGCGGGCTCGCCGGGATCTGCGCGGCGATCGGCGCCGCGCGGCAGGGGAGCAGCGTGGCGCTGGTGCAGAACCGGCCGGTGCTCGGCGGCAACTCGTCCAGCGAGGTGCGGGTCTGGGTGTGCGGGGCGACCGCGCACGGCGTCCAGAGTTTCGCCCGCGAGACCGGGATCATGGGCGAGCTGTTCGTCGAGAACCAGTACCAGAATCCGCTGGGGAACCCGTACTACTGGGATCTCGTGCTGCTCGAGGCGGTCCGCGCCGAGCCGCTGATCACGCTCTACCTGAACACTGATGTGCGTTCGGTGCAGGCTTCCGACGGTGTCATCAGCTCGGTGACCGGGTGGCAGATGGGGTCGGAGAAGGAGATCCGGTTCGTCAGTCCGGCGTACGTCGACTGCTCGGGTGACGGGCTGGTCGGGGTGCTCGCCGGGGCCGAGTATCGGACCGGGCGGGAGCCTCGATCTCTGTATGACGAGTCGTGGGCGCCGGACGTACCGGACTCGAACACGCTCGGCAGCACGATTCTCTTCTACACGAAGGACGCCGGCGAGCCGGTGCGGTTCGTGCCGCCGTCGTTCGCGAAGGACGTCACCGAGACTGCGATCCCGGATCGGCGGGTGATCCGGACCGATATGAACGGGTGCGCGTTCTGGTGGATCGAGTGGGGCGGCTCGCTCGACGTCGTCGACGACAACGAGGCGATCCGGGACGAGTTGCAGGGCGTGGTTTACGGGATCTGGGACTACATCAAGAACTCCGGGCGGTTCGATGCGGACAACTTGACGCTGGAGTGGATCGGGTCGGTGCCGGGGAAGCGCGAGTACCGGCGATTCCTGGGTGATCATGTTCTGACCCAGCAGGATGTTCTGGAACAGACTCTGTTTGAGGACCGTGTTGCCTTCGGGGGTTGGTCGATCGACCTGCACCCGCCTGGTGGCGTTTATGCGGCCGAGCACGGGTCGAAGCATTGGCATCCGGACGGGAACTACCACATCCCGTTGCGGTCGCTGTACTCGCGGAACGTGCGGAACCTGTGGATGGCCGGCCGCAACATCAGCGCGAGTCACGTAGCGTTCGGTACGACGCGGGTGATGGCGACATGTGCGCTGCTCGGCGAGGCGGCCGGGGTCGGCGCTTCCATTGCCCTGCGCAACGGTTTGTCGCCCCGGGAGGTGGCGCGCTCGCGTTTCGACCTGGTGAAGCACACACTCACCCGCGCCGACTCGTCCGTCCTTGGTGTGGTCGATGACGATCCTGCGAACCTTGCTTTGTCTGCTTCGGTGAGGGCGTCCTCGACGCTGACCCGCCCGGTGGTCGAGGTTTCGTCAGGCACTCTGGCGCTGACAGATGATCTGGGCATGGTCATCCCGGTTGACCCGGCTTTGGACGGTTTCGAGCTGCTCGTCGACTCCGCCGGCGGGTCGTTGACCGTCGAGCTGCATGATCCGGTCAAGCCGCAGAACTACCTGCCCGCCGCGCTCGTCGGCTCCTGCACGATCGACGTACCCGCGGGTGAGAAGCGGTGGATCGAGGTGCCGCTGTCGTGGCACCCGTCCGCCCCGGCCAACGCCTTCGTCGTACTGCGGAAGACGCCGGACATCTCCGTCCACACGGCGTCGACCGCGCTTCCGGGCACGGTGCATTTCGTCCATCGCGAGCCGGGTCCCGATGAGCAATGGACCGAACAGTTCCGCGCCTGGAAGCACATCCTGCCCCGCGGTGGGTTGTGCATCCGCCTCGGCGAGACCGCGGCGTACGCACCCTCGAAGGTGATCGGCGGCTACTCGCGCCCCTACGGCGGGCCTAACCTCTGGTCCTCCGAAGACCTCGCGTGGGACCCGAACCCGTGGCTCGAACTCACCTGGCCCGAGCCGGTCGAACTCTCGGAGGTCGTCGTCATCCTCGACGCCGACGTCCAGGAAGACCTCATCAACCTCCACCATCACCGCACCCCCTTCGAGTCCCTCCCCACCCTCCTCTCCGACTACACCCTCGAATCCCGCACTGGCCCCGACACCCCCTGGCACCCCATTGCCACCGTCATCGCCAACCACCACCGCACCCAACACCACCACCTACAAACCCCCACCCGAACCACCCACCTCCGGCTCACCACAAACCGCACCAACGGAGCCCCCCGAGCCCACGTCGTCTCAATCCGCGCCTACGGTCAGTAGCGCCATTCGAGTTCGTTCTGTTGCATCCACTGGGTCAACGGGGCCGCGGTCGAGGTGCGGGAAGTTGCGGCTCCGGTGAGTAGGTCTGCGACGACCTGGGCGGGAGCGGCCAGACGGAGGCCTGTGGGCGTCTTGCGGGAGCGGGTGTAGACGACGTCCGACTCGGGCTCGGCCAGCACGACCGACTTGTACCTCGTCTCGGTTGGGACTAGCTCCCAGAGGGTGGCCGCTGCTTGGGCATCTGGGGTGTAGATGACTGTGCGGCCGACGGGGGTTTCTGGGGACCAGTGGTGGGCTGCGGTGGTGCCGGTGACGGCGTGGCGGATCGGGGTGGAGGGGATTCGGTCCAGGAGAGGCGGGGTGCCGGGTTTGGTGCGCCAGTAGGTGAGGTGGGTGTTGCGGGTGAAGCGGAAGTCCTCGTTCCAGCGGCGTACCAGGGCCAGCCAGCTGGGGACGGTGACTACTCCGGGGGCTCGGCGTTCGACCAGGTCTTCCTGGTCGAGGGCGTCGATGATTCGGCGTACGGATTGGGCCGGCATGCCACTGGTGGTGACCAGGTCATGGGTTGTCCACAGGCTGCGGAAGTCAAGGAGGGCTCGGATGACGCGTGCGGCCGCGTCCCCGGCGTACAGGCTGGTTGCGGTGGCGTTCATCCGCCGGTCCCGTCGCGTGACACGTGGATGCCCAGCGGCACGGTCGCGTACGGCGTCCACTCGTACTGGCTGTGGTCGCGGTTGAGCTCGATCAGCGTGACGTCGGTCAGCTCGGTCCTGGCGATGCCGCCGCCCAGCGCCTTGACGCGCTTCTCGAGCGGCTCGGCCGGGGCGACCTGGTTCCAGTAGCCCAGCGAGATGTGCGGATCGAGCTCCGGCAGGGCGGGCACGGAGTCGCGGCCCCATACGTCGGTGATCGCGGCGCGCAGCTGGGCGCGGAGGCGGCGCATCCGGTCGACGGGCTCCACCGGGAGCTGCAGGCTCTCGACATCGACGACGGCCCGACCGAGCTTGATCTCGAACGGCCGGAAGTGCTCGAGCCGCCGGCGCGCGGCCTCGACGATCAGGTCGAGATCCGCCCGCGGCACCTTGTCGGTGAAGCCGACTCCTTGGACCGTGAGATGCAGCCACCGCACCGGCACCGGCGTGATCCCGGGGAGCGAGTCGACCAGGTGCTGGTACGCCGCGTGGACCTCCGTGACCACGGAGTCTTCCGGAAAGACGACATGCCAGGTGTAGAACGATCGCCCGGGCCGCCAGTTGGGGCGCCAGTACCAGTGATCGCGGACGTCCTGGATCATGTCTGGTCCTCTTTCCTGCGTGCCGGGAGCTGGGTGAACTCGGCGATGCGCGCGCGGAGCATGCGCGCCTTCGGCGTGCGGGCGTACGGCGACGTGAGCGCCGCGACCTCCGCGAGGCGATGAATCAGCGGGCGAACGCGGTACTCCAGCTGAAGATCCAGCACCGGCTCGACGGCCTCGATCGCACCGTCGAGCTGGCCGAGAAGCAGCCGCGCTTTCGCCTGCTGCAAACGGGCCATGCGTTCGGATCCCGGGTTCCGGAGCACGTACGGCGCCGCCTCGAACAGGGCGACGCTGTGATCGGCGTGGTTCGACGTGTGCTCCGGTTGGCCGAAGGCGAGATAGGTATCCGCCCACAATCCCTCGGCGCGCTCCGGCGTACAGAGCAGGAGGCCGCCCGGCTCGGAGTCGGCCTGGCGCACGGACAGCTGTTGGGCCAGGTCGAGCATGTCGCGGGCCTTGTCGGGCTGGCCGGCGCGGGCGTTGTCGACCGACGCCGCGCTGGCGAGGAACAGTCGTGAGGTGCCGGCGGAGTACCGCAGTCCGTCTTCGGCGTACGCCGCGGCGCGGGCGAAATCCTCCTGCCAGAAGGCGGCGGTGTGTTGGGTGGCGCGGATCCAGCCCCGCAGTACGTCGTGGTCCGCGGCCTCGGCGCAGGCCCAGGCCGTGCGGGTGTGGCTCTCGGCGATGTCGGGGCGGCCGAGGTCGACGGACATCCAGGCGAGCATGGTGATCGCCCAGCCGGCTGCCGAGTACAGGTCGCGGGACTGGCGTGGGGATTGGTTGCCGGCGAGTAGCGCGAAGGCACGGTCGCGGATCGCGCGGCTCTTGGCGAACAGCGGTCTGGTCGGCGTACGGAGGTAGGACTGTGCGATGCGCTCGATGTCGGCCTGCAGCTGCTCGACGGTGAGCTCGCCGACGTTGGACTCTTCGGCGAACGACAGCAGGGCGATGGACTCGTCACTCGCGTGGACCAGGTCGTCGTCGTGGCCGACCATCGACGGCGGTGTCGGCTCCGGCTCGGTGACGGCGATGCCGGACGGCGGGAAGAACCCGAGTTCGTTGTCGGCGGCAACATCGAGGACATGACGCAGACCGGAGCGGTAGGCGGCGCCGGGCCAGCGGACGGCGCCGCGTTCCAGCTTGGCGATGTAGTGGCCGTCGAGCTCGTACTTGATCTCGGTCGTGTCCCAGAGCCAGGCACAGATCGCGTCGGCGAGCTCGGCCCGGGACATGTGTTCGCCCGGCGCGCGGCGCGAGGGTGTGCTCTCTCGCGCGCCGCGCAACATCTCGTTGGGCTCTGACATGGCGGTAACTGTAAGACGCCGAACACCCTCTGCGACCACGAAATCGGGCCTTGTGGATGATCTGCCCCACGATGCCCCGAGCTGCCCCGAAAACACTGCTGGGAAAGGGTTCTGGCCGCAATCGTGGACCGCTTCGTGGCCGTAAATCAGCGTGGCAACAGCGATGACGCCGTGCCGCCATGCTTGCTGAGCGTGAGCACGGCGGGGCATCGCGGGGCAACCCGGGGCAGATAGGGGCAGCCCCTCCACTCGGGGTGGGCAGCCCTTAGGGTTGTCGGGTGGTCGAGGAAGCGGTTACTACCTTGCGTGCCGAGCTGGAGCTGTTCGGGCGGGCCGAGGAAGGGTTCGCGCTGCTCGAGGTGTTTCTGGAGGTGGCTCGGCCGCGGTTGGGTGCGGTCGTGCTGGATCCGGTCGGGCTGCGGTTGCCGGAAGAGATGACCGACGACCGCGCTGTCGTACAGAAACTGATCGACGAGATCGATCAGGAACCCCGCGGCACGGCACGTGTGCCCGAGCGCGAGTTCGATATGGACGACGAGCAGGCGCGCTGGGACTACGTGCGGCTCGCGTACAGCTC
Organism: Kribbella sp. CA-245084; assembly: GCF_050942355.1. Classification (NCBI taxonomy): domain Bacteria; kingdom Bacillati; phylum Actinomycetota; class Actinomycetes; order Propionibacteriales; family Kribbellaceae; genus Kribbella; species Kribbella sp. CA-245084. The sequence goes on along the minus strand of NZ_CP192053.1, from coordinate 8,230,031 downwards.
CAGCCAGGCAACGGTCTGGAGCCAGCGCCGACGGACGACGTACTTCGAGGCGTCCGGGCAGCGCAGAGCGACGTACTGGCTGCCGGACAGCCTGAAGGCCGGCTACTTCGAGGCGCTGAGCTCGCGCGGATGGGCCATCCCGCCGGACTGGCTCACCGCTGTCGCCAAGCGCCCGAAGCCGTGGTGGAAACGCGGCGGACGCTAGTGTCCTGAGTCAGACACTAGCCAAGGGCGGGCAGGCGGGTAAGGGCTTCGGCGACTGCTGATTGGATCTCGGCGTCGTCCCAGCTGCGGTCGGTCATCGCGTTGGAGAGGTAGGCGTCGTACGCCGCGAGGTCCAGGTGGCCGTGGCCGCAGAGGGCGGTGAGGATGACCTTCTCCTCGCCGGACTCCTTGCAGCGTTGGGCTTCCTCGATGGCGGCGGCGAGGGCGTGCGTCGGCTCGGGGGCCGGGACGATGCCTTCGGTGCGGGCGAACTGAACGCCTGCCGCGAAACACTCGGACTGCGGTTTGGCGACGGCCTCGATCTCGCCGGACTCGTACAGGTGGCTGATCAGCGGGCTCATCCCGTGGTACCGCAGGCCGCCGGCGTGGATCGGGTCGGGGATGAAGTCGTGGCCGAGCGTGTGCATCTTCATCAGCGGTGTCATGCCGAGGGTGTCGCCGAAGTCGTACGCATATGTGCCTTGGGTCAGCGACGGGCAGGCCGCGGGCTCGACCGCGCGGACGACGGGTGACATCCGGCCGGCCCATTTCTCGCGCAGGAACGGGAAGGCGAGGCCGCCGAAGTTCGACCCGCCGCCTGTGCAGCCGACGAGCAGGTCGGGGGTCTCGCCAACCATCGCGAGCTGGATCAGCGCTTCCTCGCCGATGATCGTCTGGTGCAGCAGCACATGGTTGAGCACCGAGCCGAGGGCGTAATGCACCTCCGGATCCTGCACCGCGGCCTCGACTGCTTCGCTGATCGCGATCCCGAGGGAACCGGGGGAGTCGGGGTGCTCGGCAAGGATCTTCCGTCCGGCCTCGGTGAGATCCGACGGGCTCGGGTGCACGGTCGCGCCGAAGACCTGCATCATCGTCCGCCGGTACGGCTTCTGGTCGTACGACGCCCGCACCTGCCAGACCTCGCACTCCAAGTCGTACTGCGCGCAGGCGAAGGCCAACGCCGTCCCCCACTGGCCTGCGCCGGTCTCGGTGGTGAGCTTCCGGACGCCGGACTTCGCGTTGTAGTACGCCTGTGGGACGGCGGTGTTGGGCTTGTGTGATCCCGCCGGGGAGACGCCTTCGTACTTGTAGTAGATGCGTGCCGGGGTATCGAGCGCCTTCTCCAGCCGATGGGCGCGGTACAGCGGGCTGGGTCGCCACAGCCGGTAGACGTCGAGCACTTCGCCCGGGATATCGACGTACTGCTCCTGTGAGACCTCTTGCATGATCAGGTCCATCGGGAACAGCGGCGCCAGATCATCCGGCCCGATCGGTTGCCCCGTCCCCGGATGCAACACCGGCGGCGGAGGCGTCGGCAGATCGTGCAGCACGTTGTACCACCGTGTCGGCATCTCGTCTTCTGGCAGCAGGATCTTCGTCGGCGTCATGCCAGCAAAGTTAGGCCCGCCCAAATCCCCAGGCAACGACCTGAACCGGAACTCGCCCAGCACTTAATTTGCACTGGTCAACCGTTCGACCGTGGCACCGGTCTGCACGCGGTAGACCACGTCGGACGGCTGCCGCGTCCCGAGCGCATCCGGTACGCCGAGTTGTCGCAGCAGCATCCGCCCGATCATCTCGTGCGACACCAGCAACGGCCGCCGTACGCCGGCCCGCGCAACCTCAGCCAGCGCCCGGCCGGCCCGCACATCTCCGTCCGCATAACTCTCACCGCAGGGAAACCGGAACCCGAACTTGTCCCGCTCGCGAACCCCACGCTGCCCCGGCCACCCCGCGTCGATCTCGCCCGACGTGAGCCCCGACCACAGTCCGTGGTCGATCTCGGACAGCTCGTCGAGCACCGTCACGGTCAGACCGAGCGTCGAGCCGATGATCGAAGCTGTCCTTCCCGCCCTGCCGAGCGGGCTCGCGAAGACTGCGTCGATGCCCTCCCCGGACAGCAGCTCAGCGTTCTGCCCAGCTTGTTGCAGGCCGAGGGCCGTGAGTGGTGAGTCCAACCGGCCCTGTCGGCGGCCGGTGGCGTTCCACTCGGTCTGGCCGTGGCGGGCGAGGTAGACGGTCAGGCTGGGACTGTTGCTGGGGTTCCTAGCCATTGGTCTATTTCGGTTAGGAGGGATTTTTGGGTTTCGGGTGGGGCGGTGGAGGCCAGGACCGAGCTTCGGGCCAGGTCGGCGAGCTCGGGGTCGGTGAAGCCGTGGACGGTGCGGGCGGTTTCGTACTGTTCGGCCAGGCGGGAGCCGAAGAGCAGGGGGTCGTCGGCGCCGAGGGCGATGCGGGCGCCGGCCTCGTAGAGGTAGCGGAGGGGGACGTCTTCGGGGCGGCGGTAGACGCCTAGCGAGACGTTGGAGGCGGGGCAGACCTCCAGAGCGATCTGCGCGTCGACCACGCGCTTCAACACGTCAGGGTCTTCGACGGAACGTACGCCGTGGCCGATGCGGCCGGCGCCCAGCTCGTCGAGGCAGGTGCGTACCGTCGCCGGACCGCAGAGCTCGCCGCCATGGGGTGCTGCGAGGAGCCCCGCGTGGCGGGCGATGCGGAAGGCCGGGGCGAACTCGGACGTCGTGCCGCGGCGCTCGTCGTTGGACAGGCCGAACCCGACCACCCCGCGGCCGACGTACTGCGATGCCAACCGCGCCAGCGTCCGTGCATCGAGCGGATGACGGGTCCGGTTCGCGGCGATGATCACCTGGACCGAGATGCCTGTCGACTGCGACGCATCGCGCGCGGCGTCGAGCACCAGGTCCGTGAACTCCGTGATCCCGTGGAACCGGTTCGCGTACCCGGACGGGTCGACCTGGATCTCCAGCCAGCGTGACCCGTCGGCGCGGTCGTCCTCGGCCGCCTCCCGGACCAGACGCCGCACGTCGTCCTCCGTCCGCAGCACCGAACGGGCGATGTCGTACAAGCGCTGGAACCGGAACCAGCCGCGCTCGTCCGCTGCCGACAGCTCCGGCGGCCAGTCCGTCCGCAGTGCGTCCGGCAGCCGGACCCCGTGCTTGTCCGCCAGCTCGACCAGCGTCAGATGCCGCATCGACCCGGAGAAGTGCAGATGCAGGTGTGTTTTCGGCAGCACCCGCAGATCCCGCTGCGTCATTACCGAAGGTTACCGAGGCCCTACCCGCCGGACGAAATCCAGGTGTCAACCCAGCAGCTTGGCGATCCGGCTCAGCCCCTCGGCCAGGTCGTCGTCGCCGAGCGCGTAGGACAGCCGCAGGTACCCCGGCGCACCGAACGCCTCACCCGGCACGACCGCCACCTCGACCTCGTCCAGGATCAGGTCGGCCAGCTCCGCCGAGGTGGACGCCGTCCGTCCGTTGATCTCCTTGCCGAGCACACCCTTGACCGACGGGTACGCGTAGAACGCGCCGGTCGGCTCCGGGCACTCGACGCCGGGGATCTCGTTGAGCATCCGGACCATGGTCCGCCGACGGCGATCGAACGCCTTCTTCATCTCGTCGACCGCACTCAGGTCGCCGGAGACCGCGGCGAGCGCGGCCCGCTGGGCGACGTTGCAGACGTTCGAGGTCTGGTGCGACTGCAGGTTGGTCGCGGCCTTGATCACGTCCTTCGGGCCGATCATCCAGCCGACCCGCCAGCCGGTCATCGCGTACGTCTTGGCGACACCGTTCAGTACGACGGTCTTGTCGGCCAGCTCGGGTACGACGACCGGGATCGAGGTCGACCGGGCATCGCCGTACGTCAGGTGCTCGTAGATCTCGTCGGTGATCACCCACAGTTCGTGCTCGAGCGCCCAGCGGCCGATCGCCTCGATCGTCTCCGGGCTGTCGACGGCACCGGTCGGGTTCGACGGCGAGCAGATCAGCAGCACCTTGGTCCGCGAGGTCCGGGCCGCCTCGAGCTGCTCGACCGTGACGGAGTAGTTCTGCGACTCGTCCGCGAAGACCTCGACCGGCACACCGCCCGCCAGCCGGATGGTCTCCGGGTACGTCGTCCAGTACGGCGCCGGCAGCAGCACCTCGTCGCCCGGGTCGAGCAGCGTCGCGAACGCGTTGTACACCGCGTGCTTGCCGCCGTTCGTGACCAGGACCTGGGCCGGCTCGATCTCGTAGCCGGAGTCCCGCTTGGTCTTGACCGCGATCGCCTGCTTCAGCTCCGGCAGGCCGCCGGCCGGGCTGTACCGGTGGTTCTTCGGATCCCGCGCCGCCGCGACCGCTGCTTCCACGATGTAGTCCGGCGTCGGGAAGTCCGGCTCACCCGCGCCGAACCCGATGACCGGCCGTCCGGCCGCCTTGAGTGCCTTCGCCTTGGCGTCGACCGCCAGCGTCGCCGATTCACTGATGGCGCCGATCCGCGCCGAGATCCTGGAACCCATGGCCTCCATCCTGGCACCAGGCCGTCCGGCGGTGCTCTCCGGTTTCACGGGACGGTCGCCGGGAACACGCCAGGGGTGCGGTCCGTTGGGAACGGTTGGAGGCTGTATGGTTCTGACCGCGGTGCGGCGCCCGGCAGGGGGTCGTACGGGCTAGGGCCTCAGTTCGACCAGGTGGCTCAGACCCCGTACACTCTTCTAGTCCGGGCGTTGGTGGCCCTGATCCGGCATGCCTGAGATCAGGTCCGACGCGGCGTCCGGATGGATTGCAGAGGGCACTAGCTCAACTGGCAGAGCATCGGTCTCCAAAACCGAAGGTTGGGGGTTCAAGTCCCTCGTGCCCTGCAAATCCTGACCGGCGCAGGGCCGGTCAGGCCGCCGCTAGCGAAAGAGGTAGGTCGTGACGGAGACGCGCACCCCGGCACCGTCCGGCGCCGGCAAGCCTGCGGAAGGCAAGCAGCGCCGTGGACTGGTGCGCTTCTACCGCGAGGTGGTCGCCGAGCTCCGCAAGGTCGTCTGGCCGACCCGCAAGCAGCTCTCCACCTACTTCGTGGTCGTGCTGACCTTCGTGGTGTTCGTCATCGCGATCGTCTCGGTCCTCGACCTCGCCTTCGGCTGGGCGATGTTCAAGATCTTCGGCTGAGGTTCGCCGAACGACCCACCGTAGGCCCAGGGCCCCGGCCCGACCCGAAGCAGACAGACCCCGATCCAGATGACGGAGTACGACGTGTCCGAGCGCGACGACGAGATCCTCGACAACGAGGACGAGTTCGACGTATCCGACTCCGACGTCGACCTCGAGGTCGACTTCGACGAGAACGCCACCGACGATGACGACCTGTTCGGTGACGACGACGACGATGATGACGACCCGTTCGCGGACCTCGACGACGAGGACAGCGACGAGGACGTGGTCGAGGAAGAGTCCGACAACGAGTACGCCGCCGACGACGAGTCGGAGACGCCGCCGGCGGACGACGACACGTCCGACGACGAGCCGGTTGTCGTGGTCGCTGCCGCCGACGAGGCCGAGGACGCCGAGGTGGTGACCGAGGAGGATGTCGAGGACGCCGCCGAGGAGCTGGCCGAGGAGACCGCCGAGACCGCGCCGCTGACCACCGCCGAGCAGCCCGTTGCTGCCGACGAGGTGGTCTTCTCCAGCGGTGAGGCCGACGATGACGACGCCGACGCCGACGCGCTGGCGGCAGCCGCCGCCGCTGCGGAGGCCGACGACGAGGACGCCGAAGAGGCGGAGCCGGAGCCGGAGGAGCCGGGCGACCCGCTCGAGGAGCTCCGCAGCCGGCTGCGTTCGCAGATCGGCGACTGGTACGTCGTCCACACGTACTCAGGGATGGAGAACCGGGTCAAGGGCAACCTCGAGAACCGGATCAACTCCCTGAACATGGAGGACTACATCTTCGAGATCATCGTGCCGACCGAAGAGGTCGCCGAGATCAAGAACGGTCAGCGCCGGATGGTCAAGCGCACCGTCCTCCCCGGTTACGTGCTGGTCCGGATGGACCTGACCGACGAGTCCTGGTCGACCGTGCGGCACACGCCGTCGGTGACCGGCTTCGTCGGGAACAGCCAGAAGCCGGTCCCGCTCAGCCTCGAAGAGGTTGAGAAGATGCTCGCTCCGGCCGTCGTGGCGGCGGCCGAAGCGGCGGCTGCCGAAGCCGGCGCCGCACCCGCCAAGACCGCGGCCAAGAAGAAGGTCGAGGTCGCCGACTTCGGAGTCGGAGACTCGGTCATGGTGGTCGACGGGCCGTTCGCGACCCTGCACGCCACAGTCACGGAGATCAATGCCGAGGCCCAGCGGATCAAGGCCCTGGTGGAGATCTTCGGCCGGGAGACCCCGGTGGAACTCAGCTTCAACCAGATCCAGAAAGTCTAAGGACCCGACAGAATGCCTCCCAAGAAGAAGATCGCTGCCCTGGTCAAGGTGCAGCTCCAGGCCGGTGCCGCGACGCCGGCCCCGCCGGTCGGTACCGCGCTCGGCCCGCACGGCGTCAACATCATGGAGTTCTGCAAGGCGTACAACGCCCAGACAGAGTCCATGCGTGGCAACGTCGTACCGGTCGAGATCACGATCTACGAAGACCGTTCCTTCACGTTCGTCACCAAGACGCCGCCGGCGCCGGAGATGATCAAGAAGGCCGCCGGTCTGCAGAAGGGCTCCGCCGTTCCGCAGCGCGACAAGGTCGGCAAGATCACCAAGGACCAGGTCCGCGAGATCGCCACGACCAAGATGCCGGACCTCAACGCCCGTGACATCGACGCCGCGATGAAGATCATCGAGGGCACCGCCCGTTCGATGGGCGTCGTCGTCGACAAGTAACGTCACCCGGTCCGCCGCGGCGGACCAGCAGGAGTGGCAGGGCGCAACCTCGCCCGATCACCACAACCCGCGAACGATCAACACCGTTCGCACACAGGAGACCAAGGAAATGGCACAGCGCAGCAAGGCATACCGCGCGATCGCGGACAAGATCGACTTCGATCACCTGTACACCCCGCTCGAGGCCATCAAGCTGGCCAAGGAAGCGGCGGGCAGCAAGAAGTTCAACTCGACGATCGACGTCGCGATGCGCCTCGGGGTCGACCCTCGCAAGGCCGACCAGATGGTGCGCGGCACCGTCAACCTTCCGCATGGCACTGGCAAGACGGCACGGGTCCTCGTCTTCGCCACCGGTGAGAAGGCCGAGCAGGCGAAGGCCGCCGGCGCCGACTTCGTGGGCGACGACGACATGATCAAGAAGGTGACCGACGGCTGGCTCGACTTCGACGCCGTCGTCGCGACCCCTGACCTGATGGGCAAGGTCGGCCGCCTCGGCCGCGTTCTCGGCCCGCGTGGTCTGATGCCGAACCCGAAGACCGGCACGGTCACCCCGGACGTGACGAAGGCCGTGAACGACATCAAGGGCGGCAAGATCGAGTTCCGGGTCGACCGGCACGCGAACCTGCACTTCATCATCGGTAAGGCGTCGTTCGACGAGGCCCAGCTGGTGGAGAACTACAGCGCCGCGCTCGACGAGATCCTGCGGCTCAAGCCGGCCAGCTCGAAGGGCCGCTACATCAAGAAGACGGTCTTCTCGACCACGATGGGACCGGGTGTCCAGGTTGACCCCAACCTGTCCCGCAACCTGTCCGAGGAGTCGATCGAGGCCTGAGCCTCACCTCTTCGCACAGAAAGCCCCCGGGTTCTCCCGGGGGCTTTCTGCTTGTCAGGCTCGGGTCAGTCGGAGGGCGACGTCGGCTGTCTGGACGGTCCAGCCGTCGTCGTGGCCCTCGATGATGGTGCCGGGTGCAGCTGAGCGGGGCAGATCAGCCGGGTCGGTGCGGATGATGAGGTGGGTCGCGCCGTCCAGGTCGGCCTGGGCGCTGGGGGACGTGACGTTGAGGGCGGCGCATTTGCGGCGGATGACGCGGGCCGGCTCGGTCAGATCCAGGACTCGTTCGGCGTCGGTGAAGAAGGGCGCTTCGGAGGCCGACGCAGGATCTTGCGGTTCGCCGGGATCACCGGCCACCAGACGCGGTACGGCCTCGGCGAGGCACTCGCGCAGCAGCGTCCCCCAGGACTGCATCAGCCCGGTGCCGTTGAGATCCTCGGGCAGCGGCGTGATGCGCTGGGCGAGGATGGCGCCGGTGTCGAACTCCGACGCGGTCCGGTGCACCGTCGCCCCGACCCGCTCGTCACCTTCGTAGATCAGCCGCTGCGGTGTCGGTCCGCGTCCTGCGGGTAGCGGCGACGGGTGGCAGTTGATCGCGCCGTACTTCGGGATCTCGAGGATCTCGTCCGGTATCAGCCGGGGGAACGCGGCCGAGATGACCACGTCCGGCCGGAGCGCGGCGATCACCGGAGCGGCGACGGGGCGGAGCTTGCGGGTGATCAGGACGTTCATGTCGTCCGGCAGGCCGGCGACCATCGGATCGGCAGCGCCGTACCTGCCGGTCTCGGGCAGCGTCACCACCAGCACGAGCTCGTGCCCGTTCTGTTCGGCGAACTCGTGGACGAGCCGGAAGCCGGGCAGGAACGCGTTCAGGCCAACGATCCGCAACGTCATCTCCTGAGGGTGACAAGGTCGGGGGTCAGCGATGACGGCGTCGGCTGGCCGACCAGGCGGAGGGTGTGCTCGAGCTCTTCGCCGAGATCGGTGAGCAGCCGGGTCACGCCTGCCGACGAATCGACGGTCAGTGCCCAGAGCGCCGGCCGGCCGACGAAGACGGCTCGGGCGCCGAGGGCCAGGGCGGCGAGGACATGTTCGCCGCGACGGATCCCGCCATCGACGTACAGCTCGACCCCGGTTCCGGCAACGGCTTCAGCGACCTCGGGCAGGGCCTGGGCGGTCGGGATCGAGGCGTCGAGCTGACGGCCGCCGTGGTTCGAGACGATGATTCCGGCGGCGCCCGCGTCTGCGCAGCGCTTGGCGTCGTCGCCGCGGAGTACGCCCTTCACGACCACGGGTAGACCGGTCCGATCGGCGAGCCAGCCGATGACGTCGGGGTTCAGGTCGTCGGCCTTGTCGAGGTCGTCGTCGCTCCACTCGCCGTCGGGCAGATTGGCCAGGAACTGTCCGGGTTGCGCCAGGTCCCAGACCGTGTCGCCGTCGTCTTCCTTCCGGCCGACCACCGGTGTGTCGACGGTGAGTACGACGGCACGCGCGCCGGCCTCGACCGCGGCGTCGAGCATGCGCCGGGTGATCTCGCGGTTCCGCAGGACATAGATTTGCAGCCACCACGGCACCCCGGTCGCACCGAGCTCGCCGAATGTCGTGCCCGCGTTGCTGGAGATCCCGAGCAGCGACTTGGCCGCGCCGACGCCGCGCGCCATCGCGAGCTCGCCGTCCGGGTCGGCCATCCGGTGCATCGTCGACGGCGAGACCAGGATCGGTGCGTCCACAGGTACGCCGAGCACGGTCGTCCGCAGATCGACCGCGGAGACATCGTTCAGCACGTGCGGCCGGAACCGGTACGCCGACCACGCCGCGGTCGCCTCGCCGACGCTGACCCCGCCCGCGGAGCCCTGCCGGAAGTAGCGGTGCACGGCCTCCGGCAGCTTCTCGGCGGCCGCAGCTTCCAGAGTGTCGATCCATCGCATGCGGCCCATCGTCGCACTCGCTCCGGCCGGGGCGGGATGAATTTCGCGGGCGGGGCTGGTGTGCGGCCGGTACAGTGGACGGTATGACGCAGTACGGGCGGCGATTTCTGCGCCCCGGCCGGCACGACGGTGCCGACGGGGTGAGCTGCTGCTGCGCTCTCTCCTGAGGTGACCGCGGCCGACCGGGGTGGACCCCCGTCGAGACCGTCATCCTGGAGAGAAACTCATGTCTGTCCTCACCGCTGAAGAACTGCACGCTGCCCTGGCCCTCCGCGACCTCACGGACCCCGCTCAGGGACCACACGCCGTCCAATTGGTCGTCGATTCGATCCGTACGGCTCTCGGCGCGGCCTGGCCGTACACCGAGATCTGGACGCGCCGCGATCATCCCGTCGTACCGCTGGCCGACAACTACGACAACCTCGGGTACGCGACCGACGCGGTGACCCGCGAGGCCCGTTACACGCGCTACGTCTCGGACGCCGAAGTACTGCGAAGCCACACGTCGGCGATGATCCCGCCCGCGCTGCGTGAGCTGGCGAAGTCCGACGCATCCGACGTGCTGATGATCTGCGCGGGTATCTGTTACCGCCGCGACTCGGTCGACTGGCAGCACACCGGGACCCCGCACCAGCTCGATCTGTGGCGGGTCAGCCGCAACGTCACGCTGGGGGAGCCGGAGCTGGAGGAGATGATCGCCCGCCTGGTCGACACGATCCTCCCCGGCCAGACCTACCGCACTGTGCCGGCGGTGCACCCGTACACGATCCACGGCCGTCAGATCGACGTTCTGCTGGACGATCAGTGGATCGAGATCGGTGAGTGCGGAGTGGCGGCGCCCCACGTCCTGCGCATGGCCGGCTTGGACGAGGGCTGGACCGGGCTCGCGATGGGACCTGGTCTCGACCGGCTGATGATGCTCCGCAAGGGCATCCGCGACATCCGCCTGCTCAGGTCGACGGAGCCGCGGGTGGCGAGCCAGATGCTGGATCTCTCGCCGTACAAGCCGGTCTCGTCCATGCCGCCGGTACGACGCGACCTGTCTGTTGTCGTGGGACAGGAAGCTGATGTGTCGGCGGAGGTCCTCGGTGACAAGGTCCGCGCCGCGCTAGGACCGGACGCCGATGCGGCGGAGTCACTGGAGGTGCTGGGCGAAACGTCGTACGACGACTTGCCGACGGCTGCCCGCGAACGCCTCCAGCTGACGCCGGGTCAACGCAATCTGCTGGTCAGGCTGGTACTGAGGCCGGTGGACCGGACCCTCACCGACGCGGAAGCCAATTCCCTGCGGGACAAGGTGTACCGGGCGCTGCACGAAGGTCCGGTGATGGAGCTCATCGCGTCTTGAGTTCGCGGGCCGCGACCACGAAGGCGCACACGGCCAGGGGCAGCTCCAGCAGCAGAGCCTCGGTCAGCGAGAGGGTGCGGTCGAAGCCGGCCGACGCAGTACTCACGTCGAACCAGGCGTCGGCCGTCAGCAGCGTCCCGGCGGCCATAGCGGTCAGAGCGGCGTACCTGTTGCGTTTGTGCAGCAGGTACGCCGTGAGGCCCGCGGCGATCGCGGTGCCGCAGTCGAGCCCGATCCAGGTGAGCTTCCAATGACCAGCCTGGTAGGTGCTCGGCAGCGTGGCCGCGAGAATCAGGCACCACGGAAGCAGCACCGCGGCAACTCCGGCGGCAACCAGCGCGGCCAGCCCTTGAGGGGATCGGCGCGGACGGATCCGGCCGTCCAGCCTGCCCTCGGCGATGTAGTCCTCGAGAGCGTCGGCCACACGGTCGTCGATCGCGTCGCCGAGCTTGCCGTCCAGGGTGTCAGATGCCCTGTTGCCGAGTGTCGTCGTCATGTCTTCGAGCATCCCGGCGGCGGTCGCCCGGCACAGTCCGGTCAGCCCACGAACCGGGGTGGGGATAACCCCCGGTCAGGTCCGTGGGATGTCCTCATGCCGGCTGCCCGTCCCGACGACGTAAGTTGTGACGGCAAGCAGGCGCTGACACGGGGAGGTGGTCCGGATGACGGTTGCTGCGAACCCGGTCCCCTGGGCTCCGTGGCGGCTGTGGCGTTCGCCGTACTTGTGGTTGGCAACGATCCACCTGCTCGGCGACGCGGTGGTCGTGCTGACGTCCGGCCTGCTGCTCCTGCTGACCGTCGGTATCGGGATCCTCGCCTTTCCGCTGGCGTTCATCGGGATCCCGCTGACCGTCGGCGCAAACCGATTCGTTTACTACCTGGCCGGCTGGGAGCTCGCCCGGGCGCGGATCACCCGTGGGCAGCAGATCCAGCCGTTGATACCGCCGCTGCCGACCGGTTCCCGGATCGCCGACGCACGGCAGGCGGTGACGGACCAAGGACTGTGGCGGCAGTTCCTGTACTACGTCCTGCTGTTGCCGCTGGCAATGACCTGGATCGTGCTGATCGTGGTCGCCTGGTCGATCCCGCCGGTGCTGATCGCGCTACCGGCGTACTACTCGCACTTCGCCGCCTCGCAGGCGCAGCTCGGGCCGTTCGTGATCGACACGGTCACGAAGGCGTCGGTGGCGTCGGCGATCGCGGCGCTCTTCCTGCTGCTGGCATCGCCTTGGCTGATCCGCGCGGCGTCGGCCCTGGATGCGGAGCTCGCGCGATCGCTGCTCGGGCGATCCGAGACCGGAGCGCTGGCGGAGCGCGTCTCCCAGCTGGTGACGAGCCGGCAGCAGGTGGTCGATTCGGTCGAGGCCGAGCGGCGCCGGATGGAGCGCGACCTGCACGACGGCGCGCAGCAGCGGCTCGTGTCGCTGGCGATGACACTAGGGCGGGCGAAGAACCGGTTGGGCGACAAGGAGCCCGCCGTACGCACGCTGATCGAGGAGGCGCATTCGGAGGCGATGCAGGCGATCGCCGAGATCCGCGATCTGACGAGGGGCCTGCATCCGCCGGTGCTCACCGATCGTGGTCTGGACGCGGCGCTGTCCGCGGTTGCGGCCCGCTCACCGGTGCCAGTGCGGCTGAGTGTCGACGTACAGCCCAGACCGTCGCTGACGATCGAGTCGATCGCGTACTTTGTCGTGACGGAGGCGCTGGCCAACGTGGCCAAGCATGCTGAGGCGGCACAAGCGGAGGTGTTGGTGACACGGGTCGGCGACGTACTGCGGGTCGAGGTACGCGACGACGGGCGAGGTGGTGCCGACCCGGCGGGCGGTAGCGGGTTGCGCGGACTGACGGACCGGGTGGCGGGTGTGGATGGACGACTCACGGTGGACAGCCCGGCCGGTGGCGGGACCACGCTGATCGCGGAGGTGCCTTGTGGCTGAGCTGCGGGTGGTGATCGCCGAGGACTCGGTGCTGCTGCGTGAAGGCATTGTGCGACTGCTGGAGGAGCAGGACTGCACGGTGGTCGCGGCGGTCGGGGACGGCGACGAACTGCTGAAGGCTGTCGCGGCGCATCGGCCCGACGTGTGCGTGGTCGACGTACGGATGCCGCCGACGTTCACCGACGAAGGACTGCGGGCGGCGTTGGTGATCCGCGAGCAGTACGCCGACGTCGGCGTGCTGGTGCTCTCGCAGTACGTCGAGGAGCGGTATGCGAGCGAGCTGATTGGTGGGAATCCAGGTGGTGTCGGGTACCTGCTGAAGGACCGGGTCGCCGATGTGGATCAGTTCATCGACGGACTGCGCCGGGTCGCGGGCGGCGGCGCGGCGCTGGACCCGGAGGTGATCTCGCAGCTGCTGGTGCGTTCGCGACGGGTGGATCCGCTGGCGATGCTGAGCCCCCGGGAACAGGACGTTCTCCGCGCGATGGCCGAGGGCAAGTCGAACGGCGGGATCGCCCAGGCGCTGGTAGTCGGTGAAGGCGCCGTGGAGAAGCACATCAGCAACATCTTCCTGAAGCTCAACCTCACGCCGACCGACGGAGAGCATCGCCGGGTGCTCGCTGTCCTCAAGTTCCTGGGCACGTGATGACGAGCGCGCAGCGAAGGATGCTGATCATCGGGCTGGTGCCGTTGCTGGTGCTCGTCATCACCGGCGCCGCGGTGACGTCGTCGTTGATCCGGGGCAAGTTGTCGTACAGCTACTCGGCCGGCTTCGTGCCGGGGGCCGGCGGGGTGCGGATCACGGCCGATGTGCCGACCCAGGTGCTGGCCAGTGTCGACGGGCAGGTGCATGTGAACGTCGACGGCACGTATGCCGTGGCGAAGCCGGACGTGAAGGTGTCCACAGCCGGCGGTCAGTTGCTCGTCGAGACCAGGTGCCCGGACGTGCACTGCTCGGTAGATCTGACCGTGGAGGTGCCGGCATCCGCGGCAGTCCAGGCGAAGGTCGAGACAGCCTCGGCCAACGTGGTCGGCGTCGCGTCACCGCTGAACCTGACGGTCAGCGACGGATCGGCAGACCTGGTGCAGGTGCGGAGTCCGCGCGTCTCGGTGGACGTCCAACGCGGTTCGGCCACGCTGAGCTTCGACAACCCGCCCGACCAGGTGTCGGCGACCACGAGCGACGGATCGCTCACTTTGCGGGTGCCGCGCAGTGCGACGTACGCGATCGACGCGGTCGCCGCACAGGGTTCCACAGACCTCCACGTGCCGAACGATCCCACTGCCACCCGCCATCTCTACCTGCGATCCAGCTACGGCAGCATCACCGTCCAGTAGCTACAGGGCGGCGCAGAAGGTCTTCGCCTTGGCGGTGATCGACGACCAGTTGGCGGCGGCGACGTCGGCGGGCGAGACGACGTCGGTGCCCGCGCTGACGGCCAGAGCGCCGGCGGCGAGGAAGTCGTGGGCGTTGGTGGCGTTGACGCCGCCGGACGGGATCAGCGGCACGCCGGGGAACGGGCCGTTGAGGTCCTTGAAGTACTTCGGGCCGAGGTGGTGCGCCGGGAAGATCTTCACCGCGGCCGAGCCGAGAGCGAGCGCGGTCATCACCTCGGAGGGGGTGAAGGCGCCCAGTACGACGGGGATCCCCGCGGCGCGCGCTGCCTCGGCGACGGCGGCGGCTTCGGGGCCCTGGCCCGGGGTGACGAGGAACTGGGCGCCGGCGTTGATCGCCTGGGTTGCCTGGTCCGCGGTCTGTACGGTACCGGCGCCGACCACTGCCCCGGTCTCGGCGGCGGTGGACGCGGCGCGTTCCAGGTGCCGGGGGAGGTCGGGGGTGGTGTAGGTGAGCTCGACGACATGGATGCCGCCGGCAACCAGTGCGGCGCAGAGGTCGCGGGCGTCGGAGATCTCCGGGGCGCGGACGACGGTCAGCACCCGGTCGGCTCGAAGCAGCTCCACGGTGTTCACAACAAGTTCCTCTCAGCTGGTGGTACGGCGAATGGCGTGCCCGGGGCGGGCGGTCGTTCGGTGCGAGTCGTCGATGACGGGCGTGCCGTTGACGAACACGTACGGAATTCCCTCGGCCTGTTGGCGAGGCTCGGGGAAGGTGGCGGCGTCGCGAACGGCCCCGGGATCGAACAGAACCAGATCGGCGGCGTACCCCTCGCGGACAAAACCCCGGTCGGGCAGGCGGAGGCGGCGCGCCGGGCGGCCGGTCAGATGGTGGATGCAGTCGGCCAGCTCGAGTACGCCGAGCTCGCGGACGTAGTGCGCGAGGTACCGGGGGAAGGTGCCCCACGAACGCGGGTGGGGCTTGCCGCCGACGAGGATCCCGTCCGAGCCGCCGGTGTGCGACGGGTGCCGCATGATCGCGCGGACGTTCTCCTCGTGGCCAACGTGCTGCAGGATCGACGTGGCGAGATCGTCGCCGACCAGCATGTCGAAGAAGATGTCGGCGGCGGGAGTGCCGGAGCGTGCCGAAAGCTCGGCGACAGTGTGGCCGACGGCGTCGGACAGCAACGGGTTGCGTACGCCGCCGATCTCGATCGTGTCCCACTCGACGACGCAGCCGTGACAGCCGTCCGAGCCGACCTGCTCCAGCTCGTAGGTGATCTTCGACCGCGCCGCCGGATCGCGAAGCCGCGAAAGCAACGCGTCCGGCCCGCCCTCGGCGGTCCAGCTCGGCAGGATCGCGGCCAGAGTGGTTGCCCCAGGCAAGTATGGGTACGTGTCGGTGGTGAGGTCGACCCCGCTGGCGAGCGCCTCGTCGATCATCGCGACCAGCTCGACTCCGCGGCCGGCGTTCGGCGCGAAGTTCATCACCGCGTGTGTGAGGTGCAGCGCGCACACGGAACGACGTGCCACGTCGACCATCTCGCTGTACGCCTCTAATGCGCCCTTGCCATAGGAGCGCTGATGCGGGGCGTAGTACCCGCCGTGCTGCGCAATCACCTTGCAGAGCTCGACGAGCTCGTCGGTGCTGGCGAACATGCCGGGCGTGTAGGTCAGCCCGCTGCTCATCCCCACAGCCCCGTCGCGCAGGCCGTCCGCGAGCAGTTGCTTCATCGTGGCAAGCTCATCAGGACTCGCGGGACGGTTGGACGTGCCAACGACCATCATCCGCAGCGTGCCCTGTGGGACCAGGTACGCCGCATTGCAGGCGACGCCCTCGTCGAGGCGATCGAGGTACCCGGCGACGGTCGACCAGGTGAAGTCGAAGTCGTCCGGTTCGCCGTTCCAGCCGGCGATCTGACGACGTACGACTGCCCGCGTCGGATCGTCGATCGGCGCGAACGAGAGCCCGTCCTGGCCGAGCACCTCCAGCGTGACGCCCTGGCTGACCTTCGCGGTGTGGTCGGGGTTGACCAGGATCTGCAGGTCGGAGTGTGAGTGCATGTCGATGAACCCGGGTGACAGCACCAGCCCGTCGGCGTCGATCGTCCGGTCCGCGGCGGGCAGGTCGTTGCCGATGACCACGATCCGCCCGGCGTCGACCGCGACGTCGGCGTGGTACCCGGGGGAGCCGGAGCCGTCGATGACCAGCGCCCCCGTGATGAGTAGGTCGGTCATCTCAGAAGAACGTCCGGACCAGGTCGACGATGACGGGATCGGCCGCGTCCGGGTCGTCGATGACCGGGATCAGGCCCCACTTGTCGAACGCCGTACAGGGGTGGGAGAGGCCGACACGGAGTTCGTCGCCGATCACCACCGACTGCTCGTCGCCGAATCGCAGGTAGCCGTGCTGGTCGTTCAGGTTCGTGACGGTCATCCCGGTGGCCGGCAGGATCGGCGAACCCTCGGACCGCGGCCGGATCAGCTGCGGCTCGGGCCAGTCCTGGTCGAACGGGAAATCGCGACGCCCGCCGTCGAAGATCGCCAGGCCCGGCTCGGGCTGGGACGTGATCCGCATCCAGCCGTGCATCGCCGGGACGAGCTGCTCGCCGTCCGTCCGCGGGTGCTCGCCGAGCGGGGACACCCGGCGGTACAGCCCGTCGTCGTGGGTGATGTACGCGCCCGATCGCAGTACCACCCGGGCGCCGTCGCCGGCCTCGGATGCGAGGACCTTCGCGACCTGCTCGAAGTACTGGCTCCCGCCCGCGCTGACGATGGGTACGACGTCCGCGTCGTACACGCCCTTGAGTCGATGGTGGACCTCGGCCAGGTCGCGCAGGTATGCGCGGACCTCCTCGAGGTTGGCCTCGTCGACCCCATGCCCGATCGCACCTTCGTACCCGGCCACACCGACAAGCCGCAGGGTCTGCGCGTCCGCGATCGCATGGCCGACGGCCAGAGCGGTCTCGGCGTCGCGGGCGCCGGTCCGGCCGCCGATGCCACCGACCTCGACCATCACATCGAGCGGGCGTGCGTCTGGTCCGACGTACGCCGACCGCGCTGCCTCCATGATCTCGACCGTGCGAACCGAGTCGGCCCACACCATCACCTCGAACGACGGGTCCGCCGCGAGCTCGTCGGCGATCCAGCGCAGCTGCAGCGGGGAGATCACGGCGTTCGCGATCAGCACCCGCTGTACGCCGTACGCGCGGGCGACGCCGAGCTGGAAGCCGTTGGCGAGCGTGATCGCCCAGGCGCCGGCGTCCAGCTGCATCGCCCAGAGCGCGGGCGCCATCGTGGTCTTGCCGTGCGGCGCGAGCTCGACGCCGTGGCGCTTGCACCAGGTGTCGAGGGTGTCCACGTTGTGGCGCAGGCCGGGGGCGGACAGCGTCATCAGCGGGGTGGGCAGCTGGGAGAGCCGTGGCCGATCGGCGACGAGCTCGGCGACGGTCCGGCCCCAGAAACCTGGCGGCAGGGCCTTGTCCCGCCAGCTCACCTGCTGGTCAGCGAGAGCGGCGACGGCGGCGGCATCGTAAGCAGGCATCTGATCCCCTGGGGTCGAAGTTGCAGAATACGCAACGCTCATTGCGTATTCTGACTCGTCGGTTGTAGCATCGCGGCCAAAGTTGCGTCAACGCACACCCCATCCCATCACCCCGCCGCCAAGGAGTGCCGATGCCCGAACCGCTCCCTGAGACGGCCGCAGTCTGCATCGGCGAGGCGATGATCATGCTGGCCGGCGGGCCGGGGCCTCTTGCGGATGTCGAGGTGTTCCGGCGGTCGGTCGGCGGCGCCGAGTGCAACGTGGCCGGCGGGCTTGCTGCGCTGGGGATTCCGACGGCGTGGATCTCACGGCTGGGAGACGACGGGTTCGGCCAGCACGTACTGCGGGACCTGCAGCAGCGGCGCGTTGACGTCGGGGGCGTGGAGGTGGATGCGGTCCGGCCGACGGCTCTGTATGTGAAGGAGTCGGAGGACGGTCGGTCGCGGATGCACTACTACCGGACCGGCTCCGCGGCTGCAGCTATGGACCCTGCGTTCCTGGACCGGCCTGCTGTGCGCGAACGGCTCGAGCAGGCGCGGCTGGTGCACACCACCGGCATCACTGCGGCGATCTCCTCGAGCAGCGCGCAGATGTTGGAGCGGCTGGCCACGGAGCCGCGGTCGTTCCTGTTGAGTGTCGACCTGAACTGGCGGCCGATGCTCTGGCGGGACAAGGATCCGGCGCCGCTATGGCGATTGCTGAAGGCGGCCGACATCGTGCTGATCGGGGCGGATGAGGCGGAGGTCTTCGCCGGGACGAGCGATCCGGACGAGTTGTACGAGCGTCTGGGGGCGAAGACCCTGGTGGTGAAGGACGACGCGCATACCGCGATGGTGCTCGAGCCTGACGGACGCACTGAGGTCCCAGCACTGTCCGTTGACGTGGTCGAGACGGTCGGGGCTGGCGATGCGTTCGCGGCGGGGTTCCTGACCGGCACGTTGCAGGAGCTTTCGATGGCCCAGCGGTTGCGGTTGGGGCATTTGACGGCGGCGGCTGTGCTGACCGCGCCAGAGGATCACGCGCCACCTCCGGCGCCGGAGGTGCGGCAGCGGTTGCTGAACTGCTCCGACGAGGAGTGGGCGGCAACGAAGATCGGCCCGGCATGAGCCAAAGCCTCGGTCGGGCGCTGCAGATCCTCACCAGTCTCGGTGAGGGTGAGCGCTCGCTGGACCAGCTCGCCACCGAGCTGGGTGTTCACAAGACCACAGTGCTGCGGCTGTTGCGCACCATGGAGGCAGACCGGTTCGTACGCCGGGACGCCGCGCACCGCTATCGGCTGGGGTCGAGGCTGTTCGCTCTCGCGGACCTGGCCCGCGAGCAACACGTCGTACGCGAAGTCGCCGCACCGCATCTGCGTGAGCTGAACCAGAAGACCGGCCAGACCGTCCACCTGGCGGCCTGGGAGAACGGTGAGGTCATCTACGTCGACAAGCTCGACAGTGTGCGATCGGTCCGGATGTACTCGCAGGTCGGCGTACCGGCTGCGTTGCACTGCACTGCCGTCGGGAAGGTCCTGCTTGCCGCGCAGCCCAAGCGGCGGCGGGAGGCGATCGTCGAGTCGCTGGACTACCACGTGTACACGCCCAACACGATCACTGACCCGGACCGGCTGCGGGATGAGCTGGACGCGGTGGGGGAGCGTGGCTGGGCCCAGGACAAGGCGGAGCACGAGGCGTTCATCAACTGCATCGGTGCGCCGCTGAAGGACAGCACCGGTCGCGTTGTGGGGGCCGTGTCGCTGTCGGTTCCCGACGTACTGCTGAACTATGAGCAGGTGCTCGAACTGCTACCCGAGCTGCTCGCCACCGCCAACGCGATCAGTGCCGACTACAACTGAGAGGTGTCAGACCTGATGTCCGACAAGACCGTCGTCTCCACCACCGACGCGCCGCCGCCGATGCCCGTGTTCTCCCAAGGCGTCCGCAAGGGCAACATCCTGCAGGTGTCCGGCCAGGGCTCGGTCGACCCGGCCAGTGGCGACTTCGTGTTCCACGGTGACGTGAAGGCGCAGACCACCCGCGTCCTGCAGAACATCGAAGCGATCCTGAAGGCCGGCGGGGCGAGTATCGACGACGTGGTGATGCTGCGCGTCTACCTCACCGAGCGCGACAACTTCGCCGCGATGAACGAGGCGTACGCCGAGTTCGTGTCGACCCGCACCCCGAGCGGCGTGCTCCCGTCCCGCACCACCGTCTTCACCGGCCTGCCGCTGCCGGACATGCTGGTCGAGATCGACGCCCTCGCCGTCCTCAGCTGATCCACCCGAAGCCCGGACCCGTCGTGGTCCGGGCTTTGGAATGCCCGCGCGCTTTCCCGCATGGCGGGATATGGTTTCACAATGCAGGAAACCCGCGGATCGGTGCAGTCGATCGACCGGGCTGTGGCGATCCTGCGGTGTTTCGACGCGCGTACTCCGGATCTCGGGATCAGCGATCTGGCCCGGGCGACAGGACTGTCCACGAGCACGGTGCATCGGCTGTTGCTGGCGATGCAGGAGAACGGGCTCGTCCGGCAGACGGCTCACCGGCGGTACGCGATCGGCCCGCTGGTCGTGCAGCTCGCGCACAGCGGTGGGATTCCGGCCGGCCTGCGGGACGCTGCGATGCCAGTGCTCCGTGCACTTCGCGATGACACAGGGGAGACCGCGGCTGTGCACGAGCTGCTGCCGTCCGGGCAGCGCGTCGTACTGGACCAGGTCGAGAGTCACCACCAGTTGCGCCGTACCTACACGGAATTCGGCCTGCCGGTCGCGTTGCCGCTCGGTGCGCCGGGGAAGTCGTTGCTCGCGTTCCTGCCGTTCGAGCGGCAGCAGGAGGTCCTGAAGGGTCCGCTCGAGCAGGTCCAGCCGGCCACCATCACCGATCCCGACGTACTGGCCGAGCAGTTCGCGGACATCCGCCGGCGCGGGTACGCGATGTCCAGAACCGAGCGGACCGCAGGGATCTGCAGTGTGGCGGCGCCGGTGTTCGGCTACTCCGGCCAGGTCGCGGGTTGTCTGAGTGTGTCCGGCCCCGAGATGCGGATGCCGGTGGATCGGATGGAGGAGTTCGGGATGCGGGTCGTCGCGGGTGCCTGGTCGGTGTCGGAGTTGCTGGGCGCCACCCCGGTCGCACGGGACCGCAGTACGGCGCTGGCCGGCGGCCGGTGATGTCCCAGGCCCGAAGTCTCTGGAAGATCGCACCGGCGGTCTATCTGCCGGCCCTGCTGTACGGAATCGGTCAGGGCGCCATCGCTCCGGTAGTAGCGCTCTCGGCAACTCATCTCGGCGCATCGGTAGCTGTGGCTGGTCTGGTCGTCGCAGCAGCCGGACTGGGGCAGGTGATCGGCGACATCCCAGCTGGTGCGCTGACGAACCGCATCGGTGAACGCAAAGCGATGCTGGGCGCCACCGTCCTTGTTGCGCTCGCATTGGCCGCCTGTCTGCTCGTGCAAAGCGTCTGGGGACTAGCCATCGCCATCGGCTGCACCGGACTGGCCGGTGCGGTCTGGGGCCTTGCTAGGCAGGCATATCTCAGCGAGGCGGTGCCGATCGAGCTCCGCGCTCGCGCACTGTCGACGCTGGGCGGCGTACAGCGCATCGGCTCTTTCATCGGCCCGTTCCTCGGTGCGCTGGTGATGAAGTTCCTCGGTACGGACGGTGCCTACTGGGTCCACCTGGTGGCTGCACTGCTTGCCTGTGCGGTCCTGGTGAGCTTGCCCGACGTCGCACACACCCGTGGGCGCACACCAGTCGCCGCACAGTCGACCTGGGTCGTCATCCGCGACCACCTCCCGGTACTGCGAACTCTCGGCGTCGGCGCACTACTAGTAGGAGCCGTCCGTGCGTCCCGGCAGGTGGTGATCCCGCTATGGGCGCTGCACATCGGGCTGGATCCGCAGACGACCAGCATCATCTTCGGACTGTCCGGTGCGGTCGACATGTTGCTGTTCTATCCAGCCGGCTCGGTGATGGACCGGTTGGGTCGCAAGTGGGTCGCCGTACCGTCGATGTTCGTGCTGGGGCTGGCACACCTCTTACTACCGCTCACACACACGACCGTCACATTGACTCTCGTCGCGATGCTGATGGGGATCGGGAACGGGCTGGGCGCCGGCGTGATCATGACGCTGGGTGCGGACGCGTCACCGCAGATCGGACGGGCTCAGTTCTTGGGTGCGTTCCGACTCTTCGCGGACACTGGAAACGGTGCTGGGCCGTTGCTGCTGGCGGGGGCGACAGCGCTCCTCGGGCTGGGGCCGGCGATCGTCATCATGGCCGGAACAGGATGGGCCGCGGCGACGGCGATGCACCGGTGGATCCCGCCTCATCCGCAGCGGATTTGCTAAGCGTGTGTACGCAAGGCACACTGTCTACTGCCGAAGACCGCTGGTTGCTGCCCTAGGTAGCTGAAAGTCCCACTCAGGTGGGCGGCCCGCGTAGGTGACTTGGAAAGTGAAGCACGTTTGTTCACGCCCTTGCGCCTGCGCAGGGGCGTTTCTTTTGTCTCAGGGGTCCTTGGCGTGGAAGCCGATAGAAGGAGACCCCCATGGCGAGGCCGGACAAGGCAGCCGCTGTCGCGGAGCTGACGGACGAGTTCCGTAGCTCCAACGGCGCCGTGCTGACCGAGTACCGCGGTCTCACCGTTGCGCAGCTCAAGGAATTGCGGACTGCGCTCGGTGACGACGTGAACTACGCCGTGGTGAAGAACACGCTGACCAAGATCGCTGCCAAGGACGCAGGTGTCGACACGTTCGACTCGCTGCTCCAAGGCCCCTCCGCGATCGCCTTCATCAAGGGCGATCCGGTGGTTGCGGCCAAGGGACTGCGTGACTTCGCCAAGGCGAACCCCCTGCTCGTCATCAAGGGTGGAGTGCTTGACGGTAAGGCACTCGGCTCTGACGAGATCAGCAAGCTCGCTGACCTGGAGTCGCGTGAGGTCCTCCTCGCGAAGCTCGCAGGTGCGATGAAGGCGGCCCCGCAGCAAGCGGTGTCGCTGTTCGCTGCTCCGCTGTCGCAGGCCGCGCGCCTGTTCGCGGCGCTGCAGGACAAGCTGCCGGCCGAAGCCGCTCCTGTGCAGGATGCAGTGGCGGACGAGGCGCCGGCCGTGCAGGACACGGTCGAGGCACCTGCCGAGGCGAGCACCGAGGAGACCGCTTCAGCCGAAAGCTGAGGCAGATCTCATCCGTAACACCCCATCAGTGATCACCAAGCAACATTTGTCAGGAAGGACCGCCATCATGGCGAAGCTCAGCACCGAAGAGCTCCTCGGCCAGTTCAAGGAACTGACCCTGCTGGAGCTGTCGGAGTTCGTTAAGGCGTTCGAGGAGGAGTTCGGCGTCACCGCCGCCGCCCCGGTCGCCGTTGCCACCGGCCCGGTTGCGGGCGGAGGCGCCCCGGCCGAAGAGGCCGCCGAGCAGGACGAGTTCGACGTCGTTCTCGAGGCCGCGGGCGACAAGAAGATCCAGGTCATCAAGGAGGTGCGCGGTCTCACCAGCCTTGGGCTGAAGGAGGCCAAGGACCTCGTCGAGTCGGCCCCGAAGGCCGTCCTCGAGAAGGTCGACAAGGCTGCCGCGGAGAAGGCCAAGGAGGCCCTCGAGGGCGCCGGCGCCACCGTCACCCTCAAGTGATCTGAGTTACGCTCCGTCAAGGAGCGTAACGAATGTGTAGAGAAGGGCGGTCCCCGCAAGGGGGCCGCCCTTCTGCCATTCCGTGATGGTTAGTATCGCAACCGCTTGACTTCCAGGGGTTACGGAAAACCGTACTCGTGCGTAACCTAGGCCACTGCTCCGTCGTTGATACCGCGTACTCGTCGGTTCGGGGCAGCCAGAAAGATTCCCGTGAGGAGGACCGGTGGGCGTCGAAGTCCGCGTCGAAGGTCTCACCAAGTCCTTTGGTAGCCAGCTGATCTGGGGCGATGTGTCCCTGACCCTGCCGGCCGGTGAGATCTGCGTGATGCTCGGCCCGTCCGGCACCGGCAAGTCGGTCTTCCTGAAGACGCTGATCGGGCTGCTCAAGCCCGACAAGGGACATGTCTGGATCGAAGGCACCGACATCGCCACCTGCAGCGAGCGCGAGCTGTACGACATCCGCCGGCTGTTCGGCGTGCTGTTCCAGGACGGCGCGATGTTCGGCTCGATGAACCTGTACGACAACGTCGCCTTCCCGCTGCGCGAGCACACCAAGAAGTCCGAGTCAGACGTCCGCTCCATCGTGATGGAGAAGATGGAGATGGTCGGCCTGGTCGGCGCCGAGCGGAAGCTGCCCGGCGAGATCTCCGGCGGGATGCGCAAGCGGGCCGGCCTGGCCCGCGCGCTGGTCCTCGATCCCGAGATCCTGCTCGTCGACGAGCCCGACTCCGGCCTCGACCCGGTCCGGACGTCGTTCCTCAACCAGGTGATGATCGACCTGAACGAGGCGTTCAGCCCCACGTTCCTGATCGTCACCCACGACGTGAACACCGCGCGGACGGTCCCGGACAACATCGGCATGCTGTACCACCGGCACCTGGCCATGTTCGGCCCGCGGGAAATGCTGCTGTCCAGCGAGGAGCCGGTGGTCCGCCAGTTCCTGAACGCGCAGATGGTCGGCCCGATCGGCATGTCCGAGGAGAAGGACGCCGAGGAGCTGGCCGCCGAGGCCGGGCAGGAGCTGCCGCCGCTGCCGCCGATCCCGATCCAGCAGCTGCCCAGCAGCGGCATGCTCCGGCCGACCCAGCGCGAGCCGGGCGCCTGGTGCCGGGACAACGGCGTGACTCCGCCCCCGGGTTCGTTCGAGTCGAACGTGGTGGGCGCCAGGTGACAGTGTCTGCAACCGCCCCGCTGAAGCACGCAGGTTCGCTGTTCGCCTTCGCACTCGACACCGGCCGGGCCACGTTCCGCCGGCCGTTCCAGGTGAAGGAGTTCCTCCAGCAGGCCTGGTTCGTCGCGAGCGTGACGATCATCCCGACCGCGCTGGTCGCGATCCCGTTCGGCGCGGTGATCGCGCTGCAGGTCGGCGGCCTGATCAAGCAGTTCGGCGCGCAGGCGTTCACCGGCTCGGCCGCGGTGCTGGCCGTCGTACGAGAAGCGTCGCCGATCGCGACCGCGTTGCTGATCGCCGGGGCTGGCGGCTCCGCGATCTGCGCGGACCTCGGCTCGCGGAAGATCCGTGAAGAGCTCGACGCGATGATGGTGCTCGGCATCGACCCGATCCAGCGTCTCGTCGTACCGCGGGTGCTGGCGACGATGCTGGTCGCGTTCTTCCTGAACGGGTTCGTCAGCGTGGTCGGCGTGATGGGCGGCTACGTCTTCAACGTCGTCCTGCAGGACGGCACGCCCGGTAGCTACATCGCGTCGTTCACCGCGCTCGCACACCTGCCAGACCTGTGGCAGGGCCAGGTGAAGGCGCTGGTCTTCGGGTTCATCGCCGCGGTCGTCGCGGCGTACAAGGGTGTGAACGCGGGCGGCGGCCCGAAGGGTGTCGGCGACGCGGTGAACCAGTCCGTCGTCATCACGTTCATGCTGCTGTTCGTCGCGAACTTCTCGATGACCGCGATCTACTTCCAGCTCGTCCCGCCGAAGGGTGCGTGACGTGTCGGCCCTGATGGACAACCTGGTCAAGAAGCCGTTGAACTCGCTCGACCACCTCGGTGAACAGCTCGCGTTCTACATCAAGGCGCTCGCCTGGTCCGGCAAGTCCGTCACGCGGTACCGCAAGGAGATCTTCCGGCTGCTGGCCGAGGTGACGCTCGGCACCGGCGCGCTCGCGGTCATCGGCGGCACCGTCGGCGTGATCACGTTCCTGGCCTTCTTCACCGGCACCGAGGTCGGCCTGCAGGGCTACTCGGCGCTGAACCAGATCGGTACGTCGGCGTTCGCCGGCTTCGTGTCGGCGTACATCAACACCCGTGAGATCGGCCCGCTGATCGCAGGGATCGCGCTCGCTGCGACGGTCGGTTGCGGTTTCACGGCGCAGCTCGGCGCGATGCGGATCAGCGAGGAGATCGACGCCCTCGAGGTGATGGCGATCCCGTCGCTGCCGTTCCTCGTCACCACCCGGATCATCGCGGGGCTCGTCGCCGTCATCCCGCTGTATGTCGTGGGTCTTCTCTCGTCGTACTTCGCGACCCGGCTCACGGTGACCACGTTCTACGGGCAGAGCACCGGCACGTACGACCATTACTTCCATCTGTTCCTGCCACCCGGAGACGTGCTCTGGTCGTTCGGCAAGGTGCTGGTGTTCTCGGTGCTGGTCATCCTGGTGCACTGCTACCACGGCTACCACGCGACCGGCGGTCCGGCCGGCGTCGGCGTCGCGGTCGGTCGCGCCGTACGGACGTCGATCGTCGTGATCAACGTCGTCGACCTGCTGCTGTCGATGGCCATCTGGGGTACGACGACCACCGTCAGGCTGGCGGGTTGACGTGACCAAGCTGATCTCGCACAAGATCCTCGGCGTCGCCTTCATCGGCGTGCTGTGCTTCCTGCTCTGGCTGACCTACGCGTTCTACGCGAAGGTCTTCACCAAGACCGTGGACATCGAGCTGAAGACCAGCCACATCGGCCTGCAGCTCAACAACCATGCGGACGTGAAGCTGCGCGGGATCATCGTCGGCGAGGTCCGCGGGGTCTCCACCGACGGCGACGAGGCGACCGTCAAGCTGTCGCTGAAACCCGACCAGGTCGACGAGATCTCCAGCGCGGTCAGCGCGCGGATCCTGCCGAAGACGCTGTTCGGCGAGAAGTACGTCGCACTCGTCCCGCCGAACGGCCCCGAAGGCCAGCACATCAAGGCCGGCGACGTGATCAGCCGGGACAAGACCGCGGTCGGCATCGAGATCGAGAAGGTGCTGAACGACGCGCTGCCGCTGCTGCAGGCCGTCGACCCGGCCGACCTGAACGCCACGCTGAACACGCTGGCGACCGCACTCGAGGGCCGCGGCACCGAGATCGCCGGCACGCTGACCCAGCTCGACGGCTACCTGAAGAAGCTGAACCCGAGCATCCCCAAGCTGATGGACGCCCTGGTCAAGCTCACCCAGACCGCCGATCTGTACGGCGACGTGACGCCCGACCTGGTCCGTGCCCTGCGCAACCTGACCATCACCGGCAACACCGTGGTGGAGAAGGAACAGCAACTGCAGCAGTTCTTCGGCAACGTGCAGAACCTGTCGACGACGGGCAACGCGTTCCTCAAGGAGAACGAGGACCGCGTGATCCGGCTCGGCCAGGTCACCCGCCCGGTGCTCGACTTGCTCGAGAAGTACTCGCCCGAGGTGCCGTGTTTCCTGCAGGTGATGGCCGACACCGCCCCGATCCTGAACGACACGTTCCGCGACGGCCGGCTGAACATCAACCTCGAGCTGATCACCAACCAGCCGACGCCGTACGAGCCGAACGAGCTCCCGGCCTACAAGGACCACCGCGGCCCGACCTGCGTCGGCAAGAACTACAGCCAACCCGGGTCGAAGCCTGGCCCGTACACGCAGGAGAACCCGGCGCCCTACATCACCGGTGACGACGGCGTGATCGGTGACCACGGCAAGAACCAGCGCTTCCCGCTCGACCTGCAGCTGAACCGGGCGATGCCCGGGTTCGCGATGGACACCCAGGGCGTCGGCACGCCCGCCGAGCAGAAGGTCGTCGACTCGGTCGTCGGCCCCGAGATGGGCGTCGCGCCGGAGGACGTACCGGACCTGACCACACTGCTGGTCGGACCGCTGCTCCGCGGAGGCCAGGTGAACCTAGGATGAGCTTCTTCGACAAGAAGACGACGTTCGACACCGTCCGGCTCGGGATCTTCGTGGTGATCACCACGATCGCGACCGCGTTGCTCGCGGTGACGATCGGCAACATCACCTTCAACTCGACGACGAAGTACCGCGCCGTGTTCACCGACGCGGTCGGGCTGAACCAGGGCGACGACATCCGGATCGCGGGTGTGAAGGTCGGTCAGGTCGACAAGATCCAGCTGTACCAGGACACGCTGGCGATGGTGACGTTCAGCGTCGACTCCGACCAGGTCGTCGACACCTCGACGCACGCCACGCTGCGGTACCGGAACCTGGTCGGCAACCGGTACATCGCGCTGACCGACGGCGTCGGCGGCGGGGACCGGCTGAAGAAGAACGGGATCATCCCGAAGGAGCACACGACTCCCGCGCTGGATCTGTCGGTGCTGTTCAACGGCTTCAAGCCGCTGTTCACCGCGCTGACGCCGGCCGACGTGAACCAGTTCGCGTTCGAGGTGATCAAGGTGCTGCAGGGCGAGGGCGGCACGATCGAGTCGCTGCTGGCCAAGACCGCGTCGCTGACCACCACGCTGGCCGACGCGGACCAGGTGATCGGCGACCTGATCACGAACCTGACCTCGACATTGCAGATCGTCTCGCAGCGCCAGCAGAACTTCTCCCAGCTGCTGGTCAACCTGCAGCAGTTCATCACCGGCCTGAGTCAGGACGTCACCCCGATCCTGAACTCGCTCGGCTCGATCAACTCGCTGAACACCAAGACCGCCGGCCTGCTGCAGCAGACCCGGGTGCCGATCAAGGCCGACCTGGACAAGCTCCGGATCACCGCCTCGACGCTCGACGACACCCAGGCGATCTGGGTGAAGACCCTGCAGTTCATGCCGCAGAAGCTGAACTCGATGACCCGCACCGCGTCGTACGGCTCCTGGTTCAACTTCTACCTGTGCAACTTCGACGGCAACGTCACGCTGCCGACGGGGACCCGCGTTCCGGTCGCGTACGACCTCAACTCGGCGAGGTGTAAGAAGTGAAGCCGTTCCGCGAGCAGAACCAGGTGACGATCGGCGTGATCGGCCTGACCGTCATCGGCCTGATCATGCTGGCCGCGTTCAAGGCGCAGGACCTGCCGCTGATCGGCGGCGGGACGAAGTACTCCGCGCAGTTCTCCGAGGCCGGCGGCCTGAAGCCGAACGACGAGATCCGGGTGGCCGGCGTCCGCGTCGGCAAGGTCCGCAAGGTCGAGCTGGAGGGCACCCACGTCCGGGTCGACTTCGTCGTCGACAAGGGCGTGAAGCTCGGCGACCAGACCGGCGCCGAGATGAAGATCAAGACCTTGCTCGGGCAGAAGTACCTGAAGCTCGACCCGGCCGGCCAGGGGAAGCTCAAGCCCGGTTCGGAGATCCCGCTGGCGCGGACGGTTGCGGCGTACGACGTCGTGGACGCGTTCACCGATCTTGCCAACACGACCGAGCGGATCAACACCGCCCAGCTGGCCAAGGCGCTGGACACCTTGTCGGCGACCTTCAAGAACACGCCCGAAGAGGTGCAGGCCTCGCTGACCGGGCTGTCCCGGCTGTCCCGCAACGTGGCCGCCCGCGACGAGCAGCTCAAGTTGTTGCTCCAGCACTCGAACGTGGTCACCAAGGTCCTTGCCGACCGCAACCAACAGCTGATCAAGCTGATGAAGGACGGCAACACCGTCTTCCAGGCCGTGCAGGCGCGGCGGGCGCTGATCCACCAGTTGCTGGTGTCGACGCAGCAGCTGTCCTCGCAGATCACCGCGCTGGTCCGGGAGAACCGCAAGGATCTCGCCCCGACACTGCAGAAGGTCAACGCGGTCCTCGCCGTCCTGCTGCAGAACCAGACCTCCCTGGACGCGAGTATCAAGGGTCTGGCGCCGTTCGTCCGGGTCTTCACCAACACACTCGGCACCGGGCCGTGGTTCGACACCTACCTGCAGAACCTGGCGCCGGTCCCGGAGATCCCGCTTCCGAAGGTCCCGATTCCCGGCCTGCCGGCGATCCTGGGAGGTGGCGGCTGATGAAGGTCAACGCCCTGTCCCGGCTGATCGCGATCGGTGTGGTCGTGGTGATCCTCGCGGTCAGCGCCGTGACGCTGTGGCCGAAGCCCGACCGAGTGACCGCGACGGCGTACTTCCCGCGCGCGGTCTCGGTGTACCCCGGGTCCGACGTCCGGATCCTCGGCATCAAGGTCGGCGAGGTGGAGAGCATCACCCCGGCCGGGCGGACCGTCCGGGTGAAGTTCTGGTGGGACGCCAAGCACAAGGTGCCGGCGACCGCGAAGGCCGTCATCGCTTCGCCGTCGATCGTCGCCGACCGGTATATCCAGCTCACCCCGGCGTACTCCAAGGGTGATGTGATGGCCGACGGCGCACAGATCCCGATCGAGCGCACCGCCGTACCGCTGGAGCTCGACCAGATCTACCAGAGCCTGAACGACCTGTCCGTGGCGCTCGGGCCGAAGGGCGCGAACGACCAGGGTGCGCTGGCGCGGCTGCTGGACGTCTCGGCGAAGAACCTGAACGGCCAGGGCGCGAAGCTGAACCAGACCATCACCGACGTCTCGAAGCTGACCAGCACGCTGTCGGGCAACTCCTCGGCGCTGTTCAACACGATCCGGCAACTGCAGACGTTCGTGTCCGCGCTGGCGGCGAACGACCAGCTGGTCCGGCAGTTCAACTCGAACTTCGCGGCGGTCTCGACCACTCTGGCCGGCGAACGTCAGGACCTCGGCTCCGCGTTGTCGCTGCTGGCGACTGCGCTCGGCGAGGTCGCGACGTTCGTCAAGGACAACCGCGGTCTGGTGAAGACCACGGTCAGCAGTGCCACTCAGCTGTCGCAGATCCTGGTCAAGGAGAAGGCCGCGATCGCCGAGGTGCTCGACACGGCGCCGCTCGGCCTCGGCAACCTGGCCCGGATCTACAACCCGCAGTTCGGCACGCTGGACCAGCGCATCAACCCGGCTCAGCTCGACGATCCGGCGACGTTCATCTGCTCGCTGCTGCTGCAGGCGAACCAGTCGATGTCGACCTGTTCGGCGCTGAAGCCGGTCCTCGACGCCCTGGCCAAGCTGCCGCTGATCACCCAGCTGACCGGCGCCAACGCGCCCGTCAGCGGTGGCCCGGCCGGTACGCCGTGGGCCCCGACGCCGAAGGCTCCGTTGAATAGCCCTGACCCCGTGGATCCGACGCTCGGGGGGCTGGTCAAGTGAAGCGCCGTACGTCGATCGTTGCCGGAGTGCTCGCGCTTGCGACCCTGCTGACCGGGTGCGACTTCAGCGTGTACTCGCTGCCGTTGCCGGGCGGCGCGAAGATCAAGGGCCCGTCGTACACGGTCACCGTCGAGTTCGCCGACGTCCTGGACCTGGTGCCGAAGTCGACGGTGAAGGTGGACGACGTCACCGTCGGCACGGTCGAGAAGGTCTGGCTGGACGGGTACATCGCTAAGGTGCGGATCAAGCTGCCGAAGAGCCTCGCGCTGCCGGACAACACGCACGCCACGATCCGCCAGACCAGCCTGCTCGGCGAGAAGTTCGTGTCGCTGTCGCGGCCGACCGGCTCCGAGCAGCCGCGCGGCGAGCTCGAGAACGGCGAGCTGATCCCGTTGTCGCGGACGACCAGCAACGTCGAGGTCGAGGAAGTCCTGTCGGCGCTCTCGCTCCTGCTGAACGGCGGCGGTGTCGCGCAGCTGCAGATCATCACCCAGGAGCTGAACAAGGCGCTGACCGGCAACGAGCCGGCCATCCGGGACGTGCTGACCCAGCTGAACACCTTCGTCGGCACCCTGGACCAGAACAAGGCTCGGATCGTCACCGCGATCACCTCGGTGGACGCGCTGGCCAAGAAGCTCAACGCCCAGAAGGCGACGCTGGCGACCGCGATCGACTCGCTGCCGAAGTCGATCGCGACCCTGGACAAGCAGCGGGCCGCGCTGGTCAAGACCCTGCAGGCGCTGGCGACGCTGGGCAACACCGCGACCCGGGTGATCACCTCGGCGCAGAAGGACCTGGTGGCCAACCTGCAGTCGCTGTACCCGATCCTGACCAAGCTGGCCGAGGCCGGGGCGAACCTGCCGAAGTCGCTGGAGCTGCTGTTCACCTATCCTTTCCCGGACCAGGCCGCCAACGCCGCGAAGGGCGACTTCACCAACCTCGGGATCACCCTCGACGTGAACACCCAGAAGGCACTCAAGGGCCTGCTCGGTCTGAACCTGCCGACAGTCGGCCCGACAGCGCTGCCGACCGGCCGGATCAGCCTCCCGGTGCACCTGCCGACCAGTCCGGGCAAGAGCGGCGGCGGCATCCTGCCGACGCTCCCGGTCCCGACCGGTACGGCGACCACCTGCATCACCGTTCTCGGGCTGCCGGTCTGTACGCCGCAGTTGAAGCGGTCCGGGTTCGATCCTGACCTTGCCCGCGCGCTGATGCCGGGGGCGGTCAAATGATCACCAAAGCGGTCCGGATCCAGCTGATGGTGTTCCTGCTGATCACCGTCGTCGGCGTCGCGTTCGTCGGCGCGAAGTACGCCCAGGTCGACAAGCTGGTCGTCGACACCGACTACACCGTGAGCGCCAGCTTCGCCGAGTCCGGCGGTATCTTCTCCGGCGCCGAGGTGACGTACCGCGGCCAGCCGGTCGGCCGGGTCGGCCAGCTCAAGCTGCTGTCCGACGGCGTCGACGTGAACCTCGTGATCGAGAAGAAGTTCAAGATCCCGAACGACCTGATGGCAGTGGTCGCGAACCGGTCGGCGATCGGCGAGCAGTACGTCGACCTGCAGCCGCGCCGCGACGGATCGCCGTACCTGCAGAACAACTCGAAGATCGCGCGCCAGGACACCGCCGTACCGATCGACACCACCGAGCTGCTGCTGAACCTCGACCAGCTGGTGAACTCGGTCGACAAGAACAGCCTGAAGACGACCGTCCGCGAGCTCGGCGAGGCCCTGAAGGGCAAGGGCACCGATCTGCAGAAGATCATCGACAGCTCCGGCCAGCTGATCGACACCGCGGACGCCAACGTGCTGCAGACGATCAAGCTGATCAACGACGGCGACACCGTGCTCGCCACCCAGGTGGCCAGCGGCGACGCGATCAAGACCTGGGCGAAGAACCTCGCGCTGCTGTCCGACACCCTGGTCAGCTCGGATGCGAACCTGCGCAAGGTGATCGACCAGGGCTCGCTCGCCTCCACCCAGATCACCGGCCTGATCCAGGACAACCGCGCGGACATCGCGGTGCTGCTGGGTAACCTGCTGACGGTGAGCGAACTGACCGCGGTCCGGCTGGATGCCGTCGAGCAACTGTTCGTCGTCTACCCGGCGGTGGCGATGGGCGGGTACGTCGTACCGGCCAAGGACCCGGGCACCGGGCACTACGACGCGCACTTCGGGCTGGTCGTCGGCCTGACCCCGCCGGCCTGCCGGCCCGGGTACGGCGGCACCGCCAAGCGGGTCCCGCAGGCAACGACGAACACCCCGGCCAACACCAAGGCCGGCTGTACGGCGAGCCCGTCGAGCGGGATCAACGTCCGCGGCTCGCAGAACAAGCCGAGCCCGTCGTCGCGCGACCTGAACCGGACCGGCTACGGCGTCGGGTACGACCCGGTGACCGGCGAGGCCGGCGGTTCGGACGGAATGCCGGCGCTGACGCTCGGCTCGACCGGCGGACAGGAGGAGCTGCTCGGCAGCGACTCCTGGAAGGCCCTGATCCTCGGACCGGTGACGAGCAAGTGATCGCACGGAACAGCCGGATGATTCTGGCGTGGGCGCTCAGCGTGCTGCTCCTGGTGGCGCTCGCCGGGCTGACGCTGTCGGTGGTCGGCCTGAGCAAGCAGCGGGCCGCCGACTCGCAGCGCGACGGCGCGATGAAGGCGGCGCGGCAGCTGGCGCTGGACTTCACGACGTACGACTACCAGACCTGGGACGCGGACTCGAAGCGGGTGCTGGACGACTCGACTGGGCAGTTCAAACAGGAGTTCCAGTCCGGGATCGATGCCGTGAAGACCGACGTGGTGACCAACAAGGCGACCTCCAAGGGAGACGTGAAGGAGGCTGCCGTGGTCTCGAACGACAAGGACTCCGCCCAGGTGCTGGTGATCGTGAACGCAGTGGTGACGAACACGGCCTCGACCGACGGGGTCGAGCGCCGGTACCGGATAAAGCTGGACCTGGTCCGGGAGAAGAACCACTGGCTGACCGCCGACCTCCAGGTGGTGGGCTGATGGCAGACCGCCGCAATCGCCCCCGCATCGCCGGCCAGCGCCGCACCTCCGGGGCGACGCCCACGCTGGACGAGGCCCCGGTCGTCGAAGAAGTCGAAGAAAAGGTGTCCGATACCCCTCCGGAGGATGTGACACCAGCCACACCCGAGCCCCCGAAGGCCGAACCCAAGCCCGCTGTCGTCACAAAGCGTGACCGTCGGCAGAGCGACGTACTGCTGGCAGCCCTCGGTCTGGTCGTCGTCATCACGCTGGTCGTGGCGGCTGTGCTCGGGGTCAAGGCGTGGCACGGGAAGCAGGCCGAGGACGCCCGCGACCAGGCCGCCGCCGCAGGCCGGAAGGCGGCCGAGACCGCACTCAGCTATGACTACCGTGACCTGGACAAAAGCTTCGCCGCGGCCCGCGCGACGATGACTCCGGACTTCGCCCAGAAGTTCGACGCGACCGCCAAGGTGGCCGGCGAGCTGGCGACCAAGACCAAGGCGACGGTGAAGGCCGACGTCCGCGAGGTCGGGGTCCGCGACGGCGACGCCGACCGGGTCACGCTGATCATCTTCGTCAACCAGACCACCACGAGCACGATCACGAAGGGTAGTCCCCGGGTGGATCTGAACCGGACCCGCTTCACAATGGTCCGAAACGGCGATCGATGGCTGGTCCAGGAGATCGCCGGACTGTAACCTCTAGGTGACTCCGCACCAAGAGGACGCCGGGTGGCTCGTGGGTGATCTACCTGCTGGAGATCCCGGGTCGGTCCTTGACGGAGTGGGTGGTCCAACGGCAGACTATTGGACCCCATTGGACAGGCTTGCCTGGATCATGTAGCCTATTGCTTTGCGCTGCCTTTTCTTCGCCTCGGCTTCGGGTCTCGACTTGACTGGGGCGGCTTGGCGTGCGCTCCCAGCACCGATGTGATTTTGCGAGCCCGTGGAAGGACGCCCCTTGGTCGCCTCGCGCAACCCCCAGTCCGACAGCATTTCCAACGTCACCGGCCCCCGCCGCATCTCCTTCGCAAAGATCTCCGAGCCGCTCCAGGTTCCGGATCTGCTTGCGCTTCAGGTGGACAGTTTCGACTGGCTGGTCGGTAACGAAACGTGGCAGGCCCGTGTGGCCGCCGCCGAGGCCGAGGGGCGGTCGGACCTGTCCGGCCCCAGCGGCCTGGAAGAGATTTTCGAGGAGATCTCCCCGATCGAGGACTTCAGCGGCACCATGTCGCTGTCGTTCCGCGACCACCGCTTCGAGCCTCCGAAGAACACGGTGGACGAATGCAAGGAGCGCGATGTCACGTACTCCGCGCCGCTGTTCGTCACCGCCGAGTTCATGAACAACGAAACCGGTGAGATCAAGAGCCAGACCGTCTTCATGGGCGACTTCCCGCTGATGACGCGCAAGGGCACTTTCGTCATCAACGGCACCGAGCGGGTCGTCGTGTCCCAGCTCGTCCGCTCGCCCGGTGTGTACTTCGAGCGCACGCCGGACAAGACGTCCGACAAGGACATCTTCACCGCCAAGATCATCCCGTCGCGCGGCGCGTGGCTGGAGTTCGAGGTGGACAAGCGCGACATGGTCGGCGTCCGCCTCGACCGCAAGCGCAAGCAGAACGTCACCGTCCTGCTCAAGGCGCTCGGCTGGACCGACGCGCAGATCCTGGAAGAGTTCGGCGAGTACGAGTCGATCCGGCTGACCCTGGAGAAGGACCACACCTCCGGTCAGGACGACGCGCTGCTGGACATCTACCGCAAGCTGCGTCCGGGTGAGCCGCCGACCCGCGAGGCCGCGCAGGCGCTGCTGGAGAACTACTACTTCAACGGCAAGCGCTACGACCTGGCCAAGGTCGGTCGCTACAAGATCAACAAGAAGCTCGGCCGTGACGAGGCGCACGACATGGCGGTGCTGACCGTCGACGACATCGTCGCCACGATCAAGTACCTGGTCGCGCTGCACGAAGGCAAGACCGAGCTGCCGGCCCCGAAGGGCGAGATCGTCGTCGAGGAAGACGACATCGACCACTTCGGCAACCGCCGTCTGCGCACGGTCGGCGAGCTGATCCAGAACCAGCTCCGCACCGGCCTGGCCCGGATGGAGCGGGTGGTCCGCGAGCGGATGACGACCCAGGACGTCGAGGCGATCACGCCGCAGACCCTGATCAACATCCGTCCGGTGGTGGCGGCGCTGAAGGAGTTCTTCGGCACCTCCCAGCTCTCGCAGTTCATGGACCAGACGAACCCGGTCGCGGGTCTGACCCACAAGCGCCGGCTGAACGCGCTCGGCCCGGGTGGTCTGAGCCGTGAGCGGGCCGGCTTCGAGGTCCGCGACGTGCACCCGTCCCACTACGGCCGGATGTGCCCGATCGAGACCCCGGAAGGCCCGAACATCGGCCTGATCGGCTCGCTCGCGTCGTACGGCCGGGTGAACGCGTTCGGCTTCGTCGAGACGCCGTACCGCAAGGTCGTCGAGGGCCAGGTCACCGACCAGGTCGACTACCTGACCGCCGACGAGGAGGACCGGTTCGTCATCGCGCAGGCCAACGCCGCGCTGAACGACGAGAACCGGTTCGCCGAGGAGCGCGTGCTGGTCCGTCGCCGCCACGGTGAGGTCGAGCTCGTGCCGGTCGACGACGTGGACTACATGGACGTCTCGCCGCGCCAGATGGTGTCGGTCGCGACGGCCCTGATCCCGTTCCTCGAGCACGACGACGCCAACCGCGCGCTGATGGGTTCGAACATGCAGCGCCAGGCGGTGCCGCTGATCACCTCGGACGCGCCGCTGGTCGGCACCGGCATGGAGTTCCGCGGTGCGGTCGACGCGGGCGACGTGGTCGTGTCCGACAAGGCGGGTGTGGTCAAGGAGGTCTCGGCCGACCTGATCGAGATCGCCGCCGACGACGGCACGTACCAGACCTACCGGATGGCGAAGTTCCGCCGCTCGAACCAGGGCACCTGCATCAACCAGCGCCCGCTGGTCGACGCCGGTCAGCGGGTCGAGATCGGTACGCCGCTGGCCGACGGTCCGTGCACCGACGAGGGCGAGATGGCCCTCGGCCGGAACATGCTCGTCGCGTTCATGACGTGGGAGGGCTACAACTACGAGGACGCGATCATCCTCAGCCAGCGCGTCGTACAGCAGGACCTGCTGACCTCGATCCACATCGAGGAGCACGAGGTCGACGCTCGCGACACCAAGCTGGGTCCGGAGGAGATCACCCGGGACATCCCGAACGTCTCCGACGAGATGCTGTCCGACCTGGACGAGCGCGGCATCATCCGGATCGGCGCCGAGGTCACCACCGGTGACATCCTGGTCGGCAAGGTCACCCCGAAGGGCGAGACCGAGCTGACCCCGGAGGAGCGGCTGCTCCGTGCGATCTTCGGTGAGAAGGCGCGCGAGGTCCGCGACACGTCGCTGAAGGTGCCGCACGGCGAGGAGGGCACCGTCATCGGTGTCCGGGTCTTCGACCGCGACAACGGCGACGAGCTGCCGCCGGGCGTCAACCAGCTGGTCCGCGTGTACGTGGCCCAGAAGCGGAAGATCTCGGTCGGCGACAAGCTGGCCGGCCGGCACGGCAACAAGGGCGTCATCTCCAAGATCCTTCCGGTCGAGGACATGCCGTTCCTCGAGGACGGCACCCACGTCGACGTGATCCTCAACCCGCTGGGCGTGCCCGGCCGGATGAACGTCGGCCAGGTGCTGGAGACCCACCTCGGCTGGATCGCTTCCCGCGGCTGGGAGGTCGACCCGGAGAACGAGGAGGAGTGGGCGCAGCGGCTGATCAAGATCGGCGCCGGCGCGGCCGAGCCGATGACGAACGTCGCCACCCCGGTCTTCGACGGCGCGACCGAGGACGAGGTCACCGGCCTGCTGTCCTCCACGCTGCCGAACCGCGACGGTGTCCGGATGGTCAACGGGCAGGGCAAGG
The DNA here is from genome assembly GCF_050942355.1 of Kribbella sp. CA-245084. Classification (NCBI taxonomy): domain Bacteria; kingdom Bacillati; phylum Actinomycetota; class Actinomycetes; order Propionibacteriales; family Kribbellaceae; genus Kribbella; species Kribbella sp. CA-245084. The sequence continues at coordinate 8,192,414 of NZ_CP192053.1, read as the reverse complement.
CACGCCTGTTCGACGGCCGTTCGGGTGAGCCGTTCCCGGAACCGGTCGGTGTCGGCTACATGTACATCCTGAAGCTGCACCACCTGGTCGACGACAAGATCCACGCGCGGTCGACCGGTCCGTACTCGATGATCACCCAGCAGCCGCTGGGCGGTAAGGCCCAGTTCGGTGGCCAGCGGTTCGGCGAGATGGAGGTGTGGGCCCTCGAGGCCTACGGTGCCGCCTTCGCGCTGCAGGAACTGCTGACGATCAAGTCCGACGATGTCGTCGGCCGGGTCAAGGTGTACGAAGCGATCGTCAAGGGCGAGAACATTCCGGAGCCGGGTATCCCGGAGTCGTTCAAGGTTCTGGTCAAGGAAATGCAGTCCCTCTGCCTCAATGTCGAGGTGCTCTCGTCCGACGGAAGCCGGGTCGAGATGCGCGACAGCGAGGAGGACGTCTTCCGGGCGGCAGAGGAACTGGGCATCGACCTGTCCCGGCGCGAGCCGAACAGTGTCGAGGAGGTCTGAGCGGGTTGCCGCTTGACATCAACAACCAACTCACTCAGACCACTTTTAGCAACGGGAGATAACACATCGTGCTCGACGTGAACTTCTTCGACGAGCTTCGGATCGGCCTGGCGACCGCGGATGAGATCCGCCAGTGGTCGCACGGCGAGGTCAAGAAGCCGGAGACGATCAATTACCGGACGCTCAAGCCCGAGCGTGACGGTCTCTTCTGCGAGAAGATCTTCGGTCCCACCCGGGACTGGGAGTGCTACTGCGGCAAGTACAAGCGCGTTCGCTTCAAGGGCATCATCTGCGAGCGGTGTGGCGTCGAGGTCACCCGCTCCAAGGTGCGCCGCGAGCGGATGGGCCACATCGAGCTGGCCGCGCCGGTCACCCACATCTGGTACTTCAAGGGTGTCCCGTCGCGGCTCGGCTACCTGCTCGACCTCGCCCCGAAGGACCTGGAGAAGGTCATCTACTTCGCGGCGTACATGATCACCGACGTCGACGACGAGGCCAGGCATCGCGACCTGTCCTCGCTCGAGGGCCGGGTGGACGTGGAGCGCAAGCAGCTCGAGAACCGTCGTGACAACGACATCGAGCAGCGGATGAAGAAGCTCGAGGAGGACCTGGCGCAGCTCGAGGCCGAGGGCGCCAAGGCCGACGTACGCCGCAAGGTGAAGGAAGGCGCCGAGCGTGAGGTCAAGCAGCTGCGCGACCGTGCGCAGCGCGAGATCGACCGCCTCGACGAGGTCTGGACCCGGTTCAAGAACCTCAAGGTCCAGGACCTGGAGGGCGACGAGATCCTCTACCGCGCCATGAAGGAGCGGTTCGGCAAGTACTTCGAGGGCGCCATGGGTGCCGCCGCGATCCAGCGCCGGCTGGAGACCTTCGACCTGAAGGCCGAGGCGGACAACCTGCGCGAGACGATCAAGACCGGTAAGGGCCAGCGCAAGACGCGTGCCCTGAAGCGGCTCAAGGTCGTCACCGCGTTCCTGGCCACCAACAACAGCCCGATGGGCATGGTGCTCGACTGCGTCCCGGTGATCCCGCCGGACCTGCGGCCGATGGTTCAGCTCGACGGCGGCCGGTTCGCCACCTCGGACCTGAACGACCTGTACCGCCGGGTGATCAACCGGAACAACCGGCTCAAGCGGCTGCTCGACCTGGGCGCGCCGGAGATCATCGTCAACAACGAGAAGCGGATGCTGCAGGAGGCCGTCGACGCGCTGTTCGACAACGGCCGCCGCGGTCGTCCGGTCACCGGCCCGGGCAACCGGCCGCTGAAGTCGCTGTCCGACATGCTCAAGGGCAAGCAGGGTCGTTTCCGTCAGAACCTGCTGGGCAAGCGCGTCGACTACTCGGGCCGCTCGGTCATCGTGGTCGGCCCGCAGCTGAAGCTGCACCAGTGCGGTCTGCCGAAGGCGATGGCGCTGGAGCTGTTCAAGCCGTTCGTGATGAAGCGGCTGGTCGACCTCAACCACGCGCAGAACATCAAGTCCGCCAAGCGGATGGTCGAGCGTCAGCGCGCCCAGGTCTGGGACGTGCTGGAAGAGGTCATCACCGAGCACCCGGTTCTGCTCAACCGTGCACCAACCCTGCACCGGCTGGGTATCCAGGCGTTCGAGCCGCAGCTGATCGAGGGCAAGGCGATCCAGATCCACCCGCTCGTCTGCTCCGCGTTCAACGCGGACTTCGACGGCGACCAGATGGCGGTGCACCTGCCGCTGTCGGCCGAGGCGCAGGCCGAGGCCCGGATCCTGATGCTGTCGACCAACAACATCCTGAAGCCGGCCGACGGCCGTCCGGTCACGATGCCGACGCAGGACATGATCATCGGCATCTACTTCCTGACGATGCTGAAGGACGGCGCCAAGGGCGAGGGCCGGGCGTTCAGCTCGGTGGCCGAGGCGATCATGGCCTTCGACCGCCACGAGCTGGCACTGCAGGCCAAGATCTCGCTGCGGCTGAGCGGTTCCGCGGCACCGGCCGACGCGGTCGAGCTGGCCGACGGCGGCTTCGCGCTGGAGACCACGCTGGGCCGGGCGCTGTTCAACGAGGCGCTGCCGGCGGACTACCCGTTCGTCGACACCGAGGTGGGCAAGAAGCAGCTCGGCGGGATCGTCAACGACCTGGCGGAGCGGTACACCAAGGTCGAGGTCGCACACGCCCTCGACGCGCTGAAGGACCTCGGTTACTACTGGTCCACCCGTTCCGGGGTGACCGTGTCGATCGACGACTTCAGCACGCCGCCGTCCAAGCCGGAGATCATGGCTCGGTACGAGGCCCAGGCCGAGAAGGTCCAGAAGCAGTTCGAGCGGGGTCTGATCACCTCGTCCGAGCGGCGGCAGGAGCTGATCGAGATCTGGACCGGCGCCAACGCCGAGGTCGGTAAGGCGATGGAGGAGAACTTCGCCAAGGACAACCCGATCTGGATGATGGTGCACTCCGGTGCCCGAGGCAACATGATGCAGATCCGGCAGATCTCCGGTATGCGTGGTCTGGTGGCCAACCCGAAGGGCGAGATCATCGCCCGGCCGATCAAGTCCAACTTCCGCGAGGGCCTGTCGGTGGTCGAGTACTTCATCGCCACCCACGGTGCGCGGAAGGGTCTGGCCGACACCGCGCTGCGGACCGCCGACTCGGGTTACCTGACCCGTCGTCTGGTGGACGTCTCGCAGGACGTGATCATCCGCGAGGAGGACTGCGGCACCGAGCGGGGCCTGCCGAAGCAGATCGGCGAGAAGGACCCGAGCGGCAAGGTCGTCCACGCCGAGAACGTGGAGACCAGCGCGTACGCGCGGACCCTGGCCACCGACGCCCTGGACGCCGACGGCAACGTCGTGCTCGCCGGCGGCGCCGACCTGGGCGACGTGTCGATCGCGAAGCTGGTCGCGGCCGGGATCGAAGAGGTCAAGGTCCGGTCGGTGCTCACCTGTGACGCCAAGACCGGTACCTGCGCGAAGTGCTACGGCCGTTCGCTGGCGACCGGCAAGCCGGTCGACATCGGCGAGGCGGTCGGCATCATCGCGGCCCAGTCCATCGGTGAGCCGGGTACGCAGCTGACGATGCGTACCTTCCACACCGGTGGTGTCGCGGGTGATGACATCACCCACGGTCTGCCGCGTGTGGTCGAGCTCTTCGAGGCCCGCCAGCCCAAGGGCAAGGCGCCGATCGGCGAAGCGGCCGGCCGGATCGCGATCGAGGACACCGACAAGACCCGGAAGCTGGTGCTCACCCCGGACGACGGTTCCGAGGAGGTCGCCTACCCGGTGTCGAAGCGGGCCCGGCTGCTGATCGAGGACGGTCAGCACGTCGAGGTCGGTCAGCAGCTGACGCAGGGTACGCCGGACCCGCAGGAGGTTCTGCGGATCCTGGGTGTCCGCAAGGCGCAGGAGCACCTGGTGGACGAGGTCCAGGAGGTGTACCGGTCGCAGGGTGTGGCCATCCACGACAAGCACATCGAGATCATCGTCCGGCAGATGCTGCGCCGGGTCACGGTGATCGAGTCCGGCGACGCGAACCTGCTCCCGGGTGAGCTCGCGGACCGGATCATGTTCGAGGCGGAGAACCGTCGCGTCGTGGCCGAGGGCGGTACGCCGGCCTCGGGTCGTCCGGTGCTGATGGGTATCACCAAGGCCTCGCTGGCCACCGAGTCGTGGCTGTCGGCCGCCTCCTTCCAGGAGACGACCCGCGTCCTCACCGAGGCCGCGATCCACGGCAAGTCCGACTCGCTGGTCGGTCTGAAGGAGAACGTCATCATCGGCAAGCTGATCCCGGCCGGTACGGGCATGGACCGTTACCGCAACATCCGGGTGGAGCCCACCGAGGAGGCGAAGGCCGCGATGTACTCGATGGTCGGCTACGAGTCGTACGACTACGACTTCGGCCCGTCCTCGGGCCAGTCGGTCCCGCTCGACGACTTCGACCTCGGTTCCTACCAGAACTGATTCGCAGTCAAACCGCCGAGGGCGGCACCCCACTTCGGGGTGCCGCCCTCGCGGCATTCAAAAGCTTGTATGACCGGCGCTGGAAAAGACACTCGGGGTGGCGGCTGAAAGTGTCCCGGGGATAGGCCAAGATTGGTGCATGACGGATCTCCCGGCCTATCTGAGGCCTTTCGTCCTGGGAGTCTTGGACGATCCAGGTGTGCGCGTTGACAGCCTGGGGGAGATCGACTTCTACCGCCCGTCCGGCACTGCCCGGACGGGAGCGATTCTGTTCGTGCACGGGGGTCCCGGACCTGCCGGTCTCGAGGTCATGCCTCGGGCGTGGCCGGTCTACAAGGGCTATGCGACCGCAGCCGCCAGGCGAGGCCTGGTTGCGGCGGTCGTCGACCACAGCCTGATCCACGGTCTCGACCGACTGGTCGCGGCCGCGGACGAGGTGGAGGCCGCGGTCGGCGTACTGCGTTCGGATCCGCGGGTGGACCCTGATCGGGTCGGCCTGTGGTTCTTCTCCGGCGCCGGCCTGCTGGCCGGGGAGTGGCTGGACAGCCGCCCCGACTGGTTGCGGTTCGTCGCCCTGACCTACCCCCTGCTCGCCACCCCGCCCGGTGTCGACGATTTGGTAACCGCCGCCGAAGTGATCGGCAAACACAAGGACGTGCCGGTTTTGCTGACCAGAGCTGGACTCGAGCGTGAGGAGCTCGCCGGTCCGGTCGCGGAGTTCGTTTCCGCGGGAGGCGCCGCGCTGGACATCATCGACGTACCGAAAGGGCACCACGGGTTCGACATGCTCGACCACACCGAAGAATCACGCGCCGCCGTCACCAAGGCTCTCGACTGGGCTATTGCCCACCTCGGCGAGGAGCCCGGTGACGACGGCAAGCTCCTCGTCCCACCCCCGGCCACCAAGAAGACGACCTCGACCCGGCGGACGACGTCAGCCGCCAGACCGGCCACAGCGGTCAAGGAGGCACCTGCCGGCCCCGCTACCCGGCAGACACCCGCCCCGGCCCCCAAAGCCACTCCAGCCCCTGCTACAGCCCCTCCTGCGGCTTCAGTCCAGGCCCCGCTGGCCGATCTGGGTATGGCGACGGTCGCGGCCGTCACCGCCGATACCCCGGCAGCCCGGGTGATCAGCCGCGAGCACGCCGCGTTCGACGCGCACGACCTCGAGGCCTTCCTGGCCATGTACTCGCCGACGGCGCGGATCCTGCTCGCCGACGGCACCGAGCTGAAGGGCCGCCGGTTCCTGCGCGAGCACTACCGCCCGCGCTTCGACGCCGGCCAGTGCAAGACCGAAATCGTCCAGCGACTGATGCTGGGGGAGTGGGTCGTCGAGCACGTCGTGTCGTACGACGACGGCGGGCCGACCCCGCAACTCGGCCTGTACCGCGTCATCGACGGCCTGATCACCGACGTCGAGTTCCGCGCCTGACCGCTGTTGGCAGGGCCCCTGGAAGCGTTTGCCAAAGGCCAAACCGGGGGCCCTGTACACTGGAAAAGCGGAAGCTCCTCGACCGTGGTTGATTACTCATTTTGACCGTGCTTGAGGCACCCGCTAGTCTTAACGATCGTGCCCGGGGTCTTCCTTGGGCCGTCATGCGTGCCCCTCGTCCAACGGGTCGGGCCGCGTGGCACGGGACTTCTTGCCGACAGTCTTGAGATTAAGGCCTCGGTGTGCCCGTGCGCACGCGACACACCCGACCGCGGGGGTCAGGTAAGAGCTACAAACCCAGCCGGACGACAGAAAGAGACCCACGCGGTGCCCACCATTAACCAGCTGGTCCGCAAGGGCCGCCAGGACAAGGTGTCCAAGAACAAGACGCCGGCCCTGAAGGGTTCCCCTCAGCGTCGTGGTGTGTGCACGCGCGTCTACACGACCACGCCGAAGAAGCCGAACTCGGCGCTTCGTAAGGTTGCGCGTGTCCGCCTGACCAGCGGTATCGAGGTCACCGCCTACATTCCCGGCGTCGGCCACAACCTGCAGGAGCACTCGATCGTGCTCGTCCGCGGCGGCCGCGTGAAGGACCTCCCCGGTGTCCGGTACAAGATCATCCGCGGTTCGCTCGACACCCAGGGTGTGAAGAACCGGAAGCAGGCTCGCAGCCTCTACGGCGCGAAGAAGGAGAAGAGCTAATGCCGCGCAAGGGCCCCGCCCCGAAGCGCCCGGTCATCATCGACCCGGTCTACAGTTCGCCGCTCGTCACCCAGTTGATCTCGAAGATCCTGGTCGACGGCAAGAAGCAGATCGCGCAGAGCATCGTCTACAACGCGCTCGAGGGCACTCGCACCAAGACCGGCACCGACCCGGTGATCACGCTGAAGCGTGCGCTGGACAACGTGAAGCCGAGCATCGAGGTGAAGAGCCGCCGCGTCGGTGGTGCCACCTACCAGGTGCCGATCGAGGTCAAGCCCGGTCGCTCCACGACGCTGGCGCTGCGCTGGCTGACGTCGTACTCCCGCGCCCGTCGCGAGAAGACCATGTCCGAGCGCCTGATGAACGAGATCCTGGACGCGTCCAACGGTCTCGGTGCGTCGGTGAAGCGTCGCGAGGACACGCACAAGATGGCCGAAGCCAACAAGGCTTTCGCCCACTACCGCTGGTGATCCGGGGTCCGATCCGGACCCCAGCGCTCACCCTTTGACAGCAGTACAGAATCGAGAGGTAGACCACCGAGGTGGCCGTACAAATCACCACCGACCTGGCCAAGGTTCGCAACATCGGGATCATGGCCCACATCGACGCCGGCAAGACGACGACGACCGAGCGGATCCTCTTCTACACCGGTATCACTTACAAGATCGGTGAGGTCCACGACGGCGCCGCCACGATGGACTGGATGGAGCAGGAGCAGGAGCGCGGCATCACGATCACGTCCGCCGCGACGACCTGCACCTGGAAAGACCACACCATCAACATCATCGACACCCCGGGCCACGTCGACTTCACCGTCGAGGTGGAGCGCTCGCTGCGCGTCCTCGACGGCGCTGTCGCCGTGTTCGACGGTGTCGCCGGCGTCGAGCCGCAGTCCGAGACCGTGTGGCGCCAGGCCGACCGGTACGGCGTGCCCCGGATCTGCTTCGTCAACAAGCTGGACCGGACCGGCGCGGAGTTCATGCGCTGTGTCGACATGATCGTCGACCGGCTGGCCGCGGTGCCGCTGGTGCTGCAGCTGCCGATCGGTTCCGAGGCCGACTTCATCGGCGTCGTGGACCTGGTCGGGATGCGCGCGCTGACGTGGCGCGGCGAGACCACGATGGGTGAGGACTACACCGTCGAGGAGATCCCGGCCAGCCACACCGAGATCGCCGCCGAGTGGCGCGACAAGCTGATCGAGACGCTGGCCGAGGCCGACGACGAGATCATGGAGATGTACCTGGAGGGTGACGAGCCCACCCAGGAGCAGGTTGTCGCGGGTATCCGGCGGGCGACCATCGCCAGCAAGCTGACCCCGGTGCTGACCGGCACGGCGTTCAAGAACAAGGGCGTCCAGCCGCTGCTCGACGCGATCAACGCCTACCTGCCGAGCCCGCTCGACGTCCCGGCCATCGAGGGCCACGACGTCAAGGACGCGGAGCAGGTCGTACTGCGCAAGCCGGCCGACGACGAGCCGTTCTCGGCGCTGGCGTTCAAGATCGCGGCCGACCCGCACCTGGGCAAGCTGACCTTCATCCGGGTCTACTCGGGCAAGCTCGAGACCGGTACGCAGGTGCTGAACCCGACGAAGGGCCGCAAGGAGCGGATCGGCAAGATCTACCGCATGCACGCGAACAAGCGTGAGGAGATCGCGTCGATCGGCGCCGGCCACATCGTCGCCGTGATGGGCCTGAAGGACACCACCACCGGTGAGACCCTGTCCGACCCGGCCAAGCCGGTCGTGCTGGAGTCGATGCAGTTCCCGGCCCCGGTCATCTCGGTCGCCATCGAGCCCAAGTCGAAGGCCGACCAGGAGAAGCTGGGCGTCGCGATCCAGCGGCTCGCCGAGGAGGACCCGACCTTCCAGGTCCGGACCGACGAGGACACCGGCCAGACGATCATCGCCGGTATGGGCGAGCTGCACCTCGAGGTGCTGGTCGACCGGATGAAGCGCGAGTTCCGCGTCGAGGCGAACGTCGGCAAGCCGCAGGTGGCCTACCGCGAGACGATCAAGAAGAAGGTCGAGAAGGTCGACTACACGCACAAGAAGCAGACCGGCGGTTCCGGTCAGTTCGCGCGTGTGATCATCAACATCGAGCCGACCTCGGTCGAGGCCGGCGGCGAAGGCGGCTACGAGTTCGTCAACTCCGTCACCGGTGGCCGGATCCCGCGGGAGTACATCCCGTCGGTGGACGAGGGCGCGCAGGAAGCGATGGAGTTCGGCGTACTGGCCGGCTACCCGATGGTGGACGTCAAGGTCACGCTGACCGACGGCGCCTACCACGATGTCGACTCCTCCGAGCTCGCCTTCAAGATCGCCGGTTCGATGGCGTTCAAGGACGCGGCCCGGCGGGCGACCCCGGTCATCCTCGAGCCGATGTTCGCGGTCGAGGTGATCACCCCCGAGGACTACATGGGCGAAGTGATCGGCGACCTCAACTCACGCCGTGGCCAGATCCAGTCGATGGACGAAGGCCCCGGTGGCAGCCGGGCCGTGAAGGCTCTGGTGCCGTTGTCCGAGATGTTCGGGTATGTCGGTGACCTGCGGTCCAAGACCCAGGGCCGCGCGTCCTACTCGATGCAGTTCGATTCCTACGCCGAGGTTCCGAAGAACGTGGCGGAAGAGATCATCAAGAAGGCCCGGGGCGAGTAATCTCTCGCTCCTGACCACCACACCCACAGCGCGTCGGCGTACGGCGTAGTCAACATTTATCCAGGAGGGCCCCAGTGGCGAAGGCGAAGTTCGAGCGGACCAAGCCGCACGTCAACATCGGTACCATCGGTCACATCGACCACGGTAAGACCACGCTTACCGCGGCGATCACCAAGGTGCTGCACGACAAGTACCCGAACCTCAACGAGGCGTCGGCCTTCGATCAGATCGACAAGGCGCCCGAAGAGCGTCAGCGCGGTATCACCATCTCCATCGCGCACGTCGAGTACCAGACCGAGGCCCGGCACTACGCGCACGTCGACTGCCCGGGTCACGCGGACTACATCAAGAACATGATCACCGGTGCGGCCCAGATGGACGGTGCGATCCTGGTCGTCGCCGCCACCGACGGCCCGATGCCGCAGACGCGTGAGCACGTGCTGCTCGCCCGTCAGGTCGGCGTGCCGGCGATGGTCGTCGCGCTGAACAAGTGCGACATGGTCGACGACGAGGAGATCCTGGAGCTCGTCGAGCTCGAGGTTCGCGAGCTGCTCTCGGAGCAGGAGTTCGACGGCGACAACGCGCCGATCGTGCGGGTTGCCGCACACCCGGCGCTGCAGGGCGACGCCAAGTGGGGCGAGTCGATCATCGAGCTGATGGACGCGGTCGACTCCTACATCCCGCAGCCGGAGCGCGAGGTCGACAAGCCGTTCCTGATGCCGGTCGAGGACGTCTTCACCATCACCGGTCGCGGCACGGTCATCACCGGCCGGATCGAGCGCGGTGTGGTCAAGATCAACGAGACCGTCGACATCGTCGGCATCCGTCCGGAGAAGCAGACCACCACGGTCACCGGTATCGAGATGTTCCGCAAGCTGCTCGACGAGGGCCAGGCCGGTGAGAACGTCGGTCTGCTGCTTCGCGGCACGAAGCGCGAGGACGTCGAGCGCGGCATGGTTGTCATCAAGCCGGGCACCACGACCCCGCACACCAACTTCGACGCTTCGGTCTACATCCTGTCGAAGGAGGAGGGCGGCCGGCACACGCCGTTCTTCCAGAACTACCGTCCGCAGTTCTACTTCCGCACCACGGACGTCACCGGCGTCGTCACGCTGCCCGAGGGCACCGAGATGGTCATGCCGGGCGACAACACCGACATGTCGGTCGAGCTGATCCAGCCGATCGCCATGGAAGAGGGTCTGAAGTTCGCGATCCGTGAAGGTGGCCGCACCGTCGGCGCCGGCCGGGTCACCAAGATCCTCAAGTGATCCCACGAGGTCCGCGAGGGCTCGCAGTCTGAGCCCCGCGGACCTCTGCTTTGCGCCTGATCCGGCGCTCAGGTGGTACCGGATCAGGCGCGGAGCCAACCGATTGGCGTTTCGGCGCTGATCTCTGGCACAATATTCAGGTTGCTCAGGCGAGGCCGCCGGGGCGCGCCCCAGATCATTCCGATCTGGCTGGTGCGCCGGACCGGAGACCATGCCGAGGTTCCGGTCCGAGACCGGGCCCCGATCACCATCCCAGGTCGAAGAAGCGGTGGGTCACGCGCGTGCCGCGTACGCGACACACCCGACCGCGGGGGTCGGAGCAACGCACCGAAAGACGATAGAGAAGGACGAAGCGAAGCGATGGCGGGACAAAAGATCCGCATCCGGCTGAAGGCCTACGACCACGAGGTCATCGACAGCTCGGCACGCAAGATTGTCGACACGGTGACGCGTACTGGTGCGAAGGTTGCTGGCCCGGTGCCGTTGCCGACGGAAAAGAACGTGTTCTGCGTCATCCGCTCGCCGCACAAGTACAAGGACAGCCGCGAGCACTTCGAGATGCGCACCCACAAGCGGCTCATCGACATCATCGACCCCACGCCGAAGACCGTCGACTCGCTGATGCGTCTCGACCTGCCGGCCGGCGTCGACATCGAGATCAAGCTCTGAGGGACGCGAACAGCCAATGAGCATTGCTACCAAGAACACGCGCGGTCTGCTGGGCACCAAGCTCGGCATGACCCAGACCTGGGACGAGAACAACCGTGTCGTCCCCGTCACCGTGATCCAGGCCGGGCCCTGTGTCGTCACCGGTGTCCGCACCGCGGACCGGGACGGCTACGACGGCGTCCAGATCGCCTTCGGCGACATCGACCCGCGCAAGGTGACCAAGCCCCTGCGCGGCCACTTCGACAAGGCCGGCGTGACGCCGCGGCGCCACCTGATGGAGCTGCGCACCGCCGACGCCAGCGAGTACACGCTGGGCCAGGAGATCAAGGCCGAGGCCTTCGAGGCCGGTGAGCGGGTCGACGTATCCGCGACCAGCAAGGGCAAGGGTTTCGCCGGTGTGATGAAGCGGCACGGCTTCCACGGCCTCCGCGCCACCCACGGTGTGCACAAGAAGCACCGTTCGCCGGGTTCCATCGGCGGCTGCGCCACCCCGGGCCGGGTCTTCAAGGGCCTGCGGATGGCGGGCCGGATGGGCGCCGAGCAGATCACGACGCAGAACATCAGCGTGCACGCGATCGACACCGAGCGCGGCCTGATCCTGCTCAAGGGCGCCGTACCCGGCCCCAAGGGCGGTCTGGTGCTGATCCGCAACGCCGCGAAGGGAGCTGCGAAGTGAGCACCGTCGACGTCGTCGTCGTGAAGGGCGACAAGGTCAGCAAGAAGGGCTCCGCCGAGCTTCCGGCCGAGCTGTTCGACGTACAGGTCAACGTGCCGCTGATCCACCAGGTCGTGGTGGCCCAGCTGGCAGCGGCCCGTCAGGGCACGGCCAAGGCGAAGTCGCGGGGCGAGGTGTCCGGTGGTGGCGCCAAGCCGTACCGCCAGAAGGGCACCGGTCGCGCCCGCCAGGGTTCGACCCGCGCGCCGCAGTTCACCGGCGGTGGCGTCGTCCACGGCCCGGTGCCGCGCGACTACAGCCAGCGGACCCCGAAGAAGATGATCGCCGCCGCGCTCCGCGGCTCGCTGTCGGACCGGGCCCGCGACGGCCGCGTGTTCGTCGTCGAGAGCTTCGTGGACGGCGACACGCCCTCCACCAAGTCGGCGCTGAAGGTGCTCTCCCAGGTCACCGACCCGGGTAAGGCGCTGGTCGTGGTCGACCGCGCCGACGAGCTGACCTGGCTGAGCCTGCGCAACGTGCAGCACGTGCACCTGATCGCGGCCGACCAGCTCAACGCGTACGACGTGCTGTGCAGCGACGCGGTCGTGTTCACCAAGAGCGCGCTCGACTCCTTCGTGGCGGGTTCCCCGCGGGGCAAGTCCGTCAAGGCCGTCGCCACGTCGACTGAGGCCGAGGAGACTGCGTTGAATGAGGAGGCTGGGGCATGAGCCACGGAGTCAACAAGGACCCCCGTGACGTGCTGCGCCGGCCGGTCGTGAGCGAGAAGAGCTACGGCCTGCTGGACGAGCAGAAGTACACGTTCGAGGTCGACCCGGACGCCAACAAGACCGAGATCAAGCTCGCGGTCGAGAAGGTGTTCAAGGTCAAGGTCGCCGACGTCAACACGCTGAACCGCAAGGGCAAGCGCCGCCGGACCCGCAGTGGCTTCGGCAAGCGTCCCGACACCAAGCGGGCGATCGTGACCCTCAAGGGTGACGACCGCATCGATATCTTCGGAGGCCAGTCGTAATGGGAATCCGCAAGTACAAGCCGACGACCCCGGGCCGCCGTGGCTCGAGTGTGGCCGACTTCGTCGAGCTCACCCGTTCGACCCCCGAGAAGTCGCTGCTGCGTCCGCTGCCCAAGAAGGGCGGCCGGAACAACTCCGGCAAGATCACCACCCGGCACCACGGTGGCGGTCACAAGCGGGCGTACCGGCTGATCGACTTCAAGCGGTACGACAAGGACGGCGTGCCGGCCAAGGTCGCGCACATCGAGTACGACCCGAACCGCACCGCGCGGATCGCGCTGCTGCACTACGTGGACGGCGAGAAGCGCTACATCCTCGCCCCGTCGAACCTGCAGCAGGGCACGGTCGTCGAGAACGGCCCGGCCGCGGACATCAAGGTCGGCAACAACCTGCCGCTGCGCAACATCCCGGTCGGTTCCACCATCCACGCGGTCGAGCTGCGGCCGGGCGGTGGCGCCAAGATGGCCCGCTCCGCCGGTTCCAGCATCCAGCTGGTCGCGAAGGAAGGCCGGATGGCCACCCTGCGGATGCCGTCCGGCGAGGTCCGGATGGTCGACGTGCGCTGCCGCGCCACCCTCGGTGAGGTCGGCAACGGCGAGCAGTCGAACATCAACTGGGGCAAGGCGGGCCGGATGCGCTGGAAGGGCAAGCGCCCGACCGTCCGCGGTGTCGCGATGAACCCGGTCGACCACCCGCACGGTGGTGGTGAGGGTAAGACCTCGGGTGGTCGCCACCCGGTGTCCCCGTGGGGTCAGCCTGAGGGCCGTACCCGCACCCGCAAGGAAAGCGACCGCATGATCGTCCGGCGCCGCAAGGCCGGCAAGAAGCGCTGATAGGAGCCGGCCAGAATGCCACGCAGCCTGAAGAAGGGCCCGTTCGTCGACCACCACCTGGCAAAGAAGGTGGAGGTGCAGAACGAGAAGGGCACCAAGAACGTCATCAAGACCTGGTCCCGCCGATCGATGATCGTGCCGGACATGATCGGCCACACGATTGCGGTGCACGACGGCCGCAAGCACGTGCCGGTGTTCGTGACGGACGCGATGGTCGGGCACAAGCTCGGCGAGTTCGCACCGACCCGGACGTTCAAGGGTCACGAGAAGGACGACCGGAAGTCACGGCGTCGCTGACCCATGGTCAGTGACGAAGCGAAAGCAACCTACGGAGAGATTCGAACATCATGAGCGTTCAAGAGCGTAGGGCGATCAGCGCCCGTCGCGAGAGCCTGCTGGGCGAGCAGCCCGGGGCCTTCGCGGTCGCGCGCTTCGTCCGCGTGACGCCGATGAAGGCGCGCCGCGTGGGTGATCTGGTGCGCGGTCTGGGCGTCGACGACGCACTCGCCACTCTGAAGTTCGCCCCGCAGGCCGCTGCCGCGACCGTGTACAAGGTCGTCGACAGCGCCGCGGCGAACGCCGAGGGCACCGAGCACCTGAGCCGGGCCGACCTGGTCGTGGCCAAGGTCCTCGTGGACGAGGGTCCGACGCTGAAGCGTCACCGCCCGCGTGCGCAGGGCCGGGCCACCCGGATCGACAAGCGGACCAGCCACATCACCATCGTGGTCACCCCGCGCGTCACCGACGAGCCGGTCGAGAAGGCCCCGGCCAAGAAGACGGCCGCCAAGAAGTCCGCGGACACCGCGGAAACGGCGAAGAAGGCTCCCGCCAAGAAGACGGCCAAGAAGGCCGCCGACAAGGCAGAAGCCGCCGACAAGCCGGCCAAGAAGGCGACCGCGAAGAAGTCGGCCGCCAAGAAGGCCACCGCTGAGAAGAAGGAGTCCTGACGTGGGACAGAAGGTAAACCCGCACGGGTTCCGTCTCGGCATCAGCACCGACCACAAGAGCCGTTGGTACGCCGACAAGCTGTACAAGGACTACGTGGGCGAGGACGTCAAGATCCGTCGTCTGCTGAGCAAGGGCATGGAGCGCGCCGGCATCTCCCGCGTGGAGATCGAGCGCACCCGTGACCGAGTCCGGGTCGACATCCACACCGCCCGTCCGGGCATCGTGATCGGCCGCCGTGGCGCCGAGGCGGACCGCATCCGCGGATCGCTGGAGGAGCTCACCGGCAAGCAGGTGCAGCTGAACATCCTCGAGGTGAAGAACGCCGAGGTCGACGCTCAGCTGGTCGCACAGGGTGTGGCCGAGCAGCTGTCCGGCCGCGTGGCGTTCCGCCGCGCGATGCGCAAGGCGATGCAGACCACCATGCGTGGCGGCGCCCTGGGCATCCGGATCCAGTGCTCCGGCCGGCTCGGTGGCGCGGAGATGTCGCGGTCGGAGTTCTACCGCGAGGGCCGCGTCCCGCTGCACACGCTGCGGGCCGACATCGACTACGGCTTCTACGAGGCCCGGACGACCTTCGGCCGGATCGGCGTGAAGGTCTGGATCTACAAGGGCGACGTCGCCGGTACCCGCGCCGAGCGGGAGGCGCAGGCCGCTGCCCGCGCCGCCACCCAGCAGCGTGGCCGTCCGGCCCGCCGTGACGGTGGCGACCGCGGCGACCGTGGTGGTCGCGGTGGAGACCGTGGCGGTCGCGGTGGTGACCGTGGTGGTCGTCGCGACGACAACAACGCCCGGAACGACGCGCCGAAGGCCGAGGCCGCCCCGGCGGCCGAGAAGCCGGCCGCGACGACCGGAACGGAGAGCTGAACCATGCTCATCCCCCGCAAGGTCAAGCACCGCAAGCAGCACCACCCGGGGCGCTCCGGCGCCGCGAAGGGCGGTACGACGCTGGCGTTCGGTGAGTTCGGTATCCAGGCGCTGGAGAACCACTACGTCACCAACCGGCAGATCGAGGCCGCGCGTATCGCGATGACCCGGCACATCAAGCGTGGCGGCAAGGTGTGGATCAACATCTACCCGGACCGTCCGCTGACCAAGAAGCCTGCCGAGACCCGGATGGGTTCCGGTAAGGGTTCGCCGGAGTGGTGGATCTCCAACGTCAAGGCCGGACGCGTGCTGTTCGAGCTCTCCGGCGTTCCGGAGGACATCGCTCGCGAGGCGATGCGCCGCGCGATCCACAAGTTGCCGATGAAGTGCCGCTTCATCTCCCGAGAGGCAGGTGAGAACTGATGGCTACCCTGACCGCCGCCGAGCTGCGGAACCTCGGACGGGACGAGCTGATGACCAAGCTCGGTGAAGCCAAGGAGGAGCTGTTCAACCTCCGGTTCCAGGCTGCCACGGGCCAGCTGGAGTCCCACGGCCGGCTGCGCGCCGTCCGCAAGGACATCGCCCGCATCTACACGGTGCTGTCCGAGCGTGCGCTCGGTATCACCGAGGAGGTCGACGCCCCGGTTGCCGAGGCGGAGGCCGACGAGACTGCGGACGACAGTGAGAAGGCCAACGCATGACCGAGAACGTGAAGGACGAGACCGTGAGCACGACCCCCGAGGCGCGAGGCCGCCGCAAGACCCGTGAGGGTCTGGTGCTGAGCGACAAGATGGACAAGACCGTCACCGTCGAGGTCGAGGACCGGGTCAAGCACAAGCTGTACGGCAAGGTCATCCGCCGTACCAGCAAGCTCAAGGCGCACGACGAGCAGAACGCCGCCGGGATCGGCGACCGCGTCCTCCTGATGGAGACCCGGCCGCTGTCGGCGACCAAGCGTTGGCGCGTCGTCGAGGTCCTCGAGAAGGCGAAGTAGTTCCGGCTCCGGCCGGCAACCAATCGAAATTATTCGTTCCGCAAGGCTCATGTGAGTGAGAACCAGCGAGACAACCAGGAGATCAACAGATGATCCAGCAGGAGTCGCGACTGAAGGTCGCCGACAACACGGGTGCCAAGGAGATCTTGTGCATCCGCGTTCTCGGTGGCTCCGGTCGGCGCTACGCCGGTGTCGGTGACACGATCGTCGCCACCGTCAAGGATGCGATCCCCGGCGGTGGTGTCAAGAAGGGTGACGTCGTGAAGGCGGTCGTCGTGCGGACCGTGAAGGAGCGCCGGCGTCCGGACGGCTCCTACATCCGCTTCGACGAGAACGCCGCGGTGATCCTGAAGGCCGACGGTGAGCCGCGCGGCACCCGTATCTTCGGGCCGGTCGGCCGGGAGCTGCGGGAGAAGCGCTTCATGAAGATCATCTCGCTCGCGCCGGAGGTGCTCTGAGATGGCCCAGCAGAAGAAGCTGCACGTGAAGAAGGGCGATCAGGTCCGTGTGATCGCCGGTAAGTCCAAGGGCCTCGAGGGCAAGATCATCCAGGTCTTCCCCGACGACGAGAAGGTCATCGTCGAGGGCGTCAACCGGGTGAAGAAGCACACCAAGGTGCAGCAGGCCCAGCGCGGCGGCACCACCGGTGGCATCGTCACCCAGGAAGCCCCGATCCACGTCTCGAACGTGGCGCTTCTGGTCGAGGTCGACAAGGACGGCAAGAAGCAGAAGGTGACCACCCGCGTCGGCTACAACCGCGTCGAGGTGCAGAAGCGCCGTCCCGACGGTTCGACGTACACCGGTTTCCGGTCCGTCCGGATCGCCCGGCGTACCGGCGAGGAGATCTGATGAGCACGGCAGTTACCGAGACCAAGGTCCAGCCGCGGCTGAAGACGAAGTACCGCGAGGAGATCGTCGGCAAGCTGCAGGACGAGTTCAAGTACGCCAACGTCATGCAGGTGCCCGGGCTCACCAAGATCGTGGTGAACATGGGTGTCGGCGAGGCGGCGCGCGACTCCAAGCTGATCGACGGCGCGGTGAAGGACCTGGCCGCGATCACCGGCCAGAAGGCCCAGGTCACCAAGGCCCGTAAGTCGATCGCGCAGTTCAAGCTGCGTGAGGGGATGCCGATCGGCGCCCACGTGACGCTGCGCGGCGACCGGATGTGGGAGTTCCTGGACCGGCTGCTGGCGCTCGCGCTGCCCCGGATCCGCGACTTCCGCGGGCTGTCGCCGAAGCAGTTCGACGGCACTGGGAACTACACCTTCGGTCTGACCGAGCAGGTGATGTTCCACGAGATCAACCAGGACCGCATCGACCGGGTCCGGGGTATGGACATCACCGTGGTGACCACCGCGAAGAACGACGACGAGGGTCGGGCCCTGCTGCGGGCGCTCGGCTTCCCGTTCAAGGAGAACTGACGTGGCGAAGACAGCACTCAAGGTCAAGCAGGCCCGGAAGCCGAAGTTCGCGGTGCGTGGCTACACACGCTGCCAGCGCTGCGGCCGGCCGAAGGCGGTCTTCCGCAAGTTCGGCCTGTGCCGGATCTGCCTGCGGGAGATGGCGCACCGGGGCGAGCTGCCCGGTGTGACCAAGTCCAGCTGGTGACCGTCTCCACCCCCGAACTTCTCCCCATTCAAAATCTAGTCACCGTAGGTCGCCAGCCGGCGAAACCACGGCGGGAAAGAGGCCCCAGGCCATGACGATGACCGACCCGATCGCAGACATGTTGACGCGTCTGCGGAACGCCAATCAGGCGTACCACGAGTCGACCGCGATGCCGTACAGCAAGATCAAGCAGGGTATCGCCGACATTCTCCAGCAGGAGGGCTACATCGCCTCCTACAAGGTGGAGGAGCCCAAGGAGGGCGCCGTCGGCAAGACCCTCATCGTGGACCTCAAGTTCGGCCCGAGCCGGGAGCGCTCCATTGCGGGCGTCCGCCGGATCAGCAAGCCGGGCCTGCGGGTCTACGCGAAGTCGACCGGCCTGCCCAAGGTCCTCGGCGGCCTGGGCGTCGCGATCATCTCGACGTCCCAGGGACTGCTGACCGACCGTCAGGCGAAGAACAAGGGCGTTGGCGGGGAAGTCCTCGCCTACGTCTGGTGACGAAGAACCGGAAGGAGGACCACTGAAATGTCTCGCATCGGAAAACTCCCGGTCACGGTCCCGTCCGGCGTCGACGTCACGATCGACGGCCAGACGGTCACTGTGAAGGGTCCGAAGGGTCAGCTGTCGCACGTCGTCGCTGAGCCGATCGCGGTCGACCGCGACGAGGACGGCGCGATCGCCGTGACCCGTCCGGACGACCTGCGTAAGAGCAAGGAACTGCACGGCCTGTCCCGCACCCTGATCGCCAACCTGGTCACCGGTGTCACGGACGGCTACGAGAAGAAGCTCGAGATCGTCGGCGTCGGGTACCGCGTCCTGTCCAAGGGACCGACCCAGCTGGAGTTCTCGCTCGGGTACAGCCACACCATCACGGTGGACGCGCCGGAAGGCATCACGTTCAACGTCGAGGCGCCGACCCGGTTCTCGGTGATCGGCATCGACAAGCAGTCCGTCGGTGAGGTCGCCGCCAACATCCGCAAGCTGCGTAAGCCCGAGCCGTACAAGGGCAAGGGTGTGCGGTACGCCGGCGAGCAGGTGCGCCGCAAGGTCGGAAAGGCTGGTAAGTAACCCATGGCGATCGGACTGCGTCCGCACAAGCACTCCGCCAAGAAGACGGCTTCCCGGCTGCGTCGGCAGATCCGGGTCCGGAAGAAGATCAACGGCACGGCCGAGCGGCCGCGGCTGGTGGTCACCAAGTCCTCGAGGCACCTGTTCGTTCAGGTCATCGACGACGTGGCCGGCAAGACGCTGGTCTCCGCCTCCACCATGGAGGCCGACCTGCGCGGCGCCGAGGCCAACAAGACCGACAAGGCCAAGACCGTCGGCGGCCTGATCGCCGACCGTGCCAAGGCTGCCGGGATCGACTCGGTCGTGTTCGACCGGGCCGGGAACAAGTACCAGGGCCGCATTGCAGCCCTGGCCGACGCCGCCCGCGAGGGCGGGCTCGGCTTCTGATGGCGACAAGGGAAGAAGGTAGTTCGAAATGAGCGGAGGCCAGCAGCGTCGCGGAGGCGGCGCCGGTGGTGAGCGCCGTGGCCGCGACGGTGGTCGCGGTCAGCAGGCGGACAAGACCGCCTACATCGAGCGCGTGGTAGCCATCAACCGTGTCGCCAAGGTCGTGAAGGGTGGTCGTCGCTTCAGCTTCACCGCCCTCGTGGTCGTCGGTGACGGTGACGGCACCGTCGGTGTGGGTTACGGCAAGGCCAAGGAGGTGCCCGCGGCGATCGCCAAGGGTGTCGAGGAGGCCAAGAAGGCGTTCTTCAAGGTGCCGCGGATCCAGGGCACCATCCCGCACCCGGTCCAGGGCGAGAAGGCCGCAGGCGTTGTCATGCTGCGTCCGGCCGCTCCCGGTACCGGTGTGATCGCGGGTGGCTCGGCACGCGCCGTACTGGAGTGCGCCGGGATCCACGACATCCTGAGCAAGTCGCTGGGCTCGTCCAACTCCATCAACGTGGTGCACGCCACCGTTGAGGCGTTGCGCAGCCTGGAGACCCCGGAGGCCGTGGCCGCGCGCCGTGGTCTGCCGGTCGAGGACGTTGCCCCGGCGGCCCTGCTGAAGGCTCGGGCGGAGGTGTCGTCCTGATGGCACGCCTGAAGGTGACGCAGACCCGTTCCGGCATCGGTGGCAAGCAGAACCAGCGCGACACGCTGCGCACCCTGGGCGTCAAGCGGATCGGCGACACCGCCGTCCACGAGGACAAGCCTGAGGTTCGCGGTATGGTCCGTGCGGTTCGCCACCTCATCACCGTCGAGGAGGTCGACTGACATGGCGCTCAAGGTTCATCACCTGCGTCCGGCGCCCGGTGCCAAGACCGCCAAGACCCGCGTGGGTCGTGGTGAGGGCAGCAAGGGCAAGACGGCCGGCCGCGGTACCAAGGGCAGCAAGGCCCGCAACAACATCCCCGAGTGGTTCGAGGGTGGCCAGATGCCGCTGCACATGCGGCTGCCGAAGCTCAAGGGCTTCAAGAGCAGGAACCGGGTGGAGTTCCAGGTCGTTAACCTGGACAAGCTCGGACAACTGTTCCCCGAAGGCGGCGAGGTCGGCGTAGCCGAACTGGTCGCCAAGGGCGCGGTCCGTCGCGGTCAGCCGGTCAAGGTGCTGGGTGACGGCGAACTGACCGTGGCTCTGCAGGTCTCGGCGCACAAGTTCTCCAAGTCCGCCACGGACAAGATCCAGGCGGCCGGGGGAACCACGACCGAGGTGTGACACGTGGTCCAGGGCTCGTAACGCCCGGTGCTTGATATCCTGCGCCGGTCGGACGAGCCCTGGCTCGTCTCTTGCCCAGCGGCTTAGCTAGGCCCCTGCCGTGCCCGCGGCGAGGGAAACTTGTGGGAGGACAGGGTGTTAGGCGCCTTTGCCAACGCGTTCAAGACTCCGGACCTGCGCCGGAAGATCTTGTTCGTGCTCTTCATCGTCGTGATCTTCCGGATCGGCTCGGTCGTGCCGGCCCCGGGCGTGAACGTTCAGTCGCTACACACCTGTATCAAGATCTCGCAGGGCGGCGCGAACGCGAACCTCTACAACCTGATCAACCTGTTCTCCGGCGGTGCGCTGCTGCAGCTCGCGATCTTCGCGCTCGGCATCATGCCGTACATCACCGCCAGCATCATTCTGCAGCTGCTCACCGTGGTGATCCCGCGGCTGGAGTCGCTGAAGAAGGAGGGCCAGGCGGGACAGGCCAAGATCACCCAGTACACCCGGTTCCTGACCGTCGGTCTGGCGATCCTGCAGTCGACCGCGTTCGTGGCGCTCGCCCGGACGCCGGGCCGGCTGTTCCAGGGCTGCACCGAGCCGCTGCTGTACAAGGACGACTGGTTCACCATCAGCGTGATGGTGCTGACCATGACCGCCGGTACCGGCGTGATCATGTGGCTCGGTGAGCTGATCACCGACCGCGGCGTCGGCAACGGTATGTCGATCCTGATCTTCACCCAGATCGTCGCCACCTTCCCGACCCAGCTGTGGAGCATCCGCAAGCAGAAGGGCGTCACCACGTTCGTCGTGGTGATCGCGATCGGGTTGGTCATCATGGCCGCGGTCATCTTCATCGAGCAGGCCCAGCGCCGGATCCCGGTCCAGTACGCCAAGCGGATGGTCGGCCGGAAGATGTTCGGCGGTACGTCGACGTACATCCCGCTGAAGGTCAACCAGGCCGGCGTCATCCCGGTGATCTTCGCGTCGAGCCTGCTGTATCTCCCCGTCCTGGTCAGTCAGTTCCAGCAAGGCAAGGGCTGGTCGAACTGGATCCAGGGCAACTTGGTCAAGGGCGACCACCCGATCTACATGGTGACGTACGTCGCCCTGATCATCTTCTTCACGTACTTCTACGTCTCGATCACCTTCAACCCGAAGGAGGTCGCCGACAACATGAAGAAGTACGGCGGCTTCATTCCCGGGATCCGGGCGGGTCGGCCGACCGAGGAATACCTCAAGTACGTGTTGGACCGCATCACGCTGCCGGGCGCGATCTACCTCGCGGCGATCTCGATGATCCCGCTGGTCGCTCTCGTCCTGCTGAACGCGAGCCAGAACTTCCCGTTCGGTGGTACGTCGATCCTGATCATGGTCGGCGTCGGTCTCGACACGGTGAAGCAGATCGAGTCTCAGCTGCAGCAGCGAAACTACGAAGGGTTCCTGCGCTGATGAGAATGTTGCTGATGGGTCCGCCCGGGGCGGGCAAGGGCACGCAGGCAAAGGTGCTTGCGGATCGCCTGAATATCCCGGCCGTGTCCACCGGCGACATCTTCCGTGCGAACGTCAAGGACGAGACGCCGCTGGGCGTCGAGGCCAAGCGGTACATGGATGCCGGCGACTACGTCCCGGACGAGGTCACGAACTCGATGGTGCGTGACCGGCTGTCCGAGGCCGACGCCGGCGAAGGCTTCCTGCTCGACGGGTACCCGCGGACGCTGGCCCAGGTGGGCACGCTGGACGGGATCCTGGCCGACCACGGCCACAAGCTGGACGCCGTGGTCGCGCTGGTCGCCGATATCGACGTACTTGTCGAGCGGATGACCAAGCGGGCGCACATCGAAGGCCGGACGGACGATTCCGAAGAGGTCGTCCGGCACCGGCAGGACGTCTACACCGCCGAGACCAAGCCGCTGCTGCAGGTGTACGCCGAGCGCGGCCTGCTGGTGGAGGTCGACGGTGTCGGCGAGATCGACGAAGTGAGCGAGCGGGTGCTCGCCGCTCTCAAGACCGTCACCGAGTAAGACCGTCACCGAGTAAGTAAGGCGAGATGTTCAGGGACCGCGGAATCGAGATCAAGACCCGCGAGCAGATTCTGGCGATGCGCAAGGCCGGCCTGGTGGTCGGCCGCACGCTGGAGTTGCTCCGCGGGCAGGTGAAGGCCGGGATCAGCACCGGCGAGCTGGACGCGATCGCCGAGGACAACATCCGGTCCTCCGGCGCGACCCCGTCGTTCAAGGGGTACCACGGCTTCACCGGCTCGATCTGCGCGTCGGTGAACGACGAGATCGTGCACGGCATCCCGGGCGGCCGGGTGCTGGCCGACGGGGACCTGATCTCGATCGACTGCGGCGCGATCGTGGACGGCTGGCACGGCGACGCCGCGATCACCGTCGGTGTCGGCGAGGCCGCGGACGAGCTGCTCGAGCTCGCGCGGATCTGCGAGGAGTCGATGTGGCGCGGGTTCGCCGCGGCGCGGCTCGGCGGCCGGTTGACCGATATCTCGGCGGCGATCGAGGCGCACGTCCGCGCCAATTCGTCGTACGGGATCGTCGAGGACTTCGTTGGGCACGGGATCGGCTCGGCCATGCACCAGCCGCCGAACGTGCCGAACTTCGGTCGCCCGGGCCGCGGCCCGAAGCTGGTCGAGGGGATGGCGCTGGCCGTCGAGCCGATGCTCACCCTCGGCAAGCAGGACAACCACACGCTCGAGGACGACTGGACGGTCGTCACCGACGACGGCCGGTCGGCCGCGCACACCGAGCACTCGTTCACTCTCACTCCGCAAGGACCGTGGGTGCTGACCGCGATCGACGGCGGCGAGTCCAAGCTGGCCGAGCTCGGGATCAAGTTCGGCCCACTGGCTGATTGACGGACCGCTGGCGTCCACCCGTCGGGGGACGCGGAGCGGACCGTAGCTGAGGCACACTTGAGACATGCCTCAGTACCAGCCGTACCAGCGTTTCACCGAAGCCGACCGCGACAAGATCGCCGGACGGCTGCGGGATGCGTTCGCGGACGGCCGGCTGGATCAGCCCGAGTTCTCCTCCCGCCTCGACCGGCTCTACACCGTCCAGACGTACGGCGAGCTCGAGCCGCTGGTGCGGGACCTGCCGCCGGTGAGCACGTACAAGACGCCCGAGGTCGTGCAGGACACCAAGCCGGCGCCTGCGCCCGGTGACTTCCCGGAGCGGAAGAAGGACAACCACCCGCACAAGCGCGGGAACGCGATCGGCGGCTTCACCGGCGTGGTGTTGATCAACGTCGTGATCTGGTTCGTGATCGGTCTCGGCAACGGCGGCCACTGGCCGTCGTTCTGGCCGGTCTGGCTGCTGATTCCCTGGGCGATCATCGCCCTCGGCGGCCTCGGCAGGCGCCGTTGACGGCGGCCCCGGTCAGTCGCCGCGTCGCTGCCCCACGGCTTCGGCCGGATTGGGCGTGGCAGCTGCATCACGGATCTGCGGTCGTCTACGTGATCTGGTTCGCGATCGCCGTACCGCTGGCGATCGTCGGGTTGCTGCTGGAGCCGCGCTGGGTGGGCTGGTTCGTGCTGATCTGGTTCCTGGTGCTGATCGGGTTCACGCTGGCGCTGCGGATCGGTGACGGCCGCCGCAAGCAGGCGTGGGCCGACACGGCGCACCAGCTCGGCTGGCGGATCAGCGCCTCGGGGGAGGAACTGCGGGATCGTTGGCCGTTCCCACCGTTCGACGTCGATCCGCGTGCCGCGATCGTGGACGTGACCACGGGCCGGCACCGCGGCCGGGAGTTCTGGACCGGACGGTTCCGGCACAAGGTACGGCGACGTGAGCTCGGCTTCGACTTCCTCGACCTCCAGGTGGATCGGCCCCTGCCGCCGCTGCAGGTGCTGCCCGCGGGCCTTTCGCCCGTTGCGGCGGCGAGCCTGCTGCCGCTGCCGCTCACCCTCGACGGGCTGCCGGCGCAGTACCGCTTGTTCAACGGCCGCGAGGACCACGCGATGGCGATCCTGCACCCGCGGGCGGTCGAGGCGCTGGCCGACGTACCCCCGTTCGGCTTCAGCTGCGAAGGGCGGCGGTTCGTCGCGATCCTCCCGGCGTACCGCGATTCCGTCACTGCGCTCGCACAATTGGATGCAGCCTGTGATCTGCTGGATCTGATGCCCGAGCAGGTCTGGCGCGAGGGCGAGCAGTGGGCGGCCACCAATACCTGACCGGAGGGCTCGATTGGGTTTCGTGTGGGTGCGTGGCGTACACTTTTTCCTTGGCTCTTTGTAGCCATAGCCAGTCACGTCTACAGAAGTGCGAGGACATGCCCAAAAAAGAGGGAGTAATCGAACTCGAGGGCACCATCGTCGAGGCCCTGCCGAACGCGATGTTCCGTGTTGAGCTGTCCAACGGGCACAAAGTGCTCGCGCACATCAGCGGCAAGATGAGGCAGCACTACATCCGGATCCTCCCCGAGGACCGGGTCGTCGTGGAGCTGTCGCCGTACGACCTCACCAGGGGTCGGATCGTCTATCGGTACAAGTAAGACCCACCAACACCTGTCGAAGAAAGTAGCTCGATGAAGGTCAATCCGAGCGTCAAGAAGATCTGCGACAAGTGCAAGGTGATCCGCCGTCACGGCCGGGTCATGGTGATCTGCGAGAACCCGCGGCACAAGCAGCGGCAGGGCTGACAAAGCCCTACGCAGTACACAGGCACTTTCGCACCACAGCGCGCACGCTCATCCGGGAGAAGTTCCCGGATGTTGCCCCCGGAACAGAGGCCGGGGCCCTGCCGGTGAAACAACTTCTCACCGAGGCGGGCGGGGACGCGGCGCGCCACCACACCTCTGCCGACGAAAGGAACACCGCCACATGGCACGCCTCGTAGGGGTCGACCTGCCGCGCGACAAGCGCATCGAGGTCGCTCTCACCTACATCTTCGGTGTAGGTCGTACTCGCGCCCTGAAGACGCTCGAAGCCACCGGCATTTCCGGTGACAAGCGCGTCCACGAACTGGGCGACGACGAGCTGGTGAAGCTCCGGGACTGGATCGAAGGCAACTACAAGATCGAAGGTGACCTCCGTCGCGAGGTGACCGCGGACATCCGCCGCAAGATCGAGATCGGGTCGTACCAGGGTCGCCGGCACCGCAGCGGCCTGCCGGTGCGTGGTCAGCGCACGCGGACCAACGCCCGTAGCCGCAAGGGTCGCCGTAAGGCGATCGCCGGCAAGAAGAAGAAGTGACCCGGATGACCGTCGACCCCAGGAGCAACTGACCTATGCCTCCCAAGAGCCGCAGCGCGGCCGGCGCGAAGAAGGTGCGCCGCAAGGAGAAGAAGAACGTGGCCGCCGGCCACGCGCACATCAAGAGCACGTTCAACAACACGATCGTGACGATCACCGACCCGACCGGCGCGGTCATCTCGTGGGCCTCCGCGGGAACCGTCGGCTTCAAGGGTTCGCGCAAGTCGACCCCGTTCGCCGCGCAGATGGCCGCCGAGGCTGCCGGACGCCGCGCGATGGAGCACGGCATGCGCAAGATCGACGTCTTCGTCAAGGGTCCCGGCTCCGGCCGTGAGACCGCGATCCGTTCGCTGGGTGCGGTCGGCCTCGAGGTCGGCACCATCCAGGACGTCACCCCAGTCGCCCACAACGGATGCCGCCCGCCCAAGCGGCGCCGGGTCTGACCCCAGAGAGAGGAAGGTAGCGAACCATGGCCCGTTACACCGGACCTATGACCAAGAAGTCGCGCCGTCTCGGGGTCGACCTCGTCGGTGGCGACAAGGCGTTCGAGCGTCGTCCGTACCCGCCGGGTATGCACGGCCGCGGCCGCCCGAAGGAGAGCGAGTACCTGCTCCAGCTGCGCGAGAAGCAGAAGGCGCGTTACTCGTACGGCGTTCTCGAGAAGCAGTTCCGCCGGTACTACGAGGAGGCCTCGCGGCGCTCCGGCAAGACCGGTGACAACCTGCTGCAGATCCTCGAGTCCCGCCTGGACAACGTGGTCTACCGCTCCGGCCTGGCCCGGACGCGCCGGCAGGCCCGTCAGCTCGTCGTCCACGGTCACTTCACCGTGAACGGCGTCAAGGTGAACATCCCGTCGTACCGGGTGGCTGCTCACGACATCATCGATGTCAAGAAGAAGTCGGTCGAGACGACGCCGTTCATCATCGCCCGCGAGGCGCACGCAGAGCGTGTCGTCCCCGCGTGGCTCGAGGTGATGCCCGAGCGGTTGCGGATCCTCGTCCACCAGCTGCCGACCCGGCAGCAGATCGACACCCAGGTCGCCGAGCACCTGATCGTCGAGCTCTACTCGAAGAACTGACCGCGTGCCGGCCGGTGGCCCCAGGGCCGCCGGCCGGTCCGGTGTCTTCTTCACCCCTCGCGACCTCAAATAGTGGTCGTCGCGACAGAGAAGGAACACGAAGTTGCTTATCGCACAACGCCCCACCCTGACCGAAGAGGTCGTCGACGAGTACCGCTCGCGGTTCGTGATCGAGCCGCTGGAGCCGGGCTTCGGTTACACCCTCGGTAACTCGATCCGCCGGACCCTGCTGTCCTCCATCCCGGGTGCAGCCGTCACCAGCATCAAGATCGACGGTGTCCTGCACGAGTTCTCGACCGTTGCCGGGGTCAAGGAAGACGCCACCCAGCTGATCCTGAACCTGAAGGACCTGGTCGTCTCGTCCGAGCACGACGAGCCGGTCACCATGTACCTGCGCAAGCAGGGCCCCGGTGACGTGACCGCCGCCGACATCGCGCCGCCGGCCGGTGTCGAGGTGCACAACCCGGACCTGAAGATCGCCACCCTGAACGAGAAGGGCCGGCTCGAGATGGAGCTGGTCGTCGAGCGCGGCCGCGGTTACGTGTCCGCCGTACAGAACAAGTCCGCCGACGCCGAGATCGGCCGGATGCCGGTCGACTCGATCTACTCGCCGGTGATGAAGGTGACCTACAAGGTCGAGGCCACCCGTGTCGAGCAGCGCACCGACTTCGACCGCCTCGTGGTCGACGTCGAGACCAAGCAGTCGATGCTGCCCCGCGACGCCGTCGCGTCGGCCGGTAAGACCCTGGTCGAGCTGTTCGGTCTGGCTCGCGAGCTGAACGTCGAGGCCGAGGGCATCGACATCGGCCCGTCGCCGGTGGACGAGCAGATGGCCGCCGACCTGGCCCTGCCGGTCGAGGACCTGCAGCTGACCGTCCGGTCGTACAACTGCCTGAAGCGCGAGGGCATCCACACCGTGGGTGAGCTGATCTCGCGCAGCGAGCAGGACCTGCTGGACATCCGCAACTTCGGTTCCAAGTCCATCGACGAGGTCAAGCTGAAGCTGGCCGAGATGCAACTGTCGCTGAAGGACTCCCCGCCCGGGTTCGACCTCCGCGCCGCGTCCGGTGCCTACGGCAACGAGGCGGACGACGAGGACGAGAGCTTCGCCGAGACCGAGCAGTACTGAGCTGACCAAGGCCCGTCGGGCCCAATCCCAACGGCTCGACGAGCCTGAGATTTCTGGAGTATGAGATGCCTACCCCCACCAAGGGTGCCCGGCTGGGCGGCAGCCCGGCGCACGAGAAGCTGATCCTCAGCAACCTCGCGACGTCGCTGTTCGAGCACGGCGCCATCACCACCACCGCGGCCAAGGCCAAGCGCCTGCAGCCGCTGGCGGAGCAGATGATCACCAAGGCGAAGCGTGGTGACCTGAACTCGCGCCGTCAGGTGATGAAGCGGATCAAGGACAAGAGCATCGTGCACGTGCTCTTCACCGAGATCGGCGAGCGGTACGCCGACCGTCCGGGTGGCTACACCCGGATCACCAAGCTCGGCCCGCGCAAGGGCGACAACGCCCCGATGGCGAAGATCGAGCTGGTCGAGGCGCTGGCCGACTCGCCGAAGGCGAAGAAGACCGCCAAGAAGGCTCCGGCCAAGAAGGCGGCCGCTCCGAAGGCCGAGGAGAAGGCCGACGAGCCGCAGGACGAGAAGGTCCAGGACGTCGTGGCCGGGAAGTTCGACAACTCCGCCGCCCCGCTCGAGGACGGCTCCGCGCCCGAGGGCTTCACCATCAAGGGCAACGAGAACTCGATGAAGTTCCACACCACCGAGTCGCCGTGGTACGACCAGACGGTCGCCGAGGTCTGGTTCAAGACCGAGGCGGACGCCGAGGCCGCGGGCTTCGCCAAGGCCGGCGAGACCGAGGACGACGACAAGTAAGCACTCCTTCAGAGCCCCCTCACCGCACGGTGAGGGGGCTCTGTTGCGTTAGATTGCCGTGTGCGTTGGCGGATAGACCTCAGGTACGACGGAACCGGCTTCCACGGCTGGGCGCGTCAAGAGGGACTCCGTACCGTGCAGGGCACGCTGGAAGAAGCGATCCGCGTCGTACTACGGCTGCCGGAGCCGCTGACCGTGACCTGTGCCGGCCGGACCGACACCGGGGTCCACGCTCGCGGCCAGGTCACCCATGTCGACGTCGAAGGCGCTGTAGACCCGCTGAGGCTCCTGAGAGGGCTGAACGGCGTCCTGCCCGAGGATGTAGCTGTCACGGCCGTCACGGCGGCTCCAGAGGGCTTTGACGCCAGGTTCTCCGCTCTGGCCCGCCGGTACGTGTACCGCCTGTGCGACGACCCGGCCGGCTGGGACCCGCTGACCCGGGGACAGGTACTGCGGGTAGGGCGACCGCTCGACGTGGACCGTATGAACGCCGCCGCGGCCGGTCTGCTCGGTGAGCACGACTTTGCGGCGTACTGCAAGAAGCGGGAGGGTGCCAGCACAGTGCGGGCGCTGCTGGACTTCTCGTGGCAGCGGACGGGTATCGGCCAGTTGGAGGGCACTGTGATCGCGGATGCCTTCTGTCACTCGATGGTGCGTGCCCTGGTCGGCTCGATGATCCCGGTGGGCGACGGACGGCGGGACGTGGAGTGGCCGGGCGTCGTACTGGCTGGGAAGGTGCGGGACTCGGCTGTGTCCGTGCTGCCGGCACACGGGTTGACGCTGGAGGAAGTGCGGTATCCGGCAGACGACGAGCTGGCCGCACGGGCGTTGCAGGCCAGGCAGGTCAGGGGAGAGGTGCATCAGCGTGGGTGACCACTTCTTCTCCGCGGACCCGCAGTCGGCGGACGTACGGCGTACCGTCGAGGCGCGGATCTGGGGGAAGCCGTATGTCTTCACGACAGCGACCGGTGTGTTTTCCCGGGACCGTCTGGACATCGGTACGGCGGTGTTGCTGCGGGAGACCGAGCCGCCGAAGCAGGCCGGTACGTTCCTCGACCTGGGCTGTGGCTATGGGCCGATCGCCTGCGCGCTGGCACTGGAGGTCCCGAAGGCGACGGTGTGGGCCGTCGACGTGAACAACCGGGCGCTCGAGCTGACCGGGGTGAACGCGGCGGCCGCGGGGGTGGCCGAGCGGGTGCATGCGGCGCTGCCGGACGACGTACCCGAGGACCTGCTGTTCGACCAGATCTGGTCGAACCCGGCCATCCACATCGGCAAGCCGGAGCTACACAAGATGCTGCTGCGCTGGCTGACTCGCCTTGCCCCCGGCGGCGTGGCAAGGTTCGTCGTCGGCAAGAACCTTGGCGGCGACTCGTTGCAGCGCTGGCTGACCGAGCAGGGCTACCCCTGCGAGCGGATCGGCAGCGCCAAAGGGTTCCGGGTACTGCGTGCAACGAACGCGGCCCCGGCGCCGTCCTGAGGGGTATGGAGGCAGCCTTGGTGGCAGCGGAGGCGCGGACAGGGCCGCTTGACTTCGAGGTGTGGGTCAGCGCGAAGGCGGACGCCCTGCTGCGGTTCGCCTATGTCCTGACCGGAGACGCCAACCTGGCCGAGGACGCCGTACAGGATGCGCTGACGACGGCCTGTGCACGGTGGGGCCGGGTGAGCCGGGCTGACGATCCTGAGGCGTACGTGAAGCGGATGGTGGTGAATGCGCACATCTCCTGGTGGCGCAAGTTCCGTCGCCGTGAGGCGCCTGCTGCGGATCCGGTGCGGACTGCGCGAGCTGTTTCCGACGGTACGGCGGCACGCGCCGAGTCGGAGGCGATCTGGGCGCTGTGCGCGACGCTGCCGGACAAGCAGCGCGCAGCCGTCGTACTGCGGTTCTACGAGGAGCTGTCGTACGCCGAGATCGCGCAGCTGCTGCACTGCGCCGAGGCGACCGCACGGTCGCATGTCCATCGAGCATTGGCTGCATTGAAGACCACGCTGAGTACCGAGAGCACCGATAGCACTGAGAGCACGGAAGGAGCCGAGGATGCCTGAGCACGACCCTGAGCAGGAGCTCGGCCCCAAGTTCACGTCTGCCCTGCACAACCAGGCCGGCGTACAGAGTGACCTACAGACGAGCGGACTGGCCCGGGAGGCCCGTCGACGTGTGCACCGGCGTCGTCAGACGTGGTCGGTGGCAGCCGGTGCCGTGCTGGTTGCTGCTGCGATCGGTGGTGTGTGGAGCTTTGCCGGTGGAGAGTCACCGGTTGCCACCAGCGACAGCAACAGCAACTCCAGTGGAGACAGTAAGGCTTTGGCTCCGAACACGGCCGAAGGCGTGGGGCCCTCTGCACAGGCGCAGGTTGGGTGTCCGGTAGACCATCCGGTCCTGACTGCTCCTGGTCCGGACGCTGTGCCGGCCGGCACCGGGCTCGACCTGAACACCGTGGTGACCGGGCTGCGTGCCTGCCGCTACGGCTTCGCCGAGGGCGGGACCGGTCTGCTCGGGCAGGAGTCGTTCAACGCCGCGACCGCGCAGCAGGTGGTCAACGAGATCAAGGTGCTGCCGGAGCGGAACGCGAAGCTCCCGGTGTTCAAGTGCGCGCCGCAGGTCTCCAAGCCGTCCGAGGCGATCGTGCTCCGGTTCGACACCGCGGACGGCATCCGCGAGATCTGGGTCTGGTACGACGGCTGCGAGTCGGCCGGCTTCTTCACCGGCACGCACACGTACGGCCTGTTCTCCGCGCCGCTCAAGCTGTTCATGACCGGGTCGGTCCGTCCGTCCGGCGGCACCTACCTGGACGCGCTCAAGGACTGGTAGCTACTCGATTCCGCGCTGTCCCTTGCGGGTCGAACCGATGTCGTGCACGTTGTTGGGTCGCTCGCCGGCACCAGTTGCTGAATCCGTGTGCCGGCTCGGTGCCGTGTGCGACCACAGGAATTGCTGCAGCTGGGCGATCTCCTGCTCGCGCTCGTTCGGGTAGATCTGCTCGCGCAGCCCCTCGTAGTACTCCTGTTCGCGGCCGGCGACCGGCTGCTGCGCCGGCCAACCCCGCTCGGCCCAGATCTGCCGCATGTCCTCCTCTCGGTCGAGGAACGTCTCCCGCAGCGAGTCAGGCAGTTCGGGTGGCTTCACCCCTGGGTGCTCTGCGTCCCACGAGTCGTAGTGGGCCTTGATGTCCTCGAGATTGACGTCGAACTCGATCTCGGTCAGCTCGGCGGCGTCATGGCCCCACGTCAGCTTCGAGCCCTGGTGCGTCAGCTGGCTGCACTCGGCCATGGTCAGGCCGCTGAGCCCGCGCCGCAGTGATCCGGTCAGGTCCTGGCGCAGCTGGTCCCGGTGCGACTCGGGCACCCGGTCGCCGAGCTGGGTGTCGATCACCCGGTCGGCGATCACGTTGAACCGCTGCGAACGATCCGTGCTCTCGAGCAGGTCGCGGAGCTCGCCGGGGCCCAGATCGGTGGGTCTGCTCAGTGAGTACATCAGCCGGTCCGTGGCCGTCGTGTACGCCGGGAACGCCGGGAAGCTGTCCACCGGCAGGTCCTGCTCGGTCAGGCTCTCGGCGATCCGGCCGCCGTACGTCCCCGTGAAGCGGTCGGCGAGTGCGCTCTCGAGGGCGATGTCCTCCAGCGACCCGATCGGCGACACGCCGGGGCCGGTGTCGTCTCCCAGCCCGGACAGCGAGGCCCGCGCCCGGAACACCGCCATTCTCGTCGCACCCCCGGCCGCGTAGCGCTCGTCGTGGGTGAGCGAACGGCCCTCGGTGTAACCGGGACGGGCCGGGTCGAGGACGTGTTCCCGGCTGATCGTCATGCTTCCGTCGGCCTCGATGACGCCGGCGATCGCTCCCGGCTGGTCGTACAGCTTCCTGTTCCAGTGGGAGGGCCGTCCGGCGAACTCCTCGGTCTTGGCGACGACCGAGGCGAACCACTGGTACTCCCAGGTGTCCGGGAGGATCTCCGCACCGCGCTCGGGCATCCCGTTCATCGGCTCTCCCCGGCGATCAGCTGGGCGATCGAGCTGTTCATGAGCAGTACTGCGGGCCGCTCGTCCGGAGCGGCCTGCGGTACCAGGTCGCCGATCCGCTGCAGTGTCTGCTGCAGTACGGCGATCCGCTCCTGCCCCGTGGCAGTCGACAACATTGCTTCGGCGTACAGCCGCTGCGCCTCACGATATGCGTCCATCGGCGCCGATCATTCCTCGCCAGAGGGTCGCCTACCGCGCCGCTCCGCCATCCGAACGAGACCTGTCCGGCCGCCAACCGCCCCAGGCCACTGCGGGCCCCGACGCCGCTGCTGCCGCAGCCCCGCCGGCCGCACCACTCCCGCCCGCAGCGCCGCCCAGCCGAGCACTGGCCGAGCTGTCCACGAACCGTCGGAGGTGTGCGGTCTCCAGGTCGGTCGACCGCCCGTAGTGCGCCTCGATGCGCTGAACCAGCGCCGTCTGCTCCGCGGACATCGGCATCCGCGGCGGGTGCTCGCCGTACTGCTGGTAGTGCTGCTCGACTGTGCTCAGCTCCTGCTCCAGCCGCTGCACCGCCCTGGTCGCGGTCTCACGACCCCGTACGGCGAGCTGGACCGGGGGCTCCGTCTCCGCCGTGTAGGCAGTGAGCCCGCCGAGCTCCTCCTTCAACGGCTGACTCAGCTGGAGCCTGATCTGAGACCGGTGCTCCGGCGGCACCAGACCCGCCAGCCGGGAGTCGATGACGACGTCGGCCATCGCGTTGTACCGCTGTACGAACGGAGTCTGGTCGACGGCGGTCCAGACCTCGTGCTGCGACCGGCCGCTGAGCGTGTGCAGACCGTGCAGCACCCCTTCGACACCGGCCTGGTAGCCGGCGTACGGCATCACCGCGTGCACCTCGAGGATCCGCGGGACAGCCTTGTCCATCCCGATGTCCTGGATGATTGGGTCAGCGATCCGGTCCCGGTTGCTGTCGGCGAGGCCCTCGATCACCGCCTCCGCTTCCGGCGAGTAGAAGCGGACCGCATCGGGTGCGTGCTCGTCGCCAGCAGGGTGCTGGTGGTGGTCGGTCTCGTGGATCACGGTCATCGCACCGATCCGGGCCCAGCCGACCGTGTCGAGGTCGAGCGGTCCGGTTGCGTCGTACGCGCGCATCACCGGCTCGAGGACGAGCTGCCGGCTGACCGTCATCGGCCCGTCGTACTCCGCCGTCGCGCCGGTGCCGCTGTGCTCGTCGTACAGCCGCCTGTCCCAGGACGACGGGACGCCGGTACGGCGCTCTACCGCGGCCACGATGCTCGCGACCCACTGGTACTCCCGCGTGTGGGGGAGGATCTCGCGTCCTCTCAGGTTGCGCGGCACCGGCAAACGATAACCGGTCGCCGGGGCGGGGGCCGGACGGTCAGACTGGGGGGATGGGTCACGTGGATGTAGCTGGAGTCGGGTACGAGCTGCCGGACGGGCGGGTGTTGCTGGACGACATCACGTTCCGCGTCGGCGACGGTGCGAAGGTCGCACTGGTCGGTGCGAACGGCTCCGGCAAGACCACGCTGACCCGGATCATCGCCGGCGACCTGAAGGCCCACAGCGGCAGCATCTCCCGGTCCGGTGGGCTGGGAGTCATGCGGCAGTTCGTCGGCTCGGTGCGGGACTCGTCGACCGTCCGCGACCTGCTGCTGGCCGTCGCGCCGGAGCGGATCCAGCAGGCCGCGGCCAAGCTGGACAAGGCCGAGCTGGTGATGATGGAGGACGACACCGAGAAGACCCAGCTCAAGTACGCACAGGCCGTGTCGGACTGGGGCGAGGTCGGCGGGTACGACGCTGAGGTGTTGTGGGACGTGTGTACGACGGCCGCGCTCGGCGTACCGTTCGACCGCTGTCGCTGGCGTGAGGTGAAGACGCTGTCCGGCGGCGAGCAGAAGCGCCTGGTGCTGGAGGCCTTGCTGCGCGGACCGGACGAGGTGCTGATCCTGGACGAGCCGGACAACTACCTCGACGTACCGGGGAAGCGCTGGCTCGAGGAGCAGCTGCGCACTAGTGACAAGACCGTGCTGTACATCAGCCACGACCGGGAGCTGCTGGCCAACACCGCTACCCGGATCGTCACCGTCGAGCTGGGTGCCGCGGGCAATACGGCGTGGACGCACGGCGGCGGCTTCGCGACGTACCACGAGGCGCGGCGGCACCGGTTCGAGCGGTTCGAGGAGCTGCGCAAGCGGTGGGACGAGGAGCACGCGAAGCTCCGCGCGCAGATGCTGATGTACAAGCAGAAGGCGGCGTACAACTCCGACATGGCGTCGCG
The DNA here is from genome assembly GCF_050942355.1 of Kribbella sp. CA-245084. Taxonomy (NCBI): domain Bacteria; kingdom Bacillati; phylum Actinomycetota; class Actinomycetes; order Propionibacteriales; family Kribbellaceae; genus Kribbella; species Kribbella sp. CA-245084. The sequence goes on along the minus strand of NZ_CP192053.1, from coordinate 8,157,202 downwards.
CTACCGCGCGTCCCAGACCCGGCTGCGCAAGTTCGAGGAGGCTGGGCCGCCACAGGCGTTGCCGCGCGAGCAGAAGGTCAGCATGCGCCTCACCGGCGGCCGCACCGGCAAGCGGGCCGTTGTCTGCACACAGCTCGAGCTGACCGGTCTGATGAAGCCGTTCGACCTGGAGGTCTGGTACGGCGAACGTGTCGCCGTACTGGGATCGAACGGGTCCGGGAAGTCGCACTTCCTGCGGCTGCTCGCCAACGGTGGTTCGGATCCCGATGTGGAGCACCAGCCCGTCGGTGAGGTCAAGATCGCTCCGGTCGCGCACACCGGCAACGCGAAGCTCGGTGCGCGAGTACGGCCCGGTTGGTTCGCGCAGACGCATGAGCACCCGGAGCTGATGGGCCGGACCTTGCTGGAGATCCTGCACCGCGGTGACGACCACCGTGAGGGCATGGGGCGTGAGCTGGCGTCACGGAAGCTGGACCGGTACGAGCTGGCGCATGCGGCCGAGCAGACGTTCGAGAGTCTGTCCGGTGGGCAGCAGGCCCGGTTCCAGATCCTGATGCTCGAGCTGTCCGGTGCAACGCTGCTCCTGCTCGATGAGCCGACCGACAACCTGGACGTGGAGTCCGCAGAGGCACTGGAGGAGGGGCTGGACGCCTTCGACGGCACAGTGCTCGCCGTGACCCACGACCGGTGGTTCGCCCGCGGCTTCGACCGCTACCTCGTCTTCGGCGCCGACGGCTCCGTCTACGAGCCGGACGAACCAGTCTGGGACGAAGGCCGCGTCGAGCGGGCTCGCTGACCCTTAGAGTTCTCCCACCTCATGGAGGGGGACTCCAAATGACAGCCGATGTGGCTGCCCGCTGGGCCGGCACCGTTGTTCCGAGCTGGATCTACCGCTGGCTGATGCCCGCGGGCTGGGTCGCGGCCATCGTGGTGTCCGTGGCGTCCGACACCGGTCGGTGCTCGGTCGAGGACCCCACGGTGTGTGGGCCGGACCGGACCTTCTCGCTGGCGTTGATCGTCTGCTTCGCCTCGCTCGTGCTGTCGTGGTGGCAGCCGATCCTCGCGGCCGCAGCGGGCGTGCTGTTCCTGACCATCGAGCTTCGGTACGACGACGTGGCAGGCGCACGTACTGCCTGGACGGTGTACGGCGCTGCGTGCACCGCTCTGCTCGTCTGGCTCGTCGTCAGTCGCCGCAGGCAGCGGTCCATGGTTGCCGGTGTGCCACGGCAGCAAGTGCAGGTCCCAGCGGCCACACGGATCGGTGTGACGATCAGGCTTCTCGTGGCCGGGGCTCTGGTGCTCGTGGGCGTCGGTGCGCTCAGTCTGATGCGCTGGCAGGACCAGCGCGAGGAAACCCACCTGCGACGCGCTGTCGAGCAGACAGCTGTCGTGAAGAGCCAGACCGACGACGGGGACCTCGTTCTCGAGCTACCTGACGGCCGCCACCACACCGTGACCATGCTGGACGACTACGCCATCGGCGCGAGCATCCCGGTCTTCGTCGACCCCGCCGACAGCGGCTGGCTGCGGCCGCGCGCCGAGCTCGCCGACTACACCTACTGGTACACGGTCGCCGGCGGCGCCTGGGTACTGGCGGTCCTGCTGGTACTGCGCGACGTACGCGTCCGCCGGGCCCGCCCGCGCAGGTCCTGGACGGGACAAGGTCTTCCGGTGCGCATCGAGCCGGACTCCACCGGCGCCTTCGCGGTCCGATCGGCGGACGGCGCGATCCTGCTCGGCTTCCTGGACACCGAACTGGACGATGACGAAGGCGATGCGCGGCTGTTCGACGCTTTCGACGCGCTGGACGAGGAGGAGAACGACGCGCCGGCCAAGCTCAAGCGGGAGTGGGAGGAGACGCTTCGGCGGTACCGCGGCGAAGCGTTGCTGCTCGGCGACCTTGCTGAGGGCAGCTGGCCGTCGTTGCTGCTCGGTGAGCAGGTGCTCCGGCCGGTGGGTCCGTTCCGTGCGCCGCGCCGGATGCCGTGGGGCAACGAGCCGGTGGCTGGCCTGCCTCAGGATCGCGTCCGGCGAGAAGTCCCGAGCGTGCCGTTCGAGCCTGCCCAGGAGTTGCCCACGCTTCCGTGGGAGGTACCCCTGCAGCCTCGGCCTTGGTGGGATCGCCCGGGGCTGGTCGCCGTACTGGTGCTGGGACCTGTTGCTATCGGCGCCTTTGCGGTGTCGGGCGAGTGGTTCCCGGCGATCGCGGGGACCTTGATCGCTGGGCAATTGGTCCACTTTGTCGGCGTACGGACGTTCTACCGGGTGACGGCAACCGCTACTGAGCTGTGGATCCGGAGTGGCTGGTTCGAGCGCCGCGTGCCCTGGCGGTCCGTCGAGTCGGTCGAGGTCGATGAGGACCGGCTGAATCTCGAGAGTGGGGACGATTGGCATGTCGTCGGCGGCATAGCCGAGAAGGAGACGGCTCGCGCGGCTGCTGTCTTCGAGACGCTCCGGCTGCGGTCCCGCACCGGTCTGCCGGCAGAGGCGGTCGGTCGTCGGGTCGCGCCCTGTCTGGTGATCGACGTCGCGTTTCTGACCGTTTGCGCACTGATCCTCGTACTGGCGCGCTTTAGCCCGTTCTAGGGCTCGACGCACCAGCCGTCGCGGTAGGCGGTCCAGTTGTCTTCGGTGGCGGCGAAGTCGACGTACAGAGCCAGTCCGAAGTTCTGGCGGGTTGAGTTGCCCAGACCGAGGCGGGCGCCGCGGACTGCTGCGGTGACCGTCTCGGCGTGGCCCCAGTGGGACGGATTACTCTCCCAATACGCCGGGAGGCCCATGAGGAGGAGGGTGTTCGGGGGAGTGACCTCTAGCGCCAGCGTGGTCTGCTTGGCGACGTACCCGCCGTACAAGGACTCGAGTGGCATGGCGGTGTCGTAGGACATGACGGCGATCTGGTCGACCCGGCTCGCCACCTTGGCGAAGTACTCCTGCGACCACCACTTGTCGATCGGGATCGCGTGCAGGTACCAGAGCGGGTCGATCTGCGCGGCTGCGACCGAGAGTGTGGTTTTGAGCGCGCGGGTCTCGTCGAGGATCGCCAGGAAGCCCTTCGAACCGGAGCGGACCGGCTCGAAGTCGTAGTGGATGCCCTGGAAACCCTGCTGTAGAACGGTTTTCGCCGATGCGACCACCTGCTGGCGGACCTTGGGATCGTCGAGGTTCATGCCGGGGTTCTTGCCGGGTTGTACGACGTCGCCGAGCCAGGCCTGCACACGTACGGCGGGGGCCGCCGCGTGCATCGCGTCGACGAACCAGCGCGCCTTCGGCGAAACCTTTGCCAATGGCAACGAGCCGTCGTGCTCGAGCGGTCCTGTGTGTACGTATACATCGCGGATGCCGGTGGTTTGCAGGCGCTGGGCGAGCGCGGTGACGTCGGCGGTGGTTTTGCGGCCGTCGACCCAGGCGTGGCCGAGCCAGAGTGCGTCGTGGTTGCGGGTGCGCGCCTCGGCGGACGGCTCACCGGCGTACTGCAGTCTCAGCGAGGCTGCATAGGTGGTGAGGGGGGCGATCACCACAACGACGACGGCGAGCGCCACCGAGACGAGGACTCGGCGGAGGCGGGACCAGGAGCGCCAGTGGCGTCTCACGAACGCGGCGCCAGGCCGTCGTAGATCAGGCCGAGCATCCGGTCGCGTACCAGCGGTTCGAGCTTGGCCGCGGTCGCGCCGCGGGATGCGCCGATCATCAGCGCGTACACCTCGGCCATCTCCGCGTCAGACCGCACCGCGCCGGTCCGCTGTGCTGCGGTAAGTAGGCCGTTGAATGCCTCGCGCATGCCGCGTCCGGCCGCCCGCGCTTCCTCGCCGGCACCAGCTCCGGCTGCCGTCAGGGCCTCGCCGATCGCCAGCTTCGACGCCGACTCGGACACGACCTGCGTGAAGAACTCGAAGAATGCCTTGCCTGGATCGTCGCTGCCGGCCAGCTCGAGCGCGCGGTCCCGCAGGCGCTCGAGTCGCAAGGTCAGCACGGCCTCGAGCAGCTCGGTCTTGGTCGGGAAGTGCCGGAACACGGTCGCGATACCGACCCCCGCCAGCCGCGCGACATCGTCGGTCGACGCGCTCGGCGATCGCCCGAAGACATCGTCCGCCGCGGTCATGATCCTCGCCCGGTTGTCGCGCGCGTCTGCTCGCACCCCAGCTCCCCTTCGTCGCCCTCAGCCTAAGAGACGCCGCGAACCGGCCCAGGGTTGTAAACGAAGTCGTTACTCCATATATTCGATAGTCGTCACTCCGTTTATCTCCTGTGAGGAACCCGATGACTCCCGAAGAGGTCTTCCTGAAGCTGGTCCACGGCGTCGCTGACCGCGACTTCGCCGTACTGCCCGAGCTGTACGCCGAACAGACCGACGTACGGCACCCGATGAACCCGTACGGCGACCACCCGCTGCTGTCCCGCGCCGCCCTCGCGGAGCACTTCGGCGTGAACGGACCGCGGGTGAGCGAGCTGGTCCGCTTCCAGCCGGCCAACATCCGGGTCCACCAGACCGCCGACCCCGAGGTGATCGTCGCCGAATTCGACTACGCCGGCACCGTCCTGGCGACCGGCGAGCCCTTCACCGCCCCCGCGATCTTCGTACTCCGCGTCCGCGACGGCCTGATCGTCGAGTCCCGCGACTACATCGACCACCTGGCAATGATCCGAGCTCGCGGCCAGGTCGAACAACTCATCACCCACCTACGGGAACCAGCCACCGCTCCAGCGGCGTCCTAGTCCCCAGAGGCGCCAGATGGCCCCGGACCGAGGCACAGCCCGCCCGGGGCCATCTCCAATCCACACCCCCGCCCACCTCCGCCACCAAAAGGACACCGCTCCGCGGCAGCTCGGCCGCCTCCGGCGGCGTGCAGGAACCGTCGGCACGCGTGGATGTGTTCGGCGGCGGGCTGCCCCGTGGAGCGCCGTGAAAGGACACCGCCTCGCGGCGGCTGTCTTGCTGGCCGCCTTCGGCGGGGTGCGCGGCACGCCTTTCCGGGTGGAGGTGGTTGGCGCGGGTGCTGCTGGTCGAGGGGCGTGGAAAGGTCACCGCTTCGCGGCGGCCGTCTTGTTGGCCGCCTCCGGCGGCGTGCGCAGACCGCGTATCCGGGTGGAAGTGGTTGGCGCAGGTGCTGCCCCGTCGTGGGGCCTGGAGAGGGGGCCGCTGCGCGGGCCGTTCTGCCGGTCGCGTCCTGTGGCGTACGCGGACCGCGCTCGGCGTCGAGGGCTTTCAGCAGGTAGGCGGTCCACGCACGCCTGGCTCCCCACGGGCAGCACACGCGCCGAATAGGTCTGCCGCAAAAAAACTGCCTGTGCACGCCGCCGGAGGCGGCCGACAAGAGAGCCGCCGCGAAGTGGTGTCCTTTCTGCGCGGTGTCCTCTAACAAAAACAACCCCTCGACCATCGGGTCGAGGGGTTGTTCAGGTGAGAGGTCAGCGGTCGCCCATGGGGACGTACTGGGTGCCTCGTTCGCCGGTGTAGATCTGTTTGGGGCGGGCGATCTTCTGGTCGCCGTCGCCGAGCATCTCCAGCCACTGGGCCAGCCAGCCGGAGGTGCGGGGGATGGCGAACAGGACGGTGAACATCTCCGGCGGGAACTGCAGGGCCTCGTAGATCAGGCCGGAGTAGAAGTCGACGTTCGGGTAGAGCTTGCGGGAGACGAAGTACTCGTCCTCCAGCGCGATCTTCTCCAGCTCGACTGCGATCTTCAGCAGCGGGTTGATGCCGGTGACCTCGAAGACGTCGTCGGCGGCCTTCTTGATGATCTTGGCGCGCGGGTCGTAGTTCTTGTAGACCCGGTGGCCGAAGCCCATCAGCCGCTCTTCGCCGTTCTTCACGCCCTCGATGAACGACGGGACGTTGTCGACCGAGCCGATCCGGCGGAGCATCTTCAGCACCGCCTCGTTGGCGCCGCCGTGCAGCGGGCCGTAGAGCGCTCCGATCCCGCCGGCCACCGCGGTGTACGGGTCGACCTGGGTGGAGCCGATCGCGCGGACCGCGTTCGTGGACGCGTTCTGCTCGTGGTCGGCGTGCAGGATGAACAGGATCTCCAGCGCCCGCACCAGGCGGTCGTCGGCGGCGTACTTCGGCTCGCTCATCTTGAACAGCATCGACAGGAAGTTCGCCGTGTAGCTGAGCTCGTTGTCCGGGTACACGTACGGCTTGCCCTGTGCGTGCCGGAAGGCGAACGCGCCGAGCGTCGGCATCTTCGCGATCAGCCGGCGGATCTGCAGCGCCCGCGACTCCTCGTCGAAGATGTTGCGCGACTCGGGGTAGAACGTGGACAGCCCGCCGACCGAGGCCAGCAGCATGCCCATCGGGTGCGCGTCGTACCGGAAGCCCTGCATGAAGGTCTTCAGGTTCTCGTGCACGAACGTGTGATACGTCACGTCGTGGGCCCAGGCCTCGTACTCCGCCTTGTTGGGCAGCGTGCCGTTCACCAGGAGGTACGCGACCTCGAGGTAATTGGACTGCTCGGCGAGCTGCTCGATCGGGTACCCGCGGTACTCCAGGATGCCCTTGTCGCCGTCGATGAACGTGACGGAGGAGCGGCAGGACGCGGTGTTGACGAAGCCGGGGTCGTAGGTGGCCAGGCCACCGTCGCCGTCGGATGCGCTGATCTGCTTGAGGTCGGCGGCACGGATGGTGCCATCGGTGATGGCAAGGTCGAAGTCCTTGCCGGTCCGGTTGTCCCGGACGGTGAGCGACTGTTCGGTCACAATGCCCTCTTCGGAAGCTGGCGTCATCGCCTGGATGAATGAGGGTAGATCAGCCGGCGGGACGCGGGTTCGGACTGCAATCTTCACCGCTAAACTAGTGCGGTCCTCAGCTGCTTCCAAGCCGGGGTCCCCTCGGCGTGTGGGCTCGCTTTGACCCACGCGTGCCGTCGCCGGTATTCTGGGCTGCTGTTGTGCGTTCCAGGTCGATGCCGTGTCGGCTGACCGCTCGCCGACGTCCAGTTTTAGTCAACCTCTGAGAAACGAAGGTCAACGACCGTGCGCACGTACAGCCCGAAGCCTGCTGACGTCACTCGTGAGTGGCACGTGATCGACGCCACCGACGTCACGCTCGGTCGGCTCGCCGTCCAGATCGCCACCCTGCTGCGCGGCAAGCACAAGCCGACGTTCGCACCGCACGTGGACGGCGGCGACTTCGTCATCGTCGTCAACGCCTCCAAGGTTGCCCTGTCGGGCACCAAGCGGACCGACAAGCTGGCGTACCGCCACTCGGGTCACCCGGGTGGTCTGACCGCGACGCCGATCGGCGAGATCCTCGACAAGGACCCGCGTAAGGCCGTCGAGAAGGCCGTCTGGGGGATGCTGCCGAAGAACCGTCTGAGCCGGAAGCTGCTGACCAAGCTGAAGGTGTACGCCGGCCCGGAGCACCCGCACACGGCCCAGCAGCCGAAGCCGTTCGAGATCACCCAGATCGCCCAGTAAGCGATCGACGAACCAGGTAAACGAGGATTCACAGCGTGAGCGACATCACCACCGAGACCGAAGAACTCGACACCGAGGTCCCCATCGACACCGAGGGCCCGGTCGCCTACACCTCCGAGACCAACCCGGCTCCGGAGCAGCGCGCCGAGCAGGGTCGGGTCGCGGTGATCAACCCGGCCGGCGCCACTGGTCGCCGCAAGGAGGCCATCGCCCGCGTTCGGATCGTCCCGGGCACCGGCAAGTGGAAGGTCAACGGGAAGGACCTCGACGTCTACTTCCCGAACAAGGTCCACCAGCAGCACGTGAACGAGCCGTTCGTCGTCGCGGGCCTCGAGGGCTCGTACGACGTGATCGCGCGGATCAACGGCGGCGGCATCACCGGCCAGGCCGGTGCGCTGCAGCTGGGTGTGGCCCGCTGCCTGAACGCGGCAGACCTCGAGGCCAACCGCCCGGGTCTGAAGAAGGCCGGTCTGCTCACCCGCGACTCGCGGATCAAGGAGCGTAAGAAGGCCGGTCTCAAGAAGGCCCGTAAGGCGCCTCAGTACAGCAAGCGCTGATCACCTGATGGGGCGTTTGTTCGGTACGGACGGAGTCCGTGGCCTGGCGAACGTGGACCTGACCGCGGAGCTGGCGCTCGACCTCTCGGTCGCGGCAGCTCACGTACTCGGCGAGGCCGGTGCCTTCGAAGGGCACCGGCCGCGCGCCGTTGTGGGCCGGGATCCTCGTGCCAGTGGTGAGTTCCTCGAAGCCGCCGTTGTCGCTGGTCTTGCCAGCGCCGGCGTCGACGTCGTCCGGCTCGGCGTACTGCCGACCCCGGCCGTCGCGTACCTGACCGGCTCGACCGGCGCCGATCTCGGTGTGATGCTGTCCGCCAGCCACAACCCGATGCCGGACAACGGCATCAAGTTCCTGGCCCGCGGCGGGATCAAGCTCGACGACGTGATCGAGGACGCCATCGAGGCCCGGATGAACGAGGAGTGGCAGCGTCCGACCGGCGCCGCCGTCGGCCGGGTCACCGACGACGGGCAGGGCTTCGAGACATATGTCTCGCACCTGGTCCGCTCGGCCCCGAACCGGTTCGACGGCCTCAAGGTCGTCATCGACTGCGCCAACGGCGCTGCCTCGCAGACCGCGCCGGAGGCACTGCGCCGGCTCGGTGCCGAGGTGGTCACGGTTGCCGCCGCGCCGGATGGCCTGAACATCAACCTGAACTGCGGATCCACGCATATCGAGGGTCTGCAGCGTGAGGTGATCGGTCACCGCGCCGACGTCGGCATCGCGCTCGACGGCGACGCGGACCGCTGCCTGGCGGTGGACGCGAGCGGCGAGCTCGTCGACGGGGACCAGATCCTCGCCGTACTGGCGCTTGCGATGCGCGACAGCGGCCGGTTGTCGAACGACACGGTCGTCGCGACCGTGATGAGCAACCTGGGCTTCGTCCAGGCGATGGTGCGGGAGCGGATCGCGGTCGAGCAGACCAAGGTCGGCGACCGGTACGTGCTCGAGGCAATGAAGGCCGGCGGCCACAAGCTCGGCGGTGAGCAGTCCGGGCACGTGATCCTGTCCGACCACGCCACCACCGGCGACGGCACGCTGACCGCGGTCATGCTGCTGGCCCGGGTCGCGCAGACGGGGAAGAGCCTGGCCGACCTGGCCGGCGCGATGACCCGCCTCCCGCAGGTCCTGGTCAACGTGAAGGACGTGGACAAGAACCGCGCGGGCACCGATGACGCAGTCCAGTCCGCCGTAGCCGAGGCCACCGCGCGCCTGGGCGACACCGGCCGGGTCCTGCTGCGCCCGTCGGGCACAGAGGCCCTCGTGCGCGTCATGGTCGAAGCCGAGTCCTCGGACACCGCACGCGAGATCGCCCATTCACTGGCCGACGTGGTTGCGACTTCGCTGAAGTTGTAGTGGAGCATCGAGAGCTGGAGCTGTTCCTGCATTTGGCGCGGACGCTGAACTACGGACGCACCAGCCTCGAATGCCACGTCAGCGCGGCCACGCTGACCCGCACGATCCAGCGGTTGGAGACGCGGGTCGGCGCCCGGTTGCTGGATCGGGGGCCGCGGGGCGTCGTACTGACCGAAGAGGGTCGGCGGTTCACGGCCTACGCCGAGCAGGCGCTGGAGCTGTGGGACGACTATCGAGCGGCGTCCGACGAGCCGGCCGGGCTGACCGGCGACCTGCGGATCTTCGCCACCGTCACGGCATGTCAGACACTGCTGCCCGACCTTCTCAGGCCGCTGCGGGCAACGCATCCCCAGATCCGGCTCGACGTGCGCACAGGCGATGCGGCGGCTGCGCTCGCGCGGCTCGACGAGGGCGAGGTGGATGCGGCAGTCGCCGGCATCCCGAAGCGCCTGCCGCAGACGCTGGTGAGTCGTCCGGTCGCGGTCACAGATCTCGTGCTGGTGCATGCACGGGACACCGAACCCGACGGCTCGTACGTCGTACCGGCGCGGGGGCTCGTCCGCGAGGCGGCGTACCGCTGGTTCCGGAAGACTGGGACGAAGCCGACGATTGCGGCCGAGCCGGATGGGCATGAAGCGCTGCTCGCCCTGGTAGCCCTCGGATGTGGGACAGGAGTTGTGCCGCGGCTGGTGCTCGAGTCGTCAGTTGTGCGAGAGCAGCTCGTTGAGGTGCCGGGGGAGTTGGAGCCGCTTACGATCGGGCTTTGCGTGCGGCGCGGCGACCTGCGGCGGCCTTTGGTTGCGGCGCTTTGGGGGCTGTGACCGTCGCTCCGGGGAAGAGTTTGGCGGGGACCAGTTGGGGCGGGAGCGGGTCGGCGCCTTCGAGTTCGCGGATGAGAGCTTCGGTGCCGAGCTGGCCGAGTTCGGGACCCGGGGTTCGCATCATCGTGAGTTCTGGGTCTGTCATCGCCGCGGTTTCCGGGACCATCAGCAGGGACAGGACTGACATGTCGGCGGGGATTTCGCGGCCGCTGCGCCGCAGGCCGGAGACGACGCCGAGCGCGGCGTACTCGTTCAGGACCAGGATCGCTGTCGTCTCGGGATGCTCGGCCAGCAAGCGTTCCGCGGCGAGCTTGCCGGCCTGAGTTGTGTCCGAGCAGGGCAGTACGACGACCGGCAGCCCGTACGAGGCGGCGACCCGGCGATAGGCGTCCTCGGTGCGGACCCATGGACCATAGGCATAGAACCGCGGATCGTCCAGATCGCCCGAAATCAAGGCCATTTCGCGATGCCCGTGCTCGTACAGATGCTTCACCGCGTCCTCGACCGTCGTGTCGAAGTCGATGTCCACGTGCGACAAACCCTCGAGCTCGGTCGTCCGGCCGATCAACGCGAACGGCGTACCGGCCTGCTGCAGTACGTCGACCCGCGGATCGTCCAGCTGCACCTCCATCAGCACGACGCCGTCGACCAGGCCTTGCCCGAGCAGCTCGCGCAACTCGACCCCGTCGTTGCCGACCGGCCACAGCACCAGGTGGTAGTCCTCCTTGCGCGCCGCCTCGGCCGCGCTGGTGAAGAACTCCGCCGTCGACATCCCGAACCGGTGCTCGAGTGCCGGGTACGCCATCGCGATGATGTGGGTACGCCGACTGGCCAGCGCGCGGGCCACCATGTTGCGCCGGTATCCGAGCTCGACCATCGCCTGCTCGATCCGCGCCCGGGTCGCCGCCGTCACCGGTTTGGTGTCGTTCAGCAAGAACGAGACGGTCGCGATCGACACCCCGGCACGCTGAGCGACGTCCCGCATCGTGACCATCGATTCAACCCCCTCTGACCTCTTGACAGCGATGTGACCTACGGAACATAGTCCTTCAACGCCTCAGTTAAGCGGTTTACCGCCCAATCGACAAGAGCATCACAGGTTTTCCTCGTCCCTTGGTTAAACGCTTAGAAGGAGTCCGATGTCATGATCAGCAAGCGGATCGCCGCCGCGCTAGCGGGTGCGACGACGGTGTCGCTCCTGCTGGTCGCCTGCGGCGACAACGGCGGCGGCAGCCAGTCGTCGTCCTCGTCCGGCGACAGCGTCAAGAGCCTCACGATCCTGGACTACTACAACAACGACCCGGACAAATCCCTTGTGCAGAAGGGACTTGACTCCTGTGCGACGCAGCTCGGCATCACGATCCAGCGGGAGACGGTGCCTGGTGACACCTTGATCCAGAAGGTGCTGCAGCAGGCGTCCTCGAAGACGCTGCCCGACGTGCTGATGCTGGACAACCCCGACGTCCAGCAGATCGCCGCGACCGGTGCGCTCGCGCCGTTGAACGACATGGGTCTGACCGGCGACGGAGTCATCAAGGGCATGGTCGACGCGACGTCGTACCAGGGCAAGCTCTACGGACTTGCCCCGGTGACGAACACGATCGCGTTGTTCTACAACAAGGACATGCTGGCCGAGGCCGGCGTACAACCGCCGAAGACGTGGGACGAGCTGAAGGCCGCGGCCAAGAAGCTCACCAAGCCCGGCCGGTACGGGATGGCGTTCAACGCCAACGCGACGTACGAGGGCTCCTGGCAGTTCCTGCCGGCGATGTGGACCAACGGCGGTGACGAGACCGACCTGACCAGCCCGCAGGTGGCCGAAGCCCTGCAGTTGTGGACGGATCTGGTCAAGTCGGGGTCCGCGAGCAAGAGCGTGATCAACTGGACCCAGGGCGACGTCAACGACCAGTTCATCGCCGGCAAGACCGCGATGATGGTCAACGGCCCGTGGCAGATCCCGTCGCTGAACAAGAACCCCAAGATCAAGTGGGACGTGGTCACGTTCCCGGTGAACAAGCCGGATCAGACCCCGGTCGCGCCGCTCGGCGGCGAGGCCTGGACGGTCCCGCTGAACAAGGACCAGGCCAAGCAGCAGAAGGCCGCGGACTTCGTGAAGTGCCTGAACTCGGACGAGAACGAGTTGGCCTGGGCCAAGGCCCGGTACACCATTCCGACCAAGACCGCGCTGCTCGACCAGTACGTCAAGGACGTGCCGTCGATGAAGGCCTTCACCGAGCAGGTGAAGACCGCCCGGTCCCGGACCGGCAAGCTCGGCGACAAGTGGCCGGATGCGGCGAAGGTGATCTACCAGGCCATCCAGCTGGCGCTGACCGGTAAGGCCTCGCCCCAGGACGCCTTCAAGCAGGCGTCCGGAGGCTGATCCATGGTGGCTCTGACACGTACGACGGTGGCCGGCCGCGAGCGAGTTCGCGGCCGGCGCCGCCGGGGCGAGGACCTGACCAAGCTCCTGTTCGTGCTGCCGGCCGCGGTGGCGATGGTCGCGCTGTTCGGCTACCCGGTGGTGAAGAACCTGCTGATGAGTCTGCAGGACTACACCCTGAAGACGTTCTTCACGGGCGTCGCGCCGTGGGTCGGGCTGCAGAACTACTCCACGGTCGTGCACGACAAGTTGTTCGCGGACGCGATGCTCAACACCGCGCTGTTCACGATCGGGTCGATCGCGTTCCAATTCGTGATCGGGCTCGGCCTGGCGCTGTTCTTCCGGAATCGCTTCCCGCTCGGCGGCCTGTTGCGCTCGCTGCTCCTGCTGCCATGGCTGCTGCCGCTGATCGTGTCGAGTGCGACCTGGCGCTCGATCCTCGAGCAGGACAGCGGCATCCTGAACCGGACCCTGACGGGCCTGCATATCGTCGACGATCCGGTGCCGTGGCTGAACTCGCCGTCGGTCGCGCTGATCGCGGTGATCGGCGTGAACATCTGGATCGGCATCCCGTTCAACGTGACGCTGCTGTACTCCGGTCTCAGCGAGATCCCGGACGAGCTGTACGAAGCCGGCCAACTCGACGGTGCGACCGGATGGCGTGCGTTCGTCCACATCACCTGGCCGAACCTGCGCTCGGTGGCGGGCGTGGTGCTGATGCTCGGCGTCGTCTACACGATCAAGGTCCTCGACATCATCCTCGGCCTGACCGGGGGCGGACCCGCGAACGCGACGCAGACGCTCGCGACCCAGTCGTACGAGAAATCCTTTGTGGACTTCAAGTTCGGGCAGGGCGCGGCGTTGAGCAACATCCTGATCGCGATCTCGTTCGTGTTCGCGATCTTCTACCTGCGCAGCACCCGCCGCGCAGTCGACGAGTAGGAGGGCAGCATGCGACGTACGGCGTACACCGTCATCGGGATCGTGATCCTTGCCGTGATGCTGTTCCCGGTCTACTGGATGGTCAACGCGTCCCTGCAGCCGTCCGGGAACACGTTGACCGCGGGATTCCTGCCGTTGCACCCGACGTTCACCGGCTACAAACGCGCCCTCGACGAGCAGGGCGGCAACCTCGTCACCAGCATGATCATCGCGGCCGGGACCGTCGTACTGAGTCTCGCGATCGCGACACCGTGTGCGTACGCGCTCTCGCAGTTCCGGTCCCGCTGGGTGTCGATCGGGCTGCTGGCGATCCTGATCTCGCAGATGATCCCGGGGATCGTGATCGCGAACGCGTTGTACACGGCCTACGAACGGATCGGGCTGCTGAACTCGATCCCGGGGCTGATCGTGGCGAACTGCAGCAGCGGGATCCCGTTCGCGATCCTGATCCTGCGCTCGTTCATGATGTCGCTGCCGCCGTCGCTGGTGGAGGCCGCGCGGGTGGACGGCGCCGGGCTGTTCCGGGCGTTCGTGGCGATCGTGCTGCCGATCAGCAAGAACTCGCTGATCACCGCGGGACTGTTCAGTTTCCTCTTCTCCTGGAGCGATTTCCTGTTCGCGCTGACGCTGACCACGAAGGGCGGCGTACGGCCGGTGACGCTGGGGATCTACCAGTACCTCGGCACGCAGGTGCAGAACTGGAACGCGGTGATGGCGACCGCGGTGCTCTCGGCGGTCCCGGCCATCGTGCTGCTGGTCGTCGCGCAGAAGTACATCGCCGCCGGTGCCATCGGCGGGGCCGTCAAATAACCCTTAAGGACAACGAATATGACGAACGTACTCGTCTGGGGCGAGAACCGGCACGAGCAGATCGAGCCGCACGTCCGGGAGATCTATCCCGACGGCATGCACAACACGATCGCGGCCGGTATCGCCGAGAACCTCACCGACGCCAAGGTCACCACCACGACGCTGGACGAGCCGGAGCACGGCCTGACCGAGGAGGTGCTGGCCGAGACCGACGTACTCGTGTGGTGGGGGCACGCCGCGCACGGTGAGGTCGACGACAAGGTGGTCGACCGCGTGTACCAGCACGTGCTCTCGGGCATGGGGCTGATCGTGCTGCACTCCGGTCACTGGTCCAAGATCTTCGGCAAGCTGATGGGTACGACGTGCACCTTGCGCTGGCGCAGTGAGCGCGATCGCGAGCTGGTGTGGACGATCAACCCGACGCACCCGATCGCAGAGGGCGTCCCGCATCCCATCGTGATCGAGCAGCAGGAGATGTACGGCGAGTTCTTCGACATCCCCGTCCCGGACGAACTGATCTTCGTGTCGTCGTTCTCCGGCGGCGAGGTGTTCCGCTCGGGCTGCACGTTCCGTCGTGGGCACGGGAAGATCTTCTACTTCTCACCCGGCGACCAGGACTTCCCGGTGTACCACCACAAGGACGTCCGCAGGGTGATCGCGAACGGCGTGAAGTGGGCTCGCACCGATCTGCCGGAGCGGGCGTTGCCGACGTTGCTGCGGTACGAGACCGACGACTTCTTCAACGGTCAGGGTTACAAGGGCCCGATCGAGGCTGAGTCTGTTGAGGACGGCGCGGATGCCTGACCCCTTGCGTCTCCTCCAGGTCGGCGCCGGCGGCATGGGCCGCGCCTGGCTCCGCACGATCGCCGCCAATCCCGACGTACGGCTGGTCGGCCTGGTAGACCTCGACCTCGAGACCGCCCGGGCGGCTGCTGACCAGCACGGCTTCACCGACCTCCCCATCGCGACCTCGATCGACGAGCTGAGCAAGGATGCCGAGGCGGTCATCGACGTGACCGTCCCGGTAGCCCATCCGAAAGTCAGCGTCGACGCACTGCTCCGCGGCCTCCCGGTTCTCTGCGAGAAGCCACTGGCCGAGACGGTCCGCGAGTGCCTGGTCATGGTGGCGGCGAGCGAGGTCAGCGGGAAGCTGCTGATGGTCTCGCAATCCCGGCGCTACTTCCGCGCCGTAGCAGCCTTCCAACGTCAGCTGGCCGAGCTCGGCCCGATCGGCACACTGTCGTGCGAGTTCTACAAAGCGCCACACTTCAGCGGTTTCCGCGAACGCATGGCCGAGCCGCTCCTCGTCGACATGGCGATCCACCAGTTCGACCTCTCCCGCAAGCTCATCGGCTCCGAGCCGGTCTCGGTGTACTGCGACTCGTACAACCCGCCGTGGAGCTGGTTCGACGGCAACGCGGCCGCGTCCGCGATCTTCACGTACGCCGACGGCACCCGCTTCTCCTTCGACGGCAGCTGGTGCGCGCCCGGCCTGGAGACGTCCTGGAACGGCTTCTGGCGCGCGAGCACCGCCGGCGGCACAGCAACCTGGGACGGCGACAACGCACCCGTCGCCGAGCTCACGTCGGGCGAGCCCCTCCTCGCCACCATGTCCGACGAGCCCCAGGAGATCGCCGGCTCGCTGGTCGAGTTCGTCAACGCGGTCCGTACGTCGACGACCCCGCAATCCGAAGTCCACTCCAACGTCGTAAGCCTCGCCATGGTCGAGGCCGCCGTCCGCTCCGCCGACACCGGAGCGCCGGTCCGCATCGCCGACGTCATCACTGGCGCGTACGACGAGGCCCTCGCAACCACCGAGGATCCAGCCCTCCACGCCGCGCTGAAGGCGTGGCCCAACCCCTTGAAGGCCGTCGGCCTCTAGCCTTTCACCTCCTGCAACGGGGCGGTACGTACATTGCGCTTGCTGCAATGTACGCACCGCCCTTTGACTGGAGGCATGAAGAGTTCGGTGTTTCAGGTCGAGAGCATGGTCGTGCCGGGTGGGACGGAGTCCATCGTGCGGGGCGGGCGGGATCTGTTCCCGCTGCTGCCCGAAGCGCTGCACGGGGTAGAGCGCATCGGCGTACTCGGCTGGGGGCCGCAGGGACGGGCGCAGGCGTTGAACCTGCGGGACTCGCTCGCCGGGACCGGGATCACTGTGAGCGTTGGGCTTCGGCCGGGGTCGGCGTCTGCAGAGGATGCTCGGACGCAGGGGTTCACCGAAGAGAACGGGACGTTGGGGGGCTGGCTCGAGGTTGCCCAAGCTTCGGATCTGGTGATTCTGCTGATCGCGGATGCGGCGCTGGCGGCGAACCACGAGCAGATCTTCGCCGTGCTCAAGCCAGGCGCGACCATTGGCCTGTCCCACGGATTCCTCCTCGGGCACCTCACCGCGATCGGGTCGGACTTCCCGGAAGGGCATCCGGTGATCGCGGTCTGCCCGAAGGGGATGGGAGATTCCGTTCGCCGTCTCTACCGGCAAGGCGAAACGGTCAACGGCGCCGGGATCAACGCGAGCATCGCCGTCCACGCGGATCCGGACGGGCACGGGTGGGATCGGGCCCTGGCGTGGTCGATCGGGCTCGGGTCGCCGTACACGTTCGCGACCACGCTGGCCGACGAGTACCGGTCCGACATCGTCGGTGAGCGGGCGATCCTGCTCGGCGCCGTCCACGGGCTGGTGGAAGCGATGTACAGGTACTTCCGGATCGACGGGGCTGATCCGGTGACGGCGTACGAGCGTTCCACCGAGGCGATCACCGGGCCGATCGCGCGGACGATCTCGAACGACGGCCTGGTCGCTGTCCGGGCGGCCTGCGGGGATCAGGACCTGTTCGACCGCGCGTACTCCGCGGCGTACCGGCCGGCGCGTGACCTGGTCGCGGAGATCTACGATGAAGTTGCCGATGGCACCGAACTGCGCAGCGTAATCCTGGCCGAGCAGCGGCTCGCGACCCGGCCGATGACCGAGATCGGCGGCAGCCCGATGTGGTCGCACAGCACCGCGGTCCATGCCCGCCGGGGATCAGACAGCACCATTGATCCGGTCACCGCGGGACTGTTCGTCGCGACGATGATGGCGCAGGTCGACGAGTTCGCCGCCCGCGGGCACGCCTGGTCGGAGATCGTGAACGAGTCGGTGATCGAAGCGGTCGACTCGCTGCTGCCGTACATGCACGCCCGCGACGTCGCGTACATGGTCGACAACTGCTCGCGCACCGCCCGCCTCGGCACCCGTCGCTGGGGCCCGCGCTTCCAGGCGGCGTACGAGCAGATCGCGCTCCCTCAGCTGCAGAACCCGGCCGATGCGACACTCCTCGAGGAGTTCGTGGACAACCCGGCCCACGACGCCCTGGCCGCAGCCGCCAAGCTCCGCCCCTCGGTGGATATTTCCGTTTAGCCTAAGCGCCATGACGATGACGCGGTCGCGGCTGATCCCTATGCGCCCGAGGGACCCGCAAGAGCCCGGCCGGACCGCGTCCTCGCTGGAACTGTTCTTCGACCTGGTGTTCGTGGTCGCGGTGAGTGTCGCCGCGTCCCAGCTGCACCACGCGCTGTCGGACAAGCACATCGTCGACGGCCTGGGGTCGTACGCGATGGTGTTCTTCGCGATCTGGTGGGCGTGGATGAACTTCACCTGGTTCGCCACCTCGTTCGCCACCGACGACTGGCTGTACCGGCTGCTGACGATCCTGCAGATGAGCGGTGTACTCGTGCTCGCCGCAGGTATCGAGCAGGTCTTCGCCGACCGCGACTTCACCGTGGTGGTGTTCGGCTATGTCGTGATGCGGGTCGCGATGATCGCGCAATGGCTGCGGGCGTCCCACCGGACCGGGGAGAGCCGGCAGGCGACCCTGCGGTACGCCGGTGGGATCGCCATCGTGCAGGTGCTCTGGCTGACCACGCTGGTGATGTCCGGGCCGGTGGTGGTGGTCGCCTGGTGCATTTTCGTGCTTGCCGAGCTCGCGGTACCGGTGGTGGCGGAGCGGCGCTGGACGACGCCCTGGCACCCGCACCACATCACCGAGCGGTACGGCCTGTTCACGCTGATCCTGCTCGGCGAGAGCCTGCTCGCGTCCGCCAACGCGATCATCGAGGCCGTCCACGACCACGAGTCGCTCGGCCCGCTGATCGCGCTCTCGGTACTCACGCTCGTGGTCACCGCGGCGATGTGGTGGATCTACTTCTGGCCGCCGCATCACACCGCGATCAGGTCGTTCACGAGCTCACTGCGGTACGGCTACACGCACTACTTCGTGTTCGCCGCAGCCGGTGCGTTCTCGGCCGGAATCGAGGTCGAGATCGACAGCATCACGCACCACACCGAGCTGAGCGACGTCGCCGCGTCCTACACGGTGACGATCCCGATCGCGATCTTCGTCCTCAGCATCTGGTGGATCGCGATTCGCGACAATGCCGATCGGACCGTCAATCTCGTCGTACCGCTCGGTGCTGTCCTGGTCCTGCTGGACCCGCTGATCCCGATCCCGTTCGCCCTCACCGCCGTGTTCATGGCGCTGATCGTGGCGACGCTGGTCGTGCACCCGCCGGTGGAGCGGTCAGCTGGGGTTGCGGAGCTCGGCTAGGGCGGTCGCCACGCGGCCGTGAGCAGCCTCCAGGGCGGTCCGGGCCTCGCTGACGGGTGTTCCGGTCAGGAGGTGGACAAGGGCGGGCTTGAGCTCGCCGTCGGCCTCGGCCAGGGCGGCTTCACAGGCGGCCTCGTCGGCGCCGGTGGCCTCGGCGAGGATGCGCAGCATCCGGCCGCGGAGCTTCTTGTTGGTCGCCACCAGGTCGACCATCAGGTTCGACCAGGTGCGGCCGAGCTTGATCATCAGCGTCGTCGAGAACGCGTTCAGGATCATCTTCTGCGCGGTGCCGGCCTTCAGCCGGGTCGAGCCGGCGATGACCTCGGGCCCGGTGTCCGCGGCGATCACGACGTCGGCCAGCGGCGCCAGCGGGGCGTCCGGGTTCGACGTGACCAGCACGGTGGTCGCCCCGGCCGCGCGGGCGGCCTTCAGGGCGCCGGCGACGTACGGCGTGCTTCCGGAAGCGGCGAGGCCGACGACGAGGTCCTGGCCGGTGACCGCGACCGCATCGGCGGCGCCGCCGTCCTCGGAGTCCTCGACGTTCTCGACCGCGCGCAGCAGCGCCTCCATCCCACCGGCGTGGTGGGCGACCACCAGTCCGTCCGGCACGTGGAACGTGGGCAGCAGTTCGGCGGCGTCCAGGACCGCCAGGCGTCCCGACGTACCGGCGCCGAAGTAATGCACCCGGCCGCCGCCGCGGACCGCCTCGACGGCGGCGTCGACGGCCTTGGTCAGCTCCGGGATCACTGCACTCACGGCACCCGCGACGCGGGCGTCCTCGTTGTTCAGCATCTGGAGGATCTCGGACGTGCCCACCGCATCGATGGCCAGCGTCCTCGGGTTGCGCTGCTCGGTCGGTGAGGTCACAGGATCGATGTTAGTTTTCTACTGAAGGATTTTCAATTCCGTTCATCTTTGACGGAAACGGTTGACGTCACTCGGATCCTTTGAGTCGGTGCCCGCGGACCGCGCTGGCGGTCTCCTCGAGCGCCTTCCGCGCATCCGGCAGCACCTGCTGTGCGACCCCGATGAACAGGCAGTCGATCACTGTGAGTTGCGCGATTCGCGAAGCCATCGCCCCCGAGCGGTACGTCGTCTCGCGCGCAGCCGTGGTCAGCACGAGGTCCGCGGTACGCGCCAGCGGAGACCGCGGGAAGTTTGTCACCGCGACTGTGGTGGCGCCGTGCTTGGCGGCCTCCTCGAGCGCCTCGACGACCTCGACCGTGGTGCCGGTGTGCGAGATTCCGATCGCGACGTCGCCCTCGCCGAGCAGCGCGGCGCTGGTCAGCGCGATGTGTACGTCGGACCACGCGAAGGCCACGCGCCGGATCCGGTGCAGCTTCTGCTGCAGATCGAGCGCGACGAACGAGCTCGCGGCGAAGCCGTAGAGGTCCACCCGCGGAGCCTTCACGACAGCGTCGACGACCTTGGCGAGCGCGTCGACGTCGATCTGCTGCGCGGTCTCGCGGACCGCTCGCTCATCGGCGAACGCGACCTTGCTGACCACATCGGCCAGCGAGTCGCCCGGCTCGATGTCGCCACCCACCTCAGGCCGGAGGCTCTCCGTCGCCGACTGGGCCGCCAACTGCAGGCGGAGCTGCGGGTAGCCGGGGACCCCGATCTGCTTGCAGAACCGGATGACCGTGGTCTCCGAGGTGGAGGCCACCTCGGCCAGTTCGGAGATCGTCATCGCCGCCACTCCGCCCGGGTCCGCGAGGACCGCGTTCGCGACCCGCTGCTCGGCCGGCGCCAGCGCGGGCATCACCGCGCGGACCCGGACCAGCAGCGGCCCCGTGGGTTCTGGAGAGGTCGTTGAATTCATGACAGCCACGGTACGGCGACTATGCACGAAGTGGGGTCACCGACGCGAAAGTCTCCAACCTGTTGCGGTAAATGATTCAGGCGTTCGTTCACCGTCGAGAAGAACACCAGTCCCGCTCGTGATCTTCACACCGTCGACGTAGACACCGCGGCCCTGGTACAGCGGGTCGCTCGTGTACCGCCACCGGATCGTCTGGTCGCCGGCGCCGAGCTCCGCGGTCGCCTGATGCCAGTGCCGGTCGCCGGAACCGCTGATCGAGCCGTCGGTATCGGTCACCGAGCCGCGATCACGCACCGAGAACGGCACCTTGGTCCAGGTCGAGCCGTCCGCGGACGTCTCCAGATACAGCAGATCCGTGTCCTCGGTGTCGACGAACAGGTCGAAGGCCAGCTTCGCTCCGCCCGCCGGTACGGCGACCTTGGTCGAGAGCGTGGTGGTCGCGCCGTCCGTCGTACCGGAGAACCAGGCGTCCTTGCCGTGGCGCGGGCCGACGCCGAGCGCCAGCGCGAGCCCCTGGGTCACAGCCCTGCGGGCCGGGTTGTTGCTACCCCAATCACGCGAAGGGTGGACCCGGTTGGTCAGCAGGATCGCGAACGAGCGCGAGTCGAAGTCGATCACGATCGACGTGCCGGTGTACCCGGTGTGGCCGGCTGCGCGCGGCCCGGACAAGCCACCCATGTACCACCGCTGGTTGAGCTCGAAGCCGAGGCCGTGGTCGTTCCCCGGGAAGCCCTGGTTGAAGTTCGTGATCATCGCGGTGACCGAGGATTCCTTGAGGATCCGCGCGCCGCGGTAGCTGCCGCCGTTCAGGAACGTCTGCGCCAGCACGGCGAGGTCGTCCGCAGTACTGAAAACGCCCGCATGTCCGGCGACGCCGCCCAGGGACCAGGCGTTCTCGTCGTGCACCTCGCCCCACACCATCCCGCGCGGCGGCGAGGTCTGGTACTCCGTGGCTGCGATCCGGGGCTTCTTCTTCGGGTCCGGGTTGTAGCCGGTGTCGCGCATCTGCAGCGGTTTGGTGATGCCGTCGGCGACCAGCTTGTCGAGCGTCTTGCCGGTCACCCGGTGCGCGACCTCGCCGAGCGAGATCAGGTTCAGGTCGCTGTAGAGATACGTCGAGCCGTGCGGGTTCTGCAGCTTCGCGGTCAGCGCCATGTGCAGCCGCGAGGCCGGGTCCGGTTGCGAGCTCCACAGCGGCAGCCAGGACGGGAAGCCGCTGGTGTGCGTGAGCGCCATCCGGACGGTCACGGACTCCTTGCCGTTCTCCGCGAACTCCGGGACGTACGTCGCGATCGGCGCGTCCAGGTCGATCTTGCCCTTCTCGACCAGCTGCATCACGACGATCGACGTGAACAGCTTCGAGACCGACGCCAGGTCGAAGATCGTGTCGGTCCGCATCGGGATCTGCTGGTCCGGCGGCAGCTCGGTGCCGGCGCCGTCGGCGTACTTCAGCGCCATGCCGGTGGCCGTCCGGGTGACGACCTTCCCGTCGTGGCCGAGCAGCGTGACCGCGCCGGCATACAGCGGCTTCGTCGCTCCGCTCGGTTGCGTCCAGCCGGCGACCTGGGTCAGGGCCGCGTCGATCGGCGCCGGGTCGAGACCCGCGGCAGCCGGGGTCGAGTCACGCAGCAGCGTCGACTTCGGCGCGTACCCGTCGTACGGGTGGTCGAACCGGCCCGAATTGTTGCCGCCAGCAACTGCAGGCGTTCCCATCGTCACCATCACCGCCGAAGCAATCGTGAGCGCCGCCAGCCGTCTCATCGGTGCGCGCCCTTGTACAGAAGGTATTTCGCCCGCCGCGCCGTCCAGGCGTCGGTCTCGGGCTTCCAGGCTGCCACGATCTCCTCGGCGGTCGCATCCGCCAAAAGCATGGTCCGGAACCGATCGGAGCCGGTCAGGAGATCGATCCACCGGCCGGGTGGGGTCTCCTCCCGCCAGGTGAATTCCGGGTAGAGCTTACGGGCCTCGACGATCATGTGCGTCGCCGCCGTGATCGCCTCGACGCTGTGCGGGTCGGTGATCTGGACCTGGACGCCGCCGCAGAGCACGTTGGCGTTCTTGCTGATCGTCGGCGTGAAGTACGCCTCCCGGAATGCGACTCCCGGGATGTGCTTGGTCTGCAGCGCCTCGGCCCACCGATAGTCGACGTACGGCGCGCCGATCAGCTCGAACGGCCGCGTCGTACCGCGGCCCTCGGACATGTTGGTCGCCTCGAACAGGCACAGGCCCGGATACACCAGGGCGGTGTCCGGGGTCGGCATGTTCGGACTCGGCATCACCCAGGTCAGACCGGTGTCGTCGTACAGCTGGTCGCGCTTCCAGTTCGACACCTCGATGACCTGGAGTTCCTTCAGCCGGCCGCCGTTCGGCTCGAGCGGCAGGTACTCCGCGTTGAACATGCGGGCCAGCTCGCCGACGGTCATACCGTGCTGCTGGACGATCTCCTTCTTACCGACGCCCGAGGTATATCCGGGCTTCAGCATCGGACCGCGCGCGTAGCCGCCGACCGGGTTCGGGCGGTCGAGGACGACGAACTTCGCGCCGGTGCGGACCGCGGCGAGCATCGCCTCGAACATCGTCCAGATGTAGGTGTAGAAGCGGGCACCGACGTCCTGGATGTCGAAGACGACGGTCTCGACGCCGGACTTCGCGTACAGGCCGGCCAGCTTGTCCGCGTTCGCGCCGTACGCGTCGTAGACCATGATCCCGGTGCGCGGGTCGACGTGATCCCCCTCCGAACCGCCCGCCTGGGCGCTGCCGCGGAAGCCGTGCTCGGGGCCGAACACCGCGACGATGTTCACCTTCCCGGACGCGTGCATCGTGTCGACGATGTGCTGGTAGTCCGGCAGGATCCCGGTCGGGTTGCTGATCACGCCGACCTTCTGCCCGGCCAGCGCGCGCCAGCCGTCCTTCGCCAGCACCTCGGCGCCGGTCATCACCTTGCGCTTCGACGCGGGCTCTGCGGCCTGGGCGGCCGGTACGTCGATCAGCGGTGCGGCGGCCAGCGCACCGGCGCCGGCCAGCAAACTACGTCGCTTCATGGGCATCTCCTCAGGGACGGAACGAGAGGTCAGCAATCATCGGGCGGTGGTCGCTGGCAGCCTCAGCCACGGGGACTTCGGCGGGCACCTCGGCACGGAGCACATTCAGGTTAGTACCGACCGTGACGAAGTCGATCCGCTTGGTGGCGGCGACCGCCGGGTAGGTGTACGGCCCGCCGGTCGTCGAACCGGCCGCGGACCACGAGTCGGTGAGCCGCGTCCACAACCCGGCCAGCTCGGGCGCCGAGGCCTCCGCATTGAAGTCGCCGACCAGCACCTGCAGATCCTTCTTGCGGTCCTGGGCCAGGATCTTGAGCGTGTCTGCTACCTGCAGCTGCCGAACGGACGGATCGGCTCGATAGTCCAGATGCGTGCAGTAGACATGCAGCCGACGTCCGTGCACCTCGAGCTCGGCCTCGAGGAAGCCGGGCGCGGGGGCAGGGACCGGATTCGGATCCTGCGTGGACAGGCGCGTGATCGGATGGTTCTCGGTCCGGATCAGCGGGAAGCGGGAGAGCAGCCCGACGCCGTACTGACGCCTCGGCTGACCGGCCGCGGGCGGGTCCAAGTCGTAGATCGGCGCGAACGCCAAGTGCATGCCCAGCTTGGCCGCGAGCTCGGCGAGAGTGTCCAGCCACTGGCTACGAACATCCCAGTGGACGTCGACCTCCTGCAGGCCGATCACATCCGCATCGAGCGCCTTCAGGGCCTGGGCGGTGCGGTCGAGATCGAAGACGTTGTCCTCGCCGGCGCCCGCGTGGATGTTGTAAGAGGCAACGGTCAGGCGGGTCTGCTTCGCGTCGAAGGTCAGGCCGTGGCCGAACGGGTGCATGACCGGCACGGGGCCGCCGTTCGGATCCGGCTTGCCGGGGATCTCCACCGGGAGCTTCCCCGTTGGCGCGATCTCGCCGTACAGGACCTTGGCGAGCGCCTCCATGGACGGCGCTGTGCTGCCGTAGGTGACGAGTGTCGTCGGCGCGGGGTCGAAGTACGCGACGTCGTACGGGTCGCGGACCGGGACGACGATGACCGGTCGTCCCGTCGCGAGTAGCGCGTTGACGAGCTTCTGCTGCTTGGCCTGCTTGTCGGTGACCGCCGTGTCCCATGCCTTGTTGGTCAGCACGACCGTCAGATCCGCCACCGTCGCCACCGCGTCGGCGATCTTGGCGTCGGTCGGCGTCGTGCCGGTGTCCTTCACGACCGCGGTCGCGCCCCGGGACTGCAGCGCCGTCGCCAGGTTTGTCGGGCTGTAGCCGGTGACGAGGATCGTGCGCGGTGCGGGGGAGAGCGGCAGGAGGGCGGCGTCGTCGCGGAGGAGCGTCGTACTGCGGTCCGCGATGTGCTGGGCCTCGGCGTAGTTGGCCGGCGTACCGACGATCTTCGCGACGCGGGCCAGGTCGACGTACGGATGGTCGACCAGACCGGTGTCGTGCTTCAGCGTGAGGATGCGCCCGACGCTCTCGTCGATGCGGGCCTCGCTGATCCGGCCGCTGCGCACCGCGTCGAGGACCGAGGTGTAGGCGAGCCCCGGATCGACAGGCATCAGCAGTTGGTCGACGCCGGCCTCGATCGCCCGCAGCGGGATCTCGGCATCGCCGTACTTGTCGCGGACGCCCTGCATCCCCAGCGAGTCGGTGATCACGACCCCGTCGAACTCGAGCTGCTCGCGCAGGATCCCGGTCAGGATCGGCCGGCTCAACGTCGCCGGATCGCCGGACGGATCGAGCGCCGGTACGACGATGTGCGCGGTCATGATCGACTGGATGCCGGCCCGGATCGCGGCCTGGAACGGCGGCAGGTCGATCCGGGTCCACTCCTCGCGGGTGTGACCGATCACCGGGATGCCGGTGTGGCTGTCGGTCGCGGTGTCGCCGTGGCCGGGGAAGTGCTTCGCGGTCGAGACGACGCGGCCGTCGCGCTGGTAGCCCTTCACCTGTGCGGCGACGAGCTCGGCGACCAACGTCGGGTCGGAGGAGACCGAGCGGACACCGATCACCGGATTCAGCGGGTTGACGTTGACGTCGGCATCCGGGGCGAAGTCGGTGGTGATGCCGATTGCCTTCAGCTCGCGGCCGGCGATCGCTCCGGCCGAGCGCGCGTACGCCGCTGAGCGGGTCGCGCCGAGCGCCATCCCGCCGGGGAACTGGGTGGCGGGCGGACCGACCCGGACGACCGAGCCGTGCTCCTGGTCGGTGCCGATCTGCAGCGGGATGCCACTGTTGGCGAGCGACGCCTCCTGCAGGCCGTTCGACAGGCGCGCGATCTGCTGCGGGTCCTTCGTCGAGTCGGTCCAGGTGAAGTAGATGACGCCGCCGAGGTTGAACCTGGCGACCACCTCGGCCGGCGTGGCCACGCCGTACAGGCTGGTGTTGCGGGCGTCGGCGGTGCCGGCCGTCGGGCCGTACGCGTAGCAGACGAACAGCTGGCCGACCTTCTGCTCGAGCGTCATCCGGCGCATCGTGTCGCGGACCCAGCGGTTCGGGGTGGCATCTGCGCTCGTGCTGGCAGCGACCGTCGTCCCCGCGACGGTCGCCGCCGCGAGGCCGAGGGTCTGGCGGCGGGTCAGTTCCATGGGGGTCACCAACTCTGTGCAGGCGGGCAGGGGCGAGCGCCAAGGTAATTGAATTACAGATACTCCCCCACGACGCGAAAGTTACCCACGCGCGCACGGTGGGTCAAGAGTCGGTGACGCGCGGCGGTCTGCCGGGCCGCGTGTCCGGTGCGGGAGAACCCGGCATCCAGTCGATGCGGGCGACTGTATTTCTAACCTGCCCGACGATTTCGAGCGGTTTGCAATTCGGCTATTTGAATGACTCGATCGAGGGCTTTTCATTGCCGCTGGTTCATGGCGCAGTTGTGTGATCGTGTCGTATCGTCGCGTCATCGCCAGGCCTTGGTGGGGGCACTGGTCTTCGAATCCTTTGTGTGTAAAGAACTTTGGAGCTCGGATGACCGATGGTGCTGTCGTTGTGCCTGGGACCACCCTAGGGGCAGAGTGGGTCGACGATGTCTTGCTGGCCGGGCCGGACGACGAGGTTTGCTTCCGGCTGCCCGATCCTATTGATCGTTTGAAATTACGCCGTTTGGTGCTCGGACGGCAAACGGAATTGGCGCAGTCCGGTTTCCGGCCGGGTGGTGCGGTGGCGTTGCGGTTGCCGCCGTCGATGGCGTTCGTGACGCATTTGCTGGCGATCTGGCGCGGCGGCGGGCAGGCCATTCTGCTCGACCACCGGCTGACCGACTACGAGGTCCGGCGGGCGATCGAGCGGTTGGTGCCGCAGGTCGTCGTGTCGCCGGAGCGTCCGGTGCAGTCCGGGCTGCGGACGTTCGTCGAGGTCGACACGGACCTGGCGAGCTACTCCGGTCATCCGGCCGGCACCGCGCATGCCGTCGTACAGCTGAGCTCGGGATCGACCGGGCCGTCGAAGGTGATCGGGCGTACTGCGGACGACCTGGTCGCGGAGGTACTGCGGTACACGCAGATCGACGGCGTACCGCAGCGTGGTGAGCGACTGATCCTGCTGCCGTCGATGGTGCATGTCCTCGGTCTGGTGGGCGGTCTGCTCCACGGGCTGCATGCCGGCGTCGAACTGCAGCCGCCCGCTCGTCTCACGGGGGATGCGATCGTGCAGGCGATCGGGGCGGCGACGACACCGGCGACGGTGCTCGGGGTGCCGTTCCACATCGGGTTGCTCGCGTCGGTGCAGGATCCGCCGTGGTTGCCGCAGTTCAAGCGGATGACCACGGGTGGGGAGCTGGTGCGGGCGGCGGTATCGCGGGCGTTCGAGGAGAAGTACGGCGTACCGCTCGGGAACATGTACGGGATGACCGAGGTCGGGGTCATCGGCACCGACCTGTACGGCGAGCACCGGCCGGCGATCCGGCCCGCGCCAGGGATCTCGGTCCGCGTCGTCGACGGCGAACTGCAGGTGGCTCGCGCGGAGTCGCCGTACCTCGGGCTGTCCGATCCGACCCGCTGGTCCGACGGCTGGCTGCACACGCGGGACGCCGGCGTTGTCGATCCGGAGACGGGGCTGGTCAGCATCAAGGGCCGGCTGGATTCGCAGGTCTCCGTCGGCGGGTTGAAGGTCGATCTGACGGAGGTCGAGGCGGCGCTCGCGTCGTTGCGCGGGGTCGAGGCCGCGGTGGTCGCCTTCGACGGCGCAATCACGGCGTACGTGCAGCTGAACCAGCCGCGGTCGTTGGTGGATCTCGAGGCGGAGCTGGCGCAGCAGCTGGCGACGTACAAACGGCCCCGCACCGTGCACCTGCTCAATCAGTTGCCTCGGACAACCACCGGCAAGCTCGTCCGTGACGTGTCCACGCTGCGCAAAGCGGTCTCGTGATGGACGACGATCTCCGTCAGGCCGACGGGCGCCGCAAGGGCCAGCACCGCACCAGGCCACGGCACATACGTCACCAACAGGTGCGGCTCCGACTCCACCACTCCACCTCCAAGCGGCATCACCCGCCGCAACCCCGTCCCGCGCAATCCCTTCCCAAGCGCCTTCCCCACGGCTTCCTTCGCCGTCCACAGTCGAAGGAAGGCGATCAGTTCATCAGGTTGCCGCTTCGTCCACGCCAGCTCCTCCGCGCCGAACCACCGCATGGCCAACGCCTGCACCTCGCGGGGATACACCTCCTCAAGATCCACGCCAAGCGGCCCGTCGTACGACGCGACGACGGCGACCAGGTGATGCGTGTGGCTGACGCTCACCGCCAGCCCCGGGACGAGCGGCTGACCGTCCGGGCCGTGGCTGAGCCGAGGACTGGGGACGAGCGTGCCCGCCAACTCGAGCAGAAGTGTGTGGGCCGCCGCGCGCGGCTCGGCGCCGGCCGGCGCCACCCAGACATGTACCGGAGCTCCCACCGAAAGAAGGTAACCCCATGAAGGACGAGGTTCGCGCATTCGTCATTGCGCAGCTGCAGGACATGAACTACGACACCGAAGGTGTCGACGACGACACCACGCTCGGGCCGGCCGGGGTGGATCTGGAATCGCTCGCGCTGGCGGACCTGTCGGTGCGGGTCGAGGACAGGTTCGGGGTCAGGTTCTCCGACGACGAGTCCGAGCAGTTGGCGTTGATGACGGTCGGCGAGTTCACCACCGAGGTGGCCGGCCGGGTAGCTCAGCAGGTCTGATGACCTTGACCCCACCCCCGCCCGGGCGGGCCGAGATCCTCACCTGGCTGGCCGGCCTCGGCCCGCGCCCGCCGGACGCCGAACGGCTCGACTCGATGGAACTGGCCTGGCTGGTCCATCAGGTCGAGCAGCAGTACGGCGTCGCGCTCGACGACGACCAGCTCGAACGCATGAGCACGATCGACGACGCGGTCGCCGTACTCCGCGAAGTGCTGACGAGCCATGTCTGAGTCGTTGCCGGTCGCCGTCACCGGTATGTCGATCATGACTGCGCTCGGCCGTGGTCCCTCGGCGCAGTTGTCGGGTACGCCGGCCTTCGCCGAGGTCACGCGCTTCGACACGAGCAACCGCCGTACGCACCACGCCGCGATCGCCGTGGACGCCGGCACGCTGGAAGAAGAACTCGACCATGCAATCGCGGAGGCGTGCGCGCAGGCCGGTGTCGACCGCAACACGACACCGCTCCTGCTCGCCCTCCACGAGCCGCCCACCCGCGACTTCGGCCAACTCCGCACGTACACCTCAGCCTGCGTCTCCGCCACCACAGCCCTCGCCGACGCAGCCACCCTCATCCGCCTAGGTCGCCTCAGCCGGGTCGTAGTAGCCGCCGCCTACCTGGTCGAGCCCTACCAGTACGCCCTCTTCGACACCGGCCGAGCCCTCTCAACCGACGGCGCCGTCCGCCCCTTCTCTCTAGACCGCACGGGCACCTTGTTGGGCGACGGCGTAGCCGCAGTAGTCCTCCAACCAGGCGAAGGCCTAGCCGAGCTACTCGCCTGCTCCCGCACCGGCGACGCCCACCACCCCGTCCAACCCGCGCCGAGCGGGCGCGGACTGGCGGCCGCCATCCAGAGCGCACTCCGTAAGGCCGGTGTCGCTCCGGACCAGATCGGTTACGTCAACGCCAACGCCACCGGCACGGCCTTCGCCGACAACGCCGAAGCCGCCGCCCTCACCCACACGTTTGGTGGGCTCACCCACCAGATTGTGGGTTCACCCACCCGAATGCAGTTGGCCAACCCCCAGCCTGGTGAGTCAACCCACCAAATGAGTGCTGCCGGCGCGGCATTCACCGCCGCCGGCCGAGCGGGGCGAGGCGGGCCAGGTGTTTCTTCTACGAAAGGCGTGCACGGGCATGCGTTGGAGGCTTCGGGGTTGGTGGAGTTTGTGGTGATGGTGGCTGCGCTTCGGCAAGGGAAGTTGCCGGTTAATGCTGGGTTTCTGGAGGCGGATCCGGCCTGTCAGGTGGATTTGATTTTGGATGCGCCTCGGTTGGTTACCTCGCCGTACGCCATGTCGCTCAACTCTGCGTTTGGTGGGGCTAATACCGCATTGGTGGTGCGGGTCGGATGAAGACGTTGGCCGAGGGGCGCTGGGATGGCGGCGAACTGCCGGGGGTGCCGGGGTTTGTGGGGTCGGCGTTCAATCCGATGGTGGTTGCGGCTGCTGAGCGGTGTCTGGCTCAGGTGGATACCGAACCGCTGACGGGGATCGTGCTCGTGAGTGAAGGTGATCGCGCCGGCGCGGAGCACGTGAGGCAAGCAGTTGCCGAGGGCAAGCGCATCGGTCCGTTGTACTTCTTCCAGTCGGTGCCCAACAGCATCGCCGGATGGATCGCGGCCAAGTGGGAGCTGCGCGGCCCGGTGGTGTGCGTGACGAACGGCGGACCCGACGAGGCCGAGCTGCTGCTCGCCGACGGAGACGCCGAGCAGGTGCTGATCGTGCAGGTGACCGCGGACCGGGCGTTCGCGCAGATCGTGAGTGGGGGAGATCCGACGTGAAGAGTCTCAGAGCCCAACTGGCCGCCGATCCGGACATCGGCACCGGCAACGTCCTGGCAACGGTCCTCAAGTACGGCGCCGACCCGAGCGGCCCCGGCCTGACCTTCGACACCCCGGTCGACCACTTCCCGGCCGAGCACCCCCTGACCCTCGGTGAACTCAACGAACGAGTTCAAGCACGTACGGCGTGGCTGCACGACCACGGCATCACCCGCGGTGACGTGGTCGCCGTCTGGGCGACCGAGGCGCAAGACGTTGTGCTGAGCTTCCTCGCGCTGACGCGGGTCGGTGCGATCCCGGCCCTGATGAACGGCAAGATGGCCCCGGCCATCGCCGACGAGTACATCCGCCGGCTGCGCGCGACCGCGGTACTCGCGGATGCGGCTCACAAACCGCTCCTGCAAACAGACGTCCTCGCCGAGCCACGCGAGGCCGTCGGCGATCCCACCAAGGCCCCCGAGCACTACCAGCATCACGCGGACGACCCGGTCGTCATCACGCATACCAGCGGCACCACCGGCGTACCGAAGGCTGTCCTCCACACCCACACCACCTTGTACGCCGCTCTCAAACACCTCCTGACCATGCCGCAGGCGCAAGGCACCGACAGGATCCTGAACGCGCTGCCGATGCCGCACACGGCGACGGTCCTGATGGTCAACCAGGTCCTCGGCAACCGCGCCGAGATGCTCCTGCTCTCCAGCCAGGACGCGCCGTACGTCCTGCGGAACATCGAGCGCTGGAAGCCGCACTCGGTCTACGGATTCGCGGTCACCTGGGCCGGACTCGCCCGCGAGGACCTGAGCAACCACGACCTCGACTCGGTCCGGATGTGGTTCAACACCGGCGACTGTGCGCACGAACCCCACATCCGCAAACTCGTTGCCGTCGGCACCCGTGAGAGGGTCACCCGCGAAGGACGCCATACCGTCCCGGGCAGTCACTTCATCGACGGTCTCGGCTCCAGCGAGATGGGCCACAACGGCTTCCACATCACGCACACGGTCGACAGCGACCAGTACGGCCGCTGCATCGGCAAGCCGTACGAGTTCGCGCAGGCAGCTGTCCTGAGTTCGACCGGCGAGGAACTGCCGCCGGGCAAGGTCGGCCTGCTCGGTTTCCGCTCGCCGTCCGTGTCGCCGGGCTACTGGAACGACTCGGTGACGACGTACCGCTTCCGCTTGAGCGGCTGGTTCCTCACCGGCGACCTCGCGTACCGCGACGACACCGGCCACTACTTCCACCTCGACCGCGTGCCGGATGCGGTAGCCGGCTTCGAAGGTCCGCAACTCTTCACCTCGATGTCCGAGGAACGCATCCTCGCGGCACTCCCCGAGGTCGACGACTGCACGGTGATCATCACCCCGGACGAGGGCCGGTACGTCGCCGACGTATTGCTCGAACTCTCCCCGGACGCCCCCGACCGCGACCGCACCGCCGACGTACGCGCAGCCGTCGGGGAAGAGGTCGCCGCAATTCTTCGCAACGTCACTGTCGTCGGCACGGGCGAGGTGCCGGTCACGGTGACCGGAAAGGTCCGCAAGGTCGCCCTCCGGGAGGCTCGCTCATGAACGCCACCATCACGGGAATCGGCCTGATGACTCCGGTCGGCCGCACCCCACGCGAGGCGTACGACGCCCTGCTGCACGGGCGATCCGGCATCGTCAAACCACCCGCGGACCACCCGATCGCCAACTCGATCGAACTGGCGGGCATCCTGCCGCCCTTCGACGCCGGCGACCTCACCAAGGGCCCCGACGGCAAGGTGATGGACCGCACCGTCATCCTCGCCCAACTCACCGCCGCGGACGCGCTCGCCGATGCCGGGCTGGTCGTCGGCGACACCGTCGATCCCGAGCGGATCGGCATCATCGTGGGCGGGGTCGGCGGGATGGCGACCCTCGAGCAGCAAGTCCTGTCCCGCGCAGAACGCGGCCGCGCCGCGGTCAGCCCGTACCTCCTCACCGGCATCCTCCCGAATATGCCGGCCGCCCGAGTCGCCATCCGCCATGGCATCCGCGGATATACGTCCTCAGTCGGTACGGCGTGTGCATCCGGCGCCCAGGCGATCGCCGACGCCGTACGGCTGATCCGTTCCGGCGAGGTCGACGTGGTGTTGTGCGGAGCGAGTGAGGCTCCGCTGTTCCCCACCTTCGCGGAGACCTTCGCCAACGCACGGGCGCTGGCTCGTGGATGGGAGGACCCGGCCGAGGCGAGCCGGCCGTTCGACGTACGGCGGAATGGGTTCGTGTTGAGCGAAGGCGCCGCTCTCCTCGTACTGGAAAGCACAGAGCATGCTGCAGCCCGAGGTGCCGCCGGGTATGCGGATGTGGCGGGTTACGGGGTGAACTCCGACGCGCATCATCCGACTGCTCCGAGGCCCGACGGGGAGGGCGCTGCGGCGTGTATGCGGCTGGCGATGGCAAGTGGCCGGATCCGGCCCGAGCAGGTCGGTTACGTCAACGCGCACGGCACCAGTACGAAGCTCGGAGACGTGGCCGAGTCGGTTGCTATTGGCAAAGCTTTTGGCGAGCACCAGCCGGCGGTCAGCTCGACCAAGGCGCTGACCGGCCACATGCTCGGGACCTCCGGTGTGGTCGAGGCGGTGGCGGCAGTCGGTGCCATCACGACCGGGCTGCTGCCCCCGACGTACCACTTGGACGACCCGGATCCGGCCTGCCCGCTGGATCACGTCCGCAAGGAGCCCCGCGACGTCCGGCTCGAGTATGCGCTGTCGAACTCGTTCGGCTTCGGCGGTCAGAACGTCAGCCTGCTCCTCGGCACCGCCACAACGCCGGAGCGGCGCGACATCAACAGTGAGGAGATGGCGTAATGGAGATCTACGGGATCGACCACGTCGAGCTGTATGTGGGCGACGCTCGGCAGGCGGCGTTCTACCTCGGGCACGCGTTCGGCCTGCAGATACACGGCCAAGGCGGACCCGAGACCGGCCTGCCCGGCCAGCGCTCGTTGCTGCTGCGCGAGGACGCGGTACAGATCGTGCTGACGTCCGGCCTGACCGCAGAGCATCCGGCGGCCGCGTATGTCCAACGACATGGTGACGGGGTCGCCGTCGTCGGTCTGGAGGTCGACAACGCTGGGGGTGCCTACAACGAGTTGCTTGCCCGGGGCGCCGAATCGGTCGCCGCGCCGGTGATCTATACCGACCAGGAGACGACGGTCGTGATCGCCGAGGTCGGTGGCTTCGGCGATGTGATCCATCGGCTCGTCGAACGGCGTGGACCGCGGCACGAGTTCCTGCCTGGCGCGATCCAGATCACCGAGCCGGCGAGCGGGCCGGACGAGAAGCTGTTCAGCGAGATCGACCACCTGGCGATCTGCGTACCGTCGGGGCAGCTGAAGCCGACGGTCGAGTTCTACGAGACGGTCTTCGGGTTCCTGCCGATCTTCGAGGAAACCATCGAGGTCGCGGGGCAGGGGATGGAGTCGACCGTCGTCCAGAGCCCGTCGAAGCACGTCACATTCACGCTGATCGAGCCGGATCCGAACCGCCGTCCGGGGCAGATCAACGACTTCCTCAGCTGGCACGCGGGCGCCGGCGTACAGCACATCGCCTTGCGCACCAGCAACATCGTCGAGGCCGTCAGCACGCTCGCCGGTCGCGGCGTCAACTTCCTCGCGTCGCCGTCGACGTACTACAAGGCGCTGCCCGAACGGGTCGGCGAAGTCGAGACGCCGATCGAGGACCTGGAGAAGCTCGGCATCCTGGTCGACCGGGACCACTGGGGTCAACTCCTGCAGATCTTCACCGAGTCGATGCATGTCCGCCGCACGCTGTTCCTGGAGATCATCGAGCGCCGCGGCGCGATGACGTTCGGCAGCGGCAACATCAAGGCGCTGTACGAGGCGAAGGAGCGCGAGCTCGAGGGGGTCTCATGACGTTGGAGTTCAAGCTGTCCGAGGAGGAGATCGAGCTCCTCCCCACCGACGAGGACGTTGCCTTCTTCAACGAGCACGGCTGGTACCTCTCCAAGAAGCTGCTCACCGACGACGAGACCGACGAGCTCGTCAACGCCAGCGAGCGGTACTACGCCGGCGAGCGCGACCGCACCCTCCCGCTCGCACCGCCCAAGCTCGCGTACTGGGACCCGTCGAAGGGAGACGTCCAGCGGCACAACGACTACGTGCACTACGAGCATGACGGTCTCGCCAAGATCCTCCGCAAGCCGCTGATCGGCGCGGTCGCGGCCCGGCTCGCGCAGACCGACGAGATCCGGATCTTCCAGTCCACGATGATCTACAAGCCGCCGATCTCCGGCGAACCCTCGAACATCGTGCCCTGGCACTTCGACAAGCACTACTGGTCGTCCTCGTCGTCGGACCGGATGCTGACCGCGTTCATCCCGTTCCACGACTGCCCGCCGGAGATGGGCACGATCACGATGGTCGACGGCAGCCACCGCTGGCAGGAGATCGGCTCGGACGACACCGTCGTACGTCACTTCGCCGAGCGGGACCGGTCGCAGCTCGACCAGATGCTGGCCGAGAACGCGGCGTACAACGGCGTCGAGGTGACCAAGCTGCCGATCACGATCCCGCGCGGTCACATGAACTTCCACCACTGCCGCACGTACCACGGCAGCGGCGCCAACGTGTCCGACCGCCCGCGCCGCGCGATCTCGCTGCACCTCCAGGACGGCGCCAACGCCTACCGCGAGTTCCCCCTCAGCGACGGAACCCTCGCCGCCTACAACCACGACGCCCTGGTACGCCGCACCGCCGCCGGCCACCCCGACTACGCCGACCCCGACTACTGCCCGACCCTCTGGGCCGACCGCTAGGAGATCAGGACATGTCCCGTTACGACTGGGGTCAGACGCACCCCGGCATCGAGCAGTTGGAGAAGGCCGTCAGCGATGCCCGTGACAAGGTCGTCCAGCACCCGCTGTACGCGAACCTCGACACGCACGAAGCCCTCGTCACTTTCATGGAACACCATGTGTTCGCGGTGTGGGACTTCATGTCGCTGCTCAAGTCCCTGCAACGCGAACTCACCTGTGTCACCGTGCCGTGGATCCCGACCGCGCATACCGGCAGCCGTCGGCTGATCAACGACATCGTCATGGTCGAGGAGAGCGACGAGCTCGGCGACGGCTTCATCAGCCACTTCGAGCTGTACGTAAACGGGATGGTGGAGGCCGGATCCGACACCTCGGCGATCACGGAGCTGGTCGAGCTGCTGCGGAACGGCGGTGCCGTGCTCGACTCGTTGAAGGCAGCCGGCGTACCGCAGGCGTCGATCGACTTTGCCGGAACCACCTGGGACATCATCGAGAACGCGCCGATCCACTGCCAGGCGGCGGCTTTCGCGTTCGGGCGGGAGGATCTGATCCCGGACATGTTCCAGCAGGTCGTCGCGGTGAACGAGCGGTCCAACCGGCTCAACACCTTCGTCGACTATCTCGAGCGGCACATCGAGGTCGACGGCGAGCAGCACACCCCGATGGCGATGCAGATGGTCACCGACCTCTGCGGCGACGACCAGACGAAGTGGGACGCCTGCGCCGACACCATCAACGGCGCACTCGCCGCCCGCGCCCGGCTCTGGGACGCCATCCTCGCGGCTGTGAAGGCCTGACCAGATGAGCACTGTCGATCTCTACCGGACCGTGCGCTTGATCCGTCGCTTCGAGGAGCGGGCGATCGAGTTCGTGCGGTCCGGGGAGATCGTCGGTGGGATCCATCCGTACGTCGGGCAGGAGGCGATCGCGGCGGGCGTGTGCGCGGCGTTGACGCCGGACGACGTGATCACCAGCACGCACCGCGGGCACGGCCATGTGCTTGCCCGCGGGGTCGACCCGCGCCGGTTGCTCGCCGAGCTGATGGGACGGGAGAGCGGGCTGAACAAGGGGCGTGGCGGCTCGATGCACGCGGCCGACTTCAGCTTGGGGATTCTCGGGGCGAACGCGATCGTCGGCGCTGCCGCGTCGATCGCGACGGGAGCCGCGTGGGCCCATCGCAAGCAAGGGCGGGACACGGTCGCGGTCACGTTCTTCGGTGATGGTGCGATGAACGAAGGGATGTTGCTGGAGGCACTCAACTTGGCTGCGTTGTGGCGAGTGCCGGTGGTCTTCGTGTGCGAGAACAACGGGTATGCGACGACGATGCCGGTCGAGTCGGCGGTGGCCGGGAGCATCACGGAGCGGGCAGAAGCGTTCGGCATCCCGGCGTACATCGTGGACGGGCAGGATCCGGAAACGGTGCTGGAGGCAACGACAGCGGCGGTTGCGCGGGCTCGGGCCGGCGAGGGGCCGACGTTCATGGAGTGCATGACGTATCGCTTCGACGCGCACCACACGTTCGAGCATCGCGTCCGGCTCGACTACCGCTCGGCCGATCAGCTCGCGTTCGGTCGGTCGCGGGATCCGGTCGTGATCCAAGGCGAACGGTTGTCGGACGACGAGCGGGAACAGGTCGACGCCGAGGTCGAGGCGATCCTCGACGTGGCGGCCGAGTTCGCGTTGGGCAGCGCCTATCCGGATCCGGCCGAGGCGCTCAAGTACCTGTACGCGGTGATGCCCTGATGCCGAAGCTTTCGTACCTGAAGGCGATGAACCGTGCCCTCGCCGACTCCCTCGACAACGATCCGTCCGTCTTCCTCCTTGGCGAGGACATCCGCGTCGCCGCGTCCAACCTGACCGCTGGACTGCTCACCCGCTTCGGCCCGGACCGCGTACTCGACACCCCGCTCTCCGAACAGGCCTTCACGAACTTCGCGACCGGCGCGGCGCTGGCCGGGATGCGCCCGGTGATCGAGTTCCAGATCCCGTCGCTGCTGTTCCTGGTCTTCGAACAGATCGCGAACCAGGCCCACAAGTTCTCCCTGATGACGGGCGGCCAGTGCAAGGTCCCCGTGACCTACGTCGTCACCGGATCAGGCTCCCGCACCGGCTGGGCCGGCCAACACTCGGATCATCCCTACACCTTGCTCGCCCACGTCGGCGTCAAGACCGTCGTCCCCGCAACTCCCACGGAGGCCTACGGCCTCCTGGTGTCGGCGATCCGCGACGACGACCCGGTGGTCTTCTTCGCACCCTCAGGCGCGCTCGGAGTCCGGGAAGACGTCGACTTCCCCACCCTCGCGCCTGTCCCGCTCGGCACTGGGCGACTGGTGCGGGCCGGCGACGATGTGACGGTCGTTGCCCTCGGCCACCTGGTCCATGATGCGCTGGCCGTTGCGGACGAGTTGGCCGGGCAAGGGATCTCGGTCGAAGTCTTCGATCCGCGCACCGTCTACCCACTCGACCTCGACGGCTTGGCCAAGTCGGTCGCCAAGACCCGCCGCCTCGTCGTGATCGACGACTCCAACCGGACCAGCGGATTCGCCGCCGAGATCCTCGCGGTCGCCGCCGAACGCTTCACCCTGGACGCCCCACCTCGCCGCGTGACCCGGCCCGACGGTGCCGTCCTGCCGTTCGCACTTGCCCTCGACCGAGCGATCCAGCCCGACCGGGACCAACTCGTCGCCGCGATCAACGCCGTACTGGAGGACCGATGACCGACGTGTGGAACCAGTTGCCTGAAGCAACCCGGACGGCGCTCGTGACGCGCGGGGCTGCCGCGTGGCGGGAGGTGTACGACGGGGTGGCGACGCACAACAAGGAGTGGCGACCGCTCCGGCCGCCGATCATGGCTGCCACCACCTACCGATCGATGACGGAGCTGTCGGCAACCGTCGCGCGGTTGATCCTGGGCGCGTGTTTGCGGCGGGCAACGACTGCAGGGGAGCTGCGGCGCGCGCTCGGGATGCCGGTCGGATACATCGACCTGCTGGACGAGGACCTGCCGTTGAGCGAGGACCTGCTCGGCGGCGTACGCGCGGACATCCTGCTGAGCAACGGGACGCCGTACGTCGTGGAGGCCAATATCGACAGCGCGCTCGGCGGGGCGCACGACTCGGACGGGGTCGCTCACCGGTTCCTCAACGCCTACGCGGGCGACCCTGTGCTGGACGATCTTGGGTTGACGGCGCCGGCGTCGGCGGTCGACGCGCGGTACGAGGCCGTCCGATCGGCGTTACAGCTGACCGGGGACGATCGGCTGGCGATGGTCTTCACCACCGGCGGGACATACCCGGGTTCGCAGGACGGCCTGGCGATGATCAAGCTGCTCGAACCGTTCAGTGAGCGCGGTCGTGAGCTCGGTCTGGACATGCGGGTGTATCCGGTCGAGTGGCTCACGCTGGACGCCGACGGTCGACTCTGCGTCGACGACGGGCCGATCGACGCCGTACTGCGGATGTTCGTCCCGCAAGGTATGAAGCCGAGCGACGGACTGGATGCGCTGGGGACGGCCGTCGCCGGCGGGTCGGTGCGGATGTTCACCGCGACCGCGAGCTGGTTGCTGGCGAGCAAGACGATCCTGGCCTGGCTGTGGAGCGACCTCTACGAGCTGGACCCGGTGGATGCCGAGGTCGTCCGGCAGCACGTCCCGCGGACCGAGATCCTGTCAGCCGGACTGCGGGATCGAGTACTTGCCGACCGCAACCAGCTGGTGCTCAAGCCCAACGGTTCGTACGGCGGAGTCGGTGTGGTGGTCGGTCCTGAGGTCGATGAGGCAACCTGGGCGAACGCAGTCGAGGAAGCCCTGAGCGAGGGCGGGTACATCGTCCAGCAGCACGTCGACGTGGACCGGTTGACCATGCAGTTCGTGCAACTCGAGACCGAGGAGACGCAGGAGGCGGACGTGCCGTTCTGCATCGCGCCGTACCTGTTCGGAGGTACGGCGGCCGGCGCCTACCTCCGGTTCACGGTTCCCGGCGCGGGGCCGGTGGTCAACGTTGGCCAGGGTGCGCTGACGAGTGGTCTGCTGCTGGTGCCTTGAGGCGGTGCCCGATCGCTCTGAGTGTTTCGGCGGTCGCGACGGCATCGCTCCGAGCGTTGCCGTGGCGACCGTCGCTGCTGTAGAGACTCGGATCGGTCGACAGCGGGTGGTCGGTCAGGTGGATGTGGATCGTGCCGAGCTGCTCGGCGATCTCGGCCGTGTGATCGGAGAGGGTTCGCATTCGTTGCCTGAGGCCCGGACGCAACCAGTCGACGACAGCGGGGCTGTACGAGATGTCGAACATGCCGAGCGTCATCACCTCCGCGCCCGCACCTTGCAGCGTGGTGATCATCAGCGTCAGTTCGCGATCGACCCGGTCCGCGTCGTACGTCGCCGGGAACGCATCGTTGCCTCCGCCAACGACCAGGGCGAGATCCGGGCCGAAGGCAAGAGCCGGCTCGAGCTGCGTGGCGAGGATCTCGCGAGTCCGCAGTCCGCTGACGCCGAGGTTGAGGTAGGCGAGCTCGGGACGTACGGCGCGGAGCTCGGCGGCGATGCGATCCGCCCATTGGAGATCGCTGTATCCCTCGACCGGCTCGCACAATCCCTCGACGACGCTGTCACCCAGGACGACGAACCTCCGCCACGGATGGTCTGCGAGGAGCTCGAGGCTCTCGCCGGGGCGGAGGCAGTAGGGGTCAGTGGCTTCGTTCACGTTGCCTCCACTGGGCTCGGTGCGTCGAGAACCTTCCCGGGGCGGCG
The DNA here is from genome assembly GCF_050942355.1 of Kribbella sp. CA-245084. Taxonomy (NCBI): domain Bacteria; kingdom Bacillati; phylum Actinomycetota; class Actinomycetes; order Propionibacteriales; family Kribbellaceae; genus Kribbella; species Kribbella sp. CA-245084. Next base: position 8,117,007 of record NZ_CP192053.1, on the reverse strand, counting down.
GTGGACCAAGGGGAACACGCTGACGACCAGGCAGGCAAGGCCTGACCAGATCAAAGCCGGGGTCAGGCCGAGGGCGCTGACCAACTCACCGGCCAGCAAGGCACCTAGTGGAAGGCCGGCGAATGATGTCGCTGCCACCAGACCGATGACTCTGGCTTGGAGATGTTTCGGGACGTGTTCGTAGAGGGCAGCGCCGAAGACGGGGTTGATCGCGGCGATCCCGATGCCGGACAGGAAGGTCACCACCATGACCAGGGCCAGGTTGTCGCTGAGACCGAGAACTAGCAACCGTGGACTACCGCCGACGAAGGCGCCGATCGCGAAGGTCAGGTAGCGCGGCACCTTGGTGGCGAGTACGGCGAACGTGATGCTGCCGAGCAAGGCGCCGGCGGAGAATGCCCCCAGTGTGAGACCCAGACCGGCGGGTGAACCGAGTTCGTCGCGGACCCAGACCGGGATGAAGACCGCCGTACTCGCGCTGGCGAAGATGTTGATCGTGAACGTCGTGATCAGCATCGTCGCGAGCAGCTCGTCCCGTCGTACGAACGAGAAGCCCTCGGCCAGGGAGCGGAAGTACTTGTCCCGACGGGTGTCCGCGACGACCTCGGGCGGGCGGACGAAGGCGGCGACGAGGACTGCGCAGATCACGAACGTCACCGCGTCGATCCACAGCACGCTGGCGGCGTCGGTCCAGAAGATCAGCAGGCCGCCGAGCGGTGCGCCGAGCAGGGTCGCGCCACGGGCGAGGGCCTCGTGCAGGGACGTGATGCGGATCAGTTCGACGTTGGCAGCCTCGGCCATTGGGCGTACCAACAGATCCTTCGCCCGGTCGGCTGCACCGCGGAGTGCGCCCGCGACCGCGACGAGGACGAGCAGGGCGGCGAAGCCCAGGCTGGTCGTGGCCGCGATCGCCGCGACCGCGACGGCGCTCGAGAGGTTCGCGAGGATCGACGTACGGCGGGGGCCGAGGGTGTCGATGAGTGGGCCGGCCATGATGCTCGCGATGATGTAGGGCACGAGCTCGACCGCGGCGACCAGACCCATCCGGGCCGCGCTGCCCGTGGTGACGAGCACCAGCCAGGGGATCGCCACCATGGTGATGCGGCTGCCGACCGCGGACAGCACGTCCGCGATGAACAGGATGACGAGACCGCGTTTGGGTGTCATGACTGTGGGTGCAGCTCGGCGTAGAGCTTGCGGAGGGCAACCTTGTCGACCTTCGCGATCCTCGTCAGCGGGAGCTCGTCGACGAAGTCGATCGCGGCCGGCGCCCACATCTCGTTCAGGGTCGTGGTCACCAGCTCCTGCAACTCTTCTGCTGCGATCGGCGAACGCACGACAACGAACGCATGCACCGCCTCGCCCACAACCGGGTCGGGGACGCCGATGACCGCCGCGGTGCTGACCGCCGGGTGACTGCTCAGCACGTCCTCGATCGGCCGGCAGAAGATCGCCCAGTTGCGGCGGGTGGTGACGATCATGTCGTGCACCCGGTCGACCAGGAACAGGAAGCCGTCGTCGTCGACGTACCCGAGGTCGCGTGTCCTCAGCCATCCGTCGACAAGCGTCTCGGCCGTGAGCTCCGGCTGGTTCAGGTACCCGGCGAAGACCAGGTTGCTCTGCACCCACACCTCGCCGGTCTGTCCGTTCGGCAGCACCTTCCCGTCGTCGTCCCGGATCTCGATCCGCACATCGCCGTACGGCGTGCCCGCCGACGCCAGCCGCGCGTCCGCGGTCAACCCGGGCTGCGCGGTCACCACGACGCACTCGCTCAGCCCGTACACGATCCGCAGTACCGGACCGAAGCGTTCGATCCCCTGCCGTAACCGCGCCGGCGTCGCCGGACCCGCGCCGACGTTGAACATGAACAAGCTGCTGCAATCGACCTCCGCGCCACCGGGATAATCAAGCACTTCGTACAACATCGGCGGCGTGACATACGTCGATGTGATCCGCTCCGTCGGCACGATCCGGTAGAACTCCTCCGGCGACCACGTGTCGGTCAGAAACAGCACCCCGCCGGTGAACAGGTTGAAGAACGTGGTGATCTGTCCACTCGCCAGCCACAGCGGTGACCCCGAGTAGTGCCGGAGCATCGGAAACCCTTGTGCGACAAAGGCCGCGGCCAACTCGAGGATCTGCTCGTAGAACGCCTGCGTGTGATGAACCAGCTTCGGATCGCCGGTCGTCCCGCTGGTCTGCAACACCGAGTCCGGCGCGGGTGTCGCGCTGATCTCGTACGGCGTCGACGAGTCGAGCTCAGCGATCCGGTACGCCGGCATCGGGGCGAGCGAGTCCGCCAGCTCCTGGCCGAGCTCGCTCGCTTCGTCGTACACGAACAAGTCGGCGTCGGCCAGCGCCGCGAAGCGATCGATCTCGCGGCGGGACGTGATCGGCGCGCTCCACAACACCCGGCAACCGTGCAGGTGGAGGGCGAGTTGGAGCGCCGGGGCGTCGAAGCAGTTGGCCGCCATCACCAGCACTTTGCCGCCCGGCCGGACGCCGGCATCGCGAAATGCGCCTGCAAACCGCAGTACGTCGGCGATCAATTCACCGTACGTCGCGGAACGGTCACCGCGGGCTAGTGCGGGACGCCCGGAGAATTCCTCGAACAGCTGCAGGACCTGGCCCACGTAATTGGTACTGTTTCCGGGCATGACGAAATCAGGCGGCATTCTCGTCTGCTTCCCCTAGGATGCGCGGCCACCCCCAGCCGTCCCTTGTGACTCTACTCGATCGGCGCCCTGCGCGGTGTGAAGGAATACCCCTGCGATTCGGGAGTGGAACCGGTCCGCTAACCGCTGCGCCGGGACCGAAAGAAATGCATTCTGATTCATTGACCGGATTCCTTCTGGCGTATTACGTTCCGTCCGCATCCATTCCGCCTGGAGGTCAGTCCATGTCCATTTCCAGCAGTTGGCGCGCGGTTGCGGTCACCGCGGCTCTCACTCTCGCCGGATCGAGCCTGGCCGGCTCGACTCTCAGTGGCCACAACGACGCCCAATGGGTCGGGACCTGGGCGACCGCGGTCACCCACGGCGACGCGACCGGCTCGACGAATCTCGGGCTGACCGACCAGAGCGTCCGGCTGAACATCCGCCCGACCGTCGGCGGCAACCGGATCCGCGTCCGGCTGTCGAACATCTACGGCGAGAAGACCGTCACGGTCGCCGCCGCAACCGTTGCCAAGCCCAACAAGGCGACGCCGGAACTGTCCGACATCGACCCGGCATCCCTGCGGACGTTGACGTTCAACGGATCGGGGAGCGCGTCGATGGTCAAGGGCAGCGAGCTGCTCAGCGACCCGGTCAACCTGCGGATCGGCACGCTCGACGACCTCGTCGTCAGCCTGTACTTCCAGGACAACACCGGCCCGACGACGTTCCACGGTTCGTCGATCCAGGACAACTTCGTCGGCGTCGGCAACCACGTCAGCGACCCGGGCGGCGCGAACTACCCGACGACACGTCGGTGCTGCTGGTTCTTCCTGTCGGGTGTCGACGTCCAGACCGACGACTCGGCCGGCTCGATCGTCGTCCTCGGCGACTCGATCAGTGACGGCACGAACAGCACGCCGAACGCCAACAACCGCTGGCCGGACCAGCTCGCCGAGCGATTGGCCGCATCGGCCGGGCACAAGCCGTTCCCGAGCGTGCTGAACGCGGGTCTGGCCGGCAGCCGGCTCAACCACGAGGGCACCGAGCCGTCCGACAACGGCGCGTTCCCCGGCTTCGGCGAGGTCGGCGTGAACTCGCTGGCCCGTTTGAACGAGGACGTGTTCGCACAGACCGGCGTACGCACCGTGATCACCGAGCTCGGCATCAACGACATCTGGATGTCCGACGACTCCGCCGCCGAGATCATCGGCGCGCTGCGGCAGGTGAACGTACAAGCCAAGGAGCGCGGTATCCGCAGCCTGGTCACGACGATCACGCCGTTCGAAGGACTCTCCGGCACGGACAGCTGGACGCCGGCCAAGGAGGCGACCCGGCAGGCGGTGAACAGCTACCTGCGGTCGAGCCACGAGTTCGACGGTGTGCTCGACTTCGACAAGGTCGTGCGCGACCCGGCTGCGCCGTCGAAGCTGCGCGCGGACATCGACTCGGGTGATCACATCCACCCGAACGACGCCGGCTACCAGCTGATGGCGGCCTCGGTCCCGCTGAACCTGGTGCGTTGACATGGCTGCTCGGAGTGCGAACGAGATTCTCGCCGCCCTCGGCTCCGAGCAGGGCCGTCGCGATCCGATGCCGCTCTTCGCGGAGCTGCATCGGATCGGCCCGGTCTGCCGCATCGAGCCCGGCACCTCGCCGTACGCCGTCGTCGTGAACGGGTACGACGCGGCGCAGGAAGCCTTGAAGGACACGCGATTCGGCCGGCTGCTGACGGCCGACCCGGACCCTCAGGACGCCGTACTGCGGCGGCTCGGCGGGTCGATGATGTTCAAGAACGAGCCCGATCATCTGCGGATGCGCAAGGTGTTCCAGGCCGTGCTGACGCCGCGTCGGCTGACCGGGTTCGAACCGGTCGTGGAGGCGCTGGCCACCGAGCTGCTCGACGATCTGGGCAAGGCCGGCCGGGACGGCCAGGTGATCGATTTCGTGGACTTCGCGTATCGCTTGCCGATCACGGTCATCGGCACGTTCCTGGGCATCCCGCGGTCGGAGCTGGGCTGGTTCCGGGACCGGACGAAGGCCATCGACGACTACCTCGACCTCGGTGGCAAGGCTCCGGAGCGATTGGCCGCCGCGAATCAGGCCGCGGACGAGCTGAACGACTACTACGCGCGGATGCTTGCCGATCGCCGGGTCCAGCCGCGCGACGATCTCGTGAGTTCGCTGGTTGACTCGGAGCTCGCCGAGCAGGAGCTGATCGACAACCTGCTGGTCCTGGTCAACGCCAGCTTCGTCACCACGATGAATCTGCTGACCAACGGACTCGAGCTGCTGCTCGCTCAGCCTGCCCTGGTCGATGCCTTGCGCAACGAGCCTGCCCGGGCCGCGGACTGTGTCGAGGAGATCCTGCGGCATCAGAGCTCGGTCCAGCTGATCAGCCGGAAGGCGTCGGTCGACCTCGAACTGGCCGGGGAGACGATCACCGAGGGAAGTCTGGTGCTGATCCTGCCCGGCGCCGCGAACCGCGATCCGGCCAAGCATCCGGACGCTGACACGTTCGATCCGGACCGGGTGGATCTGCAGCACCTGTCGTTCGGTGCGGGGCCGTTCTACTGCGTCGGCGCCGGGCTGGCTCGGATGGAAGGGCGGGCGGCGTTCGGGCAGTTGTTCCAGCGATTCCCGCAGCTGCAACTGGCGGGGGAGCCGGTTCGCAGTCATAGCCTGCTGCTGCGTGGACATGCGTCCATGCCGATCCGATTGGGGTGAACCGATGCCGTTGGATCCACAGGTCGAGGCGATGCGCGCCGAACGTGAGTCTCACCAGGTGCCGCAGCTCTACACCCAGACGCTGGCCGAGGCCAGGGAGGCGGACCTCGCCTCGATCCGGGCCGCGGGCGGCGAGGTCGAGCCGGTCCACTCCGTCGAGGACGTCACGACCGACGACGGGCTGCCGCTGAGGGTCTATCGCCCTGACCTGGAGGGTCCGCTGCCGACGTTGGTCTACTTCTTCGGCGGCGGTTGGACACTGGGCAGCATCGACACCGCCGACGGCATCAGCCGCAAGCTCGCGAACGCCGTACCTTGTCAGGTCGTCACCGTTGGATACCGGCTGGCGCCCGAGCATCCGTTCCCCACGGCCGTCCACGACTGCCACAAGGCGACGCAGTGGATCGCAGCGCAGCCGCAGGTTGATCCGGCGCGACTTGTGGTCGGTGGAGACAGTGCCGGTGGCAACCTGGCGGCAGCGGTGACTTTGCTTGCCCGCGACAACGGTCCGGCGTTGGCGGGACAGTTGCTGGTGTACCCGAACACGTTGTACGGCTCGGACACGATCTCGATGCGCAACGGCACCGACCCGTACCTCTTCAACAACACTTCAGTCGGCTGGTACTGGAAGCATTACCTGTCCGATCCCGCAGACGGCCAGAACCCGCTGGCCTCGCCTCTGCTCGCGGAGTCGCACGCAGACCTGCCGCCCGCGTTGGTGATCACCGCCGAGTACGACCCGCTCCGCGACGAGGGCGAGTACTACGCCGAGAAGCTCCATGCGGCCGGCGTACCGACCACCCTCAGCCGCTACAGCGGTATGGTCCACGGCTTCTTCGCTATGTCCGGCATCCTCGACGGCGGCAAGAAGGCGATGGCCGAGGCATCGACCTGGCTAGCCAGAACCTTCACAGATGGCTGAGACTCTCGCTGACTTCGAGCCGCTTGCTCGTGAGGCTCTTCCGGCGGCTGTGTACGACTTTGTTGCCGGTGGCAGCGGTTCCGAACACACCCTTCGCCTCAACCGCGCCGCCTTCGACGCAATCACGCTGACCCCCCGCATCCTCACAGGCACGGCGAAGCCGAACCCCTCCTGGTCGGTCCTCGGCGCGCGGTGGGAGCTGCCGTTCGCGGTTGCACCGATGGCCTACCAGAAGCTCCTGCACCCCGAGGGCGAGTTGCTCCTGGCCGCGGCCGCCTCGCGAGCCGGCATCCCGTACACCATCAGCACCCTGAGCAGCGTCCCGCTGGAGAAGATCGCCGGGGTGACCCAGTCGTGGTTCCAGCTCTACTGGCTGCGGGACCGTCGCGTAGTGACCAGCCTGGTGGAGCGAGCGGTGACCGCGGGGTGCAGCGCGTTGATGGTGACGGTCGACGTACCGGTGATGGGCCGACGATTGCGGGACATCCGCAACGAGTTCGCGCTCCCGCCAGACGTCGCGCCGGAGAACCTTGTCGACAAAGTGACAGAAGCGCACGCGGGGACACCGGGGTTGTCGGCGGTGGCTGCGCACACGGCTTCCGCGTTCGAGCCGGCCGTGTCGTGGCGGGATCTGGAGTGGCTACGGACGCGGTGTCCGATCCCCCTTGTGGTGAAGGGGATTCTGGACCCTAGGGACGCTCGACGGGCCGTTGAAGTGGGTGCGGACGGAGTCGTCGTGTCCAACCATGGTGGCCGGCAGCTGGACGGTGCGGTCGCGTCGATCGATGCCCTGGGCCCGGTTGTGGATGCTGTCAGCAAGGATTGCGTGGTGTTGCTGGACAGCGGCGTACGGAGTGGGCTCGATGTGCTGAAGGCGGTTGCCATGGGCGCTTCCGGCGTACTGGTCGGACGGCCGTTGCTGTGGGCACTTGCTCTGGCAGGCGCGGATGAGGCGTTGGCGTTGCTCGGCCGGGAGGTGCGGGACGCGATGCTGCTGGCGGGGTGTGCGGATCTGGCCGCAGTACGGGAACTGAGCGTGGGGAGAGCGACATGGCCGATCTCGAGCTGAGCGACCTGCACGGCTCGCTCACCGACCGGGCGCTGAACTCGATGAACTTCCTCAACGAGATCTCGCACCACTACCCGGACGCGATCTCGCTCGCCGCGGGACGTCCGACCGAGGAGTTCTTCGCGCTCGACGATCTGCATCGGTACCTCGACCTGTTCGCGCAGTACCTGCGGGACCAGGGGTACGACGAGGCCGCGGTCCGGCGGACGATCTTCCAGTACGGGCGGACGAAGGGGATCATCCAGGACCTGGTCGCGCGCAACCTCGCGATCGACGAGGACATCCACGTCGACCAAGAGGCGATCGTCGTCACGGTCGGCTGCCAGGAGGCGATGGTCCTGACGCTGCGCGCCCTCTGCGCCGGCCCCGACGACGTACTGCTCGCCATCTCCCCGACGTACGTCGGCATCACCGGCGCGGCCCGCCTCGTCGACCTCCCCGTCGTACCGGTGGGGGAGGAGGACGAGCTGGCCACCGTGCTGAAGTCGGTCCGCGCGGAGGGGCGGCGTCCGCGCGCCTGTTACGTGATGCCCGACTTCGCCAACCCATCCGGGCTGAGCATGGACGTCTCGGCCCGGCACAAGCTGCTGGAGATCGCCGCAGCCGAGAACATCCTGCTGCTGGAAGACAACCCGTACGGTCTCTTCCCGGCCCAGGGTCATCAGCGCATGCCCACTCTGAAGTCCCTAGACACCTCGCGCCGAGTCGTCTACCTAGGCTCGTTCGCGAAGACTGGTCTGCCCGGAGCCCGAGTCGGCTACGTCGTCGCGGACCAGACCGTCGGCACAGGCTTGCTGGCCGACGAACTCTCCAAGCTGAAGAGCATGCTGACGGTCAACACCTCACCGGTCGCCCAGGCGGTCGTCGGCGGCAAACTCCTCGCCAACGACTGCAGCCTCGTCGCCGCCAACGAACGCGAGCGCGCTGTCTACGCCGCCAACCTCCAAGCGATCACCGACGGCCTAGCCACCCGCTTCCCGAACGGCGAGATCACCTGGACCATCCCCGCCGGCGGCTTCTTCGTTGTCGTCACGGTCCCGTTCCCGGTCGACGACGCCCTCCTCGAGAAGTCGGCCCACGAGTACGGCGTCCTGTGGACTCCCATGAGCCATTTCTACGACGGCGACGCCCCGATCAACGCACTCCGCCTGTCGTGCAGCGCGGTCACCCTGCCCGAGATCGACGCCGCCCTGAACCGCCTGAGCGCCTTCATCACCGACCAACTGGTCCTCTCGGGCGGTCCAGAACTGGATCTGTAGGGCGGACCGGTATGTCTCTAGCGTGAGTGTCATGACCACCGCGTGCGAGATCCCCACAGTGCAGGTTGTTGCTGCCGACCGTCTGCTGACCAGCCAGTTCGGCCGGCTGCTGGCGATGGTCTTCGGCTCCGGCCTGAGCATGTATCTGCTCACCTCGGTCGTCCCGCTCTACCTGGCGGCGAACGGCTCCGGTGGCGTCGGCGCGGGGCTGTCGACTGCCGCGATGATGTTCTCCGCGGTGGCCGTGGAGCTGCTGGTGCCGCGGATGCTGGCTCGCTGGGGATACCAGGTCGTCCTCGGACTCGGGCTGGTGCTCCTCGGCGCACCTTCGCTGGTGCTGCTGACCTCCGCAGCGCTGCCGGTCGTGCTCGCCGTCTGCGTCGTCCGTGGCGCCGGCCTCGCGATCCTGGTCGTCGGAGCAGTAGCACTGGTCGCCGACCTCACCCCGTCCACCCGCCGCGGCGAGGCGCTCGGCGTGTACGGCGTGGCTGTCGGCGTACCTGCGGTGATCGGTCTCCCGCTCGGCGTCTACCTGACCAACGTGATCGGCTTCGGCGCACTGTTCGTCATCGCCGCGATCGCCTCACTCGCCGGGCTCGTCGCCTTGGTCGGTCTGCCCGCGAGGGTGAACACCTCTGAAGAAGAGCAGCACGTGAAGGTACTCGGCGGCGTACGGCGCAGCGGTCTCCTGATCCCGACCCTGATCTTCGCCGCAGTGACTGTTGCCGCGGGCATCAGCGTCACGTTCCTGCCGCTGGCCGTTGCCGGAGACAAGCAGTCGCTGGTCGCCACAGCCCTTCTGCTGCAGGCGATCGCGGCCCCCATTGCTCGCTGGTTGGCGGGTCGGTACGCCGACCGCATCGGCCCTGCGAAACTGCTCGCACCCGCGCTGATCCTCGCTGCGGTCGGCGCCGGATCGCTGGTCTTCCTCCCGAGTGCCATCGCGATCCTCATCGGATCGACCTGCTTCGGCATCGGCTTCGGGGCCGCGCAGAACCTCACCCTGACCCTGATGTACAACCGCGTCGACCGCACCCGCTACGGCCAGGTCAGCGCCCTGTGGAACCTCGCGTACGACGGGGGCTGGGGTGCCGGCGCGCTGATCTTCGGCGCGGTCGTCGGTGGCGTCGGCTTCTCGATCGCGTTCGCCTTGACCGCCGCAGTCGTCGCGGTCGCCGTCGTACCGGCGCTTAAAGCTTCCGCAGCCTGATCCAGCGAACGGCGTGATCGGGACCCTTGCGGAGGACCAGGGTCGCGCGGGAGCGAGTCGGGAGGATGTTTTCGCGCAGGTTCGGGCCGTTGATGCCGTCCCAGAGCGACTCCGCCTTCTTGATCGCTTCCTGGCGGCTCAGCTCGCCGTACCGGACGAAGTACGACTCGGGGTTGCGGAACGCCGTCTCCCACAGCTTGAGGAAGCGCGCCACGTACCAGGACCGGACGTCATCGGCAGCGGCGTCGACGTACACGGAGAAGTCGAAGAAGTCGCTGACCGCGAGGCCGCTCTTCCCGTCCGCGTGCCGGGGCGCCGGCTGCAGGACGTTCAGCCCCTCGAGCAGCAGGATGTCCGGCTGCTCGACAGTCGTCCGTACGCCGGGCATGCGGTCGTAATGCAGGTGCGAGTAGACCGGCGCCTCGACCGCGTCCATGCCTGACTTCACCTCGACGACGAAGCGAAGCAAGGACTTGCGGTCGTACGACTCCGGGAAACCCTTGCGCTGCATGAGGTTCCGGCGCTCGAGCTCGGCGTTCGGCCAGAGGAAACCGTCGGTGGTGACGAGCGCGACCCGCGGGTGCTCGGGCCAGCGCGCCAGCAGCTCGCGCAGCAGGCGGGCGGTCGTGGACTTGCCGACGGCAACCGATCCGCCGATGCCGATCACGAACGGGGTGCGGGTCGCGGCCGGCTTGCCGAGGAAGCTCTCGGTGTCGGCGTGCAGCGCGCGGGCGTGCCGGACGTACAGCGAGAGGATCCGCGACAGCGGCAGATACACCTCGCGGACCTCGTCCATATCGATCTCGTCACCGAGACCGCGAAGCCGCTCGACCTCGTCCGCCGTCAGCGGGGAGACCGTGGTCTCGGCCAGTTGCGCCCAGGTGGCCCGGTCGAGCTCGGTGTAGGGAGTCACCTCCCGCGACGGCTGCAGCATGTGGCCCATTCTTCCCACCGGCGCGGATTGCACCCACATCGGGCCGACGTGGCCTTCGTCTCAGCTGCGGCACAACGTCGAAACTTTCGGCGACCGCCCGGTGTGGAAAGATCACGGTCGATGACCGACGACCCCGCCTGGCTCGGCACGCAGCGGCTTCCCGAGGTGACTGTCCACGCCTCCGGAGCGCTGGCTCAGACGATCCGTGCCGAGCTCCGGCAGACGCGCCGTCTCCGGACCGACGTACAAGTTGCCGTGTGCATCATGACCCGCGTCCGCGAGACCCCGTTATGGCGCGAGGTCGAGGCGGCAGTGCCCGAGCACGGCCTGGGCGTCGAAGGATTCGTGGTGGTACGACGCGGCAACGATCTCGTCGTCGCGGCCGAGGGCGGACACGGACTGCTCTACGGCTACTTCTACCTGCTCCGGTACTTCGAGTGGATGAGCGGCGACTTCACCGTCGTCGAACAGCCGGCCGTGCCGATCCGCATGCTGGACCACTGGGACCAGCTGTCCGGTGCCGTCGAACGCGGGTACTCAGGTCGATCGATATTCTTCCGCGACGGCAGCGCGGTAGCCGACCTGACCAGGGTCCGTGCGTACGCGCGATTGCTGGCGTCGATCGGGATCAACGCGGTCGCGCTCGCGAACGCCGACCTGCCCGAGGTGGCCCGTCTGGCGGCGATGTTCCGCGAGTACGGGATCGCAGTGAGCCTCTCGGTCGAGTTCACCGACGATCCGTCGGACGAGCGGGTGGCTCGCTGGTGGTCGGCAACGATCAGCCGCGTGTACGACGCCGTACCGGACTTCGGCGGTCTCGTAGTTCGGGCGGGCCGTGATGCCGAGGGCGCGAACCTGCTCGCGCGGGCGGTTGCGCCGTACGGCGGGACGGTGTTCTGGCGGTACTCCGGTGACGAGCAGGCACACGACTGGCGTGATCGCGGTGCGGATCGTGCGCGGGCGGCGTACGACCACCTGATCCCGCTCGACGGGCGGTTCGAGGAGAACGTCGTACTGCAGGTCAAACACGGACCGACGGACTTCCAGGTCCGCGAGCCGATGTCGCCGCTGCTCGGTGAGCTGCAGGAGACCGTGTTCGCGCTCGAGTTGCAGGTGACGCAGGAGTACTCAGGGCAGCAGCAGGATCTGTGCTACCTCGCGCCTTGGTGGCGGGAGATCCTGCAGTTCGACACCACGGGCGGCGGCGGTACGACGGTTGCCGACCGCATCGGCGCGATCGTTGCTGTATCCAACGTTGGCGATGCCCCCAACTGGACCGGTCACAAACTTGCTCAGAGCAATCTCTACGCGTTCGGCCGGCTGGCGTGGGAGCCGGCCGCGGATCCGGTCAGCCTGCTGCACGAGTGGGCCGCAGCGACGTTCGCGATGGATGATCGAACGCGGAGCGAGCTCGTCACGATCATGTCCGGATCGTGGCGGACGTACGAGCGGTACACCGCGCCGCTGGGCGTCGGGTTCATGGTCACGCCGCAGACCCACTACGGGCCGAGCGTCAACGGGTACGAGTACTCGGGGCGCGGGACGTATCACTTCGCCGATCGGTACGGCGTCGGCGTGGACCGGACCGTGAAGACCGGGTCGGGGTTCACCGGGCAGTATCCGGAACCGCTCGCCGGCACGTACGAAGACGTCACCACGTGCCCGGACGAGCTGTTGCTGTTCTTCCATCACGTTGCCTATGACCACGTTCTGCACGACGGCAGCACGGTGCTGCAGCACATCTACGACACGCACTTCCAGGGATACGCCGAGGTGGAGGCGATGGTCGCGCGCTGGCGGGTGATCGCCGAGCGGTTCGAGCCGGTGGTGCGGGAGAACATCACGGCCCGGTTCGAGGCGCAGCTCGTGAACGCACGGGAGTGGCGCGACCAGGTCAACACGTTCTTCTACCGGCTCAGCGGCGTACCGGATACCCACGGGCGCACGATCCACCGCTAAGCTGGTTCGAAAGTTTCGAGCCAGGGGGTGTGGTGAACGAGCGACCGACCATTGCGAAAATTGCGGAACAGGCCGGCGTGTCGGTGCCGACCGTCTCCAAGGTGCTGAACGGGCGCGCGGATGTGGCCGAGGCGACCCGGGCCCGGATCGAGAGCCTGATCCAGGAGCACGGGTACCGACGGCGCAGCCCGGGCACGGCGGCCAGCCCGATGATCGACCTGGTGTTCAACCAGCTCGGCGGCGAGTGGGCGATGGAGCTGATCCGCGGCGTCGAGGAGGTCGCCCGCGCCGAGGGCGTCGAGCTCGTGCTGTCCGAGTGCGGCGGCGCGCTGCGGCCGCGGCAGCAGTGGATCGAATCCGTGCTGAACCGGCGGCCGCTCGGCGTGATCATGGTGTTCTCGGACCTCGACACGGACCAGCGCGCGCAGCTCGAGGCGCGGCGGATCCCGTTCGTGGTCGTCGATCCGGTCGGCGACGTGGGGGACGACGTACCGTCGATCGGCTCGGCGAACTGGAACGGCGGGCGGATGGCGACGACCCACCTCCGCACGCTCGGCCACACCCGGATCGGGATGATCGGCGGCCCGATCGAGACGCTCTGCTCACGGCAACGCGTCGACGGCTATACCGACGCCCTGCGGTCGACCGGCATCGAGGTCGATCCGGCGCTGATCCGGTACGGCGACTTCGAGGTCGGCGGCGCGCACCGCGAGGCGCTCGCCCTGCTGCGGCTACCCGACCGCCCCACCGCGATCTTCGCCGGCAGTGACATGCAGGCCCTCGGCGTCTATCAGGCCGCCCGCGAACTCGGCCTGGACGTCCCGCGCGATCTGTCCGTCGTCGGGTACGACGATCTCCCGGTCGCCCAGTTCGTCACGCCGGCTCTCACCACCGTCCACCAACCGCTCCACCAGATGGCCGAGCTCGCAGCCCGCGTGGTCCTCGACCTCTCCCGCGGCCGCACCCCCGCCGCCCTCCGCCTGGATCTCGCCGTGGACATGAGAGTCCGCAACTCCACCGCTGCCCCGGGGTAGGTCAGCTCGACAGGACGTATACGCCCACTGCCGCCGACGCCACGCCTGAGCACACGAGGAATCCGGCACGATCGGCGGACACCTCCTGTCGAGCTGCACCCCTCCGTTAGGCTGGCGAGCATGATCGTCGGCGTGGGTATTGATGTGGTCGACGTGGATCGGTTCATGCGGACGTTGGAACGGACGCCGAATTTGCGGGAGCGGGTGTTCACGCCGCTCGAGGCGGTGAAGCCGCCAGCCTCGCTGGCGGCTCGGTTCGCGGCGAAGGAGGCGTTGGCCAAGGCGCTCGGCGCTCCCGCGGGCATGCACTGGCACGACGCCGAAGTACAGACCGACGAGACCGGCCGGCCGTGGCTGGAGATCAGCGGGACCGTGGCGGCGCAGGCGTCGCGGCTCGGCGTACAGAACCTGCACCTGTCGCTCAGCCACGACGCGGGCATCGCCTCGGCCGTGGTGATCCTGGAGGGCTGACCATGCGCAGCGCGCACACCGTCGAGCAGGTCCGCGCCGCCGAGGCCGACCTGATGGCCCGCCTCCCCGAAGGCACCCTGATGCAACGCGCCGCCACCGGCCTGGCAGTTGCCATCAGCAACTTTCTCGGCGGCACGTACGGCGCCCGCGTGGTCCTGCTCATCGGCTCCGGCGACAACGGCGGCGACGCCCTGTACGCCGGCGCCCGGCTAGCACGACGCGGCGCCCAAGTCACAGCCATCCTCCTGTCCGACAAAGCCCACCAGGCCGGCACCGAAGCCCTCCACGCAGCCGGCGGCCGCCTCATCTCCCCGTCCGGCGTCGAAGGGCTCATTCGGAGCGCGGATGTTGTGGTGGACGGGATTGTGGGGATCGGCGGGCGACCGGGACTCCGCGAGGACGCCTTGGCGGTGGTGCAGTTCGCGGAGCGGTTCGGCGTACCGATCGTTGCTGTCGACACCCCGTCCGGCGTCGACGTCGACACCGGCGAAGCCCCCGAACCTCACGTCAACGCCGCCCTCACCGTCACCTTCGGCACCCACAAGATCTGCCACTTCATCGACCCCGCCGCCACCGCCTGCGGCCCGGTCCACCTCATCGACATCGGCCTCGACCTCCCGCCCGCCGAAGTCGAGTCCCTCCAGACCTCCGACATCCGCCGCCTCTACCCCGTCCCCCACGGCGAGTCCGACAAGTACTCCCGCGGCGTACTGGGCTTGATGGTCGGCTCCACGCAGTACCCCGGCGCCGCCGTCATCGCGACCTCCGGCGCCCTCGGCGGACCAGTAGGTATGGTCCGGTACGTCGGCCCCGACACCGTCGCGGAAGCTGTTCGCGCCGCCCATCCTGAGATCGTCGCCGGCAACGGCCGCGTGCAGGCATGGGCGATCGGCTCAGGATTGGGCGACGAGCTCGACATTCCACGCATCCGCGAACTGCTCGACGCCGAAGAACCCGTGGTCCTCGACGCCGACGGCCTGAAGGCTTTGGACGACTCCGGCGACCACGTCGACGTACTGGCCACGCCTCACGCCGGCGAACTGGCCCGGCTCCTCGACGTAGACCGTGCCACGGTCGAAGCCGAGCGCCTCAAACACGCCCGCCTGGCCGCCGAACGGTACGACGTAACCGTCCTCCTCAAAGGCAGCACCACCGTCATCGCATCCACCGACGGTCAGGTCCGCGTCAACACCAACGCCACCCCCTGGCTAGCCACCGCCGGCGCCGGCGACGTCCTAGCCGGCCTCTGCGGCTCCCTCCTAGCCAGCGGCCTAACCCCACTAGACGCCGGCAGCGTAGGCGCCTACCTCCACGCCGCCGCCGCCAACCTCGCCTCCTCCTCAGGCCCAATCACCGCAATGTCCGTAGCCGCCGCCCTCCCCGAAGCCACGCGCTACCTCCTGGGCGGTTGACGGGCGCGTCGCGCGAAGCCGCGCGGATATGTTCTGGGCGGTTGATTCGCGGTGCGCTATCGTCCGCAGGCATGTTCAGCGTGCGCGGTAGGACTGGTCATCTGGCGTGGTATCGGACGGATGAGGCGGGGGCTGAGGTTGCCTTTCTGCATGGGTTTTCCGACTCTGCGCAGTGCTGGGAGCCGTTGATCGGGGCGATGCCGGGGATCCGGGCGTTGGCGATCGATGCGCGCGGGCATGGGGAGTCCGGGCTTCCGCAGGAACCCGTCAGCTACACCGCACATCGCGACGATGCCGCGCTCGTACTGTCGAGCCAGCCGGCTAACGGCGGAGTGGTCGTGGTCGGACACTCGATGGGGGCGATGGCGGCCGCCTACCTGGCCGCGGCGAGACCGGACCTCGTCCGGGCGGTTGTGCTCGAGGACCCGCCGACCGGGCCGCCGGCCGCCGATCAGGTCGCGCCGACCGGTGAGCTGGCCGTCGACCAGGAGGCGCCGGGCGGCGACCAGGACCTGCTGGCCGGGGACGAGCAGGATGGGCCGATGTTGATGCCGGGGTGGCTTGCGGAGTTGCGGGGGCTGGATGTGGCGGCGCGGATGGCGCGGGGGCGGGCGGGGGATCCCGACTGGCCTGAGGACGAGCTTGAGCCGTGGGCCGTGTCGAAGGCGCAGGTCAACCCGCAGCTGTTCGAGTTGCCGTATCGCGACCCGGTGCCGCTGACCAACCTGCTGGCCGAGATCACCTGCCCGGTGCTGCTGATCCACGGCGACACCGACCGCGGCGGCCTGATCTCCACCGAGTACGCCGAGCGCTGCGCCCGAGCAGCGGCCGGCGAGTTCCAAGCCGCACACATTGCCGGCGCAGGCCATTCAGTACGCCGCGACAAGCGCCCGCAGTACGTCGTCGAACTCGCCTCGTTCCTCGACCGGCACAGCTGAGCACACTGCCTTTGTGAAGCCAATCACAAAGGCCCGGATGGCCCGATATAGCTGGAAGGATCTGGGGCATGGCCAGCGACCGTGGGCGGCGAGGGGCGGTCGTACGCGCGTGGCTGGACACGATGAAGGAGACGTGGGTCCCGCCGACCGCGAGCAACCTCGCGAGTCCCATGCGTTTCCTCTACTGGCTGACCCGCTCGCAGGGCCGGCGGATCGTGTTGGGTGCGGTGCTGGGCACCTGCTGGACGGTCGGCTTGACCGTGCCGCCATGGGTGCTGTCCCGCGCCGTTGACGACGGACTTGTTGCACGCGATACGTCCGCGCTCGTCGGCTGGGCTCTACTCCTGCTTGCGGTCAGCGTGACGAACGCGCTGCTCGGCATTGCGCGGCACAGAACCATGACCAAGATCCGGATGGACGCGTCGTTCCGCGCGGTGCGGGCGACGGTCTGGCACACGAGCCGCTTGGGTGCCTCACTGGCGAAGCGGGTGAGCGCTGGTGAGGTCGTGACCGTCGGCATCGCCGACGTGTACACGGTCGCGATGGCGCTGACCGTCACCGGCCCCGGCGTCGGCGCAGTCATCGCGTACGCCGTCGTCGCGGTCGTGCTGTTCACCATCAACCCCCTGCTCGCCGCGGTGGTCCTCGCCGGCGTACCGCTGCTCGCCATCGCAGTCGGCCCGTTCCTCCAGCGCATCGAACGCACAGGCGGCGAGTACCGCGTGCACCAAGGACGATTGACGGTCCGCCTGGTCGACGTACTCGCGGGACTCCGCGTCCTCAACGGTCTCGGCGGCAAGCAGTTCGTCGCCGAGCGGTATCAAGACCAGTCGCAGCGATTGGTACGACGCGGCTACCGCGTCGCCGGCCCCACCAGTTGGGTCGTCGCGTTGTCGACCGGTCTGCCGGCGCTGTTCCTCGCCGCCGTCGCATGGCTGTCGGCGCGAATGGCTGCGACCGGGGCGATCACGATCGGCGATGTCGTCGCCGTCTACGGGTACGTCGCGGTGCTCGTCGTACCGGTGTCGTTCTTCATCGAGGGCGGCGGGGATATCGCCCGCGCTCGGGTGGCAGGGCAACGAATCATCAACCTGCTCAACCTGCCAGTTGCCAAGCGCAACGATGGCGACCCGGCGTCGATCGGCACCGTCCCGTTGGCGGACCCGGAGTCGGGCGTGGTCATCAGGCCCGGCGCCCTGACTGCCTTGGTCTCTGCGCGCCCGGCGGAGGCGATCGCGGTGATCGAGCGACTCGGGCAGGTGCACACCGATTCCCAAGCAGGTATGGAGATCGACGAGCCCGCGCGTGAGGAGTTCAGGCGCCGTTTAGTTGTTGCCGACAACGATGCCGAGGTGTTCGCCGGCACGGTTCGCGATGTTGTTGCCGGGCGCATCGAGCCCGACGACGACCGGATTCGTACGGCGCTCCGCGTGGCCGTCGCCGAGGACATCGTCGAGGCACTGCCTGGTGGTCTGGACGCGACGATCGCCGCCGGCGGAAGCGATCTCTCCGGTGGCCAACGGCAACGAATCCGGCTCGCTCGCGCCATCTACGCGACGCCCGACATACTGCTCGCCGTCGAACCGACCTCCGCGGTCGACGCGAACACCGAAGCGGCGATGGTTGACCGCATCCGCGATGTCAGGCGCGACACGACAACGGTCATCACCACGACGTCGCCCCTCGTACTGGACCGTGCTGACGACGTCATCGTCCTGGTCGACGGCAAGGTGTCGGCAGCCGGGACGCACGCGGACCTTCTGCGCAGCGATCCCTACTATCGCGACCTCGTATCGCGGGCCCAGGGTGATGCCCAATGAGTACGCAGCTGCCGGTCGCAGGGCCCGCCGAAGTACGTGCCGCGTTGATCCGTGACTTGGGCGCGGACCGTCGTTCTGTCGTCGCAGTCGTCCTGGTGAACGGGCTTGCCGCCGCGGCCGGTCTGGTCGGTCCGTGGCTGCTCGGGCGAATCATCGACACGATCCGAGCCGGCTCCGGTGACGTGCTCAGCGCGGTGGATCGGCTCGCGTTCGGTGCGCTGGTGTTCACCGTCGTACAGACAGTGCTGGCGTGGTGGGCGCTCAAGATCGGCTATCGGTTCGGCGAGCGTACGGCGGCGCGGGTCCGAGAGCGCTTCTTGCAGCGGACCCTGGCGTTGCCTCCGCGCGTTGCGGACCATCTTCCGACCGGGGACCTGATCGCCCGAGGGAGTACAGATGCGTCCGTCGTCGCGGTGACGCTGCGATCCGCTGTGCCTGAGGTTCTCGTGGCCAGCGTCCACGCTCTGTTCCTCATCGTCGCGGTGCTCGTCCTGGACGTGCGGCTCGGGCTGTGCGGGCTCGTGTGCTTGCTCGGCGTTGGCGCGGCGGTGCGCTGGTACATGCGACGTGCGCGACCGGTCTACCTGGCGGTTGCCGCGACGGGTGCGGAGATGACGGATGTCGTCGCCAGTACGGCGAAGGGCGCCCGTACGGTCGAACTCCTCGGACTGGAGCGCCGTCGTACGGAGGTGACCGAAGCGTCCATCACCCAAGCCCGATCGGCGCGACTGGCGGCACTCTGGCTGCGGACCGTTCTGTTCCCGTGGTCCGAGGTCGCGCTGGCGCTCCCCGTGGTGGGAGTCCTGCTGATCGGCGGCGCCCTCTACCTCCATGATCTGGTCAGCCTCGGCATCGTGGTGACCGCAACGGTGTACCTGCGCCAGCTCGTCGGTCCGCTGGACACCGTGATGGTCTGGATCGAACAGCTGCAAGGCGCCGGAGCGTCGTACGCCCGCGTCGAAGGCCTCGCGGACATCCCGCAGGCTGAGCAGACGCCGCGGGCCGAGAACGTCGCCGGCGACCGCATCCGAGTCGACAACGCGCACTACAGCTACACGGGCGCCCGCGACGTACTGCACGGAATCGATCTGGTCGTGCAGCCCGGCGAACGCCTGGCCATCGTCGGCACGTCCGGAGCCGGCAAGTCGACCCTGGCGCGTCTGCTCGCTGGTCTCGATCGTCCGCACATCGGGTCGGTGACGATCGGCGGTACGCCGGTTGCCGATCTCCCGCCGGACCAGCTGCGCGAGCACGTCGTACTCATCACCCAGGACCATCACGTCTTCCACGACACCGTCCGCGACAATCTCCTCATCGCAAAGCCGAACGCGACAGACGAGGAACTGCACGCCGCCCTGAACGCCGTCGGCGCCACCTGGTGGAACGACCTGCCCCAGGGCCTCGACACCGAACTCGGCGAGGACACCAAACTCGACGACGCCAGCGCCCAGCAACTCTCCTTGGCGCGCGTGGTCCTAGCCGATCCCCACACCCTGATCCTGGACGAAGCCACCTCCCTCCTGGACCCCAAAACAGCCCGCCAAACAGAACAGTCCCTCGCCGCCGTACTCCGGGGCCGCACCGTGATAGCAATCGCCCACCGCCTACAAACCGCCCACGACGCCGACCGAATCGCCGTCATGGAGGCAGGCCAACTAGTAGAACTAGGCACCCACCACCACCTAGTAACCACCAACGGCCCCTACGGCCAACTCTGGCAAACCTGGCACGCAGAACCCGACAGTCCGTAAGTATTCGATCGGCAACCGCCCAGCGCCAGACGACCGGTGGTTCCATGCACGACAGCTCAAGCTGTTCACCTGTCCGCGAGCACCTACCACCCACGGGTCGTCGTCGCACGCGCGGCAGCGCGCGGGGGCTGGTCGCGGTGGCGGGCGCGCGATTCCTGTTGCGCGGGTGGGTGGGTCGGACGTAGGACTGGGTTTGCTAGTGCCTCCGCCGCCTTTGGAGTGTGCACGTGAAGCGACTTGTGGGGTTTTTGGTTCTGGTTCTACTTGCGGTGCTGCCGGTTCCGGCAGTTGCCTCGGCGCGGCCTTATGTGGCTGATCGCCAGACGAAGATCGATGTGATGGGGGAGTGGGCCCATCCCGATGACGACACGAGCATCATCGGGCCGTGTGGGGTGTGGCATCAGTTGTACGGCGTGAAGTGTGGCGTGATCCAGGTGACCCGCGGTGAGGGTGGCGGGAACGCGGCCGGTAACGAGCTCGGGCCCGATCTCGGCCTGCGCCGGGAGAACGAGGACCGCGTCGCGCATTACCGCTCCGGCACCGTCGACATCTTCAACCTCGACCGGATCGACTTCTTCTACAACCAGAGTGCGCCGTTGACGCAGTACTTCTGGGATGAGCAGGAGACGCTCCGACGGGTCACGCGCGTGATCCGCGAGACGCAGCCCGAGATCTACATCGGCTTCACGCCGACGCTGGCCGCCGGACACGGCAACCACCAGCAGGCCGGCCGCCTGATCTGGGAAGGCGTGCTCGCGGCCGCCGACCCGACCATGTTCCCGGAGCAACTGAAAGGCCCGCACGCGCTCAGCACGTGGCAGGTCAAGAAGGTCTTCTCCGGTGGCAGCACAGCAGGGACCGGCGGTACGACGACCGCGGCGAACTGCACCACCGGATTCGCCCCGACCGGCGTCGACACCGTCGCGGGCGTGTGGACCGGCTACAACTCGCCGTACACCTGGCCGGCCGGCAACTCGCAGGCGCAGACCGCTGGTACGCGGAAGATCTGGCAGCAGGTGGCCGACGAGGGACGCGCGGCGTACCCGACGCAGAGTCGCGTGATGTACAAGGGCGTCTCGGTCCCAGCGTGCCCGCGGTTCGGCATGACCGAGTCGTTCGTACCGTTCCAGCCGAACAGCAACACCGCGGCCGGTCGGGACGACGCGATCCTGTTCGGCGCGAAGAAGCCGGATCCGGGCGGACTCCCGCTCGGAACGCTCGAGAACCTCACCTTCAGCCGCTTCTACAACGTCGCCGGCGAGCCGTTCCAGGCGACCGTCCACCTCAAGGCGCCGCACGGAAAGCTTGCTAAGGGCAACGTTGCGTTGACGGTGCCGGCCGGCTGGTCGGTCAGCGGTCCGCAGCAGGTGAAGGAGAAGCCGTCCGCCGACCTGACGTTCACCGTGACCCCGGCCGCCAACGCGACAGTCGACCAGAACGCGAAGGTCTCCGCGCTCTACACGACCAAGCACGCGACCGGCTACACCGACAACGTCGTACGTATCGTCGCCGCCGCCGAGGGACGCTTCCAGCGGTGGGGCAACTGGGCGGAGTACGACCAGTGGCTGCAGAACACCGCGCCGCAGGCCAATCGCCTCGGCCGTTCGCAGGCGATCCAGTCGATGGGCATCGGCCAGACGATCGACGTACCGGTCGTCGTCCACAACTGGTCCACGCAGCCGCAGACCGGCGCGGTCTCGCTCGATCTGCCGGCGGACTTCACGATCGACGCGGCGTCCAAGCCGTACGACGTGCAGCCCGGAGCCGACCAGACGGTCACGTTCAAACTGACCAACACCGACACAACCCTGCCGGCCAATCAGAACGTCAGCATCCCGATCCACACCGCGACCGGCACCGAGACGCTGACTCTCACACTGGTCCCGACCACCGTCATCCCGCAGGCAACCCCGGTGGTCGACGGCAAGGCCGAGCCGGGTGAGTACCCGGGTCAGACGCTCGACCTCGGCCGCATCTGGCAGGGCGCAGCGACCTGCACGGGCGTCGACGACTGCGGCGTTTCGTCAACAGGAGAAGGCAGTACGGCGAAGGTCAGCTGGTCCGACGACGCGCTGTTCTTCTTCATCCACGTCCGCGACGACTACCAGTCGTACGCCGTGACCCCGGCGGAATGCGTCGGCCACTGGCAGGCCGACTCGGTCGAGATCCTGCTCGACCCGCGCGGCAATGCATCCGAGGCGCTGAAGGACACCGCGAACACGTTCAAGCTCGGCGTCTTCCCGTTCACCCAGAGCGGCGGACCGTGCTGGGAACGCGACGCGGACAACCACCAGGGCTACTCGAGCGGCGCGCTCGACACGGGCAACGCGCCGGGCGTCCAGGTCGCGTCGACTGCGCAGTGGGTCGGCAGCAACCAGACGACAGTGCCGCACGCGTACGCCGGTGGCGGGTACGACCTCGAGGTGAAGATCCCGCTCGCCGACCTCCCGGCCGCCGTCGACCCGTCACGGCTCGGTCTGAACATCACGCCGTACGACAACGACGACACGTCAGCACCTGGTACGACGACGTTGCGCCACATCGACATGAGCACGCGGCTGGCATGGTCGGCGCTCGGGTCCGTGCAGTCCGACCCGTACCGCTGGGGTCTGGCCACGCTCCCCGGCTACACCCCGCCGTCCGATCGCTCGACCACACCGACACCGCCGAACGTCTCGAACCCGAACCTCAACGGCGCGCTGTCACCGCAAACGATCGCGCAGTCCGCACGCAACGGCGTGCCGATCTCCGGCCGCGTCCCGACCGACGACCTCAAGATCCTGTCCAGCACGGTCCGCCCGACAGGAGTCGACCTGGTCACCTCGTCCAAGGGCACGGGCACCGCAAGGGCCTTCGTGACCAGCGGACAACTAGCAGCGATCCCGGTCTGGACGACGTCCTGCACCACCGACCCGCCACCGGACTACGGCTTCACCCCGTGCGCCATCACCGACGGCGCCACGCCACCGTGGTCCCCCAACATGAGCGGCCACCTGGTCAACCAGGCGACGCAAGCCATCACCCGCGGCGTCCAGCACTGGACAATCCCGCTGACCGCCACTCAACGCGCCCAGCTGAAGGACCAGGGCCACCTGCTCGTCTCCTACGAAACAACGCGAAACGAGGTCCAGGCCTTCGATATCCGCATCGCGTAGTCAGCCGCCTTTCGGACCTGCTCGCCCGGGTGCTCCACGGCCCGGACGAGCACTGTCCAGTGTTCCTCAATCACTTGCCTCAGCGTGCCGCCGTGAAGTCCAGGCCGCCGCCGGAGAAGCGCAGCTTCAGTGTCGAGCCGTCGACCTCGTACGTCACCTCGCCCTTCAATCCCTTCAGCAGTTGGGATTCCAGTGCCGCGGGCTCGCCGGCGCAGGCCCGGCGCGTGGTGGCGAGTTCGCCGAAGGTGAGTTTGCCGGTGGACCGCGCGACCGTGCCCTGGAAGTCGTTGCAACCGGTTGAACCGGTAACACGCTCGCCGTTCAGAGTCATCCACGCCTTCTCGGATCCGGCCTGGTGCGAAGCTGCCTCGCCGGTGATCACCGAGGACAGCGCCCACTTGGTGCCGTCGACGGCGAGGTCGGGCTCGGCGATCTCCCGGTCGGTCAGGAAGATCGTCGTACTGCCCGTGGCGAGATCGAGCTTGTTGCCGTCCAGCTTCCACGTCGGCTTCGCACTGATGATGCCGGCCAGCCACTGGTCCTGGCCTTGCTGCGGACCGGGGCAACCCATCGCGGTCGATACCAGCTCGCCGCTGAGCGTGAGCTTGCCGTCCTTGGTCGACACGTCGGTCTGCATCGAGTTGCAGCCGGCGTCCGCGACCAGCCGCCCGTCGTCGGTGAACTGCAGCCGGACGCGCGTTTTCGGAGCGAGCTGCTTCGGCTTCCCGTCCTCGGTGACCGAGGTGGAGAGGAACGTCTTGCCGACCGGCGAGGCGCCGGAATCGGTGGCTGTGTTCTGGCCACAGCCCGCCAGCAGAAGCACGGTTCCGGCCAGAGCGATCATCCGTTTGTTCACACCCAGAGGACGTCACCGCGCACGTTCGCGTTGCGTTAAATCGGTACCCAGGGTTGGCAGGCCTGATCACGGTTCGATAACGTCACCGCCGTACGCGAGAGCGAATAGCACGACAAGGCCGGACAAACCGGCCCTTCTGGGGATTCAATCGAACAGTTGAGGGCCGCGCTGAGGTTCTGGGGCAACAGGGCGACCCGTCGAGCAAACAAAGGATCTCTTCGCATGCCCCCCACCCGAACTGCCCGGAGTCGCAAGCTCGTCCCGGCGGTGGTCCTTGCAGTCGGTGCGCTCGTGGCCGCGCCGATCGTCGTCCATGCGGCCAAGGACTCGCCGGTCTCGACTGCGAACGCAGCGGACAGCACGGTAACTGCCCTCCCGAACGTCGGACGCGTCGAAACCTGCGTCATCGACGCGTACTCCGGCTGCACCGTCCTGCACGGTTTCAGCCAGAAGCCGGTCGCGATCACCGCGACCGCTTCCGGTCCCGCGATGGTGTCGATCGACCCGAGCCGCACCACCGACAAGAGCTACCGGCTGCGCGCCGTGCGGTACGACGGCAACAAGTACCGCGCCGGCACCAAGCTGACGTACACGGTTCACTACGACTTCGCCGCCGTACCGGCGCAGCCGACCACGCCGACGCCGACCTCCACGTCGACGCCGACGAAGCCGCCGGCAACGACCACTCCCACGGCGACGCCGACGCACACCACGTCGTCGACCCCGACCAAGCCCCCGACCACGTCGACCCCTCCGACGTCCCCGCCGACCACGACGACGCCCACGTCGACCGGCAGCCCGAGCGCGACCTGCACCAACCCGTCGTTCGTCACCACCTCGACGAACAACCAGGGTGACGGCCGGACGTTCGGTGCGTACTACGTCCACAACAACATGTGGAACAACGACAACGGCACCTACACGCTGAGCGCCTGTAACTACAACAACTGGTTCCTCGACGTGACCCAGCCGCTGCCCGGCGACAAGGGTGTTCAGGCGTACCCGAACGTGCACAAGGACTACAACGACGTACCGCTGTCGAAGATCCAGTCGGCCAAGTTCGCGGCCACCACGCCGGCCAACTGCTCCGCCTGCATCTACAACGTCGCGTTCGACGCCTGGATCGGCGACGGCCTGAACAACGAGCTGATGATCTGGACCGACAACTCCAAGCAGGTCCCGGCCGGCGACAAGATTGGCACCGTGACCTTCGGCGGCTTCACGTACGACGTCTGGCACGAGAACGGCTACACCGCGTACGTGTCCCAGGTAACGCAGAAGTCCGGCACGATGCCGCTGGCCAGCTTCTTCAACGACATGGCGAAGCGCGGCTGGGCCCCGAAGCAGACCACCTGGCAGGTCGACTTCGGCGTCGAGGTCGTCTCGACCGGCAACACCAAGCAGCGCTTCAACTTCACCGACTTCTCCATCCAGGAGAACTGACCCCCAGATAGCTCTCACGTACCCCGGCGGCCACTGCACTCAGCAGTGGCCGCTTAGGGTTTCCGGTGTGATCGGACTCGTGATTTTCGACAACGACGGTGTGCTGGTGGACTCCGAACGGCTGGCCAACACGATCTTGGCCGAGCTGCTGACCGAGGCGGGGCTGCCGTACACCTTCGAGGAAACCGTGCGGGACTTCATGGGCGGCTCGATGGCCTCGATGCGGCAGAAGACCGAGGCGCAGTTGGGGCACCCGCTGCCGGCGGATCTCGAGGACCGGTACCACCAGCGGCTCTTCGAGGGATTCGCCCAGCTCCAGGCGATCGAGGGCGTTGAGGCTGTCCTCGATCACCTGGACGCCCGCGGCATCACGTATTGCCTGGCCTCCTCCGGCACCCATCAGCGGATCCGTACGGCGTTGACCGCGGTCGGGTTCCTGCACCGCTTCGAGGGGCGGATCTTCAGCGCCGAGGACGTTGCGCACGGCAAGCCCGCGCCGGATCTGTTCCTGCACGCCGCCGGTTCGATGGGTGTGAAGCCGGCCGACTGCCTGGTGATCGAGGACAGCCCGCTCGGCGTCGCGGCAGCCGTCGCGGCCGGTATGAAGGTATTCGGGTACGCAGGCATGACGGACCCGGCGAAACTTTCCGATGCGGATACGGTTTTCCACAACATGACGGCCCTCGCCGACCTGATCCACGCCGCCTGAGACACTGGACCAACCATGTCTACTCCTCAGTCACGTCCGGTTCGCGCTGAGGCGGTCGTCGATCTCGCTGCGATCCGCCACAACGTGACCACGTTGCGTGCCCGTGCCGAGGGCGCGCAGGTGATGACTGTGGTCAAGGCCGACGGCTACGGGCACGGGATGGTGCAGGTCGCACGCGCTGCCCGCGAGGCCGGCGCCGGCTGGATCGGCGCCGCGGTGCTCGAGGAGGCACTCGCGCTGCGCGAGGCCGGTGACACCGGACCGATCTTCTGCTGGCTGACCACGCCGGGCGAGCCGCTGACCGACGCGATCGACGCCGGCATCGACCTGTCCGCTGGGGCGCCGTGGGAGATCGACGAGCTGGCGGCGGGGGTGACGGATCGGCCCGCCCGCGTGCACCTCAAAATCGACACCGGCATGTCGCGCGGTGGCGCCGTACCGGAGGAGTGGCCGGCGTTGATCCGGGCTGCGGTGCGCGAGCAGGCGGCCGGGCGGATCGAGGTCAAGGGAATCTGGTCGCATCTGGCATCGTCCGACGAGCCCAAGAGCCCGGTGAACGAGTCCCAGCTGGCGACCTTCACCGAGGCGGTCGAGGTCGCGGAGTCGTTCGGCATCGACGCCGAGTTCAAGCACCTGGCGAACTCGGGTGCGACGCTCGCGCTGCCGGAGACGCACTTCAATCTGGTCCGGCCGGGCGTGGCGACGTACGGCCTGTCGCCGTTCGGGCATGCGCTGCCGTCGTCCGAGCTCGGGTTGAAGCCGGCGATGACGCTGAAGGCGCGGCTCGCGATGGTCAAGCGCGTGCCGTCCGGTGCGGGTGTCTCGTACGGCCTGACCTGGACCGCGCCGCGTCCGTCGACGCTCGGCCTGATCCCGCTCGGGTACGGCGACGGTCTGCCGCGACACGCGTCGAACGGGGCCCCGGTCCAGGCCGGCGGCCGGCGTCGTACTGTCGTCGGCCGGATCTGTATGGATCAGTGCGTGGTCAACCTCGAGGACGACGAGGCTGCCGCGGGCGACGAGGTCGTGCTGTTCGGCTCGGGTACGTCGGGCGAGCCGACGGCGGACGACTGGGCCGACGCGGCCGGCACCATCAACTACGAGATCGTCACCCGCCTGGGCGCCCGGATCCCGCGCAGGTACGTCGACAGCGAAAGGTAGATCGGCTGTGTCCAAAGCAGGGCGGACCGCCGGTCTCATCGGAGCCGCGGTCGGAGTGCTGGCAGCGGGCGCTGCCGCGGGAGTCGCGGTCGAGCGCACAGTCATCGGTCGGCGATCGGGCCAGCGCCAGCAACTCGAGGCTGAGCCGTTCGGGTCGCAGCGCGGTACGGCGCACATCTTCACCGCTGACGACGGCGTCGAGCTGTACGTCGAAGTGGACGAGCTGAAGCGATCCCGGCGACCCGCTCCGCCGCCCAAGCGCAGACTCGGCCGGAAGCTACCCCTGCCGCCCGAGGACCTAACGGTGATCTTCGCGCACGGCTACGGGCTGAACATGGACGCCTGGCACTTCGAGCGCCGTGACCTGGCCGGCATCGGCACGATGGTGTTCTACGACCAGCGCTCGCACGGCCGGTCCGGGCGGTCGCCGAAGTCGCACGTCAGCATCGAGCAGCTCGGCATGGATCTGTACGGGATCATCGAGCGGTTCGCGCCGACCGGTCCGGTGATCCTGATCGGTCACTCGATGGGCGGCATGACGATCATGGCGCTGGCCGAGCAGCACCCGGAGCTCTTCGGCGACCGGGTGATCGGCGTCGGCCTGTGCTCGACCAGCGCGGGCGGGCTGGACGGCGTACCGATCGTGTTCCCGGGCAAGCTCGGCATGCTCGCGCGATCCCTTGCGACGCCGACGGTCGCCGCCCTGGCGCGGATCCCCGATGTGGTCGAGCGCAGCCGGAAGGCCGGCTCGGACATCAGCTACCTGCTGACCCGGAAGTACTCGTTCGGCTCCGAGGTGCCGCCGGCGTTCACCGAGTTCGTCAACGAGATGATCGCGGCGACGCCGATCGAGGTGATCGCGGAGTTCTACCCGATCTTCGCGCTGCACGACAAGTTCGACTCCCTCGAGCCGCTGCAGAAGGTCGAGTGCGTGGTGATCGGCGGCGACAAGGACCATCTGACGCCGTTCGCGCATGCCGAGGAGATCGTCCGCCGGGTGCCCGGCGCCGAGCTCGTCGAGGTGAAGAACTGCGGCCACCTGGGCCTGATCGAGCACCACCGTGAATTCACCGCAGCCCTCCTTGGGATGATCGAGAGAGCCGAACAATCCCTGGGGGGTGTCTGATGGGTTCACGCCTACTGCGGGGTGCTCGGCACGGCACCTCGCCGCACGGGTGCGAAGGCCACGATGAAACCCGCATCGAGACCTTCGCCCCCGCACGCCGATGCACCGCACCGAGCACCTCCTCGCTACGGCGTGAACCCATCAGACACCCCCTAGGACCTGTATGACCGACTTGCACGTCGTCGACGCCACAGCCGAACACGTCGACGACATCGTGACCGTGATCCATCACGCCTTCTCTGCGCGGCGGGTGCTCGACCCGCCGTCGACGGCGCTGTCCGAGAACGCGACCACCGTTGCCGCGGCCGTTGCCGAGCACGGTGGGTTGCTGGTGCTGATCGACGGCGCCCCGGTGGGCGCGATGCTGTTCGAGCAGATCGGCGACGTCCTCAACTTGCGCCGCGTCTCCGTGGACCCGCGCAGCCAGGCCCGTGGTGTCGCCTCGGCGATGGTCGGCTGCGCCGAGGAGGTCGCCGTACGGCGTGGGCTCAGTCGGGTGAACCTGATCGCGCGCGTCGAACTGCCGGACACCGTCGAGTTCTGGCGGCGCCGCGGGTACTCCGTGGTCGACCAGCAAGCGCAGAACCTGATCTATGCGAAGGCTTTGCCGGTCGAGCTGACGGTTCCGACTGCCGAGGACATGCGGGCGATCGCCGAAGAGTTGGCCGGTCAGCTCCGGGCAGGCGACCTGCTCGTGCTGTCCGGCGATCTGGGAGCGGGCAAGACGACGTTCACCCAGGGACTTGGTGCCGGACTGAAGGTGCGGGGCGCTGTGACGTCGCCGACCTTCGTCATCTCGCGGGTGCACCCCTCATTGTCTGGCGGGCCTGCTTTGGTGCACGTTGACGCTTACCGGCTCGGTGGATTCGCGGAGCTGGACGACCTTGATCTGGACGCGAGTCTGGAGGATGCGGTCACGGTGGTCGAATGGGGCCACGGCATCGCCGAGTCGTTGGCGCAGGACCGCATCGAGATCGTGATCACCCGTGGCGACGACGACACCGACGAGACGCGAGCGCTGCGGATCACGGCGGTGGGCTCGCGCTGGGCGGCGTCCGGCGTACGGGTGTCTGTACTGGAGAAGAACTGACATGTTGCTTGCCTTCGACACCTCGAGCGCCGCAGTGACGGTCGCACTGGCCACGCCGACGGGCGAGGTCGTTGCCTCGTCGACGACAGTGGACGCGCTGCGCCATGGCGAGTTGCTCGCGCCTGCAATCGCAGCGGCGCTGGAATCTGCGGGCGTCACACCTCGCGACCTGACCGGCATCGCGGTCGGCGTCGGCCCTGGCCCGTTCACCGGGCTGCGGGTCGGGCTGGTCACCGCGCGGACGATGGGTGAGGCGCTGGGGATCGAGGTCTCCGGCGTCTGCAGCCTCGACGTCGTCGCGCGGCAGTCGTCGCTGACGTTGCCTGTCGCGGTTGCGACGGACGCGCGGCGCAAGGAGATCTACTGGGCGCTGTACGACGGCCCGGCCGCGGACGGCAGTCGTCGTCGGCTGGAGGGACCCGCGGTCGACAAGCCGGCCGAGGTCGCGCATGTGCTGTCCGGTCTGCCGGTGATCGGTCGCGGAGCAGCGCTGTACGCCGACGTGCTGGGCGTGGCCGATGCCGACGTTGCGGAGTACCCGTCGGCCGAGGTGCTCGCGACCGGCGTGGCGACTCGGACGCTCGAGGTTGTGGCTCCGGATCCGCTGTACCTGCGCCGGCCGGACGTGACCATGTCGGCCGGGCCCAAGAGCGTGCTGTGAGACCTGCGATCAGAGCGGCTCGCGCGGACGATCAACCCGCGCTGGTCGCGTTGGACGAGCTGTGCTTCGGGCCGCAGGCCTGGAGTACGGTCGGCTGGTCGGACGAGTTCGAGCGGCAGTCCGAGGACCGGGTGATCCTGGTCGCGGACGAAGGTGCTGTCGTCGGGTACGTCGTACTGCTGTTGCCGCCGGTGGTCGAGGACGTGGTCGAGGTACTGCGGATCGCGGTCGCCCCGGACGAGCGGCGGACCGGGATCGGCGGCCAGCTGATGACGGCGGCCCTGGACCGGTGTGCGGGCCGGACGGTTCTACTGGAAGTTGCCTTGAGCAATGAATCGGCGCGGGGTCTGTACGCGGGCTTCGGGTTCGAGGAGATCAGCCGGCGGCGTGGGTACTACGGTGACGGCGAGGATGCGGTGATCATGCGGTGGAGGATCGATGAGTGAGCCCCTGATCCTGGGGATCGAGACGTCGTGCGACGAGACCGGCGTCGGGATCGTGCGCGGGCAGACGCTGCTCGCCGACGCGATCGCGTCGAGTGTCGAGGAGCACGCCAGGTTCGGCGGCGTCGTACCGGAGGTGGCCAGTCGCGCGCATCTCGAGGCGATGGTGCCGACGATCCGGCGGGCGTGCGAGACGGCCGGCATCAAGCCGACCGACGTCGACGCGGTCGCGGTGACCAGCGGGCCCGGTCTTGCCGGCGCGCTGTTGGTCGGAGTCGCCGCTGCCAAGGGTTTGGCGCTGTCGCTCGACAAGCCGCTGTACGGCGTGAACCACCTGGCGGCCCACGTCGCCGTCGACACGCTGGAGCACGGTGATCTGCCGAAGGGCTGCGTCGCGATGCTGGTGTCCGGCGGACACTCGTCGCTGCTGTCGGTCGAGGACATCACCGACGGCGTCGAGCCGATGGGCAGCACGATCGACGACGCTGCGGGTGAGGCGTTCGACAAGGTCGCGCGCGTGCTCGGGCTGCCGTTCCCCGGCGGCCCGTACATCGACAAGGCGGCGCGGGACGGCGGGGACAGGTTGTACGTGACCTTCCCGCGCGGGCTGACGTCGCAGCGCGATCTCGAGCGGCACCGGTTCGACTTCTCGTTCTCCGGTTTGAAGACCGCGGTCGCGCGCTGGGTCGAGGCGCGGCGCCGGGACGGTGAGGACGTGCCGGTGAACCATGTCGCGGCGGCCTTCCAGGAGGCGGTCTGCGACGTGCTGACCCGCAAGGCGATCGACGCGTGCAAGGACCGCGGCTTCGAGCACCTGCTGATCGGTGGTGGTGTCGCGGCGAACTCGCGGCTCCGGGTGATGGCCGAGGAGCGCGCGTCCGCGGCGGGTATCGCCGTACGGGTGCCGCGGCCGGGGCTGTGCACCGACAACGGTGCGATGGTCGCCGCGCTGGGCTCGGAGCTCGTCCGGGCCGGAAAGGCGCCGTCGCCCCTGGATCTTCCGGCCGACTCGTCGATGCCGATCACGGAGGTGCTCAACAAGTGAAGTGGACCGGGGCGGACGGCTTCGAGGCGGATGACGACGCGGAGCGCATCGACGCCGGCGTGGTGCAAGGCTTCCTGAGTACGTCGTACTGGTCGGCCGGGATCCCGCGCGATATCGTGGAGAAGGCGATCGCGGGCTCCTTGAACCTCGGGGTGTACGACGCGGACGGAGCGATGGTCGCGTACGCGCGAATGGTGACGGACCGGGCCACGTTCGCGTGGCTAGCCGATGTGTTCGTCCTGGAGTCGCACCGCGGGCACGGTCTGGGACGGTTCGTCGTCTCGACCTTGCTCGACCATCCGGAGCTGAAGGGCCTGCGGCAGGTGCTGCTGGCGACTGCTGACGCACACGAGCTCTACCGTTCGTACGGCTTCACCGAGACGGTGCCGGGCCGGATGATGGCCATCCGCCAGGATCCGACCGAGCTGTACACCCAGCCGTGAGGCGTCCGGGTGTCGATCTCGTCCGGCATCCGGCAGGGGCGACCGACCTGGTGCTGCTTGCACACGGTGGGCAGGAACATTCACGCGCCGACCCGCACCTGTGGCGGCCGGCGCTGCTGCGGATGTGGCCCTTCGCGGCGGTCGCGAGGTCGGCCGCACCGGACGCCGGCGTCGGGTTCCTGAGGTACCGCTTCCGGGGATGGAACGACGGCGGTGACGCTGCGGCTGATCTGCGGACCGTCCTGGACGAGCTGCCGCCCGTGATCTCAAGGGTGTTTCTGATCGGGCATTCCATGGGTGGGCGTGCGGTTGTCGCCGCCGGCGATCATCCGCGGGTTGCCGGTGTGCTCGCGCTGGCCCCGTGGCTGCCGGCCGGCGAACCGCTCGTCGCGGTGCGGGCGCCCGTCACGTTCGTGCACGGCACCGACGACACGATCACCGATCCGGCCGGCACCACGGCGTACGCGGAGAGGCTACGGGCTGCCGGGGCGGCGGTGAGGACGTATTCGCTCGTGGGCGAAGGACATGCGATGCTGCGGCGCCCGAAGGACTGGGATCGCTTGGTGGCCGACTTCGTCAGGCAGACGCCGACCGGCGGTGGCACCGAGCAGTTGCCGGAGGTCGGCGCCCAGGTGGCGTCGGCGATCGGCGGGATTGCGCTGGCGCGGCTCCGGCTGCCGGTGAAGGAACGCTTCCGCGTGGCGCGATAGTTCGCAGCGGGCGTGGTGACAGAGGCCCGGGGGTAACGCGCACCGCTTGCTCCCCAGGCGAACGGTCAGCGGCCAACCGGTTCTCATGCCAGCCTCCCTCACCCAGGTGAATCCCTGCTGAACACGTTGTAGCAGTTAGTGGCGGGCCTCCGGGTGAGTGCAGCAGCAGACGCAGCACCTCGCCCGCCGGCTTGTCACCCGGAGACCCGCTCGCGAGATCGATCATATGTTCGAATATGCGTCGAACGCAAGTGGCGTCCCGGAGTCGTTCCGACGACGGCCGCGAACGCCGCGATGAAGCCGCTCGGGTTCGCCCAGCCGCAGGCATGCGCGACGTACGTCGTGTCGTGGCCGTCCGCGAGTAGGACGAGGGCGTGGTAGATCCGCAGCTGCGTGCGCCATTCGTAGTACGTCATGCCGAGTTCGTCGCGGAACAGGCGGCTGAGGGTGCGGGCACCCGCGCCGGCCTTGCGTCCCAGCTCGGCCAGTGAGGTGTTGTCCGCCGGGTTCTCGCGGAGGTGCTGAGCGATCGTGCGCAGGCGGTCGTCGCGTGGCTCCGGTAGTTGGAGTGGCTGCTCGGTCGCTTCGTGGAGCTCGTCGACGAGGACTCGCTGGAGGCGGGCGCGAGCGTCGTCGTCGAGCTGGCGGCTGGTGAGGGCGAGCAGTACCTCGCGGGCCAGGCCGGAGGCCAGGAACACGGCAGGGCGGTCCGGGACGTGCCGGGCGAGTGCGCGGGATAGGAAGACGATTCGCATGTCGGTCTCGCCGTGGGCGCGGTGCTGGTGCGTGAACCCAGCCGGCGTCCAAGCGACTCGGTTGGCGGGGACGATCGACGTACCCCGCTCGGTGTGGACGGACAGCACGCCGCGGGCCGCGTACACCAGATGCCCTTCCTCGTGGGTCTGCATCGAGCTGGTGCCGCCGGAGGCCCACTCGTGCGCGCCCGCAGAAGGAAAGAGTTCTGACCGGAGCGGTTGGGTGTCATCGGCCATGGCGGTCGGCCAGTCTGCGACAGGAGTAGGCGACCGCGTCCCGCCCGATGCGGGTGATGATCAGCGTCGCGGACGCCGAACCCTTCGGGGCGAGCTTCTTCCGCAGTTGGGCGGGGTCCAGGTCCACACCGCGCTTCTTGATCTCCAGCGTCCCGATGTCCTGGCTACGCACCCACGAGCGCAGCGCCTTCTCCTTGTAGGGCAGCTCTTCCACCACCTCGTACGCCGAGGCCAGCGGAGTCGCGACGTACTTCGCTGCAGTGACGTAAGCGATGCGCGGATCCAGCAGCCAACCATCCACCGCCGCAGCGACCGCAGTGACCAGACCGGCTCGCACGACCGCACCATCGGGCTCGTAGATGTACTGACCGACCGGACCGTCCTCCGCCTCCGGTGCGTCCGAGACGGTGGCCTCGCTGGGCAGGAGGGTCGCGCGGCGCGGCGTACCTCCATAGAGCTGGCCGGACCACAGTGCGGCCTCTTTCACCTCGCCGGAGTCACTGATCCACTCCGCCTCCACACCAGCGGGGATCGCGTCGTGCGGGATGCCGGGCGCCACCTTCACGCAGGCGGTGCGTTGCAGTAGCTCCAGTACGAAAGTCCACGGCGGCGAGTAGGCGTTGTGGTCGAACACCCGCCGCCCGTCCGCTCGCCGGGCCGGGTCCGCGAACACCACGTCGTACGGCGTGAGGTCGGTCGACTCGGCTTCGCCTACTAGTACTTCGCCGGCCAGTCCGAGCGCGGCCAGGTTGGCGCGAGCGGTAGCTGCGGTCTCGGGGTCACGCTCGACACCTGTTACCCGGAGGCCGGCGCGTGCGGCGCTGATGAGATCGCCGCCGATCCCGCAGCCAAGGTCCACCACGCTGGCGCCCGGCATGGTGGCTGCGAGGCGTACGGCGCGATGGGTGCCGACTGTGGTCCGCGTGGCCTGCTCCAGACCGTCCGGGGTGAAGTACATGTGCTCGGCGTCCGCACCGAACTTGGTCACCGCCCGGTGCCGCAGCGCGGCCTGCGTGACTGCAGTGGTGACCAGCGTCGCGTCGTACCGGCGCCGAAGCTTCTCGACCAACTGGAGCTCACGCCCAGGCTCGTACTCCGCACACGCCGCCGCGAGCACCTCCGCACCCGGCCCGTCGAGCAACGCCGTGACTGTCACCCGCGCAACTTTAGGGCGTGCCCTAGAGGGGGCTGGAACAGCTCCTGCTCCAGCTTCGCGTTGCCATCGAGTAGAGCCGCCAGTTCATCGCGGAGCGGGTCTTCGGGCCGTAGATGCCGTCAACGACCAGGTGGTGCTTGCGCTGGACCTGCTTGATCACCGCGCGGGTATTGCTGCCGTAAATGCCATCGACAGCGAGCTTGGTGCCGTAGCAGAAGTTCAGGTTGCGCTGGAGGACCTGGATGGCGGTGTCCGGGTCGCCGTACCGGTTGGAGCCGCGGTACGGGTCGTCGCCGTACATGAGGTTGCAGGTGGTGCTCATGCTGGCGTAGATCGACGGCATCGGGATGCCCCAGCTGCGGTTGACCGGGACGAGCTGGGCGGATCGGCACTGCGGTAGGGCGGCGGCTGCCTTCAACTCGGCGGCGGTGGCGTCGTGGGAGACATCCTGGTCGGTCGAAGGCTTCGGTGCCGGAGCGGCGGCGGGTGCGGCGGCGGCCGGTGACTCGTGCTTCGACGCGCTGGCGGCGACGGCTCCGACCGCGACCGCGGCGACGGCGGCCAGGAGCGCGATCGTCCGGCCGGACAGCTTGGGCAGAGCCATGACCACATTCTGTACCTGCATGGTCACCGGTTCCTACGTCTCAGCGTGAGAATCCTTTGGCACTCGAGTTGACCGAGTGCTAATCGCGGCCTAGATTCGGTGTTGGCACTCTCGATGCGAGGGTGCCAGCGGTCCGGCCCTTGACCCCCGCGACGGCAGGGGAGCGCGACCACCATGAACGCAGCCAAGCAAATCGACCGTGGAGGTCAGCAAGTGTCGGTCACGATCAAGCCGCTCGAGGACCGCGTCCTCGTCGCGCCGCTCGAAGCCGAGCAGACCACGAAGTCCGGCCTGGTGATCCCGGACACCGCCAAGGAGAAGCCCCAGGAGGGCGAGATCCTCGCCGTCGGCCCCGGCCGGATCGACGACAACGGCAACCGCGTCCCGCTGGACGTCGCCGTCGGCGACAAGGTCATCTACTCCAAGTACGGCGGCACCGAGGTCAAGTACGACGGCCAGGACTACCTGATCCTGGGCGCCCGCGACATCCTCGCAGTCGTCAGCAAGTGACGACCGCTCGCTGTTCCTGACCGACACCGCCCTGGTGCCCCTACCGGCGCCGGGGCGGAGTCGGTGTTGGGCCTGACCGGGGCGGTGGGGCGGGTTCGCCTACTGCACAGCGATGGTTCGAGCCTGCAACGATTTAGCGATTTCAGAGAGGGACTGGATTTTTCATGCCGAAGATCCTCGAGTTCGACGAGAACGCTCGGCGCGCGCTGGAGCGCGGCGTCGACAAGCTCGCGAACACGGTGAAGGTGACGCTGGGCCCGAAGGGCCGCTACGTCGTCCTGGACAAGAAGTGGGGCGCCCCGACCATCACCAACGACGGTGTCACCGTCGCCCGTGAGGTCGAGCTGGACGACCCGTTCGAGAACCTTGGCGCGCAGCTGGCCAAGGAGGTCGCGACCAAGACCAACGACATCGCCGGTGACGGCACCACCACCGCGACGGTGCTGGCGCAGGCACTGGTGCACGAGGGCCTGCGGGCGGTCGCCGCCGGCGCCAACCCGGTGGGCCTCAAGCGCGGCATCGAGGCGGCCGTCGAGGCCATCTCCGCCAAGCTGGTCGACACTGCCCGCACCGTCGACGACAAGGGCGACATGGCCCACGTCGCGACGATCTCCGCGCGCGACGCCGAGATCGGCACGCTGATCGCTGACGCGTTCGACAAGGTCGGCAAGGACGGTGTGATCACCGTCGAGGAGTCGAACACCTTCGGGACCGAGCTCGAGTTCACCGAGGGCATGCAGTTCGACAAGGGCTACATCTCGCCGTACTTCATCACCGACGCCGAGGCCGGCGAAGCGGTGCTGGAGGACCCGTACATCCTGATCCACCAGGGCAAGATCTCCGCGATCGCGGACCTGCTGCCGCTGCTGGAGAAGGTCGTGCAGTCCGGCAAGACGCTGCTGATCATCGCCGAGGACGTCGACGCCGAGGCGCTGTCCACCCTCGTGGTGAACAAGATCCGCGGCAACTTCACCTCGGTCGCCGTCAAGGCGCCGGGCTTCGGTGACCGCCGCAAGGCGATGCTGGAGGACCTGGCCGCGCTCACCGGCGCGCAGGTCGTGGCTCCGGAGGTCGGCCTCAAGCTCGACCAGGTCGGTCTGGAGGTGCTCGGTACGGCGCGCCGCATCGTGGTCACCAAGGACAACACGACCGTCGTCGAGGGCGCCGGCAAGGGCGAGGACATCGAAGGCCGGGTCAACCAGATCAAGGCCGAGATCGAGCGCACCGACTCCGACTGGGACCGCGAGAAGCTGCAGGAGCGGCTGGCCAAGCTGGCCGGCGGCGTCTGCGTGATCAAGGTCGGCGCGGCCACCGAGGTCGAGCTGAAGGAGAAGAAGCACCGGATCGAGGACGCAGTGTCCGCGACCCGGGCCGCGATCGAGGAGGGCATCGTCGCCGGCGGCGGCTCCGCTCTCGTGCACGCGGCCACTGTGCTGGACAAGGACCTCGAGCTCGACGGTGACGAGGCCACCGGTGTCCGGATCGTCCGCAAGGCGGTCGTCGAGCCGCTGCGCTGGATCGCCGAGAACGGCGGCTACGAGGGCTACGTCGTCGTTGCCAAGGTGTCCGAGCTGGAGCCGGGCTTCGGCTTCAACGCGGCCTCCGGCGAGTACGGCGACCTGCTCGGCAGCGGTGTGCTGGACCCGGTCAAGGTGACCCGGTCCGCGCTCGCCAACGCCGGCTCGATCGCCGCGCTGCTGCTGACCACCGAGACGCTGGTGGTCGACAAGCCCGAGGACGAGGAGCCCGCGGCGGCCGGTCACGGCCACGGCCACGGTCACTGATTCCTCGCAGTTCGCGTAGTACACAGCACCGCCCGGCAGGTCACCTGCCGGGCGGTGCTTGTATGTGGCCTGTGCTGATTCGAGAGCGTCGTGACGAAGACCTGCCCGCGTGCGTCGAGATCCTCCGGGCCGTCCACGAGCGAGCCGGCTATCCGATCAACTGGCCCGCGGACCCGGAGCTGTGGTTGACGCCGAAGGATGCCCTCGGCATCTGGGTAGCGATCGACGGCGAACAGGTGGTCGGACATGTCGTCCTCACCGCCGCCGGGGCAGGCGCCGAAGTCGAGCGCCTCTTCGTCGATCCTAAGGCGACTGGCCGCGGCATCGGCCGCCAACTCCTCCAGCACTGCGTCACCGCGGCGGCCGCGGCCAACCGCGATCTGGCCCTCGAGGTGGTGGACAACCGCGGCGCCGCAGTACACCTCTACCGCAACGCCGGCTGGCTGGAGACCGGCCGTACTCCGATCGACTGGGGCGGCGCCCACGCGACCGAGCTGATCCGGTTCACCGCACCGACGTGAGAGGTTCTAACCATGGCTGGGCCACGGGAGCGGTATCGCGCTCAGGTGCGTGACGAGGTGAAGCAGCACGCGTGGGTGCAGATCGCCGAGGCAGGGGTCTCCGCCCTGTCCCTGAACGCGATTGCCAAACAGATGGGCGTCAGCGGGCCGGCGCTCTACCGGTACTTCGCGAGCCGCGACGAGCTGATCACCGCGCTGATCCGCGACGCGTACCGCAGCCTCGCCGACACGGTCAGAACGGCGTACGACGGAGGCACGGACGCGGTCGGACTGGCTCAGGTCATTCGAGCATGGGCGCTGGCCGACCCGCAGCGGTATCTGCTGATCTATGGGACGCCCGTGCCTGGCTATCACGCGCCCGACGAGACCACCGCGATCTCCGACGAGATCCTGACCGTGCTGGTCGAGGCCGTCGGACCGGACCGGGCAGTTTCGTTTTGGACCCGCCTCCACGGGGTCCTCTCGCTTGAGCTGGCAGGGCATTTCGCCGGTAGGGACGTGGATCCCGCCGGGCTGGTCGAGAGGGAGATCAGTGAACTCGTGAGTAGTGACAGATCGTGATCAAGCGGCCGGTAGTGACCACGAATTGCCACTAGGCAAGAAGAGTTGAGCGCCGTACCATCTTTCAGGCTGAACCGGTCTGAACACGAGGGGGCGAGGGGTGACCGAGGTCCGAGTACCTGACACCCACGACCGGGTCGAGCTTAAGGATCTTGCCGCGCTGGCCGGCGACGGGGACCGCACAGCTCTCAATGACCTGCTCACAAGGGTGCGCGCTGTGGCGCACCGCTACGTACGGTCCCGTCTGTGGACCTATCCCGGCGGCGCCGACATGGTCGACGACGTCGCACAAGAGGTTTGTGTCGCAGTATTCGGCGCGCTGGGCCGGTACCGCGACGAGGGGAGGCCTTTCGAGGCTTTCGTCTACGGCATCGCGGCCCGCAAGGTCGCCGATGCCCAGCGTGCGTTCGCGGTGGCCGACGTTTCGACGCCGGACCTGCCGGACGGCGCGGACGAGTCACCGACACCGGAGGAGCGCGCGGTTCGGCAGTCCGAGGTCCAGCACATCATGGACCTGCTGGACAAGCTGCCGGAGAAACTGCGCGAGATCCTGCGCCTTCGGGTCGTTGCGGGGATGTCAGCCGAGGAGACCGGCCGGGCACTGGGGATGACACCGGGGGCGGTGAGGGTCGCACAGCATCGGGCGTTGAACACGCTCAGGGGGTATGTGGGGCATGAAGCACAGCTGGAACGAGGAAGAGCAGGGGAGGGGCATCATGGCTGACCGTTTCGACTTGGACGCGATCGAGGCTGATGACGCACTGCTCGATCTTCTGGCCGCCGGTGGCGAGTCCGCCCGTGCGGCGGGCGAGCACGACCTGGCCGTCGCGCTGCTGGCCGATCTGCGGCTGGCGGTAGAGGTCGAGGACGAGCTCCCGGTGGAGACCATCGACGATCCGGAGAGCTTCCTGGCGCGCTGCGCCGCGCTCAACCCGATCACCGACCCGTTCGCCCGCAAGATGGCGACGCGCGGTCTGGCGCTCGGAGTTGCCGCGGTGGCCGCGTTGTCGGTCTCCGGGGTGGCTGCAGCGGTCAACGGTGACCCGCTGTCGCCGTACGAGAAGGTCATCGAGAAGATGGTCGACGCGGTCCGTCCGCAGACCAGCTTCCCGAAGGAAGACCTCGACGGTCTGCCGGTGATGGACAAGACCAAGATCGTCAAGGTCGGCAAGGACTACAAGAAGCAGGCCCAGGCCGAGAAGGCCGCCCAGGCGACCGGCAAGGTCGGCTCGCTCTCCGCTCTCGACCCGAACTCCATGGAGATCAGGACGACGCCGTCGGCGGTCGTGCCGGAGAAGCCGTCCGCGGTACTGGAGAAGCCGACGATCCCGGTGCCGACGGGGATCAAGACGGACGACCCGGACAACGTCAGCGCCGACAAGCCGACCGACACCAAGACGGATCCGCCCACCGACACCACCGGTGACGGCACGACCGACACGACGACCACGCCGACGCCGCCTCCGACGACGCCGACGGACACGCCGTCCAGCACGCCGACGGATCCGCCGTCGACGCCGACCGACACCACGCCGCCGCCGAACGACACCGGCACAGGCGACAACACGGTGTCCGGCGACCCGACGGGTACGCCGACCACCACGCCGACGGGCGACACCGGCCAAACCGATGGTTCCGGGGCGGACGGGACCAGTGCGAGCGACACCAGCGGTTCGGACACGAGCACGCCGGGTGACGATCAGAAGCCGGGCGACGAGGTCACCCAGGTTCCGGATGTGCCGGACGTGGCCGACCTGCTCGACAAGGCCCTGGGCGCGGTGCCGGTGCTGCCGACTCCGACCGGCGAGCCGATCGCGATCGAGAGCGCCGAGCAGTTCTTCGGTGGCTCGCAGGTGGCAGGCAAGCCGCCGACGGTCAAGAAGGCGACCGCGAAGAAGCCCGCGGCGGCGAA
The DNA here is from genome assembly GCF_050942355.1 of Kribbella sp. CA-245084. Taxonomy (NCBI): domain Bacteria; kingdom Bacillati; phylum Actinomycetota; class Actinomycetes; order Propionibacteriales; family Kribbellaceae; genus Kribbella; species Kribbella sp. CA-245084. The sequence goes on along the minus strand of NZ_CP192053.1, from coordinate 8,075,965 downwards.
GGGCGCGAAGCACTCGAGCGGCAACGTCACCACGGGCTCGGTCCGCAAGACCTACCCGACCGGCAAGCACTCCACCGGTGCGTACCCCGAGGGCAAGCACGCGGCGATCGAGCGTACGCACGGATCCACCGCCGACGCGGACGTCCTGGCGATCCTGCAGGTCGTGAACGCGCCGGTCAACAAGTAGTCGACCACCCGCTCCGCCCGCCGCTCGTCCGCGGCGGGCGGAGTGCTGTGGACGGCCGATTCGGGGGTCCGTGGGCGCGCGGATAGGATGGGGCTCCGTACTCGCCGTGTAAAGGTGCTCGTTTTACCCATGGACATCACACCCGCTGGAGTTCCCGACAAGTTCGCCGTCCTCGGCCTCACCTTCGACGACGTCTTGCTGCAGCCGAACGAGTCCGACGTCATCCCCTCCGAGGCGGTCACCCGGTCCCGGGTCAGCCGCAATGTCTGGGTGAACATCCCGCTGATGTCGAGCGCGATGGACACCGTCACCGAGGCCCGGATGGCGATCGCGATGGCCCGCCAGGGCGGTCTCGGCGTCCTTCACCGCAATCTCTCGATCGAGGACCAGTCCCAGCAGGTCGACCTGGTCAAGCGCTCCGAGTCCGGCATGATCGCCCAGCCGATCACGATCGGCCCGGACGCCAGCATCGGCGAGGCCGACGCGCTCTGCGCGCAGTACCGGATCTCCGGCGTGCCCGTCGTGGACGACGCCGGCGTGCTGGTCGGCATCGTGACGAACCGTGACATGCGGTTCGAGAACGATCTGTCCCGCCCGGTCCGCGAGGTGATGACCAAGCAGCCGCTGATCACCGGCAAGCAGGGCATCTCGGCCGACGACGCGATGGCGCTGCTGCACAAGCACAAGGTCGAGAAGCTGCCGCTGGTCGACGAGGCCGGCAAGCTGACCGGCCTGATCACGCTGAAGGACTTCGTCAAGCGGGACAAGTTCCCGCTGTCCACCAAGGACGCCAGCGGCCGGCTGATGGTCGCCGCCGCGATCGGCTTCTTCGGCGAGGCGTACAAGCGGGCCATGTCCCTGGTCGAGGCCGGTGTCGACGTGCTCGTCGTGGACACCGCGCACGGTCACTCCCAGGCGCAGCTCGAGATCATCCGCAAGCTCAAGGCCGACCCGGCGACCCGCGGCGTGGACATCGTCGGCGGCAACGTCGCGACCCGCGTGGGCGCCCAGGCGCTGGTCGACGCGGGCGCGGACGGGGTCAAGGTCGGCGTCGGTCCGGGCTCCATCTGTACGACGCGGGTCGTGTCCGGCGTCGGCGTGCCGCAGGTGACCGCGATCTACGAGGCGTCGCTGGCGTGCAAGCCGGCCGGGGTCCCGGTCATCGGCGACGGCGGCCTGCAGTACTCCGGTGACATCGCCAAGGCGCTCGTCGCCGGCGCGGACACGGTCATGCTGGGCTCGCTGCTGGCCGGCTGCGAGGAGTCGCCGGGCGACCTGGTGTTCATCAACGGCAAGCAGTTCAAGGCGTACCGCGGGATGGGTTCGCTCGGCGCGATGCAGTCCGGCGGCCTGCGCAAGTCGTACTCGAAGGACCGCTACTTCCAGCACGACGGCGGCTCCGACGAGAAGCTGATCGCCGAGGGCGTCGAGGGCCAGGTTCCGTACCGGGGCCCGCTGTCGGCCGTCGCGCACCAGCTGATCGGCGGCCTGCGGCAGTCGATGTGGTACACCGGCGCCCGCACCGTCCCGGAGCTCCAGGAGAACGGCCGCTTCGTCCGCATCACCTCCGCCGGCCTCCAGGAGTCCCACCCGCACGACATCCAGATGACGGTAGAGGCCCCGAACTACTCCGGCCGCTGACCGCCTGCAACCCGTTAGGAACCAGATGACCGAGATCGAGATCGGCCGCGCCAAGCGTGGGCGGCAGGCGTACGCGTTCGACGACATCGCGATCGTGCCGTCGCGCCGGACGCGGGACCCCGAGGAGGTCTCGGTCGCCTGGCAGATCGACGCGTACCGGTTCGAGCTGCCGATCCTGGCCGCGCCGATGGACTCGGTGATGTCGCCGGCCACTGCGATCGCGATCGGCAAGGCCGGCGGTCTCGGCGTACTGAACCTCGAAGGTCTCTGGACGCGGTACGAAGACCCGACCAGCCTGCTCGAGGAGATCACCAGCCTCGATCAGAAGCAGGCCACGCACCGGCTGCAGGAGATCTACGCGGCGCCGATCAAGCCCGAGCTGATCTCCCAGCGGGTGCAGGAGATCCGCGACTCGGGCGTGACTGTGGCCGGTGCGCTGTCGCCGCAGCGGACCAAGCAGTTCGCGAAGCACGTCGTGGACGCGGGCGTCGACCTGTTCGTCATCCGCGGTACGACGGTGTCCGCCGAGCACGTGTCCGGGCAGGCGGAGCCGCTCAACCTCAAGCAGTTCATCTACGACCTCGACGTACCGGTGATCGTCGGCGGCTGCGCGACGCATCAGGCCGCGCTGCACCTGATGCGGACCGGTGCGGCCGGCGTGCTCGTCGGCTTCGGCGGCGGCGCGGCGCACACGACGCGCAAGGTGCTCGGTGTTGCCGTGCCGATGGCGAGTGCGGTGGCCGACGTGGCCGCGGCGCGGCGGGACTACATGGACGAGTCCGGCGGGCGGTACGTGCACGTCATCGCGGACGGCTCGGTCGGGCGGTCCGGCGACGTGGCGAAGGCGGTCGCCTGCGGTGCGGACGCTGTGATGGTCGGTTCGCCGCTGGCGCGAGCGAGCGATGCCCCGGGTGGCGGGTTCCACTGGGGCGCCGAGGCCTGGCACCAGGACCTGCCCCGCGGCGAGCGGGTCGAGGTCGGCGTCACCGGCACGATGGAGCAGATCCTGTTCGGCCCGTCCTGGGTCCCGGACGGCACGATGAACCTGGTCGGCGCCCTCAAGCGCGCGATGGCGACAACGGGCTACACGGAGCTCAAGGAGTTCCAGCGGGTCGAGGTCGTCGTCGGTTGAGGCTGTATTGAATGCCGCGACTCCGTCGCGGCGGGTCACGGGGCTGTGACTCCCGGCCTTCCCTCGTCGCTCCGGTCGCTTCGCTCCCTCCGCTCCTCAGTCCAGGCCGGGAGGCCCCATGACCGGCGTACTGCTCCTGCACGGTTCGAGTGGTGCGCCGGACGTCCAGCGTGCTCGGCTGCTCGAGGCGGAGGGGTACGACGTACTCGCGCCGCGGTGGACCGTCACGCACGAGGTGCCGCTGGAGTCATTCCCGCTCGACGAGCTGGCTCAACGCAACGATCGGCTGGTTGTGATGGGCAGCTCGTGGGGTGCCGAGGCTGCGCTGCTGCTGGGTGCGCTCGACGAGCGGGTGGACTCGGTCGTCGCGTTCGCCCCGAGCGCCTACGTCTGGGGCCGGGTGCTGGAGGACGGGAGCCAGCGGTCGGCGTGGACCTGGCGGGGCGAGCCGCTGCCGTTCGTGCCGTTCGACCAGGATTGGAAGGCCGAGGACGACCCGCCGAGCTACACCGGTCTGTACCGCCAAAGCCTGCTCAGCGCGGCGGAAGAGACACGGATCCCGGTGGAGCGGATCGGCGAAGTGCTGCTGATCGCCGGCGGGGACGACCAGGTGTGGCCGGCTGTGGAGTTCGCGGAGGAGATCGTCCGCCGGCGCGGTGAGCGTCCGACCCGTCTCCTGGTCGGGCCGGAGGCCGGGCATCGACTGGTGCTGCCGGGGGAGGAGCCGAAGTCGGTCGGGCAGCGGATGGCGCGCGGTGGCACCGACGCTGCCGATCGCGAGCTCGGCGCACAGGCCTGGGACGAGATTCGCAATCTGCTCGCAGGCTGAGCGAAATGCGCCGAGTCCCCACAGCTTGGACGGTTCTGGAAGGATTGCGGCATGGGACTTTTCAGCCGACGGAGCAGCCAGGACACGGACAATGTTGCCCTCGCCGCAGCGCGGGGCCAATTGTCTCCCGATGATGTGGACCAGGTGCGCTTCCTGATCACCACCAAGAAGGCGGTGCACGCGGTGAAGCTGATCCGCGACCGCACCGGACTGGACCTCAAGCAGTCCAAGGAGCTGGTCGACGACATCCGCCTCGGCCGCTACGTGCCGCCGACCACCGGTACGCCGCTCGTCCGCCGCCCGGGGACGAACCTGGCCGAGCGCACCCGCGCCCTCAAGGCCGCAGGTGAGCTCCACCAGGCCACCGCCCTGGTCGTCTCCGAGACCGGCATGACCGACGAAGAGGCCGGCCTCTTCGTCGGTGCCCTCCGCGCCGACTAACCCTTCACATACGACAGCTTCTCGGCGATCTTCCCGTCGCGCAGCCGCAGTACGTCGACCCCGCGGACGTGCCCGCGATTGCCGGATGCTTCACGCCACGAGTACCGCCACCGCACGACGGCGCGCTCACCGAGCACCACCGTCTCGTCGGTCTCGAAGTGCGGGTCGTCGGTGTTTGCGAACAGCCGCGCCCACTCCGCCCGTACTGCGTCAGCGCCCTCCAGACGGGTGCCGTCCGGGGCCGGCGAGGTGGACTCGAACACGATGTCGTCGGTGACCAGCGACATCACCGTCTCCAGATCCGCCGTGTCGAAGGCGTTCCCGAACCGTTCGAGCACACCGAACGCCGGGCTCCAGCGTGGGTCACGCCCCGAGGCGGCCAGCAGCTGGTCGGCTGGAGTGGTGAAGCCGTCGAGGTGTGGGCCGATGATGCCGACCGAGCGGTACATGTCCTCGCGTTCCGCGAACCAGGTCGCGACCTCGGCGACCAGGTCGGCGTTGAGCCGCGGTTGAGCGCCGATCGCCACCGCCAGGTCCCAGCCGTGGATCAGATGGTCGGCCGCGAGTTGGCGCAGATACTCCTGTGGATCCTCGTCGCCGTACGACAGGTGCACCTTGTCGATCGACCAGGACGCCGCGGCCGTCGCCTCGCGGGCTGCGGCTGACGCCGTACGGGCCGGATCGTCACCGAGAAGATCACCGTCGAGCGCGTCGCCGACCTCCGCGATCGTCTTGCCCTCCATCAGCGGCACGGTCCAGCGTTCCTCGCCGACCACGTGGTTCACCAGCGCCCGGACGTCCCAGTCCGAGCAGGGCGTCGGCTCCGCCCATTGATTGTCTGCGACTTCCGCGACCAGTTCCGCGAAGTTCGTGACCGTGCGGTTGTGTAGCTCTACGACATCCATCTCCCGCACCCCCTCCCAAGCGTCAGCGTCCGCCCGCAACGGGATCCGGTCAATTACCCCAGGGTTACCTACCCGCCGAGCTGGAGTTGCTGGGCGGCCTCGTGGGCGTGGTGGGACGCGGTCAGGTCGCCGGCGGCCGCGAGCAGGTCGCCGTGGTGCCGGTAGCAGGACCCGGCCAGGTCCTTCATGGTGTCGTTGTCGTCGGTGAACGGGATCAGCGCGGTGGCGACCTCCGCGCACCAGCCGCCCAGGTCGAGCGCCATCTCAGTCCGGCCGGCCTGGTAGTACGCCTCCGAGACGTCGAGCAGGAGCTGCGCCCAGATCGGCACGTACGTGCTGGTCTCGTATCGCATCCGGTGCGACTCGCGCTCCGACGAGATCGCGAACAGGTAGTGCGCCTCCAGCCCCAGCGTCAATCCGGCGTCGGCGTCCTGCATCAGCAGCGGCCGGACCAGCTCGGCCAGCTCGGTCGCACGGACGGCAGCCGACTCCGGGTCGGTCCGGCCCGACACCGTCGCCAGCGTCATCCCCGGCGCGGGCTCACTCAGCGCAAGCAGTCGGTGGTACTGCTCGAACGGCCCGAGCTTGATCTCCGCGTTCTCCAGCGCTGCGACGAGCGTCAGCGGCAGCCCGCGGTCCAGCTCCTCGACCACCCGGACAGCCGTCTCGCCGTCGGTGTCGTACGCCGTACGCAGGCACGACTCACCCTCGAGCCGGCCGATGATGCCGAGGTGCTTGCCCTTCCTGACCAGGGCCGCGACCAGGGTGCGCATGTCGGTCGGCGAGTCCGAGTCGGCAAGCGTGTCGGCCGTCGTCAGCCCGATCTCGTCCGCCTCGAGCGCGAGGTCCAGCCGCCCCTCGGACGCGTGGACGTCGGCCGACACAGCGGTCGCCGTACACAGGTAGCGCGCGTACGACAGAGACTGCGGGCTCTCGTTGATCTGGTCCGCGAGCTGCAGGAACAGCTGGGTCGCCGCGTCCGCGGAGGCGACCGCCAGCGCGGGGTCGCCGTACCGCCGCAGGATCAGAGCGTTCATCGCGAGCACGCGGGCGAAGTCCGGCTGGTGCTTGAGCCCGTCCGCACCGCCGACCAGCTGGCCGTAGGCGATCACCGCGCCGTCCATCTCCAGTACGGCGGTGGCGCCGTGCCCGCGGTGGGCCTGCGTCATGGCGCGCCGGGCGCGGATATCGGCGAGGAAGCTGGTGGCATCCAGCACGCCGGCATCCTGCAGCTCGGTGTAGCCGAGTTGGGCCTCGTGCAGCGCGGCCAGCGCCTCCTCGTGGCGGCCCGACGCGTTCAGCGAGCCGGCCAGCTCGTACTGGGTCGCGGCCATCAGGTGCTTGGCCTCGTAGTGGTTCGGGGACCCTTCGGCCCGCTCCCTGGCCAGCTCGATGACCCGCTGCTGGAACGGCCCGGCCTCGTCGGCCCGCCCCTCCTCGATCAGCACCTGGGCTGTCTGCAGCGCCTCGCCGAGCTCGTCCTCAGGAGGCGTCCAGAGCCCCCCGCTGTCCACCATCTTGACGTTCCACCCCTTCACCGGCTTCAGAGTGCCTCTGAGCGTCCTGCGCCTACTGCGCGGCACTCGGCACGGCACCTCGCCGCACGGGAGCAAAGGCCACGATGCTCCGCATCGAACCCTTCGCTCCCGTGCGCCGATGCACCGCACCGAGCACCTGCTCGCAACGACGCAGGACGCTCAGACGCACTCTCAGCCGCACAGCTTAATGGGGATCTGATACTGACACTGTCGATTACTGGCAGGTAGCCTAGGCAGATGAGCGAGCAGACCTCGATTCCCGCGGACCCGGAGCTCGATCCGACCGCGTCGTACGCGACCGATCAGTCGGTCATCCGCCGGTTGTCGGGGCTGCTGCGGGCGACGGCGGGCACCAGGACGTCGTACGCGCCGGCGACCGGGCAGCCGATCGCGGACCTGCCGGTCTCGAGCGAGGACGACGTGGTCGCGGCGGTCCGGCTGGCCCGGAAGACGCAGCAGAGCTGGCGACGGGTGCCGCTCGCCGAGCGCGCCGCGATCCTGCTGCGCTACCACGACCTGGTCCTCGACCACCGGCACGAGCTGGTCGACCTGATCATCCGCGAGTCCGGCAAGGCGCGGAAGCAGGCGTTCGAGGAGCTCGCACACGTCGCGCTGACAGCCCGGTACTACGGCCGCAAGGCGCAGGAGCTGCTCGAGCCGCAGCGCAAGCTCGGCATCTTCCCGCTGCTCACCCGGGCCGAGGAGCGGTTCGTGCCGAAGGGTGTCATCGGCATCATCTCGCCGTGGAACTACCCGCTGACGATGGCGATCAGCGACGGCCTGCCGGCGATCCTGGCCGGCAACACGGTCGTGCACAAGCCGGACAGCCAGACCCCGCTGACCGCGCTCCGCGGGATCGAGCTGCTGTACGAAGCCGGTCTGCCGCGGGAGGCCTGGCTCGCGGTGAACGGCGACGGCCCGACCGTCGGTGGCGCGCTGATCCAGAACGCGGACTACATCTGCTTCACCGGCTCGACCAGGACCGGCCGGCTGGTCGCGAAGCAGTGCGGTGAGCGGCTGATCGGCTGCAGCCTCGAGCTCGGCGGCAAGAACCCGATGCTCGTACTGCGTGACGCCGACATCAACCGCGCCGCCGAGGGCGCCGTACGGGCCTGCTTCGCGAACGCGGGCCAGCTGTGCGTCTCGATGGAGCGGCTGTACGTCGCCGACCAGGTGTACGACGCCTTCGTCACCGCCTTCGTGGACCGGGTCAAGAAGCTCCGTCTGAGCGCCGGCACCGGCTGGGACGTCGACATGGGCTCGCTGATCTCGAAGGCCCAGCTCGAGACGGTCACCCGGCACGTCGAGGACGCCCGCTCGCAGGGGGCCACCGTGCTCGTCGGCGGCAAGCCGCGACCGGACATCGGGCCGCTCTTCTACGAGCCGACCGTGCTGTCCGGCGTCACGCCCGCGATGGAGTGCTTCGACAACGAGACCTTCGGCCCGGTCGTCTCGATCTACCGGTTCTCCGACGAGTCCGAGGCGATCCAGCGCGCGAACGAGGGCGAGTACGGCCTGAACGCGAGCGTCTGGAGCCGCGACGGCCGGCGTGGTCGTGCGGTCGCCGCGCAGCTGATGGCCGGCACGGTCAACGTCAACGAGGGGTACGGCGCGACGTTCGGCTCGATCGACACACCGATGGGCGGCATGCGGTCGTCCGGCCTCGGCCGACGCCAGGGTGTCGAAGGCATCCGCCGGTACGTCGAACCGCAGGCGATCGCCACCCAACGGCTGATCCCGATCGCCGCCTCGCACGGCCTGTCCGACGAGAAGTTCGCCGAGCTGATGACCGGCGCCCTGCGGGTGCTGAAGAAGATCGGGCGCCCGTGAGTTTCGACTACGACGTCGTCATCGTGGGGTCCGGCTTCGGCGGATCGGTGTCGGCGCTGCGGTTGACCGAGAAGGGGTATCGCGTCGCCGTCCTGGAGGCCGGTGCCCGGTTCGAGGACATCGGGTTCGCGAAGAACTCGTGGGACACCAAGCGGTTTCTGTTCGCGCCGAAGCTCGGGATGTACGGCATCCAGCGGATCAGCGCGCTGCGTGACGTGATCATCCTGTCCGGCGCCGGAGTCGGCGGCGGCAGCCTCGTCTACGCGAACACTCTGTACGAACCGCTGCCCGCCTTCTACACCGACCGCCAGTGGGCGCACATCACCGACTGGAAGTCCGAGCTCGCGCCGTACTACGACCAGGCGAAGCGGATGCTCGGCGTCACGACGTACCCGGGCTTCACGCCGGCGGACAAGGTGATGAAGCAGGTTGCCGACGACCTGGGCGTGGGGGACACGTTCCACCCGACGCCGGTCGGCGTCTTCTTCGGTGAGGCCGGTGTCGAGGTCGCCGACCCGTACTTCGGTGGCGCCGGACCGCGCCGTATCGGCTGCATCGACTGCGGCGAGTGCATGACCGGCTGCCGCCACAACGCGAAGAACACGCTGACGAAGAACTACCTGTACCTGGCCGAGAAGTCCGGCGCGGAGGTCTACTCGCTGACCACCGTGACCTCGGTCGAGCCGCTGCCCGACGGCGGGTACGCCGTGGACACCCGCCGTACGTCGAACAAGAAGCTCACCCGGCGCTTCACCGCGCAGCAAGTGATCTTCGCCGCGTCGGCCCTGGGTACGGCGAAGCTGCTGCACCGGCTCCGGGACGAGGGCAAGCTGCCCCGGCTGTCCGACCGGCTCGGCGTACTGACCCGGACCAACTCGGAGTCGCTCCTCGGCGCGATCTCGAAGGATCGCGACGTCGACTACAGCCGCGGGGTCGCGATCACGTCGTCGTTCCACCCGGACGACATCACCCACATCGAGCCGGTGCGGTACGGCAAGGGAAGCAACGTAATGTCGCTGCTGCAGACCGTGCTGACCGACGGCGACGGGGACAAGCCGCGCTGGCGGACCTGGCTGCGAGAGCTCGGCGTACAGCGGAAGAACATCCGCAAGTTGTACGACCTGAAGCACTGGTCCGAGCGGACCGTGATCGCGCTGGTGATGCAGACCGCGGACAACTCGATCACGACGTACGGCAAGCGGGACCGGCTCGGCCGCTGGCGGCTGACGTCCAAGCAGGGCCACGGCGCCCCGAACCCGTCCTGGATCCCGGTGGCGAACCAGGTGGTCCGGCGGATGGCGAAGCTGATGAACGGTACGCCGGGCGGCACGATCGGCGAGCCGTTCAACGTGCCGATGACCGCGCACTTCATCGGCGGCTGCGCGATCGGCGACTCGGCCGAGACCGGCGTGGTCGATCCGTACCACCGGGTCTACGGGTACGACGGCCTGCACATCGTCGACGGCTCGACGATCTCCGCGAACCTCGGCGTCAACCCATCGCTGACGATCACGGCCCAGGCCGAGCGCGCGCTGTCCTTCTGGCCGAACAAGGGCGGTGACGACCCGCGGCCGGCGGTGGGTGCGGCCTATCAACGCATCCAGCCGGTGAAGCCGGCGAGCCCGGTTGTTCCGGCTGATGCCCCCGGCGCTCTCCGGCTTCCGATCATCCCGAAACAGTCTGTGACGAAGCCGTAACGCATTCGCGATCTCCGGCGATCGGAAAAGAATGCACGGCCGGGGAAATGAATAAGCCTCAGCAGTAAGTTTGCTGAGGCTTAGTAAAAGGTCCGGAAAAGGGAGCAGGTCCCTCGGGAACGTTTCCGCCCAAATCGTTTCCCGAGGGACCCACTCAAGCCGGGGTGAGGCGCCCGGCGCTTGGGATCGGGTCACCAACCATGGCTGGCGACCCGAGCTCTTGGTTACTACCTTACATCCGATTTCCTGCGCTTCGAGGCCTTGTGACCACTCTGCGTGCTGATCGCAATGATCAGCTTTTGTTGCTCCAGGTAACCGGGTGGCGGTCTTCCTTGCGGTAACCGCCTTCGTACACATCAACGAGCCCATCTACACCGGGTTACGAGGTTCCAAAGAAAAGTCCAGAAACTTTTCCCGGGAAGTGCGGAGAGTGGTCGTGAGGCACTTCGGCCCGAGGTGTTGCACGTGACGCCCGCCGCAGAACCGGCGTACCGGTCTGACCTACTCTGAGCCGACCGTTCTGATGAGGCAGGAGAAGGCATGAGCGACATCCTGGACGTGGCATGTGAGCAGGTTCTGGAGCAGGGCAGCGGGCTGAGCCAGGAGCAATTGGTCGAGGTCCTCGGCACACCCGACGACAGGCTGCCCGAACTGCTCGCACTCGCGCACGACGTCCGGGTGAAGTGGTGCGGCGAGGAGGTCGAGGTCGAGGGGATCATCTCGCTCAAGACCGGCGGCTGCCCCGAGGACTGTCACTTCTGCTCGCAGTCCGGTCAGTTCACCTCGCCGGTGCGTGCGGTCTGGCTGAACATCCCCGAGCTGGTCGAGGCAGCCAAGGAGACCGCCAAGACCGGCGCCACCGAGTTCTGCATCGTCGCCGCCGTGCGCGGACCAGACGAGCGGCTGATGAGCCAGGTGAAGGCCGGTATCGAGGCGATCAATGCCGAGGTCGACATCAACATCGCCTGCTCGCTCGGCATGCTCACCCAGGAGCAGGTCGACGAGCTGAAGTCCTGGGGCGTGCACCGGTACAACCACAACCTCGAGTCGGCCCGGTCGTACTTCGGCGACGTCGTCACCACGCACTCGTTCGAGGAGCGCTGGGAGACCTGCCTGATGGTGCGCGACTCCGGGATGGAGCTGTGCTGCGGCGGCCTGGTCGGGATGGGCGAGACGCTCGAGCAGCGCGCCGAGCTGGCCGCGCAGCTGGCCGAGCTCGACCCGCACGAGGTCCCGCTGAACTTCCTCAACCCGCGACCGGGTACGCCGTTCGGCGACCTCGAGATCATGGACGGCAAGGACGCGCTGCGGACCATCGCCGCGTTCCGGCTGGCCATGCCGCGCACCGTCCTGCGGTACGCCGGCGGCCGCGAGCTGACCCTCGGCGACCTGGGGACGCGGGACGGACTGCTCGGCGGAATCAACGCCGTCATCGTCGGCAACTATCTGACCACCCTCGGCCGTCCGGCGACCGCCGACCTCGACCTGCTCGCCGAGCTGAAGATGCCGGTGAAAGAGCTGCAGAAGACGCTGTGACCGAGATCTACTGCGGGCGCTGCGGCCGTTCCGTGGAGGATGGCGAGCACGACGACTGCCGCCGGGCGTTGGCGCTGGAGCCGCCGCGGTACTGCGCCGAGTGCCGCCGCCGGATGGTCGTCCAGGTCCACCCGATGGGCTGGTCGGCCCGCTGCTCCGTCCACGGTGAACTGACCTCGGGCTGAGCCCGGCTAGGCTTGAGGGCATGCCTGATGCCGCGCCTCGCCTGCTGGTTGCTCTCTACGGGCCGACCTCGGCGGGCAAGACCGCGGTGTCGGTCGACCTGTGTCTGCGGATCCAGGACGAGCTCGGTCTGCCGACGATGGTTGTCTCCGCGGACTCGCGGCAGGTGTACCGGTACATGGACATCGGCACCAGCAAGACGACACCGGAAGAGATGCGCGGCATCCCGCACACGATGATCGACGTCACCGAGCCGGTGCGGAAGCTCGAGCTGGAGACGTTCGTCTCACAGGCGCGCGGGCACATGGAGCAGACCTGGGCGTCCGGCGGCGTGCCGGTGATCGTCGGGGGTACGAGCGTCTACGTTCGCTCGCTGCTCGAGGGCTGGGAGGTGGATGCGGTCGCCGAGGCGCGGAACGCGATCCGCCGCGATTTCCCGCGCAGCATGGCCGAGGACGCGTACGCCGTACTCAGCCGGCTCGACCCGAAGGGCGCCGCGAAGATCCACGAGAACAACTACGACGCGATCGTGAACGCGCTGGCACGGGCCATGGGCAACGATCCCGAGCGGGCGGTCGCACCGGCCACCCGACAGGTCGTGTTCTCGGTCGACCGGTCCGCGAGCGAGATCGACCAGCGCGTCGCCGCGACGTACGACCATCAGGTCGAGCGCGGGCTCCGCGACGAGGTCCTCGGGCTCGACGAGCGGTACGACCTCCTCCCGCAGTACCGCCGGCTGGGGCAGAAGTCGCCGAACCAGGTCGTCCACACCCACGGCTACACCGAGTGGTTCGACGTCGCGCTGGATCGCGGCAAGTCGGTCGAGAACCTGAACGCGGACGACATGGTCGAGGTTCGCAAGCGGGTGGTCGAACGGATCCAGACCCACACCCGCCGCCAGCGCGCGGCCATCCCCAAACTCACCGGCGTACGCCCGGCCCGCAACGCCAACGACGCCTTCACCGCAGTGAAGTCAGCCCTCGAAGCCGCCCCGGCCGCTGGGGCCACGGGCAGCAAGCCCGCCAACTCGGGAGGCAAGCCCGCCAACTCCGGCGGCAAGCCTGCCAAGTCGAGCAGCAAGGCCGGCGCCTCGGGCGGCAAGCGTGCCGGTGGCCGGTCGGGCCGCGGCGCGCAGCCTGGTCAGTCGGGCCGGCCCGACTCCAAACGCGGCTCCCGCCGCCGCTGACCCGAACGTGAGCCGGGGCGGACCGTTCCACGGTCGCCCCGGCAGAGTGTCGCAGGGTTGCTACTTGCTCTTGCCGTCCTTGCCCTTTTCCTTGTTCGCCTTGATGATGGCGCGGCCGGCCTGGGTGTTCGGATTCGGGTTGCGCTTCTGGTCGGCCTGGTTGCGGGCCTGACCGTACTGGTGCTTGGTCTCGGTGCCCTTGCCCTTGCCCTTGTGCTCCCTGGCCTTGCCGTCTTTACCTGTTGCCATCGTCTATCCCTCCTGGCATGGCCGCAGTCCGCGGCTCATGGTTGGTCGTTGTCTGTCAGCAGCTGTGATGCAGCGGGCTAGCGGTCCTGGCCCTGACCGCCCTTGCCCTTGCTGCCGGGGCGATGCGTTGTCGGGTACAGGACCGGCTGGTCGTTGCCCGTCGAGCCCGAGCCCTTCCCGCCCTTGCCGCCGCCTTTGCTGCCCTTGCTTTCCTTGCTGCCGTACGACGCCACGTGTTACCCCTCTTCGCTGCGAGCCGCGGCGCGGCTCGGGACTGTTGTGCAGAAGCAGACGCCGCTGACCGGCTACGGGTTCCCCTCCGGTTCGGCGCGTTGGAAACATAACTGCGCCCAGGGTTCACTCCCCGTTCAGCCGGACCTGGGTGCTGGCAGACCTGACCCAGCCGGTCGGATAAAGTTCACGCGTGGTCAACGTCGCCGCTGTCAACGTGCTTGCCGAGCTTGGTGCGACGACCTGGACGGCGCCGCGGGGAGTCGGGTACGAGACTGTCCTGGAGGGGGTCCGGCAGTCGATCGGCATCTACACGCAGTGGATCTCGACCGAGGAACAGTCGGACGAGCCCAACACCGACACGATCGCGCTCTGGCGGGTGGATCAGCTGTCCTGGGCGACCCGCGGGCAGGAACTCACCCCGTTGGACACCCGTGCGACCGAGAGCCTCCGCGCCGATGCCGACGACCTCCTCGCGGACGATGACGACGAGGACGAGGATGATGACGCCGACGAGGAGTCGGACGACGACGGCGACGAGACGGATGACGAGGCGCAGGGACGATCGTGATCGCACCGTGGGGGACTGCAGCAACCAGCGACGATGAACATCTGCTCGACGAGGCCGAGAGCGGGCGGATCTTCCGTGACCGGATCGTCCCCGACCAGCTGACCGGCGTACCGCAGGAGCAGCCGATCGTGGTGTTCGTCGGCGGTCAGCCCGGTGACGGCAAGGCCTCGATCACTGCGCTGGCGAAGGCGGTGCTGCAGCGCCGTGGACGCCCGGTCGTGATCAGCGCCCTGACCTACGAGCCGTACCACCCGGACTTCTACGAGCCGATCACCGACGTACCCCCGGCGGCCGGCAGGTACGTCGCCGCCGACGGCCTGCGCTGGCTCGCGCTGGCCGAGGAACTGGTCATCCGGGAGCGGTACGACGTGATCGTCGAGACGGAGCTCGCCGACGCGGACGTCTTCGCCGCGTCGGCCACCCGGTTCAAGGCGGCCGGCTATCAGGTCGAGATCGCGCTCCTCGCAGTACACGAGGCGCGGAGCCGGCTGGGCGTCCTCGAGCGGCACATCCGGGCGCTGGAGAAGTTCGGCTTCGGCCGGCTGGTCGAGCAGAGCGCTCACGATGCCGGCTATGCGGGAGTGCTGCGGGCGGCCGAGCTGATCGACGCGGGGCAATGGGCCGACCGCGTCGGCATACTGCGACCGGACGGGCAGCTGGTGTACGGCAATCAGCGCGACGACAACGGTGGCTGGCAGCAACAGGCTCGAACCGCGGACGCGATCACCTGGGAGCGCGAGCGCGCGTGGACCGTGCTCGAGTCGAGGTACTTCCTGGAGTCCCTGGCGCAGGTCGAGCCGCTGGGGCTCGTCGCACCGGTGCAGTGGATCCGGGACGAGGCTGTCGAGGGCACCCGGGCGGTGACGGCGATGGGTCGGGCGCTGTTGCACCCTGACGCGGTGACACTGCACATCGCGACCGCCGGGACCAAGGTGTAGGAGATGTCGCCCACATCCTGACCACCCGTCACGCCGGGGGCGGCGCGCAGCGATTACCGTGGTGGGTCCTCAGGATGGAGGCGGGACACGGTGTCACAGTCGGTCAATGCGCTGCTACAGCAGGATTCGGAGCTGCTCTGGCATCCCTACTCGTCGCTGACCGCGCCGTCGCCGGTGCGGCTGGTCCGCGGGGCGTCCGGCGTACGGCTGCAGCTCGACGACGGCGCCGGCGGGACCGTCGAGGCGATCGACGCGATGGCGTCCTGGTGGTGCATGATCCACGGCTACCGGAACCCGGTGCTGGATGCCGCGGTGAAGAGCCAGGTCGATGACTTCAGCCACGTGATGTTCGGCGGGCTGACGCACGAGCCGGCCATCCGGCTGGCCGAGCGGCTGGTGGAGATCACGCCCGCACCGCTCCAGCACGTGTTCTTCTGCGACTCGGGCTCGGTCTCGGTCGAGGTCGCGATCAAGCTCGCGCTGCAGTACCAGGTTGCCCGCGGCAACAATGGCCGGACCCGGATGCTGACTGTGCGCGGCGGCTACCACGGCGACACCTTCGCCCCGATGAGCGTCTGTGACCCGGTCAACGGCATGCATTCGCTGTTCACCGGCGCTCTTCAGGAACAGGTGTTCGGGCCCCAACCCCCAGCCGACTTCGACCGTCCTACTGACGATCCCGAGCTGCAGGCCTGGGCCGCTGCTGTTGCCGCGCTCGCCGAGCAGCACGCCGAGGAGATCGCCGGGATCATCGTGGAGCCTGTGTTACAGGGCGCCGGCGGCATGTATCCGTACAGCCCAGCCTGCCTGCAGGTACTGCGTGAGCTCGCCGACCGCCACGGCTTCCTCCTGATCCTCGACGAGATCGCCACCGGCTTCGGCCGCACCGGCACGCTCTTCGCCTCCGAACACGCCGACGTCGAGCCCGACATCCTCTGCGTAGGTAAGGCCCTGACCGGCGGCTACCTCACCCTCGCAGCCATGCTCTGTACGACGGACGTCGCGCGAACGGTCTCCGACGGCCCAGGCGGCGCCCTGATGCACGGCCCCACCTTCATGGCGAATCCGCTGGCCTGCGCGGTCGCCCTGGCCTCGATCGAACTGCTGTTGTCCCAGGACTGGGCGGCTCGCGTCGGTGCGATTTCCGCAGGATTGTCGTCCGGGCTGGCCGGGGCGCGGGAGTTGCCTGTGGTGAAGGACGTGCGCGTGCTGGGCGCGGTCGGCGTCGTACAACTCGGTGGGCCGGTGGATCTGCCACGGATGACGGAGGCCGCCTTGCGGCGCGGGGTGTGGGTGCGGCCGTTCCGCGACCTCGTCTACACGATGCCGCCGTACGTGTGCACCGACGAGGAGATCGCGACCATCGCGGCGGGGATCACCGCTGCGATCGAGGAGGCCGGCTGATGCTCGAGGACTGGCTCGCCCCGAAGGCGGTCGCGTTGGAGTCCCGCGGCCTGACCCGACGCCTCCGCCCCCGGCCCGCCGACGAGGACCTGATCGACCTCGCGGGCAACGACTACCTGGGCCTCTCGCGGGATCCCCGGGTCATCGAGGCCGCCGCCGAGGCTGTCCGCGTGTGGGGCACCGGCTCGACCGCCTCCCGCCTCGTCACCGGTACGACGGCGTTGCACGAGCAGCTGGAATCCGAGCTGGCCGCGTACGCCGGCCAGGAGTCCGCGCTCGTCTTCTCCTCCGGCTACCTCGCCAACCTCGGCGTGGTCACCGCCCTCGGCGGCCCCGGCACCCTTCTGGTCTCCGACGAACACGTCCACGCCTCCCTCGTCGACGCCTGCCGCCTGTCCCGCTCCCGCGTCGAGATCGTCCCGCACAACGACGTCGAGGCCGTCGAGAAGGTGCTTGCCGAGCGCAACGAACCGCACGCGGTGGTGATGACCGAGTCCGTCTTCTCCGTCCTCAGCGACGAGGCTCCGCTGATGGCCCTGGCCGCGACGGCCCGCACCCACAACGCCGTCCTCCTAGTCGACGAGGCCCACGGCCTGGGCGTCACCGGCAACGGCCACGGCTCCGTCCACGCCCACAATCTGGCCGGGCTCGACCACGTCGTCATCACCATGACACTGTCCAAGTCCATGGCCTCCCAAGGCGGCGTGGTCCTGGGCCCCCAGATCCTCCGAAACCACCTCATCAACCGCTCCCGCCCCTTCATCTACGACACCGCCCTCAACCCGGCCGCCTGCGCCGCAGCCCTCGCAGCCCTCGAGGTGCTGATCGCCGAGCCCGACCGTCCCGCCGCCATTCACGCCGCCACCGCCCACCTCGCCGCCGCCTGCACCGCCGCCCTCCCACCCGACCGGTCGATCACCCCCGGCGCCGGACCGGTCGTCTCCGTCCCCATGCCCGGCCCGCAGCAGGCCGTTGAGGCTGCGGACGTGTGCCGACGCAATGGCGTACGCGTCGGGAGCTTCAGACCGCCTTCGGTGCCGGACGGAATCTCTCGCCTGCGGCTGACCGCTCACGCAGGTCTGTCCAGCGCCGACCTCGACCGTGCGTGCGCGGTGATTGTTGACGCGATCGGGCAGGTCTCATGATCCTGCTCATCACCGGCACCGATACCGGCGTCGGGAAGACCGTTACGACGGCTGCCTTGGCGGTCCGTGCTGTTGGGTCGGTTGCTGTTGTGAAGCCGGCGCAGACCGGAGTCGCGCCGGACGAGCAGGGGGATCTCGACGACATTCACCGGCTGAGCGGGCTGACCAAACTGCACGAGGGCATCCGGCTGCGCGATCCGTTGGCGCCGACGACCGCGGCGCGCCGGGAAGGCGTCAGGTTGCCCCCGGTTGCCGTGCACGCCAAGGCGATCGACGAGCTGGCCCGGACGAACGACACCGTGCTGGTCGAGGGCGCGGGCGGGATCCTCGTCGGGCTGGATGCTGAGGGCAACAACCTTGCGGACCTTGCCGGGCATCTGACGACACCGTTCGGTTTCGTCGTTGTCGCGCGGGCCGGTCTCGGGACGCTGAACCACGCCGGGCTGACCGTCGAAGCGTTGCGGTCGCGGGGACTGCCGATCGAGGGACTGGTGATCGGCTCGTTGCCCGCAGAGCCGGATCTCGCCGAGGAGTGCAACCTGGAGGATCTGCCCGCGGTCACCGGCGTGCCGGTGATCGGCCGGATTCCTGCCGGTGCGGGATCGCTCGACCAGGAAGCGTTCAAGGCTGCCGCCCCGAGTTGGTTCGAGTGAGCGGTTGCCCGGCCCGGTACGACGAGGCGCTGGGGTACTGGGTTGTCGACGATCCGGCGTTGGCGCGTGAGGTGTTGCTGGATCCGGAGACGTTCCGGCCGGACAACGCCGTACTCGCGCACACCCCGCTGTCGGTGAAGGCGTTGCGGGTGCTGTCGGGGGTCGGGTTCGCGCTGCCGCCGACGCTGGCGAACAACGCGGGGGAGTCCCATCGGCCGATCCGGGCTGCTGTTGCTCGGTTTTTCAGCCCTGCTCGGGTCGCTGCCGTTGAGCCGCTGACCAGAGAGCTGACGTCCGCGCGGGTCTCGGAGGCCTCGGCGCGTCTCGCGGCCGGTGAACAGGTGGACCTCGTGCAGGCGATTGCCGCGGAGCCGCCGGCGCTCGTCGTACTGCAGCTGCTCGGTATGCGCGAGGTCGACGTACCTGCGTTGAAGGCCTGGAGTCTGGACTCGCTTGAGCTGTTCTGGGGGTGGCCGGACGAGGATCGGCAGTTGGAGTTGGCTCACAGTGCGG
Organism: Kribbella sp. CA-245084; assembly: GCF_050942355.1. Lineage (NCBI taxonomy): Bacteria > Bacillati > Actinomycetota > Actinomycetes > Propionibacteriales > Kribbellaceae > Kribbella > Kribbella sp. CA-245084. The sequence goes on along the minus strand of NZ_CP192053.1, from coordinate 8,057,156 downwards.
CCGAGTTCTACGCCTGGTTGCGCGCCCGGACGACTTCTGCCCGGCTCGAGCCCGCCGACGATCTGTTCGGTGCGCTTGTCACTCTCGGCCTGACCGACGAGGAGATCTGCGCTGTCGCTTACTTCCTGCTGATCGCCGGCCAGGAGACCACCACCCAACTCATCTCCACCGCCTTCCACCACACCCTGGTCGCACCGGATCGGGCTGACCTGGGTGAGTTGGTCGAGCGGACGCTGGCGGATGCATCCTCGGTGCCGACCTGGCGGCGGGTCACCTCCGGCCCGGCGACCGTGGGCGACGTGGACCTTCCCGCGGGCGCGCCGGTTCTGCTCGGGCTTTCCGGACATGGCGGGCCGGCTGACCTTGCGTTCGGGATCGGTGTCCACCGCTGCCTCGGCGCGGGGCTGGCTCGGCTCGAGGCTCGGGTCGCGTTGGAATGTGCTCAGGGGCTGTTGGCTCGTGTGCGGTTGGTGGAGGAGCCGCCGATGATCGAGCTGCTCTCGTTCCGGGCCCCGAAGCGTCTCCTGGTTGTAACGGACGGTAACACCGAGGACAACTGTCCCCACTAGCGTCGCGTCTCGTGACCTCAACCTCCCGCCGTCGCGTGCGGCTGTGGTTCGGACCGCACCAGATCGCCGACTACATCGGCGACCAGCCCGGCGCGTCCCGCCACGAGGCCGCGATGCGGCGCCGATTCCCCGGGCTGGAGATCACCAACGACCCGTTGCCGGTGACCGCGCGTCCAGCGGATTACAGCCCAGCTGACCTGCACCGATAGGCTTTGCCAGGTGACGCAGCATGAGTTGGTCCTGGTTGTCGACTTCGGAGCGCAGTATGCGCAGCTGATCGCGCGTCGCGTGCGCGAAGCGAAGGTGTACTCCGAGATCGTGCCGCACTCGATGCCGGTCGAGGAGATGCTGGCGCGCGAGCCGAAGGCGATCATCCTGTCCGGCGGCCCGCAGTCGGTGTACGCCGAGGGCGCGCCGCGGGTCGAGACCCGGCTGTTCGAGGCCGGCGTACCGGCGTTCGGGATCTGCTACGGGTTCCAGGCGATGGCGCAGACGCTCGGCGGCGACGTCCGGCGTACCGGACTGCGCGAGTTCGGCCGTACGCCGGTCACCGTCAGCGAGCCGGGCACGCTCCTCGCGGACATCCCCGAGGACCTGAACGTGTGGATGTCGCACGGCGACGCAGTACATGCGCCGCCCGCCGGGTTCGCCGTACTCGCAGCGTCCGAGGGTGCGCCGGTCGCGGCGTTCGAGGACCTGGACCGGCGTCTGGCCGGTGTGCAGTGGCACCCGGAGGTCCTGCACTCGCAGGCCGGGCAGGCTGTGCTGGAGCACTTCCTCTACGAGATCGCCGGCTGTTCCGGCGACTGGACCACTACGAACGTCGTCGACGAGCAGGTCGAGCTGATCCGGGAGCAGGTCGGCGACAAGCAGGTGCTGTGCGCGCTGTCCGGCGGCGTCGACTCCGCGGTCGCGGCGGCCCTGGTCCACAAGGCGATCGGCGACCAGCTGACCTGCGTGTACGTCGACCACGGCCTGCAGCGGGCCGGTGAGTCCGAGCAGATCGAGAAGGACTTCGTCGCCGCGATCGGGATCCGGCTCGAGGCGATCGACGCCGAGGAGCAGTTCCTGACCGCGCTCGCAGGGGTGACCGATCCGGAGCAGAAGCGGAAGATCGTCGGCCGGGAGTTCATCCGGACGTTCGAGGCGACCGCACGCAAGGTGGACGCCGAGCGGCACATCGAGTTCCTGGTCCAGGGCACGCTGTATCCGGACGTGGTCGAGTCCGGCGGCGGCACCGGCGCGGCGAACATCAAGTCGCATCACAACGTCGGCGGTCTGCCCGACGACCTGCAGTTCAGCCTGATCGAGCCGCTGCGGACGCTGTTCAAGGATGAGGTCCGCGAGCTCGGCCTGGCGCTCGGCCTGCCCGAGACGATGGTCTACCGACACCCGTTCCCGGGTCCCGGCCTGAGCATCCGGATCATCGGCGAGGTCACCCGCGAGCGGCTCGACATCCTCCGCGCGGCCGATCTGATCGCCCGCACCGAGCTGACCGCGGCCGGCCTCGATCGCGAGATCTGGCAGTTCCCGGTGGTCCTGCTGGCCGACGTACGCTCGGTCGGCGTCCAGGGCGACGGCCGCACCTACGGGCATCCCGTCGTACTGCGTCCTGTCACCAGCGAGGACGCGATGACCGCCGACTGGGCCCGCTTGCCGTACGACGTGATCGAACGCATCTCGACCCGCATCACCAACGAGGTCGACGAGATCAACCGAGTCACTGTCGACGTCACGAGCAAGCCCCCGGGCACGATCGAGTGGGAGTAATTCGTCACAGCGGGTGAACCGGGCGGCTGTTATCGTCGAACAGTCGCCTACTGACCACGGTGGGTGACTTCCTCGGGGGAGGGGGTCGTGGTGTTCCGCATTCATTTCGAATGCTCGGACCTGGCCAGGACGACGATCGCGCAGCGGCCGGATCCGTTGTGGGAGGTCCTGCTCGGGCTTCATATCCTGCAAGGGAATGAGGAGCCGGAGGTCTTCGGGGCTTGGCGGGAGCGGGCTCGGTCCCGCTTGAGTGCGCTCGAGCAGGAATTGCTCGCGTTGACGCCGCCGGTCGGGTACTCGCCGGATTTCCTTACGCCGCGTGCGGCGGCGGACGGACTTGACGCGGGGTTGACTGCGGTCGCGGCAACGCCGGCTGTTCAGTTGAGGTCGGAGCTGCGGCGGTTGTCGGACAGCGTGCGGTTGCCGGGCTGGACCCGGCGGCTCGCGACCGGTGACACCAAGGTGATGACGCGGCTCGTGCATGGGCTGCGTTCGTTCCACCGGACCAAGATCGCGCCGCAGATGCCGATGATCGTGACCACGATCCAGCCGGCCGTTGCTCGACACAACGACACTGTGGCCAGCAACGGATTCGAGTCGCTGATCCCGGAGCTGCATCAGTCGCTGCGCTGGGCGGCGCCGGTGCTCTCGGTGGACACGCCGCACATCGACCGCGACCTCTACCTGAACGGCCGCGGCCTGCGATTGGTGCCGTCGTTCTTCTGCTGGAAGTACCCGATGATGCTGCTCGATCCTTCATTGCCGCCGGTGCTGGTGTATCCGGTGCGGCCCGACCCCGGTCAGCCGGAAGTCGTCGTCCGGCGCCCCGATCGCGAGCGCGCGGTCGCCGATCTGCTCGGGAAGACCAGAGCGCTTGTTCTGAAGGGCATCTCGGTCGGCGCGTGCTCGACCAGTGAGCTGGCGGCGCGCGTCGGCATCTCACTGGCGTCGGCCAGCGAGCACGCGCGGATCCTCCACGACACAGGGCTCGTCACCACGCATCGAATCGGAAGCTCCGTCCGGCACAGCCTCAACCCGGTCGGCGCCGATGTTTTGTCGGGTATCCGCACCTGAATGTTCGTCCGGAGTTCGTGACGGCGGCGTACCTTTCCGTTAGGGGAGGTGGGGGACATGGCTCTCACGGTGGGCACGTTCAACCTGAACAACCTGTTCGACCGGTGGAACTTCGAGGGTGCGGTCGACGTGCTGGCGAGCGGGACCGGATCGGTGCCGGCGACGTACACGTTCGACGACGAGCATCGGCGGCGGTTGCAGCTCGACGGGAACGGCAAGCTGCTGACGGCGAAGAAGCCCGAGGACACCAACCGGGTGGCGGAGCGATTGCTCGGCGCGGACGTCGATGTCTGGATCGTGCAGGAGATCGAGAACGTCGACGTACTGCGCGAGTTCAACCGCGACCACCTGAACGGGACGTATCAGCACGTGATGGTGATCGACGGCAACGACTCGACGCGGTTCATCGATATCGGGCTGCTGTCGCGCCGTCCTCTTGGTGGGGTGACGAGCTATCAGCGGACGTTCCATCCCGACGTACCGGATCGGCCGATCTTCTCGCGTGATCTGGTCGAGGCGGAGATCCTGGACGCTCGCGGGCGGAAGATCCTGACGGTGTTCGGTACGCACCTGAAGTCGAAGTTCGTCGACTTCAAGGTGGCGGACCAGGCTGCGGCCGAGGCGGCGGCGCAACTCCTGCGGACGCAGCAGGCCGAGACGATCGTGCGGATCATGGGGTCGCGGATGAGCACGCGTCAGCGTTACCTGCTGTGCGGCGACATGAACGACACCCCGGACTCGTCCGCGTTGGTCGCCTACGAGAAGGCCGGACTTGTCAGCGCGCTGACGGCGCCGACCGAGGTGGGCACCGTGCAGACGACGGTCGAGTTGCCGGCGAGCCCGGCGTGGACGTCGACGTTCAAGGAGTCGGGGCAGCCGCGGTCGTTCGACCTGATCGACCAGATCTGGTTGTCGCCGGCGCTGGCGCCGCGGTTGACGGGGTCGTTCATCGGGCGTCGCCGCAAGCTGGCGCGGGACGGGACGGATCACGACCCGGCTTGGATCTCCCTTGATCTATAGGGGTTTCATCGCCTCGATGCCGTCGAGGAGGCGGTCCAGGCCGTAGCGGTACGAGTCAGCGGCAGTTGACTCGTACCCCTTCGCGTGCCAGATCGCCGTCATCGCGGGATGCCTGTCGACGTCGAAGTACGTCTCCCACAGGTCGTTGCGCTCGAACCACCAGGCGTCGTTGGTCTGCCCCGTGGTGCGCTCGACCAGTCGGCTCTCCGCCTCGAGGTGAGCCGCGGAGTCGACGTACGTCGTGATGGCGAGGGCAGCGGTGTTCGTCTCGGTCGCGCTGAGGCCGAGGCCGAGCACTGCGGACAGCAGGTACTCGCGGCCGGCCAGCATGCCCGGCCCGACCGGCGGACGGATCGTCGAGACCTGCGACAGCCACAGGTGCTGCTGGAACATCGCGCGGGTCTGCTGTGAGTAGATCTCCACCTGCTCGCGCCAGTCCTCGGGGCGTGCCGTATCTGGGCCGGGGAGCTCGCGTTCGACGAGCACCTGGTCGACCATCAGGTCAAGCAGCTCGTCCTTCGACGGCACGTAGGTGTACAGCGTCATCGTGCCGACGCCGAGCTCCTTGGCGAGCCCGCCCATCGACGCTGCTGCGAGTCCTTGCTGGTCCGCCAAACGGATGCCTGCCTGCACGACGTCGTCCACGTTGAGCGACGGTCGCCGACCCGCGCCCCGCCGCTGACCCGCGCCGTGCGTCTGGCCCGCGCCGTGCTGCTCGCTCGCGCCGTGCTGCTGGCCCGTGCCGTGCTGCTGGCCCGTGCCGCGCTGGCTGGCCGGGTCGTTCGCGGTCGGTTCCGCCGCGGGGCGGCGGTGGTTGCGCCATAGCAACGCCAGCGTCTTGTCTGGCTGACCCTGACCGCTCCGCCGCTCGCTCACGCCGACAACGATAGGCGCTCGGTTGAATTCTCGTATACCCTACGAGAATTGTCGATAAGAGGGGAGCGGCATGACGATCTTGGTGACAGGGGCGACCGGCAGTGTGGGTCGGTTGCTCGTGGATGAGTTGGTGTCGGCGGGCGCGCCGGTCCGGGCGCTGACCAACAACCCGGCTCGCGCGGCGCTGCCGGACGAGGTGGAGATCGCCCTCGGGTATCTCGGGACGCCTTCGACGCTGCCGGCTGCGCTGGCCGGCATCGACACGGTCTATCTCGCGCCGCTCCCGGCGTACGTCGACGACTTCGTCCGCTGCGCTCAGGAGGCTGGTGTGCGGCGAGTCGTCGTACTGTCCGGGGAGCCGGCTGAGTATGAGGCGCAAGGGGATCCGTCGGCGTGGCACTACTACCGGATCGAGCGTGCGATCGAGGCGGGTGGCTTCGACTGGACCTTCCTGCGGCCGGGGCAATTCATGAACAACACGCTCAGCTGGGCGCCGTCGATCAAGGCCGAGAGTGTCGTGCGAGCGCCCTACGCCGGGGCTGTGCAGACGCCGATCGACCTCGGGGACATCGCTGCGGTCGCGCGTGTGGTGCTGCTGTCGGAGCGCTTCAACGGCGAGAAGATCATGATGAGCGGGCCGGAGGCTCTGACGCCGCCGGAGGAAGTCGCGCAGATCGCGGAGGCGATCGGACGCGAGGTGCGCTTTGTCGAGCAGACGCCGCAGGAGTACCTCGACGAGCTTGCGCCGGCGATCGGGTTGGAGACCGCCCAGTGGTTGCTTGATGGCTTCCGGATGATGGCGGAGTATCCGATGAAGCCCGAACCGGCGGTGCCCGAGCTCATCGGCAGACCCGCGCTGACCTACCGCGCGTGGGCAGCCGCCAACGCCGCCGCCTTCCGCTGACTTGCTTGCAAGCTCGAACATGTGTTCGACTATATGGCATGAGATGGGCAGGTCAGCAAATCGACGTCGAGACCCCGGGCACGTTGCCGGGGCTCGGGTTGATCGCGGGCCTGGTTCGGTCGGTGACGACGCCGGAGTTCCAGGGCATCACGTTCCATGAGGTAGTCGCACGCTCCGCGCTGAACTCGGTGCCTGGCACGGGTCTGCCGTTCAACTGGACGGTCAATCCGTATCGCGGCTGCACGCACGCCTGCCGGTATTGCTTCGCCCGACCGACCCACAAGTATCTGGAACTCGACACCGGCGAGGACTTCGACCGGCAGATCGTGGTGAAGACCAACGTCGCCGACGTGCTCCGGCGCGAACTGGCGCGCCCGTCCTGGAGTCACGAACAAGTTGCCCTGGGCACCAATACCGATCCGTATCAACGCGCCGAGGGCCGCTACCGCCTGATGCCCGGAATCATCGAGGCGCTCGCCGCTTCCGGCACACCCCTGTCGGTCCTGACCAAAGGCACCTTGCTCCGCAGGGATCTGGATCTACTGTCTGCGGCTGCCTCCGAGGTGCGAGTCGGCATCGGCATCTCCTTGGCTCTAGGCGACGAAGAACTCCGCCGCCGCCTCGAGCCTGGTGTCCCTTCGGTCCGAGGTCGCCTGGACCTGATCCGGGCCATCCGCGACGCTGGCCTCCCGTGCGGCGTGATGGTCGCTCCCGTCCTCCCGTGGCTGACCGACTCAGCCGACCACCTGGACCACCTCTTCGGCCAACTGTCCGAAGCCGGCGCCACCGGCGTAACCACTCTCATCCTGCACCTACGCCCCGGCGTCAAAGACTGGTTCATGACCTGGCTGGCCCGCGACCACCCCGACCTCGTCTCCCGCTACGAGTCCCTCTACGCCCACGGCTCCTACGCCAGCCCCAGCTACCGCAAAGCCTTCGAAGACAAAGCCCGCCCCCTCCTCGACAAACACGGCTTCGGCCAAGGCTCCTCCCACCGCCCCAAACCCATCAACGGCATGCACCCCCAAGGCATCGTCGAAGCCCCCGGCCCCATCTCCGACTCCGGCTGGGGAGAACCCGACCCCACCACAGCCCGCTTCCGCTCCCCACCTTCGCGCCGACAACCACCCGCCACCCAGCCCCCAACCCAACAGCCGCTGTTCTGAACCCGCTATCGCCTCTGCGACTGCGAGACAATGGCGAGGCTCGCGCTGAGTGTTTGTGAGTAGCGCCTGCCGTTCTGTTCGTAGATGAACTTGACGCCATCCACTTTGAGTGGACGCTTGCTGGTGGTGACTCGGATATGCAGGTAGATGATCTTGTCGTCCGGAAACCTCTGTCCGGGTAGCAAAGTAAGGCCCTGCACACCGCTCGATACGCGGGTCGACGGATCGTAGGCAGAGCCACCGCCGGTGTCCCACGAGAGGGGGGCGCCGGCAATGAACACCTCTTTCTCGAAGAGCCGCGCCCCGATGAACGTGATGCCTTCCGGCGTGGTACCGGGCTGAAGGTCTTCCAGGGTCAGCGTCTCCGACGAGCGGTTGGTCATCGACGGCGTCATGTACCAGACCTCCTCGTTCACCAGAACGGTCGGCATACCGATCTCATAAGACCCGTCCTCGGCCCCGAAGGCGTCGCCCTGCCTGATCCGATTCAGATCCCCGGACCCCTGAACCACCAGCCCAACGCCCACGCTGGCCGCGACGACAACGGCGGCCGCTGTGATGACGTTTCTCCTTTTCACCCGTTCCCCCATCAGTAGGTGGAGAAGCTGTCAGTTCCCGTCCACCACGAGTGTCACCTCCTACGGAGGGCACGTCGATAACGTGTAAGGGCGCGTGCCTCGTCGACGACAAGTTCGCAGGAAGACGACGCTCGCAGTCACTTGGTTGGTTTGCCGCACGCGGCACGCCGCACGCCGCCGCCGGCCACACCGGCGCAAGCCGCGCCGCCTGCATGCCGCGCCGCCCACACGCTGCACTCCCGCCCGCACGCCACGGCCTGTACAGCTGTGCGCCATCGGCGCCGTGCAACGCTGCGCTGTCGCTTCCCGATGTTGCGCGCTGCGCGGTGCCAGTCGCACATGGCTGGGACGGCCCGTCGGACTAGCGGACGGCGGTTCGTCGGCCTATCGCAGTGCGCCGCCGCCCGCGTGCTGTCAGGCTCGCGAGGACGGCGCGGCTAAGCGAGTTTCATGTGCCGCTCGGCAGGGCGGTTTGCGTGCAGGCGTGGCGGTCGACCGTGCGGTAGCGCGCACGTCCGGCGGTAGCCGGAAAGGATGCGCCGGCGATAGCCGGAGGGTGGGTGGGGCGACGGCGTAGTGCGGCGACGAAGGAGTCGCGCGTAGTCCGGCGCGTGGGATGACTACCTTCCTCGACGCTCAGTGCTTACGGGAGGGTGAGGATTTGGGGGCCTTTGGGGGTGATGGCGACGGTGTGTTCGGCGTGGGCGCCTCGGGTGTGGTCGGCGGAGCGGAGGGTCCAGCCGTCTTCGTCGATGATGTAGGTGGAGCCGGGGCCGGACCAGAACCAGGGCTCGATGGCGAAGACGTGGCCGGCGCGGAGTTTGAGGCCTCGGCCGGGGCGGCCGCCGTTGGCGATATGGGGGTCTTCGTGCATGCGTCGGCCGACGCCGTGGCCGCCGAAGTCGAGGTTGGTGCCGACGCTGTCGCGCTTGCCGATACGCCCGATCGCGGCGCTGATGTCGCCGATGCGGTTGCCTTCGACGGCGGCGGCGATGCCCGCGGCGAGTGCTTCTTCGGTGGTCGCGATCAGCTCGAGGTCCTCGGGCCGCGGCGTACCGACGCTGAAGCTGGTCGCGGCGTCCGCGCACCAGCCGTTGATCGACGCACCGCAGTCGACGTTGAGGAGATCCCCGTCCTCCAGGCGAAGGTCACTCGGCAGCCCGTGCAGTACGGCGTCGTTCACCGACGTGCAGATCACCCCGCTGAACGGCGATGTCGCGAACCCCGGCTGGTACCCCTCGAACAAGGACACCGCCCCGGCGGAACGCAGTACGTCGCGAGCGACCTCATCGAGCTCGCGGAGCGAGACCCCGGCTGCGGCCTGCTTCTTCACCGCGGCTAGCGCAGTACCGACGACCCGCCCGGCCTCGCGCATCTGCTCGATCTCCGCCGCCGTCTTCAACTCGACCATCGTTTGCTTCCTCGTTCACGACTCGACTTCACCGGATAACTATACCGGTACTATTATCACACTCATGGTCCGACCACCTCTGTCCACCTGGGACCGCGAACGCGGTCGTCAGCTCGGCCGTCTGCTCCGCGAGGCGCGCGGCGAGCGCAGCATGGTCGAGGTGGCTGCGGCGTGCGGCGTCTCGGTCGACACGCTCCGCAAGATCGAGACCGGTCGCATCCCGACGCCGGCCCTGTTCACGGTGGCTGCTGTGGCCGCCACCCTCGAGATCTCCCTCGACGACCTCGTCGACGCGTGCCAGGACAGCCGGCCGGAAGGTAGAGCCAGCAGTTCCAATCTGATCGCGTAGGACACGATCGGATCTCCGTCCCAACCAAAGCCCCCGGTGCCGCGTCTTCATCGGCGACGAGGGGGTGGGGATGGCAGTACGACGACGTGCGGTGCTCGGGGGCATGCTGGCCGGCGCCGCGGCGATGGCGACGACCGGATGTATCGCGGATACCTACGCGGATACGACCGGCAGTCACGGTACGAAGACCGCGCAGGCGACAGAGCCGAAACAGGGCAACCAGCCCGATCGGATCACCGTGGTCGCGACTGGCGACGTACTGCTTCACGAACGTCTGTGGACCACGGCGAAACGTGATGGCAAGGGTGGGGACTGGGACTTCGCACCGCTGATGGGCAGCGTGAAACCCCTTGTGCAGAAGGCGGATCTCTCGATCGCGCATCTGGAGACCCCGCTCGCACCTGCCGGTGGTCCGTATCACGGTTACCCGCTCTTCCAAGGTCCGCCGCAGATCGCGACCGCGCTCAAGCAGACCGGGTACGACCTGTGCACGACCGCCAGCAACCACAGCTTCGACGGCGGCGCGAACGGGGTCGACCGGACCCTGAACACCTTGGAGAAGGTGGGTTTGAGGCATGCGGGTACGGCGCGGTCGCGGGCCGAGGCGGAGCAGACGACGATCATCGACGTCGGCGGGGTGAAGATCGCGTCGCTCAGTTTCACGTTCGGGTTCAACGGGTTGCCGTACCCGAACGGTCAGACCTGGCGCGCCGGCAAGATCGACGCGAAGACGATCGCCCGCAAGGCGCAGGAGGCGAAGGATCGCGGCGCCGATCTCGTCCTGGTCAGCTGCCATTGGGGTACCGAGTACTCGAGCAAGCTGAACGACCAGCAGCGGGAGGTCGCGCCGCAACTGCTTGCTGATAGCAACATTGATCTGGTGATCGGGCACCATGCGCATGTTGTGCAGCCGATGGAGCAGATTGACGGCAAGTGGGTCGCGTACGGTCTGGGCAATCTGGTGGCCGCGCATCGCGAACCCGAGAGCACGAAGGCCGAGGGGCTGCTTGTCCGCTTCACGTTCAAGCGTGACGGCGATCGGTGGTCGACCGAGCAGGCTGAGTTCGCGCCTCTGCTGATGACGGATGTGCTGCCGGTGCGGGTTCTCGACGTACGGCGTGAGCTCGCGAAGGGCACGTCCGTGGCGAAGAAGAGCCGGCTCGAGCTGGCGCAGCGGCGTACGACGGAGACGGTTCTGTCGCTCGGTGCGGCGCCGAAAATGCTTTGAGCTGTTGGGGTTCGACGGTCTAGGGTCCGTTGCATGATTACGTACTTCGTGATGGTCCGTCGTGCCCGGCTCCGGGCAGGCGAGGGGTGCCTGGGGATGGCATCCGCTCGATAGTCGTTGGGCCCAACGGGTTGTGGACGCGGCCGGGGTCAAACCCGGTGAGCTCGTTCTCGATGTCGGGGCCGGACTCGGTGCGCTGACTGCACCGCTGGTCCGGGCCGGCGCCCGGGTGGTCGCCGTCGAACTCCATCCCGGTCGTGCCGATCGGTTGCGGAAACGGTTCGCGGATGCGCCGGTGACGGTGGTCCGTGCCGATGCCGGCGATCTCCGGTTGCCGTCGCGGCCGTTCCGGGTGGTGTCCAGTCCGCCGTACAACATCTCTACGTTGCTGTTGAAGCGGTTGCTGGCGCCGGGTTCACGCCTGGTGTCGGCGGACCTCGTGCTCCAACGGCAGGTGGCGAACCGGTGGGCCCGCGGCGAGGCGCCGGGGGCGAACCGGTGGTTCCGCTACTACGACCCTTCTGTTGGGCTTCGCCTTCCCCGCAAGGCCTTTACCCCACCACCCCATGTCGATTCAGCAGTCCTCCAACTACGCAAACGCTAAAGAACCCGCCCCCTCGCTCCGCTCGGGGGCGGGGAGGGAGCGAGGGCCGCCAACTGCTGGCGGGGAGGGCAGGTATTTCACCCCTCTTCACCCGTTAGCCGTGCCAGGAGGTCCAGAGGGCGGCGTAGGAGCCTTGGCGGGCTACTAGGTCTTCGTGGCTGCCTAGTTCTGTTATTTGGCCGTCTTCTACTACTGCTACGCGGTCGGCGTCGTGGGCGGTGTAGAGGCGGTGGGCGATGGCGATGACTGTGCGGCCTTCTAGTACGGCGGCTAGCGAGCGTTCCATGTGGCGGGCGGCTCGGGGGTCGATGAGGGAGGTTGCCTCGTCGAGCACCAGGGTGTGTGGGTCGGCCAGGACCAACCGGGCTAGTGCCAGTTGCTGTGCCTGGGCAGGCGTTAGCGCGAGCTGGCCGGAGCCGACGCGGGTGTCCAGCCCGTCCGGTAGCGCCTGCGCCCACTCACGGGCGTCTACCGCTGCTAAGGCCTCCAACAGCTCGGCGTCGGACGCAAACGGGCGTGCCATCGACAGGTTGTCCCGGAGCGTGCCGACGAAGACGTGGTGTTCCTGGGTGACCAGTGCGACCTGCTTGCGGAGCTCATCCAGGGGCAGCTCCGTCATGCCGACACCGCCGACGGTCACCGAACCGGTCCGCGGCGGGTGGATGCCGGCGACCAACCGCCCCAGCGTCGACTTGCCGGCACCCGACGGCCCCACCATCGCGATCCGCTCACCCGGCTGAATGGTCAGGTCCACACCATGCAGTACGTCGCGACCATCGACGTACGAGAACCGCACGTCGCGCGCCTCGACCAACTCCGACGAAGGCTTCTGCCCCGACGGTGTCCGGTCATCCGGCACGTCGCTGATCCCCAGCAGCCGGGCGAACGCCGCACCGCCGGACTGAAGCTCGTCCAGCCAAGAGAGCAACCGGTCGACCGGATCGATCAGCTGGTTCACATACAGCACGGCAGCCGTCACCTCGCCGAGCGAGACATGACCATTGAGGTGCAGCCAACCCCCGAACAGCAGCGTGCCCACGACAGGCACGAGATAGCCCAGCTCGGCGACCGGGAAGTACACGGTCCGCAGGAACAACGTGTACCGCTCGGCAAGATACGACCCGCGGATGTCCACGTCCCCGCGCCGCACGCGATCGTCGTACCGCCGCAACGCCTCGACCGTCCGCGCACCCTCGACCGTCTCCGCGAGCGAGCTCGTCATCTGCGCGTACGCCGCGTTCTCGCGAAGATAACCGTCCTTAGCGCGACGCAGGTACCACTTCGTGCTCAGCCACAGCAGCGGAACCATCGCGACCAGCGGGACCAGCACCCACACACCGACGAGCACCGTCGCGACGGCCGTGAAGATCACGGTGACGAACGCGATGATCGTCTCCGGTACGGCGAACCGCACCGTCCGCGACAACGTGTCGACGTCCCGCGACGTCCGCGACAGCAGGTCACCGGTGCCGGCCCGCTCGACAGTGCCGATCGGCAGCGCCAGAGCGTTGTCGACGAACTCCTCACGGAGCTCGGCCAGGACCTGCTCGCCCAGCGCGAACGAGCGGTACCGCGCCCAGCGGGTCAGCAGCGACTGCGCGACGATGAAGACCGCGATCACCGCGATGACCTCGTTGACCTTCGCAGCGGTGGTGCCGTTCTGCACGTCCTCCACCAGGTCGCCGATGAGCCGTGGCGCCGCCAGCCCTGACACCGCCGCTAACACGTGCAGCACCAGTGCGATCAGCAGGTTGCGCGGGTGCCGCAGCGCCAGCCGGCGCGCATGCTGCCGGATCTCGGCCGGCCCGGCAACGGGCAGGATCTGCCTCATCGGAGGGCCTCCTCTTCTTCGGTCTGGCGGGTGACGGTACGGCGGTACTGCGGCTCGTTGTCGAGCAGGTCACGATGCTTGCCGGTGGCAACCACCCGGCCGGCGGCGACGAAGATGACCTCATCGACGCGGTCGAGCAGCAGGGGGCTCGCGGTCAGTACGACGGTGCTCCGGCCGGCTCGGTGGTCGCGCAGCCGTTCCGCGATCCGCGCCTCGGTGTGCGCGTCGACGGCCGAGGTCGGCTCGACCAGCACCAGCACGGACGGGTCCGCGAGCAGCGCGCGCACGAGCACCAGCCGCTGACGCTGACCACCGGAGAACGAGCGGCCCTTCTCCTCGACCTCGGAGTCGAGCCCGTCCGGCACTGCGACCAGTACGTCCTCGGCAGACGCCGTGAACAGCGCAGCCATCAGCTCGTCATCGGTACGGCGGCCGTCCGGGTCCAGCTCGGTCCGCAGTACGCCGGTGAACATCTGGGAGCCGGTGTCGCTCACAAGGATCCGCTCCCGCACAGCCGCTCGGGTAGCGCTGGCCAGCGTCACGCCGCCGTACCTGACCTCGCTGGCGTCGTCGTACCTTCCCAGGCGGTCCGCGAGCTCGGCGTAGCTGTCTGGCTCGGCGGACACGACTGCGGTGAGCAGTCCGTCACGCGCACGCACGCCGGAGACCGGATCGACCAGGTCGCCGTGGTCCGGCAGCGGCAGTGGCGCTGCGGGATCGGTGACGTCCGGCTCCAGCTTCAGCACGCGGATCACTCGGCCGGCCGCGACCAGCCCACGCATCAACTGGTTGGCGAAGTCCGTCGCCGTCCGGAGCGGCAGCACCAGGAACGTCGCATACCCATAGAAGGCCACGAGCGACCCGGCGCTCAGGTCGCCCCGCAGTGCGAAGTGCGCACCCAGGCCGACCACGAGCACCACGAAGATGCCTGGCAGCAGCACCTGGGCAGCGTCCAGCATCGACTGGATGCCGGCGACGCGCACACCCGCCTTCCGCACCTCCTGCGACTCACTCCGGTACCGCCGGGAGAACGACTCCTCACCGCCGATACCGCGCAGCACCCGCAGCCCGGCCACGATGTCCGAACCCAACGAGTTCAGCTCGCCGACCGCCTCGCGCTGCGCGGACTGCCGCCGGTGCAGCGGCCGCAGCATCGGCCCGAGGCAGAAGAGCATGATCGGTACGCCGATGAGCACCACCAGGCCGAGCGTCGTCGACGACGAGAGCAGGATCGCCGCGACCACGACGAACGCGACGATCGCGCCGGAGAAGCGGGCCGAGACCTCCATCAGGTTCCCGACGTAGGCGAGGTCGCCGGCACCGACGCTGACCACCTCACCGGTAGCCAGGTGCTTCGGCAGGGTCGCTCCGAGGTGGGCCGACTTCCGCGTCACCACCTGGACGGTCCGGTACGCCGCCATCAGCCAGTTCGTCACCGCGAACCGGTGCCGCATGATGCCGGCCAGCGCCTGCACCACACCGACCGCGAACAGCAGCGCGGTCCACCGCAGCAGCCGCTCGCCGTCCTGCGCCGCGATGCCCTCGTCGATCGCCCGCCCGAGGATCGCCGGGATGAACGCCTGCGCTCCCATCCACAGAATGCCGAAGGCCATCCCGCCGGCGAGCGTGCGGGCCTGACCGCCGGCGACCCACCACAGGTAGCGGGCCGGCGAACGATGATTCGGGACGCCTGGATCGGCGAGAGGAAGTTGTCTCATGTCCCCCTCAGGCTAGGTCGCGGCTCCGACACTCCGCATGCGAATTACTCGCGTCTGTGGACCCCCACGCATGGGCCTGACGGTGACGGTCGGTAGACCTTCACCTTGCGTTGGGCAACGGGTTCCCGCCGGGCAATGTCCGGCCCCTGTCCTGGATCCATGTTGGTGATCGCGCATCGGGGAGCGAGTGGCTACCGCCCGGAACACACGCCGGCGGCCTATCGGCTGGCCGCGGCACAGGGCGCCGACTACCTGGAACCTGACCTGGTCGCGACTCTCGACGGCGTCCTGGTTTGCCGGCACGAGAACGAGATCTCGAGTACGACGGACGTCGCCGAGCACCCGGTCTTCGCGGACCGGAAGATCACCAAGATCGTTGACGGGACAGCAGTCACCGGCTGGTTCGTCGAGGACTTCACACTCGCCGAGCTACGCACGCTACGCGCGCGGGAACGGATGCCCGCGCTCCGGGCGAACAACACGGCGTACGACGGTTTGGAAGCGATCCCCACCTTCGACGAGGTGGTCGAGCTGGCGCGGCGGGAGTCGGCGCGGCTCGGTCATCCGATCGGGGTGATCCCCGAGATCAAGCACCCGGCGTACTTCCGGCGGCTCGGACTGCCGCTGGAGGAGCTGCTGACGGAGCGGATCCTGGCGCTCGGACTGTGCGACGACGAGATCATGGTGCAGTCGTTCGAGCCGACGAGCCTGCGACGGCTGGCGGTGATGACGCGGGTGCCGCTGGTGCAGCTGATCGACTCGGAGAGCGCTCCGAACGACTTCCTGCGCACCGGTGACGGTCGCACGTACGCCGACCTGATCGAGCCGGCCGGGCTGCGGGAGATAGCGACGTACGCTCAGGTGCTGGCGCCGCACAAGGACCTGGTCATTCCGCGTACTGCGGACGGTTGTCTGGGGGAGCCGACCCGTCTGGTGGAGCAGGCTCACCGCGTCGGTCTGGCTGTGCAGGTGTGGACGTTCCGCGCGGAGCGCCGCTTCCTGCCTACTGCCACCGACTACTCGACAGAGCTGAAGCGATTCGCCGCTCTGGGGCTGCAGGGGGTCTTCGCCGACCACCCGGACCAGGCGCTGGCTGCGCTGCGCAAGCCGGCACTGAAGGTCTAGACAGCTGCAGGCGGGGTGACCGCCGCTGCGGTCACCCCGCCGGGCTCTCTGCGCCTTCTACAGGCGCAGAGTGAGTCATGCGGCCGGGGGCTTGTTGTTGGTAGTGGTGTCGTCGTAGATGCGAGAGGCGATGTCGTTCTCGGTCGAGTCGTGCTGCTGGTTCTGGTTGACCGACTGCTGAACGTTCTGCCACACGGCCTTGCCGTCGGACTCCGGGATCACGATCCACGCCACCGCGTAGCCGATCATCGCGGCGCCGCCGGTGATGAGGGTGAGGCCCACCCAGCCGAGGCGGACCAGGGTCACGTCGACGTTGAGGTACTCGGCGATGCCGCCGGAGACTCCGGAGAGCATCCGCTGGTTCGAGGAACGACGGAGGACCTTGCCGGACAGGTTCTGGAACGGTGCGTTGGAGTTCGTCATGGCTCCACTGTCCCGTTTCCGCACCGTTCACGGCATCCGGATCCGTACCGACCGACCCCTGATCCACCCCTGACGACTTTCGCTATCGGAGCACGCCGCCGGCACTCACACTTAGGGCTGTGGAGCCCTTGCGCACCAGTCGGACCCGCGGCGTTCTGGCATCGGCTGCCGCCGCGATCACTGTGCTGGCCGTGATCGGTGTGACCAACGCACTGAGCTCCAACGGCAGCGGGACTCTGATCACCACCCCTGAACCGCCCCCAGGGCCGGTGGCGATGCGGATGGTCGGCTACGGGCACGCGGCGATCGCCGTACCGAAGGTGTGGGGTACGAACGCCTCTCGCTGCGGTATCCCGCACCGCGACACCGTGCTGATCGACGATCCGGCCGCGGCGTCGTACTGCGACCTGCCGCGTCCGCCGGACGTCGACAGCGTGGAGCTGGGCACCGACCCGCCGAGCGGCTTCCGGGTCGACGAGACGTTCACCTTGAACGGAGTACCGGCTGAGCGCCGTCGGACTACCTGTGCCAGCGACGGAGTGTGCTGGGGCGCAGTGGGCCTGCCGTCGTTGCACGTCTGGTTCCGTGCCTCATCGTCCACCAGTGCGGGCGAGGTGAACGAGATCCTCGCGCGGATCGAGATCCTGCCGGACCGGGTCGGCGTACCGAGCTCGCGGTCGCTGGACGACGGCCGCGACGGTACGGCGTACGCGGAGCGCCTCCGGGAGTTGGGGCTCAAGACGGAGATCAGCACCAGGACGTCAACGGTCTACAAGCCCGGTCGCCTGGTCAGCATCTCCCCGTCTCCCGGAACGCTCCTGAGCCCAGGCGAAACAGTCACCCTGACAGTGATCAAGTAGAGGGAACCTGCGGCGGCCATCACCCTGTCTGTACGGGTGAGGAGGGGGTATGGACGACTTCAGTGAGTACGTGACCGCGCGCTGGCCCACGCTGGTCCGCAGCGCGGTACTGCTCGGCTGTACTCCGCCTGAAGCCGAAGACCTCGTCCAGACCGCACTGGAGCGCTGCCTGGTCAAGTGGAACCGGGTCCGCGCCGCCGACGACCGCGACGCGTACGTGCACCGGGTGCTGGTCAACTGCTTCCGCTCCTCCAGACGGCGCCGCTGGCACGGAGAGCGACCGTCCGCAGTGCTACCTGAACGCGCCGACGTCGATCCGACTGCTGGTATCGACGAAGCGGACGCCGTGATGCGCGCACTCGACGGACTGCCCGACGACCAAAGGACAGCCGTCGTACTGCGGTACTACGCGCACCTGACCGAACTACAGATGGCGACTGTCCTGGGCGTAGCCGCAGGCACGGTCAAGAGCCGCCTGTCCCGTGCAGTGAAGGCCCTCGCACAGGACCCACATCTTGCAGAACTGCGAGACCCCCGATGAAGCTGACAGACCTACTGGAACGCACTGCCGAGCAAACCCCGGTCGGCCCACCCCCACTGGACACTCTGTACGCCGGAGCAGCCCGCCGACGCCACCGCCGTACTGCGGGAGTCGTCGCCGCGGCCGTAGTTGCCGTCGGGGCTGTCATCGGTGCATCGACCCTGCTGACCTCTCGCACGCCGACCGTCACCTCGCCAACTCCTGTCCCGCCCGCGATGAGAATGGTCGGATTCGGCCACGCTGCGATCTCCGTCCCGGCAGACTGGCCGACCAACAGGAGCCAGTGCGGTACTCCGATGCAGGACACGGTCCAGATCGACGACCCGAGCGCCATGCTGCTCTGCATGGCGTTCCGTCCCGCCGGGGTCGAGAGCGTGAGCCTGTACTACGGCAGTCCGCGGGCCGAGTTCCGTGCCGATGAGACGTTCCAGATCGGCGGAGTACGCGCCGAGCGGCAGCGGACCACCTGCTCGATGTCCAACTACCCGAAGGCCAACACGACGACCTGCAGCAGCACCGTCAGCATCCCGTCCCTCAGGGTGTGGTTCCGCGCCGAGTCGTCCACGAGTGCCGCGGAGGTCGACCGCATGCTGGCGCGGATCGCGATCGTGACGGACCGGACCGGCGTGCCGAGCTTCGAGGCGCTCCGGGCGGGCATCAACGGGCCGCCGGGGACGGCGTACGCCGCTCTGCTTCGGCAGGTCGGGCTGAAGGCCCAGTTCCACACGGTCAAGTCGCCCAACTACACCGCTGGGCTGGTGCTGAAGGTGTCACCGGCTCCGGGCACGATGCTGAAGCCGGGTGCGACCGTGACGGTGACTGTCACGGGCTGAGGAAACTGTCGGTGGGGGTGCCTAGCGTTGGGGTATGGATGCGCAGGCGGTGGTGAAGGTGATGGCGGGGTTGCCGGGCGCCGAGGAGCACGAGGGATGGGCGGGGCAGCCGGTCTTCAAGGTCCGCAACAAGAGCTTCGCCTACATGTCCGAGGACCAGACGCACCTGCACCTGAAGGCTCTCCGGGAGGAGCAGGAGGCGCTGGTCGCGGAGGATCCGGAGGCGTATTCGCCGTCCTGGGCAGGTGGTCGGTTCGCCTGGGTGCTCATCCGGCTCGACCTGGCCGACGGCGAGGAGCTGCAGGAGCTCATCACCGAGGCCTACCGCCTCACCGCCCCGAAGTATCTGGTTGCCCAGCTGAGCGCCTGACCAGGACCCACTGCGGGCTGGTGCGACTGACCTCGGTGAAGCCGGCGCTGAGGTAGACCGACAGCGGGCCGCGGTACAGGTCGGCGGACGGGATCCGGCCCGTGGTGGCGGTGTCGACGGCGCAGGCCTCGACGGTGGAGGCGCCGTACGAGCGGGCCAGCTCCACAGCGCCGAGCACCAGCTCGCCAGCGACGCCCTGGCGGCGGTTGCCGACCGGTACGACGAAGCAGGTGATCACCCAGGCGTCCGGGTGGTCGGTGCGCCAGTTGGGTGAGGCGATGACACGCGGGTACGCCGTACGCGGGGCGACTGCACACCAGCCGATCGGCGTACCTCCGTCGTACGCGAGGACACCGGGCGGCTGCTCAGCGGTGCAAACCTGCTGTTTGAGGCCTTCGCGGTTGGCGGCGGGGCTGTTGTCCGACCACGCCTTGCCTCGGAGGCGGAAGTACTGGCAGAAGCAGCGGGACGGGTCGCCGCGCTCACCCATCACCGTCGCTAGGTCGAGCCAGGAGTCCGGGCCGGCCGGACGCAGCGTCACCATGGGTTCACCGTAGCCGGGGTCCGGCTTGCACTCGTTGGGGTCGAGTGCTAATACTTGGTTAGCACTCCAAGGGCGAGAGTGATAAGTGCTCGCGCCCCGGGAGTGTGCAAGAAGACGGCCTCGATGAGGTGCCGGAGCGCGGCGGGACATGAGCGTCGCGGGTCGGTGCCGTCCGTCGCGGGCATCCGGGCCGGCTGGACCACAAAGACTCGACGCGGGAGGACTCGCGGAGAATGCCCAAGCTGATTGCTTTCGATGAAGAGGCGCGCCGTGGCCTCGAGCGAGGGATGAACACCCTCGCCGATGCCGTCAAGGTGACGCTCGGCCCGAAGGGCCGCAATGTCGTGCTGGAGAAGAAGTGGGGCGCCCCCACGATCACCAACGACGGCGTCTCCATCGCCAAGGAGATCGAGCTCGAGGACCCGTACGAGAAGATCGGGGCCGAGCTCGTCAAGGAAGTTGCCAAGAAGACCGACGATGTCGCCGGTGACGGCACCACGACGGCCACCGTGCTGGCCCAGGCTCTCGTCCGCGAGGGTCTGCGCAACGTCGCGGCCGGCGCCAACCCGATGGGCCTGAAGAAGGGCATCGAGAAGGCGACCGAGGCCGTCAGCGAGCAGCTGCTGTCGCTCGCGAAGCCGGTCGAGACCCGCGAGCAGATCGCGGCGACCGCGTCCATCTCGGCCGCGGACACCCAGGTCGGCTCGATCATCGCCGAGGCGATGGACAAGGTCGGCAAGGAAGGCGTCATCACCGTCGAGGAGAGCAACACCTTCGGCCTCGAGCTCGAGCTCACCGAGGGTATGCGCTTCGACAAGGGCTACATCTCGCCGTACTTCGTGACCGACACCGACCGGATGGAAGCGGTTCTCGACGACCCGTACATCCTGATCGTCAACAGCAAGATCTCGAGCATCAAGGACCTGGTCCCGGTGCTGGAGAAGGTCATGCAGACCGGCAAGCCGCTGGCCATCATCGCCGAGGACATCGAGGGCGAGGCGCTGGCGACCCTGGTCGTCAACAAGATCAAGGGCACCTTCAAGGCCGTCGCCGTCAAGGCGCCGGGCTTCGGTGACCGCCGCAAGGCCATGCTGGTCGACATCGCCGTCCTCACCGGCGGCGAGGTGATCTCCGAGGAGGTCGGTCTCAAGCTGGACACGGTCGACCTGGAGCTGCTCGGCCAGGCCCGCAAGATCGTCGTCACCAAGGACGAGGCGACCATCGTCGAGGGCGAGGGCGACGCGGACCAGATCGGCGGCCGGGTCAACCAGATCCGCGCCGAGATCGAGAAGTCGGACTCCGACTACGACCGCGAGAAGCTGCAGGAGCGCCTGGCCAAGCTGGCCGGCGGTGTTGCGGTGATCAAGGTCGGCGCGGCCACCGAGGTCGAGCTGAAGGAGCGCAAGCACCGCATCGAGGACGCCGTTCGCAACGCGAAGGCGGCCGTCGAGGAGGGCATCGTCGCCGGTGGCGGCGTGGCTCTGCTGCAGGCGTCCGTCGCGGCGTTCGAGAAGCTGGAGCTCGAGGGTGACGAGGCGACCGGTGCGCAGATCGTGCGCTCGGCCGTCGAGGCTCCGCTCAAGCAGATCGCCGTGAACGCCGGCCTCGAGGGCGGCGTCGTGGTGGAGAAGGTTCGCAACCTCGAGCCGGGTCACGGTCTGAACGCCGCGACCGGTGAGTACGTGGACCTGATCAAGACCGGCATCATCGACCCGGCCAAGGTGACGCGCTCCGCGCTGCAGAACGCAGCGTCGATCGCGGCCCTGTTCCTCACCACCGAGGCCGTCATCGCCGACAAGCCGGAGAAGGCCTCGGCCGCTCCGGGCGGCGCGCCCGACATGGGCGGCATGGACTTCTGACCTGAAGTCCGACAGCACACGCAGTACAAACAAGCGGTCCCGAGCCCCGGCTCGGGACCGCTTGCTCGTGTCGCGGCACGAGTCGTGGCGCTTGGTCGGTGCCCGGTCCCGCGAGTCGTGAATCCTGGCTGCATTTCGTCGCCGAATTTCACGACTCGGCGATATGGGCTCAAGCCGTTTACCACGACTCGACGGGTCGGTTAGGTGCCGGTTATTAGGTGGTGAGCCAGGAGAGGGGAGAAGGTTCGGGTGGGGAGGGTGGGGGTTTGGCCGCAGAGGCCGTCGGATTCGCCGGGGGTGCGGAGCCAGAGGGTGAGGTCTACCGGGGAGGTGGACTTGGCGGGGGGAGTGCCTAGTTTGCGGGCGGGTGGGTTGCAGGAGCTGCCGTCGGAGCCGTTGCCGTTGCGGCTGGTGTCGACGATGAAGTGGGACCCGCCCCCGAGCGCCTGCAGGATCGCCGTGCCGCGGCTGACCGACTCGGACGTCGTGAAGTAGTTCGCAGTGTTCAGTGCGAAGCCGCGGACCTTGCCGACGTCGGCTAGTCGCAGCCGCCGAGCTATCTCCTTCGCGTCGCCGGACGCCACGTTCCCCGCGTCCAGGTACACCCAGGTGTTCACGTTCTTCACCGCGAGCAGCCCCACGGCGTACTTCAGCATCGCGATCCGCCCGTCCCATTCCGCCGGCGGGAAGCAGTCGAGTCGCGCCAGCGCATCCGGCTCGAGTACGACGACGGCCGGCCGTACGCCGATGCCGTCGGACAGGCCCGCGATCCAAGCCCGGTACGCCGCCTCAGTCGCCGCCCCACCGCCGACGCCGCACGGTCCGCCGGGCAGGTTGTCCGCGACGAGCACCGGCAGCTTGTCGGCCCGGTCCGCAGCCATCGTGTACGCCGCAACCGCCGCCTTCACGTCCCCGCTCCACGTGCCGAACCATCGGGCCGACGCCTGACCGGCGATCTTCGACGCGAGCTCGGTGTCCTCGGGATGCAGCCGTACGTACGCCGCCGCGGCTGAGCCGGGGTCGACGTAGAACCCGTTGGTCAGCTTCAGCGGATCGCCGGTCGCCTCGGCCAGCCCGGTATCGGGCCGGCCGAAGGCGACCAGCGCGGCGGACAACAACAGACCGGCAGCTACCAAACGGCCAGCACGGCCAGCACGGCCAGCACTGCCAGTACGGCCAGCACGACGGCCGGCACGGCCAGTACGGCGGCCGGCACGACCAGTACGACGGCCGGCACGGCCAGTACGACGGCTGGCACGGCCAAGAGCACTAGCACGGCCCGGTCGCGGAGTCGGCATCGGTGAGGCGTCCTTCCGTCCATGGAGTGATCACTCAACGTGCCGACGAGACTACTCTCAGGGTTTCAGCTGTTCTCGTCGACCTCGCAGAACGAGGCGTAGTGGTCGCCGGTGTAGTAGAGGTGCTCGGGGTCGGTCGTCGCGCCGCCGCCGATCAGCCGGCGGGCGCCGCGGTCGGACGAGCCGGGCGTCTTCACGGTGTACTCGTGGTAGTGGCTGCTCGACTCGTCGGGCAGGATGCCCTCCCGGTTCTGGAAGACGGTCCCGTCCTGCCGGTACGGGAACGGTCCGCCGGAGTGGATCAGGCCGAGCGTGTCGGCGGCCTGCGAAGGCAGGGAGCTGAGCGCGCAGCTATCGATCGCCGCAGGAGCAGAAGCAGCGACGACGTAAGTGACGGAGGTCGGGGCGGTGGCTGGGGCGGTGGCTGGGGCGGTGGTTGGGGCGGCGTAGGCCGTGGAGCCGAAGGCGGCGGTGGTCGCCAGGACCACGGCGGCGATGAGGGTTCTCATGTCTGGCACGCTTCCCAGATAATCAAACGTTCGTACATCCCAGGTGTGAATAACAGGTGGACTATGACCCCATCGCCCGCTTAGAGTCTGGCCCGGCGAGACCAGCCTTGGAGTGGAAGGAGCGACCGATGAGCACACCGATTTGTTTCCCGGCGCACCCGGTCCGCTCCCACAGCTCGCACTGAGCGGATCCGCGCCTCCTGCTGGAGGATCTGTGACGATTCGCAACACCGTCGAGGCCGATCTCGACACCATCCATGCTCTGATCGAGCAGAAGTCCGTCAACATCACCAACCCCGACGGGTACGACGAGTACGTCGCCGCCGGCATGTACCGCGACGAGTGGACCTGGGTCGTCGAGGAGGACGGCAAAATCCAGGCGCTCGCGATCTGGTGGGGCCGCGACGTCGACGAGCACCCGTACAGCATCGACGGCCTGTACTACGTCGGCGACGGCGACCCGGCGCCGGTGTGGACCGCCCTGATCAAGCACGCCATCGCGGCGCGCCCGGACGGCTTCGAGCCGCCGGAGTACCACTTCTTCCTCGATGCCGACTGGCAGGACGATCCCGCGGTGGTCGCCGAACTCGAGCCGCGTGCCCAGGCGGCCGCGGCGGCCGGGCTGACCGCGGTCACCGATCGGCTGCGGTACGAGTGGCGGTCGGAGTACGGGCTGCCGAAGCGGTCGACGCGGCTGCGGTTCGAGCCGGCCGACGACGAGGCGTTCGTCGACGTGTTCGCCCGGGTCAGTCAGGGCAGCCTGGACGCCGCGACCGCACGCGAGATCGCACGGCTCGGCGTCGAGGGCGCGGCCCGCGCCGACCTCGAGTCGTACAAGTCGATGCAGGGCGACCGATCGTGGTGGCGGCTCGCGTACGACGCCGAGGACGACCTGGTCGGGTTCGCGATGCCGTCGGCCAACGCGGGCGGCCCGGTGGTCGGGTACATCGGGGTCGTGCCGGAGCACCGCGGACAGGGGTACGTCGACGACCTGCTGGCCGAGATCACCCACGTACTGGCCGAGACCGGTGCGGAGCGGATCCGCTCGGACACCGACTTCGGCAACGTGCCGATGGCGAAGTCCTTTGTCCGGCAGGGATACCGGAACTTCGCAGTCCGCCGGGTGCTCTCTTTCCCGGAGAGCTGAACTCGCCCGGCCGAGGTGCAGACGAGCGACGACCTCGCGCCCTATGCTCCCTGACATGTCAGATAGCTCCGGGGGGAGCGGGGAGCGGGGGAGTCGCTGCGATGCGTGACATCGCGTTGATTCTGCATGTCGCGGCCGGGATTCTCGCCGTGCTGTTCGGCCCGCTCGCGATCGTGCTGACGTTGCGGCGGCGCGGGCTGAACTGGGCCGGCGAGGTCTACCACTGGACGATCGCGCTGGTCTGCCTGACCGCACTGGTGATGGTCCCGTACGACTGGGGCCGGCTCTGGTACTTCTGGCCGATCACCATCGCGTCGTACCTGTTCGTCTACCTCGGCCAGCGCTCCGCGGAGGCGCCCGGCGGACTCTGGTACCGCGGCGTCCTCCGTGGGTACGGCGGGGGCTGGATCGCGCTCTGGACCGCGATCGCGGTCGTCAGCCTCCCGCACCACCCGTGGGCCTGGGCGATCCCGATCGTCGTCGGCTCGACCGTCATCGAATGGCTGTGCTTCAACCCGTCGCCGACCTGGACCCGAGAGCCACAACCCCTCGAGTGACGTCTTCCGCAGGCTGCAATGACTCAGGTCGGTTCAGAATTTCGCCGGTAGGGCACGGCTCGCCGTGGTCGCTCGTCGCGGGTGTCGCCTGACTCGGTCGCGGTCGCCCGCTCGTAATCAGTCAGTACATCGAACACCCGGGATGCTTCGAACATCCGGTAGCGATGCTGGTCGCCCACTGGCCGGATGACACCGGCGGCACTCAGACTGTCGATGGCTGCGAACGCCGCGGATCGGCTGGCCTGGGTCAGCCGGATGACGTCATCGCTGGTCACGACGGGGTTCGCGATCAGTTCGGACAGGAGCCGGGCGGCCGCACTGCCGGAGCGCGGCCGAGCCGCCGTACGCCAGTCCTCCTGCATTTGTTCCAGCAGTTTCTGCAGGTTCGCGGCGTCGGCCGTGGCGCGGCGGACAGCACTGAGAAAGAGATCGAGCCAGTCCCGGATGCCGGAGAGGGCCTCGTCGTGGTCGGCGTCGCCGACGTACCGGAATCGCGTCAGTGCGTCGACATACGCTGAGGCCCGCGTTGCGAGGGCGAGGCTGACCGGCGGGACGAAGTTCCGGGCCAAACCTCTCCGTTTGAGGACTACCTGGATCAAGGCTCTACCGGTCCGGCCGTTGCCGTCGGCGAAGGGATGGATGGTCTCGAACTGCGCATGGACGAGACCAGCTTGAACAGTCCCGGGGAGGTCGTCTCGATTAATGAAGCGGCAAAGGTCTTCCAGCAAGCCGGCGAGGTACTCCGGAGGTGGTGGAACGAAAACTGCCTGGCAAGGATTGAAGTCGTTGCCACCGATCCAGTTCTGCGTGGTGCGGACGTGTCCGCCGATATCCGGCTGGTCCGAATGCTCCATGAGCGCTGCGTGGATGTCGAGCAGGTGCTGCAGCTCGACTGTCTCAGCGGTGGCCACCTGGTCCACGGCATGCTGCATTGCCAGGACGTTGCCGAGAACTGCCTCGGCCGTGGCGTCGCGATCCGGGATGCCGGCCGCGATCCGAGCCTCGTGTCTCGCGAGTCGTCGGCTGTTGACCTGTAGCCCTTCGATCTTCGACGACGCGACAGCTTCGGCGCGCAGGAGGAAGCGAGCGAGCTGTTCCAGGCCCTGGTCCGGGGCGCCCTCGAACGCTGCCAGCTCGCGCTCTGTGTCGGCTACGTCTGCCGCCAATTCCGCGGTGAGATCCAGCGCGTGGGCACTCAGAAGGTCCGGCACATACGCTGTGTACTCACAGGGGCGTCGGTGCTTTCGTGGACCATAGGCATCAGAATTTGCGCGCCAGATAGCTGACACCTGTCGGCTCAAACCTGGACTCCTTTTCGTCTAAGTCCAGGTTAGTTTAACAACTCGGACTTAGATGAAGTTTCGCCCGGCTTTCGGCCGGAGATCTCAGGCCTGTCCGGCCTGCTCTTCCGGGGTGGACTTGCGTACGACGAGGCGGGTCCAGGCGCCGACGTAGACGCGGTCGTCCGGGTTCAGCTCCTGGCGCTGGCCGGGGATGATCGGGTCCTCCGGGAGGGGGCCGGCGGCGGAGGCGACGTACGTGCCGTTGGAGGACTGGAGGTCCTCGACCCACCAGCGCTGGCCGTCCGTGGTGAGCTGTGCCTGGCGGCGGCTGACACCTGTGTCGTCACCGCAGTCGATCTCCGGGTGGATGTTCCGGCTGCGCGACGGACGCCCGATCAGCAGGCTCTTCTCGGTCAACGGGATCACCGTCGGCAGGCCTGGCGACGGACACGGGTCGTCGCTCTGCTGTACGGCGTACCAGTCGGGGTCGACCCACCTCTCGACGACCCACTCCGCAACGGCAGCGGGCGGCGCCGGCGGTGTCGGGCCGGACGAAGAGAGGTCCAGCGGCGACGCGGCTCGCGGCATGGTGCCGGTGGTGAAGTCGTAGCCGCAGTTCTCGCAGAACAGCGCGTCGGCAGACGCCGGCTCCTGACAGTTGGGGCACGACTGGCCGACCGGGGCCGCAGCCGGCGTGGCGGCCGGACCAGGCGCTGCGACAGCGGGCGCTGGTACGGCGGCTGCCGCCGGAGTGGCGGCGGCGCCGATCGGCAGCCCGCAGACGTCGCAGTAGTCGGTCGAGGTGGACGGGTGCCCACTCGGACAGTTGACGGTCATTTCTTCACCCGGGTGGTCTTGGTGGAGGCCGTGTCGAGCGCCATCTCGTCGGCCTTCTCCACGGTCCGCTTCAGCCGCACCGTACCCGTTTCCTGGTCGTCGATGTCGACAACCTTGCGCAGCCGCGTGGTCGCTTCCTCGTTGCCGGTCGCGGCCGCGAGCTGCACCGCCCGGCCCAGCTTCGTGGTCGCGGTCGCCGTGTCACCGGCTGCTTTGGCGGCCAGACCGTCCTGGATCGCCTGCGCGAGCTCGGTCTGCCCGGTGTAGTGCGCGACCTCCGGGCTGATGCGGGTGGTGAGCGCCTCGTCGGCCGACCACAGCGCCTTGACCAGGCCCTGCGCGACGGTCTGATCGCCGATCACCAGCTGCACCCGGGCGGCCAACTGCTCCTGCCCGATCGCCTTTGCAGCCAGGCGGATCGCCACGTGGTAGTCGCGGGACTCGTCACCCCACGAGCCGGTCGGATACGAGCCGGTCAGCGGGTTGATCGCCGTACGACGCGACGTCAGGTCCTCGACCGTCGGCGCGACCTGCCGCACGAACAGCACCTCGGCACCCTGCGGCGCCCACACCCGCAGGTCCGCCTGGGCGACACCGCGGCTCATCGCGTTCTGGATCAGCTTGGAGAACTCCGCGGCCAGCTGGTCAGGCGCCGGGATGATGTCGACCGTGCCGAGCAGTGCCTGCGCGATCCGCCGTACTTCGTCCACCTGCCAGGCCACGCCGACGCCGCGGGTGTCGCACTGGAACTGGCCGGTCACCGACTCGATCGCCTGGGTCAGCGCCTCCGGCGTCTCGTGCTGGTTCTCGCCGTCGGTCAGCAGGATCGCGTGCTTCTGGGACAGCGACGGCACGGTCGCGAAGACCCGCGATGCCAGTCGGAGCCAGGTGCCCATCGCCGTACCGCCGTCGGCGTAGAAGCGGGATACCGCGTCCTTGGCCGCCTGCCGGGTGTACGGATCCATCCTGACCATCACTGGCTCCGCGGACGGCGGGAACGCGAGCTGCGCCCGGTCGTTGCCGGAGATCACCGCGAACCAGACCCCGTCGAGGATCTGGTCGAGCGCGGTCTGTGCGGCGTACGCCGCTGCCTGTACGCCGTCGCGGCCCATCGAGCCGGACGTGTCGACGATGATGATCTCGCCCGCGTCTCCGCTACCGGACTGTCCGGCTGCGCCGGCACCTGTGCAGTTCACCGTGACGATCGCGTGTACGTCGGTCCCGCCGTCGGGCAGGAACTCGTTCTGGTAGACGCTGGCGGTGAAGTCGGCCATCTCGGGTCCCTCTCCTTAGATGCGTGCGAGCGCGACGGTGATGTTGTCCTGGCCGCCCTGGGCGTTGGCCCAGTCGACCAGTGCGGACGCGGTGGCCTTCGGCTCGCCACCACACCCCGCAGCAGTCTGACGGACGAGGTCGGCCAACGGTGCCGCCTCGGAGCAGTAGTTCCACAGGCCGTCCGAGCAGACGACCAGCCAGCCCGGCCCGGTCACGTGCAGCGTCGTGGTCCGGGGCGTGTGGTCCGGCGCGTCCTTGCCGAGCCAGCGAGTGATCGCGTGCGCGTGCGGGCCGGACTCGGCCTCCTCGCGCGAGACACCGGTGGCGATCAGCTCGGCCGCCCACGAGTCGTCGACGGTCAGCGCGACCGGCTCGGCCTCGTCCGGGAACCAGTACGCGCGGCTGTCCCCGACGTTGCCGGCTACGAGCAGCCCGTCCTCCAGGACAGCCGCCACGAACGTGCAGGACGCCGGGTTAGGGCTGTCCGGACTGGTGTTGTCGAGTACGGCGTCACTCGCAGCGTCAGCCGCCGCCTTCAGCCGGGCTGCGATCGCACTGCCCCGGGACGACTCGGTGCCGAGGCCCTGAGCGTGCCCGGCCTGCAGCACCTCGCACGCCGCCCGCGCCGCGGCCAGTGACGCCACGTCGGAGTCGAGCGAGGAGCTCACGCCGTCGCAGACCACGAGCAACGCCCGGCTGCCCGGCTCGGCGTCCGCCGCGATGGCCATCGCGTCCTCGTTCCGGCTGTGCCGGATGCCGCGGTCGCACACTCCGGCCACCCACGGTGCGGGCTGCTCCTCGAAGTGGTCCCGCAGCTTGGCTGCCTTGACGCCGCACGTCTCGCAGTACCCGTCCGCGCCGACGACGCCGCCGCACGACTTGCACGGACCGACCTCCTCGACCGTGGCCGCGGTGATCTCGATCGTCGGCTCGGTGTCGGTGTCGAGCGCTGTCGAGGTCGGCGTGGTCGTCGGGGTGAGCTCGGCGCCGCAGGCCTCGCAGAAGCGATCGGTCTCGGACACCGGGCCGCCACAGCTGGGGCAGACCGTCTCGGTCGTACTCGTCATCGCAACGTCCATCCTCGAACCTCGTTGGCCTGGTCGACCAGGGCGATCCGTTCCGGCCGGGTCTCGGCCTGGTCGGCCAGCAACCGGTAGGTCGCCTCGAGCCCGTCCCGCAGGGCTGACTCGGTCGCCGCCCGCCCGTCGATCCGCAGAGCCTCCTGCGGACCGGACTGCTGGACCTCGGCCAGCGCCGTCCGGAACACGTCCGCGGCCAGGTTGGCCCGGTCGACCGGGTCGATGGTCAGCGCGGTGATGCTGTCCATCGCCTGGGCGAGCGCGGGAAGGCCACGCCCCGATCCTGCCAGCAGACCGGCTCGCTGGCGACGGGCCCGTACATACGCGCCGCTGGTGCGCGGGACCAGGTCCAGCGCGCCGAGCGCACCGTCGAGGTCGTTGCGCGACGTACGGATCGTGGCCAGGCCGAACGCGGACGGTGCGATGTAGTTGGCGTCCGTGCGCGCACAGGTCAGGTAGAGGCCTTCGGCAACGTCGTACTCGCCGCTGTGCTCACAGGCGATCGCCAGCGCGAGTTTCGGTCCCAGCTCGCCCGGCACCTGGCCGTAGACGGCGTTGAACGCGGACTGCGCAGCTGCCGAGTCACCGCGAGCCAGGGCGACCAGTCCGGCCATCCAGACCGCCCGCCACTCCCACGGGTCGGCGTTGAGCAGGTCGGCGACCGCAGTGTCGACCATGTCGTAGCGCTCGGGCCCGACCTCCAGTGCGGCCTCCGCGACCTCCAGCAGCGTCTGCGCGGACTGCTCGGGCGCGTCGATCAGCAGCTCGAGCCGCTTGGCCGCGTCGGGCACGCTGACGGTCTTCAGCCAGCCTGCCATCTTGTCGCTCTCGTCGGGTGCCAGCGACGGCAGCTGCTGCCATGGCTCGAGCGTGTCGCCCAGTCCGGTCGACTTGTCACCCGGAGTGCCGAAGAGGAGCGACGACGCGGAGTGCTGGGCCGCCTTGACGCCCTGCTTGTCCGCCACGACCTCACGCAGTACGCCGAGAAGCTGTACCCGGAACTCGTCCGCGGACTGGAAGCGGTCCGCCGGGTCCTTCGCGCAGGCCTTCGCCAGCAGGCGGTACACCGAATCGTACTTCTGGAAGAGCGGTACTTCGGCCACCGGCGGCAGCGAGTCGACGTACCGGCCCTGGTAGCCGCGGAACTCCATCGCTAGCACACACAGCGTCCGGCCGAGCGTGAAGATGTCGGAGGCAACGGACGGGCCGACCTCGGCAACCTCGGGCGCCTGGAATCCGACCGTGCCGTAGATGGCCGAGTCGAGATCGTCGATCCGGCGGACGCCGCCGAGGTCGATCAGCTTGACCGCGTCGCCGACCTGGATGATGTTGTCCGGCTTGAAGTCGCAGTACACCAGGCCGAGATCGTGCAGGTACGAGAACGCGGGCAGGATCTCCAGCAGGTACGCGATGGCTTGGTCGATCGGGAGTGCGTCGTACTGGCCGTTGTTGGCGGTCATCCGTTGCTTGAGCAACGTTTTCAGCGAGGTACCGCCGACGTACTCCATCACGATGTAGCCGGCGCCGTCGTGGGTGACGAAGTTGTAGATCTCGACGATCAGCGGATGCTCGACGCGAGCCAGGAACTGCTGCTCCGCGATCGCGGCCGCGACGGCGTCCGGGTCCTCGGAGTTCAGCAGACCCTTCAGGACGACCCAGCGGTTGGACACGTTGCGGTCCTGAGCCATGTAGATCCAGCCGAAACCGCCGTGCGCGAGGCAACCGCGCACCTCGTACTGCCCGCCGACCAGATCGCCGGCCTTCAGCTTGGGCGAGAACGAGTACCGGCTGCGGCAGTGGGGGCAGAAGCCTTCGGTCCGGCCGGGCTGGCCGTCGCGGGAGCGGCCGACCGCGTTGCCGCAGTTCGGGCAGTTGCGGCGGTCCTCGGGGACCATCGGGTTGGCCAGGATCGCTTTGCTGGCGTCGATCGCGGGGATCGACGGTACGTGCGTCAGGCCGGCGCCGAGTCGTGCGCCGCGCAGGCGGGTGGACGACGTACCGAGTTTGCGGGTCAGCTTCGAGCCGGCCTGGGCGGCGCGGGCGGAGCCGAGCGGCGTGGAGGCCAGGCGGTTGGACGCGCGCGAGACGGTCGAGACCGAGCTGATCGGGTCGGGGTCTGCTGCGGCCGCGCTGGGGCTGGACGATGCCGGGGAGCCGCACACGTCGCAGTAGCCGTCGACGTACGTGCCGGTGCAGCCGGGCTGGGTGCAGGCGCCGGACGCCGGGGTGCTTGCCGCTTGGCTTGCTGCCTGACTTGCCGCCTGGCTTGGCGCGGCGGGGGAGCCGCAGACGTCGCAGTACCCGTCAACGATGGTGCCGGTGCAGCCCGGTTGAGTGCAGGTCGTCATTTCGTCCCTTCCAGGTAGGCCTGGTAGGCCGCTACCAGTGCACCGAGGCGAGCCAGGTCCACCGGCTCCGCCTCGATCACCGTTCGGCCGCGCCGGTACAGCTCGGCGAGATCTTCGTTGCCCTTGGCAACACTTGCCGCCTTCACCTGATAGGCGTCCAGCAGTTGGCTCAGCTCGTCACGTTTCCCCAGCGCAGCGCCGTACGCCGCCTGCGCCTGACCGAGCGCCCGCCGTACGGCGTCCAACCGGGTCAGGTACTTCTCGAGCTCGGACGGCGTGTTCGGCACGGGCCCGAGCGCAGTGACATCCGGTACGGCGAGACGCGGCGCCGGCGTCACCGTGGCGACAGCCTTGTCCGCGAGCGCGCGGACCGCAGTACCTTGCGCTTCGAGCTCGCCGCGTAGCGTCCGCGCCCGGGCGACGTCGGCGGCCCGCTCCTTGCGGGTGGCGGCGCCGACGATCAGGTCGCGTTCCGTGCGGGCGGCGTCGATCTCGAACGGCCCGATCAGACCGCCGATGTCCGCGCCGCGTTTGTTGCGGTCGGCAAGATCCGTGAGGCGGCGATCGAGGTCGTGGTGATGCGCGAGCGCCTGGTCGCGCACGTTGGCAGGCTCCAGCTTCACCAGGTCGCTGATCCGCTCGACCTGCGCCCGCAGTTGCCGCAGCCGCGCGGCCAGGTCGGCGTCACCGGGGTCGAGCGCCAGCTTCCCGCGCAGGGTAGCCGCCAGCGCGTCCGACAATTTGCATGCCTCGGGCAACGACACTGCGAGCGATCCGCCTGCGCCGCCGGCATCGAGCCCGCCCCAGATCAATGCCGAGATGCGCTCGGTCTCCGTCGGTCCGACGCGGCCGGAATCCCACGTCACCAGGATCAACTCGTACCGATCCGACACGGCCTTCCACACGGTCATGCTCAGCACGACATCCGCACTCAACGCATCCGCTTCCGGCGAGTGCAGCGCGGCCTGGTCGAGCTCGTCCAGCTCAGCCTTCCGCCGATCCCGCCACTCCCCAAGCGCACCGAGAAAAGACAACAGCTCCGTCGCCGGAACACTGCTCCCCATCCTCCCCGGCGGCGGAGGCGCCGAGACCGTCGGCGTGCGTACCGTCATCGACTCACCGGCCGTAAGCGGGCGTCGGTGCGGCCTGCAGCGGCCCCAGGTCAGGGCCGAGCCACTTGTTGTACGAGGCCATCCAGTCGGGGCCTGCCTTCATCTGCTCGAGCACGCCGTTGACGAACCTGACGAAGTCCACGTTGTCCTTGTTGATCCCGAGACCGTACGGCTCCTCGCTGAACCGCTCGTTCGGGATCACCATGGCATACGGGTCCTGCGCGGCGTCCCCGGCCAGCACAGTGTCGTCGCCGGAGATGCCGTACGCCTTGCCCTGCTGGAAGAGCACCAGGCAGCCGGTGTCGGTGTCGGCTGTGACCGGTTTGACCTTCGGGTTCTTCTTGATCAGGTTCGCCAGGCTGGTTGACCCGGCCGGGGCGCAGATCGTCTTGCCGGACAGCTCATCGACGCTTTTCGCCTTCGAGTCAAGCGGAACCAGGGTCTTCTGGCCCGAGCGGTAGTACTCCGCCGAGAACGCGATCTGCTTCCAGCGGTCGCAGTTGATCGTCATGTTGCGAGCGACGATGTCGACCGTCTTGTTCTGCAGCGACGGGATCCGCTGCGGACTGGAGATCACCCGCAGCTCGACCTTGTGCGGCTTGCCCGGCGCCGGTTTGCCGAAGATCGCATCCGCGACCGCGTTGATCATGTCGATGTCGAAGCCCTCGATCTGCCCGGTGATCGGGTTGCGCGAACCGAGGTGCAGGCTGTCTGCAGAGACACCGGCAATCAGCCGGCCACGCGCCTGGATGTCCGCCATCGTCGTGTTGGGCGTCATATGCATCGGCGCGGGCAGCGGCCCTTCGGGCGCGTACGACTGCAGCTCCGTGGACTTGTCGCACGGCGCAGTCGTGGTCGGCGCCGCGGACGACGTCGTCGGCGCGGGCTCGGCCGGGATCTGTGTCGCCGCGTAGTTGCCGGAGCTGCAGGCGGTCAGCAGGAGGGCGCTTGCGACTGCGAGTGGGATGAGCTTTTTCATCGGTACTCCTCCAGGCGCTGTGACATGCCCCAGGCGACGAGTAGGGCGGCGAGGATGCCGATCGGGAGGCCCAGCCAGCCGAACAGGCGGATGCTGCCGCGGGCGTCGGACAGCTTGCTCGAGACGTCCTCGCTCGTGGACTGCAGCTGACTGGCTGACTGCGTGTCGAATGCGGTGAAGGTCTTGACCGAGTCCTTCCCGGACTTCGACGTGCCGACGGCCTTGTTCACTGCTTCGTCCCAGTTGCCGCCGGTGTCGTCCTTCCGTACTTCGGCGTGGACGTCCTTGTACGCAGACCACAGGTCCTGCAGGCCGTCCGTCGTACCCGATGCTTTGCCGAGTTGGTCGTCGACCACGGCGGCCGCGTCGTTGAACGCCTTGTCGAAGGCGTCGCCGGAGCCGCGGGCGATCAGGGTCAGGCTCTCGTTCGAGCGGGCGTCGTACGCCGCGATCCGGGCCGTCGACAGTGCCAGCGTCTTCGCGTAGGAGTCGGATCGGGTGTCGGATGCTGCGCTCGACGCCGACGAGAGTGTGACGCCGCCCATGATCGTGACGATCAGGATGAGCGCGGCGCCGACCACGATCGGGAGGTTCAGATAGCGATGCGTACGCCGGGCCAGCCAGCGCAGCGTGATCCCGAAGACCACCAGCGCCAGCAGACCGCCGACGAGAACCCAGATGGTCCCGTGGCCGACACCGTCGAACTCGTCCTCCACCCGCTTCTCGTTGGCCTGGACCAGCGCGTTCACCAGTGGGAGCGAGTCGTCCTGCAGTACTGCGTTCGCGTCCTTGAGGTACTGCGATCCGATCGGGAGGCCCTGGCGGTTGTTCGCGCGGGCCTGCTCGATGAGGCCGTTGTAGGTGATCAGCGTGGTGTTCAGCTGGCCGAGGACGTTCTGGTCGGCGGGCTGGGCGGTGGAGGCCTCCGAGATCAGCCGGGCGGCCGCGGCCATCGAGTCGACGAAGTGCTGGCGCTGCGCGGGCGGCTCGAGACCGCCGACCAGGAAGGCGTTCGTGGCGTCGGCGTTGGCGCTGACCAGGTTGGTGTGGATCCCTTGGATCCGGACCAGTTGGGCGGCGTTCGCTTCGGCGCGCTCCAAGGCGCCGCTCGACTGGGCGTGGCCCTGGGCGGCGGCGATCCCGAACAGGATGCTGGCCACCGCGGCCAGGATGAGGAAGGCGCGCATCCGGCCCGGGGTGCCCTGGAACCATTGGGCGATGGCGTTGCGGCGGCTCGCGGTCCGGGCGGCCGGCTGCGTCGTACCGGCGGGTGGGGCCGGCGGCGACCAGGTCGCGGGCGGCGCACTCTGGGTCTGGGTCACGCCTGATCTCCTTGCTCGGACTGATCTGCTGCCGCGGGCTCCGCGGGCTGTTCGGCGTCGGCGGCATGCCTGGGCTCGGCCGGCAGCTCGGGGTCGGCGGGCTGGTCGGGCTGTTCGGGCTCGTCGGTGAGGTCGTCGGCGAGGATCTGACGCAGCTGGTCCGTGGTTGGTGCCGTGACGTCGCGGAGGCGCCAGGCGTGCCGGCCGATGGCGGCCTCGAGGACGTTGCGGGCGAAGCGGCCGTTGCCGAACGAGCTGTCCCGCGGCGTCGCGACCAGGATCTCCCGGAACTTCTTCAGCGACTGGGGGACGAGCTCGTAGTCCGCCGCTTCGCTGAGCCCGGTGAGGATGTCGCTCAGTTCCTCGTCGGTGTAGTTCTCGAACTCGATCGTGGTCCGGAACCGGCTGGCCAGCCCCGGGTTCGCGGCGATGAACGCCTCCATCGGCTCGGGGTACCCGGCAACGATCACGACCAGGTCGTCGCGCCGGTCCTCCATCTCCTTGACCAGCGTGTCGACAGCCTCGCGCCCGTACTGGTCGGCGCCGGTGTCGCCCGCCGTCAGGCTGTACGCCTCGTCGATGAACAACACGCCACCCGCCGCGGACGCGACCACCTCAGCGGTCTTCGTGGCGGTCTGCCCGAGATAGCCGGCCACCAGCTCCGACCGGTCCACCTCGATCAGTTGCCCCTTCGACAGCAGGCCGAGTGCCTTGTAGATCCCGCTGACCAAGCGCGCGACGGTCGTCTTCCCGGTCCCCGGATTGCCCACGAACACCAGGTGTCGCGTGATGGTCGGACTCTTCAGCCCCGCCTCGGCCCGCAGCTTCTCAACCCGCAGTACGGCGACCTGCCGGTGCACTTCCCGCTTCACCCGCGCCAGCCCGGTCAACTCGTCCAGCTCAGCCAGCAGCTCCTCAACCGTCTTCTCTGGAACCTGTACTTCTGCCGGCTGGGCAGCCGGTGCTGGAGCAGCTGAAGTAGGAGTGGGAGTGGAGGTGGCCTGGACCGGGCGCGCGCCCGCGGCCTGCAGCTGTGCAGCAGCTGCCACTGATGCGTTGCCTACTACCCGCATGGTCGGCTCGCCCAGCGTGCACGCCGCGGACGCGATCTCCGCCAGTGCTTCGGCGTACGCCGCCTTCTCTGGGGAGCTGATGGCGATCAGTTCGGTGAGCACGGCGGTCGGAGCGCCCCGCCAGCGTCGTCCACGAACCGCTGCGTCGAAGAAGTCCTGTGTTGTCCCACCCTGGACCGCCTTGGCCCAGTCAGCAGGCGCACCAGGTGCCGACTCGGCCAGAGCGGCAGCGAGTGAGAGCGCCTCGGTGCGGGCCTGCTCCTCCGCGACGCCGGCACGAGCCGCGACGGTCAGCAGTCCGGACAGCGCCTCCTGTAGTCCCCCCGCGGTGCTCATGACCCTCCTCGTCCAGGTGGTGGTGCCAGTGGTCCCGCCGGGCCTGTGCTCGGCCCGAGGTCCGGTGGCGGGGTTGACTCGGTCGGGCCGAGAGCCAAGCCTCCGCCGGTGGAGCCGGTGCCGAACTTCTCCTGCAGGAACCTGCCGTGAGCGATCAATGCCGCCGCGTCGGCCCGGTTCACCGCGTCGAACACCTTGTCCATCGTCGCGGCCAAGAGGTCCAACTGATCGATCAGGATCATCAGCGACGTCTTGCCCCGGTCGACCGGCCGGGTGTCGGCCCACTGCCGCGGCAGGCGCAGGTACCCGCCGATCGCCTCCGGCAGGTAGTCGGTCGCCGTCGCCATCACGGAGTACGCCTGTGCGCTGCCGCCCAGGTTCCCGAGCCGGGGGATCGTGTCCCGTACGACGCGGACCACGCGGCCGACCCGGGACGCGACGACGGCCGGTACGGCGCCGTTGGCAACCAACTGCTCGACGCGGACCAGGGACGCGAGCAGGTCCTCGGTGGTCGGCGGACGGGGGACCGCGGCAGGTTCGGGCGCCTCCTGCTTGCGACCGGTCAGCCGCGCGAAGAAGTCACCGAGTGCCATGCAGTTTCCCGTCCGCCGGCCGACGCCGGAATCAGCGACCCAGGTTCAGGTCGAGGCTGCCGTGCACGACCTGCTGGTTCTGCTGGGCGACGCGGTCCAGGTAGCTGCGGGACTTGGTCACCTCGGTCTCCAGCGTGCCGATCGTGGCGGCCATGTTGTCCAGAGCCTCGACCTTGAACGTGTCGATCGCGTCCATGGTCGCGTAGATGTTGGCGAACGCGGCCTGCAGTTGCGGCAGCCCGATCGTCGCCGACGCGGCCTGCTGCTGGATCGCCACCGAGTTGTCCCGCAGCATCTGCGAGGTGCGCTCGATCATGCCGCTGGTGGTCGTGTTCAGCGCGGTGATCTGGTCCAGCACGAGCTTCTGGTTGCCCAGCGCCTGCGCGACGATGACCGCCGTACGCAGAGCCGAGACCGTGGTGGTCGACGCGCGGTCGACGCCCTTGATCAGCTCGATGTTGTTCTTGATCACGATGTCGATGGCCAGGTAGTTCTGGATCGACACGGCCAGCTGCGTGAGGATGTCCTGGTGCTTCTGCCGGACGTAGAACAGCACGTCCTCGCGGAACGCCTTCGCCTTGTCCGGGTTCGTCGCCTCGAGTTCTGCGATCGCGGCGGACAGGCGCGCGTCGAGGCGCTCGGCGACGTACACGTACTGGTTCAGCCGGGTCATCGCGTCCCAGAGGTTCTGCTTCTCCAGGTTCAGCGCGGCGTTGTCCTTGCCGAGCTCGTCCTGGCCGTTGCGCAGGCTGTGCAGGATGCCCTCGAGGTGGGTCTGCGCGCTCTGGTACTTGCGGAAGTAGTCCTCGATCTTGTCGCCGAACGGGATCATCCCGAGCAGCTTCTTCGGCCCGGTCGCTTCCTTCGGGTCCAGGTCCTCGACCGTACGACGCAGTTCGAGCAGCGTCTTGCCGACGGTCGAACCTTCCGACAGGCCACCGCTCTGCAGCGCCTTCACGGGCTGCTGCAGCAACCGGTTCGAGCTCTCGGCGGCGGCGCGGATGTCGACGTCACCCATGCTGCGGACGTCGCTCGCCTTCGCCGCGAACTCCGGGGACCGCGGCTCGGCCGCCATCAGCGAGGTCAGGAACGTGTCGACCTTCGCGTCGAGCCCCGGCAGCGCGGCCGCATCGACGGCGGGTGCCATGCTCGGCGCGGCCGTCTCGGCCACAGGCTGTGACGCCGGCGGCGCGGTCAGTATCAGCCCCGGCGCGGTAGCCGTCGGCGGCTGCAACGGCGACTGCGCCGCGGCCGCTTGAGCCGCACCTGCTGTGTTATCTGCTTCGGTCATCGTCGTTCCCCTCCGGTGGCCTCCGCGAGGCGTCCCCGCGCCCGCGCCCTGTCACCTCCGTGACGCGCACACAATCTAGTCGGTTCCAGGTCCCCATGGGCGGCCTGTTGCGTACTCGTTGTTAGCTGCGGCGGTAACTAACGAAGCTGAAGCCGTCGCGGGCGTCGCGGGCGGTTTCGGTCCAGTGTGCCGGGTGGACGGAAGGGAACGTGACGTCTCCGTCGGGTGACTGGTCGACCTCGGTGAGTTCGAGGTGGGACGCGTGGGGGAGGGCCTGGCGGTAGATGTCGCCGCCGCCCGCGACGTACAGCGTGCCGTCGTACTGGAGGGCCTCGTCGAGGGAGTGGGCCACGGCGACACCGTCGGCGGACCAGTCCGGTTGGCGGGTGACGACGACGGTACGGCGGCCCGGTAGCGGGCGGCCGATCGAGTCGTAGGTTTTGCGGCCCATCACGAGCGTGTGGCCGAGCGTGAGCTGCTTGAACCGCTGCAAGTCCTCGCGGATGCGCCAGGGCAGGTCGTTGTCCCGCCCGATGACACCGTTCTGTCCGACCGCGGCGATGAGGATGATGCTCATACGGCGATGGGCGCCTTGATGCCGGGGTGCGGGTCGTAGCCGATCAGCTCGACGTCGGCGATCTCGTAGCCGTCGATCGAGTCGCGCTTCGCCAGCTGCAGCGTCGGCAGCGGGCGCGGCTCGCGGGTCAGCTGCAGGCGGGCCTGATCGAGGTGGTTCAGGTACAGGTGGGCGTCGCCGAGTGTGTGCACGAAGTCGCCGACCTCGAGCCCGGTCTGCTGCGCGACCATGTGGGTGAGCAGTGCGTACGACGCGATGTTGAACGGAACGCCGAGGAAGATGTCGGCGGACCGCTGGTACAGCTGGCAGGAGAGCCGGCCGTCCGCGACGTAGAACTGGAACATGGTGTGACACGGCGGCAAGGCCATGTCGTCCACGTCGGCGACGTTCCACGCGCTAACGATGTGCCGGCGGGAGTCGGGGTTGTTCTTGATCGACTCGATCAGCTTGGTGATCTGGTCGACGTGCCGTCCGTCCGGCGTCGGCCAGGAGCGCCACTGGTAGCCGTACACAGGCCCCAGCTCACCGTCCGCGTCGGCCCACTCGTCCCAGATCGAGATGTTGTTCTCGTGCAGCCACTTGACGTTCGTGGAGCCGCTCAGGAACCAGATCAGTTCCCCGATCACCGACCGCAGATGCAGCTTCTTCGTCGTCACCGCCGGAAAACCCTGCGTGAGGTCGTACCGCGACTGGTAGCCGAACACACTCAACGTGCCCGTCCCGGTCCGGTCCCCCTTCTCCGCCCCGTTGTCCAACACATGCCGAAGAAGATCCAGGTACTGCTGCATGCGGCCAACTTACACTGGGGCTGCGGATCTCCAGGCCACCACAATCGCGACCGCTTGCCGTGTCCCCGCGGGAGCCGCCGAGCGACGGACCATTGTGATGGCCTGGAGATCCGCACTGGCAAACTCGCGGGTGTGGAACACGTGCTGACCCTGGTGGTTCGGGTCGAGAAGAACGCCCGGCCGGCGCAGACCGACGCGTTGGAGACGGCCGCGCGTGCGGTTCTCGCGATCCTCGCGGACGAGCGGTCGTACGGCGAGGGCGAGTGGGCCGAGGCGATGACGTCCTGGCAGGACGACCGCATCCGCAAGATCGTGAAACGCGCCCGCGGCACCGAGTGGCGCCGAGCCGAAGCCCTACCAGGCATCACCGTGCACGGCCACGGGGTTGGGGCCGAAGAGCCGGAGACTGCGGCCGCTCAGGTTCGGGTGTTTCCGCCGACGCCGGTCGACGACGTACCGGCCGAGATCGCCAATCTGCAGGTGAGCGGGACCGACTTCGTGGACGCCGAGGAGCTTCAGCCGGTCGAGGCCGGCGTACCTGTGCTGTGGGTGAATCCGGAGCTGGAGATGTCCAGCGGCAAGGCGATGGCGCAATGCGGTCACGCCGCGCAGCTCGCCTGGTGGGCCTTGTCAGCCGAAGCCCGCAAGGAGTGGGAAGCCTCGGACTTCGCGCTGGCTG
This sequence comes from Kribbella sp. CA-245084, assembly GCF_050942355.1. NCBI lineage: Bacteria > Bacillati > Actinomycetota > Actinomycetes > Propionibacteriales > Kribbellaceae > Kribbella > Kribbella sp. CA-245084. Next base: position 8,016,420 of record NZ_CP192053.1, on the reverse strand, counting down.
TCCGTACGCCGACCCGCGCCCGCTGGAGCGAACTACTGGCGAGCGACCGCCCCGTCGTCCAGGACGCCGGCTTCACCGAGATAGCCCCCGGCTCCCACACCGTGATCGCGGATCATCCTCTGCTGACGCGGTAATGCAGGTGGGTTACGCGGTCGCCTTGGATGATTCGGGGGTTGTCGAGGAGGACCTGTGGGCCGACGTAGTCGCCGAAGAACTTGATGCCGGTGCCGAAGAGGGCGGGGACCAGGTTGTAGGCGATCTCGTCGATGAGGCCGGCTGCGATGGCCTGGCCGGTGAGGTTGCCGCCGGTGATGCTGATGTCGTGGTCGCCGGCGTAGGCGCGTGCCTGCGTGATCGCTTCCTCGATGCCGTTGACGAACGTGAACGGCGCGTCCGGGAACGGCCAGTCCGTCGGCGGCTTGTGGGTGACGACGAAGACGTGCTCGCCGACCGCCGGTACGCCGTTCCACCCGTTGGTGATGTCGAACAGCCGGCGCCCGATCACGCACGAGCGGACGTTCGGCCAGGTCGCGTTGATGTAGTCGGCGCTCGCCTGGCTGAGGTGGAACGGCCGGCCCGGGTCGGACCCGTAGACCTCGACCGGGCCGTTGTTGTACCAGTCGAACAGCGGCCCGACCCCGTCCTCGGTGTCCGCGACGAACCCGTCCAGTGATACCGCTGCAGTCGCAATAACGTTGCCCATGGCTACTTCACCACCCGGTAGGTGAGGTGCTGCGCGCTCGGAGTGGAGACGGCCTCGGTCAGCGCGAGCTTCAGCCCGCTCGCCGGCTCGGCCGGGAACAGCCGCGTCCCGTCCCCGAGTACGACGGTTGCTACGTGCAACCGCAGTACGTCGGCCAGCCCGGCCGCGAGGACCTCGTGGCAGATCTGCCCACCGCCCATCACCACAACGTCCTTGCCGTCAGCAACCTCCAGCGCTTGCGTGACCGCCTCGGCGGGGCTGCCGACGAACCGGAACCGGTCGCCCAGGCGAGTCTTCTCCGGTGGAGTGTGGGTGACGACGAAGACCGGCGGATTCACCTCGCCGGTCGGCTTCGCGCCGTACCCCATCTCCTCGCTCCAGCCACCGGGCCCGTCGATGATGTCGAACAGGTTGCGGCCCTGGATGACGGCACCGGTCCCCTCGAAGGCGGCGTCCAGGACGGCGCGGTCCGCGTCGTTGCCGTGGAAGACCCAGTCGTGCAGGGCCATGCCGTTGTCACCGAGCCCGTTGTCGAGGCCGACGTTCGGCCCGGTGACGTAGCCGTCCAGGGAGACCGAGATGTCGACGACGACCCGGCTCATGACTTCGCCAGCAGTTCGGCGAGGCGGTCCATGGAGTCGTTGATGCCGTTCTCCATGCCGTACTCGATCGACTGGTCGCGGGCGCCCACCGACGGGAACACCGACTGCTGGTGCAGCCGTACGCCGTTCTCCGTCGGTTCTAGCGTCATCTTCTCCAGGCAGACCTCGCCCGGCGCACCCTCCCACTCGAAGGTCTGGATGACGAGCTTGTCCTGCTCCACGGTGTGGAAGACGCCGCGGAACGCGTACTCGCCGGAGTCGTCGCGGTGGATGTAGCGATACGTGCCGCCGGGACGTACGTCGTACTCCTCGATCGTCGCGTCCAGATTGCGCGGACCGAGCCACTCGGCGACCAGGTCGCGATCCGTCATGATCTTGAACAGCTGGGCCGGTGTGGCGGCGAACTCCCGGGTGACCTCGACGAACGGGGTGCCTGCCGGGGTGTTGATGACGGTTCCAGTCATGATGTCTGCTCCTTCAACAGTGCTTCCATCCGTCGGAAGCGGCGTTCGGTTTCGAGCCGGTACTCGTCGATCCAGCTCGTCAGTGCCTCGAGGGCGGCCGGCACCAGATGGCACGGGCGGCGCTGGCCGTCCCGGCTCCGGGTGATCAGCCCGGCGGCCTCGAGCACCTGGATGTGCCGCGACACCGCCTGCTTGGTGATCGGGAACGGTTCGGCCAGCTCGTTCACCGTGGCCGGTCCGCGCGACAGCCGCGCGATCATCGCCCGCCGGACCGGGTCGGCGAGTGCCGCGAACGACCGGTCGAGCTGATCGTCGTCAACTGTCATGTTTATCAACCATTCCCTTGATCAACTGATGTGTTGAATATAGGAGTGTCGGTGGGGTGCGTCAAGTGGTCGCCCCAGCAACTTGGGTTGACAGTTCGAGGTTGTCAACCTAAGTTGCTTAGATGACCGAGTTGGTGGATCCCGAGGACCCTGCGGCCGGGCTGGCCGCGGTGGTGGCGCTGCGCCGACTGGCTGACCGGCTCGAGGACAGCCAGGTGGAGCGCGCGATGCGGTCCGGCTGGAGCTGGGCCGAGGTGGCCGAGGTGCTGGGGGTCACCCGGCAGGCGGTGCACAAGAAACATGCCCGGCGGCTGCTCGCCGCCGGCGTTGCCCTGAGGAGGCGCTGATGTCGACCGATGTTCGCTCGATCCTGGTGCGGTCGGCCCGCGCCGAGGCCCGCCGCGACGGCTCCCGGACGATCGAGGCCGAGCATGTGTTGCTCGCGCTGGCCGGGGTGCACGACTCCGCGGCCGCGCAGTTGCTGGCCGAGGTCGGCTTGACCGAAGACGCGATCCGGATCGCGCTGAATCGCGAGTGGGAGCAGAGCCTGGCCGTTGCCGGGATCGCGGTCCGGATGGGTTTGTTGCCAGAAGCAACACCCGAACGAGGCCGTGACCCGCACATCGGCGAGTCGACCAAACTCCTGCTGCACCGGGCGATGGACGCCGCACCGAAGCTGGGCGGCGGCCGCATCGGCCCGATGCGCATCCTGGTCGGTCTCCTCGCCACCGAACGCGGCCGGGTGGCTCGCGCCCTCGAGGCGGCCGGCGTAGACCGCGCCGCCCTTCGCACCAGGGCCGCCGAAGCATTAGCAGCGGGCACACGCTGATGTCCGCGCCGGTGGTCGTCGAGCGTCGGACCTGACGGATCGGCTGTTGGTCTGCGGACTGATCGCCGGCCCGCTCTTCGTGCTCGTCCTCATGCTCGAGAGTGCGTTCAAGGGCGCCGGGTACAGCGCGCTCCGCCATCCGGTCAGCTCGCTGGCTCTCGGTGCCGGCGGCGTCGTACCTAGATCGTTTCGAAGGCGGCCATCATCGCCATGTCCTCGTGTTCGAGGTTGTGGCAGTGGATCAGGTACTTGCCTTTGTGGGCGGTGAACTTGACCAGTACCTCGACCACCTCGGCGGGACGGATGTCGACGGTGTCCTTCCAGCCGTGGTCGTACTCCGCGACCTTCGCCTTCCCGCCGCGACTGAGCACCTGGAACGGCGCGAGATGCACATGCACCGGATGGTGTACGTCGGTGACGAACGTCCAGATCTCGTACTGATCCAGCTTCACCTGCGCCTGCATCACCGCGGGATCGAACGCCTTCCCGTTGATCGTCCAGCCTCGATGATCGCCGGCGCTGCCACGGCGGAACCGCCACTCCCGTCGTACGACGCCGGCCGGCCGGGGCGTCACGGCGTACGACGAGAGCCTTGCCGGGATGTTGCTCTCGTCAACGGCCTTGCGGGCGACCTTGAAGCGCATGATGTTGGCGTTGCCGTCGAGCTTGTTGACCAGCGTCACCTCGTCGCCCGGCTGGTACTGCGAGAAGTCCGCGATCACGTCGAACCGCTCGGCCGGCGCGAGCACGACGGTCTTGTGTTCGACCGGTACATCGAGCAGCCCGCCGTCGCTGCCGATCTGGACGAACGTCGCCGGTCCGTTGCTGAAGGCAAGCTCGTACCGGCGGGCGTTGCTGGCGTTGAGGATGCGGAAGCGGTACCGGACCGCATCGACCTCATGGACCGGCCACGGCGCGCCGTTCACCAGCGTGACGTCCGCGATCACCCCTTCCATGTACGCCGGTTCGACGCCGGGACCATCCTTCGCGGCCGGGTACAAGAACGAGCCGTCGGCGTCGAACGCGCGGTCCGCGATCACGAGCGGTATCTCCCGATCACCCTTCGGGAGCGGGAGGTTGTCCTCTTCGTCGTCGCGGATGAGATGCAGTCCGAACAGCCCTCGATAGACCTGCGGTGCGGTGTAGTCCATCGTGTGGTCGTGGTACCAGAGCGTCGCGGCGCGCTGGGTGTTCGGGTACGTGTACGTGCGTTTGCCCATCGTCATTTCACCGCCGGACATCATGTGGTGTTCGGTGTGGCCGCCGTTCGCGGGCATGATCAGGTCGAGGGGCCAGCCGTCGCTCGGGGCCGGGGTGTGGCCGCCGTGGAGATGGACGACCGTCGACACATCGAGCTCGTTGACCTGCTCGACGACGGTTGTGCGGCCGCTGCGTACGTCGAAGGTCGGCCCGGGGAACAGGCCGTCGTACCCCATCACTTCGGTCTTGAGACCGGGGAGGATCTCGAGGCTCGCCTTGCGCTGTACGACGCGGTAGTAGTCGGCCTTCGCGTCAGATCTTGTCGGCTTCTTCACCGGCGGAATCGGCAGCGGGATTTGGAAGGGTGCGGGCAGCTTCACCTTACTGCGCAGGAGTTCTCCGGCCTGTGCGGGTTTGGCCTCCTGGCCGCAACTCGTCAGCGCCAGTGTGGCACCGGCGCTGGCGACCATGAACCCGCGGCGGGACATCTTCATCGTTTCGCCTCCCGGCGACTCAATCGTGCGGTGGAACGGAACGACCAGACCGTCATCCAGACGACGGCGGTCACGATGGCGGTGCCGAGCGGGATGTGTACGGCGAAGTTCTGCAGGTAGCCGAAGGTGAGCTGGACGAACTCCGCTATGACGAGTACGGCGGACGCGATGGTCGGCCAGAGCCGGCCGCGACCCGCGATCGTGTAGCACGCGGCGACAATCGTCTGGAGGAACGCGACCATCCAGACGGATCCGCCGATGGTTGCGTGGATGTCGGTCATCGCGTCGACGTTGCCGGACAGGAAGTACCCGGCGGCTATGGGTTGCGCGATCACGAGGACCGCATGGAGGACGAGGATGATGCGGAGAAGCTGAAGGGTGGCGCGCGGACGGCGTACCTTGGCCAGCTGCTCGGTGGTCGTGGTCACGCTGCCACCTGCTGACCCCTGCTGACGCGCTGGCGATTGATCCAGAAGGTGAGTGCCACTGTGGTTGCGACCAGCGCGATGCCGAGCGGGATGTGGATCGCCAGTTGGCGGCTGTAACCCATCGCGACCTGGACGACCTCGCCCGCCCAGACCAACAGGCTCACCGCGGCCGCCTGCCACCGCCCGCCGACCCGCCACCAGATCGTTGCCACCAGCAACTGCACGAGACCCAGGAAGACGATCACAAGTCCGGTCGGCTCGTGCATCCGCATGCCCTCGGGCGAGCCGTCCAGGTAGATCCCCGCGAACACCGGCTGCAGGCAGATCACCACCGCATGCAGCCCAGCCGTCACCCGGAGCACCGTCAAAGCCTTCATGTAGACAGACAATAGTAGCGTGTCTACATGTAGCGCAATCAGGTATAACCCGGAGTCGAGCGTCGGGGAATTCAGCCCCCGCGAGCTACGTGGACGCTTCCCTCGTCGCGGCGCTCCTCAGCGCACCCACTCCGCGCGCACCCACCCGCCCCCGGCTCAGCGCCGTGCATCCCTTCCGGCTGGCGCCGGGCGTTGCTCGCGCGGCTCGCGGTCGACTGCGGGCGGGGCGTCGCCGGGGCACGCTCGACCTGAGTGGAGGTGGTCCTCCCCGCGTGCTCCGCGACTGCTTCCTTCGTCGCTGCGCTCCTCAGCGCAGTCACTCCGCGCGCGCCCACCCGCCCCCGGCTCAGCGCCGTGCATCCCTTCCGGCTGCCGCCGGACTCTGCTCGCTCCGCTCGCGATCGACTGCCGAGCTGGTGTCCGGGGACTCGCTTGTGGCCTGCCCCCGGCGCTACGCGGGCGCTGTCTTCGCTCCTCAGCGCGCCGCTTCGCGCGCTCCCGGCGGGTCGCTCGCGGCGCTCGCGGTTGAGTACGGAGGTGGTGGGGTGGGCTCACACTTCCCGACGGGACGCGCAGGCTATGCGGGCTCCCTCGTCGCGCGCTACGCCGGCGCTGTCGAGGTGAGTGGAGCCGCCTAGGTTGCTCGGGGAGCGGCTGATCGTGCGTAGAGCTGTTAGGTCAGATGGCCCAGCGGGGCGACTGCGATGCCGGCTCGTTCGCAGACCCACTGCGGATCCGGACCCAACTCCGGCTCGATCCGGAGCTCGTGGTCGTGGAGGTCGTCGCAGGCGGTGCAGCGCGGCCAGCGAACTCCCGAGTCGACCAGGCGATCCTGTACATCCTGGGCGACGAGCCCGGCAATGTGCTCGGCGCCATCGGGCCACTGGTCCAGCCACCACTGACGACCGGCCACGGCGTCCTCGAGCAGCGACACCATCACCGCGTCGTCAAAGCCCCGCGCGGCGAGGTCGTGCAGCACCATCGCCCGCGCAGTCAGCAACACCCCTGGCTCGTTCATCGCCCTTCAGAGTGCCAGACGACACCGACAAAACCCCATCGCAGACCGAGAAGACGTTCGGAGCTGGCCGTTCACCCGGTGCATCACAGTGTGCTCAGGTAAGAACGTGTCCCCGACACCATGTCCGCAGTCAGCCGCGAGCCGAGCGAGAAACGTGCGGCGCCAGGTGGAACGTGCTCGCCGCTGAGCCGGGGCAGGTCGCATCCCCGTCAGGCAGAGCATGCTGGCGACGCCACGCTCGTAGTCAACCGCGAGCCGCGCGAGCAGAGTCCGGCGGTAGCCGGAAGGGATGCACGGCGCTGAGCCGGGGGTGGGTGGGTAGCGCGCGGAGTGACTGCGCTGAGGAGCGTGGCGACGAAGGAAGCAGTCGCAGAGCACGCGGGGGTGGTAGACCAAACCCCCACGACTCAAGTGGGTCGTGGGGGTTTGGGAGGAGCTCAGCTGAGGGCGGAGCAGGTTGGGTCGATGCGGTCGGCTAGCCGGAGCTCGTGCCGTGCTGTCGTCCGCAGTACGGCGCTCAAGCGGGCGCGGATGGCGAGCGGGCGGCGGGGCTCCTCGTACTCGTCGTGGACCTGGGGAGCGTTCGGAAGAGCGGACTGGGCCAGGGTGCGGGCGTTCTCGACCGCGGTGTTGCCGGGGATGAAGTACGTCATGGTGCTGCTCCCTCCTGAGAGCGTGTTCGATCAGCCCGGGAACCGGTCGGTTCCAGGGTGGTGTGCCGACGTGCTGGTCGTGTAGACGATCGAGCTGTGTGGATTTGTCAGCGCTTCGGAGCCGGTCCGCTGGTGGAGCGGACGATCAGCTGCGTCGGCATCAGTACTTGGCGCTCGGTGGCTGACGGGTCCAGCAGGATCCGTCCGACCGCGCGTCCTTTGTCCTTGATCGGCTGGCGGACCGTGGTCAGCCCGGCAACTTCGGCGGCCGGGATGTCGTCGAACCCGGCCAGGGTCAGATCGCGACCGGGGGTCAGCCCCCGGACCTTCATTGCTTCCATCGCGCCGAGGGCTTGTACGTCGCTGAGCCCGACGATCGCGGTGGGCCGGTCCTGTGAGTCGAGCACGTACTCCGCGCCGCGTACTCCGGACGCGAACGCGTTGTGCCCGCCGGAGACGATGCGCAGCCGCGCGTCCGGCATCGTCTTGTGCAGTCCTTGGATCCGCAGCTCGCAGTCGGTGTACCCGACCTCGTCGAGGGTCAGCTCGACCGGGCGACCGCCGGCGGCCTCGGCGTTGTCGACCAGTACGACGACGTCGCGGTGACCGAGCCGGGTCAGGTGCTCGCCCAGTTGTGCGGCTGCTTCTACCTCGTCGATCGCGACCCAGGACAGGTCCGGATGGTCGCCCCGATCGGTCGAGACGGCCGGGATCCCACGGTTGGCGAGGATGTCCAGCGCCGGATGCCCACCCGGTACGCAGAAGATCGCCGCCGCGTCGATGGCTGCTTGTTGTACTGCGTTGCTCCCGCCGGCGATGTCGGTCGAACTGAGCGGCATCAGCAGCAGGCTGGTGGCGAACTCCTCCGCGACCTCGGCGAGCCCGGCCAGGAAGCCGACCGCGTAGGGGTCCGAGAAGGCGTAGGCAAGCTTGTCGGTGAACAGCACCCCGACCGCCCCGGCCTTGCCGCTCCGCAGGGCCCGAGCCGATGCGTCCGGTCCGGCGTACCCGAGCTCGTGGGCGGTGGCCAGGATCCGCTCGCGGAGCGCGGTGGAGAGCTGGTCGGGCTTGTTGTACGCGTTCGAGACGGTCGACGGCGAAACGCCGACGGCCTTGGCCACCGTCTTCAGCGTCACTCCGGCCATCTCGCTCACCTCTTCTGTATCGTTCTTCTAAATCGTTCTAGAAAAACGATACAGAAGGCTGGCGGCGAGTGCAACACCAATTCCGCGAAGGTGCGAGAAGATAGCGGGCATGGGTTCGTTGCTGGAGATCATCGCCCTGCATCCGGCGGATGCGGAGGCGGCGCAGGAGGGTGGGGCGGACCGGCTGGAGCTGTGCGCCTCGATGGAGGCGGACGGGTTGTGCCCGTCGGTGTCGACGGTCAGTGCGATCCGCCGCGTCACCGATCTGCCGTTGCGGGTCATGCTGCGGCTGGAGAACTCGTTCACCACCGACGGCGCCGAGCTGAACCGGCTGACCGCCATGGCGCAGTCATACCTGTCAGCTGGTGCGGACGGGTTCGTGCTCGGCTTCCTGACACCCGACAACCAGGTGGACGTCGAGTCGGTGTCTGCACTGACCAGCACGTTCGCCGGTACGCCGTGGACGTTCCACCGCGCTATAGACGCCGTGCTCGAGCAGCAGCGGGCGTGGAGTGCCCTGCGCACGATGCCCGGTCTGGACTGCGTACTGACTGCCGGCTCGTCGATCGGTGTCAGCCACGGGCTGGACGAGCTGTGCAAGCTGGCGAAGGCGGACTCCGCCGTGGCCGGCGTGATGATGGCCGGTGGTGGTCTGCAGCCGGAGCATGTTCCGTGGCTGTTCCAGAGCGGCGTACGCCGGTTCCACGTCGGTACGTCGGTGCGCCAGGACGGCTCGTGGACGAAGGCGTACGTGAACTCCCGGTTCGTGCGCTCCTGGCGCAATCTGCTCGACGCCCAGGACGCCCGCGAATGATCCTCATCGACCCACCCGCCTGGCCGGCCTGGGACAGAGTCTGGTCCCACCTGGTCAGCGACGAGTCCTACGAGGAGTTGCACGCATTCGCGAAGGCCGCCGGCATCCCGTCCCGCGGCTTCGACCGCGACCACTACGACGTACCCAGCGACCGGTACGACGACCTCATCGCAGCCGGCGCCGTCCCGGTGGCCAGCCGGGAGCTCGTCCGCCGCATCACCGCCGCGGGGCTCCGGCACAGAAAACGGCCCCCGACCGAGTAGATCGGGGGCCGTTGTTCAGTCGAGCAATTCGGTCACGGTGCCGGCGGCTACGGTGTGGCCGCCTTCGCGGACCGCGAAGCCGAGGCCGACGTTCATCGCGATCGGCTTCTCCAGCTCCACGCCGAGGTCGATCGTGTCACCGGGCATCACCAGGGTGATCTCACCGAGGTCTATGCCGCCGGACACGTCCGTCGTACGGAAGTAGAACTGTGGGCGGTAGTCCGCGGCGAACGGGGTGTGCCGACCACCTTCCGCCGTGGACAGTGCGTGCAGGGTCGCCCGGAACTTCCGGTGCGGCTGCACACTGCCCGGCAACGCCACCACCTGGCCGCGACGGACCTCGTCGCGCTTCACACCACGCAGCAGCACCGCCGCGTTGTCGCCCGCGTCCGCGGACTCCAGCGACTTGCCGAACGTCTCCATGCCGATCGCCGTGCTGGTGACCGTCGGGCCGAGGCCGACGACCTCGACCGCGTCACCGAGCTTCAGCGAACCGCGCTCGACCGCACCGGTGACCACTGTGCCGCGGCCGCTGATGGTGAGCACGTTCTCGATCGGCATCAGGAACGGCTCGCCCAGCTCACGGTCCGGCACCGGCACGTAGCTGTCGACTGCGTCCAGCAGCTCACCGATCGCGGCGGTCCACTTCGGGTCGCCTTCCAGCGCCTTCAGACCGGACACGCGCACGACCGGCACCTCGTCGCCCGGGAAGCCGTACTCCGAGAGGAGCTCGCGGACCTCCAGCTCGACCAGGTCGAGCAGCTCGGGGTCGTCGACGGTGTCCGCCTTGTTCAGCGCGACCACCAGGTACGGCACGCCCACCCGGCGCGCGAGCAGCACGTGCTCCCGCGTCTGCGGCATGGCGCCGTCCTGTGCGGAGACGACCAGGATCGCGGCGTCCACCTGCGCGGCGCCGGTGATCATGTTCTTCACGTAGTCGGCGTGCCCGGGCATGTCGACGTGCGCGTAGTGACGGGTCGCGGTCTCGTACTCGACGTGCGAGATGTTGATCGTGATCCCGCGCTGGATCTCCTCCGGCGCACGGTCGATGCCGTCGAAGGCGACGAAGCGGTTGACACTCGGGTCGCGCTCCGCGAGCACCTTGGTGATCGCGGCGGTCAGCGTGGTCTTGCCGTGGTCGACGTGACCCATCGTGCCGATGTTGAGGTGCGGCTTGGTCCGCACGAACTGGCTCTTGGCCATGAGTTTTCCCTTGCATGTCAGAGGATTCGATAAGAGCCAGGACCCTCCGGCAAGCCCTCACACCGCTGTCACCGCGTGGAGGGGGCCGGTCTCGGGCCACCCTCCTCCGCGGGTCCTGTGCAGCAGGAGGAGGGTCAGCTTCGAGTGCCGGTGGCTGAATCGACTGACAATGCCCACGTGGGAGCGCCCGTCAGGCCGGTGCCTGACAGGTCGTGCTCGAAGAAAACCACGCGGAACATGCGCATCACGGTAGACATCAACCGTGCCCAGGGCAAAGGAATTCCCGCGCTGCGCGCGGGAGAAGGCAAGGGAAGGAAGGAGAGAGAGAAGAGAGGGAGTTAGTTGAGTGCGAACAACCGGGTGCCGTCGGAGAAGACGGGGCGGGCGGCCGCCACGGCGACGGCCGGCTTGTTGCAGGTGACCTCTTCGGACTTCGCGACCGGCTGGGCGTTCACACTCGGCAGGATCGGTCGCGGCTGTACGCCGGTGGTGCCGATCATGACGGGGGAGCAGCTGCCGTTCTGCTGCGGCATCAGCGTGACCACACGCCCGTCCGGCAGCAGCCCGAACCCGTTCCGCGGGTACTCCGGTTGCTGCAGCTTCGGTGGCACCTGCAGCAGGTGATGCCACTGCGGTGTCCCGTCAGCAGGACTCGACGACGACACGTCGTACGTCTGTGCCTGTCCAGGGTCGTTCCCGGTCCGGCACGTGACGAGTACTAGCGACGCGTGCGTGGCAGCCAGCTGCGCGTCGCACGACGACGACCCGAGCCTCGGCCGCGGTGTCCCCGGCACCGGCGTGGTCCAGATGATGCGGCCCTCGCCGACGTCGACGCTCCACTGGTACAGCGTCCCGCCGGCTGCCCCGGTCCAGATCAGTCCGGACACCTCACGGGTGTCCGGTACGGCGACCAGGTCCCCGACCCAGGTGGACGGGTCCAGCTCCGCACTCAGGTCGATCCGTGCACCCAGGTCGACCTCCCAGCGCTGAGCGCCGGTCTTGAGATCCAGCCCGCGTACGACGGCACCGTTCCCGGCACATGCGTCCACGACGACCGCCTGGTCGCCGACCAGCTCGCCCTGGGTCACGTTGCAGCGCACCTGCGCCCGCCAGTGCGTCGGGCTGCTCACGCCGTGCGCCACGACGTAGTTGCCTTCAGCCACGAGCAGCTGGTTCTCGTCGACCGCCAGCGCCGTACCGTCGGTGTGGACCTCGGTCAGCACCTTCCCGCTCACCGCATCCAGTACGGCGTACGTCGGAAGGTCGATGCCCGCCGGCTCGCGGTACTCCGAATGCGGGAGATGCGCCGCGATCGTCCTGGTATCCGCGGACACCAGCAGGCCCTTCGCACCGCTCGACGCCGCGTCCTGTACGTCGGCACGCGAGTAGCGCCAGCGGATCTGGCCAGTGGCCGCGTCAGACATCACCACGCCGTCGGACCGCAGTTCGGCGACTCCACCCGCAGTACCCGTGATCGCACCGGTTGCGGGGACCTCGCGGCTCCACGCCAGCGTCCCGTCGAGCTGGACCGGCAGCTGCGTAGGCTCGATCGTGGTCGTCGTACTGACTGTGTTGGCGGTCTCCAGGCGGGCCTGCACGAACGGCTCACCGGCCGACACCACGACCCACGCCAGCAGCGCACCGCAGATCGCGGTCGCGCCGACTCCCAGCCACCGCGGCGGAGCCTGGGCGTACGGCGGTGCGAGCCGCAACCGCCTTGCCAGCGCCAGCAGCGCGCCGGCCAGCACCAGAGCCACCGAAGCGAGCATGAGGTACGGCCAGCGCTCCGACATGGCTGCACCGGGCTGTGCGGCCGGCCAGCGCCACCAGCACAAGCCGATCGCGACCACACCGACAACACCGAAGACAACGGCCGGAATGGTCACCAGTCGCTGCTGAGCACGCCGGAACCACGCACAGGTCAGAGCGGCCGCCACCGCCGTACCGGCGATCGGCGCCCACACCGGGAAGCCACCGGCGTCGGTCGGGTCGGCCGGCCACTTGGCAGCCGCACCGAGGCCGCGGCCCAGGAGGACCGAGGACGCGACGACCGCACCGAGGGCAGCACCGAAGTAGATGATCGGGATCAGCCCGCCGACCGGTCGGGCCGCCCTAGGGCCCAGGGACCCGACCTCCCGGGTCAGGTTGTCCCGGGCCGGTCGCTCCCACTCCTCGTGCCCTCTCGGTGTCACGTACAGGCGTGTGTCGCTCAGGCCCTGCAGGAACGTCATCCGCCCGCGGGCGAAGTCGCGGTCCGCGATATGTGCGTACTCCTGCCGGATCCCGGCGGCGTACTCGTCGTAGCGGTGCTGCGGCAGGCTCAGGATCCGCAGGTCGGCGTCGCAGAGCACGGCGCCGTTGCGGTCGTCCGGGGCGCAGTCGTGCTTCGCGGTCAGCCGGACCAGCCGGCCGATCTCCTCGACCTGCGCGGCCTCGACGCCGTACGCCGCCAGTTCGAGCTCGGCCAACTGGGCCGAGACCTCCTCGTTCTCACCGGGATCGGCCTGCGGGTCGTAGATCGCGTCGTGGAACCAGGCCGCCAGCCGGACGCTGTCCGCATCGTCGGCGTACTCGGCCAGATCGTCGATGGTCTCCAGCACTTCGGTCAGGTGGCGCTGGTCGTGATAGTGGCGATGTTGCTCTGCGTAACGAGCCAGCAGATCGTCGCCCAACGGCTGCGCGTGCGGCAGCAGGCGATTCCACTGGTCGCGCAGGTCCATGGCTAAGGAGTCTGGCACCCCATCGGAGCCTCTACCGACCGATCCGGGGTTCCCGGATAGGGTCGTGGCCAAAGCGATATCGGCTCGTCACCTGACCGGTTCGACAGGTGCGTCCGGCATCGAATTCCACCGGTGGAATTGCGGTGCAGATCACATTTTCGGCCTTGGAGGGCGAGATGCGGTTCGGTCTGGTGGGGACGGGCGGGTGGGCGGCGCGGACGCACGCTCCGGGGCTCACGGCGGCGTCCGGGGTCGAGTTGGCCGGCGTCTGGGGGCGGCATCCGGAGAAAACGGCCGCCTTCGCGGGTGAGTTCGGGCTGACCGCGTACGACGACTACGCGGAGTTACTCGAGTCCGTCGACGCGCTCGCGTTCGCCGTTCCGCCGAGAGTGCAGGCGTCGATGGCGCTCGAAGCGGCAGCCGTCGGGAAGCATCTGCTGCTCGACAAGCCGGTCTCCGACTCGCTGGACGACGCCCGCGCGCTGGTCGAGGAGGCCGAGGACGAGGGCATCGCGTCGGTCGTGTTCCTCACCCAGCGGTTCGAGCCGCCGATGCGCGAGTTCTTCGCCGGTCTGGAGGCCACCGGTGGCTGGAAGGGCGGCTGGAGCCGGATGCTCGCCTCCTTGGATGCGCCGGGCAACCGCTACACGAACTCGGTCTGGCGGCGCGAGGAGTGGGGATCGCTCTGGGATGTCGGCCCGCACGCGCTGTCCAACCTGGCCGCGATGCTCGGTCCGATCGGCGAGCTCACGGCTGTCGGTGGCGGCGACGGTCTGATCCACATGGTCCTCACCCACGAGTCCGGTGCGACCAGCACGGCCAGCATCACCCTGCTCGCCCCACCGGCCGGCAGCAACTTCGAGACCGGAGTCTGGGGAGAGTCCGGTACGGCGCTGCTCCCGGAGCGGACCACCCTTGCCTCGGACGCGCTCCGCCTCGCCGCGGAGGAGCTGGTCGTGGCAGCCGAGTCAGGTGAGTCCCACCCGACCGACGTAGCCTTCGGCACCCGCATCGTCGAGCTGCTGGCCTCCGCGCAGAAGCAGCTCAGCGCAGGGCAATGACCGTGCCCGTGCCGGACGTGAGGACCAGATTGCCCACAGCACGCGGATCGCGATTGCAGGAGATGCCGGTGGGCAGGCGGACCTGACGGAAGCCGGTCTGGCTGATCACGTTTGCGACGCAGCTGGTCGCGCCGCGGTCCAGCGAGATGACGCGGCCGTCCGCGGTCACCGTGACCTTCACGCGTGGGCTGACGGGTGCCTGGGTCTGCCAGGCGGTCAGACCAGTGTTGGCGTCGATCGCGGTGACGATGGTCTTGCGGTTCTCCAGGCTGCTCGGGCCGGGGCAGTCGACGACGATCAGGTACTTCCCGGCAGCGTTGAGCAGAGTGCGGCAGGACCAGGTCCTCGGCACTTCCCAACGCCAGCGGACGTCGCCGGTCCGCGGCTCGATCGCCGTCAGTGCCGCAGGTACGTCGGAGTCCCCGCCGGGCTCGGCCACGACAACCAGACCGGCCACGATGACAGGTCGCCGGTACGTGTCCGACGTCTTCGTCCACAGCTTCTTGCCGGACTGGACGTCCAGCGCAGCCATTTCGTCGGGGCGGTCGTCGCAGGTGTGGCTGACGAACGTGACCACTGTCTCGGCCGTGGCGATCGCGCCCAGGTCGGTGCAGTTGCCGGCGTCGTACGTCCAGCGTTCGTGGCCGCTCGGGTCGACGCCGTGCAGCTTGCCGGAGCGATCGCCGGTCAGCAGGGGTTGGGACTGCTGGATGAACCGGTCCCGCGTCCGGCCGGGCCACGCGGCCTTGCGCTCGCCGGTGTTCGCGTCGAGCAGGAGGTAGCCGACGTCGGCGAACTGAGCGAGGACGTAGTCGCCGTTGCCGGTCGCAGCGATGACCGGCTTCTCGTCGGAATCGGATCGGCTGTAGCGCCAGCGCAGTTCGCCGGTGGCCGCATCGAGCATCTCGACCACGCCGCTCGGACGAGGGATCGCGATGCCGTAGCGGGTGCCGATTGCTTCTTCTGCGCCGGTGCCGGCAACCGACTCACTGACCCACGCGACGCTGCCGTCGATGACGGACGGTGTCGCCTTGCCGGCTTGGCCTGGTGTTCCTTCGACCCGCTCGTTGGAGCTGAGCACATAGCCGCGCGACAGCGGCTGGATGATCAGCAGCAGCGCGAGAGCCACTGCGACCGGTGCTGCCAGCCACGCGAGTTGTTGGCCCAGGTTGCGCGCCGGGAGGAAGCGGGCCGTCCTGGTGCGGAGCAGTGAGGCCACCAGAGCTGCAGCGCTGGCGATCAGCAGCAGGAGCAGTGCGGAGATCATCAACGGGACGCGGAGGCCGACGCCGACGGCAACGTTCGTCCGGGGTGCCTGCGCCCAGGCGACGAGCAGTCCGGTCACGGCGATCGCCAATACGGCGCCGGCGATGAGGCGGGCGCGCTGGCTGGCGCTGCGGGCGCAGCGGAACAGGATCGGTGCGCTGAAGAACGACAGGACGGCCAGCGCGATAGGTGGCCAGCCGGCTTCGTCTTGTGCTGCTGGGGTTTGCCAGGACGCACCAGAGGCGGCGATGGCGACAACGGCGGCCGCGATCGCGGTGAAGGTAGCGGTCGCGGTCAATGCGGCCTGTTGCCAACCACGCCACGGAGCAGGGAGTTCGCTGTCCAGTCCGGCCAGCTCTGACTCGAGGTTGACGCGTGCGACCGGTCCGAGTCGTTGGCGGGCCAGCTGCGTGCGGTAGAGGTGCCCATCGAGCAGTTCGCGTACTTCGTCGTACCGGTGCTCGAGTGCGACCTTGCGATCGCTGGCGTCCCGGCGTACCTCGGCTGTGTGCACGGCGTACCGGCTGGGGTCGGCGGCGAGGATCGCGTTGACGGCATCGAGCAGTACGTCGCCGTTCGCGTCGCGGCGGGGTGGTGCGTAGGCGTCCGGTGGTGGTGCGGCGAGGTCACCGGTCAGACGGATCAGGCGGGCGACCTCGGCGATGCGGATCGGCGGTACGCCGTACTGCGGGAGGAACTGCTCGGCCAACCGGGCTGAAGCCTCGGCGTCCTCGGACGGCGTGCCGCCCGGCTCGTGCACCGCCCGGTGGAACCACGCTGCGAGCCGGACGCTGGTCGGGTCCGTGGAGAGCTGGATGAACGAGTCCAGTGCGGTGAGGACGACGGCGAGGTACTGGTCGCGGTACGCGCGGCGGTTGCGTTCGACGTACCGTGCGACGAGCTCGTCCGCGAGCGAGGCAGACCCGGGCACCAGGTCAGCCCACTGCGCCCGAAGCTCCACCACTGCTTCAGTCTGCCAGCAGCACCTCTACAACCAGCCCTCGATCACCCCACCGCCACCTTGCGGTTGGCGTGCAGGTTCACCGGGTGTGTGCAGGCGGTTACTGCTTGGCGGACAGGATGCCCGTGAGTAGGCCGGGGTAGAGCGCCTCGAGGTCGTCGCGGCGCAGGATGCTGATCCGGCGGGTGCCGTCGGTGTGGGTGGAGAGCACGCCGGCCTCGCGGAGCGTCTTGAGGTGGTGGGCGCGGGTGGACGCAGTGACCGGGAGCTCGATCTCGCCGCAGCAGACACCTGCCGGGTTGTCGGCCAATGCACGGACGATCGTGAGCCGGACGGGCTCGCCCAGTGCCTGCAGAACCGCTTCTACGCGGATCTCGTCCCGCTCCGGCTGCGGGAGAACTTTAGAACTCATCGACGCCCTCCGCTTCGCTCCGGGCGCCGACGAGGCACGAGGTGGCTGTGCTTGTAGATGAACTCGCTCCGCTCGTTCATGGTGTCCATAGTACGACGCCCGTCGAAGTTCGATGAAGATCGTAGTACGATGACGATCGAACTAGCGAACCTCTTCCCGGAAGGCCTTCGATGTCCGCACGGATCTACTTGCTCGGTGCTGGTGCGTTCGCGGTGGGCACCAGCGCGTACGTCGTGTCCGGTGTGCTCCCCGACGTGAGCTCCGAGCTGCATGTCTCGCTGACTGCCGCGGGCCAGCTCGCCACCGCGTTCTCCCTGTCTTATGCGATCGGTGCGCCGATCCTGTCGACGCTGACCGGCCGGTGGGAGCGCCGTACGCTCCTGATCGCAGCACTGGTCCTGGCCGCGCTCGGCAACCTGATCGCCGCGCTGGCCGTCAACTACCCGATCCTGATCGCCGGCCGGGTCGTGGCTGCGTTCGGCGCCGCCATGTACACGCCGGCAGCCACTCTGTTCGCCACGAGCCTGCTGCGACCGGAGGAGCGCGGTAGAGCAGTCGCCATCGTGTTCGGCGGTCTGACTTTCGCGCTGGTGCTCGGCGTACCTGCCGGCACGCTGCTCGGCCCGAGCCTTGGCTACAAGGGCGTGTTCGCTCTCATCACCGCGGTCGCCGTCCTGGTCGCTATCGCCGAGCGGGCCGCGCTGCCCACGGTCGATGCGCCTCCAGCGGTCAGTCTGCGCGAACGGTTCGCCGGTGTGACCGATCGACGCGTGCAGATCATCCTGGCGATCACAGTCCTTGCAGTGCTCGCTGCGTTCAGCGTGTACATCTACATCGTCCCGCTGCTGAAGCACACCGCCGGCCTGACCGGCAATGTCACCGGGCTGCTCCTCCTGCTGTACGGCGTGGGCGCGGTCATCGGCAACTTCCTCGGCGGCCGGATCACGGACCGCTTCGGCAGCCTCCGTACTCTCGCCGTCCTGATGATCGGCATCACAGCCGTCCTCGCGACCCTCGACGTCACGCTGACCACCGAGGTGGGTGCCGGTGCCGCACTGGTTGTCTGGGGCATGCTGACCTGGGCCTTCAATCCGCCGATCCAGAACCTGTTGCTCGAGCTCGGCGGTGGCCTGCTGATCTCGCTGAACGCCTCCGCCATCTACCTCGGAGCCGGACTGTCGGCCGTGGTCGGCGGACTGGTCATCCAGTCGTTCGGCGTCGGCTATCTGCCGGTGCTGGCCAGCGCACTGTCGCTGGTCGTGCTCGGCCTGGTCTACGCGCTCTGGCGTGACTCTGCGCTCCAGCGGGTCGAGGAGCTCGAGCGCGAGGAGGACATCTTCGTCACAGCGGCTGCTGACTGAGGAGGACCTCCGGTAGGGCAGGCTTCTGCCCATGCGTCTGCTTGCCGGTGTGCTGTTGCTCGCCTCGACTCTGACGGGCTCCAGCGATCCGGCGGCAGTGGTCGACGGCTGGAAGACCTCACCGGTGTACGTCGATCCGGCGCAGCGGTCGCTGGTACCGGACAAGGACGCCGCCGAGCTGGCTGAACGGGTGAACGGGCACGACCCGGCGATTCGCATCGCGGTCGTGCCCGCCGCCGTACTCGGGCCCGGTGACCAGAGTGCTGCGGCCCATACGTACGTCGACCAGCTGGTGGATCGTCAGCAGGCGGACGGCATCTACCTGGTGGTGTTCGGCGGCGCGATCAGCTGGGGGAGTGCGGTCGGTGTCGACACCCCGATCGCGGAGATCCTCACCGACGAGCTGGGTAAGCACAGCCGCTCCGATCCGGTCGGCACGCTCAACGGAGTGCTCGACCAACTCGACGTACCGAAGAAGTCGTCGTCGGGCTCAACCTGGCTGTGGGCTCTGCCGGCCGCCTTGGTGATGCTGCTGGCTGCCCTCTTCCTCGCTCGCTCCATCCGTGCGCTGTCGCGAAAGAAGGACAGCCGGCCGGCGCTCTACCGGCCGTCGTACGAGGTGCTGCCGGATGAGGTGGACACGCTCGACGAGCGGCGGGCGACGGCGCGTGAGGACGTGACGCGGTTCGGTGAGGAACTGGATGCGGCAGACGTGCGTCTGGATGGCGTGGATACCGGGGCCGATGTGCAAGCGGCGATGGATGCGTACGCCGATGCCGGCCGCGTGGTCGATGGTGAGCCCAACGACGACAAGCTGCGCGAAGTCCGGGCCACGGTCGAGTACGGGCGCTGGCGACTGGCCTGTGCACAGGCCAAGGTCGCCGGTACACCTGCTCCGGCACGCAGAGCCGCGTGCTTCTTCGATCCCAGCCACGGCACGTCCGTGACCGACTGGATGTACACGCCACCCGGCGGCAAGCCACGGGAAGTCCCGGTCTGTAGTGCCTGCCGCGACCGCCTCTCGGGAGGATCACGATGAAACGCCTGCTCGGCGCGTTCGCCATCATCGCTCTGTCGGCCCTGCCCGCGTTGCCGGCTCATGCGGCCACGGACCCTGACGCGTATATGAACACCGTCGCCAGTCACCTGGGCGACGCCGGTGTCTGGGTCGACCCGGACGTGAAGGAGCTGACCAGCAGTGAGGTCGCGGCGCTCGACGCCGCTGCCAAGAAGGCGTCCGCTCCGATCCGCATCGCCGTCATCCCTGCGTCGAAGATCAACACGTCGGACAGCGGGTACTACGTGAACCTCGCCTGGGAGGGTGAGGAGATCGCCGACCAGCTGTATGACCGTGTCGGCGTCGAGGGCGTGTACGGCGTACTCGTCGATGCAAACTCGGAGTCCGCGGGACGCGGGTTCCACGCCGTACAGCGGGCCGACCATGGGCCGACGTACTTCGTTGGCGACGCTGTGGACCAGGCTGTCGACTGCTGTGCGCCGGAGTACGAGCCGATGCTGGAGAAGTTCATCGAGCGGGCTCAGGTGGTCAACAAACCGTTCTACGTCGACGCCGCGCCGTACGCCGGTGGTCTGGCCGGGGTGATCGGGCTCTGGTACGGCCTGACCGCGTGGGGTGCTCGCAGGACGCGACGGAAGGACGAGAAGACTCACCTCAGCGTCAGCAAGCCGCTGCTGGACGAAGAGGTCATCGCCCTTTCGCAGCAGGTCTCCGCGCTGCCGACGGTGTCCGACCCGCAGCAGTCCAAGCTGTCGAAGGACGTGCTCGACACGGTCGAGAAAGCGCGGCACCGGCTGGACGAGGCCGAGGGCGACAAGGACATCGAGGCAGTCACGACGCTGCTCGGCTCCGCCCGCTACGGAATGGTGTGCCTGGACGCGCTCCGGGCCGGCAAGCCGATCCCGGAGCCGACCGCGCCTTGCTTCTTCGACCCGCGGCACGGACCGAGCACGGACGAGATCGAGTGGAAGCCCGAGGACGGAGCGGCTCGCTCGGTCGACGTCTGCGCGGACTGCAAGCAACGTGACGAGGCGGGCGAGGAGCCCCAGATCCGGATGGTGAAGGGGTGGCAGCTCTCGACGCCGTACTGGGAGCACGCCGAGGACCTCGCCGCGTACGTCGACGGTTACTGGTCGCAGGGCGACGGCCGGGTGTGGTGGTTCCCGGACTCCGACTTCCGGCGCCGTGGCGAGGAGATGCGGTCGCGCTGGCGGTCCCGTCGGCCGGGTGCAGGCTTCAGCCGGTTCAGCTCGGACGTCGGCAGTTCCGTCGGCGACTGGGCAGCCTCGTCGAGCAGCAGCTCGAGTGACGACAGTGGGAGCAGCTGGTACAGCAGTTCGAGCCGGCGGAGCTCCTTCTCGTCGCGGACGCGCTCGAGCGGTGGCGGCTCGTCCCGGCGCTCGTCGCGCCGGTCCGGTGGCTCACGCGGCTTCTAGAACCAAAGGCAGGTCTTCGTTGTGGACCACGACCAGTGACGTGACGGCGCGGGTCAGACAGACGTAGAGCCGACGGAGACCGGTCCGCTCGTCGGCCTCGCCTGCCACGATGCCGGCCGGCTCCACCAGCACGACGTGGTCGAACTCGAGACCCTTGGCAAGCGACGCCGGCACGACGTCCAGGTGTGCGTCAACGTCGTCTTCGTCGCCCAGGACCGAGAACGGGATGCCGTGCAGCGCTTTCCGGGTCGCTATCACGAGTGCGTCCGGAACGATCAGCCCGATCGACCCGGGACGCTCAGACACCTCACGTACGGCGGCGACCGCGGCGGCGAGGCTGTCCGGTACGCGGGAGATCGTGAGCTCACCACGCGCCCGTCGTACGGCTGTCGGGGGCTTGAGGTGCGGCGCGATTGTCGGGAGGAGGCGGGCGGCGTACTCGATGACCTGGCCAGGGACGCGGAAGCCCGCGGTCAGCTCTTCGGTGTGGGCGCCTGTCTTGCCCAGGTGCTTCAACGCCTCGTCCCAGGACGGCGTGGCCCACGGTGTGGTGCCCTGCGCGATGTCACCGAGGACAGTCATCGAGCCGGTCGAGCACCGTCGTCCGACAGCGCGCAGCTGCATGGCGGACAGGTCCTGTGCCTCGTCCAGCACGACGTGGCCGAGTGACGGCGTACGGTCGACCAGATCGGCGATCTCGTCGATCAGAGTGGCATCGGCGACGGACCACTTGGCCGCACCGGCGGACCGCGGCACCTTGTCCCAGATCAGCATCGCCTGCTCGTCCGCGGTGAGAATGCCGTCGGCGTGCTCAGCCAGCAGTTCAGGGTCGGTGAAGAGCCGGAAGAGCAGCTTCGCCGGGTCAACGGCCGGCCAGAGCGCCTCGGCGTACTGCTTGACCGGTCGGCTCCGCGCGACTGAGTCCTGCACCCGGTCGTCGGGTGAGTCGCCGGCCGCTTCCATGCGCAGCAGGACCGCATGGGCCAGTCGCTGGGGCAGCATCGCCCGGCCGGCGCCGTACCGGATGCCACGGTTGCGCAGCTCGGTGATCAGCTCCTCGGCCTGGTACGCCGCCACGCGCCAGCGGTGTGCCCCACGCGGCACGACTAGCGACTCCAGGGGCAGATTGACGCTCGACCAGACAGCGCGGTGCAGTACTTCGGCCATCCGCGCGTCGCCCTTGAGTACATCGACCAGCGCAGCCCCCGGTCCGGCGATCTTCACCCGCCCGACCAGCTCCTCGACTGTGGTCTGCTTCGCCTCGATCTCACCCAGCGCGGGGAGGACGTCGCCGATATAGCGCAGGAAGCTCGCGTTCGGGCCGACCACGAGCACACCGGCCCGACTCAGCTGGTCCCGGTACGCATAGAGCAGGTACGCCGCCCTGTGCAGCCCGACCGCGGTCTTGCCGGTGCCGGGCGCTCCCTGCACGCAGATGGTGTCCTCGACGCCGGCCCGGACGATCACGTCCTGCTCCGGCTGGATGGTCGCCACGATGTCCCGCATCGGGCCGGAACGCGGGCGCTCGATCTCGGCGTCGAGGATGTTGCTGTGCTGCTCGACCTGCCCGCTCGCGGTGAGGTCCTCGTCCTCGAACGCCGTCATCTCGCCGTGTGTGAAGCCGAACCGACGGCGTACCCCCACGCCCATCGGCTCGGTCTTGCTGGCCCGGTAGAACGGCACCGAGATGTCTGCTCGCCAGTCCACCACCAGCGGCTCGCCCAGCGTGTCGTTCACGTGCCGGCGGCCGACGTGGAAGGTCTCGTCGGTCGGCTCGAGGTAGTCCAGCCGCCCGAAGAACAGCGGTACGTCGGGGTCGTCCTCGAGCTCCTTCATCCGCCGGTAGATGGCGGCCTTCAGGAACTCCTGGTTGACCCGGTCGGCGCTGTGGATCTCCAGGGCGCCGGTCTTCTCCCGCATCACGGCCAGCGCGGCCCGGGAGTTCTTGAGGTAGTCCTTCTCGGCCTGGAGGGTGTCAGACGTATCGGGGGGCATGCAGAAACCTCCGGCAGCAGTGGGGGAGCCCAGCTACGTTACTTGAGCACCTTCCGCGGTGGTACCGAATTACGCGAGCGCGGCCTGTCGGCGTGCAGGCCGGACCGCAGCAGGAACGGCAGGCTGGCCGCGAGCAGTAGCAGTGCGACGATGCCGTCCAGCCAGTAGTGGTTACCGGTCACGACGACCACGCTGAACGTGATGATCGGGTGCAACAGCCATAGCCAGCGCCAGCGCGACCTGGTGATCAGGATCATCGACAGTGCGATCAGGGCCGCCCAGCCGACGTGCAGGCTCGGCATGGCGGCGAACTGGTTCGCTTGCCCGCCGGTGTGGTCGGGGCCGTAGACGGACTGACCGAACCGCAGCCCGGTGTCGATGAAGCCTGGCATCATCCGCGGCGGCGCCAGCGGGAACGCGATGTGACCGATCAGTGCGAGTCCGGTCAGCGACACCATCGTCCAGCGGACATGCGAGTACGCCTTCGGCCGCCAGATGCTCAGCCAGAGCAGTACGGCGGCGGTCAGCGGCGCATGCACGCTCGCGTAGTACAGGTTGGCGCCTTGGATCAGATGAGGGAACTGGAGCGCCCAGTGCTGGATCGTGGCCTCGTTCGGCAGGTGCAGCCAGTTCTGGAACGACAACACCTCGTGTGCATGGTCGAACGCAGAGCCGGTATGCCGGGCCGCGATCTGCCGGCCCGCACTGTAGACGAGGAAGAGGGTGGCCAACAGGACTGCTTCCCGTACCACCCTCCAGAAAACCTGGACTCCTCGTTGCTGCTGTTCCCCACCCTGCCCCACCCGCTCCAGCGCTTCGATCCCCATACTTTTCGACGGTACCTGCCGTTCCCACAGGGTTTGCCCAGGCGCAACCCTGGCGTTGCCCTGGGCAACCCCCGAAACGCACTTTGAGACGGGGCTGTGATCAGCCCTTGACGGCGCCGGTGAGAACGCCCTTGGCGAAGTGGCGCTGCAGGAACGGGTAGATGATCAGGATCGGCACGATCGACACGACCAGGATCGCCATCTGGATCGAGGCCTGCGGTGGGAGCAGTTCGGTGCCAAGCTCCGCGCTGCCCAGCTGCGTGTCGTTGATGACGTAGGTCCGCAGTACCAGCTGCAACGGCCAGAGCTTGGAGTCGTTGAGGTAGAGCAGTGCGGAAAAGA
The DNA here is from genome assembly GCF_050942355.1 of Kribbella sp. CA-245084. NCBI lineage: Bacteria > Bacillati > Actinomycetota > Actinomycetes > Propionibacteriales > Kribbellaceae > Kribbella > Kribbella sp. CA-245084. The sequence goes on along the minus strand of NZ_CP192053.1, from coordinate 7,992,502 downwards.
ACGCGTTCCAGTAGGCCACCGCGTAGAACAGGCCGATCACCGACAGCACCGCCTTCGACAGCGGCAGCACGATGTACGTGAACGTCTTGAGCTCACCCGCGCCGTCGATCCGGGCGCTCTCGGTGATCTCGTTCGGCAGGTTCATGAAGAAGGCCCGCAGTACGACGACGTTGAACGCGCTGATCATCGTCGGCACGATCAGCGCCCAGATGCTGTCCAGCAGCCCGACGCCCTTCACGGTCAGGTACGTCGGGATGATGCCCGGCGAGAACAGCATGCTGAACAGCACGATCAGCAGGATCGGCCGCCCGGCCGTGAAGCTGGGCCGCGCCAGGGCGTACGCGAGCAGACCCGACACGGTCAGGCTGAGGACCGTGCCGATGACGGTGACGAAGATGCTGACGAACAGTGCCTGCGTGACCACGCCGCCGGCGAACAGCGATTCGTACGCCGCGAAGTTGACCGACTTCGGGAACAGCACCAGGCCGCCGGACTCGTTGATCTGTTTGTTCGGCGCCACGCTGGTCGAGATCACGCCGACGAACGGGATGATCACGACCGCGCAGAAGACCAGCAGCACGAGACCCTTGAAGATCCGCATCGGCCAGCCGGGCATCGGCACACCCTGGACGATCTTGGTACTCATCGCTGGTACACCCCTTGCTCGCCGAAGATGTGGGCGACCTTGTTCGCGGTGAGGACGAGGATCACGCCGACGACGCCCTTGACCAGGCCGACCGCGGCTGCCACGCCCCAGGCGCCACCGAGTACGCCGTTGTTGTAGACGTACGTGTCCAGTACTTCGCTGACGTCGCGCCCGACCGCCTGTTGCTGCAGGATGATCTGCTCGAACCCGACGGTCAGCGAGTCACCCAGCCGCAGGATGAACAGCAGGATGATGATCCCGCGCAGTCCGGGCAGCGTGACGTGCCACAGCTGTTTCATCCGGCTGGCGCCGTCCACACTCGCCGCCTCGTACAGCTGCGAGTCGATCTGGGACAGCGCCGCCAGGAACAGGATGGTCGCCCACCCGGTGTCCTTCCAGATGATCTGCGACGTCAGCAGCACGTGGAACAGCTCGGAGTTCCCGATGATGTTGATCGTGGCCAGGTCGTGGGACCGCAAGTAGTTGTTCAGCAACCCGCTGCCGCCGAGCATCTGCTGGAACAGTGCGACCACGATCACCCACGACATGAAGTGCGGCAGGTAGAGGATGCTCTGCGCGATCCGCTTGATCCGCTCCGAGAACAGTGAGTTCAGCAGCAGCGCGAGCAGGATCGGCGCGGGGAACACGAAGACCGACTGCAGGCAGGTGAGGATCAGCGTGTTCTTCAGCGCCCGCAGGAACGCCGGGTCGCCGTTGAAGATCACGCTGAAGTTCGCCCAGCCCGACCAGTCGCTGCTGGTGATGCCAAGGAACGGCTGGTAGTCCTTGAACGCGATCACGTTGCCCAGCAACGGCACATAGTGGAACACGATGATCAGCGCACAGCCCGGCAGTGCGAACAGCAGCAGCACGCGGTCCCGCAGCAGCCGCCGGCCGAGGCTCAGCTGCTGCTGCGGACGCTTCGAGGACCGTTGCAGCATTACTTCCCGCCTGTCGCGGTGAAGGCGTCCTGCAGCTCGCCGCGGATCTTCTCACCGCCCGAGGACAGGAAGGTCTTGACCGCCGGTGCCCACTCGGACACCTGCTTCTTGCCCTGCACGATCTGGTTCTCCAGATCGGTCAGTACGCCGGTCAGCTGACCCCACTGCTTCGACATCGTCTCGGAGTACAGCCCGTACGACGCGTCGTACACGAGCCGGTCCGCGATCTTCTGCTGGATCTTGTGCTGGTTCGTCGGTACGGCGGGCTTGCCGGCCCAGTAGAGCGCCAGCGTCGAGTCGGAGATGTACTGCAGGCCGATGCCCGTCTCCACGACACCGGTCTTGGTCGGGACCGGGTCGGTGCCCTGCATGGTGTAGTGCCGGCCCTCCACGCCGTACTTGCGGAACAGATACTCCTCCGTGCCGAACGGGGCGGCCATCCAGTTCGCCACCTTGAGCAGCGTCTCCGCGGAGTGCTTGGTGGACTTGTTGAACGCGGTGACGTTGTTCAGCGCCGCGCCCATCCACACCTTGCCGTCACCGCTGCTGAAGCCCGGTACGTCGAGCATGTTGACGCCGAACGCGTCGCCCGCGGTGTTGTCGGAGTAGTACTGGTTCCAGGCCACGAAGCTGTCGTAGTCGAAGGCCGCGGTGCCGCCGTTGAACCACTGCTTGCGGGCGGCCGCCTTGGCGCTGAACGTGTCCGGGTTGATGACGCCGGCAGCGACCATCTTGCGCGACGCCTCGAGCGCGTCCTCGTTGCCGTCGACCTCGTACACCGAGGTGAACTTGCCGCCCTCCTGCTTCCAGTTGTTCGGAAGGCCGAGCATCATCCGGATGTACGACGTGGGCACGCGGGTCCACGCCCAGCGGTTCTCCTTCGCCGCGGTCATCTCCTTGCAGATGTCGAAGAACTCCTCGAAGTTCTTCGGCGCCGGATCGTTGATGCCCTTCGCGGCGAGCAGATCGGTGCGGTACAGCGGCAGCGACGTGCGCGACATCCCGCGCGGCACCGGGACGCCGTAGATCGCGCCGTTGAAGACGCAGCCCTTCCAGTACAGGCTCGGGATGTTCGCCAGGAACGGGTACTTGTTCACGGCATCGCCGGACAGGTGCTCGGTCAGGTCCATCGCCTTGGCTTTGAGTAGTCCCGGGATCTGCGGCGTGCCCGGCGGGACGTTCAGGATGTCCGGCAGGTCGCCGCCGGCGATCCGGGTGGCGAACTTGTCGTTGTACTCGTCGTTCGACGCCATGCTGATCTGCAGCTCGGAGCCGAGCCGCTTGTTCAGCTCCTGCCAGAACTGGTTCTTGTCGACCGACGGCGGGATCGCACCCGGGATGTTGGTCATGAACGTGATCGGCTTGCCGTCGCCGGGAACCTCGGAGATTGCCTTCACCGGGTTCGCCGGGTACTTCAGGAACCCGTCGAGCACCACGTCGGTGCCGGGCAGGTCCGGCTTGATCTCGCCGTACTTCGTGTAGGTCGGGAGCTTCACTGCCGAGTTGGCGGCCGCGGTGTTCTTCTTGTCCGACGCGCACCCCGCCAGCAGCGGCGTACCCGTGACCGCGACAGCGGCGGCGGCCAGGCCGCCGCCGAGGAAAGATCTTCTGCTGACTGGCATGAGGCCTCACTTCCATCGGAGGGCCTCACCATGACATAGTACGTCCTATGTCTTCAAGAGTCGGCGCGATGGAAATCGTCTTCGACCCCGCCGGGAGCGGCTACCACACGTACCGGATCCCGTCCGTGGTGGCGCGGGGTTCGCTGGTGCTGGCGTTCTGCGAGGGACGGCTGCACGGGTCCGGTGACGCGGGCGAGATCGAGATCGTCCTGCGGCGTTCGCTGGACGGCGGGCAGACCTGGCTGCCGGTGCAGGTGGTGTCGGCCAAGGCCGGCAAGACCTGCGGCAATCCGGTGCCGCTGTTCGACCCGGTGTCCGGGGACGTCGTGCTGGTGACAGTCGAGAACGGCGCGAACGCCGTCGAGATGTCACTGGCTCGTGGCACTGATCCGGAGTCCGGACGGCGTGTGTTCGTGCAGCGGTCGTCGGACGACGGAGCGACCTGGAGTCCGACGGCGGAGATCACGTCGCAGGTGAAGCCGGCGGACTGGGGCTGGTACGCGACCGGGCCGTGTCACGGGATCACGCTGCGCTCGGGGCGTCTCGTCGTACCGGCGAACCACTCGTACGTGCCGTCCGAGCCCGTGGACGACCTGATCCGGCTCAACGGCGGGCACTGCATCTACAGCGACGACGGTGGTGTGAGCTGGTCCGTCGGCTTCGTCGATCGCAACGACGGCGCGGAGATCAACGCCAACGAGACCACCGTGACCGAACTGCCCGACGGACGGCTCTACTTCAACGCCCGCAACCACCAGGGCACCGGACCGGCTCGCGTACACGCCTGGTCGTCCGACAGCGGCCAGACCCTCGATGCGCCGTACGCCGGGATCCCTGAGATCACCGCACCGGGTATCCAGGGCAGCGTGGTCTGCCTGCCCGACGGACGGCTCCTGCTGTCCACACCGGTCAACCCGACGTCCCGCCGTGAGCTGACCGTCTTCGTGTCCGAGGACTCCGGTGTGTCGTGGGAGCCGGCTCTGGTCGTGCACGAGGCCATGGCCGGGTATTCCGATCTGGTGCTGCTGGCCGACGGGTCCGTCGGCATCTTCTACGAGGCCGGTGAGACGTCCTCGTTCGCGACCTTGCGCTTCGCCACATTCGCCCTTTGAGGTTGGGAGACCCCTTGACTGCATCCGCCCGTTTGACTGGTGTCGTACCGCCGCTCGTCACTCCGCTCACCCCGTCGTACGACGTCGACACCGCATCGCTGGCGCGGCTGATCCAGTACCAGCTGGCCGGGGGTGTGAACGGGGTGTTCGTGCTCGGCACCTCCGGTGAGGGCACGTTCCTGACCGACGAGCAGCGGCAGGTCGTGCTGGAGACGACCGTGGCGGAGGTGGCCGGACAGGTGCCGGTGCTGGCCGGCGTCATCGACACGTCGACCAACCGGGTCGCTGCCCACGCCTCCGCCGCTCTCAAGGCAGGTGTCGACGCACTGGTCGCTACAGCACCCTTCTACGCAGCAACACACCGCGCCGAGATCGAACGCCACTTCGAGAAGCTGGCTGGTCTCGCGGGCGACGTGCCGCTCTACGCCTACGACATCCCGTCCCGAGTAGGCACCAAGCTCCCCGCCTCCGTCGTCGTGGCTCTTGGCGAGCAGGGCGTGATCGCCGGCGTGAAGGATTCGTCCGGCCAGGAGACGTCGTTGCGCGAGTTGGTGCTCTCCCGTCGCGAGAAGCAGTTGGACGACTTCGCGATCATGACCGGCTCCGAGGTGACGGTCGACTCCGCACTGGCCTTCGGCGTGGACGGCGTCGTACCTGGTCTGGGCAACGTGGACCCGGCGGGCTATGTCCGGCTGTTCGAGGCGGCTGTCGCTGGTGACGCGGCGGCTGCGCGGGCGGAGCAGGACCGGCTGTTCCGGCTGTTCGACATCATCAACGTCGCGGACCGGAAGCGGATGGGCGCGAGCTCGGCCGCACTGGGCGCGTTCAAGGCCGGGCTGCACCTGCTCGGCGTGATCGACTGCCCGATCACGGCGTACCCCTGCATTCCTTTGAACGACACGGAGATCGCCGCGGTCCGGCCCCTACTGGACCGCGCCGGATTACACTGAGCGGTCCTGACTTAAGGGAGGCCGGCAGTGACAACGGGTGGGCTCAGCCGGGCACGAGGTGCGGCAGGGAATCAGTCCTTCATCCGGGATGCGATGAAGTCGTACATCCTGGAGCGCGGGCTGAAGGCGGGTGACCCGCTGCCCAACGAGCAGGAGCTGATGGCGCAGCTCGGCGTCGGCCGGCACCCGCTGCGCGAGGCGATGAAGGCACTGCAGGCCGTCGGGATCATCGAGATCCGGCACGGGTACGGGACGTACGTCGGCGAGGTGAACCTGCAGTCCCTCGAGGACGGACTGGCCTTCCGCATGTCGCAGTCGATGGCCGGCGACCTCCGCGACGTACAGAACGTCCTGGAGGTCCGCCAGGCCATCGAGGTCGGCCTGGCGGACGACGTGGTGGCCCACTTCAAGCAGTACGGGTACGACACGCTGGAGCCGATCGTCCAACGCATGGAGGCCAAAGCCTCCGACGGCCAGTACTTCCCCGACGAGGACTGGGCCTTCCACCAGGCCCTCTACGAGCCCCTCGGCAATGCCTTGGTCATCGACCTACTGTCAGTCTTCTGGCGCACCTTCGCCCAGGTAGACGCCCGCCTCCCCGGCGCCCGGTACACCCCCGCAGACGCCGCCGCCTGGCACCGAGACCTCCTCAATGCCCTCGAGTCAGCCAACCCAGACACCTACGCCCACTCCATGAAAAGCCACTTCAACGGCATCCACACCCGCCTAGGCGAATAGGACGCGTGCAAGCTCAACAGGACGTATATGTCCACTGAAGGTTGGCTGCCGATCAGCTGAGCGTGCGTGGCATCCTCGGCCGCGGACACGTCCTGTCGAGCTGGCCCGCTGTGGATAAGCCACGTCACCGTACGACCCATTTGAGGCACCATCCTCGGATGGAATCCGTCGGTGCGGTCCTCCAGCGCCACGGCGGCTGGGCAACCCGCGCCGAACTGATCAGGGCGACTTCCCGCCGCACCGTCGTGGCCGCGCTCGAGCGCGGTGAAATAGTGCGGATCGCCCTGGGGATCTATGCGTTGCCGGGCCTTCCCGCCGACGAGGTGGCCGTGCTCGCGTACGACGGAGTCCTGTCGCATCTGAGCGCCGCCCAGGCGCTGGGCCTCCCACTACTGCTGAGGCCGGAGAAACCACATGTCATCGTCCCGACCAAGCGCCATCCACGTCCGGGACCGCCAGCTGTTTTGCATTGGGCCGACACCACGTCTGGCGAACGCCGGAACCGGATCACCTCGTTGCTGCGGACTGTCGTAGATTGCTCTCGGATCCTTCCGTTCAGCGAGGCTCTGGCTGTCGCAGACGCAGCCCTCGCGACCGGCCGGCTAAGCCAGGACGAACTCCTCGCAGCAACTGGCGCGATGCGTGGCCACGGCTGCCCGAACGCTCGTAGAACAGCGGCAGCCGCGAACGGCCTGTCCGACAGCTTCCTCGAGTCAATACTCCGGGCACTTCTGATCAGTGCCGGCATCGGGGGCTTCGAACCACAGGTGCTGGTGACCCATGGGCCGTTTCGGGCCAGGGTCGATCTCGGGCACCGAACAGCCCGGTTGGCACTGGAGGCAGAAGGCTTCGAATTTCACGGCTCCCGGCGAGACTTCGCCGCTGACTGCCATCGATACGACGAACTGGTGGCGGCAGGGTGGCTCGTGCTCCGATTCACCTACGAGCAGGTGATCGGTGACCCCGCCTGGGTCGTCGCGACCGTGAAGGCCGCGCTGGCTCGGCGGCTCGCCAGCTGACTGCGTGCCATCTCGACAGGAGATGTCCAGCGGATCGCGCCCGACGGTGCGAGCGTCGAGCGCGACGAGGACCACTTCAACCCGACACCTCCTGTCGACCTTGCACGTTCTACTCAGGCGAAGAGGTTCTCGGCGTCGACGATGGTGTAGGCGTAGCCCTGTTCGGCTAGGAAGCGTTGGCGGTGGGCGGCGAATTCGGCGTCGATGGTGTCTCTGGCGACGATGGAGTAGAAGCGGGCCGTGCGGCCGTCGCCCTTGGGGCGGAGGACGCGGCCTAGGCGCTGGGCCTCTTCCTGGCGGGAGCCGAAGGTGCCGGAGACCTGGATTGCGACCGACGCCTCGGGCAGGTCGATGGAGAAGTTGGCTACCTTGCTGACCACCAGGCGGGTGATCTCGCCGTGGCGGAAGGCGTCGAAGAGGCGTTGGCGTTCGCGGACGGTGGTTTCGCCCTTGATCACCGGGCACTCCAGGCGTTCGCCGAGCTCGTCCAGCTGGTCGATGTACTGACCGATGACGAGCAGTGGTTCGTCCGCGTGATGGTCGGCGATCCGTCGTACCAGCCGGGACTTCGCCGGCGTGGACGCGGCCAGACGGTAGCGGTCCTCGGGCTCGGCGGTCGCGTAGACGAACCGCTCGGTCTGCTCGAGATCCACCCGCACCTCGATGCAGTCGGCCGGTGCGATCCAGCCCTGCGCCTCGATGTCCTTCCACGGAGCGTCGTACCGCTTCGGGCCGATCAGCGAGAACACGTCACCCTCGCGGCCGTCCTCGCGGACCAGCGTCGCGGTCAGACCGATCCGGCGCCGGGTCTGCAGGTCCGCGGTCATCCGGAAGATCGGTGCGGGCAGCAGGTGCACCTCGTCGTACACGATCAGGCCCCAGTCGCGGGCGTCGAACAGCTCCAGGTGCGTGTAGACGCCCTTCCGGCGCGTCGTCATCACCTGGTACGTCGCGATCGTGACCGGCCGGATCTCCTTGCGCGCACCGGAGTACTCGCCGATCTCCTCCTCGGTCAGACTGGTCCGCTTCAGCAGCTCGTCCTTCCACTGCCGCGCGGACACCGTGTTGGTGACGAGGACCAGCGTGGTCGCCGACGCCTGTGCCATCGCAGCCGCGCCGACGATCGTCTTACCCGCACCACAGGGCAGTACGACGACACCGGAGCCGCCGTGCCAGAACGAGTCGACCGCCTGCTGCTGGTACGGGCGCATCTCCCAGCCGTCGAGCTTGAGGTCGATCTTGTGCGCCTCGCCGTCGACGTACCCGGCCAGGTCCTCAGCGGGCCAGCCGAGCTTCAGCAGGGTCTGCTTGAGGTGGCCGCGCTCCGACGGGTGCACCAGCACGGTGTCGTCGTCGAGGCGCTCGCCCAGCATCGGCTTGACCTTGTTGCTGCGCAGCACCTCCTCCAGCACCGGCCGGTCGGTCGTCACCAGCACCAGTCCGTGCTGCGGGTGCTTCTCCAGCCGCAGACGCCCGTACCGGTCCAGCGTCTCGGCGATGTCGACCAGCAGCGAGTGGGGGACCGGGTAGCGGCTGTAGCGCAGCAGTACGTCGATCACCTGCTCCGCGTCGTGCCCAGCGGCCCGCGCGTTCCACAACCCCAGCGGCGTCAGCCGATAGGTGTGCACATGCTCCGGCGCCCGCTCCAGTTCAGAGAACGGCGCAATGGCCTTCCTACACTCGTTGGCCTCCGCATGTGCGGTCTCCAACAACAACGTCTTGTCCGACTGCACGATCAGTGGACCGTCTGTCACCCGTTGCTCCTCAATCTCGCCCCGACCTTCCATTGTGCCTGAGCGGTCAATTCACAGGGCGGCGGTCACGAGCTCCACCTGTTTCTGGGTGCTCCAGCTGGCTTCGAGGACCAGTGCGTTTGTTGGCGGCTGGAAGCGGCGTTGCACGCGCTGCAGGACCTCGTCGGAGAGGATGTGGCGGTCCGGTGCGGCAACGGCGACGCTGCGACGGGTGTCGAGCAGCTCCTGGTCAGCGGCGAGGTACACGACCAGATGGCGCATCCCTCGCGCTGACGCGAAGTCCCGCCAGCGTTGGCGGTCGCGCTCACCCGGATTGACCCAGCTGAGGACGACCACATCGGCGCTGCTCTCCTCGATCCTCGCCTCCGCCTGCCGGATCGTCTCCGGCCATTCCGCCATCGGCACGCCGTCCTCGATCCGGAACCCGCGCTCGCGGTTGATGTGGTCCAGCTCGACCACGGTCGCGCCCTCTTGCTCGAGCGCTCGAGCCAGCGTGGTCTTCCCGCAGTTCGGCAATCCGGTCAGGACAATCAGCAGTGGACCGTCTGTCACCCGTCGCTCCTCAGTCTCGCCCTGACTTGTGTCGCCGGCGGATCCCCGGGTTGCCCCCGGCGGCGAAGACGACTGCGTCGCGGATGCCCTCGGCGTAGCTTGCCAGGTCGTCGTCCGCGGATCCCGGCCAGCACTCCCACGGGCCGCCTTCACCGAGGAAGCGCTGGGCGTACATGGTGCTCAGCTGCTCGTCGAGGTACACCAGAGTGGCCAGGGCTGCTCCCTGGCACTGGGTCTCGTAGCCCTCCCGCTCGACCGGCAAGGTGAGTGCGTGGTCGAGGTAGCGGGCGAGGATCTGGGCGTCGGTCTCCGTGCCCAGGCAGGCCAAGGGATGCAGTAGCTCCAGCCGAGGCCGCCCGTTCGGCCCGCCAGAAGGTCTCGTTCCATCCGTGGACGCAGGTCGCCGCGCCGGCCGGCGGCGATCAGCCAGATCGCCGCGAGGCTCGTCCGCCACCCGCCGGACTCCAGCATCAGATCCAGGTCCTTGGCAGGCGCCAGCCGACCGCCGGTCCGCAGACGGAGCTGGTACCAGGCCTGCCGCGGCCTCGGCCAGACCATGGCCGAGGCGATCAGAGGCAGGTAGCCGCCGTTCGGGGACCAGCGGAACATGGCCCAGAGGGCCCGGTTGTCGTCGTCCGTCACTCGACGGCCCGCGCCGCGGAGATTCGGTGCAAGGCGTAGGTGCGGGGGTTGTCGGTGGTGTCGTCGTAGGCGGTTAGCCAGCCGTCGGCGACGCGGACTGGTTCGACGATGCGTTCGGACGAGGTGCCGTTGTGGTCGACGTACGCGATCCAGGTGCGGCTGTGGGACTCCGCGGCGTTGGTGAGTACGGCGATGGTCGCGGCGGGGGCCGCTGGTTCGACGAGGCCCTGGTCGTCGGGGCGTTCGGCGGCGATGCGGTCGCCGGCCCGGACCTTCTCGATGACGGCCTTCACCTGGTCGTCGGTCAGGTCGAACGCGCTCTCGTTGAAGTCCCTGCTGGTACGTCGACGTGGCGCCTCACCACGTCGCGGCGTACCGGTCACGTGCAGAGCACCATCGAATGTCTCCGCCAACGGCGCCAACCCGGCGTCGCGCAGTCGGCTCAGCACCATGTCCGGCGGGGACGGCGACACCACCACCGTCGGCGCCAACCGACGGAAGCGGACACCAGGCAGGTTCGAGTTGAGCAGCTGGGTCAGCACGGTCTCGTCGTCACACCGCAGGTACGTCGACGCCGTGCCGAGTCGCAGTACGCCGTGGCGTCGCGCAACATCGTCGATGAGGTAGCTGAGGGGCTGCGGCACCGGAGTACGCGAATGCTCGACCAACCAGGCGTGCAGCTGCTCCGCAGTACGGCCGAGGTCGAATGCACGTCGCACCGAGTTCTCACTGAACCGGTAGACGCCCGCGCCACCATCCGACTCGACATCTGCCATTGCGGACAGCTCGTCCTGCACAACGCGGACCAGTGGACCAGGAGCGATTGCAGTGAGGTCTGCCTGCAGCAGCACCTCCGACACCGGCTCCGGCATCAGCGGACTGATCGCCTCGGCCAGCTCATCAGCAGTCGGCTCAGCGCCCAAGAGCGGTTGCGCATGACTCGCCATCGCACCCAGCCCAGTCAGACCGAGCAAGGCCGCCTCGGACACGCTCCACTCGACCAGGTCGTCGCGGAACTGCCCGCCACGCCGAGGACGATGCCACGCGACCCACGTCACCACAGTCTCCGGAGCAGGCGCAGTGCCAGCACCGGCTTCGGCCAGGGCCTGCAACGCCAGCACGCGGATCTCCGGCGCCAGCAACCGCTCCAGGTCCGGAGCCAGTGCGTTGATCAGCCGCTCTCGTGCAGCCGCCGTACCAGCGCCGCTGTCCCGCCGTCCGATCAGTCCGATCGCTCTGAGCCCGGAGAACCAGGCAATAACGAGCTGGGCCCACCGATGCGCCAGGTCCAGCTCCAGCCAGTCGTCGTAGGCGCCGGTGGGCAACCACAGCTCGCTGGTGCCTACCTCTACCGCTGCAACGAGTCCAGCGGCGTACGCGATCTCCAGCACCGCTGCGGTGTTCTGCTCCTCCGCACCGATCTTCCCGGCCACGTTGCGGAGCTCACGGACACCAATGCCACCAGTCCGCAGTACGGGCGGCGGCTCGGTCCCCAACTGCTCCAACGCACGGTCCACCAACCGCACCATGTCTAGCGCGGCACCAGCCGCGGCCCGGTCCGCGATCGAAGCGGACACCTTCTTGCCGTCCAACGGCGGTGGCACCGGCCTGGTCGACGCCAGCACACGTCCACCCCGCAGATGCAGCCCGATCTGCCGCGGCAGTACGACGGTGTTCGGGTCCTTGGGTACGACGAGGCCGCGGGCCAGCAACCGCTCTACCGGCGTACGGGCAGATGCGATCGTCACAGGACGCTCGGCCTTCTCCACCGAACCGGTCGGCGGGCCCCAGGTCAGCTTGTCGAGCACGGCCCGCGCATCCGGACCAGCCTCGTCGATCAGCTTGTCCAGGTCACCGAAGTGCCGTGTGGTGACCGGACCGAGCCCGGCAGGCGTCGGACCGAGCAGCTCGTGCACCGCACGGATTGGCCGCAGGTCGTCCTCGGTGCCCCACACCAGAGCGAGGTCCAGCAGCTCGGTCACTCGGGGCCGGACTACCTCCACCGGCTGATCCACACCCCGCGCCAGCGACTCCAGGTCGACCGGCTCAGGTAATGCGGACAGCGACTCCAGCAGGTCCACACCGAACTCGTCCAGGCGGTTGACCGCCCGCGCAGCCGACGCGTTGCTCGTCGCCCGCGCCGCCAGCTGTCCGGTGTCCGCAGGAATCGGCAGCGCCAGATCGGGCCGCCGTCGCAGCAGCTCACCGAGCCCGGCGTCGTCCCAGGACCGCAGCGCCTCAGCGAGGGTACGGGGGCGGGTCGGCTCGGTAGTGCTCATCCCTACAACGGTACGGCCCCGCCGGTCTCCACCCCAAGGTCGGTCAGGATCTGACCCACGGTTCGGTCGAGTGCGCTGTCCGGACCGATCACGGTCTGCTTGACGCCGTCCAGCAGGTCCCGCTCGCGATACCACTCCCGCATGGCCTCGACGGTGAACTCTCCGGCCAGCTCCCGCGTGGCATGCCGGACAGCGGTCTCCTCGAACGGGATGTCGAAGTAGTAGTGCAACGTGGTGCCGAGGTGGTCGTGCGTCAGCCGGCGGAGCATGTCGCCGTACCGGCCGGCGTGCATGATGCCTTCGAGCACCACGTCGTACCCGTGGTCGAGCGCGTAGCGGGCGTTCAGATCGATCAGTCCGATGTTCACGCCGCCGGGGAGGTCGTGCTCGCGCAGCAGGATTCGGCGCAGGTGGTCCTGCTCTACCCAGGCCGTGCCGCGGCCGAGGCGTTCGCGGAGTGCCTTTGCCGTGGTGGATTTGCCGGAGCCCGAGTTCCCGCGCAGTACGACGAGGCGCGAGGTCGGGCTGCCCGTCACTCCGCTGCCCCAGCGCTCCCGATCCGGTGGAATCCGACCCGCTCGTAGACGGCTGCAACGGCATCGGACTCGGCCGACAGCAGCACCAGGTCCACTCCGTTGGCGAACGCGTGCTCGACCAGTTTCGACGTCACAGCAGCCCCCAGACCGCGGCGGCGTGCCGACGGGAGCGTGCCGACGCCGACGATCTCCGTGGCGGAGTCGACCGGCTGATGCGTTCCGCTGGCGACCATGCCGTCGTCGGTGAACGCTCCGGCGCTGACTGAGACACCCCGGAGCGCCCGGTCCTGCAGCGTCGCCACCATCTTGTCGGCCGTCTCAGCCGCAGCGGCGTCCCGCTCAGCCGGGCCGGCGGTGCCGACCGCAGTACCCGGGTCGCTGAACGCCAGGTCGGCGACCGCACGGCACTGCCGGACCACGTCCTCGTCGGCAGACAGGATCTCCAGGCGAGCATCCGCTACTACAGGCCGGAAGTCGTCGCGCTCGAGCACCAGCAACGGATGCTCGACCACAGTAAGGCCCGCAGCAGCTGCAGCCGGTCCCAGCGACGGACAGGTGTCGACGACCCACTCGAAGCTCAGCGGGATCTCCAGCTCGGCGCAGCGTTCCCGCACGAGCTCGACATCGTCCGGCTTGATCGTGACGCCGGAGCCCGGCACAGGACGCGCGTAGTACGGCCACACCGTCGTACTGCGGAAGAGGGTGAACGGTCCGACCTGTTCGGCGACTGAACCGGACAGCGGGACGCTATGAAGGTAGGTGTCGACTCTGGTGATCATCGCCAGGCAGTGAATCACCCAGACCGGTCAACCGCCAGTGGATATGTCGAAAGCCGCCCATCGGCTCCGACGTCACACCGTCGACACCACCTTGGAGGACAAACATGGAGACAGTGACGTCTGCGGACGGTACGACGATCGCCTATGACCGGCTGGGCAGTGGCCACCCCCTGGTCCTGGTCGGGGGAGCGTTGTGCGACCGGCAGTCGCTGCGGCCGCTGGCCGACGTACTGGCGAGCGACTTCGAGGTGGTGACGTACGACCGCCGCGGGCGCGGTGACTCCGGCGACGGTACGCCGTACGCCGTGCAGCGCGAGGTGGACGACATCGCCGCACTGGTGGCAGCCCTCGGCGGTACGGCGGCCATTTACGGCCACTCGTCCGGCGCTGGACTCGCAGCGATCGCGGCGAGCACCGGGCTGCCGTTCACCCACGTCATGCTGCACGAGCCGCCGTACGGGCCGGATGACGTGGATCCGTCCGACGACGGCGAGCAGGTGCTCGAACTGATCCGCGAGGGGCAGAACCGGGAGGCGGTCGAGCTGTTCCTGATGATGACGGGACTGCCGAAGCAGGACGCGCTCGAGTACGCCCCGAGTGTCGCGGACCGCGCGCCGACGCTCGCCTACGACTTCGCAGTGATGGAACACGGCCTCGCCGGCACCGGTACTCCGGTTGAGGTGCTGCGCGCGATCAAGCCGGAGACGCTCGTGCTCGCCGGGACCGTGTCAGCGCCGTTCATGGTCGACGCGGCGCACCGGATCGTGACGATCCTGCCCGCGGCCGAACTCGTCGAGCTCGCGGGCCACCACCACGTCGTACCGCCGGAGCTGCTCGCCCCGGTGCTCACCGACTTCGTCAGTCGGCGATGATCTCGATCGACACCTTGTCGGGGTAGAACGCGACGTGCTCGCGGATGTCCGCGACCGCGTCGTACGGCTGCTCATACGTCCAGACCGCATTCACTCCGTCCGCACCGGCTGGGAGGACGCTGTAGTACGACGCGTCACCCTTGTACGGGCAGTACGACGCGTGGTCGGTCCGCTCGAGCTGCGTGAGGTCGACGTCCTTCCGTGGGATGTACTGCACCGCGGGGTAGTTCGCCTCCTGCAGCGACAGCGCGTCGTGCGTGTCCGCGATCACCTGGTCGCCGACCTTCACGACCACACGATCCGGGTTCTTCCCGACGGTGATCGGGTGGTCCGGCCCAGGAATCTTCACAGTCTTGTCCGCCATACCTGCAGACAACCCCGACCGCCACGGCGTCATTCCCCCGTGCATCATGTCTGATGTGGAGCTACGGCAGATCCAGTACTTCGTGACCGTGGCCGAGGTCCTGAACTTCGGTCGCGCCGCCGAACAACTCGGCATCGGCCAGCCCGGCGTGAGCCAGCAGATCGCGCGCCTGGAACGCGAGCTCGACGTACTCCTCTTCGACCGCTCGGCCCGCGCGATCCGCCTCACCGAGGCCGGCCAACGCTTCCTCCCTGCCGCCCGCGCCGTCCTGGCCTCGGTAGAAACTGCCCGCACCGCCGCCACCGGTCGCCCGGGCAGAACACTCCGCCTTGGCACCAGCACAGGACTGGGAGAGCGCCTCGAGACCGTAGTCGCGGAGCTCTCGTCCCAGGCGCTTCACGTCGACCTGGTCAGCACGTCAACCCGCGCCAGACTCGACCGAGTCCGCAGCGGCCAACTGGACGCCGCCTTCGTCCGAGGCCTTGATGAGGCCGCCGGCCTGGAGTTCGTCCCCGTCTGGCAAGACGCACTGCTGATCGCACTACCCAAGTCAGCTGCTCCGAACGACGAGATCGCACTCAAAGATCTCCAAGAGATGCCACTCCGCATAACCCAACGCCGCACCAACCCACCACTGGTCGACCTCGTCATGTCAGCCTGCGCCGCGGCAGGCTTCGAGCCGGTATTAGGCCCTCGCTCCAGCAGCCTGCAGGACACCCACGCCGCGATCGGCGCCGGCAGCCCGAGCTGGACGGTCATCTACGAGTCCCACGCCCGCCTGCTCCGCGAAGGCCGGGTGGTGTTCCGGCGACCACGCCCCCGGCTCGCGCTGACCACGAGCCTCGCGGTCCCGGCCGGTACGACGGTCGGTGGCGACCTCGCCGTACTGCTCGAAGCCTGCCGCAAGGCGTCCGATCAGTTCGAGTGATGACTACACATCGGA
This sequence comes from Kribbella sp. CA-245084, assembly GCF_050942355.1. Taxonomy (NCBI): domain Bacteria; kingdom Bacillati; phylum Actinomycetota; class Actinomycetes; order Propionibacteriales; family Kribbellaceae; genus Kribbella; species Kribbella sp. CA-245084. Next base: position 7,976,753 of record NZ_CP192053.1, on the reverse strand, counting down.
TCTGCGTCTCGTTCGCGACGGCGATGACGACTGAAATGGGCTCAGAACCCAACAGAGAAAGGCAATCCGATGCCCATCGTCACCGTTCTGCAAGGCCCGCGGACCCCGGAGCTCAAGCGCGAACTCGTCCAGAAGGTCACCGACGCCTTCGTCGACAGCCTCGGCGTCCCGGCCGAGAGCGTCCAGGTCTGGATCCAGGAGACACCGCCGGACAGCTGGGCCATCGGCGGCACGCTCACAGCCGACAAATAGTCGCCGCGGGCCGGGTCACTCCGTGGTGAGCTCTTCCAGCTCGACGACTAGGCACGGTCCGCCGTCGAACGCGCCGCCGTCGATGCCCAGCACGAGGCCCTCGGCGTACAGGAGCGGCTCGGTCAGGTACTGCGGGTCGATGCCGAGCTGGTCGGCCACGATGCTGTGGCCGTGAACGATCCGGTGACCGCCGAGGTGCTGCAGCATGATGCGGGCGATCTCCGGCCCGCCGTCACCGCGGAACGCGTACCGCGACGTCATCCGGCGCCAGATCTCCCACCACACCTCGATGTCGTCGGAGTGCAGCTCGGCGCCGGCCGCGGCGTTGATGGCCTCGAGCGAGTCACCCCATTCGACGTACTCCGAGGTGTCGGAATGCATCAGCAGATGGCCCGCGTCCAGGGCGAGCATCGGCCGGTCGAGCAGCCAGGCCGTCTCGTCGTCGGTGAGCAGCTCCTGGTCGCGGTCCTGCCCGCCGTTCAGGGCCCACGAACGCTCGAAACTGCGCAGGGTGATTCCGTCGTGCGGGACGAACGTGTCGCCGAACTTCCGCATCCCGAGCGCGAGGATCTCGTGGTTGCCGAGCAGCATCTCGATCGCGCCGCCCGGCGCCTGCTCGATCAGATCGCGCACATACCGCAGTACGCCGATGCCGTCCGGGCCGCGGTCGAAGAAGTCGCCGAGGAACCACAGCCGGGCATCGTCACCGGCCCAGTTGCCGTCGGCATCGGTGAGTCCGGCGTCCTGCAGGGCGGCGGTCAGTTTCTCCAGGTGGCCGTGGATGTCGCTCACGGCGAACACCCGGGTCACGTCATCCCCGAATGGTCAGCACGATCAGTACGACGTTGAGGGCCGTGACGGCGGTCGCTACCAGGCATGCCGCGAGAGTAGTCGCCCAGCGGTTGACAAGGTTACCCATGACGCGCCGGGATGCGGTCAATCTCACCAACGGCCACAGCGCGCACGGGATGCCGAAGCTCAGGACCACCTGCGAAACGACCAGTGCGCGGCTCGGGTCGATGCCGATCGCGAGGACCACCAGGGCCGGGATCAGCGTGATCAAACGGCGGGCCGCCAGCGGGACACGGCGCCGCCAGAAGCCGTCCAGGATCACCGAACCGGCGTACGTCCCGACCGAGGAGGAGGCGAAACCGCTGGCCAACAGGGCGAGCGCGAACAACAAGGCCGGGAGTTGGCCGAGGCGGTCGCCGATCGCGAGATGAGCCGCGTCGAGCGAGTCGGCGCCGGTGCCCTTCAAGGCGGCCGCGGCCAGCACGACCATCGCCAGGTTGACCGCGCCGGCCAGCGCCATGGCGATTGCCACGTCGAGTCGGGTAGCACGCAGTACCCGGGATTTGCCTTCCTGGGAGCGGATGCTCTTCCAGTGGCGGTCGGTGACGAGCGCACCATGCAGCCAGATCGCGTGCGGCATCACGGTCGCGCCGAGCATGCCGGCCGCGAGCACGAGCGACTGCGTCCCGTCCAGGCGGGGCACGAGGCCGCCGACCACGCCGGTCGCGGACGGATCCGACTTGGCCGTCGACACCACGAAGCCGATGAGTACGACGGCGAGCAGGCCGATGATCGCTGCCTCGAACGGGCGTTGGCCGCGCTTCGATTGATAGATCAGCAAGGCGAACGACACCGCGCCGGTGATCGCGCCGCCGAGCAGCAGCGGGATCTTGAACAGCAGATTCAGTGCGATCGCACCGCCGACGACCTCGGCCAGGTCGGTCGCGATTGCCACCACCTCGGCCTGCGCCCACAGCCCGGTCGACGTCGACCGCCGGAAGTGGTCACGGCACAGCTGCGGCAGGGTCCGCCCGGTGGCGATGCTCGCCTTGGCCGCGAGATATTGCACCAGGACGGCCATCAGGTTGGCGCCGACGACCACCCAGCAGAGCAGGTAACCGTACGTAGCGCCGGCCGCGATGTTCGTCGCGAAGTTGCCCGGATCGACGTACGCAACGGCCGCAACGAAGGCCGGTCCGAGCAGTAACAGCCCGGACCGACTCAGTTGCCGCCGCAGCGGCGCCGGTGCATACATGAGAGAAGTCTCTACGAAGGCACCGACAACGCAACCCTTGTTCTGCTTTTGAGACGCGCGTTACGCCCAGGCGAACTGCACCTGCAGCGAGACCTGAACCTCCTGGCCGCCGGGCACGATGTTCACCCCGGCATCCTGTTTGCCGCCGAGGGACACCGACTGAGAGACCCAGGGGGCGTGTGCCTGGGTCTCCGCGATCGCGGAGACCGAGCCGAGGGAGAAGCCCGCAAGAGCGGCTAGATGCTCGGCCTTCGCCTTCGCCTGCCCGAACGCCAGCTCCCGCGCCCGGGTCAGCAGCTCGGCCTTGTCCTCGATGTCGAACTCGAGCCCGTGCAGCGCCAGGTTGTTGCCTGCAGCATCGACCGCCGCATTGAGCAGCCGGCCGAACCCGGTCAGGTCCTTGGTCACGACGGTGATCGTGTGCGACGCCCGGTACGGCGCGTCGGCCTCCATCCCCTTGAACTCCTGGTAGACGCTTACCGCGCTGGTCCCCAGCTGCGACTGCTCCACGCCTTGACCCCGCAGCGCAGCGATCACCGCGTCGGTCCGTTCCCCGACCCGAGCAACCGCAGAAGCCACATCCGGCGCCCCATGCTCGACCCCGAACGAGATCCGCAACAGATCCGGCGCCCCAGTAACCTGCCCCGACCCGACAACATTTACCCCTGTGTCCATAGCGGCCAGTCTGCATCACCTGGAAGTCACCTGGGCATCACACACTTCACCATCGACTATCGAGCGAGGAGCCTTTGATGCGGGACTCTGACTTGACGCGTGCGTTCCAGGCCACCGATCGCAGTACTGCGTGGGCGCTTGTGGAGCGGGTGCCGTTGAAGTTCCCGACCTACCACCCGCAGGGGATCGCGCTGGTGGGGGAGCTGATCTTCATGACCAGCGTCGAGGTGCTGGAGGCGCCGGTGCCGGTGGATGGGTACGACCGGACGCCAGGCGCGGGGATCGGGCATCTGTTCGCCATGGATCGGCAGGGGAATCTCAAGCAGGACATCCAGCTCGGCGAGGGTACGGCGTACCACCCGGGTGGACTGGATTTCGACGGGAAGGACCTGTGGGTGCCGGTGGCGGAGTACCGGCCGGACTCGCGGGCGATCGTCTACACGGTCGACCCGACGACGTACGAGGTGACCGAGCGTTTCCGGGTGCAGGACCACGTCGGAGGAGTAGTGCGCGACCGGACGACCGGTCACGTGCACGGGGTGAGCTGGGGCTCCCGCACTCTCTACAGCTGGACTCCCACCGGCAAGCAGCTCAGCAAGCTCGCCAACGCGTCGCACTTCGTCGACTACCAGGACTGCAGTTACACCGCCGACGGCAAGCAGCTGTGCGGCGGTGTGACCACGCTGCCCGGCCCGAACAACACGTCGTACGACCTCGGCGGACTGGCACTCCTCGACCTACGCACCAACCGCATCCTCCACGAGATCCCGTTCCCGTACTTCTCCCCAACCACCAACCACAACGCCACCCGCAACCCAGTAGCCCTCGAATCCACCCCCGACAAACTCCGCCTCATCACCGCCCCCGACGACGGCGACACCCCCCACGGCACCGAACTCCAGATCTACGAAACCCCACTCAAGTAGAGACGACGCTTTTGGCGGTTTCGAACAATCGTGTGGCCCAGTCGATGCTCTTTGCTGCATCCGCGGCAGACACCGAAGCAACCTGGTACTGCGACTTGGACTTGAGCCTCAGGAGCCGGGCCAGCGTCGCGCTGCTGTCCCGGCCGGCCGATCCGGCGCCTTTCAGCTCCGCGATCGCCTCGGCGTGGTTGTCAGACTTCTTGGTCCGGCCGGTGAGGGTAAGGCATATCGCGTCCTTGGAGTTGATGCCTGAGGTGACGGCATTGGATGCTGCTGCGTTGTAGAGCTGGAGGTCGTTCGTCAGATCGGCGGCTTCGAGGAACTCGCGAGCCTTTGCCAGGTGCGCTCGGGCTTCGTCGAGCGCGGTCACTAGCCCGCCTTTCGGTCGAGGGTTTGCCGTGGTGTGCGGCCGGCGATCGGAAGTGCATCGCGGCGTAGCTCGGTCACGATGCGCTCGCCGTGGCTGATGAGGTCGCGGATCTCTTCCGCGCTGTACTCGACGACTTCACACGAGTTGCCGGACCACAGACTTGCGTGCGCTGACAGGGTTTCGACCTGCTCGAGCCAGCCCGGCTCCGAGTCGTCGACGTCGTCCGGCCGGACGATCAGCAGATCGAGGTCGCTGTCGGCATCTCCCTGTCCACGAGCCGTCGACCCGAACAGCCAGATCGCCTTCGCGGGTATCGTCCACGATTCCGCTTCGGCCTTGATCCGCTCAAGCAGTACGTCGCGGAGCCGCGCGAGCTGATCGATGGCCGCAGCGCCCACGTGATCCCGGTTGAGCGTGTAGAGCCGAGCACGACCAGCCGGCTCAGCGATGACAACACCGTTGCGCACAAGGTCATCCAGCACTTTCTGCACTCCGCTCGGACTTGCCGGCGAATGCAGTAGCGCGGCAACGGATCGCCCTGTCAGTGCGCGATCGGTCCGCGCGAGCACTCCGAGGACCCGGCCGTGCAATCCGGGAACGACACTGGACATCGGCTCTGAGAACCGCATGCACACCTCACCTCCAGTGCCCACTATATCAGGCATATGCCCACTTTTTAGGGCATTGTCAGCTGGCTCTCGGGATTATTCGGGCGGGGATGTTGTGGAGGTGGCAGAGGGAGAGGAGGGCTGTGCCGTCTATTAGTTGGAGGGGTTTGCCGTTGGCGAACTGGTAGCTGGTGGGGCCGAAGCCGGAGGTGGTGATGAGGATGCCTTTGGTGGCGCCGGCGTCTACTACGGTGCCGAAGAGGTCGCGGACGGCGGACGGGGGGACGGTGCGGGTCCAGAGCTTCGCCTGTACGACGAACTTGCCGCCGGTGATCGGCCTGGGGTCGTACGCGACGCAGTCGATTCCTCCGTCGGTGCCGCGGCGGAACAGGCGGGTCTCCAGGCCCATGCGGGTCAGGAGGTTGTGGACGAGGTGTTCGAAGGACTCGGGGCTCAGGTCCAGCAGGTTGGGGCGGGCGTCGATCTCACTGATCACGTCCACTGCCTCGATGGTGCGTGGATCGGCCAGGTCGAACTCCAGCACCGGCTCCACCGGCTGCAGCTCCTCCGGGTGCCGTGACACCTCTGCAGCGAAGTAGTGCCGTATGCAGGCCACCGGATCCAGCTGGTCCAGGACTAGCGCCTCGAACTGCTCCCGCGTTGCCCGCAAGGTGATGAGGCACGGCCGCACGGTCTGCCCGGTGGTGAGGTCCACCGACTCCACCATCCCGTTGAACACGACGGTGTCGACCACGCCGTACCTGTCACTACCGAAGACCAGGTGCAAGGCCCGCAAGGCCAGCTGCGCGACCAGCTGCTGGTACAGCCGCCGCAGCTCGAGAGGATCGCGCGGTACGGCGAGCACCGCGTCGACAGCGCGGTCATAGCGGTACGACGCCTCAGCCGGCACCACGCTGACGTCAGGGAGGTCCCACTCCACCGCGAGCAGCGTCGACTCGGGCACGTACCCGACCTTGCGCCTGCGGGGGAAGTCCAGCGGGTCCGGCAGCCGATCCAGCGCCTTGGTGAAGTAGCGCGTCACCGCCGCCCGGCCGCGGTTCGCCACCGCGCGCTCGTACGCGTCGATCCGCGCATGCTGTTCCGCGGTTGCCTCGTCGAGCCGGCGCTGGTGCTCGACCTGCTCCCGCAGTGCCTTGGCGACCCGCTCGCGCCGGGTCTCCTCGGACGCCCGGTGCCGCTCGATCGCCTCCGCGAACCGGTCCTCCGCATCGGCGAGCCGGCGGGAGAACCGGCGCTGGGCGCCCCACCAGCGAACCGGTGGGTGGGGCACGAACGCATCCCAGACAGGTCCGGGATGCGCTTCGAGATCGGCCGGCGAGACGGTCGGTGGAGCCCGCCGGTGAGCCCGTTTGAGGGTTTGCAGATCGGTGCCGTTGACATCGACGGCCAGCGCGTCGGCCAGGATGTTGCCCAGGGCTTGGACGCGTTCCTGTACCGCAGCGGTACGTTGAGCCGCCTCGGCAGAACGCCGCGGCGGACGGTCGCTGCGGGCGTGACCTTCCATCGATCGGTCCATCGCCTCACACCTCTCACAACTAATGTAACGGTCCAACCACACAGCGCTACCGTTGTGACAGAGAGTTGGTCATGACATTGCTTGCCGTCCACCCCCTGTTTCCCGCTGCACGTGCACCTTCGCTGTCGCTCCCGTTGAGGGAAGGAAAGACTGAGGAGGGGGAGGGAGACCCCCTGTTTCCAACCGGACGTGCACTTGCAGAGCCATCTGAGCGAGGTGACGATAAAAAGATGAGCCTTCCGTCGTACGCGTCCGGGGTGTCCGAGGTTCCGTTGCTGGGTGAAACGATCGGCGCCAACCTGAGGCGAACGATCAACGAGTACGGCGATCGCGAGGCCCTGGTGGAGGTCCAGACCGGAAGGCGCTGGACGTACGACGAGTTCGGCGCGGAGGTCGAACTCGTCGCGCGCGGCCTGCTGGCGCGGGGGATCGCGAAGGGCGACCGGGTCGGCATCTGGGCGCCGAACCAGGCCGAATGGACGATCACGCAGTACGCGACCGCGTTGATGGGCGCGATCCTGGTGAACATCAACCCGGCGTACCGGACTCACGAACTGGCCTATGCCTTGAACCAGTCCGGCGTCCGGATGCTTGTCTCCGCGACCGAATTCAAGACCAGCAACTATCGCGAGATGGTCGAGGAGGTCCGGCCGAAGTGCCCCGCGCTGGAGGAGACGATCTACCTCGGCACCGGCGACTGGGACGCACTCCGCGACGACGCTTCCCGGATCACCGTCGACGCGCTCCAGGCCCGCGAGGCCGAGCTGTCCTTCGACGATCCGATCAACATCCAGTACACCAGCGGGACGACGGGATTCCCGAAGGGCGCGACACTCAGCCACCACAACATCCTCAACAACGGCTTCTTCGTCACCGAGACGATCGCGTTCACCGCGGACGACCGGCTGTGCATCCCGGTGCCCTTCTATCACTGCTTCGGCATGGTGATGGGCAATCTGGGCTGCACCACTCACGGCGCGTGCATGGTGATCCCCGGCCCGGCGTTCGATCCGGCCGCGACGCTGAAGGCCGTGCAGGACGAGCGCTGCACGGGGCTGTACGGCGTACCGACGATGTTCATCGCGGAGCTCGGTCTGCCGGACTTCGCGGAGTACGACCTGACCAGCCTGCGTACGGGCGTGATGGCCGGATCGCCCTGCCCCGTCGAGGTGATGAAGCGTTGCGTCGCGGACATGCACATGGCCGAGGTCGCGATCTGCTACGGGATGACCGAGACGTCCCCGGTGTCAACGCAGACCAGGCGCGACGACGATCTCGACCGCCGTACGTCGACTGTCGGCCGCGTCATGCCTCATGTCGAGGTGAAGCTGGTCGACCCGGCCACCGGCCTCGTCGTACCGCGGAACGAGCCGGGCGAGCTGTGCACCCGCGGGTACTCCGTGATGCTCGGGTACTGGGACGAGCCGGAGAAGACCGCGGAGGCGATCGACCGGGCCCGCTGGATGCACACGGGCGATCTCGCGACGATGCGCGAGGACGGGTACGTGAACATCGTCGGCCGGATCAAGGACATGGTCATCCGCGGCGGCGAGAACGTCTATCCACGGGAGATCGAGGAGTTCCTCTACACCCATCCGTCGATCGCCGACGTCCAGGTCATTGGCGTCCCCGACGAACGGTACGGCGAGGAGCTCTGCGCCTGGATCAAACTCAAGCCCGGCGCCGACCCCCTCGACACCGCCGCCGTCAGAACCTTTGCCACCGGCAAGCTCGCGCACTTCAAGATCCCGAAGTACGTCCTGCTCGTCGACGACTTCCCGATGACCGTCACGGGCAAGATTCGCAAGGTCGAGATGCGCGAGCGCTCCGTCGAGCTCCTCGGATTGACGTGACTAAACTGCCGACGCCGAAGGTCGCACCGAGCAGACAGACAGCGCTCCAGCCGGCGCGTTCGTAGAGCGCGGTCGACGCGATCGCGCCCAGCCCGCTGCCCAACGAGTAGAACACCATGTAGCCGCCGATCAACCGGCTCCCGAGCTCCGGCCGATAGATCAGGCTCTGGTTCGTGACGTGAATGGCCTGTACGGCGAGATCGAGCAGGACCGCGCCGATCGCCAACCCCACCAGGAGATGCGCCGTCGCAATCCAACTCGTTGCTAGCAGCACCGACGCGATCAGCGTGACCAGTTGCCCATGGCCACGATCCGCCAGTCGGCCGGCCGGGCCGGCAGCCAATGCTCCGGCCGCACCGATCAGCCCGAACGCGCCGATCTCTGTGTGCGACAACGACCGCGAAGTCAACGGCAGTGCGATCGCGCTCCACAGCGTGCTGAACGAGCCGAAGATGAAGAAGGCGCGGATGGCGCTCTCGCGGAACGACGGTTCGCTCCAGAGGTTGATCGTGGAGCGGAGCAGCTCGCCGTAGGTCAGGCGCGACGACGGGCGTTCGTGACTGCCGGTCAGGCAGCCGGCGATGACCAGGCAAGCAGCACCGGCCATCAGGTAGACCGCTCGCCAGCCCAGGAGATCGGTGACGACGCCGGAGACCGTGCGCGCGAGCAGGATGCCCAGCACGATCCCGCTGGTGATCATTCCGACCGTGCGACCGCGCTCGGCCGGCGCGCTCAGTGAAGCGCCGTACGCGACCAGGGACTGGGTCACGACGGCGAGCGCGCCGACGGCGGCGAGCCCGGCCAGGAGCATCGCGGCATTCTGGGCGATCCCGGTCAGCAGCAGGGCGGTTGCCAGCAGCAAGAACTGCCGGCGGATCAACCGGCGGCGGTCGAGCAGATCGCCCAACGGGACAAGGAAGAACAGGCCGGCGGCGTACCCGAGTTGGGTGACGGTGACGAAGACCCCGACCGTTCCCGGGGCGATCCCGAGATCGGTGCCCATCGTCACGAGCAGCGGCTGGGCGAAGTACACGGTCGCGACCGCCACCCCGGCCGCGACGGCGAGGAACAGTCTGCTTGGTTGCATGTTGCTACCGTATGAGATGTTGGTAGCATGTTGCAACCAGGAGGTGAATGGTGGTCAAACGGACCCGGTTCGACGAGGAGAGCTGCCCGGTCGCGCGCTCGGTGGACGCGGTCGGCGATTGGTGGTCGCTGCTGATCGTGCGGGACGCGTTCGACGGCAGCCGGCGGTTCGGCGAGTTCCAGCGCAGTCTGGGCGTGGCGAAGAACATCCTCAGCGCCCGCCTGCGCGCGCTGGTCGAGAACGGCATCCTCGAACAGGTGCCATCCGGCTACGAGCTGACTGCCAAAGGCGAGGCGCTGTTCCCCGTGATCGTCGCCCTCCGCCAGTGGGGCGAGGCGTTCGCGTTCGCCGCTGATGAGCCCCACTCTGAACTCGTCGACCGCCGCAACCACAAGCCCCTGAGACCGCTGGAGATCCACGCCGCCGACGGCCGCCTCCTCGCCCCCGCCGACACCGAGGTCCACAAGCTCTGACCGGCGGTTGATGTGCAGCTCGACAGGAGGTGTCGGGTGGTGATTAGTGCACCTGAGCGTGGATTGCCCCGTGCGTACGGCGTACACCCGGTGCACTACCTGTCGAGCTAGCTGCTGAGGTGTTCGGCGAAGGCCTTGACCGAGGGGGTGTCTTCGCCGCGGCGCCAGATGAGGGCGAGGGCGGAGTCCGGGAGGCCGGTGAGGGGGACGGTGGCGATGCCGGCGCGGCCGTTGAGGGCGGCGGTGGGCCGGCAGATGATCATGCCGCCGCGATTGGCGGCGATCAGCGAAAGACCTTCCTGGAGGGTCTTCACGTCCGGACCGCGGTGGATGAGCGCTCCACCGGGTGTCTGCGTCGGCGCCTGGGCCTGGCGCCAGTAGCCGGGCGCCGGGCCGGCGTACGCGATCAGGGTCTCGCCGGCCAGGTCCTCGGCGTCGATCGAGGCGCGGCCGGCGAGCCGGTGCTGCGTGCACACCGCGAGCGTCTGCGGCTGGCGGGAGAAGATCGGGCCGACCACGAGGTCGTCCTCCGCAACCGGCAGCAGTACGACGGCGGCGTCGAGCTCACCGCGCCGGAGCGCGCCGAACGGATCGTTCAGCGGGATCTCGCAGACGTCGATCAAGCAGTTCGGGTTGCGCGACTGGAACCCGCCGACCGCGCCGAGGATCTCGTCGTTCGCCGTGCCCTGGAAGCCGATCCGGAGCTTGCCCTTGGTGTCGGCGGCGTACTCGCGGGCGGCTTCGACGACTCGCTCCAAGGCCGCGTACGCCGGGCGCAGCGACGTCAGGAACTCCTTGCCGAGCGGCGTCAGCGCGACCCGGCGACTCGTGCGCTCGAACAGCGGCCCGCCGATGCGGCGCTCCAGTGACTGGAGCAGTTGGCTGACCCGGCTCTGCGAGAGGTACAGGCGTTCCGCCGTACGGCCGAAGTGGAGCTCGTCCGCGAGCACCAGGAAGCACTCCAGTTCGCGGATCTCGACGGCCATGGTTCCACCTTCATCGATTAGCTCAGCTAATACAAGCATGACCACATCGCCGTTGTTCCGGGTCGCCTTGCGGCCGCTCACTGGAGGTATGACGACGATCTGCGCGGACGAGGTGGACACCCGGGGCTGGATTGCATCCATAGTCATGTCGGCGACGGTGTTCACCGTGGTGACGGCCGAGATGCTTCCCGTGGGCCTGCTCACTCCGATCGGCGGATCGCTTCACGTATCGGAAGGCACCGCCGGCCTGGCGCTCACCACAACCGGCGTGGTCTCCGCGTTGGCCGCGCCCGTCCTGCCGCTGGTCTTGGGCAGGCGGGACCGCCGGGCAGTCCTGGGCGGACTGATGGTGCTGCTCGCCTTCGCGGCATTCGTCGCCGCAATCGCACCGGTCTACTGGGTCTTCATCGCAGCCCGCGTCTTGATGGGCATCTCGATCGGCGGCGTCTGGCTGCTGACGATCGGGCTCGCGCGTCGCGTCGTACCCGAGCACGCGGCCGGCCCGGCGACCTCGCTCATCTTCAGCGGCATCGGAATCGCTTCTGTGCTTGGCATTCCGGCCGGTGCGTACGTCGGCGAGCTCGTCGGCTGGCGCTGGGCGTTCGTCGGAGTCGGGCTGCTCTCACTCGGCCTCGCCGCCGCGCTCGTAGCCTTCCTCCCGAACCTCGCCCCTGAGCGATCGGTCCAGCTGTCCGACGTACGAGAAGTCCTGCAGATCAAGGACGTTCGCGTCGGCCTGGTCCTCGTCGCGTTGATCGTGACCGGCCACTTCGCGGCGTACACCTATGTCCGTCCGCTGATCGAGCCGCACACCGGTCCGGCGTTGATCGGCGCCTTCCTGCTCGCGTACGGCGTGGCCGGTGTCGTCGGCAACTTCCTCACCGGCGCCCTCCGCCCGACCCGCGCCCTCGCGGTCATCGCCGCCGGTATCGCGCTCGCCACCGCGGCACTGCCCTTCGTCGGCACGGCAGGCTCGCTGCTCCTGCTCATCCTGTGGGGCCTGGCGTACGGCGGAACGAGCGTCAGCACGCAAGCATGGGGACACGCCGCCGCGCCCAACGCCCCCGAATCCTCATCCGCTGTCCTGGTGGGCGTCTACAACGGATCCATCGCGCTGGGTGCCTTCACCGGCGGCCAGGTCGCCGACCACCTCGGTACGACGACGGTCACCTGGCTTCCCGCGGTACTGGCGACGGCAGCGCTGATCGTTCTACTGGCGAACCGCCGCCAGCGCGGCTGAGTCCTCGTCGCCGAAGTCGTCCTCGAGCTTCTCGGGGGAGTAGTCGAGGTCGATCCCGGCCACGTCGGCGCCGACAGCCGACTCGATCGCGCCGAGTCGACGCGTCGCGCGGTCACCGGCGTATGTCATCAGCGCGGTCGGGTTGATCTCCGGCGGGAGCGCGGCGGTGTTGTCCATCGCCCACTGGATCTGCGTCAGCGCGTGGGGGAGGAGCTCCTCCATCGTGTCGGTGACGACTTTCCAGTTCCCCTCGTCCGCGGCGACGTGCCGACGGCAGGTGAACGTGCCCCACGCCATATGCCGGCGCTCGTCGTCGCCGATCCGGCGGATCAACTCCTGCATGCCGGGCAGTACGCCGCGCGCCGTACAGAGCAGGTTCCACGCGTGGTAGCCGGTGAGGGCCAGAGTCCCTTCCACCACGTGGTTGTAGGTGACCGAGGCGCGGACCTGGTTGCCCGGTGACGGATCGTCGGCCAGCGACTTCAGCGCGACGGGCAGGGCCTCGTAGAAGATCGCGCGGTACCCGGGGTTGTTCTCGACGTAGTGGTGCAGGTCGTCGGTGACGCCGACAGCGTCGAGCCAGAGCCGGAAGACCGCGGTGTGCTTGGCCTCCTCGAAGCAGAACTGGGTCAGGTACATCTCGTCGCCGAACCGGCCCTCGGCAGCCATCGCCTGCAGGAACGGCTGCAGGTCCTCGGTCACCGCCTCCTCGCCCGCGATGAACTGCGAGCAGAGCATCAACGCGTTGTCCTTGTCGTCCGCGCTCAGCTCCTGCCAGTCCTTCGCGTCCTGGCTGAAGTCGATGTCACGCGGGTTCCAGAACTTGCGGTTGCCCTTGTCGAACAGGCGCAGCGGCAGCGCGTCCCAGTTGAGGCCGCCGGCCTTCAGCGTGGTGAAGCCTTTCCGATGCAGGTCGTTCATACGTGCAACCTCCGGGACTCGGCTAAGAAGGGTGAGAGGACGCGAGCCAGCTGATCGGCCACCGCCGCCGGGGGAGGGCCCGGCGTGACGATGTGGCTGATGACGACGCGCAAGGCGACGTCCACGCAGCTGGTCGCGTCCTCTGCGGGAACCTCCGGCCAGTGCTCCCTGACGTGGGCACCCAGCCGGAGGTGGGCCAGTTCAATGACCTGCTGCCCCCGTGTGGTCAGCAGTTGACTGGCCTGGTCGGATCCGGGTTGGCTCAGCGCCGCCTTGATCAGCGGGTTCTCGCCGGCCAGCGTGAGCGCCCGCTCGACCGCGGCCCGCAGACCGTCGATCGGGTCGGACTGCTCGGCTATTGCGGTGTTGACATCCAGCAGGAACCGTTCGGTCTCCCGGGCCGCGACTGCTTCCAGCAGCCCCCATTTGTCGCCGAACTCGTTGTAGACGGTCTGACGGGAGACGCCCGTACGGCGAGCGACCTCGGCCATCCGGAGTCCGTCGTACCCACCGGCGACGACCGCCTCCTGCGCCGCGTCGAGTAGCTCGTCACGCAGCCGGCGTTTGGTCCGATCGGCAAACGAGGTCATGAGGTCGAGGGTTTACAAAACAGCCTCCGATGTCAAGTGCTCGGACAGAATGTCGCCGAATGTCCAATTTGGTCTCGGCTGCCGGTGGTTCATTCGGAGCACGTAGGGTTGGGGACGTGTCAACCGCCGAGATCCAGCCCGCCCCGACCGCCGCCGATGTGCCGGAGCTCGTGGTCGGATTCGACCTGGACATGACGCTGATCGACTCCCGGCCGGGGATCCAGGCCGTCTGGGACCTGCTGGCCGCCGAGACCGGGGTCTACATCGACACCGACCTGGTGGTGAGCCGGCTCGGGCCGCCGCTGACCTGGGAGATGGCGAACTGGTTCCCGCCGGAGCAGGTCGACGCGATGGTCGCGCGGTACCGCGAGCACTACCCGTCGCACGCGATCACGGGCAGCCTGCCGCTGCCGGGCGTCGCCGAGTCGCTGGCCGCGATCCGGGCGTTGCGCGGGCGGACGATGGTCGTGTCCGCGAAGTACACCCCGTCGGTCCGGCTGCACCTCGAGCACCTCGGCCTGGACGTCGACGAGCCGGTCGGTGATCTGCACGGAGCCGAGAAGGGTACGGCGCTGCGCGAGCACGAGGCCACGATCTTCGTCGGCGATCACACCGCCGATATCGACGGAGCGCACGCGGCGGGCGCGCTGGCGGTGTCGGTCGCGACCGGTCCGTTCACCGCGGACGAGCTGCGGGCGTACGGCGCTGACGTCGTACTGAACGACCTCACGGAGTTCCCGGCCTGGCTCGATGAGTACGTGCTCGAGCAGCGGCTGGAAGCGTTGATGAAGCGGCTCTCGTCGTACGACAAGATGGTCGTGGCGTTCAGCGGTGGCGCCGATTCGGCGTTCCTGCTCGCGGCCGCGGCGCGTGCGATCGGGGCGGCCAACGTCGTCGCGGCGACCGCCGTATCGCCGTCGCTTCCGGCGGCGGAGTTGGAGCCGGCCGCGCGCTTCGCCGACACTCTCGGCGTACGGCATGTCAGCCCGCATACGCACGAGATGGAGCGCGAGGGGTACCAGGCCAACTCGGGTGCCCGCTGCTACTTCTGCAAGGCCGAGCTGATCGAGACGCTGCAGCCGATCGCGGACGAGTTCGGCATCACCGCGATCGCCACCGGGACGAACGCCGACGACGCGATCGCCGGCTTCCGGCCGGGGATCCGGGCCGCGTTCGAGCGCGGTGCGCTGACGCCGTTGCGGGACGCGCGGTTGACCAAGGCGCAGATCCGTACGGCGTCGCGCAGCTGGGGGCTCGAGACCTCGGACAAGCCGGCCGCGGCGTGCCTGTCGAGCCGGATCGCGTACGGCATCCGCATCACGCCGAACCTGCTTGTGCGGGTGGACCGCGCCGAGCAGGCGGTCCGCGGGCGGCTTGCGTCGTACGACGTGCAGAACGTGCGGGTGCGTGATCTCGGCGAGAGCGCCTCGATCGAGATCGACGCCGCGCTCCTCGATCGGGTCGACCACCGGGAGCTGGTCGATGCGGTCATGGCCGAAGGGTTCGCGGCGGCGCAGGTCGACCCGCGCGGGTTCCGGTCCGGGTCGATGAACGAGCGGCTCGCGGATCCCGAAAAGTATCGGAGTTTGTGAGGTGCGGGAAGACTGCCGGATCAGGTAGTTTCCCGGAGGCGCGGTTGCGCCGGGTCACGTACGCTGGGTTTCCTGAGCGGGCCTTGCGGCTCGCTTGCTTCCGACGACGATTACTGAAGAGGTTCCCGTGCCCGTTGGCAAGGTGAAGTGGTACGACTCCGACAAGGGGTTCGGTTTCCTCAGCAAGGAGGAGGGCGGGGACGTCTACGTCCGCGCCGAGGCCTTGCCGGCCGGTGTCACCAACCTGAAGCCCGGGCAGAAGGTCGAGTTCGGAGTCGTCGAGGGACGCAAGGGCGAGCAGGCCCTGCAGGTCCGGCTGATCGACCCTCCGCCGTCGGTCGCGAAGGCGATGCGCCCGAAGCCCGAGGACATGCAGGTCGTCATCGAGGACCTGATCAAGCTCCTCGACCGGATCGGCGAGAACTACCGCCGCGGCCGCCAGCCCGACAACAAGTCCGCCAAGCAGGTGGCCACGGTACTGCGCGGCGTCGCCGACAAGCTCGACTTCTAGCTGTGATTGGGCCCGGCTTCTAGGTGCGCCGGCTGATCAGGGTCTGGATGCCGTCGAGGACCGTGGTCAGCCCGAAATGGAACTCGGTCGGGTCGTTGTCGATGAAGTCCTGCGGTCCGTCGAGGGTCGCCTTGATCGCGGGGAAACGCTCCGGTGTCGCGAGCATGCGCAGGCGGCGGGCGTAGCGTTCGCCGGCGGCTGCGGCTTCCTGCGGCGGCAGGTTGAGCATGTTCACGCTCAGGCCCGTCGTACCGCGGACGTAGATGTTGACCAGGAGCATCGCGGACAGCCGGTCGCTCGGCGTGAGCGGCGTGTCTTCGAACGCGCGCAGGCCCTCCTCCATCCAGACCAGCTGGTTCGGTGACAGCGGCGGCTCGAACACCGGGACCTGCAGGATCCACGGGTGCGCCTGCAGCGCGGACCGGAATGCCTCGGCCCAGGTCGTGATCCGGTCCTGCCAGTCCTCCGCGTCGCTGACATCCGGTGGCAGGCCGAACGCCTCGTCGAGCATGACGATGTAGAGGTCGTCCTTCGCTTCGACATACCGGTAGAGCGCCATCGTGGTCACGCCCAGCTCGGCGGCCACCTTGCTCATCGAGACCGCGCTGAGCCCGCCCGCGTCCGCGAGCTTGATCGCCGCGCGACCGATGTCGCCGACCTGAAACGCCGGCTTCGGCCCAGGCCGGCTCCGCCCCTCGAATCCCCAGAGCTGCTGGAGCACCCGCGGCAGTTCGCTCTCTTCCATGGTCACCACCTTATCTGTTTACAGCATAGACAGTCTTGTGTATGGTCTGTGTATGGCGCACACAGTGTGCGGCGTAGACAGATAAATCTTCGGAGGGGCATCATGAGTAAGCCGGAACTCGCGGGACGCAAGGAGTGGATCGCGCTCGGCGTGCTCGCGCTGCCGCTGCTGCTGGTCTCGATGGATGTCTCGGTGCTGTACTTCGCGGTCCCGTTCATCAGCGCGGACCTCGGCGTGTCGGCGACCGAGCAGCTGTGGATCTTCGACATCTACGGATTCGTGCTGGCCGGCCTGCTGATCACCATGGGCTCGCTGGGCGACCGGATCGGGCGCCGCCGGCTGCTGATCTTCGGTGCGGTCGGCTTCGGGGTCGCCTCGATCGCGGCGGCGTACGCGCAGAACCCCGAGCAGTTGATCGCGGCCCGCGCCCTGCTCGGGATCGGCGGCGCGACCCTGATGCCGTCGACCCTGGCGCTGATCCGGAACATGTTCCACGACCCGAAGCAGCGGTCGAAGGCGATCGCGTTCTGGAGCGCGGTGATGATGGGCGGGATCACTCTCGGGCCGGTGCTCGGCGGGTTCCTGCTGGAGCACTTCTGGTGGGGTTCGGTGTTCCTGATCAACACCCCGGCGATGGTGCTCCTGCTGGTGCTTGCGCCGATGCTGCTGCCCGAGTTCAAGACTCCTGCCGGTGGACGGTTCGACCTGCTGGGTTCGGTGCTCTCGTTGGCCGCCGTACTGCCGGTGATCTGGGGGATCAAGGAGATCGCGGCCAACGGCGCGTCGGTGCTGCCGGTGGTGGCGATCGTGGCCGGGCTGGTGTTCGGGGTCCTCTTCGTGCAGCGGCAGCGGACTGCGGCGTACCCGATGGTCGACCTGTCGATGTTCCGCAACCGGGCGTTCAGCGGTTCGCTGGCTGCCAACACTGTTGGAACCCTGGCGCTGGTGGGCAACGCGGTGTTCCTGACCCAGTACCTGCAGCTGGTGCACGGGCTCTCGCCGCTCAAGGCCGCCCTGTGGTCGCTGGCTCCGTCGGTGCTCGTCGGTGGCGCGGCTCCGCTGGCTACCGCGCTGGCCAACAAGATGGACCGTGCGTATGTGATCGGCGGAGCGTTCGTACTCGCGGCCTCGGGGTACGCCGTGCTCACCCAGGTGCACGTCGACTCGTCGCTGGCAGTGCCGCTGGTCGGCGCGGGTCTGCTGGCTGCCGGTCTGGTGATGGTGATGACCCTGGTCACTGAGGCGGTCGTCGGCTCGGTCGCCCCGGAGCGCGCCGGCTCGGCGTCCGCGGTGATGGAGACCTGCTCGGAGTTCGGCGGGGCGCTCGGGATCGCGATCCTGGGCTCGATCGGCACCGCGGCGTACCGCTCCGACCTCCCGTCCAACCTGCCCGCGGGTGTCGCCGGTCCCGTCCGAGAGGGCCTACCGGCCGCAACCGCCGCCGCCGCACACCTCCCAGGTCAACTGGCCGACACCGTCCTAACCACCGCCCGCCACGCCTTCACCCACAGCATGAACGTGGTAGCCGTCGTCGGCACCCTCCTCCTACTAACCACCGCCGCATTGGCCACCCTCACCCTCCGCGGCACCACCCACCCAACCCCCACCAAAGCCCCAGAACCCGCCACCGAGGAGTCCGACCTAACCCCAGTCCTCTGACCTACAACCCAAAGCGGCGACCGGTGTGCATCTTCACCGGCCGCCGCTTCTCGCTGGCGGGTTCTTGCGCCGCTGGCGGGCTACAACCAGCCATTCAGCCGACAACCCGCCAGCCGGACCCGCGGTACGCCGGAGCCGCAGTACGCCGGACCCGCAGTGTTAGCGGGGTGGGTGGCGGGGGTTGTTGCCGGGGCGGCGTTTGAAGGGGTTGGCTTGGTTGCGTTCCTCGGTTGGTTCTTCGGCCCAGGGGGCTTGGTTCTGGGTGTCGTCGTCCTCGTCGGGCTGGCCGCTCCACCAACGTCCGGATGGTGGCTCCGGGCGACTGCTGGCTTCGGGACGCCGACTCGAGCCTCGCGGCCGGTCGGGCGGAGGACCGGCCGGCGGTTGACCGCCGCCGCGCCACTCGATGGTTGTCTCGTCGCCCGAGTCCGAGCGGCGCGCGCGGTTTGCCCGTTGCTCGGCGACGCTGGTGGTGAGGATCGTCCGGGTCGTGCTCTCGGAGCGTCCGCCGTACGACTTCGTGTCGTGCGGGTGTGCTCCGGCCCGCGGTCCACCGAGACCGCCGGGGCGCAGTGGGCCTTCGGTCGGGCGGGCCGCCGGGCGCATCCGCAGTACGAGGAAGACGACGACCACCAGCACGCCTGCGAGGAACCCGAATCCGAGCCGCGGGATCAGCGGCAGCACGATCCCGCACCCGCCGCCGATCACCCAGGCCAGTTGCAGCACGGTCTCCGAGCGAGCGAAAACCGACGTACGCACGGACTCCGGCACGTCCCGCTGGATCATCGCGTCCAGCGACAGCTTGCCGAGCGAACTGCACAGCCCGGCCACCAGACCGAGCGCGATCAGGATCGGCAGACCGTAGAGAACCGCCGCCGCGACCGCGACGATGGCGTCCGCGAGCAGCACCACCAGCACGACCGCTTCCGGTTTACGTGCCTTGAGCAACGATCCGAGGATGGTGCCGAGACTGTTGCCGAGACCGGCAGCGGCGATCACCGCACCGGCTGCGACCGCGCCCTTCACACCGCTGATCGGCTGGTCGCGCAACAGGAACGCCAAGTACATGGTCAAGAAGCCGGACACGAACCGCAGTCCGAGATTGCACCGGATCCCGCGTGCGACCGCCGCGGTGATGGCGCGCCGGCGTGCCTCGCGCCCCGCCGTACCCGTGACTTCTTCGTCGGCGGGGGAGTCGACCGCGTTCGGCAGACGGATCGCGAGGATGAGGCCGACGATGTACACCAGCGCCGCCCAGCGCAGCGACCACTGCGGGCCGATCGAGGCGAACGCGGCCGCGATTCCGGCGCCGATCGTGGCGCCGGCGACACCGGCCAGCGAGATGCGCGAGTTGGCGGTGACGAGCGTGATCTGCTTCGGGAGCAGCCGCGGTACGGCGGAGGCGCGCGTGACGCCGTACGCCTTGGAGGCCACGAGGCAGCCGAGTGCCGCCGGATACAGCCAGGCGGAGCCGTGGCCGGAGATCGAGGACGCGAGACTCCAGACGAGGAACGCCCGTACGCCGAGGGTCGCGCCGATCGCCCAGCGCCGGCCGTGCCGGAACCGGTCGAGGATCGGGCCGATCAGCGGCGCCATCAAGGCGAACGGAGCCATCGTCAGCACCAGGAACAACGCCACCCGATCGCGCGCCTGGTCGCTCGGCACGGTGAAGAACACCGTCCCGGCCAGAGAAACGGCGAACGCCGTATCACCGGCCGCGTTGACCGCGCCCAGCTCGATCAACCGCGAAAGCCCCGACTCATTGGCCCCTTGAGCACCAGTCAGCCCGCGGATCCGCCGACCGGTCGCCCGCCCGACCTTCCCACTGACTTCAGCCGCCTTCTTGGAAGCCGTAGCAACCCCTTCGGCCCCCACCTTCGACGCATGCCCGACCTTCTTACTCGCAGACCCCACCCGCCCCCGAGCATCAGTCAACCGCTCACCCGCCGACTTCCCCGCCGCATTTGCGCCTGAGTTGCTGGCTCGGCCGTCAGTCTCTTCGGTGTTGCCCCCCATGCCACCACCCGCCTGCTCGTGCGCAGTCCCCCGGTTCGAAGGCTGCTCGGCGCCCCGCTGGCTTCCATTCTCCTCCCGCCTCCGGCCGGCGTCGCCGCGTGACCGGCCTGCGGCATCGCTTGCGCGGTTGCCGGGGCCGACCTGCGGGTCGTCGGGGTCGGGGGAGTGCATGGGACCATCCTGCCTCGCGGCGGGGACAGAGCGCAGTTACCGCGCGTACGGGCGGTTGATCGACGGCGGTTCGGAGTACGACGGCGGGCGTGCGAGAATGGGCGATTGTGACTCCCGTCAGAGCTCCGGAACCGGTCCGCGCCAAACCCGACGCCATCGCCGTCGCGGCGGTCGAACCGGCCCGTGAAGCTGCGATCGCCGAGGCAGGCGCCGCGCAGGTCGGCGAACACCTCGGTCATCTGGTCGAGGGCGAGCGGCTCGTCACGCACTACTTCGCCTCCACCCACCCCGGGTACCGCGGCTGGCGCTGGGCGGTCACCGTCACCCGCGCCTCCCGCGCCAAGACCGTCACGGTCAACGAGGTCGTGATGCTGCCCGGCGACGTCGCGATCACCGCACCCGAGTGGGTCCCGTGGTCGGATCGAGTCCAGCCCGGCGACCTCCGTCCCGGCGACCTGTTCCCGACGCTCCCCGACGACCCGCGCCTCGAGCCGGGTTTCACCGACACCTCCGACGCTCCTGAGGACGTTCTCACGGTGGTCGAGGAGCTCGGGCTCGGTCGTGAGCGCGTGCTGTCGCCGTTCGGGCGCGAGGATGCGGCCGAACGCTGGTACGCCGGTGACTTCGGGCCGACGTCGCCGATCGCGCAGGCCGTCCCGTACAAGTGCTACTCCTGCGGCTACTGGATCCGCCTGGCCGACAGCCTCGGCCAGGCCTTCGGCGTCTGCGCCAACGAGATGGCCCCCGGCGAGGCCCGCGTAGTCGCCTACGACTACGGCTGCGGCGCTCACTCCGACGCCACCATCGACATCCCCGAACCCCCCACCCCCGACCACGCCTTCGACACCACCGGCTACGACACCCTCGAACTAGCCGACCAACCAGCCGAATAAGTACCACCGGCCGCACACATCGGACCCGGCCTAACGGCCGCGCCTGTTCTCGTTGCCGCCTCCGGCGGGGCCGCCAGGTGAGCTTGGCGTGAGGTGAACGACGTGGGAGGGCTCCTGACGGGGCTGGCTAGTCGGTGAAGCGTAGGTCGGGGATATCTGCGAGGTTGATGTTGTAGCGGGCGTAGACCCTTATGGTGTTCTCGCCTGTTAGCTCGTGCTCGGGGTAACCGAGTGCGGCGGCGACCTCCACGACGTGTTCGTGGGAGTGGCTCTCGATCTCCAGGTACGGCGGGATGTGGGGCCAGTGGTCGATTTCTAGCTGGGCGCCGTACAGCTCGAAGCTTGTTCGACGGTTCTCCTGGTAGGACTTGGGCTTGAAGCCCATCTGGCGGAGCAGTTCGTTGGTGGTTTCGAAGGAGCTGACGACGACCTCGGTTTCCGTCGTACCGTCGATGCCGTCGTGGGCGATCTCCTTCACGGTGAGCGTCACCTCAGAACCCGTGTCCCGCAGGCGGATCCAGCGCGATGCGTCACCCGGTACGACGTCGTACACGAACCGCCGCATCATCCGATCCGCGACCCGGCGGCCGCCCAGGTCCAAGACCTTGCCTTCGACAATGTCCGGATCAATCCCCAGCACCTTCGCCTCATACTCGATCGGCACTAGAGCTCTCCTTCGGTACGGCGTGGGCGTACGACCACCCCAGCACCCCAGCGCGCGGGAATAAGAACTGTCGCGGCCGTCCTTTGATTCAGTCTTCGGTGGCGGGGCGGTGGCCTGCCTGGATGGCGGTCCAGCGGCGTTTGCAGTACCAGAGGCCGATCAGGCCGAGGCCGAAGCCGGCGACGGGGACCCAGAGCCACCAGTCGAGGCCGTTGGCCTTCAGGTGGTCGCGGAAGATCAGGAGGACGACGAAGGCGACCACCCACAGGGCGATACCGGTGATGACGCTGGGGATGCCGGACAGGTCCAGCGGCTTGACCTCGGCGTGCACCAGCTCCCCGCGCGCCAGCTGGCTCGTGGGGTCGGTGCGCTTCTTGGTCCCGCCCTGCTCCTCCGTCACCCCCCTACCCTAACCCGCAACGGTTTGACGTCAGTGCTCGCAACTGGCCGGTAGGAACTGGCACGATGCGGTCATGAGCTCGCCCCAGGCCTCGACGGCCCGCTCCGGTTCCGGTGTACTCGACTCCTTCTTCAAGATCAGTGAACGCGGGTCCACGCTCGGACGGGAGATCCGCGGCGGGCTGGTCACGTTCTTCACGATGGCCTACATCGTCGTGCTGAACCCGCTGATCATCGGCACCGTCAAGGACGGCGCCGGCCAGTTCGTCGGCGGCGGCACCGACCCGGCGGCGGCGATCGCGAAGATCGCGGTTGCGACGGCGCTGGTGGCCGGCGTGGTCACGATCCTGATGGGCGTGGTCGCGAACTTTCCGCTCGCCCTGGCCACCGGGCTCGGCCTGAACGCGTTCATCGCGTTCTCGGTCGCGACCAAGATGACCTGGGCGGACGCCATGGGCCTGGTCGTGCTCGAGGGCCTGATCATCCTGATCCTGGTACTGACCGGGTTCCGCAAAGCGGTCTTCGAGGCGGTTCCACTCCAGTTGAAGATCGCGATCAGCGTCGGCATCGGCCTGTTCATCGCGTTCATCGGTGTGATCGACGCAGGCTTCGTACGCCGACCCGGCGCGCCGACCGGTCCGCCGGTGGAGCTGGGTGTCGGTGGCACGCTCCGCGGCTGGCCGGTGCTGGTTTTCGTCTTCGGCCTGATCCTGATCGTCACGCTGTACGCGCGGAAGGTGAAGGGCGCGATCCTGATCGGCATCCTGGCCGCGACCGTGCTGGCGATCATCATCGAGGCGATCGGGAACATCGGCGCCCGGACCGCGGACAACCCCGGCGGCTGGGGCCTGAGCGTGCCGAAGCTGCCGGACCAGTGGTTCACGAAACCGAACCTGGACACGATCGGCGAGTTCAGCCTGTTCGGCTCGTTCGAGAAGATCGGGGTGGTGTCGGCGCTGCTGCTGGTGTTCACGCTGATGCTGGCCGACTTCTTCGACACGATGGGCACGATGACCGCGATCGGCGCCGAGGCCGGTCTGCTCGACAAGGACGGCATCCCGCCGAACTCGCAGCGCATCCTGATCGTCGACAGCGTCGCGGCCGCCGCCGGTGGGGCCGCGTCCGTGTCCAGCAACACGTCGTACATCGAATCGGCCTCTGGTGTCGGTGAGGGCGCGCGGACCGGCCTGGCGAGCGTGATCACCGGGATCTGCTTCCTGATCTCGATGGTGGTCGCGCCGCTGGTCACGCTGGTCCCTTACGAGGCGGCGACGCCCGCGCTGATCCTGGTCGGCTTCCTGATGATGACGCAGGTGAAGGGCATCGACTTCGACGACATCGAGGTCGCGTTCCCGGCGTTCCTGACGATCATCCTGATGCCGTTCACCTACTCGATCTCCGCCGGTATCGGCGCCGGCTTCGTCATGTACGTGATCCTCAAAGCCGTCCGCGGCAAGGCCCGCCAGGTCCACCCGCTGATGTGGGTGGTAGCCGCCCTCTTCGTCGTCTACTTCGCCATCGGCCCGCTGACCGACTGGCTGACCTGAGGCCCTGAGCGCAGCTCCAGGTACTCGGCGCGGGTGACGAAGAGGTCGCGGAGTTCGGTGGTGAGGCTCTCGAGGAAGTCGGCGCGGTACGTCGCATCGGTCAGCAGCGCGATCGAGTAGTACAGGCCGGTGAAGGTTGCGATGCCGACGGCAACCTTCACCAGTGACGAGCTGATCACCACCGGGTGGTCCAGCACGAGCAAGGTGTGCGACCAGTTGCCGTGGTCGATGCCCCACTGCTGGTAGATGTGGTCGCTGATCGCGAGCATGCCGAAGGCAACGAAGAACAGGCCGACGCCGGTGCTGACGACGAGGACCTGCATCCACTGACGGATCACCAGGCTGAGGCTGAGGTTCATCCGCTGGACGCGGCGCAGGGGCGGCCCGGAGCTGACGTCGCGTTCGATCGTCTCCAGCTCGCGTGGCAGTCGCAGCATCAGGAACAGGTTGCTGAGTACGGCGAAGCCGACCGCAAGCAAAACGAGGAAGGCGACCGGCATACCCGCGAACACCTGCCACGTGTCCGCGGTGATGAACAGCACCAGCGAGAAGATCAGCAGCAGCGGCAGCGCCCGGACCAGGCTGGCCACGGAGTTGGCCAGCTCACCCGCGAGTCGGCGCAGGCCCCACAGCGTCGTACCGACGAGGCCATAGCCGACCACGGCGTACACGAGGCCGACCAGCAGGAGGTTGCTGGCGGCGATCCCGAAGAACTGCCGGAGCTGCTCCTGAGTGACCAGCGGCAACAGCGCGGGCAGCAGGACGAAGACCGCGAGCTCCGGGATGCCGAAGCGGGTGGGCAACGACCAGAACGGCCGCCCGCGCAGCCGGTTCAGCAGCCCGAACCCGGCCACCAGCGCGATCAGCCCGCCCAGCGCGGCCAGCAGGTTCTGCCACCAGTGCCAGTCCAGTGAGGTTGCCCCGAGCATCTCGGCCAGGAACACGAGCACCAGCAGCGGCGTGGCCCGCGTGAAGATGTCGTGCGTCGGCGAGAAGTCCTCGATGAACAGCGGCAGCCCGGCCCGCCGGAACCGCTGCTCGTACCGCTCCAGCTCCACGCTCATGACCCGGAACTCTAGCGGGCCGGGAATACCACCCCTCGGTTTCCGGTTTTAGTTAGCAAAGGTAATGAGTTAAGGTAAAGACATGCCCGAAGTCGTAGCCCAGCAGGTGAAGAGTGACGTCGGGCTGGCCAGTGCCCTGCGGTCCTCGATGCTCAGGTTGTCCCGGCAGATCCGGCGCCAGCGTGAGCCCGGTCACGACCTCACCGCAAACCAGCTCAGCGTGCTCGGCGCGCTGTCCAAGCACGAGTCGATGACGATCGGCGAGCTGGCTTCCCACGAACAGGTGAAGCCGCCGTCGATGACGCGGATCGTGACGAACATGGAGGAGGCGGGTCTGGTGATCCGCCGCCAGCACCCGACCGACAAGCGTCAGATCGTCGTCGAGCTGACTTCCCGCGCCGACGAGCTGATCCACGCGAACCGGCGCCGCCGCGACGAGTGGCTGCAGACCAAGCTGAAGCAATTGACCCCCGAGGAGCGCGACATCCTGCGCAAGGCAGCACCTGTTCTCGAACGCCTGGCGGCCCAGTGAGCCCGACCTTCCGCGCGTTCAAAGTCCGTAACTTCCGTCTCTACGCCTCCGGCGCGATCGTCTCGAACGTCGGCACCTGGATGCAGCGTGTCGCCCAGGACTGGCTGGTCCTCGAGCTGACCCACTCCGGTACGGCGCTGGGCATCGTCACCGGACTCCAGTTCCTGCCTGCCCTGTTGTTCGGTCCGTACGCCGGTCTGATCGCCGACCGCTTCCCGAAGCGGACCGTGCTGACGATCACCCAGATCTTCATGGCCGCCGTTGCGTTGACGCTTGGCGGTCTGACGATCGGCGGTGTCGTGCAGACCTGGCACGTGTACCTGCTGGCTCTGCTGTTCGGCGTCGGCACCGCGTTCGACGCCCCGACCCGGCAGGCCTTCGTTGTCGAGATGGTCGGCCGCGACGAGCTGTCGAACGCCGTCGGGCTGAACTCGGCCTCGTTCAACGCGGCCCGGCTGCTCGGCCCGGCGCTGGCCGGTCTGCTGATCAACTGGATCGGCACCGGTCCGGTGATCCTGGTCAACGGATTCACGTACGCCGCGGTGATCGTCTCGCTGCGGCTGATGCGCGTGTCCGAGCTGCACACCCCGAAGCCGGCCGGCCGCGAGAAGGGCATGATCCGCGACGGCATGCGCTACCTGTGGCGCCGGCCGGACCTGATGATGGTCCTGGTCGCGGTGTTCTTCGCCGGCACCTTCGGCCTGAACTTCCAGCTCACCTCGGCGCTGATGGCGACGAGCGTGTTCCACAAGGGCGCGGGGGAGTACGGCATCCTCGGCTCGGTCCTCGCGATCGGCTCGCTGTCCGGCGCGTTGCTCGCTGCCCGCCGGGTCCGGATCCGGGCTCGCCTGGTGATCGGGGCCGCGCTCGCGTTCGGTATCGCCGAGATCGTCAGCGCCCTGATGCCGACGTACCTGACCTTCGCGCTGGTGCTGCCGATCGTCGGGCTGGCCTCGCTGACCATGCTGACCTCGGCGAACGCGACCATGCAGCTCAGCATCGAGCCGACCATGCGCGGCCGGGTGATGGCGCTGTACATGACGGTCCTGATGGGCGGTACGCCGATCGGCTCGCCGTTCATCGGCTGGATCGGCCAGGTGCTCGGCGCGCGGTACTCGCTGATCGTCGGCGGTGGGTTGACCGTGCTCGGGACCGTGGCCTCGGTGCTGTACTTCTCCCGCCGGCGCGGTCTCGCGATCCGGCCGCGGTTGCTGCCGCGCCCGCATCTCGAGGTGCTGCCGCAGACCGACCTGCTGGGCGACAAGGCGGTCCTGGAGACTGTCCCGCTTCAGGACGAGCCTGCACCCGCTGCGAAGCAGGACGTCGGGCCGAAGCAGGACGTCGGGCCAAGGGTCGCTTAGGGCCTGATCCGGGTCAGCAGGCGGGCGGCGAAGAACAGGGCGTCGACGTCGGCGCCGCCTGGGATGAGCATCGCCGCCGGGTCGTGCTTCGGCTTCGGGCGCTCGACCGGCGTACCGGCCGTCGCGACCCGGAGGAAGCCGCGGGTGTTGAACCGTCCCTGGTTCGGCGTCCACTCGACGTCGACGATCTCGCCCAGCGGCACCGACCACCGCTCGCCGAGGGACTTCTTCTTCCGGCCGGCGGACCGCTTGTAGTCGAATGTGAGCAGCCCGTTCGCGACCGACAGGATCGCGTCCCGGCCCTCGAGCCGGTCCGGCGCGGCCGGCGGTGCGAGCAACCAGCGAGCAGACGGCGTCGCCGGTACGTCGCGGCGGACGAGAGTACTGCGGATGTCGCGGGCGATCTGCTCCGCGAGCGCGGGATCGACCTCCGGGAAGTCGTACGGATCCATCACGACCTGACCGCCGGTCACGGACTGCAGCGGGTCGGCCCCGTCGCGGAGGATGAGCTTGAGGCCCGCGGCGCCGACCTCGACCGACTGCAGGGCTTCGACCGGCAGAATCCGTTCGCCCAACCGGGTCCACAACGAGCTGGTCAGCGCATCCAGTCCGGCTCGAGTTCCGTCGTACCGGAGCCGGAGGACGCCGATCCCGTCCCAGACGACCGTGCCGTTCGTGCTTGTCAGCTCACCACTACCCACCCTGCCCATCTTCCCTGCTGAGCGGGTCCACCGCAGGTCCCTGCGTGTAACCACCGACCAACTTGCGTGTAAGCGCCACCCCTTTCTTCACACCTTCTTCTTTCCTTCCTGCCCCGACCCAAGCCGACTTGCGTGTAAGCGCCACAATGAGGTGTGACGCATTACGACTTGGTGATCATCGGGACAGGATCCGGCAACACGATCGTGAACCGGCGGTTCGCCGACCGGAAGGTCGCGATCGTCGAGCGCGGCACCTTCGGCGGCACCTGCCTGAACGTCGGTTGCATCCCGACCAAGATGTTCGTGCACGCTGCCGACGTCGCCGCGACCCCGTCGAAGAGTTCACGGTACGGCGTCGACGAGGAGCTGCTCGGCGTCCGCTGGCCCGACGTCCGGGACCGGATCTTCGGCCGGATCGACCCGATCGCGGCGGGCGGTTCGGAGTACCGGCACCACAACGCGGACAACGCGAACGTCACCGTGTACGACGGGACCGGGCGGTTCACCGGGTTCAAGGAGCTGACCGTCGACAACAAGGACGGGTCGACGAGCGTTTTCAGCGCCGACCAGTTCGTGCTCGCCACCGGCAGCCGGCCGATCGTGCCGCCGATCCCGGGGCTCGAGGAGACCGGGTTCCACACCTCGAACACGGTGATGCGGCTCGAGGAGCTGCCGCGCCGGCTGGCGATCATCGGCAGCGGGTTCGTCGCGGCTGAGTTCGCGCATGTGTTCGCGTCGTTCGGGGTCGAGGTGACGATCGTGGCCCGCTCGGGCGTGCTGCTCCGGCATGAGGACGCCGAGCTCGCATCGGCGTACACGAAGATCGCCCAGGAGCTGTACGACGTACGCCTGAACCACGAGACCATCCGGGTCGAGCGCCGGAACGACGGCTCGATCCTGGTCGGGATGCTGAACCCGGACGGGGCCGACGAGCTGATCGTCGACGAGCTGCTGATCGCTGTCGGCCGTGAACCGAACTCGGACCTGCTGAACCTGGGCGCCACCGGTGTCGAGGTCGACGACGAGGCGCGCGTGGTCGTGGACGCGTACCAGCAGACCACCGTCGACGGCATCTACGCGCTCGGCGACGTGACCACACCGCACCAGCTGAAGCACGTCGCGAACCACGAGGCGCGGGTGGTGAAGCACAACCTGCTCAACCCCGACGACCGGATCGAGGCCGACCACCGCTTCGTACCGCACGCGGTCTTCAGCGCGCCGCAGATCGCCTCCGTCGGTCTCACCGAGGAGGAGGCGAAGGAGCGCGGGATCCCTTATGTTAAAGCGGTTCAGCGGTACGCCGATATCGCGTACGGCTGGGCGATGGAGGACACGACCGGGTTCGCGAAGATCCTGGCCGACCCGAAGACCGGCCAGATCATCGGCGCGCACATCATGGGCCCGCAGGCGCCGACCGTGATCCAGCCGATCATCCAGGCGATGAGCTTCGAGCTGGACGCCTACGCGATGGCCCGCGGCCAGTACTGGATCCACCCCGCGATGCCCGAACTGATCGAGAACGCCCTACTCCAGCTGGATCTACACCCGGAAGGCTGAGATCACCTCGGCGACTGTGTCGAGTGTCTCGAGGTCGGGCAGGCTGATCATCACTTCGGCCACACCCGCCTCGGACAGCTCGCGGAACCGTCCGATCTGGTCGTCCACCGTGCCCGCGTTCACCATGGCGGCGTACCGCGCCGGGTTCACGTTGCGCGGCCGCAGCTTCTGGACGAGTTGGTCGACCTCCTGAGAGTCCTTGCCCACAAGCGTTGTCGACAGATGCGTCAGCTCGACGGGTCGGTCTCCGAGATGGCTGGCGGCCTTCCGTACTGCGGCGACGTCGCCGAACACGTTCACCGCGTCGGCGTACCGCCCGGCGAGCCTCAGGGTTCGCGGCCCGCTTCCACCCACCAGCACGGGCAGGTGTTCCTGCAACGGCCGCGGGTAGCACGTGGTGTCCGGTACGTCGAGAACCTTGCCGTGGAACGGTTTGTTGCCTGGTCCCCACAAAACCGGCAGCAACTGCAACGCGTCCTCGAGCAGCGCATACCGCTCACTCACCGGCGGGAACGACCACCCATAAGCCTTGTGCTCGGCCTCGAACCACGCGAGCCCGACCCCACACACCGCCCGCCCACCACTCAGTACGTCGAGAGTCGCCGCGATCTTGCCGAGGTGCGCGACGTTCCGATACGTGATCCCCGAGACCAGCGTCCCGAGCCGCACACGCGTCGTACAGGCAGCCAGATAGCCGAGCGTCGTCCAACTCTCCAGGAAGTCGTCCCAAGCGCGGCCCACCTGCGGAATCTGCCGGAAGTGATCCATGACGTAAATCGCGTCAAACCCGACCGCCTCCGCCCGCGCAGCCACCTCGCGCACCCACGAAGCCATCCCCACCCGACCACTCGGATGTGTGTAACTGCTCAACTGCAACCCGAACCGCAGCCCGCTCGGCCTCTCCGCCTGCCGCACGGCCGCCGCGCCTGCCTCGACAAACGCTTCGGGAACCACTCGGACGGCCGTCGGTTGCAGGACTTGGTCGTACCCTTCGTCCGGTAGCTCCTTCTTGGCCGCCGCCCACGACTTCAATTGCGAGGTCAGCACATCGGCCGGAATCCGCTTCGAGTCCCGCTCCCGATTCCGTCTCCGGCACTCCGCGGCCGGCGTGTCGAAACCCACGGCCACACAGGGCATTCCGGCTTCCCGCGCCAAGCCGAGCCACGCCGCGCGTCGTTCCCTGTCCAGTCCCAGGGTGTCGATGACAGTCGTCAGCCGCCGCCCGATTCGTTGCCGCACCACCACATCCAGCAACGCGAACGCATCCACACTGGCCGCAATATCGTCCTCACCAGCCCCGACCAACGCGCGCAATCGATCACTCGACACGATCAGGTCCGCCCCGAACCGCTCCGCCGCCCACGTCGACTTCCCCGAGGCCCCCGGCCCGACCAGGATCACCACGCACGGCGACGGCAGCTTCAACTCGTCCATGCCGCAGTCTGACGCGACATCAGCCGAAGACGGAAGGCATCCAGCGCCGGAGCGTCGCCGCCAGGGCCGCCGCGACCCCGACCGCGACGGGCGGTACGGCGAACGCGAGCGCGGGTCCACCTCGGTCGACCAACATCCCGCCAAGCGCGGATCCGAGCGCCGTACCGATCGCCAGACCGGTCGACTGCCAGGCGAACGCCTCGGTGCGGCATTCGACAGGCGTCGCGCGGCTGATCAACAGGTATCCGGACATGGCCAGCGGCGTAGCCAGGAGGCCGGTCGCCGTCAGCGTGACCGCCAGTCCGATCAGGCCGGCCGGGGACTCGATCGCGGCGAACACCGACAGCGGCACCAGCCCACAGCCGAACCACACCATCAACCGGACGTAGTCTCTCGACGCCTCGAGCATGCCGCCGATCAGCCCACCCAGGGTCAGCGTCGACTGGACGATTCCGGCGGCCGTCGGCGCGCCCGCACGTGCCGCCGAGGCGACGAGCGCGATCGGCAGGACGCCGTACGTCAGGCTCTGCAGCAGGGTGCTCGTGCTCAGGATCCGGACTGCGGCTATCCGCAACGCGCCGTGGCGCAAACGCTCGTGCGGACGGGGGCGGCGCGGACCGGCTGCCACGACGAAACCAAAGGTGCCTCCAGCAACCAATGTGGCGGCTGTGAGTGCGGTCACGGCGGGCCCGGCGAGTGCGATCAGTCCGGTCGCCAGCAGTGGGCCGAAGAGGAAGAAGCTCTGCTGCAGCAGGGATTCCATCGCGTAAGCGGCCGGCAGTTGGTCCTCGGTGACCAGCTCCGCCCACAAGGCCTTCACGGCTCCAGAGATCGGCGGTACGCCGAGACCGGCCAGGACGGCCAGTGCGCCGAGAACGGCGGGAGTCTTTGTGCTGACGAGACCGATCGTGGCCGCCACGTGGACCAGAGCGATCGGGATCAGCACCCGGGCGTACCCGTACCGGTCGACGAGACGACCTTGCCAGGGAGCGGTCGCCGCGTCGCCCAGTGCGAAGAGCGCGGTCACCGTGCCGGCGAGCGCGTACGACCCCGTCCGCTGGGTCACCAGCAGCACCAGAGTCAGCGGCATGATGCCTTTCGGCATCCGGGCCAGCAGCGAACTGACGGCCAGGGACTTGATCCGGGGCAGCGCAAGGATGGAACGAAAGTCTGCGGGACGACGGAACACGGACATCACCTCGGGCGTTCGACGGGCACGGTCAAGTGCGCCGACGTCGCCCTACCAGGCTTTTGCCCCTTCAGATGCCCACCGTCGCGGTGGGTCGTGGCGCTCGGACCAGCCCGCCCGCGGGCGGCGGAACCCTAGCCACGTCCTGTCGATCGACCCCCAAATTAACACGCGGTCCGCACCTCCGACCGCCTAATCTCGGGGGATGCGATTGTTCGTGGCCGTGGTGCCACCCATCGAAGTTGTGGAGGATCTGAACGAGTTCGTCGAGCCGCGGCGGGAGCATCCGGATGACGACATCCGGTGGGCCTCGGACCAGCACTGGCACATCACGCTGGCGTTCCTCGGCGACGTACCGGACTGGAAGACCGAGGAACTCGAGGAGCGGCTGGAGTCGGCCGCACAACGGCAGAAGCCGTTCGAGTTGCAGCTGACCGGCGCCGGCGCGTTTCCCGGCGTACCGGATGCACGTGTGCTGTACGCCGGAGTACGTGATGACAGCGAATCACTCAAGCACCTGGCGATGACCACCCGGGCGGCGGCGAGTCGCGCCGGTGTCACCGTCGAGGGCAGGAAGTTCACCCCGCATGTCACGCTGGCCCGGTTGCGGCGGCCGATCGATGTGACCAGGTGGGTCAGGGTTTTCGACACCTACGACAGCCCGGTCTGGACCGCCGGCAGCCTGCGTTTGATCGAATCCCGGCTCGGTGAGGGTCCGGGCCAGAGTGCGGCGTACGACACAGTAGGCGAATGGGACTTCTTAGGTTAACCTCAGCAAGGTTAGCCGTACCTAATGCTATGGAAGTGTCGCCGCCATGCTCGCGAATTATCTGATCGGACTCCGTGAGGGACTCGAGGCTTCGCTGGTTGTCAGCATCCTCGCCACGTTCCTGGTCAAGTCCGGACATCGCGATCGACTGAAACTGGTCTGGATCGGAGTCGTCTCGGCACTTGCTGTCGCGGCGGTCGCCTGGGGTCTGCTCCAGTTCGTCACCGCGTTGACCGCGAAGTCGTTCACCACCCAGGAGACCGTCGGCGGGGTGATGTCGATCCTCGCGGTCGGCTTCGTCACCTGGATGATCTTCTGGATGCGCAAGGCGTCCCGCAGCATCGCCAAGGAACTGCGCGAGCGGATGGGGCAGGCCCTCGAGGTCGGCTCCCGCGCCGTCGTCATCCTCGCGTTCCTGGCGGTGTTCCGGGAGAGCATCGAGACCGCGTTCATCGTGTACGCGTCGGCCGCCACCGCGACCACCGCCGTACCGCTGGTCGGCGTCCTGCTCGGGCTCGGTACGTCGGTGCTGCTGGGGATCGCGATCTACAAGGGCGCGGTGAAGATCAACCTGGCCGTGTTCTTCAAGTGGACCGGCGCGGTGCTGATCCTGGTCGCGGCCGGCATCTTCGCGTACGGGTTCCACGACCTGCAGGAGGCCGGCATCCTGCCCGGCATCCAGCACCTCGCCTTCGACATCTCGCACGTGATCCCGCCGGACAGCTGGTACGGCGTACTGCTGAAGGGCATCTTCAATTTCAACCCGACCCCGACCGTGCTCGAGGCCACCGCGTGGGTCGTCTATCTGGTCCCGGTGATGGTGCTCTACTTCCGTCCGGTGAAGAGCTCCACGCCGCCGCCCGTACCGGTGGCCAAGACCGCCGGCGAAGCGGCCTGAACCACCCCCTCACATCCCCGCTCAGGAGAACCATGTCCACCTCATTGCCCCGTCGGGCCGCCATCCTCGGCGTCGTCATCAGTATCGGCGCGCTGACCGCGTGCGCGAAGGACGAGCCAGCGGCCAAGGACGACGGCACCGGCCCGGTCTCGGTGAAGGCGTCCGACTCGGGTTGTGACCTCAGCCGCCGCGACGTGAAGTCCGGCACCAGCACGTTCTCGGTCGCGAACGGCGGCAGCAAGATCACCGAGTTCTACGTGTACGCCGAGGGCGACCGGGTGATGGGCGAGGTCGAGAACATCGGCCCGGGCCTGAAGCGGGACCTGATCGTCGAGCTGCCGACCGGCAAGTACCAGGCGGTCTGCAAGCCGGGCATGGTCGGCGACGGGATCCGCGGCGACCTCACCGTGACCGGTGACGCGCCCGCGCAGGTCGACACCGACACCGAGCTGAAGCAGGCGACCTCGAGCTACCAGCGGTACGTGAACTCGCAGGCGATCGCGCTGGAGCAGAAGACGGTCGAGTTCGTCACCGCGGTGAAGGCCGGCGACGTCGCGAAGGCGAAGGCGCTGTTCCCCGTGTCGCGGACGTACTGGGAGCGGATCGAGCCGGTCGCGGAGTCGTTCGGCGACCTCGACCCGAAGATCGATGCCCGGGTCAACGATGTCGAGCCCGGCACCGAGTGGACCGGGTACCACCGCATCGAGCAGGCGCTGTGGGTCTCCAACAGCACCAAGGGCATGGAGAAGTACGCCGACCAGCTGCTGACCGACGTCAAGACGGTGGTCGCGAAGGCCAAGGTCGTGAAGCTGACGCCGCTGCAGCTGGCCAACGGCGCCAAGGAACTGCTCGACGAGGTCGCGACTGGCAAGGTCACCGGCGAGGAGGACCGCTACTCGCACACCGACCTGTGGGACTTCCAGGCCAACGTCGAAGGCTCGCAGGCCGCGATCCAGGCGCTCCGCCCGGCACTGCAGTCGCGCGACAAGGCGCTGGTCACCCAGCTGGACACCAACTTCAAGGCCGTCTTCGCCGCACTCGACAAATACCGCGACGACGCCGGCTTCAAGCCCTACACGGCCTCCGAAGCCGAGAAGAAAGCCCTCGGCGCCGTAGTCGACGGCCTGGCCGAGCCAGTCAGCAAAGTAGCCGGAGTAATCGCCCAAAAATGACCGAGCGCAAGGGAATCTCGCGCCGCGGCCTGTTCGGCGCGGCTGGTGCAGCGGTCGCGACCGGAGTTGCCGGGTACGCCGCGCACTCCGCATTGGCCAGTGAACCGTCGCAGGCTGCCGACAACAACGGGCCGGTGGAGTTTCACGGGCCGCGCCAGGCCGGGATCATCACGCCGGTGCAGGATCGGCTGCACTTTGCCGCGTTTGATGTGACGACGACGAGTCGGGACGACTTGATCGGGCTGTTGAAGGAGTGGACCGCCGCGGCCGCGCTGTTGACGGCCGGGCGGGACATCGGTCAGTACGGCGCGGTGAACGGACCCGACGAAGCACCGCCCGAGGACACCGGCGAGGCGGTCGGTCTGCCGCCGGCGCGGTTGACGATTACCGTCGGGTTCGGACCGAGCCTGTTCGACAAGCGGTTCGGTCTCGCCGCGAAACGCCCGAAGGCGCTCGTCGACCTGCCGCACTTCATCGGCGATGACCTCGACCCGACCCGCTCGTACGGCGACATCGCCGTACAGGCCTGCTCCGACGACCCGCAGGTCGCAGTACACGCGATCCGCAACCTCGCCCGGATCGGCTTCGGACGGGTCGCCGTACGGTATTCCCAGCTCGGCTTCGGCCGTACGTCGTCGACCTCGCGCGCCCAGGCGACCCCGCGGAACCTGTTCGGCTTCAAGGACGGCACGGCCAACCTCAAGCTCGAGGACGCCGACAAACTCGAGCAACAGCTGTGGGTGCAGCCCGAGGACGGCCCCGACTGGATGGTCGGCGGCTCGTACCTGGTGTCACGCCGGATCAGGATGAACATCGAGATCTGGGACCGTACGTCGCTCGGCGAACAAGAAGGCATCATCGGCCGGGGCAAGGGCACCGGTGCCCCGCTGGGCAAGTCCGACGAGTTCGACACCCTCGACTTCAACGCCAAGCAGGCCGACGGCGAACCGAAGATCCCGGCCGACTCACACGTCCGCCTCGCGCACCCCACCTTCAACAACGGCGCCGAACTACTCCGCCGCGGCTACAACTTCGTCGACGGCTCCGACGGTCTCGGCCGCCTCGACGCCGGCCTCTTCTTCCTCGCCTACCAACGCGACCCCCGCAAACAGTTCATCCCGATCCAGAACCAACTCGCCAAGAGCGACACGATGAACGAGTACATCCACCACGTAGGCTCCGGCATCTTCGCCTGCCCGCCGGGGGTAACCCCCGGCGGGTACTGGGGCGAGAAGCTGTTCGTCTGAGACGGCGGCGGACCTGCACCACTGACCAACCTCCCCGTTCGGCCCTTCAGCCTGGCTTGCTGAGCGTGCGACGGCACGCCGGGCGGAGGTTGGTCAGTGACGGGCGTCCGCTACTTGACGGCGCCGGCGGTGACGCCGGCGACGAAGTGGCGTTGGGCGAGGAGGAAGCCGATTACTACTGGGACGCTGACTACCAGGGCGGCGGCCATGATCTGGTTCCAGTAGATGTTGGTTTGGGTGGAGTACTGGCGTAGGCCTACGGACAGGGTGCGGTTGGCTTCGGTGGTCATCACCGAGGCGAACAGGACCTCGCCCCACGCGGTCATGAACGAGTAGATCGCGACCGCGATCACGCCAGGACGCGCGGCGGGAAGTACGACGCGCCACAGCGCGCCCATCGGCCCGCAGCCGTCCACCAGCGCGGCCTCGTCCAGCTCGCGCGGGATGCTGTCGAAGTACCCGGCGAGCATCCAGATCGAGAACGGCAGGCTGAACGTCAGGTACGTGATGATCAACCCGAGCCGCGTGCCGACCAGTTGCAGCCCGAACGAGTTGTTGATGTTCACGAAGATCAGGAACAACGGCAGCAGGAACAGCACGCCCGGGAACATCTGCGTCGACAGCACCGTCGTGGTGAACGCCGTCCGCCCACGGAACCGGAACCGCGACACCGCAAAGGCGGCCAGGATCGCGATCGCCACCGAGAACACCGTCGCCGACACGGAGACGATCGTGCTGTTCACGAAGTACCGGGCCAGCGGCACCGTCTTCCACATGTCCACGAACGGCGCCAGCGTCAGGTTCGACGGCCACCAGCTGAACGCGCCCTGCACGTCCTTCAGCGGTTTCAGCGACGACGTGATCATCACGTACAGCGGGACGAGCACGAACAGGCCGAGCACGGTCAGCACGACACCGCGGTAGATCTTGAACCCCTGGGTCTCACGCACGACGCGACCTCCTTCCGGTGACGAGCAGGTACGCGCCGGTGACGATCATCAGGAAGATCAGCAGCAGGACGGACATCGCCGCACCGGTGCCGAAGTTCCAGGTCAGGAACGACGCGTTGTAGATGTGGAACGTGATCAGGTCACCGGCGGGCGGCTGCGCCGTACCGAACAGCACGTACGGCGTGTTGAAGTCGCTGAACGTCCACAGGAAAAGGACGAGTACGAGCACGAGGTTGACCGGCCGCAGCGACGGCAGCGTGATGTTGCGCCACTGCCGCAGGTTGCCCGCGCCGTCGACCGACGCGGCCTCGTACAGATCGCCCGGGATGCTCTGCAGGCCGGCCATCAGCGTGAGGAACGCGAACGTCCACAGCTTCCAGGTCGCGACCACGATCAGCGAGACCAGCGCGTTGCTGCCGATCAGCCAGAACGTCCGTCCGTCGCTGAGGTGCAACTGGTTCAGCACGTGGTTCACGGCGCCGGTGTCGCGCTGGAGCATGAAGTTCCAGGTCAGGATCCCGGCGTACGCCGGAAGCGCGTACGGCACCAGGAAGAACGTCCGGATGATGCCGCGCCCGCGGAACGGCGGCTGCAGCGCGACCGCCGCGGCCATCCCGAGCAGCCACGACAGCGCGACCGTGATCAGCGAGAAGGCGACGGTGACGCCGAACGACTTCAGCAGGCCCTCACCGACCGCGTTGTTGAAGTCCAGCGCGACCTTGTAGTTGTTGAGCCCGGCGCTCGGGGCCGCGGACCAGTTCGCGATGAAGAACTTGGTCAGCTTGATGAAGCTCATCCAGATGCCGACCACCATCGGGATGATGTGGATCAGCAGTTCGGCCAGCACGGCCGGCGCCAGCAGCAGATACGGCAGCCAACGGTTCAGTCCGGGGCGGTGTTCGGGGCCCCGCCTGGTCTTCTTCTTCGCAGGCTTCGCGGCGGCCGGCGTCGCTTCCTGTGTGGCGACGGACATCGACTGGTCGCCTCCTGTCTGTCGGATCGGTGGTGTGGGCTGACGCGGGCAGTGGCCCGGACGAGTCGTCCGGGCCACTGAGCGCGGGTCAGCTACCTGCGGCCACCTGATCCTGGGCGGTCTTCAGGGCCGCCTTCACATCGTCGGCCGTGACGGTCCCACCGGTGGCGATCTTGGCGAACATCGAGTTCATCGCCTTGCCGACGGTGCTCTCGAACTGGTCCTCGGCCGGCACCAGCGGCAGCGGCTTGGACTTGGTGTTGTAGACATCCTGGAACGTCGCCGCCTCGGCCGCGTCGGTAGTGAAGACCGGCTTCGCGTCCTTCAGCACCGGCAGCGAGGAGAACGGCTTGCCCAGCGTCGTCTGCGTGGTCGCGTCCGTCATGTACTTGACGAACTTCAGCGCCGCGTCCTTGTGCTTGGTGTTCTTGAACACCGACAGGTTGATACCGGCCACGTGGCTGGCCACCTGCTCGGCGCCGGACGGAGCCGGGAACGGTACGACGCCGTACTCGCCGGCCTTCATGCCGTTGGCAACGATCGACGAGTCGGCGTTGTTCTGGTTGATGACCATCGCGACCTTCTTGGTGGCGAAGTCGTTGACCGACTTGGTGCCGTTGTCGTACTGCGCGTTCGACGGGTTCGCGACCTTGTCCTTCTGCATCAGGTCGAGGTACCGCAGGACGCCCTGCACGTTGCCGTCACCGGTGAAGGTCGGCTTGCCGTCGGCGTCGAACCAGTCGGCCTTGTTCTGCGCGGCGTTGATGAACGCGAAGTGCACGTTCTCGGTGTAGCTGCCGGCCGCCAGCGCCATACCCCACTGCTTCTTCGCGGGAACGGTCAGCTTCTGCGCGTCGGTGACCATCTCTTCCCAGGTCTTCGGCGGCTGCAGGCCGGCCGCGGCGAACATCGCCTTGTTGTAGTACAGGCCGTAGGCCAGACCGTAGAGCGGGACCGAGGTCGGGTCGGTGCCCTCCTTGCCGCCGGTCGCCAGAGCCGTCGGCACGAACTTGTCCTTCCCGCCGATCGCGCCCATCGCGTCGCCGTCGAACGGCAGGAACGCGTCGGTCGCCTGCAGCGAGGCCGCCCAGGTGTTGCCGATGTTGACCACGTCCGGCGCCTGGCCGGAGGTGATCGCGGTCTGGATCCGCGTCTGCAGATCGTTCCAGCCGATCACCTCGAGGTTGACCTTGATGCCGGTGTCCTGGGTGAACTTCTGCAGGACCGGGGTCAGCACCTCCTTGTCGTTGTCCAGGCTGGTGCCCTGGTTGCTGGCCCAGTAGGTCAGCGTCTGGTCACCACCCGAACCGCCGCCGGAGGAGTCGTTCTTGTCGCCACCACCACACGCGGCGAGGCTGATTCCCATGGCGGTCGCCGCCACCGCGGCTACTAACGAACGCAGTCTCACGTCGGACTCCCTCGTCCCGTCGAGCCTCCACAGAGCTGCGAAGGCGGATCGGCCCCATACTGACCTAACCGGTTAAGTTTCGAAACCCTAACCGGTTCAGTTCCGGGGTCTTCGTTACGACCTCGTGACTGATCCAACCTCTCGCGAGGCCCCGGTAAACGCAATCCAACACCCTCCGAATCCGAATGAATTCACAGAGTCTTGAAAGTGGTCAGAAAGGGGCCGGACCGCTGGAATCCCGGACCCGCAGCTCGCCGGCCGGCGCTTCCTCGTGCTTTTCGCCCTCGACCGTGACGATCCGGAGCAGGAGATCGGCGGCGGCCCGCCCGCGTTCCATCGTCTTCTGGTCGACCGCGGTGATACCGGGCCGGGCGAGCTCGCACAGCGGCGAGTCGTCCCACGCGAGGATCGAGACCTCGGCGGGCACCGCCGTACCGAGGTCCATCGCCACCCGCAGGGCCGCGACCGCCATCAGGTCGTTCCCGAGCACGATCGCGCTCGGCGGATTCGGATCGGCCAGCAGTTGACGGGTCAGCTCGGCGCCGTCGTCGTAGCGGTAGCTGCCTTCGATCTGCCGTACGGCGACCCCGCGCCGCTCGGCCTGCTCCTGCAGGATCTGCACCCGCAGCCGCTCGTGGACGAACGTGAACGGCCCGCTGATATGCGCGATGTTCCGATGCCCGAGCTCGACCAGATGATCGAGCAGCAACCCGACCGTCTCCTCCGGTGAGCTGATCAACCGCCCGACCGAATCGTCCGGCGCGTTCGAGCTCACCACCACGCACGGAACCCCGAGCTCCTTCAGCAGCGGGATCCTGGGGTCGTCGTCGTGCTCGTCGAACAGGATGAACCCGTCGACACGTCCCTGCCGCGACCACCGCCGCAGTACGTCGAGATCCTCGCCGTGCTCGCCCGTGAGCCGCAGCAGCAGCGACGAATCGACCTCGTTCAGGTACTGCTCGATGCCGACCAGCGTGCGCATGTAGAACGCTTCGGTCGAGATCAGCGCCGGGTCACGGGCGATCACGATCCCGATCGTCCGGGTCCGGCTGGCCGACAGCGCGACCGCGGCGGAGTTCGGGTGGAAGCCCAGCTCCTCGGCCAGATCGAGCACCCGCTGCCGGGTCTCCTCGCTGACGCCGGCCCGGCCGTTCAGCGCGTACGAGACCGACGCCTTCGAGATGTGCAGCCGGCGCGCGAGATCGCTGATCGTGACCCGATGACTGCGGCGCGTACTGCCCTGTGGGCCGTCGTCGCCGACCTCACCGCCGTCGGTCACAGATCCGCTGCTCGTCATCGCCTGGCTCCCCGCACAGACGGGAGATTAGCAGCGGCATTTCGGGGCTGGCGGGCTCGCGGTGTTTTGGATAGCGTTTTCCCATGCTGCCGAATGAGCCGTTGCGACTCGATTTCCTGCCGTGGGAGTACAAGCGAACGGCCTCCGACGCCGAACGCGATCGCCAGGCCGAACGGCAGTCGCGTCTCGGCGGGTCGGTCCGGCTCGACGCCGACGTGTACGTCGCGGAGTCGGCCGCCGTGTACTGCGACGAGCTGACGATGGGGGAGCGCTCGTACATCGCCGCGCACGCCTACGTCACCGGAAACATCACGCTCGGATCCGACTCCACGATCAACCCGTTCTCCGCCGTTCGCGGCACAGTGACGATCGGCGACGGCGTACGGATCGGCGCCCATACGTCGCTGCTCGCGTTCAATCACGGCACGGCTCCCGGTCAGCCGATCTTCAAACAACCTCACACCGCCCTCGGCATCACGATCGGCGACGACGTCTGGATCGGCTCCAACGTGACGATCCTCGACGGTGTCACCGTCGGCCCACACACCATCATCGGCGCCGGCGCGGTCGTCACCAAGAACATCCCGGCCAACTCGGTCGCCGCCGGCAACCCCGCCCGCGTCCTCCGCTCGCGAACAGGATCCTCCATGTCAGGTGACCTCCGTACCCAGTTGACAGCCTTCGCCGCCAAGGCGCGTTCACAGGTGGACGACGTACTCGCTCGTTGTTGGGACGGCGAGCGTTTCGTCGACCGTCCTGACCTCGACCATGAGCCGGCGGTGCGCCCGTGGTGCGACGCGATCGAGATCGCCGACCTGCTGGTACGTCGTACTCCGCTCGGGCACACGCGCGACGACCTGGTCCGCCGGCTGCGTCACCGGCAGGACCCGAAGACCGGACTGGTCGCACCAGGAGACCTCTCGGACTCCGGGCTGGACCTTCCGGATGACACCAAACTCTCTGTCCTGGAAGGCCCGGCCGGCTATCACGTCCTGTGTGTCGGCTACGCGCTCCAGGTCCTCGGCAGCAGCTTCGAGCACCCGATCGACACCACATTCACCTTCACCGACCTGGACAATTTGCCCTGGGCAAGGAGGTCCTGGTCGGCCGGGTCCGGTATCGACCACCTCAGCACGGCTATCGCCCGGAATCTCCATGACCACAAGGAATCCGGCC
This sequence comes from Kribbella sp. CA-245084, assembly GCF_050942355.1. Classification (NCBI taxonomy): domain Bacteria; kingdom Bacillati; phylum Actinomycetota; class Actinomycetes; order Propionibacteriales; family Kribbellaceae; genus Kribbella; species Kribbella sp. CA-245084. Next base: position 7,935,263 of record NZ_CP192053.1, on the reverse strand, counting down.
CACTCGAAGCGTTGATGGGCTGGCTCGTGACGAGGGTCGACCCAACGACCGGTGCTTGGGGACACCAACATCCCGACGACGGCTGGCTGCAGGTCGTCAACGGTTTCTACCGCCTCACCCGCGGTACCTACGCCCAGTTCGGCCTCCCGCTGCCGTACCCCGAACAAGCGGTCGCCACTGTCCTTGCCCACAGCAACGACCGCCGCATGTTCACCGGCGACAACTACAACTCGTGCAACATCCTCGACGTCATCCACCCGTTGTGGCTGGCCCGCAAACAGACGACGTACGGCGAGCAGGACGCCCGCCGCTGGGCCGAGGAACAACTGCGCGCGATCCTCCCGCGCTGGGTCGACGGCGCCGGCTTCGCCTTCGCTCCCGACGGCACCGACGACCGCGCAATCCCCGGCCTGCAAGGCACCGAGATGTGGCTCGCCATCATCTGGCTGCTGTCCGACTACCTAGGCCTCTCCGACGCCCTCGGCTACCGCCCCCGCGGCGTACACCGCCCCGAACCCCTCATCACTCTCCACTGAACCAGCCGTCTGCGCCGACGTTCTGGCCGACGCGGCCGGCGTAGTGGTCGATGAAGATGCGGGAGGAGAGTTCGCGGCGGCTGGAGACGCCGACCTTGTCGAAGATCGCCTTCAGGTGGTCTTGCACGGTGTACGGCGACAAGTGCAGCTGGTCCGCGATCTGCGCAGTACTCGCGCCACCCAGCACTTCTTGCACCACGGCCCGCTCGCGCTCGGTCAGTCCGTACGCCGCGACGACGAGCGGGATGATCGCCGCGCCAGCGGGCTCGATGGTGACGGCGATGTCTGTGGTCAGCCCATCCGGTCCGCGGACCGATGCGGCTTGGACGGTCAGCCACTGACCGGACTGACTGCGCAGTCGCATCTGTGGCACCTGCGTGGCGAGTCCGGGTACGCAGCGCGCCGCAGACACCACGATCGCCACTGAGACCGGCAGCCGCGACCACAGGTCGCCGCCCAGGTCCGCGATGCGATCCTCTGCGGCCGGTGTGGCCGAGGTGATCTCATCGGCCGCGTTGACGATCACGACCGCAGTACCGCTGTCCTGCCACTCGACGTCCGCAGAGATCAGACCACGCCGCATGCCACGCGTTAGCACTGGCTCCAGCCGGTGCATGAACTCGGCCTCGGCCGGTGAGAACCCGGTGCGCCCCTTCTCTCGGTACAGCGTGTAGAAACCCCACATTCGGTGGTCCGACCGCATCGTCCCGCGCATCTCATGCCGCAGACCGGTGCTGGCGACCATCTCCCGGTGCCGTGCACTCAGCTCGGGGCGGCCGCCCGTCGCCTCGTCCAGGATGCTGACGCCGATCTCCCGCCGGGCCAGATCGGCGAACCGGTTGATGTCCGGAGCGCCGTACTCGTGCTGGACGAACGCGACCTCGTCCGCCCAGCGCAGCCCGCTCTTCACCCGTCCGGTCAGCAGACTGGTTGCTGGATCGGCCGGCCCGAGGCAGATCCCGTCGTTCGGTATCGCCCGCTGCAACAGCTCGATCGTCGCCAGTCCGAAGTCCTGCCACGACAGCCCGGCGTCCGCGGCAGCCTCCAGGCCTGCGCGTGCGGACTCCGCGTGGTAGGTCTTCACCAAATCAGTCTGCACCAGTGCCAGGCCATGAGGTACCCCAGAAACCTGGGATACCGCTGGGGGAGAGGTGGCTGGATTGTGGTGGGCATGCACGAACTACGTCAGGTACTGAGCGGGCGGCTGGTGACGCCGGGCGACCCGGACTGGGATCAGGTACGACGCGCGTGGAACCTGTCCGTCGACCAACAGCCCGCGGCCGTCGTAGAGGCGGCTGGGCCGAGTGATATCGAGTACACGATCGCGTACGCCGGTGCGCGCGGGCTGAAGGTGGCTGCGCAAGCAGGTGGCCACGGTGCGACCCGTGCGCTCGACGGGACGATCGTGGTGCGCACTGACGCATTGGACGACATCTGGGTCGACTCCCACGCCCGCATCGCGCGGCTGGGTGCCGGAGTGCGCTGGGGGACCGTGCAGACAGCGCTGGACGGCACCGGACTGACCGGACTCCCTGGTACGAGCAGCAACATCTCGGTGACCGGCTTCTGCACGAGTGGCGGGTTCTCGTGGTTCTCTCGCCCGTTCGGGAGCGGTGCGGGCAGTCTGCGGTCCGCGGAGATCGTCGACGGGGCTGGGGCCCGCCGATGGATCGACGACGCGGTCGACCCGGACCTGATGTGGGCGCTGCGCGGTGGCGGCGGGAACTTCGGTGTGGTGACGTCGATCGAGGTGGACCTGCATCCGGCGCCGGACATCACGGGTGGGCGGCTGATGTTCCCGATCGAGCAGTCGGAGGCGGTGCTGACGGCGTACGGGAAGGCGACGCAGGAGGCGGCGGAGCAGGTGACGCTGTGGGCGTACCTGATCCACTACCCGCACTCACCGGCGTTGCCGGACGCAGTACGTGGGAAGTCGTTCTGCATGGTCGATGCGATCACGCCGTACGCGCCGGAAGCATTGGAGGGAGTGCTTTCGACCATCCGTGCGGCCGGGACACCTGTGGCCGACACGATCACTCCGCTGTCGCCCAGTGGAGTCGCGGAGATGAATGCGGTGCCGGCGCCGCCGCAGGCGCTTTCGCTCATCACCAGCACGTTCGACGAGCTCACACCGGAGCTGATCGCCACACTGCTCGAGTACGCCGGTCAGCCGTCGCTGATCTTCCAGGTGCAGATCCGGCACCTGCGGGCGAGCGGTGAGGTTGGTCACGCCGGCGTGGCGGCGGCCGACCCGGCAGCGCAGTACATGGTGCTCGCCGTGTCGATCGTGCCGGTGCCAGAGCTGCAGGAGCCGGCAGAGGCGGCACTGCGTGCGCTGAAGGAGACCCTGGCGCCCTGGCACACCGGTGAGATGCCGCCGACCGGTCTGTCCGCGTGGGAGTCGCTGCAGGACTCCATCAGCGAGCCCGACCTGGCCAGACTGCGGGAGATCAAGCAGCGGGTCGATCCGCTCGGTGTCCTGGTCGGCAACTACCCACTGGTGTGAACGACCCGGACGGGGGTCCACTAGCCTGAGCAAGTGGACCCCCGGACCCGTCGCCTCGTCACCTCTATCGTGCTGGCAGCGCTCATCGCGATCGTCGTGATCGCAGCGTTCATCCGGTGACGGTTGCCGAGCCCAGGACGACGTACGGCTGGTTGGACAGGTCGGCGGCCAGACCGGGGTAGAGCGCCTGCCCACCGGACCGGTGCTGCACGCTGAAGAAGTACATCAGCGGGTACGTCGACGCCGTGTACTCACCGTCGATCGTGCCGGACAACGTCTGCCCGGACAGCTCCATCGGGACCTGCTGCCAGGGCTTCGACTGGTCCACATGCCGGTAGTGCAGTGTCGCGCCGGTCACGTCGGGATCCACGACCTCCAGCGACAGCGTGACCGGTTTGCCCCGGTCGAAGCTCTCCGGCACCTGGTGGTCGACGCCTGAGGTGGCCGGCCGGGTCGGTGCTTGGGCCAACTGGGTGACCTGCTGTGTGTCGGTCGCCTCCTGCAGTTCCTCTGCGAGGGCTGCGAGGTCGGCGTCCATGTCCGGGATCCGATGAGCCCAGTGGCCGTGCTCGGATGCCTCGATCCCGAACCGCAGGTCGGGCTGGTAGACGCCGTCGACGATCGCCGGGATCTCGGCGTACGCGTCCCTCGCCGACTGGTAGACCCTGACGGCCGACTCCAGAGCGCTCACCTGTCTGGTTGTCCGATAAGTCGAGTAGTCGACCGCGGCGCGGAACTTGCCGGCGAAGAACCTGCCCATCCTGACCAGGATCTCCAGATCGATCAGGACCCGGCGGACCTGCGCGTCCGACTCGTCCGCGGTCTGACGAGCGCGGTCGAGAGCCTGCTGTCCGTCGTCGACGAGTCGCTCGATCCAGGCCGCCACCTCGAGCGGCGTGTACTTCGCCGACACCGCGCCGCTCGCGAGTGCCGCGACGTACTCGTCGATCGCGTAGAACGTCGTCGGGTCGAACGGGCTGACGCCACCCCAGTTCGCGGGCGGGTCGGTGTCGCCGGCGTAGTGGGGCGACTCGACGCGCGACGAGATCGGGAGGTTGAGATACACCTCGGGCCAGTAGCCGTTGTTCGATCCGCCGACGCCGTGGACCACGGTCACCAGCGGGAGGATCCGGCTCAATGGGCTCAGGGCGTCCTCCACGTGCGCCGCGGCCTCGCCGTACGTGGAGCGCAGGTGACGACGCCAGGTCTCGGGCTCGGCGTCGGGGTTGTACAGCAGCCGACCCCACAACAGGTAGCCGTAGCGGTACTTGGTCCACTCCCGGTTGTCAGACAACCTGAGGTCCTCGCGGACATACGGGTCGCGCCCGCCGACCTCACCGCTGCCGTGACGTCCCTTGAAGAACAGAGGTTCACACAGGTCGACGCCACGGGATCCACCGAACGTCGACAGCCGCCCGTACCCGGCCGCGATCGCGGGATCGCCCCACGCCAGCAGCTTCTGCGTTCCCGGCCAGACCCGGAATATCAGGTCGACGGTCCGGTCCTCGCGCAGGAAGTCGCCGTACCCGTAGCGGGTGAACCGGCGGGAGAACTCGGTGATGCCCTTCATCTCGTGGCCGGCCGGGATCGGCTTGGCCGTCTCCTTGGCCCGGATCGAGGCCTGGTGGTACGGCAGCCCGACGTGCTCGGCCCAGTACTTCGCCGACAGCACCGGGGACAGGTTCGGCAGGTCGACGGCGTCGAGCAGGGCCTGGTCGACGCCCTTCGCGTGCATGTCGATCTCTAGCGGCCGGCCGACCGAGTTCGCACCCTCGAAGACCGCCCGCCAGAAGATCTCGTGCTTGTCGTCGGGGATGCCGCCCTCGTAGTGCACCCGGAAGGTGAGCCCGTCGATGTCGGGACATTCCTCGAGCAGCTTGGCGATACCAGCCTTGCAGTACTCCGCATGGGTCTCCGGACCGATCCCGGTGATCGGGTACCGGTGCACCGAGTCGCGGCCGTAGTCGTACGCGTGGTTCCACAGACCGAGCTGGAACTTCAGCCCGCGCCGTTTGCTCTCGGCAGCGATGAAGCGCAGCGTGTCGAGGTTGCGCTTCTGCTCGTCGGCACCGACTCCTTCAGCCTGTACGTCGTAGCCGTCCACGTCGAACAGGAACGGGTAGGCGAAGCACAGGTAGTTGTCGGTCGCGCCATGGCGATCGGCGCCGTAGTTGTACTGCATGCCAAGCGCGAGGTGGAACCGGTTGAACCGCGACGCGGCCAGCCAGGTCAGGTACTCCGTCCAGAACCGCTGGTCGTGGAACCAGGGCGTGTCCTCGTCCACGCTGGAGAACGACCGCACCACACCCCGGACGGGTACGGCGGGCTGCTCGGCGAACGGCGTCGTACCAGCGAGGTCCTCGCCGGCGGCGACTCGGTCCGCGAGCTCGAGTACTCCGCAGCGCAGGCCGATCTCGTCGTTGCTAACGACAACGAGCTCGTCGTCGACACGGAGTACGGCGTACGACTCGGGCACGTCGGCGAGGTCGGCGGCCGGGACCTCGTCGGGGGTGGCGAGCCGGACCGGTGTGTCGGCGATCCCCTGCTCAGCCAGGGCTTGCGCGAGCTGCTCCATCGCCCAGGTCGCGGTGCGACCGGTCGTGACGGGGTTCTGCTCGTTCATAGGGCTCCAATCACTTGCCGTCGAGGGTCTTGCCGGCGTCGGCCATGAACTTCGGCACGGCCTGCTTGATCGAGATCTTGTTGAAGGCGATGTCCTGGCTGACCTTCAGCAGCAGGTCGCCGACGGCGGTCGAAGCAGCCGGTGCGGCCTGCGGCGGGGCGAACGAGTTCTTCAGCGCTAGGTCGGTGTACGCGAGCACCTGCTTCTCGCTCGCCGACAGGTCACTGCCCTTCAGTAGCACGTCCCGGCCCTCGGCCGAGGCGGGCGGTCCGCTGATCAGCCGGAGCGTCTTCGCGGCCTCGGCGCCGTTGGTGAACCAGTTGATGAACGCGGCAGCGTCGTCTGCGCGCTGGCTCTTGGCGTTGAGCGACAGGTAGCTGCTCGGCGCCGGGAACGTCCCGCATTTGCCGCCCTTCGTGTTCCGCGGCGGCAGGGTGATGTCGATGGTGTTCTTGGTCAGATCCTGGAAACCGCCCTTGAGGTTGGGCGTGTGGATATGTGCGAGCGCGGCCTGCTTCTTCACCAGCGGGCTGGTCGGCCAATCGCCGTACTTCGCTTGGGCTGCGATATCGGCCGGGATCGTGCCGCCGGTCGCCCGCAGCGCGGCCCAGTACTCGAACCACTCGGTCAGCGACGCATCGGTGAACGCGAGTGCGCTGTCCTTGTACAGGTCCTCGCCCTTGCCACGCAGGAAGATCTGCAGCGACGCCGTGTCCCCGCTGGGATCCTCCGCGCCGTAGATCTTCTTGCCGGACTTCACCCGGACCTGGTTCGCCAGCGTCGCGAAGTCGGCCCAGGTCCACGTCTCCGTCGGGTGCTCCAGACCGAGTTGGTCGAGCACGGTCACGTCGTACCCCATGCTGTAGGCGCCCATCGCGACCGGGATGCCGAACTGCTCGCCCTTCAGTTGCCCCTGGATCAGCAGGTTCTTGTCGAGCGGTTTGGTGTCGATCGGGTCCGGGATGTACTTCTCCAGCGACTGCAACGCGCCGGCCGCGCCGTACTGGCCGATCCGGGCGATGTCGATGTTGATCACGTCCGGGGCGTTGCCGCCGGCCATCTGGGTGGCGAGTTTGTCCCAGTACTCCGCGGTCGCGGTGCCCTCGAAGACCATCTTCACGCTCTGATGGCTCGAGGTGTACTGGTCGGCGAGCTTGCTGCGCAGGCCGAGTTTGGTCGGGTCCCCGTAGCTCGAGAACCGGACCGAGTTCTTCGCCTCCTTGGCCGCGGGGTCGAGGTTGCAGGCGGCCAGCAGAGGAGCGAGTACGCCGGCCGCGAGTCCGGCCTGCAGGAAGCGCCGCCGGTCGATCTGTGTGGTCATGACTGTGGTCCTTTCGGGCTAGCCCTTGAGGCCGGTCGTGGCGATGCCCTCGACGATCCGGCGCTGGGCGAGAAGGAAGACGATGAAGGTCGGCACCAGCGACAGCACCGACATGGCCAGCAGTTGCCCGTACGACGAGTCGCCGGTCGCGTCGACGAATCGCCGCAACGCGACCGGCACGGTCTCGCTGCTGGGGTAGGACAGGTAGATCAGCTGGGAGAAGAAGTCGTTGTACGTCCAGATGAAGGTGAAGATCATGGTGGTGATCAGCACCGGTCCGGTCAGCGGCAGGATGATCCGGCTGAAGATGCGGACCTTGCCGCAGCCGTCGATCATCGCGGCCTCGTCCAGCGTCCGCGGGATCGTGCGGATGAACTGGACCATCAAGAAGATGAAGAACGCGTCGGTGGCCAGGAACTTCGGCACCACCAGCGGGAGATAGGTGTTCACCCAGCCGAGGTGGAAGAACAGCACGTACTGCGGGATCAGCAGCGCGTGCGCCGGCAGCATGATCGAGCCGAGCATGATCGCGAAGAACACCTTCTTGCCGCGGAACTCCAGCCGGGCGAACGCGTACGCCGTGAGCGTGCAGGCGATCACGTTGCCGGCCACCGCGAGCACCGCGATCAGCATCGAGTTGATGTAGAACCGCGTGAAGGTGGGATCGGTCGCGGTCCAGCCGGCGATGTAGCTGCGCGGGTCGAGCGAACTGGGGAACGGGTTGAGCTGCGAGAAGATGTCGGACTCGTCCTTGAAGGATCCGCCGACCATCCACAGCAGCGGATAGACCATCACCAGGGTGCCGGCGATCAGCGCGAGATGGGTCAGCCACCTGCGGGTACGCCGCCGGGCTGCGGGAGCGTGCTGGAGTGTCGTCATCAGCGGTCCTCGTAGTAGACCCAGCGGCGGGCGAGCGCGAAGTTGATCAGCGTGAAGATCGCGATGATCAGCAGCAGCACCCACGCCATCGCGGAGGCGTAGCCCATGTTCAGGTTCGTGAAACCCTGCTGGTACAGGTAAAGCGTGTAGAACAACGTGGAGTCCGACGGGCCTCCGCTGCCGCCGCTCACGACGTACGCCGGCGTGAAGGCCTGGAACGCCTGGATGATCTGCAGCACGACGTTGAAGAAGATGATCGGCGTCAGCAGCGGCACGGTGACCGACCAGAACCGGCGCCAGGCGTTCGCGCCGTCGACCGAGGCCGCGTCGTACAGCTCCTGCGGTATCTGTTTGAGGCCGGCCAGGAAGATCACCATCGGCGAGCCGAACTGCCAGATGTTCAGCAGCACCAGCGTGTAGAGAGCCGTGTCGGGGTTGGAGATCCAGCTGCGGCCGCCGACGCCGAAGAACGCCAGGAAGGCGTTCAGTACGCCGTCGTCGTCGAACAGTTGGCCCCAGATCACCGCGATCGCGACGCTGCCGCCGAGCAGTGAGGGGATGTAGTAGATCGAGCGGTACAAGGCCATCCCGCGCATCGGGCGGTTCAGCATCACGGCGACCGCGAGTGCGAATCCCAGCTGCAGCGGGACGGTGAGCGCGACGTAGATGAAGGTGACCTTCAACGACTGCAGGTACCGCGGGTCGTCGGTGAACATCTTCACGTAGTTGCCGAAGCCGTTCCAGTGCGGTGACTGCAGCAGGTTGAACTTGGTGAACGACAGGTACAGCGATCCCAGCAGGGGTGCGGCCGTCAGCAGAAGCAGTCCTGTGAACCAGGGGAGCAGGAAGAGGTAGGCAACCCGGTCCGTGCGCCGGCCGGGTCTGGGACGCGGTGCCGGGGGAGGGACCTCAGCTGTCGGTTCACGGCCTGCCGGAGCCGAGATCTCGGTGCTCGTGCTCATGGTGGCCTCCTCTCAGGAGTCCTTCTTCACCGATGTAGAAACTGGCCGGAAAATCGGCCGAAGCCTTCGGATCACAGCTCTGGAAGGACTTCGGCCGGTTAGTGGGCGGCGCGGACGGGTATCACCTGGTGGAAGTGATATTCCGCTACGCGAGAGATTAGGCCGCTGGTGGATGAAGCGCAATAGCTAAGTGGATTCGTATTCATACGTCTCAAACGCTCTGTGGCTGTGCTGGGTCCGGGGCCCGGGTAACGTCCCGCCAATGACGAACAGCACCGCCGCGCGGTCGTCGTACCTGATGCGGGCCGGATTGGTCCGCAATGTGCGGTCCGGGGAGCACCTGACGACGTTCGTGGTGTCGGGGGTGGCGACGGTCCTGGTGACCCGGCTGATCCTCAGCCTGAGCGGTTACCCGCAGATCGGCGGCAAGGGTCTGCACATCGCGCACGTGCTGCCCGGCGGCCTGCTGATGCTGATCGCGATCTCACTGCTGCTCGGGTACGTCGGACCCGTCGTCCGGCCGGCCGCCGCGACGGTCGGCGGGATCGGGTTCGGACTGTTCATCGACGAGGTGGGGAAGTTCGTCACCTCGGACAACAACTACTTCTACAAGCCGACCGCGGCGATCGTGTACGTCGTCTTCGTGCTGATCATTCTCGGATTCCGGTTCCTCACCACGCGGCGGCCGATCGACCCGCGGGAGGAGCTGGCCAACGTCATCGACCACGCTGTCGAGGGTGTCGCCGGCGGTCTGTCGCGGCGTCGCCGGGCGGAGGCGTCGGAGCTGCTGCGCGCGGTGCCTCTGCAGGTGCAGGGGCGGCAGGAGACCAGGGAGTTGCTGGCTGCGTGCCCGGCCGACGAGGTCGAGTTGGCTGCTCCGGTCGATGCGGGGTGGCAGGCGCTGCAGCGCGGGTTCGAGCGACTCGCCACGCACCCGAAGGCGCCGCGGATCGCTGTCGCCGTACTGGCGTTGCAGGTGGTTGGTGCGCTGCTCATCGCGATCGTCGTCGGCGATGGGCTCAATCACCTTCCAGTGCTGGGCGTCACGGCCGGGAGCTTGCTATCGGCAACGTTCACGGTGCGGGGTGCGCTGGCGCTGCGGAAGGGCAATCGGGCCCGGGCGGTGCGGCTGTTCGAGTTGGCTGTCCTGGTGTCGTTGCTGATGACACAGGTCTTCCAGTTCGCTGCGACGCAGTTCGCGGCCGCGGGTGGGATGTTGCTGGACCTGGTGATGCTCGGTCTGCTGCGGGCGGAGCGGGACCGGATGCGGCGCGAGGTGGAGAGCACCACGAAGGCTAAGGTGCTGCGACTGCCACCCGATCCGGATCAGCCGCCGTTTCCTGAGGACCCGTCGGATCCTGTGTAGCCTTCCAGCTCTCGTGCCGGCCGATCAGCACCGGCGACATGGTTGCAATCAGGTAGATGGCGCCTCCGGCAAGCACTGCGGGCGCGAAGCCGATGCCTGCGATGGCCAGTCCGGCGACCACGCCACCCAGCGGTACGCCGGTCCAGCAGGCCGCGTTCGACAGTGAGTTGACTCGACCGAGCAGGTGGCCGGGGATCCGTTCGACTCGGATCGCGCCGAGCACCGGGTTGATGAAGCCGGCTCCGATGCCGCCGACGGCGTACACCGCCATCAGAGCCCAGATCGGTGCGCCTGCTGCCAGGGCTACGAAGCGCGGTGCTCCGGCGATAAGGAAGGCCACGGTGAAAACTAGCTTGCGGGGGATCCGGTCGCCGATTGCTGAAGCCAGCAAGGCGAATGCGGTGGCTGTCACTCCGAACGCGGTGAGGATCAGGCTGGTGTGTCCGGGGCCGTAGCCGTGCGTCTTGATCCAGACCGGCAGCAGGACCGTGCTGGTCGCGGCGTCGAGCAGATTGGTCACGGCGATCATGGTGACGAGCGGAAGCAGCAGCTTGTCGGTGCGAAGGAACTGCCAGCCCTCGAGGAGCCTTTGTCCGTAGCCCTGTTCGAGCTCGTTGGTGGTTGGCTGCTTGGTGGGCTTGGGGATCCAGCGGGCGATCAGTAGGGCGCATACGCCGAACGATGCGGCGTCGATCCAGAGTGCGTTGACCGCACCGACGAGGGTGATGAGTCCGCCGGCCAGGGCGTACGCGAAGAAGCCGGCCAGGCGTTCCGTCGTACTCTCCAGGCCTGTCACTCGCTCCAGCGGCACTCTCGCCGCACGGGCGATGTCCGGGATGAGCGTCTCCTTCGCGGAGTCACCCGGTCCCCGGCAGGCGCCGGCGATCGCAACCAGCACGAGAAGCGTTGGGAAGTGCAGCAGGCCCAGCGTGTGGAGGAGCGGGACGAGACCGACTACCGCAGTACTCGCGGTGTCCGCGACGACGCTGATGCGGCGTGCTCCGACCTTGTCGATCAACGGCCCACCGGCGACCTTGACCAGGACCAGCGGCGTCATCTCGGCCATGGCGACCAGACCGGTCTTTACGGGCGACCCGGTGGTGATCAGCACGAACCAGGGGATCGCGATGGCGCTCACCCTGGTGCCACAGACCGACACCACGTTCGCCACCAGGAACGCGATCAGCGGCGCCCGGTTTCCTTTGTCGCTCATCTGCCTCACCCCGTGCCCTGCTACCGCGTCTCGCGCGGGAAGGCCTGGATCTGGACCGTCACCTGCTCGGCCCCCTCCGGCAGGGGAGCGGTCAGGTCGGGGGTCTTGTACTTCTCCAGCACCGCCACGACCTCGTGCATCATCGCGTCGAGCTGGTCGGCCCGCAGGTGGAAGAAGTAGTCCCCCAGCAGGCTGGCGTCGCGCCAGTCCTCGGGCATCGTCTGCATCGCATCGATGAAGCCGAAGATGTTCTCGGCGTACGTCTGTCCGACTCCGTGCAGGAAGCCCAGCGCCAGCTCGGGCTCCTGCTCGAGCAGCTCGGCCTTGTTGAACTCGGTGCCCTGGTGCGCGGCCTTCCACCAGCGGTCGCGGGCGTTGCCGCGGGTGTCGTCCTCGATCACCAGACCGGCGTCGGCCAGCTGGCGGAGGTGGTAGCTGGTCGCACCGGTGTTCACGCCGAGCCGGCCGGCCAGGGTAGTCGCGGTCTGCGGGCCGTACACCCGCAGCAGGCCGACGATCCGGTTCCGCATCGGGTGGGCGAGGGCGCGCACCAGGTGGCGGTCCAGCCGGACTGTGCGGGGCGGCTCGGGGGTGGTCTCGTCGCTCATGGTGTCGAGCATAGGACTGCAAAGACTCTTTGCAAAGAGATTTTGCAAACAACTTGTGCGATCGGTTGTCCACAGGTTGCGGATCGGTGGGCTGCGGGTGGGTCGGATCGCGGCATCTTCTCTGTCGACCACGCATCCACCGTGAATGGAGAGAACCAGCAATGATGCGCGTGATGCTCGAGGACGCCGACTACTGCGACGTCCCCGCCGACCTGATGACGTTCGACGACGGGGCGGTGGTGTTCTGGCGCGAGGGCGAGGAGGTCGGCCGCCACCGCCAGGCCCGGATCCGCTCCCTCGAACTGCTCAACCCGCGCTCGATGACCCGCAAGATCGAGCAGGCCCGCAAGAACCACCCGAAGGCCTTCACCCAGTGGTCCCCCGAAGACGAGCAGACCCTGATCGAGATGTTCCACAACGGCGCCACCAAGGACGCCCTCGTCACCACCCTCGGCCGCCAGGAAGGTGGAATCGCCACCCGCCTCCGCTCCCTAGGCCTCCTCACCGACGACCAAAAACTCGAATGAGCCATCCGAGGGAACCGTCACAAACGCCGCCTCGCCGAGTCGTCTCCCGGCGGTTTGATGTGCTTCGGGGAGTGGTCAGACAGCGATGATCTCGACGAGTTCCTGGACCGCGTGGAAGTCCTTCGGGTTTCGCGTGTAGAGGGCGGCCTCATGGGTAGCCGCGGTTGCCGCGATGACCAGGTCGAACGCACGGGCGCGCGGCTGCCCTCCTGCTGCCGCGACCGCTGCTGCGAGCGAGCCGTATGTCCGAGCGACAGCGTCAGTCACGGGCAGCGCTTCAAAGGCGCGCTCGATACCTGCAAGACGGCGCAGGCGGGCGGCGCGGATCTCCGGTGACTTGGCGACGAGTACACCGAAGTGCAACTCGGCGAGACTGATGGCGCTGATCGCAAACTCGGCGTCGACCGGGTTGTCCAGCCCTTTGATGAGGACACTGGTGTCGAGCAGTGCCCTCATTCCTTCGGCTCCCAGGGATCGACGAGGTCTTGGTCGATCAGGTCGCGATCGGTTTCCCAGGCGTCGTCGGTGCGTCGGACCAGTACGTCTGCGACCTCGTCGTAGTGCCGCCAGTGGTCCCGCTCCGGTGGTCCGAGCACTGCCGCAGGGCGGCCGGACACGGTGATCACCAAGTGCTCGCCGGCTTCGGCGCGGCGGACGAGATCACTTGCGTGCTGCCGAAGTTCACGAAGTCCCAGGGCGTCCATGCATCCAATGTAGCACATGTGCTACACGTCCTGGCTGTGCGAGGGAAGGTGACCGTAGTACACCGGCGCAGCGGGGAGTGTACGGGGAGTTCGGGGGTGGCGACGGTGGGTTTCTGCGACCCTTTTGAGATCGGGGGTGGGGGTCGGAGACAATGGCGCGATGCAACCAGTGGTGCGGTCGGGCGAGCCGGCGCGGTCGGCGGAGGCCGGGGCGCTGGAGGTGGTTCGTGCTGCCCTGCTGGATCAGGGCAGTCTGGTGCGGGCGCTGGCGTCCGGGCGGCGCCGCGGGTTCGACCCGCCGGCGTACCTGCGGGTCGAGGTGCGGTACGTCGATCTGAAGGGCGAGCGGCACCTGCAGATCACCGAGTTCGACGAGCGGCAGGCCCACACGCGGAACATCCCCGCGGACGACGTGGAGAAGGCGGTCGACGAGCTCCTCGACCTGCCGTACGGGTCGTGGCACGTGGAGACGACGAGCGAGACCCTGCGGCTGCGCTACACCAAGAAGGGCAAGGAGCTGCTGCACCGGCAGGACGACAGCCGGGAGCAGGAGACCGGGCACGACCGGGTGAAGCAGCGGGTGCTCGACCCGGCCGCGCCGTTCCTGATCGAGCTCGGTATCAGCGACCACCAGGGCCGTGTGAAGCCGTCGCGGCAGGCGAAGTACAAGCAGATCGAGGAGTTCTGCAAGCTGCTCGCGCCTGCGCTCGACGAGGCGATCGGGGCCGGCCGGATCGCGACGGACCGTCCGCTGCAGGTGGTCGACCTTGGCTGTGGGAACGCGTATCTCACGCTGGCGGCGTACCACCTGCTGTCCGCGGCCGGGCACGATGTCCGGATGACGGGGATCGACCACAACCCGGCGGCCCGGAAGCGGAACGCGCGGGTGGTCGAGGCGCTCGGCTGGCAGGACCACCTGCGGTTCGTCGACGCGACCATCCAGGCGGCCGAGCTCGACGTACGGCCGGACGTCGTGCTGGCGCTGCACGCCTGCGACACCGCGACCGACGACGCCCTCGCGCGGGCGGTCGGCTGGGAGGCTCAGCTGGTGCTCGCGGCCCCATGTTGTCATCACGACATCCAAAAGCAGCTCAAGAGCGTCACACCACCGGCGCCTTATGCGCTGATGACGCGATATGGCATCGTTCGTGAGCGGTTTGCCGACGTCCTGACGGATTCGTTGCGGGCGGCGGTGCTCCGACAGGTCGGTTACCGGGTGGAGGTCGTGCAGTTCGTGGACAGTCAGCACACGCCGCGCAATCTGCTGCTTCGCGCTGCGCGGACCGGCGCGAAGCCGACCGCCGAGCTCCAGGCCGAGTACGAGGCCCTGGTCACCGAGTGGCAGGTCAACCCCCGCCTGGCCCAGCTCCTCCTACCGCCCGCGACGCCGCCGGCCGAGACGCCGCCGGCCGAGACGCCGCCTGGTAGGCCGGCCGCGGGTGCCGAGGTGGGCTTGTGACGCGACTTCGGACGGCGTTTGCGCTGGTGGGGGCGACCCTCTGCACGCTGGCGGGTGTGGCACTTCCCACAACCGCCTCGGCGACGGTGGAGGCGGACCCGACCGCGGCCGCTCCGAAGAAGCTGTTCACGATCAACGACGACCGGATCAAGGAGTCGTCCGGTCTGGCGAAGAGCGTGAAGCACCCCGGCACGTACTACACCGTGAACGACTCCGGTGACACCGGCCGGGTGTTCGCGATCGACGGCACGACCGGCAAGGTGGAGGCGGTACTGCGGTTCGGCGCGAAGGTGACCGACGTCGAGGCGCTCGGCGTGGACCGGGACGGCACGATCTACATCGCGGACATCGGCGACAACAAGGCCAGCCGGGACCAGATCGAGATCTACACGATCCCGGAGCCGGCGACCCTCGAGGACGCCGACCTCAAGTACCACCAGTTCGACTTCAAGTACCCCGACGGCGCGCACGACGCCGAGACGCTGCTGATCGAGCCGGGCACCAGCCAGCTGTACATCGTGACGAAGGAGCTCAAGGGCACCGGCGGGATCTACGCCGCCCCGCCCGCCCCGAGCCGCCAAGGCACCAACGACCTCTCGAAGCTGGCGCCGTCGCCTCCCGGGATCATCACCGACGGCACGTTCATGCCGGACGGACAGCGCGTGGTGCTCCGGACGTACACCGACGTCGCAACGGTCGCCTGGGGCGAGACCCCCACCGTGGTCGCCCGCGGCGCCGCAGTCCTCGGCCAGGGCGAGACCGTCGCGGTAGGCCCCACGGACAACACTGTCCTCGTCGGCAGCGAAGGCGCCAACTCGGCCGTCTACCAGATGACGGCTCCCGCCAAGGCAGTCACCTCCACGCCGCCGTCCGCCAGTGCGACGCCGAAGCCGGCCACGACGTCAGACTCCAGCAACTCGGACTCCGGTAAGAGCCACAACCTCCGCTGGATCGTCATCGGCGCCAGCCTGTTCGCGCTCATCATCACCGTCGTCACGTTCCCGCCGGGTCGCCGCGAACGCCGGGACCGCCAGGCCGAGAACGACCGTCTGACCGGCCAGTCACCACCCACCGGCCACCGCCGCCCGCACGTCTGATCCACAAATCCGGAAGCTGTACGTCCGGAACCAGCCCTAGCATCGGGGCATGGAGCATGAGTTCAGCGGCGAGGTCATCGAGTGGCGCGGTCCGGCACCGTACTACTTCGTGCCCGTTCCTGACGAGGCAGCCGAGGCGATGAAGGCTGCTGCGTCGGCTGCCGGGTACAACGTCTGGGGCATGCTGCCGATCCGTGCCCGGCTCGGTAGCACCGAGTGGAAGACGTCGTTGTGGTCGAGGGACGGCGGTTACCTGCTGCCGCTGAAGGACGCCGTACGAAAGCCTGAGCGGCTGGATGCGGGGGATCCGGTGGAGGTTGGGGTGGCGTTCGAGGCGCCGGCGCGTAAGCCGACCCAGCCGAAGGCGGCGCCGGCCAGGCGGGTTGCCGTTCTCCGGTCGGCTGGTTCGCGGGAGCCGATCGCGTTCGAGCAGTTGACGATCGTGCCGGCCAACCAGGCCACGTGGGACGACCTGCAGGCGATCTTCTCGGCGGCTGATCCCGCACGCTGCTGGTGCCAGCGCTTCCGGATGCTGCCGAAGGAGTCCTGGGACTCCGAAGGCCCCGAGGAACTCTCCGCGAGACTCCGCGACCAGACAGCCTGCGGCAACCGCAAGGCGCAGGAGACGAGCGGCCTGGTCGCGTACGTCGATGGCGAGCCCGTCGGCTGGTGCGCCGTCGCGCCACGCGCGGACCACCCGAGGCTGCTCAGGGACTTCCGCGTCCCGTGGCTCGGCCGCAACGAGGACAGGACCGACCCGACCGTCTGGGCCGTGACCTGCTTCGTCACCCGCGCCGGCTACCGCCGCCGAGGGATCGGCCGCGCCCTGGCCCGAGCCACCGTCCCCTTCGCCCGCGCCGGCGGCGCGCAAGCCCTCGAGGGCTACCCCGACCTCGTGGACGGCGGCTCCGTCGGCACCCTCGCCATGTTCACCGCCGCCGGCTTCACCGAAGTAAGCCGCCCCGGCAACCGCCGAGCCGTCCTCCGCATCAACCTCTGAGCAAATGAAGCAGCCGCCGCGCCCACATGGGGTACGGCGGCTGTTCGGTGGCTCTGGCTACTTGAGGTTCTCGACGACGTAGTCGATGGCCTGGGTCAGCTTCTCGACGTCGTTCGGGTCGACCGCAGGGAACATCGCGACGCGGAGCTGGTTGCGGCCGAGCTTGCGGTACGGCTCGGTGTCGACGATGCCGTTGGCGCGCAGTACCTTCGCGACCGCCGCCGCGTCGATCGCGTCGTCGAGGTCGATCGTGCCGACGACGAGCGAGCGGGCGTCAGGGTCGGTGACATACGGCGTCGCGTACTCCGACTTCTCGGCCCACGTGTACAGCCGGTTGCTCGAGTCCGTCGTCCGCCCGACGCTCCACTCCAGACCGCCCTGGTTGTTGATCCAGTCGGTCTGCTCGGCCATCAGGAACAGCGTGGCGAGCGACGGCGTGTTGTACGTCTGGTTCTTGCTCGAGTTGTCGACCGCGGTCGCGAGGTCCAGGAACGCCGGGATCCAGCGGCCGGATGCGGTGATCTCCTCGACCCGGGCGAGTGCGGCCGGGCTCATCAGCGCGATCCACAGGCCGCCGTCGGACGCGAAGCCCTTCTGCGGCGCGAAGTAGTACACGTCGGCCTCGTTGACGTCGACCGGCAGACCGGCCGCACCCGAGGTCGCGTCGATCGCGACCAGTGCACCCTCGTCGGCGCCTTCGACGCGCTTGACCGGCGCCATCACACCGGTCGAGGTCTCGTTGTGCGGCCACGCGTACAGGTCGACGCCGGCCTCGGCCACGGCGACCGGACGGGTGCCCGGGTCGGACTTGATCACCGACGGGTCGGCCAGGTGCGGCGCCTGCTGCGCGGCCTTGGCGAACTTGGACGAGAACTCGCCGAAGTTCAGGTGCTGGCTCTTCTCCCGGATCAGCGCGAACGTCGCTACGTCCCAGAAGGCCGTCGACCCGCCGTTGCCGAGCACAACCTGGTAGCCCTCGGGCAGCTGGAAGAGGTCGGCCACGCCCTCCTGGACCCGCTTGACCAGGTTCTTGACCGGGGCCTGGCGGTGGGAGGTGCCGAGCAGCTTCGCGCCTTCGGTCGCCAGCGCGGCGACGGCTTCCGGGCGGACCTTCGACGGGCCCGAACCGAAGCGGCCGTCAGCGGGCTTGAGCTCAGCAGGAATCTGAATGTCGCTGGTCACCAGCGTCTTCCCTTCGTCGTCTGCATCTCAGAAAGCCGACGACGCTGTCAGCGCGCTCTATCCTCGCACACCCGGCCCAACCCACCGCTCCGGGGCTCACCGCGCGGACTACTCGTGCTTGCGGGTGATGGTCTGCGTACCGGTCAGGACGGCAACCGGCCCGTCCGGCGTCTCGGTCCACTCGCCACATGCCCCGCCGCCCTCGGCCACCTCGAGCGTGAGCTCGGTCCCGTCCATCCGGAGCGCCGGGTGGTAGTACTGCGCGACCCGCTCCGCCTCGCCTTCGATGTAGTGGCCGATCAGCGCCCGGCGGAAGCGGTCCGTGGTGACGTTCGGATTGCTGCCGTGGACCAGCGCCCCGTGGAAGAACAGCACGTCGCCCGGCTCCATCTCCACCGATACGGCGGACCCGGTCGACGGCAGCGGGACCGTGACATCGGTGAAGCTGACCGTGGTGTCGGCCTTCTCCGTGCACAGGATCGGCCACCGGTGCGAGCCGGGCACGACCTCGAGGCACCCGTTCGCCTCGTCGACCCGGTCGAGCGCCATCCACGCCGCGACGCACGTCCCCGGATCGGCCTTCAGATAGAAGTTGTCCTGGTGCAACGCCTGCCCGCGGGAGCCCGGCGGCTTGAAGTAGACCATTGTCTGCACGGCGTACGGTGACCGCCCGAGAAGCGTCGTCATGACCTCGTCGATGCGCGGGTCGATCATCCACTGCAGCGATGCCTCGTCCCAGCGGTGCATCTGCGCCATCCGCGGGTACCGCTTCAGCGGGTCGCGGTCGGTGGAGTTGTGCCCCGCGAAGTCGTTCGCCCGCGGACCGCGCTGCCGGACCTCCATGTAGTGGTCCCGCAACCGGTCGACCTCGTCGGTGCTGAACAGCCCGCGCACCAGCGCGTAACCGGTCCGCTCGAACTCTTCCCGAAGTACGACGTCGACGTTGGATGAAACGCTCATGCACGACTCCCGCGGCTGTGCTCTACGCTGCTTGGCAGATCCAATTCTCCTGCCTGGTACCGGCACCGAACCACGGAGGATTCGCGCGAGGAGTTGAACTTTTGTTGCAGCGGCTGGAGCTCGAGCTGGTGTCCGCACCGACCTTCTGGCGGTGTGAGCCGAGCTGGTCGTGGACCTCGCGCCCGCTGGCGGACCACCTGCTCTGGTGCGTGATGGACGGACGCGGCGAGCTGGTTCTCAACGGCGAACGCCAGGACCTGCACCCCGGCATCTGCGCGGTGTTCCAGCCCGGTGATGCGCCACGCGCCACCCACGACCCGCACCGTCGGCTGCTGGTCTTCGGCATGCATTTCCAGACCACAGGCGCAGCGCCCGACCCGCGCTGGGGAGAGGTGATGGATCGCGAGCTGCTCGGCGTCCTCGCCCGCACGAGCGACGCGTCGTACCGCAGGCAGGACGCGCTCGGCCGGCGCCAGGCGGAACTGTGCCTCGAGCAACTGATCGCGCTGATCTGGGACGCCGTCCATACCCCGGGCCGACGCGTCACCGACACCGCCGTCGACGAGATCGCCAGGCAGCTCCGGCAGGACCCGGGCCGCGACTGGACCGTCGCGGAGATGGCCTCCAAGGCTTCTCTGAGTCGCGCCCAGTTCACGCGAAGGTTCGTCGCGCAGTTCGGGATGTCACCCGCGCAGTACCTCATCCAGGCCCGGATCGACCGCGCGCATCAACTGCTCACCGAGAGCGGCATGACTGTCACCGAGACAGCCGCCGCCCTCGGCTACACCGACGTTCCGTACTTCAGCCGCCAGTACAAACAACGCACCGGCCGCACCCCCAGCCAAGACCGTTAAGCCCAATCCGGGTTCCAGCCCTCGATGGCGTCGGCGGGCCGGGACGCGGGACCCGAGTAGATGGCCGACGGGCGGATCAGCCGGCCGGTCCGCTTCTGCTCCAGTACGTGCGCGCTCCAGCCGGCCGTCCGTGCACAGGTGAACATCGACGTGAACATCGGCGGCGGCACCTCCGCGAAGTCGAGGACGATCGCCGCCCAGAACTCCACGTTGGTCTCCAGCACCCGGTCCGGCCGCCGCTCGCGCAGCTCGGCCAGCGCAGCCTGCTCCAGCGCCTGAGCCACCTCGTACCGCGGGGCGTCCAGCTCACGCGCCGTACGACGAAGCACCCGGGCGCGCGGGTCCTCGGCGCGGTACACGCGGTGCCCGAAGCCCATCAGCCGCTCGCCCGCGTCCAGCAAGCCCTTCACGTACGAGCGTGCGTCGCCGGACCGCTCCACGCCCTCGATCATCGTCAGCACCCGGGCCGGCGCACCGCCGTGCAGCGGACCGGACATCGCGCCGACCGCACCGGACAGTGCAGCAGCGACGTCCGCACCGGTCGATGCGATCACCCGCGCGGTGAACGTCGACGCGTTCATGCCGTGCTCGGCCGCGGACGTCCAGTACGCGTCGACCGCCTTGACATGCTTGGGATCCGGCTCGCCGCGCCAGCGGATCATGAACCGCTCGGTGATCGTCGTCGCCTTGTCCACCTCGCGTTGCGGCACCATCGGATGGCCGACGCCGCGGGCCGCCTGCGCGACGTACGACAGCGCCATCACCGCCGCCCGGGACAGGTCGTCACGCGCCTGCACGTCGTCGATGTCGTAGAGCGGCCGCAGACCCCAGGCGGGTGCGAGCATCGCCAGCGCGGACTGTACGTCGACGCGCACGTCGCCAGTGTGCACCGGCAACGGGAACGGCTCGGCGGGCGGCAGGCCCGGGGTGAAGGCGCCGTCGACCAGCAGGCCCCACACGTTCTCGAACGGGACGCGGCCGACCAGGTCCTCGATGTCCACGCCGCGATAGCGGAGCGCCGAACCTTCTTTGTCCGGCTCGGCGATCTGCGTGTCGAAGGCGACCACGCCTTCCAGCCCGTGCTGCACCTCGGTCCTCGGATCAGACATGCGACTCCCTCGTCCTCGTGTCGGCGCTCCCGCAGCATAGTTCTCGGAACTGATGACACGACAGCTTTGTGACCGGTTCGAGGACATTGCGCCGGTGGTGGACCGCTGAGAGGTCTACTGTCGACGGCATGGCCAAGCCCCTCCCCGCCCTTGGGCTCGTGATCGGCGTCATTGCGTCCTATGCAGCCATGGTCGTCGCCTCTTACGCGACCAATCGGCTGCTGATCCGCGTCCAGCTGTACAACAGCAACCTGGACCGGGTGCTGCCTTGGCTCGCGCTGATGATCGGCGTCGCGGTCGTGCTCGGCCTGCTGATGATGGCTCCGGCCATTGGTTCCGGTGTGACCACCGGTGCCGGTCTGCTGCTGACAGTGGTCGGCGTGGCCGTGCTGGTGCTGCCGATCAGGCAGGCGCTGGACCTGGTCAAGCTGTTCCAGTTCCCGGGTTCGAAGTACGGCGGGTCGTACCTGCTGTTCGACGGATCTGTGATCCTGCTCGGCATACCGCTGTTGCTGGTCGGCCTGCGGCGCTGGGCTGTCGACGCCAAGGTGGCGAAGCTGCTGGCAGGTCCAGGACAACTGCAGGACGGTAGTGGGTACCAGCCCGGCTACCCGCAGCAGCAGCCGCAGCAGTGGGGCGGATACCCGGGCCAACAGCAACAACCGCCGTACCCGCCACATCAGCCGCCGCAACAACCCCCGCAGTACCCGGGCCAGCAACCGCCGCAATAACTTTCGCCGCAGAGCGGGCATCAGGCTCTGCATGGGAACGCTGGTCGCCTACACCTTCGCGCACGACAGCGCCGCACGCGCCGCGGCCGGTCGTGCCCGCGTGGAGGCGTACTACGGCGGCGAGGCCGAACACCACGGGTACGCCGGCGCAGCAGTCGGACTGCACCTCTGGGACAGCCGCGACAGCACCTCGTGGCACGACGCCGGCGCACAGGTGAATCTGGCCGAGGAACGACTGGAGCTGTCCACCGACTCGATCGGTGTCAGCCGGCTGTTCGAGCTGCAGTTGCCGGACGGGTGCGTTTGGACCAATCGGCCGGTCGCCGCGCTGTTGTTCGCGGGTGTACCGGCGGTCGCGTCGACGCGCGGCTGGACCTTCGCCGCCGGGTGCGGATGGTTCATGGACGACAGCACGCCGTACGACGGTGTGCTGGCTGTGCCCGGAGGAACACACATTGTTGCCGACGGCCACCGTCAGCAACGGACGACCAAGGCCTACGTGCTCGAAGCGACGACGGCTGTCCCGCAGCAGGTCGTCGCAACTCCGTACCTAAGAGCCGAGCCGGTGGAGCTGATCAAGCGGGCGTTGAGCTGGCACAGGTACGCGGAGGGTCTGCAGCCGGCCAGCAGCCTGTTCGACCCACCGCCTGACGGCTTCATCACTAGCGCACCGGTCCGTGAGGTTGCCCACGGCTACTTCTATCCACGCGACGTACAGCAACTCGACGAGCTCCCGTTGCCCGACAAGCTGCGTGCCTTCAGCAACCACCTGCAGACCAGGCTGATCCCCGCCGCAGGACCGACGCAGGCGGCCCGGGCCGCGGTCGCCGAGCAGATCGACCGCGTGCTGCAGGCTGCCGTCGACAGCGGTATCGAGAACGCGACCATGCTCGACTACTTCTACGCCGTCGAGCCCCTGCGCCGAGGGGTCACGCCGTTCACCCCGGTCCGCAGGAACCTCGCGTCGGCCGCCGACCGCGACCTGATCGAACCGCTCCTGACCGACGTCGAAGGCTTCGGCGATCTCAGCACGCTCTGGGCCGCCTCGATAGCCGGCGCAAGCTCAGCCGCCGCCGAGGCAACCCTCCACCAGGCCCTCTACCGAGCCACCTTCAACCAACACCTCACCGAGATAAACCACCACGTCAACCGGCCGCACTAGGCTCCGCCCCACCCTTCCCCGCCCCTGAGCGAAGCGAAGGGGCTTGCCCAGCCCTTCCCCGCCCCGGAGCGAAGCGGAGGGGCGGGTAGTTCTTTGCCCTGCCTCTCCCCGCCCCGGAGCGAAGCGGAGGGGCGGGTTGTTCTTTCCTTCAGTAGGCTCGTCGTGTGGATCTTGCGGAGATGCGGCGTACGTACGGACTGGGGGAGTTGCTCGAGGATCAGATGGCCTCTGACCCGATCGAGCAGTTCGCAACCTGGCTGCAGCAGGCCCGGGAGGCCGGCTTGGCGGAGCCCAACGCGATGGTGCTGGCCACGGCCGACGGCGACGGGCGGCCGTCGGCGCGGACGGTCCTGCTCAAGCGCGTCGACGAACGAGGGTTCGTCTTCTACACCAACCAGCAATCGCGCAAGGCCGACGACCTGTCCGACAACCCGCTCTGCGCGCTCGTGTTCCCGTGGCACGCGATGGAGCGCCAGGTCCGCATCGAGGGCACGGTCACGAAGCTCCCGTCCGACGAGGTCGACGAGTACTTCGCCAGCCGGCCGCGCGAGTCACAGCTCGGTGCGTGGGCATCCCAGCAGAGCCAGTCCGTGGCGTCGCGCGAGGAGCTCGACCTGCAGTACGCGTCGTACGAACGCCAGTGGCCGGAGGGCACCGAGATCTCCACGCCGTACTTCTGGGGCGGCTACCTGGTCGCCCCAGAAGCAATCGAGTTCTGGCAGGGCCGCGTCGGCCGGCTGCACGACCGCCTTGCCTACCGCCGTCCCGCCAGCTCTGGTTCCTGGGACTTGGTCCGGCTCCAGCCCTGATCGGTTTCGCGGAAGCCGTTGCGTTCCCACCACCGCACCAGCGGCTTCGGCGCCCACCAGTTCGCACGACCGAGCAGCCGCATCGTCGCCGGCACCAGCAGCGCCCGCACGATCGTCGCGTCCAGCGCGATCGCGATCACCAGCCCGACGCCGATCATCTTCACGAACACGATGCCCGACGTCGAGAACGCCGCCACCACGATGATCAGCAGCAACGCCGCACTGGTGATGATCCCGCCGGTCCGCTGCAGACCGTGCGCGACCGCCTCGGTGTTGTCGCCGGTCCGGTCGTACTCCTCCCGGATCCGGCTGAGCAGGAACACCTCGTAGTCCATCGACAGCCCGAACAGTACGGCGAACAGCAGCACCGGGTTGGTCGCATCGAGGAACCCGGCCGGAGTGAACCCGAGGAACCCGGACAGATGCCCGTCCTGGAAGATCCACACCATCGCCCCGAACGCCGCCGACAACGACAACACGTTCATCAGCAGCGCCTTCGCCGGCAGCACGAAGGAGCCGAAGGCAATGAACAGCAGCACGAACGTCACCACCACGATGAACCCGGCCATGTACGGCGCGCGCTCCTTCAACACGTCCAGCAGATCGATCACCGCAGCGGTCTCACCACCGACCTGGACCTGCGTACCCGTCGGCGCCGGCACCGCGCGCACCCCGTGGACGACGGCCCGCGCCGCCAACTCCTGTCCGGTGAAATGAGTGTGCACAACAACGGATGCCACACCGTTGGCGTAACCACCGATCCGCACGTTCTCCACGTCCCGCACCTGCTCCAGCCGTGAGATGTACGGCGCCAACGCCGCCGCCGGATCGCTCGGTGCGGAATCGAATCGCACCGCCGAGTAGATGTCCGACCCGCCGGCTCCGGGGAAGTCCCGCTGCAGCGTCTCGGTCACCGTCCGCGAAGTAGCGCCCGGCGGCAACGAGCGATGGTCCACGCCGCCCAGCTGCGCTGACAGGAACGGGATCCCCAGAATCAGCAGCACGGGGACGAGCACCAGCACATACCGCACCGGCCGCCGCATCACGCTGTGCGCCAGCCGATACCAGGCGCCCTGCGCACCCGAAGCCGAAGCCGATGCCGAAGCGGACGCGGAAGCCTTGCGTGGCTTGAAGATCCGCAGACTATTGACTCGATGACCCAACACGCCGAGCAGCGCCGGCAGTGCGGTCAGCGCCGCAACCATCGCGATCGCCACGGCGGCAGCACCGCCGTACGCCATCGACTTCAGGAACATCACCGGGAACAGCACCAGACTGCTGATCGCCACGCCGACTGTCACGCCGGAGAACGCGACCGTCCGACCGGCCGTCGCCATCGTCGTGGTCAGCGCGGCCTCGACATCGTTGCCGCGAGCAAGTTCTTCGCGGAACCGGGTGACGATGAACAGCGCGTAGTCGATCGCCAGCCCGAGCCCGATCATCGTGACGATGTTGATCGAGAAGATCGACACGTCGGTGACCGCCGACAACCCGCGCAGCAGGACGAACGAGCCGAGGATCGCGAGCGCGCCGACGAACAGCGGCAGCGAGGCCGCGACCAGGCCGCCGAAGACGACCACCAGCAGCACCAGCACGATCGGCGTCGAGATCGACTCGGCCTTGACGATGTCGTGCTCGGTCTGCGTGTTCACCTCGTCGAACACCACGACCTCGCCGCCGACCTTGGTGTCGAGCCCGGCCGGCGCCGTCCGGACCTGCGAGGCGATCTTGTGGAACGTGTCCAGCCGGTCCTCCGGTGTCGCGCCGGCCAGCGTGAGTACGGCGTACGTGCTGTGCTGGTCCTTCGACACGAACGCCGGCGACTTCGTGCTCCAGTACGTCGACACGCCGGTCACGTCGGCGCTCGGCAACCCCGCGAGATGGCTCTCGACGGCCTGCTTGAAGGCCGGGTCGGCGACGGTCCCGGACTGGCTGCGATAGAGCACGACGACATCGGTGCCGGTGCGGCCGACGTTCTGCTCGATCGTCGCGACCGCGTGCGCGGCCTCGGTGTCCGGCGCGTCGAAGCCGCCGTTCGCGAGCGACCCGAACACGCCGGTGCCCCAGGCCAGCCCGAGGACGACGAAGACACCGGTCAGGGCGAGCACCAGACGGCGTCGCCGGTACGTGAAGTGGCCGAGCGTCTCGAACACGAAACTCTCCCCAGCGAGTAGATTGAACGGCAGGAGCCTGAGTGAACAGCGTTAACTGTTAACGGTGTTCACTCTAAGGTCCTGCCCTACCGCGATGTCAAGGAGAGTTTTCGAAGTGGAGAGCCGGGACCGGCGGAGAGCGGCGACGCTGGCCGAGATCAAGGCGGCCGCGCGCCGGCTGCTGGTCAGCGGCGGGTCGTCCGCGGTCGGCCTGCGGGCGGTGGCGCGCGAGCTCGGCCTGACCCCGCCCGCGCTGTACCGGTACTTCCCGAGTCACGAGGCGCTGATCGGCGCGATGATCGCGGACCTGTACGACGAGCTGACGACCGCGCTGATGCAGCTGCAGACGACCGAAGAGGTTCCCGACCTGGGCGAGCGGCTGTACCTGCTGGCCAACGGCCTACGCAACTGGGGTCTCGCGCATCCGGCCGAGTTCACGCTGCTGTTCGGTACGGCGGTCCCGATGCCCGACGCGGACGACCACGACGAGACGCCCGGCCACCAGGCGGCGATGCGATTCGGCGACGTCTTCAAGGAGCTGGTCGCGCAGATCTGGCACTGGAAGCCGTTCCCGTACCCGCGCGACGAGCTGCTCGGGACGGAGCTGATCGCGCAGCTCACGCAGGAGTCCGAGCACTTCCAGGGCATGCCGCCGGGCGCGATCTACCTGTCGCTGACCTACTGGACCAGGCTCTACGGCCTGATCTGCATGGAGGTCTTCGGCCAGCTGCACTGGGTGCTGCCGGATGCCGGTGCGTACTTCGAGGCCCAGCTCCGCGAGATCGGCGAGGCCCTCGGCCTGGACTGCCCGCCGGCTGACTGAAGGCATAAGACGGAAGGCAGAAGACTGAAGGCATAAAGAAGCCTGCGGGCGCTTCCGGAGACACGACCGGGTGGCCGAACTCAGGGTCAGGCGGACTACCTGACTGCCCGCAGGCCCGGTGGCTGGCGTTGAATTGGCCGACCACTTGCCCACTAACTAGTGGTTGGCGGTTAGCCCGCCGCCACCTCACGAGTCCGATAGCAATTCATGCGTTGGACCACCTCCCTTCGCGTGTACTCAGAACCTACTGCCGGGCGGTACGCCGTTCAACCGTTTTTCGCCCAGGGATGAACGAGAATCGGGACATGATCGAACTGGGGCTGATCCCGCTGCTGATCCTGATCGGAACCGGCTGGTTCGGGTGGGCGTCGTACCGCCGGGCCGCCCAGGCGGAGCGGGCCCTGACCGAGGTCAATGCCGAGAACCGGGCGCTGATGCACGAGGTCAGGTCGCTCGAGCGGGCGGTCGCGGCTGCCGAGCAGGGCCTGCGTACGCTCTCCTCGCATCCGTCGGTGCCGCGCGACGTCGCGGTCACCGCCGACCTGACCCTCGCCGATGTACGGCGACTGGTGGAACGCAAGGAGCTAGGCGACTGATGGCAAAACTGGGGAACGCGGCCGCCGCGATCAAGCCCAAGGGAAGTGCGAAGGTGAAGGTGATCGGCGGGCTGATCGTCGCCGTGATCGCGCTGATCATCCTGTTCAACATCTTCAACTTCGCGAACACCGACGCGAACCGGATCGGGCTGCACTACGGCGGCGGCGTGATCGAGGACAAGAAGTTCAAGTCGATCGTCCCGCCGGGCTCGACGAACCAGCTGATCGGCCCCGGCGACACGCTCTACACGTACCCGATCGACCAGCGCTCGTACATCATCGGCGGTGACGGCGCCGACACGGACGCGGCCGACGAGGTCACCGTGGTCAGCAAGGACAACGTCCGGCTCGGCGTCCGGGTGCAGGTGTACTTCACGCTGAACCGGGACAAGGACGTGATCAAGTCGTTCCACGAGCGCATCGGCCTGAAGACCGAGGCCTACGAGGAACGCGGCTGGAACGACATGCTGCAGAGCTACTTCCGGCCGCAGATCGACCGGGCGCTGGCCGCGGTCGCCACCAACTACGGCTGGGCCGAGCTCTACAACAACGAGGCGAAGAAGGCCGCGTTCCAGACCGCGGCGTCCACGGAGTTCACCCGGCTGCTGCCGGCCGCCGTCGGCGGTGACTACTTCTGCGGACCGGGCTACAACGGCAGCAACGACTGCGGTGAGCTGTCGTTCACGATCCAGAAGCCGATGCCGCTGGACAAGGGCATCATCGACGGCCTCGAGGCCAAGCAGCGTGCCGAGCTGGCGAAGGCCACCCAGGAGCAGAAGAACCAGCAGGTGAACGTCGAGCTGCAGTCGGTCAAGCAGCAGGTCGCGCTGCTCGGTGCGAACGGCTACCTGCTGAAGACCGCGATCGAGTCGGGCAAGATCCAGTTCATGGTCATCCCGCAGAACGGCAACGTCAGCATCCCGGTGCCGACCACGCCGACGACTTCGCCGACGACCCAACCAGGCGGCTGATCGGATGAATGCGTTGCCGTCCCACCTCGAGCTTGTGCAGGGCGTCGTCCTGCCGAGGCCGGTCGGCGCGCATCCGGTGCTCGACTTCGTCAACACCCGGTCCGAGTGGACCACCCGTGGCCCCGCCCGGACCGAGTGGCTGACGTCGTACGAGGCCTTCCTGATCTGGAACTCGTACGTCGGCCTGTTGTCGCCGGCCACCGTGTTCCGGCTGATCGAGCAGGCCGGCAGCAGCCAGACCGAGGTGGCACGGCGGCTGCAGACCACCCTGGACTTCCGCGTCGACCTGTACGACGTCCTGACCGACCAGGCCGCCGAGTCGACCTTTCAGGCCGCCGCCCGCGTGATCGAGAAGGCGTACGGCGGCCGGCGGCTCGTGCCGACCGATGACGGACTGACCTGGGAGCTGCGCGAAGACCTCGCGCTCCCGCTCCACAACCTCGCGCTGCTGGCCGGCGACCTGCTCACCGGCCCGTCCCGCGAGCACGTCCGCACCTGCCCGTCCTGCGGCTGGCTGTTCCTCGACCCGCGCGGGCGTCGCCGCTGGTGCTCGATGGCGACCTGCGGCAACCGCGCCAAGGTCCGCGCCCACGCCGCCCGAGCGCGCTAGTTGAACGCCGCCGGGTCCACCGTGATCCAGGTGTGCTTCGCGCGGGCGAGCACGCGGCCGTCGGCGTCGTACAAGGTGCTCGCGGTGAACGTCTTGCGGCCGTCCTCACCGAGGTAGCGGCCGAGCGCGACGCACTCCTCGCCGACCTGCGGCCGCGCGTCGATGCACGCGGTCAGCTGGCCGAGCACCGACGGACGGCCTTCGAGGTCGATCGTCCATCCGCCGGGGCAGTCGAGCGCCGCCCAGAGGAACAGCTCATCGATCAGTCCGTCGGTCGCCAGATCCGCCGCGGGCTTCCACGTGCACGCCGTACGCCCGTCGCCGATCGGCCCTGGCCTCAGCTGCAGACCACCCTGGTTCGACGGGCCGCAGACGAAGCAGTTCGGGAACGGATGATCCTGCAACCCGCGGTACGCCGCCTCCGCGGCCCGGGCCTCGTCCGCCGGGACCGGATCGATCGTCGCGTCGGCGAGGAAACCGCTGTCGACCGGTACTGCGTTCGCGACCAACTCGTCACCGTCAGTCAACTGAACGCCGGCGTCGTTGGCCGACAGATCGAGGTCCTTCTGCAGCGGTGGCGGCATCCGCAAGCGAACCTGCGGAACGTGTACGCCGTTGAGCTGCGCCGCCAATGTCGTTCCGACCAGGCCGGCGACGTACCCGCCGTTGCCCGATCGCTCCGGCCCCCGGAATCGTTGGTCGACCCGCACGAAAGTCATGGCCCCGGACCCTAACGCAATAACAGGTTTCACCCGATCGTGCACGGGCTGTGGTGGAGGTGTGAGTGCCGAGAACCGTGGGAAGGAAAGGGTTTCAGAGAAATCTGAGGATTTCTCGCAACAACTGAGCTGAGCCCTCCAGTTCAAACGACCGTTTGAACTATGCTGACTGCAGGCTACTGCGCGTGAGCAGGTGGGGTGCCTGCGCGTGCGGTAGCTGGGGGGAAGGAGAACTCTGTGGAGACACCGGTCGAAACGACCCGGGAAAGATTGCTCAACGTGGCTGAGCAACGATTCGGAGAAGGGGGTTACGAGGGCACCTCGCTGCGCGCCATCACGGTCGCGGCAGCCGCGAACATCGCGGCGGTCAACTATCACTTCGGTTCGAAGGAAGCGCTGCTACGGGCTGCCGTGGCGCGCGCGATGGCGCCGGTCAACACCGAGCGCAGACGCCGGCTGGACCAGTTGGAGGCCGGCGGGCCGCCGACGCCGGAGGAGCTGATCCGGGCGTTCATCGAGCCCGGGCTGGAACTGGTGCTGCGCCGGGGCGAGCGCGGTGCCGTGGTCGCCCGGTTCATCGGCCGGATCGCGTTCGATCCGAGCCGGCGGATCCGGGAGCTGTACGCGGCCGAGTCGGATCCGATCGAGAGCCGGTACCTGGCCGCTCTGCAACGGGCATTGCCGCAGGCGTCGCCGGACGCGGTCGCCTTCGGGTACATGAACATGCTCGGTCTGCTCGCCCTGCACCAGTCACAGGCCCTGTCCCCGACGCCGGGTGCCGCCGGCTCCGGGGGTGCTGTGAGTACGGAGGATCCCGGCAAACTCGCCGAGAACCTGGTCACGTTCCTGGTTGCGGCCTTCGACCGCGGCCTGCGGGCCTGACCGCATCGCCAATGCCCCGGAAACCGTGGATCCCTGCCTACGGCTCCCGGGTGACACTGCTCCAGACCGTGCCCTGGTCCAGTGAGTTTTGTCTTGTGTTTTGCTCATGGATGTTCGGACCACCGGGTAACGCTGCATAATGGCGCTCCGTGGACCCCTGTGAAGTCGTGGTTGCCGTCGACCTCGGTGGAACCCGGATGAAGTGCGGCCTGGTCGCCGCCGACGGTGCCCTGCTGCACCGCGAGACCAGGCCTACTCCCCGGGACGCTGGGGGCCGTGCCGTGCTCGACGCGCTGCTGGAGACCGTCGTCGAGCTCAGCCAGAAGGCGACCGCCGACGGGCACCGGGTGCGCGCGATCGGCGTCGTCGTGCCCGGCGTCATCGACGCCGAACACGGGACGGTCGGCGCCGAGAACCTGGAGTGGGTCGCGACACCGGTGCTGGCTGAGCTGAAGGCCGCGATCAGCGACGACGTGCCGATCGTGCTCGCCCATGACGTCCGCGCCGGCGGGTACGCCGAGCTGCGCCAAGGCGCCCTGGCCGGTACGACGAACTCGATGTTCCTGCCGCTGGGCACTGGGATCGCCGCCGCGATGATCGTCGACGGGTCCCTGGTCAGCGGTGACGGGTACGCCGGCGAGCTCGGCCACTCGAAGTTCATCTACGGCGACACGGCCGAGCTGTGCGCCTGCGGTCAGTGGGGCTGCCTCGAGACGGTCGCCTCCGCCGCCGCTCTGGCCCGGCGGTACACCGCCCGGACCGGACGGACCGTGGACGGCGCCCGCGAGGTCATGGAGCTACTCGCGGCCGGAGACCCGGACGCGGCGAAGGTCTGGCAGGACGCGCTGGCGGCTCTGATCGACGCCCTGGTCCTCTACACGACCCTGGTCGCACCGACCCGCATCGCGATCGGCGGCGGCCTCGTAGGCGCCGGTGAGACGCTGCTACAGCCCCTGCGCGAGGGCGTGCACGCGCGCCTGACGTTCCAGCGCGAGCCCGAGATCGTGGCCGCGGTGCTGGGCGAGGAGGCGGGCATGCTGGGCGCCGCGCAGATGGCCTGGGACAGCGTTACCGCCGACGAGGAGGAGACGGCATGACGACGTACCGCGTGGGCCGGGTGGTCACGCCGGACGACGTTCTGGAGAACGCCTGGATCCAGGTGGTCGACGAGGACATCCACGCGTTCGGGCGCCGGTCCGAAGGGATGCCCGCGGACGGCAGGCGGCCGGAGGACCTGGGCGACGTCACCGTCGTACCGGGGTTCGTCGACATCCACACGCACGGCGGCGGCGGGTCGTCGTACTCGACCACCGATCCGGAGGAGGCGCGCAAGGTCGCGGCCTTCCACGGCAAGCACGGTACGACGACCACGCTGGCCAGCCTGGTCTCGGCGCCGCTCGACGTCATCGTCTCGCAGACAGCCTGCCTCGCGGAGCTGGTCGCCGACGGCGTGATCGCCGGCGTCCACCTGGAAGGGCCGTTCCTGTCCAAGGCGCGCTGTGGCGCGCACGACCCGGCGCTGCTACGGCCGCCGCTGAAGGACGACGTCGCGATGGTGCTCGGCGACGCGGTCAGAATGGTGACGATCGCGCCGGAGCTCGAGAACGGGCTGGAAGCGATCCGCCAGGTCGGCGACGCGGGCAAGGTCGCCGCGCTCGGCCACACGGACGCGACGTACGAACAGATGGTCGCCGGTGTGGACGCCGGCGCGACCGTGGCGACGCACCTGTTCAACGGGATGCGGCCGTTCCACCACCGCGATCCCGGCCCGGTCGGCGCCGCGCTGAACGACCAGCGGCTGCTGCTCGAGGTGATCAACGACGGCATGCATCTCGACCCGCAGGTTGTCCGGGTCGCGCTCGCGGCCGCCGGGGTGAACCGGATCGCGCTGATCACCGACGCGATGGCGGCCGCGGGGATGCCTGACGGCCGGTACCAGCTCGGCGATCTGGCCGTTGACGTCACCAACGGTCTGGTGACGCTTGCCGAGGGCACGCATTCGATCGCCGGCAGCACGCTCACGATGGATGTTGCCTACCGCAACGCCGTCAAGGCAGGAGTCTCGCTGGTGGACGCCTCGCGGATGGCCTCGACGACCCCGGCGCAGCACTTCGGCTGGTACGACGTCGGCTCGATCGAGACCGGGAAGCGGGCGGACCTGGTCCTGCTCGACGACGAGTACGCCGTACAGAAAGTGATGCGGGCCGGGTCGTGGCTGGACTGATCGGGACCGTCACGCTCAACCTTGCGCTGGACGTGACGTACGAGGTCGACGAACTGCAGGTCGGCGGGAGCCATCGCGTCGATCGGATTCGTCGGCGGGCCGGCGGCAAGGGCGTGAACGTCGCGCGGGTCGCGGCCACGCTCGGGCATCAGGTGCTGGTGCTCGGGTTCGTCGGCGGTGTGACGGGTGAGCTGGTCGCCGAGGAGCTGTTCGACGCCGGGCTGACCGCGCTGCTCACACCGATCGCGGGTGAGACCCGCCGTACCGTTGCCATTGTCAACGATGTGGACGGCGACGCGACGATCTTCAACGAAGCCGGGCCGACGGTGAGTGCCGACGAGTGGCGGGCGTTCCTGGATCGGATGCCGTGGGGGCGGATGGGCGTGCTCGCGTGTTCGGGCAGCCTGCCGCCGGGACTGCCGTCCGACGCGTACGCCGAGCTTGCGGTGCGGGCGCGGCATCACGACGTCCTGTCGGTGATCGATACCGGTGGTGATGCGTTGAAGGCCGCGGCTCGTGCTGGCGCGGTGGTGCGGGCGAACGCGTCCGAGTTGCGCGCTGCTGTGGGTGAGGTGGAGGTCGAGGAGGGCGCGTCGGAGCTGGTTGCGCTCGGTGCTTCCGCTGCGGTCATCACGGACGGTCCGCGCGGGATGGTTGCCGCCAGCAAGAAAGGCGTCTGGCGGGCGCTGCCGGTCGAGACCGTCAGCGGGAACCCGACCGGCGCGGGCGATGCGTGTACGGCGGTCGTCGCGGCAGCCGTTGCCGAATCACCCGAGCCTGACTGGTCCGTCGTACTCAAGTCGGCCGTCGCCGCATCCGCAGCTGCAGTATTGACACCCGTTGCCGGAGACATCGACCTCGCTGCGTATCGCCGATGGCAACCTCAGGTCACCGTTAATTAGAAGGAGTTCTCATGCCGTTGGTTTCCGGGGCCGAGGTTGTGCTGGCTGCGGCCAAGGCCGGTCGTGGTGTCGGCGCGTTCAACGTGATCCAGTTGGAGCACGCGACCGCGTTGATCGCCGGTGCCGAGCAGGTGGGTGCGCCGGTGATCCTGCAGATCAGTGAGAACGCGGTGAAGTACCACGGCGCGCTCAAGCCGATCGGTCTCGGCACGCTGGCTGCTGCGGCAGCCGCGACGGTGCCGGTCGTCGTACACCTGGATCACGCGATGGACCGCGACCTGGTCACCGAGGCGGTCGCGCTCGGGTTCACGTCGGTGATGTACGACGCCTCCAAGCTCGAGTACGCCGACAACGTGGCGGCGACGACCGAGGTGGTTGCGTACTGCCACGACCACGGCGTCTTCGTCGAGGCCGAGATCGGCGAGGTCGGCGGCAAGGACGGCGTTCACGCACCCGGCGCCCGCACCCGCCCCGACGAAGCACTCGCCTTCGCGGAGGCGACCGGCGTCGACGCGTTGGCGGTCGCGGTCGGCTCGAGCCATGCCATGACCGAGCGCACCGCGACCCTCGACTTCGACCTCATCACGCAACTCCGCCAGGCCGTCCCGGTGCCGTTGGTCCTGCACGGCTCGTCGGGGGTCGCCGATCCGGACCTCACCCGGGCCGTCGAGGCCGGCATGACCAAGGTCAACATCGCCACCCACCTGAACAACGTCTTCACCGCCGTCGTTCGCGAGGTGCTCGCCGAGAACCCGAAGCTGGTCGACACGAGGAAGTACCTCGGCCCGGCCCGTGACGCCGTGGCGACGGAAGTCGCGCGCCTGCTGGGTGTGCTGAAGGCGACGGCCTAGATCCCGGCGGCGCCTCGGATCCAGTGCGCGCGCAGGTCGTCGCGGGCGACCTGGACCTGCTGGCGGGTCGCCGGATCGGGCACCTCGAAATCGTCGATCAGCCGGGTCAGCGCCATCTCCACCGCCGCGACCAGTGCATCCTCCTCGGACAGGTCGGACTCGGCCACCCCGCGCAGCCCGGCCGCGAGCGCGGTCAGCCCGGCCAGCTCCTGGTCGGTGAACTGCACCCGGATCTCGGTCCTGCTGTCCACGTCGCCTCCTCAGTTGGTTGCTACAGTCATGGTGCAGTGCAACGATCATGTTGCACAAGAGTGAGGGGTCGGGATGACCGTGGCGGTGGACGAGACGCTGCGTACGGCGACCATCGCCGTACTGGGCGAGCACGGCTGGGCCGGCGTGACGCTGGAGCGTGTCGCGGAGCAGGTCGGCCGGTCCCGGGTCACGCTCTGGCGGCAGGGCCTGACGGTCGAGGCGCTGCTGGACTCCCTGCTGGACGCGCTGGCCGACGACTACCGGGACACGATGTGGCCGGTGCTGGCCGGCTCCGGGACCGGTCGTGAGGGCCTGATCCGCGCCATTGAGGCGCTGTTCGACGTGATCGACCGGCACCTCCCGCTGATGTTGTCGTCGGACCTGGTGTTCCATCAGGAACAGGCGCGCAACGGCCCGGTCTCGTTCCTGGATCCGTTCGAGCGGTTCCTCCGCGACGGCGAGGCGGACGGCACGCTGCACCCGCACGGCCGGGTCAGCGATGTGGCCGAGGTGCTGATGGTCTCGGCCGCCTTCACCTATGTGCACATGCGCGGCCGGCACCACTGGTCCCGGTCGCGGGCCCGCCGCCTGACCCTCGACCTGGTACTCCGCGGCGTACTGGAGGCGTGAAACACGACTGTTGCACGAAACGCAACAAGCGTGTTTCACTGACGGCATCATCTTCTCAGGAGGAGACCGCCATGACACTTCCGTACGCCGAACCGTTGACCAGACTGGACCCGCCGCCGCGGGTGATCCCGGAGCCGCCGCGGGTCGGTGAGCCAGGTGGTGATCCGTGTGGGCTGTGCGACTGGCTGGCCGGCAACAAGCCCGAGCACGAGGGGCCGCTGTGGAGCGACGACAACTGGGCGCTGTGCCGAGCCACCGGTGTGACGATTCCCGGTGTGGTCTGGCTGGCCAGCCGTGGTCACTACGACAGCTTCGCCGACCTCCCCGACGGGCATGCGACGAGCTACGGGCCGATGGTCGCCCGGATCGAGCGGGCGATTCTCGCGCTCGGCGACATCGCGCGGGTGCACGTCTATCGTTGGGGCGACGGTTCCGCCCACTTCCACGTGTGGTTCTACCCCCGGCCGCTGGGCATGCTCGAGGCCAAACGGGAGATGCTGCCGCTGTGGGCCGATCTGCTGCCCGAAGCGCCCAAGGAGGTCGTCGCCGATGCCGAGGCCAAGATTGCCGCGGCTCTGGCGGCGGAGATCTGACATGACCGCGCCTGACCCCGGGCCGCCGGACGCGGCACAACCAAGGCCGCGCCGCTCCGCCACCGGCGGGGCCGGCACCGGCGCGCCCCAGGCTGGGCTGGCGCGGCGGTTGGGGGTTGGGGATGCGGTGGTTATCGGGCTGGGGTCGATGGTCGGCGCCGGGGTCTTCGCAGTCTGGTCGCCGGCGGCGCACGCCGCCGGCTCGGGCCTGCTGATCGGCCTCCTCATCGCGGCGATCGTTGCCTACTGCAACGCTGCCTCCTCGGCGCAACTGGCGGCCGTCTACCCGGTGTCCGGTGGCACCTATGTCTACGGACGTGAGCGTCTGGGGGAGTGGTGGGGATTCGCCGCGGGATGGTGCTTCGTGATCGGCAAGACGGCGTCATGCGCCGCGATGGCGCTCACCTTCGCGACCTACGCTACCGACATCAACTGGTTGCGACGGCTGATCGCGTTGGTCGCCGTCCTCGCCCTGGCGGCGGTCAACTACCGAGGAGTGACCCGGACAGCACGGCTCACCAGAATCCTCGTCACCTGCACGCTCGCCATCCTCGCTCTCGTGCTGATCCTGCTCTACACCGGTGAACCTCAGCATCACACGGCCTCCAGCACTTCGGTGTACGGCGTGCTGCAATCGGCAGGCCTGCTGTTCTTCGCGTTCGCCGGCTACGCGCGCATCGCGACCATGGGCGAGGAGGTCCGCGAGCCGGCCAGAACGATCCCGCGAGCGATCACCATCGCGCTAGCCGTTGCCATCGGCATCTACCTGCTCGTCGCTTTCGCGCTGTTGCGGACCGGCGACCCCGCGTCGACCACGGCGCCCCTCGCGGCCGCGGTCGACGGGGTCGGTGCGGCCTGGGCGACACCGATCGTCCGGATCGGCGCCGCGCTCGCCAGCCTGGGCGCCCTGCTTGCCTTGATCGCCGGCGTCGGCCGCACCACGCTCGCCATGGCCCGCAACCGGGATCTCCCGACCTGGCTGGCCGCCGTACATCCGCGCTACCAGGTGCCGCACCACGCCGAGCTCGCGCTCGCCGCGGTCGTCGGCGTACTGGTGCTCACGACCGATCTGCGCGGCGTGATCGGCTTCTCGTCGTTCGGAGTCCTGCTGTACTACGCGATCGCGAACGCCTCCGCGTTCACCCAGCCGCGCGACCAGCGTCGCTGGCCCCGTGCCGTCAACGTGCTCGGCCTGACCGGTTGCGTCGTACTCGCGGTCACACTCCCGTGGACGTCCGCGGTCGTGGCTGCCGCGCTCCTCGCGGCAGCCCTTCTCGTACGCCGGTTCAGGACAGGTCGCGCCGGATCCGCCAGAAGCTGAACCCGCCCAGCGCGACGGCGATCAGCAGGAAGAACCCGAACTCCCGCCACTGCAGGTCCCAGAACTTGTCCGCGGTGTAGTAGCGGAGATGTTGCCGGTAGCCCTCATCGGCGAGCCGCTGGAAGCAGGCGGTCCGGTCCGCGTCGCTGGTCGGTGCCTGCGCCAGGCCCGGCGGCGGCGCCGGCGCGCACTTGATGACCCAGTCGGGCAGCGTGCTCAGCGCCTTGCCCGACTTGTCCACGGTGTCGTCGGACAGCTTCCACGCACCGACCGCTCCGGTTGCGACCTCCAGCTCCTTCACCGTCGGACTCGGCCCGTCCCCGCTGAGCCCGAAGCCCCGGACGTTCTCCGCGCTCGCGACGATCAACTTGTCCGTCGGCGCCAGCAGATGCGGCCGGATCAGCGTCGGCGTGATGATCTGGATCAGGATCACGGCTGCCAGCGTGACCGCGAGGGAGACGACGGTACGACGGATCACGAGGCCCAGCGCGACACCGAGGGCGAACGCGAACGCGGCGTACCCGATCGGGACCAGGCCGCGGGCGGCGAAGACCGGCGGGAACATCCGGGGCAGGTAGGTGTTCGAGTCCTGACCGGCGTTGATCGCCTTGTCGATCGGTTCGGCCCACCAGGTCACCGCGAGGCTCAGCAGCCCGGTGATCGCGATCGCGGCGCCACCGGTCACGCCGAGCTTGGTCGCGAGCCAGCGGCGCCTGCCGATGCTCTGACTCCACACCAGCCGGTGGGTGCCGGTCTCCAACTCGCGGGCGACCAGCGGTGCGCCCCAGAACGCCCCGATCACCGGCGGCGTGACGTACAGCAGTGCCTGGCCGGCGATGTACAGGAAGGGATTGAAGCGCTGGAAGCCGAGGCTCTCGATGAACGAGTCGGCCAGTCGCCGGTAGTCGTCGGCGAGGCCCGGGCCGGTGATGGCGAGGGTGATGCCGGCCGCGACGATCACGGTCGCGACGACCAGGAACTGCACGCGGAACTGTCGCCAGGTCAGCCAGATCATCGCTGCACCTCCAGAACTGGGCGCTCCGGCTGGACGTCGCGGCCCATGTAGGCCAGCACCAGGTCCTCGAGCGTGAGTTGGGTGACCGTCCAGGCCGGATCGTGGATCGGCTGCTCGGTCCGGATGAGGTACGTCGACTGCCGATCGGTGTGGCTCGCGGTCACGACGAACTGGTCCCGCGGCAGGTCCTTCGGATCGCGGCGCGGACCGGTCAGCCGGTAGTGCGTCGCCAGCAGGGTGTCGATCTCGCCGCTGACCTGCACCCGCGAGTCGACGAGCACGATCACGTAGTCGCAGG
Source organism: Kribbella sp. CA-245084 (assembly GCF_050942355.1). Lineage (NCBI taxonomy): Bacteria > Bacillati > Actinomycetota > Actinomycetes > Propionibacteriales > Kribbellaceae > Kribbella > Kribbella sp. CA-245084. Next base: position 7,896,815 of record NZ_CP192053.1, on the reverse strand, counting down.
CACGCTCGACGTCGGAGACCAGATGCGAGGACAGTACGACGCTGAGCTCCTGCTCCGCGACCGCCTCCATCAGGTCCTGCAGGAACTCGCGCCGCGCCAGCGGATCGAGCGCCGCGACGGGTTCGTCGAGAACCAGCAGCTCGGGTCGCTTCGCCAGACCGAGCGTGAGCGCGAGCTGCGCCCGCTGGCCACCGGAGAGCTTGCCCGCCCGCTGTTTCGGATCGAGCTTCAGGTGCTGGATCCGTCGCTGTGCAAGGGATTCGTCCCACGCCGGGTTCAAACGTCGGCCCAGCCGCAGGTGGTCCGCGATACTCAACCGCGCGTACGTCGGCGTGTCCTGCGCGACGTACCCGACCTTCGCCTGCTGCGCTCCCGCAGGCGCCCCCAGCACCTCGACGGTCCCCGCCGTAGGCGTCAGCATCCCCACAGCCAGATTCAGCAAGGTGCTCTTACCGGCCCCGTTAGGCCCGACCAGCCCCACCACATGCCCGGCCGGAACCACCAATTCACAATCGGTCAGCGCCCAGCGCCGCCCGTACTTCTTCCCCAGCCCGTGGGCCTGCAGAACTGTGTTCACGCTATGTCCTCCTGAGCGGCGGACCGAAAGGTTGTCAGGAACAACGCCTCGATGCTCTCGTCGTCGAGGCCGGCCTTGCGGGCCTTGGCGAGCCAGCGGCGGAGGTCCTGCCGGAGCGGACCGTGCGCGGCGAGCGTGTTGTCGGTGAGCGTGCGGGTGACGAACGTGCCGCGGCCGGGCCGGGCCTGGACCAGGCCTTCGTGCTCGAGTTCGCGGTACGCCTTGAGCACGGTGTTCGGGTTGATCGCAAGTGCCGCCACCACGTCCTTCACGGTCGGCAATTGGTCACCCTCCCGCAGCAGTCCGAGCCGCAATGCGTTCCGGACCTGCTGAACGATCTGCTGGTACGGCGAGACCCCCGACCGGCCGTCCAGATGAAACTCGATCATCCATAACCCCATTCATCTAGGTAACTAGCACTATAGGGGTATGACGCAAACGCTCGTCAAGAGCTTGGAGCGGTCAGCGGATGGCGGCGTACCGGCGGAGGGCCTCGGCGCGGGCCTCGCCGTGGTCGACGATCTGGTCCGGGTAGGCGTCGGCGCCGTACCGCCAGGGCTCGTGCGCCGTCTTGCCGTCGAGGTGCCGCAGCTCGGGGATCCAGCGCCGCACGTACTCGCCGTCGGGATCGAACTTCTGGCCCTGGCTGACCGGGTTGAAGATCCGGAAGTACGGCGCCGCATCGGCGCCGCAACCGGCCACCCACTGCCAGTTGAGCAAGTTCGACGCGAGATCGCCGTCGCGCAGTGTCCGCATGAACCAGCGGGCGCCGAATCGCCAATGCACGTGGAGGTCCTTGACCAGGAACGACGCCACGACCATCCGCACCCGGTTGTGCATGAAGCCGGTCTCGGCCAGCTGCCGCATCCCGGCGTCCACGATCGGGAACCCAGTCCGGCCCGCGCACCACGCGTCGAACAGCTCGCCCGGCTCGTCGTACTGCATCTTGTCGAACTCCGGGCGCAGCGGCTTCCACGCGGCCTGCGGGTGACGCGCGAGCAGATCGGCGCAGAACTCGCGCCACGCCAACTCACGTCGGTACGCCTCCGCGCCGGCGCTGCGTTTGCGGGCCAGATCGGCGAGCATCGTCCGCGGGTGGATCTCGCCGTACTTCAACGGGATCGACATCCGCGACGTGCTGTCCAGATCGGGCCGATCCCGCTCGTCGTCGTACGCCGCGACGTCGTCGAGGTACGCCTGCCAATGCCGGAGCGCGGCCTTCTCACCGGCTTCGGCTCCGGACTGCAGTTCCTCGCCGGCAGCCTTCACCCACGTCACGTCGGCCGGCGCCTCAACCGGCTGTCGCCACCCGTGCGCCAGCCACGCCTTGAAGTACGGCGTGAACACCTGGTACGACCGCCCCTGCTGATTCAGCACCCGCCCCGGCGCCACGGCGTACGGCGATCCGGTCCGCATCAGCGGACACTTCAATGAGGCTTCAACTTCTTGATCGCGTTGCTGTCCGTACGGCCCGTAGTCCGCGCTGACATGCACACTCGCGGCCCCGACCTCCTCCGCGAGAGCCGGTACGACGATCGCCGGATCACCCCGCCGTACGACGAGCCGTCCGCCCATCGACTCGGAGAGGCTGCGCAGCGACGCCGAGAGGTGATCCCGGCGCGGATCGCCCGAACGCTCCCAGAGCAACGGATCCACCACGAACACGCCCAGGACCCGGCCGTCACCGGCCGCCACGGCGTCGAGCAGGGCCGGATTGTCCGCCAGCCGAAGGTCCCGGCGGAACCACATCACCGCTGTCATCGTGCTCATCATCCGCCAGTACCCAGCAGCGATTCGGTAAGGGTTGCCTCAATAGGTGAGAATGGTTGTCGTGAGCGAGCTGATCGATACCACCGAGATGTACCTGCGGACCGTCTACGAGCTGGAAGAAGAGGGCATCCTCCCTCTCCGGGCACGAATTGCCGAACGCCTGCACCAGTCCGGTCCGACGGTCAGTCAGACGGTTGCGCGGATGGAGCGCGACGGTCTGATCAAGGTGGAGGGCGACCGCCATCTGGAGCTCACCGACGTCGGCCGCAAGCAGGCCGTCCGGGTGATGCGCAAGCACCGCCTCGCGGAGCGTCTGCTGGTCGATGTGATCGGGCTCGAGTGGGAGGACGTGCACGCCGAGGCCTGCCGCTGGGAGCACGTGATGAGCGACGCGGTCGAGCTGCGGCTGCTGAAGATCCTCGACAACCCGACCGAGTCGCCGTACGGCAACCCGATCCCGGGTCTGGAGGAGCTGCAGACCAGCGGTATCGCGAGCGACATCGAGGACTTCCGGATCGGTGTCGAGCCGCTCGACCAGGTCCTCGACCAGTCCACCGGCGAGAGCGTGCGAGTGCTCGTCCGGCGGATCGCGGAGCCGGTGCAGACCGACGACGGCGCGATGGCCGTACTGCGCAAGGCCGGCGCACTGCCCGGTCGCGAGGTGGACTCGACGATGGACGCCGACGGCGTGCTGGTCGGCAGCCGCGAGGCCGGCGGCGTGATCAGCGACGAGACCGCCGGCCACATCTTCGTCAGCCGCGTTTGAGTATCAAGCCTGTGTTAACGCTGAGCACCCGATGCGGTACGTCGGGTTGCCGGCGGGTAGCGTCATCCCGCAATGTCTGAGAACGCGATCGATTGGCCGCAGTACCTGCGGGAGTTCCACACCGCCACGCCCGGCAGCACGGAAGCGCTGTTGTCACGGGCAGTGGCCGGCGACCACACGCCGTACCGCTGGCTGGTCCGTGCCGTGTCGGGCGAGGCCCGGCGGGTGCTCGACCTCGCCTGCGGCAACGGGCCGGTCGCGCGTGAGCTGTACGGGCGGTGGGTGGTCGGTGTCGACAACAACCCGGCCCAGCTGGCCGGTGCGCCCGGTCCGAGGATCCAGGCCGACGCGTTGCACCTGCCGTTCGCGAACGAGGTCTTCGACGTCGTCACCTGCTCGATGGGCCTGATGGTCCTCCAGCCGCTTCCCGACGTACTCGCGGAGGCGGCCAGGGTACTGCGGCGGGGCGGCGTCCTGGCGGCGATCGTGCCCGCCGTACGGCCGCTGCGGCGCGGGGACATCCGCACGCTGAGCGGTCTGACCACGCGGCTGCGGTCGACGCCGCAGTTCCCGGCCGGCGGCGAGATCACCGAGCTGAAGGACCAGCTTCATCACGCCGGGTTCCACGTGATGGAGAGCCAGCGCGAGCGGTACGTGTACACGATCCGCAGCCCCGACGACGCGACGCGACTCGTCAATGCGCTCTACCTCCCGGGTACGCCGGACGTCCGCCGCGACACCGCCGCCGCATGGCTCGCGGATCGCGCCGAATCGAAGGACGGCCTCGAGGTCGCGATCCCGATCCGCCGCATCACAGCGATGCGCACGAAGGTCGCACTGACCATCTCCTGAGCGCTGGGGTCCGCTCCGGGCCGACGGTCGGTACGGTGTGCTTGTGAGTGCGCTGCGTTGGTCTGTCCGGACGCTCGATCGAGCGCTCGACGGCGAGACGGTCTACCGCGAGCTGCTGGCCGCCGAACCCGTCGCGTTCTGGCTCGACGGCAGCCTGACCGACCGCGCCCCGCGGCGGGTCTCCGTCCTGGGCACTTCACTCGGGGCTGAGGTCATCACCAGGGATGTTGCCGACGGCGACGTCTTCACCGAGCTTCATGACCTGCTGGCTGCCCGGGCCGCCGAGCCGCCGCCGGAGCTGGCCGGGCTGTTCTGCGGCGGTTACGTCGGGTACTTCGGGTACGAGCTGAAGGCACTCACCGGCGGCCGAGCCGCGCACGAGTCGCCGACGCCGGACGCGCTCTGGATCTGGGCGAACCGGTTCATCGTCATCGACCACGATCACCACCGGACCTACCTCGTCGCGGTCGACGAGCCCGGTGCCGGCGAGGACTGGCTGGACCGGGCCGAGCAGGCCGCCACTGATTGGTGGATGGGCAGCCTCGACACCCCGGCGATCGCCACGCTCGATCTCGAGGCGCATCTCGAGCAGGACCGGACGACGTACCTGGCCGGCATCGCGCGCTGTCTGGAGGAGCTCGAGGCCGGTCAGACGTACGAGGTCAACCTGACGAACCGTGTCCGCCTGCCGGCCGTGCAGGACCCGTTCGAGTTCTTCCGCTGGCAACGCTCCGCGAACCCGGCGCCGTACGCCGCCTTCTTGCGGTACGGCGATCTCGCGGTGGCGAGCTCCTCGCCGGAACGGTTCCTGACCGTGGACGCCGACGGCTGGGCCGAGTGCCGGCCGATCAAGGGGACCGCGCCGCGTGATCTCGACCCCGCGCAGGACCAGCTCGCGGCGAAGGCGCTGGCCGAGGACGACAAGACCCGGGCCGAGAACCTGATGATCGTCGACCTGATCCGCAACGACCTCGGCCGGGTGAGCGTGCCGGGAACGGTGACCGTGCCGCAGCTGATGCAGGTCGAGAGCTACCGGACCATGCACCAGTTGGTGACCACGGTCCGCGGCCGGTTGCGGGACGGGCTGACCGCGGTCGACGCGGTCCGGGCGTGCTTCCCGCCGGGGTCGATGACGGGCGCGCCGAAGATCCGCACGATGCAGATCATCGACGAGCTCGAGTGGAGCGCACGCGGGGTGTACTCCGGTGCGCTCGGCTACCTGTCCTTGGACGGGCGGGCGGATCTGAGCGTGGTGATCCGGACGGCGGTGCTGACTCCGGACGAGACTGTGATCGGGGCAGGGGGTGCGATCGTGCTGGACTCCGACGCGGTCGCGGAGTACGAAGAAATGGTGCTGAAAGCAACGGCAGCCGTCGGCCGGGCCGGTCGCGGGTACGGATCTTTCCGCGGATGAAGGGTGGGGGAGATGAGTGGTCTGCTGGTGGCGGATTCGTTCCTGGTTGCCAATGGCAAGGTCCGGGGACTGGAGCTGCACCGGGAACGGTTCGTCCGGTCGTGCGCCGCGGCGGGGGTCGCCGCGGAACGGTTCTGGGACGAGCAGGCCGGGCGGCTGCCCGGGTTCGGGCGGTGGTTCCCGCGGTACGAGCTGCAGGCGTCGGGTGAGCTCGCCGTCCAGCTGCGGCCGGCGCCGCCGATCGGCGGTCGGGTGCGGGTCGCCGTACACGAGGGTCCTGATCCGCGGACCGCGCCGCGGGTCAAAGGTCCGGACCTGGAGTTGCTCGGCAAGCTGAGGGAGTCGGCGCCTGATCGCGCGGACGAGATCCTGCTGCTCGACGCCGACGGGACGGTGCTCGAGGCGGCGTACTCGGCGGTCGCGTGGTGGGAGGACGACACGCTCTGCTTCCCGCAGTCCGACCGGCCGCTGCTCGCTTCGGTGACCGCACAGCTCCTGCGCCGGATCGCAGCTGCTCAGGGGGTCGAGACCTCTGAGCGGGCCGTCACGCCACAGGATCTGCAGAACGCGACCGAGGCGTGGCTGGTGAACGCTCTGCACGGTATCCGCCCGATCCATGCGTGGGGTGCCTCCGCGATCGACCCGCTGCCCAACTCCCATTCCGCCGTCTGGCAATCCCACCTGGAGTCGCTCGCCGCCCGCCTGCCATGAGGCCTGACTCAGGGCGCTTGTAAATGTGATATCACTTTGCTACCTTTGCGATATTCGAGCAAGGGAGCGTGTGTGATGGTGGATGTCGCGGTGGAGATGCCGGCGCCGAGGGTGACCGAGCGGGCCGGCCGGGATCTGAACGGCTGGCCGATGGCGCTGCTGGCCTTCGTGCTGCTGGTCGCCGGGGTGTCCGGTGTCATCATTGGCGCCACCCACGACCGGGGTCCGCAGGTGGTGGGCGGGATCGCGGTGTTCGTGGTCGGCGTGATCGTCGCCGCCGGGCTGACCGCGGTCTCGCCGGGCCGGGCCCGGGTGCTGCAGATCCTCGGGCGGTACTCCGGGACCGTGCGGACCAACGGTCTTCGCTGGGTGAACCCGATCTCCTCGCGGCGTGAGGTCTCGACCCGGATCCGCAACCACGAGACGGCCGTTGCCAAGGTCAACGATGCCGACGGCAACCCGATCGAGATCGCCGCGGTGGTGGTCTGGCAGGTCGAGGACAGCGCGCAGGCGATGTTCGAGGTGGACGACTTCGTCGAGTTCGTCGCGATCCAGACCGAGACCGCCGTGCGGCACATCGCGAACAGCTATCCGTACGACGTCCACACCGAGGACGGCGTGCTGTCGCTGCGGGACAGCACGGACGAGATCACCGAGAAGTTGTCGGCGGAGATCGGTGCACGGGTGCACGCAGCCGGCGTACATGTGATCGAGTCGCGGATCACGCACCTCGCGTATGCGCCGGAGATCGCTCAGGCGATGTTGCGGCGCCAGCAGGCCGGCGCGGTCGTGGCGGCCCGGCAGCGGATCGTCGAAGGTGCGGTCGGCATGGTCGAGCTGGCGCTGGACCGACTGTCCGAGCATGAGGTGGTCGACCTGGACGAGGAGCGGAAGGCGACGATGGTCAGCAATCTGATGGTGGTGCTGTGCGGCGACCGCGACGCCCAGCCGGTGGTCAATGCCGGCTCGCTCTACCAGTGAGTGGTCGTCTGCCGTGGCTGTCGAACGCAAGAAGATCCTGCTCCGGCTGGATCCCGTGGTGCACGACGCGCTGGCCCGCTGGGCGGCCGACGACCTGCGCAGCACCAACGCACAGATCGAGTACCTGCTCCGCCGAGCCCTGGCCGACGCCGGCCGCCTCCCCGGCGGCGTAGGCAAACTCCGCCGCCCCGGCCGCCCTCCCAAGGAGGAAGACGATGAGTAGAAGGAACACGATTGCTGGTGAGGCGGGGCTGCGCCCCGCCGCAGGCAGCACCCGCAGGGCGGGAAGCGCGGCGGGTGCCGGCGGTGCCGGGAGTGCTCGCAGTGCAGGAAGCGCAGGGGGCGCCCGCGGTGCGGTAAGTGCGGGCGGGGCGGGTGCGCCCCGAGTGCCTCGGGGGCCGGCTGGGCCGGCTGGCGCCGGGGCCGGCTCGAGGGGCGGCGCAGCCGCGCGACCGCCCCGGAAGGTGGTTGCCCTTGGCAACCTACAGGTTCCGGACTCCTTGGCGGGCAGGCTCTTTCTGTTGTGTTGTGATTCGGAGCGGCAGCGGTTGGTTGGTCGGGGGAAGGTTGGGAAGGTGCTGCGGGCGGCGGTGTTGGTAGATCTGCAGTTGGCGGGGAATCTTGTTGATGATGATGGTGGGCGGGCTCGGGTGACGACGGTGCCGGCTCCGACTGACCCCGTGCTTGCGGGGGTGCTTGAGGAGATGCGGGCGGTGGGGCCGCGGCGGTGGCGGCATTGGGTTGAGCGGCGGCCGGGGGCGACGGTACGCCGGGTGCGCGACGAGCTCGACCGGGCGCGGCTGATCAAGGTCGAGCCGCATCGCATCCTCGGGATCATCCCGGCGGACCGCATCACCATCCGCCACCCGCTGATGCGCCGGCAGCTCCTGCAGGCCGCGCACGACACCCTGCGGGCCTCGCGGCTCGTCTCCCGCGTAGACCTCCGCGAGGCATCGATCGTCGTACTCGCGTCCACCGCGGACCTGCGCACGATCGTCACCAAGGAGCAGCGGATCCGCCACAAGGACCGCCTGGCGCAGCTCGCGGTCCGCGTCGGCCCCGTCGTACCGGCTCTGAAGAAGGCGCTCCAGCAGGCGCAGTCCTCGGCCGGTGGGTGAACCCGGCAGGTGCTACGGTTCGTTACTCCAGTAACTAACCAGTGAAGGGGGGGTGGGTTGTGTTCGACGATCGGAGTCCGATCTATCTGCAGATCGCGGAGCAGATCAAGAACGACATCGTGACCGGTGCGCTGGCCGAGGACGAGCAGGTGATGTCGACCAACCAGTACGCCGCCTTCTACCGGATCAACCCGGCCACCGCGGCCAAGGGATTCGCGCAGCTGGTCGACGAGGGCGTGCTGTACAAGAAACGCGGCATCGGGATGTTCGTCTCCCCGAACGCCCGCGACCTGCTCCGCACCGGCCGCCGCGATTCGTTCTTCGCCGACGTCGTCGACCCGATGATCCGCGAAGCCAAAGCGATCGGCATCCCCCTCAAAGACATCCAGCAGCACATCCGTTCGTATGGAGACGCTTGATGACCGCCCTGACTGTGAGGACCGAGAACCTCTCGGTGAGGTTTGCCGGGGTGCCGGCGTTGGATCGGCTTGATCTGCGGCTGGCGCCCGGGAAGATCCACGGGCTGCTCGGCCGGAACGGGTCCGGGAAGAGCACGCTCGCCGCCGTCCTGGCCGGGTTCCGCCGGCCGGACGAGGGCCGGGTGCTGATCGAGGGCGGCGACCTCGGTACGGCGCAGGAGCCGTACGAGAACGCCGTCGTCACCAGCCGCGTGTGCCTGATCCGCGAGTCCGGCGACCGCCCCGAGGCAGTGCAGGTCAAACAAGCGATCGGTCTCGCCGCGGCGCTCCGCCCGTACTGGGACGCCGACCTCGCCGGCGACCTACTCGACCGCTTCGAAGTACCGCTGAACAAGAAGATCCAGAAGCTCTCCCGCGGTAAGAAGTCCGCGCTCGGCGTCGTCCTCGGCCTGGCCAGCCGGGCTCCGCTGACGATCTTCGACGAGAGCTACCTCGGTATGGACGTCCCGTCGCGGAACCTGTTCTACGACGCACTGCTCGCCGACTACACCGAAGTACCGCGCACGTTCGTGCTGTCGACCCACCTGGTCAGCGAGGTCAGCGCGATGCTCGAGGAGGTCGTGATCCTCGACAACGGCCGCCTCGTCACACAGTCCCCGGTGGACTCACTGCGCGGTCGCGGCGCCTCGATCGTCGGACCGGCCGCGGCCGTGGACAAGTTCACCGCCGGCTTCACCGTGCTCGCGGAGGAGCGGCTGGGCGGCACCAAGTCCACCACGGTCCTCGGCGACCTCGACCCGGCGCTGCTCGCGCAGGCGACCGCAGCCGGCCTGGAGATCGGTCCGGTCGGCCTGCAGGACCTCTTCGTCCACCTGACAGGAGCCCGCTCATGACCACCACAGTCGAGGCGGCGACGCTTCCGCGGGAAGCAACCGACTGGCGCCGGCTGAAGACGGTGTTGCTGTCGATGGCCGTCGGTATGCGGCAGATGCTCGTCGGCTACTGGATCGTGATGATCGTTGCGTTCCTGGTCATCGGGCTCGTTATCCAGCTCGCGACCAGCGGCGTCACCAGCAGCATGTGGGACTACGGAACCCAGTCGCCGAAGTACTTCTCGCTGGCGATCGGCGTGACGCTCACCCCGGCGTACCTGGTGCTGCTCGTTGCGCACGGCGTCACCCGGCGGATGTATGCGGTTGCCTCAGGCATCTATCTGACCGGCGCCGCGGCGGCTACATCGATCGTTTGGGTGATTGCTTACCAGGTGGAGCATGCGCTCTACGCGTGGCAGGGCTGGCCCGACAAGCTGACCAACCCGCACCTGTTCACCAGCACCTCGCAGGTCGGCCTGGTGTTCGCCGAGTTCTTCCTGCTGATCCTGTCCCACGAGGTGACGGGCTGGTTGCTCGGCATCACGTTCGTCCGCCTCGGCTTCTGGCGCGGTCTGCTGATGCTGCCGCTGGCGTTGATCCCCGCGGTGGCCGCCGAGTTCCTGCTCGTCGCGCAATGGCTCGCCGACATCCTCACCAACGCCGGATATCACCGGCCACCACTCGCCGTCGCCGTACCTTCCGTCCTCGTGGTCAGTGCGCTCGGCGTGTACGCCGGGTATCGCATTCTGCAACCGATGGCACTCAAACCCGCTAAGGGCTAAGACACGTTATGCACAGGGGGTGTGCATAACCGGGACAGTTTCTGTGGATGGGTGCGCGATCACTGTGGACGACCAAAACTGTTGCCAGGAAAGGCTTGTGCGACCCCCGCTGAAGAGCGTAGAAATGTCGACACGCCGCTTCGGACTGGAGCGGTGGGTCGATCGGAAACCGAGGGCCCTCGCGGTGGGGATCCCCACCGAGGTAGACCGGTGACGGGGTCTGCCGGCCTCCACGGACCCGTATCGGGAAGCTGGAGACGTCACCTTCCTTCAGCTGGTGCGGGCCCCTCCGACTCATACTCGGAGGGGCCCGCCTTCTTGAACTCGTCGGTGCAGAAATGAAGAACCCCGAGGTCGCGAACGACCTCGGGGTTCTTGCGTACGGAGCTCTCAGCGGAGTGTGATTCTCAGTTCGGTGTGAGAGCCGTTCGCCGGCACCTGCACCTCGGTCCCGCGGGCGGTGGTGACGAGCTTGTACTGCGCTGCGTGCCCGTCGACCGACACGCTCTTCACCTTCGCCCCGGACGGGAGTACAGCGCCGACCGTGAGCGCCGCGCCGACACCCTTCGCGGTCACGTCGGTCGACAACGCCTTACCTGTAAGGCGTGCGGACACATCTACCGAGCCGCGACCGACCCGGATGTTGCTACCGGCCACCTTCGGCTGTCCGGCCGGGATCTGCGGCACCACGGAGATCTTGCCGTGCCCGAGGTCGGGGTCGACGCCGAGCTGCTGGTGGATCACCGGCCAGAGGATGCCGTACGCGCCCCACGCCTGCAGCGCCATCGAGCGGTCGTAGAACGGCCGGCCGATGTTCGCCGCGGAGTCGGGTGACGGAGCGATCTCCGGCATCGCGCCGGGGGTCTCCCAGACCGACGGGTCGAGCTGGATCCGGGCGTTGCCGGTGGTGTAGGCCTGCTGCTGCTTCGCGCCCATCCGACCGAAGTTGCCTTCCGCAACGGCCATGATCGACGTGTTCAGACCGAAGATGCTGCGCTCGCTCTTCACCTGCGACACGACCGGATCGCACGTTGCGCCGGGGTTCCCGGCCGGGTCCGACGTCGCGCCGGTGCCGGTGTGGAACAGGCCGAATTCGCCTGTGTAGCAGGCCGTTTCGCGCTGATCGAGAGCGGTGTTCGCGTGCGCCGTCGAGGCGAGCGGCGAGGCCGTCTGCCCCGACCGGTTCAGGATCGCCTCCATCGGCGTGACACCGATCCAGTGCCGCTGGAAGATCGGCGTGTTGTCGTTCGCCGGGTTGGCCGGGTCGTCGATCGAGTCGGCGTACCCCTTCGCCTGCGGCACCCACCATTGCGCCTCGAAGCGGGACTCGAGGTCGTTCGCGCGGGTGGTGGCCCACTGCTGCACCGTCGTGTCGTGCTTCGACGCGGCCAGGTCGGCGAGGTCGGTCAGACCGCGGATCAAGTAGACGGTGTTGTCGAGCTTCTCCACGCCCATCCCGGTGCGCTCGACGTTGCCCAGGCCCTCCGGCCAGCCGTCGCCGTCCTTGTCCAGCTCGCGGTACACGTACTGCAAGTTCCGCACGCTGAAGTCATACATGTCGTCGCGGAACTTGTTGTCACCCGTCCACCGCCACAGCAGCGCGACCGTGCTCGGGAACTTCACCGTCTCGTCGGTGTTGCCCGCGCTCTGGTTCGAGCCGAAGTACACGGAACCGGTCGGGGTGACCTCGTGCGCGACCTTGCCGCTGCGGTTGTTCAGGAGGTCGCTGACGTCGCGCAGTGCCTTGAGGTGGTCCTTGACGGTGTCGAACTGTCCCGCTGCGACTGCGGCGAACGCGGTGTACTCACCATCGGTCGCGAACAGCCACGGATAGTCGGGGAAGCCGGCGCCGAACCAGCGCGCGGTCTGGACGGTCCCGACCGGTGCCGGGTAGTCCTTGCCCTCGTTGACGTCCCGGATCTGCAGGTTGTGCGCTTCCTGCACCGAGTCGGCGAGGTTCTGCTTGCTCCACTCGACGCTCTGCTGCAGCAGCCGGTCACCAGGAAGGTCCACTGCGGACTGCGCGTCGATCTGCTGCCGGGCGGAGGTCTTTGCCCGCAGCAACTTGTCCGGGTTGCTCAGTGCCTTGCCGTACTCGCGCTGCGCGGCCTGGCTGCCCTGGTCCGATCCGGCGACTGCGAACCAGATCGTCTTCTGCTGACCCGCCGACAGCTTCACGTCGTACGTGAGCCGGCCGCCGGTGCCCTTGCCGACGAGCGAGTCGTCGCACCGGGCTGGCGTCGTACCGTCCTTCGGGCAGATCACCGCGGGGTCCTGCGGGCCGCGGAAGTTCGCCCCGAGCTCATTGTCCGTCGGACGCAGGGACGATCCGACGAACGCGGCATAGTCGTGAGCGGTCGCGTTCGGGTACGTCGGTGTGCCCTGCTCGCGGAACCTGAGCGCACCGTTGACGTAGTCGCCGGTGTCCGGCAGGTTCGCGTCGGCGGCGCCCGGGGCGGTCCAGTCCCACGGGTAGGACTGCATCAGTTCCGAGTGCGCGTCCACGTCGAGCTTGACCGTCTTCGCCGTACTCGAGCTGAGCGTGAGGCCGACCAGCGTCGCGCGGACCCCGTCGGGGACGAAGTCGGTACGGCGTACGTTGACCGAGCCGGAGTAGTCGATCCGGCTGTAGCCCTGGCCGCTGGTGTACTTCGCGGCGGCGACGTCCTTGCCGAGCCAGTTGCCGTCGAGGCCGAACCAGATGCCGTCGAGCAGCTTGATCGGCTGGGTCCAGAAGCCGCCCATCTCGCCGCGGATATGCCAGCCGGAGGCGGGGTAGAGGCCCGTCTCGTCGCCCATCGCGTAGGCACGGTCGCCGACCACAAGAGAACGCCGGTCGGCGAGCCGAGTGGTCTCCGAGAGCTCGGGAGTGCCGGCTGCGCCGGCAGTTGGAGAACTGCCGGTGGCGGCCGCGCCGGTCGCGCCACCGGCGCGAGAAGCTGCCGAAGAACCACTGGCTGACCCGGTGGTGGATGGGCCCGCGAGGGCGGACGCGGTGCCGGCGAGGACGGTCGCGGCGGCGAGCAAGGCGACCCCGACGGTGCGGCGCACCGGCCGCCGGGCGGCCGAGTCGGACCGCCGGATGGGTGGGCCGGATTGCCGGGCGGCCGAGCCGGACCGCGGGGTGGGCGGGCTGGAGCTGCGTCGTCTACTTCGGTTGGTCGGATCGGGAGTCATTGGCGGTTTCCTCCTTCTCACGGGCGCCCGGGGGGACAGGCACCGCGAATCAGCCAGGGGCTGAGCTGCCCCTGATCACCAGTTCTGGCTGCAGCAAGCGTTCGGTTGGCATGCCGTCGGGCGCGCCGGTGAGGATCTTGATCAGTTCGCCGGCGATCTCGTCCATCGGTTGCCGGAGGCTGGTCAGGCCGGGGGAGACGACGTCCGCGAGCGGCGAGTCGTCGAAGCCGGTGACGCCGACCTGGTGGCCGGCGGTGAGGCCGCGGCGGGTGAGCTCGCGGAGTGCGCCGAGCGCGAGAACGTCGCTCAGGGCAACGATCCCGTCGATCTCGCGGCCGGCGTCGAGCAGAGCCGCGGTGACCCGGGCGCCTTCGTCGAGGCTGTCCCCGCGACAGCGCACGGACAGGCCGCTGATCGGCAGGCCGAGTCGCTTGCATTCGTCACGCCAACCGCCCGCGCGGTCCTCGGCCAGACCGGACGTCTTCGGCCAGCCCAGGAAGGCGATCCGGCGGCGGCCGGTCTCGTACAGGTGCCGGACCGCCAACGCGGAACCGGCCGCACCGTCGACGTCCACCCACGGACCGGGCTGGGTGGTCTGCTTCCACACCCGGCCGAAGCTGACGAACGGGATGCCCTGCTCCTTCAACCAGCCGTGCCGCGGATCGTGCGTCTCGGTCTGCGAGAGCACGAAGCCGTCGACGAGCCGACGAGCGTGCAGATCGTCGTACGTCGGCATGCCGTCGACGCCAGGCGGTGCGGTGAACAGCAGGATGTGCCGGCCGGTGCGTTCGGCGGCGGCGCAGAGTGCGTGCAGGAACTGGTCCATCACGAGATGAGTCTGGTTCGGCCAGTTCGGGACGCAGTACCCGATCAGCTCGACCGCGCTGGTGCGCAGACTGCGGGCGTTACGATTGGGCCGGTAGTTGAGCAGTTCGATCGATTTGTTGACGCGTTCGAGCGTGTCCGCCCGGAGCCGGTGCGGGGCGTTGAGGGCGTTCGACACGGTCTGCACCGACACCTCGGCGTGCGCGGCGACCTGCTTGAGCGTAGCCACGCGACCTCCCACGGACCTTTTGAACGTTAAAAACATCCGCAGTCTGCCCCGGGCCGTCCAAAACTGTCAACGGTTCAGAGCGGCGGCGGTCCTTGCCGGACGATCGCCAGCGTCTCCTCGACGCCCATCGGCGCGATCCACCGCCCCCACCAGGCGGCCCCCGCTTCAGCGAACGCCGCCGGCTCACCGCCACTCACCTTCACCTCGCGCGCGCCGTCCTCCAACAGCCGACGCACGTCATCAGGAGTGATCTGCTGCGACGCGTCCGTGCTCCCCTTATAAGCGCAAGACCCGTCCCACCGAAGGATCCTCCGCCGCACCGCAGGCACCAACATGTTGCCGCCCACCCAGATCGGGATCCTCGGCTTCTGCATCGGCCGAGCCGTCAACTGCACGTCCTCCAAGCGGTAATGCTTCCCGGTGAAGCTGACTGGCTCCCCGCTCCACAGCCGGTCGATCAGCTCGAGCCCTTCGTCGAGCATCTCCGCCAAGACCTTCGGGCTCTTCCCCTCCATGAACGGATCGCCCGGATCCCCGATCCCGACCCCCAGCACCATTCGGCCATCGGAAAGGCGGTCCAACGCAACAGCCTCCGCCGCCACCTTCCACGGTCGGCGCCGGGGGAGCGGCGTCACCGTCGTACCGATCCGGATCCGCTCGGTCGACATCGCCATCGCCGCCAGGCAGATCCACGGGTCCCACGTCGGCTGGGACGCGTCGCCCTGGTAGACGAGGTAGTCCTCCAGGAACAACGCGTCCCACCCGCAGTCCTCCACGACCCGCGCAAGCTCCGCCATCCCCCGCGGATCCCGCCCGGTCCCCACCGCCCCAACCGTCACCGAGAACTTCACACCGCTCACGCTAGCCACCCCCACCGACAACAGTTCACTCCTCGGCCCGCCGCCAGCCGGACGTCCAGCACTGACCAAGTCCCCGAATGCGGCGCCGGGCCGGCCCGGCGCCGCCTATCCCGGCCGGGCCGGGCCGGGTCGCTGGCGCTTGGTCAGTGGTGGAGGTCCGCGTTTGGCGGGGTCAGGCGGTGTGGCCGCCGTCGATGGTGAGTTCGGTGCCGGTGACGTAGGCGGCGTCAGGGCCGGCCAGGTAGGCGACAGCGGCGGCGATCTCGGTGGAGTCGCCGAAGCGGTCGATTGCCAGGTTGGCGCGCTGGACGGCGGCGAAAGGGCCGTCGGCGGGATTCATGTCGGTGTTGATCGGGCCGGGCTGGATGACGTTCGAGGTGATGCGCCGCGGCCCGAGCTCGCGGGCCAGCGCCTTGCTGAGCCCGGTGACAGCGGACTTGCTCATCGCGTACAGCGTCATCCCCGGAGTCGTGACCCGGCCGGCGGCGCAGCTGCCGAGGTGGATGAGACGTCCACCGTCGGACAGCAGTGGTACGGCGGCTTGCGTCGCGGCGTACACCCCGCGCACGTTGACCGCGAGCACGCGATCGACATCGGCGAGCGTGAGATCCCCGATCGGCGCGATCGCTCCCACGCCGGCGTTGTTCACCAGAATGTCCAACCCACCAAGGGATTCCGCAGCCCGTCGTACGCCGTCGCCGACCGCGATCGCATCCGCTGCGTCGACCGCGAGGGCAACGGCACGCCGCCCGAGGCTCTCGATCTCCTTCACCACAGTTGCCGCCGCATCCGCGGACGCGTTGTAGGTGATCACGACGTCGGCGCCCTTCTCCGCCAGCGCGATCGCGGTGGCCGCGCCGATCCCGCGGCTGCCACCTGTCACCATTGCCTTCTTGCCAAGCAGTTCGTTCATGCCATCCAGTCCACGCGAGCCGTCACGGTGAAGCTGGCGAGAATCCGACACCGGATCGTCGCGTCGCAAAACCGCGACCCGGTCCACCTCCATGTCGTAAAACCGCTAGCGACTGTCGGTGGCGGCAGGGATGCTGGAGGACGTGTACGAGTGCAGGGAGCGATGTGTCCGGGCCGTCCAGTCGAAGGACGCGCGGTTCGACGGGTGGTTCTTCACGGCCGTCCTGACCACGAAGATCTATTGCCGGCCGAGCTGTCCGGTGGTGCCGCCGAAGGTCGAGAACATGCGGTTCTACCCGAGCGCGGCCGCGGCGCAGCAGGCCGGATTCCGCGCCTGCAAGCGGTGCCGTCCGGACGCCAGCCCGGGCTCCCCGGAGTGGAACGACCGGGCCGACCTGGTGGCCCGCGCGATGCGCCTGATCGCGGACGGCGTCGTCGACCGCGACGGCGTGCCGGGGCTGGCTGGTCAGCTCGGGTACAGCGTGCGGCAGGTGCAGCGGCAGCTGCTGGCTGAGCTCGGCGCAGGGCCGCTCGCGCTCGCCCGGGCGCAGCGTGCCCAGACCGCGCGCCTGCTGATCGAGACGAGCAACCTGCAGATGGCTGACGTCGCGTTCGCCGCCGGGTTCTCGAGTGTGCGGACGTTCAACGAGACCGTGCAGGAGGTCTTCGCGCTCTCCCCGACCGAGCTGCGCCGCCGCGCCCGACGGGGTACGACGACTGTCGCGCCGGGCACGATCTCGCTGCGCCTCCCGTTCCGCGCTCCGTTGACGCCGGACAACCTGTTCGGCCATCTGATCGCGACCGGCGTGCCAGGCGTGGAGGAGTGGCGCGATGGTCACTACCGCCGCACGCTGCGACTCCCGCACGGTCATGGGGTGGTCGCGTTGCGGCCGATGCCCGACCACATCGCCTGTCAGCTCTCGCTCACCGATCAGCGCGATCTCGCGATCGCGATCAGTCGCTGCCGGCGGATGCTCGACCTGGATGCGGATCCGATCGCGGTCGACGACCTGCTCAGCGAGGACCCGGTCCTCGCGCCGCTGATCGTGAAGGCGCCGGGGCGCCGGGTTCCGCACACGGTCGACGGCGAGGAGTTCGCCGTACGCGCGGTGCTCGGTCAGCAGGTGTCGACCGCGGCCGCACGGACGCACGCTCATCGCCTGGTGCTGCAGCACGGTGAGCCGATCGAGGATGCGACCGGCGGGCTGACGCATCTGTTCCCGACGATGCAGGCGCTGGCCGGGCTCGATCCGGAGACACTGGCCTTTCCGAAATCCCGGCGTACGACGTTGACGACGCTGATCCGGACCCTGGCCGACGGGGAGATCGATCTCGGCGCCGGTGCGGACTGGGATCGCGCGCGGGAGCAACTCGCGGCGCTGCCAGGGATCGGCCCGTGGACGGTCGAGTCGATCGCGATGCGCGCGCTCGGTGACCCGGATGCCTTTGTGGCCAGTGATTTAGGTATCCGCTACGCCGCCCGTGACCTAGGCTTGCCCGAGGCCCCCAAACTCCTGACCGACCACGCCCGCGCGTGGCGGCCTTGGCGTGCGTACGCCGTCCAGTACCTGTGGGCCACCGGTGACCATGCGATCAACAAGATTCCGGAGTGAGAATGACCGACCTGACCACCGACCGTCTGTTGCTTCGTCAGTGGCGTGACTCCGATCGGGAGCCTTTCGCCGCGTTGAACGCCGACCCGGCGGTGATGGAGCACTTCCCGGCGCTGCAGACGCGTGAGCAGAGCGACGCCCTCATCGATCGGAACATCCCGGAGCTCGACGGCCGCGGTTGGGGGCTGTGGGCGATGGAGGTGAAGGACACCGGCGAGTTCATCGGCTTCACCGGGCTGAACGTGCCGACCTTCGAGGCGCCGTTCCTGCCCGGGGTCGAGATCGGCTGGCGGATGGCGAAAGGTGCCTGGGGCAACGGTTATGCGACCGAGGCGGCCAGGGCCGCGCTGGCGTACGGGTTCGGGCCGGCCGGACTGGACGAGATCGCCTCGTTCACCGCGACCCCGAATCTGCCGTCGCAGCGGGTGATGCAGCGGATCGGGATGGTGCACGACGAGGCCGGCGACTTCGACCACCCGCGCATCGAGGAGGGCCACCGCCTGCAGCGGCACGTGCTCTACCGGATCAGCCGCGCGCAATGGGAATCCACTCAGTGACGTACGCCGTCATCGACAGCCCGCTCGGTCCTCTCACTCTCGTGGGGACCGATGCGGGCGAGCTGACCGGCCTGTACATGGACCAGCAGCGCTACCGCCCCGACGAAGCCGGCTTCGGCGACCGGGACGACGCGACCCTGCCGGCGGTTGCCGAGCAGCTGGACGAGTATTTCCACCACGGCCGCACGAAGTTCGACGTACCGCTGCACCTGGTCGGCACGGACTTCCAGCGCCAGATCTGGACCGCCCTGCAGGACATCCCGTACGGCGAGACCACCACGTACGGCGGTCTCGCCTCCGCGCTCGGGCTGAAGCCGCAATCGGCCCGCGCGGTCGGCCTCGCGAACGGGAAGAACCCGATCAGCATCATCGTCCCGTGCCACCGCCTGGTCGGCTCGACCGGCAGCCTCACCGGCTACGGCGGCGGCATCGAGCGGAAGCGCGCCCTGCTCGATCACGAGCGCGGACTTCAGACACTGATCAACTGACCGACCGCGGGCAAGCTCACGCCTGCGGCAGGCGGTCACGCTCTTCGGCGGCAGCCTTGGTCAGTGGGGGCGGTCCGGACCTGGACTTCAACAGCCGGCGCGCGATCGGCTCGGTGTAGCGGGCGGCGATCGGGCCGAGGATGACCAGGATCAGCACGTACGCCGTGGCGAGCGGCCCCAGCTTCGGCTCGACCCCGACCGCCAGGCCGGCGATGACGATCGAGAACTCACCACGGGCCACCAGCGTCCCACCTGCACGCCAGCGTCCTGCCGTCGAGATGCCGGCCCGGCGTGCGGCGTACCAGCCGGTGGCGATCTTGGTGAGTGCCGTGAGTACGGCGAGGCCGAACGCGATCGCCAGCACCGGCGGGATCTTCGCCGGATCGGTGCTCAACCCGAAGAACACGAAGAAGACCGCGGCGAACAGATCGCGCAGCGGAGCGAGCAGGTTCCGCGCACCGTGCGCGACCTCGCCGGACAACGCGATCCCGACCAGGAACGCACCGACCGCCGCCGACACCTGCAGGTGCTGCGCAATCCCCGCGACCAGCAACGTCAGACCGAGTACGACGAGCAGCAGCATCTCGGGGTTGTCGGAGGACACCGCCCGGCTGATCACCCGCCCGTACCGGAGCGCGATGAACAGCACCACGCTCACCGTGCCCAGCGAGATCAGCAGCGTCATGCTCCCACCGGCCAGCCCGACGCCGGCCAGCAGAGCGGTGAGGATCGGCAAGTAGACCGCCATCGACAGGTCCTCGAGCACCAGGATCCCGAGTACGACGGGGGTCTCGCGGTTACCCAATCGGCCCAGGTCCCCGACGACCTTGGCGATCACGCCCGACGACGAGATCCACGTGACACCGGCCAACGCAACCGCCGCCACCGGACCCCAACCGAGCAGCAGCGCCACGGCAGCACCCGGCAACGCGTTCAACAAGAAGTCCACCGCGCCCGACACGTACTGCGTCTTCAGCGTGCCGACCAGATCGGACGCGGTGTACTCGAGCCCGAGCAGCAACAGCAGCAGGATGACGCCGATCTCGGCGCCGGTGGCAACGAACTCCTCACTCGCTGCCAACGGCAACAATCCGCCGTGGCCGAACGCGAGCCCGGCCAACAGATACAGGGGGATCGGGGAGAACCCGAGTCGGCCCGCGATCCGGCCGAGGATGCCCAGGGCAAGGATGACCGCGCCCAGCTCGATCAGCAGGGCGGTGATGTTCTCGTGCATCTCACCCACCCGCGATCAGGTCGGCCACGGCGTCCACGCCCTCGCGCGTGCCGACCACGACCAGGGTGTCGCCGGTCGCGAACCGGAAGTCCGGCGTCGGCGAGGGCGTCGCGCCGGTGCGCCGCAGTACGGCGACGATCGACGCGCCGGTGCGGCTGCGGGCCTGGGTGTCGCCGAGCGTGCGGCCGGAGTACGGCGACTTGGCCGTGATCGGGATGTGCTCGGTGACGAGGTCGATCTCGAGCTCGCCGGGGACCGGGTCGATCCGCTCGGGGATCAGCAGTTGGGCCAGCGCGGCAGCCTCGTCGTGACCGAGCGGGACCGTGGCCTGGCAGGTGTCGTCGTCCTCCGGGTCGTGGAAGCCGAGGAACCGCCGGCCGTCGTTGTGCACCACCACCGAGACGTGTTTACCGCCTTCGGTGACCAGGTCGTGCCGCGTGCCGATCCCTGGCAACGTCGTCTTGGTCGGGTGATTCATGAGGCTCCGATCAATAGATGGCGTCTGCAACCATTCTCTCAAACCCTGAGCACCCGTTCCGGGTCCTGGATGTGATCCGGATTGCAATCAGGTGCAGTGCAACGAGTTGCATAGGTAGGCTCCGGTCATGGCGCTGGAGCACGCGATCCTGGTCTCGTTGACCGAGCGCGCCGGGTCCGGCTACGAGCTGGCCCGGCGGTTCGACCGGTCGATCGGCTACTTCTGGCCGGCCACGCACCAGCAGATTTACCGGGTGCTGCGCCGGATGGACGACGCCGGCTGGGTGAAGCACACCGAGATCGCGCAGGATGGCCGGCCGGACAAGAAGGTCTACCGGGTCGCGGCCGCCGGGCGGGCCGAGCTCACCCGTTGGCTCGCCGAGCCGGAGGATCCCGCAGTACTGCGGGACGGGCTCGGCGTGAAGCTCCGCGGTGCATCCCTCGGCTCACTGGATGTCGTCTTCAAGGAGATCGAGCGGCACCGGGCCGAGCACGCGACGCGGCTCGAGGTGTACCGCAGCATCCAGAAGCGCGACTTCCCGAAGCCGTCGACCTTGCGCGGCCGCGACCTGCACCAGTACCTCGTACTGCGCGGCGGCATCCGCGCCGAGGAGTCGTTCACCGCCTGGTGCGACGAAGTGATCGAAGCCCTCCGGAAGGACAACCGATGACGGCGTACCCACATTTGCTGGAGCCCCTGGACCTCGGTCATGTGGTGCTGCCGAACCGGGTGATCATGGGCTCGATGCACACCGGTCTCGAGGATCGGCTGAGCGATCTGCCCAAGCTCGCGGCGTACTTCGCCGAGCGCGCCCGTGGCGGGGTCGGCCTGATGGTGACGGGCGGCTACGCGCCGAACCGCACCGGCTGGCTGACGCCCTTCGGGTCAACGTTGACCACCCGTCGGCAGGCTAGGAAGCACCGGCTGCTGACGGATGCGGTCCACGAGGCCGGCGGCCGTATCGCCCTGCAGATCCTGCACGCCGGCCGGTATTCGTACCACCCGTTCAGCGTCTCCGCGTCCGCCCTCAAGGCCCCGATCAACCCGTTCAAACCCCGCGCTCTCACCGACCGCGGAGTGCTCAAGCAGCTCAAGGCGTACGTCGATTGCGCGGCGCTCGCCCGCGAGGCCGGGTACGACGGCGTCGAGATCATGGGCTCCGAGGGGTACTTCATCAACCAGTTCCTCTCCGAGCGCACGAACAAGCGGACCGATCGCTGGGGTGGGAGCCCGGAGAACCGCCGCCGGCTCGCGGTCGAGATCGTCCGGCAGACCCGGGAGCGGGTCGGCGACGACTTCCTGATCATCTACCGGCTGTCGATGGCCGATCTGGTCGAGGGCGGTCAGACCTGGGACGATGTGATTGCGCTGGGCAAGGAGATCGAGGCTGCCGGTGCGTCGATCATCAACACTGGCATCGGCTGGCACGAGGCGCGCGTACCGACCATCGTCACCTCGGTCCCGCGCGCGGCCTTCACCTCGGTGACTGCGGCCTTCAAGCCGCACGTGAGTATCCCGGTCGTCACCTCGAACCGGATCAACCTGCCGCAGGTCGCGGAAGAGGTGCTGGCGCGCGGCGATGCCGATCTGGTCAGCATGGCCCGCCCGTTCCTGGCCGATCCGGACTGGGTGCTGAAGGCAACGACTGACCGGGCCGACGAGATCAACGTCTGCATCGCCTGCAACCAGGCCTGTCTGGATCATGTGTTCGCGAAGAAGAAGGCGAGCTGCATGGTCAATCCATTTGCGGCCCGTGAGACCGAGCTGCAGCTGCTGCCGACGCGTCGTACCAAGAGCATCGCGGTCGTCGGTGCGGGGCCGGCCGGGTTGGCAGCGGCGGTGACGGCAGCCGAGCGCGGGCATCGGGTCGAGCTGTTCGAGGCGGATGCGGAGATCGGCGGGCAGTTCGGGATCGCGCGGCGGATCCCGGGCAAGGAGGAGTTCGCCGAGACGATCCGGTACTACCGGCGGCGGCTCGACCTGAGCGGCGTGAAGCTGCACCTCGGCCGCCGCGCGACGGTCGAGGATCTGGCCGGCTTCGACGAGATCGTGCTCGCGACGGGCGTCGTACCGCGGGTTCCGGCGATCCCCGGGATCGATCATCCGACGGTCTTGTCGTACGCCGAAGTCGTCCGCGAGGGCAAGCCTGTCGGCGAAAGGGTTGCGGTGATCGGGGCCGGTGGCATCGGTGTTGATGTCAGCGAGTTCCTGACCACGCCGGAGTCGCCCGCGTTGGATCTCGAGGCCTGGAAGGCGGAGTGGGGCGTCGGTGATCCGACCAAGCTCGCGGGTGCGCTCGGCGTACCGCATCCGGAACCGTCGCCGCGGAAGGTGTACCTGCTGCAGCGCAAGTCCGGGAAGATCGGCGCCGACCTCGGCAAGACCACGGGCTGGGTGCATCGGGCAGCGTTGAAGAACAAGCAGGTCGAGCAGTTGCGCGGCGTCAACTACGAGCGCATCGACGACGAAGGTCTGCACCTCACCTTCGGCCCGAAGCACGAGAAGTCGAAGGTCCTCGCCGTCGATACGGTCGTCGTCTGTGCCGGCCAGGAACCGGTCCGCGACCTCGCGGAGGCACTGCAGGCGACGGGCCGCCCGGTCCATCTGATCGGCGGCGCCGACGTCGCGGCCGAGTTGGATGCCAAACGAGCCATCGACCAGGCGACTCGGCTTGCGCTCACCCTCTAACGACAGGAGGTAGTGCCGTTTCGGCCACCTCGGCCCTCCGGGTTGAGCGCGCGCGCCGCCGCCCGCGCTGACTACCTCCTGTCGTTAGCGCACTAGTGCGCGCTGGCGGTCACCCCTGTGCCTAGTGCACCGTTTACGGCGTACGCGCACTAGTCGAAGGGGTGAGTGATGAAGACTGTTCTGATCTCCGGTGGTGGCATTGCCGGGCCGGCGTTGGCGTTCTGGTTGCGGCGGTTCGGGTTCGCGCCGACGGTTGTCGAGATCGCGCCGGGACCGCGGCCGGGTGGGCAGACCGTCGATCTGCGGGGCGTGTCCCGGACGGTGGCCGAGCGGATGGGCGTGATGCCGGCCGTCACCGAGCGGAAGATGCACGAGCGCGGGCTCGAGTATGTGCGGGCCGACGGCACGCGGTCCGCGGTGATGCACGCGGAACTGCTGGACGGCGCCGGTCCGGTCGCGGAGATCGAGATCCTGCGCGGTGATCTCGCCGCGATCCTGACCGAGGCGACCGCCGGGGTGGAGTACGTGTACGGCGACTCGATCGCCGAGCTGCAGCAGGATGCGGCCGGGGTGGATGTGACATTCGCGAGCGCGACCCGGCGGCGATTCGATCTGGTGGTCGGTGCGGACGGGGTGCACTCGCGGGTGCGGCGGCTGGCGTTCGGCGCGGAGTCGGAGTTCGTGCAGCACCTCGGCGGTTACACGTCGTACTTCAGCGTCGAGTCGCCGGAGCCGTTGGACCACTGGTTCAAGGTGTACACCGCGCCGCGCGGGCGCTGGGTCGGACTGCGGCCGGATCACGATCCGCAGTACGCGAAGGCGTTGTTGAGCTTCCGGTCGCCGGTCATCAGCTACGACCGGCGCGACCTCGCGGCGCAGAAGCGGTTGGTGCGGGATCAGTACGTCGGACTCGGCTGGCACACGGCGGAGATCTTGGAGCAGCTCGACCGGGCCGACGACTTCTATCTGGACAGCACGAGCCGCGTCGTCGTACCGGAGTGGTCGCGTGGCCGGATCACGCTCGCCGGCGACGCCGGGTACTGCGGTTCACCGATGGCCGGCCACGGTACGGCGCTCTCGCTCGTCGGGGCTTACGTGCTGGCGGGGGAGCTGGCCGCGGTCGACGGCGATCACGCCCGCGCGTTCCCGGCGTACCAGGCCCGGATGCAGGCATACGTCGACCAGCGGATGGAGCTCCCGCCGGGCGGGATCAAGATGGCGATGCCGATGTCGTCGTTCGGCATCCGCTACCGCGATTTCGTACTCCGGATGATGACCTCGAAGCTGATGTCCGGCGCGCTGACGAAGATGACGATTGCGAAGCCGGACGCCATCGATCTGCCGGAGTACTCAGTCGAGCGGGGAAACCCACTCCGGGTTGCGACCGAGCAGGCCCAGTAGCTGGTCGAGGTCGGGGGCTGTGCCGGAGACCTTCACGGTCCGGTCGAACGCGTAGCCGGGGCCGCGGTTTCCGTCGGTGTCGGGGATCCGGCGGGCCAGGGTGAGCGCCATCTCGACCATGTCCGGCGGCGGGTTGTAAGGGACGTCGATCGCGCGGGCCAGGTCCCAGGCGTGCACGACGCAATCGAGTTGGTGGAAGGTCAGTGCGATCCGGCGCGGAAACGAGCCGAACTCGCGCACCTCCACCAGCCGGTCCAGCGCGCCGCCGTCGGCGAACGCGTCAGCGACCCGCACGTTCGAGCGGCGGTACGCGCCGGCCGGGTTGTCGGCGAGGCGGCCGCCGTTCCAGGTGTGGATGGAGGCGGTGCCGTTCAGGGCAGCGGCGGCCAGACCCTCGTTCTGGCTGACCAGATGACGGAGCAGACCGCGGACGGTCCAGTCGGGGCACGGGGTGGGAAACCAGAGTTGCTCGGTCCGCACCTGCATCACGACTTCCCCGAGCACTGCGCCGGCACGACGATCCAGATCCCGGATGTCCATCCGCTCTCCTCCCGTGACTGCCCCAGCCGAGCATAAGACGCCAGGTCGTCTCCTGCAGGAAACCGCGTGGTTCACAAGGGACAACCCGCACGCAAACGGCCCGACCTGCAACAGGTCGGGCCCGGGTGTCGCGGGACGAGGTCCTGTCTGGTGATCCAGCCAGGACCTAGGCGCCGGCGACTTCCTTGGCGGCGGCCTTTGCGGCTTTCTTGAAGTTGCGGACCTCGGTCAGCGAGGCGGCGTCGGTGACGTCGGCGATCGAGCGGTGCGAGCCGCGGTCGCCGTAGTGGCCGGCGGCCTCACGCCAGCCCTTCGGCTGTACGCCGCGCTGCTTGCCGAGCATCGCGAGGAAGATCTTCGCCTTCTGCTCACCGAACCCCGGCAGCGCCTTCAGCCGCTTCAGTACCTCGGCGCCGTCCGGCTTCGGCCGGCCGCTCAGCCAGATGTTTTCGGTCTCGCCGTCGTAGGTGTCGATGATGTGCTGCGCCAGCGCGTGCACCCGGCGCGCCATCGACCCGCCGTACCGGTGGATGGCCGGCGGGGTGACGCAGAGCTCGACGAACGTCTCCAGGTCGGACGCGGCGATCTTGTGCAGGTCGAACCCGTCCATCCGGTTCGCGATCTTCCACGGCCCGGAGAAGGCGTGCTCCATCGGGTACTGCTGGTCCAGGAGCATCCCGACCAGCAAGGCGAACGGGTCGTCGTTGAGCAGCTTGTCGGCGTCCGGATTGCCGGTGAGGTGCAGTTCGCGCAACATGCCGCCCATCTTGACACGAAGTCAGCGGGAGGGAACCCGTGTTCGCCAGAGCAGGTAGACGAAGTACGGCGCTCCGATCAGGGCCGTCAGGAGGCCGGCCGGGATCTGGGCGGGGGCGAGGACGGTCCGGCCCAGGCTGTCCGCGACGCTGACGAGGATCGCGCCGAGCAGCGCCGCGACCGGGAGGATCCGCGCGTGCCGCCCGCCGACCAAAGCGCGTGCGGCGTGCGGCGCAACCAGCCCGACGAACCCGACCACACCGATCGCGGAGACAGCCGCCGCAGTCAGCAGAGCAGCCGCCAACAGCATCAGCAGCCGGGTCCGCTCCAGCCGCACGCCGAGGATCCGCGGTACATCATCGTCAAGGGCCAGCAGATCCAACTCCCGGCGGGCATGCGCAACAACTGGAGTCAGGACTATCAGGGCGATCGCCACCGGCAGCACCTGCGGCAGCGTCCGCCCGTACGTACTCCCGGACAACCACGTCATCGCCAAACTCAGATTCCACGGATCCGTTGCAACGATCAGCAGCGTGATGATCGCCGTCGCCACCGACGAGACGCCGACCCCGATCAGCACTAGCCGGTCCGAGCTCAGCCCGCCCCGCCACGAGATCAGATACACCAACCCGAACGTCACCACCGCAGCGATCGCCGCGACACCGGACAGCAACCAAATGCTTGCTGATGGCAACAGGATGAGCGTGGCGATCGCACCGACCCCGGCGCCGCCGGTGATGCCGAGGATGCCCGGTTCGGCCAGCGGGTTGCGGCACACCGCCTGCACCGTCGTACCGGCGATGGCCAGCGCGGCCCCGCAGAGCAGCGCCGACACGACTCGTGGGAAGCGCTGGTCCAGCACGAAGGTGATCGCGCGGCCCGAGGCGCCGTTGATCCAGTTCGCGAGGTCGCCGGTACGCAGGAGCGCGTCGCCGGTCAGCATCGCCCCGACGCCGGCCGCGACCAGCAGTACGACGAGCGCCGCGGTCACGATCCAGAACGTACGACGACTGCGCAGCCCGGAGCTCGTACCGCCGGGGGAGCGGCTCGGGCCGGAGTCGCGGTGCCGGCGGGCCAGCCAGATGAGGACGATCGCGCCGACCACCATCGTCATGATCCCGGTCGGGATCTCTACCCCGGCCTGCCCGCCGAACGCGGCCCGCAGTACGACATCCGACGCGAGTACGACGAGGACGCCGGCGAGACCGGAGAGCGGGAGCAGTACGTGGTGCCGGAGCAGGCCGGGGACGAGCGGCGCGAGGAGGCGGACGAGAACCGGTGCGACCAGGCCGACGAAACCGACCGGTCCCGCGACGGTGACGGCCGCCGCGGAGAGCATGACGGTGACGAGCGTGGTGAGGACGCGGATCCGGCGTACGTTCACGCCGAGGACGGAGGCGGTGTCGTCGCCGAGGGCAAGGATGTCGAGCTTCGCGGCGAGCAGGAACGCGGCCAGGATGCCAAGGGCAACGATCGGTGCCATCTGGGTGACTGCGCGCAGGTCGGTCTGGACCAGCGTGCCGGCGCCCCACGCGAATGTACCGACCGTCTCCTCGCGATACAGCAGCAGGAGCAGCGTGGTCACGCCGGCGAGCGCCATCGCGACCGCCGACCCGGCCAGGATCAGCCGGGTCGGCCCGGTGGAGCCGCCCGCCGACAGGACCAGCACCAACCCCGCAGCTGCCAGTCCGCCGACGAACGCGACTCCACCCGCGGGCAGCGCCGGCAACGACACCCCGAACGCGGCCACGATCACGACCGCCAGATACGCCCCTGCGTTGACCCCCAACGTGTCGGGCGAAGCGAGCGGGTTGCGAGCCAACGACTGCAACCCCGCTCCCGCAACCCCCAGGGCGATACCGACCAGCACGCCCGCGAGCAGCCGAGGCAACCGCGACGCAACCAGCACGTTCGCAGCGTTGTCGGTCCCCTGCCCGAACGCCAGCCGCACCAGATCCCCGGCCCCCACCGAAGACGTGCCTTGCGTCAGATGCACACCGGCGAGCACCACGATCGCAACCACCGCAAGCACGAACACTCCGGTGACCTGCAACCGGCGAACCGGAACAGCCAAGGGAACAGGCTGAACGGTCTCCTGCTGGGTCAAGAGGTGACTGCCTGTACGGCGGCGTCGATGAACTGCTCGGTCGACTTCGGGCCGCCGAACATCCAGATGCCGTCGGGCAGACGGTGAACCTTGTCGGTCTTCACGAACGGCAGGTTCTTCCAGATCGCGTTACCGGCCAGGTCGCCGCCGAACACGTCACCGCCGTCGTTCTTGTTCGCGATGTAGAGGAAGTTGCCGTCGGGCAGCTTGGTCAGACCTTCGAGGTCGGTCTGCGCGAGCCCGTAGTCCTTGTCACCGGCACCGGTCCACCCGTTCTTCAGACCCAGCTCGGTCGCGACGGCACCGAGCAGCGAGCCGGTCGTGTACATCCGGATCGAGATCGTGCTGCCCTGCTTCCACCCGTCCGACATCGTGAACCCGGTACCGGCCTTGCCCGCGTCGGCGATCTTCTGCTTGCCGTCGGCAACCGCCTTGTCGAAGTCGGCGTTCAGCTGCTTGGCCTGGTCCGCCTTGCCGACCGCCTGGCCGATCAGGTCCAGGTTCGTCTTCATCTGCGGGATCGCGTTCTTCGCGTCCGCACCGCGGATGACCAGCACCGGCGCGGCCTTCTCGAGCTGGGTGATCGTGTTCGCGGCCTCGTCGGTCGTCGTGATCACCAGATCGGGGTTGAGGGCAACGATCGCGTCGACGCTGGCCTCGCCGCGAGTACCGACATCCTTCACCGACGGGTCGAGCTTCGCCGCGGTGACCCAGTTCGTGTATCCCTTGGTGTCCGCGACGCCGACCGGCATCACGCCGAGCGTGACCAGGTTCTCGGCGGCGTTCCACTCCAGCGCCACGATCTTCTTCGCGGGAGCCTTCAGGTCGACCTTCTTGTTCCGCGCGTCGGTCAGCGAGACCGGCTGCGCGGCCGCATCACTGGCGTCGTTGGAGGCGGTCGGTTCGCTGGTTCCGCAGGCAGTCAGACCCAGCAGGGCAGCAGCGACCAGAGCGATGGCGGTTCGTCTCATCAGGATGACTTTCAGATCGTTGTGACGCGGGACAGGTGTTTGCCGATGGGGCGAGTGGTGACCAGGCCGGTGGCCGGATCGGTGCCGACCTCGATGGTGATGCCGTACGTCTCGGTGAGCGCGTCCGCTCGGAGTACCTCGTCCGGCGTACCGGTCGCACGTACCCGCCCCTGATCGAGTAGTGCGATCCGGTCCGCCACCGCAGCGGCCTGGTTCAGGTCGTGCAGTACGACGCCGACTGCGACCCCGTGCTCGTCGGCGAGCTCGCGCATCAGGTCCAGGATCTCGATCTGGTACCGCAGGTCGAGGAACGTGGTCGGCTCGTCGAGCAGGAGTACGCCGGTGTCCTGGGCGAGACAGGTTGCGAGCCAGACGCGCTGCAGCTCGCCGCCGGACAGCTCGTCGACCGCGCGCTCGGCCATCGACGTGACGCCGGTGACCGTCATCGCGTGGTCGATCGCGCGCGGACCGTCCGCGTCGTCGTTGCGCCAACGGCTCCGGTGCGGATGACGCCCGTACCCGACGACGTCGCGCACGCTGACGCCGTTCGGAGTCGGCCGGGACTGCGAGAGCAGCGTGACCTTGCGGGCGAACTCCTTCGCCGACAGGTCGAGCGCATTGCCGCCGCCGGGGAAGGTGATGCTGCCGGCGTCGGGGTGATGGAGACGGGCGAGCGCACGCAGCAGCGTCGACTTGCCGCTGCCGTTGGGACCGACGAGCGCGGTCACGCGGGCGGGCTCGAGGTGCAGCGAGGCGCCGTCGACGACACGTCGGCCGTGGTACCCGAGGCACAGGCCGTCGCCGGTCAGCCCGTTCGTTTCCTGCATGCGGCAGAGGATAGCCTTACCTAAGCTGACATGTCAGGAGGGGTCTCATTCCGGGATAGTGCGCGTACATTGTATGTGCACTACCTCGGGAGGGGTCGGATGACGCAGTACGAGATGATTGCGGCCGAGCTGCGGCGGCGGATCCAGGCGGGTGAGCTGAAGCCGGGGGACCGGGTGCCGTCGACGCGGGCCTTGGTGCGCGACTTCGGGGTGGCGATGGCGACCGCGACGAAGGCGCTGCAGACGTTGCAGGCCGAGCGGCTGGTGCATCCGAGCCCCGGTGTCGGGACGGTCGTCGGTCCGCCTCCCCGGGCTGTGCGCCGTACTCCGCAACCGGATCAGCAACCGGAGCTGAATCGCGACGAGGTCGTGCGGATGGGGATCGCGATCGCGGACGCCGAAGGGCTGGCGGCGTTGTCGATGCGGCGGATCGCGAGCGAGCTCGGGGTGTCGACGATGGCGCTCTACCGATACGTCGGCGGCAAGGACGTGCTCGTCGTACAGATGGTCGACGCGGCTCTCGCGGAGTTCCCGCTCGGGACCTCGCCGGACGATTGGCGCGCGGCGATCGCGATGGTGGCGCGGGTGCACTGGGCGGCGTACCGGCGGCATCTGTGGCTCGCGAGCGCGATCAGTCTGAGCCGGCCGCAGTTGGTGCCGCGATTGCTTCCGCACACGGATGCGGTGCTGCGGGCCTTGCGTGGGTTCGAGAAGAGTGCGGCGTTGTCGACGATGATCAGCCTGTTCGCGTACGTGCGCGGCGTGGCGCTGGTGATGGAGGCCGAGGCGCAGGCCGAGCAGGACACCGGCGTGACCGCGGACGAGTGGGTCACCGAGCAGTCGGACAAGCTGGGCGCGATGATCGCGATGGGAGATCTGCCCGCGTTCCGCGAGTTGCTCGCCGACGGGTTCGACTATGAATACGACCTGGACAAGTTGTTCGAGTTCGGCCTCGATGTCTTCCTCGACGGACTCGCTGCCCGGCTACGCTGAGTGCTGACGACTTCTCCGGAGGTGGCGATGGAGCCTGTGTTCGCGCCGGGTGTGCCTGTGGGCGTACGGCGGTTGTAC
Source organism: Kribbella sp. CA-245084 (assembly GCF_050942355.1). Taxonomy (NCBI): domain Bacteria; kingdom Bacillati; phylum Actinomycetota; class Actinomycetes; order Propionibacteriales; family Kribbellaceae; genus Kribbella; species Kribbella sp. CA-245084. Next base: position 7,865,819 of record NZ_CP192053.1, on the reverse strand, counting down.
GAGCACCGGCCGGAGTTGTTCGTCGCGGCCGATGCGCCCCGGCCGAAACGGCAGACGTCGTGGTCGACGGCTCCCGGGAACACGTTCGGCACGTTGCTGGTGTGGCTCGCCGTGTGCGTGGGCGGATGGATCCTGGCGCTGATCGTGATGGCGGCCACGCTGCCGACCGCGGTCGCGGCGTGGGCGGCGGTCGCGCTGGCCGGCGTCGCCGTACTCGCCACCGGCGGGATCCTGGTGAAGTCGATGGTCGAGGACCGCGGGCACAAGGCGGTCCGGATCCAGCACGGGAAGTACCTGCTGCCGGAGGACTTCGACGAGATCGCGGCGCGGTTGCTCGGGCGTGCGCAGCGTGCGGTGAAAACGGTGCTTGAGGCAACAGTTACCCGCCGCGGGCTGCTCGACGACGTGAAGAACGAGCTGGTTCTCCCGGAGCAGCTCTGGGACATCGCGCAGGTGCTGCGGGAGCAGACGGTACTGCGTGCGCGGCAGAAGGACGTCGCCCGCGGGATGGAGACCGCCGAGCTGGACGCCGTACTCGGACCGCAGCGTCGCGCGCTCGCGCTGTCCGTCGACGCGATCAAACGCAAGGTTGATCTCCTGGACCAGTACGCCGACCGGGTCCGCTCCGCCGACGCCGCCCTCCGCGCCGAAGCGGCGCTGGAAGACGGCGACCGCTACATCGAACTCCTCGCCCGCACCGAGCCGGTCGGCGACACGTCGATCGTCCAAGGCTTCACCGACGAGGCGACGGCGCTGAAGGACACCCTGACTCGCTCGATCAATGCGGCCCGGGATGCGGGCCGGACGTTAGCTCTGCCGGAGTAGCTCTTCTTCTTGCTCGGGCGTCAGGCCGATCTTCAGTTCAGGTGCGCCGCGGTCCTGGTCCCAGGCGAGTACATCTTCGACGGTTTGCCGGAGCGGGGTGACCGACATGCCCGCCGCACGGGCCTTGGCCGGGTTGCGGCGGCGTTCGCCCCACTCAGCTTCCGGGTCCATCAACGGGAAGCGCGGCGGGACCGAGTCGAACGGGATGGGGACGATGTCCACCGTCGAGTGCGCCAGTTCGGCGGCGGATTCGATGAGCTCGGCGATGGTCGAGTCCGGGCCGATCGCGTTGAACGCGCCGGCGCGCTCGTCGGTGATCAGCTGCACCACGAGGCGCGCGACGTCGCGGCTGTCGATGAGTTGCAAGGGCGCCTCGGGCTTGGTCGGGAGTGCGACCCGGCCGCCACGAGCACCGCGGCGGATCCAGTACAACGCCGTACCGGACGAGTCACCCGGACCGGTCACCCGACCGGGACGGATGATCGTTGCCCGGTCGCCGTACCGCTCGAGGACGTCGTCCTCACACGCGACCTTGCAGGGCCCGTACGTGTCGTTCGTCAGTACGTCGGCGTCCCGCATCGGCTCGCGCCGGGGCGCCGTCTCGTCGGTGCCGGCCGGCAGGTCGCGGACGTACACGGCGTGGCTCGAGACGAACACATACCTCCCGACCCGGTCACCGAGGACATCCATCGCCTGGTCGACGTCCCGGGTCCGGAAGCCGCTCAGGTCGACCACCGCGTCCCACTCACCGGTCCGCAGCGCTTCGTAGTCCCCGGTCTCCCGGTCGCCGATCAGCTCGGTGACCTGCGCGGGGAGCGGCGACCCGCTCTTGCCCCGGCTGAACGACGCAACCTCTGCTCCGTGCGCCAGCGCGTCCTCGACGATCGCGCGTCCGACAAACCCGTTTCCACCCAGCACCAGAATCTGCACGATCGGTCAACCTACCGGCCGGATCCGGCCGATTGACAACCGATTAACGCTGTAACACGTCTGAAGAGGTACGGAGTGCGGTACTTGGCGCACACTGGAAGCGGGACGGGCGACAGGGGAGCCGATGGGGAGACGTGCGCGCGCAGCAACAAGACGGCCACGATCGGTGCCGAACTTGCTGGGGCTCACCCTGTTGGGCGCACTGCTTCCAGGACTCGGTTTGATCGTCGGTGGCCGCCGGCGGATCGGCGCGTTCGTCTTCACCCTGTTCCTCGGACTGGTCGGCCTCGCCGTGTACGTCGGACTGACCCGGCGGGAGGAGGTCCTCGCTGCCGCCGTCGTACCGAGCCGGCTGCTGATGACCTCGGTGGTGATCGGCGCGGTCGCGTTCCTCTGGATCGTCGTGATCGTCGCGTCGCACCGGTCGTTGCGTCCGGCAACGGGCGGCGCTGGGGGCCGGGCCGTCGGGGCCGGGTTCGTCGGGATGCTTTGCTTCGCGATCGCGGCGCCCGCTGCCGTCGGCGTACAGAGTGTGCTCGCGCAGCGGACGCTCGTACAGGATGTGTTCCAGGCGCAGGGTGAGAGCAAGAGTGCGACCCGGCCGACGACGGTCAACGTCAAGGACCCATGGGAGGACAAACCGCGGCTCAACCTGCTGCTGCTCGGCGGCGACGACGCGCCGAGCCGGGAGGGGGTGCGGACCGACACGGTGATCGTGGCGAGTATCGACACCAAGACCGGCAACACCGCGCTGATCTCGCTGCCGCGGAACCTGACCTTCATGCCGTTCCCGAAGGACTCGCCGCTGTACAAGTACTACCCGAACGGCTTCGGCAAGGAGGGGCTCAGCCTCGACGGCCGGCTCGAGTGGATGCTGACCGCGATGTACCAGAACATCCCGGACGCGCATCCCGGCATCCTCGGCCCGTCGGACAACGAGGGCGCCGACGTCGTCAAGCAGTCGGTCGGTGAGGCGATCGGGCTGAAGCTCGACTACTACCTGCAGGTCAACCTGCAGAGCTTCCCGGAGATCGTCGACGCGCTCGGCGGGATCAAGGTCAACGTCAACGAGCGGGTCGCGATGGGCGGTATCAGCAGCTCGCACATCCCGCCGAAGGAGTGGATCGAGCCCGGCCCGAACCAGCACCTCGACGGCCGGCACGCGCTCTGGTTCGCCCGCGGCCGGTACGGCGCCGACGACGACCAGCGGCAGGTCCGGCAGCGGTGCGTGATCAAGAGCATCGTCGACGCGGCGGACCCGCAGACCCTCGTCACGAAGTACAAGGCGATCGCTCGAGCGGGGCAGCATCTGCTCCGGACCGACATCCCGCAGGAGCTGCTCCCGGCGATGGTCGAGCTCGCTCTCAAGGTCAAGGCCGGCACGGTCTCCAACGTCACGCTGGACCCGGAGAAGCTGCGCCTCAAGTACCTCCACCCGGACTACCAGGCCCTCCGCGACACCGTCGAGAACGCCCTCGAGTCCACCCCCGCACCCACGGTCACGCCGACCACCACCACCCGCAAGCCGACGACCACAACCACCACCCCGCCGCCCGGCCCCACCCAGAACCTCGCCGACGCCTGCGCCTACAACCCCAACGGCGACCAGCCCAACTGAGCGCCAGGAGCGAGTAGCTTGGCGGCATGCGCTTCGACCGGTACACGGTGATCCTGCTGACGTTGCGCCCGGATGCGCCGTCCATGACGGACGACGAGGCCGCCGACCTGCAGGACCGCCATCTCGCCCACGGCGCCGAGCTGCAGGATCGCGGACTGGTGCTGGCTCGCGGACCCCTGGTCGATCAGGACGACGAGCGCTTCCGCGGCTTCTCGATCTGGTCGGTGGATGCCGCAACCGCCCGACAACACGCCGAGGCCGATCCGGCAGTCCGCGCGGGCCGCCTGGCGGTCGAGGTCATGACCTGGATGATGCCCACCGGCAACCTCCAGTTCTCGCCGGTGCGAGCCCCCAGATCCATCGCCGAAGCAACGTCCGACTGATCGTCGACCGGCGCGTGTCGATCTGGGTGGGGGCTGCTCGACGTGGGAGTAAGGGATCGATCGATACGACGAGGAGCAGCAGCGATGCGCTACATGATCATCAACAAGGCGGACGCCGACAGTGAGGCCGGGAAGTTTCCGCCGCCGGAGGTTGCGGAGGGGGTCGGGAACGTGGTCGAGGACCTGTCGAAGGCCGGAGTGCTGCTGTTCGCGGAGGGCGTGCACCGCAGCTCGCTCGGCGCCCGGGTGAAGGTCGAGGACGGCCGGCGTACGGTCACCGACGGCCCGTTCGCCGAGACCAAGGAGCTGGTCGGCGGCATGATCGTGGTCGAGGTCCGCAACCGCGACGAGGCGATCGAGTGGGCCGCCCGGCTGGCCGAGGCGCTCGGCGCCGAGGTCGAGGTACGCCGGGTCGTCGACGAGGCCGATTTCGGCCCGGACTCGGACGTCTTCCAGAACTGAGTGTCCATTCGTGCCACTGTCGTTCGTGGAGGTGGCATGAACAACACACTGAAGGTTCCCGAGGCGGAGTTGTACTACGAGGTGCGCGGATCAGGACCGTTGCTGGTCCTGGTCGGCGCGCCGATGGACGCGGACTCGTTCGCACCCCTGGCCGATCTGCTGGCCGGTGACTACACCGTGCTGACGACCGATCCGCGTGGGATCAAGCGAAGCACCCTCAATCCCGGCGGTACGTCGCGACCCGAGCAGCGGGCCGACGACCTGGCCCGGCTGATCCGGCACGTCGACGCCGGCCCTGCCGTCGTACTCGGCTCGAGCGGGGGAGCCGTCAGCGTGCTGGCGCTCGCCCAGGAGCACCTCGACGTCGTACGCGCGGTGATCGCCCACGAGCCGCCGCTCGATCGGCTGGTCGAGGACGGCGACGAGCTGCTGGCGAAGTCCGAGAAGCTGATGGCCGATTACCTGGCCGGTGACGTCGTCGGCGCCTGGCAGCAGTTCTTCCAGCTGGCCAACCTCGGCGTACCGGACGAGGTCGTCGAGATGATGTTCAGCGGCGAACGCGACCCGCAGCAGGTCGCGTCCGAGCGGTTCTGGTTCTCCCACGAGATGCGCGAGACGATCACCTGGACCCCGGACCTGGCCAAACTGCGTACGGCGAACGTGGTCATCGGGATCGGCGCCGACTCGACCGGGCAACTCTGCGACCGGACGTCCACGGCGTTGGCCGACCGGCTGGGCATCGAACCCACCCGTTTCCCTGGCGGCCACACCGGCTTCGCCGACCAGCCGGAGGTGTTCGCCGAGGCGCTGCGCGCGGAGCTGAAGGTCCTTCATCAGCCTCGGTGAGACTCGCTCGTGGGTCGTTGGGCGGAGTATGTGAAGCTGGGGGTGTTCGGTGTGAGTGACGGCTGCATCGGGCACCGGGGTCGAAGAGGGTGCTGCGTTCGTCAGCGTGGTTCCTTGACCTCAACCGTGGTTCAAGTTTCAAGCTGGTGCCGCTGAGAACAGGACATCGGAGATATCGGCCCCAGGGGGCCCCGACGAAGGAGCAGAGTTGACCACGTACACGCTTCCCGATCTTCCCTACGACTACAGCGCGCTCGCGCCGAGTATCGCCGGCGAGATCATGGAGCTGCACCACGACAAGCACCACGCGACCTACGTGAAGGGTCTGAACGACACCCTGGACAAGCTGGCCGAGGCCCGCGACAAGGGTGACTTCGGATCGATCGTCGGGCTGGAGAAGACGCTGGCCTTCAACCTCGGCGGCCACGTCAACCACTCGATCTTCTGGAAGAACCTGTCCCCGGACGGCGGCGACAAGCCGGACGGCGAGCTCGGCGCCGCGATCGACGAGTTCTTCGGCTCGTTCGACGGCTTCCAGGCGAACTTCACCGCGAGCGCGACCACGATCCAGGGCTCCGGCTGGGCCATCCTCGGCTGGGACGCGCTCGGCAGCCAGCTGCTGATCCACCAGCTGTACGACCAGCAGGGCAACCTGCCGGCCGGCCAGACCCCGATCGCGATGCTGGACATGTGGGAGCACGCGTTCTACCTGCAGTACAAGAACGTGAAGCCGGACTACGTCAAGGCCTGGTGGAACGTCGTCAACTGGGCCGACGCGTCGGCTCGCTTCGACGCGGCCCGCGCCGGCGCGGGCGCGCTGATCACCGGCGCCTGATCTACCGGATCTGCACGCCATCACAATCCGTCGCGCCCGCCCGGTTCCCGCTCAGCGGGGCCGGGCGGGCGCGATTGTGATGGCCTGGAGATCCGCGCCTACCGGCAAAAGCCCGCAATCACCGGGGCAATCGCCGTCGCCTTGATCACGTGGTTCTGACCCGGTACTTCGGTGTGCCCGGCGCCCGGGATCGCGTCGGCGAGCGCTCGGGTGGACGCCTTCATCCACGCCGGGCTCTTGCCGCCGTTCACCACCTGCACCGGCTGCTGGATCGAGGCCCACTGGGACGCGTCCATCGGGTCGCCGAAGCAGTTGTCGCCGACGACCTGCGCGTCGTACGGCAGGGTGTGGGCGATCGCCTTCATCGGCTTCCAGGCCGGCATCAGCTTCATCATCGTGACGAAGATCCCGGGCAGCCCGATCCCCTTGGTGAAGAAGTACTTGATCGCGTCGCCCGGCTCGAGCGCCTGCAGGTCGGCGACCCACGTGCGCGGGATCTGGGTCCGGCTGTCGTCGACGACGTACGGCGGCTCGAACGCGACCAGCTTCTCGATCGGCAGCCCGGCCGCCGTGGCCCGGAGCGCGAGCGCCGCGCCGGACGACGAGCCGTAGACGTACGCCGATCCGCCGGCCGCCTCGATCACGGCCGCGAGGTCCTCGATCTCCCGGTCGACGTCGTACGGTCCGGTGTCGCCGGAGTCGCCGCGACCGCGCCGGTCGTAGTTGTAGACGGTGGACCGGTCAGCGAGCGCCTCGGCGACCGCGGGCATCGGGCCCTGTGCGCGGGAGCAGAGCGCGCCGTCGACGAGGACGAGCGCCGGCCCGTCCCCGCGGCGGTCGTAGGCGATGGTGGTGCCGTCCTTCGAAACGACGGTGTTCATCTCGTTCTCCTGTCTGAGGCAGTGTTCACACGTGCGTCGGCTGCCCTCAGCCGGGTTCGACACACTGTGACCTACGTCACTCGAAACAGGCGGCGGCGCGTTCGAGGAGGAGCTTTCGTTCGCGTTCGTTGCGGGTCAGCGCGGCCGCCTTCTCGAATTCCTCGCGGGCTTCGGGGAGGCGGCCGAGCTTGAACAGGAGGTCGCCGCGGACGCTCGGCAGTAGGTGGTAGTCCTTCAGTGACGGGTCGTCGGCCAGCGCGTCGACGGCCTCCAGCCCACGCTCCGGGCCGAAGGCCATCGAGATCGCGACCGCCTGGTTCAGCTCGACCACGGGCGAGGGCGTGACCTGCGCGAGTACGGCGTACAGCCCGGCGATCCGGGCCCAGTCGGTGTCCTCCGGGTCGGCGGCTCGGGCGTGGCAGGCGGCGATCGCCGCTTGGAGGAGGTACGGGCCGGGCGGCTTCTCCAGGGCCCAGGCACGGTCGATGCCTTCGAGGCCGCGGCGGATCAGTAGCCGGTCCCAGCGGCGGCGGTCCTGGTCGAGCAGGAGCACCGGCTCGCCGTCCGGTCCGATGCGGGCTCCTGCCCGGGACGACTGCAGCTCCATCAGCGCCAGCAGGCCGAGTACTTCGGGCTCGGTCGGCATCAGCTCCGCGATCAGGCGGCCGAGCCGCATCGCCTCGTTGCACAGCGCCGGACGCATCCAGTCGTCGCCCGCGGTCGCGGAGTACCCCTCGTTGTAGATGAGGTACACGACCTCGAGCACGGACGACAGCCGATCCAGCAGGTCCGGCCCGGACGGCACCTCGAACTCGACGCCGGCCTTGGCCAGGTTGCGCTTGGCCCGGACGATCCGCTGCGCGATGGTCGGCTCCGGCGCGAGGAACGCGCGCGCGATCTCGTCGGTCTTCAGGCCGCCGAGCAGCTTCAACGTCAGCGTCACGCGGGCGTCCATCGTCAGCACCGGGTGGCACGCGGTGAAGACCAGCCGGAGCAGGTCGTCCTCGATGTGGTCCTCGAGGATCGCCTCCACGTCGTCCTCGACGCTGTCCCCGTCGATCTCCAGCTCGTGCCCCATCTCGGCGAGCTTGCGCTGGTAGGTGTCCTTGCGCCGGATGAGGTCGATCGCCCGGCGCTTGGCGATCGCCATCAACCAGGCCCCCGGATTGTTCGGTACGCCGGACTGCGGCCACTGCTCCAACGCCGCCACCAGCGCATCCTGCGCCAGCTCCTCCGCCAGACCGACGTCCCGCACGATCCGCGCAACACCCGCAATGATCCGCGCCGACTCGATCCTCCAGACCGCGTCAACCGCCCCGTGCGCATCCGTAACCGTCACCGGACCACTGTAGACAGGAAGGCGGTCGTGCGGGTTTGTTCTTCTGGGGTGCCGATCGGGGCGAGCATCAGGTCGGTGATCCCGGTGTCACGCAGCCGGTCCAGATCCTTCTGCACCGCGCTCTCGTCGCCGGCGATCAGGATCTCGGCCGGCCCGTCGACGCCTTCGCGGTCGAGCACGGCCCGGTACTCCGGCACCTGGCCGGACAGCGCGAAGTCAGTCGCGTACTGCGTTCTCGTCGACTCGAGGTCGGCGGTCAGGCAGATGTGCAGGCCGGCGACGATCCGCGGCGCCGGACGGCCCTGAGCCGCCTTGGTGATCGACGGTACGACGTGGGTCTCGAGCGTCCGGGGGCCGGTCATCCAGGTGATGGTGCCGTCGGCCAGTTCGCCGGCGACCTTGAGCATGGCCGGACCGAGGGCAGCGACCAGCACCGGCGGCGCGACGGCTCCTTCCACGGCGACCGAGCCGACCGCGGTCAGCGTCTCGCCGTGATGGTCGACCGCTTCGCCCCGGAGCAATGGCCGCAGTACCTCCAGGTACTCGCGGAGCCGGCGAGCCGGCCGATCGGTCGGCAGCCCGAACATCGAACCGACCATCAGCGCGATGCCGGCCCCGATCCCCAGCGTCAGCCGGTTGCCGGTCGCTGCCTGGACGGTGAGCGCCTGGCTCGCCAGCATCAGCGGATGCCGCTGGGGGAACGGCACCACCGCGGTGCCGAGTTCGACCGAGGTCCCGCCGGCGGTGGCGAGGGTGAGCAGGGCGTCGAGGTTCGGGCCCTGGGTGACCCAGGCGGTGTCGATGCCGCGGGCCGTCCGGATCTGCTCGGTGATCCCGGCGAGATCGCGTTGTTTGCGGGCGTCCCCGAACGCCAGTCCGATCCGCATCTGCTGCTCCTCACGAGAGATAAGTGGGGTGATACCCCGTTTACGGCTGTTACGATATGGGGTACCACCCCACTTAAGCAAGGAGCCTGATCGTGCGAGCGGACGCGCGGCGAAACCGCGACCGGATGGTCGCGGCCGCAGCCGAGGTGGTCGCCGAGCAGGGAGCCGAGGCCTCGCTGGAGGAGATCGCCCGCCGCGCCGGGGTCGGCTCGGCCACCCTGCACCGCCATTTCGGCGGCCGGGTCGCGCTCCTCGATGCCGTCTTCGAGAGCAGCATCGCCGGCGTCTGTGCCCGGGCCGAGGAGCTCCGGGAACACCCGGAACCCCTGCGGGCGTTGACGATCTGGCTGCACGGCATGGTCGGACACATCGCCACCGTCCACGGTCTCGGTCCGGCAATGGTGATGAGCGCCGAACACGGCTCGCGCTGTCACGTCCGGATCCGCTCGGCCGGCGGGCTCCTGCTCGAGCGCGCTCAGGAGGACGGCTCGGTGCCTGCCGACGTGGACATCTCCGACCTGCTGACGCTGGTCAACGGCATCGCGCTGGCCAGTGGCGAGGACTCCGGCCGGGCCGGCCACCTGCTCGACCTGGTCATCCGGGGCATAGCACCCTCGCGGGCCTAATAGACTTCGCTCCGAAAACCCCCCGAAGATGGCTTGAGGTTTGCTGTGCTCACCATGCAGGACGCGCTGCTGGCGCTGACGAAGTACTGGACCGACCGGGGCTGCATGGTCGTGCAGCCGTTCAACACCGAGGTCGGGGCCGGAACGCTGAATCCGGCGACCATCCTGCGGGTGCTCGGTCCCGAGCCGTGGCGGGTGGCGTACGTCGAGCCGAGTGTCCGTCCGGACGACAGCCGCTACGGCGAGAACCCGAACCGCCTGCAGACCCACACCCAGTTCCAGGTGGTGCTCAAGCCGGACCCGGGTAACCCGCAGGAGCTGTTCCTGGAGAGCCTGACCGCGCTCGGGATCGACATCCACGCGCACGACGTGCGGTTCGTCGAGGACAACTGGGCCAACCCCGCGACCGGCTCCTGGGGCCTGGGCTGGGAGGTCTGGCTCGACGGCCTCGAGATCACCCAGTTCACGTACTTCCAGCAGGCCGGCGGTATGACGCTGGACCCGGTGTCGGTGGAGATCACCTACGGCATCGAGCGGATCATGATGGCGCTGCAGGGCGTCTCGCACTTCAAGGACATCGCCTACGCGCCGGGCATCTCGTACGGCGAGGCCTTCGGCCAGGCGGAGTACGAGATGAGCCGGTACTACCTCGACGACGCCGACGTCGAGTCGCAGAAGCGGCTGTTCGAGGAGTACGCCGCCGAGGCGCGCCGGATGATCGACGACCGGCTCCCGGTGCCTGCGCACATCCAGGTACTGCGCTGCTCGCACACCTTCAACATCCTCGACGCCCGCGGCGCCGTGAGTACGACGGAACGCGCGAAGGCCTTCGGCCGGATGCGCACGCTGGCCCGCGAGGTCTCGCGGCTGTGGGCCGAGCGTCGCGAGGAGCTGCAGTACCCGCTGGGTCACGCCGAGCTCCCGCCGGCCGCTGCCGAGCCGACCGAGTTCCCGGCGCTCACCGGGACGCGGCAGCTGACCTTCGAGATCGGCACCGAGGAGATGCCGCCGTCGGAGGTCACGAAGACCGCCGAGGCCGTGCGTTCCGCGCTGGAGGAGAAGCTCGGCGCGACCCGGCTCGGCCACGGCGCGATCTCGACGTACGCGACGCCGCGCCGCGTGGTCGCCTTCGTCGCTTCCGTTCAGGCCGGTGAGCCGGACGCCGAGCGCGTGGTCCGCGGACCGAAGAAGGCCGCGGCGTACGACGCCGACGGCAACCTCACCAAGGCCGCCGCCGGGTTCGCCCGCGGCCAGAAGGTCGACCCCGGCGAGCTGCACGACCTGGACGTCGACGGCGTCGAGTACGTCGCGGTGACGAAGCCGGACCCGGGTCGCGGTGCGGCCGAGGTCCTGAGCGGGGTCCTGAGCGAGATCGTCAAGGGCCTCCGCTCCGACAAGAACATGCGCTGGAACGACGCCAACCTGTCGTTCACCCGTCCGATCCGCTGGCTCGTCGCGCTGCTCGGCGACGAGGTGGTTCCGGTGTCGGTGTCGACGCTTGCTGCCGGCCGGACCACGCGGGTCCACCGGACCGCTGCGCCGCCGAAGGTCGAGATCGCCTCCGCCGAGGGATACCTCGATCTGCTCCGGATCCACGGCATCGAGGCCGATCCGGCCAAGCGCCGCGCGCAGATCGTCGCCGCGGCGACCGAGCTGGCGAAGGGCGTGAACGGCGCGGTCGACTTCGAGGGTGAGTCCGCGCTCGTCGACCAGATCGTCAACCTGATCGAGGAGCCGACGGCGATCCTCGGAGGCTTCGCGGCGGACTATCTCGACCTGCCGAGCGAGATCCTGACGACGGTCATGCGCAAGCACCAGCGCTACCTGCCGGTGCGCGACGCCGACGGCAAGCTGCTCCCGCATTTCGTTGCCGTGGCCAACGGCTCCGTGGACGAGGACGTCGTACGCGCAGGCAACGAGGGCGTACTGCGGGCGCGCTACGAGGACGCCGCGTTCTTCTGGCGGGCCGACCTGGAGACGCCGCTGCAGTCGATGAAGGGCGAGCTGGAGAAGCTGGCCTTCGAGGAGCGGCTCGGCTCGATGGCCGACCGCGCGGGCCGCATCGGCCGGATCGCGCTGGCGCTGGCCGGCACGGTGGAGCTCGACGGCGACGACCTCACCACGCTGAAGCGGGCGGCCGACCTGGCGAAGTTCGACCTGGGTTCGCAGATGGTCGTCGAGCTGACCAGCCTGGCCGGCACGATGGCCCGCGAGTACGCGCGTCGCGCCGGTGAGACCGAGGGTGTTGCGCAGGCACTGTTCGACATGGAGCTGCCGCGGTCCGCTGGTGACCCGGTGCCGTCGACCACGTCGGGTGCACTGCTCGCGCTGGCCGACCGGTTCGACCTGCTGGCCGGGTTGTTCGGTGTCGGCGCGAAGCCGACCGGAAGCTCGGACCCGTTCGCGTTGCGTCGTGCGGCCGGCGGTGTGGTCGCGATCCTGCGTGAGCACTCGGAGCTGCGGGCGATTACCCTTGAGACCGGGCTGCAGGCAGCCGCTGCGGAGATCGGTGCCCAGGGCATCGACGTACCGGCGGAGTCGCTGGACGAGGTGGCCGAGTTCACCGTCCGGCGGTACGAGCAGCAGCTTCTCGACCGGGGTGACGACCACCTCCAGGTCGCTGCAGTGTTGCCGTTGGCAACTGCTCCGGCCGCAGCCGACGAAACGCTGAAGACGCTGCAGGAGCTGGTCGGCAACAGCGACTTCGCCGACCTGGTCGCCGTTCTCCAGCGGGTACGCCGGATCGTCCCGGAGGGCACCGAGGCGTCGTACGACTCGAGCAAGCTGACCGAGCCGGCCGAGGTCGTGCTGCACGAGGCGGTCCAGAAGATCGGCCAGGCACCAACCGGTCTGTCCGACTTCGTCGCCGCCACGTCGGTCCTGGTCGAGCCGGTCAACGCCTTCTTCGACGAGATCCTCGTGATGGCCAAGGAGCCGGAGATCCGCGCCGCCCGCCTAGGCCTGCTCGCCACGATCAGCCAACTCGCCGCACCGGTCCTCGACTGGCAGGCCCTCGGCACGAGCCTCAGCCCGGCTGAGTGATTCAGTCGAGGGTGAGCAGCTCGGCGAGGCGGTTGCCGATCAGCCGGTAGCCGTCGGGCCCTGGATGCACTTCGTCCGCATACAGGGCCCGGGCTTCATCCGCGCTGAGGATCGTCCGGCCGTCGATCACGCGTACGCCGGGGTCGGTGCGGGCGCCGAGCTCGACGCAGTCGCGGACCTCCTCGAGGGTGAGGCCGACCGCGTTCGTCCGGCCTTCGCGGTCCGGGGCGGGCAGCGGGGTGATCACGACGAGCGGAGTCTGCGGATGGCCTTCGCGAACGGTGGCGATGAACGACTCGACCTGGCCGGGGAGCGTCCGGCCGCTGTACGTCGCTCCGCCGTGGATGTTGACGCCGAGACACAGCGAGATCAGCCGCGCCGGTAGGTCGCGGATCGTCCGGGCCGCGATCGGGTCGAGGTGACACTCCCCGGCGAAACCGAGGTTGACGCCGTCCCAGCCGTTCGTCCGGGCGACCAGCGCCGGCCAGGTCTCCGATGGTCCGTACGCACCGCCGGCTTGTGTGATCGAGCTGCCGTAGGTGATCCACCGCGGCCCGGTCGGCGCGAGCGGCTCGGCTGCCTCCGACTCGTTCCCCACCCCGCCGCCCCGGTCAGGGCCGTCGAAGGACACCTCGCGGAGCGCGATTCTTCCGGCCTGGGGAAGCCAGATCTCGACCTCGGCCCGTCGACCCGGCAGCTCGATCCTCAGCCGCTGCTCGCCCTCCCGCACCTCTCTCCGCTGGTGCAGCTCGCCGTCGACCAGGATGTCGACGGGCGCGATCCTGGTGTAGATGCCGAGCGCGGCCCGGATCTCCAGCTCGACCGAGGTCGCCGAGGTGCGCCAGGCTGCCCGCACGCCCGCGGGTGTCGCCGCACGCTCCCAGAGCCGATGACCGGCGCGGTCCGGATCGCCGGTCCAGTCGGACAGGCGGAAGTCGCGGTCGCGAGGGTCGAGTCGCCAGAACGTCGTCCAGCCGTCGGCATCGACCTCGCAGTGCTGGTGCCCGGTCCACAGGTCACTCATGAACGGCCTCCTCGGATGCCCCGGAGCGACCGGGCGGCGGGTTGGTCGGCGGCGGACGTCAGGCGGGCGACCGCGCGGGCACCGAGGCTGGCCTCGACATGCGCCAGCATGACCGTCGTTGCGGTGGCGGAGTCGCCGGCTGCGATCGCGTCCACCAGCGCGCGGTGCTCGGAGTGCGTGCGGTCCAGGTCTGCCTCGCTCCGGCCGTCCTCGAGCGCCAGCCTGCGATAGCGGTCGGCCTTGTCCCAGAGTCCGTCGAGATGCTGGACCAGCAGCTGGTTGTGCGACGCGCTGTAGATCGCCACGTGGAAGCGCCGGTGCGTGAGCAGCTCGGCCGATCCGGGGTCGGTGCGCAACGGCCGCAGTTCGTCGGCCGTCTGCCGGATCAGCGCGAGGTCTTCGCGGGTACGCCGTTCGGCTGCCAGGCCGGCTGCGAGCGGGTCGAGTGAGCGGCGTACCTCGATCAGGTCGCGGGCCTCCTCGAGGGTCAACCGGGTCACGCGGGCGTCGCGGTGCGCGTCGAGCTCGACGAGGCCCTCGGTCATCAGCCGGCGCAGTGCTTCGCGCAACGGCGTCGTACTCACGCCGAGCTCGCGGGCGAGGGCGGCCTGCGGGATGACCGCGCCCGGGACGAGGTCGCCCCGGAGCACCTGCCCCCGGACGAGATCGTAGGCGGCCTCTGCCTTCGTCACGCGCGCTCCCTTCGGTTATAACACCAGATCGCAGCATATCAAGGCGCGAGACATCACGGAGCGATACCTTGACGTGAGTCGTTATAACGACTCACACTCCTGGCTATGACGTATCGACTAGGAGTTCTCGACGGTGACGGCATCGGGCCGGAGATCGTTCCGGCCGCTGTCCGGGTCCTCGACGCAGGCCTGGCCGCGGCGGGCGCCGAGCCGGTCGAGTGGGTTCCGCTCCCGGTCGGCGCCGCGGCGATCGAGAGCCACGGCAGTGCGCTGCCCGACCTCACGGTCGAGACGCTGGACAAGCTCGACGGATGGTTGCTCGGCCCCCACGACAGTGCGTCGTACCCGGCCGAGCATCGGGCCGTGCTGAACCCGAGCGGGTTCCTGCGCAAGCACTTCGACCTGTTCGCGAACATCCGGCCGGCTCGCGCGTTCGAGGGAACGCCGGCCCTGGTGCCCGGGCTCGACCTGGTCGTGGTGCGGGAGAACACCGAGGGGTTCTACGCGGATCGCAGTACCTATCGCGGCACCGGCGAGTTCATGCCGACCAAGGACGTGGCGATCGCGATGGGGATCTTCACCCGGCCGGCGATCGAACGGATCGCCCGGCAGGCGTGCGAGCTGGCGCTCCGGCGGAGCCGGCACCTGACGATCGTGCACAAGGCGAACGTGCTGCGGACCACCACCGGGTTCTTCCTGGAGATCTGCCGGGAGGTCGCGGCCGACTACCCGCAGCTGGAGGTCGACGACTTCCACATCGACGCGATGACCGTGCACCTGGTCCGGCACGGGGCGGACTTCGACGTACTCGTGACGGAGAACATGTTCGGCGACATCCTGTCCGACCTGACCGGTGAACTGGCCGGCTCGCTCGGCATCGCGCCGTCCATCAACGCCTCCTACGACCGGGCCATGGCCCAGGCCGCCCACGGCTCGGCGCCGGACATCGCCGGCCGCGGACTCGCCAACCCGACCGCGATGATCGCCTCGGGTGCGATGCTGCTCGATTGGCTGGGCTTGAGCGAGGCCGCCGGCCTGGTCAATCAGGGGCTTCGGGCAACTGTCGCTGAAGGCACGCGGACTGCCGACCTCGGCGGCGTTGCCGGCACCGCCGCCTTCACCGACGCGGTCGTCGCCACCATCGGTGAGCCAACGTGAGCAGGATCCAGGACCTCGCCGGGATCGCCCCGGATCACTTGCCGCGGACGTTGCGGATCCTGCTGGAGAACGCGCTCCGGCACGGTACGGCGAGCGACGTACTGCGGAACTGGGAGCCGGGGGCAACCGGTGAGCTCGAGGTGTACCCGTCCCGGGTGTTCCTGCACGACACGAACGGCGTACCCGTGCTGGTCGACCTGGCGGCGATGCGGGACGCGATGGTTGCGCTGGGCAAGGATCCGGCGCTGGTCGATCCGGTGATCCCGGCGGAGCTGGTGGTGGATCACTCGGTGATCGCGGATGTGTTCGGCCGGCCTGATGCGCTGCAGCTGAACGTGGCCCGCGAGTACGAGCGGAACGCCGAGCGCTACCGGTTCCTGCGCTGGGGGCAGCAGACGTTCCGGCAGTTGAACGTCGTGCCGCCTGGGGCCGGGATCATGCATCAGATCAACCTGGAGCACCTGGCGCGGGTCGTCGAGGAGCGTGACGGGTGGGTGTTCCCGGATCTGTGTCTCGGGACCGACTCGCACACCACGATGGTGAACGGCCTCGGCGTACTCGGCTGGGGGATCGGCGGGATCGAGGCCGAGGCCGCGATGCTCGGCCAGTCGGTCTCGATGGTCCTGCCGCCGGTCGTCGGTGTGTCACTGACCGGCGCGCTGCCGCCCGGCACCACAGCCACGGACCTCGTCCTCACCATCACCGAAACCCTGCGCTCGCACGGCGTCGTCGGCAAGTTCGTAGAGTTCACCGGCCCCGCCCTGGCCGACCTCCCCGTCCCGGACCGCGCCACGATCGCCAACATGTGCCCCGAGTTCGGCTCCACCGCGGCCTACTTCCCCATCGACCACCAAACCCTCGACTACCTGACCTTCACCAACCGCCCCGCCCAGAAGGTCGCCCTGGTCGAGTCCTACGCCCGCACCCAAGGCCTATGGCACGACCCCACAGCCAACCTCCTGTACGACGAACACGTATCCCTAGACCTCTCCACAATCGTCCCCTCCATAGCAGGCCCACGCCGCCCAAACCAACGAATCCCCCTGACAAACACCAAGCAAGCCACCGAAACCGAACTCCCCAACGGCCCCCGCACCACAGATGTTCCGGGGCATGGGGCTGTGGTTGTGGCGGCTATTACTTCTTGTACTAATACGTCTAATCCGGCGGTGATGGTGGCGGCTGGGTTGGTTGCTAAGAAGGCGGTGGAGTTGGGGGTTGTTAGTCAGCCGTGGGTGAAGACGACGTTGTCGCCGGGGTCGCGGGTGGTGATGGATTATCTGCGGGCGGCGGGGTTGACGCCGTACCTGGAGAAGCTTGGGTTTCATCTGACCGGGTTCGGTTGTATGACGTGTATCGGGGCATCGGGGGAGTTGATCGACGACGTCGCCCAGGTAGTGCGCGAGCAGGACCTGACGGTGGCGGCGGTGCTGTCGGGGAACCGGAACTTCGAAGGTCGGATCCAGCCCGACGTGAAGCTCAACTACCTCGCCTCGCCTCCGCTGGTGATCGCCTACGCGCTCGCCGGGCGGATCGACATCGACCTGCAGACCGAGCCGTTGAGCGGTGACGTCTACCTGCGCGACATCTGGCCCGAGCCCGCCGAGATCGACGCGGTACTGCGGGAGGTGCTGGCCCCCGACCTCTTCGAGCACGCGTACGACGACCTGTTCACCGGCGACGACCGCTGGCAGGAGCTGGACGCGCCGCAGGGCGAGACGTTTGCCTGGGGCAACTCGACGTACCTCCAGCGACCGGACTACTTCACCAAGCAGACCGATGACCTCACCGGAGCCCGCGCACTGGTCCGCCTGGGCGACTCCGTGACGACCGACCATCTCTCGCCCGCAGGCGCGATCCCGCGCGACAGCGTCGCCGGACGCTATCTGACAGACCTCGGCGAGACCGAGCTGAACACCTACGCCTCCCGACGAGGCAACCACGAGGTGATGATGCGCGGTGCCTTCGGCAACGTTCGCCTGCGCAACCAACTCGTCGACGCCGAAGGCCCACTGACCCGCGGACCCGACGGCACCACAACCTCGATCTTCGACGCCGCGATGGCATACCAAAGAGCCGGCGTACCGATTATCGTTGTCGCAGGCAAGGAATACGGAACCGGCTCGTCGCGCGACTGGGCCGCCAAAGGTCCCGCCCTGCTCGGCGTACGAGCAGTCCTGGCCCAGTCCTTCGAGCGGATCCACCGCTCCAACCTCGTCGGCCTCGGCATCCTCCCGCTCGAGTTCCTCCCCGGCGAGGGCGACGACCTCACCGGCAACGATCCGATCGACATAGAGCTGCACGACGACGAATCAGCCACCGCGCGTTCCGCCGGCCGCACCTACCGACTCCGCGTCCGCCTAGACACGCCCCGCGAGCACGACTACTACCGCCACGGCGGCGTACTTCCCTACGTCCTGCACCGCCTCAGCGAAGGGCACACCCTGTGATCGCCTCGATCAACCCTGCCACCGGCGAACACCTCGCAGCCTTCGAGCCGTACGGCGAAGACCGCGTCGACCGCCTGCTCAGCGCCGCACTGCTTGCCCAGAGCAACTGGCGCAACACGTCCGTCGACGAACGCGCCGCACTCCTGCAATCGATCGCCGACACCCTCCGCGCGCGTCAGGACGGCCTCGCGCACCTGATCAGCACCGAGATGGGCAAGCCGATCACCGAGGCCGAGGCCGAGATCGAGAAGTGCGCGATCACCTGCGAGTACTACGCCGCCCACGCGGCAGGCTTCCTCGCCGCCGAACAGGTCACCGCGCAGGGCCGGATCGAGGTCGAACCACTCGGCGTCGTACTGGCCGTGATGCCGTGGAACTTCCCGTTCTGGCAGTTCTTCCGCTTCGCCGCCCCCGCACTCGCGGCCGGCAACGGCGCGATCCTCAAACACGCGAACACGGTGCCCCAGAGCGCGCTCGCGATCGAGTCCGTCCTCGCGGACGCCGGAATGCCGAGCGGCCTGATCGGGGTCGCGCTGGTCGAGACCGAGCAGGTCGCCGGGCTGATCACCGACCACCGGATCGCCGCGGTGACGTTCACTGGCTCGACCGAGGTCGGCCGGATCATCGCGACCCAGGCCGGTCAGGCGTTGAAGAAGCAGGTCCTCGAGCTCGGCGGATCCGACCCGTTCATCGTCCTCGCCGACGCCGACCTCGAAGCGGCCGCGCGGGCCGCGGTGAAAGCACGCTTCCTCAACACCGGCCAGAGTTGCGTGAACGCGAAGCGGTTGATCGTCGAGGAGTCCGTCGCCGACGAGTTCGTCGACCTCTTCACCGTCGAGATCGAGAAGCTCGTCGTCGGCGATCCGCTCCGGCGTGAGACCACCCTCGGCCCGCTGGCTCGTGACGGTCTACGTGACACGTTGCACGACCAGGTACGCCGTACCGTGAAATCCGGCGCCACCCTCGTCTGCGGGGGATCTCCTGCCGGGCCGGGGTTCTTCTACCTGCCGACCGTTCTCGATCACGTGCTGCCGGGGATGGCGGCGTTCGACGAGGAGACGTTCGGCCCGGTCGCGGCCGTCGTCCGGGCCGGTGACGCCGACGAGGCGATCCGGCTGGCGAACCAGACCGAGTTCGGCCTCGGCGCCTCGCTGTGGACGTCACCCGAGCGATCGGCAGAGCTGGTACGGCGGATCGACGCCGGCGCGGTGTTCGTGAACGCGATCGTCGCGTCGGATCCGCGCCTGCCGTTCGGCGGGATCAAGCAGTCCGGGTACGGCCGTGAACTCGGCGTCTACGGGATGCGCGAGTTCATGAACGTCAAGACGGTCTGGTCGCCGGAGCCCGCGCCCCGGCTGGTGATCCGGCCGGACGAGACCGAGGTGTTCGACCGCGGCAGCGGCGTCCGCACCGTCCCGTACGTCGGCGCCTGGAACTGCGACGCGAACCGGATCACCACCGGTACCACAACGTTTGCCGTCGGCACCGAAATCCCGATGCACTCGCACAACGTCGAGGAGTCGGTGCTGGTGTTCGCCGGCCAGGCGACCGCGGTCATCGACGGCGAGCGGGTCGACCTGGAGGCAGGTGACGCGACCTGGGTGCCGGGCGGCGTACCGCACCAATTCATCAACCGTGGCAGGGATGAGCTCGTCATCTACTGGGTGTACGGCGGCCGGGCGGTGACCCGCACGATGACTGCCACCGGCGTGACCGTGCAGCACCTGTCGGCCGCGGACCGAGGTGCCGTTGGCGCCAACGAGAAGTAACGAATAGACTGTTGTAACAGGTGATGCATATTAACTGAGGTTACGCAAACCTCAGTGCGGGAAGCCTCACCTACCCTGCGGAAGGAATGTTCCCCCATGACCGCGGATGTTGCGGAAACCGAAGCACCCGAACTCCACCACTCCCATCGCGACGTGACCGGCGGCTGGCTGCGGCCGGCGACGTTCGGCGTGATGGACGGCCTGGTCTCGAACTTCGCGCTGGTCGCCGGTGTGGTCGGCGGCGGTGCGACCGGCAAGGTCGTGATCATGACCGGGCTGGCCGGCCTGGTCGCCGGCGCCTGCTCGATGGCGTCCGGTGAGTTCACCTCGGTGTCGTCCCAGACCGAGTTGATGAAGGCCGAGATCGCGGTCGAACGGCGCGAGCTCGAGATCCATCCGGAAGAAGAAGAGCGCGAGCTCGCGATGATGTACGAGGCCAAGGGTCTGCGTCCGGAGCTCGCGGCCGAGGTCGCGCGCGAGCTGACGTCCAACCCGGCGGTCGCGCTCGACGTCCACGTCCGGGAAGAACTCGGTGTCGACCCCAACGATCTCCCGTCACCGTGGGTCGCGGCCGGCTCGTCGTTCGCGGCCTTCGCGATCGGCGCGGTGATCCCGCTGCTCCCGTTCCTCTTCGGGGCCGTCTCGGTGCTGCCGGCGTTGCTGCTCAGCGCCCTCGGCCTGGTCGTCACCGGCGGCATCGTCGGCAAGATCACCGCCCGCCCGTTCTGGTACGGCGGCGGCCGCCAACTGCTCCTCGGCGGCCTCTCGGCCGCCGTCACCTTCGCCATCGGTCTAGCCGTAGGAACCGGATTGTCATGAACCTCGTAGTCACGGCCCTGGTCAAGCAGGTCCCTAAGGGTGATCACAGCGGTCGTCTCGACGCGGACGGCCGGCTCGAACGGGCCGGTGCGGTCGCGGAGATGAACCCGTGGTGCCGCCGGGCCGTGGCGCAAGCGGTGCGGCTGGCGCGGGAGACAGGCGGTCGCAGTACGGCGATCACGATGGGCCCGCCCGCGGCTGTCGACGTACTGCGTGAGGCGCTGGCGTGGGGTGTCGACGACGCCGTGCAACTGTCGGATCCCGCGCTGGCCGGCTCGGATTGTCTGGTGACCGCTCGCGCGCTGGCAGCCACGATCCGGCTGCTCGACGATCCGCCGGACCTGATCCTGGTCGGCAACAGCTCGGTCGACGGCAGCACCGGAGCCGTCGGCGCCATGCTCGCCGAACTCCTCGGCCTGCCTTTCACCGGTCCCGTCCTGACACTCGAACCAGCCGACGGTCGCCTTCGCACCACAGTCCAGTACGACACCGGCACGGAGTCGGTCACCATCGACCTCCCCGCGGTAGTAGCAGTAGCCGAGCGTTCCTGCGACCCAGCCAAGGCCCCCGCGGACACCTGGCCTCCCCCCGACACAGTCCGCTTGGTCACCACCACCGACCTCCCCGAGGCCCCCTGGGGCCTCCCCGCCAGCCCCACCAAGGTCGCCCAGGTCCACCCCGCCCCCCTCACCCGCAACCCGGTCATCTTCCGCGGCCAACCACACGTCCAGGCCGAGAGAGCGATCGCCGAACTCATCACCCGCGGCTGCTTCGACGCCTCCATCACCACCCACCCAGTGCCGGTCGCCCCCCACAACCCCGCCGCGACGCCCTCCGGGCGTCGCGGCGGGGAAACAAGCGAGGAGCCCGCCGCGCCTCCCAGCGCCGCTTCGACCGGCGCTCCCGCCAGTGCGCGCGGCGGGGTCTCCGCCGGAGCGCCGGCTGGGGTCTCCGCCACTGCGCCCTCCGGAGCTTCCGTCCATGCGCCTTCCAGGGCGCGGGTTGTGGTGCTGGTTGGGGATGGGCCGGTGGAGGGGAACCGTGCTTTGCTCGGGGCGGCTGCGGGGCTTGCGGCTGAGGTTGGTGGTGGGGTTGTGGCTGTCAGGACGGCTGCAGGTGGGGAGGATCTTGCGTGCTGGGGTGCTGACTCGGTGGTCACCCTGGACGGTGACGAACCTCGATCGGTGGCTCGGGCGCTTACTGGATGGCTGCAGGGCCGGCAGGTGTGGGCGGTGCTGGGGGCTGCTCTGCCCTGGGATCGGGAAGTGCTTGCTCGGCTGGCGGTTACCTCTGATGCCGGGCTGATGTCTGATCTCGTCAGCTTGTCTGCGAAGGATGGGCGGTTGAGTGGGTTGAAGCCGTCCGGGGGCGGCACGCTTGCGGAGATCGTGAGCCGTGGGACTCCGCAGATCGCGACCCTGAGGACCGGTCTGCTGCCACTGCGTACCCCGCGCGCGGACCGTCCGCTAGAGCAGCACACCCTCCACGTCGAGCCCGACACCGCGATCACCCGGACAGAACGACGTACCGGAGACGACGGAGACGCGCTCGACCGCGCCGAGGTCGTCATCGGTGTCGGTCGCGGCGTACCACCGGACAAGTACGACGAGTTGGAGCCGGTCCGTGCCCTGCTCAACGCGGAGCTCGCTGCCACCCGCAAGGTGACGGACCAGGGCTGGCTCCCGCACGGACGGCAGATCGGTATCACCGGTCGCAGTGTCGCCCCGCGGATGTATCTGGCGGTAGGACTGTCCGGCAACCTGAACCACCTGGCCGGCGCCGGTCGCGCGGGGACCGTCGTCGCGATCAACACCGACCCGGCCGCGGAGATCTTCGCGCACTGCGACGTCGGGCTGGTCGCGGACTGGCAGGAGGTGATGCCGTACCTCGTCGACGGGCTGCGGTCCTGTGTCAGCGGATAACCTGTCCGGCATGGCGACCCGACGTACCAAGGCCAAGAGCCCCGAGAGCTGGCTGCTGCTCATCTACAAGGTGCCCAGCGAGTCGTCCCGGGCCCGGGTTGCGGTGTGGCGGGACCTCAAGCGCCTGGGCGGGTTCTACGTGCAGCAGGCCGTGTGCGTGCTACCGGACCGCGGTGAGCTGCGGGCCGGGATGGAGAAGGTCCGTGAGCGGGTCACCGAGCTGGGCGGCTCGAGCGTGTTCCTGACCCTGACCGATCTGGACGACGACGCCCGCGAGCAGTTCGTCGAGGGCTTCCGGGTCCAGTCGGCCAAGGAGTACGCCGAGATCGTCGAGGAGTGCGAGACCAAGTTCGTCAAGGAGATCGAGTTCGAGCGGTTCCGGGAGAACTACACCTTCGAGGAGGCCGAGGAGATCCGCCAGGACCTGGAGAAGCTCCGCCGCTGGCTCGCCAAGGTAGAGGACCGCGACTGGATGGATGCCGACGGCAAGGAGTTGGCGAGGGCCAAGGTGGCCGACTGCGAGCGCCTGCTCGAGGAGTTCGAGGCCGACGTCTACGAACGCACTGAAGGCACTGTCTAGGCGTCGCTTTTGCGGTCGCGCCGAGCGGCCGGCAGGTTCAGGGCTACTTCGTCGGCGCGGGAGAAGCCCATCAACTCTTCCCGGAGTTGGTTCATCCGGTCGGTCGTCTGCAGTGAGCGCTCTTGGTCCTGCGCGGCGACCGCGATCACCAGCGCCTCGAGCAGGATCAGCACGGTCGCCTGGCTGGTGAACGTCCCCGGACGGCTCGTCGGGGCCGACAGTACGGCGTCGACCTGGTCGCGGAGCGCCTCGCCGAGCGTGTCGGTGATGAGCACGACATGGGCGCCGACCTCGGCGCAGAGATCGAGGATGACGCGTGTCTCCACGATGATCCGGTTGTGGGCGATCACCACCACCACGTCCTCCGGACCGAGCGTGAGCAGCCGGTCGGCCAGCCGGTAGCCGGTGTCCGACGCGGCCCGCGCGCGGCGGCCGATGCGGGTCAGGTGGGTCGCGGTGTACGCCGAGATCCCGTCCAGGCCGGCGAAGCCGCAGATGAGCGTCTCGCGGGCGGAGTCGATCAGCTCGACGGCGTTCGCGAACGCCTCCGGGTCGATCGTCCGTTCGGCCTGCTGGAGCCGCTCCACGTGGTCGCGCAGGGTCGCGGTGAGGATGCCCTCGGCGCCGTCGTCGAACGTCGCGAGGCTGTTGCTGAGCCGGTTCGCCGGGCTGAGCAGCGCCTGTAGCTCGCCCTGTAGCGATCGCTTCAGGCCCGGCAGCCCGTCGAAGCCCAGAGCCTTGGCCGTGCGGACCACGCTGGCGTCGCTGGTGCCGGTGGCCCGTCCGAGCTCCTCGGCGGAGGAGAAGGCTGCCTCCTGCGGATGGGCCGACAGGTACTCGGCGATCTTCCGCTCGGTCGCGGTCAGCGAGTCGATCCGGCTCGCCACCCGCTCCGGCAGGGTGGGCGCCTTGGTTTCGGTCACGTCGGCTCCTCCGGCTCCCAGTTGTGCCTGTCAGTACGCAGATCATGTCATCCGGCCCGCTGTGTCACCGCCAGGTAAACGATGCGCCGACCCGTTGACAGGGATTGTAGCAATCACTACCGTCAGACGAATATTCGTAGTGAACACAACGAACGGCGCGTGTCCAGTTTTCCGTCCACCCCTCCTGGAGCGACTTCCGTGGCACACCTTCCGACCATCGAGATCTCCGGCGCCGACGCCCGCGATCGCGGCCGCCAGTACGGCGAGGCCGCGCGGACGTTGATCGAGCGCTCGCTGGCGTTCTACGCCGAGTCCGTCCCGCGCGCCACCGGGCTGAGCTGGGCCGAGGTTCTCGAGCGAGCGCCGCGCTGGATCCCGGTGATCGAGCCGCACGCGCCCGAACTGCTGGACGAGGTCCGCGGGATCGCCGACGGCTCCGGCCGTACGTTCGCCGAGATCCTCGCGCTGAACAGCCGCGGCGAACTGACCCGCGGCAACCCGTTCGCGGCCGACGAAGAGCACGACGAAGAGCGTGACGACGGCTGTACGTCGTTCGCGATCCTGCCGGCGGCCAATCCGCTCGGGCATGTCTGGTCCGGACAGAACTGGGACCTGTGGGCCGGCGTCGCCGACACGATCGTGCTGCTGAGGATCTCCCAGCCGGGCAAGCCGACGGTGATCGGGCACGTCGAGGCCGGCCAGCTCGCCCGGCACGGCGCGAACTCGGCCGGGCTGTCGCTGAACGCGAACGGGCTGGGTGCCGGCTTCGGCCGCGGTCTCGCCGTTCCCGGCACGTTCGTCCGCCGGATGGTGCTGGAGAGCTGGGACATGTACGACGCTCTGCAGGTCGTCTTCGGAGCTCGCCAGAACCTGTCGAGCAACCTGCTTCTCACCCACCGCGACGGTTTCGCCATCGACGTCGAGACCACGCCCGGACGGCACGGCTGGATGTACCCGACCGATGGACTGCTGGTCCACGGCAACCACTTCCAGGCGTTCGTCCCGCCGCAGATCAACGACACCTACCGCCCGTTCTCGGTGGATTCGCTCTACCGGGTGCCGCGCGTCGAGGAGGGCCTGCGTCAGGTCCGCCAGGACGGCACCACCGAGAAGGCCGTCGAGACCATCGTGCAGAACACGATGAGCGACCACTTCAGTCACCCCAACGCCGTCTGCCAGCACGTCGATCCGCGCCGGCACGAGCTCGACCGTTACGCCACGATCGTGTCCAGCCTGGTCGATCTGACCACTGGCACCTACCGGCTGACTCCCGGCCTGCCCTGCGCGAACAGCTACCAGCAGGCCCCCTGGAACCTCTACGACGGCCCCGGTCTGTCAGACCGTCCGGACGTCGACGACCCGGCCCTGTCCCGCATCGCGGCCGGGTGAATCCCACCCCTGCAAGGCATTGTCGACATCAGGAGCGAATGCCATGTCCCACCGAACCTCGAGGTTGCGGCGTTTCGCCGTCGCCGTCACCCTGACCGCCGCCGCGGTCGCCCTGTCCGGCTGCGGCGGCTCCGCCTCCTCACCCTCTACCGGCGCGGCGCCGAACGCCGACCGGGCAGCTGCCGCCGAAGGCGTCAGCCCGGACGTGAACCTGGACCAGTGCGGTAAAGCCACCCGCACGGTGAAGCACGACCTCGGCACCACCACGATCACCGGTACGCCGACCCGCGTGGTGGCGCTGGAGTACTCGTTCGTCGACGCGCTCGTCGCGGTCGGGATGTCGCCGGTCGGAGTGGCCGACGACGACCAGCCGAAGCGGATCATCCCCGCCCTGCGCGACAAGGTCGGTCCGTACAAGTCGGTCGGCCTGCGGGCGACGCCGAACATCCAGGTGATCACGGCGCTGAAGCCGGACCTGATCGTGGCCGACAGCGGCCGGCACAAGGCCATCTACGCGCAGCTGTCGAAGATCGCGCCGACTATCGCCTACGCCAGCCTGAACGGCAACTACCAGCAGGTGCTGGACAGTGAGATGTCCACCGCCATCGCGCTGAACAAGTGCGACCAGATGAAGACCCGGCTGGCCGAGCACGCCAAGACGATGGCCGACCTGAAGGCGACGGCGCCCGCGGACGAGAGCCGCAAGGCCTTGTTCGTGCGCGCCTCGGAGAAGGGCTTCACGGGGTTCCCGCCGAAGGCCTACACCCCGGGAGTGCTGTCCGCCATCGGTATCAAGTCACCGCTGCCGGACGGCTCCGGCGATGCGTCGGTCTCGCTGACCTTGGAGACGCTGGTCGCCACGAAGCCGGACGTGATGTTCATTGCTCCCAACGACGGGCCGACGCTGCGGGACCAGTGGAAGAAGAGTCCGCTGTGGAAGGAGATCCCGGCGGTGAAGAACAACGCGAGCTACGACGTCGACCCGAACGAATGGTCCCGTTCGCGGGGTCTGATCGCCTCCGAAGTGGTCGCCAAGGAAGCCGTCAAGATGCTCTACGGGAAGTGACATGAGCCTGTCCGTGGGCACTGTGCCCGAATCGACCGAGGACGCCGCCCACCGGCGTCCGAAGATCGTCACCAGCAAGCAGCGGGTCACCTGGGTGTCGCTGGTCGTCCTGGTGCTGCTCGTGGCCGGGATCGCGTGGGGCCTGTCGATCGGCAGTCAGCACATCTCGTTGTCCCGGCTGCCGGCTGCGATCTTCAACGCCAAGGATTCCGACGCGCTGATCCTGCAGTCGATCCGGTTGCCGCGGGTGGTGCTGGCGCTCTGCGTCGGCGCCGCCCTGGCGGTGGCCGGCGCGTTGATGCAGGCGGTCGCGGCCAACCCCCTGGCGGCGCCGGAGATCATGGGAGTGAACGCCGGCGCGGTGTTCGTCGTCGTACTGGCGATCACCGTCGTGCCGTCGCTGTCGGGTGCGCCGACGATCCTGTTGTCGTTCGGCGGCGCGGCCGCGGCAGGCGTATCGGTGATGCTGCTGGCAGGCTCAGGACGTGGCCGGGTCAGCCCGGTGCGGATGGCGCTGGCGGGTGTGACCGCGAGCAGTCTGCTGATCTCGCTGACCCAGGTGCTGATCATCTTCGACGAGAACTCCACCGACAGCGTGCTGTTCTGGCTGGTCGGCGGCGTCAACTTCGCCGGCTGGCAGGACGTGCGCAACCTGCTCCCTTGGCTCGTCCTCGGTCTGCTCGGTGCGTTCGCCATGGCGCGCCCGCTGAACCTGCTGGCTCTGGGTGACGACATGGCTCGCGGGCTGGGCCAGAACGTCGAACGGACCCGGACGATGGGGTCGGCTTTGGTGATCGTGCTGTGCGGCGCGGCGGTGTCCGTGGCCGGACCGGTCGCGTTCATCGGTTTGGTGGTGCCCCACATCATGCGCCGCCTGGTCGGTTCCAGCTACACGGTGCTGTTGCCGTTGTGTGCGCTGGGCGGAGGCGTGCTGGTGCTGTACTCCGACATCGTGTCCCGCTACGTGAAGCCGCCGTTCGAAGTCCCTGCCGGCGTGGTCACGGCCCTGCTCGGTGCGCCGATCTTCGTGTACCTGGCCCGTCGACAGAAGGTGACCTCATGACCAGCACGACGATCGTCGCGCAGCACGTCCGGCGTACGTCGCTGGCCAAGCGGCATCCCGCTGCTCTGATGGGATCGCTTGGCGTATTGGCCGTCGTGCTGAGTATCTACAGCCTGAAGGTCGGGGCGACCGAGGTGTCGTTCGGCAACGTCCTGCACGCCATCGTCGGCGACCGGTCCGACCAGGCGGCAGCGATCGTGTTCGACTTCCAGGTGCCGCGGGTCCTGTTGTGCTGGTTGATCGGTACGGCGCTCGCGGTGTCCGGCGCCGTGATGCAGGGCGTGATCCGCAACCCGCTGGCGGCCCCGGACATCATTGGTGTGACCAAGGGTGCGGGCTTCGGCGGCATGTTGCTGCTGCTCGCGATCCCCGGCGTGCCCGTGCTCGCCGTCGTACCGGCGGCCTTCGTCGGTGGATTGCTCGCCGCGGGGC
This sequence comes from Kribbella sp. CA-245084, assembly GCF_050942355.1. Classification (NCBI taxonomy): domain Bacteria; kingdom Bacillati; phylum Actinomycetota; class Actinomycetes; order Propionibacteriales; family Kribbellaceae; genus Kribbella; species Kribbella sp. CA-245084. The sequence continues at coordinate 7,837,858 of NZ_CP192053.1, read as the reverse complement.
TGGTGTACTTGTTGGCTTACCGGCGTGGTGCGACTCCGGTGCGGATCGCGCTGGTCGGCATCGCGGTCAGTGCGGCCTTCGAGGCGGGCATCCGGTTCTTGCTGGTCCGCAAACCCCTTGATGTCAGTGCGGCGCTGATCTGGCTGACCGGAAGCTTGTTCGGCCGGTCGATGAGTGCGGTCCTGGAGATCCTGCCCTGGGTGCTCGTGCTGGTGCCGCTGATCGTGGTGTGGGCGCGCAAGCTCGACGTACTCGGACTCGGCGACGACCTGGCCGCCGGCCTCGGTGAACCGGTCGAGAAGACCCGCCGGCTGTTGCTGCTGTTCGCGGTCGCGTTGGCCGCGGCCGCGGTCGCGGTGGCCGGCACGATCGGCTTCGTCGGGCTGATCGCTCCGCATATGGCTCGGCGCGTGTTCGGCGGCAAACACCTCGCGTCGATCCCGGCGGCCGCGCTGTTCGGCGTACTGCTGATGCTGTTCGCCGACATGATCGGGCGTGGTCTGGCACCGCCGCTGGAGATTCCGGCCGGCCTGGTCACGGCCGTGGTCGGTGGCCCGTACTTCCTGTACCTGCTCGTGAAGACCGGAAAGTAGGAGACCCGCCATGCGTCTGCAGGCACAAGGCGTTCAGCTCGCCTATGACCAGAAGGTGATCGCTCGCGATCTGACCTTGACCATCCCCGACGGGAAGGTCAGCGTGCTGATCGGCCCGAACGGCTCCGGCAAGAGCACCGCGTTGCGGGCACTGGCCCGGCTGCTGCCGCCGGCCAAGGGCAGCGTGATCCTGGACGGGAAGTCGATCCAGGACACCCCGACCAAGGAGGTGGCCCGGCTGCTCGCGATCCTGCCGCAGGTCCTGGTCACGCCCGAATCGATCTCGGTCGAGGACCTGGTCTGGTTCGGTCGGCATCCGCACCGCACCTCGCTCAAGGTGCCTAGCGCGGCCGACAAGGAAGCGGTCGAATGGGCGATGACCGTGACCAGTACTGCTGAGTTGCGTCACCAGCATGTCGACCAGCTGTCTGGTGGCCAGCGTCAGCGGGTCTGGATCGCGCTGTGTCTCGCACAGGGCACGGACCTGATCCTGCTCGACGAGCCCACGACGTACCTGGATGTCGCCTACCAGCTCGAGGTGCTGGACCTCTTGCACCAGCTCAACCAGGAACAGGGCAAGACGGTGGCGATGGTGCTGCACGACTTCAACATGGCTGCCGAGTACGCCGACCATGTGTTCGTGATGAAGTCCGGCGCCCTTGTCACGCAGGGAACCCCGGAGGACGTGTTCACCTGCGACATCATCCGGGACGTCTTCGGGGTGGAGTCCAAGGTCGTGCCTCACCCGGTGAGTGGTAAACCGATGTGTATCCCGCTGCGCGCCGGGCTCCGGGCCCAGCTGTCAGTGGCAACCGGATAGGAGTACTGCATGACGTTCAGCCCTGCGGAAGCCGCCGAGCGCTCGGAACGGGTCGCACCGAGGCTGCGTGAGCACCTGCCGCCGACGCCGTTCGTGCGGTACGGCGCTCTCAGCGACGAGCTCGGCGCCGACCTGCTGGTGAAGAGCGAGCACCTGCAGCGCACCGGCTCGTTCAAGGCACGCGGCTCGATGGCGAAGATCCTCACCCTGACCGACGAGCAGCGGCAGGCCGGGGTGGTGACCGCCTCGACCGGGAACCACGGCCTCGGGGTCGGCAACGCGCTCGCCGCGCTGGGCGGGCACGGCATCGTCTACCTGCCGGAGAACGCGTCGCCGAGCAAGGTCGCCGCGCTGCGCCGGCTCGGCCTGGAGATCCGGGCTGAAGGCAACGATTCCGGCGTACTCGAACCGAAGGCGCGGGCTTATGCGGCCGAGCACGACCTGACCTACGTGCCGCCGTACAACGACCCGGACATCATCGCCGGTCAGGGCACGGTCGCGGTCGAGATCCTTGAGCAGCTGGGCGGTGCGCCGCTCGACGCGGTGGTGGTTGCGGTCGGCGGCGGCGGGCTGATCAGCGGCGTCGCATCGGTGCTCAAGAAGCACCTGCCCGGGATCACGGTGTACGGCGCCTCGCCCGTGCGCGACGACGCGATGGCAGCGTCCGTGCGGGCCGGGAAGATCATCCAGGTCGACGCGCAGGAGACGCTCTCCGACGGTACGGCGGGCAGCGTCGAGCCGGGCAGCATCACCTTCGACCTGTGCCGTGAGCTGGTCGACGACTGGGTGCTGGTCAGCGAGGACGCGATCAGCGCCGCCCTGCGGACGGTGATCGACACCGAGCACCAGCTGATCGAAGGCTCGGCCGCGATGGCGTTCGCGGCCGCGCGGGCTCGTCGTACCGAACTGGAAGGCAAGCGGGTCGCCGTCGTGTCCTGCGGCGGCAACATCTCCGCGAGCACGTTGGTCGCCGCGCTGGCCTGACCTGCCCCGATGCACCCGAGGTGACTCCCTGATCACCTCGGGTGCTTCGGCATGCCCGGAGCCGTCCGTGTCCACCGCGGGCCTCAGCGCATTGACACACTTAGAACGACGTAACTATCGTTGCTTGCAACATATGTTTCATCAACCTGAGGATGTGAGAGATGGACGCGGCAACGTGGGGGTTGATCGTCGCGACGTTCGTCGCGTGTTTCGTGGAGATGGTGGAAGCCACCACGATCGTCATGGCGATGGGCTTCACCCGGAGCTGGAAGTCGGCGCTGGTCGGCACCTTCGCGGCGCTCGGCGCGCTCGCGGTGGTGACGGCCGCGGCCGGCTACGCGCTGGCGAACTGGCTCCCGGAGTCTGCGCTGCAACTCGCCATCGGCGGTCTGCTGCTGATCTTCGGACTGCAGTGGCTCCGCAAGGCGATCCTCAGATCGTCTGGGCGAAAGGCCGTCCATGACGAGGACGCGATCTACCGCGAGGAGGTGGAGGCGGCCAAGTCGGCCGGCGAGAGCAAGGGCGGCCTGGACCTGTTCGCGTTCATGGTCTCGTTCAAGGGCGTGTTCCTGGAGGGGATGGAGGTCGTCTTCATCGTGCTGACCTTCGGCCTGAACGCGAACAACATCCCGGCTGCCAGCCTGGGCGCCGCCGCGGCCGTCGTGATCGTGCTCGTCATCGCGATCGCGCTGCGCCGGCCGCTGTCGATGATCAACGAGAACCTGCTCAAGTACGGCGTCGGCCTGCTGCTCGCCTCGTTCGGGACCTACTGGGCGGTCGAGGGGATCGGCATCTTCCGCGACGGCCGCGAGAGCCTGAACTGGCCCGGGCACGACCTGATGATCCTGGTTCTGCTGGCCGCCTGGCTGCTGCTCAGCCGGATCTTCGTGGCCGCGCTGCGCAAGCCGGCCGCTCCGGCGCCGGTGGGTGCCCCTGACATCGCGGTGGAGGTGAAGAAGTGAAGTTCCTCAAGGCCTTCGGGCAGTTCTGGTACGACTTCATCATCGGCGACGACTGGAAGATCGCGGTCGCCGTGGTGCTCGCCCTGGTCGTCCTGTTCGCCGCGATGACGGCCAAGCTGTTCGGTGACACCGGACTGACCCTGCTGGGCGGCGCCCTGATCGTCGTGGCGTTCAGCATCAGCCTGGCGATCGACGTCCGGCCGAAGAAACGCTGAAACGCCTGTCCCTGTTGACGATCGGCCCCGGTCCGCGCCCCGCGAGGACCGGGGCCGATTGCTGTCCGCCGAACACCTCTGTAGTACTCACGACCTCTATTCAAAATCTCGTAGTATCTGCTACGGTGAGGCTTCACCCCGTCCCAAATCGGAGGTCCGAGTGATGCGAGACACCGCCGAGACCGTGCTGGCCCTGTTGCCCGCGGACGTGCAGTACGGCGACATCCGGGTGGTCCGGCGTACCCACGAGCAGGTTCTGGTCGAGCTCGACGGCCCCGGTGAGGTCGGCTATGACGACTCGCTCGGCCTCGGGCTGCGCGTCCTGATCGGCGGGCAGTGGGGTTTCGCCGCCACCCACCGGCTGGACCCGAACGGCCTCGACAGCGTGATCGCGCAGGCGGTCGGCCAGGCTCGCGCCGCCGGCGGTGGCGGCCACGTGGCCCTCGGCGATCCGGTCACGACCCGGGCGACCTGGTCGTCGCCGATGCGGGTCGATCCGTTCGAAGTTCCGCTGTCGACCAAGCTCGACCTGCTGTCCGCCACCGTGAAGGAGGCGTCGACGGCCGGCCCGCTGGTCCAGCAGATCGAGGCGTCGATCGACCTGTACCGCGACGAGAAGGTGTTCGCGAACACCGAGGGCGCGCTGATCGAGCAGACGTTGACCGAGAGTGGCGGCGGCCTGATGGTGAACGCCGGCAACGGCGACGACCTGCAGCGCCGGTCGTTCCCGCAAGGCGTCCCGCGACAGATCCGCGGCCAGCGCGGAGACTTCGCCACGGCGGGCTGGGAGCATGTCGAATCGCTCGGCCTGGTTGAGAACGCGGCCCGGGTGGCGGCCGAGGCGGTCGCGTTGCTGACCGCGCCGCAGTGCCCCGACGAGGTCACCACACTCATTGCTGGCGGCAACCAATTGGCGATGGTCCTGCACGAGTGCGCCGGCCACCCGATGGAGGCCGACCGGGCGCTCGGCACCGAGGCCAGCCTGGCCGGCGGGACGTACGCAACGCCTGAGCGGCGCGGCAACTTCCGCTGGGGTTCGCCGATCGTCTCGGCGTACGCCGATGCCACCATCCCCGGCGGACTGGGTTCGTTCGGGTACGACGACGAGGGCGTGCCGGCCCAGCGGACCCAGTTGGTCAAGGACGGCATCTTCCTCGGCTACATGTCCGGCCGCGAGTCGGCGGCGGCGCTGGGCGACCAGCCCACCGGCGCGTCCCGGGCGGACGGCTGGCAGCGGCTGCCGCTGGTTCGGATGACCAACATCTGCCTCGAGCCGGGGGAGTCCTCGCTGGCGGAGATGATCGCCGGTACCAAGCGCGGCATCCTGGTCGACACGAATCGCGGCTTCTCGATCGATGACCAGCGGATGTCGTTCCGGTTCACCACCGAGCTCGGCTGGGAGATCCGCGACGGCAAGCTCGGGCGATTGCTGAAGAACTGCAGCTACCAGAGCGTGACACCGCAGTTCTGGGCCGGTCTGGACGCGCTCGGCGGTCCGGACGAGTGGAAATTGCACGGCGTCCCGTCGTGCAACAAGGGCGAGCCGCTGCAGGTGGCTCATGTCGGTCACGGCACCGTGCCGGGACGTTTCCAGAACGTGCAGGTGGGACGATGAGCATCGAGCGAGCAGACATCGAGCAGGCGCTGGACATTCTCGGGCCGGGGACCCGGCTGGACGTGCTCGGCGAGAACGCCGAACTGTTGCGGTACGCCGAGTCCGAGATCACCGCGCAGCACAGCGAACGCAGACTCCGGGTCCGGGTCAAGGTGAACCGGGGAGCTCGGACCGCCGGCGGCACCCTGGAGACCCTCGAGCCGGCCGCCGTCAAGGTCCTCGCGGACCGGCTGACCGCAGCCCTCGCCGACCTGCCGGCCCCGTCCGGTGAGGTCGAGCCGACGCCGGCGCCTTCGGGTACGACGCCCGAGGTCGAGCAGGTTGTGGTGGAGCCGGCGAAGTCGATCCTGGACTGCGATCCCGCCGTCCGGCACGAATGGTTCGCCACGGTACGCGACGGCCTCGACGACTCCGCCCGCCTCGGCGGCGCGATCCGGTACGACGTACTCGACCGGGTCGTCGCGGACTCGGACGGCCTGTTCCGGTCCGAAACGTTGACCAAGGCATCGATCCAGGCGATCGCGAAGCAGGACGGGCAATCCGCAAGCGTCAAGCTGGTGCACCGCGACGCCGACCTGATCCCGGTCGGCGATATTCCCGGCCGGCTGCGCGACGCGCTGCGCCCGCTGCCGGTGCGCGAGTCCTTCCGCGGCACCTGCCGGGTGCTGCTGAAGCCGTCCGCGGTGAATACGTTGATCGCGACCTTCGGGCATTGGGCACTCGGCGCGCAGCACTATGCGAGCGGCCGGTCGGTGCTGGCCGGCCGGATGGGACAGCAGGTCGTCAGCGAGCAACTGACTCTGGTCGACGACGCGACCGACACGGCCGGGCTGCTCAGCGGGTTCGATGCTGAAGGCAACGTTCGGCGGCGGACGCCGTTGATTGACCGCGGTGTGCTGACCGGTGTGGTCTCCGACCGGCGCCGGGCCGAGCTGACCGGTGGTGTCCCGACCGGTCACGCGGTGCCGGACGGCTGGCGGTTCGGCGGTGACCCGGTGCCGTCGCACCTCCTGCTGGACGCCGGCGAAGCAACCGAGGACGAGTTGCTCGCCGAGTGTGGCAGTGGTCTGGTGGTCAACCGCCTCGACTACCTGCGAGTGCTGCACCCGAAGCAGACGCTGGTCACCGGCACCACCAGGGATGCGACGTACTGGGCCGAGGACGGCAAGCTCGTCGCGTGGCACCCGCAGTTGCGTTTCACCTTCCGGATGGACGAGGTGCTGAACGCCGTACTGGCGGTCGGTGCGGTCCGGGAGATCGGCGACCAGACGTTCATGGACAGCGTGGTCGTCCCGTCGTTGCTGATCGACGCCGGACCGCTCGTCCTCACCTGAGCCGGCAGCGCCCCGGGCTCATAACCGGCGCGGGGCGCTGCCGTTCCACCTACCGACAGTCGAGGACTCGATGACTGCCACGATCACCGTTCTGCTCAACGGCTATTCGCTCCGCACCGAACAAGGGAACCCCGCGTTCTGCTCCGTCCACCTGGTGGAGACCAAGGCGGGACACCTGCTGTTCGACTGCGGCCACGCCGGTCGGCGCCGGTGGTTGCTCGAGGCGCTGGCGGCCCGGGGTCTGGAGCCGGCCGACATCGGTACGGTCGTGTTGTCGCACGGTCACTGGGACCATGTGCAGAACGCCGACCTCTTCCCGGATGCCCGCATCCTGCTGCACGCCGACGAGCTCGACAACCTCGCCGACCCGCCTGCCACCGACCTCGGTACGCCGCGATGGGCACGCCGGATCCTCGACGACCTCGACGTACGGGCGACCGGCGACGGCGATGAGCCGCTGCCCGGTGTGAAGGTGCTGGACCTGCCGGGCCACACGCCCGGCTCGATCGGCCTCGCCGTCAGCATCGACACCGGAACAGCCGTCCTCAGCGCGGACGCAGTACCCACCCTCGACGTCCTGCTTTCCCGTACTGCGCCGGGTCGCCCGTACGACGGCGCCCGCGCGGAGGCCTCGATCGAGCGGGTCGCCCAGCTGGCGGACAGGATCTATCCCGGGCACGATGCGCCGTTCCGGCTCGGCGCGGACGGGGTCCCGCAGTACCTCGAACCTCCGGAGCCGCTGGTGTTCGAAGGCCGCAGCCGGGTCACCTCGAGGATTGCGTCATGACGCACATCGCAGGGCAGACGGCGAGCATGGTCGAGGATCCGCCCGAGGTCGACGTCCGGACGGCAGCACAGCTGTTGCGGTCGGAGCACGGCCTCGACGCCGTGGTGACCGAGCTGCGCAGTGAGCGCGACCGGAACTTCCTTGCCGAGGCAGGCAGCCGTCGGCTGGTGGTCAAGGTGTCGAACTCCGGGGACGATGCGGATCAGATCGCGATGGAGTGCGCCGCGATGGAGCATGTCGCACGCGTCGATCCCGAGCTGCCGATCCCACGACTGATCCCCAGCACGACCGGCGCGCCGGTCACCAGGGTCCAAGCTACCGACGGTCGTACACATCTGGTCCGGGTCATCACTGTCCTGCCCGGCGAGGTTGCCGACCTGACCGCGCTGCCGGACTGGTTCGCGTCCGAGTTCGGCGTGATCAGCGGCCGGTTGACACACGCACTCCAGGGCTTCGGACACCCGTCGGCACATCGCAGGCTCGACTGGGATCCGCGCCACGTCGCCGACCTGCGGCCGTACGCGGACAGCCTGCCCGACGTACGGCGGCGCGCCCCGATGCAGCGCCTGCTCGATCGCTTCGCCGGTCTCGACGAGGCCGCCCGCAAGCTCCCGGCGTCAGCCCTGCACGGCGATGTGACCTTGAGCAACCTGCTGCTGGCCGACGGCGGCATCTCCGGCGTCATCGACTTCGGCGACATGCACCACACCGCGCGGGTCGCCGACCTCGCGATCGGCCTCACCTCGTTGCTGCGGGAGTCCGGAGACCTGTGGGCCGACGCCGGCCGCTTCCTCGACGGCTATCAGCGGGTGCTGCCGCTCGAGCCGGCCGAAGTGGAGCTGATCGGCGAACTCGTCCTGGCCCGGTCCGCCGCCAGCGTGCTCATCTCGGCCTGGCGCGCGCCGCTCTATCCCGACAACGAGGAGTACCTGACCAGTCTCGTCGTCGGCAGTTGGCGCATCCTCGACCAGCTCGGCGAGCTTGGACAGAGCGAGCTGACCAACCGCTTCCACCGCCTCTGCGGCACGTCGCGCGTCGCCACAGCACCCGACCCGACCTTGCTGGTACGCCGGAAGGCAGCCCTCGGCGGCGAGCTGTCGCCGTTGTTCTACCGCGAGCCGTTGCAGGTCGTCCGTGCCTCAGGTCCGTGGATCTACACCGCCGACGGGCGTCGGTATCTCGATGCCTACAACAACGTTCCTGTCGTCGGGCACACCCATCCGGCCGTCGTACAGGCGATCTCGCGGCAGGCCGCCGTACTGAATCTGAACTCGCGGTACCTGCACTCGAACGTGGTCGAGCTCGCCGAGCGGCTGGTCGCCTCGATGCCGGACGGACTGGACACGTGCGTGTTCGCCAACTCCGGCAGCGAGGCCAACGACCTGGCTTGGCGGATGGCCCGGGTCGTGACCGGGCGCGGTGGTGCGATCGTCGCGGACCTGGCGTACCACGGGGTCAGTGAGGCGACTGCAGCGTTCTCGACCAACACCTACCCGGCCTCGGCGCGGCCGTCCCACGTCGCGGTCTTCGAGGCACCGCGAGATCCCCGGGACGACGGACCGGTTGCGATCGCGCGGGTCGGTGCGGCCCGGGCCGAGCTGCAGCGGGCCGGTCATGATCCGGCGTTGCTCGCGGTGGACAGCGTGTTCAGCGGTGCGGGAATCCTCACGCCGCGGGACGACTTCATGCGGGGGTTGCAGGACGCGGCTCGGGCGGCCGGCGGGCTGTTCCTGGCGGACGAGGTGCAGGCCGGCTTCGGGCGGGGCGGACGGAACTTGTGGCGGTTCCAGGACTTCGGGCTGACACCGGACTTCGTCACCCTCGGCAAGCCGATGGGCAACGGTCATCCGGTCGCGGCGCTGATCACCCGGCGGGAGATCGCCCAGGCGTTCACCGAGGTGGACGAGTACTTCAGCACCTTCGGCGGCAATCCGGTGTCCTGTGTCGCCGCGCTGACCGTGCTGGATGTGATCGAGCAGACCGGGCTGGTCGCGCGTTCCGGTGCGGTCGGCGCGGAGTTGCGTGCCGGGTTGGAGGCGCTGGTGCCGGAGCTGCCGGTGCGCGGTCAAGGGCTGATGGTGGGAGTGGAGATGCCCGATGCGGCCGGCTTCGCCGAGCGGCTGCGAGCTCACGGCGTACTGGTCGGGACGACCGGGCCCGGCGGGGGAGTGCTGAAGATCCGGCCGCCGCTGATCTGGACGTCGGTAGAGGTCGATCATTTCCTGGTCGCGTTCCAGCGGGCACTCGGTTAGCTAGTGCCCCGCGTCGGGGCACTAGTCTTGGGCGGGTGCGTGAACTCGTCGTGCTCGGGACCGGCAGTCAGGTGCCGTCGCGGGAACGCACGCAGAACGGGTACTTCCTGCGCTGGGACGACGAGGGATTCCTCTTCGATCCCGGCGAGGGCACCCAGCGGCAGATGCTGTACGCCGGAGTCGCGGCCGGGGCGATCACGCGGCTGTGCATTACACATTTCCATGGCGATCACTGTCTCGGCATGCCGGGAATCGTGCAGCGGTTGTCGCTGGACGACGTACCGCATCCGGTCCGCGCGCACTATCCGGCATCGGGCCAGAAGTACTTCACGCGCTTGCGGTACGCCGCGTCGTTCTACGAGCGAGCCGAATTGCTCGAGGAGCCGGTGGAGGAGGACGGGCTGCTGACGGTCGGATCGTTCGGGCAGTTGTGGGCGCGCCGGCTGGAGCACTCGGTGGACTCGTTCGGATACCAGCTGATCGAGCCCGACGGCCGCCGGATGCTGCCCGACCGACTCGCTGCCCACGGCATCGTTGGTCCGGCCATCGGTCGGCTCCAACAGGCCGGATCCCTCGGGGTGGACGGCCGGACGGTGCGGATCGAGGACGTCAGCGAACCGCGGCCGGGGCAACGGTTCGCATTCATCATGGACACCCGGTTGTGCGAGAACGTACTGCGCCTGGCCGAAGACGCGGACATGCTGGTGATCGAGTCGACGTACCTCTCACCGGAAGCCGATCTAGCCCGTCGTTTCGGGCATCTGACGGCCCGGCAGGCAGCCCGCGTCGCGGCCGAGTGCGGCGTTCGCACCTTGGTCCTGACCCACTTTTCCCAGCGTTATCAGGAACCTGAGCGTTTTCTCAGCGAAGCCGCCGCCGAGTTCGACGGCGAGATCGTCGTTGCCTCCGACCTGTCTCGCACCCCGGTACCGTCGCGCCGCTAGGGCGAACACTGGATGACGAGAGGGCCAACAACGGCCTTCCCCGGCAACCTCGTGATTAGTATCGGCGACGAATGGATTTGCCCAAAGCCTCAGGAGCAACATCTCGTGCGCACCCCCCGTCCGCTGCCGGCGGCCGTCTCGCTGATAGCCGTAGGCGCGGTAGTCGCAGTGGTGATCTGGCGGCCTTGGCAGGGCTCCGCCAACTCCGCCAGTGCGGCCGGTGGCCCACCCGAGGTTGCGGTGTCCCGCAGCCAGTGCGGCCAGGGCTGGACTGATGCGAAGACCGGTCGGCAGACGATCACCCTGCACAACACCGGTGATGCGGCCGCCGAGGTCGATCTCGTCGACGTCGACAGCAACAAGGTGTACGGCGAGGTGGAGGGCCTGGGTCCGAACACCTCCGCACCGATGGACGTGCAACTCGGCGCGGGACGGTACGCGATCCGCTGCCTGATCGAGGACACCGACGCGATCACCGGCCCGACGGTCAGTGTCGCGGGCGACGGGAAGGCCGGCCCGGCCGCGGTCGCCGTCACCAAGAACGACATGCTGCCGCTGGTGAAGCAGTACCAGGCCGCGGTCGCCATCGGCGTCGCCGGCCTGGCGGTCAAGACGGACAAGCTGAGCGCCGACGTCGACGCCGGCAACCTGGTCGCAGCCCGGGCCGATTGGCTGCCCGCGCATCTGGCCTACAACTCGCTCGGTGCGGCGTACGACGCGTTCGGCGACTTCGCGGACAAGATCGACGGCTCCGGCGGCTTCCACCCGTTGGAGAAGGGCTTGTGGCACAACGCGTCCGCCGCGAGCTTGAAGCCGATCGCGGATCAGCTCGCGGCCGACGTACACGGCCTGCAGAAGGATCTGCCCAACGAACAGGTGGATCCGAACGATCTCGGGCTCCGCGCCCACGAGATCATGGAGAACGCACTTCAGTTCGAGCTGACCGGCGAGAACGACCAGGGCAGCGGTACGTCGCTGAACACCGCACTGGCCAACTTGAACGGCACGGCGAACGTGCTGGCCATCCTCGACCCGGTCCTCAAGCCCCGCGACCCTGATCTGCCGCAGGTGCAGCAGTGGGAAGCCCGGGTCCGCGCACTGCTGACCGCGCACCAGAACACCCCGGTCGCGCAGCTGGACCAGAAGGCCCGTGAGCAACTCAACGGCGCGGTCGGCGAATTGCTGGAGAGGCTCGCCCCCGTCGCTGCCATCTGTGAAGTTCGGAGGGCTGGATGACCGGCTTCGACCGTCGCTCGTTCCTGCGCGGCACGCTGGCCGGCGCCGGTGCGGCAGCCGTGACCGGCGTCGGTACCGCGGCAGTGGCGGGCCTGGCCGGTTCGACGGCCGCCGCGGCTCCGACGACCGCGGTGCCGTTCCACGGCGAGCACCAGGCCGGCATCACCAACGATCCGCAGAAGCAGGCGATCTTCGCGTCGTTCGACGTGATCGCGGCGAACAAGTCCGAGCTCACCGAGCTGTTCAAGACAGTGACCGAGCGGGCGAGACTGCTGACTGCAGGCGGTGCGCTTGCGCCGCTGGGGATCACCGCTCCGCCGGCCGATTCCGGCGTACTCGGTCCGGATATGCCGGGTGACGATCTGACGGTCACCGTCGGCGTCGGGGCGTCGCTGTTCGATGCTCGGTACGGGCTCGAGGATCGCAAGCCGGCCAAGCTGAAGCCGATGAAGGAATTCCCCAACGACAGCCTGGACGACAGCCTGTGTCACGGGGATCTGAGCCTGCAGTTGTGCGCGACGGAGAGCGACACCGTGCTGCACGCGCTGCGGGACATCGCCCGGCACACCCGCGGCGTGATGCAGTTGCGCTGGCGGGTCGACGGCTTCCAGAGCCCGCCGCGGCCGTCCGGGACGCAGCGCAACCTGATGGGCTTCAAGGACGGCATCGTCAAGCCGGCCGTCGCCGATCACGACAAGCTCGTGTGGGTTGCCAAGGGCAACGGTGAGCCGGCCTGGACCGAGGGCGGCAGCTACCAGGTGCTGCGGCAGATCCGGATGCTGGTCGAGTTCTGGGACCGGGTGTCGGTCGGCGAGCAGGAGAACATGTTCGGCCGCCGTCGTGACTCCGGCGCACCGCTGGACGGCAACAGCGAGACCGACCTGCCGAACTACCCGGCTGATCCGACCGGCGGCGCGATCCCGTTGACCAGTCACATCCGGATGGCCAACCCGCGCACCATCAGCACCGCGGCCAGCCAGTTCCTGCGCCGCGGCTACAACTACGACAAGGGCACCGACGCCGTCGGTGACCTGGACATGGGGCTGCTGTTCTGCTGCTACCAGCAGGACATCGCCCGGCAGTTCGAGGCCGTGCAGACCCGGCTGATCGACGAGCCGCTCGTCGACTACATCCGGCCGGTCGGTGGCGGCTACTTCTTTGTTCTTCCCGGTGTTCGGGACGGCAACGACCACTTCGGGCGGTCGTTGCTCGCATGATTTACCTAAGAGGAGAAGGCATGCGCGCAAGACTCCGTGTGCTCGCTACGGCCGGTGTGGCCGCGACGAGCTTGCTGCTGGTCGCCTGTAGCGGCGCCGGCAGCAGTCAGGGCGTCGCCAGTAGGGGCGGCAAGGGGAGTGTCGGCAGTCAGGGCGGTAGCGCTCAGGTGGGCGACGCCGCCTTTTCGTTCCCGACGGTGCACCCGTCGACGCCGATCCAGCACGTCGTGGTGATCTTCGGCGAGAACATCTCGTTCGACCACTACTTCGGCACCTACCCGAACGCGACCAACACCGACGGTACGCCGTTCAAGGCGGCCCGGAACACGCCCAAGGTCAACGGGCTGTCCAAGAAGCTGCTGACGAGCAACCCGAACGCGTACAACCCGAAGCGGCTGGCGCCGTCGCAGGCGCTGACCTGCGACCAGAACCACGGCTACGGTCCGGAGCAGAAGGCCGTCAACGGCGGCAAGATGGACAAGTTCGTCGAGAACACCGAGACCGACAAGTGCACCGGCCAGCCGGTGCTGTTCGGTGAGCCGGGCCTGGTGATGGACTACTACGACGGCAACACCGTCACCGCGATGTGGAACTACGCGCAGCACTACTCGCTGAACGACAACTCGTACGACACGGTCTACGGCCCGTCCACCCCGGGCGCGCTGAACCTGATCTCCGGCCAGACCCACGGGGGCCAGGCCGTCGATCCGAAGACCGGCAAGCCGACCACCGACGCGTACGCGGTCCAGTCGCCGGACAAGAACGGGATCGGCACGATCACCAACGACCCCGACCCGTACTACGACGACTGCTCGAACAACAACGGCAAGTCGACGAACAACCTGGCCGTCATGCACGGGCAGAACATCGGCGACCTGCTGAACCAGAAGCACGTCACCTGGGGCTGGTTCCAGGGCGGCTTCAAGCCGACCAGCACCGTCGACGGCAAGGCCGTCTGCGGCGCGACGCACAACAACGTCGGCGGTATCGCGGCGGTCGACTACAGCCCGCACCACAACCCGTTCGAGTACTACCAGTCGACGTCCAACCCGAAGCACCTGGCGCCGACCTCGGTGAAGGCGATCGGTCACACCGACCAGGCCAACCACCAGTACGACACCTCGGACTTCGACGCGGCCGTCGCGGCCAACAACCTGCCGGCCGTCAGCTTCCTGAAGGCCGGCGAGTACCAGGACGGGCACGCCGGGTACTCCGACCCGCTGGACGAGCAGGCGTTCGTCGTCAAGGAGATCAACCAGCTGCAGAAGTCGAAGGAATGGGCCTCGACCGCTGTCGTCCTGGCCTACGACGACTCCGACGGCTGGTACGACCACCAGAAGTCGCCGACCGTGAACGGCTCGAAGGACGCGGCGCTCGACCAGGCCGCGACCTGCGGCAAGGACCCGGTCTCCGGCGGGTACGCCGACCGCTGCGGCTACGGTCCGCGCCTGCCGCTGCTCGTGATCTCGCCGTACGCGAAGACCAACCACGTCGACCACGCGGTGACCGACCAGACCTCGGTGCTGAAGTTCATCGAGGACAACTGGCGCACCGGCCGGATCGGCGACCACTCGTTTGACCAGCGCGCCGGCAGCCTGAACGGCATGTTCGACTTCTGGCAGCGCCCGAGCAAGAGCAAGCTGATCCTGGACCCGAAGACCGGGGCCGTGGTCCGCTAGTCCGCTAGTAGGTTGCAGCGCCCTGATCGGCGAGAAAATCGTCGATCAGGGCGTTGACCTCTTTCGGGGACTCGAGCGCGGCCAGATGCGCCGACTGCTCGAGTACGACGAAGCGCGCGCCGGGGATCGAATCCGCCATCTCTTCGGTCTCGTCCGGCGTGAACGTCGGGTCCTCCCCGCCGGCGACAACCAGGACCGGCGTGCGGATCCGGCCGAACAGCGCGCGTTGATCAGGTCGCCGCGGGACCACGCTGGTGACCGCGTGCCGGCCCGAGGTGATGTTCACCTTCGCGGCCAGTTCGTTGACTGTGGCAACGACCTCGGGCTTCTCATGTCTGGCGGTCGGGCCGAGGAACGCGTCCCGCACCGGGCCCTTGAGCGGTCCGCGGATCCCGCCGAGGAGTTGCGCGGTGCGGGTCAGCACGCCGTACTCGAATCGTTGCCGACGGCCCGCAGGTGAGGCCGTGGCGTTCATCAGGACTGCGATGCCGATCCGGTCCGGGTACAGGGCGGCGAAGGTGCCGCCGATCATGCCGCCCCAGCTGTTGCCGATCAGGTGTGCTTTGCCGGTGCCGAGGTCGTCGAGGATCTGGGCGATCACCTGCGCGCATTGGTCGAACGTGAACGGACCGGTCAGCGGTTCGCTGCCGCCGTGACCGGGCGGATCGACGAGGATCACCTGGAAGCGGTCGGCGAAGTGGGCGGCCTGGGCGGACCAGAGCGTGCCGTCCATCAGCAGGCTCGGCCAGAACAGCATCGCAGGTCCGGATCCGTCGATGCGTAAGCGGATCCGGCCCAGCACGGTCTCGACGTACCGATCCTGCATGTCTGAACGGTACCGGTCAGGACGGCGGAATCGACGCTGCCAGGCGCGTCGCCAGGTCGCGGACGCGCTCGATCAACTCCGGCGGTGACTGGATCTCGAACGGGTGATCCAGCCGACCGAGATAGAAGGCGATCTCGTCGAGGGAGTTCGCCCCGGTCTCGACCAGCGTCGTTGCCGACTCCATACCAAACCGTCTGGTATGCGGGTCCATACCAAACGGTTTGGTATGGCTGCTGTCGATCGGCGTTACCGACGCGACGCTAGGCCCGAAGCGGTCGGCGACCTGCTCGGCTGGTGCGTGGACCAGGATGCGGGCCTGGTAGCGGTATCCGCCGTACGCGACGCCGCGGTTCGTAGTCGCGATGTCCGGCACCTCTTCGCGTGGCGTGAAGCGCGGACCGGTCGGGATCCGCGGCTCGAGGCGGTCGAGCCGGAACGTGCGCCAGTCGGTCCGATCCAGATCCCACGCGACGAGGTACCACCGCCGGCCCGTGTGCACGAGCCGATGCGGCTCGGTCGTCCGGGTGGTCGCCGTACCGTCGTGGTTGCTGTAGTCGAACCGGAGCCGCTGATGGTCGCGACAGGCGGCGGCGACAGCCAGCAGTACGTCGGGTTGCACGGACGGGCCGCCCGCCGGCGTGACCGCGACCTGCTGGAGCAGCTCGATCCGATGCCGGAGCCTGGACGGCAGAACCTGCTCGAGCTTGGTGAGCGCCCGGACCGACGACTCTTCGGTACCGGCGACTGTGCCGGACGCGGCGGCGCGCAGTCCGATCGCGACGGCAACGGCCTCCTCGTCGTCCAGCAGCAGCGGCGGGAGTGCTGCCCCTGAGCCGAGCCGGTAGCCGGCGACACCTGGCACGGCGTCGACCGGGTAGCCGAGGTTTCGGAGCTTGTCGACGTCTCGCCGCACGGTCCGCACGCCGACGGCGAGCTCGTCGGCCAGGGCAGCACCGCTCCACTCCTTCGGCTGCTGCAGGAGCGAGAGGAGTTTGAGGAGCCGGGCCGAGGTTTCGAGCATGATTTGGATTCTGTCACGCAGCTAGGACTGAAGCTGTCCTAAGCGGGTGACAGACTTCTAGACATGATCAAGCCCTTCACGATCGACATCCCGCAGAGCACTCTCGATGACCTCGCCGCCAGGCTGGCGAGCACCCGGCTCCCCGCGCCGCTGCCCGGTGACGACTGGAACACCGGCGTACCGGTCTCCTGGCTGTCCTCGCTGGTCGACTACTGGCGGACCTCGTACGACTGGCGCGCGGCCGAGAAGGAGCTGAACTCGTATCCGCAGTTCACCACCGAGATCGAGGGTCAGAACATCCACTTCCTGCACGTCCGGTCGGCCGAGCCGGACGCGCTGCCGCTGATGCTGACGCACGGCTGGCCCGGCTCCATCGTCGAGTTCCTCGACCTGATCGGGCCGCTGACCGACCCGGTCGCCCATGGCGGTCAGGCCGCGGACGCGTTCCACCTCGTGATTCCTTCGCTGCCCGGGTTCGGGTTCTCCGGGCCGGTGTCTGCCAGCGGGTGGTCCAGGGAGCGGGTCGGACAGGTGTGGGCTCTGCTGATGGAAGAGCTCGGGTACGAGCGGTACGGCGTACAGGGTGGTGACATCGGCGGCGCCGTCTCGCCGGCGGTAGCGCGTGCGGCCCGTGACCGGGTCGTCGGCGTACACACGAACGGCGGGCCCTCGCTGCCGCCGTTCCCGCTGCCGGAGGAGGAGTTGCAGACGCTGACGCCGCTCGAGCAGGACCGGATCGCGCGGATCGGCGGCTTTATGCAGAAGGAGTTCGGCTACATCTCGATCCAGTCCACCCGGCCGGAGACGCTGGCGTACGGACTCGTCGACTCGCCGGTCGGGCAGCTGGCCTGGATCATGGACAAGTTCATGGCCTGGACCTGGCCCGCCGAAACCTTGCCGGACGCAATCATCAGCAAGGACCGGCTGCTCACCAACGCGATGATCTACTGGCTCACCGGCACCGCCGGCTCGGCCGCGTACGTCGGTTACGCACAGCAGGAGGCGTGGGGGACCAAGCTGGAGAACTCCGGGGTGCCGACCGCTGTGATCGCGTTCGCCCACGACGTCGCGATCCGCCGGTACGCCGAGCGGGAGAACAACATCACCCGCTGGACCGACGTCGACCACGGCGGTCACTTCGCCGCACTGGAAGAGCCGGAGATCCTGATCGGCGACGTCCGCGAGTTCTTCCGCTCACTACGCTGAATAGTCGGTCGAGGTGGTCAGGTGGGCCCAGGCGGCGGCCTCCTCGGCGCGAGAGACGGATGCGCGGTCGGCGTGGGTGAGGGCGTCCTTGCCGAGTAGGAGACGGAGCGGCGGGTTGTCGAGGTTCGCGATGTGGAGGATCGCCTCGGCAGCCTTCGCCGGGTCGCCGGGCTGCTTGCCGTCGGTCTCCAGACGGTAGCGGTTCAGCTCGCCGACGGTGGAGTCGTAGTCCGGGTGCACCTCCGCGAGCTGCATCGACGAGCCGCCCCAGTCGGTGCGGAACGCGCCCGGCTCGACGATCGTCACCTTCACGCCGAACGGCCGGACCTCGTTGCTGAGCACCTCGGAGAAGCCTTCGACAGCGAACTTCGCGGTCTGGTAGGCGCCCATGCCCGGGGTCCCGCCGACCCGCCCGCCGACCGATGAGAACTGCAGGAAGTGCCCGCTCTTCTGCTCGCGGAACACCGGCAACGCCGCCTTCGTCACGTTGACGACGCCGAAGAGGTTGGTCTCGATCTGCGCCCGGAAGTCGTCGTCGGGGGTCTCCTCGATCGAGGCGCTGTTCGCGTAGCCGGCGTTGTTGGCGACGACGTCGAGCCCGCCGAACGTGTCGAGTGCAGTCTGAACGGCGGCACGGGCGGCCGTGGCGTCGGTCACATCGAGGGCGACGGCGCGGATCTGCTCGCCGTGCTTCGCGACCAGGTCGTCGAGCTGCTCGGGTGTGCGTGCGGTGGCGACGACCCGGTCGCCGGCGGCCAGCACGGCCTCGGTGAGGGCGCGGCCCAGGCCGCGGGAACTGCCGGTGATCAGCCAAATCTTGTTCATGCTGAGACCTAACTAACTGGTTGGTTGTTTAATTCCACGCTAACCAACCAGTTGGTCGAAATCAACTGACCAGTTGGTTAGTCTGGTCGCATGCAGCAACGGAACGCCGACCGGACCAAGGCGCGCATCCTGGCCGCCGCCATCGAGGAGTTCGCCGCGCGCGGGATCGCCGGCGCCCGGGTGGACCGGATCGCCGAGGCGGCCGGCTGCAACAAAGCCATGCTCTACGCGTACTTCGGCAACAAGGACGGGCTGTTCGACGCGGCGTTCAGCGCCTCCGTGGACCAGTACCTCGACGAGGTCGGGTTCGACGCCGACGACCTCCCGGCGTACGCGGGGCGGGTGTTCGACTACTTCGAGGCGCATCCGGACCGGCTGCGGCTCTCGACCTGGTACCGGCTCGAGCGGCCGGAGGGTCAGCCGCTGGAGGCGATCGTCGCGGTCAACCACAGTCGGCTGGACGACCTGCAGCGAGGGATGCGGCGGCGGGTGGTGTCGCGGCAGTTCAGCGCGGTCAGCTTGCTGTCGCTGATCCAGGCGATCGCGACGAGTTGGTCGTCGATGAACCCGGAGTACGGCGCCGATGAGCCGAACGCGACCGTGCGACGCCGGGCCGTGGTGATGGCCGTGCAGAAGATTCTCAGCTGATTCATTGGTTGGCCCGATGGAGTTCTCAGTCTGGCGCGCTCTACTCGTAGCAGAGGGAACTGGCTGAGGAGGGCACGGGAGATGAACGAGAGCGCTGGACCTGGACCGTACGACGGTGGGCAGTACGGAGGTTGGCCGCCGGCGCATGGCGGGTACCCGCAGTACCCCCAGAACGGGCCGTACCCGAACAACCCGCAGTACCAGCAGGGATCGCCGTACCAGCAGGGTCCGCAGTACAACCCGCAGTACCCGTTCCCGCCGAAGCCGCCGAAGAAGCGCGGCCGCCGGTTGCTGGGCGCCGGGGTGCTCGGGCTGGCCGCGGTGGTCGTCGCCGGATCGGTTGCCTGGGGCATCGACCAACACAGCGCCGGGAACAGCTCGCAGCTGTCGCAGAAGGCGTTCGACGCCTCGTCCGTGGCGGCGAAGGTGTCCCCGGGGCTGGTCGACGTGAACACCGTGCTCGGGTACGAGAACGCACGGGCGGCCGGGACCGGCATCGTGCTCACCGCCGACGGCGAGGTGCTCACCAACCACCACGTCGTCGAGGGCGCGACGTCGATCACCGTGACCGACATCGGCAACGGGAAGACGTACACCGCGAGCGTGGTCGGGTACGACGAGCAGCACGACATCGCCGTACTGAAGCTGAAGGACGCGTCCGGGCTGGAGACCGCGAAGACCGGGAACTCCGACCAGGTGAAGCTGGGCGACCAGGTCGTCGGCGTCGGGAACGCGGGCGGCACCGGCGGTACGCCGAGCTACGCGGCCGGCAAGGTGACCGGACTGAACCAGGCGATCACCGCGACCGACGAGAACGGGCAGGACCCGGAGAACCTCACCAACCTGATCGAGACCGACGCGAACATCCAGGCCGGCGACTCCGGCGGCCCGCTGGTGAACGCGAGCGGCGAGGTCGTCGGCGTGGACGTGGCCGGCGGCAACGGGAACAACGGCGGCCAGGGCCGGCCGGGTCAGACGGCGGTCACCTCCGGCGCGACCGCGACGGCGACGCTGGCGGCGGCCGGGGACGGCACCGGGTACGGCGACGGATACGGGAACGGGAACGGCTACGGCGACCCGTTCGGCGGTAACGGCTTCGGCGACGGGTCGGGCAACGGCTCCTCGGGCAACGGCTCGGGCAGCGGCTCCGGCGATGGTTCCGGTTCCGGCGACGGCTCGGGCAACGGGCAGGGCGGTTCCGGGAACGGGTCCGGGACGACCACCGAGGGGTACGCGATCCCGATCAACCAGGCGCTCGACATCGCCCAGCAGATCGAGAACGGCAAGTCGTCGGACGCCGTACACATCGGCGCCTCCCCGATGCTCGGAGTCTCGGTCGTGACGAGCGAGGGCACCACCGGCGCGGTCGTCGGCGACGTACTCGCGGACGGTCACGCGGACGAGGCCGGCCTCGAGGCCGGTGACGTGATCACCTCCTTCGCCGGTCACACCGTCGACTCGCCCGACACGCTGTCGGAGCTGCTGAACAACCAGCACCCCGGCGACAAGGTCGAGGTCGGCTGGGTCGACCAGTCCGGCCAGACTCACAAGGCAACCATCGAACTGATCACAGGCCCGGTCCGCTAACCCCCAGCGCTACCCCCCCGCTGCAGGCGGACCGACCGATCGGGCCCGACGCTCTCCTCCCCCTCAGAGCGCCCGGGCCCGATCTCTTTGTTCGAGCTCAGGAGAAGAAGCCCGTACGCCAGGTCGGCTGACTGGGGGACCACCCGAGGCTGTGCGCATGGGTGTTCGTGGCACCGCGAGCCCAAGGAGTGCGTGAGGCGGGCTGGGGGTCTGTCGGGGCGGCGGCGCCTACTGATTGTGCGAACGCTGGGAGCCAGGTGGTGGCGGGTGCCGGCTCGTCGTCGACGACGTTGACGGGGCCGGAGGGCCAGGTCACGGCGGCTGCGGCGGCTGAGACCGCGTCTTGGATGTGGAGGAAGCTGGTGACATCGCCGTTGGCCGGGAGTTGGCCGGCGGCGGCCAGGTCGGCCATCAGGCCGCCCTTGGTGTACCAGGTGTCGGGGCCGTAGAGCAGGCCGTAGCGGAGGACGACCCACTCGGGAGCCTCGGCGGTGATCGCCTCGAGGGCGGCGACCGCGTCAACCGTCCCGCGGCGCCTCTCGTCGGCGGTGTGCAGATCGAGCGATGTGGACTCGTCAGCGGGTGCATCGCCCGGCTCGTACGCCCACGCAACGCTCTGCGAGATCACCCGCCGTACGCCGGCAGCGAGCGCAGCGTCGACGAGGTTGCGGGTGCCCTCACGCCGGATCCGCCCGTTCGCGGCGAAATCGCGCGACGTGAGGTCGGTCAGCTGGTGCATGACCACATCCGGCCGGGCGGCCGCAACCACCTCGCGGAGCGCGGCAGCGTCGTACACATCACCCTGCACCGTCGTCACGCCGGCCACCTGCGACCGCCGCGAGAGCGCGGTCACCTCGTGGCCCTCGGCAACTAGCAGCGGTACCAGCCGACGGCCGATGACACCGGTCGCACCGGCGATGAAGATCCTCATGCAACCAACCTAGGCAGCGGCGCCTCCGACGAGCTGGTCCAATCGACGGCCAGTTCGACGGTCCACTTCCGGAAGGGGTGAACAAGCGTTTACCATTCCTGAGTAAACACCTGTTCACCCCGTGAGGACTCCGTGTGACCGTCCGCCCTGCCGCTCACCCACGCCTGATTCTGGCCGCGCTCGCCTTCTGCGGTGTGCTGGTCTCGATCAGCCAGACCATCGTCGTACCGCTCCTGCCCGAGCTCCCGCAGATCACCCACAGCCCCGCGTCCGACGTGAGCTGGCTGATCACTGTGACGCTGCTCACCGGCGCCGTCTTCACGCCGCTGCTCGGCCGCGCCGGCGACATGTACGGCAAGCGCCGCGTACTGCTGATCGCGCTGTCGTCGATGGTCATCGGCTCGTTGCTCTGCGCAATCAGCTCGAACCTGACCGTGCTGATCGTCGGCCGGGCGTTCCAGGGCGCCGCGGTCGCGGTGGTCCCGCTCGGCATCAGCATCCTGCGCGACGAGCTGCCCCCGCGACGGGTGATTCCGTCCATCGCGATCATGAGCTCGACGCTGGGCATCGGCGCGGCGTTCGGCATCCCGGCCGCGACGCTGGTGGTCGAGTACGCGAACTGGCACACGATGTTCTGGATCAACCTCGGCCTCGGCCTGCTCGACATCGTCCTGGTGCTGCTGATCGTCCCCGAGTCGGCGATCCGCACCAGCGGCCCCTTCGACATCGTCGGCGCTCTCGGCCTCAGCGCGTTTCTCGTCTGCTTCCTCCTCGCGGTCTCGAAGACCACCGCCTGGAGTACGCCGACCCTCGTCGTCCTGTACGCCGTTGCCGTGCTGCTGGTCCCGGCGTGGGGCTGGTACGAACTGCGCACGAGGAGCCCGCTCGTCGACCTCCGCGTCTCCGCGCGTCCCGCCGTACTCTTCACCAACCTGGGTGCACTGCTGATCGGGTTCGCGTTCTACGCCAACTCGCTGTCGACCGCGCAGCTCGTGCAGGAGCCGACGTGGACCGGCTACGGGCTGGGTGAATCCATCGTGGTCAGCGGCCTGTGTCTGCTGCCCGGTGGCGTGGCGATGGTGTTGCTCTCGCCTGTGTCCGCCCGGATCTCCAACGCGCGCGGCCCGCGGTTCACGCTGGGAATCGCGTCGGTGCTGATGGCCGCGGGGTACGTGGTCCGCCTGTTCACCAGCAGCAACGTGCCGGGGATCGTGATCGGTGCGACGGTGGTTTCTGCCGGCACTGCCGTTGCGTACTCGGCGCTTCCGGCGCTGATCATGCATGCTGTGCCGGTGACCGAAACGGCTGCCGCGAACGGCCTCAACACGCTGATGCGCACGGTCGGGCAGGCGATCTGCAGCACGATCGTCGCGACCGTGCTGGCCAACGTCACGATCGCGAGCGCCGGCCGGGTCGCACCCGCGCTCTCGGCGTACCTGATCGTGTTCGTGATCGCCGGGGTGGCGGCCGTGGCGGCGGCGGGGCTGGTCCTGCTGATCCCGGTACGTCGCCCCGAGCCGGCGTACGAGGTGACGGGCGAGGTGGCCGGTGAGGCGACTGGCGAGGTGACACGGGCGTGACCGATCCGGGGCGGACCGCGATCCTGCGCGCGGCGCGGAAGGCGTTCGCGCGCGAGCCGTACGACGCGGTCACGCTCCGCGGGGTCGCGGGGGATGCCGGCGTGAGCGCCGCCCTGATCGTCAAGTACTTCGGCGGCAAGGAAGCGCTGTTCGAGCGGGTCGCCGACTTCACCGAGGCCGCCCAGTTGCTGCTCGCGGCACCGAACGAGCGGCTCGGCGAGCACGCCGTCCGGACCCTCGTGAAGTACCGCCGCGAGAACGACCAGGACCTGCTCGTCCGGGTCGTCTTCGCGGCCGGCAAGGGTGACGAGCGCGCCCAGATCCGCGAACACTTCCGCGACCAGGTCACCCGCGCCTTCGCCGCCCGACTGACCGGTCCGGACGCCGACCTCCGCGCCGCGCTGATCACCGGCCAGCTGCTCGGGCTGGGCGCCGCGATCGCGATCGACCGGGACGGCCCGATCGCTGCGGCCGACCTGGAGCGGATCGCCGCGCTGTACGCCCCGAGCCTCCAGAACCTGATCACCCCTTGAGACACCGTCTTAGAATGTGATCTTGGGTGCTGGCTGCAGGGAGTGACGCCGCTACCATGGACGATCCAGGCCGAGAGGCGCTGCAACGGGCCGAGGGTCCGCCACGCTCGACCTGAGTGCACAGACGGCGAGGGCCTGCGTGCACCCTGCAAGGGCGCCTCCGGAGATCGTTTCTGGAGGGGACGGCAGATGAGTGAGACCGCGCTGCGCGAGCTGCTGGATCAGCGGATCGTCGTGCTCGATGGTGCCTGGGGCACGATGCTGCAGAACGCCAAGCTCAAGCCCGAGGACTATCAGCCCGACCGCTACAACGACGAGACCCACGACGTCGCCGGCGACCCGGACCTGGTCAACCTGACCCGGCCGGACGTGATCCTCGACGTCCACCGGCAGTACCTCGCGGCCGGCGCCGACATCACCACCACGAACACGTTCACCGCCTCCAGCATCGGCCAGGCGGACTACGGCCTGCAGCAGTACGTGCGGGACATGAACCTGGCCGGCGCGCGCCTGGCCCGACAGGCCGCCGACGAGTTCGCCACCCCGGACCGGCCGAGGTTCGTGGCCGGCTCGATCGGCCCGCTGAACGTCACGCTGTCGCTGAGCCCGCGGGTCGAGGACCCGGCGTACCGCGCGGTGAACTTCGAGCAGGTCAAGGCGACGTACGCCGAGCAGATCGCGGCGCTCGCCGAGGGCGGCGTCGACCTGCTGCTGATCGAGACGATCTTCGACACGCTGAACGCCAAGGCCGCCGTTGCCGCGGCCCGCGAGGTCGCGCCGCGCCTGCCGCTGTGGATCTCGGTGACGATCGTCGACCTGAGCGGCCGCACGCTGTCGGGTCAGACCGTCGAGGCGTTCTGGAGTTCGGTCGAGCACGCCAAGCCGCTCGTCGTCGGCGTCAACTGTTCGCTCGGCGCCGCGGAGATGCGCCCGCACGTCGCGGACCTCGCCCGGTTCGCCGGCACGTACGTCGCCTCGCACCCGAACGCCGGCCTCCCGAACGCCTTCGGCGGGTACGACGAGCAGCCGCACGAGACCGCGGGCATGCTCGAGGAGTTCGCGCAGTCCGGGCTGGTGAACATCGTCGGCGGCTGCTGCGGTACGACGCCGGCCCACATCAAGCAGATCGCCGCCGCGGTGCAGGACGTCGCGCCGCGGACCGTCGTACCGACCGATCACACCACCAGGTTCTCCGGGCTCGAGCCGTTCAAGATCAGCGCGGACACCGGGTTCGTGATGATCGGCGAGCGGACCAACGTCACCGGGTCGGCGCGGTTCCGCCGGCTGATCGAGGGCGACAACCACCAAGCCGCCGTCGACGTGGCGCTCGAGCAGGTGCGCGGCGGCGCGAACCTGCTGGACGTGAACATGGACGCCGACCTGCTCGACAGCGAGCAGGCGATGACCACGTTCCTGAACCTGATCGCGACCGAGCCCGAGGTGGCCCGGATCCCGATCATGATCGACAGCTCGAAGTGGTCGGTGCTGGAGGCCGGCCTGAAATGCGTGCAGGGCAAGGGCGTGGTCAACTCGATCAGCCTGAAGGAGGGCGAGGAGCAGTTCCTCGAGCACGCGCGCAAGATCATGGACTACGGCGCCGGCGCGGTGGTGATGGCCTTCGACGAGCAGGGCCAGGCCGACACCGTCGAGCGCAAGGTCGCGATCTGCGGCCGGGCGTACGACCTGCTCACCGGGATCGGCTTCCCGGCCGAGGACATCATCTTCGACCCGAACGTGCTGGCCGTCGCAACCGGTATGTCCGAGCACAACAGCTACGCGAAGAACTACATCGACGCACTGCCGTTGATCAAACAACGCTGTCCGGGCGTGCACATCAGCGGCGGTATCTCGAACCTGTCGTTCTCGTTCCGCGGCAACGACATCGTCCGCGAAGCCATGCACTCGGCGTTCCTGTACCACGCGGGCAAGGTCGGCCTGGACATGGGAATCGTCAACGCCGGCCAGTTGGCTGTGTACGAAGACATCCCGAAGGACCTGCTCGAGTTGGTCGAGGACGTCATCTTCGACCGGCGTGACGACGCCACCGATCGGCTGGTCGCGTTCGCGGAGAACGTGAAGGGCAAGGGCACCCAGCGCGAGATCGATCTGACCTGGCGCGAGGGCACCGTGCAGGAGCGGCTGTCGCATGCGCTGGTGCACGGCATCGTCGACTACATCGAGGCGGACACCGAGGAGGCGCGCAAGCAGTTGCCGCGTCCGCTCGAGGTGATCGAGGGTCCGCTGATGGACGGCATGAAGATCGTCGGCGACCTGTTCGGGGCCGGCAAGATGTTCCTGCCGCAGGTGGTGAAGAGCGCGCGGGTGATGAAGCGCTCGGTCGCCTACCTGGAGCCGTTCATGGAGGCGGAGAAGGAGCAGGCCCGGCTCGAGGGCCGCGCGGAGATGGTCCGCGGCCAGGGCAAGGTCGTGATGGCGACCGTGAAGGGCGACGTCCACGACATCGGCAAGAACATCGTCGGCGTGGTGCTCGGCTGCAACAACTACGAGGTGATCGACCTCGGCGTGATGGTGCCGGCGGCAAGGATCCTGGACACGGCCGTTGCCGAGGGCGCCGACGCGGTCGGGCTGTCCGGGCTGATCACGCCGTCGCTCGACGAGATGGTTGCCGTGGCCGCCGAGATGCAGCGGCGCGGGCTGAAGCTGCCGCTGCTCATCGGTGGTGCGACCACGTCGAAGCAGCACACCGCGGTCCGGATCGCACCGGCGTACGACCAGACGACAGTGCATGTGCTCGACGCGTCGCGGGTGGTCGGCGTGGTGTCGGACCTGCTCGACGAGGAGCGGGCCGAACAGCTTGCCAAGAGCAACAGTCTTGAGCAGGAGCGGCTCCGCGAGCAGCACGCGAACAAGCAGCGCAGCCCGCTGCTGACGCTGGCCGAGGCGCGCGCGAACAAGGAGCCCGTCGAGTACGGCGAGCTGCCGGTGCCGGCGTTCACCGGTCTGCGCCGGGAGATGCCGTCGCTGGAGGCTCTGCGCGCGATGATCGACTGGCAGTTCCTCTTCCTGGCTTGGGAAGTGAAGGGCAAGTACCCGGCGATCCTGGACAATCCCGTCGCGCGGGAGCTGTTCGACGACGCGAACACGCTGCTGGACGAGATCATCGCCGACGGGTCGTTCCGGGCCGAGGGTGTGTACGGGTTCTGGCCGGCGCACAGTTCCGGGGACGACATCGTTCTGGACGGCCTCGACCGGTCGTTCCCGATGCTGCGGCAGCAGACCGAGAAGCCTGCCGGGCGACACAATCGCTGCCTGGCGGACTATGTCGCGCCGGCCGGTGACCACCTCGGCGGGTTCGGCGTCGCGATCCACGGCGCCGAGGCGCTGGCGAAGTCGTACGAGCAGAAGAACGACGACTACCGGGCGATCATGGTGAAGGCGCTGGCCGACCGGCTGGCCGAGGCGTTCGCCGAGTGGATCCACCTGGAGGCGCGGAAGGCGTGGTTCGAGCCCGACGTACAGCCGGTGCTGGAGGATCTGCACGCGGAGCGGTTCCGCGGGATCCGGCCGGCACTCGGGTACCCGGCGAGCCCGGACCACACCGAGAAGAAGGACCTGTTCGAGCTGCTTGAGGCGGAGCAGCTCGGTCTAGGGCTGACGGAGTCGTTCGCGATGACGCCGGCCGCGGCGGTCAGCGGCCTGATCTTCGCGAACCCGGCATCCCGCTACTTCAGCGTCGGCCGCCTCGGTCGCGATCAGATCGAGGACTACGCCGTACGCCGAGGCCTCACGGTCGAAGAGGTCGAACGCTGGCTCCGCCCCAACCTGTCCTACGACCCCGCCTAACCGCCGAGCCCTCTCTGCTCGCGACCGGGCTGGATCGTGGAAGGCCCGGTCGTGCTGTAGGTGGCGCCGGCGGTGATTGCGCCGCTGGCCGGGGCGAGTGCGGAGTCGTCGACCAGTCTGCGTAGCTGGGGGTCGATCTTCTCCGACGCCGCCTGGACGGCAGCGGCCGCGAGTGACGGGTTGTTCTTCGCGACGGCCTCGGTGAAGCCGTTGCGGAGGGTGACTTCTGCGCGCAGCAGGTCACGCGGCGACAGCTCGTCCGTACCGGGCAGGAGCGACAGGATCTCGCCGTACCGCTCCTCGGGTTTCTGCGAGATCAGCCAGTCGGAGAGTGCGGCGTAGTCCTCGGGCTCGGCCGGGGTGCCGCCTTGCTGCCGGACGATCTCGGTCATCAGTGCCCGCGCTGCCGCTGCGGCCGCTGGATTCCGGCCGGCGAAGGCAAAGTCCGGTAGGTCTTCGGCCGGGACGAACTGTGCGGACTCGGTCTTCGACCAGAGCTTGGGCAGCCGTTCCTGGGTCCAGACATCGGCCAGCCCGTCGTCCAGGTCCGCCTCCGGCTGGTGGAGGCCGCCGATGTTGTCGAACAGCGGGCTGCTCAGCCCGACCGACTGGGAGGTCGTATGTGCGGTTGCTTGGACCAGCCGTTCCCGGTCACCCTGTCCCGGCGTCCCGGCGCCGTACCGGCGGACCGCATCGGCCAACTCCTCTGGCAGGACCAAGGGGCTGTCGTTCGACCGGAGCGAGTCCACTGCGCTCATGCCCGGGCGGTCGTTCGGCCGGACGACGAAGTCGATACCGCGCCAGCGGACAAGGCGATCGGTGGTCTCGCTGACGGCTTCGACGATCGAGTCTCCCCAGGAGAAGCACGGATCGTCGGTCTTGACCAGGCCAGTGGCCATGGCGTGTTCTCCTTCGTGAGCGAGGCTGCGGGTTCACTTACGCTGGCCGCATGACTGTGATCGTGCGGCCTGCTGTCGCCGGGGACTCCGAGGTTGTGGCAGCGATCTGGTACGACGGTTGGCGGGACGGGCATCTCGGGCATGTGCCGGATGAACTGGTGGCGGTCCGGACCGAGGAATCGTTCGGAACGCGTGCTGCGCAAGGGGTTGCGGACACCACCGTTGCCTTGGTCGGGGACGAGGTTGCCGGGTTCGTGATGGTGGTGGGGGACGAGGTCGAGCAGGTGTACGTGTCGCGCGATCACCGCGGATCGGGAGTAGCCGGGACGCTACTGACCGAAGCTGAACGGCAGGTGAAAGCAGGAGGACACAGGGAAGCCTGGCTTGCCGTGGCGACCGGGAACGCGCGGGCCCGCCGGTTCTACGAGCGCAGCGGCTGGACCGACGGCGGCCCGTTCGACTATCCGGCCACGGTGGAAGGCGGAACCTTACCGGTGCCATGCCACCGTTACGTGAAATCCGTCTGAACAGGCGCAGGATTCCCCTGTAATTCAGGCTGTCGTACGGTCAACCGGGCCGGACCGGGGTTAGTTTGCTTTGGCAAGCATTCCCGTACTCCGAAGAAGGTCACCATGGCATTCCGTTCCTGGCGCCGGCCGTCCCGCCGGATGGTTCTGACCAGCGTCGCAGCAGTCGCGATGACATCGGTCGTCGGCGGGGTCGCGTACTCGGCCGGTGCCGCGAACCCGCAGCCGGCCATCCAGACGTCGACGCCGCACAGCGAGAAGCAGGTCACGAACATCGACGTACTGCGGCAGCAGTTGCGCAACTACTACGGCGATCCGCTCGGTAGCGGTACGTTCGCCGACAACAGCAACTACGCCAAGGAAGCCCGCTCGGTGGCTGCGGCGGGCACGCGCTGGATCTCGACGCCGCACCACACCCGCGAGACCAAGGCGATCCTGCTGGACGTCGACGACACCTCGCTGGCGACCTGGAACTACGAGATCTTCAGCAACTGGGCGTTCAACCCGACGACCAACGCGGACTACGTGCTGAACCAGCGGTTCCCGGCCGTGCCCGGCATGGTCGACCTGGTGAAGACGGCCGCGCGTGAGGGCTACGCGATCTTCTTCCTGACCGGTCGTGGCGCGGCGCAGGAGACCGCGACGCTCGGCAACCTCACCTCGGACGGGATCGGCGTCGACGCCGGCTACCCGAACCCGACGACGCTGAGCAACGGTGAGGACGGCCTGTTCACCAAGCCGGCCGTCGCCAACTACCCGGACTACCTGCAGAAGGCCTGCGCGGCCGACCCGAACGGCTCGTGTACGACGATCCACTACAAGTCGGCGACCCGCGCGCACATCGAGTCGCTTGGCTACGACATCGTCGCGAACTTCGGCGACCAGTTCTCCGACCTGAAGGGCGGGTTCGCGGACCGTACCTTCAAGCTCCCGAACCCGAACTACTACCTGCCCTGATCACACTCGGGGTAGAGCGCCGTACAGCAAGGTGCGGAGCGAGTCGGTGAGCGCCGGCTCGAAATCCAGCCGGATCGCGTCGAGGGCCGGGTCGGCTTCGTAGGCGGCGAGGATGGCGGGGACGGGGTGTGAGTGGGTCCAGATCGCACCCGCGAGCAGGCTCGCGTTGGCGATGAACCTGCCCGCTCCGTCCTCGCCGAGCTCCGGCAGTACGCCGACGACCACCTCGATCATCCGCACATAGCTCACCGCGGCAGCGCGTTTGAAGCTCAGCGCTGTCTCGGTGGAGATGTTCCGCTCCAGGACTCCCGCCTGCGCGCTGATCAGGTCGCACACCACCGGCCGCTCCGCCAACGTGCCGACGATGGCGGTGATCAGCTGCTCGGTCCGATCGTCGATCGACAGCTCCGGGAGCGCGTCGCCGACCGTGGCATCCAGATCCTTCACCCAGGCCGCGAGCTCGCTGCTCGACAGCTCGAGCAGGACGGCCTCGCGGGAGTCGAAGTAGTTCAGCACGTTGGACTTCGCCAGGCCGACGCGGCGGCTCAGCTCGTTGAGGCTGACGTCCGCGACCGGCATCTCGGTCAGCATCGTGGCGGCCGTCGCGAGGATCGCCCGCCGCCGCTCGGCCCGCTGCTCGTCGCTCCGGGCGCGCTGGAATGTCTTCACGCTCACATTCTACAGACCATCGGTCTGTTGTTATCGGACCAGCGGTCTGATAGCGTTCCTGCCATAACAGACCATCAGTCTTTTATGGAGTGTGGATCATGTACGACGTTCCCGATCAGACCGGCAAGCTCGTTGTCGTCACCGGCGCCAACAGCGGCACCGGCAAGGAGGCCACCAAGCGGCTCGCCGCCGCGGGTGCGCGGGTGGTGATGGCGGTCCGGACTCCGGCCAAGGGCGAGGCGGCGAAGGCCGAGATCCTTGCCGAACACCCTGATGCCCAGCTCGAGGTACGGCGGATCGACCTCGCCGACCTGGCCTCGGTCCAGGAGTTCGCCGACAAGCTCGCCGCCGACGAGTCGCACGTCGACGTGCTGGTGAACAACGCAGGCGTGATGGTTCCGCCGACCCGGATGTCCACCAAGGACGGCTTCGAGCTGCAGTTCGGGTCGAACTTCCTCGGCCCGTTCGCGCTGACTGTGCGGCTGCTGCCGCTCGTCCTGGCAGCGCCGGCGCCTCGGATCGCGACCATGGCCAGCGGTGCCGCGAACTTCGGCAGCATCCACTTCGACGACCTGCAGTGGGACAACCGATACCGGCGGACCGCGGCGTACTCGCAGTCGAAGCTCGCCGACCTGATGATGAGCAACCAACTGGCCAAGCTCTCCTCCGACCGCGGTTGGGGCCTGCTCAGCGTCGCCGCCCACCCCGGCTACACCCGCACCAACCTGCAGAGCGCCGGTGCCGCGCTCGGCCGGGAGCGGCCGTCGCTCCTCAACCGGGTGGGCATGCGCTTCAACCCCCTCCCGAAGCAGGACGTCGAGATGGGCACCGAGCCGCTCCTGTTCGCGGCCGCCGACCCTGCCGCCGAGGCCGGCGGCTACTACGGTCCTTCGGGAATCTTCGGTCTCGTCGGTCCCACCGGCGTGACCAAGCAGCCGAAGGCTGCGCTCGACTCGGAGACCAGCGCCCGCCTCTGGAAGGTTGCCGAGGGACTGACGGGCGTTTCGCTCCCGTCTATCCTGCCCAAGTGAGTGAGTGGTCGCGTGGGGGAATTTACGAGTCGTATGTCGGCCGCTGGAGCCGGCTGGTCGCGACGGAGTTCATCGACTGGCTCGAGCAGCCGGCGGCGTTGCGCTGGCTCGACGTCGGCTGCGGTACGGGCGCCCTGACGAGCACGATCCTGCGTACGGCGGACCCAGTCGCCGTGCTCGGGGTCGACCCGTCCGAAGGGTTCATCGAGTACGCGCGGCAGTCGATCCACGACGAGCGGGCGAGCTTCGACGTACGCTCGGCGGCCGAGTTGCCCGACGGTCCGTTCGACGTGGTGGTCTCCGGCCTCGTGCTGAACTTCGTGCCGGAGCGGGTCGAGGCGCTGCGCCGGATGCGGGAGATCGGGTCGACGGTCGCGGTCTACGTGTGGGACTACGCCGAAGGCATGCAGGTGATGCGGTACTTCTTCGACACGATGCTCGCGCTGCGTCCGCAGGACCGTGAACACGACGAGGGCGTCCGATTCCCCTTCTGTACGGCGGAAGGTCTGGAAGGACTGTTCCGCGAGGCCGGGTTCGCGGACGTGCGGACGCGCGCGATCGACGTACCGACGGTGTTCACGTCGTTCGACGACTACTGGACGCCGTTCCTCGGCGGGACGGGTGTGGCGCCGGTGTATCTGCGCAGTCTGGCCCCGGCGGATCAGGATGCGATGCGTGAGGGCGTGCGGGAGCGGTTGCCGATCGAGGCGGACGGCTCGATCAAGTTGACGGCGCGGGCGTGGGCCGCGATCGGTTGAGGTAGTCATCGCGCAGGTAGCCGAACAGCAGGTCGTCGGTCCACTCGCCCTTGAACCAGGTGTTGGACAGCCGCAGACCTTCCTGGGTGAAGCCGACCCGCTCGAGCAACCGCGCCGATGCGTTATTGCGGGCGTCGGCCTCGGCGGATACCCGGTGTAGCTCCCGCTCGACGAAGAGGTGCTCGAGCAGACCGCGCACGGCCTCGGACGCGTACCCCCTCCCTTGGTACTCCGTTGCGAGCGTGAACCCGAGCTCGGCCTGCATCAGGTTCTCGTGCAGGTTGAGACCGAGGTCCCCGATCAGTAGGCCGTCCAGGTCGACCGCGTACTGGAACCAGCCGGCCGCTTCCGGATCGCCCTGCCCGAACCGCTCGACCGTCTCTTGGGCGTCGGTGAGCGACACCGGCGCGTCCCACCCTTGGTAGTGGGCGACAGCAGGATCCGAGCGGTACGCCGCGAACCGCTCGGCGTCCGCAGGCGTGAAGCGGCGCAAGGTCAGCCGTTCGGTGCGCACGAACATCGGCCCATCATGTCAAAACCGCGCACTCGACTCCGTCCTATCAGTGAGAGGAGTGCGCCGATGAAGTTCCTACTGATCCTGCAGGGTGACGGTGAAGCGCGCCTGCGGCGTGACGAGTTCGAGCGAGTTGCCCACGACGCCGGCGAACTGGTCGGCGGCGAACTGCTGGCCGACCCGCAGCTGTCCGTCCGACTCCCCGACTGCCGGCCGACGCAGATCGACGGCTACTACGTCGTCGACGTGGAGAGCCCTGAGCGAGCAATCGAGCTCGCGCGCCTACTGCCAGACGCGCGAGCTGCCGGTCGCTCCGTTGAGATCCGAGCGGTCATGCACCCGACCGCTGCGGACTTCTAGACCACCTTGAACCACATGCTGGTGGCCATGGCGGTCTCGGTGACGCTCATGCGTTCGAGCCGGACCGTGTGGCCGCCTGGGTAGTCGAACAGGCGGGTGCCGTCGCCGAGCATCGTCGGGGCGAACAGGAGCAGGACCTCGTCCAGTTCGCCGGCCTCGATGCACTGCTTGGCGATGTTGGCTCCGATCACGTTGACGTACTTGTCGCCGGCCGCCTCCTTCGCTTGGGCGAGTGCCTTGGCGAAGTCGTCGACGTACGTGACATCGGGTTCGGCATCGGCCGGCGGGCGGTGCGTGACGACGTACAACGGTCCGCTCCACCCGCCGCCGAACGCCTGACCTTCACCGGACTCACCCTTGAACGGATCGTCCCCGTCGTGGGACCGGCGGCCGACGAGGATCGATCCGATCCGCGGGATCAGCTCGTCGACCTCCGGGTTCGGCCCGAGGTACGGACGCATCCACTGCATGTCACCGTCCGGCCCGGTGATGAACCCGTCCACCGACATCGTCACCGAGTACAAGACCTTCGCCATGTTTCCTCCTGCTCGTTGGTTGGTCTCCGTTGAGACGAGCGAGAGCGAGAAAACTCATCGCACGGATTCCCAGGCCATCACAATCTGCGGCTGCGGCCGCCGGCCAGCGTGGACGCCGCTTGCGGCGTGGATTGTGATGGCCTGGGGATCCGCATCATCCGGCTTGCGGTCCGACGTCCGCGGGCATCAACGGACGGTTGTGCGGTGTCGCCTTGCTGTACTCGTCGGCGCCGACGTCCGCCTTGCCGGTGCGCGGATGGTCGTCGAGGTCGCGGGTGACAGTCGGGTACGACTTGCTCGCCGCGTTGATCGCCGGGCTGCCGGCCGTGAGCCGACGTACGCCGTCGCTGCCCGCCGCGAGCTTCGGGTCCTTCCGAGCGGATCCACCCGTCGGAATGGTGCCGTCGGACGCGGCGCCCCAGCAGAGGTTGCCGGAGAACGCGATCCCGTCCAGGTACGGCATCGAGACCAGCTGCTTGCCTGCATCGCCGACGAGAAGGTTGTCGGTGATCGAGCAGCCGAGCGGCGGCAAGGGACGCTGCGACTCACCGCTGATCGCTGTTCCACACGATTGAACGGTGTTCAGCGCGATCGTCACCCGATCGGGTGCGTCGTTGCCGCGTCGGCTCTCGGGGGAGTCCTCGGGCTTGTGATCGCGGACGCTCCCGCTGCCGAGCACGATCCCGGAGCCGGCGATCTGTTCGACGTAGTTGTTCACGATCAGGTGGTCGTTGCCGTAGATCCGGATTCCGTTGCTTCCGGCAAGGATGAAGTTCGCGTCGACGCGGGACTTGTTGCCGTGTCGGAGCACGATCCCGCCGAGGCTGTCGCGGATCGTGTTGTGCCGGATCGTGTTGCCGGTCGACTTGACCGAGATCGCTTCCGGGTCGCCGTTGCACCGCTCGAACAGGTTCTCCTCGACGAACGCGCCGGCGTTGCTCAACGACCGGCCGCTCAGTCCGAGCCGGATCGGCTCGCCGCCGTTGTCACCGGCGTACGTGTGGTCGGAGAAGTAGTTCCGGACGATCTGCACACCGCGGGCCATGCCGTCCGAGCCGGGGCCCTCGACGCCGAGGAAGACGCCGAGCTTCGACTTCCCGTGGAAGTGGTTGCGCTCGACAACAGTCGCGTCGCCGCGCACCATCACCCAGTGCGAGCCCTCGATATCGCCGAGCTGGACGTCGTTGCGGCTGATCCGGATGTGCTGACACGTCGTCGGTACCTCGAACGTGGTCTGCTGCCGAAGGTTGAATCCGTCGATCACGACGTACGACGAACCCGCCAGAGCGAACCCGTTGTTCCCGGTCAGCGTCACGCCGCCGACCGACTCCGCGCGGACGGTGATGGGCGCGGTCGCGGTCCCGTGCTTCGCGCTGACGGCGACGGTCTCGTCACCGGGTACGGCGTATGTGCCATTGGCCAGCACGATCTCCGCGCCCGGCTTGGCGGCCGCGATCGCCTTGCGGAGCTCGTCCAGCGTGCGGGCCCGGACGGCTCTTGCGCGGGTGGTGGTCGCGCTCGCGGGTCTGGCGACGGTTGCCGCGGTGAGGCCGAGGCTGCCGATCAGGAAGGTACGACGGTGCATGGGTTCCTCCTGGGAGGTGGGGCGGTAGTCGCTCAGTGTGGAGGGCGTCAAGCGAGCCTGGCAAGCGCTTACCGCGCGAGTCGGGCGGATCTCCCGTGGGGCGGGACAGCCACGGCCGGAGGTTCCACGACACGGCCCCGGTGCAGCGCCCGGCGGATTTGCTGGATAGCCTTCCGGCAATCCCGGTTTTCGGATGACGGATCGGAGGTGGAGCAGGGCCATGCCGGACTACGGGCAGCTGGACCTGATCGACCTCGACCGCGCGTCCCAGGCGCGGGTCTATGACCTGCTGCTCGGCGGCAAGAACAACTTCGAGGTCGACCGGCGCCTCGTCCAGGAGTTGCTGAAGATCGCGCCCGAACTGCCCGAGCTGACCAAACAGAACCGGCGCTGGCTGGCCGAGGCGGTCGGCCGGATGACGACCGAGGGCGGGATCGACCAGTTCCTCGACCTCGGCGCGGGCCTGCCCACCGCGCTGAACACGCACGAGATCGCGCAGCGCGCCAACGCCGCCGCGAAGGTCGTGTACGTCGACCACGACCTGACCGCGATCTCGCACGGTCAGGCGCTGCTCGCCGACGACGAGCGCAGCTTCTTCGCCGGCGTCGACCTGACCGACCCGGCCGCAGTACTCAACCATCCGGACGTGACCGCGGGGCTCGACCTCACCCGCCCGGTCGGGATCCTGCTCGGGCTGGTCCTGCACAACGTCCCGAGCCCGAAGGCGGTCCGGGTCATCGCGGATTACGTGGCCGCCGTACCGCCCGGCTCGTACGTGGCGCTGACCAATCCGCTCAACCCGCGCGACGGCGGCCGGCTCGCGGAGTTCTCGACGGCCATCGAGGAGAAACTGCAGGACGCCTTCCCGCAGATCCGGTTCCGCACCAGGGCCGAGACCGAGGAGCTCCTCGGCGGGCTCGAGCTGGTCGAGCCCGGGCTGGTCGACCTGACAGCGTGGTGGCCGAACGACGAGCAGACGCTCAGCTCCGCCGGCGCCGGCCAGCTTCTTCTGGTCGCCCTCGGCCGCAAGCCGTAGGAATTCACTGGTGTCCGGCTGTGAGCCGGACCATGATGGGTCGCATGTCTGCCAAGGCTGCTGCCGCTCACTGATCGCATCGCGCCCGATGAGCCCTGGCGCGCGACCTGATCACGCCCGTCCCGCGGACGGGCCCCGTAGCGTGCAGTCCTTCAGCCTTGGAGCTTGCGTATGAGTACCCAGTTCGAGGTCGCGTGTGACGAGTCGGGGTTCTCCGGAACCAACCTGCTCGACCCTGCCTCACCCGTCATCACCCACGCCAGCGTCGATCTCGACGTACCCGCGGCCGCCGGCATCATCGCCGTACTGCGCACACGTCTGCGCCAGCGGACGGAGTACAAGTCCAACCAGCTACTGCGACCCGAGCAGCGGCCCGCGCTCGAGTGGCTGCTCACCACCTTGCAGGGTCATGCCCACGTCCACGTCATCGACAAGACCTCGTACGTCGCGGCGCGGGTCCTCGAGCTGTTCACCGAGGAGCCGTCGTACGGCGCGGGCACGAGCCTCGGGACAGATCACTCCGAGATTGCCGCCGCGCTGAGGCAGCGGACCGGGTTCCTGTCGGCCTTCGTGGATCTGGCCCGGACCAAGCGGGTGCGGCTGATGGATCACGAGGCGGTGGATCGGTTCTTCGCGACGATGCCGGCCGACGTACCTGCGTTGCGGGCGGTGACCCGTTCGCGGGTCGAGAAGGTGATGCAGCGGCTGATCGACGAGGATCCGGAGATCCCGCCACCACTCGAGCCGCTGGTGCCGGCGCTCGCCGAGACGGTCTTGTACTGGAGCGCCGGCCATCGATCGGTCGCCGTGGTGCACGACGAGCAGAGTGCGCTGACCCCTGGCCGGGTGGCGAGGCTGGGAGCGTTCCTGGCCGAGCAGGCGGAGCCGCCACCGCTGCAGTCGTTCACGCAGGTTGATTCCAAGCACGATCCGCGGGTGCAGGTCGCGGACTTCCTGGCCGGGATCGCACGGCGGCGTACGCCGGACCTGGAGGAGCTGCTGGAGCCCTACACCTGTGCGGCGACGAAGTCTTCCCAGGTGTGAGTGCCACGGTCGGCACCGCTCAGTGTGAGGTTGCTGCCCGCGCGGTACACCTTGCCGGCCTTGCCGGGCACCCTGATCGGGAGCGACAACCGGTGCTTGCCGGTGGCCCGCAAGTAGTCGTGCGCGAGGTCCGACAGGCTGTAAACCTTCGGCCCGACCAGGTCCGGGACGAGGCCCTGCGGCTCACCGAGTGCGAGCTCGACGAGGCGCTCCGCCACGTCCCGCCCGTCGACCGGCTGGAACCGGACGCCGCCCGGCATCGGCAGCACGGGCATCTTCGCCATCATCCGCACCGTGTTCCAGGCGAAGTCGTGCAGCTGGGCGACCCGCAGTACCGACGATGGCACGGAGGACTGAAGGACGGCCTGCTCGGCGCCGAGCTTCGACTTGAAGTAGGTCAGCGGGAGCTGGTCGACCGCAGTCACCGAGATGTGCACCAGGTGGCCGACCCCGGCCTGCTCGGCCGCCGTGACTAGGTTGCGGGTGCCGATGTCGTCGCCCTTCGGCCCACCGGCGAGATGCAGGATCACGTCCACGCCGTCGACGGCGTGGTCCAGTCCTTCGCCCTTCAGCAGGTCGACGGCCAGGTACTCGACGCCGTCGCCGCGGTCGTGGGCATGCCGGCTCAGGACCCGGACCTTGCAACCGGCCGCCTGCAGCAGCGGTACGGCGTGGCGTCCGATCGTTCCGGTCCCACCCGTCACCAGAATCGTGCTCATGATGTATTCCCCTCTTCGTGTCCAACCCGCTGACGGATCCGGGCGGGGCAAATGTGACTAGATGTGAGCTGGAACACATCGAGGAGAAATGTCGAGGCCGCGACGGGGCCTCCGACGTCATCGGTGCCGGGGCGCAGTACGGCGTACCGGCTGAGACTGGAGGACAAGATGAAGTACGTGGTTCTGATCCACTCCAACCCGCAGCCGTGGGGTCACCCGACGATCGACTTCACCGAGGTCGGGCGGTCGATTCCGGCCGACGAGCGGGAGGCGATGGGCAAGGAGTTCGACGCGATGCTCGCCGAACTGTCCGCCTCCGGCGAGCTGGTCAGCGGGCTGGCACTGGACGCGCCGTCGACGACGCGCACGTTCCGTTGGGAAGGCAAACGGCCGGTGAGCACCGACGGTCCGTACGCCGAGTCGAAGGAGCAGCTGGCCGGATTCTTCGTGCTCGACTGCGCGACACGGGAGCGGGCGGAGGAGCTGGCGGCCAAGTTCGCCGGCCCTGGCGACATCATCGAGCTGCGCCCAGAGATGATCTTCTGAGATGGACGGCACCGGGATCCGGCTGAGTTCGCCGACGATCAACTGCCCGGACGCGGCGACGCTCGGCCGGTTCTACGCCCAGATCACCGGCGGCAAGCTGGTCTACACCGACCCGGGCTGGGCCACCATGGCCGGGCCGGGCGGGCGGATCGACTTTCAAAGCGACCCGGCACATGTGCCTCCGACCTGGCCGGATCCCACGGTGCCGATCCAGTACCACCTCGATTTCTACGTCGAGGACCTCGCCGGCGCCGCCGAGTTGGTGCTTGCGGCGGGCGCGACGCAGTACGAACATCAGCCGAATGCCGATCACTGTCTGGTGTTCGCGGACCCGGCCGGGCACCCGTTCTGCCTGTCTACGTGGGACATGCTCGAGAAGCAGTAATTTCGGACAGTTATGCGCGGTGTGACATATTCCCGAGAGCCGGAGTGACGTACACCGTACCGTCGTCGCGGAAGGTCCCATATTCTTTGGGACTTACCGAGGGTCAGGAGGGTGCCGTGACCACTGTCTTGCTGATGGGGCCGCCGGGGGCGGGCAAGGGGACGCACGCGGGTCACCTCGCCGACCATCTCGGAGTGCCTGTCATCTCCACCGGTGATCTGTTCCGCCGCAACATCGCGGACGACACCGAGCTCGGGCGGACGGCCAAGCGGTACCTCGACGCGGGCGAGTACGTGCCCGACGAGGTGACCAACGAAATGGTTCGCGACCGGCTCGCGGCGGCGGACGCCGATGCCGGCTTCGTCCTCGACGGCTACCCGCGCACCCTCCACCAGGCCGGCGTGCTGGACGACATCCTCGACGAGCAAGGGCGTTCACTCGACGCAGCGCTGGTCCTACAGGTTGCAGTCGACTCGTTGGTGCACCGGCTGCTCCGCCGCGCCGAGATCGAGCACCGCTCCGACGACACCGAAGTGGTCATCCGCCGCCGCTTCGAGATCTACCACGAGCAGACCGCTCCGTTGATCCACTTCTACGCCAACCGCGGCATCCACCACGAGGTCGACGCATCCGCCGACATCGACACGGTCCGCTCGCGCGTCTGGCAGGTCGCCGTACAACTCAAGTCAGCTGCGTAACCGACACCCTCCTCCGAGGCCTCCCAGCCCGAAACCCGGTAGAACACCCCCGCTGAGCGCTGGCATCCTGTGGCTCATGCGCACGCTGGGAACCCCGTATCCGTTCCGTGAACGGCCATGGGCGGAGATCCAGACGTTCTTGCGCGGGATGGCTGACAAGGCGCCGGAGTTCGAGCACATGGCGGCTGTTGCCGACAGCATCATCCAGACCGGTTCCACGGAGCTGCTGGCGGGCACCACGTCGATGCACGACATCCTCGTCGTACCGCGGCCCGTTCCCGAGCCGCCGTACGACGTGATTGCTGTCAGGTCGCCGAGTTCGCCGCGGCGACCTGTGGGCGGGATGGTCCGGATCGAGCACCTGTCGTTGAGTGGGCGGAACGACGTGATCGACCGGCCGGTTGATCACGCCGTCCGGCTGTTCTGGCGGTTCGTGGTGGAGAAGTACGGCGTACGCCCGGCGTCAGGAGCGCCAGACCGGGGCTACTGATTTGCGGTAGGTGCGGCCGAAGAGGCCTGTTATTACGGTGAGGACTGGTTTGGGGACGGTGTGGGTGATGGCTTCGGATTCGTCGGGGGCGGCGCCGTCGAGGGCCCAGGCGAAGAAGGTGCCGCCTTGGACCGGGCCGACCTTGGCGAACTCGCGGCCCATCGCCTTCATCTCGGGGCTGTCCTTCTTCGCCAGGTAGACGGGCTCGATCTCCGCCTCCTCGTGTTCCAGGTGTACGACCGTGACCCGCTGGAGCTCGTGCATCGCGGCGTGTGCGGTCGTCGCGTCCGCAGCGCTCGCGGACTTCCGCAGCTTGCCCATCGCCGTACGTGCCGCCGCGAGAGCAGTCGCCATCGTGTCGTGCTCGGCATCCAGCTGCGTCAACAGGTCGCGGCTCACGCCGACCCTCTCCAGTGCCGGCCACGCGGTGTCGTGCTCACCCTCGTGGTGCCGGGTGAGCTGCTCGTCGAAGTTCTGCCAGGCCACCGCCAACTGCTCGGCCCGCTGCTTGTCCCCGTCCCGGAACCGCTCAAGTGCGTCAAGGAAGCGATCGAGATCGCGCCGTACGGCGGCGTGGATCGCCTTGTTCATGCTCATTTCCCCCATATTCGGGAGTCTAAGCTGAAGTCAGCTTGAATGGGGGTTCCGGATGAGTACGACGATTGAATTCACCGGCACCGTTCGGTACTGGGATCCGGCGAAGGGCAGCGGCCTGGCGGTGATCGACGTACCAGCTGATTGCGTGCAGCAACTAGGTGGCCGCAAGCAGCGACGCGTCGTCGGTACCCTGAACGGCGCCGACTTCGCCGGCAGCACGATGCTCGTCGCGGGTGGCGGGTTCTGCGTCGGCGCCAGCAAGGCAGCGCTGAAAGCAGCGCAGGCTGGACTCGGCGACGAGGTTCGCGTCGTTCTGGAGGGGGAACAAGCCTAGGGCGTCGTAGGTTGTTCCTCATCATGCATGGTGAGTACAAGGTGCCCGGTGGGAAGCTCGTCGTCGCGGATCTCGATGTGGTCGATGACCATGTGAGGACCGCGCAGATTTCCGGCGATTTCTTCCTCGAACCGGACGACGCGCTCGAGCGGATCAACGGCGCCTTGGCCGGCCTGCCGATCGCGTTGCCGGCGGCCCAGATCGCGGCGCGCGTGCGTGGTGTGCTGGGCGACGGGGTCGAGATGCTGGGCTTCTCGCCGGAGGCGGTCGCGGTCGCCGTACGGCGTGCGTTGACCGGGGCAACTGGTTGGCGTGACCACGAGTGGGAGTTCGTGCACGACGTGCCGCGGGAGCCCGCGTTGCAGATGGCGCTCGACGAAGTACTGACCGAGCAGGTCGGGTCCGGTGAACGTCCGCCGACGCTGCGGGTCTGGGAGTGGGCGTCGAACGCGGTGATCATCGGCAGCTTCCAGTCCCTGCGCAACGAGGTCGACCTGGACGGCGCGGCCCGGCACGACGTGACCGTCGTACGGCGGATCAGCGGCGGCGGCGCGATGTTCGTCGAGCCGGGGAACACGATCACGTACTCGCTGTACGTTCCGGAGTCGCTCGTCTCCGGCCTGTCGTTCATCGAGTCCTACGCGTTCCTCGACGACTGGGTCATTGGTGCGCTCAACGATCTCGGGATCGCGGCAACGTACCAGCCGATCAACGACATCACCTCACCTGCGGGCAAGATCGCGGGTGCCGCGCAGAAGCGGTTCGCGGGCGGCGCGGTGCTGCACCACGTGACGATGGCGTACGACATGGACGCCGGCAAGATGCTCGACGTACTGCGGATCGGCCGCGAGAAGCTGTCCGACAAGGGGACCACGAGCGCGAACAAGCGCGTCGACCCGCTGCGCAGCCAGACCGGTCTCGACCGTGCGGAGGTGATCTCGCGGATGGTCGGCACGTTCCGGAACCGCTACGGTCTCCAGGCTGGTGACATCGACGCCGCGACTGTCGAGCTCGCTCAGGAGCGCGTTGCGGAGAAGTTCGGCACCGACGAGTGGCTCATGCGGGTGCCGTGATCGGTACGGCGTTCCCGCTGACGCGCACGCGGTTGTCTTGCTTTGACAGCTCGACCGTGATGAGGCTGGGGCGACCCAAGTCGTCGCCTTGGTGCAGCGTGATCGTCGGCTGCCCGAGCCCGAGCTCGCGCAGGTAGGCGCCGAACGCGGCCGCCGCGGCACCGGTCGCCGGATCCTCGACGACCCCACCGACCGGGAACGGATCCCGCACGTGGAACGTGGTCGGCGACTCCCGCCAGACGAGCTGCAGCGTGGTGAGGTCGCGCTCGAGCATGTACGCGAGCAGCCGATCGAAGTCGTAGTCCAGGTCGGCAAGTCGTTGCCTTGTCGCCGCACTCAACACGAGATGCCGCGCCCCGGCGTACGCAATCCTCGCCGGCAGATCCGGGTCGAGGTCGGCGGGTTGCCAGTGGAGGATGTCGAGCACCTCTGCCAGGTCGCCCGCCGGCTCAACATGCGGCTCGACGCTGGTGAGGGTCGCGCGCAGACCGTC
Organism: Kribbella sp. CA-245084; assembly: GCF_050942355.1. Taxonomy (NCBI): domain Bacteria; kingdom Bacillati; phylum Actinomycetota; class Actinomycetes; order Propionibacteriales; family Kribbellaceae; genus Kribbella; species Kribbella sp. CA-245084. Next base: position 7,795,008 of record NZ_CP192053.1, on the reverse strand, counting down.
GTCCACAGTGACCGGGACGATTCCGGCCTGCGTCGAGAAGACGAACTCGCCCGGCCCGTTTCGCTCCGCCAACGCAACCGCGGTAGCCACCGTCGCATGCCCACAGAACGGCACCTCCGCCTTGGGCGAGAAGTACCGCACCGACCCATCGATCACGAACGCCGTCTCGGAGTACCCGACCTCCGCGGCAATCGCCTGCATGGCCTCGTCATCGAGCCCGTGCGCGTCGAGCACCACGCCGGCCGGATTCCCACCGGACGGATCGAGCGTGAACGCGGCGTACCGCAGCACAGTCGTCATACGGCCCATTATCGAGTCCAATCCAACTGCGGCTCGGGGATCGCCAACCCGCGGCCGAACTCCTGCGCCTCGGCCCGCGCCGCCTCGTCACCGCGCGGGTAACGAAACACGCGACGCGGGAACACCACGAAGGTCTCCCGGTCGTCGTGGAGATCGGCGTACCACCCCGGGCTGTCGAGCACCTGCGATAACAGGCCCGCCAACTCCTCGCCGCGCTCGACCTCGAACTCGACCACCGACCACACCTTCGGCTGGTCGGTTGACGCATTACCGACGTCATACCGGCCGACCTTCCGCACCGTAAACGGGACACCCTCCAGCTCGGTCCCGACCTTAAGGCTCTCGACAATCAACGTCCCGTCGTACATGCCCGCGACCCTACGGGTCTGCGCCGACAATTAGATCTGCTCGGCCTGGTCCGCGATCTGCTGGACGTAGTCGACGAGGTGTGGATCGTGCTCCTCAAATGGATAGGCCAGGTAGTACGCGTCCACCGCCGCCCGGGCGTCGGAGAACCCACACTTCGGCCACAGGACCGTCATGTCGTCATGGTCGGGTGCGCGGCCGGCGAGCAGTTTCATCAAGAAGATCTGCTCGGGTGGTGGACCGAGAACGGTCAGGTGGGTGTGCTCATACAGCAGTTCACACTCGTCGAGATCCAGCCCCGCGGGCGTGAACATCATGGCCGAGTCATTGAGCCAGTCGGATCGCAGGCCGTGCCGCTCACCAATCTTCCGTACGACGGCTTTGACCTCGTCGCTGAGCCTGGTCAGCGAGTCGACATCCGCGGTGGACTCCCGGAGATCGTGCCACGCCAGATACGAGCCGCCGACGACAACCAGGCGGCAGGTCAGGTTCTCGTTGGCGAGTTCGTCGGCAACTTCGCCCAGGTGGTTGAGGATCTCGGTCTTGCCGAGGACGCCGGGTGCGGGCCGGGGTGTGTCGCCGCGACTCACGCTGCGTCACGCCAGAGATCGTGCTCGGCCAGCCAGATGTTGCGGGCCGCTAGTTGGGCGGGGGCCTTGGCGCGTGCTCGTTGGACACGCGACGGCGTACCTGGAGCTTCCCACGGAGTGGGCGAGGGGGGAACCGATCGGGTCCATCGGGGTCGCGGGATCCCGAGGTCGTCGGCAAGTTTCTCTGCGATGCCGGCAAGCAGCGCGTCGAAGGCCGGGTCGCCGGTCCGGTGTGGGGGAGTCTCGATCGCATCCGCCGTGAGCTGCGGATGAGCGAGCAGGTGGTCGAGAAACCCGCGCAGTCGAGCCCAGTTGACCCTGCGAACTCCTCCGTCAGGCGAGTACGCAGCGGTGAGACTCTCGATCGACAGCGCACTGGCCGGCGCAGCGCTGTCCATCGTCACGGACAAATGACGACCCGATGCCGCGATCAGTCGCGACAGCATGGTCAGCGTCGGATCGCTCGAACCGACTTCGATGCGCGACACCGTCGAGGTGGGGACTCCGGCTCTGGCTGCGAGCGCACGCCGGGACAGCCCGGCGTCCTGCCGAGCTCTTCTCACCAGCTCTCCCGCGTCCATCCTCTGTAGCATATATGCAACGGTATGCAGCAGCAACAGGCGATAGCGTCCAGGCATGGAGATCGGGTACGTCATTTTGTACGTCGGGGAGCTCGAGCGATCCGTCGCCTTCTACCGGGACGTGGTGGGGCTGGCGTACAAGTTCACGGACGCGGGGTATGCGGAGTTCGACGCTGGGGGAGTGCGGTTTGCGTTGTATGAGCGGCGGCGGGCGGAGTGGTTGACCGGGCATGGCGTGGCGCCGGGCGCCGGTGGGGAAGTTGTGGTGATGGTTGACGGCGTGGATGCGTACGCCGAGCGGCTGGTCGCGGCCGGCGTGCAGGTGTTGAGCGGGCCGGCGGACCGTCCGTGGGGACATCGGACGGTCCACATTGCCGACCCGGATGGGTTTGTCGTCGAGTTCGCGGAGGAGATCCCGCGGGCTCGTCAGCGACGGTAGTTGTTGTGCCAGCGGCGCTTGGACATGCCGCTGATCAGGACGATCCAGAACACGCCCCACAGCAGCCACGGTGCGGCCAGTGCGAGCGAGCTGATGACCAGACCGATCATCAGGAACGGCATCAGCATCAGGATCGGCGGCGGTGGGCCGGGCCTCCGCCGTACGCCGGCCGGGCCGCGTTGTGCGACCTGCAGCTCCATCGACGTCGGCAGGTCGTCGAACAGCGGCTCGAGCTCGTCGCCGTACCGCGACTTCGTTGCCTGCTCGCTGCGTTCCTCGAACTCGGCCTGCGTCAACCGCCCGGCGACGAAGTGGTCACTGAGCAACGACACAGCCTGATCCCGCTCGGCATCCCCGATCCGCACCCGCTTCCTGGGTACGTCGTCTCGCCGGCCGGCGTCCCTGCCGCCGTCCTCCGCACGGTTCCAGCCGCCATCTCGCGGGTCGTCCCAGCTCGTCTCGCGCCATTCGCCGACCCAGCCGGGTCCACGCCATTGACCGCCCGAGCTACGACCGTCCCAGCCCTGCTGGCCCCAGTCGCCGTTCCAGCCCTGCCATTCGCGCCCGCGACGACCGCCGCGAGCGCCGGGACCGCCCCGATGGGGTCGGCCCCGGTCAGGCGATGTCATGCCCGGTCCTGCTCGTTGTTCTCCGGGTTGTCGTCGTCCTCGGCGAGGATGCCGTACAGCTTGCGGCGCAGGTCACCGACCGCCTCGCGGGCCTTCGCCTGCTGTTCCGGCGTACCGCTGGCCATGATCTGCCACATCGCCGTCGCGACCTGCCCGAGCACCGGCTTGAACCCGTTCTCGTCGTCGCCGGCGGGAGCGCTCATCGCCTCCCACGGCGCCGACACCTCGTCCTGGTGCGCCGCGACGTACGCACGACCCTCGTCCGTGAGCTGGAACGTCCGCCGGCCGACCTCGGCGTCCGCCGCCACCAGGCCTTCGTCCTCGAGCTGCTGCAGCGTCGGGTAGATCGAGCCGGGGCTCGGTTTCCACACGCCGCCGCTGCGCTCGGCGATCTCCTGGATGATCTGGTAGCCGTTCATCGGCTGCTCCGCCAGTACGGCGAGGATCGCGGCCCGAACGTCACCCCTGCGGGCCTTCGGTCCGCGCCATCGCGGCGGCGGACCCCACGGCGGGCCGAACATCTGCCCGCCGCCGAACATCCCCCACTGCGGCCCGAAGCGCTGCTGCTCGTGCCCCCGATGCCCGCGCTTCGCGCCGGTCATGGCCGCGCGCAACTCCTCAACAATGTCGTCGAAGCTCGAACAATGCCGCGCGAACTGCTGCCAAGGCCAGCCCGCGGCGTACGCCGATCCGGTCATCTCGACCACCCGTCCCTACGAAAGTGATTGCGATAGTTCGACGATATATCGCGAACCATCGCAACCCAAGGGAGTCAGGAGTTGAACTTCAGGTCCTGTACGGCGGCGGTCAGGATGATCGAATTGTCCTGGACGTTGACCCCGGTGACCTGGGCGCCGAACGGGAGTTTCGGGATGTCGATGCCGGCGGCCAGACGGTTCTGCAGCGCGGTCCGGAGCGCGGCCGGGATGCCGTCCGGTAGCTGGTCGACGGCCAGCGCCAAGCGGCCGTTGCTGATCTGCGGAGTGATCGGCACGTCGGCGCTGGATCCGCCCAGCGTCAGCTTTGCGTGCAGCTTGCCGTCGACCGCGACGACACTCAGCCCTTGCAGCCCGGTGGACGCGACGGCGAGCCTGCTCAACTCGCGCGGCGAGAACTGCAGTCGCAGGTCGGTCGAGTCGATGGTCACCGCACCGGACTGCTGTGTCAGCAGTGAGCGCGGCACATGCACGCTGTGCATGTCGACCGTGAGCTTCTCACCCGGGATCTTGGACAGCTTCGGCTGCCCCATCGTCAGCGTGACCTTGGAGAAGTCCTCCTTGAACAGCTGCGGGAAGAACCCGAAGCCCCCGATCTTCACGGAGGTGTCGGCCGAGCGCACGTCGTACTTCGCGGCCTCCTTGGTGGCCATCGAGGCGAGCTGGTTCTGCGCGACCACCGCGGCGATCCGGTCCACTACGACCGCCAGCACCGCCAGCACGACCAGCGTCACGATGAGGCGGCGGAACCCGCGGCCTGGCCTCTTGGAGCTCATTGCTTACCCTTCTCGATCATTTCCCGGAGTGCATCGTCGGTCGCTGTCGGTTTGATGCCAAAGGCAACTGTTGCGGCAGTGGAGTCCAGCACGAACGGACGCTGCCATTGGTACTGCATCTCCACCATCTCCCGCGCGGCAGGGTCGACCAACCCGGCCAGCTTCAATATCGCTGCCGGCATTTTGGTCACCTTGGCCTCCGGCGCGCCGGCCAGTGCGGCCGCGCGGCCGGCGAGTTTGCGGACGGAGATCGGCTCCGGGGTCGGCACGTGCCAGGCGCGGCCCCAGGCGCTCTCGTCGCCGGCGACCGCGATCAGCGTCCGCGCGACGTCACCGACGTACGTCCAGCTGTGCGGCGCGTCCAGGTCGCCCGGCATCATCCCGCGCTTGCCGACGATCACCTTCGGCAACACAGTCACACTGAACGGCGACACCGCGCCCGCACCGAGGTAGTCCGACCCACGCACCTCCGCAGTACGAATCCGCCCGGCCTTATGCGCCGTCAGCGCGTCGTTCCACAGCTTGGCGCGCACCTGCCCCTTGACGGTGTTGGGCAGCAGCGGCAGGTCGTCGGTCATCGGCCGGTCCACCGCGCCGTACCCATAGAGGTTGCCGGTCGTCACGAGGGTTGCGCCCGACGCTTCGGCCGCCGCGATCAACGCTGCGCCCAGCGGAGGCCACTGCGTGGTCCATTTGTTGTACGCCGGTCCCGCGCACGAGTAGATCGCTGTCGCGCCCGCGACGTACTCCGCCAGCTCCGTGGCGGCATCTGCCGCGACCCGCTCCGCCCCGTCGGGCCCGCTGCCGGTCCGGGTGATCACCCGGACCCGCTCTCCCTGCTCGACCAGTAGCCGCGCTACCGCACTTCCGACCGCACCTGCACCGACGACGACCTGCACGCGATTCCCTTCCGTCCGGACGCTGCTCACAGTACCGATCACCGAGTTCGCCCTGATCTTGTGCTCAATGGGGTACAGGTTGGTTATGACGACGCGGTGGGCAGGTGTGACGGCGGTCGTCCGGACACGGAGCTGGCGGTTGTTCCGTGGTGTCCTGGCGATGCTGGTGTTCGCCCTGCCTGTGGTGCTCCTGGGGTTGGCGGTGCGACAGCAGTTCGATCCGTTGATCAGAGCCGATGACGCGGCCAGCCGGGCGGCCACCGGGTTCAGCGTTCGCCATGGGTTGGTGCCGGCGCTGACCGTGATCCAGGCCGTGACCCAGCCGATCTTTGTGTACCTCGTGGCGACCGTGGTGGTTGTCTGGGTGTGGAGGTTGAAGAAGCTCAAGGGGCGGGCGCTGTGGGCGTTCGTCACGATGATGGTCGGCTGGGGGATCGGCGGCATCTCCAAGCCGATCACGCAGCGCGCCCGGCCGGTCGTCGACGGTCCGGTGCCGCATGCCCAGGGTTATTCGTTTCCCTCTGGCCATACCCTGAACATCACCTTGGCGGCCGGCGTCATGGTCTTCCTGCTCTGGCCGCTGCTGTCCGCGGTCCAACGCCGCATCGCCGTCGCACTCGCGATCGTGGTGCCGGTGATCGTCGGTATGGACAGGCTTTTCATCGGCGCGCACTTCCCGTCCGACATTCTCGCCGGGCACATCCTCGGTCTAGGCATTATGTTCGCTTCATGGATCGGGTTCATCGGCAAGACGGCGTCGACCTCCTCACCAGGACCGTCGCACCCGGCGTAGCCCTCGGTGGTCTCATCATCGGCATCGGGCTGGCGCTGAAGGGACCACTCGACGGGATCTCCCACTCCGAAGAGGCGGTCAACAGGGACCTCGCCGCCGACCGGACCGGAACCTGGAACACGATCACCGCAGTGTGGTCGCAGATCGGCAACACCGCGGGCGTCATCGCGGTGTGCATCGTCGTGTCGTCCCTGCTGCTGTGGCGGACCCGCGACCTGCGCCTCGCGCTCGTCGCACCGATCGCGATCGCCATGCAGGGCCTGATCTTCCTGATCACGGCCAAGGTCGTCGACCGCGACCGCCCGCAGGTAGAAAGGCTCGACCCGTCCCCACCAACCGCCAGCTATCCCAGCGGCCACACCGGCGCATCGACCGGCCTGTACGTCGCGTTGGCCCTACTCGCGCTAGGCATCGAACGCCCATGGTTGCGCTGGACGACGGTAATCCTCTGCCTCTTGATGCCGTCCATGGTGGCCTTCTCGCGCCTCTACCGAGGCATGCACCACCTCACCGACGTCGGCGCAGGCGTCCTCAACGGCACCATCTGCGCCCTACTAGCCTACGGTTGGTACCGAACCTGCACCTCACGCCGCTAAACCCCAAGCGGCGCCGCGGCCCGCATGCGCGTGAGGTCCTGGACGGCGCCCTCGCCGAGCAGGACCTGGAACGGCCGTTCCGGCTGGTTCTCAGCCATCGGCTGGGCCACGTTCCTGCCGGATCTCCTCGAGCATCTGCTGCGTGAACGGGTCGTCCTTGGCCCACTCGTCCACGCTGAACGGCGTGCTGCCCGGTGTCGGCGCCGAGTCGTAGCTGCGAACGGTCGGGTCGTCGATCACGCCCGGCGGCGGCTCGTCGTCACCGCGCATGGCGCGGTACTGCTGTGTCGACATCACCACGAGCACGGGCTCGGCATCTGTGCCCACCAGTACCGGAGGGCCGAATGTCCCGCGGCGGATGGCCTCGACCATCTCCGGCAATTGCCGGCCGAGCACCTCGGGCGCGACCACGACCCCGTACCTACCGAGCGTGTCCTCGCCGCCGAGATCGTCGTACTGGTCATAGCTCGCGAGAACCGCTTCGGGAAGGCCACCATCGCCGAATGCAAACGCGTGGGTCGCCCCGTGCGTGAATCGCTCGACCACACCGGCAATGTCACCAGCGACGTCAGCAACCGAAGGCAAATCAGAGTACGGCGACACGGACATGCCCATCAGCGTACGTGCGAACCGGGTTCCACCGCGGACTCCGCACGTCACCCAAGGCCCCGACAACGGCGCCCTTGTACCCCCGCTAGTTGTGCCCCCGGCAGGATTCGAACCTGCGACGCACGGTTTAGGAAACCGACGCTCTATCCCCTGAGCTACGGGGGCGCACGTGCGGGGACAGCTTAGCGGTCAGCCGGTCAGGGCTGTGACGCCTAGGTGGCCGGTGATGGATTTGTAGCGTTCGGCGTACAGGGTGGTGCAGCGGGAGGCTGCGCAGCCGGCGCCGGCGAAGGCTATGCCGCGGACGGTGGCGGAGCTGGTGCCGCGGCGGGTGTAGACGGGGCCGCCGGAGTCGCCGCCGATGATGGCGACCAGTCCGCCGCGGGTGGCGCGCATGACGTACGTCGTGCAGCCGTCAGAGTCGCAGTACTTCGCCGAGTTCGAACGGACCGTCAGGCCGCACAGCGACGTACTGAAGCTGCCGGACTGGCAGACCACTGTGCCGACGCCGGGGTCGCCGCCGCCGGTGACGGTGCGGGTGTCGGCGGTGTCCCCGGGGCCGTCGGTCCAGATCTTCGCGCCGTATGCGCTGCCGGTGACCAGCGACTGGTCGTAGTCCGGGTAGTTCGTCCGCAGCGTCGTGGTGCCGTAATAGTTAGTGCCCGACTTCCACACCGTGCCGGCAGCACCGCAGTGGCCTGCGGTGACCGTTCCGCGTTGGCCATTGGAGCGCCGTACGACGGAGAAGCCGGCGGTGCAGCTCTTCGACGCAGATGTGATTCGCGCACCGCCCCAGTGGCCGCCCTTCGGGGTGTCGCTCAACCGGGTCGTCCGCGCGAGCGAGCTGGCAATGATCTGTACGCCGGCCAGCGTGCGGAGGCCGGCCTGGGACGCGGGGGAGGTGGTCGCCTGGTCGTACTCGACGACGACGTTCTCAGTGATCGGGTCGAGGTCCGCGGCGTACGTCGTACCGCCCGCGTCGGACGACCAGTTGCGGGCGCCGACGGCGTTCCAGGCATCGGCGATCGACTGGGCCGAACGGCAGCTGCGCTCGACCCGGACCAGCTGCTTGCCGGCCGCGGGCAGGTTGCGGGCCATCGCGGACTGGTATTTCTTGGCGTCCAGCCGCGCGGAGTCGACGACGACCTTGTACCCGGTCGTGGCTGAGCCGACCACGCCGATGACGCCCTGGCTCAGCCCGTACGGCAGGCCCGACGTCGGACGGCCGGTCGCGTCGAGCGGCTCGAGCGAACTGACGGCGGCGGAGATGCCGTCGCCTAGTGACTCGCCGAGCGGTCGCGCGTCGGACGCGGAGGTCGGCTGCGACAACCGCGTCGCCTCGGTCGAGCTCGCACTCGGTTGTGCGTGAGAACACACCGCAGTACCCGCGACTGCACCCGAGGAGGGCACGGTGAGGGCGACTGCGAAGAGTGAAGCTGAGCCGAGAGTGAGCAGAGGGACGGTAACAGAGAGTCGCACAAAGCTCCCAAGATCGGTGGACCGGCCACTAGATGGTCCGGTCAGAGACTCCTTTCCGTCAAGGCCCGATCACCGTCCGCGAGCAATTGCGACTACCGTGCGCGAGCGTAACTCGCAAGTTGAAGCCCGTCGGCGTCGAAGAACTGCAGTGTGTCGCCGTCGATCGCGATCCGCTTGGCGGCCTTCAGTACGCCGGTATGCGGCACGTTGTTGCAGCCCATCAGGTGCTGCGGGCCGGACGTCGCGGTGAACGCGCCGCGCTGGCCGATGCTGTACGTGCCCTGCAGTCCGTTGCATCCGTCCGAACCCGTCCACGTCCCGTCGGCGCGGAACACCAGCACCGGATCACTCGGCCGCGCGGCCTTCAGTGCCTTGAACCCGGCCATCTGGAGCGGCCGCCAGGTACCCGACACCGTCTGAGCCGTCGGCGGCTGCGGCGTCGGGGTCGCCGAGACCGGCGCCTGCCCACCCGCGACCGGCGGCTGGCTGGGCTTGTTGTTCGAGCCGGCCAACCCGAAGCCGGCGATGGCGATCGCTGCGACCGCGACGGCGGCCGCGCCGGAGATGATCCACGTACGCCGTTGCGCCCGCTGCGCGCCGGTGGTGGCGCGCTCGGTCAGGCCGGTGGACTCTGGCACCGAGGCGGCGGCGCGTTCGAAAGTACCCCGCAGGTCATCCTCGAGATCGGTGTTGCTCACGACAACCTCTCATCAATGCGATTGGCCTTCTTGGATTCCCGTAGCGAGGCGAGCGCTCGGCTCGCGGTCGCACGCACGGAGGACGGTTTGATGCCGAGCACGTCGGCGATCGTCTGGTCGTCCAGGTCCTGGTAGTACCGCAGGACCAGCACGACCCGTTCCCGGGCGGACAAGCTGGCAAGCGATCGCCAGAGGTGATCGGAGTTCGCGATGTCCGTGGCGTGGTCCGGTACTGCGCCCTGCGGGTCGAGCTCGGCCGTCGGCGCCTCGCTGTACGAACGCCGCCGGGTCATCGAGAGGAACTCGTTCACCAGGATGCGCCGGACGTAGTGGTGTGGATCGTCCGCGTTGCGCACCTTCCGCCACGAGCGGAACGCCTGCATCAACGCGATCTGCGCAAGGTCCTCCGCTCGCTGGTAGTCGCCGGAGACCGTGAACCCGAGCCGCACCAGTTCCTGTCCACGGGCGGATACGTACTCCTCGAACTCCACGCGCCACTCCCTGGCTGGGCGTACAACTCCTCACACCTATTAGACGCATCCAGTCGCCCACGTGCTGCAACCATTCCCACACAGTTCGATCTCTAGTCGAGCAGGAACCCTCGGACCGCTTCCTGTCCGCGGGGATCCCGCTGGACGCTGTGTCCGCTGCCGGGGATGACGACCAGCTTCGCGTCCCGGGAGTGCGCCTGCTCCCATCTGGACCAGTCCAGTGGGCAGAACAGGTCGTTGCTCCCGTGCAGGATCAGCGTGCGCGGCAACAGTTGCTGTGCGGCGGGGTACGTCGACACGCGGGCGGCCGGCCAGCGCAGGCAGCCCTGGATCATCAGCTGGCTGCGCGCGGTCGCCACGTCGTACGGGTACAGCCGCTTCGGGTCCAACCGTCGTACGGCGTCGTTGAGAGCGGTTTCGCGATCGGGCTTGCCGGACCATGGGAAGCGGAGGTCCGAGCAGAGGGTGGCCATGTGCAGGCCTGCGGAGAGGGTGCCGTACGCGAGGCCTTTGCTGGTGGTTTGTTGGAAGAGCTCCTTCAGGCCGGCGTCGTCGCCGGTGCGTGCGGCGTGCAGGGTGGCCGGGATCCCTTTGAGCGTTGGGTTTACCGAGTTGAGGCTCGCGATGGACAGCGTCTCCATCAGGTCGGTCCCGTTGACGCCGTGCTGCACCAGCCAGGCCAGGTCCGCCACCGGATCCGTCGTACAGGTTGGATCCTGACGGCACGCGGCCTTGAGTACCGGACCGGTTGCGGCCATCAGGTCGACACCCATCGGGTCGAAACCCTCGTGCGGTACGACGGAATCCAGCACGAGCGATTGCACATGGTCCGGATACTTCAAGCCGTACTGCGCCGCCGTGAAGCTCCCGTACGACGTACCGTCGAGCGTCAGGCTGTCGACCTTGAGGGACTGGCGCAACTGCTCGATGTCGTCGACGGTGTCGGGCGTGCCGTAGTACCCGAGACCTGTGCCGATCCGCTGAGCGCACTCGTCGACAGCGGCTGGAGGCGGTGTCAGGAAGTCCGATCCGCCCACAGTCTCTTGTAATGAAGGGCAATTGATACCGCTCGGACCTGTGCCGCGTTGGTCGAGCATGACGAGGCGGTACTCGCGCAGCACGTCAGGATGCACGTTGCGCTTGAGGCTGGCGAGCAGTGGTACGCCGGGCTGCCCGGGGCCACCGGTGAGGAGCAGGAGTACGCCGCGTGGTGCATCGACGTTGTCAGCGGCGATGACTGCGAGATCGAGCGACGGGCCGTCAGGCCGTTGACGGTCGAGTGGCACGTGCAACGTCGTACACGTAAACCCTGCTGTACAGGGCTTGTTGTCTGATGGCGCCGAGCAGGCACTGCAGGCGAGGACCAGCGCGCACAGCAGCCGGATCGTTCGCATGCATCAGCGTGCGGCAACGCGCCGGCCGCCGCAACCTGCCTCGCGGGTCGACCTCTGGAGGGACCCGCAAGGCAGGCGCGGGTTGACCCCGCTTCGGACGGCTTCGGGGTGCGCGTCCGGCGCGGGGGGTCAGCGGAGGCCGAGTGACTTGATCAGCTCGGCGGATACCTGGCGCGGCGCCGGCAGGGCGCCCGGCTTGCCCTGGCCTTCCAGCGAGGTCGCCACCAGGCGGCGGCAGCCGAACGCTTCAGCCGTGATCGACAGCACGCCGCGGTCGTTGTCGGTGAACCGCAGGACGTAGGTCGGGCCGAGTTCCTTGGTGCAGATGTTCGGCTTCTTGGCGACGGGTTTCGCCGCGTTGACCAGGGCGAACAGGTCGGTCGCCTGCGTGCCGTTGCGTTTGGTGGTGACGGTCGCGTAGTCCTGCCCGGACGCCGCGGCGTCGTACTGGCAGATCGTCACGCTGACCGGGTGGAACGCTGAGGTGGCCGCACCCTGTCCCCAGACCGCCTTGTCGGCGGCGGCGCGGACGGCCGCGATGGTCTCGGGGCAGTCGGTGCTGGGTGTGCCGCTGGGGGTGGGTGACGGCGTAGGGGTGCCGGGGGTGGTCGGCGTGTCCGTGGGCTGGGCGGCGGGCGGAGAGGTGGCGTTCTCGTTACCGCAGGCGGCGGTAACACCGAGAACAGCCACGACGAGCGTCGCACCGATCAGGCCCCGTGTCCGTAATGCACTCACGACTCGGTCCTTCCGGGTTGGGCAAGGTCACCCATGATGCTGGAAGGGCGTCACGTCATGCGTGCCAGAACATCACGGCGGCGCGTCGTTCCGGTCACGCCGCCTGATCGTTCCGCAACCGAGGCAGACCTGTAACGTCCACGCGCTGGTCGCCAGTATCACTCCCGCGAGATCTCACTCCCGGAGCGCCCCGGCGACTCGGTAATCTGGAGACATGACGAGCCCGTACGAAGACGACGAGCCGCTGCTGCCCGAACAGACCCGCGACGACGACCCGCGGACCTGGGGTGACAACGACTTCAGCAGTGACGACGACGAGCGCATCCTCAACGAGGTCCCCCCGCACCACGGATGACCGCGACCGCGCTACTCGTCCACGGCGGCCTCTGGGAAGCCATGGACGCAGACGCGTTCTGGGGTACGACGGGCATCCACGAGGGACTCACGTCGTACGGCGTGGAGGTGCTCGCGCCGGACCGGCCGCAGCGTGCGACTGGGTGGGACATCGAGGTCGAGGCCCTCGGTGAACAGCTGGCGAAACGTGCCGGGCCGGTAAGAATCGTTGGCGCCTCCAATGGGTGTACCGTCGCCGTCTTGCTTGCGCTGAAGTTTCCTGAGGTGGTCGATCGCCTCCTGCTGGCCTGGCCCGCGACCGGCGACGACGCTGCTGCGAACGAACGTGCCCGGGCCGGATTGGTGAACCGCGGCTGCCCGGCCGATGCCGCGGAAAGGCTGCTCACCGGCGGCATTCTGCGTGGTGTGACGGACCAGGAAGTTGCGGCGCTGACACGTATTCGGGTGGCGGTACTGCCGTCGGTACCGGAGAATCCGTCGCATCAGCGGAAGACGGTCGACGCGTTGTTGCAGTCGATCCGGGGGAGTCGTGAGCTGGCTGGGTGTCCCGAACCGCCGACGCCCGCCTTCCGGAACAGCGCGCAGTACCTGGATCAGCTGGTGCGAACGATCGTGGAGTTCGTCAACTGAGGGGGAGAGCGTGGAACTTCGGGGGTTTTCCGACGAGCACGGCGTCCAGGTCGCGAGCTGGGCACTCGATGCGAAGGAAGTGGCGTTGCTGTCCGGGCGGGTGGAGTACCCCTTCCCGGAGGATCTGCTGGCGAGCTGGCGGACGGTCGAGGAGGACATCCACTCCTATCTGTTGTTCGACGGCGATCAGCCGGTGGGCTACGGCGAGATCTGGCTGGACGACGAGGAGGACGAGGTCGAACTGGCCCGGATCATCGTCGACCCGACGCTCCGCGGTCGCGGGGTCGGCGGCGAACTCGTCCGGGCGCTGCTCGGGCCCGCGCTGGACGCCGGGTACTCGGAGGTGTTCATCAGGGTCCGTCCGGAGAACGCGGCGGCGATCCGCGCCTACCACGGCAGCGGCTTCGTCGACGTCCCCGCCGCCTTGATGGAGGAGTGGAACGACGGCCAGCCGGTCCCGTACCGCTGGATGCGGTACGCCGGTGAGCAGGTGAGCGCCGGCGAGCTCAGGGGCTGAGGTTTTCGCGCCCACCTGCCTGATGGCCGGTCCTACAGCTGGCGGGCGCGGAGCAGGTCGCGGATCTCGGTGAGCAGCTCCTGGTCGGTGGTGAGCGGGTCGGGCTCCGGCTCCTGGCCGCGGGCGCGGCGCTCGGCGAGCTTGTTCAGCGGCATCACGATCAGGAAGTACACGGCCGCGGCGACGAACAGGAAGTTCAGCGCCGCGTCCAGGATGAGCCCGATCGAGAAGTGCGCCCCGTTGATCTCGAAGTTCCAGACGCCGGTGAGGTCGGCCTTGCCGAAGATCGCTGCGATCAGCGGGTTGATGAAGCCGGTCACGACGGCGCCGATGATCTTGGTGAACGCGGCGCCGATGACGACGGCGACCGCGAGGTCGACGACGTTCCCGCGCATGACGAATTCCTTGAAGCCCTTGAGCATGTGGGTTGCCTCCACGAAGCGGGTGGTTTGTACCCGAGAAACGTAGGGCCGCGGGCTTCCGAGAGCGAGGTACCGCGCCGCACGGCAACGCATCGTGCAACCACATGTTCGCTGGGTGATCAGCTCGTGTCGGGTGTCAGCGCCACGGTGATGCGTGAGTTCGTACTGGCCTGGGCCAGTCGGCCGGCGATCTCCGGCGTTGTCGAGACCACGACCAGCGCGCCGGCAGTCGCCGACTGCGGCGCCGGCAGAGCGACTACCGGAACGCTTCGAGCAAGCAGGCTCGCGGCGTCGGCGGTCGTGCTCGATGCGGCGTACAGATTGACGTGGTCGCCGACCCGCAAGAGGGCGCTGATGTCGGCGTCGTCGACGCGGAACGGATAGGCGAGCAAGCCGGACGGCACGGCTGGTGGCGCCAGGAATCTGGCGTCGGTGAGTGGCTCGCCGGCTCTGACCGGGCCGCTCAGCAGCCGTTCGGTCAGATCGGCGCCGGGTCTGAGGGCACCGGAAGGCACTGAGCCCGGCGGCAGGTCGACGGTACGCAGGTCGTCCTGCGAAGGCACAGCTCCGCCGGTCAGGTCGCGCGCGGCGGCCAGCACCGCGACGGTCGGCGGTGGAGAAGGAGAGAGGGCGAGAAGGCCGAAGTACACAGCGGTCGCCGCGGCAACGCCGGCCAGGAGCCGGCGGTGCCAACGGGCGGCACGGAGCAGATCACGAAACAGGGAAGAGATTTTCATGCCGGAGAAGATACGAACTTCTCCGGCGTCCCTACCGGTTATCCACAGAGAAAGATCAGGCGGCGCTGGTGCTCGAGGACGACGAGCTTCCCGACGACGAGTCCTTCGAGGTCGACGAGGACTTGGAAGACTCCGACGACGAAGACGATGAGGACGACGAACTGCCGGAGCTCGACGAGGACGACGACTCGGACTTCGCCGGCACCGAGCCCTTACCGGACGAGCGGCTGTCGTTCCGGTAGAAACCGGAGCCCTTGAACACGACGCCCACGGCGTTGAACACCTTGCGCAGGTTGCCCTGGCAGTTCGGGCACACGGTCAAAGCATCGTCCGTGAAGCTCTGGCGCACCTCGAGCGCTTCACCACAGTCGGTGCACTGGTACTGGTACGTCGGCACGGTCGGATCCCTTCAAGCCGCTGGCACTCCTACTACCCGACTGCTAATAATGCGCCAGCGGCCCGAAGTATTCCAACTCAGGCCTGTCGGCGCACCGTGAAGTTCCAGCAACCCGCCACCAGGTTCCGTACCTGAACGGTGTCCACGGCCGGGTCCTCGAACAGTCGTTTGAGCTCGGTTTCGCTCGTCCCAGGCTCTGCGACAACACCGTCCAGCATCTGACCCGCGACGTCGTACGGCCGCAGCACCGCCCGCCGATCCCGGAAGTCGATCGGGAAGCCCTCGTCCGGCCCCGGGCAGTCCGTCACGTGTACGAAGACCGGCCCGACCTCGGCGTACGGGCCGCCGGCTTCCATGGGCCGGTGTGCGACCAGCGCGATCCGCTCACCGCCGCCCGCGAGTGTCAGGCAGCAGCGGAGCGGCTCACCGCCTCCCGACGTCCGCGAAACGACGGCGTTTCCGAAATCGTCGTAGCTGTTGCAGCGAATGCGGTCCAGCTCGGAACCGGGGACGCCCTCATACCTCAACTCTGCGTTCATGTCGAGGGAACGCAGAGCAACGCAAAGTTGTGAGGGACCCCATTTGGGGTGTGCGGGGTGATTCTCTACGGTTGGTCCGTGCCTCGCCTGCTTCGACTCGTCGTCATCAGCGGAATCGCCCTCGCCACGGTGCTCGTGGTGATCGCCGGGACCGTGATCTTCGTCGTCCGCCACTCGTTCCCGACGTACGACGGATCGATCGAACTGAACGGGCTCGACGGCGACGTCAACGTGGTCCGGGACGCGAACGGGATCCCGCAGATCTACGCCGACACCCCGGCCGACCTGTTCGCCGCGCAGGGGTACGTGGCTGCCCAGGACCGGTTCTTCGAGATGGACTTCCGTCGGCACGTCACCGCCGGCCGGCTGAGCGAGCTGTTCGGCAAGGACGCGCTCGAGACCGACAAGTTCGTCCGCACCCTCGGCTGGCGGCGCGTCGCCGAGCAGGAGCTGCCGCTGCTCAGCCCGAGCACCCGCGAGTACCTCGGCGACTACGCCCGCGGAGTCAACTCGTACCTGTCGAAGCACAACGGCTCCGGCCTCAGCCTGGAGTACGGCGTCCTGTCCCTGCAGCCCGGTGGCCCGAAGAACTACACCCCGGAGCCGTGGACCGCGGCGGACTCGCTGTCCTGGCTCAAGGCGATGGCGTGGGACCTCGGCGGCAACCTGGACGAGGAGATCACCCGGACCAAGCTGCTGGCGGCGTTCCCGGCCCGCAACATCGAGAGCCTCTACCCGCCGTACCCGTACGACCGGAACGAGCCGATCATGTCGAGCGGCTCGATCGGCACGGACGGCAAGTTCACCACTGCGGCGGTCAGCCCCGAGCTGCGGCGCGGCATGCTGACCCAGGACCTGCTCAAGTCACTCGACTCTGTGCAGAGCGTCGCGAAGGGCCTGCCTGAGCTGCTCGGCCAGGGTGACGGCGTCGGTTCGAACTCGTGGGTCGTCTCCGGTGACCACACCACCACCGGCAAGCCGCTGTTGGCCAACGACCCGCACCTGGGCGCGACCATGCCAGGCATCTGGACGCAGGTCGGTCTGCACTGCAACAGCGTCGGCAAGGCCTGTCCGTTCGACGTCTCCGGTTTCAGCTTCTCCGGTCTGCCCGGTGTGGTGATCGGCCACAACAACGCGATCTCCTGGGGCTTCACGAACCTCGACCCGGACGTCCAGGACCTGTACCTCGAGCGGATCGACGGCAACAACGTCCTCTACAACAACAAGTGGCGCGCTATGGCCACACGCGAGGAGACGTTCAAGGTCGCAGGCGAGGACAAGCCGGTGAAGATCACCGTCCGTGAGACCAGGCACGGTCCGCTCATCTCGGACGTCGGCGAGGACGAGCGCAAGGTCGGCGAGCAGGCCGCGTCGCAGGCGAAGTACCCGACGGCGTACGGCGTTGCGCTGCAGTGGACCGCGCTCAACCCAGGCAAGACCGCCGACGCGCTGTTCGCGATCAACACCGCGCAGAACTGGACCGAGTTTCGCGCCGCCGCGCAGCAGTTCCAGGTCCCCTCGCAGAACCTGGTGTACGCCGACACCGACGGCCACATCGGCTACCAGTCACCCGGACTGATCCCGATCCGCGCCACGGGTCGCGGTGACTGGCCCGTGCCCGGCTGGGACCCGAAGTACTACTGGAAGGGCTACATACCCTTCGATGCGTTGCCGACCGAGTTCGATCCACCGAGCGGGATCATCGTCACCGCCAACCAGGCAGTGGTGCCGAACACGTACACCTACTACCTGACGAACACCTGGGACTACGGCTACCGAAGTCAGCAGATCAACGACCGGATCAAGGCGGCCGGCAAGCTCGACGCGAACGCGATGGCGTCGATCCAGCTGGACACCAAGAGCAAGGTCGCCGAGATGCTGGTGCCGTACCTGCTCCGGATCAGCATCGACGACTCGTTCGACAAGCAGGGGCAGGACACCTTGCGGAACTGGGACTTCACCCAGCCGCCGGACTCCGCCGCGGCCGCGTACTTCAACGTGGTCTGGCGCAATCTGCTCTCGCTGACCTTCCACGACCAGCTCCCCGAGGGCACCTGGCCGGACGGCGGCTCGCGCTGGTTCGAGGTGATCCACACGCTGCTCGGCCAGCCGAACAGCGGCTGGTGGGACGACATCCGCACGCCGCAGAAGGAGAGCCGGGACGACATCCTGCGCGAGGCCCTGGTCAACGCGCGGACCGAGATCACGCAGAAGATGGCGCGTGAGCCCGTCAACTGGCAGTGGGGCAAGCTGCACAAGCTCACGCTGACCAACCAGACGCTGGGCAAGTCCGGGATCGGACTGGTCGAGAAGATCTTCAACCGCGGCCCCTACGAGCTCGGCGGCGGTACTTCGATCGTCGACGCGACGGCCTGGGACGCCGCCGAGGGGTACGACGTGACCGCGACCCCGTCGATGCGGATGGTCGTCGACCTGTCGGACTTCGACCAGTCCCGCTGGATCAACCTGACGGGCGTTTCCGGACACGCGTTCTCGTCCAACTACATCGATCAGACCAAGCTGTGGGTCAAGGGCCAGACACTGCAGTGGGCCTTTACGAAGGGCGCCGTCGAGGCAACCCGCAAGCACTCACTGACCTTCACCAAGCCAGATAGCTAACTGTCACCAAGCGGGCGCGCTGGCCTCGGCGAACAGTTCCTCCGGCCAGGTCCAGAGCGCCCGCTGGGTCAGCAGGATCGAGATGGTGCCGTCTGCAGGAGTGGTCGACCACAGCGAGCCCAGTCCGCCCGCCCAGCCGTAGCGTCCGCCGCCGACGGACATGCCGTACCCCCAGCCGGTGCCCGGACCGAGGAAGCCGCTGGCCGCCTCTCGCTGCGCTGGCGTGAGCTGGTCGGTCGTCATCTCCGCGACCGCAGCCGGAGACAGCAGGCCCCCGTGCAGTAGAGCCCGCGTGAAGGCGTGGAAGTCGTCGACTGTCGACACCAGCCCACCACTCGCGTCCGGGAACGACGGCGGCGTCAGCCACTGGCTGCCTGCAGCCGGATCCAGTACGTCGTCCCCCACGTACGCCGTGGTCAGCCGAGCGGGATCTACTGCGGTGAACCCGGTGTCGCGCATCCCGAGTGGTTCGAAGATCCGCTCGCGGAGGAACTCCTCCAGCGGCTGACCGGCAACACGTGCGATCAGTACGCCGAGCACGTGCGAGCCGGTCGAGTACAGCCACTGCTCACCGGGCTGGTACTGCAGCGGCAGCGTGGCGAGCCGTCGCATCCACTCGTCCGGCTGCAGAGCAGTCCGCGGTACGGGCGGTCCGAACGTGTGGAGGTCCAGCTCCTCCTCGCGCTGTCGCAGCACCGGGTTGTCCGACTCACCCAGTCCGAGCCGGAACGTCAGCAGGTCCCGCGTCGTGATCGGCCGCTCCGCCGGCACGGTGTCGTCCAGAGCTCCATCCGGCTGCCGCAGTACGACGGGATGCGCCAGCTCCGGCAGCACATCGGCAACCGGTGTGTCCATGGACAGCCGGAGCTCGTCGACCAGGATCATGGTCGCGGCGGCGACGATCGACTTGGTGAACGACGAGACCCGGAACAGGCTGTCCCGCTGCAGTTCCGGCCCGTCGTACGCCGTCTTGCCGAGCACCTCGACCCGTGTTTCGTCACCGCGGCTGGTGAGGCTGATGAGTCCGGGAACCACGCCGCTGTCGACGTACGTCTGAAACATCAGCTCAGTCCACCAGCGAACGGCATCGTGCGCCACTGCGTTGCGAACATCCGGATGCCGTCGGCCAGAGCCGGCATCTGCGGGACCAGCGGGGCGCAGACGAGGACCTGCAGGGCGCGGGCCAGGTCCATCACCTGATGGATCTTGGGGTCGAGTGTCGGGAGGCCGCGAGTCCGCGCCGCGTCGTCGTACGCCCGACACAGGTCGGGGCCGAAGCCGGCGACGTCCCACTCGATCGGTCCGAGCGTTGCGTCCTCGAAGTCGGCCCACAGCGGCCCGTCGACCGTGGTGATCAGATTCCACGACGGGGCGTCGCCGTGGATCGGCTGCACGCTCGCTGACGGGAAGACGGCCTCGAACCCGGCCCGGCTGGTCAGGACGGGCTCTAGTACCTTCCACTCGGCCCGTGCCCGGTCAAGGTCGTCCTGCTCAAGGAGACCGGGCACTGCCTCGGCCACCTCCAGACCTGAACCGATCAGCCGCAGCGGGCTCATCCAGGTCAGTTCACCGGGATACTCCGCGAGCTGGGCGTGCAGCTCGGTCACGCGAGCGGTGGCGGCGAAGTAGTCCGGCTCGGCGGTCTGATCCACTTCCACGTACGTCCAGAAGGTCATGGACAGCCCGTCCTGCTCCGCTGGCTTCAGTGGCACCAGGGGAGTCGGCTGCACCACAGGTACGCCCTGCGCAGCCAGCCAGACGACGACGTCCAGCTCGCGCTGCTGCCGGCGTACGGCGGGCTCTGGCTCCTTCATGCCGTTGGGGAGGTTCATCGGGACCCGTGCGGCCACTGGCGACGGCTGCAGGTGAACGACCGTGGAGAAGGCGGTGTAGAGCACCAGCGGGTCGGTGACCGTCAGGCCAAGGGAGCGTGCGGCTGTGGCTGCGGCTTCGACCGCGGTCTCAGTCATCTCCTGATCTTCGCAAGGGGATCAAGCGAGTTGGTGTGAGCGCCGCATCCACCGGGTGGTCGTGCGTGTCTGACGGGAGGGCATCCACGATCTCGGCGTCGTACACGGCAGCCCAGACCGGCGTACCAGGGCGGAGGCGGGCGAGTGCTCGGTCGTACGAGCCACCGCCGCGGCCCAGGCGTACGCCGTCGCGGGCGACGGCCACCGCGGGGCAGATGACCAGATCGGCGGTGGCGATGGCGTCCGAGCCCAGATCGATCGGCGGCTCGGACAGACCGAGCCGACCGGGCACCAGGTCGGCCGCACCGGGCGCAATGCCCCAGCCGAGGTCGTTGTCGGCGTACAGGATCGGCAGCAGCACCTCGTGATCGGTGGCGAGCAGCCAGTCGATCAGCGCACCGGTCTGCGGCTCCGGGCCCATCGACACGTACAGAGCGACCCGGTGGACGTCGGGCAGCACCTGCTTGGCGCAGGTCAGCAACCCTTCCGCATGGGCGCGCCGCTCCCGGGTACCGAGGAAATGCTGCCGCGCCATGGCCTTCGACTCAAACACCGTCTGATCGTATGAGGGTGACGCGGGCAACACTCGGATTGGTGGCTGTCCCCTAGGGTTGGTGCATGGGTGAGGTGGGTCTCAGACAAGCGCAGGAGAAGATGCGTGCAGCCGGTGCTGCCGACGTTGCAATACGCGTCTTCACGCACTACTACCGGCTGCTCGAATCGGGGCAGCAGGGGAAGATCCACGAGGCCGACATCGAACCGGTCGGCGATCTGCCGCACCTCGATCACCTCGACACCGATCCGGACGCCATGCGCGCCGCGCTCGCCGAGACGGTCGTCATCAAGCTCAACGGCGGTCTCGGTACGTCGATGGGCGTCACCGGACCGAAGTCCGCGCTGCAGGTCAAGGACGGGCTGAGCTTCCTCGACATCATCGCCCGCCAGATCCTGAGCACCCGGCGCAAGTACGACGTACCGCTGCCGCTGGTGCTGATGAACTCGTTCCGCACCAAGACCGAGTCGCTGCAGATCCTCAGTGAGTACGACGGCCTCGCGATCGACGGGCTGCCGCTCGACTTCATGCAGAACATGGAGCCGAAGCTGCTCGCCGACGACCTGACGCCGGCCGAGTGGGAGCCGGACCCGGAGCTGGCCTGGTGCCCGCCCGGACACGGCGACCTGTTCACCGCGTTGGTTGCCTCCGGCACCCTTGACGCGCTGCGCGAGCACGGCTTCCGGCACGCGTTCATCTCGAACGCGGACAACCTCGGAGCGACCCCGGATCCCCGGATCGCCGCGTGGATGGCGGAACATACCGTACCGTTTGGTATGGAGGTCTGCCGGCGCACCCGCTCCGACCGCAAGGGCGGCCACGTCGCGGTCCGCAAGTCCGACGGCCGGCTCATCCTGCGCGACAGCGCCCAGGTCGCCGACGAGGACACGCAGTACTTCCAGGACGTCACCCGGCACAAGACGTTCAACACCAACAACCTGTGGATCGACCTGGACCGGCTCGCCGAGCTGATGGACGGGCACGACGGGATCCTCGGCCTGCCGATCATCGTGAACCGCAAGACCGTCGACCCGGCCGACTCATCCTCGCCGAAGGTGATCCAGCTCGAGACCGCGATGGGCACCGCGATCGAGACGTTCGAGGGCTCGCAGGCGGTGATCGTGGACCGCACCCGGTTCAAGCCGGTGAAGACCACGAACGACCTGCTCGTACTGCGCTCCGACGTCTACGAGCTGGACGATGCCGGCGACCTGACCACGACGCACGAGGGCGACGAGCCGTACGTCGACCTGGACCCGGAGTACTTCAAGATCCTCGCCGACTTCGACACCCGGTTCGCGGCCGGGCCGCCGTCGCTGGTCCGCGCCGACCGGCTCGAGGTTCGCGGTGATGTTGCCTTTGGCAAGGATGTGGTCGTGGTCGGGGACGTCGAGGTGGAGGCGCCGGCCGGCGAGCGCCGGGTCATCCCCGACGGGACCGAACTGAGCAGCTGAACGCTTCGGGGGGAGTGCGATGGACGACCTGCTGATCAGGCCGTTGGAGCCGTCCGACACGGACGAGGCCGCCGCGGTGTGGTGGCGCTCGCGGCACGCCGACGGCTCGCAGCTGCCGCCGGCGATCCACACCGCCGCCGAGGTGGCGACGTGGTTCGCGGACGTGCTGCTGCCCGACGCGCAGACCTGGCTGGCGCTCGACGACGACCGGATCGTCGCGGTGCTGACCCTCGACGGCGACGACCTCGACCAGCTGTACGTCGTACCGGAGGCGGCTGGCCTGGGCGTCGGATCCACCCTCGTGGACCTAGCCAAGGACCTCCGCCCCGGCGGTCTGGCGCTCTGGACGTTCCAGACCAACACCCGCGCCCAGTCCTTCTACAAAGCCCATGGCTTCGTCGAGGTACGCCGTACCGATGGCACTGCCAACGAGGAACGCGCACCCGACGTCCGCATGACCTGGGGCAACCACCCGGAGGGTGTGGATTAGGGTCAGGCTCGTGAGACGGAGTGTGGATGAGCATCTGGAGGCTGTGCTCGGGCGAGTGACGGCCCTGCCCGCGTTCGACCAGCCGCTGATGGACGCGGTCGGTTTGGTGCTGTGTGAGGACATCGTCTCGGGGGTGAGCCTCCCCGGGTTCGACAACTCGGCCATGGACGGGTACGCCGTCCAGGCCGGTGACCTGGCCGGCGCCTCCGACGAGAACCCGATCGCCCTGCCGGTAGTAGGGGAGTTCCGGGCCGGTCGGAGCGAGCCGATCGTGGTGACCCCCGGCACCTGCGTGCGGATCATGACCGGCGCACCGATGCCGCGCGGCGCCGACAGCGTCGTACCGGTCGAGTGGACCGACGGTGGGACGGTCAACGTCCGCATCACCCAGCAGCCGCCGGTCGGTGGTTCGGTGCGGCATGCAGGCGAGGACGTGACGGCCGGAGTACAGGTGCTGGACCGCGACACGACCCTGGGGCCGCGGCAGATCGCCGTACTGGCTGCTGTCGGCAGGGCGCGGGTGAAGGCTCGCCCGCGACCGCGGGTCGTAGTGATCTCGACCGGTGCCGAGCTGCGCGAGCCGGGGAGCCGGCTGGGTGACGGGCAGATCTACGACTCGAACAGCTACACCATGGCCGCTTGTGCGCGGGACGCCGGAGCGGTGGTCTACCGCGTCGGCATCGTCGACGACGACCCCAAGCGGATCATGGACACCCTGTCCGACCAGCTGGTTCGTGCTGACCTCGTCATCACCACAGGTGGCGTCAGCATGGGCGCGTACGACGTGGTGAAGGAGGAGCTGTCCAAGCTGGGCACTGTGGACTTCCCGCAGGTCGCCATGCAGCCGGGGAAGCCGCAGGGGTTCGGTGTGATCGGTGAGGACGAGGTGCCGATCTTCACGCTGCCGGGCAACCCGGTGTCGGCGTACGTGTCGTTCGAGGTGTTCGTACGGCCCGCACTGCGCAAGATGATGGGCCAGATGCCGTACCGGCGCGCACTGGTCCCGGGCGTGACGCTGGACGGGTTCAGCTCACCCGCTGGACGGCGGCAGTTCGTCCGCGCAACGGCCACCTCCGGCGACCAGGGCTGGATGGCCAGTACAGTCGGCGGGCACGGCTCGCACCTGCTCGGCGGGTTGAGCCGCGCGAACGCACTGATCATCGTGCCCGAGGACGTAACAGCAGTCCGGGCCGGCGACCAGGTAGAGCTCATGCTGCTGGACGAGGAGACCGGATGACCGAGCCGCCTGCCGGGCTGACCCATGTCGACGAGACCGGGGCCGCGCGGATGGTCGACGTGTCGGCCAAGGACGTCGGCAGCCGGCGAGCTGTTGCCAGCGGCAAGGTTCTGGTCTCGGCCGAGGTGGTGGCCGCGCTGCGCGGGGACGGCGTACCGAAGGGTGATGCGCTCGGCGTCGCCCGGATCGCCGGGATCATGGGCGCGAAGCGGACGCCCGACCTGGTACCGCTGTGCCATCCGATCGCGATCACCGGCGCCAAGGTCGACCTCGAGGTGGCGGACGACGCCGTACTGATCCGGGCGCAGGTGAAGACGACCGACCGCACCGGTGTCGAGATGGAAGCCCTGACTGCTGTTGCGGTCGCTGGGCTTGCTGTCATCGACATGGTGAAGGCGCTGGATCCGGCGGCTGTGCTGACCGACGTACGGGTGGAGTTGAAAGAGGGCGGCAAGACCGGGCACTGGGAGCGGCCGTGAGGGCTCTTGTCGTCAGCGTGTCCAACCGTGCGGCCGCTGGGATCTACACCGACACCACAGGTCCGCTCATCGCGTCACGGCTCACCGAATGGGGCTTCGAGGTGTCCGGGCCGTCTGTCGTTCCCGATGGCCCACCGGTCGGCGATGCGTTGCGCGCCGCTGTCGAGGCGTCGTACGACGTCGTGCTGACGACAGGTGGCACTGGGATCTCGCCAACCGACGAGACGCCCGAGCAGACGGCCGCTGTGCTGTCCAAGGTCGTGCCCGGGATTGCTGAAGCGATCCGGGCGTACGGCGTCGCCAACGGAATACCGACAGCCGCACTGTCGCGTGGACTGGCCGGAGTCGCAGGTACTACGGTCATCGTCAACCTGCCCGGATCACGTGGCGGGGTGAAGGACGGTCTCGCCGTACTGGAACCGCTGCTGCGACATGCGGTCGAGCAGGTACACGGCGGGGACCATGTGCGGACGGACACCGACTGATGGCGATCGTGCACTGGCCTGTCGAGCTGCAGCACGGACAGGTCGGGCTGCGGCCTTTACGGGCAGGCGACGGCGGAGAGTGGGCCGCTGCACGCCAGCGGAACGTCAGCTGGCTACGGCCCTGGGACGCGACCCAGCCACCCGGTGCGGAGGACGGTGCGCGCACCTTCCGCGCCATGGCACGTGACTGGAACCGGCAGGCGCGGTACGGACGCATGCTCCCGTTCGTCATCACGTACGGCGGTGCGGCCGGCGTCGGCGCGCGGTCGAAGTGGCCCCTGGTCGGACAGCTCACGGTGTCCGGCATCACGTACGGATCGGCGCGCTGGGCCAACCTCGGCTACTGGGTCGACGAACAGTACGCCGGTCGCGGGATCGTGCCGACCGCTGTCGCCATGGCCGCCGACCACTGCTGGTTCACCCTCGGCCTGCACCGGATCGAAGTCGCGATCCGCCCGGAGAACAAGGCAAGTCTGCGCGTCGTGGACAAGCTCGGCTTCCGGTACGAAGGCGAGCGGCCGCGGTTCCTGCACATCGACGGCGACTGGCGCGACCACCGCATCTTCGCGCTCAACGTCGAAGAGGTCGGGCCCGGTCTCGTAGCGCGATTGCAATGACTACCGTGCGTGCTATTCACATCAGTCACACGAGTCTTCTTGCGACACACCGTCTCACGTACCCCATCTGGCCCCCGCCGCACCTTAGCGTCGTCGCATGGGGACGACAGGGCTGATCTATGTGGCGATCGTCGCCGCCTGGGCTGCCTACCTCGTCCCGATGTGGCTGAAGCGAGGCGACGAGGCGCGGCGGCAACCAGTCGTGCCGTCATCCGCCGAAGCGCGGGTGCTCTCCCGCGACCCGTCGCGACCGCGGTACGTCGTCCGCCCGCCCGGCCCGACCGCCGCCGACGACCCTTCGCCGCCGAAGCGGTACGTCCCTAACCGAGCCCGCCGGGTGGCCGCAATGCGCCGTCGGCGGGTGCTGTCGATCCTGACCCTTTCGCTGCTGTCGGTCGTCGCGCTCGCCGGACTCGCGATGGTGCCGTGGTGGTCGGTCGCGATCCCCGGCGCAGCGATCCTCGGGTTCGTCGTACTCACCCGGGTGCAGCTGCGGCGGCAGGCGCGGACGCGTGCGCGGATCGCGGACCAACGGCGTACGCGCATCCAGGCCCAGCACGACCGCGGACCCGCCGGCAAGCCGGCGCCGACACCTGACGAGGAGATGACCATCGAGGTCAAGCTCCCCGACGTTCCTGCGCCGGCCAAGCCCGCCGAGAAGCCTGCTGCCGAAGGCCTCTGGGACCCGGTGCCGGTGACGCTTCCGACGTACGTCCTGAAGGAGAAGGCGCCCGACCGGACGGTGCGCACGATCTCCCTCACCGACGACGAAGTCTTCTCCAGCGCACGTACGACGGACCCCGCCGAGAAGCCCGTCGTTGCCGAGCCCGTTGCGCCCGAAGAACCCGAGGTGAAACGCGCCGTCGGCGACTGATATCCGGTTTTAGAGTCCGGGCCTCTACGTGTTAGAGTTTCGCGGTCGCCAGGGAAACCAAGGCGACCAGCTCGGGGCTGTGGCGCAGTTGGTAGCGCGCTTCGTTCGCAACGAAGAGGCCAGGGGTTCGAATCCCCTCAGCTCCACGAGGGCGATGGGCGAGGTGTGTCACGCAGTTCCTGCGTTGACCGCCTCGCCCTCGTTATTTGTGCGGCTTCGCTTCGCTCGCCGCCGGCGGGGGCTCCGCCACCCGCACCCCCTGTGCCTTCGCTTCGCTCGGCGGCTGGGGTTGGGCTGGGCGGTTAGGTCACCAGCTTGGGTTGGGGTGGGCGGTTGGCTCGCCAGCTTGGGTTGGGTTGGGCGGTCTGCTGATGGCTGGGGGTGGGTTTACTTCTTGTCTTGTGCTGCGCCGTTTAGGGCTAGGTTCAGGATTGTGTCTACCTGGTTGTTGGTGACGGGGCGGGTGTGTAGGAGTAGGCGGTAGTAGAGGGGGGCGTAGAGGAGCTCTACTAGGTCCGCCAGGTCTACGTCTTGGCGGAGTTCGCCTGCTGATTGGGCCTTGGATAGGCGTTCTATGCAGAGGTCAACTCGGGGTTTGATGATGGATTCGACTACCGCGTTGGCGATGTCGGGGTCGCTTTGGGCGGCGGCTATCAGGCCCTTGCTGTAGGCGGCGAACATGGGGCTGGCGAAGGCTTGGGCTACCTGGGTCATTTGGGTTCTCAGGTCGGCTTCGAGGTTGCCGGTGTCGGGAAAGTCTAGGGTGCTGCGGCCGCGTTCCTCGATTGCTTCCAGGAGGATGGCCGCCTTCGACGGCCACCAGCGGTAGATGGTCTGCTTGCCTACGCCGGCTCGTTTGGCGATGCCCTCCATGGTGAGGCCGGCGTAGAGCTGCTCGCCGCAGAGTTCGAGGGCCGCGTCCAGGATTGCCTGGCGGGCGCGCTCGCTGCGGCGGTCGGGGTTCGGCGCCGAACGGGGCGCGGGGGTCGAGGGTGTCGCCATGTCCGGAGCTTACACGAGACGAGACGTTGTGTCTTGACAGTGACCCGAGGCGAGACTTAGCGTCTCGTCATGAGACGAGACGTCTCGTCAACTTCGAGAGGGGAACCGCCGTGTCCGAAGTCGTGATTCGCAGGTATGCGGGGCTGTTCGGGGTCATCGCGAGCGCACTGATCGTGGTCCAGGTGCCGCTGTACTTCCTGTACTCCGGTGCCCCGCCGGACTGGAACATCCTGACGCGCAGCCTGATCGGGATCGTGGGCTGCGTGTTCTACATCCTGTTCTTCACCGGCCTGCGTCAGTTGATCCACCAGGTCGACGTCGCGTCGGACTGGATCGCGGGCGTGATCCAGACGGCCGGGCTGCTCTGGGTGGCGATGGTGTTCGTGCCGCAGTCGATGGAGGCCGGCGCCGCGATCGTCACCGACCACGACATCGACACCACGAAGGAGGGTCCGTTCGCGGGAGCGCAGTACCTGATGCAGGGTCTGATTTCACGCCTGCTGATGGGGTTGTTCCTGATCGCACTCGGCATCGTCGTCTACCGGTTGCGGCTGCTGCCGAAGTGGGTCGGCTGGTCCGCGTTCGTACTCGCGGCGATCAACCTCGCCTTCGTCCCAGCGCTGTACTTCGGCGACGACCCGGCGAACTTCTACAGCGCTCAGGGCTGGGGTACGACGGCCAGCATGGGCGCACTCTGGAGCCTGTGGACGCTCGCCGTGAGCATCAGCGTCCTCCGCAGTTCCCGCCGTACTGCGGTCGTCGCACGGCCCAGGCAAGCTCCGGTCCCGGCTGCAGCCGGCTGATACATCGAGGGGGGTAGGTGCCTGAGGCAAGGATCCGTCTCAGGCACCTTCTCACCGAGCGAGGCGTTGGCGGACTTGGAGAATCTTCGGGTCTGAGTTGTCTCAGGTTGAGAATCGCGTCAGCTAATCTTGACTCGTTCCAGAAAAGGGGGAAGACTCTGGGGCGTGCCGACGGTGGATGAGCTCCAGGGGTTGTTGCGTGGGGCTTCGTTGCGGGTGACTCGGCCGCGGGTGGCGGTGCTGGCCGCGGTGTACGAGTTTCCGCATTCGGACACGGACTCGATTATCGGTGCCGTGCGCAACGAATTGCCCCAGGCGTCGCACCAGGCGGTGTACGACTCGCTGCACACGTTGACGGCGGCGGGTCTGGTGCGGCGGATCCAGCCGCTGGGGTCGGTGGCGCGGTACGAGTCGCGCGTGGGCGACAACCATCACCACGCCGTCTGCCGGTCGTGCGGTGCCATCGCCGACGTCGACTGTGCGGTCGGGCATGCACCCTGTCTGACCGCGTCCGAGGACCACGGGTTCGTCATCGACGAGGCCGAGGTCATCTATTGGGGGCTGTGCGCCGACTGCTCACGCCGTACCTGATCTTTCCATCCGAAAAGTCCAGTCCTGGAAGGAATCTGATGTCCGAGATCCATGAGCCACTGCCCGGTGAAGGCAGCGAGGAGAGCCGC
The DNA here is from genome assembly GCF_050942355.1 of Kribbella sp. CA-245084. Classification (NCBI taxonomy): domain Bacteria; kingdom Bacillati; phylum Actinomycetota; class Actinomycetes; order Propionibacteriales; family Kribbellaceae; genus Kribbella; species Kribbella sp. CA-245084. The sequence goes on along the minus strand of NZ_CP192053.1, from coordinate 7,766,058 downwards.
GGCGAAGAGGATGCGCAGGCGTCCGGCGGTTGCCCCGTCGCCCACGGTCAGGGTGTGCACCCGACCAGCGGGAACGCGAACCGCGGCTGGTGGCCGAACCAGCTGAACCTGAAGATCCTGGCCAAGAACCCCGCGGTGGCGAACCCGCTCGGCGAGGAGTTCGACTACGCGGCCGCGTTCCAGAGCCTCGACCTGGCCGCGGTGAAGGCGGACATCGCCGAGGTGCTGACCACCTCGCAGGACTGGTGGCCGGCCGACTTCGGGAACTACGGCCCGCTGATGATCCGGATGGCCTGGCACAGCGCTGGCACGTACCGGATCAGCGACGGCCGCGGCGGCGCCGGTGCGGGTCAGCAGCGGTTCGCCCCGCTGAACAGCTGGCCTGACAACGCCAACCTGGACAAGGCGCGCCGCCTGCTCTGGCCGGTGAAGAAGAAGTACGGCCAGAAGCTCTCCTGGGCCGATCTGCTGATCCTGACCGGCAACGTCGCGCTCGAGACGATGGGCTTCAAGACCTTCGGGTACGCCGGTGGCCGCACGGACGTGTGGGAGCCGGAGGACGACGTCTACTGGGGCCCGGAGACCACGTGGCTGGGCGACGAGCGCTACACCGGCGACCGTGAGCTGGAGAAGCCGCTGGGTGCGGTCCAGATGGGCCTCATCTACGTGAACCCGGAAGGCCCGAACGGCAACCCGGACCCGATCGCCTCGGCCCGCGACATCCGCGAGACCTTCGGCCGGATGGCGATGAACGACGAGGAGACCGTCGCGCTGATCGCCGGCGGCCACACCTTCGGCAAGACGCACGGTGCGGCCGACCCGGAGCAGTACGTCGGCGCCGAGCCGGAGGGCGCGCCGATGGACCACCAGGGTCTCGGCTGGCGCAACACGTACAACACCGGCCACGGCCCGGACGCGATCACCAGCGGTCTGGAGGTCACCTGGACCACCACGCCGGCCAAGTGGGGCAACGACTTCTTCAACCTCCTGTTCGGCTACGAGTGGGAGCTGACGAAGAGCCCGGCCGGTGCGAACCAGTGGGTGGCCAAGGACGCCGAGGAGATCATCCCGAACGCGTTCGACCCGGCCAAGAAGCAGAAGCCGACCATGCTGACGACGGACCTGGCGCTGCGTTTCGACCCGATCTACGAGCCGATCTCGCGCCGGTTCAAGGACAACCCGGACGAGTTCGCGGACGCGTTCGCGCGGGCCTGGTTCAAGCTGACCCACCGCGACATGGGTCCGGTCGTCCGGTACCTCGGCCCGGAGGTTCCGAGCGAGGTACTGATCTGGCAGGACCCGCTGCCGGCCGTTGACCACGAGCTCGTGGGTGAGGCCGATGTGACCGCGCTGAAGGCTGCGATCGCGGCCTCCGGGCTGTCGGTCTCGCAGCTCGTCTCGGTCGCATGGGCGTCGGCGTCGACGTTCCGTGGCAGCGACAAGCGCGGTGGCGCCAACGGTGCCCGCATCCGCCTGCAGCCGCAGGCCGGCTGGGAGGTCAACAACCCGGACGAGCTGGCGCAGGTACTGCGGACGCTCGAGGGCATCCAGCAGTCGTTCGGCAAGCCGGTATCACTGGCCGACGTGATCGTCCTCGCCGGCGGTGTCGGTGTGGAGGTCGCTGCGAAGAACGCCGGGTACGACGTCGTCGTACCGTTCACGCCGGGCCGGACCGACGCGTCGGCTGAGCAGACGGACGCTGACTCGTTCGCCGCGCTCGAGCCGGTTGCGGACGGCTTCCGCAACTACTACGGCAAGGGCAACCGGCTCCCGGCGGAGTACCTGCTGCTCGACCGGGCGAACCTGCTCACGCTGAGCGCGCCGGAGCTGACCGTCCTGGTCGGCGGCCTGCGTGTCCTCGGCGCGAACTACGACGGCTCGAAGTCCGGCGTACTGACCGACAACCCGGGCACGCTCACGAACGACTTCTTCGCGAACCTGCTCGACCTCGGCACCGAATGGCACGCCGCCGACGACAGCCAGGAGACGTTCGAAGCCACCGTCGACGGCAAGGTCAAGTGGACCGGCACCCGCGCCGACCTGGTCTTCGGCTCAAACTCCGAACTCCGCGCCGTCGCCGAGGTCTACGCCTCCGACGACGCCAAGCAGAAGTTCGTCACGGACTTCGTCGCCGCCTGGCACAAGGTCATGGAACTGGACCGCTTCGACCTGCGGTAACGCATAAGCAACTGAAAACCGGCTCTTCCTGCCCAGGGGGAGCCGGTTCTTCAGTTGCTGCAGGATTGCGGCGCGACCGACGGGGTGCTCGAGCCGCCATCCGGGTCGACGAGGACCGGGCGCAGGTCGGTGACCTGGAGCGGTATCGAGCGACTGAAGTCGAGTGGGATGTCGCCCTCCATGCCACCGCCGGTCCAGTGCACATTCCAGTACGCCGTCGCCGTGACGGTGAAGGTGCCGCCCTTCTCACAGCGGGAGGTCTTGGCGTACTTGTAGCCGCACGTCGGCGAGGACGGCATATCCTTGAGCGACTTGCCGTCCGCCATCGCCGTCGTGAACGCGGTCCCAGCGCCCTTGCAGGTAACGGTCGTGCCCGCACCCATCGCCCACTCGATCCGCTCGACAGTGCCGGTCGCCTCGATCCCAACGCCCTCGATCGCCGCCCGCTTGGTCTGCGGCCCGGTCGTCGTCGCGCCAGGATCGGTCACCCACATCCAGATCGGCACATTCACGATCCCGACCTGACCAGCACTCTGCACATACGGCGACACCCCAAGCTGAGGCGCAATGAAGTTCATAGTCCTCACAACCCGCCGCGCCGCCTCCCTCGGATCAATAGTCCGCGTCTGCCCCGGCCGCCGGATCACCGACTCGAACTTCTCGATACCTTCCGGCTTGCCGTCTACGACGCTGAGAATCACCCAACAGTCGTAGAACTTGGTGCCAGGCGGGTACTGGCTCGCGTCAGCTGGATTGACCAGCGACCTCGGCACATCGATCGGGGTGAGATAGCAACCTGACGCTGCGTCGAAAAACCCGTCTGCAGTCCGACAAGGCACCACCTGCCCTTCGAACACGCAGGCAGATCGACCGGGCTTCTTCAGTCCGGGTTTCGACGTCACGGACTCGGTCGGCGGGTGCCCGTCGTCGCCGACCGACACATCACACTGCCCGGTGAGCCGGTTGATGACGCAAGAAGGTGTGTTGGGTGTGGGATCGGCGCTAGCCGCCGATGCGCCGACAACGACCAGGACAACCGCTACGCCGACGAGCTTGGGGATCAGCACTTCGCCGCCTTCCTACTCTGTGGGAAGTCTGCTTTCCACAGGCCCTGGATTCGCCGCATGCGCATCTCGTCGACGGTCTGGGTAGGTGTTCCGGGGAGCTTGACGCTCTTGCCGTGGGCATCGACAGCAGTGGCCGTGGAGGAGTCGACGCATGCGCTGAGGATCAGGTCGTTGATCTGACCGCCGGCGTCTGGCTTGCCGATGGTCATCGGCTTGATCCAGATGATCTGTTGCTGGCCGACGGAGTGCCATTTCCGGCCGCGGAAGGTCTTCGCCTGGTTGAGTTCGGCTGCCAGCATGACGCCGCTCGCGTACTTGTTCAGCGCCGTGACGTCGACGCCGCCGCTGCTGTACGAGACATCTGTCGCCGCGATGAAACCCCGGTACGCCGCGGATGCCGCCGCGACTGCCTGAGTCTCAGGCGACGGTGTCGGGGTCGGTGTCGGGGTCGGTGTCGGAGTAGCCGACGACGGCGGTGACGTGGGGGTCGTGTCGGGGCGGCCGGCTTCTGGGGAGCCTTGGCAGGCGGTCAGCAGGAGGAGGGTGCTGAGGGCTGCGGCAGTGGGGCCGAGGGCCGGGCGCGGCATTGGGGCTCCGTTCTTTGGTACTGGTGGTGTAAGGGTTGCATACGGAGGGTGTTCGTCGGTGGGGTTATCCACAGGGCTGCAGCTTCCTGCAATTGGATCCGATGACTGTGGATAGGCGGCGCCTCGGGCGGTTGTTGCGTCGTAAGGTCGGGGGGTGGCTACTGATGGTTCTGGGGTTCGGTCGGTTGAGGATGTGCGGCGTGATGTCGTGGGGGTGCTGGACCGGTTTCGGCGTGGGCGGACGATGGCGTTCAGTTTTGGGGACGGCGGGGTGCCGGAGGCGGTGCTGCTCACGTATGACCAGTTCAAGGATCTTGGTGGGGAGTCGAAGTTCGAGCGTCGTCCTGGGGTGGTAGCGGCGGAGGCCGTCGGGGCGGAGCTCGTGGAGATGGTCGCGGCGATCCGGGCCGGGGAGTTCGCGCCGGTGGTGTGGGGCGACGGTGAGGAGCCGGAGGCCGTCATCTTGTCGACCTCGCAGTACCGCCAGTTGCGCGGCGACGATGAACCGCAGCCCGGGACGATCGACGATCCGACCCGTCGTGTCTACGCCACGGAGCCGCTCCCGACCAGCCGCGCGATGACCCTCGACGAGCTCGCGGAGCTGATGGGCCCGGAGGCGGTGAAGGACCTTGAGAATCTCCGCCGTGCCGACGATGAGATTCCGTGAGCGGCTCGCCGCAGTACGAGGTCATTGTCAGCGACAAGTTCGCTGAAGATCTGAGGCGGCTGGCGGCCGAAGCACGTGCCGATCCGAGCAGGGTCTTTCTTCGACAGCAGGTGCTTGCTCAGATGAAGCAGCTGGCCGACGGGACCACGGATGGCCGTCATGCGCTCGGATACGAGTCTGGGAAAGGGGATCTGCGGGATTGCGTTACTGCTTATCTGCAGTCGGATCCGCAGCAGAGGGCGGACTATCGGTTGGTGTTTCGGGAGATGCCGCCTGCGGGGCCTGGCGGGCTGCCGCGGCGGGAGTTGCTGGCTGTTAAGCCGCGGCAGGGTGTCGGCAACATCTACGAGCACACGTGTGCTCGGCTCAATCGGAATCTCCACGATCGTCAACCTGGGCTGAATGCGTTCGGTGATCGGATGCCCAGTCTCAAGCAGAACCAGGCGCAGCGCCGTGCGGAGCTCGACGCCAACCGCGCCATCGCCCACGCGTTTCCCGGACAGGTGCCGTTGGCGACATCGCGACCGCTGGCGTCCTCCCAGTTCGGCCGCCGAGGCGCGGACTCCCCACCACGCCAGGACCGCAGCCTCGATCGATGACGAGAGCCAGGGCACACCAGCTGTGACTGCCTTGTCCGGGGATGGTTGACGTGTCAGGGTGGTTGGGTTTGTTCACTGGGCGGAAGGGGTCGTGCCATGCGGTTTCAGGATGGGCGGGGGGCTGCGGGCGATCTCACCTTCAGTGATGTGTTTCTGGTGCCTAATCGGTCTCGGGTTGCGTCGCGGTTGGATGTTGATCTTTCGACGGGGGACGGGAGTGGGGCTTCGATTCCGGTGGTTGCCGCGAACATGACTGCTGTGTCGGGGCGGCGGATGGCGGAGGCTATGGCTCGGGGTGGGGGACTGGCGGTTATTCCGCAGGACATTCCCGTGGATGTGGTGGCCGAGGTGGTTGCTTGGGTCAAGCAGCGGGATCCGGTGCATGACACCGCGTTGACGTTGCCGCCGACGGGGACCGTGGGTGAGGCGTTGAACCTGTTGCCGAAGCGGAATCACGGCGCGGTCGTGGTTGTCGATCACGGGCGGCCGGTCGGGGTGGTGACCGAGGCGGACTGTGCGGGTGTGGATCGCTTCACGCAGCTCGAAGGGATCATGTCCCGGGAGTTGCTGACGTTGCCGCAGGGGATCGATCCGGAGTCGGCGTTCAACCAACTGCACGACGGGCGGCATCGGCTTGCGCCGGTGGTGGATGCGAATGAGCAGATCGTCGGCATTCTGACGCGGCAGCGTGCGCTGCGCGCCACCTTGTACGAACCGGCGCTGGATGCGAACGGCAAGCTGCGGATCGCCGCCGCGATCGGGATCAACGGGGATGCCGAGCAGAAGGCGAAGGCGTTGCTCGACGTCGGCATCGACGTCCTCGTGATCGACACCGCGCACGGGCATCAGGAGCGGATGCTCGAGGTCGTCGAGCGGGTTCGTGCACTGGGTCCGACGGTGCCGATCGTGGCCGGCAACGTGGTCACCGCCGAGGGCGTCACGGATCTCGTCAACGCGGGCGCCGACATCGTGAAGGTCGGCGTCGGGCCGGGCGCGATGTGTACGACGCGGATGCAGACAGCCGTCGGTCGTCCGCAGTTCTCCGCGGTGCTCGAATGCGCGACGCGGGCCCGTGAGCTCGGCAAGCATGTGTGGGCGGACGGCGGCGTACGGTATCCGCGCGATGTCGCGCTCGCCCTGGCGGCCGGGGCGTCGAGCGTGATGATCGGATCGTGGTTCGCCGGTACGTACGAGTCGCCCGGCGACCCGCACCGCGACAGCCAGGGCCGGATCTACAAGGAGAGCTTCGGGATGGCGTCCGCGCGGGCGGTACGGTCCCGGACGGCCGACGACACGCCGTTCCAGCGGGCCCGGAAGAGCATCTTCGAGGAGGGCATCTCGACCGCGCGGATGTACCTCGACCCGGAGCGCCCGAGCGTGGAGGACGTGCTGGATTCGATCGTCTCCGGCATCCGCAGTTCCTGCACGTACGTCGGTGCCGCGACCCTCGCCGAGTTCCACGAGCGGGCTGTGGTCGGGCTGCAGACTGCCGCCGGGTACGCCGAGGGCAAGCCGCTCGACACGAGCTGGTAGGTGTAATCGTATACATCCGATCTCACCCCCGGGGTGAGATCGAGGGCACAACAAGATCATGCGGAGGGCGATAGTCACCGTCGGCGTTCGGTGGCACCGTGTAATCAGCGGGGGGAGGAAGGGACACCGAAACGACCGTCGGGGGGTCGCCGATCTCGCAGGGGGCGTGGGATCGATCGACGCGGGGGCTCAACAGTTATAGGTGTCCCACTCGTGGTCGCGGGTGGTGCAGGAGAGTTCGGCCGAGGCTTGGGAGGGCGACTCGGGAGCTCACACTCACCGCCCGCGACCGCCGTCCCTCCACAACAGCTGTCCACAATCACCTGGCATCGCTTGGCAAGTCGCTGGTACAGCGGCATAGTCAAGGGATCGGCACAGCCGTGCTGTGTGGGGAGCCGACGTTGTGGAGTCAGACAAGGGCGTCCCGCTGCGGGTTGACGCAGAGACCGCGATCATCCTGCGCGAGGCCTACCACAAGATCGAAGCGCTGTTCCGCTCCGATCACTACGGCCTGTACGACTACGTCCGGGTCGTAGCCGGGAAGCTCGCGCGCGTCGACGCGTTCTTCGTCGGATTCCTGCAGGGCAGCAGCCGGGTGCGGTACCCGTACGGCTACGACATCGGGCATTACGTCAGCCCGGACAGCCACAACTTCGGACCGAACGGACAAACGGCGTGGGTGGTCAAGAACCGCCAGACGTACCGGTTCGCCTATGACAACGGGTTCGCGCTGCACGCCGGCGTACCGGTGGGGGATGCGGGGCGGCGGTCCGAGGATGTCGTGACGGTGCCGATCTTCCGGCCGTCGAAGGACGGGCCCGATCAGTTGTTCGGGATGTTGTCGATGCAGAGCTACGAGCCCAAGTCGTACGACGACAACGCAGTACGAGCGTTTGAGTGGCTGTGCTCTGTGGTGGAGCGGGTGCTGACGCGTGAAGGCGAGGACCGGGATGCCTTGCGGCGACTGCCCGCGGGTGACGTCGGGCCGAACCTGCTGACGTCCGACCACGTGATGGAGTACCTGACCCACCGCGTCGCATCGATCCGCGAGATCGCAGCGGAAGCGGAGAACGAGCCCGATCTGAGTGCCGCCGTACGGACGCATCTCGAGCGGATCGTCGACGCGACCGAGCACATCCAGTCCGAGCTGATCGAGATGCTGATGGAGACCGACGAGGGGCCTGAGCGTCGGTTCATCAGCCTGACCAAGACGCAGCAGACGGTTGCCGTACTCCTCGCCGACGGTCTCGACAACGACCAGCTGGCCGTCGAGCTCGGCATCAGCCTCAACACGGTCAAGACGCACCTGAGTGCGATCCTTCGCAAGTACGGATTCCGTAGTCGTGGGCAGGTGAGCGATGACGTCCGCAAGTACTTGGCGCGCTGACCCTCGACATACTTGAAGACATGAAGTAACTTCCGGAGGGCTGTTAATTCCGAATTATCCCACCGCCCTGGGAGGCCCTCGTGTCGCTCGATCCTGTGTCCCGCCGTGCCTTCCTGGCCACGAGCGGCGGGCTCCTCGCCAGCCTGACCCTGCCGTCGCTTCCGTCGCATGCGGCCGCACCGGCTGCCTCAGCCACGGATCTCGCCCGCTATCGGCCGGTGCGCGCATCGTCGAGTGCGTACGCCGCGACGCCGCCCGAGTTCGTCGTCGACGGGCTGGCGGTGCCGGGCGTGCGCGGCTCCGGGTGGCGGGCGGCCGGGGGTGATCCGCAGTGGATCGTGGTGGATCTGCAGGGGCGATGCCGGGTGGATGCGGTGCGGTTGACGTTCGAGGCGACGGCACAGGACCCGGCGTTCGACTTCTCCGGCGGGAATCCGTACGGGAACACGACCGGTCAGGAGTTGCTGTCGAGTTCGCCGCTCGACTTCCGCGTGGACACCTCGACGGACGGCGTCTCCTGGCACACGGTTCATCAGGCGACCAACAGTCCGGGCGGTACGGTCGACATCGCGCTGGACAGTCCGGTCACCGCGCAGTACGTGCGTCTGACCGGGACGCGGCAGGCGAACGCGAATGCCCTTGGTTTGAACGGTTTCCAGGTCTATGGCACCACGACGGCATCCCGTCCGCCGGCCAGGGGCTGGACCGATTGGGGGCGGCACACCGACAAGCCGCCGGCGCTGCGGAAGGCCGATGATGGGACGTTCCCGATCGAGTCCGGCTGGACGCTGACGATGGACGACTTCGCTGGTACGACGGATGGCGCCGTACTCGCGCAACCGGGTAGGGACACGTCGACCTGGCTGCCTGCGACGGTGCCCGGCACCGTGCTCGGATCGCTGGTGGAGCAGGGGCACCTGCCGGATCCGGTCGAGGGGATGAACAACCTCGAGGTCCCGGAGGCGCTTAGCAGGCACGCTTGGTGGTACCAACGGAAGTTCGACCCGCCGGCTGGGAACGGGTCGCGGGTGTGGCTCGAGTTTGACGGCATCAACCACCAAGGCGACGTCTGGCTGAATGGGACGCAGGTAGGGACGGTCAAGCATCCGTTCGCGCGCGCGGCCTTTGATGTCACCGCGGTGCTGAAGGCGAAAAACGCGCTCGCGGTGAAGATCACGCCGATGCCGCATCCCGGAACCGCTGGTGACAAAGGTGATTCGGGGCAGTCGTTCGTCCAGTCCGCCACGTTGTACTTGGACTCGCCGACGTTGCTGGCCGCATCGGGGTGGGACTGGATGCCGGCAGTCCGCGACCGAGCCGCGGGTATCTGGAACCACGTGCGGATGCGCTTGACCGGCGATGTCGTCGTGGGCGATCCGCGTGTGGTGACCAAGGTGCCGAGCGTCGATCGGGCGACGGTTGCAGTCACGGTGCCCGTCCGCAACGCGGCCGATGCGCCTCGCACAGTCACGGTGAAGGCCCAGTTCTCTGGCCGTGCTGCGAGTAAGACCGTCACGATGCAGGCGGGGGCCAGCACGGACGTGGCTTTCGCTACAGAAACCTTCGACGACCCTGACCTGTGGTGGCCGAACGGGTACGGCGAACCCACCTTGCACGAGTTGACCGTGACCGCGAGCGTCAGCGGGGTGGTGAGCGACAGCCGGACCACGACGTTCGGCATCCGTGAGTTCGCCTACGACTACGACCTGCCGATCGTGATCGACCCGGCAACGAACAGCGCTGCGCAGACCGTCACCTTCCCGAAGCAGACGGCGCAGTACCTGCGGATCCAGGGGCGTCGGCGGGCGACCGGATGGGGTTATTCGCTGTGGACGTTGGCGATTCGCGACTCGTCCGATCCGTCGGTGGATCTGGCGCGGAAAGGTACGCCGACTGCGTCGTCCGACGACGGGAGCCCGGCGGCGCAGGCCATCGACGGGAACGACCGGACGCGGTGGTCCTCGCAGTACGACGATGACGAATGGATCCAGGTGGATCTCGGCGCTCCGAAGTCGTTCGACCGGGTCGAGCTGTTGTGGGAGACGGCGTACGCGTCGCTGTTCACGATTCAGGTGTCGCAGGACGGCACCACGTGGACCGACGTGGAGGACGTCAGCAACGCGCCGGTGCCGTTGAAGATCAGCGTGAACGGCGTACGCGTGTTCTGCCGGGGCGGGAACTGGGGCTGGGACGAGCTGCTGCGGCGGATGCCGGAGGAGAAGATGCGGGCCGTAATCGGCATGCATCGGGACATGAACTTCACGATGATCCGCAACTGGATCGGCTCGAGTACGCGCGAGGAGTTCTACCAGGCCTGTGACGAGAACGGGATCCTGGTCTGGAACGACTTCTGGGAGGCCGGCCCGTTCACCGACGACCTGCCCGGGTACGCCGAGATCGCGCGCGACACGATCGTCCGGTACCGGACGCATCCCTGCATCGTGATCTGGTGCGGGGCGAACGAGGAGAACCCGCCGGCCGCGATCGACGCCGCGATCACCGCCGCGGTCCGGGAAGAGGACGACGAGATCCTCTACCTGCCGAATTCGGCGGCCGGGTTCGTGTCCGGGCACGGGCCGTACTACTGGGTTGACCCGGTCAAGTATTTCGACCCGAACACCTACGACACGTTCAACTTCGGCTTCCACACCGAGATCGGCATGCCGACGATCCCGGTCGTCGAGAGCATGCGCCACCTGGTCGGCGACGGCGATCCGGGGTGGCCGATCGGTACGCCGTGGTACCACCACGACTGGTCGACGCATGGCAACCAGCGGCCGGACACGTACCTCGGCGCGATCGACGAACGGCTCGGATCGTCCAGCGGGCTGGAGGAATTCACCCGCAAGGCGCAGTTCGTGAACTACGAGAACATGCGCGCGATGTTCGAGGCCTGGAACGCGCATCTGTGGACGGACGCGTCGGCGCTGCTGCTGTGGATGTCGCATCCGGCCTGGCATTCGACTGTTTGGCAGACCTACGACTACGACCTGGACGTGAACGGCAGCTACTACGGTGCTCGCAAGGGATGCGAGGCGATCCACGTCCAGGCCAACCAGACCGACTGGACCACGGTCGTCGTCAACCACACCCGTCTGGCCGTCGAGGCAACTATCCAGGCCGACCTCTACGATCTCGCGGGCAACTTGCTTGCTGCTAGCAACCAGGCTGTAACGGTTGAAGGAAGCAACAAACGCGAGGCCTTCGCGGTGGCGTTCGGAGCTGAGTTGCCCGACCTTCACGTACTCCGGTTGAAGCTCACGGGTGCCGACGGTTTGCTGTCCGAGAACACCTATTGGCGCTACCGGAAGCCTGCGGATATGCAGGAACTCAATGAGTTGCCCAAGGCCCGTTTAGAGGTGCGCTCGAGCGGCGAACACGCGACGGTTCGCAATACCGGGAAGGTGGTCGCGGCGATGGTGCGGGTGTCGTTGCGGGATCGGGCGGGGGAGCGGGTGCTGCCGGCGACGTACTCCGACAACTACTTCTGGCTGCTGCCGGGTGAGACGCGCACGATTACGGTGACCACGCCGAGCTCGGCCTCCGGCTTGAGGCTGGAGGCCGAGCCCTACAACAGCTAGTAGGAGCGGGCGACGTACGCGATCAGGTCGGGTTCGGTCTCGTCCAGGGGCAGGGTGCCGTCTGGGCGTTGGAGGCAGCGGACCGTCATGCCGGACTCGGCCAGGCGGTCCTCGCCCTCTTCGCCGATGACGCCGTACGGCAGGCTGGCCCAGCCGGCCGCGGCTGCTTCCACTGCCTCGTCGACTGTCGACACGGCGGTGGTGCGTGCGGTGTGGCGAGCAGTCGCTTCCTCCAGGAGGTGTGCCTGGTCGGTGTCGATTGCGTTGACGACGGTTGACGTGAGCTCGGACAGGTTGACTGGGGTCTTGGTGGAGTCGCGGAGACGGCGTACGACGGTTGCCACCTCGGCGGCCAGATCGCGTGGGCCGAGCTCGATCCGGATCGGGACGCCCTTGAGCTCCCAGTTGACCGCGCGGCGGCCGAACGGCTGGTCGGTGCGATCGTCGACCAGCACGCGCAGGCCGGCGGCCTCGAGGTCTTCGGCGATGCGCTGGGCAGCCTCGATCGTTTCGTCTCTTACCGCGAGCACGACGACCTGGATCGGGGCGACCGCTGGCGGGATGCGGAGGCCGGCGTCGTCGCCGTGCACCATGATGAGGCCGCCGACCATGCGGGTGGTGCTGCCCCAGGAGGTTGTCCAGGCGAGTTCGCGTTGGCCGTCGCTCGACAGGTAGTCGATGTCGAAGGCGCGGGCGAAGTTCTGGCCGAGCTCGTGGGCCGTGCACATCTGCAGGGCTTTGCCGTCGCCGGTCATCGCTTCGAGGGTCATCGTGTTGATGGCGCCGGCGAAGCGTTCGCGGCGGGTCTTGCGGCCGGGGGTGACCGGGATCGCGAGGACGTTGACCATGACGTCGCGATAGACGTCATACAGGATCTTGGTCGCGTACGCGCGGGCGTCCTCGAAGGTGGCGTGGGCGGTGTGGCCTTCCTGCCAGAGGAACTCGGTGGTGCGCAGGAACAGGCGTGGGCGCAACTCCCAGCGGACCGCGTTGGCCCATTGGTTGAGGAGGAGGGGGAGGTCGCGGTAGCTCTGGATCCACTTCGCCATGTACTCGCCGATGACGGTTTCCGAGGTGGGGCGGATGACGGCGGGTTCCTCGAGTTGTTTGCCGCCCGCATGCGTTACTACGGCGAGCTCGGGGCTGAAGCCTTCTACGTGCTCGGCCTCGCGTTGGAGGTAGCTCTCGGGGATCAGGAGGGGGAAGTAGGCGTTTTCGGCGCCGGTTGCTTTGATGCGGCGGTTCATTGCCTCCTGCAACAGTTCCCAGATCCCGTAGCCATACGGTCGTACGACCATGGTCCCCCGCACGGGCCCGTTGTCGGCGAGCTCGGCTTTGGCAATCACATCCTGGAACCATCGGGGGTAATCCGCCGCCTGCGAAGCAAGCACGGAACGGGTCGTAGTCATGCCCGCCAGTCTAAGAACCAGAAATCCGTTGCGGCCACGCATTTCCCAGGTCTAAAGAACAGCTCCCGGCGCCCTAGCGGGCGCCGGGAGCTGGATGAGACGAGGGGGCGCGCCTGGTGGGGTGCACCGAGCGCGTCCGACGGGTTAGAGCGAGGCGAGGGTCTCGTTCCAGGTTTTGGAGGGGCGCATTACTGCGGCAGCCTTTGCCGGGTCGGGCTGGTAGTAGCCGCCTAGGTCGACCGGGTTGCCCTGGACTGCTAGGAGTTCGGTGATGATGGTCTGTTCGTTGGCGGCGAGGGTTTCGGCGAGGGGGGTGAAGGACTTGGCCAGGGCTGCGTCGTCGGTCTGCTTGGCTAGTTCTTGGGCCCAGTAGAGGGACAGGTAGAAGTGGCTGCCTCGGTTGTCGATTCCGCCGACCCGGCGGGTGGGGGACTTGTCCTCGTTGAGGAAGGTCGCCGTGGCGCGGTCTAGGGTGTCGGCGAGGATTTGGGCGCGGGCGTTGCCGGTTGCCTGGGCCAGGTGTTCGAAGCTGGCGGCCAGGGCGAAGAACTCGCCGAGGCTGTCCCAGCGCAGGTAGTTCTCCTTGACCAGCTGCTGTACGTGCTTCGGCGCCGAACCGCCGGCACCGGTCTCGAAGAGCCCGCCGCCGGCCATCAGCGGCACGATCGACAGCATCTTCGCCGACGTACCGAGCTCGAGGATCGGGAACAGGTCGGTCAGGTAGTCACGCAGTACGTTGCCCGTCACCGAGATCGTGTCCTCGCCGCGGCGGATCCGCTCCAGCGAGAACTTGATCGCGTCGACCGGCGCCAGAATGCGGATGTCCAGGCCCTCGGTGTCGTGCTCGAACAGGTACGTCTGCACCTTCGCGATGATCTGGGCGTCGTGCGCCCGGGTCTCGTCCAGCCAGAACACCGCCGGGTCGCCGGTCGCGCGGGCCCGGTTGACGGCCAGCTTGACCCAGTCCTGGATCGGCGCGTCCTTGGTCTGGCAGGCGCGGAAGATGTCGCCGGCCGAGACGGCCTGCTCCAGGACGACGTCACCGGCGGTGTTCACCAGCCGCACCGAACCGGTGGTCTGGATCTCGAAGGTCTTGTCGTGCGAGCCGTACTCCTCGGCCTTCTGCGCCATCAGGCCGACGTTCGGCACCGAGCCCATCGTGGCCGGGTCGAACGCGCCGTTCGCGCGGCAGTCGTCGAGGACCGCCTGGTAGATGCCGGAGTAGCTGTGGTCCGGCAGTACGGCGAGGGTGTCGTGCTCCGCACCGTCCGGGCCCCACATGTGCCCCGACGTACGGATCATGGCCGGCATCGACGCGTCGACGATGACGTCCGACGGGACGTGCAGGTTGGTGATGCCCTTGTCCGAGTCGACCATCGCGAGCTTGGGGCCGTCGGCGAGCTCGGCGTCGAAGGACGCCTTGATCTCGGCGCCCTCGGGCAGCGTCGCGATACCGTGCAGGATGCCGCCGAGGCCGTCGTTCGGCGTCAGGCCGGCCTTCGCGAGTACGTCGCCGTACTGCGCGAACGTCTCCGGGAAGAAGGCCCGGACGACGTGGCCGAAGATGATCGGGTCGGAGACCTTCATCATCGTTGCCTTCAGGTGGACCGAGAACAGGACGTCGTCGGCCTTCGCCTGGGCGACCTGCGCGGTCAGGAACGCGCGCAGCGCGGCAACATGCAGGACGGATGCGTCGACGACCTCACCGGCCAGCACCGGGATCGACTCACGCAGCACGGTGGTCGTCCCGTCGTCGCCGACGAGCTCGATCCGCAGTACGTCGTCGGCCTCGAGGACGGCCGACTTCTCGGTCGCCCGGAAGTCGTCGGTGTCCATGGTCGCGACGTTGGTCTTGGAGTCGGCGCTCCAGGCGCCCATCCGGTGCGGGTGGGTCTTGGCGTAGTTCTTCACCGAGGCCGGCGCGCGGCGGTCCGAGTTGCCCTCGCGGAGCACCGGGTTCACCGCGGAGCCCTTGATCTTGTCGTAGCGGGCCTGGATCTCCCGCTCCTCGTCGGTCTTCGGCTCGTCCGGGTACTCCGGCAGGGCATAGCCCTGGGACTGCAGCTCGGCGACGGCGGCCTTCAGCTGCGGGATCGAGGCCGAGACGTTCGGCAGCTTGATGATGTTCGCCTCGGGCGTCTTGGCCAGCTCACCGAGCTCGGTCAGCGCGTCCGCGATCCGCTGGTCATCCTTCAGGTACTCCGGGAAGACGGCCAGGATGCGGCCTGCCAGTGAGATGTCCCGGGTCTCAACTCCGACACCGGCCTGGCCGGCGTACGCCTGGACGACAGGGAGGAACGAGTACGTGGCGAGCGCCGGAGCCTCGTCGGTGTGGGTGTAGATGATCGTCGAGTCAGTCACAGCCCCACCCTAATGGGCCCTCCGGCCGGACCGCCCCCGGCGTGGGCAGGCTCACGCCCCGTGCAGCGCTCGTCTGCGGAGATCAGTCAGTCGAGCTCGTCGGGGTGAGCAAGTGTGATACCGCTCGCCGCGGTCACCGCGCTGGTGAACGCCAACGTGTCGATCGGGGATGCCGCCGCGACAATCGCACCGGCCAGCGAGGCCAGGCCCTTCGCGCCCTCCCAGGTGCAGTCCACGAAAACCGCCTTGGCTGCCTTGACCTGGGAGAACTCCACGCCGGACAGGTCGCAGCCACGGAACACCGCCCCGGTCAGGTCCGCGGAGACGAAGTCGGCGTTCTGCAGCCGGCAGTCGGTCAGCTCGACCTTCTGGAACCTCGAGAACCGGAACGACGCGAAGTCGAGCACGCTATCGCGGATCGTGACGTGCTGCAGGCTGGCGCCGGGGCCCGCGAACCCGATCATGCGGGACGCCGTGATCGCGACCCGGGTCAGCGCGGCGTCGGACCAGCGGGCGTTCGCGATGTCGCACTGGGCCAGCTCGGCGTCGACCAGGATCAGCTTCTCCAGCTCGGATCCGGCCAGCTTGCACCTGGTCAGCCGGCAGCCGCTGATCTCGACGTGCTCGGCCGTCAGGTCGCTCAGGTCCACGTCCGCGAGCTCGAGATCGAGCAGCCGCTCCTCGTCCCCGACATCCGTCGGGACGGCGGACTCGAGTTGCGCGCGGAGGCGGGGCGTGGCGATCTTCACGGGACCGACCGTAGCGGGCGGCACCGACAAGTGGCGGATCGCCAGGCCATCACAATTGCGGCTTGGCCACGGCAATGAGCGGGGAATCGCCCCGGTCGGGTCGATTGTGATGGCCTGGGGATCCGCTACTCGGACCGCAGGTAGTGGGCTGCTGCTCCGATGAGCGCTGAATGCTCGGTGTCAGCCGTCGCCGAGACCGGGAAGTCGAGCGCCGGAGCGACCAGATCGAAAGCTCCTGAGATCGAGCCGCCCAGGACTGTGTGAGTCACCCCGAAGCGTTCTAGCCAGGGGGTCAGGGCGGCGGACAGGTGGGTGAAGGCGGTGACGAGGACTTCCTGTGCTGTCGTGTCGCCGGCGCGGGCCAGGTCGGCGATCTCCTTCACGCCCGGGACCTGCTTCGGGTACGCGCGCAGGATCGCGCGAGCGGAGATCGAGTCCTCGAGCGGCTTCCCGGCGTACGTCGTCTTATAGAGCTCGCCGCCGGGCGGGACCGTGTCGCCCTCGCGGACCACCCGGCCGTCGGCGAGGAACGCCGTACCGATGCCGGTGCCGATCGTGACGCCGAGGCAGCGCTCGACGCCGCGGACCTCGCCCGCCGTCCACTCACCGACCGTGAACGCCTCCGCGTCGTTCATGAACAGGAGCCGGTCGATCCCCAGCTCGGCGCTCAGCGCGGCGCCGAGGTTGAACCCGTACAGCTGGTCGAACTTGCCCTGCCCGCGATACCACGCCACGCCCGTACCGAAGTCGAACGGACCGGGCAGCGCGATCGCCAGACCGTTTGCCAGCGGCAACTTCCGGGCCGCTTCCGCGAGCTGCCCGACCACCACCTCCGCGGCCGCCTGGGACTCGAGCTTGGCCCGGTCCACCTCGGTCACGTCCCACGTCGCCGGCCGCACCACGGCCGCCGTGACGTGACTTCCCCCGATCTCCAGCACCGCTACGTCCATCCGGACATCATCGCAAAGAGTCAGTACCGCTCCTTGAACACCTGCTTCCCGGAGCCGTCGTACATGGTGATGTAGATCGGGTCGCCGTTCCCGTTCCTGATGTCGTCGGTGTACACGCGGTGGACCCAGTAGCCGTCCTTGATCGTGGCGTCCGCATGCTGACCGAGGCCAGAGAACGCGATCCGGGTGACTCCCTCCGGCACCCGGCCCGCGTAGCTGTACCGCACGCCCATGCACCACGTCGTCCGGTTGTCCCGATCGACCGGATCATCGCCACACCCCATGCTCCAATAGCGCTGGATCTGGTACGGGCGCGTGACAATCCCGAAGTTGAGAAGAGTCGCCCCGAAGCCACCCAGTGGCTTGCCGAGGATCGGTACGCCGGCCACGCAGTACGCGTACTGCGATCCGTCCGGCGAGCGTCGTACCGTCATCGCGCCGTCGGGGTCGGTCACCTCGACCACCTTGTCGGTCCAGTTGGCGACGACCTGCCGACGCCAGGCGTCGTCGTTCGCGGTCCGGAAGAAGTCGTCGGACTTGGCGCACAGATCGGTGACCATCTTCGGCTGGGCTGTGGTCGCCGGCTGGGGCGCCGTCCGCGCGTTGCCGAGATGGCCCACCAGCAGAACGGCGATGACGGCGGTCGCCGCGGTGGCAGCCGTCGCGGCCGAGATCATGATGCGCCGGGCACGGGTGCGGTGGCGTCCGGCGGCGACCAGGTCAGCCACATCGGGAGTGAACGTCGCGGGACGGTCGGCGGCCTGGTCCAGCAGGTCCTTGAGTTCGCTGGTCATCTCAACCCCTCACAGCCAGGTCGGAAAGCTCGGCGAGGGCCGGGTGCGTGCGCAGCTTCTCCAAGGCGCGCAACGTCTGGCTCTTCACCGTCCCGGGGCGGCAATCGAGGGCGGCGGCGGTTTCCTCCACGGACAGTTCATCGAAATACCGCAGTACGACGCAGGCGCGCTGTCGGGGAGGGAGTTCGGCCAGGGCCTTGGTGATCACGAGGCGGTCCTCGAGTACGCCGAACGGGTCGGCGTGCTCGGTCTCGTTGGCGAAGTAGCCATCACCGCCGACGACCTCCTGGCTGGATTTGCGGCGCAGCGCGTCGAGGGTGGTCGAGACCACGACCTTCCGCGCGTACGCACCGACAGCGCCTTTGCGCTGGATCCGGCCCCAGACGCGATACAGCCGGATGAGAGCCTCCTGGGTCGCGTCCTCGGCTCGGCGCCAATCACCGCACAATAGGTAAGCGGTCCGGCACAGAGCGTTAGCTTGATGCGTGACGAACTCGACGTAGTCCTGCTCGGTCTCCGCCCTCACCCGCAGCCCTCCCCAGTCATGCCGGGTCAAACGTGGTGGGCCCGTCCCCAGGTTGCACCGATCCGGCAAGATTCTTTCCATGGTCGGCGGTCCGCGGGTCAGCACCGGGGGAACCCGGACCCGCTCTTGTCCGTAGAGTGACTGGAGCGAGGGGAACGACATGCCGACCGAGAGCAGGACGACTTCCGTGGTCGCGGCGCTGAGCGTCGCGGTGGCGGTGGTTGGTCACGTGCTCGTGGGCGGCGGCGGGGTGCCGCTCGGCGTCGTACCTCCGCTGGCTGCACTGGCCGGGGCGTGTTGGCTGCTGGGGGAGTACCTCGCCGGGGAACGGTTGCTGACGGCACTCGTCCTGGCCGCGGTGCAGCTGTTCGTGCACGTCACGCTGGACTCGGCGAGCATGCACGACGGGATGGCGATGTCCGGTATGTCGCCAGGTGTCGGCAGCAGCTTGATGATGACCGCCACGCACCTCTCGGTCCTGTTGGCCGGCGTGCTCGCGGTCAGCCAGGCCCACCGTTGGGTGATGCGCGTCGTACGCATCTTCGCGCGGTTCCTTCCCCGGCTTCCGGTTCTGCATCCGCTGCCTGCACGCACCCGCAGGTTCGTGGTGGTGTCCTCGCCGGTGCGGCTCGCCGCGTCGTGGCTCGACTCGAACGTTTCCCGCCGCGGACCTCCCGGCGTACGAGTGATCGCTGCTGTCTGAACCGGCTCACGGGCCGGATTACTCGTATGCCTTGAAAGGTTCTCTCATGCCCAAGAGATTCGTCCTGCGCGCCGGCGCGATCGTCGCGGCGTCCGCGCTGGTCGTGATCGGCGCCGCGGGATCGGCGTCCGCGCACGTCACGGTGTCCTCGCCGGACGCCAAGCCCGGCGGGTACGCGAAGCTGGTCTTCCGCGTGCCGACGGAGTCCGACAACACCAGCACCACCAAGCTCGTCGTCAGCCTGCCCAAGGACCATCCGTTCGCGTCCGTCGGTGCGCAGGTGAAGGACGGCTGGAAGGTGGAGAAGAAGGAAGAGAAGCTGCCGGCCGAGGTCAAGGTCGGCGATGTGACGCTGACCAAGGCGATCACCACGGTCACCTGGACCGCGACCGCGGGCGGCATCCCGGCGAACGACTTCGACGAGTTCGCGTTGTCGGTCGGCAGGCTGCCGGAGGGGGTCGACTCGCTGAGCTTCCCCGCCGTGCAGACGTACAGCGACGGTGAGGTGGTGAAGTGGTCCGACGTCGCCAAGGACGGTGCGGACGAGCCCGAACACCCGGCGCCGACGCTGAAGCTGGCGGCCGCGATCACGCCGGTCGCGGCGACGACGTCCGAGGGTACGTCGGACACGTTGGCGCGCTGGCTGGGCGGCGCCGGTCTGCTTGTCGGACTGCTCGGCCTGGCCTTCGGGCTGAGGCCGCGTCGTACCGCCACGGCTCCGGCTTCGGCTCCGACCCCTGTGGAGAAGCAGTAGCCGTGCGTCGACTGATCGCAATCCTGGTTGCGTCGCTGTTCACGCTGGTGGTTTCCACCGGCGTGGCGGCGGCGCACGCCAAGCTCGAGTCGATGACGCCGACGGACGGTTCGTCGATGGCCGCGCCGCCGTCGAAGGTGATCCTGACCTTCAACGAACCGGTCGGGTCGAACGGGACGCAGGTCGAGGTCAATTCGCCCAGCGGCACGAACGTGGCGAACGGCGACGCCGAGGTGGTCGACAACACGGTCACCCAGCCGGTCGGCGCGATGATCGAGGCCGGGAAGTACACCGTCGAGGCGCGGGTCGTATCGGCCGACGGGCACCCGATCACGATCTCCGGGTCCTTCAGCGTCACGCACGCCGGTCATCCCGCGACGCAGCCGGCCGGCACGCCGGCGGCCTCCGACGGCAACGGCAACATGGTCACGATCGTCGCGATGTGCCTGGTGATGCTGGTGGTCGTGGCGCTCGCGATCGTCATCGTCCGCAGACGCCCGGCAGGCTGATGAGCGACCATCCACCCAGCGAGCCGGCGCACCAACCCGAACCGGCCGTGCCGCCGCCCAAGGCGGAAGACCCCGTTCCGGTCCCGCCGGCCACACACCTGGCGTCTCGCCCGGCCGGGCGGCTGATCTGGGTCGTCCTCGGGATGGTTGCTGTTGGCCTCTTTGTCATGGTGGCGGCGTTGTCTGCGGCAGGTGGGGCGCCGCAGCGGGCGGTGGACGGGTTGCTCGGCGCCGGGCTCGGTGTGTCCTGGGCCGTTCCGGTACTGCGGATCGTCGCCGACGCGGCCGCGGTCGCCACCGGTGGGGCGGTGCTGGCGGTGCTGCTGTTCCTGCCCGCGGACGGCGGAAAGCTTGGCAGCAAGGCGATTCGGGCCTGCCAGGACGCGGCGTTGGCGGCGGGGATCTGGGCGGTGGCAAGCATCGGCGGGTTGATCGCCACAGCGACAGTGATTCTCGGCATACCGCTGTCGCATCTTGCGGAGCATGCCGAGCCGGCTGGTCAGCTCACGCAGGTGCGCGCCCTCGCGGCTGCCGTCGTACTGACCGCTGTGTTGGCTGTTGTGTTGAGTGGCGTGAAGACGATGCGCGGTGCGCTGCTTGCCGCCGTACTCACGGTTGCCGCGCTGATCGGACCGCTGCTGACGGGTCACGGTGCTCTCGATCGGACGAGCGCCTGGTCCGTTCTGGCGACGACCTCGCTGGTCGTGCACGTTGTCGCCGCCACCGCGTGGGTCGGCGGATTGGCCGCTGTACTGCGGTATTCGCGTTCGCGCCAGGCTGTCGAGGTGTTCAGCACGCTCGCCTTGGTGTGCGCGGTGACGATCGGGATCACGGGCCTGCTGACAGCCGAGATCCACCTCGGTGGCCGGCAGGACGGCTGGGGGCTGATCACGCAGTGGGTGACGAGCGGGTACGGCGCCTTGGTGCTGGGCAAGACCCTGGCGTTCGTGACGCTGGTCATCATCGGGCAGCTGCACCGGCAGAGCACATTGCCGCAGTTGGAAGCGGGCGATCCGGTCGCGTTCCGGCGGCTCGCCGTACTCGAACTGCTGGTGATGGCCGGCACGATCGGCCTCGCGGTTGCCTTGTCGCGCACGCCGTAGCGGACTCGATGACATGTCAACAGATATCCGTACACTGTCTTCATGGGTGAACCGCAGTGGCTCGATCAGCGTGAGGCGCGGCTCTGGCAGTCGTACCGGGACACGCACCGCGAGCTGATGCGCGCGCTCGAGGCGCGAATGATCGGCAATTCGGGCCTGTCCGG
Organism: Kribbella sp. CA-245084; assembly: GCF_050942355.1. NCBI lineage: Bacteria > Bacillati > Actinomycetota > Actinomycetes > Propionibacteriales > Kribbellaceae > Kribbella > Kribbella sp. CA-245084. The sequence continues at coordinate 7,744,437 of NZ_CP192053.1, read as the reverse complement.
CGCCGACTACGCCCTGCTCCATCCGCTGTCGGAGGCGGAAGACGGCGTACTCCGGACTCGCGATCTCGGCCGGTCCGTCGGGTGGGAGCGCAGCCGCTTGTCCCACCAGGTCAGCCGGATGGAGAGACGCGGCCTGGTCTGCCGCGAGGAATGCGCCGCCGACGCCCGCGGCTCGATGGTCCGCCTCACCGAACTCGGCCGCAAAGCCATCGACGCCGCCGCCCCCGACCACGTCGCCGCCGTCCGCGTCTACTTCTTCAACCGCCTCAGCGCCGACGAGCAGGCCCAGCTCACCACCCTCCTCGACCGCATCGCCGCCGACCTCCCGGACACCTGCCCCACCCCGGACTGCGACGACTAGGCGGGTCTCCCACCCTGGACACGCCGTCACGGAGAGCGATCGGTGGTGGGCCTCGGGAGAATGAGGGCGTCTCGTTCAGATGCGCGCTGGATTTGACAATCGTTTTCACTAACGTGAGGATGTGGCGCGTGTCCGAGGCGTTGAGCAGGCGTGGGTTCCTGGGGGTGGCCGGCGCCGTCGGGCTGGCTGCGGTGGCCGGATGTGGGGCGGACGGTGAAGCGGCGGCGCAGCCCAAGCAGGGCGGGCGGTTGCGCGCTGTGTACGCCGGTGGTGGGGCGAAGGAGGTGCTCGACCCGCACGTGCAGAGCCTGTTCGTGGACATCGCGCGGCACAAGGCGATCTACGAGAAGCTGGTCGAGCTCGGGCCGGATCTGAAGCCGGTGCCGCGGCTGGCGTCGACGTGGGAGCACGACGGGACGGCGACGACCTGGCGGTTCAGCCTGCGGGACGCGAGCTTCCACGACGGCGCGAAGCTGGTCGCCGAGGACGTGTTGTTCAGTCTCGCGCGGATCGCCGACCCCGCCGTGCCGGAGCGGGTCGCGCAGTCGTCGCTCGCGACGCTGGATCTCAAGCGCAGCAGGGTTCTGGGGCCGTCGACGGTCGAGCTGGTGCTGACCGCTCCGAATGCGGAGTTCCCGGCGCTGCTTGCCGGCATCGGCACACAGATCGTGCGCAACGGGTTCAAGGATCCGACCAAGCCTCTCGGCACCGGTGCGTTCCGTTTCGCCTCCTTCGAGCCCGGGCGATCGATGGTCGCTTCGCGGTACGACGAGTATTGGGACGGCCCCGCACGGATCGAGGAACTGCACATCCTGTCCGCGGACTCCGAGGCGCGGGCGAACGCAGTACAGGGCGGCCAGGCGGAGTACGCGAACGACATCACGGCGACGTTCGCGCGGACGGCCGGCAAGGCGGTGCGGGTCGTCGCCGCGAAGGCCAGCACCATGCAGGCCTTCGTGATGAAGGTCGATCAGCCGCCGTTCGACAACCCCGACGTTCGGCTCGCGTTCAAGCTGCTCGCGGATCGGCAGCGGCTGGTGGACGTCGTCCTCGCGGGGCGCGGCGAGGTCGGGAATGACCTTTTCGGTAAGGGATATCAGTACTACCCCGGCGATCTGCCGGGCCGCGAGCGTGATGTGGATCGGGCGAAGGCGTTGCTGACGAAGGCCGGGCTGGTGGGGAAGGAAGTGGAGATCTTCACCGCGGATGCGTCGGCCGGATTCGTCGAGGCGGCGACGTTGTTCGCGGAGCAGGTCGCGGAGGCGGGCGTGCGGTTGAAGGTGACGACCGGGAGCCCGCAGACGTACGCCAAGGACCTGCTCACGAAGGGTGCTATCGGCAACCATCGGTCCGGGGCGATGCCGATCCCGCAGTACTTCACCGATCGGTTGTTGTCGCATTCGCCGTTCAATGTGACGCATTGGCGGCGGCCGGAGTTCGATGCCGGGTTCGCTGCGGCGCGGGCGATCACGTCTGACAGCGAGCGTTCGGAGAAGTACGGGGTGCTGCAGAAGACGTTGCGCGATGAGGGCGGGATCCTGGCATGGGGCCTGCCGGACTATCTCATCGCCGTGTCGGCCAAGGTGCAGGGTGTGCAGGCGGTGCCGCCGAACACGCTGGACCAGGGGCGGTTCGACAAGGTGTGGCTGGCCTGAATGCGGTCGTACGCCGCTCAGCGGGCGCTGCTCGCGGTTGTGCAGCTGGCCGTGCTCTCGGTGCTTGTGTTCGTGCTGACGTCGTTGCTGCCGGGGGATGCGGCGGAGCTGCGGTTCACCGAGACGTTGACGCCGGAGCAGGTCGCTCGGTTGCGGGCTGAGCTCGGGCTGGACCAGCCGGCGCCGGAGCGCTTCGTGCACTGGTTGGGCAACGTGCTGACTGGTGACCTGGGTGCGTCGCTGATCAGCGGGGGACCTGTGATCGACATCGTGCGGTCCTCGATCGGCGCGACGCTCGTGCTGACAGTGGCGACGCTCGCGATCGTCGTACCGCTGGCTGTTGCCCTGGGCATCGTGATGGGAACGCACGAGAACGGGCGGATCGATCGGGCGATCACGTCGGTGACGCTGGCGCTGTCGGCGATCCCGGACTTCGTCATCGCGGTCGTGCTGGTTGCGGTCTTCTCGCTGCGACTTGGTTGGCTGCCGGCGACATGGGTCGGCGGGGATCTGCTCGCATCACCCGCGCTGTTGGTCCTGCCCGTCGCGGTCCTGTTCGGACGCACCGTCTGCCTGCTGTCACGCCAGGTCCGGGCCGGCACGATCAACGCTCTTCACGCCGAGTACGTCGTACAGGCGCGGCGGCTCGGCGTACCCCGCCGGCAGCTCCTGCTCCGTCACGTCCTCCCGAACGCCGCCGTACCAGGCGTCCAAGAACTGGCCCGCACCGGCGACACCCTCCTCGGCGGAGTCCTCGTAGTCGAAGCCATCTTCGCCATCCCCGGCTTCGCGACTGCCTTGGTCGACGGCGTCGAAACGCGAGACATCCCCACCGTGCAAGGTCTGACGCTGGTGCTGGCGGTCGCCGCGCTGCTCATCAACCTGGCGGCAGACCTCGCCTGCAACCGCCTGGTCCCGCGAACGGCCCTGCTCCGATGAACCGGCGTGGCTGGATCGCGGTCGGGTTGGTTGCCGTGCCCCTGGGCATTGCAGTCCTCGGGCCTCTCGTGTCGTACGACGTGGGCAAGGGCCTGCCTTACTCGTCCGAGGGTTTGTTGGGGACGGACGGGTTGGGGCGGGACGTGTTCGGGCTGCTGTTGGTGGGTGGGCGGACTGCGTTGGGGATGGCTGTCGGCGCGGTGGTTCTGGCGTATGTCCTGGGTGGGGCGATCGGGCTGGTGGCTGCGTCGACGAGGCATCGGTGGTTGGACGAGGGGTTGATGCGGCCGCTGGATGTGCTCTTGCCGTTGCCTTCGTTGTTGGTGATCAGTGTCGTCGCCGTCGGATGGCGGGCGTCGGCGCTTGCGATCATGCTGGCGGTGGCCATGGTCAACGTGCCGACGGCGGCGCGGCTCGTTCGGGCGGCGGCGTTGGACGCGGCGAGTGGGCCGGTGGTCGAGGCGTTGCGGATGCAGCGTGAGTCGTGGTTCGCGATTCAGATCGGGTACGTCGGGCGCTCGGTGCTCGGGCCGGTCGCTGCGGATCTCGGTACGCGGATCACGCTCGCGGTCTTCCTGGTTGCCTCGGTCAACTTCCTCGGACTGGGGTTGAGCCCGACCGCGCCGGACTGGGCGGTCAGCGTGTCCCGCAACCGCGAAGGCCTGCTGCTCCAGCCGTGGTCGGTGCTTGCGCCGGCGCTTCTCCTCGTCTCCTTCACGCTGGGCTTCAACCTGCTGGCCGACCGCCTCGTGTACAGGTCGCGTCAGCTGGCGGCCGTATGACGGTGGCGCGAGTCGACAACCTGAGGGCTACGGCGGGGTCGGCGATTCTCGTGGATGGAGTGTCGTTCGAGGTTGTCGCGGGTGAGGTGACTGCGCTGGTCGGCGCGTCCGGGTCCGGCAAGACGACGTCCGCGCTGGCGTTGCTCGGCGAGCACGGTGACGGCGTCCGGCTCGACGGACGGGTCGAGGTCGGCGGCGAGGTGGTTGTCGACAGCAACGGGCCGACCCGGGCCGACGTACGTGGGCGGGTCGTTGCGTATATGCCGCAACATCCGGGCAGCGCACTCAACCCGGCCCGGAGGATCGGTACGACGTTGCGGGAGCTGGCGAAGCTTCACGGCGGCGATGTCGAGGAGGCTGTCCGCGTAGCGCAGTTGCCGGGCGACCGCGCGACCCTGAAGAGGTTTCCGCATCAGTTTTCCGGCGGGGAGCGGCCGCGGGTCGCGCTGGCACAGGCCTTGACGTGCAGACCGCGGGTGCTGGTCCTCGACGAACCAAGTACCGGACTCGACTCGATCACCCGCCTGCAGTTGGTCCAGGAGCTGCGTGAACTGACCGGGACCGGGCTGGGGATCTTGTTGCTCAGTCACGATCTTGACCTCGTACGGGCGCTCGCAACCCGGGTCGTGGTGCTGGACGCGGGCCGAGTGGTCGCCGACGTACTGCCGGCGTCGCCCGACCTGCCGCTGACGGGAACCTCCACCGGCGGGCAGCCGTTGCTAGAGGCAATGAGCCTGTCTGCTTCGCTGCGGCCGCGCGGTCGCGACGTCGTACTGCGTGATGTCGCCCTCGAGGTCCGCGCCGGCGCCTGTCTCGGTGTCGTCGGCCGTTCCGGCAGCGGCAAGACCACCCTCGCCCGCTGCGTCGCCGGTCTGCACGAGCGCCACACCGGCCGCATCCTCCTCGACGGTGAGCCGCTGCCGGTCCTTCGCAATCGCACCCGCGAGCAGACCCGCCGCGTCCAGTACGTCTGGCAGGAGGTCCGCGGCTCCTTCGACGAACGCCGTCCCGTCGACCAGCAGGTTGCCCGTACGGCGCAACGCCTCCGCGGCCTCCCAGCGCAACAGGCCCGAGAAGAAGCACAGGCCACGCTCGCGAGACTCGGCGTCGCAGCGATCACCGCGGCCCGCCCGCCGAGTCGGCTGTCCGGCGGCGAGCTCCAACGCGCCGCCCTCGCCCGAGCCGTCCTCGCGAACCCCGACGTACTGATCTGCGACGAGATCACCACGGCCCTCGACGATCGCGGTACGGCGCTCGTGCTCGACCTGCTGACCGAGCTGAAGACCCGCGGTACGGCGCTGATCTGGATCGGCCACGACCTCGGCCTGGTCGCAGCCGTCGCGGATCAGGTCCTGGTCCTCGACGCCGGCCGCGTGGTCGAGCAAGGCCCGCCGGCGACCCTCACCACCGAACCACACCACGAACTGACCCGCCGGCTGGTCGCAGCCGCCCGGATCGGCAACCCGCACGCTCCGCCCGTGCTGACCCTCGACACCGGATCTGACCCAAGGAGCGAACCGCGCCGATGACGCGACTGCACGACCACCTGGCGGAGGCCATCAAAGATCCCGATCCGATCCGGGTCGGGGATGATCTGATCTGCCTGCGGTTCGAGACCATGAAGGTGTACTCCGCGCTCGGCGCCGTCCGCCACCTGCTCGAGACCGGGCGGGTACGGCGTGGTGACACGCTGATCGACTCCTCGAGCGGGATCTACGCGCATGCGCTCGCGCTCGCCTGCCACCGGTACGGGATGAACTGCCACATTGTCGGCTCGACCACGGTCGACCGGACGCTGAAGATCCAGCTCGAGATCCTCGGCGCGACTGTCGAGCAGGTGCCGTCGTCGAGCAACCTGCAGCTCGACCAGAACCTCCGGGTCCGCCGGATCGGGGAGATCCTGCGCGACAACCCGACGTACCACTGGATGCAGCAGTACCACGACGACATCCACTACCTCGGGTATCGCGCGGTCGCGGATCTCGTCGCGGAGGTGGTGCCGGACGGGCCGCTCTGTCTGGTCGGCGGAGTGGGTACGGGCGCGTCGACCGGCGCGATCGCGGCGTACCTGCGGGAGCGTGGACGGGATGTGAACCTGGTTGGCGTGCAGCCGTTCGGCAGCGTCACGTTCGGGGCCGGCCACACGCAGGATCCGGACATGATCATCGCGGGGATCGGGAGCTCGATCGAGTTCCGCAACGTGCGGCACGAGTTGTACGACCGGCTGCACTGGGTTTCGTTCGACTACGCGATGTCGGCGGCGGTCGATCTGCTCCGGACGTCCGGGGTATTCGCGGGGCTGTCGGCCGGGGCGGCGTACCTGTCGGCATTGTGGGAACACAGCTGCGATCGCGGCCGTAAGCACGTCTTCCTGGCCGCCGACACCGGGACCCGGTATGTCGAATCCGCCTTCGCCCGCCACGCCGAGGCCCGCCCGATGGCGTCGATGCGCCCCCTCGAGATCGACTCCCTCGACGACCTCTCGATCCCGTGGTCCGCCATGTCCTGGGACCGCCGCGAGTCAGCACTCGCCCACCGCGAGAAACTTCCATCTGCGACCCCGTCGCATTAGTGTGTTGCCTGTGACTGGGTCGCCCGGAGTTGTCCGCTCTGCATCACAACCCCGAAAGGCCGGCTGAGTTGCCATGACCGTTGCTGATCTCACCGCCGCTGTGCTCGCTGGCTCTCCTTCGCCGGCGGACTTCAACGTCACCAGCGCTTTCTGGTTGCATCACACGACCCGGTTGCCAGGGGCGGACGTCACCTATCGGAACTACTACGTGCTGCTGCGGGTGGGAGAGGTCTTCGGGGCGTGTTCGTTCGAGTCGGGGGAGTTGGAGCCGTCGTGCTGCGCGGATACGTCCGGGCGGACGCTGGCCGACGTACTCACGTCCGACGATCCGCTCCCCGTGCGGATCGCGGCGCTCGATGCCTACCTGGCCGCGGTCGAGCCTCATCACACGGCGGAGCACGCCGAGGAGATCGTCCTCCCGGCCGGTACGCCGGACGTCCGGGCGCGGGCGCGTGATGCGGCCGTTGCCGGTCTGCTGGATGTTGCTGATGGCACCAAAGTCGCGTTGATCGGCGTCGTCAACCCGCTCGTCGAGGCGATCACCGAGCGCGGCGGCATCTGTCTCCCGTGCGACTTCAACCTCCGCGAGACCGCCTCCGGCCTGCCCGTCTCGCGGGACATGATCGAGGTCGTGGATGCTGCCGACGCGGTGGTTGCCACGGGTATGACGCTGTCCAACGGCAGCTTCGACGTACTCCTCACTCGTTGCCGCGAGCAATCGAAGCCGCTCGCCGTCTACGCACAGACAGGCAGCGCAGTAGTGCGCGCGTTCCTCGGCGAGGGCGTCACCGCGTTGTCGGCCGAACCATTTCCCTTCTCCCAGTTCAGCTCCCGCCCGAGCAGCCTCTACCGCTACAGGACGGACAGATGACCACAGTCACACCCTCGACCGAGGTGCCTGGCGATCTCCGGATGGCCAGGCGGTTGTGGCCGTTCCTGCTGGCCTCGACGGTGAGCCTGATTCCGTTCACGGTGTTCGGGATGTATCTCGTGCCGATTGCGCAGACCGCGGGTGGAAGCGTCGCGGAGATCGGCGGACTGCGCGGTCTCGGCGGACTGGCGGCTCTGGCGGTCGGGGTGTCGCTGGCGCCGTTGATGGATCGGGTGGCGCGGGAGTTGGTCGCCGCGGGTGGGCTCGCGTTGCTCGGGATATCGGCAGCTTTAGGGGCTGTGGGCAACGTGTTCGCCTTGGCGGCGTTCTGCCTGTTGATCGGTGCGTCGACGTCGATCCTGGCTCCGTCGATCGGGGCTGCAGCGGCTGACCGGTTCCGCTCGCCGGCGGCCGCGGGACGGGCGGCGACTCTCGTGTCCGCGACGACCTCGGCGATGGCGATGCTCGCCGCGCCGGTGCTCGCCGTACCAGGACTGGTCTGGGGTTGGCGCGGCAACCTGCTCGCCGCCTCGGTGATCTCACTGGCGCTGTCCGCGGCCTTCTTCTGGCGCGGCCGCGGGCGCAAGTCACCTCGCAGCAAGAACGAGCGGGTGAGCTACCTCGCGACGTACCGCGAGCTGGCCCGCGTCCCCGGTGCGCTCCCGCTGCTCGCCGTCGCCATGCTCCGGACCGCGGCGTTCATGGGGTACCTCGCGTATCTGGCCGCGTTCTACGACGACAAGTTCGACCTGGCTCCCGGCTGGTTCGCGCTCGTATGGTCGCTGAGCGGCGCGTCGTTCTTCCTCGGCAATCTCTTCGCCGGACGTTATCTCGCCACCGATCGCGCCTGGATCAGCCCCGAGAAGCTGCTGCTCGGCGGTATCACCGTCGCCCTGGTCGCAGTCGCGGCGTTCTACTTCTCGCCGACCCTGCCGCTCACGCTCCTGCTCACCGCGCTCATGGGCGCCAGCCACGCAACCGTCGCGGCCTGCGTCACCACGCTTCTGGTCCGCCGGAGCGGTGACCTCCGCGGCTCGGCGCTGAGCGTCAACGCCGCGGGTATGAGCCTCGGCACGTTCCTCGGCGCCGCGATCGGCGGCCTGGGCCTCGGCCTCGGCGGGTACGCCGGCACGGCGCTCGCCTTCGCTGGGCTCACCGGCGCCGCGATGCTCTGCACCCTCGGAATCCAACGCCGGGACTAGGGGTCAGGATCGGGGGTTTTCCGGAGTCCGCACCGAGCCCTTCTCGATATATCGTTCCGTCTTATGGAGAATCTGCCCGACCGCCCGCACCCGCACGCGCACCTGCGGGCGTCCGACACCGATCGTGACCAGGTCGTCGACGTACTCCGGGATGCCCTGATGTCGGGCCGGTTGTCGCAGGACGAGCATGCCGAACGCCTCGAGCAGGCGTTGCAGGCCAGGACGCTCGGCGAGCTCGAGCCGATCACCCGCGACCTCGTCGTACCGGGTCAGGCCCAGCCGGTGCCGCTGCCCGTGACGCAGCCATCGGTCTCCAACAGCCCGGTGCCGATCGAGGAGCCGGCCGACCCGAGCCAGAGCTTCGACACGATGGTGGCGATCTTCGGCGGCGGCGAGCGGACCGGGCGCTGGCGGGTGAAGCGGCGTACGAACGCGTTCGCGGTCTTCGGCGGGCACGATCTGGACATGACCAACGCGGTCTTCGAGGGCCGCGAGGTGACGATCTACGCGTTCGCGGTGTTCGGCGGGATCGACATCACCGTGCCCGAGGGCGTGACGGTGCGCAACGAGGGTGTCGGCATCTTCGGGGGCTTCGGCGCCCGCGGCAGCGACGACCCGGACCCGAACGCACCGACCGTCGTGGTGAAGGGCCTCGCGCTGTTCGGCGGCGTCGGCGGTCAGTCGTCGGCCAAGCGACACGGCAAGAAGAACAAGGGCAAAGGCCACCACGAGCTGCACTAATGCGCGTGCGGTCGGGCGCGCGGCCTCATAGCCTGCCGTCATGAGCGACTTCGTCCCAGCTGATTTCGACGTGCCCCGGGAACTGATCACGCCGCGCTTCCGGCTCGAACCGCTCGGCCCGGAGCACAACGTCCCGGATCATGCCGCGTGGACGAGCAGCATCGAGCACATCCGCGCGACGCCGGGCTTCGGCGGCAGTTGGCCGCCGGTCGACGGGATGACGCTGGAATCGAATCTCGGAGATCTCGAGCGGCACGCGGAGGACTTCGTACAGCGCCGCGGTTTCACCTTCACCGTGATCGACGGCGACGTGATCGGCTGCGTCTACATCTATCCGTCGCGCAAGAACCCGGGTGTCACCGACGTCCGTTCCTGGGTGAGTGCGGACCGGGCCGAGTTGGACGTTCCGTTGTACGAAGCCGTCAGCGGCTGGCTCGCCGCGGACTGGCCGTTCGAGAACGTCGACTACGCGGTCAGATCCACGACTTGAACCACATCCGGTTGAGCCAGTCCGGGTGCGGGAGGACCTTGTCGGTCAGGATCGGCCAGATGTAGGCGAAGTTCAGCACGACGAGGACGACGAACGCGCCGACCACCGCGCTGCCGATCAGCCGGCGCGGTGACGCCGTACTCATCGCCGCACCCGCCGTATTCGCCGCCGAACCGATGGCCGCGCGGGCCGGTCCGAGGATCTTGCCGAGGATCAGCGCCACCGCCATCACGGTGAACGGGATCATCGTGACCGCGTAGAAGAAGAAGATCGGTCTGTCGTCGAACGCGAACCACGGCACCCAGCACGTCACGAAGCCCACGATCGGTACGCCGTACCGCCAGTCGCGTGAGCCGATCCAGAAGACCAGCGCCGCGATCAGCGCGAGCGCGCCGCCCCACCACAGCAGCGGCGTACCGAGGGCAGAGATCACCTGCAGGCAGTTGGTCCCGGCCGGGGCGTTGCAGCCCGGCGTACCGGGTTTGATGTCGTTGACCGCGTCGAACCCGATCGGGCGGGCGATGATCGGCCAGCCGGCCGGGTTCGACTGGTACGGGTGGGTGGCGTGCTTGATGTAGTCGCCGGTGTGGAAGGCGAGCACTTCCTTGTGGTACTCGAGCAGTGACCGGAAGTCGTCGGGTACGACCTTCATCACGCCGTGTGCCGGATTGGTCGCAGCCCAGTTGTGGTCGTAGGCGTTGTCGTGCAGCAGCCAACCGGTCCAGGTCGCGAGGTAGGTGATGCCCGCTACGAGCACCAGGCTGACGAACGCCGGTATGCCGTCGACCAGCGCCGACTTCACGAACGCGAACCGTACACCGAGAGCCCGTCGCGCGCCGAAGTCCCAGGCGAACGCGAGTACGCCGAAGGCAGCGAGCGTCCAGACGGCGGACCATTTCGTGCCGAGCGCGAGGCCGAAGCAGATGCCGGCGGCGATGCGCCACGGGCGGACGAGCAGCCAGCGGCCGATCGTACGACGCTCGCCGTCGGCGGTCGGCTTGTCGAGGGTGTCCGCGTGCCGGCGGCGTGTCCAGTCACGGTCAGCGACCAGGCAGGAGACCGCTGCCACCAGCCAGAACGCGAGGAAGATGTCGAGCAGCGCGACCCGGGACATCACGAAGTGCAGGCCGTCGACCGCGAGCAGCAGGCCGGCGATCGAGCCGATCAGCGTCGAGCGCGTCATCCGGCGCACCGTCCGGATCACCAGCAGCACGGTCAGGGTGCCGAACAGGGCCGGCATGAAGCGCCAGCCGAACGTGTTCATGCCGAACAGCTGCTCACCGGCCGCGATCATCCACTTGCCGACCTCGGGGTGCACGGTCAGGCTCGGGGTCGGCTTGAAGACGTCCAGGTTGCCGCTCAGGATCGCCTTGTCGGCGGCGCCCTCGGGCTGGTCGATGAACTGGCGCGCGTACCCGAACTTGAGCAGGCTGAACGCGTCCTTGGCGTAGTACGTCTCGTCGAAGACGAACTTCACCGGCGTACTGAGGTGCCAGAACCGCAGGATGCCCGCCATCAGCGTGATCGCCAGCGTGGCGATCCACCCGCCGTCGAAGTCCCGCGGCATGGCCGGGTACAGGCGCTCCTTGAGCGGCGGCAGCCGTCTCCCGAGCACGTCCCGCCCGAGCGTCTCCAGCCCTTCGCCGACGTCGCTACGCCGCGCAGTCCCATCCTCGATCACAGCAGCCACGCCCGCCATCGTACGGACGCCCCGGTACCACCGCCTCCCGGAGTCTGCCCGGCAGGCTGGGATGATGGCCCGATGACCGGGCGATTGGTGCTGGCGGGGACTCCTATTGGGGATGTTTCTGATGCTTCGGCGCGGTTGGGGCGGGTGTTGGCGGGGGCGGATGTGGTGGCTGCGGAGGATACGCGGCGATTGCGGCGGTTGACTTCGGAGCTGGGGATCGCGGTCGGTGGCCGGGTGGTCAGCTACTTCGAGGGGAACGAGCGGGAGCGGACGCCGGAGTTGCTGCAGGCGTTGGTCGACGGGCTGACCGTGGTCGTGGTGACCGACGCGGGGATGCCCAGCGTGTCGGATCCGGGCTACCGGCTGGTGGCGGCGGCGATCGAGGCCGAGGTTGACGTGACGGCCGTGCCGGGGCCTTCGGCGGTGCTGACGGCGTTGGCGTTGAGCGGGTTGCCGGTGGATCGGTTCACGTTCGAGGGGTTCCTGCCGCGCAAGCCGGGTGAGCGCGGGCGACGGCTCGACGATCTCAAGGACGAGCCGCGGACGATGGTGTTCTTCGAGGCGCCGCACCGGATCACCGCATCCCTGGAGGCGATGGCCGAGGCGTTCGGCGCGGATCGGCGTACGGCGGTGTGCCGGGAGCTGACCAAGACGTACGAAGAGGTGAAGCGCGGCCCGCTCGACGAGCTCGTGACCTGGTCGAAGGACGGCGTCCGCGGGGAGATCACGATCGTCGTGGCCGGCGCCGACCCGGACAAGATCGTGACCGGTGAGGACCTGGCGCGAGAGGTCGCGAAGGACGAGGAAGCGGGTACGCACCGCAAACAAGCGATCGCTGACGTCGCGAAACGCTTCAACGTCCCGAAACGCACCGTGTACGACGCAGTACTGGCCGCGAGAGACCCTGGTAAATAGCGTTCGCGCGTCCCACTACGCTTGGAACATGTCCGAGAAGGCCTATTACGTCACCACCCCGATCTACTACGTCACGGCTCCGCCGCACATCGGCAGCGCCTACACGACGGTGGCCGGGGACGTCCTGACGCGCTGGCACGCGCAGCGCGGCGAGCGCAAGTGGTACCTGACGGGTACCGACGAGCACGGCGAGAAGGTGATGCGCAGCGCCGAGGCGCAGGGCATGACGCCGCAGGCGTGGACGGACAAGCTGGTCGAAGAGGCCTGGAAGCCGGCCTGGGTGGACGTCGACATCGCGTACGACGACTTCATCCGGACCACCGAGCAGCGCCACACCGAGCGGGTCCGCGAGTTCTGGCAGACGCTGTACGACAAGGGCGACGTCTACAAGGGCGAGTACGAGGGCCTGTACTGCGTGGGCTGCGAGGAGTTCAAGCTCCCCGCGGACATCCGCACCGGCGAGGACGGCACCCAGCTGTGCATGATCCACGGCACCGAGCTGGAGCTGGTCTCGGAGACCAACTACTTCTTCCGGCTCTCGGCGTACGCCGACAAGCTGCTGGAGCTGTACGACGAGCAGCCGGACTTCGTGGCGCCGGGGAGCGCCCGCAACGAGGTGATCGCGTTCGTCAAGCAGGGCCTGCAGGACCTGTCGATCACCCGCTCGACCTTCGACTGGGGCATCCCGGTGCCGTGGGACGAGGACCACGTTCTGTATGTCTGGATCGACGCGCTGCTCAACTACGTGACGGCCGCGGGCTACGGCACCGACCCGAAGCGGTTCGAGGAGCTGTGGCCGGTCGACGTACACCTGGTCGGTAAGGACATCCTCCGGTTCCACGCGGTGATCTGGCCGGCCATGCTGATGGCTGCCGGCGTCGCCGTGCCTCGCCAGGTGTTCGCGCACGGCTGGCTGCTGGTCGGCGGCGAGAAGATGAGCAAGTCGAAGCTGACCGCGATCGCGCCGCACGAGATCACCGACCACTTCGGCTCGGACGCGTTCCGGTACTACTTCCTGCGCACGATCCAGTTCGGTTCGGACGGTTCGTTCTCCTGGGAGCACCTGAGCGCGGTCTACACCTCCGAGCTCGCGAACGGCCTGGGCAACCTGGCCAGCCGGATCGCGGCGATGGTCGGCAAGTACTTCGACGGTGTGCTGCCGGAGCCGACCGACCACGGACCGGCCGAGCAGGCGCTGGCGGACAAGCTCGCGCAGACCGTGGCCACCGCGGACAAGGCTCTGGACACGCTGGCGTTCCAGGACGCGCTGGCCGCGATCAACGAGCTCGTCGGCGCGGTCAACGGGTATGTCACCGAGCAGGAGCCGTGGAAGGTCGCGAAGGACGAGTCGAAGCAGGACCGGCTCGCCACGATCCTGTACTCCGCGGCCGAGACGCTGCGCGCGGTCGCCGTACTGCACAACCCGACGATGCCGAAGTCGTCCGCGAAGCTGTGGGAGCTGCTCGGCGCCGAGGAGAAGCTGGGCGCGCTGAAGGACCAGCGCGTGCAGGACGCCGGCACCTGGGGCCAACTGCCGGCCGGCTCCACACTGACCAAGGGTGACCCGCTCTTCCCGCGCCTCGAAGAGGCCTGATTGCAACAAACTGACGCCGCCGTCCGGGAATGCCCGGCGGCGGCGCAGCCTTTTCTTGTAGCAACAACCAATTCGAGGAGGCTGTGGCATGCGGGCTGTGGTGTTCGAGGAGTACGGCGATCCTGAGGTACTCAAGGTGCAGGACGTGCCGGAGCCGCACGCCGGACCCGGGCAGGTGCGGATCAAGGTGCACGCGGCCGGCGTGAACCCGTACGACACGAAGATCCGCCGCGGCTTCACGAAGGACTTCGCGCCGGCGAAATTCCCCGCGATTCCGGGCCTCGAGGTCGCCGGAGTGGTGGACGAGGCCGGTGACGGAGCTGCCTTCGCGGTCGGCGACGAGGTGGTCGGCTGGTCGGTCGGCGGTTCGTACGCCGAGTACGCGATCGGCGGCAACGTGACGCGCAAGCCCGCGGACCTCGGCTGGGAGCAGGCCGTCGGCGTACCGGTGGCCGGCGAGACTTCGCAGCGGGTCCTCGACCTGCTCGGCGTGAAGTCGGGCGAGACGATCTTGATCCACGGCGCCGCTGGTGCGGTGGGCTCGGTCGCCGTACAGCTCGCTGTAGCGGCCGGTCTGACGGTGATTGGCACGGCGTCCGCGGTGAACCACGACTATCTGCGCTCGATCGGCGCCGTCCCGGTGCTCTACGGTGACGGCCTGCTCGAGCGGGTGCGCGAGGCCGCGCCGCAGGGCGTCGACGCGGTGTTCGACACTGCCGGCAAGGGCGGTCTCGAGGAGTCGATCGAACTCCGCGGCGGCACCGACCGGATCATCACCATCGCCGACTTCGCCGCAGGCAAGCTCGGCATCCAGACCTCCGGAGGCGGCACCGGCACCCCCGAGCAGGTCCGCGCCGCCCTCGACACCCAACTCCAGGCAGCCGCCGACGGCAAACTAACGATCCGAATCGCCGACAGCTTCACCTTGCCCGACGCCAGCAAAGCCCAGGCCCTCAGCGAGTCCGGCCACGCCCACGGCAAGATCGTGATCCGCCCGTAGGCGGACTCGCAGCACTGACCAACCTGCGCCCGCGAGGGTTCGGCACCGGACGCCAAGCGTGCGCCGTGCGGCAGGGGGCCGGTTGATCAGTGGTGCAGGTCCGGCCGTCAGACATAGGCGAACCGGGAGTGCGGCGTCGGTACGTCGTCGACGCGTGGGTCCCAGCGGTCGACGAAGTTCACGTCGGTAGGGACCTCGACGGAGTTTGTTGAGGTCCAGCCGCGGGTGAGGGTTGGGAAGTCTGGTACGTCCGGGTGATAGTGGGGCTTGCCGGTGCCGAGTTGGTCGCGGGCCATCGCTGCGCTGCGTGCCTGGTACCGGAAGTCGGCCGACAGCCGGAGCCGCTTGGTCCGGTTCGGCATTGCGCCGTGCACGGTCAGGCTCCCGAACAGCAGTACGTCGCCCGGCTGGTACGACGTCGTACGCCATTCCGGGTGGTTCTCGTCGGCCTCGGCCCGCATCATCCCCGGGCCGTCCGACGCCCTGACCGGCAGTACGCCGAGGCGCGGCGACCCGGCGTACACCCGCAGCCCACCGATCTCCGGCGGCGCCGCGCTCAACGGGAGCCAGGTGGTCAGCGTGTCGACGCTGCCCTGGATGAACCGGTAGTCCTGGTGGATCGGCGTCGGATTCGCCCCCGGCGACGGCGGCGC
Organism: Kribbella sp. CA-245084; assembly: GCF_050942355.1. Taxonomy (NCBI): domain Bacteria; kingdom Bacillati; phylum Actinomycetota; class Actinomycetes; order Propionibacteriales; family Kribbellaceae; genus Kribbella; species Kribbella sp. CA-245084. Next base: position 7,728,972 of record NZ_CP192053.1, on the reverse strand, counting down.
GACCCGGCAGATATGCGCCGGATGCGCGAACGCCTCCTCATCCAGCAACTGCGAAGCCAGCCCGATCATCTCCGGCCGGACGGCGAGCTCATGAAACGCCTGCGTGCTTTGAATCGCCGTATAAGCCCCGAAGAATCCAGCCGATCCTTCCTCCACCGCCCGCCCCGACGCGACCAACTCTCGCGGATCAGCATCCTGAGCCAACCAGTCACTGTCATACAAGATCCGCGCCAGCTGCGCATGCACATCGGTCACCACATCAACCGGTAACAACCCCCGAAAGAACAAATACCCATCGCTCCCGAGCCGCTTCCGCAGCACGACGTCATCCGCCCGATCGTCGTACGAGTCGGTCAGTTCCTTCATCTGTCGTTTCCGATCTTGTCCATGGCGGCGGCGATGTCCTGGACGGGGGTCTTGTCGAGGAAGAGGTCGTTGGCGGCCTTGTTGATTTCGGTGGACTTCGAGGTCCAGCCGTCGGCGATCGGGAGGTTGACCGTGCTGCCGGCGGCCGAGTCGAGGAAGGGCTGGACGTCGATGTCCTTCTTCTGCCAGAAGGCCTGGTAGCCGGCGCCGGCGTCGGTGAGGGCGGGGATGATGTAGCCCGCGTCTCCCATCAGGCGCTGTGCTTTCTCCGTGCCGAGGAAGGCGACCAGCTTGCCGGCCTCGTCCGGGTGCTTGGTCTTCGCGAACATCGTCTCGGCGAGACCGTTGATCACCACCGTGCGTCCGGCCGGTCCGGCCGGCATCGCGGCGACCCCGATCGGGAACTTCACCTCGGGCAGCGCGAACGGAAGCAGTGCGTTGTTCGCCGGGAACATCGCGACCTCGCCCCGGTAGAACATCTCGGTCGCCTGCCCGGTCGGCGGGTTGGTCCGGGTGCCGTCCGGGGACACCTTCCACTTGAAGATCAGGTCACGGGCGAACTGCAGCGCCTCGACCGACTTCTGGCCGGCGAAATCGAAGGTGCCGTACGGCTTGTCCATCGCGTGGCCGCCGTTCGACGCGATCCAGTTCAGCCACTGCGTCTGGTTGTGGTTCCACGAGCAGAAGCCCCACTGCTTGGTGCCGACGGTCAGCTTGCGGGCGACCTCGAGGAAGCTGCCCGAACCGTCCGGCGCCCAGGTCAGCTCGGCCGGCATCGTCACGCCGGCCTTCTTGAACAGGTCCTTGTTGTACAGCAGTCCGACGATGCCCATGTCCTTCGGCATCCCCAGTTGCTTGTCCTCGAACTTGTACGACTGCACGACGTTCGGGTTGTACGCGTCGAGCTTGAGCCCAGCCTTCGAGATCAGGTCGTCGAGCGGCGCGAGTACGCCCTTGCCGGCGAAGTCGGGGAAGTAGTCGACGGTCAACCAGAACACGTCCGGCGCCTTGCCGCTGGCCAGCTCGGTGGTCAGCTTGGTCCAGTACTGGTCCCAGGGCAGCACCTCCATCCGGACCGTGATGTCCGGGTTCTCCTTCGTGAACTCCGCGAAGACCGCCTTGTAGCCGACCTCCTGCTGCTCGTCCCACAGGCGGTAGACGAGCTCGACCTTGCCGCCACCGCTGCTCGCTTTGTCGTTCGACGAGCCGCAGCCCGCCAGAGCGAGCACGCTTCCGGCGCCGATCAGAAAAGTCCTCCTGGACAAAGACATGAGAGCCTCCGAACTACTTGAGCCCGGTAACTGCGACCGAGCGGACGATGAAGCGCTGGAAGACGATGAACAGGACCAGCAGCGGCGCCAGCGCGATCAGGCTGCCGGCCATCACGGCGTTGTAGTCGACGCCGATCTCCCCCTTGAACAAGGCGATCCCGACCGACAGCAACCGCTTGTCCTCGCTGCTGGTGATGATCAGCGGCCAGAGGAAGCTGTTCCAGTTGGCCACCACGGCGAGGGTGGTGACGGTGACCAGGATCGGTTTCGACAACGGCAGCACGATCGACACCAGCGTCCGGAGCCGCCCGGCGCCGTCGATCCGGGCGGCGTCCTCGAGATCCGCGGGAATGCCGCGGAAGAATTGGCGGAGCAGGAAGATCGCGTACGGCGTACCGAGCATCGTCGGCAGCATCAGGCCCGCCCAGGTGTCGACCAGGCCGAGCTTCTGCATCATCAGGTACAGCGGGATCATCGTGACCACCGGCGGCACCATCAATGTCGACAGATAGACCCAGAACAACGCGTCCCGGCCGGGGAACGACAGGCGCGCGAAGGCGTACGCCGCCAGCACCGCGAACACGACCTGGCCGAGGGTGATCCCGGCCGTGACGAGGGTCGTGTTCACCAGGTAGCCGCCGAAGCCGGATGCGAACAACCGGTGGAACGCGGCCGTGCTGGGCGGTACGCCGGGCTCCCACGGCATCGTCTCCGACAGTTGCCCCGGGCCCTTGAACGCGGTGAGCACGGTCAGGAAGTACGGGAAGATCGCGAGGACGCAGCCGGCCACCAGGACGGCGTATACGAAGATGCGCAGTTTCATCCGGACACCTCGTAGGTCGTACGGCGTTCGAAGTACACGAACTGGGAGATCGTCGCGATCAGCACCACCGCGAAGAGCAGCACCGAGACCGTCGACGCGTAGCCGAAGTCGAACTTCTTGAACGCCTCGTCGTAGATCAGGTACGTCGTCACCTCGGTGCTGTCACCGGGTCCGCCCTCGGTCATCACGAAGATCGTGTCGAAGGCCTGGAACGAGCCGATCACGTTGGTGATCAGCACGAACAGCATCGTCGGCCGCAGCAGTGGAAGCGTGATCGAGAAGAAGTGTGCGACCGGCGATGCGCCGTCCAGGGACGATGCTTCGCGCAACGACGGCGGGATGTTCTGCAGGCCGGCCAGGAAGAACAGCATGTTGTACCCGGCGAACTGCCAGATATGCACCGCTGCGACGCTCGGCATTGCCAGCAGCGGCGATGACAACCACGCCGGACCGTCGACGCCGAACAGTCCGAGGAATTGGTTCAGCGCACCGCGGCCCGGGTCGAAGATCCAGGTCCAGACGAGGCCGAGGGCAACGGGTGTCGCCATCCACGGGATCACCAGCAGCGCGCGGAAGTACTTCATCCCGCGGAGCTTGCGGTCGACCAGGAGCGCCAGGAGCAGCGAGAGGATCGTCGTACCGGGCACGCAGATGATGACGTAGTACAACGTCACCAGGAGCGAGTGCCAGACGTCGGAATCGGTGAACAGCTTGCGGTAGTTGGCGAGTCCAATGAATTCGGGTGTCGACAGCAACTTCCAGTCAAAGAGGCTGAGGACGAGGACGATCACCACCGGCGCGAGCAGGAAGCCGAGTACGCCGACGAGGCTCGGCGCGAGCAGCGCGTACGCCGCGGCCGTCTGCCTGCCCCGGCCGATCTGATGTGTAGGGCGGGGCGCGGGCCTAAGCATCGGGATCCTTCAGCGGATGCGGCCGCGGCGAACTCGGAACGAGCAGCTCGCGGGTCCGATCGAGCCCCCAGCGATCGAGCTCGCAGATCGGATCGCTCGACATCCGCAGGCCAGGACCATCTGAGATGTGCTCCGCCCAGATCTCCCGCTCCTGGATGTCGGGCCGCACGATCAAGCAGTCGGAGTCGTTGGCCCACCACCGGCCGTGCAGGAACTCACGCGCCACCGACGTGGACCGGGCGCCGCGCTGACCCGGCTGGCTGATGTCGCCGGATGGTGGGTCGACCAACGGATCGGTGTCGGGCGAGATCCGCATGCAGTCGACCAGCCCGAGGCTCGGCAGGATCGGAGCGCCGCAACCGTGCAGGATCCGGTTGGGTCCGACGGCTTCGCGCAGCAGCCGCATCCCATGCCGGTACGCCGCGATGCCGTCGAGCTGCTCGTGGCGTTCTCCGTCGATCGCACCGGCGTACACGAAGTCGAGCTTGAAGTGGTCGTACCCCTGCCGGCACAGCTCGGTGAACACGTCCTGGATGTGCTGTGCCGCGCAGGGATGGGTGACGTCGAGGACCAGTTGCTCCTGGCCCCAGTTGGTACCGGCGCTGATGCCGGGGACCAGCCACTCCGGATGTTTGCGGGCCGTCTCGCTGCCGCTGCCGACCAGGAACGGCGCCACCCAGATGCCGGCGCGGCGACCGCTCGAGCGGATGTCGGCGGCGAGCCGGACGGTCGATCCGAAATCGTCACGCGGCGTCAGCCAATCTCCGATCGCTGCCTGGTACCCCTCGTCGAGCAGGACCATGTCGACGCTGAGGTCGTGCTGGTCGAACTGGCGGACCTCGGCCATCACGTCGCGCTCGGTGACCTTGCCCCAGTACGCGTACCAGCTGCACCACGACGGGCCGAACACCCGGACGGGCGGTGCGCCGGCGGCAAAGGTGTCGGCCCAGTCGGCCAGGGCCTGGTTGGGGTTCGCTTGGGTGCTGGTCGTGAGGTGTACGTCGCCGTCGGCGGAGATCACCAGTCGGTTGCCCTGGACCTCGGCGCGGATCGACGGGACCGTATCGGGCGTGGTCGCGGCTGCCACGACAACCTGGTTGCCGGTCGCGACCGCGAGCAGACCTTCGCCCTGGAACCGGCCGGCCTCGACGCCCGGGCGGTACGCCATCACGTGATGGTTCGGCGCGGTCGGCCGTGGTGGCGACGCGTCGAGGCGGTACCAGCCGCTCGGGCTCCAGGACTGCCAGCCATGCTCGAAGACCAGCGTGGAGGCGTCGTACTCGAGCTCGGCGACGGGGGCGAAAGGCACGGATGACTCGATTCGTCGGGGTGCAGGATCTTGCTAATCTTGGAGCCCTTACGAGGGGATCCACCATGACGGAGCCTGCTGACTTCGAGCACGATCTTGCTACTCAGGTGCTGATCGAGCTGTACAGCGAGATCCCGCCGCCGAGCAAACTGGTGACCGGCCACTTCCACAGCGGCGGCGACTATCGCGTCGTCCGGCCGGACGGCGTGGGCAGTTGGTACCTGCTGTACACCGCCTCCGGGACAGGCCGGTACCTCATCAGCGAGAACAGGCTGACCCTGCGCCACGGGGACGTCGTACTCGTCAGCCCGGGTACGCCGCACGACTACGGGACCGTCGGCACGTACTGGGAGTCGTGGTGGGCGCACTTCCAGCCGCGGCGTGAGTGGCATGCGTGGTTGTCGTTGCCACAGGCAATGCCCGGGCTGTCGTACGTGCGGCTGACCAGGTCGTCGGAGACCGACCGCGTGGTGTCGGCGTTCGACCGGCTGCACCGGGATGCGCAGCGGGCCGGGCTGTCGCCGACCGGCGACACCGAGCTGCACCTGCTGGAGAAGAGCGTCGCGACCGAGCTGACGATGAACGGCATCGAGGAGGTGCTGCTGACCGCGGTCGCGAGCCTGCGCCGGGAGACGCAGCACCTGGACGCCCGCGTGCATCTGGTGCTTGAGGCAATCACCGCGGACCCGGCGCGGCCGCACACGCTGACGTCACTCGCCGGCCTCGCCCAGGTGTCGGTCTCCCGGCTCGCGCATCTGTTCAAGGAGCAGGTCGGCGATTCGATCATGAACGTCGTACTAGCGCTCCGTCTGCAGCGCGCCGCCGAGCTTCTCGGCGCGACCGACATGTCCGTCGCGCAGATCGCCGCAGCGGTCGGCTTCGACTCACCGCACTACCTCAGCCGCCAGTTCGGCCGCCGCTTCGGGATCTCGCCGACCGCCCATCGCGCCAAGGTCAGGAACCCGGAGCTAGAGCTATATTGAGCTCGGTCGCTGCCGCATAGTCCGCCCCGCCGGCCAGTCCGATCAGTCGCACGTAGCGGGCCGTCGTTGCGGCTGGGAATCGCGCGATCTTGGCGTCGACAGTTCCGTCCCACGACCCTTGCGTCGACGACGTGAAGGTCACGCCGTCGAGGCTCGTCTGGACGTCGTACGACGAGATCCGGCCGTTCGGCACGTCGGCGTCCTGGCGTGGGGTGTAGACGAGCGCTTCGATCGCACGCGGTGTCTTCAGGTCGAGGGTGATGTACTGCGGGAGCGGCGCGTGCGGGCTCCAGTTCGAGTGCCACATCGTGGTGCAGTTGCCGTCGATCGCTGATGCTGCGGTGTAGGCGGGCGAGCCCTGACTGGTGGCTGTCGCAGTCATCTCGCTTTGCGGCAGCAGCTTCAGCGGACCGAACGGGCCGTCGACGGGCGGCGGCGTACCGGGGATTGCGGTGACGCGTCCCAGACTGGGTGCCTTAAGCAACGGATGGGTCCGCAGAAAGTTGAGGAAGACCTCCTGTCCCATCTTCGGCGCCCGCGTCAGCTTGGTGTACTGCTGGAAGCCCGGATAGCCGTACTGCGCTCCGTGCAACGGCATTGCCGCGCTCGTCGTCACGCGGTACGTCTTGTCGAGCTGCAGCGGCTTCCCGTTGATCAGGACCTTCGCCGGATCGACCCGGTCGCCGACGGGTCTGCCCAGGTCGTAGCTGTACCGGAAGTTCGCCGACGTCGCGAGCGCGGACAGTCGGCTGCAGCCGTACGCGGGCGGGATCCACTGCTGCTCGAGAACCGCCTCGACGGTCGAGCCCTTCATCGAGAGCGTGGTGATCGGCGAGATCCCGGCGACCGGCCACGCTTCGCCGTACGTCACCGTGCCGGCCTTGAGACCGGCCGCGATCACGTCGACGCCGAGGTCCGCCGGCACCAGCGCGAAGTCACCGTCCGCTTCGGCTTTGTAGAGGTCGGCGACCAGGTTGCCGGTCCGGCTCTCCGTCGTGGCGGCGAAGTCGAGATCGCTGTCGAGCTTCGCGAGCGGCTGCGCCTGGCGGGCCGTCCACTTGTCCATCCAGCACTTCACGATCTTCTGGATCTTCGGATCGGGCGTGACGTCCTTGGTGACCGCGTGGTTGGTCGCGGTCGTCGCGGACCGGATCACCTCACCGGTCGCGGGATCGAGCGACAGATTCACCTCGCCGAGCACCCGGCCGTGGTTGCTTGCCTCCAGCACCGGACGCGGTACGCCGTTCGGGTCCGGGATCATGCAGTTGAACGCGGTGTGCCAGTGGCCGCCGAGGATCACGTCGATGTCCGGCGACATCGCCCGCGCCGCGTCGAAGATCGGACCGGTCGGATTCTTGCACTCGTCGTACAAGCCGCCCTGTTGACCGCCCTCGTGCATGCTGACCACGATCGCGTTCACGCCCTGGGCCTTGAGCTCGGCCGCGGCCCGGTTCGCCGCGTCGACCAGGCCTTGGAACTCGAACCCGGATCCCTCGATCGACAGCGTCTCGGTCGGCGTACCGGGGAAACCCAGCCCGATGAACCCGATCCGCTGCGAGCCCGCCTTCGCGATCCAGTACGGCGGAAGCACCGGCCGCTTGGTCCGCGGGTCGACGATATTCGCCGCGTCGTACGCGTAATCGGTGCTGTGGAAGTTCCGGCCGGTGGAGTCCTTGAAGCAACTGTCGAACCCGGGCTTGCCGTAGCAGGCGCCGGTCTGCATCCGGCGCAGGAACGGGAACTCGCGGTCGAACTCGTGGTTCCCGGCAACGTCGAAGTCCATGCCGAACGCGTTCAGGACCTCGATGGTCGGCTCGTTCGCGAACGCCTGGGTGTAGTCCGGCCAGCCGCTGAACTGGTCGCCCGAGCCGATCAGGAAGCTGTTCGGCTTCCTCAGCTCGTCGAGGTGGGCTTTGAGGTAGCCGGCGCCGCCGACCTGCTGGGTGCCGGACGGCCCGGCGATGGTCAGGTTCTCGGTCTCCGAGAGGTAGCCGTGCAGATCGGTCAGGCTGAGAATCTGCACGGGGATCGGTGGGGCGGTGTCGGTGTGTAGCGCTCCCACGACGAGGCTGAGTGCGGCGAGAACTGCGCTGATCCGGGGCATCGGCTGCTCCTGTCGGTCGGGCGGAACCGAGACGCAAACTACTGGGCTGCGAGTGCCGGGAACATGGCCGTGGGTGCTGACTTCCTGCACGATCCGGCTGACGCTTTTCTACAAGCGCATGGGGACCGGGAACCGTACGGTCAGGGGAGAGAGGAGATTGACGATGACTGGATATGAGGCAGTGGCCGAGATCGACATCGATGCGCCGGCGGCGCGGGTGTGGGAGGTGCTGACCAGCCCGGACAAGCTGAAGGAGCTGTGGTTCGGCGCCGAGGTCGAGACCGACTGGCAGGTCGGCAGCCCGATCACCTGGACCGGCGAATGGGAGGGCAAGCCGTACCAGGACAAGGGCGAGATCCTCGCGATCGAGCCCGGCCGGCTCCTGAAGCTGACCCACTTCAGCCCGCTCACAGGCCAACCCGACGTACCCGAGAACTACCACACCCTCACATACGAGCTGACCGGCGAGACGCACCTGAAGCTCTCCCAGGACAACAACGCCAGCGAAGAAGAGGCCAAGCACTCCCAAGGCATGTGGGAGATGCTCGTCGCGAGGGTGAAGGAAGCCGCTGAGTCCTGAGGGCAGGTTGTTTGGTGGCTGTCATGTTATTCCGCGCCAGCGGTGAAACAACCCGCTATCGAGCCGGACTGCGAGCGGGCGATCACGCCGTACTGCGCGAACAGGAAGTCGACTCGCGCGACCAGTGAGCCGCCGCTGTCGCGGATCTCGGCCTGAGGCAACGGCGAAGGCAGGCCGAGATCCGCCAGCAGCACCCGCAGCCGCGACTCGCCGACCGACTCGGACCGAGCGTCACCGAAGAGCCGCAGGTCCGGGCTCGGCGTACGCCCCTCTGGTCAGATGCACCCACCGCCCCGATGCCACCTCCCGCCGCAGGTCGGCATCGGGGTACCCAGCTGCGATCGCATCCCGTCGCGAGAACCACCCACCCCGCCGCGCAGCCACCACCTCAAGTCTCACGCCCATACCCCACAACATGCCGCGAACCCGCCCGTCCACCACACCCGACCTTCGGGCCTGTGGACGGCGGTCGATCACCGTTTGTGTCGCCGCTGACGGGTTGTATGCCGCCAGCGGCGAAACAGCTCGTCAGCGGCCCGGAGACGGTCAGTAATCTAGGACGCATGTCTGATGGTGTGGAGGTTGGGCGGCCGACTCGGGAGCGGGCTGCTATCGGTGAGGATGGGCGGTCGCGGGATCGGAGTCGGCCCGCGGTGCCTGATCCGTTGCCGATGAGTGTGGTTGACGCGCATTGTCATCTCGATATCGCCGACGGCGAGGACGGTGCGTGGTTGAGCCCGGCCGAGGCGATCAAGCTGGCGTCGTCGGTCGGCGTGACACGGATCGTGCAGGTCGGGTGCGATCTGCCCGGCGCGGTGTGGGCGGTCGAGGCGGCCACGCAGTACCCGAACCTGATCGCGGGCGTCGCCCTGCACCCGAACGAGGCGCCGAAGCTGAAGGAAGCCGGCGAGCTGGACAACGCGCTCGCGGAGATCGAGCGGCTGGCGTCGAGCTCGGACAAGGTCCGCGTGATCGGCGAGACCGGGCTCGACTACTTCCGCACCGGCGAGAACGGGCGTACGGCGCAGCACGAGTCGTTTGCCGCGCACATCGAACTGGCGAAGCGACTCGGCAAGACGCTGATGATCCACGACCGGGACGCCCACGAGGACATCCTGCGCATCCTCGACCGCGAGGGCGTCCCCGACCGCGTCGTGATGCACTGCTTCTCCGGCGACACCGAGTTCGCCCGCGAGTGCGTGAACCGCGGCGCGTTCCTGAGCTTCGCCGGCGTCGTGACCTTCAAGAACGCCCAGTCCCTCCGCGACGCCCTGGCCGTCACCCCCCTCGACCGCATCCTCGTCGAGACAGACGCCCCCTACCTCACCCCCTCGCCCTACCGAGGCAAGCCCAACGCGTCCTACCTGATCCCCCACACCGTCCGCAAAATGGCCGACGTCCTCAACATCTCCGTCCCCGAACTCTGCTCCACCCTCAACACCAACGCCAACAACGCCTTCGGTGGCTCGTGGTAACTGTCCGGCCACTACGCTGATTCCGTGGACTACGACGCCTTCGACGCCCAGCTACTCGAGCTCGCCGACTCCCTACAAGGCGCGGACGAGTCCACGGTGGCTGCGGAAGTAGCGCGGATGAAAGCGCTCGCCGAACAGATCACCGACGAACGCTCCCGCGGCCACGCCCTGATCAGAGCCGCAAAACTCCCCGAACTGATCACCGGCCCCCGACCAGGCACCAGCCCGCAGTACCAGCGCGCCTCGGCCTTGGTGGCGCAGGTGCTTGTCGACGAGAGCTCGCCGGCCGAGCGGATCGCTCACGCCGAACGTGCGAAAACCGAGATCGCGGAGTTGTCCCGGCAGGCTCCACGGCGCGAGTCCATGACGATCCTGCGGATGAACTCCAGCCTGGTGAGGTTCATCGAGCGCCTTCGGGACGACGGCCTGGACAGCGGATCGTGACCGACGCCGCGGCCGAGATCTCACCCCACTCGTGGGAGTACCGGCTGGTCGCCGCCGTGGTGTACGCCGTCGAGCAGCGGGTCCGTGGCGGTGGAGGTGGTCCTCGAACCCGGTGGAACGGGCGGGTTCTCAAGGAAATCGATCCGGAGAATGTTGGCAGCGCACACGGCGACGGCAGCATCTCCGTCTCCGTCGAACAGGTCCTCGATCGGTTGCGCGAGGCACGGGATCTCGATCGCCCATTGACCGACGACGAGGCCTGGCTGCTGCGCGACGCGATGGACACGCTGACGCACGAAGCCGCTCACCTGATGGCTCGTCTCCGCGACATGTCGGCACCGGAGGCTTACCCGTACGACGCTGCAGCAGGTGCCTACGATGAAGGCCGCACCGAGCACTGGACGAAGCGAAACCTCGACAAGATCATCATCGACGTCTTCGCCGATGCGGGCCTGGAGAAGGTCGAGGCCGCGGTGCTGGCACAGCCGGGTGTGGACGCGTACGCCGCCTTCACGCCTGCTGTCCGGGATCTCGACAAGGCGGTGGCAGATCGTAGCGGTCTGACCAGCGATGAGGTCACCCAGAAGCTGATGGGTGCCGACGACAGCCAACGCTGGAATGTCGCGGTCGACCTGATGATCGACGAGCGACTTGTCGAGACCGGCCTCATGCCTGAGGCGCACCGCGCCGACGTCCGCAGACAACTGGTCGTTCCACTGCGCGAATCCCTCCACGGGCTGGCTGCTGTCGAAGCCGACGACTCGCTGGGGAGCGACCAGAAGGCCGAGAAGGGCAGGCAGGCCGCTCAGAACGCCATCGCCGGTCTGGACCAAGCACTCAATCGGATCGAACGCAAGTACCGGATCGACAAAGCGCAGCGTGCTCAGCAGGAAGCCCAGCGGCCGGGATCCCGGCTGAACCAGGCTGCTCGCCAAGCCCGGGGCAACCTCCCGCCGGATCTCAAACGGCTGCGAGCTCTGACTGCGCCACAAGCGCCTGCTGGGGGCGCGACCAAGCGACCGGTCGGTGCCGCCGACCATGCGCCGTCGGAGCAGGGTGAAGCGCCTCGCGGACAACAGACGACGCGGTCGCAACCCGGTGGTCCCAGGCAACCGCACTCCCCCCATCGCGACTGAAGGAGATCGGGCCGTGGTAACTGTCCTCACTGACGCAGATATCCGGGCTCGGCTGCGGCCCGGGCAGGCTGTTGGGTGGATGCGGGAGGCGGTTGTTGCTGCTTATGAGGGGCGGTTGCGGACGCCGCCTCGGGTTAGTACGGATATGGGGGACGGGCGGTTGGTGTTTACGACCGGGGCGTTGGAGGGGGAGTGGTTCGGGTATCGGTCGTATGACTCGTTCGCGGGGGATCCGGGGGAGCAGGTTGTCGTGCTGCACGACTGGGGGACTGGGGTGGTGCGGGGATTGCCGTGGGCAACGAGTTGGGGCCGCGGCGGGTGGGGGCGATCGGTGGTGTGGCTGTCGATGCGTTGGCGAAGCCGAACGCCGAGACCCTCGCGTTGATCGGGACGGGCACGCAGGCGTTTACTCAGCTCTGGGCGATTTCGGCGGTACGGCGGTTATCGGGCGTGCGAGTGTTCAGCCGGGACCAGGGACGCCGAATCGCCTTTGCTAGAAGGGTTTCTGAGGAGCTTGGGCTGCCTGCGACTGCGGTCGAGTCAGCGCAAGGAGCGGTCGAGGGCGCGGATATTGTCGTGCTCGCGACCAACAGTCCGACGCCCGTGATCGACCCACGATGGGTCAAAGATGGCGCCTTCGTTACTACGCTCGGACCGAAGCAGCAGGGTCGCGCCGAGTTCGGGCCGGAGCTGATCGATCGCGCCGATCTTGTGGTGACGGATTCGATCGCGCAGACTCGGGCGTACGACCCGCCGTTCATCCTCGACGGCACCCCGCAACACGATCGCCTGATCGGCCTGGGCGCGGCATTGAGCGGCAACGTGACGGGTGGGACCGTGCTGTTCTGCTCGGTCGGGCTGGCCGGGACCGAGGCGTACCTGCTGGCGCGCTTGATCGGGTGACCGCCTGTACGCCGACCGTCAACGTTCCGGCGGACCGTTGCGCGGCGTGTTTGGCGGGCGCAGTCTGAGGGCGTCGGCCCGGTTCGGGGCCGGCCTGCAAGGGGGAGGGGCAATGAGTGTTCTGATGACCCTGCGGGTGACTGGGGACCCCACGGCGATCGAGAAGCTGGGCGCCGATAACGGCGCGCTCTTCGAAGGTGTGATTGCGGACGCGTCGAGTCGCGGGCTGATCTCACATCACTTCTACGGCAGCGAGAACGAGGTACTCGTCGTCGACGAGTGGCCGGACGAGGCGTCGTTCCAGGCGTTCTTCGAGAACTCCGGACCGCAGATCCAGCAGATGATGGCGTCGGCCGGCGTGACCACGCAGCCGTCGATCGAGTTCTGGCGCCACCTGGAGGTCGGCGACGACGTCGGATGAGCCCGCCTGGTAGACACACCTCATGGAGTTCAGTGAGGTTGTTCGGCGGCGGCGGATGGTGCGGAACTACGACCCGGGTCGGGCGGTTCCGGACGAGGTGCGGGAGCGGATCCTGGAGAACGGTCTCCGGGCGCCCTCAGGCGGGTTCAGCCAGGGGTGGGCGTTCCTGACGCTCGAGGGTGACGAGCGGGAGCGGTACTGGCGGATCGCGGCCGAGGATCCGGATGAGAAGTATGTGGAGTGGATCACAGGCCTGCGGCGCGCTCCGCTGCTCGTTCTCGCGTTCGCGCACAAGGACGCGTACCTCGATCGGTACACCGAACCGGACAAGGGCTGGACCGATCGCGACGAGGCTCACTGGACGGCGCCGTACTGGTACGTCGACACCGGGATGGCGGTGCTGCTGATGCTGCAGACGGTCGTCGACGAAGGCCTGGGAGCCTGCTTTTTCGGGCCTCCTGCGGACAAAGCGGGCCGGCTGCTGAAGGAGTTCGGCGTACCCGAGGGGTTCGATCTGGTCGGGGTTCTGTCGGTCGGGTACCGGGCCCCGGACAAGCGCTCGCCGTCGCTGAAACGGGGTCGCAGGACGACCGCAGAAGTGGTGCATCGGGGCCAGTGGGGCAATCACCTGGTGTAACGAGACATGTCGGCCCCGTTACACCCTTTTACGACTCGCCGACCAGGGGATTGGCACTTCCGGCATATCTTCGTTATGGTCCCGTGATGTTGGCCGGGATCGGGGAAGATTCCGGGCAGTACAACCCCTCGGCGGGACAAGAAGCTCCGGGCAGCCAGTCCGGCGTCGGCGGTCGGTGCCTGTGCTGCCTCACCCCGTGCCCGGGTAGCCCTACCTGGGAGCGTTAGTGCGTAAGTCCATCATCGTGGCCGTCGGTGCGACGGCTGCGTTCGCCGTTGCGGGCGGCTCCGTGGCGTATGCCGCGAAGAGCAAGACGGTCAGTCTCTCCGTCGACGGCCAGGTGCGGAAGGTTCACACCTTCGGTTCCACCGTGGCAGACGCCCTGAAGGCCGAGAAAGTTCAGATCGGTGCCCACGACGTGGTCGCGCCGGGTCCGGACTCCAAGCTCAAGGACGGCCAGGAGATCGCGGTCCAGTACGGTCGCGAGCTGACCGTCAACGCCGACGGCACCAAGAAGGCCTACTGGACCACCGCCGACAGCGTGAACGAAGCGCTCGCCGACCTCGGTCTGCGGTACGACGGGGCCCAGCTCTCCACCAGCCGTAGCGCGCCGCTCGGGCGCCAGGGGCTGGAGTTGGTCGTGAAGACCCCGAAGACCGTGCAGATCGTCCACCTGGGCAAGATCGCGACGATCAAGTCGCTGGCCGGCACGGTCGGCGAGGCCCTGACCGAGGCGAAGATCCGCTGGGACGCCGACGACCGGATCACCCCGGCCGCCGCGACCCCGCTGAAGCTCGGCGTCAACAAGATCGGTTACGTGCAGGTCCTGCAGAAGCGGGTCACCAAGACCCTGGCGGTTGCGCACGGCACCGACGAGACCAAGTCGGCAACGCTGGTCGAGGGCACCAAGAAGACCACGGCCAAGGGCACCGACGGCTCGACCTCCGTCACGTACCTGTACACCTACCTGGACGGCAAGCTGGCTACCACGAAGGTGGTCACGTCGAAGGTCGTCACGGCGCCGGTCGACGAGAAGGTGCTGGTCGGCACCAAGCCGAAGCCGACAGAGCCGACGACCACGACGACGGACGAGAAGCCGTCGGTCCCCACCAGCAGTGGTGGAGCGTGGGACCGGATCGCCGCGTGTGAGTCCGGGGGCAACTGGGCCGCGAACACCGGCAACGGGTACTACGGCGGTCTCCAGTTCGACCACGGCACCTGGGCGGCCTACGGCGGTACGGCGTATGCCAGCAACGCCAACGGTGCCTCGAAGGCGCAGCAGATCTCGATCGCGGAGAAGGTCAAGGCCGACCGCGGTGGGTACGGCGCCTGGCCGGTGTGCGGCAAGAAGGCGTAAAGCTGAGACACTGACGGCGTGAGCTCGTCTGATTCATCCACATCCGCCGGACCGAGGCTTCTCGGTCCGGCGGATGTGCGTTCACTGGCCGCATCCCTCGGCGTTCGTCCGACCAAGCAGCGCGGCCAGAACTTCGTCATCGACCCGAACACGGTCCGCCGGATCGTGCGCGCCGCCGACCTGTCTGCCGGTGAGACCGTGCTGGAGGTCGGCCCCGGGCTTGGCTCACTGACCCTGGCGCTGCTCGCCGCAGGGCACCCGGTCACGGCGGTCGAGATCGACCCGCTGCTCGCGCAGGCGCTCCCGTCCACGATCGCGACGTACGCGCCCGAGCAGGCGTCGGAGTTGACCGTGGTCGAGGCCGACGCGATGGACGTGACCCCGGCGGAGATCGGTGCGCCGACCGCCTGCGTGGCGAATCTCCCGTACAACGTCGCAGTGCCCGTGCTGCTCCACCTGCTCAAAGTGTCCGACTCGCTACGCCACGGTCTCGTGATGGTGCAGTCCGAGGTCGCGGACCGCCTGGCCGCTCCGCCCGGTTCGCGCACGTACGGCGTACCGTCCGCCAAGGCCGCCTGGTACGCCGACGTGCGGCGCGCCGGGCCGATCGGACGGAATGTCTTCTGGCCGGCGCCGAACGTGGACTCCGGGCTGGTCGCGTTCGAACGACGGGATCCGCCGGAGACGCCGGCCAGCCGCGAGGAGGTGTTCGCGGTGATCGAGGCCGCGTTCTCGCAGCGGCGTAAGACGATCCGCTCCGCGCTGGCCCGCTGGATGCCGGACCGGGCGCGGCTCGACGAGGTGTTCGCGGCAACGGGTATCGACCCGCAACTACGCGGCGAGATGCTCGGGATCACAGAGTTCGCGGCTCTCGCAGGTGCAGGTCAGACTCGCTGAGGCACTAGCCTGTGCGACGTGCCACCTTCTGTTGAGGTCACGGTGCGGGCACCGGCCAAGATCAACCTCGGTCTGTCGGTCGGTCCGCCGCGCCCGGACGGGTTCCACCCCGTCGCCACGGTGTACCAGGCCGTTGCCCTGTACGACGACATCACGGCGCAGGTCCGTGACGACGACGGCGAGGTCTCGGTCGAGATCGTGGGGGACTTCGCGGACGACGTACCGGCCGACGAGACGAACCTCGCGGTGAAGGCGGCCCGGCTGCTGCAGGCGGAGTACGACGTCGACGAGGGTGTCGACCTGACGATCCGCAAGACGATCCCGGTGGCCGGCGGGATGGCCGGTGGATCGACTGACGCCGCAGCGACCCTGGTGGCGTGCAACCGGCTGTGGGGCTTGCAGCTCACGCAGACCGAGCTGCAGCATCACGCGGCGGAGCTCGGCAGTGACGTGCCGTTCTGCCTGGTCGGGCACACGGCGCTCGGTCAGGGCCGCGGCGAGCAGGTCACCGAGGTGATGTCCCGCGGGACGTTCCACTGGGTGTTCGCGATCGCCGACGGCGGCCTGTCGACCCCCAAGGTGTACGGCGAACTGGACCGCCTGCGGCCGCTGCGCCGCGTCGAGGCGCCCCAGGTCCGCCCCGAACTGCTGTCCGCGCTGCTGTCCGGCCAGCCCGGCGCCCTCGCTGTTGCTCTCAGCAACGACCTGCAGGCGGCCGCGCTGTCGTTGCGGCCCGAGCTGGGCGACACGCTCCAGTTCGGCCTCGACCAGGGCGCGCTCGCCGCGCAGATCTCCGGCTCAGGCCCCACCTGCCTGTTCCTGGCCGCCGACAGCCGCAGCGCAGTCGACCTCGCCGTAGAACTCG
Organism: Kribbella sp. CA-245084; assembly: GCF_050942355.1. Taxonomy (NCBI): domain Bacteria; kingdom Bacillati; phylum Actinomycetota; class Actinomycetes; order Propionibacteriales; family Kribbellaceae; genus Kribbella; species Kribbella sp. CA-245084. The sequence continues at coordinate 7,712,490 of NZ_CP192053.1, read as the reverse complement.
CCGAGTCCGGCCTCTGCCGCATGGTCCGCCAGGCCGAAGGCCCGGTCCCCGGCGCCCGAATCCTCCCGGCCATCGTCAGCCGCTAGAAAATCGCTCGTCCACACCCTGGGTGTGGTGTTACGGTCCGACTGCCCCTTATTGGAGAGACAGGAGACCGGGATGCGCCGCGGATCGATCGACCTCATTGGTTCTGATCGTTTCGACGCATTCGCGAGGACTCTTGAACTCTCTGACGATGGGCATTGTGGCGCATGTCGACGCCGGTAAGACCAGCCTGACCGAGCGGCTGCTGTACGCCGCCGGGGTCATCGACCGGGTCGGCCGGGTCGACGACGGGAACACCCAGACCGACTCGATGGACCTCGAGCGGAAACGCGGCATCACGATCCGCTCGGCGGTGGTGTCGTTCGCGCTCGGCGACCTGCCGGTCAACCTGATCGACACGCCGGGACACTCCGACTTCATCGCCGAGGTCGAGCGGGCGCTGTCGGTCCTCGACGGCGCGGTGCTGGTGATCTCCGCGGTCGAGGGCGTGCAGCCGCAGACGCGGTTGCTGATGCGTACGCTGTCGCGGCTGCGCATCCCGACGCTGCTGTTCGTGAACAAGATCGACCGCGTCGGCGCGCGGTACGACGAACTGCTGGCCGATATCAAGCGCTTGCTGACGTCAGCCGCTGTGCCGATGGTCGGAGTCACGGACCTCGGGACGCGGTCGGCCGACCTGGTTGCCGTCGACGACGAGCCGCTCGCGGAGATGCTTGCTGAGCGCAACGACGACTTCCTTGAGCGGTACCTGTCCGGCGGCGCGCTGGACGTGTCCGGCGAGCTCCGGCGGCAGGTCGCGACGGCGTGGGTGCATCCGGTGTACTTCGGGTCCGCTATGACCGGCGTCGGCGTACCCGAGGTGATCGAGGGTATCCGGTCATGGTTGCCTCGGGCCACTGGATCGGCTGAAGATCCTTTGCAGGCAAGGGTTTTCAAGGTCGATCGCGGTGCGGCGGGGCAGAAGATCGCGTTGGCCCGGATGTTCGCGGGCGCTTTGACGGCACGCTCGTACGTCGAGGTACAGCCGGTGGACGGAGCGGAGTACCAGGCTCGTCCGAGCGCGATCGAGGTGGCGGGTCATACCGTTGACAGGGCCGAGGCCGGCCAGATCGTGGCGTTGCGCGGGTTGAAGAGCATCCGGATCGGCGATCAGCTCGGTGTGCGTACCAAGCAGGTCGGGCGGTTGTTCGCGCCGCCGACGCTGGAGACCGTGGTCAGTGCGCGGGACCGGGTCAAGCTGTTCCAGGCGTTGACGCAGCTCGCCGAACAGGACCCGCTGATCCGGGTCCGCAAGGCCGACGACATCACCGTCAGCCTGTACGGGGAGGTGCAGAAGGAGGTGATCGCGTCCTTGCTGGCAACGGAGTACGGCGTCGACGTCGCGTTCAGCGAGACCACGCCGATCCATGTCGAACGCCTTGACGGAGTGGGCGCGGCGGTCCGCGAGATCAGCGCGCCGGAGAATCTGTGGGCGGCCGGTGTCGGTTTCCGAGTCTCACCGGTTGCCGAGGGCATCGAGTACAACCTGGTGGTCGAGCTCGGCGGACTGCCACGTGCGTTCCACACCGCCATCGAGGAGACAGTCCGGCTGACGCTTCACCAAGGCCTGTCCGGTTGGGAGATCCCGAACATCCGCGTCGACCTCACCCACACGGCGTACGACAGCGTGGGCACGGTCGCCGCGGACTTTCGCCGTCTCGTCCCACTGGTCCTCATGCAGGCGATCGCCGAAGCCGGCACGACGGTCATGGAGCCGGTCAACCACTTCGAGCTGGATGCCCCGGCCGATACTGTCTCCCGCGTCCTCGCCCACATCGCCGAACACCGCGGAGTCGTCTCCCGAACCACGCTCACCGAAACGCAGGCTCATCTCGAAGGCACGATCCCCGCAGCCACCACACACCCTTTCGAGAGCTTGCTCCCGTCCCTGACACACGGCGAGGGCCTGCTGGCAACCACCTTCCACACCTACCAACCGGTCCCCGGCCCCGCACCCACCCGCCTGCGCACCGACGGAAACCCCCTCAACGAGAAGCAGTACCTCTTGCACCTCAACCGGTAGGCGGACGCGCGACACTGACCAACCGCTCACAACCCTCGCCGCTTACGCTCAGCCCCACCCCAGGGCCGCCGAGCGGCGGAGGTTGGTCAGTGGCACAGGTCCGCGTTCAGTCGAAGCTCTTGAGGATGGTGTGGATCTCGGCGACGGTTTGCGGGCGGTCGGGCCAGTGGGCGGTGATGCAGAGGAGTTCCCGCAGGTGGAGAAGCGGCATGCGCGCACGCCACCCCTCAGCCAGTGGATGCAGCTCCTCGTAGGCATCGAAGAACCGATCGGACAGGTGGCCGTAGATGAGCAGGGTGGCCAGGTCGGCTTCGGGCCAGCCGCAGTTGACGGCGGGATCGATCATGCCGGGATTGCCGTCAGGGCCGGGGAGAAGGTTGCCGTGCCAGAGGTCGCCGTGCAGGAGTGACGGCGGTTGGTCGGGCACGAGCTCGACCAGCCTGTCGGCGATGCGTTCGAGGCGACGGCGGTCCGCCGGCGGGAGCTGTCCAGAGCAGTTGGGCTCCTCGAGGTACCGGAGTAGGCGCTGCTCGGCGAAGAACGCATGCCCGTCGGTCGTCCACGGGTTCCGCTGCGGAAGCGTGCCCAGGTAGTTGTCCTGGTGATACCCGAACTTGTCCGCCGTCTGCTGATGCTGCAGCGCCAGCGCCCGCCCCGCGTCCTCCCAGTACGTCGGCGACGCTGCCGCCGTACCGAGGTCGGCCAGGACGATGAACGACGACGTGACCCGCAGCACCTCCGGTACGGCGAACCCGCCCGGAAGCCGCAGTGCGTCGAGGCCATCAGCTTCTAGCGGGTAGAGGTCGGACGGCAGGTCGTCCTGGGTCTTCACGACCACCGTCCGGCCCAGCGACGTACGCACGCGGTAGGTCTTGCTGGCGTATCCGCCCTCCAGCGGATCGGCCGCGATCGGGTCGCCCAGGGACAGGCCCTCGAGCCAGGCGGGAGTCAGCACCTGGACGATCCTGGCACGGCTGTCCCGGTCGGATACCCTTGGGCCCGTTATGGCGGCACCTAACTTGGTCAATATGGAAGCTGTTTCCAAAGGCTTCGGCACCCGGACGTTGCTCGACTCGGTCACCCTCGGGATCGGGCGCGGAGAACGGGCCGGCGTGGTCGGGCGGAACGGCGACGGCAAATCGACGCTTCTACAGGTCCTGGCGAGGCGTGAGGAGCCCGACAGCGGCCGGATCACGCACAACCGCGACCTGCGGCTCGGGTACCTCGGACAGACCGACGACCTCGACCCCAGGCAGACCGTGCTGCACGCGGTGCTCGGCGATGTCGAGACCTACACCTGGGCTGCCGATCCGCGCGCACGCTCGGTGATGGAGCACTTGCTCGGCGAGGTCGACCATCAGGCGCTCGTCGGCAGCCTGAGCGGTGGCGAGCGCCGACGGGCGTCGCTCGCGAGGCTGTTGCTGACCGAGGTCGATCTGCTCGTCCTCGACGAGCCCACCAACCACCTCGATATCGAGGCCGTCAGCTGGCTCGCCGAACACGTGGTCGACCGCGCGGGCGCCCTCATCGTCGTCACCCACGACCGCTGGTTCCTGGATGCGGTCTGCACGGTCACGTGGGAGGTGCAGGGCGGCCAGGTCTCGTCGTACGACGGTGGGTACGCCGCCTACGTGCTGGCGAAGGCCGAGCGGTCCCGTTCTGCGCAGGTCACCGAGACCAAGCGGCAGAACCTCCTGAAGAAGGAGCTCGCCTGGCTGCGCCGCGGTGCGCCGGCGCGATCGACCAAGCCGAAGTTCCGGATCGATGCCGCGAACGCCCTGATCGAGAACGAGCCGCCGCCACGCGACAAGCTCGCGCTGTCGCAGCTGGCGACCGCCCGGCTCGGCAAGGACGTGTTCGATGTCGAGGACGTCAGCCTGAGCTTCGGCGATCGGGTGATGCTCAACCACGTCACGTTCCGCCTCGGCCCGGCCGACCGGATCGGGCTGCTCGGCCCGAACGGCGCCGGCAAGACGACGTTCCTCAAGGTCCTCACCGGTCAGCTCGCCCCCGACCGCGGCGTAGTCAAGCAGGGCAAGACGGTCCGCGTCGCGAACCTGTCCCAGACCCTCGACGAGGTCGACGGTGCGTCGACAGTGCTCGAGCACATCACCGCAATCCGTCGTACGGCGGCGCTTGCGGGGAGAGGCGGCGAGCTGACGTCCTCGCAGCTGCTCGAGCGCTTCGGGTTCACCGGGGACAAGCTGACGACGCGGATCTCGGACCTGTCCGGCGGCGAGCTGCGCCGGCTGCAACTGCTGCGCATCCTGCTCGACGAGCCGAACGTGCTGATCCTCGACGAGCCAACCAACGACCTGGACGTCGAGACGCTCACCGTGCTGGAGGATTTCCTCGACAGCTGGCCGGGCGTCGTCGTCACGGTCACCCACGACCGGTACTTCCTCGAACGCGTGAGCGACATGGTTTACGCGATCATGGGTGACGGCCAGGTGCGGCATCTGCCGCGCGGGGTCGATCAGTATCTCGACGAACTCGAGGCCGGAATTCCGCGGCGGGCGCCGTCAAATGCGTTGACAGCGACGCCGGAGATGTCCAGCAATTTGTCTGGTGACCCGGCAGCGGCGCGAGCGGCGAAGAAAGAGCTGAACCGGATCGAGCGGCAGCTCGCCAAACTCACCGAGACCGAGGCCAAGCTGCACGACCAGCTGGCCGCGAGTGCCAGCGACTACGAGCGGCTGGCCGAGCTGGACACCGAGCTACGCAAGCTCGCCGACGAACGCGCCGAGCTGGAAACGGCCTGGTTCGAAGCGGCCGAACTCGCGGAGTAGACCCGAGCAGATGCGGTTTGAGCCGCGGCGCCCCTCCGATCCCCTGTGATTCGGAGGGGGCGCCGAGCTTGGGTGAGCGGCCCCCGTGCCGGCCGGCGTTGTTCGGGCCCCGAGCCCCGGACACCGCGCGGCCACTTTCGGCGGACCACCTCTTGCCGCCGAAGTCACCGTGTTCTGACATTTTGTAGTCGGTCAGCCACCGACGGTGATGACCCTAGTGCGGGCGCTCACTCAGTGTCGATAGTCGTCGGCTACAGCAATCTCTCGATCTCGTTGCAACTAGCAACGACCGGGGCCGGGCAGAAGTGACGGGTCGTCTTTTCGGATTATTCCGGCACAATTCCGCTGCGCGTTTGTGCGCCAATTGTCAGTGCTTTTCGAGATCGAACGGACGAACCAGCTCGCGCAGTACGCGGGCGATCTTCTGCTGGTCGCGCTCACTGAGCGATCCGAGCAGCGCGCGCTCGTGGGTGAGCAGGTCGGCCATCGCCGCATCGACCGCGTCGCGTCCGGCGGTGGTCAGCTGGACGAGCACGCCGCGGCGATCCGAGGGATCCGGCAGGCGCTCGACCAGGCCGCGCGCGGCGAGCCGGTCGACCCGGTTCGTCATCGTGCCCGAGGTGACCAGGGTTTCCTTGAGCAGCTTGCCGGGGGAGAGCTGGTACGGCGCGCCCGCCCGGCGCAAGGCCGCGAGTACGTCGAACTCCCACGACTCCAGGCCATGGGTGTCGAACGCTTGACTGCGGGCGCGATCCAGGTGCCGCGCGAGCCGGCTGACCCGGGACAGCACCTCCATCGGCGCCACGTCGAGGTCGGGGCGCTCACGGCGCCAGGCCTCGATCAGCCGATCGACCTCGTCCTCCATGGTTCGAGACTACCCATCAAGACTCTTGACATCAAGACAAGTGACAGGACTAGAGTATCTCGATGTCAAGATAAATCCTGGAGAGAGGTGCAGACCGATGCGGACGTCACCGGTGTGGAGTCCCGTGCAGTACGGCACGTACGCCGACGAGCGGGCCCGCCCGTTCCGGGATCTGGTCGAGCGGGTGCAGGCGACCGACGTACGGACTGTCGTCGATCTCGGCTGTGGTCCGGGCGCGCTGACCGCGACGCTGCGCGACGTCTGGCCGGAGGCCGTGATCCGGGGTATCGACAGCTCGCCGCAGATGCTCGAGGCGGCGGCGGAGTACGCGGACGACCACCTGAGCTTCGAGGTGGGCGACGTTCGCGAATGGGCTGCCGAGCCGGAATCGCTCGACGTGATCGTCACGAACGCCACGCTGCAGTGGATCCCGGAGCAGGTCGACCTGCTGCCCGGGTTCGTGCGGGCGTTGCGTCCGGGCGGGTGGCTGGCGATCCAGATCCCGGGCAACGGGAATGCGCCGTCGCACGCGATCCTGCGTGAGCTCGCCGAGTCAGGGCCGTACGCCGAGTACGCGAAGGACGCGTCGCTCCGGCCGGACGTGCCCGGGCCGGCGGAGTACGTCGACGTGCTCAGCGCGGAGGGTTGCGTCGTGGATGCGTGGGAGACGACGTACGTCCATGTGCTGGCGGGCGACAACGCCGTACTGGAATGGGTGAAGGGGACCGGGGCGCGGCCGGTGCTGCAGTCGTTGCCGGATGATCTGCGCAAGCAGTTCGAGGCGGAGTACGGCGCACGGTTGGCGGAGGCTTATCCGCAGAAGCCGTACGGCACTTTGTTGCCGTTCCGCCGCATCTTCGCTGTTGCCCAGAAGAAGGGATGAGTATGCGACTCGATCATGTGCAGGTGTCGTGCCCGCCCGGTGGTGAGGACCTGGCGCGGGCGTTCTACGGCGAGGCACTCGGGATGACCGAGCTGGAGAAGCCGGAGCTGCTCAAATCGCGTGGCGGTTGCTGGTTCAAGGCCGGCGATGCGGAGATCCATGTCGGGGTGGAGGCGGGGTTCACTCCGGCGAAGAAGGCGCATCCGGCGTTGGCAGTTGACGATCTGGACGGATTGGCGGCGAAGCTCGCGAACCTCGGCTATCCGGTCACTTGGGACAACGACACGATCCCGGGCCGCCGGCGGTTCCACACCGCCGACGGACACGGGAATCGCGTCGAGATTGTCTGACGAGCGGCTCGCCCGGCCCCCTCAAGCCGGGCGAGCCGCTGGCTCATTCGGTCGCCAGAGCGCCGGCCGGAGCGACCTTCGCGGCCCGGCGGGCGGGCAGGACCGAGGCGAGCAGACCAGCGACCGCAGCCACGGCCGCGATGATGATCAGCAGCGTCCCGGGTACGGCGTACTCGACGCCGCCGTCGACGGTCTGGCCGCCCATCAGCGCGCTCGTCCCGGTCCAGCCGTAGACGAGGCCGAGCACGATGCCGAGGCCGGCCGCGACCAATGCCATCAGCAACGATTCGACCGCGAGCATCCGGCGCAGTTGGCGGCGGGACAGGCCCATCGCGCGGAGCAGTGCGTTCTCCCGCGTCCGCTCGAGTACCGACAGGCTGAGTGTGTTGCCCACGCCGACCAGTGCGATCAGCACCGAGACCCCGAGCAGGCCGACGCCGACGATCAGCAGTACGTCGAAGACCTTCGTGTAGCTGGTCCGCTCGGCCAGGCCGCCTGTGACGGAGAGGTCCTTCACGGTCGGGATCGACTGGTCCACGGCGTCGATCACGTCCGAGCCGTCGGCCTTCGGGTCGGATGCCAGCCAGAACCCGGTCACCGGCGCGGTCGGCGCCAGCTTGGCGAGATCGGACGAGCTCACGGTGATCGGATCGAGCCCGGTCGCCTGCTGGGCCGTGACGCTCAGCTTGTGCTGCCCGGACACGATCGTCAGCGGCGATCCGTTCTCGAGCTTCAGCATGATCATCGTTGACCGGTCCAACAACGCCGTACCCGGCTTGAGCTTGGCGGCCGCCTCCGGGTTGTGGATGACGGAACCGGCCTTCGCCGGGTCGATGCCCGTCACCTGAACCTCTTGGCCGCCGGACTTCACCAGCACCTGGCTGATCGGGACGACCTGCGTGATGCCCTTGATGTCGCGGAGTTGCTGCTCGGCGTTGGCCGGCATCTTCTCCTTGTACGTCGTCACCATCAGGTCGACCGGGTACTGGCCGTCCATCGACACGTCGAACGTCTTCCGCACCGAGGCGATCCCGACGCAGGTGAGGCTGATCAGCGTGACGCCGATGAGCAGCGCGGACGTCGTGGCCGCCGTACGCTTCGGGTTCCGGACCGCGTTCGCGACCGCGATCCGTGCAGGTACGCCGCCACTGCGAGCGGGCAGTGCGCCGATGACCCGGATGAGCGCGGGCACCAGCAGCGAGCCGACCGCGAGGATGCCGAGGAACGAGATCGCACCGCCCGCGACACCGACCAGGACCTGGTGCGATACCGCGCCGGCCGCCAGCAGTAGGCCACCTCCGAGGAGGAGCAGGAAGCCAAGGATCAAACGCAGTACGCCGGCCTTGGACGCGGCCGCCGGAGCAGCCTCGGGACGCAGCGCCGCGAGCGGCGCCACCTTGGTCGCCCGGCGAGCCGGTACGACGGCAGCGACCAGGGTCGCCACGGTGCCGAGCAGCAGCGGCAGGAACACCGACGACGGGTCCAGGTGCAGCGGCAGCGGCGGGATGCCCCAGTCGAATTCACGGGACAGCGCCAGCCCCAGGGCGGAGAGGGCGACGCCGAAGACCACACCGACCGCGGACGCGATCACGCCGACGACGCTCGCCTCGGCGATCACCGAGGAGAACACTTGCCGCCGGGACGCGCCCACGCACCGCAGCAGCGCCATCTCGCGGGTGCGCTGCGCGATCACGATCGTGAAGGTGTTGCTGATCACGAGACACGCGACGAACAGGGCGATGACGGCGAACATCCCGAACACACCGCCGAGTACGTCGATGCCGTTGGTATAGCTCTTCACCTCGTGTTCGATGAATCCCGCCCCGGTGAAGGTCTCCAAACCCTTGGAAACAACGGGTCCCGCAGCGTCGGCCAGCTGCTGCTGCGTGACGCCGGGCTTGGCGGCGATCGCGATCCCGCGGACGAAGGCGCCCGGTTCGAAGATCTTCACCGCGGCCGGGGTCGCGACCGCGGACGACATACCGACGGACTTCGAGTCGTCGAGCAGACCGACGACGGTGGCGTTCCACGACTTGTCGTCGTACGAGCTGATCCGCAAACTCTGGCCGACGGTGACCTTGTGCTTGGCCGCGGCGCGGGCCGGCAGCGCAATCTCGTTCGTTGCGGTCGGCAACCGTCCCGAGGAGGTGCTGGGGCCGGCGATGTGAGTGGTGTCGTAGAGCGCGTCGATCGGGAGCGTGGTCGGCCGGACCAGGTCCGGGTACGACACCTCCATGTACGCCGTCGTCAGCGTGACGACCGATGCCGCCTGCGGCAGCTTCTGCACGTTGGCGATGTCGGCGGGGGAGATCGTCGCCTGGTCCGGGTAGACGACGGCGTCGACACCCTTGTACTGCGAGCCGATCGTCTCGTCGACACCGTGCGACGCGGACGAGTGCACGATCATCGCCAGCGAACCGAAACCGACCCCGAGAACGATCGCCAGACAGGCGGCGACCAGGCGGCCCACGTGGGCGCGCAGCGAGGAGAGGATGGAACGTCGCACGTCAGGCTCCCAGCTGGCGCAGGGCGTCGAGGACGCTCTCCGGGGTCGGCTGCCGCAGCTCGCCCGCAAGCTTGCCGTCGGCAAGCATCACGACGCGGTCGGCGTACGACGCGGCCAGCGGGTCGTGCGTGACCATCACGACGGTCTGGCCGAACTCGCGGACCGAGCGGCGCAGGAAGCCGAGCACCTCGGCGCCGGACCGCGAGTCCAGGTTGCCGGTCGGCTCGTCGGCGAACACGACCTCGGGCCGCCCGACGAGGGCCCGCGCGACCGCGACCCGCTGCTGCTGGCCGCCGGACAGCTCCGACGGCCGGTGCGTGAGCCGGTCCTCGAGACCGAGTACGTCGATCAGCGTGTCGAGCCACTGCTGATCGGGCTTGCGGTTGCCGAGCTCGAGCGGCAGCAGGATGTTGTCCTTCGCCGTCAGCATCGGGAGCAGGTTGAACGACTGGAACACGAAGCCGACCCGGTCCCGCCGGATCTTGGTCAGCTCGGCGTCGGGCAGCTGGGTCAGCTCGGTCTCGCCGAGCAGGACCTGACCGCCGGTCGGCGTGTCGAGGCCGGCCAGGCAGTGCATCAGCGTCGACTTGCCGGACCCGGACGGGCCCATGATCGCGGTGAACTGGCCGACGCCGAAGTCGACCGAGACGCCGTCGAGCGCGGCGACCGCGGTGTCTCCTTGTCCGTACACCTTGCGCAGCTCGTGCGCCCGGATCGCGGTCCGCGGTTCCCCGTCCTGCGGCAACCGCCCGGCCGCAAGCTCTCCGGTCTGCAAGCTCATGTCACTCCTTGGTCTTGAGGTTTCACCAAGAAGTTAGTGATCGCCGAGCTCGGTTACGTCGGACCAGAGTGGGGAGTGCGGGTCCTACCTGGGTATTACTTGGTAGGTCTGACCAGACCCGTTTCGTACCCCAGGACGACGAGGGCGACCCGGTCACGGAGGCCGGTCTTGGCCAGGATGCGGCCGATATGCGTCTTGACCGTTGCCTCGGACAACGTGAAGAGCTTCGCGATCTCGGTGTTCGAGAGACCGCGGGCCACCTCGACCAGGACCTCTCGCTCGCGGGCGGTCAGCTCGGCCAGGTCGGGGCGCTCGGTCTCGGTGTCGGGTAGTGCGCCGGCGAAGTGCTCGAGCAGGCGCTTCGTCGTACTGGGGGAGACCACGGCGTCGCCGGAGTGGACCTGGCGGATCGCGGACAGCAGGTCGGCCGGCGGGGTGTTCTTGAGCAGGAAGCCGGCCGCGCCGGCCTTGATCGCGGCGAACGCGTACTCGTCCAGATCGAACGTGGTCAGCACGATCACCTTCGGTGCCTCCGGCAACGACTGGAGCCTTCTCGTGGCCTCCACGCCGTCCAGGCGGGGCATCCGGACGTCCATCAGTACGACGTCGCAGGCGGTGACCTGAATCTTCTCGACCGCCTCACCGCCATCGCCGGCCTGCCCGACCACGCGCATGTCGGCCTGGGAGTCCACGAGCATCGTGAATCCGGCCCGGACGAGCTCCTGATCATCCACCAGGAACACCCGGATCACGTCGTCGTCCATTACTCTCCGCTCGGCAAGTTGTAGGGCAGTTTGGCGATCACCTCGTAACCGCCGCCCGCCTTCGGTCCGGCGCTCACCGTACCGCCCGAGACCGACGCGCGTTGCCGCATCCCGACCAGGCCGTGACCCGGGTCGGAGCTCGGCGCGACGCCGGCACCGCGACCGTCGTCGGTGACCACCACGGTCAGCATCTCGCGCCCGAAGTCCAACGAGACGGAGGTACGCGCTCCCGGCCCGGCGTGTTTCAGCGTGTTGGTCAGGCCCTCCTGCACGATCCGGTACGCCGTGAGCCCGAGCAGCGCGGGGAGATCGCGGGGCTCGCCGGTCACGTCGTACGCGACGTTCAGCCCGGCCTCGCGGACGTTGTCGATCAGCTCCGGCAGGCTGGAGACGCCCGGCTGCGGGCGCGGCTGGTTCGGGTCGAGCTCGTTCTGCTCGTCCTGTTTGAGCAGGCCGAGCATCTTGCGCATCTCGGTCAGGCTCGCGCGGCCGGTGTCGCCGATGGTCGCCAGCGCCTTCTTCGCGGCCTCGGGCGACTGGTCTGCGGCGTACAGCCCGCCGTCGGCCTGGACGATCATGATCGACAGGCCGTGCGCGACCACGTCGTGGATCTCGCGAGCGATCCGGGTCCGTTCGTTGCTCACGGCCAGCTTCGACTCGCGGTCGCGGTCCCGTTCGAGCTGGGCGGCGCGCTCCTCGAGCTGGTTGACGTACAGACCGCGGGTACGACGGCGCTCGCCGAACGCCCAGACGCCGAAGACGAGCGCGCCGAGCGCGACCATCATCGTGACCTGCTGCTTCCAGTCCGAGTTCGACCAGTAGCGCGAGACCGCCATCAGCACGCCGAGGCCGCCGATGCCGAGCGCGATCCGGCTCAGCCGCGTGTCGCCGTACACGGAGATGGCGTAGAGGGCCACGAGCAGGCCGATGTTGCCGGGCTGCAGGTCGACGCCGATCAGCCATTGCAGGGCTGCGACGGAGCAGACGGCGAAGAAGACCAGCTCGGGATGGGTACGCCGCCAGATCAGCGGGACCAGCATGCCGAAGGCGAGGATGCCGCCGAAGTGCGCCTGCGCGAGCGACAGGAACCCGGCCGTCACGCACAGGGCACCGGCCAGGAGCAGATCGAACGCCCTGCTCCGGGCAGGCAGCGGCCGCGCGGTCAGTATCCCCGTCATGTTCGCCAGGGTACGGGCCTGGGTGTTCGCACGGGTCAGCCTGCGGGCGGATGTCGGCGTACGACCGGGGTCGGTTACTTGTGCGGTCTCGTCGAGAGCGTGGGCTTGGCCTCGAGGCCGGAGAGGCCGTTCCAGGCGAGGTTGACGAGGTGGGCGGCGACGTCGGGCTTCTTCGGTTTGCGGGCGTCCAGCCACCACTGACCGGTGAGCGCGACCATGCCGACCAGCATCTGGGCGTACATCGGCGCGTTCTTCGGGTCCAGGCCGCGGCGCTTGAACTCCTCCGCGAGGATGTGCTCGACCCGGGTCGCGACATCGCTCAGGATCGAGATGAACGAACCGGTCGACGATCCGACCGGCGAGTCGCGGACCAGGATCCGGAAACCGTCGGCGTTCTTCTCGATGTAGTCGAGCAGCGCGAGCGCGGCCTGCTCGACCAGCTCGTGCGCGCGGCCGGCCGTCAGCGCGCCGGTGACGCCGTCGAGCAGCGAACGGACCTCGCGGTCGACGACAACGGCGTACAGGCCTTCCTTGCCGCCGAAGTGTTCGTAGACGACCGGCTTGGAGACCTCGGCGCGATGCGCGATCTCCTCGACCGAGGTCGCCTCGTACCCCTTCTGCGCGAACAGGCCGCGGGCAATCGTGATGAGCTGTTCGCGACGTTCGGCACTGGTCATCCGGATCCGGCCGGACCGCCGCGGTTTGGGTTCCGTCACGTCGTGATCACGTCAGCATCATGCCGCACTTCGGGTATTGCGGGTGGGAGTTTCTGGCCGCCTCGAGCGTTTCTCAGGCTGCCTTGAGCGTACGGGTCGAAGAGTCCACACGGCGGGCCTCCAGCCGTTCCTTGACCGGCCAGCGGACATCGCTGACCCAGCCGCGCTTCTCGAAGAACCAGATGCAGCGGGCCGACGTGTCCAGCTGACCCTTGAGTACGCCGTGCCGCGCGCAGGTCGGGTCGGAGTGGTGCAGGTTGTGCCACGACTCGCCCTGGCTCAGGATCGCCAGCCACCACACGTTGCCGGACTTGTCCCGGCTCTTGAACGGCCGGTCGCCGATCGTGTGGCAGATCGAGTTGATCGACCAGGTCACGTGGTGCAGCAGCGCGATCCGGACCAGGCTGGCCCAGAAGAACGCGGTCAGCGCGCCGCTGATCGACCAGGACCAAAGGCCGCCGATGACCGCCGGCGCGAGGAGGGACACCGCCACGAGCAGCGGGAACATCCGGGACACCCTCACGATGTCCTTGTCCTTCAGCAGGTCCGGTGCGTACTGGCGCTGCGGGGTCTGCTCGGTGTCGAACAGCCAGCCGACGTGGGCGTGGAAGAAGCCCTTCGTCAGGGCCCCGATGCTGTTCCCGTACTTCCACGGGCTGTGCGGGTCGCCGTCGCGGTCGGAGAACTTGTGGTGCTTGCGGTGATCGGCCACCCAGCGGATCACCGGCCCCTCGATCGCCAGCGAGCCGGCGATGGCCAGCGCGTACTTCATCGGCCGACCCGGCTTGAACGACTTGTGCGTGAACAGCCGGTGGAAACCGATCGAGATCCCGTGCCCCGCGACCGTATAGAACACGACCGCCAGGACGACGTCCCGCCAGCCGAGGAAACCGCCCCACGCGATCGGCACCGCCGCCAGCACCGCCAGGAACGGGATGCCGATGAACAACGCCAGCGCGACCTGCTCCCAGGCCTTCTTCTGCTCGCCGCCGAGCGTCCCGGTGTTCACGTCCTCGACGACGGGCGCGGTACGGGTGGGCGCGTCCGGCGTGGCAACGGGTGGGGTCATAGCTGTTTCATCCCTCGGGTCGGGGGTCCTTACCTACGCCACCGTAACCTACGGCACCGTAGGTAAGGAACCCCTCAGCGTGCGATCCACCCCACTCATGGCAAACTGTCCCGGCAACCACGATCCCCCGTGGGGTAATCGGCAGCCCGCGAGACTTTGAATCTCGAAGACCAGGATCGAAACCTGGCGGGGGAGCTCTATACGTACTGCGGTTGGGGTGGTGAGTACGCCCCCACGCGGTGCTACGCGCGGCTCGTTCGTCGCCGTGCTGCGCGCCGCTCCCACCCGCCCGGCGCTTAGCGCGCCCTGTGAGCGCTTATCGCGCGTGACCGCATCGTGGTCGCGCCAGTTCGCTGTGTGTGAGGTGGATGGGTTTCGCCCCACGCGGTGCTACGCGCGGCTCGTTCCTCGCCGTGCTGCGCGCCGCTCCCACCCGCCCAGCGCTCAGCGCGCCAACGTGGCGCTTATCGCGCATTACCGCATCGTGGTGGCACCGGTTCGCCGTGTGTGAGGTGGATTTGGTCCGAACCGGCTGAGGCCATCCGCGCCAGCCGGGTCGGCTGTGATCCGCCAACAGATCCGCGACACCTGTCCGCCAACTGATCTCCTGCAGCCTCGAAGTCTGTCGACGCCTCGGAAGCGAAGTACAGCGCTTCTTATTGCAGGCGTCAGAGGAACATCCAGATGCCATGCTGGTTCCGTGACCAAAGAGCGCCAGTCTCGGCGTGCCGACCGTGCCAACGCGTGGGCAGTGACGGTCCGGCTCAACGATGGCACGGTGCTGTTCTGGTGTGGGGAGGAGGCTGAGCGTCGCGGCCAGGGCTGGGGCAGGCAGTCACAGGCCCATCGATACGCAACCCTTGACGACGCGGAGCGGTACGCCGCGACATGCGCAACCAACTCGAAGGCGCGGGAGTACAGCGCCGTTCACCTCGCACAGCCCCGGTGACGCGTGGCGAACGTCCGCAACTGCCGCTGTCCGCGCTAGTGCGAGAATCTCTTTCAGACCGGTTCCCGCCTCAGGCGGTCGGTGTTCCGAGGGGGCAATGCAGGCCAGCGATCGGAGGAGACACGTGCTTCCAAGGATCCGCGGTCAAATCGAGCGTCGGCTACTGGTGAACTATCGGGTAGACGCCGAGGTGATTGCTCGAGTGCTTCCCCATCCGTTCCGACCGCGGCTGGTCGGTGGCGCCGCGGTTGCCGGCATCTGCCTCATTCGCTTGGGCCAGATGCGTCCGAGGCACACGCCGCGATGGGTCGGGCTGCGCAGCGAGAACGCTGCCCACCGCGTGGCGGTCGAGTGGGACACGCCGAACGGCCCGCAGGCAGGCGTCTACATCCCTAGGCGCGACAGCGACTCGTGGGTCAACGTCATGCTCGGCGGCCGCGTCTATCCCGGCGAGCACCACCGGGCGCGGTTCCGAGTGGACGAGACCGACGAAGATGTTCGGGTGGCTTACACGTCTCTGGACGGCTCCGCCTGGGTCGATGTCTCGGTGCACATCACCGACGAGCTCGGCGACAGTAGCCTCTTTGCCGGCCTTGAGGAGGCCTCAGCCTTCTTCGAGACGGGCTCGGTCGGATACTCCGCCTCACGCCGGCCAAACCGGTTCGACGGGCTGGGATTGAAGACCTCCGCGTGGAAGGTTGAACCCACGTCGGTAACTCATGCGCGTTCGTCGTTCTTCGACGACGCCGGGATCTTCCCGGCCGGAACCGCCGAACTCGACGACGCCCTGATCATGCGAAGGGTGCCAGTGCTGTGGGAACCACTCGCGAGCCTGCGTCTCCAAGCTGAGCCCGCCGCGTGACGTCCGCATCTGCCGCGGAGAGCGAAAGCGGTCGTGGGGGCGGGCATGGGCGCCGGCTCCCACATCGAGAGCGGTCCCTCCTCGTCATTGACAAACTGCGCAGCTGATATGCGGACGTTGTGAAGGGCTTGACGACTTCGTCGGCGTGGCTGCCTCTGGGCTGTCTCCCGGCCCCTAGGCGCACTTCTCTGCCGCGAACTGTGAATACGGCTGCACCCTGTCCTCGAATCGGCCATTGGCTTCAACGTAGGTCTGGCTGAGGACCTGACCGGGCTTCAGGTTCGACAGACGCTCGAGCGTGAACTCAACGTGACCCGTGTACCAGGTGTTGTCGCGGGTCCAGCCGTACGCGACGTAAAGAACAGCGGGCTTCAATTCCACTGGCGGGCCAGTCCGGTCCCACAACCCAGACGGCTCAACGGTGTTCAAGCTTGCGTTGATCGCGCTGTCAGGCGTGATCGGCGAAACCGCATCCCAGTCCGCAACTGAAACCGTGGAGTCGTCGCCCGCTGGGTCGGCCGCCGTTCGATCACGATAGATCGTTGCCCCATCGATGTGGTCGTTGCAGAGCGCAAAGACGATAACCGGGCGTCCTTGCCCATCGACACTCATACCGGTTGACCCGGCACCGTCGACGGTCTCGCACCCCGTAAGCGACATCACCGAGCCCAAGGCGAGAAACGCGCATACGAAGCTCACCCGCCAGAGACGTCGGCATGGCCGTTCCGCGCCACAAGAGATCACTTGCCAAAACATCGCATATGCGGACTGACTCAGGTCGTACCGTGGCCGAAGCGCAACATCCGCACACGCCGCGATCCGCGCTTCCGACGGTCACCGCTCATCTGGCGGACCAACGTCGCACATGAGCCGACGGAGAACAGTCCGCCCGGACGGGTGTGATCCGCCAGTAGATCCGCGACACATTTGCGTCAGTTGATGTGCGACAGGCTAGGCGTCTGGCGACCAGCTGAGGGAGCTGGCCAACACGGATGTGTCGAGATCGGTGCCGGGGGCTGTCACGTCGGTGGCGGTGTCGCGAGCGCGTGCTTGACGAGGGCGTCGACCATCCATTGCTGGAGGGCACTGACTTGTGCGGGCGCGAGGCCGGCGACGTCGCTCAGCCAGACGCGGGTCTCGATGCCGCAGGCGGCGCGGAGTGCCAACGCAAGCCGATGCACGTTCTCGTCACCGATCGAGTCGGCCATGGGTGCGAGCGCCTCGACGAACCACGGAATGGCGCGGCCCTGGCGCAGTGGCAGCTCGTGCGGGACCTCGCCCAGCGAGAGGCGCAGCATCGCGCGCTGCTGCCGCTCGGCCTCCTGGACACGGCCGATCACGAACCGCGCAACAGTGGCCACGCGTTCGTCCACGGCTGCCGGCGGCGGCTCGGGAAGGACCGATGTGGCTCCTGTCTCCGGGTATGCCGCGGCAAGCAGTTCGGCCTGTGACGCGAAGTAGCGGTAGGCAGTGGGGCGAGAGATCCCGGCCGCCTCGGCGACCTCCTCGATACGTGGGGTGTCGCCCGCCGTGATCAGTTCGCGCGCCGCAGCGATCAGTCGGTCGCGAGTACGTTGCTTTTGCCGCGCTCGACCCGACTCAAGGTAGTCGCTTGACATGGTCTTCATGATACGTCAATCTCATTACAAGACTTCAGTCTTATGAATGATCGGAGTGTCAAATGACTGAAAAGACGACGCTCGCGCCAGTGATCCGACGGGCGGGCGAGGGCGAAAAGCGATGGTTCTTCGGCGGCGGAGTCTTCACCTGGAAGCTCAGCAGCGCCAACGAGGACATCCACCTGTGGGAGGTCGACATGGTCGAGGGCAAGTGGACCCCGATCCACACCCACCCGGTCTCGGAGTCGATGTGGGTGCTCGACGGACAGATTCAGTACCGCGTCGACGACGACGAACACGAGCTTGGTGCCGGCGACTTCGTCATGGTGCCCGCGGGCGTGCCTCACGCCTTCATCGTCAAGAGCGCGACGGCCAAGGTGATCGGCATCCAGCCAACGTGCGAGTGCGAACCCTTCTACCGCGGCGCCAGCGAGATCCTCGAGGGATCCGCATGCGTCGTGGACTTTGCCCGAATCGCGCAGAGCGCCCAGGAGAACGGCGGCATCGAGATCGTTGGACCGCCACCGTTCTAGTGCGCACCCATCTGCCGGTCCGTGCCTTCGCACTGTCGCAGCTCACCTGGCGGACGAGTGTCGCGCATCAGTCGACGGAGGTGCGCATGCCATTCACAGGCTCCGCGGGTACATGGCGCTCCTTTGCCAGGGGACAGGACAGGCCGGTCGACGTACCGCGGTCCGGGCTATCTTGACCGCGTGGATGACGAGACGGCGGCTGCGCTGCGGGAGTTGGTGGAGATCGCGGACGGCATTCCGGGCCAGTTCAAGCCGGAGTTCGAGCTGGGGTACTGGGCGGGTGTCGCGGAGGGGGCTGAACGGTGGTACGTCCGATTCGAGGGCGACATTCGGGACAACGAGTTCACAGTGCTAGGTCACTCGGCCGCGGAGACGCTTCGACTCGCCGCTCGGGAAGCACAGGCGCGGATCCCCTGACCGAGTTGGGCTGCGGCGATAGAGGCTTGGGCTTGGCGTTTGGAATTACCAAGGTATGAGCCTGGCGCCTGTGGCGGCGCTGATGACTGCTCGGTCTTTGAGTGGTGCAGACAGGGTGACGGTCATTGTTTTGCTGAGGAGGATGAGGGGACAGGCAACGCCGGTCGGTGCCGGCCCGCGGGTCCCGCCGATGACCACCATGTCTTCGAACTCGACGACATGGGCTCGCAGGTCGGTGTCACAGGCTCCGTGGGAAAGGCTGAAAGTGAGGGTGCTGCCCTTGA
Source organism: Kribbella sp. CA-245084 (assembly GCF_050942355.1). Taxonomy (NCBI): domain Bacteria; kingdom Bacillati; phylum Actinomycetota; class Actinomycetes; order Propionibacteriales; family Kribbellaceae; genus Kribbella; species Kribbella sp. CA-245084. The sequence continues at coordinate 7,693,818 of NZ_CP192053.1, read as the reverse complement.
TCCGGGTGAGCCGCTCGCTCCCGACGAGGCCAGGAGCCGGCTTGGCGAGCCCGGGCGGTGGGACGGGCTGTACGACAGGCTTGAGCACATCCTCCGAGATTGCGAGGACGACCATCGGTCGCGATTTACCCTTCGCGGTGAAGGACCAGGCGGGAACGGTCGCGGGTCCGCTGCTCGTGTCCACCTTGGCGGTTGTCAAGGAAGCGCCGGTGATCGTGAGTCTGCACTTCGATGGCGGGACGTGTACGTGTCCGCAGTTGTCATACGTGGTTCCGATTGCTTCAGTCAGGGCAGGCCGGGGATCGAGGACGCTCGCCGAGATGCTCGATCCGTTCCCGAAGTGGATCCGGGTCGTGCCACCTGATCCGAGCTTGACGCCCGGCGCGAAGGTGACGTGCCCGGCTCCCCACGCGACCTTCTGCTCGGTCGTGTCGAAGCCCAGGTCCTGGGTCCGCGACGAATACAGGAAGATCCCCGCCGGAGTCTTCGGGATCCCCGCAGCCCGGACGGCGCGCGCGACAGCCTGCGCCCGGTCGAGAAACACCTGAGGCACAGAAGCTGACGGGATCGACGTCGGCTGGTTTGCACTGCCTGCCCCAGAAGGTGGCGCTGCCTCGTTCCCACAAGCCGCAAGTGCACAGGCGATGAGAACGACGGCCGGCCACACGTACGCACGACACCCTGCACTGCGCCGAATGGACCTCATGCTCGTAAGACGTCCCAGGTCTGGCGATTCGTTGCGGCGCCCGTCATAGGCCGAGTATCAGCTCGCCTCCGCGAGGCGACAAGATACGCGCGTCCCATGCCGAGGTCAGCGAGCACATCACCCTTGGCTCAATCCCGTGGATCTCGCCCGATCAACTCGTTTACGTCGACCTGGTGAACACGACCAGGACAAGGCCGAGCGGCCCGAGGACGCCGTACGTCGGGTCGTAGATGCCCTTCGCCTTCGCTAGGTATTCCGCAGCGTCGGACCACCTGAAGTTGCAAAAGACGAGTGAGGCGAGAGCCGCCAAACTGGTCGGCCACCTAAGCCAACCCTGCATGGCTCCGGCGAACACACCGAGCGCAGCCATGCCCACCGTCTTCGCAGATGCGATGGATTTGCTAGCAAACGATGAGCATGTGTCGCCTAGGCATGGCAACTGCCTTCGATGCATGTCCGCCGACCTTGTGCGTGGTGCAGCCGTGTCGACGACATTGCGACCGTCTGGAGGGGACGGCATACTTCCGGAAATGTCTGGTCGCTCGCATCGGGAGTGCTGCGAGAGTGCCGTCCCCGAGCTACCCAGTGGCGAGGTGTTCGACGTACCTCAACCGCTTCGATATCGAACGTGGACTGATGACGACGGTGTCGTATGGCGGAGACGTGGTCATGGCACCCTGCCGCCGGCTCAGGCCAGCGGACTGCTAGCCAGAGCAGCCGTCAAGGTGATGCATGTGTACGACGGTGCCGTCCATGAGCACGTGGGCGCAGATCGCAGCGGCTTGGCTGCCGAGGTCGAGCGGTACTGGGACGGCCATGCAGATCCCATGGCCTCATTCGAAATCGGAGAGTTTCGCGACGGTGACCACCGCGTGATGGTCATGATCGTCGAAGGCTGCTGACCTGGCGCGGGTTGCCTGGAGCCTCGCACAGTGCATGGGACTGCTTCGCTAGAGTCGGTCCGTGGCAGCGATGGCTTCTGGGGTGTTTCGGCGGACCGCGATTGAGCGGTCAGATCAACGGGTCTCGTGGGAGCGTACGGATCAGGCCTTCTGGCTGTGACCCGTTTTGACGGACAGGTTTGATGTGGGGCTGGTTCACGCTACTTGTTCGGTGGTGGTGGTTTCGTAGGCGGTGGGGCTGAGGTAGCCGAGCGTGGAGTGTCGGCGGCGGGTGTTGTACCAGCCTTAATGGCAACCGCGGGGACGCCTATACCAGCCAGTGGCCACCGAGTCAGGGCATCGAGAGCGGCGCCTTTGCGGACGGAGTGCTGTTGCCGGCGTGGAACCCGGTGACCAGGGCTGAGCCCGGACGTCGTGCATCACCAGGGCAAGATGCCGGTGGCAGCACCCCTGCCGCGAGGATGATCGCATCCTTGACACCAGCAGGGACCAGCCATCATCTTCATTAGACCTCGAGTCTCGAACGAGTTCGGGCGCTGCTGGTTGCGGGGCGAGACGGCTGGTGAGATGTCGTGCCCAGAGCACTGTCCATTAGGGCGCCGGTGCCCCGCTAGGGATCCAACGACGAGGAGATTCGGGTGCCGGCAGCAGGATGTGGGATCGACTGGGCAGAAGCCCACCACGATGTGGCGATCGTGGACCAACACGGTGCGGTCATCGTGGCTGAGCGGATCAACAATGACGCTGCGGGATTGGCGCGGTTGCTGGAGATTCTGACCGAACACGACCCGATCGAAGGCGCACTGGCCGTAGCGATCGAGACCAGCAAAGGTCTGCTCGTCGCAGGGCTACGTGCGGCCGGCCGCCGGGTATTTGCGATCAACCCTTTGGCGGTGTCGCGCTATAGGGATCGTTACCGGTCGTCGCGAGGGAAATCGGATGCCTTCGACGCCATGGTGTTGGCCAACATCATGCGCACCGACCGCGACGCGCACCGGCCCTTGCCAACCGACAGCGTTGGAGCGCAGGCACTTCAGGTACTGACCCGCGCGCAGCAGGACGTGATCTGGGACAAGATCACGTTAACCAACCGGATCCGATCTCTGCTCAAGACATTCTTCCCGGCCGCGATCGCAGCGTTCGAGCGTGGTGGTAGGCATCGTCTGGATTCGGCTCCCTGCCGCGTGATCCTGGCTGCGGCGTGCACACCGCAGGCCGCCCGGGCACTGTCGACAGGGCAGCTGGCGGCGCTGCTCAGGCGTGCCGGTCGGCAACGCGGCATCGACGCCGAGGCCCTGCTGCTCCGCGAGTTGTTGCGCAGCGAACAGATTCGTCAGCCGGAGAATGTCGAACAGGCCATGGGCATGCAACTACGGGGTCTGGTGCGGCAGTTGGACGCGGTCTGTCAGGTCCTGGCCGAATTGGAGGAACAGATCGATCTCGCGTTCGGCGCGCATCCCGATGCCAAGGTTGTGGCCAGCTTTCCTGGTCTGGGGACCGCGCTCGGTGCTCGGCTTCTGGCCGAGATCGGCGATGACCGCACTCGGTTTGCTGATGCGCGGGGGCTGAAGGCATTCGCTGGCGCCGCGCCGGTCACGCGGGCGTCGGGCAAGTCCAGCTTCGTACACGCTCGGCGAGCCAAGAACGACCGGATCGCCGCGACCGGATACGTCTGGGCTCTCGCGGCCATCCGGCATGACCCCGACTGGGAGGCCCGCTACCGGGCCCGCCGGGCCGCAGGTGACCGGCACGCCGCCGCGCTGCGCAACCTGTTCAACCTCATGCTCGGCAAGCTGCACCATTGCCTGGCTACCGGTCAGGTCTACGACGCCTCCACTGCGTTTCCACCACGGATGCCAACCGAAGATCAATCAACTGCGGCTTGACAAGTTGAGTTGGTGAGATGTCTCGATGTAGTCGAAGATTGCGCTGGTCGCGGCTTTGCGGGTCGGCCACGGGTGGCGGTGGATCAGTTCGGTTTTGAGGGTCGCGAAGAACGATTCCGCGACGGCGTTGTCCCAGCATTGACCACGTCGCCCGACCGACAAGATGACGCCGAGATCCTTGGCCAGGTTGGCGTACTGGGCCGATGTGTACTGGCAGCCGCGGTCGGAGTGAAAGATCACTCCGGGTGCTGGTCGGCGCCGGTTCACGGCGTTGGCGAGGGCCTGGGCGATCAGGTCGGTGCGCAGGTGGTCGGCAACGGCCCAGCCGACGACACGACGTGAGGCCAGGTCGATGACGGTGGCCAGGTAGAGCCAGCCTTGCCAGGTGTGAATGTAGGTGATGTCGCCGCACCAGCGGGTATCCAGTGGCGCGGGCTGGTCTGGGTCGATGGTGAAGTCGCGGCTGATCAGGTCCGGGCGCTGAGCGGCGGCCGGGTCAGCGATGGTGGTCGTCTTCCATCGTCGCGGCATCCGCCCGTACCGGTCGGCGGCTCGCATCAGCCGAACGACCCGTTTCCGGGAACACTTCTCGCCTTGGGCATGCAGTTCGTGATGGACCCGCGGGGAGCCGTAGGTCAGCCTGGAGTCGTCATGGATCTCGACGATCTTCGCGGTCAGCTCGGCGTCACGCTGCTGACGGTGTGACGGGCGGCCGGCCCGGTCGGTGTAGTAGGCGGAACGAGAGACCTTCAGCAACTCGCACGCCCTCTTGACGTTGCGGTTGCCGGCTTTCTCCGCCTCGATGAACGGATAGACGTTCACCGGGTCTCCTTCGCGAAGAAAACCGTGGCCCGCTTGAGGATCTCGACATCCTCGCGCAATCGGCGGTTCTCGCGGCGTAACTGTGCGAGCTCCTCGCGCTCGGTCGTGGTCATACCGTCATCGCGGGTGCCCGCGTCGAGTTCGGCCTGCTTCACCCAGGCCCGGACCGCGGTCTCGGTCAGATCGAAGTCCTTCGCGATCTGGCCAACCGTCCGTTCACCACGCTGGCACAACTCCACGATCTCGGCCTTGAACTCGGGTGTGAACGATCGACGAGGCCTTGGCTTCTTCTTGCCCATGGACTCCATAATGAACATCCTTCCGGAGCAACCGCTCCCGATCTCGGATGTCCGTCAAAACGGGCCAGGTCCACTTCTTCTCGAGTGGGGCATGTCATGTGCTGGCCTGGACGTGCAGGGATTTCTATCCCGATCAAGAGATCGCCTTGGCGGCTCTGTACTTGGGTGACTTCGAGCATCCGCTTCACGTGTATGCGAGGTGGGGCACGTGGGCGTTCGATGCGTCGGGTTGGAACCCCGAGTCCGAACTTCTGCAGGTCAACAGCGACTTCGAGGGTCTCCCCGTACGTGAGGTGGAGACGATCAGCAGTGACCTTCGAGAGTTCTGCGAAGAGCACGTGCACCGACAACCGCACCAGTACTGGGCAGATCCCACAGAACGCGCACGCGCCTATGTACGCCGCTACGACCCACCCTGGCTCTAGGCGCTTAACAGGGTCCTACTCGGCCTCTTCATTGTCTGGCACTTCGGAGAGGCCTCATGACTCCGGGATGACGGCTCGATCTGCGAAGTACGAGCGGAGCCTCTGGGCGTAGGGTTCGCGTTCTTCGCGCGTTGCGGGCTGGGCGAGATGTGTCGTGTTGTAGAGGTTGTCGTCCTTGTAGCGGGGGAAGACGTGCACGTGGTAGTGCCATGCGTCCTGGTAGCCGGCAGGCTCGTTGTGTTGACGTGTGGAGATCCCATCGCAGCCGTAGGTGTGTCGGATGGCTATCGCGACTGCGCGCACCGCATCTTGTACGGCGTGCCCGTCCACAGAGGGCAGATCGTAGAGGTTCTCGTGGTGGCCCGTCGGCACGACCAGGACATGTCCGAGGTTGTTCGGCCACCAGCGTGAGGCAACGAATGCCATCGCCCGGTCGGTCCGCAGGACGACGTCTTGCTGACTGGTTAAGTTGTCTTCGCCACCCGCGAGCACCAGGCAGAACGGGCAGTCGTATCCCGCAGGCTCGTGGTTGAACATTCGATCGCCTCCAGCGGTCGCAGACTCGCACATTCTGCCCCGGGCGGCCGTGGTGGGCGGGAATCGGGTGAAGAACTTCGGGCATAGTGCTCTCGTCGTGCAACCGGATCCTTCTGTCAGGACTCATGGAGGCAAAGGGGTCGATCTGGGGAGTGGTGATGGCTGACGGCGACATGGTGCGCGAGCTGTATGAGGGGTGCTATCGGCGCCTGGTCGGGCAGCTGTTTGCGATCTGCGGGAACCTGGGTGAGGCCGAGGACGCCGTACAGGAGGCGTTCGTCCGGGCGGTCGAGAAACCGCGGCGGTTCGCGCAGCTCGAGAATCCGGAGGCCTGGCTGCGAGCGGTCGCGTTGAACGCCGTACGCCGGAGGTACCGGCGTGCGACCCGGTTCCACGGGTTGCTCTCGCGTGCAGGTGTGCCCGAGACCACGGTGACCGGGATGTCCGCGGACCGGGTCGCGTTGGTCGAGGCCCTGCGGCAACTCCCCTTCGAGCAGCGCGAGGCGATCGTGCTGCACCACATCGTCGACCTGCCGGTGCGTGAGATCGCCGTACAGCTGCGCGTTCCCGAAGGGACGGTCAAGGCTCGCCTCGCCCGTGGTAGATCCCGCCTGGCCCCGCTGGTCCACGAGTTCGCCGATGACGCCGAGGAGGTCAACCATGTCTGAGCTGAAGGAACTGGCCTGGGACGTCCAGGAGACCGTGCAGCTGTTGCCGTTCGAGGCTCTGGAGCGTCGTGGCGTACGCCGCCGGCACCGTCGGCAGGCGATGGCCGGGGCCGGAGTCGTCGCGGCGGTGACGATCGCAGTACTGGCCGCTCTCCTGCCGCTCGGGAACCTGACCGGCACCGAGAAGTCGACCGCCGCCAAGCAGGCAGCGATCCCGGTCGACCAGGCTGCCGAGCAGGTGATCCACGACAAGAAGGCGGCCATGTTCGGCGTCGCGTTCGCCACACCGAAGCGGTGGGGCGCGGTGTGGTCGATAGTGCAGCCCGGATCTACCTGGAAGTCGGCCGCGGTGCTGAGCCGCGACGGGGTGCGGGCGACCGCGCCGGTGCGCAAGAACGACTACGTCATGGTGCAGGACCGGGACGAGGTGCTGGCCCTGGCGATGCCGACGAGCATGAAGGGCAGCGATCCGACCTGGGCCCAGGCCGTGATGGTCCGCCTGACGGATCAGGGCCGGATCGAGAAGAAGGTCCGCTGGGCTCCGCCGACCACCGAGTTCGGGGACGGCGACGTGCTGCTGGCGTACGGCACCCTCCGGGCGCTGAATCCGGAGACCGGCGTTCTGCGGGAGGTGAAGATTCCCGGGATCGACAACGCCACCCAGCCGAAGCGCGACAGCACCGGGCGGTGGTGGGTGGTCGCCGGCAGGAACAGCGGCGTCGGCAACATCTACTGGACCGACGACCACGGCAAGACCTGGGGCCACTCCGTCATCAGCCCAGGCTGGATGGGCGGCAGTCTAGGGGTCAGCCCGGACGGCCGGACGCTCATGACGATCCCGGGCGTCAAGGCCGGCCGGCCGGATCACGATGAACTGGTACCGCTGCGGTTGTCCACCGACCGCGGCGAACACTGGACGACTGTGGCCACCCGGGACGCGCCGTACCTGCAGTCCCCCGTTGCCTTCGACAACGGGACGGGGCTCGCGCTCTACCAGGGCAAGAAGCGCGAACTCCTCCGGCCGGGCGCCGGTACGTCGCTCACGCCGCCGGGCGACCTGGGCAACCTGACAGCGGTGGGCAACTTCGTCTATGGCATGCAGTACAACGGCAACCAGGCCATCACCAGCACCAACCGCGGCAAAACCTGGAAGTACTTCCAGCCCCGCTGAGGTTGGATGGGCGCGTGTCGCAAGAGTTCATGCTTGATGGGGCGACGCCGTCACCCACGTTGGTGGCGGCGTGGCTGGCTCTGGATGATCTTCGGGCCGAGTCCGTTCCGATGTGGGCCGCTGACTGGCTCGTGGCGGGATATGACGGTGTCGCGCTCGCGGGGCTCAGCGGACGGGATACTCGCGAGGTCCGGGCGGGTCAGTCGGTGGGGGTCCACTCGTAGTAGTCCGGTTCGGGGTCGACTTTGAAGCGGACGGCGTTGATGGTGGTGGCGCCGCTGAGCCAGGCTTTGGAGATTCTGTGGCCGCCGTCCATGAGGCGTCCGTCGGACGACAGGATCACCGGGTAGTTGAGGTCGGCTTTCTGGATGAGGCCGGCGTGGCGGGCGACCATCCTGCAGGTGACGGGGCCGTCACCGAACCAGCAGTTCTGGTCGAACTCGCCGATGGCGTCGATCGGCACCGACTCGACGGGAAGGCCGGCCGACAACTCCCACAGGCGTTCGGTCAGGTAGAAAGCTCGGCCACCAGGTACGGCGCGTGAGTGCTTTTCAGGCATCGCACCATCATCATCCGCAACGCGACTGGCCGCGCCCCCTTTTACGCGGTCGGCTGTCAGCCCGGTCTGGTTCTAGTGTTCTGCGGGTGGAGCGAGTGTTGATGGATGAGGTGGTTCGGACCGATTACGGGCAGTTCGACATTGGCTGGGAGGGCATTGGGTTCGACGGCGAGGCGGATCGGTTCTTTGGCGGCCAGGTGAACGGGCTTGTGGGGGCCGCGCATGGCGGTGGTGTCTATCTGCATTTCGGTCGGCGGTCGGGCGGATCGCCGGTGCGGATCGTGGTGATGGACGCGGCTCCGGACGATCCCGATGCGTCGTGGGAGGACGTTGTCGAGGTGTCCGTCGACGTACCGGCGACCAGGATCTGGTGGTCGTCGTGGGCAGGCGAGACCGGTGGTGAGCTGGACGGGATCGCGGCGGGCAGCTATCGGGTTCGGGTGAGTGAGCGTGGTCGGGACGAGGGGCGGGACGGGGAGTTCGCCGACGGATTGGTCGACGCGTACCTCGTGCAGTTGTGGCCCGCCCCGGCTGAACCTGATGCGATCCTGAGGGTTGGCAGCCAGGACGCCCCGTACTGGCATCGCGAGTGGGGCAGCCGTCGTTGAGAGGAGTGCCGTCGCATGGCGCGGGTCTTGGTGACTGGTATGTCGGGGGCTGGGAAGACGACGGTGCTTGACGAGCTGCGCCGGCGGGGGTGGTTGGCGATCGACACCGACTACGACGGGTGGGTCGGGGCGGACGGTCGTTGGGATGAGCGCCGGATGGATCAGCTACTGGCCGATGAGCCAGATCTGGTTGTTTCGGGGACTGTTGAGAATCAGGGGCGGTTTTACGATCGGTTCGAGCAGGTGGTGTTGATCCGTGCGCCGGTCGAGGTGCTGATCGAGCGGGTCAGTACGCGGACCAACAATCCTTATGGCAGGACGGCGGAGCAGCAGGCCGAGATTGCGGCGTACGTCGAGACTGTGGAGCCGTTGCTCCGGAGCGGCGCGACGGTCGAGTTGGATGGGCGGAAGCCGGTGGGGGAGTTGGCTGATTTGATTGAGGGACTTCAGCGGGGGCAGTGATCGCTGGACCAGGATGGTTCGTCGATCAGTTCGCGGATGATGTCGGCGTGGCCGGCGTGCTGGGCTGTTTCGTTGACCATTCGGATCAGCAGGACGCCTAGGGTCGTGTGCCGGCCGCCCTCGGCCCAATGCGCCACGTGGGCTGGGCTGTTCAGGTTGAGCTCGTTGACGGTGGTGTCTGAGTGAGCGCAAGCCTGCTGGTACGTGCGTACGACGTACTCGCTCGACTCATCCGGCGTGGCCCACATGTCGATCTCGGTCGACGGGTCGTCGCGGAACCACGACGGGCGCTCGATCGGCGGGCGGCCGAGCGACTCCCCGAGGTACCCGTACTCCAAGCCGGCCAGATGCTTCAACAGCCCGAGCAGATTCGTACCGCTCGGAGTCAGCGGACGCCGCCGGTCGTACTCCGACAGCCCGTCCAACTTCGCCACCATCACAGCCCGACTCCCTTGCAGCGCCTTCAACAACTCACCCTTCATGCCGCACCTCAACCGACAGCCTCGTCAGCAACTGGCCGAGTTGTGGGGGGAAGATGGTTTCTGTTGTGGTGAGGAGGTCCTGGGCGTGCCACCAGCGGAAGCCGAGGATGGTGCGGGCTTCGTGGGGGCTCAGGTTTGCCGGTGCGGGGGTGAAGTGTTCGACGCGGTGCAGGAGCCATTCTTCGTGTACGTCGAATGCCTGGCCGTTGAACTCGTAGCGGTGATCGCGGCGCCAGACCGGCGTACCGGCCGGAAGATCAACCAAACCAGTCTCTTCGTAGGTCTCGCGTGCGGCCGCCAGTTGCAGAGATTCGCCGGGCTCGACGCCGCCGCCGACCGGGTACCAGCACTCGGCGTGTGACTTCGGGTCCTTGGCGTGGATGAGGAGTACGCGATCGTCGGGGTCGAGCAGGATCAGCTTGACCGCCAGCCTCACCACGCTGTCGCTCCGCGGCTCGACCCTACGGTCTTGCGGCAGCAGGGGGTTCGGCCTTGGGGCGGTCATCGGCTAGCAAGGAAGTCGCGGATGTGGCCTGCCCAGGTGTCGGGTTTTTCGAAGTGGCACATGTGGGCTGTGTTGGGGATGACGATCAGCTTGCTGGGGACGGCGGTGTGGAGGCGGTGGGCTAGCTGGACGGGGAAGCCCATGTCGTATTCGCCGTGAGGATGAGGGTTGGTTTGTTGAAGGTGCGGAGGATTTGTTCGGCGTCGCCTTCGAACCACGGGTGCATGAGGCCTTTGATTGCGCGTTCTTCGGACCAGTCGCCTAGGTCGGTGCCTAGGGAGTTGAGGAGGTCGAGGTACGCCGGTGCGAGGTCGAGGTCCCAGACGAAGATCGTCGAGTTGCGCAGGGCCCCATCGGCTTCGTCCTCGATGCGTTGGCGGCGGTGGTACTCGGGCCAGTCGGCCAAGTAGACGGCGTTGTCTGCGGACGTGTACGCCGATGTGGAGGCGAGCACCAACCGGCGTACCTGCTCGGGATGTTTGTCGACGAAGCCCATCGCGGCGCGGCCGCCCGTCGAGAACCCGAGCAGGTCGACCTGCCCGAGATCGAGTCGATCGATCAGGCGATGCGCATCGCGTACGACGTACTCCGGTTGGAGCTCGTCGTCGGGCAGGCCGCGGCTGCTCCGCCCGCACCCGCGGAAGTCGAACAGTACGACGTGGTGATCGCGGGCCAGCGGCTCGAATCCGGGCAGGAGATACCCGTGGCCGACGTCCGGGCCGCCGTGGATCACCACCAGCGAAGGCTTGTCGGTCCGCTGCCCGAGCTCGCGCACGAACAGTGTCACGTCGCCGACATCCACCAACGAATCACGCATGCAGCGAGGATGCCAGGCCCCTCCGACATACTTGGCCGATGCAGGAGGAGCTGGAGAAGGCGACGTGGACCGATGCCGACTTCGACGTGATGGGCTGGCACGACTGCCGTGTGCATGCCGTGAGCATCGGCGTGCGGGAGGGCAACTTCCCGTGGAATCGGGTGCTCCTCGACCTCGACTACATCGTGAAATGGGTCGATCCGGCGCCCGGCGAAAGGCACTTCAGCTTCTGGATCGCCCCGGCGACGCTCGTGTTCGACGAGGTATGGGACATCACCGGCCAACTCGACCCGATGAATGACCTACTGGAGATCGCCGGCCTCTACCGTCTCGCCTCACCCGACCACAACCCGGACCCGGTATGGCACGTCGACGGCCAGAACTTCGACCTCCGGCTGCGCGCGTCGGCGTACACGCAGTACCTCCGCAAACCCCCGATCCACAGCGCCAAAGCGCAGTACCTGACCCAAACCGAACGCGGCGGACTGAGCTTCGCCGAACAATCCTTCAGCTGAGGTGTGTATGCCGCTGTCAGACGGTTTTCTGCGGGAGCAGTTGTGTGGGTACGGCGACGCGGAGCAGATCGACATCGGGATGCAGGGGGCGGTCTATCGGCTTGGTGGGGAGAAGGTCGCGAAGATCTGGTTCGATGCCGGCGAGGAGGAGCTGCGGAGGCTGGGCGAGTTGTACGGTGCGATCGAAGGGCGGTTGCCATTTCGTACGCCGCGGATGCTCGAGCTGCTTCGACCGGGCCCGTACTGCGTGACGATCGAGGCCGAGCTACCCGGCGTACCGCTGCATACCGTCGCCCCGGCGTTCGGGGAGGCGGGGTGGGAGCGGGCGCGGAACTGCGTTGTCGACGTACTCGCGGCGCTTGCGGAGATCGAGGCGCCTGAGGTGCTGCGTCGGATGACGGTGCTCGACGAGGCCGACCCGTTCAGGCCCGAGGGAGTGTCGTGGATCGAGGCGTTGACAGGGCTCGTACGTCGACGCCTACAGCGCTTCGACGATCAGCTCCGCGCCGTCATCGACGACTTCGACGCCAAGGTCGAGCTGCTGCTGAACCAGCTGGCCGAGCTGAAGGAGCCGGAGACCCGGCTCGTGCACGGCGACGTGACCGCGGGCAACATCCTCGTCGACCAGGACCTCTGGCCTGTGGCGCTGCTCGATCTCGGCCTGCTGACGATGCCCGGCGACCCGGTCTTCGATGCGGCCGCGGCTGCCGGCTTGTACGAGATCTGGTCGCCCAGGGTTCGCGAGGTCGAGGCGGCGTTCGACCAGGCGTTCGTCGAGCAGCTCGGGTACGACGCTGAGCAACTCCTGCTCTACCGCCGTATCCATTCCCTCGCCATCAGCAACCTGCATGAGAACGACCCGTACAACCGGGCCAGCCACCTGCCGCTGACTGCAAGCTTGTTCAATCGATGATGCAGAAGACCGTGCCGTCGGGGGACTTGAGGACGACGAAGTCGGCGTTCGGCGGGTAGGGCCAGTCTTCGACCCGTTCGGCGCCGAGGGAGATGAGGCGGTCCACTTCGGCTTCCAGGGTTGAGGATTCGTGATCGAACCACAGGTCCAGATGGGTGCGGTCGGTCTCGTCGAGGTGGAGGCGGGTGGGCCGGGCGGTCGGCGGCGGGATGAGGAAGTCGGGGTTGCCGTCGGTGGTGAAACCGAGAGCCTGACTCCAGAACTCGGCGGCAGGGCCGGTTTTCGGGACGTTCAGGATGATTGCTCCGAGGGTGAGGGCCATGGTTCCCAGACTCGCAGAGTTTGGGGTGTAACGCAGCGGTCGGGTGACAGCGTCGGAAGGGGTGTACGTGACGCTGACTCGGAGGGAACCGTTGTGAGACTGAAGAAAAGCATCGTCACCGCGATCACCGGAATCATCGCGACCGCACTGGCAACGCAAGCCGCCGCCGCAGGGCCGTTGCAGTGGGCAACGACTCCGACGCATCGGCAGCCGGCGACGTTCAACGACGTGGCGAGCGGAGCGGGCGGCACCTGGGCCGTCGGCGGCGATCAGGTCGACGACTTCGCCGACCAGCGCCCGTTGGCGATGCGGTGGGACGGGAAGACCTGGAAGGCGACCGCGCAGCCGGTGACGACGAACGCGACGCTGGAGAGCGTCGCGGTCGGTACTGCGGCCAACGTCTGGGCGGTCGGTGAGGACCGGACGGATCCCGAGGCGACCAAACCGCTCGCGATGCACTGGAACGGTACGAAATGGCAGGTCGTGAAGCCGCCCGCCGTACCGACCGGATCCTTCGACGATGTCGTGATCGCGCCGGACGAGTCGGTCTGGGTCGCCGGGTGGGCGAACGTCGGCGGCACCGAGCGAGCCGTCGTCTACCGGTACGCCGGCGGGAAGTGGCACCCGCTCTACACCGGCCTCGAGAACTCGATCAACGCCAACGTCCTCGCCGTACTGTCCGCGAACGACGCGTGGCTCGGCCTGAACGCGGGCCTCGCGCACTTCGACGGCAAGCGCTGGACCCTGGTGAAGGACGTACCGGTCGACGGCTCCCAGATCCCGACCGGCATCGCAGCCGCCGGCCCGAAGAACATCTGGCTTGTCGGCGTCCAGTACGCCGCCGGGATCGCCCCGCTCGCCCTCCACTACAACGGCACGAACTGGACCCAGGTCCCGGTCCCCGCGGGCATGGCCCAGCTGTACGACGTCGTACTCCGCAACAACCACCCCATCGCCGTCGGCGAACGCTTCGAAGCCGACAACTCAACCGCCAAGCCCTACGTCCTCGAACTCACCGGCTCCAAGTTCACCCAAGCCCCCGCCCCGAAGGCCCCAACCGGCACCCTGACCGGTGTCACAGCCGCAAGTGACCGAATCTGGACAGTTGGCATGACGGCAACCTCCGCCGCGTCCCCATTCGCCGCCTTGGCCGCCTACACCCCCTGATCGGTCACTGAGCGTCCCGGGCGCGACGGAGGGTGAGATCGGTCTCGTGGAGGGCGGGGTGGGGTTCGGATCTTGAGCAAGTAGGCTTGCGCGGGCACTGCATCGGGTGCCCATGCTGATACTTGTTGAAAGAAACTCGCAGGGAACTCGAGGAGAAGACCGCGTGACTTCCCATCGCCCCGCGGCGGTCGTGATCATGGCCGCCGGTATGGGTACCCGAATGAAATCGGCGATCCCGAAGATGTTGCACGAGATCGGCGGGCGCAGTCTCGTCGGGCACGTGCTGGTCGCCTCCCGGGCGCTCGAGCCCGAGCACCTCGTTGTCGTGGTCGGCAGCGGCCGCGACCTGGTCGAGGCCCACCTCAAGGCGCTGGACCCGGATGTGAAGACGGCCGTCCAGGAGCAGCAGTTGGGTACCGGGGACGCCGTGCGGGCCGGGCTGAGCGCTGTACCGCAGGACTTCGACGGCTCGGTGATCGTCACCTCCGGCGACGTACCGCTGCTGGAGGCGGAGACCCTGCACGGGCTGGTCGCCGACCACGACAAGCAGGGCAACGCGGTTACCGTGCTGACCGCGCACGTTCCGGACCCGACCGGCTACGGCCGGATCATCACCGGCCCGGACGGTGCCTTCGAGGCGATCGTCGAGCACAAGGACGCCTCTCCCGAGCAGCGTCTGGTCGACGAGATCAACGCCGGTATCTACGTCTTCGACGCGATCACTCTGCGTGACGGTCTCAGCCGCCTCACCACGGACAACGCCCAGGGTGAGCTGTACCTGACCGACGTCATCTCGATCGCCCGGAACGACGGCAAGCGCGTCGGCGCGCATGTCACCGACGACGCGATGCAGACCGAGGGCGTCAACAACCGTGTCCAGCTCGCCACGCTGGGTGCGGAGCTGAACCGCCGTACGCTCCTCAAGCACATGCTCGAGGGCGTCACGATCGTCGACCCGAACACCACCTGGATCGACTCCACCGTCGAGCTGGCCCGCGACGTCACCCTGCTGCCGAACATCCAGCTGCACGGCGCCACCACGGTCGGCAGCGGTACGACGATCGGCCCGGACACCACGCTGACGGACATGGAGATCGGCGCGAACGCCACGATCATCCGCACCCACGGCTCGCTGTCGGTGATCGGCGACGGCGCGTCCGTCGGCCCGTTCGCGTACCTGCGCCCGAACACCAGGCTGGGCGTGAAGGGCAAGATCGGCACGTTCGTCGAGACCAAGAACTCCACCATCGGCGACGGCGCCAAGGTCCCGCACCTGACGTACGCCGGGGACGCGACGATCGGCGACGGCGCGAACATCGGCGCCGGCACGATCTTCGCGAACTACGACGGCGTCGCGAAGCACCCGACCCACGTCGGCAAGCACTCGTTCATCGGCAGCAACTCGGTCATCGTCGCCCCGCGGACGATCGCGGACGGCGCCTACCTGGCGGCCGGTACGGCGCTGACCGAGGACGTCGGCCCGGGCGAGATCGCGGTCGCACGCGGGCGGCAGCGCAACATCAAGGGCTGGGTCGCGCGTAAGCGGGCCGGCACCAAGACCGCTCAGGCGGCCGAAGCGGCGTTGGCCGAACAGGCCGGCGACGAGCAGTCCTGACCAGCAGAACAACGGGAGGCGCGGCGATGAGCGGGATGAAACGAACCACCGAGAAGAACCTGATGGTCTTCTCCGGCCGGGCGCATCCCGCGTTGGCCGCGCAGGTCTCCGAGGAGCTCGGCAGCGGCCTGGTTCCGACGCAGGCGTACGACTTCGCCAACGGCGAGATCTACGTCCGGTTCGAGGAGTCGGTCCGGGGCAGCGACGCGTTCGTGATCCAGAGCCACACCTCGCCGATCAACGAGTGGATCATGGAGCAGCTGATCATGGTCGACGCGCTGAAGCGGGCGTCGGCCAAGCGGATCACCGTGGTGCTCCCGTTCTACGGGTACGCGCGACAGGACAAGAAGCACCGCGGCCGCGAACCGATCTCGGCCCGGCTGATGGCCGACCTGTTCAAGACCGCGGGCGCGAACCGGCTGATCTGCGTCGACCTGCACACCTCGCAGATCCAGGGCTTCTTCGACGGCCCGGTGGACCACCTGATGGCGCTGCCGATCCTCAGTGACTACGTCGGGCAGAAGTACGGCGACCAGCAGCTGGCCGTGGTCTCGCCGGACGCCGGCCGGATCAAGGTGGCCGAGCAGTGGTCGGCCCGCCTCGGCGGTGCGCCGCTGGCATTCATCCACAAGACCCGTGACATCGACCGCCCGAACGAGACGGTCGCGAACCGGGTCGTCGGTGAGGTCAAGGGCCGGGTCTGCATCCTGGTCGACGACATGATCGACACCGCCGGCACGATCACCAAGGCCGCCGACGCCCTGTACGCCGAGGGCGCCGCCGGGGTGGTGATCGCCGCGACCCACGCGATCCTGTCCGGTCCGGCGGTGGACCGGCTGAAGAACTGCCAGGCCAGCGAGGTCATCGTCACCAACACGCTCCCGATCGCGGAGGACCGCCGCTTCGACAAGCTCACCGAGCTGTCGATCGCGCCGCTGATCAGCCGAGCCATCCGCGAGGTCTTCGAGGACGGCTCGGTGACCAGCCTGTTCGAGGGCCGCGCCTAAACAGCACTGCTACGACGCCAGGCGTAGTACGCCGTACCGATGGACGCCGCGCACATCGGTACGGCGGTGAGCAGGCCGACCCAGCCGTTGCCGGGGATGACGAAGGTCAGCACGATCGTCAGCCACAGCACCGGGATCCAGCGCGGTACGGCGTGCGACCGGAACAGCCCGACCGCCTGGACGAGCGTGCCGAGTGCGACCAGCAGCGATCCGATCATCAGCGGGCCCAGCAGATGCAGGGTGTCGTCGCCGATGCGGTCCATCGCCGACGGATCGACGCCGGGAGCGGTAGCGAAGTAGTACGCCGCTGCCCAGCCGCCCACGCCGACGGCGTACAGCGCCGTACCGATCCACATGATCAGGCCGCCGACCGTCGCCCAGGCTGCACCGCGGCGGCGGACGAGGTAGACGGTGAGCAGTGCCTGGGCCAGGACGTTGAGCACCAGGTTGGCGCTGAGGAAGACGAGCAGTCCCCACCAGCGGTCGCGGAGCGGCTGGATGTCGCCGTACGCGTAGGTGTCGCCGCCGCCGGAAGGCTCCGGCCAGAGGACTCCACCGGGCAGGGCGAGGACGGCGCTGGTCGCGAGGATCAGGCCGGCGATCCCGATGCGCCGGCGGGTGATGGGATCGGCAGTCGGTACGGCTGGCTGCCTGGTGGTTTCCGTGGACATGGTGTGGGCCCCCTTGATGAGTTCTGACAGTTCAGGGAACCGGTCAGCACCGGGGTGACACATCGGAGCGGCCACGGAGACAGATCTCCGTGCTGGCTCGGAGCCGTGGAGGCGAATCGCGGCCTTACCCTGACGACATGCGGTGGCCACGGTGGGTCGCGCTCGGTCTCTCCCTGCTCGTCCTGGCGATGGTCGTGGGGAGTAGCTGGCTCCTGATCGCCTACCGCACCGGTCCGCACACGCTGCGGAACTACATCGGCCTGGGCGGTGTCGCGACGGCCACCGCCGTGCTGGGGCTCGTGATCAGCCTGCGGGTCCCGCGCAACGCTGTCGGGGCGCTTCTGACCTGGGTCGGTGCGACAGCGGTCTTCCTGGCTTCGCGTGACGTCTACTTCAGCGCTGTGGTGAGTGATCCGGGCAGACTGCCGCTGGACAGCCGGGTGGTCGCGTGGTTCGACGAGAGCGGCTGGTGGCTGTTCGTCGCGGTCGGTCTGTTGCTGCTGTACTTCCCGAACGGCCGGCTACCCGGTCCGCGCTGGCGCGTGCTTCCACCTGTCCTGGTGCTGCTCGGCGCTGCCCAGCAAGTGTTCGGCGCCTTCAACTCGACGCCGTTCCTCGAGCCTCTACAAGATCTGCCCAGGCCGTATGCCCCGATGCCGTTGCCGCTCAAGATCCTCAGCGGGGCCGCTTTCGGTGCGCTGCTCGTTGCGCTGATCGCGGTCGCAGTCTCAGTGGTCCTGCGGTACCGCCGAGCCGACAGCAGGATGCGGGCGCAGGTGAAATGGCTCTCGCTGGCCGGTCTGGCCGCTGTGCTCTACCCGTTCGTCTGCGGGGCCGAGCTGATCATCACCGGCCACACCGGCGTCATCGCCACTGTCTTCGGCGTGGTCGCATTGGTGAGCCTCCCCGTGTCGGTCGCTATCGCGATGCTCCGCCACGAGTTGTACGACGTCGATCGCGTGCTGGCCGACACCGTCACCTACGGCATCGTCACAGTCGTCCTGCTCGGCACGTACGCCGCTGCCGCCGTCTCGCTCGGACTGATCATCAGTGACTCAGCAGTCGTAGCTGCCGCAGCTACGGCCGTGTGTGCGCTGCTCCTGTCTCCACTGCGGTCCCGCTTGCAGGGCTGGGTCGACAGGCGCCTCTACCCGCCACGGCGTGCAGCCCTGCTGGCGATTGAGGACCTGCAGCGGCGGATCCACACTGAGCAGGCGCAGCCGGAGGAGTTGGAGGCCGCTCTGCGTACTGCGTTGCGCGATCCCGGCCTACGAGTCGGGCTCCTCGTCCCAGGAGCATCCGGCTTCGTGGACGCTGCTGGTACGCCGGTCCGCCGGCCACAGCTCGTGCCGGTGATGCTGGGCGGTGCGCAGATCGGCGTACTGGCGTCTGACGGGCTGAATCCCGCAGTACTGAAGGCTGTGGCGGCTGGGGCGGCCAGTCTGGTCGAGGTGACGCGGCTGCGCGCGGAGCTGGCTGGTGCGCTGCGTGAGGTCGAGGCCAGCCGGACGCGGCTCGTCCAGGCGGGTGATGCCGAACGGCGGAGGCTGGAGCGGGACCTGCACGACGGAGCTCAGCAGCGGCTGGTGTCGCTCGGGATGGCGATGCGGTTGGCTCAGCGGCACCTGGACGACGGGACAGTCGACGTCGACGGGCTGCTGGACCAGGGGGTCGCGGAGTTGGCCACCGCGGTCGCCGAACTGCGCCAGATCGCGCACGGGCTGCGTCCGACCAGCCTGGACGACGGATTGCAGGCTGCGCTGAGTGCGATCACGCAGTCGTTGCCGATTCCGGTCCGGCTGCAGATTCCGTCCGATCTGCCGGAGGAGCTGGCGACCACGGCGTACTTCGTTGCGGCCGAGGCGGTCACCAACGCGGCGAAGTACGCGAATGCGACGGCGATCGCGGTCCGAGTTGCTCGGGCGGGTGACGAGGTGACGGTGCGGATCGAGGACGACGGGTGCGGGGGAGCATCGCCTCGGCCCGGCTCAGGTCTGAGCGGGTTGCTCGACCGGGTCGCGGCGGTCGGCGGTTCGCTGGAGCTCCGCAGCCCGGCCGGACGCGGTACGACGGTGGAAGTGGTGCTGCCGTGCGGATCGTGATCGGGGAGGATTCGGCGTTGTTCCGGGAGGGGCTTGCGCGGTTGCTGGCCGATGCAGGGCACGAGATCGCGGGCCTGGCGGTGGATACTCCGAGCCTGATGACGACGGTTGCCCAGACGGCGCCGGATCTGGCGCTGATCGACATCCGGATGCCGCCGGACCACACCGACGACGGCGCCCGGGCGGCGCGCCGGCTGCGGATGCAGAACCCAGAGCTCGGCATCGTGCTGCTGTCCCAGCACGTCGAGACGCGGCACTCGGTCGAGCTCGTCGCGACCGGCCGGTTCGGGTACCTGCTGAAGGATCGCGTGCTCGCCGTGGACCAGTTCCTCGACGCGCTCGACCGTGTCGCCGCCGGCGGGTCCGCGCTCGACCCCGAGGTGGTCGCACGGTTGATCGGGCGCCAGCGCGCCGACGATCGCCTTGCGCCGTTGACGCCGCGCGAGCGTGAGGTACTCGCCTTGATGGCCGAAGGCTGCACGAACGTCGGCATCAGCCGGCGGCTGTTCCTGACCGAACGGACCGTCGAGACGCACGTCGGCAGCATCCTGGCGAAGCTCGGACTGCTCACCAACGACGAGCAGCACCGCCGCGTGCTGGCAGTCCTCGCGTACCTCGGCGGGCACTAGATTGGCGGCATGCGAATCGCCGTCTTCCATCCCGGCGCCATGGGCTCGAAGCTCGCCAAGCAACTGGTCGCTGCCGGTCACGAGGTGCATTGGGTCCCCGAGGGACGCAGCGAGGCTTCACAGCAGCGCGCCGAAGACGCCGGCCTGATCGGTACGCCGTTCCCGCGGGCGGTCGAGCTTGCTGACGTCGTCTTGTGCTCGTGCGCTCCACAGGGAGCCGTGGACATCGCCAAGCAGGTCGGCAGCGTGGGCTTCAACGGTCTGTACGTCGAGGCGAACCCGCTGTCGCCGATGTCGCTGCGCGAGGCCCAGTCCGCCGTACCGGATGCGACCTTCGTCGACGCCGGCGTGGTCGGGCCGCCGCCGACCGGTGGACCGAGCCCGACGCATCTGATGCTGTCCGGTATTGCGGCCGCCGAGGTCGCTGCGCTGTGGGACGGGACCGCGGTCACCCCGATGGTGGTCGGCACGGAGCCGGGTGCGGCGAGCGCGGCGAAGTCGTCGTACGCGCTCTACAACAAGGGCAAGGCAGCGCTGGCGGTGCTGGCGTTCCAGCTGGCCGAGAAGCACGGCGTGACCGAGGCGCTCGTCGCGCAGCAAACCCGCGCCGACGGCGGTTCCCTCAAGGACCCGACGCTCCCCGACCAGCTCCGCAGCGTCGCCTGGCGCTGGGGCCCCGAGTTCGACGAACTAGCCGAAACCCTCGACAACGCCGGCCTCGAAGGCAACGCCGCCCGCGCCCTCCGAGAGGTCTGGACCAAACTCACCTGACCCGCGGCAACGTACGGGCGGAAACGGGTCACCGGAACTGCCGCCGCGCGGGGAGCAAAGTGCCTTGGAAGCACGATTTCCCGTCTGGGCGGAGTGGTGGGTAGACTGTTTTGGTTGCCTCGGCGAGGGACGCCCCCCGAGAAGTGCAGGGCGCGGCTCCGTGATCGACGCGGTGGTTCGTTGCCTGACGCCTTCTCCGGGGTCAGCAGGCGCCCGCTGAGGCCGCAGCCGAGTTCCATACAGACAACTGATCACCGCAACGCTTTTAGGAGTTCATCTCGTGGCCGAGGTCAAGATCCAAGCCGAATCGCGTACGGAGTTCGGCAAGGGGGCTGCCCGCCGAATCCGCCGGGACAACAAGGTTCCCGCTGTCCTCTACGGCCACGGCAGTGACCCGGTGCACATCACGCTGCCCGGTCACGACACCATGCTGGCCCTGAAGACCGCCAACGCCCTGCTGATGATCGAGGTCGAGGGCGGAGAGTCCCACCTCGCGCTGCCGAAGCAGGTCCAGCGCGACCCGATCAAGGGCTTCATCGAGCACGTCGACCTCGTCATCGTCCGCCGTGGCGAGAAGGTCCAGGTCGACATCGCCGTCCACCTCGAGGGCGAGGCCGTCAGCGACGCCCTGGTCGTCCTGGAGGCGCAGAGCATCCTGGTCGAGGCCGAGGCGACGCACATCCCCGACGGCGTCACCGTCTCGATCGAGGGCCTGGAGGTCGGCGCCCAGATCCACGCCTCCGACCTGAAGCTCCCGACCGGTACGACGCTGGCGATCGAGCCGGACACCCTGGTCGTGAACATCACCGCGCAGCCGACCGCGGAGCAGCTCGAGGGCGAGACCGAGGGCGAAGAGGCCGCCGCCGCCGCCGACTCGGCCGCGGAGCCGGTGGCCGCCGCAGCCGAGTAGTCTGCACTCGGCATCAGCAGCCGAACTTCAGGAGGGCCGGGATCCGTGGCGGACGACGTGTGGTTGGTCGTCGGACTGGGGAATCCCGGCCCTTCCTATGCCCGCACCCGGCACAACATCGGTCACCTGGTGGCCGATGAGCTGGCGGCCCGGACCGGCGGCAAGTGGAAGCAGAGCAAGCAGGTCAAGGCCGAGGTGATCGAGACCCGGATCAGCGGCCTGCGGACGGTGCTGGCCAAGCCCCGCGCGTACATGAACGAGTCCGGCGGCCCGATCTCCGGCCTGCTGAAGTTCTTCAAGCTCGACCCGGCCAACCTGCTCGTCGTCCACGACGAGCTCGACATCGACTTCGGCGTACTGCGGTGCAAGTTCGGCGGCGGGGACAACGGCCACAACGGGCTCAAGTCGCTGCGGAAATCGCTTGGCACCGGTGAGTACTATCGAGTGCGGTTCGGTGTGGGTCGTCCGCCGGGCCGGCAGGCGCCCGCCGACTTCGTCCTCAACGAGTTCTCCTCGACCGAACGCAAGGATCTTCCGTTCGCCGTCGACCGGACCGCGGACGCCGTCGAGTCCCTGCTCACCGACGGCCTCGACGCCACCCAAGGGCGGTACAACTCGTGACGATGGACAACTCGTGAATCTGACCGGCCTGGTAGACACCCTGATCACCGATCCGGTGGTGTCCGAGGCCGTCCGTGACGCCCGCAGTGACGGTGTCACGACCCTCGACCTGAGCGCGCCCGGCCCGGTGCGCCCGGTCCTGCTCGCCGCGATCGCAGCAGCACAGAACGGCGCCGACCGGCCGGTCCTCGCGGTCACGGCCACCTTCCGCGAGGCCGAGGAGCTCGCCGAGGAGCTGCAGTGCCTCGTCGAGGAGCCCAGCACGGTCGCCTACTACCCGGCGTGGGAGACCCTCCCGCACGAGCGCCTCTCGCCGCGTTCCGACACGGTCGGCCGGCGTCTCGCCGTACTGCGACGTCTCGTGCACCCGGATCCGTCCGACGAGACCACCGGACCGATCAAGATCCTGGTCGCGCCCGTGCGGTCGGTGCTGCAGCCGCAGGTGGCCGGCCTGGCCGACCTGAAGCCGGTGCAGTTGCACGTCGGCGACTCGGTCGAGCTCGAGGACGTTGTCGAGCGGCTCGCCGGAGCGGCGTACCACCGGGTCGATCTGGTCGAGCGCCGTGGTGAGTTCGCGGTCCGCGGCGGCATCATCGACGTGTTCCCGCCGACCGAGGAACACCCGCTGCGGGTCGACTTCTTCGGCGACGACATCGAGGAGATCCGGTACTTCGCGGTCGCCGACCAGCGCTCGCTGGACATCGCCGAGCACGGGCTCTGGGCGCCACCCTGCCGTGAGCTGCTGCTGACGGACGAGGTCCGCTCGCGCGCCGCCGTACTGGCGAAGGAACACCCCGAGCTGGCCGAGCTGTTCGAGAAGCTCGCCGAGGGGCATGCCGTCGAGGGTATGGAGGCACTGGCGCCGGTCCTCGTCGACGACATGGAGCTGCTGGTCGACCTGATGCCGGCCGGTGCGCACGTCATCGTCAGCGACCCCGAGCGGGTCCGAGCCCGGGCACACGATCTGGTCGCGACCAGCCAGGAGTTCCTGGAGGCGTCGTGGGCCGCGGCCGCCGGTGGTGGCGAGGCCCCGATCGACCTCGGCGCAGCGGCGTACATGTCGCTCGGTGACGTCCGGTCGCAGGCCCTGGGCAAGGGTCTGGCCTGGTGGAGCCTCTCGCCGTTCGCGGCGGCGCCGACGGACCTGCCTGAGCTTCGGGACTCGATGGGCGAGCGGATCTCGTTCGACATCGATGCCGAGGCCGGGGCGGTCACGAGCAAGATCCTCGCGGTCCACGAAGTCGATCCGTACCGCGGTGAGACGGCGGCCGCGGCCGAGGACATCCGCGGCTGGCTGCGGGACGGCTGGCGCGTCGTCTGCGTCACCGAAGGACACGGTCCCGCGCAGCGCCTGGCCGAGGTGTTCTCCGAGGCCGAGCTGCCGGCGCGCGTGGTCGAAGGGATCGAGGAGATCCCGGAGCCCGGCGTCGTACTGATCTCGCAGGGACAGCTGGACCACGGGTTCATTGCTGAGGGCATCAAGTTCGCCGTACTCACCGAGAACGACCTGGCCGGCCAGCGGTCCGCGGCCGAACGCCGTTCCCAGCAACGGATGCCGTCGCGCCGGAAGAAGACGATCGACCCGCTGGAGCTGCAGCCCGGCGACTACGTCGTCCACGAGCAGCACGGCGTCGGCCGGTACGTCGAGATGATGCAGCGCACGGTCGGATCGGGCTCCCAGAAGGCCACCCGCGAGTACGTCGTGATCGAGTTCGCGCCGAGCAAGCGCGGTCAACCGGGCGACCGGCTGTACGTGCCGACCGACCAGCTCGACCAGGTCACGCGGTACGTCGGCGGCGAGCAGCCGACGCTGGACAAGATGGGCGGCGGCGACTGGGCCAAGCGCAAGGGCCGCGCCCGCAAGGCCGTCCGCCAGATCGCCGGCGAGCTGATCAAGCTGTACGCCGCACGCCAGGCGACCAAGGGGCACGCCTTCGCCAAGGACACCCCGTGGCAGCGCGAGCTCGAGGACGCGTTCCCGTTCGTGGAGACGCCGGACCAGCTCGCCACGATCGACGACGTCAAGCACGACATGGAACGCGTCATGCCGATGGACCGGATCGTCTGCGGTGACGTCGGCTACGGCAAGACCGAGATCGCCGTACGGGCCGCGTTCAAGGCAGTGCAGGACGGCAAGCAGGTCGCCGTACTCGTGCCGACCACCCTGCTCGTGCAGCAGCACTACGCGACCTTCGCCGAGCGGTACGCCGCCTTCCCGGTGAACGTCGCGCCGTTGTCGCGGTTCCAGACCGACAAGGAGGCGAAGGCAACGATCGACGGCCTCGCCGACGGGTCGGTCGACGTGGTGATCGGGACGCACCGGCTGTTCAGCGGTGAGGTCGCGTTCAAGGATCTCGGCCTGGTCGTCGTCGACGAGGAGCAGCGGTTCGGCGTCGAGCACAAGGAGCAGCTGAAGCGGCTGCGCACGGCCGTCGACGTGCTGACGATGTCCGCGACGCCGATCCCGCGGACGCTGGAGATGTCGATCACCGGCATCCGCGAGATGTCGACGATCGCGACCCCGCCCGAGGAGCGGCACCCGGTGCTGACCTTCGTCGGCGCGTACGACGAGCACCAGGTGACCGCGGCGATCCGGCGCGAGCTGCTGCGCGAGGGTCAGGTCTTCGTCGTCCACAACCGGGTGAACACGATCGAGAAGGCCGCCGCCCGGATCCGTCAGCTGGTGCCCGAGGCGCGGGTGTCGGTCGCGCACGGCCAGATGAACGAGCACACGCTCGAGAACGTGATCCAGGGCTTCTGGGAGAAGCAGTCCGACGTGATCGTCTGTACGACGATCGTCGAGTCCGGGATCGACATCTCGAACGCGAACACGATGATCGTCGAGCGCTCCGACCTGCTCGGCCTGTCGCAGCTGCACCAGCTCCGCGGTCGCGTCGGCCGTGGCCGCGAGCGCGCGTACGCCTACTTCTTCTTCCCGCCGGAGAAGCCGCTCACCGAGACCGCGCACGACCGGCTGGCCACGATCGCGCAGCACGCCGATCTCGGCGGCGGTATGGCGGTCGCGATGAAGGACCTCGAGATCCGCGGCGCGGGCAACCTGCTCGGCGGCGAGCAGTCCGGGCATATCGCGGACGTCGGGTTCGACCTGTACGTCCGGCTGGTCGGCGAGGCGGTCGCGGAGTACCGCGGCGACACCCAGGCGGAGGAGCCCGAGGTCAAGATCGAGGTGCCGATCGACGCGCACCTGCCGCACGACTACATCCCGTCCCAGCGGCTGCGGCTCGAGATGTACCAGCGGCTGGCGGCGGTCCGCGACGAGGACGGCATCGCCGAGCTGGTCGAGGAACTGCACGACCGGTACGGCGACATTCCGCAGGCCGTGCTGAACCTGATCGAGGTGGCGAAGTTCCGCAACCACGCCCGCCGGGCGGGGCTGCACGACGTCACGCTGCAGGGGAACATGATCCGGTTCGGGCCGGTCGAGCTACCCGATTCGAAGGTGCTCCGGCTCAACAGGCTGTACCCGAAGAGTCTGGTGAAGCCGCAACTGCATACCATTCTGGTGCCGAGACCTGCCACCAGGCCGGTCGGCGGTCAGCCGCTCCGCGACCAGGAGTTGCTGCAATGGTGCACCCGGTTGATCGACGACGTGATCGCCGAACCTATTGTGGTGCCGGCGTGAAACTTACGAGTGGGATACGAGGAGATTCGGTGAGTACACGGCTTCGGGCTCTCGGTGCGGTGGCGGCGATCGTGCTGCTGACCGGTGGATGCGCGGCGGGCACACACCCGGGTGCGGCAGCCGTTGTCGGCACGACCGAGATCAGCATCGGCGACGTCGACAAGACCTCGCAGGCGGTGACCACCGCACTCGGGCAGAACTACAACACCGCCGCCGCGCTCAGCGACCTGGTGAACAACGCGATCCTCGGGCAGGTCCAGCAGGACAAGTCGATCACGGTCACGCCCGCGGAGACCGCGGCAGCGGCCAAGAACGCGGTCGGCGACGACGAGGCGACGTACGAGAAGTTCCAGAGCGACACGGTCGCGCGCGACTTCCTCAACGACGTCGCGACGTCCGCGGTCGTCACCGTCAAGCTCGGCGGCGGCACCAGCAAGGACCTGCAGGACCAGGCCAAGCTGCAGCAAGGCCTGCTCGCGGTGAAGGACGCGTCGAAGGACATCAACGTCTCGGTCGCGCCGCGCTTCGGCCAGTGGACCGACGGCAAACTCGACACGACGGTCTCCGGCTCCCTCTCTATCGAGTCGCCCCAGACGGCCGCCAAGCGCAAGGCCGCCGCCGACGCGGCCCAGCAGGCCCAACCCCAGGGCTGACGGTTCATGAGTAGCGGTGGGACGATCACGGTCGTACTCACCAGTCCCCGGGTCGCGCCGGGCCTGCTGACCCGCGCGACCTGGCAGGCCCTCGAGGCCGCCGACGAGATCGGCGCCTCGGGCGGTCCGGGCCGGCCCGACGTACAGGCTGTGATCGGCTCCGGACTGGTCGTCACCCAGGTCGAGGCCGGCGTCTCCGCCGCCTGGAGCTGGCTGTCGTCCGCGGCCGCCGCCGGCCGACAGGTCGTCTGGCTCACCGGGGACGACGGCGAGCCGGGTCTCCTCCGGGTCGTGTCCGACGAGCTCGTCCGCGAGCCGTCGTACCAGGTGGAGATCATTCACGGCTCGTACGACGTACCCGGCGCCCGGCTGATCGACCTCGTGCGCGTGATGGACCGCCTCCGCCGCAACTGCCCGTGGGACCAGGAACAGACCCACGAGAGCCTCGCTCGCTATCTCCTGGAAGAGACCTACGAGACGCTCGAGGCAATCGACACCGGCGACCTCTCGCACCTGCAGGAGGAGCTGGGGGATCTGCTGCTGCAGGTCGCGTTCCACTCGCGGATCGCCGAGGACAACCCCGACGAGGCTTTCACGATCGACGACGTCTCGGCCGGCATCGTCGAGAAACTTATCCGCCGCCATCCCCACGTCTTCGGCACCGTCGACGCCGCGGACGCCGCCGCCGTCGAGGCCAACTGGGAAACCATCAAGGCCGCCGAGAAGCAGCGCTCCTCGGTCCTCGAAGGCATCCCCCTCGCCCTGCCGGCCCTAGCCCTGGCCGACAAGGTCCTGGGTCGCTCGGCGAAGGTCCTGCCATCGGACGCCACTTCTGGGGCGATGTCCGCGGACCAGATCGGCCCGGAGCTCCTCGCCATCGTGCGTGAAGCCCGCAGCCTCGGCGTCGACGCCGAGCAGGCACTACGGACAGCAGTCGCCTCACTGGCCGACCAGATCCGCGCCGCCGAGAGCGCCTGACTCGGCTAATTCACCGGCGTGACGGGCCGTCGGCTGACAAGCTGGAGGCATGGACGTCGCCGAGGTACTGCGGGAGCACTGGAACCTGAAGCCCGACGTCGTCGAACCGCTCACGGGCGGGATGAACTCCGCGGCGTACCTGGTCTCGCATGAGGGCCGGCGGCTGGTGTTGAAGGCTGTTGGTGAGGATGACACCGCGTTCGAGCCGGGCCTCGCGCTCGCAGTGCGGCTGGATGATGCCGGGCTCACCACCGGCCGGCCAACGCCCAGCAATCACGGGCGGCTCGTGGAGCGGGTCGACGGGCGGCAGGTTGCGGTTCTCGAGTACGTCGACGGGCCGGAGCTGGTTGAGACGGATCAGGCCGAGATCGGCGACCTGCTCGGGCGGGTGCATGCGGCCGCAGCGGTGGAACCCGGCGATACAGCCGACTGGCTGCGTTTCCTGCTGCCGTTCGAGGAGAGTCTGGATCTCGAGCCCTGGATCCGGCCGGCGGTCGAGGGCGCGGTGACCGAAGCGATCGCGCTAGGCCGGCTCTCGTGGGCCTGGCTGCACGGCGATCCGGCCGCCGAGGCTTTCCGGCGGCAGGCCGACGGCGAGGTTGCGCTGATCGACTGGGGGAGCGCCATGGAGGGTCCGATCCTGTACGACGTGGCGTCTGCCGTCATGTACACCAGTGACCAGGTCGTACCGGCGTACCTGCGCCAACGCCCTGAGCTGTCCGACGAAGTGGACCGAGGCCTGGACATGTTCCTGCGCGTCCGATGGGCGGTCCAGGCGGGGTACTTCGCTTGGCGGATCGCGAACAATGTCCTCACGGGCATCTCCGGCCCTGCGGACAACGCCCGCGGCCTCGCCCACGCCCGCAGTTCGTTCGGGCTGTGAACTTCGGGCTGTGAACTTCGCTGTGAACTGAGAGGAGCACGATCGTGGCCATCCACTACGCGCGCCGGATCAACGGGGTCCGCCCGTCCGCCATCCGCGAGCTTCTGCGGCTCGGCGACGACCCGGAGCTGATCTCGTTCGGCGGCGGCTACCCCGACCCGGCGCTGTTCCCGATGAGCGAGCTCAGCGAGATCTTCCACGAGCTTCTCACCACGGCAACCGCCGGCACCCTGCAGTACACCGAGTCCCGTGGGCTCCCGGAGCTGCGCAAGCTGATCGCGGAACGGCTCACGCGCGGTGGGACTGTGTGCGGCGCCGACGACGTACTGATCGTCCAAGGCGGTCAGCAGGGCCTCGATCTGACCGCCAAGCTCCTGCTCGACGCGGGCGACGTCGTCATCACCGAGAACCCAACGTTCCTCGGCGCGCTGATCGCGTTCGCGCCGTACGAACCGCGCTACGCGCCGGTGCGCATCGACGACGACGGGATGGACGTGGACCATCTCGAGGAGACCCTGGCGCGGAACCCGGGTGCCAAGCTGCTGTACACCGTGCCCGATTTCCAGAACCCGACCGGCGTCACGCTGAGCCTCGAGCGTCGCCGGCGGCTGATCGAGCTGGCCAATCGGCATCAGCTCGTGGTCCTGGAGGACACGCCGTACCGCGATCTGCGCTACGAGGGCAGCCACCTGCCGACGCTGAAGAGTCTCGACACCGAGGGCCGGGTGGTCCATGTCGGCAGCTTCTCGAAAATCCTTGCCCCCGGCGTGCGGCTGGGATGGGCGGTCGCAGCGCCCGATGTGCTGGAGAAACTCGGGCTGCTGAAGCTTGCCGCCGACACCCAGAGCAGCACGCTCAACATGGCTGCGGCAGCCGCGTACCTTGGCCGCTACGACATCGACCGCCACATCGCCGACGGCAACGCGGTCTACCGCCACAAGCGCGATCTCGCGCTGGCGACGCTCGACGAGGTGCTGCCGCCGTCCGTCCGGTTCACCCGGCCGGACGGCGGGCTGTTCACCTGGCTTTCGTTCCCTGAGGGTTTCGACGCCGCGAAGTTCATGCAGGAGACGCTCCTGCCGGCGAAGATCGCCTACGTCCCCGGAGCAACCTTCTTCCCGGTCCACCACGAGCCCAACCACGCCCGCCTCAGCTACTCCGGCATCCCCGACGACCGCCTCCTCCACGGCCTCCAACAACTGGGCGACCTAGTACGCCGCCAACTCGAGAGCTAGCCGAACCGCCGCCTCGGTGCTCGCCCAGTCCTTGAAGAGGTACCGGTTCGCGACAACCGGCGTGATCGCCCTGATCACGTCCGGTTTGTCATCGACGAAATGCGTGATCCCGAGCTCGGCACAGTGAACCGCCTTCTCCGGCCGCCGCAAACAGAACCGGACGTTGCCCTCAGCAACCCCGGTCAGTTCCCAGAAGCGATGGTGTGCCAGCCACTCCAGCGACCGCTGCTGGATCCGCGGTCCGCACTTCGACACCAACCAGGTCTCGTCGAAGAGCGGCACCAACCGCGCGATCGCCTCGAAAGCACCTGGTACTGCAGGCGTTCGCGGTGTTTGCGCGGCACCGCAACTTCACGCGCGCCGCCGAGGAGTTGCACGTCAGTCAGCCGGCCCTGCATACCCGCATCCGGAAGCTCGAGCACCGTCTCGACACCTCGCTGTATGTGAAGCAAGGTCGGCTCCTGCACCTGACGGACGCCGGCGAGCGGCTCGCGGCGTTCGCGAACGACAGCCGGGATCGCGCGGCCGAGTTCCTGGGCACGCTGGACGCACTCCCGCCGCGGCCCCTGGTTCTCATTGCGGGATCGGGCACGTATCTGTACCTGCTCGGAGACCCCATCCGGCGGTTTGTCGCGAAGGGCCGAGAGCTACAGCTTCGCACCGGCGATGCCAGCGCGACGCTCGCGGCCGTGCGTGAAGGTACGGCGGATATCGGCGTCACGGCGCTGGGTGTCCCGCCGGACGACCTCGAGTGCGAGCTGCTGGCGCAATACCCGCAGACCCTGATCACGCGGACCGGCCACCGGCTCGCGGAGCGTCGTACCGTGCGGTTGAAGGATCTGCAGGACGAGGCGCTCGTCGTACCGCCGAAGGATCGGCCGCATCGGCAGCAGCTGGAGCGGAGCATGCTCGATCAGGGGATCCGGTGGTCCGTCGCGGTTGAGGCCGAAGGGTGGGAACTGCTGGTCCACTTCGTCCGTCTCGGTATAGGACCGGCCGTCGTCAACGGCTCCGTGCGTACGACGGCAGCCGTGCGCAAGATCCCGGTCAAGGATCTGCCGCCGGTGCGGTACTACGTCGTCACGCGCCCGGACCGCAGCGAACGGGTGTCCGAACTGAGGGGGATGCTGGGGTGAGCAAGGACAGCCGCGCGATCTCCAAGCTGCTCCGGCATACAGCAGGTGAGCGCGGCCTCACGATGAGTGCGGACGGCTGGGTGGCGATCGCCGACGTACTGCGCCTGCTCGGGCTCGATCGCGCGGCGCTCGACGCGGCGGTGGAGCAGAACGACAAACGCCGGCTGCAGATCGACGGCGACCGGATCCGCGCCTGCCAGGGCCACTCGCTGGCGGGGATGCCGGTGACGCGTGAAGCCTTGGAGAACAGTTGGGAACGGGTCTACCCCGTAGACCTGCTGTGGCACGGGACGAATCGCACCGCGCTGGCGGCGATCGAGCGGGAGGGTTTGCGGCCGGGGCGGCGTACCCACGTGCATCTGGCGCCGTCGAAGGACAGCGAGGTCGGGCGGCGCACGCGCGTAGAAGTCTTGCTGGGTGTGGATTCCGGCGATCTTGCGGTCTTTCGGGCGCCCAACGGAGTGTTACTGACGCGGGAGGTACCTGTGGATGCGATCGTTAGGACCGACGCGGTCCACTGAGGCTGGTGGTCTGGAGGCTAGGCTCGGGACCGATTCGTCATCGAGAACTTGGGAGTCAATAGTGGCCACCATCGAGGCCGTCGGCGCCCGCGAGATCCTCGACTCGCGCGGCAACCCCACTGTCGAGGTCGAGGTTCTACTCGACGACGACACCGTCGCCCGGGCGGCCGTCCCGTCGGGCGCGTCCACCGGCCAGTTCGAGGCCGTCGAGCTGCGTGACGGCGACAAGGAGCGGTACGGCGGCAAGGGTGTCCAGAAGGCGATCACCGCGATCCTGGAGGACATCGACAAGGAGATCGTCGGGTACGACGTCCACGAGCAGCGGCTGATCGACCAGGCCCTCCTCGACCTGGACGGCACCCCGAACAAGGCCAAGCTCGGCGCCAACGCCATCCTCGGCGTCAGCCTCGCGGTTGCCAAGGCGGCCGCGGACAGCTCCGGCCTGCCGCTGTTCCGCTACGTCGGCGGCCCGAACGCGCACGTCCTGCCGGTGCCGATGATGAACATCCTGAACGGCGGCGCGCACGCGGACAGCAACGTCGACGTCCAGGAGTTCATGATCGCTCCGATCGGCGCCGCGACGTACGGCGAGGCGCTGATGCAGGGCGCGACCGTCTACCACGCGCTGAAGGCAGTACTGAAGGAGCGCGGCCTGTCCACCGGCCTCGGCGACGAGGGCGGTTTCGCGCCGAACCTGGCCAGCAACCGTGAGGCCCTCGACCTGATCGCGGTCGCGATCGAGAAGGCCGGTCTGCAGCTCGGCAAGGACATCGCGCTGGCGATGGACGTCGCGGCGAGCGAGTTCCACACCGACGGCGTGTACGCGTTCGAGGGCGGCAAGAAGTCCGCGGACGAGATGATCGCCTACTACGCCGACCTGGTCGCGTCGTACCCGATCGTCTCGATCGAGGACCCGCTGAACGAGGAGGACTGGGACGGCTGGAAGAGCCTGACCGGTCAGCTCGGCGACAAGATCCAGATCGTCGGCGACGACCTGTTCGTCACCAACGTCGAGCGGCTGCAGCGCGGTATCACCGAGAAGTCGGCGAACAGCCTGCTGGTCAAGGTGAACCAGATCGGCTCGCTGAGCGAGACGCTGGACGCCGTCGACCTGGCCCACCGCAGCGGCTTCACCTGCATGATGAGCCACCGCTCCGGCGAGACCGAGGACACCACGATCGCCGACCTCGCGGTCGCGACCAACTGCGGCCAGATCAAGTCCGGCGCTCCGGCCCGGTCCGACCGCACCGCGAAGTACAACCAGCTGCTCCGGATCGAGGAGGAGCTCGACGACGCGGCGACGTACGCCGGTCGCTCGGCCTTCCCGCGCTTCCAGGGCTGACGTGCTGCGTTGAATTCTTAGGGAGGATCCAGGTATGCCGTCCCGTCGGGAATCCGGTGCACGCCCAGGCTCGCGTCCGTCGAGCCGGACCCAGTCGCGTCCACCGGCCCGGCGGGGCGACCAGCCCAAACGCCGTACGGCGGGAACCCAGCCGGAGCCGGCGCGGACCAGGGGTTCGCGCAACCTGACCGGGCGGGCGGCCGTCGTACTGCTCGTCCTCGGGGCGTTGATCGTGTCGTACGCGCAGAGTCTGCGAGTGTGGTTCGACCAGCACCAGCAGGTCAGCGCGCTGCAGCAGGAGATCCGCGACCGGGAGAAGCGGGTCGGCGAGCTGAACGACGAGATCGCCCGGTGGAACGACGACGCGTACGTGAAGGCGCAGGCGCGGCAGCGGCTCGGTTGGGTGATGCCGGGCGAGGTCGGGTACCGCGTGATCGGCGCGGACGGGAAGCCGGTCGGCGCCCCGCCGGAGCCGTCGACGCCGTCCGACGGTGCGACGGACACGCAGAAGCCGACCTGGTACACGAAGCTGTGGGGGAGCGTCGAAGGCGCCGGCAAGCCGCCGGTGGCCGCGACGCCGACGCCGGCCAAGCCCACCCCGAAGCCGATCATCACGCCGTCACCTAAGGTAACCAGGTGAGCGTCAGCCCCGCCGACCAAGAAGCAGTCAGCAAGCAGCTCGGCCGTACTGCGCGCGGCATCCGCTCGATCGCGCACCGCTGCACCTGCGGCCTCCCGGACGTGGTCGAGACCGAGCCGCGCCTGCCGGACGGCACGCCGTTCCCCACCACGTACTACGTGACGTGCCCGCGGCTCGCGTCGGCGATCGGGACGCTCGAGGCCTCCGGCATGATGAAGGAAATGACCGACCGGCTGGCGGAAGACGAGGACCTGGCCGCCCGCTACCGCGCCGCTCACGAGTCGTACCTCGCCCATCGCGAGTCGATCGAACACGTCCCGGAAATCGCCGGTATCACTGCCGGCGGTATGCCGACCCGCGTGAAGTGTTTGCACGTGCTGGTGGGCCACTCGTTGGCCGCCGGTCCCGGCGTGAACCCGCTGGGAGACGAGGCCCTTGAAGCCCTGGACGACTGGGGCCGCCGAGGGCCGTGTGTCTGAGCGCGTTGCTGCCGTTGACTGCGGAACCAACTCCATCCGGCTGCTGATTGCGGATCTTGTCGACGGTCAGCTGGTTGAGGTCGACCGGCGGATGACGATCGTCCGCCTCGGTCAGGGTGTCGACGCCACCGGAACCTTCGCCCCGGAAGCCCTCGCCCGCGTCTTCGCGGCCTGTGAGGACTTCGCATCCGTCCTAGAGTCCAAGGCCGTCAGCAGGATCCGCTTCGTCGCGACCTCCGCGGCCCGAGACGTCAGCAACCGCGACGCCTTCTTCACCGGCGTTCAAGAACGCATCGGCGTGCAGCCCGAGATCATCTCAGGCCGCGAAGAAGCCGAACTGAGCTTCCGCGGCGCAACCACCTCGCTCGACCTCCCCGCGCCGTACCTGGTCGCCGACATCGGCGGCGGCTCCACCGAGTTGGTCCTGGGAAACTCTGATGGCCTGATAGCAGCGCAGTCCCTCGACATCGGCTCAGTGCGCCTCACCGAGCGCCACGTAACCACCGACCCAACCAGCCCCGCCGAACTGGCCGCCATCACGCGCGACGTCGACGCCCTCCTCGACAGCACCACAGTCGCGCTGGCTCAGGCCCGCGCCCTCATCGGCGTAGCCGGCACCTGCACCACCGTCGCCGCCGTCGCGCTGGGCCTCCCGCAGTACGACCGCACAGCCGTCCACCACGCACACCTGTCGGCGGACCACTTGCGCCAAGCAACCACCTGGCTCACAACCTCAACCCGCACCGCCCGCTCCGCCGTCCCCTCCATCCACCCCGGCCGAGTAGACGTCATCGGCGCCGGCGCAGTAATCCTCCAACGCCTCTTCAACCGCCTCGACCTCAACGAACTGCTCATCTCCGAACACGACATCCTCGACGGCGTCGCCCTCTCCCTCGCCTAGATCACGAGATTGTGTCACAAAATTGTGCTACCTTTGCGGCATGGTTACTCCGAACGAACATGCCGTGGGGCTGCGGGAACTGCGCCACCGGACCAGCGAGGTGCTGGCCCGCGTCCGGCATGGCGAGACGATCGATGTGACCGAGTATGGTCGGCTGGTCGCGCGGATCGTGCCCGTCGACGAGCGGGCGGCGACACCGGTGCTGGATCGGCTCACGGAGCAAGGCAGGGTGCGCGCAGCTGTACGGCCGGGGTTCCGGCCGCGGATGCGTGCCGGCGACGGCACCGATCGGCTGAGTGATGCGCTCGCCGCACTGCGCGACGAGGAGTCTTGGTGAGTCTGTACTACCTCGACACCTCGGCAGCGCTCAAGTTGCTGGTGGAAGAGAGCCACTCCAAGGCATTCGCAGAGTTCTACGACCAGGCGGTCGGCGCAGCATGGGTGAGTTCGGCCTTGCTGCGGATCGAGGTCATGAGGGCGGTGACGCGGGTCTTTCCTGCCGTGCTCCCGGATGCGCGAGATCTACTTCTTGCCTTCGACTTCATCAGCATCGACGACGACATCGTGGACGCCGCGATGAACGAACCGGATCGTATGCTGCGGTCTCTGGATGCGATTCATCTGGCGACCGCCCGGGTGCTCGGAGCGGATCTGACCGGCTTGGCCACATACGACGACCGGCTGGCTGAGGCGGGCAGGGACGCGGGCTTCGAGATCGTCAGTCCTCGCGGGTGAGGCGTTCGTTCACCTGATGCGGACGCCGTCCAGGGCGATGGTGAGGACTCGGTCGCGTTGGGCTTGGTCTACGAAGCCGGCGGCGGTGAGGCCGCTGACCATGCGGAGGAGGTCGTCGAAGGAGACGTCCTTGCGGGCCTCGCCGGCCTCTTGGGCTCGCTCGAACAGCGGTGTGCCGGCCGCGTACATCGCCGCTCGTGCCGTCTTGAAGTTCTCGGTCTCGCGGTTCAGGGACTCCCAGATCGCGCGCTTGGTCGCGGCGTACTCGACGAAGCGGTGCAGCCACGTCGTCAGCGCGTCCCACGGCGGTAGATCGGCGACCTTCTCCGCCGCGATGCACAGCTCCTCGATCTCGCCGAAGTACACCGCGTTGAGCAGGTCCTGACGGTTCGGGAAGTTGCGGTACAGCGTGCCGATGCCGACACCGGCCTGGCGGGCGATGTCCTCGAGCGACGCCTCGACGCCCTTGGAGGCGAACGCGTCCCGGGCAGCGGCGAGCAGCGCGTCGAAATTCCGCCGCGCGTCGGCCCGCTGCGGCCGCCGTACGTCGACCTGCAAAGCCGGTCTGCTCTGCGCGCTGTCCATTCGATCACCTTAGCCAGTTGTTACCGGAGGCATCCCTCCGCTATAGTGGAGGCACACCTCGACTTTACCAGGCCGGGGACTCCCACGCCGTCCTACGGCGTGATCACACCCTTTCGAAGGACTTCTGCATGCCTGTCATCAGGTCTGGAAACCCGCGACTGACCTTGGCGGTCCTCGCCACGGTCGTCGCATCGTTCTCGATGCTGCAGTCGCTGGTGAGCCCGGCGCTGCCCGTCATCCAGCACGACCTGCACACCACCCCGAGCACGGTCACCTGGGTCTTCACCGCGCTTCTGCTGTCCGTCTCGGTCGCAACACCACTCCTCGGCCGCATCGGCGACATGGTCGGCAAGGAGCGCACGCTGTTCATCGCCCTCGGCGCGCTCGCCGTCGGCTGTCTGATCGCGGCCCTCGCGCCGAACATCGGTGTACTGATCGCTGCCCGCGTCTTCCAGGGCGTCGGCGGCGCCGTCTTCCCGCTGGCGTTCGGGATCATCCGGGACGAGTTCCCGGCCGAGCGCGTGCCGTCCGTGGTCGGCGTGGTCTCCGCGATCATCGCCGCCGGCGGCGGGCTGGGAATCGTACTGGCCGGCCCGATCGTGGAGTGGCTCGGCTGGCGCTGGCTGTTCTGGGTCCCGATGGCGGTCGTCAGCGTGTCGGCCGTGCTGGTACGCCGGTACGTCCCGGAGTCACCGAACCGCGTGCCAGGCCGAATCGACTGGCTCGCCGCAGCCTTCCTGTCCGGCTGGCTGATCGCGCTGCTGCTCCCGCTGAGCAGCGGCCGCACGTGGGGCTGGGGCTCCGTCCGTACGGTCGGCCTGTTCGCACTGGCCGTCGTACTGCTCGTCGGCTGGATCACCGTCGAACTCCGCTCGCGGAGCCCGCTGATCGACATGCGGATGATGCGCCGCCCGGCGGTGTGGACGACGAACCTCGTGGCGCTGCTGTTCGGCGCGGCGATGTTCGCGGTGTACGCGTTCGTGCCGCAGTTCCTGCAGATCCCGAAGGCCGCTGGTTTCGGCTTCGGGGCGAGCGTGACGCAGGCCGGCCTGCTGATGCTGCCGATGCTGGTGACGATGGCGGTCACCGGGTCCATGAGCGGCCCGCTCGCACCGCGGTTCAACGTGAAGGCACAGGTCGTCTCCGGTTCCGCGCTCAGCCTGGTCGCGGCGCTGCTCTTTGCGGAGTTCCACGACCAGCAGTGGCAGGTGGCGCTCTCCACGGCCCTGTTCGGCATCGGGCTTGGGCTCGCCTACGCGTCCATGACCAGCCTGATCGTGCAGAACGTCCCGCGCGAGCAGACCGGTGCCGCCACCGGCATGAACACCAACATCCGCACCATCGGCGGCTCCATCGGTACGGCGCTGGCCAGCTCGATCATCACCGGCCACCTCCAGCCATCCGGCCTTCCCGCCGAGTCGGGCTTCACCGACACGTTCCTCCTGCTGGCCGCATTCGCTGCCGCAGCCGTCGTACTGGCGCTGGCGATTCCGAGCCCTCGCCGTACGCGGCCCGTCGAGGCAACCGAACCGCAGCCGGTCGAGGAGCTAGCCGCCTAGTCCCTCGACGGCAGCGAGAATGCGGGCCCACGGCAGCACCCGTCCGCCCGGTTCTCGCGGCTCGCGTAGTTCCCATTCGATGAGTACGACGCCTGCCGCGCGCAGCGTCGCCAGATGACCGGCCCACGCGGGATGCCTCGCGTGGGCCGCGTTCACGCGCGGGAACACCACCATCGGCGTACTCCCGAGACCCTCGGACAGGACGGACAACGCCTGGTTGTCCCCGATCCCGAGCGCCAGCTTGGCGACGGTGTTCGCACTGGCGGGCGCGGCAACGAAAACGTCGATCGGCGGATGCGGCCGCGGCTCATCAGGTCGCCGAGGGTGTGAGCGCACGGGGAGACCGGTGATGCGCTCCAGTTCCCACCGCTCGGCCGGCGCGAGCCACTCAGCTGCCCTGGGTGTGAGGGTGATCGCGACCTGGTGGCCGCTGACGACGAGAGGTACAACCAACCCCTGCCGTAGTTGCTCGACCCCGCCTGTGGCGGACGCGACGACTCCGATGATGCTCATGTCTTTAGTCTGAGGGGATGAAGCTTCCGCATCCGCTGACGGGGCAGTTGTTCGAGAGCCCGGTGCCGCCCGGGACCGGATGGCCGGAGGATCCCGCAGTACGACGTACACCGGTGGCACAAGACCCGGCCGAGGTCGTGAAGCTCGCGGCAACCGACGACCTGCGCGAACTGGAAGGGCGGGTCTCCGTCTGTCGCGCCTGTCCGCGGCTCGTTGAATGGCGGGAAGATGTTGCTGTCGGCAAGCGAAAGTCCTTCGCCGATCAGCCTTACTGGGGCCGCCCGATCCCTGGCTGGGGAGACCCGGCCCCGCGCATCCTTATCGCCGGACTCGCCCCCGCGGCGAACGGCGGCAACCGCACCGGCCGCGTCTTCACCGGCGACCGCTCGGGTGACTGGCTGTTCGCGTCGCTCTACCGCATCGGTCTCGCCAACCAGCCCACCAGCGAACACGCTGGCGACGGCCTGCACCTGAGCGGCGCGCGCATGATCGCCGCCGTCCGCTGTGCGCCACCCGCCAACAAACCCACGCCCGACGAACGCGACAACTGCGCCCCGTGGTTCCGCCGCGAGCTCGAACTGTCGCTCCGCACCACCCGAGCAATCGTCTGCTTGGGCAAGTTCGGGTACGACGCCCTGCTCAGCGGACTCGCATCTTTAGGCGCAACCATCCCACGACCGCGCCCCAAGTTCGGCCACGCCGTGGAACACCAGATCCCAACCCCACAAGGCGATATCACCGTCCTCGGCTGCTTCCACCCCAGCCAGCAGAACACTTTCACCGGCAAGCTCACCGAACCCATGCTCGACGCCGTCCTCACCAGAGCCAAGACGTTGGCCGGGTCATCCACAGAGCCGCAGAAGTGAGGTTGACCCGAGTGATGAAGGTGTTGGAAGCTCGCCGCATGCCTCCGAAGCGGGTGTTCACATGACGAGTGGGAATCTGCCCGAGCAGTCCCGCGGACGCCCCGCCACGCGTCGCGAGGCGGGCGGTGTGGAGCGCTCGACCGCCACGCCGCAGCTGCCCGGCGCCCATGACGCGACGGACTTCAACTTCGTCCCTTCCCCGGACCGGTTCCACTTCTGGGAAGAGCTCCACGACGACGTCAAGGCGTACGTCGAGCGCAAGGTCGGCCCGAGAATCGACTGGTGGGCCGACCGCCACAAACGCGAACACGACCGCCCGTACGCCGTCGTCCTGGGCCCGAACGGTCTAGCCGTGACGACTCCACGCGTAAATGAGCAAGGCCAGCGCACCCAGAGCGTGCGCCTGGACCAGTTCGTCCCGTCCAGCCTCAAGCACGCCGTCGTACAGCAACAACCCACCAAACCACGAGGCGCCCTGCGCAACCTCGTCCCAGGCCGAGCCGGCACTCCCCAGCCCGCCGCCGCCCCACCCCCACAACTGAACCTCACCCAAGAAATGCGCGGCTTCCTAGGCAACCTCCCCCTAGAAGCCCAACACCGCCTCCAAACCCCGTTCCTTGCAGGCCAACCCGTCAAGCACTACCTCTCCTACGCCTACGGCACCGACGAAGACTACGAAGCCTGGTGCTACCTAGCCGGCGACCGCACGCTCACCTTCGCCTCCGGCCACTGCACCCGGCCGCGCGGCGTCGAAGCGAGCCAGGCGGCCTGGCAGCTGACCTGCTACCAGGCCGACATCGCCCGATAACCGGAGATCTCACCCAGCAACACCTGACGCCGTCCTGCCCGCCGCTGTCAGTCGTTCTGTTCGTCGCGCCAGGCGATCCACTGCCGGGCGGTGTCGAGGTTGTAGTCCGGCCCGCTGGTCGACGTCGTGAACAGGCTGACGCCCAGCTCGCGCAAGGCCGGTCCGGACTGGCGGGGATCGCCGCCGACGTGGACGGAGTACTCGATCTCCGACGGGTCGCGGCCGATCTCGGCGCAGTACTGCTGCAGCAGACCCAGCTTGCGGATCAGGTCGTCGCCCTCGGCGAAGGTGTTCCAGATGTCGGCGTGCGCGGCGACCACCCGGAGCATCTTCTGCTCGCCACCGCCGGCGATCAGGATCGGCATCCGGCCGACCGGCGGCGGGTTCAGCGCGGCCAGGCGCTTCTTGATCCTCGGCAGTGCATCGGCCAGCTCGGCGACGCGGCGCCCGGGCGACGGGAACTCGTATCCGTACTCGAGGAACTCGCGCTCCTTGAACCCGGCTCCGACACCGAGAATCACCCGCCCGTCGCTGATGTGGTCGACCGTCCGGGCCATGTCGGCCAGCAGGTCCGGGTTGCGGTAACTGTTGCAGCTGACCAGTACCCCGAGCTCCACCCGCGAGGTCTGCTCGGCCAGCGCGGCAAGCGTCGTCCATCCCTCGAAATGCTTGCCCTCAGCATTCTTCCCCAACGGGAAGAAGTGGTCCCAGGTGAACAGCGCATCAGCCCCGAGCCCCTCGACCTCACCAGCCGCACGCCGAATATCCACATAATCGGCGCGCTGCGGCGCCAGTTGTACACCGATCCGTACCGGTCTCACGAAAGTCGCCCCATCTCGTGTCAGACAAACACTCGACGATAGGACACAAGAGGCCCAGGCTGCACACGATTTGTGCCCGGGACGGGATTCGAACCCGTATGCCTTTCGGC
The DNA here is from genome assembly GCF_050942355.1 of Kribbella sp. CA-245084. NCBI lineage: Bacteria > Bacillati > Actinomycetota > Actinomycetes > Propionibacteriales > Kribbellaceae > Kribbella > Kribbella sp. CA-245084. The sequence continues at coordinate 7,653,318 of NZ_CP192053.1, read as the reverse complement.
TGGGAGGTTTAAGCTCCCTGCGTCTGCCGTTCCGCCACCCGGGCGTCGGGACGAGGGTACTCGTTATTGGTAGGTCTTCCGGGGGTAGACGGCGTGGGCGCCGGCGACCCGGTCCAGGAAGAGTTTGCCGTTGCAGTGGTCGATCTCGTGCTGGAGGGCTCGGGCCTCGAAGGCGTCGGTGGTGATGGTGAGCGGGTCAGTGGTGCCAGGCAGTACGCCGCGAACGGTCAACCGGGTCGCGCGTTTGACGTCGCCGGTGAAGTCCGGGACGGACATGCAGCCCTCGCGGCCCTTCTCCTGACGACTCGCCTCGAGTACGACGGCGTTGCAGAGAACGAACACCCCATGACAAGTACGCGTCTTCGGGTGATCGCTCACATCCAGCGAGAACATCTGGGCCGCAACCCCGACCTGCGGCGCGGCCAGCCCGACACACCCGGGGGAGACCCGCATCGTCGCGACCAGGTCGGCCGCGAGCTGGATCATCGAAGCGTCGAGTGGATCCACCAACGCGCCCTCCGTCGCCAGCACTGGATGCGGCGCCCGTACGACGTCCAGGACACTGCCCTCGACGTCCAGCAACTTGGGGGACCAAGAGGCGATCACAGGTCGTCGCTCTCCGCCGGCCGCAGGGTGACGCCGACCCCAAGCTCCTCGGCGGTGATCTCGAGCGCCCGGTCCAGCATGTCCAGCTCCGCGGACGGCGGCAGCTCGACCTCTGCGGTCAGCACGTACAGCCCGCCGCTCAGCCGCGTCGCGAGATCCGTGATCGTCCCGCCGGCGGCCGCGATCATCCGCGTCACCGCAGCGACGATCCCGGGCCGGTCGGCCCCGTGCACACTCAGCATGTACGGCGCCCCGATCGGCGCGTGCTCGTGCTCGGGACCCATCGTCCGCACCGTGATGACCAGCTCGCCCTGCAGCGGCTCCAGCGCCGACTCCACCTCGTCGATCGGCCCGGCGCAGACGATCATCATCGCGAAATGGCCGCGCAGCAGCGTCATCGTGGTGTCCTCGAGGTTGACCCCGGTACCGACCAGGGCCCCGGTGACGTCCGCGATGATGCCCGGGCGGTCCGGGCCGATGACGGTGACAGCGAGCTGACTCATGCCCGGCAACCTACCGTTGACCTAAGTACCGCAAGAAAGCGACTTCGGTATCCGGACAACCCCAACGGCCCCGGAGAACGCTTACGCACCGCTACATTCAAACCATGAAGGAGCTCTTCCGCCGGAGTACTCGCGACTGGATCGTGGACAGCCTTGTCTTCGTCGTCGCGGTCTTCGCGGGGTTCCTGCTGTACGACGAGGGCAGCAAGGACCCGATCAGCCCGGGCCTGCTCGCGATCGACTTCTGGGTCGGGATGGCGCTGTGCGTCACGCTCTGGTTCCGCCGCCGCTGGCCGCTCCAGCTCGCGATCATCGGCGCCGCCGTGTCGACGTTCTCGGACACCGCCGGGATCGCCGCCCTGATCCTGGTCCTCACCGTGGCGATCCACCGGCCGCTGCGCACGACCGTGCTGGTCTTCGGAGTGAACGCGATCAGCCTCGCCGTCTACGTCAGGATCCGGGACAAGCCGGACGACCCCGCGGCCATCGTGATCGCCGCGATCTCCTTGTACCTCGCGGTGGCCGGCTGGGGTCTCTACGTCCGATCCCGGCGCCAACTCCTGCAGACGCTTCGGGATCGCGCCGATCGCGCCGAGACGGTCGCGAAACTCGAGGCCGAGCAGGGCCAGCTCCGCGCACGCGAGGAGATCGCCCGCGAGATGCACGACGTACTCGGGCATCGGCTGTCCTTGCTCAGCGTGCACGCCGGCGCGCTCGCATACCGCCCGGACGCTTCCGCGGACGAGGTCGCCGGCGCCGCCGAGATCATCCGGGCGAGCGCGCACCAGGCGCTGCAGGATCTCCGCGAGGTGATCGGCGTACTGCGGGCTCCCGTCGGCGAGCTCCCGCAGCCGGCGTTCTCCGATCTGCCGGCCCTCATCAACGGCTCCCGCGAGGCGGGCATCCCCGTCGACCTGACCCTCGACGCGCCGGGCGCGATGCCCGAGCACGTCGGACGTACGGCGTACCGGATCGTGCAGGAAGGTCTCACGAACGCGGTCAAACACGCGCCCGGCGAACCGGTGACGGTCAGCGTGACCGGTGCCCCCGGCAACGGATTGGCGGTCGAGCTGCGCAATCCCGCGCCGAACCGCAGACGCGGAGACGGCCAAGGTTTGAAGGGACTCAGCGAACGCGCCGCCCTGGTCGAAGGCCGGATCGAACACGGCCGCACCCCCGAAGGCGACTTCCGCCTGTATGCCTGGCTACCGTGGCCCGCATGACCATTCGGGTGCTGATCGTCGACGACGATCCGTTGTTGCGGGCCGGGCTGAAGTTGATGCTGGGCGGTGCGCAGGACATCCGCGTGGTCGGGGAGGCCGGCGACGGCTCCGGCGTACAAGGGCTGATCGATCGCCTCGCGCCGGACGTGATCCTGATGGACATCCGGATGCCCGGCACCGACGGCCTGACCGCGACCGAGACGGTACGGCGACGTCCCGGTGCACCCGAGGTCGTCATCCTCACCACCTTCGACGCCGACGAGCACGTACTCCGGGCGCTCCGCGCCGGCGCGGCCGGGTTCGTTCTGAAGGACACCCCGCCCGGCGAGATCGTCGAGTCGGTACGCCGGGTCGCGGCCGGCCAGCCCGTTCTGTCCCCGGCCGTCACCAAACGCCTCATCACCCGCGTCGCAGACTCAGGGACGGACAGCCGCAAGGCCAAGGCCGTCGCCAGATTGAAGGACCTGAACGACCGCGAACGCGAGATCGCCGTCGCCGTGGGGGAGGGGAAGTCGAACGCCGAGATCAGCGCGACGCTCTACCTCAGCGTCCCGACCGTGAAGACGCACGTGTCCCGCATCCTCACCAAGCTCGACCTGAACAACCGCGTCCAGATCGCCCTCCTGGTCCACGACGCCGACATGCTGCGCGACTGAGCCTGAGCAAGAGAAGGCCGGCCCCCGGCGAGTCGAGGGCCGGCCGATCAGGTGGTTACGACTGGGTCGCCCTGCGGAACTCCTCGTTCGGGGTCTGCAGGCTGCCGAGGCTGGTGACCTCGCGGCGGAAGAACAGCGCCAGCGTCCAGTCGAGGATGACGCGGGCCTTCCGGTTGAAGGTCGGGACGCGGGACACGTGGTACGTCCGGTGCAGGAACCAGGCCAGCCAGCCCTTCACCTTCACGCCGTACAGCTGGGCGACACCCTTGTGCAGGCCGAGGCTCGCGACCGAGCCGACGTACTTGTGCTTGTAGTCCTGCGGCGGCTGGCCGTCGACCACCCGGAGGATGTTCGCGGCGAGCTGGTGCGCCTGGCGGACGGCGTGCTGCGCGTTCGGGGCGCAGAACGCACCGGTCTCGCTGGTCAGGTCCGGTACGGCGGCGTTGTCGCCGGCGGTCCAGGCGTCGTCGACGCCCTCGATCCGCAGGTTGGCCAGCGTCTTGATCCGGCCCTTCTCGTCCAGCGGGAAGTCGGTCGCGGCCAGCGCCGGGTTCGCCTTCACGCCGGCGGTCCAGACGATCGTGTCCGCGTCGAATTCCTCGCCGTCGCTGAGGATCACGTGGCCCTTCTCGCACGACTCCAGCCGGGTCTCGAGCTTGATGTCCATGTTGCGCTTGCGGAGCTCGTCCACGGTGTACTTGCCGAGATCCTCACCGACCTCGGGCAGGATCCGCCCGGTGGCCTCGACCAGGACCCAGCGCATGTCCTCGGGCTTGATGTTGTCGTAGTAGCGGGTGGCGTAGCGGGCCATGTCCTCGAGCTCCGCGAACGCCTCCACACCGGCGTACCCGCCGCCGATGAAGACGAACGTGAGCGCGGACTTCCGCAGTACCGGGTCGGGCTGCGAGGACGCGACGTCGAGGCGGTCGAGGACCTTGTTGCGCAGCGCGATCGCTTCCTCGACGTTCTTGAACCCGGTGGCCTCGTCGGCCAGTCCGGGGATCGGCAGGGTCCGGGCGATCGAGCCGAGCGCGACCACGATCTGGTCGTAGGCGAGCTCGTACTCCGGGCCCTCCTCGGGCATCACCTTGGCGACCTTGTGCGCGTGGTCGATACCGGTCACGCGGCCGGTCACCACCCGGCAGCCCTTGAGGGTTTTGCGCAGCGGTACGACGACATGCCGCGGTTCCACCGAGCCGGCCGCCGCCTCGGGCAGGAACGGCTGGTAGGTCATCACCGATCGCGGGTCGACCACGGTCACGCGGATCCGGCCCTTGCGGGCGGCGCGGCGCAGGCCGAACGCGGTGTACATCCCGACGTAACCGCCTCCGACGACGAGGATGTGCGGTACCTGGGCTGTCATGCGGTTCACTCTCCCTGAGTGGTTCTCCGACTTCATGTTAACTTCAACGCTAAGCGCTCGTGAAAGATTTCACAAACCCTCCCGAGAGTGATCTCACCCACCGAGCAGCTACTCGGACTCACCCTCCAGAGCGAGCCGGTAGCCACTCGGAGTGCGGAGCAGCAGGCGGCGGTAGGTCCACCCCGGAGCAGGCTCGTTCCGCTCGAGTTCGAAGTCGAGCCCGGCCTCCTTGCAGCGCGCGATCGCCGCGTCCACGTCGGAGACCGCGATCTGCCAGGTGAGCACGCTCGGCGGATCGTTCTCCGCCGGCGCCTGCTGGATCCCGAAGTGGATCGTGTCCGTGCCGAAGGCGATGAAATCCGGGTACTCCGATCCCTCGTAGATCACCGGCAACCCGAGCTTCTCGTAGAACGCACGCTCAGCCGCAAGATCAGCCACGTTGAGAACAGGAGCCAAACGGGTAAACAGCGAATCGGTAGCCACGGATACCAGCGTCCTCTACGTCGTGGAGAGGCGGTAGACGGAGATGTGGGAGGGGGAGTCGGCGGTGAACGGTGAGCCGGTCCAGTCGGCGTGGCGGGATTCCAGGGTGAAGCCGGCGAGTTGGGCCATCAGGTCGAGTTCGGCCGGCCAGATGTAGCGGTGCGGGGTGCGGCCGAGCTCGGCCTGGGTCCCTTCGCCGAAGTGGAAGTGGTGCGAGACGACGTGCTGGTTCAGTACGTCGTACGTGTCCAGCAGGATGTAGCCGGGTTCGGCGACGCCGACGGTGGCCGGCGTACCGGGTGGGAGTCGACGGAGTTCGGGAACCCAGAGTTCGATGACGAAGCGACCGCCGGGCGAGAGGTGCCGGGCGGCGTTGCGGAAGCACTCGACCTGCTGTTCCTGGGTGAGCAGGTTGGAGATCGTGTTGAAGACCAGGTAGACGAGGCTGAACTCGCCGGGCGCACGGACGATGGACATGTCACCCACGACCACCGGGATCGCCGTCTCGTCAACCTTCGTTCGGAGTTCCGCGATCATCGCGTTGGACAGCTCGATCCCGCTGACCGGCACACCACGCTCCGACAGGGGTACGGCGACCCGCCCGGTGCCGATTGCGAACTCGAGTGCTCGTCCGCCGTCCGCGAGCTCGGCCAGGCGATCCACAGTCGGCCCGAGAACCTCGGGCGCGAACATCCCCGTCCCCGGAGTGTCGTACCGCTTGGCCACCGCGGCGTTCCAGAGTTGCGTCCACTGCATGACGTCCTCTGCGCCGTCCTCGCCGGTCTTGGTGAAGCCGAGGCGGTCGTAGAGGCGGCGGGCGTTCGGGTTGTCGCGCTCGACATGCAGTTCGAGCGGTACGCCGCGCGTCGCCGCCTCGGACTGGAGTTCGGTGATGATCGCCGTGCCGATGCCGCGGTTCTGGGCGTCGGGGTGGAGCTGGATGCCGTTCAGCTCGACGGATCCCGGCGTACGGCTGATCCGGAGGCGGCCGACGGGTCGGCCGTCGAGCTCGATGACGTTGAGGTCGGTTGCCGGGTCGTCGATCGACTCGAGGCTCCACTCCTCGAAGCCGCCGCGCCAGTCGGCCTCGTCGAAGTCGGCGGGCAACCGGCCCTGGGCGCGAGTTGCGGTGAGGGTGACGTCGGCGAGGAACGCGGCGTCGTCGGGCCCGGCCGGGCGGATGCGGTACGACGCGGTCGTCACTCGCCCACCTCGCCGTCGGTTGCTTCGCGGAGGATGTCCAGGTGGCCGAGATGGCGCGCGGTCTCCTCGATGAGGTGCGCCACGGCGTACCGGAGGTTGAACGTCATGCCGTCCGAGCGGGCTCCGTCGTCGAACGGCGCGGCGGCGGTGATCTCGCGGGAACGGGCGCATTCGGCCCGGTACGCCGTGAGGATTCCGTCGACCGTGTCATCGGGTGCGATCGGGAAGCCGCCGTGCGGATCGTCCTCGGACCAAGGCCACTCGAGGTCCAAGCCGGCGAAGTCGATGGAGAACCAGAAGCGCTCGACCGCGGTGAGGTGCTTGACGATGCCGGCGGGCGTCAATGCGGACGGGTCGACGGGCCGGGCGAACGCTTGCTCCTCGGTCAGGCCGCTCAGCTTGAGCTCGACCGTGGAGCGGAGGAAGTCGAGCAGGCCGGTGAACGTACTGCGTTCATCGGCGTCCTCAGGCGGCCGGGTACGCGTGATCTCGGGCATCCGCCAACGGTAGGCGCGACAGAGTTCCGCGAGAAGGGTTGATCGGAACAGGTGAAGTGCGCATGAATAGGGGGGTGGAGAGTTACCGCACACCCGTCCTGACGGCTTCGCTGCTCGCGCCCCCGGCGGTTTGTGCGTTGCTGACCCCCTTCCGCGAGCATTTCGACAACGCGAACGCCGCCCTGCTGCTGGTCGTCGTCATCGTCGCCGTCGCGGTGTCCGGCATCCGGCTCGCAGGAGTGCTCGCCGCTGTCTCGAGCGCGGTCTGGTTCGACTTCTTCCTGACCGTTCCGTACGACAGCTTCACGATCAACAGCAGCAACGACGTCGAACAGGCCGTGCTGCTGCTGGTGATCGGGATCGCCGTCACCCAGATCGCGATCTGGGGCCGGAGGCAACAAGCCAACGCGTCCCGGCGCCGGGGTTACCTGGACGGCGTGATTACCACTTCGCAAGCGGTTGCCGCCGGCGGCTCCACCGACGACCTGATCGAGCAGGTCCGCGCCGAACTGACCGCCCTGCTGGGGATCGACGGCGCGAAGTTCGTTGCCGGTAGCAAGCAGACAACGGCGCCGCGGCTGAACCCGGACGGTTCGGTCACCCGCGGATCCCACGTCCTGAAGGTCGAACGCGACGGCCTGCCGACGAACGCCGAGATCGAGCTCCCCGTCCAGCACGCCGGCGAGACCCGCGGCCGCTTCCTCCTCACCGCCGCCACCCGCATCGCCCGCCCCGACCTCGAACAACGCATCGTGGCGGTGGCCCTCGCCGACCAGGTCGGTGCCGCCCTGGCAACCCAGGAAGCCACCCACCCCCACGTCTGAACCGCAGGTGCATCGACAACCGATTGAGTTACGCAACCGCTTGTAAATACAGGGTTTTCGGCAGCCTGATTCTCAGATGTTGTTCAGGATGGGGCCGTAGTATCTCGATACGGCCCCGGAAGCGGGTCATCAGGAGGAAATGATGCAGAGCAGTAACCCGGTGCTGAACCGGTCGAGTGCGTTTGCGCCTGGCCAGGGCCAGGCCTATCCGGGGGCCGCTCCGTACGGTCAGCCAGGACTCCAGGGCTACGGCGGCTCGGGTATGCCGCCGCAGTACCAAGGTGCTCCGGCCGCGAGCCGCCCCATGACGATGGACGACGTGATCGTCCGTACCGCCGCCACCCTGGCTGTCGTCACCGTGGTCGCGGTGATCGCCTGGAGGGTGATCCCGGACTCCGTGGTCGGCCCGGCGTTCTTCGCCGGGATGCTGGTGGCGCTCGCGATCGGCCTGGTGCTGTCGTTCGCCCGCAAGGTGAACCCGGTGCTGCTGATGGTGTACGCCGCGGCCGAGGGCGTGTTCCTCGGGATCGGCTCCAAGTTCATCGCCAACTGGGTCGGTGACCCCGGCATCATCGTGCAGGCCGTGCTGGCCACGATGGTGACGGCCGGCCTGACCCTGGCGACGTACAAGTACTTCGCGATCAAGGTGACGCCGAAGTTCACCCGGATGGTCATCATCGGGACGATGGGCTTCGCCGGCGTGGTGGTCATCAACCTGCTGCTCAGCCTGTTCGGTGTTCAGACCGGGATCGGCGGCTTCGGCGCCATGGGCCTGATCTTCGCCGCGCTCGGCGCCGGGCTCGCGGTGTTCAACCTGATCCTCGACTTCGACATGATCGAGCAGGGCGTCCGCCACGGCGCCCCGCAGACCGAGGCCTGGCGCGCCGCGTTCGGCCTGACCGTCACCCTGGTCTGGCTGTACTGGAACATCCTGCGCATCCTCGCCATCCTCCGCGGCGGCGACTGAACCGCAGCGGCGCGACAGCCGTAATGTCTTCGGAAGGGCCGGTTCAGGTGGACCGGCCCTTCTGGCATTTCCGGACGCAGTCTGTCCGGTTCCGGCTCTACCGTGGTCTCCATGACCAGCGACTGGCGGCTCCTCAACGGCACCTTGACGACCTGGTACGACGCTCCCTCGCACGCGGCCGGTTCCGCGCTGGTCGAGCGTCTCGCAGCAGCCGGCACCAACGTCGACCTCCGCGCGAACGGTCTACGAGTGCGGGCCGGAGATGAAGAGTCCGCCCGAGAGATCTCAAAAGCAGCGCAAGACCTCGGCCTGACCGCCGATCCGAGCGTGCTGCAGGAGGTCCACCTCGCCTTCGAGGCGACCGACCCAGCCGCGGTAACGAACTTCTGGCGTACGGCGCTCGGCTACGACGCCGACCGCGACCCGCTCCGGCGCGCCCCGGACCTCGCAGTACACCCGCTCAAAGACCTCCGACCGCTCCGTAACCGCATCCACGTCGACGTCGTCCGGCCGTCCTACGCGGTGGACGCAGCCCGGACCGCGACCGGTCAGGAGCCGTTCGGCGCGTGGGGCGTCGCGCTCGCGGACCCGGAGGGTAACGAGGTCGACCTGGTCCCGGGAGACGAGCTCTCACCGGATGCCACCGACTGGTGGGCCAACTTCGCCGCGATGGTCTTCTACCCGACGACGTCACCCATGGAGGCGATCCAGCTGGCCTCCGCAGTCGCGCAACTGGCCGACGACGCGAGCATCCCCCTGCAGATCGACCTGCGACCTGCCGGCGTGACGATCGACGGCAGCAAGGACCAGTGGGAGGACGACATGCCGAACGGCGGCGCGGCCTTCGTCGAGCTGGCCCGGCGCATCCAGGATGCCGCCCACGACCTGGGCCTGACCGCGGACCCGACGCCGCTGCGCTTCGTCCAGTTCGGCATCGATGCGGTCGACGCCGACGTACTCAGCACGTTCTGGCAGACGCTCCTTGGCTACCAGCCGGATCCGCGCGAGCAGGTGGGCGACATCTACGATCCGCGCCGGCTGAACCCGGTCCTGTTCTTCCAGCAGCTGGATCCGAACGACGAGCGGACGAAGCAGCGCAATCGCATCCACCTGCAGCTCGTCGTACCGCAAGATCAGGTGCAGGCTCGCATCGAGACGGCGTTGGCTGCCGGTGGGCGGGTGCTGGATCAGACCTCAGAACGGTGCCTTCTCAGCGACCCGGAGGGCAACGAGCTCGACATACGATGAGGGTCATGCGATTCGCGATCAAGACCTCGCCCCAGAACACCGAATGGGCCGACATGCTCGCCGTCTGGCAGGCCGCGGACGACATCGAGCTGTTCGAGTCCGGCTGGACCTTCGATCACTTCTATCCGATCTTCTCCGACTCGAGCGGCCCGTGCCTGGAAGGGTGGGTGACGCTGACCGCGCTCGCGCAGGCGACCAAGCGGCTCCGGGTCGGCACGCTCGTCAGCGGGATCCACTACCGGCACCCCGCGTTGCTCGCGAACATGGCCGCGACCCTCGACATCGTCTCCGGCGGCCGGCTCGAGATCGGTATCGGCGCCGGCTGGAACGAGGAGGAGTCGGGTGCGTACGGCATGCGGCTCGGCTCGCTGAAGGAGCGCAGCGACCGGTTCGAGGAGGCCTGCGAGGTGCTCGTCGGTCTGCTGACGCAGGAGACCACGACGTTCCGGGGCGAGCACTACGAGTTCACGGAGGCGCGCTGCGAGCCGAAGGGCCTGCAGAAGCCGCATCCGCCGATCTGTATCGGCGGCAGCGGCGAGAAGCGGACGCTCCGCACGGCGGCGAAGTACGCCCAGCACTGGAATTTCGTCGGCGGGACGCCCGAGGAGTTCGCCCACAAGCGCGACGTGCTGTACGCCCACTGCGAGGACGTCGGCCGCGTTCCGACCGAGATCACGCTGTCGTCACACGTCCGGCTGGGGCCTGACGGCGACTACGCGAAGGTCGCCGAGCAGGCGGCGGCTCTCGGCGAGGTCGGGCTCGACCTGGCGATCGTGTACCTGCCGCCGCCGCACACCCCGGCCGTGCTCGAACCGCTCGCGAAGGCCCTCGCACCTCTGCTCTGAAACAAGCCGCTGGAACAAGCTGCTACAAGCCAGGGAACGTGAAAGACCTGCCCCTCCACCTGAAAGGGCAGGTCTTTTCGTTGTCTCCTTTGCGGCTCAGCCCATTCGCCGGTGCGCTTTGACGAGGTCGAACTCGTGAACGATGGCGGTTGCGTGCCCGTGCGCGAGTTCATACTCGCTGGAGAGCCACCGCACTCTGTCCTCGAAGCGCAGGAACGACGGTCCGTCGTTCATCAGCTGGAACCACTCGGTCATCTGGCGTCCGGTGCACCTGGGCACGACCTCCACCAAACGCTGGTGTGTCTCCTCGGAGTGGTTCAAGCCCATCTTCGCCTCCCGTCATCGGGGTACCGCGTAGTTATCGACTGTGCACCACTCGGCCGCCCGGAGGCAAGACTCCCGACATGAAAGGTGTCGCTCAGCGGACGCACAACCCAACAACTATTGGCCGACAGGCACTGTCTCGGCTTGTTCTTCGGCTTCCTCGTCCACTCGCTCGACGTCGGCCTTCGGGTGCCGGCGGCGATGCCGGAGCTCCGCCCAGCGACCGCGCGGACCGCGCTCCCGGCCGGCGACCTCGGTGGCAGCCACCTCGGTGCCCGCCTTCCGGGCAGCCTGTACGGCGGCCTCCGCGATCGGGAGGATCGCCTCGCCGCGGAACGGCTCCGGGTGCACGAACGACTCCGGCCCGACGCCCATCGCAGCCGCCACCGACGGCAGCAGCGCGGCCGACGCGGCGGCGTACCCGGTGGCGGACGGGTGGAAGTTGTCCCGGCCCCACATCGACGGGTTGGTCCGGAACACCTCACCGAGCAGCGAGCCCAGTGACACGGACCGGCCGCCTGCTTCGACCACTGCGATGGTCTGAGCGGCGGCCAGCCGATGGCTCCAGGACCGGGCGACCTGCCGCAGCGGCGGCATGATCGTCCGGACCACACCCAGGTCTGGGCAGGTGCCGACCACCACCTCACAGCCCGCGGCGCGCAGCCGGCGGACAGCGGTGGAGAGCAATCTGACCGAGGTCGACGGCGGCATCTTGGCCTTCACGTCGTTGACGCCGATCAGGATGACCGCGATATGCGGCCCGGCCTGCAGCGCGGCGTCGACCTGGCCGGCCAGATCGCTGGACTTCGCGCCGGTCTTCGACACGTCGACCAGCCGCACCGGGCGTTTGGCCAGCTCGGCCAGACCGGAGGCGAGTAGCACCCCGGGAGTCTCGTCGGGCGACTCGGTGCCGTAACCGGCCGCACTCGAGTCGCCGATCATCGCGAACGTGATCGGATGTCCTGGATACCGGCCGTACAGACCGTCGCCCGGAGTGGGGTAGTACCTCGTCGGTCCGATCACGCGCTTCGCATACTCGGCCTCAGCGGTCAGTACGCCGTAGAACGTGGCACCGATGAGTCCGAGTCCCCCGCCCCCGAAGGCTGCGGCCTGGGCCAGCTTCTTGGCTGCCCTGGCTCTACTCATAAGTACAAGGATTACACGGCGTTACGACGACGCAAGTGAAAATAGGGCAAAGGCGCTGGTATCACTACAGTAAAGATCGTGCGCTACGCAGAATCACTCCTGGACCTGGTCGGCAACACTCCGCTGGTGCGGTTGTCGAAGACAACAGACGGCGCGAAGCCGCTCGTGCTCGCCAAGGTTGAGTACTTCAACCCCGGCGGCTCGGTGAAGGACCGGATCGCGGTCCGGATGATCGAGGCCGCGGAGGCCTCCGGCGAGCTGAAGCCCGGCGGCACGATCGTCGAGCCGACCTCCGGCAACACCGGCGTCGGGCTGGCGATGGTTGCCCAGCAGAAGGGCTACAAGTGCGTCTTCGTCTGCCCGGACAAGGTCAGCGAGGACAAGCGCAACGTGCTCAAGGCGTATGGCGCCGAGGTCGTGGTCTGCCCGACCGCGGTCGCGCCCGAGCACCCCGATTCGTACTACAACGTCTCCGACCGTCTCGTCCGCGAGATCGAGGGCGCCTGGAAGCCGAACCAGTACGCGAACCAGAACAACCCGCGCTCGCACTACGAGACCACCGGTCCCGAGCTCTGGGAGCAGACCGAGGGCAAGATCACCCACTTCGTCGCGGGCGTCGGCACCGGTGGCACGATCACCGGCACCGGCAAGTACCTCAAGGAGGTCTCCGGCGGCCGCGTCCAGATCATCGGCGCCGACCCGGAGGGCTCGGTGTACTCCGGCGGCACCGGCCGGCCGTACCTGGTCGAGGGTGTCGGCGAGGACTTCTGGCCGGAGACGTACGACCGCGACATCTGCGACCGCGTCATCGAGGTGTCTGACGCGGATTCGTTCGCGCTCACCCGGCGGCTCGCTCGCGAAGAGGCCATGCTGGTCGGCGGCTCCGCGGGGATGGCGGCCGCGGCCGCGATCCGGCTCGCACACGAGCTCGATGACCCCGAAGCCGTCATCGTCGTCCTGCTGCCCGACGGCGGCCGCGGCTACCTGACCAAGGTGTTCAACGACGACTGGCTGGCGCAGTACGGCTTCCTCGCGCACGCCCGCCAGGGCAAGACGCTCGGCGACGTGCTGGCCGGCAAGGACGGCAGCCTGCCGCCGCTGGTGCACACCCACCCGCACGAGACGATCGCCGAGGCGGTCGCCATCCTGCGTGAGTACGGCGTCTCGCAGATGCCCGTCGTCCGCGCCGAGCCGCCGGTGATGGCGGCCGAGGTGGCCGGCGCGGTGTCGGAGCGGACGCTGATGGACGCGTTGTACTCCGGCAAGGCGCGCCTGGCCGACATGGTCGAGCTGCACATGGACCCGGCGCTGCCCTCCCTGGGCGCCGGCGAACCGGTGACCAAGGCGGTCGAGCTGCTCGAGGGTCGGGACGCCCTGATGGTGTTGGACGACGGCAAGCCGGTGGGCGTGCTGACCCGGCAGGACCTACTGGTCCATCTGTCCGCCGATTGAGTTAGCGGTCTACGACTGACGGGACGATGGCAATCAGTGCCGTGATCACGATGCCGATCACGATCACCGCCGCGCCTGCGATCTGAAGGATTTCCATGTCTCAAGAGTCCTTCAACCACGCCCGCGAAACATCGGCCTCCGGATCGGTCTTTCCTTCATCCCAAGGTCGTAGATGTGGGCGCCCGGTCTCCTACTAGAGGAGTCCGGGTCATCCCCTAGTGGACGACGGCGAAGTCGCTCGGATCGAGCCGGCGGGTGCGGCGCCAGTACGACATCGTCCACTCCGGCCAGATCGTCGAGTTCCGCCCGGACGCGTCCATGTACCAGCTGGTGCAGCCGGACTCCCAGACGGTGTCGCCGAGTTCGCCCTGGATCGAGTCGACGAACTGCTCCTGGCTCTCCTCGCGGACCTCGACGTACGTCGCGTTGCGCCGGCGGAGGAGGTGGAGCGCCTGCATCACGTAGCGGACCTGGGCCTCGATCATGAACACCATCGAGGAGTGGCCGAGGACCGTGTTCGGGCCGACCAGCAGGAACAGGTTCGGGTAGCCGGCGACCGTGATGCCGAGGTGCGCGCCGACGCCGTTGCGCTTCCAGTGGTCGGCGAGGTCGACGCCGTCCTTGCCGAGGATCGGCATCCGGGTCAGGTTGGCCGAGACCGCGAACCCGGTGCCGTGCACGATCGTGTCGCAGGCTCGCTCGGTCCCGTCGGCGGTGACCACGCCGGTCGGGGTGACGCGGGCGATCGGGGTGGTGACGACGTCGACGTTCGGCCGGGTCAGGGCCGGGTAGTAGTCGTTCGAGATCAGCACGCGCTTGCAGCCGATCTGGTAGTCCGGGGTCAGCTTGGCGCGTAGCTCGGGATCGGTGATCTGCTTGCGCAGGTGCCGTTTCGCCTGTATTTCAAGGCCTTTCATCAACTTCGGGTTGCCGGCGAACCCGGCGCCGCGGCCTTCGAGACCCCAGTAGATGAGGTTGCGGATCGTCCGCTGCCCGGCCGGGAAGCGCTCGTGCAGCTTGCGTTCCCAGCTGCCGATGGCACGGTCCGGCTTCGGCGTGACCCACGGCGGCGTCCGCTGGTACAGGTCGAGTTGCGCGACCTCGCCGGCGAGCTGCGGTACGAACTGGATCGCCGACGCGCCGGTCCCGATCACCGCGACGTTGCGCCCGCGCAGGTCCGCCGAGTGATCCCATTGGGCCGAGTGGAACGTCGTACCCTCGAAGGAGTCGAGGCCGGGGAGGTCCGGCAGCTTCGGCTCGTGCAGGCTGCCGACGCCGGTGACGAGCGCCTGGGTCTCGATGGTCTCGTCGCCGTTCACCGTGACGGTCCAACGGCCGGCCGCCTCGTCGAAGGCGGCTTCGGTGACCTCCGCGCCGTACCGGATCCTGTCGGCGATCCCGTACTTGTCCGCGCAGTGCCGCAGGTAGGCGAGGATCTCGTCCCACGGCGCGAACATCCGCGTCCAGCGCGGGTTCTGCTCGAACGAGAACGAGTACAGGTACGACGGGATGTCGCAGGCGCAGCCGGGATACGTGTTGTCCCGCCAGGTGCCGCCGAGGTCGTCCGCCTTCTCGAGGATGACGAAGTCCTCACACCCGGCCTGCTTCAGCTTGATACCCATGCACAGCCCGGCGAACCCGGACCCAATGATGACGACCTCAGCCATACCGCCTGAGGTTACCGGCGGGTCACTGAAGCCGGTAGAGGGTCTCTCCGGCATTCGGTACGACGAACGTGTCCGGGTCGGCCTCGTACGCTGCGAGGTCGAACTCCGCAGGGTCCAGGTAGCCGAGGTTGGCCGCGAGTACGACGTCCTCCGGGATGCCAGTCGCGAGCGTGACCTGGACCCGGAGGTGCTCGCCGCTGGCCGGGTCCCAGGTGCCTGCGCCGCGGAGGTGGGTGGAGTGCGCGAGGGTGCCCCAGTGCAGGTCGCGGAAGTGGTCCCACTGGCCGACGAAGTAGTCGCGGCAGTGGTACCCGATCTTCTCGATCTCCGGGTGCATCGCCGCCAGCTTGGTCACGTGCGGCGCATAGAGGATGACCTCGCCGCCGTCCGCGACGATCGGCTCGACCTTGTAGAACCCCTTGGCCGCGGTCCAGATATCGGCGTACTTCGGTGGCATCACCGACACGACCCGCTGGACCGGATGCTCGAGGTAGCGGACGTGGGTCTGCGCGGAGATCTCGGCGGCCGCCTGCCAGGACGACTCGGTGTCGCCGAACGCGACGGCGTGCAGGGCGTCCGTCCCCGATTGTGCGACCACGGACAGCGCGAGCTTCTCGGCCGGGATCAGCGCCGCGGCCTCGTTGATCAGGGCGCGGACGGGCGTGATGCCCGGCGTACCGATGATGTTCGCGCTGGTGATCAGGGCGCCGAGCCAGTGTGAGAAGTCGATCACCTCCTGGCCGGCGACGCCTGGGAAGAAGTACTTGTTGCCGCCGGAGAAGCCGACCACCTCGTGCGGGAACACCGGGCCGACGACCAGTGCGACGTCGTGCTCGACGACGGCGCGGTTCAGCCGGACCGGCACCTCGTCGCGGAGCATCTCGTCGGAGATCTCGCCGACCCGCTCGGAGCTGATCGAGCCGAGGTCGACGAACGTGTCCGGCTTCCACCACTCGTGGTTGATCACATTCGGGTAGTCACCGCCGAGGTGCTTGCGCAGTTGCTCGGGGCTCATCTCCGCATGGGTGCCAAGGGCAACCAAGATCGTGACCTGGCTGCCCTTCAAGGCGTCCGTGACCGCTCTGAGCAGCAGCGGCAGCGGGCAACTGCGGGTCGCGTCCGGGACGATCACGCAGACGCTGCGCCCCTCCAGCCCCGCTCCGGCCAGCGCCTCGCCGACGAACGTCGTCACCTCGTCCTCGGTCAGGACCTGGCCCGCACCACCGATCACCGCCGCATTGGTCACCCTCCGACCCTACCCATCTCCGATGTTGACCGGGGCAAAGGTCTCGGCGCACGATCACGGGGGGAGTGGGGGAATGGGGATGAGACCAACGGGGTTCGGTGGCGTTCTGTTGCAGGCCGGGGACACGGAGTACGACGCGGCCCGCACGGTGTTCAACGCGATGGTCGACCGGAAGCCGGCGATGATCGCGCAGTGCGAGTCGGCCGCGGACGTCCAGGCGGCCGTCCGGTACGGCGTCGAGAACGAGCTCGAGCTGGCCGTCCGCGCCGGCGGTCATGCGGTGACGGGGGCCGGCGTCTCGGACAGCGGTCTGGTCCTGGATCTGCGGCGGATGAACAGCGTGCAGATCGATCCGTTCTCGCGGCTCGCCCGGGTCGGCGGCGGCGCGACCTGGCGGGATCTGGATCGCGCGGGCCAGCGGTACTGCCTGCTGACGACCGGTGCGCGGGTGCCGTCGGCCGGGGTCGCCGGGGTGACGCTCGGCGGCGGTTCGGGGTGGTTCGAACGGAAGCTCGGGTTGTCGTCGGATGCGTTGATCTCGGTCGAGCTCGTGACCGCGGACGGGCGGTTGCTGATCGCGGACGAGACCAAGAACACCGAGCTGTTCTGGGCGCTGCACGGTGGCGGCGGGAACTTCGGGGTGGCGACCTCACTCACGTTCCGGCTCACGCAGGTGGTGACGACGACGCTCGCGCTGCTGATCTGGCCGATGGCGGCCGGGCCTTCGGTGCTGCGTGCGTACCGCGATCTGCTGGACAGTGCGCCGGAGGAGCTTGGCGGAGGGGTGATGTTCCTGACCGCACCTCGGGCTCCGTATGTGCCGGAGGGACTGCGGGGGCAGCCCGCCGTACTCGCAGTCGCGGCGTACGCCGGCGGGGTGGACGAGGCGCGCGAGGTGTTCGCGCCGATGTACGCGTTGGCGCCGGAGGGGCAGTTCATCGCGGGACTGCCGTACGTCGACCTGCAGACCGCGCTGGACAGTCCGGCCGGGTTCCGGAACTACTGCTCCGCGGAGCACCTGCGGGCCTTCCCGGATCCCGCCGTACTGGCGTTCTGCGATCACGCCCGGGAGATGATCACGCCGTCACCGTCGCAGCAGGTCGTCCTGCCGTGGGGCGGCGCCGTACGACGGTCAGCCGGGGACTGGCCGCAGGCGTACCGGGACGCGGAGTGGGTGGCGCACCCGTTCGGGGCGTGGGCGGATCCGTGTGCGGACGCGCAGGCGATCCGGTGGGTGCGGGACGTGTGTGCGGACCTGGAGCCGTGGTCGACCGGGCAGGTGTACCTGAACTTCATCGGGTACGAAGGACAGGACCGTGTGATCGCCGGATTCGGTGCGGGGAACTACGACCGGCTGGCCCGGGTGAAGTGTGAGTACGACCCCGAGAACGTGTTCCACCTCAACCAGAATATTGAACCTGGTTGGCGTTAGCACGACGCCATTGCACGGCGACGATCACGGCGTACGCGATGCCGCCGAGCGGAACCGACCAGAGCCGGAGGAACGGGAGCCCGCCGGTGATCGCGGTGGCGGCGAAGACCACGGCGTACGTCGTGACACCGGCGATCGTGCCGCGACGGCGGCTGTCCAGGGCGCTGCTCGGGAGCGGGCCCAGGTGCCGGTCGAGGGCGGTGCAGATCGCGCTGAGTCCGACGAGCGAGGTCACGATGAACAGGATGCCGCCGGGGATGGCGCCGAAGACGATCGCGACGGCGTTGAGGAAGGTCAGCGGCGCGAACACGATGGCCAGGTCCGCTGCCCCGAAGGTCAGGTGCTTGATCCACCGCTTGCGGAGGTCGAGGTCACCGGCCGGCCGGATCGGTCCGGGCTCGCCGCCGAGCCGCCGGACGGTCAGGATCAGGCCGGTCACGATGATGAGCAGCAGCGGTACGGCGATGATCGAGAGGACGACGGTCCGCGGGGTCGACATGTAGGCGCGGGACTCGTCGCCGTACAGGCAGCTTGCCGTCGGCGGGAACCACGAGGTGTGGACGCCGGTCGAGTCCGGGCCGAGCTTGCGCGAGCAGTCCTGGGTCGGGTCGTACCAGCCCGGCTGCGACAAGGTGACCACTGCCGTCCACACCAGCCCGCCGATCAGCCCCAGCCCGAGCACCCATCCAGCACGCCGCCTCACCCAATCCACGGCCCCTACCCTCTCATTGCTGGTGACCGGGCTGTTCCAAGCGCGATAGCTTGCGGGAATGGTTGTGACCAGAGCGGACATTGTGGACGGGCTGCGGCGGCTCGGGCTGGACGGCTCATCTGAGGTGATTGTGCATTCGTCGCTGAGTTCGTTCGGGTACGTCGACGGTGGGGCGGAGGCGGTTTGTGCTGCGTTGACTGAGGTTTGTGGGACTGTGTTGATGCCGGGTGGGACGTGGGATCTGACCGGGATCCCGGCGCCGCCGGGGCTGGTGCGGCCTGACAATGCTTACTGGAATGCGGCCGACTGGGCGGAGTTCGACGAGAAGTTGTCGGGGGCAACCAGTTTCAGCGACGACCTCCCGGTGGATCGCTGGCTCGGGCGGGTGCCGGAGGTGTTCCGGCAGACCTGCTCGCCGGTGCGGACCTCGCATCCGCTGTTCGCCTACCAGGCTGCCGGCCCCGCGGCCGAGCGGCTGCTCGAGGCTCAGCGGCCCGACTGGCCGCTCGGGCCGATCGAGGCGCTCGACGGCGACGTACTCCTGCTCGGCGTCACCCACACCTCCAACACCACGATCCACCTCGCCGAGCAGCACCTCGGCCGCTCGCTCTTCTACCGCTACGCGAAGAACGCCGACGGCTTGTGGATCGAGCTCCCGAACATCCCCGGCGAGAGCCACCACTTCGACGACATAGAGCCGGTACTGCGTCCCGCGACGAAGGAGCTCCGCATCGGGCAGGCGCGCGTACGCCGGATCCCGAAGGACGCCGTACTCGCGGCCGCCCAGCAACTGATCCAGGCCGACCCGACCGCCCTGCTCTGCACCGACAACCCAGAGTGCCGCTGCGCAGCCGCCCTCCAGCAGCTGGTCAGCGTACGTCGATGAGGACCTTGCCGACGATGCTCTGCTCGACGGCGGCGTGTGCCTCGGCGGCCTGCTCCAGTGAATAGTGATGCAACGGGAGCCCGGCCTCGGGCCCTACCCGGACGGCGCCGGCCCGGACCGCGGCCTCGACATCGCCCAGCGCACGTGGGCGCCACGAGTCAGGCGCGTTGTAGAGCAGGACGAACTGCCAGCGAGCATTCGGCACCATCGACGGGCGCACCGGCAACTCGAACGTGTTGCCGCCGTCGGTCGCGTAGATCGCGACCGAACCGTGCATCGCGATGATCGCGGCATCGATCGCCGCGTTCGCCGCGGGGGACACCTCGACGATCGTGTTCACGCCGTGCGGCACGATCTCGCGGATCTCCTCGATCACGTCCTGCTGCTTGTAGTTGATGACATGGTCGGCGCCCGCGAGCGCGGCCAGGTTGGCCTTCTCGGGGCTGCTCACGGTCGTGATCACGGTCGCGTCCGACCAGCGCGCGAGCTGGATCGCCGCGTTGCCGACCGCGCCGGCGCCACCGGCAACCAGCACAGTCCGACCGGCGAGCCTCCCCGGGCCCAGGTGATCCGGACCATCCTCTGTCACCGTCAGGCAGCGATGCGCGGTCATGAACGGCACACCCAGAGAAGCGCCCAGGTCGTACGACGCCTCGTCCGGCAGCTCCACCACGTGACGCACCGGCACCACGGCGTACTCCTGGGCTGTGCCTCCGGACGGGCGCTGGTACGCGGCCTCCCAGATCCAGACGCGGCGACCGACGAGCCCCGCGTCGACGCCCTGGCCGACGGCGTCGACCTCGCCGGAGCCGTCCTGGTTCGGCACCTGGGCCGGGTCGACCGGCGTACCGGCCTCGCTGCCGCGGCGCGACTTCCAGTCGGTCGGGTTGACGCCCGACCGGTGGATCCGCACGCGCACTTCGCCCGGCCCAGGATCGGTCACGGCCCGATCCACAAGCGTCAGGACGTCAGGTTCACCGGTTCGCGAGTACTCGATCGCACGCACGCCACCGACGCTACCTCAGTTGCTTGGTGAACATCAGGCAGGCGCTGTCGTCGTTGCGGATCGTCTCCATCGGCGCGACCTGCCGGTTGTCGTAGATCAGGCCGCGGCCGTCCGGCAGGTATCCGCGCCGTACGTACATCCGCTGTGCCTGTCCGTAGTCCGGGTACAGCCCGACGCCGATCCCCACCACCGGGGACCGCTCCGCCACCTTGGCCTCGGCGGCGTCCATCAGCGCCGACCCGATCCCACGCCGCCGGTACGACGGCAGCACGTTGAAGTCCGAGATCTCCGGAACGGTCCCGAAGTACGGCGAGATCCAGTAAACGGTCACATAGCCGACGTACGCGCCGTCGACGGTCGCGACCAGCACGTCCCGCGTCCCGTCGGCCTGCTCGGCGACGTACCGCTGGTACTGACTCTCCGGCTTGTCCCACCCCAACGCAGCCATCGCCGCCGCAATCACCGGCGGATCGTCCGGCTGCAACGATCGAATCACCAACCCGTCGTCCATGAGCGCGCAGCCTAGCCCCGCGGACAGCCGCGGGTCGCCCGGATTATCCCGCCTTACCGCATCGCCATACCAAACGGTATGGGACGGTCGGCGGCGGACGACCCGCGGCGGTTCGTCACCTGGTTGCGCGGGCTGCGGTTTCGATGACCTTGGTGATCGGGCCGGGGTCGGAGATGAGTCCGAGGTGGCCGGCCGGGATCCGGGTGATGATCGAGTGCGCCCGGGTGGCCATGAAGTTCTGGGCGGTCGGCGTGATGATCAGGTCCTTGGTGCCGAGGACGTACCAGGACTTGATCGAGGCCCAGGCCGGCGGCCCGGAGGTGCCGTTGCCGGCGCTGAGGGTGAGCGGTCGCTGCGACGGGTAGAGCTTCTCGGCCGCGCTGCGGGACAGGCCGGAAGCGAACGACTTCACGAACGTGTCGTGCTTGAGGTACAGATCTACGTCACCCGTCGGCGCCCCGGGGTACGGGACGAAGTCGAACACCGTCGACGGGTCGGGGACGGCGAGCGCGGAGTCCATCCCGGCCAGCGGGAAGATCACGTCGCCATCAGCGGGCGCAAAGGCGTCGACGTACACGAGCGCCTTGACGTTCGCGTTCCCGGTCGCGGCGTTCGTGATGACGGCGCCACCGTACGAGTGACCGACGAGCACGATCGGACCGGACAGCGTCGACAGGAAGTCCCGGATCGTCTCGGCATCGGTCTGGAGGTTGCGGAGTGGGTTGGGTGGGACGCGGACCGTGTAGCCGTCGTCGAGGAGTTTGTTGGTGACCTTCTGCCAACTGGATCCGTCGGCCCACGCGCCGTGGACCAGGACGATGGTGGGTTTGGGGCCGCTCGGATGTGATGCCGCCGCCGGTGTCACGGCGGCAAGCACGAGGGCGAGTACTACGCCCAGGACGGCGAGCACTCGCGTGCGGTGCAGATGCATGGATGAGCCTTTCGTCAAGCGACTGTCGCCGGGAGGGCGCGCGGGAGCGTGACGAAGCCTGTGGTGCCCGGAAGTGCAGGACTAGGACTGGAAGAACTCGAGCAGGTCGGCGTTGACCACGTCGGCGTGCGTCGTGGGCAGACCGTGCGGGAGATCCTTGTACGTCTTCAGGACCCCGTTCTTGAGCAGCGCGGCCGACTTCGGACCGGCGTCGGCGTACGGGACGATCTGGTCGTCCTCGCTGTGGACCACGAGGACCGGGATGGTGATCTGCTGCAGGTCGGTGGTGAAGTCGGTCTGGGAGAACGCGACGATGCCGTCGTAGTGGGCCTTCGCGCCGCCCATCATTCCTTGCCGCCACCAGTTCGCGATGACCGCCTCGGACGGTACCGCGCCGGGCCGGTTGTAGCCGTAGAACGGCCCTTCGGGAAGTGCGCGGTAGAACTGCGAACGGTTCGCGGCGAGCTGGTTCTGCAGGTCGTCGAAGACCTCCTTGGGCAGGCCCTCCGGGTTCGCGTCGGTCTTCACCATCAGCGGCGGGACCGCGCAGAGCAGCGCTGCCTTGGAAGCCCGGTCCTCGCCGTGCCGGGCCAGGTAGTGGGTGACTTCGCCGCCGCCGGTCGAGTGACCGACGTGGATGCAGTCGCGCAGGTCGAGGTGGTCGACGACAGCCTTCAGGTCGTCGGCGTAGTGGTCCATGTCGTGCCCGTCGCCGGTCTGCGTCGACCGGCCGTGCCCGCGGCGGTCGTGTGCGACGACGCGGTAGCCCTTCGAGAGAAAGAACAGCAACTGGTTGTCCCAGTCGTCGGCCGACAACGGCCAGCCGTGACTGAAGACGATCGGCTGCCCCTCGCCCCAGTCCTTGAAGAAGATCTCGGTGCCGTCGCTGGTAGTGATCGTTCCCATCTGTTCGGAACCCCCTCAGCTCGAAAACCCTTGTGTACAAAGGTTGTCCCCCAGCCAGCCCCGGGTCACGATACCCGCGACGACCCGCCCGTGCCACCGTCGCGAGTTACGCTGACCGGCATGCAGCTGAGGGTGCTCGGCGTGCTCGAGGTGTGGGTCGACGGCGAGCGGACAGGTCTCGACGCGGCTCGCCAACGCGGCGTACTGGCACTGCTTGCCGTGCGTCCCGGCGCGCTGGCGCCGCGGGACTGGCTGGTCGACCAGCTCTGGGGCGGTACGCCGCCGCCGAGCGCACGCACCACGTTGCAGTCCTGCGTGTACCGGCTCCGCCGTCAGCTCGAGGGCTCGGCGCTGCGGATCGAGAGCCGACCGGACGGCTATGTGCTGGAGGTGCCGGCCGGGGAGTCCGACCTGTCCGAGTACGAACGGCTGGTCGCGGCCGGCCGGACCGCGCTGGCGGAGGAGCGGGCTCCGGATGCGGTCGCGCGGTTCCGCGAGGCGCTCGCGCTGTGGTCGGGGGAGTTCCTCGCAGACGTCGACCTGCCCGCGGTCCGCGAGCGCGCCGGCGAGCTGGAGGAGGCTCGGCTCGAAGTACTCGAGACCTGCCTGCAAGCTGACGTCGGGCTGGGACGGCACAGCGCCGTCGTACCTGAGCTCCAGACCCTGGTCACGCGGCATCCACTGCGGGAACTGCCATGGCAGCTGCTGATGACGGCACAATCTCGTGCCGGCCGTCGGGCGGAGGCGCTCGACACCTATCAGCGGCTGTGGCGCGTGCTGGACGAGCAACTCGGCGTGCAGCCGTCCGCCGCCGCCCAGGAACTGCAGGCACGGATCCTCAGCTCGGACTCTTCCCAGGCCCAACAGTTGTCGGTGCCACATCAGCTCCCGGCGGGTCTGGCCGGGTTCGTCGGGCGCGGCCGCTCGCTCAAACGGCTCGACGAGTACGTCGACCGGATCGCGAACCGCCCGGCAGCCGGCCTGTGCGTGGTGACCGGACCGGCGGGCATCGGGAAGACGACCCTCGCCGTTCACTGGGCCCGGCAGATCGCCGAACGGTTCCCCGACGGTCAGTTGTACGCCGATCTCCGCGGGTTCGACCTGTCCGGCCGGACGGCTGATCCGGGTACTGCGTTGTTCCTGTTCCTCACCGCCCTCGGTACGCCGCCGGACCGGGTGCCCGCGGACATCGAGGCCCGCACGGCCGCGCTACGCAGTCTGCTCGAGGACAGGCAGGTGCTCCTTGTGCTGGACAACGCCCGGTCCGCCGAGCAGGTCCGGCCGTTGCTGGCCGGCGGGCCTGGCTGCTTGACCCTGATCACGAGCCGCGATCGGCTGGCCGGCCTGGTCGTCGTCGAGCAAGCGGCCGCCGTGACACTGCGGCCGTTCGGTGCGAACGCGGCCAAACTGTTGCTTGAGGCAAGGATTGGCCCGGAGCGGTTCGCCACGGAGCAGGCCGCTCTCGACGAACTGGTGTCCGGATGTGCGGGGCTGCCGCTCGCGCTCGCGCTGGTGGGTGCGCTCGCCGACCTGCACCCGAACTGGTCCTTGGAGAGCCTCGCCGCCGAGCTTCGCCGCAACGCCCTGGACGCGTTGTCAGCCGGTGACCCGGCGACGGAGGCGCGAGCGGTGTTCTCGTGGTCGTACCGAGCGTTGAGTCCGTCCGCTGCGCGACTGTTCCGGTTGCTCGGCGTACATCCCGGTCCGGAGTTCGACACCGCGGAAGCCGCGGCGTTGGCCGGTGTGACCGCTGGACAAGTGCAGCCGCTGCTGGACGAGCTGTGCGGCTCACACCAGCTCACCGAGGCCGCCCCGGGGTGGTACGTGATGCACGACCTGTTGCGTAGCTACGCGGTCGAGCTCGCGGAGCCGGGCGAGGCCCGGGCCGCGCTCGGCCGGTTGCTCGACCTGCTGGTGCGCACCGGTCATGCCGCGGCGCGGATCGTGAGTCCGACCCGCGATCCGGTGAGTCTGTTGCCTCCCGACCCGGCGGTGGACGTCGACCCGCCGGCGACACGTGCCGCCGCCATGGACTGGTTCGCTCCCAGACGCCGCACGCTGGTCGGTCTGACGTACCTGGCCGGCTTCGACGAGCAGGTCTGGCGGTTGGCGTGGGTCTTGTACGACTTCCTGGACCATCGTGGCGACTGGAACGAGCTGATCGCCGTCCACGAGCGAGCACTCGCCGCGGTGACCCGACTCGGTAATGTGACCGAGAAAGCCAGAGCGCATCGTAATCTGGCCCGCATCCACCTCAAGCTGCGTCAGCTGGACGAGGCGCTCGACGAACATCGGCAGGCGCTCGACCTGTCGCGGTCGCTCGGTGACGTGACTGGCGAGGCACATGCGTACATCGGCATCGGCCGGGTGCTGTCAGCCTATGGTCGCAAGGCCGAAGCGATCGTCGCGTCGACGGAGGCACAGCGGCGGTATCTCCAGGTCGGTCACCTACCAGGGCATGCGATGGCGCTGAACAACGAGGGTTGGGACCATGCCGCGCTGGGGGACTACGGGCGTGCCATCCACTGCTGCGGGCAGGCGCTCGCCGAGCTGCGCGAGATCGGCGAGCTCGACGGCGAAGCCGACACCCTCGACAGCCTCGCCTTCGCGTATGCGCGGCTCGGTCGACACGACGACGCGCTCCGCTGCTACCGGCGCGTGATCGAACTGGAGGAGCAGCTCGGCCGGCGTCTGCAGCTCGCCGACGCCTACGACTCGACCGGCGATATCCACAAAGCGATCGGTGAACACGCGACCGCCCATGACTACTGGAGTCGCGCCGCAGGAATCTTCGAGGACCTCGACCACCCGAGTGCTGCCGCGGTTCGCGCCAAGCTCGGCTGAGTCGCGCCATCGTCGCGCCATCGCACCGCCAGCGTCCGTTGCGAGGGTGGATCCCGAAATCGACAACGAACTCGGGAGGAAGAATGAACAGCCTTCGTGGCGCGCTGCTCGGCCTAGCTGTCGGCGCTGCTCTGATCGGGACCTCGGCCGGCTCGGCCTCCGCCAAGCCCGTCGACCGCGAACTGATCACCGGCAACCAGATGGCCGTCGCGGCCGATCCGGTCCAGACGCTGAAGAACAAGGCGACCAACCGGTGTCTCGACGACAGCGGCAAGGGCCTGCGGACGCTCGGATGCAACGGCAAGATCACACAGAAGTGGCAGATCCACGTCTGGCCGGGCGACCAGACGCGTCAGCTCCGAAGCGTCGGCACCGGTGAGTGCCTCGACGACAGCCACCTGGGTTTGCGGACCATCTCGTGCTGGGCCAGTTCGAACCCGAACTCGAAGTTCCAGAGCTGGTACAAGCTGACGTACTCCGATGGCACGATCCGGCTGCAGAACCAGTCCACCAAGCGCTGCCTCGACGACAGCGGCAAGGGCCTGCGCACGCTCGCGTGCTACCCGAACTCCAGCCCGAACCGGAAGTTCCAGAGCTGGTCCTGACCTCGTCCGCAGGTACTGACCTCTTTGGTCGAGAAGAGGTCAGTACCTGGCCGCTTCTGTCCCTAGAGTCGGGGTATGACGACGAACCAGAGCGGTGAGCGGCAAGACATCCTCGACTTCCTGGCCAAGCACCGGGACTTCCTGCGGCGCACCGCGCAGGGCCTGACGGACGAGCAGGCGAACACCCGCAGTACGGTCAGCGCCCTGACGGTCGGTGGGCTGATCAAGCACGTTGCGTCGGTCGAGCAGCACTGGGCCGACTTCGCTCAGGGCAAGGGGGAGAGCGCGGCGACGCCGACGGAGTACACGCCTGAGGTGATTGCGGCCTGGGAGAACCAGTTCCGGCTGGTCGAGGGCGAGACGCTGGCCGGCGTACTCGCGGAGTACGAGAAGATTGCCGCCGCCACCGACGACTTGGTGCGCACGCTGGACCTCGACGCGTCGTACGAACTGCCCGCCGCTCCGTGGCAGCCCCCGGGCGTCTTCTGGTCCGTCCGCCGCGTCTTCCTGCACATCACCGCCGAAACCGCCCAGCACGCCGGCCACGCCGACATCATCCGGGAATCAATCGACGGCCAGAAAACCATGGGCTGAGCGCAGTTCGTCGAAGGCCGCCGGGGGACCTTGGTCGAGACGGTCGCGGATGAGGGCGGCGCACTCAGCGGGGGTGTTGTGTTCCGAGTCGACCTCCACGTCGTACTTGTCATGCTGATGCACGAGCGGGAACTGGACTGCGGCTCGGCCGATGGTCCGGTTCCCGCGCTCGCGTTCGCGGCGTTCCAACTCGGGCAGGGAGCAACGGACGCCGACGAAGAGGACGGGCAGGCCGTCGAAGACCGTCAGGCAGTCCTCGAGCCGCCAGCGTTCGCCGAGGATGTGATCGACGACCACGTCGTTGCCCGCGGCGGCCATCCCCGCGACGGCCCGATGGAAGCCCAGGACCGTGCGCTGGAAGACGGGTAAGAACGTCTCCTCGGTCCAGTCGCGCCGGGCGCGAACGCCATGGAACCGGTCGATCGCCAGATGGAACCACGCGCCGTCCAACGTGGCCAGCAGTTCCTCGGCGATGCTCGACTTCCCGGAGCTCGACGTGCCGTTCAGCAGGATCAAACGCCCTGGGCGGCCGGTGTTGGTCTGCGGAGTCAACTCATGGCTTGCGGCAATCGACACCGCACCATCATCCCTGCCGCAACCTTTGGTGCTGCGGCTGCATCGAGGTTGGTAGGGAGAACTGAACCTCGGAGAGCTGTCCGCCCCCGCTAATTCTGCGTGCCGACCGTGGTGCGAGCAGTGGGGGTGCAACGTCATGCGATTCAGGGGAGCGGCCGGATTGGCCGCGGGGATCGTCGTTCTCGTGCTGGGAGCGGGAACGGCAACAGGGCAAACACGTACGCCGGGAGCTGCGCCGGGGATCCAGATCGTGCCCGGGCCGGAGGATCCGCTCGAGGCGCAGTTCGTGCCGGGGGCAACCAATGTCGTACCGCCGACTGCTCCGCCGGCGACGGATATCGGTGCCAACAACAACAAGGTCCAGTCGCTCGCGGCGCCGTTCTACGCGTGCTCGGGGTTCAGCGGGATCGAGAAGACCAACCCGGTGGCGAACCTGTACGCCGACAAGTTCCAGTGGGGACCGTACGCGGCGTACAAGGTGGGCAATGGTGGCGGCAACATCAACTGGGCGTCGAACCCGTACAAGAACGCCAGCTGGTACATGTGGTTCCACTCACTGCGTTGGCTCGGGCAAGGCATCATCGCGGCCGGCCAGGGCGACCTGACCGCGCTGACGCGGGTCAACACGATCGCCTACGACTGGTACCGCGACAACCCGTACTCGTGGAAGGCGAACGTCGGAGCGTGGGAGTCCACCATGCACCGGACGAACGTGCTCATCTGCCTGCGCCAAGCGATCCTGTCCGGGCTGAAGGTCACCACACTGCCGACCCGCTACGCCTGGCTGGACACGGCGCTGCTGAGTCACGCGAGGTTCCTGACGAACTACTGGAGCGGCGCGTGGAACCACGGGACGGACGAGAGCATCGCACTGTTCGGCGTCGGCTGCACGCTGGGCCGCGCCGACTACCGGAACCTTGCACAGCAACGGTTCGCGGCCGGCATCACGACCTCGATCGATTCCCAGGGTGCGACCAACGAACAGTCGACGGGGTATGCGTCGTTCAACTACTCGCTCTGGGGCCGCGCGATCGCGGTGATGCAGAACTGCGGCGTCGATCCCGGTACGACGATCTCGACGCGGCGCGCGTTGCTGGCGAAGTTCTTGACCTTGGCAACGAATTCGCTCGGCAAACTCCATCAGCTCGGCGACACCGAGGTGCAGTCGACGTACCCCTGGGTGGGTACGCCGTTGGAGTACGCCGGCTCGTTCGGCGCCAAGGGTGCAGTGCCGCCGTGGCGGGTCGGGATCTACTCGGCCGGGTACGTGTTCGGGCGGACCGGGTGGGGTACCGACGCGGCGCGCGGGTTCACGGGTGAGTCGTCGTACAGCATCAGGTTCGGTCCGCCGCGGGCGTTCCACGGGCACTTCGACCACACGAGCATCACGTACACGGCGCGCGGGCGGGACATCATCGTCGACGGCGGGTATGCGGCGTACAACGCCGGCGCTTATCGGACCTGGGTCGTGAGTCCTGGCGCGCACAGTGACATGACGACACCGCTGTCGACGTACCTGAACCCGACGACTCGGCTGACCGCGTCCTCGGTGAAGACGAATGCCGAGGCCTATGTGTTCAGCGATGCACCCGGGAGCGGGATCAGCCGCGTGCGTTCGGTCCTGGTGCTGAAGGACCCGGATCTGCTGGTGACGTGGGATCGTGCGTCGGCGAGGACGGCTCAGGCATTCCAGACGCTGTGGCATCTGCCATCCGATCAGCGGGCGACCGTGTACTCGCGGACCACCGCGATCGCGGCTGCGCCCGGCGACACGACGAAGACG
This sequence comes from Kribbella sp. CA-245084, assembly GCF_050942355.1. Lineage (NCBI taxonomy): Bacteria > Bacillati > Actinomycetota > Actinomycetes > Propionibacteriales > Kribbellaceae > Kribbella > Kribbella sp. CA-245084. Next base: position 7,624,279 of record NZ_CP192053.1, on the reverse strand, counting down.
ATCCTGTTCCAGATCCCGTTCAAGCAGGCGCTGCCGGCCGGCGCGATCCTGGTCAAGCAGGCCCAGACCAACCCGATCCAAGGCTGGGTGTATCCGAGCAGCTTCGTCCGCAAGTCTGCTCCGACGCTGATGATGGCCCGCTCTGGAACGACGGCGTCGATCCTGTCGTTCGTCGTCCCGGTCCGCTCCACCGGCTCGGTGACTTACAGCGTCCGCCAGTCCGGTACGACGTTCATCGTCAACCTCAACGTCGGCGGTAAGGCCACCAGCATCGCGATCTCCGGCGGCGGATCCCTCTACCGCGCCGGCTGATGCGTGAGGGGCGCCTCGCGGGAGGCACCCCTCAGGTCAGCCCTCGAGCAAGGTGCTCACGAGCCGGTCGGGCATCGAGGCGAATGCCGAGTGGCTGGACGGCAGGGTGTGTACGACGAACTTGTTGTGCGGAGTCGCCGCGTCAGCCTCCAGGATCATCCGGTCCTGCAACGCCGGCGGGACGGTGTGGTCCTCGGTCGTCCGGACGTAGACGCGTGGAACCTTGCCCCAGCGGTCGACGGTGCCCCGCGCGTCCTCGACCCCGACCCGGACCGGGAGATCCGGGTCGAACGCGACGGCGTACTTCACGTACTCCTCGGTGGTCACGTCGTTGTACAACGCCAGCCGGCCGTGTTCGACGTACTCCGGATCGCCGTTGCGCGGATTGATCCGCACCGCGCCGGTGGCAACCGGATCGGCGACGACGAGTGCGCCCGAGATACCCGGCTTGTTCTCCGGGAGTTGGCTGTAGTCGTTGGCCGATGCGAGGCGGACCGGCACGTATGCGCTCAGGTACACCAGCCGCTCGAGCAGGTCGGGAACGGCCTCGGCGACCCGGGTGATCGTGAGGCCACCCATGCTGTGACCGACCAGCGTCACCTTGCCGTGCGCGGCCATCTTCTCCACCTGAGCGACGACGGCGTTCGTGTAGTCCGCGAGGCCGATGCTCGCGATCGGCGATGGCTCGGTCGCGAACGCAGCGAAGTCGTTGCGGAGATAGGACTGCGGGTATTCGGCGTTGCGCCCGCTGCCCGGAAGGTCGATCGCGAACGCGCGGTGGCCCATCGCCACCAACCGCCCGACGATGTCGTTCCAGTGTGTCGAGGAGTGCCATGCGCCGTGGACGAAGAGGAAGTTCATGATCAGTACTCCCATCCGGCGTACTGGCTCTTCAGCTGCTCGAAGAGCAGCACCATGCGGTCCAGGCACCAGGCCTTCGCACACTGCACGATCACCAGACCTGCGACGACCGCGACCAGTCCGACGTGATCCAGTACGACGAGTCCGTACGTCCAGAACGCCATACCGACGAGCTGGAACGTGTAGGTGATGTTGGGCACCTGCGACCGGAACTGCTCGGGGATCTCCACGGAGTTCCGTTCGGCCCAGATGCGTTCGCCGAAGACCGCCTTGGACGCCCAGTACCGGGTCGATCGCGGCGTCGGGAACAGGACCGGGTTGACGACCATGAAGACCAGCGACAGGGCGATCGGGATCAGTGACCACCAGCCGATCCAGTCCCGGCTCCAGATCGAGATCGTCAGCAGCGGCAGGACGCTGAACCGGGTCCAGACGCTGGCCGGATTCGCGTGGCGCATCCAATTGTCGCCTTCGAGGCCGAACAAGTGCGCGAGCTTGGTCTCACGCGTTGTAGTGGTGCTCATTGTGTACCTCCAGGGTTTGAGCGATTCCGATGGCAGAGTGCGCCGGCGCGCTGCCGTCGTACTCGCGCCCTGGAGTCCCGCGCTGCCATGGCGCTGCCATGTCCGGCATTGACGACGGCAGTGGGTCCGTAGCAGCGTGAAATGTCGTGAGGGTGAAGCTGCTCGGCCCGATCGAGGTCGAGGACGCTGACGGGAACGCCGTTGCGGTCGCCGGGGCCAAGCAGCGCGCGGTACTGGTCATGCTGGCGCTGAACGCGGCCCGCCCGGTGCCGGTCGAGACGCTGGTCGAAGCGGTCTGGGGTTCCGGCGCGACCGCGAACACGCTCCAGCACCAGGTGTCACGTCTCCGCAAGACTCTCGGCCGTACGGAGATCACCAGCCAGGGACCGACGTACCTGCTGGACATCTCGCCGGAGGACGTGGACGCCGTCCGGTTCGAGCGGCTCGCAGCCGAAGGCCGGGCCAAGCTGCGGTCGGGTGACGTCCACGCCGCGGTCACCGTGCTTCGCCGGGCCGAGCAGCTCTGGCGTGGTCCGGCTCTGGAGGAGTTCGATGCGGACTGGGCGCGCGCCGACGCGGTCCGGCTCGACCAGTTGCGGCTGGGCGTGCTGGAGGACCGGATCGACGCCGATCTGCGGCTCGGTCAGCACCGGGAGGTCGTTGGCGAGTTGGAGTCCGCCGTACGCGAGCATCCGTACCGGGAGACCCTGTGGGGGCACCTGGTGCTGGCTCTCTACCGGTGTGGTCGGCAGGCGGATGCACTGGCGGCGTACCAGCAGGCCAGATCGCTGCTGGCGGCAGAGCTGGGGATCGAGCCGGGGCCTGAGCTGCGTGACCTGGAGGCGGCGGTACTGCGGCATGACCCGGTGCTGACGTGGTCGCCTCCCGGTGGCTCGCCAGCTCTGACCGACCACAGTGGTCTTCCGACTCCGCTGACGAGCTTCGTGGGACGTGAGGCCGAGCTGACGCAGGTACTGCGGGCCGTCGGCGAGCACCGCCTCGTCACACTGACCGGTGCGGCTGGTGCAGGCAAGACGCGGCTCGCGATCGAGGCTGCCTCCGCGCTCCGGGTCGACTTCGCGGACGGCGTGTGGATGGTTGAGCTGGAGCCGCTCGCCGAGGCAAGCGCCGTACCGCAGGCCGTTGCGTCCGCGTTGGCGGGTGGTGCCGCCGGGCGGCTGTCGGCCAGTGCGGACGACGGACCCGCTTCGGCCGGTGCCGGTCTGCTTGAGTACCTGCGACCCCGCCAACTGCTGCTGGTCCTGGACAACTGCGAGCACCTACTGCCGGGCATCACCGAGTGGGCCCAACAGGTGTTGTCCGTGTGCCCGCGGCTTCAGGTGTTGGCGACCAGCCGCGAACCGCTCGGCATCGTGGGGGAGATCCACTCGCTCGTCCCACCGCTGACGGTTCCGGAGGCGAACGTCGACGACCTTGCCACGCTGGCCGCGACGGAGTCCGTCCGGCTGTTCGAGGAGCGGGCCCAGCGTGTGGGTCGCTTCGAGCTCACTGCCGACAACGCAACCACAGTGGCTGACCTGTGCCGCCGCCTCGACGGGCTCCCACTCGCTATCGAGCTCGCGGCAGCCAGGACGAAGGCGCTGCCGGTGGAATACATCGCCACGCAGCTCAGTGACCGCTTCGCACTGCTGGTGACACCGGGCCGGGCAGCGTCGGGGCGACATCAGTCGCTCCGCGCAACGATCAACTGGAGCTACAACCTGCTGGACGAGCAGGAGCGGACCTTGTTCGACCTGCTCTCGGTCTTCGAGGGCGGCTGCTCGATCGAAGCCGCGATGGCGCTAGCCCGCGTCGGCGGCATCGATCCGGGCAGTGCACTGGATCTGCTCAGCCTGCTCGTCGACAAGTCACTGGTGACTCCGGTGTCGGCCGGGCGCTATGACCTGCTGGAAACGCTTCGGGAGTACGGGCATGAGCGACTGCAGGCGAGTGGTCTGCTTGGGGAGGCCGAACGAGCGCATCGCCAGTACTTCGTTGCGCTGGCCGAGGACGCCGAGTCCGGACTGAGGTCGAAGGACTACCTTCAGTGGCAGCTGCGGGTGGAGTCGGAGTACGGCAACCTCCGGGCGGCGCAGCTTGGCGCTACCTCGAGCGAGGACTCTCTGCGGATCGCCTGCGCGTTGTGGTGGTTCTGGTCGAGCAGCGATCGCCATGCTGTTGGCCGCTCCTGGGTCGATGCTGTGCTTGCGTCGGGTGGCCAGGTGCGGCCCTTGCTGCGTGGGCGTGCCTTGACCGTCATTTGCTATCTGGCCGGCCAGCAGCTCGATCTGGAGGCTGCGGTCGCTGCTGGCGAGCAGGCCGTCGTACTCGTGGCGGATGACCCGTGGACGACTGCTTGGTCGAAGCAAGCGCTCGGACTGGCGCTGGAAGTTGCGGGAGACCACCAGCGTGCCGCCGAGCTTCTCGCCGAGGCGAGGGTTGTGCTGGCTGCGGCCGGCTCGGACTGGTACGTCGCTGGGAACGATCTCATCACCTGTCTCCGAGCACTCCGCTCGGGCGACGTGGACGAGCTCGACAGGGCGAGTCACGAAGTACTCCGCCGGTCTACTGCGATCGGCTATGAGCCCTTCCGCTGCTGGGCCTACCTCTTGTGCAGCAGAGTCGCTGAGCTCCGGGGCGACCTCTCAACCGCGCGTGCAGAGGCTGAGCACGCAGTCGTGGCGGCCCGACGTACTCAACTCAACCACTACGTCTCCTTCGCCCTGGTCCAGCTGGGCCGCACTACCGACCACACCACCGCCGAGGGCGCCTTCCGCGAGGCCATAGTGACCGCCGACTCAGCCGGCGCCGGCTGGTTCGCCACCCACGCCCGCACCAACCTGGCCGGCTTATTGAACGCCAAGGGCGACCGCCTGCAGGCCGCCGCCCTCCTAGACGAGACGGCCGGCACCAAGACGACCAACCGCCACTACTTCTACTTGGCCCTCGCAGCAGAACCCGTCCGCCCGTAGCTATTCGCCACTTAGTGGGCTGGAGCTGGTGCGCGAGGCGTGGACGCCGCCGTTGAAGAGGACCGGGGCCTTGCCGTACGAGACGATCGCGGTCGCCGTACCGTTCGCCTTGCTCATGCCGTACTGGTACCCGGAGTCGGTGTTGTGATCGATCCCGAGCAGAACTGAGGCGCCGTTCGTGCCGCAGTGCTCGACGAGCAGGAACTCGAACGACGACTAGCCGCTCGGCCGAATCATCTTCACGACGGGCTTCGCGGTTGCCGTGACGGGAATGTGGATCGTGTACAGCGCGCCGGCGGTGGTCGTCATCAGCAACGTGTCGTACGTCTGCGTCTCGCTGAGCACAGCCATTGTCTTGAAGCTCTTGAACCCGCCGAACGACCCGAACGACCTGTAGCCGGTGCCGTTCGCCGCATACCGGTAGAGATTCCCGTTGCTGTTCAGTCCGTACAGGAACGCGTGCGTGGGCTTGGCGGGAGCACCGTAGTTGGACGTGGCGATCGCCTTGAAGCTCGTCCACCCACTCCCGAGCTTGGTCGCCGTCACCCGGTGCGTGCCGCTGACCGGAGTGGTGGTCGAGTGCCGGTACAGGTTCCCACCCTGCAGAAGCAGGCCATAGGAGTACTGCACGCCGCTGCGGCTGAACGTCATGTACCAGGTCGACATCGCCCGAACGGAAACGAAGTTCGCCAGAAACGACCGATCCGTCACCACCGGCGGCTTCCGAGCCGTTACCTCGGCATCCGTCGCAACGTTCGCAGAATCCGTCCACACCACCCGATTGCTACACGGGATCCCGGACCTCCCCACAGCCACAGCCTCGCCAGGCACAACCCCCACACCCAACAACCCAGCCCCCACCCTCATTGCCACTTCCTGCAAACGACCGATGCGAACTCGGGTGCTGCCACCGACGTCCACAAGGCAGGGCGAGTCGACAGCGGGACGGAGTACCGAATGACGAGAACCGCCACCCGATACCTCTACCTCGTCAGGCATGCCGAGGCGTTGCCGGATGAGAGCGGGTTGACCGAGAGCGGCAAACGTCAGGCGGTGCTGCTCGGCCGGCGGCTGCACGACGTCCCCTTCTCGAGCGTCCACCACGGTCCGCTTCCCCGGGCAGCCCAAACGGCGTACCTGACCAAGAAGCAGCTCCGAACGGAAGTCCCGCTGGAGGTGTCGGAGGACGCGGGCGACTACGTCCCTCACGTGCCGGTCAGGGACGAGCTACCAGCCGAGTCGGCCGACTACCTGCTCAGCTTCCTCAACCAGTTCACGACCGAGGAGCTCGAGCGCGGACCCGAGCTGGCCCGCCTGGCCCTTGAGCGCTTCACCGGACCAGTGCGGGGCGAGAACGAGCAGCACCAGCTGGTAGTCACTCACAACTTCTTGGTCGGCTGGCTCGTACGACATGCCATGGACGCACCGAGTTGGCGGTGGCTCAGTCTGAACCACTGCAACGCCGCGCTCACCGTACTTCGATACACGCCCGGCCGCCCGTCTTCCGTCCTCATCTACAACGACATGCGCCATCTGCCTGCGCAACTCCGCTGGACTGGCTTCCCGACCGCACTGAACTAGGGTCTGGGCGTGATGGAGGAGCAGATGAATGCTGGCGGCAAGCTGGTGAGGGATCGGATTCCGGAGATCATCCGGGCGAGTGGTGCTGAGCCGATCAGCTATCGGGCCGAGGGTGCGGAGTACCGGAGTCGGCTGCGGGACAAGCTGCTGGAGGAGGTTGACGAGTTTCTTGCTGCCGACGGGGAGGCCGCCGTCGAGGAGCTTGCGGACGTTCTTGAGGTTGTGTACGCCTTGGCGGCTGACCTGGGAACCTCCAAGGAAGCCCTCGAAACAACTCGCGCCACCAAGGCCGGTGAGCGCGGGACCTTCAGCAACCGAGTGATCTGGACCGGTGTCCGCTAGCTGACATGTGACGGACGCGACCGTGCTTAGTCCTATGCGGTTAGGGTAGCCTTTCCTGTGTGATCGTCTGCCACTGTGAGGTCGTCAGTGACCGGGACGTCCGTCAGAGCATCGACGACGGCGCCCGGACGCTTGCGCAGGTGTGCGGGGCGACCGGGGCGGGGCGGAATTGCGGCAGTTGTGTCTTCTCCGTGAAGCGATTGTTGTGCCAGCATGGGAGGTCTGTCTCGGCACCGTTGCTCACGGAGGTGGCAAGTGCAACCGGTTGACCCACGCGTCGTGGTGCTGCTCAACGAGGCGCTGACGCTCGAACTGACGGTCATCAACGGGTACTTCCTGGAAGCCAGGATGCTCGACAACTGGGGCTTCGGCCGGCTGGGCAAGGCGTTCTACGACCTGTCCATCGACGAGATGAAGGATGCCGACGCGCTGATCAGCCGCATCCTGTTGTTCGACGGCCACCCCAACCTCCAGAAGCTCGGACCGATCGCCGTCGGCGAGGACGCCCAGGAGATGCTCCGCCTCGGTCTCGACGGCGAGCTCGCCGCAGTCGCCCAGTTCAACGCCGCCGCGAAGGAGTGCCACGACCTCGGCGACCACGGCTCCGCGGCAGTCTTCGAGGAAATGGTCCGCGACGAAGAGAACCACGTCGACTGGTTCGAAAGCCAGCTCGACGCCATCGAACGCATCGGCCTCCAGCAATACCTGGCCCAGCAACTCACCTCCAAGTAGCGCCCGGCTACTCGCCGTACAGCCAGGCGTTGGTGCGGGAGGCGTAGACCGTGCCGGTGAAGGTGACGGGGATCTTGCCGTACGACGTGATCGCGGTGGCCGTGCCTTTCGCCTTGCTGAACGCGTACTGGTAGCCGGAGTCGGTGTTGTGGTCGATGCCGACCACGACGGACCCGTCGTTGTTGCCGCAGTGCTCGATCAGCAGCGACTCGAACGAGGACCAGCCGGACTTGCGGATCAGCTTGACGACCGGCTTCGTCTTGGCGGCGGTCGGGATGTGGATCGTGTAGAGCGCCCCCGCGGTGGTCGTCATCAGCAGCGTGTCGTACGTCGGCTGCTGGCTGATCATCGCCATCGCCTTGAAGCTCTTGAACCCGGCGAACGAGCCGTACGCTCGGTAGCCGGTGCCGCTCGCCGCATACCGGTAGAGGCTGCCGTTGGTGTTGAGTCCGTAGAGGAACGCGTGCGTGACACTCCCCGGGTCGTTGTAGTTCGACGTGGCGATCGACTTGAAGCTCGTCCATCCGCCCCCGAGCTTGGTCGCGGTCACCCGGGCCCGGCTGTCCGAAGGGGTGATGGTCGAGTGGCGGTACAGGTTTCCGCCCTGCAACAGCAGACCGTAGGAGTACTGCTCGCCCTGACGGGTGATCGACATGTACCAGGTCGTCATCGCCCGGACCGGCACGAACTGCGCAAGTTGGTAGGTGCCAGTCAAGGGTCGGGGCGGCTTCGCGGCCATGACGTCAGCCTCCTGCACAGCGTTCGCGCTGTCGGTCCAGACGAACCGGTTGATGCACGTCAGCGCATCGGTGGCCACCCGGCCGCCCGCGTTCGCCTGTCCCGGCAACGCAGCCGCCACCAGCGCTCCAGCACCCGCCAGCACCAGCCCAAGACGTCGTACGCTCATTCGTCCATCCCCTCCAAGATCGTCATCCCCGACCGCAGACGATAGCGGCGCCGACAGATGAAACCCTCATCAATTGCCACTACCTGCAACAGAAAGGCCGGTACTAGCGGGCGTAGGTGGTGAGGAAGCGATCGCGGAAGGTGTCCATCGGCCAGGCCGGTGTGGTGGCGGCCGGTCGCAGTCCGGTCTGCCAGCCCCAGTTCGCTGCACGGTCCGTCACGGCTGGGTCAGCGGCGATGATGCTCACCGGTACGTCGTGGCTCGCTCCGTTGCCTGACACGATGCTGGCCGGCTGGTGGTCGCCGAGGACGACGAGCACCAGGTTGGGGTCGTGAACCTCCTGTACGAACGAGGTCAGCGCGTCGAGCGAGTAGGCGATGGACTGTGCGTATGCGGCCTTCACCTGTTCCGGCTGCCGCCATACGTCCTCCGGCGAGTCGCCCTCGGCCGGCATCGGGTCGAAGACTGAGCCGTCGCCCACCTGGCTCCAGTCGACCATCCGGGGGAGCGGCGCCCAGGGCGTGTGGCTGGAGACCAGGTCGACCTCAGCCATGACGGGAGCGCGGTTCGGCTTGTCCAGCTCCAGCCGCTGGAGCGCGGCCAGGGTGTACTGGTCAGGCATCGAGGCATAGCTGAAGGACGGACCGGCGTACCCCACGTTCCGGCGGTCGTAGACCATGTCGTAGTGGTAGTACGTCTTCGCCACCGACCAGGCCTCGTTGTTGGACGGTACGTCGGCGACCGTCCGCCAGCCGGCCCGGCCGAACGCGTCGGTGAGGGTGACCCGGTCGAGCGTGACCAGGTGGTCGTACCGCTGCTGGTTGTTCACCCACAGCCCGGACTGCAGCGTGGAGTGCGCCAGCCAGCTGATACCGCCGAAGGTCGGCGAGGTGAGGAAGCCGCTGCGCGAGGAGAAGCCGGCCTGCTGCAGCCGCCGATCCCCGGCCTCGAGCGCCGACCCGACTACCGGAGAGTCGAGCGCCGTGCGTCCGTAGCTCTCGACGAAGACCAGGAGCACGTCCTTGCCTTTCAGGCCGGTCAGCAGTTCGTTGCCCGGGGTGTCGCGGAAGGGATCCTGCTTGAGCGCCTGCACGAATTCCCGCTGGTCGCGGAGGTCGTCACGGACCTGCATCGCGAGCCGGGCTGCGGCGGTCGAGACGGGCTGTCGTACGGGCTCCGGCCAAGCGCCGGTCAGCGCCGGCACGATCGAGATCACGGCCAGGACGGCCACGACCTGGATCGTCGGCCGCCGATGTCTGGCCACGAGCCGGGTCACCCGCACTGCCGACAGCGGCAGCAGGGCGAGCAGCGCCACGAGGAGGAGTCCGGCTCCGATGAAGACTGCGAGGGCGCCGACGTGGCCGATCGAGTCGCTCAGCAGGCCCAGCGCGGAGCCGACGTACGCCGCGTCGTACACGGGGTGGAAGGCGCGGTCGAAGGCGAAGTAGAAGCCTCTGTCGAGCAGCCGCACAATCAGCAGCACCCCGACGACGAGACCGCCGATCAGTGCGAGGATCCGCGCGAGTCTCGACGGCAGTACGCAGACGAGGAGGACGAACACCAGGCCCTCGAGCGGGATCCGGAGGAAGGCGGCCGGCGACAGGTTGCCGGTGTGGTCCGGCATGAGGAGCGCAGCCCAGAGCAGGAGCACCGCGAGCGCCGACGTCACGGCGGCCCGAGTGCCGGCCGGGCTTCCGGCCTGGCGCCACAGCCCCCAGATCTGACGGCCGAACGACTCGGCCAGCAGCGCGAGGGCGATCAGCAGCACCACCGTGGTCACGGCATCGGGCAGGAAACCGGCCGCCGCGGCGGTCAGGGTGATGCCCTGGATCACGGCGACAACCTTGGCCCAGTAGCGAGGCGGGAGCGAACCGCGCAGCCACGGCAACGCCCAGCTTGCGGCGACGAACGCATAGCGGGCCGCACCGATCGCCAGCACCCACCAACCCGCCGTACGGCCGACGTACACGCTCAGGACCATGATCAGGAACGCGTCGACCTCCATGTCGAAACGCGCGCCGAACGCCGAAACTGTGCCGGTACGCCGAGCGACCTTGCCGTCGACCCCGTCGAGGATCAGTCCGATCGTCGAGAGCGTCACGAGGATCGCCACCTGCGCCTGGCCGCCGAACGAGTCCGCGGTGAGCGCCGCGACCCCGCAGGCGAGGACCCCGCGAGTCAGTGTCACTCTGTCCGCGGGTCCGAGTCCGTCACGACGGTGATGCGCCATCGCGCGGGCGAGCAGCACGGCAAGGCCGGCTCCGCAGGCGACGCCGGTCACCCAGCCGGCGACGTCGAGGCCGACGACCGCTGCGAGCACACCGAGGAGCACGAGCAGACAAGCGAAGCCGACGAGCGGGCCGGTCAGGATGCGGCTGGGCACTCGACCCTGAACCTGGCGCACACTGCCTCCGTATCTACGGGTACGAGAGTCATACGAGAACAGCGTCGCACCGGTTCACCCGGGCGGGAGGAGGCTGCGGTGCCGATCGAAGCACGCGCGTTCTGGATCGGCGAACCCGGCGCGCGCTACGAGCGGTCGTCGTGAGGCGGGTACACGTCCTGATCCCGGACGGGATCGACGACCCGCGGCGGCCGAGCGGTGGCAATGTCTACGACCGCCGGGTCTGTGACGGTCTCATGGCACTCGGCTGGTCGGTCCACGAGCACGCCGTGGCCGGCCAGTGGGTCCACCCTGACGCGGCGGCCCGCTCGGCCGCGGGCGCGGCGCTGGCCCGGGTCCCGAACGGTGGACTGGTGCTGGTCGATGGCTTGCTGGCGTCCGTGGTCCCGGAGGTGCTGGAGCCGGAGGCCGACCGCCTGCGGCTCGTCGTACTCCTGCACATGCCGCGGGACGAGGCGCGCGAGGCCGCCGCGCTGTCGGCGGCATCCGCCATCGTGGCCACGAGCGACTGGACTCGGCGGTGGCTGCTCGACCACTACGCGCTGCCCGAGGATCGCATGTACGTCGTACGGCCGGGTGTCGACAAGGCCGACCTGGCATCGGGCTCGGTGTCCGGTGGGCGGTTGCTCTGTGTCGGAGCGATCACCCCGGCCAAAGGCCCCGACCTCCTGCTCGAGGCGCTGACCACGGTGGACGATACGGCCTGGCGATGCGTCTTCGTCGGTTCATTGGACGTTGATACAGAGTACGTCGACCGAATGCGCCGGCAGGCCAAGGACCGGCGCCTCGCCGACCGGGTGTCCTTCACCGGCCCGCTCACGGGCGCCGAACTCGAGCGTGCCTACGCAGAGGCGGACGCCTTAGTGCTGGCCTCCCAGTTCGAGACCTACGGCATGGTCGTCACCGAGGCCCTCGCCCGCGGGCTGCCGGTTGTGGCTACGGAGGTCGGCGGCGTACCGGAGGCTCTCGGCCATGCCCCCGACGGCAGCCGACCGGGCCTGCTGGTCGCGCCGGGCGACCCACACGCTCTCGCGCAAGCGCTGCGTCGATGGCTGGGTGACCCTGTGGAGCGCGGCCGGCTGCGCGTGGCGGCAAGATCGCGGCGACTGACACTGTCCGACTGGGCGCAGACTTCCCGCGAGCTGTCGGCCGTGCTGTCGACCGCACTGTCTGGGGGCGCTGGCTGAACCAGCGGCGGGTGACAGCCGTGTTATTGGTACGAGCCCAACTAAGAGATCGGAACTGCCATCAGCCGAAGCCTCTGGACCTGGGCCCGCGTGACGGGCGGTGCCGCGATCCTCGCCGTTCTCGTGTGGCGGGTCGGCACGGGCCCGTTGGTGGACGGGCTCCGACTGACGACCGGTTGGCCGATCGTCGCGGCGCTCGCAATCACCTCGCTGACCACGTTGTGCTGTGCCTGGCGGTGGCGCCTCGTCGCCGGCGGACTTGGCGTCGAGATGCCGCTGAGGACGGCGGTGGCGGCGTACTACCGGTCCCAGTTCCTCAACGCCACGCTGCCCGGCGGGGTGGTGGGCGACGTACACCGCGCCGTACGCCACGGGCGCGAGGTCGGCGACCTGGGCCGTAGCCTGCGAGCCGTCGCGTGGGAGCGGGCGTCAGGATTTGCGGTGCAGCTCGTCCTGACGGCGGCCGTGCTGTTCCTGCTGTCCTGGCCCGCCGCATCCTTCGCCCCCTCGGCCGCCGTTCCCTCGGCCGCCGTGGCGGTTGTGGTCCTCGCAGGTTTGGGGCTGCTCGCCGCAGTCCTGTACCTGAACGGACGCCGACTCTCCTCCCGGATCGGACGCGCCTTCACCAGCGATCTCCGCGACGCCGTTCTCGCGCCGCGAGCCTGGCCGGGCATCCTGCTCGCCTCCACCGTCGCCGTGCTCGGCCACGCGTCCGTGTTCCTGATCGCAGTCCGAGCGACCGGAGCCGACGTGTCGCCGGCTCGGCTGTTGCCTCTGGCACTGGTCGTGCTGACAGCTTCGGCACTGCCGACGAACATCGCCGGCTGGGGCCCACGCGAGGGCGCAGCCGCCTGGGCGTTCAGCTCGGTCGGACTAGGCGCCGCGCTGGGCGTCACCGTCGCGGTCGTCTACGGCATGCTCGCCCTGGTCGCAACACTGCCCGGCGCCGTCGTCCTGGTGGCCGCCCGCCGCCGCGCCCAGGACACTGCGCCCGGCCCGACCGATGCTCAGGAACAAGTCGAGCGCAAATACGCCTGATGCCCCTGAACTCGGCAGAGTCCAAGGGCATCACGGTCGATCTGTCAGACCTCAGCCGGGAACTTGGTCCCGGTGTTGCTGTGGCAGCGGTAGCCGTTCGGGTTCTTGAACAGGTACTGCTGGTGGTAGCCCTCGGCGTAGTAGAAGGTGGTGGCGGGGGCGATTTCGGTGGTGATGTCGCCGTAGCCGAGGGGCTTGATGACGGGGGCGTACAGGTCGCGGGTGCGTTCGGCCTCGGCGCGCTGGGCGTCGGTGGTGTAGTAGATGGCCGAGCGGTACTGCGAACCGAGGTCATTGCCCTGGCGCATGCCCTGTGTCGGGTCGTGGGTCTCCCAGAAGACCTTCAGCAGATCCGTGAAGGTGGTCTTGGTGGGGTCGTAGACGACACGGATGGCCTCGGTCTGGCCGGTGCGTCCGGTGCAGACCTCTTCGTACGTCGGGTTCGGGGTGTAACCGCCCGCATAGCCGACGGCCGTCGTGTACACGCCGGGCTGCTGCCAGAAGATCTCCTCGGTACCCCAGAAGCATCCGGTGCCGAACCAGACCTCCTCGAACCCCTCGGGCGCGGCGGCGGTCTGCGGCGTGTGCAGGACGATGTTCTCGTCCGGTACGGCGAACCCGGGGGTCTCCCGCCCGGGCAGGGCGGCCGACGGCTCGACCATGGCGGTGTTGCGGGTGAAGAACGACATTCTCACGCCTCTCGCAGAGTGACTCTCATACGCTCTTAACGCCAGCTGTAAGGCGAACCTTCCCCGCACCCCTTACGGCGCGATGACGTGCCGGATCCCCACGCCATCACAATCTGGCGATCGCCCCGGGGCCCCGCGGGCGGCGGCGTGTGCGGCGCGATTGTGATGGCCTGGGGATCCGCTGTCACGCGATCATCGCGGCCGAGCGCCGGGCGCGGGGCATACCGCTGGTGAGCGCGCCGTACGACGCGGCAAGGCGGCGTACTCCGTCACGGAGTGCGTCCGCGGGGAGCGTGTACGGCAAGCGGATGAACGACTCCAGGCCGCCGTCCGGGGAGAACCGCGCACCGGCGACCAGCAGTACGCCGTTCCGCTCGGCCAGTCCGACCAGGCTCGAGCCGACGGGCTCCGGCAGCTCGCACCACAACGACAGGCCGCCGCCCGGCAGCCGGAATCGCCACGACGGCAGCTCTTCGGACACGGCCTGGGCGAGGGCGTCGCGCTGGCGGGCGACCGTCAGCCGGCGGTCCGGCAACAACGACTCCCGCTGCCGAAGTAGTTGCGCTGTAACTAGTTGCTCAAGCACAGGTGCCCCAAGATCGAGCGACGCGCGCGCGTCGAGCACCTGGGCGACCAGCGCTTCTGGCACCCGCATCCAGCCGATCCGCAGGCCGCCCCAGAACAGCTTGCTCGCCGAGCCGACCGTGATCACACCTTCCGGGTTGTACGACGCGAACGGCGGCGGCATATCCTGTCCGTCGAGCGACAACCCGTACAGCGTCTCGTCGACGATGACCGTCGTCCGGCTGCGCGCGAACGCGGCCGCCAACTGCTTGCGGTCCGCCGCCGGCATCAACCACCCGGTCGGGTTCTGGAAATCCACGACCATCCAGGCGGCCCGCGGCGCGGTCTGCCTGATGGTTGCCTCCAGCAACGGCAGGTCCCAGCCGTCCGGACCCATCGGGGTCGCGACGATGCGGCATCCGCTGTGCCGGATCGCGTCGACGGAGTTGGGATGCGTGGGGCTCTCGGTCAGCACCCGGTCGCCGATCTGCGTCATCGCACGGATCGCGATCGACGTCGCGGCCAGGGCGCCGGCAGTGATGATGATCTGGTCGGGGGAAGTCGGCAGCCCGCGTTCGGCGTACACGGCCGCGACCTCCGCGCGCAGCTCCGGCAAGCCCTGTGGGTGATAGCCGGGGGTGGCGAGCTGCGCCGGCAGGTCGTCCATGGCTGATGCGACCGCCGCGCTGATCCCCGGGATGGCGGCGGGGGCGGCCGCGGTGAAGTCGTAGTGCCCGTCGGTCTCGAATGTCGGCGCGTGGTGCCGGCTGAGGGAGGGCTGGACCCGGCCCGGGAGAGCGGTGACACTGCCCGAACCGCGGCGGCTGATCACGTACCCGCGGTCGCGCAACTCCCGGTACGCCGACGCGACCGTCGTCCTGCTCACGCCGAGGCTCTCGGTCAGCTCCCGCTCGCTCGGCAGCCGCGAACCGGGCGTGATCCGGCCGTCCGCGATCAGCAACCGCAGCCGCTCGGCCAGCAGCCAGTACGCCGGGCCGGTGCCGTCGGCCCACCCGCCGAGCAGGCCGACAAGGGTGCTTGCCGGAAGATATTGCCCCTTCATGCAGTCCACTATGACGTAATTGGCTATCGAATACCAGGCCACTTACTGCCGACACTGGAGGATGTGACCGCCACTCCCGATGCCCCGCCGCGCCAGCTCGCGCCTATCAACCCGATCCAGCAGCTGAAAGCGGGCCACCTGCCGCGACGCCTCGTCCAGCTGTACGTCGGGCTGACGCTGTACGGCGCCTCGATGGGCCTCATGATCCAGGGCAACCTCGGCCTGGACCCGTGGGACGTCTTCCACTCCGGCATTACGAAGCATTTCCCGTTCAGCTTCGGCACCGTGGTGATCGCGGTCAGCTTCGTCGTACTGGTGGCCTGGATTCCGCTGCGGCAGTGGCCCGGTCTCGGCACGATCAGCAACGCCATCGTGATCGGCCTGGTCACCGACCTCACCCTGGCCACGGTCGACCGGCCGGACGCGCTTTGGCTCCGGATCGTCTTCATGCTGGCCGGTGTCGTCGTCAACGCGCTCGCGGGTGCGCTCTACATCGGCGCGCAGTTCGGCCCCGGTCCGCGCGACGGGCTGATGACCGGGCTCGTACGTCGTACCGGCCTGAGCGTCCGGCTCGTCCGTACGTCGATCGAGCTCACCGTCCTCGCGACCGGCGTCCTCCTCGGCGGATCGATCGGTGTCGGAACCGTCGTGTACGCGCTCGCGATCGGCCCGCTCGTCCACTTCCTGCTACCGATCTTCACCGTCCGCCTGAAATCCTGAGGTGTGAGCACTTATCGGTTCTCGGCGCCGCTGTGGCAGTACCCGGGCGAAGGCAGTTGGTACTTCGTCGCCGTTCCGGAGGAGATCAGCGACGACATCGCGGATCTGACCGCGGGCCGGCGCAGGGGGTTCGGCTCGGTGCGGGTCAGCGTGACGGTCGGCGCAAGCACCTGGCAGACATCGCTATTCCCAAGCAAGTCCGGCAGCTACCTACTCCCGGTGAAGAAGCCCGTGCGGCTCGCCGAGCACCTGACCGAAGGCACCCCGGTCGAGGCACAACTAGACCTCGTCGACTTCTAGAACCGAGTACGACGACCCCCCCGGGGCCGGCGGATCACGACGAGCGCCGCCGCGCGACTGGCGGAGTACGACGAACTCCCGGGGCCGGCGGGTTACCACGAGCGTCGCCGCGCGACAGACGGAGTACGACGAGCGTCGCCGCGCGACAGACGGAGTACGACGAACGCCCGCGGCGGGCGGGTTGAGACGAGCACTGCCGCGCGACCCGGCGAAGTACGACGAACTCCCGGGCCGGCGGGTTGCCACGAGCGCCGACCGGCGGAGTATGGCGAACGCCGCCGGGGACCGGCGGCGTTCGTGGTGTTAGTGCGTGCTGGTGATCACGTGTTGGTGATCACTTGCTGGGGCCGGTCTGCTGCGGATTCCTGCTCGCGTTCTGGCCGGCGGCTCGCGTCCCGGTGTCTTGTCTCGCGGACTCCGCCGTCTTGGTGGCTGCCGCCTGGGTCGAGTTGCGCACCGGCGCGACATCTCCGGCCGCTGCGGCTGCCCGTGCGGCTTCCTCCTTCGCCCTGATCTCCTTCGGGTCGGTCCCTCCCTGGAGCTGCGCGAAGTTCTCGCCCTGCGACTGCCCCGCAACCTGCGGCTGCCCTTGGACCTGCGGCTGTCCCTGGACCTGGGGCTGTGCCTGGGGTTGGCCCTGGAGCTGCGGCTGTCCCTGCGGTTGGCCCTGGACCTGCGGCTGGCCCTGGGTTGGAGGGCCGACGGGCTGTTCGGCGTGGGCCTCGGGGGCCTCCGCCGTCCTGGTCCAGTCTTCGCTCCTGCTGACCGGCTGTGCGGCGGTCTCGGCCTGCTGCTGAGCGCCTTCCTGCCCGCCCTGGACTACCTGCTGACTGCTGGCGGCGACGGGCTGCTGAGCTCCCTCACCGGCCTCCTGCTCGCCACCCTCAACCTGCTGGCCCTCAGCCGCTTGCGGGCCTCCGGCAACTTGCTGACCGTCGCCGACCTGCTGACCGTCGCCGGCCTGCTGCTGAGCGCCTTCCTGGCCGCCTTGGACTACCTGCTGGCCGCTCGCGGCGACCGGTTGCTGAGCCCCTTCACCGGCCTCCTGCTCGCCACCCTCAACCTGCTGGCCCTCAGCCGCTTGCGGGCCTCCGGCAACTTGCTGACTATCGCCGATCTGCTGGCCGTCGCCGACCTGTTGCCCCTCAGCCACTTGCTGACCGTCGCCGATCTGCTCGCCGTCGCCGACTTGCTGGCCGTTGGCGCCTTGGGTGCCCTCGCCGCCGGCCTCCGGGCCTTCGGTGGTTTGTTCGCCTTCGGGCTGTTGGGTGGCGGGCTGCTGGGCGGGATCTTCGGTCTGGATGATCGGGTGCTGGCCTACGTTGTGGAGGTTCGGATCGATCTCCGGGCGCTGGGCCGGCTGCTGGGTGGCCTGTTGGTTGGCCTGCTGGCTCGGGCGGTTGACCTCGTTCAGCAGGGCGGTCAGGTTGGTGTTCTCCTGCTGGATCTGGGCCATCCGGGTCTCGATCAGCAGCTTGATCTCGCCCTGCAGCCGCTGGAACTCGGCCAAGGCCTGGACCAGCGCCTGCTCGGTGTCCCCAGTCGCCTGGCTGCCGGCTGCAGCCACGAGCTGCTGCATCACCGCCGCTCCGCGCTGTGGTTGCGCCTGCACCCGCCCGCCCTGGATCTGTTGCCTCTGGCCCTGACCTTGAACCTGCTGACCTTGACCCTGTTGCCCCTGGCCCTGAACCTGCTGCTGACCGACACCCTGCTGCTGGCCGGCACCCTGGCCCGGACGTGGCGCATAGACCTCGGGCTTGAAGGCTGTCTCCATCTGGCCCTGGACCATGTTGGAGATCTGGCTCTTGGTCATGGTCGGGTCGTTGCCCATCGCCAGCCTGACGTTGGGATCGGCGTTCTTCGCCTCTTTGCCGGCCAGGACCATCGCGGCCTTGACCATCTTGGTTCCGTGCCGGACGTCCTGCCAGCGGGAGTACCGTTGCGCCACCCGGCTGAACGGGTTCCTGGTCGGGTTCTGCTGCCGTTGGGTCCGCTGCATCCGGTTGGTCGCACGCTGGCTCATCGTCTGCGAGGTGCCGGCATGCAGGTCGGGCCGGACCTGCCCGTTGACGCCTACCTGGGCCAGCCGCGCCAGATGCGCAGGCGTCATCCGGGAGCTGCCGATCCTGGCCAGGACGTCCCGGTCCCAGTTCTTCACGTCGCGCGCGGCCAGTGCGTAACCGGCCTTCATCGTCTTCGTGCCGCGTGACCGCGCACGCCAACGGGAGATTCGCCCTTGACGGGGCTCAGCAGAAGGCTCGCTCATCAGGTCTCCTAGTCGATGTACACGGCGTAGTTGACCCCGACCGACGTCGTCAGCGGGTCCTTGCTGGGCTTGTTGCTGTACAGGTGGATCTGGGCGCCCGGGCGCAGCCAGACGGCGAGGTGCCGGCGGCCGGTGCCGGCGCCTGGCTCCCACTCGTCGACGAACGTGACGCTGCTCTCATCACCGAGGTAGTCGGGCTGCCCCCAGTGCCTGGTGGCGAGCGAGAGTTGGTCCGGCCAGTGCGCGTCCAGCCCGGCCTCGGCCGCGGCGATGTCGTCCGGACCGATGTCGTACGCCGACCAGCCGCTGGCCGGGCAGTCCGGGAACGCGAGCCCGTCGAAAACGATCATCGTCGTCCCGCGCCGGGTGGTGAAACCCCAGGAGACCATCTCGTCGCCGATGACCTCGCCGGCCTCCAACGGCCACGGCTGCCAGGTCGTCTGACCCATCACCCGGTTCACCAGGGCGCGCACAACCTCCGGACCGGCTTCGTCGCCGTCCGGACCGGCGATCGTGCCCCAGTCCGGGATCTCGGCGAGATCCGCCATCGCCAGGTCGTCCTGGTCGAGCGGCCTGTCCTGCGTCTTCATCCGGCCCCGTCGTCCTTCCTCTCGGTCCCCGGCGGTAACCACTGACCGCAACCGTAGGCGGCGCAGTGGGTCATTCGCCAGCCAGTACGACGCGCCTGTGGACAACCTGGCTCCCGGCAATCGTCTCAGCCACAGACGGCATGCATGCGCCGATCAGACCAGGCCGTACGCTGGTCCGGTGAATACGGAACACCGCTACGGCTTCGAGACGCTCGCCATCCACGCCGGGAACGAGCCTGATCCGACCACCGGCTCGGTGGTCCCGCCGATCTACGCCACCAGCACCTACAAGCAGGACGGTGTCGGCGGGCTGCGCAACGGCTACGAGTACTCCCGCTCCGCGAACCCGACCCGGACGGCGCTCGAGGAGTGCCTGGCCGCGATCGAGGCGGGCAACCGCGGGTTCGCGTTCGCCAGCGGGCTGGCGGCCGAGGACACCCTGATCCGCTCGCTGTGCGTGCCCGGTGACCACGTGGTGTTCCCCGACGACGCGTACGGCGGCACCTTCCGGCTGTTCTCCAAGGTGCTCGGCACCTGGGGCGTCGAGATGACGCCGGCCGCAGTCACCCACCCGGAGGCGATCCGCGCCGCGATCCAGCCCGGGAAGACCAAGGTCGTCTGGCTCGAGACCCCCACCAACCCGTTGCTGAACGTCGCGGACATCGCCATCGTCGCCCAGATCGCGCACGATGCCGGCGCCCTGCTGGTCGTCGACAACACGTTCGCCTCGCCGTACCTGCAGCAGCCGCTGGAGCTCGGCGCGGACGTGGTCGTCCACTCGACCACGAAGTACATGGGCGGCCACTCCGACGTGGTCGGCGGCGCGCTCATCGTCCGTGACGCGGAGCTGGCCGAGAAGATCGCGTTTCACCAGAACGCGATCGGCGCTGTCGCCGGGCCGTTCGACTCGTGGCTGGTGCTGCGCGGCATCAAGACGCTCGGCGTCCGGATGGATCGGCACAGCGACAACGCCGAGAAGGTCGTCGAGTTCCTGCAGCGGCACAACTCCGTCAGCCAGGTGCTCTACCCCGGCATCGACGGCCACCCGGGCCACGAGACTGCCGCAAAGCAGATGAAGCGGTACGGCGGGATCGTGAGCTTCCGCGTCACCGGCGGCGAGAAGCATGCGCTGGACATCTGCAACAAGGCCGAGGTCTTCACGCTCGGCGAGTCCCTCGGCGGCGTCGAGTCGCTGATCGAGCACCCGGGCAAGATGACGCACGCCTCGGTCGCCGGTACGCCGCTGGAGGTGCCGGCCGACCTGATCCGCCTGAGCGTCGGCATCGAGACCATCGACGACCTGTTGCTCGACCTCGACCGCGCAATGGCATGAGCCTCGTAGTGGCCGTCGACTTCGGGTCGACGTTCACGAAGGCGGTTGCCGTGGACATCGGCTCGGGCGAGTTGGTCGCCCGAGCCGAGCACCGTACGACGATCGACACCGACGTGATGGACGGGTGGCATGCCTGCCGGGTCGCGCTCGAGGACGTCGACCGTGGCGTGAAGAAGGCCGAGGTGCTGGCCTGCTCGAGTGCGGGCGGCGGGCTGCGGATCGGTGTCGTGGGCAACGAAGAGCTCGTGACCGCGGAGGCGGGGAAGCGGGTCGCGTTGTCCAGCGGCGGCCGGGTGGTTGCCGTCGTCAACGGTGGGCTGACGGCAACCAGTCAGAAGGAGCTCCGCAAGGATCGCCCGGACGTCGTGCTGTTGCTCGGCGGGACCGACGGCGGCAACTCGGCGGTGCTGCTGAAGGCGACCGAGACGCTCGCGAAGTACAAGTGGCGGAAACCGGTCGTTGTCGCGGGCAACATCGACGCGCAGGCCGAGATCCGCGGCATCCTCACCGAGGCCGCCGTACCGCACGTGCTCGCGGACAACGTCGTACCGGAGATCGGCGTGTTCGCGCCGGACAGCGCGCGGGCGGCGATCCGGGAGATGTTCCTCGCGCATGTGATCGGCGGGAAGAACCTGTCGCGCGATCCGTCGTTCGCGAGCATGATCCGCGCCGCGACGCCGGACGTCGTACTGCGGGGTGTCGAGGTGCTCGCCGGCCTGCACGGCGATGTGGCGGTCGTCGATATCGGCGGCGCGACGACCGACGTGCACTCGGTGATCGAGCTCGACCCGGAGGACGCGAACCTCGGCCGCGAGGTCGTCGCCACGCATCCGGTCACCCGTACGGTCGAGGGCGATCTCGGGATGCGCTGGAGCGCCGTACCGGTGGTCGCCGCGGGCGCCGAGGCCGGGCTCATCGCGAACGTGGCCGAAGTACAAGCAGCTGCCGAACGCCGGCATGACGATCCGTCATTCCTCCCGCACGACGAGCAGGAAGCGTCGTACGACGAGACGCTGGCGAGCGTTGCCGCGACGGTCGCGCTGAGGCGGCATGCCGGACGGCAGCGGATCGTGTTCGGTCCGGGCGGGCGGGTGATCGAGCGATCCGGGAAGGACCTGCGCGAGGTGGATCTGCTCGTCGGCTCCGGGGGAGTGCTGCGGCACAACCCGCCGGAGGTCGCCGCCCGGATCCTGGGCTCGATCGGGACGAATGCGCGGGAGGAGGGCTGGCTCGTCCCCGAGCGCGCGGAGGTGTGCGTGGACGCGGACTACGTGCTCGCAGCCGTCGGCCTGCTCGCAGATGACGAGCCGAAGGCGGCGGAAGGGCTGGCCGCCCACATTCATGGAACCGGAGTACGCGGGCACTAGTCTCAGCAGCAACGAGCTGCGGAGGTGTGATGAGCGAGGCGGGGCGGGACGGCGCGGAGGTCTCCGAGGATCAGAGTCCGGTGGCGGACAACGAGGTCCTGGAGGAGACCGCTGAGTCGGAGGAGCAGAGGCTTGCCGATGATGTGGCGCCGGTGGATGACGCCGGAGTGACGCGCGGGATGTACATCGCCAGCACCTGGGCGTGGCGGTTCCTGGCGATCGTGGCCGCCGTGGTCGTGATCGGATATGGCATCCGGTACCTGTCCGAGGTCGTCGTACCGGTGACTGTCGGCGTACTCCTGACTGCTTTGCTTGTGCCCATCACCAACGGCCTGCAGAAGCTTCGCCTCCCGCGCGGCGCCGCGGCCGGGGTCACCGTGATCGCGACGGTCGTGGTGGTGGCCGGCCTCCTCACGTTGGTCGGCACGCAGATCGCAGGTCAGTTCGACAGCCTGTCGACCCAGGTCGGCGAAGGTGTGCAGAAGCTGCGTGAGCTCGGCCGGATCAACTTCGGCCTCACTGACCAGGACGTCACCAACGCGATCAAGACCCTGCGCGAACAGATCACCTCGGGCGGCGCGATCGGTCAGCAGGCAGCAGCGGTCGGTACGACGGCCACGCACGTCGTCGCCGGCCTGTTCATCGCGTTGTTCTGCCTGTTCTTCTTCCTGTACCAGGGCGATCAGATCTGGGCATGGCTGGTCCGGCTGTTCCCGCGCCGGGCCCGCGACAAGGCGGACTCCTCCGGGCGCAGGGCCTGGGTCTCGCTGACCGCGTTCGTCCGCGCGACGATCGTGGTCGCCGCCGTGGACGCGATCGGCATCTCGCTCGGCGCCGCGATCCTCGGCCTGCCGCTGGTGAGTGCGATCGGCATCCTGGTGTTCGTCGGCGCGTTCGTACCGGTCGTCGGCGCGCTGGTCAGCGGCGTGGTCGCCGTCCTCGTCGCGTTGGTTGCCAAGGGCCCCATTGTCGCGATCGTGATGCTCGCGGTCGTGATCGGCGTACAGCAGCTGGAGGCCCATGTCCTGCAGCCGTTCCTCCTCGGCCGCGCGGTCAGCGTCCACCCGCTCGCCGTCATCCTCTCGATCGCCACCGGCGTAATCATCGCCGGCATCGTCGGCGCCCTGGTAGCCGTCCCCACCGCCGCCGTCCTCAACGCCATCGTCAACCACCTAGCCGGCAATGACCCACCCCCCGACCCCCCACGCCGCCCCCTCCCCGGCCGGCGTCACCCACTCCCAGCCGAGGACTAGCTACCCCGCTCGCCCTTCGTACGCTCCTGGTTCAGCGATGCCCCTCGCCGTGCCGCCGCGCCCTGCGTCTGACTGGCAGCCCCTGATCCGGCCCTGGCCTGACCGGTCTCGGTGACGCGCATCGCGTTGTCCACGTCGGGGTTCGACGCGCGGGTCCGGATCTGCTGGGCCCAGTTGCCGAGATCATGCTTGAGGGCGGCGGTCTGTTCGGCGCTGAACCCGTGTTCGGCGTACTTCGCGTCCGGGATCCGCCCGGCCTGGTCCAGCTGGTACGCGAAGCCTTCACGGTCGATGCCGGACAACTCGCGCTCGTCCCCGAGCGCGAGCAGGTCGTCGCGAGAGTACCGGCCGGACTGGACCGCGGCCTCAAGATCGATGAAGTGCTTCGCCTCCGCCCGGTCGTAGGCCGCTCCGACCTTCGAACCGACCGAGTCCTCGACCGAGAGCATCGGTCCGACCTCGGTCTCGACCGGCGGCCGGCTGCGAAAGTCGCGGCCGATATCGACCTGGGTACTGCGGCCGTCCCGGCTCACGCTGAGCTTGGCGTGCTCGCCGGAGTGCTCGAGTACGTCGACCTGGTAGCCCTCGTCGCGGTACGCCGACTGCAGCCGGCCCATCGTCTGGTCGAAGTCACCCTGCCGGTCGGTGAACAGGTCGACGTCCTCCGGCGTCCGGACGCCGATGCCGTGCTCCTTGTAGGCCTGGCCGCCGGCGAGTGCGTAGCCGTCGTCGCGGATCGCGGACAACCCGATGCGGGCGACCTGAGCGTGTTCGGCGTCCATCACTGCCAGATACCGCCCGCGCCGATCTCGGCGAGCTGCGGGAACGCGGTGTGCCAGCGGCGGACGCAGTACCGCGGCAGATGCAGCTGCGGCCAGAGCTCGATCAGCAGGTCCTTGTTCACGAACCGGGTGAGCTGGTCGAGGTTCGAGGCTTCGCTGAGCACCTTTTGGTACAAGTACTCACGGTCCACGGGGTTGTCGAGGTCGTAGACACGTTGTGGGCCCCAGGCAACAGATGCCGGGAGCTCTACGAGCCCGCTCCGTGGACCGGTCAGCTGGTCCAGCGAGTCCGGTACGACGTAGGGGATGCGGGAGGCGTAGGAGTCCCCGGGCTGGGTCCGGCGCGGCTCGTTCATTCCTCCATCTTCTCCGATGGTCGGTCCAACCGCTCGGCCCACTGCGTCGCCGTGTCCCGGATCCGCGCGATCAGCTCGGGCGTGGCACCGTATTCCTGGAATCCCGCGCCGGGCAGCCGGCTGCCGGCGCGCAGTTGGCCGGCGAGCATCGTCCGGTCCAACGGCGTGACCTCGCGCTGGTCGGCGAGCGCGAGCAACTCCTCGGTGCCGTAGCGATTGCTGTCGAGCACTGCCTGTACGTCGATCAGGTCACGTGGCTCGAGCCGTGAGTACAGCGCGCCCACCTTGCTGCCGATGGCGTCGGCCTCCGACAGCACAGGTCCGACCGCGCTCGCCGTCGGCGGCAACAGCCGGTGGTCGACAGCAAGGTCCGCCTTGGCGGAGTTGCCGGCATCGGTGACCACGATCCGGGCGAAGGTCGCCACCTGGCGAGCGACTTCGACCTCCAGGCCGGCTCTTCGGTAGGCGGTGGCCAGCCGGTCGACGGACTCGGCGAAGTGAGCAGGGTCAAGGTCGTTGGTGAACAGGTCGATGTCGTCGGATTCGCGGGTTCCGTAGCCGTGGGCCTGGAGGGCGTAGCCGCCGGCGAGGACGAAGCCGTGGGCGGTCAGGGCTTTCAGGCCGATGGTGGCCAGCTTGGTTTGCAGCGGGTTCACGATGGTCAGTCTGCCCGGTCCGCCGTACGCGAAGACGCCGCCGAGGCTGGCTCGGCGGCGTCTTCGGGTGATCGGGATCAGCGGTTGAGGCCGTCCTTGTTGGTGTTCTTGGTGAGGTTGGCCGGCTGGTTGCCCTGCTGACCCGTCTCACCCGACTGCTCGGGCTGCGCCTGGGCGACAGCCTGGGCCGCCGGGGCTACGCCGGTGAGGCCGGCGCGGGCCGCGGTCTGCGCTTCCACCTGGGCCTGCGACTGCTGGGCGAGGTTCTGGAGGGCGTCGTTCGCCTCGACCGAGATCGGACCGCGCAGCTGCTGGCTCATCTGCTGGATCAGCGCGAGCCGGCTCTTGTCGTCCATGACCTGCGACATGTCGGCCTGCAGTTCCGGGTTGTTCCGCCCGGCGTTGAACGTCGCCAGCGAGCTCTCGGCCTTCAGCATCGTGCTGTTGAACTTGGCCTCGAACCACTGCCCCACCTTGCCAGGCGCCGAAGTGACAGCGTCCCGGGCAGTCCGGGCGCCGCCGACGACCGCATCGCGGGCGTCCCGGGCGCCACCGACCACCGCGTCGCGGGCATCCCGAGCGCCCGAGGCGATCTGCTGGCCGGTCGCGCTCAGACGATCGGCGCCGCTCTGCCACGCCTGATCGAGGGCGACCTGTCCGCGCTGCGCCGCAGTGACGACGCTGTCGCGAGCACCCTGGTAGGTCTCGGCGACCTGCCGGCCCGCCGCGGTCGCGCGGTCCACGCCGCGGTTGTACGCGCCGGCGACCTGCTGGCCGACCTGCTCGGCCCGGTCCCCGACGGCGTTCGCGCCGCGGACGACGGCGGCCTGGGCGTCCCGTGCACCCTGGACGACCGTGTCCCGGGTGCCCTCGTACGCGCGGGTAGCGGTGCCGACTGCGGCGTCGCGGTACTCGCGGGCCTGAGTCGCCAGGGTCTGGGCCGCCTCACTCAGCCGGTGCTGGGTGTTGTCGTAGGTCAGCTGCACCCGCGCGACGACGCCACGGACCGCGGCGTTCACCCGGTCGCGCAGCGGGTCGGTGTTCGCCGCCCGCATCAGGTTCGCCTGCTGGCGCGAGTCCAGGTTCGCGTACTCGAGGGTGGCCGACCGCTGCTCCGGGGACATGCCGACGAACGCCCGGAGGTTCTGCTGCTCGTTGTCGTTCAGATTGCGAAGCCAGTCGCCGGATTCCATCCAGTTGCCCTGCTGCCACGCGGGACCTTCGTTGGAAGGGGTGGTCATTACGTCTCCTAGTTGATGTAGATCGCGTAGTTGACGCCGACCGCA
This sequence comes from Kribbella sp. CA-245084, assembly GCF_050942355.1. Lineage (NCBI taxonomy): Bacteria > Bacillati > Actinomycetota > Actinomycetes > Propionibacteriales > Kribbellaceae > Kribbella > Kribbella sp. CA-245084. The sequence continues at coordinate 7,598,194 of NZ_CP192053.1, read as the reverse complement.
GTGGTCAGCGGGGAGGTGGTCGGCTTGGTGCTGAACAGCCGGAGGTGCGCGCCGGGCAGCAGCCAGGCGGCCAGGTGACGCTTGTCGGATCCGGCGCCCGGACCCCATTCGTCGAGGAAGCCCGGACGGCTGTCGTCGCCGATGTAGTCCGGCTCGCCGAAGTACTTGCGGGCCAGGTCGAGGTGGTCCGGCCAGTGGGCGTCGAGTCCGGCCTCGGCGTCGGCGATGTCGCCCGGCTCGATGCCGTAAGCGCACCAGCCGCTGTTCTTGGCGTCTGCGAAAGCCATGCCCGGGAAGACGATGATCGTGCTGCCGCGCTTGGTGGTGAAGCCCCAGGAGACCAGCACCGGGTCGATCTCCTCACCGGCGGCGAGCGGCCAGGGCTGCCAGTCGGTGGCGGAGGTGACCCGCTGCACGATCGCTCGGACGACCTCCGGCCCGCTCTTGTCGTTGTTCGGCCCGGCAATTGCCGACCAGTCGCGAATATCGGCGAAGTCGGCGAAGGCCCGGTCGTCCTCGTCGAGTGGTCTGTCCAGCGTTTTCATTCCGGACTTGTTCCTTCCGTCGGTGCGGTGTCAGAGGTGATCGAAGGTGCTGAAATAAAGGGGTTCCGGTCTAGCGGGCGGGGCCGTTCCGGTCGGTGCCGCGGGTCGTCGGGCCGCCGGTCTGGGGGCGCGCGCCCGCGTTGCCGGCTGCGCGCGTCTGGCCCGGTGGCCGCAGTCCGGCCCGCAGGCTCGGGTCCAGCGCCGCCGGGCTGACCGCCGGACCGGCCGCGGTCGCGAGGCGGTCCTGCGCGAGAGCGGTGAGCGAGGTCTCCGACACGCTACTGTCGACGGCTCCGGTCGGCGGCGGGTTCCCGACGTTCGCGAACATGTCGTCGCGTTGCCGTTCCCGGGTCGCGTGAACAGGTGTCCTCATGTCCCCTCCTCGTTGAGGTAGACCGTGTAGTTGATTCCGACCGATACCGACAAGGGGCGCGGTGTCGGCTTGTTGCTGTACAGGTGGATCTCTGCACCGGGCGGCGTCCACACGGCGAGGTGGCGACGGTCGACGCCGGCGCCCGGGGACCAGTCGTCGACGAATCCGGTCTTGCTGTCGATTCCGACGTACGCCGGCTGTCCCCAATGTCGGCAGGCGAGGTCGAACTTCGCCGGCCAGTGTTCGTCGAGCCCGGCGATCGCGGCGTCGATGTCGGTGCGCTCGATCGCGAACGCGACCCAGCCGCTGAACGGGCTGTGCGGCAGCACCTGGTCGTCGTACACGGCGAGCTCGGTCTTGCGGCGGGTCAGGAAACCCCAACCGTCCAGCTGGTCGTCGATCACCGTCCTGCGGGTGATCGGCCACGGCTTCCAGTTCGTCGCGGACTTGACCCTGCGGATCAGGCGGCGCACCGGGTCCGGCCCGGTACCGCCCGACTGCGGTCCGCCGAGGCGTCGCCAGTCGCGGACCTCGGCGAGGTCCGCCATCGCGCGGTCGTCGTCGTCCAACGGCCGGTCAAGAGTCTTCATCCGTGAGGCTGTCCCTGTCGTCGCGGTGCATCACACTCTGCTGTCGAAACTAAGACCCCGGCGGGGTCAGGCGGGCCGTTCTTCTCACCGAGAGCACAAAGAACAGCCGCCCTGGGAAGCTTCCCAGGACGGCTGTCGGGTAGGTCAACCGGAGTTTGGTCTCAGTGCGGTAAACCTCAGTGCTGAGTTAGTGCATGGCGGCGGCTGCGGAGGACTCCAGCGAGTCCTCGGTCTCGCCCTCTGCCTTCGGCCCGTCGTGACGGCCGGCCAGCCGCTGCTCCGGGGTGATGATCGCCAGGATCAGCGCGATCGCCAGGAACGGCAGCGAGACCAGGAAGACGTCGTCCATCGCGTCGACGAGCCCGTGCAGTGCGAAGCCCTTCAGCGGCTCCTTCAGCCCGTGCAGTGCCTGGACGCTGTTGGCGGCCTTGGCCAGTCCGTCGACCATCGACTGCGTGGCGTTCGGAACGATGTCGGACAGGTGCGTCTTCAGTCGGGTGGTCAGTACGGCGCCGTAGACCGCCGTACCGATCGCGCCACCCATCGAGCGGAAGAAGGTCATCGTCGAGGTCGCCGTGCCCATGTGCAGCCGGGGCACGCTGTTCTGCGCGGCGGTGACGGTGATCTGCATCGACAGACCCAGACCGGCGCCCATCACGAACATGTAGATCGCCAGCTGCCAGTACGGCGTGGTCAGGCTCAGCGTGGACAGCAGCACCATCGCGCTGCTGACCAGGACCGCGGAGATGATCGGGAAGTGCTTGTACCGCCCGCTCTTGCTCATCATCTGGCCGCTCGGGATCGACGCGGAGAAGATACCGACGATCATCGGCAGCAACGCCAGGCCGGAGCGGGTCGGCGACAGGTCCTTGACAGCCTGCAGGTACAGCGGCAGGAAGATCAGCGCACCGAACATCGCGAAGCCCAGCAGGAACGCGTACCCGGCGTACCCGGAGAAGATCCGGCCCTTGAACAGGTCCATCGGGATGATCGGCTCGGCGACCCGCAGCTCGATCAGGACGAAGGCGACGGCCAGTAGGGCGGAGCCGATCAGCAGCGCCAGCGTGGTCGCGGTGCCCCAGCCGTTGGTCGGACCGCTCCAGGAGATTGCCAGCAGCAACGAGGTGACCGCGGCGGCGATCGTGGAGGCGCCCAGGTAGTCGATCTTGTGCGAGCGCTTCACGTGCGGCAACCGGAGTACGGCGGCAACGATGCCCAGGGCAACCAGACCGATCGGCACGTTGATCCAGAAGATCCAGCGCCAGCCGGGACCGTCGGTGAGCAGACCGCCGAGCAGCGGGCCGGCCACCGAGGACAGGCCGAAGACGGCACCGAAGTACCCCATGTACTTACCGCGCTCGCGCGGCGGGATCACGTCGCCGATGGTGGCGAACGCGAGGGACATCAGACCGCCGGCGCCCAGACCCTGGACGGCGCGGAAGCCGATCAGCTGCTCGATGTTCTGCGACAGCGCGGACAGCACCGAGCCGCCGAGGAAGGTGACGATCGCCGCGATGAACAGCGGGCGGCGGCCGTAGAGGTCGGAGATCTTTCCCCACAGGGGGGTCGAGGCGGTCGAGGTCAGCAGGTACGCCGTGACCACCCAGGACAACTTGTCGAGGCTGTTGAACTCGCTGACGATACGCGGCAGCGCCGTACCCACGATGCTCTGGTCGAGCGCGGCCAGGAACATCCCGGCCATCAGGCCGCCGAGAATCACCAGGATCTGCTTGTGGGACAGGTAGCTAGGACCGCTATCAGGCGCAGCGCCGCCGGCGGTGGCTGGCTCTGTGGTGCTCATTTGGTGCTCTCCAGGTTCTTGTCGGTGTTCTCACGGTCTACGGGGTCGCCGCTGGCCGCGAAGTCTTTGTCTGTACTGCGCTCTGCCTGCGGCGAAGGTCTCGGGGCCACAGCGGCCCACCCCTTCTCGGCCCAGGCGGCGCTGGCAGGTACTTCGGTCCGGGCGGCGACGCCGTCCGCGAAGCGGGTCATCAGCCGCTCGAAGGTCTGCACGTCCTCCTCGGACCAGCCCTCCATCGCGGCGCTCAGCAGCTCCATCCGGTGACGGGCGCTGGCTTCCCATTGCTCGATGCCCTCGTCGGTCAGCTCGACCCGGAAGGCGCGGCCGTCGTCGGGGTCGGGGGAGCGGCGGACCAGGCCCAGCTGCTCCAGGGACCGGACGTGCCGGCTGGTGGTCGAGGCGTCGAGCTCGAGACGCCCGGCGAGGTCGGACAGGCGCAGTGCGCCGTTGCACCGCAGTACGAACAGCACGACGTGCGCGCTGTGGTCGATCGTGTCGCCGGGCTGCTTGGCTTTCAGCCGGCGTCCGATCCGGGTGAACGCGTGCATGACGCCCTCGATGGGGGTCTGCGGAGAGTACGCGTCGTTTACTTGCATGCTGCAAGCATATACATGCTTGCGTGATACACGCAAATGAGTTTCCAAGATGTTCAAGTGAGTCGCCACTTATTTGCTCTCGGTCGCCGGATGGTCACTGTCCGCAGCGAAGGACGTCGGTCCTTCACCCTTTCGACGGTGGAAGGGGGTGTTTTGTGACGCGAGGTAGTGCTGGATCCCCTTCGGAGGTCGGTCCAGCACCCTGGTTCGAGCGCTGCGCCCGCCGGGAGGCTGGGTCGGTGATCAAGCGGCGGTTGGTGGAGTTCGGGGTCATCTGTCTTGTTCTGACGTGGGTGCCGTGGGCGGTGCTCGGCGTACTCGGGGTGAATCTGGACGAGGGCGCGGGCATGATCGTCTTCTCGCTCGCCGCCTCGGGACCGTCGTTGGCCGCGTTGGTGATGTGGCTCCGGTACCGCGAGCGGCGGCGCGTGGTCCGCTGGTCGCCGGTGTGGCCGGTGGTTGCCGTCGTACTCGGAGCGATCGGTCCGCTGGGGGCGTGCATCATCGGCGGGCAGCTGCCTGAGCTGCCTGACCACGCCGCGTCGGTCGTCGCGGGGGCCGGAGGGGTGCTCGGTGCGGCGGCGTACACGTTCTTGGCGGGGCCGGTGTCGGAGGAGTTCGGGTGGAGGGGGTACGTGCAGCCTCGGTTGCGTGAGTACTTCGGTCCGCTGGGGACGACTGTGGTGCTCGGGGCGGCGTGGGGGTTGTGGCATGTGCCGCTGTACTTCCTGAGCGGCACGGGGCAGCACGATGACGGGCTGTTCACGGCGGCGGGGGTGACGTTCTTCCTGGAGCTGTTCCCGCTGACGTTCGTCATGTTGTTCGTGAGCGAGAAGCTGCGCGGTGGGGTGCCGGGGGCGATCCTCGTGCATGCTGCGTGGAACCTGACCGAGGAGCTGGTGCCGCCGCTCGGTGGTGGTGTGTGGGTCGAGTTGCTGGTCATGACGGCGGTCGCTGCCGCGTTGCTGCCATCCTGGACGCCAGTCAGAACATGCAGAAGGGTGGCGCGATGACGCAGGTGGCTGTGGTGACCGGCGGTGGATCCGGGCTGGGGCGGGAGATGGCGCTGGCACTCGCGGCGGCTGGGTACCGCGTGTGGGTGACGGGCAGAACTGAGGAGAAGCTCCAAGAAACCGCCGCCGCAGCCGCTAACGCGGCTGCGGCGGCGGGAAATGGGGGGAGCGCCGGAGGCCGCGACGGTGTGGCCGGAGGCGCGGGGTGGGGTGTGGTGGAAGGGGCTGTGCTGGATGTGGCTGATGGGGGTGCGGTTCGGGGGTTTTTCGGGGGGCTGGAGCGGGTTGATGTGTTGGTGAACAACGCGGGGACCGGGTCGCCGGCGGCTGGGGTGCAGGATGTGCGGGAGGAGGACTGGCGGCGGGTGGTGGATACCAACCTGACCGGGTCGTTCTTGTGTGCGCAGGCGGCGTTCGACCTGATGTTGCGGCAGGATCCCAAAGGCGGGCGGATCATCAACAACGGGTCGATCTCGGCGCATGTACCGCGGCCGCAGGGGATCGCGTACACCGCGAGCAAGCACGCCATCAGCGGTCTGACCAAAGGCCTCGAGCTGGAAGGTCGCGCGCACGGCATCACCGCCTGCCAGATCGACATCGGCAACGCCTCGACCGCGATGACCGCACGGATGGAGCAGGGCGTGCTCCAGCCGGACGGCTCGATCGCGGTCGAGCCGACGTTCGACCCGAAGATCGTCGCGGACTTCGTCGTACAGATCGCAAAGCTCCCGACCACGGTCGCCGTACCGACCCTGACCGTGATGGCCGCCGGCATGCCGTACGTCGGCCGCGGCTGATCAGGCCGGGCGGGTTCGAGGGGTCCTAGCGGCCGGAGGCTTGGAGGAGGTCGGGCCAGGCGGCCGGGGTGTTCGTCGGTGGGGACCAGCCGGGGGTTGTCCACATCGGCCAGGCGCGGGTGTGGTCCCGTAGACGGGCGCAGAGGTCCGCGGGCGGTGCGAACGGTACGCCGAGGCCCTGGCAGACGTCGTACGCGTGCAGGATCAGCTCCAGGCCGGCCCGCGGTGGGAAGTCGGCCGGTCCCCGGGTCTCGACGCGTGGTCGCCGCCAGATCACTGCTCGGTCATCCGCGGTGGCGTCGCCGACCACCGCGATCAGGATCCTGGTGGCGGTCTGCAACGCCTCGACGAACACCGCGGGAGCGGCGTCCGGACCAGGTGTGCTGATTCCGTACGACGGATAGTCGTCGAGCTTGCGCGATGCCAGGAAGATCGCTGGGGCGAGCACAGTGTCGACCGTGTGGTCCGCCGTCCGCAGACAGGTCCAGGTCAGGCTGCCGGCCGGGGCCGACCAGTCCCGGTCGAGACCGTCCTGCCAGGCGTTGACCGTCAGATCGCTCAGTCGCTGGAGATCGTCAACGGTGAATGCCATCCCGCCTGCCCAAAACGAGAAGAAACTGTCCGGAGGTGCGTCTAGTGTCGGGCAGGTGAGTGAGCAGCGGGAGTCCTTGGTCCATGTCCGCGAGCTGCGGAAGTCGTACGGCGACTTCGAAGCGGTTCGCGGGATCGACCTGGACGTGTGGCGCGGCGAGGCCTTCGGGTTCCTCGGGCCGAACGGCGCGGGCAAGTCGTCGACGATGCGGATGATCGGCGCGGTCTCCCCGACCAGCGGCGGCACCCTGCGCATCCTCGGCCTCGATCCGGCCACCGACGGCCCGGCGATCCGCGCGCGGCTGGGGGTCTGCCCGCAGGACGACACCCTCGACACCGAGCTGACGGTCCGGGAGAACCTCACGATCTACGGTCGGTACTTCGGTCTCAGCCGGGCCGAGTGCCGCGAGCGGGCCGACGAGCTGCTCGAGTTCGTGGCCCTGACCGAGAAGGCGAAGGTCAAGGTCGACGAACTCTCCGGCGGGATGAAGCGGCGGCTGACGATCGCCCGTTCCCTGGTCAGCAAGCCCGACCTGCTGCTCCTGGACGAGCCGACCACCGGACTCGACCCGCAGGCGCGGCACCTGTTGTGGGACAAGCTGTTCCGGCTCAAGCAGGCCGGCGTCACGTTGATCATCACCACCCACTACATGGACGAGGCCGAGCAGTTGTGTGACCGGCTCGTGGTGATGGACGGCGGTCTGATCGCGGCCGAGGGTTCGCCGTCCGACCTGATCCGGGACTATTCGACGCGCGAGGTGACCGAGCTGCGGTTCGGGCCGGACGTGATGCTGGCCGACCACGACGCCCTGGCCGGCAAGGTCGAGGACCTTGCCCAACGCATCGAAGTGCTGCCTGATCGCCTGTTGCTCTACACCGACGACGGTGAGGGCGCGGTCGCCGCGGTGCACGAGCGCGGTCTGCAACCGGCCGCTGTTCTCGTCCGCCGCTCGACGCTGGAGGACGTGTTCCTGCGCCTCACCGGCCGGACGTTGGTGGACTGATGGCGCTCGCCCTCGAGAACGGTCGCCGGATGTTCGACTACTGGCTGACCGTCTACAAGCGGACCTGGAAGGGCACGATGATCAGCAGCTTCCTGCTGCCGATGCTCTACCTGGCCGCGATGGGGATCGGGCTCGGCTCGTTCGTCGACAGCAATGGGACGGGCGCGCTCGGCGGGGTCAGCTATCTGCAGTTCATCGCGCCGGGGTTGCTCGCCTCGACGGCGTTGCAGATCGCGGTCGGCGAGTCGACGTACCCGGTGATGTCCGGCCTGAAGTGGCAGAAGTTCTTCCACTCGATGATCGCGACGCCGCTGCGGCCGGCGGATGTGGTCTACGGGCAGTTGGCGTTCATCGCGTTCCGGGTGCTGAGCTCGTGTGCGGTGTTCCTGGTGATCATCGCGTTGTTCGGCGGGTTGAAGTCGCCGCTCGGGATCCTCGGTCTGCCGGTCGCGCTGCTCGTCGGGATGGCGGTCGCCGGCCCGATCGCGGCGTACGCGACGACCTTGGAGAACGACGCGGGCTTCGCGATGGTCTTCCGCTTCGGCGTGGTTCCGGCGTTCCTGTTCTCCGGTGCGTTCTTCCCGGTCTCCCAGCTGCCGAACTGGATCGAGTGGCTCGCGTACGTGAGTCCGCTGTGGCATGGGGTCGACCTGTGCCGCAACCTGAGCCTCGGCACGGTCAACCCGTGGCTGGCGCTCGTCAACGTCGTCTATCTGCTGGCCTGGTTCATCGCCGGCACCTGGCTCGCCGTCCGCGGCTTCACCCGAAAGTTGATCCGCTGATGGCAACTATCGCTGCCCGGGTTGTCCCGGTTCCGGTCCGGCTCGGTGGCGGCCGGCACATCGTCGAGCGCAACTTCCTGCTCTACCGGCGATCGTGGGTCGTGTTCCTGTCCGGCTTCTTCGAGCCGGTGTTCTACCTGCTCTCGATCGGCATCGGCGTCGCTCACCTCGTCGGCGACTTCACGCTGTCCGACGGCACCAAGATCGCGTACGCCGCCTTCGTCGCGCCGGCGATGCTGGCCAGTTCGGCGATGAACGGCGCGATCTTCGACTCGACGTACAACATCTTCTTCCGGATGAAGTACGCCAAGCTGTACGACTCGATGCTCGCGACGCCGTTGCGGCCGTGGGACGTGGCGACCGGCGAGATCACCTGGGCGCTGCTGCGCGGCGCGATCTACTCGGCGATGTTCATCCTGGTGATGCTGATCATGGGTCTGATCTCGTCGTGGTGGGCGCTGCTCGCGCTACCGGCCTCGGTGCTGATCGGGTTCGCGTTCGCCGGCGCGGGGATGGCGCTGACCACGTTCATGCGCAGCTGGCAGGACTTCGAGTTCGTGCAGCTCGCGATCATGCCGATGTTCCTGTTCTCGGCCACGTTCTATCCGGTCGAGACGTACCCGGACGCGATCCGCTGGCTCGTCGAGATCACCCCGCTCTACCAAGGCGTCGTGCTCGAGCGTGCCTTCGCCACCGGCACCGTCGGCTGGTTCCTCGTCGTCCACGCCCTCTACCTGGCCGTCATGGGGACCCTCGGCATGTACGTCGCATCCCGCCGCCTCGGCAAACTCCTCCTCAAGTAGCTGGAACCGCAATGCTGTTGGCCGACGTCGCAGAGGGCATGGACATGTCCTTCAGCGATCTCGTGCGGGCGCCGAAGGTCGAGTTGCCGGGTGGGGCGCGGCAGTGGGTCGACGATTCGTTGCGGTTGCTGATCGACCACTTCGGGACCGACCCGCTGCGTCTACCCGCCGTCGTGCCGGGCGAGTTCGGGCCGGTTGGGTTCGACGGCTCGGAGGCGGCTGCTCGGGAGTTGTGCCTGTCCGTGGCTGAGCGGATGGGGATCCCGTCGGGGCGGATCCGGTTCAGCTTCCGGTTGGAGAAGGTGGTCGAAGCAGGTCAGTTGCTGGGGGCAACGCTCGCCGACGCCTTCGTCGCCCAGAGCCTGCCGGCCTTCCGCGGTGCGGACCCGGTGGACATCGCTGCCGTCCGGAAGTACTCACGCGTCCTGGGCGCCGCGCCGAATGACCGGCTCGGCGAGCTGCTGCTCGAGTGCGGTGTCGGCGACGCTGCGCCGCAGGAGCCTGACGGTGTCGATGTCGGGCTGCTGCCGGAGATCCAGCGGTTTGCATTCCTTGACTTCCTCACCGAGCTGGTTCGCTGTCGGGAGATCGCGGCCGAGCCAGACCCGGTGCGACGAGCCGAGCTACTGCAGCGGCCGGATCGGCCGGACCCCGAGGCAGCAGGACTGGAATCGTCGTCGGCCGGCCGATGGACCGATCTGACCTACTGCCTTCCCGGGGTCGAGCTGCTGCCCGGATACACCGCGGTGATGCTCGGTTCCGACGTACTCGCGGATCCGACCGTGCTGATGGCCGCTGCGTCGCATGAGCTCGGTCATCAGGTTCTGATGCCGTCTGACGTGCCAGGCGCGACCGGCGTACTGCGGGAGCCGCTGACTGACCTGTTCGCAGTGCTGCACGGCTTCGGTATTGCACACGCCAACGCAGCCCTCGACGAGACCACGCTCGGGACGCCGACTGTGGAGACATTCGGATACCTCGGCGAGACGGCCGTCGCGGAGGCGCTCGCGGCGTATCGCTTCCGGCAGCACCGGCTGCTGCGGGACGGCCCACTCGTCCCGGCCTGGCAGCAGGCCCTCGATCCCGAGCCGCGGGCGCGCTTCACGGCCCGGCTCGACGAGTTGATCGGAGGTCCGCCCTCCGTCCTCGGGTGGTGATCCAACCGCAATATTCGCGATGGAACGGGCAACCGTCGGGTCGCGTCAGTTCGGTATGAATCTGATCGGTGCGTGGCGGCGCCGGCAACGGGACCGGGGGCTGCTGTACGGGCCGAAGGTCATGCTGCCTGGGGGACCCGAACAATGGATCGAAGACACGTTGGACTGGTTGACGGGACGGTTCGGGGTCGAGCCGCTGCGTCGTCCGCCGGTGCTGCCGAGCGAGTTCGTGCCCCGCGGGTACGACGGTTCGGAGCGTGCGGCCCGTGACCTCTGCCTCAAGGTCTGCGCCTGGATGGAGGTGCCCGACGACCGGATCCGGTTCAGCTTCCGGATGGACGAGGTCCGCGCCGCCGCCCGCAGCGCGGCCGTTCACCGTCTTCGGGCGGAGCAGCGCGCGAACATCGTGGCGGTATCGGGGCTGCGGGCAACAATGACGCCGGCCGAGGTCGACGCCCTCGCTGCCGCCGGTTTTGCGCCGGAGATCGGGGTGCTTGCCGAGCGGGAGTTGCAGGCCGAGCTGAACCGCAGTACGGCGATCGTCCAGGAGACCGACCTCGATCGGCGGGCCGCACTGTGCGATCGCGCCGAGGCCGTCTGGGCGAAGCCGCCGGGCAGCGGATCGCGCGCATGCTGGCTGGACCTGCGCAGCGGCGACCTCGACGGTACTGCGGTGATGCTGTCGGCCGACGTACGCGCGGATCCGTCTGCGGTGGTGGCTGCGACGGCTCACGAGCTCGGGCACGAGGTGCTGTGGGGTTATCACCTGATCGACCGGCAGCGGCCCGATGCCGAGGCGGTGACCGATCTGTTCGCGATCTTCCACGGGTTCGGGATCTTCCTCGCGAACCAGGCGGTCGAGCGGGTGCCCGGTCGGCGTTCGGCGCTGCAGACGCTCGGCTATCTGGGGGAGCGCGGGGCGTCGGAGGCGCTGGCGGCGTACTGCTTGCGGCGACATGAGTTGTGGCCGGTGTCGATCTTGCCGGTGATGCCGACGGAGCTCGACCGGTCGGTGCGGATGCGTACGTTCGCGCGGCTCGCGGCGATGGTGAAGGACGCCGAGATCGCGTCGATCCAGGAGGGTGCTCCGCTGGTCTGATGTCAACCGACGGTGACGGAACGACCCCGGAAGGTTTGGCGTGACGCCGGGCAGGCATGATCCGGCGGGTGAGGAATCCGATCGGGATGATGCGACGAAGCCAGCAAGTACGGTCCCAACTGAAGGCGCCGCGGGAACGGTTGCCTGGTGGTAGTCGCCGCTGGATCCGGTCGTCGATGGACTGGTTGGTCGCGGAGTTCGGCCGGGATGTCCTGCTTCGGCCGATCGCGCTGCCGACCGATGTCATCCCCGACGGGTACGACGGGAGCCGGGCCGCGGCGACTGAGCTGTGCGGTCGGGTCGACGGCCGGATGGACCTGCGGCCTGGTCAATGTGGGCTCAGCTTCGAACTGAATGGCGTACGTCGCCCGTCGAACCGCGGGACCACCGCGGTGGTGAAGGAACAGCACGGCCGCTGGAGCCGGGGTGCCGACCAGAACCAGATCGAACTGTCGCCCACGCTGGCCGCCGATCCAGTCGCGCTCATCGCGATCTACGCGCACGAGGTCGGGCACGAACTGCTGCTCGGCGGCGAGCGGATCACGCTCACACGCCGACCCGACCATGAGCCGCTCACCGACCTCATCACCGTCTTCTACGGGCTCGGGATCTTCACAGCGAACGCGGCGTACGAACGTCGCCCCCGGCCGAACGGGCGAGGCAAGCAGCCGGTCGCGCGCGGGTACCTGCGCGAGGCCGCGCTCGCGGAGGCCCTTGCGTACTACGCCCTACTCCGCGGCGAACGCCACCCGGACTGGGACCGCCACTTGGACCCACCCGTACGCCGAGGAATGCGCAACCAACTAGCTGTCCTCCACCGTAGGTGAGCTGGTGAGGAGTTGGCGGAGCCACCAGGTGCCGCCTCGGATCATCGACTCCTTGCTGGGGCCGGTCAGGTGATCGGGAAGGTGCGCGTAGGTCATCGTCTGGTGAAGAGCGCCGAGCTTTGTGGCGAGGTCCAGCGCGCGGCGTAGGTCCGTCGGTGACGCGTACTCCTCCCACTCGGCCAGATACGCGTCCAGCACCCGCTGGTCGGCCGACAGCGGTGAGCGGTTCCCTTCGATGAAGGTCACCATGTCCAGGAACGGGTGCGACAACGACGCATCCGTCCAGTCGAAGGACAGGACCTGGCTGCCGCGCACTGCCATGTTCCGCGGGTGCAGGTCGCCGTGCAGCAGCGTCTCCGGGATGCCGATCGACGCCAGCTCGGTGATTGCCTCATGCAACTGTTTGGCGCGGTTCGGGAGTTCGGATCGTTCGTGCGGTTCGAGTCGGTCGGATGCAGGCGTGGGTCCGAGCAGACGGTCGAGTTCGGCGTCGAGTACGGCGAGGCGGCGGTCGACGCAGCTGTACTCCAGGAGACGTTCAGGCGCATCCGCGTAGCTACGCTGCAGCCGGGCATGACGACGTACGGCGTCGATCCACACCTCGACGTCGGGCGAGTCGGCCAGTGGAGTCCCGAGGTCCGGCAGCAGCATCCAGGCGCGCTTCTCGTCGATCGCGAGAGGCGCGGGGACCTCGCCCGGTCGGTCCTGCGAGGCCTTCAGCAGGAAGAGGGGCTCGTGGGCGAACAGGAATGGCAGCGCATCCGGGCGGGTCGGCTCGATGGTGGTGGAGTGGGCGACTGCCTTGAAGTACACGTCGCCGTCAGAGGTTGGCATGCGCAGCACGTTCGACAGTCCCCACGAGCGGACCTGCGTCCACGGACCCGTTGGCTCTACGTGCTCAGCGATCCACGGGAGCGCCTCGTCGTACCACTCCGGCTTCGTCCAAGCGGGTAGGTCCGAGCTACCGATGCCCGGGAGCACCTCATACCTGAGCGGCTCCTCGGAGAGGCAGGTCAGTACGGCGGTCTCTATGCCCTGGGCACGCAAGGCGAGGATTGTCGGCTCGACATCGGGGAACCAGGTGCCGTCCGGGATCTCGACGGAGGTGTCTGACACGCCGACGACCGTGACTCTCATGTGCTGCAGCGTATGTGCCCACCGCGAAACGTAAAGTGATTTTGTGATCGATGCCAGGGATGTTGCGCGGGCGGCCGATCTGTTGCACGACGTGGTGGCGCCGACGCCGTTGGAGTACTCGCGGTGGTTGAGCGAACTCGTCGGCGGCGACGTATTCCTCAAGTGCGAGAACCTGCAGCGGACCGGATCGTTCAAGCTGCGCGGCGCGTACGTGCGGATGGCCCGCCTGTCCAAGGCCGAGCGCAGCCGGGGCGTGGTCGCGGCCAGCGCCGGCAACCATGCGCAGGGCGTCGCGCTCGCCGCGCAGCTGCTCGGCATCAAGTCGACCGTCTTCATGCCACACGGTGCGCCGATCCCGAAGGAGAAGGCGACCCGGGCGTACGGCGCGGAGATCCGCTTCGTCGGTACGTCGATCGACGACTGCCTGATCGCGGCGCGCGCGTTCGCGGCCGAGACGGGTGCGGTGCTGATCCATCCGTTCGACCACCCCGACATCGTCGCCGGTCAGGCGACCGCTGGGCTCGAGATCGTCGAGCAGTGCCCGCAGGTGCGGACCGTCGTCGTACCGACCGGTGGCGGCGGGTTGCTGGCCGGGATCGCGGCCGCGATGCAGCGCGACGGGATGCCGATCGAGGTGGTCGGCGTACAGGCGGCCGGCGCGGCGGCGTACCCGGCGTCGCTCGAGGCGGGGGAGCCGGTGCAGCTCGAGCAGATGGCGACGATGGCGGACGGGATCGCCGTCGGACTGCCGGGGAAGGTGCCGTTCGAGGCGGTGCAGGCGTACGTCGGCGAGGTGCGGACGGTCGACGAGGATTCGTTGTCCAAGGCCCTCTTACTCGTTCTCGAACGTGCGAAGCTCGTGGTCGAACCGGCCGGCGCGGCCGGGGTTGCCGCCGTACTCGATGAGCCGAAACGGTTCAAGCCGCCGGTCGTCGTCGTACTGTCCGGCGGCAACATCGATCCGCTGCTGTTGATGCGAGTGATCCGGCACGGTATGGCGGCGGCCGGGCGGTACCTGTCGCTGCGGGTGCGGATCCCGGACACGCCCGGCGGACTGGCCACGTTGCTGAACCAGCTCGCCGCGCTGGACGCGAACATCATCGAGATCCTGCACGAGCGGATCTCGGAGACGCTGAGCCTGGAAGAGGTCGAGGTCGCACTACAGCTCGAGCTCCGCGGCGAGGACCATCGCGAACGCGTCCTCGCCGGACTCGGTGCCAACGGCTACAGCTACACGCTCAACTGACGAACGTGGTCGACCAGGCTGATCAGGAACTTGCCCGGCTCCTCCCACGGCGCGAGATGTGCCGAGTGTTCGAACCAGACCGCTTGTTTATAAGGCGCTTCGACGGCCTCGAGCCAGTCCTCCACCGGCTTCGTCGGCGTCGTGTAGTCATGCCGTCCGAAGAACATCAGCACCGGGATCGGGAACTCCTTGACCCCGGAGTAGTCGATCGTGAGCATCTCGTCGAGAACGCGGCCCAACGTGAATTCGTTGCCCTCGCCAATCGTCTCGCCCTCCTCGACCGTGTACTCCGGCGATAGCAGCGGCGCCTGGAAGTAGTACAGCGAATCCTCGCGGTACGCCGACAGACCGCCGCGGTGCTGCGCCCACTGCCGCGCGATGATGATCCGCTCGCGGGTCACCGGCTCGTCACCGGGGTACGGCGCGATCGACGCGAGCTGCTCGAGCGCCTCGGTGTGATTGTGCTCGCGGGCCTGCTGCAGCGCGTACTCGAAACACAGGCCCTCATTGGCGTGGCCGTCGACGATCTGGCCGATCCCGACGTATGCGTAGAACAGGTCGGGGCGGTCCAGCGCGGCCTGCATCCCGACGATGCTTCCCCAGCTGTGGCCGAGGAGGATCAGCTTCTCGACGCCGTACCGCTCCTTGATCTGCTCGGCGAGCTCGATCGCGTCCGTGGCGTACTGCGCGACCGTGAGCGTGTCGGCGATCGTGTCGGGGTCGGTCAGGCGCATCGTCCGGCCTGCCGCGCGCTGGTCGTAGGTGACGACGGTGAAGTACTCCTCGACCGGGCGCTGGAACTGCCAGGCCGCCGGAGCGAGCGGCGAGGCGGGACCGCCGTGGAGGAAGAAGATGACGGGGTTCGAGCGATCGTTGCCGCGGGCGTAGACCCAATGGCTGATGCCACCGGCCGTGAGTTCGTAGCTCTCCTGCACGCCGGACGGCGTCACGATGCGATGCAGGTCCGCGATGACCTCGCGGGCGTCGTCGAAGGTCTCAGTCACCCGTCGAGGGTAGAGGCTCGCAGCTCTTCACGAGAGGTGCGTGCAGGCGCTCGGCGAGAACACGACGCTGCGTCGGCTGCGCTTCGCCCTGAAGCTGCAGACCTTCGTCGGTCAGCCGGACGTTGATCGCGCGGCGATCCTCCGGGCACATGTGGCGCTCGACCAGGCCGGCGACCTCGAGGCGGCCGATCACCCGGGACAGGGCGCTCTGGCTCAGATGCACCGACTTGGCGATCGTCGCCACCTTCGCAGAGCGCTCCGGCAGCTCCGCGAGCCGCTCGAGCACCTCATATTCACTCATGCCCAGCGAGTGGCCCACCTGCAGCGCCCGGTCGAGGGCACAGGTCAGGTCGGCGTGGCGAGCCAGGAGCTCGCGCCATTCCCTGACGTCAGCACTTGCATCGGCGTTGGTCTCACCAGTCCCAACGCTGACCTTCGTAGCGGCCATGCCGGTGACCATAGCATGCACGCGCATTCAATGCAAACGCATTTAATGCCTAGACATTAGATGCACATGCATGGAATAGTCTCTCCTCGTGACTACGCAAACCACAACATCACCAGCCCGCATGACCTGGGATGCGCGCCTCTGGGGCGCTCTTCTGGTGGTCTGCGGCGTGATCTTCCTCGACGGCCTGGACGTGTCCATGGTCGGCATGTCACTGCCGTCCATCGGCGCCGACCTGGGCGTCTCCCTTTCGTCTCTCCAGTGGGTCGTGACCGGCTACGTGCTCGGGTACGGCGGCCTGCTGCTCCTCGGCGGGCGGACCGCCGATCTGCTCGGCCGGCGTCGGGTCTTCCTGATCGCGCTAGCCGTCTTCGCCGTCGTCTCGATGCTGAGCTCACTGGCGAGCAACCCCGAACTGCTCATCGCGGCGCGGTTCGTGAAGGGTGTTGCCGCGGCGTTCACCGCCCCGGCCGCGCTCTCGATCATCACCACGACCTTCCACGAGGGCCCGGATCGCAATCGCGCCCTCAGCATCTTCACCACCTGCGCCGCCAGCGGCTTCTCGATGGGCCTGATCCTCGGCGGCGCGCTGACCGAGGTCGGCTGGCGCTGGACCTTCCTGATGCCCGGCCCGGTCGCCCTGATCGTGCTGCTGTTCGGCCTCAAGCTGATCCCGAACAGCCCGCGGGACAACGCCGCCGGCGGATACGACGTACCGGGTGCGGTCACCGTCACCGGCGGAATGCTCTCCCTGGTGTACGCCGTCGTCGGCGCCGAACACGCCGGCTGGGTGTCGGTGCAGACCTTCGGGCTGTTCGCGCTCGCGATCGTGCTGCTGACGAGCTTCGTCGTGATCGAGCAGCGCACCAAGCACCCGCTGGTCCGGCTCGGCATCCTGCGCAACCCGTCGCTGCGGCGGGCGAACCTGGCCATCCTGACCGTCTTCGGTTCGTACGTCGCCTTCCAGCTGATCGGCACCATGTACTTCCAGAACCTGCTCGGCTGGTCGTCCTTCCAGACCGCGCTGGGCTTCCTCCCGGCCGGCCTGCTGGTCGCCACGCTCTCGCCGAACGTCGGCAAGATCGTGGACCGGGTCGGCACCGAGAAGATGATCATCCTGGCGATGGGACTGTTCGTCGCCGGGTACGCGCTGAGCCTGCGGATCGGCCCGGAGTCGGCGTACTTCTCGACCGTGTTCCCGACGATCATGCTGCTCGGGCTCGGGTTCGCGATCGGGTTCCCGTCGCTGAACATCCAGGCGGTGTCCGGGGTTCCGGACCACGAGCAGGGGCTCGCGTCCGGGCTGTTCAACACCTCGAACCAGGTCGGCGGCGCGGTGGTTCTCGCGATCGTGACCGCGGTGATCAGCGGACAGTCGGTCGGTGTCACCACGGCGGCCGGGGTGCTGCCGGCGTACAAGGCCGGGCTGGCGGTCGTGACGGGGATCGCGGCGCTCGGACTGGTGATCGCATTGACCGGTCTGCGCGGGCTGAAGGCTCGCCGGGCCGTCGAAGAGGAGGAGGCGCCCGAGCTGACCGCCGTACAGGACGAGCTGGCGTCGGAGGAGATGACGCCGGCGGCGTGACAACAACCGGCTCCCGCGCGGGGCTGTGAGGTTATAGATGAGTGGTGCGGACTTCTCTGGGGGTCCGCACCACTGCTTTTCGGGGGATTCCCCGATTGGTTTCGACCCGTCGGGGTGCTGCACTGGGGGACATGAGCAACCAGAGCTACGACCAGCAGGTCAAGGACATCCTCGACCGGGTCGCCAAGGGCCACCTCTCCACCGAGGAGGCCACCACCCTGATCGCCGCCATCAAGACCGCCCCATCCGAGCCCGAAGCCCCGGCGGCAGAAGCTCCGGTTGCCGACGAGCCGTCCACTTCGGTCTGGGCGGATGCAGTCGACTCACCCACGGCTGAGCCCGTCGCCGAGCCAGTGGTTGAGCCAGTTGTTGAGCCGGTCGTCGAGCCGTCGCCGGTCCAGGATGTCGTGGATGCCGAAGACGAGGCTGAGCCGGTTGAAGAGGAGCACAGCAACGTGCCGGTTCCGGCGGGGGTGCAGCGGGTGACGGTGCGCGCGATCGGGCGCCGGGTGCGGTTGATCGGCGAGCCGGCCGTGAACGGCGTCGCCGTCGACGGCCCGCACATCATCAAGCGTGACGGCGACACGCTCGCGATCAGCAGTGAAGGCGACATGGGCGTCTCCATCGACGGGTTCAGCATGCTGCGCAACCCGACCGACCTGAAGGCGCACGTCAACGGTCTGGCCAAGGAGCTGTCGATCCGCGTCAACCCGAGCCTGCAGGTCGAGGTCGACGTCACCGGCGGCAGCGTCAACGCCGAGCGCCTGCCCGGTCTGACCCGCGTCCGCGTCACCGCCGGTACGGCGAAGGTCACGGACGTCGACGGCCCGATCGACGTACTCGTGCAGGCCGGCTCGGCCAACCTGGACGCCCAGCTCACCAAGGGCCGCTCCCGGGTCCGCGTCGAGTCGGGTACGGCGCAGGTCGCGCTCCGCCGCGGCTCCGACGTACATGTCCACACCGAGGCCCAGCTCGGGCGTGTCACCTGGTCCGGCGCCGTCTCCGGCCAGTCCAAGGACGTCGAGATCGGCCGTGGCCGCGCCGCCCTGGACGTAGAGGTCCTCGTCGGCACCGCTCAGATCGCCTCCGACTGAGCGACCCTGACACAGGAAACCGTGGGTCGACACAGGAAATGACCTGCGTAGACCCACCGCGTCTTGTGTCAGCGTGCAGGGGCGGGGCGCTCCGGCGCCGGGATCGCGCGGAGTGTGCGGAGGGGCGAGAAGTAGAGGACGGCGTTTCCGGCGAGGGTGCCTAGGCCTGCGATCCAGAGGGTGGTGTGCAGGCCGAACGCTGTGCCCAGTGCCCCGCCGAGCAGGCTGCCGAGGGGTGCGGCGCCCCAGCTGACGAAGCTCATGGTGGCGCTCACCCGGCCCTGCAGCTCGGGTGGGCACAGCCGTTGCCGTGCGCTGACCTGCAGGATGTAGCTGACGATGATGCAGAAGCCGGCAAGCAGCGTGCCGACCACGAACCAGCTGACCTGCCAGCCCGGCGCGGTCATCGCCTGCACGGTGAACGCGACACCGATCCCCGTCGACGACACCAGCAGCGTGCGTACGTCGCCGTACCGGGTGCTGAGTCTTTCGGTGACGACGGAGGCGACGATCGCGCCACCGAGGCCGATCATGCTGAGGACGCCGATAGTTGCCGGCTGCAAATGAATCGCACGGACGAGGTAGACGACCATGATCGCGCCGGCCGCCGCCTGGAACAGCATCGTCACCATCGTGTTGAGCGCGAGCGGCCTCAGCAGCGGGTGATGGAACACGTGCCGCATGCCCTCCGCGATCTCGCGCCGCAGGTCCGGCCGTTCCGGCTTCACCGGCTCGGGCTCCGGCGTACGGATCGAGCGCAGCCATACCGCTGACCACAGGAAACTGAGCGCGTCGAGGCCGATCGTTAGCGCCGCGCCGAGCCACTGGACGAGGATGCCGCTCGCACCCGCGCCGACCACTGCGGCGATCGAGTGGTTGGCCGCCAGTTTGGCATTGCCCGGCAGCAGGCGATCCCGCTCGAGCAGCCGTGGCAGGTACGAGTTGTGCGCCACGTCGAACAGCACCGTGAGGATCCCGGCCGGCACGAGTACGGCGTACACCTGCGTCAGTGTGAGTACGTCGAACCACCAGGCGATCGGGATCGAGGCATAGAGGAACGCCCGGAGCAGGTCGGCGTACACGAGGACCGGGCGGCAGCGGATCCGGTCGGCCCACGCGCCCGCGAACAGGCCGAGGACGAGCCAGGCCGCCGTCTCGCAGGTCCGCAGCAGCGAGACCTGCAGCGTCGATGCGTTCAGTGTGAGTACGGCGAGCAGCGGGATCGCGCTCATGCTCAGGCGGGAACCGAGCTGACTGAGCAGGTCGGCGGCCCACAGCCGGCGGAAGTACGGGTGACGGAGGATGCCCATTCCGCGACCGTAGAGCCTGAGTTGAGCCTTGTCGACTCAAGTATCAAGAAAGTTGAGTCGAGGAGACTCAATATAATTCCCGGGTGAAATTGTCGGTGCCACTGGGCATTGACAAGATTTAGACACCGTGCAAATAATCCGAACTGTGTTAAAGAGTTCGGACGGAGACTGGCGTGCGGCCCGTCGGGCGAATGCCCGGGCGGCGGTGCTCGACGCCGCCTGGGGTCTGGTGCGGGAGAACGGGCTGGCCGCGCTGTCGTTGCGCGAGCTGGCCAAGCGCGCCGGGATCACCACGCCGACGGTCTACGCGTACTTCGAGTCCAAGAACGCGATCCTGGACGCGATGTTCGCGCAGGCCGCGCAGTCGTTCGTGGAGTTCATGAGCTCGTTGCCGGCGAGCGACGATCCGGTGGCGGACATGGCCGCCGCGGTTCGGCGGTTCAGCGACTTCTGCGTGTCCGACGTACCGCGGTACCAATTGTTGTTCCAGCACTCGGTCCCCGGCTTCACGCCCTCGCCCGAGTCGTACGGGATCGCGCTCAGCGCACTCGCGCTCGCCCGCGACCTCCTCGCACGCAACGGTGTGCACGATCCACGGCACCTCGACATCTGGACCGCGATCACCACCGGCCTGGTCGGCCAGCAGATCTCCAACGACCCGGGCGGCGATCGGTGGACCGGCCTGATCGAGGACGTGACCCGGATGTTCCTCGCTCAGTACGGGGACGCCACGCAGCACAAGGGGGAATCATGACCACAGTCACGCAGCCCAGGCTCCATCACCTGGCTCTCACCGTGACCGATCTCGACGCGAGCGTCCAGTGGTACGGCGACGTGTTCGACGTCCATCCGATCCTCGACGTACCGCACCAGGGCGGTGTCGGCCGCATCCTCGCCGACGCGGACCGGCAGCTGATGATCGCGCTGCACCATCACGACACCAACAACGGAGCCCTCTGCGCCGAGACCGTGACCGGGCTCGACCACGCGGGCTTCACGGTTGCGACCCGCGTCGACCTCGAAGCCTGGCAGGACCACCTCGAGGCCCACGGCGTCGTCCGCGCCGACGTCGCCGACAAGCCCCTGACCCAGTCCCCGATCGCCGACGAGCCCTACGCCTCGGTCCTCGTCTTCCGCGACCACGACAACATCCAGCTAGAACTCTTCGCCCCGGCCGCCCACTGACCCGCAAAGAGCAAGCGCCCCGGTGGGGTGTCCACCGGGGCGCTTGCGAGCTTTGGTGGTCAGCCGGTGAACGGCTCCGCGGCGACGATCTGGACCGTTACGGGCTTGCCGTTGGGCGCCTCGTAGGTGGCCTTGTCACCCTTCTTCTTGCCGAGGATCGCGGCTCCGAGGGGGGACTGCGGCGAGTACACGTCGATGTCGACCGACGCGTCCAGCGCGAGCAACTCGCGGGAGCCGAGCAGGAACGTCTCGACGTCGTCGTCACCGGCGAAGGTGATCGACACCTTCATGCCGGGCTCGATCTTGCCGCCGGCCTTCGGGGTCTCGCCGACCCGGGCGCGACGGAGCATGTCCTCGAGCTGCCGGATCCGGGCCTCGATCTTGCCCTGCTCGTCCTTGGCGGCGTGGTAGCCGCCGTTCTCCTTCAGGTCGCCCTCGTCCCTGGCCTCGCTGATCCGCTGCGTGATCTCCGCGCGGGCCGGCCCCTTCAGGTGCTCGAGCTCCGACTTCAGCTGGTCGTAACCGTCCTGCGTCAGCCAGACAACGCTGTCCTCAGCGATCTTTTGCGTCACGGGCTGCTCCTTGTGTCGGTGGAATGGGCAGGAAAATACTGCTGGCCGCCGTCGTCGACGGCGACCAATCAAACGAGCGTAGCAAGAGACCGCCGATCACGCAGGGGTTCCAGCGCGACTCAAACGCTTGGAAAACGTTTGCTCGGAAGGTTTTCGCCGCCCTGTGGCGAGAATCGCGGTAATCGGTTGCCGCGTCAGGTTGACCGCCGTGATCGCTGGTCAGTGCGGGCGGTGCTGGTCGGCCGTCGTACAGCCGACGAGTACGACGGCGGTTGCAGAGCGTTGCGTTGTCAGCGTGACCGGGAGCACCTGATGGCGGGGTGAATCCGCCTTCACCGTCACGGTCACCTCACCGACGATCGAGAAGTCGGCCGCCTTCGCCTGCAGCCGGCAGCTGGCCTCCACCGATTTGGTCCGGTCCACCTGCATCGTGGCCTTCGCGCTCGTCGGCGAGACGATCTCGAAACCGTTCAGTTGCGAGGTGACCGGCGGATTCGACTGCACCCAGGCCGCCCACACCAGCCACACCAGACCGGCCAGGATCACGACTCCCAGCCCGCCGATCACGAGCGGCCGCCGGGACCGTCCGCGCCTGCCGTACCGCGTGTTCAGGTCGGACGTCGGGGTGGCGGCAGATGATGCAGATGGGTCAGGCACAGGTAGTCCAGGGGGTCGGTCGTGGGTTTTGACGGAGGTTGGAGGACCATTGTGTCTTGTGAGTGGAGATCTTCGGTTGTTGCATGTGCACGCCCACCCCGATGACGAGTCGAGCAAGGGAGCCGCGTCGACGGCCAGGTACGTGGCCGAGGGCGTCGAGGTGATGGTCGCCACCTGTACCGGCGGCGAACGCGGATCGATCCTGAATCCGAAGATGGACCGCCCGGAGGTGCTGGCGAACATCACCGAGATCCGCCGCAAGGAGATGGACGCGGCCCGCGAGATCCTCGGTATCCGGCAGGAGTGGCTGGGCTGGGTCGACTCGGGTTTCCCGGAGGGTGACCCGCTGCCGCCGCTGCCCGAGGGCTGCTTCGGCGCGCTGAAGGTCGAGGACGCCGCCGCGCCGCTGGTGAAGCTGATCCGCGAGTTCCGGCCGCAGGTCGTCACGACGTACGACGAGAACGGCGGCTATCCGCACCCGGATCACGTCATGTGCCACCAGATCACCGTGGCGGCCTTCGAGGCGGCCGGTGACAAGGACGCGTACCCGGAGCTCGGCGAGCCGTTCCAGCCGCTGAAGCTGTATTACCACCACACGTTCCACTACGAGCGGATGAAGGCGCTGCACGACGCGATGGTCGCGCGCGGCCTCGAGTCGCCGTACGCCGAGCGCCTGAAGGACTGGAAGCCGGACCCGGAGAACGAGCGCCGGATCACCACCCGGGTCGAGTGCGCGGAGTACTTCTCGGTCCGGGACCGGGCGCTGCTCGCCCACGCCACACAGATCGACCCGGACGGCGGCTGGTTCACCGTGCCGCTGGAAGTTCACCAGGCGGCCTGGCCGACCGAGGACTACGAGCTTGCCCGGAGTCTGGTCGAATCGGAGCTGCCTGAAGATGACCTGTTCGCGGGGCTGCGCTGACGGGCGGCTGGGACAGTGAGAGACTGGTGGCGTGACAGCGACGACCTCCCTTCTGACGGCCGAGATCGACCCGAATACGGTGAAACCCGGTTGGGTCGCGCTGTTGATCGTGCTCGCTCTCGGTGCCGCCACGGTGCTTCTGTGGCGCAACATGGGCAAACAGCTGAAGCGCATCGACGTGGACCGCGCTGGTGCGGACGACCCAGCACCGTCCGGCGACCCAGCGAGTCCGGACAGCTCGCCGTCCCAGGATGGCGATGCAGCGCCTACGACTTCGGCCCTGACACCGACGGAGACTCCGACGGAGACCTCGCCGGCGACTGATGCAGAGACCGACGCAGCGCCTGAGGCTTCGAAGGAGTCGAAGGAACACTCTCAGCACTGACGCCATGACAGTGCGGTAACCGATTCCTGGGAGCTGGGATACACCCTGGTCACGAGATGGTGTCGGACTGGGCAGCCCACCTCTGCGTGACCCTATAGTGAGCCGGGTGCTGAATGGTGCCCCTCCCCGGTCCGCTCGGTGAGCGCGACTCGCGCTACCCGCGCCGCCCGGCATCGCATGCCCGGACGTCTGGTCGCGGCTGGGGTCGGTGCTGTCGTCATCGCCTCCGTGGCTCTGGTGGTCGCGCTGTTCGCGGCCGGCAGCCAGCCGCGTGACCTCGGCGGGGTCGGCGGTCCGGACCTCTTCATCTCCTGGCTGCTGCCGCTGCTCAAGCTCATGTCCACGCTGGCAACGGTCGGCTGCGCCGGCGCGCTGCTCGCGGCGGTCGTGCTGCTCCGGATCGAGGGCGGTCCTCTCGGCGTACAGGGCCGGCGTGCGGTCCGGGACGCGAGCAACTCGGCGATCATCTGGGCGGTCTGCGCGTTCGCCAACGCGGTCGTCACCGCGGCGATCCTGCTCGACACCCCGGTCGGTTTGCTGCGGATGCGGTTCGACGACGCGCTCGGCGTACCCGAGGTGAAGGCGCTGCTGATCACGGGCATCCTGGTGCTCGCGCTGGCCATCGGCATCCGCCGGGTGCAGACGTCATCGGCGGCAGGGCTCGGCGTACTGGTCGCGATCGCCGCGTTGATCCCGACCGCGGTCACGGCGTACCCACGGAACGAGTCGTACGTCGTACTGGCCGGCGCGGCGCTCGTCCTCCACGTGATCGCGGCGACCACGTGGGTCGGCGGGCTCGCGGGGCTGGTCCGGTACGGGCGGGCGAGCCGGACCGGGCTGCCGATCGTGCTGGAGCGCTACGGGCAGGTCGCCTACATCTCGTCGATCGCCGTGCTGCTCAGCGGCCTGATCAGCGCCGCCGGACGGCTGGCGGCGAAGGGCGGCGGCTGGGGCTCGATCCTCGACCCGCTCACCGGGGACGCGTACGGCGCGTTGCTGATCGTCAAGATCGCCGCGTTCCTGCTCCTCATCGTCCTGTCCGCCCTGCACCGCAGCCGCGCCCACGGCGACCTCGTCGACGGCGGCCAGCCGTTCTGGCGCATCGTCGGCGTCGAGCTCTTCGTGATGGCCCTCGCCCTGGGCCTGTCGATCGCCCTGTCCCAGACGATCTAGTCCCAGGGCGCAGTCCGGAGTTCCTCGGTACTGCGGCGCTCGCGGTCTGCCGGGCGGTCCTCGGCAGCGCGGCCGATCGCGATCATCGAGACGATGTGCCAGCCGGCGCCTGGCTTCAGGTCGTCGGTCAGGGTCTCGAGGTTGAAGGCTCGGAACTGCCGGCAGGCGAGGTCCATGGCGTGGGCCTGCAGGGTCAGGTGGGCGACCGATTGGCCGAGGTCGTAGTCCGCGAAGTCGGAGTAGGCCCAGTCGGTGTCTTCGACGTACCGATGGGCGATCGTCACGATCAGCAGGGACGCGCTCGGCGCCCAGCGGGCTGAGCTGCGGGCGAGGTGCTTGACGACTCGATCGTGCTCGCGCTCGCCGCGGCGTGCCACGAAGTACGCCCAGGGCTGGGAGTTGCCCGCGGACGGCGCCCAGCGGGCCGCGTCGAGGAGCAGTTCGACGTCGTCGTCGGTGACGGTCCAGTCGGAGTCGAACCACAGCGGGCTGAAACGGCTGGCGAGCAACGGGTGCACGGGCATGCACCAGTCCAACTGCTGCGCGGAGCGGTCCATTCCGTACGGTTGGGGCATGGCGAACGAGCTCGGGCGATCGACCAGTCCGTACCTGCGGCAGCACGCGGAGAACCCCGTCGAGTGGCGGGAGTGGTCGGACCGGGCGTTCGCGGAGGCGCGGGAGCGGGACGTGCCGGTCTTCCTGTCGGTCGGGTACTCCGCTTGTCACTGGTGTCATGTGATGGCTCATGAGTCGTTCGAGGACGCGGAGACGGCGGCGTACCTGAGCGAGCACTTCGTGAGTGTGAAGGTGGATCGGGAGGAGCGGCCGGACGTCGACGCGATCTACATGGCGGCGACGGTGGCGATGACCGGGCAGGGCGGCTGGCCGATGTCCGCGTTCCTGACGCCGGCGGGCGAGCCGTTCTTCTGCGGGACGTACTTCCCGAAGGATGCGCGCGGTGGGATGGGGTCGTTCCGGCAAGTGCTGGAGGCAATCACCGACGCATGGACGAACCGGCGTGAGCAGCTCGACGGGATCGGGAAGCGGGTTGTCGAGCAACTCGGCGCGCAGCAGCAGCCGACCGGGGGAGAGCTCGACCTGGACCGGGCGGTGCAGCTGCTGAAGACCGACTTCGATCCGGTCGACGCCGGGTTCGGGCAGGTGCCGAAGTTCCCGCCGTCGATGGTGCTCGACTTCCTACTCCGCCACCACCGGCGGACCGGCGACGAGGACGCGCTCGCGATGGTCGCGCACACCTGCGACCGGATGGCGCGCGGCGGGATGTACGACCAGCTGGCCGGCGGGTTCGCGCGGTACTCCGTCGACCGTCAGTGGATCGTGCCGCACTTCGAGAAGATGCTGTACGACAACGCGCTCCTCCTCGACGTCTATACGCAGTGGTGGACCGAGTCCGCGGATCCGCTCGCGAAGCGCATCGCCTTGGAGACTGCGGACTTCCTGTTGGATGAGCTCCGTACGCCGGAGGGCGGGTTCGCGTCGGCGCTCGACGCCGACACCGACGGCGAAGAGGGCAAGTACTACGCCTGGACGCCGGCTCAACTGCACGAGGTGTTGAGCGCGGAAGACGCCGACTGGGTCATCGACCTCTGCGATGTCACCGGGACCTTCGAGCACGGTACGTCGGTTCTGCAGCTCCGGCAGGATCCCGACGACGCCGGGCGATGGCAGCGCATTCGGCAAGTGCTGAAGCAGGCACGGAGCAATCGCACCTACCCGGGTCGCGACGACAAGGTAGTTGCCGCGTGGAACGGTCTGGCGATCACGGCCCTAACCCGCGCGGGCGTGGTGCTCGACAAACCGCAGTACGTCGAGGCTGCTGTCGCGGCGGCTGGATTGATCCGGGAGGTACATCTCGACGGGCGGTTGTACCGGACGTCGCGCGATGGTGTGCGGGGGAGTGCGGACGGCGTACTCGAGGACTATGCGGCGTTTGCCCAAGCCTGTTTGACATTGCTGGGTGCGACGGGTGACGTCGAGTGGTTCGAGACCGCAGAGTCCTTGCTGGACAGGGTTCTGGAGCAATTTGTTGCTGATGGCTCCTATTTCGACACCGCGGCGGATGCGGAGGAGTTGGTCTGGCGGCCGCAGGATCCGACGGACAACGCCACGCCGTCCGGTGTCAGCTTGGCCGCCGAGGCGTTCACCACGCTGGCGAGTCTGACCGGATCGGTCCGGTACGAGACTGCCGCTCTTGAAGCATTGAAGGCGTCAGCGGCGATCGCCGAGCGGGCGCCGAGGTTCGCCGGTCGTACGCTCGCGGTCGCCGAGACGATTGCCGGCGGCCCCCTTGAGATCGCCATCGTCGGCCTGCAGCCAGAGTTGATCAGGACCGCGTTCACTGACGCGCCCTGGGGTACGGCGATCGTTGCCGGCGAGCCCGGTCTCGCCGTACCACTGATGGAGGGTCGCGACCGGCGCGCGGCGTACGTCTGTCAGAAATTCACCTGCCGGCTGCCCGTCGCGTTGCCGGAACACCTTCGGCGCGAGTTGCGCCCCACGGACTGACAGCTCGCCGAACGCAGGTTTTCCCCTTCGTTTCGGTCAAATCCCTTGACTCACGGCGACCGGACCGCAACAGTCGGTCCTCAAGTCGGATGTAACAGAAATCGCATGATTCGACACACAGTGTCACAAATGAGGCAGTGGCACTGCTGGGTCAGCATCCGGCGCGTCCCCAACTGAATTCGGTCGCTGCGCCCAAACAGCGACCACACCGTGAGGAGATGTTGTCTTGAGACGACTGACATCAGCAGGGGCGGTGGCCGCCGTCGCGGCCGCGGGCCTTGCCGTCGTGGTCACCGGCCCATCCGCCATCGCTGCTCAAACCGCGGCTCCGCATCCCGCGCCAGGCTTCAACCAGCCCGCCGCTGTCCAGGCCGAGCAGGGGTTGGCCGCGAAGACGGCCGCAGCCCTCGGCCTTGCCAGCGGCGAGCAGCTCAAGGTCCGCGATGTCGTGAAAGATGCCGACGGCACCGAGTATGTCCGCTACGACCGTACGTTCAACGGCCTGAAGGTCGTCGGCGGTGACCTGATCGTCAAGCGCAAGGGCGAGTCGGTCGGTCAGGTCACCTACAACCGCGGCGCGAAGGCCGTCGAGGTCGCCACCAAGCCGACTCTGTCCCAGTCGGCGGCGCTCGCGAAGGGCGCGCAGGCCGCGAAGTTCAAGGCCTCCGGCAACAAGGGCCAGCTGGTCGTCTTCGTGACGCCGGCCAAGCCCGTGCTCGCCTACGAGGTCGTCACCACCGGTGTGAAGCCCGACCAGACCCCGTCGGTGCTGCACTCGTTCATCGACGCCAAGACCGGTGCCGTTCTCGACCAGGACGACGAGGTCAAGACCGGAACCGGCAACTCGATGTACGCCGGCACGGTCACCATCGGTACGTCGGGATCCTCCGGCAGCTTCTCCCTGACGGATCCGAACCGCGGTGGCAACTACACCACCGACCTGAACGGTTCGACCTCCGGCAACGGCACCACGTTCACAGACCCCGACGACACCTGGGGGACCGGCGCCGCGTCGAACCGCCAGACCGCCGGCGTGGACGCGCACTACGGCGCCCAGCTGACCTGGGACTACTACAAGAACGTCCACGGTCGCAACGGCATCTTCAACAACGGCCAGGGCGCCCGCTCGCGGGTGCACTACGGCAGCGCGTACGTGAACGCGTTCTGGGACGGCACCCAGATGACGTACGGCGACGGGATCAGCAACACCCACCCGCTGACCGCGATCGACGTGGCCGGCCACGAGATGAGCCACGGTGTCACCGAGGCGACCGCCAACCTGAACTACTCCGGTGACGCGGGCGGCCTGAACGAGGCGACCAGCGACATCTTCGGCACCATGGTCGAGTGGTACGCGAACAACTCGAGCGACCCGGGTGACTACCTGATCGGCGAGAAGATCAACATCAACGGCGACGGTACGCCGCTGCGCTACATGGACAAGCCGTCGAAGGACGGTGCCAGCGTGGACTGCTGGTCGACCAGCACCGGTGGGCTCGACCCGCACTACTCGTCCGGCCCGCTGAACCACTGGTTCTACCTGGCCTCCGAGGGCACCGGCAGCAAGGTCATCAACGGTGTCTCCTACAACAGCACCGCCTGCAACGGCGCGACCTTCACCGGTGTCGGCCGCGACGTCGCGTCGAAGGTCTGGTACCGCACGCTGAGCACCAAGCTCAGCTCGGGCAGCACCTACAAGGACGCTCGTGAAGGCGCGATCACGTCCGCCAAGGAGCTGTACGGCGCGGACTCCGCGGAGTGCAAGGGCATCGAGGCCGCGTTCAGCGGTATCGCGGTCCCGGCCGGCTCCGCTGCCTGCGGTGGTGGCACCACGCCGCCGCCCACCGGCGACAACCTGCTGCAGAACCCGGGCTTCGAGTCCGGCGCGGTGAACTGGACCGGCTCCTCCGGCCCGGTCACCAACAACACCGGCCGCCCGGCGCGCACCGGTAGCTGGAAGCTGTGGCTGCAGGGCAACGGCCGCGCCACCACCGAGAACGTCGGCCAGTCGGTCGCGATCCCGGCGTCGGCGACGACCGCGAGCCTGTCGTTCTGGATCCGGATCGACACCGCCGAGACCACCACCTCGACGGTGTACGACACCGCCAAGGTTCAGGTCGTCGACGGGTCGACCGCGACCACGCTGGCGACGTACTCGAACCTGAACAAGAACACGTCGTACGTGCAGAAGACGCTGAACCTCTCGGCGTACAAGGGCAAGACCGTCACGGTGAAGTTCGTCGGCCAGGAGGACTCCTCCGCGCAGACGAGCTTCGTCATCGACGACACCTCGCTGACCGCGAGCTGACCCGACGTCCGGGGCGCGGGCCCACCGCCCGGGTCCGTGCCCCGGATCCCTTTGGCCGAAGGAGATCGGTCTATGAACAAGCTCCTCGTCGCCGCGCTGGGCACCGCACTGGCGGCCGGCGCGCTGATTGCCCACGGCAACGTCGCTACCGCGGCGGAGTCTCCGGACATTTCGGTCACCAACACCAAGGCCCATCTCGACCAGCTGCAGTCGATTGCCACCAGCAACGGCGGTAACCGGTACACGGGCCGGCCGGGGTACAAGGCATCCGCCGACTACGTGAAGGCCAAGCTCGACGCGGCCGGCTACACCACCACATTGCAGTCGTTCAGCACCTCGGCGGGTACGTCGTACAACGTGATCGCGGAGTGGCCGCACGGCGACGCGAACCACGTGGTGATGACGGGTTCGCACCTGGACAGCGTGAGTGCTGGTCCGGGGATCAATGACAACGGCTCAGGCAGCGCCGGCGTACTAGAAACCGCCCTCGCTTACGCTGCCAGCGGCCAGACGCCCACGAACCGTTTGAGGTTCGGGTTCTGGGGATCCGAGGAGCTCGGCCTGCTCGGATCGAAGTACTACGTGAACAACCTGCCCGCGGCCGAGCGGGACAAGATCGAGCTGTACCTGAACTTCGACATGATCGCCTCGCCGAACCCGGGGTACTTCGTCTACGACGACAACCCGGCCGGCAACGGCGCTCGTGACGACCTGGTCTCGTACTTCACGAGTAAGAGCGTGCAGACCGAGTTCATCGACGTACAGGGCCGCTCCGATCATGCGGCGTTCCGTTCGTTGGGCATCCCAACGGCCGGGACGTTCTCCGGCGCCGAGGAGACGAAGACGTCCGCCCAGGCGACGAAGTGGGGAGGTACTGCGGGGCAGGCGTTCGACCCGTGCTACCACCGGTCCTGCGACACGATCAGCAACCTGGACCTGACCTCGCTGGACCGCCAGATCGATGCCATCGGCTACATGATCTGGACGTACGCGCAGAAGGACTACACCGGCGGCCCGCCGCCGACCGGTGACAACCTCTTGCAGAACCCAGGCTTCGAGTCCGGTACGGCGAACTGGACGGGGACGACCGGCGTGATCACCAGCAACACCGGTCGACCGGCCCGCACCGGGACCTGGAAGGCATGGCTGCAGGGGAACGGCCGCAGCAGCACCGAGAACATCGGTCAAGCGGTCGCGATCCCGGCCTCGGCGACAGCGTCCGCGTTGTCGTTGTGGATCCGGATCGACTCCGCCGAGACCACCTCGTCGACGGTGTACGACACGGTCAAGGTGCAGGTCGTCAACGGCTCCACGACGACCACGCTCGCGACGTACTCGAACCTGAACAAGAGTACGTCGTACGTGCAGAAGACGCTCGATCTCTCGCCGTACAAGGGAAAGACGGTCACGGTGAAGTTGGTCGGCCAGGAGGATTCGTCCTTGCAGACGAGCTTCGTGATCGACGATGTCGCGGTGACCGCGAGCTAGATCTTGGTACAGAGCTTGCCTGGTGGGATGGCGGCTTCGGTGAGCAGTTCGTTCACCGGGGCCGCCAGCGGCTTGACCTTCGGGTCCTCGATCCGGGCAGTCTTCCCGTTCGCCGTGACCGCAAGGATCATGTCGTCCGGGTGCTTGGTGGTCGGTTTGGTCGCGACCAGACTGGCCCAGTCGACCTGCTGAGCGGCCGCGGTGATGGTCGCCAGCAAGGTCGGATCCAGCTTGCACCGGATCGTTTCCTTGCCGCGCGCGCTCACCGTCGCGACGCCGTCAGGGCTGATCAGCACCTGGTCGTCGAAACCGGCGAACCCTCCCTTGCGGCTGACGGTCAACGGCAGACCGGCGCCGACCGGCGTCGACTGCGTGACACTCGCGGTCGGCAACGTCGGTGCTGTCGGCGTGTTGTTGGTCGTGGGCGTGCTGCCCGCGCCGGACTCGCTGCCGCATCCGCTCAGCACGAGTCCTGCCAGGGCGGCCAATGCTGTGTATCTGCTCAGGTTCGTCACGCACTATGGATACACGGAGGCGGGGCGTTCGTTGCAGCTGTGACAGGACTGAAATGTTCTCAGATCACCGGTGAGACCAGGTCGACCATTGCGCGGGTCAGTTGGACACGCTGCTCGAACAGCTCCTTCGACGCGTCGGCTTGGCCGAGTAGCTCCAGTGGCAGTGCAGTGAACGCTGCGCGGACCAGTAGCGAGCCCAGGTACCCGTACAGCACCTCGTCCTCGGTCACCTGCATCCCCTCGGCCTTCAGCCCGTCCTGGAACGACTTGAGGATGACCTTGTGCACCATGGGCAACGCCTCAGGTGCCAGCTCGCCGGCATGGGCCAGTCCGATCAGCAGCTGCCCCAGGTCGAACCCGACGGCCTGCGGGCAGTCGAAGCCCCAGTCGATCACCACGAACTCGTCCGGCTTGTCCTGCGGTACCAGGAGGTTCTGCGGGCTCGCGTCCCCGTGCTGGTAGCACTGCGGCAACGCCTCGAGCGCATCGAGTACTGCGGGGATGCGCTCGCCCAGCTCGAGCAGATCGTCACGTAGGCCGTGCTCGCCGAGGTTGCAGACCGCTCCGCTCAGCAGTGGGTGCTTCCAGGTCTGGGGGTCCGCCAGCGCGGGCAGTGCGGCATGGCTGACCCGGCCCTCCGAGTAGAAGCGCAGTCCGATGCCTGGGGTCGTGACGTGCTCGCGGGGGAGGAACGGCTCGACCATGTGCGGCTGGCGGCGCGCGGACAGGCGTCCCAGCAGGTACGCCGCGCGCTCGAACCGGTCGATCGGCCACGGACCGGGTTCCTGGGTGATGTTCTCCATCCACAGCGTCGCGCGGTCGTCGTCGTACACGTCGATCCGGAACGCTGTTGGGAGGCGAAGGCCGTCGGGGAGGAGGGCGGCGATGTCGCTGCGGTGGACGGCGATCTCCAGTTGCCAGGGCACGTTGTGGATGAACAGCGCGCGGAACTCCTCGGGCAGCGAGTCGATCATCGGCCAGTGCCGGACCGACTGGAACTT
The DNA here is from genome assembly GCF_050942355.1 of Kribbella sp. CA-245084. Taxonomy (NCBI): domain Bacteria; kingdom Bacillati; phylum Actinomycetota; class Actinomycetes; order Propionibacteriales; family Kribbellaceae; genus Kribbella; species Kribbella sp. CA-245084. The sequence goes on along the minus strand of NZ_CP192053.1, from coordinate 7,565,660 downwards.
CTTCACGAAGCACGACCACTTGACGCCGTCCGCGGTCCCGAAGACCCGGTTGAGCGACTCGGTGCTCGGCGTACCGATCGGGTAGTCGACAGGCTCGACCCGTACGTCGGCGGGCACGGCGTGCGGATCGCCGGTGATCGTCCGGACCAGGGCAGTGAATTCGTCGTCCGGCAAGGCATCTCGCCCCAGCGGTTCGAGTGCGGTGATCATGATTCCCCCCAAGGAAGTAAAGCCACCTTACTAACTGCATAGTAAAGTGGCTTTATGACTTCCGTCAACGACGTTTCGGGCCGGGTGCAGGGCCCGTGGTCCGGACACATCGCAGGCCTGCTCGGAGCCGCCCTGAAGCGCATCCGCGAGGAGATCCTGGCCGCCTCCGAGGACCTCTACCCCGGACTACGCGTCTCGCACTACCGCCTCCTCGAGATGATCCCGCCCGACGGCGCCCGCATCACCGACCTGGCCGAGGTCGCGGTGATGACCAAACAGGGCCTCGGCCAACACGTCGACTACCTCCAACGCCTCGGCTACGTAGAATCCGACCGCCTCCGCGCCGACCGCCGCGTCCGCCTGGTCCGCCGCACCCCCAAGGGCGACGAGGCAGCCGCCTACAGCCAAGCCGCCATCGAACGCGTCGAAGAAATCTGGTCGGCCCGCCTAGGCCCCGCCCGCTACGAAGCCCTCCGAGAAACCCTCCGAGAACTAGGCAGCTAGGGGTACTCCGAGAAAGGACACGCCTTCGGCGCGGCTGTCCTGTTGGCCGGCTTCGCCGGTGGGGTGAGTGTGGTGGCGAGCTGGTGATGGGGTAGAGGTCACGCCTTCGGCGCGACTGCCTTGTTGGTCGGCTTCGCCGGCGCGCAGAGTCTGGTGGGGTGCTCACGCACTCCCGGCGAGATGGCGCACATCCGGGGGAGGGGACGCGCACCTTGCCTACACGCCTGCAGCGCCGGACAATCCCGGTGCGTCGATGGGCTCCGCGGCCTAGAGTGCGGCGGGTGGATCTTTCGCAGTTCGGTACGCCGGCCGGGCCGATGGTCCGTGTCCACGGTGGGTTCGCCAACCGGATGTACCGGCTCGACACCGACCAGGGGTCGTTCGCGGTGAAGGAGCTGAATCTCGTCGACCGCCGCTGGGTGTATCGGATCGAGGATGTGTTCAGGTTCGAGCGGGCAGCTTTCGCCGCCGGCGTTCCGATGCCAGAGCCGATCTTGGCCGGCCACAATGTGCTCGTGCACCGGTGGGTCGACGGGGAGACTGTTCCCGAAGCGCCGGTGTCGGCGGCGTACGCGTTCGAGATCGGTGAGATCCTCGCTCGCCTCCACGGGCTCGACGTCGAGTGGACTGACACGTCGACCGAGGATCCGATGCCACGGGACTGGCCCGAGCTCGCAGAGCGGGCGGCGGCGACCGGGCAGCCGTGGGCCGAGGAACTCGCCTGCCAGGTCGAGACGTTTCTCGCCATGGCGTACTTCGTCGACACCTGCGAACGGCCGGGCTCCGTCGTACTGACCCACAAGGACATCCAGCCGTGGAACCTGCTCGCTCGAGAAGGTCGGCCGGTACTGCTCGACTGGGAGCTCTCGGGGAGGCTCGATCTGGCCGGTGAGCTCGGCTCAACCGCGCTGAGCCTGTCGAAGGGACCGGGCTTCGACGACATCCAGCCCACCATCTTCCGTTCGGTCCTCGACGGCTATGTCGCAGGGGGTGGAGTGCTGCCGCCCTCGGGACCGAGCTGGTTCGTGTTCATGATCGGCGGCTGGCTGGGGCACACAAGGTGGAACGTCATCCGCTGCCTGGCCGGTGTCGAGGTGGGTGCGGGCCCTGACCTCGCGCTGTCACACGAGTCCGTACGCAATGGCCTGCACGGTCTACCCGACGTGTTCAGCCGCCTACCAGAGCTTGAGACGCTGCTCGTCTGACCGTCCGCCAAAGTACGTCTGCGCGTGTCAGAATGCCGAGCATGGGCGGATTGTCGTTGCGGTCAGAAGACTCGTTTCTGTCGATCGCAAGCCGCGGATCGATCCTGTCGATCGGATCGGTCGGCTCGGTGCTGAGCATCGGATCGGTCGGCTCCGCACTGTCGGTCGCGTCGGTCGGATCGACCCTCTCCGCCTTCTCGGCCGGCTCGGTGCTCTCCGTCGGTTCGGCACTCTCGGCCCGGTCCCGCTGGTCGTTGCTGAGCAGCGACGGCGACCACGACGTACTGAAAGCACCTCCGCGCCGCGGATTTCGGGCAGCCGGCGGCGTCGCGCTCGTCGTACTCCTAGCCGCCTTGAGCCACAAGCGTTAGAGCTCCCGAAACACCCGAGTCGTGGCAAAAGGCGGGCACCATCATCGCCGAGTCGTGAGAGTTGGCTCGTCGGAGCGACCCCTATCCACGACTCGAGATCCGGGCCGCCGCCGTACGCCACGACTCGGCGGACCGGCCGCCGGCGAACCCGGCCGACAAGTCAGCCGCGCCGGAGGCGTGTCCGGTGTGTGCTGGCCTGTCGTCGGCTAGCTCGCCGGGCCACCAGCCTGAGGCGACGATCCCGAGCCCCGGCGGAGCCGGCAACAAGTCAGCCGCGCCGGAGGCGTGTCCGGTTTAGCCGGCGTGGTAGGTGGCGATGCTGACGGCGATGTAGTGGCAGATGAAGGCGGCCACGGTGAAGGCGTGGAAGATTTCGTGGAAGCCGAACCAGCGCGGGGACGGGTTCGGGCGCTTGGTGCCGTAGACGACCGCGCCGATCGAGTACAGCCCGCCGCCGACCGCGATCAGGGTGACGACCGCGGCGCCGCCGGCGTGGTAGATGTCGCCCATCCAGAAGATGGCGACCCAGCCGAGTGCGAGGTAGATCGGCGTGTAGATCCAGCGCGGTGCGCTCAGCCAGAAGATGCGGAACAGGATGCCGGCGGTCGCGCCGCCCCAGACCAGGCCGAGCATCAGCAGCCGGTCCTGGCCGTGCAGGAGGACCATGCCGAGCGGGGTGTAGGTGCCGGCGATCAGCAGGAAGATGTTGCTGTGGTCCAGGCGGCGCAGGATCGCCTCGCCGGTCGGGCCCCAGTAGAAGCGGTGGTACAGGGCGGAGATGCCGAACAACAGCATCGCGCCTGCGGTATAGACCGCAGCGGCCAAGCGCGCGTTGGCATGCGGAGCCAGGCAGATCAGGACGATGCCGGCGGCAGTGGCGAAGGGAAACGTGCCGGCGTGCAGCCATCCGCGGAGCTTCGGTTTGAGCGGGCCGAGCCGGCCGGAGAGCCGGTGACCGAGTTCCTCGGGCTGGGCGCTGGTAGCGGTCATCGCCGTCCTTTCGAGGGGTGCCGGGCGGTTTATACCTACGCAACCGTAACCTACGGAACCGTAGGTTGCATGGGTCAGAAGGATGAAATGTAGGCGACGTCACCCGATCGGCGCACCACCACCCGTGTTTACGACGCACGAACTGCGAGGAAAGTTCGGCCTCACTGGCAGCTTTCTGTGTGGCACTCCGAGGGCTCTCACCCACACCGAGATGTGGGCTAGCCTCGTGACCGAGAGTCTTTGAGGAGAGCAACCTGCCCATGCGGACACCTGGCAAGCAGAAGCTGCGCGACGCGGTCTACGGCCTGTACGAGCGCCGGCTGATGCGATCGCTGTCGCCGGACCGGATCCCGCGGCATATCGGCGTCATCATCGACGGCAACCGGCGCTGGGCCCGGCAGGTCGGCGACCCGGTATCGCGCGGCCACGAGGCCGGGGCGAACAAGATCTCCGAGTTCCTCGAATGGTGCGACGACGTCGGCGTCAAGATGGTCACGGTGTGGATGCTGTCGACCGACAACCTGACCCGCCCGGCCGACGAGCTGGAGCCGCTGCTGCGGATCATCGAGCAGACCGTCCAGGAGCTGACCGCGATCGGCCGCTGGCGGATCCACCCGGTCGGCGCGCTCGACCTCCTGCCCGGCAGTACTGCGGAGGCCCTGAAGGCAGCCGAGACCGCGACCCACGACAACGAGGGCCTGTTCGTCAATGTCGCCGTCGGGTACGGCGGACGTCGCGAGCTCGCCGACGCGGTCCGCTCGCTGCTCCTCGAGGAAGCCGCGAAGGGCATATCGATCGAGGAGCTGGCCGACCGCGTCGACGTCGAGCACATCGCCCGGCACCTGTACACGAAGGGCCAGCCGGACCCGGATCTCGTCATTCGTACGTCGGGTGAGCAGCGCCTCGGCGGCTTCCTGCTCTGGCAGAGCGCACTGAGCGAGTTCTACTTCTGCGAAGCGCTCTGGCCGGATTTCCGGCACGTCGACTTCCTTCGCGCGATCCGGAGCTACGCCCAGCGAGAGCGTCGCTTCGGTACGTGACGCCGCGTCCGCAGCGCGCACACGTCGTACGGCGGCGCAGGTAGTAGGCGTACGTCGCCGTACCGAGGGCCGCTCCCCACACGACCCAGAGGATGCCTGGGGCATTGATCGCCCAGTTGTCGCCGTCGAGGGGGAGCTGGGTGTTCATCAGTCCCGCAGGAATGAGTACGACGGCAACGATCGAGGCCGGGAGGATCGCGAGCAGCGGCGGGACCCGCTTGCCTGCCTTGAACCAGATCCAGCGCGGGTAGATCTCGCCCCAGCGGTGCACGAGGCCGTGGGTGAGGACGCCGCCGGCCAGCCCCATCACGGCTAGGCCAAGGCCCATCTCGAGCATGCCCGGCGTGTCGGCCATCATCTGGTGGAAATCACCGCTGATACCGACCGGCCAGCCGAAGTACCAGGCGACGCGGGTGAACTCGTACGGAAGGTTCGCCACGACCGCGATGCCCACCGCCCATCTACCCCAACGCAGCGCGGCAGACGGCGACTTCCATGCTGGTTCTGAAGCTCCTCGACCGCACGACACGCAGACGTCCCGGCTGCGCCGGTGGTACGCGATGGCGGTCGCGGCCCACAGGACGCCGCCGACGAACAGGATGATCAGGTTCACGCGATGCCAGTACAGGATGTCGCCGACGCCACCCTGCGCGCCCGGTACGCCGGTGAACGCGAAGACCACGATCGCGGGCGAGAGGGCAACGACCGCGATCAGTGTGTAGTCAGGGATCGCGAGCGCGAGGCCGACCGCGAGTACGGCGGCAATCGTCTGCAGGACCGATCCGCGCGGGCGCATCCGGGTCATCACGACCGCAAGTACGGCGCCGGCGAGCCCGATCGTTGCCATCACCGGCGCGAGCACGTGCACCGGCGTACCTTCCAGGATCGACGCGGTGGCGCGATCGTCGGGTACGTGCGCGAACGGGTAGCCCGCGCCGCCGAAGCTCCAGTACGCGCCGAGTACGCCGTACAGCAGGGACCATGCAGCGGTGGCGTACCCGGTCCACGACGGCCAGTTCTTCCTCATGTACCGAGCGTCGCCGGGCGGACCGGCGTACCGGATCACCCGCCGGAGTGAACCTGCTCCCTCGGCTGGTTGAACGTGTAACGCCCTGTTAACCCCGTGGCCTGGCGTGTCGGGCTGCGCCGTTTGCGGGGGGCTCCTACTCTGGCAGAGACGGTCGGAGGGGAAGCCGGCTGTCACGGGAGGCCCGATCAGTTTGAGAATCTCGTTCCAGCCGGTTGCCCCATGAGGGGCCGAACGGAGTCCCCGAGACCTCAGGTCCCGGACTCACTGATCGCCGTTGCCGCTCGTGCGGCGGCGCGGACGGGGTCAACACCGGACCCCGAGGGCGGCACCCGACCCATCACCTAACCACTGGCGGGCCGGGGCGAGGGTGTACGTCACGGCCTAGAAGAGGACGTGCGACATGGCCATCCACGCCAAGGCGTCAAGTACCTCATCAACACCGGACCAGCGCACCTTCGTGCTGGACACCTCGGTGCTCCTCTCGGACCCGCACGCGATGCTGCGGTTCGACGAGCACGAGGTGGTCGTCCCGGTGGTCGTTGTCACCGAATTGGAGGCAAAACGGCATCACCCGGAACTCGGCTACTTCGCCCGCACCGCGCTGCGACTGCTCGACGAGCTCCGGATCCTGCACGGACGTCTGGACGCGCCCCTGCCAGTGGGGGAGAAGGGTGGAACTCTTCGGGTCGAGCTGAACCACACCGACCCGGAGACGCTACCGGCCGGTTTCCGGCTCGGCGACAACGACAGCCGGATCCTGGCCGTGGCCTGCAACTTCATGGCCGAGGGCAAGGATGTCACGCTGGTCTCGAAGGATCTGCCGATGCGGGTCAAGGCATCGGCGTGCGGCCTGCAGGCGGAGGAGTACCGCGCTGAGCTCACCCTGGAGTCCGGCTGGACCGGGATGGCCGAGCTCGAGGTCGAGACGCACGTCGTGGACGACCTGTACGAGAACGGCTCCGTGGAGCTGCCGCAGGCGGGCGAGTTCCCGACGCACACCGGTCTGGTGATGCTGTCAGACCGTGGCAGCGCGCTCGGCCGGGTGATGCCGGACAAGCGGATCCGGCTGGTCCGCGGTGATCGCGAAGCCTTCGGGATCCGCGGCCGGTCCGCCGAGCAGCGGGTCGCGCTCGACCTGCTGCTGGACCCCGATGTCGGGATCATCTCGCTCGGCGGCCGCGCCGGTACCGGTAAGTCCGCGCTGGCCCTGTGCGCCGGCCTGGAGTCGGTGATGGAGCGGCGGCAGCACAAGAAGGTCATCGTGTTCCGGCCGCTGTTCGCGGTCGGCGGGCAGGAGCTCGGGTACCTGCCCGGCACCGAGTCCGAGAAGATGGGGCCGTGGGCGCAGGCCGTCCACGACACGCTCGGCGCGCTGACCAGCGGTGACGTGATCGACGAGGTGATGGACCGCGGCATGCTCGAGGTGCTGCCGCTGACCCACATCCGTGGCCGGTCGCTGCACGACGCCTTCGTGATCGTGGACGAGGCCCAGTCACTGGAGCGGAACGTGCTGCTGACGGTCCTGTCGCGTGTCGGGGCGAACTCGCGGGTCGTGCTGACCCACGACGTCGCCCAGCGGGACAACCTGCGGGTCGGCCGTCACGACGGCGTGGTCGCGGTGGTCGAGCAGTTGAAGGGTCATCCGCTGTTCGCGCACGTGACCCTGACGCGGTCGGAGCGGTCGCCGATCGCGGCTCTCGTAACCGAGATGCTCGACGACCTGCAGCTGTGACCGGGGCGGTGGGGCGGGGAAGGTATTTGTAAGGAGTGTCGGCGTTATTGGGTCATAACTTTCTGTAAAGCACGGGTAAGGATTCCGCGTTCGGTGCGGTCGCCACGCTGGCGGCCGCACCGTTCGTTCGTGACCTGCTTGTGATCACGCACGGTTTACGCCAGAGTATGTTCTCGTTGCAGCCGACGGGGGTCGGGTTTTCTCGGAAGGACAGATGAAAGCGAAGCGCTCCGTCACGGCTCTCGCAGTTACAGGGATCGCCGTAGTCTCCGTCGTCGCGGGTATCGACCTCTTCAGCTCCCCCGGGAGCAGCAGTGCCTCGGAGAAGGTCTCAGGGCGCGCGGAGATGGCCGTCATCAACAGCGGGAAGGTGCTCCCCGGCGCGGCCACGCCGTCGGCCGCGAAGCCGACCGACGCCGCCGACGCGGCCGCCGACGCGGTCCGGATGCGGAACCAGGTCGAGGCCGTCGCGCAGCAGCAGATCGTGCTGCAGGACGCGGCCGATCAGAAGAACGCCGCCAAGAACGCCGCCCTGCGCCGGTACGAGGCGCTGCAGCAGGCCGACCGCTCGGTCCAGGAAGAGCGGGCCAGCCGCGACGCGGAGCGGAAGAAGTACGAGGGCACGCCGAAGGAGGTCGCGATGAACCTCCTCCCCGACCACGGCTGGAGCGAGAGCCAGTTCAGCTGCCTGGAGAAGCTCTGGAACAAGGAGTCCCGCTGGAAGGTCAGCGCCGACAACCCGACGTCGACCGCGTACGGCATCCCGCAGGCGCTGCCCGGCAGCCGGATGGCGGCGTACGGCAAGGACTGGCGCACCAACCCGGTCACCCAGATCAAGTGGGGCCTGGACTACATCGAGGCCACCTACGGCTCCCCGTGCTCCGCCTGGGGCCACTCCCAGGCCAAGGGCTGGTACTGAGCTACCAGGCGATCGGGAGTGGCGGAGATTGCGCGGGCCTGCAGCGAGCGGGGTGAGCTTGTACTGCGGCGTCGGGAGGATGGGGCGCTGGAGCTGCGGGTGAATGGCGTCTTCGTGATGGACGACCAGGAGACGTCCAGCGAGGAGCTGTTGGCTTCGGCTGCGCTGGAGGCGGTACGGCGGCCTGAGCGTGTGATCGTTGGTGGACTGGGTCTCGGCTACACGGTCCGCACGCTCCTGGCCGACGCGCGCCTCGGTCAGGTGATCGTCGCGGAGATCGAGCCGGATCTGGTCGCGTGGATGCGCGCAGGCCTGGTCCCGTCGATCCTCGACGACCCGCGAGTCGGCGTGGTGGTCGGCGATGTGCGCGCTGTCGTCACGGATCTGCCCGACGCCTCCGTCGACGCCATCCTGCTGGACGTCGACAACGGCCCGGATTTCCTTGTTTACAACGAGAATTCAGCCATCTATACCTCTGACTTCCTTGCCACATGTCAGGTGAAGTTGCGCGCCGGCGGCGTCCTCACCGTCTGGTCGTCGTCTTCATCTGCGGCTCTGGAGTCAGCCGTCACGACGGTCTTCGGCAAGTGCCAGGTCACCCCCGTCCCGGTCCGTCTGCAGGACCGGGACGAGACCTACTACGTCTATCAGGGCAGCTCGTAGTCCACTGTGACCCGAGCGCCCTGCTCGTCGTGCACATACTCGACCGTGCCGGTCAGCCCGGCCAGATCTCCTTCGGCCGCAACGATCCGCCCAGGAGACGAACTCTGATCGGTCGTTGCCCCGTGCAGCATGACGAACGACCCTTTCCGTCCGCCGAGCGTCCCGCTGAAGCGCTCCATCGCGGTGTACGCCGCCGGGCCGTCCGCCGTCCCCGCCATCAACAGCTCGGCCGAACTGGTGCCCTCGAGGTCGCCGCCGGTGAACGTCTTCCCGACCGTTGCCCGCCCGAGCTGGATCGAACCTGCCTCGTCGTACGCCGCCTGGTCCCACTGGGTGATCTCGAATGCCTGGGTGAACTTCATCCAGTCCCCTCCTGTGTAGTTGTCCACAGCTTGTCTATCAGGGCGTTCCGACAACGCTCAGCGACGTACTCTGCAGGTATGGGTGATGACGTGGAATTCAGGATCGAGCACGACACGATGGGCGAGGTCAAGGTGCCTCGGGACGCGTTGTGGCGGGCGCAGACGCAGCGTGCGGTGGAGAACTTTCCGATCTCCGGGCGGCCGCTCGCGCCGGCGCTCGTGCACGCGCTGGCACAGATCAAGGCTTCGGCCGCGGTGGTGAACGCCTCGCTCGGCGTGATCGACGCGGGCCGGGCGGACGCGATCGTTGCCGCGGCGGACAAGATTGCTGCGGGGGAGTTCGACAGCGAGTTCCCGATCGACGTCTTCCAGACCGGCTCGGGTACGTCGACGAACATGAACGCCAACGAGGTCCTCGCGACCCTCGCCACCCGCTCGCTCGGCGACGACGTACACCCGAACGATGACGTCAACGCATCCCAGTCGAGCAACGACACGTTCCCGTCGGCGATCCACGTCGCCGCGACCGCCGGTGTCGTGCAGGAGCTGCTGCCGGCGCTCGAGCACCTCGCGGATTCCCTGTCTCGTAAGGGATCTGAGTTCGCCGACGTGGTGAAGTCCGGGCGGACGCACCTGATGGACGCGACGCCGGTGACCCTCGGCCAGGAGTTCAACGGGTATGCGCAGCAGATCCGCCGGGGTGCCGCGCGGGTGCGGGCGACTCTGCCCAGGGTCGCCGAGCTGCCGCTGGGCGGGACGGCGGTCGGCACCGGGATCAACACGCCGCCCGGGTTCGCGGCCGCGGTGATCACCGAGCTGAACAGGCGGACCGGGCTGGAGCTGACCGAGGCCGAGGACCACTTCGAGGCGCAGGGCGCCCGCGACGGGCTCGTTGAGCTGTCAGGGCAACTGAAGACTGTCGCCGTGAGCCTGACGAAGATCTGCAACGACCTGCGCTGGATGGGATCCGGGCCGCGCGCCGGGCTCGGCGAGATCTCGCTGCCGGACCTGCAGCCGGGCTCGAGCATCATGCCGGGCAAGGTGAATCCGGTGATCTGCGAGGCGACGCTGATGGTTGCCGCGCAGGTGATCGGCAACGACACCGCGATCACCGTGGCCGGTGCCGGAGGCAACTTCGAGCTCAACGTGATGCTCCCGGTGATCGCCCGCAACCTGCTCGAGTCCATCACGCTGCTGGCCAACAGCTCGCGCCTGCTGGCGGACCGTTGCGTCGACGGCATCACCGCGAACGTCGATCACGCCCGCGCGCTGGCCGAGTCGTCGCCGTCGATCGTGACGCCGCTCAACCGCTACATCGGGTACGAGAACGCCGCCGCGGTGGCCAAGAGCGCTTTGAAACAAGGGAAAACCATCCGCGAGGTCGTGATCGAGAACGGTCACGTCGAGAAGGGAGACCTGACCGAGGAGCAGCTGGACGCGGCCCTCGACGTACTCTCCATGACCCGGCCGGCGGACTCGTGAGCCAATTCTGGGAGCCGGGGACAACGATCGAGTGGGTGTACGAAGGGGACCGGGAGGCACGCGGACAAGCCGAACGTGCGACCGATGACGGTCGTGCGTGACGACGCGGACGGGCTCGTCGCCTGGCTCGCCCCAGGTACGCCGTTGCTCAAACCGGTCCTCGCCGATGGGCGGGAGATGCGGCACGCCGGTCCGGTCGGGATGTTCACCGAGGAGCGGGCGCTGAAGCTCGACATCTGGCACGGCACCGGCATCCTCAAGGTATCGCCGCCCGGGAAGCCGTGGTCGGTCTGGTACTTCTGGGGCGAGGACGGGACGTTCCTCGGGTGGTACGTGAATCTCGAGCAGGAGCACGTCCGCGACTGGGCATCCCGCCGTACCAGCACGGTCGATCACGTGCTCGACCTGTGGATGAAGCCCGACCGCACCATCGAGTGGAAGGACGAGGACGAGCTCGAAGGAGCGGTCACCGCCGGACGCTTCACTGCCGCCGATGCGGAGCGGATCGTTGGTGACGCCCACGCCGCCATCCGAGATATCGAGGCGTGGTCGTCCCCGTTCTCCGACGACTGGCAGTTCTGGACCCCGCCGCCCACCTGGCGCGTCCCCGCCGCACCGACGACCCACCAGCCCACCCTGATCGCCGAGGAACTGCACAGCTGATGCCCAGCGCCTTGCTTCTCACCGGAGGCGGTGGTGTCGGCAAGACCACCACGGCCCAGGCGATCGGCGGTGTGCTGACTAGCGCCGGCCACACCACCGGCGTACTGGACCTGGACGCCGTCGCCCAGTTCGGCGGTCCCAGGCGACCCGCGCCGGCTTCCGGCCTGCGCTTCAGCGACCACCTACGCATCGACAACCTCGCCGCCGTCTGGCGGACCTACCGAGCGGCAGGCGCCGACTTCCTGATCGCCAGCGGCCCAGTCTTCTCGGCCCAGCTCCGCGCCGCCTACACCGCTGCGCTGCCCGACTGCGCGGTGCAGGTCGTGCGTATCGTCACGGCACCCGAGCTGATCGAGGCTCGCACCCGCACCACCCGCGGCCCGCAGTGGGATCTGGCGACGGCCCTCGCCTTTGCCGAGACCCATCAGCCGATCGAGGACTTCACCGTCCACAACGACGGTGCCGTGGCGGACACGGCGGCGGAGATCCTCACGCTGGTGGGCTGGCCAGGGGGCTGACAACACAGGTGGGTCACGAGCGGTTGCAACTGGGGCGGATGGGCTTAGCTTGGAAGTATGTACACCATTGAGTTGGAGGCCGAGGAGCTGCAGCTGGTCCGCTCGGCGCTTGGGTGTTACCTGCAGGCCTTCGGCCACAACGAAGCAGATCTCGTCAAAGCCACCCGCGCCCTGCTTGCAAAGCTCCCCGAGCAGATGGAAACCAAGGCCGGCTGAGGTCACTCCTCCAGCGGTTCCAGGACGGCGACGGGGATCGTCCGCCGTGCCTTCGTCGCGAACCGGCCGATGCCCGGATCCTCGCGGAGGATGACGTCCGTCCAGACGGTGCCCCGCTCGGCACCGGTCAGTTCACGCGCGCGCATCTGCGAGTGTTCGGCGCCGATCTGCACGTCGGTCGATTCCGCCGCGCGAAGATTGCAGAACCAGTCCGGGTCCTGACGCGAACCCGACCCGGTTCCCCACACCAGCAGCCCGTCCGCGGTCTCGAGGTACCGCACACACGTCGACCGCGGTACGCCGGTGTGCCGGCCGGGCGTGGTGAGCATCAGGACATGGACGTCCTTGCTGCCACTCCCGAGGCGGCCGTCCGACGTCTTGTAGAGCCACACGCCGATCCGATTCCCGACCCGCAACATCCGCTTGCCCATCGCCACCACCCCCGTTTCTGAGGGTGCGACGATCGGGTCGTCAGGTCAACTACGCGGCCGCACAGTCAGCGGGACGGGCTTGCGGGTATCCGTGAAGAAGTCGTTGCCCTTGTCGTCCACCACGATGAACGCGGGGAAGTCCTCCACCTGGATCTTCCACACCGCTTCCATGCCGAGCTCGGCGTACTCCACGACATCCACGGACTTGATGCAGTCCTGCGCCAACCGCGCCGCCGGGCCGCCGATCGAGCCGAGGTAGAACCCGCCGTGCTCCTTGCACGCCGCCGTCACCTTCGCCGACCGGTTGCCCTTGGCAAGCATCACGAACGAACCGCCGGCCGCCTGGAACTGGTCGACGTACGCATCCATCCGCCCCGCCGTCGTCGGCCCGAACGACCCCGACGCATAGCCTTCGGGCGTCTTCGCCGGCCCCGCGTAGTACACCGCGTGGTCGCGCAGGTACTGCGGCATCTCCTCGCCCGCGTCCAGCCGCTCCTTGATCTTCGCGTGCGCGATGTCGCGCGCCACCACGAGCGGCCCGCTCAGCGACAGCCGCGTCTTCACCGGCAGCTTGGACAGCTCCGCGCGGATCTCGCTCATCGGCCGGTTCAGATCGATCCGTACGACGTCGGCCGCGTCGTCGAGGTGCTCGTCGGTGGTGTCCGGCAGGAACCGCGCCGGGTCGCGCTCGAGCTGCTCCAGGAACACACCCTCCGGCGTGATCTTCGCCAGCGCCTGCCGGTCCGCCGAGCACGACACCGCGATCGCGACCGGGCAGGACGCGCCGTGCCGCGGGAGGCGGATCACGCGGACGTCGTGGCAGAAGTACTTCCCGCCGAACTGCGCGCCGATCCCGAACTCCTGCGTCAGCTTGAAGACCTCCTCCTCGAGCTCCACGTCCCGGAATCCGTGTCCCACCGGCGATCCCGTGGCCGGCAGCGTGTCGAGGTAGTGCGCGGAGGCGTACTTCGCGGTCTTCAGCGCGTACTCCGCCGACGTACCGCCGACCACGACCGCGAGGTGGTACGGCGGGCAGGCCGCCGTACCGAGAGAGCGGATCTTCTCGTCCAGGAACTCCATCATCCGCGCCGGGTTCAGGACGGCCTTCGTCTCCTGGTACAGGAACGACTTGTTCGCGGAGCCGCCGCCCTTGGCCATGAACAGGAACTTGTACGCCGGGTCGGTGGTGCCCGGCGTGGAGTACAGCTCGATCTGGGCGGGCAGGTTGGAGCCGGTGTTCTTCTCGTCCCACATGTTCAGCGGGGCCATCTGGGAGTAGCGCAGGTTCAGCTTGGTGTACGCGTCGTACACGCCGCGGCTGATCCACTCCTCGTCGACCGCGCCGGTCAGCACGCCCTCGGACTTCTTGCCCATCACGATCGCCGTGCCGGTGTCCTGGCACATCGGGAGTACGCCGCCGGCCGAGATGTTCGCGTTCTTCAACAGGTCCAGCGCGACGAACCGGTCGTTCCCGGACGCCTCCGGGTCGTCGATGATCCGGCGAAGCTGCGCGAGGTGGGCGGTCCGCAGGTAGTGCGAGATGTCGTGCATCGCCTCCGCGGTCAACGCCTGCAGCACCTCGGGCTCCACCTGCAGGAACGTCCGATCGCCCGCCGTGAAAGTGCTGACACCTTCGGTCGTCAGCAGCCGGTACTCCGTCTCGTCAACACCCAACGGCAACAAATCGGAGTAGTTGAAGTCGGCAGACACAGGGCATACCTCCACAAGGACCGGACTGAACCCCTCAAAGCCTAGTTCTCCCCGCCGCCCGGCCCGACGCGACCTCCGTCTCACCCCCAGGTGAGGCAACCCTCACTCGTCAGCCCTTCACCACCCGCACCGCCGCGCGCAGCTCCAGCCCGAGCATCATCCGATGCCACGCCCGCTGGTAGCCGGTGGCGCCTGCCGAGAACTTGCCCGCCGGCGCCGACACGCGGTTGCGCATCTGGACCGCCACAGCCAGGACTCCGATTGCGCCGGCGAAGAACAGGACCGTTCCGATCACCATCACCAACGGCTCGGCCACTCCGGCCAGCTGGACGCTCAGGACGCAGACGACACCGATCAACCAGCTCAGCCAGCCGGCGAGGTACGTTCCTGCCAGCCTCCGCCCCAGGACACCTTCAGGCCATGTCATGTCGGACAGTATGAGCCCGGAACCAGGGTTGTGGTCAGGGGTGAATCGGGGGAGAAACCTGGCGGCAGCGGACTCCTGCCGCGCGTATGGTTTTGCCGTGGCTCAGGATGACGTTCCCCAGGAGAACCGACCGCAGGATGCCGTGCCCTCGCAGGCGGCGACCGGTGATGAACTGGCGTTGCGGCGGCGGGTGTCCGACCTCGAGCGGGAGGAGGTCGCCGACGTACTGCGCGAGGCCGCGGGCGAAGGCCGGTTGTCGTACGGCGAGCTGGAGGAGCGGCTCGAGACGCTGTACGGCTCCAAGACGTACGGCGACCTCGTCGAGCTGACGGCCGACCTGCCGAACGGTCCGCGCGCTCCGGGAGTCCCGTCGGTCAGCCCGCAGTACAGCGGCGCGATGGTCGAGACCGGCCCGGTGATCAATGTGTTCATGTCCGAGACCAAGCGGATGGGCAACTGGCTCGTCCCGCAGCGGCAGGAAGTGAACGCGGTCCTCGGCGACGTCACGCTCGACTACACCGAGGCGAACATCCCGTACGACGACATCCAGGTCGACGTGAAGTCGATCCTCGCCGACGTGAAGATCCGCGTCCCCGCGAACGCGATCGTCCTGCTCGACAGCAACCCGATCCTCGGCTCCGTCTCCGAACAGGAAGCCGGCCTCAAAGCCGTCCCCGACCCGAACGCCCAGCCGACGGCCCCCAAACGCTTCCACATCCGCGGCACCGCCATCCTCGGCGAGATCAAAATCAAACGAGGCCCCCGCCTCAGCAAACGCCTCGGCCTCACCTAGGACCCAGCCCAGTGATCGGCGAGCACCGTCGCCAACCACTGCTGGAAGGCCGGCATATCGCGAACATTCTGCTGGTTCAGCCGGACGCTCTTGGCGGACGTGTCCCACGGATGGACCAGTAACGACCGGCTCCCAGGTATCCCGGCCACGATCCCGATCCCTCGTACCGCGCTCCAGGGCAGGTATTTCCGCCGCCCGTACCGAATGCCTTCCCGATCCACCACCACACTCGGCCGCTGCGCGACGAAGCGGTATGCCCCGCTGCCGATGAAGCCGGCGAACAACGCCGCCCACAGGAGATCCCCGACGGCGTCTCGCTGCACGCCGTGGAGCAACAGGTTCAGCGCGGACAGCACCAGGCCCAGCACAACGACCGGGTACGCGACAAGCGTGGCCCGTCGCCGCAACGGAAACACCACTCGTCCGGTACGACGCAACTCCTCGTCCCAAACCTCCGCCGAAGCGTCCCCCATGTCCCGCATCACTCCACCCCACCTTCCTGCGCCACCTGGCGATGCTCGGCCAGCAACTCATCGAGCCAACTCCGGAACGCCGCAAGGTCGTTCACGTGCTGCCGGCTGAGGACGAGGTCCTTGGCCCAGACGTTCTTCGGGTGGATCGGTAGTTCGCGGAACGGGTTCTGGCCGCGGATCAGTCCGATGGAGCCGACGTCGGTCCACGGCATGAAGCGACGGCCGGCGCGGACACCGGTTCGGTCCACGACGACGTACGGGCGTTGGGTGATGAGCTGCCAGGCGACGGCGATCGCGATGCCTGCGTACCCGACGATGATCAGGTAGCCGAAGTACCGCCAGGCGCCTTCGTCGAGCATGTCCGGCAACCGGCCCATCAACAGCAAGGACGGCCCCAGCCCCAGAAGAACCGGGAACTGCAGGAACGACCACCGACGGAGCGGGAACTCGACCCGCCTGTTCCGGTGCCATTCCACCATCCACGCCTCAGGCAGGCGCTCACCCATCACCGCCACGTCGTCCCCCAGCCCTCGCCCCACCCCGAAGCGAGATCACTCTAAGGCACGGCGTGCTCCGGCGGTTGCGGTCCAGCGGCCTGCTTGGTGGGTGATTTTGATGGGGTGGTTGAAGGTTTGGGAGATGAGTGGGGTGGTGATCACGTCGTCTACTGGGCCGGCGGCGAGGATGCGGCCTTCGCGGATGAGGGTGGCGTGGG
The DNA here is from genome assembly GCF_050942355.1 of Kribbella sp. CA-245084. Lineage (NCBI taxonomy): Bacteria > Bacillati > Actinomycetota > Actinomycetes > Propionibacteriales > Kribbellaceae > Kribbella > Kribbella sp. CA-245084. The sequence continues at coordinate 7,549,206 of NZ_CP192053.1, read as the reverse complement.
TGGTGCAGGTGGGGAGCTCCTCCAGGTGGTGGGTGACGAGGAGCCAGGCGAGATGGGGGTGGGTGGTGTGGATGTGGTCGAGGGTTTCGAGGAGTTGTTCGCGGGCGGCTACGTCCAGGCCGGTGGAAGGCTCGTCCAGGAGGAGGAGCTTGGGGTCGGAGATTAGGGACCGGGCGATTAACGCTCGGCCGCGTTCGCCTTGGGAGAGGGTGGGCCAGGGGGAGTGGGCCTGTGGTGTGACGCCCAGGAGGTCGATCAGCTCTAGGGCGCGGGCTGTTTGAGCGGGCGTTGGATCCCAGCGGGGCATGCGTTCGATGGTGCCGGTCAGGCCGGTGAGGACTACGTCGACGATGGACAACGGTGAGCGCAGCGGGTGTCGTGGATTGACGTGGCCGATGGACTCGCGGAGGGTGCGGATGTCGACAGTGCCGAGGCGCTTACCGAGGATCTCGACTGTGCCGCGGGTGGGGTGCGTGACCGCGCCGCAGAGGCCGAGCATCGTGCTCTTGCCCGCGCCGTTCGGCCCGAGCAGAGCCCATCGCTCACCTTCGCCGACCGTCAGCGACACCCCGGACAGCAGCAGTTTGCCGTCCCGGACGAAGTCGACATCTTTCAGTTCGAGCACCCGTAAACCTCCTCGTACAACGCCTTCAGCTCTTCCGCACTTGCTTCCCGCCCGGTCTCGTCCGTACGCCGCTGCACATGCTGCGCGAACTCCCGCTCCTGTGCAGCGGACAGCCGTACGCCGTACACAGACTCCAGCACGTGCGCGATCCCACCTTTACCCGACTGGCTGTTGACCCGGACGACGGCCTCGTACCCGCGCCCGACATCAGCCGGATCGATCGGCAGATAAGGCACATCCCAGAAGCCGTCACCCTGTACGGCGAACCCCTTGCGGATCGCGTCCTGATGCGTCCCGGAGAAGGCCGTGTAGACGAGCTCCCCGACGTATGGGTGCCGCGGGTGGATCGGCATCCGCGTGCAGTACTCGACCACGTCCCGGATCCGGTCGATGTCGGAGAAGTCGACCATCGGATCGACGCCCTGCGCGTGCAGGTTGAGCGCGAGCGTCGCGATGTCCACGTTCCCGGTGCGTTCGCCATTGCCGAAGATGCAGCCCTCGACCCGCTGCGCACCCGCGAGTACGGCGAGCTCGGCGCAGGCGATCCCGGTACCGCGGTCGTTGTGCGGATGCACCGACAGGATCACCCCGTCGCGCCGAGGCAGGTTCTGGTGCATGTACTCGATCTGGTCGGCGTACACGTTCGGCGTCGCGACCTCGACCGTCGCCGGCAGGTTCATGATCACCGGCCGCTCCGGCGTCGCGTCCCACTGCTTGGTGAGGTGATCCGCCAGCTCCAGCACGTAATCCGGCTCGGTCAGGTTGTACACCTCAGGCGAGAACTGGAACCGCACGGAATCGCCCGCCAGCCGCAGGATCTCCTCGGACCCCGTGTAGATCATCGACGCCAGCTCGTCCCGCGTACGACGCAGTACGACGTCCCGCCAGGTCGGCGCGGTCGCGGCGTACATGTGGATCACCACGTCGCCACGCATCCCGGCGACGGACTCGACCGTCCGAGCGATCAGATCCGCGCGGGCCGGGGTGAACACGACGATGGTGACGTCGGAAGGCACCAGATCCGACTCGGCGAGCAGTCGCACGAAATCGAAGTCGGTCTGCGATGCGGACGGGTATCCGACCTCGATCTCTTTGTAGCCGATGGCAACCATCAGCTCGAAGAACTTCCGCTTGCGCGACGGATCCATCGGCTCGGCCAGCGCCTGGTTGCCGTCGCGGAGATCGACCGGCACCCACAGGGGTGCGGTGGTGATCCGGCGCTCCGGCCAGGTGCGGTCGACCGGCGCGACCGGGACCTTGGCGAAAATGTCGCGGTAGCGGTGGCTCGGCATGGGGGAGGGCTGTTGGCGGTTCATGGGGGTGGTCCTTCCGGCGCAGTGGGAGGACCGGCAGACGAGTGCACTCCACGGAGGGAGCGCCGGTCGAATCAGCTCCCGCCGTGGCGGCCAAGAAGGAGGAGACCCGGAAGCTTGCGCATGCCGAGCACGGTATCAACTCCTCAGACAAGCTGACAACCTGAGGTGTCATAGAATGCCGAGATGATTCGCCGTCACCCGCTGGCCGAGCAAGCCGCCGAGGAGCTGCTGCGCCGCATCGGGAGCGGTGAGTGGACGATCGGCGCCAAGCTCCCCGGCGAGACCACGCTGGCCGCCGAGCTAGGCGTCGGCAGGTCGACGATCCGCGAGGCTGTGCGCGAGCTCGCCGGCCGCCGCGTGCTCGAGAGCCGTCAGGGCGCGGGTGTGTTCGTCATCGCGCTACAGGCTGCCGAGGACTGGGACAAGGTGCTGCGGAAGGCCGACATCACCGACGTACTCGAGGGCCGGCTCGCGATCGAGACCGAAGGCGCCCGGCTCGCGGCGTCCCGTCGTACCCCGGCCGACCTGAAGAACTTCCGCTACACGCTGACGGACCGCAAGCGCGCAGCGCTGAGCGCTCCGGACGACTGGTACATCGAGGCCGATATGGCGTTCCATCGCGCGGTCGTGGTCGCCGCGCACAACGCCGTACTCACGGAGCTGTTCGACTCGTTCGCACCGCGGATCCGGGCCGCGATGATCGACATGCTGAAGCTCGACGACCAGCACCGCCACCGGCACGACCAGGCTGCCCACGCGGCGATCGCCGAAGCCATCCGCCTCCAGGACCCCGACCTCGCCGCAGCCCGCTCCCGCGCCCACCTCAGCGCAGTCCGCAGCACCCTGACCTAAGCAGCACCCTGACCTAAGCAGCACCCTGACCTAAGCAGCACCCTGGCCTAGTCGCGGTGCTGATCCAGGAGTGATCGCAGCCAAGGCGTCAGCGCTTCGAGGTCCTCGACGTTGTCCTGCGGGATCGAGATCGGGCGGGTACGCCGGTCCGCCGGGTTGACCTGCACCGTACGGGCGAGCGGCAGACCGGTCGGCCCGTCGATGCTGGTGATCCCGGACCACGGCAGGTTGCGCCCGCGGGTGATGCCCTCGGCGTCGACCGTGATGACCGGGCGGTTCGTGATCAGCTGCCACGCGGTGAGCGCCGTACCGTAAACGAAGGCGGCGAGCGCCGTCAGCCGCAGTACGCCGAGCGCACCAGAGACGCCGTCAGCGCGAAGATGGTCGACGTTCGTCCAAGCGGACAACACCATCAGCAGCGCGAAGCCGGCCAGCCGGATCGCCAGCCGGCCGCGGCGTGGCAAGAACACCACGCTGCCCTTGGACTCCAGCTCGGACGCCCACGTCTCCGCCGACATGTCAGGCGCTCCACCGCGCAGTGTGCTCGGCCGCGGTCGGCGGGTCGGCGCCGTGCCGCGTGCAGGTGATCGCGGCCGCCTTCACCGCGTAGTCCACGACGTCGTGCAGGTCCTCGGAGGTCAGCCCGGCCAGCCGCCGCTCACCGAGCAAGTCACGCTCGAGCAGACCGGTGATGAGCGCCGCCATCAGCGAGTCGCCGGCTCCCACGGTGTCGACCACCTCGATCGTCGGCGCCTTCACCTCGACCCGTACGTCGCGGCCGACGCCGATCGCGCCCTCGCCGCCGCGCGTGATGACCACACACTGCGTCCGCTTCTCGGTCAGCAGCTCCGTGGCAATGTCGTCCAGCGACACCCCAGGCCGGAAGAACGCGCAGTCCTCATCGCTCAGCTTGACCAGGTCGGACAGCGCCGCAAACTTCCGCACCGCGGCCCACGCGGCCACCGGGTCCGGGGTGATCGCCGGCCGCGCGTTCGGGTCGAACGTAACCGTGACGGGCTGGTCGACGACCGACTCCAGGAACCAGTGGATCGCCGCCGCACCGGGCTCGAGCATGGTCGCGATCGAGCCGGTGTGGATCGCCGGGCAACCGCGCCGCAGCGACAACGCCGGCGGATCCCACGTCATGTCGAACTGGTACGACGCCACGCCCTCGGCGTCCAGCGTCGCCGTCGCGGTGCTGGTCCGGAACCCGGGATCGACCGTCCCAGGAGCGAGCTGAACCCCGTTGCCGAAAAGGTGCGCGCCGAGCAGGTCGCCGTACTGGTCGGTGCCGAAGCGTGCCACCAACTCGGTCGGCACACCCATCCTGGCCAGTCCGACGGCAACGTTCGCCGCGAACCCGCCCGGGATCGCCTTGGCCTTCCCGTTCCCGTTGCGGGTGGTGGCTTTGGCAGCGGTACCGACGATGTCGACAAGAGCCTCGCCGATGACGAGGACGGGTGCGCTCATCGGGCGTGCTCGAAGTCGATGGAGGAGTACGCGCGCAGCTTGGACAACTGGTGCTCGCTCTCGATACTGCGGATCGTGCCGCTGCGCGATCGCATCACCAGCGAGTGGGTGCGTGCGGTGGACCGCCCGTACCGGACGCCGCGGAGGAGCTCGCCGTCGGTGATCCCGGTCGCGACGAAGAAGCAGTCGTCACCGCTGACCAGATCGTCGGTGTCGAGCACCTGGTCCAGGTCGTGGCCCGCGTCGAGCGCCTTCTGCCGCTCCGCGTCGTCGCGCGGCCAGAGCTTGCCCTGGATCTTCCCGCCGAGGCATTTCATCGCGCAGGCGGCGATGATGCCCTCCGGCGTACCGCCGATGCCGAGCAGCATGTCCAGACCGGTGTCCGGCCGCGCCGCCTCGACCGCGCCGGCCACATCACCATCGGAGATGAACTTGATCCGCGCGCCGGTCGCCCGGATCTGCGTCGCCAGCTCGTCGTGCCGCGGCCGGTCGAGCAGTACGACGGTGACGTCGTCGACCGAGGAACCCTTGGCCTTTGCGACCCGGCGGATGTTCTCCGCGACCGGGAGCCGGATGTCGACGACCTCGGCCGCCTCCGGTCCGACGACGAGCTTCTCCATGTAGAAGACCGCGGACGGGTCGTACATCGAGTTCCGCGCGGAGACCGCCATCACCGCGATTCCGTTGTTCATGCCCTTCGCGACCAACGTCGTACCGTCGACCGGATCGACCGCGACATCGCACTCCGGGCCCTCGCCGGCGCCGACCTGCTCGCCGTTGAAGAGCATCGGGGCGTTGTCCTTCTCGCCCTCGCCGATCACCACCACGCCGTTCATCCCGACCGTGCCGATCAGCGTCCGCATCGCGTTCACCGCCGCGCCGTCGGCGCCGTTCTTGTCGCCGCGGCCGACCCAGCGCCCCGCCGCCATCGCCGCGGCCTCGGTGACCCGGACCAGTTCGAGGGCGAGGTTCCGGTCGGGCGCATGCGCCTCGACCTCCAGGTGGGCCGGTGGCGTGGTCGGGTCGCTCATGCCAACGGATCGTAGCCAACGAGCCTGGGCGCTGTTCGGGCGGATTGCACGTCGCGAGACACTGTGCGTATGAGTTCGACAGGTCAGGGTGCTTCCAACGAGGCTGCGGCGCGGGAACACGCCCAGATCCAGGCGGAGGCGAACGAGTACCGCCAGGCGTACCGACGGGACAAAAGGAAGTCGCAGACCGTCGGGAACATGGTGTTCGCGATGGTCATCTGCCTGGTGGTGGTCGCGTTCCTGATCCTGGTCACCTGGCGGTCGAAGCCGGCCGAGACGCCCAAGGCGATCGAGTACACGGCACAGCTGCAGGACGCGAAGGCGGTCGCCGCCTGGGTGCGCGGGCCCGAGCCGATGCCGACCGGCTGGGTCGCGACCAGCGTCGAATTCCGCAAGCCCCAGCAGGAGCCGATGACCTGGCACCTGGGCGTCGTCACCACCGAGAAGAAATACGTCGGGCTCGAGCAGTCCAATGTCACCGGTGGCAAATTCCTGGCCGAGAAACTCGACCGGACCTCCGACGACGGTACGTCGACCGTGGCCGGCGTCACCTGGCAGCGCAAGGTTCTGCTGGACCGCAAGGGCGAGAACGCGTTGGTGCTGGTCGGTTCCGGAGTCACCACGATCGTTACCGGAAATGCGGGTTATCCCGCACTCGAAGCGTTTGCTTCCGCCTTACGCTGACCAATTTCCGGGCATTCCCGACCACTTTCCGGACGGTCGTTGACACGCGCCCACGGCAGAGGGTTCCATCGAAGCTCGGCTTCTGACGCTCGGGGACTAGCGAGAGGGCCCCGGCAGTCATGCCCACCATGCTCACGCCGTCCCAGGTGGGGAGTTGATCCGGCGATGTTCGTGACGGGCCTCCTGCTGGGCGCAAATGGCTCACCGCATCTCGGCGCTCCCTGGCAATTGTTGGCGTATCAGGGCGGCACTCTGTTCAGCTCGTCGTTGGAATCGGCGCGGGACTGCGGATTCGACCAGTTGGTCGTGACGCTCGGCAGCGCGTCCGAGCAGATTCACGACCGGATCGACCTGGACGGGGTCCGCGTGGTCGAGTCGCCGCACTCCGACACCGACAGCTCGTCGATCGTGCCGGCTCTCGACGCGGTCGACCGGCGCGCGGACGGCATCGTCGTACTGCTCGGTGATCAGCCGGGGATCACCTCGGCGGCCGTGTGGTCACTGGTCGCCGAGGCGGCGACACCGATCGGTGTCACGCGGTACGACGACGGCGAGAGCTACCCGTGCTGGTTCGGCCGGGAGCTGTTCGGCGAGCTCCGCGGGCTGCGCAGCGACTCCGACCTGTGGAACCCGATCCACAACGGCGCCCACCCCGTCACCAAGGTCGATGCCATCGGCAACATTCCGCCGCGGGCGACGACGTGGGCGTCGTACCACGAGATGATCTCGGGCGGGGCCGTCGCCGCCGAGGAACTGCCGCTCGATACGCACCCGATCCCGCTCGCTACTCATCCGCGCCGCCGACGCCACGCCACCAGCTGATCGCGCGGATCTCCGGCACTGATCAAGTGCCTGGCTGCGCTCGCCCGCACGCTCAGCAGACGGCGCTGACCGGCCGTGACGGCGGGTTGATCAGTGGTGCAGGTCCACGCCTACTCGGCGCCGGCCAGGCGGAGGCCGACGATGCCGGCGACGATCAGCGCGATACACCCGAGCCGCGCGGGAGTGGCAGGCTCGTTGAACAGGATGATGCCGAGCGTCACCACGCCGACCGATCCGAGCCCGGTCCAGATCGCGTACGCCGTACCGACCGGCAGCCGATCGAGGGTCTTCGCGAGCAGCACAACCGAGATCACGCCGAACACCAGGACGCCGGCCGTCGGCCACAACCGGCTGAAACCCTCGCTCGGCTTGAGGCTGAGCGCAAACGCGATCTCGAACGCCGCCGCGGCGAGCAGCACGAGCCACGCCATCAGACGGCCCCGCTCATGCGGCCTGCGCTCCTCGTAGGTGTCGGTGCGTCACCGTTGCGACGCGAGCGCCGAGTGCGGCCGCCGTACGGAGGTCGGTGGCTGGGGGAGCCTTCTCGGCTGAGAGGTCTGCGTCGGACTGGGCCATTGCGCCCATCCAGCTGCCGAGGCGGTTGAGGTCCTCGATGCTCGCGGTGCTCTCGGCCCAGCCCGGGTAGATGTCCAGGCCGACCCAGATCATCCCGTGCTGCGCGGCGAACACGGCCAGGTCGACCAGGCTGTTCAGCTTGTCGCCGGACATCGCCTTGGAGTTGGTGAACCCCGCTGCGATCTTGTCCCGCCAGCCGAGGTCGGCCGCCCAGATCCGCACGCTCTCCTCGGCGAACTTCTTGAACACCCAACTCGGACTCCCCATGTACGTCGGCGCGCCGAAGATGATCGCGTCCGCCGCGGTCAGCCGCTCCCACACGTCCTCGGTCAGCTCATCGAGCGGAACGAGCTCCGTCACGGTCCCCGGCACCGCCGCGGCTCCCGCCGCGACCGCCTCCGCCTGCTTCGCGGTGTGCCCATAACCCGAGTGATACGCAACCGCGACGGTCGCGGTGCCAGGTGTCGTGCTCATGTGCTTCCTCCTGAAGGCTTAGCGGACTACAGTCCGTCTTATGAACGACAGTACCGGACCGCAGTCCGCTTCACAACGGGGTCTGCCGGTGGTCGGTGAACCGCGCCCGGAGCGTGCGGACGCCCGGCGCAACCGGCTGCGCGTGCTGGAGGCGGCCGACCGGCTGTTCACCGAGCACGGGGTGAAGAACGTCTCCCTCGACGCGATCGCCGCGGAGGCAGGCGTGGGGAAGGGCACGGTCTTCCGCCGGTTCGGCGACCGTGCAGGACTGTCGGTCGCGCTACTGGACGAACGCGAACAGGAACTCCAGGCGAAGATCCTCAGCGGCCCGCCCCCGCTCGGCCCCGGCGCGCCGCCACTCCTCCGCGTGACGGCGTTCCTCGACGCCTACCTGGATCTCCTGGACCGCCACGTAGAACTCTTCATGGACAGCGAGAACGCCTCAGACGGCGCCCGCTACCGAATCGGCTCGTACCACCTCTGGCACCGCCACTTGTCCCACCTCATCGAAGCAGCCCACCCCACCCTCGACGCCGACTACACCGCCCACGCCCTTCTAGCCCCCCTGGCAGCCGACCTCCACCACGCCCTCCGCACCCAAGGCTTCGACCTGGAGCGGATGAAGTCCGGTCTCCGCGCGGTAGCTAAAGCCTTGCTGCCAGCCTGAGTTCCGGCAGGTCGTTCAGCGAGGAGTGGGTCCGATCGCCGGTCTCGACGAAGCCGTACGTCGTGTAGAACCGGCGCGCTCGGGTGTTTGCCTCCAGCACCCACAACCACACGTTCACGCAGCCGGCATCACGGAGGTCCGCGCAAGCGGCGTCGGCGAGTGCTCGCCCCGCGCCGGTGCCCCAGTGTGAGGGGTGGACGAACAGGGCGTACAGCTCCCCGGTGTTCGGTGGTGCCGACGGATCACGCTCGGGCCCGACCCCGGCGTACCCGACGACCCGATCGTTGGCGACGGCAACATATAAGCGTGGTCAGTTGGGCTTTTCTTCGTGGGTGGCTTGGGCTTTGGCCAGGCGTTCGCGGGCGCCGTCCAGCCAGCGTTGGCAGGTGGTGGCTAGTTCTTCGCCGCGTTCCCACAGGGCCAGGGATTCTTCCAGGCTGGTGCCGCCGGCTTCCAGTTTGCGGACTACCTCGACGAGTTCCTCGCGGGCCTGCTCATACGTCATCTCGGGTCGGTCGGCGCTCACTTGTTCTCCTCGGACTTGACTTCGACCGCGAAGCGGCCGTCGGTGACGCGTGCCTGCAGCACGTCACCGGGCGCCACCTGCGCCACTTCCCGTACGGCGGTGCCATCCGCCAGTTGCAGCACGGAGTACCCGCGCTCCAGCGTCGCCTTCGGGGACAACGCCCGCACGCTGGCCAGCCGGTGCGTGATGTCGTCGCTCGCACGATCCAGCCGATGCGTCAGCGTACGGCGACTGCGCTCGATCAGCGCGGCGACCTCGTCGGAGCGTCGCTGCAGATCCGTGACGGGCGCCGCCAGCGCCGGACGCGAACGGATCGCCGCCAGCGCATGCGTCTCCCGATCCAGCCAGGACCTGATCGCGCGCAGGCCGCGCTCGCGCAGCAGCCGCACGCCGTCCAGCTCCTCGCGTACGTCGGGCACGATCCGCTTCGCCGCGTCGGTCGGCGTCGACGCGCGCAGGTCCGCGACCAGGTCGAGCAGCGGCGAATCCGGCTCGTGCCCGATCGCGCTCACCACCGGCGTACTGGTCTTCGAAACAGCCCGGATCAGCCCCTCGTCCGAGAACGGCAGCAGGTCCTCCAAAGAACCGCCGCCACGCGCGATCACGATCACCTCGACCGAGTCATCCGCGTCGAGCTTCCGCAGCGCCGTCATCACCTCGCCGGCCGCCGACGGACCCTGCACCGACGCATACTCGATCCGGAACGCGACCGCAGGCCAACGCCGCTTAGCGTTCTCGAGCACGTCGCGCTCCGCCGCCGAGTCGCGCCCGCAGATCAGGCCGATCGTGTCGGGGAGGAACGGCAGCTTCTTCTTCCAGTACGGCTCGAACAGGCCCTCGGCCGCGAGCAACTGCTTCAACCGCTCGATCCGCGCGAGCAACTCACCGATGCCGACGTGGCGGATCTCGCTGACGGCGAGCGCGAGCGTGCCGCGGCGGGCGAAGAAGTTCGGCTTGGCGTGCACGAGAACCCGCGAGCCGTCATGTACTTCGACCGTCTCGAACACCCGCCGATTGCAGGTGAACCGGAGCGAGATGTCCGCGTCCGTGTCCCGCAGCGTGCCGAAAACCGTCGTCGTCCCGCGCCCGATCGAGACGTCCGTCAGCTGCCCCTCGACCCACACGGCGCCGAGCTGGTTGATCCAGCCGGCAATACCGTTCGCGATCGTGCGAACGGCCGCGGGTGCTTCCGGCGACGTCTCCAAAGCCACGCCCCAGACCCTACGGCCCACCACCGACAAACCCTAACGTTGAGTAATGCGCCCACTCTTGCTGTTGGATTTCGACGGCCCGCTCAACCCGCACCACGCCGACGGAATCCCACCGGGCTACGAGCGGCACGAGATCACGGAAGGCTCGAAGACGTGGCGGGTGCTCCTCAACCAGCAGCACGGCGTGGAACTCAACGCACTCGCGAACACCTTCGACCTGGTCTGGGCCAGCAGCTGGGAACACGGCGCCAACCGCCTCCTCGGACCTCGCCTCGGCCTGCCCGAGCTGCCGACAATCACCTGGCCCGATCGCCGACCGGTACGCCAGGGTTCCTGGAAGACGCTGTACATCGCCGAATGGGTAGGCGATCGTCCGTTCGTCTGGGTGGACGACGAGGCGGATGAAACGGAGTTCACAGCCGACCATCAGCTGATCTATCCAGTGGATGCTCGCATTGGGTTGACCTCAACGGACTTCGCCGCGATCCAGTCCTGGGCAGATGGAAAATCCTTTGTGGGTAAGGGCTCCAGGACAGATACTTGACGTGCTGGTAACACCTCCCACGGGGGAGCCGTCCGGACAGGGCGGACGGCTCCTTGCGTTTCTTGTCGTGATGCTGCTCACAAGGTCAGAGCGCGGACGTCCGGCGCCCGCCTGCGGCGTTAGCCCCGGCCCGTACGATGGGGACCGTGACTGGCCAGCCTGAGGACCTCGGTACGACGACCGCCGTAGAGACCAAGCGGGTGCTGCTTGCGGCGCCGCGGGGGTACTGCGCGGGCGTGGACCGGGCCGTCGTGGCGGTGGAGAAGGCGCTCGATCTGTACGGGCCGCCGGTGTATGTGCGCAAGGAGATCGTGCACAACAAGTACGTCGTACAGACGCTGCAGAAGCGCGGCGCGATCTTCGTCGACGAGACCTCCGAGGTGCCGGAGGGGGAGACGGTGATCTTCTCCGCGCACGGCGTCGCCCCGGTGGTGCACGAGGAGGCGGCCGCGCGGCAGTTGAAGACGATCGACGCGACCTGCCCGCTGGTGACGAAGGTCCACCATGAGGCGAAGCGGTTCGCCGCGACCGATTACGACATCCTGCTGATCGGCCACGAGGGTCACGAAGAGGTCATCGGCACGTCCGGCGAGGCCCCGGAGCACGTCCACCTCGTCGACGGGCCTGACGACGTACCGAATGTCACCGTCCGCGACCCCGAGAAGGTCGTCTGGCTGTCCCAGACCACGCTCTCCGTCGACGAGACGATGGAGACGGTACGCCGCCTGCGCGAGCGGTTCCCGAGCCTGCAGGACCCGCCGAGCGACGACATCTGCTACGCCACGCAGAACCGTCAGGTCGCGGTCAAGAAGCTGGCCCCGGAAGCCGACCTGATGATCGTGGTCGGCTCCCGCAACTCGTCGAACTCGGTACGCCTGGTCGAGGTCGCGCTCGAGTACGGCGCGAAGGCCGGCTACCTGGTCGACTACGCCGACGAGATCGACGAAGCCTGGCTCGAGGGCGTCGACTCGGTCGGCGTCAGCAGCGGCGCCAGCGTCCCGGAGGTGCTGGTCCGCGACGTACTGCGCTGGCTCGCCGAGCGCGGCTACGGCGACGTACGCGAAGTCACCACCGCGGAGGAGAGCCTCACCTTCGCCCTCCCCCGCGACCTCCGCACCGACCTGAAAGCAGCCGGCCTCCCCACCACCGGCACCTCCGACCACGCCTGGACTATCTGACCACCAACTGCGTGGTCGCGGTGGTGGGGAACCAGCCCTTCGTGCCGCAGTAGCTGATCGTGTACGTGAACTTGTACGTTCCCGGTTTCTTGTAGACGTGCGTCTCCGGGATGACGTACGTCTCCGAACCCACCTTCAGCCTCTTTCGGGTGCAGTCGATCGAACCGCCGTCGGAGCCGCTCTGGTCGCCGTCGCCGTAGGCAAAGGTTGTGCCGCTGGACAGGTTCATGAACGAGTCCTCCGTCAGCAGCGTGCCTTCGGGGATTGCCGTCGGCACGAATGCCTTCCCGGACACCGTGACGGTCATCTCTACCGTCCGTCCCTTGATCGAGGGCTTCAGTAGGACCTTGATGGGTGGTGGCGGTTTGGGGGCGACGGTTGGCGGGCCGGTGATGACCGACTTGGGGGCGCCTGGGGTGTTGGTGACTGGTGGGGCGCCGCCGATGTTGGTGACGTTGCCCAGGGCAAGGGCTATTGCGAGTACGCCGGCGGCGGCGACGGTGATCACGCCGGCGGTGCGGCGGCGGCGTACCGTGCGGACTCGGGCGAACACGGCCTCGCTCGGTACGGCGCTCGGGGGCGGGGGGTCCGCAACGAGCTGGTCGAACTGGGTCTTCAGGTCTTCGGTCATGACTCAGCCCTCCTTCTGGGCAGGGGCGGAGACGGCGGCGACCAGGTGATGCTCGCGGAGCTTGGCCAGCCCGCGGGAGACGTTGCTCTTCACGGTGCCGAGCGAACAGCCCATGATCTGGGCGATCTCGGCCTCGGGCAGGTCCTCGAAGTACCGCAGGACCAGCGTTGCGCGAGTACGGCGAGGGAGCGTGGCGAGTGCCCTGAGCAACAGATCGCGGTCGTCCACGACGCCGTACTCCGACTGCCCCGAGGACTGCGTTGCGGGCTCGGGGAGATGCTCGGTCGGAGTCTCACCCTTCCACTTGCGGCGCCACCATTGGGTGCTGGTGTTCACCATGACCGTGCGGGTGTAGCTCTCCAGCGCATTGCCGCTGCGCAACGAGTTCCGGTGGAACCACACCTTGGTGAGTGAGGTTTGCACCAGGTCCTCGGCCAGATGCCACTCCCCGGTCAGCAAGTACCCGAACCGTTGCAGCGCTGTGAACCGTCCGTCCACGAAGTCCGCGAACTCCCGATCCCGTCCTGGATCCATCCCACACCCCTTGTCTCATCCCGGTCAGGAGTGTGATGAGACAAGGGTTCCGAAAGGTTGAGCTGTAATCCGACAGTGCGGAGCTTGTGATGTTCAGACCGCGTCGTACTGCGTTTGCGCCTTGCTGATCGCCGGCATGTGCGTCTCGGCCCAGTCGGTCAGGACGCTGATCGGCTCGATCAGGGACGCGCCCATCGGGGTGAGCGTGTAGACGACGCGGGGCGGGATCTCGGCGAAGACCTCGCGGCTGACGAGGCCGTCGCGCTCCATCCGGCGCAGGGTCTGGGTCAGGACCTTCGGCGCGACCCGGCCGATGCCGTCGCGGAGCTCGGTGAAGCGGAGCGGGCCGTCGCGCAGCAGCAGGACGACGAGCACCGTCCACTTGTCGCCGATCCGGTCCAGGATCACCCGGGTCGGGCAGTTCGGGTCGAACACGTTCCCTTTGGTTACCACAAGGTACTTATAGCACGTTGAAGTTGCCAGTTACCAATAGATACCGTCGACCTCAGATCAACAGACTGGAGCAAAGATGAAGATCGCGGTGTACGGAGCAAGTGGCATGGTCGGGAGCCGCGTCGCGGCTGAGGCGGCGAGCCGCGGCCACGAGGTGACCGGCGTCACCCGGTCGGGCGGCGAACTGCCGGCCGACGTCCGCGCGGTGCAGGCGAACGCTGACGACATCGCTTCGGCCAAGGAGCTTGCGGCCGGCTCGGACGCGCTGGTCGCGGCGATCGGGCCGAGCCGGACCGGCGGCGACCACCAGGACTACCTGGACGCGGTCCGCAACCTGATCGCCGCGGTACAGGGGACGGCGACCCGGTTGATCGTGGTCGGCGGCGCCGGCAGCTTGGTTGTCGACGGCAACCGTGTGGTGGACAGCCCGGACTTCCCTGCGGAGTACAAGAACGAGTCGCTGACCGTATCGCAGGCACTTGAGACCCTACGGGCGAGCGACGTGAACTGGACCATGCTGTCCCCGGCCCTCGTGATCGCTCCGGGTGAGCGCACCGGCGTGTTCCGCCTCGGCCAGGACGAGCCGATCGGCGAGCACATCTCCGCCGAGGACTACGCGGTTGCCCTGATCAACGAACTCGAGCAGCCGACGCACAACAAGCAGCGCTTCACGCTGGGGTACTGAGGGGTTTGCCGAGGTAGCCGTGGGCAAGCATCGTCACCCACTGGTAGACAGCGTCCTCCGCGGGTGCCAGTGGACCCGGTCGGAAGTGCGGGGACTCGGCACCGCGCTGGACAGATTCGCACGCGGCCCAGTCCTCGCGGTTCGTGATGTCCCAGAACTCCACGGCGTACGACGGGTCCTTGACCTCGGGCCGGAAGTACCAGGAGCACTCGATCGCGGTCAGGCTCGGCGTACGTGGCTCCATGCGATGCGTCATCACGTAGTCGGGGTGTAGCGAGATCAGCAGGTTGGGGAACAGGCCGAGGTAGTTCACCCGTCGCGGATCGATGCCTTCGAGCTGCACCCCGTGGGACCGGCCGTCGAGCGACATTGTCTCGGCGTCCGGTCGCAGATCCATCAGCCCGCCGACCCACGCGCCGGGAAGGTTCCAGTTGTCGCCCGACGTCGGCGGCGACACCTTGCACAGCTCGGGGTGGATCAGCGGACAGTGGTAGCACTCGTGGTAGTTCTCCACGATCGTCTTCCAGTTCGACGCGACGTCGTACGCGTGGCGCGCCTTTAGGACAAGGGATTCCGGCGCGTACGGCGCGACCAGTTCGGTCAGGCCGCCGACGTGATCCGCGAACGAGGTCGCCGTACCGGTCGCGTTCACGAACAGCCAGCCCTGCCAGACCTCGGCCGGCAATTCGACCAGACCATACGGTTTGGTATGGAAGGCGTCGCCCATCCGCGGTGCCGCCTTCACCGAGCCGTCGAGCTCGTACGACCACCCGTGATACGGGCACACGACTGCACGCCGCTCGCTCGTCTCGTCGCGCTGCAGCAGCTCGTGACCGCGATGCCGGCACGTGTTCGCGAACGCCCGCGGTCGCTCGCCGAACGTCACGATCGTCGCGATATCGCCGACGGTCACCTCGCGTTGCGTCGTACCGTCGGACAGCTCGTCGACGCGGCCGAGGCAGGTCCACGTACCGGCGAAGAAATGCCGGCGTTCCCAAGCGAGCACGGCGGGATCGGTGTACGCCTCGCGCGGCAACATGACCGATTCACCATGCGGCCGCAGCGAGGCTTCCAGAGCGCGAGCGTCAACGGGAGCTGTCATCTGCCAACTATCAGACGAACTCCACGTATTTGCCCAGCACGTAATCCCATCCCGTGTCGTAGCCGAGGCGGGCGCGGGCCCCGTCGCCGCGACGTTCCCAGCCCGAATGGACCAGCTGTACTTCTGTGCCGTCGGAAGTCGGCGTGAACGTGACGGTCACCTGACCGGCCTCGGTCGGATCGCCGCCCGGGTGCCAGCTGAAGCCGACCGTTGTCGGCGGATCCCAGTCCGACACAGTGCCCCAGGTCGCAAGCTCGCCCTCGGCGCCGTACTCGACGATGCGGCCGCCGACAGCGCCTTCGAGACGGACCTCGTTCGCCGCGGCCTCGCCGACCGAGTGGCTGAACAGCGGCCACCACGCCGACGTCTCCGCGGTGAATGCCTCGAACGCCCGCTCGACGCCGACCGGCACCACAATGGTCTTCACCAACGGTGAGATGTCTTGCTCCACTCTCATTTCCGTTCCTCCTCGGTCCGCCTGACGTGGTCGGCGTACGCATCGAGCGCGTGGCCCCAGAACCGGTCGAGCCAGCTACGCAGCTCGTCGAGACCGGACTGGTGGACGCGGTAGATGTTCCTGGTGCCGCGCGACTCGTGCCGCACCAGACCGACCGCCCCGAGCACCTTCAGGTGCTGCGAGATCGCGGGACGGCTGACGGGCACGCGCTCGGCCAGAACACCGACCGAGCACGGCCCGCCCGTCCGCAGCGTCTCGAGGATCACCCGGCGCGTCGGGTCCCCGAGCGCATCCAGCACCGGTCCCGCCGCTTCGAGTGATCCGTAAGTTCCCACGAACGGTAAGTTGCCACTAACGAAGCAAGGAGTCAAGCCTCAGTTGAACGGATCGAGGATCAGGCCGGCCTGCTGCGGGTTGCCGTCGTGGACGAGAGCCTCGTGGTTGCCGACGTCGTCGAAGGCGAATCCGTAGGCGCGGCCGTCGGCCATCTGGGCGTGGATGTTCTTGGAGTATTGGTTGGTGACCGCGTCCTGGTAGAAGTTCGCGTCGCTGGCGTCGGGTTGATTGGGGTTGCTGAGCAGCGTGGAGCGGTTGTAACCCGCGCAGAGCGTGCGGGAGATCGGACCGCGGACCTGGTCGTTCGGTGCGTCGAGCAGGTTGAAGCAGCCGAACACGCTGGCCGAGTCCGGTTTCTGGAACGACGTAACGACCGAGCCGGACGTGTTGGTGAAGTTCATGACGTTGCCGGACACGCGGCCGAAGTACTTCGTGTTGGGCTGGTCGCCGAACGGCGTGACCGTCAGCGTCTCCGAGCTGTACTTCGACCAGACGCGGTTGATGTAGTCGTCCATCGCGCTCGCCGGCAGCGCGCCGGTCTCGACGCCGTACAGCGGGGAGAGTGCTCGCAGTACCGAACCGTCGGGTGCTTTCTGGATCAAGCCGCCCCAACCGCTGGCGTTGAGTGCGTTGTAGACCGCGTTGTAGCCGCCCGCCTTGAGGTGGCCGGTCGTGTTCCCGTTGACGCTCACGGCGTACGGCGCGGAGAACATGTCGACCTGGGTGCTGTTGATCCACAGGCCGCCGTCGTTGAGCGTGTACTCCGACCAGCTGAACAGGATGTTCCGGTTGGGGTCGCTCGGATTCTGTACGGCGGGCTGCACCAGGCCGCCCGTGGTCAGCTTGAACACGAGCTTCTGGCCGTACGAGAAGTACACCCGGCCGGAGAACTTCGGCATCTGGATCGTGACGGACTGGCCGTTGCCCGGTCCGGCGATCGACGCGTCCGGAGCCGGCGTCGGCGGATTGCCGCCGGCCGGCCAGGCGTGGAATGTGCCGCTCGCATCGGCCCAGCCCTGCTGACCGGTCGCCAGGTTCGTGCCCAGGTTGTAGATGTACACGGCGTCGCCGCGGCCCGAGTTGTTCGTGATCGTCAACGGGATCGTCGCCGGCACGGCAGCATCCGCCGGCCGGTCCGCGTGCGCCGACAAGACGCCGGCCACGGTCGCGGCGGCCGCGACGACAGCCAGCATTCGCGTTCTGAACCGCATGGTTCCTCCTCACGTCGGCCCCCCGAGAGAGCGCTCTCATCGTGTCGTGAGGTGACCACCGACTGTCAACGGCCCACCACTGTCGGCTTTCCGACAATTAGGACTGGGGAACACCTTCTCCGGTGAGGCCGTCGATGGATTCCCGGATCAGGTCGGCGTGGCCGGTATGGCGGGCGTACTCCTCGATCAGGTCGACGAGGATGTAGCGCAGGCTCGGCGAGCTCCCGTCGCGCCCGGCCCATCGGGCCAGCTGGTCGGCGCCGCCAGCGGCAAGCGCCTCGGCGACTGCCAAGCGGGAGCGCTCGACGGACGCCTCCCACAACGCCATGAGCTCCTCGGGCGAGTCCTCCGCTGCACTGTGCCATTCCCAATCCGGGTCGGCATCCCAGTCGACCGCGTCCCACGGGGCGCCAAGCTCCCGGCCAAGCAGCCGGCCGGTGAAGTACTCGTCCTCGACCAGCGCGAGGTGTTTGAGCAGTCCGCCCAACGTCACCGTCGACGGCGGGTGCTGCTTGGTCAGCCCGGCCGCGTCCAATCCACCGCATTTCCACGCGAAGGTACGGCGATTGCGTTCGAGCGCACCCAGCAGCGTGTCGGCTTCCGAGCCGGCGACCGGTGGTCCGGTGAGGATGTCCATGGCGTGGAGGCTATCCGGGGTTCCGGACGATCACCGTCCGGAACATCTACCCGGCCTGCGTGGGTGGCCAGTGTCTGGTGGGCTGCGGGTCCTCGATGGCGAGGAACTCGAGCGCGGTGAGCGGGCGGACGGAGGCCTCGATCGACTCCATCGCGGTGAGCTCGGACTCGGTGACGTGCAGATCGCGGAGCTTGCGCGCGGTGATGAAGACGCGGCGCTCGAACGAACCAACCGTCCCGTTGTAGGCCTCGACCGCGGACGTGAGCGATCGACCGACCCGGCCGAGGTGTTCGCCCATCGTGCTGAGCCGCTCGTACAGCTCGCGGCCGAGCTCGAACACCTGCTGCGCAGACTCGGTCAACGCCGACTGGTTCCACGCGTACGCCGCCGCCCGCAGCGTCGCGATCAGCGTCGTCGGCGTCGCCAGGATCACGCGGCGCTCAGCGGCGTACTCGAGCAGGGAAGGCTCCGTGTCGAGCGCTGCGGATAGGAACGACTCACCGGGCATGAACAGGATGACGAACTCGGGCGACGGCGACAGCCGCGTCCAGTACGCCTTCGACGCCAGCTGGTCGACATGCGTCCGCAGATGGCGAGCATGCGCACGCAATCGATCCTCACGGAACTCCGCTTCATCGGACTCGCTCGCATCGAGGAACGCGGCCAGCGGCACCTTCGAGTCGACGACAATGTTCTTGCCCTCGGCAAGCCTCACGACCAGGTCAGGCCGCAGGACGCCGTCCTCGCCGAACGTCGTCGTCTGCTCGGTGAAGTCGCAGTGCGCGACCATGCCGGCCAGCTCGACCGTCCGCCGCAGGTGCAGCTCGCCCCATCGTCCACGGACCTGGGGTTTTCGCAGCGCGGTCGACAACGATGCCGTCTCGCGCCTGAGGGCCTCGCCGCTCATGCGCACCTCGTTGACCTGTTGATGCAGCTGGCTCTGCCAGGCGGCCCGGCCCTTCTCGAGCTGATTCAGCTGTGCGTGCAGGCGATCGAGCGCATCCTTGACGACGGCCTGCCCGCCCATCTGCTGGCCGACAGACGTCCGCTCCTGCGTCAGCTCGACCACACGATCCTCGGCCGCGTCCCGCTCGGCCGTGATCCGGGCGAGCTTGGCGCCGTCGCGCCCGCGCACCCACAACACGCCGAACGCAGCACCCAGCAGCAGCCCCACCGCGAGGAAGAGCAGCACCAACAACACCGTCGTACCGGACATGTCACTGATAGTGCCGAAGCCCACCGACAGTTTCTGAAAACTACGCCTGGTGTCGGAGTGTCGCCTCGATGATGAACGACTGTCCGGCCGTGGGTACGACGTCGCTGAGACGGAGATCGGCCGCGGCGAACAACGCCTCGTACTGATCGGTGGTGCGCTCCCGCCCGCCGGTCATGATCAGCATGTTGAGGTCGGAGAACGCCGTACTGAGGGGGTCGGGGGACCGGTCCAGGAGTTGCTCCACGAGGAGTACGCGGCCGTCCGCGGGCAGCGCGCGGCGGCAGGTGCGGAGGATCTCGATCGACTCGGCATCCGCCCAGTCGTGGATCACCGACTTCAGGACCATCGCGTCACCTGCCGGGACGCTCTCAAAGAAGTTGCCACCGACGACTTTGCAGCGCGCCGCGACACCGGATGCCGCGAGCAGGTCGTCCGCACCCGCCACCACGTCAGGCTGGTCGAACAACACCCCACTGACCGACGGATTGCGCTCGAGGATCCTGGTCAGCAACCGCCCGCGGCCTCCGCCGATGTCGACGACGGTGCCGTAGCGGCTGAAGTCGTACGCCGCGGGGACCGCATCGGCCACCGCATCCGACCTGGACGTCATGGCCGCGTCGAATGCCGCCTGCTCGTCCGGATGCTTGGCGCGGTACTCCCACACAGGCTCCCCGTGCACGGCGGGGAAGGCCGTCTCGCCGGTGCGGATGCTCTCTTCGAGCCCGGTGTACGCCTCCCAGTGCGACCCGGTGCCGATGAACCGGGCCCAGCCGGCGACCGAGCGCGGCGCGTCGACCCGCAGGCCCTCGCCGAGCTCGGTGTTGGTAAAGGCGTCGCCGTCGACCCTGTAGAGGCCGAGTGCGGTGAGCGCGTGCATGAGCCGGGCCAGCGCCTCTTCGTCGGCGTTGGTCGCCGTGGCGAGCTCGGACAGGCTCTTCGGGCTGGTCGCGAGCAGGTCGCTGATTCCCAGCCGGGCGGCGACGTGGATCGCCTGAGTCACCTGGTACCCGCTGGCCAGACGTTGTAGCTCCCGGGAAGCATCCATGGCGCATTCTGCGCCGCCGGCGGTCAGCAGTCCATGGCTGGGAAGCTGTAGCCCTGGGCCTTCAGCAACGAAAGGACCTTGTCGAGGGCCGCGACGGTCTGCGCACGGTTGCCGCCGCCGTCGTGCATCAGGATGATGTTGTGGTTGTGCGCGTGGGTCATGATGTTGTGCACGATCGCGTTCGTCCCCGGGCGGGCCCAGTCGCGCGGGTCGACGTCCCAGAGCACCTGGACCATCCCGGCCGCTTTGATGTCGGCGCGGACCTTCGGGTTCGACGCGCCGTACGGCGGGCGGAAGCAGGTCGACTGCGGGCCGTCGAAGATCTCGTGATGCCGCCGGGCCGGCGTGATCGCGGTCAGCTGCGGATGCGTGATCGAGTGGCTGCCGATCGTGTTGCCGGCGGCAAGCACCTGCTCGCGTAGACCCGGGTGCGCGGTCTGCATCGCGCCGAGCTCGAAGAATGTCGCGTGGGCGCCGTACTTCGCGAGCACCTGCAGCACCTTCGGCGTCCAGAGCGGGTCCGGACCGTCGTCGAAGCTGAAGAACAGCACCTTTTTGTTGCCTGTAGCAAGGGCTGCTGTCGGGTTCGGCGCCGGCTTGCGCGGTGTCGACGGCGGTGCGTTCAGCGTCGGTGTGTCGGTCGGTGTCGGCGACGGCGTGGTCGACGTCGAGGTCTGCGTGGTTGCCGCGGTCGGTTCCGGCTGGCGTTGATGGCCGAGCGCCAGAACCAGTAGCGACCCGACGACGACGGCCAGCGCCACACCGGTCGCGACGAAGGCGGCAAGCTTTCGCGACATCATGCTCCCCTTGCAAATCGGGCGGTTGTTCCCCAGCAACAGCTCCCCCTCAGGAGCCTCACACCCTTGAAGACGCCTTACCCGTCAGCAGGGTTGGCGTTGTGATGTTGCGGTGCTATCTCGACTGTTGCGGTCGTGCCACGGTGGTAGAGGCGGCCCTCGAGCGACTTCACACTGGCGACCAGCACGAAGCTCATGCTGACCAGCAACGACCACGCGCCGAACTTCGCGGGGTGCACGAGATGCCACACGTTGACCTGGTCCGGGTAGTTCCACGCGTCGAGGAACGTGCCGGCGTTCTCGGCGATCCACAAGAAGAATCCGATCAGCGCGAACGAGACCGCGAGCGGCATGCGGTACCGGCGTACGCCGACGGTGAAGAAGACCCAGGTCTTTCTGAGGACGATCAGCAGACCGAGCGCGATCGGGATGCGCAGGTCGGGGAGCCACTGGTGGGTGAAGAAGTTCGCGTAGATCAGCACCGCGAAGATCGTGGTCAGGAACGGGCGATAATTGCTGACCCGGAGGTCGAACCGTCGCCACGCCTGGCACAGGTAGCTGCCGACCGCGGCGTACATGAATCCGGCGAACAGGGGTACGCCGGCGATCTTCGTCACGGCGTCGCCCGGGTACTGCCACGAGCCGACGCGGACCTTGAAAAGCTCCAGCCCGAGGCCGACCAGGTGGAACCCGAAGATCACCGCGACCTCACGCCAGGTCTCCAGGCGAACCACCCAGAACAGCAGGGTCAGGCCGATGCAATAGATCAGCAAAGCGTCGTACCGGGCGATCGGCAGGTCGACGTACTTCGAGATGGCCAGGCCCGCGAACAGGAACGCCGGGAACAGGCAGGACACCAGTTCCAGGCAGCCGAACCGCAGGAATTGCAGCCAGGCGAACACGAAGCGTGAGGGAATCCCGATGCGATCCGTCCAAGTGGTCACAGAGTGGAGACGTCGCTTGCCCGCTGCTGGTTGGGACCGATAAATGAACGGTTGGGGAGGTGTCGCGATGGATCCGAAGATTGTGTACGAGACCGACCGGCTGGTGGTGCGCGATTGGGTGGACACGGACGGGGACCGGGTGTTCGACATCTATCGGCGGTGGGAGGTGTCGCGCTGGCTGGGCGCCTCGCCGCGGGTGATGGCGGATCGTGACGCAGCTGGGCGCACGATCGCGCGCTGGAACGAGCGCAACCGCGACGCGACGTACGGCGTCTGGGCGGTCGAGGAGCGGCTCACCGGAACGGTTGCAGGGACCGTACTGCTGGTGCCGCTGCCCGAGCCGTCGGACGGGAGCGCGAGCCGCGGGGAGGTCGAGGTCGGGTGGCATTTCCATCCCGACGCGTGGGGCCGCGGGCTGGCGACCGAATCGGCGCGGGGCGCGATCTCGCACGGTTTCAAGGCGGGCGTGGGCGAGATCTACGCGGTCGTCCGGCCGGACAACGTCGCCTCGCTGGCGGTGTGCGGGCGGTTGGGGATGCGATCGCTGGGCCGGGTGGAGCGCTGGTACGGCGCCTCGCTGGAGGCCTTCGTACTCTGACGATTGGGGTACTTCGGTGTTCGCCGCGTAACCTTGACGCCCGTGGCACTCACCATCGGAATCGTCGGGCTCCCCAATGCGGGCAAGTCCACCCTGTTCAATGCGCTGACCAAGAACGACGTGCTCGCCGCGAACTACCCGTTCGCGACCATCGAGCCGAACGTCGGGGTGGTCGGCGTACCGGATGCACGGCTGGGCAAGCTGGCCGAGCTGTACGACTCCGCGAAGGTGATCCCCGCCACCGTCCAGTTCGTCGACATCGCCGGTATCGTCCGCGGCGCGTCGGAGGGTGAGGGGCTGGGCAACAAGTTCCTCAGCCACATCCGCGAGTCGGACGCGATCTGCCAGGTGACCCGGGTGTTCCGCGACGACGACGTCACCCACGTCGACGGCAAGGTCTCGCCGTCCGACGACATCTCCACGATCCAGACCGAGCTGATCCTCGCCGACCTGCAGACCGTCGAGAAGGCGATCCCGCGGCTGGAGAAGGAAGCCCGGCTGAAGAAGGAGTCGGTCGCCGTACTCGACGCGGTCCGCGAGGCGCAGAAGCACCTCGAGGCCGGTACGCCGGTCATCGCGACCGACGTGGACCGCGACGCGATCCGCGAGCTGATGCTGATGACCGCCAAGCCGTACCTGTACGTCTTCAACTGCGACGCCGACGAACTCGCCGACGAACCGTTGAAGCAGCAGATGCGGGACCTGGTCGCGCCGGCCGAGGCGATCTTCCTCGACGCGAAGTTCGAGGCCGAGCTGGTCGAGCTCGGCGACGAGGACGAGGCCCGCGAGATGCTCTCCGAGATGGGCATCGAGGAGCCGGGTCTCGACGTACTGGCCCGAGTCGGCTTCGACACGCTGGGCCTGCAGACGTACCTGACGGCCGGCCCCAAGGAATCCCGCGCCTGGACGATCAAGCGCGGCGCCACCGCCCCCGAGGCCGCCGGCGTGATCCACACCGACTTCCAGCGCGGCTTCATCAAGGCCGAAATCGTCTCGTACGACGACCTCATGTCCGCCGGCACCATGACCGCCGCCCGCTCCGCCGGCAAGGTCCGCATAGAAGGCAAGGACTACATCATGCAAGACGGCGACGTCGTGGAGTTCCGCTTCAACGTGTAGGACTTACTGCCATGGCAGACCTGCAACAGCTCGAAGACGCATACGACCGCGCCGAAGCCGCTTACGTCAGTGCTTTGCGTGCGGATCTTCCCAGGGTGGACCTGGCCCGCCTGGCCGGCGCGGTCGCGGCCGCTGCTGCCGAGTTCAACGCCGAGGCGTACAGCAACCTCCGGACCGCAGCCGGCGACGACCGCGAAGAGCTGGACCGCCTGACCGACCTCACCGAAACCCTCAGCGAACTCTGGTCCGACGTGCACAGTGCCTACCTAGGTCAGCAGCCGTCGTAGTTGGTCGGGGACTGGCACGTCGGGGATCTCGGACTGTTTGTCGGCGATCGCGCGCCGCAGGAGCTGCAGGTCGAGCGGGGTGCGGGCGATGTCGATGTCGTCGGGGACGATCTCCGGCAGGATGTCGTGCGTGCTTACTCCTATCTTGGCGACGTCGGATCCGTATGTGGCTGCTGATGAGTTTCTGGCGAGCGGATGGACGCTGGCGTACTCGACTCCCAAGGACTCGGGTGATCCGATGGCTGTTGTGGAGTTGCACGGTGGGCAGGTGATGCTCGGGGTGGACTCGGAGCAGTTCCTGCGGGCAGAGGCGCGCGACCATCGCGGCGCGGGCGTGCAGTTGTACGTCGAGGTGCCGGCCGGCGCGATCGACGACGTACACGCTGCCCACCAACACCCAGGCCCGATCGAGCAACGCCCATGGGGCGTCCGGTCCTTCGTCGTGGAGCTCGCCGGCTACAACTTCATGATCGCTACCGAGCAGGGCTGAGGTCAGTGGGATTCTGTGATCTGGTGGGATGCCTCGCGGACCAGGGTTATTAGTTCTGGGGGTTCGAGGACGATGGCGGCGCCGGCTTGGGATAGGACTGCGGCGCAGGCTTCGTGGGGGTTTTCTAGGTCGGTGTGGAGGATCCACCAGCCGTTGGGGGCGGGGAGCATGGGGTGGGTGGGGCGGAAGCGGCGTACGGCGTGGTCTCGGACTTTTAGGGTGATGGGGTAGGAGGGGCGGGAGGCCTGGAACTCTCGTTGGGATTGGGTCCAGTAGGTGGCCAGGTCGAAGTCGGGGGGTCTGGTGAAGGGGGTGCGGGTGAGCGTGGCTGAGGTGAGGCGGGACAGGCGGTAGGTGCGGAGGCGGCCGTCGGTGCGGGCTGCTACCAGGTACCAGGTGCGGGCCTTGGCTACCAGGCCTAAGGGCGAGACTTCAAACGGTTCCACGCCGTCTGCATAGATGATCGCCAGGCGCAGTTCTTCCCACAGCGCCTCGCGGCACAGGTCCAGCCAGCGTGGGGTTTCGCGGCGGTCGTCCCAGCCGGCGTGGTCGATGAGGAGGCGTTGGCGGGCGTACTCGGCTTCGCGGCGGGTGCCTTCGGGCAGAGACGCGATCAGCTTGGTGACGGCCTGATCGCTCGAAGCGTCGAGGCCCAGATCGGCCAGTACGTGCGCGGTCGCGCCGACGAAGACGGACATGACTTCCGACGGGGTGAGGCCGGTCATCCGCGTGCGGTAGTCGGGCAGGATCGTCCACCCACCACCACGCCCGCGGATCGAGTACACGGGAACGCCGGCGAGGCTCAGGACCTCGAGATCGCGCTGGATCGTGCGCGGCGAAACCCCCAACGCGGCGGAGAGCTGCGCGACCGTCGACTGCCCGCGGGTCTGCAGGTGCAGCAGCAGGCGGAGGAGCCGTTCGGCACGCATGCACCGATCATCTCAGGAAAATAAGCCATCAATGGGCGTCTTTTCTTCCTACCGTCGGGCTCATGACTGCCGTCGAAGTCGAAAACCTCTCCATGTCCTACAAGGCTCCGGTGCGCAAAGGTGGTCTCCGCGCCGCGCTCGGCTCGCTGGTCAAACGCGAGTACAAGACCGTCCAGGCCCTGGATCAGGTCTCGTTCACGATCGCGCCGGGCCAGGTGTCCGGCTTCATCGGTCCGAACGGCGCCGGCAAGACCACGACGATGAAGATCCTCTCCGGGATCCTGCACCCGACCGGCGGCGACGTCCGCGTCCTCGACACGATCCCGTGGCAGCGTCGCTCGTCGTTCCTCAAGCGGATCGCGTTCGTCCGCGGCAGCCAGCCGGTCGGCGGATCGCAGGAGCTGACCGTGATGGACTCCCTCGAGTACCAGCGCCTGCTGTACGACGTCCCGCGCCCCACATTCCGCCGTACCCTCGCCGATCTCGAAGCCCTCCTCGACCTCGAACCCCTGCTGGAACGACAACTCCGCGCGCTCAGCCTCGGCGAACGCATGCGCGTCGGCCTCGCGATGGCGCTCATCTACCGCCCCGAGGTCCTGTTCCTCGACGAGCCGACGATCGGCCTCGACGTCAGCGCCGCGAGCCAGATCCGCGAGTTCGTCTCGGAGTACGTCGAGCACACCGGCGCGACCGTCCTCCTGACCAGCCACTACATGGCCGACGTCGCATCCCTCTGCCCGCGCCTGATCCTCATCGACCACGGCAAGGTCCAGTACGACGGCCCGCTCGCGGAACTGTCCGCCCGGTTGTCGCCGTACAAGCTGATCCGGATCTCGACCCAAGGGGATCCGACCGCGTTCGGTGAGGTGGTCGAGAAGGCGGACGGGCAGTGGGTACTGCGGGTGCCCCGCGACGAGGTGGCGGCGACGACGGGACGGTTGCTGCAGGCAATGGAAATCGTGGATCTCGCCGTGGAGGAACCGCCGTTGGAGAAGGTCATCGACCAGGCCTACCGCGAGGGGCTGCGATGAGAACCGCAGTCCTGCTGGGATTCCGGCTCCGACAGGAGGTGCTGGAATGGTCGGGCGCGTGGTGGTTCCTGCTGACGCTCGTGGTCCAGGCAGTCGTCGCGCCGCTGATCGGGTTGTTCGTGTGGTCGGCCGTCTACCCGGACGATCCGACCATCGCGCGGTACTACGTCGCGGTCATCCTCGTGACATTGATGACGGAATCGTTCGAGCAGCACACGTTCTCCGAACGCATCTACGACGGGACCCTGAGCCACGAACTGCTCCGTCCGCAGCCGGTCGTGATCGGCGTCATCGGGATGAACCTCGCGATCCGCGCCTGGCTGACGTTGCTCGGGGCACCGATCGTGCTGCTGACCGGGATCGCGTTGCAGGTCGGCTTCGACTGGTCGGCGGTCTTACGCAGTACGCCGTACGTCGTGCTCGCCGCGGTCCTCGTGTTCCTGTGGACGTTCTTGCTTGCGCTGACCGCGTTCTGGACCGATCGCGTGCATGCGGTCGTGGGCTTCGGCAGTCAGTTGACGTTCCTGCTCGGCGGTACGGCGGCGCCGATCGCACTGCTGCCGGATACGTGGCGCCGGGTCGCCGAGGTGCTGCCGTTCTACGGCATGAACGGTCTGCCGGCGGAGATCGCGGCCGGCAGCGGGAACGGCTCGCTGGGTTATCAACTGATCTGGGTGGTGGTGCTGGTGGTCGTGGTCACGGTCGTTTGGCGGATCGGCGTACGGCGGTACACGGCGGTGGGATCGTGAAGCTGCTCCGGCTCGTGGGTGTGGGTTTTTCTATGGCGCTGCGGCGGAGCGTGGCGTTCCGGGTCAACCTGGTGTTCGACGTGCTGCTGGCCTTTACCGGCCTTGGTACGGCGGTGGCGGCTGTGCTGATCGTTTTCACGCGGGCGGACAGCCTGGCGGGGTGGTCGAAGGCCGAGTTCCTGGTGCTGATCGGGACGTACCAGCTGATCACCGGACTGCGGGGGACGTTCATCGATCCGAACCTGTCGTGGTTCCCGGAGACCGGCATCCGGAACGGAAAGCTCGACGGGTATTTGTTGCAGCCGGCATCGAGTCTGTTCCTGGCCAGCCTGTCGTTGTCCTCGCCGCTCGCACTGATCCAGTTCGTGCTGGGCCTCGGGGTGCTCGGGTGGGGGATCGCTGGTCAGTCGCCGAGCGTCGCCGGGGTGCTCAGTTGGCTGGTGCTCGTCGTGGCAGGGCTGGTCGTCACGTGGGCGTTGAGCGTGCTGCTCGCATGCCTCGCGTTCTGGGCGCCGAAGCTCCAGCTGGACGTGTTCTTCCACTCCGCGTGGCAGCTGGGCCGCTACCCGACCGACGTCTTCGCGCGCCCGATCCGCGTCATCCTCACGTACGTGTTCCCGATGGCGCTGATCGCCTCGGTCCCGTCAGCCGCGCTGCTGCGCGGGCCGCGGATGGGAGTGCTGGTGGGTGGGGTGCTGGCGGCCGGCGGCGCGGCTGCGTTGGCGGCGCTGGCATGGCGACGTGGGTTGCGGCGATATACCGGTGCGACGTCGTGAGCGTGCGTAACGACAGGTAGTAGTCCCTCGCCGGCCGTGATTCTGCCGGCGCTCAGGCGTGGGCTGGCCTATACGTACATATCTACGTCCTGTCGCTAGGTACGCGAAATGCGCTCGCCGGGCTGCGGTTGGTCGGGTTAGCGTCGCGGGCATGGTTGATGCTTTGTTCGGGGTGCCTCGGTTGGTGGAGATTTATGACTCGCTGGATGCGGGGCGGGGGGATCTGGAGCATTACGTCGCGATGGTGGAGGAGTTCGGGGCGCGGCAAGTGCTGGATGTGGGGTGTGGGACAGGGGAGTTGTCCTGCTGGCTGGCTCGGATTGGCGTGGATGTTGTCGGAGTAGATCCGGCGGAGGCCTCGTTGGAGGTTGCTCGGGGCAAGGAGTTTGCGGACCGGGTGCGGTGGATCCATGGGGATGCGACGACGTTGCCGCCGCTGCAGGTGGATCTTGCGGTGATGACGGGGAATGTGGCGCAGGTGTTCCTGACGGATGAGGAGTGGTCGGCGACGCTGGACGGCGTACATGCGGCGTTGAAGCCGGACGGGCGGTTCGTGTTCGAGACGCGGGATCCGGCGCGGCGGCAGTGGGAGGAGTGGACGCCGGAGCCCACGCATCAGGTGCAGCCGGTCCCGGGCGGTGGGACGGTGGAGTTCTGGAGCGAGCTGGTCAGCGTCGACCTGCCGTTCGTGACGTTCCGGGGTACGTACGCGTTCTCGGCGGATGGCGCCGTACTCACGTCGGAGTCGACGTTGCGGTTCCGGGAGCGGGGCGAGGTCGAGGATTCGCTGGCTGCGGCCGGGTTCGCGGTGGACGACGTACGCGAGGCCCCGGACCGGCCGGGCAAGGAGTGGGTCTTCGTGGCTAGGCGGCAGTGAGAAGCGCGGTCAGGGTGCGGTGGGCGGTACGGGACATGACCGGGTTGGTTTCGACGTAGTACCAGAGGCAGCCGATGGCCTGCGCGAACGACCAGCCCATCCCGCGACGCCATTCGTCGTCGTCACTGCCGAGCGCGCTACGGAAGGCTGCGCGTGCGGGCGGGTCGAGCAGGTTCCACGCGGGCTGGAGATCCATCGCGGGGTCGGAGACGGTGAACGTGCCGACATCGATCACGCCCGCGAGTCGGCCGTCGCGAACGAGCAGGTTGCCCGGCATGAGATCGCGATGGGTCCAGGTGTCCGGCTCGGTGCGCGGCGTCGTACGGAGGTCGGCCCACAACCGGGCGAGTCCGTCGACGTCGATCATGCCGCGGCTGCGCTCCAGCCCGTCCGCGACGTACTCGTCCTGTGAGGTCAGTACGCCGCCTCGCCACGAGCCGGTGAACACGCGCCCCTCGGTCGGCTCCGCGCGCAACGCCAGCACGAATCGCGCCAGGTCCTCGGCGAACGCGGTCGATCCGGCTACGTCGGCGTCGTACGCGATCGTCCCGTCGATCCAGCTGTAAACGCTCCAGGGCTGCGGATAGTCGAGGCCCGGCGCCCCGATCGCAACGGGCTCAGGAGTCGGGTACGGCGAGATGCGCCGCAACCGCCGCGCTGCATCGGCCTCGTCCTCGAGCTCAGCTCGCACCGCCGCGACGTCACCGGGCAGGATCGGGAACCGCGCCACGAGGTCGTCGCCGATCCGGAAGAGCGCGTTGACCGTCCCGTGGGACGACACCGAGCGGACCGCGAGCCCGCTCCACTCCGGAAACTGTTCGCGCACCAGTCCCTCGACCAGCTCGACCGTCACGCTCAGTTGACCCGCGTGCATCACCACGCGCAGCAGTATCCGGGACGCATCCTGCTACTGCACATCAATTAGCAAGGCCCTCCACTCGCGCGATCGCGGACCGTTCTCAGTGCGAGGCGAGGGGGCGGGCGCGATCGGTGGCCAGGCGGACGGCGAAGACGGCGAGGGCGGTGCCCGTGACATACCGGTGGATGCGCATCCAGGTCGGGCGGCTGGAGAGGAACACGGCGACGGAACCGGCGGTGATGACGAAGACGGCGTTCATGACGACACCGACCGTGAGCTGCGTGAGGCCGAGGACCAGGCTCTGCAGACCGAGATGACCGCGGGACGGGTCGAGGAACTGCGGGAGCAGCGAGATGTAGAGAATCGCGATCTTCGGGTTGAGCAGGCAGGTCAGCAGGCCCATACCGAACAGCTTGCGAGGGCGGTCGGGCTCCAGCTCCTGCGTGGCGAAGACCGACGCACCGCCGGGGCGGAGCGCGTTCCAGGCGAGCCACAGCAGGTAGGCCGCGCCGGCGAGCTTCAGCGTCAGGTAGATCTCGGGGACGAGAGCGAACAGCGTGGCGAGACCGGCGCTCGCGGCGAGCAGGTACACGAGGAAGCCGATGCCGACCCCGGCGAGCGAGATCAGGCCGGCGCGACGGCCCTGGGCGATCGAGCGGGACACGAGGTAGATCATGTTCGGCCCGGGCACGATCACCAGGCCGAGCTCGACCAGCGCGATCCCCAGCAGTGCCTCGTTGCTCACCAGCATTCCGTGTCCCTCCGTCGGCGTACCGAGAACTTAACAGCGCCGCTCTGACCGCAGCCGGGGTTTTCCACAGGTGAGATCACCGGTATTCCACTCGCGATTCGTCTTCACCCTCGGTTAGCGTGGGTGCGTACGCCTGACGGTTTGTGAAGGAGACGGTATGAGCGACAAGTCCAGCGAGCCGGCGGACGATCTGCAGAAGAAGTTCCGGGACGCGCTCGAGAAGAAGAACGCCGGGAAGCACACGCATCCGGGATCCGGAGTGCGTGGGCAGGGCGTCGGCGACGCGCACAACGACAAGCAGAAGCGCCAGTTCAGGCGCAAGTCCGGCAGCTGAGTTCCGCCAACTGTCCATCCATCCGCATGAGCCCCGGGTTACCGCCCGGGGCTCGACTTTTGTTGCGGCCGAAAGTGGAGCCTGGGCTCGACTAGAGTCGGTTGGGTGAGCGTTCCGCTGCATTTCGTGGTGAAGACCCGGCTGGTTGAAGTGGTCGAGGGCCTGGGCGAGGGTGCGGCGTTGCCGCCGGAGCGGGTGCTTGCGAAGGAGTTCGGGGTCTCCCGGTGGACGATGCGGCAGGCGATCCGGGAGCTGATCGCGGACGGGCGGCTGCGGGCTCGGCAGGGGCAGGGCACGTTCGTCGCGACGCCGAAGCTCGTGCAGCCGCTCGCGCTGGTGAGCTACACGGAGGCGCTCCGGGCACAGGGTCACACGCCGGCGCGTGAGGTCGTGGACTTCGATGAGCTCGCCGCCGACGCCGTACTCGCGGAGAAGCTCGACATCGCCGAGGGCGAGCCGGTGCACCGCCTGGAGCGGGTGCTGTTCGCGGACGGGCAGCCGATCGGGCTCGAGACGACGTACCTCGCTGTCGAGCGCTTCCCGACCTTGAAAGAGGTGCTGGACCCGACCGGCTCGCTGTACCGGTGCCTGACCGATCAGCTCGGGGTTCGCTTCGGCGAAGGAGAGGAACTGGTCGAGACCGTCATCGCCACCCCTCGCGAGGCCGAGCTCCTGAAGGCCACCCAGTCCCTCCCCATGCTCCTGCTCCACCGCACCAGCCGGGACACCACCGGCCGCCCCATCGAGGCTGTCCGCTCCCTCTACCGGGGCGACCGAGTCGGTTTCCGGGCCACCCTGCGCCCCTAGCGCCGCGATGCGGATCCCCAGGCCATCACAATCGCGGCGGCCGGGCGACGGCACGCGGTTGGGGCGGCGAGCCTGGCCGATTGTGATGGCCTGGGGATCCGCACAACTGTTCGCCGCGGGTTCACCCCGCGGTCGACCCGTTCGCACGTCCTCTTCATTGGTCCGGACCAATCTGTGGTCCGACGAGAGGAGCAGGTGTGCGGGTGGTTGTGGTCGGTGGAGGTGTCCTGGGCACGTTCCACGCCTGGGAAGCGGTACGGCGGGGCCACGAGGTGGTCCAGGTCGAGCGCGAGCTTGAGGCCCGTGGCGCCAGCGTGCGGAACTTCGGGCTGGTCTGGGTCAGCGGGCGTGCCGACGGCGCCGAGGTGGAGTTGGCACAGCGCGCGCGGGATCTGTGGGCGGACCTGCCGGGGATCGGCGTACGGACGGCCGGCTCGCTGACCGTCTGCCGGAGCGAGGCCGAGTTGGCGGTTGCCAAGGAGGCGGCGGCCCGGCCGGATGCGGCGGCGCGCGGGTTTCAGGTGCTCGACGCGGAGCAGACCCGGGACCGCAACCCGGCGTTGAAGGGTGACCTGCAAGGTGCGCTGTGGTGCGCGCGGGATGCGATCGTCGAGCCGCGTGAGGTGTTGCCGGCGCTGCGTACCGAGCTGACGAAGTCGAACCGCTACCAGTTCCTCGGGGGCCGGGAAGTGCGCACCGTTCAGGACGGCCGGATCGTCGACGATCACGGTGAGACGCATGGGGGTGACCTCGTCTTCCTGTGCACCGGCGCGTGGCACAGCGGGTTGATCCGCGAGCTCACCGACGACCTGCCGGTACGCCGGGTGCGCCTGCAGATGATGCAGACTGCGCCGCTCGACGACGTACTCACCACTGCGGTCGCCGACGGGGACAGCTTCCGGTACTACCCGGCGTACAAGGCCGATGATCTGCCGCCGCAGGCTCCGATTGCCGAGCAGCAGAAGATGCAGCTGTTGATGGTCCAGCGCGCGCATGGCGGGCTGACCATTGGTGACACCCATGAGTACGACGAGCCGTTCTCGTTCGATGTGCGCAGTGAGCCGTACGAGTACCTGCGCGAGACGGTCGAAAGCATTCTCGGGCGCGAGCTGCCGGCGATTACCCAGCGATGGGCAGGGGTGTACTCGCAGGCGACCAGCGGCGAGGTGGTCGTGCGGCGGAAGGTTGCCGACGGCGTGCATTTGGTGACCGGACCGGGCGGGCGCGGGATGACGATGTCGCCGGCGATCGCCGAGGCAAGTTTCGAAGGGATCGGCGCATGATCCAGCTCGCAGTACTCGACATGGCTGGTACGACGGTTGCCGACGACGGGCTGGTGGAGCAGGCGTTCACCGCCGCGATCGGTGCCCAGGGCATCGAGCCCGGCACACCGGAGTACGAGCGGATGATCGCGCATGTCCGCGCGACGATGGGCGAGTCGAAGATCACCGTCTTCCGTGCGCTGCTCGATCGCGAGGAGGCGGCGCAGGAAGCGAACCAGGCGTTCGAAGATGCCTACAGCAACCTGATCGACGGGCTGAAGCCGATCGACGGCGCCGAAGATGCGATCCGGCAACTCAAGGACGCCGGCATCAAGGTCTGCCTGACCACCGGTTTCTCCGAGACCACTCAACACCGAATCCTGACCGCACTCGGCTGGCAGACGCTGGCCGATCTCACTCTCTGTCCGGCTCAGGCGGGCCGTGGCAGACCGTATCCGGACATGGTGCTCAAGGCGCTGCTCGAGCTGAAGGCCGACAGCGTGGCGAACGTGGCCGTGGCCGGCGATACCGCCTACGACATGACGACGGGGATCCGGGCCGGCGCCGGGATCGTCGCCGGCGTCCTGACAGGTGCCCACGGCAAACAACAGCTTGACGCCGCGGGCGCGACGCACGTACTCGAGTCGGTCCGGGAACTGCCCGGCCTGCTCCTCGATCGAAAGCTGGAGAAGTGAAGGCACTCAAGACCCTGCTCGCTGCCACCCTGTTGCTGACGGCAACCATCAACCTGACAGCTTGTGGCGGGACCGGAGCCGCCGCCACCGGCGACGGCGCCAAGAAGACTGTCACCGTGTACACCGCCGACGGCTTGGCCGACTGGTACAAGACCCGGTTCGATGCGTTCACCCAGAAGACCGGGATCAAGGTCCAGACCGTCGAGGCCGGCTCCGGCGAGGTGGTCTCGCGGATGCAGAAGGAGAAGTCGAACCCCCAGGCCGACGTCCTCGTGACGCTGCCGCCGTTCATCCAGAAGGCGTCGCAGGACGGCCTGCTGCAGAAGTACGACGTACCCGGCGCCGATCACGTGAAGGGCGTCAAGGCCGACGACTACGTCACCGTCGTCGACAACTACCTGTGCTTCATCGCGAACCAGCAGGCGGGTACGCCGAAGACGTTCGACGATCTGCTCGACCCGAAGTTCAAGGGCAAGCTGCAGTACTCGACGCCGGGTCAGGCCGGTGACGGCACCGCCGTACTGTTGCTGCTTCAGCACGTGCTCGGCAAGCAGGGTGCGCTCGACTACCTGAAGAAGCTCGAGCCGAACAACGTCGGCCCGTCCGCGTCGACCGGCAAACTGCAGCCGAAGGTCAGCAAGGGCGAGCTGCTGGTCGCGAACGGCGACGTACAGATGAACGCGGCGTCGATCGCGAACGACAAGTCGGCGTTCAGCATTTTCTTTCCGGCGGGTGCGGACGGGAAGAAGACCACGCTCGCGCTGCCGTACGTGATGGGTCTCGGGGCTGGTGCGCCGAACGTCGATGGCGGGAAGCAGTTGATGGATTACCTGCTCTCGACCGACGCGCAGCAGACGATCTCGAAGGACGCGTTCGGGGTGCCGGCGCGGGACGACGTGAAGCCGACCGACGCGAACTTCCAGACGGTCGAGACGGTGACCAAGGGCGTCGAGGTCTGGCAGCCCGACTGGTCTTCGGTGCTCGCTGATCTTGATGCGGACGTGGCGGCGTACACGAAGGCTGTGGGATGACGGTTCAGCTCGAGGACGTCACGGTTCACTTCGGCCGGACGTGCGCGCTGGAAGGGTTCGACCTGAGCGTCGCGGCCGGTGAAACGGTCGCGCTGCTCGGGCCGTCCGGGTCGGGGAAGTCGACCGCGTTGAAGGCGGTGGCCGGGTTCGTCCGGCCGACGCGCGGGCGGATCCGGCTCGGTGGGAACGACGTCACCGATCTCCCGCCTGCTCGGCGGGGGATCGGGGTGGTCGTGCAGCAGTACGCGCTGTTTCCGCATCTGCGGGTGGCGGACAACGTGGCGTTCGGGCTGCGGGCGGCCCGGAAGCCTGCGAGCGAAGTCCGTAGGCGGGTCGGTGAGATGCTCGAGATGGTCGGGATGACGGCGTACGGCCGGCGTTTCCCGCGGGAGTTGTCGGGTGGGCAGCAGCAGCGGGTTGCTATTGCGCGGGCGCTTGCGATCCAGCCGTCGGTGTTGCTGCTGGACGAGCCGCTTGCGGCGCTTGACGCGCAGTTGCGTGCGGACATGCTCGGTGAGCTGCAGAAGTTGCGTCGGGAGGTGCCGGATATTGCGATCGTTTACGTCACCCACGATCAGTCGGAGGCGTTGGCGCTCGCGGACCGGATCGCGGTGATGCGTGATGCTCGACTTGTCGACATCGCGCCGGCCGCCGAGTTGTACGCCGCTCCGCCGACGGCCTTCACCGCGTCGTTCCTGGGCGGGGCGAATCTGCTGCCTGTGTCGGTGGACGAAGCTGCCGTGAACGTGGCGGGCACCGTAATCCCAGGCCTGAAACCAGCGGATGGGAAGAGCATGCTGTGCATCCGCCCACATGCAATCCGCCTGGAGCCGCCAACGGCCGCTAGCGCGTTGGAGGATGTGGCGAGGTTGGCGGGGCGGGTTGTGGCGGCGCAGTGGCGGGGGGCTTCCAGTCAGGTGAGCTGTCTGGTTGATGGGCTTGCGGACGTGTTGGTTCGGGTTGATGTGCCGGCTGATCGGCGGGTGCCTGAGCTGGGGGCGGCTGTGGTGATGGTGTTGCCGGTTGAGGCGTGCAGTTTGGTGCCGGCGGGGGTTGGCTGATGGCTGTCGAGGCGTTGGGAGCCACCGTTGTCGTGAGCAGTCAGCGGCGGCGGGACGGCAAGTGGCTGTGGGTGTTGCCGCCGTTGCTGGTGATTGCCGTGCTCGTCGTATATCCGCTGGTGCTGGTGGCGATCGAGTCGATCCCCGCGTGGGGTGATGTGGTCGGGTCGGCGGAGTTCTGTGGCGCGCTGGTGCGGACCGTGCAGATCGCCGTGAGCGCGACGGTCGGCTGTCTCATCGTCGGAACGTTCCTCGCGGTGGTGATCAGCTTCGTGCCGTTCCCCGGCGCGCGCGTGGTTGCCGGCCTCGTGGACACGATGCTTGCGTTGCCGTCGTTCCTGGTGGCGTTGTCGTTCACGTTCATCTACGGCACGACCGGGATCCTGCGCGCGGGTGGGTTCCTCACCTCACCGTGGGCCGTCGTACTGGCCGAGGTCACGTTCTACACCCCGTTCGTGATGCGGCCGTTGCTGGCGGCAATGAGCCGGTTGCCGCGGGCACAGCTCGACGTGGCAGCCAGTCTCGGCGCCGGCCCGTGGCGTGTACTGCGCCAGGTCGTGCTCCCCGAAGTACGCCCGGCGCTCGTCGCGGGCGGAAGTCTGACGCTGCTGCTGACGCTGAACGAGTTCGGCATCGTGCTGTTCCTCGGCGCGAAGGGAACGACCACGTTGCCGATGCTCGTCCACACCAAGGGCATCGTGCTGTTCGACTACCCGGGCGCGTGCGTGATCGCGGTCGTCCAGATCGCGTTGTCGCTCGGGATGTACGCCGTACTGCGGATGGCACTGGGAGGTCGTCGTGCTCGTCTGGACTAGAACCGGGAAGGCCATCGTCTGGACCGCGTTCGCCGTGGTGTTCGGGCTGCTCGTCCTGCTGCCGTTCCTGGTGGTGATCGCGGCCGCGTTCGCCGGATCGTGGAACGGCGTACTGCCGTCAGACCCGACCGGCGATCATCTGCGCCAGGCGCTGTCGGGTGACGAGCTGGCCTCGTTGTCGGTGAGCTTGCAGACCGCGTTCATGGGTGGATTGCTCGCGGTGGTCATCGGGACCTGGGGCGCGATGGCTGCCTATGGGTCGCGGTTCGCAAGGGTTGCGGATGCGATGCATCATCTGCCCATCGCGGTGCCGTCGGTGGTGGTCGGGCTCGGGTTGCTGGTCGCGTTCTCACGACAGCCGGTGCTGCTCAACGGGACCAAGTGGATCGTGGTGATCGCACACCTCGTGCTGATGGTTGCCTTCAGCTACGGAACCGTTGCCGCGGCGCTGCAACGAGTTGATCCGTCGTACGCCGATGTCGCCGCGTCGCTCGGCGCCTCGCCGGCGCGCGTGTTGTGGCGGGTCCGGCTGCCGATGCTGCTGCCTGCGATCTCCTCGGCAGCCGGGTTGTCCGTCGCGTTGTCGATGGGTGAGGTCGGGGCCACGATCATGGTGTACCCGGCGTCGTGGCGAACGGTGCCGGTGAGCATTTTCGCGCTGACCGACCGCGGTCAGACGTTCGTCGCCGCGGCCGAGGCAGTCGTGTTGCTGATGGCAACCGTCATCCTGGTCCTGCTGCTGGACCGCCTTCGCGGCCGAGCCGCGGAGCGCTGACCGCCCGCCAGCGCCAGACTGCGGTCCGGCCGGGCTGCGGCGCGGTTGGCGCGGTCAGCTCGTGCTGACGGACTCCAGCAGCTCGGCGAGGCGGGTGAGCTCGGGATCCCAGCCCAGTTGGTGGTTGGCGGCGTCCTCGGCGTTGGCGAAGCCGGTGTGACTGAGGACCATCCGGGTGCCGTCGGCAACCTCGGCCAGATCGACCTCGACCCGGGTCGGCTCGTCTTCGGTGCCGTCCCACTTCCAGCTGAACACCAGCCGGCGCGGCGGCTCGACCTCGAGGTAGCTACCGCGCACCACGTGCGGCCCCATCTCGACGACGTACTCGCCGCCGACCCGGACGTCGGCCTGCACCTTCAAGTCGAGCTTGGGATTCGGGCAGTACCACCGGGCCAGCAGCTCGACGCGCGTCCAGGCGTCGTACACCCGGCCGATCGTTGCCGGAAGCACCCTTTCGATCCGGATCTCAGTGTCCATCGTCGTCCCCTCGCAAGAGTTCTTCCAACCGGTCAACGGTGCTGTTCCAGTACGTCGTGAGGTCGCCGAGCCACTGCTCCACCTCGGACAGTGCTTCCGGCCGGAGCGTGCACACCACCGTCCGCCCGACCCGGCGCCGACGCACCAAACCCGCGTCCACCAGCACGCCGACGTGCTTGGTGATCGCGGGCGGGGTGATCCGGTGCGGCTCGGCGAGCTCGCCCATCGTCGCGTCGCCCCGACTCAGCCGGCTCACGATCGCCAGCCGAGTCGGGTCCGCGAGCGCTCCGAACGTCTTCGCCAACACACCTGACACTTCACCGGATGGTGAACTAATTTGTCAAGGGCGCACCTCGAACACCAGGTTGAACGGCGTCTGCGCCACCGTCCGGAACCGGCTGAACCCGGCCGCCTTGGTCACGTCCTGGATCCGCGCCGGGCCGGCCTGCGTACCGAGCGCGAGCCCCACCGGCTGGGACAACGACGCCGGCGTGCAGAGCAGCGTCGAGAAGCCGTAGTAGGCCCGCCCGACCGGGTTGAGGTTGTCCTCGACGTGGTCGCCCGCCATCGGCTCGACCAGCATCCAGGTGCCGTCGGGTGCCAGCGCCTCCCGTACGTGCCGGGCCGCGCCGACCGGATCGCCCATGTCGTGCAGGGCGTCGAACGTCGTCACCAGGTCGAATCCGGATCCGCTGAACCTGTCGGCCGGTGAGACCTCGAACGACACCCGGTCAGCGACACCTGCCTCCGCCGCACGCAGCCTGGCCGTCTCGATCGATGCCTGGTGGTAGTCCGAGCCGATGAACGTCGACCGCGGGAATGCCTCGGCCATCAGGATCGTCGACGAGCCGTGCCCGCAACCGATGTCGGCCACCGTCGCGCCCTGCTGCAGCTTCTCCACCACGCCGTCGAGCGCGGGAAGCCAGCTGGGCAGCAGATTGGCGTTGTACGACGGCCGGAAGAACCGCTCACACCCGACGTGCACGTCCGACGTGTGCTCGTGCCAGCCGACCCCGGCACCACTGCGCGCCGCCTCGATGGTGTCCGTGGTGTGCTGCAGCGTGCCCAGTGCGATCTGGAAGAACCCAGGCAGGTACGCCGGACTGCTCGGGTCGGTCATGGCGATGGCGTGCTCTGGTGGCAACGTGTAGCGACCGGTACTCGCGTCGTACTCGACGATCCCACCCGCAGCCTGGGCGTTGAGCCACTCGCGGGTGTAGTGCTCGTCGGTGCTGGTCCACTCGGCGAGCTCGGACGGCGTGGCCGGGCCTTGATCACTGAGCGCCTGGTAGTACCCGAGGCGATCACCCATCACCACCAGCGCCGCGTTCAGCGTCGCCCCTACCTCGTCCACAGCCTTGAACACGAAGCCCATCAGCTTGTCGGCGTCAATTGCAACAGTCATTTGCTTTGCCCCTAGTGGTTTTGCGTACCCGAGAGAACGTAGGCAGCGTGGACTCGCCGTCGCATCAGGTGGGGCACCTGGGGCACACTGCGAGACATGCTCATCGGGCGGGACGCGGAGTGCCGGGTGGTCGAGCAGCTGGTCGCGGGGGCGCGGGTCGGAGCCGCTGGGGTGCTGCTCGTCACCGGCGAGCCCGGCATCGGCAAAACCAGCCTGCTGGACGAAGCCGCTGCCATGGCCGGCGGACTGCGCATCCTGCGTGCTCGCGGCGCCGAAGCCGAACGCGAGGTGCCCTTCGCAGCACTGCTCCAACTACTACGACCAGCCCTGTCCAGCCTCGACCGCATCCCCGGTCCACAGCAGTCCGCACTCGCATCCGCGCTGGCGCTCAGGCCTGACACCGGTACTCCGGCGGACCGGTTCGCTGTCGGCGCCGCAACCCTCAGCCTGATCTGCCGGTACGCCGAAGACGCGCCGCTCGCGCTGATCATCGACGACGCACATCTGCTCGACCGACCGTCCGCAGAAGCCTTGCTGTTCGCCGCACGGCGCCTGGTCGCCGATCCGATCGTCATGCTGATCGCAGCCCGTGCGCACGAG
Source organism: Kribbella sp. CA-245084 (assembly GCF_050942355.1). Lineage (NCBI taxonomy): Bacteria > Bacillati > Actinomycetota > Actinomycetes > Propionibacteriales > Kribbellaceae > Kribbella > Kribbella sp. CA-245084. Next base: position 7,509,454 of record NZ_CP192053.1, on the reverse strand, counting down.
CCGCATCCACTTGAGGCTGACCTCCCGAGGCTGCAGCTGGACGGGATCACGCTCGAGGCCGCGCAGCAGCTCGTGCAACACCTGCCGGGCGATCTGGTCGAGCAGCTCTACCAAACCGTCGCAGGCAACCCGCTAGCCCTGCTAGAGCTGGCAGACGACCCGGACCGCTTGCACCGTACGCCGCCCGGCGTGCCGCTCCCGGTGCCGACGATGCTCGCAGAAGCCTTTGTCAGCAGGGCAAACCGACTCAGCTCGGATGCGCGGACCGCACTGCTGGTCTCGGCGATCGACGACTGTGAACTCGGAGCTGTGGCACGCGCCTGCGCACAGCTGGGCGTCGACGTGGCGGTACTCGAGGAGGCCGAATCAGCCGGTCTGGTTGCGATCCGCGACGGCGAGGTCGTCTGGCGGCATCCGCTGGTCCGCTCCGCCATCTACACGAGTGCTGATCCAGCAGAGCGTCGTACTGCGCATGGTGCGGTCGCCCGCACCACACCGGACGAGGACCGGCGTGCCTGGCACCTGTCCGAGGCGGTGCTGGGCGCTGACGATGAGGTGGCGGCCGGACTGGTTGTTGCGGCCGAGCACGCGGCGGCTCGCGGGGCGCATGCGGTCGCTGCGACGGCGTACGAACGTGCTGGGCGACTGAGTCAGGGTCTGCAGGACCGCGCGCTCAGGTTGGTGGCTGCGGGGGAGGCGGCGTGGTCGGCTGGACTTGCGGAGCGGGCAGACGCCTTGCTCGCTGACGCGTTGATGCTGCGGCCGCCGCTGCCGGTGAAGCTCCGGGCGCAGGAGATTCGTGGCGACATCGAAGTGAAGTGTGGCTCGCCGCGGCGGGCCCGCGACATCCTCGTTGCTGCAGCGGCCGAGTGCACGGATCCGGAGGTCGCCACAGGGCTGCTCGCTGATGCTGTCGGGGCGTGCTTTCGCCTGTGTGACGCCGCAGCGGGGCTGGAGGTCGCGCACGAGTTGGATCGCCTCCGGCCGGCACTCGAGCGGCCCGGTCCAAGGATCATGGGGATGTTGGCGAGCGGCGTGGCGAAGGTGCTCGCCGGGGATGGCGGCATGGATCAGATCCGTGCGGCGATCGAGCTGGAGCCGTCGGACGAGCTGGACCGCGACCGCCGCCGTCAGGTCTGGATGGTGATGACCGCGCTGTTCCTCCGCGAGACCGGCACCGGCCGGGCGATGCTGCAGCAGGCGATGCTCGAACGGCGGGAGCAGGTCGCACTCGGGACGCTGCCCGGCCTCCTGTTCGTGCTGGCGCGTGACGACGCGACCACCGACCGCTGGGCCGATGCGGAGACGTCGTACGACGAGGGGATTCGGCTGTCGCGTGAGACCGGGCAGACGACCGAACTGGCGATGAACCTGGCCGGACTGGCGTGGCTGTGGTCGCACGAGGGCAGAGCGGAGTGTCAGGAGCTCGCTGCGGAGTGCCTGCGGATCTGTGCCGAGCACGAGATCCACCTCGGCACGCTGTGGTCCCTGTTTGCTCTGGGCGACCTGGAGTTGGGGCGTGGTGACCCGGCGGCGGCGCTGCCGCAATACGAGCGGCTGGTCGACGTACTGGCGGAGTATGGGTTGAAGGACCCGGACCTGTCGCCGGCGCCGGAGCTGGTTGAGGTCTACCTGCGGTTGGGGCGTGTTGAAGATGCGAAGCGGGTGGCCGACGAGCACTCCGCTCTGGCTGAGGCCAAGGGGCAGCCGTGGTCGTTGGCGCGGGCTGCGCGGGCGCGTGGCGTGGCGGGTGACAGTGAGGACGACTTCCTGCTGGCGCTCAGTCGGCATGAGGTGACGCTGGACGCCTTTGAGCTCGCTAGGACGCGTCTTGCGTACGGCGCGTGGCTGCGGCGGGTACGGCGGCGTGTTGACGCGCGTACGCAGCTCCGGCTCGCGGTGGAGGGTTTTGACGGGCTCGGTGCACTCGGGTGGGCCGACCAGGCCGCTGCGGAGCTCAAGGCGACAGGTGAGACCGCACGGCGTCGCGTGCCGAGCACGGCGGACGATTTGACTCCGCAAGAGCGGCAGATCGCCGTACTGCTCGCAGACGGGCATAGCATCCGGGATGCGGCGGCCCGGCTCTTCTTGAGCCCGAAGACCGTCGAGTACCACCTACGCAAGGTCTACACGAAGCTGGGCATCCACTCCCGCACAGAGCTCGCTGAGCACTTGGGGCGAACGTAGGCTGGCTCGCATGAGGCAGCCGTTCACGGAGACCAGCGGGATCGCCCGGCACTGGGGATTCGAGGATCTAGCGGCGAAAGGACCCGTGCAGCGGCTCATGCTGTTCACCGGCGTCCCGGTCTGCCTGATCACCGGGTACGCCGAGACGCGCGAACTGCTCGCTCATCCGGACGTGGTGCGCTCACCGCTCGACGGGCCGCACCGCGACACGGTCATGGACGACCTGATCAACCGCACCGAGCGGCACATGCTCGGGGCGAACCCGCCGGACCACACCCGGCTGCGCAAGCTGGTCACGGCCGGGTTCACCCGCCGCCGGATCGACGCGCTGGAGCCGCGGATCCGCGAGATCGCGACGGGTCTGCTCGACGAGATGGCCGTCGCCGGCGACCGCGTCGACCTCGTGAACGCGTACAGCTATCCGCTGCCGATCACGGTGATCTGCGAGCTGATCGGGATCCCGCCGGTCCGCCGCGAGGACTTCCGCCAGTGGTCGTCGGTGTTCGTGAACGCGAGCATGCACACCGCCGAGGAGTACGTCGAGGCGACCACGCTGATGCTCGACATCGTCCACGAGCTGATCGTGCAGAAGCAGCAGGCGCCGACCGACGACCTGCTCTCCGGCCTGATCGCGGCCCGCGACGGCGGCGACCGGCTGAGCGAGGACGAACTGACCTCGATGATCTTCCTGCTGCTCGCGGCCGGCCACGAGACCACGGTCAGCCTGATCACCAACGGCGTACACGCGCTGCTGCGGCACCCTGACCAGCTCGAGCTGTTGAAGGCCGAGCCGGACCGGCTGCCGGCGGCGGTCGAGGAGCTGCTCAGGTACGACGGCCCGCTGCAGGCGGCTATTCCGTACATCGCCCAGGCGCCGATCGACATCGCCGGGAGCCGGATCGAGGCCGGTGAGGTGATCGTGTTCGCGCTGTTGCCGGCGAACCGCGACCCGCGGAAGGTCGAGCGACCGGACGAGCTGGACATCACCCGGCCGGACTCCGCGCACCTGGCTTTCGGGCACGGGATCCACCACTGCCTCGGCGCACCGCTGGCCCGCTTGGAAGGCCGGATCGCGCTCGGCATGCTGTTCGAGCGCTTCCCCGACCTCCGCCTGGCCGAGCCGGAACGGGATCCGGTCCGCACGCCCGGCCTGTTGATGAACGCGATCCGCGAACTGCCCGTACAGCTCTGACCACAGCCAGCCGCGCGCCCTGAACATCGGGTGAACCGCAGCTGAATCACACCGGTGGGATTGCGGCGATGTTGGCAAGGGATGGCATCCTTTCCGGGTGACAGAGTTGATGGAGGTCGCGCGACACCTGCTCGGGATCGCGATGGCCTCGCACTGGCTGCTGCTCATCCTGTTCATCGCCGCGGCGGTCGACGCGGTGTTCCCAGTGGTTCCGAGCGAGGGCATGGTCATCACGGCCGGCATGGCCGCGGCCGCCGGCCACCAGAACCTGCCGCTGGTCATTGCGGTCGCGATGGCCGGTTCGGTCATCGGTGAGTCCATCTGCTACTTCCTGGGCCGCGGGTCCGGCCCCGCGCTGCACCGCTGGATGAAGCGCCAGGAGCGCCGACAGCAGGTCTACGACCGGGTCGCGGGCGCCCTGCACTCGCGTGGCGGGCTGATCCTGATGACGGTCCGCTACATCCCCGGCGCGCGGATGGTCGCCACGCTGACCGCGGGCGCGACGCGGTACTCGTTCAAGAAGTTCATCGTGTTCACGTTCTTCGGCGTCACGATCGCCTACACGTACGTCGCGCTGCTCGGTTACTTGGGCGGCGACGCTTTCGCGCACGACCAGTTGAAGGGGCTCGCGTTCAGCCTCGGTCTGGCCGCGACGATCGGTCTGCTCGTCGAGACCTCCCGCCGGATCGCGGTGAAACGCCGCGCGGCGAAGATCACGAGCGCTTAACGATCCCCACCCCGGTTTCTGGCCGGGCGCGTGTCCTGAACCAACCTCGACGGCGTTTCGTGCGTCAGTAGAGCCGTGGTGAGGCCTGGGGTAAACCTCGCGGGCGCTGTGGTTGTTGTCGCGGCGGTCCTGGCCGGGTGTGCCGACGTACCGCTGGAAGGTGCTCCGTCGGCCAGTACGTCCCCCTCGCACAAGCCGAGGCCGAAGCCGACTGCCAAGCCGACGCCGACTCCGGCACCCACTCCGACACCTACGGCGAAGCCGAGCACTCTGCCGGCTGCGGCACCGGTCTTGCGGTCCTTCCCAGCACGCCTGCCGAACGGCAAGCCCCCGCTCTTCGTGGTTGTCTCCTTCGACGGCGCCGGCGACCTAGCCCTCTGGGCGCGTTGGCGCGCGGTAGCGAAGCAGGTCAACGCGCGGATGACGTTCTTCCTCTCCGGCCCGTACCTGTACCCGGGAGATCACCGCACCGACTACAAGCCGCCGTACCACCAGCCTGGCGCCTCCGACATCGGCTGGGGCGACACCGCCAACGTGCTCGGGCGCACGAAGGTACTGCGGGAGGCGATCGCCGAGGGCCACGAGATCGGCACCCACGCGAATGGTCACTTCTGCGGCAAGAACGGCATCGGCCGCTGGACCACCGCCCAATGGACCGCCGAGCTGAGTGCGTTCGACCGGATGGTGCGGACCGGACCGACGCTGACCGCCGGTAAGGCCGTCGTACCGCCGTTCGACCCGTCGACCGTCAAGGGCATGCGGACGCCCTGCCTCGAGGGCAACCGGCCTGCGTACCGGCAGGCAATGGTGCAGCGCGGCATGCTGTACGACGCGTCCGCACCGGGCTACATCAGCTGGCCGAAGAAGCAGAACGGCCTGTGGGACTTCCCGCTCGAGTCAGTGACCCTGGCCGGCACGAGCAAGAAGACTCTGACGATGGACTACAACCTGTGGTTCGCACAGACCCAGGCACGGAAGGCTCCGCTAGCCGAGGCGCCCGCACTGAAGGCGCAGGTGCTTGCGACGTACCAGCAGGCGCTGGCGAAGTCCCGGGCGAGCGGCAACCCGCCGCTGTTCCTCGGCAACCACTTCAACCGCTGGAACAACAGCGTGTACTCAGATGCCTTGACTGACTTCGTCAAACAGACGTGTACGCAGCCCGACGTACGGTGCGTGTCCAACATGGAGTTGGCGAGCTGGCTGGCGAAGTACGGCGTACCGAGTAACCAGAACCGGCCGTCATAGCTTGAGGTAGCCGTAGCCGCTCTGCCAGGTGCCGCCGTCCTTGATGCGACCGACGACGAGGCGCTGCAGGCGGGTGTCCTGCGGGAGCTCGTCCAGGTGGTCGGTGCCGTGGGTGCGGAACGTGAAGAAGATCGCGCTGTCCTGGCTGTCGTTCGGCGTCCCGTACGGCGTGAAGCGGCGGCCGAACTTCACCATGTTCGAGTCCTGCGGCAGGTTGTCGAGCAGGTACGGGTCGATCAACCAGGACCACAGGTTCGCAGTCTTCACCGGGTACTCCGGGAAGTGCCGTGGGAAGAACTCACGCGCCTGCTGGAAGCTGTCGTCGACCAGTTCGGGGGTCAGCGGGCCAGTCTCGGGGATGTGTACGCCGATGATCCATTCGCCCGGCTCGGTGCCCGGGACCGGCTGGTCCTCCGTGACCTGGAACAGCATGTACTGCAGCCGTCCCAGCGTGTAGAGGTTGCCGACCCAGAAGTTCGTCAACCACCAATGCGTCTCCAGGCTGTACTCGCCGTGGGTACGGCGGCTGACCTTGAGCTGCTGTCCGAGGTCGGCCAGCGAGGCCCAGCTGATGTCGTCGGGGATGCCGCGGCCGGAGTGGTACGCGCGGATGTCCGGCACGGTGTCCAGGTACGCCTGGACCGAGTTCCGCCCGTCCTCCGGCATCCGGAACTCCGGCTCACTCCCGAGCTTCCCGATCGCGGCCCGGATCTGGTCGGCCAGGTCCTTCACCACCGCCGCATCCGGCGTGAACGCCTCGGCCGCCTCCCGGTCGGCGTCGGCGAAACCCAGCAGGCGGTACTCCTCGGCAGTCGTCACTTCTCAACGGTAACCGATGTAAACGAGCCAGAGACTTACGATTCGCGTCGTGAACAAAGGAACGAAGAAGAGGGGAACGAGAGGGAGGCTCGGGCGGGGGTTGCGGGTGCGTGATTTCGTGTGGGGTTTGTTGGTGCGAGACGGTGGGGCATGGCTTATGAGCGGTTCTTGCCGGGGGCGCAGCTGCGGGAGGTGATCGACCATGTGTGGTTGGTTGACTCCGAGGCGTTGCCGGAAGTGCGGCGCGAGATTCTGATTCCGAACGGGCGGCCGGGGCTTGCGGTTGCGTTGGGGGATGCGGGGACTCGGCATGACCCGGTGAGTGGGGCCGAGTGGGTGAATGGGGCGGCGGTCTTCGGGGTGATGACTCGGCCGCAGGTGCTTGGGCAGGTTGGTGTGTCGAGTTATGCGGGAGTGGAGTTCACGCCGTGGGGTTTGGCGTCGCTTGGCTTGCCTGCTCTGGTTGACGAGGTACGGCAGCTGGCGGACTGGATGGGGCCGGAGACGACGGCTGGTTTGGTGGCGGAGCTGCGGTCGGAGCCGTTCGGCCAGGCGCGTGCGGACCGGTTGGCGGGCTTTCTCGCGGCGCGTACGACGACCGCAGCCGCCCCGCCGATCGTCGCCGATGCCGTGCAGGCAATCGACGAACTGCGCGGCCAGGTTGCTGTCGCCGACGTCGTACGCCGGTGCGGGACGTCGTACAGCACCTTGTATCGCGTGTTCCGGAAGAACGTCGGAATCGGCCCGAAGCAGTACGCCGAGATCATCCGCTACTACCACTTCGTCGGCGGCCTGCTCGGCGGTCCGGCGGATGCAGCCGCGACGCTCTCGGCGCTGCACGGGTACTACGACCAGGCGCACGCGGCGCGCGACTTCAAGCGCTACACGGGGGTCAGCGCGACGTCGTTCCTCGCCGTACAGAACGGCATCGCCGCGTTGATGCACGGAAGATCCGTCCAAGACGAGCCCGGTCCTGATGCGTGACGATCGGACACATGGGACGCATTGTGCATGTCGAGATCGTTGCCGAGGACCACAATCGGGCCGCGGAGTTCTACAGCAAGGTGTTCGGCTGGCAGGTGGCACCGGCGCCGGTGCCCGACGGGTACCTGCTCGCGGAAACCGGGCCGGGGGAGGGCATCGACGGCGCGATCATGAGCAGCCGGTACCAGTCACAGCCGACAATCGCCTGGATCGAGGTCGATGACCTCGAGGCAACCCTGCAGGCCGCCCGCGACGCAGGCGGCGCTCCGGCCGGCGAGATCCGGGAACTACCCGGCATCGGACGCCTCAGCTACCTACGAGACAGCGAAGGCGTGCTGATCGGCCTCCGTCAAAGCTCTTCCGCCACGCCCGGATAGAGGATCTTCGAGTCGTGCCGTGGGGGTACTGCGAGGCAGTAGGTCCGTGCTAAATTCGTGCGAAAGCGCGAGATCAGTCGGGGCGCAACGGCGCGAGACGCCGAAAGGGCAAGGCCCACCTATTCCAGCTCAACCCTGGGAAGGACGCCATGCCCACACTCGAAACGTACAAGAAGCAAGCCAAGCAACTTCTGCGCTGGCAACGCGACGGCAACCACTCGGTCGGTGGCCGTATCCGCCAGCTGCCGCGATACGGCGATGTGACGGATCACGAATCGCTCGCGCTGGACTTCAAGCTGGCGGAGGCGCAGGAGGTCATTGCGCTCGAGGCGGGCTACGACAGTTGGGCCGCGCTGAGGGCGGCCGTCGATAGCTCGCCACGACCGCCCGAGACTCCGAAGCCTGTCGTGCTCGACGCCGCGCGGCCGGTCCTGTTCGTTCGCGATGTACAGGCGGCCGCCGAGTTCTATCGCGATCGCCTCGGGTTCCGCGTCGACTTTCTGCACGGGCACCCGCCGTTCTATGGCTCGGTGTCGCGCGACGACGCCACCTTGCACTTGCGGTTCGTGCATCAGCCGGTGCTCGCTCCAGACGCCGCGCGCGAGGAAGGGCTCATCATGGCCTTCATCGAAACCAGAAACGTCAAGGAGTTGTACGCCGAGTATCTCGCGGCGGACGTGGAGCTGGCCCAGAAGCTCACCAAACAAGCCTGGGGCGGCACAGACTTCATCGTGCGCGACCCAGACGGCAACACAATCGCCTTCGTCGGCTGACCGAAACCCACAACCCGGCGATCCCGTTCGTCGAATGCGGCCGGCGCCAACACCAGGCAAAGAGCCAATTGACTGGCATCGGCCGCATCCTCCGTCGTCGCTCACGAGGCGCAGGCTCCGCACGATCCTTCAACGTATCGCCGTGATCTGCCTCAGCTGGGCATCCCGCTCGCTCGACCTGCCACCTTGGACCGGAGCCCGCTGGACTGACATCCGCTGACAGAGCTGTCACCGACGCCGGCGGCCACCCGGTCGGCTGGTTCGCCGAGTCGTGGAGAAGGGCCCCGGGCCGGTACGCCGAGTCGTGGACAGCGGCTGCCAAAAATCGCCAGAACCCACGACTCGACGAACCCGACACCGGGTCTGGTGGTGTCTGGGCAGGCTCGGCGCGGGCGTAGGCAGTCTGGGGATCTTGTCAGCGTTCTTCGGCGAGGCCTAGGTAGAGGATCTTTGGGTTGGAGGGGTTGAAGGCGAGGGACGGGATGCCGTCGTTGCGGTTGTGGTGTTTGGTGAGGTCGCCGGTGGAGGGGCGGAAGCGGTACAGGTCGGCGCCGAAGTTCGCGAAGGACGTGCCGTAGCTGAAGTAGATGAGGTCCGGGTCGACCGGCGACGCCCACATCTTGTTGCCGTTGATCAGGTCGGCCCGGCTCTGGTCCAGGACCTCGCGGAACTTCAGTCCGCCGTCGGTCGACTCCCAGATGAACCGCGTCGCCCGGTCCCGGTCGTACCCCTCCATCCACACCTTCGACGGATCGGCCGGCGAGATCGTCAGACTGAACGCATTCACCCGCTCGACGGGCCGCGAGCGGGTCCAGCTGCGCCCGCCGTCGTACGTGACATAGACACCGTCCGACATCACGCCGATGACGATGTGGTCCGGGTTCCGCGGGTCCACGACAGCGTCGTACACGAAGAGATCGTGAGCAGGCAGTACGCCGGTGCGCCGCCACGTCACGCCGTCGTCCGCCGAGTCGTACAGCTGCCCGTCGCCGGCAACGACGCGCAGTCGCCCAGCCCGTGCGTCCAGCGCGGCCAGCCCGCCGCCATCGACCGGTCCGAGCACTGTGCTGACCTGAGACCCGTGCACGCGATGGATCGGCTGGTCGTTGACGCTGTAGATGTACGCCGAATCGCCCGGCCCGGGCTGGACGTCGTACGTGGTGAGGTCGTCAGGCGCCTTGTCGAGCAACTGCCAGCTGCAGCCGGCGTCGCTGGAGCGCTGGATGGACTGCTTGCCGATGGTGATGAGCGTGTTCGGCTCTTGGAGCGCGGCGACCTTCGCGTACGTGACGGCGCGCAGCTTGCCGGTTGTCGGCGCGAGGGTCTCGCCGTCGGACTCGGTGATGGTCACCGAGCCGTCGCCGTACACGGTGTCGCAGTGCGGAGCGTTCCAGAACCAGCCGGGGTCCGCTTGGGATGGAACGAGTGCAAGCAGGACGGTGAGAGCACTACCTAGGGCGGTCATGCCTTAGATTCAAGGCGTTTCCGGGCATGCCGGACCAGCGCTTGTCCTGGCGGACAAGCGTCATGACGGGAACAAGTCAGCCGGCGGCGGTATCGATGTGCCGGGCCAGCACCAGGTCGTCGTCGGTGATGCCGCCGGCGTCGTGGGTGGTGACCCGGAACGTGATCGTGGTGTAGCGGATGTCGATGTCCGGGTGGTGGTTCATCGACTCGGCCAGCTGCGCGACGGTCGCGACCAGCCGGATGCCGTCCAGGAAGGCAGGCGCCTTGACCTCGCGGACCAGTTCCTTGTCCACGACCTTCCACTGCGGCAGGTGGTCGCGGATCGCGAGATCGATCTGGTCGTCGGTCAGAAGCTCAGCCATGCGCTCACTCTAGCCCTGCCCTCAGGCCCGGCGGCAGCGCGGCGCAGCCAGGAAGCCGAGGAGCGCGAGTACGCCGCCGGCGGTGATGATCGAGCCGAAGACCCACGGGTGCGGGTTGTCGGAGTTGAACGCCAGCAGCGTCCCGCTGATGGCCAGTCCGGTCGCGATGCTCATCGTCGCGGCCATCTGGCCGGCGCTGCTGTTGCGGCCGGAGTTGCTGTGGTCTGACAGGTCCAGCGTGAGGACGGACAGGCTGGACGAGCTGAGGCCCATTCCGATGCCCGCGAAGCCCCAGCCGACCAGGCCGATCCAGGTCGTCCCGTCCGTCCACGCCAGCAACGAGGTGACGAGCAGTCCGATTGCCATGAAGGCCAGTCCGGTCCGCAGTACGGTGACTCTCTCGATCCCGTGCTCGCGGCCCTGCAGCCAGGACCCGAACGCCCAGCACACCCCAGTGATCGACAACGTCACACCGGCCTTGGACGGGCTGAAGTGGTGCTGGAGCGTCAGCAACAGCGGGAGGTACGCACCGGAGACGGCGAATGCAGCCCCACCCAATGCGCGTACTGCGACCACGGCCGGGAAGCCACGTCGGGCGACGAACATGCCCACGGGCATCACGCGTACGGCGGCTCGCGCGAGTACGGCGAGCGCCACGACGACCGCCGTACCGCTGATAATCGGATGGGCCTCCAGGTGGTCACCGGCCAGCGTCATGGAGAAGAGCGCGACGGACGCGGCGAGGGCCCAGGGGAGTGCCGCCCGCCACGCCTCGAGCTCGGCGACGTCATCGGCGGTGCGTTCGGGTGCCTCTGCGGTCGCCGACTGGCGCATCGCCGGGCCGAGCAGAAGCCAGCTCGGGACGAGCAGGACGATCGCGCCGAGGAAGACCCAGCGCCAGCCGAACTGCTCGGTGACCACACCGGTCAGCACAGGTCCGAGCACGGACGGCAGGATCCACATCGCGGCGAACAACGAGAACATCCGCGGCCGCAGTACGGCGGGAAGCGCGCGGGCCACGAGCACGACCAGCGAGACGTCGAGCAGCCCCTCGGCCAGGCCGCTGAGCAGGCGGCCGGCGACGACCATCGGCATCGCGGTCGCGGTCCCGACCAGGATCTGGGCGAGTGCGAACGAGATCGCGCCCGCGCGCAGGGTCGGGATCGGTCCGCGGCGGTCGGACCAGAGGCCGGCGATCGCGAGTGAGATCAGGTAGCTCGCGTTCGGCGCCGCGTTCGCGAGACCGAAGCTGCCGAGCGCGTCGAACTCGCGGACCATCGTCGGCAGCGCCGTACCGACCGCACGGTTCTCGAACGCGCCGAGCGTGACCAGACCGATCACGCCGAGCACCAAGGGCAGGTGTTGTCCGGTGAACAGCCTGGGGCGGGACTCAGTGGTGGAGGGCATGAAGGATATGGTCAAAGTTCAAGTTAGGTTTAAGTCAAGTGGCGTGGCAGACGGAAGATCAGCACCAGCACGCGGAGCACGAGGACGGCGCAGATCACCAGCAGGTTGTAGCCGATCAGTTGGTAGAGCGTCATCGACGCCGTGACCTGCGGCCCGCCCGGCGTACCGAGCAGGAGCACGGCCATCAGCCCGGCGGTCGCGCCGAGGATCGCCAGCAAGGCCTGGTGGAGCAGACCGGTGATGTGCCGGCGGTCGCGGTCGTCGGCGAGGAGCCTGACGTTGACGCCGAGCCGTCCGCTCTCCGCAGCGGCCGCGATCCGGTCGATCCGCCGCGGCAGCCGTCGCAACATCGGCAACAGCGTCGCCAGTTCCTCGGTCGCCGTACGGCGTAGCGCGTCCGGGGCAAGGCGATCCGTGACGTGGGCCGCCGCAAACTGACGCGACGCGGCAACCAAATCGAATCCGGGGGAGATGCGCGAGATCGTGCCCTCGATCGTCGCCAGCGCACGGAACACGGCGGCGACCTCAGGCGGTACGCCGAGATCGTGCGACGTGATGATCTTGAACAGGTCATTGAACATGGCCGGCCCGAGCGTGACCCCGGCCGCGAGGTGCCGAGTCATGAACTGGCCGACAGCCCGCTCGAGAGCGCGTTCGTCGATGACGTCGGGGCGGGAGACGATCTCGAGCAAAGCATCGGTCGCGGAGACCGGATCGCCGTGGTCGATCGCCAGCAGGAAGCGCTGCAAGGCGTCGCGGGTAGCGGGGTCGAGGCGGCCGACCGAACCGAGGTCGAGCATGCCGATCCGACCGTCCGTGAGCAGCAGGAAGTTGCCAGGGTGCGGGTCGGCGTGGAAGACGCCGTCGATCGCGACCTGCCCGAGCAGGCAGTCGAAGAGCGAGCGTCCGAGGCGGACCGGATCGAGGCCCCGGTCGGCGATCGCCTGCCGCGCCTTGCCGAGGCCTATACCGTCCAGGCGCTCCATCGTGAGGACGCGCCGGGTCAACTGGTCCGGGTACAGCTGCGGTACGACGAGGTCGTTGCTGGAAGCAACGGAACGACCGGCGGCGACCGTGGTCATGTTGCCGGCCTCGACAGTGAAGTCGAGCTCCTCGCGCATCGCGTCGGCGAACCCGTCGGCGAGAGCGCGGACGCCCATCGAGCGGCCCCAGTCGGTGTTCCGCTCGAGCAGGCGGGCGAGGCGGCGGACGATGTCGAGATCCCGGTCGACGACGCCGGCGATACCAGGGCGCTGGACCTTGACCACAACCCGCGGGCCGTCGGGCAGGCGTGCCGTGTAGACCTGCGCGACCGAGGCGGCGGCGAGTGGCTCGCTGTCGAAGTCGGCGTACACCTGGCGGGGCGGGGCGCCGAGCTCTTCGGTGAGGACCTGCTCGATCTCCGGCCAGGGAGCGGGGGAGACCTGGTCCTGAAGCCGGCTGAGCTCGGTGGCAACTGCGCTGGGAATGATGTCGCTGCGGGTGGAGAGCACCTGGCCGAGCTTCACGAACGTGACGCCGGCCTCGTCGAGCGCGAGCCGCAGCGAGCGCGCCAGGTCGGCCTGGCCCGCGGCGTTCTCCCGACCTGGGCGACGCCGGCCGCGGAGGTACGGTCCGAGGCCGTGCTTGATCGCGATCCGGAGGATCTGCAGGTACCGCCGGGTGCGGGCGATCCGGCCGCTCACATCCCGGCGCAGATCGCGGGCCCGAGGCAACGACCCGGTCGGCACAGCGCTTCGGCCAGAACCAGGAACACCAGCCCGGCCAGCATCGAGAACAGCGTCGTCAGCACCAGGAACGCGATCGCCACGCCGTTCGACCCGGTGTACGGCGGTTTGCCGACCAGCGCGTTGGCGATCGGGCTGAACAGGCTCAGCGTGATCGCGGCGGCCAGCACCATCCGCACCACCCCGAACCGCACGCCCAGCAACCGCTGCGCGACCGGCACGAAGATCACCAGGAACACACCCAGGCTGAACAAGCCCCCGACCACAACGTCCATGTCCGGAACGATAGGGGCTGGACCAGGGCGCCCGGTTCCCCCACACGGGGGAAGCTGCCCCGGCAAGACAACGGCCCCGGAACCAGGGTTCGGTTCCGGGGCCGTGCTGTCAGCTACCTCAGGCCGGGCGGCGGCGGATCTTGTTGCCGAGCCAGACGATCGGGTCGTACTTGCGGTCGGCGACGCGCTCCTTCATCGGGATCAGCGCGTTGTCGGTGATCTTGATGTGCTCGGGGCACACCTCGGTGCAGCACTTGGTGATGTTGCAGAAGCCGAGGCCGTGCTGGTCCTGGGCCGCGTGCTGCCGGTCGGCGGCGTCGAGCGGGTGCATGTCCAGCTCGGCGACGCGCATCAGGAACCGGGGACCGGAGAACGACTCCTTGTTCTCCTCGTGGTCCCGGATCACGTGGCAGGTGTCCTGGCACAGGAAGCACTCGATGCACTTGCGGAACTCCTGCGAGCGCTCGACGTCGACCTGCTGCATCCGGTACTCGCCCGGCTTCAGGTCCGCCGGCGGCTTGAAGGCCGGGATCTCGCGGGCCTTCTGGTAGTTGAACGAGACGTCAGTGACCAGGTCCCGGATCACCGGGAACGTGCGCATCGGCGTGACCGTGACGACCTCGTCCTCTTCGAACGTGTTCATCCGGCACATGCACATCAGCTTCGGCATGCCGTTGATCTCGGCGCTGCAGGAGCCGCACTTGCCGGCCTTGCAGTTCCACCGGACCGCCATGTCCGGCGTCTGGGTCGCCTGCAGCCGGTGGATGACGTCGAGGACGACCTCGCCCTCGTTCACCTCGACCTCGTAGTCCTTGAGCTCGCCGCCCTCGGAGTCCCCGCGCCAGACGCGGAATTTGCCCTTGTAACTCATTTGGCCGGCAGCTCCTCATCTGTCAGGTACTTCGATAGCTCGTCGAGCTCGAACAGCTCCAGCAGGTCCTCGCGCATCGGGATCTGCTGCTCCTCGGTGACGTTCACGTGGCCCTCGGCGTCGAGCTTGCAGACCAGCAGCTTCTTGCGCCACTCCGGCGACATCCCCGGGAAGTCGTCGCGGGTGTGACCGCCGCGCGACTCCTGCCGCAGCAACGCCGCACCGGCCACGCACTCCGACACGGTCAGCATGTTCCGCAGGTCGAGCGCCAGGTGCCAGCCCGGGTTGAACTGACGGTGACCCTCCACCGTCATCTTCGCGATCCGGCCGCGGAACTCGGCCAGCCGGCCGAGCGCACGCTCCATCTCCTCTTCCTTGCGGATGATGCCGACCAGGTCGTTCATCGACTGCTGCAGGTCCTGGTGGATCGAGTACGGGTTCTCGCCGCCCTCGAGCTCGAACGGCGCCAGCGCCTCGACCGCGGCCGCGTCCACATCGGCCTCGTCGATCTTCGGCCGCTCCTGCAGCCTGTCGATGTACGTCGCGGCGCCCATGCCGGCCCGCCGTCCGAAGACGAGCAGGTCGGACAGCGAGTTGCCGCCGAGCCGGTTCGAGCCGTGCATGCCGCCGGCAACCTCACCGGCCGCGAACAGACCGGGCACCGTCGACGACGCGGTGTCCGGGTCGACCTCGACGCCGCCCATCACGTAGTGGCAGGTCGGACCGACCTCCATCGGCTCCTTGGTGATGTCGACGTCCGCCAGCTCCTTGAACTGGTGGTGCATCGACGGGAGCCGCCGGGTGATCTCCTCGGCCGGCAGCCGGGTCGACACGTCCAGGAAGACACCGCCGTGCGGCGTACCCCGGCCGGCCTTCACCTCGGAGTTGATCGCGCGTGCGACCTCGTCCCGCGGCAGCAGCTCCGGTGGGCGCCGGTTGTTGTCGGCGTCCTTGTACCAGCGGTCGGCCTCTTCCTCGTTGTCCGCGTACTGCGCCCGGAACACGTCCGGCACGTAGTCGAACATGAACCGCTTGCCCTCGGAGTTCTTCAGTACGCCGCCGTCGCCGCGGACCGACTCCGTGACCAGGATCCCCTTCACCGACGGCGGCCAGACCATGCCGGTCGGGTGGAACTGGATGAACTCCATGTTGATCAGCGTCGCGCCGGCCCGCATGGCCAGCGCGTGCCCGTCACCGGTGTACTCCCAGGAGTTCGAGGTGACCTTGAAGGACTTGCCGACACCACCGGTCGCCAGCACGACGGCGGGGGCGTCGAACAGGATGAACCGGCCGGACTCACGCCAGTACCCGAAGGCGCCGGAGATCGCGTCGCCGTCCTTCATCAGCTCGGTGATCGTGCACTCGGCGTACACCTTGAGGTTGGCCTCGTAGTCGCCGGTGGCCTCGAAGTCCTCCTGCTGCAGCGAGACGATCTT
The DNA here is from genome assembly GCF_050942355.1 of Kribbella sp. CA-245084. Taxonomy (NCBI): domain Bacteria; kingdom Bacillati; phylum Actinomycetota; class Actinomycetes; order Propionibacteriales; family Kribbellaceae; genus Kribbella; species Kribbella sp. CA-245084. The sequence goes on along the minus strand of NZ_CP192053.1, from coordinate 7,493,605 downwards.
CTGCTGCAGGGTGCGGATCAGTTCCAGGCCGGTGCGGTCGCCGACGTGCGCGAGCCGCGGGTACGTGTGGCCGCCGAAGTTGCGCTGGCTGATCCGGCCGTCGGGCGTGCGGTCGAACAGCGCGCCGTACGTCTCCAGCTCCCAGACCCGGTCGGGAGCCTCCTGCGCGTGCAGCTCGGCCATCCGCCAGTTGTTCAGGAACTTCCCGCCGCGCATCGTGTCGCGGTAGTGGACCTGCCAGTTGTCGTTGGAGTTCGCGTTGCCCATCGCGGCCGCGCAACCGCCCTCGGCCATCACCGTGTGCGCCTTGCCGAACAGCGACTTGCAGATGATCGCGGTCTTCTTGCCCTGCTCACGGGCCTCGATCGCCGCGCGCAGACCGGCGCCGCCGGCCCCGATCACGACGACGTCGTAGGAGTGTCGTTCCAGCTCAGTCATATCTCGAGATTCCCGGTCAGTTGATGAAGCGCAGGTCGGAGAACCATCCGGCCGAGACGGCCATGATGTAGAAGTCGGTCAGGATCACGGTGAACAGCGACGTCATCGCGAAAGTGCCGTGCTTCGGGTTCAGCTTGGACACGAAGGTCCAGTACCGATAGCGCATCGGGTGCTTGGAGAAGTTCTTCAGCCGGCCGCCGACGATGTGGCGGCAGGCGTGGCAGGACAACGTGTACAGCCACAGGCAGACCAGGTTGACCCAGATGATCAGGGTGCCGAGTCCGATACCGAAGCCGCCGTCCTTGCCGTGGAAGGCCTGGGCGCCGTCGTAGATGTTCAGCACACCGAAGATCAGCGCGCCGTAGAAGAAGTAGCGGTGCAGGTTCAGCGCGACCAGCGGGAACTTGCGCTCACCGGTGTAGGTCTTGTGCGGCTCGGGCACCGCACACGCGGCCGGCGCGAAGAACAGCGACCGGTAGCCCGCCTTGCGGTAGTAGTAGCAGGTGCCGCGGAAGCCGGCCAGGATCACGAACGTGATCAGGCTGAACGGCACGAACCGCGGGAAGTCGCCGAACCAGGTGCCGAGGTGGCTGGAGCCTTCGACACAACTGCTGGTGACACAGGGCGAGTACAGCGGTGTCAGGTAGTGGAAGTCACTGACCCAGTACCACTTGTTCATGAAGATCCGGATCGTCGCGTAGACGACGAAGAACAGCAGGATCACGCCGATGCGCAGCGGCGCGAGCCACCATCGATCCGTTCTTGCGGTCTTGAGGCCGATCTGCGCGCGGCCCGGGCTGTCTACTCCGGTAGCCATCAGGGAGCGTGCCTGTCAGGCGCGCCGAAGCCTTCATGCTCCGCGTCTGTCCACATGGACGCGTCATACTCCACGTCGGGAATCTCCTCGAGTTCCTCCGGAACGGGTCCGGGCCTGTGCCTGGGGTCGGGCGGGCCGAGCTCTGCGAGATCGTCGCTCAGCCGGGCCACGTCGGACACCAGGCGGCGAATGCCAAGGGTGTCACCGTACTCCTGGCTCAGTTTGCCGACGGCACCGTGTAGCCCTTCGAGCGCGCGAGCGACCGCGGCAACGCTGTTGTTGCCTTCACCCATGCCTACTCCAGTGATGGTTATGTAGCTGTCAGTATGGGCACACTTTGCCCCCGCGAAGCGCCCAACGGAAGACCCATCGGTACGGCGTGTTCCCGGTTAGGGTTACCTCAGTTGCGACCGTGCCGAGGGGTGGAGTAATGGAGCGAATCCGGCCTTCAGCACAAGAAGATTCGCCGGTGGGGTAAGCGTCTCGACCTGGTGCAGGCCGGGCGGTCGCAGCGCCTCGCCGTACCCCTGCCAGGACCACGGCAGCACCTGCTGCTCGAGCACCAGCGCCGGACGTCCGTCGAACCGCACCATCGCGCCGTCCGGCAGGTCGGCGAGGTCCTGGGTGGTGGTTCGTTGCCGTCGGGTCCGCGATTCGACCCGTTCGCTGTGCAGTACTGCGTCCAGCTCCGTCGCCCGCGGGCGCTCAGGGAGATCGCGTCCGCGCGCCCAGGCCCCGGCGTACAGCAGGAAATCCCTGCGGCGGCAGTAATGACACGGGCGATGCCCGGCGGCGAGAGCGACGGCCTCGTCGAAGAAGAACAGCGCGGTCCAGCGTCCCGGCGGCATCGGATCGCGCCGGATCCCCTTCCAGTCAAGGACGCAGCAGATCCACGCCTTCGAGCGCCAGCGGGTCGTGCCCAGGCGGCGGTCGGGCGAGTGCAGGCTGCCGCGATTGCCCATCAGGAGACCGCGGCCTGCGTCGGCTACGATCTCCTGGGTGGGCAGAACCCTGTTCTGCAACGGCATACGGGCATCATGTCGGACTCGGCGGACAGTTTCTGGCAGAGTCGCGACAATGCAGACAGTTGTTGGAGTCGCCGTCGTCCGGGACGGTCTGGTGCTGGCGGCGTACCGGGTGGGTGGCGGCTGGGAGTTCCCGGGCGGGAAGGTCGAGCCGGGGGAGACCGACGAACAGGCCGCGGTACGGGAGATCCGCGAGGAGCTCGACCTGGAGATCAAGGTCGGCGACTCGCTCGGCCCGGGCGTGGACATCTCGGCGGACTACCGGCTGCACGTCTATCTGGCCACGGCCGTCGCCGGAGATCCGGCACTGCGGGAGCACGCGGAACTGCGCTGGTTCGGGCCGGCCGAGCTCGACGAGAAGGACTGGCTGGAGCCGGATCGCCCGTTCGTGCGGGCTTTGCGCGACCGACTCTGAGTGGCAGAAGTCACACCGCAGTCCGCCACCGAAACCTCACGCAGCGGAACTGTATGGGTGGTTTGTATGGGTTGTACCTGGTGAGTGGTCCAACCCGCCGACGAGAATCCTGCCCTGAGGACTTCTGGGGAGGAGTAGGTATGTCGGTGTATCCGGCAGTTCCGGTGGTGCGAAGGGAAGCCATCTTCAATCCATCTGGCGCGCCCGAGATCGTGTGCGAGGTGTACGAACTCGGGTCGCACCGGCGGACCCCGGCCGCGGTCAGGGAGCTGACCAGCCGGCAGGTCACGATCGGCCGGATGATGTCGACCGGTGCGAAGGACGCCGCGATCGCCCGGGACCTGGGTCTGTCGCTGCGGACCGTGCGTGCCGAGATCAGCGCATTGATCGCCGGGCTCGGCGCGAAGTCCCGTTTCCAGGCGGGCTGCCTGCTCGTCCGCCGGTTCGGCTGACAGAACTGTCTGAGGGCCGACGTAGGCTTTTCGGCATGGTCGAGCTTGCTGAGCGCCGGTTGATGCTGGTGCACGCCCACCCGGACGACGAAACCATCAACAACGGTGCCACGATGGCGCGCTACGTGGCTGAAGGCGCCCACGTCACGCTGATCACCTGCACCCTCGGTGAGGAGGGCGAGGTCCTCGTCCCCGAGCTCGCCCACCTGGCCTCCGACCAGGACGACGCCCTCGGCGAGCACCGGATCGGTGAGCTCGCCAACGCGATGGCCGAGCTCGGAGTCACCGACCACCGCTTCCTCGGCGGCGCGGGCAAGTATCGCGACACCGGGATGATCTACAACGACGAGGGCAACGCCGACGTCCCGCACGAGACCCGCAAGGACAGCTTCTGGCAGGCCGACCTCGTCACCGCGGCGAATGATCTGGTCCCGCTGATCCGCGAGCTCCGTCCGCAGGTCCTGGTGACCTACGACCAGTGGGGCAACTACGGCCACCCTGATCACATCAAGGCCCACCGCGTCGCGACGTACGCCGCCGACCTCGCTGCCGCGCGCTCGTACCGGGAGGACCTCGGCCCGGCCTGGGACATCCCGAAGATCTACTGGACGGCGATGGCCGAGTCCCGGATGCGCTCGCAGCTGCGGCTGCTCCGCGAGGCCGGCGACACCACGACGTTCGAGGGGATGGACCCCGACGGCCCGATGCCGCCGATGATCACCCCGGACCGGCTGATCGACTGCATCATCGACGGCGAGCAGTTCGTCGACCGCAAGATGCACGCGATGAAGGCGCACGCCACCCAGATCACCGTCGACGGCCCGTTCTTCGCCCTGTCGAACAACCTCGGCAACCAGATCTGGAGCTCCGAGCCGTACCGCCTGGTCAAGGGCACCCCAGCGCCAGGCCCGGACGGCGTCGAGCACGACCTGTTCGCCGGCCTCTAGACGATTCAGCCGGACGACCTGTGAGGTGACCGTTCCCACACGCTCGGTTGAGGCATCAACCTTCCGGCAGGCATAACCTGCAGTGGTGTCCTCATCCGAGCCCAGTGGGAGCGTCCCGCCTGCGGAGTTCCGTACTGCGCTCGGACGGTTCGCGTCGGGGATCACGATCATGAGCACGCTGCAGGACGGCGTCGCGCATGCGATGACCGCGAACGCGTTCACCTCGGTGTCGCTCGACCCGCCGCTGGTGCTCGTCTGCGTGGACAAGGGCGTGCGGATGCATGCCGCCGTGCTCGACTGCGGCTATTGGGCGGCGTCGGTGCTGTCCGGTGCGCAGCGGGAGATCGCGGAGCGGTTCGCGCGGTCCGGGCGGGATCTGTACAGCCAGTTCGACGGCATCGGTACGACGGCCGGCCCGAAGACGGGATGCCCGGTGGTCGACGACTCGCTGTCGTGGCTCGAGTGCCGCACCTGGGCGACGTACGACGGGGGCGACCACACGATCGTGGTGGGTGAGGTGCTGAGCCTCGGCACGGGTGAGCCGACCGACCCGAGCGCGCTGATCTACCACTCCAGTCACTACCGGAATCTCCCGGGAAACTGAGCGTTACCGCGGGGCAATCAGGGGCTGCCCCGGCGGTCGGAAGACCCTTCCGCGTCCCGTAAGATGTGCGCTTGTGCCTTGACCACGGCTCGAGCAGGAGGACTTCGTCCGGTGGGGAGAAAGCAGCTCGCGGGGATCATTGCCGCCGCGGGGCTCGGCGTGCTCGTCGTGGGGTACGGGGCGGCGTTCGCGTTCGCCGGCGACAAGATTCCCGGTGACACGACCGTGCTCGGGATCCCGATCGGCGGTCTCTCGAAGGACGACGCGAAGTCCAAGCTGGACGCCGGTCTCAAGGACCGGATCGCGGCTCCGATCGCGCTGAAGGCGGGCGAGTCGAAGTTCACCGTGGCACCGGCCGACGCCGGGCTGACGGTCGACGTCGATGCCACCGTCGACGCCGCGGGAGCGGGCCGCAGCCTGTCCCCGGCCCGGATCTGGCACGCACTCACCGGCGGGGACGCGGTCAAGCCGGTCGTCGAGAAGGATGATGCGAGGCTCAAGGCCGCCATCGACAAGCTTTCCGCTCAGGTGAACCGGCCGGCCACCGAGGGCACGATCACGTTCAAGGGCACGACGCCGGTCACGCACCAGCCGGCCCCCGGGCTGCAGTTGGATGCCGCGAAGGCGCCTGCGGCCGTGGTAGCGGCGTACCCCTCGGACGGGAACGCGAAGGATCTTCCGGTCGGCGTGACCCAGCCGCAGGCCGGGAGTGACGCGATCAAGAAGGCGCTGACGGACTTCGCTGAGCCGGCCATGTCCGGCCCGGTCCGGCTGACCGTCGGCTCCAAGTCGGTCGAGCTGCAGCCGGCCGAGATCGCGCCGGCGCTGAGGCTGACCGCGCAGGAGGGCCAGGTCATCCCGGCCCTGCGGACGAAGCTGCTGGAGCCGTTGTTCCTGCAGCGGTTCAAGACCCTCGAGTCACTGCCCAAGGACGCGACGGTGCAGATCGTCGGCGCTGGGCCGAAGGTGGTCCCGGCGGTCGACGGCCTGGTCGTCGACCGGGCGAAGGTCGGCGCGGCGATCCTGGCGATCCTCCCGAAGCCCACCGGTGAGCGACGGGCCGCCGTACCGCTGACGCCGACCAAGGCGGCGTTCACCACCGAGCAGGCGACGGCGCTCGGGATCACCCAGAAGATGGGCGATTTCCAGACCCAGTTCCCGCACGCGCCGTACCGCAACACCAACATCGGGACGGCTGCGCGCAAGATCAACGGGACGCTGCTGAAGCCGAACGAGACGTTCAGCCTGAACAAGATCGTCGGCGAACGGACCAAGGAGAACGGGTTCACCGAGGGCTACATCATCAGCGGCGGGAAGTTCGAGAAGGACCTCGGCGGCGGCGTCTCGCAGTCGGCGACCACCACCTTCAACGCGGCCTTCTTCGCCGGGCTGAAGGTTCTCGAGCACAAGGCGCACAGCGTCTACATCTCGCGCTACCCGGTCGGGCGGGAGGCGACGGTCGCGTGGCCGAACGTCGACCTGAAGTTCCTGAACGACTCCGGTCACGGGGTCCTGGTGCAGACGGTCTTCAAGCCCTCGACCCCGGGGAGCTCGGGCAGCATCCGGGTGATCATCTGGGGCACCAAGGTCTGGGACATCACCGCCGGACAGTCGGGGAAGTCGAACTTCAAGCAGCCGGTCGTCCAGTACAACCCCGCCGCGGGCTGCGAGGCCCAGGCGCCGACGCAAGGCTTCGACATCACCATCTACCGGTACTTCGCGAAGAACGGCCAGCGGCTCAAGACCGAGCAGTTCACCACGAAGTACAACGCCGCCAACGACATCCGCTGCGGCCCGAAGCCAGGCACCATCCCGACACCACCGCCGGGCGGCACCACGACGCCTCCGGGCCGGGTCAAGCCGCCCACCCGTCCGGCAAGCTGACGTCCGCGAGCTTCAGTTTGCTAGCTGAGGTTTGTCAGCTGCGGTGGAGCTTGTGGAGCTCTGCGGCCACTTGGTTGAACAGCTGTTCGTCGATCACGGCGCCTTCGCGGCGTACCTGCTGCGGGTCGATGCGTAGGACCCGGTCGAGCCGGACCTCGCTGGGCCGGTGCTCCTTGTCCCAGGACCCGCTGCCGATGTCCAGCCAGACCCGGCCCCAGCGCGCCTCGTCGGCGGCGTCGCGATCGTGGTCCTTGCTGGTCAGGATCAGCGCCAGCAGGTAGACGTCGTCGGAGCCGACCACGAGCACGGGCCGGTCCTTGCCCCGGTGGTGGTCCTCCTCGAACGGCACCCAGGTCCAGACGATCTCGCCCGGGTCGGCCACCCCGTCGTCCGGGTGCGGCTTGTACTCGACGTGCACGGTCCCCTCGAAGTCCCCGGGGTACTCCGGACGCTCCACCACGTGATCCGCCATGGCACGGGATGCTACTGCCCTCACATCTCTGTGGGCTTACACCGTTCCATCGACGTGCTGACCACAGAGACCCGAACCGTCAACCGCGGCGCGATCCTCGCCGTGCTGCTCACCGGCCAGTTCATGGCCAATATCGACACCGCGGTCGCGAACGTCGCCGGCCCGTCGATCGGCGCCGATCTGCACGCCTCCGAGGGTGCGGTCGGCCTGGTCGTCTCCGGGTACGTCGTCGCGTTCGCCGTCCTGTTGATCACCGGCGCGCGTCTCGGCTCGTCGCTCGGGTACCGACGTACTTTCCTGCTCGGCCTGACCGTCTTCACCACGGCATCTGCTCTGTGCGGCCTCGCGCCCGGCATCACCACGCTGGTGGTCGCTCGCTTCGTCCAGGGCGCTGGTGCGGCGCTCATGGTGCCGCAGGTGCTCAGTGGCATCCAGTTGCACTTCCAGGGCCGCGATCGGCTCAAGGCGCTCGGCTACTTCTCGATCGCTCTGTCCGGCGGAGCCGTGGCCGGTCAACTGCTCGGTGGTGTGCTGATCGCCGCGGATATCTTCGGCACTGGCTGGCGGCCGATCTTCCTGGTCAACGTGCCGATCGGCATCGCTCTGGCCGTGGCAGGTCGTCGCTTGTTGCCTGCCGATTCTGTTGCGCGCCGCGACCGCCTGGACCTGACCGGCGTACTTGCTTTGTCCACAACGGTTCTGCTCGTCATCGTGCCGCTCCTGCTCGGCTCCGAGCGCGGCTGGCCCACGTGGTCCTGGCTCTGCCTCCTGCTCAGCCTGCCCGCACTAGCGCTCTTCGAGTACGGCGAACGGCGTACCGCAGCGCGTGGTGGCCGGCCGCTCGTAGCGCGACAGGTGTTGGCCGACCGTTCGGTCCGCGCCGGTCTGCTCGCCCACGGGTGCACCAGCGGTACGTACTTCGCTCTGCTCTTCGTACTGGCCCTCTATCTGCAGGGCGGTCTGCACAAGGGTCCGGCGTACTCCGGCTTCGCCATGGTTGTCTGGGTGGCTGCGTTTGGTCTGGCTGGACCGATCCTGCCGAGGCTGCGCAGGGGAGCGCGTTTGATGCCTGTGATCGGCTGTCTGGTCCTGACTGCCGGCTACGTCTCCGTGCTGGCCTATCTGCTTCTTGGCGGACACACCGGTCCGCTCCTGTTCGCTCTGCTAGGCATTGGCGGGCTAGGGCTGGGTATCAGCGCCAACACCCTCATTGGTGCAGTCACGTCGCGCATGTCCTCGGAGTACGCCGCTGACCTGTCCGGAGTGGTCGCAACGAACGCACAGCTCTCTGGAGCCCTGGGAGTCGCGCTGGCCGGCTCTACCTACGCTGCGCTGGCTGCAGACCCCAGCCGGGCGCTGGAGGTTGTGCTGGCGGGTTTCGTCGTACTGACGCTCATCGGGGCCGGTGCGGCTCACCGACTGGTCAGATAGCGGTACCGGTACGCCTCGCGATACCCGAGCCGCGTGTACGTCGCCATGGCGGCGGCGTTCTCGAGCAGCACCTCGAGGTACGTACGCCGCCCGCCGAGCGGCCCTGCCCAGCGCGCCAGCCCCTGCACGATCGCTGTACCGAGCCCTCGGCGGCGGTAGTCGGCGCACACCCGGATCGCGTCCACGCCGAGCCAGTGTCCCGTCATAGCCCCCCGCCCGACCGCCACAACTTGCCCATCGAGTGTGACCGACGCGAACACTGCGTTAGCGGCTCCCTCGAGAACCTTCGGGGCTACCTCCGGCACTGGGCCTTCGAAAGCAGCCGCGTACCACTGGGCATTCGGCCGCTCAGCCAGCTGTACGGCGTACCCAGGCTCGTCGTTCAAGTGGTCGAGCGTGGTGTGCATAACGAGTACGTCGGACTGCTCCGGCCGGGCGTCCACCCAGCCGCAGGCCTGAATCTCTTCGGCTTGCGGGCTGCCGAGGCGGACCTGGGCCTGTGGAGGAAGGCCTCGCTCGGTGTAGAAGTCCTCCGCTTGTCTGAGGACATCGGTTACGGGCATCCCGGGGCTGCCCGTCGGGAGAAGTGAGTTGCCCCGGCCCGTCCAGCCCGAGGATGCCCGGAGCAACCAGTGGCCGATGTACGCCCGCTCGACCGCCGGGCGGCCCAAGGCGGTGGTCAGGAACAGTTGGTCGACGTCGACCGGCCGGAGCGGCATCTCGGGGATCGTTTTGGCCGCCGTGACGTCCGCGGCCGGGATCTCGTGCACCGTGCTGTCCACGTGCCGGACGGCCAGGCTGTCGGGCTCCCAGGCTTGCAGTACGCCGATCACATCGGTCTGACCGCCCGGTATCCGGTGCCGGACGACGACACGGTGGCCGATATCACGGGCACCGAGGCCTGACACGATCCGGACTCCTGGCAAAGTGGACGAAGTACTACCGTGATACTAGAGACACGAGCATCACCGCATCGCAGCACCCCGAATCCCCCGCTGCGCTTGCCTGTCATAGGAGGAGTAGCAGTGACCTACGTCATCGCGCAGCCGTGTGTTGACCTGAAGGACCTCGCCTGTGTCGAGGAGTGCCCCGTCGACTGCATCTACGAGGGCAACCGGATGCTGTACATCCACCCCGACGAGTGCGTCGACTGCGGAGCATGCGAGCCGGTCTGCCCGGTAGAAGCGATCTACTACGAAGACGACACCCCGGAGCAGTGGAAGGACTACTACACCGCGAACGTCGACTTCTTCAACGACCTCGGCTCGCCCGGCGGTGCGTCCAAGCTCGGCAAGATCGACAAGGACCACCCGTTCATCGCCGCGCTCCCGCCGCAGGAACACGACGAGTAAGTAGAAAAGAAGAGTGAGGGTGGTCGCTGCCCTGCGCCCGCAGGAACACGGCGAGTAAGCACCTGATCACGGAAATGGGACGTCCGGTCGGGCGTCCCATTTCTATTGGTCCAGCACGTCCACGTGGACGTGGTCGAGGTGGCGGAGGATCTTCGGGTCGCCCGAGCGTTCCGGCGGCGTGTAGTCCCGCCAGCCGCTGTCCGACCGGCCGCCGGCGGTCCAGATCTTGTCGCTGAAGATGACCGTCTTGATCTTCAGCAGGTCGGCCCGCGCGACCAGGTACTGCGCGATCGCCCAGCCCGTCGTGGTGTGGGCCGCCGAGATCGGCCGGACGAACACGTCCACGGCCCGTCCGTCGTAGTGCGCCGACCCCTCCATGTGCCCGGTCGAGACCCCGCCCGCGGCGTACCCACCGGTCGACAGCTTCCCGAACGTCCGGACCAGATCCTTCCGGACGGCGTCGGCGCGCGGCGTCAGCCCGTTGGCGCCCATCTTCTCCGCAGGCGCCGAGTCGTTGTTCACGGTGCAGCTGAACACGCTCTTCGACTGCCCGGTCAGCGCGGACGCCAGGACGCGAGCGTCCGCCTCGTGATCGGCGTACGCCGTCGGGAACGCGCTGCGCTGCACCTTGTCCGCGGCGACCGTGATCGCGAGTGTCTGGTAGTTCTTGATCTTCACCAGCGCGTCGTAGAACTTCCCGGTCGCGTAGTACGGGTCCCGGACCTGCGTCGCCGTACCCCAGCCCTGTGACGGCCGCTGCTGGAACAGCCCGAGCGAGTCGCGGTCGCCGTGCGCCAGGTTGCGCAGGTCGGACTCCTGGTACGCCGTGGCGAGCGCGATCGTCGCCGCGCGGGGCGGCAGACCGCGCCGTACGGCGGTGCCCGCGATGATCGCCGCCGACTCGGCCTGCTCGAAGTCGAGCACGACCATCTGCCCGTTCACCGTAGCTGTGCACTGCTCCCGCGGAGGCAAGAGGTTGCCCACCTGCTTGCCGCCGAGCCAGGCGATACCGACGCCGACGGCAAGGCTGAGCACCCCAATGGCACCCACGGCCACGAGAGCACCACGCTTCAACGGCATACCGCTCCCAACGTCCGAGGGCGGGGAACAGGTTCCAGTTCGCCCATCACGAACTGGTTGACGTGTGCAGCCTCACGTTTGTTGGCAAAGTCATACTTTCGTACAGGTCAGGCGTTGGCGTGCAGCGCTTCGTTGAGCGTGATGCCCTCGCCCTTCCGCGGCCGCGCCTCGACCGCGCCGGTGACCGAGTTGCGGATGAAGAGCAGACCGGGCTGGCCGGACAGGTCGCGGGCCTTCACCGCGGTGCCGTCCGGGAGCGTGACCTTGGTGCCGGCGGTCACGTACAGACCCGCTTCGACCACGCAGTCGTCGCCGAGCGAGATGCCGGTCCCGCCGTTCGCGCCGAGCAGGCAGCGCTTGCCGATCGAGATGACCTGCTTGCCGCCGCCGGACAGCGTGCCCATGATTGACGCGCCCGCGCCGATGTCGCTGCCGTCGTCGACCACGACCCCGGCGACGATCCGGCCCTCGACCATCGACGTACCGAGCGTGCCGGCGTTGAAGTTCACGAAGCCCTCGTGCATGACCGTGGTGCCCTCGGCGAGGTGCGCACCCAGCCGGACGCGGTCCGCGTCACCGATCCGGACACCGGACGGTACGACGTAGTCCGTCATCCGCGGGAACTTGTCGACGCTGGTCACGCCGAGGTGCTGCCCCGCGGCGCGCGCCCGCAGCCGGACGTTCTCGATCTCGTCGACCGGGACCGGGCCGAGGGACGTCCAGGCGTTGTTCGGGAGGGCGGCGAAGATGCCGTCCAGGTTGACGCCGTGCGGGCGGACCAAGCGGTGGCTGAGCAGGTGCAGGCGGAGGTACGCGTCCGCAGTACCGCTCGGGGCCTCGTCCAGGACGATCTGGGTCGTCACCACCTCACGGCGCACCTGACGGAGGTCGTCGTGGCCCTCGGCGGCGATCAGCTCGGCCGGCGCCTTGGTGTCCTCGGGTCGCGCTCCGAGCGCGGGCGCCGGGTACCAGACGTCGAGGACGTCTCCAGCGGTCGTCACGGTCGCAAGGCCGAAGCCCCAGGCATGCACGGCGTTCTCGGTCATGGCTACACCCTAATTCGGCGGCGGTCTGGCGCGCGGCGTGGTCTACTCTTCGGATGCTTCCCGCCTGGCTTGAGGTCGTGTCGGATCCGGTTCTCGAGGCTACGAAGGCGCCTGATGTCAGGGCGCTGGGTGGGGAGCTGTTGCGGCAGTGGGGGTCGTCCGAGGTGTGGCGGTTGTCCTTCGGGCTGCGCAGCGTGATCGTCAAACGCGGTACGGACGGTCAGGCAGACGAGGCAGACGCTTATGAGCGGTTCGTCGTACCGCTTGACTTGCCGGCGCCGAAGTTGCTGCATCGGTATCGCTCTCCGGGTGCGGGCGTGCTGGTGCTGGCGGATGTCGGGCGGGTGACGTTGGAGCAGGAGCCGAGTGCGGAGGGCTTTCTTGCGGCTGCCGAGTTGGCGGCGACGATCCGGTCGCGGGAGGTGCCGCAGCGCAGTGAGTTCCCGCCGGAGCGCGTGAAGGACATGGCGGACCGGATCGGGCGGATCGACTTCGACCTCAGCCCGCTGACCGAGGCACTGGCCGCGCTGCACCGGGACGCTCCGGTTGGCGTCGTACATGGTGACTTCGTGCCGAAGAACCTGGTTACCGACGGTGTGCACTGGACTGCGATCGACTGGCCTGGGGCTTATCTGGCTCCGCACCTCAGTGACCTCTACACGCTGCTCCGCGACGCCGAGTCCCTCGGTCTCGACCGCGCTCCGATCGTTGCCCACTACATCGATGCTGCAGGCACCAATCTGTCCTTGGTCGAACGGCAACTGCTGGTCGGCGGGGGATGCTTCTACCTTGTCGCGTTGCGCTTCATCGTTGAGGAAGGCCTGCGGACGATCCCTGAGTCGTCGGGTTGGATCGACGGGCTGCTTCTTGAGCTCGCGGATGTCGTCGGGGCCTTGTCGTGAAGCTTCTTGTCCTCGGCGGCACGAAGAACCTCGGCCGCCATGTCGTCGAGGCAGCGCTTGCCTCCGGCCACGATGTGACGCTGTTCAACCGCGGCCAGACGAACCCATCGCTGTTCCCTTCGGTGCGCCGGCTCGTCGGCGAACGCGCGGCGCCCGACGTGCTGGCCACGGGGGAGTGGGACGGCGTGATCGACATGTCCGGCTTCCTCGTCCGCGACGTCGCGTTGAGCGCTTCGGTCCTGCGGGAGCGCTGCGGTTTCTACACGTACATGTCGTCGATCGCGGTCTATGCCAGCAAGATCACGCCGGGGATGACGGAGTACGCCTCGCTGTTGCCGTGGCCCAGCGGTGCACCCGAGGACCACTTCACGATGGATCTTTACGGCCCGTCGAAGGTCCGCAACGAATCGTTGCTCGCAGCCACCTTCGGCGCCTGCACCGCCGCCGTACGCTCCGGCTTCGTCGTCGGCCCCCACAACCCCGACTTCGGCAACTGGGGCTGGGCTCTAGCCCACGGGTTGCCTCTCGAATGCGCGGCCCGCCCCGACCAGCCCATCCAGTACATCGACGCCCGAGACCTGGCCGCCTTCCTCCTCCACGTGACGGTCGAGGGCCTGAGCGGCCCCTACAACGCCGTCGGCCCCACCCACAGAATGACCGATCTCGCCAACGCCTGGCGCTCCGCCGTACCCAACCCTCCACCCATCAACTGGCACCCCACCGAAGACCGCTTCCACCTCCCCCACAACGGCACCAACAACGGCACCTTCCAACTAACCAACACCCGATCCCTCACCGCAGGCCTACAGCTACGCCCCGTCGTCGAGAGCGCCCACGACTACATCACCTGGGTCCGAGAAGGGAACATCCCACCCGATCCTCCCCACTGATCCGGGGGCATCCAGGGGCATCCCGGGGCAGATATCCACAGGTGCAGGTCGAAGCCCTTCGTGGCGGTGGGATGACGCCTAAGGTGTCGCTCCATGTACTTCGAACGGCCGCTGGTGCGTGCCTACGTGGACGAAACCGGCGACCGCGGCCTGTCATCGAGATCGTCGCGGTACTTCGGCATGGTTGCGGTGGTCCTCGCCGACGAGGACGACGCGGGTATGCGGCGTGCGATCGCCGAGTGCCGGCGCAGGCTGTCCGTGCCCGCGAACAAGCCGCTGCACTGGACCGAGCACGTGAAGCGATATCCGCGCAGACAGTTCGTCGCATCGCAGCTCGCCGCAGTGCAGGGTGTAATCCTCAACATCGTGCTGGTCGAGAAGACCGCCGTCACTGAAGCGATGTCTGACCAGGTCGCCTTCTACAACTTCGTAGCCGGCCGGGTCCTCGAACAAGTCCTGGACACCGCGGACGAATGGCCGGGAGGCCGACGGGATGTCGTGATCACCTTCGGCCACGTGCGTGGATTCCGGCATGAGGAGACCTTGGCGTGGTTCGAGAAACTGCGGGTGAGTGACTCGGCCGATCTGCCTTGGGAGCTCCTACGAGGTAGGCCTGCGTTTCTTGGACCGGGCCAACTCGACGGGTTGCAGGCGGCGGATCAGTACTGCGGCATGCTGCGCGCGGCCTTGGAAGCGGATGAGTTCGGTGGGTTTGAGGCGCACCACCTCATGGCGGTCCGGCCGCAGATCCGGTGCCCCGACGGGTTCGAAGGGATCGTGCGGCCCGGCACGATGGCGGCGTACCCGTGGTGGCCGGAGGATGGGTTGTGACAAGAAACGAGACCTTCGATGGTCCGGAGCGCCGCACCTGACAGGCGGGTCTGACAGCAGACCTGGCGTTCTCTCCGCGGCCATCGAAGGCCTCGTAGTCATGAGGTTAGCAGGTCGTCCACGATGGAAACGTTCCTCCCGCGGCGCCGCACTGATACGTAACATTGCGCCGTGATCATTGAGACCGGTGGTGGACCAGGTGGACCGACCAGTGCGCGGGCTGGGTTCAGCAGTGTGGAGGGGACTCGGTACTCCGGGACTTCCGGCGGGAGCCAGGAGGTTGTGCTGCCGGGGGTCGGGGGAGTGGTCCAGGCCGGTGATCGGTTGCGGTACATGGTCTATCCGGAGCTGGATGCCGAGCTGAGCTACTCGGCTACCTATGTCGCGGTGGAGTTGGTTTTCGCGGACGGGGTTCGGTCGGCGGGGGCTGATCAGTACGGGAAGCCGGCTGATGCGGCGGGCCAGGGCGCGGCGAAGATTCTGTACGCCGATCAGTGGAACGACGTGCAGGTTGATCTGACCGCGTACGCCGGGAAGACGATCGCGGACGTGCTGCTCGTCGTGGATGCGCCCTCCGCGGGGCACGAGTTCGCGGGGTGGATCGACGACGTGGAAATCGGGCCGGCGTCGGCGGAGCCCGATGGGTCGGACCTCGCGGCGTACGTCGACACTCGTCGCGGGACCAACGCCAGTCACGACTTCTCCCGCGGCAACACGCTGCCAATCACCGCCTGGCCGAACGGGTTCAACTTCCTGACGCCGGTGACCAACGCGTCGACGTATCGCTGGCCGTACGAGTACCACCGCGCCAACAACGCGGACAACCGCCCCGAGCTGCAGGGCCTCACGTTCTCGCACCAGCCGAGTCCGTGGATGGGCGATCGCAATCAGCTCACGATCATGCCGGTCGCGGCGGCCGAGCCGCTGGGCGATCCGGCCGAGCGCGCGGTCGCGTTCAGCCACGACGACGAGGTCGCGCGGCCGGATCTCTACTCGGTCGAGCTCGCGAACGGCGTACGCGCGGAGCTCGCGCCGACCGACCACGGCGCGATCTTCCACTTCACGTTCCCGGCCGACGCTGCGGGGCGGCACTTGGTCTTCGACACGATCGACGAGAACGGCGCTTTCTCGTACGACGGGACCGCGCTCGCGGGCTGGGTTGAGAACGGGGCAGAGGCCGGGCGGACGCGGATGTTCTGCTACGGCGAATTCTCGGTGGCACCGATCGGTTTCGGTGCGGCGTCCGGTGGTCGCGAGAACGCGCGGGCCGCGAGCTTCGACGTACCCGAGGTGACGTTGCGGATGGCAACGTCCTTCATCGGCGTCGACCAGGCGCGGCACAACCTGTCGCTGGAGCTCGGCGGGACGTTCGAGGAGATCCAGGCCGCGGCCAACGCCGTATGGAACGAGCGCCTCGCGGTCATCCGGCCGGAGGGCGCGACACCGCAGCAGCTGCGGACCGTTTACGGCAACCTCTACCGCCTCAACCTCTACCCGAACTCGCACTTCGAGAACGCGGGGACCGCTGCCGAGCCGTCGTATGTGTATGCGAGCCCGGTGCTGCCTGTTTCGGGTGCGGCTAACGCGGTCGAGACGAATGCGATCGTGAAGCCGGGCAAGATGTATGTGAACAGCGGGTTCTGGGACACGTACCGGACCGCGTGGCCGGCGTACGCGTTCTTCTATCCGGCGTTGACCGGCGAGCTGGTCGACGGGTTCGTGCAGCAGTACCGCGACGGCGGATGGATCGCGCGGTGGTCGTCGCCGGGGTACGCCGACTGCATGACCGGGACGAGCTCGGACGTGTCGTTCGCCGACGCTTATCTCAAGGGCGTCGAGTTGCCGGACCCGTTGGCGACGTACGACGCCGGGCTCCGGAACGCGACCGTCGCGCCGGAGGCGACCGAGGTCGGGCGGAAGGGCGTGGAGACCGGGTTCTTCGCCGGGTACGTGAGCACGGACACCGAGGAGAGCGTGTCGTGGTCGCTCGAGGCGTACCTGAACGACTTCGGGCTCGCCGCGATGGCTACGCGGTTGGCGGACGTTGTTGTCGAGCGCCGTGAGGAGCTGCTCGAGGAGGCGGAGTACCTGCGCCGCCGCTCGCTGAACTATGTCCTGCTCTTCGACCCCGCGGTCAACTTCTTCCAGGGCCGGCGGCCTGACGGTTCGTTCGCCAAGCCTGTTGCGGACTTCGACCCGGAGGAGTGGGGCGGCGACTTCACCGAGACCGACGGGTGGAACTTCGCGTTCCACGTCGCGCATGATCCGCGCGGTCTGGCCAACCTGTACGGCGGTCCGCGCGGACTCGAGGCCAAACTCGACGCGTTCTTCTCCACGCCCGAGCTCGCCGTCAAGAAGGGCACGTACTCGATCGTCATCCACGAGATGCTCGAGGCGCAGGCCGTCCGGATGGGCCAGTTCGGCTTCAGCAACCAGCCCGCCCACCACATCGCCTGGATGTACAACTACGCCGGCGCCCCGCACAAAACCCAAGCCATCGTCCGCGAAGTGTTGGAGAGGTTGTACGTCGGCGAGCAGATCGGCCAGGGCTACCCCGGCGACGAAGACAACGGCGAGATGTCCGCCTGGTACCTGTTCGCTGCCCTGGGCATCTACCCGCTGCGCGTCGGCGCCCCGGAGTACGCCATCGGCTCCCCGCTCTTCCCCCGCGTAGTCGTCACACCCCTCGGCGGCGAGCCGCTTGTGGTGACGGCCTCAGATGTTGGTAACCCCTACGTCCAAGAGGTTTCGCTCGACGGCAAACCGTTGCCCACTGCATCCATCGCCGCCGCCGAACTGGCTCGCGCTCGCCAGCTCGACTTCACCCTAGGCGCCACTCCCTCCGACTGGGCCACCCTGGACTCCCCACCGGCCCTCACCTCCGACGACGCCGTACCGCAGCCACTCGTCGACCTCATCCCACGTCAGCCCGACAATCCCCTGTTCGACGACACCTCCACCACTTCCGCCGAGGTCGAGACCGTCGCCTGGGCACTCCCGTCGCGCGCGACGCCTACCCTCTACACCCTCACCTCAGCCGACCTCGAGTCCGCTCCCACCACCTGGCGCCTTGAGGGCTCGCTCGACGGCACGACCTGGACCGTCCTCGACAACCGAACCAACCAGTCCTTCCGCTGGCCGCGCCAAACCCGCCCCTTCACCATCCCCAACCCGGCTGCCTTTCACCACTACCGCCTGACCTTCCCCACCCCCACAACCCTCACCCAAATCGAGCTCCTGTCGTAGGCGCCGGCCCGTCGAGTCGTGGACCAGGGCTGAAAAACGCAACCCCTGTCCACGACTCGACGTCTGGGTCAGCAACCAAACGCCACGACTCGGTGGTCAGCGAGCGGCGACGCTGAACCAGCCGGTCTGGCTGTACCAGTGGCCGCCGCCGCGCAGATGACTCACGATCGCGCGTTCGAGCGTGGTCCGCTGAGGCAGCTCGTCCAGAAGCGACGGCGGTACGACGGGTCCGTCGTACCGCCGGTGAAACACATGCTCGAGCGGCGCCCAGTCGGCCTCCACCCGCTCACTGAACCGACTGAACCGACGCTGAAACCGCATGATGTTCGAAGACGCCGGAAGGTACTCCGCCAGCTGCGTATCCATGAGCCATGAATGAAACGCGAACCCGACCACCCGCTCGGGAAACGGCTCGACAACTTCGACAGCCCGACGGAATGAGGTATCGCACGCTTCGTCGCTCAACGGCTCGCCACCCGCCGGGACGTGTGTGTTCAACGCGCTCTCGCCAGGACGAAGAAGGTCGTTGGCAGCTCCACCGATATGAAGCGGTTCTCGCTCGAACGCCAGCCTCCCAAGCCTGAACCCAACCCCTGTGAACACCATCGGCAAGCCCCAGGTCGCATCCAACCCCGCCCGCCCAGTGAGCCGCCGCGACAACGCCAACTCCTCGCCGAGCGCCCGCAACGAATCCCACGACTCCTCGTCGCTGAGCCCGATCGTCGCGTGATAGTCCCGCACATGCGGAACGACCGCCAGGAACGCCCACACGAACAAGTGCCGCCCGACACTCCCGGTGTCATCCGGCAACGGCGCCCAAGCAGGATCGCCCCGCCGCCGCTGCCCCATCTGCGCCAGCAACAGCCGATAAGAGCAGCTCAGCACCCACCACAACTCAGGCTGACGCCCCGCATCCGGCCGAGCCGCCAGCAACGAGTCGCGATCCTCCACCCCGATCGCCAACCTCCCACACAGCCGCCCCACAACCTCATCCGACGGCAACACCACCTCCGGCCCACCCACCCAACAAACAGGCGCAAGCCGCTCCACCACCCCACGACCCAACCCCAGCCGCCGCCCGACCTCCGCAGCCCCCAAACCCCACCAACCATCAGCCACTGGCCCGCCTCCCTCACCCGAGAGCCTTGAACAGACTCATCTCGACCGGGGGGCTCCTAAGGGTTTCCCTCCAAGAACGTAACAGACACCGCACCCCAAAACTCGCCCCTTCGGCGCTAAGGTACTGCGATACCCAACGCCCTGAGCCTCGAAGCCAACCGCTTGTACTTGCAGCGGAGCGACGCAAAGGACTTCCGTACGAAGTGACACCCACCAAACAGCCACAGTTACTCGGCCGCCGACTCACTGCAGTCCACTACGACCTCCTCGAGTCGGACGCCGAACCATCCGTCGACTCCGCTGTTGACGAGGTATCGATGGCGGTGCTGCTGACGTTCGACGCATCCCATGCCCTACTCCGATGGGACCTGCGCCCTCCCGTCGAACAGTTGGTTGTACTGAGCAACGAACCCGATGAGCCGAGACCGCTGACTCGACGAGTCGACGTCTCCCGACGATGGACAGCCTTCCTCGGCGCGCAGCTTATCGGCGCCTCCTGGGCCGACCAGGAAACCACCGACGGCCTTCAACCCTGGGCCATAACACTCGCCTTCGAAGGCACCGGCGACCTGGTGATCGCGCTCGGTGAACTGGTGAACGGCATCCCGACATACCTCCCAGACTCGCTGATCGTCACGTCTTCCCGCGACGTCGCCCTTTGTTACAGACCACCCGCATCCCTGACGCCGTCATGGACGAACCCGGCAGGTCCTGACTCCAAGAGATGATTTGCGATGACTATCAGGATTGAGCTTTGGGTTGACGGCCGGCTGGTCGACGGGGCCGAGGAGTGGTGGGACTACATCGAGGCGTCCGTCCCGGACGGCGAAGAGGTTGGGTTCCCGCTGCTCCGGCGCGTGGATCCCTATGGAGACGTGCTGTTCGAGCGCGATGAGCTTGGTGCCTTGGCGGCCGAGGTTCGGCGGCTCTTGCCTCGGGCTCTCGAGCAAGCTCGCCTCTCATTGGAGAAGCTCGCCGATCTGTGCGACAAGGGCAGCCTCGGTTCGGCGTCCGAGCTGCGCTTCATTGGCGACTGAGACAACTGCCGCTGATGTTCTGCACAGGCGCTCAGCGGGTAGCAGCCAGTACCGCGGCGAGGCCCTCTTGTAGGTCTTTGACGAAATAGTCGGGGACCTCCAGCGATGGGAAGTGGCCGCCGGCTTCGGGTGAGTTCCAGCGGACGATCTGGCGGTAGCGCTCCTCAGCCCAGGGGCGCGGATACTTCTCGATGTCGCGGGGGTACATGGTGATCGCTGACGGCACGTCGACCCGCAGATCGGGATCAAGCGAGTTGTGGCTTTCGTAGTAGATGCGTGCCGCGGAGGCGCCGGACCGTGTGAGCCAATACAAGGTCACGTCGTCAAGAACCCGGTCTCTGGAAATCGTTTCGAACGGGCTGTCCTCGGTGTCCGACCACTCGGCGAACTTGTCGAGGAGCCAGGCAAGAAGCCCGACCGGTGAGTCGACGAGCGAATAGCCGATGGTCTGCGGCCGAGTCGCCTGCTGCTTCGCGTACGCCGCGCGGTGGTGCCAGAAGTCGTGCGTTTCCTCGGTCCACTGGCGCTCGGCCGCCGTCAGCCCGTCCGTCGACAACCCAGGCGGCCCCTCTGCGAACGTCGAGTGGATGCCGAGAACGTACGCCGGGAACCTGCCGGCAAGCACCGTGGTGATATTGCCACCCCAGTCGCCGCCGTGAGCTGCAAACCTGTTGTAGCCGAGCCTCCCCATCAGCTCCACCCACGCGGCCGCGATCTTCTCGGTTCCCCACCCGGTGGCGGTCGGCTTGTCGCTGTACCCAAAGCCCGGCAGCGACGGGACCACAACGTGGAATGCCGGCGCGTCTGCATCCTTCGGATCCGCCAACTCATCAACGACGTCGATGAACTCGGCAATGCTGCCCGGCCAGCCATGCGTCAAGATCAGCGGAGTGGCATCCGCCCGCGCGGATCGCCGGTGCAGGAAGTGGATCCCCAGACCGTCAATCGTCGTACGGAACTGGCCGATCCGGTTGAGCCGATCCTCGAACGACCGCCAGTCGTACCCGGTCCGCCAGTACTCCACGACATCGACGAGGTCGGCGAGCGGAACGCCCTGGTCCCATCGACGCGGATCGGGCGCCGCCCGATAGACCGTCTCAGCCTCCGGCAGTCGCGCCGCTGCCAATCGCGCGCGCAGATCGTCGAGTTCAGCGTCGGCTGCGTGAGCTTCAAATGCTTGTACGTCGCTGGTCGGACGGGGCATGAGACCTCCTGGCCATCGTGGAACTGGCTGCGGACTGGTGTGAACCGTCTAAGACGGTTCTTGCACGTTCTCGCAGCAGCAAGCAACCAGCTAAGGTGGTTCCATGCCTGCTGAGTTCCCTGACTTCCGCCTCGGCACCGTGCTGGCGACCAGCTTCACGGGAACGCTGTCAGAGCGTCACGGCAACCCCATCGAGCGCATCCCCACGCCGCAACGACTCGCCGACTGGCTCGCAGTGAACGGCCTCGCCGTCGACTCCTGCACCGCTGCCCAACTCGACCTCGCCCGGCAACTGAGGGAATCGATCCACGCCGCCGCAACCGCAGCCGCGATCCACGACGCCCTTCCTGAACCTGCCGTCCAAGTCATCAACGACTTCAGCGCCCAGGGCCGACCCGCGGCCATCCTGACCCCAGACGGCAACCGCCGCTGGCAGCTCAACTCGGCTTCCCCCGTGGAAGACGCCCTCAGTGTGATCGCCGCCGACGCGATCAGCATCATCGCCGGCGAACGAGACGGAAAACTAGCCCTCTGCGCATCCCCCACCTGCCAAGCCGCCTTCTTCGACACCAGCCAAAGCCGCACCCGCAAATGGTGCGACATGAACACCTGCGGCAACCGCGAAAAGAAGGCTCGCTACAACGCCAACCACCGCAAAACTCCCATCCCAACGGAGTGAACTGGCACCGCCTCCCGAAGTTCCGAAAAGCATTGTTGATTGGCGAAATCGATAAGATCAACGGAGGATAGTGGACGAGCAGATGCGCATTCCGATCTCAACGCTAAAGCGGAGCGCGAAAGTGCTCCTGGAGCACGTCGAGCAGCTTGAGGGCGAGTCTGTTGCCGTCGACAAAGACTACTTCTGGGCGATTTCCGCGGAGCAGTTGTACGGCGTCGTCCACGAGCCGTCGGACTTCACGATTGGTCAGCTCAGCGAATGTCTTGAGTGGATCGAGGCGATCGTTGCAGAGCCAGATAATGCGACCTCGTACGGTTTGGTCTGGCTGGCGGAGCTGATCTGAGCAGTCGGATCGAGCGTCGTGACATAGAATTGGTCAGCTGGTTGGAGGGCTCGAGCTTGACCGATGTACATCGCACCGCTCCTTCCTGGACTGGGGTTTACCCGTGAGCTTCGAACGCCGTGATGAAATGTTAGCTGCGGTGGAGCCCGCCGGCGACGGCCGTGAGCGCCTCAGGCTTGTGGTCCAGCGCACGCTGAACGAGGGAGTCGCCGACGATGCCCTTCTGGAGACCTAGAACAGATCCGAGGATTGGTTTCGGAGGACGATGAACAGAAAGTCCTCTTCTGAACTCATGGTCTACTCGAGCCGGCGCTGGCCGGGGGCTACGAGAACTGTTGGAGTCGGAAATGGATGTGGTTCGGTTTCCGCGGATGCGGCGTGATGTGCTGGATACGCTCGCTGTCTTGTTTGACGTCGAGTATCAGGAGCGGGCGTGGATCCGCGGGGAGGGTTTCCAGCCCGGGCAGTACGACGAGTTCGACTACCACGTTCATGTCCTGTACGACGGTGCAGCGGTTCTGCCCGATCCGGCAGAGTCGATAGGGACCGTGCTCGTTGCGGGAGATGAGATCGAGCGACTTCGGAGTCTCGGGCAGCTCCTGGATGCCTTGCTGGCCGAGCATGGCGATGTCGGCGCAAGCGTCTTCATGGCGGACCCACGATGGCCAGAGGTCGGACGCTTGGCGGCGCTCGCCTTGGCGGCCATGATCCGCAGCTGGGGCATGCAGCAGCCGTAGTGCGAACCCGGCGCCGCCGGCATGTGATGGCCTCGAAGGAGTGGCAGGGCATTCGCCTGGTGGCGCGATCCGGCACGGCGCCGGAGGCGGCCAAAAGAGCTGCCGCCGCGGAGCGGTGTCCGGTCTAGGGTCGTCACATCACCAGTTGCTCGCCGCGAGGGTCCGCCTGGTGGTTCTGTCCCGCTCGCGCCGAAGGCGCCAAATGTCAGCCGCCGCGGAGCGGTGTCGGACTTGTGGCGCTCGCTCACCACAGTTGTTGCCGGCAGGGCACTCGCTTCGTGGGGCGATCCTTGCACGCCGCCGGAGGCGGCCAATAAGACAGTCGCCGCGAAGCGGTGTCCTTTCGACAGGTGTCGGGCTACTTCTTGGCTGCTGAGGTGGCTCGGATGTGGAGTTCGGTGCGGAGGGTGACTGTGGAGGGTGGGCGGCCGGGGGAGGCCGTGCGGTCCTTGAGGAGCATGCCGGCGGTGCGGCCCAACTCGTAGGTGGGTTGGGCGACGGTGGTGAGGCTGGGGACTACGAGGTCGGCCCAGGGAATGTCGTCGAAGCCAACGACTGCGATGTCGTTGGGGGCGCGTAGGCCTTTGCGGGCCAGGCATTCCAGGGCGCCGACGGTCATCAGGTTGTTGGTGGCGAACAGGGCCTCGGGCGGATCGGCCAGTTCGAGCAGGCTTTCCATCGCGGCGTACCCGCCGGCCTCGCGGAAGTCGGCGTGCCGCACAAGATCCTTGTCGTACCGGATCCCACCAGCACGCAACGCCGAGCGATACCCGGCGAGCCGATCCATCGCCGTCGACACCTTGCGCGGACCGGTGATGCAGGCGATCCGGCGATACCCTCCGTCGATCAAGTGTTTGACGCCCTCAAAGGCACCATGCTCATTGTCGACCAGGACCGTGTCAGCCTCGACGCCCTCGACCCGACGGTCGATCATCACCAGCGGGATCTTCGCGTCCGCCAGCAGCTGCACGCCCTCCGCGGTCGACGTCGGCGAGATCACCACACCCGCCATCTGATCGGTCAGCACGGCCGACGCGTACGCCGCTTCCTTCGCCGGGTCCTCGTCCGAATTGCACAGTACGACGTGGTACCCCTCCGTCTGCGCAACATCTTCAAGGCCGCGCACCAACGAGGTGAAGAACGGGTTCTCAATGTCGGAGATGACGACGGCCCACAGGTTCGTGGAGGACTTGCGCAGATTCCGGGCGACGCCGTTCGGGCGGTAGCCGAGTTCCGCGACCGCGGCGCGCACCTTCTCGGACAGCTCCGGGTCCACGTTGCGCCGGCCGCTCAGGACCCGCGACACCGTCGCCGGAGATACCCCCGACCTACGCGCGACGTCGTAGATCGTCGTCATACCCGCTCCCCGCTGGAGATCCGATGGTCGTTTGGATCGCACTCTAACTCCGATCCCCACAGTTGCGCCCACGGACCACCGAGCAACGGCGCCCCGCGGACACAAAGGATCTCATGATGCGCCGGAGTCCAGCAGGGCCAGGGCAGCGGCACGGGGAGGCGCGGAATCGGCGGCCCCGTTGACGGTCGTCGAGAGCGCACCAGCCGCATTCGCGAGTCGTACGGCGTCCATAAGCCCGGCCCCGTCAGCCAGCGACGCGGCCAGTGTGCCGCAGAAGGCGTCGCCCGCGCCGACCGTGTCGACGGTCGCGACCTCATAAGCCTCGACACGTTCCTCGAAGCCCGCGGCCCGGTCCAAGACATAAGCACCCCGCGAGCCGAGCGTGACGACGCAACCACGCAGATCCCAGTCCTCGGCGAGCTTGCGCGCGATCATCGGCACCTGCGATTCGTCGTCGCAGTCGAGTCCGGTGAGGGCCGCGGCCTCGACCTCGTTCGGCACCAGGATGTCGACGTACGACGCCAGCGACTGATCGATCGGGCCGACCGGCGCGGGCGTGAGGATCGTGGTCACGCCCGCGGTCGAGGCGAGCCTGAGGGCGGTGTGGCTCGCCTCGACCGGGAGCTCGAGTTGCACGCTCAGCACTTTGCTCGCAGTCAGCACGTCCGACGCAGCCTCGACATCCGCAGCGGTGATCGCCGCGTTCGCGCGGGACACGATGATGATCGAGTTCCCGCCGTCCGGCAGCACGAGGGGCAGCCCGACCCCGGTGCCCAAAGACGGGTGTCGCACGATCCACGATGTGTCGACGCCGTTCGACGAGAGCAGCTCGAGGAACTCCTCGCCGTACCGATCCTCGCCGATCGTTCCGACGATCGCCGTCCGCGCGCCCATCCGCGCCGCCGCGATCGCCTGGTTGACGCCCTTGCCGCCGAGGAACTCCGCGAACCCGGTGCCGTGCAAGGTCTCACCCGGCAACGGCCGCCGCTCCGCCGACGCGACCAGGTCCTTCATGAACGATCCCAGCACGCAGACATCGTTCATGCCTGGTCCTCCGCCAGACGCTTGCCCAAGGCACCAGATGGATGGAACTGCGCGAAGTCGTGATGACTGAAGGACCGCAGTACGACGAGAGCGCACGCCAACGCATCGCCCATCGCGAGCGAGGCCGTGGTCGACGCGGTCGGTGCCAAGTTCAACGGGTCCGCCTCGCGCAGCACCATCGTGTCGAGCGTGTACGTCGCCAGCTGGGCCAAGGTCGACCCTTCCCGACCGGTCATCGCGATCACGGGGATCGTCCGCTCCCGCAGCATTCGCGCGAACGCGCACACCTCAGCGGTCTCGCCGGATGCCGAGAGCGCCAGGACGATGTCGCGCGACGTCACCGCGCCGGAGTCGCCGTGCAGCGCATCGCCGGAATGGATGAACGTGGCCGGCGTACCCGTGCTCGCCAGGGTGGCGGCGATCTTCCGGCCGACCAGACCGGACTTCCCGAGACCGGTCACCACCAGGTGACCTTCGCACTGGGCGACCGCGAGCAGTACGTCGAGGAAGACGCCGTCCAGGCGGTCCGCGAGTGCCGAGACTGCTGCGGCCTCGGTCTCGATGGCGTCGCGCGCCGCCTGTAGTCCTCGTGCGACCAGGTCCCTGGACAGCTCGTCGGCCGTGCGGTGGGCGGACGCACGGTTCGGCACAACTGGCATCCCAGCGCCTCTCATCTCAGAAATCGATTTCCGCAGATTAGGCAGCGTGGCCGATCCGTGTCAACGCCTGCACGCAGGTCGAAACCCTTGCCAGCACGTGGGAAATCGGCAGGGTTGGTCACATCGTCATCCTGTCGGCTCTTGACCGACAACGTCGCCGATCGTAGATTGCGAGAAATCGATTGCCCCTCGGCCGCCCGAACACTCGCCCGAAACACACCACCCTGGAGCACCTGATGGCCGCAACACCCTTCCCTGCCAGGCAGCTCAGCCGCCGCTCCGTCCTGCGCGGCGGACTGGGCGCGTTCGCCGCGACGGCTGCCGGCGTACCGCTGCTCTCCGCCTGCGGCAGCAACGACTCCGGCGGCAACGCTAAGGAGATGTCGTTCTGGAACTTCTACGGCCCTTCCGACGACCAAGGTCCGCAGAGCAAGTGGTTCGTCGACACCGTCGCGGAGTGGAACAAGAACAACGACGTCAAGGTCAAGCTGCGCTACATCCCCGGCAAGGACTACCTGAACGGGACCACCCTGCAGACCGCGTTCCAGTCGGGGCAGGGCCCGGACATCTTCCTGATCAGCCCCGGCGACTTCCTCCGCTACTACAACGGCGGCGTACTGCAGGATCTCGGATCCGCATTGCCGGACGAGTCCAAGAAGGACTACCTGCCCGGCCTGCTGGAGGCGCGCAGTGTGGACGGCAAGGTGTACGGCCTGCCGATGGAGATCGAGCCGCTCGCGATATACTACAGCGAAGCCGCGTTCGAGTCGGCCGGCCTGTCCGAGGCCGACCTGCCGAAGACTTGGGACCAGACCATCGCGGTCGCGCAGAAGCTGACCAACAGCAAGCGGTACGGCGTGATGTTCGAGACGCTGCCCGGCTACTACCAGAACTTCACCTGGTACCCGTTCATGTGGCAGGGCGACGGCAACGCGATCAAGGACGGCAAGTCCGCGTTCGACTCGCCGGCCGCCGTACAGGCACTGAAGTTCTGGGGCGACACGATCAAGAACAAGGTTGCCCCGCGCAAGGCCCTCGGCGACGGCGGCGGTGACGTGGTCTCGAACCTCGGCTCCGGCGCGGCCGCGATGCAGCAGAGCGGGATCTGGGCGGTCGCGGACATGCGGACCAAGGCGAAGACCTTCAAGTACGGCATCATTCCGCTGCCTACTCCGGATGGCGGCTCGGCGGCCACCGACCTCGGCGGCTGGGCGTTCGTCGCCAACTCGAAGGGCAAGAACCCGGAGGCCGCGGCGAAGTTCATCGCGTGGGCGCTCGGCTCGACCGATGCCGCCGGTGTCGAGCGTCAGCGGCAGTGGAACACTGTGGTGAAGACCAACCTACCGCCGCGCAAGTCGGTTCAGCAGGCCGCGGACGCGAAGGGTGCGTTCGCCGACGGCGCGCTGAAGAAGTTCGTCAGCCAGATCGCGCCGACCGGCAAGCCCGAGCCGCGGTTCCCACCGGAGGTGTACCAGCCGATCGCCGACGCGATCCAGGCCTGCCAGCTGAACGCGGCCGATCCGGCCAAGGCGGCGGCCGACGCGGCGGAGAAGATCGACACGTTCCTGAAGACCTACCAGGGCGCGCCGATCAGCTGATGGTGACGACGACAGCCCCTCCGTCCAAGCCCGCTGTGAAAGCGCGAGCGAAGCCGAAGGCCGGTATGACGCGGAAACGGCGCGAGGCGTTGGCGGCGTACGCCTTCCTCGCGCCGGACACCATCGGTCTGCTGATCTTCGTCGCGATCCCGATGGTGCTGGCCTTCGGCGTCGCGTTCTTCAAGGTCGATGGCTTCGGCAACTATCAGTACGTTGGCCTGGCCAACTACAAGCTGATGGCGGGGGACGATCAACTCTGGGCCTCGCTGAAGGTCACCGCGATCTATGTGGTTACGTTCGTACCGATCGCGTTCGTGGTGAGCTTCGCGCTGGCGATGCTGGTCCGCAACCACTTCAAGGGCATCGGCTGGGTCCGCTCGGCCTTCTTCCTGCCGAACGTCGTCAGCCTGGTCGTGGTCGGTCTGATCTGGCAGTTCCTGCTGGTCGACAAGCGCGGGGCGCTCTCCAAGATCCTGGCACCGTTCGGCCTCGGCGACGTGTCGTTCCTCGGTACGCCGTCCCTTGCGCTAGGCACCTATGTGGTGATCAGCGTCTGGTTCCTGATGGGATACCAGATGCTGGTCTTCCTGGCCGGCCTGAAGGACGTGCCGAAGGAGCTCGAGGACGCCGCACAGATCGACGGTGCGGGCTCCTGGCAACGATTCCGGTACGTGATCTGGCCGCTGCTCCGGCCGACCAGCTTCTTCGTCGTGGTCAACTCGACGATCGGCGCTGTCACCGGTCTGCAGGCGTTCGACCTGGTCTTCGTGCTCACCAAGGGCGGTCCTGCCCGCGCGACCAGCACGGTCGTGCTCTACATCTACGAGCAGGCGTTCACGTTCAACAACATGGGGTACGCCGCCGCGCTGACCACGGTCGTCGTGGCGATTCTCGTCATCTGTACCGGACTGATGTTCGGCGTCACCCGAGGAGGTCGCTTCGATGAGGATTAGGTTCTTTCCGATCCTGGCTCATGTGCTCGCGATCATCGCGGTCGCGCCGCTGGTCTGGATCCTGATCAGTGCGTTGAAGCCGGCCGAGGACGTGTTCAACTTCGGCTGGCCGTCGACGTGGACGTTGGACAACCTGCAGTACGTGCTGCTGAAGATCCCGATGCCGCGGTTCATGCTGAACTCCGCGATCGTGTCGGTGACGGTCACCGTGATCGCACTGTTCTTCCACAGCATGGCGGCGTACGCGCTGGCCCGGCTGCGGTTTCCCGGGCGCGGGATCATCTTCTCCGGGATCATGTCGACGCTGCTCGTGTCGCTGCCGGTGATACTAGTTCCACTGTTTCTAGTGGCAAAGCAACTAGGTCTGCTGGACAGCTACGCCGGGTTGATCGTGCCGAGCATCTTCCACGCGTTTGGCATCTTCCTGCTCCGGCAGTACTACCTGAACA
This sequence comes from Kribbella sp. CA-245084, assembly GCF_050942355.1. NCBI lineage: Bacteria > Bacillati > Actinomycetota > Actinomycetes > Propionibacteriales > Kribbellaceae > Kribbella > Kribbella sp. CA-245084. The sequence goes on along the minus strand of NZ_CP192053.1, from coordinate 7,464,594 downwards.
TCCCGCGTGAGCTCGAGGAAGCGGCCGACCTCGACGGCTGCGGCTACTGGCGGCGGTACTGGAGCGTCATCCTGCCGCTCAGCCGGCCGGTGCTCGCATCACTCTCGGTGCTGTTCTTCCTGGCCAACTGGAACGCGTTTCTCTGGCCGCTCACCATCACCCGGAACCCGGATCTACGCGTCATCCAGCTCGGCGTCTCCGGCATGCAGGGGCAGTACGCCTCGGCCTGGAACCTCATTCTCGCGGCCGCCGTGATCGCGGCCATTCCCACGGTCGTGGTGTTCGTCGCGGGCCAGCGCCGCCTGGTCGACGCGATGAAGACGACCGGCCTCAAGTGAAGGAACAGCTATGAAACGTGGGGCACTGCTTGCTGTCCTGCCGCTGGTCTTCGGAACGGCGGCCCTCCTCACCCAGTCCAGCCAGTCGGCTCAGTCCAGCCAGTCCGGCCAGTCCGCCCAGTCCGCGCAGTTCACCGACCCGACCGGCCATACCAAACCGTATGGTACGGCGATCTCCGAGGGCCATACCAAACCGTATGGTACGGCGGGCTCGGGCGGTCCGGGTGGCTCGGGCGGCCCGGTCGGCACCGCGCAGGTGGAGTCGAAGGGCATGCCGAGCAACAGCGACGGCGACCTGTGGCCGTCCTGCTGGGCGGGCAACGACAAGTTGTACGCCGCCAACGGTGACGGCAAAGGTTTCAGTACCGACGGGGACTTCGCCGATATCGCGGTCAGCGAGATCAACGGCGTACCGGGGAACTTGTCTGGGGCAACGATCTCCAAGGGCGACCAGGTCGGGTCGGTCTGGAGCGGCGCCGGGTACAACCGGAAGCCGACCGGGATGGTGTGCGTCGGGGACACGTTGTACCTGGCAGTGCAGGATCTCGCGCTGGACTTCAACGACGTACCGGCTGCGACGATCCTGAAGTCGACGGATCACGGGAAGACGTGGACCTGGGACAAGACCAAGCCGATGTTCTCGGAACATGTCTTCACGACGATCTGGTTCGCGGACTTCGGCAAGGGCGGTGCGTTGGCACCGGATGGGTACGTGTACGCGTACGGGCTGGACGGGAACTGGCGGGACTCGTTCGACGACACGGTTGCTGATCCGCAGAGTGTGTTCTTGGCGCGGGTCCCCAAGAACAAGGTGCAGGACCGGGGCGCATGGAAGTTCTACACCGGCGTCGGGTGGTCGTCGAAGATCGCCGATCGCAAGCCGGCGCTGACCGATACGCGGCGGTTGTACGCGCAGACGTACGGGACGAATGCGTCCAACCTCAGCGTGATCAGCCAGGGCGGTGTCACATACCTCGCGAAGCAGAAGCGGTACGTGTACACCTCGTGGACGGAGTACACCTTCGAGTTCTACGAGTCGCCGACTCCGTGGGGGCCGTGGAAGCACTTCATGAGCAAGGACTTCGGTGGGTACCCGTGGTCGACGTCGAAGTACGGCGGGTACGGCGTGACGATCCCGTCGAAGTTCGTGCAGCCGGACGGCAACACGATGTATATCCAGGCGAACGTCTGCCCGTGCGGCGGCGGTGGGATCGGTACGTCGGTCTACAACTTCAACCTGCGCAAGCTGGTCATCACACCGTCGACCAACGCACCGGCCACGAACCTGCCGGGTCCCGACAACCTCGCGGCGCCTGCGGCGGGTGCGGTCGCGATCTCGAAGTCGACGAACTCCGGCAGTCTCGCGCTGATGAACGACGGGGCGAAGACGGGCAGCGAGTCGGACTTCGACGACGAGGTGAAGGGTGCGTCGTGGTGGGGGTATGAGTGGCCGGCGCGGCACAAGGTCAACAACGTCGAGTTCACGTCGGGCGCGGTGTCGGCGGACGGCGGGTACTTCACCGGGCGGCCGCGGGTGCAGGTCAAGCAGGACGGCGCATGGGTTGAGGTCGGGTCGCAGACGGTGTCGCCGGCGTACCCGGGTGATGCGTCGGCCGGGGCGAACGCGACGTACACGATCACGTTCCCCGTGCAGGAGACCGACGGGGTGCGGGTGATCGGGTTGCCTGGTGGGACGCGGTCCTATACGACGGTGTCCGAGCTCGCGGTGCGGTACGTGTCGCAGTTGGCGGATGGTGGGTTCGAGGGTACCGGCGGCGGGAAGCCTGCTTGGCTCTTCGAGGGCGCTGCGGCTAACGGCGTCGACCGCGGCCTGGGCTTCGCGCATTCGGGTGCCAACAATGGCTGGATTCGCTGTACCTGCACGGGTTTCAGCGACCTATATCAGACGGTCCCGGTCACGCCGGGGGCGACGTACACCTTTGGCTCGTGGATCAACGCCTCCGCCAACCTTCCAGCAGACCAAGGGCGCTTCGGCGTCCGCGCCGGTACGACGGACCTCGCGAGTACGACGTTCGGCGCCGGCACTAGCTATGTCCACCACGAGGTCACGGTCAAGGTCCCGGCCAACACCCACGAAGTCACCGTCTACGCCGGCTTCAACGCTCCCAACCTGGACACGTGGATCCAGGTAGACGACTTCACGGTCAGCTGACTCCGCTTTCCGGAAAGAAGTCGTCACCCACCGACGACATCTTTCCGGAGACCCGAAGGACGTAGGGGCATGACCATGAGCAGGCAGGGGTTGTCATCCCACAGGTCCATCAGTTCCTCGAGTGGCAGGAAGCCCATCGCTCGGTAGAACGCCCTGGTGGCCCCGTAGCCGGCGTTCGGCCGAGACGGGCCGAGGGTCTTCACTTGCAGCAGTTGGCAGCCGCCGCCGTGCAGGTCTGATACCAACCGCCGAACCAGCGCTGCGCCGATGCCCTGCCGGTGCCAGTTCGGCGCGACCGCCATCAGGTGGATCTCGGCGGCCTGCGGGAAATGCTGCCGATAGAGCAGTACGCCGGCCGGCTCGCCGTCGGTACGGGCCAGCAGGCCGGGGAGCTCGCGAGCCGCGTTCACGTACTCCGCGTTGGCCTCGGGGATGCCGAACCAAGCCGGTAGCTGCTCGATGAGCTTCTCGGTGACGCGGGCAAGCTCGTCGGACCCGTCCACCGCGGAGATGTCCATCGTCGAACAGTTGCACACCTGTGGGCCCCCGCCACTCAGCAACTAGGGCACCGGGCAGGGCTGCACGCTCAGCTGTGCGGCTTGAGGGCGTGGTGGCCCGGGTTGGTGAGTGTTGCGGGTCCGCCCGTTCTAGGGCCACGGAAGGAGTGGCGGTTTCTCGCCGGTGATTGCGCCGGGGGTTGGGCGACCGGTGTACCAGGCGGTTAGGTCGGTCAGGGCGCCGGCGACGACCACGTCCTCGCCGGTGCCGTTGTCCCAGGTGATGTCTTCGGCTTGGAGGATGAGGTGGGTGCCGTCGGGGGTGCGGGGGCGGAGGAACTCCAAGAGGTGTAGGCAGAACGACGGGGACCAGCTTGCGGGGGTGATGCCCAGGTTGAGGTCTGTGGTGTGGATGGTTAGTTCTCGCCAGGTGGCTTGGAGGCCGGCGGAGAGGTTGCTGTTGCGGTGGAGGATGGGGAGGGGCCAGTCGGTGGGGCTGACCTTGTCCCAGGAGGCGAGCAGGGTGGTGACGGCCTGGGTGAGGTGGGTGTGGAGGTCGGCGGCGGAGCGGTCGGCGCCGGTTTCGATGGCGGCGTCGCGGGCGGGGCGGCCACCGTCGTACATCTCGATCAGGCGACCATCCAGCGCACCGTCGACCTGACGGGTCATCGCCTCGGAGAAGTTCGCGATGTGCGTGATGACATGGCCGCGGGACCAACCGGGCAGGGCCGAATCTCCGCGAGCGGCCGCGTCGTCCAGGTCGGCGACCAGCGCGAGCAGTGCGTCGGCGGCAGCATGTACCTCGTTCAGGGCCACAACAGCTCCTTTGTCCATTGGTCTTCCAGCCGGTAGCGCAGCCGCGTGTGCCGGCGATCCCGATCGGCCTGCCAGAACTCGACCTCTTCCGCGCGCACTGTGTACAGCGTCCAGTTCGGCGCGACCAGCCCAGGCTCCGCAGCGATCCGCTCCGCCTGCTCCTTCACCGCTACGTCGATGTCCGAAGGATCCGCGAGTACGGCGCTCTGCCGCGCGACCAGTGCCTCCGCGCGAGCCGCCTCGGGCCGCAGCAGGAAGTCCCGCGCCGAATCCTCTGCCGAAGCGACCTCGACTGTCCCGAGCACGCGGACCTGCCGTCCCAGTGGGATCCAGTAGAACGTGAGAGCGGCGTACGGCGAGGTAGCGAGCTCGTCGCCCTTGCGGCTGGTCGACGTCGACGCGAACTGCCAGCCGTCTTCGGTCACGTTCTTGAGGATCAGGACCCGCCCGTTCGGCCGGCCGTCGGCGCGGACCGTGGACAGGGTCATCGCGCACGGCTCGGGCACCTGCTCGTCGATCGCGCTCAGCAGCCAGTCGACGAACAGCGGATGCGGCGTCTCGGGAGCAAGCGCGGGATCCCAGGCGGGTGGGGTGCCGGTCAGCGTCGGTACGGCGCGCAGCCGGGTGCGGAGGTCGGTCACGCTTCGAGACCCTAGGCGAAGTATTCACATGGCAGCAACGGAATATCCCATTAGGATCGGCGGATGAGCACGCTGGCCCTCGCCCTCGCCGCGACCATCAAGCACGACGGCCACGGCGGCGTCGCGGATCTGCTCGCTACCCCCGCGCAGACGGCCGCCTGGCTGGACGATCACCAGGACGAAATAGCGCAGGTCCTGGGAGCCGCGGACGAAAGCCGGGGCGCCGGCATGGACGAGGAGCTGTGGCGGGGGTTGGTGGAGATTCGGCGGGCGGTGCGCGCACTGTTCGCGCGGGCGGTGGCGCCAGGTGCGCCGAGCAAGGCGGATGCGGACCGGCTGATAGATGCGGACGTGGCGGTGCGGGCGGTGAACCGCGCGGCCGAGCGCTTGGGGGCGAGGGAGCTCGAGTGGCCGGCCGATGACGCTCCGGTACTGCGGTGGGCGGGCCAGACAGACCTCATCGCCGCCGTCGGTCGCTCGACGATCGAGTTTCTGATCGGGCCGGATCGGGGGCGCCTAAGAGCCTGCCCGGCTGCTCGGTGTGTGAAGTACTTCCTGCAGGACGATCCGCGGCAGACGTGGTGTTCGGCGTCGTGCGGTAACCGGGAGCGGGTGAACCGTCACTACCGCAAACGGCACGCCGGATAGCCTGTCGGTCATGTCCATCGCGCGTTTCAAAGACTTGTGTGTCGACGTCTCGTCGCCGAGTGAGATGGTCGCGTTCTGGGGCCGGATCATCGGCCTGACCGCGCCGGCCGACAATCCGAACGTGCTCGTCGGTGACACCCCGGAGAAGACGATCTGGATGTGCAAGGTCCCGGAGACGAAGACGGTCAAGAACCGGGTCCACCTCGACCTCATCACCGGTGCGATCGAGGACCTCGAGCGTGAGGGCGCAAAGGTTCTGATCCCGGCTTCCGAGGACCAGCAGTGGACCGTGATGACGGATCCCGAGGGCGGGGAGTTCTGCGGATTCGTGCGCGACACGGTTCCGTCGTACCGGCTGATGGAGTTGATCGTCGACTCGGCCGAGCCGGAGAAGCAGGCTCGCTGGTGGGCGGGTGTGGTCGGCGGCGACTTCATGAGCCGGCCCGGTACGCCGTACTTCTGGCTCGAGAACGTGCCCGGCCTGCCCTTCCGGTACTGGGTGTTCGTCCCGGTGCCCGAGCCCAAGACGGTCAAGAACCGGGTGCACTGGGATGTCACCGCGCCCGCGCTGCAGCCGGTGCTCGACGCGGGTGCGACACTGCTGCGGCCCAAGGACGACGAGATCGGCTGGCACGTCTGCGCCGACCCCGAGGGCAACGAATTCTGCGTGTTCCTACCACCGGCAAAGGACGCCTGATGCTCGACCTGACCACATCCGGTCCAGACCTGACCGAGGCGCTGGTGAACATCTCGTCGGTCAGCGGGACCGAGGAGAAGCTCGCGGACAAGGTCGAGAAGGCGCTGTCGGCGTTCCCACACTTGAAGGTGTTCCGGCACGGCAACACCGTGGTCGCGCGGACCGATCTCGGGCGCGCCGAGCGGGTCGTGATCGCCGGTCATCTCGACACCGTCCCGCTCAACGACAACCTCCCGGCGCGCCGCGCCGACGGCCTGATCCACGGCCTCGGCGCCTGCGACATGAAGGGCGGCGTCGCGGTCGCGCTCCGGCTCGCGGCGGGCCTGGACGAGCCGAACCGGGACGTCACCTACGTCTTCTACGACTGCGAGGAGATCGAGGCCGAGCGCAACGGTCTCTTCAAGCTGACCCGCTCCAACCCCGAGTTGCTCGAGGGCGTGTTCGCGGTGGTGATGGAGCCGTCGAACGCCGTCGTCGAGGCCGGCTGCCAGGGCACGATGCGGATCGAGGTCACCACCCGCGGTGAGCGTGCGCACTCGGCCCGGTCGTGGATGGGGTCGAACGCGATCCACGCCGCGGGCGAGGTGCTCGCGCGGCTGGCGGCGTACGTTCCGCGGCGGGTGCCGATCGACGGGCTCGAGTACCGCGAGGGGCTGAACGCGGTCGCGATCACGGGCGGCGTCGCGGGGAACGTCGTACCGGATCTGTGCACGGTGACGATCAACTACCGCTTCGCGCCCAGCCGGTCGGAGGCGGAGGCCGAGGCGCACCTGCGCGAGGTGTTCGAGGGGTACGACGTCGTGGTGACGGACTCGGCTCCGGGCGGGCTGCCGGGGCTCGAGCGGCCGGCCGCGGCGGCGTTCCTGCAGGTCGTCGGGGGAGAGCCGCAGCCCAAGTTCGGGTGGACGGACGTGGCGCGGTTCACGCTGCTCGGCGTACCGGCGGTGAACTACGGTCCCGGTGACCCGCTGTACGCGCACAAGCAGGACGAATTCGTGCCCGAGGCCGAGATCGAGCTGTGTGAACAGCGGTTGAGGAGTTGGTTGACGGGCCGCGCCTGAGCCGCCCGCGTTACCGGTCAGGCCATAATCTGGACGTATGTCAGAACCATCGATCCACCCCGACCGTCCCGTCGGCCAGCAGCAGCGCGGGCCGATCGTGATGCGGCGCAAGCAGGTGCAGCACTCCACCTCCGAGCAGCGGCTGCTGGACAGCCGCGGACCGTCGGACTGGGTGCACACCGACCCGTGGCGAGTGCTGCGGATCCAGTCGGAGTTCATCGAGGGATTCGGCATGCTGGCCGAGCTCGGCGCCGCGATCAGCGTGTTCGGCTCGGCGCGGACCAAGCCCGACGACCCGATGTACGCCGCTGCCGAGGAGACCGGGCGGAAGCTGGTCGCCGCGGGGTACGCCGTCATCACCGGCGGCGGACCGGGTGTGATGGAGGCCGCGAACAAGGGCGCGTCCGAGGCGGGCGGCGTGTCGGTCGGGCTCGGCATCGAGCTGCCCTTCGAGAACGGGCTGAACGAGTGGGTCGATATCGGGATGAACTTCCGGTACTTCTTCACCCGCAAGACCATGTTCGTGAAGTACGCCCAGGGGTTCGTCGTGATGCCGGGCGGGTTCGGCACGCTGGACGAGCTGTTCGAGGCGCTCACGCTGGCGCAGACGCGGAAGGTCACGTCGTTCCCGGTCGTGCTGTTCGGTACGGCGTACTGGGGCGGGCTGGTCGACTGGCTGCGAAACACGATGCTCGAGGACGGGAAGATCTCGGCCGCCGATCTGGACATGTTCGTGGTCACCGACGACGTCGACGAGGCGATCAGCTACATCATGAAGGCGGGGGAGCTGGCCGACGCCGCGGCCGAGGAAGCCGCCGACGTCGCTGCCCGGGACGTCGAGAGCTCGTCCGAGAAGGCGCGCCGGCTGGGGTCCGACGGGAGCTGAATCCCGGGTGATGGTTCGGTTGACTCGTCCGGCATGGCACGATCGGACCCGTGATGTGGTTCTTCGGGCTGATCGTCGTGGTGTTGATCGGGGCTGTCGCGGTAGTGGCCTCGGGTCGTTGGGGTGCCATGAGCACGGCGTACGACGACCGGCCCGACATGACCGTGCCCGCACGGCAGGTGCTCACGTCGACCGATATCGAGTCGGCGCGGTTCGCGGTCGGGGTGCGCGGCTACCGGATGGACGAGGTCGACACGCTCCTCGAACGGGTCGCGAAAGAGGTCGCTGAGCGGGACCGGCGGATCGCGGACCTGGAGCGGGCGGTCGCGCCGATCGTGGACACGCCGGACGGGGCGGGCTTCTCGTCGAAGTCGCCGTACGACGCGTCGGACTTCGAGGACACCGGGCCGCATCAGCCGATCCTTGTCGGCGGTGACTTCCCCGTGAGCAAGTCCGCGGACGACAAGCCTGCGGACTCCACTGCGGAGGTCCCACAGGTCGCCGTACCGGTGGCCCCTGCCGAGCCGACACCGCCGGCTGCTGAGCCCAAGGCTGAGTCTGGGGCAGCTGCCGAGGCTGCCGACGATGACGAGCCTGAGACTTCTGAGCTCCCGCGGACGAGGCAGGCAGCAGCCGCCGACGAGTACGAACGGCTCCAAGCTGAGGCTCGTGCCGTACTAGAGGCGCAGTCCCAGCCGGTCACTCCCCGCCGCACTCCCGCAACACCCCACTCAGCACCCGCACAGCAGCAGCCGCAAGATGAGCAGCCGCCGCAGGCGTCCAGCCAGCCGTCACCGCAGCCCCCGCGGGATGCCGCGCAGCAGTCGCCGCAGGAGCAGGCTCCGTCGGCCAGTGCGCAGCAGTCAGCACAGCAGCCGCCTCAAGCGTCCAGCCAGCAGTCAGCTGACACACAGCTAGCCGCAGCCGAGCAGCCCGCTCCCACGCTGCACTGGACCCAGGCGCCCGAGCCGCAGCTTCCGGAGCAGCAGGCGGCCGACGTCCAGCAGCCCCCGGCTGAGCAGTCCGCTCCGGCCACGCACTGGACGCAGGCGCCCCCGCCGCAGCAGCAGTCCGACCCGGAGCAGGGCAATGGGCAGCAGGGTGAGGGGGAGGGGTGGCGGTTCTGGCCGCCGGCGGATCAAGAAGGGGAAGGCGCTTATCAGCGGCCCAGCTGATGGACGGGACGGGGAGTTGTCACGCGGAGGCGTCCGTCGTACTGCGGCTGTCGCCGGAGGCCGCCTGGGACGTCGTGATGGACTGGGACCGTCAGTCGCGCTGGATGCTGCTGACCCGCGTCTGGGGGACTGAGAACGACGGGATCGGCGTCGGCGGCGGGGTCGCGGCGCGGACTTCTGTCGGTGGCGTCGGGTTCACTGACGACATGGTCATCACACACTGGGATCCGCCGCGCGAGTGCACGGTGAAGCATCTCGGCAAGATCGTCCGGGGCACCGGCACGTTCACGATCGCGCCCGTCTCCACCGGCAGCGTCTTCACCTGGGAAGAGGACGTCGACCCGCCGCTCGGCCGGCTCGGGTGGATCGTCGCGCGCCCGGCGTTCGAGCTGATGATGCGGGTTTCGTTGCGACGACTGGTGCGAGAGGTGCAGGCATGACGGTGGTCGGCCCGGACGGGCAGCCGCGCTGCGGATGGGCGACCTCCGCACCGGAGTACATCGACTATCACGACACCGAGTGGGGCAAGGAGATCCGCACCGATGTCGCCCTGTTCGAGCGGATGACGCTCGAAGGGTTCCAGTCCGGTCTGTCGTGGATCACGATCCTCCGCAAACGGGAGAACTTCCGTACGGCGTTCGCGCACTTCGACCCGGAGACGATCGCGAAGTTCGACGACACCGACTTCGACCGGCTGATGGCCGATCCCGGCATCGTCCGCAACCGGCTGAAGATCAACGCGACGATCAACAACGCCCGCGCGCTGCTGGAGCTCGACGACGGCGAGTTCACCGAGCTGCTCTGGTCGTTCCAGCCGGCCAAGCACAAGGCGCCCAGGACGCTCGGCGACGTTCCGGCCACGACCCCCGAGTCCGTGGCCATGTCGAAGGCCCTCAAGAAGAACGGTTTCGTCTTCGTCGGACCGACCACGGCGTACGCGCTGATGCAGGCGACAGGCATCGTGAACGACCACTTGAAAGCTTGTATAGCCCGCTGAATCTCGTGCACGTGCAGCTGCCTTCTGCATCTGCAAAAGGCTCTTTGCCGAAACGCAAACACAAACGGCTGAACGAGTTGTGCACCGGGCACTGAACGTGATGAGGTGTTCAACGGGCTCCCCGACTGTCAGGTGGTTGTCCGGCCGTGACTCGCCCGGCCGGAACGCGGTCTGGGAGCCCACCAAACGTTCTATGGCAGCGTGTTCGTGCCATCGGGAGTGAAGGCTGTTCGGAACACATCCGTTCCGGACAGCCCACTCAGTTGCGTGCCCTTCGGCGTGACAGTGAGGTAGAGATTCGCTTCGGCGAAGGCATCCGCCGCATCGTCGTCCGCAGTACCGAACTGGCGGGTCCAACTGCGTGTGTGGTCAGGCGAGTACTTCGTCAGCACGCCGTCGAACTTGCCGAGCGGTGTCTCCAACGAGCCGTCGGTGAAGCCTGCTACGTACAGGTTGCCGGCGGGGTCGACCGCCACCGCGGCGGCCTTGTCGTTGGTGGACGTGCCGAGCTGGTCGCGCCAGGTCAGGTTGCCGTCGGAATCGGCGCGGGCGATCAGGAAATCCTTGTCGCCGTTCAGGGTTCCGGCGAAGTCGCCCGCGGTGTAACCGGCGAGGTAGATGCCGCCGTGAGGGTCGGCGGTGAGCGCCCACACCTCGTCCGATGCGGGAGTGCCGAGCTGCTTCACCCACACCGGAGTGCCGTCAGTCGAGTAGCGGGCGAGGAGGCCGTCAACGCCACCGTCGCCGGACATCATCCCGCCCAGGTACACCGAGCCGTCGGAGACCGCGACCGCCATCCCCTTGTCCTCGCCTGCACTTCCGGTCTGCCGCAACCACACCAGCCGTCCGTCGCTGTCGAGACGAGCGACGAACACATCCTTGTCGCCCTGGTTCGCCCCGTCCAACGCGCCCTTCGTGTAGCCGCCGACATAGACATCGGTCCCGGACACCGTCACCGAGTAGCTGCGATCCGCCACCCCCGGTACGCCGAACTGCGTCAACCAGCGGCGGTTCCCATCAGCGTCGTACTGCGCCACGAACCCATCGTCCGTGGCGTTTCCGGCGTGCGTGCCGTCCAGATCGCCGTTCGTGTACCCGGTCACCACAACGCGCCCGTCCGCATCCACCGCAACGCCGTACGCGCGTTCAGTCCCGCTCGTCCCGAGTGACCGCGTCCACTCCCGCGAGCCGTCCGCCCGGTACTTGATCAGCGCGACATCCGTCCCGCCCGCGTACGGCTGACCGTCGAGCGAGCCCGCCGCCGCGACCGCCTGATAAACGTTGCCTGAGGCATCAGTTGCGATCCCGCCGGCGCGGTCGTCGCCCGCCGTACCGGTCATCGCGGCCTGCATCGGGACGGCCGGCGGCTTGCCGATGTACCGGAAGATGTACTTCGCGCCCTCGGCGAAGGTCGGTCCCCACACGTCCCAGTCGTGGCCGCCGTTGACGACGCGGAACTCCGACGTCAGGTTCGGCACCCGCGTTGCCTGGTTGAACACGATGTGCGCCTCGAAGTCGAGGTCGTGGGAGGCGTCGATCGCCTTCGGGTTCTTGTACTCGTCGTCGCCGACCGCGATGTACAGGTGCGACTTCAGCCCGGTGGCCGAGAACGACTTCAGCGCGGCCGGCCAGTTCAGCTTCAGGTACGTCGCCTCGACGAACGGATCCTTACCCTTGCCGAAGGCACCGAAATCGCGGGTGCTCGAATCGGCCGGCGGCAGCGGGAAGTACACCGCCGGGCTCAGCGCGATCGCCGCACCGAAGACCTCCGGATGCGCCAGCGAGTACCGCAGCGCGCCGGCGCCGCCCATCGAATACCCGGCGATCGCCCGCCCGCTCCGGTCGGCAATGGTCCGGTACGTCGAGTCGATCTGCGGCACAAGGTCGCTGAAGAACGCCGTCTCCACCGGCCGCCCCGGATCGGCGCCCTTGTACGCCGAGTCGACGTACCAGCTCGCGCGGCTGCTCCACGGCGCGTCGGGCATGATCGCGATCGTGGGCGGGATCTCGCCGTCGCCGATCAGCTCGTCGAGCCGGCTCTTCACCTGCGTCCAGGCGCTCATCGAGTCCCCGCGTCCGTGCAGCAGGTAGACGACCGGGTACCGGCGCGTGGACCCGTCGTACCCGGCGGGCAGGTAGACGTTGTAGTTGATGTCCTCGCCGAGCGTGGCGGACCGCACGGCGGCGGACTTGATGACTCCCGGCGCGGCCGCAGGCCCAGTAGGCGCGGCAGTAGGCGTGGCGGCCGAGCCGGGCACGACGAAGCTCCCGACCAGCGTGGCGGCGGTCAGGGCAGGCAGCAGCAGTTTCCTCACACGGCTGTTTGTAATCGCTTACGTAAACGATTACAAGAGGCGAGGGTGCGCTAACGACAGGAGGTAGTCCTAGCCGGGGCGGCCTGCCAGGCGTGGCGAACGCGCCGGCAGCGCCGTGGAGGGCACTACCTCCTGTCGTTAGCGGCCGGCGAAGGTGGGCTTCTCTTTCGCGACGAAGGAGGCGACCGCGTTGTGGTGGTCCTCGGTCCCGCCGGTCAGCTGCATCTGACCCGCCTCGAACGCCAGCGACTCGGCCAGCGTGTGCGTCGCCGAGTAGTTGACCGATTGGCGTACCGCGCCGTATGCGACGGTCGGGCCCTTGGCGAGCTTGCCGGCCAGGTCGGCGACCGCCGACGACAGTTCGGCGGCTGGCACGACCGAGGTCGCCAGGCCGAGTTCGAGGGACTCGGCCGCGGGGATGGTGCGCGGGAAGTAGAGCAACTCGAGCGCCTTCGCCCGTCCGATGAGCCGGGGGAGCGTCCACGAGATGCCCGTGTCGCAGGACAGGGCGATCCCGGTGAAGGCAAGGTTGAACCCCGCCGTGTCGGCGACGATGCGGAAGTCGCACGCGAACGCCATCGACGCGCCGGCGCCCGCCGCCACACCGTTGACCGCCGCAACCACCGGCTTCGGCATCTCGGCCAGGGCCAGCGCGATCGGCGCGTAGTGGTCCGGCACCGTGCTCCACAGCGCCGCCTGGTCGTTGGCCTGCAGCAGCCCGATGTGCTCCTTCAGGTCCTGCCCGACGCAGAATGCCCGCCCGGTCCCGGTCAGTACGACGACGCGTACGGCGGGGTCCTCGGCGGCGGTCTGGATCGTGTCCCGGAGCAGGACCTTCGTCGGCGTGTCGAGCGAATTCATCGCGTCCGGCCGGTTCAGGGTGATGGTGGCCACGCCGTCGGAAACGGCGTACACAACGGAGTCACTCATCGTGGTCAGCTCCTTGACTGTCGGTGAGAATTTCAGTGCAGTGTCAGGCAGTTGTCGACGAAACGCCCGGCCGCGGGGCCCAGTCGTTCGGCGTGGAAATCGAAGAATTCGGCCGCCCGGGTCCCGGCCCAGTCGTCGGGCAGCAGCTCGTCCGGCAACCCCGGGTCCCGGAACAGGAACTTGCGCCACTCATGCACCAGCTCCGACCGTACGGCGAACGCCTGCTCGTCCCCGTTGCGGTCGGCCGACTCCTGGCCGGCCTCGTCGACCAGCGACTTCGCCTCGATCAGCCAGGCGTCGTACGACGCGCCGAGCTCGTCGAGTCTCCAGACCCGCCGGGCGAACTCGACGGCGCCGTCGTCGACCGGCGCGCGGAACCGGTCCGCGGCGATCCCTTCCATGCCGAGAATCTGGTCCACCTCGGCGTCGTTGCGCAGTCCGACCCAGGCGCCGTCGGACAGCGGAGCCCAACCCAGGAAGGCGAGTTGGCTCGCCAGCTGCTCGCGGCGGCGGGCGTTCGGGACCTCGCGGAGGATGCCCAGATGCCACTGCCGGTCCCAGTCGCCGGGGCCTTCGGAGCCGGTGATCACCGGCGTGCCATCCGGGGCGGTCCGGTAGATCCGGGCGGCGGCGTCGTCGAGCCTGCGACGCGCCCGGGACGTCAGCGCGTACCCGGGCTGTCCTTCGATCCGGACCGGCTCCAGCCAGCCCTGCCGGACCATCCGCGACACGGCGGTGCGCACCGCCGGCGGATGGACGCCGAGCGGCGCGAGCAGCTGGACCAGGGCCGCGACCGGGGCGCGCGCGCCACGCGCGCGCAGGTGGTCGCCGTACAGGTCGAAGAGGGCTGAACGGGCGTGCACAAGACTCGAGTCTGCCGTATGGTGCACGGCTCTGGCCTGGGATCGGGAATAATGGGGTCTGATACACACTGCGATACGCGCCGACGGCGCATCACCGCAACGGCGCCGGCGACGGTTCCCCGCGCGGTGTCGTCGCTCAACACCGACACTGGGAAGGGGTGCGCGCATGGCGGCGATGAAGCCGCGGACGGGCGATGGTCCGCTCGAGGTCACCAAGGAGGGCCGGGGGATCGTGATGCGGGTTCCGCTCGAGGGCGGCGGCCGGCTCGTCGTCGAGCTCAACGCGGACGAAGCGACCGAGCTCGGGAACGCGCTCAAGGCTGTCGTCGGCTGACCAGGTTCTCCCCGGGGTGCCCATGGGCGCACTCCTTCGACAATCCTGCGACCCCGGTGGGTGCTCTTTCCGGCACCGGCCGGGGTCGTTACGGTTGCACCCTGTCTTGATCAAACTTCAGTGAGGTCCTCCTAGTGGCTCGCCGCAGCAGCAGTTCGTCCTCCCCCTTTCCCAGCCTTCCGGGCGTCGCCTGGCAGCCCGGTCTGCCGGTGCACGGTTCCCCGACCTGGGTGATCGTCGTCGGCGACGAGACCGGTCTGCCGGCCGCCGCGAAGGAGGCCGGCGAGCGACTCGGCGTCGACCTCGACCGGTTGCTCGAAGTGCAGCAGGAGACCGGCTTCAGTGCGTCCGCCGGCGCGGTCGCGGCGTACCCGCTGCTGGCCGGTGAGGTGGCCGAGATCGTGCTGGTCGGCGCCGGCGACGGTAGCCCGAAGGACCTGCGACACGCCGGTGCGGCGATCGCGCGGTTCGGTCGCGGCAAGGACGAGCTCACCACGGTTGTTGCCGAGGGCATCGATGACGCGGCACTGCAGGCGTTCGCCGAGGGCGTGGTCCTCGGCTCGTTCTCGTACACGCTCAAGACGGTCGACCCGGGCAAGCCCGCGGTCGGCAAGGTCACGCTGACCGACGGTACGGCGGACGCGCGCCAGCCGGCCGTCGACCGCGGCGTCGTCGTCGGCCGGACCGGATGGCTCGCGCGGCAGCTCGCGATCACGCCGTCCAACGAGAAGGACCCGGCCTGGATGGCCGCGCGGGCGACCGAGGTGGCCGCCGCGACCGGTCTCGAGGTGACGGTCTGGGACGAGAAGCAGCTTGCCGAGGAAGGTTTCGGCGGCATCCTCGCCGTCGGTCAGGGCTCCACCCGGCCGCCGCGGTTCATCCGGCTCGACTACGTGCCGGCGGGCGCGACCAAGAAGACGCCGTACGTCGTGCTGGTCGGCAAGGGGATCACGTACGACACCGGCGGCCTGTCGCTGAAGCCCCGCGAGGGCATGGTGTCGATGAAGCGCGACATGACCGGCGGCGGTTCGGTGATCGCGACGATGTCGGCGCTGCGTGAACTCGGCGCGAACGTTCGGGTGACGGGGCTCGTCTGCTCCGCGGAGAACATGCCGTCCGGTTCGTCGTACCGTCCGGACGACGTGATCCGGCACTACGGCGGCCGGACCACCGAGGTCAAGAACACCGACGCCGAGGGCCGGCTGGTGATGGCCGACGGTCTCGCGTACGCCGTGAAGGAGCTGAAGCCGGACGTCCTGGTCGACGTCGCCACGCTCACCGGCGCGATCAAGGTGTCGCTCGGCGCGATGCTGTACGGCGGGATGTTCGCCACCGACGACGCGCTGGCCGACAACCTCGCCGACGCCGGCCGGATCTCCGGCGAGGAGGTCTGGCGGATGCCGCTCCCGCCGGAGTACGAGGACCTGATCGCGACCCCGATCGCGGACTCGGTCAACAGCTCGAAGGGCCCCGGCTCCATCACGGCGGCCCTGTTCCTCAAGGCCTTCGCCGGCGACATCCCGTGGGCGCACCTCGACCTCTCGTCGATCGCCGAGTCCCCGGCCGACCGCTTCGAATACTCCATCGGCGCCACCGGCGCCGGCGCCCGCCTCCTCACCACCTGGCTGACGGGCGACCAGCCCACCGCGGGGATCGGCTGAGCTAGTCCTGGCCGATGGCGTCGAGTTCGGCGACGGCGTCGGGCGGGAGGATCAGGTCGCGGGCCGCGATGTTTTCGCGGAGGTGGGCGAGGGACGACGTACCAGGGATGACGACGCTGGTCGACGAGCGTTGCAGGAGCCAGGCGAGCGCGACCTGTTGTGGGGTGGCGTTCAGTCGGGCGGCCACCTTGGCGAGCGTTTCTGACTGGAGTGGGGTGAAACCGCCCAGGGGGAAGAATGAGGCGAACGCGATGTTGTGGTCGGCGGTGTAGTCGACCACAGCGTCGTCGTCGCGGCGGACCAGGTTGTAGAGGTTCTGGACCGTGACGATCGGCGCGATCGCCTGGGCTTCGCGGATCTGGGTGATCGTGACGCCGCTCAGGCCGAGGTGCCTGATCAGGCCCTCCTGCTGGAGTTCGGCGAGAGCCGTGAAGGCCTCGGCGATCGACTCGTCGCTGCCGCCGTCGTGCGCGGGCGTCCGCAGGTTGACCACGTCGAGTACGTCGAGGCCCAGGTGCTCGAGGTTCTCGTGGACCTGCGCCTTCAGGTCGTCGGGATCCTGGGTGACGTTCCACGAGCCGTCGTCGCCGCGCCGCGCGCCGACCTTCGTCACTAGGCGCAGGTCGGCCGGGTACGGGGAGAGCGCCTCCTTGATGAGCTCGTTCACCACGACCGGGCCGTAGAAGTCGCTGGTGTCGATGTGCGTGACGCCGAGGTCGACCGCTTCCCGCAGTACGGCGATGGCCTGGTCGCGGTCCTTCGGCGGGCCGAAGACGCCGGGGCCCGCGAGCTGCATAGCGCCGTACCCCATCCGGGTGATGGTGAGGTCCTCGGCGAGGGTGATGGTTGGGTTCGTCATGCTTCTACTGTTGCCGGGAGCACCGAGAACAGGGAGTACCCCGCTGTTCCTGGGAGTGACAGGACCCAGGCACCTGGGCAGGGTCCGGACTACCGTGGGAGTCATGGAGAGTACGAACGCGCTGGGCGACTACCTCCGGGCCAGGCGCGAGCAGGTCAAGCCGGAGGACGTCGGCATCCGGAGCATCGGCCTGCGTCGCGTGCCCGGGCTGCGCCGCGAGGAGGTCGCGATGCTGGCCGGCATCAGCTCGGACTACTACCTCCGCCTCGAGCAGGGCCGGGACCGCAACCCGTCCGTGCAGGTTCTCGAAGCGCTCGCCGAAGTACTGCGGTTGGACGCCGACGCAACCGCCTACCTGCGCGGGCTCGCCCAGGAGCGGCCGGCTCCACGACGGACCGGCGAGAAGGTCCCGGAGAGCATCCTGGAGCTGATCGAGGGGCTGCCCAACAATCCGGCGTACGTGCAGAACAAGTACACCGACTGCCTGGCAGTCAATCCGCTCTGCGCGGCGCTCTCCCCGAACTACAAGGTCGGGGTCAACCTCCTCACCGCAGTACTGCTCGATCCACGCGAGCGTGAGCTGCGCCGCGACTGGGACGACCTGACCGAGGAAGGCGTCGCGATCCTCCGGACGGAGCTCGGCCCGAACGTGGGCGACCCGCGCCTGAAGGAACTGGTCGGCGATCTGTCCGTTCGCAGCGAACGCTTCCGGCAACTGTGGGCGCGCCACGACGTCCGCCCGCGCAAGAGCCGGCTGAGTCAACTGACCCATCCGGAGGTCGGCGACCTGGAGCTCCGTTCGGACAAGCTGACGATCGGCGGCACCGACAGCATGACGCTCGTCATCTCCCACGCCGTCCCGGGATCGCGCGACGTCGAATCGCTGGCACTGCTCGGCAGCCTGATCGCGTCGAGTCACGAGCAGCCGCAGCCGAGCCCGAAGGACTAAGAACTCTTACGGGCCCGGTACGCCGCAACCGTCGTACGGCTCGCGCATGCGTTGGAGCAGAACCGGCGGGTCCGGTTCCGCGACTGGTCCACGTAGTAGTTGCCGCATCCCGCCGCGGCGCACCGCCCGAGCGTCACCGAAGGATCCCCGGCCGCGAGCAGGGCGAGCTTGGCGGCGATCAGTTGGCCGACCCAACGCTTGGCCGGCGTCCCGTTGCGGCTGAAGTGGACGTGCCACCCGAGACCGTCGTGGTCCGACAGGTGCATGTCCGGCGGGTACTCGCGCAGCAGCCGATGTACGCCGTCGGGCGCGGCGCCGTCGACCGACTGCGACAGCGCCGTACGCACGAGTTCGGGCAGGTCGCCGAAGTCGCCGTCCGGGGGCGGCGTGATCTCGTGCTCGGCGAAGAACGCGGCCACCAGCTCACCGTCCTGATCGAGCGTGCCGGTGTTGGCCAGCTCGACGGCCAGCCGCGTCACGTTGCCAATGTAGTCACCGTATTCCACTTGACCACCTACATAATCGATCCCTAACGTAGGTGTCATGGTAGCTGATGACACCTACGTAGCCCGACGCCTGTTCCTGCTGGGGGAGTGGGACGCCGCGCTCGCCCTCCTCGGTCCGGACGGCGATCCCGAGCTGCGCGCCGAGATCGCCGTCGACGGCTGGTTCTTCCGGATCGACGGCCACGACGAGGCCGAGAAGGCGGTCGCGGCGCTCGATCCCGCGTCGTGGACCGCGCAGTTGCTGACGGGACGACTCGCCTACAGTCGCCTGCTGTTCCAGCGCGATCCGCGCCCCGACGACCGCGCGGCGTCCGAGGCGGCGTACCGCGCGGCGGCACAGAGCGGCGATGAGCTGCAGCGCGGCTGGGCCGAGTACCACTGGGGTGTCCTGCTCGACAACATCGACGAGGACTCGGCCGGCGCCGTTGCGCGGTACGAGACAGCGCTCGAGATCGCGACGAAGTACGGCGACGGCTTCTTCGAGTCCTACATCATCCGGCACCTCGCGCATCTCAAGGAGCCGGCCGAGGGAATCATGATGCTGCGTCGCTCGCTCCACCTGCGTGCTGCCCTTGGCGCCCGGCCACAGATCGTCGCCGCGCAGGCCGCTCTCGCGAACGACCTGCCCGAAGACGACCCCGAACGCGCCGAGCTCATCCGGATCTACCGCCCGGCCGCGGACGACCTGCGCATCGGCTGGCTCAAGCCCACCGGCTGAACGCGCGGATGATCCCTGGGTACGCCGCGAACGCCGTACCCGTGTGATCGACGGGACCCATGCTGTGGACGGTCACGTCGGCGCTGCGGGCTCGCAAAGAGGCCGCGCAGGCGTCGGCGTTGGCGGCGACCACGTCGGTGTCCTTCGTACCGCTATAGAGATGCACCGGCGCCCGCGGCGTCCAGTCGCGACACACCTGATCGGCCGCACGAACCGCCCGTAGGAGACGACCGGTCGGGTGCTGCAGCTGCTTGATGAATGCCGGCGTGAACAGCTTCTGCGGCGTGTCCGGGAGCGCGGCGACGATGTCCTCGTCGGAGTGCGTGCCGTCGAACAGCCCTTCGACCGTCGCGGCGTACGGCGCTTGGAACACCTCGCGCGGATCGTCGTACAGCCCGACGGTCCGGTTCCAGGCGGTGATCAGGTAGCCGAGGTAGAAGGTCGCGGTCGGCGGCAGGACGCCACCGGTGAAGACCGCCGGCAACTCGCTGCCGAGCAGGTCGTACGGGCCGGCGACGGCCTGGATCGCGCCCAGGCGGAACGAGCCGACCTCGCCACGGCTCAGTGCCCGGCCGAAGGCCATCGACGCGCGCCCGCCCTGCGAGAAGCCGGTCACCAGCACGTCCCGCTTCAGCGCGATCCCGTGCTTGGCCGCGAAGGTCCGTGCGGCGAGCAACAAATCGCCCGACGAGGTCGTCTCGGTCTTGGTGTCGAGGTACGGCGGCTTGCCCGGACCGAGCCCGAGTCCGAGGTAATCCGGAGCAACGCCGACCAGCCCCTGACCTGCGAACAGGGCCGTGACCAGCCGATCGGTCGAGGTGTCGTCGACCGACGCCGCAGCAGCCTTCGTGGGGTTGGTCCCGTGCAAGTACTCCGCCACGGTCAGCGCACCGCGACGTCCGTCGGGCAATACGACGATCCCGCTCGCGGTCGTCGGCCGCCCGTTGTGGTCGATCGTCCGGTAGATCAAGCGGTACGCCGTGACGCCGTACGCCGCGTGTGGTGTGCCGGGGAAGTCAGCCGACGCAGCGTCCAGTTGAGCCGCGGTCAGTTGTGCGACCGGCACCGCTGAGACCAGCGAACCGCGCGGAGCGTGCACACTGGAGACGGCGGCCTCGGACAGCGTCGGCTGGCTGACGGCGCCGAACGCGGACAGCGGAAACGTGAGCAGAGCAGCAGTCGCCAGGGTGGCGGCGACAGTCTTTGTCAGGCGAGATGTCATACCTCAACCAAACCGCCGCCGCGCCACCCGAAGAATGGTGCGAAGCCCCGTACCGAGGGTGGGGTTTCTCCTACCCGAGCAGGCTCGTGTACAGCTGCACGGTCCGGTCCGCGACGGCGTCCCAGCCGAACTGCGACACGGCCCGCTCACGGCCTGCCTTGCCCATTGCCTCGGCCTTCGCCGGGTTGTCGACGAGCTCGTTGATCCCGTCCGCGAGACCGCGTTCGAACGTGTCGATGTCGTTCTCGTCGTACGGGACCAGGGTGCCGGTCACGCCGTCGTCGACGACCTCGGGGATACCGCCGACCGCGCTCGCGACGACGGCGGTCTCGCAGGCCATCGCCTCCAGGTTGACGATGCCGAGCGGCTCGTAGATCGACGGGCAGCAGAACGCCAGAGCGTGCGTGAGAACCTGCCGGACCTGCTCGCGTGGCAGCATCTCCGAGACCACGAACACGCCGTCCCGAGCCATCTTGAGGTCGTCGATCAGCGCGTCGGTCTCGGCCTTCAGCTCGACCGTGTCAGCGGCACCGGCAAGCAGCACGAGCTGCACGGACGGGTCCAGGCGCAGGCCGGCGCGGAGCAGGTGCGGCACGCCCTTCTGCCGGGTGATCCGCCCGACGAACGTCACGTACGGACGATTCAGGTCGACGCCGAGTCGCTCGAGGACGTGGGTCGACGGGTCCGGGTGGTAGAAGTCCGCGTCGATCCCGTTCGAGATCACGTGCACCTTCGCCGGATCGATCGAGGGGTAGCAGTCGAGTACGTCGTCCCGCATCCCGCGGCTCACCGCAACGACCGCGTCGGCTGCCTCGTACGCCGTCTTCTCGGCCCAGCTGGACAGCCGGTACCCGCCGCCGAGCTGCTCGGCCTTCCACGGGCGACGCGGCTCCAGCGAGTGCGCGGTCACCACATGCGGTACGTCGTACAGCAGCTTGGCCCACTGGCCGGCCATGTTCGCGTACCAGGTGTGCGAGTGCACCAGTTGCGCGTCGCCGACGGAGGCCGTCATCGTGAGATCCGTGGACAGGATGCGCAGTGCCGCGTTCGCACCCGGCATCCGCGGGTCGTCCTCGGAGTGCGCGGTCGCGCCCGGCCTGGGCTCGCCCATGCACTGCACGTCCACGTCGATCAGCCGGCGGAGCTCGCGGACCAGGAAGTCCACATGCACCCCCGCCCCGCCGTACACATCCGGTGGATACTCACGCGTCAGGATGGCGACCTTCATAAGCTCCGACCATAGGGCATGTCTCCCGATCCCGCGCCTACTGCGCGGCACTCGGCACGGCGCCTCGCCGCACGGGTGCAAAGGGAACGATGCTCCGCATCGACCCCTTCGCCCCCGCACGGCGATGCACCGCACCGAGCACCTGCTCGCGACGGCGCGGGATCGGGAGACATGCCCTAGGTCATCACGCGACGTGTGTCGGCACCCAGAACCTCAGCTTTCCGTGTCGTTCGTCTTCCAATTCGCCGCCGGCTGCCTCGATGACCTTGCGCGAACCGACGTTCCCGGTGTCGCAGGTGACCAGGGCCGGCTCGATGTCGAGGGCGGCCGCGATCGGCAGCGACTGGGTCAGCATCTGGGTCGCGTACCCGTGCCGGCGTGCGGACGGGCGGACGCAGTACCCGATGTGGCCGGCCACCTCGAGCAGGGCCGGGGTGAGCCAGTGCCGGATCGACAGTCGGCCGAGGAACTCGATGCCGTCGACGAACCACAGCACGGTCTGGTGCACGAGCCCCGGCGGCAGCTCGGTCGCCGGATCCGCCTCGGCCTTGATCGCCTCGACCAGCCGGTGGAACTCGGCCGGGTCCGCGGCCTGCTTGCGGGTCCACTCCTCGTCGTCGGCGGCGATCGACTTCGCACCCATCCACCGCTCATGATCCGGACCGAGCTCGTCCCAGGCCGCGAGAAACGATCGGTGAACGGCAGTGGTCGGTACGACGAGGATCGGCATCTTTACAGTGTCGCGACACTCGCAAGCGCTTATGCCTTGGGGTATCCGGAGCTAAGGTGCGGACATGGCAAAGGCGCCCAGAGTTCTCGGAATCGTGCTGGCCGGTGGTGAGGGGAAGCGGTTGATGCCGCTGACGGCGGACCGGGCCAAACCGGCCGTGCCGTTCGGCGGGAGTTATCGGCTGATCGACTTCGTCCTCTCGAATTTGGTCAACGCCGGCTATCGAAATCTCTGTGTGCTCACGCAGTACAAATCGCATTCGCTCGACCGGCACGTCACGCTCACCTGGCGGATGTCGACGTTCCTCGGAAACTACGTGACCTGTGTGCCGGCCCAGCAGCGGCTCGGTCCGCAGTGGTACCAGGGCAGCGCGGACGCGATCTACCAGTCGATGAACCTGATCAACGACGCGGACCCGGAGTACATCGTGGTCTTCGGCGCCGACCACGTGTACCGGATGGACGCGTCGCAGATGGTCGCCGCGCATATCGAGCGCGGGAACGGCGTGACCGTGGCCGGCATCCGGGTGCCGCGGGTCGAGGCCAGCGAATTCGGCGTGATCAAGACCGGTGACGACGGGCACGTGATCGACGAGTTCCTGGAGAAGCCGGCCGATCCGCCGGGGCTGCCGGACTCGCCGGACGAGACGTTCGCCTCGATGGGCAACTACGTCTTCACCCGCGATGTGCTGGTCGACGCGCTGCGCAAGGACGCAGCCAACCCGGCCTCGCGGCACGACATGGGCGGCGACATCGTCCCGATGCTCGTTGCCGAGGGCAAGGCCGGCGTGTACGACTTCCAGGAGAACGACGTACCGGGCGCTCTCGATCGGGACCGGTCGTACTGGCGCGACGTCGGGTCACTGGACTCCTACCACGAGGCGCACATGGACCTGGTCTCGATCCAGCCGGTCTTCAACCTGTACAACTCCGACTGGCCGATCTTCACCTCGCATCCGCAGCTGCCCGGCGCGAAGTTCACCGACGACGCGACCGTCGGCGAGTCGATCGTCTGCCAGGGCTCGATCGTGAGCGGGGCCCACGTGGACCATTCGGTGCTCGGCTCGAACGTGATCGTCAGCTCGGGCGCGGACATCCAGCGCTGCGTGATCATGGACAACTGCAAGATCGGCAAGGACGTCGTACTGAAGAACGTCATCCTGGACAAGAACATCGTCGTCCCGGACGGCGTCGAGATCGGCGTCGACCCGGACTACGACCGGGAGCGCGGGTTCATCGTGTCCAAGGGCGGTGTGACCGTGCTCGGCAAGGGCCAGGTGATCGAGGCTCCCAAGGCAGCCGCTGTCGACGAGGTTGCCGAGGGGTGACGACCGAGGCTGACGCTCTGGCTCTCGATGCCACCGACGCAGGGCACCGGGACCTGTTCGACGTGCCGCCCGCGCAGGGCGGCGACTACCCCGAGGTGGCGTACTTCGCCGGCAACTCGCTCGGCCTGCGACCGAAGGCGACGCGCGCCGAACTGCTCGAGGACCTCGACGCGTGGGCCGCGCTCGGGGTCGAGGGCCATCTGGACGCTGCCCGACCCTGGCTGCCGTACCACGAGCTGCTGACCGGCCCCGCGTCCCGCTTGATCGGTGCGTTGCCGAGCGAGACCGTTGTGATGAACTCGCTGACCGTCAACCTGCACCTGTTGATGGTCTCGTTCTACCGGCCGACACCTTCGCGGCACCGCATCGTCATCGAGGACGCCGCGTTCCCCTCGGACAGCTACGCCGTCCGGTCGCAGGTCGCCTTTCACGGGTACGACGCCGAGGACGCGGTCGTCCGGCTGCGTCCGCGACCGGGCGAG
Source organism: Kribbella sp. CA-245084 (assembly GCF_050942355.1). NCBI lineage: Bacteria > Bacillati > Actinomycetota > Actinomycetes > Propionibacteriales > Kribbellaceae > Kribbella > Kribbella sp. CA-245084. The sequence continues at coordinate 7,440,541 of NZ_CP192053.1, read as the reverse complement.
GACAGCCTGCGTACGGCGGATGTCGTCGAGCAGCTCGGTGGCGACGTCGCGCTCGTGCTGCTCGGCGGTGTGAACTACCTGACCGGCGAGTTGATGGACATCCCTATGATCACCAAGGCTGGTCACGCGGCCGGCGCGGTCGTCGGGTGGGACCTCGCGCATGCAGCCGGGAACGTGCCGTTGGCCTTGCACGACTGGGATGTGGACTTCGCGGCGTGGTGCTCCTACAAGTACCTGAACTCCGGGCCCGGCGCGCTGGCAGGTGCGTTCGTGCATGAGCGTCACCTCGGCACGGACCTGCCGCGGTTCGAAGGCTGGTGGAGCACGGAGGCGGCGACGCGGTTCGAGATGACGCCGGAGTCGCGGCCGCCCGCGAGCGCCGACGCGTGGCAGGTGTCGAACCCGCCGATCTTCTCGATGAGCCCGGTCCGGACGTCGCTGGAGCTCTTCGACAAGATCGGCATCGAAGTACTGCGGGAGCGGAGTGTGCGATTGACGGCGTACCTGGAGAAACTGCTGGCCGACGTGCCGTTGCCGGTGATCACGCCCACGGATCCCGCGCGGCGGGGTGCCCAGTTGTCGTTGCGGGTCACGGGGATGCGAGCCGGTGAGCTGTCGCGGCGGCTGCGGTTCGAGTACGGCGTGATCGCGGACGCGCGGGAGCCCGACGTACTGCGGTTGGCGCCGGTGCCGCTGTACTCGACGTACCACGACTGTTGGCGGGCCGCAGCGGCGTTGGCCGAGGTGATGGCATGAAGGTCGCGATCGTCGGCGCCGGGCTGACCGGTTCGTTGCTCGCGTGCTTCCTGGCGCGGCGGGGGTTGACGGTGACGCTGTACGAGCGTCGCGCGGACCCGCGGGTTGCGCAGGTCGAGCGTGGGCGGTCGATCAACCTGGCGATCTCCGAGCGCGGGCTGAACGCGTTGCGGCGGATCGGGCTGGTCGACGAGGTGATGGCGGATGCGCTGCCGATGAAGGGCCGGATGATTCATCCGGTGACCGGGCCGCTGGACTTCCAGGCGTACTCGGCGTCGGGGGATCGCGCGATCAATTCGATCAGCCGCGGTGCGTTGAACAATGCGCTGCTGACGGCGGCCGCTGGGGCACCTGGTGTGTCTGTGGAGTTCGAGCATCGGCTGGTGGAGCTGGATTCTGCTGCCGGCCGGATGGTGTTCGCGACGCCGGCCGGGAAGGTCGCGGTCACTGCCGATGTCGTCCTCGGGGCCGATGGCGCCGGGTCCGCGGTGCGCGAGCAGTTGCTTGCCGAGGGCATCGTTGCGGAGAACGTCGACTTCCTCGACTACGGCTACAAGGAGTTGTCGATCCCTGCTGCTTCCGGGGAGTTCGCGCTCGATCCCGGCGCGCTGCACATCTGGCCGCGCGGTACGTCGATGATGATCGCGCTGCCGAACCCGGACAAGTCCTTCACCTGCACGCTGTTCTGGCCGGCCGGGTCGTTCGACGCGCTCACGTCGGCGTCCGGGATCGAGGACCACTTCCGGATCAACTACCCCGATCTGTTGCCGTTGGCACCGAATTTGGTCGATGACTATCTGAACAATCCCGTCGGGGTGCTGGGGACTGTGCACACGCTGCCGTGGCAGGCGCACGGCCGTACTGCGTTGCTCGGCGATGCGGCGCACGCGATCGTGCCGTTCTACGGGCAGGGGGCCAACTGTGCCTTCGAAGACGTGGTCGAGCTCGACCGCTGCCTCGACGACACCGGCGGCTCGTGGGCGCGGGCGCTTCCCCTCTTCGAGGCACGCCGGCGCGAGAACACCGAGGCAATCGCCGAAATGGCCCTCGCAAACTTTGTTGAGATGCGGGACAAGGTCGCCTCACCGGTCTTCCGCCTGCAGAAGCGCGTGGAGCACGCGTTGGAGCGACTCCTGCCCGGCACCTACGTCTCCCGCTACGAACTCGTCTCCTTCAGCACCACCCCGTACGCCGAAGTCCAGCAACGGGTGCGCCGCCAGCACCAACTGCTGGGCGCTGGAGCCATCGCCGCGCTCGGCATCCTCACGACCCTCACCCGCGCGAGGAAACGCCGATGAGCCCGCGCGGGGCAACGCCGATGAGTCCGCGCGAGGAAACGCCGATGAGCGCGCCGTGCTCGCACGGCGACCATTCCATACGGTCTGGTATGGAAGCCCTGGGAGGTGCCGGCGCATGAGTCTGTGGTCGCCTGACTTGCTGACCGGGCAACCCTCGTCGGTCGGGCTGCTTCGGCATTTCGTTGGTGGCGAGTTCGTGGAGAGTGCATCGCGGTTCGCCAAGGTTTCGCCGGTGACGGGGGAGCAGATCTTCGACGTGTGCGAGGCGGACTCTGCGACCGTTGATGCAGCGGTGGGCGCGGCGCGGGCGGCGTTGCGCGGGCCGTGGGGGCGGATGAGCGAGCAGGAGCGGGCCGCCGTACTGCGTCGGGTCGCGGACGAGTTGGAGCGGCGGTTCGAGGATCTCGTCGCGGCGGAGGTAGGTGACACCGGGAAGTCGATCAGCCAGGCGCGGACGCTCGACATCCCGCGCGGTGCGGCCAACTTCCGGGCATTCGCGGACTTCGCGACGACGATCCCGACCGAGTCGTACACGACCGTGCTGCCGGACGGGCGCAGGGCGCTGAACTACGCCGTACGGAAGCCCGTCGGGGTGGTGGCGATCGTCGTACCGTGGAATCTTCCGCTGCTCCTGCTGACGTGGAAGGTCGCGCCGGCGCTTGCCTGTGGCAACGCTGTTGTCGTGAAGCCGTCCGAGGAGACGCCGTCGTCCGCGACCGTGCTGGCCGAGGTGATGGCCGACGCCGGCGTACCGGCCGGAGTCTTCAACCTGGTCCACGGCTTCGGGCCGTCGTCGGCGGGGGAGTACCTGACCCGGCACCCCGGGGTGGACGCGATCACGTTCACCGGCGAGTCCGCCACCGGTACGTCGATCGCCAAGGTGGCCGCCGATCGCGTGAAGGCGGTGTCGTTCGAGCTCGGCGGGAAGAACGCCGGCCTGATCTTCGCCGACTGCGACCTCGACGCGGCTGTCGAGGGCTCGGTCCGCTCGGTCTTCACCAACGGCGGGCAGGTGTGCTTGTGCACCGAACGCTTGTACGTCGAACGCCCGATCTTCGAGGAGTTCACCGAGCGGCTGGCGGCGCGCGCCGCCGAGCTGACCTACGGCTGGCCCGCCGACGAGGCCACGATGAACATGCCGCTGATCTCCAAACAACACCGCGACAAGGTCCTGTCGTACTACGACCTCGCCCGGCTCGAAGGCGCCGAGGTCGTCACCGGCGGCGGCGTACCGACGTTCGGCGATGCCCGCGACGGCGGTTGCTACGTACAACCAACCGTGGTCACCGGTCTGGCGGCCGACGCTCGGACCAATCGCGAGGAGATCTTCGGTCCGATCTGTCACATCGCGCCGTTCGACACCGAAGACGAGGCCTTTGGGTTGGCCAACGACAGCGACTACGGCCTCGCCGCAACCGTCTGGACCCGCGACGTAGGCCGCGCCCACCGTGCCGGCGCAGCGCTTGACGTCGGGTTGTGCTGGGTCAACACCTGGTTCCTCCGCGACCTCCGAACCCCCTTCGGCGGCGTCAAACTGTCAGGCATCGGCCGAGAAGGCGGCCGCCACTCACTCGACTTCTACACCGAGACGACGAATGTTTGCGTCGAGCTGACCTGATCAGCCACGGGCGAGCTGGTCGATCAACGGCCCGACCGCGTCGGCGCCGATGAATCTGCCCAACTCGGTGAGCTGCTCCACCACTTCGGGAAGTACGTCGACCGCGGTACCGGCGGCGAGGATCGCTGCCAGCAGCCTGCTCGCGGCCTGCGCCTCGCCGAGCGCGGTCGCGAAGACCACGAGGTCGATACAACGTCGGCACTTCGCCCCGAGACCGCGCAGGGCGTCGAGTTGCCCCGGTACGTCGTCCGGTAGCGCGTCGACCAGATCTGAGAGCAGAGCGACCTCCGCGCCCACCGCCGCCTCGAGCAATCGGCGGACCCGATCAGGGTCGTCCCGGTACCACCAGGTCAACGCCTGCCCGTAGAACGCCCAGCCTTGCACCGGTTCGACACCGGCGGCCCGTTCGAAATCGGCGATTGCCTCGGCGTACCGGCCGATCGCCAGGTAGGTGCGGCCGCGCCCGATCCAGACGTAGGAGCGGGTCGGCGCGAGCTTGACGGCCCGCGTGTAGTCCTCGAGAGCGGCCGCGTAGTCGCCGACCTGGCGGAAGAAGCGCCCGCGCAGGGCGACCACGGCACCGCTCCGGCGGCTGCGCCGGACCGCATCGTCGAACTCGCGGCGAGCCCCGGCGGTGTCTCCGAGCCGGTGGAGAACCCGGCCGCGGAGCGCGCGCCCGGCGGGATTCTTCGGCAGGAACCGCAGGACCGCGTCGAGGTCCTCCAGCGCGGACTCGTACTTGCCGCGGTTGAGGCGGGCTTCGGCCCGCCCGATCAGCGCTACCACGTCATCGGGATTGCCTGCGATGACTCGATCCAGCTCGCGCAACGACTCAGTAGGATCGCCCAGAGCCGCCTGCAGCATCTGGCGGGTCATCGCGACCTCCCCGGAGTCAGGCCCGAGCTCGATGGCCCGATCAAGGTCGGCAAGCGCCGCCGCTCGCTGCCCTGCCCGGTGGTTGAGCTGCGCGCGCCTCGTCCAGAGCGTGACCGAGTGCGGTTCAGAAACGAGAGCGCGATCGAGGTCGGCGAGGGCCGGCTCGAACCGCTTGAGCTCGGCGTAGATCGCGGCCCGCTCGATCAGGGCCGACGTCGGTTCTGGATCCAGCTCGATCGAACGGTCGAAGTCGCGGAGCGCGTCGTCGAGCCGGCCGATGCTTGCGAACACGGATCCACGGCCGTAATACAGCAACGGGTTGTAGGGGTTGCTCTCGATCAGCCGGGACAGGTCCGGCACAGCGTCCGCGGCGTCGCCGGACATCAGCCGGCCCATCGCCTGTGCGTACGCTATTTCGATCCCGAGCTCGGGGTCGAGCCCCGCGTCAGGCTCCGGTGCCGCGCGGCCGAGCAAGCCGCGCAGAACGGCCCGGAGGCCGCGGGCATCGGTGGAGTCCGGATCGAGCTCCACCGCGCGGTCGGCATCGGCCAGCGCATCGATGAGGCGGGCGTTCTGCAGGAAGAGCTGCGACCGCCAGAGCAGCCAGGTCGGTTCGGTCGGGTCTTGAGCGACGGCCCGATCCAGGTCGGCCTTCGCCTCACCCGGCTGGTTCAGGTCCGTGTACAGCAAGCCTCTGCTCGCGAGCAGAGCGGGATCGGCCGGCCGGAGCTCGAGGGCACGGTTGATGTCCGCCAGCGCGGCGTCGTACTGCTCGAGGACCCGGTAGACCTCGCTGCGGGTGGTGAAGACCATGCTGTACTGCGGATCGAGCCGGGCCGCTTCGTCCAGGTGGAGCAGGGCCTGGTCGTACCTGCCGAGGTCGGCGTGGATCTGTCCGCGCAGCTCCTCGGTCGCCGCGCCGGTGGAGAACTGATCTGCTTGGTCGAGATCCCGGAGCGCCGCTTCGTGATCACCCAGCCGGGTCTGCAGCCGGCTCCGCAGGAACCACGCGGACCACCGGTGCTGCTCGTCCAATGATCGATCGTCGGCCAGGTGACCCAGCAGCGTGACCACCTCACCCGGCTCGCCGGTCAGCTGCCGAGCAAGTTCTTCTCCGCGGGCTCGCAACGTCTCGACGCCTGAGTCGTCTCCGGCCTGGGCGATCGTGCGGGCCCACCGCACCGCGCCGTCGCTCGTGCGGCGATACATGTCGATCAAGCCGTGCAAGCCGTCCCGCAGCGCAGGTGTTCCGGCCGCGCACAGGTCGTGGTAGGTCTCCTCGAGCTTGAGGGCGAGCCAGCGTTCGTCGCGCCACTGCTCGATGGCCGGCAGACCGAGTCCGTCGCGGCGGCGCCGGTAGTGGTCGGCCAGGGCCCGGTGGCGGACCGGCCACTTGTCCGCGTCGGTCCGGCGGTACGAGCGAATCATCATCGTCCGGACGACGTCGTGGTAGTAGTAACCGTCCGGCTGACCGACGACGAAAGGCATTTTGCGCAGCCAGTCGAAGTCGACGGTCGCGCCCGTTGCGATCGCAACGGTCTCGCGGTCCAGCCGACGGCACAGCGCCGCCGCCTGGGCAGCCCGCTGCCGGTCGAGGTCGGAGACGCCGTGCAGAAAGCGATCGACAGCTGCGCCGGTCGAGTCAGAGGCCCTGACGGCGCCGTCCTTCGCGGAGGCGGCCAGCATGGCGACCAGCACCGGCAGGCGGCCGGACAGCCCGCTGATCAGCTCGACGGTCGCGGGATCGACGATGCCGTGCGCGGCAAGGAGCTCACGGGTTTCGGCGGCCGTGAACACCTGCAGCTCTACATCGGCCCGGATGCTGAGGTAGCCGGCCCAGAGGTTCGCGTCGAGCGGCTCCTGGCCCGACACGACCAGGACTATGTCCTCCGGCAGATCGCCGTACCGGCCGTCCAGCAGGTGCAGGAGCCAGCTGTTGAGGTACCTTCCGGTCGACTCGAACGTGTCGAAGAACAGCACGAGCGGCCGCCGTCTCCCGGTCTGCCGAAGGTCGGTGACGAATGCCCGACCGAGGACGTCGACCGGTGAGAGCAGCAGGTCGAGGTCGTGCCGGCGTCCGAACCGGCGGGCCAGGAAGGCGCGGACCTGGTCGGCCTGCAGAGCCGCCTCGTCCTTGTCGATCTCGTCGGTGAACGCGCCGACCAGGGGGAGGTCACCGGCCGCGCGCAGCACGATCCGGGTCGCTGTACGGGTCAGAAGTGACGAGATGCCGGCCGGCGCGTTGGGATCGGAGTCCACGGTCCGCCGGTCCTTGCGGTACTGCGCCAGCTTTCTGCCGAAGGTCGTGCATTCCGCGCCGGACGCGGCCAGCGTGCCGGCCAGCTGCTCGAGTGCGGAGAGGACGTCGTACGCGGTGCCGACGTACCCGACGGCCCAACCGCGGGACTCGGCCAGCTGCCGCCACTGGCCGATCAGGCTCGTCTTGCCGACCCCGGCTGCACCGTGCACGGCGAACAGGAACCGGCGTCGTGCGTCGTCCACCGGAAGCGCCAGGTTCTGCTCGAACTGGGCCAGGGGCTCGGCACGGCCGATGAAAGTCCCTTCCTGCCGGGCCCGGATCCGGTCCTGAAAGGAAGGTTTTCGCTCGGCCACCACGGCCCCCAGTTCGTCGCTCGGTGGACGTCCGATGCTAGCGGAGCGCACCGGGCCGGGCTATCCGCCGCGTGCCGTGGGTACTTGGCCGGTGCCAGGTGGTAGGGCAAGGTGTTCCCGTGGCTGACGCGAAGACGGTGCCGGGTAAGGCGATTCCGCGGGGGCGGTTTCCGCACGTGAAGGTGGCGAACGGGTTCGCGTTCGTGTCGGGTACGTCGAGCCGGCGGCCGGACAACTCGATCGCCGGCGCTTCGGCGGACGCTCTCGGCACCGTGTCCTTGGACATCCGGGTGCAGACGCGGGCGGTGCTGGAGAACATCCGGGACGTGCTCGGCGCGATCGGGGCCGGGCTCGAGGACCTCGTCAGCGTGACGACGTACCTGGTGTCGATGAACGACTTCGGCGGGTACAACGAGGTTTATGGTGAATTCTTCGACGAGTCCGGGCCGGCCCGGACGACCGTCGCAGTACATCAGCTGCCACATCCCCAGTTGCTGATCGAGATACAGGCTGTAGCGGCCGTTCCAGAAGAACACAGTCCGCAAAGGAGCTAGAACGATGGCGAACTTGGAGTCGACGAACTTTCCGGAGTGGATCGAGGAGAACAAGCATCTGCTGAAGCCGCCGGTCGGCAACAAGCAGATGTTCCCGACCGGGGACGACTTCATCACGATGGTGGTCGGCGGCCCGAACCAGCGCACCGACTTCCACGTCGACCCGTACGAGGAGTTCTTCTACCAGATCAAGGGCACGATGCACGTCGACGTGATGACGGACGACGGCCCCGGCCGGGTGGACATCAACGAGGGGGAGATGTGGGTGCTGCCGCGCAGCATGCCGCACTCGCCGCAGCGCGACGCGGACTCGATCGGCCTGGTGATCGAGCGGGTCCGGGAGCCCGGCACGCTGGAGAAGTTCCGCTGGTACTGCGCCAACTGCAACGGGATCGTGCACGAGGTCGAGCTGCAGGTGACCGACATCGTCGCCGACCTGCCGCCCGTGTTCAAGGCGTTCTACGAGAGCGAGGACGCGCGCACCTGCCCGCAGTGCGGCACGATCCACCCGGGTAAATGACGGTCGACGTCCACACCCATCTGGTCCCGCACGGTTGGCCGGATCTGGCGGTGGCGTGTGGCGGCGACGGCTGGCCGTGGTTGCGGATCGACTCCGAGCGGGCCGCGATGATCATGATCGGCGAGACCGAGTTCCGCCCGATCGGACCGCAGGCTTGGGATCGCGGCGTACGGCGTACCGATATGGATGCCGACGGCATCGATCTGCAGGTGGTGTCGCCGACGCCGGTGTTCTTCGGGTACGAGCGTCCGGCCGCTCAGGCCGTCAAGCTTGCGGAGATCTTCAACGACCTCACGCTGGAGACGTTGGCGGGCGACGAGCGGTTCGTGCCGTTCTGTCAGGTGCCTTTGCAGGATCCGGACCTGGCCTGCGCCGAGCTGGATCGCGCCCGCGCGGCCGGCCATGTCGGGGTCGAGATCGGCAACCACGTCGGCGACAAGGATCTCGACGACGTCGAGATTGTTGCCTTCCTCAACCATTGCGCCGAGACCGGTACGCCGGTGCTCGTGCATCCGTGGGACATGCCGGGCGGCCCGCGGCTGGACCGGTGGATGGCGCGCTGGCTGACCGGGATGCCTGCCGAGACGCATCTGTCGTTGCTGGCGATGATCCTAGGCGGGGCGTTCGACCAGTTGCCGCCGGATCTGAAGATCTGTTTCGCCCACGGGGGCGGCAGTTTCGCGTTCTGGCTCGGGCGGCTGGAGAACGCCTGGCACCGGCGCGGCGACATCGTCCGTGGTTGCTCGGAGCACCCACCGTCGGCGTACCTGGACCGGATCCTGGTCGACACGGTGGTGTTTGAATCAGCGCCTTTGCGGCTACTTGTCGATACCTTGGGGGAAGACCGCGTTCTGGTCGGCAGTGACTATCCCTATCCATTGGGTGAGCGGCCGGTCGGGGAGGTGGTACGGAAGTCCGGCTTCCTGACCGCGGAGCAGCAGCACAAGCTGTTGACGGCGAACGCCCGGCGCTATCTCGGGAGGTCGGAATGACCGAGGACCGATCCGTACTGACTCGCGAAGCCCGCGAGCCCGATCAGCAGCTGCGGTACGGCGACCACGCGGACCAGGTGATCGACTACTGGCACGCGAAGGAGTATCGCCCACTGATCGTCTTCATCCACGGCGGTTTCTGGCGGCCCGACTACGACCGCAAGCACGCCCGCCCCTTCGGTGAAGCCCTCTCCGACCTCGGCTGGCCGGTCGTCTCCCTCGAGTACCGCCGCGTGCCTGGCGATCCGGATGCGACAACGTCAGACATCCGTACGGCGCTGGACGCCCTGCCCGACCTGGTCGACGTACACGCCGGCTACATCCTCATAGGCCACTCCGCCGGCGGCCAACTCGCACTCTGGCTGGCCGCGACCACCAACCCGGTTCGCCTGCGCGGCCTGATCGCCCTGGCCCCCGTAGCCGACCTGCTGATGGCAGACCGCCTGGACCTCGACAAAGGCGCCGTACAGGCCTTCATAGGCAGCGGCGTCCGCAACGACCTCGACCCGGTCCACCTGCCCGCCCCGATCGCCCCAGTAACCCTCATCCACGGCGTAGACGACTCGAGAGTCCCCCTAAGCATCACCGAGTCCTACTTCGCCGCCCACCCCACAGCCCGCCTGGTCCGCGTCCAACACTGCGCCCACTACGAGCTGATAGACCCCCTCTCCACCGCCTGGCACGAAGTAACCACCGAACTAACCCGCCTCAACGGCTAGTCGGGGATGCGTCGCCAGACGGCGCCCCGGCCGGTGCCTTCCGGACTGACCTTCTGCTCGCGCTTGAGGTCTTCGAGGACGAGACGGATGGTCTGGTCGCTGATCCCCGGCAGCGCTGTCCGGACGTCAGCCAGCCGGAACACCGGCGCGGCATGCTTCAGCACGTGAGTCCTGACCCGGTCCTGTTTCGTACCACCACTACGGTCAGCGGCGGCCCGGCGCCCGAACGTCTGGTACGCCGATGCCAGGACGGTCACGAAGTACGACAACCAAGGCCACGGGTCGGCCCGATCGTCGTGCCAATCGTCGGTCGAGCGAAGAAGCGCTGTGTAGTACTCGTCGGCCGAGTCGGCGATGAGCTGTTCGAGCGAGACCCATCGGCAGACCTCGTACCCGCCGTCGATCAGGAGAGCATTCGTCAGCGCGCGAGCGACTCGGCCGTTGCCGTCAGAGAACGGATGGATGACGAGCAGGTCCAGCACGAACAGACCGACCAGAAGAACCGGATGGTGCCTCCCGTCTGCTTGCGCGTCCCGATAGCGGTCGACGAGTTCTGTGAGGCACGCCGCGGTCCTCGCCGCCGGGACAGGCACGAATCTGACCGTCGTACTGCCGTCGGGTGAGCGATCGACGACCAGGTTGTCGTCGGTCTTCAGCTGACCGCCCGGGTAGGCGGTCTCGGACCAGAGCAGCCGGTGAAGGTGCAGCAGGAGACCGATGTTCAGCGGGTGCCAGTCTTCCTGGAAGAGATAGTCGAGCGCCTTGCGATACCCGACCAACTCCTGCTCACTCCGGTTCCGCAGGATGCCGGCCTTGCCGTCGATGATGCGCTGCGCCCGGGCGACGTCCGGCACCACGACGCCCTCGATGGCTGACGAGGCGGTGATGCTCTGGATCCGCGCACGGTTGGCAAGCTCGGTCAGCATCGCGGGCAGTTGATGCCGGTACAGCGCCTCACTGCCACGGCCGGTGTCGATAGACCGGAGACGCATGACAACGTCGGCTGGGACCTGACCGATCAGACGGTCGAGGTCTGCGAACGAGCGCACCCGAATCCTCCAAAGAAACCAACAAACATACTAATTTCTTCTCATCTTAGTACGTTTGTTGGTTTTCTTAGTATGTTTCTGGTTGCGGCCGTCAGTTGATGCGTTTGGCGGCGGTGAGGAGGCCTTCGGAGGTGGGGAGGAGGGCTGAGACGAGGTCGTCGTCGTCGCGGACGGCTCGGATGAGGTCTCGGAGGGCCATGGTGTCGGGGTCGCGGTGGGAGGGGTCGGCGACCCGGCCGCCGGTGAGGACGCCGGCGAAGGCTACGACGCCGCCGGGGCGGAGCAGGCGGAGGGCTTCGTGCAGGTACGCCGTGTTCTCGCGGCGGTCCGCGTCGCAGAAGACCAGGTCGTAGTGCCCGTCGGTGAGCCGGGTGACCACGTCGAGCCCGGCGCCGGCGATCAGCCGGAAGCGGTTGGAGGCGACGCCGGCGTCCAGGAAGGTCTTGCGGGCCAGGCGCTGGTTCTCCGCGTCGATGTCGACCGTGGTGAGCGTGCCGTCGGTGCGCATCCCGCGCAGCAGGGCGAGGCCGGAGACGCCGGTCCCGGTGCCGATCTCCACGACCGCCTTCGCGCCCGCGCCGGCGGCGAGCATGCTCAGGGCGGCCGCCGCGCCGGGGCCGATCGGGGCGACACCGCTGTCCGCGGCGCTCGCCCGTGCACCGGTGACGACTTCGTCCTCGCCGGTGTAGTCCTCGGCGTACGCCCAGGACGTCGGGTCGATGCCGGTGGCGATGGCGTCCTCCCAGTGGTCGGCGGAGTGTTCTGCGGCTGCGGTACCCATGCTGAACCAGAGCCTAGCGGTTGGAAGTCCGCTTTCCGTGCTGCACGCGCGGAGGTTGCGCACTCTTGCTCATAACAACGGCCCCTCAATCAGATATGATCGTCATCTGGAGGATGTGAGGGGAGGTGATGAGGAGTGCGGTCAGGCGCGGATGACGTCGATACCGGCTTCCTTGAAGACGGTCAGCTGGCTCTCGTCGGCCTGGGCGTCGGTGACGATCGTGTCGATCTCGCTCAGCTCGCAGATCCGGGCGAAGGCCCGCTGCCCGAGCTTGGACGAGTCGGCCACCACGACCACCTTCGCGGCCCGGCTGACGATCAGCTGGTTGATGTTCGCCTCGCCCTCGTGATGGGCGGTGGCGCCGGTCTCGTCGATCCCGTCGACGCCGATGAAGGCGATGTCCAGGGACAGGTCGGACAGGATCCGGTGCGACAGCGGGCCGATCATCTCGTAGGACTGCGGCCGGGCCACACCGCCGGTCAGCACCATCTTCACGTGCGGCCGGACGATCAGCTCGTTGGCGATGTTCAGCGCGTTGGTGACGAGCGTGAACGCGGGCTCGCCGTGCTCGGCGGACAGCTCCGGGCGGGTCGCCAGCGTGCGCGCCACCTCGGAGATCGTCGTACCGCCGTTCATCCCGATCACCATGCCGCGACGGACCAAAGTGGCCGCCGCTTGCGCGATCCGCTGCTTCTCGGACGCGAAACGCGCAGTCTTGTAGCGCAGCGGCAGGTCGTACGACACCGCGTTGGCCACTGCGCCGCCGCGGGTCCGGGTGAGGAGCTGCTGCTTGCCGAGATGGTCCAAGTCGCGCCTGATCGTGGCCGCCGAGACGTGCAACTGCTCGGCGAGCTCGTCGACGTCGATGGCGCCCTTCTCGGCGAGCGACTCGAGCAAGGTGTTCAGGCGTTCATAACGCTTCACCCGGGGCTCCTCCTTCACACAATCGGTCAGCCGGGTGGCGGCTGGTTGGCACCATTCGATCACGTTCGAGCAGTTTCGACCATGACAAGCGCGGAGACGACATGACGCAGACGCCATTTGTGAGCACTGAGATCGCCACTCAGCCGGACCTCTGGCGACAGGTCGCGGACGGTTTCGCGCAGTACGGCGGTGCACTTCCGAAGGCAGGGCAACGGGTCGCGGCGGTCGGCTGCGGGACGTCCTGGTTCATGGCGATGGCGTACGCCGCGCTGCGCGAGGACCTGGGCCAGGGCGAGACCGACGCGTTCGCCGGCTCCGAGTTCCCGGCCGGTCGTGCGTACGACGCGATCGTCGTGATCAGCCGCTCCGGTACGACGACCGAAGTACTCGACCTGATCCGCCAGACCGACCTGCCGACCATCGCGATCACGGCCACGCCCGGCTCGCCGATCGTCGAGCTGGCCGATCACACCATCATGCTGGACTTCGCGGATGAGCAGTCCGTTGTGCAGACCCGGTTCGCGACCACCACGCTGGCGCTGCTGCGCGCGTCGCTCGGTCAGGACCTGACCCAGGCCGCTGCGGACGCTCAGACCGCACTGACCATCGACGTCGACGACCTGGCCAAGCTCGAGCAGGTCACGTACCTCGGCACCCGTTGGACGGTCGGTCTGGCGCACGAGGCCGCGCTGAAGCAGCGTGAGGCCGCGTCGGCGTGGACCGAGGCGTACCCGGCGATGGACTACCGGCACGGCCCGATTGCGATCGCGCAGCCCGGGCGTGGCGTCTGGATCTTCGGCGAGCCGCCGGTGGGCCTGCTCGACGACGTCGCCGCAACCGGCGCCACCGTCGTACACCACGACCTGGACCCGCTGGCGTCCCTGGTCGTAGCCCAGCGCGTCGCGGTGGCCAAGTCACTCGCCCTGGGCCTCAACCCCGACCAGCCCCGCAGCCTGAGCCGGTCCGTCATCCTCGGCTGAGCCGCCCAGACCACGCGCCGCCGCCCGCCGCGGCCAGGAGGCCGAGCAGGGCGGCGGCCAACAGGCCGAGGGCGGTGGTTGTCAGGGCAGCGGCCGTGCCGATGTGCGGGACGAGTACGCCGGCGGTGGCCTGGCCCAGGGCGGACGCGCCCACGCGGAGGCTGGCTGCGGAGGTGCTCACTCGGCCCTGGAGTGCCGGCGGACTGTACTGCTGGCGCGCCGCGAACATCGCCGGAAGTGCCGGTCCCTCGGTCAATCCAGCGGCAACTGCGAGCAGCAGGAGTACGGCGAATGTCGTGGCGAGCGGCCAGGTGAGTAGTGCGAGGCCGTACAAAGCCACAGACAGCATGACGACGTACTCCGGACGCCAGCGGGACTGCAAACGGCTCAGTAGTAGTGCCGTGGTGACGCTGCCGATCTCGATTGCAGTCCACAGGTAGCCGGCTGCGGACTTCGGCATGCCGAGCTCAACCATGTGCAGGGGCAGGGCGATCAGCAGCATGCCGGTGAAGCCCATCAGCAGGGTCGTGGTGACGGTGGAGGCCCGCAGTCGCGGTGTGCGCGCCAGGTGGACCAGTCCGCCGACGACTGAGCTGAAGAAGGACTCGCCGCCGCCGCCGACCGGTGGGAGTGCGGGCAGGCGGCTGATAGCGACGATGCTGCACGCCGCCGCAACCATGATCACCACCACCGCGGCGTCGACCGAGACCACGGCGGCGACGGTGGCTGCGGTCGCCGGACCAGCAATGGTCGCCGCGCTGAAGCTCACCGACTCAAACGCGTTGGCGCGCGCCAGCCGCTCCGGCCGGAACAGGCTGGGCAGCATGCTGGTGAACCCGCCGCTGACCATCGGCAACGTCGCACCAGCCACTGCTGCGAGCACAGGCGGGATCCAGTGCGCACTGTGACCGACCACCGCCAGCAGACCGAGCATGACTGCGGCCAGCGTCGCTTGGTTGATCGCCAGTGCGCTGCGGCGGCGGGACGTCCGGTCGAGCCACGCTCCGAGCAACGGGCCCGTGACGATGGCCGGGAGCGCGTAGGCCGCACCGGTGATGCCGGCGAGCGTCGGGCTGTCGGTGCGATCCAGTACGAGCAGCACCAGCGTGAACGCGACCATCTCGTCGGCGAACCGCGCCAGCGTCGCCGCGAGGTAATAGCTGGGCACGCCGAACCTCCTGTAACGCAAATTGATCTGTTACGCGTTACGCTAACAAACGCGTTACGGGAGGAGTCCAGTGGAAATTCAGTCCCCGGATCGGCTGATCCGGCTCGCCGTCGACCTGGTGAACACGCGGACCCGCGAGCCCGAGCAGTTGACCTCGCCGGCCGCGCTGCGTGCGTTCCTGCTCGAGCACGGCGAGTCCGACCCGATCGAGCTGACCGATGAGGACCTGACCGCCGTTCGCGCAGTACGGGAACGAGTGCGGCCGGTCTTCCACGGCGATGGGGCTGAGGTGATCAACGGGCTGCTCGCGGACTACGCCGTACGCCCGTATCTCTCGGATCACGACGGATCGCCGTGGCATCTGCATGTCGCGGAGCCGGATGCGTCGTGGGCCGAGTGGCTCGCGGCGACGACCGCGCTGGGGCTGGCGACGTTCGCGGCCGGCCATGGGTTCGAGGCGCTGGGAGTTTGCGCGGCGGTGGACTGCGAGCGGGTCTTCGCGAACCCGGCCGAGCGCCGCCCGCGGAGGTTCTGTACGCCGAAATGCGCGAGCCGGACCCGGGTCGCGTCGTACCGCGCCCGCCGCCGTTAACGGACTCGCAACGGATGCGAAACCAGTTTCGCTGAGGTCTAGTATTTGCGAAAGCGCTTGCGCTACTCTGCGAAACGGTCGGCTCGCCGATCGCCATCCCCGCTGAGGAGCTTCGATGAACAGATTCGCAATCCGTTGTGCTGCAGGGCTTTCAGTGCCGTTCTTGCTGGTGGCCTGCTCCAGTGCGCCGTCGTCGACCGGTGCTTCCGGCTCCGACACACAGGTGACGATCACGGTCGGTGACCGTCCCACGAGTTCCGATCCCGCCAACCGGGCGGCGTTCGACAAGAGAGTCGCCGACTTCCAGAAGGCGAACCCGGACATCAAGCTGAACCCGGTCGAGACGCTCTGGGACGCGACCACGTTCCAGGCGCAGGCCGCCGGCGGTCAGCTGCCGGACGTGCTGAACGTGCCGTTCACCGAGCCGCAGGGCCTGATCGCCCGTAAGCAGGCCGCCGACCTGACCAAGGTGCTCAAGGACGACGGCCTGATGAGCCAGCTCAACCCGAACGTGCTCAAGATCGCCCAGGACCAGTCCGGCAACGTGTACGCCGTACCGACCGCCGCGTACTCGGTCGGCATGGTCTACAACCGCGACCTGTTCAAGAAGGCCGGTCTGGACCCGGACAAGCCGCCGACGACCTGGGACGAGGTCCGCGCGGACGCGAAGCAGATCGCCGAGAAGACCGGTCAGGCCGGCTACGCGCAGCTGACCACGAACAACACCGGCGGCTGGATGTTCACCACCCAGACGTACGCGTTCGGCGGTTCGATCGAGAACGAGGACGGCAGCAAGGCGACGTTCGACGACGCGCCGTCGAAGGCCGCGCTGCAGTTGCTGCACGACATGAAGTGGACCGACAAGTCCATGGGCCAGGCGGTGCTGTACGACATCCCCGGGATCTCCAAGGCGTTCGCGGCCGGGAAGATCGGGATGTTCATGGCGGCGCCCGACGGCTACCGCACGCTCGTGCAGCAGAACGGCCTGCCGTCGTCGGCCTTCGGCATCGGCCCGATGCCGCAGCAGGGCGGTGACCACGGCACGCTGACCGGTGGCAGCGTCCAGATCGTCAGCCCGACCGCGACGGACGCGGAGAAGGTTGCGGCGGTCAAGTGGATCAAGTTCAACTACCTCAACAAGTACGTGGACCAGGATGCCGCGGTGACGGCCGCCAAGGCCGGTGTCGCGGGGAAGCTCCCAGTCGGTACGCCGGGTCTTCCGGTGGTCGCAGCGGACCAGTGGTCGACGTACCAGAGCTGGATCAAGCCGTACGTCAACGTGCCGCTGGCGCAGTTCGAGCCGTACACGAAGGTGGCCGCCGATCAGAAGATCATCCCTGAGCCGCCGGTGAAGGCTCAGGAGGTGTACGCCGCGCTCGACCCGGTCGTGCAGGCCGTGCTGGGCAACGCGAAGGCCGACATCCCGGCGCTGCTGACCAAGGCGACCGGCACCGTGAATGCCAAGCTCGGGCGCTGAGTTGCTTCGCCGTCTGCGCAACGGAGTACCGGCAGTGCTGTTCGCACTGCCGGTGCTCCTGGTCTTCGTGGTGTTCTCGTGGGGCCCGATCGTCAAGGGCCTGGTGATGAGCCTCCAGCAGACCAATCTGATCGATCCGGTCAAGTGGGTCGGGCTGGAGAACTTCCGGTACGTGTTGGCCGACCCCGGTGTCGGCCAGGCGGCTCTGAACACGGTCTGGTTCACCTTGCTGGCTTTGCTGTTCGGCTTCCCGGTGCCGGTGCTGCTGGCGATGTTCCTGTCCGAGTTGCGCGGCAAGTCCTGGCTGTACTCGGCACTCGCGTACCTGCCGGTGATCACGCCGCCGGTGGTTGCCATCCTGCTCTGGCGGTTCTTCTACGACCCGTCGCCCAGCGGGATGTTCAACACCATCCTCGGCACGGTCGGGCTCGGACCGTACCCCTGGCTGGACAGTCCGTCGTCGGCAATGCCGTCGATCGTGCTGGAGGCGACCTGGGCCGGTGCGGGCAACGCAGTGATCATCTACCTGGCCGCACTGACCTCCGTACGCGCTGATTTGTACGAGGCGGCCGAGCTGGACGGAGCAGGCGTCGTACGGCGGGTGTGGCATGTGATGTTGCCGCATCTGCGTGGCGTCCTGCTGTTGATGCTGCTCCTGCAGGTGATCGGCACCATGCAACTGTTCACCGAGCCGCTGTTGTTCACCGGCGGCGGACCGCAAGGGTCGACGATGACGATTCTGCTGCTCATCTACAACTACGCCTTCGTCAACGGTGACTACGGCGCTGCTACTGCGCTCAGCGTGCTGCTGGCGCTGGTTCTCGCCG
The DNA here is from genome assembly GCF_050942355.1 of Kribbella sp. CA-245084. Classification (NCBI taxonomy): domain Bacteria; kingdom Bacillati; phylum Actinomycetota; class Actinomycetes; order Propionibacteriales; family Kribbellaceae; genus Kribbella; species Kribbella sp. CA-245084. The sequence continues at coordinate 7,422,797 of NZ_CP192053.1, read as the reverse complement.
TAGTGTCGGCGGTCTTCCAGTTCGCTACGCGCGGCTGGAGTACGGAGTGAGCGAGCGGGGTGCGCTGTCGGATGCCGACCGCCGGCTCACCCAGGTTCGAGTGCCGTTCGTCATCGGACAGGTCGTCGTACTGATCGGACTGCTCGTCGCAGGTCTCGGTCCGCTGCTTTGGTTGTTCAAGGCAGCGATCTCGCCGACACAGGACAGCATCCGATCACCACTCGCGTGGTTCCCGTCCGGCCAGGTGCAGTGGGGAAACCTCTCCACTGCGTGGCAACAGGCACACATCGGCTACTACCTCGGCAACACCGCCATGATCGCTGCCGGTACGGCGGTTGCGTCGCTGATCGTCTGTACGACGGCCGGCTACGTGCTGAGCGTGCTGCGACCGCGGTGGGGCGCGCTGCTGTCCGCAGGGATCCTGGCCACGTTGTTCGTGCCGCACATCGTCTCGCTCGTCCCGCTGTACCTGACCGTGTTGAAAGTGCCGGTGGTCCACGCGAACCTGACCAACACGTTCTGGGCGGTCTGGCTGCCACCCGCGGCCAGTGCGTTCAACGTGCTGATCGTCAAGCGGTTCTTCGACGGCATCCCGCGCGAGTACTTCGAAGCGGCCCGCATCGACGGCGCCGGGACGGTCCGCGTGTTCACCTCGCTGGTGCTCCCGCTGTCGCGGCCGATCCTCGGTGTGGTCGCGCTGCTCAGCATCATCTCTTCCTGGAAGGACTACCTGTGGCCTCTGCTGGTGCTGACGAATCCGGATCTGCAGCCGGTCTCGGTGGCGTTGCCCAAGATCGCCAAGGTGACGGAGCTCAACATCCAGTTGGCGGGTCTGTTCCTGGCCCTGCTGATCCCGGTGCTGCTGTTCCTGGTTTTCCAGCGAGCATTTCTACGTGGTGTGGGCCTGTCTGGGGGAATCAAGGCGTGAAACGTGTTCTGGTCACCGGTGCGGACGGATCGATCGGCCGTGCCGCGGTCGATGGCCTGCAAGCCGCCGGGTACGACGTGACCGGTCTGTCGCTGCGCTACGACCACAGCAGTACGGCGGACCGTCCACTGGTCGGTGATGCGCGGTCGGCCGAGGACGTGGCGGCTGCACTCGACGGTGTGGACGCCGTACTGCATCTGGCGGCCATTCCGCATCCCAGCCTGGGTACGCCGGAGGAGGTGTTCGAGAACAACGTTGCGGCGACGTTCAACGTGCTGGCGCAGGCAGGGCAGCAGGGGATCGAGCGGGTGGTGATTGCCAGCAGCATCAACGCGTTCGGGGTACCGATGAACCTGAACGACGTGGAGCCGGCGTACTACCCGCTCGACGAGGAGGTGGAGGCGGATATCGCCGATGCGTACTCGTTGTCCAAAAGTGTCGACGAGCAGAGTGCGCGGATGGCGTGGCGACGGTGGGGGACCAACGTGATCGCACTGCGCTTCCCGCTGGTGAAGACTCGCGAGGAACTGTTCAAGTTCGCGGCCAGGGCAGACAGCGACCCGTCGGTGATGGCTCGGGAAGGCTGGGCCTACCTGGATCTGCGGGACGGCGTACGGGCGATCATCGCGGCACTCGAGTCGACGACCGCCGGCGCACACGTGGTCGGGCTGGCTGCCGACGACATCCTGATCGACCGGAAGACCGATGACCTACTGCGCCAGTACGCACCCGGCGTGCCGTTGAAGCAGCCCGTGCAAGGACGTGCCTCGCTGGTCGACACCACGCGCGCGCAGGAGCTGCTGGGGTTCCGCCCGCGGTACTCGATCCACGATCAGGCGGTGTCCGCGATCACCACGTGAGGTTCGACGTACTCGACGCCGGGTTCGAGGTCGCCTTCCAGCAGCCGGTTGGCGACCTGGCGGCCGATCTCCTCGAGACCGACGTCGATCGTGGTCAGGTGCCGGGTGCCGCGCTGGTCGTGCATCAAGCTCTCCCAGTTGTCGACGCCGATCAGCGCGATGTCACCGGGCACCTGCAGGCCGGCTGCGCGGAGAACCCGCTCAACGCCACGGCCGATCGCGTCGCTGCCGCAGAAGATCGCGTCCACGTCGGGAACCTCGGCCAGCAGCTCGGTCGCTGCCTGCTCACCCCACTCCTCGCGCCAGCGCCCGAACCGGACCGGTGCAGCCCACCGGAGTCCGGCTTCGGCGAGCAGCTGGCCCGCGCCCTCGGCCCGCCGTTGCGCGGCCATGTCACCGCGCTCCGCGGTGAAGTGCGCGATCCGGCGCCGGCCGGTCGACAGCAGGTGGCTGATCGCGAGCCGCCCGATGGCGAGGTCGTCGGCGGTGATCGTGGTGTCCTGCGGATCCTCGGGGACCGTGAAGGCATTGATCACCGGGACGTCGAACCGGCTGGTGAACGACGGGGTCCGGAACGACGTACTGGTGCCGATCACGATCACACCGTCGATGCGGCGGGCGCGGAGCTGCAGGATGCTCTCGTTGACGTCGTCCTGCTCTTCCATGCGGGCGTCGTACAGCAGGATCGCCTGCTCCTTGGCCCCGAGCTCGGTCGCGGCGGTGGCCAGCACCACGCGGGTGAACGGGTTCGACGCGCGGTGCGTGAGTACGCCGATGGTCTGGCTGCGGCCGCGGGCGAACGAGCGCGCCAGGGCGTTGTGGCGGAAGCCCAACCGGTCCGCAGTGACGCGGACGTGCTCCCGGGTGGCCTCGGAGATCCGGTCGGTGCCGTTCAGCGCCTTGGAGGCCGTCGAGAGCGACACCCCGGCCGCAGCGGCCACGTCGGACAGGGTGATCACAGAATCGGCCATGTGCACATCGTAGTCAGCTTCGAGCCGTTGACACGGGCCCCGGGGCGTATCAGGGTGTGATTTGCGAAACCGCTTTCGCTTCCCCTGGGAGGAGCACACTCCATGACCCGTCGCCGCTCCGGCGCAGTCAGTCTTCTCACGGCCGGTTTGCTGCTGGCCGCCGTACTCCAGTCACCTGCCCACGCTGCGACTGAATCGTCAGCAGCGGCGCCGACTCTGACCATCACGCCGACCACGGTCGGTAACACCTTCACCGTCGGGCAGCAGGTGAAGCTGGGCTTCAGCACCGACGCGACGACGGTCAACTGGACGGTCCGCGATGCCGGCGGCACCGAAGTCGCCAAGGGCTCCGCATCGGCCGCCTCGCTGAACGGACAGCTCCCGCTGTCGATCAGTACGCCGGGCTGGTACCAGACCGACCTCACGGCAGTCGGGTCCGACGGCACGACCACGCTGGGCGGCACAGACTTCGCCGTACTGACTCCGCACGACTTCTCCACGTCGACCGACACCCGGATCGGTGTCGCCGGCGCACTGGGCTTCGGCAGCACTGCCAATCCCGGTCTGGACGCTGTGCCGCTGATGGCCAACGGCGGTATCTCCACCGACCGCGACGAGGCGTTCTGGGCCGCGGCGGAGACCACCAAGGGCGTCATCGACTTTCCCCAGCGGTACAAGGACTACAAGGCCGCGCTGGATGCGAACAACGTCGACTTCCTGAACATCCTCGACTATGGCAACACGCTGTACTACCCGGACGAGGCCCCGTCGACCGACGAGCAGCGTGAGGCTTTCACCCGGTACGCCGTTGCCGCCGTGGACCAGTGGGGCACCGAGCACACGACGTACGAGCTGTGGAACGAGTGGAACCTGCGCGACCCGAACGGCGCCGCGAAGGCCAGCCCGGAGAACTACGTCGCACTGCTGACGATGGTGAGTGCGGCAGTACGGGCGAAGCACCCGGACGTGACGCTGACCGGTCCGTCGCTGGCAGTCATCAACGACTGGCAGGGCTGGTTCACCAAGTTCGCGGACCTCGGCGGGCTGGACTACGTGGACGCGGTGACCATCCACCCGTACGTGCAGCCGCTGGACCCGGAGGCCTCGGTCACGTACGTCAACACCATCCGCAGCATCATGGCGGCGCACGGCTCGACCAAGCCGATCTACATCAGTGAGCAGGGCTGGGCCACCGGTACCAACCCCAGTGCGGTGTCTGAGCCTGTGCAGGCGCGCGACCTGGTCCGCGGCAACCTGCTTGCGTACGGCAACGGTGTGGCGCGCTACAGCTCCTACAACTTCATGGACTCGGGCACTGACCCGTCGAACGTCGAGAACCGGTTCGGCCTGGTGCGCAACCGGCTCGACACCCGCGGCGCGCTCGTTCCGAAGCCGTCGTACGTCGCTACCGCGGTCCTGGCTCGTCAGATCGATGAGCTCCCGCTGATCGGCCAGACCCGCTTCGGCACCAACGGGTACGACGTCGCCTTCGACGCCGGCGGCGGACAGTCGGTCCACGCGGTCTGGTCGGCAACACCCGGAGTTGTGGCGGCTACAGCGCCGGCGGGGTCGACCGTCGAGGTGACGAACCTGTACGGCGTGACGACCGACCTGACTGCTGATGCGGGCGGACATGTCTGGGTTACAGCTGGGCCGGACACGGTCTACCTGCGGGGTGCGATCAGCGGTCCGATGCTTCCGTCCAGCCGGTTCGCGCTGTCGGTGGCGCCGGAGATCGCGGGTGACGCGGCTACCGGGACGCTGACCTTCACGAACCCAGATGCGGTCACGCACGCATTCACTGTGTCTGCGGGTGGTGCCGACACGAGCGGATCTGTGACGGCGGGTGCCACTGCGACTGCTGCAGTGAGCTATCCGGCGCAGGACTCGACTGGAGCGCGTACCTACTCGGCCAAGGTGACTGTCGATGGCCAGGCGGTCGCACTGGTGTCGGCGACAGGCACAGCGACTCCACCGCTGTCTGTCACTGGCTCACATGTGGTCAACGGGAGTGGAAAGGACCTGCTCCGCTTCCGCATCACCAATGCGTCGTCGCACGCGCAGAACGTGGCCGGGCTCGACTGGGTGTCCGGTACGGCGTCCGGGACCTTGCTGGCGGGCTGCACGGTCGCGGCGCACGCCACGCGTGAGGTTGATGTGCCGATCACCCTGACGGGTCCTTCGACCTGGTCCGCGAGCCTGCGGCGTACTGGCGAGGCGGATATCAAGGCGTCGGGGACGCTGGTGCCGGTTAGTGCACCGACAGTTGCCAAGCGGCACACAGTGAAGCTGGACGGCGTCATCGACCCTGCGGTGGCGCGGCAGCCTGCGATTGCGCTGGAGGGAACCGGTACGCCGCCGGTGACCGGCTGGGGTGGACCGAGCGACCTGTCCGGTTCGCTGTGGCTTAATCACGACGACCAGAACCTGTATCTGTCGGCCAAAGTCACCGATGACGTGTTCTCGCAGCCGAACCGGGCCGGCAACATCTGGGGCGGTGACGGTCTGCAGCTCGGGATGACGGCAGGTGCGCCGGGCGAGACCACCCAGACGCAGGAAATCGGCGCTGCGCTGACCGACGCCGGTCCGGTGGACACCTGGCGCTGGACACCGACGACCCAGACCGGTGTACCGCCGGGCGTGCAGGCCAAGGTGGTGCGCGACGAGACCGCTCACACCACGACGTACGAGATCGCGATCCCGTGGAGCACGCTCGGGTTCAAGGCCGAGGACCGGCTGTTGTCGACGACCGTGGTGATCAACGAGAACGACGGCACCGGGCGGCGCGGCTGGCTGACCTGGGGCAAGGGCGTCGCGGAGACGAAGAACCCGGCGCTGTTCAACGCGGTCCGGCTCGCCCCGGAGGCGGCGCGGTAGCCGCTCACTGACTCGGCGTAGGTGCCCTGGTCTGCTGCCCGAGGGGCACCTACGCCGAACCCTTGTGTCCCGCCTAGGATCGAGCCATGAGTCACACCGTGCTGGCCGAGCTGGTGGCCAACGTGCTGAAGGTCACTGCCAAGGCCGGGGACACGGTGGGCCCGGAGGACACTCTGGTCATCCTGGAGTCGATGAAGATGGAGATCCCCGTCCTCGCCGAGGTAGCCGGGACCATCACCGAGCTGAAGGTCACAGAGGGCGAGGTCGTCCGCGACGGCGACCCAATTGCAGTCATAGAAGAGAAGTGATTCAACCGAAATGGCTGCCTGCGCGTCTTTATCTGTGAAGGCACTGGCTGGGAACTTCCGGCCGGGGCGCCGCGTTGAGCCGTCGTACGAGCGACTCAGGGTTCTACCCGGGTCTTCCCGACGTGCGCAGAGGACGGTGACCGCGGCACCATGGCCTTCACGCTTATTGCCGAGAGGACCCAGGGAGGCGTCGCGGTGAAACCCGCCGACACCAGGACCGCGCCCGCGCCGCAGGAGGCGCCGGAGGTGCTGCCCTCGTGGGACGAGATCGTCCGCACCCACTCCGCCCGGGTCTACCGGCTCGCCTATCGCCTGACCGGTAACAAGCACGACGCCGAGGACCTGACCCAGGAAGTGTTCGTCCGGGTCTTCCGCTCGCTGTCGTCGTACACGCCGGGTACCTTCGAGGGCTGGCTGTACCGGATCACCACGAACCTGTTCCTGGACGGCGCCCGCCGCAAGCAGCGGATCCGCTTCGACGGCCTGCCCGAGGACGCGCACGACCGGCTGCCGGCCAAGGGCGAGGGCCCGGCCGAGAAGCTGGATTCCGACCTGTTCGACCACGACGTCCAGGACGCGCTCGACGCGCTGCCCGAGGACTTCCGCGCCGCCGTCGTGCTGTGCGACATCGAGGGCATGACGTACGACGAGATCGCGGACGTCCTGGACGTGAAGCTCGGCACCGTCCGCAGCCGCATCCACCGCGGCCGGTCGATGCTGCGCAAGCACCTGGAGCACCGGGCCCCGCGCTCCGGCCAGACCCGGGTCGGCGGTCCACCGGCAGACGGTGGCCTGTTCAGCGACGGAGGCGACCTCCGATGAGTCTGCAACACCCGCTCGACAAGCTGAGCGCTGTGGTCGACGGTGAGCTCGACCACGACTCCCGCGAGAAGGTTCTGAGCCACCTGGTCGGCTGCGACACCTGTCGCGCCGAGGTCGACGCACAGCGTCGGCTGAAGGCGCGGATGGCCGGCCTGGACCTGCAGGACCCGTCGACAGACCTCATGCAGCGCCTGATGGGTGTCTCGTCGTTCTCGACCGAGCCGCGCGAAGAGGTGCGCCCGGTGCTCACACCGGCCGTCAGCCTGTTCCCGCAGCGGTCCGCGTTTCCGGCCGGTCGCTCCGGTGGCACTCGCCCGGGCCCCGCGCGTGGCACTCGGTCCCGCCGCCGCACCGGCGTGCTGGGTGCAGCCGGCTCGGCCGCCGCAGTCGCCTCCCTGCTCGGCACTGCGTTCGTCGTCGGAGACCCGTCCCGGTCGGAGCAGCCGCCGGCGCTGCAGCCGCCGGTCGCGAGCTTCTCGTCAGATCACGCGACCACCAGCGGCGGAGCGCCGTTCGCCGACCCGGTCGCCGTGCTGAACTCCTACAACGGTTCTGGGTACGCCGGGCTGACCTCGACGCTCCAGCCGGTGGCCCTGACAGGGCGCTGACCTGTGAGCCTCTCCCGGCTCGCCGTCCTGGTCAGCACAGCCCTGATCGGATTCGGCCTGCCCGCATCCGCGGCCGCCGTACCGGCCGTATCGACATTGTCGAAGGCGGACTCGCCGACCGCGGTGAGCTGGCTGCAGCGCGCCGCGGCCGCACCGAACCGGATCTCGTACCACGGCACGCAGATCATCACGGCCTGGGGACCGCAGGGCGCGAGCTCGGCGATGTTCGACATCACCCACGCGGCATCACAAGGCTCCGAGATCAGCGTGCTCGGTTCGTCGTCCGCTCCGGGCGCTAAGGCGTTCGTCCAGCGCGCCACGACCGCCGACGCCGCGATCGACGGCGGACCGCTGGCGTTGCTGCAGGCGACGTACCAACTCGTCGACAAGTGCTGCACCGACCTGATCGGACGGACCGCGGTGCTCGTCGAGGCGCTCCGGGACGACCAGACGCTGGCTGCGCGGTTCTGGATCGACAAGACGACCGGATTGCTCCTGCAGCGTCAGCTGTTCAGTGAGGACGGCAAGACGATGGTCCGGGCCACGGTCTTCACCGAGCTGGAGATCGAGGACTCCGAGTTCCTCGGCCACCTGCCGCCGATGCTGCCCAGCGGCGTCGAGGCCGTCGGCATGGGCAAGGTCGACAACCTGCGCTCCCAGGGCTGGGTCTGCGCCCCGGAGCTGCCCGCATCGCTCAAGTTGTACGACGTCCACCGGGACACCGCCAACGGCTCCCTGCAGTTCTCGTACTCCGACGGACTGTTCAACGTCTCGGTCTTCGAGCAGCGCGGCACGCTCGACCCGGCTGCCGTCGCGGGCTTCAGCAGCACCGACAGCCCGGGCGTCTACCAGCGGTACGGAATGCCGTCGTACGTCGTCTGGTCGTCCGGCGGGATCGTCTACACGCTGATCGGGGACCTGCCTCCGGACCAGCTCGGACAGGTCGTCCGGGCGTTCGGGCACGACGTGCCGATCAAGCTGACGGCCATCGAGCGGCTGGGCACCGGGCTGGCCAAAATCGCGACCTGGCTCACTCCGATGGGTGCACTCTCGCCGAAGCTGGGATAATCGAATGTGGAAGGCCCTCCGGTTACCCCCGGCAGGCCTCGACAGACGACCACGATGACGACGTGAGGCGGGGACCGTGATGAGCGACGACGCCGAGCCGACAGTTCCGAATCCGGCGACCGCGGATCCCACAGCGGCCACGCCCATCACCCCTGAGCCGTCCGCCGGTCCTCCGCCCGCAGCCCCCGCCCCGCCGCCGCAGCAGTCTCCCTTGAGCGCGTTGACCCCGCCTCCGCTCGCGGCAGGGTCGATGCCGCTGCGCACTCCCGGCTCGGACGCGGCGTACCGGCAGACCAACGGCGGCGGGCCGACGAACGGCGGCCGCTCCACCAGCCAGCGCAGCTTCGGGCAGCCCGAGCCGCAGGAGCCCCGGTTCAAGCCGCTGTACCCGGGTCAGGCCTGGCCGACCGAGCAGCCGCAGTACCGGCCGACCTACATCCCGCCGCCACCGGCCGACTGGCACGCGCAGCAGGCCCGCTCGTACTCGAGTGAGCCGCCGAAGGTGAACCGCATCGTCACGATCGCGGCTCTGGTCGCGGTGATCATCGGTGTGATCGCCGGGGCCGGCGCGGCGACCGTCGTCGTGGCGCTCGGCGGCGGCAACAACGCCCCGATCGCCGATCAGCCCAACCCGCCGGTCGGCACCGGCACCGACCCGAAGATCCGCACCGGCTCGGTGTCCGCGGTCGCCGCGACCCTGCTGCCGAGCGTCGTACAGCTGAAGGTCGAGGGCTCGGACAACTCCGACGCCACCGGATCCGGCTTCGTGATCGACAACGTCGGGCATATCCTGACCAACAACCACGTCGTCGCGGCCGCGGCGACCGGCGGCTCGATCCAGGTCGTGACGAACGGCAACAAGACCGCGACCGCACGGCTCGTCGGCCGCTCCCCGGCGTACGACCTGGCCGTCGTGCAGGTGGTCGGCCTGGATGCGCCGTCGGTCCAGTTCGGCCGGTCCGACCAGGCGGTCGTCGGGCAGGACGTGGTGGCGATCGGTTCGCCGCTGGGCCTGGCCGGCACGGTCACCTCAGGCATCATCTCGGCCAAGAACCGGCCGGTGACGACCGGCGACGACACCGGCCAGGCGTCGTCGTACATCAGCGCGCTGCAGACCGACGCGGCGATCAACCCGGGCAACTCCGGTGGTCCGCTCGTCGACATGAGTGCGCGGGTGATCGGCGTGAACTCCGCGATCGCGACGGTGCCGGGCGCAGGCGAAGGGCAGAGCGGCAGCATCGGGCTCGGATTCGCGATCCCGATCGACCAGGCCCGGCGGACGGCGCAGCAGCTGATCGCGAACGGCAGGGCGTCGTACCCCGTCATCGGGGCAAGCGTGGACATGACGTTCGAGGGCGGCGGCCGGGTCAGCGCGGTGACCGCGAACTCGCCGGCCGCACGGGCCGGATTGCGGGTCGGCGACGTGATCACGTCGATCAACAACGAGCCGGTCGACAGCGCCGAGGTGCTGATCGTCGCGATCCGCACCCACCAGCCGGGAGAGGCCGTGCGGCTCGCGTACGAGCGCGGCGGGCGGTCCCGCACGGTTACCCTGACTCTCGCCCAGCAGATCGGCTGAACTCCCATGACCGGAGTCGATATAGGCTGGTCCGCGTCCGTGGAAAGAAGTGAGGTGGGGACATGTTCGGCATCGGACCACTCGAGCTGGTCGTGATCGCGATCGTCGCCGTACTCGTCTTCGGACCGGACCGGCTGCCGGAGTTCGCGCGGACGGCGGGACGCCTGCTGCGGCAGGTCCGTCAGATGGTCAACAACGCGCAGAACGACCTGCGCAGCGAGCTCGGCCCGGAGTTCGCCGACCTGGAACTCCAGGACCTGAACCCGAAGAACTTCGTCCGCAAGCACCTGCTCGACCCGATGGACGAGGACGAGAAGCCGGTCAGCGAGTTCACCGACTCCGCGGCGCAGCGCCTCCCGGCCGGCCAGCGCCCGCCGTACGACCCCGAATCCACCTGAGGCTTACTTCCGTCGGAAGAGCAGGGCAGTCGCGACAGCACCGGCTGCCGCGGGCAGGAGTGCGAGGACTCCCCAGAGCGTCGTGTAGGGGTGCACGCCGTACTCCGACGCGAGCAGGAGCGTCAGGCCCAGCGACGCCGTGATCAGGGTGGCAACGACGCCCAGGACGGCCGCGACCAGGCGGTGTGAGCGGGCCAGGCCGGCGACCGCCAGCCAGAGCAGGACGTCGAGGACGGCAACGCCGTACAGCAGGCCGTAGAGCGCCCCGGCGGACGCTTGCTTGCCGTGCGAGGCGTACGCCGACGTGGCGTGGTCGAGCAGGCTGCGGCTGCCTGCCTGGTCGACGATCGCGATCACCGCGAGCAGGACCGAGAGTCCGACCGCGATGAGGGCTGTCTGTTTTTCAGAAAGTGACTGTCTCATGCGAGTGACTGTACCAGACAGTGACTTTCTGAAGCGTGCTACTGTCTCACCATGGCTACCGGTCTGCGGGAACGATGGCGCGTCAAGGCGCGACGGACGATCCAGGAGCGCGCGCTCGACCTGTTCGACGAGCGCGGGTTCGACGCGGTGACGATCGAGGAGATCGCCGCCGCGGCCGAGGTCTCGCCGTCCTCGGTCTACCGGTACTTCGGCACCAAGGAAGGCCTGATCGTCGCCGACGAGTTCGACACGATGAGCCAGGAGGCGCTCGAGGAGCTCCTCGACGTCGACGACCCGGTCGGCAGCATGATCCAGATCGTCCGCAACTACGAGGCGGCGCCCGACGGCTCGGAGCCGATCCCGTGGCGCCGGATCAGGTACTTCTTCAAAGAGCCCTCGGTCCGGACGGCGTTCTGCGCGTCACTCGACCGCGCGAGCCAGCGCATCGCCCCGATGATGGCCGGCGGACAGCTCACCGAGACCCAGTCCCGCGTCGCGGCGAACGCCCTGGTCTTCGGCTATTTCTCCGCCCTGGAGCAGTGGTACGTCGACGGCGGGACGCAACCCGTCGCGCAGTACGTTGAGGAAGGCCTCGAGCCGCTCCGTCCGATCTGGTCGAATCACTCCAGCGCGCGGGCGTAGCGAGCCGCCAGCTTGCGCACCTCGTCCACGAGTTCCGGCGCTTCCGCGACCGAGAAGTCGAGGTCGAGCATGCTGAGGTACCGCAGCAACATCCCGGGATCGTCGGAGCCGGCGTCGAGGTAGCACGAGGACTCGTCGATCTCGGTCAGCACGCCCGCCGTCGCCGGCAGCCGGGCCGACACGACCGACAGCGGCGCAAATACCCGGATCCGCGCGCGAAACTCCCACATGGCCGTCGAGACCCCACGATCGACGTACGACGCGACGCCCTCCGGCGGCAACTCGCGCGGCAGGAAGCGCGGTCCGGTCGGGATCCTCGGCGTCAATCGGTCGACCCGGAACGTTCGCCAATCGACCCGGTGCAGATCGAACGCGACGAGGTACCAGCGTCCCCGCAAGTAGGCGAGTCGGTACGGCTCGACCTCCCGGACCGATGACGTACCCGAATGTGAGTCGTAGTCGAAGCGCAGCCGTTCATGATCGCGGCAGACGGCCGCCAGCGTCGCCAGCACCGACGGGTCCACCAGCGGCCCCGACCCGGGGACGGGCACGGTGTAGCGGTGCAGGGTGTTGACCCGATGCCGCAGCCGGGACGGCAGGACCTGCTCCAGCTTGGCCAACGCCCGTACTGAGGTCTCCTCCATACCGGCGACCGAGCCGCTGGCAGCTGTTCGCAGGCCGACCGCGACTGCCACGGCCTCCTCGTCGTCGAGGAGCAGTGGAGGCAGCGCGGCGCCGGCACCCAGCCGATAGCCCCCGGCCACCCCGGGAGTCGCGTCGACCGGGTAGCCGAGCGACCGCAGGCGTTCGACGTCGTTGCGTACGGTCCGCGTCGTCACACCAAGCCGGGTGGCCAGCTCCGGACCGCTCCAGTGCCGATGCAGCTGCAGCAGCGAGAGCAGCTGTAACAGTCGTGCCGAGGTCTCGAGCATTTCTTCAGCATCCTCTCGATTGCGGAATCTAGCTTTCCGCAATCGTTCCTAGTGTCGTACTCATGACGACCAACGAGATCCACCCCTTCCGCATCGAGGTACCGCAGGCCGACGTCGACGACCTGCACGCACGGCTCGCGAACACCCGGTGGCCGCGGGAGCTCCCCGGCCTCGGCTGGACCCGCGGAGTCCCGACCAGCTACCTGCAGCGGATCGCGGAGTACTGGCAGAACACCTTCGACTGGCGCAAGGCGGAGGCGCGGCTGAACGAGCTGCCGCAGTTCGTCACCGAGGTCGACGGCCAGCCGATCCACTTCGTCCACATCCGATCCAACGAGCCCGCCGCCCGGCCGATGTTGATGGTCCACGGCTGGCCGAGCTCGTTCACCGAGTTCCTCAACGTCATCGGCCCGCTGACCGACCCGGTCGCCCACGGCGGCAAGGCCAAGGACGCCGTACATCTTGTGCTGCCGTCGATCCCCGGCTACGGCTTCTCGCCGGTGAGCGAGCCCGGGTGGGGCAATCTGTTCCGGGTGGCCGGCGCGTTCGCCGAGATCATGACCCGGCTCGGGTACGACCGGTTCCTTGCCCAAGGCACCGATGTCGGTTCCGGCGTCGTCGGGATGCTCGGCCTGGTCGCGGCCGATCGCGTGATCGCCGCGCACATCAACGGCCCGGCGCCGTACCCGCTCGGCCCCGAGCTCTCGCTGGACGGGCTCGAGGGAAGCCAGCGCGAGCGTGCCGAGCGGTTCAACGCGTGGCGCGAGGACGGCGTCGGCTATCTGGCGCTTCAGGCGACGCGTCCGCAGACGCTCGCGTACGGGCTCACCGATTCGCCGGTCGCGCAGCTCGCCTGGATCGTGGAGAAGTTCAAGGAGTGGACCGACCCTGACCACGAGCTGCCGGAGGACGCCGTCGACCTGGATCAGTTGCTGACGAACGTGAGCATCTACTGGTTCACCGAGGGCGGCGCGTCGGCCGCGCACTCGGTGTACGAAGGCATGCAGGCCTTCCGTGAGTTCGCGAGCAGGTCGGCCGAGCCGGCCGAGGGCTGGGAGGCCCCGGCTCCGCCGCCGGTCGGCGTCGCCGTGTTCGCCGCCGACATGTCGGTCCGGCGCGACGTCGACCCGTACGGCATGTACACCTCATGGCACGAGTACGACGCGGGCGGTCACTTCCCGGCGATGGAGGTACCCGAGCTGCTCGTCGACGACATCCGGGCGTTCTTCCGCGATCACAAGTAGTCGGTGGCAAGTAGGTCGTAGGTGACCTTGTCGTCGACGTGGCTGGAGATGTGGAAGGCGGCGCGTTCGGTGCCGACGTGGCGGAAGCCGGCCTTCTCTGCGGTACGGCGGGCCGAGGTGTTCGTGCCCGCCGTACGGATGAAGAGCCGGCGTCCGCCGAACCCCCCTGCCTCTTCGTCTGCGAAGTACCACTGGGCCACTCGCTGGATGGCTTCGGTCATCACACCGCGGCCCTGCGCGTCGGGGTGCATCCAGAACCCGAGCTCGGCATCACGGACCTCGCCGTGGTGGATGCCGAACATCGTGAGATTCCCCAGCCCCTGGTCGGTCTCGGCGTCGGCCACGCACCAGTTGAACCGGCGGCCGGCGGCAGCCTGCTCGGCCATGTCCTTCAGCCAGAAACGCGCGTCCTCCGCGGTGAACGGCTGCGGGATGAACGGCAGGAAATGCGCGGTCGTCTGATTGGTCCGTGCGGTCGTGATGCGCGGGATCTCGTCCTCGCGCCACGTCCGCAGCCGCAACCGCGGCGTCTCCAGCACCGGAATCTCGAACCACGGGTGGCGCGGCTTTCGCTCGTCGTCCGGTCCGATCCACGCGGTCCAGGCGTCGACCCGCTCGCCGTCTTCTTCGGCCATGTCCGGGATCGTCTCACCCAGGCGGAAGCCGGTCGCCCATGCCACCCGCCGCGACGGCCAGTTCCCGACCTGCGCCCACCAGCGGATGACGTGGAAACCGCACGTCGCGAAGCCGAAGTCCAGGATCAATCGCACCGCGCGGGTCATCACGCCGGCGCCGCGGGCCCACGCCGAGAGGCCGTAGTGCACGCGGGCGTTGTCGTCCACATCGGGCTCCAGGGCGATGCTTCCGGCGTACCGACCCTGGTACTCGATCACGAACATCAGCCGCTCATGGCGCTTCCACGCTTCGGTGATGCCGAAGGTGATCCACCGCCGGGCGTCCTCGTCGTTGCGACGGGTGCCTTCGCGGTTGCGTTCGGCCTGGGCTTCGATGTCGTCGAGTCGGGGCGCGCGAAGCGTCACCACCCCGTCGGTCAGGACCGGATGCTCAGCAGGAATCGGCACCCGGCCAAGTCAACACCAACCGACGGCCACCTTCAGCCGGATTACGAGGCCGGCTTACCGGCCCGCGGGGGAGAGACCGAGCTGGCGGCCGAGCAGACCGCGCGGCTTGCCGCCGAGGGTGGTTGCGATCTTCTCGAGCACCTGGGCTGCCGCGGTGTCGGGGTCTGCGCCCGTGAGCGGCTGACCGAGGTCGCCGCCGGAGCGGAGACGTTCGTCCAGCGGGATCTCGCCGAGCAACGGGATCGGGTAGCCGAGGCGGGCGGACAGCGTCTCGGCGACGCGCGTGCCGCCGCCGGAGCCGAAGATCTCGATGCGGTGCTCAGGACCGCAGTGCGGGCACGGCAGGTACGACATGTTCTCGACCACGCCGGCCACCCGCTGGTGGACCATCTGCGCCATCGTCCCGGCGCGCTCGGCGACCTCCGCGGCGGCTTCCTGCGGCGTCGTCACCACGATGACCTCTGCGCTGGTCAGCCGCTGGCCGACCGAGATCGCGATGTCACCGGTACCGGGCGGCAAGTCGAGGAGCAGTACGTCGAGGTCGCCCCAGTACACGTCCGCCAGCATCTGCACGAGCGCCCGGTCCAGGATCGGGCCGCGCCACGCGACGACCTGGTCGCGCTTCGGCTTCAGCATGCCGATCGAGATGACCTTCACGCCGTGCGCGGGCACCGGCATGATCATGTCGTCCACCGCGGTCGGCCGCTCGTCCGCGACACCGAACATCGCCGGCACCGAGTGCCCGTAGATGTCCGCGTCCAGTACGCCGACCGACAACCCCTGCCGCGCCATCGCGACCGCGAGGTTGACCGTCACCGACGACTTGCCCACACCGCCCTTGCCGGACGCGATCGCGAACACCTTGGTCAGCGAATCCGGCCGGGAGAACGGGATCTCCTTCTCGGCCACACCGCCACGTAACTGGGTCTGCAGGGCGGCCCGCTGCTCGGCCGACATCACGCCGAGGTCGATCTCGACCCCGGTGACGCCGTCGAGTTTGCTGACCGCGGCCGTGATGTCGCGGCGGAGCGTGTCCTTCATCGGACAGCCCGCGACGGTCAGCAGAACACGCACGGCGACGACGCCGTCCTCGCGAACGACGACGGACTCGACCATTCCCAGGTCCGTGATCGGTTTCTTGATCTCCGGATCCAGCACGCCACCGAGCGCCGTGGTGACCTGATCAGCAGTGGGAGCCATGTCCCAAGGCTACGTGCTCACTCCACCTCACCCGACCGCGGTCCATGTGACGTAGGCCCGGCAAGGCAACCCTTACTTCAGAGGCCAGGGGCTCCGTAGATGGGGAACCAGCGGGAGAGGTCTTGTTCGAAGTTCAGATCGGCGCCGATGACGGACTTGATCTGGAGTTCAGTGGCGTTGTCGCGGCGGTCGGTGCCGGCCGGGACGAACGGGTACCAGGTGCCGCGCTTGTAGAGATAGACGAGGCCTACCGACTGGGTGCCGTTGCTGAAGGCGACCAGCGTGCAGAGCAGCGCGGATCCGAAGCCCGCGTCGACGAGCGACGTGTTGACCGCGTGCAGGTCGGTGACCAGGGTCTCCAGGTCATCCGGAGCCGTCTGCCGGACCAACCACGTGAAGCCGTACGAGTCCGTCGTACTGGTGAGCTTGCCGTTGTCGAGCGCGAGCAGCTTGTCGACCTCCTCGCGGAGGGTGGAGAACCCGCCGCCTTCGGCTGCCTTGAAGCAGACCGAGCCGCTACCGGTCGGACGGTAGCCGGCCGCGGTCTCCAAGGTGATCGCGGCCGACGGAACGGAGAACAACTGATCGAGGTTCGGCGGGACGGCTTTGCTCCTGCCAAGCAGGATGTCGAGAAGGCCCATAGGTCTAAGCTTGCTCGCCCAGCTCGCGGGACAGGACACCGAGGCGGTCGAGGCGCTTCTCGAGCGACGGGTGGGTCGAGAACAGCGACGACAGGCTGGCGCCCGCCTTGCCGGAGATCGCCGGGGCGAAGAAGAACGCGTTGAACGCCTCCGCCTGGCGCAGGTCGCGCGACGGTATCCGCGCGATGTCCCCGCTGATCTTCGTCAACGCCGATGCGAGTGCGGACGGTCTCCCGGTCAGCATCGCGCCGGCCCGGTCGGCCGCCAGTTCGCGGTACCGCGACAGGGCGCGGGTCAGCAGGAACGAGATCGCGTACACGGCGATCGACACCGCGATAATCGTCAGCACGATGACTGCGGTGTTCTGGTCACGGTTGCGGCCGAGTCCGCCGTACAGCCCGAAGCGGGTGATCAGGCCGGCCAGTACGCCGAGGAACGACGCGATCGTCATCACGGCGACGTCGCGGTGGGCGACGTGGGAGAGCTCGTGTGACAGCACGCCCTCGAGCTCGTCCTGGTCCAGCCGGCGCATGATGCCGGTAGTGACGCAGACCACCGCGTTCTTGGGGTTGCGGCCGGTCGCGAAGGCGTTCGGCAGGTCGACGTCGGCGATCGCGACGCGCGGCTTCGGCATATCGGCCAGCGCGCACAGCCGGTCGATCGTGCCGTGCAGCTCCGGAGCCTCCTCGGGCGTGACGATCCGGCCGTGCATCGCGTACAGCGCGATCTTGTCGGAGAACCAGTACTGCACGAACAGGGCACCGCCCGCGATGACGACCGCCAGAACGGCGCTCTTCGTCAGCGCGATCAGCAGTGCGACGAAACCGACGTAGAGCAGACCGAGCAGGAAGCTGGTGATCAGCATCCGGCTGGACAGCCCGCGGTCAGGCGCGAATCGAGTCTTCATTCCACGTCCTTCCTCACCTGATAGTGAGGGTAGCTCGGGGTCAAACCCGGTCGTCCTCGCGCCTGTTCAGGTCCAGGTCGGCGAGCAGCGAGCGGAGCTCGGAGCGGAGGAAGTCGCGGGTGGCGACCTCGCCGACGGCCATCCGCAGCGACGCCATCTCCCGGGCCAGGAACTCCATGTCCGCACGGGTCCGGGCGTCCACGTCGCGGTCGCGCTCGTACTGCACCCGGTCGCGGGCCTCCTGCCGGTTCTGGGCGAGCAGGATCAGCGGAGCGGCGTACGAGGCCTGCAGGCTGAGTGCCAGCGTCAGGAAGATGAACGGGTACTGGTCGAAGCGCACGCTCTCCGGCGCGAAGATGTTCCAGGCGACCCAGAACAGGATCGTCGCGGTCATGTAGACCAGGAACTGCCCGGTGCCGAGGAAGCGCGCGATCCGCTCGGACAGCCGCCCGAACGCGTCCGCGTCGTACGTCGGCCGCGGTACGAACGTCCGCCGCCAGTCCCGCGGTATGTCGAGCCGCGTCGTCGTACCGCGGAACAGCCGGCGCTCGTCCGAGGACCTGCGGTCGTCACGAGGCATCGTGGTCCCCCTCCTGCTCGCCATGATCCGAATGGTCGTGCTCCCGCCAGTCGTCCGGAAGCAGGTGATCCAGCACGTCGTCAACAGTCACCGCACCGAGCAAGCGACCCTCGTCGTCCAGCACCGGTGCCGCAACCAGGTTGTACGTCGCCAGGTACTTGCTGACTGTCTGCAGGCTGTCGTCCGGCCGCAGTCCGTCCAGATCGGTGTCCAACGCAGCGGACACCAACTGGGACGGCGGTTCACGCAGCAGCCGCTGGATGTGGCCGATCCCGATGAACCGCCCGGTCGGCGTCTCCAGCGGCGGACGGCAGACGTAGATCATCGCGGCCAGGGCCGGACTGAGATCCGCGTTGCGCACCTGGGCGAGCGCATCAGCCACAGTTGCGTCCACCGGCAGGATGACCGGCTCGGACGTCATCAGGCCGCCGGCAGTGTGCTCCTCGTAGGTCAGCAGCCGCCGTACGTCCTCTGCTTCGTCCGGCTCCATCAGCGTCAGCAGGCGCTCGGCTGTCTCGGTCGGCAGCTCAGCGATCAGGTCGGCCGCGTCGTCCGGGGACATCTCCTCCAGTACGTCGGCGGCTCGCTCGGTGTCCAGCCCGTCGAGGATCTCGACCTGGATGTCCTCGGGCAGCTCCTCGAGCACATCGGCCAGCCGCTCGTCGTCCAGCGCAGCTGCGATCTCCTTGCGCCGCTTGGCGGACAGATCATGCAGTACGCCGGCCAGGTCCGCGGCTCGCATCGAGTCGAACGCGGCCAGGATGTGCGTGGCGCCCTGGCCCTCTTCGTCCTGGGTGAACCCGGTGACGTCTCTCCAGTCGAGCACGTAGGTCTGTCCGCGCCGGCGGAACCGCTTGGAGCCCTCCCGCACCGCCACCTTGGTCAGCAACCAGTCGCGGGTCCTCCACTGCTCCATCGCCATGTCGAACACCACTGCGGCCGCGCCTGTGTCTGCGATGGTGACAGTCCGGTCGAGGAGCTCTCCCAGCACGAGTACTTCGGTCGCACGCTGCTCGAAACGTCGTACGTTGAGCAGGCCGGTGGTGATGACGTGGCCGACGTCGACAGAGGTGACACGGGTCATCGGGAGGAAGATGCGGCGCCGGGTGAACACCTCGACGACCAGGCCGAGCACACGGGGCGGCTGGTCGTCCTGGCGCATCATCGCCACCACGTCGCGGACCTTGCCGACCTGGTCCCCGTTCGGGTCATAGACCGGCAACCCCGCCAACCGGGCGACGTACACACGCGACGGTGATCCGGTCATGTCCGAAGGCTAACCCGCCGAGTGGACGTCTCAGCTGAGGACGCTTCGTAGACTTCTTACCTCGGGCAACGGTGAAGTGGGGAATGACATGCTGGGATCGACCGGGCTCGGGACCGAGAGCGAGGCGGCGTACCTGGACCTGATCCGGTGGGGCGCTGCGTCACCGGCGGACCTGGCCGTGCGGCTGGGGTGGCCGGTGGAGGAGGTTCAGCGAGCGGTCGACGTACTGCAGGGCGAAGGGTTCGTGCACCGTACGCCGGCGCCGGGCGAGCTGATCGTCCCAGTGCCGCCGGAGCTCGCCGTGGAGCAGTTGGTGCAGCGGCAGGAGGAGGAGTTCGAGCGGATCCGCAAGGCGGCGTACCGGCTGGCAGCCGAGGCGACCAGGCAGGGCGGGGCGCGGCGGACCGAGGAGCTCATCGAGATCGTCACTGGTGAGCCTGCGGTGGGACTGGCGTTCGATCGGGTGCAGCGGACGGCTCGGGTCGAGATGCGTGAGCTGGTTGCACCGCCGTACGTCGCGTCGGCTGAGGTCAACAGCACTCAGCTAGCGAGGCAGGGCGCTGGTGTGGCGTATCGGGTCGTCTATGACAGCTCAGCGCTCGGAGACGCCGTACTCGCGGCCAGCGCGGTCAGTCACGTGCGGGCGGGGGAGCAGGCGCGTATTGCGGACCTGTTGCCGACCAAGCTCGCCGTAGCGGACCGGGAGCTCGCATTGCTCCCACTGGACTGGGCTACACCGGCGCAGGACGCCGCTCTGCTGGTGCATCCGTGCAGTCTGCTCGATGCGCTCGTAGCGCTGTTCGAGACCGTGTGGAACCGCGCCAGCCCACTCTCGGTGACCGAGACGAACAGTCTGGAGGCCGAGGAGGCGATGTCTGCCGAGGACCGGCACCTGCTGTCACTACTGGTCGCGGGTCTGACGGACGACGCGGCCGGTGCGAGGCTGGGGATCAGTCGGCGTACGGTGGCGCGCCGTGTGCAGCAGTTGATGGAGCAGACGCACTCCCGCTCACGTCTGCAGCTCGGCTGGCATGCGCGCGACCGCGGTTGGCTGTAGTCAGCTCAGCTTGGGACGACGGCGTACCGGGCGGTGCAGGGTGATGGGCGGCTTGCCCCGGGTGGTCGCACTGGTCGGGATCGGGGCCTCAGCGCGCGGAGTGGCGTCGTAGCGTCCCGGCGTCTCGGTGATCTCGCCGGTCGGCTCCAGCACGAGGATGTCGGCCTCGGTCTGCCAGCGGTCGAGCTGCGTGTCCAGTCCGGCCGCGTTGAGGCGCTCGGTCCGCAGTACCTGGGCTGCGGCCGTCCACTCGTCGGTCCCGGGCTCCAGCCGCCGTACGGTCGCAGTCCAGCTGGCCAGGCGGTTGGTCGCTGGCTTGGCCGGTACGACGACCTGTGCGGCGCCGGCGGTGGCGAGACCGGGCAGTGGCTGCTCGGCGCTGTCGGCGGCATCAGCCAGTACGACGTACTGCCCGTCGACGGTCGCGAACCACGCCGGGGCGGGGCGTCCGCCGTTCCAGGACAGCCAGACGAGACCGGCCTTCTTCATCACCCCGGCGATCTCCGTCACAGCGTCCGCGTTCTCCACGGGCCAAGAGTGTCACAGTGAGCGATGTCACCGGGCAGGTCGCGTGCGTTTCGCCGTACGCTGCCGGTGACCGGTGGGTAACCGAGTGGAGGTCACATGTCGGAACAGGTTTTGCGCAGTCGGCGGTCGTGTCTGGCCACGCCCGGGTCCAACCCGCGGTTCCTGGCCAAGGCGAAGGGGCTGGACGCTGACCAGGTGTTCCTGGACCTCGAGGACTCGGTCGCGCCGATCGCGAAGGCGGACGCCCGCAAGAACATCGTCGCCGCACTGAACGAGGGCGGCTGGGGTACGAAGCTCCGCGTGGTCCGGGTGAACGACTGGACCACCGAGTGGACGTACGCCGATGTGATCGAGGTCGTCGCCGGCGCCGGTGCGAACCTCGACTGCATCATGCTGCCGAAGGTGCAGACCGCCGAGCAGGTGGTCGCGCTCGACCTGCTGCTCACCCAACTGGAGAAGGTGCACGGGTACGAGCCGGGCCGGATCGGCATCGAGGCGCAGATCGAGAACGCGCTCGGCCTGACCAACGTGAACGCGATCGCGCAGGCCTCGCCGCGGGTCGAGACGATCATCTTCGGCCCGGCCGACTTCATGGCCTCGATCAACATGAAGTCTCTGGTCGTCGGCGAGCAGCCGCCCGGGTACGACGTCGGCGACGCGTACCACTACATCCTGATGCAGATCCTGATGGCCGCGCGGGCACACGGTAAGCAGGCGATCGACGGCCCGTACCTGCAGATCAAGGACGTCGACGGCTTCTGCCGCGTCGCGGGCCGCTCCGCCGCCCTCGGCTTCGACGGCAAGTGGGTCCTCCACCCTGACCAGATCGCCGCCGCGAACGAGGTCTACTCGCCCCGCCAGGACGACTACGACCACGCCGAGAACATCCTCGACGCCTACGACCACTACACGTCGGCAGCCGGCGGCGGACGCGGCGCAGTCATGCTCGGCGACGAAATGATCGACGAGGCCTCCCGCAAGATGGCCCTGGTCATCTCCGCCAAGGGCCGCGCCGCCGGCCTCACCCGCACCGACATCTGGCAACCCCCGGCGGACTAAGGCCCGACCTGCGCCATGATCGCGAGCAAGTGGCCGTCGGGGTCGGGGAAGAAGGCCATCCATTCCTCGACGCCGTTGTCGTGTTTGTGGATCAGGTGGGGCGCTTGCTCGAAGTCCACGCCGCGCGCGGAGAGTTCGTCGTACGCCGTTTGGATGTTGTCGACGCGGAAGTAGATGATCGACGGCTCGCCGGCGGTTTCGCTGGTGCTGAGGAACAGGCGGGTGCCGCCGCAGTCGAAGAAGGCCAGGTCTCCGAAGGTGTAGAGGTGGGGAAGGCCCAGCACGTCGCCGTAGAACTCGACCGCCTTCTCGATGTCACTTACCGGGCGAGCGATCTGCCCGATCGCACCTAGCTGCAGCATGTCTGTGCCTCCCGATCGTTGTAGCGCGCTGTCAGCGGGCACGCCACGCCAGGTGCGGAGCTCGGCCCGCCGGTGCAGGCCGAGCTTCAGCAAGGCGTTGGCGACGTGGAACTTGACCGCGTCGACGCTCACTCCGCGGCGCTGCGCGATCTCGCGGTTCGACATGCCGTGGCGCACCAGGTGCACCACCCGCCACTCGGCAGGCGTCAGTACGTCGGGATGTCTCGGTCGTCCGCGGGTGCCCACGTCGCCACGGTAAGGCCGGGAGGCGGGGAATTACCCTCCCCTCAGAAGCTCCAGACCTTGTAGATGCGGATCGGCTTCACCGGCGGGCCGTCCTGGTCGGGGTCGGCGATACCGGCGGCGACCATCCGGTCGAACGTCGACATACCGGCGATCACGTGGCCGAGGACGGTGTAGTTGGGCGCGATGTTCGCGAACGAATGAACGACGAAGAACTCACTGCCGTTGGTGCCCGGGCCTTGGTTGCCGTAAGCAACAGTGCCGCGCGGGTAGGTCTCCTGGCCGGTCACCTCGTCCGGGAACTTGTAGCCCGGTCCGCCTTCCTCCTGGCGGTAGATGTCACCGCACTGCAGTACGCCGAGCCGCGTCGAGTTCGTCAGCCGGAAACACTGCGTCGAGTCGTAGAACCGGCTCTGCACCAGGTGCACGAAGTTGTGCACCCCGCAGGGCGCGTTGGCCCGGTCCATCCGGACGACGAACGGGCCGTAGTTCGTCACGAAGAACACGTCGACCGTGCCCTTCGCGCGGGCCGTCGCGGACGGGACCCGCACCGGCTTGGCCGCCGGGTTCTCGGGAGTCGGCGTGAACTCGCACTTGACCACCGGTTTCGGCCGGTGTGCGGGGGCGGCGGACGCAGTACTCGTGGTCAGCGTCGCGGCGACGAGGGCAGCCGCGATCAGGGCGGGAATCGATCGCTTCATGCGACACACCGTAGTACCCCGATCGCAGTCTGCAGAGGTTCCGGAAGGCTTTCTGAAGGTTTCGGCCGCGGACTCGATCCTCCGGCGCTTCCCGCCTAAGGTGTTGCGGTCCACTGCGGAAGGTGTGGTTTGTGAACGGCGAGGTACTGGCAGGTCGGTACCAGTTGGTGTCCCTGCTCGGCAGGGGCGGTGCAGGAGAGGTGTGGCAGGCCGAGGACACCGTCCTTGCCCGTCAGGTAGCGGTCAAACTCCTCAGGAGTCTCGACGGCGACCCCATGGACGCGGTCCAGCGGTTCCAGGCGGAGGCGCAGGCCGCAGCGCGGCTGTCGCATCCGAACGTCGTGGCGACGTACGACGTAGGCGCTGCCGGCGACCGCGTGTTCCTGGTGATGGAGCTGGTCCAAGGCCCCGACCTCCAGAAGCTCATGCGTACTGCGGGGCTCCCGACAGCCGATCTGGTCACAGACATCGCCATCCAGGGCGCACGCGCTCTGGACGCGGCGCACGAGGCCGGGATCGTCCACCGCGACGTCAAGCCGGGCAACCTCCTGCTGGCACCCGACGGCACGCTCAAGATGACCGACTTCGGCATCGCCAAGCGCGCAGGCAATGAGACGACCGGACTGGGCGTTCTGCTCGGTACGGCGTCGTACGTGTCGCCGGAGCAGGTCCGTGGCGAGCCGGCCACGCCCGCCAGCGACTGGTACTCGTTCGGCTGCGTCCTGCACGAGCTCCTGACCGGTACGCCGCCCTTCACCGGGCCGACCGTCGATGTGGTGATGCGCCAGCACCTCGACGTACCGCCGCCGCCGATCGCGCGCACCGACGTACCGCCGGAGCTGTCGAACCTCGTCACGCACCTGCTGGCGAAGAACCCGGCAGACCGGCCGTCGTCGTCCGCTGACGTCGCTGCGCTCCTCGCACCGGCCAGCCAGACACAGGTGCTGGCGTTCACACCGCCTGCGGCAGAGGACGTCCTCGGCGTCGGCAAGTGGGAGGACGACGACGAAGAGGCTGCCACTAGCGGGCACCGAGCGCCGCGGCGTGCTCTCCCACTGGCAAAGCTCGGTGTAGCGGCCGCTGTCGTCGTAGTCGGTGTAATAGCTGCTCTGCTGCTCCGGGCCGGTGTGACGGACGATCCGCCGGCGCAGGCCGGTGGTACGCCGTCAGCGCCTGTCGTGAAGGCGACCAGCGCACCTAAGACCACACCGAAGCCCAAGCCGACGCCATCGAAGACTCCGTCGAAGCCCACGCCGAAGCCCACCACCAAGCCGACGCAGCAGAACCCACAAGCGGCTCTGGTGCAGAACCTGCGCACACTGGCCGCGCAGGTCCGCGCGACTCAGCAGGGCAGCCGCAGCAAGGCGCCACGCGACGCGGCGCAGCAGCTGGACCGGGCTGCCGAGGCGCTCGACCACGGGGACACCGGTGCCGCGGCGCGGAACTTCTACGAGGCCCGGCAGCGCTTGTTCGAGGCACAGCAACGCCACCGCTGGCAGGCGACCCCGCAGATCGCTGCACTGTTCCAGACGATCGGCCAAGCGCTGCCACGCCCGGACCACAACAACAACGAGTGAGCCACGCGACCTCCGTCAGGTGGTCGATGTCACAGCGGGTGTCACCCTCGCACCGGGATGCTGTTAGGGGGTGCCTGACGGTTCCACGCCTACTGCGGGGCACTCGGCACGGCATCTCGCCGCACGTGAGCGAAGGCCACGATGCTCCGCATCGAGACCTCCGCTCCCGCGCGCCGAGCTACCGCGCCGAGCACCTCCTCGCTACGGCGTGGAACCGTCAGCCACCCCCAAACCGCGATACTCGCGGGTAAGCCGGTCGAAGGAGGCGCAGCATGAGCAGGTTGCAGCAGACCGAGGGGCTCACGGACATCCAGGAGGAGATCCTGAAGACGGTCCGGGCGTTCGTCGAGGCGGAGATCCTTCCGGTCGCCACCGAGCTCGAGCACCGCGACGAGTACCCGACCGAGATCGTCGAGGGCCTCAAGGAGCTCGGCCTGTTCGGGCTGATGATCCCCGAGGAGTACGGCGGCCTGGGCGAATCGCTGCTCACGTACGCACTGTGCGTCGAGGAGATCGCCCGCGGCTGGATGAGCGTCTCCGGCATCATCAACACGCACTTCATCGTCGCGTACATGCTGCTGCAGCACGGCACCGACGAGCAGAAGCAGAAGTACCTGCCGCGGATGGCGACCGGTGAGGTCCGCGGCGCGTTCTCGATGTCCGAGCCGGGCTGCGGCTCCGACGTCTCCGCGATCAAGACCAAGGCCACTCGCGAGGGCGACGGCTACGTGATCAACGGCCAGAAGATGTGGCTGACCAACGGCGGCTCGTCGAACCTGGTCGCCGTCCTGGTGAAGACCGACGAAGGGCAGGACTCGGTCTACCGCAACATGACCACGTTCCTGGTCGAGAAGGAGCCCGGGTTCGGCGAGGTCGACAAGGGTCTGACCGTGCCGGGCAAGATCGAGAAGATGGGCTACAAGGGCGTCGACACGACCGAGCTGATCTTCGACGGCTACCGGGTCGACGGCGCGCAGATCCTCGGCGGCGTACCGGGCAAGGGTTTCTACCAGATGATGGACGGCGTCGAGGTCGGCCGGGTGAACGTCGCGGCGCGCGGCTGCGGTGTGGCGCGGCGGGCGTTCGAGCTGGGCATCTCGTACGCCCAGCAGCGGGAGACGTTCGGCAAGAAGATCGCCGATCACCAGGCGGTGCTGTTCCGGCTCGCCGACATGGCGGTCAAGGTCGAGGCGGCGCACGAGCTCATGGTGAAGGCGGCCCGGAAGAAGGACAGCGGGTCCCGCAACGACTTCGAGGCTGGCGTCGCGAAATACCTGGCGAGCGAGTACTGCTCCCAGGTGGTGGAGGACTCGTTCCGCATCCACGGCGGCTACGGCTTCTCCAAGGAGTACGAGATCGAGCGCCTCTACCGCGAGGCGCCCATGCTCCTCATCGGAGAAGGCACGGCCGACATCCAACGCATGATCATCGGCCGCCGCCTCCTCGAGGACTACAAGCTCTAGTGTGTCCTGAGTCGGAAGTTCGACGGCGCTTTCGGCGCCCAGGCACGCACCTCGCGGCACTTGGCCAGCGCCCACGATGCTCCGCATCGAGGCCACTGACCAAGCACCCCGATGCACGCACCTGACCACCGAAATCGCTCGCCGAACTTCCGACTCAGGACACAGCGGTCGCACGCTGGGTCGACAGGCGGGGCGGTGCCGGTCGGCCCAGCGTGCGGCGGGGCAGGGGATGAGGGGGCTAGACGGGTGTCTGCGCCGGTGGCCGGGTGTGGCCCGAGCCGTAGCCGGACAGCAGCCAGATGCCCAGCTGGGTGATTTCGTGGCGCACTGACGCGCCGGCCCGACGGGTGGTGATGAGGCCGGCCTCCCGCAGTACCGTCGCCTGGTGGCTGGCGGCGGCCGGGGAGATGCTGCAGCGTTTCGCCAGCTCGGTCGTCGTACAGCCGCTGACGGTCGCCTCCAGGGCGGCCGCGCGGGTCGAGCCGAGCAGTGAGCCCAGCGGGTCACTCGGCAGTGCAGGCTCCGCCGACGCCTGCCGCAGGATCCCCGGCGCATGCTGGATCGGGTACACCAGGATCGGTTTGAGGTCCGGGTCCCGCAGCTTGGTCGGTACCTGCCAGCAGAACGCCGAGGGCTGCAACTCGATTCCCCTGCCATCGAGATACAGATCGCGGTCGTTCATGTCCAGCACCTGCAGGACCGGTGCCACCCACCGGACCCGCGGATGCAGCGACGACAGCAGCCGGTCCACCCCGTGACGGGCCAACGCCTCCCCACGATGGGCGTGGTCCGCGGACACATGCGTGCCGATCGACTTCCAGTACGGCGCGATGGCCGCGTCGTGGTACGTCCGGATGGCCCGGCCGAGCTTGTGCATCGACGTCCGGCCGCCCTGTGCCAGCTCCCTGGTCCACGGCGACGCCGGACGGTACGTCCCGAGCAGGTCGAGCTGGCTGGCGAGCTGCTGCCGCGGCGTCGCCAGCGTCTGCTCCAGCGCGGAGTCGAAGTCCGGTGCGGACTCCGCCGGCGTCAGGAAGTCAGGGGAGTAGCCCTTCGACGGGGTCAGCTCCAGCAGCAGTCGCATCTGATCCGGCGCGACCCTGGCCCGCACCTGACGGCGCCAGTCCTCGAAGATCAGCCGGCCGTCCGAATGCTGCAGCATATGCAGGCTGAGCAGCACCTCCCAGAGCGGCGCCGGCCTGGTCGCGACGGTGACGCGGGCAAGGTCCCGTGGCGTGAAGTGGATTCGAAGCACCGCAAGTCCCTCCCCTTGATCGCAGAACGTGCTCGATTCCTGACCGAACGCGACGGCAGAATTCAATCAAGGCAGCGGATTGGTCCACAACCGTTTGAACATTCCAATTCGTAAGTACTCCCGGCCATGGCAAAAGGTTGCCAAGTCGTCTGTCAGACGGTAGAGAACACCCGGGTCACAGCCAGTGGTTCCGCTTGAACAACCGGTAAAGGACGAAACACGCCGACGCCATTACTCCGAGTACGACGAAGTACGCGTACTTGAGGCGGAGTTCGGGCATGTAGTCGAAGTTCATGCCGTAGATGCCGGCGATCATCGTGGGCACCGCGAGGATGGCAACCCAGGCCGAGATGCGCCTCATATCCTCGTTCTCGGCCACCTGCACCTGGGCCAGCCCGGCCTGCAGGATCGAGCTGAGCAGCTCGTCGAACGAGATGACCTGCTCCTTCACTCGTTGCAGGTGGTCGTCGACGTCGCGGAAGTAGTTCCTGGTCTCGTCGGCGATCAGCGGGTTCCGCAGCGTCGACAGCGCGCGCATGGGGCCGGTCAGCGGCGCCACGGCCCGCTTGAGCTCCAGGACCTCGCGCTTCAACTGGTAGACCTTGTCGATGTTCCGCCAGCCACGCGGTGTGAACATGCCGGTCTCGATCAGGTCGATGTCGGCCTGTACGGCGTCCGCGACCTCCAGGTACCGGTCGACGACATGGTCGGCGATCGCGTGCAGTACTGCGCCCGGACCGGTGGCCAGTCGTTTCGGCTCCTTCTCCAGCTCCTGGCGCAGCCCGGTCAGCTCACTGTGTTCACCATGCCGGACCGTGACGACGAATCCGGGTCCGCAGAACACCATGACCTCACCGGTCGCGACAACCTCGCTCGTCGCGGTCAGGTCCCGGTGCGGGACGTAGGTGACCGTTTTGAAGACCGCGAACAGGGTGTCGGCGTACCGCTCGAGTTTGGGGCGCTGGTGTGCCTCCGACGCGTCCTCGAGCGCCAGTGGGTGCAGACCGAACTCATGGCCGATGATCGAGAGCTGGTGGTCGGTCGGCTCGAACAGGCCGATCCAGACGAACCCCTGGCCGCGCCGGGCTCTGGCCAGCGCGTCGGTGTACGAATTGACCCGCTGGTCGCGGACGCCGTCGCGGTAGAGACCCCAGTCGATCAGGGCGCCCTCGAGCTTGCCGGTGACCACGTCGTCCGGCGGGCGGCCGTCAGCGCCACCGCGGCGGGCGAAGACCCGTCCTACTCGGCGTGTCGCGCCCATGTCCCACCGTCGCCCGGCCATCACGGCGAGGCTATCAAGACGCGGTAACCAGCTGTCGGCAATGATGGGGGTGGACGCACGCGGAGAGGAACGACGATGACCACGCAGGGCATGCCCTCGATGGACCCCAGACCGACCGGTCTGACGATCGGGACGTACGACACCTACCGGGAGGCGCAGCGAGCTGTCGACTATCTCTCGGACGAGAAGTTCCCGGTCGAGCACACGACCATCGTCGGCAACAACCTGCGCCAGGTCGAGAAAATCACCGGCCGGCTCACGTGGGGCCGCGCGCTGACCGCGGGTCTGGCCAGCGGCGCCTGGTTCGGTCTGTTCGTCGGTCTGCTGCTGGGTTTGTTCACGACGGGCAACTGGCTCGCGGCGCTGCTGACCGGTGTCGTGCTCGGTGCGTTCTTCGGACTGGTGTTCGGTGGGCTCAGCTACGCCCAGTCCGCCGGCCGGCGTGACTTCACCTCGCGCACTGCCGTGGTGGCGACGACGTACGACGTACTCTGCGACTTCAAGTTCGCTGAAGAGGCCCGGAATCACCTGGCCAAGCTGGCCCTGAAGGGCGAGGTCCACCCGCGGATGCCGGAGCACCCGGTGCAGCAGCCCACCCAGGACTGATCAGGTGATGTATCTCTCGCGTCGGTGAGAGCCAGACCACGGTCCGGATGCGCCTGGACCCGGCAGCATGGGGAATCCAGGACCGAGGAGGAACCGCGATGCAGTTCGGGCGCAGCTACGAGGAGTTCGAGGTCGGTGCCGTCTACAAGCACTGGCCCGGCAAGACGGTGACGGAGTACGACGACCACCTGTTCTGCCTGCTGACGATGAACCATCATCCGCTGCACCTGGACTCGCACTACGCCGAGGAGACCACCCAGTTCGGCAAGAACGTTGTGGTGGGCAACTACATCTACTCGATCCTGCTGGGCATGTCGGTCCCCGACGTCAGCGGCAAGGCGATCGCGAACCTGGAGATCGAGTCCCTCCGCCACGTCGCCCCCACCTTCCACGGCGACACCATCTACGGCGAGACCGTAGTACTGGACAAGTGGGAGTCGAAGTCGAAGGACGACCGCGGCATAGTCCACGTAGAAACCAAGGGCTACAAACAAGACGGCACAGTAGTCTGCCTCTTCCGCCGCAAGGTAATGGTCCCCAAAAACAGCTACCTGGAAAGCCGGGGCGGAGAACAACCTGGCCGCCCCACCCCGGCTTCCTGAGGTTCTAGAGGAAGAGCTCGATGACCGGGACCTCTACGTTCGGGCGTTGGATGGGGAGTTTGAGGGTGAGGGTGTCGGGGGAGACGCCGCCCATGCGGGTGTTTTGGGCTGTTTGGCTGGGGTCGTTGGGGACTCGTTTGATTTCGGAGGCGTCGTTCAGGAGTTGGGCGTACTTGACCTTGCCGCCCAGGCCGGGGAGGTGGACGTGGCCCATCGGCCAGGAGAACAGGTGCAGGTAGAGGCGGTTGCCCTTCTGCGTGTAGCGGGCGTCGGTCGGCGGCGTGTACTCCGACGGCCTGGCGCCGCGGATGGAACGCTCGTGCAGCCGCATCCACTCGCCGATGTCGGACAGCGTCGCCAGTGCCCGCGGGTCGAACTCGCCGCGCCCGGTAGGACCGACATTGAGCAGCAGGTTGCCGTCCTTGGAGACCGAGTCGACCAGCATCTTCACCAGCGTCTCCGGTGACTTCCAGTCGAGGTTGTCCCGGTCGTAACCCCAGCTGCCGTTGAGCGTCTGACACGCTTCCCACAGCACCGGTACGCCGTCGCGCTCCATCGGACCGTCCGGCTGGTACTGCTCCGGCGTCACGAAGTCGCCGGGGATGTCCAGCCGGTCGTTGATCAGGATGTCCGGCTGCAGCTCCCGGACCATCGCCATCAGCTCGACGGACCGCCACTCGTCCTTACCCTTGCCGTTGCCCGGTCCGGGCAGACCGTCCTCACGGTTCCGGTTCGGGTACGAGAAGTCGAACCACATGATGTCGATCGGCCCGTAGTTCGTCAGCAGCTCACGAGTCTGCGCGTGCAGGTAATCGGCGTACACCTGGACATCGCGTCCCGCCGCCTTCGCCTGCGCTTCCTCGTCGTACCGCTGCGGGTGGACGACGTCGATCGGGAACTCCGGGTGGTGCCAGTCGATCAGCGAGTGGTAGAACCCGACCCCGAGCCCCTCGGCCCGGCACGCCTCGACGAACTGCTTCACCAGGTCCTTGCCCGCACCCCAGGCGGTGTGCGCGACCGTGTAGTCGGACACCTCGGAGTCCCACAGGCAGAAGCCCTCGTGATGCTTGGTCGTGAGTACGGCGTACTTCATGCCGGCGCCACGTGCGGCAGCGGCCCACTTGCGCGGGTCGTAGAGGTCCGGCTCGAAGTGGTCGAAGTACGGCTGGTAGTCCTCATCGGTCAGCCGCTCGCGGTTCTTCACCCACTCGTGCCGGGCCGGGAGCGAGTACAGGCCCCAGTGGACGAACAGGCCGAACCGCCAGTCGCGGAACCGCTCGACAGAAGCCGCGGGAGGCGTATCAGTCATACAAGTTTCTCCTTAGATTTAACGGCCGCCGAGTCCGGTGACGAGCAGGCCGCGGACAAGGTGTTTCTGCAAGAGGACGACAAGCAGCACGGTCGGGATCATCGCCATCACCGACGCCGCCATCATCAGGTTCCACTGGGTGCCCTGCTGGCCGACGAACTGCGCCAGGCCCAACGGCACCGTGCCCTTGTCCTCGACGCTGTTGATGATGATCAACGGCCACAGGAAGCTGCCCCAGAAGCTGATGAAGGTGAAGACGGTCAGTACGGCGATGGCCGGCCGCGCGAGCGGGAGCATGATCCGGAAGAACGAGCCGAACGGGCCGCACCCGTCCACCCGGGCCGCCTCCTCGAGCTCGGCCGGGACGGTCAGGAAGAACTGCCGCAGCAGGAACGTGCCGAACGCGGTGAACGCCCAGGGCAATATCAGCGCCCAGTAGCTGTCCACCCAGCCGAGCGACTGCATCAGCCAGTACATCGGCACGATCAGCACTTCCTGCGGCACCATCAGCGTGCCGAGGAACAGCACGAACAGTTGCTCACGGCCCCTGAATTTCAGCCGTGCGAAGGCGTACGCCGACAGACTCGAGGCGGCGACCACGACCAGCGTGCCGGCCACCGCGACGAACAGGCTGTTCAGGAAGTAGCGGTCGAACGGCGCGAACGTGAACGCGTCGGCGTAGTTCTTCCAGCGGATCTCGGAGCCGAACAGGTGCGGTGTCGGCGTGAACACCTCGTCGGCGGGCTTCAGCGACGTCGACACGGCGTACACCAAAGGGCCGAGGAAGACGATCGCGACGATGATCAGCAGCGTGTGCGAGACGCCGCTGCGGACCTTGCGGACGGCGCTGTTGGTCTCAGACGTCATAGTTCACCCACCGCTTCTGGCCGAAGAACTGGATCGCGGTGATGCCCATGATGATCACGAACAGCACCCAGCCGGCCGCGGACGCCAGCCCCATCTGGAGGAACTGCCAGCCCTGGTTGTAGACGTACATGACGATGGTCTGGGTGGCCACGCCCGGACCGCCCTGGGTCAGGATGAACGGCTGCGCGAACACCTGGAACGAGGTGATCAGCGTCATCGTGGTGGCGAAGAACATCGACGGCGTGATCATCGGCCAGGTGATGTAGCGGAACCGCTGCAAAGGCCCGGCGCCGTCGATCTGCGCTGACTCCAGCTGTGACTGCGGCACCTGGTCGAGCGCGGCCGAGAAGACCAGGAAGTTGTACCCGAAGCCCTGCCAGATCGACATTGCCACGATGGCCGGCATCGCCCAGTTCGACGAGCCGAGGAAGTTCGGCGCGTCGATGCCGAACCAGGCCTGCAGGCCGCCGTCGATCAGCCCACCGGGCTGGAACAGCAGCCGCCAGACCATCACGTTGGCGACCATCGGCGTCATCACCGGGATGAAGAACAGCACCCGGAAGATCTGCCGGCCCTTGATCTGCGGGCCGAGCCAGACCGCGAGCCCGAGCGAGACGACCACGTTCAGCGGGACGTACAGCACCACGAACAGCACGGTGTTGAGCACCACGCGGCGGAACACGGGGTCGTGCAGCAGGTGCGTGTAGTTGTCGATGCCGAGGAACGAGCGGGTGCCGAACACCGGCCAGTCGAACAGGCTGATGCCGAGCGCCATCGCGGTCGGGAACAACGTGAACAGAGCCAGCCCGACGAGGCTCGGTGCCAGGAAGACCGACGCGTACCGACCGTCCCGGCGCAACGCGGGCCGGCGCCCCGGCCGGGCAGCACGCGGAGGTGCGCCCGGCGGAGCGACGGTTGTGTCGGTTGCCATCAGGAACCAGCGCCTGCCTGGTCCTGGATGGTCTTCAGCGCCTGGTCGGGCGGGATCTCACCGTTCAGCGCCTGGGTTCCGAACCGGTTGAGCAGGTCGGCGACCTGGACCCAGTTCTTCGAGGTGACCAGCGGGATCGAGTTCTCGGAGGCGTAGTCGATGGTCTCCTTCGCGCCGTCGATACCGGCGGCGGTGAACCAGGCCGGGTGCGCCACGGTGCGGGCCGGGTACGCGCGGCCGGCCTGGGCCAGCACGGTCAGCGGCTTCTCACTCGTCATCGACATGATGGCCTGGAAGGCCGCGTCGGGCGTCTTGCAGGACCGGGAGATGCCGAAGCCCGAGCCGGCGGTGTAGGTCTTGGATCCGTCCGGACCGGCCGGGATCGGCGCGATACCGAGATCGAACTTGACCTTGCCCTTCGTGTCGATCAGCGACCACGGACCGTTCAGCTGCATCGCCGCCTTGCCGCCGGTGAACTGCTGGGTCTCGAAGTCCGGGTTGCCGCCCGGCACCTGCGGGGCGATCTTGTCGGTCTTGACGAAGTCGACGTACTGCGAGAAGCCCTGCTCGAACTTCGAGTCGGTGAAGTTGAGCTTGCCGTCGGACAGCGGCTCGGCGCCGGTCATCGTCCGCACCCAGGACATCGTGCCGAGGTCGCCGGGGGTCGTCACCAGGCCGGTCTTGCCGGCGGCGGTCAGCTTCTTCGCGGCGGCCTTGAAGTCGTCCATCGTCCAGCCCGGCTTCGGGTCAGCTACGCCGGCGGCCTTGAACATGTCCTTGTTGTAGAAGATCACCATCGGGCCCGAGTCGTAGGGGATCGCGATCTGCTTCCCGTCCGCCTTCAGGCCGTCCATGATCGGCTTGTCGAAGTCCTCGGCCTTCAGGCCGTACTTCTTCATCAGGTCGTCCAGCGGCAGCATCGCGCTGGCGTACGACGCCATCCGCAGGCTCTGCATGCCGATGATGCAGGGTGCCTTGCCGCCGGCCAGCGTGGTCCCGATCTTCGACCAGTAGCTGTCCCAGGGGGCGCCCTGGAGCTTCACGGTGATTCCGGCGTGATCGGTGTGGGCCTGGTCGGCGACCTTCTGCCAGGCGGCCTGGTCCTCGCTGCCGGCGACCCAGAACGACCAGGTTAGGTCTGCCTTGTCGGCCGATCCCGAACTACTACCGCCACTGCCGTTGTTGCCCCCGCAGGCGGCCACGGCGGTCAGGGCCAGAACCGACAGAGCGGCGGTGACCCATCGGCGTGACCGCGCCGGTGTTGCTTTCATCGCTGACCTCCAGGGGACAGTGCTTGAATTCAAAGAACGTACTGATTCATCCGATCTATAGTCGGAGGCAATCCGCGCAGTCAACACCTCAGGGCCATAATTCACGACCTAAACCGGCAATTCAGCCCTAGACATCCGATGTATGGTGCTGGAACATCGGATGTCTCAGCAGATTCAGGAGGTGAGGCGATGCGCGTCACCGACGAGGCGATCGATCGGATCAAGCAGATGATCGTGGCCGGGGAGTTGCGGCCGGGCGATCGCTTGCCGCGGGAGGCCGACCTGGCCGCCCGGCTCGGCCTGTCCCGGAACTCGCTGCGCGAAGCGGTGAAGGCGCTCGCGCTGATCCGGGTGCTGGAGGTCCGGCAGGGCGACGGCACGTTCGTCACCAGTCTCGATCCGTCGCTGCTGATGGAGACGATGGGTTTCGTCCTCGACCTGCATCAGGACGCGTCGGTCCTGGAGTTCTTCGAGGTACGGCGGATTCTCGAGCCGGCCGCGGCGGCCCGGGCGGCGTTGCGGATGGCGGACGACGACATCGCGGCGCTGCGCAAGATGCTCGACGAGCTGGGGCCGGAGCCGTCGGTCGAGGATCTCCTGGCCAGCGACGTCGAGTTCCACAAGGTGGTGGCGCTGGGGAGCGGCAATCGGGCCTTGGCGTCGATCATCGACAGTCTGCGGCAACCGACCTACCGGGCGCGGATCTGGCGGGGGCTGACGCAGAGCGATGCCGTCACCCGGACGCTGGCCGAGCATCGCGCCATCCTCGATGCGATCGAGGGGCGCGAGCCGGAGGTGGCCAGGTCCTGGGCGACGGTGCACATCGCCGGGGTGGAGCGGTGGATCCAGGAAGCGGTCAATCTCGACGAGGACGAAGCTCCACCAGAACTGCGGAAGGCATCGGGAGGGACAGTTCGACCGCTCCGTCGAGTAACTCCAGCGGAGTACTGACGAGCTTGCTTCGGTCGGCGAGGTCGGTCAGCTCCTCGTCGGACGGCCAGTCAGGTAGACCTTCCGCGGCCGCTGCTATGTCGCCTGCACCGATGGCCAGTGTGGTCGCGGTCGCCTGCCACGAAGGATCAACGCCCGGCAGTTCGAGGTGAATGTCTCTGGCCAGCTCCGCTGAGCCGTCTGCCTTCGTCTGATCAAGCGTGAGGTTCCACAGCAGTACGGCGATGCGGTCGCGGTCGCGGGATGCCCAAGCCTCGATGAGGCTGTCGGCGCCGTCGCCGGTGAGGGTGACGGGGAGCTCCACCGGGCCGAGCCGGCTCAGGAGAGTCATCGCGTGATAGCGCGGTTTCGCCAACCCGCCAAGGGTTTGCAGGCCGAATCCGCCGTGCAGCAGACGCGGTGGACGACCCAGCTCTTCGAAATGATCCGACGCGACCCAGTACGAGAGCGCGTCGATTCGGCCGGCCGCGGACTTCATTCCGCGGAGCAGGAACACTCCGGAGAAGACCGAGTCGTTGATCGGGTTGAAGTGCGTCGGCGTGACGCCCCACTCGGTCCACAACACCCGCGCGTCCCCGAACCCGTGCCGCTCCAATGACGCCCGTACGTCGAGCGGCGGCGAACCGTACGTGTGCGTCGACACGAAATCGACCGGCATACCATACCGTTTGGCATGGTCCAGGAGGTCGTCCACCCAGCCCGCCGCCGCCGAGGACGGGCCGCCGACCGCGAGCCGCGGATCCACGGACTTCACGGCCGCCGCGGACACGTCGTACAGCTGCATCCATTGGGCCTTGGTGCCGGACCAGAACACCTCGAGGTTGGCTTCGTTCCACACCTCGAAGTCCCAGGTCAGCACCTCGTCCAGGCCGTACCTGTCGACGAGGTGCTGCACGAGAGCCCGGACCAGATCGTGCCAGCGCTGGTACGACGCCGGCGGCGAGATGATCGCGCCGTACTCGAAGACCGTCTTCGACGGATCGGATGCGAGCTCGCGCGGCATGAAGCCGAGCTCGACCACCGGCCGCAGCCCGATCGCGAGCAGCTTGTCGTAGATCGTGTCCACGACCGAGAAGTCGTAGCCGGACTCCGTGATCACGTGTGTGTCGTCATGGAAGATCGCGTGCGCGCGCACCGTGCGTACGCCGATCTCGTCGTGCATCCTGCGTAGCGCGTCCTCGAGTTCCACCCCGATCTCATGACCGGCGGTCCGGTCGGTGCACAGCAGCTGGCTGAGCCGTTCGCTGCCGATCATCGGCGCCCACGGCCGGTGCAACTCGGTGCCCTCAGCAACCACATCCACGACCACCGACACCGCCGGATCCGTGCCGTCGGCAACCAGCGGTACGGCGCCGACAGTAGCGCTCGGCCGCCCGTTCGTCGCCGTCACCTCCGGCACGCTCACCACCGCATAGCGGTACGGCGTGCCCGGCGTGCAGGTCGTGTCGACGTACGGCGGCGCCGGGATCGAGAGGATGTCGCGGCTGTGGTGATCGACCGGCTCGAGCGGGCCGTGCTCGCCGGCGCCGCGCAGGATCAGGTACCCGGCGGCGCCGTCGACCGGAGACCAGTCGATCGTCACTTGACCGACACCGCCGACCGCGCTGACCTCCTTGGGCGGATCGAGGTCCGGGAAGGCGAACTCGCGCTCCTCGTCACTGCGGAGCGCGATCCGCTCGTCCCAGTCGGTTTTGGCGTCGTTCTGCATAAAAGAGGTCTCCTATTCGAGGCCGGATTCGAACTGTTCCATCGCGATCAGCGGCCGGATCCGGCTCTCCACCGTCCGGCTGCTGAAGCTCCGCCGGATCAGGTCGTTACCGAACACGTTGCCGATGGCACCCATCACCATGGCCTGGTCGAGGGACAGGTACCGCTTCGCGATCAGCCCGGACTTCACCGCGACCGAGTCGTAGAAGCCACCGCCGCCGTACGCGTGCAGGTTCGTCTCGATCTTGTGCAGGTTGTCGATCGCCTGCCGCGGGGCGTACGCCATCGCGAGGAACGCGGCGTGCGGGGTGACGACGCCGTCGCCGTACGTCGGGTTCGGGTTGGTGCCCTCACGGCAGCCCTCGAAGCCGCCGTCGTAGTTGGTGCCTTCGAGGTCGGACGGATAGCCGCCCGGATCCATCCCGAGCGGCTCGACGCCGTAGACGGAGTACCCGCCCTTCGGGTTCGACGCCGGCGAGAAGCCCCAGTAGCCATAGCGAGCGTCGTCGAGGCC
The DNA here is from genome assembly GCF_050942355.1 of Kribbella sp. CA-245084. Classification (NCBI taxonomy): domain Bacteria; kingdom Bacillati; phylum Actinomycetota; class Actinomycetes; order Propionibacteriales; family Kribbellaceae; genus Kribbella; species Kribbella sp. CA-245084. Next base: position 7,385,175 of record NZ_CP192053.1, on the reverse strand, counting down.
GTGCTCGATCTGCGCGCGGACCGTGAGCGGGTGGTTGACGCCCCAGCTACGCGGCGCCCAGGTCGCCTCCGGGATGAACAGGTCGGGCATCAGCGACTCGAACATGTCGCCGCCCCACGACGGGACGATCCGCATGCCGCGGTACGAGTAGGTGCCTTCGAAGACGTCGAGCCCGAGGTACGTCCGGTGCACGCCCTTCGGCTTCTGCTCCACCCACGACCAGTCGCACGTGTCCGGGAAGGTGCGGTACGTCGCGAAGTACTGCGTGTGCGGGACCTGACCGAGCGCGAAGCCCATGTAGCCGGCGATCCGCGCCTCGGTGTTGCAGGTGTCGTAATGGAACTTGCGGTAGTACACGTCCGGGCCGACGCCGGCGTGGTTGCCCTTGTCGGTCTCTTCGTCCGGCGGCGGGGTCTCGAAGAACCCACCGCGCATCAGGCCGCCGGGCCGCGCGTCAGGGTTGTAGTAGAACTTGAAGTTCATCCGGCCGAGCACGGAGTCGGCCAGGGCGCGAGCGCGCGGCTCGGCATTGCGGACGACCATCAGCGCGCAGGCGAACCAGGCGTTGTCGACGCTCGAGACGAACGGCGTGATCGGCTTGGTGCCGTCCGGATCGACGTACCGCACTTCACCGGTCGCTTCGTCGTACCAGTTGAAGTACATCCCACTCGGCTCGTGATGTACGGCGTTCTTCATCGTCGTCAGCGTCTGCGTGATCCGGCGCAGCGACTCCTGCGGCGAGATGATCCCGAGGTACTTGGCGACGACCGTGCTCCACAAGTAGCCGCCGATGTTCGTAGGCGAGGTGTAGTTGCTCCGCACCGGGCTGGCCACGGACTCGCCGATGTTGTCGGCGGGCAGGCCGGTGTGCTCGTCCGTCATCGCGACGAGGCTGCGCCAGGTGTCGCGGGCCCACCGCCCGGCCAGAGCTTTGTCCTCGCGGCTCGGCTGCCATCCGCCTTTGAGGAGTGCGGCGGGATCGGGTGTTCCTCCGAACGCGGGTGCTGCGACTCCGGTCAGCGCAAGCGCTCCGGTCGATGCGAGTAGGGTCCGGCGACTGATGTTGGCGGTCATCAGAGTTCTCCTATTTGAGTCCGGTAATTGCGATGCCCTTGGTGACGTGGCGCTGGAAGGCCAGGAACATCACCAGCACCGGAAGGACGACCACGACCGCGCCGGCCATCAGCAGGCCGTAGTTCTGCGCGTTCTGTCCGGTCGAGTACAGCGCCAGGGCGACGGGAAGGGTGTACTTGTCCTCGGTCTGGGCGATCACCAGCGGCCAGAGGAAGTTGTTCCAGGAGCCGAGGAAGGTGAGGATGCCGAGCGTGGCCAGCGCGGGCCTGGTCAGCGGCAGCATGATCCGGGCGAAGATGCCCAGTTCGCCGCTGCCGTCGACGCGGCCGGCGTCCATCAGGTCGTCGGGCAGCCCGAGGAAGAACTGCCGCATCAGGAACACGCCGAACGGCGAGACCAGGAACGGCAGGATCAGGCCGGGGTAGGTGTTCGCCAGCCCGGCATTGGTGACGAGCACGAACAACGGGACGAACGTGACCATGCCGGGGATCATCAACGTGGCCATCACCAGGACGAACAAGGCGTTGCGGCCCTTGAACCGGAGCTTGGCCAGCGCGTACCCGATCATCGAGCAGAAGGTCAGGTTCCCGGCGGTGACGACCAGCGCGACCAGTGTCGAGTTGACGAAGTACCGCGGGAAGCTCGCCTTGCTGAACAGATCGTCGTAGTTCTGCGTGGTCGCGTCCTGCGGCCACCACGTCGGCGGGACGCGGAGCAGTTCGCCCTGCGTCTTGAAGCTGCCGAGCACCATCCAGAGGAACGGCGCGGCCACGGCCACCAGGCCGAGCACCCCGATCAGGTAGATCCACCAGGTGCGGCGCATCACTTCTCCCTCAGCAGCCGGAACTGGATGAACGTGATCACCGCGATGACGACGAACAGGATGTACGCCATCGCCGTGGCCAGCCCGTAGTTGCCGAAGCCGAACTGGTTGTAGGTGTACATCGAGACCGAGATCGTGCTGTTCAACGGGCCGCCCTGGGTCATCACGAACGGTTCCTCGAAGAACTGCAGATAGCCGATCCCGGTGGTCACGCTGGTGAACAGGATCGTTGGCCGGAGCAACGGCAGGATCAGGTACCGGAATCGTTGCCAGGAGCCCGCACCGTCGATCTGGCCGGCCTCCTCGACCGACTGCGGGATGCCCTGCAGACCGGCCAGGAAGATGATCATCGCGGAACCGAAGTTCCGCCAGACCGCCATCGCGATCAGCGACGGCATCGCCCAGGTCTTCGACGCCAGCCAGTTGGGCCCGTCGATCCCGACCCAGCCGAGCACGGTGTTCAGCAGACCGGAGTCAGGCGCCAGCACGAACCGCCAGATCACCGCGATCGCGACGATCGACGTCACCACCGGCAGGTAGTACCCGACCTTGAACAACGCCTGGAACCGCTTGACCCCGCGATCCAGCAGTACTGCGGCCGCCAGCGCCACCACCAGCGTCAACGGCACTCCCAGCACCACGAAGTACGCCGTATTGAACGCGGCCTTGCGGAACGTCTCGTCCTCGAACGCCTTGACGTAGTTCCCGAACCCAACCCCATTAACCGAGAACGGCGTCCGCAGATCCCGCTGCTTGATATCGGTAAAACTCATCCCCAAAGAGCCCAACACCGGCCCAGCAGTAAACGCCAGAAACAACAGAACGAACGGCAGTACTAGAAGCCAAGCCGCTCCGGTCTGCCGATCAAGCCGCCCGGCCCGGCGAGGGGCGGCACCGCCGCCCGCTCCAGCTGCCCGCTGGCGACCCGCACCGGCCTCCGGCCGGGCTCCCGGCTCTGCCGTCGCTCTGGGCATTTCTCCCGCCCGCCCGCCGGGCCGCAGGCCCGGCGGGCGGGCGGTTTCTTTGGAACTCATCAGCTACCGCCGGCGCCGATCTGAGTTGCTTTTGTTTGGATCGCTTTGGCGGTGTCGGCGGGGGATTGGCCGGCCTTGGTCATCTTTTCTACCTCGGTGTCGAACTGGGCGGCGATCTGTTCCCAGTTGACGATGGCCGGCGGGGCCTTCGCGTCGTCGAGTTGCTTGCCGAAGACGGGCAGCAGCGGGTCGGCGGCGATGCTCGGGTCCTGCCACGCGCTCTTCACGGCCGGCAGGTCCGACGACATCTTGAACCACGCCGCCTGCGTCTTCGCGTCCGACAGCCACTTGACCAGCTTCCAGGCGCTGTCCTTGTTCTTCGACGACTTGAACACGACGAAGTCCGACCCGCCGACGAACGACGTCGCGGTCTTGTTCTTCGGCATTTGGAACACGCCGATGTTCGGCTTGATCGCGTCCCCGCCCGCCTTCGCCACCGAGCCCGCCATCCACGGACCGGAGATGAACATCGGCACCTGCCCGTTCACGAACTGCGCCTCGGTCTGGTTCGGCGGCAGGTCCGTCCCAGCGAGCTTGTCGGTGAAGAAGCTCTGGTAGTACTTGAGCCCCTCCTGCATCTCCGGCGTGTCGAACGTGAATGACTTCTCGTCGTCACCGGTGATGTTCGCCCCGGCCGACCACGCGAACGGCATCACGGTCTGCCACGATCCGGTACCGCCCGGCTGCAGGTTGATCCCGTACTTCGCGCCGGCCTTGTCCTTCATCGCCTTCGCCATTGCCTTCAGCCCGTCCCAGTCCGTCGGGGGAGTGCTGAAGCCGGCCTTCGCGGCGAGATCCTTGCGGTAGAACACCAGCCGCGTCTCGACGTACCAGGGAACGCCGTACTGCGTCCCGCCGACCTTCGTGGTGTCCAGCGCGCCCGGGTAGAAGCCCGAGTTGTCGAAGCCCTGCGGCGTCGGGTCGAGCGCGCCGAGGTCGGCGAACTCACCCATCCACGTGGTGCCGACCATCGCGGCGTCCGGCAGTGTGTTCGCGGTGATCGCGGTGGTGAACTTGCTGTGCGCCGCGTCCCACGGGATCGGCGTGACGGTCACGTTCACGCCCGGGTTGGCCTGTTTGAACTGCTCCATCAGCTTGGGCAGGTTCTCGCCTTCGGTGCCCATCGCCCAGACGGTCAGGTTGCCGGTCGCGGGACCTTGGCTGACGGTCGTCGTGGCCTGGGAACCCGCGTCGGGGGAGTCGCTCGACCGGCCGCAGCCGGCCAGTGCCAGTGCTGTGGCGGTGAGCGCAGCGCTGCCGATCACCAGCCGGCGGCGGATGCTGTGGGTGAACATCTGTTGTCTCCTCACTCGGTTACATCCCCCGGTTGGTGCCGCAGCTGTCCCGCAGCACCACTTGTGTCGCTAGTACGTCGTTCCGTGCGCGCGACCGCTCTCCGGTCACCCGCTCATGCAGTCGTTGCGCGGCCAGCCGCCCCAGTTCGGCCATCGGCTGCCGCACCGTCGTCAAACCGGGCGACACGTATCGAGCCGCCATCACGTCATCCCACCCGGTAACCACAACCTCGCCGGGCACGTCGACCCCGTTGGCCGCCAACACACTCATCGCCGCCAACGCCAACTCGTCGTTCGCACACACCAGCCCGTCGGGCCGCGATCCGCTTGCCTGTAGCAACTGTTCGGCGACGGCCCGGCCGGACTCCTCTGTCAACGGAACCTGGATCGGCTTCGGCACCTGGAGGCCGCGGGCCTCGAGCGCCTTCGCGAATCCGGCGTACCGCTCGGTGACGTCGTACCCGCTGGACGGGTCGCCGACGAAGAGCAGGTTGGTGCGGCCGTGGTCCAGCAGGCGGGTGGTCAGCGCTTCGGCGCTTGCCGCCGACTCGGTGCGGACCGAGTCACAGCTGCGGATGGGAGGATGCGCGATCAGCACCAACGGCACACCGGCCTTCTGCAGCGCCTGGATCGTCGGCAGTTCGAGAGCGTTGCCGTGGACAACGATCCCGTCGACCCGGCCGGCCAGATCCATCACACTGCGCCGCGGATCCGGGTTGCCGTGCGTAACGGTGATGATGACGCTCTGGCCGTGTTCGCCGGCCCAGCGCTCGTACCCCATCAGCAGATCCCCGTAGAACGGACCGGCGAGGTCCGGCAGTACGAGCCCGTGCGCCTCGTGCCGTTGTACGGCGAGACTCCGGGCGGCGCGCAACGGTACGTAGTTGAGCTCCTGCGCCGCCTGGTCCACCCGGGCCCGGGCCTTCGCCGAAACCGGCCCGGTCCCTTGCAGGACACGCGAAACCGTCGCGATCGACAGCTTCGCGAGGGCCGCGACGTCGTAGATCGTCGCCGGCCGGCCAGTGGGTCCGGATGCCACGGTGCTCACTCCTGGAGGGAAAGTGGAAGCGCTTACAGTTTGGATACCCTGCCCTGGATCGTTCAAACGGTCAAGGGCTCACCCGTCATCGGCCGGTGGTCTGCGAGGATGCAAGCGTGACCACACAGGAGCGGGACGACCGGGTCTTCCTGGTCCGGCACGGCGAGACCGAATGGAGCAGATCGGGTCGGCACACGTCCGTCACCGACCTCCCGCTCACGCCCGAGGGCGAGCGTGTCGCGGCGGGTCTGAAGGAGCGTCTCGCGGGGGAGTCGTTCGACCTGGTACTGACCTCACCGCGGCAGCGCGCGCGGCGTACGGCGGAACTGGCCGGCTACCCCGACGCCGAGGTCGACGACGACCTGGTCGAGTGGAACTACGGGGACTACGAAGGCATCACCACCGCGGAGATCCGCAAGACCGTCCCGGGCTGGACGGTATGGGACGATCCGGTACCCCACGGCGAAACGCCCGCCGAGCTCACCACCCGGCTCGACCGGGTCGCCGCCCGCATCGCCGCCGTACCGGGAGATGTCCTGGTCTTCGGCCACTCCCACGCGCTCCGCGGCCTCACCGCACGCTGGCTCGAACTCGACGTCACCGAAGGACGTCACTTCGTCCTCAACACCGCCACCCTCTCAACCCTCGGCTGGGAACGCGGTTCCCCCGCCATCCTCCACTGGAACAGCTGACCGCCTCAGGTCAAGGTGGCGACCAGCAGGTCGACGCGGGCTTCGCGGTGGTTGGGGCGGAGGCGGGCGCCGTGGCCGAGGGTTGCCAGGCCGTGGAGGGAGCTCCAGACAACCTCCGTCAGGGTTTCCGGATCACCGGTGCCGAAAGGCTCCACCGCGGAGCGGATCTGGTTGAAGGCGTCGATGAGTGAGGCCGGCGTCTCGGACCGGCCGAACTGCAGGTCGGTCCGGCGGACGAACATCGCCTCGTAGACGGCCGGGTGCTGGTCGGCGTAATCGAGATAGGCGTGCGCGAGCGCGCGCAGTCCGGCCGCGTCGTCCGTCGCCCTCGAGCGAGCCGTGCGGAAGACCTCGGTCAGTTCCTCGATGCCTTCCAGGGCGACCGCGTCGGCGATCGCGTCCATGTTCTTGAAGTGGCCGTAGAGGACGGGCTGGCTGTAGTCGACGGCTTCGGCCAGGCGGCGGGTGGTGACGGCGTCCCAGCCCTCGGACTCGGCGAGGTCGCGGGCGGCGCGGAGGATCAGCGTACGGCGCTCCTCGCGGGCCCGCTCGCGGCGTGTCGGGGTCGGCATGGTCCGAATACTAGCACCGCTAGACAATCTAGCAACGGCAGTGTTAGCGTTGCTAGGAAAATTAGCAACGCTAGATCAAGGAGAATTCCGATGCGCCGCTTCGCCACCGTCCTGACCGTTCTGCTCGGCCTCTTCCCGCTCACCTTCGGCGTGCGGTTCCTCTTCGACGGGCCCGGTGCCGGAGCCGGGTACGGGATCACGGCCGCCGCCGGCGGCTTCTTCGTGGCGAAGGGGATCCGCGACATCGTCCTCGGCCTCAACCTGCTCGCGCTGTTCGCGCTCAAGCAGCGCCGCGCCACCGGGGTGCTGATGGCGATCACCACGCTCGTCCCGATCGTGGACATGATCACGGTCCTGAGCCACGGCGGCACGGTCGCCACCGCGCTCGGGATCCACGGCCTGACCGCGGTCGTGATGCTCTTCGACGCCTGCCTCCTGCTCCGCGAGCGCCGTACGGTCGAGGCCCCTCAGCCGGTCGGGGTCCATTCGTAGAGCTCGATCGTGCAGTACTCGCGGAACCCGAGCCGCTCGTACACCGACCGCCCGGCCGGCGAAGATCCCAGTACGGCGTACTCCGCGCTCGCGTCGCGGAGTGCGCCGTACGTGATCGCTGCCCCGATCCCGCGACGCCGTACCTCGGGGACCGTCATCACGAAGTACAGCCCGGCCACGCCTGCTCCGAGGAACACCGTCGCCGTGCCGACCGGTGCGCCGTCGAGCCAGCCCACGTAGTGCTGCCAGGGATCGTCGTACCCGAGCTTCTGGTAGACCGACGCCACCCATCGGGCCTCGCGCTCGCCCTCGCCGAATCCGCGGCCGAGCGTCGCCTCCCACACCGCCAACGCGTCGTCATCACCAACTCGCGTGAGCGACAGTCCGGGCATCTCGGCCGGGACCAACTCGTCGATCCGCACAGCCATCCCCGGCTCCGAGCCGCTGTCCACAAAACCTGCCGCCCGGATCGCTTGATGAGGGATCTGCATCGACGGACCGACATGCCAACTGCCCGGCACCCCGTGTTTCCTCAGCAAATCAAGGGATTCGGCGGCCACCCGTTCGTCGGACGCAGCCACGACCGCGTTGTGATAATCGATCGGCGACCCACCGATCGTCCACCGCGCGACGGCATCGTCCCGCTGCTCGCCGCCACCCGCGGCGCCCATCGCCATCAGCAGCTCGGCCGCGTTCTCCTCGATCGCCCGCACCAGCTCAGCGTCGTCCATCCAGCCAGTCTGGCTGATCACCCGAACGCGGCGCGATTGCTTTCCACCCACGCACGGAACGTCGCTGCCGGCCGCCCCAGCACCCGCTCCACGTCATCCGTCACCGTCCGCGCCCCACCGTCGCGAACCAACTCGGCGCCCCGCAGGGCAACCGAAACGAAGGCCTCGTCCAACCCCGCCGCCCGCAACTGCTCCGCATAACTGTCGAGCGGTACGTCGACCACGCGCAACGGCTGCTCGAGTACGTCGGACATGATCGCGACCTGGCCCGGCACGCTCAGCAACTCCGGACCGGTCAACGTGTAGGCCCGCCTGTCGTGATCGCTCGACACCAACGCCGCCGCCGCAACAGCCGCGACGTCACGCGGATCGACGAACGCGTGTTCGCCGTCCCCGGTCTGGTTGGGAATCGGCTGACCTTCCCGCATCGCCGGCAACCAGCGCAGTACGTTCGACGCGAACCCGGCCGGCCGCAGGATCGTCCATGCCAACCCGCTCTCCCGCACCGCTCGCTCCCCGGCCGCGTGCCAGTTCCCCGGCGTCCCGTCGTCGGTGGTCCCGAAAGCCGACAGCTTGACGATCTTCCTGACCTCGCGGTCGACCGCGGCCGCGACCATCGCCCGATCATGCTCCGGCACCCGGGGCCCCGGCGCGCTGAGCAGGAAGACCGTGTCCACACCGTCGATTGCCTTCCGCAACGAATCGGGATCCTCGAAATCCCCTTGGACGAAACCAGGTCGCTCCCCGCGCGTCATCCCGACGGCCGGGATGCCGGAGGCAACCAGTTGACGGAGGAGCTCACTGCCGATGGTGCCGGTCGCACCCGTAACCAGGATCATGCGGCCACCTTGCCCAGCCCGGACCGCCGCAGGATAGGAACTTTCGGTACTACGGTCCGCCCGCGCAACTGGCTACGCTCGACAGCGTGCACGACCCGTGGATCGAGACCGTCATCCTGAAGCCCGCGATCATGCCGGTCACCGTGCTGCCGCCCGACCCGGCGACCACGGTGGTCTGGCGGATGACGGGCGCGGGGGAGAGCGACGTACTGATCGCGGGTCCGCGCACCAAGGCGTCGTACCACGTCACGAAGGAACTCCCGGTGTGCGTTCGGCTCCGGATCCGGCTGGGACGGGTGATGGCGCTGCTCGGCACGGCCGCGGACGAGTTGGTCGACCGGACCGTCCCGCTGGACGACGTGATCGGTCCATCGGACCTGGCGGAGCGCCTGGTCGCTTATCGCGACCGGCCGGCCGAGGCGGTCGAGGTTCTCGGCGGTTTCCTGGTCGGTCAGTTGCCGCATCGGCTTCCCGGCCGGGTGGAGTTCGTCAGCAATGCCATCGCTGAGTTGACGCCAGGGGCCGGCGGGATGCGGGCGCCACGGCGGGTGGACGAGACAGCGGCCGCGCTCGGGGTGAGTGACCGCTATCTGCGGCGTGTATTCCGTCAGGCCGTCGGCGTGTCACCCAAACACTTCGCTCGCATCACGCGCGTGCGGAACGTGATCGGCCAGCCGCGTGAGTCCTGGGCCGACACGGCGGCGTACGCCGGGTACACCGACCAATCGCACCTGATCGCGGACTTCCGCTCGTTGATGGGCGTCACGCCGAAAGCGTTCGCCAGCGGCGACGTACCGCTCAGCGCCTGCTGAATCAGCCCGGCATGGCGTTCCACTGTTCTAACGTGGAAACGAGGAGGACTGTCGTGGACAGCGCCAGGAACTCCGAGCGCGTGACGTAGCGAGCGTCCGAGGCGTCGTCACCCGCGGTGAGCGTCCCGCCGACAGTCGTTGCCTGGTAGTCGCGGATCACGTAGAGCTTTCCCGGTGGACCGGGCCGTTCGACCTCGCCGACCAGGTCGCCGACCTCGACAGTCAGACCGGTCTCCTCGGCGACCTCCCGTGCCACAGCCGTGGGGTCGTCCTCACCTGGTTCGACCCGGCCGCCCGGAATCGACCACAGCCCCTTGCCCGGATCGTGCGCCCGCTTCACCACGAGCAGCCGGCGCTCCTCGTCGTACACGAGGGCTCCCACACAGTCGACGCGCTCCATGCACCGGAAGGATAGGCGTTCTGTGCATAAGTACCAGGGCTTACCGGTGAACGCCGCTAGCATCATCGGTGACACCTGACCGGCGAAGGGACTCGTACCGCTCGTGCGCATCGACCTGCACACCCACTCGAACCGCTCGGACGGCACCGATCCGGTGCCCGTTCTGATGACGCACGCGCAGCAGGCGGGGCTCGATGTGATCGCGCTCACCGACCACGACACGGCCGACGGCTGGGTCGAGGCCCGGCAGGCCGCGGAGGAGCTGGGGATCGGGTTCGTGCCGGGGCTCGAGATCTCGTGCAAGCTCAACGGGATCAGCGTCCACCTGCTCTCGTACCTGCCGGACCCGTCGTACCCGCCGTTGGCGAAGGATCTGCAGGTGATCCGCGACGGCCGCACCGACCGGATCCCGACGATCGTGGCCCGCTTGAACAGCATCGGCGTACCGCTGACTGTCGAGGAAGTGCTGGCCCAGGCGACCGGTACGCCGTCGGTCGGCCGCCCGCATGTCGCCGACGCGCTGGTCGCCAACGGCACGGTCGCGAACCGCACCGAGGCGTTCGACCGGTATCTGGCCGACGGCCGCGCCGGGCATGTCGCGCACTACGCCCTCGAGCCCGGTCACGCGATCGATCTGGTCCGCGAGGCCGGCGGCGTACCCGTGATCGCGCATCCGTGGGGCCGGTCCAGCTACAAGGTGATGACCGAGGAGAACCTGGCCCACCTGGTCAAGGACCATGGCCTGGCCGGTATCGAGGTCGACCACCAGGACCACTCACCCGAATCCCGTACGGCGTTGCGCGCGATCGCCAACAACCTCGGCATCTTCTACACCGGCTCCAGCGATCACCACGGCGCCGGGAAGATCGACCACGATCTGGGCGTCAACAGCACCGAGCCGGAGCAGCTGGAGCGGCTGCTCGAGACGGCGAAGAACAACGCGGCCGCCTCCGGCGCACAGGTTCCCGAGGCCTACCTTCCGTGAACAGCGTCATCAACGCGGGGCTGTTCAGCTCGGTCTTCGTCACGCTGTTCGTGATCATGGACCCGCCGGGCACCGTGCCGGTCTTCATCTCGCTGACCGCGGGTCAGTCCCGCGCGGCGCGGAAGAAGGCGGCGTGGCAGGCGGTGCTGGTCGCGTTCGGCGTGATCGTCGTGTTCGCGGCGTTCGGCCAGCAGATCCTGCAGCACCTCGGCATCACGCTGCCCGCGTTGCAGTGTGCCGGCGGTCTGCTGCTCCTGCTGATCGCGCTGCAGTTGCTGACCGATACCGCCGAGGACCCGGTCCAGACCAAGAACGTGAACATCGCCTTCGTCCCGCTCGGTACGCCGTTGCTCGCCGGACCGGGCGCGATCGTCGCGACGATGGTGTTCGTGCAGCGTGCGAACGGATCGCTGCCCGACGTGGTCGCGATCTCCGTCGGCATCATCGCGATCCACATCGTGATGTGGTTGACGCTGCGGTTCTCCGGCATCATCATGCGGATCCTCGGCGAGAACGGCGTACTGCTCGTCACCCGGATCGCCGGTCTGCTGCTGAGCGCGATCGCCGTCCAGCTCGTGGCCGACGCCGTCACCGACTTCATCAAGGCGGGCTGACGTGAACGACATACTTCCCGGGATGCCGACGCGGCTGTTCGTCGCGACGCCGACCAAGTTGCTGACGTTCGCGGACTGCAAGCGTAAGTACCGGTACACCTACCTCGAGACGCCGCGCCCGCCGAAGGGTCCGCCCTGGGCGCACAACACCGTCGGTGCGATCGTCCACGAAGTGCTCGCCGACTTCTTCGGGCGCTGGCCCGCAGCCCGTCGTACGCCGGACGAGGTCGTGGCGAAGATGCGATCGAGCTGGCGGAGCGAGGGGTTTCGCGACGAGCAGCAGTCGCTGGACTGGCGCGATCGCTCGACCGAGATGGTACTCGGCTACTTGCGGGACACAGACCCGTACTACGAGCCGCGCGGCGTCGAGCGCACCGTTGCCTTCACCACCGAACGGGCGTCGCTGCGCGGACGGGTCGACCGGATCGACGAGCGCCCGGCCCGCGACGGCAGCGGCGGGACCGAGCTGGCGATCGTCGACTACAAGACCGGCCGGCGACCGCTGACGGCTGACGATGCGCGGTCGTCGTTGGCGATGGCTCTCTACGTCCTCGGCTCCCGTCGTGTCCTGCACAAACCGTGCACGCGCGTCGAGCTCCACCACCTCCCGACCAACACCGTCGCCGCGGCAGACCACGACGAGGCGTCCCTCGGCCGCCACCAGCGCCGCGCCGAGTCGATGGCCGACGACGCCGCAGCCGCCGAGGCCCGCTGGCGCGAGGGCCTGACCCCCGCCGAGGCCGACGAAGCCTTCCCACCCGAGCCGTCCCCGCTCTGCGGCTGGTGCGACTTCGCCAAGATCTGCCCCCAAGGCCGCCGCGAATCCCCACCGCGCGACCCTTGGGCCGGGCTCGACGAGGGTAACCAGGTCCCCGTCGCCGAGGCTGGCTGAGTCTGCGGACCTGCCGCACTGACCAAGTGGGCGCCCTCCAGGCGACGTACGCTCAGCAGCGCGTCGGCGACCGCCCGATACGCGGCTTGATCAGTGACACACGTCCGTCTCGTGCCAGCGCCGTGTGCGCTCGGTGCCAGCGGTGCGGTGAACCCTGAGGGTGGATGAAAGGGGTTCGCGTGATGGGTGCGAAGACTGTGAACAAGCTCGCGGTGCCTGGGGCAACGCTGCATTATGAGGTCACCGGCTCGGGGCCGGTGCTGCTGCTGATCGCCGGCGGCGGAACCGACGCCGGAGTGTTCTCCGGGATGGTCGGTCAGCTCGCGGCGGAGTACACGGTCGTCACGTACGACCCGCGGGGTAACTCCCGCAGCCGGTACGACGGCGACGCGACGGACGAGCGCGTCAAGCAGTCGGCCGAGGACGCGCTCGCTCTGATCGACGCGGTCGGCGGTCCTTCTGGCGAACCGGCGTACGTGTTCGGTACCAGCTCGGGTGCGATCACCGGCCTCGAGCTGATCACGCGGTTCCCGGACCGGGTTCGCATGCTCGTCGCGCACGAGCCGCCGTGCACCGAGGTCCTGCCGGATGCGGACGACGCCAGGGCGTTCTTCGGCGAGGTGTACGAGACCTACCGCACGGACGGGCTGACCGCGGCCGACGTGGTGTTCATGATGGGCACCGGGATGGACGGCGACGCGATGCCGCCGCTGGAGGACCTGCTGCCGGAGTACCGCGAGCTCGCGGAGCGGATGCAGGCGAACGCGGCCAACTTCTACGAGCACAAGCTGTTGCCGTTCACCCGCTACGAGCCCGACCTTGACGCGCTGAAGCGGGTCGCGGACCGGATCGTCCCGGCGGCCGGTCTCGACTCGCACCCACACTTGCCGGGGCGGCCGATCGAGGTCATCGCAAACCACCTCGGCTGGCCCGTGGTGCTGTTCCCCGGCGGGCACGGCGGGTACTCGAGCCACCCGGGTCCGTTCGCCACCCATCTGGCTCATCTGCTCAAGACCGACACGGTCTGACCTGCGGCCACCGGTCCGGGTGCGAGTCTGAGGGGTCTCGCACCCGGACCGGTTATTTGTGTTGACGCTTCGGCGGCCAGCGGCGTAGCGTCCCTCCTCTGCCTTGACAAACCGGCATGGTTCAACCATGCCTTCACAGTGGTGTCCGTACCCCCGGGTCCTCACGAATCCGGGGCGGTTTCGCGTGCCGCTGTGCTCTCGGACACCACCAGGAGTGTGAGAGGAGGTCTGCAGTGGGCGTGTATTGGGCGATCGCAGTGCGTTCCTTCCGGCGATTCTCGACGTACCGGATCGCCACCGTGTCCGGCGCGTTCACGAACTCGGTCTTTGGATTCATCCTGTGCGGCATCTACCTGACGCTGTGGCACGAGCGGCCCGGCCTCGGTGGGTACGACGTCTCGGACGCGCTGACGTTCGTGTGGCTGCAGCAGGGTTTGCTGATGTCGGTCGGGATCTGGGGCGCCACGACGACGAGTGAACTGGGGGAACGGGTCCGCAGCGGTGAAATTGCGGTCGATCTGTACCGGCCGACGCACCTGCTGGTCTGGTGGCTGTCGGTCGACCTCGGGCGGGCGCTGTTCCAACTGCTGGCGCGTGGCGGGGCGCCGTTGCTCGTCGGAGCGCTGGTGTTCGATCTCAAGTTCCCGTCGACGCCGGTGGAGTGGCTCGCGGTCGCGGCCGGTGTGTTCCTGGCGATCCTGATCAGCTTCGCGATCCGTTACCTGGTCGCGCTGTCCGGGTTCTGGATCACCGATACGCGGGGTATGGAGCAGTTGGCACTGGTGCTGGCGACCTTCTTCTCTGGGATGGTGCTGCCGCTCGTGGTGTTCCCGGGCTGGATCGGGGAGGTCGCCCGGGCTACGCCGTGGGCCGCGACCATGCAGGTGCCGATCGACATCTGGCTCGGCCGGCACCCCGGCGGGGCCGGTTCGGCGTTGCTGTTCCAGCTGGGCTGGATCGCGGTGCTGTATCTCGCCGCGCTGCTGGTGACGTCGGTGGCGACCCGGAAGGTGGTGATCCAGGGTGGTTGAGCGTGTGCTCCAGGCACCCTCGCAGTACTGGATGCTGATCATGATGTGGGTGCGGTCCTCGATGGCGTACCCGGCGTCGTTCTTCCTGATGCTGTTCAGCTCGATGGTGCTGACCGTGATGGACTTCGTCGCGATCGTGCTGATGTTCAGCCATATCTCGTCGTTCGGCGGGTTCTCGCTGGCGGAGATGGCGTTGCTCTACGCAACGGCCTCGATGACGCTCGGGATCGCGGACCTGTTCACCGGGTCGATCGAGCGGGTCGGGGAGCGGATCCGGACCGGGACGTTCGACGCGTACCTGATCCGGCCGGTGCCCGCCTTCCTGCAGGCCGCGGCCGACGGGTTCGCGCTGCGGCGGCTCGGGCGGCCGTTGCAGGCGCTGGTCGTGATGGTGTTCGCGTTCAACCGGCTGGACGTCGACTGGACAGTTGCCCGCGGCATCATGTTGATGGTGTCGATGATCGCCGGGTCAGTGATCTTCGGTGCGATCTTCGTGCTCGGCGCCGCGTTCCAGTTCGTGTCGGTGGATTCGGCGGAGCTGGCCAACTCGTTCACCTACGGCGGCCAGACGTTGACGCAGTACCCGTTGGCGGTCTTCGGGAAAGAGATCGTGCGGGCCGTGACGTTCGTCGTACCGCTTGCCTTTGTCAACTATTACCCGGTGCTGTACCTGCTGGGTAAGCCGGCCCCGCTGGGGTTTCCGTCCTGGATCGGATTGCTGTCGCCGCTGGTCGCGGTCGTCATGGTCGCGCTCGCGGCGCTGGCCTGGCGGGGCGGTCTTCGTCGCTATCGCAGTACAGGGAGCTGAAAATCATGCCTGTTATCGAGTTGGAGGACGTGTCGCGGGCGTTCACCGTCACGTCGCGATCCGGGTTGCGCCGTACCCGACGGGAGGTGCGGGCGGTCGACGGGATGTCGTTCACCGTCGAGCCGGGCGAGGTGATGGGCTACATCGGGCCGAACGGCGCCGGGAAGTCCACCACGATCAAGATGCTGACCGGGATCCTGGTGCCGTCCGGCGGGTCGATCCGGGTCGCCGGGGTGGATCCGTCGCGGCACCGGTTGAAGCTGGCGAAGCGGATCGGCGTGGTGTTCGGGCAGCGTACGACGCTGTGGTGGGACCTGCCGTTGAAGGATTCGTTCGCGGTGCTGCAGAAGATGTACGGCGTACCTCTCGCGCGTCACCGGGAGAACCTGGCGACCTTCGTGGAACTGCTGGACCTGGGCGATCTGCTCGACGTACCCGTTCGTCAACTGTCGTTGGGACAACGGATGCGCGGCGACATCGCGGCCGCGCTGCTGCACGATCCCGAGATCGTCTACCTCGACGAGCCCACCATCGGCCTGGACGTCATCAGCAAGGCCCGGCTCCGCGAGTTCCTCGCCGAGATCAATGCGGCCCGCCGTACGACGATCATCCTCACCACCCACGACCTCGACGACATCGAAGCCCTCTGCACCAGAGTCATGGTCATCGACCACGGCCACCAGATCTTCGACGGCACCCTCGACGGCTTGAAATCCAGCCAGTCCGCCCCCCGCACCTTGGTCGTCGACCTAGCCACCTCCCTCCCACCCATCGAGATCGAAGGCGCCACCGTCACCAAGGTCGACGGCCCCCGCCAGCACCTAGCTTTCCCACCCACCACCAGCGCCGCCCCCCTCCTAGCCCAGATCGCCGCGAACTACCCCCTCGTAGACCTCTCCGTAGCCGAACCCACCATCGAATCCGTCATCACCCAGCTCTACGCCCCAACAACCCCACAGCGTTAGGCCAGGTCGGCAGCCATCGAGGCGAACACGATCTCGGGATCCATCCCGTCGGGGTTATCCCGCCAGCGGCTCACCGCACCCGGCAGCTCGCCTTCGTCGACCGTCCCCACTCCGGCCCCGATCAGCCGCTTGGCCTCGGCGATCCCGATATCGACGTACTGCAGCTCGTTCAGAAAGTAGTAGTCGTGCCGAGCACCCTCGTTGTAGTGGAACTTGCCGGTGTTCCCGACGTACGTCCACACATCCTCATCCACCAAAGCCGCCACCCACAGCTCCGTCTCCCCGTCCTTGACCAAGAACAACCGCGTCATCGTGGGTCCTCTACTCGGTGTACCCGGCGGCGATGGAGAGTACGTCGGCTGGGTCGAGGGGTTTCGGGTCGGTGCGCCAGGCGGCGAGGGAGTCGGATTGGGTTTCCTCGTCTAGGGTGCCGACGCCCTGGTTGATCAACCGGCGCGCGTCGGCCGGTCCGATCGGCTCGTAGGTGAACCAGCGCTCCATGTAGTAGTCGTTGCGCAGGGCATTGTTGTCATGGAACTTCCCGGTGTTCGCGACGTACGAATACATGTGCTCATGCGCCAACGCCGCCACCCACACCAGCCGGTCGTCCTCTTTCACCAGGTAGAGCTTCATCGCGCGATCCCTTCGCCTCGGTCCCGATCTGTCATCGGTCGTCTTCCCGGTCCGGTCGCGGCGGGTCGTCGGTTGGTCACCATCTGTCTGGAGTCACTGTAGTTGTTGACCTTGACGCGCCTGCCGCCCAGCTCTGTGAGGGCATCTATCCCGGGTGGAGTGCGGAGTTGAGCGGATGCTTCCACGCACTTCTGACGTGCAGCGGTCCGCTCGTCGTCCGAGGTGGTGAGACTGCGTTCGACTTCGTACCAGCGGGTCGTGAACTCCTTGACCTCGGCAGACCTGACCGAGTGCCATTGGATCTCGAGCCGATCGATGTCCGGCGTGCGGAAGTGGGCGTGGACGCCTTTGTACCGCGAGCCGTCCGTATAGGAATGCATCGCGTACAGAACCCGCCACCCCTGATCTGTCAGCGCCTCGGTCGTACTGCGAGTCGACGCGACGAGCTCGTCAGGTGATTCGGTCAGCACGGTGTACCGGAGCAGGTCCTCGACCGGACTCCGGTTGTTCGCATCGGACCAGGTTCGGAGCTTGCGAGCCAGCGACTCGGGGGATTTCACCCGGCGACTGAGCTGGTACGGCGAGCTGCCGGCGGGAATCGAGGCGAGGAACTGGGCGGTGACCCGCGGTTCGATCTCAGCCGTTCGCCGGAGCAGTTCGCGGCTCTTGCTGGCCGCCTGCATGCCGTAGCGTCGTGCGATCTCGGCGAGGTCGGCCGGATGATCCGGCGCGGATGTCATCTGGTCCCCCCTTGATCTGTTGGCTTCTTTCTTTGACCGTAGGGAATGGGGTGGGGGCTGTGGGGTGGGATTTGGGATTTGTGGATAACTCGGGTGGGTTACGGAAGGGGTGGGGGCGGTGACCTTGGGGTGGTGGGGTCGTTGAAATGCGGGTAGGGACCCAACCGGGCGGGTGATTCGGGGGTAGAGAAGGTATGCCGACGATGACGGGTGAGCCGGTGGGCGGTGTGACGGCGCCGCCGGGGGACGGGCCGGGGTTCGCTCAGTGGGTGCGGCCGCATCTGGTTGCGATGGCTCGGCTGGCGGCGCGGCTGGCGGTCGGCGCGGATCGGGACGACATCGTGCAGGAGGCGCTCGCGCGGGCGTGGTCCAAGCGTTCGCAGTACGACGCGAGCCGCGGCACCCCGTCGGCCTGGCTGCTCGCGATCACCGCCGACCAAGCCCGCAAAACGGTACGCCGGATGCGTCCGAACCTGTCGCTGATCGACGCGCCCGACGCCGCGCCGGTGTCCCGTCCGGATCTCGACGCGCGGATGGATGTCGACCAAGCGATCACGTCGCTGTCGGACCGGCAGCGACTGGCGGTCGACTGTTACTACTTCGCCGACCTGTCGGTCGCCGACACGGCAGCCGTGATGGGTTGCTCCGAAGGCACCGTCAAGTCGACCCTCTCGGACGCCCGCTCCCGGCTCCGCACCTTGCTGGAGGTCACAGAATGAAGCCGACCGACGAGATCGACGACCTGCTGACGCGGGCGGGCGCTCGGTGGCGGGCCGATCAGGAGGCACCGCCCGAGCCCGATCTCGAGTACATGCTGAGCGGCGGCCGCAAGCCCCGTCGCTGGGTGCCGGCGCTCGCGGCCGCGAGTGTGGCAGTCGTTGCCGCGGGCATCATCGCCGTACTCCCGAACCAGCACGACCGGCCGCAGAGCCCGCCGCAGTCCTTTGCCCAAGGCAACCAAGAACCGAACGACGAGCTGCTGGTCAAGCCCGGCGACAAGGTCCAGGTGAGCGGCGGGATCATCGCGGTCCCGGGCAAGACCCCGGTCTTCTGTGCGCCGCTCGCGTCCACGGCCATCGGCTACCCGCCTGGCAAGGAGCCGGCGCCGAGCTGTCCCGACGAGTTCGCGGTCAAGCTCAACGGCCTTGACCTCGACCGGATCAGTGGCATGAGGACGATCAAGGGCGTCCGTACCGGTAGCGCGACGGTCAGCGGCGTGTGGCGCGACGGCGCGATCGACGTACAGCAGCAGTCGGCTCCGATCGCGCCTGTGCCGACCCCTTTTCCGAAGCTTCCGTGTGCGGCGCCGGCCGGTGGCTGGCCCTCGAAGCCGAGCAACATCGCCGCGCCCGCGGTGCAGTCGTTCCTCGCCGCGAATGCCGGCCAGGTGTACGGCCCGACCAACAACTACCCGAACGGCAGCTCACGCGGCGCCCCGGTCGTGATGTTGCTCGGCGTGGCGCACGGCGATGTCGCGACGCTCCGGGCGGCGTTCGAGAAGGTCTACAGCGGCAACCTCTGCGTGGCCCCGGCCCTGATGAGCAACGCCGACAGCGACCGCGTCCGGACCGAGCTGGACAGGATCCTCCCCAAGCGGGACCTCGGTGCGTACGGGTACGGCGGCGCCGGTCCGGCCGGCAGCCGCGCACCGATCTCGCTGCTCGTCTACACCGAGCAGGTGAAGGCCGCTCTCGCCCCGGTCGGCCTGGACCTGCTGGACGTTCACCCCGACGTTCGACCGGTGAACTAGACCTGCGTGGTCAGGCTCGGGTAGTCGTGGAAGAAATCGACCAGCAGGCGGGCGGTCGCGGCCGGCTGGTCGATGGCCGGTGAGTGACCGGCGTCGGGGACGACCTCGGCCTTGACTCCGAGCGCCACCGCCATCGCCTGCTGCACCGGGATCGGCCAGCCGTCGTCCGTCTCGCCGTGCAGTACCTGTGTGCGTACGCCGGACTTGGCGAGCTGGTCCGTCTTGACCTCGGCATCCGTCAACCGGCGGGTGATCTCGGCGAGGCTGATCGGCACATTGCTGGTGAAGCGTGTCCGCAGGAAGGCAGCGACATCTTCCGGCGGAGCGACGTACCTCGGGTTCTCGCGGTCGTGGCCGAGCTTCAGGTCGTACACCTGCTCGATCGGCAGGTTCTCCAGCCCGAACGCGAGCATCTGCAGGCTCTGCAGCGTCTGTTGGTCCGTGAACGCGCCCGGCCCCGAGCACATCAATGTGATGGTGGAGAACACCGACGGGTCGGTCAGCACGGCCTCTCGCGCGACCAGTCCACCGAACGAGTGCCCGACCAGCTGGCTGAACCCGCCGAGTGCCTTGCTCATCGCCACCACGTCTGCGCCGAGCTCAGCCAGCGAGTACGCCGACTTGTCCGCCGGCCCGGCCGTTTCGTACTGACCGCGCTGGTCGACCGCCACAGTCCGCCACCCGTACCGGCACAGGTGGTCGATCAGCGGAGTGAAGTCCTCTTTGCTCCCGGTCCACCCCGGCACGAGCAGGACAGTGCCGAGCGGCGTACCGATCTGCGGTACGGCGGTGAGCGTGGCGAACGAGCCACGATCGGTCTCGAGGGTCTCGGGGTGCACCCCGTCGGGCAGCGTCAGCGTACGCGGCGTACTCACAAGTCAAGAGGGTAACCGCTGCGTTGGTCCGCCCCTGTAGGAGGCCGTTCCGCGGTGCGGCACAATGGCCGGGTGCCTCGCACTCTCGCGGTTGCCAATCAGAAGGGCGGCGTGGCCAAGACGACCACCGTCGCCACCCTCGGCGCAGCCCTGGGCGAGCTCGGCCAACGGGTGCTGCTCGTCGACCTGGACCCGCAGGCGTGCCTGACGTTCTCGGTCGGCATCGACCCCGAGGACCTCGACAAGTCGATCCACCACGTGCTGCTCGGCGGCGTGAAGGCGCGTGACGTGCTGATCGAGTTCGACGATGCGCCGGACCTGGTGCCGGCCACGATCGAGCTGGCCAACGCCGAGGTGCAGCTGGCCCGCGAGGGCAACTCCGAGCAGGTACTGCGGACGGCGCTGCGGCCGCTGCGTTCGTCGTACGACTGGATCATCGTGGACTGCCCGCCGACGCTCGGCCTGCTCACCGTGAACGGGCTGTCGGCGGCGTCCGACGTACTGATTCCCTTGCAGTGCGAGACCTTGGCACATCGTGGCGTAGGGCAACTACTGGACACCGTGCACGACGTGCAGCAGCTGACCAACCCGAGCCTGCGCGTGCTCGGCGTACTTCCGACGCTGTACGACGGACGCACGACCCATGCCCGCGCCGTACTGGAGACGATCGCGGACACGTACTCGCTCGACGTGCTGCAGCCGGCGATCCCGAAGTCGATCCGGTTCGCGGAGGCGCCGGCGATCGGCGAGACCGTACTCAGCACGGCGCCGGCCTCGCCCGGCGCGAAGGCCTACCGGGCGTTGGCCGGCGCACTGCTTCACTGACCCGCGGTCGGCTGCTTGCGCAGTCGATGCCGGAAGCGCCACAGCGGTACGGCGATGATCGCGAGCAGCACGAGGAACGGCAGCATCGCGCCGACCGCGGTCGCCAGCGCCGAGAACACCGCGGTGAACGCGTTCCAGCCGCCCTTCAGGCCGGCCAGGAAACCCTTGTCCTGTGTGGGTTCGGTCTCGACCGGCGGCTTGCCCTTCTCGGTCAGCGTCAGCGTGAGCGTCGCGAGATCGGTCTGCAGCGAGAGGTTCTTCTGCTTGGCCAGGAGCGCTTCCAGGTCGGACTCGCGGCGGGTGAGTTCACTCTCGACCGAGACGATCTCGGCGATCGTGTTCGCCTTGGTCATCAGCGCGCGCATCCGCTCGAGGCTGGCGCGCTGGGACTCGATCCGGCTGGCGACATCGACGACCTGCTCGGTGACGTCGGTCGACTCCTGGTGGATCTGCAGGCGTTTGCCCAGGTCGGAGAGCCGCTGGATCGCGGTCTCGAACGACTTGGTCGGGACCTTGAGGACGAGGTTCGCCCGGGTGACCTTGCCGTCGGGGTCGCTGCCGGTGTCCTCGGACGAGACCTGTCCGTCCAGGCCGGCGACCGCGAGGACGGCCTTCTGGCGCATGTCCGAGACGTCGTCACCCTCGACGGTCAGCGAACCGGTCTTGATGATCGCCCGCGTGATCGTCGGGTCGTCGGTGCCACTCGCCTGGGACTTCCCGGCCTGTGGCTGCGCGGGCGCCTGCGGTTTCGCATTGCTCGCGTTGCCGTCCGCTGCCTGCTTTTCTGCGGGCGCCGCCTCGCTGGTCCCGCTCGCGTTGTCGTTGCCGCTGGCTCCACAGCCGGACAGCAGCACGATCCCCGCTGTGGCCAGCACGGCTGTTACCGCTCTGATCCGCCCCATCACCCAGCCCCTCTCTCGTGGTTACCGCCCTAGGACGGCCCACGCGGGGCTGGGTGTTGCAGGCTCAGATCACCGTTCGGAAACAGTCACTCCGGCGCACTGAAGATCGGCGTCGTAGCCGGCGCCGCAGTCTTCTTCGCAGGCGCCTTCCGGGCCCGCTTCACCGGCTTCTCACCGGCGTCGACGGCGGTCGGCTCGGATGCGGTCGCTTCAGCAGCCGGCGCAGCCGCCTTCGCGGCGGCGGTCTTCCGCGTCCGCGTCCGCTTCACGGGCTTCTCGCCCGCCTCTGCCGCCTCGACGGCCGCCGGCTCTGCTGCTTCAGCGGTCGGCGCAGCTGCCTTGACGGCGGCGGTTTTCCGCGTGCGCGTCCGCTTCGCAGGCTTCTCGGCCACGTCCGCCGCCTCGGCGGCGTGACCGGTCGGCTCGGCTACCTGGACGTCGGACGCCTGCTCCGGCTTCGCCTCGGCTGCCTGGACGTCGGCTTCCGGCTTCGTCGCCGCGGTCTTGCGGGTGCGGGTCCGCTTGGCCGGCTTCTTCTCGGCCGGTGCCTCGGTCACCTCGACCTCAGCTGCCGACTCGACGGCCGGCGCCTCAGCCGACTCGACGGTCCGCGCCTCAGCCGACTCGACGGCCTGCGTCTGCGGCGCCTCGGCCGACTTCCGGGCTCGGGTCCGCTTGCGGGGCTTGCGGTCCTCGTCCTGGACGGCCTCGGTGGCCGGCGGGACCTCGGTCTTCGTGGTGACGTCCGCGAGCTCCTCGACCGGCTGCCCGGCCCGGGTGCGCTTCCGCGTCCGGTTCCGCTTCCGTCCCGACCGCGGCGCCCCATCGCCCTCGGACTTCCTCTCGGAGCGACCCTCGGAACGGTTGTCCGAACGGTTGTCGGAGCGGCCCTCCGACCGTTCCGACGTACCGCCGCGACGACCGCGCGGTGCGTCCTCGCGGGACTCACGGGACTCACGCGCTTCGCGAGCCTGCGGTGCGCGGATCCGGCCCTTGGCGTCGGTCGGGATGCCGAGGTCGTGGTACAGCTCCGGCGACGTGGAGTAGATCTCCTGCGGGTCTTCGTACGGCAGGTCGAGAGCCTTGTTGATCGTCTTCCACCGCGTCACGTCCGGCCAGTCGACGAAGGTGACGGCGATGCCGCTCGCCCCCGCGCGCCCGGTCCGGCCGATCCGGTGGATGTAGGCCTTCTCGTCCTCGGGGCAGGTGTTGTTGATGACGTGCGTGACGCCCTCGACATCGATACCCCGGGCCGCGACATCGGTGCAGATCAGTACGTCAATCTTGTCGCCGCGGAACCGGGTCAGGGCCCGCTCACGCGCCTGCTGGTTCAGGTCACCGTGGATCGCGGCCGCCTTGAACCCGCGGTCGACGAGGTCGTCGGTGAGCCGGGACGCCTCGCGCTTGGTCCGGCAGAAGATCATCACCCGGCCGCGGTCCTCGGCCTGCAGGATCCGCGCCACTACCTCGGGCTTGTCCAGATCGTGCGCCCGGTAGACGAACTGTGCCGTGGTCGGCACCATCTGGGTGTCCTCGTGCGACTCGGCCCGGATGTTCAGCGGGTGCCGCATGTGGGTGCGGGCCAGCCCGATGACGGCCGACGGCATCGTTGCCGAGAACAACATTGTCTGCCGCAGCTCGGGAGTCTTGCGCAGAATGCGTTCCACGTCGGGCAGGAAGCCCAGGTCGAGCATCTCGTCGGCCTCGTCGAGGACGAGCACCTTGATGTGGCCGAGGTCGAGAACGCCCCGGTTCGCCAGGTCGAGCAGGCGTCCCGGCGTACCGACGACGACGTCGACGCCGCTCTTCAGTGCGTCCAGCTGCGGCTCGTACGCGACGCCGCCGTAGATGGTCAGCACGCGCACCGTACGCACGGTGGACGCGGTGGTCAGGTCCTTGGCGACCTGGATGGTCAGCTCGCGGGTCGGGGTGACGACCAGCGCCTGCGGCTTGCCGGGAGCGGCGAGCTCCTCGTAGTCGGCCTCGCCGGGGGAAATGGTGCGCTGCAGCAACGGAATCCCGAAGCCGAGCGTCTTGCCGGTCCCGGTCCGGGCCTGGCCGATCAGGTCGGTGCCCATCAGGGCGACGGGGAGTGTCATTTCCTGGATCGGAAACGGCTCCACGATGTTGACGCGGTCGAGCGCGTCGCAGATCTCGGGCAGCACGCCGAGCTCTCGGAAGGTGGTCAGGCTGATCGCCTCTCACATGCTTGTGCGGACAGATTGCTCAGGGGCCGGGCGCCTTGTTACCTGAGGCGCGGGGACACTGTGCAAGCACCTCGCACCAGCTTGCCCATCTGGGCGCGTCACCGGCGAATCGCTCACCAGTGTAACCGCTCAACCTGTCAACGCCGCTTCGTGTGGTTTGCGCCACTCGTAGGCCTGGCCCGATAGGGTGCCGGGCATGGAGCAGACGGCCTTTGATGATCCCGCCTACCGGGCCGCGGCGGTGGATCTGCTGGGAGTGCTCGCGTACGGCGAGCTGACCGCGTTCGAACGGATGGCGGAGGACGCCAAGCTGGCGCCGACGCTGAACGACAAGGCGGAGCTGGCGGCGCTGGCGACCACCGAGTTCGGCCACTTCCAGCGACTCCGGGACCGGCTGGTGGAGCTCGGCGTGGACCCGATGGACGCGATGCGGCCGTTCGTCACGCCGCTGGACGCGTTCCACGACCACACCGCGCCGTCGGACTGGCTCGAGGGCCTGGTCAAGGCGTACGTCGGGGACGGCCTGGCGAACGACTTCTACCGGGAGATCGCCTCGTTCGTCGACGCGGAGACCCGGGCGTTGGTGCTGGATGTCTTCGGGGACTCGGGTCAGGCCGAGTTCGTCGTCGACCGCGTCCGCGCCGCGATCGAGGAGGACCCGAAGCTGGGCGGCCGTCTCGCGCTGTGGGGCCGCCGGCTGGTCGGTGAAGCTCTCAGCCAGGCGCAGCGCATCGCCGCCGACCGCGATTCCCTGACCGCTCTGCTGGCCGGCAGCGTCGACCGCCCCGGCCTCGACCTGGCCGCCATCGGCCGGATGTTCACCCGCTTGACCGAGGCCCACACGGCCCGGATGACAGCTCTGGGGTTGCAGGCCTGAATGGCAACGGCCGCCTGCCCCTCTCGGGGCGGCGGCCGTTTGGTGGTGCCCGGGCTTAGGCGGTTGTGGCTTTGCTGTTACGCGACGAGATGATCGCGACGACGATCGCGGCGCAGATGATCTGGATCAGGTACTGGATCCAGTCCGGGCCCGATGTGTCCTTGACGCCGAGGAGTTTGGCGATCAGACCACCGATGAAGGCGCCGATGCCGCCGCCGAGGATGGTCCAGCCGAGGCTGATGTTCTGCTTGCCGGGGAGCACCAGCCGGGCCAGCGGCCCGAAGATGATGCCCGCGATGAGGCTGACGATGAGCATCCAGACCCAGTACACGGTTCCTCCTTGTGAGGGGTGGCGGACCTGCGCGCACCTGGTGCCCCGTGACAACCAGACCAATCACGCGGCAGGTCTTACCGCCATCGTGCCCTCTCGACCGCGCTCCGCAACCTGGACACGCTCGAAAGTGTCCGGACCGGGATCAGATCGCGCCGAACCCGACCTTGCGGGTCGACACCTCGCCGATCTCGACGTACGCCAGCCGGTCGGCCGGGATCAGCACCCGGCGGCCCTTCTCGTCGGTCAGCTGCAGCAGACCGGTCTTGCCGGCGAGGGCCTCAGTCACCAGTTCCTGGACCTCTTCCGGGCTCTGCTCGCTCTCCAGCACCAACTCGCGATTGGCGTGCTGGACGCCGATCTTGACCTCCACGAAACCCTCCGGGCACGTTCTGACCGGCGGCTCTCGCCGGTAACGCTTTCGAGCCTATCCGCTGCTGCTCCCGAGCTCTCACCCGTCCGCCCAGAGCAGAACCCTCAGCTGTCGCTCCGGGGGAAGCCCCGGATGCCGCGCCAGGCCAGCGAAGCGACCAGGTCGGCGGCGTACTCCTGCGGGATCGACGGGTTGCCTTCACCCAGCCAGTACCGCGCGCTGACCTGTGCCATGCCGACCAGGCTGACCGCCAGCACCATCGACTGCTCGCGGCTCAGACCGGCGTCCGCGCTGATCACCTCGGACACGGCCTCGGCGCAGGCCTGCGTGACCCGGTCGACCCGCTCGCGCACGGCGGGCTCGTTGGTCAGGTCGGACTCGAACACCAGCCGGAAGGCGCCCTGCGCGTTCGCCACATAGTCGTAGAAGGCATGCATGGTCGCCGCGACCCGGAGCTTGTTGTCCTCGGTCGACTTCAGCGCGTCCTGCACCGAGGCGACGATCGCGTCGCAGGAGGTGTCCAGGAGCGCCAGGTAGAGCTCGAGCTTGCCGGGGAAGTGCTGGTACAGGACCGGCTTGGAGACGCCGGCCCGGTCGGCGATGTCGTCCATCGCAGCGGCGTGGTAGCCGTTCGCGACGAACACTTCCTGGGCTGCCTCGAGCAGTTGCGCGCGCCGAGCCAGCCGGGGCAGGCGGCTCCCACGCTTGGGTGCAGTCTCCGGAGTGGTCGACACGGTGGCGCTCCTTCGGGTGGTGTTCACCGAATCCTACCCAGCAGTCCTCCTCACCAGTAGCTTCCCCGCCGAACCAGGACGGTCAGCGGTAATCGTCTTCCTCGTCGTCACCCACCTCACGGCGCTGTTCCTCCACGTCCGCGGGGTTGGCGTCGGCGGGCACGTCCTCCTCGGCAACGTCCTCGAGAGGGTCCCGCTCGGTGTCGTACTCCGCGTCGAATGCCGGGTCGTAGTCCGGGCCTTCGAAGTCGGTCCCTGACATGTCGCCTCCTGGCTCAGGTCGGTAGCGGCTGCGGATCGTCGTACAGGCCCTCGAGTACGTCGCCGTACTCCTCGATCCGGGCCAGTACGTCATGCGGGAGGAACCGGAGCTCCTCCGGTGACGTGGCCGACGCCACCTCGTCCCAGTCGATCGGTGTGGATACCCGTGGCTCGTCGGAGCCCCGGAGCGAGTACGGCGCCAGCGTGGTCTTCGCGCTGGCGTTCTGACTCCAGTCGATGAACACCTTGTTCGGCCGGAGCGCCTTGGTCATGTTGGCGGTCACGTTCTCCGGCAGGGCCTCCGCCAGCTGCTCTGCCAGCTGTTTGGCGAACGCACTGGTCTGCCGGGACGACGCAGGCACGATCGGCACGTACAGGTGCATGCCCTTGTTTCCGGACGTCTTCGGCCAGCCCTCCAGCCCGAAGTGATTCAGGAGCTCGCGGAGGGCCAGTGCCACATCGCAGCACTCGACGATCGTCGCCCCGGGCCCCGGGTCCAGGTCGAACACGATCAGGTCCGCCTGCGGGTCCCTGCCCTCGTCGGACAACCCGATCCGCCACTGCGGTACGTGCAGCTCGAGCGCGGCCAGGTTGGCCAGCCACACCACGGTCTGTACGTCGTCGCACACCACGAAACTCATCTCGTCGCGTCCGGTCGAGCTGCCAGGGGTCGGCAGCGTCTCCGTGCGCACCCAGGCCGGCGTACCGCGGGGAGCGTTCTTCTCGAAGAAGTACGCCGCTTCGGTGCCGTCGGGCCACCGCTTGCGGGTCAGGGGCCGATCGCTCAGGTGGGGGAGCAGCAGCTCGGCCACCTGGTGGTAGTAGTCGATCACTTCGGCCTTGGTGAACCCGGTCTGTGGGTACAGCACCTTGGCGAGGTTGGTGAGCTTCATGGTCTGCCCGTCCACCTCGGTCGTCAGCTGCTGCTGCGCGCCCGCCATGCGTCCCAGTCTCCACCTAGCGGGCGTCCTAACATGGGTGTCGTGGATAGTTACGGGCCAGTAACCGGGGAGGCCGAACCCCCGGAGCTGAATCAGTGGCCAGAGCGGCGGGTGCCGGTCGCAGGGGTGGATCTGCTGGTGAGGGACGTGCCTGGTGCGTCGCCGGACCTGCCGCCCGCGCTGTTCGTGCACGGCCTCGGCGGCTCATCGCTGAACTGGACCGCCCTGGGCCTGATGCTCAACGACACGATCCGCGGTATCGCCCCTGACCTCCCCGGATTCGGTCGTACGCCGCTGTCGGGCGCGGCCGGGATCTCGGAGCAGGCCGCAGTACTGGCCGAGCTGCTGGAGCGTGAGTACGACCAGCCGGTGCACGTGCTCGGGAACTCGATGGGCGGGGCGTCGTCGGTCGCGCTGGCTGCGCTGCGTCCTGATCTGGTCGCCTCGCTGACGTTGATCTCGCCTGCGCTGCCGCATCCGCGGGTGTCGGCCAGTGCGCTCTGGTTCACCGCGCTGGCTACGCCGCGGCTCGGTCCCGCAGTACTGGAGAGGTCGGCGCGGCTGCCGTTCGAGCAGCGGTTCCAGGCCTCGCTGGCGATGGTGTTCGGCGATCCGCGGTCGCTGGCGCCAGAGGTACGGGCGGCGTACGAGGCGGAGTTGCACCGGCGCGACACGGACCCGTGGGGCCGGCAGGCGACAGTGGACGGCGCACGGAGCATTCTGCGGTCGTCGCTGGCCAGACCGCGCCGGTCGTTGTGGGCAGACGCTGCCAAGGTGCAGTGCCCGGTCCTGTTGATCTATGGCGGCAGGGACCGGCTGGTCGACGCAAGGATCCGCACCAAGGCCCAGCGCACGTTCCCGAACGCACGGCTGCTCTACCTGCCGCAGTCCGGGCACGTGGCACAGATGGAGCACCCGGCTGAGGTGGCTCGAGCTTTCCGCCAGTTGATCGAGTCGAATCCGACGCTCGACTGAGACACGACTGAGCGACGGATCCGGTCAACTTTCCTCTCGCCTGACAAGTACTACAGATGACTTGTCGAACGAACGAGAGGACCACTGTGCGAGTGATCGGCAGAACCGCCCGAAGTCTGTCGCTGGGGATGGTCGCACTGCTCGGTGTGGGGACACTTACCGCCACTGCTGCACCGCCAACACCGCCATCAGTTGCTCAAGGCAACCAGTGGGAAGTGCGCGCGGTGACCGGCGGCTACCAGCTCACGCTGCACTTGGAAACACCTGCGCCGATGCGCGCGTCGCTTCCGCTGCTGGAGGTCGACGGCAAACCGCTGGGCGTCGCGAAGCAGTCGCCGGACCGCAGGTCGCTGACACTGGTCAGTGCTGATGCGGCCGTGTTGAAGGCCCGCGACGTACGCCTGCTCTGGTCCGGCGACCTGGGTAAGCAGTCCGGGATGGCCCGGGGCATCACTGCGGCCGGCCCGACCGACGCCGACTGGTTGAAGGCACGGCGTGGTCCGCTACTGCCGGCAGACCCTGGCGCACTGGGCAAGTACAAGGTCGACACAGCGGAGTACAACCTCGGCAACGAGGCCGTCTATCTGCCAGGTCTCGGCCACCGCTCGGAACTGCTGGGGAAGGTGTACTCGCCGCGTGGTGCGGTCGGTCCGCGGCCACTGGTTGTCTTCCTGCACGGCCGGCACGAGGTCTGCTACGGCGATCCGACTCACCCGTCGGATAACGACAAGCCGTGGCCGTGTCCGCCAGGTATGAAGGCGATCCCGAGCTACCGCGGGTACGACGGACCGGCGACCGCGCTGGCCAGCAACGGGTATCAGGTCGTGTCGATCAGCGCCAACGCGATCAACGCCTGGGACAGCGAGGCGTACGACGCGGGCGCGCAGGCACGGGCCGAGCTGATCCTCGACCACCTGGCGTTGTGGCGGAAGTGGTCGACAACCGGCGGCGGACCGTTCGGCACCAGGTTCGTCGGCAAGATCGACCTGCAGAACGTCGGCCTGATGGGCCACTCGCGAGGTGGTGAGGGTGTTGCGCGCGCCGCGGTGCTCAACGCAGACCGCGGCGGTCAGTACGGCATCCGTGCGGTGCTGCCGCTCGCGCCGACCGACTTCGCGCGGGCAACCGTGCCAGGTGTGGCGATGAGCGTCCTACTGCCGTACTGCGACGGTGACGTGTCCGACCTGCAGGGACAGAAGTTCTACGACGACACGAGGTACTCCGTCGACGGCGACAATGCATCGCGGTCGACCGTGACCGTCATGGGTGCCAACCACAACTTCTTCAACACCGAGTGGACGCCGGGGCAGTCCGTCGCGCCGTCGAACGACGACTGGTTCGGCGACGAGAAGGCGTCGCCGTGCGGTGCGAAGTACCCGGGCCGGTTGACACCGAAGGAGCAGCAGGCCGTCGGTACGGCGTACGTCGCTGGGTTCTTCCGGTTGCAGTTGGGGCATGAGAAGCAGTTCCTGCCGCAGTTCGACGGATCGGACTCGCGGGCGGCGTCCGCGGGCAAGGCCGTCGTA
Organism: Kribbella sp. CA-245084; assembly: GCF_050942355.1. NCBI lineage: Bacteria > Bacillati > Actinomycetota > Actinomycetes > Propionibacteriales > Kribbellaceae > Kribbella > Kribbella sp. CA-245084. Next base: position 7,355,099 of record NZ_CP192053.1, on the reverse strand, counting down.
CGGGTGGTGTCGCAGGGGCGGGATGTGAACCGTCTCGACAAGGCGCTGCCGGCCGGAGCGGTCACTGGGAAGGTGTCTGCGACAGTGTGCGCCGGTGTGACCACGACAGGTCTACGAGCATCGACACCCACCTGTATGGCGACGGACGACTGGTCCAACGCACCGCACTGGGGTGCTGCGTGGTTTGCAGCCAAGACGCCGACCACTGCGGTCACAAAGCTCAAGTGGACCGGGACAAACGGGGTCGTGCGAGTCAGCGTGCCGGCAGGGCAGCGCGACGTACGGCGAGTTGCCGCACTGACGTTCCGCGCCGCACCGGACCCGGTTGGCGCGCCGAAGACCGATCTGAGCGTTCACGTGGTCGACGGGCACGGGCGGGCGGCCGTCGTACCGGTGTCTGCTGTTAGTGACGCGCTGGTGCGGATGCCGGGGAGCAACGAAAGCGGTCTGCCGAAGAACCTGCTGCGGACGGTCCGCATCCCGGTGTCGTCGTTAAAGGGCATCGACCTGCGCGATGTGCGTGCGGTGGAGTTGCATACGGACAAGGTGGCCAGCGGGTCGGCGTACGTGAGCGATCTGGCGTTCTCGTCGCCCGGGCTTGGCCGGCCGGTGCCTGCGGCGCTGCTGCCGAAGCTGTCCGCCTCGAGCGTCACTGTGAAGGAGGGGGACAAGGGCACCCATGCAGTCGACTTCTGGGTGACCATGTCGCGGCCGAGCATCCGGCCGGTCAGCGTGTACGTCGAGACGAACGGCGAGCTCGGTGAGAGCGTCGGGGACGTCGGTCGGCAGCTGGTGTTCAAGCCGGGACAGGTGCGGCAGAAGGTGTCTGTGCCGATCACCGGGAACACGCGGGACAGCTACGACCTGCCGTTCAGCCTGGTGCTGTCCGCGCCGCACGACGGGCTGCTGAACGAGTCCTTCGGCCACGGTCTGGTCCTGGACGACGACCCGACGCCGACGCTGACCCTGAGCAACCTCAAGACGGCCGAGAAGACCGGCCTGGTCAACTTCGGGGTCAAACTGTCCGCTCCGAGCGACAAGTTCGTGTCGTTCGGGGGAGTGCTCAAGGACGGAACGGCGGTGATCCGCAAGGACTACACGTCCGCCAACGACGACGGCGGCACCGGCCCGGTCGACCGCGCGATCGACGGCTACGTCGAGCCGGGGCAGACGACCGGCGATCTGTCCGTGAAGATCCTCGACGACAAGCTCAAAGAGCCGGCCGAAACCTTCGCCGCGATCATCCAGCAGGTCGACGGGGCCGACCTGAAGGTCCCGATGACCCTCACGGCGACGATCATCGACAACGACTAGTACTACCGGCGTGCCGGGCTCCCTGGGGGCGCCCGGCACGTCTCGTTTCTGAGACGACAGGCCCGGGATGTGGACTCCGCCGGGGGTCGCTTGGGATGTGCGGGAACATTGGGGGTGGGAGAGATGGTTGAAAACCGGAGATCCCGTCCGACGTCTTCCTGAGGAGCCGACAACGTGTCACTGCCACCGCTGGTCGAACCGGCCGATGAGCTCACGATCGACGAGGTGCGACGGTACTCGCGGCACCTGATCATCCCCGAGGTCGGGATGGCCGGGCAGAAGCGGCTGAAGAACGCCAAGGTGCTGGTCATCGGCGCCGGCGGCCTCGGCAGCCCCGCCCTGCTGTACCTGGCCGCCGCCGGTGTCGGCACCCTCGGCATCGTCGAGTTCGACACCGTCGACCAGTCCAACCTGCAGCGCCAGATCATCCACGGCCAGTCCGACGTGGGCAAGTCCAAGGCCCAGTCGGCCAAGGAGTCCATCCTCGAGGCCAACCCGTACACGAACGTCGTCCTGCACGAGACCCGGCTGGACAACGACAACGTGTTCGAGATCTTCGAGCAGTACGACCTGATCGTGGACGGCACCGACAACTTCGCCACCCGCTACCTGGTCAACGACGCCGCCGTACTGCTGCACAAGCCGTACGTGTGGGGTTCGATCTTCCGCTTCGACGGCCAGGTCAGCGTGTTCTGGGCCGACAACGGCCCGTGCTACCGCTGCCTCTACCCGGAGCCGCCGCCACCCGGCATGGTCCCGTCGTGCGCCGAGGGCGGCGTGCTCGGCGTGCTCTGCGCGTCCATCGGCGCGGCTCAGGTGACCGAGGCGATCAAGCTGCTCACCGGTATCGGCGACCCGTCGCTCGGCCGGCTGAACATCTACGAGGCGCTCGACCTCAACTGGCGTTCGCTGAAGGTCCGCAAGGACCCGAACTGCGCGATCTGCGGCGAGAACCCGACCGTCACCGAGCTGATCGACTACGAGAGCTTCTGCGGCGCGATCACCGAGGAGGCGGCCGACGCGGCCGTCGGCTCGACGATCTCGGTGAAGCAGCTGAGCGAGTGGATCAAGCTCAAGGACAACGGCGAGAAGGACTTCGTCCTGATCGACGTCCGCGAGCCGAACGAGTACGAGATCAACAAGATCCCGGGCTCGGTGCTGATCCCGAAGGCCGACTTCCAGACCGGTGTCGCGCTGGAGAAGCTGCCGCAGGACAAGCAGCTGGTCTTCCACTGCAAGTCCGGCGTCCGCTCGGCCGAGGTCCTCGCGATCGCCAAGGGCGCAGGCTTCTCCGACGCCGTCCACGTCGGCGGCGGCGTGGTGGCCTGGGTCGATCAGATCGACCCGAGCCAGCCCTCGTACTAGAACGGCATCCGGCAGGATGCGACCGCCTCAGTGGCGACGGGGTCACCCGTAACCACTGGGGCGTCGTCGCGTCCGGACAGCGTCCGCATGTAGGCGACGGCGTCCACCGCGGCGCGACCTACCGGCTCACCCCTCCCGAGTTGATAGGTCCCGCCGCCCGGCCCCGTGAGTTCCACCTCGACCGCCGGCCGATCGCCCCAGAACGGTCCGTCGATCACGTCGTACATCACCTGCGCGACCAGTTCCTCGGCGTACGGTCCGGCGTCGAAGGGGCGGCCCAGCGCCTGACTTACGTCGTCGCGGTGCATCCACAGGTCCCGCGCGAGCAGGATGTCGTGGATGTAGCCGAGGTTCATCCGGACGCCGTTGAAGGTCATCGACGGCCGCCGCATCAGCTCCGGGTTGTTCGAGATCTTCCGGGTCGCCTTCGCCCACACCTGGTCGAATTCGCTCCGCAGTTCGGCCGGCGGCGTACCGCGGTGCTCGTCGGCCTGGATCATCATGTGCGCGTCGATCCGTAGGACGTCGGGATAGACCCGCTTGGCCTTCCGGTACCGGCGCGGGAACGAGAGCGGCCGGTTGACGTCCTCGGCCTGCCCGATCAGGTGGCCGGCGATATCCGCGACATCCCACTCGTCGCAGACCGTACGGCGCTGCCACTCGTCCCCCTCGATCGACGCGAGCAACTCGTGCCATGCCTGGAGCTCGGCGTCCCGGTGGACCCGGCATCGCGGCCGGTCGGCTCGCCCTATCTGTTCCGCGAGTACCGCGCTCATTTCTTCCCCCTGCTAGGTGAGTAGTGCTGGTAGAACATCTCCAGTACGACGGGGAAGAGCCGCGTGAACCGCCCCGTCTCGAAGGTCGCGTCCGGCTCGTTCGCCATCTGTTGCGACAGCACCCCGGCCGTGATCGACGTGAACACTGCGAGACCCTCCTCGCTCGCAGCGTCCGGGTGCAGTCGGCCGGCGTCGACTGCCGCCTGCAGGCCGTCCCGCAGTACGCCGAGCGCTTCCTGGGCCGGTGCATACGCCTCCGGGCTCGGCTCGAACCCGGGGATCGTCCGCCAGAACATCAGCTGCGAGTAGACCGGGTTCTGCATGCTCCAGCGCGCGTACGCCGTGGTGCCGATCAGGTGCAGCTCCACGACGTCGTCGGTGGTGGCGGCGGCGATCGCCTCCTGTTGCGCGGCCAGGAACAACTCGGCACCCCGCTGGAACAGCGCGTCGTAGATCGCCATCTTCGACGGGAAGTACTGGTACAACGACGGCGGCTGCATCCCCAGCCGGCGAGCGACCGCAGACAAACTCAGCGCCGCCACCCCCTCGGCCCCCATCAACTCGATGGCAACGTCGAGGATCTCCCCAATCGTCTCCTGCCGACGCCGAGTCCGACGATCCCTCACGACAGTGCTCACACCATGAGGAAAACCTAAGACCATTAGGGAAGTCAATACCTCGTAGGCTTCCTCCCACATTCCCGCCCTGAGCGGGGGCGCGGCGCTTCCCGCCCCGAGCGCGAAGGGCCCCCTCCTCCTTCCCTGCCCGAGCGGAGCGAGGGGCAGGTTTTTTTTTGAGGTTCTTGTCCCTTGGGGCACGTACTGTCGACACATGTGCAGAAACATCACCGTGCTCCGGGGACTCGAGCCGTCCGCGACCTCTGAGGAGATTTACGCGGCGGCGCTGCAGTACGTGCGGAAGGTGACCGGCGTCGGCTCGCTGAGTGCGACCACGCGCGGCCCGATCGAGCGCGCGGCCACCGAGGTCGCGCGGATCACCGAACAGCTGCTGGACGAGATGCCGGCCCGCCGGACCCCGCCGCAGACCGTCCCACCGTTGCGGCGCCCGGAAGTTCGCGCGCGCCTCGGCCTCGACTAAGAGCCTCCCGTGGGGGACGAGGCTCGGCCGGCCAGGCGACACCAGGGGGTGGTGTTCGGCCTGATCGTTGCCGGTGTGTTGTTATCGCTGACCAGTGCCAACGCGGAGACCGAGTTGTCCCGTCGTCGGCATGCTGCTTGCGACGGCACGCTCCCGCTGCCGACGAGTGCGTTCGTGCTCAGCTTCACCGGTGTCGCCGTGGGGGCAGTTGCTCTGTTCTTGCTGCTGCGTTGGTTCGGACGCAGCCGGGAGACGATCGTGCTGATCCTGTTCTGGACCGCGGTGGCCGCAGTTGTCTCCGAGGTCTTCACCTTGGTGACGGTCCTCCAGCAGAGCCGTCCGATCACATCTCTCTGCATCGGCTAGTTGGTAGTGTCCCGTTCCGGGAAACGGTTCCCCTTTAGGGAGGCGCGGGATGCGGTTCGCGATCAAGACCAGGCCGGAACACACCACCTGGCAGCAGATGCGGGACGTGTGGGTCGCGGCGGACCAGTTTGAGATCTTCGAGTCCGCCTGGCACTGGGATCATTTCTACCCGCTCAGCGGTGACATGCAGGGCCCGAACCTGGAGGCCTGGACGACGCTCGCCGCGCTGGCGCAGGCGACGTCGCGGATCCGCGTCGGCTGCCAGGTGACCGGGATGATCTACCGGCATCCCGCCGTACTCGCGAACATGGCGGCGACCACGGACATCATCAGCAACGGTCGGCTCGAGCTGGGCATCGGCGCCGGCTGGAACGAGATGGAGACCGCGGCGTACGGCATCGACCTGTACCCGTTGAAGGAGCGCTTCGACCGCTTCGACGAGGGCACCGAGGCGATGATCAAGCTGCTCACCGAGAAGGTCGCGAACTTCGACGGCAAGTACATCAAGCTCACTGAGGCGTACTGCAACCCGAAGCCGGTGCAGACCCCGCACCCGCCGATCACCATCGGCGGCAAGGGTCCCAAGCGGACGCTCCGCGCAGTCGCGCGGTGGGCGCAGCAGTGGAACGTGATCGTCCCGAACCCGGAGGAGTGGAAGCCCCTCAAGGACGTCCTGGTCCAGCGGTGCGAGGAGGTCGGCCGGGACGTCAATGAGATCACCTGCTCGGTGAACGTCCGCGTCGACCCGGACAGCCCGCTCGACAAGGCGGTTGCCGATGCAGCGGCGTACGGCGAGGCCGGCGTCGACCTGGTCGTCATGAACCTGCCGCTGGACGCCGGGCCGTCAGTGCTGGAGCCACTCGCCAAGGCCCTCGCACCGCTGGCCTAGGTTTGGCCCGTGGACAGGGAGGAGTACGTCGAGGCGGTTCTGCGGGCGGTCGAGTCGATCCCGGAGGGCAGCGTCGCGACGTACGGCGATATCGCGGAGTACGTCGGACAGGGCGGACCGCGTCAGGTCGGCGCGATCATGCGTGAGTACGGCGGGGGCGTGCCGTGGTGGCGGGTGATCCGCGCGTCCGGCGTACCGGCTGACGAGGTCGGCGACGAGCAACTTCACCGCCTGCGTTCGGACGGGGTGCGGATTACCAACGGGCGCGTGAACCTCCGCGACGCCCGTTGGGATCCACAGGACTGACCCTTACTCGCCGTTCAGCGGCGTGCCTGCCTGCGAGGTGCGCAGGAAGTAGACCGGGTCGTTGAACGTGCCGGGGACCTTGCCCAGGCTCTGGATGGCGGTGGCCGTACCGTTGGCGTGACCAATGGCGTACAGGTACGCCGATCCGGTGTCGGTGTCGATCGCGGCGAGCAGCGTGGACTGCGTGCCGCACTTCTCGGCGACGATCGCCTCGAAGCCCTGCCAGGTCGACGACCGGACGACCTTCACGACCGGCGTCAGCGGCGACGTGGTCGGGATGTGGATCGTGTACAGCGCGCCGGCCTTGGTGGTGGCCAGGAAGGTGTCGTACGTCGACGTCGTGCTGATCAGCGTCATCGTCTTCACGGCCGAGAAGCCGGCGTACGTCCCGAGCGGGTGGAACCCTTCGGCGTCACGCTTCCATCGCACCAGCGAGCCGTCGTTGCGCAGCGCATAGAAGTACTGCCGGGTCGGCGAGTCACCCTTCGGGTACGCCGCTCGCGCGATCGACGTGTACGCGCTCATGTCTTCCATCGCCAGCCCGCGGCCCCACCACGGTCCGTCCGGCACGTTGTTGATGACCGTGCTGTAGAGCGTGTCGCCGTACAGCGCGTAGCCGCTGTCGGAGCTGCCGCCCTCGGGTTCGGGCTTGAACTCCCACGTCGCGCTCGCCCGCGTCTCGCCCGGCTGGGCGACCTGCGGACCGACCCGGCGTTCGCTCGCAACTGGCGGGCTGGCGGCGGACACCACCTGGTCGACATAGTTGCCGTTCGCGGTGATCGAGCCGAGGTCCAGCGAACAGATCGACTGGATCTTCGGATTCGATGTCTTGGCCGCGGAGGCAGTGGCGGTCCCCAGACCTGCCATTAGAACAGCCGCCCCCAGGAGGGCGGCCGTGCGTCGCATCGTCCTCATTCGGTGCTCCTCATAGTTGGTGTTGCTTCCGAGGTACTCGATGCGCCGCGGGTGCGGAAAGTTATCGCTCGGCTACGTCGGTGTTGTCCGGTTTCCGGCTATCGGGCCGGGGCTCGGGGTGGCTCGTCGCAGATTGTCGGTGGGGTCTGTTGAGATGGGTCGATGGTCAGCAGACAGGGGTCCCGGTATCGATTGGTCCGGGCCGAAGGACGAAGCGCGGCGGCGCCTGTCCTGGATGCTGATCAGCAGGCCGTCGTGGATCATCCCGGCGGCCCGTTGCTGGTCCTCGCCGGCCCGGGGACGGGGAAGACGACGACGTTGGTCGAGGCCGTCGTCGACCGGGTGCGCAACCGCGGGCTGAGTCCCGACGAGGTGCTCGTGCTGACCTTCGGGCGGAAGGCGGCGACCGAGCTCCGGGATCGCATCACCGGCCGGCTCGGACGGACGACCCGGGTGATGCCGTCGATGACCTTCCATTCCTTCTGTTACGCGTTGCTTCGGCGGTTCACACCGGCCGACGCGTTCGACGTGCCGCTGCGCCTGCCGTCCGGGCCGGAGCAGTCGCTGCGGTTGACCGAGGCATTGTCGGGCAGCCGTGAGGTCGGTGCGGTGCACTGGCCGGGCAGTCTGCATCCGGCATTGAAGACGCGCGGGTTCACCGACGAGGTGCAGGCGGTGATCGGCAAGGCGCGGCAGCTCGGGCTCGACCCGGAGGACCTGTCCGCGATCGGCCGGTCGGCGGAGCGGGCCGAGTGGGTCGCGGTCGGCGACTTCTTCGAGGAGTACCTGCAGGTTCTCGATGCCGAGCAGGTGCTGGACTACTCCGAGCTCATTCACCGCGCGGTGATCCTGGCGCAGCAGCCGTCGGTGCAGGCGAAGTTGCGAGCTGAGTTCAAAGCGGTGTTCGTCGACGAGTATCAGGACACCGATCCCGGTCAGACCAAGCTGTTGCAGGCGATCGCGGGCGACGGCCGGGACCTTGTCGTCGTCGGAGATCCGGACCAGTCGATCTATACCTTCCGCGGAGCCGACGTCCGTGGTCTGCTGCGGTTCACCGACGAGTTCCGGACGCGGGATCGTGCCGAGGCCGCGCAGATCGCCTTGGGCACGACGCGACGCTTCGGTACGACGCTGCAGCGCGTGTCGCGCAACGTCGTCAACCGGCTCGGCGTGCCGGGATCGCTCGACCGGGAGACATTCGAGCGGTTCCGCAACCCGGATGCATCGTCGTGCGTTTTCGGTCCGGGGAAGGTCGAGGCGAATCTCTACTCGACGAGTGGCGCCGAGCTCGAGCACATCGCAGACCTGCTGCGGCGGGCACATGTGCAGGACGGCGTCGGATGGCACGAGATGGCTGTGCTGGTCCGGTCCGGCAGTCGGTCGATCCCGCCGCTGCGGCGTGCGCTGGCCGCGGCCGGGATCCCGGTGGACGTCGCGGGCGACGAGTTGCCGCTGTCGCGCGAGCCCGCCGTACGCCCGATGTTGCTGGCGTTGCGGGCGGTGGCCGATCCCGAGACGCTGACTGTCGATGTCGTGCGCGCGTTGGCGTTGTCGCCGCTGGGGGCGATGGACGCTGGGCAGTTGCGCCGGCTGGCCCGCGTCCTGCGCCGACGCGACCGGGATGCTGCGGGCGGTCAGCGGCTGCCGCGCTCGTCGGACGAGTTGCTGCGAGAAGCGTTGATGAATCCGCTGCTGCTCGATGAGGAGGCGTCACCGGCCGAGGCTCGGTTCGCGGCGCTTGGCGAGCGGTTGCTCAAGGCAAGGAACATCGTGACCGCGGGCGCCGCGCCGGACGAGGTGATGTGGTCGCTGTGGTCCGAGTCGCCGTGGTTGCGGCGGTTGCGCGGACAGGCTCATTCCGGTGGCGAGCAGGCGCGGACGGCGAACCGGGATCTGGATTCGTTGTGCGCGTTGTTCGACGCAGCCAGCCGGGCCGAGGAGCAGGTTGGTTTCAAGGGAGTCTCTGCATTCCTTTCGGAGCTGGAGTCGCTCGACATCGCGGCGGACAACCGGTTCGACGGGACGTACCGCGAGGCCGGTGTGCAGCTGATGACCGCGCACCGGTCCAAGGGTTTGCAGTGGCGGCTCGTCGTGGTCGCCTCTGTGCAGGAGGGACAGTGGCCTGATCTGCGGCGGCGTGGGTCGTTGCTGGAGCCGGACCGGTTGGGGCCGGACGGGCTGATCGATCCGTTGTCGGCCGGTGCGTTGCTGGCCGAGGAGAGACGGTTGTTCTACGTCGCGATCACCCGGGCCCGGGAGCGGTTGATCGTGACGGCGGTGCAGGCGCCCGAGGCAGATGGCGACCAACCGTCCCGATTCCTTGCAGAGCTCGAAATTCCTTTGAAACTGGTCGCGGGACGGCCGCGGCGGCCGTTGTCGTTGCCGGGGCTGGTCGCTGACTTGCGCTGCGTACTCGCGGACCCTTCGTCGTCACCTGCGTTGAAGCGGGTGGCAGCCGATCGGCTGGCGCAATTGGCCGATGCCGTCGACGACCGTGAGTATCAGTTGGTGCCGACCGCCGATCCGTCGCGATGGTGGGGTGTGCGGGAGCGGACCCGGTCGGAGCGGCCGATCGCGGATCCTTCGCTCCCGGTGCCGTTGTCGGGGAGTGCGTTGACGACGATCGTGGACTGTCCGCTGCGATGGTTCCTGACGCGGCGCGCCGGTGGCGAGACACCGAGTACGTCGGCGCTCGGATTCGGTTCGGTGCTGCACGCATTGGCCGATGCGGTCGCGACCGGGACGCTGCCGCCGTCGGTCGACGAGCTGAACGGATGGCTGGACAAGGTGTGGACCCAGCTCGAGTTCGAGTCCGCGTGGATCTCGGACCGGGAGCGAGGCGAGGCTGAGCAGGCGTTGCGCCGGTTCGTCGCGTGGCACCAGGGACGGCCGGACCGGACGCTGGTGGGGACCGAAATGGAGTTCGACGTACTGCTGCCGGATGAAGAGAAGCCGGCGGTGCGGGTGAAGGGCCGGATGGACCGGGTCGAGAAGACCGTGTCGGCTGACGGTGGGGAGGGGACGGTGCGGGTGGTCGACCTGAAGACCGGGCGCACGATCCCGACCAAGCCGGCGCTGGAGCGGCATGTCCAGCTTGCGATCTACCAACGCGCGATCAACTCACGCCAGATGAAGGAGCTCGGCGAGGACGCGGTCGCCGGCGGCGCCGAGCTGGTCCAGCTGCGTCACGACGACAACGGCGGCTTCCCGAAGGTGCAGCACCAAGGCCCGTTGGAGGCCGACGACGACGGCCGCACATGGCTCGACGAAGCCGTCGACGACGCCGAGTCGATGATCCGCACCGAGCAGTTCGCCGCCCAACGCAACGACGGCTGCAACCGCTGCGAAGCCCGAGCCCTCTGTCCGATCCAGCCAGAAGGCCGGGAGATCGTCTGATGGCGGCCGCTCAACTTCAGACAACCGCAGACCTGTGTGACCTCCTCGGGATCCCGTTCTCCGATCAGCAGTTGGCCGCGATCACCGCGCCGCTCGCGCCGGGCGTGATCGTGGCCGGTGCCGGGTCAGGCAAGACGACGGCCATGGCTGCGCGCGTGGTGTGGCTGATCTGCACGGGCCAGGTGAAGCCGGAGGAAGTGCTCGGGCTGACCTTCACGAAGAAGGCTGCGAACGAGCTCGACGTACGGATTCGTGACGACCTGACGAAGGCCGGCGTACTCGGATCGACGTTGCCGAAGGATCAGCACCCGCTGCTGGCGGCGCATCTGCGGAGCAATATCCCCAACTGGGAGCCCGAAGAGCCGGGCGAGCCGGTTGTCTCGACGTACCACGCCTTCGCCGGCACGTTGATCGCGGAGCACGGGCTGCGGCTCGGTCTCGAGCCGGATTCGCGAGTGCTCGCCGATGCGACGCGTTTTCAGCTTGCTGGTCGAGTCGTACGGCGGTCTGCGGGGCCGATCCGGTTTGCGTCGCACCACGTGCCGACGCTCGTCAACAGCCTGCTCGCGCTGGATGGTGAGCTTGCTGATCATCTGCTGCGTGCGGACGACATCCGCGATCATGACGAGGCCGTACGACTTGAGGTCGCCGCTGCTCGCAAGCAAACGGTGGAGGTTCGGAAGCTTGCCGAGACTGCGTTGAAGCGTGGTGAGATTCTGCAGCTTGTCGAGGAGTACCAGACTTATAAGGCTGAGCGTGGTGTTGTCGACTTCGCGGATCAGATGGCGCTGGGCGCGCGGCTGGCGGAGGAGTGCCCGGAGGTCGCGGCCGTCGAGCGCGCGCGGTACAAGGTTGTGTTGCTCGATGAGTATCAGGACACTTCGGTCTCGCAGCGGCGGATGTTGACGGCTCTGTTCGCCGGCGCGGATCCGGCTCACGGTCGGGGCCACCCGGTCACGGCCGTCGGTGACCCGTGTCAGGCGATCTACGGGTGGCGCGGTGCGTCGGTCGCGAACCTCGACGAGTTCCCGGTGCACTTCCCGCAGGCCGACGGCACGCCGGCCCAGCGGTATGTGTTGAGCATCAACCGCCGCTGCGGCAGTCGCATCCTCGCGGCCGCCAACCAGCACGCCGCCGAGTTGTACGAACAGCATCCCGGCGTCATCCCGCTCGAGGCTCCGCCGGACGCTCCGGAGGGTGCGATAACCGTCGGGCTGTTCGAGACGCGCTCGCAGGAGATCGAGTGGGTCGCCGACGCGGTCGTCGCCGCGCACCAGACCAGGAACCGCCGCTGGAAAGACATCGGCATCCTGATGCGGACCAATGTCGACCTCAGCGCGGTGCACGAAGCGTTGATCGCCCGCAAGGTCCCGGTCGAGGTCGTCGGCCTCGGCGGATTGCTCGCGCTGCCGGAGGTCGTCGACGTCGTCGCCACGCTCCAAGCCGTCAACGACCTCACCGCGAACGCCGCCATGCTGCGCATCCTCACCGGTCCGCGCTATCGGATCGGCCACCGCGACCTCGCGCTGCTCGCCAACCGCGCCCGCTCCCTTGCCGACGCGGGCGAACGGCCAGCCGCCGATGACCTGGTCGCTGCGCTCGACGCGGCTGTTGCCGGGATGGACTCGACCGAGGTCATCTCGCTCGCCGAGGCGGTCGACGATCCGGGTCGCGCGGAGTACGCGCCGGAAGCACTGGTCCGCTTCAAGGAACTCTCCTCCGAGCTCCGCGAACTGCGTGCCCACGCCAGCGAGCCGCTGCTCGATCTGGTCCGGCGTGTGATCAGCACGATCGGCCTGGACGTCGAGCTGACCGCGACGCCCGACCACGTCGACGCCGGCCGCCGCGACCACCTCGCCGCGTTCTTGGATGCCGTCGGCAACTTTGTCTCGACCGAGTCGGACGGCTCGCTCGACGGACTGCTGGCTTACCTGGCCGCCGAGGAGGAGTACGCCGCCGGCCTCGATCTCGCCGTACCGAGTGAGGCTGACTCGGTGAAGCTGCTGACCACGCACCGGTCGAAGGGCCTGGAGTGGCCGGTCGTCTTCGTGCCGACCCTGGTCTCCAAGGTGTTCCCGTCGGATCGCGGCCGGGACAAGTGGACGACGAACGCGAAGGTGCTGCCGTGGCCGCTGCGCGGTGACGCCGACACGCTGCCGGACATCCACGACCTGTCGAACGCGGGGCTGAAGGCGTTCGCGGACGAGTGCAAGCACGTGAACGCGCTGGAGGAGCGGCGGCTCGGGTACGTCGCCTTCACGCGTGCGAAGGAGCTGCTCGTCGCGACCGGGCACTGGTGGGGTCCGACGCAGAAGCGCCCGCGCGGCCCGTCGTCGTACCTCTCGGTGCTGAAGAAGCACGCCGGGGAGCGCGTGATCGAGTGGGCCGAGCAGCCGGAGCTGACCGCGGAGAACCCTGAGCTCGCGGAGCAGACGCAGGCGCCGTGGCCGACGGCGTACGACCTGGAGTCGTACCAACGGCGGCTCGACGCGGCGGCTCTCGTGGAGCAGTCGCGGACGGAGGGTCCGTCGGTCGAGGCCGAGGAGTCGTTGCTGCTCGACGAGCAGGCGACGGTCGCACGGTGGGACACGGAGATCGAGCGATTGTTGTCCGAGGCAAGAGAAAGCCGGAGCCGCAAGGCGTACGACGTGACGCTCCCGGCCGCGTTGTCCGCGACGCAGGTGATGCGACTGGCGAAGGACCCCGACGGTCTCGCCGCCGAGCTCGCCCGCCCGATGCCCCGCAAACCCAACCGGGCGGCGCGTTTCGGCACCCGCTTCCACGCCTGGGTGGAGAGCTACTTCGGCCAGCAACTCCTGCTCGACCCGGACGACCTCCCCGGCGCCGCGGACGAGGACATCGTCGACGACACCGACCTCACCGATCTGATGGACGCGTTCCGCGACGGCCCGTTCGGCGAAACCACGCCGTACGAGATCGAGGCGCCCTTCGCCCTCGCCCTCGACGGCCGGGTCATCCGGGGCCGCATCGACGCCGTCTACCAGGTGGTCCGCGAGGACGGCTCCCGCGGCTACGACGTCATCGACTGGAAAACCCACCGCTCCGAAACCGCCGATCCCCTCCAGCTGGCCATCTACCGCGTCGCCTGGTCCGAGCTGCTGAACATCCCCTTGTCCCAGATCACCGCGGCCTTCTACTACGTCCGCACCGGCGACATAGTCCGCCCGGAAAACCTTCCGGACAAGGGGGAACTCACCCAGCTCCTCAACGGATGATTCAAAGCGCGGCGGCCTCGTCGAGCGCCGTGAGCAGGGCTGCGATCGCGGGCGGGTCGGGCGGTTCGCCGTACGTCGCGGCGTAGACGTGCCGGCGCGAGTCGGGGATCTCGGTTGCGAAGATGCCGTCGACGTGGTGGCTGCGTAGTGCGAGGCCGGGCATTGTCGTCACGCCGAGACCGGACCTGACGAGGGCCTGCATCACCACCATGTCGTCGGACGTGTAGCCGACCCGTGGTGCGTAGCCCTCGACCGCGCACAACGAGGTCAGGTGACTACGGCAACGATCGCAGCCGGCGATCCAGGTCGCATCGGCGAGCTCGGCGAGTGTGACCGGCCGGTCCTTCGACAGCAGGTACAGCGGGTCGTCCAGCAGGTGGTGCAGCCGTACGCCGCTCGGCTCCGGCTCGGTCTCGTCGTACCGGAAGACGATCGCGACGTCGATCTTGCCGGTGCGCAGAAGCTCGAGGGCCTCGGGCGGATGCAGGTCCGTCAGGCTCACCTCGAGCCCCGGATGCTTGGTGGCCAGCGCCGCGACGGCTGCCGGTACGAGCGATCCGATCGCCGATGAGAATCCCGCAAGACGAACCCGTCCCACCCGTAGGCCGACGTGCGCGGCGAGCTCGGCGTCGGCGGCGTCGATCCGGCCGATGATCTCCGCGGCCCGGGTGGCGAGCATCCGGCCGGCCTCGGTCAGGCGGATGCCGCGACCGGCGCGCTGCACCAACTGCGCGCCGGTCTCCGCCTCCAGGCGGGACAGGTGATGAGTGACCGACGGCTGCGAATAGTGCAGTTCGCGCGCGGCGGCGGTCACTGACCCGTGGCGCGCGACGGCATCGATGACGCGCAACTTCGTGACATCGAGCATGTATCAAACCCATCTATGGGTGAGGACGAAACTTGGCATTAGACGCTATGGGTTGAGGTGGCGCACGCTCAAGACATGACGACGACCGCGATCTCCACCAGCCAACTGACCGACCTCGCCGCGGGCGTTCGTACCGCGATCGACCAGCACGCCGATTGGCACGGCACCGCACAGCTGGTGGCCGAGCAACTACGCCGCCACCTGCCGACTCCCGACGTACTCACAGCCGAGCAGCGCCTCGGATCGGCGGCGACCTACCAGAGCCACACGCTGCACGTCGAGCCTGATGGCTCGTTCTCGATCATCGCGCTGGTCTGGCGGCCCGGTCAGCTGACCCGGATCCACGATCACGTGACCTGGTGCGTCTTCGGCGTGATCCAGGGCGTCGAACACGAGGACCTCTACGACGCCGATCTCCGCCTGGTCGGCCAGAGCGACAACCACACCGGCGACGTAAGCGCCTTCGCACCCCCCGGCGACATCCACCGAGTCAACAACACATCCGACACCACAGCCATCTCCATCCACATCTACGGCACCGACCTAACCCGCATAGGCTCCAGCGCCCGCCGCTACTACAACTGACGACGCGTCGTCAGCGCTCCCGAAACAGCTCGGACGGCACGATCTGCACGGGGAACGGCAGCGTCGCCTCGAAGACCTTCTCGCCGGCCACAACATCTCGCTCGACGTACACACCGTCAACGAGTTCGAGCACAGTCACCTTGCCCTCCTCCGGGTCAACCACCCAGTAGGCAGGGACGCCCGCCCGCTCGTAAAGCCTCGGCTTGAGAACCTCATCCACCGTACGCGTTGTCGACACGACGACCTCAACCACGAGCGCCAACTCGTCGACCCAACGCGTGCTGCTGTCCTTGCGGGGGACCACCAGCAGATCGGGAACCAGCGCCAACCGGTTGTGGGGCCGGAACTCCAGCGGCCCCGGCAGAACCTCGAGATGCTCAGGACAGGCGGATGCCAGTTGCATCATCAGCGCCCCGAGCGCTTGCTGGTGAATTGCCGACGACATGTAGGTCACCAGCATCACCCCGTCGACAAGCTCGTACCTCGGGCCCTCGTCCGGCGTCAGCTCCAGGTCAGCCACCGTGAATTCCCCTGGTTCGATCGGTCTCATGGCCCGACCCTGAACCAGACACACCTGATCCGGCAGGCCAGATGAGCATCTGCCCCGGGATGCCCTTATCCGGTGAGGGTCGCGGGCGTGAGGGCGACGTGGAAGGGGTGGGTGGCGTGGAAGGTTTCTTCGGCTTGGACTACGGCGGTGCAGGTGTAGCCGGTCGGGGTTAGTTCGAGGATTGTTAGTTCTTGGGTGGTGGGGTCCAGGAGCCAGTAGGACGGGACCTGGTGGGTTTCGTAGAGGGCGCGTTTGAGGACTACGTCGGTGGTGCGGGTGGAGGGGGAGAGGACCTCGACGACCAGGACCGGGGGTTGGGTGGCGGGGGTATCGCGTGGGCAGACCAGCAGGTCGGGGCGGAGGGTCGTGTGGGGTGTCGGGCGGAAGACGAGTGAGCCGACCGACACGAGCAGGTCGGGTGGGCAGGCTTGTTTCAGGAGAACCATCAGCGCGATGACAGCCGCGTGATGCGCGGGTGGTTGGGCGCCGGTGATGAGTAAGCGCCCGTCGACCACCTCGTACCGCCTGCCGTCCCGCGCAGGCGGACGGGCAGCAGGCGGTCGGCCATCGTGGGATGCCTCGAGCGTGGTCACGCAGACAGCTTGACCGATTTCGGCGCCTCGCCGTTGGAGTTATCCACAGGTGAGGGGGTTCTCCAGCGTGCCGACGAATTGGAGGGAGCCGGCGACGTCGGTGAGGTCGACCATCTGCTGGTTGTTGCGGAGTTGCAGACGGTTCAGGCAGGACAGGGCGAACTCCGGCGTGAAGATGTCGTACTTCGCGAATGCCTCGGCCAACTCTGGTGTCGCAGCCTGGTAGTCGCGCACCGCCTGCGCCACCACCGACCAGAACTCGTCAGGCGTCAGCAGACCCTCGCGGTCCAGCAACGGTGACAGGAAGCGGAAGATGCAGTCGAAGATGTCGGTGAAGATCGACAGCAGTTTCTCGTCGTCGGGCACCTCGGCGCGCACCCGCTCGGCGTCCGCCGGGATCGGCGTCGACGGGCTCAGTACGGCGATCTCCTCCGCGATGTCCTTCATGATGACGCGGATCGGGATCGCGTCCCGCAGTACCAGGATCAGGTTCTCGCCGTGCGGCATGAACACCAGCTCGTAGGCGTAGAAGCTGTGCAGCAACGGGATCAGATACGCGTCGACGTACGCGCGCAACCAATTCGCCGGCGCAAGACCCGACGCTCGTACCAGCGCGGCGGCCAGCGATGCGCCGTGTCGATCGACGTGCAGCAAGGACGCCATCGTCGCGAGCCGCTCCCCGGGCTCGAGCGACGGCAGCGGGCTCTCACGCCACAGCGCCGACAACATCTTCCGGTACGGCGACGTCTTGTCCGTCGCGTTCTCGTAGTACCGGTTGTGATACCCGGCCGCCGCGATCTCGCGCAGCACACTGAAGCCGTAGCGCTTCAGAACAAGGTCGTTCGAGACCACCGAGTGGACCCAGTCGTTGATCGCCGGCGTCGCGGCCATGTACGACGGCGACAGCCCGCGCATGAACCCCATGTTGAGCACCGACAACGCCGTCTTCACGTAGCACCGCGCCGGCTGCGACCGGTTGAAGAACGTCCGGATCGACTGCTGCGGCTGGTAGACATCGTCGGTCGACCCAACGTGAATGATGTGCCGTTGAGCGATATCCGCCGCGAACGTGATCGACGTCTTGTTCTCCCACTGCCACGGATGCACTGGCAGGTATACGTATTCACCGGGATCAGCGCCCACGGCAACGATCTCCGCAGCGAAGCGGTCAAGCACCTCGGCACCCAGTTCGGACAGCAACAACTCGTCGTAGGTGAGCGTGTTGCTGTGCGCAACAGTCGTCCGGTCCCGCCGAGTGGCGATCCAGGTCAGCTGCACCGGCGCACCGGTCTCCGGCGCATACGCCAGATAGTCGCTCACCCCGAACCCGAGCCGCCCGTTGTTCGCCACGAAACACGGATGCCCCTCGGTCATCGCGGCCTCGATCACCTGGAAGTCCGCCGTGACCAGGTCCGCCGCGCTCAGCTCCGGCTTCGACAGCTTGTACGCCGCCGACGCCAGCGTGCTGCTGATCTCCTCGAGGTACACCGGCAGCATCTCCGCGCCGATCCCCAACTGCTCGTGGAACGTCGTGATGAACTCGAGCGCATCGATCGGCCCGCCGTCGTCCCGGACGATGCTCGAGGCATCGATCTCCCAATGGTTCAAGGGATACAGTCGAGCGGCGAACCGATACCCGCCGACCGCAAACCCGTTGTCGACAGCAACGGGAGTGAGAATGCGCTCGTGCGCGAACTCGGCCAGCGCCTTCCGCACCAGCGCACGGTTGACGACAGCCCAGAAATCCGGGTTCAAGTGCGAGATCATCAGCCTGCCTCGTTCATTCGGTGTGCGTCGGCGTACTGGTCGCGGGTGCAGAAGCTCAACCACGCCTGCTTGTCGGCTAGCTGTACGACGCTGTGCTTGCGGAACCCCATCCGCTCGTTCAGCGCCTGGATCTTCACGTTGCGTACGTCGGGCTCGACCACGACCCGGTCGACCAGCGGATCGCTGAACAAGCTGTCCATGATCGTCTCGAACACCGCCGCGGTGAACCCGGCGATCGGCGTGATCGCCGGTCCGACCAGTACGTGCATGCCGATGTCACCCGGCGCGACGTCGTACAGCTGGCCGACCGCGTCGTACGTCGGCTCGTAGCGCTCCATCAGGAACGCGGCCCGGCCGTCGTGCTCGCCGAGAAAGGCACGGTGATGCGCGCTCTGCGAGATCCGGAGGTACTCCGCATGCACGTCGGCGACCGACGCGTTCAGCAGGCCCCAGTACTGCGCGTAGGGCTGGGTGACCCAACCGTGCAGCGTGGTCACGTCCTCGGTCAGGTCGAACGGCCGGAGGCTGAGGGTGCCGAGGCCGGCGACGAAGCGCCGGTACGTCGGCTCGGGCAGTGCTCTGGTCATGGCGGACTCTCTGCTGTCGAGGTGGGCGGTCCTGTTAGCTAAGGCTTACCTTACTAGACGCTCGACCCCACGAAGAACCGGGTCCGTATCCTGTCGGCCACCTGATCCGTCCAGACTGGTATGACCATGACCGACGCACTCGACATCCCCGAGCTGAAGGCGACCCGGCAGGCGCGCAGGGAGTTCCTCGACCGCCTGGAGCCGCTGCGCTCCGATCTGTACAAGTACTGCCGCCGGCTGACCGGCAACGCGTTCGACGCCGAGGACCTGGTCCAGGAGTCGCTGGCGCGCGCGTTCACGCAGGCGGCCCAGGCGCACAGCCCGATCGTCAACCCGCGCGCCTGGTTGTTTCGGGTCGCCACCAACGCGTACGTCGACAGCTACCGCCGCCAGTCGCCCGTGCTCGTCGACGCGCCCGAGCAGGCCGCACCGGACACAGCTGACCCCGCGGAGGTCCGTGACGCCTGGGCTGAGCTCGTGACTCTCCTCCCGCCGCAGGAGCGCGCCGCACTCGCACTGAAGGACCTCTTCGGCTTCACGCTCACCGAGGTCGCCGACGTACTGCGTACCTCGGTCGGAGCCGTCAAAGCAGCACTCCACCGCGGACGCGGACGCCTGGCCGACCCGGAGCGTTCGCTGAAGGCCCGTGAGGCCCCGGACCGCCGCCTGCTCGATGCGGTCGCCGACGCGTTCACGGCGTACGACGTACCGCGGCTGACCGCTCTACTGCTGGCGGACGCAGACAGCGAGATCCTCGGCGTCCTGACGGAGTACGGCGCCGACAACATCCGCCAAGGCTCGATCGAACACACCCTGGACCCGTCCAAGCCCTACCGGTACACAGCCGAAGTCGTGGACCTCTGGGGCGAGCCCGTCCTGGTGATCCACCTAGTCCGCGACGGCCACCGGGCCGTGAACGACCTGATGCGCCTAACCACCGAAGACGGCAAAGTGCGGTCCATCCGCTGGTACTACTTCTCCCCGAACTTCCTCACCGAGGTGGCCACCACACTGAACCAACCCGTAGAGCTCAACGGCCACTACTGAACAGCCAGGCGGGCCTTGATCTCTGGTTTGACTACCTTGCCGACCTTGGAGCGAGGGAGGTCGTGCCAGAAGAGGACCTGCTTCGGTGCCTTCACGCTGCCGATGCGTGTCTTCGCGAACGCGATCAACTCCTCCGGCCCGACCAGACTGCCCGGCTGAAGTTGTACGACGGCGACAACCCGCTCGCCCCACTTCTCATCAGGTTGTCCGACAACTGCGCAATCCTGTACGTCGGTGTGCGCCATCAGGGCCTGCTCGACCTCGGTGGAGTACACGTTGAAGCCGCCGGTGATGATCATGTCCTTCGCACGATCGACGATGTACAGGTAGCCGTCGCCATCCAGGTAGCCGATGTCACCGGTGTGGTGCCAGCCGTACGCCGATGCCGCGGCGGTCGCATCCGGGTTGCGGTAGTACCCGCGCATCACCAGAGAGCCGCGGACGACGATCTCACCTCGCTCGCCCGAGGGAAGGAGACCGCCGTCCGGACTCATGATTGCCACCGTGACCAACGGTGACGGCCGCCCGGCCGACGACAGCCGGCTCCGCGCAATGTTGCCTTCGGCATCGAAATGCGCGCTGGGCGGCAGGATCGAGATCATCATCGGCGCCTCGGTCTGCCCGAACAGCTGCGCCATCACCGGACCGATCCGTTGCAGCGCCTCCGCGAGCCGGGCGACCGACATCGGCGCCGCGCCGTACCAGAAGCACCGCAACGACGACAGGTCCGTGGAGTCCAGCTCCGGCGCCGCCAGCACCATGTAGATCAACGTCGGCGGCAGGAACGTGTGCGTCACCCCGTGCCGCGGTATCAGCTCCAGGAAGGCGTGTACGTCGGGAGCTCGCATGATGACGATCTCCCCGCCGGACGCGAGTACCGGGAAGCACAGCACCCCGGCCGCGTGCGTCAACGGCGCCAGCGCGAGGTAGACCGGTCGCTCGCCGAACGGATACCCCATCAGCGTCAGCGCGGTCATCGTCTCGAGGTTGTCGTTGCCGAGCATCACTCCTTTGGGACGGCCCGTCGTACCGCCGGTCCCGACGATCATCGCGAGGTCGTCCGGATCGGTCAGATCAGGTGCCGGTTGAGACGCGCCCCCGCTGAACGCGTCCCAACCGACAATTCTCCGACCGCTGGGGTGGGGGTCTGGGTCGGAGTCTGCGGGCTCCCCGTCGAGGCACACGAACGTGTGCACCTTCGGCAGTGAGTCCCGGATGCGGTCCACCAGCGGCGCGAACGCCGACTGGTAGATCAGTACTTCGCAGTCGAACTGGTCGAGCAGCTCACGGTTCTCGGCGGCCTCGTTGCGCGGATTGATCGGGCACCAGATCGCACCGGCGCGGCTGATCCCGAACACGCAGCTGAACGCGATCGGGTCGTTCGCGGACAGGATCGCGACCTTCCCACCCGGCCGTACGCCGGTCGCCTCCAGCGCGCCGGCGATCCGGTACGACAGCTGCTGCACCTCGGCGTACGAGAGGGTCTCGCCGTCCGTGGTGAGGCAGGCCGCATCCGGACCCAGCGAGGCGCCCTTGTCCAGGTAGTCGACCAATCGCACGAGAACTCCTCTAGTGCTGCAGAGTCAGCTGCGGCTCGGACACCAGCCCGAAGCTCCGCAGTACGCCGAGCAGCTCGCGGTGCCCGAAGGCCTGGCAGCCACTCGCGAAACCGACCCGCTTCGGCGGCGTCTGCAGCAGCGAGTACGCCGCGTACGCCTGCATCAGACCGGTCTGCTGGTAGTTGCTGTTGCCGTGGATGACACAGTGCGCCCGACCGAGCGGTCCGGAGGCGTGCACCGAGTCGAGAGTCTTGTTGACCCGTGGGTTCTCCCGTGGCGGCATCTCGTTCATCACCTGGCGGGCGGTTGCGGTCAGTGCCTCGTTGCGCTCGTCCGGCGCCATGTCCTTGGTCGCCTCGAGCGCTGCCGCAACGATCTGCGGTACGCCGTTCATCAGCGCCGCGTTGAAGACACCGCCCTGCGCCTTGCAGTTCGCGACGCGTGGATCGCGCTTGAACCAGACCGGGTGCGACATGCCACCCCAGGGCAGCGACAGCGCCAGCTCGTGCTGCCCGGGAACGACCAGCTGCACCAGCCCCTGCGTCGGGAACTCGGCGTACTGGTTGTTCTCCAGGTAGTGCGCCTTCGACGTCGCTGCGTTCACCAGGATCGTGCGTGTGGAGGCGATCGTCGGGCTGCCGCCCCAGAACACAGCGATGTCCAGCGTGTCCAGACCCGGCTGCTCGAGACAGAGCTGCGCAGCGATCTCGCTGGTCGTGTACATCTGTGCGATGCCGGGCGCCAGCACCAGACCGGCCTCGGCGAACTGCGGACCGTACTTCTCGTCGCAGGTCATCAGCCAGTCCTGCTCACCGGTCGTGTCGGTGTAGTGCGCACCTGCCGCCAACGCTGCTTCTACTGCGGCCGGACCCAGCTCGCTGAACGGTCCGACGGTGTTGAGTACGACGGATGCGCCCTTGAACAGATCGGTCAGCGCAGCGGTGTCATGGTCGACCGTGGCGATCTCGTAGTCGGCCGTCTCGATGCCGGGGACGTGCGCGTCCATCGAGGCTTTCAGCTTGGCCTCGTCGCGACCGGCCGCGATGAACGGGACGTGGTACTGCCGGAGGTACTCACACACCAGGCGCCCGGTGTAGCCGGAGGCGCCGTAGACGACGACAGGCTTGCTGCTCATGCGATCACATCCCCATTCCGCCGTCGACCGGCAGGCCGATGCCGGTGATGAACCGGGCCTCGTCCGATGCCAGGAAGACGACCGCGTCGGCCATGTCGGCGACCTCGCCGAGCCGGCCGGCCGGGGTCAGCGCGATGACAGCGCCGACAGCGGCCTCGGGGGACTCGAACAGCCCGAGCTGCGCGCAGTCGTTGGCCAGGCCCATCCCCATCGCGGTCGGGACCAGACCGGGGTACAGGCAGTTCACGCGGACGCCGTACCCGAGCTTGCCGGACTCCATCGCGGCGACCTTGGTGAGGCGGTCGACGGCGGACTTGGTCGCGGAGTAGACCGCGATCCCCGGGAACGCGATGGTCGCGGCGACCGACGCGACGTTGATGATCGCGCCGCCCTGACCGGCCAGACCCTCGGGGCGCATCGTCCGCAGGCCCCACTTGACGCCGAGCGTGGTGCCGAGGACGTTGACCTCGAGCATCTTGCGGATGTCGTCGGCGGTGACCTCGGTGAGCAGGCTGGTGATCTCGATCCCCGCGTTGTTCACCAGGATGTCGAGGCCGCCCATGATGTCGTTGGCCGCGACGACCGCGTTCTCCCACTGGCCGTCGTCGGTGATGTCGTGCGCGACGAAGCCGTTGCCCGCGCCGTACTCGCTGTCCAGCGCATCGGCGACCTTCTCGCCGGCATCCTTCTGCAGGTCGCTGATCACGACTTTCGCGCCGGCTGCCGCGAGGGCCTTCGCCATGCCCTCACCCAGCCCCTGGGCGCCGCCGGTGACGAGGGCCTTGCGGCCGGAGAGATCGAGTGAACCCATCTGTAGCTCCTTTGCTGACAGGCTGGCTGTTGTTGCCGGGAAGGGCTGGCTGTTTCACACTCTGGCCAGGTCTTTGACAGTCGTCAAGACTTTGTTTGACACTTGTCAAGAAATCTCCCCGCACCGGGACGCGCCTGGCCCGGGGCGGGGTACCCTGACGCAACGACCCGATGAGGAGAGGGCGGTGTGGCAGTGACGTCAGCGAGCGCGATCGAACCGGACCGACCAGCCCGCGTTTCCGGGATCGACAAGATCGAGCGACGACGGGTGGCGCTGGCCGAGTCCGCGCTGAAGACCCTCGGCGAGCTCGGGTACGCGCGGACCAGCCTGCGGGAGATCGCGAACAACTCCGAGTTCACCCACGGCGTCGTGCACTACTACTTCCGCGACAAGATCGATCTGATCAGCTACTGCGTGCGCTACTACAAGACCAAGTGCGCCCGGCGGTACGACGAAGTGGTCGAGACCGCGACGTCGGGGGAGGAGCTGGTCACCGGGTTCCTGGCGAAGATGACGCAGACCCTGGTCGACGAGACCCCGATGCACAAGCTCTGGTACGACCTGCGCGCGCAGAGCATGTTCGAGGAGCAGTTGCGTCCGGACGTCGAGGCGATCGACAAGCTGCTCGAAGAGATGATCTGGCGCATCCTCGGCCGGTACGCCGATCTCACCGCGACCACGCCGACCGTTGACGCGCCCACGGCGTACGCACTGATCGACGGACTGTTCGAGCAGGCCGTGGTGGGCTACGCCGCGAACCCGGACAAGACCCCGGACCGGTTGACCGATCGGCTCCTGCAGGTCCTGCCCAAGCTCGTCGCGGCCTAGCTACTCGGCGCCGCAGTCGGCCTTGCAGAGCTTGTCGGTCAGCGTGAGGATCGCCCCGGGCTGATCGGTGTCCGCCTCGGTCGAGAATTCCACGGTCCAGTTGCCGGCGGTCGTCTGTCCCGCCTTGCCCTGCTGCTGCTTCAGCCAGTCGGCGATCTGGCCGCGCGGGTTCACGTGGGCCAGCTCCAGTGCCTGCGGTGCGAAGTCGGCCAGCTTCGTCGTCGCCTCAGCAGCAACGCCTGTCGCCTGCAGCGAGATCACTGGCGGACGCGGCTGCTTGCCGATCAGCACCTGGATCGACGTGACACCCTGCGCGCACGTCTGGTACGCCTCGTCGGTGCTGCACTGGTAGCCCTTGCCTGCAAAGGCTGTGACGACCTGTGCGGCGGTGAGGTCCGGCAGCTTCTCCTCCGGGCCTGACGACGACGCACTGGCCCCGGTGCTCGGCGCGGTGGAGCTGCTGGAGCCGTTGGAGCTACCCGCCGCGTCCGGCTTGTTGTCGTCGGACTTGCCGCCCGAGCACGCCGCCGTACCCAGAACCATCACGGCGCAGGCCAGTACGGCGGCGCCGTGCCGCGGGTTCAGACCGGCACCTCGATCGCCGCGTCGAGGGCGATCGTGATCATCTCCGAGAACGTCGTCTGGCGCTCCTCGGCGGTCGTCTCCTCCTTGGTGATGAGGTGGTCCGACACCGTCATGATGCCGAGCGCCCGGCGGCCGAACTTCGCCGCCAGCGTGTAGAGCGCCGACGCCTCCATCTCGATGCCCAGCACGCCGTACTCAGCGGTCCGGGAGACCAGGTCGGCCCGGTCGTTGTAGAACAGGTCGCCGGAGAACACCTGTCCGACGTGCACGTTGAGTCCGGCCGCCTCGGCCGCGTCCACCGCCGCACGGAGCAGCTGGTAGTCCGCCGTCGGCGCGTAGTCGATGCCGTGGAAGCGCAGCCGGTTCATCTGCGAGTCGGTGCTCGCGGACATCGCCACGATCACGTCGCGGACCCGGACCGCCTCGGTCAGCGCACCGCACGTCCCGACCCGGATCAGGGTCTGTACGTCGTACTCCGCGAACAGCTCGTTCGCGTAGATCGACGCGGACGGCTGACCCATGCCGGAGCCCTGCACGGAGATCCGCTCACCCTTGTAGGTGCCGGTGAACCCGAACATGTTCCGGATCTCGGTGTAGCAGATCACGTCGTCCAGGTAGGTCTCCGCGATCCACTTGGCCCGCAGCGGATCCCCGGGGAACAGCACCCGCGGTGCGATCTGCCCCTTCTCGGCGGCGATGTGAATACTCATGCGGGGATGCTCTCATGGTGCCGGGGTAGGTTGAGGCACGTGGCCTACTCCATTGATCCTGGTTCGCTAGCCCTGTCCCGCTCCGTCCTGGACCGCGCCGCCGACCGCCGCCGTGACGACGACTGGCTGGAGAAGGCGTGGGCCGCCCATGACACCCAGGTGGTCGTCGTGTCCGGTGACAAGATCCAGGTGGGCGAGGACCGCTCCGCACTGCGGTTCGTGCCCCCGTCCGCGGCGCCCGAGGGCATCCGGATCTTCCTGGGCATCGACCGGGAGTCCGGAGCCGGCATGACCGCAGAGGGTCGTGCTGTCTTCGCTGTGCTGGTCAAGGACGAGGCAGACGAGTCGTACGGCGGTCTGCGCGAGCTCGGCGCGCTACTGGACGACCGTGAGGCCGGCATTGCGGTCAACGTGATCGGTCTGTCCAACTGGCACGCCGTCCACACCCACTGTGCGAACTGCGGTGAGCACACCGAGGTGGTGGAGGCCGGCCACGTCCGACGCTGCCCCACCTGCGGTCTGTCGCACTTCCCGCGCAGCGACCCGGCGATCATCGTGCTCGTCACCGACGACCAGGACCGCGCTCTGCTCGGCCGCAACGAGGCCTGGCCGGCCGGTCGGT
This sequence comes from Kribbella sp. CA-245084, assembly GCF_050942355.1. Taxonomy (NCBI): domain Bacteria; kingdom Bacillati; phylum Actinomycetota; class Actinomycetes; order Propionibacteriales; family Kribbellaceae; genus Kribbella; species Kribbella sp. CA-245084. The sequence continues at coordinate 7,329,191 of NZ_CP192053.1, read as the reverse complement.
ACTCCACGCTGGCTGGCTTCGTCGAGCCGGGCGAGTCGCTCGAGGCCGCCGTACGGCGTGAGGTCCTCGAGGAGACCGGCGTGATCGTCGGGGAAGAGATCGTGTACGCCGGCAGCCAGCCGTGGCCGCTGCCGGCGAGCCTGATGCTCGGGTTCTACGCGAAGGCGTCGAGCTTCGAGATCGACGTGGACCAGGACGAGATCGCCGAGGCGAAGTGGTTCACCCGGGAGGACGTCCGCGCGCTGGTCGAAGCCGGCACGATGGCCCTCCCGGGTGCGATCTCGATCTCCCGCCGCCTGATCGAAGGCTGGTACGGCGAGAGCCTCACCGGCAGCTGGTGATCACCGGCCCACATTGGAGCGGGCGGCCGCGATCCTGATCAGGACGCCCTCCCAGCTCTCGACCGTGCCCGTCTGCTCGAGCTGACGGAGCTTCCGGTCGACTGCGATGACGTACGCCGCGTGGTTCGGCCAGTCCGCCTTCGCGCTCGGCAGTGTGTCGGTCAGCGTGCAGCCGTAGGTCAGGAAGCGGTTCGACACATGGCTGTCGATGTTCCCGGTCCACACTGTCGGCCTGACGTCGGACTGCGGACACGAGTCGACCGGCGGGGTGTACGACGCCAGGTTGGTCGGGTTGGTGAAGCCATCCGGCCGCAGCAGCGTGTAGTAGGTACCGTCCGGCGTTTGTGTGAGCCGGTTGAGGCCGTGGTCGCGCAGGACGGTGGTGTGACCGCTGAGGCTGTCCACGACGAACAGTCGTCCGCCGGTCACGCCGTACAGATAGCCGTCCCGCCAGGACAGGGCGCCGTCCTGTGAGCCGGTGACTGCGCTGAACACGGGGAGCAGGCGCAGTACCTCACCGGTCGCCGGGTTGACGACGAAGACGATGCCGTCGGCCAGACCCCAGATGTTGCCGTCCGGTCCGTAGGTCAGCTCGTTGATGCTGGCCGCACCGGACACCGGGACGATGTCGGAGAGCACTGCGCCCGTCGCCGGGTCCACCTTGATCAGATGGGCCTCGGTGGCCTTCGGGTCAGTGCCCTGACCGCCTTCGATGCTGGAGCCGGCCCACACGTTCGCACCCGCGGGCAGGATGGACGCGATCGTCTGGTCGGTCACCAGGTTGCGGTAGACCGTGTGGCTGCCCGTCGGTACGTCGTACACGGTCAGCGCGCCGCCGTACTCGCCGTACGCCGGCGTGGTGCCGACGTACACGTGGTTGCCGTCGGGGACCACCGACACCGGCCGGTTCTGGTGGTCGCTGTCGACCAGGCTGAACAGTTCCTTCGGGTTGGTTGTGCTGTCCGGCAGCGCCGGATCCCAGAGCGACAAGCGGCCGTACGGGTAGATACCGACGTACATCTTGCCGGTGCCGTCCCACGCCCAGCCCTCGACCTGCCCCTGGCGGGTGGTGACGGTGGACTTGCCGGTCGCCGGGTCGTAGATAGCCGTGGAGCCGTTCAGATAGACGTTGACGAACACCTTGCCCGTGACGGGGTCGGCCAGCTCGTGCATCAGCGGCGACGGCACGTACTGGAACGGTGAGCTCCACTGCGCGAGCGTCCCGTCGGCCGGGTTGTAGCGGAACGTTCCACCGGAGTAGTTGCCAGCCAGGCCATAGAGGACCGGTACGCCGTTCTCGGTCACCCAGCCGTAGCCGATGGATGCGCCACGCGTCAGCGTCCGCGGCGGCGAGACCGGACCGACCGTATTGGTATCCAGGTCGTAGTGCGTGAGGGCCAGCGTGTTGTTGGTGAAGTAGACGCCACCGGGTCCGGCTGCGGACACACCGCGGGCAGCGATCGGGTAGTCCATCACCTGCTGGCCGGTGGTGGCGTCGGTGTACTTGATCTGCTCACCGGTGACCGCGTCGACTACTACCAGCCGGCTGCTCGCGTTCGCGAACACCCTGCCACCGGCGTAGTCCAGGTCGATGAAGTCCTTGGCCGTAGTGCCCGGGGGAGTGATGTCCTCGACCGCCTTGGTGTCGACGTCGATCCGAAGCAGGCGGGCATTCGGAGTGGAGACGCCGACGAACAGCTTGCGGTGGTCCGGGTCGTAGACGGTGGACCGCGCGTACTGCTGCACCGGGTCGAGCGAGCCGTAGTCGGTGACCTGTCCGTTCGACGGGTCGTACTTGAACGCGTGCGCCGTCGGGTACGTCCCGCCGTACACGTTGCCGTCCGGATCGGCGGTGAGGCCGTAGATCTGTAGCTCGCCCGGGATGGGCTGACCCAGGTCGGTGACCTCTCCGGTGGCGGGGCTGTAGCGGTACAGGTGCCCGTACGGGTAGGTGCCGAGGTAGACGTCCCCGTTCGGGGTCACCACGATGCCCCAGCCGCCGGCGGCACCCTGGAGCGGCACAGTGCGGATCAGCTCGTGGGTGTGCAGGTCCGCGACGTTGAGACGGGCGTTCTCACCGGCGGGTACGGCGTACACGACGTCGCGCCCGTCCGGCGTACGGCCGACCGCGCCCTCCATGACGGTGAGCGAGCTGACCGGCGAACCGAGGTCCTTGATGACGTCGTCGGCCGGCGCGAAGGACTTCGTCGGCGGCCCGAGCGGCCAGGTCTCGGACGGGAACGGATCAGGTAACGGCGGTGCCGCTGTGGCATGCAGTCCGCCAGTGGCGAGCAGACCGATCGAGACGACGACAGTCGTCAGGGCAAGGCGAAGTTGACGGCGCGAGAACATGGGCGGACTCCCTGCGGCGTAGTTCATCGCAAGGTATAACGGTCATGACCGTAATGTCCATAACTCAGGCGATATGACCTGAGTCGGGGTTGTTCAGGCGGCGAGCTTCTCCGCGACCTGCGCCAGCGACGGGTTGGTCATCGCGGTGCCGTCGGCGAAGACCACGGTCGGGACCGTCTGGTTGCCGTTGTTGATCTTCTCGACCAGCTGGGCCGCGTCCGGGACCTGCTCGATGTCGACCTCGGTGAACTCGATGCCGGCTCGCTTGAGCTGGCCCTTCAAGCGGTGGCAGTAGCCGCACCAAGGCGTGGAGTACATCGTGAATGCCGACATCGGCAGACTCCTAAAGGGAGTGGGAGGGGTTTTGTCGGGCCGCCCGTCTAGGGTTGCCTTCGACGTATTCGAACCATGCCGTAGGTGGTGCTGTTCCCGCGTGTCTCAACCCGTGAGCGACCTCACACGATCTGCATCCGCCGATGGGCTTCTGGAGGCTCTCGACCCGGAGCAGCGGGCCGTCGCGTCCGCATTGCACGGCCCGGTCGTGGTGATGGCCGGCGCCGGGACGGGCAAGACCCGTGCGATCACCCACCGGATCGCGTACGGCGTCCAGACCGGGACGTTCGACCCGGTCCGGGTGCTCGCGGTGACGTTCACGCAGCGCGCGGCGGGGGAGATGCGCGGCCGGCTCGCGCAGCTCGGCGTCCAGGGGGTGCAGGCCCGCACGTTCCACTCCGCCGCGCTCCGGCAGGCCCGCTTCTTCTGGCCCAAGGTGTACGGCGGGGAGCTGCCGCCGATCGCGGACCGGAAGTTCCCGCTGCTGACCGAGGCTGCGTCCCGCTGCCGGGTCCGGGTGGACACGCCCGCGCTGCGCGACCTGGCCGGTGAGGTCGAGTGGGCCAAGGTGAGCAACGTCCGGCCCGACGACTACGCCCGCCTCGCGCCGAAATCGGCCCGCACGCTGGCTGCCTTCGACCCGCCGACGATCGCGCGCATCTTCGCGGCGTACGAGGACGTGAAGCTGGAGCGCGGGCGGATCGACCTGGAGGACGTGCTGCTCTGCGCGGTCGCACTGCTCGCGGAGGACGAGCGGGTGGCCGCGGAGATCCGGCGGCAGTACCGGACGTTCGTCGTGGACGAGTACCAGGACGTGTCGCCGCTGCAGCAGAGTCTGCTCGACCTGTGGCTGGGCGGCCGGGAGGACGTCTGCGTGGTCGGTGATCCGGCGCAGACTATTTACTCGTGGGCCGGCGCCGAGCCGGAGAACCTGGTGCGTTTCGCTTCCCGGCATCCGTCCGCCACGGTGATCAAGCTGGTCCGTGACTACCGGTCGACGCCGCAGATCGTCGACGTGGCGAACAAGATCCTCGACGCGGCCGGTCCGACCGGACTGCCCGGCCGGGTGACGCTGCGGTCGCAGAAGGAGGCCGGTCCGACTCCGGTCTACCGCGAGTACTCCGATGAGGTCGCGGAGGCGGATGCGGTGGCGCGGGCGGTCGTGAAGCTGCGGGACGAGGGCATGGCGCTGCGCGACATCGCCGTACTGTTCCGGACCAATGCGCAGTCGGAGAACTTCGAGCAGGCGCTGGCCGAGCGGAAGATCCCGACCGTGCTGAAGGGTGCGGAGCGGTTCTTCGAGCGGGCCGAGATCCGGCAGGCCGCTGTATTGCTGCGGGGTCAGGCCAAGGCGGGGGACCTGTCGGACGACCTGGTGACCACCGTGACCGGCGTGCTGGGCGGAGCCGGGTGGACGCAGGAGCCGCCGACCGGGACCGGTGCGGTCCGGGACCGGTGGGAGTCGTTGAGTGCGCTGGTGACGATGACGTCCGATTTTGCCGCGGCTCATGCTGAGGCTCGGCTGTCGGACCTGATGGACGAGCTCGACCGGCGGGCGTCGATCCAGCACGCGCCGCTGGCGGAGGGCGTCACGCTGGCGACGCTGCACGCGGCCAAGGGCCTGGAGTGGGAGAGCGTCTTCATCGTCGGCGCCCATGAGGGGACGCTGCCGATCAGCTACGCCCAGACGCCGGTGCAGGTCGAGGAGGAGCGGCGGCTGTTCTATGTAGGCGTGACGCGGGCGAAGCAGCAGCTGTTCGTCAGCTGGTCGACGTCCCGCTCACCGGGCGGCCGTGGGACCCGCGGTCCGACCCGCTTCCTCGACCCGATCGGCGTCCGTACGGCGCGGACCGAGTGGACCCCGTCGTCGCCGACCAGCTGGGAGCGTCCGTCGAGCGCCCCGCGCTCCAGCCGCCCGATCCCGAAGTGCCGGGTCTGCGGCCGCGGCCTGCTCGATCCGGGTGCCCGCAAACTCGGCCGCTGCGAGGACTGCCCGTCCAAGATCGACCAGAAGCTCTACGACGCCTTGATCGAATGGCGTACCGAGCAGGCGGAGTCCGAGCGCATGCCGGCGTTCGTCATCCTGACCGACGCCACGCTGACGGCCATCGCCGAGACCCGCCCGGCCGACGCGCAGGCGCTGCGCCAGATCCCCGGCATCGGCCACACCAAGCTGGCCAAGTACGGCGAACACATCCTCAACCTCTGCACCCGCTGACTGCCCTTTCGGGCAGGTGCTCGGAGAATTGTGTTGCCAGGCACGGGTTTCGGGGCGCACTCTGGATGACATGCCGCGTTCTGCTCCTGGCAGACGTGGCAGTTAGGTGACAGAGGCAACGATCCCGGAGCGTGCGGATGGCGTCCCGGAGCGTGCCGGAACCTTGCCGTGGCAACCAGATCCGGTCGCCGCAGCGGCAACTTCCGGCCAACTTCGCAAACTGGCGATAAATAGTTTGCGGGCTCCGACGCGGACGGCGTACTGTTCTTTCTGCGGTCGAAGCTTGGCCGAAAACTTCAAACAACCATAGCGATCGAGCTAACCGCCCGCTTCGCCACAACGAGAGGAGGTGCCCTGGAAATGATCACCAACACGGTTAAGAAGCCGTTCAGCGACGCTGTAGCGCTGCCGTGCGCCCCGATTCAGGGTGCCTCGCCGCGACCGCACGTCGCGACCGTTGTGCTCATGGCCACCGGCTTTGCCCAGATCAAGGGCGGAGCTGTCGGCGATGTGAAGTACGGCGGTTCGGGTTCTCGAGCATGGAGTCCACCGGTCTGACAAGCGTCAGAGCCGGCACCTCCAAGGCCGCGGAACCCATAAAGGGTCCCGCGGCCCTTTTGTTTGTCCACAGATTTGGTGATTACCAACCGGTAGTCATCACCGACGACAAGAGACCAGCATCCAAAAGTCACTGGGAGGTGACCGGAATGAGCGTTAGCTTCCTCGATGTCTTCACCGAGGTTGCAACGTCGCAGGACCTGCCCTGTCGGTCCTACGCGCCAGAACTCTTCTTCGCCGAATCGCCGGCGGACGTCGAGTACGCAAAGTCTCTCTGCACGACCTGCCCACTCCAGGCCGAGTGCCTGGCCGGAGCGCTCGAGCGTTCCGAGCCGTGGGGAGTGTGGGGCGGCCAGCTGTTCGTCCAAGGTGTGGTGGTTCCGCGCAAGCGGCCCCGTGGGCGTCCCCGCAAGAGCGACACCGTCACCGCAGCCTGAACGACACCCAACCATCCGAAACGAGTCCGAACGATGACGACCCAGACTTTCTCTAGGAGCACCGAAATGCATTTACTCAATGAAGATCTCGCCCGTGCTCACTGTCAGGCTTCACTGAAGGCCGCAGAGCAGAACCGGCGCTTCCGCCTCGCTCACCAGATCGAGAAGGCGCAGAAGCAGGCCGAACGGGCAGGCCGGCGAGCTGAGAGGGCCAGCGCACGCGCGCGCCTCGCACTCGCCCGTCTCGTCTGATCCACCAGAAACACAGCCTGACCAGCTGAACAACCGAGGGGCGGCACCCACAGGGGGTGCCGCCCCTTCAGCGTTCCTGGATCAGCAGCTGTTGCAGGCCGACCAGCGTGATCCCGCTGACGATCTCGTGCCGCGCGATCATCCCGGGGACGTCGGCCAGTGGGATCCACTCGATCCGGTCCGACTCGTTCTGCTCGGTCGGCTCCCCGATCCGAACCGCCGTACGGGCCCGGAACACGAAGTGCCGGGAGTCCATGATCCCGGCGGCCGGCTCCGACCGGATGAGCTCGGTGAGCCCGTCGGCCCGCCACCCGGTCTCCTCCTCGAGCTCGCGCGCCGCCGCGGCCTCCGGGCTCTCACCGGCCTCGATGATCCCCATCGGCAGCTCCCAGGCCCAGGTGTCGGTCAGGAACCGGTGCCGCCACATCAGCAGCACCTGGTCGTCCCGGGTGACAACCGCGGCGGCGATGTCCTTCAGGCGTACGGCGTGATAGTCGAACCGCTTCCCGTCGGGTTGCTGGACGTCCAACCGCCGTACGCTCAGCCACCGATTACCCCAGACCTCGGCCTCGCCGTGAATGACCCATCGCACCCGGTGCAGACTAGGGCATGTCGCCCGACCTACCCTGGCGCCATGGCAATTGCTACCTGTGCGTTGTGTGGTCAGCAGGCGGAGTCGGAGGACGTGCCGCTGACCTGGATGACCTCGGTCGAGGACGGCCGGAAGCTGCTGTACTGCGACCGCTGTTCCCGGGAGAACGTCCGCAGCATCGAGGGCAAGCTCGACCCGGTCTACTGGTGAATCAGTACTGATCGGGGACGCGCATCGCGGGTCCGCCCACGTGCAGCCCGAGCGGCTCCGCGCGTCCCTTCGGCTCCTCCCACACCTCTTGCCGGCCGAGGACGGTGAGATCGAGGTACCGGTAGCAGTTGTGGAAGTCCTCGATGCCGCGCCCGAACGTCGAGTACGTGTGGAACACCTCGTCGTCGACCCGGAGGAACGTGCTGATCCCCGGCAGCTCCTCGCCGTTCATGTCAGCCGTCCAGGGCCCGCCTGACCAGGGCGTTCCCTTCTCGTTGGCCAGCTGTTCCTGCGTCCGGAAGTGCAGCATCACCGGCGCGACCCGGTCGTCCAGCGTGGCGTGGAAGTCGTAGTTGAAGTCGCTCCCGTACGACGAGAACCACGGGAACGTCCAGCCCAGCCGCTCCTTGAACGCCGCGATCTTCGCGTACGGCGCCCGCGACACCGCCACCAGCGACGTGTTGCGTACGTGCAACTGGCGGAGGTTGCCGATCTCGTCGGCGGCCGACGAACAACTCGGGCATCCCTCGTCCCAGTCCGGGCCGAACATGAAGTGGTGGATCACCAGCTGGTCCCGCCCGTCGAACAGGTCCAGCAGCCCGACCTCGCCGTCCGGCCCCTCGAAGACGTACGGCTCGTCCATCCGGACCATTGGGAGCCGGCGGCGCTCCGCGTTCAGGCGGTCGCGCGCCCGGGTCACCTCCTTCTCGAGCCGCAGCAGCTCCAGACGGGCCGCGAGCCAGTCCTCCGACGCAACGATCTCGGGCAGATTTCCGAACGTCGTCATCGTTCGAAGATAGTCCCGGCTGGTGTCGATCCCAGACCGGTCCACTCGACGCAGTCAGTGACAACACCCCTGCGGGAAGGACCGGATCATGACGCTCGAGGCCGACATGGTGGCGACCAGCAGACGACAGTGGGTCGCGCTGGGCGTCCTGTGCCTCGCCACGCTGCTGGTGTCGCTGGACCTGTTCGTGATGCTGCTGGCGGTCCCGGCCGTGACCGAGGCCCTCGGCGCCACCAGCAGCCAGCAGCTGTGGATCCTGGACGTGTACGGGTTCATGGTGGCGGGCCTGATGATCACGATGGGCAACCTTGGTGACCGGCTCGGTCGCCGTCGGCTGCTGCTGATCGCGGCTGCTGTCTTCGGGATCGCCTCGATCGTCGCGGCGTACTCGGTGAGCCCCGGCATGCTGATCGGCGCTCGCGCGGTGCTCGGCATCGCCGGTGCTGCGATCGCGCCGTGCACGCTGTCGCTGATCTCCACGCTGTTCCCGGACGAGGGTCAGCGGGCGAAGGCGCTGGGCGTCTGGGCCGGCTGCTTCACGGTCGGTGCGGTGGTCGGCCCGATCGTCGGCGGCATCCTGCTGAACCACTTCTGGTGGGGCTCGGCGTTCCTGATCGGCGTACCGGCGATGGTCGTGCTGCTCGTCGTGGGGCCGTTCCTGCTCCCGGAGTACCGGAACGAGAAGGCCGGGCGGATCGACGTACCGAGTGTGGTGCTGTCGCTGGCCGCGATCCTGCCGGCGATCCACGGGCTGAAGCACCTTGCCTCGCACGGCGCGGGTGTGCAGTCGATCGGCGGCCTGGTGATCGGTGGGGTGTTCGGCTGGGTCTTCGTACGGCGGCAGCGTCGCCTGGACGACCCGCTGGTCGACGTACGGCTGTTCACGCGGCGGACGTTCAGCGTGACGCTCGGGAGCATGCTGGCGTTCTCGATGCTGTCCGGCGGCGTGATGGTGTTCGTGGCGCAGTACTTCCAGCTGGTCCAGGGGATGACTCCGCTGGCAGCCGGGCTGGCACTGGTTCCGGGCATGCTCACGACGACCGTCGCCTTCCAGGTGGCGCCCCGCCTGGCCCAGCGGATCCGGCCGAGCGTGCTGATCCCGGCGGGGATCGCGTTCACGGTCGTCGGGATGGTGATGATGTCGCTGGCGACGTCCACGACGGTTCTGGTCATCGCCTTCGCGATCCAGTGCGTCGGCCCGGCGCCGCTGGTCACGCTCGGTACGAACCTGGTCATCGGCTCGGTCCCGCCGGAGAAGGCCGGATCGGCCGGTGCGCTGACGCAGACCAGCAACGAGTTCGGCTACTCGCTCGGCATCGCCGTACTCGGCAGTGTGGTGACTGCGGCGTACCGCGGGCGCATGGACGGCCAGGGTGGCAACTCACTCGGCGAGGCGATCGCTCAGGGTGCCACGGGCGACCTCCTGGACCAGGCGCGTGACGCGTTCACCAGTGGTCTCCACCTGGCCGCAGGAATCACTGCCGTGGCTCTGGCGGCCGTGGCGGTCCTGCTGGCCGTGACGCTGCGGGAGATCCCGGCCCTCAGCCGTCGGTGAAGCCCGGCAGGAGCTCCTCCAGTACGGCGCGGAACGGGGCCTCGGCGTCGAGCTGCGACAGCACGGCCATACCGCCGATCCAGACACGGTGGATCAGCAGGTACGACGGGGGCATGTTGAGCCGGAGAGCCAGCGACGCGTTCGGCGACCGGAAGTCACTGGTCCGGTTCGCCTGCGCGCGCATCCAGTCCCGGCTGAAGTGGAACGTCTCCTCGCGGGCCGGTTCCGCGAACGGCGCGAGGTAGTCCATCAGCTGCTCCGGGTCGATCTCCATCCGCGGCTTGATGAAGCCCTCGGCCTTGAGCCCGTCCCGGACCGCCTCTCCGTCGCCCTTCAGCGAGATCCGCAGCAGCCGCCCGATCGCCGGTGGCAGACCGTCCGGGAGCCGTGCGCACAGCCCGAAATCGACCACGCCAAGACGCCCGTCGGCCATCACGCGGAAGTTCCCCGGGTGCGGATCCGAGTGCAGCAGACCGGCGTACTTAGGGCCGCTGAACATGAACCGGACGTACTTCAGCCCGATCGCGTCCCGCTCTTCCCTCGTGCCCTCGGTGATGTACGACGACAGCGGGCGGCCTTCGATCCATTCGGACACGATGACCGTGGGGGAGTGCTTGATGACCCGCGGTACGACGAACTCCGGGTGGTCCTTGAACGCGTCGGCGTACTGCTGCTGTGCCTGCGCCTCGCGGTCGTAGTCGAGCTCCTCGCCGATCCGCTCCTGGAGCTCCGCGACGAGCGGCTTCACCTCGAGACCGGGGACCACTGCGCCGATCGTCCGCGCGAAGCGCCCGAGCTGCCTGAGGTCCGAGCGAAGCGCCTCCGCGGCGCCCGGGTACTGCAGTTTGATCGCGACCTCGCGGCCGTCCTTGAGCCGGCCGCGGTGCACCTGACCGATCGACGCGGCTGCCGCGGGCACGTCGTCGAACTCCTCGAACCGGTCCCGCCAGCGCTTGCCCAGCTCCCGCGACAGGATCGTGTGCACGGTCGAGGCCGGCATCGGCGGGGCGGAGTCCTGCAGCTTGGTCAGCGTCGCCCGGTACGGCGCCGCGAGCTCCTCCGGCATCGCGGACTCCATCAGGCTGAGCATCTGCCCGAACTTCATCGCGCCGCCCTTGAGCTCACCCAGGACGGCGAACAGCTGATCGGCCGTCCGGCGCTGGAACTCGGCGAACACGGCCTCGGCGGGAGCACCGCCGATGCGCTTGCCCAGGCCGACCGTCGCCCGCCCGGCGACACCGAGGGGCAGGCTGGCAAGTTTCGCGGTCCGGCTCAGCGCCTTGCGAGGAAGGTCCGACACGCTTCCATTCTGTCCGGTCGCCCAAGCCGGGACGAACCAGGGGCGGTGCCCGGCACAGACATCGTGCCGAACACCGCCCCTACGACCTTGTGCGTCAGGCCTTGCCGAGGATCCGGTTCAGGTTCGTACCGCACTCGGGGCACTTGGCCTTCGCCATGCGCGTGCCCTTGTCGTTGACCTTGACCTCGCCGTCGGCGGTGCGCTTGGCCTTGCACTTGACGCAGTAGAACTCGCCGCTCCAGGTCTCTGCCATGAGGGCCCTCTCCTTGCTTGAATTCCAGCCCGGGGTCTCGCCCCGGGCAGTCGTTGGATGCTGAACGGCAGACCGTCCTGCCGTAGGCCGTGCGGCCCAGTCGGGATTCACCCTACGGCCTCCTGGCGCAGGCTCAAGCGCACCTCACGGTCAGCGCGCCGCCTGAATCCCGGGGGGAAAGCCCTTACCGAAACTTTCGCCGGCACGGAACAGGCTCCCGGTGATCCGCCTCCGGAGCAGCTCGGCTTCCCCTCCGAGCGGCCCCGGAGGCGGTCCGGGAGCCTGTTGCAGATGACGCTAAGAGGCGACGGCCGCGCAGGCAAGCCCGCATTGTCCACCCCTGTGGATAACTCTGTGCGCAACCTGTGGGACGCGCCGCTCGACGCTGTGGACGGGCGGGGGAACACGATGTGAACAACGCGGGTCGGCGGGTTCAAGATCTGGCGTGTGACCTGCGGAAACGCCCATGCACAGGATGTGGACCGAAGAAAGTTGTCGGATTCGGGGGGTACATTTTTGAGCCATGGCCGACTCCCCACCGCGCCCGATCCCGTCGTATGTGGATATCCGGCGCAGCAAGCGCCGCAAGCGCACGGTCAGCGCGTACCGCGACGGTGAGCGGGTGGTCGTGCTGATGCCCGACCGGCTGTCCGCCGCCGAGGAGGCGCGCTGGGTCGAGACCATGCTGGCGCGACTCGAGAAGCAGCGCAGCCGATCGCGCGTGTCGGACGAAAAATTGTTGGCCAGAGCACACGAACTCGCGTGTCGCCACCTCCCAGAAGTGCCCGAACCTGCGTCTGTGAGGTGGGTTTCGAACCAAAACAGACGGTGGGGATCCTGCACTCCGGCGGACAGATCGATCCGTTTGTCGACCAGATTGCAGTCGATGCCCGCCTGGGTCGTCGACTACGTGCTGGTCCACGAGCTCGCTCATCTGATCGAGCCGACCCACAACGCCACCTTCTGGGACCTCGTCCACCGGTACCCGAAGGCCGAGCGCGCCGAGGGGTATCTGGAGGGCGTCTCGGCCGCCTCCTCGCTCAACTTCGAGGACTTCTGACCTCCGATCACCCCGGCCCGTACGGCGTACGGGAAAGGGTGGGGTAGGGCTAGCACCAGGGTCGACTGGGTGGCTTCCTCCATGGCCGCGACCTGCCCCGGCCGGTCAGGCTTTTGCCCGTAGCCAGCGTCACGCCAGGAGCGCTGGGTGGGGTGCCCGAGGGGGCGCAGAGGGGCAGGGAACCATGGCCAGGGGACAGATCACGGTACGGGCGGCGCGCTGGAGCGCGACCCATCCGTGGCGGGCGATCGCGATGTGGGTGGTCGTCGTGGCCGCCTGTTTCGCGCTCGGCTCGATGACCGGCACGAAGGAGTCGAAGAACGAGGGCGACATCGGCGAGGTGACCCGGGCGGACAACATCGTCAAGTCCGGCAACTTCGACGACCCGGACGTGGAGAGCGTGCTGATCACGGCGCCGTCCGGACAGCTCGACCAGGCCGCGGCGAACAAGGCCGCCGGCGTCGTGATCCAGCGCATGCGCGCCCTCGGTGGGGTCGCGGAAGTCGCGCAGCCGATGCCGTCGCCGAACAAGGACGCGGTGATCGTCAGGGTCACCCTCAAGGACGGTGACGGCGATGGTCGGGTTCAGCCGTTGCTCGACACCACTGCCCAGGTGCAGACGCAGTATCCGGACCTCCGGATCGAAGAGGTCGGTGGACTGTCCATCGACAAGGCGCTCAACGAGACGTTGGGCAAGGACTTCAAGCGGGCGGAGATGTTCAGCCTGCCGGTGACGCTGGCGATCCTCTTGATCGCGTTCGGCGCACTGATCGCGGCGTCGGTGCCGTTGCTACTGGCGCTGTCCGCAGTAGCCGCAGCGATCGGCTTGGCGGCCGCAGCATCACAGCTCGTACCCGCGGTCGACGCGGTCAACAGCGTCATCCTGCTGATCGGTATGGCGGTCGGCGTCGACTACTCGCTGTTCTACCTCCGCCGTGAACGCGAGGAGCGCGCCAAGGGCCGCGGCCATGTCGACGCGGTCGAGATCGCCGCAGCGACCTCCGGACACGCGGTCGTCGTCTCGGGTACGGCGGTCATCATCTCGATGGCGGGCCTGTTCCTCGCTCGCGATGCGGTCTTCTCGTCCTTCGCGGTCGGTTCGATCCTCGTCGTCGCGGTTGCTGTCGTGGGTTCGCTCACCGTGCTCCCCGCCGTCCTGGCGAAGCTCGGTCGGTGGGTCGATCGGCCGCGGATCCCGTTCGTGTGGCGCCTGACGGCATCGAAGGGTCAGCCGCGGTTCTGGCCGACCGTGCTGAGCCCGGCGCTGAAGCACCCGATCGCCACGCTGCTCGTCGCCGTGACCGCGTTGCTCGCGGTTGCATCGCCTGCGCTCGGGATGCAGCTGAAGTTCCCGGGCACCGAGGACCTGCCCCGGACGACGTCGGTGATGAAGGCGTACGACCGGCTGACGGCGGCGTTCCCGAGCACGGGCACGAGCCACGAGGTCGCCGTACGGGCGCCGGCCAACCAGGCGCCTGCGGTCAAGGCTGCGCTGGCCGACCTGATGCAGCGCACGAAGGACGACAAGCTGTTCGCCTCGGACGGTCTCGAGGAGCCGCGGGTTTCCAAGGACGGCACGGTCACGACGCTCGAGGTCGCCACGCCGTACGAGGGCGGCAGCCAGCAGGCGCGGGACTCGCTGACCAAGCTGCGCAAGGAACTGATGCCGGAGACGGTCGGCAAGGTGCCGGGTGTTGAGTACGCCGTCGGCGGGTTCGTCGCCGCGGACGTCGACTATGCGGCGCACACGCGGGACAAGCTGCCGCTGGTGATCGGGTTCGTCCTGCTGCTGACGATGATCGTGATGATGGTGACGTTCCGCTCGGTGGTCGTCGCGGTCACCGCCATCGGGCTCAACCTGCTGAGCGCGGGAGCGGCGTACGGCGTGGTCACCGCGGTCTTCCAGAACACCTGGGCCGAAGGACTGCTGCACTTCCGGTCGAACGGCGCGGTCGTGAGTTGGCTGCCGCTGTTCCTCTTCGTGGTGCTGTTCGGTCTGTCGATGGACTACCACGTGTTCGTCGTCAGCCGGATCCGTGAGGCCGTACTGCGGGGCGTGCCGACCAGGCAGGCTGTCGCCGACGGCATCACCGGTTCGGCCGGCGTGGTGACCAGCGCGGCGGCGGTGATGATCGGGGTGTTCGCGGTCTTCGCGACGCTGAGCACGCTGGACATGAAGCAGCTCGGAGTCGGTCTCGCCGTCGCGATCCTGATCGACGCGACGATCATCCGCGCGGTCGTCCTGCCGAGCGTGATGATCCTGCTCGGCGACGCCAACTGGTGGGCCCCGAAGTGGCTCCGCCCGAAGTCCGCCAAGCACGCCTCCACCCCACCCGCCCCGGAGGAGGAGCGCGAACTGACCCCCGTCGGCTGACGACAGCTCGGCGCCCCACCCGAAATCCATTCGGGTGGGGCGCCGTTGTGCTGGAGGATGCTGTCCGTGGCAGACCGAGCTGAGGTCCTGGGGGAATTGGCTTCTGACGTACTCGCGGTCCAGCGATCGCATCCGGTGCGGGTTGCGATCGACGGATGCTCGGCGGCCGGCAAGACAACGCTCGCCGACGAACTGGCCGACGTACTGCGGGGGCGCACTGGGCGCGAGGTGATCCGGGCCGGTATCGATTACTTCAAGCGAGCGCCGGAGCTGCGGACGGCGTACCCGATCGATTCGCCGGAGAGCTACTACTTCGAGATGTACGACAACGACGCGATTCGCGACCGGTTGCTGGCGCCGCTCGGGCCGGGTGGTGATCGGAGCTATGTCGTCGGGATCCGCGACGCCTCCGCGCGGTCTGTCCTCGACTCACCTGTGCAGACCGCCGCGCCGGATGCAGTGCTGCTCGCGGACGGCGCCTTCCTCCAACGCCGCGAACTGGATGAGTTCTGGGACCTCCGGATCTATATCCACGTGAGCTTCGAGACGGTCCTTCGCCGCGGCACCGAGCGCGATCAGGCCTGGATGGACTCGCCCGCAGCCGCCGAGCAGCGCTACCTGAACAGGTACATCCCCGGCGAGCGCATGTACGTCGACGACGTCCACCCCGCCGACCACGCCGAACTCGTGGTGAACAACGAGGATCCGGCTGCCCCGAGCCTCACCCGCCGCGCGTAGCGGGTGCCGGACTGGGGACACCTACTGGGGACTGGGAAGAGGCAATGCCATGTCCCAGGTCCCCGGGGCTTATCCGAGGTTCAGTTGGTTGGCTGTTGGCGGGCGCGGTGGGCGGCGGCTTTGACGCGGCTCTGGCATTGGGGGGAGCAGAAGCGGCGTTGGGCGTTCTTGGATACGTCGACGAAGACGCGGTCGCAGTGCGGGGCCGCGCAGACGCCGAGGCGGCCGGCCAGGTCGCTGCCGACTGCCAGGGCGAGGCCGGCGGCGCAGCCGGCTGCCCAGCCGTTGGCCAACTGTTCGTCGGGGCCGTGGAAGTGGAGGCTCCATGGGCGGTCGCGGCCGCGATCGAGCTGGGGACGGGCGTTGGTGTCCACGAGGAGCTCGTTGATCTCCGTCGCGGCGCTGTCCAGGTCATCGGCTGCGGCGGCCTCGAAGACTGTCCGCATTCGTGCGGCCAGCCCCACGAGCCGGCGGGCGTCGTCGACCGGGACGGCCGACTTCGGTGGATACCCGATCGCGGTTAACGCCTGGCCGACCGCTGCTGTGACGGAGTCGGGGTCATCGGCGGGTGCGGCGTAGGCGACACCACCGGAGTACCCGGGGGTCAGCCGGTTCACGTACTCGACCGACGCCGCCAGCACGCTCCGGGCGTGACTATCAAAAGACACTTGACCGGTCATGGGTCCTCTCCGTAGGCTCTCGCGTGACCGATCATATCCGTTTAGACAGTCATGGAGTCGTCATGAGCGCTGTTGCCACGCTGACCGGACCCTGGCGCGGGCTGTCCCGGACTGTCTGGATCCTGGTCGTCGCCCGCGCGGTGAACCGGATCGGCGCGTTCACGCTGCCGTTCCTGGGCGTGGTGCTCACGGTCGAGTTCGGTGCTTCGCTCGGGGAGACCGGCCTGATCCTCGCCGTCTTCGGCGCTGCGACGATCCCGTCCCGGCTGCTGGGCGGCCAGTTGGCCGACCGTCTCGGCCGGCGCCGGACGATCGTCCTCGGCCTCACCGGTTGTGCGATCGCCCAGCTCTGGATCGCGCTGAGCCACACGTTGTGGTCCGCGGTGCTCGCGACGATCCTGCTCGGCCTCGCGTTCGAGATCTACGAGCCGCCGAGCCAGGCCATGATCGCCGACGTCACCGAGCCCTCGAATCGTCCTGCGGCTTACGGTCTCTACAGCGCCGCGCTCGCAGCCGCGGGTGTGCTGGCCGGTCTCCTCGCGGCCGCGCTCAGCCACTGGGATCTCCGCTGGCTCTTCGTCGCCGACGCGATCACCTGTTTGTCCTGCGCCGCTCTGGTCGCGCTTGTCCTTCGAACCGACCTGGCGGGTGTAGAAAAAGCTCCCACCTCGACGGTGTCGGTGTGGCGCGATCGCCGACTGCTCCTGCTCCTGGCCGGTGGCACGATCTTCGCAACGATCTACATGCAGATCATCATCGGACTGCCACTAACGCTGCTTGAACAAGGCCTGCCGAAGTCCGGCATCGGAATCATCCTGGCCATCTCCGCGATCACCCTGATCGCTGCGCAACGCCTGCTGCGCGTCCAGCACCTCGACGATTTCCGATCCATCACCATCGGGTATGTGCTTCTCGCGGCCGGGCTGGTCGTCTGCGCAGTCGCAGGCAACCTCGCGGTCTTCGTAGTTGCCGCGATCCTGTGGAGCCTCGGCGACCTGTTCCTCCTGACCCGGTACCTCACGCAAGCCTCCGGCCTCGCGCCGGATCAGGCTCGCGGCCGGTACCTGGCCGTCTTCGGACTGAGCTGGGGGATCGCGACCACGATCGCCCCGCTCACAGTCACCCAACTGCTCGAGCGCTCCGGCGCGGCAGGGCTCTGGCTGACAAGCGCAGCTGTTGCGGTCGCGCTCGCAGTACTCCAGCCGTGGTTCAGGAAGCGACTGGCTCCAGCCTGACCGTCAGGCCCTTCGCGACAGGCGTGTTGCTGCCCTTGGCGACGTCGTCGGCCGACATCAGCACGTTGGTCTCCGGGTAGTACGCCGCCACGCAGCCACGAGCCGTCGGGTAGGACACCAGCCGGAAGTGCGAGGCGCGGCGCTCGACCCCACGGAACTCGCTGACGATGTCGACGTACGCGCCGTCCTCGAGACCGAGCTCGGCGAGGTCGTCCGGGTTCACGAAGACGACCTCGCGCGTCCCGTGGACGCCGCGGTAGCGGTCCTCGAGGCCGTAGATCGTGGTGTTGAACTGGTCGTGGCTGCGCATGGTCTGCAGCAACAGCCGGCCAGGCTCCGTCGGCAACCAGACCAGGTCGTTGGCGGTGAACTGCGCCCGCGCATCGGACGTCTTGAACTCGCGCTTGTCCCGCGCCGCATGCGCCAGCAGGAATCCGCCGCCGTTCGCCCGTAAGCGGTCCTCGAAGTTCTCGTACCCGTCGGCTACGCGCCCGATCCGCTGCCGGACCAGGCTGTAGTCGTCCGCGAAATCGGCCCAAGGGATCTCGCCTACTGAAGGCACCACGGCCTGCGCCAGCCCGCAGATGATGCCGATCTCCGACTTCATCTCCGGGCCCGGGGGAATGAGGTTCCCGGTCGAGAGGTGTACGGCGCCCTGCGAGTCCTCGACCGTGACGGATTGCGGACCAGCCGCTGTGTGGTCGTGGTCGGTCCGCCCGAGTGTCGGCAGGATCAGCGCCTCGCGGCCGGTGATCGTGTGCGACCGGTTGAGCTTCGTCGACACGTGCACGGTCAGATCGCACTCACGCAGACCGCGATGCACGACCTCGGTGTCCGGCGTCGCGGACGCGAAGTTCCCGCCCATCGCGAAGAACACGCGAACGGCGCCGTCCCGCAGCCGCTTCACCGTCTCCGCCGCGTCGATGCCGTGCTCGCGCGGCGAGGTGAAGGAGAACTCGGAGTCGAGCTTGTCCAGGAACGTCTCCGGCATCTTCTCCCAGATGCCCATGCTGCGGTCGCCCTGCACGTTCGAGTGACCGCGCACCGGGCACGGGCCGGCGCCCGGCTTGCCGATGTTGCCCTGCAGGAGAAGGACGTTGACGATCTCGCTGATCGTCGCGACGGCCTCGCGGTGCTGCGTCAGCCCCATTGCCCAGCAGATCACCGTCGCCTTGGACTTGATGAACCGCTGGGTGAGCTCCTCGATCTCGGCCTGCCGCAGCCCGGTCGCCAGCTCGACGGCGGGCCAGTCGATCTCGGTGTTGTGCTTGGCGTAGAGCTCGAACCCGCTGGTGTGTGACTCGATGAAGGACTTGTCCAGCACCGTGCCCGGGTTGGCCGCCTCGGCCTCGAGCAGAAGGTGGCCGATGGCAAGGAACAGCGCCTGGTCGCCGCCGATCCGGATCTGCAGGAGCTGGTCGGCGAGCTTCGTGCCCTTGCCGATCCAGCCGCGCGCGGCCTGCGGGTTCTTGAAGTTCATCAGGCCGGGCTCGGGCAGCGGGTTCACGGAGACGATGTCGCCGCCGTTGCGCTTGGCGATCTCGAGATGGCTGAGCATCCGCGGCGCGTTGGTGCCCGGGTTCTGGCCGACGACGACGATCAGCTCGGCCTCTTCGAGCATCTCCAGCGTGACGGCGCCCTTACCGCTGCCGATCACCCGCGACAGCGCCGTACCCGAAGATTCGTGGCACATGTTCGAGCAGTCGGGCAGGTTGTTGGTGCCGTAGGCGCGGACGAAGAGCTGGTAGAGGAACGCGGCCTCGTTGCTGGTCCGGCCGGAGGTGTAGAAGACGGCGTCGTCGGGGTCGACGAGGGCCTTCAGGTGCCGCGCGACGACCTGGAACGCCTCGTCCCAGCCGACCGGCTCGTAGTTGGTCGCGCCGGCCCGCAGCAGCATCGGCTCGGTGATCCGGCCGAGCTTGCCGAGGTCGAACTCCGAGATCTCGTTCATCGCCTCGACCGAGTGCTCGGCGAAGAACTCCCGCGGCACGCGCTTGCGGGTCGCCTCCCAGGCCACCGCCTTCGCGCCGTTCTCGCAGAACTCGGCCGCGTGCTTGCGTTTGTGGTCAGGGTCCGGCCAGGCGCAGGACGGGCAGTCGAACCCGCCGTCCTGGTTCATCTTCAGGAACACCTTGCCGGTCCGCGCGGGACCCATCTCCCGGAAACCGAACTTGAACGACGAGAGCACCGCGGGGACGCCGGCCGCCTTCTTCTTCGGATGTTCGATATCGACCATGTTTCAACAATAGGTCCAGCTATCGGCAGCCGCAGGTTTGATAGGCACGGTTGTGGATAAGTGGCGTGTCGCGCCATACAGCGCCCGCAGGTTGTGTGGGCCGATCCCATAGTGTGCGCGGGCCCGGATTTCTACAGTCATCGGCCATGGAGACCCGTCGAGCCCTCGTCACCGGTGCCGCGTCAGGCATCGGCGCCGCCTGCGCCCAACGCCTGGCCGCGGACGGCGTCCACGTGATCGCCGTGGATTACGACCAGGCCGGTCTGGACGCGTTGGATGGTGTGGAGACCGTCCTGGCCGACTTGTCCGAGCTGGAGCGGCTGTCCGACCTGCCGACCGACGTCGACATCCTGGTGAACAACGCTGGCGTACAGCAGGTCGCACCGGTCGAGCAGTTCCCGCCGGAGCGGTTCAGCTACATCATCCGGCTCATGCTCGAGGCGCCGTTCCGCCTGATCCGGCAGACGCTTCCACACATGTACGGCGCCGGCTGGGGCCGCGTGGTGAACATCAGCTCGGTCCACGGTCTCCGGGCCAGTCCGTTCAAGGCGGCGTACGTCTCGGCGAAGCACGGGCTGGAGGGCCTCAGCAAGGTCGTCGCACTGGAAGGTGCGGCGCACGGAGTGACCAGCAACTGCGTCAACCCGGCCTACGTCCGTACGCCGCTGGTCACCGCGCAACTGGCGGACCAGGCCGCTACCCACGGCCTGTCCGAGTCAGAGGTGCTGGACAAGGTCCTGCTCGAGCCGGTCGCGGTGAAGCGCCTGATCGAACCGGCCGAAGTGGCGGAGCTCATGGCCATGCTGTGCGGCCCGGCCTCCGCCTCCATCACGGGGAGCTCGTTCGTACTCGACGGCGGCTGGACCGCCCACTAACCAAGTGCTCGGTGGTGGGTGTGCTTCGGCGCTTCCGGCGCCCAGGCACGCACCTCGCCGCACTCGGCGAGCGTCCACGATGCTCCGCATCGAGGACGCTCCCCGAGCACGCCGATGCACGCACCTGAACACCGGAATCACTCGAACCACACCCACCACCGAGCACTGAGGAGACCCGCCCATGACAGCTACAGAACCGGTCCGCACCCGTACGTCGATCGTCCGGGTGGTGGGCGCGAGTCTCGTCGGTACGACGGTCGAGTGGTACGACTTCTTCCTGTACGGCGTCGCCGCATCGGTGGTGTTCGGCGACCTGTTCTTCCCGAAGGGCGAGGAGCTCAGCGGGACGTTGCTGAGCTTCGCTACGTTCGCGGTCGGCTTCTTCGCGCGGCCGATTGGCGGCGTGGTGTTCGGGCACTTCGGTGACCGGCTGGGACGCAAGCAGCTGCTCGTGCTGTCGCTGCTGATGATGGGGCTCGCTACCTTCGCCATCGGCCTGCTGCCGACGTACGCACAGGTCGGTGCGCTCGCACCGATCCTGCTGACGGTGCTGCGGCTCATCCAGGGCTTCGCGCTCGGCGGCGAGTGGGGCGGCGCCGTACTGATCGTGTCCGAGCACGGTGACCCGGCCCGGCGCGGTTTCTGGGCGTCGTGGCCGCAGGCTGGTGCGCCGGCGGGGCAGTTGATCGCCAACGGCGTACTGGCCGGGCTGGCTGCGTTCCAGTCGGACGCTGACTTCAACGCGTGGGGCTGGCGCATCCCGTTCCTGCTGTCCGCAGTACTCGTGCTGGTCGGGCTGTGGGTGCGGCTGCGGATCGAGGAGTCGCCGGTGTTCCAGGAGGCCCAGGCCAAGCAGGAGCCCGCGGACAAGCTGCCTGTGCTCGAGGTGATCACGCGGTACCCACGTGAGGTGCTGACTGCGATGGGTGCGCGGATGGCGGAGAACGTCAGCTACTACATCTTCACGATCGTCATCGCGACGTACGCGAAGGAGCAGCTGGGGATGGGCAAGTCGTTCGCTCTGAACGCCGTACTGATCGGTGCTGCCATCCACTTCTTCGCTATCCCGGCGTGGGGCGCGCTGTCGGACCGCGTCGGTCGCCGGCCGGTCTATCTGATCGGTGCTGTCGGCGTTGGCCTCTGGGTGTTCGTCTTCATTGCGCTGATCAACACTCGCAACTTCGCACTGGCGACTCTGGCCGTGACTGTCGGGCTGATCTTCCACGGTGCGATGTACGGACCGCAGGCGTCCTTCTTCACCGAGCTGTTCGGGACGCGGGTGCGGTACTCCGGTGTGTCGGTCGGCTACCAGCTCGCGTCGATCATCGCGGGCGGTCTGGCGCCGTTCATCGCGGTGGCGCTCCTGAAGGCGTACGACTCGGGCTATGCGATCGCTGTCTACGTCGCAGCGTGTGCAGTGATCTCGGTGATCGCAGTGACGTCGTACTCCGAAACGCACCGCCGCGATCTCACTACTCTGTAGAACCATGGAGGAGCTTCTGCGGCTACTGGCTGAGGATGCGCCCGGGAGCGAGCTGGCCCGGGCGGCGGGCGAGGACGCGGTGGCACGCGACCTCGCCCTGCGCATCCGGGCCGGCATGGACGCCAGCAAGAAGCGTGAGGCCGAGCTGTCCGCACTGGTCGACGTAGCGCGCGAGTTGGCGTCGGCGCGCGATCCAGGCGGCGTACTCGACACCATCGTCCACCGCGCCCGCACGCTGATCGGCACGGACGTCGCCTACCTGACGCTGTACGACGGGAAGCGTGGCGACACATACATGCGTGCCACTGATGGCTCGGTGTCGGCTGCCTTCCAGCAACTGCGACTGCCTCTGGGTGCTGGACTCGGCGGACTGGTCGCCGAGACATACAAGCCGTACTGGACCGCGGACTACCCGTCCGACCGACGCTTCCGCCACACCATGCCGATCGACGATGCGGTCGGCGAGGAGGGGCTCGTGGCGATCTGCGGTACGCCGCTGATCGTCGACGGAGCGTTCGTCGGCGTGCTGTTCGCGTCCAACCGGACAGCGCGGCCTTTCAGTCGCGATGAGGTGTCGCTGCTCGGTTCACTCGCCACGCTGGCGGCGGTGACGATCGTCCAAGTACGTGCGGCCGCGGAGACAGCAGCTGCGCTGGACCAGCTGTCTGCCGCACATGCCGGCGTCGAACACGCTGCCGCCGCACACGACCGCTTCGCCGACATCGTGTTGTCCGGCGGCGATGTGGACGCCATCGCCGCCGCACTGGCCGAGTTGCTCGACGTGTGGGTCGTACTGGTCGATGCCGCTGGCAACGAACTTGCTGTCGCCGGGGCAGTGCCTGAATCGGTGCCCTGGCAGGAGTCCGAGTCCGGCCGTCTGACTCGCATCGGTGATTGCTGGATCGTCGCGGCCACCGCGAAGGGCGAACGACTCGGCGCCCTCGTCATCGGAGGCGCTGACGACCTGTCCGGCGCAGACCGACGCATCGTCGAACGCGCTGCTGTTGTCACCGCACTGGTCCTGCTCTTCCGGCGGCAGTCCGCTGAGCAATCCCAACGTGCACAGGCCGATCTGCTGGCCGACGTACTGAGTGGGAGCGCCGATCCACGCACGCTGACCGATCGACTCCGGCTGCTCGCACCGAACCATCGCCACGACCGCCTCGTCGTCGCAGTCTGCCGCGGCGACCACACCGCCGTACGCGCGCGACTCTCCGCACCGCTGGAGGACAGACTCGTGCTCTCGGGTCCTTATGGCGGGGACCTGGTGCTCCTGTTCGCTCGTACGACGCCCAGCAGCGCGGCACGCGATCTGGCCGAGGTGGCGAAGCGTGCCGGCGTCACCATCGCCGTGACGGGTCCTGCCGCCTGGGGCGAGCCTCTCGTCGAAGCCCACCGCCAGGCCGCCCGGCTGGTCGCCACCATGCTCCGCCTAGGGCGCCTTGGAGAGTCCGCCACACCTGATGATCTGGGCGTTGCTGGATTGGTCGGCGCATCCGATGTAGACGTTCGCAGCCATGTGCACCACGTGCTCGGCAAGGTCATCGACTACGACGCCCAACGCGGCACCGACCTCATCGGCACCCTCCAGGCCTACTTCGCCGCCGGCCAGAGCCCGACCCGCGCGGCCACGTCGCTCCACATCCACCCCAACACCGTCCAGCAACGCCTGGACCGCGTCACGGCCCTACTCGGCGACGGCTGGCTGTCTCCCGACCACTTGCTAGATATCCAGGTAGCACTCCGCCTGCACTCGGCCCTCGGCTGATCCACGGGAGCACGGCGGCCGTTCGAGCGCGGTAGGCGGCGTACGTCGGCAGCGTGATCAGCAGGACGCGTTCCTCGTGGTGTGCTCGGTAGAGCTGGAGACTGACGAGGAGGATCCACGCACCGGCGGCGCCGGCGGTTCCGGACGCGATGGCCAGACCGAGTGACGAGACGATCTCACCTGTGTACAGCGGATGCCGGATCCAGCGGTACGGGCCGTGGTCGACGACGTCGCGGGCCTGCGCGATGACCGAGAGGTTCTTGCCCAGGCTGCGAAGCGACCAGACCGACCATGCCGTGCCGCCGACCAGGAGTACGTCGGCGGCCAGCTGCCGTCCGGTGCCGGAGCGGTCGCCGGTCAGCAACGGGAACGCGAAGGGGACCAGCGTCGCGACCACGGCCGCCACATGTGCCGTGCGCGACGTACTGGTCGCCTTGGCCGGACCACGCCGGACGTAGGCCCAGATGATCAGTGCGTAAAACACGGCAACCAAGGCGTTCCCGATCCAGGGCAGTACGCCGGTCGAGTGCGTGAGGATGTACGCGTCGGCCGACAGCATCAGCACCGCACCCGGCACCATGACCAGCCGGCCGACGTCCATCCGGCGGTTCGCCATGGCTGTCATTTCCCGAAGAAGACGTTGACGATGCTGATCACGCCTGGTCCGAGGATGACGATGAACATCGACGGGAACAGGCAGAACACCAGCGGGAACAGGATCTTCACCGGCACCTTCTGCGCCTTCTCCTCGGCCCGCTGCCTCCTGCGCAGACGCATCTCCTTCGCCTGCTCACGCAGTACGTCGGCAATGGTGATGCCCAGCTCGCCCGCCTGCACCAGTGCGGACACGAACGAGCGCAGTTCCGGCACCGTGGTCCGCTCGCTCAGTGCGCGCAGCGCCTGCGAGCGGGACTTGCCGATCTGGATCTCCTGCAGCACCCGCGAGAGCTCGGCCGCCAGCGGACCGGTCGTGTTCCGCGCCACCTGTGCCAGCGCGGCGTCGAAGCCGAGTCCGGCCTCCACACAGACAGTCAGCATGTCGAGCGCGTCCGGCAAGGCCTTCTGGATCTTCTCCTGCCGCTTGATCCCCGCGTTGTACAGCAGGATGTCCGGCAGGAAGAAACCCGCAGTGCCCGCCACCGCTGCGCCGACGATCAGCAGACCGATCGTCCGCAGCCCGTACAGGCCGCCAAGTCCCCCGAGGATGAACAGTCCCAGTCCCTTCGCAGCCAGGACCCGGTCGGGCGTCCAGCCGGACGGATTGCCGGCCAGGTCCAGGCGGCGCTGCAGTGTCGCGCTGATCCCTGACGGAGAGAGCCGTACGGCGATTCCGCGCAGCCAGCCCGGTAGCGCGGTGAACGGATCCGTTGGCGTCTCGGTGGCCGTCGGAGCCTGCCGGGTGTAGTGACTGTCGATCGCCGCGAGCGCTCGCGCCACGCCGCCGTCGGCGGCGCGCGCAGTGATGCCGATGACGGCCAGCACGATGCCGGCGCCGAGCGCGGCAACGCCCACGATCAAGAGCACGGTCGGGGTCATCTCACGCCTCCACCTTGATCAGAGCGCGGATCCAGAATCCGCCCACGATGATGAGCCCGACGCCGGCGGCGACCATCATCACGCCGAGCGGCGTGGTGAACAGCGGGCTCATGTACTCCGGTTTGCTGAACGTCAGCCATCCGCCGAGCACGATCGGCAGTCCGACGATGATGTAACCGGACAGCCGTCCCTCGGCGCTCAGAGCCCGCACGTGTCGCCGCGTCTGCGCCCGCTCGCGCATGGTGTCGACGGTGTTGGTCAGGACCTCGGCCAGGTTGCCGCCGACCTCACGCTGGATCCGGGTGGCCATCACGACCCACCGCAGGTCGTCGCACTGCATCCGGTCCGCGACGTGGTTCAGCCCGTCCTCCAGCTGGACTCCGATCCGCGTCTCGGCCAGTGCCCGCGAGAACTCACCAGCGGCCGGCTGTGTGCCGTCGCGGACGACAGCGTCGACCGCCTGCGCGAGCGAGAACCCGGACCGCAACGAGCCGACGATCAGCTGCAGTACGTCGGGAAGCTGCTCACTGAACGCCGCCCGCCGCCGCCCGATGCGGATGCTGAGGAAGATCCGTTGCGCCAGCCACGCGGCGACGAGCCCGATCGGCAGGCACAGCAGGCGGTTGACCCCGAGCAGCATGAGGGCGACCGCGAGCGCCGTACCGCCGCAGAACACCAGCAACGCCCACTCGGCCGGCTTTCGTTTCACGTCCGCCAGATCGAGCCGTAGGCCGAGGCCCTGCTCCGCACCGGTCGATCGCAGTACCTGATCGACCAGTCCGACCGCGGTGCGCGCGGCAGCGCCTTCCTCTGCAGTCGGCCGGTGCTCATCGCGCCGAGGCCCGTACTGGCCGACCTGCTGCACCAAACGGCGTGCAGTGTCTTCGCGCGAGCCTTGCCATCGCAGCAACACGACAGCGAGTACGACGATCAGGAACACGCCGGCGAGCAAGGCGAGGAGCTGCCAGGAGGCCACATGCTGCGGCGGCCGGACCGGTACTGCGGGAACCTTCACAGGTGCTGGTGGAGGTTTGATCGCTGCGAGTGTCACCGGCACCGTCGTACTGACCGAGCCGACCTTGACCAGCAGCGTGACGCGCCGGCCGGCCAGTGCGTCCGGCACGGTGACGTCGACCTTGGCCCGAGCTGTGAAGTTGCGAGCCACGGCTGCGAACGCCGCCGTCAGCTGACCCGAGCTCTGCGCGGCCAGAGTCCGACCGCCCGCAGCCGATGCGATCTGCTGTGCCGCTGACGCGTCGCCGGTGCCGTACCGGAAGGCTACGACGTCAGCCGGCACCCGGTTCGTGGCAAGCGCTCTGGTGACCGCCGGCAGGTTCGCCTTGCTCGACGTGTCGACTCCGTCCGACAGCACGACCAACCGGCGCTGCGCCGACGGACCGAGCCGAGCGGCGTACAGCGTCGCGACGGCTGTGCGTACGGCGTCGTACAGCGCGGTGTTTCCGGTTGCCTGCACTCGGGTCAAGGCCTGACGAACCAGAGCACGGTTCGTCGTCGGCCGGACCGCGAGCTGAGGCTTGTCGGAGAAGGTGACCAGACCGGCCTGTACGTCGGTCGGCAGACTTGCCAGATAGCTGAGCGCAGCCTTGCGGGCGGCAGCGATCCCCGAGCCCGCCATCGAGCCGCTGGTATCGAGCACGATGACCACGGCGCGTGGCGGGGCTGTCGTCACTGTCGAGCTGCCCACCTGGGTCACGCGTGCCAGCAGCGCAGTACGGCCTGCTGTGACACGCAAAGACTTCGCGCCCGACACGTTGGCCGTGGTGAGGACGAAGCCGACATGGCCAGGGCTCACCTGCACCGAGTCGACGCGCGCCGACGGACCGCCGCCGGCGAACGCGACACCGGGCAGGACAGCCGTGGCGATCCCCAGCAGAGCGCCCAATGCAGCGCCTGGCAAGCGGATTCTCATCGGTAGACCTCTTCCAGGCCGAACATCCTCGATGGAAGGGAGACGCCGCGATCGGCCAGCCGGTCGAGGAACCCGGGACGCAGGCCGGTCGACCGCAACGTGCCGCGGAACCAGCCCCGCTCGTCGACGCCCGCGTGGAAGTCGAACTGGAACAGGTCCTGCAGCGTGACGACCTCACCCTCCATGCCCGTCACCTCGGTGATGTGCGTGATCCGGCGGGTCCCGTCCTTGAGCCGGGACTGGTGCACGATCAGGTCGATCGCGGAAGCCATCTGCTCGCGGATCGCGCGCTGCGGCAGGTCGACGCCGGCCATCAGGACCATCGTCTCCAGCCGGGACAGCGAATCGCGCGGGGCGTTGGAGTGCACGGTGGTGATCGAGCCGTCGTGGCCGGTGTTCATCGCCTGCAGCATGTCCAGCGCGGCGCCGTCGCGGACCTCGCCGATGATGATGCGGTCGGGACGCATCCGCAGCGCGTTGCGGACCAGGTCGCGGATCGCGATCTCGCCGCGTTTCTCGACGTTCGCCGGCCGCGACTCCAGCCGCAGGACATGGTCCTGCCGCAGTTGCAGTTCGGCGGCGTCCTCGATCGTGACGATGCGCTCGTCGTCAGGCAGGAACGACGACAGTACGTTCAGTGTCGTCGTCTTGCCGGAGCCGGTGCCCCCGCCGATCAGGATGTTCAGCCGGCCCCGCACACAGGCCCGCAGCAGATCCGCGACCGGCCCGGTCAGCGTGCCGAACGAGATCAGGTCCTCGACCGTGAACGGATCGGCGGCGAACTTCCGGATCGTGAGCAGCGAGCCGTCGAGTGCGATCGGCGGTACGACGGCGTTGACCCGGCTGCCGTCCGGGAGCCGGGCATCCACCATCGGGCTGGCGTCGTCGACCCGACGGCCGATCCGCGAGACGATCTTGTCGATCGTGCGGCGCAGGTGGTTCTCGTCGGTGAACGCCGCGTCGACCGGGACCAGCCGGCCCTCCCGTTCGACGTAGATCTGGTCGTGGCCGTTGACCATGATCTCGGACACGCCGGCGTCCCGCAGGTACGGCTCGAGCGGTCCGTGACCGAGGATCTCGTCGAGGACCTCCTGGGCGACCCGCGCGCGATCGGCCGCGGTCATCGGGGTGTCGTCGCGCTGGAGGACCGCCTGCAGCGTCTGGGTCACCCGCTGTTCCAGCTCGCGCTGGTCCAGGTGGGCGTCGTACAGCTTCGGGCCGAGGCTCTCCAGCAGTCCTTGGTGCACGCTGCGCTTCACACCGGCGAACGGGTCGGCGTTGCGGGCGGCACGACGCGGCACGTCGGCGGGTGCGTGCGACGCGTTCGTGGGCTGCGGGTCCTGGCCGGTTTGCCGCTGCGCCAGTCGCTCGGAGAGGTTCATCATCGCCTCCCGGCGCCACGACGTACGAACGCCTTGGTCTTCGCCGTCGCGGGCCTGCTGAGCAGACGCTCGTGCGCGAACCGGACGATCGCCTGGCTGACCGGATGGTTGGGCGTCCCGACCACGATCGGAATGCCCTTGTTGATCGAGATCGGCACGCTGCGGCTGGACGGCACCTGGGCGTCGAGCGGACTGCGCACCACGCGCTCGACATCGCCCGACGACAGTCCCACCTTCGAGTCGGAGCGGTTGACCACGACCGAGCGGATGTCGCGCGAGTACGCGAGCAGGTCGAGCATGTCCAGCGTGATCCGCAGGTTCTTCAGCGCCGGCGTGTCCGGTGTGGTCAGCAGTACGTGGTGGTCGGACATGTCCATCGCCGTCAGCACGTGCTCGCTGAACTGCGCCGGCGTGTCCACGACGACGAAGTCGAACATCCCGCGCAGAACGGTCAGCAGCTCGCCGACGAGACCGGCCGGGATCTTCTCCGCGTCGCCCGGGGTGACCGGTGCGAGCAGCATCTCCAGACCAGGCCGGTACGTCGTCAGCAGCGACGCCGCACCAGTCGTGTCGAGATGACCCGACATCGGCAACGCGTCGCTGATCGTGCGGACCGGATCCAGCTGGACGCTGATCGCGACGTCACCGAAGGCGAGGTCCAGATCGACAAGGCAGACCTGCTGGTCCTCGACTGTGGCCAGCGCCGCCGCCAGGTTGACCGCGATCGTCGTCTTGCCGCAGCCACCTTTGGCCGCGAACACAGTGACGACTTTGCCGCGCTGCCCCGGGTCGACGTCGTACGGGGACCGCAGCTCCGCACGCGCCCGCTCCGACAGGGCACGCGACCGTTCGCAGGCCGCGACGAGCGAGGCGGTGTCACCCGCGCTCACCACCTCTCGCACCCCGGCTCGGAGCGCTTCGGTCAGCAGCTCGACATCCACATGCTCGCGGACCAGGATCACGCCGGTGGTCGGCCGCTCGAGCCGCAGATGGGCGGCGAAGCCCAGCGCCTCGTCCGGAGCGATCCGTGGCCCCACCACGACCAGGTCCTCGGCCGGGTCGTCCATCAGGGCGCGAAGTACGTCGTCGAGTCGCTCGACCGACAGCACGTCGTCGCCGAAAGCCGGGATCAGCTCGTCGCCCGGCCGGCACACAATGGTCATCTCGGTCCTCACTTCTTCTTCGGCGCCGGCGTGGGGAACAGGGGGATCTCGTGGGTCTGCGGCGTAGCCGTCGTGGACGGACCGAGCAAAGCGAGATACGGCAGGCCGACCTGGGTCAGCCAGATCAGCCGTTCGGCATCGTCTTGTTTGACGGCGACGGTCACCAGCGTCAGGTCGTTCTGCGGTCCGGATCCCTGCGAGAATGCGCTGTTCGTCGTCTTGGCGTCGCTCGTGGTCGGAGCCGCCGCCGGACCGACAGCGATCACTCGCACCTTCGGTATGACCATGCGGGTGGTGCCGCCGCACGAGCAACTCTGTTGCTTGTGCTGGCCCGTGCAGTTCGGCTGCCCGGTCACCTCGCCGGTGGTGTGCGTGACGATCGTGTCGAACACCGCAACCTCGGACCCGACCTTCACGTTGCCGGCCACCATCTCCGCGCTGCACAGCGTGATCGTCACCGCCATGTTGCCTTCGGCAATCGTCAGACCACCGGTCGCCTGCGCGGTGGTCACCAGCATCGACTTGAGCAACAGCTCGCCGGGGCTCAGGTCCG
The DNA here is from genome assembly GCF_050942355.1 of Kribbella sp. CA-245084. NCBI lineage: Bacteria > Bacillati > Actinomycetota > Actinomycetes > Propionibacteriales > Kribbellaceae > Kribbella > Kribbella sp. CA-245084. The sequence continues at coordinate 7,298,990 of NZ_CP192053.1, read as the reverse complement.
CGGTGGTGACGAGGTCCTCCTGGGCGGCGGTGATGTCCGCGACGGCATCGGCCGAGACCGAGGACGCGGGCAGCGTTTCCTTGTGCAGCGACGCTTTCGCTTCGCGTGCCGTCGTACCCTGCGGGATTGCCTTGCCGGCCACGAGAACGGTCACCGCTTGCTGGCCGGCCACCGCGCGAGCATCCGCGTTGTTGACGTAGACCAGGACTGCGAACGTTCCGAGCACGGCCAGCACGACCGCGAGCACGATGGTCAAAACTCGACGTTTCATGGTGTTCTCTCTTCTGCTGACGGTGCTAGCCGGCGAGCTTGATGGCCGCCGCGCCGAAGTACGTTCCGGTGCCGACGGTGGTGGTCACAGGCGCCAGGGCCTGGGTGAAATGTCCGTAGATGCAGGACGGCGTGGTCGCTCCGTTCGGACACGACCCGCGGTTGAACGGCGAAGGGATGGCGTCCTTCAGCGGGTTCATGTTCGCGTAGCCGGTGAGCACGAAGGCAGCCAGTCCGACGAGGTGGTACGTGGCGCCGTTGCCGGTGCCGGTGGTGGTGTCGAAGATCGGGATGAAGATCGGCGTCTTGTTCGCGACGTACGAGAGCAACGCGCTCTGGCACGCGGCGGAGATGTTCTTGCCCGGGTCGCTGCCCGTGATGTAGCCGCTCTGCGTCAGGTCGATCGCGGCGGTGCAGCCGCCGGAATCGCTCAGCCAGCCGAACTCGCCGGGCGCGCTCAGACCCGCACAACTCGGTGCGTTGGGAGCGTCTCGCACGAAGATCCGCACGTCGGCGCCGAAGGTCGGGGGAGTGCCGCCGGTCGCTTGCGTCCAGGCGCACAACGACAGCGTCATCGCGAGTGACTGCGAGGTCTTCAGCGCCGGTCCCCACATCGCCCGAGCACAGGCGAGCACCGTCGTACCCGCGTAGCCGGCATTGCCGGTCAGGGCTCGGGCGAACGTCGGAGGCAGCAGCGACGAGCCACCTGACGTCCGGGTGGCGGTGTGTACGTCGACGTAGTTGGTCCCCGCCGCCGGTGCCGTGGGGCAGTCGACCCGGGTCCCGCTGGATCCCGGGCATCCGGGCAGGCCGCCCTTGACGTCGTGCCCGCAGACCAGCGTGACGGCCGACGCACCGTCCTTGGCGTTGAGGTTCGCGTAGGTGGCCGCGGTACCAGGTGTGCACGAGGTGCCGGTGACGCAGCTCTTGGCGACGGCCACCGATCCGGCGTCGGCGCCGTTCTGCAGTTCGGCACGCTCCTGGTAGAGGCTGCCGACGTCGATGGTCAGCGCCGCCATGCCGAGCAGTACGCCGGTGCCGAACAGCATCCCGACCAGCACTCCGAAGGCTCCGCGGTCATCGCGGCCGAGCCGCCGCATCATCGGCCGCATCAGGTCTCGCATGGCATGACCCCCCGGGCGGTGAGGGTGGTCTGGCCGCTCAGGCCGCTGCCACCGAAGAGACCGACGAGATACCCGAGGCCGGGGGTGAACTGGAACGTATAGCTGGTCTGGACGCTGCCGTTGGAACCCGGGCCGGCGCCGGTCGGGCAGCTCGACTGGATCGCGACGCCAACCGGGCTCAACCCTGTGGCGGCGGCCTGCGTACGACTTGCGACGTTCGGCTGGCCGAGAGCGACCAGCCGGGCACCTTCCCGCGCCGCATTCGTCAGTGTCTCCTGCGCGTTGAGCATCCGGCCGAAGTCGACGATGCCCATCACGACCAGCAGCAACAGCGGAAGCAGCAGCGCGAACTCGACAGCTGCGGCGCCGCGATCCGCGCCGGCGCCGCTGCTTCGTCTCGGTTCCATGAGTTTCTCCTGGATCAGAAGGCGCCGATGACGCCGGCGAACAACGCGGCGACGGCCGGGCCGAGGAGGATGAGAGTGGGTACGACGACGAGCGCGAGCAGCGTCGCGATCAGGCCGTACTCGATCAGGTTGGCGCCGCGGTCGTCGTGCACCAGGCGGCGGAACATCTTGGACGTGCGCATCAGGACTCCAACCTGGTGTGAGCGGCGGCCCGGCCGGTTCGGCCGGGCCGCACCACCCGGGAATCGAACAGAGCGGATCGGCAGGTCTTCGGACCGTCAGAGGTTGCCCGCGATACCGGTGAACAGCGCGACGATGGCCGGGCCCAGGATCAGCAGGGCGGGCACCACGACGACGGCGATCAGTGCGACCAGCAGGCCGTACTCGATCATGGTGGCGCCGCGCTCGTCGCGACGCGTCTGCTCGATGGCGTTCCGTACGTGGGTGAGCAGGGTGTTGAGCATCTGGAACTCCTTAACTGGTGGCGGGTACCAGGACCCCCCGGTGGCCGAACGGCGAGCTGCCGTTCCGGTATCCGCAACGGTGCTGGACCGCCGGCCACCCGCGGCACCGGCCAACCGGTCAGAAGCGCACGTCGATCGGCCGACATGGTTGCCTTCGGCGTCAGTCGATCGGCGGACGCCGTCAGCCGGTCGTTCGGCTTCGTGCGCCGGACGGCCACTTCTCGCGTGCAGTCGTTCCGCCGCACGGGCGCCCGCCGTACCTTCACCCGCATGGACATCGTGTGGTCAGTTGCCGGAGGCATCATTGGGTTCGTGGCCGGATTGCTCTTGCGCAGCACGGTTTTCCGGCTGTCGGTGGCGGATGGCGAACCCGCCCGCACCACGTGCTCGCGATGCGAGGCGCCGATCGCCGGCCGCTTCCGCTGTCGCCAGTGCCACGGCTGGTACGGCGTGCCGCTCGTGCTCGAGCTGGTCACCGCGGCCGTGCTCGCGTTGCTGCTCTGGCGCTTCGCCGGACTTGCCGACGCGGCGGCGTACGCCTTCGTCGGGGCGCTCGGCGTCGCCCTGGCCGCCATCGACCTCGCGGTGCAGCGATTGCCCAACCGGCTGACGTTGCCGCTGTACCCGGGACTGCTTGCGTTGTTCGGCATCTCCGCTCTGACGGAGGGGCATCCCGACAAGCTGCTGCGCGCGGCGGCGGGCGGTCTGGTCCTCGGCGGCTGCTACCTCGTCCTGGCTCTCATCAGCCGGGGGCAGCTCGGCATCGGTGACGTCAAGCTGGCGGGTGGACTCGGGATCGCGCTCGGTTGGCTGGGCTGGCCGACGCTGCTCGCCGGGGCGTCCTTGGGCTTCGTGCTGATGTCGGTGGTCAGTCTGGCGCTGCTGGTCGCCCGTCGCGTGACGCTCCAGCACAGCCTGAGCTTCGGCCCGTTCATGCTCTGCGGCGCCTTGATCGCTGTTCTGGCGGCAGGGTGAGCCTTGGAAAGTTTCTGGCGAAATTTCGTAACCAAGCGTTCAACCATCGCGACCAAAAGCACCTGTTTGAATTCCGTAACGGGCTGTAGGTGAAGTTCGATGATCGTTACGGAAGGTGACAAACACCGTCTCTAGCTGGGGGAGCAAGGAAAGGTTCTACGGGGGAGAGGCCATGCGAAACTCGATCACAGTCGTCGTAGTCGACGGCCACACATTGACCAGGTACGGCCTGGTGAGGCTCGTCGGGGCCGACGCCGACATCACGATCGTCGGTGAGTGCGGCCTCGCGGCCGAGGCGCCGGCCCTGGTCGCGTCGTCCCGACCGGACGTCGTCGTCCTGGACGTCGCGCTGCCGGACGCGGACGGGCTGCAGCTGGCCCGGGGGCTCCGGGACCGGCACAGCGAGCTCGGCATCGTCGTACTCACGGCGCAGGCAGAGGACGACGTACTGTTCCGGGCGCTCGAGACCGGTGTCTCCGCGTTCGTCGGCAAGACCGCGCCGACCACCGAGGTGCTCTGCGCGATCCGCCATGCCGCGGTCGCCGCCTCCTCGTTCACCGCGACCGGGCTCGGTGCCGCGCTGGCTCGCCGTACTGTCGTCATGCCGACCCCGCTGACCTCGGTCGGCTCTGCAGCCTCGGCGCTTGAGTCGGCCATCACGCTGAGTCCGCGTGAGCTCGAGGTGCTGTCGCTGCTGTCGACCGGCCTGTCCGTGCCGGCGATGGCGACCACGATGTTCGTCAGCCTGTCGACGGCGAAGACCTACGTCTCCCGCCTGTACGAGAAGCTCGGCGCCACCAACCGCGCCAACGCGATCATGACCGCGATGCGCCTCGGCCTGATCGAGCTCGAGCTCGGCGTCCCGGCCTAAGGAGTCAGGACCAGCCGTCCGCGGATGCCACCCCCGGCAAGCCGCTTGTACGCGACGGCTGCCTGCTCCAACGGATAGCTGTCGGCCACGCGCGTCGAGACGGCGCCCGCCTCAACCAGCTCGACCAACTCGTCGAGATCGGTTCGGCTGACGTGTACGAAGAGCTGCTCCACGGTGATCCCGCGAAGCTGGGGTGGTCGTGGGCCTCCTTGCAGATGTACGTGCCGGCCGCCGTTGCGTACCGCTTCTTGCGCCGCGATTCCGACGATCGCGGCGTCGATCACGCCGTCCACGCCGGCTGGCACGATCCGTCGTACGGCTGCAGCCAGGTCGTCGTCGCGGTCGATGAAGTGGTCCGCGCCAAGGGTCCGCTGGTCACCTGCTCCGGCGCTCGCGATCACCGTCAGGCCACGGTGCTTGGCCAGCTCGACGGCGTACCCACCGACACCTCCTGCGGCTCCGGTGACGAGCACTGTCTGTCCCTGTAGGGCGTTGACGGCCTGCAGTGCTGTCAGCCCGTTGAGCCCAAACGTTGCTGCGTTGGCCAGGTCCACACCTTCCGGCGCACGCACCACCGCGTCCGCGTCCAGTACGACGTACTCCGCGTGCGTCTTGAGCGCTCGGCCGAGCAAGTCCGCCACTCCGACCACGGTCTGCGCTGGTGCTGACGTGTTGGGTCCGACGGCGTCCACGGTTCCGGCTACGTCCCAGCCGAGGCCGAACTGCTCCCGAGCAGCCGTCAGCCCGACCTCCACCAGCACTCCCGCGCTGACTGCGAGGTCCACCGGGTTGACTGCGGCGGCTGCCACCTTGATCCGGAGCTGGCCCTCGGCGGGCTCGGGTACGGCGGTCTCGATCAGCTCGATCGCGTCCGGCCCGTCGAGGCGGCGGGCGACTAGTGCGCGCATATCGTTGCTCTCCTTGAGAATTGGGTTTTCAATCACTGTGGGAGAGTTACTCTCTATCGGGAAGTACGCACTTAAGGGTGCCTACCGTACGACAAGGAGAGCCATGCCCACCCGCGCCGCCGCCCAGCTCCGCGAAGAGGCAGCCCGCGAGTACGACGCCTTCCTGGCGACCTGCCCGGCCCGGCAACTTCTCGACCGCATCAGCGACAAGTGGGTGACCCTCATCCTCACGGCCCTCGCCGACGGCCCACAGCGGTACTCCGACCTGTCCCGCCGCATCGCCGGCGTCAGCCAGAAGATGCTGACCCAGACCCTCCGCTCCCTCGAACGCGACGGCCTACTCACTCGCTCGGTCACGCCGTCCGTGCCGGTCCGCGTCGACTACGAACTCACGTCGCTCGGCGAAACGCTGATGCCGCTCATCGCCTCCATCAAGACGTGGGCCGAAGACCACATGCCTCAGGTGAACGCAGCCCGCACCTGCTACGACAACGTGAGCACCCCCGCATGACCGACCACGAGGCACCTGACGCCCGCGCGGCTGCCTCCGACCGGCGCGTTGTGGTCGTCGTCGTGCCGGCTGCCGGGACCTGGGCGCCGCCCGGGCGGGACGCCGACGCCTGGCGATTGGCGCTGGCCGAGGACACCTACGAAGTACTCGCCGGCCTGGATCGCGTCGACGTAGCGGTCGCTGTCGCAGGCGGAGACGAGGAGGCTGTCGCCGAGGTCAGTGCACTGACCTGGCCCGGCACCCCGACGTACGCCGTCGACGCCGCCCGGCCGGTCCTGCACGCGGTAGAGCTCGCCGGTCCGGCGGCCGCGGTCGTCGCGGTGTCGCACGACGTACCGGACCTGCCGGGCCTGCTGATCGGCAAGCTCTTCCGCGCCCTCAGCACCGCCGACATCGCTGTCACTCCAGCCGAGGACGGCACCCTCGCGGCGATCGGGACCAAGACTCCGGTCGCGGACTGGGTCGCCGAGGTCGCGCCAACGTTCGACACGGAACTGTCGGTCCTGGAAGCACGCAAACCACGCCGTCACGCTGTCGCGATCGGCCCTGGCTGGCATCGGCTGCGATCGGCGGCTGACATAGCGCGGCTGGATCCCGGTCTGGAGGGCTGGGACGCGACCAGGTCGCTGTTGCGCCGAGCCTGAGGCTTGTCGGTAGAACGACCGACAGCTGTCGGTCGGGTGGCCAGGGACGTCGGGCGTTCACCCGCTGTGACGCGGGGCTTGCAGAGGCGAGTCTTTGACGCGGCAGCAAGCATCATCCGGGGGGATGTGTGAGGCGGATCCGGCTGGATTTACAGGGGTCGAGCTGAGTCTTCGTTCGCGGCTGCCGCGCCTGGAAGACCCCGTCTCCGTCGCTTGCCGGAGCATCTGTAAAGGAAAGCAGCATGAATTACCCGCTTCGGGCCCTTGTCGCCCGAACAGTCCGGCGTGCCCGCAACCACACGACTCGGACCCGCACCAGAAACCAGTCCGGCTTCACCCTGATCGAACTGCTCGTCGTGATCGTCATCCTGGGCGTGCTGTCCGGGGTCGTCGTCTTCGCGGTCTCCGGTATCCAGGACCGCGGTAACGCGGCCGCCTGCAAGACCGACAAGAAGAGCGTTGAGGTCGCCGTCGAGGCGTACTACGCGAAGAACGGCGCCTACCCACCCGCCGGTGACCCGGGCTGGCTGGAGCTCACCGTCGGCGTCAACCAACTGCTGCGCAGCCGTCCGGTCGGTGACGGCTACACCATCACCCTCGGCGTCAACGGTCTGGTCACCGCGGCCGGCGCCTGCACGTAACCCCGCACCGCGAGGACGGACCGGTCGGAGGAGGACCGGCCCGTCCATGGCGCGTCGTTTCCGGTCAGACGATCATGCCGAAGGGACGTCATGAGAATTCCCGTGCCTGGCAGCCGGGTGGATCTGTTGCTCGAAGAACTCTGGAACGCCGGCGGCACCGACCTGCTCCTCACCGTCGGAATGGCGCCGCAGTTGCGTGTCCACGGTGTCCTGCGACCGGCGGCGGACAAGACCCCGCTGACCCGGCGGGACACCGACGCGATGCTCGCGGAGATCCTCAACCCACACCGCTCGAACGTCTGGCAGACGACGTACGAGCACGACTTCTCGTTCTCCTGGCGGGACGACGCGCGGATCCGCGCGAACGCCTTCACCCAGCGCGGCGACACCGCGCTCGCGCTCCGCGTCATCCCGCGCAGCATCCCGACGATGTCGGAACTGGGGCTGCCGCCGGTGGTCGAAACGTTTGCCCGGCTGCATCAGGGCCTCGTCCTGGTCACCGGGCCGACCGGATCCGGCAAGTCGACCACGCTGGCCTCGGTCATCCACCAGATCAACACCGATCGGGCCTGCCACATCATCACGATCGAGGACCCGATCGAGTACGTGCACGAACATCGCCGTTCGGCGGTGAACCAGCGCGAGGTCGGCAGCGACACGGCGTCGTTCCCCGACGCCTTGCGGGCCGCCCTGCGCGAGGACCCCGACGTACTGCTGGTCGGTGAGATGAGAGACCTGGAGTCGATCCGGTTCGCTCTGACCATCGCCGAGACGGGCCACCTGGTCTTCGCGACTCTGCACACCAACGACACGGCCCAGTCGCTGGCCCGGATCATCGACGTGTTCCCGCCCGAGCAGCAGTCGCAGGTACGGGTTCAGCTGGCTGCGGCGCTCAGCGGCGTCGTACATCAGCGGCTGATCCCGCGGGTCGGCGGCGGACTGGTGGCGGCGTTCGAGGTGATGGTCGCGAACGCCGGCATCCGCAACCTGATCAAGGAAGGCAAGACGCACCAGTTGCGCAACGCCCTGGTCACCGGTCGGCGCGAAGGCATGATCACGCTCGAGCAGTCCCTCTCGGAGCTGATCGTCGCCGGCGAGATCCGGCCGGAGGATGCCTACTCCCGCACCTCCCACCCGAACGAGATCGAGCTCCGGCCGAGGATCCGCTCCGGGGCGGTGCAGGCGTGAGGCACCGCGGAGAGGGGAAGCAGCCGGTGTCCGTCGATCTTCCAGCGGAACGACGCCGAGCAGCGCAGGTGGCCGAGCGGCACGGCATCCCGCTGGTGGACCTGTGGACCGTCACCCCGCAGGCAGGTGCGACCGCGCTGATCGACGAGCAGACGGCCCGACGGCTGACCGCGCTACCGCTGGCGATCCGCGAGGGCGAGGTACTCGTCGTACTCGCCGACCCGGCGCTGGGTCTGCAAGTCCAGGAGGCGCTCGGCCGACCGGTGCGGCTCGCTCTCGCGGCGGCTCCCGACATCGTCCGCGCGATCGACAACAGCTTCCGTGCACTGGCCGGGATCGACGAGCCGCTCAAGCAGTTCCAGGCCCGCGGTACGGCGCTCGAGTCCGACGAGCTCGTGGTGAAGGAGGATTCGCCCGTCGTCCAGGTGGTCCAGCTGATCATCACCCAGGGCCTGCGCGACCGGGCCTCAGACATCCACATCGAGCCGCACGACGACCGGGTCCGGGTGCGGTTCCGGGTGGACGGGGCACTGCGTGACCAGCTCGACCTGCCCGGCGCGATCGGGCCTGCGGTGGCCAGCCGGATCAAGGTGCTGGCCGACCTGAACATCGTCGAGCGACGCCGCTCGCAGGACGGCCAGATCCGGATGCAGGTCGAGGGCCGCGATGTCGACATCCGGGTCTCGACCGCAGCTGTCGTCGGCGGCGAGAAGGTCGTCCTGCGGCTTCTCGACAAGAGCAGGCCGCTGTTCCGGCTCGAGCAGCTCGGAATGCCTCCCGAGCTGGCGGAACGGTACGCCGCGTTGCTGCGGACGCCGTACGGGATGGTCATCTGCGCGGGGCCGACCGGGAGCGGCAAGACCACGACGCTCTACGGGTCGCTCGGCGAGATCGACAGCCCCGAGCGCAACATCATGACGATCGAGGACCCGGTCGAGTACAGCTATGCCTCGATCAACCAGATCCAGATCAACGAGGCGGCCGGGATCACCTTCGCCACCGGGCTGCGGTCGATCCTGCGGCAGGACCCCGACGTCATCCTGGTCGGTGAGATCCGGGACGCGGAGACCGCGCGCATCGCCGTACAGTCCGCCCTGACCGGGCATCTCGTGCTGTCGTCGGTGCACGCCACCGACACCGCGACGGCTCTGCATCGCCTGCTGGACATGGGAATCGAGAACTTCCTCGTCGCGTCGTCGGTGAGCGCAGTGATCTCACAGCGGCTGATCCGCAAGGTCTGCGAGAACTGCCGCGAGTACTACGAGCCGCCGGCCGCGGAGCTGGCGTTCCTGCGCAGTGCCGGCGCCGAGATCCCGGTCGGCGGCTTGATCCGCGGCGCGGGGTGCAACTTCTGCGCGCACACCGGCTACCTCGAACGGACCGGCGTGTACGAGCTGCTGCCGGTGACCGATCCGATCCGCGAGCTGATCGTCGATCGCGCGCCGCTGGCCGAGATCCGCAAAGTCGCCTGCTACGAGGGCATGCGGACGCTGCACGAGGAGGGCGCCCGGCTCGCGCAGACAGGGGTCACCACGGTCGCCGAGGTGCTCCGGTCGATCTACACGGTGGGGATGCGATGACCAGATATGCGTACGTCGCGGCCAAGCCCGACGGGAGTACCAAGCGCGGTACTACGCGGGCCGAGAGCCGGGAGGAGGCCGAGCTGGCCCTGTACGAGCGGGAGCTGCGGAACATCCGGCTGTCCGAGAAGCCCGGCCTGCTCCAGCTGGAGATCACCGCGCGACGGGTCAAGCGGGAAGAGGTGATGCACCTGACCAGGCAGCTCGGTGCGTTCGTGGGGGCTGGGCTGCCGCTGACCGAGTCCGTTCACAGCCTGGGGCGCGAGGCGGAGAACTCGTCCGTACGCCGGATGATGCTCGAGGTCGAGGACGGCCTACGCGACGGCGAGCGCCTGTCGGACTGCTTCGACCGGCATCCGCGGATCTTCCCCGAGTTCTACCGCGGCATCCTCCGCTCGGCCGAGCTGAGCGGCCGTCTCGACACCGCGCTCGGCCAGCTCGCCCGATACCTGGAGCGCGATCTCGAAGCTCGCCGGCGGATCAAGCAGGCCACCATCTACCCGGCGGTCGTCGCGGCGATGTCCGTGGTGACGCTGGTCGTCCTCGCCGGCTTCGTGCTGCCCCGGTTCCAGGCGTTCTTCGACAGCCTCGGAGCCCGGTTGCCGTTGCCGACCCGGATCCTGCTCGCGATCACGAACTTCCTCACCGGCTGGTGGTGGATGCTGATGATCGGCTTGGGTGTGCTCACGCTTTTGCTCGTCTACGTGCTGAGCACGACACCCGGCCGCTACCTGCGGGACCGCCTGGTCCTCGCGGTGCCGGTGATCGGGCCGACCGTCCAGTTCGCGCTGGTCGAGCGTTTCTGCCGGATCCTCTCGTCCATGGTCAGCGCGGGCGTCCAGCTGCCCCAGGCGCTGCGGGTCGCGACCGGCTCCCTGCCGAACCGCGTTTATCGCCGGTCGCTCGCGGGCGTGATGGAGGCGATGCTGCAGGGCGAGGGGCTGGCCCGCCCGCTCGCGGCCACCAAGCTGTTCCCGGCCACGGCCGCCCAGATGATCCGGGTCGGTGAGGACACCGGAACGATGGACGCCCAACTCGAGGTCACCGCGCAGTACTACGAGGGCGAGCTGGACTACAAGCTGAAGAAGCTGATCGGCCTGTTCGAGCCGGCCGTGATCGTGCTGATGGGCGGTGTGGTCGGCTTCGTCGCGATCGCGCTGGTGTCCGCGATGTACGGGATCTTCCGGCAGGTGCAGGGCTGATGCGGGAACGCGGGGAGAGCCTGCTGGAACTGGTGGTCGCGATCGCCCTGATGGGCGTCGCGGTCGTCGCAGTGATGGCGGGTCTGACGACGACCGTGCTGATGTCGGACACCCAGCGCAAACAGGCGACGGCTGTGACGACGGTACGCAATTACGCCGAGGCGCTGCAGCAGTACGTCGCCGATGGCCACTACGTCCCGTGCGCCTCGTCATACGCCGTACCCGGCTTCACTCCGCCGGCCGGGTTCACGGCTCGAGTGGTGAGCGGGTCGGTGCAGTACTGGACCGGTGTGCTGTGGTTGCCGCTCTGCCTACCGGACCGCGGGCTGCAGCGGTTGCGGGTGTCAGTGGCGAGTACCGACGGGCGTGCGGCCGAGACGCTGGACGTCGTACTGCGGAAGCCGTGCCGGCTCGGGGATCCGCCGTGCGGCTGAGACGTACCGAGCAAGGCTTCACGCTGATCGAGCTGCTGATCACGATGACCCTGATGGGGGTCGTCACGGTCGGCCTGGCTGATCTCGTGGTGAACGCTCTGCACCAGATGAGTGCGACGTCGGACCGGCTGGACATGGCGCAAGATGCCCAGCTCGGCGCGACGTACTTCGCCCGCGACGTCGCCGCGGTTGGCCTGCGCGACTACGGAGCCGTCGCCCTGGACGGATCGCTGCCGTTCGAACCATCGGTGCAGCTCAACGCCGTGGACTCGGCCGGTGGCGTGGTCTGCGGTCCCTTGCCGGGTGCTGCGGTTCGGCTGCTGTCGGACTACTGGGACACGTCGGTCACTCCGGCAGTCCGACGCACGGCGGTCGTCGCGTACTACGTGAATGAGGCCGGGGAGCTGCACCGGGCGCGTTGCCTGGGTCCGAGTACGACACCGTCTTCTGACCTACGGCTTGCGTCGAATGTGAAGTCGGGCAGCCTTACGGTCACCTGCTCGACTGGGTGTGACTCTGCTGAGCTGCCAGAGGACATCACCTTGCGACTAGTGATGTCCAGGCCGTCCACCGGCGACTACGAGGTCGCACTGAGCGGTCTGCGGAGACAGTCGTGAGGCGCCGGGACGAACGTGGGTCCTCGTTGCTGCTGGTCTTGGTGGTGATCACCGTGATCGGACTGGCGCTGTCGGCTCTGCTGTCCCGGACCGACACCGCCGAACGGGTGTCGAAGAGTCTCCGGGACCAGACCGTCGCGTCGTACGCGGCTGATGGCGCCATGGAGGCCGCGATCAACAACCTGCGCAACAGCGGGTACAACGGGAACTCGGGCCAGCGATGCTTCGGACTGTCCGACACTTTGTCGCTCATCCTCTTCAACGGACTCGACTCCGCCACGGTGACGTGCAAGCCAGATCCGAAGCAGGTAGTGGTGCACTGCCAGGACGCGAGCGAGTGCAATCGGCCGGACAACGCGCTGCTCACTCTCGGGCAGATACCCGGCGAGGACGGTCTGACGGTCCAACAGCCGGCGGGCTCAACCCTGCAGATCCACGGCAAGGTCGTATCTCATTCGTCCGTCGCCGTGCCGGCTGGAAAGCTGAGCGCCGGCGCGCTGTCCGCGAGTGGCGGATGCTCTGGGGACCTGCTGGGGAATCCGCTCTGCAACCTTGGCGATCTCCCGGGCGGCGATGATCCGGCGTACCGATCTCCGCTGACCAGTGTGCCTCCGCTGCGAGCCTTACCCGCGTGTACGACGCCGGGCTCGGTCGTCGCGTTTCTGCCTGGCTACTACGACGACGCGGTCGGGCTGAGCGCGATGATGAAGAGCGACAGCCCGTGCCATGGGAGCACCTGGTGGTTCAAGCCGGGCATCTACTACTTCGACTTCCACAACGAGTCGAACCCCTTGCTCGACAGCGGCGACAACGTCTGGACGGTCGACGGCGGCAACCTGGTCGGTGGCACGCTGTCGGGCAGTTCGTGTGCGAGTCCGCTCGACGGCGCGACCGCCGGGGTGCAGTTCATCTTCGGTGGCGACAGCCGCCTGGACGTGAAATCGGGAAAGGCAGAGCTGTGCGGCAGTTATTCCGCCACGGAGCCGCCGATCGCCCTCCGAGGACTCACCAGCGGGGCCGACTCTTCGGTCGACTCGAGCGGGGCGAGCGCGTTGAAGCCGACCGCGGTCTCGCTGGTGAGCAAGTTCGGGCTGACCGCGACGCCGTCCCGCCTGTCCACGGTCGACGGCGTCGCGGCCACCTGGAAGAGCACGGTGGCCAACGACACCGCTCCGGTCACGATCAACGGCTTCGCTCCGCCTGCTCCGATTCCGGCCGGCTCGGTGCTGCGGTCGGCTGCGCTGAAGATCACCCATCGGCACAGCGACGTCGCGTCGACGGACAAGCTGGACGTGTCGCTCGACGTCGGATCTGGTGCGCCGTTGACCGCGTCGCTGACCGGTGCCGCGGGCGGAACGTCGTACCAGACCGAGACCGTGCCACTTGACGCGAGCCACACGGGATCGCTGGCGCAGGCCGTCTATGCGGGGACTTTCACCGGAGCGAGCCTGGCCCTCACCGCGGGGCTGCCGGTCAAGGGCGATACCGAGGACATCGATGCGGTGCGGCTGGAGCTCAGCTACACGCCGCCTGCTCTGCGCGCTGCGGACGGATGTGTGGTCGAGGGGCCATATCCCAGTAATACAAGCGCTTGCGCGATGGTCTCGGGTCGGTTGTCGGTTTTGGGCACGGTATACGCGCCTGCTGCGGTCCTTGATCTGAGCGTTGGTGCGGGGACGCCGGTAGTGGGAGCTGGTGCGGTGGTTCGCGCGTTGCGCCTCACTGCCGTTGGGGCTTTGTCCGGTGTGGCGATCGATCTGCCCGTTGATTCGCCCGCCTTCACCTTCGGGGTGCAACTCACGGCGTACATCTGCCCCGGCGGTTTGATCTGCCCGGCCGGCGGGCGGCCCGCGCTGCAGGCGAGGATCGGGCTCGTCGACGCCGATCCGTCCTCGCCTGTCGCGGGGCGGCGTGCAGTGACGGTGCTCGGATGGTGGCGGCCGGGCTGATGGGGTTGTATCTGGTGCGACCAGATCTTCAGGCGGTAGAGGCGACAGTCCCTATCGCAACTGCGTCACGCTGCGTAGTTTGGTCCGCGGGGGGAGCCATGCATGATTTCGTCAGGGTCGTCGTGATCGACGATCACACGTTGGTCCGTTACGGCCTGACCGGTCTGGTGGACCATGAACCGGATCTGGAGATCGTCGGCGACACCGGCCAGCGCGCCGACGCGGTCGGCATAGTGCTGTCGACCCGCGCGAACGTCGTCGTACTCGATGCGACTCCGCCCGACCAGGACGGTCTGCGGATCGCTCGCGAACTCCGCAACCGGTACGCCGAGCTCGGAATCGTCCTGCTGGCGCCGGAGGGGCAGGACGGTGTTCTGTTCGAGGCCCTCGAGTCGGGAGTGTCCGCGTTCGTCGCGAGAACTGCGCCGACGGAGGAGATCCTGGCGGCGATCCGGCATGCCGCCGTCGCGCCGACCTCCTTCACGGCGACGGGGCTCGGGCCTGCGATGGCTCGGCGCGACCAGTCGTCTGCGCAGGCGCTGCTGAGTCCACGTGAGTCGCAGGTGCTCGAGTTGCTCGGGCAAGGCCTGTCGGTCCGGGCGATCGCGGTGGCGCTGTCGGTGAGCGTGTCCACGGCGAAGACGTACGTCGAGCGCCTGTACGAGAAGCTCGAGGTGTCGAACCGGGCGCAGGCGATCATGACGGCCCTCCAGCGCGGGCTGATCGAGCCGAAGTCGTGAGTCTTTCGAAACTTCTTCATGTCTGACCCGTCACCTTCTTGCTCGCGGCTCGTTTCATCATGCGGCGGGGGACTTCGGGGGAAGTCCAGCTGATAGCCGATGCCGTTCAGGGGCGGCACCCGACATCAGCCCACTGCCAGCCGCACCCGGGGGGATGCGGCCAGCCTCGGCAGCGGGTGCAGCAGTACGACGGGGATCGCACGGGGGACGAACACAGCAACACAAATCACGGGGGAACAGCTGCACCCACCGGCCGGGGGATCATGTGGGACACGGGGACAGCCGTACCCACGGAGCCGGGGGGCTCACGGGGAACAGCTGTACCAGCGGGTTATTCGCAGGGCCGGGGGACTCCGGGGGAACAGCTGTACCGACGGGGGTCGCAAGGCCGGGGGGCTCACGGGGAACAGCTGTACCAGCGGGTTTTCGCAGGGCCGGGGGACTCCGGGGGAACAGCTCTAGCAGCGGGGGATTCGCAAGGCCCGGGGGATCACGGGGATCAGCTGTACAACGGGGGATTCGCAGGCCGGTGATCACGGGGGATCACGGGGGATCGCAGCGACGCAGTACAACGGGGGCGTTGCGAACGGGGCGCAGCACCGACGGGACCGCAGTACAACGGGGATCGCAGGACAACGCGGACGCAGGACCAACGGGACCGCAGTACAACGGGGATCGCACGACAACGGGATCGCACGACAACGGGATCGCACGACAACGGGGACGCACGACAACGGGGACGCACGACAACGGGGACGCAGGACCAACGGGGAACGGGGATCGCAGTACCAGCGGGGATTACGGGGTGTGGGACGAGGGATAGCAGGGCTGGGGAACGTTGATGTCCTGCTGTGGGGAGGTGGGCCGGCCATTCGGGTCGGCCCACAGTTCTGCGGGCCTACCGCAGTTCAGCCGCGCGAAAGACCGTCAGGCGCGCGAGAGCTGGTGCCGCGCCCGGGCCGCGAGCTCCTGCACAGAGGAATCCGTGTCCGCGGGCAGCCCATCGAGCGGGAACCACGCAAGATCATGTGACTCCTCGCTCACGACGTACTCCGTGTCGGTCGTCGCGGTCACGAGGAACTGCACGTCGAGGTGATACGCCCCCGCGCACCCGCCACCAAGAAGCAGGTGCCGCGAAAGCTGCAACGGCTCCCGCCCGATCGTCAGACCCGACAGCCCGGATTCCTCCGTCGCCTCCCGCAGCGCCGCACCCGGCAGCGTCGTGTCGCCGGGCTCGCAATGCCCGCCGAGCTGAAGCCACCGCCCGACGGTCTTGTGCAGCGTCAGCAGCGTGTTCTGCCCCGCACCGTCAACCACCAGCGCACTAGCCGTCACATGCTCCGGCCGACAGCTCCGCCACATCCCGTCTGCATGCGACGCGAGATGCCGCAGGTAGTGCGCCCGCAGCTCCTCCTGCTCCGCGTCGGGCGCACTCCAGCCGTCTAAGACCTCAACCGCATTCCCATGAAGCACCCCGCAAGTCTCCCCGCGACCCGGGAACGACTACTTGGTGGGGTTGTCGCCGTCGTCGTCCGAGGTGGAGTCGGTCGGCTTGTCTTCATCGGTCAGGAAGTCGGAGATGTCGATGTTGGAGAGTTCACCCGCGTGCTGCGCGAACCCGATGGGGTCATCGAGGTCAGCAGTGCTCGGCATCAGATCAGGGTGCGACCACAGGTTGTCGCGACCGTCGACTCCGCGAGCGTCACGAACGGCCGCCCACAGGTTGGCCGCGTCGCGCAGCCGCCGCGGTCGAAGCTGAAGACCGACAAGAGTCGCGAATGTCTGCTCGGCCGGACCGCCAGCCGCCCGACGGCGCCGTACCGTCTCGGAGAGCTGGATCGCCGACGGCATCCGGTCCCTGGTCGCCTCGCGTACGACGTCGTCCACCCAGCCCTCGACCAGCGCGAGCGTCGTCTCGAGCCGGACGAGCGCTGCCTTCTGCTGCTCGGAGTCCTCGGGCTCGAACAGGCCGCCCGCAAGCGCCTCCTGCATGGCCTCCGGGTTCTGCGGGTCGATGTCGGCCATCGCGCGCTCGATCTTGCCGGTGTCGACCTCGATACCGGCCGCGTAGTCGGCGACCGCGGCCAGCAGGTGCTGCCGCAGCCACGGCACCCCTGCGTACAGCCGCTGGTGCGCCACCTCGCGCAGGGCCAGGTACAGCCGAACGTCCTCGTCGGTGAGTCCAAGTCCTTCGGCGAACTTCGCGACGTTGTCGGGCAGCAGGATCGCCTGGCCGGTCGGCCCGAGCGGCAGCCCGATGTCGGACGAGCTCACCACCTCGCTGGCGAGCTCCCCGAGCCCCTGGCCGACCTGGGCCCCGAAGACAGAACCGCCCAACTGCCGCAGCATCCCGGCCATCGGGCCCGCGAACTGCTGCGCCTCGGCCGGCAGCGCGTTGCCCATCGCACCCGCGACGTGCTCGGCGACCGGGTCGACCACGGTCTGCCACACCGGCAGCGTGTTCTCGACCCACTCGGCGCGGCTCCAGGCCGCGGAGGTGGCGGACACCTCGGGCAGCGTGGTCGCCTCGTCCAGCCAGTGCTCGGCGAGCCGGACCGCGTCCGCGACGCGATCGCCGTCGGCAGACGTCATCGACCGGTCCCCGGCGGTGGCGACAGTCTTGCGGGCGATGTCCTTGGCCAGGTCCCAGTTCACCGGCTTGCCGTCGGTCGAACCGCTCAGCAACTGCTGGACCTGGGCGAAGATCGCGTTCAGGTCCGGGGTGCCGCCCGCGCCGGCCGCACCGGAGAACTGCTGGAACATGGCCTCGAACGGCGTTCCCTTGAACGGGTTGTCCGGGTTGTCCGGTTCGTCGCTCATCGGAGGGCCTTCCTGTGCGGGTGGGGCGTACAACTCCAACGTACTGGTTCCGTCCATCAGTTCCTCCACCGGCGAACGCATCACCGCTCGTGTTCGCCGGTAGGTGAGGAAGGCAACAGTCTCTCCGGGTGCGCAGCGCACCACGCACCGCAGCCTCCGGTACGCCGAAATGCCGGTAACAAGGGGAGGGGATGTGTGGAGAGAGGGAGTCAGGAGGGAGAATTGTGCGACAGGGGATGGGATGGTGTGCGTGTGAGCACGGGGGACCAGCGGGAATGAGGGACGGATGAGCGACGCGATCAGGCTGCTGGACATACGGGACAGTCCGTTGTCCAGCGACGAGGTGCTGGCTGCAGTTGCTGATCCGACGGCGGGTGGAACCGCGATCTTCATCGGCACTGTGCGCAACCACGACCACGAGAAGCCGGTCGACAATCTGGCCTACGAGGCGCATCCCGACGCGCTGGAGCACCTGCGGAAGGTTGCGCAGCGTATCTGTGACGACCCCGCGGTGACCGCGCTGGCCGCCGTACACCGCACCGGGGACCTGAAGATCGGCGACGCGGCCGTGATCGTCGCGGTGGCGGCATCGCACCGGGATGTCGCCTTTGCCGCCTGCCGGCGGCTGATCGACGATCTCAAGGCCGAGGTCCCGATTTGGAAACACCAGCACTTCATCGACGGTGGCAGCGAGTGGGTCGGCGCTCACTGACCCGTACGCTGGGCGCATGAAGGTGGCCGGATGAAGGTTTTGGCGTGGCTGGCGTTCCCGCTGATCGCCACGCTGCTGGCGATGTGCTGGGCCGCCTGGCGCGGCTGGCGCAGCCGCGAGCGGCCCCGGTCCGGCGGCGCCTTCGCCTCGGTCGAGGACTTCCGGCGCTTCAACGCCGCAATCGCCGCGCCCGGTCCGCGGGCCACTCCGGAACGTCGCAGGGGCCTGGGTCGTCGTAATCATCAGCAGGCCTCCACCAAGATCGCAGGGCAGGGTTCGTGACACGTCGTACCGCCACATTGGTCACCTCGATCGTCGTGCTTCTCGTCTCGCTCGGGCTGGTGACCGCGTTCCCGGTGCCGTTCGTCTCGTTCAGCCCCGGTCCGGTCAAGGACACCCTGGGATCGGCGAAGAACAAGCCCGTCATCGAGATCACCGGGCACGAGACGTTCCCGACCACCGGGCAGCTCGACCTGACCACTGTGTCCGTCACCTCGCCGGACCGCCAGCTGACCCTGCCGCAGGCGATGCGCAACTGGCTCGACCCGCACCACGACCTGTTCCCGCGCGACATCATCTATCCGCCGGACCAGAGCGCCGACCAGGTCCAGGAGCAGAACACCGCCGAGATGACCGGCTCGCAGGACAGCGCGGTCGCGGCCGCGCTGCAGGCGGCGAAGGTCCCGTTCCACACGAAGGTGTCGACGGTCGCGGACAAGACGCCGGCCCAGGGCAAGTTGAAGCCCGGCGACATCGTGCTGGCTGTCGACGGTCAGGCGGTGACCCAGGTCCCGCAGGTCGGTGACTTCGTCCGTAAGCACAAGGTCGGCGAAAACGTCGTCTTCCTGATCCGCCGCGGCACCGAAGAGCAGACCGTCCAACTGAAGACCGCTGCGACTCCCGGTGACGCGACCCGCCCGATGGTCGGGATCTCGATCGGCGTCGAATCGCAGGTCAAGGTCACGGTCAACCTCGGCCAGGACATCGGCGGCCCGAGCGCCGGTACTGCGTTCGCCCTGGCCATCTACGACAAGCTGACCCCGGGCCCGCTGCTGGACGGCAAGCACGTCGCCGGCACGGGCACGATCGACGCGCTCGGCGAGGTCGGTGCGATCGGCGGCATCCAGCAGAAGATCGCCGGCGCCAGGAACGACGGCGCCACGGTCTTCCTGGTCCCGGCGCCGAACTGCGAAGCCGCACTGCATGCCGGCGTGAAGGACATCCGGCTGGTGAAGATCAGCACGCTGACCGGCGCGATCAGCGCGCTGCAGGCTGTCGCCAGCGGCAAGGGAGATGTCCCGTCGTGCAGTTGATGAGGGACCCGTACGTCCCGGTGACCCGAAGGGAAGACCTGCCGGCATGGAATCCGTAGGCACGCTGCCTCCTGACGCGCTCAACCGCGCGGTGATCGAGATCGAGAAGCACGTGAGCAGCGCGGGCTGGGACCAGCCCGCGCAGTTGTTCGCGCTGGTCCCGACCGAGGAGCTGCTCCGCGCCGAACCGCAGCTGGCCGCGCAGCTCGGCGCCGATGACGCCTCCCAGCCGCTCACCCCGGTTGCGCAGGGTGAGCTTCCCGGCGGTCTCGAGGACGACAACTTGGCCGATGCGCTCGGCCGGATCGAATGGCCCGACGGAGTCGCCGGCTGCGCGCTGGCGATCGAGCGGATCGTGCTCCCGGCTTCGGCCGAAGCGGGTCTGTCCAGCGTCGAGTCCGACTCCCAACTGGCCCAGCTGGCCGGCAGCGATCCGCGCCGGCACGAGGTCCGGATGGTCGCAGCGGTGCTGCGGGACGGCGGGCGGTTCGGCGCCGTCCGGCTCCGTGAGCACGACGAGGACGGCGCGGTGCTTTCCGGCGTCGACTTGGTCCCCACGCTGTGCGAAGTACTGTCTTTGACATTCGAACCTTCGGTCGGCAGCCGGCCGGCCGGCGGTCCTGGGGTCGACGGCATGAGTGACGACGAGGAGAAGCGACGATGAGCGACGGCGTCTACGACATGCCGGAGGAGCCGCCGGCCCGCAGATCGCGGCGACCAGGCGGACGTCCTCGGGCCCTGCTGCCGACGATCGCAACCCTGATCGTCCTCTTGATCCTCTTCAGCGTCTTCACCGATGTCTGGACCCAACGGCTCTGGTACCGCTCGGTCGACCTCGGCTCGGTCTTCAGCACCGTGCTCGGGACCCGGGTGTTGCTCTTTGTGATCGTCGGCCTGCTGATGGCGGGCGCTGTCGTCGCGAACATCATCGTCGCGTTCCGCACCCGTCCCCGCGTCGCCCTGGCGCCGTCGCCCAGCCCCGGCTTCGAGCGGTACGGCGACCTGCTGCAGCAGCACGGGAAGATCGCGGTCGGCGTGGTCGCGACCCTCATGCTGGTCTTCGGCGGCTCGGCCGCGTCGGGGGAGTGGAAGGTCTTCCTGGCCTGGAAGAACCGGACCCCCTTCGGCGTCACTGACAAACACTTCAACAAGGACATCGCGTTCTTCGTCTTCGACTACCCGTGGCTGCGCGTCCTGCTCGGCTTCGGCTACTCGATCGTCCTGCTGTCGCTGGTCGCCGCGATCATCACGCACTACCTGTACGGCGGCTTCCGTCCGTCCGCGAAGGGGCAGAAGGCCTCCGGCGCGGCGCAGGTGCAGTTCTCCGTCCTGCTCGGTCTGCTCGTCCTGCTCAAGGCCTTCAGCTACTGGCTCGACCGCTTCGGCCTCACAACCTCGGACAGTCGGCTCTTCACCGGTATCTCCTATACGGGCGACAACGCGATCCTGCCCAGCAAAGAGATCCTGGCCGTCATAGCGGTCCTGTGTGCCTGTCTGTTCTTCGCCAATGTGGTCCGTCGGACCTGGCTGCTGCCCGGCGTCGGCACGGTCGTGCTGATCCTGTCGGCAATCCTCCTCGGCGCCCTCTGGCCCGCCGCCCTCCAGCAGTTGCGGGTGCGGCCGAGCGAGCCGGTGAAGGAAGGGCCGTACATCACCAAGAACATCGAGGCCACGCGTGATGCCTACGGGCTCGCGGGCACCGAGGTGACCGACTACCAGGCCAAGACGACGGCGACGCCGACGGAACTGCTGCAGGACACCGAGGTGCTGCCCGGCATCCGGCTGATCGACCCGAGTGTGGTCGGACCGACATTCGAGCAGCTCCAGCAGGTGCGCGGGTTCTACTCGTTCCCGACCGATCTGGATGTCGACCGGTACAAGATCGGTGACAAGGTCAACGACACCGTCATCGCGGTCCGCGAGGTCCAGGTCGACCGGCTTCCGGCCGGCCAGCGCAACTGGAACAACGACCACACCGTCTACACCCACGGATACGGCGTCGTCGCCGCGAACGGCAACCAGCGTGCCGCGGACGGTACGCCGGTCTGGACCGAGAAGGACCTGCCGCCGACCGGTCAGCTGGGTGACTACGAACCACGGATCTACTTCGGCGAGAACTCCCCGGATTACTCGATCGTCGGTGGCCCGGAAGGTGGCCAGCCGGTCGAGCTCGACACGCCGGAAGGCAAGACCGGCGGCGACCCGACGCTGAACACCTACCACGGCAAGGGCGGTGTCTCGATCGGGTCGTTCGGCAACAAGTTGCTCTACGCAACCAAGTTCCGGGACGCGAACATCCTGCTGTCGAGCCGGGTGAACTCCGACTCGAAGATCCTCTACGACCGCACCCCGCGCGAGCGGGTCGAGAAGGCGGCTCCGTGGCTGACACCGGACGGTGACCCGTACCCGGCGATCGTCGACGGCCAGGTCGTCTGGATCGTCGACGGCTACACCACCTCGGACAACTACCCGTACTCCGAGAAGGTCGCACTGGACGTCAGCACCCGCGACACCACCACCGGCCGCGGCACGATCGCGCAGCAGCCGAGCGAGAAGATCAACTACATCCGCAACTCGGTCAAGGCCGTGGTCAACGCCTACGACGGCTCGGTCGAGCTGTACGCGTGGGACGAGAGCGACCCGGTCCTCAAGACCTGGATGAAGGCCTTCCCCGGCACAGTCAAGCCGCGCTCGGCGATCTCGCCGGCCTTGATGTCGCACCTGCGGTACCCGGAGGACATGTTCAAGGTCCAGCGCGATCTGCTGGCGAAGTACCACGTCACCGACGCCGGCACCTGGTACCAGAACAGCGATCTGTGGCGCGTCCCGGACGACCCGACCGCGGTCTCGTCCGGCGGCGACTCGACGACTCATATCAGTCAGCCTCCCTTCTATCTTTCGTTGCGGATGCCCGATCAGAGCGATCCGAAGTTCTCGCTGACGTCGGTCTATGTCCCGAACGCCGAACGGGAGAACCTCACTGCCTTCATGGCCGTCGATTCCGAGGCGACATCTCCGGACTACGGCAAGTTCCGAATACTGCGACTACCCGGCAACCTGCAGATACCTGGGCCGGGGCAGGTCTACAACAAGTTCCAGACCGACGAAGGCATCAGACAGGCGCTGCTCCCGATCAACCAGCCGAGCAGCGGCGCCAGAGCCCAGTACGGCAACCTGCTGACGCTGCCGCTCGGCGGTGGTCTGCTGTATGTCCAGCCGGTCTACTCGGTGCGGACGAGCGGGCCCGGTAGCTATCCCGTCCTGAGATACGTCCTGGTGTCCTTCGGTGATGGGGTCGCCTACGGGTCCACGCTGCAAGACGCCCTGAACAAGGTCTTCAATACCAACGTCGACACGGGTGAGAATCCTCCAGGCACCAAGACCCCACCGGCAAGCGAGCAGAACCAGACAGTCAAGCAGGCGCTCGCGGACGCGCAGGCCGCGTACACGGCCGCGCAGGACGCCTTGAAGAAGGGCGACCTCACCGGTTACCAGACCAACGTCAACAAGATGAAGGCGGCAATCGACAAGGCCGTGGCAGCCGGCGCGGTGGTGACACCGACTCCGACGCCGAAGCCCTCGGGGTCGCCTACCAGCGCTCCGTCGACACCGGCAACCTCGACGACACCGTCGAGCCCACCGAGCTCACCGACAGGCTGAGTCGCAGGGAGCTTCCCGGGGCGGCGACACCGACACCAGTCGGCGTCGCCGCCCCGTTCCGTTGCCGCCAGCCCGTTGCCTAGGGCATCAGGTCGTGGACTCCGGGTGGAAGCCTGCGGCGGTGTCGAGCACGTCTTCGTCGGTGAAGCGGTCGTGGTCGATCGTCACCTCCGCCGCGACACCCGGCGCGATGAAGTAGAACACCTCGTCGCCGGCGAACAGACCGTCGTACCCACCGACCTTGACCGGGGTCAGCTGCCACGATCCCGGTTCCTTCTCCTCGTACTCGACGAGGAAGTTGTGCAGGGCCTCGAGGTCGGTCAGCTTCTCGCCGCGGATCGTCTTGACGGTGAGGTCGACCTTGTATGCCCCGTCCGGATCCGGGCCGGTCTCCCAGACCCGGCTGTGGAAGGACACGTCCTCCCACTCGTACGCGAAGTCGCTCGGCGTGCCGATGCCGTCGGGGAGGTTCTCGATCACGAAGCCGTCCAAGGTGCCAGCCCTCTGCTCGGTCGATGGAGATGCCATCGAATACGTCGAAGTTGCTGAGGCAGGGACGGTCGCCGAGAGCCCGAGTGAGGCCAGGACGACCGCGCTCCCGATCACGATACGACGGGCGGACGGCACGACTCGGGAACGAAGCGGTGAACGCGACATGACTGCCTCCTGGGGAAGGGGGCGCCTCGCCTGCTGCGAGACGCCTTACACCCAAGAAGATGCAGCGATCGGCACGCGCCGGAACACGCGAATTCGATCCTGTGGACAACCGGGAATCAGTGACCGACCAGCCGGTGCAGCCGATGGAACGTCTGTCGGAACCCGAGCCGCGGCCACGTCCGTGACGACAACAGGTTGGTCACTCTCCAGTCGGTCACAACCGATGTGTAGCCGGTGTCAGCCGACCATTCGAGCACCGTCTCGCCCAGCGCGCGTCCGGCGCCGAGCCCGCGCGCCGAGGGCAGGACGGCCGCGAACCCGAGGAAGCCGGCGTTGTCGGGCTTGGCCAGCCCGTTGTGCGCGCTCGACTTGTCCAGCGAGCAACCGATCGCCGACCCGATGACCTGACTGTTGTACTCGGCAACGAAGGTCGCGTAGTCCTGGTCGTCGATCGACTCCTCCCAGTCCGCCACTGCCTCCTCGAGCGTCGGGATCCCCCCGGACGAGAACACTGGCGACAGACCCTGGTGCTGAGGCAGTACGAGATCGAGCTCCGCGAGTACGGGGATGTCCGCGCGGGCAGCACGACGTACGACGAGATCGGGTGCTGGGGGCAACGGAGCGTCGGGCACCGGGCGGACCGCGTGCGCATGCTGCGAGCCGAAGGCCAGCCGGAACCATGCGTCGATCAGCTCGGCGTCGTCGGGCACCAGCACGTAGTGCGCGATGCGGCCGTTCTCGACCCACTGCGCGGCAGCGGCGCCGTACAGGTCACGAATGTGCTCGGGCTCACGGACGGCGTGGCCGGCCGCTTCGACCCAGATGTTCGGACCCCAGGCTGTCGACGACTTGGGCGCGGCGAGGAGGTAGCCGGTGACTTCGCCGCCTTCGAGCATGACTGCGCCGGACGCGCCCTCGGTCTCCCAGGCCGCGGTCACCTCGACGAGAGCAAGTCGCTCGTCCTCGTAGTCCGCCGGAAGCAAAGGGTGACGCTTGCGGTGCACCCGGTGCCGCTGGGCGAGCAGACTGGCGGCGGCTGCCAGATCCGCCTCCTCGAACGGACGGATGACGTGTCGGGACATACTCGGAAGGTACGCCGATCCGCCTCCGACGAACACGGGATTTGGGCACTCCGGGAACCGATTTGGTTGCTCAGCCCAGATCCTCTAAACTAAAGACACAACGGCGCGGGGTGGAGCAGCTCGGTAGCTCGCTGGGCTCATAACCCAGAGGTCGCAGGTTCAAATCCTGCCCCCGCTACCACAGAAGGCCCGGACCATACGGTCCGGGCCTTCGCCTTTGTCCTGAGGTCACTGGGTGTTGGTGATGATGACCTTGAGGGCTTCTTGTTCGGCGGCGTTGGAGAAGGTGTCGTAGGCCTGGTCGAACTGGTCGTAGGTGAATCGGTGGGTGACGAACTTCTCTGGGGCGATGGCGCCCGTCTTGATGCTTTCGAGGAGTTCGGGGGCGGTGGTGGCGTTGACGAGTCCGGTGGTGATGGTGAGGTTGTTGATCCAGTGGCGCTCGATCGGGAACTCCACGCTCTCGCCGTGTACGCCGACGTTGGCGACGTGGCCGCCGGGGCGGACCGACTCCAGGGCCGAGCCGAAGGTTGTGGGCAGGCCGACCGCCTCGATGGCGACGTCGACGCCCAGCCCGTCGGGACTGAGCTCCCGTAGTGCGGCTGCGACGTCCTGGCCGGAGCTCACCTCGAGAGTCTCGGTCGCTCCGAAATCACGTGACTGGTCGAGCCGGAACTTGTTGGTGTCGACGGCGATGACGGCCGCGGCGCCGGCTGTGCGGGCGGTCATGATCGCGGCGAGGCCGACGGGTCCGGCGCCGATGACGGCGACGAGGTCCCCGCTCTTCACGGCGCCGTTCAGGACGCCGATCTCGTAGCCGGTAGGCAGGATGTCGCTCAGCATGGTCCCTGCTTCGGCAGAGACTCCCTCGGGCAGCGGGATCAGGCCGTTGTCGGCGAACGGCACACGGACGAACTCGGCCTGGGTCCCGTCGATGAGGTGCCCGAAGATCCAGCCGATGCCGCCGAGTGTCTTGCAGTGTGAGGTCAGCCCGGCCTTGCAGTAGTCACACGTCCCGCACTTGCTGATGCAGGAGATGATCACCCGGTCGCCGACCTTGACGTTCTTGCAGCCGGAACCGACCTCGGTGACCACTCCGACGCCTTCGTGGCCGAGGATCCGGCCATCCGTCACGGCGGGTACGTCGCCCTTGAGGATGTGTAGGTCGGTGCCGCAGATGGTGGTGGCCTCGACCTTCACGATCGCGTCGGTCGGGTCCTTGATCGTGGGGTTCGGGACCTCTTCCCAAGCCTTCTGGCCAGGTCCGTGGTACACGAGAGCCTTCATCTGTACTCCCATTCTCGTCGGCCACGCGGGTGACGCGATCGGCACCGTGGAGCGCGCACCGGCACCTAACGGATGGTCACACCGCCGCGCGCGGGCGCGGATCCCATCTTGAGACAGCTCCGTTGAGCGCGCGCCATGCGGCGTCTCTCAAATCGAGACATGCTGCCGGGTGTCAAGTGGTGAGACTGATCACAGCCGGGGATGCACCCCGAAGAGGGAGTTCACCATGACGACTATCGACGCCCACAGCGCTCAAGAGGAACTCGCCCAACCTGCTGCTGCGGCCCCAGCGGTGACCGGAGATCCAGCCCTGATCGGTCTCCCGAGCTTCATCGTGGGATCGGTCGCACTCGGTCTCGTACTTGTCGGCTACGTGCCTGCCGCGGCCGTCGGGGCCTCGCTCCCGATCATCGTCGCAGCGACCGGCCTCGGCCTGGCGATCGCGGCCATCTGGGCGGCAGCCGTCGGCCAGAGTGCGGTGGCGGGAGTGTTCGGTATCTTCGCGGGATTCTGGTGGAGCTACGGAATGCTCGTCCTGGGTCTGACGCACAACTGGTTCGGCATCGTTGCCGCGGACGTCCTTCATACACAGGGCTTGTACCTGATCTCCTGGATCGTGGTGATCGGAATGCTGACCCTGGCGACACTCCGGCTGCCGGCCGCGTACACGGTGCTGTTCGCGCTCATCGAGATCGCGTTGGTGCTGGTCCTGATCGGCACGCTGCAGCAGTCAGCCGGCGTGCTGAAAGTGGCCGGCGTGGTCGTGTTCGTCTTCGCCGCGGTCGGTGTCTACTTGTTCTTCAGTTCGGGTTCGCAGGCGACCGGCGGCAAAGCGCTTCCGCTCGGACAGCCGCTGGTGCGGTAGCTAGGAGGCTATGCGTAGACCGAGGATGAACGCGAGACCGTTGGGCGTACCAACGCCAGTGATGGTGTCGTAGCCCTTGGCGGTTACCTGGTCGGTGTCCGGACCTCTGGAGTCGAACACGTCGACGGTCGCGCTGTCCTCGGCGGTAGCAGGCGTGTAGGCGGCTCTGTTCTGCTGAGGCATTGTCGGCGTGACTGGAAGTACGTCGCGGAGTGCTCGTGTGCCGGACAGTTTGTAGATCAGTGGGTTGATGAAGCCGAAGCTGGACCGTTGCCCCTGCTGTGCGTCGGCCACCATGCCGGCGACCAGCGGGGCGGCGAGGCTGGTCCCTGCATTCACCTGTGTCTGATAGCGCCCGTCGGCCGTGTAGCCAGTGAGCATGCCGGTGTCGAGGTCGGCGACGGCCGCGATGTCCGGCACTGCTCGGTTGACAGCTGTCCGGCCGCCGACTCGCACGTGAGACATCGACGGTGGAACGACGCCCTTCTGGTACGCCGGTTGTGCGTAGACCGTGCTTGTCCCGCCGCCGGCACCGGTGATGCCGATGTCGCTCCATTTGCCCGCGTCAGCCATCGCGCTGTTGTTCGACCAGCCCGTTTCGAAGATCCGGTTGTTCCCGGCGCCGAGGCCCAGCGTCGTACCGCCGACTGCCGTCACGAACGGATCCGAGGCGGTCGTCGTGAGGCCGGGTGTGTCACCGGACGAGAAGTACAGGCCGACACCTTCGGCCGCCGCCCGGACGGTGATCGCATGCACTGTGTGCGGAGGCAGGTCGCCGATCGGGATCTGCCAGGAGTTGGAGACGATCGAGGCGCTCGGCCGATGTCCGTCGCCTTTCAATACCGCGAGTACTGCGTTGAGCAGCGCCTGGTCTTCGTCGCAACCGGCACCCACGACCATCAGCTGATCGGCGCTGGGCGCCATGGCGTAGACCGCCTCGGAATCCATCTCGGCTTCGTCGTTGTACTGCGACGCGCTCCGGGCAGTACAGTCGCCGCCGCCGAGGTCGAGCTCCCGGTACTGGCTGGGCTTCGGCGCCGGAAGGTGATTGCGCCGCGCGTACTTGCGCAGTGTCTGGAGCATCGCGGTCGGGGCTTCGCTCTCGGTCAGCGCGATCGTCTGACCTCGACCGGTGAAGGCCCAGTTCGCCCCATAGGCAGCGCGCAGTTGCCGAGCGGAGTACCCGCAGATCGGCAACGAGCCCTTGGTGAGTCCCCGGTACGCCGGACTGAAGGTACGCACGTGCTCCGCCCAGTAGCGGGAGCACGTGGCCGGGTGAGCGGCCGTTGTCTGCGCGAAAGACGCGGCAGACGCGGAAGACTCGGTCGACGTCCCGAGCCCGGTCACGCCGAGTACAGCTGCCTCGAGCGACTTCGGTGCGTCAAGCGCCGACGCCGGCCCGGAGGCGGAGACGTAGTCACGCCCGCTGCTGATCCGCACGTCGGACATACCTGCGGAGGTCAGCCAATCGGACACTGCCGCGGCTTGCGAGGCGGATGGGCCGAACTGGGCCGTGTACGTGTCTGGGCTCAGGTAGTGGTGGAACCGAGGATTGCCTGGCGTGGAGACCGCAGCGGCGAACTGCTCAGCACCAACCAGGTCCGGCGCGAGCCACACCTGAATGTGTGAGGTGCCTGTGACTTGTGGCTCCGGCGCCACGCCGATGAGTGCTACGGCCGCACAACCGGCCAGCGCAGCAACAGTCCTGACCAAGATCTCTCTCCGTATGAGTGACCGTCTCGATCACCCTACGGGGTCGAGAGGTTACTTTACGGCGAGTTCGCCGAGCTCGGACCAGTCGTCCTGGGGGACCTTGAAGTTGACGATTCGGGGTGTTTCGACGAGGTGGGGCGGGAGGTGTTGCTGCGCGCCCTTGAAGTGGGCCGAGGTGACGTGGTGGGTGGCGGCTTCGTCGTCCGCGAAGGCCTCGACCAGGACGTATTCGTTCGGGTCGTCGAGGGAGCGGGACCAGTCGAACCACAGGCAACCCGGCTCGGAGCGGGTCGCGCTGGTGAAGTCGGCGGTGATGGACGGCCAGTTGTCGGCGTGTTCAGGCTTCACCCGGAACTTGGCGGTGATGAAGATCATCAGGCTTCCTCCGCTGGATCGTTGGGACCGGGACCGATGTCAGTGTCCCGTAAGCGATGTGGCTTGACGCTATCGGCGCCCAGGCACGCACCTCGCGGCACTTGCCCAGCGCCCACGATGCTCCGCATCGAGGCCACTGACCAAGCACCCCGATGCACGCACCTGAACACCGCTATCGCTCAAGCCGCATCGCTTACGGCACACTAGCGGTCGCGTCGCCGGTGGGCGGTCGCAATCTGAGATCAGCGGAGAGTGAAGCCGGTGCCCAGCGTGTCGCGGGGATCGAGAGTGAAGGTGGCCGTGCCGGTGCGATACGCGCTGCCGGTGACCTCGGTGATGACGCCGGCCTCTGTCTGCTCCACGACCCGGCCGAGGAACGTCGTGCCGACGATGGAGTCATGGCGGAGGACCTGACCGGGGCCGAGGCGTCGCTCGTCGTGCAGGAGCGCCAGGCGTGCCGACGTACCTGAGCCGCAGGGGGAGCGGTCTGCCTCACCATCGGCGAAGACCGCGAGGTTGCGCTGGTGCGGACCGCCGTCGACTGTCCCGAGATCGTCGTACAAGATCGTGCCGTACAGACCGCTCAGTCGAGGATCGTTGGGATGGACAGCGACCGGGTCCAGCGCCCACTTGATCTCGCGGCCGACGGCGATCAGGTCCGCGTAGTAGTCCGGCGTCACCGACAAGCCGACCGACGAGGCGGGCACCGAGGCATAGAACGCGCCGCCGTAACTGATGTCCGCCAGCACGTCCCCGCGAGCGGTCGACACCGGCACGTCTCGTTTCAGCACGTACGACGGAACGTTGCGGAAGGCAACGCCTGAACCATCCACCCGCGCCGTGACCCGCCCGGACGGCACATCGATCACGACGTCGTTAGCTTGGACCAGACCGGTGTCGACCGCCCACGTCGCCAGCGCGATCGTCCCGTGCCCGCACGCCGTCGAGTACCCGTCCTTGTGCCAGAACACCACGCCGAAGTCAGCGCCGTCGTCATCACCCGGTACGACGAATCCACCGTACATATCCGCATGACCACGCGGCTCATTCACCAGCAACCGTCGTACTGCGTCGATCGTGTCGGTCGACTGCGCCGCGACCCGACGCTCGGCCACTGACGCGCCCGGGATCTCCACGGACGTCACGATCCGGAACGGCTCGCCGGCCGTGTGATAGTCCACAACGCTGACATCATCCACGCGAATACCTTAAACAAGCGAAAGCCGCCGTCCGCCCCCTAGTGGAGGGGCTGACGGCGGCTCGAGCGGCCTGGGACAGGTGGTCAGGCTGCTTGCAGGGCGCGGTTCCGGGCGGCCCAGACGGCTCGCCGCAGTTGCGCTTTGTCCGGATAGCCGGCTTCTCGACCGACTGCATAGACGTCGTGGTTGCGCATCTTGACCATGCCGGCGACGTACCAGACCGGGCTGCCCTCGGCCAGCATGTTGATGATCATGTTCCGGGTGTCGGTGGTGATGTTCATTCTGACCCTCTCCCTTGGTCGCTCTTACTGATACGTCGGACCGGGAGGGCCGGATTCGACACACCGCCAAGAAAAATCTGGAAAACAAAGCGCCCCGATCAGTGATCGGGGCGCTCGTCCGTGTGGGTCCCGGGGGGAGTGGGACCACCACACGTTGGGGGGGACTTTGACGTTAACCCGACCAAGGGGTCACGCTCGGGAGTTTCCACGCGAACCGTTCGCCGAACGGTACAAGTCCTGCGCTCAGCGGCGGTTGCGTCTGCGATACAGCGAAGTCGCCAGTACTACCGAGAAGAGGAGCAGACCAGAACACCATGTCAGAGCGAGTCGTCCACTGTTGCCCATGGGTGTCCCGATCAGCAAGCTGCGGATCGTTTCGATGACCGGAGTGATCGGCTGGTGCTCGCTGACCGGCTGCAGCCACGAAGGCATCGACTCGGGCGGTACGAATGCACTACTCAGGTACGGCAGGAACAGCATGAAGAAGCTGAGAGTGCTGGCCGACTCCACCGACTTGGCGATCACCCCGAGACCGGCGGCCAGCCAGGACAGTGCGACGACGTAGAGCAGCAGTAGGCCAACAGCCGCGAGCCAGTCGACCACACCGCCACCAGGGCGGAACCCCATGGCTAGTGAGGCGAGGATGACGATCGCAGTCGACGCCGCGTTGCGCGCAACGCTCGCCGCGACATGTCCGGTCAGCACGGCGAAGCTGTGGATCGGCAGAGAGCGCAGCCTGTCGATCATCCCGCTGTTCATGTCGTCAGCGACCACCATCGCCGTCGACGCTGCGCCGTACCCAGTGGTGAGCAGCAGGATCCCCGGTACGACGTAGTTCACGTACTCCGTGCCCGTGTTGATCGCGCCGCCGAACACGTAGACGAACAGCGCCATCATCAGCAACGGCAGCAGGATCGAGGCGAACAACGTGTCGACGTTGCGCCGCGCCAGCCGCACGCTGCGGTCGATCATGGTCGCCGCGTCCGAGCAGGCGGCGACAACTCCTTGGTGTGACATCAGCAAACCCCTCAGGCCGTCAGAGCGAGGAACACGTCGTCGAGCGTCGGCCGGTGCGACGAGACCCGCTCCGGCTCCAGCCCGTTGTCCCGCAGTACGTCGAGCACGTGGTGCAGATGAGCCGCCGTACCGTCCGACGGCACGTTCAGCAGCAGCTCGTTGGCGACCCCGTCCAGTACTCCGGTCGCTTTCAGCAGCTGTACTTCGTCAGCGAACCGCAGCTCGATCCGCTCGCCACCGATCTGGGTCTTGAGCGCATCGGCCGTACCACTCGCCACGATCCGGCCGTGGTCCAGCAGTACGACGCGATCCGCCAGCCGGTCCGCCTCCTCCAGGTACTGCGTTGTGAGCAGGATCGTCGTACCGCCCCGGACCAGCTCGACGATCGCGTCCCACATCGCCGAACGGCTGGCCGGATCCAGACCGGTCGTCGGCTCGTCCAGGAAGATCACCTGGGGCCGGGCGATCAGACTCATCGCCAGATCGAGCTTCCGCCGCATGCCACCGGAGTACGTCTTCACGCGTCGGTCCATCGCGTCAGTCAGCCCGAACTGCTCCAGCAACTCGGCCGTACGACGCTGCGCAGTACGCCGGCCCAGATGCATCAGCCGACCGACCATCACCAGGTTCTCCCGACCGGTCTGGTTCTCGTCGACCGCGGCGTACTGCCCGGTGAGGCTGATCGCGCCGCGGACGCGAGCCGGCTCGCGCAGTACGTCGTACCCGGCGATGGTCGCCGTACCGGAGTCAGGTTTGGTCAGCGTGGTCAGGATGCGTACCGCAGTGGTCTTGCCGGCGCCGTTCGGGCCGAGCAGGGCGAGCACCGACCCCTCCGCGACGCTCAGATCGACCCCGGTCAGTACGTCGTTCGCACCGTACGACTTCCGAAGCCCGATTGCCTCGATGATCATCGTCCCCTCCTTACTGCGTATCGGATACGCTAAATAGCGTAGCATCTACGCAGTATCGCGAGGCAAGCCCTAAACTGACCCGGTGGAGAACGATGAGCTGCCGGCCGACGTCGCGGCGATGTGGCGGTTGCGGGAGTCCCCGCGGCGCGGCCCGAAGCCGTCGCTGACGCTCGACGACATCGTCGCGGCCGCGATCGAGATCGCCGACGCGGAGGATCTGGCGGCTGTCTCGATGGCTCGTGTCGCGGAACGGCTCGGCAACTCGACGATGGCGCTCTACCGGCATGTGAAGAGCAAGGACGAGCTACTCGTGATCATGTCGGACGCCGCACTCGAGCGTCCCGACCCGATGCCGGAGGGCGTCGACTGGCGGACCGGGCTGACGTTCTGGGCGGACGGCGTACTCGCGGCGATCCGTCGGCACCGGTGGTACGCGAAGGTGCCGATCTCGGGTCCCCCTGCCGGTCCGAACAACCTCGCCTGGTTCGACTCTGCGCTCGGCGTGCTGAAGGACACCGGCCTGCCGGAGGAGGCGAAGGTCGGCGTCGTGATGGGCCTGATCACCTATGTGCAGGGGCAGATCAGGATGGCGTTCGACCTGGCGGCCGGGTACGCGGACAACCCGGATGCTTTTCAGCGGTTCGGCTCGACGCTGCGGCGGGTCGCGGATCCGCGGGTCTATCCGGCGGTCGCGCGGACGGTCGACGCCGGCGTGTTCGACGAGGTCGGCAGCTTCGAGGAGGACAACGAGGCCGACTTCGACTTCGGTCTGCAGCTCTACCTCGACGGCGTTGCCGCGTTCATCGACCGGGTGTGCGTCAAGGACGAATGATCGCGTCGGCCGCCGATGCGGTCGCGGCGATCAGGTGTGCGTTGCGTTCGTCGGAGCCATAGGTCCGCTCGTGCGCTTCCTCGGGGGATCTGCCGAAGGCGCGGTGCCTGGCTTCGAGTCGTGCGTGGCGGAGCGCTTCGGGTACTTCGACGTACCAGCACTGATCGAGCAGCGTGCGGACGGTCGTCCAGGGCGGCTCGTCGAGGAGCAAGTAGTTGCCTTCGGTGAGAACGAGCGTCACCGCAGGTGCGACGCCGATGCTCGCGGCGATCGAGTCCTCGATGCTGCGGTCGAAGCGCGGCGCCCAGATCTGCTCGTCCGGCGATTCCTTCAGTCTCTTCAGCAACGCGACGAAACCGTCGCCGTCGAAGGTATGCGGCGCACCCTTCACGTCAGCGAGCCCCAGCTCTTCCAACACCGATTGCGCGAGGTGGTAGCCGTCCATCGGCACCAGCGCGACCTCATGACCGTCAGCGGCTAGCTTCGCGGCGAGTTGCTCGGCGTACGTCGACTTGCCCGCGGCGGGCGCCCCGGTGATCCCCAGGATCTGCCGCCGCTCTCGTGTCGCCAGCTCGACGGCACGGTCGTAGGCGGCGGCTGAATCCAGGGTCTGCACCCGAAAATCCTAAGCGAGGTAACCGTCCGGCCGGATCAGGATCTCGTCGCCCGGCTGCGCGTGGTAGATCGCGAACGCTTCCGATGAGGTGATGTCGACAGCGTGCGGATGAGTCGAAGGGGCGGTGGGGGAGAAGCGCAGCAGGGTCTCGTGCGGGCCGCGGAACAGCTCGAACAGCCGGACTTTGTTGCCGGAGGCATCTACGAGCGGCGCATCGGGCGCGCGGTCCCCGGAGACGAGTGGACGGGTGTCCGACGGGTCGCGGTACGACACATCCAGCTGACGAGTGTTCTCGCCGCGCTCGAGAGCCGACTCGTCACCCTCGACGTGCTTCTGCATCAGGTCCTCGCTGATCCCGAGCACTCGCATCGCGTTGGTCCGGCGCTCGGTTTCGTAGGTCGCCAGCACCTCTGCGCGTCCGTCCGCCAGCTTCCAGCCGAGGTTGTACGCGTCCTGCACGCCGGTGTTCAGGCCCTGACCACCAGTCGGCGGGTGCACGTGAGCGGCATCGCCGGCGATGAACACACGGCCGACCCGGAACTTCGCGGCGAGGCGCACGTTCGGACGCCAGACGGTCGACCAGGTCAGGTCGCGAAGCTTCGCAGTACCGGCACCGGCGTACTTGTCGACGAGCGCCTGCAGACCCTCGATCGAGGTGTCGGCGTCGTCCGCGTCGAGCGGCGCGCCGAACTGGAACTGGTCGCCGCCGCTCAGCGGAGTCATCGCGATGCCGGCCATCGGGTTGTCCTTGGTCGCGAACCAGTAGCCGACCTCGTGGTCGAGCCCGTCGGCCGCGACATCGCCGAGCAGGGTGCGGATCGACTCGTCGGTGGTGCCCTCGAAGGCGATCCCCAGTTGCTTGCGGACGAAGCTCTTGCCGCCGTCCGCGCCGACCAAGTAGTCGACCTCGACGGTCTCGCCGCTGGAGAGCTCGGCGGTGACCGAGTCGTCGGACTGGGTGAAGCCGACGATCGCGGTGTCCAGCTCGACGTTCACGCCGTACTCCGCGAGTTTGTCCCGCAGGATCTTCTCGGTCCGCGACTGGCCGAGCATCCGGGCGTTCGGGTACGGGATGTCCGGGGTCGGGTCGACGGGCTCGGCCATCCGGCGCTCGCCGACCAGCTCGCCGTCGAGGTAGATCTTCATCAGCGGGATCGCGATGCTCTGCTCGAGCACCTGGTCCAGCACGCCGAGGTCCTCGAAGACCTCGAGGGTCCGTGGCTGCAGGCCGTCGCCGCGCGAGCCGTCGAAGAACTCGGTCGCCTTGTCGATCACGCGGACCGCGATCCCGCGCCGGGCCAGCTCGATTCCCAGGGTCAGTCCGGTCGGTCCGGCACCGGCGATCAGGACGTTCATGGTGGTCTCCTTGGATGAATTGTGATTCACTGAATTCAGATTCAGTTTGAACCTGGCTAGGGTTCGGTGTCAAGGAGGTTGTCGTGACCGACACGGTGAGCCGCCGGCAACGGGCGGCCGGGACCGAGGTGGCGCTCAAGCAGGCCGCGCGCGAAGTCTTCGCCGAGCGCGGATACCTGAACACGAAGATCACCGACATCACCGCGGCCGCGGGCCGCGCGACGGGGTCGTTCTACAACCACTTCGCAGGCAAGGAAGAGCTGCTCGAGGCGCTGCTGCGCGACATGCTCGCGGAGGCCGACGAGGCAGTCGTCGATGTCGCCGGGCACGACGCCGACTTCAGCAAGCTGTCAGCGGTCCGCTGGCATGTCGAAGCGTTCTGGCGCTTCTACCAGGCGCATCTACCGGAGATGATCGCGGTCAAACAGGCCGCGATGGTGGATCCGGAGCTGGGCCGACGGCTGCAGCAGATCATGGCGGATGACGACCAGCACATGGTCGAGCACTTCTCCCACCTGCCCCGTCCGCCGGCTGATCCGCTCGTCGCGATCTCGGCGATGAACGCGTTGATGGAGGGATTCGCCTACACCTGGCTGGTGGTGAACCCGGCGAGCGGCCAGACCATCACCGACGAGGCAGCAATCGACACCCTCACCAACCTGCTGCACCACGGGCTCGTCGGCAGGGCCTGAGATGTGCACAATGTGAGCATCTGGTGGGGAGGCACTCATGGCCGACATCGATTCCGTTCCGCGCAGGATCCCGCTCGGTCACAAGGTGCGGGCCGGCCTGGCCGCTCTGCTCGCGCTGCTGGTGATGATGGCCGGCGTCGCGATCGCGCTCATCGTCAATCTGAGCAGGGGCGACACCCAACTGCAGGATGACGTGCCGTTCACGACCGCGATCGCCTCCGCGTCCCTGGACGCGAAGACCGTGGCCAACGATCAACGCGGCTTCTTGCTGACTGGCGACGCGATGTACCAGCGCGAAGCCGACCAGCATGTCGCGACCGTACGCCGGGATCTGGCGGCCGCCGTACGTGCCGCCACGACCGACGAAGAACGCCGGGCAGCGAGTGAGTCGAGCACTGGATTCGAGCGTTGGTGGATGGCGACCCGAACGGAGTTCGCGACGTACCGGGCCGGGAACAGGCAGGCGGCGATCGCGGCGTCGGTCGGCCCCGATCGGGAACTTCGCAAACAATATGAAGGGTCGCTTCAGCGGACGCGGAGCCTCGGTCAGAGCTCGCTGCAATCCGCGACGAACTGGCTGCCCGGCTCGGCGACGAGAGCGGTGGCGATTCTGATCGGCTGCCTGCTCGTCGCGCTGGTGGCCGGGGCGTTCATCGCGTTCTGGCTCGTGCGGCAGATCTCCCTGCCGATCTTCAAGCTGGCGGCGATGCTGACACCGGACTCGGTGTGACGGCTATTCCTCCGGTGGCGCCTCGGCGCCGTCGCGTTCGTCGCGGTCGGCCCACTCCATCAGGGTGGCCAGAGAGTAGACGTCGTCGTCGATGGTGGCGTGCAGGTCGCCGAGCTCGGCGTACCGCGCGGGCACCGTCTCGATCGTGAAGTCCTTCGGGTTCACGTCGTCGATCTCGTCCCAGTGGATCGGGGTCGACACCGTGCCTTCAGGGTTGCCGCGGACGGAGTACGCCGCCGCGATCGTGTGGTCCCGGGCATTCTGGTTGAAATCCACGAAGACCAGTCGAGGGTCCCGGTCCTTGCGCCACCAGGTGGTCGTCACGTCCTCGGGCGCGCGCCGCTCGACCTCGCGCGCGAACGCGAGCGCAGCACGCCGTACGTCGGAGAAGCCGTACGCCGGCTCGACTCGAACGTAGATGTGGATCCCCGAACCGCCGGACGTCTTCGGGTAGCCGACCGCGCCGAGTTCGTCGAGCACCTCGTGGACGGTGTGTGCGACCCGGCGGACTCGATCGAACGGGCAATCGGGCATCGGGTCGAGGTCGATGCGCCACTCGTCGGGCTTCTCGGTGTCGGCGCGGCGGGAGTTCCACGGGTGGAACTCGACCGTCGACATCTGCACCGCCCAGGCGACGTGCGCGATCTCGGTGACGCACAGCTCGTCGGCGGTCCGGTTGTACCGCGGGAACTTGACGCGGACCGTCTCCATCCAGGGCGGCGCACCGTGGGGCAGCCGTTTCTGGTGGACCTTCTCGCCTGCGACGCCCTCGGGGAACCTGTGCATCATGCACGGGCGCTCGCGGAGCGCGTTGACGATGCCGTCGCCGACGGACAGGTAGTACTTGACCAGGTCCAGCTTGGTCTCGCCGCGGGCAGGGAAGTACACACGGTCCGGATTGGAGATCCGGACCGTCCGCTCGCCAACCTCCAGCTCGATCGCCGGAGACTTTCCCTTGGACTCAGCCATGACGCCAACCTAACCGGCGCCGGGGACAAACGGCATCAAGCCAGGCGCGTGAGCCAGCCGCGGGTGTCCGGGGTGCGGCCGTACTGGAGGTCGAGCAGCGTGGACCGGATCTTCGCGGTAACCGGGCCGACGCCGTAGTCGACGGAGTGGTCGCCGATCGTCAGGTCGCCCTCGGGCCAGGCGACGCGGCCGATCGGGGTGATGACGGCAGCGGTGCCGGAGGCGAAGACCTCGGTGATCTCGCCGTTCCGTACGCCGTCGCGCCACTCGTCGGCGGAGATGCGGCGTTCCTCGACCGGGTGGCCGAGGTCGGCGGCGAGCTCGATCACGGATGCGCGGGTGACGCCTTCGAGGATCGAGCCGTTCAGCTCGGGCGTCGCGATCCGGCCGTCGGCGTACACGAAGAACATGTTCATGCTGCCGATCTCCTCGAGCCACTTGTGCTCGACCGCATCGACGAAGGCGACCTGCTCGCAGCCATTGGCTACCGCCTCGGCCAGGCCGGCCAGGCTGGACGCGTAGTTGCCGCCGCACTTGGCTGCACCCGTCCCGCCCGGCGTCGCGCGGATGGTGGAGGTCGTCAGCCAGATGGAGACCGGCTTGGGGCCGGTGTTGAAGTACGGGCCGGCCGGCGATGCGATGACGCCGAACAGCACCTCGTGCGACGGTCGGACGCTCAGTGCAGCCTCGGTGGCGATCATGTACGGCCGGAGATACAGACTGGTTTCGCTGGCTTCGGCTGACGGCACCCAGGCCTCGTCAACGGTCACCAGCGCGCGCAGTGCCGCGACGAACTCGTCCTCCGGCACCTGCGGCAGCGCCAGCCGCTCCGCGCTTGCGGAGAACCGGGCCGCGTTCCGGTCGGGGCGGAAGGCCCACACCGAGCCGTCCGGGTGCCGGTACGCCTTGAGTCCCTCGAAGATCTCCTGCGAGTAGTGGAAGACAGCAGCTGCCGGGCTCAGCTTCAGCGGTGCGTACGCCGTCACCCTAGAGTCGTGCCAGCCCTGATCGAGTGACCAGTTGGCGACGACCATGTGGTCGGTGAACGACTGCCCGAACGCCGGGTCCGCGAGCACCGCTGCCCGAGCTTCTGCGCCGGCCGGATCACTGCGCAGCTCGACTGCGAAGTCCCACTTGTCTGCCACTGCCGTTGTCCGCTGTTCACCTGTCACCCACGGCACGCTACCCCTGCCCTCACCTCCAGCTCGACCCGCTGCCCACACTCCGGCCCCTGGTCGCCAGCAGCCTGCGTAGCTCCACTGCACCGCGCTCGCTCTCGGGCACCACTCGGAGCACTCGGTCGGCGGCGTCGTCCACCCAGAGGTCGCGCCACTCGTCCGGCAGCTCGACCAGGACCCGCAGCGCCATGGCCAGGCCGGCTGGGAGCTCTCCGGCGACAGCCAGACTCTCGGCCAGGGCGAGGTCGAGCTTGGCGCGTTCGCCGATCCAGCGCTCCGGGCAGAGCTCTCTCGCTCGCTCCAGGAGGATGCAGCCCGGTACGCCGTACCCGAGTCGCGCGCACACTCGTCCCTCGGCCCAGTGCAACTGGTAGGGCATCCAGTCCGACGGCCGCGCAGCGAGGGCCTCGTCGCCGATGCCGACAAGCTCTTGCAGCGCTCGATGTGCCTCCTCGCTCCGCCCAAGCTCGGCCAGGACCAGCGCCCGCGCTGCACGGGACACCGCGCTTGGTGGCTGGTGCGCCACCGCGTTGTCAGCCAGCTCCAGCAATGGCGGCAACGGACGCCGCTCGGCGAGACCGCTGATTGCC
Organism: Kribbella sp. CA-245084; assembly: GCF_050942355.1. NCBI lineage: Bacteria > Bacillati > Actinomycetota > Actinomycetes > Propionibacteriales > Kribbellaceae > Kribbella > Kribbella sp. CA-245084. Next base: position 7,259,610 of record NZ_CP192053.1, on the reverse strand, counting down.
TCTCGCGCACACACCAACGCCTCTCCGGCGCCGGCTGCGGATGCATGGGCGGCCCACCACCAACGCCTCGCCGAACGTCGTTGGCCAAGCCCGGTGAGGGTCTCTGCGATCAGGATGCTCAGCTCGACCGCCTGCATCTCGTCACCGCCCCGGGCCTGCAGGAGCTGCAGCTCACTCACCAGATCGGGCAGCAGCACAAGCGGCGGCGTACTCCGGAAGTCGTCGAGCGCAATCGCCTGGTCCGCAACACCGGCGGCTGTGATCAGCTGTTGCCACGTCGGCTCCAGCGGGTCGGCTGTTTGCCTCAGCCGCTCTGTGCGGGACGGCCTTCGCTCGAAGGCGACGGTCAGCTGGTCGCCGGTGCCGAGCTCACGGTCGCAGAGCCGCGCCAAGTCCGTAGAGCCCGGCCGTTGCCCGCGCTCCACCTGCGACAGGTAGCTGTGGTCGTACCCGACGCGGGCTGCCAGTTGCCGCAGGCTCAGGCCGGCCGCCTGCCTGGACTGCCGCAAGTGCGTCCCGAAGGCACTGCTTGCCTCAGTAATAGATGTCTCGGTCACAGGGCCACCCCGTTCACGCTTCGAGCTCATGTGGTGCGTGCCGCGACGCTACAAGCCCTCGCCGACAAAAACCGTGAAAAACAAGGGCATGTGGGCTGTGGGCTGTTCCCACAGCCCACAGCCCACACCTGTTGTACGCAGCCCCCTCTGGGCAATCTGAAGAGGTGAACACACTGCAGCGACAGGCTCGCCTCTTCCACCTGGTCCACCAAACCACCACCCTCGCCGAAGGCGTGGAGTGGTCCGACGGCACAGCAGCCCTCCGCTGGCGTGCCCCTCACCCAAGCACCTCCACCTGGGACGGCGGCGTCCAAGCACTACTGGAAGTCCACGCCACAGCCGACCACACGACCCTCCACTGGTTCACCACCGCACCAGACGTCACAAGATCAGCCCCTCCACCAGCCGACCCCGTAAGAACAGTCTGGCTCCCGGTCTCCACCCCAGAAGGCCTCTGCTCCCACTGCGGCCAACCCTGGCCCTGCCTCAGCTGCGGTCCTTAGTGTCCCGGCAGGTTCGTTGTCTTTGAGACAACGCTGTCAGGAATTACTTGACGCGGTTTAGTGTGAGGGGGTTTGGGTTGGTTCGTGAGGGGTGATCCGGGTGGTGGTTGATCCGCTGGACGAGTTGGATGCTCAGGTGGTTCGGCTTCGGTTGGTGGCGGACGAGTTGCGGTCGGCGCGGGCGAATCCGGTGCTGAGCGGGGACCAGGTCGAGCTGATCGAGGACGGGCCGACGCTGCTGGCGGCGTACGAGGAGATGCAGCGGAGTTGCCGGGAGCAGATCCGGGCGCTCGATCGGGGGCCGTACTCGGCGCCGCCGGCGTCACAGCAGAAGCTCGAGCTGGAGCGGCTGGGCGACGGACTGGCGTACCGGGCGATCTACGGGTTCGAGGTGTTCGAGTCCACCGACGTCATGTCGGTGCTGCCGGAACTGCGGGCCGCGGGTGAGCAGAGCCGCGTGCTGCCGCAGATGCCGATGAAGATGGTGCTGGGCGACGACAACATGGCGCTGGTCGCGCTGACGAAGCGGGCGCCGGCGGAGTGCCATCTGCTGATCCGGTCGACCGGTCTGCTCGACGGTCTGATCGCGACGTTCGAGATGCTGTGGGGACTGGCCGTACCGATGCCGGAGCTCGAGGCCACCGGTGAAGTGGCGGCACTGCGAGCACCGGACCGGGATGTGCTGATGTTGCTGGCCGGCGGAGCGACCGACGACACGATCAGCCGGCGGCTGCGGATCAGTCCCCGGACGACCCAGCGCCGGGTCCGCGCGCTGATGGATGCCCTCGGCGCGCAGACCCGGTTCCAGGCAGGCATTCAAGCTGCCCGCCGCCGCTGGATCTAGTTAATTGTCACCAGGGTCCCGGCTCGGTTCGGGAACTCGACGAAGCCGGTGGAGCGCTTGTCGGTCGGCAGCCCCGACCATGACGTGGTGACCTGGAAGGGCTTGAACGCGCCGGGTGCAACCGGAGGCGACGTCTTGAGCGAGTTGCCCGACGACGCAGTCACAACGTTGGTCTGCATCGTGTACTCCGTCGTGTCCGCGCCGGGCGGGTTGGACAGGGTGATCGCAAGAACACCCCAGACGCCAGCAGCAGGCGCAGGCACACTGGCAGACGCCTGGTTCGAGCCGTCACCGACGAACGACAGGAACTGCTTCTGACCGTTCACGACCTTGTAGAGCACCAGCCAGATGCTGCCGGCCGGATCCACGGTCTTGATGTTCCACTGCACCGCCTTTGTCTGCGCGGTCGCGGTCACCGGGTAGTCCGGCAGATCGGCGTCCGCAGCACCTGCGGGCACCGCGCCGGCCACCAGAGGAGCCGACACCACGCCGTACGAGTGGATCGGTGCGCCGGCCTTGCCAGCAGTGGCAGTGAACGACACCGAGCCGGCAGCGCCCGACCCGGACACTGCGGTCGGAGCGAGCACGGACGTCGGTACGGCGACGATCGGGCTGCGCACTGTCTTCCCAGCGCCCTGCCAGGTCAGCCAACCGCTGGTGGTCGCGCCGGAGTCACCGGTGTCCAGAGTGAGCTTCACCGTGAAGGTCTTGGTCTGGCCGGCCTCTGTGAAGTTCAGGATCGACGGTGTCACCACTGCCTTCATCCCGGGTACGGAGACAGTCGCCCGGTACAGGCCCGGAGTTACTGCGGTCACCCGGCGGGTGATGGTCTGAGTGCCCAGCAACTGGCCGACCGCGATCGACGGAGCGTTGTAGTCGCTCGGGTTGATCGCAGGTACGCCGGTGCCGGTGTTGACCCCACTGCCCTCCAGATAGCCCAGCCAGTCCGCGTCACCCGAGTCGTAGATCAGACCGGGGTCCAGCATCTTGGACGGCTGCACCTCGCCGGCACCAGCATCGAACGGGTCGGTGTCGACAGCTCCGCTAGCAGTGAGCACGTTTCCAGCTGTGGTCATCAGGGCCGACTTGACTGCCATCGGCGACCAGTCCGGGTGCTTGGACAGGTAGAGCGCAGCCAGCCCCGCCACGTGCGGCGCGGCCATCGACGTACCGGAGAGGAACGCGTAGCTCTGTCCGTTGTTGGTGGGCGGTGCGACCGCAGCCAGCACGTTCACACCGGGTGCAGCGAGGTCGGGCTTCAACAGGTTGCCATGGCTCGCCAGAGAAGGACCGCGCGACGAGAAGTCGGCCATCTGGGGGTACGGCGTCTTGGAAGTAGTGGTGTTGCCAGGCACGAGCTCAGCTGTTGCTCCGGCCTGCGCAGCGTAGGACTTCACCGACAGCGCGTCTGGTGCGTTGACGTGCACAGTCGGTACGGCGTGAGAGTCGCCGACCACGTCCTGCGGGAACAGGTTGAGCAGCACCATGCCGACACCACCCGCCCGCTTCACCTCGGTGGACTTGTCCACCCGGGCATTGACGCCCCGCTCGCAGGCGACGATCGTCCCGGCTGTCTTGCTCGGGTCCAGAGTGTTCGCCATACAAAGCAGTGCGTCTGCGTCGCTGGCACTCGCGTTCTTGACCGCGGCCGGGCTGACCAGCGGCTTGCTGCCGGTCGGCATCGCCACCGTCGTACTGAGGCCGGCGTACTTCTGGCCGTTGCCCAGCACCACGGTCCCTTCGTACGGCGCGACCGTGCTGGCGCCGACCGTGGTCACCCAGGGGGAGGTGTTGTCGAGCGTGGACGCGTCCGGACCGGAGTTGCCACCGGCCGCGGAGACGAAGACACCGGCCGACGCGGCGGACAGGAAGGCCAGCTGGATCGGATCGGTGTGCTCGGACTCGAAGATCGAGCCGACCGAGTAGTTGATGACGTCGACGCCGTCCGCGACCGCCTGGTCGATGGCGGAGAGGATGTCGGAGGTGAGGCCGCCGGAGTTCTGTCCGTCCTTGCCGGACCAGAGCGCCTTGTACACAGCGATCTTCGCGGCCGGAGCGACACCCGTGACGGTACCGAAGCCGATACCACCGACCGAGACATCCACGTTGGCCCGGCCGGCCGCGGTGGTCGCGGTGTGGGTCCCGTGGCCCTCACCGTCGCGCGGCGAGACGTAGTCGGCCCGCTGGTCCGGTGGGACCAGGTTCAGCCACCCGTCGCCGAAGTACTTCGCGCTGATCAGCTTGGTGTTGCACTGGTCGGCGGCGAAGTCCTCGCCGGCCTCGCAACTACCTGTGAAAGTGCTGCCGTCAGCCTTCTCCATGATGGTCGTCGAGCCCGACAGGTACGGACGGTACGGGTCTGCCGCGGTCGGCGGCTTCGTACCGAGCTTCGGGTCGGACAAGGAGGCGCTCTCCGGCCAGATGCCGGTGTCGACGACGCCGACAACGACACCCTGGCCCGCGGTCGCGGTGCCGCCGAGTGTGTTCCAGACGCCGGTCTTGCCGGACAGCTTGAGGAAGTCGGTCGACTTGCGGTCGTCCAGAGCGACATGCAGCTGGTCAGGTACGACGGACACGACACCAGGCGTCTTGCTGAGCTCGTTGACCTGCTTGGAGGTCAGAGAAGCGGCGAAGCCGTTCAGAGTGGTCGAGTAGTCGTGGTCGACCTTGGCCCCGACCTCTGCAGCGACCTGTGTGTGCTTGCCGGTCAGGAAGGACCGGTAGGCCTTCGCATTGCTGGTGTTGACCTCGATCTTGCGACCGGCCGTCGGCTTGGTGGCCTTGAGTCCGGTAACCCCGCCCTGGTACGTCGCCAGCGGTTTGTCGGCCAGCGTCACGACGTACCGGCCGGGCGCGAAGCTCGACCGGCCCTGTGGGGCAGTAGGTGGTGTTGCTGATCCTGGTGGAGCCACCAAGGCGGTGGTGATCAGCGCGGCGCCCGCCAAGAGTGCGGCACGCCTGCGCAGGGTGGGATGGTTCACGTGATGCCTCCACGGCATGTTGTCCTGACCGTGGGCTGTAGCCCCGGCCGCCCGCCCCCGAGCCCGGACGCGGAAGAGCCTGCCAATCGGCCGCTCCGACTACACGGTTTTGGCTCCAACTGGCCGCTGGCGAAAACCCGCCACCCAGCGAGCGGCCGGTTCCCGACAGCGTCGGGTTTCCGCCGTGGGTGACGCATTGACGTGGATTTATGGAGGCTCTCTACTAAATCCATCGTCGAGGAGGTTCCATGCGTGCACGGTGGCTTGCTGTGGTGGTTGGGGTGTTGCTGGCCGGGATCACGGTGCCGGCGCAGGCGGCGAATATTCTGAGCAACCCGGGGTTCGAGACCGGCTCGTTGAGTGGGTGGAGCTGCTCCGGTGGGTCGGTGGTCAGCAGTCCGACTCGCACTGGTGGCTTTGCATTGAACGGTGCGGTGACGAGTTCTGACTACGCCCAGTGCAGTCAGACGGTGTCGGTGCAGCCCAACACGGCGTACACGTTGTCGGGTTGGGTGCGCGGCTCGTACGTGTACCTCGGGGTCACGGGTGGTTCGTCCACCTGGACGCCGTCGGCTGCGAGCTTCACGCAGCTGAGTCTGTCCTTTACGACGGGAGCGAGTCAGACGTCCGCACAGATCTACGTGCATGGCTGGTACGGGCAACCGGCGTACCAGGCCGATGACTTCAGCCTGGACGGTCCTGGCGGTACGCCGGGTGCTCCGACCGCTCCTGGTACGCCGACCGTCACCAGCGCGACCAACTCCGCCATCTCGTTGAGCTGGCCGGCTGCGACAGGCACTGTCACCGGCTACCGGGTCTATGAAGGCACCAGCGTCGTCCAGACCGTCACCGGAACTACAGCCACCATCAGCGGGCTCCAGGCGTGCAGTAGCCACAGCTACTCGGTCGCGGCATACAACAGCGTTGGTGAGTCCCCGAGGTCAGCAGCTACTACCGGTACGACGGGAGGCTGCACCAGTACCGGTCTGGCGAAGCATGCGCTGATCGGCTACTTGCACGCGAGCTTTGCGAACGGGTCCGGGTACGTGCGGATGGCCGACGTACCGGACCAGTGGGACATCATCGATCTGGCCTTCGGAGAGCCGACAAGCGTCACGTCGGGAGACATCCGGTTCAACAGGTGTCCTGCCAGCGAGTGTCCGAATGTGGAGAGCGATGCGGAGTTCGTGAGCGCCATCCGGGCCAAACAGGCCGCCGGTAAGAAGGTGCTGATCTCCATCGGCGGTGCGAACGGACAGGTGCAGCTCACCACCACTGCCGCCCGCGACGCGTTCGTCAGCTCTGTCAGCGCGATCATCGACCGCTACGGGCTCGACGGACTCGACATCGACTTCGAAGGGCACTCGCTGTACCTCAACGCGGGTGACACCGACTTCCGCAACCCGACCACTCCGGTGATCGTCAACCTGATCTCGGCGCTGAAGACGCTGAAAGCCAAGTACGGGTCCGGCTTCGTGCTGACGATGGCGCCGGAGACGTTCTTCGTACAGGTCGGCTACCAGTTCTACGGCGGCGCAGGTGGCGGCGACAACCGGACTGGTTCCTATCTGCCGGTCATCAACGCACTGCGGGACTCGCTGACTGTCCTGCACGTCCAGGACTACAACTCCGGTCCGGTGATGGGGCTGGACAACCAGTACCACACCATGGGCGGCGCCGACTTCCACATCGCCATGACCGACATGGTCAAGGCCGGTTTCCCGGTGGCGAACACCGGACAGACGTTCCCGGGACTGCGCGACGACCAGATCGGTATCGGGCTCCCGGCAGCAGTCAGCGCGGGCAACGGCTACACCGCCCCGGCAGCCGTGCACCAAGCGCTCGACTGCTTGGTGAAGGGCCAGACCTGCGGCGGCTACAGCCTCCGCGGCGGCGCTTCACCGGGCTTCCGTGGGCTGATGACGTGGTCGATCAACTGGGACCACTACTACAACTGGGAGTTCCAGAACAACCACGCGCCGTACCTCGACGCCCTCCCCTAGGCCGCCCCTCTCGTCCGGTTCGCGAATCAGCCCCTCGCGAACCGGACGAGGGCCTGTGGATTACCGATCCCGGTTTGTGGCCTTCCGCTGGTATGAAGGAGGCATGACAGCGTCAACGAGCCGCGCGGTGATCCTTACCGTGGACGACGATCCCGGCGTTTCCCGGTCAATCGCCCGTGACCTCCGCCGTCGGTACGGCGAGGAGAACCGCATCGTCCGGGCGGAGAATCCGGTGCAGGCGCTCGACGCGCTGAAGGAGCTCAAGCTCCGCGGCGAGCCCGTCGCCCTGCTGCTGGCCGATTACCGGATGCCCCAGATGTCCGGCATCGAGTTCCTCGAGGCCGCGATGGACCTGTTCCCGCTCGCCCGCCGCGTGCTGCTGACGGCGTACGCCGACACGGACGCGGCGATCCAAGCCATCAACGTGGTCGACCTCGACCACTACCTGCTCAAGCCGTGGAACCCGCCGGAGGAGAAGCTGTATCCGGTGGTCGACGCGATGCTCGACCTGTGGAAGAAAACCCCGGGCCCGTCCGCCGATGAAACCCGGGTGATCGGTCACCGCTGGTCGGCGCCGTCGTTCGCAGCCCGCGACTTCCTCGCCCGCAACGCTGTGCCTTACCGCTGGCTGAGTGTCGACGACGAGGAGGGAAAGCGGCAACTGAAAGCGGCCGGGCTCGACGGCTCGAAGCTGCCCGTGGTCATCACCCCGGACGGCACGGTGATGGTCGCGCCGTCCGAGACCGAGCTGGCCAACAAGGTCGGCCTGTCCACGGCGCCGGCCAAGGACTTCTACGACCTGGTCGTGGTCGGCGGCGGTCCGGCCGGCCTCGGAGCAGCCGTGTACGGCGCTAGCGAGGGCCTGCGGACCGTGCTGGTCGAGCAGCTCGCGACCGGTGGCCAGGCCGGGCAGTCCAGCCGCATCGAGAACTACCTGGGCTTCCCGGACGGGGTGTCCGGTGCTCAGCTGACGGACCGGGCCAGGCGCCAGGCAGTCCGGTTCGGTGCTGAGCTGCTGACGACCCGTCAGGTCGTGGGGCTGGAGACGCTCGGCAACGCGCGGCAGTTGCGGTTCGCCGACGGCAGTGAGATCTCGGCGCACTCGGTGATCCTGGCGACCGGCGTCTCGTACCGGACGCTGCAGGCGCCCGGCGTCGACGATCTGTTCGGCCGCGGGATCTACTACGGCTCGGCGACCACCGAGGGTCCGGCGTGCGCCGGCATGGAGGTCTACATCATCGGCGGAGCCAACTCCGCCGGTCAGGCGGCGGTCTATTTCGCCCGGCATGCGAAACGCGTGCATATGCTGGTCAGAGGACCATCGCTCACCGCGACGATGTCGTCGTACCTCATCGATCAGATCGAGGGGATCGACAACATCGAGGTGCATACCTGCACGCAGGTCGTTTCCTGCATGGGCTCGGAGCACCTGGAACATCTCACCCTGCTGAACAGCGAGACCGGGGAGAAGCGCGAGGTGGACACGGAGTGGATGTTCGTGTTCATCGGCGCGGCCCCGCGGACGGACTGGCTGCCCGGTGACCTGCTCCGCGACGACCGAGGCTTCGTCCTCACCGGACCAGACCTGCCCGGCAGACCGCCGGGCTGGCCACTGGAGCGGGAGCCGTACCACCTGGAGACGAGCATGCCCGGCGTGTTCGCCGCGGGTGACGTGCGGGCCGAGTCGGTGAAGCGGGTTGCCTCAGCGGTCGGCGACGGAGCGATGGCCGTGACACTGGTGCACCGATACCTGGAGATGCTCTGATGACTGACCAAGCTGTGGAGCCGCGGCGGCTGACTCCCGACGAGCTGCGCACGCTGTTCCTCTTCGAGAGCCTCTCCGACGAGCAGTTGCAGTGGCTGTCCGAGGCCGGGTACGCCGAGAGCTTCCAGGACGGGATCGTCTTCAACGAGGGCGACGAGGCTAGCTGCTGCTACGTTCTGCTCTCCGGCGAGATCCGGCTCTGCAAGCTGTCCCACGGTGAACTGGTCGAGATCAACCGGACCAGCCAGCGCGGCGTCTACTCCGGGGCGTTCAACGCGTTCTTCGGCGCCGCGGACCACAAGTCGTACACGGCAACGATGCAGGTGACCCAGCCGGCCGAGTTCTTCGTCATCGGCGCCGAGACGATGGCGACGATGATGAACACGTGGTTCCCGATGGCGGTGCACCTGATCGAGGGCTTCGTGATGGGCATGCGCCGGACCAACGAGACGCTGGGGGAGCGGGAGCGGCTGCTCGCCCTCGGTTCGTTGTCCGCGGGTCTGACCCACGAGCTGAACAACCCGGCCGCTGCGGCGGTCCGGGCCGCGGCCACGCTGCGGCAGCGGGTCTCCGGGATGCGGTCGAAGCTGGCGATGCTCGCCGACGGCACGCTCGACGCGACCAAGCTGCACCAGATCGTCGCGCTCCAGGACGACGCGGTCGAGCGGCTGGACAAGAACAAGGACAAAGACATTCCGCCGATGGAGTTGTCCGACAGCGAGGACGCGCTGACCGACTGGCTGGACGACCACGACGTCCAGGCCAGCTGGGACATCGCTCCGGTGCTCGCCGCGGCTGGGCTGGATGTGCCGTGGATGGAAGAGGTGCTGACGGCAGTCGGACCGACGTACCTCGAGGGCGCGGTGCGGTGGTTGATGTACACGATCGACACCGAGTCGCTGATGAACGAGATCGACGATTCGGTCACCCGCATCTCGACACTCGTTGGTGCGGCCAAGCAGTATTCGCAGATCGACCGCGCGCCGTACCAGACGGTTGATCTGCGGGAGTTGCTGAAGTCGACGCTGGTGATGATGTCGGGCAAGCTCCAGGGGTACGAGATCGTGAAGGACTTCGATCCCGAGTTGCCGCAGATCCCGGCGTACGCTGCGGAGCTCAACCAGGTGTGGACGAACATTATCGACAACGCGGTCAGCGCGATGGGCGGATCCGGGACGCTGACGATCCGGACCCGCCGGGACGGCGCCTACGCGGTCGTCGAGATCGGCGACACCGGTCCCGGTATCCCGGAGGAGATCCGGCGGCGGATCTTCGAGCCGTTCTTCACCACCAAGCCGATCGGCGAGGGCACCGGCCTGGGGCTCGACATCTCGTGGCGCATCGTCGTGAAGAAGCACCACGGCGATCTGCGCGTCGAGTCCGAGCCCGGCCGGACAGTGTTCAAGATCGTCCTCCCGCTCGATCCCGAACGCGAGCTGGAGTCCGACCCGGCGCTGCTGGCCTGACCCTGCTCACCTGGTTGCTTGCGGCAACCAGGTGAGGATCGCAGAGAGGGCATCCGGATCCACGTGCCCCGGCACCGCATAGTCGGCCATGGTCGACGGGCCGGTGCCGGGGATGAACACGTGGTTGTCGGCCTCGAGGATCGTGATCGTCGCGTCGGGGAGGCCGTCGCGCCACCCGGGCAGGTCGTCGGCGACGGTGATCTGATAGTCGCGGCCGCCTTGCAGGACGAGGATCGGTACGTCGAGTTTCGCGGCGGTCGCGACTGCGTCGTACTCGCGGAGATCCAGCCAGAACGACGCCGGCATGCCGAACGGAAGCTGCGTCGACGGGGTCTCTGCGGACAGGCTGGGATCGTCGACGACCTCGGCCTGCTGCTGGAATGCGGCGACTGTCTCCGGGGGAACCGCTCCCGTCTCCGCGAGATAGCGCGTCACGCGGACGGCGGAGCGGTGCATGGGCTGGGTGTCGCCGGCCATGATCACCAGGCCTGCCACCAACGGCTCCTCCGCGGCGATCTTCGGCGCGACCTTCCCGCCCATGCTGTGGCCGACGATGAAGACCTGCTCGACGTATTCGGCGAGCGCGCGAACGGCGGCGATCGCGTGCGGCACGTACTCCGCGGTCATCGTGTAGCCGGGTGCTGCCATCGCTTCGGGCCGGTTCGCGGTGAGCTTGTCGAAGCGCAGTACGGCGATGCCCTGCGTGGCCAGGCCCCAGGCGAGATCCTTGAGCGGCTTGTTCGGGCCCGCGGTCTCGTCGCGGTCGAAGGGTCCGCCGCCGGCTAGCAGTACGACGCCGACGGAGGGCCGCCCGCTCGGCTTGCTCGGGAGCGTGAGGGTGCCGGGCACGGTCTGGTCGGCTGCCTCGAGGACGAGGTCCTGCTCGGTGAAGGCGGTCGGGTCGGCGTACGGCGGGGGAGTCCAAGCGGTCATCGCAGTACCTTTCTCAATGTTTGAGAAAGGTAGCACGGCGTGAGATCGTTGCGCCATGGGTCCGTTGGAGCTGCTGGGACATCCGGTGCGGTTGCGGATCGTCCATGCGCTCCGCGGCGGCCGGGAGTTGACGACCGGCGAGCTGGGGGAGCGGATCGCCGATGTCTCGAAGGCGACCCTGTACCGGCACGTCGAGCTGCTCGCCGAGGGCGGGATCCTCGAGGTCGCGGAGGAACGCAGGGTGCGCGGGGCAGTCGAGCGCCGGTTCCGGCTGCAGCAGGAGCGCGCTTCGATCACGCCGGCAGACCTGGAGCGGGTGACCGTCGACGATCATCGGCGCGCGTTCGCCGTCGCGATGGCCGCGCTGGTGGCCGAGTTCAACGCCTACCTCGATCATGAGGGAGCGGATCCGCTGGCGGATCTCGTGGGCTACCGCCAGCACGGCATCTGGCTGAGCGAGGACGAGCTGCATCAACTGATCGAGGGCATGCGCGCCGCGATCCTCCCAGCCCTGACGAACGAAGCCGCTCCCGGCCGATCGCGCTACCTGCTCAGCCCGATCCTGTTCCCCGTCGAGGAGTAGCGGGGTAGAGCTGAGCTTTCCAGGTCTCCGGCTTCCAGGTTCGCGACCGGGCGAACGACTTCGGGCAGTGGAAGAACGTTTCCTCGACGTGTACGACGAGCGCGAGTGGCGGGCGATGGGAGCGCACGATCAGGTCGTCGAAGAACGGGCCGTCGGTGACGATGCGGGCGTAGCCGTTCACGCGGAGGGTCTCGGGGCGTCCGGGGATGACGAAGAGCAGGCCGGCGTGTGGATTCTCGAGGATGTTGTGGAAGCCGTCCATCCGGCGGTTGCCCGAGCGTTCCGGGATGGCGAGCGTGACCTCGTCGAGGACCTTCACGAATCCGGGCGGATCGCCCTTCGGTGAGACATCGCAGCGTCCGTCGAGCGAGGATGTGGCGACGAAGACCAGGGGCGTGCCCTCGATCCACTCCCGGTGTACGTCGCTCAGCCGCGGCTCGACCTTGTCGCGAGGGATCGGATCCGGCGTACCGAACCGCTCGAGCTCAGCCACGCTGCGTACCTCGGGCAGCTTGTCCCACCTGCTCACTTCATGCCTCCCAGTAGAACCAGTACGTCGGGACTAAGACGAGCCGGCGCCTTCGGGCGTGACAAGCAACTTGGAGGTGAGGAAGGCCAGGATCTCGTCGCGGGCCCGGACTGTGGGGTGACCGGTCTCGTCGACGAAGTGGGCTGTCACGACGCTGTGCGCGCATCCCACGACGTCTCGGAAGAACGGCGGTGGGTCCTGGTTTGCCGCGTCCGCGGGTAGTACGCGTCCGAGGAAGGCGTCACCGAGGAGCCGTTGGTACGCCGCGAAGCGTTGGCCGGTGCACCAGCGGTCGCCCTGGAACCGGTACGCGAGCACCTGCAGGTCTTCGCGCTGGAACCTCTCCGCCAGCGCGTCCGCGTCGGCAGTCGAGAGCTCGAGCTCGCCCGGGGCGTCTAGCGGAAGTGACGGGTGGTTGACGACCGGCGCGATCACAGCCGGCTCGAGCGCCATCGTGAGCGCGAAGTTGCCGGTGAAGCAGAGCCCGATCGCGCCCACCCCCGGTCCACCGGCTTCGTCGCGCGCGATCCGGGCGAGACCGCGCAGCCAGGCGCTCACCGGGCTCGTCCCACCGCCGGCGAACGCGCTGAACTCGGCGCTCACGCAAGCTCTGCGGATGATCGCCTCGCCGTCCTCGGCTGTCGGGTAGGCGCCGTCCACCCCGAACAACGACGGCACGAACACGGTGAACCCGGCGTCCCGCACCCACCGCGCGAGCCGCGCCACATCCGGGCTGATCCCAGGCATCTCCGGCATCACCACAACAGCCGGCCCGGATCCTGTCACATGCACCGTCTTCGCAACCCCACCAATCTCCACAACCCGATGCTCAAAGTCGTCCAGGGAGTCGTCTCGGGAGCCGTCGGCAGGGTGGTCGTGGGAGGTGGGGAGAGAGGCGTCGGCCGGGTGGTCGGGCGGGGTGCCGGTGGAGCTGTCGGGGGAGCTGTCGGGGGTGCGAGAGGCTTGGCTCATGGTTGAGGATTTCGCTGGAGGCGGTGACTGACCACTGGCGAGATCGCCAAGGTGTTGGTTAATCTCGCCAGGTGGTGGGGCTTCGGGTTTCGGTGCTGGCTTATCCGGGGTGTTTTGCGTCGGAAGTGCATGGGGTGCCGGATCTGCTGACGATGGCGACGCGGGTTGCGCAGGTGCGCGGGATGCTTGAGCCGGCGTACGACGTGCGGATTGTGTCGCCGCGGCGACGGGTGCTTGCGTCCGGAGGTGTGCGGATCGATGTCGGCCCGCTGCGGCCGTCGGATGTGCTGGTCGTGCCCGGGTTCGAGGTCGGGTCGCCAGTCGATGTTGACTGTGTGCTGTCTCGGCTCGGGCCGGAGGTCGCGGCGATCCGTGCGTACGCGGCGGGCGGCGGTGCGGTGGTTTCGCTGTGTATCGGCGCATTCCTGCTTGCCGAGGCCGGTGTGCTGGATCGCCGTACGGCCACGACCTCCTGGCTGTACGCCGACCAGCTGGCGCGCCGGTACCCAGCGGTCGATGTCCGCGCCGATCAACTGGTCGTCACCGATCAGGGGGTGACCACGACGGCCGCGTTCAGCGCGATGTACGACTTCGCCCTTACCCTCATCCGCCGGCACAGCGGCGAGTCCGTCGCACGGACCACGGCCCGGATCGCGCTGGTGGACGACGCCCGGACCTCGCAGGCGCCGTACGTCGACCAGTCGGTCCTTCCGGCCGCGGGCTCGACGTTCGCGGACGACGTGAAGCGCTGGCTGGACCAGCACCTCGACGCTGCGTACGACCTGGAGCGACTGGCGAGTGAGCTTCACGTCAGCTCGAGGACACTGCTCCGACGGTTCGGTGAGGCAACGGGCGCTACGCCGCTCGAGTATCTGCAGGCGGCTCGGGTACGCCGAGCCGGACGACTGCTGGAGACGACCGGTCGGACTGTGGCTCGCATAGCCGGTGAGGTGGGGTATCGGGACCCGGCCTCGTTCAGCCGCCTGTTCCGGCGGCTCACCGGCAAGGCGCCGGGGGAGTACCGCTCGCAGTTCCGGCGTCCCCCGCCCGACAGCGCGTGACCTCCGCAGGCAGCGCGTGACCTCGGTGGACAGCCCCTGACCTCAGTGGACAGCGCGTGACCTCAGCGGAGCGCTGTGCCTTGGGAGTGCGACAGGAGGGTCAGGTCCTCGCGGGTAGGGAGGGATTCCCAGTCGCCGTACGCCGTGACGCAGAAAGCACCGGATGTCGTGGCCCTCTCGAGGCAGGACTCGGTGGAGAGCTTGTCGAGGGTGGCTGACAGGTAGCCGGAGACGAACGCGTCGCCGGCACCGATGCTGTCGACCACGGTGACCGGGAGTGCCGGGCGATGGATGGTGTGTACGTCGGATGCCGACCCGGTGCCTTTGGTGTGCGCCCACGCGCCCTTCCCGCCGGCGGTGACTACGAGTGTGTCGACGGTCTTGAGGAGATCGGCGGTTGGGTCGCTCGCGTCGGTGAGCAGGTCGAGTTCGTCGTCCGACGAGAAGATGGTGTGGACGTGGGGCAGGAGTTCGCGGATCGCGGCGGCCGCGTCGGCGCGCGACCAGAGGCGAGCCCGGTAGTTCACATCCAGTGAGACTTGGACACCCGCTGCGGAGGCCGTGCGTACGGCGGCCAGCGTCGCGGCCCGCGCGGTATCGGAGAGCGCCGGGGTGATGCCGGTGACGTGCAGCAGCGTCGGATTCGCCGACTCAACGGCCGCGGTCGTTTCCGAAGCGGTGAGGGTGGATGCGGCCGACCCGCGGCGGTGGTAGCTGACCCGGGTGATGTCGTGCGACGGCTGGTCGAACGCGATGAAGCCGGTGAACGAGTCGTCCGCGAACCGCAAGTACGTCGTGTCGACGTTCTCGGCGCGCAGCGTGCGCTGGATCAGTCGCCCCGGCTCATCGTTGCCTACGGCACTCAACCAGGCGGCGTCGTGGCCGAGCCGGGCAACACCGATCGCCACGTTGCTCTCGGAGCCGGCGATGGACAGGTGTGCGTCGCCGCCGAGGCGCATCGGGCGAGCGGTCCGCACCGAGACCATCGTCTCGCCGAACGTCAGAAGGTCGGTCATCAGGTACTCCGAGAGGTCGAGCGTGCGTCGTCGATCATCAAGTATTCGTCGGGCGTGCGTAGCCGGTCAGACGCCGAGCTCGGTCCGGAAGGTGCTGGCGCGGATGGCGAGCTCGGCCAAGGAACCGCCAACACCAGCGTCGCCCAGCAACGGGGAACTCACGCCGACGGCGAGCGCTCCCGCAGACAGGTACTTCGGCGCGGACTGGGCGTCGACCCCGCCGACGGCGATGAGCGGCGCGTCGGGGAGCGGTGCGAGCAGTTCGCTGAGGTACCCGGGACCGTGGAGCTTCGCTGGGAAGATCTTCACCGCGGTCGCGCCGAGGTCCAGCGCAGCGACGACCTCGGTCGGAGTAAGCGCGCCGCACAGCAGCGGCAGGCCGAGCTGAACCGCGCGATGAGCGCCCCGCGTGATCGCCGGAGTGACGATGAAGCCGGCCCGAGCCGCGGCGACCTCGTCGGCCTGGGCCGCGGTCACGACGGTGCCGGCGCCGATCAGGATGTGCGGGTCGTACTGCGAACGCGCCTTGGCGATCGCCTCCACCCCGCCGGGCGTGGTCAGCGAGATCTCGAGCGCGGTGACACCGGCCTCGACGAGCGTCTCGACGCAGGCGAGCGCGGTGTCCGCCCCGTCGGCGCGGATGATCGCGAGCAGCTTCCGGGTGCGGAGTTCGGCAAGCAGGTCCATGGTCTCCAACCTAAGTGATGACTGCAGAAATAGGACGTCCTATGAGCTCTGTTCGAGACGGCGGATCTGTGGCTAAATTACTGAGTGAACAACCGCCCCGTTGTTTACTTTCAGGAGGCAGCCGCCCATGCCCAAGCTCAAACTCCTGCTCACGGCGCTCGCTCTGACCGCCGCAAGCCTGACCGTGCCGACTCAAGCGCAGGCCGCCATCACCCAGACCGTGCTGTTCGACAAAGGCGACGCCGGCTACGGCTGCTATCGCATCCCCGCGATCGTGAAGACCAAGGCGGGCACGCTGCTCGCGTTCGCCGAGGCCCGGCGTGCGTGGTGCGCGGACTCCCAGGAGATCGACCTGGTCCTGCGCCGCTCCGAGGACGACGGCCGCACGTGGTCGGCGATCCAGACCGTACTGTCGGGCACCGACTCCGACCCGACCGCGGTGGCGACCCGCGGCAACCCGGCCCCGATCGTGGACTACGAGACCGGCCGTATCGTCCTGCTGAGCACGATGGATCCCGGTATGACGAGTCGCCCGCGCACGCCGTACGTCCAGTTCAGCGATGACGACGGGAAGACGTGGAGCAACG
Organism: Kribbella sp. CA-245084; assembly: GCF_050942355.1. Taxonomy (NCBI): domain Bacteria; kingdom Bacillati; phylum Actinomycetota; class Actinomycetes; order Propionibacteriales; family Kribbellaceae; genus Kribbella; species Kribbella sp. CA-245084. Next base: position 7,243,123 of record NZ_CP192053.1, on the reverse strand, counting down.
CCAAGAACATCGGCGACCAGATCGATGACCCGGCCTGGGGCTGGTACGCGACCGGTCCTGTGCACGGCATCCAGCTCACCCGCGGCACCCACGCCGGCCGGCTGGTTGCAGGCACGAACTACGACAACGGCGCCGGTAAGAACGCCGGCCAACTCGTCTACAGCGACGACCACGGCGAGACCTGGCACAAGGGCGCGACCGATCTCCGCTCCGACGCGACGCCGCAGGAGATCAGCGTCGTCGAGAAGGTCGACGGGGGCGTGTACGCCGGTGCCCGCAACAACGCCGGTACGTCGGGAGCGAGCCGGATGTCCGCGGTCAGCAACGACGGCGGGCAGACGTTCGCAGCGCCGTTTGCCACCATCGCGGGGCTGACGACGCCCGTCGTGCAAGGTTCGTTGCAAAGGCTGCGAGCCGTTGACCAAGGTGACAAGTACAACCGGATCCTGTTCGCGGCCCCGGCGGACCCCGATCGCCGTAGGTACATGACGATCCGGTCCAGCTTCGACGAGGGCAAGACCTGGCAGACCGTTGCCGAGGGCACCCGAATCACCAGCGACTGGTCCGGGTACTCCGATCTGGCGATCCTCGACACCGGCGAGATCGGCCTGCTCTACGAGGGCGGTACGGTCGACGCGCGCGACCAGATCCGCTTCGCCCGCTTCACCGAGAACGACATCGGCCACCCCGATGCGCCGCTCGGCGCGACGACGCCGGACACCAGCGGCCTGCACAACGACAGCTACCTGCGCGGCGGACCCACCGCAACAACGGGCAAGTTCGGCCAGGCAAGAGACTTCGACGGCGTAGACGATGCGCTCCAGCTCCCCTTCGCCGAGTCGCTCGCGGTCGGCGCAGGCGATTTCACCGCGATGGCCTGGATCAAGTACGGCGCCAGCACCACACCGCAGGCGATCTTCTGGGGCTACAACATCAACGAGTTCTCGCAGTTCTGGCTCCGGGCAGAACCCGCGGACGGCCGGATCCGCGGTCTGATCACTACCGGCGGCAACACCGCGGCCGTGCAGACGACCAAGGCCTACAACGACAACGCCTGGCATCACGTCGCGTTGCAACGCAAGGCCGGCACACTCTCGATCTGGGTCGACGGCACCCAAGCCGCGAGCGTCACCGCGCCGAGCGGATCGGTCAGCCCCGGTCGCCCGTTCAAGATGTACGTCGGTCAGCGGCTGGACGGCGCACACCACTTCGACGGCTCGATGGACGAGGTCCGCCTCTACAAACGGGCCTTGACCGCGACGGAGCTCGACAGCATCCGCACCACCAACAGCACGACGGTGCCGAACGTCGTACTCGATCTGCCGCTCGGGTGACATCACACTGGCCTGGCGGACAGCGTGAGCCGCCAGGCCAGCTCACCACTCGCCGGGATGACGGCAGCGTCGTCAGGCCCGGCCTCCGCGAGGTCGAACACCCGGCCCAGCATCGGCTCGACCCCGAGACTCCGGTACGGCGCATCCGCCGGGAAACCGCCCTGGTTCCGCCACAACGCGGTGGAGACTGGTTGCCCCGGGCAACTCAACGTCATCATGAGCTCGGCGCCGCGATCCCGCACCGAAACCGTTGGACAGTCCACCAGAACCGCTCCAGCAGCAGTCCCGTCCGAAGCGCCAAACGTATCCAACTCGAGTGGGCTCGGCCAACTAGACGTAACCCAGGGCGCGTCGTCGGGCCAGGCCCATGGAAGCTCACCAGCCGCCTCGGGATACAGCCTGCACTCGGTCCCGGGCGGAGCGGAGATGACTGCGCCCGCGGCGCAATCGAGGAGCGCGTGGGCGGCCCAGATGAACCGATAGCCCGGCGAGGCTTCAAGACGGTAGTCGACGCTCACCGTATCGGTGCCTGGGGTGAAGGCGCGGGTCAGCACCGCGCCGTCGTACTCGACGGAACCGTCCCACGGCTGGTTCCAGAGTGCGCCGTGGTCCGGTATGCCGCGGACAGTCGGGAAGCATTCGTCCAGGCCGCCGGCGTCGATGAAGGTGGCGAGACCGGTGCGAGGCCCGCTGATCAGGCCGGGACCGGCCCAGAGCCACTCCCGTCCGGCCAGCTGTAGGGACGTCCAACGACCGCCGTCGGTCGCGTCGACGGTCACCAACCGGCCGGCCGCGTGCTCGGTCACCATTCGGCGAAGGAGCCGTCTTCGTGGATCCACACCGGATTGCGCCACGAGTGACCGATCTTGTCGGCCGCCCGCACGGCCTCCTCGTCGACCGTGATTCCCAAGCCAGGCAGGGGATTCCACTCCGCGTGGCCGTTGACCCAGGTGAATGGCGCAGGATCCACGACGTACGACGTGAGGTCGCTCGATTCGTTGTAATGGATGCCGCGGCTCTGCTCCTGGATCAGGAAGTTCGGTGTCGCGAACGAGACCTGCAACGAAGCCGCCAGTGAGATCGGCCCGAGCGGACAATGCGGCGCAAGCATCGCGCCGTGCGCATCAGCGAGTACGGCGATCCGTCGCAACTCGGAGATCCCGCCCGCGTGCGACACGTCCGGCTGTACGACGGCGACGCCCGCGTTCAACGGCGCCATGAACTCGGCCCGGTGGTACAGCCGTTCTCCGAGCGCGACCGGGATCGTCGAGGTCTCCACCACCGAGGACAGATGCGCCATCTGCTCGGGCAGCACCGGCTCCTCGACGAACATCGGCTGCAGACCCTCGACGGCGTGCAGGATCCGCCGCGCGCCGGCAACGCCGACGCGTCCATGCAGGTCGATCGCGACGTCACGAGAGTCGCCGAGCACCTCGCGTGCAGCGGCGAGCCGGGTGACGATGTCGTTGACCTCGGCAACTGATGGCGAGGCCTGGATCTGACCGCTGGCGTTCATCTTCACCGCCGTCATACCCGCAGCGACCTGCTCCGCGACGGCATCGCCGATCGAGGACGGTTCGTCCCCGCCGACCCACGCGTACACGCGGACCCGATCACGGACGCGGCCGCCGAGTAATGCCGCGACGGGAGCGCCGTACACCTTGCCGGCGATGTCCCACAAAGCATGGTCGAGGCCGGCGACGGCGCTGCTCAAAACAGGCCCGCCGCGGTAGAACCCGCCCTTCGTCAACACTTGCCAGTGCCGCTCGATCTGCAACGGGTCCTGGCCGATCAGGTACTCCGCGAGTACGTCGATCGCCGCGCGCACAACCTCAGCGCGACCCTCGACGACGGGCTCGCCCCAGCCGACGACGCCGTCGCTCGTCTCGACCCGGCAGAACAACCAGCGCGGTGGGACGAGGAACGTCTCGATCTTCTCGATCTTCACCGGCGCCGCCGACGAGTCGATCCGCGTACTTCGGTGAGGTCCTCGGCCGCCTTCGCCAGCAGTTCCCGCATCGCGAGCTCGGCGCCCTCGGGATCGTGCGCGCGGATCGCGTCCACGACCAGCCGGTGGCTCGGGATCGGATCGTCCGACGGCTTGACCGTGTGCACCAGCCGGTCGCGATCGGCGAGCCCGGTCTCCATGATCACTTCCATCTTCGTCAGCAGTTCGTTGCCGGTTGCCGCCAGCAACGCCCGGTGGAACGCAAGGTCCGCGGCCGCCGCGGCAAGGTTGTCGTCGGCCGACTCCATCCCCGCGAGTGCCTCATCAAGCGCCGCGACGTCGGAATCGTCGGATCGCAGCGCGGCCAGTCGGGCCGCGGCCGGCTCGACAATCCCGCGCACCTCGTGCAGCTCCTCGAGCAGCTCGGGCCGCGAGTCGGCGTCCTTGAAATGCCAGCGGATCATGTCCGCGTCCAGCAGGTTCCAGTCCGACCGCGGCCGGACGAACGTGCCGCGCTTCTGCCGCGCGTCCACCAGGCCCTTCGCGGTCAGCACCTTCAAGGCCTCACGAACCGCGGTCAGGCTGACGCCGAGGTCGGACTGCAGCTCGGTCACGTTGATGGTCGCGCCCTCCGGGATCTGCCCGGACAGGATGCGGTCGGCCATCACCTCCACGATCTGCCCGTGCAGCCCACGCGACACCCCGCGCTGAATCCCCGTCACACCGATCTCCCTCATGCCGAGTCCTTCACCGCGGACCATCCGCCGTCGACCACCAGGCTTGCCGCCGTCACGAACGACGCCTCGGACGACAGCAGGAACGCCACCGCTTGAGCCACCTCGTCCGGCTGGCCGAGCCGCCCGAGCGCAGTCGCCTGCGCGCTGCGTTCGCGCCCCTCGGCGTCGACGCGGTCCCACATCGCCGTCACGACCGGGCCCGGAAGGACGGTGTTCACCCGGATCGAGCGACCGTACTCGACCGCCAGTTGGCGTCCGAGCGAGATCAGCGCGCCCTTCGTCGCGGCGTACGCCGGATGGCCGGGCAGGCCGGCGATCGCGTGCACCGACGAGACCAGTACGACGGAGCCGGCATTCGCGACGAGGTCGTCGTAGAGCGCCTGGAATCCGAGGAAGGCCGCGGTGAGGTTGACGTCGAGTTGGCGTTGCCAGGACGGTGGCGACAGTTCGTGGGCGGGCTTGACGTCGACGACGACCGCGTTGCTGACCAGGCCGTCGATCGGGCCGAGCTCGTCGCGGCCGCGGGACCGGACCTCGGCCCAGGTGTCCGGCGACGCGACGTCACCGACCACGCTGATGGCTTTGTCCGGCAGCTCCTTGCACGGGTGGATGTCCACCTGCACGACCTGCGCACCCTCGGTCAGCGCCCGTTCGACGCACGCCGCGCCGATCCCCGACGCGGCCCCGGTCACCACGATCACCCGCCCAGCCAGCCGCACCCGCGCCTCCTCAAGTCACCCCTACCCAAGCACGCAGGCAGGCCCGTTCCAACGATGAACGAGCCACCAGTTGACCGTGACGCCAGTGTCGCGTCAAGCGATTTGCTCGTAATTTACGAATTAATATTGACACTTGGGACGGCTCGCCGCAAGATCGTCGGCAACAAGGACCACGGACTCGACTGGCATCACCGTCGAGCAGAACTCAGGAGTGGGCATGACGGGTCTGGCAGCAGATCGGCGGACTTTCCTCAAGGGACTCGGAGTGCTCGGGGCAGCGACCCTGATACCGGGGTGCGCGACCTCGACGAAGAGTCCGGGCAGTAGCGGCGGGGCGAGCAGCGCGCTGTCGCTGCAGTCCAACCTCTCCAGCGAGCAGGCCAAGGCCGCGATGGAGAATCTCGTTGCTGCGTACAACAAAACCGGCGGGTCGCAGGTCAAGCTGAACACGGTCGCCGCGGAGATCTTCCGGACCCAGCTGCCGACGTACCTGACCTCGGCGAACCCGCCGGACGTCTACACCTGGTACGCCGGGTCGGTCGCGGACTCGTACGCGAAGAAGGACCTGCTGCTCGACGTGACCAGCGTCTGGGACAGCATGGGCAACTACTCGAAGGCGATGCAGTCGCTGTCGACGAGCAGCGCGGGGCAGAAGATCTTCGTGCCGACCAGCTACTACTGGTGGGGCATGTTCTACCGGAAGTCGAACTTCGCCAAGTGGGGCGTGACGCCGCCGAAGACGTGGGCCGAGTTCGTTGCCGTGTGCAAGACGATCCAGAGCAAGGGCATCCCGCCGATCGGGATCGGGCTCGGTGACACGCCGTGGGTCGCGTCGGCCTGGTTCGACTACCTGAACATCCGGATCAACGGCGCGCCGTTCCACCGCCAGTTGCTGGCCGGCGAGGGCGACTTCACCGACCCGAAGGTGAAGGCGGTCTTCACCAAGTGGCGCGAGGTGCTGCCGTACTTCGACCCGAAGGGCAAGTCGTTCCCGTTCCAGGAGGCGACGTCGGCGCTGCTCGCGGGCAAGACCGGGATGTTCCTGATCGGCACGTTCTTCGCGGACTCGGCTCCTAAGGACGCGCTGGACGACATCGACTTCTTCCAGTTCCCGATCATCGATCCCGCCGTACCGGTTGCCGAAGAGGCGCCGACGGACGGGTACTTCGCCTCGAAGAAGGCGAAGGATCCGGAGGGTACGAAGAAGTTCCTCACCTGGCTGGCGACGCCGGAGGCGCAGAACATCTACGTGCAAAGCTCTTCCGGCACGGCGATCCCGGCGAACCCGGAGGGCAAGTCGGCCGACACCGCGCTGGTGAAGAAGGGCAAGGCGATGATCGAGGGCGCTGCGGAGATCACGCAGTTCTTCAACCGCGACTCGAGCGACGCCCTCCAGCCCACCGCCGACGCCGCCCTCACCAAGTTCCTCGACAAGCCCGACCAGATCGACAAGATCCTCGCCGACTGGCAAGCCGCAGCCCAGAAGGTCTTCAAAGCGTGAGCATGATGTTGCTGGGCAAGAACTCCTGTGCGGTTGTTCCCGCCGCGCCCCGCCTCCGGCGGGGCACGGCGGGAGTTAAAGACGGAGCGAAGCCAAGGGGCGTTGGCCGGTGGGCTGGGAGCGGCTCCGGTGGAGCCGGATGCGCGGAGGTGGTCGGATGACGTCCACCGTGGCGGAGGCGGCGCAGCCGGCCGCCCGCTCCGGCGACCGGTCCAGCGGCGGAGCCCGCCGTCCTCGCCGGACCGGCCCACGGCGAGTCTCGCCTCTCATTCTCGCCTTTGTTCTCGTGCCGTTCCTGATTGAAGCGGTGTGGGTGTTCTGGCCGGCGTTGCAGGGGTTCTGGTTGGCGTTGACGAGTTGGGACGGGTTGTCGGCTCCGCGGTTTGTTGGGTTCGGCAACTTTTCTGACATGGTGTCGGATCCGATCTTCCGGACTGCGCTGAAGAACACTGCGATCTGGCTGGTGTTGTTCGGTGGGTTGAGTGTGATCGGCGGGTTCGGGATGGCGCTGCTGTTGCAGCGGGAGCGCCGCGGGGTCGGGATCTACCGGGCCGCGCTGTTCACCCCGGTGGTGTTCTCGCTGGTCGTCACGGCGCTGATCTGGCGCGTGTTCTACCAGCCGGATGGACTTGTCGACACGGTGTTCCGAACCGTTGGCCTGGGCAACTTCGTCCGCCCGTGGCTGGCGGACCCCGACACCGCGCTGTACGCCGTGATCGTGCCCGCGCTCTGGCGACAGATCGGGTATGTGATGGTGCTGTACCTGGCCGGCCTGAAGGCAGTCGACCCCGCGCTCTACGAAGCCGCGAAGGTCGACGGCGCGTCCGCCTGGCAGCGCACGCGGTACGTGACGATCCCGCAGCTCAAGGGCGTGAACTCCGTCGTACTGTCGGTGATCGTGATCGACTCGCTGCGATCGTTCGACATCGTCTGGTCGATGACGAGGGGCGGCCCGTACCACTCCTCCGAGCTGCTCAGCACCTACATGTACTCGACGGCGTTCCAGTCGACCCAGCTCGGCTACGCCTCCGCGATCGCTGTCGTGATCTTCATCCTCGCCCTGGCCGTGATCCTGGGCTACCTCATCCGCGCCTTCCGGGAGGAATCGTGATTCGCCGTACGGGGTACCACGTGGCGATGTCGATCGTGTCGTTCCTGTGGGTCGCGCCGATCCTCTGGGTGATCGTGATCTCGTTCCGGTCATTCGACGATGTCGCCGCCAACGGGCTCGGATCGTTGCCGCATTCGTTCACGTTCTCGACGTACAAGTCGGCGTGGGAGGACGCGGACGAGTTCCGGGCATTGATCAACAGTCTGCTCGTAACGATCCCGGCGGTGCTGCTGAGCCTCGGGCTCGCGTCGATCGCGGCGTACGGGCTGGCGCGGTACAACATCCCGTTCCGGCGGACGATCCTGTTGCTGATGTTGATGGGCAACCTGTTGCCGCCGCAGATCCTGCTGATCCCGATCTCCCGGTTCGTGGAGTTGATCGGGTACTACGACACGCTGATCGCACTGATCGCCGTCCACGTCGGGTTCGGGCTCGGGTTCTACACGTTCGTGCTGCACGGGTTCATGCGGGACCTGCCGCGGGAGATCCAGGAGGCGGCGACGATCGATGGCGCCGGGCCGGGTCGCATCTACTCGAGCGTGATTCTGCCGTTGACGCGCCCGGCGCTGGCCGCGCTCGGTGCGCTGTCATTCACGTGGATCTTCAACGACCTGCTGTGGTCGATCACCGTGATCCGCTCGGGCGAGAAGATGCCGGTGACGCCGGCACTGCTCGGTCTGCAAGGCCTGTTCGTGTCATCGTGGAACGTGATCGCGGCCGGAACTGTGATCGCCGCGGTGCCTACCGTGGCGGTATTCCTTCGTTTCCAGAAGCACTTCGTAGGCGGGCTGGCGATCGGAGCCGTCAAGTGAGGACGTGGACCCTCCGCGGTACGACGACGTCGTACGTCGTCGGCGTCCCCGCGCATGGTCAGTGGGCGCAGCTGGTTGCCTGGGGCCCGCATGAGGGTCTCGCACCCGTCGAGATCGTCGGCACGGAACACTTCGTGCCGCGCGCCGACGTGGAGCCATTGGAGTACGCCGTCCGTGGGGTCCGATACACCGCTCGCGTGGATCTGGTTGTCTCCGGTCCTGGGAGAACAGATGAGTTCCGCCCGGTCTTTGTGGACGCCCGCGAGGACGACCATCTCGAGCTCGAGTTCGTTGACACCATTCGGCTCGTCCTGCATTACCGGATGGTTGGCGACGTGCTGGAGCGCTGGGTCTCGGTCCGCAATGACGGGACCGACGAGCTGACGCTTCATAGGCACGACTCGGCCGGGTTTGTGGTGCCTGGTGGGAACACCATCAAGTACCTGTGGGGTGAGTGGAACAGCGAGTTCCAGCAGGCCTCGGTGACGCTGCCGCGCGGGCGGTTCACGATCGGGAGTGCGCAGGGGATCACCGGTCACTCCTACTCACCCTTCCTGGCCACCGACGGCGACATCGCGTACGGAGTACAGCTGGCGTGGTCAGGCTCGTGGGAGATGACGGCCGACGTGGACACCACTGGACTGCTGCGCGTGCAGGCCGGCCGGACGTCGTCGAGCCAAGGGCTGCGACTGGCGCCGGGGGAGACGTGGGAGTCGCCGAAGGCTGTCGGCGCCTGCAGCGCCGAGGGCAGCGACGGACTGGCGCGGGCCTTCCACGACTACCAGCGCTCCCAGTCCCGGAAGCGGACGCCGCACGTCCTGTACAACTCCTGGTTTGCGACCGAGTTCGACATCCGGGCGGAGCATCAGCTCGAGTTGGCGCGGCGGGCGGCGAGTATCGGGGTCGAGACGTTCGTGGTCGACGACGGGTGGTTCGTTGGCCGGTCCGACGATACGGGCGGGCTGGGGGACTGGGAGGTTGATCCGGCCAAGTTCCCCGACGGGCTGGACGGGTTCATCGGGCAACTGAAGGACATTGGGCTGGCTTTCGGGTTGTGGATCGAGCCGGAGTCGGTCAGCCCGTCGTCGCAGCTGGCTGCGGAACATCCGGAGTGGATCCTGCGGACGGCCGGTCAGGAGCCCGTGCTGGTGCGGAACCAGTTGCTGCTCGACCTCAGCCGGGACGACGTCACGGAGTTCATCTGGGACACGCTCGACCGGCTGCTGTCGACGTACGACATCTCGTACTTGAAGTGGGATGCCAACCGGCCTCGGTTGGATTCCGGTGATCAGCGGCGGGACCTGGATGGCCGCGTGGTGGCGAATCTCTACCTGATTCTGGATCGGCTGAGGGCTCAGCACCCGGACGTTTTCGTCGAAGGGTGCGCTGGGGGCGGGGCTCGGGTGGATCTGGGGATGGCTGCTCGGGTGGATACGTTGTGGCCGAGTGACAACACGGCCCCGCTGGATCGGCTCAGGATTCAGGAGGGGTTCCGGACCGGGTTCGCGCCGCACCTGATGAGTTCGTGGGTGACCGATGCCATCGGCACCCATGACGGTCGCGAGCGGTCGCTCGATTTCCGCTTCCACGTCGCGATGGCCGGCGTACTCGGGATCGGCGCGGACCTGTCCCGGTGGAGCGACGAACAGTTGAAGACGGCAACTCGCCATATCGAGCAATACAAGGGCTTTCGAGAGTTGATTGCCGATAGCAAGGTCTATGGACTGGCGGCCGGTGTGCAGTACGTCGGCGCGACGCGGTCCGTGGTGTTCCTGTGGGAGACCGGCGACGGCAACGTGCGCGGCACGCTGCCGACCCGGCCGCGGCGGGTGCCGCTGGCCGGCCTGGATCCGGCGAAGAACTACCGGGTGGGTTCAGAGACCTACTCGGGCAGCTACCTGCTGCAGGTCGGGGTCGCGTTCGACGGCCCGGCCGACTCGCAGTGCCTGATCGTCGAGGCACTCGACTGACCGTCCGCTCAACGGCAGCAAAGGAAGGCACATGAAGCGACTCCTCGGTGGGGTGATCGCCGCTGCGCTCATGCTCGGCGGTGTCGTATCCACCACAACCCCAGCTGTGGCGGCTCAGGCCACAGCTACAGGTACTGCGCCAGCCGCAGTGCTCAGCCCGACGCCGTACATGGGCTGGAACACGTACTACGGACTCGGCGGCGACTTCACCGAGGACACGATCAAGTCGGTCGCGGACTCGCTGGTGAGCCGCGGGCTGGCGAAGGCCGGCTACGACATCGTCTGGCTGGACGGCGGCTGGCAGGCCGACCAGTCGCGCAGCGCGGCCGGCGACCTGGTCCCGAACCCGGCCAAGTTCCCGAACGGTCTGAAGCCGCTCGTCGACTACATCCACAGCAAGGGCCTGAAGGCCGGTATCTACACCGACGCCGGTCCGTACATCCCGGGCAAGTGCGGTCTCGGCAGCGGCGGCTACTACCAGCACGACGCCGACACCTTCGCCGCCTGGGGATTCGACGCGGTCAAGGTCGACTACCTGTGTGGCATCGCGGCCAACCTGGACCCGAAGACGGTCTACACCGAGTTCGCCCAGGCGCTGCGGAACAACGCGAGCCACCGGCCGATGATCTTCAACCTCTGCAACCCGGTCACCTCGCCGGACTGGGGCAACTACCCGGAGTCCCAGCAGTCGATCAACTCCTGGTCGTACGCGCCGGGGATCGCGCAGTCGTGGCGCACGTACACCGATGTCGGCTTCCAGGGCGACATCAAGTTCAAGGACGTACTGCGCAACTACGACGCCAACGCGCGGCACCCGGAGGTCGTGAAGCCGGGCGCGTTCAGCGATCCGGACTACCTCGCGCCCGAGCTCGGGATGACCGACGAGGAGTTCCGCACGCAGCTCACGCTGTGGGCCGTTGCGGCTGCTCCGCTGGTTGTCGGTAGCGACGTACGGAAGCTGTCTGCGACAACCATTGGGATGCTGACGGATCCTGATGTCATCGCCATCAACCAGGACAAGGCCGCAGTGCAGGCCGTCCGGGTCGGCGCGGCCGGTACGACGGAGACGTGGGTCAAGCGGCTCGCTGACGGCAGTCGCGCCGTCGTACTGCTGAACCGGGGTGACAGCGCTCAGACTCTGACGACCACCGCATCGGCAGTTGGTTTGCACGGCTCGCGATTCACCTTGAAGAACGCATGGACGAACAAGGTGACCGAGAGCGGCGGCGTGATCAGCGCGGCGGTTCCGGCACACGGTACGGCGCTCTTCCGCGTCGAGCCGGCTAGCGGCGTACCGGGGATCCCGCACGTGACCGCTGGGATTCCGCAGGTGACGAAGGTTGGTACGGATGCGCAGCCGGCGGATGCTGCTCCGGTTGTTGCCGGTGGCGACGAGCTGACGGTTCAGGTCAACGTCCGCAACGACGGCACGCTCCCGGTGCTGCAACCGACCGTGACTGTTGCCGGTAGCAACGGGTGGACCGTTAAGCCGTTGTCCAAGGCACCCGCAATCCTTGCCGGTGGCCAACAGGCGAACTTCACCTTCACGGTCAAGCTCCCCGCCCGCGCAACCCCCGGCACGGCCGCCATCACCGCACAGACGGCATACCAAACGGTATTGTATGGCGTGCAGAAGCAGACGACTGCGCTGTCGTCAATCGTGATTGCGCCCGCGCCACCGAGCGGGACCGTGCCGCTGTCGCACCACGACTGGATCACGGCCACCAGCGGGTGGATGTCGCCGACCATCGACGAGAGTGTCGGCGGCGGTAACCCGATCAAGCTCACCGGTACGACGTACCCGACCGGTATCGGCGTGGCCTCGCCGTCGCTCATTCGCTACTACCTCGGTAAGTCGTGCTCGCGGCTGACCGGTGTGGCCGGCATCGACGACGTGGTCAGCAACGTCGACACGGCAGGCGGCACGTCCACCTTCCAGGTCGTCGGCGACGGCAAGGTCCTGTTCGACAGCGGCACCGTCGACCGCTTCACCCCGAAGCAGTTCGACGTCGACCTCACCGGCGTACGCGTCCTCGACCTGGTCGTCGGCGACGCAGGCGACGGCGGCTACAACGACCGCGCCGACTGGGCAGCACCGACCGCAACCTGCTGACGAGGTGGGTGGACCGGGAGCGGTCCACCCACCTCCGCGGGCCAGGGGCGGATCGCCAGGCCATCACAATCACCGAACTCCCGGGACTGCCCGCCGCACCCGGTCCTGGGCAGCCGATTGTGATGGCCTGCAGATCCGGCACCTGCGGGCGCGGACTCACGCCGGACCTGTACCACTCGCCAAAGCCCGAGGGACCCGCCGGCCCACGCCTGGCGCCGAGTCGGCGCCGGCCCTCCGCTGGGGTTGGTGAGTGCTGCAGGTCCGCAGCGGCCCGGGCTGCGGGAGCTAGGTCCAGTCGACCTCGGTGGACTGAAGCCAGGTCCAGGTGCGGTTGCGCCAGCTCGCGGACTGGCGGCCGAGGCGGTTCGCGTAGTCGGTCCACTCGGTGCCAGGCCGGGCCCACGCCTTTTCGGCGGCGCCGGGGAGGCGGGGGAGGAGCATGAGTTCGAGGTCCGCGGAGGTGACGATCGACTCGCACCAGATGGCGGCCTCGACGCCGGCTACCTGGTCGGCGGAGTCGATGCCGGGGATGCTGTCGACCGGGTCCCACGAGACGCCGTGCTCGATCGAGGCGGCGCCGTAGAACTCGAGACCGAGGTGCTTGCGCGCCTCCTCCTGGTCCGGGTCCGAGGACGCGTCGGCGTGCGGGCGGTCGAAGTACAGCCAGGTGACCGGCGAGACGATCAGCTTGGTGCCCTGCTCGAGCGCCTTCGGGGCGTCGTACTTCGCCTTGCGCAGGCCCTCGACCAGGATCGGCAGGAGGTCCTCGGGCGGCGTCGGCAGGTCGGGGTTCTGCACCATCGAGTCGACGTCGAGATCCAGCCAGTACTGCACGACATCCGCGGAGTCGAGGTCGGCGCGAGCGATCTCCTGCCAGCCGACGACCTTCTTCCCACGCGCGCGGACGAGCGCGGCCGCCTTCTCGACGAAAGCCACGTGGTCCTCATCGGCCATGCCCCAGGTCTCGTCTCCGCCGATGTGCACGTACGCGCTCTGCGGAAACTGCGGGATCACGGCATCCAGCACCTCCCCGACGAACGTCCACGTCTCGTCGCGGCCGGGGTCGAGCGTGTTCAGCTGCAGACTGTCGCCGTTGCCCAGGTCGACGCTGCGGATCTCGTCCGGCCCGAGCGACGGGTACGCCTTGAACACCGCGGACGTGTGACCAGGCATGTCGATCTCGGGTACGACGGTCACGTACCGATCGGCCGCATACGCGACGAGCTCGGCCAACTCCGCCTGCGTGTAGTAGCCGCCCGGCCGATCACCGATCGCGCCGATCGAGCCCACCTCGGTCAGCAGCGGCCGAGAAGGTACCTCAACGCGCCACCCCTGGTCGTCCGTGAGGTGCAGGTGGAGCACGTTCAGCTTGTACAGCGCGAGCATGTCGATCACCCGCCGTACCTCATCCGGCCGGTGAAAGGTCCGAACTACATCAAGCGACAACCCACGCCACGCGAACCTGGGCCCGTCGACGACGCGGGCGGCCGGCAACACCGCCGTACCGTCTGCGGCGGCAGTCGAGATGAGCTGGCGGAGCGAGGTGAGCCCACGGTGCACCGCCTCCGCCGTCGGGCCCCAGACCAACACGCCTTCGCTGGTGATCTCGAGCCCGTAGCGTTCGTCGGCGCTCGCGTTGCCGTCGGCCCGAAGACCCGCGGCGGGGGCCAGGCCGTCGATGCCGTCGCTGTCGATCAGCACGGTGATGCCGGCCGATCCGGGGGACAGCGCGATACCGGCGTCGACCTGGACGTCGGCGACGAAGCGCTCGGCGAGCCCGGCGAGCTCAGGAGACTGGACGACGACGCCCAGACCGTCGGTCACGACGAAGGTGCCGTCGTGGGTGGTCGTCGTCGCGGGTGCCGGGATGAGCGGGAGGTTCATGAGACTCCTGACGGATGCGGGGTCAGGCGGATGTGTGTCCGCAGCGTACTTCGCGGCGCCGGCGGATTCTTTGCGGCCTTCACGCCGGCATCGCTCGACCGGGTGACGCAGGAAGGCAGACCCGTCATAGTCGATGTGTGGTGCTCGCGTTCGGCGGCGACCTGGAGTTCGACCCGGCCTTGTTCGAGGTACGCCGGGGCGGTGTTCCGGTGCCGCTGGAGCCGCAGGCCTTCGACGTGCTGGCCTATCTCGTCTCGCACCGTGATCGGGTGGTGTCGAAAGCGGAACTGATGGACGGGGTGTGGGGCAGCCGTTTCGTCAGCGAGACGGCCGTCACCAGCCGGATCAAGCAGGTCCGGCGGGCGCTCGGCGACGACGGCCACAGTCAGCGGATGATCCGGACCCAGCACGGCCGGGGCTACCGGTTCGTCGCGCCGGTCGAGGCGCAGCCGGTACTCGGGGCGGGCGAGCCGATCCGCTACACCGTCAGCGACGGCCTGCACATCGCCTACCAGGTGACCGGTGGCGGCGAGCTCGACATCGTGCTGATCTCGGGGTTCGTGTCCCATCTCGAGCTGGACTGGGCCGACCCGCGGCACGCCCACTTCCTGGATCGGCTCGGGTCGTACGGCCGGTTGATCCGGTTCGACAAACGGGGCACGGGGATGTCGGACCGGCCGACCGGTATCCCGGACATCGAGACGCGGATGCACGACGTCCTGGCCGTGATGGATGCCGTCGGTTCGGAGCGGGCGGTGCTCGTCGGGTACTCCGAAGGCGGGCCGATGGCGATCCTGTGCGCGGCGGCCCATCCCGAACGGGTCGCCGGGCTCGTGCTGTACGGGACGTACGCCAAGCGAATCTGGTCGGAGGACTATCCCTGGGCGCTGAAACGGGAGTACTGGCAGGCCTACACCGAGGAGCTCGTCGGTGGCTGGGACTGGGAGGCGGACATGCTGATGCGCTGCCCTTCCGCCGACGAGCAGATGCAGCAGTGGTGGGGGCGACGCATGCGCGCCGCGGCGACGCCGTCGACCGTACGGGCGTTGATGGACATGAACGCGCTGGTAGACGTCCGGGACGCGCTGCCCGCGGTGCGGGTCCCGACGCTGGTGCTCCAGCGGCTCGGGGACGCGCTCGTCGATCCCGAGGGCGCCCGGTTCCTCGCGGACCGCATTCCCGGCGCCCGGCTGGAGTTCATCGAGGGCGAGGACCACTTCGTCTCCGGCGATCCCGATCAGATCCTCGATGCGATCGAGCCGTTCCTGCGCGGGCTGCCTGGACCCGAGCATCGCCCGTCGGCGCTTGCCGCCGTGGCGGTGCCGGCCGGGCCAGGAGCCGACGACGTGGCGGCAGGGCTGGTCGCGGCCGGTGGTCGTCCGTGCTCGGGTCCGGCCGGCCGGGTGGTGGTGCTGTTCGACGGACCCGCGACGGCCGTTCGCGCCGGACTGGCTCAGCTTCGGGGAGCCGCCCGACTCGGTGTGACCATCGCCGAGGTGCCGCGCGATGAAACCGAGCTCGACGCGTACGGCGTACTGACCGCGATCGCACTGGCCGACCAGGCGGCGCCGGGCTCGTTGTGGCTGACGTCGGCGGTGCGCGACCTGCTCGCCAGCTCCGGTGTCGTGACCGAGCTCGCCGGCGAGCAGGTGGTTGGCGGCGTGGAGCCGCAAGCGGTGTTCCGCGCGCTGTGATCAGGCGGTCGCCACGTCGATCGACACCGGGACGCCGTGGGTGATCACGTCGTACACGGCCGAGCGGTTCCTCGACTGCTCGACCAGGCCCTTCAGCTTCTCCGCCTCGGCGTCGCCCTTGACGTGGAAGACGACCCGGATCGCTTCGTACCCGTTGCGGACGTCCGGGTCGAGGCCGAGGATGCCGAGCAGGTTGATGTCACCTTCGACGGTCGAGGTGACTTCCTCGAGATCGATGCCCCGGGCCGCGGCGATGTTCGCGAGACCGCTGGTGAGGCAGGCGGCCAGCGCGTGCAGCAGGTGCTCGGCCGGCGTCGGGCCGTTGTCGCCACCGACCAGTACCGGCGGGTGGTCGGCGTCGAAGGTGAAGTCCGCCGGACGGGTGTTCTCCTGTCCCGCGCCGTAGAACGCGTTGATCGTGCCGCGGTTGTGCGTGCCGCTGATCCACCGGTTCGTGGCGCGGAACTGGAACCGGGCGATCTCCGGCTGCGCCTTGACGGCGTCGAGGGTCGCGAACAACGTGGCGGTGTCGACCCCGTTGCGATGGCTGTCGGTCGTGGTTGCGGTCATGATGCTCTTCCTTTCAGGCAGCAAGGTTTGCTCTGGGGCCGGGAAATCCGGCGAGCTGCTCGGCCTCGCGCTCGAGTGCGTCGCTCAGCTGGAGCTGGAGTTCGACGAAGCGCGCCGGTGGTGGAAAGGCGGTCAGCGCACGCGTCAGGTCGAATACCTCGCGCCCCATCGCGTCACGGCTTTCCTGGTACGACGTCAGTGCGGCCGGCTCACTCGTCGGCTCACGGAGACTCCGGTCGATCGCGGTCGCCAGCAGTTCCGCGTCCCGGAACGCGTCGGTGATGCCGTGACCGGTGATCGGGTCCCGGTGGTACCCGGCGTCACCGACGAGCGCCCATCCCGGGCCGTACGCCTGGCGACGGTAGTTCGGCAGATTCGCCGTACCGCGCAGCCGCGCGGTGATGCGGCCGGCGCGCACCCGGCGACCGAGGTCGGGGACCAGGAGCTCCAGCTGTTCGACGAAGACTGTCGCGCGCTCGGCGCCCGCGGTCCGGATCGGTTCCAGCAGCGGAGTCGGGCGGATCAACCAGACACACGCCTCGCCGTCGTTGGTCGGGAAGACCCCGGCGAAGGCGTCGGATGCGATGTGGAACTCATACGTGTCCGGGCGGAGACCGGTCACATACGTGTAGAAGACTGCACAGGGCGAGGTGAACCGCTCCAGCATCTCCGCACCGAGGAAGCCGGCCATGCGTGACCCGCGGCCGTCTGCGCCGACGACCATCCGGGCGAGCAGCTCAATGTAATCGCCCTTCGTGGTAAGGCCGGCGATTCCGTTGACTCTTCCGTCGTCTGTCCGCAGCACACCGGTCGCGGTCACACCGGTCCGGAGTCGCGCGCCGGCTTCCCCCGCGGCGTCGGCGAGCAGGCTGTCGAGCACCCGGCGTCGCGGTGCGACCAGCAGGTCCACACCGGCGCGCTGCTTGATTCGCCGTACCTTCGGATCGCCCTCGATGTCGAACAGGACCTGTGTGATCGGCGGCGCGCCACTGCCCAGGACGCGATCGAGCAGCCCCCACCGGGAGAGTTGGACGACGCCTCCGCGGATCAGACCGTGCGTCGACAGCGTGTCGCTCGGCAGCCGCGTCCTGTCGACCATGAGGACGTCGTGGCCCATCCCGGCCAGCAGTCTCCCGGTCGCCGCCCCGGCACACCGTGCCCCCACCACCACGACGTCGTACATTTCGCCCCCATCTCAGTTCTGATGGGACGACTCTGCGCGCGACGGTGGTCAATGACTTGGAGACGGCATGGAGGACGGGTGGAGGCGCGATCTCCACGATTTCTCCACAGTCCCCGCTGAACTGGTTAGCGTAGTCGTAGGGTCATGCGGAGGTTGTCCATTCGGGACCGGCGAGGTAGCAATTTGACTGGATCAGAACGCATCGTGCTCGCGGACCAGCGCGTCGTCGAGACGTGGGAGGGCGGCGAGCCGGCCGGTACGCCGGTGGTCTTCCAGCCTGGGACCCCGTCCGGGCGGTTGCAGGGGGTGTTGGGGGATGCGGCTGCCAAGCGGTGCGGCGTTCGGTTGATCTCGGTCAGTCGGCCTGGGTACGGCGGGTCGACGTACGCGTCACCGAGTTTGGCGTCGGTTGGCCACGACACGCTGCTCGTCGCCGATGAGCTTGGCGTTGGTGAGTTCGCCGTACTCGGTGCTTCGGGTGGTGGGCCGTACGCGATCGCCACCGGGCTCGCGGATCCGCAACGCGTGACGGCGGTCGGGCTTGCGGGTGGGGTCGGGCCGTGGCGGTCGATCGATCCGGCAGATCCGAATGACCCGGACCTGCCGCTGCTCGCGTTGGTGGACGCGGGTGATGTCGCCGGCGCGCTGGACGGCTTCCGGCGACAAGGCGCGCAGGCCTTCGACGGGATGCTGGCGCTCGACGACACCGCGATGGTCGACACGTTCTTCGAGGGAGCGCCCGGCGAGGACCTCGGCTGGCTGGATGCGGAGGCGCGCGTGGTGTGGGCGGCCGATGCACGCGAGGCGCTGGCGTCGTACGACGGTTATGCGCGTGACAACGTGGCGTGGGGAGGTGCGTGGGATGTGGATCCCACGCACCTCACCGTCCCGACCTGGTTGTGGTACGGCGACACCGACCGGATGGTGCCGCCCTCACATGCTCGTTGGTTCTCCCAACGGATCCCGAACGCGACGCTGATCCTCCGCCCCGGCGAGGGTCACGGCCGCACACTGTTCACCCACTGGGACGAGATGTTCAGCGCGCTCGGTGCTGGGCCGCCAGCTCCTTGAGGTAGGCTGCGCTGGCCTTCGGGGTGCGTTGCTGGGTTTCGTAGTCGACGCGGACGATGCCGAAGCGTTTGACGTAGCCGTAGGCCCATTCGAAGTTGTCCATCAGGGACCAGGCGAGGTAGCCGCGGATGTCGGCGCCCTGCTGGATGGCGTTGGCTACGGCGGTGAGGTGGGAGGTGAAGTACGCCGTACGGTCGGTGTCGTCGACGAAGCCGTTGGCGTCGGGGACGTCCTCGAAGGCGGACCCGTTCTCGGTGATGACCATCGGGAGACCGGGGTAGTCGCGGGCGATGCTCACCAGCAGGTCCGTGAAGCCCTCCGGCACGATCTCCCAATCCATCGCAGTGCGCGGCTTGCCGAGCGGTACGTCGCGACTGACCGGCAGACCGTTTGCGTCGACAGTGCTGCCGTCCTCGGCGTACCCGGTGAACTTCTGGCTGAAGTAGTAGTTCACCCCGAGCACATCGATCGGCGCCGAGATGATCTCCAGATCGCCTTCGACAACAGGCAACGACACACCCTCACGCGCGAGATCAGCGACGACGTCGGCCGGATAGTGACCGTGGACCAGAGGATCGAGATAGATCCGCCGCCCCATCCCGTCCGCACGCCGCGCCGCGTCGACGTCCGGCTCCGCATCCGAGGCCGGGTACGCCGTCGCCACGTTCAGCGTGATGCCGATGTCCAACTTGCGCGGCGCCGCCGCCCGCATCTGGGAAGTCGCGAGCCCATGACCGAGCAGCAGATGGTGTACGGCGGCGATCGCGGCCGGGTACTCGCGCCGTCCCGGAGCATGGGCCCCGTACGCGTACCCGAGCATCGCCGAGCACCACGGCTCGTTCAGCGTGGTCCAGGTGTCGACCCGGTCCTTCAACGCGTCGAACACCAGCATCGAGTACTCCGCGAACCGGTACGCCGTGTCGCGTACCGGCCAGCCGCCCGCGTCCTCGAGCTCCTGCGGCAGGTCCCAGTGGTACAGCGTCACCCACGGGTCGATGCCCTGGGCAAGCAGCTCGTCGACCAGCCGGTCGTAGAAACCGAGACCGGCCGGGTTCACCGGACCCTTGCCGCGCGGCTGCACCCGCGGCCACGCGACCGAGAAGCGATACGTGTCGAACCCGAGATCCTTGATCAAGGCAACATCGGCCGGCATCCGGTGGTAGTGGTCGCAGGCAACATCTCCGGTGTCGCCGTTGTCGATCGCACCGGGCACCTGGCAGTACGTGTCCCAGATCGACGGCGTGCGGCCGTCCGCGGTGATCGCACCCTCGATCTGGTACGCCGATGTCGCGACGCCCCAGCGGAATCCGGACGGAAGTCCCGCGACCAGATCGGCCGCCCCCGAGACAGACGTTGTGCTCATATCAACCCTTCTAGACAACGGGAACGCGGCCAGGGAGCCAGCACGCGACGGATCGGGTGGGGTCGTTGCGTGCCGCCGGGACCCCGAGAACAGGAATCTCCGCGGAGCAGCGCTCGAAGGCCTGCGGACAGCGCGGATGGAACGAACACCCGGTAGGCATGCCACGAAGATCCGGTGGGGAGCCCGGGATCCCGGCGAGCTCCCGGCGTTCCCCGCGCAGGGCCGGGAACGACTTGAGCAGGCCTTCGCTGTACGGGTGCAGCGAGTCCTTGTAGAGGTCGACCGAGCGAGCCTGCTCGACGATGCGGCCGCCGTACATGATCGCGATCCGGTCGGAGAACTCGACCAGGAGGGACAGGTCGTGCGTGATGAAGAGGACCGAGAAGCCGAGGCGTTCCCGGAGCTCCACCAGTTGCGCGAGGATCTGGCGCTGCATCACCACGTCGAGCGCGGTGGTCGGCTCGTCCATGATCACGACCTGTGGTTCGAGGACGAGCGCCATCCCGATCATCACCCGCTGCCGCATGCCGCCGGACAGTTGATGCGGGTACGCGTCCATCCGGTCGGCCGAGATCCCGACGAGCTTGAGCATCTCCTGCGCCCGGGCGATCCGTGCCGAAGGAGGCAGTTGCGGCTCGTGCGCCCTGATCACGTCGATCATCTGGGTGGAGATCTTGTGCACGGGGTTGAGCGAGTTCATCGCGCCCTGGAACACGATCGACGTCTCGGCCCAGCGGAACTTCCGCAGTTCCGCGTCGGTCAGCGCCATCACGTCGTACGAGTCACCGGTCGGCGGATGGTAGACCACCGAGCCGCCGCTGATCACGCCGGGCGGCGGCAGCAGGCGCGTCACGCCGTACGCCAAAGTCGACTTACCGCTACCGCTCTCGCCGGCCAGCCCGAGTACTTCGCCGCGGTGCAGCGTCAGCGTGACGTCGCGAACAGCCTGGACAGCTTCGGAGCCGAGGCCGTAGTCGACATGGAAGTTCTTGATCTCCAGCACCGGCGTCTTCACGCGACCTCCTCCTCAGCACGACGCTGTACGACGGGCGTCACTGGCTCACGCGATGACGACAGAACCGGCGTGAACCCGACCCGCATCCGCACCGAATGGCCGTCCTTCGTCTTCACCTTCGTGTGACCGCTCGAGCGCAACCGCGGGCTCACGAACTCGTCGATCCCGAAGTTGATCAGCGACAACGCCGTACCGAGGACCGCGATCGCGAGGCCGGCCGGGACGAACCACCACCAGGCGCCCTGGGCCAGTGCCTGTTGGGACTGCGCCCAGAACAGGATCGTGCCCCAGTTCCACTCGGAGATCGTCGAGATGCCGATGAACGCCAGCGTGATCTCGGACATGACCGCGAAGATCACGGTGCCGACGAAACCGGACGCGATGATCGCGGTCAGGTTCGGCATGATCTCGAACGTGATGAGCCGCCACGTGCTCTCACCCGTCGCCCGCGCGGCCTCCACGTAGTCCCGCCGTCGCAACGACAACGTCTGCGCGCGGAGCACTCGAGCACCCCAGGCCCATGACGTGAAGCCGATGACCAAGGCAACCATCAGGTCGCCCGCCGAAGGGATGGTCGAGGCAACGATGATGATCAGCGGCAGGGCCGGGATCACCAGGAAGACGTTCGACAACGCGGACAGACCGTCGTCCGCGGCGCCGCCGAGGAAGCCGGCGCTGACACCGATCAGGATCGACAACGCGGTCGCGACCAGGCCGGCCAGCAGGCCGACGAACATCACGCCGCGCGTGCCGACGAGCACCTGGCTGAAGATGTCCTGGCCGAGGTGCGTCGTACCGAACCAGTGTTTGCCGGACGGCGGCTGGATGAGGTCACTGCTGCGAGCCGACGGATCGTACGGCGCGACCCACGGGCCGATGATCGCGATCAGACAGAAGAACGCGAGCACGACCAGGCCGGTGGCCGCCTTCGGGTTGGCGATGAACCGCAGCCGGCGGCGCTTGGCAGGTGCAGCCGCGACTTCCGGCCCTTCCGGGGTGACCGCGGTGATGGTGCTGGTTGGTGCGGACACGTCAGCCCTCCTTCCGGGTACGCGGGTCGAGAAGCAGGTACGCGACATCGGCCAGCAGGTTGGCCACCAGGACCGACAGCGTGATGACCAGGAAGACCCCCTGCATCAGCGGATAGTCCTTGGCGCCGACCGCCTGGAACAGGTTGTAGCCGATGCCTGGGTAGGAGAAGACGATCTCGACCAGCAGCGTGCCGCCGACGATGAAGCCGAGCGACAGCGCGAAGCCGGAGACGTTCGGCAGCAGGGCGTTGCGGGCGGCGTAGCTGACCATCACCCGGCGCTCGGACAGACCCTTCGCATGCGCGACGGTGATGTAGTCCTCCGACGCCACCGTCACCATCATGTTCCGCATGGTCAGGATCCAGCCGCTGACCGACGAGATCAGGATCGTGAGCGCCGGCAGCAGACTGTGCTGTACGGCGCTACCGATGAACTCGGCGTTCCACGAAGGCACCAGTCCGGGCTCATAGCCTCCGGACGACGGGAAGAAGCTGCCGGGACCGGCCAGTAGCGTGATCGCCAGCAGACCGAGCCAGAAGTACGGGATCGACGACAGGAACGTTGTCACTGGCAACAATCCGTCCATGATCGATCCGCGCCGCCAGCCGGCGACCACGCCGAGCGACGTACCGATCATGAAGCTGGCGAACGTCGTGATGCCGACGAGCGCGATCGTCCAGGGCAGGCTCTGCTTGAGGATGTCCGCGACCGGGGTCGGGAAGAACGTGAACGACAATCCGAGGTCGCCGTGGAACACCTGGCCCCAGTAGTCGACGTACTGACTCCACAGCGACGCGTTCTTGTCGAGGCCGAACAGCACGTACAGCGAGTTGATCGCGTCGGTGCTCATCTGGCCCTGGTACTTGTTGATCAGCGAGGTGACCGGGTCGCCGGGGATCAGCCGGGGGATGAAGAAGTTGATGGTGAGCGCGGCCCACGCGGTGAAGACGTAGAACGCGATCCGTTGCAGGAGGAACTTCATCGAGCAGCCCCTTCTTCGTAGAGCCAGCACGCGGCCCAATGACCTTGTGCGGGCAGTTCGAAGCGGGGCGGCAGCTCGGTCGAGCACTTCGGCATCGCGTGCACGCAGCGCGGGTGGAACCGGCAGCCCGTCGGCGGTGCGATCAGGCTGGGCGGTTCGCCGCCGGCCTGGTCCTCCGGCGTACTGAGCTCACCGAGCCGGTCGGGGTCGGGCGCGCTGTCGATCAGGAGCTGCGTGTACGGGTGGGCCGGGTTCTGCGTGACGGTCTCCGATTCGCCGCCCTCGACCAGGCGACCGGCGTACATCACCAAGGTCTCGTCGGCGAAGTAGCGTGCCGAGGCGATGTCGTGGGTGATGTAGAGGATGGCGAGGTTGAGCCGCTCCTTCAGGTCGCGCAGCAGGTTGAGTACGCCGAGGCGGATCGACACGTCGAGCATCGAGACGGGCTCGTCCGCGAGCAGCGCCTCGGGATCGGCGCCGAGCGCGCGGGCGATCGAAACCCGTTGCCGTTGGCCACCGGACAGCTCGTGCGGGAACTTGTCGAGGTAGCGCTCGGGCGGCGTGAGTTGGACGCGCTCCAGCAGGTCGCGGAGGTTCTGCTCGAGCTCACCCGCGCGGCCGTGGATCTTGAGCGAGCGGGTCAGGTGGTACCGCACGGTGTGCGTCGGGTTCAGCGAGGCGAACGGGTCCTGGAAGATCATCTGCACGCGGCGCGCGTACGCGCGGAACTTGCGGCCGCCGTGCACCGTGACCGACTCGCCGTGCAGGCGGATGTCACCGGCCGTACGCCCGTACAGCTGGGCCATCAGCCGTGCGACCGTCGACTTGCCCGATCCGGACTCGCCGACCAGCGCGGTCACCCGGCCCCGGCGCAGCGTGAGCTTGATGTCGTCGACCGCGTGCACGACCTTGTGCTCGCGGGACAGCAGATCGCGGACGCCGCGTCGTACCGGGAAGTGCTTGGTGAGGCCCTCGGCCTCCAGAACGACCTCGGTCTCGGTGACCGTCATAAGTCTCCCCTCATGGCGACCGCGGCGCCGGCCGAAGCCGGCGCCGCGGTCGGTGAGTCACTGGCTGCCGGCGGGCTTCAGGTTGAGGATGATCTGCAGAGCGTTCTGCTGGGTCGGCTGCGCCGGCCCGTACTGGTTCTGCTCATCGGGCCAGCCGACCCAGTTCTTCGTGCTGTAGAGACCGCCGACGTTGGACGCCGAGGTGGGGATGATCGGCATCTGCTCGACCATGATCTTCTGCAGCGTGTTCAGCGCGGCCGTGCGCGTCGCGTCGTCCGCGGCATTGGCGTACTGGTCCAGCGCCTTGGTCGCCTCCGGGCTGTTGAACCGGCCGTAGTTGCCGCTCACGCCGCCCTTGCCGACCGGCTTCAGGATCTTGCCGTCCATGATGTTCTGGTAGATGTCGAACGGCGTCGCGCCGCCGTTGGTCCAGTGCATCGCGGCGTCGAAGTTGCCGGTGTCGATGTTCTTGAACCAGGCGTCCTGGTTGGCCTTGTCGATGCTGGCCTTGATGCCGATCGTGGACAGGTTGTCCTTGATGATCTCCAGGTCGGTCTGGTAGTCGGACCAGCCGGCCGGGTCGGTCAGCGTCAGGGTCACCGGCTTGCCGGTCGGGTCCTTCAGCACGTCGCCCTCGAGCTTGAAGCCTGCGTCGGTGAGCTCCTTCTTCGCGCCGTCGACGTCGACCGCGTGCTTCTTGTCCTTGTACTCCGGGGCGATGAACGAGTCACCGGCCGGGGTCGGGATACCGGTGACGGACTCGACCTTCGGGTAGAAGTACCCGGCCTCACCCTGCTGGAAGATGTCGTCGCGGTTGATCACCAGGTTCATCGCGCGGCGCAGCGCCGGGTTGTCGAACGGCTTCTTGGTGGTGTTGATCCACAGACCGTGGATACCGAGGTTCGCCGGGAACCACAGCTTGTGGTTCTTCGGGTCCTTGTCCTGGTAGACGGCCTTCACGTTCGGGACGAAGACGAAGCTCCACTCCGACGAGCCGTTGGCCAGCGCGGTGGTCTGCGCGTTGTTGTCGTTGTACGACGTGTACCGCAGCTCCTTGACCTTCGGGAGGTCCTGCCAGTACGAGTCCCGCAGCGTCAGCGTGGTGGTCTGCGGCGTGAACGACTTGACCGTGTACGGGCCGGTGCCGATCGGGTTCTTCAGCGTGTCCTGGGTCGGGTCCTTGAGCGTCGACCACTGGTGCTTCGGGACCACGAACACGGTTAGGATCTTGTTCTGGTTGGTGAACTGCGACCGGGTGAAGGTCAGGTCCACCTTGTTGCCGGAGGCGGTGATCGTGCCGTAGGGGATCGCGTCGGTGTTCAGCGCCTCGTTGTCCTTGCGGAGCTGGAACGAGTACGCGACGTCGTCGGCGGTCATCGGCTGGCCGTCGGAGAACTTCACGCCGTCCCGGATGGTCAGCGAGAGCTTGGTGAAGTTGGCGTCCCATTTCCACTCGGTCGCCAGCCACGGCTTGCCCGGCTCGGCCGGCTTGATCCCGTTGATCATCACCAGCGGCTCGAAGATCATCCAGCGGTAGCCCAAGGAGGCGCCGGCGGAGGAGCCGAGGAACGGGTTGTGGTTCTCGGTCTGCGGCCCGTTCGGCATACCGATGTTCAGCACGGTCGCGCCACTGCTCGACCCGCTGCTTTCGGTCTTCCCGTCCCCGTTACTGCAGGCAGCCAGGGTGGCTGCCGCGAGCAAGCCCGTGAGGGCCAGCGCGACGGTACGTCGTGCTCGCATCGGTTCCTCCTGTGTATCTGTTGGCGGATGCTCACGCCTGAGCCGCGTGAGCAGGTGCATCGTGGCGTGAGAACGCTCTCATGGGAAGAGCGGACGCCTTAACGGATAGATATCGGGGGAGTGCGCCGGCGGCGGAACAGGGGCAGCTGCCCCGCCGCCGGAGCCTTAGTGGGACCGGTGTTTCGGGGCGGGTCTGGTCCTCGAGGTGACCTTCGGGGCGGTTGAGCTGCGGACGATCAGCGTCGTCGGCAGCACTTGGGGTTCGTCCGGCAGCGGGGTGCCGCCGAAGTAGCCCATCAGCATCCGGGCCGCGGCCTGACCCATCTGGCGCATCGGCTGATGCACCGTGGTCAGCGGCGGCTCGGTGTGTTCGGCGTACGGGATGTCGTCGAACCCGACCACCGACACGTCGGTCGGCACGTTCCGCCCGGTCTCCCGGACGGCCTGGATGGCGCCGCCGGCGGACAGGTCGTTGTGCGCGAAGACCGCGTCGAAGTCGAGTCGTTCGTCGAGCGCGTACTGGACGCCGCGGCGCCCGCTCTCATGGGTGAAGTCGCCTTCGAACACGAGTCTCGGGTCGAGCTCGATCCCGGCGGCCGCGTAGGTGTCGCGGAAGCCGTCCAGGCGTTCGTGGGTACAGCCGAAGCGCTCGACGCCGGTGATCACCAGTGGCCGGCGGCGACCGAGCTCCAGCAGGTGCCGGGCGGCGGACTCGCCGCCGGCGTAGTTCGTGGTGGCAACGGACGGGAACTGCGGGCGCTTGTCGCGGTCGTCGATGAGGACCACCGGCAGACCACGCGCGTGGAGTTGCTCGATGAAGGTGAGCGTGCCTTCGGGCTCGATCACCAGCAGGCCGTCGAACGACTGCGACGAGACCTGGGAGGCGAACTGCTGCATGGATTCCGCACCCCGGTTGAAGGTGAACAGCAGCAGGCCGTACCCCTCGCTCTCGACCACGTCGACCGCGCCCTGCAGCACCTCGCCCATCCAGGGCCAGGTGAGCGACGGGACCAGCATTCCGACGATCCGGGTCCGGCCGCGGGCCAGGCCGACGGCGCGGGCGCTCGGTACGTACCCGAGCTCGTCGATCACCTGCCGGACCCGCTCGGCCGTCCGCAGGTCCAGCTCGCCCTTGCCGTTGAGGACACGCGACACGGTCGTCTTGCTGACACCGGCACGGGCCGCGACATCGGCGATGGTGATGGACACGCTGAATCTCCCCTCGGGCGGTCGGGGCTGCTGGGCGGTTTGCCGGTCGGAACCGGTTTCGGAAGCGGTTCCGTAGATCAAAGCCGAGAGCGCAAGTCACCGTCAATCACGGAGCGGTAACGAATCGAGTCTTAGTTCACGACTTGGAAGAAGGGAGCTCTTCCGTGCTGCCGGGCGGCATGATGGACTCGGGTCCGAGTGGCCCGCCCGGGGCCGGGCAGGGTGAGGTAAGGATGGAAGTACGCCGGACCACGGTGCGTGACATGCGCCGGTCCAACCGCTCGGTGATCCTCACCAGCATCTACCGCGAGGGCCCGCTGAGCCGCCAGGAGCTGACCGTGCGGACGTCGCTCAGCGCCGCGAGCGTGAGCAACCTGGTCGCGGAGCTGATCGCCGAGGGCGTGGTCGAGGAGGCCGGCTCGGTCGAGTCCGAGGGCGGCCGGCCGCGCGTGTTGTTGCGGGTCGCCCCAACGTTCCGGTACGTCGTCGGCGCCGAGGTCGGCGAGACGCGCGTCCGGGTAGAGCTGTTCGACCTGGCGATGAACGTGCTCGCCCGCGCCGATCACCCGATCAGCACGCCGACCCCGGCGGAGGTCGTGAAGCACGTACTGGAAGGGCTTTCGAGCGTCATCGCGTCGTCCGGCGTACAGCCCCAGCAGGTGCTCGGGCTCGGGGTCGCGGTCGCCGGTGTGGTCGAGGACAACGCCGTCGTCGACGCGCAGACGCTCGGCTGGGAAGCTGTTCCGCTTGCCGAGATGCTTGCTGAGGGCACCGATATCCCCGTGCACGTCGACAACGGGGCGAACATGCTCGGCCAGGCCGAGATGTACTTCGGCGCGGGCCGCGGCGCGACTGATGCGGTCGTGGCGCTCGTCGGCTCCGGTGTCGGCTCCGCCCTTGTAGCCGGCGGATCCAGCTACCGCGGCACCCGCAGCAGTGCCGGCGAGTGGGGCCACATGACGATCATGTACGGCGGCCGCCAGTGCCGCTGCGGCGCGCTGGGCTGCCTTGAGGCGTACGTCGGCGCGGAAGGCGTGCTCGATCGTTTTCGAGAGGCCGGTGGCGTCGTCGAGGGTGACGAGGAAACTGCCTTCGTCGAGCTGCTGTCGTCGACTTCGGAGCCGGCAGCAACCATCATCGCCGACACGATCGGCTACCTGGCTGCGGGATTCGCGAACCTGGTCAACCTCGTGAACCCCGAGCGCATCGTGCTCGGGGGCTGGGCCGGTCTGCTGCTCGGCGAGAAGCATCTGGACGAGTTGCGCGTCGAGGTGGGCAAGCACGCCCTCAGGCGGCCGTACGCGCAGGTGTCCATCGTGCTGTGCGAGCTGGGCCGCGACGCCGTAGCACTCGGCGCCGCGACCCTTCCCGTGGTGCGGTTGTTACGCGACGGTGGCGCACTACCTCGCTAGACGGTCCACTTCTGGTTCGCTCCGCCGGAGCAGGTCCAGATCTGCGTCGGTGTCGAGTTGGCGGAGTTGTTGCCGGTGACATCGAGGCACTTGTTGGCGTGCGGATTCACCAGGTCGTGCCCGCCGGTGTAGGTCCATTGCTGAGCCGCGTTGCCGTTGCACGTTGCCAGTTGGACTCTGGTGCCGTCGGCAACTCCGGCGTTCGCGACATCGAGGCATTTGCCCAGGGCCCGGATCGTGCCGTCACCGGGGCGGCTCCACTGCTGGGCGTTCGTACCGTTGCAGTCGTACAGCTGGACCGTCGTACCGTCGGCCGCGTTCGCTCCGGCGACGTCCAGGCACTTGGCGGCCAGGCCGGTGATCTGCGAGCCGCCGCCACCCGAGCTGCCGAGCGTGGAGACGCGGACGTAGTCGACGGTCATGGTCTGCGGCATCACTGTGGAGCCGTCCGGGTTGCCCGGCCAGCCGCCGCCCACCGCGACATTCATGATCATGAAGAACGGGTGGTTGAAGACCCAGGTGTTGCCGTTCAGGTCGGCCGGTGTCCGACGCTCGTACTGGACGCCGTCGACGTACCAGGTAATCGAGTCCGGCGCCCAGTCGACGGTGAAGGTGTGGAAGTCGTCGGCGAACGACCAGCCGTTCGGATGGTTGTACGCGGCACCGATCCCGCCGGCGCCGGAGTAGCCCGGTCCGTGGATCGTGCCGTGGACGGTGGCCGGCTCCTTGCCGATGTTCTCCATGATGTCGATCTCGCCGTCGTTCGGCCAGTTGCCGCCGCCCAGCATCCAGAAGGCCGGCCAAAGCCCTTGGCCGCGGGGGATCTTGATCCGCGCCTCGAACCGGCCGTACGTCTGGGTGAAGGTCTGTGAGGTGAGCAGCCGGGCCGACGTGTACTGGCACGGGCCGTACCAGCATTGGAAACCGCCGCTCTCCTGGCGGGCCGTGATGACCAGATTGCCGTTGCCGTCGAGGGCAGAGTTGCGCGTGCTGTTGGTGTAGTACTCGAGTTCGCTGTTGCCCCAGCCACCGCCGCCGGTGTCGTACCGCCACTTGGCGGGGTCGGGGGCCTGGCCGGAGGGGCCGTCGAAGTTGTCCTCCCAGACCGTTGCCGTGGTTGCGGCGGCGGCCTGCTGATGCGCTGTGGCAGCAGGCTGGAGGAGGGCGGTGCCGGCGAGTGCGGCACCGATCGCGAGGAACGCGAGCATGCGGGGACGCTTCATGAGTACCTCATTTCGGGGGCGTCTGAATGAGGGCAGGAATTGGACCGCAGCGTGCCGTGAGAACGCTCTCAGGTCAACCCCGGGACTAAATAAAAGATCTGAAAAAAGTCTCGGCTTCGACGTTGACACCGGTTTGCACGGATGGTTACCTCTTGCTGACCACCAGTTGCGGCGCGGGCAGACGCCGGCAACTACACCGCCCCAAACTCCTTTATACAAAGGGAGAACCGCCCCATGAAACGCTTCCTGCCGCTCGTGGTCGCTGCGCTCTGCGCGGCCGCCGCCGGCCTCGGCATCGGCACCGCTCCACCGGCGCAGGCCGCCGGCGAGCAGGTCAACATCTGGCTGACCACCACCAACGACAGCGCCGGCCAGAACGTCACCCGCGGCCTGCAGCAGCAGACCCCGGTCAGCTTCGGCCCGGCCGGCGGATCGGCCAACCAGACGATCACGGTCAACGAGAACACGACGTACCAGTCCTTCGAAGGCGGCGGCGCGTCGTTCGCCGACAGTTCCGCCTGGTTGCTGAACAGCAGCAACACGATCTCGGCCGCGACCCGCAACCAGGTGATGAAGGACCTGTTCGACCCGGTCGACGGGATCGGCCTGGCCTTCATCCGCAACCCGATGGGCGCCTCGGACCTTGCCCGGTTCAACTACTCCTACGACGACACGTGCTGCGACCTGAACGACTTCAGCATCCAGCACGACCTCGCGGACGTCGTACCGCTGACCAAGCAGGCCCGGCAGCTCAACCCGGCCGTCAAGGTGATGGGTTCGCCGTGGAGTGCGCCGGCCTGGATGAAGGACAACAACGACTTCGTCCACCGCGGCTGGCTGAAGGCGCAGTACTACCCGACGTACGCGCAGTACTTTGTCAAGTACCTGCAGCAGAACGAGGCCCAGGGCAACCACATCGACTACATCTCGGTGCAGAACGAGCCGACCTGTTGCGGTAACGACAACACCGGCTACGCGTCGATGAACTGGAACGGCTCCGGGTTGCTGGAGTTCACCAAGAACAACCTGATGCCGGCGCTGCACGCCGCCGGGCTGACGACCAAGGTGCTGATCCTCGACTACAACTGGGGTAACTACAACGACCTCGGGTCGGTCCCGATCGCGGACGCAGCCCTGCGCAACGATCCGAACTTCGGCGGTATCGCCTGGCACGGGTACGGCGGCGACGTGAACCTGCAGACGCAGATCCACAACCAGTACCCGAACGTGAACGCGTACATGACCGAGCACTCGGGCGGTACGTGGATCACCAACCAGCAGGTCGAGGACATGAACAACCTGATCGACTACACCCGCAACTGGGACAAGTCGTGGGTCAAGTGGGGCATCGCGCTCGACGAGGATCATCTGCCGTTCGTCGGCGCGGGCTGCAACGTCTGCACCGGCCTCGTCACCGTGCACCGCAACGACAGCCAGCGCGGTCAAGTCACCAAGACCGTCGAGTACTACACGATGGGCCACCTGACCAAGTTCGTGAAGCCGGGCGCACTGCGGATCGACTCGACCGCGAACAGCTCGGTGAAGAACGTGGCCTGGAAGAACCCGGACGGTTCGAAGTCACTGATCGCCTTCAACACCACCGGCAGCTCGCAGTCCGTGCGGGTGAACTGGGGCTCGCAGTCCTTCACCTACACGCTGCCGACCAAGACGTCGGCGACCTTCACCTGGTCCGGCACGCAAAGCGGCGGTGGCGGTGGCGGCGGGGGTCAGATCACCGGCCTGGGCGGCAAGTGTATGGACATTGCCGGCGCCAACAGTGCGGACGGTACGGCGGTGCAGCTCTACGACTGCAACGGTACGACGGCGCAGCAGTGGGACCGGCCCGGGGACGGGACGATCCGTGCCCTCGGCAAGTGTCTCGACGTCAACGCCGGCTCCGTCGCGAACGGTGCTCGCGTACAGCTGTACAGCTGCAACGGCAGCGCCGCACAGCAGTGGACCTACACGTCCGGCCGGGACCTGGTGAATCCGCAGGCGAACAAGTGTCTCGATGTCACTGGCAACAATTCCGCGAACGGTACGCCGCTGCAGCTGTGGAGCTGCACTGGCGCCGCGAACCAGAAGTGGAGCGTGTCATGAAGCGCATGACGGCAGCAGCCGGAGTCCTGGTGCTCGGCGCCGGTCTGTTGATCACAGCAACTCCCGCCGCCCAGGCGGCGACCGGCGCGATCACGGGGTTGGCCGGCAAGTGCGTGGACGTGGCCGCGGCGAACAGCGCGGACGGTACGCCGGTCCAGCTGTACGACTGCAACGGGAGTGGCGCGCAGCAGTGGAGCCGGTCGAGCGACGGAACGTTGCGTGCCCTCGGCAAGTGTCTCGATGTGTCGGGTGGCTCGGTGGCCAACGGCGCTCGCGTCCAGTTGTGGACCTGTAACGGGTCGGCGGCGCAGCAGTGGACGTACACGTCTGGTCGGGACCTGGTGAACCCGCAGGCGAACAAGTGTCTCGATGTCACCGGCAACAACTCCGCGAACAGTACGCCGCTGCAGCTGTGGAGTTGCACGGGCGCGGCGAACCAGAAGTGGAACGCTCCGGCCGGCGACGACGGACCTCCGCCGGCGGGTGGCGCGCCGATGGCGGCCGCGCCGTACCTGTATGAAGGCTGGGGTGACCCGCCGAACCCGGCGACCGTGATGAACGCGTCCGGGGTGAAGTGGTTCACGATGGCCTTCATCCTGTCCAACGGTTACTGCAACCCGCAGTGGGACGGCGGCCGGTCGCTGACCGGTGGAGTGGACCAGCAGGCGATCAACACGATCCGGTCCAACGGCGGCGATGTCGTGGTGTCGATCGGCGGCTGGTCGGGCAACAAGCTCGGTCAGAGCTGCGGATCGGCGAGTGAGCTCGCGGCGGCGTACCAGAAGGTGATCAACGCGCTGTCGCTGAAGGCGATCGACATCGACATCGAGGACCAGGAGATCGCGCAGGCCGGTCCGCGGCAGAAGGTGATCGACGCGCTGAAGATCATCGAGCAGAACAACCCCGGTATCACGACGTACCTGACGTTCGGGACGACCACGTCCGGTCCGGACGGGAACGGTCAGGACCTGATCCGGCGCGGTGCGGCCTCCGGGCTGAACCTGGACGGCTGGGTGATCATGCCGTTCGACTTCGGCGGCGGTACCAACAACATGGGCTCGTTGACGGTGCAGGCGGCCGAGGGCCTGAAGAACCAGGTGAAGTCGGCGTACGGGCTGAGTGACGACGCCGCGTACCGGAAGATCGGCATCTCGTCGATGAACGGCATCACCGACAACGCCGAGCGGGTCAACGTCTCCGACTTCGAGACGATGCTGTCCTACGCGTCGCAGCACCACCTGGCCCGGTTCACCTACTGGTCCGTCAACCGCGACCGCCCCTGCACCGGCGGCAGCGCCGACAGCTGCTCCGGCATCTCCCAAAACCCCTGGGACTTCACCAAGGTAATCGGCCGCTACCGCGGCTGACCCCCACAGAGCTGGCCGGCCCAAGGGCCGGCCAGCCGGCCGGTTGCGTGGCGGGCTCGTCGGCTCCTGAGCCGAGCCGGTCTGGGCTCGCTGCGCATTCCGTCTTTCACCCCGCCCGCGACGCGAAGCGTCGCGGGCGGGCTTTTGTTTGACTCTCCGGTTACCGGAGGGTGGAAGCTTGTCGCATGACGGCGACGGTGACGGTGGGGGAGTTCTCCCGCCTGACGCATCTGAGTGTGAAGACCCTGCACCACTACCACGAGATCGGGCTGCTCGCGCCGGTCTCGGTTGACGCATCGTCGGGGTACCGGCGGTACAGCACTGCGCAGGTTGACACGGCGCAGTTGATCCGGCGGCTGCGTGAGTTGCGGATGCCGCTGGCCGACGTACAGGCAGTGGTCGACGCCGGTGACGGCGTGGCGCGGGAGGAGCGGCTGCGGGCGCATCTCGAGCGGATGGAGCAGGAGCTTCAGCACACCCGTGACGTGGTCGTGTCGCTGCGTGAACTGCTGACGCCCGGTCACCCGGTGCTTGACGTCGAGTACCGGTTCATCCCGTCGTTCCGTGCGTACGGCGTCCGGGGTGACGTCGTACGCGACGCCTTCGGCCCGTGGTTCGAGTTTGCCTTCGGGCGACTCGGAGCAGTCACCGGCGACATCCGGGCGACGTCCGGGGCGACGTACAGCGACGAGTTCTTCACCGACGACAAGGGCGAGGTCGTCGCGTTCCTCCCGGTCGCGCCCGACCAGCCGCCGGCCGACGGGGTGGAGCTCGTCGACCTGCCCGGCGGGTACTTCGCGATCGCCGTCCACGCCGGACCGATGACCGACTTCGACCGCACGTACGGCGGGCTCGGCAGCCACGTCGCGGAGTACTGCGAGGTCGCACCCGGCCCGATCAGAGAGCTTTACCGCATCGGCCCGGGCGACGTGCCCGATCCGGCCGACTACCGAACCGAAGTCTGCTGGCCGATCCAGCGGATCCCTGTACTGAAAGGCTGAAACGTGTCTATTTCCCTCGAGAACATCGCCTTCGACTGCACCGACGCTGCGGCCCTGGCCACCTTCTGGGCCGGCGTGCTCTCCACCGAGGTCGATGCTGATGGCAACCAGTTCTTCGCGACCGTGAACCGGGCAGCGGACGGGCCGACGCTGATGTTCCTGCAGGTCCCCGAGCCGCGCAACGGCAAGAACCGCCTGCACGTCGACCTCGCCGCCACCGACTGGGCCGCCGAGGTCGACCGCCTCGTCGGACTCGGCGCCAAGCGCGTCGACGAGCACAACGAGTACGGCACCCACTGGATCACCCTCGCCGACCCGGAAGGCAACGTCTTCGACGTCGCCGAGCACTAACAGCAGACGTACCGGGCGCCGTCGACGGTCGCGCGGTCCGCAGTGACCAGTTCGTCGAGGTGGACTCGCGCCCGCGCCACCGGCCACCGGAAGGCGCGGGCCAGCTCGCCGGGCGTGGTCGCGAGCATCGTGTTCAGGAACCGCCCGGCCGCGAGCGCGTGATCCGCCGAGCCGCCGACGTCGAACTGCCGGCAGGTGAGCGCGATCAGCGCGGCCGGCCAGCCGGATGCGGACTCGTGCACACCCGCGGTGGTCACCAGCAGGTTCCGCTGCAGTTCGGTGATCGCCCGTTGATAGCGGCCACGATCGCCGATCAGGGATCGCAGGGTCGCGCTCGGCAACGGTTCGGCGGCGATGGCATCGGCGATCTCATGAGCTGCCGGCGACAGGTCCAGGGACAGGTGGTCGCTGGGGTCGCCCGCTGCCGGGTACAGCGCGTTCAGGAGCTCCGGCGACAGGAACGTTCCACGGCCGCCGAGATAGGCGCCGTACCAGGCAAGCCCCCGCCGGGGGAGCTCGTCCTTCCAGGTCCAGACGCGTTGCTCGTTCGTCCCCATGCCGCTGCCGAACGGTTCCTCGTCCTCGCCCGCGACCGCCTCCCACAGTGACGGCACGACGGCTCGCGGGGCCGGAAAGAGCAGCGCGAAACCGACGTCGTCGATGAAGCGCGCGGACCGCTCAATCGATCCGACGCGCCGTCCGCGGACCCACCAGCGGGCGGCGCGCGCCCGGCCGAGCTCGGCGTCGGAACTGCCCGGGTTTCCCATCGGGACAGTCAATCATCGGGTCCCTTGCACGGGCCGGGCGGGCGGAGGACTGTGGGAAGCGTCCGGCGGCGCCGCCGGGGTGCTGCCCCGAAGGTAAGGGGGTGGATCGTGTACGCGCGTTCCACCACGATCCGTGCTCTGCCGATGTCGATCGATGCCGGTATCGCCCGGATGCGCGACGAAGTCATGCCGATGCTCGCCGAGCTGGACGGCTGTATCGGGCTGTCCATGCTGGCGGACCGGGAGTCCGGCCGGTGTATCGCGACCAGTGCCTGGCGGACGGAGGAGGCGATGCGGGCCACGGACGAACAGCTGAGGCCGGTCCGGGACCGGATCGCGGCGACGCTCGGCGGCGGGAGTCCGGAGGTGGAGGAGTGGGAGATCGCCGTACTGCACCGTGACCACCGTTCGGTCGACGGCGCGCGTGTGCGGGCGACCTGGGTGCGGATCGATCCGGCGAACCTCGGCCGGGCGATCGACGTCTACCGGCTGGCCTTGTTGCCGGGACTCGAGGATCTGGCGGGTTTCTGCAGCGCCAGTCTGCTCGTCGATCGCACCTCCGGCCGGACGGTCTCGTCGGTGACGTACGACAGCCAGGAGGCGATGGACAGCAACCGCGAAGCCGCCGCCTCGATGCGGGCCGCGACCGCCAAGGACGCCGGCGCGGAAGTCGTCGACGTCTGCGAGTTCGAGCTTGCCGTCGCCCATCTGCGCGTCCCAGAGCTCACCTGACCTCTCGCCGTCCCGATTCAGCACGGCCCGGACCCAACTCCGGGCCGTCGCTCATTCCATCCGGTCGAGGTGGGCCTCGAGCGCGTCGAGGCGGTTGTGCCACAGATCGCGGTACGGCGCCAGCCAGGCGTCGATCTCGGCCAGTGGCGCCGGGCGGAGGCGGTACCAGCGGCGCTGGGCGTCGTGACGGACCTCCACCAGCCCGGCGTCGCGCAGTACCTTCAAGTGCTTCGACACCGCGGGCTGACTGAGCGACAGCGCGTCGACAAGCTCGCCCACCGGCCGCTCCCCGGCCCGCAACAGATCGAGAATGTCCCGCCGCCGAGGCTCCGCCAACACCTCGAACGTAGTTGCCATACCAGGAATATAACCCGGCCTCTCACTTTTCCCGCCGGCCCGGGAACGCCGCGGCGCCGAACGCTGCGGCGGCGGTGATCCCGATCGCCGTCCAGAACGCGGTCGGGAACGATCCGCGTTGCAGGATCACCGCGAGTACGGCGGTACCGAGCGAGCCGCCGATCTGCTGCAGGATCCGGACCCCGGTCGTCGCGGCGGCGTACTCCGTCTTCGGCAGCGTCGCGTACGTCGCCGTGATGGACGGCAGAAGGGATGCGGTCAGCCCGACTCCTCGTACGACGAGAGCGAGTGCCAGCAGGACGAGCGGCGTACTCGGGCCGGCGATCGCGAACGGCACCGTCCCCGCGACAGCGAGCGTCAGACCGACGAGCATGATCATCCGGGTCGCGCCGGTGCGGTCGAGGATCCGGCCGACGAACAGGGTGCCGACGATCGCGCCGAGGCCTTGCGGCGCCAGCAGTAGTCCGGCCTCGAGCGGGCTCGCACCGCGCAGCCGTTGGTAGTACAGCGGTAGCAGCAACATGGCGCCGAAGAGCGATCCGCCGAAGATGAACACCAGCACCGCGGATGCGCTGAAGGATCGGTTGCGGAACAGCCGCAAGTTGAACAGCGGCGCCGCGCTCCGCAGCGCGTGCACGGCGTACCCAAGAAGCAGGACGACGCCGACACCGACTCCGGCCAGTGCGGCGGCGGATTCGCCGTACGACGTGAGGCCGTAGATCAGGATCGCGAGCCCGGGGGAGAGGAGTAGAAGCCCACGGGCATCGAGGGACGGGCGGGTGCGGGCCGCCTCGCCCTGGACCAGGTTGCGCGAGAGCACGAGGGCCGCGAGCGTGACCGGGACGTTGATCAGGAACGCCCAGCGCCAGTCGAGCGTGCCGATGATCAGACCGCCGAGCACCGGCCCGGCGACCGGGGCGAGCTGGGTGGGCACGAGGACGAAGGTCATCAGCCGACCCATGGTGGCCTGATCGGCCTCGCCGGCAAGGGCGATCCGGATCAGCGGCAACATCATTCCGCCGCCGATGCCCTGCAGCACCCGGAACCCGATCAGCGCACCTGCGGACCAGGCCCCGGCGCACAGCAATGAACCCAGGCCGAAGCCGACCAGGCAGAACGCCCACATCCGACGTACGCCGAACCGGGCGACGGCCCAGCCGGTCAGTGGGAGCGTGGCGGTCAGAGCCAGCAGGTACGCCGTCGTGACCCACTGGATCGTCGACAGCGGCGATCCGAACTCGTGCGCGAGCCGGTTGATCGCGACGCTGACGATCGTGGTGTCGAGCTGGGCGGCGACCGCGCCGAGGGACAGCACCAAGGCGAGGCGGATCAGCCGCGGTTCGAGCCGGGTGGTCTCTGCAACGGGCATGGGAGGCGCTCCAAACAAGACTTGACGGTTCAGTCTCGTTTGAAGCTAGATGAGACTGAACCGTCTAGTCAAGTAAGGTGGTGGTCG
Organism: Kribbella sp. CA-245084; assembly: GCF_050942355.1. Lineage (NCBI taxonomy): Bacteria > Bacillati > Actinomycetota > Actinomycetes > Propionibacteriales > Kribbellaceae > Kribbella > Kribbella sp. CA-245084. Next base: position 7,205,360 of record NZ_CP192053.1, on the reverse strand, counting down.
TGAGCTCCTCTGAGACTCCGGTCGGTCCCGGGCGGCCGCCGGTCCGGGTCAAGTCGCCGGCGAAGCGATCGGCGATCCTCGCCGCGGCCACGAAGCTGTTTCTCGCGCAGGGGTACGAGCGGACCAGCGTCGACGCGATCGCGGCGGAGGCCGGCGTCGGCAAGCAGACCGTCTACGGGCACTTCGGGGACAAGGAGAAGCTCTTCCTGGCGGTGATCGAGGAGACGCGCCGGGAGCAGGATGCCGCGCTCGGCCCGGTACTGCGGGATACCGGCGATCCGCTGGCCGATCTGACCGGGGCCGTCGAGTTGGTCCTCGACGGTGTGCTGTCGCCGCCGATCGCCGCGTTGCATCGGCTGACGATCGCCGAGCTGCCGCATCACCCGGAACTGCAGCGGCTGTGGCGCGACAAGACCGGCAAGCGTGAACGCGCGGCCGTGATCGCCGACTACCTCCGGGCGTGTGACGCGAGAGGTCTGCTGCGAGTTCCTGATCCTGAGCTAGCTACTCGGCAGCTGACCTATCTGGCCCTCGCTGAAGGACGGGTGGCGACGTTGCAGGGGACCGAGCCGTTGACGAAGGCCGAGCGGCATCGGATCGCGCACGAGGCCGCTGACCTGATCGTTCGTGCCCATCGCCCTTAAGGCGCGTGGCCGAAGACTGCGGTGAAGGCCTCGTTGTAGAGGTCGGGAAGGTTGGGTTTGCCGTTGTTGGCGGCCCAGCGGAGTAGGGCGGTGTGGGTTACGCCTAGGCAGGCGCTTGCGGCTGCGCGGGCGGCGTACTCGAGGGTCGGGTCGTCGGCGCAGATCGCTTGGACGAACGCCTCTTGCAGGCGGAACTGGCTGTCGAGGTGGCGGGCCTGGAGGGCGGGGGTCGAGCTCATCAGCTGGAGCCGGACGAGGAGCAGGTCCGTGTTCGCGCGCTCGATGGTTGCCAGTACGGCGCGGCCGATGCGGTCGGTGAGGGAACCGGTTGACGGGAGCTCGGCGATCGACGCGGCGGCCTGCTCGTCGAAGTCGTCGTACAGGACGAGGTCTTCCTTGGTGGGGAAGTTCCGGTAGACCGTCATCGCCGAGACGCCGGCCGCGTCGGCGACCTCGTTGACGGTGGTCGCGTCGTACCCCTGGTCGCTGAACAGGCGGAGTGCCTGTCGCTGGATGCGTTGCCGGGTGTCGGCGCGCTGGCGGTCCCTCAAGCTCATGTGGTAGATACTAACAACATGATAGTTTCTAACATGAATGACAGGGTTGCGTTGGTGACGGGTGCGTCGCGTGGCATCGGGCGGGCGATCGCGGAGCGGCTGGCCGCGGCGGGGAGCTACGTGGCGGTGCACTACAACCAGGACAAGGCCGGGGCCGAGGAGACTCTCGAGCGGATCGGCGGTCGTGGGTTCGTGATCGGCGCCGAGCTCGGGGTGCCGGGCGATGTCGACGCGGTGGTCGAGCAACTGACTGCTGGGCTGTCCGGTCGTCGGCTGGAGGTGTTGGTGAACAACGCGGCCGCGCAGCCGGCTGGTCCGATCGGGACGGACTCGGAGGAGGCGTTCGATCGGTTGATGGCGGTGAACGTGCGCGCGCCGTACTTCCTGATCCAGCGGCTGCTGCCGATCTTGGCTGACGGCGGCCGGATCATCTCGATCTCGTCGGTCGCAACCCGGATGGCGAACCCGACACAGACCTCGTTCGCCATGACCAAGGGCGCGGTCGAGACGATGACGCGCACGCTGGCGCAGGAGCTCGGCCGGCGAAGCATCACCGTGAATGCGGTGGCGCCCGGCGCGACCCGGACCGAGGCGAACGGCGCGATCTTCGAGACGCCGGGATTGTCCGAGTTGATCGTCGGTCAGACCGCGCTCGGCCGGCTGGGCACGGGTGAGGATGTCGCCGACGTGGTCGCGTTCCTCGCCTCACCCGAGGCGCGGTGGATCACGGGTCAGGTCGTGGATGCCTCCGGCGGTCTACACCTCGGCGTCGGCTGATTCCCTGTCCAGGAAGAGTTGTACGTCGGCGTGCATGCGCAGCGCCGTACCGGGATAGTCCGGGCTGATCGGCTGGCTCAGTGTGTCGTTGACGGCCTGTCGCTTGACCGATCCGGGGACTGAACCGACCAGCGCTCGCGCGTTGAGCAGGCGGGGGATCGTCACCGTGACGGCGTGCGTGGGTACGTCGTCCATCGCGGCGAAGTTGCCTTCGTCGACCTGCTGGCGGCGACTGGTCTCATCCAGCGCGACGATCTTCGCGGCCCGCGGATCGTCGAAGTCGGCGGGTGGGTCGTTGAAGGCGAGGTGGCCGTTGACGCCGAGCCCGAACAGGACGAGGTCGAACGGCTCGTCGCCCATCAGATCCGCGTAGCTGTCCGGACCTGCTTCCGGCGCCAGCGGACGGAACGTTGCCTGAGGCACCTGATCGAGGAAGCTCCGGTGCAGCCAGTTCCGGAACGACTGCGGGGCGTCCGCCGACAGGTCGACGTACTCGTCCATGTGGAAGCACTCGACCCGGCTCCAGTCGATGTCCGGCTGCACGGCGAGCGCCGCAAGGGTCGCGGTCTGGCTCGGCGCGGCGGCAAGCATGATCCGCGCACGTCCGGTCGCCGCGATCGCCGTACGGATCTGCTCGGCGGCTGCGGTGGCCGCGGCCCGGCCGAGCTCTTCGCGCGACGGGTACGTGCTGGTCCGGGGGGCGTGCTCGACTGTCATCCAAAACCCTTTCTATTGGTGGCAAATGCTCGCACAGCGGGGGTTTTCCCCCGGTCGGTACGGTGGGTGGCTCCAGTGCGTAGGGCGTGTTCGCGGACCTAGCGTCGCACCCATGATGACGACGACGAATCAGGTGATGATGACCGCGCTGCAGGCGACGCAGGAGCCGACCGGTGGAGTGGCCGGGTGGGCGATCGATCTGATGGAGCGGATGGGGCCGGCGGGGGCCGGGCTCGCGGTCGCGCTCGAGAACCTGTTCCCGCCGTTGCCGAGCGAGGTGATCCTGCCGCTGGCCGGCTTCGCGGCGGCCCGGGGTGATCTCGGGCTGATCAGCGCGATCGTGTTCACCACCCTCGGGTCGGTCGTCGGTGCGCTCGCCCTGTACGGCGTGGGCGGGGTGCTCGGCCGCGATCGGACGCGCGCGATCGCCGGGAAGCTGCCGTTGGTGAAGGTGGCAGATATCGACAAGGCTGAGGAGTGGTTCCTGCGGCACGGCGCCAAGGCGGTGCTGATCGGGCGGCTGGTCCCGGTCGTGCGCAGCCTGATCTCGGTGCCGGCCGGGGTGGAGCGAATGCGGGTGGCACTGTTCCTGCCACTGACCGCGCTCGGGAGCCTGGTGTGGAACTCGTTGCTGATCCTGGCCGGTTACCAGCTCGGTGAGCGGTGGCATCTGGTCGAGTCGTCGGTCGGGGTGTTCCAGAAGCTGGTGATCGCCGGTGCGGTCGCCGCGGTGGTGTGGTTCGTGGTCGTGAAGCTGCGCGGGCGTTCAAATCCTGAGAAAGTCAAGTAGCGCGCTCGACTTTGACTACGCTCGAGGTATCACTGCCGATGCCTCAGGAGTTGGGTCAGATGCCCTCAGTCGCGTTCGAGTCGCAGGTCGTGCCCCAGGCCGGGTCCGAGGATGCGCCGGTCTGGCCGCAGTCCGTCGTCACGGTGGTCGGCAATCCACGGGCGGGTTCGCGGACGGCGGCCGCCGCGGCGTCGGTCGCGGAGTTGCTGGCCTCCGAGCTCGGTACGCCGTACCGGATCGACGAGCTGATCGACCTGGTGACCTTCGCGCCGGCGATCTTCCAAGGTGACGATCATGCGGAGTTGCAGAACGCAATCGACCTGGTCTCGTCGGCCTCGGTGATCGTCGTCGCCACCCCGGTCTACAAAGGCAGCTACACCGGTCTGCTGAAGAGCTTCCTCGACGTACTCCGGCCTTCGGCGCTGGCGGGATCGGTCGTCGTGCCGGTCACCGTCTCCGCGGCCCCGAGCCACAAGCTCCTCGCGGATCAACACCTCCGCCCGGTCCTCGCCGAACTCGGCGCAAGCGTGCCAGTCCCCGGTGTAATCCTGGAGGAGCGAGACCTCGAAGACCTGCAGGTAGTCCTCTCCAGCTGGATCCGCGCCAACGCCGGCATCATCCAGGCGACAACGATCGCGCTGCAGCCGGTGGCTGAACCGACGCCTGCACGATAGCCCTGCGTTGTGCCATCGTCGGTGGATGGACGATCGCGAGCGCGTCGAGCGGAACCGGACCGCGTGGGACGTGCGGGCCGGGGTGCACGTGTCGTCGGAGTTCTACGACGTCGACGGGTTTCGGGACGGGCGTAGTTCGTTGCGGGCGTTCGAGGTCGAGGCGCTCGGCGACGTCCGCGGGAAGCGGCTGCTGCACCTGATGTGTCACTTCGGGCTGGACACATTGTCGTGGGCTCGGCTCGGCGCCGAGGTCACTGGCGTGGACTTCTCCGCGGAAGCGGTGGCGGTGGCGCGGCGGTTGGCGGATGAGGTCGGGCTACCGGCGCGGTTCGTCCAGGCGGATGTGTACGACGTGGCCGACGTACTCGAGCCTGCGTCGTACGACGTGGTGGTGGCGACGTACGGGGTGCTGGTCTGGCTGCCGGATCTCGACGAGTTCGCGCGGGTGGTGGCTCGCATGCTTCGGCCCGGCGGAGTGCTGTTCCTTGCCGAGTTCCATCCGATGCTGTCGATGGTCGATGGAGAGCTCCGGGTGCGTACGTCGTACTTCCGGACGGGGGCCGTCGACCGACAGGTGAACACCAGCTACACCGGACAGGCGGTGTCGGAGCATGTCCAGACCACCTGGCCCTGGACGGTCGGCGGACTGGTCAACGCGCTGGCTGGTGCCGGACTGCGGATCGTGCGGCTTGATGAGTTGCCGGTGGATCTGCGGCAGCGGAGCCCCGGGATGGTGCAGGGCGCCGATGGGTTGTGGCGTCTGCCCGGGGATCCGCTGCCGTTGTTGCTGACTTGTCTTGCTGTGAAGGGTTAGTCGTTGTAGCTGGGTTGGGTGGGGGCGTGGCGGAGGGTTGTGGTTGCGGGGAGGAGGGTGGAGCCGAAGGTGAGGATCGTGGCGGCTGCGACGATGACGCCGTAGATCCACAGTGGGCCGGTGGGGAGCGCGCTGGTTGAGACCTTCGCGGAGAAGGGGAGCAGGCAGGCGAGGGCTACCGCCGTCCCCAGCGTGACTCCGGCGAGGGTGACCAGGGTGCTTTCGGTCCACAACATCCGCAGGACCTGTAGTCGCGTCGAGCCGGTCAACCGTTGCAGGGCGAACTCGCGGCGGCGGCGCAGCGTCGACGAAACGAGCGTGTTGACGACCGATACCGCGGTGTACGCGATCAGCATTCCGACCAGCATGTAGTTGACCCACGCCTGCGTCTGCAGATCTTCCGCGTTCGCGGCGACCAATGTACTGCGGTCTGCGACCTGGACAGTCGGATGAGCCGCCGCAAGCTTGGCCAGCCCCGGCCGTACGTCGGCACCCGGTGCGGCGCGGACGAGGATCTGCTTGGTCAGACCGTCCGTCGTGTGAGCGGCCACCAACGACGCGGGCATGATGATCGTCTCGTACCCGCGCTCCGCAGCGAACGTCGCAACCACCCGCAGCTTCACCGGCGTTCCGTCGCCCAACGTCATCGCGATCTCGGACCCGACCCCGCGCCCCGTCTTCGTGGCCATGTAGTCCGGGATCGCCACAGTCGAACCGGTCAGCCCGGCGAGCGATCCGTTCGTGAGCCGGACCGGCGCCGTACCGTTCGCGCCTTGGGCGTCCACGCCGATCACCGGCGCACCGTCTTCGTCGAACGGCGAATTGCGCGGGTCGTCAACCGCACCGATGCTCCGCACGTACGCCGACGCACTCGCGACACCCGGTACCGCGCGGACTTGCTGGAGCAGCGCCGGCGACAGACCGGCATCCGAGACCACTACGGCATCTGCGCGCAGATCCCGGGTGAACGCCTCAGAGGACGCGTGTACCTGCGTCGTCTGCATGTACAGGTTGGCCGTTGAGATGCCGACGGCAAGCATTACCGGCATCACCGCGGCGGACATCGCGACCGAGCGCGCCGACAGGTTGCGGATCGCTAGCCGACCGTTGACCCGGGTCAGTGCCTGCACCGGCCACCGCCAGAACGCGAGCACAGCCTTGGTCCAGAAGGGGCCGAGCAGCGCGACACCGATTGCCCAGCAAAGGATCGATGGGCCCGCAGTCGAGCCAGCGAGCGGTCCGGTCATCACCGTGGCGGTGACGATGAGCAGCGCGAGTCCACCGCCGAGGAACAGCAGACCGAACAGCAGCCGCATCCAGCTGAACCACTTCCGCTGCAGCGAGGCCTCGGCCAGCGCCTCGATCGGGCGGATCTTCGCGGACTTGCGGGCCGCGATCAGTCCTGCACCGATGGCTGCGAGTACGGCGGCACCGGCGCCGGCGCCGAACGGGATCCAGCCTTGCGAGAACTCGATCACCGACGACGCGACGCCGTGGGTGCTGAGCTGGTCGAAGAGGAATCGTCCTAGGAAGGTGCCTGGGATGACGCCTACCGCCACGGCCGGCAGCGAGACGAGGAGCGCTTCGCCGAGGATCATCCGGCGGACCTGCCCTGGCGTCGTACCGATGCCGCGGAGGAGAGCGAACTCGCGCTCGCGGTGCTGTGCCGCCAGGGCCAGCGTCGAGGCGACGACGAACATCATCGTCATGGTTGCGATGCCGCCGAACGAGCCGGCTACCGCGATCAGGGCGGTCTTGTGTGACTCGGCGTCGGGGTGCTCGGCCAGGCCGCGGTCGACGCCTTCGCGGACCGTGAGGTTGCTGTCGATTGCCTTCAGCCGGTCCTTCACGTCGTCGAGGTTGGTGCCGGGGGCAACCAGTACGCCGACGTCGGCGAAACGCTCCGGGTTGCGCGCGAACTGGGCGGCGTCCGGGTTGGAGAAGAAGGCGTTGCTGGTTGCTGTCGGGGCGATTCCGCTGACCGTGAAGGTCTTCGGTTCGCCGTTGACGATGAGGGTGAGGTGATCGCCGGGCTTGCCGGACGAAACAACTACCTGACCGGAGCCTGGTGCGTGCCCGGTGCTGAGGTGATACGGGGCCAAGGATGCGCTGGACCAGTTGTGGCCTTCAGCAACCGACGGACCGACCGCGGGGAAGGTGTAGTCGCCGATGGCGGACGAGACGCCTTCTGTGGAACGGATTTTCGCTAGTGCGTCGACCGGGACGCCGACGCGTTCCGGCAGGGGAGTGGCGTCTTCCTCGCCGGGGCGGAGGTGGGATTGTTTGCCGGTGACAACCAGTGCGGTGCCGGCCAGGCGTTGGGGTTCGACGTTGGAGCGGATGCCCGTTTCCATCAGGCCGCCGCACGCCATCACGATCGCCGTACCGAAGACGACCGCGACGAACGTGGCGATGAATCCGCTCTTGCGGTGGCGCAAGGTGCGGATGGCTTGGCGCATCATCCCGCCACCACCTGCAGGTTGGACCGCGCGCCGAGGTGGGTCATCCGGTCGGCGACCTGCTCGGCCGTCGGCTCGGACAGGCTGCCGGCCAGTACGCCGTCGGCCAGGAAGACGACCTGGTCGGCGTACGACGCCGCGACCGGATCGTGGGTGACCATCACGACTGTCTGTCCCTGCGTACGAACGGGCTCGCGGAGGAGCTCGAGTACGTCGGCTGCTGTCTGCGTGTCCAGCGCGCCGGTCGGCTCGTCGGCGAAGATCACGGCCGGACGGGCGACGAGGGCGCGGGCGATCGCGACGCGCTGCTGCTGGCCGCCCGACAGTTCACCCGGGCGGCTCTTGTACTTGTCGGCGAGACCAACCCGCTCCAGGACCTGGCGGACGGCGGCCTTGTTCACGCGCCGGCCGTCGAGCTCCTGCGGTAGGCAGACGTTCTGCCAGACGGTCAGCGCGGGCAGCAGGTTGAAGGACTGGAACACGAACCCGATCCGCTCGCGGCGGAGCTCGGTCAGCTTGCGCTCGCTCAGCCCGGCCAGCGGCAGGCCGTCGATCAGCACCGTGCCCGACGTCGGCCGGTCGAGCCCGGCCGCACAGTGCAGGAACGTGCTCTTGCCCGAACCCGACGGACCCATCACCGCGGTGAAGGTGCCGGGGGCGAATTTCATCGAGATCCCGTTGAGGGCGGTGACGGTGTTGCCGCCACGGCCGTAGACCCGTCGTACGTCCTGCAGGACGACCGAGTATCCGGTCCCGTCGACTGCTTCCTGCTTCCGCTTTCTCATGCCGTCGACGCTACGGAGCAACGGCGTACCGCCCCATGGTGCTGGACCACCGTACGGGGTGGGTGAAACTCCACCTCTCAGGAGCGCCCTATGAACGCAGTAGTGCCCGCAGTCCGGCCTTGTAGGTGGCCGGGGTGACGTCGCCGATCAGCAGCCGCTGCAGGACGAAGCCGGGGATCATGCTGAACATGACCTGGGCGACATGCTCGGGGTTGGCATCCGGGTCGAGCGTGCCGTCGGCCTGCGCGCGCCGGGCGATCACCAGGAAATGGCCGCGAAGCTTGCAGTACTTGCCCTTCGCGATGCCGCGGATCTCCTCGTTGCGCAGGGCCTCGGCCCAGGCCTGTACGGCGATCCGGGTGACGTCTCCAGCCGGCGCGCCCGCGACCCGCACCACCTGGTCGACGGTGGCTTCCAGCGCGGCCAGCGGAGTCAGCGGCTCATCGGAGGCGAGCAGGTTCTCGAAGAGCTCGTCGACGGTGCTCAGCGCGTCCTCGGCGATCGCCGCGACGATCTCTTCCTTGCTCTTGAAGTAGCCGTACACGGCGCCTGCGGACAGCTGGGACTCGCGGATGACGTCGGCCATCGTCGTCTTGTGGAAGCCCTCCGCGTTCATGCAGACACGGGCCGCCGCGACGATCTGCTCGCGGCGAGCCAGGCGGTGCTCCTCGGTGACCTTCGGCACGCTCGAAACATAAAACGAATGTCCGTTCTTGACAAGTCGCCGGGCCCTGGGGAGTCTATAAAGAACGGACATTCGGTTTTATTCGTTGAAGGAGTTCCCGTCATGACCACTGAGGCGCACGCGGCCGAACGTCGCCGGCCGCCCCTGATCGCCGTCATCGTGCTGCTGACCGCGGTCCTCACGGTGTTCCTGATCGCCTTCGCCTGGCCGTCCGCGCGGTCCGAACCGCGGAACGTCCCGATCGCGGTGTCCGGTCCGACGCCGGCGGTCGAGCAGGTCAGGGCCCGGCTCGACCAGGCGGTACCGGGCGGCTTCGACATCACCGCCGTACCGGACCGGCAGGCGGCCGTGCAGCAGATCGAGGACCGGGACGTGTACGGCGCGATCGTGCTGGACTCGGCCCAACCCGAGGTGCTCACGGCGTCCGCGGGCGGTCCGGTCGTTGCGCAACTCCTGACCCAACTGGCCGGTCAGCTGGATGGCCGGGCCAAGGTCACGGACATCGTCCCGCTGCCGAAGGATGATCCGCGGGGCGCCGGGTTGGCTGCGGGTGCGCTGCCGCTCGTGCTCGGCGGAATCATCGCGGCCGCCGCGCTGACCCAGCTGGTGCGGCCCGGGGCGAAGCGGGTGGTCGGCGCTGTCGCGTTCGCGATCACCGGTGGGCTCGCGCTGGCCGCCGTACTGCAGTTCTGGCTCGGCTCGTTCGAAGGCAGCTACCTCGGCAACGCGGGCGTGATCGCACTGTCGATCGGCGCGATCAGCCTCACCTTGCTCGGACTCGAGTGGCTGATCGGTACGGCGGGACTCGCGCTCGGCAGCGCGACGATGATGCTGCTCGGCAATCCGCTCTCCGGGATGACGAGCGCCCCAGAGATGCTGCCGAACGGCTGGAGCACCCTCGGACAGCTGCTGCCGCCCGGAGCCGCGGGTACGGCGCTACGGTCCGTGAGCTTCTTCGACGGCGCCGGAGCGGCCAGACCACTCGTCGTACTGGCCTGCTGGTTGGTCGGCGGATTGGCGCTGTGCGCACTCGGATCGCTCCGCACGCGAGGACGCGCCGTACCGGCTCGACATGAGGCCTCCGCCGTCGCAGCCTGACAAAGTGAAGGTATGACAGCGCGGTGATCGGATCGTTACACCCTGGTCACCGCGTTTCTGCCTGACTGCTGCGACAACGTTGTCTGTCAAGCATTGACTTCGGTTGCTCGAGGCTCCTACGGTCGCGGGAAAGCCCGCAGGGTTTGGGCCGTGGTACCGGTATGACAACGATCGCCCGAAGGTGGACCTGATGGTGACAAGGAAACGTTTCATAGCAGCGGCCGCCGCGGGCGCGCTGCTGCTGGGGGTCTCGGCCTGTAGTCAAGGCTCGACGACCAAGCAGCCGGAGGCCGGCAGCTCGCAGAGCTCCGGACCCGCGCACATCAAGATCGCGTACCAGCAGTGGGGTCCGGGCGTGGTGATGAAGAACTTCCTCACCGGCGTGAAGACCGAGTACGAAGCCGCGCACCCGGGATCCCAGGTCGAGATCGTTCCGGTCGTTGCCAGCGAGAACGACTACTACACCAAGATCCAGTTGATGATGCGCTCGCCGAACACGGCGCCGGACATCGTCTACGAGGACACCTTCCTGATCAACTCCGACATCACCGCGGGGTACCTGAAGCCGCTCGACGACTACATCGGCAAGTGGGACCAGTGGGGTCAGTTCGAGGACACCGCCAAGGGCGCGGCGCGTGGCCAGGACGGCAAGACGTACGGCGTACCGGACGGCACCGACACTCGGGCCCTGTGGTACAACAAGCAGATTTTCGCGAAGGCCGGCCTGCCCGCCGACTGGCAGCCGAAGACGTGGGACGACGTACTCAGCGCGGCACGCACCATCAAGCAGAAGGTGCCGGGCGTGATCCCGTTCAACATGTACTCCGGCAAGCCGATGGGTGAGGCCTCGGCCATGCAGGGCTTCGAGATGCTGCTCTACGGCACCAAGGACACCCTGTACAACTACGACCAGAAGAAGTGGGTCGTCGGCAGCCAGGGCTTCAAGGACTCGCTGAACTTCGTCAAGACCGTCTTCTCCGAGGGCCTGGCGCCGTCGCCGAAGGACGCGCTCAGCCCGAACATGGGCAGCAAGGTCGGCACCGAGCTGCTGCCGCAGCAGAAGCTGGCGATCGACCTGGACGGCTCGTGGATCTACGGCAACTGGCTGAAGTCCGGCGCCAAGCCGTGGCCGCAGTGGAGCACGGTGCTCGGCCAGACCGCGATGCCGACGCAGGACGGCAGCGGCAAGGGCAAGGTCAGCCTCTCCGGCGGCTGGACCTGGGCGATCCCGGCCAAGTCGAAGAACCCCGACGCGGCCTGGGACTTCATCAAGACCCTGCAGACGCAGAAGAACGCCGCCAAGTACGCCACCGACGGCGCGCAGATCGCGGTCCGCAAGGACGTCGCCTCCGACGCGGCGTACAAGTCCTCCTCGGCGAGCACGCAGTTCTTCACCGACCTCGTCTCGGTGACGGTGTACCGGCCGGCGCTGCCGGAGTACCCGAAGGTCTCGAACGAGATCATCACCGCGATGGAATCGGTGATGACGGGTCAGTCCCAGCCTGATGCGGCGGCGAAGAACTACGACCAGGCGGTCGAGGGCATCGTCGGCGGCAAGGACAGTACGACGACGAAGAGCACTGGCCAGTAGCTCGGAGGATTCTCCCCTGTGACGACGACTGTCGCTCCGTCCTCCACGGCCGCCGCTGGTACCCCCAGCCGGCGGCCGCGGGGGGCCAAACTAGTCAAGATGCTGCCGCTGTCGCCGGCCATCGGACTGATGCTGGTCTTCCTGGCCGGCCCGATCATCTACTGCGTGTACGCCGCGTTCACGAACATGGCGCTCACCGGACCCGGTGCCGCGAACGTGAAGTTCGTCGGGCTGGACAACTTCCGCAAGGCGTTCTCCAGCGGCGCGTTCACGAACTCGATCTGGCTGACGCTCGTGTTCACGCTGATCTCCGCGATCATCGGCCAGAACACGCTCGGCCTCGGACTCGCGCTGCTGATGCGGAAGTCGACCAAGACCGTCCGCAACTTCGTCGGTACGGCGGTCATCGGCGCGTGGGTGCTGCCCGAGATCGTCGCGGCGTACCTGCTGAGCGCGTTCTTCAACGACGACGGCACGCTGAACGTGATACTGCACGCGGTCGGCCTGCCCGGCCAGGACTGGTTGTACGGGGCACCGATCATCGCGGTGTCGCTGGCCAACATCTGGCGCGGTACGGCGTTCTCGATGCTGGTGTACTCCGCCGCGCTGAGCGAGATCCCCAAGGAGATCGAGGAATCCGCGGAGATGGACGGCGCCGGCGGCTGGCGGCGACTGCTGTTCGTGACGCTGCCGATGATCACCCGTGCGGTCATGACCAACCTGATGCTGATCACGCTGCAGACGCTGAGCGTGTTCGGCCTCATCTACGCGATGACCCGGGGCGGCCCGGGGACCAAGAGTCAGACGTTGCCGCTGTACATGTACGAGCAGGCGTTCAGCTTCTCCCAGATCGGCTACGGCACAGCGATCGCACTGGTGATGCTGGCGATCGGCGCGGTCTTCTCGCTGATCTACCTGCGTGGACTGAACTCGGAGGCAGCATGATTGCCCGCGACCGGATGAGCAAGCTCGCGTCGAACCTGGTGCTGTTGGCCATCGGCGTACTGTTCGTCCTGCCGTTGCTGTGGGTGCTGTTCGCATCGATCAACCGGACGGCGGGGCTGCGGGTCGAATTCCCGACGCATCCGACGTTGGGGAACTTCAAGGCGGTGCTGAACACCGACACGACGTACCGGCCCGTTCTGAACGGGATCGTGCTGTGTGGCGGGGCGGCGTTGCTGACGATGATCTGCGCGGTGCTCGCGGCTTATCCGTTGTCGCGGTTCAAGACGCGCTTCAACCGGCCGTTCTTGCTGACCGTGTTGTTCTGCACGGGGTTGCCGATCACTGCGGTGATGGTGCCTGTGTATGGGCTGTTCGTGCAGCTGAACCTGGTGGACACGCTGGGCGGCACGATCATGTTCATGGCGACGTCGGCGTTGCCGTTTGCGATCTGGCTGACCAAGACGTTCATGGACGGCGTACCGCTTTCTTTGGAGGAAGCGGCGTGGGTTGACGGCGCCGGGAACATGCGGGCGCTGTGGGCGATCGTGCTGCCGCTGATGTGGCCGGGGATCGCGGTGGTGCTGATCTTCACGTTCATCGGCATGTGGGGAAACTTCTTCGTCCCCTTCATGCTGCTGCTGTCGCCTGAGCGGTTGCCGGCCTCGGTCAGCATCTTCACGTTCTTCGGCCAGTACGGCGAACCGAACTACGGCCAACTGGCGGCGTACTCCCTCATCTACACGATGCCCGTCCTGCTCCTGTACCTGCTCCTCTCCCGCAAACTCGGCGGCGCCTTCGCCCTCGGCGGAGCAATCAAGGGCTGAACCCAACCACCAGAGCCGCGGAGCGGACGTGGGTCACTGATCAACGGGGGTTTTCGGCCGGCTCGGGGATGGACTTGAGGGTGCGACGGCCCGGAGCGGGTTGGTTGGTCAGTGGCCCAGGCCCGCCCACGGATAGGTGCTGCCGCGGGACCGGTTGGCTCGCGGAAGCCGGGACGTCTCAGGGGTCAACCCTTGAGATGGTCGGTTGTTCGGTGTGGATTCGAGGGGGCAACCGACCGGCTTGGGGGTTGACCCCTCAGACGTCCCCGTGTGCGGCCGGGTCGTGGACGGGTGAGTGTCAGTCCGTGGTGAGGGTGGCGCGGGTTTTCTTCCAGAAGGTGAGTTTTTGGTCGAAGGGCCAGTTCCACTGGGGGTCTGGGGTGGACTGGGCGTAGCGGTCCAAGGCGATGGGTGCCAAGGGCGCGGTTGATTCGGGGGCGCTTTCGGTGACTACGGCCAGGCGGACCACGAAGGTGACCAGGCGGGTGAGCTTTGAGTGTTCCTTGGTGGTTTCCAGCTCTTTGAGTTGGGAGCGGAGTTGTTTGATGGTGCGGAGGGCGGCGCGGTGTTCGCCTCGGCCGGTTGACGTGGGGACCTCGTCGGCGGGGATTCCGAGGAGCTCGGCGATGTCGTCGAGTGCAGCGTCGTCAGAAGAAGAGGACTTGCCGAAGCGGCGCGGTTTGTCGGCCTGGAGGCGGTCGGCGAGTTGGCTGAGTAGCTCGTCAAGGCGCTGGACGACCTCAGGGAGTACGCCGTCGGCGGTGCGGCGGCGGTTGGTTGCCAGCGCGGTGACGCGGTCGTGTTCCGCCTCGACGGTCGATCGCAGGGTCTCGGGCCAGTCGTCCAGCCCGGTCAGCTCTTCCTGCGGTGGCGCTGACGCGTTGAGGTCGCCGGCGCTCAACGGCTTCGCGCCGGAGCGGGCGGCGTCGATCTCTTCGCCGATCTTCTTCTGCGGACCCGGAACGATTGAACTCACACATCCACCTTAGTGTCTCGTAAGCGCTGTAGCTCGACGCTATCGGCGCCCAGGCACGCACCTCGACACCGCTATCGCTCGAGCTACAGCGCTTACGAGACACGACGCAGGTTCCAGACCGATGGGACGACCAGCGTGATCACGGTGATCAGGACGAACAAGGCAGCGCCGTACAGTTCGACGGCTTTGACGCTGACCAGCGCAGCGACGTATCCGACAGTGAGCTGACCCGCGGGGCCGGCGATGAACGAGCCGAGCATGTCGTACGACGAGACGCGGGAGAGCTTCTCGATCGGGACGTGCTGGCCGAGGGCGGTGTCCCAGCTGATGCCGAAGATGTCGAAGCCGACGCCGAGGAGGAACGCGGCGATCGCCATCGCCCAGGTGTATGGCAAGAGCGCCAGGCACAGCATGACCGGGACCGTGAGCAGCATGCCGAGCATGCCCGTACGCAGCGGGTAGCGGGGTTTGAGCCGGAGCATAATGATGCCGCTGGCAACTAGTCCGGCGCCGAAGCAGGCGCTGACGAGGCCCCAGCCGGTTCGCCCGAACGTACGGTCCGCGATCACCGGGCCGAGGGTTTGGTAGGCGGCGGTGAAGATCAGGTTCAGCAGGCCGAACGCGAGCACGATCACCCAGACCCACTGCCTGGAGACGAACTCGCTCCAGCCGTCGCGCAGGTCGGTCAGCATCGACGTGGCGGCGCGTTCGATCCGCGGGATGGTCAGGCGGGACAGCAGCGCGGCGGCGATCAGGAACGTCGCGCCGTCGACCGCGAGCCCGACGCCCGGACCGGTCAGCCCGACGATCACGCCGGCGACCGCGCCGCCGCCGATCATCGCGGTCGAGCGAGCGAAGCCGGCGATCGCGTTCGCCTGCGGGAGTTCGCTGCGGTCGACGATCGACGGGAGGATGCCGGTCATTGCGGGCATCACGAACGCCGCCGCGATCCCGTTCACCGCTTCGATCGCGGCGAGTTGCCAGATGGTCGCGTGCCCGGAGAGTACGAGCGTGGCGGCGAGACCCTGCGTGAGCCCGCTGACCGTGTTGGCGACGACCAGTACGAGGTCGCGCGGGAGCCGGTCGGAGATGACGCCGCCGATCAGCAGGAAGACGATGTTCGGGATGCTGCGCGCCGCGAGCACTGTGCCGACCGCGCCGGCGGAGTCGGAGATGTCTAGTACTGCGAACACCAGCGCCACCGGCGCGATCGTCGACCCGAGGATCGAGATGAACCGCGCGGAGATGAACACCCGCACGTCCCGATGCCGCAGTACGGCCAGATCCTGCCGGAACCCCACCGCGCCCCCTCCACCATGCCGAACCCAGCGATCCTATGGTCTGGCGGGCCGGCCCGACCTGCTGTTTTCGGAGAGCAGAGCGGCCTAGGCGTCGGCGAGGCGGAGGTTGAGCTCGACCTCCCACTTGGTCTTGCGCGGTTCGGTGCGGGGATCGGTGCGGAACGCCTCGTACCTGCAGACGAAGAGATCGCCCTCGGGGACCTCGCGGCGATCGAGGGCCAACTGCTCGTCGGCGGCCCAGTCGAGGAGAGCGCGGTTGGCGCGGAGCGAGTGGTTGCGGTACGTGAGCGTCGCGTACCGCCCGGCCGGCAGCGTGGCCGGCCGGACGCGGTCGTCGCCGGGCAGCGCTTCCGGCGTCATCAGGCCCACTTCGAGATCCATCGGCCCGGCCATGTCGATCACGTGCAGCCGAAGGAAGAACATGCCGGAGTCGTCGACACCCGCCGTCCGAAGCCAAGCGAACAGCTCGTCGAGCAGTTCGTTCCGCTTGGCCAACATGCCACGGAACGGCGTAATCACCCGGATGCCGAGAGAGTGCTGGTCCGGTCGCTCAACCACCCGCTGGACTTCGAGTAGGTCCACGCTCGCCTCCTCCGTCGCTCGACTATACGCAGGCTGCGTAGGTAATCCTCTACACCTACATGTCCTTCGTTGTCACTGGGTGTGATGGGGGGAATGCCGTTACCTTGGGGTATTGGTCCTCGATCTGCAGGAGGCTCCGTGAAGATCAACGACGTACTGCGCGGTAAGGGCAATCAGGTCGTCACCATCTCCCCAGAAGCCACTGTCACCGAGCTGCTCGCACTGCTGGCCGAGAAGAACATCGGCGCGGTGGTGGTCAGTGCGGACGGGTCGACGGTGTCCGGGATCGTGTCGGAGCGTGACGTTGTCCGGCTCTGGAACGGTACGCCGGACGCGGGTGACGTGCGCGTAAGCGCGATCATGACGGCCGAGGTACACACCTGTACGCCGGACGACCTGATCGACAACCTGATGCGACTGATGACGGACCGCCGGATCCGGCACGTCCCGGTCGTTGTCGACGGCAACCTCTCCGGGCTGGTCAGCATCGGCGACGTGGTCAAGTCCCGGATCGGCGAACTCGAGTTCGAGAAGGAACAACTCTCCAACTACATCAGCAGCTGACCCGAAGGCCCTCTGCCCCGGACGTTTCCCGGGGCAGAGGATGAAGCTCAGCCCAGGTCGATCAGGTCGCCGAGGTCGAGGCCCTCCAGTTGGGGGCGGACGTCCTTGGCTTCTCCTACGACGACGACCAGTAGGCCGTTGGTTCCGACGTACCGGCGGTAGGCGTCGGTTGCCTCGGCGGCGGTGGTTGCCGCGATCTGACTCAGATAGGTGTCGGCGAAGTCGATCGGTACGCCGTTGGCGATGTTGCTGCCGACCTGCTGGGCGACCGAATCGGCCTGTTCGTAGCGCAGGGGAGCGGTGCGGATCAGGCTGTCCTTCGCCTCCTGGACCTCCTGCTCGGTGAGGCCGTCGCGGGCCTCGCGCAGGATGCGCAGCGCGTCACCGATCGCGGCGCCGGTCACCTCGGTGCGTACGGCGCCGCCGAGGCTGAAGGTCCCGCCCTTGCGCGGCGCGGCGAAGCTGGTCCGCGTGCCGTACGTGTAGCCCTTCTCCTCGCGCAGAACGGTGTCGACGCGTGAGGTGATCGTCCCGCCGACCACGTGGTTCGCGACCGCGGCCGAGCCCCACCCCGGGTCGCGCCGGTCCGGACCGGCGCAGCCGATCAGCAGCTGGCTCTGCACCGAGCCCGGCCGGTTGACGAGCACGACCCGGTTGCCCGGAAGGTAGATCGGCTCCGGGGTCTCGCCCACCGGTCCGGCGCCGGATGTCCAGCCCGCGAAGGCCTCGTCGATGATCGCGGCGGCGTCGACCCCGGTCGCGTCGCCGGCGAAGAGGATCTCGGCCCGCTCCGGCCCGATGTTCCGGCGGTAGAAGTCCGCGACCTCGGTGTTCGTCAGCGGCCGGATCGTGTCCGGCGTACCCGCGGTCGGGCGGGAACGACGTGTCGCCGAGTCGAACAGATGCGACGCGAACGCCTCGCGCGCCCGGTACCCGGCGTTGGCGCGCTCCTGGTTGATCTCGCCGAGGCGGATCGTCACGTGCCGACCGACATCGGCCTGGTTGAACGCGGGCCGCGTGATCGCCTCGGCGAGCAGCGCGACGGCCGGCGCGAGATGCGATACCGGTACGGAGATCTCCACGTGCAGCGCGTCCGAGCTGACATCCACGCCGTACGCCGCTCCGTGCCGCTCCAACGCGGCCGCGAACTCGTTGGCCGAATGCAGCTCGGTGCCCTCGTCGAGCGTCCGCGACATGATCGTCGCGACGCCTTCGAGCTCACGCGGCTCCGCGATCAACGGCATCGCGATCGTGACGCGCACAGTGGCGACGTACTGCCCGGGGCGGTCGAAGACGTGCACCGGCGCACCGACGCTGGTCCGCGTGGTCACGGCCTCCGGGAACTTCCACGGACGCGGTGCGCCGACGGCCGGTGGGGTGGTCAGAACCTGGCTCATTCCTGCTCTCCTGCCGTCTCTGCCGCGGTCTCCAGACGGCGGTAGCTGACCTGCACCCGTCCGGCCGCTCGGACCCACTTCGAGGCGGCCGCCTGCACCTGCTCGACGGTCACGGCCTTGACCTGGTCGATGCGGTTGTTGATCCGGTTCGCATCGCCGAACAGCAATGCATGATGCGAGATCTCGTCGGCCCGGCCGGCGCACGTGGCGAGCTGCTCCAGCCAGTCCCGCTCGGCCTGCGCCTGCACAGTGGCAAGCTCGTCCGAGGAGACGCCCTCGGTGGCCAGCTTCTCGATCTCCTCGAGCAGCGCGTCCTCGACCTTCTGCAGGTCGATGCCATCCGACGCGATGCCGGTCAGCGTCCCGAACGAGACGCCGCCGATCAGCGGCAGCGCGCCGCCGGACACCGACTGCGCGATCTGCTCGTCGCGGACCAGCCGTCGGTTCAGCCGGCCGCTCTGCCCGGCCGCGAGGATGTCGAGCGCGAGCCCGGCCGCGTCGAGCTCCGGCGTACCGTCCACCGGCAGCCGGAACATCATCGTGATCAGGTCGGACGGTACGTCGGACTCCACGTCGTCACGCTGTACGTCGGTCATCGGCCCGATCGTCCCGTCCGGCGCCGGCGGCGGCGTGGGGATCGCGGGCAGGTGGCCGAAGTACCGCTTGGCGGCGTCGAACGCGTCGTCCTCGGACACGTCGCCGACGATCGTCAGTACGGCGTTGTTCGGCCCGTAGTACTTGCGGAAGAACGCGTGCACGTCCTCCAGCGAAGCGGCGTCGAGGTCTTCCATCGACCCGATCGTCATGTGCGCGTACGGGTGGCCCTCGGGGAACGCGAGCCGGACGAGCCGCTCGTACGAATCGCCGTACGGGCGGTTGTCGTAGCTCTGCCGCTTCTCTTCCTTCACCACGTCGCGCTGGTTGTCCAGGTTCTCCTGGTTGACCGCGTCGAGCAGGTAGCCCATCCGGTCCGCCTCGAGCCAGAGCGCGAGGTCGAGACCGCCGCTGGGCAGCGACTCGAAGTAGTTGGTGCGATCGAAGAACGTGCTCGCGTTCAGGCTGGCGCCGGCGGTCTCCAGCAGGCTGAAGTGCTGGCCGGACGCGACGTTGCGCGACCCCTGGAACATCAGGTGCTCGAAGAGGTGCGCGAACCCGGTCAGACCCGGTGGTTCATGGCGCGACCCGACGTCGTACCAGAGGTTGACGGCGACGATCGGGACGGCACGGTCCGAGCTCACGACGACCCGGAGGCCGTTGTCGAGCGTCTGCTCCGCGATGGGGTACGTCAAGGGCATACCGGCCACCATACGTGGTCGCGAAATTCTCGGCAGGTGCTGTCGATTCCGGCCCGGGTCGCGCATCGGAGTGGTAGATGCTGTATCCGACAGCGGACGAGAGAGGTGACCCCGAGTGGGCAAGTACCTGGTGATGATCTACGACGACGAGGCGAAGTGGGCCGCGGACGACGGGTCGGTGATGGAGCAGAACCACAAGAACCATCAAGCGTTTGCCGAGGCCAACGGATCCGCGATCCGCGGCGGCGGGCAGCTCGACGGGAGCGAGACCGCGACCTCGATCCGTTCCGACGGCAACGGCGGGTACGTCGTCACCGACGGCGTCTTCGCCGAGACCAAGGAAGTGATGGGCGGGTACTACATCATCGAGGCGGCCGACCTGGACGAGGCGCTCGCGATCGCCAAGCAGGTGCCGTCGCCGATGGGTGGTGTCGAGGTCCGCCCGCTGGTCAACGGCGGCTGACCTGGACGCCCAAGAGGTAGCGCAGGCGGTCGCGGAGGCGCACTCGAGCGAGTGGGCCTCCGTGCTCGCCGCGACCGCTCGCGTTGCAGCAGACCTCGAGCTGGCCGAGGACTGCGTGCAGGACGCATACGCGAAGGCGCTGGTGCACTGGCGGGAACAAGGTGTGCCGCGCAAGCCGGGCGCGTGGTTGACGACCGTCGCCACGCGGCGGGCGCTGGAGTTGAGGCGGCGAGCTGACGTTGCTCGCCGGAAGCTGCCGTTGCTGGTGCCGATCGAGGACGTTCCGGACGGGACGTTTCCGGATGACCGGTTGCGTCTGGTGTTCACGTGCTGCCACCCGGCCCTGGCGCAGGAGGCGCAGGTCGCGCTGACTCTGCGGCTGGTGTGCGGCCTGTCGTCGGCGGAGATCGCGAAGGCCTTCCTGGTGAAGGAGGCCACGATGCAGGCCCGCATCACCCGCGCCAAGCAGAAGATCTCGCGCTCGGGTATCCCGTACCGCATTCCTCGTACGCCGGAGCTTCCGGAGCGCATCGAGGCTGTGCTCGACGTGGTGCACCTCGTGTACACGGCAGGACACACAGCAGTCGACGGCGATGACCTGACCCGGCCGGACCTCGCCCGGCGGGGGATCGACCTAGCGCGGATGATGCGGATGCTGCTGCCGGACAGCGCGGAGACGGCGGGTCTGCTCGCGCTCCTGTTGCTCACGCAGGCGCGAGAGGCAGCGCGGGTCGAGTCCGGCCGCTTGGTGCTGATGGAGGACCAGGACCGGTCGCGGTGGGATCAGGGACTGATCGCCGAGGGGCTGGAGTTGGTGCCGGAGGCCCTTGCAGGCCGGCCAGCGGCGACCGTCGGGCGGTTCGCCGTGATGGCCGCGATTGCCGCGGTCCATGCGGAGGCGCGGCGGTGGGAGGACACCGACTGGGGCGAGATCCTCGGCCTCTATGACGTGTTGCTGGCCCGTTGGCCGTCGCCGGTGGTCGCGTTGAACCGGGTCGTGGCGCTGAGCTACGTCGAGGGCCCACAGGCGGCGCTGGCCGAGTTGCCGGACGATCCGGCGTTGGCGACGTACCCGTATCTGGCGTCTACCCGCGCGGAGTTGCTCTGGCGCGCTGGGAGAACAGAAGAGGCGCGGGCGGCGTACGAAGAGGCGTTGGCGTTCACGAGCAATCCGGTGGAGGCGGAGTTCCTCCAAGGCAGGATCACTCGAGGCGCTTGAGTACTTCGTCGTGCAGGCGACCGTTGGTGGCTACGGCGTTGGGGCCGTTCGGGCCCGGAGCGCCTTCGACCGATGTGAACTTGCCGCCGGCCTCGTCGACGATGATCGCCAGCGCGGCCATGTCGTAGAGGTTGAGCTCCGGCTCCGCGGCGATGTCGACCGCGCCCTCGGCGACCAGCATGTACGACCAGAAGTCGCCGTACGCGCGGGTCCGCCAGACCGAGTCCATCAGGTCGGCCCACTGGTTCTTCTTGCCGAGCTTCTCCCAGCCCTTGAGCGACGCGTACGACAGCGAGGCGTCCTCGATCTTGCTCACGTCGCTGACCCGGCACGGCTGCGACGAGTGCAGCGCGCGGCCGGTCCAGGCGCCGTCGCCGTACGACGCCCACCAGCGCTTCTGGAGTGCCGGGGCGGAGACTACGCCGACGACGACCTGGTCCTCGATCATCAGGCTGATCAGCGTCGCCCAGACCGGGACGCCGCGGATGTAGTTCTTGGTGCCGTCGATCGGGTCGACCACCCAGCGGCGTACGCCCCAGCCGCTGGTGCCGTCCTCTTCGCCCACGAACGCGTCCCGCGGCCGGGCCCGGGAGAGCGTCTTGCGCATCACATCCTCGACCTTCTTGTCCGATTCGCTCACCGGGGTGAGGTCGGGCTTGGTGGCCACGTGCAGGTCGAGCGCCTTGTAGCGGTCCATCGTGGTCGAGTCCGCGTCGTCGGCCAGGATGTGGGCGAGCCGCAGGTCATCCGTGTGCGAAGGCATGCCGGAAGGCTAACCTGACCCCCGCTCCCGTGGCTCGGCCGTCCGGGAACTGTTGCGGATCGGTTGCGGCGCGAATTGAACCGAACAGGGTCGTTGAACGTGCTAGAGGCATGTCACCCGGTCTCACGGCGGCATGCCTTAGTGTCTGACCACGTCGTTACGACTCCCATGGAGGCTGTCCATGTTCGAGCGCTTCGGGGACCTGCCGTTGCACGTGCTCGTGATCCATCTGACGGTCGTGCTGCTGCCCGTGGCCGCGCTGACCTTGATCGCCTTCGCCGTGGTGCCGAAGTGGCGCCGGCTGTTGCGCTGGCCGGCGCTGGTGCTGGGTGTCGGGGTGCTGGTGTGCGCCTACGTGGCCAAGAAGAGCGGCCAGGCGTTCGTGGAGGCGGTGCCGACGCTGTCGAAGGCGATCCAGCTGCACGAGAAGCGCGGCAACCTGCTGTTCTGGTACGCCCTGATCTTCACGGTCATTGCCATCGCGGCCTTCCTGCTGCTGGCCGGCGTGAAGGGGGACAAGGCAACGAACAGCCGCCCACTGGAGCTGGTGACGCAGGCGGCGGTCGTGGTGATCGCGGTGCTGGTCATCTGGCAGACCGTGCGTACCGGTGACGCCGGTGCGCGGGCGGTCTGGGAGGGCCAGCTGCCGGCTAAGTAGGCTCCGGCGCGTCTCTGAGTTCGCGGCCTTCGCGAGACGCCAGCAGGCGCCGGAACGAGTCCACTCGGGCCGGGTCCGCGCGGCCCTCGCGGATGGCTTCGTCGAGGGCGCAGTCCGGTGCGTCACCTGTGTGCGTGCAGCCGCGCGGGCAGTCGGCGGTGAGCTCTGCCAGGTCGGGGAACGCGTTGATCAGACGGTCCGGATCCACATGCGCCAGACCGAACGACCGGATACCCGGGGTGTCGATCAGCCAGCCGCCGTCAGGGAGCTGCAGTACGACGGTGTTCGTCGAGGTGTGCCGGCCGCGCCCGGTGACCACGTTGACGATGCCTGTCGCCCGGTCCGCGCCGGGAATCACGCCGTTGACCAGAGTGGACTTGCCGACACCGGAGTGGCCGACCAAGACGCTGGTCCGGTCGTGCAGCTGCTCCCGGAGCTCGCTCAGGTCGCCGCCCTGGTGCGTGGCGACCGACTCGACGCCGAGCGGGCGGTAGATCGACAGCAGCGGGTCAGGGTCGGCCAGGTCGGTTTTGGTGAGACAGAGCAGCGGTCGCATGCCTGCGTCGTACGCGGCGACCAGGAAGCGGTCGATGAGACCGGTCCGGGGCTCCGGGTTCGCTACGGCGACGACGATGACCAGCTGGTCCGCGTTCGCGACCAGGGGGCGCTCGACAGGGTCGTCGTCATCGGCGGAACGGCGCAGCAGCGTCGTACGGGGAAAGACCTCGACGATCCGGGCCAGCGTGCCGTCGTCGCCGGTGGCATTGCCGTCGAGCTTGACCCGGTCGCCGACGATCACTCCGGTGCGGCCGAGCTGCCGGGCCTTCATCGCGGTGACCTCGTGACCTGTGGCGGTGTCACCGACCCAGGTCGTGTAGCGGCCGCGGTCGCGGGTGATGACGATGCCTTCGGCCGCGTCGTCGTACGAGGGGCGGTCCTTGGTCCGCGGCCGGGTCCGGCGCTTGGGCCGGTCGTACTTGGCCTCCTCGTCGTACCGCGACATCAGCTGGCGAGCTCCGACCACATGTCGGGGAACTCGGGCAAGGTCTTCGCCGTGGTTCCGATGTTCTCGATCTCCAGGCCGTCGACGAGCAGGCCGACTACGGCTGCGGCGTGCGCCATCCGGTGGTCGGCGTACGTGTGGAAAAGCCCGCCGCGCAAGGCCTTCGGCCGGATCGCCAGGCCGTCCTCGAGCTGCGTGACGTCTCCGCCGAGCGCGTTGAACTCGGTCTCGAGCGCCGCGAGCCGATCGGTCTCGTGGTTGCGCAGGTGTGCGATACCCCGCAGGTACGACGGCCCGTCGGCGAACGCCGCGACCGCAGCGATGACTGGCGACAGCTCGCCAACCTCGCTCAGGTCGAGGTCAACACCGGCGACCCGGCCGGTGCCGCTGACGGTGAGCCCGTCGTCGGTCCGCGTGACCGAGGCCCCGAAACGGGTGAAGATCTCAGGCAGTTGACCGCCCGGCTGCGTGGTCTGGGTCGGCCATCCGGTGACGGTCACCGTCCCGCCGGTGATGACGGCCGCGGCCAGGAACGGCGCCGCGTTCGACAGGTCCGGCTCGATCGCCGTGTCCAGCGCGCGAATGGGGCCCGGGGCAACGACCCACCGGTTCGGCTCGGCGTCGTCGACCTGCACGCCGCGCTCGCGCAGCATCCCGACCGACATGTCCAGGTGCGGCTGGGACGGCACCGGCTTCCCGTCGTGCCGGATGTCGACACCCTCGTCGTACCGTGCGCCGGCCAGCAGCAACGCCGATACGAACTGGCTCGACCCGGATGCGTCCAGCGTCACCTTCCCGCCTCGGACCGAGCCGGTGCCCGACACCGTGTACGGCATCCGCCCGGTGCCACCGTCCTCGATCTGTACGCCGAGTGTCCGCAGCGCGCCGAGGATCACGCCCATCGGCCGCTCCCGCGCGTACTCGTCGCCGTCGAAGGCCACCACGCCGTCAGCCAGCGCGGCGACCGGCGGCACGAACCGCATCACGGTGCCGGCCAGACCACAATCGACGTTGGCCGGGCCCTTGAGCGAGCCCGGGGTGACGGTGACCGTCGTACCGCTCTCGCTGATGCCGACGCCGAGCGAGACCAGAGCGGACCGCATCAGCGAGGTATCGCGAGCCGCCAGCAGCCCGGTCAGGTGCGACGGGCCGTCGGCGAGCGCGGCAAGGATGAGAGCACGATTGCTGATCGACTTCGACCCGGGCACCGTGACCGTGCCGGTCACAGCACCTTCGGCCCGCGGCGCCGGCCAGCCGTGTTGCTCGCTCATCCCACTCCCAAAGCTCGTCATCTCGGCTCCGAGCCTAGGCCATGTCGTGCTACTGCACTTGCCAGCTCGCAGCAGGCACGGCTTCGCCCCACCGCAAGCGTCGCCGACGGCTACAGGCTGAATCACGTAACCAACTCGTTACGTGACGAATGTAACGCTCCGTGTTCCAAACTCGATGGGACGACCGGGTGGCTTCACCACCGGTCTAGGCCGGGGGCGGGCTGATCAGTTGTACTTCACAAGGGGGGAATCCAGATGTCGCAGCAGTACCCGCAAGGCCCGAACCAGACGCAGAACCCGGGGGGACAGCAGCCGGGCTACCAGCAGCCTCAGTACCCAGGCCAGCCTCAGCCGCCGGCTCAGGTCGTCTACGTCGAGCGGAAGAAGACCCACAAGTTCCGCAACTTCGTGGTCCTGCCCTTCGTCGGCCTGATCGCCTTGATCATCATCATCTCGGCGGCTTCCAGCGGTGGAGGCGGCTCCGACCCGACCACCGCAAACAAGTCCGGCTCGGCCCCGGCTCGCAACGAGCCCCGTCCGGTCCAGGTCGGCAAAGCGTTCACCATCGGCAAGCATCAGCTCGACGCCGGCTGGAAGCTGAAGTACACCGAGTACATCGGCACCAGCCTCACGGGCACGGTGACGAACGTCAGCAAGTCCACCAGCACCGCGATCTTCTCCGTCAAGTTTCTGAAGGGCAGCCAGGTCGTCGGGAACATGCAGTGCACCAGCAACGAGTTGGAGCCCGGCCAGCAGGAGGCGGTGGAGTGCCTGAACACCGTTGACGGCGCAGCGAGCCTGCTGGGCAAGGGCGCGTACGACAAGGTGACCGCGGAGGCCACCTTCTGAAGCAGCGGCGGGCGCTGGCGGTGGTTGCCAGGAGCAGTTATCGGGTTCGACTCCCGGCGTCTGACGATCCGGACCACGGGGCCGGGCATCCACGGAGGGAAACAGCGCCATGCGTAAGCACATCGGCACCGCTCGTGCGGCAGTCCTGGGGGTCGCGGCAGTCGCGACGGTCGTGAGCCTGAGCGGAGGCGCGTCGGCGGCTCCGACGGCGTACGCGCCGCTGCCGCTGCCCGCGAACTCGGTCGGCACCCCGCAGATCCAGACCGGCGCGGTGGACACCTTCAAGATCAAGGACAAGTCGATCGGCGGTTGGGATGTGCTCGACAACACCCTGCCGTGGTCGAAGATGGGTTCGGACTTCCGGGCCAACATCAACAAGACGATCAACACCGCGACCGTCGCCAAGACCACGGCCGACTCCGCGACGACCAAGGCGGACGCTGCCGACTCCAAGGCCACCGAGGCCCTCAACAAGGTCAACAACCTGCCGCAGTCCCCGTCGTACCTGAAGAACTGGGGCGAGATCTTCCGGAACACGATCGGCAACGCCCGCGCCGAGCTGGGGCAGTCGTCGTCCGGTGAAGGCCTCAACATCAGCGTCCCCACGAGCGCCGACGCGATCATGTGGGGCAACGAGGCCGACTTCGGCGGGAAGTCGTTCTCCCTCAGCAAGGTCGGGTACGAGGTGTTCCAGACCGGCGAGAACAGCGCGATCGCGGCAGGCAATATGCCGTCGATCAAGTTCGAGATCTCGAACCCGACCGACGCGGCCACCTACACCACCTTGGTCTACTCGCCGGACAACTCGGCCTCGAACGCCTGGACGACGATCGACGCGGCAGGCGACACCGGCAAGCACTGGGGATTCACCGGCTCCTGGTTCAACGCCGACCCGTCGCGCTGCGGCCTGAACGGCGCTCGCTGCACCCTGGACGAGGCGCTGGCCGTCCTGGGCTCCAACGCCAAGTTCATCTCGGCCGGCGTCGGCAAGGGCCGCGACAACGCGTGGCACGGCGCGATCCGCTCCCTGACCGTCAACGACACCACCTACAAGTTCACCGCTGGTGGCGTCCAGAAGGGCTGACCGCCCAGCAGAGGAGGTTGGCCCCGGGAGACAGGTGGGGCCGACCTTCCGCCCGTCTCAGCCGAACGGGAGCTCCGCCTTCGCCAGCTTGGCGGCCTGCTTCGCCTCACGGGCCAGGTGCTTGGCCTCGCGCTTGGCGGCCTTGGTGCCGCGCTTGGTCTCGCGCTTTGCTGCCTTCGCGCCGTGGGTGGCGCGCCAGGCGACGCCTGGCTTGCCCTCGGTGTCGACCGCGGCGAGGAGCAGACCGCCCATGATGCCCAGGTTCTTCATGAACTGGATGCGCTGCTGGTTGCGGACGGTCTTGTCCTTCTCCAGCCAGAACGGGTGGCCGGCGAGCGTCGTCGGCACCAGCGAAACCGCCAGCAGGGATGCTCCGAGGCGACGGCCCTTGCCGGTCGCCAGGGCGAGACCGCCGAGCACGTGGACCGCGCCGTTCAGCCGGACCAGGTTGGCGGTCGTGTCAGGGAGCCGGTCGCTGACCTGCAGCGGCGCGACCCGCTTCACCATCGGCACCAGCCGGTCGGTGACGGGCTGCGCCTTCGGTACCAGCGGCTCGGGGTTGCGGATCGCGTTCGCGCCTTGCGCGACGAAAATGACGGACAGCAACGGCCTGGCCAGTGCGCGCACGACAGTCATGCCTCCTTCATACACCACGGTTTGTATGACTTCCGGTACCCACCGCTGATGCGGATGCTCAGATCGGGCACCCGTCCGGACCGCACGCGGCGTCACCGTCGGTCGTCGCGCCCGGGGCAGTAATCAGGGTCACCGGCTTCCGGTCCGCGCTCGCCCGGCGCAGTGCTTCCTCGAAGACCTCCACGGGCTGCGCACCGCTCACGCCGTACTTCTCGTCGATGACGAAGAACGGTACGCCGTTCGCGCCGTACGCCAAGGCCTGCGCCTGGTCCGCGGCGACGTCGTCGGTGTACGTCGTACTCGCCAGGACCTCACGCACCTGCTCCGTGGGCAGACCGACCTCGGTGGCCAGCTCGGCCAGCGTGGCGTGGTCACCGACCGGGCGGCCGTCGGTGAAGTACGCCTTGAGCAGGCGCTCCTTGAGGCGGCCCTGCGTCTCCGCGGGAACCTCACCGGCCTCTTCGAGGTCGCGAGCGAGGTGCAGCAGCCGGTGCGCGTCGACGGTGTTAGCAGGCTTCGCCTGGTCGAGGTGGTACTCCAGGCCGACCTCGGCTGCGATCCCAGTGACGTGGGCGTTGGCCTGCAGGGCCCAGTCGCGACCGCGGCCGTACTTCTCGCCCAGCCGGGTGGCCAGGTCCCGCGGGTCGTCGTTCGTCGACGAGGGGTCGAGCTGGAAGCTGTGCCAGACGACCGTCGCGGTCTCGCCGCTGGAGGCGAGAGCCTCCTCGAGCCGACGCTTCCCGATGTAGCACCACGGGCAGACGACGTCGGACCACACATCAATACGCATAACTGTCGGCAACTGACCACTCTCCGGACCTATTCCCAACCAGGCACTGGTGTGACGCGTCTGACGCCCTATGGACGACGAACTCGTGCGGACCCTTTTGAAAGAGCAGCACCCGGACCTGGCCGACCTGGAGCTGAAGGAGGTCGTCGGCGGCTGGGGCAACCAGATGTGGCGCCTCGGTGAGGACCGGGCCGTCCGGATGCCCCGCGACCACGGATCGCCCGAGCAGCTCCGCAAGGAGCACCGCTGGATGCCTGACCTCGCCACGCGCCTTCCGCTATCCGTCCCCACCCCGGTCCGCCTGTGTGAACCGTCGGACCGCTTCCCCAACCCGTGGCTGATCACCACCTGGGTCCACGGAGTACCAGCGGAGCATGCACCGATCACGGACCCGGCCGCGGCCGACGTACTGGCCGACTTCCTGCTGGCACTGCACACCGAGGCGCCGGCGGACGCACCGGTCAGCGACAGATCAGACGTGCCACTGGGACTGGGCTTCCCAGACATCCACGAGTACGTCGCTCGCCTCGACGAGCTCCGGGCGCTGCACGAGGACGCGGTGGCGGCACCGGCTTGGGACGGGCCACCGGTGTGGATGCACGGTGACCTGCACCCGGCGAACGTGGTCGTTGCCGATGGCACCTTGGCCGGGGTGGTGGACTTCGAGGAGATTGGCTCCGGCGATCCGGCAAGCGACCTCGCGGCCGCCTGGATCCTGCTCCCGGACGGCGCCGCCGACCGCTTCTTCGAGCGCTACGGTGCGGACGAGGCGACGGTACGTCGAGCCCGCGGCTGGGCGGTGACCCGGGCGCTGTTCCTGATTGCCATGGGCATCAGTGGTGAGCGGGGCCTGCCTGGCGGCAAGGCACACTGGGGACCGGCTGGGCACGCGGCGCTCGAACGCCTGCTGTAATACGGGGAATTCCGGCGAAGGGCTGAGGGTGCGCGATGAGTTGGCGGGGCAGCTGTCACAGCTGCGGGACCTGACCGGACGGAGCCTGCGCGAGCTCGCCCGCGACATCGACGCCAGCAGTTCCTCGCTCTCGCGGTACTTCTCCGGTCAGGCTGTACCGACCTGGCCGACCGTCGTGGCGCTCTGTAAAGCCGCAGGCCGCGATCCGCGACCACTGCGCGAGCTGTGGGAGCGTGCCAAGGACGGACCGCAGCCGGCGCCCTCTGCTGCTGCGCCAGTACGCAATGACCTTCCGCACGACGTCACCGCCTTCACCGGACGCAGAGCTGAGCTGGACGCACTGCTCGATGCCGCGCGGACCACGTCGGTCGTGGCGATCGACGGAATGGGCGGAGTGGGTAAGTCGGCGCTCGCAGTACACGCTGCGCACTTGCTGACCGCGGAGTTCCCCGACGGGCAGCTCTACCTGGACCTGCACGGGTTCACTCCAGGAAGAGAACGCGTGGAGCCCGCTGAGGCGCTGAGGGTGCTGCTGTCCGCGCTCGGGCTTCCACCCGGCCGGATTCCTGAAGGCCTGGCAGAGCGGGCAGCGCTGTGGCGGTCGGAGCTGGCGACTCGGCGCGCGATCGTGCTGCTGGACAACGCCGCAGACGCCGACCAGGTACGCGACCTGCTGCCCGGTGCCGGTCAGATCTTCGTCGTCATCACCAGCCGGCGCCGCATGGTGCACCTGGACGGCGTACACCCCATCTCGCTCGACGTCTTGCCCAGCGAGGACGCCGCTCAGCTGTTCGTCGAGTCCGCAGGCGGGGCGCGGCCTGGCGACGTCAACGAAGTACTGCGTCGTTGCGGCAACCTGCCGCTCGCCATCCGGGTCGCCGCCGCGCGACTTCGGCACCGGCCCGCGTGGACGCTCGACACTCTGGTGGAGCGGCTGCGCGAGGGCGACCTAGCGGTGTCGGACGTCTTCGAGATGTCACTGCGGCAGCTGGACCCGGCCCAGCGCCGCATGTTCCGACTGCTCGGTCTGGTCCCCGGTGAAGACATCGACGCGTACGCCGCAGCCGCACTGGCCGGCATCCCCCTGGCCAACGCGCGCTCGCTGCTGGAAGACCTGGTCGACGTCCATCTGGTCCAGGAGCCGGCGGCCGGCCGCTACCGGATGCATGACCTGCTGCGACAGGCTGCTCGAGCGGACGACCCGACTGCTGATCCTGCGCCGGCGATCACCCGGCTGGCCGACTACTACTTGAGCGCGATGCTGGCAGTGAAGACGCTGATCCAGATCCTCATCCCGATCCCGATCACCGTGTCACAGCCGCCATCCGCCCTCCCGGACTTGTCCGACCACGACAAGGCCATCACCTGGATGGACACCGAGTGGGGCAACCTCGTCGCGACGTTCGGGCTCACTGTGCAGCTGCGCATCGACGCTGCAGCCGTAGGACTCGCACAGCACGCAACGATGGCTCATGGGCGCCGCGGTGGTTCCCTGCAGCTGCGCGACGGTCTCGAGATCAGCCTGCCCGCCGCAGAACGGCTCGGTGACCGCCACCTGCTCGCCTCGCACCACTACCTGCTAGGAAGTCTTCTGTTCCGCATGGGCCGGCTGGACGAATCAATCTCGGAGTTGGCGACCTGCCAGGTGCTGATGGCCGCGGAAGGTGATGCCGTCGGCGAGGCCATGACGCTGTTCCAGCTGGGGGAGGTGCGGGAGCACCTGGCCGATGCCGCAGGTGCTGTCGAGCTCCTGGAGCGCGCGGTCGCCCTCGTGCCGCCGCACGCGACCGCCGTACGCGCCCGACTGCGCAGCAGCCTCAGCAACGCGTTGGTGCGTCTGGGCAAGTACGAGGCGGCACGCGAGATCGCAGCGGAACTACTCGAGACGACGCGCGAGACGGACCGCCAGACCGCGCGCATGTGTCTGGACGTATTAGGCCGGGCCGCACTGGGCCAGAACGATGCGCAGGTGGCGCTCGACTTCGCAGAACAGGCCGTGGCCGTCAATCAGGCGACCCGGCATACGTTCTTCGAGGCAGTCAGCCTCACTGACGTCGCCGTCGCACTGCTCCACCTCGGCCGGCCGGAGGAGGCAGCCACCAGGCACGCGGAAGCTGTCGTAATCCTCGAACTGGCCGGAGAGCCGGACCGGATGGCCCGCGTCCACCTCCCGTACGCCGAGGCCTGCCTGGCCACCGGCGATCGGGAGACGGCGGCGCGCTACTTCCAGGAGGCGCTGGACCTCGCCACTGCTCAGGGGCTCGGCTATCTGGTCCCGGAGGCGCGTTCGGGACTGTCCCGCGCCTCTTGACGTCTGTCCCGTCCCGTCCCGGGACAGTCGTTCGAGCTGGCAAAACCGCAGGTCAGCCGCAGAGTCCGCGTCCCGGCGGGACGAATACGGCTAGTCCTGGACCGTGCGTCTCAGCCAGGCTCTCGGCCATGAACACGACGTTGCTCGCCGAACTGGATGCGCTGCCCACGCTGTGGGAGGTGCAAGGCAGGGTGCCTGCGCCTGTCGCAGCGGTCGCCGAGTTGCTGCTCGCAGTCGGCGAGGGGCGGGTCGGCGGCGACAACCTGCTGGTGCTGGCCAGGGCCTCGGCGGCCCGGCAGGGCGCCATGACCGTCGTCGGTGCTGCCGGCGCATATCGGGCCGAGCTCGCGGGACAGCTGGAGCCGATCGACATCCAGGTGGACCGCAGCAAGCTCGCAGTACAGAGCTGGTACGCCGGAGTCCATACCGTCAGCGCCAGTGCAAAAGGCACCGAGGTGATCCACCGCGTCCACCGAGTCCTGCCCGAGCACCCCGGCTTCGCACGCGGGATCGCCGAGCTCGGTCTACGTGCCCGGATGGCCCGTGACCTGGCCCAAGTGTTGGGTGTGATCACCGACCGCCTCGGGTGCTGACAGCGGCTCCCCGGCCGTGTCAGCACGGCGACGGACCGGTGTCAGGACGATCTTCGAAGCTTGTCCCAGTCAAACAAACGCAGCTCATTCGAAAGGTACGACAATGTCTACTTTCAACACCCCCGAGCCGATCTCCGCAGTCCTCGACATCCCCGCGGGCCCGATCCGGTTCGTCGCCGGCGACCAGGCCGAGACCGTCGTCGAGGTCGTCCCGGCCGACCCCTCCAAGAACCGTGACGTCAAGGCGGCCGAGGCGACCAAGGTCGAGTACGACGCCGGCGTCCTGCGGGTTTCGGTCGCCGTGAAGAACCAGTACTTCGGTCCGTCCGGATCCGTTGCGGTCAGCGTGCAGCTGCCGGCCGGCTCCCAGGTCGAGGTCAAGGTCGCCAGCTCCGAGCTCCGGTCCACCGGGCGCCTCGGCGACGTGGCGATCAACAGCTCGCACGGCTCGATCGACCTCGAGGACGTCGCGAGTGCCAAGCTCAACTTGACCGCCGGTGACGTCTCGATCGGCCGCCTGAACGGCTCCGCGGAGATCCGCACCAGCAAGGGCGACATCCGGATCGCCGAGGCCGCCGGCGGCGCGCTCGAACTGCGCACCGACGTCGGCGAGATCGAGGTCGGCGCCGCTGCCGGTGTCTCGGGCTCGCTCAACGCCGGCACCACCACCGGCCGGATCGACAACGCGCTCAAGAACGCCGAAGGCGCCGGTGCCCAGCTCACCATCCACGCGACCACCACTGTCGGCGACATCGTCGCCCGCAGCCTCTGAGCTTCCACCTCTCGATCGAAGGAGTACGCCACGATGTCCACCTCCAACGGCTTCACCGAAGCGGGTCTACGCCGGCTGCACGACGTACTCGCCCGGCATGTCGACTCCGGGAAGATCCCCGGCGTCGTCGCCCTGGTCAGCCGGGGCGACGGTGAGCCGCACGTCGAGACGCTCGGGACCATGCGCCACGACGGCGGCGCCCCGATGCAGCGCGACACGATCTTCCGGATGGCGTCGACGTCCAAGCCGGTCTCGATCTCGGCGGCCATGGTGCTGCTCGACGAGTGCAGGATCCGGCTCGACGACCTGGTCGAGCAGTGGCTGCCCGAGCTCGCGAACCGGCAGGTGCTGAAGCGGATCGACAGCGCGGTGGACGACACCGTGCCGGCGAAGCGGCCGATCACGGTCCGGGACGTGCTCACCTCGACGTTCGGGCTGGGCATGGACATGACGATGATCGGTACGCCGATCATGGCCGCCCTGTTCGAGCAGGGCATCACGCCCAACGGGCCGGTGCCGATGCCCGAGCAGGACGAGTGGATGCGCCGGCTCAGCACGCTTCCGCTGATGTACCAGCCGGGCGAGCGCTGGCAGTACCAGATCAGCAGCGACCTGATCGGCGTCCTCGTCTCCAGGGTCACCGGGCAGTCGTACGACGAGTTCCTGCGCGAGCGGATCTTCGGGCCGCTCGGCATGAAGGACACCGGCTTCTGGGTGCCGGGCGACCAGATCGACCGCCTGCCTCCGCTGTACGCGCCGGACCCGGCGACCGGCGAGTTCCAGGTGTGGGACGAGGCGGAGGGCGGCCGGCACAGCGCTCCGCCGGCGTTCCAGGGCGGTGGCGGCGGGCTGAACTCCACCGCCGACGACTACAACGCGTACTTCCGGATGCTGCTCAACCACGGCGTCCACAACGGCGAGCAGATCCTGTCCAAGCCTGCAGTCGAGCTGATGACCAGCAACAGCCTCACACCGGACGTGCTGGCGTCACGCGAGGCTCTGGCCCGGGACAACGTGCACATCTCGTTCGGCCAGGGACAGCAGGGCGGCTGGGGCTTCGGGATGGCAGTCCGCACCTACCGGGGCGACTACGCGCCGATCGGTCAGTTCGGCTGGGACGGTGGCGCCGGTACGTCGACGTACGCCGACCCGGTCAACGGGATCGTCGGAGTCCTGCTCACGCAGGTCGGTATGACCGTGCCGTCGTCGGTCCACCTCATGAACGACTTCTGGACCACGCTCTACCAGGCAATCTGAGCAGAGCCGGCCGGACCGCTGAGGTAAGCGGTCCGGCCGACGGCTGTTTCAGCGGGCTGCCTGCTCGATGACGCGGGTGACCGTGCTCGAGTGGGACAGGGCGACCAGATGTGAGGCCCCCGGCACCTCCACGATCGTGGCGTGCGCGCGCTGCGCCATGAAGCGCTCAGCGGCCGGTGCGATGGCGTGGTCGCCGGTCGGGATCACGGCGTACTTCGGGAGCCCGGCGGGCGCCGTCGACGCGATCTTCTCGTCGAACGCCGCCGCGTTGATCGGCCGCTGCGAAGCACCGAGTACTGCGGCCTGTCGCGCAGGCAGGTCGGCCGAGAACACCTGGTGGAAGGATTCCGGCTTCACCACCAGGTCCACACCGCCCGGGTAGGCGATCGTGCTCGTCGTGTCGGGACCGAGCTCACTGCCCGGGTACTGCGCGTTCAGCGCCCCGATCGTCTCGCCGGCCTGTGGGATGAACGCGGCGACGTACACCAGCGACTTCACCCCACTAGTCCCGGCCAGCTCGCTGACCAGCGCACCGCCGTACGAGTGCCCGACGAGCACCTTCGGACCGGGGATCGTGTTCAGGACACCCTGCAGGTACGCCGTGTCCGAGGCGACCCCACGCAGCGGTACGGCGGGCGCGACGACGGTGTAGCCGTCGCGCTGGAGCCGGCCGGCCACCTCGGACCAGCTCGCGGCATCGGCGAACGCGCCGTGCAGCAGAACGATGGTCGGCTTCGGCTTGTGCTCGGTCTGAGCGCTCGCGGTCGTCACGCCGGTAAGCGTGACGACGGCCGCGGCGGCGACGGCGATCAGGTGACGGAGTTTCATTTCGAGGTTCCCTTCGTGGTTGCTTGGTTGAAGGAAACCGCTGAACGCCTACCTGCCGGATCGAGCGAACAGGTGAACCTGTCAGCGCCGGATCACGGGCTCAGCGCCGCCGGTGCACCCGATTCTCATGCGTTTGGGGGAGGGGCGAACCGCTCCAGCACCAGACGGGCCAGCTGGACCCGCGAATTGACCCCCAGCTTGCCGAACACGGCCCGCAGGTGCGTCCCGACCGTGCTGGCCGACAGAACCAGCTCCTCGGCCGCAGACCGGTTGGTGTGCCCCTCGGCCACCAGCAGTGCGACCCGGCGCTCCATCGGAGTGAGCGCCTCCCACCCCTCCTGCGCTCTCGGCGGTACGGCGGCCCATCGTCGTCGCCGTACTCCGGCTGCCTGCAGCACCGCCTGGATCCGCCCGGCCGGTGCGGTCGCGCCCAGAGCAGTCAGCCTGTCCAATGCCCGCTCCAGCGCCGGGACACCCGTCTGGCGATCACCGGCCGCCAAAGCTGCTCGGCCCAGGCGTTCTTCGGCCAGGGCGAGCAGCAGGGGTCGGTTCGCAGTACGTACCACTTCAACAGCCTCCAGCAATTGAGTGACATCGTTGCCCGCAGCCACGACCGCGAGTGCGCCGCGGCTTGCTGCGGACGGACTGAGCCGTGCCAATTCGTCTGCGGCATCGGCCTGCAGCAACAGCGTGATCCGGTCGGGGAAGTCCTGCCGGGTGACAGCCAGGCGGCGGACGGCGTTCGCATCGCCGTCCGCGATCGCCAGCAAGGTGGTGATGGTCGGATCGCTCCCGGCCAGCTTCCTGGCCTGGGTCAGGTGACCGCGAGCCAGTGCGATGAGGGCGAGTACCTGGTCCGCTGCCGGAGCCAGTGTCCGGTCGTGCAACTGATCCATCCAGCGCAGACCGGAGTTGGCGGCGCTCTCCGCCTCCTGCAGGTTGCCGGCGGCGTACTCGAGTCGCGCGCGCAGCACTGCGAGCTGCGGCGCCCACCAGGACTCACCTGCGGTCATCAGCTCGCGCACTCGCTCCAGGGCAGCCGGCAGCTCGTCAGCCTCGGCCCGGCAGTACAGCTCACCGACCTCGACCAGAGTGTCGGGCAAGCTCCCCAGACCGGTCTCCGCTTGCCGTGCCGCGACGTACAGGTCGCGGGCGTCGGCGTAGCTGCCCTCAGCACGCGCCCGCTCCGCCGCAGCCACCTGCAGAACCGCCTGCGCCACCGGGTCGTCTGATGGCCCCGGAACGTCTGCTCCAGCGAGCGCGCGGTAGGCAGCCAGCCGCGGGTCAGCGCCGGCGAGCTCCTGTACGTCGAGACGTCGGCCGGCCCACTGGTACGGCGCGAGGTGCAGCCGGACCGTCGCCTGCAGCTCAGGGGTAATCGGCCCGAGGTAGAGCGCCGTACCGCTGAGGAGGTCGTCGGCGAACGCCTTGGCGCGGTCGTACTGCCGTGCGGCGAGCAGGACGCTCACCACCTCCACACCGACCTCAGCACGCAGCGGATCGTCCACACGCGTCAGGTCGAACGCATCGTGGATGATCTCCGCGGCTGTGGTCGCCATCGTCGCCAGGAGATCGCGCGCCGCCTCGCGGAGTGTTTCCACCGCAGCCACGTCACCGGCCTGCGCGACCGCGAGCACGTGCGGTGCCGCAGCAGCCGCACCGCGTCCCGCAGACATCAGCTGGTTGGCAATCGCACCATGCAAGGCCCGCTGAGCAGATGGCGGTACGTCGGCCAGCGCGGCCGACCGCAGCAGCTCATGGCGGAACCGCAGTACCGAACCGGCGTCCGTCACCAGACCGGCCTGGATCGCCTCTTCCAGAGGTGCTGCAAGCCGGGCCACAGGGGCGGCCATCAGTACGGCGACGTCCTCGAGGTTGAACTCGCTACCGAAGACTGCCGCGGTCCGCACGAGGTCACGGCTCAGCTCGGACAGGCCGCTGGTCCGACGGCGTACGCCCTCGACCAGACCGGTGGGAAGCGGACCAGAGACGTTGGCATCGCTGAGGTACAGACCGGCGACCAGTTGTTCGGCTAGGAACGGGATGCCCTGCACACCCGCGAGCTGGGCGGCGAGAGCTGGGTCGACCGCGTGATTGAGCCGGTCCGCAGCGAGGTCCTGGATCGCGTCAGCGGTAAGGGGCTGAAGGGGGAGGTGGTGGACCGGAACCTGGTCGCTGACCGCGTCGATCAGCTGGTCGGGCATGGTGCCCGGACGGCTGCCGAGCAGCCAGAGCAGCTTGGCGGCCGACAGGCGGGCGATCGCAACCCGCAGTACGAAGGCAGTCAGCGGGTCTGACCACTGGGCGTCGTCCAGCACGATCAGCGTGCGGCTGCCGGCCAGTCGGCGACCAATGAGGTCTGCGAGGCGTTCGGCGAGCCAGAGCGGCTGGGTGTTGAGTGAGGCCAGTTCGAGGAAGTCATCGGTGCCGATCAGCGGCTCCGGTCCGGCGCGCAGAGCAGGTGCGAGCGACGCGAGCGGGCTGATGTTGTCGTTCTGGTGCGCGGCCGCACTGGCCACCAAGAAGCCCTGCCGCTCGGCCTGCTCGACCGTGGCCGCCAGCAGCGCCGACTTACCGATCCCGGGTTCACCGCTGACGACGGCCAGCGAAGCGCGACCGTTGCCGGCCGAGCGCAGCGCGTCGAGGAGCTGCCCGAGCTCCTGAGACCGTCCCCGCAGCGGCGCCACCGTGGATCAGCCGCAGCGACGGACAGCGAGGAGGGCGTAGGTGCGGGCAGCGTGCAGTACGTCGTCCAGCGCCACGTGCTCGTCCGCGGCGTGGGCGTACCGAACATCGCCGGGCCCGTACTGCAGCGTCGGGATGCCCGCTGCGGCGTACAGCCGGAGATCCGAGCCGTAGGGCGCGCCCCGGACTTCGGGAGCCGGCTTACCCGTGTCGATCACAATCTGCACGGTATCGGTGAGCAGCGGGTCACCGTCCGGCAGGACCCCCGACGCGAACGCACCGCCCGGCCAGCTCACCTTCACCGGGTGATCGCGCAGCCAGTCGTCCTCGATGCCGGCGACCGCGTCCTCGAACGCCTTGCGCGCTTCATCCAGCGGTTCGCCGAGGCGTACGCCGTACCTGCCCTCGGCGATCAGCCGGTCGGGAACGGTGCTCGCCCAATCGCCGGCGGAGATGGTGCCGACGGACAGCGGGTTCGCGAGATCGAGGTGGGCGAGCAGTGGATGCGGATCGGAATTGCGCGCGGCCTCCAGCTTCTGCAGCGCGGTCTGGATCACGGTGAACTTCTCGATCGCGCTCACCCCGCGACTGCGCGTCGAGCCGTGCGTGGCCAGCCCCGGTACCTCCAGCCGAAACGTCAGCGAGCCCGCATTGGCGGGGATCACGGCTCCGGCGGTCGGCTCCGCGATCAGGCACGCCTCGCCCCGATGACCGCGCCGCAGCGTCGCGAACGCACCGAGCCCGCCGTCCTCCTCGCCGATCACCGTGTGCACGGCCAGCGGCTTGCGCAACTGGATGCCGGAGGCAACAATCGCCGCCGTCGCGCCGAGGATCGCCGCGACACCGCCCTTCATGTCGCACGTCCCGCGCCCCCACATCACCCCGTCCTCGATGGAGGCGTCGAAGGCATCGCCCGGCACCACATCCACGTGCCCGTTGAAGATCAACCCCGGCGTCCCGTCCCCACCCAGTACGCCGACACAACCCCACGCCTCGTCCCGCTCGACCTCCATCCCCGGAAACTCCGGGTCAGACGTCAACCCCTCCAGATCCAGCCGCCAGTGATCAACCGACGCCCCAAGTGCGCCCAGCCGATCGGCACACCACGCCTGTACGACGCCCTCGGCCGCAGTCCCGTCAATGCTCGGAATCTGCACCAGCTCGCGCAGCTCCGCGACGATCCGCTCGTCGTCGATCGCCGCCAGCACGGCCTGCTCGGTCTCGTAAGTCACGCCACAGGAATACCACCGTTCGGCCGACAAAGACTGACCGTTCGGCTGACAGAACGTCCGCGCCGGTGCTGACAGCATTCCTCGGGAGACGGCCCGACCCGGGCCGGGGGGAAAGGGAAACCGCAATGCACCGCAAGAAGAAGATCATCATCGCCGCAGCAGCCACCCTCGTGATCGGCGCTGGTTCGGCGTTCGCCTACTGGAGCACGACCGGGTCCGGCAGCGGCTCCGCGACCACGTCCGCCGGCGCCAGCAACCTCGCGATCGCGCAGACCAGCACGATCGCGAACATGTACCCGGGCGACAGCGCGCAGACCATCAGCGGCACCGTCACGAACAACGCGGGCAACAGCGCGTACGTCAACTCCGTCACGGTGAGCATCGCCGGTGTGACCCAGGCGCCGGGCGCCGGCGGCACCTGTGACGCCACGGACTACACCCTGGCGAGCCCGACGATGTCCGTCACCGCTGACGTCGCGGCCGGCGGCTCGGCGAACTTCACCGGCGCGACGATCAAGTTCAACAACAAGGCCTCCAACCAGGACGGCTGCAAGGGCGCGACGGTCAACCTGTCGTACGCCAGCAACTAGTTCGCCGCCGCGGTTTCCCAGGCCTGGGCGGGGCGCCTCCTCGACCCAGCGCCCCGTCCAGGCCGGGACCGCACGAGCTCCGGGGGGAGTGAGCAGTAGATGCAAGGCATGCGCAGCGGCCCGTTCCGGGTGATCAGGTTCCTGGTCGCCGGACTGTGTCTCCTGCTTGCCATGGCCGGCCTGTCGTACGCGGCCCAGCCGGCCAAGCCCGGCATCACCTTGGGCATCACACCGACCAGCCAGTCGGTGACCCGCGGCCAGACTGCGACGTACACCCTCAGCGTGACGTCGACCGGAGGCTTCAGCGGCCCGGTCTCGTTCGGCGCCACCGGCGTACCGGGTGGCGCGACGGCGTCCTTCGACCCGTCGTCGGTCTCACTCAGCTCGGGCCGGACCGCGACCACGACGCTGACAGCGAGGACCTCGTCCGCCACGCCAACCCGATCGGCCACGATCACCGTTCAAGGTCTCGGCACGAAGGTCAGTGCGACCATCACAGCCGGCCTGGTCGTGAACGCTCCGAGCTCCGGTTCGCTGGCGATGAGCGCGACCCCGGCGTCGATCACGCAAGAGCCCGGGGCAACCGCGGTGTTCGCCGTACAACTGTCCCGGACGAACCTGCCGGGACCTGTCCTGCTGGCCGCCATCGGTGGCCTGCCGCTCGCTGCGAGGGCTACCTACACGCCCAATCCGGTCACGGGGAACACGTCGGCCCTGCAGATCACCACTCCCGCAACTGCTCCTGACGGCACCTACCCGCTCTACCTGACCGCGATCGGCACGGACCCGACCGGGGTGCTGCGATTCGCGCACGTCACCGTGACGCTCGTCCTGCAGCGCAACGGCAAGGACTTCGCGATCAGCGGCAACCTGTCCGGTCAGCTGGCGCCCGGAGTATCCCGACCACTCGATCTGACGCTGACCAACCCGAACAAGAAACCCATCTCCGTGACGAACCTGACTGTCGCGCTGGCCTCCGTCACGCGGACGCAGTACGCCGTGGCGCACAACCTCCCGTGCGGCCCGGCCGACTACAGGCTCACGCAGTACGCCGGAACGTATCCGCTGACCGTGCCCGGCAACACGAGCGCCGCACTCTCCGGGCTCCAGGTCCCACAGCCGGCCTGGCCACAGGTGGCCATGCTCAACACCGCGTCGAACCAGGACGGTTGCAAGGGCGCAAACCTCAAGCTCTCGTACTCGGGCGCCGGGAGCGGATCATGACCCGCCGCCTGCTCCTGGTCATCGGCCTCGTCGTCCTCGTGATGACCGGCGGTCAGCTCGCCTGGGGATTCTGGACCGGAGCCGGCACTGGCTCGGGCTCCGCATCGACAGGCACGCTGGCCCAACCGGCGCCAGTGACAGCCTCGGCAGCGTCAGGCAGTGAAACCGTCAGTGTGAGCTGGACAGCCTCGCCACGGGCCACCAGCTACACCGTGACCCGGGTGCGCACCAGCGACAGTGCGACCGTGCAGGCATGCAGTACGACGACTGCCACGTCCTGCACCGACCCCATCGTC
The DNA here is from genome assembly GCF_050942355.1 of Kribbella sp. CA-245084. Taxonomy (NCBI): domain Bacteria; kingdom Bacillati; phylum Actinomycetota; class Actinomycetes; order Propionibacteriales; family Kribbellaceae; genus Kribbella; species Kribbella sp. CA-245084. The sequence continues at coordinate 7,164,448 of NZ_CP192053.1, read as the reverse complement.
CCCGACGGCACCTACCAGTACGTCGTGACCGCGCTCTCCGGCAGCTGGACCGCCAGCGCGACCAGTGCGGACGTGATCGTGCACAACGCCCGGCCGACCGTCACGGTCAACCAGGCCGCAGCGCAGCCCGATCCAGCCACTACGGCACCGGTCAACTTCACCGCGGTCTTCAGTGAGGCTGTGGGTGACTTCACCAGCGCGGACGTCACCGTCGTACCGGCCACCGCGACGATCGTGGTCACCGGCAGCGGTACGACGTACAACGTCGCTGTCAGTGGGTTCACCAGCAGCAGTACGGTCAGTGTGTCGATCGCGGCGGACACCGTGCACGATTCGGGCGGTGCCGGCAACACGGCGTCGACGAGCACGGACAACACGGTGACCTACGACGCGACTACACCGACTGCTCCAGCACCCGCGGTCGCAGCAGCTCTCAGCTTCGGGACGTTTGTCGGCAACACGGCGGTGACGCTGACCGACGCGGCCACCGACGACTTCTCCGGGGTCGCCTCGGTCGCCTACTACCGCTGCACCGGCGCCACCGGCAGCTGCACAGCGGCGAACTGGACTGCCCTCGGATCGTCCAGCTCTGCAGGCTTCTCGCTGACGAAGAGCGCGCCGTTCGCCACCGACGGCGCCTATCGGGTCGTCGCCGTGGCAACTGATGCTGCCGGCAACGTCAGCGCACCGAGTGCGGCGACGGCCCTCACCGTGGACACGACCCCTCCGACCGTCAGCCGCCCGACAGTGAACGGACACTCCTGATGAGCCTCAAACGCATCTGGCTGGCCGGACTCCTCGCGCTGCTCGTTGGAGTCGGTATCGTCACCGGTCCGGCGGCCTTTGCAGCCACCGGAGTCAACAACGTCACCTTCAACGGCTCGTCCTTCGTGGGTGGAGCGACGGCCGATTGGACGATCGGGTTCAAGACAAGCGGCGGCAACGGCGCGCTGGCGGGCGGCAACACGATCGTCGTCACCTTCAACACCAACTTTGCCGAGCCGTCCAACCCGGCGGTGACACTCGGCACCGGGTTCACCGGCTGTACGGCGACGGCTGCCACCGCGGGCACCACGGACGTCGTCACAGTCACCCTCGCCGGCTCCGGCTGTGCGCTTCAGAAGAACACCACCGGAGCCCTCACGCTCGCCGGGATCACCAACGCGCCAGTCGGCACCTATGCGGCGAACACCTTCACAGTGTCCACGTCCAGCGACACCAACGTGGTGCCGTCGGGCGCTGCGGTCACCCTGACAGCAGGCGCGGCAAGCAAGCTCGCCTTCGTCCAGGGGCCGTCCAACGGATTCGCAGGTACTGCGGTGTCGCCGGCGATCACCGTCCAGGTCCAGGACCAGTCCGGCAACCCCGTCAGCGGCTCCGGTACGACGATCACGCTGACGCCGTCTGGCGGAGCGATCAACGCCGGTGCCTCCGCGAACACCGACAGCAGTGGACGAGCGACGTTCAGCGGCGTGACGATCAACACCGCCGTACTCGGTCTGAGTCTCACAGCATCCGCGTCAGGTCTCACCTCGACCGGACCGTCCGCGACGTTCAACGTCACGGTCGCGGTCAGCAGCGGCGCGACGCTCACCGACACCACGTCCGACGGTTCCGGCTCCGGGGTGAAGTCGGTGGCGTACTTCTTCTGCGCCGGATACTCCGGGACGTGCACGAGCGCGAACTGGACCACGATCGGATCGTCGACCAGCGCGGGCACCAACTACCAGGTCAGCTGGACGTCGCAACCGGCCAACGGCGCCTACCGAGTCGTTGCCGTCAGCACCGACAACGTGACGAACGTGAGCCAGCCGAGCAGCAGCACGCCGGTCACGGTCGCCAACTAGCCCTCGAGCAACTCCAGCACCCGTCGGGCGCCGTGCTCGATCAACTCGGCCGATCCGACCCGGTCATGGACGAACTCGGCGATGCTCACGTACGCCGCCCCGGCGCACAACGCGACCGTCGCCCGTCCAGCGGCCTGCAGCGCCGCCTCCACGAACAGCTCGTCCACGCCGGGTGCAGCGCCATCCCGCGCCGCCGACGTCGCGAGCGAGATCAGGTCGTACGCGCGGGAGCCCGCGCCGGCGGCCTCGATGTCGATGATCCCGGTGATTCGTCCGTCCTCGACGATCAGGTTGCCGAGGTTCAGATCGCCGTGCACGAAGTCGTTGTCCGGCAGGGCCTCGTCGCGGTACGGCCGGCACAGCAGCTCATAGCGGCGGAGCAGCTCGTCGGTCTCGCCGCCGTACTTGCTGACGCGTTCCCACACGCCGTCCCAGCCCTCCAGAACCACGCCGCGGGACCAGGCCGACCAGCTGATCCCGGGCTCGGGCACCAGATCGCGCTGCAACTCGCACACGGCGATCAGCTCGCGGGCAAGGGCCTCGTCGACGACCGAGTAGTCGCGTACCGGCGTACCGGACACGAACTCCTGCAGCTGGTACGGCGACCCCGCGGCCGTCGTGCCCACGGTCAACCAGGCAGGCGTCGGATAGCCGACCGCACGGGCGCGACGGACGAGCTCCGCCGCCCGCCGTACCCGTGCTGCCCATCCGGGGTCGTCGGTCCACTTGAGCACGACGCCGCCGGTCAGCTCGAACGCGCCCGACTGGAAACCACCGGTCAGTTGCCGCACGAGCTGACAATCGGTGCCTAGGGCAACATTTATCTCGGCGACAACCGACTCGGTGGTGTCCATCACGACATCACGGTGTCAAGCGATGCAGGTCGCGGGGGAACAGCGTGACCGCACGGACGTTCTCCGCGCCGGTCAGCCGCGCGACGAACCGCTCCAGCCCGATCGCGAACCCGCCGTGCGGAGGCATCCCGTGCTTGAACGCCTGCAGATACGAGCTGTACGCCGGCGCCTCCGCGGACTCGCCGCGGGCCTCGAGAGCCGCGACGTACTCGGAGTACCGGTGCAGACGCTGGCCGCCCGTGACCAGCTCGACCCCGCGGAACAGCAGGTCGAACGAGTTCGACCAGCGCGGGTCCGACGGCTGCGGATGCGTGTAGAACGGCCGCTTCACCATCGGGTAGCCCTCGACCGCGACGAATTCGCTGCCGTGCTCGCGCCGCGCCCACTCGCCGATCGCGCGCTCGTCGGCCGGCGCCAGGTCCGACTCGTCCGGGTCCGCGCTGGCAATCTTCAGCGCCTCGCTGAAGTGCACGACCGGTACGTCGACCGGGATCTCCGGCAACTCCACTCCGAGCCGCTCCAACGCACCACCGGCCCGCTCGCCCACTGCGGCAAGCATTCCGGCGACGGTGGACCGCAGTACGGCGAGAACGTCGCGATGGTCGGTGATGAAGCCGAACTCCGCGTCCAGCGACACGTATTCCGCCAGGTGCCGGACCGTGTCATGCGGCTCGGCCCGGAACACCGGGCCGACCTCGAAGACCCGCTCGAACACCCCGACCATCTGCTGCTTGTAGAACTGCGGCGACTGCGCGAGGTACGCCGGTCCGCCGAAGTAGTCCAACGCGAACACGTTCGCGCCGGACTCGGTCGCCGTACCGACGATCTTCGGCGTCTGGATCTCCGTGAAGTCCTGACCGCTCAACGCCTCGCGGAACCCGTGCAGAGCGGCCGCGGCGATCTCCCACCCGGCCCGGACGACCGGATGCCGGAGAGCGACCGGTGCGTTGTCCAGTACGACGGGAAGCCCCGCGCCGACCGTGGGCCGCCAGAGCTCGATCGGCGGTGTCGCGGCCGGTTCGGTCAACGGCTCGATCACCGGGTCGACGATCTCCGCGCCGCCGGGAGCCTGCGGGTTGGCGGCGACCGTACCGGTCACCTGAACGACAGTCTCCTCGCTCAGCTCGTCCAGCTGCTCCTGAGAACCCTTGACGACGATCTGGGCCAGGCCGGACCGGTCGCGCAGGATCAGGAAACTGACGGCGGCGAGCCGTCGTCTTCGGTGCACCCAGCCGGCCACCGTGACGGATTGGCCTACTGCTGAGGGGATCTCATGACTGAGAATGCGCATTGCTGTTTCACCTCCAGGTCTGTCTCGAACCCCGGAGGTGTGGGCGAAGGGGAATCTCGCGGTGCCACCACACCTTCACCAGACCCTGTGATGTCGCAGTGGCCTGGCCTCTTGCACAGCATTCGCTCGGGAGTGTCTTCGCCACCGCTCCACGTGTCGCCTTCACAGCTACCGGCGACTCTCTCGAACGTGGTGTACGGCGCTACTCGGTTCCGTCAGCGCGAACAAATCCAGGATAGGGGACCCGGCAAATCGATTTCATCGCCGGGAGGTCGTCGGAGGGATCTGGACGCTGTCGGTGTCCTCGCGGCCGCCGAGCCGGGCGTGGACGGTGAGCGCGTTGTTCGAGCCGGTGCCGGGCAGCCACGCGTTCCACTCGGAGTTGAGCGGCTTCTTGTAGTTGTTCGTCCAGCAGGTCGCGCGCCGGATGTCGCTGGTCCGGTCACAGGTCCAGCCGTTGGCCCACGACGGCAGGAACACCAGGTTGCGGCCCCACGAGATGTCCAGGGTCACCTTCCGCCCGGTGGCGCCGTTGACCTGCAGGAACCGGTTGTAGACGAACGGGTTCGGGTCGGTCTGCGGCGTCGGCGTCAGGATCTGCAGCAGCGACTCGTCCTGCCGGACCTCTGGCAGCACCTCGGAGTCGGTGTCGCTGACCAGGTCGGCCGTCGCGGCCACGGTGAACGTCCGCGCCGCGTTCGACGAGTCGTCCGGTACGTCGAAGTTCGCCGGCAGCGATGCGGGACGGTCCGGGTTCAGCGCCGTACACGTCTTGGTCGACGACGAGCACTTCCAGCCGGCCGGGTTCGCGGCGATCGGCCACTCCAGCTCCGAGCCGTAGCTGAGCTTCAGCGTGACCTTGGTGCGGTCGGTGCGCGGGGCAACGGTGATGATCCGGTGGTGGACGTCCGGGTCCGCCTTGCCGTCGAGGATCTTCAGCAGGTTCTCGTCGGTGCTCGGCTGGGCCTGCACGGTCGCCGAGTCGTCGTCGTACAGCCGGCCGGTCTTGGCCGAGACGGTGAACGTCCGGTCCGCGGCCGTGCCTCCGGTCGGTCCGGCGAAGGTCACCGGTAGCGGTGACGGTGCGGCCGGGTTGCTCGCCGTACAGGTGCCGGCCGTCGCGTTGCAGCTCCAGCCCGGCGGGTTGCCGGTGAGCGGCCAGTCGAGCTCGGCGCCGTACTTGAGTCCGATGACGACCGGGTTGGCGTTCGCGGCCGGGGTCTTGATCGTGATCACGAACCGGATCCCGCTGGCAGCGGCCGCCGCGGTCTCCCGGTTGGACGGGCTACCGCCGCCGCCCGGCATGCTGATCGTCACCAGGGCCTCGTCGAGCACCGGAGTGGTCGGCGTCGGCGTCGTGGGTGTCGGAGTCGGCGTCGTCGGGATCGGTGTGGTCGCCGTCGGCGTGGGGGTCGCGCTGGGCTGCGTTGGGACCGTCGTCGGAGCAGTGGTCGGCACAGTTGTCGGAGCCGTCGTCGGGTTGGACGCCGGCGGCTGGGTCGCCGGGGGTTTCACCGATGGCGGCACGACCGGCGGGACCGTCGGCTTCTGTCCGGGCGGTTGCGTCGGCTGCTGTGTCGGTGGCTTCTCGATCGCCGCTTGGGGCTTGTCGTTGCCGGTGAGCGCCATTGCCGCGAGTACGGCGGCGATCGCGACGACCACCACAGCGCCCGCACCGACTGCGGTGCGGGTGCTGTTCTCGGTGGCCTTCTTCCAGCCGGTGACGAAGAAACCGACCAGTCCGACCTTCGCGCCAGATGCGGCGGCCAGGTAGCCGAGGCCCGCGGTGCCCAGCAGGGCCGGGGCGAGCAGCGCCGGCAGAGCGCTGTTGACCTCGACGAGCTCGAGGTACACCGCAGTGCACTTCGCGCAGTCGTCCAGGTGCTCGCGGACGTTCCGGTTCTCGCGCTTGGTCAGGCCGCCGCGGACGTAGGCGCCGAGGCGCTCGGTCGTCCAGCGGCAACGATCGCCGGCAACGTCGGCGAGGTGCTGCTGCAGGTACGCCTGGCGTAGACCCTCACGGGCCCGGTAGGCCAGCGCGGACACGCCGTTCGCGGTCAGGCCGAGCAGGGGAGCGATCGCGGCCGGCTTCTCACCCTCGACCTCGGTGTGCCAGAGCACGGCCTGCCAGCGCTCGGGCAGGCTGGCGAACGCCTTCGCCGCCGCACCGCTCTCGAAGCCGGTGACGGTCGGGTCGTCGAACGTCTCCGGCTCGCGCTCGTACGACGCGATGTCGTCGGTGGACTGCACCTTCTTACCGGAGCGGATCCGGTCGACGTGCACCCGCCGTACCGTCGTCAGGAGGTAGGCGCGGAAAGAGATGTCCGGTCCGCCGCCGGCCCGGAGCGCGTCCAGGACCTTGGCGAACGCGTCGCTGGCCAGGTCGTCGGCGTCGTTGGCCGGGACGAGCTGGCGGGCCATCCGCTCGGCCGCGTGGTGGTGCCGCGCGTAGAGCTCGCCGTACGCCTCCAGGTCGCCGTTGCGGACGCGCGCGATTAGTTCGGCGTCGCCGGCTACATCCGGCTGGCCTGGCGGCGTGTCCATCGATCTCCCCGTGGGTCTGACTGTCTGTGCGACAACGTGACGGTCCGTTACTTAGTTGCCGGAGACAAGGCTCCCACAGAGACGGATTCGCGCACTATCCCTGACGCGGAACTGTGCTCCTTCTCTGACGACGACGCCAGTGCAGAAGTTACGCGAAAAAACTTCTGCGAATCCGCGTCATGAACCGCGTCACCGCCTGTCTCTTCGGCGTACGACGCTTCCGGCCGACCGGTCGGGAGACTGACGGGGCTGTTTCGAGGAGGGCCATGTCGCTGTTCGCGGATCTCCGCAGACGGTTCGACCTGCGTCCGGCCAAGTCCCTGAACCTGGCGGGGTCGCCCGCCCGGACCCGGCCGGAGGCGTCGTCAAAAGACACGGGGGACTTCACGGGGGTGGAACCGTGCGGACGGAGGGAGCCGCACGGCACAGACGGCATCGACCACAGCGCCTACCTCGCAATCGCGGAGGCGCTCGCGGACGGAGCCGACGTCGTGCCTGCATCGGACGAGGTCGGTCGTCAGTTGGCGACCGACGGAGTCTCGCTGGTGGAGGCACTTGATGGGCTGAGTGCGTTGTACCGCTCGATCGCCGGGGGCGAGCCGGCTTTCGAAGCGGTACGCGCACTCAGTTCCAGCTGGGCCGAGGCCTCGCTGGTGTACCTGCACTCGCTGTCCTGCGAGGACCCGCTGACCGGGCTGTCCAGCCTGGCGCACCTGCGGTCCCGCCTGGGAGAGCTCTATCGAGAGGCGGAGTTCCGTGGAACTTCCGTACCGCAGACCCATGCACTGGTGGTTGTCGAACCGCTCAATCCCGCGGGTACGTCGCCGTTCGACCGCGAGCTCCGCCTCGTCGACGTCGCGGAATGCCTGCGGATCGTCTTCTGCGGCGGTGACGTACTGGGTCGCGTCGGCTCACGCCGCGCGGCGGCGCTCGTCGGCCGCGAGCCGAACCTGCCGGAGCAGGTCGCGACGGTACGAGCCCTGATCACGCAGTGGCGGCTGGACACCGACGTACCCCAGCTCGCCCGGATCTGGATCGAAGGTCTGCCCGGCAGCGACGAGATGGCCGGGAGGTTGCTCGACGAGCTCGCCAGACCCTGAGACCTGCGTCCGGGCGCCAACAGGGGGGCGGCCGGGCGCATCAGTCCGACGGTGGATCGCCTAACACGGGGTGGGCGATCCACCGTCGCTCATCCGCGCTCACTCGGGTACTGCGGCGCCGGCTGTCGTCGGCAGGACTGTCGGCTCGGGATCGGTGTGGATGTAGCGGGGGCCGCGGAACAGTGAGGCGCAGGCTGCTATCAGCGACATGGCGATGGCGATGGAGAAGACGATGACCAGGCCGTGGTGGAAGGGGTCGGAGATCAGTTGGGGGAAGTACGCCTTGCTGGTCAGCGTGCCTACATCTGCGCCCTTGACGGCTGACGGGGGCAATCCGCTGAGCGCCGTGCCGATCGGGTTGTAGCCGAGGAAGGCGGCGAACAGGCTGCCGACCGGGGGTTGGTTGCCGATGGCTACTGCTGCGGCCTGGGAGACGCCGTGGGACCGCAGGCCCTCGGTCAGCGTGCGGGGCAGGGTCTGCGCCAGGCCGATGATCATCAGCGTGAAGAAGACGCCGATCGACAGCGACGTGCCCGAGTTGAGGAACGTGCCGATCATGCCCGACGCGGAACCCCGCCGGTTGGCGGGAACGCTGCTCATGATCGCGCTGGTGTTCGGCGCGGAGAACAGTCCCGAGCCGACGCCGTTCAGCACCAGCAGGCCGGCGAAGGCCCAGTAGCTGAAGTCGGTGGGCAGCAGCATGAAGCCGAGGAAACTGAGGGCCACGAGCAACAACCCGCCGGTCGACAGAGCGCGGGCGCCGAGCCGGTCGGAGAAGTAGCCCGACAGCGGTCCCGCGACGAGGAACGCCGTCGTCAGCGGCAGGAGATAGATGCCGGCCCACAGCGGCGTACTCGAGAAGCTGTAGCCGTGCAGAGGCAGCCAGATGCCCTGCAACCAGATGATCAGGATGAACTGCAGGCCGCCGCGGCTGACAGACGCCAGCAGGCCGGCCAGGTTGCCCGCGGAGAACGCCTTGATCCGGAACAGCGACATGTCGAACATCGGATCGACCGTCTGCGCCTCGACCAGGCAGAACGCGACCAGCAGAGCGACGCCGCCGATCAGCCCGCTCAACACCCACGGACTCGTCCAGCCCATGTTGTGTCCGCCGTACGGCTGGATGCCGTAGGTGATCGCCACCAGGATCGCCGTCACGCTGACCGCGAACAGCGCGTTGCCCCACCAGTCGATCTTCGCCGCCGATCGGGTGCTGGTCTCGCGCAGGCTGCGGTACGACCAGACCGTGCCGAGCAGGCCGAACGGGACCGACACGAAGAACACGAGGCGCCAGTCGACCGGCGCCAGCACGCCGCCGACGATCAGCCCGATGAACGAGCCGCCGATCGCGGCGACCTGGTTGATGCCCAGCGCGAAGCCCCGGCGCTCGACCGGGAAAGCGTCGGTCAGGATCGCCGTCGAGTTGGCGAACAGCATCGCGGCGCCGACGCCCTGGACGATGCGCCACAGGATCAGCCAGAGCGCGCCGCTGCTCTGGGTCAACGGATCGAACACCAACGCGATCGACCCGATCGTGAACACCGCGAAGCCGAGGTTGTAGATCTTCACCCGGCCGTAGATGTCGCCGAGTCTGCCCAGCGTCACGACCAGTACCGCCGTGACGACCAGGAAGCCCATCAGCATCCAGAGCAGATAACTGACGTTGCCGGGACGGAGCGGATCGAGCTTGATGCCCCGGAAGATGTCCGGCAGCGAGATGATCACGATCGAGGAGTTGATGGTTGCCATCAGCACCCCGAGCGTCGTGTTGGACAGCGCCACCCACTTGTAATGGGGGTGATCCTTCTCGACCGCGAACCGGGACGCCGGCCTGTTGCCTGCACTCACAAGGCACTTCCCCACGGGATAGATTTCGTTAGCAAAACTAACGGTACCTCGCTACCGGAGGTGGCCCTCCGGCCCCGTCAGGGCACGACCACGACGACCGGTGCGTCCTTGCGGCAGGTGAGCCGGTGGCCGAGCGATCCGGTCAGGCGGTGCCATCGCTTCGCCGACCGGCCGACCACGATGAGGTGGGCGTCGACGGTGCGGGCGATCTCGGTCAGGGTGCCGATCGCGTCGCCGTACTCGCTGACGAAGCTGATCGGTACGCCGGCCTCCCCGGCCCGGCGGACCGCGTCGGCCTTGATCTCGTCGGCGAGCTCCTGCCTGCTGCTCGCGGCCGCTCCGTACGCGTACGGCGCAGCGAGGATGGCGGTGGGTTCGGCGTACGGCATCACGTAGACCGCGACGAGGTGGCCGTGAGTACGGACGGCCTCGCCCGCGGCCCAGGCGAACGCGTCCCAACTCGTGGCGGACCCGTCGATCCCGACCACGATGGCCAGCGTTCCGGGGGTCTTTTCCTGGCGGAGCTGGATGCGCCGTTCTTCGGCGTCGTAGTTCATCTGGTCACCTCTTCGGCAACGGGGTACGACTGTCCTGACTTTCGCCGGCGAGCTCCATCAGGCGGAGGAGTGCGGGCAGGGCCGCGGTGAGCGACTCGTTGTCCTCGTCGTCGAGCTTGCCGATCAGCTCGGTCAGCGCCGACGCGCCGGCTGCGCGCATCGCCCGAAGCTGTCGGCTCCCGGCATCGGTGACGGCGACCAGGACCACGCGGGCGTCTCCGGGGTAGCGCCGGCGCTCGGCCAGGCCGAGGTCCGTCAGCTGGGTCACGAGCGCCGTCATCGACGGCTGCGTGACCTCCTCGCTGACGGCCAGGTCGGTCAGCCGGCGCGGGCCGGTGCGCTCCAGCGTCGACAGCACGGAGATGGCGGTCAGGCTCAGGGTGCGGTCCCGGCGCCTGATCGCCACGGCGGCGAGCCCGAACAGGACCTCGCCCACGGCGTCGTTGCCTGTGGTCATACGATAAGTATAGGCGCGTCTATATAGATCTGGTGATGAAACGCGGGTTTTTGTCCCTGGCGATCACTAGGCTGCTGGTATGTGCGGTAGATACGCGTCCGGCCGGGCCCCGTCCGATCTCGTCGACGAGTTCGAGATCGAGGTGGGTAACGTGCGCGAGTCCGTCGAGGAGCTCGGCGAGAACTACAACGTCGCGCCGACCGACCAGGTGGTCGCGGTGGTCGAGCGCAAGAACCGCGAGGTCCCGGACCAGACGATCCGGAAGCTGACGACGGTCAAGTGGGGGCTGGTGCCGTCCTGGGCCAAGGACACCTCGATCGGCAACCGGCTGATCAACGCCCGGATGGAGACGGTCGCGGAGAAGCCGGCGTTCAAGAAGGCCTTCCAGACCCGGCGCTGCATCCTGCCGGCCGACGGGTACTACGAGTGGTACACCGCCGAGCAGAAGGTCAACGGCAAGCCGGTCAAGCAGCCGTACTTCATCCATCCGCCGGACGGCAGCATCCTCTCGATGGCGGGGCTGTACGAGATCTGGCGGGACAAGTCGGTCGAGGATGCGGACTCCGACGAGGCCTGGCTGTGGACCTGCACGGTCCTGACCACTTCGGCGACCGACGACCTCGGCCGGATCCACGACCGGATGCCGCTCCTCGTCGAGCGCGAGCGGTACGACGCGTGGCTCGATCCGCTGTCGTCCGACACCGACGATCTGCTCGACCTCCTGGTCCCGGCAGCACCCGGCCGCCTCGAGGCGTACGCCGTGTCGAAGGCGGTCAGCTCGGTGAAGAACAACGGCCGTCAGCTGCTCGATCCATTGCCGCCGGATGGTGTTGACCCTTTGGACAAGCCTGTGGCTCCTGAGGAGACCACGCTGTTCTGAGTTTCCTGTCCACCGAATCCGGTCGCTGATGACAGGATGGGGCGGGTGACCGACGAACGCATTGTGGGGACGCCGCACGGGGAGGCCCGGATCGTCGCGTACCGGGCCCGCCGGCCGGTGGCGACGTTGGCCCTCGGTCATGGCGCCGGGGCCGGGATCGAGTCGGGTGATCTGGCCGCGCTGGCCGGCCGGCTGCCGAAGCAGGACATGAACGTGTTCCTGATCGAGCAGCCGTGGCGTCGCGCCGGCCGCAAGCTCGCGCCGGCGCCGAAGGTGCTCGACGAGGCCTGGATCGCGATCATCGGGCAGCTGCGCGTGCGTACGCCGCTGGTGATCGGCGGCCGGAGCGCGGGCGCCCGGGTGGCGTGTCGTACGGCGAGCAGCTTGGGCGCTTCCGGCGTACTCGCGATGTCGTTCCCGCTGCATGCGCCGGGCAAGCCGGAGAAGTCGCGGGTCGAGGAGCTGCATCAGGCCGGGCTGCCGACCCTCGTCGTCCAGGGGGAGCGGGATCCGTTCGGTACGCCGGAAGAGTTCCCGCCGCTGACCGAGATGGCTGTCGTGCCGGACGCGGACCATGCGTTCAAGGTGCCGAAGCGGGCGGAGCTGGACCAGCAGGAGACGTACGACCTGCTGGTCGAAGCCGTGTTCGAGTGGGTCACCCGCGAGGTGTCCGGATAACGGTCGGCGGCCGGGAATGACCCCGCTGCCGGGCGCGTTGTGACGAACATGATGGCGACGAGAGTGGCTCCGGAGCGGAGTACTGGGAAGACACCGGTATTCTCGATCACGATGCCGACTCCCACCACGACCGAGACACCCGAGCAGCGCACCGCGCGGTTCGAACGCGAAGCGCTGCCGTTCCTGGACCAGATGTACGCCGCGGCGATGCGGATGACGCGTAATCCGTCCGACGCCGAGGACCTGGTGCAGGACACCTTCGCCAAGGCGTACAGCTCGTTCCACCAGTTCACGCCGGGTACCAACCTGAAGGCGTGGCTGTACCGGATCCTGACCAACACCTTCATCAACGGTTACCGGAAGCGGCAGCGTCAGCCGACGCAGTCGCCGACCGAGGAGATCGAGGACTGGCAGCTCACCGCTGCCGAGTCGCACACTCCCGGTGGGCTGAAGTCGGCCGAGGCGGTCGCTCTCGAGCACCTGCCCGATTCCGACATCAAGTCGGCCCTGCAGTCGATCCCGGAGGACTTCCGGCTGGCTGTGTACCTGGCCGACGTCGAGGGCTTTGCCTACAAGGAAATCGCCGAGATCATGGGCACGCCGGTCGGCACCGTCATGTCGCGGTTGCACCGCGGCCGGCGCCAGCTGCGTGACCTGCTGGGCGATTACGCACGGGATCGCGGCCTGATCCCGGCTGAGCCCGACAGTGTGGACGAGAGTACGGACGCGACCGCGGCGAGCACCGGCGCGGACGCGGAGAAGGAGGAGTCGTGAGCTGCGGCGAGCCCCACGACGTCGACTGCGGAGAGATCCTGCAGCGGGTCTATGTCTTCATCGACAACGAACTCGAGGACGCCAGTTCCGACGAGATCCGGCAGCACCTCGAAGAGTGCGCCCCCTGCCTGGACGAATACGACCTGGAACGCTGCGTCAAGAAACTGGTCCACCGCTCCTGCGGCTCCGACCACGCCCCCGACGCCCTCCGCCAAAAAATCCTCCTCCGCCTAACCCAAATCCAGGTAGAAACCACCATCACCACCACGGATTGACGCCGCGTCGGCGCGAGCCGGGCCGATCAATAGCGATCAGTTCAGCTGCGAGCGGTCGAAGCTGTACGTGTAATGCCCACCTTGCTGGAGGGCTTCCAGCAATTCCGTTGCGGCGGCTTCCAAATGCGGCGAGATGTTGTGGAGCGCGATCAGAGCGGACTCCAGATACCGCGTTGCGACGGGAATGTCGCCTTCAGCGGCGCTGATCTTGCCGTGCTCGAGAATGAGAGCGCCCTCGCGAAGACGGTTGCCGAGGGCCCGGACCAGGACGATGCCTTCGTCGAGGGTCGCGTGTGCTTTGCCGTACTCGCCGCGGCCGGCGAACACAGCAGCCAGACAGCCCAGGGTCTGAGTCTGCAGATCGTTGTTGTTGGCCTGTCTCCCCGCCTCCAGGCTCTTGAGCAGGGCCTCCATCGCCTCGTCCAGTCGGCCGACGAGGAGGCGTGAGACACCGGTGTTGAGATACCGCTTGGCGACCGACCGGATGTCACCGGAGGCCTCGGCAAGCTCGATGCCTCGCCGATGGGCATCGTCGGCGAGGCGGTAGTCGCCGTTACGGTCGTAGAGATTGCCAAGTGCGAGGTACGCCACGCCCTCGACGTTGGTGTCGCCGATCTCCTTGCTCAGGTCCAGCGCCTCGGTCGCGTACGCGATGGCCTCGGAAATGCGGCCCCTCCGACCGAGAACGTGCGCGATCGACGAGCAGCATCGGGCCTGGCCGCGACGGTCCGAAAGCATCCGGAACATCTCCAGCGCCCGAAGCAGATGCGTCGTCGCCGCCTCGAGACTCCCGTTCTCCACCTCGGGGATCGCGTTGTCGTGCTGCAGCCAGGCAGCCATCGGCCACAGTTCGAGCTGCGTCGCGATGCCGAGTGCGGTCGCGCACATCTCACGCATCTCCACCCAGCGGGACCTCGACTCGTAAAACCCGAACAGTGCCAGCGTGAGCTCCGGGATCAGGGCGGACGTGGCGACACTTGATCCCATGGCTTGGTGATAGCGGTCGGTCACGTTGCGTTGCTCGGCGTCGAACCACTTCAGTGCGGTCTCGGTATCCCTTGCCGCAGGCACCTGCACGGGCGGTGTTGTCGCCAGGGTGATGCGCGGGCTGGTGGGATGGGTCCTGGACTGGATCGCCCAGCCGCGTTGGATGTACAAGCGCAGAACACGCTGGAGGCCGGCCTCGCGTTCGAGCGGTGTCAGGAGTACGTCGGCGCGTTCGCGAGCGTAGGCGCGGATGAGATCGTGGAAGCGGTAGCGGTCGGGAGCGACCGATTCGAGCAGATTGAGGTCGACGAGGCGCTCGAGGATGCTGTCGGTCCGGTGAGCTGGAAGGTCGAGCAAGCTCGCGGCGACGTCGGTCAGGACATCGGAGCCGTCGAGGACGCTGAGCGTTGGCAGCGCACCTGCGGCCCCGCGATCGAGGGGGCGCTCGCTCGCGTCCAGGAAATCCACGGAGCTGGCGATGCTGGCCCGGACACCGGTCTCGTCGGAGCCGAAACTGTCCAGCCGACGCTCCTCGTCCTGCAGCATGGCAACGAGGTGCTGAATCGGCCACGAGGGCCTGGAAGCGAGACGGCCGCCGATCAACCGGACCGCCAACGGCAGCCGACCCGAGATTGCGGCAAGATCTCGTGCCGCCTCGGGCTCGGCAGCCACACGAGTCTGGCCGATGACACCGGTCAGGAGTTCGACGGACTCCGACTCGGAGAGCGCGTCGAGATGGATCTGCCGTGCGCCGGGCAGCATGGCGAGCGACCCGCGACTGGTGATGATCGCCGACGATCCGGGGCTCCCAGGCAGCAAGGGAAGGACGTGCTGTACTCCGGCCGCGTTGTCGAGCAGGATGAGCATCCGACGGCCGGCCAGCTGAGAGCGCAGCAGAGCCGCGGCTTCCTCGACACCGTCGGGAATGAGCTGGATATCGGCGCCCACGGAGCGCAGGAGCTGACGCAACGCGTCCGTGACAGTCATCGGTGTGCCCGGACCGTAGCCGCGCAGATTCAGGTACAGGTGGCCGTCCGGGTAGCTGTCGGCCAGCCGGTGAGCGGCCTGCACAGCCAGCGTGGTCTTACCGATCCCGCCCATGCCGGTCACCGCGACCAGTCCGACCGGTGCTGTCCCGTCGGGATTGCGTAGCACGGACAGCATGGCCTCGAGCTGGGCGTCGCGGCCGGTGAAGTCGCGCGCGGCCGGAGGTAGTTGCCATGGCACCCGAGATTCACTGGCGGTGGCGGGTTCGTCGACACTCCGTGCCGGCGCGACCGTGTCACTGCGCTTGCCACGGGCAACGGCCAGGAACTGCTCGGCTTCGTCGGGGGTGAGATCAAGCGCTTTGGTGAGGGCGCGGATGGTGTCGATCCGGGGACGGCTGCGGGTGCCACGCTCGAGGACGCTGATGGCCTGTTCGCTGAGACCGGCTCGCTCTGCCAGGGCGGCCTGGGTGAGTCCCGCCCGTGCACGGAAGGTTCGCAGCAGTTCGCCCAGGCTCGAGGACAGCGCGACCACCTCCCTCACTCCTCCGACCCGGCTGGATACGGTCAGCACCGGAAACCTTCCGGAGCCAACTCTAGGGGGATCGGTCGACGGCGTGCCGACCTTATCCACAGCCGGTGCGGATCGGCCCGAAACTGGGTGTTCGAATTTCCAACGGTCGTTTGAAAGATAGCATTAAGTATGCGACCGGAGACTCTCCGAATACAGGACCTCTAATAAAGGTGGTCTGCTGTAAAGCTGTGACCAAATCGCAAAGACCCCGGATTTCTCCGAGGTCCTCGCTGTCTGTAGCCGCCTGAGATCAGGCGTTCGGGCGCTTGCCGTGGTTAGCGCCCTTCTTCTTGCGTGCACGGCGCTTCCGACCGGTCTTACCCATTTCTAAGCCTCCTTGAAACAACTGCAAAGAGTCACAGTCTCTCATACCACGGCACGGAGTTCGCAGTCAGCGGCGGGTCACGGTTGGGCTTACAGTGTTTCGGCGCGGGCCTGATGAGTAAAAATACTGATGAGTCAGCGACAAGCTGTCTGCCCCCCTACGTCCTGTCGATCAACGGGACGTAAGACTGCGAGCGCTGAACGGAGGTGCGACATGTCTGCCGACGGTTGGGACTGGTAGTCCGATGGCCCCCGTCCGGGTAGCGTTGCGCGCGTGAACCGGCGGGTGATGCTTCGGCTAGTGGTGGTGGCCGCGACCACCATGGCTGTGATCATTCTCGGGTTCGCGGTGACACACGCAAAAGTTGATGCGCCGACCATCTGTCTCGGGTTGCTGATGCTGGCCGGAACCGTGCTCCGGCCGAGAGTCGGGCAGATCTACAGGACCTCGCTCGACTACGTAGTTGTCATTGCTCTCTATCTCTTGTCCGGCGTGAGTTCGGCCATCCTGGTCGGCGCTGTCGGTGCGCTGGGGCAGGACCGGCGCCACCCCCTGGTCAAGAAGGTCTTCAACGGTGCGCAGTCCGTGATCTGCGCGGCGGCCGGTGGAGTGGTGTTCCATATTGCCGGAGGTCCGACCGGTGATGCGGTGCTCGGGCATCCGTGGGAGGCCATCTGGACGACGACCGCGGCCAACGCCACGTGGCTCGTCGTGAACGCGCTGCTGCTGTGCGTCGTGCTTTCGCTCGAGCCGGGCGATCCGACGCCACTGGTCTTCCTGCGCAAGGTAGCGCTGCCGACGTCCCCGTCCCTGCTGGGGTACGGGCTTCTCGGTTTGCTGCTTGCGGTCGCCTGGCTGTCCGGGCTGAATTTCCTGTCCATCGTCCTGATTTTCATTCCGCTTTACGTCAGTCGCTGGGCCTTGTCGCAGTACGAGGTCGAGCGCCGTGCGCAGGCTGCGACGATGCGCGCCTTCATCCAGGTGATCGAGACCAAGGATCTGTACACCCGCGGTCACTCCGAGCGAGTGAGCGAGGGCGTCGGCATGCTCGGTCGGCAGTTGCGGCTGCCCGAAGACCGCCAGCAGGCGCTCGAGCATGCCGGGCTGCTCCACGACGTCGGCAAGGTCGGCGTGCCGACGAGCATCATCCGCAAACCCGGGCGACTGGACGACTCGGAGATGGACGCGATCCGGCTGCATCCCGCGCGGGGTGTCGAGCTGATCGGCAACATCCCGTTTCTCGAGGAAGTGAAGTCCGCCGTTCTGCATCATCACGAGAAGTACGACGGGACGGGGTACCCCGCCGGACTCAGCGCCGTGAACATCCCGTACTTCGCCCGGATCATCGGCATCGTCGACGCGTTCGACTCACTCACGTCGACCCGGTCGTACCGGCCGGCCCGAAGCGTCGAGGAGACGCTCGCCATCCTGATCCACGACCGGTACACGCACTTCGATCCCGCGCTGGTGGACGCCTTCGTCGAGGTCGTCAGGGCTCGCGGCTGGAAGACTGCCGCCGACCAGCCGGCGCCTGACGGTTCGGTCGTCGTTGCGATCGACCACGACGACCTGAGCCTCGGCAGCGGAGGCGGCGCGACCGGCACAGCGGCGGGACCGGACTGATGGCGGGGAGCGTCATGACCGATGGACTCGACCTGCGGCGGATGGGCAGCGGCAGCGGAGTCGTCATCATCGCGGCCGGCGCAGCGCTGGCGCTGATCGCGATCGTGATGACTGCTCGCCACGGCGTGACCGAATGGCGGTACGCGCTCATCTTCGGGATCCTGATCGCCGTGGGCGAGATGGTGCAGTTCCGCGTCGATCGGATCCGGAACCGGGCGCCAATCGCGACCAGTGCGGCTCTGGCGTATGCGACTCTCCGTGGGCCGTCGCTCGCGGTACCGCCCGATGTTGCGCAGATCATCGCCGTCACAGCGGTCTCGACCGCAGCCGGCATCCTGCCTCGGGCGATCTCCGGGCTGCGCTGGGACGTCGTCGTTTCGTTCCGTCGTGGAATCTCGGTGGCCTGCGCGGCCGCAGTCTTCGCCGGACTGACGACGCCGGACCTCGTCTGGACCGGACGGTGGCAGGAGGCGATCTGGATTGCCGGGGCGATGCTGGCAGCGGTGCTGAGCGCCGGCGTCACTGACGCCCTGATCGGTGCGGGGCAGGCGACGGAGCGATACAACCGTCCGTTTCCCGCGGCTCTGCGGGACGAGCTCGTCGTGATGACCCGGATCGGCCTGGCGATGGGCATCACCGGCATGCTGCTTGCCGCGGCCACGTCGCTGATCGGACTCTGGGGACCACCGGTTGTCCTGGTGCCGTTGTTGTTGACGCAGTTTGCGTTTCGGCGGTTTGCTTCGGCGCAGCGGACTTATCGGACGACGGTGCGGTCGATGGCGCGGAGTACGGAGATTGCCGGGTTCAGTAGTCCCGGGCAGAACGCGCGGACTGCGACGTTGGCGGTGGCTGTGGGCAACGATCTGGGGTTGACGCCGGCGCGGATGGAGGCGTTGGAGTATGCGGCGTTGCTGTCGGGGGTGGGGCAGTTGGCGTTGGCGGATCCTAGTCCGGGTGGGGCTTCGTTGCTGAGGACGCGGGAGGAGCGGCAGCGGGCTGCGGAGATCGGGGCTTCGGTGATCGAGCGGTCGGGGGTGCTGGATCATGTCGCGGAGATCGTCAGGCACTCCAACGATCCGTACCGGCAGGGGCGGGCCAACAACGCGGACATCCCGGTCGAGAGCGGGATCGTGAATGTTGCGCTGGCCTACGAGCAACTGGTGGGGGAAGGGTCGGGGCAGTCGCCGGACAAGGCGATGGAGTCGATCGGGTTGGGCATCGGCGCGGAGTACGACCCGGTCGTGGTCGAGTCACTCAGGCGCGTGATCGGTCGCGGCTTCCGCTTCTGAGCAGGCCTCGGGCGATAGCCTGAGCAGCGCTTGGGTTCCGGCGCAGGGTTCCAGTTCGTCCCAGACCGGGGCGCTGGTCGCGGGCACCCGCCCCGAGGCGCCCATCCCGGCGTACAGCAGAAGGCCGGCGCCGGCGGCGATCAGTACGTCGCCCGGGCTGACAGCCTGACCGAGCCCGGGAAGAGCCACGGGTACGACGTCCCCGAGCCAAGGCAATCGTGTCGCGGCGTCGGACAACTCGTGCCGCGGATCGTTGACGACAGCGGACCCCACGCCCGCACGTGACAGCGCTGCGAGGGACACCGGCATCGCGCCGTTCAACGCGACGACAAGGGCGTTGCTGAAGAAACCCAACGCCAGCAAGCCGACGCCGGGATGGCGCACGTTGAGCCGCAGGAAGACCGCGATGCAGACCGCGGAGCCGATCAGCCCGACCGGGTAGACCGTGCCTCCGAACGCCGAGCCGAGCAGTTGCCCGATCGCGGCCGCGGCCAGCCAGTGCACGCCGGTCAAGGTGTTGTGCGCAAGCCGTCCGAAGCCGCCGCCGGTCGCGAGCGCCGCCCCGGCGGCGAGCACCATGACGAGGAGGACCAGCAGCACGTGTGCGATTCTGCCGAACCCGCGGCCCGAAACCGGGCAAGCTGACCCCGCAGCGTGTCGACTTAGCTTCAAAAGGTAACGGCGGCCCAGAAGGGCCGCCGTCACACAGAACTACTTCAGGACTTCGCGGTTGCTGCTCCGCCGTCGTCGAGGATCTCCGGCAGGTCCTCCACCCCCGGGTCGCCACGGTCGGCGGTGTAGTCCGACGGGTGCGTGGTGTCCTGCCCGTCCGGCACCTTCAGCGCCCGGAGCACGGCCGTCAGCACGATCACGATGATCAGGTTCAGCACGAACGCGGTCAGCGCGATGTACGCCGGCGTGTTGGTGAACGGGATGTTCGCCAGCGATCCGCCGAAGTGCTTCTTGGTCGCCGGGTTCACCACGTTGTACGCCGACACCGTGCCGAACACCATCGCGACAGCCCAGCCGGTCAGCAACGCCCACCGGTGGAACCAGCGCGTGTACAGGCCGACCACGATCGCCGGGAACGTCTGCAGGATCCAGATTCCGCCGAGGAGCTGCAGGTTCAGCGCGATCGTCTTGTCCATCGCTAGCACGAACACCAGCGCGCCGACCTTCACCAGCAGCGACGCCAGCTTGGAGACCTTGGCCTCCTCGGCCGGTGACGCCGACGGCTTGATGAACGCGCGGTAGATGTTGCGGGTGAACAGGTTCGCGGCCGCGATCGACATGATCGCCGCCGGCACCAGCGCGCCGACCGCGATCGCCGCGAACGCGATCCCGGCGAACCACGACGGGAACTCCTGGTCGAACAGCCGCGGGATCGCCAGCTGCGGGTTGGCCAGCCCGTCCAGGCCCTTCACGTTCACGTTCGCCTTGATCGCCATGAAGCCGAGCAGGGCGAGCAGACCCAGCAGCAACGAGTACGCCGGGAGGATCGCCGCGTTCCGCCGTACGACGTTGCGGGTCTTCGTCGACAGCACCGCGGTGACCGAGTGCGGGTACATGAACAAGGCCATCGCGGAACCCAGACCCAGCGTCCAGTAGGACACGTAGCCCGCGTTGCCGGGGATGAACGACCCGGTCGGCTTGCCCGTCACCGGGTTCGGCTTGGCCATCTTCTCCTGGGCCGCACCGAAGATCGAGTCCCAGCCGCCGAGCACGTGCGGCAGGTAGAAGATCGCGACCAGGATCACCACGTAGATCAGGAAGTCCTTGACGAACGCGATCATCGCCGGCGCCCGCAGCCCGGAGGAGTACGTGTACGCCGCGAGTACGGCGAACGCGATCAGCAGCGGGAGGTCCTTGGCCAGCGTGTTGTTGCCGCCGAGACCCATCGTCTCGAAGACCGCCTGCATACCGACGAGCTGCAGCGCGATGTACGGCATCAGCGCGAGGATGCCGGTGACTGCCACCGCCAGCGAGAGTGCCTTGCTGCCGTACCGGCCGCTGACGAAGTCGGCCGGGGTGACGTACCCGTGGCGATGCGAGACCGACCACAACCGGGCCATGAAGACGAACACGATCGGATACGCGACGATCGTGTACGGAACGGCGAAGAAGCCGCTGATCGCACCGGTCGCGTACATCGCCGCAGGCACCGCGATGAACGTGTACGCCGTGTACAGGTCGCCGCCCAGCAGGAACCAGGTGACGAACGTACCGAAGTTCCGGCCGCCCAGACCCCACTCGTCGAGGTTGTCCAGATGGCCGGCGCTGCGCCAGCGGGACGCCATGAAGCCCATCACCGTGACGGCGCCGAAGATGACGATGACGATGATCAGCTGCACCCAGTCGACACTCGTGTTCACTGCTCACCCTCCTTCGACGAAGCGTCGGCGTCAGCGGCATCAGGGTCACCAAGGCCCTGCGCCGCCCGGCGCCTGCGCTCCTCGGCGCGGAGCAGGCGGTAGCTGATGCTGACGAGGATCGCGGACAGGAAGACCCACATCAGCTGGTACCAGTAGAAGAACGGGAAACCCCACAGGTGGGGATCCGGCTTGGCGTACGTCGGCACGAGCAGCGGTACGACGACCGCCACAACCAGCAGCACACCGGAGATCCAGTACGCGGGTCTGACCGCGGACAATCGAGACACTGCAAACCTCCTCGGGACACAGGCGCAACGCAGCACGCTACCGTTCGATGACAGTAGGTACTAGAGCTTCAGGTTGGTGCATGGATAACGAAAAGGCATGGTTCGTACGGCGCGTCGTGCTGTCTGTGCTGTTCCTCGTCATCGTTGCCGTGCCGCTGTATCCCGAACTGTTCGGTCTGGACGAGGTCACCCCGTTCGCCCAGCTGGCCGCGTTCCGCCCGCAAGGACTGGTCGTCGTACTGCTCCTGGCCCTCCTGATGCTGGTACGCCGGGGGTGGCGCATCGCCGCCGTACTCGTCGCCTCGCTCGCACTGGTCGGCGGCGCCCTGGTCGCCCCACGCCAGTTCTCCGACGCCAGGCCCGCTCCGGCCGGCGCCCGGTTGCTGACGATCATGGTCGCGAACGTGCTCGGCGGCGGGGCCCGCGCCGCGGACGTGGCCCAGGTGATCCGGGACCGCAAGCCGGACCTGGTTTCGTTGCCGGAGGCACAGGTCGACGTCCGCGAGGAGATCCGGGCGCAGCTGCAGGACCAGCAGTACAAGGGCTACACGGCCCAGCCGAGCAAGGCGGTCGAGAGTGCGACCAGCGTGCTCGTGTCGTCCTCGCTCGGGAACGTCTCGTTCGCCACTGAGCCCGGGACGGCCTTCGGGAACATCATCGTCACCGGCGGGAACCTCGGCTCGATCCGCCTGATCGCCTACCACGGCTTCCCGCCTCTGACCGACTCGGTCAACACGTGGAAGAGCGACCTCCTGCACGTACGCCGATGGTGCACCGAGGACGCGCCGACGATAGTTGCAGGGGACTTCAATGCGACCCTCGACCACGCGGACTTCCGGAACGCCCTGGGCGGCTACTGCCGCAGCGTCGGACCGACCGTCGGCGGTGGTCTGCAGGGCACCTGGCCGGCCGACCAGCCGGCCTTACTGCGGACGCAGATCGATCATGTCGTGGTGACGCGGCAGTTCGAGCCCGGCCGGTTCACGACGTACCCGATCGAGGGGACGGACCACCGGGCCGTGGTCGCGACGGCCGCGCTCAAGACGGATTAGTGGCCGGGCGGTAGATGTAGGGCTGCGAGGCCTGGACGGCTTCGGTCAGCATCAGCAGCAGGTCGGCGCGGGCCTCGATCGGGCGGCCGAAGAGCTCGTCGTCGCCGGGGATCGGGAACCCCTTCACGCCGATCGCGAGCTGGCTCAGCAGCACGTGCAGGACGCCGCGAGCATTGAAGACCGCCGGCGTCGGCCACTCCGGCAACGTCTCGTGCATCAACGGCTGCTGGCCCGCGGTCGCCGCGATCGGCTTCAGCCAGCGCTCGAGCTCGTCGCTGCTCAGCATGTTCCGGTGCAGGATCGTCATCACCGCGTGGGCGACCCGGTCGTGCTCCTCGTGCACCCAGCGGTACGGCGTGTCCTTGACGATCCGGTCCGCGAGTACGTCGAGCAACGCCCGCAGTACGCCGGCGTCGCAGTGCCGGGACCGGGCCAGCGCGCCGATCGCGTCGGCGCCGTGGGCAACGGCATGCGCCCAGCCGCAGTCCTTGACGTACCCGCGCAGGTCGCGCTCGCGCAGCAGCCAGGTCGCCAGCCGGTCGCCCCAGCGCATCACGACCTCGTCGTGGACGAGGAACTCGGCGTTGTCGCGGTGGATGACCTCCGCCAGCGTCAGCGCGGTGAAGGAGCGGCGGAACACGCTGTCGGTGCCGTCCTCGCCGAGCCCGTAGTTCAGTCCGGCACAGAGGCCGTCGCCGAACCCGGGCAGCAGATCGTCGTACACCCCGCGCTCGAGCCAGGTGGCGAGCGTCGGATAGGCGAGGGCGTCACGGACCTGCGGGTTGGTGCTGGCCAGCCCGCGGACAAGCTCCTCGGTGAGCTCGGTCAGCGTACGGTCGTGCGGTACCGCGTAGTCCGCGGCCATCACGTCCTGCCAGTACGTCGACTCCACCCGAGCATCCTTTCATCTGTGCTGAATCAACTAACACCTGTCTACACCAACTTGTCGAGCGGACCACGACGCGTGGTGGTATAACACCGTCGGTAGCATCGAACCTGTGCCGTCTTTGACCGACGTGGCTCGAAACCACACCACCCTGGACTCCGCCGACCTGGATCGGCTGCAGCTGCTGATCTCCGACTGGCAGATGCTGGCCGACCTGTCGTTCGCCGATCTCGTGCTCTGGCTGCCGGACACCGAAGGACTCGGGTTCTGGGCCGGCGCCCAGATGCGCCCGACGACCGGCCCGACGGCGTACCTCGACGACATCGTCGGCAGCTTCATCCCGCGCGGCCGCCGGCACCTGCTCGACCAGGCGTACGACGGCGGCCGGATCTGCCGCGAGGGCGATCCCGAATGGCGCGACGACGTCCCCGTGCGGGTCGAGACGATCCCGGTACGCCGGGGCACCCGGGTGATCGCGGTGATCGCGCGCAACACCAACCTGCTCGGCGTCCGCACGCCGTCGCGGCTGGAGATCGCCTACCTGCAGAGCGCGACCGACCTGGCCCGGATGATCACCGACGGCATCTTCCCGTACGGCGGGGAGCGGCTGCTGTCCACCACGCCACGCGTCGGTGACGGCTGCATCCGGGTCGATCGGCACGGCATGGTGACGTTCGCGAGCCCGAACGCGTTGTCGGCGTACCGGCGGATGGGGCTCGTCACCGACCTGGTCGGCAGCCGGCTGAAGGACGTCACCGCGGAGTTGCTGCAGTCCGGACACAAGGTCGACGACGTACTCGCGTCGGTGGTCACCGGGCGTGCGGCCAAGGAGATCGAGATCGAGAACTCCGACGCGACGCTGTTCCTCCGGGCGATCCCGCTGCGGGCCGACGGCGCGCATGTCGGAGCGCTGATCCTGCTCCGCGACGTCACGGAGCTGCGGAGCCGGGAGCGGGAGCTGGTCACCAAGGAGGCGACCATCCGGGAGATTCATCATCGCGTCAAGAACAACTTGCAGACGGTCGCCGCGTTACTCCGGATGCAGGCCCGAAGGATCACCGTCCCGGAAGGACAGGCCGCGCTGGCCGAAGCGGTACGCCGGGTCGGGTCGATCGCGATCGTCCACGAGACCCTGTCGGAGTCGTTCGACGAGCACGTGGACTTCGACGACGTGGCGGACCGGGTCGGCGCGATGGTCGCGGATGTGGCGACGGTCTCGACCGTGGTGGAGACGCGACGGAGCGGGACGTTCGGCGTACTGGACTCCGAAGTGGCCACTCCGCTGGCGATGGTGCTGACCGAACTGATGCAGAACTCGGTCGAGCACGCCTTCGGCGCCCGGGACGGGGGAGAGGCGAGCGGCCGGATCGAGCTGACCGCCGAGCGGTCGGTCGGACGTCTGCACATCAACGTCATCGACGACGGCAAGGGATTGCCGACGAACTTCGACTCCGAGCTGTCCGGCAACCTCGGCCTGTCGATCGTCCGCACCCTGGTCATCGGGGAGCTGGACGGAACGCTCGAGTTCGGCAACCGCCACGACGGAAAACCCGGCACGCAGGTCACCCTGGACATCCCCGTGAAGGATTAGGTCGGGAAACACAAAGGCCCCGCGGTGATTCCCGCGGGGCCCCGAGAGGACTTACTCAGGCGGTGCGGATGCGCTGGCGGGCGTTGCGGCGCTTGAGAGCGCGGCGCTCGTCCTCGCTCAGACCGCCCCAGACACCGTGGTCCTGGCCGGCTTCCAGCGCCCATGCCAGGCACTGCTCACGCACGTCGCACCGTCGGCACACCTGCTTGGCTTCCTCGATCTGCATGATCGCGGGGCCGGTGTTGCCGATGGGGAAGAACAGTTCCGGGTCCTCGTCGAGGCATACGGCCCGGTGGCGCCAATCCATGGCGGATCCCATCTCTCTCAGTAGTTGACGTAAGCTGACGGGTAGGTCTGTGCCCGATCAGCGGTGTTGTACTCGTCGGTTCGTCTCGCACTGGGGGGTCTTAGTGCGACGCGTTGTGAACGCATTCACGAACGAGACCATGTTCCCAATCTTGGCGGATCGAAACAAGGGTTATGGAGTTGTCGATCCGATCACAACGCTTCCTTAACACTCGGAACTGGCGCAGCGTCGTACTCCCCATCCGGTTATCGGACAGAGCCGCTCTTCCGCAATCACCCGTTCACTGCAGGTAACCGTTCCAACCATCTTTTGGTTACGCACAACCCTCAAATCCCTGTAGGGCCTTGGGTCCGCGAGGCTCCCGAGAGCATGGCCGCATTAAGCTGACGAAGTGCCGACCGACTCCCCAGCTGCCGCCGTCCCGAGACCGCTCAAGCTAGCTGCGGCAGTGGTCGGTTTGGAAGGCCTCGCACTGATCGTTCTCGGAATTGGCGAAGCCTTGACGATTCATGGCGATCGCTTGGTGCTCGGTCTGACCACGGCCGGCTTCTTCCTCGTCTACGGCGTGGCTCTGGGCTTCGTCGCCCGCGGTCTGTGGAAGGCCATGCGCTGGAGTCGCGGGCCGACGGTATTCACTCAATTGATCCAGCTCCTGGTGGCGTACAGCTTCTGGGGCGGATCGACCAAGGCGGTGACGATCGCGCTCGCTGTCGCGGCCCTCGCCGTACTGATCTGCGTGTTCCAGAAGGCCTCCACCGACGCTCTGGCCGGTGGGGAGACCAACGATCACCCGGTGCTCTAGACCGCTACTCCTTCAGCAGACCGGCGCGGAGCTCGGTCAGCGTCCGGGCCAGCAGCCGGGAGACGTGCATCTGCGAGATCCCGATCTCCTCGGCGATCTGGGACTGCGTCATACCGCGGAAAAACCGCAGTGTCAGGATCCGCTTCTCGCGGGTGTCGAGCTGAGCCAGCAAGGGTTTGAGCGACTCCCGATACTCGACGCTCTCCAGCGCTTCGTCTTCGCCGCCGAGGCCGTCCAGGACCGTGGTCGCGTCGGTCTCGTTCTGGTCGGGAGCGTCCAAGGACAAGGTGTTGTAAGCGTTTGCGGACTCGAGCCCTTCGATGACCAGGTCCGGGGACAGCCCAAGTCGGTCGGACAGCTCGGCCACGGTCGGCGCCCTGCCGAGCTCCTGGGTCAGCTCGGCGGTGGCCGCGGTCAGTGACAATCGCAGCTCCTGCAAGCGGCGCGGCACCCGGATGGCCCAGCCCTTGTCCCGGAAGTACCGCTTGATCTCACCCAGGATCGTCGGCGTCGCGTACGTCGAGAACTCGACCCCGCGATCGGAGTCGAAACGGTCGATCGCTTTGATCAGGCCGATCGTGGCCACCTGGACCAGGTCGTCGTACGGCTCGCCGCGGTTGCGGAACCGGCGGGCCAGATGCTCCACCAGCGGCATGTGCAGCGAGACCAGGCCGTCCCGCGCCGCGGTATGTGCCGCATCGCCCGGCCCGGCGGCCGCGCCCATCCGCCGGAAGAAGTCCGCCGTCCGGGTACGCAGATCCGAAGTCTCCCGAGGCTCGCTCGGGATCTGCGCGTCACTCACGCGGTCTCCGTCGCGGTGGCGGTTGCCGTGACGGTGATGGTCAGCCGGCCGTCGGTGGTTTCCGCCGCGGCGGACTCGACCAGTGCGGTCAGGACGGTCCAGCCGAACGAGTCGGTGTCCGGCATCCAGCCGCTGCGCACCAGCGCGCTCGCGCGCACGGTCAGCTGCGGCGGCTCGATCTCGAACACGCAGTCCAGTACGCCGTCGGCCGCCTCCGGCAGCAGAATCGCGCAGGCCTCGTCGACGGCGATCCGCAGGTCGTCGATCGCGTCCAGGGTGAAGTCGTTGCGGGCAGCCAGGTTGCCCACCACGGATCGCGGTACGGCGATGTAGGCACTGTCCGCCGGGATACTCAGGCGGACCTCGGCGGCTCGTCCCGTGCTGCTCACATCGTCTCCCTCGGATCGGTCCCAACGCCGTACATCATCCAACCTCACGGACGCTGATGCACGGCGAACGGGGCCGACCGCGGGAAATCCCCTGAAATCAGGGGTGTTCGTGCTCCGAACGGAGCCTCGAGAGGAACGTCTGGGTGCGGGAGTGCTGCGGGTTGCCGATGACGTCCTTCGGCGGACCGGCCTCGACGACCACGCCGCCGTCCATGAACACGACCGTGTCCGCGACGTCGCGGGCGAACGACATCTCGTGGGTGACCACGATCATCGTCATCCCGTCGAGCGCCAGCTCCCGCATCACCGCGAGCACCTCGCCGACGAGTTCGGGGTCGAGCGCCGACGTCGGCTCGTCGAAGAGCATCAGCTTCGGCTGCATCGCCAACGCCCGCGCGATCGCCACCCGCTGCTGCTGACCGCCGGACAGCTGCGCCGGATAGGCGTTGCAGCGGTCCGCGAGGCCGACCCGGTCGAGCAGCTTCATCGCCCGTTCCCGCGCGGTCTTCTTCGACTCACGCTTGACCTGGGTGGGCGCCTCGACGATGTTCTCCAGCGCGGTCTTGTGCGGGAACAGGTTGAACCGCTGGAACACCATCCCGATCTCGCGCCGCTGCGCCGCGATCTCCTTGTTCTTCAGGCGGTACAGCTTCCCCTCGCGGTCGGCGTACCCCATCAGTTCGTCGTCGACCCAGATCCGGCCGCCGTCGATCGTCTCGAGCTGGTTGATGCACCGCAGGAACGTCGTCTTACCCGAACCCGACGGCCCGAGCAGACAGACGACCTGCCCCCGATCGACATCGAGGTCGATGCCCTTGAGCACCTCGTTGTGGTGGAAGGACTTGGTCACATTGACCGCGTGAACCAGTGGCATCAGGCGCCTCCTGCCCCGGCCGGCCGCGCGGCGCGCGGCGCCTTGGTCCCGAAGCCGCGACCGAAGTGCCGCTCGAGGAAGTACTGGCCGACCATCAACACACTGGTCGCGGCCAGGTAGTACAGCGTCGCGGCGACCGCGATCGGGAACGTCTTGTAGTACGTGCTGCCGATCGACTGCAGCTGGTAGAACAGCTCGCCGATCACCGGTACGGCGAGCAGCAGCGAGGTGTCCTTCAGCATCGCGATCGTCTCGTTGCCGGTCGGCGGCACGATCACCCGCATCGCCTGCGGCAGTACGACGCGGCGCATCACCTTGCCGCTGCTCATCCCCAGCGCCTCGGCCGCCTCGGCCTGGCCCGGGTCGACGCTCATGATGCCCGCGCGCGCGATCTCGGCCATGTACGCCGCCTCGGACAGCCCGAGCCCGATCACACCGGCGACGATCCCGGTGAAGACCTGGTTGGCGTCGAGGGTGCCGAACCGCCAGTCCCCGGACATCCCGAGCCAGTCCATGATCTTCCAGTCGAACGGGACCCCGAACGCGATGCCCTGCGGGAACAGGATCCCCAGCGTGCCCATCGTGAACAGCAGGATGTACCGCGGGATGCTCCGGAAGAACCAGGTGAACACCCACGACACCCCGGCCAGGATCGGGTTGTCCGACAGCCGCATGACGGCCAGCAGCACGCCGCCCCCGACGCCGACGATCATCGACAGCGCGGTGACCAGCAGCGTGCCCTTGATGAAGCCGTTGATCACCGGCTGCTGGTTCATCGCCTTGAAGACGAAGCTCCAGTCGAAGGCCTTGTTCGTCACCAGCAGGTGCACCAGCATCGCGGCCAGGACGACGATCACGGCGATCGCGACCCAGCGGCCCGGATGCCGCACCGGTACGGCGTCGATCGCGCCCGGCCGATCGGCGCTTGCGTCCGTCGGCCGGGTCTCAGCGGTATCCGTGCTCATCGAAGCCTCACGGGTTCACGGCGAAATCGGTGAGCGCACCCGAGTCGTTGTTCCACTTCTGCAGCGTGCTCTTGTAGGTGCCCTCGGTGTTCAGCGACTTCAGCGCCTCGGTGATCGACTGCGCGAACGCGGTCTCCGCCTTCGGGATCACATAGCCGTACGGCGCGGCGTCGTAGATGTCGCCGAGCTGCTCGAGCTGACCGTTGGTCTGCTTGATCGCGTACAGCACGACGGGGGAGTCGGCCAGCATCGCGTCGGCCTTGCCGCCGACGAGGTCCGCGGTGGCCTGGTCCTGCTTCTCCCGGACGACCAGCTTGATCTCCGGCTTGCCGGCGGCCTTGCACGCGGCCTGGCGCTTCGGCATGTCGTCCTCGAGCTGCGTCGTACCCTTCTGCACCGCGACGGTCTTGCCGCACGCGTCGTCGGCCTTGACGCCCTTCGGGTTGCCCTTCGCGGTCGCCCACAGCGTGCCGGCGTTGAAGTAGCTGACCATGTTGACCTGCGCCTTGCGCTTGTCGTTGATCGTGAACGACGAGACGCCGACGTCGTACTTGCCGCTCTGGACGCCGGTGATGATCGTGTCGAAGCCGGCCGGCTGCCACTCGACCGTGACGCCGAACTTCTGCGCCACCGCGTTGAACAGGTCGACGTCCATGCCGACGACGGTCTTGCCGCCCTGCAGGAACTCGTTCGGCGGGTAGCTGGCATCCACGCCGACGACGATCTTCCCGGCCGACTTGATCTTCGGCGGCAGTGAGCCGCTCAGATCCGGGCCGCTGCTGGATGGAGCGCTGGAGGGGGCGCTCGACGGGGAAGTGGACGAACCACCTTCGAGAGAGTTCGAACCGCAACCGGCGGCGGCGAGAACCAGGACACCGGACAACGCGAGTGTCCTACGCAGGACAGACATCTAGGTCCTCCAAACCCGGGCACCGGTCGGCCCCGGTGCCATGTGTCCGCATCTTGACACAACGACCTGCGGGCAGCGCACGGACCAACCGGGAAAGGAGACCTATTCGTAGTCGTCACCGCCCGTCACGCTGCGGCCCGTCGATCACCCGGGCACGCAGCGTGACGATCAGGTGGGTTCGACGTGCGTCGGATCGAGGACGCGGCGCAGGAAGGTGCGGGTCCGTTCCTCCTTGGGGTTGCCGACGACGTCGGCGGGCGGGCCTTGCTCGACGATGACGCCGGCATCCATGAACACGACCCGGTCGGCCACCTCGCGGGCGAAGGCCATCTCGTGCGTGACGACGAGCATGGTCATACCGTCCAGGGCGAGTTTGCGCATGACCGTGAGTACGTCGCCGACGAGCTCCGGGTCGAGCGCGGACGTCGGCTCGTCGAACAGCATCAGCGCCGGGTCCATCGACAGCGCCCGCGCGATCGCGACCCGTTGCTGCTGGCCGCCGGACAGCTGCGCCGGGTACGCGTCGATCTTGTCACTCAGCCCGACCCGCTCGAGGTTGGCGCGGGCGATCCGGTCCGCGTCCTGCGGCCCGCGCTTCAGAACGGTGCGCTGGGCAACGGTGCAGTTGGCCAGCACGGACAGGTGCGGGAACAGGTTGAACTGCTGGAACACCATCCCGATCTGCTGCCGGGCCGCGTCCAGGTGGCAGTCCGGGTCGGTGATGTCCTCACCGCGGACGATCACCTGTCCCTCTTGGGGTTTCTCGAGCAGGTTCACGCAGCGGAGCAGCGTCGACTTGCCCGATCCGGACGGGCCGATGACACAGACCACTTCGCCCTGCTCGACGGTGAAGTCGATACCGCGCAGGACGTGGTTGCTGCCGAACGACTTGTGCAGGTTCTTGATCTCTACCAGTGCCATCAGCGGGTCCTCGCCGTTCGGGCCTCGAGCCTGCGGGCCAGGATGCCCAGCGGCAGGGTGATGACCAGGTAGCAGAAGCCGCAGACCACGATCGGGGTCAGGTTCGAGTACGTGTTGGCCAGGTCCCGGCCGAAGCCGGTCAGCTCGTAGCCGTCCGCGGCGACGCCGATCATGAACACCAGCGAAGAGTCCTTCACCAGCAGGATCAGGTCGTTCGTCAACGGCGGCAGCACGATCCGGAACGCCTGCGGGAGAACGATCTTCCGCATCGCCAGCCCGGCCGGCATACCGAGTGAACGGGCCGCCTCGACCTGTCCCTTCGGCACGGCCTGGATGCCGGCGCGGATCACCTCGGCCATGTACGCCGATGCCACGATCCCGAGCGCCAGCCACACCACGCCGTACGGGTCCCACGGGATCGTCATGCCCGGAAACGCCAGCGGCAGCAGGCTGAACGCGATGAACACCACGATCGCGGGCAGTCCGCGGAAGAACTCGATGTACGCCGTCGCGATCCACCGGTACGGGCCGACCTGGCTGAGCTTCATCAACGCGAGCAACGTGCCACCGGCCAGACCGATGACGAATGCGCCGGCCGTGTACTCGAGCGTCTTCAGCAGGGCCTTGAGGACGCCGTCGGTGAACGTCGACTTGATGAACTCCGGCTTGAAGAACACGCTGCCGATCTGGTGCCAGTTCGCGACGAACACGGCGACCAGGATCAGCACGACGAGTACGGCGTACTGGATCCAGCGGGAGCGCTGGGCCCGCCGGCGCGGGCTCAGCCCCTTCCGCTCAACGGTTGTCTGGGTCGAGGTGCTCACTTCGTCGGCTCAACCCCGAACCACTTCTTGTAGATCTCGTTGTACTTGCCGTCGGACTTCGCCTTGGTCAGCAGCTCGTTGAACTTCGACACCAGCTTCGGGCCGCTGCCGTCCTTGAGCGCGCCGAAGCCGTACTGCTCACCGGTGTTGAACTCGGCGACCACCGCCATGTCCGGGTTGTCCTTGACGAAGGGGTACAGCACGCCGTTGTCGTTGATCGCGGCGGCGACCCGGCCGGACTTGACGTTGTTCTCCTGCAGCGCGAGGTCGTTGAACGGGATCACCGTGTACCCGTTGGCCGCGGCGTTCTCGTCGGCGTACTTCTTGCCGGTGGTGTCGGCCTGCGCGCCGATCTTCTTGCCCCGCAGGTCGGCCAGCGACTTGATGCCGGAGTCCTTCTTGGCCATCAGCACCTGGGTGGCGTCCATGTACGGATCGGTGATGCTGATCGCGGCCTGACGCTCCTTGGTGATCGTCATCGCGCCCATGCCCATGTCGCACTTCTTCGCCTGGAACGCGGCGCCCGACGTCACCTGGGCCCACTCGATGTTCACCACGTCCTGCTTGAGGCCCAGGTCGTCGGCGACCAGGTTGAGCAGGTCCACGTCGAAGCCGACGACGTCGGTGCCGTCCTTGAACTGGAAGGGCTTGTACGGCAGGTGGGTGCAGACGGTGAGCTTGCCGGGCTTGACCAGCGTGATGCCGGCCGCCTTCGCCTTGTCATCGGAACCACTGCTGCCCGAGTCGCTGCCGCAGGCGGACAGGGACAGTCCGAGTACGGCGGCCAGCGCGACAGCAGCTCGAGTCTTGCGGAGAGTGGGGACGAAATTCATCGCGAGTTCTCCTCGACAGGGATTGTGAATCCCGCATCCTGGCATACGAGGGGGGTGTGGGACCCCTCACAGCAGACCAGTGAGGTCTGTGGTTTACTTTCCGCACGGGCGATCCCCTGCTTCTGAACACTTGGGTCCTGTCTGGTGATCCAGCGCCTACTGCGGGGCACTCGGCACGGCGCCTCGCCGCACGGGTGCAAAGGGAACGATGCTCTGCATCGACCCCTTCGCCCCCGCGCGCCGATGCACCGCACCGAGCACCTCCTCGCTACGGCGCTGGATCACCAGACAGGACCCGATCCGAGTCTTCCGAAAGGGTCCGTCCATGGTCGCCCAACCCCTTGAATCTCCTGTTTCCGATGCGTACGCCGGTGATCCGGTCTTCGAGCTGCACCGCGGCGGCAAGATCGAGGTGTCGTCCTCGATCCACGTCCGCGACGCGGATGATCTCTCCAAGGCGTACACGCCCGGCGTCGCGCGGGTCTGCACCGCGATCGCCGAAGACCCCTCGCTGGTACGCCGGTACACGTGGAAGTCCAACGTGGTCGCAGTCGTCACCGACGGCACCGCCGTCCTCGGGCTCGGCGACATCGGCCCGGCCGCGTCGCTGCCGGTGATGGAGGGCAAAGCGCTGCTGTTCAAGGAGTTCGGCGGCGTCGACTCGGTGCCGATCGCGCTGGACTGCACCGATGTGGACGAGTTCGTCGAGACGGTCGCGCGGATGGCGCCGACGTTCGGCGGGATCAACCTCGAGGACATCTCCGCGCCGCGCTGCTTCGAGATCGAGCGCCGGCTGAAGGAGCGGCTCGACATCCCGGTCTTCCACGACGACCAGCACGGTACGGCGGTCGTCGTACTCGCCGCGCTCCGCAACGCGCTGCGGGTCACGGGCAAGTCCATCGAGGACATTCGAGTGGTGATCTCAGGTGCAGGTGCGGCTGGGGTGGCGTGTGCGCGGATCCTGCTGCAGGCGGGCGTCGGCGACCTCGCCGTGGTGGACAGCAAGGGCGTGCTGCACGAGGACCGCGCCGACCTCAACCCGGTGAAGCTGTCGCTGGCCCGCGACACCAACACCGGCGGCCTGTCGGGCCGGTTGGTCGACGCGCTCGAGGGCGCGGACCTCTTCCTCGGTGTCTCCGGCGGAACCGTGCCGGAGGAGGCCATCGCGAAAATGGCCGCGAACGCGATGATTTTCGCGCTGGCGAACCCGAATCCCGAGGTGCACCCGGATATCGCGCAGCGGCACGCCGCGGTGGTCGCGACCGGACGCTCGGATTTCCCGAACCAGATCAACAACGTGCTGGCATTCCCGGGGATCTTCCGCGGTGCCTTCGACGCCAACGCGTCACGGATCACCGAGGGTATGAAGCTCGCCGCCGCCAACGCCCTCGCCGGGCTGATCTCGGCCGACGACCTGCGCCCTGACTACATCATCCCGTCCCCGTTCGACGAGCGTGTCGCCCCGGCGGTCGCCGCCGCGGTCGCCGCAGCCGCCGCGACCGACGGGGTAGCCCGCCCGGCCTGATCCGAAGTGTTGCTCAGAGCAACTTTCCCTTTGCGTCGTTGGTTGTTTTCCACCAGTTATCAAACGCTTCTTGGAAACCTATTGACTTAAGAAACTGCCGCAGCCACCATTGGCGTGGTTTTGCCCGCCGGGCATTCCACACAAGGACCGATGGTTGGAGGCTTCCATGAAGCTCAGGCCCGCATTCGGAGCCGTCGCGGCGGTCGTCGCCGCGACCCTCGCACTGGGTGGGTGTGCGAAGAGCAGCACCGCCGCGCAGGGCGGCGGGGCCGGCGACGTGAAGACGGTCAGGGTCTTCATCAGCGGCGACACGAACATCCAGAAGCTCTGGGCGAACGACCTCGGCCCGGCGTTCGAGAAGGCCAACCCCGGCTACAAGGTGCAGGTCACGCTCGACCTGCACGGCGAGCACGACGCCCAGACGATGGCGAAGCTGTCGGCGTCGGTCGCGCAGAAGAAGGACCCCGGCTTCGACGTGGTCGACGGCGGCTTCGTGCCGAAGGCGTCGACCGCGAACCTCCTCGATCCGGCGGACCCCTCGAAGATCTCTGCGCTGGCCGACATCCCGGCCGACGTCGTCAAGGCCGGCGGCACCGGCGGGATCCCGTACCGCGGATCCTCGGTGCTGCTCGCCTATGACACCAAGACCGTCCCGGCCCCGCCGAAGACGCTGGACGACCTGCTCGAGTGGATCAAGGCGCACCCGGGCAAGTTCACCTACAACTCGCCCAAGTCGGGCGGTTCCGGTGGATCGTTCGTGGCCACGGTGCTCGACAAGTACGTCCCCGCCGACGCCCGGCAGAAGATGACGGTCGGCTACGACAAGGGCCTCGAGTCCAACTGGAACCAGGGCTTCGCGACACTGCACGGCCTCAATCCGTACGTGTACCAGAAGGGCGTCTACCCTAACGGCAACCAGCAGGTGCTGGACCTGCTCGCCAACGGGCAGATCTCGATGGCCCCGGTCTGGTCCGACATGTTCACGACGGCTGTCGCGAACGGCGCGATCCCCGCGACGGTCAAGTCCACGCAGATCTCCGACCCGTCGTTCACCGGCGGTGCGGCGTACCTCGGCATCCCGGCCAACAGCCCCAGCAAGGACGCGGCGCTGAAGCTGGTGAACTTCGTCGAGCAGCCTGAGCAGCAGGCGATGATCGTCAAGGACATCTCGGGCTACCCGGCGATCTCGATCGACAAGGTGCCGCAGGAGCTCCAGGCCAAGTTCGCGAACGCCGACACGAACAACCTGCGCAAGGGCTACTTCGATTCGATGACCAAGGACCTCAACCAGCTCTGGGACCAGAAGGTCCCCGGCAAGTGACGGCTGAGGTCGAAGCCCGCCCCGCGGTCGTGGTCCGGCCCGCTGCCCCTGCGGCGGCGGGCCGGACGCGGGGCTTGCTGATGGCGCTGCCGCCGATGGTGCTGATCGCGTTCTTCATCGGCTTCCCGGTCGTCCTCGCGTTCGGCTTCAGCCTCGGGTTCACCGGCGGCCTGAACCGCACCGTCGCGCTGATCGGCCAGAACGTCCACACGGCGCACGGCATCGTCCCGACGCTCTCGGCGTACGCCGAGATGTTCACGAACGCGCGGTTCCTCGGCGATCTGGTCGTCACGGTCGTCGTGACGGTCGTGAGCACCACCGTCGTCATCCTGCTCGCGGTCGGCATCGGGCTGTACCTGAAGTT
This sequence comes from Kribbella sp. CA-245084, assembly GCF_050942355.1. Classification (NCBI taxonomy): domain Bacteria; kingdom Bacillati; phylum Actinomycetota; class Actinomycetes; order Propionibacteriales; family Kribbellaceae; genus Kribbella; species Kribbella sp. CA-245084. The sequence goes on along the minus strand of NZ_CP192053.1, from coordinate 7,128,534 downwards.
CTCCGGCGGGCTGATCGGCAAGCTGCTGTCCGCGCTCGCGGTGATCCCGCTCTTCATCCCGGTCGTCATCGCCTCCTGGGCCATCCTCGGCTTCTACTCCGCGAACGGGTTCCTGCGCAGTGTGGCGGCCAATTTCGGACTGGGCTTCCCGGTCTGGTCCTACACGCTGGTGACCGTCGTCATCGGCTCGGTGTGGACGTCGCTGCCGTTCGCGACCCTGCTGGTCACTTCGGGACTGCAGGCCGTCCCGCAGGCGATGATCGACGCCGCGCGTGACGCCGGCGCCTCGTTCTGGCGGGTGGTCGGGAGCGTCGTGGTTCCGATGGCGGGTGTGCCGATCATCATCGCGACGACGTTCACCGCGATCGGGATCCTCGGCTCGTTCACCGTGCCGTACTTCACCGGTCCGAACTCGCCGAACATGCTCGGGGTCGACATGTCGAACTACTTCTCCGCGTTCAACCAGCCGCAGCAGGCCGTCGTGATCGCTTTCATCGTGTTCGCGATCGCGTCCGGGATCGCGGCGGTGTACGTCTGGGCGAACTTCCGCTCGGCCAAGGAAAGCGGGGCGGTTTGATGCCCAGGGCAATCTCCCGCGGCGTGGTCGTCCTGCTCGCCGCACTCCTGGCTTTGTTCATCATCGGACCGCTGCTGTGGCTGGCCATGCGGGCGTTCGCGGCGAGCTGGACGTATCCCGACCTGCTCCCGGATGCCTGGACCTTCCGCTGGTGGAGCGTCGTGTTCAGCGACCGGGCGCTCGGGGTCGCCGTACAGAACTCGCTGTTCTTCGCTCCGATCACCGTGCTCGTCTCCGCGGTGATCTGCCTGCCGGCCGCGTACGCGTTCGCGCGTTTCGAGTTTCCGGGGCGACGGTTCTTCCTGATCGGGGTGTTCGCGGCGAACTCGTTCCCGAAGATGGGTCTGTTCGTCTCGCTCGCCGCGCTGTTCTACGCGCTCAACCTGATGAACACGATCCTCGGCATCCTCGTCGTCCACGTGCTCGGCACGGTCGTGTTCATGACCTGGATCCCGGCCGCGGCGTTCGCCGCAGTACCGCGCAGCCTCGAGGAAGCCGCGCGGGACGCGGGCGCGTCGAAGCTGCGGACCTTCTTCAGCGTGACGCTGCCGATGGCCCTGCCGGGGATCCTGGTGGCCGCGATCATGAGCTTCCTGTCCTCCTTCGACGAGGCCCAGGGGACGTACCTGGTCGGTGCGCCGGACTACATGACGATGCCGACCCAGATGTACAGCCTCGTGCTCAACTACCCGACCCAGGTGGCGGCGGTCTTCTCGATCCTGCTCGCCATCCCCTCCGTGGCGTTGCTGCTGGCCGCGCACAAGCACATCGTCGGCGGACACCTCGCCGAGGGCTTCCAGATCAAGTAAGGGCACCATGACGACATCAGTTTCTGGCGGTCTCGAGATCGAGGGCCTGCACAAGGTGCTCGGCGGCCGGAGCATCATCCACAGCCTCGACATGACGGTCCGTCCGGGTGAGCTGGTCTCGCTGCTCGGCCCGTCCGGCTGCGGCAAGACCACGACGCTGCGGATGATCGCGGGCTTCCTCACCCCGGACGCGGGCTCGATCAAGGTCGGCGGCCGGGAGGTCGTGGACCTGGGCCCCGAGCGCCGTCCGAGCGCGATGGTGTTCCAGAACTATGCGCTCTGGCCGCACATGACCGTGGCCAAGAACGTCGGCTTCCCGCTCAAGCTGCGTAAGCGGCCCAAGGCAGAGATCGCCGAACGCGTCGACGCCGCCCTCGCGCTGGTGAACCTCACGCACCACAAGGACTCGCGCCCGGCGCGCATCTCCGGCGGTGAGCAGCAACGGACGGCGCTCGCGCGGGCGCTCGTCCAGGAGCCGGAACTGCTGCTGCTCGACGAGCCGCTCAGCAACCTCGACGCGAAGTTGCGCGTGAAGGTCCGCGAGGACATCCGCGAGATCCAGCAGCGGCTGGGCATCACCACTGTCATCGTCACCCACGACCAGGAGGAGGCGATGTCGGTCTCGGACCGGATCGCGGTGATGAACAACGGCCGGATCGAACAGTTCAGTACGCCGGCCGACCTCTACGGAACGCCGGCCACGGAGTTCGTCGCGACATTCATCGGGAGTCTCAACCGGCTCGAAGGCGCGATCAAGGACGGCCGGGTCGTGTCGGGCCCGGGCGTGCTCGGGATCCGGCCCGAGGACGTCGTCTTCGGTCCCGAGGCGCATCCCCGCGGGCTCGCCGCGACCGTCGAGCGGGTCGTCCCGCGCGGGCATTTCGCCGAACTGCACCTGCGCCGCGAGGACGCCGTACTGCGTGCGTATGTGACCGGCGTACCGCCCGCCGTCGGGGCCAGCGGCTGGGCGAGGATCGAGAAGTGGCTCGAGTTCGAGGACGGTCAGCTCGCCGGCCAGGGAACGGCGGCATGAGTACTGCCACCGCACACCGCGGGGATGTCGAACGGCACCGGGAGAACACGATCGCGGCGGTGCGCTCGGCCGTCGACGCGGGCGCCGAGTTCATCGAGATCGACCTCCGGGTGACCCGGGACGGTCGCGTCGTACTCCTGCACGATGCGACCCTCGAGCGTCTCTGGGGTCTTGACCGGGAGATCTCGCAGGTCGATTGGGCCGACGTCGCGGCGCTCGGCGAAGGCGAGGATGGCATCCCGCTCCTCGCGGACGTTCTCAGCCTCGCGGCCGGGACGCCGTCGACACTGCTGATCGACAGCAGCGCGCCGGAGATCGTCGATGCCGCGATGCAGGTCGTGCTGGGTTCCGGAGTACGGGTCGCCTGGTGCGGAGCGCTCGACGCGCTGAGGACCGTCCGGGCGCTCGACCCCGAGGCGAGCATCTGGCTCCCGTGGGATCGCCGCGACCTGCCGTCCGCAGAGGTTCTCGCGGAATTGCGGCCCGACGTCGTCAACACGGAGTACCTCATCCTCAGCGCCGAGCTCATCGACGTCGTCCATCGTGCGGGACTCGACATGGCCTGCTGGACGGTCGACGACGAGGACGCGATGCGCTGGGTCCTCGCCCTCGGCGCGGACGTCGTCACGACCAACCGGCTCGGCGTACTCCGGAAGGTCGTCGCGGAAGGCCGGGCGTCCTGGGAAGCAGCGCCCCGGCCGGTCAAGCTCACAGGCGACGAGCTTGTGGAGGCCATTGCCGTCGCCGGTGAACTCGCGCGGTGGGCCAACGACTTCACCCGCAATGCTGACCTCGGCGACGTCCGTACGAAGGCCAACGCCGCGGACCACGTGACAGCCGTCGACCTCGCCGTCGAAGAGCATGTCCGGAAGGTCATCGCCGAACGGCTCCCCGGCCACCTCGTGGTGGGCGAGGAACTCGGCGGGGTGGCCCGTCCAGGTGTTCCCTGCTGGTACGTCGACCCCGTCGACGGGACCGCGAACCTGGCGAACGGCGTGCCGTGGACGGCCTTCTCGCTCGCCCTGGCCATCGACCGCGAGCCGTTCGTGGCCGTGGTGGGCGATGTCTGGCGCGACCAGGTGTTCGCCGCGGTCGCGGGCAAGGGTGCCGAACTCGACGGGCGGCCCCTCGAACTTCAGCCCTCGGTCAGTTCCGAGTCCGGTCTGGAGGGGAAGATCGTGAGCACCGAGCTGCTGAACCACTCGCCGTGGCCCGGCATGGACCTCTTCCTCGACGGACTCCGCGACCGGTTCTGCACGCTTCGGGTGATGGGATCCGGAACCCTCACCCTCGCCGGCCCAGCGGCCGGTCGCGGCGTCGGAGCCGTGATCGAGCGCTTCAGCCCGATCGACCACCTGGCCTCCGCGCTCGTCGTCCGGGAAGCCGGCGGCGTCCTCCTCGATGACAACGGCAACGAAACCGTCTGGCCCGGGTCCGGCGGCATCCTGGCGGCCCGCCCGGAGCACGCCCAGGAGCTCTACAAGCTCTGGTCCGTGGCGCGGAGGAAGGGCGTCTAAGGTGGTCAGCATGCTTGCTGCCTATGCCGCCAAGTTCGACGCCGAAGACCCGATCTCCGCGTTGGAGGTGGGGGAGCGGCCGGAGCCCGAGGTCCCCGAGGGTTGGGTGACCATCGAGGTGAAGGCAACGGCGCTCAACCATCACGATCTCTGGTCGCTGAAGGGGGTCGGGCTGGCCGAGAAGAACCTGCCGATGATCCTCGGGTGTGACGCGGCCGGCGTGGACCCGGAGGGCAACGAGGTCGTCGTGCACGCAGTGGTCTCGGACCCGGCGTGGAAGGGCGACGAGACGCTCGACCCGAAGCGCTCGCTGTTGAGCGAGCGATACCAGGGCACGCTCGCGCAGAAGGTCGCCGTACCTGCGCGGAACGTCGTACCGAAGCCGGCCGGGCTGTCCTTCGAGCAGGCGACGTGCCTGCCGACGGCGTGGCTCACGGCGTACCGGATGTTGTTCACGCAGTCGGGGCTGAAGCCGGGCGACACCGTGCTCGTGCAGGGTGCGGGCGGTGGCGTGGCGAGCTCGCTGATCACGCTGGCACGGGCCGCGGGGATGCGGGTGTGGGCGACGAGCCGGGACGAGGCGAAGCGGGCCAAGGCGGTTGACATCGGCGCGCACGAGGCGTTCGAGTCCGGCGCACGGATGCCGGAGCGGGTCGACGCGGTGATGGAGACGGTCGGGCAGGCGACCTGGTCGCACTCGCTCAAGTCGCTCAAGCAGGGCGGCACGCTGGTGATCTCCGGCGCGACCAGCGGCCAGGCGCCGAAGTCCGCCGAGCTGAACCGGATCTTCTTCCTCCAGTTGCGCGTCCAGGGCTCGACGATGGGCACCCGCACCGAGCTGGCCGAGCTGATGCAGTTCATGGCGACCGCGGGGATCTCGCCGCACATCGACTCGATCTTCCCGCTCGCGGACGCCCGCGACGGCTTCGCCAAGATGAGCGCAGGCGACGTCTTCGGCAAGATCGTCTTTACTGTCTGAGTGCAGCAACCCGAGATCCGCCCGGTCACGCCCGACGACGCCGAGGCCGCGGCCTGGTGTCACCTGCTCTGCTGGCGGGAGGCGTACGCCGGGCTCGTGCCGGCCGACCTGCTCCTGGAGCGTACGTCGAACCTCGAACGCCGGATCGAGCGCTGGACCACGCCCCTCGGCGAGGGCCGGCGCCGCTGGATCGCGGTGAACCCGGACCCGGACGCGCCGGTCCAGGACCGCGTCGCCGGTTTCGCCGGCATCGGCCCGGGCCGCGACGAGGACGCGCCGGTGCCGTTCGAGCTGGAGTCGATCTACACCCGGCAGGCGTTCTGGAAGACCGGACTCGGCACCCGCCTGCTGGATGTTGCCGTCGGCAAACAGCCTGCGTTCCTCTGGGTCTTCGAGGGAAACGAGCAGGCGCTCGGCTTCTACCGCCGGCACGGGTTCGCGCCGGACGGCGTCGGAAAGCACGATCCGTACTTCGATCTGTATGAGATCCGCCTCGTCCGGAGCTGACGTTTCACGCCGGAAACATGGGCGTCGCACCGGGGCAACGCGACGGGTTCAGTCTGTTCCTACCGATCCGCCCGATCGATGAGGAACGAGGAGCCCATGAGGCCTACTTTGACGGTGATCGTTGACCCGGCCGACCGCTGGATGACGAAGGCCGCGTGCGTCGGACAGGCGCCGTCGTACGACGAGACGGCGACCCAGTGGGAGCAGCGCAAGGCGCAGGCGCTCTGCCTGACCTCGTGCCCCGTGATCGAGGAGTGCCGGGAGTGGGCCCGCCGGACGAAGTTCACCGGCACCGCGGCCGGAGAGAAGTTCCTCTACGGTCGCCGCCGCGGCCGCCCGGGCCCCCAGGAGCGCCGCAACCGGCCGGGCATCATCGAAGAGCAGCAGGCCAGCTAGACATTGATCAGCTCGTCGGCGCGCTCGGCGTCGACGGGCTTCTCGGTACGGCGGAACGGTGAGGTGATCGTCCGCAGTACCTGGTCGCGGTTGTGGATCGCCGCGCCGATCGCCAGCACGAGGTAGATCGCGCTGATCACGTAGCGCCCGGTTTGACCCGGTACGGCGAACTGGATCGCGAACAGGCCCAGCAGCGTCCACGCCGCCCAGCGCGGGAAGCGCAGGTTGAGCAGGATCGCGATCCCGAGCAGTGTCTGCGTGGCGGTGAGGAGGAACTCCTCGATCTGCCGCCCGTCCAGGTGCAGCGCCGGGCCGCCGCCACCGATCCCGTAGGCGATCGGGAGGCTGCCGATCAGCAGGGTCCACTGGTTCACCTTCGCCGAGATCAGCAGACCCAGCGCCGCCGCGCCCTTGCCCCGCCAGGCGAACAGGATCGCCACGATGAACTCCGGCGCCTCGGACGCCAGCGGCGCCAGCCACTGGACCAGCAGGAACTGGTCGATCCCCAGCGCATGCCCGCCCTGCACGAGCGAATCCGCGAACGGCTCCGCGGCCGCCAGGATGATCCCGGCCGAGATCAGGAACATCGCGGTCACGGTGATCCGCCGCTGTAACCGGGGCAGTGCACCGATCGTCGCGGCCGGGCCGATCAGGTCCGGCTCGTCGTCATGCTCGGACGTGGCCGCGCGGTACAGGTAGTAGGCGAAGAAGGCGAGCAGCAGGATGCCCAGCACCAGGTGGATCTCGCCGGTCACCGGGATCACGAACGCGACCAGACCGGCGACAGCGAGGAACCCCAGCTCCCGGCGGTACCCGGACTCGAGCACCAGCGCCTTGACGGACTGCCCGCTACGCCGCGATGCGACGTACAGGCTGATCAGCACGACGCTCGACCAGCCGAGGCCGAGGAGCAGCCGGTTCGACCCGGTCATGTTGGCGGCCGCGAACTGCACGTAGGCCGGATTCGAGCCGGCCGTGTGGGCGAAGTACAGATCGACCGCGTACTCCGGCAGGACTGCGATGACCGCCAGGAGAGCGATGGCCAGACCGCCCGAAATGTCCATCTCCGCCGCCTCGGCCGCCCAGGCCAGCACGAAGGATGCGGCGACCACGGCGAGGCCGAAGATCAGCATCGAGGCCAGGGCCGGGGGATGCGTACCGGTGAGCCGGAGGGCGACCGCGGGGATCGCCACCAGGAACAGCAACAGCACGGGGCGGAGCACTCGGAACATGGTTCCAGCCTGCCACCGTTTCGATACTTTCGCAATTGCGAAAGTGTGAGACCGTCATCACGACGGCCCGGCGAGCTGTCCGCAGACCGGTCTACCGGTCACAATGACTGCGCGATGACCAACCCTGAACCGACGAAGGCTCAGCTCGATTCCGCCGCGGGCACCTTCGCCATGCTCTCCGCACCCGTCCGGCTGCACCTGGTGTCGCTGGCCGCGCAGGGGGAGTACGACGTCGGCACCCTGGCGGCGCGCGTCGGCGTGAGTATCGCTACCGCGAGCCAGCACCTCGGCAAGCTCCGGCTGGCCGGGATCATCACCGCCCGCCGCGAGGGCCGGCGACACATCTACACCGTCGACGACCCGCACGTGCTCAACCTGGTCGACCAGATCTTCGAGCACATCGCCCCGGACGGCTCCCTCGCGCCGGACCCACCACGCCGTACCAGGCCGCCCCACACCGACTGACTGTCCCCGGGACTGCGTCACGGGCCCGTAAGGTGCCCGGAGGTTTCGCCTGGGTCCGCCGCGTCCTACCTTCAGGTCAGGGGAGGTAGTGATGAGGGAAGCCTGGGAGTTGTTGACCGCGGGTCCTGACGATGCGGAGCGGGCGGTCCTGCTGTTACCCGGCGGCGCCAACGCGGCCCGTTCGTTCGACCTGGTGATGGCTGAGCCGGCGCTGGCCGGTGTTCGCCTGGTGGCCACGACGCTGCCGGGCATGGCGGGCGCCCCGCTCGTGGGCGACGTGTCCGTTCCGGGCCTGGCGCATCGTGCCGGCGAGTTGGCCAAGCTGCACCGGTGCGACGTGGTCGTCGGCTTCTCGCACGGCGCCACGGTTGCCGTGGAGATGCTGCTGGGCGGTCATTTCCACGGCCCGGTCGTGCTCTTGGGCATCAGCCTGACGACCGAGGACGAAGCCGGATTCTTCCGCGCCGTCGTGTCGGCGTCACAGAAGGTGGGCCGCTGGCCGATGGCCGCCCTGTTCAAGCTGCTTCCGCTGATGGCCAGGTCTGCCAAGACGCCGGACCCGCACAAGCGGGAGCTGATCGAGGACCTCAAGCAGAACAGGGCCGGCGATGCGCTCCGGCTCCTCGGCCCGTACCTCGACTACCTTGCCGCCGACTGTGACTATGCCGCCGAACTGGCCGCGTCAGGCTGCCCGGTGTGGGTGGTCCACGCCGAGAAGGGGGACGGCAGCCTCAGCGCCGCCGAGCGGGCCACCCTCGAGGCGGCCTCCAACGTGACCGTGGTGACGATCCCCGGCGCAGTCTTCTTCCTCCCGGACGAGGCACCACAACAGACCGCCGCGCTGGTCGCCGACGCCCTCGCGCAGGTCAAGTGGACTGGATGATGTGCCGCAGGTACCGCTCCGGCGCCTGCAGGTAGGCCTTCCAGTTCTGCACGAGCTCGAGCTCCTCCCACGTCGTACGCCGGATGCCCCACTCGCCGACCTCGAGGATCGTGGCGCCGGGCAGGGCCGCGATGACGGGGGAGTGGGTCGCGCACAGGACCTGGGAGTCGTGCTCGGCGAGCTGGTTGAGCACGCCGATGACGGCGAGGCTGCTGGAGAACGACAACGCCGACTCGGGCTCGTCGAGACAGTAGAACCCCTGGCGGGAGAAGCGGTTGCTGATCAGCTTGAGGAAGCTCTCGCCGTGGCTCATCTCGTGGAAGACCGGATCGGGTGGCCCGGAGGTCTTGGGGTTGCGTTCGAGGTAGCTGTAGAAGCCGTGCATCGTCTCGGCACGGAGGAAGAAGCCGGCCCGCTTGGCGCCGACGCCGCGGGTCAGCAGCAGGTCGTCGGCCAGCGGTGACTCGGTTGCCCGGGTGGTCAGGCGCGCGCCGGTCGAGCCGCCCTCGGGCGAGAGGCCGAACGCGACGGCGATCGCCTCGACCAGCGTCGACTTGCCGGCGCCGTTCTCGCCGACGAGGAACGTCACGCCCGGTTCGAGGTCGAGGCCGTCGGTGAGGAGTTGGTGGACCGCCGGGATCGTGTGCGGCCAGTGGCCCGACGGACGAATGCCCTCCGCCGCGGCGACCCGGCGTACGGGCTGCGTGGCGAAGGGCATTCGTTCAGATTACTAGTCGTCCTCGTCGTCCAGTCGAGCCAGCCAGGTGGCGAAGCGCTCGATCGGGGTCTCGAACTCGGGGTTCAGGTCGACGAACTCACGTAGCCGCTCGGCCACGAAAGCGAGCGTGACATCCTCCTCGCCACGCCGCTTCTCGAGCTCCTCGATCCCGCGGTCGGTGAAGTACACGTCAGCTGAACGCCTGCTTCAGCAGCGTCGTCTGCTCGGTGCCGTGGACACCGTGCGAGCCGACCGCCGGGGCAGCCATCGCCGGCCGGGACACCCGGTAGAACGGCTTGCCGCCCAGGTGCTCGGTCAGGTTCAGCGCCATGAACGGCCACGGACCCTGGTTCGCCGGCTCGTCCTGCACCCAGCGGATCTCGGTCGCGTTCGGGTACTTCGCCAGCTCGGCCGCGATCTCCTCGGCCGGCAGCGGGTACAGCTGCTCGACCCGGAGGATCGCGGTGCTGATCTTGTCCGGCTCGACCTTCTTGCGCTCGGCCAGCAGGTCGTACACGATCCGGCCCGAGGCCAGGACGACCCGCTCGACGGTCGCCGGGTCGGCCTCCGCCTCGGTGTCGTTGATCACCGGCCGGAAGGTGCCGTGGGTCAGCTCCTCCGGATGCGACACCGCCTCCTTGCGCCGCAGCAGCTGCTTCGGCGTGAAGACGACCATCGGGTTGTGCTCCTCGCCGAGCGTGTGCCGGCGCAGCAGGTGGAAGTACGACGCGGGCGTCGACGGCTGGGCCACGGTCATCGCGTTCTCCGCGCACAGCGCGAGGAACCGCTCGATCCGGGCCGAGGTGTGGTCCGGGCCCTGGCCCTCGTAGCCGTGCGGCAGCAGCAGCACGACACCGGACTTCTGGCCCCACTTCGCCTCACCGGACGAGATGTACTCGTCGATGACCGACTGCGCGCCGTTGACGAAGTCGCCGAACTGCGCCTCCCACAGGGTCAGCGCCTCCGGCCGCGCCACGGAGTACCCGTACTCGAAGCCGAGTGCGGCGTACTCGCTGAGCAGCGAGTCGTAGACGTAGAAGTTCGCCTGACCCTCGTCCAGGTTCTGCAGGGGGACGTAGTCCTGGCCGTTGACCCGGTCGATGACCGCGGCGAACCGCTGCACGAACGTCCCGCGGCGGCTGTCCTGACCCGCGAGCCGGACCGGACGGCCCTCGAGCAGCAGCGTGCCGAACGCGGTGATCTCCGCGCTGGCCCAGTCGATCGGGCCCTCGGTGATGGCGTGCGCCCGGCGCTGCAGCTGCGGCATCACCTTCGGGTGCACGGTGAAGCCGGCCGGCAGCGTGGTGTGCGCGTCGGCGATCTTCTTCAGCACCTCGATCGTCGTCGCGGTCGCGTCGGGGCCTTCCGGCTTGTCCGGGTAGACCGGGGCCGTCACGTACGGCGCCGGGGTATCCGGCTGGCTCTTCGCCTCGCGGACCTCCGCGAACACCCGCTCGAGGCGGTGCTGGAAGTCCATCATCGCCTGCTCGGCCTCTTCGATCGTGATGTCGCCACGACCGATCAGGGCCTCGGTGTACAGCTTGCGGACCGAGCGCTTCTGCTCGATCAGGTCGTACATCAGCGGCTGGGTGAAGCTCGGGTCGTCGCCCTCGTTGTGACCGCGGCGGCGGTAGCAGACCAGGTCGATGACGACGTCCTTGTTGAACGCCTGCCGGTACTCGAAGGCCAGGTCGGCGACCCGGATGCACGCCTCGGGGTCGTCGCCGTTGACGTGGAAGATCGGCGCCTGCACCATCCGCGCGACGTCGGTGGAGTACATCGACGAGCGGGACGAGGCCGGCGAGGTGGTGAAGCCGACCTGGTTGTTCACGATCACGTGGATCGTGCCGCCGGTGCGGTATCCGCGCAGCTGGGACAGGTTCAGCGTCTCGGCCACGACGCCCTGGCCGGCGAAGGCCGCGTCACCGTGGACGAGCACCGGCAGCACCGGGAACGCGGCGCCGCGGTCCAGGATGTCCTGCTTGGCCCGGACGATGCCCTCGAGCACCGGGTCGACGGTCTCCAGGTGGGACGGGTTCGCCGCCACCGACACCTTGATCTTGTCGCCGAACTCCGAGACGAACTCGCCCTCGGCGCCCAGGTGGTACTTGACGTCACCGGAGCCCTGCACGGTCCGCGGGTCGATGTTGCCCTCGAACTCGCGGAAGATCTGGCCGTACGACTTGCCGACGATGTTCGCCAGCACGTTCAGCCGGCCGCGGTGGGCCATCCCGATCGCGACCTCTTCCAGCCCGGCGCCGGCCGCCTCCTCGCAGAGCTCGTCGAGCAGCGGGATCGTGGTCTCCCCGCCCTCGAGCGAGAACCGGCGCTGACCGACGTACTTGGTCTGCAGGAAGGTCTCGAACGCCTCGGCCTCGTTCAGCTTGGCCAGGATCCGCAGCTGCTCCTCGCGCGGCGGCTTGGTGTGCGGCCGCTCGATCCGCTCCTGCAGCCACTTGCGCTGCTCGGGGTCCTGGATGTGCATGTACTCGATACCGGTGGTCCGGCAGTACGAGTCGCGCAGGATGCCGAGGATCTCGCGCAGCTTCATGAACCGCCGGTCGCCGCCGAACGAGCCGGTGGCGAACTCGCGGTCCAGATCCCACAGCGTCAGGCCGTGGGTGGCGACGTCGAGGTCGGGGTGGCTGCGCTGCTTGTACTCCAGCGGGTCGGTGTCGGCCATGATGTGGCCGCGGACCCGGAAGGCGTGGATCAGCTCGAGGATGCGGGCCTGCTTGCTGATGTCCTCCTCGTGGCTGTGCGGGAGGTCGGCGGCCCAGCGGATCGGCTCGTACGGGATCCGCAGCGACTGGAAGATCTCGTCGTAGAAGCCCTCGGCGCCGAGCAGCAGCTGGTGCAGGCGGCGCAGGTACTCACCCGACTGGGCGCCCTGGATGATCCGGTGGTCGTACGTCGAGGTCAGCGTCATCACCTTGCTGACCGCGAGCTTGGCCATCGTCTCGTCGGCCGCACCCTGGTACTCCGGCGGGTACTCCATCGCGCCGACGCCGATGATGCAGCCCTGACCCGTCATCAGCCGCGGCACCGAATGCTGCGTGCCGATCGTGCCGGGGTTGGTCAGGCTGATCGTGGTGCCCTGGAAGTCGGGCAGCGCGAGCTTGTTGTCGCGGGCCCGGCGGACGATGTCCTCGTAGGCCATCCAGAAGTCGGCGAACGTCATCGTCTCGGCGGACTTGATCGACGGCACCAGCAGCTGCCGGGTGCCGTCCGGCTTCTGCATGTCGATGGCCAGGCCGAGGTTGATGTGCGCCGGGTTGACCAGGGTCGGCTTGCCGTCGGTCTCGTCGTACGACGCGTTCATCTCCGGCAGCGTCTTCAGTGCCTTGACCAGCGCCCAGCCGATCAGGTGCGTGAAAGACACCTTGCCGCCGCGGGCGCGCTTGAGGTGGTTGTTGATGACGATGCGGTTGTCGATCAGCAGCTTGACCGGGACCTGGCGGACGCTGGTCGCGGTCGGGACCTGGAGGCTGGTCTCCATGTTCTGCGCCGTCCGGGCCGGGGCCCCGCGCAGGATCTTCCGCTCGGCGTCGCCGGTCGCCGCGGCCGCGGGCTGGGCGGCAGGCTTGGGCTGGGCGCTGGTCGGCTGGTTCACCGTGCCTCCGGTCGGGGCTGCCTTCTGGGGTACGGCGGCCTGCGCAGGAGCCGGCGTCTGAGTCGCGGGGGACTGCGTCGCCGCGGCAGCGGCAGGAGCGTTCGGAGCGGGCACGGACGGCGCGCTGCCGCGGCTCGGCGCCTCCGGCGTCTTGTTGTCGGACACCGCGTCGGGCCTGGGAGCGTCGGCCGGGGTGGGCGACTTCGTCGCCGGCTTCGCGTCACCGTCGGGGTTGTACGTCTTGAAACTGTCACTCTTGAAATAGGCGAGCCATGCCGGATCCACCGAATTCGGGTCCTGCTGGTACTTCTCGTACAGCTCGTCGACCAGCCATTCGTTCGCACCGAAGGCTGCTAGGGGGTTGGTGTCTGATGGCTCGGTGGCCACTTGGCAGTTCGCCTCTTCCGATTTCGGGTCCGGTAGCACGGTTAATTCAGATGTTATGGGTGGTGTCCCAAGCAAAGGCTAATAGCAGGGGGACCACTTCCACAGCCCGGGACCACCGGACCAGTGTGTCGAGTGGTCGGGCTCCGGCGAGTCGATCCGTCGGCGCCTGAAACACTGCTCACAAAGGTGTTTCAGGCCACACGCCCTCCTCTCACCACCTGTCGGTGCGGAGAGCAACGGCGGCGGCTCCGGGACCCCTTGCAGAGGTGGCTTTCCGGCGTCCTCTCCGATGCCCGGGACGGGGGCCGTTGAGCGTGGCTGCCCACTGTATGCAGTTGTCCACTCGCGACCGGTGATGATCACAACCGCGCAAAAGTGTGGCCAACGTCACGCTCCAGATCAGTCCACCTGGGCATGATTGGTCTTCATCGGTTGGTCAGCCGCCGGACCAGTTTGAGACCCGACCAGGTCGCGTCGATCGCGCAGACCTTCACGTCGACGACGCCGAGCGGCAGGGCGAGCTCGCGGATCCCGTTCTCGTCGAGGTCGGTCGCGACCCCGGACGACCGCTTCGGCCAGGCGGCCCAAATCATCCCGGCCGTCACCGTCTTCTCCAGCAGCACCGGCAGCCGCTTCGCGAGCCGCGATCGGTCCGGGCAGAACATCATCACGACGTCGTACGACGAACGGCCCGCCCGGCGGGCGAGCGTCGTACCGGCCGGCAATCCTTCGATCGTGAAGCCGTCCGGCGCGTTGTCGAGCAGGACCACGTGCTCGGGCTTGACGCCGAGTTTCGCGGCCAGCGGCTTCCCGGAGTAACCGGAGGTGGTCATGAACCGATGCTAGGGCGGCATACTGACTGGATGGCGTTGACGGATGAGGCGATCGTCAAGATCAAAGGGATGATCACCTCGGGGGAACTGGGTCCGGGGGATCGACTGCCGAAAGAGGCGGATCTGGCCGCGCGGCTCGGCCTGTCGCGAAACTCGCTGCGCGAGGCGGTCAAGGCGCTGACGCTGGTCAACGTGCTCGACGTCCGGCACGGTGACGGCACGTACGTCAGCAGCCTCGACTCGGCGCATCTGCTGGACGCGCTCAACTTCATGGTCGACCTGCACCGGGACGACTCGGTCCTGCAGTTCTTCGAGGTACGGCGGTTGCTCGAGCCGGGCGTCGCCGCGCTGGCAGCAACCCGGATCAGCCAGGAGCAGGTGATCGAGCTACGGCTGCTGACCAGCGACCTCACGCCGGAGGCCGACGTCGAGGAACTGGTCGCGAACGACCTGCGGTTCCACCGCGCGATCGCCGAGGCGACCGGGAACCAGGTCGTCTGCTCGCTGCTCGACGGCATCTCCGGCGCGACCCAGCGGGCCCGGATCTGGCGCGGCGTCACCCAGGCCGGCGCGGTCCAACGCACGCTGGCGGAGCACGCCGCGATCCTCGACGCGATCGAGATCGGCGACGCCGAGGCGGCCCGCGCCTGGATGACCGCTCACATCGCCGGCGTCGAGACCTGGCTGCGCAAGGCTCCCTAGGGGTACAAGCGGTTCATGGCCTTTGAACCGCCGCCACCTCGCAGTGCGTTGACGCTGCGGATCGTGCTGGCGGCGTTCGGGGTGGTGCTGTTCGCGGCTTCTGTGGTGCTGTCGGTCGTCTACGACCTCCCGGCGGGTTGGGTGATCACCTTCGGGGCGCTCGGGGTGGTCGCACTGGTGGACCTGGTAGTCGTTGCCTGGCGCAAGCGTTCGGAAAATAGTTGATGGGCCGTCGGGCGGCCCGTATCCTGGTGAACGTCCCATTCCCGGCGTCAGGGGTCCGCGTTGTAGCTCCGAGGTCTTTTCTTCAGTCGATCGATCGCCACCTGTCTGGTGCGCGGTCTCGTCCGAGACCTCGTTGGGAGTTCAACGCTTATGAGTTTTTCCCTGTCCTGTACCGACCTCTTCTTCGCCTGGCCTGATGGTGAGGTCCTGTTCGACGGCCTGACCTTCGTCGCCGGACCGGTCCGCTCCGGTCTGGTCGGCCGGAACGGCGCCGGCAAGTCGACGCTGCTCCGGCTGATCGCCGGCCGGCTCACCCCGCAGCGCGGGGCGATCCGGGTCAGCGGCGAGCTCGGGTACCTGCCGCAGGACCTGACCCTCGACACGTCTCTGCGCGTCGACCAGGCGCTCGGCATCGAGGACGTCCGGAAGGCGATTGTCGCGATCGAGTCCGGTGACGCCTCGGAGCAGAACTTCGCGATCGTGGGCGACGACTGGGACGTCGACGAACGCGCCGAGGCGCTGCTCGGCAAGCTCGGCCTGGGTGCGATCGGGCTCGATCGCAGCGTCGGCGAGCTGTCCGGCGGCGAGACGATCCTGCTCGGTCTCGCGGCCGAGCTGCTCCGGCGACCCGACGTACTGCTGCTCGACGAACCGACGAACAACCTCGACCTGCGGGCGCGGCGGCATCTGTACGACGCCGTCGACCAGTTCCGCGGCGCGCTGGTGATCGTCAGCCACGACCGGGAACTGCTCGATCGGGTCGATCAGATCGGCGATCTCCGCAAGGGCGACGTCACCTGGTACGGCGGAAACCTGACGGCGTACGAGGAGGCTGTCGCGGTCGAGCAGGAGGCGGCCGAGCGGATGCTGCGGTCGGCGGAGGCCGACGTACGCAAGCAGAAGCGCGACCTGATCGAGGCGCGGATGAAGATGGATCAGCGCCAGGCCCGCGGTCAGCGGGCGTTCGAGAAGGGCGGCATTCCGAAGATCATGGCCGGCAACCTGAAGCGCGGTGCGCAGGTGTCGGCGGGCAAGCACCTCGGGATGCAGTCCGAGCGGCTCGATTCGGCGCAGGAGGCGTTGGCCGATGCGGAGGACAAGGTCCACGACGACGACTCGATCCGGGTAGACCTGCCGAAGACCGCCGTGCCTGCTGGTCGCGTGGTGCTGCGGTTGGAGGACCACGTACTGCGAACCGGTGCCCACGTCGACCTGGAGATCCGCGGGCCCGAGCGGATCGCGCTGACCGGGCCGAACGGTGCCGGCAAGACGACGCTGGTGCAGTCGATCGTGTCGGGCGAGCTGCCGATGGTGCCACTCAGGTACCTGCCCCAGCGACTCGATCTGCTGCGCGACGACCTGTCGATCGTCGACAACCTCGCATTACTTGCCCCAAGCACCGAAAACCAGGAACGACGGTCGCGGCTGGCCCGGTTCCTGTTCCGGGGCCGGGCGGCGGATCAGCTGGTCAGCACACTGTCCGGCGGCGAACGCTTCCGGGCGACCCTCGCGGCGTTGCTCCTCGCCGAGCCTCCACCGCAGCTGCTGATGCTCGACGAGCCGACCAACAACCTCGACCTGTCGAGCGTCGCGCAGTTGAAGGACGCGCTGGCGTCGTACAACGGTGCTCTGATCATTGCGAGCCACGATCTGCCGTTCCTGCGGGAGATCGGGATCACTCGCTGGGTAGAGCTGACACCCGACTCGCTGACCGATATCGATCCGCTGTAGGGGTCTGCAGACAGAGGCGAGTCAGGTCTCCAGGCAGACGCGGTAGTCATGCCTCCACCCGCACCGTGGAGGCATGAAAACACCTCTTCGCGACATCGTTGCCTACCTGGCGATCACCTACGGGCTCGCCCTGCTGATCGCGTTCGGCTTGCCGCACGCGCACATCAACCTGCTGCTCAGCGTCATGGTGCCGACCGTGGCGGTCGGCATCCTGACCTTCACGATCACGCCGCGCGGTAGCCGCCGCCGGCTGTGGCGGGAGATCGGGCTGGGCCGGGCCGGTTTCCGGTCCTGGCCGGCCGCGATCGTCGTACCGCTGCTGCTGTGCGGTGGCGCCTACGGCACCGCGCTGCTGATCGGCGCCGGGCATTTGCACGTCGGTGCGATCTCGGCCTCGGCGGTAGCTAACCTCGTCGTGGCGTTCGTGGTCCCGACCGTGATCATTCTCGGTGAGGAGATCGGCTGGCGTGGGTACCTGCTGCCGCGCTTCCAGCAGTTGACCGGTCGTCGGCGCGCAGCTGTGATCACCGGGTTCGCCCATGGGCTGTTCCACCTGCCGCTGATCCTGATCGCGACGACGTACGACACCGGCGGTGCACGCTGGATCGTCGCCCCCTGCGCGGTGCTCACGATCACGGCGGCCGGTGTGCTCTACGCGTGGCTCCGGGACCGGTCGAACTCCGTCTGGCCGGTCGCGATCGCCCACAACGCGGCCAACACCGTGTTCGATCTCGGCGCCTCGGCAGTGGTCGCGACCTCCGGTTCGAGCCTCGCGTACGTCGCCGGCGAGACCGGATTCGCCACCCTTGGAGCCTGTGTCGTGGTGGCCCTGGTGCTGCTGCGGTGGGCGCGGGTGTGGCGTACGCCGGCCGCTGTGGTTCACCCGGCTGAACCGCAGCCGGTACCGGCCTTGCACGCGTAGTCTCCGGCTATGAGGGGGCAGGTTGGGCCGGCCCCGGGTCGGCAGAGTTGGTGGATCGTCGCGTCGCAGCGCTTGTCGCCGTACCTCGACCCCGTGCTCGGGATCGTGGCCGCGGCGGCGGCGCTGGCCTCGCTGCTCAGTACCGATCCGGCCTCGATCGATCCGCGGCTGGAGAGTCCGGACGTTCTAGCGGCGGTCGCCACTGTGGTGGCCGCCGGTGGGTTGGCCTGGCGACGGAGCCGGCCGGTCGCGTCGTACGCCGTGATGGTGATCGGCGGCATGGTGGTGAGCCTGTCCGGGCACTACATCGGGTTGCTGTCGGTGTTGATGCTGTTCAGTCTGTACTCGCTCGCCGCGCACGGCCGGCGCCGGGACGGGCTCGTCGGGTTGGCCGTCGGTGTGGCGTGCTTCGCGGGGCTGGCCCTGCTCGACGTACCGGACCTCGGTACGTCGGACCTGCTGCTGGCCGTCGCGCTCCTGGTCGCCGCGTGGGCGGTCGGCGACGCGATCCGGTCACGACGCAGGCAGCAGCAGGACCAATTGCTGGCCGCGGTCACCGAGGAGCGGCTGCGGATCGCCCGCGAGTTGCACGACGTGGTCGCGCACAGCATGTCGCTGATCGCCGTACAGGCCGGTGTCGGTGCTCATTTGATCCGGACTGACGCGGACGCGGCCGAGCATTCGCTCGAGGTGATTGCCGAGACCAGTCGCCAGGCCCTCGAGCAGACCCGGTCGATGCTCGGTATGTTGCGCGCGGAGAACGAGGACGGGGTCCGGCCGCCCACCCGCGGGCTCGACGATGTCTCCGCGTTGGTCGAGGACATCCGGGCGGCTGGGCTCGACGTCACGCTGGAGCGGTCGGGAACGGCGCCCGGGCTCGACACCGCGATCTCGCTGACGGCGTACCGGATCGTGCAGGAGTCGCTGACCAACGTGATCAAGCACTCCGCGGCCAGGATCGCGACAGTGACGGTGGCCGTCAGCGGTACGACGGTCGAGCTGGAGGTCACCGATCCGGGTCCGCGCCGGCCGGGGTCGTCGACGGCGGGTCATGGCCTGCTCGGGCTCGACGAACGTGTCCGGCTGGTGGGTGGCAGAGCTTCCTACGGCGCTCACGGCGAAGGTTTCCGCGTGCAGGCGACGTTGCCGGTCGGAGTACGGCGATGATCCGGGTGGCGGTCGTGGACGACCAGGATCTGGTCCGGGCAGGGTTTGTGCTGCTGCTGCGGTCGGCCGGGGAGATCGAGGTGGTCGGCGAGGCTCGGGACGGGCTCGAGGCGATCGCGCTGTGCCGTCGTACTGCGCCTGACGTCGTGTTGATGGACGTCCGGATGCCGCACCTCGACGGGTTGTCCGCGAGTCGCACGATCCTTGCCGATCCGGCCTGTCAGGGGACGCGGGTCGTGGTGCTGACGACCTTCGACGACGACGATCTTGTGCTGGAGGCGCTGCGGTCGGGTGCCAGTGGGTTTCTGCTCAAGGAGACTCGGCCGGCGCAGCTGCTCGAGGCGATCGAGGTGGTGGCGGCGGGGGAGGCGTTGCTGCATCCGCGGATCACCCGTCGGCTGATCGAACGGTTCGCCGCACTGCCGGAGGCGCGGTCGGCGGCCGACGATGACGGGTTGACCGAGCGGGAGCGCGACGTGTTGCTCGCGGTGGCGCAGGGGTTGTCGAACCAGGAGATCGCAGGCCGGCTCCACCTCGGGTACGGCACGGTCAAGACCCATGTGAGTCATCTGCTGACCAAATTGGGGTGCCGGGATCGGGCTCAGTTGGTGATGTACGCCTATGAGTCCGGGATCGCCGTGCCCGGAGCTTCTTGATTTGGGATACCCCCTAGGGGTATCTTCTCGGCATGGACGAGCACGGTGGGCAGATGGATCACGGCGGGCATGGCGAGCACAGTGGGCACGGCGAACATGGCGGGCATGGTGGGCATGGGGATCATGCGGCGCAGTTCAAGGACCGGTTCTGGATCAGCCTCGGGCTGGCTGTCCCGGTGGTGTTCTTCAGCGCGATGTTCGCGGATCTGCTGGGGTATACGCGGCCGGACTTCTCCGGGTCGGGGCTGATTGCGCCGGTGCTCGGGACCGTGATCTTCGTGTACGGGGGGCAGCCGTTCCTCACCGGCGGTTGGAGTGAGCTGAAGTCCCGCCGGCCCGGGATGATGCTGCTGATCTCGATGGCAATCACGGTGGCGTTTGTCGCGTCGTGGGTGACGACGTTGAAGCTCGGCGGGTTCGACCTGGACTTCTGGTGGGAGCTCGCGCTGCTGATCGTGATCATGCTGCTCGGGCACTGGCTCGAGATGCGGGCGCTCGGCGCTGCGTCCGGCGCGCTCGACGCGCTCGCGGCGTTGCTGCCGGACACGGCCGAGAAGGTGATCGACGGCGAGGTCGTCGAGGTCTCGCTGCATGAGCTGCAGGCGGGGGACGTCGTACTCGTGCGGTCCGGTGGTCGGGTGCCGGCGGACGGGACCGTGGTCGACGGACAGGCCGAGGTTGACGAGTCGATGATCACCGGGGAGTCGCGGCCGGTTTCCCGGGCGGTCGGTGATGGCGTGGTGGCGGGAACTGTTGCCACTGACAACGCTCTGCGGGTCGAGATCACGGCGGTCGGCGACGACACTGCGCTGGCTGGGATCCAGCGGTTGGTGGCCGAGGCGCAGGCGTCCTCGTCGCGTGCGCAGGCGTTGGCTGATCGGGCGGCGGCGTTCCTGTTCTACTTCGCGTCGATCTCGGGGCTGATCACGTTCGTGGTGTGGGCGCTGCTCGGCAAGGTCGACGAGGCGGTGACGCGGACGGTGACCGTGCTGGTGATCGCCTGCCCGCACGCCCTCGGCCTCGCGATCCCGCTGGTCATCGCGATCTCCACCGAGCGCGCGGCGAAGGCCGGCGTACTCGTGAAGGACCGGCTCGCCCTCGAGCGGATGCGCACGATCGACGCAGTCCTCTTCGACAAGACCGGCACCCTGACCAAGGGCGAACCGGCCGTCACCGGAGTAGCCACAGTCGGCACTCTCTCGCACAACGAGTTGCTGGCGCTGGCAGCCGCTGTAGAAACAGACAGCGAACACCCGTTGGCAAAGGCAATCGTCCGCGCCCACGCCGTACAACCCGCAGGCGCGCGAGTAGCCGGCACTACGCGCCGCACCACGGATGGCGGTGGAGCCGCGAGCGCCGGTGCCGAGGTGGGCGCCGATGGCGCTGCTTGGGATGGCGGCCGCGCTGTGGTTGGCGGCGGTGACTCGGGTGGAGGTGTCCGGGCGGTTGCTGGGGGCAACAGGCTTGTTGCGTCGGACTTTCGGTCTTTGACCGGGCGCGGGGTTC
Source organism: Kribbella sp. CA-245084 (assembly GCF_050942355.1). Taxonomy (NCBI): domain Bacteria; kingdom Bacillati; phylum Actinomycetota; class Actinomycetes; order Propionibacteriales; family Kribbellaceae; genus Kribbella; species Kribbella sp. CA-245084. The sequence continues at coordinate 7,107,676 of NZ_CP192053.1, read as the reverse complement.
AGGCGGTTGTTGATGGTTCTGAGGTTGCGGTTGGGGGGCCTGCGTACTTGCGGGAGAGTGGGGTGGATGAGCCTCGGGAGTTGGAGGCGGAGATTGCTGCGTGGAAGGAACGTGGCGCTGCGGTGTTGCATGTTGTGAGGGATGGGGACGTGCTGGGGGCTGTTGCGCTTGAGGATGAGGTTCGGGAGGAGTCTCGGCAGGCGGTGGATGCGTTGCATCGGCGTGGGGTGAAGGTGGCGATGATCACCGGGGATGCGCATCAGGTCGCCGACGCCGTGGCGAAGGAGCTCGGGATCGACGAGGTGTTCGCCGAGGTGCTGCCGCAGGACAAGGACGCCAAGGTTGCCGAGCTCCAGGCCCGCGGGCTGAAGGTCGCGATGGTCGGCGACGGAGTCAACGACGCCCCGGCCCTGGCCCGCGCCGAGGTCGGCATCGCGATCGGCGCCGGCACCGACGTCGCCATCGAATCCGCCGGCGTCGTACTCGCCGCCGACGACCCGCGCGCCGTCCTCTCGGTGATCGACCTGTCCAAGGCCAGCTACCGCAAGATGTGGCAGAACCTGATCTGGGCGACCGGCTACAACGTCATCACCGTCCCGCTCGCAGCCGGCGTACTCGCCTTCGCAGGCATCGTCGTCTCGCCGGCAGTCGGCGCGCTGCTGATGTCGATCTCCACGATCGTCGTGGCCCTCAACGCCCAGCTCCTGCGCCGCCTCAACCTCTCACCGGCCCGCCTCGCCGCGTAGCCCGCTCAGCACGACCGCCACCAGGCGCCGTACCGCAGCCTTCGACGGTACGGCGCCTGCCGCACCCAGCGCATGCACGCAGTACGCCGCCAGCTCCTTCGCCGGTACGTCGTTGCGCACCTCGCCCAACCGCTCCGCGACGAACGAGACCAGATGCTCCTGCGCCCGCGCCACATGCTCCGACCGATGCAACGAGGCGACCGCCTCTGACGACGGGTGCTCGTGCCGGATGAACGCATAAGCCTCGAGTACGTCGTCGATGCGGCGCGTCCGCTCCCAGATCTCGGACAGCTGCTGAAGATGATCGGCGACCTGACGCTGGTGCCACGCGGTGAGGATCGACTCGACATCGGCGAAGTACTTGTAGAGCGTCGCCCGCCCGACCCCTGCGCGCTGGGCGACCTCGGCCATCGTTACCCCGGTCAGCCCGTGCTCGGCAACCACCGCGGCCGCCGCGTCCAGCACTGCCTCCCGCACCGCCTCGCGGTGGGTCGCGATGGTGTCGTTCCACAACTTCGGCATGGTGGGACTCTAGCTGGACAGTCTGCCTATGATCGAGACACAGTGTCTCGAAAAAGGAGATTGACGTGCCCGCACTCGAAGCCCACCTCGACACCCCGCGTGCCGATCGGTACCTCGCTCAGCTGACCAGTCACATGGGACACGGGCCGGGCGGTCTGAAGATCCTGTCGACGTCGGCGGACGAGCTCGTCATCGATCTCGGTCCGGCGACCTGGTCGATCCGCGCGACTGCAGGCCAGTTGATACTGCGGGTCCAGGCCGACGACCCGACCGATCTCGAGCAGCAGAGCGCCCGAGTAGCCCATCGAGTCGAGCAGATCGCCCGCCGTGACGGACTGCAGATCACCTGGCGACCCGCCTGAACTGGGCTGCATGCACAGTCAGCGCCTGTGGAGTGTGCACACTGGACGGTGAGACCGCCTGCCAGGAGTCGTACGTTCGATGAAATCCCAGGGCTGGAGGTTTCGATGGCCGGTACATCTGTCGGTGCGGACGATTACGCGCTCACCCGCGTCCCCGAGCAGGCGCGGTACTCCTGGTGGTCTGTTGCGACCCAGCGGTTCGGGCAGATCTCGGCGCTGAGTCAGTTCCTGCTCGGCGCGACGCTCGGGTTCGGGATGAGCTTCTGGACCGCGTTCTGGGCGCTGACGCTCGGCGCGGTGATCCTCGAACTCGTCGCGATCCTGATCGGGATTATCGGCGCCCGCGAGGGACTGCAGACGTCGGTGATCGCGCGCTGGACCGGGTTCGGCCAGGCCGGCTCATCGCTGATCGGGCTCGCGATCGGGATCAGCCTGATCGGCTGGTTCGGGATCCAGTCCGCGGTGTCCGCGGCCGGGCTCAGCCAGCTGATCGGCGTACTCCCGACCTGGGGCTGGTCGCTCGTCTTCGGTCTCGCGGTGACGCTCGTCGTACTGCGCGGCTTCCACTCGATGGCCTGGGTCGCGTACGTGACCGTGCCGGCGTTCCTGGTCCTGGTCGGCTGGTCGATCATCAGCGTGCTGTCCGACCACAGCTTCAGCTCACTGGTGAACGCCGCGCCGCCCGGTCCGCAGCTGAGCCTGCTCGAGGGTACGACGCTCGTGGCCGGCGGATTCATCGTCGGCGCGGTGATCACGCCGGATATGACCCGCTTCAACCGCAGCGTCGGTGACGTCGTCAAGCAGACCGTCCTGGGCATCACGCTCGGCGAGTACGTGATCGGTCTGGTCGGCGTCCTGCTCGCTCACGCGGTCGGATCGGCGAACGTGATCACGATCGTCACCTCGTCGGTCGGCTGGGTCGGCACGCTGGTGATCATCCTCGGCACGATCAAGATCAACGACTGGAACCTGTACAGCTCCGGCCTCGGCATCGTGAACTTCATCGGCACCGTCTTCGGCCGGCACGTCAACCGGGCCGTGGTCACGCTGGTCGTCGGCATCCTCGGCAGCGTGCTCGCGGCCGGCGGGATCCTGGACAAGTTCACCGAGTTCCTGACCGTGCTCGGGGTCGCGTTCCCGCCGATCGCCGGGATCATGGTCGCGGAGTACTTCGTGGTGAAGCGCTGGCGCCCTGACCTCGAGGCGACCAGAGCCGCGGGCACACTGCCTGCGACCGCGCCGACCTGGGTGCCGGCCACGATCGTGATCTGGATCGGCGCCGCGCTGATCGGCAAGTACGTCGGCTGGGGACTGCCCAGCATCAACTCACTCGTCGTCGGCTTCCTGGCGTACGTCGTGGCCGGCAAGCTCGGCCTGATCCGCGGCGTCGGAACGAGCCGCACGATGGACAGCGCGCCGGCCGAGATCGGTGGCGCAGTACCCGAACCTGGGAGGATCTGAATGCGTATCGGCATCGATGTCGGTGGCACCAACACCGACGCCGTGCTGCTCGACGGGACGTCCGTGCTGGCCGCCAACAAGTCGGCGACCAGTGCGGACGTGACCGCGGGCATCATCGACACACTGGACCGGCTGCAGGCGGAGCGATCCTTCGACCCGGCGCAGGTCCAGGCCGTGATGATCGGCACCACGCACTTCATCAACGCATTGGTCGAGGCCAGGCGACTGGCCCCGACGGCGGCGCTCCGCCTCGGACTGCCCGCCACCGCGTCGCTGCCGCCGCTGGTCGACTGGCCCGAGCGGCTGGTCGAGGCGATCAGCGGGCGGAGCTATCTGGCGCACGGTGGACACGAGTTCGACGGCCGGCACATCGCCGAGCTGGACGAGGACGAGCTGCGCCGGCACGCGGGCGACATGGTGAAGCACGGCGTACGGTCGGTGGCGATCTCGTCGGTGTTCTCGCCGGTGAGCAACGAGTTCGAACTGCGCGCGGCGGAGATCCTGCGCTCCGAGCTCGGCGACGACGTGGCGATCTCGCTGTCGCACGAGATTGGCCGGATCGGCCTGCTGGAGCGGGAGAACGCGACGATCATCAACGCCGCGCTCCGCGAGCTGGCCGCGAGCATCGTCGACGGACTCTCCGGTGCGGTCGCCGGCCACGGCATCTCCGCGCCGCTGTACCTGAGCCAGAACGACGGCACCTTGATGGATGTCGACTTCGCCCGCCGGTACCCGGTCGCCACGTTCGCGTCCGGCCCGACGAACTCGATGCGTGGTGCGGCGCTGCTGTCCGGTCTCGACACCTGCGCGGTCGTCGATGTCGGCGGTACGACGAGCGATGTCGGCGTACTCACACATGGCTTCCCGCGTGAGGCGACGACCGAGGTCGACGTGGCCGGGGTACGGACGAACTTCCGGATGCCTGATGTGCTCAGCATCGGGATCGGCGGCGGCAGCTTGGTGGCCTCGGGCAACGACGTGGTGACGGTCGGCCCGCGGTCGGTGGGATACCGCCTGACCGAGGAGGCCCTGGTCTTCGGGGGCAAGACGCTCACGGCAACAGACATTGCGGTCGCGGCCGGCCGGGCCGAGGTCGGTGACCCTTCGGCGGTCTCCGAGCTGGATCCGACGCTGGTGAAGGCGGCTCTGGCTCGGGTGGCGGCGGACATCGCAGACGCGGTGGAGCGGATGCGTACGTCGCCCGATCCGCTGCCGGTCGTGGCGGTCGGCGGTGGATCGATCCTGCTGCCGGATGATCTGCCCGGCAGTCTCGCAGTACATCGGCCGGATCACTTCGCGGTCGCGAACGCGATCGGGGCGGCGATCGCGCAGGTCGGCGGCGAGGTCGACCGGGTGTACGCGATCGATCCCGGCCGCCGTGACGCGGTGGTGGACGAGGCGCGCCAGGAGGCCGTCGACCGCGCGATCGCGGCCGGCGCCGATCCGGCCGCCGTGCGGATCGTCGACTTCGACGAGGTGCCGATCCCGTACCTGCCCGGCAACGCGACCCGCATCCGCTGCAAGGCGGTCGGCGACCTCCGCCTCGGGGAGGCATCATGAGCGCCGCCGACCTGCCGCCATACCAAACGGTTTGGTATGGCGGCGACCGAGCGCCATACCAAACGGTTTGGTATGGCGCGGGTTGTCTGGGATCCGGGGTGGAGTGGTTGCGATGAAGCTTCGTGCTGAGGACCTGGGGTCCCTTGCTCGCGGTGCCGCCGTGCTGGGCACCGGGGGCGGAGGGGATCCACACATTGGGAAGTTGCTTGCCCAGCAGGCCGTTCGTGAGCATGGTCCGGTGGAGATCGTTGCCGTCGGCGACCTTCCGGACGATGCCTGTGTGTTGCCGGTGGCAATGATGGGCGCGCCGACGGTGATGGTGGAGAAGCTGCCGTCCGCGGACCAGATCTCGGTCGCGGTGCAGACCCTCGCGAAGTACGTCGGGAAGACACCGACCCACCTGGCCTGTATCGAGGCCGGCGGGGTCAACTCGACCGTACCGGTGATCGCCGCCGCGCAGCTCGGGCTGCCGCTGGTGGACGGCGACGGGATGGGCCGTGCGTTCCCCGAACTGCAGATGGTGCTGCCGACGCTCGCCGGGATCGAGGCGACCCCGATGTCGATCGTCGACGAGAAGGGCAACCGCGGCATCTTCGACACCACCACGAACGAATGGGCCGAGCGGCTGGCTCGCTCCGCGACCATCGACATGGGCTGCTCGGCGATCGTCTCGCTGTACGCGATGACCGGCGCCGAGATCCGCGGCGCGTTCGTCGCCGGGACGCTCAGCAAATGCGTCACGATCGGCCGGGCGATCGAGCAGGCCCAACGCGAGCACGCCGATCCGGTCGCGGCCGTGGTCGACGAGCTCGGCGGCCGGCTCCTGCACGTCGGCAAGGTCGTCGACGTCCAACGCCGTACGACGACCGGCTTCGCCCGCGGTGATGCCACCGTCGACGGGCTGGACGCGTCGCACGGGCGTGTGATGGTGCTGCGTTTCCAGAACGAGCACCTGGTCGCGGAGCTGGAGGGTACTGCGGTCGCCACCACGCCGGACCTGATCATCGTGCTGGACACCGAGACCGGCGAGCCGATCACCACCGAAGCGCTGCGCTACGGCCACCGGGTCAGCGTGCTCGCCGCACCGGCCGACGAGCGCTGGCACTCGCCGGAAGGTATCGAGCTGGTCGGCCCGCGGTACTTCGGCTATGACCTCGACCCGATCCGGGCTTTGGAGACCGCATGACCGAGCGAAGCGAGGGCATCAACCAACACAGCGCGATTCGTGCCTCTTGTCCGCCCGGAGCGAAGCGAGGACGGACATGAGCTGGACGTTGGACATCGAGCATCTCCGGGACCTCGCGCGGGGCGCCGCGATCCTCGGGACCGGTGGCGGCGGCGATCCGCTGATCGGGCGGCTGCTGGTCGAGCAGGCGATCCGCGAACACGGGCCGGTGACGGTCCTGGACCCGGACGAGCTGGACGACGACGCGTTCGTCATCCCGACCGCGCAAATGGGCGCGCCGACCGTGATCGTGGAGAAGATCCCGCGCGGCAGCGAACCGGTCGGCGCCCTGCGCGCGCTCGAGAAGCACCTCGGCCGGACCGCCGACGCGACGATGCCGATCGAGTGCGGCGGCATCAACTCGATGATCCCGCTGCTCGTTGCCGCCCGCACCGGTCTGCCGGTGGTCGATGCCGACGGCATGGGTCGGGCGTTCCCCGAACTGCAGATGGAGACGTTCTCGGTGTACGGCGTACCGGGGTCGCCGATGGCGATCGCGGGCGAGCACGACGAGACCGTAGTGATCGACACCGGCACCGACAACAAGCAGATGGAGTGGCTCGCGCGCGGGATCACGATCCGGCTCGGCGGCGTCGCGCACATCGCGGAGTACTCGATGACGGGCGCCGACATGAAGCGCACCGCCGTACCGCGGACGCTGTCGCTCGGGTTGTCGATCGGTCGTGCGGTCCGGGAGGCCCGCGAGGCGCACCGGGATCCGATCGAGGCTCTGCGGGCTGCCTTGGCGCCAACGCTCTACAACCACCTGCGGGTGCTGTTCCGCGGGAAGGTGGTCGACGTGGAACGCCGTACCCTCGAGGGCTTCGCCCGCGGGCGGGCGCGGTTCACCGGGTACGACGGGACGTCGGAGCTCGAGTTGCGTTTCCAGAACGAGAACCTGGTCGCAGAGGTCGACGGCGAAGTGGTGTGCACGGTGCCGGACCTGATCTGCGTACTCGAGGCGGACACCGCGGAGCCGATCACTACGGAAGGCCTGCGGTACGGCCAGCGGGTCACCGTGGTCGGCATCTCGACACCTGACCTCATGCGGACACCGGAGGCACTCGCGGTCTTCGGACCGGCCTGCTTCGGACTCGACGTGGAGTTCAACCCGGTCGAACGCCGCGGCGACCTGGTCACCACCCTCTAGCTCTCGGCCCGTCGTGCTGACCCCTCCGCGGCGGGCCGAGATTCCACCCGGACGTCCACCACTCACCAACCTCGCGGCTCCCGCGGCCCGCACGCTCAGGCAGCGGCCGCGGCGATCAGTTTGGCGCGTTTGATGAGTGCCGCGCGTCCCGCAGTGCGAGGATCGCCCCATGACGACTGTCGTCAGGCCGCAAGATCTGGAGGCGCTGGTTGTCGGCGTCACCCTCCTGGGATCGGGTGGTGGCGGCGACACGGGGTCGTTCGGGCGCATGCTGCGCCGGCGGCTGGGTGACGGCGAGCTCGTACTGCGGGACGCCGCCGACGTGCCGGATGCGCTGGTGAGCCCCATCGGCGTGGTCGGGGCGACCAGCGTGCTGATGGAGAAGCTGCCGAGCGGTGGTGAGTTCGACACCGCGGTGCGGGCGGTCAGCCGGTGGGCCGGTGCGGACGTCACTGGGCTGATGCCGCTGGAGGCCGGTGGGCTCAACGGGCTGACTCCGTTGATCGCTGCGCTGGATCTGGGTCTTCCGGTGGTCGACGCCGACCTGATGGGTCGAGCGTTGCCGCGGCTTGACCAGTTCTCGTGGGCGGTGGCAGGCCGTTCGCTGACGCCCTGTGCGCTCAGTGAGCCGAGTGGTCAGGTGATTGTCGTCGACAACGTCGACGCGGCCGGTCTGGAGCGTGCAGTGCGCAGCTTCGTCGCTCACACGGGTGGCTGGGCGGTGCTGGCGTTGGCACCTACTCCGGTGGAGGCAGCGGCGGCGGACGCCGTACAGGGGAGTTTGAGGCGGGCTCTGGCGCTCGGTCGAGCTCATGCAGCTTTACAGCCGTGGGCTACGCCGGCTGATGTCGCTGAAGGTCTGGGCGGTCGGCTGCTGGCGAGCGGTCGAGTGGAGCAGGTCGCTCGTCACCTGATCGCTGACGGTGGTGCTGCGTTCGGTCGCGGCAGCGTCTGCGTGGTCGACTCCGGCAGCCGTGCGGTGATCCGGATAGAGACGGAGAACGAGTACCTCCTCGCGCTGGTCGACGGCACGCCTGCGGTCACCACACCGGACCTGCTGTGCCTGCTGGACCGCCGTACGCTGCAGCCCATCGCTGTTGATGCCATCCGCACCGGAGACGAGGTGCTGGTACTCGCGCTGCCCGGACCCATGTGGTGGCGTCGCCCAGACCGCCTCACGCACGTCGGCCCTGAAGCCTTCGGCCTCACCTGCGCGCCACAGCTGTTGGAGGCGTCATGAGACCGGGGTTGTCTCCCTCGCTGGCGGCCATGCTCACCTCACCCGGCTGGCGAGATGTGGTGGTGCTGGGTGGCGGTGCGGATCCTGGTCCGCGGCTGACGGGGTCCGTGGTGGCGCTGGAGGTGTCTGTGCATCCGGAGCCGTTGGACGGTCACGTGCTCGTAGTACTGCTGGCAAGTGATCACACCGACTGGCGGATCGATGCTCTGATCAGCCGGGCATCGGCGGCCGGGGCAGGGGCGGTTCTGCTGGCCGGTGTCGAGCCGTTGGGACGCGGGGCTCAGTTGCTGGCTGAGCGGTTGCAGTTGCCGGTGCTGGGATGCCCGGACCCGCTGGCAGCGCATGAGCACCTGCGACGGGTCACGGCCGAGCCGGAGGTAGTGCGGTCTGACCTGGTGCTCCGGGCCGTCTCAGCGCTGCGCCGGGCGAACGGTGATCTGGCGTCGGTACTGCGGACTACTGCCCGCGTACTGGAGCGGCCGGTCACGCTGGCGGGTGCTGACGGCGGCACGCTGGACGGTGATCCGCTGGAGCCGTCGGAGCGGACCGCGTTGGTGGCTGCGTTGCCGCGGGTGCCGATTGGCTGGGCTGCGCCGTACCGGGTGGATCTGGCCAGTGGTGCGGTGCTGATAGCTGTTGCAGTGCTGGGTGTTGGGCCGGTGTGCTGGTTGGTGGCGCGTTTGCCTGCGGTGGTGCCGGCCGAGGTTGCCGCCGTACCTGAGGTGTTGAGTGTGGTCGCGCCGGCGGTGGGGGAGCGGTTGGCGTTGCGGCGGTTGGAGTTGGAGCGGGATGCGCGGCAACGTACGTCGCTGCTCGGTGAACTGCTGCATGGTGAGCCGTCGGAGGCTACGCGTCGACGTGCGGTGGATCTGGGCTGGCAGCTCGACGGGTGGCACACGGGCATCCGGATCGGCGCGGACGGACAGGTGGATGTCGCGGGTCGGCGTACCGATGTGGTGGAGGCGTTCGACGCTGAGGGTCTGCAGGCGGTTGTCGTGGAGCAGGGTGATGGGTGGTCGGCGTGGATCACCGCGATGAGTGAGCCGACCGCGACCGAGGTACAGGAGCAAGCGGCAACGATCCGGCGGGTTCAGCGCCGTTTGGTGCAGACCGTTGATGCGTACGTCGGCGTCGGCCGCGTGCAGGCTGGTCCGAGCGGAATCGCCACCACGCTGGCCGAAGCCGGTGACGCCGCCGGGCTCGCGCGCGGCCGGGCTGAGACAGGGCGCTTCCTACACGTTGACCGCCTGGGCCTCGCTCAACTGCTGCTGGCCTGGACCCGCACCGACACCTTCCAGCCCGCCGCCCAAGCCCTGCTCGCCCCGATCAAAGACCAGCCCGGCGACCTCGTCGCCACGCTCGCGGTCTACTTGGACACGGAGTCGTCCGTCGCCGAAACCGCCGCAGTACTAGGCATCCACCGCAACACCGCAGCCGCCCGCATCACCAAGATCCAGCACCTACTCGGCGTAGACCTAACCAACCCAGACGAACGCCTCGCCCTCCATCTGGCCTCCCGCACCACCCCAGGCTGACGGGCCTGCCTGGTGGGTACGCCAACCAGACCGGGGGTTGGCCAACCGGAATCCGGTGCGCCAACCCACAGTCTGGTTGGCATACCCACTAGAGAGGTGTGGAACAGCTCGGTCCCTGCGCCCGCGTCGGGCCACGGGTGCTCCTGGCGTGCTAGGCGGGAGTAGGCGCGTCGTCGCGGAGGAGGCCTGCTGACCTCAGGTCCGACCACAGGGCCGCTGGGACTTCAGCTCGGGCCAGGGCTGCGTTGGTGTGGACTTCCTCCGGGGTGCGGCAGCCGACTGCGATACCGGCTACTGCGGGGTGTGCCAGGGGGAAGGCGAGTGCCGCGGCCGGGAGCGTCGTGCCGTGGGACTCGCAGATGTCGGCGAGTTTGTTGGCCTTGTCGAGCAGGGTCTGCGCGGCAGGCTCGTAGTTGAAGGTGGCGCCGGCAACCGGGCGCGGCTGCGACATCAGCCCCGAGTTAAAGATGCCGACGGCAACTACCTGGACGTCGTGCTCCAGGCATGCGGGGAGTACGTCGTCGAGGCCGTCCGGGTCGATCAGCGTGTACCGGCCGGCCAGCATGATCACGTCGATGTCGATCTCCTGGACGAACCGGGTCAGCATCGCCGTTTGGTTCATCCCGGACCCGATCGCCCCGATGACGCCCTGCTCGCGGAGCTCGATCAGCGTCGGGAACGCGGTCGCGATCGCCTCGTCGTAGTGATCGTCCGGGTCGTGTACGTACACCACGTCGAGCCGGTCGGTCCCGATCCGTTGCAGCGAGTCCTCGATGCTGCGCAGTACGCCGTCCCGGCTGAAGTCCCACCGCCGGCGCCGGGTGGTGTCGACCGCGAAACCTTCGTCGTCGGTCGCCGCGTCTTCGGCGTGGTAGATGATCCGCCCGACCTTGCTCGACAGCACGTACGCGTCGCGCGGCTTGTCCCGCAGCCCGGCCCCGAGCCGCTCCTCGGCCAGTCCGAGACCGTAGTGCGGCGCGGTGTCGAAGTACCGCCAGCCCTCGTCCCAGGCCGCGTTCACGGTGGCGATGGATTCGACGTCGCTGACCTCGCCGAGCAGGTTGCCCAGCGGCGCACCGCCGAGCCCGACGCGCTGGTCGTCCGGGAAGAGCTTCATCAGCGCGCCGCCGGAAGCCGCAGGTTCTGCATGCCGCCGTCGACGGCCAGCGCCGTACCCGTGGTCGAACCCGACAACGGGCTGGCCAGGTAGGCGATCGCGTTCGCGACCTCGTCCGCCGAGACCAGCCGGCCCATCGGCTGCCGAGCCTCGAGCGAGGCCCGCTCGGCCTCGGGGTCGGCTGCCACGTCGAGCAATCGGCCGACCCAGGGCGTGTCCGCCGTACCCGGGTTCACGCAGTTCACCCGGATGCCTTCGCGGACGTGATCCGCGGCCATCGCCATCGTCAGCGCGAGCACGGCGCCCTTGCTCGCGGAGTACAGCGCGCGGTTCGGCAGGCCGGCGGTCGCAGCGATCGAGCAGGTGTTGACGATCGCGGCCGCCTGCGACTTGCGCAGGTGCGGCAGCGCGGCCCGGGTCACGCGGGCGATGCCGACCACGTTCACGTCGAACACCCGGTGCCACTCGTCGTCGTCGTTCGCGGCGACCGTGCCCTGTGCGCCGATACCGGCGTTGTTCACCACGATGTCGATCCCGCCGAGCTGCAGCGCCGCGGCGGCGACCGCGTCCCGGATCGAGCCGTCGTCGGTGACATCCGCGGCGATCCCGGTCAGCGGCGCGTCGACCTCGGGCTTCAGATCGAACACGACCACCTGGGCACCGCGGGCCGCGAGCAGCTTCGCCGCCGCCAGTCCGATCCCTGATGCACCGCCGGTCACCACGGCCCGAAGGCCGGCGAAGTCCGTCACTTCTTCTCCTCTGTCAGGTCGGTCCAGATCTTGCCACCCGGGAACCGGAAGTCGGTCAGCGTCTCAGCATCCATCTCGGCGCCGAACCCGGGCCGCACCGGTGCCACGTAGTGCCCGTCCCGGATCACGACCGGGTCCAGGAAGTGCTCGTGCAGGTGGTCGACGTACTCGATCACCCGGTCCTGCATCGATCCGCTCACCGCGACGTAATCGAACATCGACAGGTGCTGGACCAGCTCACACAGTCCTACCCCGCCCGCGTGCGGGCACACAGGGATGCCGAACTTGGCCGCCAGCAGCAGGTTCGCGATGTTCTCGTTCACGCCGGCGACCCGGGCCGAGTCGAGCTGCAGCACCGACAGCGACCCGGCCTGCAGCATCTGCTTGAAGATCACCCGGTTCTGCACGTGCTCACCGGTCGCGACCTTGATCGGCGCGATCGCCCGCGCGATCGTCGCATGCCCGAGGATGTCGTCCGGGCTGGTCGGCTCCTCGACCCAATAGACGTCGTACGGCGCCAGCGCCTCGACCCAGCTGATCGCCTCGGCGACGTCCCAGCGCTGGTTGGCGTCGACCGCGATCCGGATGTCCGGCCCGACCGCCTCGCGGGCCAGCTGCATCCGGCGGATGTCGTCGTCGAGGTTGGCGCCGACCTTGAGCTTGATCTGGGTAAAGCCATCGGCGATCGCCTCGTGACAGAGCCGGACCAGCTTCGCATCGTCGTACCCGAGCCAGCCGGGTGTCGTCGTGTACGCCGGGTAGCCGCGCTCCCGCAGTACCGCCTCGCGCTCCGCCCGCCCGGGCTTCGCCTGCCGGAGGATCTCCAGCGCGTCCTCCGGCGTCAGCGCGTCGGTCAGATAGCGGAAGTCGATCAGGTCGACGATCTGCTCCGGGGTCAGGTCGGACAGCAGCTTCCACAGCGGCACGCCGGCGCGTTTGGCGGCCAGGTCCCAGACCGCGTTGACGACCGCGCCGATCGCCATGTGCATGACGCCCTTCTCGGGGCCGAGCCAGCGCAGCTGCGAGTCGTGCACGAGCGACTTCCAGAACCCGCCGAGATCACTCAGCGTCGCGTCCAGGTCGAGCCCGACGACATGGTCGCGGAGCGCCTCGATCGCCGCGGTCTCGACGTCGTTGCCCCGGCCGATCGTGAACGCGAAGCCGTGTCCCTCCAGCCCGTCACCGGCGTCGGTCCGCAGGATCACGTACGCCGCGGAGTAGTCCGGATCGGTGTTCATCGCGTCGGAGCCGTCCAGGTCCAGCGACGTGGGGAAGCGGACGTCGTACGTCTCGAACTCGGTGAATCGTGGCATCGAGAACCCGATCTGCAGCGGTGGGCGGGACTGTCGAGGTGAATCCTATAGGATATGTGGCGATCGTGGCACCTGATTAGGCGTGTGGACAAGGGCCCCCGTTACAGTCGGTGGCGTGACGGACGAGCGCGACGGGGTACTCCGGCTGGGCAACCGGTCGTTCGCGGCGGGTGAGTTCGCCCTGATGGCGATCATCAACCGGACGCCGGACTCGTTCTTCGACCGCGGCGCGACGTTCGCGACGGACGCGGCGTACGAGGCCATCGACAAGGCGGTCGCGGACGGTGCCGACCTGGTCGATATCGGTGGCGTGAAGGCCGGGTACGGCGAACCCGTCAGCGAGGACGAGGAGCTTCGCCGGACGGTGGACTTCGTGGCCGGTATCCGGGCACGCCACCCGTCGCTGGTGATCAGCGTGGATACCTATCGCAGCGCGGTCGCGCGTCGGGTCGCCGAGGCCGGCGCGGATCTCCTCAACGACACCTGGGCGGGCGCCGACCCGGACCTCGTGTACGCCGCCGCCGAGGCCGGGACCGGGCTGGTCTGCAGCCATGTCGGCGGTCTCTCTCCGCGCACGGACCCGCACCGGATGGCGTTCGACGACGTGGTCGCCGACGTGATCCGTACGACCACTGCGCTGGCCGATCGGGCCGTCGAAGCCGGCGTACGACCGGACGGGATCCTGATCGACCCGACGCACGACTTCGGCAAGAACACGCTGCAGTCGCTCGAGCTGACCCGCCGCCTCGACGAGCTCGCCGCGACAGGCTGGCCGGTCCTGGTCGCGGTGTCGAACAAGGACTTCATCGGCGAGACGCTGGAGTTGCCCCCGGGGCAGCGTGGCAACGGGACGCTGGCGGCACTGAGCGTCTCCGCGTGGCTCGGTGCGCGGGTCTTCCGGGTGCACGACGTACCGGCGGCTCGCCAGGCGCTCGATTTCATCGCCGTACTGCGGGGGAGTGCGCAGCCCGCCGGAACCCGAAGGAGCCTGGCTTGATGCGTGGACTCGAGGAACTGTCCGACGAGGAACTGATCGGCGTCTACGAGGTCGAGGACCGGTCGGCGCCGCACCTGCGGGCGAACTTCGTCTCCAGCCTGGACGGCGCGGTCGAGATCGACGGGAAGTCGAAGGCGCTGTCGAGCGACTCGGACAGCCGGGTGTTCAGCATGGTGCGGCGGCTGGCGGATGTGGTGCTGGTCGGCGCCGGGACGATCCGCGACGAGGGGTACAACCCGCTGCGGTTGTCGAAGGCGGCGCGGGAGTGGCGTACGGCGGCGGGGCTCGCGGAGAACCCGACGTTGGCGATCGTGTCGTCGCGGCTCGAGTTGAGCCCGGTGAACCCCGTGTTCCAGTCCGCCGTACGGCCGATCGTCGTCACGCACGAGGCGTCGCCGGCGGACCGGCGGGAGGCGCTGGGGGAGGTCGCGGACCTGATCGTCCTGGGGTCTGGTGAGGTCGATCTGCAGGCGGTTGTCGACGAGTTCGCGGCGCGGGAGATGCCGCAGATCCTTTGCGAGGGCGGGCCGCACCTACTTGGTGCGCTCACCGAGGCCGACCTGGTAGACGAGCTCTGTTTGGCCCTGGCCCCGCTCCTGGCCGGCCCGGGCTCCGGTCGCATCACGGCAGGTCTTCCGACGACCCTCACCCGCCAGATGAAACTCCGGACAACCCTGCAAGCCGAGGACGACTACCTCTTCTTCCGCTACACCCGAGAGGCCTGACCCCGTGCCCGTCGTCGCCGCCGCGGTCTGCCCCCACCCACCCCTCCTCATCCCCGAACTAGCCTCCGGCGCCGCCCCCGACCTAGCCGCCCTGCGCGCCACCTGCCTAGCAGCCGTGGACACCCTCGCCACCGCCTCCACGATCGTCGTCATCGGCTCAACACCCACCGCCAGCACCTCCACCTCTCCCTTCACCTTCCCCGCCGCCGCAGGCGGCTCGTTTGCGGCGTATGGCGCACCGCAGGTGCGCATTGGCTCCGGCGATCCCGTTCTCCCGCTCTCCTTGGCAATGGGCGGTTGGCTGCTCGAGCAATCGAAGGCGGCCGGGTTGCCCCGCACGTACGTCGCCGTACCGGCAACCGAAACACCGGCCGACTGCGTCCGCCTCGGTCGAGAAATTGCTGCAGGCAACGACCGCATCGGCCTGCTGGTGATGGGCGACGGCTCCGCACGCCGCAGCGAGCACTCTCCGGTACATCTCCACCCCCGCGCGGAGATCTTCGACACGACAGTCGCATCCGCCTTGCAGCACAGCGATCTCGACGTACTCAAAGCCCTCGACCCAGACCTCGCCACCGAACTGCAAGCCGCCGGCCGAGCCCCCTGGCAAGCACTCGCCGGCGCTCTCGAAGGTGCGACACTCACGCCCGACCTCACCTACAACGCCGCCCCGTACGGCGTCGGCTACCTCGTCGCATCATTCACCTAGATACTGACCGGGTGACTGAGGAACGTACGGGGTATCGGCGATCGGTGAAGTCGCCGCGCGGTGAAGCGCGGCGCCGCGAACTGCTGGACAAGGTCGCGGACGAACTCGGGACGAACGGCCTGGTCGACTTCTCGCTCCGGCGCGCGGCGCGGGCGGCGGGTACGACGCACAAGGTGCTCCTGTATCACTTCGACGGCACCGAAGACCTGCTCACCCAAGCGGTCTTACAGCTCCGCGAACGACGCATCACCCGCGCACTCGCCGCCGCAACGGAAGCCCCCGCCGACCGCTCGCTCGCGGACCGCGTGCGCTCCATGTGGCCGACGCTCATCGGCGAGGAATCGTGGGTCCTCGACCAGGCGATCGGCCTCGCGATGTACGACGCCCCGCGGTACGCCGATCTCGCGCGCACCGCCTCGCGCCAGTACCTGCCGACGCTCCGGTCGCTGTGCCCGCAGTCCTGGTCCGAGCAGCGCCGCCAGGAGGTTGCCGAGTTGATCCTCGCCACCCTCCGCGGCTTCCTGATCGAGTGGCGGACGAGCGGCGACGCGGCGGGGATCGACGCCGGACTGGCGGCCCTGACCCGCGCTTTGGAGCGTGAAGAACAGACCCCCTGAGTCTCCTGGACAGTTTGCGAACCACGTGGTTCACTTTTCTCATGCGCGAGAAAGTGAGCTTCATCAGCGGTGGGGTCGCGTGCGCGGCCTGGCACTACCCGGGAACCAACGGTGGGTGCGTGGTGATGACCGGCGGCTTCGCAGTGACGAAGGAGCCGGGGACGGACCGCTTCGCGGAGCGGTTCAACGCAGCTGGGTTCAGCGTGCTGGCGTTCGACCACCGGAACTTCGGCGAGAGTGCCGGCGAACCGCGCCAGGTCGCCCGGATCCCCGACCAACTCGACGACTGGCGGGCCGCGATCGCCTACGCCGCCGCGCTTCCCGGCGTCGAGCGGGTAGCCATCTGGGCGTTCTCACTCCCCGGCGGCTACATCCTTCAGCTCGCCTCGGAAGACCTCGGCATCTCCGCCGCCATCGCCCAGTCACCGAACGTTGACGGCCCCACCGTCACCCGGAACGCTTCCCGCTACCAAACCACCGGCGCCGCCCTCCGCCTCGTGGGCCGAGCCATCCTCGACAACCTAGGCGGCCTGTTCGGCCGCAAACCCCGACTGGTAGCGCTGGCCGGCCCACCCGGCACAGTCGCCCTCCTCAACACCCCCGACGCCCAGCAGACCGACGAGGCCCTGGACCCCGACAACCGCTACCGCGACTGGGAACAGACTCTCGCCGCCCGCTCCGTGTTCCCAGCCACCCTCTACCGCCCCACCAAGTACGCCCCGAACGTCCGCTGCCCGCTCCTGTACGTCGTCTGCGAAGACGACCAGTCCGCCCTGGCAGCCCCCGCCATAGCCGCAGCCAAGCGCACCCCGAACGCAGACCTTCTCCAGGTCCCCGGCGGCCACTACGCCCCGTTCCTCGACGCCCACGAGCAAGCAGTGGAAGCCGAGCTCGCCTTCCTCACCCGCCACCTTTGCGGAACAAAACAGTCGCCCGGCGCCGAAAAGTCACCGCAAACCGCTGGTTAGTCCTCGACCGGAACGTCCGCCCAGCGGCTCGAGGTGCGAGCTATGTCATCGCGACCGGCTGCCCGCAGTTGGTCGATCAGCTCGGCGCGGGCAGCTCGTACGACGGCGACTGCCGCGTCGGACGACTCGTGTGGACCGGACCAGTTGCACACGGCGTCCCCGGCGTACCAGTCACCCGACGCAGCACGGCGTACGTGAGCAGTCGCGAGCCGTGCAGCCGGAAGATCCACCCCGGCAAGCTCAACAACCGCATCAACCGCCACCACCTCGGCGTCAACGTCGAGCACCGGCCGCAACTCCACCGCGTCAGTCAGCACGAACTGGTAGCCAGCCGGCGCCCGCTCACCCAGCCACGCGAGCGCTTCTTCGGCGGTATCGCGGAGCAACTGAGCGTTAGACGGGTCGGCCAGCGCGTGTACTCCGACCAGCCGCGTGTGTGTCGGACGGAGTTCGTTCTGCCAAAGCCGAACCTGCAACTCATCCCGCCCCGACAACCGCCGCCCAAGAATCCGAGCCAGCCCCACCACATCGAAGTTCAACTCATCCGGCGTCCGCTTGACCCCAGGCTCAAACGGCTCCCCAGGTCGAGTCCCACGCGTCGTCCACGGACCCACGTGCCACCGCGTCAGAACAGTCACCCCCGAACCCTAGATGCCGTCACTCTCCGCAGTGGACGCGCGCTCACTTTTGGTCCATCGTTGAGCATCACACCGTGGCCGGGGGGGCCATCGGACATGTCACGTGGGGGGAACCACTGTGCACCAGAGCAAGACCGGCACGCCTGCCGACGGCCCGGAGGAGCAGGACCAGAAGAAGCAGTACGCCTGGCATCGGCATCCGGCGCTGATTGCCGCCATCCCGGCCGTCTTCACGCTGATCGGCGGCATCCTGGCCATCGTCCTCGGCCAGAAGGATGTCCTGCCGTCCGCCATCAATCCCGCGCCGCCGCCCACCACGGTCCTGTCGACCCAGATGGTGACGACGACAGCGCTGAGCACCGTCACCGAGACCGTGACGACAACCCCGAGCGTCGATCCGGCGGCTGCGACCGCCACGCCGCCGGCCAACACCGGCTCGGTTCCGGTCGGCGCCGGCGCGGCGGGTCCGCTGACGGTCACCGTCGAGCTCGGAACGGGCGGCAAGATCGGTCCGTCCGAGTGGCGCGAAGGGTCGGCTCCGGGTGCTACCGCCGACGTGTTCGACGCGACGGGGCGCCAACTGAACCACGGCTGCTACCCGACGTGGAGCCTCAAGCGGGGGCAGAGCGTGATCCAGACCTTCCGCGGTACGGCGTGCGAGGGGAACGGGTTCACGATGTTCAACTTCGTCAAGTCCCTCGACCCGGGGACGTACCACCTGACCGCCTCGGTAGTCACGGACGGCGGCGCGAAGGGCACCGGCACCGCGAACTTCACCGTGAGCTGATCAGGCGTCGAACCGGGTTTTCGCTGATTTCGCTCAGGGCGGAATTGGGTGTCCTGATGTGGCCGGAAAGTGTCGGTGGGGGCGGGAAGCATGCTGGGCATGAATCGACAGGTAGTGCAGATGTCACCGACGGGTAATTCCTGGTCGGTTGTCCAGTTTTGGGTCCGGAGCTAGGTTCGCTGACGTGACCTCGTCCGGTGGTTCTCCGGCGACGACTCCGATCGGCTCCCGGGCCGAAGCGGAGGGGTACGTCGCGATGGTCTGTTTCAAGCACGGTCCACCTCGGCTGTACGGCGTCGAGCTCGAGTGGACAGTGCATCACGCGGATGATCCGCACCGGCCCCTCGACGCCGGCCGGTTGAGCAAAGCCCTGGGGCTGCATGCCCCCGCGACCCTGGTGAGAGGCAGTCCGCAACTGCCGCTGAGCCGGGGCGCTCTGGTCACCGTCGAGCCCGGTGGCCAGGTCGAAATCTCAGTGCCCGCGGCGGAATCGATTCCCCGGTTGATCGACGACACCGCCGCCGACGCCGCCGAGCTCACGGCGCTCCTCCTCGACGCGGACCTGATTCCCGGCGCCTACGGCCTGGACCCGTTCCGCACACCTCGCCGCATCCTCACCGTCCCGCGCTACGCGGCGATGGAACACGCATTCCAGCGGCTCGGACCGCACGGCCCGCGGATGATGTGCAGTACGGCGGGCCTGCAGATCTGCCTCGACGCCGGCGAACAGGACGAGACCGCACTGCGCTGGCGCGCGCTGCACGATCTGGGTCCCGCGCTAGTCGGCCTCTTCGCCAACTCCCGCCGTCGCGCCGGTTCGGACACCGGGTGGGCCTCTGCCCGGACCGAGGCGACCTTCGGGACCTGTGCCCCGTTCACCGAGCCACCGCCGCTGGACGGCGACCCGGCTGCGGCGTGGGCGCGGATGGCGATGGAGGCGCCGGTGCTGTGCCTACGGCGCGGCGACACCTGGGATGCACCGACCGGTCTGACCTTCGGCGCCTGGGCCGACGGACTGGCGGACGTGCCCGGCGACGGACCGACGTACGACGACCTGGACTATCACCTGTCCACGCTGTTCCCGCCCGTGCGACCGCGTGGGTACCTCGAGGTGCGCTACCTCGACGCGCAGCCGGGGGACGGGTGGATCGCCCCGACTCTGCTGCTCACCGCACTCATGTCCGCACCGATGGACCAGGTGCTGGCCGCGGCCGAGCCCGCGGCAGGCCGCTGGTTCCCGGCGGCCCGTGAAGGGCTGGAGGACAAGTTGGTCCTGCAGGCCGCGCGAGACGTGGTCGACCTGGGCACCGAGGTGCTGGACCGGACCGGTGCGGATCCCGAACTCATCGCTGCCGTCGCAACCCGGCTGCAGCGCATCGTCGACGACACCCACGGAAGGCGAGCTTCGTGAATCACCAACTATCAGATCTGTCACCGGAAGGCCTGCGGACCTTCGTCGGCGAGCAGTTGGAGCGGTCCCGGTCGCGGACCGTGCAGCTGACCGACGCGGTCGACACCGACGACCTGGTCCGCCAGCATTCCAAGCTGATGTCACCGCTGGTCTGGGACTACGCGCACATCGGCAACCAGGAGGAGCTCTGGCTGGTCCGCGATGTCGGCGGCCGCGAGCCGCTGCGCCAGGACATCGACGAGCTGTACGACGCGTTCGAGCACCCGCGCGCGGAGCGGCCCTCGCTGCCGCTGCTCGGCCCGTCCGAGACCCGTGCGTATGTGACCGAAGTACGCGACAAAGTCATGGACGTGCTGGACCACGTGAAGTTCGACGCCGGTCGTGAGCTGGTCGACAACGCGTTCGCGTTCGGCATGATCACGCAGCACGAGCAGCAGCACGACGAGACCATGCTGGCGACGCATCAGCTCCGGGCCGGTGCACCTGTGCTCGACGCACCGCCGCCGCCTCCGGGACGTGAGCTGCCCCGCAAGGAGGTGTTCGTCCCGGGCGGTGTGTTCGAGATGGGTACGTCGATCGAGCCGTGGGCGCTGGACAACGAGCGACCGGCCCATGCGGTGCATGTCGCGCCGTACGTGATCGACACGGTCCCGGTGACGAACGGGGACTACCTGAACTTCGTGCTCGCCGGTGGGTATCAGGATCCGCAATGGTGGTCCGATGCCGGCTGGGCGCATGTGCAGAAGGCTTCGCTGGTCGCGCCGCGGTTCTGGTCTCACGACAGCGGGGAGTGGTCGCGCCTCAGGTTCGGGCACCAGGAGCGGCTGCCGCTGGACGAGCCGGTCATGCACGTCAGCTTCTACGAGGCCGCGGCCTACGCGAAGTGGGCCGGCAAGAGGCTGCCGACCGAGGAGGAGTGGGAGTTCGCGGCGCGGTTCGACCCGGCCAGCGGCCGGACGCGGCGGTTCCCGTGGGGCGACGAGTCACCGGGCCCGCAGCATGCCAACCTCGGCCAACGCCACCTCAGGCCGGCCCCGGTCGGGGCGTATCCGGCGGGCGCTTCGCCGCTGGGTGTCGAGCAGCTGATCGGGGACATCTGGGAGTGGACGTCGAGCGACTTCCACGGCTACCCCGGCTTCCGCGCCTGGCCGTACGACGAGTATTCGCTGGTCTTCTTCGGTCCCGACTACAAGGTGCTTCGCGGCGGCTCGTTCGGCACCGACGAGGTCGTTGCCCGCAGCACCTTCCGGAACTGGGACTACCCGATCCGGCGGCAGATCTTCGCCGGCTTCCGCTGCGCCCGCGACCCGCGCCCTGATGAATTGCACACCGAGGAGCTGCACGACTGATGTGCCGCCATCTCGCCTACCTCGGCCCGCCGGTCACCCTGGCGTCGCTCGTCCTCGAGCCCGACCATTCGATCTACGAACAAAGCTGGGCCCCCGCCGACATGCGCGGCGGCGGCTCGGTCAACGCCGACGGCTTCGGCCTGGGCTGGTACCCCGAAGGTGATGTCGCTGTGTCCGGCGGCCCGGTCCGCTATCGGCGGAACGTGCCGATCTGGACCGACGAGAACCTCCCCGGTCTGGCCGGCTCGATCCGCTCCGGCGCCGTCATCGCCGCCATCCGGAACGGCACCGTCAACATGCCGTACGGGCAGGCGGCGGTCGCGCCGTTCATGCTCGGCGACTGGCTGTTCAGCCACAACGGACGGATTCCCGGCTGGCCGGACTCGACCCTGAAGCTGGCCGAGCGACTCCCCGTCGCCGACCTGCTCCAGCTCGACGCCTCGGTCGACTCGGCGTTGCTCTGGGCCCTCATCACCAACCGCCTCACCGAAGGCGTCCCGCCGGCCGACGCCGTGGCAACCGTCGTACAAGAAGTCGAAGCGGCCGCACCCGGCGCCCGGCTGAATGTTCTGCTCACCGACGGCGAGCAGCTCATCGCAACGACGTGGACCCACTCCCTGCACGTCCACCAGACGGCCGATTCGGTGACCGTCAGCTCCGAACCGTTCGGTCCCCACCAGTGGACCGAAGTGCCTGATCGCTCATTGCTTGTGGCTACCGCCACGACCTTGCACATCACCCCGATGGAAGGACAAGAGTGACCCTCATCGACGTACATCTGACGCCGGACTACGTGGCCCGTGCGCTGCGGGAGGACGTTCGGGCCGGGTTGTCGGCGACGCCGAAGTGGTTGCCGCCGAAGTGGTTCTACGACGCGCGGGGGAGTGAGCTGTTCGAGGAGATCACCCGCCTGCCGGAGTACTACCCGACCCGGGCCGAGCGGGAGATCCTGCGCGCCCGGGCCGCAGAGATCGCGGCGATCACCAAGGCGCACACGCTGGTCGAGCTCGGATCCGGATCGTCGGAGAAGACCCGGCTGCTGCTCGACGGGCTGCGCGACCGCGGCACGCTGACGAGCTTCGTGCCGCTCGACGTGTCCGAGTCCGCGCTCCGAGAGGCCTCCGACGCCATCAACGTCGACTACCCGACGCTCGACGTACGCGGTGTTGTCGGCGACTTCACCGCGCACCTGGACAAGTTGCCCGGCGAGCCGCCGCGGATCGTCGCCTTCCTCGGCGGCACGATCGGCAACCTGATCCCGGCCGAGCGCGAGGCGTTCTACACCTCGATCCGCGACGTCCTCGAGGCCGGCGAATGGCTGCTCCTCGGCACCGATCTGGTCAAGGATCCGGCCACCCTGGTCGCGGCGTACGACGACTCGGCCGGCGTCACCGCGGAGTTCAACAAGAACGTACTGCGGGTCATCAACCGGCAGCTCGGCGCGGACTTCGACGTCGACGCGTTCGAGCATGTGGCGATCTGGGACGCCGACAACGAGTGGATCGAGATGCACCTGCGCGCCACCCGGGCGATGCAGGTGCTGATCCCGGAGATCCATCTGGAAGTGACCTTCGACGAGGGCGAGGAGCTCAGCACGGAGATCTCCGCCAAGTTCCACCGCTCCGGCGTCGAGGCAGAACTCGACAAAGCGGGCTTCACGCCGGCCGCATGGTGGACCGACAACGAAGCCCGCTTCGCTCTCTCGCTCTGGCAAGCAGTGTGACGAAATGGAAGGCTATTCAGAAGCGCTGAAATGAGAAGGAACAAGAAAAAGACAAGGAAAGAAAGGAAAAGCAAAAGATAGAGTGGGAGTTGGGTGCCTGGCTGAGTCTGGCGGTCCGTGACGCTCTCGAAGGCCTTCAGGACCACTGGCTCGGCTCAACCCGGCTTTCGGGTCCGGCGCGCTTTGCGGAAGGACCGCATCACCGACCCACCGATGTGATCCTTCACATGCGGTGGGTCGATGCGCAGAAACTTCCGGTCGGCCGCCGAAGCCGGCCACTATCCTGAATCTCTTCCTTCTTTGGTCTTTTCTTCAATCTTGTCTTTGAAAGACCTGCCTTGCCTTCCTTGATCCTCTAGCCGCCCTGCTTGATCAATCCGTTGATCTTGTCGATGTAGGCAGGTAGGTCGGTGATCGGCTTCTTACCGCTCAGGATGGGCTGGTAGTTGGCCGTGGTCAGGTCACCGACCTGCTGTGCCCACTGGGTGGTGAAGCGGACGCCGACCGTCTTCTCGGCGCCGAGGTCGGCCTTGACCGTGTCGGCGACGGTGGGCTGCTGGGCCTTGGTGAGCGCGTCGAAGTAGCTCGTCTGGGCCGGCTTGTACGCCGGCGGCGCCACCGGGGAGGCCGGCAGTACGGCATCCCACACCTTGGTGTTGATGTACTCGAGCACCTTGTACGTCGCGTCCTGGTCCTTCGTGTACTGCGGCGTGCAGATGCCGACCGAGTCGTACAGCGTGGTCGCCGTCTGCACCTGCGGGAACGGCGCGAACCCGTACTTGACCTTCGGCTTGTCGGTCTGGAACCCGGCCGCCAGCCACTGCCCGCCGAACGTCATCGGCACCTTGCCGGCCGAGAACAGCGACTGCACGTTCGACGCGTCGTACCCGGGCGGCGCGACCGATCCGTTCTTGATCGCGGCGGTCAGCTTCTCGACGCCTTCCGTGTACTTGTCGTCGGCCTCGGCCTTGGTCGGGTGGTTCACGTTGTCGGTGAACGGCGCGCCGCCGGCGGACACGGAGTACATGCTCATCGTGAAGGGACCGTCGGCGGAGGTCAGCTGGTCGGCGACCAGGCCGTACTTCGCGCCGTTCTTGTTCGCCAGTTTGGCGGCGTCGGCGTACATCTCGTCCCACGTCCAGCCAGCCTTCGGCAGCGCCAGACCGGCCGCGGTGAACGCGTCGGCGTTGTACCAGACGCCGTACGTGTTCATCAGCGACGGCAAGCCGCCCATCTGACCGTCCGCCGTCTTCCAGTTGTCCATCGCGGACGACACGAAGTTGTCCGCCTTGAAGTCACCGTCGCCGTTCTTGACCTTGTCGGCCCAGTCGACCAGCAGGCCCTGCGACGTGTACTGCTGCTCGGTGTCGTTACCGCACCAGAACAGGTCCGGCAGTTTCTTCGCCTGGGTCAGCGAGGCGAGCTTGTCGCCGAAGTTGCCGGCCGGGGTGTCGAGCAGCTGGACGGTGATGTTGTCGTCCTTGAAGTCCGCGAGCGACTTCTTGATCGCGGCGTTGGTCTCGGCCGACTCCCACGTCATCACGGTGACGGTGACCGGGCCGTTGCTCGAGCCGCCGCCGGAGTCCGACCCGCTGCAGGCCGTTGCCGCCAGCAACCCGGCACAGGCGAGCGCGGTGACGCCCAATGTCGTCTTCACAAGGTTCTCCTTCTTATTTCTGGTTCGTGCTGCCGAGAGCGCCGAGGCCCTGGATGAAGTAGCGCTGCGCGGCGAAGAAGATGATCAGCGGCGGCAGCATGTACAGCAGGTTGGTGGCCATGTAGTAGCTCCAGTCCGGCGTCTTCCCGGCGAACGGGGAGATGAACGACGCCATCCCCACCGACAACGGCCACTTGCCGGACGAGTACAGGTAGACCAGCGGGTTCAGGAAGTCGTTCCAGGACGCCTGGAACGCGAGGATGGCCATCGTCAGCCAGGCCGGCCGGGTCAACGGCAGCATCACGCTGACGAAGATCCGCAGGTGTCCGGCGCCGTCGATCTTGGCCGCTTCATCGATGGAATAGGGGATCGCGAGGAAGTACTGCCGGGCCAGGAAGATGAACAGCGGATTCCCGCCCAGGAACGCCGGCACGATCAGCGGCAGCCAGGTGTCGTACCAGCCGATGCTCTTGTACAGCTGGAACAACGGGATCAGCCCGACCACACCCGGCAGCAACATGCTGCCGACGAACAGGTAGAACCACAACTTGCGGCCGGGGAACCGCAACCGGGCCAGCGCGTAGCCGGCCATCATCGCGGTCATCACGCCGCCGAGCACGCTGAGCGAGGTGATGATCATCGAGTTCAGGAACAGCCGCGGGAAGTGGATCACCTGCGGTCCGTTGATGAAGTTGCTCCAGTGGAACTCGTGCGGCAGCAGCTTCGGCGGGATGTCGAACACGGCGGTCCGGCTCTTCAGGCCGATCGTGATCATCCACAGCAGCGGGACCACCATCACGGCGCAGATGAAGAGCGCGACGACGTACCACGACGTCGTACCGAGCACGCGGGGCTTCTTCTTCGCCGGGGGCGCGGTCTCGGTCGCCTCCGTCACGGAGGCTTCAGTCTGAAGTGCTGTCACTGTACGTCCAGAGTGAGGAGAACTTCGCGGTCAGGGCGATCACGGCGATGATGATGATGAACAGCACCCACACCTGCGCGGACGCGTACCCGAGCTGCGGGATCCGGCCCAGGGTGGGGAAGCCGTTGTTGTAGATCGAGAGCATCAGCACGTTGGTGCTGAACCCCGGTCCACCGCCGGTCAGGATCTTCGGCTGGTTGAACGTCTGCAGTGCGGCGGTGGTCTGCAGGATCACCTGCAGCAGGATGATCGGGCTGATCATCGGCATCGTGATCCGGAAGAACACCGACCACGGCCCGGCGCCGTCGACCCGGGCCGCTTCGTACAGCTCGGTCGGCACCGACTGGAGCGCGGCCAGGAAGATGATCATCGTCCCGCCGACGCCCCACAGCATCACCAGCACGACCGAGGGCATCGACATGTTCGGGCTCTGCAACCACAGGCCGGTCGGCAGCCCGATCCGGTCGAGGAGCGTGTTCAGCAGCCCGACCTGCGGGTCGAGCATGAACTTCCACAGCGTGATCGTCGCGACCGCGGGCAGCACGACCGGCAGATAGGCCAGCGTCCGGACCACCCGCACGCCCGCGAACCGCTGGTTGCAGAACATCGCCAGCGCCAGCCCGATGACCAACGACAGCGGGACATACAGGACCACCAGGTACCCGGTTGCCCGCAGCGCAGGCCAGAACGCCGGGTCGGTCGTGAACATCCGGCGGAAGTTGCCCAGGCCAACGAAGATCGGATCGGTCAGCCCGTTGTACTTCGTCAGCGCGAGGTAGAACGACCGGACCAGCGGGTACCCCACGAAGACGAGGAACCCGATCATCGCCGGTGCGATGAACAGGTACGCCGCCTTCACATCGGACCCGGCGTTGCGGCTCATGCCGGCCCGGGAGGATCGCCGTCGGCCCGGAGTCCCAAGAGAAGAACGATTCATCCGACCTCCTGGACGGTAACGTTTCCAACGTTTTACTGTGGGGTGACGATGCCGTGTCGCGAAAAGGAAGTCAACCCCGTGTCCGAAACGTTTCCAACCAAGCCGGAAGTCTCCCGGCCGACGATGATCGACGTCGCCCGACGGGCCGGTGTCGGGCTCGGCACGGTGTCGCGTGTGGTGAACGGCGGCCACGGTGTCAGGGACGAGACCGCGCAGCGGGTCCGGGCCGCGATCGACGAGCTCGGGTTCCAGCGCAACGAGGTCGCGCGGGCGCTCCGGCCCGGGAAGAAGTCGACCAGTCTGGCCCTGGTGCTGGGTGACCTGACCAACCCGTTCTACGCGACGATCGCGAAGTCGTCGCTGGAGATCGCGGGGCAGTCCGGGTTCGCCGTCGTACTGGGAAGTGTCGACGAGGATCCGGAGGGCGAGAAGCGGGCCATCCAAGAACTCGTCAGCAGGCAGGTCGCGGGCCTGATGATCGTGCCGGACCAGGGCGATCACGCGTTTCTGGAAGGCGCCGGGGTGCCGGTGGTGTTTGTCGACCGCCCGGCGACCGGTATCGACGCGGACATCGTGATGGTCGACAACGAGGGCGGCGGGCGGCTCGCGACCGAGCACCTGCTGGCGCAAGGGCATGAGCGGATCGCGATCCTCCTCGCCCCGTCGTACTACACGATCGGCCGCCGTCTGCGCGGGTTCCGGCGGGCGCACCGGGCCGCTGGGATCGACGTCGACGAGTCGCTGGTCATCCAGCTGCCCGAGGGCAACGCGGAGGCTGCCGAGAAGGCGACCCGCGAGGTGATGCTGCGACCGGACCCGCCAACCGCGATCTTCGCCTCGACGAACTTCCTCACCGAGGGTGTACTGCGTGCGCTCGGCGAGCTCGGCAACCAACTCAAGAGCGAGCCGGCCGTGGTCGGGTTCGACGACTTCCGGCTGGCCGACATGCTGCCGACGCCGGTCACGGTCGTTGCCTCGGACATCGCCGAGCTCGGTCGCAGCGCGGCGCGGTTGTTGCTCGATCGCGCGTCCGGCGCCGACACCCGTCCGCCGCAGCGGATCGTGCTGCCGTGCGGGCTGATCGAGCGCGGGTCCGGCGAACGCCCACCGGATTCTGCTGCCAAGAGAAAGGCTCGATGAGCCGCGGACCGCTCGCTAGGGTCGGCACGTGTACTACGAGTCTTTCGGTGCCGGCCGCCCGATCTTCTTCCTGCCCAGCTGGGGCGGCGATGCCGGTGAAGGTCGCGACGTCCACGAGCCGGTCTTCGCGGACCGAGCGGGCTGGCGACGGATCTACGTCGACCCGCCCGGCACCGGGAAGTCGCCGGCGGTTCCGTCGATCACCGACCAGGACGGGATGCTCGACGCGATCGCCGCACTGGTCGACGACCTGTCCGGCGGCGAGCCGTTCGCGTTGGCCGGTACGTCGGCCGGCGGGCTGCACGCCCGCGGCATCGTGCGCCGCGACCCGGCCCGCATTCTCGGATTGTTGCTGAGGGCCCCGGGCATCGTCGTCGATCGCGCCCGGCGTACGGTCCCGACCGACGAGTACCTCGCCCCCGGGGCACCCGCTCGGCAACGCCAGCACGAGTACTACGACGCAGCAGAGGCCGCTGCGGACCTGCCGTTCCTGCGGCATATCCAGCGCGAGGTCTCGACCTATTCGCTGCGTGAGGATCCCGCGGCCCGCTTCGAACGTCCGACGCTGATCGTGACCGGTCGTCAGGACACCACCGCCGGGTACGCCGACGCGTGGGCGATCCTCGAGGACTATCCGCGCGCGACGTTCGCCGTACTGGACCAGGAGGATCACCTGCTGCCTGGGCCCGGACTGGCGGCGTACCGCGCGTTGGTGTCGGACTGGCTGGACAGGGTCGAGCACCCGGACGCGTGAGGGGCGGAACGCGCGTCCGGGTGCTCGCGATCAGAAGTTGGGCCAGGCCCAACCGAGATAGCTGTTGAAGTAGGGCAGTGCGCGGGTGCCGATCGCGCCGCTGACGCTGGTGGCCCAGAAGGTGCCGTCTCCCTTGGCGACTCCGACGTGGCCGTACGGCGCGGCGAGGTCCCAGAACACCAGGGCGCCCTTCGGCGGGTTCAGGTCACCGCGATGGGCGACCCCGCGGGCCACGGCGTCGTTCCAGTCGGCCTTGGCGGAGGCCCAGATCGCGGTCTTGCCGTACGAGTTCTCGGCGGCCATCTCGCAGTACCCCTGGTAGGCGGTCGAGCCGCTGCGGGCGGCGTACCAGGCGATCGCGGCGTCGGCGCGCGGGTTGCTGGTGCAGAGCGGGGCGATCAGCCCGGTGCTGCCGGTGTTGACGTAGGAGTCGGTGATGAAGCCTTTGCCGGGGATGTGGTCCCAGACCAGGCTGCGGCCGTACTTGCCGGTGACGGGCTCGCCGTAGATCTGGCAGTCGATCTCGACCGGTCCGTTCGGCTGGGTCCCGACCGAGCCGAAGGTGGTCGCGTTGCCGGATCGGATGGCGACGCCTTGGCCGCTGTCGGTGACCACGGTCCCGGTGGCGGCGTTGGCCGTCAGCGTGCCGGTGCCGAGGGCGGCGGTGGTGGCCAGCACGGTGGTGAGGGTGATGCGCAGGAGGGCGGTACGCATGATGTTGGTCCTTTTCGCTGGGCGACTGGCGAAGTGACACTGATTTACAGAGAATCAAAGGGTTACCGTGTTGTCGCAGTGGGCAACGACCGTTAGCAGGACCGGGGAGTCCGCCGTGAGGCCAGCACAGGCTCGCTTTGTGATCGGATCCCGGATGCGCGAGCTCCGGGAAGCGGTCGGTATGCCCTTGAGTCGCGCCGCCGCGGAGTCCGGCTGGGACAAGGGGCACCTGTCCCGGGTCGAGCGCGGCCACACCAAACCCAGCCGCGAGCTCACCGAGTGGTACGACGTCTCGTTCGGCGCCGGCCAGTCCCTCGTGAACCAGTTGATGGAGCTCGACGCCGCCGTACGCGCCGGCCGCGACGTCTCCCAACGGGACATGCGTCGGCACGTCCAACCCGTGCTGCTCGGTGGATCCGTACCCATCGACCATCACCCCGACGACCGCGCCGAGCTGGCGGGGGAGACGGTCCCGGACGGCACACGAGTCTGTCGCGATCAGTCCTTCGAGAAGACCTGGGAGATCCGCAACAGCGGCGAGCGCCCGTGGCAGGACCGCTGGCTCACCCGCCAAGGCGCCGCCGGCGCACCAGGCTGGCTCCGCTCGCCCTCCCGCTCGCGAGTCCCCGATGCCGCACCGGGGGAGACCGTCATCGTTACGATGCACCTCCAAGCCCCGGCGCAGGTCGGCGCGTCAACGGCGTACTTCAAAATCACCGACGAGGCCGGCCGCCTGTACTACCCCGGCCTCGAGTCCCCACCCATCTACTGCACAATCTTCACCGTCTACGAGCTCTGACCCCAGCGGGGGTCGACACAGGAAATGGTGGGTCGGAACAGGTAATAGCTTGTGTCAACCCACCGCAGGGTGGGTCGACCTGCTGCTCACAAAGCGCCGCGAAGTCGCGCACCTGTGATGCGAGGCCGGTCGAGATCGCCCCAGCTCGTCCGGAGAACCCGGTAGCCCCGGGCGCGCAGGCGATCCTCACGCTGCTTCTCCGCGAGTACGACGGCCGCAGGCGCGTCGCCGTACTTCTCCGCGCCGTCGAACTCGACAATCACCTTGCCGAGCAGGAGGAAGTCCACCCGCCCGATGAGTCTGCCGTCGTCATCGCGGATCTCCACCTGGAGAGTCGGTGCCGGCAGCTGCTCGTCGGCCATCAGCACCCGCAACCGCGACTCACCGACCGACTCGCTGAGCCCGTCAGCGAACCGTGCCGCTGCACGAGCCGCCGGCGAACCCGGCCTGCACGCATGCCGATCCGCCTGCGCCACGAGCTGTGCGGGAGTCGCCAGTCCCTGATGAAGCGCAGCGTCCCCCAGTACGACGCCAACCTCGTACGACGAGACGCAGGCGGTCTCGGTAATCGCACGAGCAGGCGTGACAACCCGCAGCCCGTCGACCTCGACGATCTCGTCCATGCCGATCTGAGTTCGGTGTACGGCGGCCAAGGAGTCCGAGCGAGGTCGACCCTCTATGCGGGTCACGTGGACCTTGCTCAGATCCAGCCCCCAGGTCGGAAGCCCGTGCAGCACGGCGGCCGACTGATGACTCACCACCACGTCTGGAGACAGCCGTCCCAGCGCCGCCCTGATCATCAGCAGGTGCAGACGCCTGCTCCGTTCCCAGGGGGTCTCGTCGACGGGCCAGGCGGCGGGCTCGACGTACGCGTCCCGGGTCAACCGTCGCCATTGACCGGAACGCAGTCGCACCCGGATCTGGCTGTCTGCGTAGCCGGCTGCCAACGCGTCGGCCCGGCTGAACCATCCCCCTCGGACATCGGTCTGCATTCTCAACTTCGGATTCATACCGGCAACGTGCCGCCGTACCACCTCCGGCCAGCCGTCGAATCCCGACCTGGGGATAACTGGTCGACACAACAGCTGGGGCCCTGGCACAGGAAATAACCTGTGTCGGGGCCCCAGTTCCTGTGTCAACCCCGCTCCGATTAGGTGGCGAGCTCGGCGTCGATCTCTGCGTCCAGGTCGGCTTTGCGTTTGATCCAGCGTTCGCTGAGGCCTTTGACTTCTTCGCTGATGAAGTCGATGAAGCCCAGGGAGATGCGGATGCGGCGGTGGGCGTCGGTGCCGTCGCCGGAGGCGTCGAGGACCTTGCGGAGGGACTCCGACCAGCGCAGCAGCGACGCGTCCTCGCTCATCATCGTCTGGTACCAGGCGTCGTCCTGAACGACGTACACGTCGCGGCGGGTGCCGGGCTCGCGTTCGCGGGTGGCCAGGCGCAGCTGCAGCAGGTAGTTGACCGCACCGGAGACCGCGGCGGGACTGGCCTGCAGTTGGTCGGACAGCTCGGCGGCGGTCATCCGGCCGGACACGCTGGACAGGATCGCGGCGAAGACCCGGGCCGCCATTCGCGGCCAGCCTGTCTCGGCGAGCAGGTTGCCGAACTGCTCGGTGTACCGCTTGACGGCGTCGTCGTCTCGATCTGCACTCACCGCCCCATCATCCCCTCTGAGCTGTCAGGAAGCTGTTAGCAAGATTCACAATCTTCTGAACGCAGTGTACGTTATGAATCATGACATCAGCCATCGTGGTCTCTGGACTACACAAGTCGTACGGAAGTACGCACGCGCTCGATGGTCTCGATCTGGAGGTCGCGACCGGCGAGGTGCACGGATTCCTCGGCCCGAACGGCGCCGGGAAGTCCACCACCATCCGCGTCCTGCTCGGCCTGTTGCGGGGTGACGCCGGCGATGTCTCGCTGCTCGGTGGCGACCCCTGGCACGACGCCGCCACGCTGCACCGGCGGCTCGCCTATGTCCCCGGTGACGTCAACCTCTGGCCGAATCTGACCGGCGGTGAGGTGATCGACCTGCTCGGCCGGCTCCGCGGCGGGCTGGACGAGAAGAAGCGCGACGACCTGCTGCGCCGGTTCGACCTCGACCCGACCAAGAAGGGCCGGACGTACTCGAAGGGCAACCGGCAGAAGGTTGCGCTGGTCGCCGCCCTCGCGTCGAACGTCGAGCTGCTGATCCTGGACGAGCCGACCTCCGGCCTGGACCCGCTGATGGAGGAGGTGTTCCGGCAGGTCATCGAGGAGGACAAGCGCGAGGACCGCACCGTGCTGCTGTCCAGCCACATCTTGTCCGAGGTCGAGGCTCTGTGCGACCGGATCAGCATCATCCGCCGTGGCAAGGTGGTCGAGACCGGCACCCTGTCCGACCTCCGCCATCTCACGCGTACGTCGATCCACGCCGAGCTGGCCGGATCGCCGAACGGGCTCGCGCAACTGCCCGGCGTCCACGATCTGGATGTCGAGGGCAACCGTGTCCGGTGCGAGGTCGACACCGCCCAGCTCGATGCAGTGATGCGGCAGTTGTCCGCCAGCGGCATCAAGAGCCTGGTCGCGCAGCCGCCGACTTTGGAAGAGCTGTTCCTGCGCCACTACGAGGACGACGCCCCGGCTGAGTCTGAGGCGGCCGTGCGATGAACGACTTCGTCGGTACCGGGACACTGGTGCGGCTCGCGCTGCGCCGTGACCGGCTGCTGATCCCGATCTGGATCGTCGTGTTCGTGATCTCGGCGGCCGGGTCGGCCAAGGCGTCGATCGACCTGTACTCCGACCAGAACGCGCTGGTCGAGGCCGCGCGTACGTCGAACGCGTCGCCGGCGCTGGTGTCGCTGTACGGGCGGATCTTCGACGAGTCCTCGCTCGGGGAGGTCTCGCTGTTCAAGCTCACGGCCTTTGGCGCGCTCCTGGTCGGGTTGCTCGCCGGCATGCTCGTCGTACGTCACACCCGGTCCGAAGAGGAGAACGGCCGGCTGGAGCTGCTGAGCGCCGGAGTGCTCGGGCGGTACGCCGCTTTGACCGCAGCGCTGATCGTCTCCGCGGTGACTGTCATCGTGCTCGGTCTGGTCACCGCACTCGCTTTGATGGGGAGCGGGCTGGACACAAGGGGCTCGTTCGCGTTCGGGCTCATGTGGGCCGGCGCCGGGCTGGCGTTCGCCGGTGTGGGCGCAGTGACCGCGCAGGTCACCGAGAGCGCTCGGGCCGCCAACGGACTGACTGCGGTCGTCCTCGGCGTCGCGTACGTACTGCGGGCGATCGGTGACTCGTCGGGGGATGGCAGTACCCAGTGGGTGTCGTGGCTGTCGCCGATCGGATGGTCGCAGCAGGTCCGTGCGTACGCCGGTGACCGGATCGTCGTACTGCTGATCCCGCTGGTGTTCCTGGTCGTGCTGATCGCTGCTGCAACCGCACTGATTCGGCGGCGCGACCTCGGCGCCGGACTGGTTCCACCACGTCCCGGTCCGCCGCGGGCAGCCGCGTCGCTGCGCTCGCCGCTTGCACTGGCCTGGCGGCTGCACCGAGGCTCGTTCTACGCCTGGGGGTTCGCGTTCCTGCTGCTGGGCCTGCTGGTCGGCAATATCGCCAGCAACGTCGACGGGTTCGTCACAAGCGATAGCGCCAAGGAGATGGTGCAGAAGCTCGGCGGCGTGGAGGGCATCACCGACGCGTTCCTGGCGACGGAGATGGGCGTGATGGGTTTGCTCGCGTCGGCGTTCGGCATCCAGGCAGCGCTCCGGCTCCGCTCCGAGGAGACCGCGCTGCGCGCCGAGCCGCTGCTGGCGACCGGCGTCACCCGGGCGCGCTGGCTCGGTAGCCACGTGCTGATGGCACTGCTGGGGACCGGCGCACTGATCCTGGTCGCCGGACTCGGCTCGGGGATCTCGAGTGGGGCGTCGCTCGGCAACATGGGTCGTCAGGTCCCGCGGATGCTCGGCGCGGCCGCCGTACAACTGCCGGCGATCTGGCTGGTGACCGCGCTGGTCGTCATCCTGTTCGGCTTCGCGCCGAAGCTCGTCACCGGCGGCTGGGTCCTGTACGGCGTGTTCCTGCTGATCGGCCAGTTCGGCGAGATCTTCAACCTGCCGCAATGGATGATCAACCTCAGCCCGTACGGCCACACCCCGCGCCTGCCCGGCGGCGACTTCTCCGTCACCCCGGTCCTCTGGCTGACCGCGATCGCCGCCGCTCTGACCCTGGCCGGCTTCGCCACCTTCCGCCGCCGAGACATCGGCTGATAGACCGCGCTGGTCTGAGGGGTCCAGCGCACCACGGCCCGCCCGGCACCGCACCGGGCGGGCCGTCTTGTCTACGATCGCTGGGTGTTGAGTGAGCGACTGGCCGAGTTCTGGACCGAGCGGCATCTGTGCGTGCTGAGTACCGTCCGCGCTGACGGGACCGTGCACGCGACGCCCGTCGGGGCGACGCTGGACGTCGAGGCGGGGCTCGTGCGGGTCATCTGCTCGGGTACGTCGTACAAGGCGCGCGCGATCCGGCGGTTGGGGGAGGCTGCCGTCGCGGTGACGCAGGTGGACGGCCGGCGCTGGAGCACGCTCGAGGGGCGGGCTGTCGTGAGCGACGACCCGGAGCGTGTGCGTGATGCCGAGCGCCGCTACGCCAAGCGCTACAAGGAACCGCGAGTGAACCCGCAACGCGTGGTCATCGAGATCACGATCACCAAGGTCCTCGGCAATGCCTGACCCGATCACGGTCGTAGGCATCGGTGCCGACGGCTGGCCCGGTTTGTCCCCCGCAGCCCGCGCCGCCGTCGAGTCAGCCGACGTCGTCATGGGCAGCACCCGCCAACTGGCCCTCGTGCCGACAGGCTTGCGTGTCGCGTGGCCTTCGCCCCTGTCCGAGGCGCTTCCCGGGTTGCTTTCGCAGTACGCCGGCCAGCGGATCTGCGTGCTGGCAAGCGGCGATCCGACCTTCCACGGCATCGGTACGACGCTGGTGCGGATGCTCGGCGCGGACGCCGTACGAGTGATTCCGCATCCGTCGAGCGTCTCGCTGGCTTGTGCGCGACTCGGTTGGCCGCAGGATCAGGTGCAGGTGGTGAGCCTGGTCAACCAACCGGTCGAGCGTCTCCACCCGCACCTCCAGCCCGGTCGACTGCTGCTCATCCTCAGCCGAGGCGCCCAGACTCCGGCCGAGGTCGCCCAGCTGTTGGTTGCCCGCGGCTACGGCTCCAGCGAGTTCACCGTCCTCGAACAGCTCGGAGGACCAACCGAGCGGGTACGACGATCACGCGCCGCCGACTGGTCCGAGGACGTCGACGCCCTCAACGTGATCGCCATCGCATGCGAGGGTCCTGTCCTCTCCACCGCACCCGGTCTGCCCGACGACGCGTATGAGAACGACGGTCAGCTCACCAAGCGCGAAGTACGGGCGGTCACCCTGTCGCGACTCGCCCCCGTACCCGGGCAACTGCTGTGGGACGTCGGCGGCGGCGCCGGCAGTATCGCGATCGAATGGTCCCGTCATCACCCGTCCTGCCGAGCGATCGCCGTCGAACGCAACGGTGATCGGGCCAAGCGATTGGAACGCAACGCCGCCGCGCTCGGCGCGTCAGTCACCGTCGTCGAAGGTGCGGCGCCGGCAGCGCTCGACGGTCTCGAGGCGCCGGACGCGATCTTCATCGGCGGGGGAGCGACCGCGGCCGGCATGTTCGACGCCTGCTGGGGCGCACTCAAACCCGGCGGCCGCCTGGTAACGAACGGCGTGACGCTCGAAACCGAGTCCCTTATCGCCGACTGGTACAAATCCCACGGCGGCGACCTGGTCCGCCTCTCGGTGCAACGCGCCTCCGCGGTAGGCACCATGACCGGCTGGCGTCCAGCCATGCCAGTCACGATCTGGAGCGTGGTGAAGTGACCGTTCACTTCATCGGGGCCGGCCCAGGTGCTGCCGATCTCATCACCGTGCGCGGGCGCGACCTGATCGCGGCGTCGCCGGTCTGCTTGTACGCCGGGGCGCTCGTCCCCGTCGAACTCCTGGACCACTGCCCACCCGGCGCCCGCAAGATCGACACCGCGAACCTGATCCTCGACGAGATCATCGCCGAGCTCGCCACCGCGCACGCCGCCGGCCAAGACGTCGCCCGCCTGCACTCCGGCGACCCTTCCGTCTTCAGCGCAATGGCCGAACAGATGCGCCGCCTCGACACCCTCGACATCCCGTACGACGTGACGCCCGGCGTACCCGCCTATGCCGCCGCGGCGGCAACCCTCGCCCGCGAACTGACCGTCCCCGAAGCCGGCCAAACCGTCATCCTGACCCGCATCGGCGGCAGCGCGAGCGCAATGCCCGCAGGCGAAGACCTTCCAACCCTCGGCGCGAGCCGGGCGACCCTCGTCCTCCATCTCGCCGTCCAACAGATCGACCGCGTAGTCGACGAACTGGTGCCGAACTACGGTCCCGACTGCCCGGTCGCCGTCGTGGCCCGTGCCTCCCGCGACGACGAGCTGATCCTCCGCGGAACCCTCGCCGACATCGCGGACCAGGTGAAGTCCGCGGACATCCGTCGTACCGCTGTCATCATCGTCGGAAAGGTGCTCTCGGCAACGACCTTCCGCGACAGCCACCTCTACTCGGCTGACCGGACGCGATGAAGGTCCTGCTCCTCGGCGGGACCGGTGAGGCGCGGACGCTTGCCGAGCTTCTGACCGCCGAGGGGATCGCTGTCGTCTCGTCGCTGGCCGGACGGACGACTGACGCACGGCTGCCTGTCGGCGAGGTTCGGACGGGTGGATTCGGCGGCGCGGAAGGGCTTGCGGACTGGCTTCGCGATCATCCGGTCGACGCGGTGATCGACGCTACCCATCCCTTCGCCGCGACGATGACTGCGCATGCAGCCGCCGCGAGCCGCGAGACCGGCCTACCTCTCCTTGTCCTCCGCCGCCCCGGCTGGACCCCTGGCCCGCACGACAACTGGCACTGGGCGGACTCCCCATCCGCAGCCGCCAACCTGCTACCAACCTTCGGCTCCCGAGCCTTCCTCACGATCGGACGGCAAGGCCTTGACGCCTTCGCGACCACCGGGCTCTGCACGCTCGCTCGCTGCGTCGACGCGCCCGAACCCCGGCCGACGTGGTGCACGCTGATCCTCGCCCGCGGCCCGTTCGCTGTCGACGACGAGCTGGCCCTGCTCCGCGAACACCGCATCGATGTCGTGGTCACCAAAGACAGTGGCGGCCCGGCCACCTCGGCCAAGCTCGACGCTGCCCGTCAGCTCCACCTCCCGGTCGTCGTGATCCGCCGGCCACCGCTTCCTGAAGGTCTGGAGACTGTCGAGTCCGTCGACCAGGCACTTCAGTGGGCGGTGCGTGCCAGCCACTGACATCCGCCCGTCGACGACCCAGTCCCCGGCCACTTCGCGAGCGCCGGTGGCGGCTCGATAGATTGGCGCCATGGGGATTCAGATCGCGCCTAGCATCCTGGCCGCCGATTTTGCCCGGCTGGCTGACGAGGCTGCTGCGGTGTCCAATGCGGACTGGCTGCATGTCGACGTGATGGACAACCACTTCGTGCCGAATCTGACTCTCGGGATGCCCGTGGTCGAGTCGCTGGCGAAGTCGACCGACATGCCGCTCGACTGTCACCTGATGATCGAGGACCCGGACCGCTGGGCGCCTGGGTACGTCGAGGCGGGCGCTTCGAGCGTCACGTTCCACATCGAGGCCTGCCGGGCGCCGATCCGGACCGCGCGGGAGATCCGGGCCAAGGGTGCGCGGGCCGCGATGGCGCTCCGGCCCGCAACGCCGATCGAGCCGTACGAGGACCTGCTGCCCGAGCTCGACATGGTCCTGATCATGACCGTCGAGCCCGGCTTCGGCGGCCAGAAGTTCCTCGACATCTGCGTGCCCAAGATTCGCCGTACCCGCCAGCTGCTGGACAAGCACGGCCTCGACCTGTGGATCGAGATCGACGGCGGTGTCGCGGCCGACACGATCGAGCAGTGCGCCGAGGCCGGCGCCGATGTGTTCGT
Source organism: Kribbella sp. CA-245084 (assembly GCF_050942355.1). Lineage (NCBI taxonomy): Bacteria > Bacillati > Actinomycetota > Actinomycetes > Propionibacteriales > Kribbellaceae > Kribbella > Kribbella sp. CA-245084. The sequence goes on along the minus strand of NZ_CP192053.1, from coordinate 7,069,856 downwards.
AGCCGGCTCGGCCGTCTACGCCGCGGACGACCCCAACGCCATGGTCGAGAACCTACGCACCCTCGCTGAGCAGTCCACCGGCCGGTAGCTCCGGCTCGACCTGCGCCGTCGACTCCGCCTCTGGGTGCTGTTCCGGCGGCACTCTGAGCAGCAACACCATCGACGCGCCGGCGAGTACGGCGGCCAGCAGCCACACGTACCGCACGCCGAATCCCTCGATCACCGCACCCGACACCGCGGCACCGATCGCAGCGCCACCCATCGCCGCGCTGCCCATCCAGCCGAACACCTCGGTCCGCGCCACATCCGGCGTCAACGCACCGAGCCGCTCGTACAGCGCGCCGATCGCCGGCGCCAATGTCAGCCCCGACAACAGCAACGCGATCCCCAACGAGACCGACGACCAGGTCGCGAACACGCACAACAGCATCCCGGCCGCCACCAGCGCAGCTCGCCGCCACAGGTACGACGTACACCGAGCAGGCAATGCGCCCGCGACAGCGCCGCCGACCAGGCTGCCGAACGCCCAGACGGCCTCGAAGATCCCGGCGAGCAGCCGCTGACCGTGCTCGTCCGCAAACGCGACGATCCCCAGCGAGATCCCGTTGAACGACGTCACCCACAGCCCGAACGCAAGAATCAGCGGCAACCGGTGCCGATGCCAAAGCAACTGTCGCGCGGTCACCTTGGACTGGTGATCGTGCGGGACCGGCTTGGGTTGTCGAAGCGCATACCACCAGATGAAGACCGCTGACATCGCCGCCGCGAGGAGTACGCCGAGTCGTGGACTGGCCACGCTGACGGCAGTTGCCCCAAGCATCGGCCCGACCATGAACAGCAACTCCTGCGCCGTCGCATCCACGGAGTACGCCGTCCGCAGCGCCGGGCCCTGCACCACACGAGGCCAGGCTGCGCGCAACGTCTGCATCACCGGAGGCACCAGCGCACCCGCGACCACCGCCAACGCAGGCAGCAACCGATGCAGCCCGGCCGGCAGCAACGCGATCGCGAGCAGCGCCACACTCCACGCGATCCCGGTCACCAGCAATACGCCCCGAGGGCCGCGCCGATCCGCAGCTCGCGACCAGACCGGCCCAGCAATGGCCATACCGATCGAATACGCACCAGCCACCACACCCGCCCAGCGGAACGAACCACTCGCGTCCTTCGCGAGGAACGCGATCGGCACCATCGTCGCGAGCACCGGCAGCCGCGCGAGCAGCGAAGCCACCAGCAGCGACATCACGCCGTGTGTTCGCCACAACTCTCGGTACCCGGCCAACTCCATACCCGCATTCTTGCGGCCTCCACCGACAGTTTCCATGTGGCCATTACGATGAGCCGGTGAGCGAGCACAAACCGGTCGAGAGTTGGCTGACGGACATGGACGGCGTGCTGGTGCACGAGGAGCGCGCGATCCCCGGAGCCGGCGACTTCATCGCCGCACTGGAGGCGTCCGGCAAGAAGTTCCTCGTCCTCACCAACAACTCGATCTTCACGCCGCGCGACCTCCGCGCCCGCCTGCTTGCCGCGGGCATCGACATCCCGGAGGCGGCGATCTGGACCAGCGCGCTCGCCACCGCCCAGTTCCTGGACGACCAGCGTCCGGGCGGAACGGCGTACGTGATCGGTGAGGCGGGTCTGACGACCGCGCTGCACGAGATCGGGTACGTGCTGACCGAGCGCGACCCCGACTACGTCGTCCTCGGCGAGACCCGGACGTACTCGTTCGAGGCGATCACCAAGGCGATCCGGCTGATCTCCGCCGGCGCGCGGTTCCTCGCGACCAACCCGGACCCGACCGGCCCGTCGCAGGAGGGTCCGCTGCCCGCGACGGGCTCGGTGGCCGCGCTGATCACGCGGGCGACCGGTGTCGCGCCGTACTTCGTCGGCAAGCCGAACCCGCTGATGATGCGCAGCGCGCTGAACCGGATCGAGGCGCACTCCGAAACCACTGTCATGATCGGCGACAGAATGGACACGGACATCATCAGCGGCCTCGAGGCGGGTCTCCGCAGCGTGCTCGTGCTGTCCGGTTCGACCGGCGAGCACGAGGTCGAGCGGTTCCCGTACCGCCCGACCCGCATCGTCGAGTCGATCGCCGACGTCGTACCGCTGGTGAGCGCCCTCTCCTAGCAGGTGAGAGTGCGGAAGCCGTACCCCTGCGCCTTGAGCGATTTGAGGATGGCCGGCAGCGCGGCGACGGTCTGACTGCGGTTGCCGCCGCCGTCATGCATCAGGATCACCGAGCCGCTGTGCACGTTCTTCATCACCCGCTGGACGATGGCCGTCGTGCCCGGCTTGGTCCAGTCGCGCGAGTCGACGGTCCACACGACGAGGTCCTTGCCCAGCGCCTTCGCCCGTTGCCGGACGGCTGCGTTCACCCCGCCGTACGGCGGTCGCAGGCAGCCCGGCGTACTTCCGATCTGTGCGCGGATCGCCTGGTCCGTCGACATGACCTGCTGCCGGAATGCGGTCGCGCTGAGTTTGCGCAGGTCAGCGTGTGTCCAGGTGTGGTTCTCGACGCTGTGGCCGGCGTCGTGGATGCGCTTGGTCAGCTCGGGATGCTTCTGGACGTTCCGGCCGACCTCGAAGAACGTCGCCTTCGCGTCGTACTTCGCCAGGATCTCGAGCACCTTCGGGGTGTACTCGACATCGGGGCCGTCGTCGAACGTCAGCACGACGTACTTGGTAGGTAGCGGAGTCTTGGTGGGCGCGGCCGCTGCCGGGGCCGCGGTGGGCGGTTCGGGCGTGGCTGGTTTGGCGGGTGACTTCGCGGCCGCGACCACGACCGAGCCGATCACCGCGCTCACCAGCAACATCATCGCCAGACCGATCATCCGGTTCCCGGCGCGGGTCAAGCGAACATCCATGCGTCCCCCAGGGCGGTGGGTGGCTCACTCCTCCCGTCCACCCTGGGCAGGATCCCGCGGAAAGCCAGCGGCCACGCCGCTGCTGTGTCAACGAGTAACGAATACCGGACGCCTGTTAGTGACACCACAACGGATAGAAGAGGTAGCCCCGGGCCTTGAGTGCCTTCAGGATCTTCGGGAGCGCAGCGACGGTCTGGCTGCGATTGCCACCGCCGTCGTGCATCAGGACCACGGAGCCGCTCCGTACCTTCGCCAGTACGCGACGCACGATCACCGACGTACCCGGACGGCTCCAATCGGCCGGGTCGACGGTCCACAGCGTGAGCTTCTTGCCGAGCATCGCGGCTCGTTTCGCGACCACCCGGTTCGTCGCGCCGTACGGCGGCCGCAGGCACCGCGGGGTGTAACCGGTCTGTGCCCGGAGGTAACGGTCGGTGGTGCGGACCTGGTATTTGAACGTGGCCCAATTGACCTTGGTGAGGTTCGGGTGCGACAGGGAGTGGTTCTGCACGCTGTGACCGAGTCGATCGACCCGCCGGGTGATCGCCGGGTACCGCTTGACGTTCTGGCCGACCTCGAAGAACGTCGCCCGCACGTGGTAGGCCTGAAGGATCTTCAGGATCTGCGCGGTGTAGCGCGCGCTCGGTCCGTCGTCGAAGGTCAGGTAGACCCACTTCGGCTTCGCTGCCTGCTTCGCTGACAGCCTCGTCGTCGCGGCTGGTGTGGCCGCGGCTGCGGCGGGTGGTGGCTCGGTGCTCACCGCCAGGCCCAGCATCGCTGTCAGCCCGACGGTGAGCGCCGCCGAGATCATCAACCGAAGATCTCTCACCATAACCATCCCCCAGCCATGGTCGGCCCGGCTGTCGGGCCAATCTCTATAGTGGCCCTCGGCAACCATTTACGCCAGAGGCGGTTTACAGCACCTGTGACAGGAACTGCCGTAGCCGCGGCGAATCCGCGTCCGTGAACACCTGCTCCGGTACGCCGGACTCGACCACCACGCCGTGATCCATGAAGGCGACCTGGTCCGCGACCTCGCGCGCGAACCCCATCTCGTGTGTGACCACGGCCATCGTCATGCCCGCCTGCGCGAGGTCTGCCATCAGCGCGAGCACGCCCTTGACCAGCTCGGGATCGAGCGCGGACGTCGCCTCGTCGAACAGCATCACCTCGGGCTTCATCGCCAGCGCTCGCGCGATCGCGACCCGCTGCTGCTGTCCGCCGGACAGGTTCCCGGGGCGCGCTCCGGCCTTCGCTTTCAGGCCGACCAGCTCAAGCTGCTCCCGGGCGGCTTCCTGCGCTGCGTCGGTGTCGAGCTTCTTGATCTTGCGGAGCGGGAGCGTGATGTTGTCGAGCACGGTCTTGTGCGGGAACAGGTTGAAGTGCTGGAACACCATCCCGATCCGACGGCGCAGTACGTCGGGGTCACCGTGCAGCACCGACTCGCCGCCGAGCCTCACGTCGCCCGCATCCGGCTCGAGCAGCCGGTTGATCGCCCGCAGCAACGTCGACTTCCCGGAGCCCGACGGCCCGATCACGCACGCGGTGTGGCCGGCCGGTACGGCGAGGTTCACGCCGCGGAGGACCTTGTTGGTCCCGAACGCGAGCTCGACGCCCTCGACCTGCAGGCTCGCGGCCTCAATGGTTTGCATGCGCGAGCTCCTCCAGCTTCACAGCTTCGGTCTCGGTCTGGCGCCCCTCGCGCAGCCGCTTGTCGAAGTGGTTCACCAAGTGGGTGAGCGGGACGGTGATGATCAGGTAGAAGATGCCCGCGAGTAGCAGCGGTGACAGGTTGCCGTTGGTCGCGGCAGCGTCCTGACCGATCCGGAACAGCTCGCGCTGACTGGCCAGCAGGCCGAGGAAGTAGACCAGGCTGGACTCCTTCACCAGCGCGATGAACTGGTTCACCAGCGCCGGCAACACCCGTCGTACACCCTGCGGGATGACGACCAGCCGCATCCCGCTGGTGTAGCTGAACCCGAGGGCGCGGGCGGCCTCGAGCTGGCCCTTCTCCACGCTCTGGATGCCGGAGCGGAAGATCTCGCCGATGTATGCGGCGGCGATCAGCGACAGGGCGAGGATGCCGAGCGGGTACGGGTTCGGGCCCCACCAGTGGCGGGTGATGGGGGACAGGCCCTGACCGATCAGCAGGATGGTCAGGATGGCGGGCAGGCCGCGGAAGATGTCGGTGTAGATCTTCGCCGGCCAGCGCAGCCACGGCTTGGTGGACAGGGCGAGGACCGCCACGATCATGCCGAGCACAGTGCCCAGCACGACCGAGGCGGCCGCCAGGATGAGGGTGTTGACCAGCCCTACCTTGAGCATCTCGGGCAGGACCGCCTTCATCGACTCCCAGTCGAGGAAGGTGTCACTGAGCGTGGACCAGATGTCCATGCTCAGCCCTTGGGTGCGGTGAACTTCACAGACCCGCTGCCAGGCTTGAAGTTCGCCGGTACGGCGCGACCGGGGTAGTACTGCTCGACCAGCTTGGTCCAGGTGCCGTCGGCGATGACCTCGTCGAGTGCCTTGTCGACCGCGTCCCGGAGCTTGTCGTTGCTCTTGGCCACGGCGAACGCCATCGGTGCGTCACTCAGCTCTTTGGCAGCCAGGATGACCGTGCCGCCACCTTGCTCCTTGGCCATCTTCTCGCCGATCTCGGCGGGAGAGACCCACGCATCCGCCGTACCGGCCTTCAGCTGGCCGAGCGCGGCGTTGTAGTTCGGCACGCGGACCGGGTTGAGATTCTTCCCGGTCGCGTAATCGTCCTGCACGGTGCCTTGGACCACGACCACCCGCTTGCCCTGGAGCTGGTCGAAGGACGTGATACCCGAGTTCTTCGTGGTGTTGAGCCCGAGGTAGCCGAAGTCGTATCCGTTGCTGAAGGCAACCGTCTTCTTGCGTGCCTCGGTGACCGTGATCGACGAGCTACCGAGATCGAACTGACCGCCGTTCACCTGCGAGAGCAAAGCGGAGAAGTCCGTTCCGACGAACTCCGGCTTCAGGTTCAGCTTGGCGGCGACCGCGGTGATCAGGTCGTTGTCGAACCCGGTGAACTTGCCGTCCTTCACGTACACGTTCGGCGGCGCGTCGGTCAGCGTCCCGATCCGCAACGTGCCGGCCTTCATCAGCCCGAGATCAGGACCGGCCGCAGCATCCTTCTGATCGCTGCCGCAGGCAACCATCGACACTGCGAGCGTGACCGCTCCCGCCACCGCAACAACCCGCCGAAAAGCGCCGAACGCGCGCACAAGCCTCTCCTCACAACGTCAACGAACGCAGGACGATCCGCCCCGCCGACGCAAGCCAACACCAGACCTGCTGGCGGAATTCCTTGCTGACAAAGGATGAGACGGACCCGAACGTCTACACGGCTCGTGCTATCTAGAGCTGTGTTGCTTGCTCAGCCGTGATGTTGCTCATAGTGGGCCAGGGCGTCCGCGGTCCGGCCGGTGCCGTAGGCCAGAAGTAACTCGGCCAGTGCCGGCGACTCTGTTCTGATGGTGACGGCAGCTCGCTGGAGCTCGTCGGTCGATACGACCTCGCGCAGCAGATCCTGGATCGCTCTCACGATGGTCCGGGCCGGGACGGCGCCGTCGTTGGGTGGCATTGCGGCCGCCGTGGGCCAGGCAGATTGCATGCCGGACGCAACATTCGCCCCGGTGGCACCTGGCGGCTGAGCTCCGAGCCCCGGCGGTGTGGCGTACGGCGCTGTGCCACCTTGGACCGGCAAGTGCGTAGTCGGGCCGGAGGTGGTGAGCGCGCCGTTCGACGCCCGGATCCGGTCGACGGCATCCGGAATCTCGTGCTCCTGGATCTCGCTGGTGATCACCAGGTCGGCGAGCTCAGACGCGGCGCGCAGTCGTGACATCACCGTCGGGTTGCCGATCTTCACCCGCTGCGCGCTCACCAGCTGGGACAGCATCGGCGCCGACAGCCCGATCACCTGCGCGAGCCCGCCCTGAGTCAGTCCGAGCGGAGCCAGGACGCGTCGTACAGTCTCTCCGAGCGGCTCGCCGTACAGGTCGATCTGCTGCTGGATGTTGTGCGCTGTCTGGTCCATCGGTCTCCCCTTCCGCCGGTCATCGCATCGCGATTGCAAACATCTTCGCACTTGCGAACGCAGATTTCCAGTCGGATCCGGCTTGACATTTGCAATCGCAAACTGGAAATGTTTGCGGCAGCGAATCTCACTGGAGGAAACGATGACGACTCACCAGGGACACCGCCGCCGCCCCGCGGTGTGGGCGCTCCTCGCCATCACACTGACCGGCGTGCTGGCCGGGCTGACGACCGGTTCCGCCGTGGCCGACCCTGCTCCGTCCGGCGGCAAACTCGTTCTGGTGCTCGACTCGTCCGGCTCGATGAAGGAGCCGGCCGGCGACGGGCAGACGAAGATCGCCGCGGCCCGGACCGCTCTGACCCAGGTGGTGACCAAGCTCCCGACGGCCGCAGAGGTCGGCTTGCGGGTGTATGGCGCGACCGTGTTCAAGCGCACCCAGCCCGGTGCCTGCACCGACACCCAATTGACCGTCCCGATCGGCACGAACAACCGGCCCCAGTTGCAGGCCGCGATCGCGAAGTACAAGCCGTATGGCGAGACTCCGATCGGCTATGCGCTGCAGCAGGCGGCCAAAGATCTCGGCCCGGTCGGCCAGCGCACCATCGTGCTGGTCTCCGACGGCGAGGCCACCTGCGCGCCGGATCCCTGTGTGGTGGCGCAGTCGATCGCCAAGCAGGGCATCGATCTGAAGATCGACGTGGTCGGCTTCCGCGTCGCCGGGAAGGCGCGCACGCAGCTGCAATGCGTCGCTCGTGAGGGCCGCGGCGACTACTACGACGCCGACTCGACGATCGACCTCGAGGCCGGCCTGGATCGCCTGTCCACCCGAGCGTTCCGCCCGTTCCGCATCTCCGGTACGCCGGTCCAGGGCGGGCCGCAGCAGGAGGGCGCGCCGACTCTTGCCCCGGGCCACTACTCGGACACCTTCGGCAACGACCAGACCGCGAAGTACTACCTGCTCAAGCGGACGATGGCGAACTCGACCCTGCGCGCCGGCGTCAGCTTCCGCCGGCCTTCGGGCGGCAGCTTCGTGCTCAAGGCGGAGGTCTTTGTGAAGACCATCGGCGGCGAGAACTGCGGCTGGAGCTATCCGCTCGCCTTCGACGGAGATCAGGGCATCGCGACCGGTGCCGCCTCAAGCTGGACCGGTGACTACCCCAAGGGCTGCTCCACCGACGACCAGTTGGTGCTGACGGTCTCCGCCGGTGACGCCTTCCGCGAGATGAAGGGCGTTCCGTACGAGCTGCGCGTGGACGAGGAGCCGCCGGTCGAGTCGACCACGCAGTTGCCGCCCGAAGCCGATGACCCGATCTGGACTCCGATGCCGGGTGTTACTCCGACGGCGATCGTTCCCGGCTCGAGCTTCGCCGATGCGCCGCTCATCACCCCGGGCAGCTTCAAGACGACGCTGATGCCCGGTGAGGTGCAGCTCTACCGGATCAAGGCCGACTGGGGCCAGCGCATCCAGGCGCAGGCGACGGTGCCGAAGCTCGGGGCGGCGACCGCGAAGGCGATCGACGGGATCCGGTACCTCGACATGGGACTGATCTCGCCGCTCGGCGAGGACGTGATCGCCACGTTCGCCAAGCAGGTGCCGGGCAACGTCGGCCGGCGTGGGGTGCTGACCAAGGACGGTGTCGTCAAGGCCAACACGACCAAGGAGATCCGCTACCTCAACCGCGACGGCGCGAACACCATGGACAAGGGCACGGCGACGCCCGGTGAGTACTACATAGCGCTGTCTGTGACTCGCAAGGACGACGACAAGGCCTTCGCCATCCCGATGACGCTGACCGTCGCTCTGGAAGGGACGGCCGGGACGGGCAAGCCGACGTACGTCGACGGCGCGACTCCTGTGTCGGGCGACTCGATCACGCCGACGCCGACTGCGGAGCCCTCCGCCTCGGAGACGCCTGGTGATGGCAACAAGACCGAGGCTGGCGGTCCGATCCAGGGCAGCGCAGATTCAGGCGACGGCACTCCGGTCGGGCTGATCGCGGGTCTCGGCGGTGGGGGAGTGCTCCTGCTGCTGATCGGGGTGCTGGTCGTACTCCGTCTTCGCGCGAAGCCGGCCCCGGCGCAGGCGGCCGGGACTTGGCAGCACGGGCAGCACCAGTACCCGCCGCAGTACCCCAACCAGGGGAGCCCCCAGCAGTATCCGAACCAGGGTGGCCAGCCGCCGTACCCGAGCCAGGGTGAGCAGCCGCCGCACCGTTAGTCCGGCGCACGCTGCCCGGATCGCCGTTTGGTGGTCCGGGCGGCGTGCTTCGGGGGTGGGCGGTTGGGACGGTAGGTTCTGGCGGGTGGAGGCGTTTGCCGGGCGGTATCAGCTGATCGACCTCGTCGGGACCGGAGGCATGGGTTCGGTCTGGCGGGCGTGGGACCTGCGGCGGTCCGCGTACGTGGCGGCGAAGGTGCTGGGGCAGCATGATGCGGCAACGCTGCTGCGGTTCGTGCGAGAGCAGTCGCTGCGGATCGAGCATCCGCATGTGGTTGCGCCGCACGGATGGGCCGCGGACGACGACAAGGTCGTGTTCGCGATGGAGCTGGTTCGGGGCGGGTCGGTCGCGACGCTGCTCGGCGATCATGGTCCGCTGCCCGAGTCGTACGTCGCCGTGCTGGTGGATCAGTTGTTGCACGGGCTGTCGGCGGTGCATGCGGCGCGCGTCGTACATCGGGATGTGAAGCCAGCCAACCTGTTGCTCGACGCCACTGGTACCGGGCTGCCGCATCTGCGCCTGTCGGACTTCGGCGTCGCCGGCGTCCTCGACGAACCACGCATGACCCGCCACAGCACGATCCTCGGCACCCCCGGCTATCTCGCTCCCGAGCAGCTGGCCGGCGCCGACCCCGACCCGCGCCAGGACCTGTACGCCGTCGGCGCCGTAACAGCCGAACTCCTCACCGGCGAGCGCCCCACCACAGACGGCAAACTTCCCGCCGTCGACGGCCCCCTGGCCGAGTTCGTTCGCCACCTGACGTCAGAGAACCCATCCGACCGCCCCGAGTCCGCAGCCACCGCCGGCCGCCTCCTGGCAGCAACCGGCGCCGTACCACCCCCAGGAACCGAGCCATGGATCCAAGCCCCCGACGCCCCCGAGGTCTTCGACCAACTCCCACCCCTCCCCCCAAACTGGACCCCCACCGGCCCCCGCACCCACCAACCCCCGCCCAGCACCCCGAACTGGACATCGGCCGGCCCGCGCGCCCACCAACCGCCGCCAACACCCAGCACCCCGAACGCAGGATCCGCGCAAGCGGCCGCACTCGGCGCCGCCGCAACCCCTGAAGCCGCCACCGACAGACCGCGCCCGCGGGCACCGGCGAACGGCGAAGCGCCCACACCCCAACCCGCAACAGCCGGCTCACAGCCCCGCTCGCCCGGAGCTGCCGCCGCGACGCCACCTGAGCGCTCCTCCGCAGCTGCCGGCGCGCCTCGGCGCTCGGCTGGAGCGGCGGCAGCTGAGCGCTCTTCCGCAGGTGCCGGGACGTCTCCGACCTCGCACGCACCCGCCGGGGCGCCTCCGACCGCGCACGCAGTTGCCGCGACACCTTCGGCCTCGCATGCGGGTGCCGGGATGGCGTCGGCCTCGCCCGCAGCTGCCGGGTCACCGCCTCACTCGCCTGGAACGGCCGCAGCGGCGGCATCTGTGCGCTCTCCTGCAGCTGCCGGGGCGCCTTCGGCCTCGGATGCAGCTGGCGGGCTGCCTGCGAGTTCGTCTGCTGCTGGCGTGCCCGCTCGCGTGGGTGAGGTTGCCTCTGGTTCCTTGGATGGGGTTGTAGCTGCCGGTGCGTCGGCACGCGTGGGCGCGGCCGCGTTGGCTCGTGCGCCCGGGCGGTCGCGGGTTCTGCGGGTGGTTGCGGTTGGGTGTTTTGTGGGGGCGGTGGGGTTGTTGGGGAGTGCGGCTTGGTTGCTGTTCCGCTGAGAGGAAATTGACCGGACGGGCGGTGTCGGCCGTGAAATACTGACGGCGATGAGTTCGACTGTGGTCGCTGGGGCGAAGGATGACCGGTTGCGGCTCATGGTGGCTGCGCTCGCGATCACCACGACCGTCGGGTACGGCGTGCTCAGCTACGCGTTCAGCGCGTTGCTCGGACCGATGACTGCCGACCTGTCCATCTCCACCACCACGGCGGTCGGCGCATCGACCACCGCAGTACTGGTCAGCGCTCTGATGTCGATCCCGGTTGGTCGCCGGCTGGATCTGCGGGGTGGTCGCGGGCTGATGGCCAGCGGTTCGGTCCTGGCCGCGGTCGCCGTGTTTGGTTGGTCGCAGGTGCAGAACGTCGTCCAGCTGTACGCCGTGTTCGCGGTGATCGGCGTTGCCTGCGCGATGGTCCTCTACCCACCCGCGTTCGCCGTCGTGGTCGCCGTCGCCGCACCCGCCAAGCGGACCAACTCGATCCTGACGATCACGCTGGTCGGTGGATTGGCCAGCTCGATCTTCCTGCCGCTCACCGGGTACCTCGCCCACGCTCACGGCTGGCGTAACGCGCTGATGATCCTGGCGGGCGCCCTCGCCGTGATCACGTTCCCGCTCCACCTCGTCGCCGTCCACCCCGGCCCACCACGCCCGCTCGACGGCACCTCCGACAGCGCCTCCGACGGCGCCGCCGATGGGCCGGCCGACAGCGCTGCTGACAGCGCGGAGCCAGCTGCGGCGCCCGGTGCGGCGCCCGGCGTGGCGCCCGGCGTGGCGCCCGGCGTGGCGCCCGGCGTGGGGGCCGGCGCGGACCTCGGCGCCAAGCGGGCGGGGGCGCCTGGCAGGGTGCTTCGGGATCCTGGGTTTTGGGTGCTTGCGGGAGCGTTCGTCGTGCACAGTGCCGCGCTGGCCGTGATCTCCGTCCACCTGGTGCTCTACCTGATCAGCCTCGGGCACCCGCCGGCGCGGGCGGCTAGCCTCGCGGGCCTGCTCGGCCTGCTGTCGGTGACCGGCCGCCTGGTGACCAGCGTGTCTGCGCGGTGGTTGCCGATGGCGACGATCACCGCGCTGATCCTGTCCGTCCAGGCAGTCGCGATCGCTCTGCTGCCGGTCGTCGGGCGTCACGTCGCGGGAGCGATCGGGTGCCTCGTGCTGTTCGGGCTCGGGTTCGGGGTGTCGTCGGTCGCGACGCCGGCGATCCTGCTCGACCGGTACGGCGCGGCCGGGTTCGGCACGATCGCCGGGATGCTGGGTACGCCGACCTCGATCGCGAAGGCGCTCGGACCGCTCGGCGGTGCCGGGCTGGCCGACGCGTTCGGGTACCGGCCGCTCGTCCTCGCCGTCGCGGTGGCGTGCGCGGTGGCAGCCGGTGCCCTTGCCCTCACCCGGCGGATCGCGCCGAGCCGGCATCAGGAGCAGGAACGGACCAGGATGTGACCTGGGTCGTGGTGCGGGTTGCGGGGAGGGGCATACTTGAACCACGAGTGAACCCACTCGCGTGCTCCGGGGTCGGTGTAATTCCGAGCCGGCGGTGACAGTCCGCGACCCGGCCGCTGCAGTTCGGCGGCCGGTTGACCTGGTGGAATTCCGGGACCGACGGTGAAAGTCCGGATGGGAGGCGCACGCGGTCGGCGGGTGTGCTCTGACGTCCGGTCGGGGCGTGCGCGAGTTGGCGGCGTACGGCGAAGGCCGGGTGGCGGAGCGTGGTCGCCGGTCGTCACGAGACCCCGGTAGTGCGTCCGTGACGACGAGGGACCGAAGAGCAGTGAGCAACACTTCGCCGATGGATGTCGCGTGGATGCGGCGTGCGGTCGAGCTGGCCGCGAAAGGTATCGGCAGCACCCATCCGAACCCGGTAGTCGGTTGTGTCATCACCGGCCCTGACGGGCATCCTGTCGGTGAGGGCTTCCACGCCGTTGCCGGTGGCCCGCATGCCGAGGTCGAGGCGCTCCGGATGGCCGGAGAGCGGGCCCGTGGCGGTACGGCGTACGTCACGCTCGAGCCCTGCAACCACACCGGCCGGACCGGCCCGTGCGCCGACGCCCTGATCCAGGCCGGCATCACGCGCGTCGTGTACGCCGTACCGGATCCGAACCGGACTGCGGCCGGCGGCGCCGAGAAGCTGGCCAACAAGAACATCGAGGTCGTCGAGGGCGTACTGCGGGACGAGGCCGAGGCGGTCAACTACGTCTGGCTGCACAGCGTCCGGACGGGTCGCCCGTTCGTCACGTGGAAGTTCGCGACCACGCTCGACGGACGCTCCGCGGCGCCGGACGGGACGAGCAAGTGGATCACCGGCCCGATCGCGCGTGCCGACGTACATAGGCATCGGGCCGAGTGCGACGCGATTGCCGTCGGCACCCAGACCGTGCTGGACGACGACCCCGAACTGACGGTCCGCGACGAGAACGACGTACCGGCTGAGCGGCAGCCGCTGCGGGTCGTCGTCGGCGACCGGGAGATCCCGCCGACCGCGCGGGTCCGCAACGACCGCGCGGAGACGTTGCTGCTGCCGACCCACGATCCCGCCGAGGTGCTGCGGCAGCTGGACGACCGGCAGATCCGGCACCTGTGGCTCGAGGGCGGCCCGACGCTGGCCGCTGCGTTCGTACGCGCCGGTCTGGTTGACCAGCTCATCGCGTACGTCGCCCCGGCCGTCCTCGGTTCCGGGTTCGCCGCGGTCGGCGAGCTCGGCGCGGAATCGATCGACCACCTTCGGCGGTTCAAGCTAGCGGACGTCAGCCGCCTCGGCGACGACGTCCGGCTGACCCTGGTTCCTCTGGGAGGAAAGTAGATGTTCACCGGCATCATCGAAGAACTCGGCACGGTCGAGTCCCTGGACCTGTTGGACGGCGACGCAGCTCGGTTGACGATCCGCGGTCCGAAGGTGACCGAGGACGCCGGCCACGGCGACTCGATCGCGGTCAACGGCTGTTGCCTGACGGTGGTCGAGTACGGCGACGGCGTGTTCACCGCGGACGTGATGCGCGAGACGTTGCAGCGCACCAGCCTGGGCGGCCTCGACAAGGGCTCGTCGGTCAACCTGGAGCGTGCCGTCACCGCACACGCGCGGCTGGGCGGTCACATCGTGCAGGGGCACGTCGACGGCACCGGCACGATCGCGTCGCGGAGCCCCGGTGAGCACTGGGAAGACGTCCGGGTCGCGACGACGCCGGAGATCCTCAAGTACGTCGCCGAGAAGGGCTCGATCGCGGTCGACGGGGTCTCGCTGACGGTGACCGATGTCGACGACGCTTCCGGGACGTTCGGGATCAGCCTGATCCCGACCACGCTCGAGCTGACCGTTCTCGGGCGGAACAAGGTCGGCGACACGGTCAACCTCGAGGTCGACGTGATCGCGAAGTACGTCGAGAGACTAATTGCTGGAGGCAACAAGTGAACCCGATCGACTGGCTGTTGCACTCCCAGGTGACGATCGCCGGATCGCCGGTGCTCGTCCGGGAGATCGTCGGCAACGTGTTCGGTCTGGCCAGCGCATTGTTCGGCATGCGCCGGCTGGTCGCCGCGTGGCCGGTCGGCATCGTCGGCAACGTGCTGCTGTTCACGGTCTTCGTCGGCGGGATCTTCGACACCCCGCAGGACAAGGACCTCTGGGGCCAGGCGGGCCGGCAGGTGTTCTTCGCGCTGATCAGCCTGTACGGGTGGTACCGCTGGTACCAGACCCGTCACGGCGGTTCCGCTTCGGCGGTCCAGCCCAAGTGGGCGACGGCGAGGCAGCGACTCGAACTGCTCGGCATCGGCGTCGTGATCTACGCGATCTCGTACGTCGTGCTGCAGGCGCTCGGCTCGTGGGGCCCGCAGTGGGACGCGTGGATCCTGACCGGCTCGATCCTGGCGACGTACGGGATGGCCCGCGGGTTCGTCGAGTTCTGGCTGATCTGGGTCGCGGTCGACGTGGTCGGCGTACCGCTGCTGGTACAGGCGAAGTTCTACCCGTCGGCAACGATGTACGTCGTGTACGGACTGTTCTGCATCATCGGATTCGCGTCGTGGTGGAAGATCCAGAACCAGGAGCGGGTTGCTCCGCCGGAACCAGTGGTGGTGGGTTGAGATGGGTAACGTCTTGAAACTCGACACGATCGAGCATGCGATCGACGAGATCCGCGCCGGGCGACCGGTGATCGTGGTCGACGACGAGGACCGCGAGAACGAGGGCGACCTGATCTTCGCCGCGTCCAAGGCGACGCCGGAGTTGCTGGCGTTCCTGATCCGGTACAGCTCCGGCGTGGTGTGCGTGCCGATGGAGGGTTCGGAGCTCGACCGGCTCGGGATTCCGTTGATGACGCCGCACAACCGCGAGCGGATGCGGACGGCGTACACGATCTCGGTCGATGCGCGGGACGGGATCAGCACCGGTATCTCGGCGGCTGATCGGGCGCGGACGATCCGGGTACTCACGGATTCGGCCTCGGAGTCGTACGACCTGGTGCAGCCGGGGCATGTGTTCCCGTTGCGCGGCCGGGAGGGCGGCGTACTCGTGCGGCCCGGTCACACGGAGGCGTCGATCGACCTGGCTCGTCTTGCCGGGTTGACGCCGGCCGCCGTGATCTCCGAGATGGTGAACGACGACGGGACGATGAAGCGCGGTTCGGAACTGCGGGCGTTCGCGGACGAGCATGGGTTGGTGCTCGTGTCGATCGACGACCTGATCCGGTACAGGCGTCGTACGGAGTCGCAGATCGAGCGGGTCGCGACCACCACGCTGCCCACGCAGTACGGCGATTTCGTTGCCCACGGCTACCGGAACACGGTGGACGGGTCGGAGCAGCTGGCGTTGGTGCGCGGCTCGATCGGTGATGGTCCGACTCTGGTTCGGTTGCACTCGGAGTGCCTGACCGGCGATGTGTTCGGGTCGCTGCGGTGCGACTGTGGACCACAGCTGGACGAGGCGATGCGGCAGGTCGCGGCTGAGGGCGGTGTGGTGGTGTACCTGCGCGGACATGAGGGCCGCGGGATTGGGCTGCTGCACAAGCTGCAGGCTTATGAGCTGCAGGACGCCGGCCGGGACACGGTCGACGCCAACCTCGATCTCGGGCTGCCTGCTGATGCTCGCGACTACGGGACCGGTGCGCAGATCCTGGCTGATCTCGGGGTGACGTCCGTGCGGCTGCTGACGAACAACCCTGACAAGCTCGCGGGCGTTCAGGGTTATGGCATCGAGGTGGTCGAGCGTCGTGGCATCTCGATCGACCCGACCGAGCACAACCTGCGGTACCTGCGGACCAAGCGCGACCGGATGGGGCATCACCTGCCCGGCGGCGTACTCACGGAAGAGAACGGAGCCGGCTGATGTCGGGCAGTGGAGCACCAACCATCGAAGCCCCGCGCGTAGACGGCGCCCGCGTCGCAATCATCGCGGCCCAATGGCACCCGAAGGTCACCGACGGTCTACTGGCCGGCGCCGTGCGCGCGTTGGAGGACTCTGGGGTTCGCGACTACACCGTAATCCGGGTCCCGGGATCCTTCGAGCTCCCGGTCGCGTCGCTGCACGCGGCCAAGGCGGGGTACGACGCCGTCGTCGCGCTGGGCGTGGTGATCCGCGGCGACACTCCGCACTTCGAGTACGTCTGCCAGGCGGCGACCGAGGGTCTCATGAACGTCGGGGTCACCACCGGCGTACCGGTCGGCTTCGGCGTCCTCACCTGCGACAACGACCCCCAGGCGCTGGATCGAGCCGGGCTGCCGGACAGCCGCGAGGACAAGGGCTACGAGGCAACCCAAGCCGCGTTATCCACCCTCGCCGCCGTCCGGCAACTGGGGTAGCAGCCCCCACGCGCGCCACGCAGCCGCTACCTTCGTCGCTCCGCTCCTCACCGCGGACTGCTAAGCGTGCTCCCACCCACCCCCGGCTCATCGCCGGTAAATCTGCCAGCTACCGCTGGCGACTTGCCGGCTGCCGCCGGCGGTTGCGGGCTACCGCCCGCGGGCGACTGCTTGGTCGTGGCCCGTGGGGGGAGTGGGGCCTGGTGATTGGGCCACGCGGTCCGGCCGACGCGTGCTGCGCAGGTGCTGTGTCGTCGCTACGCTCCTCCGACGCAACTGCTACACCCGCTCCCACCCGCCCTCCGGTTGAGCGGCGGCACATCCATGGCGGCTGTCGCCAGCGAGCCCGACGCACACGGCACTTCGCCATCGGCTCCAGAATGCGCCGACCCAGCTACCTCCCTTACGCAGCTTGACGTGGCACGAAACGACCTACTCAAAGGGCGCGTCAACGGCTGACGGGCCTCGTCAGAGAAGGGCGGCGGCGAATTGGTCGTGGTGGGTGGTCCACCAGCGGCGCCTGCGGTCGAACTTCTCGATGCCTCCCCTGCGGTTCATCGTCGCGACGGTGTTCGGACCGCCCTCATCCATGCTGCGCCGCGCGGCTGCTTCGATGCGGGCGAGGGCGTCGTTGATGGCGGTGAGCAGTTCTGCGCGGCCGTCCCGGTCCAGTCCGTAGGCGTCGGCGATGAGTCGTAGCCGTGGCGGCCGGTCGGCGGGCAGCCAGCCGATCCGTTCCTGGTCGAAGTCGTCCTCGATCGGTACACAGAGGCGGGCGAGCTGGGCGAGATCGTAGACGGGGCGGCCAGGGGCGGCGAACTCGAAATCGAGCAGCGCAACGGCGATGCCGTCACGGAAGACGACGTTCGATAGCTCTACATCGTTGTGGCACACCAGCGTCCCGCCCGCAGGGTCAGCCAGACCGTCGTTCCAGGTGAGACCTTGAGGGTCGAACTCGCGAGCGGCGTCGTGCAGCCCGCGCAGCAGCCTGGCGATGGACGCTAGTGCGGTGTCGGACTGGCTCCAGTCCGGGTAGGGCGCCACGGGGACGTCGCCCTCGATGAACACGAGGCGCTCGCGGCCGTCCTCGTCGATGCCGACCGGTGTCGGGGCGCCCTCGAATCCGAAATCTTTCACCGCTCGCAGGAATACGTGAATCGAACCCGAGTGCGGACTCGAAGGACGAAGAACGTGCGGACCGGCACGGACAACCTGGCCCGCGTTCGCGATCCCGCCATCTAGCTGCTGCTCGGCAATACCGGAAGTTTGACAGACCGAGTGCAGCTGTCGACAGGCCGTCGACAACTAGGCTTCCGTATCGTGTGAACCGACCGGCGGGTTCCTGAGATCGGGCGAGAGTACGCCGCTTGTGCATCGCAAGGCCCGCCGATTAGCCCCCCGCTCTGCGTTGATCCAGCACCAGCTACGCCCGACCCGCCATTGGCGCGCGTTGACAGCGGACGCTGGTCGGCGCCTACAAGGTGTACGTCGGTGGTGGAAGGGAGTCGCATGATTGATTTCTTGAGGGGCGTACGCCGATGACTCGGGATGACAGCCCATCGGCAGCCAGGGTCGAGCTCGACGACCGAGCGGCGAGTCTGGTCCGGCCGACCTGCGATCGGGACACGGTCGTGCCTCACTACAATCGGTTCGTGAGTAGGCGTCCGCGCGACGCGGTCGACCGCGCGGCAGCGCGAACCGCAGGCGGCAGCAGGCACCCCCGGCGCTAAGCCGGGCACTCCCGGCGCTAAGCCGGAACCTCGGCGCCAGCCGGGCACCCCCGGCGGTAGCCGGGCACCCCCGGCGGTAGCCGGAAAGGGTGCACCGGCGGCAGCCGGGGGGTGGGCGGGTGCGCGCGGAGTGGGTGCGTTGAGGAGCGGAGCGACGAAGGGAGCGCCCGCGTAGCACGCGGGGGTGCTTTTCTCGACGCAGTACGCGGGGCTTTCCTCAGCCGATCCGTGTGTGGTTCATGTGCCAGTTGGCTACCCAGGTCTTGCCGCCGTCGGTGGAGAACGCCTGTTCCCACGACGATTTGTCGACGCCCCGGTTCCACAGGAACCGGACGTCTATCGGCTGGCCGTTCAGTTCGTCGGGACCCTCGAAGGTGCCGACGTCTCCGTCGAATGAGCCGATGACCGGTGTCTCCAGGTGGCCGCGTTCGCTGTTGATCCAGTGGATTGCCCACGTGCGCGACGTCGGGTCGTACAGCCGGAAGGTCGCACCCCGGAAGCCCTCGGTCGGGTACCAGCCCTCGTCGACGCTGATTGCGCCGTCGAAGTACGTCGTGCCTTCCAGTTCGGCGTCGAACTCGTGCCACTCGAACGGCTCACCCAGCACGGGCCGGCGCCGGAGGTTGTGGAACGACCAGCGTCCGACGAGGAAGTCGAAGTCGTCGGTGACCTTCGGTACGTCGAGCGGCGGCGGGGGATCAGAGCGCCGGGTGAAGTCCATGATCCAGTTGGTTTCCCAGGTCTTGCCGCCGTCGCTGGAGTACGCCTGCTCCCAGTGCGCCGTCTTGTCGGTGATGTCCGACCACTCGTAGCTGCAGAGGATCGGGAACCCGTCGAGCGAGTCCTCACCGACGAGGCGACACGAAGTACCGTCCTCCGACCAGCCGCCGTGCACAGGTGGGTAGAGCTTCATCGTCCGACTGTCGACCCACCAGATACTCCATCGACGAGCTTCCGGGTCGAACACCCGCAGCGACAACCCGTACGACCCTTTCGTCGGGAAGCGCATCTCGTCGATGCTGATCTGTCCGTCGAAGTACGTGTGGGCGGTCGTGGTCCCGTCGTACTCGAGCCACTCGTCGCAGTCGGCGAAGGCCTGTTTCAGCGTGCGGTGGTGGACGTCGAAGTACCCGTTGAGGAAGTCGAAGTCGCCGGTGACCTTGTTCCATGTCGTCATGCGTCCAAGCCTGCAGCGAATACCTGACAACCGATGGCAGCGATAAGTATTAACCTGAACAGCATGCGTTCGAGCCGGCTGTTGTCGATCCTCCTGTTGCTGCAGACGCGCCGGCAGTTGACCGCGCGTGAGCTCGCCGATGAGCTCGAGGTGTCGCTCCGCACGATCTACCGCGACGTCGAGGCGCTCGCGGCGGCCGGCGTTCCGGTGTACGCCGATCAGGGGCGCGCCGGCGGTTATCGACTCGTCGAGGGATACCGCACCAAGCTGACCGGACTGACCGAGCAAGAAGCGGCCGCACTGTTCCTGGTCGGTATGCCGGGCGCGGCCGCAGCGCTCGGGCTCACCGCGGAGACCAGCGCGGCCGAGCTCAAACTCCTCGCTGCCCTCGCGCCCGATCAGCGCGACCGCGCCGGCCGGCTCAAGAACCGCTTCCACCTCGACCTGCCCGCCTGGTACCAGGATGCCGAGGACTCGCCGCATCTTTCGGCCATCGCCGACGCGGTCCTCCACGACCGCCGCGTCAAAGTCCTTTACCGACGCTGGGAAGCACCGCGCGAGGTCGAGCGTCTCCTCGAGCCGCACGGCCTCGTCCTGAAGAACGGCAGTTGGTACGTCGTTGCCGCGACGCCCCGAGGCCTCCGCACGTACCGCGTCTCCAACATCCTCGAGCTGACGCCGACCGAGGACAGTTTCGAGCGCGACCCGGACTTCAACCTGACCCAGTTCTGGCAGGACCACCTCGAAGGCTTCGACCGCGTCCGGTACACCGATCAGGCCGTCGTACGAGTCTCCGCGCGCCTGGCCGCGAGGATGTACGACGTGTCGTTCCCGAGCCTGGTCAAGGCGGTGGCGGCCGCCGAACCGGAGCCGGACGGGAGTGTCGTGGTGACTATTCCGATCGAGTCGGTCGCCAACGCGGCAGCCTCACTGAGCAGGTTCGGCGCCGCAGTGGAGGTGCTCGAGCCCGCGGAACTGCGAACCGAACTCGCCGACCTCGGCCGCGCGCTCCACGACCTCTACTCCTGAGCCAACTCCCCGTTGGCCCGCTGACCGGCCTCGGTACTGCGGCGCAGGAAATCAGCGATCAGAGCAAGCTCCGGCTCGCTGTACTCCGCCAGTACGTCGTCCATCGCGCCGATCATCGGCTGGTACAGCCGGAACACCTCCATCCCGCGATCCGGCAGCACGCGGATCGTGACGCTGCGGCGGTCCGCCCGCGCGCGATCCCGGGCGATCCAGCCGGCCTTCTCGAGCCGGTCGAGGATGCCGGTCAGCGTGGCCGGGTGCAGGCCTGCCTGCCGGGCGAGGGCGCTCGGCGTGAGCGGTCCGCTGCGGGCGAGCACGTCGAGGCAGTCCAGGTCGACGTCCTTCAGCGCCAGCTTGCCGCCGACCTGGTGGTTCAGCAGGGCGAGCTGGATCCGCAGGTCGCGGAGCGCGGCCTTGATCTCGTTCCCGGTACGCCGGTGGTGGCGTGCGTCACTCGGTTCTGTCTGTTCCATATATTATGATTCCCGTACTATATGAGTTACAGATCAGATTCACGATAGCGCAAGGAGACGCGGGATGAGGATCACGGTGTTCGGCGCGACGGGTGGGATCGGCGGTCACGTCGTACGGCAGGCGCTCGATGCGGGGCACAAGGTGACCGCGGTGGTGCGGAAGTCGTCGGCGTTCGAGGTGGAGCATCCGTCCCTCGAGGTGGTCCGGGTGGCGGGTCTCGATGACGCGGACCCACTACGCGAGGCGCTCGACGGGAGTACGGCGGTCGTGTCCGGCGTGGGCGCCCGCGGACGCAAGGACGGGCCGGTCGCGTCCCGGAGTACCCGATCGATGCTGACGGCAATGGAAGCGGCCGGGGTGCGGCGGTTCGTCGCGGTCAGCGCCGCCCCGCTCGGACCGATCCCCGACGACGAGAGCTTCCTGAATCGCCGGGTGGTGTACCCGATGATCAACGCGTTCGCGGCCGATGTGTACGCGGACCTGCGATTGATGGAGGCGGCGATCATGAGCAGCACCACGGAATGGACGATCGTGCGCCCGCCGAAGCTCAACAACAAGGCGCTCACCGGTCACTACCGCACGGTCGTCGGCGGCACGGTCACCAAGGGGTACTTCGTCTCGCGGGCCGACGTCGCGCACTTGATGCTCGCGGTGCTCGACGACCCCGAGACGATCGATCAGCCGGTCGGGGTGTCGTACTGATGACGCGCTTCGTGCGGTCGGCGAGCTTGCTGTTCAGCGGGGTGTTCGCTGGATTTCTGGTGTGCGTGTTGGTGCTCGAGAACTCGTTGCGCGGGTTCGATGCGGCGGTCTACACGCAGACCCGGCTGGTGGAGCTGGACTCGCTGGACAAGTTGGCCTCGGCAACGTTGATCCCGGCAATGATCACCACCGTGCTACTGGCGATCCGGGCCCGGGGCAATGATCGGCGGATCGTGCTGGTGGCGATCGCGTTGCTGGTGGTCGTGTTCGCGACGACCTTCGCCATCAACCTGCCGATCAACTCCCACCAGTCCGCGTGGTCGGTGCAGAACCCACCGTCCGACTGGGCGAGCGTCCGCGATCGATGGCAGGTCGCACACCTGATCCGCACAGTCGCCGCCGTACTCGCCTTCGGCGTACTGATCACAGCAAGCCAGATCACCGCGACCGTGCGGGATCGCGGCCGGCGGATGGCTATGTCAGGTCGCGGATGAGGTTGTGGGATACGGCGTGGGCTGTGTGGTCGCGGTGGCCGGTGGTGGTTTGGGCCATGGTGAGGGAGTTGAGGAGGGCTTCCTCTACTGACTCGGTGACCGCTTGGAACGGGCCGCGGAGGTCGCCGTCGGCGTACCCCGGCGTGCGGTTGGTGGTGAAGGCGATCGCGTAGTCGCCGCTGCCGGGTGCAAAGTCGGAGCCAACCCGCCCCATCGCAAACACCGCCCGCCGCGCCAGCCGCCCCAACTGCCGGGCATCAAGCGGCAGATCCGTAGCCACCACGATCATGCAGCTGTTCCCGTCCGCGTCGACGGGTGTTGCGGGGACCGGTCGGCCCAGCACAGTCAGCAACCCAGAGAAGTTCGCCTGTACCAGAACGCCAACCGTGTACCCGGCGAGCGCGCCGGCTGCGCCGGCGCGCTCGCCGGGTACAGAGGCGGAAGCGGGCGGGGCGGAAGCGGGCGGGGCGGAAGCGGGCGGGGCGGAAGCGGGCGGGGCGGAAGCGGGCGGGGCGGAAGCGGGCGATGGGGAAGCGGGCGAGGCGGGCGGGGCGGGCGTGGGCGAGGCGGGGGCAGGGGATGGGGACGGGGTGGCGCCTGGGGCGAGGGTGCGGGACGACGTACCGATGCCGGCTTTGAAGCCGAGTGCTGTGGTGCCGGTGCCGGCGCCTGCGCAGCCTTCGAGGGGGAGGGTGGAGCTGGCTGAGTCCAGGGCGGCGTGGACGTGTTCGGGGGTGATGGGGCGGCGGCGGATGTCGGACAGGTAGGCGTCGTTGGTTTCGCCGACGATCGGGTTCAGGCTCGTGGCGCGAGGGTTGCGGTCCAGGAGCCAGGTGACCAGGGCGTCGGCGACGCGGAACGTGCTCAGGGTGCCGGTGAGCAGGATCGGGGTCTCGATCACGCCGAGCTCGTCGACCTGGGTCGTCCCGATGAGCTTGCCGTACCCGTTGCCAACAGCAACAGCTGCCGGAAGCGTCTCGGCGTACCCGTCGGGGACGATCGCGGTGACGCCGGTGTTCAGGCCGTCGCCGGTGAGCGTGGTCTGGCCGACGCGGACCCCGGGTACGTCGGTGATCGCGTTGAGCGGACCGGTGGGCAGGGTGCCGACGACGACGCCGAGGTCGCGGACTCTCCGGGGATTCTGCATACGGCTATCGTCGGCCACATGCTCGAGCACCTCGCCGGCCGGGTCTGGCTCTCTCCACTCGACCCCGACTCCGACGCGATCCGCCCGTCGGTCGCCGTCATCGCCGACGAAGCCGGATCCGTCGTCGTCGACGCCGGCAACAGCCCGGACCATGCCCGAACGATCCAAGCAGCAATCGCAACTGCCGGACTGCCCGCGCCGAAGTGGCTCGTCTACACGCACCACCACTGGGACCACACCTGGGGCGCCTCCGCCTGGCACGACGTCACGGTCGTGGCCCACACAACGGCCACCGACCTGCTCAAAGCCGAAGCGGCCAAACCGTGGAGCCACCGCTACCTCCACGATCAGGTCGAGGCCAACCCCAAACTCGGCCCCAGCTTCCGTGCCCGCGCGCTAGCCGTACCCGACTGGAATGACTTCCGAATCGTCCTCCCCGACCAAACCTTCGACGACACCCTCACGCTGCCAACAGGCGTCGTACTCCGTCACGTGGGCGGCAATCACGCACCGGACTCCCTGATCGCGGTCGTCGATGGTGTCGCGCTCCTCGGCGACGCGTTCTACCCGCCGCCGTACCACCTCCGCAGGCCCGACGACACGATCGACTACGCGATGGTCAAGCAGTTCCTGTCCGAGCAGCACGACTGGTACGTCGACGCGCACTCAGCGCCCCGGACGAGATCAGCCGCGCTCGCCGGGTCCTAGCGGAGACCTGTCGCCGACGAACCACAAATGCCCGAACGGGTCCAGGAACGACCCCTGCCGATGCGTCCCCCAGGGCACCTCGTGATCGCGGACCGGGTCGAAGCTCCCGTCCGCGCCGGCCTCGACAGCACGCTGGACGAAACCGTCCGGATCGTCCACGAACATCTCGACCCGGACCGTCGGAGCGCCGGTCTCTGCGGGCGTCTTCCAGATGTTGTTCCCGGGCTCCCCGAGGAACACCGGAGCGCCGTTCACGCTCAGCCCGATCACGCTGCCGAGGTTCCAGAGCTCGACCGCGCCCAGCGCCTCGGCGTACCAGGACGCGGCGGCCGGCGCGTCTTCGACAGCGAGCATCACGGAGATCTGTGCGAATCCGTCCATGTGTCCAGTAACCCACACGCCACGCCGGGACCGGTCCGATCGGCGGACCTGCGGATGGAACTCGTCGGTCCGCCCCGTAGGCTGGGCGGGCGATGAAGAGTTTTGAGGAGCTGTTTGCCGAGCTGGGTGAGAAGGCGGCGACGCGGCCGGAGGGTTCCGGGACCGTGGCGGCGCTGGATGCCGGCGTGCACGCGATCGGCAAGAAGCTGGTCGAAGAGGCCGCCGAGTCATGGATGGCAGCGGAGTACGAGGGCAAGGAGCGGGCCGCGGAGGAGCTGTCACAGCTCTTCTACCACGCTCAGGTGATGATGCATGCCCTCGGCCTGGACCTCGAGGACGTGTACCGACATCTGTAGGAGCCCCCCTCCCACAGATCACCGGTTCACATCCGCAACGGTTCATACCCCAGAAAGGGCAGTCGCCATGCTGCGCGTCGCGGTACCGAACAAGGGCTCGCTGAGCGAAGCCGCCACCGAGATGCTCGTCGAGGCCGGCTACAAGCAGCGTCGGAGCACCAAGGACCTCACGCTCACCGACTCGGCCAACGAGGTCGAGTTCTATTACCTCCGCCCGCGGGACATCGCGGTGTACGTCGGGGAGGGCACCCTCGACGTCGGCATCTCCGGCCGTGACCTCGTGCTCGACTCCCACGCCGACGCCGACGTGATCATGGGCCTCGGGTTCGGCTCGTCGACCTTCCGGTTCGCCGGGCGGCCCGGGGTCGCGGACTCCGTGAAGGACCTGGCCGGCAAGCGCATCGCCACGTCGTACGCCGGGGTGCTCCAGGACCACCTGGCCGAGAACGGCGTCGACGCGTCCGTCGTCCGCCTGGACGGCGCGGTCGAATCGGCCGTACAGCTCGGTGTCGCCGACGTGATCGCCGATGTGGTGGAGACCGGTACGACGCTGCGCCAGGCCGGCCTCGAGGTGTTCGGCGAGCCGATCCTGAAGTCCGAGGCCGTGCTGATCAAGCGCCACGGCGTCGAGATCACCCCGAACGGCATGCACCAGCTGGTACGCCGCCTCGAAGGTGTCCTGATCGCGCGGAATTACGTGATGATGGACTACGACATCCGCGCCGAGGACGTCGACGCGGCGACCGCGGTCGCGCCTGGCCTGGAGTCGCCGACGATCTCCCCGCTGCACAAGCAGGGCTGGGTCGCCGTCCGGGTGATGGTCCAGCGCGCCGAGGCGCAGCGCCTGATGGACCAACTGTGGGAGGTGGGCGCCCGTGCCATCCTCACCACAGACATCCACGCCTGCCGGATCTGACATGAGCGACAAGCTCTTCACGTTCCATCCGCGGATTCTCGCGCTGATGGCGGGCGTGATGGGCCTGTCGCTGCTGGCCGTGTTCGTGGTGATCTGGATCCGGCTGCCGGCCGACGCCAAGGACTCGTTCAGCTGGTTCCAGCGGCTCACGCTGATCGCGTTCTTCGGCGCGATCTTCTGGATCCTGTACCGGATGACGACGCTGCGCGTGACGGCGTACGAGGACGGACTGCGGATCCGGAACGTGTTCAAGACGTACACGCTGACCTGGTCGGAGATCAGCGGGCTGCGGTTCCGGCCGGGTGACGCGTGGCTGCAGCTGTTCGATGCCGACGGCAACCGGATCGGCATCCTCGCGGTCCAGGCCGCGGAGGGCGCCCGGGCGAGCCGCGCCGCGAAGGAGCTCGCGGCGGTGGCTCGCGACCACGGCGCCGGCGCTAAACGGCCACCGAAAAACTAGTCGTGTGCGACTCACCGGGCTTCAGGACGACCAGGTCCTGACCGGTGACGAACGCGTCCGGCGGACAGGTCATCGGCTCGACCGCCAGCGCCGTACGCCCGACCGCCTCGCCGGTGAACAGCTGCATCCAGGGTGTGTCGCTGGTCAGCGCTGACCTCGCGCCGGTGTCGGGATCGGTCAACGAGACCGTCCAGGTGCCGTCCAACCCCGTGAACGCGTTGTCGATCGAGGTTGCCCCGATGACCCGTCCACCGTTGAAGTCGTACTCCGAGCCGGCGACCGGTGTGAGTCCAACCGGCTGCATGCGGTCCGCGGAGACCTCCACGCGGTTGGCGGCAGTGAACTCGAGTACGCATTCGTCAATGGGACGTCCGACGGAGAGATACGGATGTGCTCCGTAGCCGTAGGGCGCCGCGGTCGCGCCAATGTTGGTTGCAGTGGCGGTGACGGTCAGGTGGTCGGTCAGGCGGTAGTCGAGGCGGAGGTCCAGCTGGTGCGGGTAGCCGGGCTGGCCGTGGAGGCGGTGGCCGACTACCAGGGCCGCTGGGTCTGAGCCGTCGTCCACCCGGAGCCAGTTGGCCCAGCGGGTCAGGCCGTGGATGGCGTTCGAGCGGGCGGGCTCGGTCAGGTACAGCTGCTGCGCGACGCCCTCGAACGTGTACTTCCCGTCGGTGATGCGGTTCGGCCACGGGAACAGGTGCTGGCCGATCCCCGCATGCGCCGCCTCGTCCTCGCCGTACCCGAGCAGGACCGGGCGCCCGTCGTACGTGAGCCCGCGCAGCCCGCCGCCGACGCTCACCACCGTCGCCTCGTACCCGCCGCCGCGGAGGACCCACTGCTCACCCGATGGCAAAACATTCATGGTCCAATCCTGACTGACCTGTCCATCGAGGGCGAACCCGTTCGTGGTCATGCTGTAAACACGCTCACAGGAGGTACGACGTGAAGTACATGCTGCTGATCAACGCCGGGGAGCTCGACACGGCGAACGCGCCGGTCGGATGTGAGCCGGAGGACTGGATGCGGTTCGACAAGGAGATCACCGACTCCGGGGTGGTTGTCGCCTCCGAGTCGCTTGCCGATCTGGTCACCGCGACCCGCGTTCAGGTCGCTAACGACGGCAAGCGGACCGTGACCGACGGGCCGTTCGCGGAGACCCGTGAGGTGCTGGGCGGGTTCTACGTGATCGACGTACCGGATCTGGATGTCGCGCTCGACTGGGCCGCGAAGTGCCCGGGGTCGCGGGCCGGCGGATCCGTCGTGGTTCGCCCGGTCGCGGAGTTCTGAGCATGGACCAGGTCGAGGCGGTCTTCCGGGAGGAGCGCGGCCGGCTGCTGGCCGCGCTCGCCCGGCGGTTCGGGGACCTCGACCTGGCCGAGGAAGTCACGTCGGAGGCGATCGAGGCGGCGCTGGTGCGCTGGCCGGTCGACGGCGTACCGCCGAATCCGGGCGGTTGGCTGATGACAACCGCCCGGCGAAAGGCGGTCGACCGGCTCCGGCGCGATCAGGTGTACGCCGCGAAGCTCGCCGTACTGCAGGTCGACATGGACCGGGCCGCGCCGCAAGCGACCGGGGGCGAGCTGCCGGATGAGCGGTTGCAGCTGTTCTTCACCTGCGCTCACCCCGCGCTCGCGGCCGAGGATCGCGGTGCGCTGACGCTGCGCTGTCTGGCCGGTCTGACCACGCCGGAGGTCGCGCGGGCGTTCCTGGTGCCGACCGCGACGATGGCGAAACGGATCGTGCGGGCGAAGCAGAAGATCCGCGATGCGCGGATCCCGTTCCGCGTCCCCGATCCGGACGAGTTGCCGGAGCGGCTGCCCGGCGTACTGCAGATCGTCTACTCGGTGTTCACCGAGGGGTACGCCGCGAGCTCGGGACCGTATCTGCAGCGGCTCGACCTCGCCGAGGAAGCGATCCGGCTGGCCCGGATCCTGCACCGGCTGCTCCCGTCCGAGCGCGAGGTGACCGGTCTGCTCGCCCTGATGCTGCTCGTCCACGCCCGCCGCGACGCCCGCACGGGGCCGGACGGCTCGCTGATCCTGCTCGAGGACCAGGACCGCGCGCGGTGGGACCACGAGCTGATCGCCGAGGGCCGCGACCTGGTCGTATCCGCGCTCACACGCGGAGCCGGACCGTACGCCGTGCAGGCCGCGATTGCCGCGCTGCACGATGAGGCGGCCGACTTCGCCGCCACCGATTGGGCGCAGATCGTCGCGCTGTACGACGTACTGCTGGAGCTCGACCCGTCGCCGGTGGTCGCTCTCAACCGGGCCGCGGCGATCGCGATGCGCGACGGCGCCGAGGCCGGCCTCGCGCTCCTCGACGAGCTGGCCGACGAGCCCCGGCTGCGCGACTACCACCCGTTCGCTCTCGCTCGCGCCGATCTGCTGCACCGTCTCGGACGTTTGCCTGAGGCAACCGCGGCGTACGAGCGCGCTCTCCGACTGGCCGGGTCCGAGCCGGAGCGGGCACATGCACGTGACCGGCTTGCGTCGATGGAGCAGACTTGAGCGTCATGGAGACCGTTTACGAAGCGGCGGGTGGGTCCGAAGGCATGCTCCGGCTGGCGCGGGCGTGGCACGAGCGGGTGATGGCCGACGAGGTCGTCAGCCATGCATTCCACGGTGAGGTCGAGCCAGATCACATCGAGCGGCTGGCGGCGTACTGGGCCGAGGCGCTCGGCGGGCCGGAGGGCTACACCGGGGTGTACGGCGACGAGGCGTACGTCGAGCGGCGGCACAGCGGGAACGGCGAGCACGACGAGATGAACCGGCTCGCGATCGAGCGCTTCGACGAGGCGATGACCGACGCCGGGCTGACCGATCCTCGTCTACGTCAGGTCCTGCACGATTACTTCGCCTGGGCGACGTTCACCCCGATGTACCGGCACAACACCGCCGACATCGCCGACGATCTGACGATCCCGCGCTGGTCCTGGGACGGCCTGCAGACGTGACGGACAGCCTCTCGAGACTCGCCCGCAGCTGATCAGCGCTACGAAGCCGCTGAGTCGTGCGGAGGTAGCGCCACCGACTTCGTGACGAGCTCCACTGCGGGGTCGAACGGGATGGTCGGGTCGCCGTCGACGATCACGTGGGCGCGCGAGCGAGTGGCCTGCTCGGCGAAATGGTCGCGCTCCCAGCGCATCCACTCGAGCCAGTGGTCGCGGAGGGCCTCGCCGTCGCGTTCGATGCCGCGCTCCAGGCGGACCTCGTTCGACGTCTCGACCCAGAGCCGCAGCGATTGCCAGTGGGCCGCATCCCGGTCGCAGGCGGTGACGCCTTCGACGATGAGTAGGTCCACAGTGTTCGGTACGACGTGCAGCTCGGCGTACGCGCCGACGTACCAGTCGTAGCGGCGGTAGCGGCCCTCTCGGCCGTCGGCCAGCCGTTGCAGCACGTGGTCGCGGAGCAGACCGAATCCACGCTCGGCTCCGGTCCAGCCGTCGTACAGGTCGTCCATGTGAATGACGTAGGTGTTCAGGTCGCGGGCCTCGGCCCGGGCCTGGAGGTGGGCGGCGACGGTGGTCTTGCCGGATCCGGCGGGGCCGTCGATGCCGACCAGCCGGGTCCGGCCCAGTTGAGGCGAGCCGGCCTGGACGTTGTCGAGCAGCGAGTCGATGGTCAGGGGCGAGCCGTGGTCAGCGGCTTTATCAGTTGATTCCATGGCGCTTCAGAATGTCCTCGATCTCGTCGAACTCCGACGAATCCTGCTGCTTCGCCTTCCCCTTTGACGGCTTGGCAGCTTTGGCCGTATTAGACATGGTGGCCGAGGCGGGCGCCGGGCCCGTCGCGGTCAGCTCTCCCGCGGGCGAGGCGGGTTTCTTCTCGGCCTTCTGGTTCCCGCCGCGGCCCCGGGCCACACCCGAGACGACGTAGAGCACCACCGATACGCCGAACAGCGCGACCCCGGACCAGACTGTCGGCGAGAAGATCAGGTGCGTGATCCAGCTCACCGTCGAGCGGACCACGTCCCAGACCAGCTCCAGCAGACCGGTCAGGTACAGCGAGACCGGTAGCAGTGACCAGGCCACACCGCGCGTGCCGGCCGCCACCCCGCGTCGCCGCCAGGCGAACCACGAGCCGATCAGACCGAGCAGCGTGAGGCCTACGCAGAACGGCAGCAGCGTCAAATCGTTGAAATCAGGCACATACCCAGGCTCGCACAGTCCCCGCCGGAACCAAGGGGGGAAGTGCCCTGACGTACCCCTGAAAGAGACCTCCGGATCCCCAGGCCATCACAATCTCCACTTCCGACCCGGCCTGAGCGTGGACCGGCCGCCCAGCGCAGATTGTGATGGCCTGGAGATCCGGACCTCCCCCACTCACCAACCTCCGGCGCACCCCCTGCGCCCGGTGCGCCGAGCGTGTCGGAGGCCGGTGGGGTGGGGTTGGTGAGTGGCGGCGGTCCGGGTCCGGCGAGAATGCTGGCATGCAACCAGAGCGGCGGCTGGCCTTTACCGGGTTCGACAACGACGACGGTACGGCGGATCCCGCGCTCGCGGCCGCGCTTGCGCAGGGTGACGACGGCGCGGTGCTAGCTGCGTTGACCAAGGCGCGGCTGCTGGTGCCCGTGGTGGCGATGCTCGGCGAGGTCGAGTACGACGAGAACGGGCTGGCGCACGACAAGACCTCGGACATGGCCGTCGCGCTGCTCCAGGGACAGGACGGGCGGAACGCGCTGCTGGCATTCACCGGCACCGAGAGCCTGGCCCGGTGGAGCCCGGACGCGCGGCCGATGCCGGCCCAGGCGCAGCTGGTCGCGACCGCGGCGATCCAGGAAGGCGCGGCCGCGATCGTGCTGGACATCGCCGGTCCGGCTGCGGGCGTGATCGAGACCGACGACGTACGCCGGTTGGCCGCCGGCCTCGAGGTGGTTCGCCTGGAAGACGGCGGCTACGGGTGGATCGAATCAGCCGACGGGTGAGCTGAGCGCGTCCATCGGCCTGGCGCGCATCGCGATGCGGCCGGTGATCGCCGTGGTCGGGAGTACCAGCAGGAGGACTACCGCGACCCACGCGATCAGGACCCAGACCGGACCGGACGGGATCGGCCAACCTCGGGTTGCCATCGCGATCGGGAGCACGGTGAACGCCGCGGTGATCAGACCGCTCACCAGCCCGAGTGCGGCGATGAGTAGACCTTCGAGGCCGAGCATGCGCGAGACTTCCCGGCGGGTCGATCCGGTCAGGCGCTGAAGGCCGAACTCGCGGCGGCGGTCGAGGACAGCGACTGCGATCGTGTTGACCGAGGCGATCGCCGTGTAGGCGACTGCGATCGCGGCTAGTAGGTATCCGATCCAGGCGTCGACGCCGAGGCCGGTGTCCAGTCCGTCGGCGAGCAGTTCGCGGCCGCCGATCGACGTACCGGGCCATTTCGAGAGGTCCAGCTGGAGCTTGTCGGTGGTCTTAAGGACCAGTTGGCTCGGCAGGCCGGTTGTGGTGTGGGCGGCAAGGAGTTGTGCGGGGAGCAGGAGGGATTGGTAGCCGGACGGGCCCTCGGCGAGGGCGACCACCTTGACCTTGACGAGTGCGTCGTCGCCCAGACGCAGTCCGATCTCCGAGCCGACGTCGACCTTGAGCTTCTTCGCCCTACCTGGAGGCAATGCGATCGTGTTGCCGGTCAGGTCGTTGAGTGAGCCCTTGGTGACTTTGTCTTTGTAGATAGGGCCGCTGAGGCCGAGGAGCGGCCAGGCGTCGCTGGTGTGGGATGCGTCGTACGGCTCCTCGATCCAGCCTTTGCTGCGGACGAGTTCGGACGATGTGGTGACGCCGGGGAGTTCGCTGGCGGCCTTGGTGAGGGAGGCGGGGATGCCGCCGGTGATGACGACGTCGCCGGCCAGGTTGCTGGTGAAGGCTTCGACGGCCGCCTTCTGCTGCGTGGTCTGCGAGTAGATGTTGCCTAGGGCAATCGCTGTGGCGATCGTGATGGGGATCAGGATCGCGCCGAACTGCACCGCGCGGACGCGGAGGTTGATGACCGCGAGGACTCCGCTCGTACCGCGCTTCTCGACGAATCGGGTGATGCGGGGGACGAGGGCTCGCTGGATCACAAGCGGGGCAAGGATTGCGACTGCGATCGAACCGGTCAGACCTGCCGGGCCGCCGATCGCGGCAGCGTTGGTCGGACCCATGAACGGGGTGGACAGTGCGATCGCCACGGTGGCGCCGGCGAAGATCAGGCCGATGATCACGCGGATGCGGCTGAGTGCGACATTCGGTACGGCGGCCTCCGCGAGGGCCTGGATCGGGCGGATCCGGGCGGCGCGGCCGGCGGCGAATCCGACGGTGATGCGCAGTACTGCGAACGTGAGAATGGCTGCGCCGGCGAAGGGGAGCGGGCCCTGGTCGTACCGGAGCTGAGGAGGCACGATCCCGCCGTCGGCGAGCAGGCCGAAGATCCAGTTGCCGGCGAGGCGGCCGCAGAGGAGGCCGAGGACGAGCCCGAGTACGCCGACCACCATCGTCTCGGCGATCACCATCTTGCCGACCTGTCGCGGTGTCGCACCGCTTGCCCGCAGCAACGCCAGCTCACGACGCCGCTGCCGCACCGACAACCCGATCGTCGCCGACACCACGAGCGCCATCACCACAGCCACCATCCCACCGAAGACGCCGGACATGATGATCAAAGGCAGACTCGTAGCAATCCCTTGAAACTCCGCAACACCCCGGTCGTCGCCCGTGTACGCCTTCACCCCTTGCGGCAACTCAAGCCGCTTGGCCAACTCCCGCACCGACGTACCATCCGCCGGAAACACGCCGATCGCATCCACCCCAGCAGGCACATCCGCATCCGCAAAGAACACCCCCGGCACATCAACCTGCCCCTGAGCCACCGCAACCCCAGCCAACACAAACCTCCGCGACTCACCCCCCACAACCACACCCACCCGATCCCCAAGCACAGCCGCCCCAACCAACCGCTGATCAAGCACAACCTCACCCACCCGCGGCCCTCGCCCACCAACCAACCGATACGGCGCCAACCCCGCCGAACTCCACCCATGCCCAGCAAGCCCACGAGCCGCCACACCAGCCGAACCTGCTCCGGGGGAGCTGCCCGTGCCTGCTCCGAAGGAGCCGCCTGCGCTGGCCGCGCCTGTCGCAGAGGTGCCGTTCGTGCTGCGCGCGCTGGCCGCGCCGGCTGCGGGCAAGCCGCTCGTGTTGCCCGCGCCTGGTGCGGAGGAGTTGCCGACGCCAGGGCCTGGGGAGCTGCTCGTGCCTCCAGCACCCGCGCCTGCGGCGGGTGAGCCATTCGTGCCCGGGCCCGGGCCAGGGGTGCCGGCTGTGCTGCTCGTTCCTGCTCCGGAGGAGCTGCTCGTAGTGCCTGTGCTGCCTCCGCCGCCTGCGGACGGGCTGGTCGTGCCGCCCGGGCGCGGCCCGGGGGAGCTCGCGGCGCCGATAACTACCGCCGGGAACGACCTGTCGGCGATCGCCTTGGCGACTCCCGGCGTACTCGCGAGCTTTCCGACCAGCGCCGCGTCGACGCGGTGGCGTTCTGGGAAGGGGGCGGAGCCGCTGCCGTTGGGGGGATGGTAGGCGGGGTCGCCTGCTACGACTATGGGGGCGGCGGCGAGGCGTTGGGGTGGGGCGTTGAGGCGGAGGCCGGTTTCTAGGAGGCCGCCGGCGGCGGCGGCTAGGAGGGCGCCGCCGAGGAGGACGGCGACGAAGATCGCGAGGAAGGCGGCGGTGCGGTAGCGCAGGGTGGTGGCGGCGAGGCGGAGCATGTCAGCTCTCCCTGGGTGAGAGGCTCAGCTGGGCGAGTTCCGCGGCGACGGTCTCGGCGGTGGGGTGGGCGGTCTCGGTGACGATCCGGCCGTCGACGAGGAAGACCACGCGATCGGCGTACGACGCCGCGACCGGATCATGAGTGACCATCACGGTCGTCTGACCGAGCTCGCGGGACTGATCGCGAAGCAGCGTCAGCACCTCGAGCGCAGTGGTCGTATCGAGCGCCCCGGTCGGCTCATCCGCGAACGTGACCGCAGTACGTCCGGCCAGCGCCCGCGCGATCGCGACCCGCTGCTGCTGACCGCCGGACAACTCACTCGGCCGGTGCTTCATCCGCGCATCGAGCCCGACCCGCCGGATGACCTCGGTCACCCACGCGTCGTCCGGCGACTTCCCAGCCAGCGTCAGCGGCAGTACGACGTTCTGCCGCACCGTCAGCGCCGGCATCAGATTGAACGACTGGAACACAAACGCAACCGACTCGCGCCGCAGCTCCGTCAGCGCAGTCTCATCCAGACCGCGAAGCGACTTCCCGACCAGCGAAACATCACCAGAGGTCGGTACGTCGAGCCCGGCCGCACAATGCAACAACGTGCTCTTGCCGGAGCCGGACGGTCCCATCACCGCGGTGAACGTCCCGGCCTGGAAGCCGTAGGTGACACCGGCCAGCGCCTCGACAGCGCCGGGTCCGGTGCCGTACACCTTGCGAACGTAGGTCAGCTGCACAGTCACGGCGCGACCAGTACGTCGGACTTGCGGTGGTAGGACTCGTTCGTCCACCAGAGGATCGCGACGACCGCGCCGAGACCAAGGTCCGACCAGAGCCACCACGGTCCGTCGAAGTGACCGAACATCGCGAGCGCCACCCAGATCACGAACTGCACCACGCAGGTCACCAGCCACACGCCGGTGAATGCACGCAGCGCCGTCGTCAGCCCGCGAGGCGGGGCCGCGTCGGCGACGCCCGTCATGATCCTGCGGAGCTCGCCGCGGGTCTGCGCCGTCAGCAACTGCAGCTGCCGATCGCTTGCCTGCGACGGAGTGACGATGGCCTGCCGTACGGCGCTGTCGAGCTTGGCGACCGCGGCGCGGCGGTCGGCGTCGGTCAGCTTGATCTGGTCGGGCGTCAGGAGGGGTTCGAGCAGCGTGTACATGGTGGGTTCCTTTCAGGAGGTCGATGTGAAAAAGTGTAGGGGTTGAACAGTTTCGTCCGCCCGGTGCTCAGGACCCGTTCCGAGGTGGTG
Organism: Kribbella sp. CA-245084; assembly: GCF_050942355.1. Taxonomy (NCBI): domain Bacteria; kingdom Bacillati; phylum Actinomycetota; class Actinomycetes; order Propionibacteriales; family Kribbellaceae; genus Kribbella; species Kribbella sp. CA-245084. The sequence continues at coordinate 7,034,666 of NZ_CP192053.1, read as the reverse complement.
CTAGCACCCCTCTTCCGCCCTCTTCACTGCGATCGGCCCGCTCCACGGCCGTCGTACGTCAGGATGGGAGACATGACCGAGGACCGCGGGGAGCTGCCGCCGGGGCTCGCCCTGTCCTGGGGTGTGCTGCCGGTGCAGCGGCGCGGGCCGAAGCCGGCACTGTCGATCGAGCAGATCGTCGCGACCGGCATCGAGTTCGGCGACCGGGACGGGTTCGAGGCGATCTCGCTGCAGCGGATCGCGGCGCACCTCGGCGTCACCACGAACGCGATGTACCGCTACGTCCGGTCCAAAGAAGAGCTGATCGTGCTGGTGAACGACAAGGCGGTCGGCCTGCCGCCCGAGCTGCCCTCCGGCTGGCGCCCCGCAGCGATCGCCTGGGTGAACGCCCAGGTCAAGCTGTACGCCGAGCGGCCGTGGCTGCTCGACGTGCCGATCCGCGGCGCCCCGGTGACGCCGAACCAGTTGCGCTGGGTCGAGGCGATGCTCACGGCTCTGTCCGAGACCGGGCTCAGCCAGCACGACAACCTCGGCTGTCTGCTGCTGCTCAGCGGATATGTGCGGAACTACGCGAGCCTGGCTCGGCAGCTCGGCTCGAGCGCTGACGCACCGGTGCAGGCGGAGCAGGTCGGGCGGTTCCTGGTGCCGCGGCTGATCGAGGGCGGCTACCCGACGCTGACGTCGGTGTACCTCAACGAGGAGTACGAGGACGGCCTGGACGACGACCTCGACTTCGGGCTGGCGCGCATCCTCGACGGCATCGACGTACTGATCGCCAAGCGGTAACGCCGGGGAAACAGCCAGGCGAGTTGGATCTCAGTGGTCATCGATCACGTGAGGAGAACTCCCTTGGCAATCCACAGCAGGCGTTCGTTCCTGGGGCGAACCGGCCTGGCCGTCGCGCCGGCCGTCGTCGGAGGCAGTTGGGCCCTTCCCGCTGCGGCCGACACCGGGACTCCCCGCGGCGAACTCGACAAGTACCTCGATCAGCTCGCCGCCGAGGACCGCTTCTCCGGCACGGTGCTGGTGATCCGCGACGGTCGCACTGTGCTGTCGCGCTCGATCGGCTTTGCAGACAAGAAGAACGGCGTCCGCAACCGGGCGGACACGAGGTACTGCCTGGCCTCGGTGACGAAGATGTTCACCGCGACCGCGATCGCCCAGCTCGCCCAACGTGGCTCGCTGAGTCTCGCCGACACGATCGGCAAGTACCTCAGCGGATTCAAGGCGGACGTCGCGGACAAGGTCACGATCCACAACCTCCTCACCCACACGTCCGGCCTCGGCGACTACATGCAGCTCGCGGGGTACTTCGAGGAATCGTCCACCTGGACCACGCCCCGCCAGATGATGGACGGCACTCTGCGCTTCATCCGCACCGAGTCGCTCGCCTTCGCGCCGGGCACCGCGAGCAAGTACAGCAACTCCGGCTTCCACGTCCTCGGCAGCATCGTCGAGAAGATCTCGGGAGAGTCGTACTACGACTACATCCGCAAGCACGTCTTCCGACCGGCCGGCATGACCTCGGCCGACTTCACCCTGCTGTCCCAGTGGCGGACCGACCGCCGCTTCGCACACCCGTATCCCACCGACGAATCAGGCAAGCGGTACGACGCTCTCGACGGGGACATGTTCGGCGTCATCGGCAGCCCGGCCGGCAATGCGTTCGCGACCGCGCCTGACCTGGTGCGCTTCGTGAAGGCACTGAACGACGGCACGCTGCTGAGCCCGACCTGGCGCGACGTGTTCGTCACCCCGAAGTTCGCGATGCCGACGCTGCCCGCGAAACCCGGACTGCCGGAGGTCATCAACTTCGTCGGGTACGGCGCGGACAGCGCGATCATCAACGGTGCGCTGATCACCGGGCACCTCGGCGGCGCGCCGGGCGTGAGCACGAGCGCCGAGTGGTACCCGAGCCGCGGCTGGACCGCCGTACACCTGGGCAACTACGACCCGACTCCCGGAGCCAACGTCAACCAGGAACTGCGCCAGGTCCTCACGAGCTAGGTAGGTAGGACGATCCGCACCGGGCCGGCCGCGCGGGCCTCGACCCACCGCAGGTGGAATTCGCTGCCGGGGGCAACTTCCGGCCGGCGCGAAGGCTCGGTGCGGAGGTTGACCGGCGCGGTCAGGGTGGTGGCGGCCGGCACGGACGGTACGCCGTTCGCCCGCACGTCGGCGATCACCTCCGCAAGCGCTTGGGCGGCAGGCTTGCGTTCGTGGTCGACGGTGAAGAGGCCCAGATCGTACTCGCGGTCCGGGAAGTCGAGCAGGCTCCGGTCGATGTCGTGCGACGACCACCACGTCACGCCGTACAGAGCCGGGTTCGGCAGCACGGTCTCGACGGTACGGCGGGTGAACTCGGCCTGCAGGTCCGTGGGGATATCAGGCCCGGGTACGCCGATCTCCTGCAGCCAGACGGGCCGCGCCGGGTCGAGCGCCGTCGCGTGAGCCAGCTCGACCAGGTAGTCGGCGTGGGTGAGCGTGGCCGGTCCGAGGGGACCGTCCACTCGTGAGACCCCGTTGAAAACCCACGAGTGGACAGTGCTCAGGTCACCCAGCTCCACGGCATCAACGGGGTGGAACGGGTGGTCGGCCTTGTACCAGGCGTCGTCGAACACAGAGTGCAGAGCGAGCACGTCCGGCGCGGCCTTCTTCAGCGTGGTCAGCAGATCCTGCGCCCAGGCGGTCGATGCGGCCGGAGTGGTCGAGCTGTCCGGCCAGAGGTTGTTGACCTCGTTCCCGAGCGTGATCGCGAAGACGTTCGGCTTCGTCGCCACCGCACGCGCCACGGCGTCGACGTACGCCGTGAGGCCGTCGCGGACCGTCGGATCCTCGAACAGGCTGCTCTTGTGCCAGGTCAGCACCCACGACGGGAGGAAGTCGAAGCTGGACAGGTGCCCCTGGATCAGGTCGACCGCGACGTTCAGCCCGTGCTCCGCGGCGGCGTCGATCGTGTCGAGCAGGTCGGCGATCGCGCGCCGGCGGATGATCGCCCGGTTCGGCTGGATCCACGGCCAGACCGGGAAGACGCGCACATGGTCCAGCCCGATCGCGGCCAGGTCGGCGAAGTCCCGGCGTACAGCGGCGCCGTCGTAGTCCAGCCAGCTGTAGAACCAGCCGCTGGAGGGGACGTAGTTGGCACCGAACCGGGGAACCGAAGGCATGCCGAGGATGCTAAATCGGTTTAGGGCGCGAGAGCAACATTAGCGCGGGGGAGCGGTGGACTCGCGGACCGTGAGGACCGGGTCGGCGGTACGGCGGTTGATCACCTGGGCGGGGTCGGCGATGATCTCGAGGAGCACCTCCGCGGCCTGGCGACCGAACTCGAACGTATCGCGGGACAGGGCCGTGAGAGCGGGGTGCATGAGCTGGGTGAGGATCGAGTCGTCGAACGCGACGATCGACAGATCGCCGGGGACCGAGACGCCCATCTCCATCGCGACGCCGAGCCCGGCGACTGCCATCACGTCGCTGTCGTAGACGATCGCGGTCGGCCGCTCCGACTGGGACAGCAGCTTGCGCGTGATCGCGGCGCCCTCCGCGTCGCTGAAGTCCGTGGTCAACGACGGGGCATCCACCAGGCCCAGGCGCGGGGCCGCGTCGCGGACGGCCCGGATCCGGCGCTGCGTGTGCTGGAAGTTCGGCGTACCGGCGACGTGGGCGATCCGGCGATGGCCGAGCGCGGCCAGGTATTCCACGATCGACAGCATCGCGTCGCGGTCGTCCGCCCAGACCGACGCGAGCGCGCCCTTCCCGCCCCGGCCGCCGATCACGACGGCGGGCAGCTCGAGCGCCTTGAGCTCGTCGACCCGCGGGTCCTTGACCGTCAGGTCGACCAGGATGACACCGTCGACGCGGTGCTCCGAGGCCCAGCGCCGGTACACCTCGATCTCGGCCGCGGTGTCCTCGACGATCAGCAGCTGCAGCGAGATCGACTCCGCGGACAGGCCGGACTGTACGCCGGACAGCAGGTGCGCGAAGAACGGCTCGACCCCCAGCGTCCGGGCCGGCCGCGCGATCACCATGCCGACCGAGTCCACCCGCGATGCCCCGAGCGCCCGCGCCGCGCTGTGCGGCCGCCAGCTCATCTGCTCGGCGATCTTCAGGATCCGCTCGCGGGTCGCGTCGCTGACACCCGGCCGCCCGTTCAGCGCGAACGACACAGCGCCCTTCGACACCCCCGCCTTGGTCGCAATATCCGCGATCGTCGGTCTGGCCACGTGTTCCTCCCTTCGAGGGTCTCTCAAGATTTTGCGCCTACTGCGCGGCGCTCGGCGAAGCGCAGCGCCGCGTTAGAGGACGAGGCACGGAGAACCCCACTCCGAGCCTCGCCCTCCGCCTTGCGCTGCACTCCGCCGAGCACCTGCTCGCTACGGCGCAAAATCCCGAGACACCCTCTGTCCCTTGACAGCGGATTCTACGATCCCCGATAGTGCAGGAGCTATACCGGTTTATCAAACCCAGGAGATTTCATGCGTAGACGCCGTCTGGCGCTGGTGGCCGCCCTTGCCGCCTCCGCTCTCACTCTGGCAGGTTGCGGCCTCGGATCCGAGGACTCCGGCAGCGGTGGCGCCAAGCCGACCGTCGACGCGAACGCCCAGGTGACCGGTGAGGTCAGCTTCCAGACGTGGGCGCTCAAGCCGAAGTTCACGTCGTACGTCGAAGGCGTGATCAAGGCCTTCGAAGCGAAGTACCCGGGCACGCACGTGACCTGGCTCGACCAGCCCGGCGACGGCTACGACAAGAAGGTGCTGAGCCAGGCGTCGGCCGGCCAGCTGCCCGATGTCACCAACCTGCCGCCGGACTTCGCGCTCAGCCTGGCCAAGCAGAACATGCTGCTCGACGTCGGTGCGGCCGACTCCAAACTCGCCGACGAGTACGTCGAGGGCGGGGTACAGGCCTACCAATACCAGGGGATGAACGGCACCTTCGGCTACCCGTGGTACCTGAACACCGACATCGACTACTGGAACGCGACGAAGTTCGCCGCGGCCGGCCTGGACGTGAAGAACCCGCCGAAGACCTTCGACGAGCTGCTCGCGGCCGCGAAGACGATGCACGACAAGACCGGCGGCAAGGAATACCTGATGAGCCGCCTGCCGGGCATCGGCGACTTCACCAACGCCGGCGTCAAGATCCTGTCTGACGACGGCAAGACGTTCACCTTCAACACCCCTGAGGCCGCCGCGCTGCTGGACAAGTACCGCGATGCGTACAAGGCCGGCTACATGCCGCGCGACATCCTGACCAACGAGTACCTGGGCAACTCCAAGCTCTTCACCCAGGGCAAGGTCGCCTGGACCACCGGCGGCGGCAACGCGATCCAGGACTTCCAGAAGGACAACCCGTCGCTGAAGGGCAAGGTCGTCCCGTCGCCCGCGCTCGACACCCCGCCCCTGTACGTGCAGGGCCTGTCGGTATCGGCCAAGACCAAGAACCAGGCCGCGGCGATCGCGCTCGCGCGGTTCGTCACCAACGCCGAGAACCAAGCCGCGTTCGCGAAGATCGTCAACATCTTCCCGTCCACCAAGGCCTCCGCCCAGGACCCGTACTTCTCGAAGTCCGACGGCACGCCGGAGAGCGACGCGAAGGTGCTCGCGTTCCAGTCGCTGGCCAAGGCGAAGAACCTGCAGCCGCCGGTGATCAGCGGCGCGACCAACGACTTCATCGGGCAGCAGATCTCGCTGGCGATCTCCGGCAAGATCACGTCCCAGGCGGCCCTCGACGCGGCGGTGGCGAAGGCCAACCAGCTCCTCACCCAGTAATGCGGTATCACCGTTGGTTCACCCCGTGGGTGCTGGTGATCCCAGCACTCACGTGGTTGCTCGTCTTCAACCTGTGGCCGTCGATCAACACCGTCATCCTGTCGTTCACGAACGCCAGGCCGATCGGCGGCGGCCACTTCGTCGGGCTGAAGAACTTCGAGACCCTGCTGCACGACGACCAGTTGCGGTGGGCCCTGCTCAACAGCGTCATCTACATGGTGGTCTGCCTGCCGTTCCTCACGGTGCTACCGCTGCTGCTCGCCGTACTGGTCGAGAAGAAGCTGCCCGGGATCACGTTCTTCCGTACCGCGTTCTACACGCCGGTGGTCGCGTCCGCGGTCGTGGTGGCGCTGATCTGGCAGTGGATCCTCGACGACCGCGGGCTGGTCAACGGGATGGCCGAGAAGCTCGGGTTCATCTCCGGGCCGTTGCCGTTCCTGTCCGACCAGTGGCTGTTGTTGCTGAGTGCAATCAGTCTGACGATCTGGAAGGGCCTCGGGTACTACATGATCATCTACCTGGCCGCCCTCGGGAACGTCGGGCGTGAGCTGCACGAGGCGGCCGCGGTCGACGGCGCCGGGCCATTCCGGCGGTTCGTGCACATCACGATCCCCGGCGTCCGCGGGACGATGATCCTGATCTCGATCCTGATCTCGGTGTCGGCGCTGCGGGTGTTCTCCGAGCTGTTCATCCTCAGCGGCGGCAAGGGCGGTCCGGGTGGGCGCGACAACTCGGTCGTGATGCTGATCCAGCAGTACAGCCAGGGTTTCGAGGGCAACCTCGGGTACGCGTCGGCGTTGTCGATCGTGCTGTTCTTCGTCACCGTCGTACCGATGCTCGTCCTGGCTCGCCTGAACCGTCGAGGAGCCGAAGCATGACCACTGTGACCGACCCAGCCCGGCCGGCCGTCGTCGAGGCGCCTGGTAAGCCGCCTGCGCGTCGGCGCGGTTCTTTCGGCTTCAACACGGTGTCGCCGCGCGAGAAGGTCGTGCGTTACCTGCTGCTGGCGTTCGTGCTGCTGATCACGATCGGGCCGTTCCTGTGGCAGTTGTCGACCTCGCTGAAGGGATCCGGGGAGGACATCTACACCCGGATCCCGCGGCTGCTGCCGGCCCAGCCGACGTTCGACCACTACAAAGAGGTCACCGACACGATCCCGGTCTGGGACTACGCGCGGAACTCGCTGGTGGTCGCCGTACTGGTTGTCGGCGGCAACGTGATCGGCGCGTCGCTGGCCGGGTTCGCGATCTCGCGGCTGCAGTTCCGGGGCCGCAAGATCGTGCTCGGGCTGTTCCTGGCGACGCTGGTGCTGCCGGGTGAGGTCACGATCATCTCGCAGTACGTGACGGTGCGGGAGTTCGGATTGGCGAACACCCTGTTCGGCGTCGCGCTGCCCGGCATGATCGGCGCGCTCAACGTCCTGCTGATGTACAACGCGTTCCGCGCGCTGCCGTTGGAGGTGGACCAGGCCGCGATCGTCGACGGCGCGAACGCCTGGCAACGATTCGTGTACGTCGGACTGCCGTCGGTGCGCGGGACAATCAGCGTGATCGCGATCTTCGCGTTCATCGGCGCGTGGGACGACTTCCTCTGGCCGCTGATCGTGCTCACCGACCCGAACAAGTACACGCTGACCGTCGGCCTGCAGTACCTGTCCGGGACCTTCAGCAACAACCCCCGCCTGATCGCCGCCGGCACGATGATCGCGTTCATCCCGATCGTGATCGTGTTCGCGACGCTGCAGCGGTTCTTCTTCAAGGGTGTCGAGGAGGGCGCCGTCAAGGGCTGAACCGTTGCTTCGATCCAGCTGTAACCGCCCATGCAGTACTTGGTTCGAAGGAGTGTGTCGCAATGTTGCGTAAGGCAATCACCTCGACGAGAACGCCGTACACCTGAACGACGATCCGCCGGAGTCGGCGAAGTTCACCCAGATGTGGGCCGACCTGCACGCGATGCAGGCCGCCGGGGTCAAGGTGTCGGCGTTCGTGGGTGGTGCGGCGCAGGGATCGTTCCAGCGGCTCGACACCCAGTTCGACACGTACTATCCGCGGCTGAAGAACCTCGTCACGACGTACGGGCTCGACGGTCTCGACCTGGACGTCGAGGAGAATATGTCGCAGGCCGGGATCAACCGGCTGATCGACCAGTTGACCACGGACTTCGGCACCGGCTTCGTCATCACGCTGGCGCCGGTCGCGCCCGCGCTGAGCGGCGGCGGCAACCTGTCCGGGCTCAACTACGAGACGCTCGAGCGGGACAAGGGCCCGAAGATCGACTTCTACAACGCGCAGTTCTACTGCGGCTGGGGCTCGATGGCGAACACCACCGGGTACGACGCCATCATCAACCGCGGCGTGTTCGCGGCGTCCAAGGTCGTCGCCGGTGTGGTCACGAACTCGGCCAACTGCTCCGGATATGTGCCGCTGGCAACGTTGAAGAGCACGGTGGGCGCGCTGGTCGCGAAGTACCCGACCTTCGGCGGCGTGGACGGCTGGGAGTACTTCAACTCCGACCCGGGCGGTACGGCGGCGCCGTGGCAATGGGCTCGTGAGATGACCTCGGCGATGGCCGGCAGCACCGGGCCGGTCAACCTCGCGCTGAACAAGGCTGCCAGCGGATCCGCGTCCTGCAACAGCAGCGAGACGCCGGCCAAGGCTGTGAACGGCAGCGTGTCGGGCGGGAACTCCGACAAGTTCTGCTCGCTCGCTTCCTCGAAGTTCCTCCAGGTGGATCTGGGTTCGGCTGTCTCGGTCGGTTCGGTGGAGATCTCGCACGCGTCGGCCGGCGGCGAGTCCGCGGCGTACAACACCCGCGCCTACACCCTGCAGACCTCCACCAACGGCTCGACCTGGACGACCCGGGCGACCGTCACCGCCAACACCGCTGCCGTCACCACCCATCCCCTGTCCGGGGTGACGGTCCGCTACCTCCGGCTCAGCATCACCACGCCTACCCAGGGCACGGATCCGGCAGCCCGCATCTACGAGCTCAAAGCCTTCGCCTGAGCAGCACCGACCAGCACCGAGCGGCCCGGCGTGTTCGCCGGGCCGCTCGGGTCTTTCGGTCGACTAGCGCACGAGCACGATCGAGTTGATCGGCGTGAAGTCGTGCGGGAGGTACGCGCCGGTGTCGCGGTAGATCGGACCGCATCCGGTGCCGTTGTAGCCGGTGCAGATCTGGAATCCCGCGCCGCCGGTCTGGCTGTTGATCGCGACCTTGCTTCCGATCACGTTCGACAGGTTGTGCGCGCCGTAGCTGTACCAGATGTTCTTGCTCAGGATGCTGCCGTTCGGCTCCTGCAGGCAGACGGCGCCTGACGGGCAGGCCGTTGCCGTGCCGGTGGTCGCCGCGTTCGCGGTCGGCGCGAGCGCCACGCCCGTACCGATCACAGCAGCAGCGATTCCGGCGGCAGTCATCGCGATCTTGCGCATATGTCATCCCCTCCGAGTGGTGGCCGCCGATCAGCGGCCTCACCATCGAAGCTAGTCCGTGATTAGGTGGCCCGGGGGAGGTTCGCGCCCATTTCGGCCCCAGCCGAAATGGGTTGAATTACTTCACCAGGACGATCGACCCGACGCCCGTGAAGTCGTGCGGCTGGTACGCACCGACCACCCGGGAGACCGGGCCGCACTGTCCAGTTCCGTTTCGTCCCTGACAGAGCTTGAACCCGGCGTTGTGCGTCTGGTTGTTGACCAGCACGTGGGTGCCGGCGACGTAGAGGTTGTGCGGAGCAAAGCTCCAGAAGATGTTCTTGGCAAGGATGTGCCCGTTGGTCTCACGGATGCAGACCGCACCCCTCGGACACGGTGTTACCGCTTCGGCGCCGGGCGCCAGTGCCACGCCGATACCGAGCACACCGGCGACGATCCCGGCGGCAGTTGTCACGATCTTCCGCATGCTGTTCCCCTCGAGTCAGAGCCTTCGGTGGAAGGCTTTCGGGCCCGAAAGTAGCCCGCACAAGGGCGGTGGAGGAGCCGCTTCGAAGGACGTCGAAGCGACCCGAATCAGTGCATTCGGGTCTCGGCGAAGCTCAGCCAGCGGGTCGTGTCGGCGGGGGTGTGGTGGCGGATGGACCAGTCGACCAGGCGGAGGCTCATGTGGGCCCAGTACAACCGCAGTACTGCGGGATCGAGCGTGTCGTCGAGCAGGTCGTCGAACCAGTCGAGCTTCGTGGCAGGCAGCCGCGACTCTGCGTCGAACCGCAACGTGACAAGGCCGAAGCGGCGGTCGCCGCGGCCGATGCCGTCCCAGTCGACGACGCCGGTGAGTTCGCCGTGTTCGTCGACCAGCACGTTGCCGGTGTGGAAGTCGAGGTGGACGAGGTCGTCGCCGGTCATGTCGCTCGGCTCGTCGCGGCCGACCTCGTGGACCCAGTCGAGCAGCCGCCGCGTGCGATCGTCGTACCGCTGGAGGGACTCGTGCAGGCAGAACCCCGGGCCGCTCTCGAGCAGGTACATCGACGGGACCGGCAGGTCGGCGGCCAGTCCCGTGAAGCGGTCCGTCAGCGCGATCATCGCTTCGAGCAGCGGGCGGTCGATCACCTCGGGCGGCCGCCCCGGCAGGCGCTCCTGGACGACACCGACCCCGTCAGTCACCTCGGTCAACAGCTGGTACTGCGGCACCGGCAGCCCGTCCAATCGCGCCGCGTCGAGCACTCGCGCCGTACGCCGCAGGTCGTCGAGCGAGCCGAACCCGCGGGTGAGAACGCCCTCCCGCCCATCAGGCCACCGCACAAACCCGGCGCCGACCTGCCCCTCGGCCGCCCGCCCCACGAACGTCAGGCCGGCCCCGGACCGCTCGTTCACCTCGCGCAGCATCTGCTCGGCGTCGAGCTTGGCGACCGGCGCGGGGATCTCGTCAGCAGACACGGATGCCGACCGTACCCGGCTCGCGCTGACCCCGACACACCTTTTTGGGGACCTGACACAGGTCATTGCCTGTGTCAGGTCCCCATTCCTTGTGTCGACCCACTGGGCGAACTTGTTCGTAACGAACATGTTCGTTAGGCTATGAGCATGGATGAACCGAGGAGTAGGCGGGAGCGGCCGGCCAAGGGTGCGCTGACGCGGCGGGGGATTGTGGCGGCTGCGGTTGAGGTGATGGGGGCCGAGGGGCTGGATCGCGTCACGATGCGGCGGCTGGCGAAGGAGCTTGATACCGGGCCGGCGTCGCTGTACGTCTACTTCCGCAACACTGCTCAGCTGCACGCCGCCGTGCTCGACGAACTGCTCGGCGCGGTGGACCTGTCGCCGGTCGACGCGGACGGCGATTGGAGAGACCGGCTCGAGGCGGTGCTGGCGTCGTACACGCTGGTCCTGTTCGAGTACCCGAGCCTCGCGCAATCTGCCGTGACCGCACGGCCGACAGGGGCGAACTACCTGCGTCTGGTGGAGTCGGTGCTCGCCCTGCTCGACGAAGGAGGCGTGCCGCCGCGGCAGGCGTCGTGGGGGCTCGACCTCTTGCTGCAGTTGGCCACCTCGACCGCCGCCGAGCACGCGGGCGGCGATGACCCGGAAGCGTGGGACGCAGTGGCCGCCGCGTTGCGGGCGGTCAAGGCGGACACGCATCCGCGGATCGCGGCCCTGGGGGAGGACCTGCTGAGTGGAGCGGGGCCGGACCGGACCTCGTGGGGCGTCCGCGTACTGATCAACGGAGTGCTGGCCACTCCACGCACAGAAGGAGAACGGGCATGATTGCGATCATCGGCGCCGGCCTGGGCGGTTTGACCCTGGCCCGCATCCTGCACGTCAACGGCATCGACGCTGTTGTCTACGAAGCTGAAGCCTCACCGACCGCCCGTACCCAGGGCGGCATGCTCGACATCCACGAGGAGTCGGGCCAGGCAGCGCTCAAAGCAGCCGGTCTGTACGACGACTTCCTGGGCCTCGTGATGCCGGGCGGCGAGGCGATGAAGGTGTACGACCGGCACGCCGTACTGCGGCTTGCCCACGAATACGAGGGCAGCGGCCGGCCCGAGGTGCATCGCCGCGACCTGCGCGAACTCCTGCTCGGCAGCCTGCCGGAGGGCATGATCCGCTGGGGCTCGAAGGTCGTCGAGGTGTCCGATGGCCGCGAGGTGCGGCTCGCTGACGGCACGAGCTTCACCGCCGACGTACTGATCGGCGCGGACGGCGCGTGGTCGAAGGTCAGGCAGCTCGTGTCGGATGCGACCCCGACGTACTCCGGTCTGTCCTTCGCGGAGCTGGATCTGGTCGATCCCGACGTACGGCACCCGGAGAGCGCCGAGCTGATGGGAGGGGGCTCGCTCTTCGCCCTGGGGGACGGCCGCGGCTTCCTCGGTCACCGCGAGCCGGATCGGCTGCATGTGTACGTCGCTGTGCAGACCGATGCTCCGTGGTCCGGGATCACGAGGGACGACCTGATGGCCGAGTTCGACGGCTGGGACGATCGCTTTCTCCGCCTGATCCGCGACTCCGATGTCGAGCCGTTCCCGCGCGCGATCCACGCGCTGCCGATCGGTCATCAGTGGAAGCGGGTCCCCGGTGTCACGCTCCTCGGCGACGCCGCCCACCTGATGTCCCCGTTCGCCGGCGAGGGCGCGAATCTGGCCATGCAGGACGCCGCCGAGCTTGCCGCCGCCCTCATCGCCGACCGCGAGGACACTGAGGCAGCCCTCGCCACGTACGAATCAGCCCTCTTCCCTCGCGCCGAGGAAGCCGCAAGGGAATCCGCTCAGAACATGGATGTCTGCTTCGCCCCGGACGCTCCCGACGGCCTCGTCGCGTTCTTCGCCGGCTTCAGCGCTGAGTAGCGGCCGGGAAGACGGCGCCGGTGTACTTCTCGCCGGGGCCTTGTCCGGCCTCGTCCTGGATGCTGCTGGCCTCGCGGAAGGCGAGTTGGAGCGAGCGGAGACCGTCCTTCAGCGGCGCGGCGTGGTGGTGGCCGAGGGCGGGCGCGGCCGCGTCGAGGAGGCCGGCGAGCGAATCGATCAGCGAGCGGGCCTCGTCGAGGTCCTTGTGGTCCGGGAGATCGGCGGCCAGGCCGAGGTTGACGGCCGCGGCGCTCATCAGGTGGAGTGCGGCGGTCGAGATGATCTCGACGGCGGGGACCTCGGCGATGTCGCGGGAAGCGGTCGACAGCGGGTCGGGCTGTTCGGCGCCGGGCTGTGCGGCACCGGAACGTGGAGTGGCATCTGCGTCGGTCATGCTGTTACTCTTACACGGCGACCGACCCGGTCTGTTGGTGACCCCTGAGTGGAATATTCAAGGGCCGCCGGCGGTTCTGGTCTAAGCGGAGGGCCACCTCCCACCCAGTCGATGAACAGTCGGCGGGTCCCGGTCAACGCTGAGAAATTCTGGAGGATATCCGGAGCATCACAGCGGTCGTACGGCGTACCACCCGGAGGGGTTGGGGCGTCGTCGATCTGGGAATTGGGCCTTCGTGTGATCGCACGAGGGCCTTTCGTGTTTTCTGGGTGGCTCCCGGCGATGACGAGGTGGCACAAGTACTAGTTCAACCCAGGAGGACCCATCACCACTGATTTGCGCGTCAACGAGCGCATCCGCGTTCCCGAAGTGCGACTGGTCGGACCGAACGGTGAGCAGGTTGGCATCGTCCGGATCGAAGACGCACTGCGGCTGGCCCAGGAGGCCGATCTCGACCTGGTCGAGGTCGCGGCAACCGCCCGGCCTCCGGTCTGCAAGTTGATGGATTTCGGCAAGTACAAGTACGAGACCGCGCAGAAGGCGCGCGAGTCACGCCGGAACCAGACCAACACCGTCATCAAAGAGATGAAGCTGCGGCCGAAGATCGACCCGCACGACTACGAGACCAAGAAGGGTCACGTGGTCCGGTTCCTGAAGGCCGGGGACAAGGTCAAGATCACCATCATGTTCCGCGGACGTGAGCAGTCCCGGCCCGAGCTCGGGTTCCGGTTGCTGCAGCGGCTGGCCGAAGACGTGACCGAGCTCGGCTTCGTCGAGTCCTCGCCGCGCCAGGACGGCCGGAACATGATCATGGTGCTCGGGCCGCACAAGAAGAAGTCCGAAGCGCGCGTGGACGTGGAAGCCGAGAAGGCGCAACGCAAGGCCGAGCGCGAGGCCGACGAGCAGGCTGAGCGCGTGGAGCGCGCCGAGCAGGCTCAGGCCCACGAGGCCGAACGCGCCGCCGGCGTCACGAAGAAGCCGAAGGGTCCGGCCGACAACCTCGACCCGGAGTGACGCAACGCTCCGGCGGCCGAGGCGGCCGGAGCCGGTCACACCGAAGTTCGAGTCAACGAAGATAATCAGGAGCACAACAGCCATGCCGAAGATGAAGACCCACTCGGGGATGAAGAAGCGCGTCCGGATCACCGGGACGGGCAAGGTTCGCCGCGAGCAGACCGGTGTCCGCCACCTCGCCGAGGCGAAGACGTCCAAGCGCAAGCGGCGCCTGAGCGGCACCGTCGAGGTTGCACCCGCGTTCGCGAAGAAGGCCAAGAAGCTTCTCGGCATCTGAGCATCACCCTCAACCCCCCGAACATCCCGCCGAGTGGGCCAACCTCTCTCCGGCGCAGAAATACAAGGAGTAACACCTCATGGCACGCGTGAAGCGGGCAGTCAACGCCCACAAGAAGCGTCGTACCGTACTTGAGCAGGCCAGTGGCTACCGCGGCCAGCGCTCGCGGCTGTACCGCAAGGCCAAGGAGCAGGTCACCCACTCGCTCGTCTACGCCTACCGTGACCGCAAGGCGCGCAAGGGCGACTTCCGCAAGCTGTGGATCCAGCGGATCAACGCCGCTGTCCGGGCCGAGGACCTGACCTACAACCGCTTCATCCAGGGCCTGCGGCTCGCCGAGGTCGAGGTCGACCGCAAGATCCTGGCCGACCTGGCTGTCAACGACCCGGCGGCGTTCTCCGCGCTCGTGCAGGTGGCCAAGGCCGCCCTGCCGGCGGACGTGAACGCGCCGAAGACCGACGCCGCGGCCTGAGCAACACCCTTACACCACAGTGGCGAGTCCCGGTCTGCTGACCGCGCAATCAGCGCGTATCAAGCAGGCTCGGCGGCTCGCCACTCGTGCGTTCCGGCGTAAGGCCGGCCGGTTCCTGGTCGAGGGCCCGCAGGCCGTCCGGGAAGCACTCGAGCACCGCGAGCTCGTCGTCGAGGTGTACGCCGAACCCGAGGTCGCGACCCGTCATCGTGACCTCCACGACCTGGCCGCGGCGGCCGGCGTCCCGTGGTTCGAGGTCAATCGTGCTGCCGTCGAGGCGTTGAGCGAGACCGTCACCTCGCAAGGCGTCGTCGCCGTCTGCTCGCTGGTGACCGTGCCGTTCGCGCCGGCCGGCACGCTGATCGCGGCCGGCGTACAGGTCCGCGATCCCGGCAATGTCGGGACCTTGATTCGTACGGCGGACGCGGCCGGCGCGGATGCCGTCGTACTGACGACCGAGTCCGTCGACCCGCATAACCCGAAGGCGGTCCGGGCCAGTGTCGGCAGCATCTTCCACGTGCCGATCAGTACGGACGTCGACATCGTCGAGGCCGTCGAGTCGTGGCGTGGCCAGGGTCTGCAGGTGCTCGCCGCCGACGGGTACGGCGCGACCGACCTCGACACGTGCATCGACGACGGGACGCTCGCCAAGCCGACCGTGTGGCTGTTCGGCAACGAGGCGCACGGTCTGCCCGACGGCATCAACGCCGTCGTCGACCACTCGGTGAAGGTCCCCATCTACGGCCGAGCCGAGTCGCTCAACCTCGCGACGGCCGCCGCCATCTGCCTGTACGCGTCGGCACGGGCGCAGCGGCGATGACGTTCGATCTGCCGGGGCGGTTCTGGCGCGGGAACCTGCATACGCACACGAACCTTTCCGACGGTTACCTGTCACCGGCCGAGACCGCGCAGGTCTACCGGGGCGCCGGGTACGACTTCGTCGCGATCACCGACCACTTCCGGCCCGAGTACGGGTACCCGGTGACGGACACCCGCGACCTGCGAACAGACGGCTTCACCACGCTGATCGGTGCCGAACTCCACGCCCCGCGGACCGAAGCCGGCCAGCAATGGCACATCATCGCCGCCGGCCTACCCTTGGACTTCGCCGCTCCTTCCAACTCCGAAACCGGTCCTGAGCTTGCACGCCGAGCACGGACCGCCGGAGCATTCGTGGGCATGGCCCACCCGTCGGCCTCACTGCTGACCGCGATCGACGCGGAAAGCCTCGATGCTGCCCACTCGGTCGAGGTCTACAACGCACTGTCCGACCGCGAGAACCGCGGCGACAGTTGGCACCTCGCCGACGTCCTGCTGAACCGCGGCCACCGCCTGACGACGTACGCCGCCGACGACGCCCACCTACAACCCCAGGACCCGCCGCCCTGCCAGGCCTGGGTCCACGTCCGCGCCGAAACCCTCGACCCGGACGCACTCCTCACCGCCCTGAAGGCCGGCCATTTCTACTCCAGCACCGGCCCCGAGCTGTACGACGTCCGCATCGAGGGCGAGGTGATCGCCGTCCGCTGCTCACCCGCCACCAAGATCCTCCTCACCGGCGGCCACCCCGGCGCAGAACTTGCCCAAGGCACCAACCTCACCGAGTGCAGCCTCCCCTGGAGCTTGTTCCGAGGCCGCCACTGCCGCATCACCATCGAAGACGCAACCGGCCGCCGAGCCTGGACCAACCCCATCCACCTGCCGTGCTCATAGCCTGTGGATAACTCAGTCCGCTGATGCCTTCGGTGTGCGAGCCTTTCATCACGTACCGCTGACGAAAGGACTCCAGCATGCTGTGGCCCGTGCTCCGCGCGCTCTCCATCGGCGAGCTGACCGATGACCAGCTGACCTGGGTCCGGGAGACGTTCGGCCTGACCGACGGGCCGCGGACCGAAGGACCAGCCGCCGAAGACAGCCTCGCGCACCGGACACTGACCGATGAGCACGGTGTCGAGCTCATCCTCGACCTTGCCGGTCTGGATGATGACGCTTGGGTGTTCACGCTGTTCCGGACGACGGCCGAGAATCCGTCCGCAGTGTCCGTCGAGGGGTGGCGCGCCGCCTTCCGCGCGGCGATCGACCATCTCAACCTCGAACTGGTCGAGATCCAGCCGGCCGCGACGGCAGATGAGGTGCTGTTGGCCTACTCGGAGCCGACCTACACCCCGGAGTCCGCGTTCCGCGCCCACTGGGCCTTCCCCGACGAGCTGGACCTGCTCTGGCCTCACCTCGGTCTCCTCCGCGATGCCCCCCGCAAGGTCAAGCAGGTCAAGCTCCGCGACCTCATGCTGACCCCCGCCTGGGACCTGGCTCCGGCTTCCCTGCACCAGCAGGCAAAGGAGTTCCTCGATGGCAACTGATGCATCGCCATCAGGAGCAGAACGGTCCGAGACGCACGAGCGCCAGAGGTACCAGCGCCTCGGCGAGGCCCTGCTCACCCACGACGGCCGGATCGGCAGCACTCCGCAGGCGAAGACCATCGCGATCGAAGCGCTTGCCCGGCGAATGCGCTCGTCGACACCAGAGCTGGTCCTGGCCGCGATGGGCCTGGTCGTCGGCAACGACATGGCCGGTCGGCTCGGCGACGGCAGCTACGTGCTGGTCGCGCACGACGAGCGTTACCCGTCGATGGGTGCCGACGTACTGCACGGCGACGAGCTGCGTTCCGACAAGTACCAGTCGTCCGCGGAACGTGCTGTGCGGATGGACACCGACGAGGCCGAGCGCCGGGTTCGCATGATCGCGACCAGCGAGCTGATGAGCGCCTGGTCCTACGGATCGAACAACAATGCGCGGGTTCTGGCGCTGCAGGAGATCACCCGTGAGGAGTTCGGCCTGCGGGGCGTGCTGGGCTGGAAGGTGGACCGGAGGACGCAGCGAGCGACGACTCTCGAGCTCAAGTACAACAGGAACGCGCTGACCGACTTCCTCCGGACGCAACACGCGATGACCCAGGAGGTTCTCCGGGGCCGTGGGATCACCGAGCTGCTGTCGTACCGGGCGCTCAGTTGGGCCGGGGGAAAGGAGCAGCCGTCGTGGGCCGGACGAAGCGTCGGGGCTGTGGTCGAGGCTCCGCAGCGGCCGCTGTCGAGCTGGTCGGCCGATCGCCAGGTGGTCGTCGACTGGCTGACGAAGCGGGGCGAGCACGGTGTCGTCCTCGTTGCGCGGCACTCGGCGCAGGACATCGTCTCGCTGCCGATCACCGGGATGGGGTTTCTGGACCAGAAGGAATGGGTGACGCTGCCTGGCGACCAGCGTGCCGTGATCGACGCCGTCGTTCCGGGTCGGCCGCGCCGCGAGCGGGCGCAGTCGGCGACGCCTGCTCGCGGACCTGACGGTCCGGCATCAGCCACCGAGAACGCCGAGCCGGCGCCCGGCCCGGGATGGCAGCCGCAAACCGTCGCGGCGCGGGTGAGCGCGCCCGGCGCTCTGGATGTGCGGATCGGACGGATCCTCGACGGCGCCGAGGACGTGCCGTCCTGGTGGCCCCGGGACGACTCCGGCTACAGCATCGCTCAGCGGGACCTGGAGTTCTTGCGGATCGATCCGCAACACCTGCGGTGGATGCTCACAGGTCAGTCCCCGATCGGGCTGACACCTAGGCTCTACAAGCAGTTCGCAGGTGAGCTGGGGGATGCGCTCGAACAGGACCGGGTTGCAGGCACCCAGGCTGACGTCAGGCTGAAAGGCTCGGCCGCCGGGTTCTTCTCCGGCCTGCACAAGACCCTGCCCACCGAGGCCGAGTTGTCGGGCAGACCCGAAGCGCTGGAGCGGATCCGGGAGTGGTTCGACGGTGACGAGAACCGCCCGCTGCGTCGTCCGTACGACGCGATGTACCGGCTCGGTCTGGAGCGGGAGCCGAGTGACTACGACCTCGATATCAACAGCACGACCGCGGTTCGGGCGGCCCGCGCGTACTGGCGCGACCAGCAGGGTGACCGATATCCGGGGGATTTCATGGGCGGTCACGGCTACCTCGACAAACACGCTGTCCGCGGCGCGCTGCCGAATCTCGCCGAGTGGGCGGCGCGCTGGGAGGACAGGCTTGGCCGGCCGTTGTCGCTTGGGGTGTTCGAATCCACCGGGCCGTTCGACGAGGCGGCCATCGGTCGAAGGTTGTCGGAGCATTTCAAGGACTCCGATTGGATCATCCACCGCGGTCAGAAGTTCGCCGGTCCGAATGCTCCGCGGCTGCAGCGCCCGCCCGCGGCAGCGCAGCCGGACCATCTGCGGCGTGCGTCTGCCGGGATCCACCGGTCGAAAGACCGCGACGGCCGCCGGTGACGTCCTGCCGCTCTGATTGACGGCCTGAGGGTTGGCGTGTCAGCGTTGGGGTAGCGCGTGCCAGGGCGCCTCCTCTTCGCGGCAAGCACCGAGTGCACCTGGATGGTGGGAGTAGTACTTGTGTCGGCCGGTGAACCCTTCGGGACGGCCTGATTCAGCGGAGCGGGCTGTTCTGGAAGGACCGTTGATGTCGACTACACCGCTGCCCGCCAAGGCGAGTCTGAGCCAGCTGCGCGCCCGGGCGAAGGAACTCCGCAAGGCTGTCGCCAAAGGCAGGCCCGATGCGATCGAGCGGGCCCGCGAGCACCACCCGGCGTACGACGAAGCGACCTTCACACTGCGGGATGCGCAGTTGACGATCGCGCGGGAGTACGGCCTGGCCAGCTGGCCGGAGCTGATGGAGAAGGTCGCGACCGAGCTGGTGGAAGGCCGCGAGCTGCACCGGTACTTCGGTGTCGAGCTCAACAACGAGACCTGGGACCTGCTCGAAGAGATCGACGAGACGAGCCCGGTGGGAGACCAGGAGCGGTTGCTGTACGGCGCTTACGCCGCCTGCTTGCACTGGTTGGAGGCGGGCAACGAGGCCAATCACGCCCGCAGCGAGCACCTGATCGCGCGCGTCGCGCTCCGGATCGGACGCACCGAGGTCGGACTGCAGCACGCGCGGCGCTGCCTGGAACTCATCGAGACGCATCGCGAGCAGATGAGCGACTGGGACGAGCCGTTCGCCCGCGAGGCCCTGGCTCGGGCGCTCGCAGCGACCGGTCAAACAGCTGCCGCACGCGCAGAGTTGGAGAAAGCGAGAGAACTGACGAAGCTCGTCGCGAACGACGGCGACCGGAAGGTGCTGGACGAGGAGCTCGCCAAGGAGCCGTGGTTCGGCCTTACTTCTTGACCCGCGCCTGTAGGCCGTCGAGGAGGGCGTCGAGGCCGAAGACGAAGTTCTCCGTGAGCTCGGCGTCCAGGTCCACCGAGGTACGGCGACGTACCGACTGCTGCATCTGCGGGTAGTCGGTGGAGACGGACTGCGCCTGCTCGAGCATCTCGCTCACCCAGGCCTCCTCGGAGCGGCCGGACTTCCGGACCATCTCGCGGGTCGCGACCTCGGCGCTGACCGTGCCGAGCACGTACGACATCACGCTGCCCATGGCCAGATCGACCTCGTGCGGTGTGCCGAACCCGGCCGCTCCGAACAGCACCAGACCGCGCTCGCCGAGGCCCATCGCGTTCGGCCCGATGCTCGGCCGCGTGTACATCACCTCGGGTAGCCACGGATGCCGCAGTACGGCGGATCGCAGGCTGTGCCCGAACAGCAGCGCCCCGCTCCGCCACCCGGCCAGCTCCGGCTCGGGTACGTCGATCTCCGCCCAGATCTGGTCGATCAGCAGGTCGATCAGATCGTCCTTGGTCGGCACGTGCCAGTAGAGGCTGGTCGCGCCGGCGTCGAGCCTGGCCGCGAGCTTGCGCATGCTCAGCCCGCCGACCCCCTCAGAGTCGAGCACCTCCATCGCGGTCTTCACGATCTGCTCGCGGCTGAGCGTCTCGCGCGCCGGTGCGGCCGACCGTTGCCGGGTCCAGATCGTTTCCCTCATGCGCCCATCCTACAAAGCACTCGCACATCGTACGAGTTTGTCGTACAGTGTGCGAGTGACTAGTACACCGTTCGAGTCGTCCGAATCTGAGTCAATGGGGACTGCCGCAGCGACCGGTCACCCGCGTCGCTGGTGGATCCTGCTGATCCTGTGCCTGAGCCTGATGGTCCTGGTCGTCGACAACACCGTCCTCAACCTGGCGATCCCGTCGCTGATGCGCGACCTGGGCGCGACGCCCGCGGACATCCAGTGGGTGATCGACGCGTACATCCTGGCGTTCGCCGGGCTCCTGCTGACCGCCGGAAGCCTGTCCGACCGGTTCGGCCGGCGGAAGATGCTGCTGCTCGGCCTGGTGGTCTTCGGCGCAGCCTCGTTGCTGGCGACCATGGCCGACAATCCGTGGCAACTGATCGCCTGCCGCTTCCTGATGGGCGTCGGCGGATCGCTGCTGATGCCGAGCACGCTGTCGCTGCTGTTCACCGTGTTCCCACCGGAGGAGCAGCGCAAGGCGATGGCCGGCTGGTCGATGGTCGCGATGCTCGGCGTCGTCGCCGGCCCGACCGTCGGCGGCGTGTTGCTGAACCACTTCTGGTGGGGCTCGATCTTCCTGCTGAACGTCCCGATCGCCGCGCTCGCGATCATCGGGACACTGGCGCTGATCCCGGAGTCGAAGGGCCCGGCGCGCGACGTCGACCCGGTCGGCGCAGTGCTGACGATCGTCGGGATGGCGTCGATCGTCTGGGCCATCGTGTCGATCCCGGCGGACGGCTGGGGCTCCGCGCGGGTCCTCGGCGGTCTCGCGGTCGGAGTGGTCGCGTTGACCGCGTTCGCGCTGTGGGAGAAGCGCAGTGAGCACCCGATGGTCCCGCTCGCACTGTTCCGCGATCGCCGGTTCAGCGGTACGAGTTTCTCGATCGTGCTGTTGTCGTTCACCGCGGGCGGGCTGCTGCTGGCGTTGACGCAGTACCTGCAGTTCGTCCTCGGATACAGCCCGTTGAAGGCCGGGCTGGCGCTGATTCCGTACGCCGTTGCGGCGGCAGCGTTCAACGGACTCGGAGCCGCGCTGGGCAAGAAGGTCGAGGACCGGACGCTGATCAGCCTCGGGCTGCTGATCATCGCGGGCAGCTTCGGGATCCTGACGCAGGTGTCCGACTCGAGCGGGTACGGGCTGTTGATCATCGGCCTGCTGGTGATGGGCATCGGCGGTGGCCTGGCCGGACCCGCGGCGTACACGCTGTTGATGCAGGCCGTTCCGGCGGAGCACCGCGGTGTCGGTTCGGCGATGAACGACACCGTGCAGCAGACCGGTGCAGCGCTCTCGGTTGCCGTACTGGGCAGCGTGCTCGCCGCGGCGTACTCCTCGGCGCTGCCGGACTCCGTGCCCGAAGCGGCCCGGAAGTCGATCGCAGACACCCTCGCGCTAGGCCCGGACTTCTTCGCCTCCGCCAAGCACGCTTTCATCGACGCGATGTCGATCTCGATGACCGTCGGCGCGGGCGGCGCGATCGCGGGCGCCGTGGTCGCGCTGCTGCTCCTCCCGCGCGCCGAGGCCAAGGCCCAGGACTCCACTCCGGCATCGGTCGACGACGCAGTCCGCTGACACTGGGCACTGACACGATGTGCGCATGCTGCAGGGGAGTGACGCGCAGGGAATCGTGAATCTGATGCTCTCCTGCACGCTCGTGCTGATCCCGGTGGCGCTCGTGACGTTCGCGATCGGCTGGCGCAGATCGCACCGGTTCACCCTCAAATGGGCGCAGGCCGCCGGCGTCGTGTCCACGATGCTGGCCCTCGGGTACGTCGTGACCGCGGCGGCCTGCCTCATCCTCGAAGACCGTGCCGCCGGACCTTCGGCGTACCCGATCTTCCTGCTCCCGGTCGGCGTCGGCGCCCTGCTGGCCGCGCTGGCGGTCCTCGGCGCCATCGTCCGGGGCAGATACAAAATGGGCTGATCCACAGGGTTGTGGACAGCCGATTCACGCTCTTGGGGTTCGGGTTTCTAGACTGCAATTCGCAGAAGTTCCGAATTGAGAGCGAGCCATGTCCGGTCCCAACACTGATTACGACCCGGTCGAAGTGACGCCGCTGCATGCCGAAGAGGTGGAGCGGACCCGCGACGAGGCGCTGACGGCGTTTACCGAGGCGGCCGATCTGGCCGCCCTGCAGGAGGCCAAGTCCACCCACCTCGGTGACAAGTCGCCGATCGTGCTGGCCAATCGGGAGATCGGCGCGCTGCCGCCGCAGGCCCGCAAGGAGGCCGGTCAGCGGATCGGCGCGGCCCGGAAGGCGATCAACGAGGGCTTCGCGTCCCGGCTGACCGTTCTCGAGGCCGAGCACGAGGAGCAGATGCTCGCCACCGAGCGTGTCGACGTGACGCTGCCGTGGCACACGCCCGAGCTCGGCGCCCGGCACCCGCTCTCGCTGATCTCCGAGCAGGTCGCGGATGTCTTCACCGCGCTCGGCTGGGACGTCGCCGAGGGGCCCGAGGTCGAGGCCGAGTGGCTCAACTTCGACGCGCTGAACTTCCAGCCCGACCACCCGGCGCGGCAGATGCAGGACACGTTCTTCGTCGAGCCGGCCGGCTCGGGCAAGGTCCTGCGCACCCACACCTCGCCGGTCCAGGCGCGCTCGATGCTGAGCCGCAAGCCCCCGATCTACGTGATCTGCCCGGGCCGCGTGTTCCGCACCGACGAGCTCGACGCGACCCACACGCCGGTCTTCTACCAGGTCGAGGGCCTGGTCGTGGACGAAGGCATCACGCTCGCGCACCTCAAGGGCACGCTCGACCACTTCGTCGTCTCGATGTTCGGCGAGGGCCTCGAGGCGCGCCTCCGGCCGAACTTCTTCCCGTTCACCGAGCCGTCGGCCGAGGTCGACCTGAAGTGCTTCGTCTGCCGCGGCGCGTCCGTCGGCAACCCGGACCGCCCGTGCCGCACCTGCGGCAGCGAGGGCTGGATCGAGTGGGGCGGCTGCGGCGTGGTAAACCCGCGGGTCCTGCAGGCCAACGGCATCGACACCGATCGGTACTCCGGTTTCGCCTTCGGCATGGGCCTCGAGCGGACGCTGATGTTCCGCAACGGCGTCGAGGACATGCGGGACATGGTCGAGGGTGACGTGCGGTTCAGCCGCCAGTTCGGGATGGAGATCTGATGCGGGTCCCACTGTCATGGCTTCGTGAGTACGTCGAGGTCCCGGCCGGGGTGACCGGCCGCGACGTCGGGGAGAAGCTGATCCGGGCCGGCCTCGAGGTCGAGACCGTCGAGGAGTCCGACCTGAGCGGCCCGCTCGTGGTCGGCAAGGTGCTGACGTTCGAGGACGAGCCGCAGAAGAACGGCAAGACGATCCGCTGGTGCTCGCTCGACATCGGCAAGGACGAGGCGCAGTGGGTCGTCTGCGGCGCGAACAACTTCGCGGTCGGCGATCTCGTGGTCGTCGTGCTGCCGGGTGCGGTGCTGCCCGGCGGGTTCGCGATCTCGGCCCGGAAGACGTACGGGCATGTCTCCAACGGGATGATCTGCTCGAGCCAGGAGCTCGGCCTGGGCGACGACGGTACGCACGGCATAGTCGTGCTGGAGCCGGGCGAGGGCACGCCGGGTGATGACGCGATCGAGCTGCTCGCGCTGAAGGACGACGTGCTCGATATCGCCGTGACGCCGGATCGCGGGTACTGCCTGTCGATCCGCGGCGTCGCGCGCGAGGCCGCGACGGCGTACGGCGTTGCGCTGAAGGATCCGGCGGAGCTGGCGCTGGACGGGTCCGGTGCGGGTGGGTACCCGGTGCGGGTCGACGATGCCGAGGCGTGCAGCGTGTTCGTCACGCGGACGGTGACCGGGATCGACGCGAAGGCGTTGTCGCCGCGGTGGATGCAGAAGCGGCTGCTCGCGTCCGGGATGCGGCCGATCTCGATCGGGGTCGACGTCGCGAACTACGTGATGCTCGAGCTCGGTCAGCCGATCCACACCTACGACAAGGCGCGCCTGTCCGGCGAGATCGTCGTACGGCGGGCGAACGCCGGCGAGAAGCTGATGACGCTCGACGACCAGACCCGTGAGCTGGACGTCGAGGACCTGCTGATCACCGACGACTCCGGCGCGATCGGCGTCGCCGGGGTGATGGGTGGTGCGTCCACGGAGATCTCGGACGCGACCGCAGACGTGGTGATCGAGGCCGCGCACTTCGACCCGATCGTGATCGCGCGCGCGTCCCGCCGGCACAAGCTGTCGTCGGAGGCATCGCGCCGGTTCGAGCGCGAGGTGGACCCGCTGCTCCCGAGGTACGCCGCCCAGCGCGTAGCCGACCTCCTCGCCGAGTACGCCGGCGGCGCGATCCTCCCCGAAGAAACCGTCGTAGACACCCACCCCCTCCCCGCCCCCGTAACCCTCCGAGCCGACCACGCAGCCCGTGTAGCCGGTGCGCCGATCACGCTCGAGGAAACCGTTCGTCATCTGGAGTCGGTGGGCTGCACGGTCGAGGCTGCTGTGGCGGGTGCAACTGCAGCTCCGCTGGCTGCCGGCGTACATGCTCCAGTGTTAGCCGCGGTTGGCACCACAACTGTTGGTGCGACCAACGTACAAGGTGATGACCTGCTGACGGTTACCCCGCCGTCTTGGCGGCCGGATTTGCGGGACCCTAACGACTTTGCTGAAGAGGTTATTCGGTTGTTTGGGTTTGACAATGTGCCGTCGGTGTTGCCGGCGGCGCCGGGTGGGCAGGGGTTGACTGTTTCGCAGAAGCGGCGGCGGAAGGTGGCGACCGCGCTGGTTGGTGCGGGGCTGACGGAAGTGGTGTCGTACCCGTTCACCGGTGAGGCCGACTTCGACGCGATGGGTCTGCCCGCCGACGATCCGCGCCGTACGACGGTGAAGCTGGTCAACCCGATCTCCGACGAAGAGCCGTCGATGCAGACCACGCTGCTCGCGACGCTCCTCCGCACCGCCGAGCGCAACGTCGGCCGCGGGGCCACGGACCTCGCGATCTTCCAGACCGGCCTCGTCTTCCTCCCGAAGGCGGAGACGAAGCCCGCGCCGCTCCCGTCGGTCGCGCACCGCCCGAGCGACGCCGAGATCCAGTCGCTGTACGACGCCCTCCCGGACCAGCCGCTCCACGTGGGCGTCGTGCTGACCGGCTCGCTGACCCCGACCGGTTGGTGGGGCAAGGGCCGTCCGGCCGGCTGGGCCGACGCGGTGCAGATCGCACGGCTGATCTCGTCGGCGGTCGGCGTCGAGCCGGTCGTGACGAACGTCGAGCTCGCGCCGTGGCACCCCGGCCGCTGCGCTCAGTTCGCCATCGGCGGCAAGGTCGTGGGCTACGCGGGCGAGCTGCACCCGAAGGTCTGCCAGGCATTCGGTCTGCCGACCCGGTCGAGTGCCGTCGAGCTCGATCTCGAAGCGTTGATCGCGGCCGGCCCCGAGTCGATCACGGCGCACCCCTTCTCGTCGTACCCGGTGGCCAAGGAGGACGTGGCGTTGATCGTCGCGGCGGACGTGGCGGCGGCGGACGTGGAGGCTGCGCTGGCCGAGGGCGCGGGTGAGTTGTTGGAGTCGGTGCGGCTGTTCGACGTGTACACCGGCGAGCAGATCGGCGAAGGCAAGAAGTCGCTCGCGTTCGCGCTGCGCTTCCGGGCGCCGGACCGGACGCTGAAGGAGAACGAGGTCGCCGACGCGCGGCAGGCCGCCGTCCAAGTGACCGTCGATCGCTTCAACGCCGTCCAACGGGTCGGCTGACGTCATGAGTGGCCATCACCCCAGGGTGGCGGTAGCGGCGCCGAACGCCGCCGCGGCCGAGGCTGGGGTGCGGGTGGCTGCCGAGGGCGGCAACGCAGTAGATGCCGCCATCGCGGCCACCCTGGTCACGATGGTGAACGAGATCGGCGTGGTGTCGCCGGCCTCGGGCGGGTTCGTCACGTTGCAGGTCGCGGGTGGTGAGGCGATCACCATCGACGGCTGGGTCGAGATGCCCGGCCGCGGCCTGTCGAGCGAGCGGTTCGGCCAAGGCGTCTGGGACATCACCACCGATTACGGCGGCGGTACGACGACCACCGTCGGCCACGGCTCCGTCGCCACGCCCGGCGGGATGAAGGCCCTCGACCTGGCCCACCGCCGGGCCGGTAAGGCGGCGTGGCGCGAGGTCGTCCAGCCCGCGATCGATGTCGCCCGCAACGGCTTCCCGCTGAGCCGCACGTCGGCGTACTACCTGGGCTTCACCCACGAGATCATTTTCGGCTGGCACCAGCCCAGCCACGGCGTCGTCCACGACGAGGACGGCGACGTGCTCAAGGCCGGCAGCACGGTCGTGATCCCCGAGCTCGCCGAAGCCCTCGAGCTGATCGCCCGCGAGGGCGCCGAGACGATGTACACGGGTCGGCTCGCGCAACTCCTGATCCACGACATGGCCGCGAACGACGGCATCCTCACCGCCGAAGACCTCGCTGCGTACGAGGCCGTCGTACGTCCGGCTCTCGTCGTCAAGCAGAACGGATGGCGCCTCGCGACCAACCCGCCGCCCGCCGTAGGGGGAGTCGCGGCCGCCGCGATGCTCGCGCTGCTCGACGGCGTACCGGCCGACGGCAGTTGGAATCAGTCCGAGCTGGAGCGACTGGTCGACGTGCAGCACGCGGTGCTCGGTCGCCGGCTCGCGGAGCTCGACGAAGAAGATGTACGGCGGCTCGAAGGCCAAAGGCTGCTCGACCTGGCCGCGGCCGGCGACCTGCGCGCGCTGACCTCGCCCAGCACGGCAACGGTCTCGGTCGTCGATGACGAGGGTGACGCCTGCGCGATCACCGTCTCGTCCGGCTACGGATCCGGCGTGCTCACCCCGGGCACCGGCATCTGGCTCAACAACGCGCTCGGTGAGCAGGAGCTCCTGCACGGCGGCCCGCACAGCCTCGCGCCGGGCACCCGCCTCACCTCGAACATGGCGCCGAGCGTCGCCCGCCGAGAGAGCGACGGCGCCGTCCTCGCGATCAGCTCACCCGGCTCCGACCGGATCCCGACCGCGCTCGCTCAGGTCTACGCCCTGTACACCCACGGCGGTCTGTCGCTGCGCGAAGCCGTCGAGCACCCGCGCCTGCATGTCCGTGTCCGCGAAGACGTCGTCGTCGACTACGAGGACGACCTCCCGGTCTCCGGCTCGACCGCCCTCCCGACCCGCCCGATGCCGCCTCATTCGATGTACTTCGGCGGCGTCGCGGCCGCGTTCTGGGACCCGACCGACGGCCTGCTGGCTGTCGGCGACCCCCGCCGAACCGGCGCGGTCGCGATTTCCCCCTGACCGCACGCTGTTAAGGTCAGCCACCTCAGACCCGAAAGGTGACCCGATGCGGGACCATCCCGAGCTCTCCGTCGTCGTACCGATGTACGACGAGGAGGAGGTGCTGCCGATCTTCTTCGAGCGGATGCACCCGCTGCTCGACGGCCTGGGCATCACCTACGAGCTGCTCGTCGTCGACGACGGCAGCCGGGACAAGACCGCGGCGTTGCTGCTCGCGGCCGCCGAGGACTGGCCGCAGCTCCGGGTGGTCCGGCTGCTCCGCAACAGCGGTCACCAGGCCGCGCAGTCGGCCGGCTTCCGTCGCGCCCGTGGTCAGTACGTCGTCACGATCGACGCCGACCTCCAGGATCCGCCGGAGGTCATCGCGGAGTTCCTCCAAGCGGTCAACGAGCAGGACGTCGACGTCGTGTACGGCGTACGCTCCGACCGCTCGAGCGACTCGTGGGCCAAGCGGACCAGCGCCCGGCTGTACTACCGCCTGATGTGTCGCCTGGTCGGCAAGGACATCCCGTTCGACGCGGCCGACTTCCGGTTGGTGACGCGGCGCGTGGTCGATGCGGTGAACGCGCTGCCGGACGACGGACGGGTCTTCCGCCTGGTGATCCCGTGGCTCGGCTTCCCGAGCGCCGAGGTGCGATATGTCCGGGCAGAGCGAGCCGCCGGCACGACGAAGTACAGCTTCTCGAAGATGCTGCGGCTCGCGTTCGACAGCGTGACCGCGTTCTCGGCAGCACCGCTGCGGCTGGCGACTTGGCTGGGGCTGCTCGGTGGCGCGATGTCCGGCCTGTTCGTCGTCGGTGCATTGGTGATCAAGCTGACCGGCCGGAGCATTCCCGGCTGGACGTCGACCGTGCTCGCGGTCAGCGTGATCGGCGCGATCCAGTTGCTGTGCCTCGGGCTGCTCGGCGAGTATGTCGCGCGCCTGTTCCAGTCGAGTCAGCGCAGACCGCAGTTCCTCGTCGGCTACGACAGTCTCGGCGACCACGGACACCAGGAGCCCCTGCACCACAAGGCCCCGTCTGACAGATGAAGAGGTCGCTTCCGTGGCTGCTGCCGATCCTGGTGGCAGCCGGCGGGTTCGTTTCGCTGGGCGATGTCGGACCGGGTCCGCTCATCAAGTACGCCGCGTACTTCGCGTTGGCGATCGCGCTTCCCGGCACGCTCCTGCTCCGCGCGGCCTGGCGCAGTACCGGTAACTGGGCCGAGGATCTCGGACTCGGCTCGGTCGTCGGCGCGACCTGGCAGCTGATCGGCTGGGCGATCTTCACCGCGCTCGGCTGGCAACAGTGGCTGATCGTCTGGCCGGCGCTCGTCTTGCTCGGCTTCGCGATCTTCGGCCGCAGCTACTGGCGCATCGCCGACCCGAAGCCGTTGCCCACAGCGTGGACCTGGGGACTGGCCGTCTCGGCGGCGGTGATGATGGGCGCGGCCACCTTCGGCGTGATGGCGTACCACCCGATGCCGCCGCACGGCGAGGCGTACTACCCGGACCTCCTCTACCACCTGTCGATGGTGAACGAGCTGACCCGGACGGTGCCGCCCGAGATCCCGCAGGTGGTGGGGGAGCGGCTCGAGTACCACTGGTTCGCGAACGCCGACATGGCCGCCGCAGTCGACACCACCCGACTGACTCCGATGGTCGTGCTGTTCCGACTGTGGGTCCTGCCGTGGCTGGTCATCTCACTGCTGGTCTGCGCGACACTCGCCCGCATCGTCAGCCGCACCTGGTGGACCGGCGTACTCGCAGCTCTCGCACTGGCCGCGCCGCAACTGTTCCTGCTCGTCGACACGAGCGTGAACCTCGCGCCGCCGGTCAGCCTGCTCAGTCCGTCGCAGACGTTCGGCATGGTCGCCGTTGTCGCGGTAGCGATCTTCCTGATCGAGCTGCTGTTCAAGGGCGGCACTAGATGGCTCTGGCTGCTCATCGTGCCGGTCGCTGTTGTCGGCGGCGGGTCCAAGCCCACTGTGCTGCCCTTACTAGTCGCCGCGGTCGGTCTTGCCGCGCTCTACTTGCTTGTCACCACTAGACGACTGCCGTGGCGCCTCATCGGTACGGCGGCAGTACTGCTCGTGGCAGGTGCACTGACCTTCCTCACCGTGGCCGGAAGCACCAGTGGATCGCGGCTGCAGTTCCTTGCCGTGCTGAAGTCGCTGCCCGTCTACACAGCGGCCACCGGCGACAAAACACAACCCGGCGACGGCGGTCTGATCCTGCCGGCGCTCGCGCACGGGCATGTGATCGGCACACTCAGCCTGTTGCTCGGCCTATTGCTGACCCTGCAGGCGATGTCCTGGGCCGGCTTCGGTGTCGTCGGTCGCAAGGATCCGGTCGCGTGGTTCCTGCTCGGCGCGATGATCGCGGGCTGGGCCGGCTATCTGCTGATCGACCATCCATCGGTCAGCGAGTCGTACTTCGTCTACACCGCCGCGCCGTTCAGCCTGGCCGGCGCCGGGTGGTTCGCAGCGACCAGCGCACGCGCGGCTCGTCGCCCGATCCCGATAGCGATCGCCGCCTTTGCGCTCTCGATCGTGTACGCCGGAATGCTGGTCTGGGCCCGTGGTGTGCCGGCCGCGTCGACCGGTCGGCAGCTGTGGCTGAGCACGCGGATGTTGCTCGTCGTACTCGGCATCACGCTCGTACTGCTCGTGGCGTGGCGGTTGTTCTTCCGGCAAGCGGGCGGCGGCATGTTCGTCGTACTCGTGCTGTTGTCGACGGCACCGATCAGCTCGTTCCTGCAGAGCGCCGTACGCGGTGACACCGAGAAGGCGCCGACCTATCGGGCCGCGCGCTGGTGGGTCTATCCGGATGAGGCCGAGGCAGCGCTCTGGCTCGGCGAGAACTCGGCGCCGACCGATGTCGTCGCGACCAACACCTGGTGCCGTCCGGCCGGTACGACGGCGCCGGGCTGCGATGCGCGCGGGTATCTCGTGAGCGGGATCGCCGGTCGACGCACGCTGATCGAAGGCTGGGCGTACACGAACCAGGCGATGGCCAAACAAGGCAACGGCGGCCGCCGCTACACCGAGCAGCCGTCGCCCTGGCCTGACCGCGTCGCCCTCACCAACCAGGCCCTCACCGCACCGACCACCGAAGTACTCCGACAGTTGCGCAGCGAGTACGACGTCCGCTGGCTGTACGCCGACACGCGCAACGGCCCGGTCTCGCCCGCACTCGACCAGCTCGCCGTACGCCGACACAGCATCGGCAAGGTCCTGATCTACGAACTCGGAGAGTGAACCTCCCGTAACATTGTGTCGGCGCAGACCGTTACGTCTACGCAGGTCCGCCCGCCCGCGGCCGATGCACTTCGGCACCCTGATTGCTCGGGAGGGCGGGACACATGCGGGCTACCCGACCGGGGGCCATTCTTCTTGCCACCGGCCTGTTGAGCCTGGGGACCGTCACTGCAACTGCCTATGAGGTGCCGGCCACGCCGTTCACCTCAGCTGCCACTGCGGTGATGCCCGGTTCGGGGTTGCGCCAGACGATCGCGGCGAGCGGCAAGACGGAGCTCGGCGATCCGACCACCGCGGGCTTCCGCGGCATCGGCCCGACCACCTATCAGCCCGCGATCGGCAAGAACGTCCCGGCGCAGGACGACGTGGTGAACACCGGCGACTGCGCGTCCACCGGCGGCTGCGGCGATCGCGGCATGGTGACGATCGGGTTCTCCCAGCCCGTCCGCAACCCGGTCCTGCACCTCGGCGGCATCGGCGGCTCCGTCACCCGGACCGACAGCGGCAAGCCGATCGCCCAGTCCGAGGTGCACTCGATTCTCAAGCTGACGACCGCCGGCCTCAGCCTGACGAAGCTTGGGCAGGGCAACAACCTCGCCGTCACCAGCGACACGATCAGCGCGGCCGATCACGACGCCGGTCCGAACTGCGTCAACACCAAGTCCCCGTCCGGTCTCGATACCTCCGCGACTGCCGCGTGCGGATCGGTCCGCGTGAACGGCATCGTCAACAAGCTCACCTTCGCCGTCACCGCGCAGTTCACGAAGCACCCGAAGCTCCCGGCCATCAACAACGCGTCCTCCGGTGATGCGTTCTCGATCGTCGCGTCCACGCCCGAGGATTTCGGTGACGCCCCGGCGTCGTACGGCACCGCGTGGTCGGTGCTCAGCGACGTACAGCTCGGGAAGGACGTCACTGAGGACAATGTCGACGTTGCGAACGGCACGACCGGTCCGCCGACACCGGATCAGGCCGATGACGGCGTGGTCTTCAAGCCGCTTCGCACCAACCAGACGACCTACTCCGCCGACCTGCAGCTCACCGGTACGTCAAAGGCCGGTCGCGCGTGCGCGTGGATCGACTTCAACGTCAACGGGACGTTCGAGCCAGGTGAGCGAGCTTGTGCCCCCTTCGCCGCGAAGCAGACGACCGTCACGCTGAGGTGGTCAGAGCTCGCGCCCAAGGCAGGGGCGTCGTATGCGCGCGTGCGGGTCGGCTATAACGACGTACAGATCGAGAAGCCGGCCGGGGCCGCTGACTCTGGTGAGGTCGAGGACTACCCGTTCGCGATCACACCGCCGCCTCCGCCGGTGCTGACCGACGACACCGCGACGACCGCCTTCAACACCGCGGTCATCGTTCCGGTGCTCGCCAACGACAAGCCGGGCGATCCGTCGGCGCCGCTCGCCGCCGCGTCCCTCTGCTTGGTTGACGGCGGCAAGTGCGTCGAGATGGTCAACATGGTCGGCCAGGCGAAGTACGTCGCCAAGCCCGACGGCACGATCCGCGTCGAGCCCGTGCCAGGGTTCGTGGGTCCGGCCAAGCCGGTCACGTACCGCGTTGCCGA
The DNA here is from genome assembly GCF_050942355.1 of Kribbella sp. CA-245084. Lineage (NCBI taxonomy): Bacteria > Bacillati > Actinomycetota > Actinomycetes > Propionibacteriales > Kribbellaceae > Kribbella > Kribbella sp. CA-245084. The sequence goes on along the minus strand of NZ_CP192053.1, from coordinate 7,002,020 downwards.
CAGCAACGGCATCGCCGCGACCGCCGAGCTCACCCTGACGGTGTCGCTCCCGGATCGACCGGTGGCCATGCCCGACACCGCGACGACTCCGCAGAACGTGAGTGTGTCCGTCAAGCCGCTGGCCAACGACCGCGCCGCGGCGGGCGTGCAGCTCGACCCCGACTCCGTCGTACTGCGTGATCCGGCCGACGCAACCTTCAAGAAGAAGCTGGTGATCGCCGGCGAGGGCGAGTACGTCGTGAAGCCCGACGGCAGCGTCGACTTCGTTCCGCAACCGCAGTTCATCGGCGTCGGTACGTCGATCGGTTACCGCGTCACCGACACCACCGGCCAGACGGCCGAGTCGACGCTCACCGTGACGGTCACGCCGGTCACGCCGACGGCCAACGGCGACTCGAGCTCGACCGCGTTCGACACCGATGTCGTCGTACCCGTGCTCGACAACGACCTGCCCGGTTCGCCCGACGCGCCTCTCGTCCCGAGCACGTTGCGGCTCGTCGACCCGGTCACCAGGCAGCTCGTCGACAAGGTGACGATCGCGCAGCAGGGCGTCTATCTGGCCGCCGCCGGCGAGGTGACCTTCCAGCCGGTGCACGGGTTCAAAGGTGTCGGTACGCCGTTGACCTACCAGGTGCTCGACAAGAACGGTACGCCGGCGCGCGCCGTACTCACTGTCTCCGTCGACGCGCCCGGCCCGCCGGTGGCGAACCCGGACACGATCACCACGCTCCAAGGTCGAGCGGTGGTGATCGCGGTCCTCGACAACGACAAGCCCGGTCCAACCGGTGCTGCGCTGAAGCCGAAGAGTGTTCGGCTGCTGGCGCTGTCGGACGGGGATCCGTTGACTACTCTCGTGGTCGCCGGTCAGGGCAAGTACACGGTCAAGCCGGACGGCCAGGTGCTGTTCGAGCCAGTGCCGACCTTCAACGGCACCGCGACCGTGATCCCTTATCAGGTTGCTGACAGCAACGATGCGGTCGGGAAGTCGACGCTGACAGTGCGGGTGACGAAGGTGCAGCCCGATGCGTCCGACGACACCGCGAGTACGGCGTACGACACGGACGTGACTGTGCCGGTGCTGTCGAACGACGACGCCGGTGATCCGTCCGTCCCGCTGGTGCCGAGCAGCGTGCAGCTGATCGACCCGACGACGAAGGAGCCTCAGGCAACGGTGGTCATCGCCGGCCAGGCGACGTACACGACCACTCCAGAGGGCAAGGTCGTCGTCGACCCGATGCCGAAGTTCACCGGCGTCGCGACGGCGGTCACCTACCGCGTCTCGGATGTGAACGGTACGACGACGTCGGCAGCGCTGACTGTCACGGTTGCCAAGCCGCCCGCGCCGACCGCCACGCCCGACACGGCGACCGGCAAGCAGAACCTCCCGCTACGCGTGAACCCGTTGGCCAACGACACCGCCGGGCGTGGGTCCGGGCTCGATCCGCTCAGCCTCACGCTCGTGGATCCGGCAGATGGTTCGCTGAAGAAGCTGGTGAAGGTCCCGGGACAGGCCGACTACCAGGTCAATCCCGACGGCACGGTCGCTGTCGACCCGCTGCCAGGATTCACCGGTACGGCGACCAAGGTGACGTACCGGATCTCGGACTGGTTCGGTCAGATCGCACGGTCCACGATCACGGTCACGATCACCCCGATCACGCCGGTCGCCGCCGACGACGCGGCGCGAACGCCGTACGGGAAGACCGTCACGGTCAAGGTGCTCGCGAACGACGAGCCGGGCGATCCGTCGGCGCCACTGGTGCCGGGCAGCCTGGTCCTCGTCAACCCTGCCGATGGGTTGCCGAAGGCATCGGTGCGGATCCCGAACGAAGGTGTGTATACGGCGGCCGGGGGAGTGGTCCGGTTCGATCCGGCAGCGACCTTCCGCGGTCCTGGTACGCCGTTGACGTACCAGGTGGCCGACAGCAACGGGACCAAGGCGACCGCTCGGTTGACGGTCACGGTCGGCAAGCCGCCGGTCGCCATCGCCGACACAGCGTCGACTCTGCAGAACGTGACCGTGACGGTGAACGTGGTGTCCAACGACGTCCCGGGCACCGACGCGACGCTCGACCCTGGTTCGGTCGGCCTGCTCGACGGGACCGGGTACGTCAAGAAGCTGACGGTTGCCAAGCAGGGGACGTACGCCGTGCAGCCGAGCGGCGCGATCGAGTTCGATCCGCTGCCGGCGTTCCAGGGCAAGGCGCTCGCGATCCGCTACCGGGTCGCGGACTCGGACGGCAACTACGCGACCACCACGTTGAGCATGACCGTGACGCCGGTCCGGCCGGTCGCGGTCGGGGACTCGGCGATCACGCCGTACGGGCATGCGGTCGCGGTGAACGTGCTGGCGAACGACAAGCCGGGCGGTCCGTCGGCGCCGCTGGTTCCGTCGAGTCTCGTGCTGAAGGATGCGGCCGGGCACTACGGCAAGACCATGACGCGGGCCGGCGAGGGAAGCTACCGCGCCGACGACGACGGGACGGTCACGTTCACGCCGGCGAAGGGGTTCCAGGGCGCGACGACGCCGGCGACGTACCGGATTGCCGACGGCAACGGGACGACCGCCGAAGGTCTGCTGGTGTTGACCGTCGGCAAGGGGCCGTCGGCGGTGGCGGACGCTGTACAGACCAAGCAGAACGTGCCGGTCACCGTCGATCCGCTCGCGAACGACGAGCCGGGGACGGGCGCGCAGCTCGATCGGACCAGCTTGCAGGTGTACGGCGGTTCGTGGAGCGGCAAGGTGGTGATCCCGGGGCAGGGTGTGTTCGCGGTGGTCTCCGGGAAGCTCGTGTTCGATCCCGAGCGGGCGTACCGCGGTGTCGTGTCGGTCGCTTATCGGGTCAGCGACACCACTGGGAACAAGGCGAGCGCGTCGGTCACGGTGACGGTCGCAGCGGTCACACCGGTGATCGCGGACGACGCGGCGACGACGCCGTACGGGACTCCGGTGACGGTCGACGTGCTTGCGAATGACAAGCCGGGCGATGTGAGTGCGCCGCTGGGCGGCGTACAGCTGGTTGATCCGGCGACCGGTGATCCGGTGGCCACGCTGGCTGTGCCGGGGGAGGGGACGTTCACCGTGCAGCCGACCGGGGCGATCCAGTTCGCGCCCGTGGACGGGTTCGCCGGCGTGGCGGTTCCTGTCGGGTATCAGGTTGCCGACCGCAACGGGACGGTCGGCGCCGGCACGTTGACGATCACGGTCCAGGATCGCCCGGTCGCAGTGCCGGACGTGGCGCCGACCAGGCAGCATGTCGCGGTGACGATCGACCCGCTCGCGAACGACAAGCCGGGGCCGGGCGCGACGCTCGACCCGGACTCGTTGCTCCTGGTCGGACCTGCCGGCGCGCTGGTCGACCAGGTGACTGTTGCAGGACAGGGTACGTATGTCGTTGCCAGCGGCAAGATCACGTTCCGTCCGGTGGCAACATTCACGGGCACCGCGCGACCGGCGGCGTACGACGTGAAGGACACGAACCAGAACTCGGCCCGCGCCACCGTCACCGTCACAGTCGCGCCGGTGCGTCCGGTCGTCGTCGATGACGACGCCGACACGCCCTTCGGCACCGCGGTTGTGGTGCCGGTCCTCGACAACGACAAACCCGGTGACCCGTCCGCGCCGCTCCGACCGGCTTCCGTCGTACTGCGCGACCCGGCCGACGGCAAGGAGAAGAAGTCCGTCGCCGTGCCGCACGAAGGCTCGTACCTGGTTGGTGCAGACGGTGCCGTCAGGTTCACCCCGGTCAAGGGTTTCATCGGTACGACGCGATCACTGGCCTACCGAGTGACCGATGCGAACGGCACGTCCGACACGGCGTTGCTCGACGTGACGGTCGCCGGACCGTTGCTCGCCAAGGCGGTGCCCGACACGGCGACCGGTACGCCGGGCAACCCGGTCGCCGTCAACCCGCTCCTCAACGACAGCGGCACGATCACACCGAGCTCGGTCTGTCTGCGCACAAGCACCGGCACCTGCGCGAAGCACCTCACCGACGGCGCCGGCACCTGGTCGGTCGCCGGCGACGGAACGGTCACCCTCAAACCGGTCGCAGCCTTCACCGGCACCGCGAAGGCGACCTACCAGATCGGCGAAGCCACCGCCCCGGTCAAGGTCATCGTCGGCGCCCAGCCCACCGAAGACGTCCGCACAACCAGCCGCGACGAAATCCCACCCACCGGCGGCCCACCCGCAATCATCCTCACCCTCGGCACGCTGCTCGCAGCCCTGGGCGGCACCCTCCTGGCCATAGCCCGCACCCGCCGCTGACCGGATGCGGATCGCCAGGCCATCACAATGCTGGCCGGCCGGGCGCTCCAGGCGGCGCGTCGCCCGACCTCGGCGATTGTGATGGCCTGGGGATCCGCTAGAGGTCCTGGACCAGCATGATCTCGTCGCGGTAGTCGTCGGGCGTGACGCGGATCGCGCGTGGGTGCGTGCCGACGACGCGGTAGCCGAGCGGCCCGTAGAACTTCTCCAGGCCGAGCCCGTCGCGGATCGTCAGCTGGAGTTGCTCGAGCCCCAGGTCGACCGCTGAGCCGCGCAGCCCCTCCATCAGCGCGCGGCCGGCGCCGTTGCCCTGGTGCTCAGGGTGGACCATCACCCGCAACACCGTGCGCCAGTGCGCATTCAGCCAGCTGGGGGAGCTCACGAGCATGCCCATCCCGGCGTACCGCTCACCGGTGTGCAGCACGCCGAGCAGGTCCAGCCCGGCCGCGACCCGGCCGAGCGCGCCGTCCAGGTTCTGGGCGATCTGCTCGACCGGCGCGGGCGGCGTATACCCGACCGCGCCGCCGGCGTTCGTCGCCGCGACCCAGGTGTCCAACAGGTCTGCTCGCAACCTCGGATCGAGCGCCTCGTCCGAGTCGATTACCAGGTACTTCACCGCACCTCCATCTGCGACTGAGTTGCAGATAGTCTACGGCTCAGTGGATGTGCTCCAGCTTGTCCGGGTTCCGGATCAGGTACAGCTCGTTGATCAGCCCGCCCTCGGTCTTCAGGAACGCGACCGTGTCCGGCGCGTCCCCGTCGTACGCGATGTAGGCGATCTCGCCGTTCAGCGTGCCCATCCGGATCTCGAAGCCCGGGTTCTCCGCGATCACCGCGAACAGCCAGCGCGCGATCTTGTCCGCACCGTGGATCGGCCGCAGCGCCGCCTTCTTCTTGCCGCCGCCGTCGCTGATCAGTACGGCGTCCGGCGCGAGCAACGCGACCACCTGGTCGAAGTCGCCCGACCCGGCCGCCTGCATGAACCGCATCGTCACCTCGTCGTGGCGCGCCTTGTCGACGTGATGCCGCGGCTGCCGCGCGTGGACGTGCTCGCGAGCGCGATGGGCGAGCTGCCGTACGGCGGTCTCGGATCGCCCGAGCGTGTCCGCGATCTCGTCGTACGGGAGGTCGAACACCTCACGCAGTACGAACGTGGCCCGCTCGAGCGGGGACAGCGTCTCGAGTACGACGAGCATCGCCATGCTGACCGAGTCCGCCAGCTCGACCGCGGCCTCGGGATCGTCGTCGGTCGCCAGCGGCTCGGGCAGCCACGGGCCGACGTACTGCTCCCGCCGGGCCTTCTGTTCGCGCAGCCGGTTCAGGGCCAGGCGGGTGGTGATGCGGATCAGGTAGGCGCGGGTGTCGCGCACCTCGTCGTGGTCGACGCCGGTCCATCGCAACCACGCCTCCTGGACGACGTCCTCCGCATCGCTCACGCTGCCGACGACGCGGTACGCCGCGCCGACCAGCACGGATCGATGCTCGGCGAACTCGCTCGCCAACTGCTCCTCGGTCATTTGACCGACCTCAGTTCGCAGGTCTCCTTGAAGCCCTGGCTCGTCAGTCCGAGGGCCGCGTTCGTGCGGGAGCGGTAGTTCTCCAGCGAGATGATCGAGGTGAGCTCGACCAGTTGCTCGTCGGTGAGGTCCGCGCGCAACCGCTCGACCTGCTCGTCGGTGACCTCCGGCGGGGTCGCCGTCATCGCCTCGGCGTAGTCCATCACCGCGCGCTCCAGATCCGAGTAGACGTCGCTGTCCCGCCACCCTGGCACATCGCGCAGCTTCGCCTGGTCGACACCCTGGTGGTGGAACTCCCAGTAGCCGAAGTCCATGCACCAGCTGCACCCGATCCGCGCCGACGTCACCATCACCGCGAGCGCCTTCAGCTCCGGGTCCAGCTTGTTCCACCGAGCCGCAGACCCCTCCAGCAGCAGCATCGACACCAGCACCCGCCGGTTGTGCAACGCCGCCTGCCCCGGCTCCAGCACCGCCCCGTACTTCCGCCGGCTACCCCACTCCGCCACCCGCACAAACCATCCCCGCTCGTGCTCCAGTCCGATCCGCGCCATGTCACCCTCCAGAGTCCGTCGTCAACCCCCAGGACACGCGCCACCACACACCGTGTGACATGACCCGCATCACAACCCGTGGTTGGCCGGCAAGACCGACTCCCTCTCTTCCTCCCGCCCCGAGCGGAGCGAGGGGCGGGACTCTTTCATCCACGACGCGAACTCGGTTGGATATTCATCCGGTTAATGGCATACTCATTCACATGAGCGTGAAGGTGGCAGTGGCCGGGGCCAGTGGGTACGCGGGCGGCGAGCTGCTCCGGTTGCTGAGCAGCCACCCCGAGGTGGAGATCGGCGCCCTGACCGCCGGCGGGAACGCCGGTACGGCGCTCGGCGTGCACCACCCACACCTCGTGCCGCTGGCCGGGCGCATCCTGGTCGAGACCACGGCGGAGAATCTCGCCGGTCACGACGTGGTGTTCCTGGCCCTGCCGCACGGACAGTCCGCCGGAATCGCCGACCAGCTCGGCGAGGACGTCACCGTGATCGACTGCGGCGCGGACTTCCGGCTGACCGAGGCCGAGGTGTGGGTCGAGTTCTACGGCGGCGAGCATGCCGGCTCGTGGCCGTACGGACTCCCGGAGCTCCCCGGACAGCGGGACAAGCTCCGCGGTTCGAACCGGGTCGCCGTGCCGGGTTGTTACCCCACCGTCTCCACCCTCGCCCTGCTCCCCGCCGTACAGAACGGGCTGGTCGACCCCACCCAGCTGGTGGTGGTCGCCGTCAGCGGTACGTCGGGCGCGGGCAAGGCCCCGAAAGCGCATCTCCTCGGCGCGGAGGTGATGGGGTCGGCGTCGGCGTACGGCGTCGGCGGAGTCCACCGTCACACGCCGGAGATCGAGCAGAACCTCACGCCGTACGCCGATCAGCCGGTGAGCGTCTCGTTCACACCGGTGCTTGTCCCGATGGCCCGCGGCATCCTCGCCACCTGCAGCGCCCCGATTGCCGATGGCACCGATCTCGTGAAACTCCGGCGGGCCTATGAAGATGCCTACCGCAACGAGCCTTTCATCCACCTGCTGCCCGAGGGGCAGTGGCCGCAGACGCAATCCACCCTCGGCGCGAACACCGTGCAGTTGCAAGTAGCCCTCGACCAGCGCACCGGCCGCGCCGTCATCGTGGCCGCGATGGACAACCTCACCAAGGGCACCGCCGGCGGAGCCGTGCAGTGCATGAACCTGGCCCTCGGACTCGACGAGCCGTTGGCCCTGCCCCTCGTAGGAGTCGCACCGTGACCGTTGCAGTCACCCCGGACACTCAAGTCGATCGGAGCGCCGGGGTCACCGCGCCGGCCGGCTTCCGCGCGGCCGGGGTGATCGCCGGGATCAAGCCCGCCGGTACGCCGGACCTCACCGTGGTCGTGAACGACGGCCCGTACGACGTCGCCGCCGGCGTCTTCACCACGAACAAGGTGAAGGCCGCGCCGGTGCTCTGGTCCCAGCAGGTCCTGACCGCCGGGGCGCTGAAGGCCGTCGTCCTGAACTCCGGCGGCGCGAACGCGTGCACCGGGCCGGAAGGTTTCCAGGACACGCACAAGACCGCGGAGAAGCTGGCATCCGTTCTGGGGGTCGGGGCCGCCGGGATCGGCGTCTGTTCGACCGGCCTGATCGGCGAACGCCTCCCGATGGATGCGCTCCTCTCCGGGATCGACGCGGCCGTTGCAGACCTGGGCGATGACCCGCAGCACGGGCTCGCCGCAGCGACCGCAGTCATGACCACCGACAACGTTCCGAAGCAGGCCGCGCTGAAGCACGCGGACGGCTGGAGCATCGGCGGGTTCGCGAAGGGCGCCGGGATGTGCGCGCCGAACATGGCGACGATGCTGAGCGTGATCACCACCGACGCCGTCCTCGACCAGCCGCACCTCGATCACGCGCTACGCAACGCGGTCGCCAAGACCTTCAACCGGCTCGACGTCGACGGCGGTACGTCGACCAACGACACCGTGCTCCTGCTCAGCTCGGGAGCCTCAGGCGTGAACGTCACCCCCGAGGCCTTCGAGGCGGCGTTGACAGTGCTGGCTGCTGACCTGGTGAAGCAGTTGCAGGCCGACGCCGAGGGCGTCACCAAGCACGTCAGCATCACCGTCCAGGGCGCCGCGACCGAGGCGGAGGCCCTGGCCGCCGCCAAGCTCGTTGCCGAGGACAACCTCTGCAAGACCGCGTTCTTCGCCTCCGACCCGAACTGGGGCCGGATCGCGATGGCAGTCGGCAACGCACCCACGGCCTTCGATCCGTCGCTGCTCGACATCACGCTGAACGGCGCTGCGATTTGTGTTGCCGGCGGCAAGGGCGTCGATCGCTCCGAGGCGGACCTCAGCGGCCTGGAGATCGACGTACTGATCGATCTGCACGCCGGCCCGGCCTCCGCGACCGTCCTCACCACCGACCTGTCCCACGCCTACGTCGAAGAGAACTCGGCCTACTCCTCGTGAACAGTCACGCAGATGCGGTCGAGAAGGCCGCCGTACTGACCGAAGCCCTGCCCTGGCTCAAGGAGTTCCACGGCAAGACCGTCGTCGTGAAGTACGGCGGGAACGCCATGGTCGACGACAAGCTCAAGCAGGCATTCGCATCCGACATCGTCTTCCTCCGGTACGCCGGGGTGCGGGTCGTCGTCGTCCACGGCGGCGGACCGCAGATCAGCGACATGCTCGGCCGGCTCGGCATCGACAGCGAGTTCCGCGGCGGGCTCCGGGTCACCACGCCGGAGGCGATGGACGTCGTCGGCATGGTCCTGGTCGGCAAGGTCGGCCGCGAGCTGGTCGGTCTGCTGAACGCGCACGGTCCGTTCGCGGTCGGAATGTCCGGCGAGGACGCCGGCCTGTTCACCGCGGAGCGCCGTACGGCGTTGGTGGACGGCGAGCACGTCGACATCGGGCTGGTCGGCGACGTGGTCGAAGTACGTCCGGAGGCGGTGGTCGACCTGATCGACGCCGGCCGGATCCCGGTGGTGTCGACGATCGCGCCGGACGAGGACGGCCAGGCGCACAACGTCAACGCCGACACCGCGGCCGCCGCGCTCGCGGTCGCGCTCGGCGCCGAGAAGCTCGTCGTACTGACCGATGTCGCCGGGCTCTACCGGAACTGGCCGGACAGCGACGAGATCATCACGCAGATCGACGCGGCCGAGCTGGCCGAGTTGCTGCCGTCGCTGGCGTCGGGCATGGTGCCGAAGATGGAAGCCTGCCTGCGCGCGGTCGAGTCGGGCGTCTCCCGTGCCACCGTGATCGACGGTCGCGTCCCGCATTCGCTGCTCCTCGAGATCTTCACCGATGCCGGAAGTGGAACCCAGGTGATCCCGTCATGAGTGAACTGCTGACCGTCGATGGCACGCAGGCTGCACTGACTGAGCGCTACACCGGCGCCCTGATGAACACCTTCGGTGCGCCGAAGCGTGTCCTCGTCCGCGGCGAGGGCGCGTACCTATGGGATGCCGATGGCAACAAGTACCTCGACCTGCTCGGCGGCCTCGCGGTGAACTGCCTCGGTCACGCGCACCCGTTCGTGGTGTCCGCGGTGACCTCGCAGCTCGCCACCCTCGGCCACGTCTCGAACTTCTTCGCCTCCGCGCCCCAGATCGCGCTGGCCGAGAAACTGCTCGGTCTCTTCGATGCTCCGGGCAAGGTGTTCTTCACCAACTCCGGCACCGAGGCGAACGAGGCCGCGTTCAAGATCACCCGGCGGACCGGCCGGACCAAGATCATCTCGACCGTCGGTGCGTTCCACGGGCGTTCCATGGGCGCTCTCGCGGTCACGTGGAAACCGGCGTACCGCGAAGCGTTCGCGCCGCTGCCCGGCGACGTGGAGTTCGTCCCGTACGGCGACGCGGAAGCGCTGGCCGCGGCGGTCGACGACGAGACGGCGGCTGTGATCCTCGAGCCGATCCAGGGCGAGAACGGCGTCGTCGTACCGCCGGCTGGCTACCTGCGGGCCGCGCGGAGCATCACGTCCGAGCATGGCGCACTGTTGTGGCTCGACGAGATCCAGACCGGGATCGGTCGGACCGGGACGTGGTTCGCTTTCGAGCCCGAGGGCATCACGCCGGACATCGTGACGGTCGCGAAGGGCCTCGGCGCGGGCGTCCCGATCGGCGCCTGCATCGGTCTGGGCGCGGCCGCGGACCTGCTCCAGCCGGGCAACCACGGCACGACGTTCGGCGGCAACCCGGTCGCATCGATCGCGGGCCTCGCGGTGCTGACCGTAATTGAGCGGGACGGCCTGCTCGCCCAGGTGAATGCCGTGGGCAACCACCTCGCGTCGTCGATCATTGCCCTCGACCACCCGATGATCGCGGGCGTCCGCGGGCGCGGCATGCTGCTGGCGATCGAGTTGACCGAGCCGGTGTCGGACCAGGTGGCGGCGCTGGCGCTGGAGGGCGGCTTCGTGATCAACAATCCGATCCCGAACGCGTTGCGGCTGGCGCCGCCGTACATCCTGAGCAAGGCTGATGCGGACAGTTTCGTCGCGGCCCTTCCCGGGCTGCTCGACAAGGTGGAGGTCTGATGGTTCGGCACTTCCTGCGGGACGACGACCTCTCGCCGGTCGAGCAGGACGAAGTACTGACGCTGGCCGCGCAGCTCGCGGGGGACCGGCACGGGCACAAGCCGTTGAGCGGGCCGAAGACGGTCGCGGTGATCTTCGACAAGACCTCGACGCGGACCCGGATCTCGTTCGCGGTCGGGATCTCCGAGCTCGGCGGCGTACCGCTGATCATCGACGCGCAGACGTCGCAGATGGGCCGCGGCGAACCGATCGCGGACACGGCCAAGGTGCTGGACCGGCAGGTCGCGGCGATCGTGTGGCGGACGTTCGGCCAAGCGCGCATCGAGGAGATGGCGGCGGCGTCCTCGGTGCCGGTCATCAATGCGCTGACCGACGAGTTCCACCCATGCCAGATCCTCGCGGACCTGCAGACCGTCCGGCTGCACAAGGGCTCGACAGCCGGGCTCAAGCTGGTCTATCTGGGCGACGGCGCCAACAACATGGCGCACTCGTATCTGCTGGGTGGCGCGACCGCGGGCATGCACGTCGTCGTGGGATCGCCGGCGGAGTACCAGCCGGATCCTGCGATCCTGGCACGCGCCGGCGAGATCGCCGCGTCGACCGGGGGATCGGTGGCGTGGACCGCGGACGCGATCGCGGCGGCCGACGGAGCGGATGTGCTTGCCACCGACACCTGGGTGTCGATGGGCCAGGAGGACGAGGCTGCGTCGCGGGAGGCGCCGTTCGTACCGTACGCCGTGACGGAGCAACTACTGTCCAAGGCGAAGCCGGACGCGATCGTGCTGCACTGCCTGCCCGCGTACCGTGGCAAGGAGATCGACGCGTCCGTGATCGACGGCCCGCAGTCGGTCGTCTGGGACGAGGCCGAGAACCGGCTGCACGCGCAGAAGGCGCTGCTGTCGTGGCTGTTGGCAAGGAGTTTCGGGGAATGAGTGTCGCCGTACCGACTACGAAGACTGCGCGTCAGCAACGGATCGTGGATCTGCTCGGTCGGCAGCCGGTGCGGTCGCAGACCGAGCTGGCTGATCTGCTCGCTGCGTCCGGGCTGGTCGTCGGGCAGGCGACGCTGTCGCGCGACCTGGTCGAGATCGGTGCGGTGAAGGTGCGCGATTCGTCCGGACAGCTCGTGTACGCCGTACCGGGTGAAGGCGGTGACCGTACGCCGCGAGCCGGCGAGGCGGCTGCTTTCGAGGCACGTCTGGCCAGGGTGGCGTCCGAGCTGCTGGTGTCGGCCGAGGGCAGCGCCAACCTGGTGATCCTGCGAACCCCGCCGGGTGCGGCCCAGTACTTCGCGTCGGCGATCGACCACGTGGGACTGGACGACGTACTCGGCACCATCGCCGGCGACGACACCGTGATGGTCGTGTCCCGCAACCCGGTCGGCGGCGAGGCCCTCGCCGCCCGCTTCCTGTCCCTGGCTGCCCGTGAACCGAAGTAAGGAACTGTTGTGAGTACTGCTGGACTATGGGGCGGCCGGTTTGCCGGTGGCCCGGCGGATGCGTTGGCGGCGCTGAGCAAGTCGACGGACTTCGACTGGCGGCTCGCGCCGTACGACATCGCCGGCTCGAAGGCGCACGCCAAGGTGCTGCACCGCGCGGGTCTGTTGACCGACGAGGACCTGGCCGCGATGCTTGCCGGTCTGGATGCGCTCCTCGACGACGTACTCGCCGGCCGTTTCCTGCCGGCCGAAGCAGACGAGGACGTGCACACCGCGCTGGAGCACGGGCTGCTCGATCGGCTCGGTGCTGAGCTTGGTGGTCGGCTGCGCGCGGGGCGTTCGCGTAACGACCAGGTGGCGACGCTGTTCAAGAGCTACCTGCGTGAGCACGGCCGGATCGTCGGCCGGCTGGTTCTGGAGCAGGTAAACGCGCTGGCGGATCAGGCTGCTCAGCACCTGGGTGTGGCCATGCCTGGCCGGACGCATCTGCAGCACGCGCAGCCGGTTCTGCTGTCGCATCATCTGCTCGCACACGCCTGGCCGCTGATCCGGGACCTGGATCGGCTGGCCGACTGGGACGCGCGGGTTGCCGCGGATTCGCCGTACGGCTCGGGAGCTCTGGCCGGGAGCTCGCTGGGGCTGGACCCGGTGTTCGTCGCTCAGGAGCTGGGCTTCACGAACTCGTCGGCGAACTCGATCGACGGGACCTCGTCGCGGGACTTCGTCGCGGAGTTCGCGTTCGTCACCGCGCAGATCGGCGTCGACCTGTCCCGGCAGGCCGAAGAGGTGATCATCTGGGCGACGAAGGAGTTCGGCTTCGTCGAGTTGGACGACGCGTTCTCGACCGGGTCGAGCATCATGCCGCAGAAGAAGAACCCGGACATCGCCGAGCTCGCCCGCGGAAAGGCCGGCCGCCTGATCGGCAACCTGAGCGGTCTGCTCGCGACGCTCAAGGCGCAGCCGCTCGCGTACAACCGGGACCTCCAGGAGGACAAGGAGCCGGTCTTCGACTCGATCGACACGCTCGAGGTCCTGCTACCCGCGTTCACCGGGATGATCCGAACCCTCCGCTTCAACACCGCCCGCCTAGAAGAGCTCGCCCCGCAGGGCTTCTCCCTGGCAACCGACATCGCCGAGTGGCTGGTCCGCCAGCAGGTCCCCTTCCGCGTAGCCCACGAACTGGCCGGCGCCTGCGTCCAGGCCTGCGAAAAACGCGGCATAGAACTCTGGGACCTCTCCGACGACGACCTGGCCGCCATCTCCCCTCACCTGACGCCGGAAGTCCGCTCAGTCCTGACCGTCCAAGGCTCCCTCTCCTCAAGAAACACCCGAGGCGGCACAGCCCAACCACAAGTAGAACTCCAACTGACGGAGCTCCGCACCCGAGCCGCCACCCACGCCACCCGCCTCGCCTGACCCGGCGCCGCCCGCTCGCCACCTCGCCTGCCGCCCGCCTGCCGCCGCCCGCCTGCCGCCGCCCTCCAGCCGCCGCCCTCCAGCCGCTGCTCTCTCCGGCCACCCCGCCGGGCGAGCCGGCCGCAGGGCCGGCTTGCCCGGCGGTCGCTTAGGGTGCTGGGCATGCGCCGCTCTCTGCTTGATGGTCCTGTGCTGGAAGTGGCGCCGAAGTTGCTTGGGATGCTGGTGAGCAGCACCACCGACGAGGGCACCGTCGTCGCGCGCCTCACCGAGGTGGAGGCGTACGACGGGCCGAACGATCCGGGCTCGCACGCCTACCGCGGCGAAACCCCGCGCAACGCGATCATGTTCGGCCCGCCCGGCTTCCTGTACGTGTACTTCACCTACGGCATGCACTTCTGCATGAACGTCGTCGTCGGCCCGCCCGGCAAACCGTCGGCCGTCCTCCTGCGCGCCGGCGAGATCATCGAAGGCGTCGAACTGGCCCGCGACCGCCGCGGTCAACCAGCCGTCGAGAAGGTCGCGTTCAACCAAGCCGGCGTCAGGCAAGGCCCGGTGGTCAAGCGCCCGAAGGCCGACCCGGACCGCGATCTCGGCCGCGGCCCGGCCCGCCTGTGTGTTGCCCTCGGCATCAGAGGCGAAGGCAACGGCACGGACCTGCTCGCGAAGGACTCACCGATCCAACTCCTGCCGGGCCCCGGCTTCGACGGCGAGCCGTCCACCGGTCCACGCGTCGGCCTCCGCGAGGCAGCCGACCGCGCCTGGCGTTTCTGGATCCCGGGCGACGCGACGGTCTCGCCGTACCGCCCACACGTCCCGAAGCGCCGGGCCTAACGCTTCGCTAGCTCCAGCACGTAGTCCAACTGTGGAAGCCCGTGCTCCACCTCCGGATCCGGGAACAGCCCGATGTGATGCACCCCGGCCGCCTCCAGCGCATCAACATGCGCAGCGGCATCGTCGAGCGTCCCGATCGCACCGATCTGCGTCCACCAGTCCGTCGGCATCCCCACGAGCCCCTCGACGCCGGACTCGTCGAACAGCTTTTTCATGTCGTCGAAGAACGGCAACGCAGTCACGCCCGGGTGGTTGTCGCCGATCCGCCAGCCCAGCCACGGCGCAGTCCACTCGTACGCCGTCTTGCGGTCCTCCCGCACGCACATCGCTGCGAAGACCGCGACCACGAAGCCCTCAGGCGATCCGGCGTACTCCACCGACTGACGCACGTACGCCGGAGTCGCAGGCTCCGCAAGCACGACACCGCCGGCGACCCGCCCCGCCAGTGCCATCGACTTCGGACCCATCACTCCGAGCAGGATCGGCGGCGGGGTGACCGGCGGCGCGTCCAGCTTCACGTCCTTCAGGTACACCGCCTTGCCCTCGAAGCTGACCTCTTCGCCGGCGAGCAACCGGGTGACCGTCGTGGTGACTTCCTCGAGAGTTGTCAGCGGCGACTTCGGCCGGACACCCATCTGCGCCATCCACGACTGCACGCCGTGGCCGATCCCGGGCAGGAACCTCCCCGGCCCGAGCGCCTCGAGCGTCGCGAACTCCATCGCGGTGACCGCCGCAGTACGCGCAACCGCGGGCGCG
The DNA here is from genome assembly GCF_050942355.1 of Kribbella sp. CA-245084. Classification (NCBI taxonomy): domain Bacteria; kingdom Bacillati; phylum Actinomycetota; class Actinomycetes; order Propionibacteriales; family Kribbellaceae; genus Kribbella; species Kribbella sp. CA-245084. Next base: position 6,986,733 of record NZ_CP192053.1, on the reverse strand, counting down.
ATGCCGAGCCCGACGGTCAACCGCTCGGTCGACGTCAGCGCGGCCGACACCAGCGACGGACCGGCCGTGAAGAAGCAGTCCTCGATGATCCACAGCTCATCCGCGCCACCACGGTCGAGACGCCGAGCCACGTCGGTGACCAGGGCGGCCGGGAAGGTACGCGGGAAGCACATTCCGATAGCGGTCATGGGGAGAACCTAGGAGACGCCGCCGACAGTTCGTGAACTGCGGGTCAAAGCTTCTCGCCGCGCGCGAGTGAGGACGACTAGGGGACCATGCTCCGGGTAGGTTTCTGGTATGGCCCGTCCGCACTACGCGTCCCGTCTCGAGGACTGGTTCAACCTTGGGGTGCAGGCCGTGTTGCGGCGTCGTGGCTGGCAGGAGCGGATCATCCCGCAGGTCGGTTACGGCAACACGGAGTTCGTCCGGGTGCTGGCCCGCGTCGTACTCGGCCGGGACCCGCGCAACCAGCCGCGGTACGACGAGGACCAGGTGGTGCGCGGCTGGCGGGTTTTCGTCACGGCGCCGGCGACCAAGGTGCTGGTGTCGGTCGCCATCAACGGCCGGACGTACGACGCTGTCACCGACCGCGGCGGGTTCATCGACCTGACCGTTCCGGAGGTGCTGCCGGCGGGGTGGCACGAGATCATGCTCGGCGTCCACGGCGAGCGCCAGGCCCGCGCGCGCATCTTCGTACCGGACCCGGACGCCACGTTCGGACTGGTCAGCGACATCGACGACACGGTCATCCTCACGATGCTGCCGCGTCCGATGATCGCCGCCTGGAACACCTTCGTCCGCGACGAGCAGGCGCGCCGCGTCGTACCAGGGATGGCCGGGCTGTACGACGAACTGCTGGCGGACCACCCCGGTGCTCCGATGTTCTACCTGTCGACGGGAGCGTGGAACACCGCACCGACGCTGACCCGCTTCTTCGCGCGGCACGGGTACCCGCCGGGGCCGTTGCTGATGACGGACTGGGGGCCGACGAACACCGGCTGGTTCCGCAGCGGCCAGGAGCACAAGCGGACAGCTCTGCGCCGGCTGGCGCGCGAGTTCCCCAATGTGCGCTGGGTGCTGATCGGCGATGACGGCCAGCACGACCCCCAGCTGTACGGCGACTTCGCGCAGTCGCACCCGGATCATGTCCTGGCTATCGGCATCCGCCAGCTGACTCCGGCCGAGCAGGTCCTGTCACACGGTCTGCCCGTGCCGAACCCGGACCCAGGCGCCCACGACCCGCACCGCCCGACCGCGGTCACCGTGCAGGGCCCGGACGGACACGCGCTCCGTCCGCAGCTCCGTGACGTGCTAGCACGTCCGGAACCCACCTGAGCGTCGCCTGGACACCGGCATCGCTCGAGCCAGGACGCGTACGGGACACTAGAGGTGACCGACGTACTCGAGGAGAGACCAAGTGACCGAACGCCGCACCCAGGTACTGGATGACCTGGAGAGCCGTGGCTTGATTGCCCACTCCACTGACCCGGACGCCCTTCGGGCCTCGATGGCAGCGGGACCGATCACCTCTTATGTCGGCTTCGACCCCACCGCGCCCAGTCTGCACATGGGGAACCTGCTGCAGCTGCTGACGCTGCGGCGACTCCAGCTGGCCGGCCACAACCCGATCGGGCTCGTCGGTGGCGCCACCGGGTTGATCGGTGATCCGAAGGAGACGTCGGAGCGGGTGCTGAACCCGAAGGATCTCGTCCAGGAGTGGGTCGAGAAGGTCCGTGCCCAGGTGGAGAAGTTCGTCGACTTCGACGAGTCGCTGCCGAACCCGGCCCGGATCGTCAACAACTACGACTGGACCAAGGACCTCAACACCCTCGACTTCCTGCGCGACATCGGGAAGCACTTCCCGGTGAACCGGATGCTCGGCCGCGAGGTGGTGAAGGCGCGGCTGGAGCAGGGGATCAGCTACACGGAGTTCAGCTACGTGCTGCTGCAGTCGCTGGACTACCTGGAGCTCTACCGCCGGCACAACTGCACACTGCAGACCGGCGGCAGTGACCAGTGGGGGAACCTGACTGCCGGCGTGGAGCTCATCCGCCGCAGCGATGGCGGGAAGGCGCATGCGTTGGCCACCCCCCTGGTGACCAAGGCCGACGGGACCAAGTTCGGCAAGACCGAGTCGGGCACAGTGTGGCTCGACAGCGAGCTGACCTCGCCGTACGCCTTCTACCAGTTCTGGTTCAACAGCGACGACCGAGACGTCATGCAGCTGGTGCAGTACTACACCTTCCGTACGCCGGAGGAGACCGCCGCGCTAGAGCAGGCGACCGCAGAACGGCCACAGGCTCGCGAAGCCCAGCGCGTTCTCGCGGAGGACGTGACCACGCTGGTGCACGGCGCTGAGGAGACCCGGCGCGTGCAGGAGGCTTCGAAGGCGTTGTTCGGCCAGGGGGAGTTGGGGTCGCTCGACGGCTCCACGCTGGTCGCAGCACTACGAGAAGCACCCCATGTGGAGCTGGGCGCCGGCGAACCGATGCCAACCTACGGCGACCTCCTGGTGAAGTCCGGACTGGTCGCCAGCAAGTCGGCTGCACGGCGGACGGTGGCCGAGGGCGGCGGGTACCTGAACAACGAGAAGGTGAAGGACGCGGAGTACGTGCCTGGCACGGACGACCTGCTGCCGGGCGGCGTGCTGGTGCTGCGGCGCGGGAAGCGTTCATTTGCAGGGGTTCTGGCATCACCCGCCCACGGCTGAGAGCTCGAGTGCGGGGGTGGGCTCCACTCCCACATCCGGGTTGCCGAAGGCAAATTACAGGCCTGTGATTCAGCCCACCGGGAACCGATTTGACCGGCCACCTGGGAGCCACGTAATGTTCTTCTTGTTGGAGCGAAGCGCGGGACGCGAAAGCGGCCGAACGCTCCGAACCCCCCAAGGCTAGCTGAGCCGAACCGGGTTGTCTGATCCGGGGCGGTAGCTTGGATGCGGGTGGAAGGTCAGAAAAACTGGGTCTTGACTCGGTGGATCTGGTCCGGTAAAGTAACGCAGGTTGCCCCGGGAGCCTGGCCGAAAGGTCATGCTGCGGTGTGCGTCCGATTCTTGAGAACTCAACAGCGTGCCGAAAGTCAATGCCGAAAGATGCATTAACCCCGTGCATGGGCTTCGAATGATCTGCTGCCAGGGCCTTCTTGGAGGGTTTTGGTGGGTGGTTGTTTGTTGTCTGTGTTCGGATTCCTTTGAAATTAATACGGATGACAAGCCAGTAATGGTTTTGTTTCTGATTCAAAGGATCGCTTTTCCGATTGTCGACTCACCGGTTTTCCGGTTTGTCATATTTTTCAACGGAGAGTTTGATCCTGGCTCAGGACGAACGCTGGCGGCGTGCTTAACACATGCAAGTCGAGCGGTAAGGCCCCTTCGGGGGTACACGAGCGGCGAACGGGTGAGTAACACGTGAGCAACCTACCCTCAACTTTGGGATAAGCCTCGGAAACGGGGTCTAATACCGGATAATACTGCGAACCTCATGGTTTGTGGTTGAAAGTTCTGGCGGTTGGGGATGGGCTCGCGGCCTATCAGCTTGTTGGTGGGGTAATGGCCTACCAAGGCGTCGACGGGTAGCCGGCCTGAGAGGGCGACCGGCCACACTGGGACTGAGACACGGCCCAGACTCCTACGGGAGGCAGCAGTGGGGAATATTGCGCAATGGACGAAAGTCTGACGCAGCAACGCCGCGTGAGGGATGACGGCCTTCGGGTTGTAAACCTCTTTCAGCAGGGACGAAGCGAGAGTGACGGTACCTGCAGAAGAAGGACCGGCCAACTACGTGCCAGCAGCCGCGGTAATACGTAGGGTCCGAGCGTTGTCCGGAATTATTGGGCGTAAAGGGCTCGTAGGCGGTTCGTCACGTCGGGAGTGAAAACTCGGGGCTTAACCCCGAGCCTGCTTCCGATACGGGCAGACTAGAGGTAGGCAGGGGAGAGCGGAACTCCTGGTGTAGCGGTGGAATGCGCAGATATCAGGAAGAACACCGGTGGCGAAGGCGGCTCTCTGGGCCTTACCTGACGCTGAGGAGCGAAAGCGTGGGTAGCGAACAGGATTAGATACCCTGGTAGTCCACGCCGTAAACGTTGGGCGCTAGGTGTGGGGGACATTCCACGTCCTCCGTGCCGCAGCTAACGCATTAAGCGCCCCGCCTGGGGAGTACGGCCGCAAGGCTAAAACTCAAAGGAATTGACGGGGGCCCGCACAAGCGGCGGAGCATGCGGATTAATTCGATGCAACGCGAAGAACCTTACCTGGGTTTGACATATAGGGAAATCTCGCAGAGATGCGGGGTCCGTAAGGGTCCTATACAGGTGGTGCATGGCTGTCGTCAGCTCGTGTCGTGAGATGTTGGGTTAAGTCCCGCAACGAGCGCAACCCTCGTCCTATGTTGCCAGCACGTCCTTCGGGATGGTGGGGACTCATAGGAGACTGCCGGGGTCAACTCGGAGGAAGGTGGGGATGACGTCAAGTCATCATGCCCCTTATGTCCAGGGCTTCACGCATGCTACAATGGCCGGTACAAAGGGCTGCGAAACTGTAAGGTGGAGCGAATCCCAAAAAGCCGGTCTCAGTTCGGATTGGGGTCTGCAACTCGACCCCATGAAGTCGGAGTCGCTAGTAATCGCAGATCAGCAACGCTGCGGTGAATACGTTCCCGGGCCTTGTACACACCGCCCGTCACGTCATGAAAGTCGGCAACACCCGAAGCCGGTGGCCTAACCCTTGTGGAGGGAGCCGTCGAAGGTGGGGCTGGCGATTAGGACGAAGTCGTAACAAGGTAGCCGTACCGGAAGGTGCGGCTGGATCACCTCCTTTCTAAGGAGCATTCGGCGCCGGCTCGTCAGAGTCTTGGTGCCTATTCATCGTTTCCAAGGCGAATGTTCTTGGGCGATGGTGCTTCGGAATGTGGAACATTGACCATTAGGTGTTGAAGCGGAGTCGCTGAAACTAGTACTGCTCACTTGTGGGCGTGGAACGTGGAGTGGCCGAGTGGATCGCCGAGGCGCGCTGTTGGGTCCTGAGGAATCGGGCCCTGGGTTCACAGGATTTGTCCTGGGGATCGGGGACTGTTTCTTCTGGGTCACAGTCACACTCGTGAGGGTGTGATGGGTGGCTGGGGCCGGCTCTCACCATACTGCGGTGGGGTTCTTCTTCTGGGTGTGTTGTTTCCCTGGGGGTGGGGTTCTGTGCTGTAAGTGGTGGTTTGGGGCTGGTTTTCCTGCCCGTATTTTGAGAACTGTATAGTGGACGCGAGCATCTCTTTGTAGCGTAATTTTGCTTTTTGTATGTTTGTTTTGTGACAAGCTACTAAGGGCAATCGGTGGATGTCTTGGTACCAAGAGCCGATGAAGGACGTTGGAGCCTGCGATAAGCCCCGGGGAGTTGGCAACCGAGCTGTGATCCGGGGGTGTCCGAATGGGGAAACCCAGCTGGCATTCTAAAGCCAGTTACCAGTGCCTGAACACATAGGGTTCTGGAGGGAACGCGGGGAAGTGAAACATCTCAGTACCCGCAGGAAGAGAAAACAAAAGTGATTCCGTGAGTAGTGGCGAGCGAAAGCGGATGAGGCTAAACCATGTGCGTGTGATAGCCGGCGTGCGTTGCGCATGTGGGGTCGTGGGAGCATTCTGACACTAATGCCGTGGTGTCGAAGAGTTATCAATCACTGTTGAAGTCGAATCTTCTGGAATGTTGAGCCGTAGTGGGTTATAGCCCTGTAGGCGTAAGACAGTGACTCTTGAGTGTTTTCCCAAGTAGCACGGGACTCTTGAAATCCCGTGTGAATCTGGCGGGACCACCCGCTAAGCCTAAATACTTCTTGGTGACCGATAGCGGACTAGTACCGTGAGGGAAAGATGAAAAGTACCCCGGGAGGGGAGTGAAATAGTACCTGAAACCGGTTGCCTACAATCCGTCGGAGCATTCACTTTGTGGGTGTGACGGCGTGCCTTTTGAAGAATGAGCCTGCGAGTTAGTGGTGTGTGGCGAGGTTAACCCGTGTGGGGTAGCCGTAGCGAAAGCGAGTCTGAATAGGGCGCTTTAGTCGCATGCTCTAGACCCGAAGCGGAGTGATCTATCCATGGGCAGGTTGAAGCGTGGGTAAGACCGCGTGGAGGACCGAACCCACCAGGGTTGAAAACCTGGGGGATGACCTGTGGATAGGGGTGAAAGGCCAATCAAACTCCGTGATAGCTGGTTCTCCCCGAAATGCATATAGGTGCAGCGTCGCGTGTTTCTTACCGGAGGTAGAGCACTGGATGGTCTAGGGGGCTTACCGGCTTACCGAAATCAGCCAAACTCCGAATGCCGGTAAGTGAGAGCGCGGCAGTGAGACTGCGGGGGATAAGCTCCGTAGTCGAGAGGGAAACAGCCCAGATCACCAGCTAAGGCCCCTAAGCGATTGCTAAGTGGAAAAGGATGTGGAGTTGCCCAGACAACCAGGAGGTTGGCTTAGAAGCAGCCACCCTTGAAAGAGTGCGTAATAGCTCACTGGTCAAGTGATTCCGCGCCGACAATGTAGCGGGGCTCAAGCAATCCGCCGAAGCTGTGGCACTCACACAAGTACCCGGCCAACTTTGTTGGTCCAGGTGTGTGGGTGGGTAGGGGAGCGTCGTGCAGCGTGTGAAGCAGCCTAGTGATGGAGTTGTGGATGCTGCACGAGTGAGAATGCAGGCATGAGTAGCGAATGACGGGTGAGAAACCCGTCCGCCGGATGATCAAGGGTTCCAGGGTCAAGCTAATCTGCCCTGGGTAAGTCGGGACCTAAGGCGAGGCCGACAGGCGTAGTCGATGGACAACGGGTTGATATTCCCGTACCGGCATTAACACGACCCGACCGAACCCGCTGATGCTAAGGGATTGAAGCTCTGATGTCTTCGGACGGAGGAGTGGAGATTTTGACCCGAGGTGGTAGTAGGTGCATTGAGGAGTGACGCAGGAGGGTAGTCCAACCGCGGCGATGGTAGGCGCAAGCTGATCCGCGGGCAAGGTGGTAGGGCGAGGCATAGGCAAATCCGTGTCTCACATAGCCTGAGAGCCGAGGCGGACCCGTTCAGGGGAAGTGGATGATCCCATGCTGCCGAGAAAAACTTCGCAGTGAGTGTTAGAGCCGCCCGTACCCCAAACCGACACAGGTGATCAGGTAGAGAATACCAAGGCGATCGAGTGAACCATGGTTAAGGAACTCGGCAAAATGCCCCCGTAACTTCGGGAGAAGGGGGACCGGATCCGTTACCTTACTTGCTAAGGGAAGCGGTGATGGTCGCAGAGACCAGGCCCAAGCGACTGTTTACTAAAAACACAGGTCCGTGCGAAGAAGTAATTCGATGTATACGGACTGACGCCTGCCCGGTGCTGGAACGTTAAGGGGACAGGTTAGCTGGCTTAGGCCGGCGAAGCTTTGAACTTAAGCGCCAGTAAACGGCGGTGGTAACTATAACCATCCTAAGGTAGCGAAATTCCTTGTCGGGTAAGTTCCGACCTGCACGAATGGCGTAACGACTTGGGCGCTGTCTCAACCGTGGACTCGGCGAAATTGCATTACGAGTAAAGATGCTCGTTACGCGCAGCAGGACGGAAAGACCCCGGGACCTTTACTACAACTTGGTATTGGTGGTCGGTACAATTTGTGTAGGATAGGTGGGAGACTGTGAAGCTCGGACGCCAGTTCGGGTGGAGTCATCGTTGAAATACCACTCTGATTGTTCTGGCTGTCTAACTTTGGTCCGTTATCCGGATCAGGGACAGTGCCTGGTGGGTAGTTTGACTGGGGCGGTCGCCTCCTAAAAGGTAACGGAGGCGCTCAAAGGTTCCCTCAGCCTGGTTGGCAATCAGGTGTCGAGTGTAAGTGCACAAGGGAGCTTGACTGTGAGACAGACATGTCGAGCAGGGACGAAAGTCGGAACTAGTGATCCGGCGGTGGCATGTGGGAGCACCGTCGCTCAACGGATAAAAGGTACCCCGGGGATAACAGGCTGATCTTCCCCAAGAGTCCATATCGACGGGATGGTTTGGCACCTCGATGTCGGCTCGTCGCATCCTGGGGCTGGAGTAGGTCCCAAGGGTTGGGCTGTTCGCCCATTAAAGCGGCACGCGAGCTGGGTTTAGAACGTCGTGAGACAGTTCGGTCCCTATCCGCTGCGCGCGCAGGAGACTTGAGAAGGGCTGCCCCTAGTACGAGAGGACCGGGGTGGACGAACCTCTGGTGTGCCAGTTGTTCCGCCAGGAGCACGGCTGGTTGGCTACGTTCGGGAGTGATAACCGCTGAAAGCATCTAAGCGGGAAGCACGCTTCAAGATGAGGTCTCCCACCGGGTTAACCGGGTAAGGCCCCCAGTAGACCACTGGGTTGATAGGCCAGAAGTGGAAGCGCCGCAAGGTGTGGAGCTGACTGGTACTAATAGGCCGAGGGCTTGTCACACACACAACACCCCCCATAGGGAGCGTGTTGTCAGACTTTGAAGAGCCTGCGCTACTTGTAACGATGTTCGCGTTCACTGTACGGTTCCCGGAATACGGTCACCCCAGCACCAAACCCTCCCTGAGGGGGTTTGTGGTCTTGGTTGGTTGATAGTGTTCTCATATTGTTTCGGTGGCCATAGCGTCGGGGAAACACCCAGTCTCCATTCCGAACCTGGAAGTTAAGCCCGCCAGCGCCGATGGTACTGCGACCGGGAGGTCGTGGGAGAGTAGGACGCCGCCGGACATTCACACTGTTAAGGGCCACCCCACACGGGGTGGCCCTTAACATATGTATGGCCAGTTCTTCTGGCCCGTTGTCCTGCCTTGTGCCACCGTCGGTGTCTGACTGGCGGCCAGGGCCTCACCCCCGCTGCAGACGCGGTAACGTTTGTCCGATTACTGCTCTTCAGCTTCGTTAGGAGTCACCCGTGGCGACGCCACCTCGCAATCCTCGCTCCGGCTCAGGGGACCGCCGCGGTTCCTCCGGAGGCGCCGGCCGTTCCGGCCGCAGCGGAGGTGGACGTCCCGAGTCCGGCGGCCGTTCTGGTTCCGGAGCTGGTCGGTCGGGTTCCGGTGGCGGTCGATCTGGTGCCGGGGGTTCCGGTTACAGCGGCGGTTCGGGCTCTGGAGCGGGTCGCTCGAGCTCGGGCGGTGGACGCTCGGGTTCTGGAGCGGGTGGCTCGGGTTCGGGTCGTGCGGGTGCTGGGGGCGGTCGCGGCGGTGCCGGCGGTCGTTCTGGTGGTGCGCCTAGTCGTCCGGGTGGGTTTGCCGGCGGGCGTTCGGGTGGTTCGGGCGGACGGTCCGGTGGGCCGCGTTCGGGCGGCAACTCGTCGTACCGGGATGAGGGCGGTTCGGAGAACAGGCGTGGGTATGTCGGGTCCCGTGGTGATGACAAGAGTCAGCGGGATCCGTTCCGTGGTCAGATGAGCGGAGACGGTGGTCGCGGCGCTGGGCGCGGTGACCAGTCTGGCGGCTACCGGCGAGACGACCGTGGCGACGACCGACGTGATGATCGGTCCGGTGGCCGCGGTGGATACCAGCGCGATGAGCGTGGTGGGCCTCGACGGGATGACCGTGGTGGCGACGGCTCGTACCCGCGGAATGATCGTGGAGGCAGCCGCGGAGGTTCGCGGGACGACCGCGGCGGGGCAAGCAGTGGCGGCTACCGGCGCGATGACCGCTCCGGCGGGGACCGTGGTGGTTACCGGCGTGACGACCGGTCCGGCGATGAGCGTGGCGGGTACCGGCGTGATGACCGGGCTGGTGGCGACCGTGGTGGTTCGCGGGACGCGCGGTCGGGCGATCAGCGTGGTGGGTACAACCGGGATGACCGGTCGGGCGATTCACGCGGTGGATACCGGCGGGACGATCGGCCTGGTGACTCGCGTGGCGGTGATTCGCGTGGGCGGGGCCCGGGTGCGGCTCGCAGTGGTGGGCCGGCGCGTGGAGAGCGTGGAGCGTTCCGGCGGGATGACCGCGGCGGCGACGCTCGGCGGGACGATCGCGGCGGGTACCGGCGGGACGAGCGCTCCGGCGACGACCGCGGTGGATACAGCCGCGACGACCGTGGTGGCGACTCGCGTGGTGGATTCCGGCGGGATGACCGTGCGGGCGATGCCCGCGGTGCAAACCGGCGGGATGAGCGCTCCGGTGACACACGTGGTGGTGCCAATCGGGATGACCGGTCTGGCGGCGACCGGGGCGGGTACAGCCGTGACGACCGAGGTGGCGATGCTCGGAGTGGGTTCCGGCGAGACGACCGTGGCGGTGACTCGCGTGGGCGGGGGCCGGCTGGGGACTCGCGGGGGCGTGGGCGGGATGATCGGCGGGGATCTGCGGGTCGCGAGGAGCGGCGTGGTGGGCCTCGGCGGGAAGACCGCGAGGAGAAGGCTGGGCCTCGTCGGGACGACCCGAAGATTCCGGAAGGGATCACGGGTGCCGAGCTCGATCGTGGTGTGAAGGCCGAGCTGCGGTCGCTGCCGCGGACTTTGGCGGATCTGGTGGCGCAGCATCTGGTGGCGTCGGGGCGGTTCCTCGACGACGACCCAGAGCTCGCGTACCAGCATGCGCGAGTTGCCCGGCGGCTGGCATCGCGGCTCGGCGGAGTGCGTGAGGCTGTGGCGATCACGGCGTACCTGGCTGAGCACTACGACGAGGCGCTGACCGAGTTCCGCGCCGTACGGCGGATGACGGGTAATCACGAGGTCATCGCGATGATGGCTGACTGCGAACGCGCGCTCGGCCGGCCGGACAAGGCGCTGGCGCTGACCAAGGACAAGCACGTCAGCGAGCTGTCGGAGCCGACGCAGATCGAGCTGCTGATCGTTGCGGCTGGTGCACGGCGTGACATGGGGCAGACCGCGGCGGCGATCCAGACGCTCGACGTGCCGGAGCTGAGCAAGCGGACGCGGGCCGAATGGCTCCCGCGGCTGCGGTACGCGTATGCCGACGCGCTGGAGGAAGCCGGTCGTACGGACGAGGCGCTCGTCTGGTTCCACCGGGCGGCTGGTGCCGACGGCGACGGGCTGACCGGTGCCGCCGAGCGTGCTGCGCGGCTGGAAGGTCTTGAGTTCACCGACCTCGACGAAGATGACACCGTCCTCGACGACGAGTACTTCGAAGAGGAGGACGAGGTCGAGCAGGACGACGAGGACCTGGCGGACGAAGCCGACCTCGACGAGTCTGAAGATGACACCGAAGACGACACAGAAGACGACAGCGATGACGACGCCGTAGACGAGGCGGAGGACGCGGACAACGAGTCCGAGGACGAAGCCGACGAGTCGGAAGACGAGGCCGATGAGGCCGCGGATGAGGCTGACGAAGCTGAGGACGAGGCCGACGAAGCTGAGGATGCGGCTGACGAGGCTGAGGATGAAGCCGGGGACGACCTGGATGAGGATGGGGTCGACGAGTTCGACGGTGCGGCTGAGGGCGTGAAGGACTCGGCCGAAGAGACTTCCAAGAGCGCTGAGGAGTAGGGCTGTGGCTGACCGGGACTTGGTGGTGGCTGAGAGCCCGGTCGGCGTGCTTGTCGGCGTCGCCCTCGCGAAGGGGGCGCGCCGGCTCGAGAAGTCCGTCGCGATGGTGTCGGCGGGGGAGAACGACGCGATCCACCAGGTGCGCGTCTCCTGCCGGCGGCTGCGCAGTGACCTCAAGCTGTTCCGCAAACTCCTGGCCGGCGACTGGGCGCCCGAGCTCCGAGCCGATCTGGCGGCGCTCGCACAAGCGTGTGGTGAGGCGCGCGATCTGGAAGTGATCGCCGCCCTCGTCCGCGAGAACGCCACCAGCGAGGACAACGAGGAACACGTCGACACGATTCTCACGACGCTCACCCTCGGACTCGACCGCGCCTCCGCGCGCTCCGCGGAGATCGTGTTGGGCGAGACCACCAAGGACCTGCTCACCACGATCGAGTCGGTCGCCGCAGCCCCGGACCTGACGCCCAAGGCAGACAGGCCCTGCGGCGAGGTACTACCCGAGCTCCTCCAGTCGGCCACCGCGAAGTTCGCCCAGGAAGCTGGCAAACTCAAGCCCTGGACCGACGACGACGACTGGCACGAGGTCCGCCTCCTGGCCAAGCGAGTCCGGTACGCCGCCGACACCACCGCCGCCGTACTCGGCGAAGAAGCAAAAGCCACGGCGACCCAAGCAGCCACCTACCAGGAGCTCCTGGGCCAGCACCAGGACCACTGCGCCGCGGCTGACGCTCTGACCGGTATGGCTGCCGATGCAGCTGCCCAGGACGACCCGGAGCTCTCCTTCACCCTCGGACGGCTCACAGAACGCCACCGCGCGGCCCGCAAGCCCCTCCGTGAGCAGTTCCTGAGCCTCTACCACCGGCCCTGACCCCTCAGAGCATCCGGAACAGCAGCCCCACTCGCGGCTTCGGCCCGAATGACGTGGCCTTCTGCGGCAGTACGACGCCCTGCGCGGCAGAACGCAGTACCTGGTCCATCCGGGGCGCTGCGAGCTCCACAGCTGCCTGCTGAGGACCAGCCAACGCCAGTGCGTCAGCCAGCGTGTGGTGGAAGCTGATGTCCTCCTCCACGACACCCCAGGCCGGCAGTAGTACCTCATGCAGTAGCGCGACCGTAGGCGTCTCGCCATCGGAGTGGAGCGTCAGCCAACTGGTGCCGTCCGTGATCGAGATGCGGTCCGGATCGCCCTCCACCCGACCAGGCTGCATCTGCCAGCCGGTCGGCGTATGTGTCCGCACAGTCTCCAGATTCAGACCCGGTACGACGCGGTGGATCGGGTCCAGCGTCAGCGGATGGCGGATGTAGTCCACCAGCATCGCCAGACCGACCTCTGCACCTGGCCGGTACGGCTCCCGCAGCTGCCTCTCCAGGTACGCCGCATACCGGTGGTGCCCGTCCGCGATCACGGCCTCATGCTTCGCCAGCTCCGTTGCGATCGCCTCGAGCACCTCTGGGTCGTCGATGCGCCAGATGCGGTGCTCGGCGCCGTTGTAGGTCTCGGCCTCCAGCCACGGCTCCCCGGCCCGCGCCGCGTCCACGGCATCGCTTGCCACGCTGCCGCCGGCGTACGCGAGCAGGATCGGCTCCAGATCAGCGTCGGTCGCTTCCATAAGCCGGAGGCGGTCGTCGACCCAGTGCGGCATGACTTCCTCGTGCGGCAGCACCACTGTGCGTGCCGGATCCAGCCGCAGCGAGCCGACCAGCCCGCACAGTAGGGCGTTCCCCAGCCGCTGCTCGTAGACGTACAGCGCGGGGCGCTGGTCCTGCACGACCACGCCGTCCCGCTGCCACCGGCCGAGCCGCTGCGCGGGTTCGTCGTACCGGCCCGGGCCGAGGTCCGGGTCGCGTGGAAGGATGAGCCTCACCATGTTGTGCAGATCAGAGTCAGTCAGCCGCCGGACGATGGCGGGTTCGAGCACGTCGTACGGCGGTGACGTGACCGCGCCGAGCGCGCTCACCTTGCCGGCCACGAACCGCCACGCGCGCAGCGGCTCGAGCCTCAGCACGCTCCCGCTCGTATCCGGCATGCGCGGAATCGTACGGGGTGAAGCATGAGCGCGGAACGTAAAGCGCCGGAACCGCTGTCGGCGTGTGACGAACCGCTCGCGAGCCAGTACGACGTGGCCCTGCTCGACCTCGACGGCGTCGTGTACGTCGGCCCGGACCCGGTCCCGGACGCCCCCGAGAACCTGCGGAAAGCTGCCAAGGAAGGCATGCGGATCGGGTACATCACCAACAACGCGAGCCGGCCGGCGCGGGTTGTTGCCGAGCACCTCGCATCGTTCGGACTGGACGTGATCGCCGACGACGTGGTGACGTCCGCGCAAGCGGCCGCGAAGCTGATCGCGAGCGAGTACCCAAAGGGCTCGCCGGTCCTCGTGGTCGGCGGCGAGGGGTTGGTCGTCGCGCTCGAGGAGTACGGCCTGACGCCGGTCCGCAGCAGCGATGCGCGCCCGGTCGCCGTCGTACAAGGGTTCCACCCGGACGTGAACTGGGTGATGCTCGCGGACGGCGCGCACGCGATCCATGAAGGCGCGAAGTGGTTCGCGACCAACCTCGATCTGACCATCCCCACCGCGGCCGGCAAGGCGCCCGGGAACGGGACGCTCGTGCAGGCGGTCCGGGCCGCGGTCGACGTGGATCCGGTCGTCGCCGGCAAGCCCGAGCCGCCGCTGCTGGAGACGAGCATCGAACGGCTGAAAGCCAAGCACCCGTTGATGATCGGGGACCGGCTGGACTCCGACATCCAGGGCGCGAACGCGGTCGGGATCGCGAGCCTGTGGGTCGCGACCGGCGTCAACGATCCGTACGACCTGGCGCGGGCGCCGAAGAACCAGCGCCCGACGTACGTCGCTGCCGGGCTCAGCGCGCTGGCCGAGAAGCAGCCCGGCGTGACCGTCGACGGCGGGAAGCATTCCTGTGAAGGCTGGACCGCCGAGATCGTGAACAACGCGGTCGCGGTCAAGGGCGAGGGCAAGCCGTACGACGGACTGCGCGCGATCCTGTCCGCGGTGTGGGCCGCCGTCGACGCGCCGACCGAACCGGCCAAGCCTGCGAAGGCTGCGGGCCGCACCCGGCGTCCCCGCCCGAAGCCCGCTCCCACGCCGGATTCCATCGCGATCGATGCGGCCCTGCACCGCGTGGGTCTCGACAAGTAGGTGCTGCTGGCTGGTATCCCACGTCCGAGGCGATACCGTTGCTGGGAACGATGCGAGGAGACAGTCATGGTGATGGACGCAGTACGTGGCTACGTACAGCTGGCGAGCGGGTTGACCGAGGTCACCAAGCAGAAGGCCCAGGCAGCTGCGAAAGCGTTGCTGCAGCAGACCGGGGCGGATGCGCTGACCAGCAAGGTGAGCGACCTGGCCGACGAGATCGTTGCCACCAGCAAGAGCAATCGTCAGCTGCTGCAGGCGATCGTGGCGAACGAGGTCGAGGGCGCGGTTGCGCGGCTCGGGTTCGTTCGTTCTGAAGAGGTTGCTGCGCTGACCCGCCGGGTGAAAGCGCTGGAGACCGAGCTGGCCGAGGCGCACGCCGCCGGTCCGGTTCACGACCCACTGGTCGGGGAGGCGCCGGTGCTGGCGAAGAAGGCAGCTGCCAAGAAGGCCGCGAAGAAGGTGCCGGCCAAGAAGGCTGTGCCGCTGGCCAAGAAGGCCGCCGCGAAGAAGGCTGCCAAGAAGTCCGCGAAGAAGGCCTGACATGACCGAGCATCCTGGCGAGCAGTTCCCGCCGGACGTCGACCCTGACGTCGAGCCCGATTTCGACCCGTCCGAAGAGACGCCGGCCCACCCGGATTACGACACGGAGCCCGGCGCCCAGGACGTTGCCGAGCACACGGAAACAGCCGAGCACGAGCACGTGGATCCGGCCGCGGTGGAGTTCGGGCCGGAGTTCGCGCGGCCGCCGGGGCAGGAGTACGAGCACTCCTTCGAAGCCGAATCGGCGGAGGACCCGGCTGAGAACGAGGGCGGTCACCCGCTGGTCGAGGAGACCATGTCCCGGCTCGACGAGCTGCGCGACCGGCCGGTGAGTGAGCACGGCGAGGTGTACGCCGACCTGCACGACCGACTGCAGAGTGCCTTGGTGGAGGCGGACGCCGAGCAGGGCGACCGGAGCTGAGTGGCCAAGGCAGCCAAGCGTTCGCGGCTCGACGCCGAGCTGGTACGACGTGGCCTGGCGCGGTCACGTGAGCATGCGAGCGAGCTGATCGCGGCCGGCAAGGTGAAGGTGTCCGGCACCGTCGCCGGCAAGCCTGCGACTGGGGTTGGTCTGGATGCACCGATCGTCGTCGACACGTCCGAGCACGAGGACCCCGGCTACGCGAGTCGCGGTGCGCACAAGCTGATCGGCGCGCTCGAGGCGTTCCCGGCAGTCCAGGTCAAGGGCCGCCGCACTCTCGACGCCGGTGCGTCGACGGGCGGGTTCACCGACGTACTGCTGCGCAACGAGGCCGCGCATGTCATCGCCGTCGATGTCGGGTACGGCCAGCTGGTGTGGGCCTTCCAGACCGACGAGCGGGTCACGGTGATGGACCGGACCAATGTCCGGACGCTGACGCTGGACGACATCGGTGGTGAACCGGTGGATCTCGTTGTCAGCGATCTGAGTTTCATCAGCCTCACACTGGTGCTGCCGGCGCTGATTGGCGTGGTCAAGCCGGACGGCGAGCTGGTGCTGATGGTGAAGCCGCAGTTCGAGGTCGGCAAGGACCGGCTCGGCAAGGGCGGCGTGGTCCGCGACCCGGCGCTGCGGGCGGACGCCGTACGCTCGGTGGCAGCGAAGGCTCACGACCTGGGGTGGGGAATCGAAGGGGTGGCGGCCAGCCCACTGCCTGGTCCGTCAGGAAATGTCGAATACTTCCTGTGGATACGCCGGGAAGCGCCGGTTCTCGATGAGACGATGCTGCAGAGCGCGATCGAGAACGGTCCACAGTGATGAGGGGGCAGGGTGGCTGAGCACGAGCCGCGGCGCGTGCTGCTGGTGACGCATACCGGCCGGGAGCAGGCGGTCGAGGTCGCCCGCGAGGCGCATCGGTTGCTGACCGGCGCCGGGATGCAGGTCCGGCTGCTCGACGTCGAGGCCGAGGCGCTCAAGCTGGACCCGGTCGAGGTGGTCGACGACCCGGAGAAGGCGGCCAACGACGTCGAGCTGATCATGGTCCTCGGCGGCGACGGCTCGATCCTGCGCGGCGCCGAGCTGGCCCGCCCGCACGGCACGCCGGTGCTCGGGGTCAACCTGGGCCACGTCGGGTTCCTGGCCGAGGCCGAGGTCGACGACCTCGAGCGGATCGTCCAGGTGGTCGTCAACCGCAGCTACGCGGTCGAGGAGCGGATGACGCTGGCCGTCGACGTCCGGCTGGACGACGACCTGATCTTCGAGACCTGGGCGCTGAACGAGGCCAGTATCGAGAAGGCCGCCCGCGAGAAGATGCTCGAGGTCCTGGTCGAGGTCGACGACCGCCCGCTGTCCCGCTGGGGCTGCGACGGTGTCGTCGTCGCGACCCCGACCGGCAGTACGGCGTACGCGTTCTCCGCGGGCGGGCCGATCGTCTGGCCCGAGGTCGAGGCGATCCTGATGGTCCCGCTGAGCGCGCACGCGTTGTTCTCCCGGCCGATCGTGGTGGCGCCGACGTCGCGGCTGTCGATCGAGCTGGTCCCCTCCTGGAACGGGCGCGGAGTGCTGTGGTGCGACGGCCGGCGGATGGTCGAGGTGCCGCCCGGCGCCGAGATCACGGTCCGGCGGGGCACGACGCCGGTCCGGCTGGCGCGGGCGCACGAGGCCCCGTTCACCGACCGGCTGGTGGCGAAGTTCGACCTCCCGGTGCTCGGCTGGCGCGGAGCCGCCGAACGCAAACGCAACGGAAACGGAACAGGACACTAGAGCCATGCTGTCAGAGATCCGCATCACCGGGCTGGGCGTGATCGAGGACGCGACGCTGGACCTCGACCCCGGATTCACTGCCGTCACAGGTGAGACCGGTGCCGGCAAGACGATGGTCGTGACCGGCGTGAACATGCTGCTCGGCGGTCGCGCCGACAGCGGTCTGGTGCGGCACGGGACCCGCCGGGCGCGGGTCGAGGGCCGCGCGAGCGCCGTACCGCGGGCGATCGTGCAGCAGGCCGAGGACCGCGGTGGTGAGCTGGACGAAGACGAGTTGCTGATCGCGCGCGAGCTCTCGTCCGAGGGGCGCTCGCGGGCGTTCCTCGGTGGCGCGTCGGTCCCGGTGTCCGTGCTGGGTGAGATTTCCAGCGACCTGGTCGCGATCCACGGGCAGGCCGATCAGTGGCGGTTGCTGCAGCCCGCACGGCAGCGCGAAACGCTGGATACCTTTGCAGGTAAGGCGGTTCTCGTCCCCCTGCAGGAGTACTCCGGCGCCTACAAGCGGCACCGCGAGGTCGAGGCCGAGCTCACCGAGTTGACCACGCGCGAGCGTGACCGCCTGGCCGAGGCCGACCTGCTGCGCTTCGGTCTGGACGAGATCGCGAAGGCCGAGCCGTTGTCCGGCGAGGACACCGAGCTCGCCGCCGAGGAAGAGCGCCTCGCGTACGCCGACGGTCTGCGTACCGCGGCCACGAACGCCGGCGATGCGCTGGCGACCGAGGACCTCGATTCCTCCCGGCCGAACGACGTACTCGGCCTGCTGGCGTTGGCGAAGCAGGTGCTGGACGGCGAGCGCGACCACGACGCGAAGCTGGCCGAGCTGGCCGACCGCGCCGGCGAGCTCGGGTATCTCGCGGCCGATCTGGCGCAGGAGCTGTCGTCGTACGCCGCTGATGTGGACACCGATCCGGCGAGGTTGGCCGTGGTCAGCGAGCGACGTTCCTTGCTGCATGGGCTCGTGCGCAAGTACGGCGCAGAGCAAGGCACCGTGGACGAAGTACTGGAGTGGACGACGCGCTCCGCGGCAAGACTCGCCGATCTTGACGGCAGCGATGAGCGGGTCGAGCAACTGACCGCAGAGCTTGCTGAGCTGGACGCGAAGCTCGCCGACCTCGGCACGCAGATCCGGGAAGCGCGGGTCGAGGCGTCGCAACGACTCGGCGTCGCGGTGTCCGAAGAGCTGACCGGGTTGGCGATGCCGCACGCGAAGCTCTCGGTCGAGGTGCACGAGACCGCGGCCGGACCGTTCGGCATCGACGAGGTCGAGTTCTGCTTCGCGGCGAACCCGGGCAGCCCGGCCCGCCCGCTGCAGAAGGCCGCGTCCGGCGGTGAGTTGTCGCGGGTGATGCTCGCGCTCGAGGTGATCCTGTCCGACACGCATCCCGTGCCCACGTTGGTGTTCGACGAGATCGACGCCGGCATCGGCGGGCGTGCCGCGGTCGAGGTCGGCAAGCGGTTGGCGCGATTGGCCGAGAAGGCACAGGTGATCGTGGTCACGCACCTGCCGCAGGTCGCGGCGTTCGCGGACCGTCACGCGGTGGTGCTGAAGAGCGACGACGGCTCGGTCACCACCAGCGGTCTGGTAGCGCTCGACGACGACGCCAGGTTGAAGGAACTCTCCCGGATGATGGCCGGTCTGGAGAACTCCGACGCCGCCCAGGCCCACGCCGAGGAGCTGCTCGCACTGGCCGCCGAACGGCACAAACCACGCAAGAAGAGTCGTTCCAAAGGATGATTTGACGCACAGTCACTGTTATTTCAGTGCGTTAACAAGGGCCTGCCCGGGTCAATGAACCGGAAGGGGGCTCTTGACATGGCAGGATGAGAGGGCGATGAAACTGCCCAGCCTGCGGAGAGCACGACCCACTGAACTGCCCGGCGTCACCGGAGTGGTCCGGCTGGATCGACGTACCAAGAATCTCACCAAACGTCTCAAAGCGGGCGAGATCGCGGTCATCGACCATGTCGATCTGGACCGGGTGAGCGCCGAGGCGCTGGTCGACTGCAAGGTCGCCGCCGTGGTGAACGTGGCCGACTCGATCAGCGGCCGGTACCCGAACCTCGGCCCGGAGATCCTGGTCGAGGCCGGTATCCCGCTCGTCGACGGCGTCGGCCGCGAGGTGTTCTCGGTCCTGCACGAGGGCGAGCAGGTCCGGCTCGACGACGGCACGCTGTACCGCGGTAGCGAAGCGGTCGCGAAGGGCATGGCCCAGGACAGCATGTCGGTCGCGGAGCTGATGGACGACGCCCGCGCCGGGCTGTCGACCCAGCTCGAGGCCTTCACCGCGAACACGCTGGAGTATCTGCGGCGCGAGAAGGACCTGCTGCTGGACGGTGTCGGCGTACCGCATATTCACACGTCGATGGAGGGCAAGCACGTCCTGATCGTGGTCCGCGGGTACGACTACCGCGACGACCTGGTCGCGCTGAAGTCGTACATCCGTGAGTACCGGCCGGTCCTGATCGGCGTCGACGGCGGCGCGGATGCGCTGGTCGAGAACGGGTACGTCCCGGACCTGATCGTCGGCGACATGGACTCGGTCAAGGACGAGACGCTGAAGAGCGGCGCCGAAGTGGTTGTGCATGCGTATCGCGACGGCCGCGCGCCCGGTTCGGAGCGGCTCGAACGACTCGGGGTGGAGTCGATCGAGTTCCCGGCCACCGGCACCAGCGAGGACGTCGCGATGCTGCTGGCCGACTCCAAGGGCGCCTCGCTGATCGTCGCGGTCGGCACCCACAACTCGCTGGTGGAGTTCCTGGACAAGGGCCGCTCCGGGATGGCCAGCACCTTCATCACCCGGTTGCGGGTCGGTGCCAAGTTGGTGGACGCCAAGGGCGTCGGCCGGCTGTACCGAAGCCGGGTCTCTACTCTTCAGGTCGTCGCGCTCGCCGCGGCCGGTCTGTTCGCACTCGGCATGGCGCTGGTCGCGATCGGCGCCGACGACGTGCTCTGGTCGATCCTGCGGGCGCGCTGGGGCGACTTCGTCTACTGGATCCGGGAGCTGTTCACGTGATCGACTTTCGCTACCACATCGTCTCGATCGTGGCGATCTTCTTCGCCCTGGGCGCCGGTGTGGTGCTCGGCGCCGGCCCGCTGAAGGGCACCGCCAGCGAGGTCGTCGCGGCGCAGGCCGACAAGGACCGCCAGCAACTCGCCGACGCGCGGGACGAGCTGACCCAGATGAAGGCCCTGGACAAGTACCGCGACGACTACGTCGCCAAGGTCACCGCCGGGCTGACCCACGGCAAGCTGGCGAACAAGAAGATCGCGATCGTCACGATGCCGAACGCCGACAGCGACCTGAGCGACGGTGTGCAGGGCGAGCTGGAGAAGGCCGGCGGCGTGGTGAACACGAAGGTCGCGCTGGACGCGAAGCTGTTCGACACCGGTCAGCGCCAGCTGGTCGAGTCGCTGGTCAACCAGCTCGTCACCGCGGACATGGACTTCCCGAAGGACAGCACGACGTACCAGCGGGCCGGTCTGCTGCTGGCGCGCGGGATCGCGGCGAAGGAAGAGGGCAGGACCGCCGACGCGGACTCGACCAAGGTGCTCAGCGGGCTGACCGGCGCGAAGCTGCTGTCGCTGAAGCCGTCGCAGCCCAAGGACCGGGCCAGCCTGATCGTGGTGATCGCCGCCAAGCCGCCGACCCCGACGCCGGACAACTCGACGTACAACGACGCGGTCGACTTCATCAAGGGCCTCGACATCGGCAGCGGCGGGGTCGTCCTCGCGGGTACGCCGGCCAGCGCGGCCGACGGCGGACTGATCAAGGCCTTGCGGAGTGACTCCGAGGCCACCAAGATCGTTTCCTCGGTGGACGTGGCCGATCTCCCCGCCGGGCAGATGACGGTCGTCTTCGCGCTGGCCGAGCAGGCCACCGGGAAGGCGGGGCAGTACGGCGCGATCAACGCGAAGGACGGCATCGCGCCGTCGGCCGTACAGACGAAGGACAACTGACGTGGGAATTCTGAGCGCCGTCGTTGCGGCGGCCGCTACTACCGGGCTCGAGCGTGCAGCGGAGAAGCTGCCGAAGGAGAACCGGGCGCCGTTCGAGCGCACCAACCACCGCGGTGAGTCGGTGACGCTGCTCGAGGGCCCGGTCGCGGTTCTCGGCGCGCTTGCGGGCGTCGCCGCGTCGCGAGGCAACGGCAAGGTGAAGGCCGCCGCGCTGGTCGCCGGAGCGGTGTCGGGTGCGGTCGGTGCCTACGACGATCTCCGCGGGACCACGCAGGCCAAGGGTTTCCGCGGCCACCTCAGCGCGTTGAAGCGCGGCGAGGTGACCAGCGGCGCGGTGAAGATCCTCGGCGTCGGCGCCGCCGGTCTCGCGGCCGCTGCGCTGCTGCCGCGCAAGTCCCGCGGTGTGAAGGCCTTCGCCGGAGTCGTTGCCGACGGCGCGCTGATCGCCGGTACTGCGAACCTCACCAACCTGCTCGACCTGCGTCCGGGCCGTGCGCTCAAAGCGGTCACGGCGATCAACGCTCCGCTCGCTGTCGTGAGCGGTCCGGCCGGCGCCGTTGTCGGCGCCGCCGGTGCGTCCGCACCCTCCGACCTCGGCGAGCGCTCGATGCTCGGCGACTGCGGCGCGAACGGCCTCGGCGCGATCACCGGTACGGCGCTGGCCGCGTCGCTGCCGCGCCCGCTGAAGACCCTCGTCCTGGCGGCGGTCGTCGGGCTGAACCTCGCGAGCGAGAAGGTCAGCTTCACCAAGGTCATCGCCGACACCCCGGTCCTCGACAAGATCGACCAGTGGGGCCGACGACCCAGGTGAGTCGGGTCGCCCGCGCCGCGCTGGTTGTCGCGGCGATCACTGTTCTGGCGCGGGTGGTCGGGTTCGCTCGGTGGTTGGTGTTCTCGAAGACCGTCGGTGCCGGGTGCCTGGCCGAGGCTTACACAACGGCGAATCAGCTACCCAACATCCTTTTCGAAGTCGTCGCCGGCGGAGCGCTGGCCGGGGCCGTTATCCCTGTCCTCGCGGGGCCGGTGGCTCGTGGAGATCGGGCCGCGCAGGGGCGGATCATCGGGGCGTTGCTGTCCTGGTCGTTCGTCCTGCTGACGCCGGTTGCCTTGCTGGCTTGGCTTCTGGCGGGCCGCTACACCGACGCGATGCTCGACCCCGGCGCCGACTGCAGCAGCACGACGGCGACCGCGACCCGGATGCTGGCGATCTTCGTGCCGCAGGTCTTCGGGTACGCCGTGGCAGTGATCGCGACCGCGGTTCTCCAGTCCCACAAGCGTTTCGCGGCCGGTGCCATGGCGCCGCTGATCTCGAGCCTGGTGGTCGTCGCCACCTACCTCGTCTTCGCGGCGACCGCTCCGGACGCCGACGCGGCCGCGCGTGCAGCGACCGACCTGCTGGCCTGGGGTACGACGGCCGGCGTCGCGGCGCTCGCCCTCACGGTGCTGATCCCGATGCTGTTCCTCCGGCTTCCGATCAGGCCGACGTTGCGCCTGGATCCCGGCGTCGGCCCGGTCCTGCGCAGGCTCGCGCTCGCGGGTCTCGCCGTACTCGTCGCGCAGCAGCTGACCTTCGTCGTGACGACGTACCTCGCCAACCATCGCGGCGTGCCGGGCAGCATCGCGGTCTACACGTGGGCCAACGCCGTCTACCTGTTGCCCTACGCGGTTCTCGCCGTTCCGATCACGACCGCTGTGTTCCCGCGGTTGGCGGCCGCGTTCGACGCGGGGGAGCGGTTCGAGCACTACGCGGCGACCTCCACCCGCGCGGTGATGCTGGCGGGCGGCGCGGGTGCTGCGCTGCTGGTCGGCACCGCCGTACCGGTCGCGAGGATCTTCGCGTACGACGACGGCGCCGTACAGGAGGCCAGAGCCACCCTGCTCGTCGACGGGCTGTTGTTGTTCGCTCCAGCGGCGATCGGCTTCGCAGTACTGATGCATGTCGGCCGGGTTCTATATGCGCGGCACTGCGGTCGCGAGGTTGCTGTTGTGACGTCTGCGGCCTGGGTACTGGTGGCCCTTGCCGGTGTGGCGCTGACTGCGCGGTGGGCTGCGGTGCCCGCACTGGCGGCAGCGATGTCGGTCGGCATGGTGATCGGCGCGGTTGTGCTGCTCGGAGTACTGCGACGGGAGGCGGGCCCCACTGTGCTGGCTGGATTCGCCCGTGCGACCCTTGCTGCGTTGGTCGGAGCCGCTCTGGCAGGAGCGGCAGGCTGGCTGGTCTCGGTGCCGGCCGGCGACGCAGGACCGGCGAAGGCAGTCGTGTTCGCACTCCTCTCCGGCCTGGCCGTCGTCCTGGTGTACGCCGGTGTGGTGCTTGTCTTGGATCGCGCGGACGCTCGCGCACTGGTTCGACGGGAGAAGCCATGAGGATCGGGCTGCTGCTCGCGGAGTCGCGGGGCGGCATCGGGCAGCACGTCGCCTCGCTGGTGCCGCGGTTCGTGAGCGCCGGTCACGAGGTGATCCTGTGCGCGCCGCCCGGCACGGCCGAGCACTTCGAGTTCGGTCCGGCGACGGTCGTCACGCAGGCGGCCGGGCTGCGCGGCTGCGACGTGATCCACGCACACGGCTACCGCGCCGGGATGACTGCGCTGCGGGACCGTTCGCGACTGCGTCCCCTGGTCGTCACCTGGCACAACGCGGTGATCGCGCCCGGGCCGCGTGGCCTCATGATGCGGATGGGGCAGCGATTGGTTGCCCGGGGCGCGGATCTGACGCTGGGCGCCTCCAGCGACCTGGTGGAGCTGGCGAAGAGCCTTGGCGCTCGCAACGCTCAGCTGGCTCCGGTGGCCGCTCCTGCGATGCCCAGGATCCGTACGCCGCGCGCAGAGGTCCGGGACGAGCTAGGTGTCGGCAACCGGCCCATGGTGCTCACCATCGGTCGGCTGGCGCCGCAGAAGGACTATCCGACGCTGCTGTCGGTCGCCGCGCGGGTCCACGAGTCCACTCCGCACGCCGTCTTCGTCGTAGTGGGTGACGGACCGTTGCGGGACAACCTGCAGGCGCGGATCGACGCCGAGCAGCTACCGGTCCGGCTGCTGGGTCACCGCAACAACGTGGCTGACCTGCTCGGTGCGGCCGATGTGTTCTTGCTCACCTCGCACTGGGAGGCTCGCGCGCTGGTCCTCCAGGAGGCGATGCAGGTCGGCGTACCGGTCGTGGCGACCGCGGTCGGCGGCGTACCCGAGCTGGTCGGGGACAGCGCCGTACTGGCGTTTCCGGGGGATGCGGACGGGCTGGCGGACGGGGTCCGGGCGGTCCTGGCCGAGCCGGAGACCGCGAACGCTATGCGGACACGAGGCCGGGAGTTGTCCTCCCGATGGATGGATGAGGACGCGGTGGCGAAGAATCTGCTCGACATCTACGCGGGTCTCGTCGCGACCGGTGGTTGACAAGAGGTAGGCTGGAGACCCGTGGACAGGGCTTCGACTTCCCAGCAGACCAAGCACGTATTCGTCACCGGTGGCGTGGCATCCAGTCTCGGAAAGGGACTGACAGCGTCCAGCCTCGGCAGTCTGCTGACGGCTCGGGGCATCCGCGTCACGATGCAGAAGCTGGATCCGTATCTGAACGTGGATCCCGGCACGATGAACCCGTTCCAGCACGGCGAGGTGTTCGTCACCAACGACGGCGCCGAGACCGACCTGGATATCGGGCACTACGAGCGTTTCCTCGACCGCGACCTCTCCCAGGTCGCCAACGTCACCACCGGACAGATCTACTCCAGCGTCATCGCCAAGGAGCGTCGCGGCGAGTATCTCGGCGACACCGTGCAGGTTATCCCGCACATCACCAACGAGATCAAGGAACGGATGCTCGCGATGGCGAGCGCCGACGTCGACGTCGTACTGCACGAGATCGGCGGCACGGTCGGTGACATCGAGTCACTGCCGTTCCTCGAGGCCGCGCGGCAGGTCCGGCACGACGTCGGCCGCGACAACGTGTTCTTCCTGCACATCTCGTTGGTCCCGTACATGGCGCCGAGCGGTGAGCTGAAGACCAAGCCGACCCAGCACTCGGTCGCCGCGCTGCGGTCGATCGGTATCGCGCCGGACGCGGTCGTCTGCCGGGCGGACCGGCCGATCCCGGACAGCGTCAAGCGGAAGATCTCGCTGATGTGCGACGTCGACCAGGAGGCCGTGGTGGCCGCCCCGGACGCGCCGTCGATCTACGACATCCCCAAGGTGCTGCACGCCGAGGGCCTCGACGCGTACGTCGTACGCCGGCTGAACCTGCCGTTCCGGGACGTCGACTGGACCCGCTGGGACGAGCTGCTGCGGGTCGTGCACCACCCGAAGGACGAGGTCACCGTCGCGCTGGTCGGCAAGTACATCGACCTGCCGGACGCGTACCTGTCGGTCGCCGAGGCGCTGCGCGCGGGCGGGTTCGACAACGACGCCCGGGTGAACCTGCGCTGGATCGCCTCCGACGAGTGCGCCACGCCCGAGGTCGCGGCCCGGCTGCTCGGTGACGTCGACGCGATCTGCATCCCCGGCGGCTTCGGGGTGCGCGGTATCGAGGGCAAGATCGGCGCGATCCGGTTCGCCCGCGAGCAGGGCATCCCGATCCTCGGGCTGTGCCTGGGCCTGCAGTGCATGGTGATCGAGGTGGCCCGCGACCTGGCCGGCCTGGTGGACGCGAACTCCAGCGAGTTCGACCCGGACGCCGAGCAGCCGGTGATCGCGACGATGGAGGAGCAGAAGCACATCGTCTCCGGCACCGGCGACATGGGCGGCACGATGCGCCTCGGGCTCTACCCGGCGAATCTGGCCGACGGCTCGATCGTCCGCGGCCTGTACGGCGCACCGTCGATCCAGGAGCGGCACCGGCACCGCTACGAGGTGAACAACGCGTACCGGGACAAGCTGGAGACCGCCGGCCTGGTGTTCAGCGGTCTGTCGCCGGACCACGAGCTGGTCGAGTTCATCGAGCTGGACCGGTCCGTTCACCCGTACTTCGTGGCCACGCAGGCGCACCCGGAGCTGCGGTCGCGGCCGACCAAGCCGCACCCGCTGTTCTCCGGCCTGGTCGCGGCGGCTCTGGACCGGCAGCGCGAGTCCCGGCTCCCGGTCGAGGAGCCGAAGGCGGCTGCTGCCAAGAAGACGCCGGTCAAGACCCGATGACGGACCATCCCGAGCTGCGGTTCGGCGCGGGGCTCGCCGATCAGCCGGAGCACTGGCCGGTCTCCTCGTCCGAGGTTGTGCACGAGACCGGCCGGGTGATCTCGGTACGCCGGGACACTGTCGCCCCGGCTGGTGCCGAGCCGTTCGTCCGGGACGTCGTCGTACATCCCGGTGCGGTCGGGGTGGTGGCGCTGGACTCGGCGAACCGGATGCTGCTGGTGCGCCAGTACCGGCATCCGGTCGGCTACAAGCTGCTCGAGCCGCCGGCCGGGCTGCTGGACGTCCAGGGGGAGCAGTACCGCCTGGGCGCCGAGCGCGAGCTGTGGGAGGAGACCGCGACCAAGGCCGCCGACTGGCGGATCCTGGTCGACGCGTTCACCTCGCCCGGCCTCACCAACGAGGCGGTCCGGATCTTCCTGGCCCGCGACCTGTCGCCCGCCAACGAGTCCTTCGAACGCCTCCACGAGGAGGCTGACATGGAGACCGTCTGGGCGCCGCTCATCGACGTGGTCGGCGCCGTCCTGGCCGGCCAACTCCAGAACCCGATCCTCGTCATGGGCTCGCTAGCCACCTGGACCGCCCTCAACGGCCCCGGCTTCGACACCCTCCGCCCCGCCGACTCCCCGTGGCCGGCGAAGGACCGCTGAAGTACCGGAACTACGCGGAGGTCTTGACCCGCTGCGGTGGGTGAGGGTATCTGTTGCTGACAACGATGTCACGCCACCTCACTCCGCCCAAGGTTGGTCCCGCCCATGCGTCGTCCTGTGCTGTCCAGTCGCGCCCTGCTGTCCCGTCCCGCTTTGCGGTCCCGTCGTGCGAGCTTGCTGCTTGCCGGCGTCCTGATCGCAGCTCTCGCTCCCACGGCCCACGCCGTGCCGACTCCATCACCGGCCGGCTCCGGCGCCCATCCGACGACCGCGACACCGCCTGATCCCGCCGTCAGTGGGTTCCGGGCCGACGCCGTCGGGAGCAGCCGGATCACCACCAGCTCCCTGGATCCCACCGAGCACGTGGACCCGTTGATCGGGTCCACGAATGCCGGGAACGTGTTTCCGGGCGCCGTGCTGCCGTTCGGGATGTTTTCGTTCAGTCCGGAGACGAGTCGGGGGAATGCTTATCGGACGGCCGCGCCCGGTGGGTATCTGTACGACGCGACCAAGATCCGCGGGTTCAGTCTCACGCATATGAGCGGGACCGGATGTGCGGGTGGTTCGGGGGACATCCCGATCTTCCCGTTGGCGGGTGAGGTGACGAGCTCGCCGCAGAGTGATGCGAAGGACGAGACCTACGCGTCGACGTTCAGCCACGCAAACGAGGTCGCCAAGCCCGGGTACTACAAGGTTGGCCTCGACTCCGGTGTGACGGCTGAGTTGGCCGCGACGACGCGGACCGGGTCGGCGGCGTTCACGTTCCCGGCCGACAAGGCCAAGACGCTGATGTTCCGTACGTCGAACTCCGAGGTCGGATCGAGCGACGCACAGATCAGCATCGACCCGGCGCACCGTACGGTCAGCGGATCGGTGACGAGCGGCAACTTCTGCGGCTATCTGGCCAGCGTCGGGCAGCGCAGCTACTACACGCTGCACTTCGTCGCCGAGTTCGACCAGCCCTTCAAGAACCAGGGCACCTGGACCGACACCACGGTCACGCCGGGGAGCACTCAGGCGAGCGGCGGTACGACGTACGGCACGGATGGCTGGATGCCGCCGAACAAAGGGTCCGGCGGGTACGTCGGATTCGACAACGACAACGTGACGATGCGGATCGGCATCTCCTACGTGAGCACCGCAAACGCCCTGGCGAACCTGCGGGCCGAGAACCCGCGCGGTACGTCGGTCGCGATGACCGCCGCGAAAGCCAAGCAGGCCTGGCGGAAGCAGCTCGACCGGATCGAGATCACCGGCGGTACGACGGACCAGCGCACGACCTTCTACAGCGCGCTGTACCACGCGTCGCTGCACCCGAACGTGTTCAGCGACGTCAACCAGCAGTACTGGGGTTTCGACCAGAAGCCACATCGCGTGTCGCGCGGACAGGTGGCGCAGTACGCGACGTTCTCTGGGTGGGATGTCTACAGGTCGCAGCTGCAACTAGTTACATTGCTCGATCCGGAGCGGGCAGGGGACATCGCACAATCGCTGCTCAACCAGGCCACGCAGAACGACGGCATCTGGGACCGCTGGACACATGCGTCCGGCAGTACGTCGGTGATGACCGGCGACCCGTCCGCGCCTGCTGTGGCCGGCATCTACGCGTTCGGTGGTACGAACTTCGACGCTCGCGGCGCACTGCGCTCGCTGGTGAAGGCGGCGACCGTACCGACCGCGAAGGACCTCAGCTCCGCCGGGAAGCCGGTCATGACGATCGGACAGCGGCCGTCGCTCGACAAGTACCTCGCACTGCACTACGTCCCGACCAAGTCCAACGCGTGGGGCGGTGCGGTCGAGACGCTCGAGGATGTGACGGACGACTTCGCGTTGGCCCAGCTGGCACAGCGCACCGGCGACAAGCCGACGTACAAGCAGTTCCTGACGCGGTCGCAGTACTGGCAGAACGTGTTCAACCCGGACAACGGCGGCTACGTGCAGAACCGCGACGACAACGGCGCCTGGCCGGCGTTCACGCCCTCGACGTACGACGGGTTCGCCGAGGGCAGCAGTGCGCAGTACACGTGGATGATCCCGCACAACCGGGCCGGACTGGTCGACGCGATCGGTGGTGTGGATGCGACGAACCAGCGGCTGGACGCGTTCTTCAAGAACCCGGACGGGACGTGGGCGCTGACCGGTGCGGGCGAGCTGCACGCCGAGATGGACAACGAGCCGTCGATCAACACGCCGTGGATCTACAACTACACCGGCCGGCCGTACCAGACGCAGGAGACGTTGCGGCAGGCAATGAACCAGCTATGGAACACCGGCACCGGCGGGATCCCGGGCAACGACGACCTCGGTGCGATGTCGTCCTGGTTCGTATGGACCGCGCTGGGTTTGTACCCGGACGTGCCGAGCCGTGCGGAGCTGCAGGTCGCCGCACCGCTGTTCTCGAGGGCAGTGATCCACCGGGGCAGCCGGACAATCCGCATCAACGCTCCGGGCGCAGATGCGCAGTACGTGCAGTCGTTGAAGGTCAATGGGAAGTCGTCGACCAAGCCATGGCTGCCGGAGTCGTTCGTGCAGCATGGCGGGACGCTGGACTTCAAGCTGGGTACTACGGCCAACACCTCATGGGGCTCCGCAGCCAAGGACGCACCGCCGTCGTGGCGGACCGGAGAGATCCCGTTCCAGACGTCCACTGACACGAGCCGGGTCGTCGTTGCACCAGGCACCAGCAGCGCGCCGATCGCTGTGCAAGCTCACCGACTGAGTGGGACCGCGCAGGACGTCACCTACACGATCAACGCACCTGCTGGTCTCACAGCGACACCTGCTACTGGCACGTTCCACGTGGACAAGGTCGGCAGTGCGTCGGTGACGATCACTGCAGCAGCTAGTACGCCGGACGGCCGCTACCCGGTCACGGTGTCGATGAAGGCCGCTGACGGTACTGCGTTGCCACAGGTCGGTTTTACTGTGGTCGTCGGTCTGCCGAACTCGTTCTTCGTACTGCGGGAAGGTGCGGGCATCTCCGACGACAACGGCGACCACACCGAGGCGGACTACGACGGCGGTGGCGTCAGCTACTCCCGCCAGGCGCTAGCGGCCGCCGGTCTCACACCAGGTGGTACTGGAACTGTGCAAGGCCTGACGTTCACATGGCCCGACGTACCGGCCGGTGACCCCGACAACGTGCCTGCTGACGGTCAGCTGCTCAATCTGAACCTGCCGGCCGGTACGACGAAGCTGTCGTTCATCGGTAGCGCTGTGAACGGAAACCAGCAGACGACCGCGACGCTGAACTACGCCGACGGCAGTACGTCGCCGATCGACCTGTCCTTCAGCGACTGGACCCTGGGCGGTGGCGGCGACACCCTGCACTACGGCAACGTCATCGTCGCGACCACGCCGTACCGCAACGAATCCGGAGGTGGGAAGGACAACGTCACCACGCACATCTTCGCCACGGCGCCTGTGACCTTGACCCAGACGCCCGTGAGCATCACTCTGCCGGAGGACCGTGACTTGCGGCTCTTCACCGTGGCAGCAGGCTAGGGAGGGACTGTTCATGAGGAAGACAAGCGTGATCGCGTGCGCGGTGCTGGCGGTGGCCAGCTTGCTGGTCGCGACCGCACCGGCCGAGGCAGCCGGTACGCCGGGGACCACCAACGGCCCATGCGGCTACATGGCGACTCCGGACGATCCGCCCGCGCGTCCGGTGTCGTTGCCGCCGGATCCGCAGCACACGCCGGACAAGGGGATCGTCAAGGTCCTCGTCGCGACCAACCAGGGGCCGATGCTGCTCTCGCTCGACCGGGCGAAGGCGCCGTGCACGGTGCAGAGCTTCCTGCACCTGGCGAAGAGCCGGTTCTACGACTTCACCACGTGTCACCGGCTCACGCTCTACCCGACGCTGAAGGTGCTGCAGTGCGGCGACCCGAGCGGTACGGGCGAAGGCGGGCCGGGCTACTTGTACAAGGACGAACTGCCGACCGGCCTGCCGAACTGGCCGACCGATCCGACAGGTGTCAGCAAGGTGTACGCGCGGGGCACGGTCGCGATGGCGAACGCCGGACCCAACACCAACGGCTCGCAGTTCTTCCTCGTCTTCGGGGACTCGCGGCTGCGCCCGGACTACACGATCTTCGGCTCGGTGGAACGTCTGGGCCTGGCCACCCTCGACCGCGTGGCCGCAGGCGGGATCACGCCGACGCCCGACGACCCGACCGGGGTTGACGGAGCGCCGGCCCGGAAGACCGACATCCTCGTGGCCCGCTCGCTGGGCGCCTGGTAGTCAGCGACTGACAGCTTCGCCGCCGTCCTCCGCGAGGGCGGCGGCGACCTGCCGGGCGTTGGCCGCGAACTCGTCCTCGGGAATCTTCGGCAGCATGTCGTCCCAGGCAGCGATCATCGCGCCGCGGAGCTGCATCATCCCGAGCGGCCGCGCCATGAACCACAGATGAAAGTGCTCGCTGCCGTCACCCCACCGGTTGAAGTGCGTCCGCGCGACGCTGTCGATCCCTTGGATCGCCTTGGCCACCCGCTGGATCATCGGCCCGAGCGTCACGGTCAACTCCGCCGGCAGGTTGTCGAGCCGGTAGTGCTCATGCGGCTCGAGCAACGCCACGAACGGCAGCCCCGTGGGCCCGAACGACTTCAACGCCCACTGCTCGTCCCGCCAGACCACGAACCCACCCGGATCCGCACACTTCGCACACGGCTTCCCACCGTCCTCACCACCCCGTGGCGGTTCAGGCAGCACAGGCTCGGCCAGTTCCACCACCTGCACCTCACCCTCGAACGGAAAGAACGGTTGCCCGACCAACGGCTCGGATGACATGCGTTCGCCGTACGGAAGCCTGCGGTGGTATTCGGAAGGCAGCATGCACCGCACTCTGCCGGAGAATCGGTTCATGGAGAAGCCGGAGTTGGCGGGGTTGCTGGGGATGGAGCGGCATCCGGAGGGCGGGTGGTACCGGGAGACCTGGCGGTCCGGGGTCGAGTTCGAGCCGGAGGGGTACGGCGGCGTGCGGGCCAGCGCCACCGCGATCTACTTCCTGTTGGCGCCGGGGGAGGAGTCGCGGTTGCATCGGGTGCGATCAGCGGAGATCTGGCTGTGGCACTCGGGTGGACCGTTGACGCTGGAGTACGACGACGAGTCCGTCGTACTCGGACCCGACGTACGGGCCGGGCAACAACCGCAGGTGGTGATCCCGCCAGGCGCATGGCAGGCCGCGCGGCCCGCGGGCGACGAGGCCGTGCTCGTGTCCTGCATCGTCTCGCCGGGCTTCGACTTCGCCGACTTCACGATGCGGTAGGCCGGCGCCCCCGGCAACTGTTGCCAGGGGCACCAATCAGGTCTACATCTGCGGTACGGCGGCCTCCCCGGTGCTCAACTCGGGCAGGTGCTCGCGGACCATGAACCCGCTCGCGCAGACGATCCAGATCGCGGTCAGCAGCAACGGGACCGTGGTCATCAGGAACCCGCCCGCAACCCACCTGCCGCTGGTCGCGAACACACCGAACGCGCCCGCGAACGAGACCACAGCAGCAAGCAGCGCGAGGTACCCGAGCCAGTTCGGCATCAGGTGGGTGCGCATCACGCCGATCCCGGCCGCGGCCAACGGCAGCGCGGCGGCGAAGCCGATCATCGTCGTCATCACCGCGCTCAGGTTGTACAGCATCATCGTGATCGCCGCGTCCCGCCCGGCGATCCCGAACGCGGTCGAGGCCGTGAGGCCGGCATTCACGAAGATCGCGCCGCCGACGAGCACCGATCCGGCCAGCAACGCAAGGTGTACGTCGCTGCGCTCGGCCCGCTCGCGGATCGCCTCGGCGAAGGCGGCCGCGAACCAGATGACCAGTCCGGCCGCGGCGGCCCACATCAGCGAGCTGAACAGGATCGTGGTCCGGTGGTCGGTGAGCCAGCTCGAAACCGTGCTGTCAGAATCACCGACCGTCGGAGGATTACCGGACAGGAATCTGCCCAGCATTGCCAGGACGACAAAGGCCAGTCCGGCGAAGCCGCCCCATCGCAACTCGTGTCGCTCAGTCACGGGGAAACACCTCCAACGTGCACCGCGCCATGTGGTGCACCTACTGCTGATGTTCCCTCGATCCCGGGCGGAATCAAGCTCTACGCGAGCACAGTTGCCAGCGCCTCGTATCCGGGCAGTAGATCGATGCCTTCGCGGCCCAGCTGCTGGATTGCGACGTGGTCCGCGCCTGCGTCCAGATGTGCCTTCAGGCCCTCGGCGACCTCGACTGCCGACCCGTGCAGGACCATCGCGTCGACGAGCCGGTCGCTGCCTCCGTCGGCGATGTCGTCGTCGGTGAAACCGAGCCGCTTGAAGCTCGAGGTGTAGTTCGACAGCTGCAGGTACGACGCCAGCCGGTCGCGCGCCGTTGCCCGGGCGACCTCCGGATCGGTCTCCAGCACGATCATCTGCTCCGGCGCGAGCAACACCCCGCCGCCGAGGATCCGGCGCGCTTCCTTCGTGTGCTCCGGGGTCGTCAGGTACGGCAGCGCGCCGGCGGTCCGTGCGCCCGCGAGTTGCAGCACCTTCGGCCCGAGCGCGGCCAGCGCCCGCCGGTCGGCCGGCACCTTCGCGTCGTCGAGCTCGTCCAGGTAGCCGACGATCGTCTGGTACGGCGACTTGTACTCTCCGGTCGCCTCCCGGTGACCGATCCCCACGCCGAGCAGGAACCGTCCCGGGTGCTCGTCCTCCAGCCGGTGGTACGACGCCGCGACGTCGGCCGCCGGCGACTTCCACATGTTCACGATGCTGGTGCCGACGGCAACCGAAGCCGTTGCGGCCAGCAACACCTCGGCGTCGCGCAGACCGGCCTCCGGCGAGCTGCCCAGCCACAGCGTGCCGTACCCCGCCTGCTCCAGACCCGCCGCCAGTTCCGGGCCGAAATGCTGAGGTCCGTGCCAGACCCCGTACCGTCCCAGTTCGACTGCCACGCCGTACTCCTCTCGTAGATCAACCTCAGCGTGCAACCCGGGGCGGACGGGCTCCGTTCCAAGCATCTCTGACGCCGACGAATGGCCGTCAATGATCGTTGCCGTGTCAGTCGGGACCCAGCGGTGGCCGGCGATCGCTGCGTGTGGGAAAGCTCACCGACCGTAGCCAGGTATCACTTCGTTCTCCGTGGCGTCATCTTCTGTGAAAGGTCGTGTCAAGATCAGACCATCCGGTCGGGTGGTATGAACCGCAGAGGCTTACACTCGGCAACGACCTGGCAGCACACCCCTCAACCGCCGGGCCCGCGGACACAACGACGTGAGCCGCACACCTGGAACGTGAAAGAAGGGCAAGTTGTGAAGGTCGGAGTACCGAAGGAACTCAAGAACCACGAGTACCGGGTGGCGATCACCCCGTCCGGTGTGCACGAGTTCGTGCGCAGCGGGCACGAGGTGCTGATCGAGCAGGGGGCGGGCAACGGTTCGCTGATCCCGGACGAGGAGTTCGTCGCGGCCGGGGCGCGGATCGTGCCGACGGCGGACGAGGTCTGGGCGGACGCGGAGCTGGTGCTCAAGGTGAAGGAGCCGGTGGAGGAGGAGTACCACCGGATGCGCAAGGACCAGGTGCTGTTCACGTACCTGCACCTTGCTGCCAGCCAGGAGACGACCGACGCGCTGCTCGAGTCCGGCATCACCAGCATCGCCTACGAGACCGTGCAGCTTCCGGACGGCACTCTGCCGCTGCTGGCGCCGATGAGCGAGGTAGCCGGCCGGCTCGCGCCACAGTCCGGTGCGTACCACCTGATGGCGCAGGGCGGCGGCCGCGGCGTGCTGCTCGGCGGCGTGTCCGGCGTGCACCCGGCCCGCGTGGTCGTCCTCGGTGCGGGTGTCTCGGGGATGAACGCGGCTGCGATCGCGCTCGGTATGCAGGCGCAGGTCCAGCTGTTCGACCGCAACATCGCCCGGCTGCGTCAGGCCGACCAGATCTACCAGGGCCACCTGCTGACGATCGCCTCGAACGCGTACGAGATCGAGCGCGCCGTGCTCGAGGCCGACCTGGTCATCGGCGCGGTGCTGGTCGTCGGTGCGAAGGCGCCGAAGCTGGTCACCAACGACATGGTCAGCCGGATGAAGCCGGGCAGCGTGCTCGTCGACATCGCGATCGACCAGGGCGGCTGCTTCGAGGACTCGCGTCCGACCACGCACGCCGACCCGGTGTACCGGGTCCACAACTCTCTGTTCTACTGCGTCGCCAACATGCCCGGTGCGGTGCCGAACACGTCGACGTACGCGCTCACCAACGTGACGCTGCCGTACGCGATCGAGCTGGCGAACCTGGGCTGGCGGGAGGCGCTGAAGTCCGACCACAGCCTGGCTCTCGGCCTGAACACCTTCGACGGTCACGTCACGTACGGACCGGTTGCGGAGGCGCACGACCTGTCCCAGCTGAAGCTCGACGAGGTGCTGGTCTGAGCATCACCCGGGCAGTTGGCACCTACCTGGACCACCTCACGGTGGAGCGCGGCCTGGCCGCCAACACCCTGGCGTCGTACCGGCGTGACCTGCGCCGGTACGGCGGTTACCTCGCCTCGGTCGGGATCGACGACCTCGGCCGGATCACGGAGGCCGTGATCGGCGACTTCCTGATGCGGCTGCGCGAAGGCGATGCGGACCATCCGCCGCTGACGGCCTCCAGCGCCGGGCGGACGGTTGTGGCGGTCCGCGGGTTCCACAAGTTCTGCGTACGCGAGGGGCTGACCGCTGTGGACCCTGCGGCGGCCGTGAAGCCGCCTGCACCGCCGCAGCGGCTGCCGAAGGCACTGTCTGTCGACGAGGTCACCCGGATCCTCACAGCGGCCGCTGGCGCCGAGGCTGAGCCCGCCGTGCTGGCCACTCGGGACGCTGCACTTCTGGAGTTCCTGTACGGCACCGGAGCCCGCATCTCCGAGGCAGTCGGCCTGGACGTCGACGACATCGACCTGGAGGCCGGTGCGGTGCTTCTGCGAGGTAAGGGCAGCAAGGAGCGGGTGGTACCGGTCGGGTCGTTCGCTCGCGACGCACTGTCGGCGTACCAGGTCCGTGGTCGCCCTGAGCTGGTGTCG
This sequence comes from Kribbella sp. CA-245084, assembly GCF_050942355.1. NCBI lineage: Bacteria > Bacillati > Actinomycetota > Actinomycetes > Propionibacteriales > Kribbellaceae > Kribbella > Kribbella sp. CA-245084. Next base: position 6,950,669 of record NZ_CP192053.1, on the reverse strand, counting down.
CGCGGACGTGGGAACCATGCGCTGTTCCTGAACGCCCGCGGCGGCCGCCTGTCCCGCCAGAGCGCCTGGACGGTACTGCGTCGGGCTGCGCAGCGGGCTGGCATCTCGAAGGAGATCTCCCCGCATACGCTGCGTCACTCGTACGCAACGCACCTGCTGGACGGCGGGGCCGACGTACGCGTCGTCCAGGAGCTCCTCGGACACGCATCCGTCACGACGACCCAGGTCTACACCCTGGTGACGGTCGACAAGCTCCGCGAGGTCTACGCAACCTCACACCCCCGCGCACTCTCCTCTTAAGGTTAGACCCCGGTGCTTGGACATTCGGGACGGTGTGCGATCATCTGCTCACGGCCGGTAACTCGGAGTGGGTGATCGGCCAGGTTCGGAGCTTTGTCGACAAACAGCCCCACCCCGGTGCGGAGTGGCTGGTTGAGAGTGCTTGAATGCACGCTTACAGTCGCTGGGATCGCCCGTATCGGTTGAAAGGTTTGACGAGTCATGAACGAGTCGACATTCCCGGGCACCGAGCACGTGACCGACCACCTTTCGGGCCGCATCCCGGGGCACCATCAGCCGAGCCCGGAGCCGGTCCAGCCGTTCAGCACGCCACCCCGCCCGGTGACGACGCCCCGGGCCCTGCCCGACAACTATGCGGAGATGCCGAAGCCGACGGCCAAGCTCACCGCGGAGGACCTTGCACCCGTGAACGACCCGAACGGCCCGCGTCACAAGATCGGGCCGACCGGCCGGCCGCTGCCGGACCTGCCGGTGCCGCAGCCACCCGCCAAGACCGGCCCGGCGCAGGTGATCGCGATGTGCAACCAGAAGGGCGGCGTCGGTAAGACGACGACCACGATCAACCTCGGCGCGGCGATCGCCGAGACCGGCCGCAAGGTGCTGCTGATCGACTTCGACCCGCAGGGGTCCGCCTCGATCGGCCTCGGCGTCCAGCCGCACGACCTCGAGCTGTCGGTCTACAACCTGCTGATGCAGCGCGACATCACGCCCGACGAGGTGATCCAGCCGACCCGGGTGGAGAACCTCGACCTGCTGCCGGCCAACATCGACCTGTCCGCGGCCGAGGTGCAGCTGGTCCAGGAGGTCGCCCGCGAGTACACACTGCAGCGGGTGCTGGACCCGATCATCCCGAACTACGACGTGATCCTGATCGACTGCGCCCCGTCGCTCGGTCTGCTCACGGTGAACGCGCTGACCGCGTCGAACGGCATCGTCGTACCGCTGGAGTGTGAGTTCTTCGCGCTCCGCGGCCTGGCCATGCTGACCGACACCATCGCCAAGGTGCAGGACCGGCTGAACCCGAAGCTCGAGATCGTCGGGATCCTCGGCACCATGTTCGACGGGCGTACGACGCACGCCCGGGAGGTCCTCGACCGGGTGGTCCAGGCCTTCGACGAACGCGTCTTCCACACCGTCATCCGGCGTACCGTCAAGTTCCCCGAGACCACGGTCGTCGGCGAACCGATCACGACGTACGCCCCCTCGTCCCAAGCGGCTACGCAGTACCGCGACCTTGCCAAGGAGGTGCTGGCGCGTTGTCCCGCCGGGTGAGCCTGCCAGGTGCCAGTGAACTCTTCGGGGGTGCGGCACCGAAGCAGACCAGACCCGAGAAGCGCACCACCACTGACGGACCGTCGTCGTCTGTACGGTCCCGTACGACGGTCGTCGACGACCGGAAGTCGAGTGGTCGGATCCGTCACGACACGAAGATCACCGTGTACGTGACGGAGGATGAGCTGCTCGGATTGGAACAGACCAGACTTGCGCTGCGCGCGGAGCACGGCCTGACGGCCGACCGGGGCCGGATCGTCCGCGAGGCGATCGACGTCCTGCTGGCCGACTTCGTCGACCACGGGCCGGACTCGGTGCTGGTACGGCGGCTGCGCGCGTCCGAGGACCGGGCCGCGGAGCTCAAGGGCACGGAGTGACCGTGTCCTCGGACTCGTTACCGCTGGACCCCTCGGGCGGCTCGGGCGGCTCGGGCGGCTCGGGCGGCTCGGGCGGCTCGGGCGGCGAGCCGGCTGTTGCGGAGGGCAAGGGGTTCAGTGTTCACCTGGTGAACTTCGAGGGCCCGTTCGACCTGCTGCTGCAGCTGATCTCGAAGCACAAGCTGGACATCACCGAGATCGCGCTCTCGGTGATCACGGACGACTTCATCGCGCATATCAAGGCGCTGGGGTCGGAGTGGGACCTCGATCAGACGTCGGAGTTCCTGCTGATCGCGGCGACGCTGCTCGACCTGAAGGCGGCGCGGTTGCTGCCGAAGGGCGAGGTCGAGGACGACGAGGATCTCGCGCTGCTCGAGGCGCGGGATCTGTTGTTCGCGCGGCTGTTGCAGTACCGGGCGTTCAAGCAGATCGCGGCGCTGGTGCAGGAGCGGATGGCGATCGAGTCGCGGCGGTTCCCGCGTGCGGTGGGTGTCGAGCCGCGGTTCGCGGAGTTGCTGCCTGAGGTGTTGCTCGGGCTTGATCCGGCCGGGTTGGCTGCGCTCGCGGCGCGCGCGATGGCGCCCAAGAACGACGTACCTGAAGGGGTTTCGCTCGCCCACCTGCACGCGCCGGCCGTCACGGTACGCGAGCAGGCTCTGGTGATCGTGGATCGGTTGCGACGGCAGCGCAGTACGACGTTCCGCGCGCTGGTGTCGGACTCGCCGGACACGGTGACGACGGTGTGCCGGTTCTTGGCGTTGCTGGAGTTGTTCCGTGAGGCAGCGGTGACTTTTGATCAGGTGACGCCGTTGGGTGAGCTCACGATCCGGTGGACGGGTACGGACGAGGGCGAGATCGACGTCAGCGACGAGTTCGACGAGGAACAACAACCGTCCGACGAGGAAGGTGAAGCGCCGGTAGTTGCCGAGGACAATGACTTCCTCGAGCCAGGCACAAGCGCCACCGACGAATCCGACATCGCCCCAGAACCCAACGAGACGGCAAACCAGTGACCGACCAAACCAACACCCCCACCGGCGCCGAGCAGGACGCGGTGCACGCGCCTGACGCGCAGGAAGAAACCGCGCTGGAGCAGCCGTCGGTAGTAGACGACGCCGCCGATGGCGCCGCGGAGGAGCAGGTTGCTGCGGAGGACTCCGAGCAGGAGCAAGCTGCGGGGGACGAGCAGGTTGCTGCGGACGGTTGGGTGGAGGAGCAGGCGGGCACAGAGGCGGCCTCGGACGAGCTGGCTGCTGCCGAGGGTGCCGCGCAGGAGCAGGTTGCCTCGGACGAGCAGGCTGCCTCGGCGGCTGACGCCGGCGAGCTGGCTGCTGCGGACGCTTCCGCGGGTGAGGTGGCTGCTGCGGACGGCTCCGAGCAGGAGCAGGTCGGCGCGGACACCGCGGTGGACGAGCAGGCGGGCACGGAGGCGGCCTCGGACGAGGTGGCTGGGGCCGAGGGTGCCGCGCAGGAGCAGGTTGCCTCGGACGAGCAGGTTGTAGCGGGAGCCGACGCCGAAGAGTTCGCCGGCGCCGATGGTGCTGCGGGAGAGCAGGGTGCCTCGGCGGCTGACGCCGACGAGCTGGCTGCTGCGGACGCTTCCGCGGGTGAGTTGGCTGCTGCGGACGGCTCCGAGCAGGAGCAGGTCGGCGCGGACACTGCGGTGGACGAACAGGCGAGCACGGAGGGCTCCTCGGACGAGCCGGCTGGGGCCGAGCGTGCCGCGCAGGAGCAGGTTGGCGCCGACGGCGTACTGGGGGATGAGGAGCACCTGCCGCCGGGGCAGACTGAGGTGCCGGTGGGGGATGAGGTTGTTGTTGATGACGACACCATGCGGCGGGCTATTGAGGCGATCCTGATGGTGACGGATGAGCCGTTGCCGGTGCTCACGTTGGCGCGTGCGGTCGGGCGGCCGACGGGGGATGTGGCGGACGCGCTGGCGGCGCTGGCGGAGGAGTACACCGAGCAGGGGCGTGGGTTCGACCTGCGTGAGGTGGGCGGGGGCTGGCGGTACTACACCCGCGCCGAGGCGGCGCCGTACGTCGAACGCTTCGTATTGGACGGCCAACAGGCGCGGCTGACGCAGGCCGCGCTGGAGACGCTGTCGGTGGTCGCGTACAAGCAGCCGGTCAGCCGGGCGCGCGTCTCGGCCATCCGCGGGGTGAACGTGGACGGCGTCATGCGCACGCTGGTAGCCCGCGGTCTGGTCGAGGAAGCCGGCTCCGACACAGAATCCCAAGCCACCCTCTACCGCACCACGACATACTTCCTGGAACGCATGGGCATGCAGTCCCTGGACGACCTCCCGGAGCTCGCTCCATACCTCCCCGACATGGACGACATAGAGGAGGAGTTGGCCGCCCAAACCCTCCCACCCTCACCGTCCTCCGACGACACCACGTCCACGGACGACGCGGAGTCCGCCGGGACGGCGCAGGACGCCCAGTCCGCACCATCCACCGAGTCCGACGAGGCGGAGCACGCCGAGCCGGCACAGGACGCGGAGGACGCAGACGCGGAGTACGCCGAGCCGGCACAGGACGCGGAGTACGCCGAGGAGGCGGGCGCGGAGTCCGCCGAGCCCGTGCGGGGCGCGGAGTACGGCGAGCTCGCGCAGGACGCGGAGTACGCCGGGGAGGCGGGCGTGGAATACGGCGCTTCCGTCGAGCAGGTCGGCGGCGTGGACAGTGAGTACGAGGACGCGTCGCCTGCGGCGGAGGTGGCGTCGTACGAGGACGCGGATGCTGATGAGTCGACGGACGCCGAAGAGGCCGAAACCGCTGTGTTCGTGGAGGACTCGGAGGCCGCCGGGGATGCTGGAGACGGCGAGGCGGCCGCGGACGACCGCGAGGACGTGGACGACCGCGAGGGCGCGGAGGACACCGGAGACGGCGAGGACGTAGACGCAGCCGACGACGATGTAGAAGCCGAGGTTGTGGAAGCTGCCGAGGGGTTTCGGGTGGTTGGGGTTTTGGGGGAGGGCGGTCGGGATGGCGGATGACGGTGGGGTTCGGTTGCAGAAGGTTTTGGCTCGGGCGGGGGTTGCTTCTCGGCGGAATGCGGAGCTGCTGATCGAGGAGGGGCGGGTTGAGGTTGACGGGCGGGTGGTGACGGAGTTCGGGGTTCGGGTGGATCCGGAGTCTGCGGTCATCCGGGTGGACGGCGAGCGGATTCCGCCGGTAAGTGCGAACGTCTACCTCGTCCTCAACAAGCCGCGCGGTGTCGTCAGCACGATGTCCGACCCGCAAGGGCGCCCGTGCATCACCGACTACGTGCAGGATCGCCCGGAGCGCCTCTTCCACATCGGCCGCCTGGACACCGACACCGAGGGACTCCTGCTGCTCACCAACCACGGTGAGTTCGCGCACCGCCTCGCGCACCCGTCGTACGAGGTCTCCAAGACGTACGTCGCCGAGGTCGACGGGAACGTCAAGCCCGGAGTACTGCGGACCCTCCTCGACGGCGTCGAGCTCGACGACGGCCCGGCCCGCGCGGACACGGTGAAGATCGTCTCCACCGTCCCCGGCCGCACTCTCGTCGAGATGAGCCTGCACGAGGGCCGCAACCGCATCGTCCGCCGCATGTTCGACGCGGTCGGCCACCCGGTCAAGCGCCTCACCCGCACCGCCATCGGCCCGGTCCGCCGCGGCAACCTCCACACCGGCGAACTCCGAGACCTCAACCAGAAGGAACTAGGCCAGCTTCTCGACCTCGTCGACCTGTGATGCGTACCTAACGACAGGTAGTAGTCCAGTCGGCCGAGTGAAGCCACGCTCAGGGCGGCCTGCCCGGAGACGCAGATGGGCACTACTACCTGTCCTTAGGTACGCAAACCTTCAGCCCAGGTTGGCTTCTTCGGGTACGACGACCTGGTCGACCATCGCCTGGATCTGTTCGGCAGGCAGTGCGACGGCGAGGGCCCAGAAGTAGATGACCAGGCTGAAGACTGCGGTCACGAGCATGTCCCACCACAGCGGGAACCACGGGTGCTTCAGCGGCCCGAAGTCGCTCAGGTAGACGATCAGTCCCATCCCGACCAGATACACCGGCAGCCACTGCGCCGCGCGCAGATCGAGCTGCGGCATGATCGGGTTCAGCTTGAACACCCGGTTGCCGATCAGGATCACGTACCCGAGCAGGATCGCCACGCCGAGCTTCCAGTCCGTCATCCACCCGGACCACAGGATCAGCAGGTTCGCGACCGCGAACGCCAGCGGCGACAGCCAGTTCGCGCCCGGCAGCCGGTACGGGCGATGCGCCCCAGGCAGCCGCCGACGGAACACGCCGAGCGACAACGGCGCACCGGCGTACATCAGCACACTCGCGCTCGTGATCAACCCGACCAGCGAACGCCAGCTCGGGAACGGCAGGAAGCAGATGCAGCCGATGATGAACGCCGTGATCAGCCCGACCCACGGTACGCCGCGCTTGTTGGTCCGCTCGAACACCGACGGCACGTACCCGTTCCGGCTCAGCCCATAGGACACTCGCGAGCTCCCGGTGATGTAGATCAGCCCTGTACCACCAGGCGAAACCACCGCGTCGATGTACAGGATCGTTGCCAGCCACCCCATACTCAGCAACGTCGCGACCTGGGCGAACGGTCCCGTCATCGTCGTGTACGCCGCATGCGCCCACGTGCCCTGGATCTGGTCCTTGGGCAGGGCCGCGATGAACACGATCTGCAGCAGGATGTAGATGACCGCGCCGATCACGATCGACCCGATCACCGCACGCGGGATGTCGCGCCGCGGGTTGCTGCTCTCGCCGGCCAGCTGGTCGGCCTGCTCGAAGCCGAGCAGCGCGAAGATGATGCCGCTGGTCGACACCGCGGACAGGATGCCCTTGGCGCCGTGCGGGTTGAAGCCGTCGGCGGCGGTGAAGTTGCTGCCGTGGAACTGGACCACGGCGAGCGCGAAGATCGTCAGCAGCGGGATGCCGACCTTCCACCAGGTCGCTGCGCTGTTGGTCCGCGCGAGCAGCCGGATGCTGAGGAAGTTGATCGCGGTGACCGCGGCCATCAGCAGCACCGCGACGACGATCCCGGACCCGGTCAGGATGTGCTGACCATTGACAGTCTTCAGCCAGCCGCTCGCGAACGAGTAGTGCTGGCCGTAGGTGATCATCGCCAGCACCTCGATCGGCGCCACGGTGGCCGCCTGCAACCAGGAGAACCAGCCGAACGACGCACCGGCCGCGCCGCCGAAGGCGTAGTGCGGGAAGCGCGCCGTACCGCCGGAGACCGGGTACATGCCGCCGAGCTCCGCGTGGACGAGCGCCAGGATCAGGATCGCCGTACCGCCGATGACCCAGGAGATGATCGCCGCGGGGCCGGCGGTGGACAGGGCGCCTTGTGCGCCGAACAACCAGCCGGAGCCGATGATCGATCCCTCGGATGCCCAGATCAGACCGACGAAGCCGATGTCACGCTTCAGGCCCGGCCGGCTCTGCCGAGCGGAAGGTATTGCTGCAGATGTGGCCATACCCGCAACCATGGCCCGGTCAGGTCGGCCGGTGCAGTGAGGCTGTCCGCCGTCCCCGCACCCTGCCAGCCGGTATCGGCCGTACCCGCTGGCGGGCAACGGGGTTGGGTGCCTGCTGCGACGACGGGACGCGGCGCCGATCGCATGCTGGGCAGGAGAGAACCCTGCGGCGATCACGAAGGACGCAAGATGCGAACACCACCGAGAGCTGTCGCACTGGCCGGACTCACGCTAACACTGATGGCGGGTCTGGTTGCCTGCGGCAATAACAACAACAACTCATCCGGGAGCAGCACAACGCCGCCGCCGAACACGAAGGTCGGCGTCCTGCTTCCCGACACCGCGTCCTCGCCGCGCTGGGTCTCGGCCGACCCGAACGAGCTGCGTAAGCAATGCACGGCCAACAAGCTCACCTGCTACATCGACAACGCGAACAACAGCGCGACGACGATGGAATCCCAGGCCCAGGCGCTGATCAACCAGGGCGTCGGCGTCCTGCTGGTGACGAACCTCGACTCGGGGTCCGGCAAGGCGATCGAGTCGCTGGCCAAGCAGCACAACGTGGTGACGATCGACTACGACCGCCTGACCACGGGCGGTACGGCGGAGTACTACGTGTCCTACGACAACGTGAAGGTCGGCGAGGACCAGGGTACGGCGCTGGCCGCCTGCCCGCAGGTCGCCGGCAAGAGCGCCGTCGGGTACGTCGACATCGACGGCGCACCGACCGACAACAACGCGACGTTGTTTGCCCAGGGCTACAACTCGGTGCTGGCGAAGCAGACCGGCTGGACGAAGCTCGGCGAGCAGACCGGCAACTGGGATCCGGCCACCGCGCAGACCGTGTTCACCACGATGCTCGGCCGGCACCCGAACCTCAACGCGGTGATGGTTGCCAACGACACCATGGCGCAATCGGTGATCAACGTGCTGAAGTCGCAGGGTCTGGCCGGCAAGGTCGCGGTGTCCGGACAGGACGCCACCGCGGGCGGTCTGGACAACGTGATGGCCGGCACCCAGTGCTTCACGATCTACAAGCCGGTCGCCGGTGAGGCCGATGTCGCGATCAAGCTGGCAGGCCAGATCCTGTCCGGCCAGAAGCCGACCGCCCCGGCAACGATCAAGGACCCGACCACCGGTCGCGAGGTCCCGTCGTACCTGGCCGATCCGACGGTCATCACCAAGAAGAACGTGGCGGTGCCGGTGACGGACGGCTACGAGACCGCCGTGTCGGTGTGCCCGACTCCGGCCCTGGTGAAGCTCTGCGGCGAGAACGGTATCCACACCCCGTGAAGACACTCGAACTGCGAGGCGTCGGCAAGTCGTTCGGTCCGGTCGTGGCGCTGTCGGGAGTCGACTTCAGCGCCGAGGCCGGCGACGTGACCGCCCTGGTCGGGGACAACGGGGCGGGCAAGTCGACGCTGGTCAAGTGCATCGGCGGCATCCACCGCATCGACGCCGGCGAGATCCTCGTGGACGGTACGCCGCAGCAGCTGCACGAACCGCGGGACGCGGCCCGGCTGGGTATCGAGATCGTCCACCAGGATCTGGCCCTCGCCGACAATCTCGATGTCGTCGGCAACATGTTCCTCGGCCGCGAACGGGTCGGCCGGCTGCACACGCTCGACGAGAACACGATGGAGCAGCTGGCCTCGCAAACCCTTGCCTCGTTGGGTGTCCGGACGGTTCGCTCGGTCCGCCAACGGGTCGCGAGCTTGTCCGGCGGCCAGCGGCAGACGGTCGCGATCGCGAAGTCCGTGCTCTGGAGTTCGAAGATCGTCATCCTCGACGAGCCGACCGCGGCCCTCGGCGTCGCGCAGACCGAGCAGGTGCTGGACCTGGTACGCCGGTTGGCCGATCGCGGCGTCGCCGTCGTACTGGTCTCGCACAACATGAACGACGTGATGCAGGTCGCCGACTCGATCGCTGTCCTGTTCCTGGGCCGGATGGCCACCCAGGTACGGCGTAAGGACGTCAGTCAGACCCAGGTCGTCGAGCTGATCGCCAGCGGCCGGTCCGGGGAGCTCGGACTGCCGGCCGAGTCGAGGGGAGCGACCCAGTGAATGTGCACGCCGAACAGGTGGTCGCCGACCAGAAGCCGCACCACGAGCCCGTGCAGGCGCCGCTCATGAACTACCTGCGCGACTACCTGGCGAGACTGCGTGGAGGCGAGCTCGGATCCGCTCCGGCGATCGTCGGCCTGGTCGTGATCACCGCGTTCTTCGCCATCGTGCACCAAGGGTTCCTGAGCGCGTACAACCTCGAGGCGCTGGTGATCCAGGCCGCTCCGATCATCGTGATGGCGATGGGGCTGGTCTTCGTTCTGCTGCTCGGGGAGATCGATTTGTCCGCCGGCACGACCGGTGGTCTGTGCTCCGCGATCATGGCTGTGCTGTTGCTGCGGCACGGACAGCCGTGGTGGATCGGCGTACTCGCGGGACTCGTCGTCGGGCTGGTGATCGGGTTCGTGATGGGGTGGTTGCGGGCGCGGGCCGGCATTCCGTCGTTCGTGATCACGCTGGCGACGTTCCTGGCCTTCCAGGGGCTGACGCTGATCCTGATCGGCGGTCAGGGCTCGGTGATCCTGCCGACCGGTTCACCGTTGATCTCGTTGGAGAACAGCTTCGTGCCGATCTGGCTGGGCTGGACCTTGCTGGGGATCTTCGTCCTCGGGTACGCCGCGATCAAGCTGATCGACGCGCGCGGACGCCGGCAGAGCGGGCTGCCCGCGACACCGGTCGTCGTGATCGTGGCGAAGGTGGTTGCGGTCGCGTTGCTCGGCAGCGCGTTCACCTACGAGATGGGGATCAACCGCAACCTCATCACCAATGCGTTCTTCAGCAACAAGGCGCAGGGCGAGCCATGGGCCGTCGTACTGCTGGTTCTGCTGTTCGTGGTCTGGCACTTCACCCTCAGCCGTACTCGCTACGGCCGGCACGTGTACGCGGTCGGCGGTAACGAGGAGGCTGCTCGTCGCGCCGGTGTCGTGGTCTCGCGGATCCGGATCTCCGTGTTCGTGATCTGCTCCGGCATGGCGGCCGTGTCCGGCGTGGTCGCGGCGTCGCTCCTGCAGTCGGTGCAGTCGAACGCGGGCGCCGGAAACACCCTGCTGCTGGCAGTTGGCGCAGCGGTGATCGGCGGTACGTCGTTGTTCGGCGGCCGCGGCCGGATGATCGACGCCGTCCTCGGCGGGCTGGTCGTTGCCGTCATCATCAACGGCATGAGCGACCTGATCCAGGGCTCGAACTCGTCGGGTTACGAATGGGTCGTCACGGGCGCAGTCCTCTTGCTGGCTGCCGGATTCGACGCCGTCGTACGCCGCGGGCGGTCCAGCTAGACCCTGTCCAGCAACCGCTGGATCGCGGCGGCCGACAGGTTCGTCTTGGGCACGAAGCCGATCGCAGGGCTCGCGGCAATCAGGTCCGCGTAGTCCTGCTCGGCGTGCGTGGAGATCAGGATCATCGGCGGCGGCGAGCCCGCGGACCGCAGTTGCATGACCAGGTCGAAGCCGCTCTCGTCGCCGAGGTCGATGTCGACCAGAACGACGTCCGGATGCAGGTCCTCGACCAGTGCGCCTGCCTCGGCGGCCGACATCGCCGTACCGACGACTGTGACGCCTTCGCGCCGCAGCAGGCCGCGCGCCGCTTCGAGGAAGTGCCGGCTGTCGTCGACGATCAGGCACCGCATGGATCAAGCATTGCAGGCACGCAACCCGGTGGCATTCCTGCTGCCTGTACTACAAGGTGATGGGCAGCGCGACCGAGAGCGTAGTCCCTGCTCCTGTTGGGCTTTCGACCACGAACGTGCCGCCGAGAGCCTGGACGCGGTCGTCGAGCCCGATCAGCCCGGAGCCGGTTGCCGGGTCCGCGCCACCGCGACCGTCGTCGCGGACGGTCAGTTCCAGCCGGTCGTTCGTGAGGCCGGCATCGATCAGTACGACGGACGCGTCGGCGTGCTTCGCGGCATTGGTGAGTGCTTCGGACACCACGTAGTACGTGGCTGCTTCGATCGGCGCCGGGAGCCGGGTGGTGAAGCCGACCGTGACTTCGGCCGGGACCTTGGACCGGCGGGCCAGCATCCGGAGCGCCGGGCCGATACCGCCTTCGGACAGGATCGCGGGATGGATGCCTCGGGCAATCTCTCGCAGTTCGTCCAGCGTCGACGACAGCCCGTCCGCGACCTTGTCGAGCTCGGCCATCGGGGCGTCGGCCTGGATCGCCCGGACGTCGAGGGCCAGCGAGACGAGCCGTTGCTGGATCCCGTCGTGCAGGTCGCGCTCGATCTGCCGCCGGGTCTCGTCGGCCGACCGCACGATGCGCGCCCGGGACGCGGCGACGTCGGCACTGGCCGCACCGAGCGAGGTCGCCATCGTGTTGAACGTACGCTCCAGCGTGCGGATCTCGCCGACGCCCGTCTCCGGCACGCGTACGCCGAGATCGCCCGCGGCCAGCTGGTTCGCCATCTCCGCCGTGACCCGCACCGGCCGGACGATCGCCCGCGTCAGGTAGATCGTGAAGCCCAGGATGAGTACGACGGAACCGGCCAGGCCGATCGTCGCGGCAACGACCGCCTGATTGGCAACCGAGTCCGAGTGCCGCTGCTCGGTCACCGACAACTGCTGCTCGGAGCCGATCAGCTGGTCGAGGACCGAACGGATCTGAGCGACCCGCTGCGCGCCTTCTGCCGTAGCGGCCTCGGTGCGGGCAGCGTCCGGGTCGAGACGCGCGGCCGCGATCTCCGGCATCGAGTAGTCCCGCAGGTACGACGTGACGCTCCGGCTGACCTGTTGCGCCCGCGTGAGCTCATCGGGGCTGCTGGCAACCAACTGCTGCAACGCGGCGGTCTGCGCCGGCAACTGCGCCTGAGCTGCCTGCCACGGCTGCAGGAACTTCTCCTGACCGGTGATGACGAAGTCGCGCTGACCGCTTGCCAGGTCATTGACCAGCCGCTCCACCTGATGCGCACTGGTCAGGACGGCCGCGGTGTGACGGGCCTGGTGTTCCGACGCACGCAGTCCCTGCACCGAGATCAGCAGCACCACGAACCCGGAGCCGACCAGCACCATCAACAGCCCACTCGCGACCAGCACCCGGCGGGCGACCCCGCCGATCACGCCGCCGATCACGTCGCTGGGCGCCGCACGCCGTCGAGGTAGGTCAGGACGGCCAGGACCCGGCGGTGGTCGTCGTCGGTCTCGGGCAGGTCGAGCTTGGTCAGAATGCTGCGGACGTGCTTCTCGACGGTCCCCTCGGCAACCCACAGCCGCCGCGCGACACCGGCGTTCGAGCGGCCCTCCGCCACCAGCGACAGGACCTCCCGCTCGCGTTGACTGAGCGCGGCCAGCGGGTCATGGCGGCGTCGAGCGTCGACCAGCTCCCGGACCAGTGCGGGGTCGACCACCGAGCCGCCGCGCGCGACCCGGCGCAGACTCTCGAGAAACTCGTCGACGTCCGTCACCCGGCTCTTGAGCAGGTAGCCGACGCCCTGCCCGGCAGCCATCAGCTGAAGCGCGTGCTCGACCTCCACATGCGCCGACAGCAGCAGTACGGCGGTCTCCGGGTGCTCCCGGCGGATGACGTCGGCCGCGTCGAGCCCCTCCGTCGAGAGCCCGGGTGGCATCCGGATGTCGACGATGACGAGCTCCGGGCCCTCACGTCGTACCAGGTCGAGGAGCTGCTCGGCGTTGCCCGCAGTACCGAGGACGGCGAAGCCGGAGCGCTCGAGCAGACTGGCCAGACCCTCGCGCAGCAGCACATCGTCGTCTGCGATAGCCACTCGGGTCCGGCTCACGCCTCCAGTGTGGCACCGGAAACTCACCAGACAATCGGCCTTACTCGCCGGACAGCTGGTCGTAGTCCTGGGTGTCGTCGTAGTACCGCGAGTAGGCGACCTCACCGAACGTGCGCGGCACCTTGCCGAGGCCCTTGATCACGGTCGCCGTCCCGTTGGCGTGCCCGATCGTGTAGAGGTACGGCGCCCCGGTCTCCTTGTCGACGCCGAGCAGCAGTGTCCCGGTGCCGCACTTGGAGGCGACGAGTGCCTCGAAGCCTTGCCACGTGGTCCGCCGTACGACCTTCACGACCGGCTTGCCCGACACGGGGATCCGGATCGTGTAGAGCGCTCCGGCGAACGTGTTGGCGAGGAACGTGTCGTAGGTGGCGGTCTGGCTGATCAGCGTCATCGTCTTGACCGCGCTGAACCCGCCGTACGTCGCCTTGTGGGTGAACGACGTGCCGTCGACACTCCAGCGCAGGATGGTGTCACCGATGAGGGCGTACGCGCTGTTCCGGACGAGCTTGCTGCCGACGTTGTAGCGGGAGTTCTCGATGTACCGGGCGGCGCTCCAGCCGCCGCCGACCGGGGTCCGCGTCACCGAGCCCGGATCGACCTCGCCGCCGAAGCCCTTCACGTCGTACGTCAGCAGGTTGAGCGTGGAGTCCAGCACGACGTACTGACGCCGGCTGACTCCGGTCTGGTCTGCGTTGACCTGCAGACCGAGCCCACTGGCCACCTTGATGGTGTCGTCCGGCAGGAGGTCCTTGCCGCCCCAGGTGCTCGCACTGGCGCTCGGCGGGACGGTCCCCGACAGCACGCGGAGGATGAGGTCCCCACCGCTCGTCGTCGAGCCCAGCGCCAACTGGCAGAACGGCGGCGGCGCCGTCGTACCAGCACTCGCCGGTGCGGCCTGGACCAGCGCCCCGGCAGCCATCACTACCCCCAGCAGCCCAGCTGCTCGTTTCTTCATCCTTGCTCACTCCCCGTAGAGAAGGTCGTCGGCCTCAGAGCTGCCGGCGAAGTATCGGAAGTACGTCTTGTCCTCGGGCGCGACGAGCTGGTTGCCCACCTTGCCCAGGCCGTTGATGACCGTAGCGGCACCGTTGGCGTGGCTGACCGCATACAGGTAGGCGGTGCGCGTGTCCTTGTCGATGCCCAGCAGCAGAGTGCTCTGCTTGCCGCACCTCTCGGCGATGAGCGTGTCGAAGGTCTGCCAGGTCGACGTACGGACCTTCTTGACGACCGGAGCGCCGCTCAGCGGGATCCGGATCGTGTAGAGCGCTCCGCCCCGGGTGTTGGCCAGGAAGCTGTCGTACGTCGCGGTCTGGCTGATCAGCGTCATCGTCTTCACCGCCGAGAACCCGCTGTACGTCGCTTTGTTGCGCCAGGCCGATCCCTCCACGGTCCAGCGCGTGATCACGTCGTCCTGCAGGGCGTAGGTGTTGGTGCGGGGGCCGTTGGCCGTGAAGAAGGTGGACTGGTCCAGGTACGTCTGGTGGATCCAGCCGCCACCCACCTTGGACTTCACGTACGACGCCGGGTCGAGCTGGCCCGTGCTGTTGTCGATGGCGTAGCTGAAGCGGTAGAGGTCGGTCCCGATCGTCACGTACCCGCGGCTGACCATGGCCGACGGCGGATCCGGCTCCCACCCCAGCGATGTCGCCAGCCGCACCTGATCCACCGGGAACAGCCCCTTCGGGCGGACGACCGGCGTACTGGCGGTCACCGGCGACGTCGCCGTGATCGTCTGGAACTTGTGATCCCCCTGCACCGTCACCGCCCCCAGCGTGAGGCTGCAGGCCGCACTCGCCCGAGCGCTCTCAGCTTGAGCCGGTCCGGGCACAAGTGCGGCCGCCGTCATCGCCGCGCCGACCACGCCGACCAGGCCGACCATGCCGGCCGCGATCCGAAGTCTTGTCACAACTCACGCTCCTGTGAGGACAATGCCGCCGCTGAAGTAGCGGAAGTACGAGTCGGTGGCCGGGAAGGTCGTCGGGACCTTGCCGAGGCCCTTGATGACGGTGGCGGCGCCGTTGGCGTGGCCGACGGCGTACAGGTAGCCGGCGCCGGTGTCCTTGTCGATGCCGAGGAGCAGGGTGCCGGAGTTGCCGCACTTCTCGGCGATCAGGGTCTCGAAGCTCTGCCAGGTCGACGTACGCACCTTGGTCACCACCGGCTTCCCGGCGCCAGTCGGTATCCGGACGGTGTAGAGCGCACCGCCGTTCGTGGTGGCCAGGAACGTGTCGTACGTGCTGCCCTGACCGATCAGCACCATCGTCTTGACCGCAGAGAAGCCGCCGTACGTCGTGTAGTACTTCCACCCCGTCGGAGTGACCGTCCAGCGCGCGATGAGGCCGTCGGTGAACTGGTTGATCAACGAGTAGACGTTCGACCGCTCGATCCCCCCGGGCGATGCATGGCTGAGCTCGACGTACTTGTGCAGGTCGTCCCAGCCGCCACCTATCAGCGTCTGCTTGAGAGTCCCGGGCACGATCGCCGTACCGGTGCCGTCGGTGATGTAGCTGGTGCCGTACATCCGCACGCCTACGACTGCCAGACCGGTGCGCTGCTCACCGGCTGGTACGACCAGTTCGGTGCGGACTGCGGTGGGCAGGTGTGCCTGACCGTCCGGATACAGGTCTTTCGGGCCGACCTTGCGGGCACCGGCCGATGGAGTGGCAGTGATGGTTTGCAGGGTGTGGTCGCCGCCGGGCGTGATGGAACCCAGCTGCATCGAGCAGACCGCGGATTGGCCGGCCGTACTCGCTGTGGCCGGTGCCGGGACCAGCGTGCTTGTGGCCAGCGCTGCAGTGGCGATCGCGCCTAGCGCCCGCCTGTTCTTGGTCATGTAGGAGTCCTTCCTCGCGACAAGCTCGATGCGGGCGGACACCCGATTGTTGCGACCTGCAGGTGCATCAAAGGGATAACGCCCGACGACGGCGCGCCTGAGATCTGGCCCGCTTGTCGGAACCGCGCCGTAGTGTGGGTGATGTGAACCGGCGAATCTTCGGTCTGGAGAACGAGTACGGCGTGACCTGTACGTTCCGCGGGCAGCGGCGACTGACCCCGGACGAGGTCGCGCGGTACCTCTTTCGGCGGGTCGTGTCCTGGGGGCGGAGCAGCAACGTCTTCCTCCGCAACGGGGCCCGGCTCTACCTCGACGTGGGCTCCCACCCGGAGTACGCGACCGGTGAGTGCGACTCGGTCACCGACCTGATCGCGCACGACAAGGCCGGTGAGCGGATCCTGGAGGGACTGCTGGTCGACGCGCAGAAGCGGCTGCACGACGAAGGCATCTTCGGCGACGTCTACCTGTTCAAGAACAACACCGACTCGGCCGGCAACAGCTACGGCTGCCACGAGAACTACCTGGTCTCCCGGCACGGCGACTTCGCCAAGCTGGCCGACGTGCTGATCCCGTTCCTGGTCACCCGGCAGCTGATCTGCGGCGCCGGCAAGGTGCTGCAGACCCCCCGCGGCGCGGTGTACTCCGTGTCGCAGCGGGCCGAGCACATCTGGGAAGGCGTCTCCAGCGCGACCACCAGGTCCCGGCCCATCATCAACACCCGTGACGAGCCGCACGCGGACGCCGAGCGCTTCCGCCGGCTGCACGTGATCGTCGGCGACTCGAACATGTCCGAGACCACCATGCTGCTCAAGGTGGCCAGCACCGACCTGGTGCTGCGGATGATCGAGGCCGGCATCGTGATGCGCGACCTGACCCTGGACAACCCGATCCGGGCGATCCGCGAGATCAGCCACGACATGACCGGTCGCCGCGAGGTCCGGCTGGCGAACGGCCGCGAGGCGTCGGCGCTGGACATCCAGACGGAGTACCTGACCAAGGCGCGCGACTTCGTCGACCGCCGCGAGCTCGGGACGCCGGCGGTCGAGCGGGCGCTGTCGCTGTGGGAGCGGACGCTGAAGGCGATCGAGTCCGGCGACATGTCCGGGATCGAGCGCGAGATCGACTGGGTGATCAAGTACCGGCTGATCGAGCGGTACCGCGCGCAGAACAACCTCGGTCTGGCCAGCCCGCGGGTGGCGCAGCTCGACCTGGCGTACCACGACATCCACCGGCCGCGCGGGCTGTACTACCTGCTCGAGCGCAAGGGCGCGGTCACCCGGGTCGTCGACGACCTGCGGGTGTTCGAGGCCAAGTCGGTGCCGCCGCAGACCACGCGGGCCCGGCTGCGCGGTGAGTTCATCAAGCGCGCGCAGGAGCGCCGCCGCGACTTCACCGTCGACTGGGTGCACCTCAAGCTCAACGACCAGGCCCAGCGGACTGTGTTGTGCAAGGACCCCTTCAAGTCCCACGACGAGCGCGTCGAGAAGCTCATCGCGAGCATGTAGGTCGTCGCTAAATAGAGTGCTCCGTCGCCATGCGCTGCTTAGAAAGGGCGCATGGCGATTGATATCCGGCCGATCACCGCGGCCGAGACCCAGGAGTATCTGCGCGTCCTGCCATACGTGAACGGCTTTCCGCAGGAGGAGCCCGAGCCGTCGGCCTGGTACGCCGGAACAGCCGCCTGGCCACCGCAGGTCCCGCCGACCGCGGCCGACCTCGGGCGGTACGCCGACGAGCTCCAGGCGGACTGGATGCGCCCGCAGGCTGCGTTCGTGGACGGCAAGATCGCCGGCGGATCCGCGATCGTGTCCGTGCAGGTCACCGTCCCGGGCGGCCGGCAACTGGCCCTCGGCGGCGTGACGTCGACCGCTGTGCTGCCGACGTACCGCAGGCGGGGGCTGCTGCGGAAGATCATGTCCGCGATGCTGGCGGACTGCCGTGAGCGTGGTGAGTTCCTGGCCGGGCTCAGCGCCAGCGAGGGGACGATCTACGGCCGGTACGGGTTCTCGCCCGCGACGTTCCAGCACCGCTGGGAAGTACGGCGTACCGACGTTGCCTTCCGGTCTGAGTTCTCTGACTCGGGTGCGCTCGAGCTGGTGGACGGCGTGGTCGCGGGCGAGGTGTGGCCGGTGCTGCATGAACAGGTGCGTGCCCTGCGCGTTGGGGAGATCAGTCCGCTGCCGGGTAAGTGGGACGGCCTCCCAGCCGGTGCGTTGCCGGCGGACGGGTCCGGGCGGGCGCACCACCTTGTTCATCGCGATGCTGCGGGTGCAGTGGACGGGGCTGCGATCTTCCGGTTGCCGTGGTCGCCGGATCCGGCACAGGTCGGCGTACTGCAGGTTGAGGCGTTCGAAGCGCTGACATCCGATGCGTACCGGGCGCTGTGGGGTTTGCTGCTCGACTTCGACCTGACCAAACGGGTCGTTGCTGCACGGCGACCCGTCGACGAGCCACTGCGCTGGATGCTGACCAATCCGCGCGCGCTGAAGCTCACGCGGACGCGGGACAACCTGTGGCTACGCATCCTCGACGTACAAGGGGCTCTGGAGGCACGGACGTACGCCGCGGCCGATTCGCTCGTACTGGACGTGTCGGACGACCTGTTCGGCTCCGGCCGTTGGCGTCTGGACGCAGCGCCGGATGGAGCCACCTGCACCGCCACTGACGAGACTGCAGACCTGTCCCTCGGCATTGCCGAGTTGGGATCGCTCTACCTCGGCGGTGTCCGCGCAAGTGAGCTGTCCCACGCCGGCCGCATCGACGAGCACACACCAGGCGCAGTGTCCCGGCTGGACGCAGTACTGCGAACGGAGCGCGCACCGCACAATGCGGTCGGTTTCTGAGCGTTGTGACTGTACGTGGTGTGACTCAACGGTGACGCAGCCAGCCGTCCACCCAGTTGAAGCCGCAAGCTAGGGTGGGCGGCGTTGTTGACCGGAGTCGATCGGCGCTGACCTGCGCCGGGATGTTCGAGGTGCTGGTTTCGTGCGCAAGTTGTTGAGTCTGGTCGTAGTTGCGGCGCTGGGGTCGTCCCTGGTGGCGTGCGGATCGGACAAGAAGGACGAGTTCGGGGCGGCCGGTGTCAAGGTGACGTCGGACTTCGGGCAGAAGCCGACCGTCACCCATCGCGAAGGCGACCCGGACAAGACCCTGGTGACCGAGGTCCTCAAGGAGGGCGACGGTCCCGAGGTGAAGAAGGGCGAGCTGCTCACCGCCAACTACCTCGGCCAGATCTGGCGCGACGGCAAGGTCTTCGACAACTCCTACGACCGCGGCGCTCCGTCGTCGTTCCCGATCGGGGTCGGCGGCGTCATCGCCGGCTGGGACGAGGGTCTGGTCGGCAAGAAGATCGGCAGCCGCGTGATGCTGTCGATCCCGGCCGACAAGGGCTACAAGTCCACCGGTAACGAGCAGGCCGGTATCAAGGGTGACGACACGCTGATCTTCGTCGTAGACCTGGTCGGCGAGGCCGCCAACGACACCCCGCTCGACGCGAACCCGGTCACCCCGTCGACGCCCACGAAGATCACGGTCAGCGGCCCGCTGAACGCCGAGCCGAAGGTGACGGTCGCGGCCGGCACCAAGCCGCCGGCGAAGCCGGGCAAGCCGGTCGTGTTCGCGCTCGGCAAGGGCAAGCCGGTCGAGAAGGCCAGCCAGCTGATCGGCCGCTACGTCGTGTACGACTACACCGGCAAGAAGCAGGCCAGCACCTGGGACGGCCAGCCCGCCACCGCGCAGAGCCCGGCCCAGCCGGGTGCCCCGACCGACCAGCTCCAGGTCGGCCCGAGTGCGTCCGGCCAGACCGGTGCCCTCGACGGCCTCGCCGGCATCCCGGTCGGCAGCCGCGTTCTGGTCGAGCTCCCGGCCTCGAAGGACCAGGCCGGCAAGGTGGTCAACGCCTTCGCGGTCATCGACATCCTGAACGCGTTCCCGGCTCCGAAGGAAACGGGTCAGTAGTTCAGAACTCTTCACCCGAAGGCCGGTCTCCTCACCTGGGAGACCGGCCTTTCGCGTTGAACCAGCGGGCGGTGTCGCGGTGGAAGGTGAAGTACAGCGCGCTGATCACCGCTGTCAGGTGTACGGCGCGGAGCGCGGCGATCGTGACGAAGCTGACGGACCAGTCGATCGTGGCGAAGTCGCCGTTGTCGATCAGCCAGCCGATCGGTTCGGTGACCAGCGAGACCACGCCGACCGTCCCGAGTACGCCGGCCAGCAGGTAGCGCGACCAGCGCACCCCACGCCGGAAGTACCGGTCGATGATCACGAACAGTGCGCCGTAGATGACCGCGCGAACTGCGATCTGACCGACGATCGAGGACGTCGAGACGTCGTCTGCCAGCGCGAGCCCCACCTGGACTACGGTCTCCACGACCCCGGCGGCGACCGCCAGCAACCACGACATCGTCGCCGACCGGGCGGTCAGCGGCGGTTCAACCCGACTAATCGTTCTCATGCTTCCAGCGTGGCCGGGAAGGCCCGCAGGATCAGGAGTACTGCGTCCCCACTCCGGGTGGAGGTACGTCCACCAGACCCGCTGCGTGCCGGCCCGCCGCGGCTGCGGCCTCGAAGTACGCGCGGTCCTCGTCGAGCCCACGACCCATCGTGGACAGCTTGACCGGCGCTGCCTCCATCGCCTCATACAGCCCGTCCACACCGACCCGCACGACCCGATGCCGCGCCTTCAACGGCTCGGCCGCATCCCGTACGGCGTCCCCGAAGTCACCCGCCAGATCCGGTACGACGACATCCGCCGGCTGGAGCGCCACGCGGCCGTACGCGGTGAGGCTGTGGTGCGAGATGCCACGGTGGCGTGGACGCGGGTCAGCTTCGGAGATCCGGAGCGATGCGACGGCCCGGCCGCCCAGTGTGCCGACTGCGTTGACCGCCTCACCTGACTGCACACCAGAGAAGCCCCAGCGCGTGCCGGTGCCCAGATTGCCCGGTCCTTGGGTGATGACGACCACCTCTGCAGCCAGGACCTGTACGGCGGTCAACAGGCCGGTGTGGACGGTGACAGCCTCCCGGTCGCCGCCGTACGCCTGGCCGACGGTCACCGTCCCGCTGAGCCAGCCGGCGTCCCGCAGCGTCGCCACGTTCCGCGAGAACGCCAGCGGGAGCGCGCCGCCGTCCGTCATGACGTAAACGACCCGAGTGGTCGGCCTGGCCTCGTAGACGCCCGCCAGCACGGCAGGCAGCGCAGAGTGCAGGTCGGCGACGACAACCGGCGTACCGAAGAGGTCGTCCGCGTCCCGCAGTACGTCGTGGTCGGGGGAGTCCTGTTCGTCGGCGCCCAGCACCATCGCCTGCATCGGCGTGTAGCGGGCCTTCACCAGGTGGCCGCGCTCCGGCGGGTCCTCCGGCAGCCGGTCCGGCACGGCGACGACCAGCGCGTATCCACCTGTGCCCAGGCCGCGGTCCAGCGCGCTCACGTTGAGCAGCACGCGGTCGCCCGCCACCGGCGTACCGACCAGGTCCGGGTACGCCAGGGCGCGCACAGTCTGCGCACCGACCGTCACAGTCAGCTCAACTGCACCGGCCCAGCTCCGGCCGACCTGCGCCACCACACCGTCCCGCCAGCGAATCACGCAGCGACCATAGCGTGTCCTCAGCGCGTCGAAGGTGTGTTCGAAGTTTCGGTGCGGAAAGGCGGGTTTTGGACGCCCGGAGGCCGTAAGGTGGTCGGGTGTCGGCGCGGAAGAGTGAGCGACTGCTCAATGTGGTCATCTGCCTGCTGGTCGCGCGCACCTACGTGACGAAGGAGCGCATCCGCGAGGTCGTCGAGGGGTACGCCGGCCAGACCGACGACGCGTTCGAGAAGATGTTCGAGCGGGACAAGGACGAGCTGCGCGACCTCGGCATCCCGATCGAGATGGGCACGATCGACAAGTTCTTCTCCGACGAGGTCGGCTACCGGATCCGGCGCGACGTCTTCGAGCTCCCCGAAGTACACCTGGAGCCGGACGAGGCCGCCGTGCTCGGCGTGGCCGCGCGGGTGTGGCAGCACGCCGGTCTGTCCGAGGCGACCACGTCGGCGGTGCTGAAGCTGAAGGCAGCCGGTATCCAGACCGACCAGTCCGCGCTGAGCGCGATCGAGCCGCACGTCGGCGCGTCAGAGCCGGCCTTCGACCCACTCTGGTCCGCTGTCGTGGCGCGGCAGGTAGTCCGGTTCCAGCACGTGCGGAGTGGTGCGTCAGAGCCGACCACGAGGACGCTGGAGCCCTGGGGCATCGTCTCCTGGCACGGCCGCTGGTACGTCGTCGGCCGCGACCGCGACCGTCAGGCCACCCGTATGTTCCGGATGTCGCGCATCGGCGGCAATGTGAAGACGGTGGGGGAGCCGGGTGCGTTCACCGTGCCTGAGGGGACTGACCTGCGCTCGCTGGTGACTGAGCTCGCGCCGCCGCGTCCGACGTCCGAGGCGAAGGTGCGGGCGCGGACCGGTTCGTGTGTGAGCCTGCGTCGCCGCGCGAACGCGATCGAGGAGTACGAAGAGGGCTGGGACCTGCTGCACGTCCCGTACGCCGACTCGTCCGTCCTGGCCGAGGAGATCGCGTCGTACGGCCCGGATGCGGTCGTTGAAGGACCTGGGGACGTGCTGGACGGCGTGCTCTGGCGGCTGCGGACGGTGGCTGGGGCATGAGCAATGCGCGTGACCAGGTGCAGCGGCTGTTGGCTTTGGTGCCGTACCTGCGGGAGAACGACGGCGCGCGCGTCGACGACGTCGCCAAGGAGTTCGGCGTACGGCCGAAGCAGATCATCGCGGACCTGAAGGTGCTGTGGTTCTGCGGGCTGCCCGGTGCGCAGATGGGCGATCTGATCGAGATCGACATCGAGGCGGCCGAGGGCGACGGCGTCATCCACATCAACAACGCGGACTACCTGGCCCGGCCGCTGCGGCTGGCCGCGGCCGAGGCACTGGCGCTGCTGACCGCGCTGCGCACGCTGCGCGAGGTGACAGCCGGCCCGGACCGGGACGCCGTCGACCGGGCCATCGCCAAGCTGGAGCGGGCAGCGGGGGAGGCTGCGGCGGCCAGCGAGGGTGCCGCCGCCCACGTTCACGTCGAGCCGGCCGCGCCGGAGATCGCCGAGACCGTCAACCGCGGGCTGGCCGGGAAGCGGCGGCTCCACCTGACGTACGACGTACCGTCGCGCGACGAGACGACCGAGCGCGACGTGGACCCGATGCGACTGGTCGTGTCCGAAGGCCGCACGTACCTCGAGGCCTGGTGCCGCCTTGCCGAGGACGTTCGCCTCTTCCGTCTGGACCGCATCGCCGCGGTCAAACTCCTCGACCTGCCCAGCGAGCCACCGCCCGAGGCCACGCCACGTGACCTCTCCAACGGCATGTTCCAGCCCTCCGAACAGGACCTGCTGGCCACGGTGAAGCTCGCACCCCCGGCCCGCTGGGTCGCCGAGTACTACCCGAACGAGTCCGTCGAGGAGGGCCCCGACGACTCCCTGATCGTCAAACTCCGCGTCGCCGACACCGCCTGGCTCCAACGCCTGGTTCTGCGGCTGGGCGGTGCCGCAACCGTCCTGGATCCCCCCAACCTCACCACCCAGATCGCAGCCACAGCCCGCGAGGCGTTGTCGGCGTACGACGACTAGCTCTGGCTGAGCTGCTTTTCCAAGGGGGAGCGGAAGCGGGGGGTGACGCGGACGCCGGCTAGCCAGGTGGTCCAGCGGGCGGCTTCGGAGGCAACCAGGGCGGTGGTGTCGGCGCCGACGTCCTCGAGGAGTTCGTAGCGGACCTCGCCGGACTCGGGCTGGCCCCAGCCGCCGATGATCCGGCCGTCGGCCCAGATCGTCGGGCCGATGTTGCCGGTGTTGTCGAAGAGCCTGGACTTGTGCGGACCGAGGAACCAGTCCCGTTCCTTCCAGCCCATCGGCGTCGGGTCCAGACCAGGGAGGAACGCGACCCACGGCTCGACCGGCACTTCGGGTGCCTCGTCGCCCGGCAGCACGTAGCCCACCTGGCCATCCAGATCCACGGCGACCGCCTCGACCGCCGCCAGTGCCTTCTTCGTCTGTCCGCCCGTCCAGCCGGCCCACCACTGCAGGTCAGCCGCCGTCCCCGGGCCGAACGACGACAGCCACGCCCGCGCGAGCATGATCCGCGCCTCGTCCGCTACAGGCCGGTCACCGAGCCCACCGGGCAGCCAGTCGGCAGAAGGCGACCACTGGTGCTGTCCGCTCAGCCACGTCCCCAGCGGCCGTCCACGCACGATCCGCCCCTCGGCGGACAGCTGGAACAACACGCGGCTCGTCACGTACGGCTGGGCGGCGTACGTCTTCCCGGTCGCCATGCTGAGCCTGGTCCGCAGCCGCGGCTCGTCCGCGGACAACTCCTGCGCCGTCGCAGACCCACGCAGGGCCAATGCGGTCGCGGTCGACTCCTCGACGGCGGCAAGCCAGCGCCCGCACGCCTCGGCGTCCTCTGCTACGCCTGCCTCGTTGAGATGCTTGACCAGCAGCTTCCGCTGCTTGACCGCGATGTCGTCCGTGCACGCCGCCTGAACAACAGGCGCGAACGGTGTCGGCACGACGAACACCGTACGGCGCATGCCGAGCATCCGGATCAGCGAGCGTTCGTCGTACAGCGCACGTTCCGTGCCCGCGACATCACTCCCTGGCACACGTGCGGCGACGCTCAGGTGCACAGTGGCTGGATCGGTGGCGTGCAGCGCGACCATCGACGCGGCCGCCTCGACCGGGTCGGCCGCCTGGCAGCCGGCCCCGAGCCGATGCCTCCGCCCAAGCCGCGCCCGCCGCTCATCGACGCCGATCCGCGCCATACTTGCTCCCTTTTCGGCCCGTTCCCAAGCCGTTGTCGTACCAGCTGTCCCGCGCTGTCACGCGGCGGGGACACTCGGTTTTACCATCACGTTCCGACACCGTTGTCCGCGCGGACGCCCCGGCGGGCGTGGGCGGTGGCCGAGAACCGGCTAGGCTCCTGGGTATGTACTGGTTCCTGCTCTTCCTCGCGGTGGTGGCGGTGTGGACCCTGGTCCTCGCCCTGCTCGCGAAGAAGTTGTGGGGCCAGGCCAAGGCACTGACGCGTGAGTTGGTCGCCGCCCAGTCCAAGCTGGATGCTGCGCAGTCCACGGCCGGGTCTGGACAGACCCGCGAGGAAGCGCACGCTCCGGCGTAGTATTCGGCCACGAACTCAGGCTCGAGCTTCGAGTTGATGTTGGAAAGGGAGATCGACATGGCACCGCTCCTCGGTATGCCCCAAGGCGCAGAGTGGCTCGTCATCCTCGCGATCGTCGTGCTGCTGTTCGGATCGGCAAAGCTGCCGGCCCTGGTGAAGCAGCTCGGCAAGTCGAAGAAGATCTGGGAGGAGGAGGTCGGCCCCAAGAAGAAGGACGGGGAACTGACCCAGGAGGCCTCGCAGCCCCCGGCGCAGCAGCCGGCCCCGCAGGCCCAGGCCGCGCAGCCGAACCAGGTGAACGGCCAGGCGCCGGGCGACGGCCTGCCGCCGACCCACACCGCCAACTGAGCCGAACGACGCACCTGTGTCGATGGTGAAGTTCGGGCGGCGGAAGGACAAACAGGACCGCCACCCGAAAGACCCCGAGGGTCGCATGACCCTGCGCGAGCACATCGTCGAGCTCCGAAACCGGCTGCTCATCTGTGTGCTCGCGATCGTGGTGTGCACTGTGCTGGGCTGGATCTTGTACAACGACGCGTTCAAGTTCCTGACCCAGCCGTTCCACACCAGCGTCGGAGACCTGGCCCGGGAGCAGGGCAAGGAGCCGATCCTGACGTTCCCGGGTGTCGGCGACGCGCTCACCTTCCGGATCAAGATCTCGGCGCTGTTCGGTCTCGTGCTGGCCAGCCCGGTCTGGCTGTATCAGCTCTGGGCGTTCGTGGCGCCGGGTCTGCACCGCAACGAGCGGAAGTGGGCGTACATCTTCTCCGCGATCGCGGCGCCGCTGTTCGCCGGCGGTATGGCGGTCGCGTACTGGACGCTGCCGAAGGGCATCGCGATCCTGATCAGCTTCACCCCGCTCGACATCCAGAACCTGATCGAGCTGCCGACGTACCTGGACTTCGTGATCCGGACGATGCTGGTCTTCGGCGTCGCGTTCCTGATACCGCTGGTCGTCGTGCTGCTGAACATGGTCGGCGTGGTGCCGGCCCGCGCGCTGGGCAAGTTCCGGCCGTACATCATCCTGGTGATCTTCGTGTTCGCGGCCGTAGCGACGCCGTCCGGTGACCCGTTCACGATGTGCTTGCTGGCGATCCCCATGTGTCTGCTGTTCTTCGCGGCCGAGGTGATCGCGCGGATCAACGACAAGCGCCGCGGGCAGCGTCAAGAAGAGCTGCTGGCCGACTGATGAGTCGACGGATCGCGCTGGTGGTCAACCCCACCAGCGGTCGCGGCTTGGGTGCGCGGATTGCTCCAGTGGTTCGGGATCGGCTGGCTGCGGCCGGGCTGACGGTCGACGTTCATGCCACGACCTGCGCCGAGGACGTCGGCCGGATCGCCGGCGAGGTGGTCGCGTCCGGGGCGGATGCGGTCACGCTGATCGGCGGCGACGGGACGGTCCACCTCGGCGCGCAGGTGCTCGCGAATTCCGGGATGCCGTTCGGCGTCATCCCGGCCGGCACCGGTAACGACTTCGCCCGCGGCATCGGCGTACCGCTCAAGGATCCGCTCGCGGCGGCGGATCTGGTGGTGGCCGGCAAGACCCGGACCATCGACCTCGCCACGGCGAAGGACGTCTTCATCACCACGGTCGTCGCCGGCGGCTTCGACTCGCTGGTGAACAAGCGGGCCAACGCGATGTCGTGGCCCAAGGGCAGCTCCCGCTACACCGTCGCGACCCTGGCCGAGCTGCGCACGTTCACCCCACTCGAGTACGTCGTGACCGTCGACGGCGACCCGATCGAAACGAGCGCGATGCTCGTCGCGGTCGGCACCGGGCCGACGTACGGCGGGGGACTGCAGATCTGCGCCGGCGCCACGATCGACGACGGCCTGCTGGACGTCACGATCATCCAGCCGGTGTCCCGGCTGACCCTTTTGCAGCTGTTCCCGAAGCTCTCCAAGGGCACCCACGTCGGCCATCCGGCGGTGCGTACGCTCCAGGGCCGGTCGGTCCGGATCGAGTCGCCCGGCATCACGGCGTACGCCGATGGCGAGCCGCTGGGCGAACTGCCGGTCGACATCGGCATCGCGCCGGGCGCGCTCACCGTCTTCGCCTGACCCTTCGTTAGAACCGCTGAAAAACATTAACGTCCGAGGTATTCTCATTTCTGTCCTCCGTCTGATAGGAAAGCTTCCTAACAGTTAGTGCCCTCGGACGCCCCTCGGAGGAGTCATGGAGAACCGCCCCACCCGCAGGACCGCACTGATGCTCGGACTGTCGCTCGCGGCCGTCCCCGCCGGCCTGGCCATCTCCCGCTACGCGCCGCACGCCGACGCTGCGACGCAGGCGACCGGTCTCGACGATCCCGCGAAGAAGGAGATCGCGATGGAGATCGTCTGCAGCGCGGAGAACTCGTCGCTGGACTGGAAGGCGCAGTACAAGTACATCGAGGACATCGACGACGGCCGCGGCTACACGGCCGGCATCATCGGGTTCTGCTCGGGCACCGGCGACATGCTCGAACTGGTCGAGCTGTACACCGACCGCAAGCCCGGCAACGTGCTGGCGAAGTACCTGCCGGCGCTGCGCAAGGTGAACGGCGGCGACTCGCACCAGGGCCTCGACCCGAACTACACCAAGGACTGGAAGACCGCCGCCAAGGACACCGCCTTCCAGGGCTGCCAGAACGACGAGCGCGACCGGGTGTACTTCAACCCGGCGGTGGCGCAGGGCAAGTCCGACGGGGTCCGCACCCTCGGTCAGTTCTGCTACTACGACGCGATCGTCATGCACGGTCCGGGGAACGACTCGACCAGCTTCGGCGGCATCCGCAAGCGTGCGCTCGGCAAGGCCAAGCCGCCGTCGCAGGGCGGCAACGAGACCACCTGGCTGAACGCGTTCCTCGACGCGCGCGTGTGGGCGATGAAGCAGGAGGAGGCCCACAGCGACACCAGCCGGGTCGACACCGCCCAGCGGGTCTTCCTCAAGAACGGCAACTTCAACCTGGACACACCGCTCAGCTGGAAGGTGTACGGCGACCCGTACCACATCAACTAGTCACCCCCAGGCGCGCAGCCGGGCTCTCATCGGACCACCAGGGAAGGGAGCCCGGCTGCGTCATGTCTTGAACACCTCGCGGCGGTCCGTGCGGGAGTCGGCCTCGGCGCGCTGCCTGAGCATGGACAGGCTGGTGGCGAGTTGATCGAGGACGCCGGCCGGTAGGACCGAGCCGACCCAGGTGTTGAGCTCCGCCTCCACCGTGGGGGCTGCTGCGGCGAGGGCCTGTTCGCCGAGCGGGGTGAGCTCGACCAGTGAAGAGCGGCGGTCGGTGGGGTTCGCGGTACGGCGAACGCGGCCGGCGGACTCGAGGCGGTCGACGGCCTTGCTGGTGGCGCCGACGGTGATCGCCATCGCGCGGGCCAGGTCGAAGACCCGGGAGGTGCCGTTCGCGGAGATGAACCGCAGGAACTCGAACTGACCGAGCGGGAGGTCGTGTTCCGCCTTCAGTCGCGTGTCGAGCACGTTGTACAGCCGCGTTTCCAACCGGACCAGGTCCGTGAACAATGCTGTGAGATCAGTCACGGAATTAGATTCCTCGGAATGTAGTTGCAGAGAACTATATTCCTCGGAATCTATCACCAGGAGACGGACAGATGAGCGCTGAAGAACGCGAAGCAGCACGCGGCATGATGCAGAAGGCCGAGCTCGGGCGGGCCGCGGAGACGCAGCGGGCCGAGTTCGACGAGTTGTTCGCGAGCCGCCCGCTCGGTGACGACGTCAAGTTGGTCGAGCGGACGCTGGGCGGAGTTCCGGCGCTGGAGGTGCACGTCGACGGCGCCGATGCGAACGGCGTCATCCTCTACCTGCACGGCGGTTCGTACGTCGTCGGTTCCGCGCGGACCGGCGCCAACCTCGCGGCGCCGTTGTCCCGCCGCAGCGGCGTACCGGCGCTGTCGCTCGACTACCGGCTCGCCCCCGAGCATGCCTTCCCGGCCGGGCTCCACGACGCGCTGGCGGCGTACCGGGAGCTGGTCGAGAGTGGTCAGAACGTCGTCATCGTCGGCGATTCGGCCGGTGGCGGGCTGGGGCTGGCGACGATGATCGCGGCGCGTGCCGAGGGCCTGCCGCTGCCGGTCGGGGCGGTGCTGTTGTCGCCGTGGACCGATGTCTCGCTGAAGAGTCCGAGTATGGACAGCCGGGGCGAGGACGACCCGCTGTTCAGCCGTGCCAACATGGCCGAGTCCGCCGAGCTCTACCTGGGCGGCGCGGACCCGAAGAACGAGCTGGCGAGCCCGGTCTTCGCCGATCTGAAGGGCCTGCCGCCCCTGCTCGTCCAGGTCGGTACGGCGGAGATCCTGCTCGACGACTCGCTCCGCCTGGTCGCCCGCGCCGCCGAGCAGGACGTGGACGTCAGCCTCGACGTGGTCGCCGGCGCCCCGCACGTGTTCCAGTACTTCGCCGGCTTCATGTCCGAGGCCGACGAGTCACTCGATCACGCCGCAACGTTCATCAAGAACCGGCTCCGGGACAAATCTGTAGGTGCCGTCGCATAGATTGGGTCCCATGAGCACCCCGTCCGAGAAATACGCCTCGTTTCGCTCGGACCAGGAGCATCCGGCCGTGAAGGAGTTCCGGGGGCTCTACGACTTCGCGCTGGACGAGTTCCAGTTGCGTGCCTGCGCCGCCCTCGAGGACGGTCACCAGGTGCTGGTCGCAGCGCCCACCGGCTCCGGGAAGACGCTGGTCGGCGAGTTCGCCGTCCACCTGGCGCTCGAGCGCGGCCAGAAGTGCTTCTACACCACCCCGATCAAGGCTCTGAGCAACCAGAAGTACGCCGACCTCGTCAGCCGGTACGGCGCGGACAAGGTCGGCCTGCTCACCGGCGACAACTCGGTCAACTCCGAGGCCCCGATCGTCGTGATGACCACCGAGGTCCTCCGCAACATGCTGTACGCCGGATCGCGGACACTGCTCGGTCTTTCGTACGTCGTGATGGACGAGGTGCACTACCTGGCCGACCGGTCCCGTGGCGCGGTCTGGGAAGAGGTGCTGATCCACCTGCCCGTCTCGGTCTCGGTGGTGTCCCTCTCGGCGACCGTCAGCAACGCCGAGGAGTTCGGCGACTGGCTGGAGACAGTCCGCGGCAACACCGTCGTCGTGCTGGAGGAGAGGCGGCCGGTGCCGCTGTTCCAGCACGTGATGGTGGGCAAGCGGCTGCACGATCTGTTCGCCGGCGAGGCGCCGACCGCGCGTGTCGGTGCGCCCAGCAAGTCGGGCAACCCGGCGAAGGCGAATGCACCGGTCAAGACCGATGTGAAGGACCTAGTGAATCCGCAGCTCGTCCGGATCGCCCGCGACGACAACCGGATCTTCCGCGACGATTCGCGCAAACCCCGCCGGCGCCGTGACTTGCCGAAGAGCAGGCCGGCCCGGTCGCACTTCACGCCGTACCGCTCGGATGTGGTCGAGGAGCTGGACGCCGGAGCGTTGCTGCCGGCAATCTTCTTCATCTTCTCCCGCAAGGGTTGTGAGGATGCGGTCGTGCAGTGCCTGCGGTCCGGTCTGCGGCTGACCAAGCCGTCGGAGCGCGACGAGATCAAGCGCGTGGTGGCCGAGCGGACGGCGGACCTGCCGGACGAGGACCTCGGCGTCCTCGGGTACCACGACTTCGCCGAGGCGCTCAGCCGCGGGATCGCGGCGCACCACGCGGGCATGCTGGCGGCGTTCAAGGAAGTTGTCGAGGAGCTGTTCGCGCGTGGCCTGATCAAGGTCGTGTTCGCCACCGAGACGCTTGCCCTGGGCATCAACATGCCGGCCCGCACCGTCGTGCTCGAGAAGCTGTCGAAGTGGAACGGCGAGGCGCACGTCGACATCACGCCGGGGGAGTACACGCAGTTGACCGGCCGGGCCGGGCGTCGCGGGATCGACGTCGAGGGTCATGCGGTCGTGCTCTGGCAGCCCGGGTTCGATCCGCGGGAGGTCGCGGGTCTCGCGTCGACTCGTACGTATCCGCTGCGCTCGTCGTTCTCACCGTCGTACAACATGGCCGTCAACCTGGTTCGCCAGGTCGGGCGGACGCGGGCGCGGGACATGCTCGAGTTGTCGTTCGCGCAGTTCCAGTCCGACCAGGCCGTGGTCGGGCTGGCGCGGCAGGTGCAGCGCAACACGGAGGCGCTCGAGGGGTACAAGGAGTCGATCGAGTGCCACCTCGGCGACTTCCTCGAGTACGCCGCCCTGCGCCGGCGGATCGGTGATCGCGAGGCGTCCGGCTCGAAGCGGCGCAAGCTCGACCGCCGGGTCGAGGCGCAGGAGTCGATCGAGAAGCTGAAGACCGGCGACATCATCCGGATCCCGGCCGGCCGCAGCGCCGGTTGGGCGCTCGTGCTCGACCCGGGGATGCGGTCGGAGCGCGAAGGTCCGCGGCCGACGGTGCTGACGCTGGACCGGCAGGTGCGGAAGCTGTCGATGATCGACTTCCCGACCCCGGTCGAGGCGATCGGCGTACTGCGGATCCCGCGCAAGTTCAACCCGCGCAACCCGCAGCAGCGTCGCGAGTTGGCGCAGGTGCTGCGGACACGGACCGATCTGCTCGGCGAGGACGGACCGCCTTCTTCCCGCGGTCGCGACGTCGTCAGCCACGCGGACGATCCGGAGCTGCAGGAGATGCGGGCGCAGTTGCGGGCACACCCGTGCCATGGCTGCTCGGACCGGGAGGACCATGCGCGGTGGGCCGAGCGGTACTTCCGCCTCGACCGGGAGAACCGTGATGTCCAGCGGAAGATCGAGCAGCGGACGAACACGATCGCCCGCCAGTTCGACCGGGTCTGCCAGGTGCTGGACGCGTTGCATTACCTCGACGGCGACAAGACGACCGAGGCCGGTGATCGGCTTGCGCGGATCTACACCGAGCTCGACCTGGTCGCGGCCGAGTGCCTGCGGCAAGGTGTCTTCGACGATCTGACTGTGCCTGAGTTGGCTGCGTGTCTGGCCGCATTGGTCTACGAGTCGCGGTCGAAGGACGAGCCGACGTCACCGCGGTTGCCGCGTGGCGACGTACGGGAAGCGCTGGAGCGGATGG
Source organism: Kribbella sp. CA-245084 (assembly GCF_050942355.1). Taxonomy (NCBI): domain Bacteria; kingdom Bacillati; phylum Actinomycetota; class Actinomycetes; order Propionibacteriales; family Kribbellaceae; genus Kribbella; species Kribbella sp. CA-245084. The sequence continues at coordinate 6,918,441 of NZ_CP192053.1, read as the reverse complement.
GGTCGATCTGGCGGGACCTGTCTGCGCTCGAGCGGGACATGCGAGTGGACTTCCTGCGGTCGATGGACCTGAACTTCTGCTGGCCCGCGTTTCGGTGGGCGTCGGGTGCTTCGCTGGCCGAGGTGCTGTACGAGTCGGATCTCGCGGCCGGCGACTTCGTCCGCTGGGTCAAGCAACTCATCGACCTCACCGAACAGATCGCCGACGCGGCAGGCGACACCGCCCTCCGCAAAACAGCCCGTAGCGTCGTCGACCAGATCCGTCGCGGCGTGATCGCCTACGCATCGATGGTCGAGTAGACCTCTTCGGGTGAAAGACTTCCTTCAGTGCAGTAAGCAGTTGTAAACCCCTGCCTATCAACTGGTCTGAAGGAGAGCACGTTCGTGGAGTTGACGCGCCGGAATCTCGGGAAGCTAGCGGTTGCCACTGGTGCGACCGCTGCGGTCGGCACCGGAGCCGGGTACCTGATCGGGCGGCCTGCTGATGCTGCTGCGACCTGGAAGACGACCGGGACCGCGGTGCCGGCGCTGGCCGGGTTCGACAACCAGATGAAGGCGTTCATGCAGGCCCGCGGCATCACCGGCGGACAGGTCGCGGTGACGTACAAGGGCCGCCTGGTGCTTGCCCGCGGCTACAGTACGTCGACCGCGCTGACCGTGCAGCCGACGTCGCTGTTCCGGATCGCGAGCCTGACGAAGTCGTTCACCGCCGCCGCGATCGTGAAGCTCGTGCAGGACGGGAAGCTGAGCCTGTCCACGCCGGTCGCGAACATCATCGACATCACGCCGGCGACCGGGCTGACCCGGGACCCGCGCTGGTCGCAGATCACGCTGTGGAAGGTGCTCCAGCACCTCGGCGGCTGGGACCGCGACGTGTCCGGCGACCCGGAGTGGAAGGACGCCACGATCTCCCGGACGCTCGGCGTGCCGATGGAGCTGCACCAGGCCGACGTGATCAAGTACGTCGCCGGGCAGAAGCTCGACTTCAACCCGGGTACGAAGTACGCGTACTCCAACTTCGGGTACACGCTCGCCGGCCGGGTGATCGAGAAGGTCAGCGGCCTGAGCTACGAGGAGTACGTCAAGCAGAAGCTGCTCGCGCCGCTGAAGATCAAGCGGATGTCGCTCGGCTACTCGATCGCCAAGCACAGCGGCGAGACGTCGTACGAGTCGCAGTACTCCGGTCCGACCGTGCTCGACATGTCCGGCACGACGGTGCCCGCGCCGTACGGCTCGTTCAGCATGCGGATCCAGGACGCGAACGGCGGCTGGATCGCGAGCGCGCCGGACCTGGTCCGCTGGGCGAAGATGTTCGACGCGCCGTCGAGCGTGCTGAACAGCACCTCGCTCGGCCACGTCTGGGCGAAGCCGTCGATCGGCGTCAACTCCGACGGCTGGTACTACGGTCTCGGCTGGCAGGTCCGCCCCGTGACGACCGGCGGCACCGGCCGCAACACGTGGCACACCGGCAGCATGCCCGGCACGTTCACGATCGTCGTTCGCACCTACAACGGGATGAGCTGGGCCGCCCTCTTCAACCGCCGCGACGACGCCAGCGGCAAGTCCTACGGCGACATCGACGCCGCCCTCTGGACAGCCGCCAACGGCGTCAAGTCCTGGCCGACGAACGACCTGTTCCCGACGTACTTCGCTTAGAACATCAACGCCCTGAAGTGCGGCGTGCTGATCTGGGCCTCGCCGGCCATGTCGGTCAGTACGTCGCGCAGGGTGTCGATCGCCTCGTCGCCGAATTGTTTGCGGAGGCGGCGTTCGTACGACTGGTGGAACTTGCGGGCCGTGGACAGTGCGGCCTGGCCGTGCTCGGTGAGGTGGAGCAGCTTCGCGCGCGCGTCTGACGGGTCGGGGCGGCGTTCGATGTAGCCGCGGCGTTCCATGTCGTCGACGATCTGGCCGGCGCCCTGCTTGGTGATCTCCAGCCGCTCGGCCAGTCCGCTGATCGTGGTCGGCCCGGCGCTGAGCGTCCGGAAGACGAATCCGTCCGACCGGCCCTGGTCGTCGAATCCCTGCGCGGCCACGTGCTCGCGCAGTTCGCGGACGAACTCCTGGTCCGCCAGCAGCAACAAGATCCCGATATCCGGCTTGCCCGATCGCGTCATGTCCGTCAGTATAGACAAGCTGGCTTGGTCAAGTCAGCTTGTCTAATTGAATGGGGGACGAGATGCACGTCATTCGCGAGGCCGAGGCGCAGCGGTTCCAGTTGCCGGGGGTCGAGTTCACCGGGCTGGCCGCGCCGAGCCGCGGGTCGGCCGGGCTGTGCACGTGGAAACTCACGGTCGAGCCCGGGCATGGCGGCGACGCGCCGCACACGCTCGACCGGGACGAGATCTTCATGGTGATCAGCGGCTCGGTGTCACTGGGTGCCGACAAGCTCGGTCCGGGCGACGCGGTCGTCGTGCCCGCCGGTGAGCCGATCTCGCTGACCAACCTCGGCGAAGGCCCTGCAGAGCTGTACGTCGCCATCACCGCCGGCTTCACGGGCTACATGGCCGACGGCACCGCGGTCCAGCCGCCCTGGGCCCAGTAGCAGTCAGCAGCGGCGGATCGGTGCTGTGTACGTCGTCTGGCTCGCCGTTGCGACGTAGTAGTCGGTGACCCAGCTACCGTCACTCAGCCGATCCCAGACAGAGGTAGTGCCGACCTTGGATCCGGCTTGCTGGCAGGTGATCCACGCCAGCGACCCCGCAGGCAGAGTGCTCGGGTACGTCGCGTACGCCGTACCCGGGCCGTGCCGCCGGCTCAGACCGCTGATCGTTGTCTGGAAGGGGAAAGCGCAGCCGGGCAGCGGTGCGCTGTAGCCGGGCTTGCTCGGCGTGCGGACGTAGTAGTCGGTGACGTACGTGCCGTCGATGAGCTTGTCCCAGACGGAGCTGGTGCCGATCTTCGGTCCGAACGTCTGGCAGACAACGCGGACGCCCGCGTTGGCTGCGATCGTCGAGCGGACCGGGTATGCCGTCGACGGACCGGAGTACGAGTGGATCGTCGTACGGACGGTGTAGTTGTAGGCGACGGACGCGACCGGTGCGTCGAAGCGGTCGTTGTCGATGTTGAGTGTCACTCCGCCGTACGTCTCGGTGTGGTCGCCCATGTACTGCTTGCCGCGCTGTCCGACCGCCCAGAACGTGTTGGGCACGGGAGGCCAGCCGGTGAGTGAGCTGTTGCCGTCCCAGCGGGCGATCCAGACTGCATCCGGCCGCGCGTACGACGAGGAGTTGTACGCCGCCGCGAGGTCAGGTGCGCCAGAGGCCTGGTTGACGTAGATGCCGGAGAGGTAGCGCTGCAGGTGCAGCTCTTTCGTCCAGGAGGACAGGTAGTGCAGCACTGCGGACCGGCAGACCGCGTTGGTGTTGTCGTAGTTCTCCATGTCGTTGTAGAGCGCACTACCCGGCAGGAGCCCCAGTGCCTTCGCCTTCGCGACCGCATCGTCCGCGTCCCGCACCGCCTCACGGTTGGACGCAGTCGTCGACATCTTGTACGTCCTGTTGCCACAGGGTGCCTGCAGCCCCAGATAGATCGGCACAAGCCGCCAGCCCATCGCAGTGACCGCCGTGACCCACGCCGGGGTCAACTGCGGCTGCGCACAACTCCGGTTGGCGCCCCCGAAGTAGATACCGACCGCCTTGTACGGCGAGGCCTTCCAGGCAGTCATCTGCGCCAGCGTCGGCGCCGTACACGTATCAAACGCCAGCCCGGTGAACCGCGTCGCCGTAGTACCCGCGTTGTAGGTAATAGGCGTCGTCGGCTCGGCGTACGCCGGTAGTCCGGCGACCGAGAGTGCCACTGCAGCGACCAGCACCTTGAGCTTCAGCATGATGACCCCCTGGTCTCAGTAGACGCTCAGGAATCGCCGGGCGGTAGGTTGAGGCCAACATCGAGTGTCGGAGGGTAGTCACCATGCCGGAGATCGTCGAGGTTGGGGAGCGGCCGTACGTCGCGTTGCGGGGGAAGGTTGCGATGGACGGGATCGGGGCGTTCGCGGACCGGATGCGGGAGGTGATCGACTGGCTGGCGGCCAAGGAGGTCGCTCCGAACGACGCGCCGTTCTTCAAGTACGACGTGGTCGACATGGACGCCGGGCTGGTGATGGAGATCGGGTTCCCGGTCGACGACCTGCGCTCCGGCGAGGGCGAGATCGTCACCGGCGTACTCCCGGCCGGCCGGTACGCGACCGTCAGCCACCACGGCCACCCGGACGGCCTGATGGAGGCCACGCGCCAACTGCTGGCGTGGGGCGAGGAGCAGGGCCTGGAGTGGGACGCCAACGGCAACCACTGGACCGCCCGCCTGGAGATCTACCGCTCCGACCCCCGCGAGGTCCCCGACATGAACGACTGGGACACCGACCTCCAGTTCAAGCTGAAGGACTGAAGGACTGAGTGCCGACTGTCCTGGCAGGCGTCAGCAGGCTTGAGCCGGAGCGGATTCGGCATGTGGCGTCGCCGTTGATCGAGTTGGGCTGCGCACTGCACGTGCTGGCTGAGCCCACTCACCACAACCGGGTCGAGTGGGCGGCGTCCGTGCCGTTGTCGGCTGAGCTGCGTTCTGAGCTGGAGCAGTGGGCCTGGACGGTGCGGGCGGTCCGCGCACGCTTCTTCGCGACGACAGCTGCTACTGGCATGCCGTCGTGGTCGGATGAGCTGGCTGCGCTGCGGTCGCGTCCGCCGGAGGAGGTGGCCGCCGAGCTGGTCCGGCCGTTGCGTGGTCGCCCGTTGAGCAGCCGGTCCGTCGACACAGACGCCGTACTGCACTGGGCTCGCAGCCGGGGCCGTGCGGTGGCCGCACTGGTCGAGTCACTCGTCACGTCTCCTGCAGATCCGGTACGGCGCTTTGTGGACCTACTGGATGCCTGCTGGCAGGAGTGGTTCGCTGACGTCTGGGCGGCGTCACGCGACGAGCTGGCTGCCCGCGGCCGGCACGACCGCGACCTGGCGATCCGCGACGGAGCCGGAGCGATGCTGTGCTCGCTGGACGGCTCGATCGACCTCCGCGACGCGGACAGCCTCGTCGTACAGAAGGTGCAGAGCAAGCGGATCGACATCAGCACCCGCAGTCTGTTGCTTGTCCCGAGCAACTACATCGCGCCGCATCTGTTCGTGGGCGAGATCCCCGGCGAGCCGATCACGATCATCTATCCCGTGGCCGGCCGGAGTGCCGCCGTACCGACCGCTCAGCTCATCCGCGCCCGGCTGGACGCCCTCGCGTCACCGGACCGCCTACAGGTCTGCCGAGCAGTCGCCAGCGAACCCCGCACAGCCGGTGAGATCGCCGCTCTGTGGGGTCTGCATCCCACGCAGGTCACCCGCCACCTCAGAGCTCTGACGAGAGCCGGTCTGGTCACCGCCGAACGCCAAGGCCGTTTCGTCGCCTACCGCCTCGACAACCACGCCCTGACCACCCTCGGCACCGACCTGCTGACCCTGATCATGCGCTGAGACCGCGGTTGGACTGACGGGATCCGTCAATTCACCGCCCCGACCCGGCCCGTGGGCTTTGGCTGAGCATGTGACTTCTCTTCCGCCTGCAGTGCGTCGGCTGGTCCTGGCTACGTTGGTGAACACGCTCGGGAACGGCGTCTACGCGGCCGTCGGCGCCCTCTACCTCACCAGGGCAGCCGGCCTGTCCCTCGGGCACGTCGGCGTCGGGCTGACCGTGGCCGCACTGGTCGGCCTGGTGACCAGCACCCCGCTCGGTGTGGTCGCCGATCGCCTCGGCCCGAACCGTGCGTACGTCGGATTCCTGCTGCTCCAGGCCCTCACGATGACCGCGCTCACCCAGGTCCGTTCGTTCGTCCCGTACGTCGTGGTCGCCGCGGTGACTGCGATCGCGGACTCCGGCCAGCGCGGCGCCAAGGGTGCGCTGATCGCGGGACTCTCGCCGGCCGACCAGCGGGTGCGGACCCGGGCGATCCTGCGGGTCGCGACGAACGTCGGCATGGGCGTCGGCATGGGGCTGGCCGGGATCGTCCTCGCGGTCGACCGGCGGGAGGTCTACGTGATCGCGCTGCTCGCGAACGCAGCGACGTACCTGGTCACCGCCGGACTGGTCCGCTTCGGCATGCCCAAGGTGGACAAGGTGCCGCGGGCCAGTGGGCCGTCGGGGTTGACTGCGCTGGCAGACCGGCGGTTCCTGGTGTTCGTGGCGCTGGACGGCGTACTGACGATGCATGCCGCGCTGGCGCAGGTCGGTATCCCGCTCTGGGTGGCAACGGCGACAGACGCGCCGCGGTGGATGATCTCGGTCCTACTGGTGATCAACTCGGTCGCGGTGATCCTGCTGCAGGTCCGGGTCGCCCGCGGCACCGAAACTCTCTCCGGCGCAGCCCGGGCCGGCCGCCGCGCCGGACTGCTGCTGGCCGGCGCCTGCGTGGTGCTGGCAGTCACCGATGCGACGTCCGGCGTGGTGACCGTCGGCCTGCTGATCGTCGCCGCGCTGATCCACGTCCTCGGCGAGATGCTCCAGTCGGCAGGCGGTTGGGGGATCAGCTTCGAGCTCGCGCCAGCCGGTGCGCAGGGGCAGTACCAGGGCGCGTACGCCATGGGCCGCCAACTCGGCGACCTCGTCGCGCCTCTGCTCCTCACCACAGTCGCGATCTCGTGGGGCTGGCCGGGCTGGCTCCTCGTCGGTGCCCTCTTCCTGATCGCGGGCCTCCTGATCCCTGGCGTGGTCGCCGGCCACAGCGCCAACACTCAGGAACAGGCCCTCGTGGTGAGCTGATCTGTTGGCGAGAATGCCCGCATGGATCTGCATCTGCAGTTGGGGAAGGGCGGGCTCGCCGAGCAGATCTACGCGCAGCTGTCCGAGCGGATCGGCGCCGACGTACTGCCGGCCGGAACCGTGCTGCCTTCCTCGCGGGAGCTGGCTGACCGGTTGTCGGTGTCGCGCGCGACGGTGGTTGCGGCGTACGAACGGCTTGCCGCGCACGGGTTGATCCGTGCTCGCGCCGGAGTTGGGACGGTCGTCACCGGTCAGCGCGGCCAGGCGTCGACCGCCCCGCCCGCGTCGCGGCTGCAGCCTCGCGAGATCTGGAGTTCCGCGCAGCTCGCAGTACCCGATCTCACCAGGCCGGATGCCGAGTTCGACTTCGCGCCCGGGGTTCCCACGCGGGCGGAGTTCCCGTTCGCGCGGTGGCGGGCGTTGCTCAACGATCAACTGCGGACCCGGACCGATGTCAGCTACACCGATCCGGCAGGCTCGGCCCAGTTGCGTACTGCGCTCGCCCGGCATCTGGTCGTGAGTCGCGGCGTGACGCTCGCGCCCGAGCAGCTCGTGATCACGACCGGAGCGCAGCAGGCGTTCGATATCGCCGCACGCGTCCTGCTCGAGCCGGGCGACACCGTGGCCGTCGAGGACCCCGGTTATCTGCCTGCCTATCGCGGATTCGTTGCCCACGGCGCGCATGTCGTCGGGGTGCCGGTCGACGGTGAGGGGCTGGTGGTCGACCGGATCCCGGCCGGGACGCGGTTGGTGTACGTGACGCCGTCGCATCAGTTCCCGCTCGGTATGCCGATGTCCGACTCACGCCGTACGGCGTTGCTCGCGTGGGCTGCGCGCCACGACGCGGCGGTCGTCGAGGACGACTACGACTCGGAGTTCCGGTTCAGCGGGCGTCCGCTGACGCCGTTGCACGCGATCGACACGGAGGGACGCGTGCTGTACGTCGGGTCGTTCTCCAAGACCTTGCTGCCGGCGCTGCGGGTCGGGTTCCTCGGCATCCCGGCGGTCCTGGCCGAGGCCGCGCGGCGGGCGAAGTTCGTCGCCGACTACGGCACCGCCGGGCACGTGCAGGCCGCGCTCGCCGACTTCGTCGAGAACGGGGACCTGGCGCGCCACATCCGCAGGATGCGCGGCGCCTACGAGCGCCGGCACCACCTGCTGATCAGCACCCTGCGCGATCAGTTCGACGGGCTGCTCGAGCCGATCGAGTCCAGCGGCGGCACGCACATGGCCGCCCTGCTCACGCCCGGGCAGCCATCCGACACGACGCTCGCCGCGCGCGCTCTCGCGGAGGGCGTGAACCTCGGGACCGTCTCACGCTGGGGGATCGATGGCCCCGGCCCGAACGGCTTCGTCTTCGGGTACGGCGCGATCGCGACCGACCGCATCCCGGCCGCGCTGGCTGCGCTGCGCCGCGTTATCTGATCGAGATTGGACTGGCGCAGTACGTCGCGAACCGGCACCTCCACTAGACCGCGTCCGTTCCTAGGCTGCCGCGGACACTCACCACAGGAGGACCGATGAGAACCCTGCGCATCGCCGCGGTTGCCCTCGCCAGTGTCGGCGTGGTCGCCGGCTCGTCCGTCGCCAACGCGCACCCGCGCTGCGACCAGCTCGACGCGACCATCTCCGACAAGGTCGTCGACGTGGGCTGCCCGCCGCCGACCCAGGTCTGCGTGGCCGGTACGTTCCGCGGCCGGCACGGCTTCGACGGCACCAGCGTCTTCATCCTCGGCTCGCGGGGCGAGGCACCGCCGACCGCGCCCGGCTACCGGCCGGTGAGCGGGACGATCACCTACACCTTCGGCGACGGCTCGACCTTGACGGCGCTGGAAACCAGCATCGGCAACGTCAACACGACCACCGGCACAGGCCACGCCGGCGGCACCCAGGAGTTCACCGGCGGCACCGGCCGCTACGAGAACGCCACCGGCTACAGCTACCTCAACCAGCACTGGGAGACCGACCACTTCGTCACCACGATCCAGGGCGAGGTCTGTCGCCCACGTGGCTAAGCGGCCTGCGATTTGAGCAGGTCCCGCAGGGCGCGGGCGGCGGTGAAGCCGGCTCGGTTGGCGCCGATGGTGCTGGCGGAGGGGCCATAGCCGACCAGGTGGATCCGCGGGTCTGCAGCGGTGGCTGTGCCGTTCATGCGGATCCCGCCGGAGGACTCGCGGAGGTGGAGTGGGGCCAGGTGGGCGAGGTCGGCGCGGAAGCCGGTCGCCCAGAGGATGGTGTCGACGTGTTCGCTACGACCATCTGCCCACTCCACGCCGTCGGGCGTGATGCGCGTGAACATCGGGTGGCGGGTGTAGACGCCACGGTCCCAAGCGGCCTGTTCTTGCGAACGCAAGTGCAGGCCGGTCACGCTCACCACGCTCCGCGGCGGCAGCCCCGCGCGTACCCGCTCCTCGACCCGAGCGACCACCTGTCGCCCGTACTCCGGCGTGAAGTCGTCACCCGTCCGCCACTCCGGCGGCCGCCGCGTCACCCACGTCGTGGTCGCAACAGCAGAGATCTCCGCCAGCAATTGCACCGCCGACGCGCCACCGCCAACCACCAGGACATGCTGCCCAGCCAGCTCAGCAGCGCCCGCATAGTCCGCGGTGTGCAGCTGCCGGCCCTTGAACGTCTCGATCCCCGGATACCACGGGATGAACGGCCGGTCCCACGTTCCGGTCGCATTCACCAACGCGGCCGCGGAGTACAACCCCGCCGAAGTCTGCAGCTCGAACCCGTCGCCGATCTCCCGGACGCTCTCGACCGCCACCGGCCGCACCACCGGCAGGTCGAAACGCTTCTCGTAGTCCGCGAAGTACTCCGGGACGAAGGCATTCGCCCGCTCAGAGTCAGAGCTGGGCGGCACCGGTACGCCAGGCAGATTCGCGATCCCGTGCACGTCGTGCATCGTCAGCGAGTCCCACCGGTGCTGCCAGGCGCCGCCGGGCGCCGGATTCCGGTCGAGTACGACAACCTCGTCGTATGGCGTGAATCCGAGCCGCACCAAGTGGTACGCCGCCGACAGCCCCGCCTGTCCCGCACCGATCACCGCTACCTCGAGCACACTGTGGTCAACGCTGCCCCTGGCCCGCGTCTTCCCGGCTACCGTGACGCGCATGGACCTGAACGCGGCGTACAGCTTCCGGATGGACTGGATCGTGAGCTTCGTCGCGGTCGCGCGGTACGGCGGGTTCTCCGCGGCCGGCAAGGCGGTGTACCGCGGTCAGTCGCGGATCAGCGAGCACGTCGCCGAGCTCGAGCGTGCACTCGGCGTACAACTCTTCGACCGCACTCATCCGACCAGCCTGACCCCGGAGGGCCGCGCGCTGCTGCCGCGCGCCGAGGAGATCCTGCGCAACCTCCAGAGCCTGAACGGCGGGGGAGAGGTCCGCTTCGGCGCCTACCCGAGCGCAGCCGCCTGGCTCTTCCCCCGCGTCGTACGCCGCTTGCCGGACAGCATCCGGCTCCTGCTCGTCGAGGGACCCAGCATCGACCTCGAGAGTGCGCTGCTCCGCGGCGACATCGATCTCGCGATCCGGCCGGTGCACCCGTTGGTGACCGATGAGTCCCTCGTCCACGAGGTGCTCTGGCGCGAACCGCTCACCGCCGTCTTCCCGGCCAAGCACGCGCTCGCCGACGCCGAGTCAGTGAGCCTCGCACAGCTGGCCGAGCTCCCGCTCATCTCGATCGGTGAGGCGGATGGGCCACGGCAGTTCGAGTCTCACCTGGCGTTCGCGTCGGCGGGGCTCAACCCCGAGTCCGCGTTCCGCACCAACCAGCCGCAGACGCTGCTGTCCCTTGTCCGCCACGGGCTCGGCGTTGGCGTGACCAATCAGTTGGCGGTCACCACCGCGAACCTCGACGGCGTGAAGCTGGTCCCGATTCACGACGCCGGGGTGGACCGTCAGGTCGGCCTGTTCACCCGCGGCGATCGCGGGCACTCGCCCTCGCTGGCCAAGGTGATCGAGGCGGTCCGAGCGGTCAGCGGATGAACTGGTCCACGTAGTCCGCGCCGAGGCCGTTGGCGCCGTAGTGGTCGCGGCAGAGCTGGATCTTGGTGAAGGTGTCCTCGTAGCCGATCTGGTTCCCGGCTTCGTCGACGTAGATCATCGCGCCGGAGATGTTGAAGAACGTGATCATCTCGGTGCAGTCCTCGGGTACGCGCAGGGTGTGGATCTCGCCGGGCGGCTCGTAGACGAACGAGCCCGTGTCGGCGACCCAGCCGTGTTCGTCGTACTGCCACTTGCCCTTGATCACGTAGCCGAAGACGGCGCTGGGGTGGCGGTGCCGGGAGACGATGCCGGCCCGGGTGACCTTGAGCAGATTGCACCACTGGCCGGTGACCGTGTTCAGCATCAACGGCCGGAACCACACGCCCGGCGCCTGCTGCACCCAGAGCCGGTCGTCGTCGGGGACCGCCTGTACTGCGATCTCGGCCGGCACTCCTGCGGATACGGGGATCATCGGGTCTCCTACATGCTCAGGTAGCCGCCGTCGACGGGTACGACGGTGCCGGTGACGAAGCCCGCGTCGGGGCCGGACAGGAAGGCGATCACGCCGGCGACCTCATCGGGGGTGCCCCAGCGGGCCATCGGCGTACGGGACAGGATCCGTTCGGAGGCGACCGGGTCAGCCTGCAGCGCGGCGGTCAGGTCGGTGGCGATCCAGCCGGGGGCGACTGCGTTCACCCGGATGCCGTCGGCAGCCCAGGCGACGGCGAGGGACTTGGTCAGCTGGACGATCCCGCCCTTGGAGGCGCTGTACGCGGGGACGAGCGGGCCGCCGAAGTAGCTGAGCATCGAGGCGACGTTGACGATGCACCCGCTGCTCGCGGCGAGCAGGCTGTGCGCGGCCTCGCAGGCTCGCATCGCGCCGGTCAGGTTGATCTCCACGACCTCGCGGAACACGTCAGGCTGGTGCTCGTCGCCGCGGCGGATGATGCCGGCCGCATTGACCAGCACGTGGAGCGACCCGAGCGAGCTGATCAACGCCTCCAGCTCACCCGGTTGCCGCAGATCGACCTCTACCTCCGTCGGGCTCGCCCCGAGGCCGGCGGCGATGACGTGCAGGCCGTCCGCTGCGAGGCGGCGGGCTGTGGCGGCGCCGATGCCGCTGGTGCCGCCGACGACGAGCGCGGTGCGTGTCATACCTCGCATCCTGGCCGTCCGGAGCTCGGCTGGGCAAGCGTGAGCCGGACGGCGGATCGGGTCCATCCGCCGTCCGGGTCAGCGCTTGTCAGCTCACATCGATCCGCTTGTGGTACCGCTGTCCGGCCATGCTCCCGATCAGCGCTGCCAGCAGCGTGATCACCACAGCCGCGATCATCACGACCACTCCGCCGGTCGTCAGCGTGCGGTCATCGATCGGCACCGACGGCAGGTCTACCCGGTCCAGTACGTCGTACTGCGAACCGGCCAGCGCCGCGAGCCCCGCGACGACCGCCGTCACCACGACGCCGATCATCCAGACACCGAACCCCTGCCGGGCGCCGTCGAAGCGCGCCAGCCGTCCGGCGACGTACCCGCCGTTGTAGTAGGCGATCGCCAGGATCGCCAGCAGGACGGCCGCGGAGGCGATCCCGATCGTGCCGGCGGAGTTGTTCCAGTCGATCGTGAGGGCGTAGTCGGCGGCGGCCGCGAGTGCGCCGACGATCCCGGTGAGCAGCGCGATCAGCCCGATCGCGACGATCCAGCCGAAGAAGGCCGCGCCGCCCTTGAATCCGCGGTACGACGGGTCGACCCGATCCTTTGCCGGCAGCGTGCTCCGGTCGGGTGTAGTGGTTCGATCGGGCGTAGTGGTTCGCTCGGACGTGGTTCGATCGTCGTCGTACGTCTCCGACGGATCGATCCGTGTGTCTTCCTGATGCTGCTGGGTCATAGCAGTCTCTCCTCACCAGACAGCCCCGTGCAGCCGTCCGGTACCCAGCAGCGAAACCCTCTAGGTCAGCAGTTCGTCGATCCGGTCGTGGTAGCGCCGGCCGTTCTTGCCGCCCAGGATCGCCATCAGCAGCGTCAGGATCAGCAGCGCGGCCGTGGCGGCGATGCTGCCCAGCAGGAGGGTGTTGTCGCTCAGCGCCACATCCGGCCAGTTGATCTTGCCGATCAGGTCGTACTGGTTGTCGAGCACCCAGCCGGTGCCTCCGGCGAGCACCGCGACCACCACTGCGATCGTCCACACCCCGAAGCCCTGCCGTCCGCCGTCGAAGCGCGCCAGCCGGCCGGCGACGTACCCGCCGGTGTAGAAGGCGATCATCAGCATGAACGTCGACACCGCTGCCGCCGTGATCAACGCCGCGCCGGGCTGGGCCTTCGCGTCGCCGGTGGTGTAGTCGAGGACCTCGGCGGTACCGAGCGCGGCCGCGGACACGGCTGCCAGCAGCAGGACCGACATCGAGATCGCGATCAGCCAGCCGAAGAACGCCGCGCCGAACTTGAACCCGCGATACGACAGCAGCTCCGGCGCGACGTCCGGCTCCGCGGGGCCCGCTCCCGGCGGCTTAGGGATCGTGATCGTGCTCATCGCCCGGCTGGCCGCGGCCCGAGCCTCTTCGTACCGCTGCGTCGTGGTGTCGTCGCCGACGGGTGTGGCGATTGTGGCGGTGCTGCCTGCGTTGCCGTCGCCGGGGTACTGCTGACTCATGTCCGCTGGCTCCTCACTGGTCGGCTTCCGCGCGGGTCCTACCCGTCCGAGTTCCGCCTGACACAGCCGCGGAGCGGATTTAACCGGCTCCTGGGGTGTCCTCACTCACCGTCGCGGGGTAGCGACGTGGGGTGAAGACCAGCGGGCCGTCGGGGCGGGGCACCATGCGGGTCTGTGACGAGCCGATCAGGAGCAGGCACCGCATGTCAACACTCTGCGCGTCGAGTTCCGCCAGTGTTGTGACGATGATCGCTTCCTCCGGACCGCCGACGTCCCGCCCGACCACGACCGGCGTACCGGGGGAGCGGTGCTCGAGCAGGAGATCGCGCGTCGCCGCCACCTGCCAGGTGCGGGACTTCGAAGCGGGGTTGTAGATCGCGATCGCCAGATCCGCCGCGGCCGCCGCGGTCAGGCGCTGGGCGATCACGTCCCACGGCTTGAGCCGGTCCGAGAGCGACAGGACGCAGTAGTCGTGCCCGAGCGGTGCGCCGACCCGGCTGGCTACCGCCTGGGCGGCGGTCATCCCGGGCAGCACGCGTACGGCGATATCGGCGTACTCCGGCTCCGACGCGACCTCCGTGACCGCACTGGCCATCGCGAACACGCCGGGGTCGCCGGACGAGACCACAACGACGTTGGAGCCCTTGCGGGCGAGGTCGAGCGCGAAGGCGGCCCGCTCGGACTCGACGCGGTTGTCGGACCCGTGCTTGCGCTGCCGGGCGCGGTCGGGGAGGCGGTCGATGTACGTGGTGTAGCCGATGACGTCGTCGGCGCTCGCTATCGCCGCGCGGACCTCTGGGGTCATCCACTCCGGTCCGGCTGGTCCCAGGCCGACGACCGTCACTGAGCCTTCGGTCGCGGTCTTGGTTGTCGGGGGAGTGAAGGTGTTGTTGATGGGGCTGGGGAGGAGGGCGAGGGAGAAGTACGGGACGTCGTCCGGGTCGACCTCGTTGAGCGGGGCTATGCGCTGGGCGTCGGTGGTGGCGCGTTCGACGTACCAGGCCTCGTCTGCCCGTCCGGCCAACTCGAAGGCCTCGCGGACGTTCGCGAAGGTCCGGCCGAGCTTCATCACGGCCGCTGCGTCGGTTTCTCTCAGGCGTTCGGCCAGCACGTCCGGCGGGAGGGTGCCGGGGAGGACGGTGAGGATCTCGTCGCGCTCACAGAGCGGTCGCCCGAGTACTGCGGCTGCCGCGCTCACGGACGTCACACCCGGGACGACCTCGCACGGGTAGCGGTCGGCGAGGCGTTTGTGCATGTGCATGTACGACCCGTAGAAGAGCGGATCGCCTTCCGCGAGTACGACGACGTCGCGGCCGGCGTCGAGATGCGCGGCGAGGCGAGCGGCGCAATCGGCGTAGAAGTCGTCCATCGCACCCTGGTAGCCGCCGGGGTGGTCCGTCGTCTCGGTGGTGAGCGGGTAGACGAGGTGCTCCTCGATCTGGTTAGCCGTCAGGTACGGCGCGGCTACCCCGCGGGCGATGCTCCGCCCGTGGCGGGCGCTGTGAAACGCGATCACGTCGGCAGCGCCGATCAGCCTGGCCGCCTTGACCGTCACCAGTTCGGGATCACCCGGGCCAAGTCCAACACCCCAGAGTCTGCCGGTCATCACTCCTCCTCGCTGGCGATCGCGTTGACGGCGGCCGCGGTGATCGCGCTACCGCCGCGGCGGCCGCGGACGACCAGGTACTCGAGGCCGAGCTCGTTCGCCGCCAGGGCGTCCTTCGACTCGGCCGCGCCGATGAAGCCGACCGGGATGCCGAGGATCGCCGCCGGCCGCGGGCCGCCTGCGGCGAGCCGGTTGAGCAGATGGAACAACGTCGTCGGAGCGTTGCCGATAGCAACAACCGCGCCTTGCAGGTGGTCGCCCCACAGCTCGACCGCCGCCGCGCTCCGCGTCGTACCCAGGTCCTGCGCGAGCCCGACCGTCCGCGGATCCTGCAACGTGCAGATCACCTCGTTGTCCGCGGGCAACCGCCGCCGGGTGATGCCGGCGGCAACCATCTGCGCGTCACACAGAATCGGTGCACCAGCCTGCAGCGCAGCCCGCGCGTTCTTCACGACGTTGGGCGACCAGGCGAGGTCGGCAACCAGGTCGGTCATCCCACACGCATGAATCATCCGCACGGCGACCTGCGCCACGTCCGCCGGCAACCCATCCAGCGCCGCCTCGCCCCGGATCGTCGCAAACGATCGCCGATAGATCTCCGCACCGTCCCGCACGTACTCGAAACTCACACCCGTTCCCCATCCACCAAGTAGCCATCGCCCACCGCAACCACATCCACAAACCCACCGCTCGGCTTCCCGCACCGCCGCCCACACCCAGCCCAATGCACCCGCCGCCCGCGCCACCCACCAGCGACACCCGGCAACAAGCCAGCACCTCCGCCGCCCACCGCGCCTACCGCTTGCGCCGTGCCTGCTGCTTGCGCCGTGCCTGCCGCCTGCGCGGTCAGCGTGCGGGTTGCGTCCGCGCGGACATCCGCCAGCGCCTTCGCACACCCAGGCTTCCCGGCACAGGCAGTCACACCCTCCCAGACCGAGTCCGGTGTGGTGATCAGCCCGACGTCTTCCAGCCCGGTCGCTGTCGCCGACACCACCACAGACCGCCAAGGCGTAACCCGCACCCCACCCGCCGCGCCGACCAGTGCAGCTGCCTGGGCTTGGGTGAGGCTTCCCAGGGGGACTGTCACGACCAGCGCCGTGCCGTGCACACCAGCTGTCACCCGGGTGGTGCTGGGGTCCAGCGCCTCGTCCGCTGTCAGGCCGAGCCGTTCAAGGATCCGCTGCTCAGCGTCAGCCACCTCAGCGATTCGCCACTCCTGGTCGCGTACGGACAGGAACGCCTCCGCGGCGGCCAGCATCAACTCCGGCACCTCGGCCCACGGCACCCGCGCACCGCGACCGCCGAGAGTCAGCACAGCGCTCCGGTCGTCCAGCGCGCGCACAGCAACGTCGGCCTGCACGTCCGCCAGATCGCCCCGCCCGTCGTCGAGCGCGAACAAGAACCGGCCCGGCAGCTCCGCCAGCCCCGGTCGGCCACACAACGCCCGGTCCAGCGTGAGGGCCACCGGGAGTACGTCGTACCGCGACCCCTCGTCCAACCCGGACAGCGGCGACGCCAGGATGTTGCGCACACGCTCGTGGGCGATCGATGGGAGCAGACCGGCGGCAAACAACCGGTCCGACAGCTCCCGCGGCCCGCGCGCGTCCAGCCCGCGGATCTGCACATTCGCGCGAGACGTGAGCTCGAGCCGCCCATCACCCACCTCGGCGGCGGCAACCCGCAGTACCTCGAGCTGCTCAGCGCTCAGCCACCCACCGGGCAACCGGACGCGAGCCAGACCGCCGTCTGCCGCCTGGTGTACTGCCAGCACACCAGGGCATCGATCGGTCTCGGTCCGCGCCATGCCCGCGATGCTACGTCCCCGGAACCTGCTGTGTTCTGGACCACAGCAGCACTGCCACCGCGAGCACCGCGCACCCACCACCGGCCACCATCGCCACCGGTATCGACCACGCATCCACCACCAGCCCGCCGAGCAGCGCGCCGATCGACAACACCGCCTGGTACGACGACGTGAACCACACCGTCGCCGCCTCACGCGACTGCGGAGCGGCCTGCGCGAACATACTCATCGAGCAGACCGGGATGCCGCCGTACCCGAGTCCCCACACCACGAGCAGTACAAGCGCTCCAGCCGCAGTACGCCCCGCCAGCGGAAGGAGCAGCGTCGCAGCCGCAATCAGCCCGGCGCAGGTGGCGAACGTAGCGTTGAGGTTGCGCGCCGCCGCCGTACCGGCAATCACGTTGCCAACCAGACCTGCGGCCCCGTAGGTGAGCAGGAACAGTCCGATGAGCTCCGGTCGTACGACGTCGCGCAGGAACGGCGTCACATAGGTATAGGTCGCGAACTGTGCCGTCACGATCAGACAGGTCACGACGAGCGCATTCCGACTGCCGCGGAGCGCGTCGCGGAGTACGGCGGCTCTCGTGACCTGCAGCGGGGGCAGTGGAGGCACGGTGGCACGCAGTACGGCCAGCGCCACCACAGCGAGTACTCCGAGCGCAGCAAACGACGTACGCCAGCCGGCGAACTCACCGACGAACGTGCCAGCCGGTACGCCGAGCACCGACCCGAGCGGGACCGCGGAGAAGATGACGGCTGTCGCGCGCGGCGCCCAGCGCTCGGGGACCAGTCTCCCGGCCAGGCCGGCGCCGATCGACCAGAAGCCGCCGACCGTGAGTCCGACGAGGAACCTGGCGACCAGTTCGAGCCAGAACACCGGTGCGATCGCTGCGAGGAAGCCTGCGATGGCCAGCAGCACCATGAGGACGCAGAGCATCAGGCGGCGGTCCAGTCGAGCTGTCGCGACCGTGACGACCGGTGCGGCAACTGCTGCGACCAGTCCCGGCATGGTCATCAGCCAGCCGGTGCGGCCGGGCGTGAGCGCGAAGTCCGCGCCGATGGGAGTGAGGAGGCCGATCGGGAGGATCTCGGTGGTCACGATCGCGAAGATCCCGAGCGTCACCGCGACGACTCCGAACCACCGGACGGTCGGCGTACGGGTTTCCAGAAGAGTCATAGTGTCAAGCGAACTAGTTGCAGTTTCGCCAGACTCGCGGTTTCGCGACATCGCGGTGGTCGCCGAGCAAGCCGTCGCATTTCCGCGATTGTCGGCGCGGGGTGAGAGGGTGCGGCGCATGGTGCTGAGAGACCGGCCGTGGCCGGATGACGACCTGACGCTCGCGCAGTCGGTGATCGGGTACTTCGAGTTCGTCCACACCACCGCGGTGAACAAACTGGACGGGCTGGACGAGAAGCAGGCACGCGCGACTCCGCTCGCCACGTCGCCCGTGATGAATCCCCTCGGGCTGATCAAGCACCTGACCGCGGTGCAACGGCAGCACATCCAGCGGACGATCGGCGGCCAGGATCTCCCGTCGTTGTGGCGATCGGACGACCACGACTACGAGTTCCGGATCGGGCCGGACGAGACGGTCGCCTCGGTCGTCGCGGCGTACGACGCGGAGTGGGAGCGGTCGCAGGAGACACTGCGTCACGTGGACTGGAGCGGGTTCATCGAGGGGTACCGCGGCCCGATACGGGTCGAGCGGCTGTTGCTCGACGTACTGCAGGAGTCGGCGCGGCATCTCGGGCACCTGGACGTGGTCCGGGAGCTGATCGACGGCGCCCGCGGAGAATGATCTAGCTCCGGATCATCTGCGGACAGACGATCCCGCGCTACTCTCGAAGGTATGGCGCAACCTCCGGAACGTACCGTGCCCGACCTGACCGGCTACCTCACCCACGCCGGCCATGTCCTGGAGACCCAGCTGTCCGCGGCGCTGGCGGAGATCGGCCTGACGCTGCGGATGCAGTGCGTACTGCGGCACGCGCTCGAGGCGGAACGCACGCAGATCCAGATCGCCGAGCTCGCGTACATGGACAAGACCACGATGGTCGTCACCGTCGACGCGCTCGAGGAAGCCGGCTACGCCGAACGCAAACCCTCCGCAACCGACCGCCGAGCCCGCATCATCGCCGTCACCGACGCCGGCACCAAGATCGCGGCCGAGGGCCAAAAAATAGTCGACCAAGTCCACGCCACCGCCCTCAACACCCTCCCCACCCCCCAACGCAAATCCTTCATAGACGCCGTCACCACCCTGGTAGACGGCCCCTTGTCCACCCCAACCACAGCCCAACCCGTACGCCGCTCCCGCCAACGCACCAGCTAACCCCGCGGTACAACCCGTCCCTCCCGCGGGGAGAACCACCCCGCGCGGTGCTACGCGGGCGTCTCTCGTCGCTCCGCTCCTCGGCACACCCACTCCGCGCCGCTCCCACCCGCCCCCGGGCTCATCGCCCGGAACTTCCGGCTGCCGCCGGGTTTGCGGGCTGCCGCCGCGGGTGCGCGCTGCCGCGCGGGTGAGTGCTTGGTGGTCGTCTGCGTGCGAGCGGGCTGCCGGGCGGGTGGGGGGTTGGTGGTGGTCTGCGTGGGAGGGGAGCGCGGTCTTGTCGGCGCAGCATCTGGGTTAGCCGGGGAGGTACTCCGTTAGTTCGCGCCAGGATTGCTTGGTGTCCTCGGAGTCGGGGTGGGGGTGGTGGAAGAGCTTGACGTAGGACGCGGTTTCGGCCAGGGCCCACCAGGCGTCGAAGAGCTCCAGTGCTGCGGTGCGCGGAGTGATCGGGCCGGCTTCGGATTGGTATGCCGGGAGCACGTCGGTCGGACCGCCGAGGACTGACTTGAGGTCGCGTTCGCGCGGTGCGAGGCGCACCGTTACCCAGTCGACCAGCCGCATCTCGCCGTTGGCCGTGCGGAGGACGTTGGCGCTGTGGGGCTCGCCGTGGGTTACGACCCAGGGGTCGGCTGAGGCCTCGACCTCGCGGACGAGGGTGTCGTAGTACTGCAATCTGCTGTGTCCGTATGAGGCCGCGCCGGCCAGTCTCAGGCGGGTCGGTTCGGCATACAGCCCATCGGACCACGGGTGGTCGAGGTCGCTGAGGGCCGCGAGCAATGCAGCGCGGTCAGGTATGGCGAAATCCCAGCGCTGCAAGGCCTTCGGCGGTGGAGCAGTGTGTAGTCGGCCGATGATTCGGGCGATCTGTTCCCGTTCAGCCGGGTCGTCCCAGTCGCCGTCCGGCGTGCTCCACCCCTGCAGGTACGGCCCCACCGTCAGCGTCCAACCCGGCGACACCTCGCGGACGAGCTGCCCGCCCCGATCAGCCAAAGGCGCAACGGCGAAGTCGTAGCCGCGGTGGGTCAACTCGCGTGACGTCTGCATGGCGGCGGTGATCGATTCGCCGTCGGCCGGGCCGACTCGATCGGCGGTTACGAACCAGCGTGGCCCGTCGGTTCCGGAGGCGATCCAGTGGTAGCTGCCGAACCCGACCGGTGCGTAGGCAACCTCCGCAGGCGCAAAACCCCAGTGTTCCTTGAGGATCCGGGCTACCAGGTCGCAGGAGATCTCCGTCGGCTCATCTCTCATCCGATCGACCCTAACTGCGCGCCGAGCAAGTCTCAGCCCGTTTCCAGGAGTCATCCGATAAAAGATCGTCTAGTACAGGACTATCTGTTATGGTCTTTTCAAGACGACCGACTGAGGAGAAGACCGTGAGTGTGGACGTGGTGGAGCCGGCGGTACTGCGAGGGCGGGCCAAGGCGCTGGTGGTGCTGTGCGTGATGCAGTTGATGATCATCCTCGACGGGACCGTGGTGACGGTGGCGTTGCCGACGATCCAAGGCGACCTGGGGTTCTCGCAGGCGGGCCTGGCGTGGGTGATGAACTCGTACCTGATCGCCTTCGCCGGACTCCTCCTGCTCGCCGGGCGGATCGGTGATCTGATCGGCAGCAAGCGGATCTTCCTGGCCGGCCTCGCCCTCTTCACGGCGGCGTCACTCCTGTGCGGGCTGGCGGGCAACGCGGAGGTGCTGATCGCCGGCCGCTTCCTGCAAGGCGTAGGCGGAGCGCTGGCCTCGGCGGTGATCCTGGGGATGATCGTGAACCTCTACCCGGCTCCGGGAGAGCAGGCGCGCGCCATGGGTGTCTACAGCTTCACGGCGGCGAGTGGTGCGTCGATCGGGCTGATTCTCGGTGGGGTGATCACGCAGACCGTCGGCTGGCACTGGGCGTTCTTGATCAACGTACCGATCGGCGCGACCGCGCTGGCGTTCGCAGTACGGCTGCTGTCGCACCAGCCCGGACTCGGCCTCGCCAGAGGTGCCGACGTACTAGGTGCTGTGCTGGTGACCGCAGGCCTGTCCCTGGGTGTCTACACGATCGTCCAGACCGCAGAGCCCAACGCAACGCTCACCCGCACCCTCCTGCAGGCAGCGGCGTCCATAGCACTTCTGGCTGCCTTCGTAGGACGCCAGGCACGCATCAACAACCCACTGCTTGCCCTGCGCATCTTCCGGCGCCGTCAGCTCAGCGTGGCCAACGTGGTGGTCGTGCTGCTCTTCGCCGCCGGCTTCGGCTTCCAGTTCACCACCGCGCTGTATGTGCAGCGTGTGCTCGGCTACGACTCGCTCACCACCGGCCTGGCGTTCCTGCCCGCGCCGATCATGAACGCACTGATGTCGCTGTCCATCGCCCCACGCCTCACCGTCCGGTTCGGCCCGCGCAAGATGCTGATCGCCGGCCTCGTCGTGTTCCTCGTGGCACTGCTCTGGATCAGCCAGGCGCCGGTCGACGGCTCGTACGTCGTCAACGTGGGTCCTGTGCTCGCAGTGATGGGCGCTGGTATCGGCGTGGCCATCCCAGCCGCGATCATGCTCGCCATGTCCGGTGCGGACGCCAGCGACGCCGGACTGGCCTCCGGGCTGAACAACACCGCGCAGCAAGCCGGCGCGGCCATCGGCACCGCAGTACTAGCGACCCTCGCAGCCTGGACCACCGCGCACAGAGCAGCCCAGGGCAGCCTCCAAGCACTAAGAGACGGGTACGGCGCAGCATGGCTCGCCGCAGCCGGATTCGTGTTCGCCGCGGCCGTCCTGTCGATCAGCCTGCTCCGCGAACGACACACCTGACGGCTACTCTTTCGGCCGTGAGTACGACGAGAGACCCTGACCGCCTGGTCCTGTTCACCGATGCGGTTGTCGCGATCGCCATCACGCTGCTGGTGCTGCCGCTGGTCGACCTGGTGCCAGAGGTGAAGGCCGAAGGCGGGGACGCGGTCAGCGTGATCAGCGACCACTGGCAGGAGATCTTCACGTTCCTGCTGAGCTTCGTCGTGATCGCCAATTTCTGGCTGGGCCACCACCGGCTGTTCGAGCATGTTCGCGGGTACACCACGGCGATGATGCGCCTGAACCTGCTGTGGCTGCTCACGATCGTCGTCCTGCCGTTCCCGACCGAGATCATCGGTGCCTTCCCGAGCGACCGGTTCACCGCCGGGGTGTACACCGGCACGATCCTGGCGCTCAGCGTCTGCCAGACGGCGATCACCTGGATGATCCACGGGCACAAGGAGCTCGAGAAGCCGGACAACCCGGTCAGCCGCGGGGAACTGGTCGGCTCCCTGCTGCTGACCGGGCTGACGGTTGTCGCCTTCCTCCTGGCGGCTCTCGTCCCCGGAGTGAACTTCTACGCGCTGCTCCTCCTGCTCCTGTCGCCGGTCCTCATGCCGGTGTGGAGGAGAAGGTCGACCAGAACCCGCACTGGTGCTCAGCGCTCAGATTGACCTGCTGGATGCCGGTCTGGTCCGTCGGCGCGAGCGAGAGGCCCTTGACCTCGCGTACACCGGTGGGCGACCACTGCGGCCGGCCGGCCCCGTTCGGGTTGCCGGTCCGGGCGAACGCCGTCCAGTAGTCGATCATCTGGTTCGACAGCGTCTGCTGCGCCTCCGACATCGGGAAGTCGTACCCGCCGAGCCGGAACAGGTACGGCAGTTCCATGGCGTGCGCGGCGCCCAGTCCGGGTGCAGCGATCGGCGAGTGCTTGTCGGCGAACTCATACGCATACACAGGTACCTTGCCGGCCGCCTGCTGGTCCGAAGAGACCTGCGTGCACGACCAGATCCGATCTGTGGTCACAGCGCCCCACGCTGCGGCAGGCGAGTCGTACCGAGCCTGCGGGTACTGCTGCAGCACCTGAGGAGCCTTCGACGCGCCGACCATGTTCTTCACCAGTTGCGGGTAGTCCTTGATGTCGCCAAAGGCCGCCAGCCATCCGTTGGCCTCGTCGTGGTTGTTCCCCGAGATGATCGGCACCCGGTGGAACAGTCCGGCCTTCAACGCCCGAGCAGGTGATAGCGGTACGACGGCTGTCCCGCCGTACCCGATCTGGGTGAACGCGAGCGTGTCGTCGACCAGTACGTCGGACTTCGCGGCGCGGAGGCAGTCGAGCATGGACTGTCCGGGCTTGCAGCCGAGCTCGGACTTGTTGTCGGCAGCCCACTCCTTGCCGTTGGACTGCACTGTGCCGGCCGGGATCCACGGGGAGTCCGCCGCCTGGCCGGGGTACTGGCTGTTGGCGGCCCAGTTGAACTCGCAGGATCCGCTCTGCATGATCGCCTTCGCGAACAGGCCGGTTGAGGTCGGCGAGGTCAGCTGGGCGCAGACACTCATGCCACCTGCGGACTCACCGGCGACGGTCACGTTGTGCGGATCGCCACCGAAGGCCCGCGCGTTCCGCTGCACCCACCGCAGGGCAGCCTGCTGGTCCTGGAGGCCATACGTACCGGAGCCCGGCAGCCCGGGATATCCGAAGAAGCCGAAGATGCCGAGCCGGTAGTTGACCGTCACGACGACCAGGTCGCCGCGGGAGGCGAACTTCGACGCCTCGTAGCTGTTGCCGGCGCCGGAGAAGAACCCGCCGCCGGGGATCCACACCACGACGGCGCGGGGCTTCGTGGAGGGCTTGGTCGGTGTGGTGACGTTCAGGTAGAGGCAGTCCTCGGTGGACGAGCCGTCCGGTGCCTCCGAGTTCGGCTGCTGCGGGCACGCGTTGCCGAGCTTCGACTCGCGTACGCCGGTCCACGGCTTGGCGGGCTGCGGCGCCTTCCAGCGCAGCGGGCCGACCGGGGGAGCGGCGTACGGGATCCCGTCGAAGACCTGTGCGTCGCCGACGGTCTTGCTCGCAACGAGTCCCTTGTCGGTCCGTACGACGTCCTGCTGAGCCGCGTCACTCGGCCCGGCGAGGCCCACCAGCAGCCCCACCGGCGCCAAGGCGGCCGTCATGATCACCAAGAGTTTCTTCATGCCTGCAGCCTCGATCAGGCGGTAGGACGAAGGCTTCGGTCCGGCGGCCAGAGCGACTACGACTTTGGTCTAGTGCTCGCCTCGCAGATGCAGAGGCCTGACTCCGGACACGCTCATTGCTAGTGCCCATGGGCCGGGCCCCGCTTAGTGATCTCGCGCCGAAGCCGAGGTTCGTGCTTGAGGAACAGCTCCAGCTGATCGTGGGGGCCTAAATCCTGCTTGGCCCCGATCCACACCGACCGGATACCGAGCTCCGTGTACGCCCGCAGCTCGACGGGTCTCGTGCGGATCCGCCGATCCCGTGTCACAACGACGAGGCCGTTCTTCGCGACGATCGGCATCCAGTCGACGTCGAGCGTGCCCAGCGGCACCTCGGTGAGATCTTCATGTCCGGGGTAGACGATGTCATCGCGTCCGCTGCGGCGCAGCAGCTTGCCGAGACCCAAGGTGTTCTCGTCGGTGAAGTACACCGGTCCGAGAGCTGCAGCCATCAGACGGCGCGACCAGCGATCAGTTCGAACCGAATTGCGCTGTCGACCTGCTCCGGACTGAGGTCGTACAGGTCGGCCAGCGCCTCGCGGGTCGTACCTGCTCGGAAGTCCTCGGCAAGAGACTCGGTGCGAACGTTGCGGACAGACGGCTGCCCAAAGGATCGACTCGGGTCCATCATCACATCGGGCGTACGGGCGTCGGGCTTCAGTCGCCCAACGATGTCGCCGACATACTCGACTGCTGTGCTGAACCGCTTCGCAGACTCAGCGAGCACCAGCTGACCATTGCGAACCACTACGAGCTGTAACGGACGCTCGAGCCCTAGCTCCTCTTGGACGATCCTGACCAGCTCACGGCCTTCGACATCGAGGAATGGGCGTGCATGTGCGAGCGGATAGCGTCCGAACTCGTTGCGAAGCCGAATGATCGCGGGGCGCAGGCGCTGCACCGGCACGTCGCGGCTGCGGAACTCGGCCAGGAGTCTCGCCTCGACCATTTCACCCCACGTCACCGCGTCCCCGCCCGTCGGCTCGGTACGCAGTACCGGGTCGTAGAACCGGCCACCGCGCTCGTATCCTTCCAGCCAGCGTCGGGCGGTTCCCGAATACAGGCCGACGAGGCGGTCTACGTCGGGGTACGAGTAGATCGCTCGATCGAGGAGAGAGTCGGCCATAGAGGCAATCCTGTCACCCACCTGAGACAGAGCGCGAATCTGTCACGTCGTGTCGACAGCTTCCTGGGCGGCAGTCCACCCCAATTCACTACTTGGAGGGTCGCCGTACCAAGTAGGTGTCCATGATCCAGCCCTTGCGGTCGCGGGCCTCGGCGCGGGCCTTCTCGATCTCGGACGCGACCTCGCGCAACGGACCGGAGATGAGGATCTCGTCAGGCGTCCCGAGGTACGCGCCCCAATAGATGTCCGCGTCCTGGTCGAGATGCTCGGTGAACGCCGTCTGCGCGTCGAGCATCACCACCACGTCGTCCACACCCTCCGGCCAGCCGGCTGCGAGCCGCCGTCCGGTGGTGATCTGGATCGGCCGACCCACCTGGTTCAACCCGACCCGATGCCGCGCAGCCAGCGTCGACACGCTACTGATCCCCGGAATCACCTCGACCTCGAACGAGAGCTCACCCCGCGCCTGGATGTCGTCGAGAATCGCCAGTGTGCTGTCGTAGAGCGACGGATCGCCCCAGACGAGGAACGCCCCCACCTGATCCGAACCCAGCTCGGACGCGATCAGTTCCGCGCACACATCGGCCCGGCGCCGCCGCCAGTCGTCCACAGCCTCGACGTACGCCGAAGTCGTGCGGTCCCGCTCCGGGTCGCGGCCGACCACGACCCGGTAATCCTTCGACGTCGCGTACCGGCGCAGGATCTCCGACCGCAGGTCGACCAGCTCCTGCTTGACCTCGCCCTTGTCCAGCACGAAGAACACGTCGACCCGGTTCAGCGCCGACACGCCCTGCATCGTCACCTGCTCCAGATCGCCCGCACCGACGCCGATGACCAAAATCTCCCGCATGCGGGCAGCCTAAAACACAGCTCAGGGGCGGCCGGACGTGAGGTCAGACCGTCACCAGCAAAGCGGCGGCGATGACGGATCCGACGACCGCGCCGCCGTAGCACAGCGCCACGATCGGAACCGCGTACCGCTTCAGCTGGAGGCCGTCGTACAAGGTGTAGCGGAACCGGTGCGCCCAATGGAACAAAGCAAGGACACAAAGTCCGAACAGCACCAGGCGGGTGATCCAGTTGTGCAGTACTGCGGAGAGGTGAGCATGATCAGGCGCCGGCAACAGGTCGAGTGGGAATGCGATGCCGAACAGGAACAGCAGGATCGGCACCATCAGCGCCGCCACCATGCCCCCGGAGCTGAACAGCATCCAGAGGAACGGTTCAGGAGTTGGCCGGCGGTTCATTTCAGGACCACCCACGCGATGATCGCGGAGAGCACCAACCACGCCAGGTAGTGCGCGGCAACGACCTGACCCGGCGGCAGCCGACGCCCACGCACCTTGATCGCCATTGCCCGCGGCGCGAGCGCGAACCACGTCACCACGTGTAGTGCCACGAACAGAAAAGCGATCACGTTGATCGCGATCACCCACCAGTGCCCACTCCAGTCCAGGAACTTCTGGTACGACGCCGCACCGTCACTGATCGCGTTGACCAGCAACAGGAGGAAAACCACGAACCATGCGATGAACACACTGCTGAGCTCCCGCAGCACGAACAACACGTACGAACGTCGCTCCAGCCACCAGAACAAGTGGACCGGCCGCTGATAAACGCTCATCCCTTGCCCCGAGAAGTCCGCATCCGAGGCATCAGCAGTTCTTTGATCGACTGGGTCGCCGCGGTCAGCTTGTACCGCTGGATGGCACCGGCCGGATCCACACCCTTGGGGCACGCCGCACTGCACTCACCGACGAACGTGCAGGACCAGATCCCTTCCGGCGACGTCAGTACGGCGCGACGGTCGTCCGCACCCTCGTCGCGCGAGTCCAGGTTGTACCGCTGGGCCAGGGCGATCGCGGCCGGGCCGATGAAGTCCTGGTCAAGGCTGTAGACCGGGCAGGCCGAGTAGCACAGCATGCAGTTGATGCACATGCTGAACTGCTTGTATTCGTCGAGTTCTTCGGGTGTCTGCAGGTACTCGCCTTCCTCGACCGGGCTGTGCACGTCCCGGACGATCCACGGCTTGACCGTCGGCAGCTTGGTCATGAAGTCGTCGATGTCGACGACCAGGTCGCGGATCACCGGGAAGTTGCGCAACGGCTCGACCCGGACGGGACCTGGGGCGTAGTCGGTCAGGAAGGTGGCGCAACTCAGCTCGGGTTCGCCGTTCACTGTCATACCGCAGCTGCCGCAGATGCCCATCCGACACGACCACCGGAACGACAGCGTGCCGTCGAGTTGGTCCTTGATGTAGGTGAGGCCGTCCAGGATCGCCCAGTGCTCACGCAGCGGGACCTGGTACGACTGCATCACCGGCTCGGAGTCGACCCCCGGCCGATAGCGTGCGACCTCGAGGGTGATCTCGTCTGCCATCGCTACCTCCCGTACACCCGTTCTCCCGGCGGCCAGCGAGTGATCGTCACCGGGAGATACGTGACGCGGCTGGTTCCGTCCGGTTGACGTCGTACCAGCGAGTGCGTCAGGAAACGTTCGTCGTCGCGGGCCGGGAAGTCGGTCCGCTGGTGTGCGCCGCGCGACTCTTCCCGGCGGGCCGCGCAGGCAATGATGGTCTCGGCAATGTCCAGCATGAACCCGAGCTCGAGCCACGCGATCAGCTCGGTATTGAAATTCGTGCTGTGGTCGTCGATCGCCGCGTGCCGGAAGCGCAGTTGCAGCTCCGCCAGCCGATGGCCGGCCTTGGTGAGCGAGTCGCCGTCGCGGTAGATCCCGGCGCCGTTCTCCATCGTGGTCTGCATCTCGGTCCGGATGTCCGCGATCCGCTCGTGCTCGTCCGCGTGCCGCCGCAACTCCCCGGCCACCCGCTGCTCCTCGTCCCGGCCCTGCGCGAGGATCGACGCCGGTACGGCGCGGTGGTAACGGCCGGCGAACACCGTGGCGGCCCGCCCGGCGCGGTTGCCGAAGACCAGACACTCCGGGAGAGAGTTCGAGCCGAGCCGGTTGGCGCCGTTGATGCTGACGCAGGCGACCTCGCCGGCGGCGTACAGACCCTCGAGCGACGTGGCGCCGTGGATGTCGGTGTGGATGCCCCCCATCATGTAATGCACGACCGGCCGCACCGGGACGAGTTCACGCACCGGGTCGATGTTCTGGTACTTCGAGCACAGCTCACGGACGAACGGCAGCTTGGCGTCGATCAGTTTCGCGCCCAGGTGCCGCAGGTCCAGGTTGACCACCGGGCCGTACTGCGTGTCGATCGTGCGGCCCTTCTCCACCTCGTGCACGAACGCCTGCGACAGCCGGTCCCGCGGGCCGAGCTCCATGTTGCGCAGGACCGGTGTCGGTGTCGGCGTACCGAGGTCGTAGTCCTGCAGGTAGCGGTAGCCGTCCTTGTTGAGCAGCCACCCGCCTTCGGCCCGGGCCGCCTCGGTGATCAGGATGCCGGTGAACGGCAGGCCGGTCGGGTGGTACTGGACGAACTCCATGTCCTTGAGTGCGGCCCCGGCACGGTACGCGAGGGCCATCCCGTCGCCGGTCTTGATGTTGGCGTTCGTTGTGAACGGAAAGACCCGTCCGCAGCCGCCGGTGCAGATGATCACGGCGTTCGCGGTGATCGTCTCGATCCGCCCGGTCGCCAGTTCGATCGCGACGACCCCGTACGCGCGACCGTCGTCGACCAGGATCTTGGTGACGTACCACTCGTCGTACCGGACGATGTCGGAGTAGGACAGTGCGGTCTGGAAGAGCGTGTGCAGCAGGTGGAACCCGGTCCGGTCGGCGGCGAACCAGGTGCGCATCTTCTTCATGCCGCCGAACGCGCGGACGGCGACCTTCCCGTCCGGTTGCCGGCTCCACGGGCAACCCCAGTGCTCGAGCCGGAGTAGTTCGCGGGGCGCCTCGGCGACGAACGCCTCGACCGCGTCCTGGTCGCACAGCCAGTCACTGCCGGACACGGTGTCGTAGGCGTGCTCGTCGAGGGAATCGTCCGCCCCGGCGACAGCGGCGGCGCCGCCCTCCGCGGACACCGTGTGACTGCGCATCGGGTAGACCTTGGAGATCACCGCAACGCGCAGCGCCGGGTTGGTCTCGGCCACCGCGATGGCAGCTCTCAACCCGGCGCCGCCGCCTCCGATCACCACGACGTCGTGATAGGTCGCCATGGTCAGGCTTCGTGGTCGCCGCTGTGTTCGTCCATCAGCACCTTGCCGTCGTGCCGCACCGTGCGGATCCGGACGCTGCCGTCGTGGAACTCGTGCCGGATCTGCCGGCATCCACAGGCGAACAGCATGTCGTCGAACCGGAAGCCCTCGAAGTCGTCTTCCTGGCTTCGATCAGCATCCCCGAGCCGCCCACACGGCGCCCGCTCCCCAGTGAGATGCGTCTTCGTGCCCGTCATTCGCCCACCTCCTCGCACCCTCGAGGTGTTCGTGACTTACATCACATCCTCGATAGTGCGCCTAGGCGGGCAGGACGGCAATGGGCTACTCCCGCCACTCCCTTTCGAAGGGGAGGCGCCAGGCGCGCGGAGCGATCAGTTGGTGGATCGCGTTCGGGCCCCAGGTGCCGGCCTGGTACGGCTTGACAGGCGGCGGGTCGTCGAGGAGCGGGGCGGCGCGATCCCAGAGCGATTCGATGCCCTCGGCGGTGGTGAACAAGGTGTGATCGCCGCGCATCGCGTCCAGGATCAAGCGCTCGTAGGCCTCGAGTACGTCGCCCGCGCTCTCGGTCTCCTGGGTGGAGAACTGCATCGACAGCTTCTCCAGCCGCATCCCCGGTCCGGGGCGCTTGCCGTAGAACGACAGCGACACCCGCGACGAGTCCGCCAGGTCGAAGGTGAGGTGGTCCGGGCCTTCCGAGCCGACGCCGGAGCCGGCCGGGAACATCGTCTTCGGCGCCTCCTTGAAGGCGATCGAGATGATCCGCTGGCCCTCGGCCATCTTCTTGCCGGTCCGCAGGAAGAACGGCACGCCGGCCCAGCGCCAGTTGTCGATCTCGACCTTCAGCGCGATGAACGTCTCGGTGTCGGAGTCGGGCGCGACGCCTTCCGCGCTGCGGTAGCCGCCGTACTGGCCGCGCACAACACAGGCGGTGTCGAGCGGCAGCATCGAGCGGAAGACCTTGTTCTTCTCCTCCGAGATCGCCCGCGGCTCCAGGGCCGTCGGCGGCTCCATCGCGACGAACGACATCACCTGCATCAGGTGCGTGACAACCATGTCCTTGAACGCGCCGGTCGGCTCGTAGAAGGTGGCGCGCTGGTCCAGCCCGAGCGACTCCGGGATGTCGATCTGCACATGGTCGATGAAGTTCCGGTTCCAGATCGGTTCGAACAGGCCGTTCGCGAACCGGAACGCGAGGATGTTCAGCGCCGCTTCCTTGCCGAGGAAGTGGTCGATCCGGAAGACCTGCGACTCGTCGAAGGTCTCGTGGACGAAGTCGTTGAGCTTGATCGCGCTGGCCAGGTCGTCGCCGAACGGCTTCTCCATCACCACCCGCGCCCGGTCGACCAGGTCCGCGTCGCGCAGCATCGCGATCACCGACTGGGCCGCCTTCGGGGGCACCGACAGGTAGTGCAACCGGCGTACGTCGGGGCCGAGGTGCTCCTCGGCCGCCTTCACCGCGTTCGCCAGCGCCTCCGGCCCGGCCGTCACCGGCACGTAGTCGAGCGTCTCGGAGAACTGCGACCACTGCTCGTCGGTCAGCTTGTGCATCCCGAACGTCTCGACGGCCTCCCGGGCGCGGGCGCGGAACTCGTCCGACGTCATCTCCTCGGTCGCCGTACCGATGATGCGTACGTCGGGCGTGAACCGGGACTGCTGCAGATAGGCCAGCCCCGGCAGCAGCTTGCGCTTGGCCAGATCACCGGTCGCCCCGAACAGCACGATGACATGCGGCGCGAGCGGATCCGGATCCCGCCGCGAGGGCCGGGATCCCGGCGCCGGATACGCAATGGTCTGGATACGGTCAGGCATTCAGTCCTCCCGAGGACACCACCGGAGCCAACACACCTCGCAGTCTAGGCACTCCACTATGAACTACTGGTGTACGTCGAACCGAGGCGTGAGCGACATCAACTCGGACAGGTCCCTGCCGACCGCGATCTCCTCAGGCGAGGCCCCCCGGCGGAAGAGCCGCGCCCCGGCCGGAAGCCCGTCCAGCAGGAGCGATTCACCGCGCAACCGCAGCCACGTCCCCTCCCGAAGCCCGAGCACCGGTACGTCGTTCTCCTCGAGAAACTCGGTGATCCGTACCTCCCGCGTCTCGCCCTGGTGCGTGGACGTCGGGTCCGGGTCGAGGTAGTGCGGGTTGAGCTGGAACGGGACCAGCCCGAGGGTCTCGAACGACGGCGGCTGCACGATCGGCATGTCGTTGCTCGTCCGCAAGGAAGGCCCGGCCAGGTTCGTCCCCGCGCTCGACCCGATGTACGGCGTACCGCCCCGCACCCGGTCGTGGATCAGGTCCAACTGGCCGTTCAGCTGCAACGTCTTCACCAGCCGGAAGGTGTTCCCGCCGCCGACGAAGATCGCGCTCGCCGACTGCAAGGCCGCATCGGAAGGCCCGACAACGGAAACGCCGAGCGGCTCCAACGCCGTCCGGACCGTCGAGAGGTACGCGTCGTGGTCGGCGAGCGCGTACGGGACGAACACAAGCTCGTCGATGTCGCCGAGCAGGTTGCGGACGGCATCGCGGGCATGGTCGAGGTAGGGGCGGCCGTGGGTGGCGGAGTTCGAGAGCAGAAGCAGTTCCACAGGGATCCTTAGCGACGGCGGGCGGGCGTGCGGTGGGCGAGCAGGTTCGACAGTTCTTCCGTTGCCTCCAGCAACCGTGGGACGTGGTCGTGGATGTCGTCGGGCAGCTCCTCGGACTTGCCCTCGACCACGGTCAGGGAGCCGATCGGGCGACGGCCGAGCCGGACCGGCGCGGCGATCGCGCGGGTGGCCGCGTCGTACTCGCCGTCGGAGAATGCCCAGCCGGTCCGGACGGTGTCCTCGAAGACCTGCTCGAGCGCGGCCTCGTCGACCTCGGTGAGATCGGTGAACCGCGCGAACGGCCGCCCGGAGAGCAGCGCGCGGCGCTCGTTGCGGTCCAGGAAGGCGAAGTAGGCACGGGACGTCGCGCCGGCGTGTGCCGGATAGAGGTCGCCGACGAGCGGGTGACTGCGGAGCGGTCCACCGCCGCCGTCGACCGCTGCGATGCAACGCACGTGGAAGCCGTCCGGGATCGTGAACGTCGCGGTCCGCTCGGTGTCCTGCGCGAGCCGCGCGAGTACGCCGTCGGCCAGCGCGGCGAGCCCGCCGGTGCGCTCCCACAGCGCGGCCATCCGCCACATCGTCGGCCCGAGGCTGTACCGGCGGCTGATCGGATCCGGTCGCAGGAACCCGCGGAACGCGAGCGCCGCGAGCAGTCGTTGCGCGGAGGACTTGTCGATGCCGAGCTCGTCGGCGAGCTCCATCACACCCCAGTCCCGCCGCTGCTCGGAGTACGAGATCAGGATCTGCAGCGCCCGGTCGACGGTCTGCAGCGGTGATTGCTCCACGCCCAGAACGGTAGCGCAATCGCCCGATTATCGATTTGGTCTCTCATATAACGAGAAGTTGTTGCAGATGCCGCAGCAGTTCCCCGACTCTCGTCGGCATGACAGTCCTCGGAGTTGTGACGATCGGGCAGTCGCCGCGGAGCGACATGGTGCCGGAGATGCGGCAGTGGCTGCCCCCGTCGGTCGAGGTACGGGAACGTGGCGCGCTGGACGGGTTGTCGCCCGCCGGTCTCGCGGCGCTGGCTCCGGAGCCGGGTGACGAGACGCTGACCACGCGCCTGCGGGACGGCTCGTCGGTCGTGATCGGCCGGGCCGGCATCCTGCCGCGGCTGCAGGCTGCGATCGACATCCTCGAGGCGGGCGGGGCGGACGTCGTACTGATCGTCTGCACCGGCGAGTTCCCGGCGTTCCGGCACAGTCGTCCGCTGTTGCTGGCTGGACCGTTGATGAGCGCGGGGCTGTCCGCTCTGGCGGGTGACTCGCTGGTGGGCGTGGTGTGTCCGCTGGCGGAGCAGGAGCAGCAGTCGTACGAGAAGTTCGAGCACCTCGACGAGAAGATCAAGGTCGCGTGGGCCACGCCGTACCAACCCGGGCTGACCGAGCTGGAGAAGGCGGCGCGTGAGTTGGCTGCCGAAGGTGCCCAGCTGCTGGTTCTCGATTGCATGGGATACACGCAGGAGCATCGGCAAGCGGCCGCGGACGCTTCCGGGCTCCCAGTGGTCCTCTCACGTTCTGTCGTCGCACGACTAACTGCGGAGCTGACATGACCATTCCGACGAAGTCACAGACCACGAAGCACCCACGGGCCTTCGAGCCGGCAACCCTCGTCCTGCTCATCATCTGCGCGGCCGTCGGCTCGGTCATCGGGCTGCAGATCATCACCACGCTGGGCGTCACGCCGAACACCGCACTGATCGGCGTCCTGGTCGCGATCGCGATCAGCCGGGTGCCGCTCGCCGTACTGCGTCCGTTCCGGTCGGTGCACCGGCAGAACCTGGTCCAGTCGACGATCTCCACGGCGACCTTCGCGGCGGCCAACTCGCTGCTGCTGCCGATCGCGATCCCCGTCGTACTCGGCCGGCCAGGTCTGGTCTGGCCGATGCTGATCGGCGCGGGCCTCGCGATGCTGATCGACTTCGTGATGCTGTACTGGCTCTACGACTCCAAGGTCTTCCCGGGCAAGGCCGCGTGGCCGCCGGGCGTCGCTGCGGCCGAGGCGATCAAGGCCGGTGACGAAGGCGGCAAACGAGCTGCGCTGCTCGGTGCAGGTACGGCGGTCGGCCTGCTCGGATCGTGGCTCGGGATACCGATGTCGGCGTTCGGTGTCGCGTTCATCGGGAACGTCGTCGCACTGACGATGTTCGGGGTCGGGCTGTTGGCACGGGGCTACAGCGCGGACTGGTTCGGCGTGGACATCGCAGCGCACTACATCCCCCACGGTCTGATGGTCGGCGCCGGTCTGGTCGCTCTGATCCAGGCTCTGGTGGTTGTCTTCCGCAGTAGGCAGGCGCCGTCGGAGCCGAAGACCGAGACCTACACCCGCGACGATTCGGCCGCCGGACGCGGGCTCGCCCGCGGCTTCGTGCTGTACGTCGGCGCAGCGATCCTGCTCGCGATCACGGGCGGCCTGATCGGCGATCTCGGCGTCGGACAGCTCGTGCTGTGGGTGCTGTACGCCGCCGTGTCGTGCATCATCGCCGAGTTCATCGTCGGGCTGTCCGCGATGCACTCCGGCTGGTTCCCGTCGTTCGCGACCTCGCTGATCTTCCTCACGATCGGGATGCTGCTCGGGTTCCCGCCGATCGCGCTCGCACTGCTCGTCGGCTTCATCGCGGCGGGCGGGCCGGCGTTCGCCGACGCGGGGTACGACTTCAAGGCCGGCTGGCTGCTCCGCGGCCGTGGAGCGGATCCCGGCTTCGAACTTGCGGGCCGTCGGCAACAATTGTTCGCGGGCGTGATCGGTATGGCGGTCGCCGCCGCAGTCGTCGCGTTGACCTACCACGTGTACTTCGACCGCGGCCAGTTCCCACCGATCGTGCAGGTCTACGCGAAGACGATCCAGGCCGGCGTCGACCCGGGCCTGATCGGCAAGCTGCTGCTGTGGGCGGTGCCCGGCGCGATCATCCAGGCGATCGGCGGCCCGAAGCGGCAGATGGGCATCCTGCTCGCCACCGGCACGTTGATCGTCAACCCGATCGCTGGCTGGACCGTGCTCGCCGGGATCGTGCTGCGGATCGCGTACCGCCGCTGGAAGGGCCCCGAGGCCGAGTCGCAGATGACCATCGCCGCCGCGGGCTTCATCGCCGGCGACGCCCTGTGGGGCTTCGGCAACAGCCTGATCAAGACGAAATTCTGACTAGGAGATACACATATGGCTTGGCGTGAGGTTCTTGATCTGTATGACGTTCTCGACGACGCGGCTGCTTCGGGTGAAGCGGTGGCGGCGTGGCTGCGGGAGCGCGGTGTCGACGACGTCAGTGTGACGACGGTGAAGGGTGGCAAGGGCAGCACGGACTTCGTGCGGGCGGTCATCCCGGGCAGCCGCGGCCGGGTCGCCGGCGGAGATGCGCCGACGCTCGGGGTGATCGGGCGGCTCGGCGGACTCGGTGCGCGACCGGAGCGGATCGGGTTCGTATCCGACGGCGACGGAGCGTTGGTGTCACTCGCGGTTGCCGGCAAGCTGGGCAAGATGCTCCGCCGCGGCGACCAGTTGCCGGGTGACGTGATCGTCGCGACCCACGTCTGCCCGGACGCGCCGACCCGGCCGCACGACCCGGTCCCGTTCATGGACTCGCCGGTGGACGTCGGCGCGATGAACGAACACGAGGTCGAGCCCGCGATGGACGCGATCCTCTCGGTCGACACCACCAAGGGCAACCGGATCGTGAACCACCACGGGTTCGCGATCTCGCCGACGGTCAAGGAGGGCTGGATCCTCCGCGTCAGCGAGGACCTCCTCGACCTCGCCTCCCAGGTCACGGGCCGGCTGCCCGCCGTACTCCCGTTGACGATGCAGGACATCACGCCGTACGGGAACGACGTCTACCACGTGAACTCGATCCTGCAGCCGTGCACCGCGACCACGGCGCCGGTGGTGGGTGTAGCGATCACCACCGAGACCGCAGTGCCGGGCTCGGGCACCGGCGCGACCGACCTGGCCAGCGTCGAGTCGGCCGCCCGCTTCTGCATCGAAGCCGCCAAGACCTACGGCGCCGGCGAGTGCAGTCTGTTCGACCCGACCGACTTCGAACGCCTCACCACCCGCTACGGCTCGATGCGGCACCTCCAGAGTTAGACCCAGAGGGACAGCAGGACTTTGCCGGAG
Organism: Kribbella sp. CA-245084; assembly: GCF_050942355.1. Taxonomy (NCBI): domain Bacteria; kingdom Bacillati; phylum Actinomycetota; class Actinomycetes; order Propionibacteriales; family Kribbellaceae; genus Kribbella; species Kribbella sp. CA-245084. The sequence goes on along the minus strand of NZ_CP192053.1, from coordinate 6,882,376 downwards.
GTGTTGGAGTCGGTCGCGGTTGCGAAGGCTTCGACGGCTTGATCAGCCGGGTACTCATGGGTGATCACGCGCTCGAGCCCTGGATTTGCGTCCAGGAGCTCGATCGCGTGGTCGATCTCGTTGTTGAAGCGGAGGGTGCCCCGGACCTGCAGTTCGCGGGAGACCACCGGAGCGAGGTTCACGCCACGCGGCTCGTCGGCCGGAATGCCCACCAGTACGACGATTCCGCCGCGGCGGGCTGCGTCGATCGCGGTGCTGATCGCGGCCGGTACGGCGGTGCACTCGAGCGTGACGTCGAAGTACCCGGACGGGATCTCGTCCGTGCCAACCTGGAGTGTGCCATGCACGCCGAGCTCCCGGGCACGCTGCAGTGGGCCCGGGAGGACGTCCGTTGTGACCACCTCGATCGCACCGGCAGCCAGTGCTGCGGCTGCAGTCAGCAGGCCGATCGCGCCCGAACCTGAGACCAGCACGCGCCGGTCTTTCACGCCGCCGGCGATCTGCAAAGCATGCAGCCCGACGGCGAGCGGCTCGGCGAGCGCCGCACGGCGCAGCGGCAGCGAGGACGGCAGGGCCCGGAGCATGTGCTTGCCTACGACAACGAACTCGCTCAGGCCGCCCTGTGTGTGCGGCCAGGTGGACGCGCTGCCGAGGTAGGCGCCGTTCGGCCACAGGTGCGGGCGGTCCTCGATGCCGGGCTCCGGAGTACCGAAGGTGGCCGGATGAATGGTCACCGGTGTGCCGGGCGCCAACTCCCCGGACGGGTCGAGATCGACGGTGCCCGACAGTTCGTGACCGGGCACCAGCGGCTCGCGGACGACGAACGAGCCGTTCGCGCCGTCGTGGTAGTAGTGCAGGTCGGACCCGCAGATCCCGCCGTACGCCATCCGGAGGCGAACCTCGCCGGCCTGCGGTTCCGGGGTCGGCAGCTCGGTCTCGATCAGGTCGAGCTTGCTCCGGATGACGATCGCCTTCATGTCTCTCCTTCAGGCCGTGGCGGTGACGGGTGCCGTTGCGGTCCCGGCTATCGGGGTGCGGTCGGTGGCATTCTCCGGCGCGAGCAGGTCGCGGTCGCGGGTCTCCGGCGCGGCCAGTCCAGCGCCGAACGTGATCACCATCGCGACCGTCATGTAGATCGCGACCGGCACCCAGGAGTCGAAGGCGCCCATCAGCGCGACGGCGATCAGCGGTGCGAAACCACCACCGAGTACGGCGGCGAACTCGCGCCCCAGCGTGACACCGGCGTACCGGTACCGGCTGCCGAACAGCTCCGGGAAGTAGCTCATCGTCACCGCGACCCCGCCCTGGCAGGCGAAGACGAAGCCGATGATCATGGCCAGGTAGATGACGGTGAGATTACCGGTGCTCAAGGCAATGAACGTCGGGAACGGCAGGAGCAGCAGGAGCCCGGTGATGCCGAGGAACAACGGCCGCCGCCCGAACAGATCGGAAAGGTACCCGAGCACGACCGCGCCGATGCCGCCGAAGATCGCTCCCACCAGCAGGATCTCCGGGACGGTCTGCGCGTCGATCTTCACGGTGCCTTTGAGGTAGGAGGCCATGAACACCTGGTACGTGTACGACTGCACGCTCAGCCCGACCGTCATCAAGGTGACCAGGGCAACGGCTTTCTTGCCGTTCCGGAACACCTCGCGCACCGGGGCGGCAGCCGCCGTACGCTCCGCCTTGATCTCGGAAAAGACCGGCGTCTCCTTCAGCTTCCGCCGCAGGATGTACGCCGCGATCGTGACGAAGGCGCTGCTCAGGAACACCAGCCGCCAGCCCCACGACATCAACTGATCGTCGGGAAGCAGTTGGACCAGCGCCCACGCCCCGGCACCGAGCGCCGTACCCGCCGCGGCACCGGTCATGATCAATGCCGCCAGCCGCCCACGCTTGCCGCGCACGGCCGTCTCGGTCAGCAGGGTTGCGCCGCCGGACTGCTCGGCGCCGGCGCCGAAGCCCTGCAGGAACCGACTGAGCACGAGCAGGATCGGCGCCCAGACGCCCACGGACTCGTACGTCGGCAGCACACCGATCGCCATCGTCGCGACGCCCATCAGGGTCAACGTGGCCACCAGGATCCACTTGCGCCCGAGCCGATCGCCGTACCGCGAGAAGAACAGGCCGCCGAGCGGCCGCGCACAGAAGCCGACCGCGTACGCGCTGAAGCTCGCCAGCAGCCCGGCCGTCGCGGAGATGTTGGGGAAGAACAGATGGCTGAAGACCAGCGCGGACGCGGTCCCGTAGATGACGAAGTCGTACTGCTCGAGCGCGGTGCCGATCAGGCCGGCGAGGGCGGTGCGGCGGGTCTCCTGCGGGGTCGGCTCAGGGGCCGAGGGCTGGGGTTCCATGGCGGATTCCTTCGGGGTCTCAGGCCGCGGGCGATGCGTGCGGCCGGGACGTACGGGAGCGCGCGGCCTCACGGGCCGCGGCGCGGACGCCGTCACGGGTGATGACGGCGACGTAGTCGGTCACGCGCCGGGCAAAGTCATTGCTCTCGGCAAGTTCTGTGGAGAAGACCTGTCCGATCGCCGACCGGACCAGTTCCTCGGTACTGCGGGATTGCGCCGCGAGCGCCCCGAGCCGCTCGCGGGCCGGATCGACCATCGCCCGCGCATGCGGACCGGGATCGAACCCGGACAGGGGTACGACGCAACACAGCCACGCGGCGACCGTGAGCGCGAGGTGTTCGGGCATCACGCCCTGCTTCAGCAGTTCGAGCGCGGGCTCGGGGACCCGCTGCGGGAGCTTGACCGATCCGTCGCTGCCGACCTGCTGGGTCCGGTGACCGAGCGCGTCGTTCGACCACCGCTCGAACAGCGAGGCGATGTACGCCTTGACGTCGAAGTCGCGCGGCAGCGTGACGGTCGGCAGGTACTCGTCCTCGAGGACCGCCCGGGCAGCGGCCTCGATGAAACCGGTGGCGCGCGCCTCGGGGATCGTCGCGTGCCCGTCGAGCGCACCGAGGTACGCGATCAGGGAGTGGGTGCCGTTCAGTAGCCGGAGCTTGAGCAACTCGTAGGCCTCGACCTCGTCGGAGAAGATCGCGCCGGCCCGCTCCCAGGCCGGTCGCCCGGCGGTGAACCGGTCCTCCATCACCCACATCGTGAACGGCTCGGCCGGCACCGGACTGCGGTCGCGCACCCCGAGCAGCTCGTACGCCGCCGCGCGGTCGGCATCCGTGGTCGCGGGCACGATCCGGTCGACCATCGAGTTCGGGAAGGCGACGTTCTCCGCGATCCAGCTCTCGGCCTTGCTGCCGCGCAGGAACTCGAGGATCAGCTCGCGCGTCTGGTTCCCGTTCGACTGCATGTTGTCGCAGTTGAGGACGGTGATCGGCGCGCCGTGCGTCTCAGCCCGGCGTTCCAGCGCACGAGCGATCTGGCCGATGACAGTGCGCGGTGTGATGCCGGACAGGTCCGCGACGATGCCGGGGTGATCCAGTGCGAGCCGGTGAGTGCTGGGGTCCATGCAGTAGCCGTGCTCGGTCACAGTCATCGAGACGATGCGGGTGTCCTCGGCGGCGATGGCGTCGACCACCCCAGCGGGGTTGCTGGCGGCAACGATCGCGCCGGTGTGGACACCGGGCACGCTGATCGACGAGCCCTCGGGCGACAGCTCGAGTACCGAGTAGAGACCGTCCTGCGCGTTCATCGCGTCGGCGACCTCGGCCGAGCGGCTCGCGACACCGAGGATCCCCCAGCCGTCGCCGGCCTTCGCTGTGTAGACGGCCTCGTGAGCTCGATGGAAGTTGCCGAGGCCTAGGTGCACGATGCCAGTGCCCGCGGGCGGTCCGGCCAGGAGGTGTTGGGATACCGAGGTGCGGTTCAACGCGCTCACCAGTCGGTCACAGAGCCGTCGAGCCGGCGCGCGACGGGCAGGTAGGCGGGTTCGTACGGGAACTTCGCGGCCAGCGTCTCGTCGAGCTCGACGCCGAGGCCGGGCGCTTCACCCGGGTGCAGGTAGCCGTCGCTGAACGACCACGAATGCGGGAAGACCTCGTGCGCGAGCGCGTCGTACCCCATGTATTCCTGGATGCCGAAGTTGTGCGTCGACAATCCGAGGTGGACGCTCGCACCGAACGAGACCGGCGAAACGTCGGACGGGCCATGCGGTGCCGCCTTGACCTGGTACACGCTGGCTAGGGCGAGGATCGTGCGCAGGTGGCTGATCCCGCCGGCATGCGCGACCGCGACGCGGATGTAGTCGATCAGCTGCTCGGTGATCAGGTCCTTGCAGTCGTAGATCGAGTTGAACACCTCGCCGATCGCGAGCGGGGTGGTGGTGTGCTGCCGGACGAGGCGCAACGCGTCCTGGTTCTCAGCCGGGGTCACGTCCTCGAGCCAGAACAGGTCCGCGGGTTCGAGCGCCTTGCCGAGCCGCGCGGCCTGCTGTGGGGTGAGCCGGTGGTGCGCGTCATGCAGCAACGCCAGCTCAGGGCCGACGTGCTCACGGACCGCCGTAAGCACACCAGGGATGTGGCGCAGGTACGCGTCGGTGTCCCACGACTCGACCGCCGGTACGGCGCCACGCTTCGCCGGCTCGTATCCGCCGGCGTCGCGATGCACGCCGTACACCGTCTCCAGCCCTGGTACGCCGGACTGCGCGCGGACCGCCCGGAACCCGTCCTGCCTCCGCGCGTCGACCTCGTCAAGCAGCGCAGGCAGCTCCCACGCCGATGCGTGGGTGTAGGCGAGGACCTTGTCGCGGACCGCGCCGCCGAGCAGTTGGTACACGGGCATCCCGGCCGCCTTGCCCTTGATGTCCCACAGGGCCAGGTCGACCGCGCTGATCGCCGCCATTGTGATCGGGCCGCGGCGCCAGTACGCCCCGCGGTACAGGTACTGCCAGGTGTCCTCGATCCGCGCCGGGTCGAGGCCGGTCAGCAGCGGTACGACGTGGTCGCGCAGGTAGCTCGCGACGGCGAGTTCGCGGCCGTTGACGGTGGCGTCGCCGTATCCGACGAGGCCTTCCGCGGTCTGGACTTTGAGGGTGACGTAGTTGCGGCCGGGGCTGGTGACGATGACCTCGGCGGCGATGATGCGATCGCTCATGGCGGCTGCCTTCAGAGTAGGTTGCGCAGTTCGTTGCCCTCGGCAAGGGCCGCGATGTTCGCTGCGATGTCGTGGATGCGGCCGCGGAACGTCTGCCGGGTGATCCCGGACAGGTGCGGCGTGAGCAGGACGTTGTCGAGCTCGCCGAACGGGGCTTTGGCGGGTTGGGCTTGGTCGCCGCTCGACGGGTACGAGTACCAGACGTCCAGAGCGGCGCCGTGGATCGTACGGTTGCGCAGAGCGTCGTACAGCGGTTGCTCCTGGACCAGCGGGCCGCGGGCAACATTCACGAGTACGCCGTCGGCGCCGAGTTGCTCGAGCTCTGCGGTGCCGATGATGCCGCGGGTGTCCTCGGTCAGCGGTGCAGAGACGACGAGAGCATTGGACTCTTCCAGCAGTCTCGGGAGCTGACTCGTGTCACCGGCCCAGCTGAGCCCATCGGCATTTCCGCTCGCTGTCACGGCCTGGGCCTGGGCGCCGAAGGCTTGCAAGACTCGCCAGGTGGCCCGGCCGATGTGACCGAAGCCGAGGAAACCGACCTTCGCGTCAGCCAGCGTCTGTGGCTGGGGGAGCGCCCGGTCGTAGACGGGCGAGCGCCAGCGGTTCGTGCGCAGTGCGGCGTCAGCCTGGGGGAGTTCACGGCGAAGGGCGATCAAGGCCCAGACGATGTACTCGGCGATCGAGTCCTCGTGGTGATAGGTGTTCGCGACCGGTACGCCACCGGCGGTGATCCGGTCCGTGCCGGCACCGGCGACCTGGACGAGCCGGAGACCCGGCGCCGCGTCCGCCATCTCCTGGTCGAACGCCGGACCGACGAGGACATCGGCGGACTTGAGGCTGACCAGGAGCTCGTCCGGGAGCCAATCCAGCTCGGCGTGAGGCAGTAGAGCCTCGAGCTCAGAACGCAACGGCAGCAGGTTGGGGTCGGTGATGACGACTCTCATCCGTCGCTCCGATCGCGACGGGCCGGCGTCCAGCCGGCGACCGGGCCGGTGCTCTGGCGGACGACCAGCTGGGTGGGCAGCGTGATGGTGCGAGGCTCGGCCGGCGTCTCCGCGGTCAATTGCTGGTGGAGCATGTCGATGCTCATCACTCCGGCACGCGACATCGGCACCTGGATGCTGGTCAGCGTCGGCCGGCCGACCTCGGCGAGCGGGGTGTCGTCGATGCCGACCACGCTCAGCTCGCCGGGCACCTCGACACCGAGCGCGGCCGCGCCGGACATGATGCCCAGCGCCATCAAGTCGTTGTGGGCGATCACCGCGGTGGCGCCGGAGGCGACGACGCTGGCCGCCGCTGCCTGGCCGCCGGCCACCGTCTCCGCCTGCCAGCCGAGCACTTCCAGCTCGATGTCGGCCTGGTCGGCGAGCTGTTGGATGGCCTCCACCCGCGTCTGGTTCGACCAGGACAGCGGCGACCCCTGGGCGTACGCGACATGCTCGTGGCCGAGGACGCGCAGGTACTCCAGCGCCTGGCGCAGTCCGTCCACGGCGTCCGGTACGACGCTGTTCGTCTCGTTGCTCGTCCGGTTCACCAGGACGAGCGGGGTGTCACCGCACAGCTCGACGATGTCGTGCGCCGGCAGGCGCGGCGAGCAGACGACGAACCCGTCGACGCGCTCGTGCAACTCGCCGATGATCTCCCGCTCGCGGTCCGGGCTGCCGTCGGTATCGGTCAGCACGACCGTTTGGCGGCGGTTCCAGCCGTGCGCCTGGGCAGCCTTGACGAAGCCCGCCCAGACCGGGTTGCCGATGTCCGGGACGATCATCGCCACGGTGGCCGAGCGGGTCGGCAGGCTCGACCGCGAGCGGCGGCCGGCCGAGGCGACGTACCCGATCTCCTCCGCGGCGGTGATGATCCGGCGCAAGGTGTCGCGGCCGATCCGGTCCGGGTCGCTGAACGCCCGGGACGCGGTCGAGAGCGAGACGCCCGCGCGCTGCGCGACGTCGGTCAGGGTGGGGTTCACGAAGGCTCCCAGAGGTTGCGCCAAGGTTTCGGCAAGATTGCGCCAAGTTGCGCAAGCTTGTCAAGACCTTGGCCCTCCGGGAGCCGGTCGCCGTGGTGTCAGGTGGTGTCAGGCGGTCTGCCAGAGCCCCAGGATGTTGCCTTCCGGGTCCTTGAAGTACGCCGCGAAGCCCATGTCGCCGACCGGCAGCTTCTCGCCGACCCGCTCGCCGCCGAGGCTCTCGATCGTCTTCCAGGCGGCGTCGATGTCCGGCACGTCGACGGTCAGGATCGGGCGGGTCAGCTCGCCGGTGCGCTGGTACATGCCGCCGTTGATGAAGCCGGGCTCGGACGGCATCGACTGCTCGTTGACCGGTCCGGTCGACACCATCGTGTAGTTCATCTCGGGCATCTCCATCAGGTTCCACCCGAATGCCTCGCGGTAGAACGCCCGCGCTCGCTCACCGTCGTCGTACGGCACCTCGAAGTGCACGATCCGTCCGGTCATGGCATGCCTCCCGCTTGAAGTTCCCTTGCTCTCGAAGCAAGTGTCCTAAGTCGGGGGTTGGACGGCGCTTTCGGCGCCCAGGCACGCACCTCGCGGCACTTGGCCAGCGCCCACGATGCTCCGCATCGAGGCCACTGCCCAAGCACCCCGATGCACGCACCTGACCACCGAAATCGCTCGCCCAACCCCCGACTTAGGACACTAAACCTGCGACGATGGCTGGGTGAAGTACCTGCTGATGATCTGCGGTGATGCCTCCGCGACCGAGTACGCGAACGACGGGTGCGGCGGGTGGTCCGAGGAGATGGAGGCCCGGGGCGTGGTGGCGGGCGGTGCGGGGCTGCGGCCGCCGCACGAGGCCACCACCGTGCGGGTGCGTGACGACGAGCTGCTGCTCACCGACGGGCCGTTCGCCGAGACGAAGGAGCAGATCGGCGGCTTCGTGCTGATCGACTGCGCCGACCTCGACGAGGCGATCGAGATCGCGTCGAAACACCCGGCTGCCGGCTACGGCACGATCGAGATCCGTCCGGTGCTGGAGCCGCCGGTGTGACGTTGGAGGACATCTACCGGCAGGAGTGGGCCCAGGTGGTCGCCACTCTGATCCGGGTGACCGGCGACTGGGAGCTCGCCGAGGAGTGCGCGCAGGAGGCCTTCGCCGCGGCGCTCCAGCGATGGCCGGTTGACGGCGTACCGGACCGGCCTGGTGCCTGGCTGACCACGACCGCACGCAACCGTGCGATCGACTGGCTGCGTCGTGAGGCGGTGGGTGCCGCCAAGCTGCGTGAGGTTGCTGCACTCGAGGACGACCAGGACCCGCCGTACGACGTACCGGACGACCGGCTGCGGTTGATGTTCACCTGTTGCCATCCGGCACTGGCCATGGAGGCGCGGGTGGCCTTGACGCTGCGCACGCTGGCCGGTCTGAGTACTGCGGAGATCGCGCGGGCATTCCTGGTCCCGGAAACGACCATGTCGAAACGATTGACCCGCGCGAAGCAGAAGATCCAGCACGCCGGCATCCCGTACCGCGTACCCCCTGCGCATCTCCTGCCGCAGCGGACGCCCGCCGTACTCGCCGTGCTGTACCTGCTCTTCAACGAGGGGTACTCCGATGTCGTCCGAAGCAATCTGAGCGGTGAAGCGATCCGACTCGCCAGACTGCTCGTCCAGCTCATGCCATCCGAGCCTGAGGCCGCCGGACTCCTCGCTCTGATGCTGCTGCACGACGCGCGACGCGATACGCGGCTCGCTCAGGATGGCGCACTCATCACCCTTGATGACCAGGACCGCCCCCGCTGGGACCACAGCCAGATCAAAGAGGGTGTCGATCTGCTGGACTCTGCTCTCGACCGTGGCGCTCCGGGCCCGTACCAGGTGCAGGCCGCCATCGCCGCCTGCCATGCGACCGCCCGCACCGCAGCCGACACGGACTGGCCACAGATCGCAGCCCTGTACGCCCAGCTCCCACAGACTCCGGTCGTCACGCTCAACCGCGCGGTAGCCATCGGTATGGCGGACGGCCCAGCGGTCGGCCTCCGCCTCGTCGAAGAGCTCGCCGAAGGCCCCCTGGCTGGTTACCACCTCCTGCCGGCCACCCGAGCCGACTTCCTCCGCCGGCTAGAACGCTGGCCCGACGCAAAGACGGCGTACGAAGAGGCCCTGGAACTCGCGACTACGGACGCGGAGCGGCTGTACCTCCAGAAAAGATTGCACGAGGTGTCTGTGCGGTCCTGAGTCGTTCGTCGGTGGGGTATGACGGATATCAGAACTGCGGTTGCGGCCGAGCGCACCGAGCTGGCGGACGTGCTGGCCGGACTGCCAGATTGGGACAGTCCGACGTTGTGCAAGGAGTGGCGAGTGCGGGAGCTGGTCGCGCACATCACCATGCCGTACCGGATCTCGACGCCACGGTTCCTCGCCGGACTGATCCGGGCAGGCGGCAAGTTCGACCGGTACGCCGACCGGCAGGCCCGCGCGGACGCTGCTGCCTTGTCATCAGCCGAACTCGTCGAATGCCTTCGCCAGAACGTCAACCACCCGTGGAAGCCACCGGGTGGCGGCTACGTGGGCGCACTGTCCCACGATGTGATCCACGGCCTCGACGTGACCGTTGCACTAGGCATCGATCGCCAGGTCCCGGCCGATCGACTGCACTACATCCTCGACGACATGAACCCGCGGCAGGTCAAGTACTTCGGTGTCGACCTGACCGGCATCCAACTGCAGGCCACCGACCTCGACTGGACCTACGGCACCGGCACACCGCTCAATGGAACTGCGCAGCACCTACTACTGATCCTTTGCGGCCGCACCCTCCCACCAAACCACCTGTCCGGCCCGCTGGCCGCCCGCTTCACCGCAGGAGTAACCCGATGATCATCAGCCTCCCGATCGAGGACCGCCCCCGCTCGTACGCCTTCTACCAGCAGGCTCTCGGCCTGAAGCCGGTCGGCGAGCTGGCCGACGACGGCATCCCCGAGCCCTTGCAGTTCGCCCTGGCGGACGACGTAACCATGATGCTCATACCCACCGAGGGCTTCAGCTGGGTCCTGGGCGACCAGCCCGCCGCACCGTACGGCCAGAGCGAATGCATCCTCAGCATCCACGCCGAGTCAGAAGCCGCTGTGGACGCTCAGGTGGCGAAGGCGGTGACCGCCGGCGCGAAGGTCGTCACCGAGCCGGTCCGGAAGCCGTGGGCCTACCTCGCGACCTTCACCGACCCGGACGGCCACCTGTGGATGGTCGAAACCACGTAGCGAACAGAAACCGCCGTACGCGCGCTGTGCGTCGCCAACGAGCGTGCCAGGGCGGCCGTCCGGACCGCGCTGCCTGGGCGAGGCGATACCGCTCCGCCTGACGCAGCAGCTCCTGGTGCTTGGCGTCGGCCATCGCCTGGCTGAGATAGGGATGCAGCATGAGATCCTCCGTCACCGAGAGCGAGCGACAGCCGCTCGCCAGCCGATCGTCCGGCCGGGGGCCGCCCGCGCGGATCGGCAGCCGGCCCGCACTTCGGTGACGGATCCACCCACCTTCTGGGCGGCGCTACCCATTCCGGCGCCCGGTGTTTACGGTTCGACGGAGCCCGTCCCACACTGGGGCCATGCTCTTGCTCGAGCGCGACAGCGCTCTCGAGGCGTTGACGCAGTACGCAGAACAGGCTCGTGCCGGCGAGGGGCGAGTGGTTCTCATCTCGGGCGAGGCCGGTGCCGGTAAGTCCGCCTTGCTGGAACAGCTGCAACGAGACCTCGCCGATGTCCGCTGGGCCGGCGGTACGTGCGACGGCCTGATCACCCCGCGACCACTCGGCCCGTTGTTCGAGATCGCCGACCAGCTGGGCGGTGAACTACTCGAGGCCTGCGGCAACGGCTCAGGACGCGACGAGCTGTTCGCGCTCCTGCTCCGCCGCCTGTCAGCTCCAGGTACGCCGGTCGTCGTCGCGATCGAGGATCTGCACTGGGCCGACGAATCCACGCTCGATCTGGTCCGGTTCCTCGGTCGCCGGATCCGTACGACGCGGTCGTTGCTCCTCGTCACCTTTCGCGACGACGCGCTCGGATCGGACGAGGCGCTGCGCATCGCGCTGGGCGGCCTCGCCGGCGAACGAGCGATGCGCAGGGTGACCGTTCCCGCGCTGTCGGAGGCCGCGGTCGCGATCCTTGCCGCCGACAGCGGGCTCGCGGCCGGGGAGGTGTACCGGCTGAGCGGTGGGAATGCGTTCTTCGTGCACGAGCTCGTGCAGTCCGGCGGCGAGCTGCCAGCCTCCGCGCGGGATGCCGTGCTCGCCCGGGTCGCGCGGCTGAGCGACTCGGCGCGAGCTGTGCTCGACCTCGTCGCCGTGGCCGGGCTCCGCATCGACGTCGGCCTGCTCGAGTCGCTGGGTACGACGACGCCCGATCTGGACGAGCTGGTCGCGGCCGGTGCGCTGGTCAGCGAAGCGAGAACGCTGCGGTTCCGCCACGAGATCAACCGGCGAGTTGTGCTGAGCGAGATCCCCGAATACCGCCGAGCTGCCCTGCACGCCCAGCTCCTCGCGGCGCTCCTGCGTTCGGGCAGCACCGACGAGGCGTTGCTGGCCACTCATGCCGACGGCGCCGGCGATCGGGACGCCGTACTGCTGCACGCACCGGCCGCCGGGGAGCGGGCAGCCGGCCTGGGCGCACACCGTGAGGCCGTCGAGCACTTCGGGGCCGCGGTGCGTTACGCCGGACACCTGGCGCCGCGGACGGCCGCCGATCTGTACTCGCGGCTCGCGACCGAGGCATCCGTGGTCGAGCGCTGGCAGCTGGCTCTGGACGCCGGTCAGCGCGCGCTCGAGCTGTGGACCGAGGTCGCCGATCCAGCTCGTAGGTGCGACGCGATGCGCGCGCTGTCCGCGACCATGTGGCGCCTTTGCCGTGGTCCCGAATCCATGGAGCTTGCCGTCGCGGCCGTCGGCGTCCTTCGTGACGGCGGCGCGACCCCCGAGCTCGCCCGTGCATACGCACACCTCGCGCAATTGCGCAGTCACTACGGCGAGATCGGAGCGGCCTCGTCCTTGCTGCGTCAGGCGGGAGAGCTGGCCGACGAGCTGGACCTCCCGGATGTCCGGAGCGACGTCGCGAACACCGCAGCCGTGGTCGCCTGGACGTCCGGCGAAGAGTGGATGCCCCTGCTGCGCCACGCCCTCGACATCGCGCTGGAACTAGGAGCCCGCGAGCAGACGGCGCGTGCGTACGCGAACCTGTGTACGGCGCTGAGTGACTTCGGCCGGCCCGCTGAGGCCGAGTCGTACTACATCCTCGGAGCGGCCTTCTGCGACGAGGCCGGCATGGTCCGGTTCGGGATCAACCTGCGCGCCACGTGGGCCGAGATCCTGCTGGGCCTCGGCCGGTGGGACGAGGCAGCCGACGTGTGCCGGCAGGTTCTCGCCAGTGGCGCCTCGCCGCTCAACCGGCTGTCGGCAGCGATCGTTCTTGGGCGGGTCCTGGCCCGGCGGGGCGACGGCGATCCGTGGCCTTACCTGGACGAAGCGGTGACCAGCGCCGACGCGACCGGGCGCCCGGACCTGACCGGGCTGACCCGATCCGCGCGGGCCGAGGCGCACTGGCTGGCTGGGGATCTCGACGCTGCGCTGCAGGACATCGCCGTCGGGAGCGTCCACGCCGATCGGACACACGACTGGATCCAAGGCCAGATCGCGACCTGGCAGGTACGTCTCGGCGCCGTCGTGACGCCGGCGCCGGCCAGGCTCCCGGAGCCGCACGCCTGCTCGGTGAGCGGAGACTTCGATCGGGCTGCTGAACTCTGGGACGGTCTCGGCAGTCCGTTCGACGCCGCGCTCGCGCTGCTCGACTCCGGTTCGGAGTCCGGGCTGCGGCAGGCATTAGGCCGCCTCGACGCCATCGGTGCGGTCGCGGCCGCACGGTTGACGCGCCGGCAGATGCGTCGGCTCGGCCTGCGCGCGATCCCTGCGGGTGCACAGCCGTCGACCCGCTCCGACGCGGCCGGCATGACGCGTCGTGAGCGCGAGGTGATGACGTTGGTCGCGAGCGGGCAGTCGAACGCGGCCATCTCCGCGCATCTGGTGATCTCGCCACGGACCGTCGAGCACCATGTGGCCGCGGTCCTCGCCAAGCTCGGGGTCGGATCGCGCACGCTGGTTGCGGCCGAGGCCCGCCGGCGCGGCCTGCTCGACGCTCCCGGCCGGCCGGACGCCGCCAGGAACTAGGTCGGCACGCGCGGGATCTGGGTACTCGGCACGGATCTCCCGACCGAGGCTGCCGACCTACGTTCGTTGCGGAAACAACCAACGAACGGAAGAGAGCGCATCATGCCGCTGTATCTGGACATCCACACCATCACCGACGGCGTCTCGGCAGACGATGTCGCCAAGGCGCACGCCGCCGACCTGCAGACCGAAGGCAAACACGAGGTGCGTTACCTGCGGTACTGGGTGAACGAGCAACACGGCAAGGTGTTCTGCCTGGTCGAGGCACCGTCGGCAGAAGCGGCGTCGACAGTGCACCGGGAAGCGCACGGGCTTCTGGCCGACGAGATTTTCCAGGTTCAGGAAGGGGCCTGACGATGGCCGGACTTGCCTTTCACCGAACCGGGAACGGACCGCCACTGGTGCTGTTGCACGGCATCGGGTCGTCCCGTCAGGTGTGGTCCCCGGTCGTCGACGTACTGGCCGAACAGTTCGACGTCATCGCCGTTGATCTTCCGGGGTTCGGGGAGTCGCCGCCGCTACCCGCAGAAGTGGAACCGGATCCCGCCGCGCTGGCGGATGCGGTTGCCACCCTCCTGGACAGTCTCGGCATCGCTTCACCCACTGTCGCCGGGAACTCGCTCGGCGGATGGGTCGCCCTCGAACTGGCCGAGGTCAGACCGACCGCCGCGCTCGTACTGATCTCGCCCGCGGGTCTCTGGCCGGGACGCACCCCGTTGTACAACCGGCTCAGCCTGCAGGCCACGAGATGGCTCGCGACGCGTTGGGCCAAGCCGCTCTCGCGGCTGGTGAGCCACCGGGCCGGACGTGCCGTCGTGCTCCGTCAGATCGTTGGCCGGCCGGCTCGGATCAGCCCGGGACTGGCCCGGTCGATGGTGTGGGACATGGCGATGAGTCCCGGATTCGACGCCACCCTCGAGGCCACCCTCGATCGGCACTACCTGGCCGGGTGGGCCGGGTTGCGCGTGCCGATCACGGTTGCCTTCGGCTCACGGGATCTCTTGCTGCGGCGAGGGTCGCGGCACGTCGAGCAACTCCCGGCCGGCGCCTGGCTCGAGACGCTGCCCGGTTGTGGCCATGTCCCGATGGGGGACGACCCGCAAGCCGTCGCCGCCCTGATGACGGCGACGGCCAGCCGGGGAACGGTCAGAGCAGGCGGGTGGTGAGGTTGGCAGGACGCAGGGAACGGGATCCAGCGGTCGTGGCCTGGTGGCGGAACAGGCGGCCGCCGTAGCGGAGCCATTCGACCTGGCCGTTGTTGCCGCGGACGAAGTTGGCGCGGGTGTGGGTGGAGGTGCCGTCCGGGTTCAGGGACAGCACGTAGTCCTTGCGGTAGAAGGCGAGACGGAGCAGCGCCTGTCCACCCGCGCCGGCGGCCAGTTGGCCCTTGTCGGCGGTCAGGTCGAGTGCCAGGTCCTCCGGCTTGCCGTCGAGGCCGATCTGTTGGGAGACGTACGTGCCTTCGTACTCCGCGAGCCGGCGTGGCGGCAGCTCACGCGGTACGGCGGGAAGGTTGTTGAGGCCGGCGAACTCCTGCAGAGCCCAGTCGTCCGCGAACAGTTCCGCCACCAGCAGCGGACCGCTCTCCGAGTTGGTCAGCAACGTGATCGCGAAGTCCCGCTGCGGCACGAACAGGAAGCCGGAGTGCTGACCGGACCAGTCGCCGCCGTGCTGCACGACCGTCGGGCCTTGTGCGGTCGGACGCAGCATCCAGCTGACGCCCACACCGTTCAGCTCGACGAACAGAGTGCCGCCGGGACCAGGGTGAGACTGCATCGCCAATCGACTGCGATCGCTGAGCAGGTGGGGGAGACCGCGGTGACCCAGGTGGTACCGCGCGTACCGCAGCTGGTCGCGGGCGCTCGAGATGAGCCCGCCGATCGACTGCAGGCTGCGCGGAATCGCATCGAACGCCGGCTCCACGACCGCCTTGCCGTCAACGATGTTGTGCGACGCCGCGACGCTGAATCCGCCCAGCTCGCTCCGGAAGAAACGGCTGTGGTCGAGCCCGAGCGGATCCACCACGAGCTCGCGCGCGGCGAGCTCGTACGGCTTGCCGGTCACCACCTCGATGATCCGGCCGGCCACCCCGAGCGAGGCGTTGTTGTACGCGAACACCTTCCCGAGCGGGGTGAGCTGCGGGACCTTCGACATCCCCGCGACGTACTTCGCGAGCGCGTCGTCGCCTTCCCCGTAGTCCTCGAGGTAGTCGCCCTGCCAGCCGGCGGTGTGGTTCAGCAGTTGGCGCACGGTCACCCGCGCGGCGACCGAGGGGTCGGCCGTCTGGAAGTCGGGCAGGTACGCGCGCACCGGCCGGTCGAGGCTGACCCGACCGCGTTCGACGAGCCGCATCATCACGGTCGCGGTGAACGTCTTGGTGGTCGAGCCGATCCGGAACACGGTGTCGCCGGACACCGGCTCGTTGGTGTCGACGCTGGTGATCCCGAAGCCGCGGACGTACTCGCGACCGCGGTACCAGAGGCCGAGACCGACACCGGGGATCGCGTACTTCGCCATCCCTGCCTCGATCTTGTCGGCCAGCCGCCCGATCGCGACCGGTTCACGCACGGCGGTGGCTGATGCGGGCAAAGAAGAGAGCGCGGCGACCGGCACAGCGGCAGCGGCGGACTTGAGCACGGTACGACGGGTGAGCGACACAGCACGTTCTCCTTGGGCGACGGGGAAATGCTTCCGTTCACGCTATTATTACCAAACTTGGGATTAATGGTGACCCGTGAAAACCCTGGAGCGACCCTGATGGACGAGCCGTCATCCACGCCGGTGTCGGACCTGCTCCTGCACCCGATCCGCTGGCGGATCGTCCAGCGCGTCCTCGGCCGCGAGCTGACCACGACCGACCTGAAGCGCGACCTCCCCGACGTCCCGAGCACGTCGCTGTACCGCCACGTCGCCGTACTGATCGATGCCGGCTTCCTGACCGTGGTCCGCGAGCGGAAGGTCCGCGGTACGACGGAGCGCACGCTCAGCCTGGACCAGACCAAGGTCGGCCGGATCGACGAACGCGAGGCGCGCGCGATGACGCCGGAGCAGCACCGCCAGGCGTTCCTGATGATGCTCACGCGCCTGGCCGCGGACTTCGACCGGGCGGTCGAGCGCGGCGACCTGGAGACCCGGCTGCCCCAACTCGGCTACAGCCAGGTCGCCCTGTACGTCGCTCCCGAGGACCTCGAGACCATCCGCCGGGGAATCAACGCCCTCCTCGAACCGCACCTGCGGGAGTCGTCCGGCAAGGACCGGGTGGTGCTTTCGCTGGTCGCGCTGCCCGACGACTGAGCACCTGTGGCCGCCGGCCCGGAGGAGTGCCGGGGGCGGGACGCTCAGCGGCGGCGGAGGTGGGCATGCTCGATTGCGGGCGGGGTGGCCGCGTAGTTGTCGGCCGGGTCCAGCTCGGTGCCTGGTGCAACGATCTCGTCGATCTGATCCAGGATGTCGCCGGTCAGCTGGACTTCGGCGGCCGGCAGCAGACTGTCGAGCTGGTCCTGCGTGCGTGGGCCGATGAGGACCGAGGTCACGGCCGGGTGGGACCGGACGAACGCGATCGCCAACTGGGGGAGCGTCACCCCGACCTCGGCGGCCACCGTCGCGAGCTTCGCGACTGCTGCGGCCTTGGCCTGACCGGTAGCGCTGGTCGGATCGAAGCTCGACGGTCGGGTCGCGGCGCGATGGGTCGATGACATGTCGGTCCGGCCGGACAGCCAGCCAGAATTGAGCGGCCCGAACGTGAGTACGCCGAGGTTGTGCCGCTGAGCCACCGGGAACACGGACGCCTCCGGCCGCCGGGTCAGGATCGAGTACATGGTCTGCTCGGTCAGGAACCGATGGGTGCCGCGGCGCTCGGCCGTCCACTGCGCCTCGACGATCGTCTCGGCAGGGAACATCGACGAACCGAACGCGAGGATCTTCCCCGCCTGGACCAGATCCGACAGCGCCGACAGCGTCTGACCGGGATCGGTGTCGTGGTCCGGACGGTGCAGCTGGTACAGGTCGAGGTGATCGGTGCCGAGCCGCCTCAGACTCGCCTCGACCGCTTGCCTGATCCAGCGGCGGGACGCGCCACGCTGGTTCGCGTCCTCGCCCCGCGGCAGGCCGAACTTGCTCGCCAGTACGACGTCGTCGCGCCGGCCGCGGATCGCCGTACCGACGATCTCCTCGGACTCGCCGCCGGAGTAGACGTCGGCGGTGTCGATCAGGTTGATCCCCGCATCGAGGGCGCGGTGGATGATCCGGACCGAGTCCTCGTGGTCGGGATTGCCCATCGCGCCGAACATCATCGCGCCGAGAGCCAGGTCGCTGACCGAGATACCGGTGCCGCCGAGGATTCTGCGATTCACGGGTGGTGCCTTTCTCGTGGTGGTCCCTTCATCAGAGCACCGGACGGCGACCGGGCGTGAGCGTCATCCTGGCGCCGGCTTGCGCGATCCTGTCAAAGTCGCTCCACTGGAGAGGTGGACCCGCTCGACGAACTCCGGACTCTGATCATTCGGCACGCGGCCGGCCAGCGCGGGCACAGCGTGCACCTGATCGACGGGGTACAGGTCAGTCGGCGCGACGAACCGACCGAGTTGACCGCGAGCATCGCCCAGCCATCGGTCGCGATCGTTGCCTCAGGCGTCAAACTGACGATGCTCAACGGCGTCGCCTACGAGTACGGCGTCGGCCAGTACCTCGTCACCTCGCTGGATCTCCCGGTCGTCGGCCAGGCGCTCAAGGCGACGCCGGACGAACCGTTCGCCGTCGTCAGCCTGCGACTCGATCCGGTCGAGATCGCTCCGCTGCTGCTCGACATCCCGCCGCGGCCGCCGCAGTACGCCGGTCTGGTGGTGAGCGACGCGACGCCTGACTTGCTCGATCCCGTCGTACGGCTGTTGCGGATCGCCGACCGTCCGGACGACGTACGGGTGCTTGGGCCGGGGATCCGGCGGGAGATCCTGTGGCGGCTCCTGACCGGTGAACAGGGCGGACTGGTCCGGCAGATCGGTCTGGCCGACGGCATGCTGGCTCACATCTCCCGAGCCATCAGCTGGATCCGCCGCCATCACCACGAACCTCTTCTGGTCGCCGACCTCGCCGAGTTGGCCGGCATGAGTCCGTCGACGTTCCACCGGCACTTTCGCGCGGCGACCTCGATGACACCGATCCAGTTCCAGAAACAGATCCGGCTGCAGGAGGCCAGGATCCTGCTCCGCACCCAGTCCCTGACCGCTGCCGAAGTCGGCTTCCAGGTCGGCTACACCAGCTCCGCGCACTTCACCCGGACCTACCATCAGGCGTTCGGCCGGACTCCGGGCGAGGATCGGACCGCCTGAGCAGGAGCTGGCCGACGTCGAGGTAGCCGGACGCGAAGCCGGCCTCGCTGTAGGCCAGATAGAACTCCCACGTACGCCGGAAGCTCTCGTCGAAACCCTGCGCGCGGACGGCCGGCCAGTTCGCGCTGAACTGCCGCCGCCAGCGGCGCAGGGTCTCGGCGTAGTCCGGACCGAAGCGATGATCGGCCTGCACCACCAGGGCGGTATGGCGCGCCAGCGTCTCGTCGATCGCGGTCCGGGAGGGGATCAGTCCGCCCGGGAAGATGTACTTCTGGATCCAGCTGTACGAGTGCCGGGTCGCGAGCATCCGGTCGTGGTCCATCAGAATCGCCTGCAGGGCAACGGATCCGCCGGGTGCCAGCAGCCGGTCGAGCGTGCCGAAGTACTCCGGCCAGAACTCCTCGCCGACCGCCTCGATCATCTCCACGCTGACGATCGCGTCGTACGAACCGGTCACCGCGCGATAGTCCTGCAACCGCAGATCGACGCTCAGCCCGGTCTCAGCGACCCGCTTGCGGGCGAGCGTCAGCTGTTCGCTCGACAGCGTGATGCCGGTGACGTGGGCGCCACGGCGTGCGGCGGCGATCGCGAGCGTGCCCCAGCCGATGCCGATCTCGAGCACGCGACTGCCTCGCCGGACCCCGGCCAGATCGAGGATGCGCTCCACCTTGCGCGTCTGCGCGTCTTCCAGGGACTGCTCGGCGCTCTCGAAGATGGCTGAGCTGTACGACATCCCGGGATCCAGGAAGGCCGCGAACAAGGCGTTGCTGAGGTCGTAGTGCGCGCTGATGTTGCTGCGGGCACCATTCGGCGTGTTGCGCAGTCGGTCGGGGACGCGCTCTTCGACCAGCCGACGGAAGCGCA
Organism: Kribbella sp. CA-245084; assembly: GCF_050942355.1. Lineage (NCBI taxonomy): Bacteria > Bacillati > Actinomycetota > Actinomycetes > Propionibacteriales > Kribbellaceae > Kribbella > Kribbella sp. CA-245084. Next base: position 6,862,966 of record NZ_CP192053.1, on the reverse strand, counting down.
GCATCCAGTGCGGCATGAGCTGAGCTAGCTGCGCGGCGAACGGGGTGAGCAGCTCACCGAGGTCCGTGCCCTCGGCCGCTGTCCAGTCGCCTACTGTGTAGGCCTCGCCGAGACCGATCTTCGGATTGTGCGCGAGCCGCTCGAACATTGCGTCAGGCCGGACGATCCGTAGCGTCGGCGCGTCCGGGCGACCGCCGCCGCGGACGGTGCCGTCCGGGTAGACCGCACATACCGGCACGCGGTCCAGCACCCGGTCGACGATCGACCGGGCGACGCGGCCGCGCAGTGACTTCCGCTTCACGACCGGCAGGCGCTGGGCCCACAGGTACAGGCCGTGCAGCCGGATCAGTGCCGACACCCGCTGTGGCATCAGTGGCATGCGTACGGCGGCCCCGAGCACCGCCCGGCGGGTGGCTGGTCGCGGTACGCCGTCGAAGCTCGCACCGAAGACCGTGTGGTGGCCGCGGGACAGACTGACCTGGACCCGCACCCGGCTTCGATCGAGCTCGAACCGGAGCCGGTAGTCGCCGGACACGTCGTTGAACGGCGAGACGTAGAACTTCTTCGCGGTCTCGGCGTTGCCGTCCGCATCCGGCGTGAGCAGATACGCGTGCCGTTCGCCGTACGTGTTGTGGACCTCGGCGACGACGTACGGGCTGTCGATGCACCAGAAAACGGTGATCGGGTCGAAGACGTGGCCGAGTACGCGGGCGTTGGACAGCATCACGATCCGCCCGTCGTACTCGATGCCCTGACTGGCCAGGTAGCGGCGTACCCCGGCCTTGATCGTCGGGCCGTCGCCGCCGAGATGGTCGCGTACGTCGAACCCGCCGAGCGGCCGCAGGTACCAGGGCAGGCGCGGCAGGTCGTCGAGATCGACGAGCCATTGGTAGACCCGGTGCCGGAACGCGTGCCGGATCGGGATCGAGCGCGCGTGCCGGACGAAGCCGGTGACGACCGCCGGGAGGGTGGGGAACTCACCGACGATCGTCACCAGCGCACCCCGAAGGACTCCGCCGCCGCGACCCCGGCGCGACAGCCGTCCTCATGGAATCCCCAGCCGTGATACGCCCCCGCGAACGCGATCCGGCCGGTGTTCAGCGCCGCCAGCTTGCTCTGCGCGGCCACTGCCTTCGGGGTGTAGATCGGGTGCTCGTAGTCCATCCGCGCGATCACCTTCGCCGGATCGACGGCCTCGCCACCGTTGAGCGTGACCAGGTACGTCTCCTCGGTCTCGAGGCCCTGCAACCGATTCATCCAGTACGTCGTCAGCGGCGCCTCGTCGCGGACGACGTAGTTCCAGCTGGCGCGCGCGTTCTTCGTTGCGGGGAGCAACGACGCATCCGTGTGCAGGACGGTCTCGTTGCGGCTGTACTCGAACTGGCCGAGCACCGTCTTCTCCGCGGGCGTCGCGTCCGTGAGCAGATCGAGCGCCTTATCGGCATGCGTCGCCAGCACGACCCGGTCGAAGTCCATTGTGTTGCCGTCAGCAACGTTCACGGTGACGCCGTCGGGGTGGCGGTGAACTGCCTGCACCGGAAGGCCCGCACGGACAGCATCCAGCCGGGCGGCGAGGGCATCGACGTACTGCCGGGAGCCGCCGGTGACCGTCAGCCACTGCGGCGAACCGCTCACCGAGAGCATCCCGTGGTGGTCGAGGAACCGGAACAGGTAGCGCGCCGGGTAGCTGAGGGCCGAACCGCCGCCGCAGGACCAGACGCAGGAGACGACGGAGACCGCGTACAGGCGGATGAAGGCCGGGCTGAACCGCTCCGCCTCGAGGAACTTGCCGAACGTCGCGAGATCGTCGTCGGCGGTCCGCTCGACATAGGCGGCGGCGCGGCGGTGGAAGCGGCGTACCTCGGTCAGCAGGCGGAGGAAACGTGGGTCCGACAGGCGGCGGCTCTGGGCGAAGACACCAGTCAGCCCGCGACCTCCCGCGAACTCCAGGCCGCTGGCCGGGTCGCTGATGCTCATGCTCATCTCGGTCGGTTGTGTCAGTACGTGCAGCTCCGCGAACAGCCGGCGGAGCAGGGGATAGGTCCGCGCGTTGTGCACGATGAAGCCGGTGTCGATCGCGAGCGGACGGCCGGCGGGGTCGGTGAGGTCGTGGGTATGGGCGTGCCCGCCCAGCCGCGGTTCGGCTTCGAACAGCGTCACGTCGTACCAAGGGGTCAGTAGATACGCGGCGGTCAGGCCGGACACTCCGGCACCGACCACGGCCACGGTCTCTCGCATCGGCAGCACCTCACGGTTTGTCTAAGGTCTGTCTAGAGATTAGGCAGATCGGTTGAAGCTAGTCAAAGGTCTGTCTAGAGTTTGTATAGTGTCCTTGTGGAGACTTCGGTGCCCGGCGGTCTGCGGATCGGTGCGTTGAGCAAGCGCGCCGGCGTCAGTGAGCACGTCCTCCGTGCCTGGGAGACCAGGTACGGGCTGCTGACGCCGACGCGCTCCTCCGGCGGCTACCGCCTGTACTCCGAGAGCGACGTACGCCGGGTGCAGCGCATGCGGGCGTTCCTCGCCCAGGGGCTGTCCGCGGCTGAGGCGGCTCGCGCAGTGCTGGCCGAACGCTCGACCGTGGCTGCCGACCCGGTCTCCGTACGCAAGGCGGAGGCCGGCGGTTCAGCCAACCTGCGGGCGGCGCTGGACGACCTGGACGAGCGGGCGGCGCACCGCGTGCTGGACGAGCTGTTCGGTGCGCTGACCATCGAGGCTGTCATCCGGGACGTGCTGATTCCTTACCTGCACGAGCTGGGTGACCGGTGGGGCCGGGGCGAAGTGACGGTCGGGCAGGAGCACTTCGCCAGCAACCTGATCCGGTCCCGGCTCGCGGGCCTGGCCCCTGGGTGGGGTGGAGGCCAGGGCCCGCGGGCACTGCTGGCCTGTCCGCCCGGTGAGCTGCACGACATAGCCCTGCTGTCCTTCGGGCTGGTACTGCGGCGGTCCGGCTGGCGAGTGATCTATCTGGGCTCGGACTCGCCGATGGTCGACATCGAGCATGCAGCCGGAGTGCTGCAGCCGGATGTGGTGATGCTGTCGGCCTCTGATCCCGAGCGGTTCGAGCGGGTGCAGTCCGACCTGACCCAGCTGGCGCGGGTCTGGCCTGTCGCTCTAGCCGGACCTGGTGCGTCCACCGAGCTCGCCGCCGCCGTCGGTGCGCAGTACGTCGATGCCGACCCGGTGACCGCCGCCGAGCAATGGACCGACCGATGACTCGTGTCCTCGTCACGGGAGCCACCGGCTACATCGGCGGACGGCTGGTGCCGGAGCTGCTCGCGGCCGGGTACGAGGTCCGCGTCCTGGCCAGGAATCCGCAGCGGCTCGACGCGCGTCCGTGGCGCAGCCGGATCGACGTGGTGGAGGGTGATGCCTCCAACCCGGCGGTGCTGACCAGGGCACTGGACTGCGTCGACGTCGCGTACTACCTGATCCACTCGATGGGCACCGGCCGGCGGTTCGAGGAGCGCGATCGGCGTACGGCACTGGCGTTCGGAGAGGCCTGCCGCGAGTCCGGTGTCGGGCGGATCGTGTACCTGGGCGGTCTGCACCCCGACGGCGAGGAGCTGTCGCCGCATCTGGGCTCTCGTCGTGAGGTGGGGGAGATCCTGCTCGCCAGCGGCGTACCGACGACGGTGCTGCAGGCGGCGGTGATCATCGGGTCCGGGTCCGCGTCGTTCGAGATGCTGCGCTACCTGACCGAGCGGCTGCCGGTGATGATCACGCCGCGCTGGCTGGACACGCGGATCCAGCCGATCGCGGTTCGCGACGTACTGCACTACCTCGTCGGGTCCACCCGGATGCCGGCCGAGGTGAACCGTGGCTTCGACATCGGCGGACCGGACGTGCTGACCTACCGCGCGATGATGCAGCGGTACGCCGCCGTAGCGGGCCTGCGCCCGCGCCGGATCAGGACGGTGCCGTTGCTGACTCCCAGTCTGTCCAGTCACTGGGTTGGACTGGTCACGCCGGTCCCCAGTGGCATCGCACGGCCACTGGTCGACAGCCTGGTGCATGAGGTGGTTTGCAAAGACCACGACATCGACAGGTACGTCGAGCCGCGGCCGTCCGGCGGGATCGGGTTCGACCGTGCGGTCTCGCTCGCACTGAAGAAGGTGCACGACCTGGACGTCAGTACGTCGTGGGCGTCCGCTTCGACACCCGGTGCGCCGAGCGATCCGTTGCCGAGCGACCCGGACTGGTCGGGCGGCTCGCTGTACCTCGACGAACGCGACTGTGCGGTCGACGCGTCACCGGAGCGGCTCTGGAATGTCATCGAAGGCATCGGCGGTCGCCGCGGCTGGTACTCGTGGCGCCTGGGCTGGTGGACTCGCGGACTGCTCGACCGGATCGTCGGTGGGCCCGGGCTGCGGCGTGGCCGGTTGCATCCGGACACGTTGTCGGTCGGCGATCCGCTGGACTGGTGGCGGGTCGAGACGCTCGAGCGCGGCCGGCTGCTGCGGTTGCGCGCCGAGATGCGGTTGCCGGGGGAGGCCTGGCTCGAGCTGCGGGCCGGGACTGACGAGCACGGGCGGACGCTGTTCCGGCAGCGCGCGCTGTTCCATCCACGGGGTCTGCCGGGGGAGCTGTACTGGGCGGCCATCCGGCCGTTCCACGACGTCGTCTTCGGCGGCATGCAACGCAACATCGCGCACGCCGCCGAACGAGCCGAGGAGGCCCGATGATCGTCATCGAACGTGAAGTGGCCGTCGCAGCCACCCCCGAGCGCGTCTTCGACTACCTCGCCGACTTCCGCAGTACCGAGGAATGGGACCCAGGTACGGTCCGGACCGTGCTGCTGCAGGGCGACGGCGGGATCGGTACGACGTACCGCAACACCTCGCGCTTCGCCGGCCGGGAGACCGAGCTGCTCTACGAGGTGGTGGAGTGCATCCGGCCGGACCGCATCGTCCTGCGCGGTGAGAACCGCACAGTCGTTGCCCACGACACCATGTCGTTCCGCGTCGAGGCGCACATCACCCGGATCACCTATCGCGCCGAGTTCCAGCTGAAAGGCCTGGCCCGCTTGGCCGAGCCCTTCTTCCGCAAGCCGTTCGACCGGCTCGGAGAGGATGCCGAGCAGGGGCTGCGCGACGCTCTGGGGAAGCTAGCGGCATGAGTGTGCTGGACACGCTCCTGGACCGGACGGTCATCCCTGGCTACAGCAAACTCGGCTACCGGCTCCGCAGCCGCGCATGGCCTGGCAACGATCCCGCGCGTGACGCGTTGCAAGGCAAGACCGTTGTGGTCACCGGTGCGCGCAGCGGGCTCGGCAAAGCCACCGCATCCGGCCTGGCCGGGCTGGGCGCCACGGTCCGTCTGGTAGTCCGCGACGCCGGCAAGGCAGCGCGCGCCGTGGCCGATCTGCGCGGTGAGGTCCCCGATGCCACCTTCGTGGTCGACGAGTGCGACATCTCCGACCTCGACGCCGTATGCCGCTATGCCGGCCGGCTGACCGAGCCGATCCACGCTCTGATCCACAACGCCGGCGTCATGCCACCTCAGCGCACCGAATCACCCCAGGGCCACGAACTCACGCTGGCCACCCACGTCCTCGGCCCGCTACTACTGACAGAGCTCCTGAAACCCCTGCTGACGAACGGCCGCGTCATCTTCGTCGCGTCCGGAGGCATGTACACGCAGCAGTTGCCGACCGAGGATCCGGAGTACCGCGAGGGCACCTACCGCGGTGCGACCGCCTATGCGCGCTCCAAGCGCATCCAGGTAGCCCTGACCCCACTCCTGGCCACCGACCTGGCCCCCACCTTCGTAGCCACCATGCACCCCGGCTGGTCCACCACTCCGGGCCTGACCACATCACTCCCGCTCTTCACCAAACTCACCCGCCCCCTCCTCCGCACCCCCACCGAAGGAGCCGACACAACCGTCTGGCTGGCCGCCACAACCCACCCCCTCCCCACCGGCCATTTCTGGCACGACCGCAAGCCCCGCCCCACCCACTACCTCAACCGAACCCGCGAAACAGACGCGGACCGCCACAAGATGTGGACCTACTGCCGGTCCGCAATCGGGCTCTGAAACGACAAAAGCCGAACCGCAATGGTTCGGCTTGTACGCGCCCCCGGCAGGATTCGAACCTGCGCACCCGCCTCCGGAGGGCGGTGCTCTATCCCCTGAGCTACGGGGGCTCAGGAACTTGCAGAACAGTAGCAGGAAAGTTCGCTTGATCCCGAATTGGGGGACACCTGGGCCGGGTAGAAACCGGGGCATGCGCAAACTGGGGATTGCTCTTGTCATGGTGTTCGCCGCCCTGCTTGTGCCTGCTCAGGCTCAAGCCGTCACCGGATGGAGGATCGTCGGGTCCGACAACGCCCGGCCGCTGGATGAAAGTCAGGGACTCGCCACAGTCACACGTGGCGGCAGTACGCAGTACCGCTACACCGGTTTAGGCACCATTCCGGCCGACCTGTTGGTGCGGGGCTGGAATCACGTCGGCGACCCGGGTGCCGCACAGGGCTGGTACGTCGAGCCGTACCAGCGGGACGACCGCAACGGGAAGCTGTACCGCGTGCAGTCGCCCAGCGGCACCTGGGCCAACTACGTCCACGCGCTCGAGCCGTGGGAGGCGAACAACAACAGCTTCGCCGCCGTCTCGCCCGACGCGCAGTGGATGGTCACCGGCGAGTGGGGAACGATGGACCGCCTGCTCGTCCTCCCGATGCCAGGTGTCGCCGCGACCGACCCGGCGCAGAACCTCCCGTACGCCTCAGCGGTCCGCCTCGACCACCAGATCCGCGACGTACAGGGCTGTGACTTCGCCACCGCGACACAGCTGCTCTGCTCCTCCGACGACCCGGACGGCAGCCTGTTCGGTACGACGAAGCCGCTGCTCCAGGTCGATCTGACCGCGCCGGTCGGGTCCGGCGACGTGACCGGCCACGTCACCTCACTAGGCCAGCTCCCGCTCCAGAGCGGCTGCTCCGGCTCCTTCGAGGTGGAGGGAATCGACTACTACGAGAACGACGGGACGCTGCGGGTCGTGGTCATGTCACCGAGTGTCTGCGTCGGGATCGACAGCAAGACGTACCGCTTCCAGCGCTAATTCGATCGTCGTACGGGGGACCCCTGAGCGGACCCTGGAACCCCCGTGCGGCGGGATCAGATCGGGTACCGGCGCCGTCATAGTGGGGGTAAGGCCCAACAGTGGAAAGGAAAACGGTACTCATGGCTAGCTCTCTGGTCCGCCCGTCAAATGATCGCTGGATCGGCGGTGTCTGTTCCGGACTCGCTCGCCGGTTCGGTATCTCGTCCAACACGATGCGCCTGATCTTCGTGGTCAGCTGTCTGTTGCCCGGCCCGCAGTTCCTCGTCTACATCGTGCTGTGGGTGCTGATGCCGTCGGAGCGCTGACCCTCCGGCGGAGTACGTCGCGCCGCATGGCAACCTGCTCTGCATGAGAGCAGGCAGCTGGCGAACGGCCGTTACGGTAGCCGCTCTGCTGCTCACGAGCAGCGTGGTGGGCGGCTGCCAGGTCGGTCCCGCGCCCCCGGCCGCCGCCGTACTGCGGACCACCGCACCGCCCTGGGACGCCCCGCGCGACGCGGTCTCGTACATCGACAAGGCCGGCTTCGAACGCCTACCGCTCGACTTCTCCGGCCCGTCGCCGTACACCGTGCACATCGCGGTCACCGTGGACGGCAAGCCGGTAGAGGTCCCGGCCGGCATCGGCATCGACAAGCTCCGGGCCGAGCAGGCCGCCGTACACACCCACACCACCGACGGCCTGGTCTGGGTCGAGGCCAAAACCACCTCCGACCACCCCACCCTGTCCCAGTTCTTCACCCTCTGGGGCATCAAGTACGACGCCCGTTGCCTGGCGGATGCCTGCGCCGGCCTGAAGGTCGCGGTGAACGGCTCACCCGCCGCCTGGGACACCCCGCTGGTGCGTAACGGCCACATCACGGTGAGCGCGCGGAGCTGACCGCGTACCGGGCTGTGGATAGCGGGTCAAGGGTTTGGGGGTAGGGCCATTAGGCTGAGGCGGTGACTCCGGAACAGCTCGCTGAGAAGATCCTGCAGGCCCTGGCCGCGCTCGCCGACGACGGCGCCATCGCCGTCGAGGGCGGGCTGCCGCGCGAGCTGAAGGTCGAGCGCCCCAAGAACCCCGAGCACGGGGACTACGCCACGAACGTCGCGATGCAGCTCGGCAAGCGTGCCGGGATGAATCCGCGGCAGTTCGCCGAGCTGCTCGCCGCCCGGCTCCGCGACGACGAGGCGATCACCGCGGTGGACATCGCCGGACCGGGGTTCATCAACCTCCGGGTCGCCGCCGACGCCCAGGGCAAGATCGCGCAGTCGATCCTCGACGCCGGCGCGGCGTACGGGTCGAGCGACAGCCTGCACGGCCGCGCGATCAACGTCGAGTTCATCTCGGCGAACCCGACCGGCCCGCTGCACCTCGGTCATACCCGCTGGGCGGCCGTCGGCGACGCGCTCGCCCGGGTGCTGGCCGCCGCGGGCGCGAGCGTGACCCGCGAGTTCTACATCAACGACCGCGGCAACCAGATGGACAAGTTCGGGGCCAGCCTGCAGGCGGCCGCGCACGGGCAGCCGATCCCCGAGGACGGGTACCACGGGGAGTACATCCTCGACCTGGCCAAGCAGATCGTCGCCGAGGTGCCGGGGATCACCGAGCTGCCGGACGCCGAGCAGCCGATCGCGTTCCGCGAGGCGGGGTACGAGCGCCAGCTCAAGGAGCAGCAGTCCCAGCTCGAGCACTTCCGGACCAAGTTCGACGTGTGGTTCTCCGAGCGCAGCCTGCACGAGCAGGACGGTGTCGGCCACGCGATCCAGAAGCTCCGCGAGCAGGGCCATCTGTACGACGCGGACGACGCGCTCTGGATGCGGACCACGGACTTCAGCGACGACAAGGACCGCGTGCTGATCCGCTCGAACGGCGAGCCGACGTACTTCGCCTCCGACGCGGCGTACTACGTGAACAAGCGTGAGCGTGGTTTCGAGACCTGCATCTACATGCTCGGCGCCGACCACCACGGCTACGTGAACCGGCTCAAGGCGATCTCGGCCTGCGCCGGCGACGACCCCGAGCACAACATCGAGATCCTGATCGGCCAGCTGGTGAAGATCCTCAAGGGCGGCGAGGAGATGAAGCTGTCCAAGCGGGCCGGCACGATCGTCACGCTCGCCGAGCTGGTCGAGGAGGGCGGCGTCGATGCCTTGCGCTACACGCTCTGCCGCTACCCGACCGACTCGCCGCTGACCCTGGACATCGAGGAGATGACCCGCCAGGCCAGCGAGAACCCGGTGTACTACGTGCAGTACGCGCACGCCCGGCTGGCCTCGATCCTGCGCAACGCGGACGAGCTCGGCATCAAGCTGGACGAGTTCGATCCGGGCCTGCTCAGCCACGAGCGCGAGGGCGACCTGCTCCGCGCGCTGGCCGAGTTCCCGCGCGTCGTCGCCACCGCCGCCGAGCTGCGCGAGCCGCACCGCATCGCGCGGTACCTGGAGGACACGGCGTCGGCGTTCCACAAGTTCTACGACAGCTGCCGCGTGCTGCCACGCGGCGACGAGGAGGTGGAGCCGGTGCACAAGGCTCGCCTGACCCTGGTCTCCGCGACCCGGACCGTGTTCGCCAACGGGCTCGACCTGCTCGGCGTCTCCGCACCGGAGCGGATGTGAGGGCGCACGAGGCGGGCGCGCTGCACGCCGACATCGGCCACCGGGCTCCGCCCTGGCTGCGCGCGCCGCGGGACCCCAACGACCTCGTCACCTCGCTCTGGTCGATGTCGGCCAAGAAGACGGCCGAGGGCTCGCTGGTCGTCGGCGGCGTCGACGTCCGTGACCTGGTCGCCGAGCACGGCAGCCCGGCCTTCGTCCTGGACGAGGACGACTTCCGGGCCCGCGCCCGGGCGTTCAAGACCGCCTTCAAGGACTTCGACGTCTACTACGCCGGCAAGGCCTTCCTCTGTACGACGGTCGTCCGCTGGGTGATGGAAGAGGGCCTGAACCTCGACATCTGCAGCGGCGGAGAGCTGGCCGTCGCGCTCCGGGCGGGTGCCGACCCGAAGCGGTTGGGGTTCCACGGCAACAACAAGTCCGAGTCCGAGCTGGCACGCGCGCTGGACGCAGGGGTCGGGCGGATCATCGTCGACTCGCAGTACGAGATCTCCCGGCTGATCGAGCTGGCGGGGGAGCGCAACGTCGTCGCGCCGGTGATGATCCGGGTCACCGCGGGCGTCGAGGCGCACACCCACGAGTACATCGCGACCGCGCACGAGGACCAGAAGTTCGGCTTCTCGATCACGTCCGGCGCGGCCTTCGAAGCCGTTGCCCGGGTCAACGAAGCGCCCGAGCTCGAGCTGCTCGGCCTGCACTCGCACATCGGCTCGCAGATCTTCGACTCGTCCGGGTTCGAGGTCGCCGCGAAGCGCGTGATCGCCCTGCACGCAAGGGTTTCCGACGAGCTCGGCGTGGACATGCCGGAGCTCGACCTCGGCGGCGGGTTCGGCATCGCGTACACGACGCAGGACGACCCGTCCGACCCGGCGCAGCTCGCGACCGAGATGGGCAAGATCGTCGAGCACGAGTGCCGCGCGTTCGAGGTCGACGTGCCCAAGGTGTCGATCGAGCCGGGGCGCGCGATCGTCGGACCGGCGATGTGCACGGTGTACACGGTCGGCACGGTCAAGGAGGTCGAGCTCGACGCCGGCGCTATGCGGACGTACGTGTCCGTCGACGGCGGGATGAGCGACAACATCCGCGCCGCGCTGTACGACGCCGACTACTCCTGCACGATCGCCAACCGGTACTCCGACACCGAGCCGACGCTGGCCCGCGTGGTCGGGAAGCACTGTGAGGCCGGGGACATCGTCGTGAAGGACGAGTTCCTGCCGGCCGACGTGCAGCCCGGCGACCTGATCGCCGTCCCGGGGACCGGCGCGTACTGCCGCTCGATGGCGAGCAACTACAACCACGTGCCGCGGCCGCCGGTGATCGCGGTCAAGGACGGTCGAACGCGGGTCGTCGTACGCCGTGAGACCGAAGACGACCTGCTGCGCCTTGATATGGGGACCGCCGAATGAACGACAACAAACCTCTTAAGGTAGGCCTGCTCGGTTGCGGAGTGGTCGGCACCGAAGTGGTGCGGATCCTGACCGAGCAGGCGGACCATCTCGCGGCCCGCGTCGGCGCCCGCCTGGAGATCGCAGGCATCGCGGTACGCCGTCCCGGCCGCGCGCGCGACATCGCGGTCGACCCGGAGTTGATCACGACCGACGCGCAGGCGTTGGTGTCGCGCGGCGACCTGGATCTGGTGATCGAGGTCATCGGCGGTCTCGAGCCCGCCCGCAGCCTGATCCTGACCGCGCTCGAGCACGGCGCCTCCGTCGTTACGGCGAACAAGGCGCTGCTCGCGGAGGACGGCCCGACGCTGTTCGCCGCCGCCGAGAAGTACGAGCGCGACCTGTACTTCGAGGCCGCTGTCGCCGGCGCGATCCCGATCCTGCGGCCGCTGCGCGAGTCGCTCGCCGGTGACGACGTGATCCGGGTGATGGGCATCGTCAACGGCACCACGAACTACATCCTCGACAAGATGGACACCACCGGCGCCGGCTTCGACGAGGCGCTCGAGGAGGCCCAGGCGCTCGGGTACGCCGAGGCCGACCCGACCGCGGACATCGAGGGATTCGACGCGGCCGCGAAGGCAGCGCTCCTTGCCAGCCTGGCGTTCCACACCCGCGTCTCGATCGCCGACGTACACCGCGAGGGCATCACCGAGGTGAGTGCGACCGATATCGCGTCGGCCCGCGAGATGGGCTGTGTGGTCAAGTCGCTGGCGATCTGCGAGCTCGACGAGACGACCGACTCGGTCAGCGCCCGGGTGTATCCGGCGATGATCCCGGTCACGCATCCGTTGGCCAGTGTTCGGGACGCGTACAACGCGGTTTTCGTGGAAAGCAAGGCAGCCGGGCGGCTGATGTTCTATGGTCGTGGTGCCGGCGGCGCCCCGACGGCCAGTGCAGTCCTCGGGGATCTGGTGTCCGCCGCGCGCAACCGGCTCAAGGGCGTGCCGGGTGTCGGCGAGTCGTCGTACACCCAGCGGTCCGTGCGGCCGATGGGCGACGCGATGACGCGCTACCACGTGTCGCTGGACGTGGCCGACAAGGCCGGTGTGCTGGCGGCGGTGGCCCAGGCCTTCGCCGAGCACGACGTGTCGATCCAGACCGTCCGCCAGGAAGGCCGGGGCAGTGACGCGGAGCTGGTGGTGGTGACTCACACCGCGACCGACGCCGCGTTGTCCGCGACCGTGGAGGCCTTGCGCGATATGGACATCGTTCGGGAAGTCAGCAGTGTGATGCGGGTGGAAGGCGAGTAGAACTATGGCTCACCAGTGGCAGGGCGTGATCGAGGAATACCGGGACCGGCTTCCCGTATCGGCGGACACGCCGGTCGTCACGCTCGGCGAGGGCGGTACGCCGCTGGTGGCCGCGCAGTGGCTGAGCGAGCAGGCCGGCTGCGAGGTCTGGCTGAAGGTCGAGGGCAACAACCCGACCGGCTCGTTCAAGGACCGCGGCATGACCGTGGCGATCTCGCTCGCGGCGCAGGCCGGCGACAAGGCGGTCGTCTGCGCCTCGACCGGCAACACGTCGGCCTCGGCCGCGGCGTACGCCGTGCGCGCCGGGATGGTCCCGCTGGTGCTGATCCCGGCCGGCCGGATCGCGAAGGGCAAGCTCGCGCAGGCGGTCGTGCACGGCGCCAAGCTCGTGCAGATCGACGGCGGCTTCGACGACTGCCTGCGGATCGTGCGCGAATTGGGCAAGCACTACCCGGTCGCCCTGGTGAACTCGGTGAACCCGGTCCGCCTGGAAGGGCAGAAGACCGCGGCGTTCGAGGTGTGCGACGCGCTTGGTGACGCCCCCGATCTGCACCTGCTTCCGGTCGGCAACGCGGGCAACATCGCGGCCTACTGGAAGGGATACCAGGAGTACGCGAAGGACAAGCTCGCGACCAGGACCCCGCAGATGTGGGGGTTCCAGGCCGAGGGCGCGGCGCCGATCGTGCGCGGTGCGATCGTCGAGAAGCCGGAGACCGCGGCCACCGCGATCCGGGTCGGCAACCCGGCGTCCTGGACGCCGGCCGAGGCCGCGCGGGACGAGTCGGGCGGCCGGATCGAGATGATCACCGACGAGAAGATCCTGAACGCACAGCGTGAGCTCGCCGCGCGTGAGGGCGTGTTCGTGGAGCCCGCTTCGGCGGCCGGCGTCGCCGGTCTGCTGCATGCCAAGGCGCAGGGCTGGCTCCCAGGCGGCTCGACCGTTGTGATCACGGTCACCGGCCACGGCCTGAAGGACATCGACACGGCCCTCGACCACGCCACGGTCGACGAGTCGCCGATCACCCCTGCCGACACCGACGCGGTCGCCCGCGTCGCCGGGCTCGCCTGACAGCCATGGGCGAACACAAATCCTGTGATCAGGTCCGGGTCCGGGTTCCGGCGACGAGCGCGAACCTCGGCCCGGGCTTCGACGCGTTCGGCCTCGCGCTGACGCTGTACGACGACCTGGTCGTGACGCCCGGCGGATCGGGCGTGACCGTTCAGGTGAGCGGATGTGGCCAAGGCGAAGTACCGCTGGACGAGACGCATCTGGTGGTGCAGTCGATCCGGGCCGGGCTCGAAACGCTCGGTGCGTCGGTGCCCGGGTTCACGTTGCGCTGCGAGAACCGGATCCCGCACGGTCGCGGGCTCGGTTCGTCGTCCGCGGCGATCGTCGGCGGCCTCGCGGCGGCGTACGCACTGGCGGGGGAGCCGGTCGATCGCGAGCGTCTCGTCGTACTGGCGAACGAGCTCGAAGGGCACCCGGACAACGTTGCGGCGGCAGCCCTCGGAGGGTTCACAATCGCTTGGACAGAAGGGCCTGCATCGATTGAGGGGCGTGGCCGCGCGGTCCGGTTGGAGCCGGCGGACGGATTGGCTGCGGTTGCTTATGTACCTGACAATCGCGTGCTGACCAAAGAGGCGCGCGGACTGCTGCCGGGCGTTGTTTCCCACACCGACGCGGCGGCGAACGCGGGCAAGGCCGCGTTGCTCGTCGCGGCGATGACCGGCCGGCCGGAAATGCTGCTGACCGCGACCGAGGACAGGCTGCATCAGGAGTACCGCGAGCCGGCGATGCCCGAGAGCCTCGCGCTGGTGCACAAACTGCGCGGCAGTGGGCTGGCCGCGATCATCAGCGGAGCCGGTCCGACAGTCGCCGTACTGGGCGGTCACGACGGTAAAGGTGCAGGTCAGGGCGATCTTTTCGGCGGTACGCCGGAGCCGCCGGACGGCTGGACGAAGTACGAGCTGGGCATTGATCCAGTCGGCGTACAGGTCTGGTCCATGGAAGCCGGCTGAGGCGGGGGAATCCTGAGGCGCTGACACGCGTTGTACAGACCGAGTCAACCGGACGACCCGTAGTGGTGCTAGTCTCGACTCACCCGATCCCCTCCAGGTGATCGGTGAACTCTCGTCACGATCCGGGCTGTGCTCCCGGCACCCTGTGTTGTGTGGCGACCCTCCTGTGGATGTGACCTTGCGCCGCCTGCGTCGGAGAAGTCCGGGGGGACTCAGATCGAGCGAGAGCCTCTTGTAACCCGCGTGCCCGTTGTGCGGTCGTGGGTGGAATGAAATTGGTCGATGAGCCGTGCAGGCCTTCGACGATCCGTGTGGGAAGGACCTCACGTGACAGAAACTGTTGAAGCCTCCAGCGCAGGAGACGCCGCGGCTACCACCGCGCCGCGTCGCCGCAAAGCTGGTGGCGGCCTCGAGGGCATGCTGCTCCCCGAGCTCAAGCAGCTCGCCGGGACGCTCGGCATCAAGGGCACCGGCGCACTGCGCAAGGGCCAGCTGATCGAGGCGATCAAGGCCGCTCAGACCGGCGGTTCCACCGCCAAGGGCGGCTCGACCGGTGGCTCCCGGGCGAAGGTGACACAGCCGACGCTCGATGAGGCCACCGAGTCATCTGAGTCATCTGCGTCGTCTGCGTCATCTCCAGCGCCCGCGGCGAAGACCGCTGGGGCGCCGGCCAAGCGCGAGGGTGGCAGTCGCCGGACCCGCGCCGCGGCCCAGAAAGACACACCGCTCGACACTCCGAAGGACGAGCCGGCGCAGAACGGCGCCGCTCCCGAGGTGACCGCTCCGGCCGCCGCGACCGTCACTTCCTCGGCTCCGGCCGAGGCGCCGGCCACGGTCGCGGGTTCGGGGCACGCCGGGACCACCGCCCAGAACGGCGCCGCCGAGCGGGTCGAGACCCGTGGCGACGAGCGCGCCGACGACCGCGGCGACAACCAGAGCCGCAACCGCGACCGCGCTCGGGACAGCCGGGACAGCCGCGACGGCAACCAGAACCGGGACCGCAACCGCGACAACCAGAGCCGGGACACCACCCGGGACGGTCAGCGCGACAGCCAGGGCAGCCGCGACGGCAACCGCGAGCAGAACCGCGAGCAGAACCGGGACGGCAACCGCGACCGGAACCGCGAAACCGGCCGCGACAATGCCCGCGACACCGGGCGCGACAACGTCCGCGACGGCCAGACCGACAACCAGCGGAACCGCCAGGACGACCGTGGCGAGGATGGCGACGGACGTCGTCGCCGTCGCCGGGGTCGCGACCGGGAGCGCAACCGCGACGGCCAGCCGACCAGCCGCGACGGTGGCCGTGACGGCGGGCGGGACAGCGGCCGTGACAGTGGTCGCGACAGCAACCGCAACCGTGGTCGCGGCGAGCGGTTCGACGCCGAGCCGACGATCAGCGAGGACGACGTCCTCGTCCCGGCGGCGGGCATCCTCGACGTACTCGACAACTACGCGTTCGTCCGGACCAGCGGCTACCTGCCCGGCCCGAACGACGTGTACGTCGCACTCTCGATGGTCAAGCGCTACGGCCTGCGCAAGGGTGACGCGATCACCGGTGCGGTGAAGCAGCCGCAGGAGGGCGAGCGCAAGGAGAAGTTCAACCCGCTGGTCCGGATCGACACCGTCAACGGCGCCGACCCGGAGATCGCCAAGCAGCGGCAGGACTTCAACAAGCTCACCCCGCTGTACGCGACCGAGCGGCTGCGGCTGGAGACCGAGCCGGGGATCCTCACCACCCGGATCGTCGACATCGTCAGCCCGATCGGCAAGGGCCAGCGCGGCCTGATCGTCTCGCCGCCGAAGGCCGGTAAGACGATGGTGCTGCAGGCGCTCGCGAACGCGATCACCACGAACAACCCCGAAGTGCACCTGATGGTCGTGCTGGTCGACGAGCGGCCCGAAGAGGTCACCGACATGCAGCGCACGGTCAAGGGCGAGGTCATCGCCTCGACGTTCGACCGTCCGGCCGACGACCACACCACGGTCGCGGAGCTGGCGATCGAGCGGGCCAAGCGGCTGGTCGAGCTCGGCCACGACGTCGTCGTACTGCTCGACTCGATCACCCGGCTGGGCCGTGCGTACAACATCGCGGCGCCCGCCAGCGGCCGGATCCTGTCCGGCGGTGTGGACTCGTCCGCGCTGTACCCGCCGAAGCGGTTCTTCGGAGCGGCCCGCAACATCGAGGACGGCGGCTCGCTGACCATTCTCGCGACCGCGCTGATCGAGACCGGCTCGAAGATGGACGAGGTGATCTTCGAGGAGTTCAAGGGCACCGGCAACATGGAGCTCCGGCTGCGCCGCGAGTTCGCCGACCGCCGCATCTTCCCGGCCATCGACGTCGTCGCCTCCGGCACCCGCCGCGAGGAGCTGCTGATGTCGAAGGACGAGACCCAGGTCGTCTGGAAGCTGCGCCGGGTGCTCTCGGCACTCGACGGTCAGGCGGCGCTGGAGCTGCTGATCGGCAAGCTCAAGGAGAGCAAGTCGAACATCGAGTTCCTGCTCCAGGTCAACAAGACCACGCCGTCGACCGGCTCCGGCCACAGCACCACCAACGGCGACTGAACGACCCTCGATTACCAGTTTGCCGCCCTCGGGTGGCAAACTGGTACGTCGGTTCCGGTTCACGTTCACACCGTGTGGACGACCCGGGGCACCTGAACCTAGGAGACTGTCTTGAAGAGCGACATCCACCCGACGTATGTGGAGACCACGGTGACCTGCACCTGTGGCTCGACGTTCACCACGCGCTCGACCGCGGAGAACGGCGTGATCCACGCCGACGTGTGCTCGCAGTGCCACCCCTTCTACACCGGCAAGCAGAAGATTCTGGACACCGGTGGCCGGGTCGCCCGCTTCGAGAAGCGGTACGCCAAGAAGTAGCTGTCCTGCCGCGCGCCGGTTCTGCCTGTCATGGGCGGGACCGGCGCGCGGTTTGTGTTGTCAGGGTTGGTTCGAGAGGAGGAGTGCGGGATGTTCGAGGCTGTTGAGACGCTGAAGGCGGAGTACGCCGAGCTGGAGCGGCAGATGGCTGAGCCGGAGTTGCACTCCGACCAGGCCAACGCCCGCCGGGTCGGCAAGCGGTACGCCGCGCTGGCGCCGGTGGTTCGTACCTACGACGAGTGGCAGCAGACCGGCGACGATATCGAGGCCGCGCGGGAGCTCGCCTCCGAGGACCCGACGTTCGCCGAGGAGGCGACGCGGCTGACCGCTCGCCGCGAGGAGCTGGCCGAGCGGCTGCAGACGCTGCTCGTGCCGCGGGACCCCAACGACGACAAGGACGCGATCCTCGAGATCAAGGCGGGTGAGGGCGGCGACGAGTCCGCGCTGTTCGCCGGCGACCTGTTGAAGATGTACCTGAAGTACGCCGAGTCGCAGAACTGGAAGACCGAGGTGCTCGACTCGGCCGAGTCCGACCTGGGCGGGTACAAGTCGATCACGGTCGCGGTGAAGGCGAAAGGTACGCCGGAGCCGGGCGATGCGCCGTACGCGAAGCTGAAGTTCGAGGGCGGCGTGCACCGGGTGCAGCGGGTGCCGGTGACCGAGTCGCAGGGGCGGATCCACACGTCCGCGGCCGGCGTGCTGGTGCTGCCGGAGGCCGAGGACGTCGACGTCGAGATCGACCAGAACGATCTGCGGATCGATGTGTTCCGGTCGTCGGGTCCGGGTGGGCAGAGCGTGAACACGACCGACTCCGCCGTACGCATCACGCACTTGCCGACGGGCATCGTGGTGTCGATGCAGAACGAGAAGTCCCAGTTGCAGAACCGTGAGCAGGCGATGCGCGTACTGCGGGCGCGGTTGTTGGCCGCTGCGCAGGAGGCCGCCGACCAGGAGGCCTCCGACGCCCGCCGCTCGCAGATCCGCACCGTCGACCGCTCCGAGCGCGTCCGCACCTACAACTTCCCCGAGAACCGCTTCTCCGACCACCGGGTCGGCTACAAGGCCCACAACCTCGACCAGGTCCTCGGCGGCGAACTCGAGCCAGTAATCACAGCCCTCACCGAAGCCGACCTGACCGCCCGCCTAGAGGCCGTCGACTCCAAGTGAACGAAAAAGAACTCCGCCCCCTCGCTCCGCTCGGGGGCGGAGGAGTAGAAGAGGGCCCGGCTCGGGGTACGGGTGCGGAGTCCGGCCAGGACCGGCGCGACGGCGGGGGAGTAGAAGAGGGCTCGTCCCGGTCCGGGGGTGTGGGAGACGGCTCGCCCCGCCCAGATGCTCGCGGAGAGTCCGCAGGTGCGGACGCTGGCCCGGGCCGGCGGGACGTCGGGGGAGTGCGGGGGTTGATTGCGGGGGCGGCTGAGCGCTTGGCGGCGGCGGGGGTTGCTTCGGCTGAGTATGACGCTGGGGAGTTGTTGGCGTTTGTTACTGGGTCTAGTCGGATGCATTTGGCTGAGCCGAGTGGGGAGCAGTTGCGGGTTTATTGGGAGCTGATTGAGCGGCGGGCGGCTCGGGAGCCGTTGCAGCATCTGACGGGGACGGCGGGGTTTCGGTATCGGGAGTTGGTTGTCGGGCCTGGGGTGTTCGTGCCGCGGCCGGAGACCGAGGTGATGGTCGGCTGGATTCTCGAGCGGATCGCCGGCGTGAAGAACCCGCTGGTGGTTGATCTGTGCTCGGGCTCAGGTGCGATCGCCGGTGCAGTGGCGACGGAGCGGCCGGACAGCATCGTGCACGCTGTCGAGCTGTCACCGGAGGCGTGTGTGTGGGCCCGGCGCAACTTGGACGGCACCGGCGCGATCCTGCACGAGGGCGACATCGACGGCTGCCTGCCCGAGTTCTACGGTCAGGTGGATGCGGTGATCTCCAACCCGCCGTACATCCCGTTGACCGCCTGGGAGTCCGTGACCGCCGAGGTCCGCGACCACGACCCGGCGCTCGCCCTGTGGTCCGGCGACGACGGCCTCGACGAGATCAAGGTGGTCGCCGCCACCGCCGCCCGCCTGCTCAAACCCGGCGGCTGGTTCGCCTGCGAACACGCCGACGTCCAGGGCGAATCAGCCCCCGCCGTATTCACCACCACCGGCTCCTTCACCGAGGTCCGCGACCAACTGGACCTCTCCGGCCGCCACCGCTTCACCACCGGCCGCCGCATCTGAATCAGCATCTCGACAGGAGGTGTGCGCTTCCGGCGGCCCTCCGCGCGCTCGCGTGTGCCGTCCGCATCGCTCAGTGGACGTATACGTCCTGTCGAGTTGCACATTCATCCACGGGACAAGCCGCGGCGGCCCGGGGCGGAGCGGGCCGGTGGTCTGGTCAGGTCCTGTTCGCGGATCCGACCGGTTGCCGGCGCATCGAGTTGCCGGCGGTCGACGCGGCAGACGACCGGGAAGTGGTCCGCGCCGGGGAGCCGGAGTACCTCGACATCGCGGACGACCAGGTCGGGAGTGCTGAAGAGGCGGTCGATAGAGCGGCCGTCGGGGGTGGTGGCGGGCGGTGGGTTGCCGAAGGCGTCTACCAGGCCCAAGGATCTGCCGAAGAAGTCCCCGGGGTTCGGCATGTTGAGATCGCCGGCGACGATCGCGCGCTGCACACCGCGCGCCGCGAACTCCTCCCGCAAGTACGCCGCCAGTTGCTCGCCGGCCTCCCGCCCCGGCCCCTCGCGGTACGTGTACTCGACCCCCTCGGCGCTGCGGAACATGTGGATCGGACACACCTGCCCGCCCACGATGTCGATCTCGCCGAGCGCGCCGAAGTCACCCCGCACCACCAAGAAGCCCTTGCTGTGGGCAACAAGCGGCTCGCCAGTTCGCCAGTGCAGGTAGTCGATCGGGGGGTTCGGCAGATCGATCCGGTCGAGTTCGGTCAGCGGGTACGACGACGCGATGCCGACTCCCAGACGCGCAACCCCGGGGATGTGCGAGTCCGAGAACGCGTGCCGTACCAACTGCGCGTCGGGCATCGCCGCCGCGGCCAACCGCGCGAGCTGGTCGCCGGAAGGGTCGAGCTCGGTGACGATCAGCACGTCCGGACGCAACCCCGCCAGCGCCCGCCCGAAGTCCGCAGTACGGTCCTCGTCCACGTAGCGTCCGGAAGAATCGACGAAGCGACCGCCGGCGACGTTCGCGAAAGCAACAGAGATCATTCGTAGATCACCAGCTCGGGCCGCGGCTTGAGCGCGAGCACTTGCGGCGGCGTCATCAACGGACCGTGCCGTGTGTCCTCGGTGTAGAAGAGTTTGAACCCGGCGTGCACAGCCGGCGGCAGACTCGTCGTCAGCTTCGCCCATGTCTTGAGCTTGACCTCGCGAGCGCCGATCCCGTCGACCGACTTGATCGTCACCACGCCGGGATGCGGCTTCAGCGCTTTCTCGTTGCTGACGATCCGCGCCGACAGCTGATGGAACACGAACACCTTCTCCGGCAGATCGTTCGCCGTCACCAGCCCCGAGAGGTACGCCGCGATGCTGTCGAGCTCCGCGCCTGTCGTATGCCCGAAGACCCGCCCCGGCACCTGCCCCGGACCGACGGCCCATTCCGGATCGAACGCGAGCCCGACGTCCGGCTCCTTCAGCCATCGCTCGAGCCGCTTCACCTCGGGCAGGATCTTCGCCCGCCCCGGCTGGATGTCGAGCAGCAACAGCATCTTGTGCTTCCGCGCGACCGTCAGATACTGCTCGATCGCCGAGTCGTCCAACCGCCCGCGATACAGGCCGTCCTTGCCGCGGGACCCGCGAGCGACGACGGCGATCAGCTCCATCACCGGCTGCGGCGTCCGACCGCCCGCGTACGCCGCTGCCAGCTTCTCGAGCTTGGCCGCCTTCGCGTCGAGGTCCTTGTCCAGCGGGCCGAGCGCAGGCGATCCCGGCAGACCGACGTACCCGACCAGTTGGTACTTCGGGAAGATCACCCGCCCGCCCCGCGGCAGCTCACCGTCCGCAGGCGGGGGAGGCGGAGTCGCTGTGGCGCGCACGGGCGTTGGCGACGGCAAGCCAGCGGGCGCGGGCGAGGGTGTGTCGCTGCAGGCCGCAAGGCACAACAGGCCGACGGCCAGTGCCCCACAGACTCTCCGCACCGCACCAGCCAACCACACTCAAGCGGCCGGACTCGTCCGATCCAGCCCGTCGGCGGCCCGCTCGACTGTCGCCTCCAGCCCCTCCTCGAGCGCCAGCTCCAGCGCCCGTGCGAAATGCGGACGTGCCTGAGCCAGATCCCCCTTGGCCAGCAGCGTTTCCGCGAGCCGCAGGTACGCGTTCTGCTGCGACTGCTTCGAGTCGCTCTCCAGCGCCAGCTCCAGCGAACTACGCCCGACGTCGACGGCCTCACTCCACAGCCGCTGCCGCGCGTACGCCGTACCAAGGAACGCGTACGTATAGATCAGGCTGTAGTCCGCCCCACGCTCGACACCCAGGTCCCGCGCCGTCGTCAGTGCCGCAACCGCCTCGTCAACCCGGTCCAGCTCCAGCAGACACTCACCGATCCCGTTCAGTACTTCGGCCTGTACTGCAGGATCGCCCAGCTCCAGCGAGTCCTGGTACGCCACCAGCGCCTGAGTGAATTCCCTGCGATCGCCGTACGTCGCCCCGAGGTACGCCAGCACGCGCGACGCGATGCTCTGATCACCAGCCCGCCGCCCCACCTCCAGCGCCTCCCGCAGTACTGCGAGCGCCTCGTCGTCCGGACTGAGCTTCGCGAGGCTGTAGCCGATCGACGCCAGCAACCGCGCACGCAATGCCAGGTCCGCATCCGCAGGCAGCTTGTCTCGCGCCTCCTGCAGTGTCCGCAGACTGGCCTCAGCGCCAAGCCGATATCGCCCGAGGCTGCCGATCGACAACAGCACCCGAGACTCCGCCTCCGCGTCGCCTACAGCTGCGCGCAGAGCCAGCTGGAGCGCCTCATCCATCTCATAGACCCGTCCACGCTGGAAGAAGCACGACGCCACCGCCAGACCGGTCCGCCAGACATGCTCCGGCGACGACTCCGCAGACATGAGCGTGGCCAGCACGTTCGCACCCTCAGCGTCGATCCATTCCAACCCGTCAGCCGCCGAATCGAACTGAGGCAGCCGCACAGGCGTCGGCTCAGGCAGGGGCTGCGGCCGACTGCTGAAGATCGCCGCGCTCGCCTCCGCGGTCGCGTAGAGGTAGTAGTCCAGCAAACGCCGTACTGCGTCCGGCTCCGGCGCCAGCGTCCGTGCGTACTGTCGCAGCAGGTCGTGGAACTGGAAACGCCCAGGACGCAACTGCAGCAGCAGATTGGCGTCGACGAGCTGCTCCAGGAGGTCCTCTGCTTCCACCACGTCCAGATCGGCCAGCGCGGCAGCGGCGTACATCTCGATGTCCTGTCCGGTCATCGCGCCGAGCAGACGGAACAGGCGTTGTTGGTCCGGCGGCAGATGCTCGTACGACAAGGCAAACGCGGGGGAGACCCCACCGCTGTCCGTGCTGAGCTCGGCCAGCCGCCTGTCCTCGGCGTCGAGTCGTTTGGACAGGTGCTCGATCGTCCAGCTCGGCCGATGCCGCAGTCGTGCCCCAGCCACCCGGATCGCCAGCGGCAGATAACCGCACCGGTCCACCACGTCTGCAGCAGCATCCGCAGAGCCGGCACGGTCCGCGCCGACGATCTCCGCCAGCAACTCCCGTGCGTCCTCAGGCCGCAGTACGTCGAGTGCGAGCCGCGCAGTGGCGTCCAAACCAGTCAACTGCCGCCGACTCGTCACCAGCACGCCACACCGCGGCCCACTGGCAAGCAAAGGCCGCACCGCCGCACTGTCCGGCGCATTGTCGAGTACGACGAGGATCCGCCGCCCAGCCAACTCAGACCGCCACAGCGCAGCCCGCTCTTCGAGGTCGGCGGGGATGCGGTCAGCCGGAACGGACAGCGTGCGCAGCAAGCGATCGAGCGCCTGCAACGCCGACACCGGCTCGTGCCCTGGCGTGTACCCGTGCAGGTCGATGAACAGCCGTCCATCCGGGTAGACGTCAGCCAACTGTCGTGCAGCGCGCACAGCGAGCGCAGTCTTCCCGACACCCGCCATACCGTCGATCGCGACGACAGCAGGCCCTGCAGTGCGCAGTGCGTCGACCACCCGCTTCAGTACGTCGTCCCGCCCGACGAACGCGGCTCCGTCGTACGGCAGCTCGTCACGCACCGTTGGACGCGCCAACGGCTCGTCGTTGCGCAGGATCCGCTCGTGGATAGCGCGCAGCTCCGGACCGGGTTCCACGCCGAGCTGCTCGATCAGCTCGTGCCGCGTCCGCGTGTAGGTCTCGAGTGCCTCGGAGATCCGGCCGCTGCGCCAGTACGCGAGCATCAGCTGCCCGGCGAACTGCTCCCGCAGCCGGTCCTCCTCCACCAGCGCGACCAGCTCCGGTACGAGATCGCCGTACCGGCCGCGCTCCAGGTCCAGCTCGATCCGCTCGGCCAGCACCTTCAACCGTCGCTCGGTCAGCCGGTGACGCTGCACGCTGAGGTAGTGGCCGGCCAGTCCGCTCAACGCCTCGCCGGTGAACAACTCCAGCGCCTCTGACAACTTCGCCGCCGCGTCGTCCTTGTTCCGGCACGCATGCGCCGCACTGATGAGGCCCTCGAACCGATCCAGGTCCAGCGCACCAGGAGCCAGCCGCAAGCTGTAGCCGTCCCGCCTGTGCACCAGCACGCCCTGGGGCAGCAGCTTGCGCAGCCGATAGATGTACGGCGGAACGATCTTGGCGCCCGTCGACGGCGGTGCATCACTCCAGACGAGCTCGACCAGTTCGTCCGCGGAGATGACCTGGTTGGACCGCAACGCCAGTACGGCGAGCAGGGTCTGCTGGCGGGCCGGCCCGAGGTCCAGCCGGCGGTCACCGGACCAACCGCGCAGCGGGCCCAGGAGGTCCAGCCGCAGGTTATCCGTCACGGTGCACAGTCTGGCAGCTACTCCTTGTTCTGCTCGACGTAGGCGTCGATCTCGGTCAGCAGGGAGTCCTTCACCGCGTCGTCGGCGAACGACACCCGGACGGCGGTCTTCGCCAGCTCGGCGGCGCCGGTCGCGTCCAGGTCGAGCAGCCGCGAGGCGACGACGTACTCGTTGGTGAGGTCGGTGCCGAACATCGGCGGGTCGTCGGAGTTGATCGTGACGACCAAGCCGGCGTCGACCATCGCGCGCAGCGGGTGGACGTCGTACGACGCGACCGCGCGGGTGGCGATGTTCGACGTCGGGCTGACCTCGAGCGGGATCCGATGCTCGCGCAGGTAGTCGACCAGCTTCGGGTCCTGCATCGTCGACGTACCGTGGCCGATCCGCTCGGCCTTCAGCACCCGGACCGCGTCCCAGATCGTCTCCGGCCCGGTCGTCTCGCCCGCGTGCGGCACGCTGTGCAGCCCGGCCGCGATCGCCGCCTCGAAGTGCGGCTGGAACTGCGGCCGCGGTACGCCGATCTCCGGCCCGCCCAGCCCGAACCCGACCAGCCCCTCCGGCCGGATCTTGGTCGCGATCCGCAGGGTCTCGTCGGCGGCCGGGATCCCTGCCTCACCGGAGATGTCGAAGATCCACCGCAGTACGAGACCGAACTCCTTCTCGGCCGCGACCCGCGCGTCCTCGATCGCCTCGCAGAACGCCTCGGCCTGGATCCCGCGCACCACCGAGGTGTACGGCGTGACCGTGAGTTCGGCGTACCGCAGGTTCTGCTGCTCGGCCATCTCGCGGGCGATCTCGTACGTCAGCAGCCGCACGTCCTCCGGCGTCTTGATCAGCTCGACGACGGACAGGTAGATGTCGATGAAGTGCGCGAAGTCGCTGAACTTGAAGTACTCCGTCAGCGCGCCCGGGTCGGCCGGAACCGGCGATCCCGGGTGCCGTGCGGCGAGCTCGGCGACGATCCGCGGCGACGCGGACCCGACGTGGTGGACATGCAACTCGGCCTTCGGCAAACCGGCGAGGAACTCACGCGACACAGTCATGACCGGGATCTTAAGGAGAGGCGGGCGCGTTCGGGTGTAAATCTGACAATCGTTTGTCAGCAACGCCCCGGTTGGAGTCCGGGCCTGCCAGAGTGGCACCATTCACCCCGTGAGTGAGCGCTTCGACTTCACCGGGGACGAACTGGCACCGGCGTACCGCGCGGCTGTGGACGCCATCGAGGCCGGCGACCTGGTCGTGCTGCCGACCGACACCGTGTACGGCATCGCCGCGGATGCCTTCAAGGCCGACGCCGTCCAGCGGCTGCTGGACGCCAAGGGGCGCGGCCGGGACATGCCGCCGCCGGTGCTGATCTCGGTGGTCGAGTCGCTGGACGCGCTCGCCACCGACGTACCGGAGAACGGGCGCAAGCTCGCGCAGGAGTTCTGGCCCGGGCCGCTGACGCTGATCTGCCACGCGCAGACCTCGCTGATGTGGGACCTGGGGGAGACCCAGGGCACCGTCGCGCTCCGCGTGCCCGACCACGAGAACACCCGCGAACTGCTGTCCCGGACCGGACCGCTCGCCGTCAGCTCGGCGAACAAGTCCGGGCAGCCGGCGGCGATGGACGTGTACGACGCCGAGGAGCAACTGGCCGAATCGGTCGCGGTGTACCTCGACGGCGGGCAGGTCACCGGCGGCGAACCGTCCACGATCGTCGACATCACCGGCGACACACCCCGGGTGGTCCGCGTCGGTGCGCTGTCCCTCGAGCAGCTACGCGCCGTCGTGCCCGAGGTGAGCACCGAGGACGACGAACCGAAGCCGGCCGAAGACAAGCAAGCGGACGAAGCGCAGTCGGCCGAAGACAAGCCGGCGGCCGAAGACAAGCCGGACGAAGAGCAGCCGGCCGAAGACGAGCCAACTGAAGAGCCGGTCGAGGCGTCCAAGTCCGAGACGGATGACGAGAAGCCCACCGATCCTGATGTGAGGCCTGCCGACTAGTGCGCGAGTACCTGCTGGTCCTGTTCGTGGCGATGGCCACGACCTTCTTGCTGACCGGCGTCGCCCGGCAGATCGCGCTGCGGTACGGCGCGGTCGCCAAGGTCCGGGCCCGGGACGTGCACAAGGTACCGATCCCGTACTTCGGCGGCCTGTCCATCCTCGGCGGCCTGATCGCGGGGTTCGCGGTCGCGTCCAGCCTGCCGTTCCTCGGCAACAGCCTGCAGGTCGCACACGATGCTCGCGCCATCCTGATCGGCGGCGTGGTGATCTGCGCGGTCGGCGTGGTCGACGACCTGTACGAGCTGGACGCGATCACCAAGCTGGCCGGCGAGGTCCTCGCGGTCGGCGTACTGGTTGTCCAAGGCATCCAGTTGTACTGGCTGCCGCTGCCCGGCGGCGTGATCTCGCCGTCGCCCGCGCAGCTGGCCGTGCTGACGGCCGGCATCCTGCTGGTCTCCTGCAACGCGGTGAACTTCGTCGACGGCCTGGACGGCCTCGCGGCCGGTGTCACCGCGATCGGTGCGACCGCGTTCTTCGCGTACTCGTACCTGCTGAACTTCCACGAGAACCTCGACCGCGCGACCACCTCGACCCTGATCACGGTCGCGCTGGCCGGCGCCTGCCTCGGCTTCCTGCCGCACAACTTCTTCCCCGCGAGGGTCTTCATGGGCGACTCCGGCGCCCTGCTGATCGGCCTGATGCTGGCCGCGTCGACGATCAGCCTGACCGGCCAGATGGACCCGAACGCCGTCCCGTACGAGGTCGGCGGCTCGAGCCTGCTGCCCGCACTGCTTCCGTTGGTGCTCCCAATCGCCATCCTCGCGATCCCCGCGCTGGACCTGACGCTGGCCTACATCCGCCGTACCAAGGCCGGCCGCTCGCCGTTCGCGGCCGACAAGCAGCACCTCCACCACCGCCTGATGCAACGCGGCCACTCGCACCGCCGCGCCGTCCTGCTGATGTACCTGTGGACCGCCCTCATCGCGTACGGCGTCGTGGTGCTCGGCCTCGTCCTGTACTGGTGGACGGCCCTGATCGTGCTGGCCGTCGCGGTCACCGCGGTCCTGCTCACGACCGGTCTCCCGAGGCGTTCCCGGAAACCGCTCGCCAAGGTTTGATCCCTGCGGGCAGGGACCAGACCACTCGGCTTCCTGGCATACCGATAAGGTGTGGCTGTACAGCGGGAGGGACCCTCGTTTTGCTGACTGTGCAGACTTTGTGCTAGTTTTCACAAGCACCAGCAAAGAACAGCGACACCCCTGACCCCGCCCACCCGACGAATTGGCCGCGAGCCAGTTTCGCCAGCAGGACGGAACCACCAGATGGCTCCCACGGATCACAGCCCGAAACCCGCCGGACAAGCGACAAAGCACCCGGCGCTGGCAATGCTGCGTGGCGCTCTGATCGCCGCCTTGGTCGTCGGAGTGAACGCGACCGCGGTGTCCACCGTTGCCGCCGGTGTCACCGGTCTCTGGGGTGCCCTGCTCGGCCTGCTGATGGTGATCGTCTTCTCCGGCGCCGGTCTGATCGCAATGCACCTGTCCCGCAAGACTTCTCCGACCATGCAGCTCGCCGTCGCGATGGCGAGCTACACCGGCCGGATCGCGTTCTTCGGCGGTCTGCTCGCGGTCGCGCTGAGCTCGGACGGCCTGGCCAGGCACGTGAATCTCACCGTGCTCGGCCTGGTCGCCCTGGTCGTCGTGATGGGCTGGATGGCCGGGGAGATCTGGGCCTGGTCCCGGCTCCGCGTGCCGATCTACGACCTCGACAAAGAGGTGACCGCATGAGCACCTTAAGTAACGATCTCCCTGCTGTGGTGAGGATTACGTGGCCCGATGTGACCGCATCTGTCGCCAACTGGTACGTTTCGGGTGCCAATGAGCGAGCATCAGGATCCGAAGCCATCACCCCCGAACTCGGGCGACGGCTGGCGGGTCCTGTCCTACTTGATCGGCGGTGTCCTGATCTACGGGGGCATCGGCTTCGGGCTGGATCGCCTCTTCGGCACCGAATTCTTGCTTCCGGTGGGCATCGTCCTCGGTGCCGGGCTCACCATCCTGTTGCTGCACTTCCGGTACGGACCGAGATCTTAGAAGTTGGCCTGATTCCTTCGGGGACTGGCGCGATCCGCACCGGGTCTGACGTTGTTGACCGCCATGCCCTGAGCCGCCCTGCCCTTACGTACAAGGCGTCCGACTTGAGCACGACGCGAGAGGAGACCCGGTGATTACCGGCGTTCCGACCGAGTTCATCCCGCCCGGTCCCCAGAGCTTCGACACCCCGCCCATCATCGACGGTGTGGACTGGTTCACCAAGCCTGTGCTGGTGAGCGCGCTGTCCGTCGTCGTGATCATCTGGTTCTACTGGGCTGCGTCCCGCAAGGCCGCCATCGTCCCGAGCAGACTGCAGTTCGCGGGGGAGTTGGGCTACAACTTCGTCCGCAACTCGATCGCCCGGGACGCGATCGGCAGCCAGGAGTACATGAAGTACGTGCCGTACCTGTGCGGCCTGTTCTACTTCATCCTGCTCAACAACATCGCCGGGACGATCCCGCTGGTCCAGTTCCCGACCTTCAGTCATGCCGGCTGGGCCTACGCGGCGGCGATCATGAGCTGGATCATCTACAACGCGGTCGGTATCAGGAAGAAGGGCCTCTGGGGCTACTTCAAGCACCAGACGATGCCGGCCGGTGTCCCGGTCTGGCTGATGCCGCTGATGATCCCGATCGAGTTCATCTCGAACATCGTGGTCCGGCCGATCTCGCTGAGCCTGCGGTTGTTCGCGAACATGTTCGCCGGGCACATCCTGCTGCTGGTGTTCGTGCTCGGCGGCCACTACATGCTGTTCGAGTCCGGCAGCATCTTCCTCGGCGGCGTCGGCGTCATCACGTTCATCATGGGCATCGCCATCGCCGCGCTGGAGCTGTTCGTCCAGACCATCCAGGCGTACATCTTCGTGGTGCTGACCGCGCAGTACATCGGCAGCGCCATCGCCGAAGACCACTGATTCCGCACCACCCAATAGACCCGTAGTAAACGGAAACCGGATAGCAACTGCCTATCCGTACCGAAAGGAAGTAGTGCACATGAGCGACATCGCTCTCGCGATCTCCGGCAACATCGCGGTCCTCGGCTACGGCCTTGCCGCCATCGGCCCGGGCGTCGGCGTCGGCCTGATCTTCGCCGCCGTCATCAACGGCACGGCGCGGCAGCCGGAGGCACAGAGCAAGCTGCAGTCGATCGCGTGGATCGGCTTCGGCGTCACCGAGGTGCTCGCGATCATTGGTATCGCGCTCGCCTTCGTCTTCCGTTCCTGAGCTACTCACCCACGACTGACAGGACTCAGCCATGACGACCTTGGTGCTACCGCTGGCCGCGGAAGGTGAGCAGGTCAACCCACTGCTGCCGCACACCCCAGAGATCATCTTCGGCTTCGTCTTCCTGATCCTGCTGGCCATCCTCTTCGCCAAGGTCGTCGTCCCGAAGTTCGAGAAGGCGTACGCCGATCGGACCGCGGCCATCGAAGGCGGCATGGAAGATGCCAAGCAGGCCCAGGCCGAGGCGAAGGCTGCACTGGACAAGTACAACGCGCAGCTGGCGGAGGCCCGCCAGGAAGCTGCGAAGATCCGCGAGGACGCCCGCGAGCAGGGTGCGGCGATCATCGCGGAGATGCGCGAGCAGGCGAACGTGGAGGCCGAGCGGATCGTCACCCACGCGCGCACCCAGATCGACGCCGAGCGGGCCCAGGCGGTCGCCTCGCTGCGCAGCGAGGTCGGCACGATGGCGACCACCCTGGCCGGCCGGATCGTCGGTGAGTCGCTCGAGGACGAGGCGCGTCAGCGCCGGACCGTCGAGCGCTTCCTGGCGGAGCTGGAGGAGTCGGAGTCGGCTCGTCAGGCCGTCGGAACGGACCGCTGATGCGTGGCGCGTCGCACGAGTCACTCGCCCGGGCCGAGCAGGCCCTGGCGGGTGCGAGCCCGGCCGAGGCGCTGGGCGGCGAGCTGTTCTCGATCGCCAAGCTGCTCGACAGCAACGGCGCGCTCCGGCGCGCGCTGACCGACCCGGCCCGGCCGAAGGACACCAAGGCCGGCCTGGCACAGCAGCTGTTCGGCGGCAAGATCTCCCCCCAGGCGTTGGAGATCCTGTCCGTCGCGGTGTCCGGCCGCTGGGTCAGCGGTCGTGACCTGGGTGACGCCCTCGACCAGTTGAGCGTCGAGGCCGAGGTGGCGTACGCCGACAGCCGGCGCAAGCTGGACGAGGTCGAGGACGAGCTGTTCCGGCTGGACCGCGTGGTCGCGGTCGAGCGGGCCCTGGCCGACAAGCTGGGGGACCGGGTGATCCCGGTCGAGCACCGCCAGCAGCTGATCCGCGGACTGCTGCAGGGCAAGGCCGACGTCAGCACGGTGCGGCTGGCCGAGCGGGCCGTGGACGGGCGGGGCCGGAGCTTCGCGGCGTCGATGCGGAGCTACCAGGTCGCCGCGGCGGCCCGGCGGAACGCCAGCATCGCGACCGTGCGGGTGGCCACCGACCTGTCGGAGGCGGAGCGCACCCGGCTGGCCGACGCGCTCAGCCGGCAGTACGGCCGGCAGATCCAGCTGAACGTGATCGTCGACCCGCACGTGGTCGGCGGCGTCCGGGTGGACATCGGCGACGAAGTGATCGACGGAACCATCGCGGCCCGGCTCGACGAAGCGCAGCGGCGCATCGCGGGCTGACGGCTCACAGACAACAGGCCAGCAAGGGTCAAGGAAGCAGGATATAGAGATGGCTGAGCTCACGATCAGGCCGGAGGAGATCCGGGACGCCCTGGATCAGTTCGTCAACGAGTACCAACCCACCGACACGTCCGCGGAAGAGGTCGGCACCGTCGTCGACGCCGGTGACGGTATCGCCCACGTCGAGGGCCTGCCCTCGGCGATGACCAACGAGCTGCTCGAGTTCGAGAACGGCACCCAGGGCATCGCGCTGAACCTGGACGTCCGCGACATCGGTGTCGTCATCCTCGGCGACTACGACGGGATCGAGGAGGGCCAGCAGGTCCGGCGGACCGGCAAGGTGTTGTCGGTGCCGGTCGGCGAGGGCTACCTCGGCCGCGTCGTCGACCCGCTGGGCAAGCCGATCGACGGCCTCGGTGAGATCACCGACCTCGACGGCGACCGCGCGCTGGAGATCCAGGCGGCCGGCGTGATGGACCGCCAGGAGGTCCGCGAGCCGCTGCAGACCGGTATCAAGGCGATCGACGGCATGATCCCGATCGGCCGCGGCCAGCGTGAGCTGATCATCGGCGACCGCAAGACCGGCAAGACCGCGATCGCGATCGACACGATCATCAACCAGAAGGCGAACTGGGACTCCGGCGACCCGAAGAAGCAGGTCCGCTGCATCTACGTCGCCATCGGCCAGAAGGGCTCGACGATCGCGTCGGTCCGCGGCGCCCTCGAAGAGGCCGGCGCGATGGCTTACACCACCATCGTCGCCTCCCCGGCGTCCGACCCGGCCGGCTTCAAGTACGTCGCGCCGTACACCGGTTCGGCCATCGGCCAGAACTGGATGTACCAGGGCAAGCACGTGCTGATCGTCTTCGACGACCTGACCAAGCAGGCCGAGGCGTACCGCGCGATGTCGCTGCTGCTGCGCCGCCCGCCGGGCCGTGAGGCCTACCCGGGTGACGTCTTCTACCTGCACAGCCGTCTGCTCGAGCGTTGCGCGAAGCTGTCCGACGGGCTCGGCGCGGGCTCGATGACCGGTCTGCCGATCATCGAGACCAAGGCCAACGACGTCTCGGCGTTCATCCCGACCAACGTCATCTCGATCACCGACGGCCAGATCTTCCTGCAGTCGGACCTGTTCAACGCCAACATCCGGCCGGCCATCGACGTCGGTATCTCGGTCTCCCGGGTCGGCGGCGCCGCGCAGGTCAAGGGCATGAAGAACGTGTCCGGTTCGCTGAAGATCGACCTGGCCCAGTTCCGTGCGATGGAGGCGTTCGCGATGTTCGCGTCCGACCTCGACGCCACCTCCCGCCGGCAGCTCGACCGCGGTCAGCGGCTCGTCCAGCTGCTGCGTCAGCCGCAGTACTCTCCGTACCCGGTGGAGGACCAGATCGTCTCCATCTGGTCCGGTACCCGCGGCCACTTCGACGACGTGCCGGTCAACGACGTACTCCGCTTCGAGCGGGACTTCCTGGACTACCTGCGGCGCGAGAGCAAGGTGCTCGACGCGATCCGTGAGTCCGGGCTGTTCGGCGACGACGAGGCGCAGGCCGTCACCGACGCCCTGAAGGCGTTCAAGCCGACGTTCCAGACCTCCGAGGGCACCCTGCTGGGTACCGAGGCCGAGGCCGTGGCGATGGACGAAGAGGACGTCGAGCAGGAGCAGATCGTCAAGCAGAAGCGGAGCTGACCGATGCCGGCCAACCTGCGGGAGCTTCGTGATCGGAAGGCCTCGGTCTCCACGATCAAGAAGCTCACCCGTGCGATGGAGCTCATCGCGGCGTCCCGGATCGTCAAGGCGCAGCAGCGCGCCCAGGCGGCCGGTCCGTACGCGCGTGAGCTCACCCGCGCCGTGTCGGCGGTGGCGACGTTCTCGAACGTCGACCACCCGCTGACCACCGAGAAGCCGAACCCCAAGCGGGCCGCCGTTCTGCTGATCACCTCCGACCGCGGTCAGGCCGGTGCGTACTCGGCGAACGTGATCCGTGAAGGCGAGCGGCTGCACCAGATGCTGCGCGAGGACGACAAGCAGCTCGTCTCCTACCTCAGCGGCCGCAAGGGCGTCGCGTACTACACGTTCCGGCAGCGCGAGGTCGCGCAGTCGTGGACCGGCGACTCCGACTCGCCGTCGTTCGCCCGCGCCCGGGAGATCGCCGACGCGCTGATCGAGGCCTTCCTGACCCCGACCGAGGAGGGCGGCGTGGATGAGATCCACATCGTCTTCACCCGGTTCGTGTCGATGCTGACCCAGCGCGCGGACGTCATCCGGCTGCTGCCGCTGGAGGTCGTCGAAGGCGAGGAGGCGCCGGCGGCGGACGACGTCCTGCCGCTGTACGAGTTCGAGCCGTCGGCCGAAGAGGTGCTCGACGGGCTGCTGCCGAAGTACGTCGCCAGCCGGATCCACTACTGCATGCTGCAGGCTGCGGCCTCCGAGCTGGCCAACCGGCAGCGGGCGATGAAGTCCGCGACCGACAACGCGCAGGACCTGATCGAGAGCCTGACCCGGGATCTGAACCAGGCCCGGCAGGCACAAATTACCCAGGAAATCAGCGAGATCGTCGGTGGCGCCAGCGCGCTGGCCGACGCGAACGCCGGGAGCGAGTGAGAGAGATGACTGCCACGGTTACCGAGAAGAACAACGAGGCGGGTGCCACCGGCATCGGTCGCGTCGCCCGGGTGATCGGCCCGGTCGTCGACATCGAGTTCCCCGCGGACGCGATGCCCGACATGTACAACGCGCTGGAGGTCGACATCGACCTCAACGACGACGTTCAGACCATCACGCTCGAGGTTGCGCTGCACGTCGGCGACAACATCGTCCGCGCGATCTCGATGAAGCCGACCGACGGCCTGGTCCGCGGCGCCGAGGTGCGCGACACCGGCGCGGCGATCTCCGTCCCGGTGGGCGACGTCACCAAGGGCCGGGTCTGGTCCGTCACCGGCAAGTGCCTGAGCCAGGACGAGTCCGAGTTCGAAATCACCGAGCGCTGGCCGATCCACCGCAAGGCGCCGGCCTTCGACCAGCTCGAGTCCAAGACCGAGATGCTGGAGACCGGCATCAAGGTGCTCGACCTGCTCACGCCGTACGTGCAGGGCGGCAAGATCGGCCTGTTCGGCGGTGCGGGTGTCGGCAAGACCGTTCTGATCCAGGAGATGATCTACCGGATCGCCCACAACTTCGGTGGTACGTCGGTGTTCGCCGGCGTGGGCGAGCGGACCCGTGAGGGCAACGACCTCATCAACGAGATGGACGAGGCCGGCGTCTTCAAGGACACCGCACTGGTGTTCGGTCAGATGGACGAGCCGCCGGGCACGCGTCTTCGCGTCGCGCTGTCGGCGCTGACGATGGCGGAGTACTTCCGCGACGTCGCGCAGCAGGATGTGCTGCTGTTCATCGACAACATCTTCCGGTTCACCCAGGCCGGTTCCGAGGTCTCCACGCTGCTCGGCCGGATGCCGAGCGCCGTCGGTTACCAGCCGAACCTGGCCGACGAGATGGGCGTGTTGCAGGAGCGGATCACGTCGACCCGCGGTCACTCGATCACCTCGATGCAGGCGATCTACGTGCCCGCCGACGACTACACCGACCCGGCGCCGGCCACCACGTTCGCGCACCTGGACGCGACCACCGAGCTCTCGCGTGACATCGCCGCTCGTGGTCTGTACCCGGCCGTCGACCCGCTGACCTCGACGTCGCGGATCCTCGACCCGCAGTACATCGGCCAGGAGCACTACGACGTGGCCGTCCGGGTGAAGCAGATCCTGCAGAAGAACAAGGAACTGCAGGACATCATCGCGATCCTCGGTGTCGACGAGCTCTCCGAAGAGGACAAGATCACCGTCGCGCGGGCGCGCCGGATCGAGCAGTTCCTCTCCCAGAACACCTACATGGCGGAGAAGTTCACCAACATCCCGGGTTCGACCGTGCCGCTGAAGGACACGATCGAGTCGTTCAAGAAGATCACCGAGGGCGAGTACGACCACGTCGCCGAGCAGGCCTTCTTCAACGTCGGTTCGCTCGACGATGTCGACCGCAAGTGGGCCGAGCTGCAGAAGGAAAACTGAGATGGCTGACCACTTGGAGGTGGCGCTCGTCGCCGCCGAGCGGACGGTCTGGCAGGGGCAGGCGAAGATCGTGATCGCCCGGACCACGGACGGCGACGTCGGCATCCTGCCCGGCCATGCGCCGCTGCTGGGCCTGCTGCAGGGCGGCACCGTCCAGGTGCGGACCGTCGACGACGAGTACTTCGTCGCGGCCGCGCCGGACGGGTTCATCTCGGTAGCCAACGACCGGGTCTCGATCCTGGCCGAGAACGCCGAGATGGGTCACGACATCGACCTGGAGGAGGCTCGGCGCGAGCTCGAGCAGGCGCTGGCGGCCGGTCTGGCCGACGCCGACGCCGACGAGTTGCGCCTCGCCGAGGCCAGGGTGCGGGCGGCCGAGCAGACCTCCTGACCACCTGCCATAATCAAATATCGTCACGAACGGTACGGTTCTCCGCCGCTGCGCGGAGGCGTCGGGCCCCGGCAGCACCGATTGTTTTGGGAAGGTCGGCAACGTATGAGAACAGTCCTCGATGTCGTCGGGGTCTGTTTGCTTGCGGCCGTGCTGTTCATCGTGCTTGTCGCGTTCCGCCGTCGCTGGTTGTCCAGGGACGGCGGAACTTTTGATTGCAGTCTCCAGCTCGCCGAGAAGGAGCACGGCCGCGGCTGGGCCCTCGGCCTGGCCCGGTACGTCGGCGACGAGCTGCAGTGGTTTCGCGTCTTCAGCCTGGCCTGGTGGCCCAAGCTCGTCGTCAACCGCCGCCAGCTCGGTGGCATCAACACCCGCCGTCCGATGGGCAACGAGCCCCTGGTCACGTACGCCGGCCATGTCATCGTCGACGCCGACCTCAAGGAACGCACCGTCCATTTCGCCATGACCGAAGAAGCCCTCACCGGCGTCCTGGCCTGGATGGAATCCGCACCCCCGAGCACCCAGACCTACCTCTGATTCACGTGCAGGGCCTGGAGCAGCATCGGCAGCGAGGCGTGTAGTTCGCGTTGCCAGTAGGCCCATGCGTGGGTGCCGGGGCCGTAGAAGTTCGTGGTGAGGTGTTTCGCGCCGAGCTGCCGGAGTTCCGCGGCCAGGGCGTGGTTCTGGCGGTTGAAGTCGGCTTCCAGCGCGTCGGTCTTTCCGGGCGGGTCGAACGGTCCGGCGGTGCCGTCGCCACAGGACAGGTAGACCGGCAGCGACTTGAGCCGGTGGGCGAGATAGTACGGATCGTGCGCTGCCCAGATCGAGCGCTGCGCGACGGGGTCACCCCAGACGCGGAGCGGGTCGTTGCCCTGACCGGCGAAGAATCCCATGATCCGGTTGATCGACTCGTCGTTCAGCAGCGGATGGGCGGAGCCGGAGTACGCCGCGGCCGCGCGGAACATGCCGGGATGGCGGGCGGCGTACAGCAGTGCTCCCTGGCCGCCCATCGACAGGCCGGCCACGACGCGATTCGAACTCGCGCCCCAGCCGTGTTCGAGCAGGTGTGCCAGCTCGACGGTGTGGAACGTCTCCCAGGCCGGATCGCCGCCGGCGCCGTAGTTCCACCAGTCGCTGTACCAGCCGTTCCAGCCGGCCTCGGGCATGACGACGAGGACCTTGCGCAGGCTCGGGATCGTCGCGATATCCGTGCCTGACCACGACGTGTAGTCCCCGCAGCAGCCGTGCAGCAGCCAGAACGTCGGCCAGTGTTGCGTGCGGTCGGCGGGATTCCAGCCGTCGGGGGTGAGCAGCCGGACGTTGACGGTACGGCCGCCGAGCGCCTGGGAGCGCACGGTCAGGTCCGTCAGCCGGTCCGCGACCTGCTTGACCGCAACGACTTCGGCGCCGCGCGACGCGGCTTGGGCCACCACCGTCGGGGTGGGAGCCGCCTGTGCGGGAGCGATCGGGGAGAGTCCGAGAAGCAGGGCGGCGACGAGCAACGCTCGCCGGGCGATCCAAGACAGCTGTCTGGGCACGAGCAACCTCCGGGGCGGGAACCCGAGATTAAAACCATGCGAGTTCATTACTCAAGGGCACAGCGGAAATTCGCTGGGTAGTTCCCCGCTTGTGTGCCAGGATCTCCGCCATGGAGACATACTTCTTCCGCGTCGGCTAGCCTCCGCTGGCCTGTTCGAGGTTTCCCGTGGTCAGCGATGCGGGAGTAACCGGTTGGTTGTTCCCGGGTGCTATCCGGGAGATTCTCCATGCACTTGGTGCTGGTGCGGGCTGTTGCGGGGTTGGAAAAGCTGGCGGCTGAGGAAGTCGTCGCTGCGGGGCATCGGGTGGTCGAGCTGTCCAAGCGGCAGGTGGTTGTCGAGTGGACGCCGGGCGAGTCCGGTCCGCCGCGGCTGGCGGATGACGTCTTCGTCGTCCATGGCGTTGCGGTGGATCCTGGGCGGACCAGGGATGCGCTGGCGGCGGCGGTTCGGTCGTTGGAGTTGCCGGCGGGGCAGGGTGCGTTTGCGGTCAGTGCGTCGTTCGTGGGTGTGCGGAACTTCAACCGGTTCGACATCGAGGACCTGGTGGGTGCGCGGCTCGGCGGACGGTACTACTCGCGGCGCGATGGTGCGGTGCCGCCGGTCGAGCGGTCCGAGTGGCGGGTCGTGCTGGACGGAAAGACGCTGTGGGTCGGCCTACGCCCGTACGCCGTACCGCTGCATCGCCGGCCCTGGCGAACCCGGACCGTCCGGGGCAGCCTGCATCCACCCGTCGCCGCCGCAATGGCACGCCTAGCAGGCATCGAGCCCGCCCACCGAGTCGTGGACCCGTTCTGCGGCGCCGGCACCCTACTGCTAGAAGCACAGGCCATCGAGCCGCAAGCAAGCTACACCGGCATCGACCAAGACCCCGCCGCACTCGCAGCCGCCCACGAGAACGCCGCAGGCGCGGCTGCCCGCGAGAACGCGGCCGAGGCAGCCCCCCGGGATGCGCAAGGTGCCGAGGGCCTCGCCCGCACTTCCCGCGCCCCCCGCGCCGCAGGCGCGGGGGGCGCGGGGGTCAGGTGGTGTTGGGGTGATGCGGCTTGCCTGGGCGGGAGGGTTGAGCGGATCGTCACCAACCCGCCGTGGGATCACCGGCTGCAGATCGGGGATCTGGGGCCGTACGTCCGGCGGTGGCATGAGGTGCTCGACGGGGTGCTGGTGGCGATCGTCAACCCTCAGCAGGCGGCCCAGATCGACCGCGGGTGGCGGGTTCGGGCTGTGTATGAGGTGGCTGTGGCGGGGCAACATCCGCGGATTGTTGTTGCTGAGCCGTCTCGGTCTTGACATGCGCGCGTAACGTTCGTAGGTTCCTGCGCATACGTAAGAGCAACCCGGAAATAGCTCATACCAGAGTGCTCATACGTATGAACGTGCAGCCGCTCTAGTCTGGGGTGAGAGATATGCGCAGTCGGTGGCGGGTCCTAGTGGTGGTCGGTGCGGTGCTGGCGGCGGGGTGCTCAGGCCCCGCCGCCAAGCCGGCGGGCGGCGGCGGCGCGGCGGACGCGTCGGTCGTCTACGCGAAGACCGACGGCGGTACGACGTTCGTCCACAACTACAACGTGATGGGCCCGGCGACCGACAAGGCGCCGAATATGGAGCTCGTCTACGAGCCGTTGATGCGGGTCGACTACGGCGACGGCGGCGTGGTGAAGCCGTGGCTGGCGGAGAGCTGGACGTTCTCCGCGCAGGGCAAACAGCTGACGATCAAGCTGCGCAAGGACGTGACCTGGTCGGACGGGCAGAAGTTCAGCGCGGACGACGTCGTCTACTCGCTCGGCCTCCCGATCGAGAAGCCGGACTTCAGCATCGCCGGTGTCACCTACAAGTCGGTGAAGAAGGTCGACGACGCGACGGTCGCGGTGACGTTCGCCGAGCCGTCGTACGCGACGCTGAACCAGTTCGCGAACATCCTGCTCCCGATGGTCCCCAAGCACATCTGGTCCACGCAGAACCTCAACACCTGGACGAACCCGGAACCGATCGGCACCGGCCCGTTCACGCTGAAGGAGTTCAAGCCGCAGCAGATCACGCTCCAGGCCCGCACCGATTACTGGGGCGGGAAGCTGCCGATGACGACGTACAAGATCATCCCGACCAGCGCCGACGCGCTCAAAGCCCAGCTGCTGAAGGGCGATATCGACTGGGCGTCGGCGAGCTGGCCGAACGGCGAGAAGGAGTACGTCGCCAAGGACCCGGACAAGCACCTGTACCAGCTCTACTCCAACGGCGGCGCGATGTCGGTCCTGTTCAACACCGCCAAGGCACCCTTCGACGACGTGCACGTACGCCGGGCCCTCGCGCTCACCATCGACCGCACCGCCGTCGTCACCACGCTTCAGCGCCCCGGCACCGAGGCCGGCCCGACCGGACTGTCCGACCAGCTGTTCGCCGACTGGCTCGACCCGGCGTACAAGGGCAAGGTCCAGAAGGTCGACGCCGCCGCGGCGGAGGCCGAGCTGGCCGCGGGCGGTTGGACGATCGACAACGGCGCGCTGGTCAAGGACGGCAAGCGGTACCAGCCGAGCATCCTGTTCAACTCCGACTGGGGCTGGGGCAACTACGCCGACATCCTGATCAACACTTGGAAGCAGAACCTCGGCCTGCAGGTGAAGGGCGCCGGCCAGCCGAGCGCCGGGTACTACGACAAGCAGAACCTCGGCCAGTTCGACCTGGCGGCCGCATCGACCGGCGGC
This sequence comes from Kribbella sp. CA-245084, assembly GCF_050942355.1. NCBI lineage: Bacteria > Bacillati > Actinomycetota > Actinomycetes > Propionibacteriales > Kribbellaceae > Kribbella > Kribbella sp. CA-245084. Next base: position 6,823,368 of record NZ_CP192053.1, on the reverse strand, counting down.
TCCGGGGTGTACGGCGTCTACCGCTTCCTCAGCAGCTCGTACAAAGTCCCGATCGGCAAGTCCGCGACGTTGAACCAAGGTCGTTGGAGTGACCCGCAGACGGACTCGATCCTGGCCTCGATGGAACGCACCGACGACGTCGACCAGCTGAAGACACTCGGCCGCGAACTGCAGAAGATCGTCGTCGACAAGGTCCCGTTCAGCCCGATCTACAACAACTTCTACTTCGTCGACATCAACGCGACCCGCTGGACGGGCTGGCCGACGCCGGACGACTTCGACCACATCCCGTTCGTCGGGATGGGACCGGACACGATCCTGACCATGCTGAAGCTCCAGCGTCGGGGGAGCTGACGATGCTGGCGGTGCGATGGGCGTTCCTGGCCCGGCGGCTGGGTTTCTACCTGGCCGCCGCGGCCGCCGCGATCGGGCTGAACTTCTTGCTCCCGAGACTCATGCCGGGCGACCCGTCGTCGGCGATCGTCGAGGAGCTGGAACGGGTCAGCGGTCAGCAGGTCCCGGCCGAGACGTTGATGTCGATCCGCGCGATCTTCGGCAACCCGCACGCCAACCTGGCCCAGCAGTTCGCCGACTACCTCCGTCAGTTGTCCCACGGTGATCTCGGCGTCTCCGTGGTCAACTTCCCGGTCCCGGTCGCCGACCTGGTCTGGCAGGCGCTGCCGTGGACGCTGCTGCTCGTCGGTACGACGACGATCACCGCGTTCGCGATCGGCACCCTGCTCGGCGTCGTCGCCGGCTGGAAAGCAGGCAGCCGCCTCGACGCGATCCTCACCCCGTTCACCACGTTCCTGAGCAGCGTCCCGTACTTCTGGGTCGCGCTGCTCGCCCTCTGGATCTTCGGCTTCGTCCTCGGTTGGACCCCGCTGTCCGGCGGGTACGACGCCGACCTGCCGCAGGGATTCAGCCTCGCGTACGCCGGCAGCGTGCTGCACCACGGTGTGTTGCCAGCAGCAACCATCGTGTTCTCGGCCTTCGGCGGCTGGCTGCTCGGGATGCGCAACATGACCGTCACCACGGTCCGCGAGGACTACGTCCTGCTCGCGCAGGCGAAGGGTCTGTCGCCGAGGCGCGTGATGTTCAGGTACGCCGCCCGCAACGCGATGCTGCCGAGCTTCACCGGTTTCGCGATGGCGCTCGGCGGTGTCGTCGGCGGCGCGCTGCTCACCGAGATCGTGTTCAGCTATCCCGGCATCGGCTACCTGCTCTACGAGTCGCTGCAGAAGCGGGACTACCCGATGATGCAGGGCGTCTTCCTGCTGATCACGCTCGCCGTACTGCTGGCCAACCTCGTCGCCGACCTGGCCTACGTGCTGCTCGATCCGCGGATCCGGGCGAGGGGATGACCATGCTCAAAAGCTGGAAGGTCCGCATCGGGCTGTCCGTCCTCACCTTCTTCGTACTGCTGGCCGTCCTCGGACCCGTGATCGGCGGTGACCCACGAGCGAACGACATCAGTTCGATCTCGCAGCCGCCCAGCGCGCAGCACCTCTTCGGTACGACGCAGTTCGGCCAGGACGTGCTCGCACAGACCATCGCCGGCGCGCGGGGCTCGATGCTGGTCGGGATCCTCGCCGCGGCGATCGGCACGCTGATCGCGATCCTCGTCGGCGTACCGGCCGGGTACTTCGGCGGTGCGGTCGACAACGGCCTGAACTTCCTCACCAACCTGTTCCTGGTGATGCCGGTCCTTCCGCTGATCCTGATCGTCGCGGGTTACGTGCAGGGCACCGGACCGTTCGTGATCGCGTTGATCATCGGCCTGTTCGGCTGGTCGGGCGGCGCGCGGACGCTGCGGGCACAGTCGCTCAGCCTGAGCAGTCGTGACTTCGTGCTGGCGATGCGGATGATCGGCGAGTCGCACCGCCGGCTGATCTTCTTCGAGGTGCTCCCGCATCTGACTGGCTGGATCTCGGCGATGTTCCTGCACGGGATGATCGGCGGCGTGATGGCCGAGGCCGGGCTGGCCTTCCTCGGCATCACCGACTCCGGATCGATCAGCTGGGGCACGATGATCCAGGCCGCGCAGCAGCAGAGCGCAGTACTGCGAGGGCTGTGGTGGTGGTTCGTGCCACCCGGGCTTTGCATCGCCTTGATCGGTACAGCGGCAACGCTGGTGAACTTCGGCGTCGACGAGATCTCCAACCCGAAACTGCGCCAGGCCCGCCGGTCGGTCGTCGTCCGCGCGCGAAAGGTGGTCGAGGCGTGAGTGTGTTGACGGTGGAAGGTCTGACGGTCGACTACGTGACCGGCGAGCGGCCTGTGCGGGCGTGCGATGACGTGACGTTCGAGCTGCGCCGGGGCGAGATCCTGGGTGTCGCGGGGGAGTCGGGGTCGGGTAAGTCGACGCTGATCACCGCGCTGACCCGGCTGCAGCGACCGCCGGCGGTCACGACGGCCGGGCGGATCGAGTTCCACGGCGCCGACCTGGTCTCGCTCGACGCCGACGAGCTCAGGAAGTTGCGCTGGACCTCGCTCGCGATCGTTCTGCAGAGCGCGATGGATGCGCTCAACCCGGTGATGCGGGTCGGCGCGCAGTTCGTCGACGTACTGCGCTCCCACGACAAGACGCTCGGCAACAAGGACGCCTGGGCGCGGGCGGCCGAGCTTCTGGGGATGGTCGGGATCTCCGCGGACCGCGTGCGCAGCTACCCGCACGAGCTGTCCGGCGGCATGCGGCAGCGCGCGAGCATCGCCCTCGCGCTGGCCTGCGGCCCCGAGTTGGTCGTGATGGACGAACCGACGACAGCCGTCGACGTGGTGATGCAACGCCAGATCCTCGCCCAGGTACTGCGTCTACGCCGCGAGCTGGGGTTCGCGGTCGTGTTCGTCACTCACGACCTCTCCCTGCTGCTGGAGCTCGCGGACCGGATCGCGATCATGTACGGCGGCCGCATCGTCGAGATCGGCACGGCCGAATCGCTCTACACCAAGCCCCGGCACCCCTACACGCGCGGCCTGCGCGACTCGTTCCCGCCGCTGCGTTCGCCGCTCCGCAAGCTGAACGGTATCCCCGGCAGCCCGCCGGATCTGCGCAATCCGCCGCCCGGCTGCCCGTTCCACCCGCGCTGCACGGACCGCTTCGACGGTTGCGACGAGCAACGACCGGAATTGCTGACGATCGAGGATCACGCCGTCGCCTGCCGGCTCTACCCGTCAGGAGATGATCAGCTATGAGCCAACCTGTTCTCGAGGCCCGCGCGGTCTCGAAGCATTTCCCGGCGGGCCGGTCGACGGTCCGTGCCGTGGAGGACGCGACGCTCGCGTTGCAGCCGGGCCGGATCGTGGCACTGGTCGGTGAGAGCGGGAGCGGAAAGACCACGCTGGCGCGGCTGCTCGCGCGGTTCTATCCGCCGACGTCCGGTGAGATCCGGCTGCACGGCGAGACCGTGAAGGGCAAGCCGCGGGCGTACTACAGCGACGTACAGCTGATCTTCCAGGACCCGTTCGGTTCGCTGAATCCGCTGCATCGCGTCCGGTACAACCTGGAGCGCGCGGTCAAGCTGCATCACGCCGTACGGACGAAGGCGGAGCTGGACCGGCGGGTCGACGAGCTGCTGGAGCGGGTCAGTCTGACGCCGACCGAGCAGTACCTCGACAAGTTCCCGCACGAGTTGTCCGGTGGGCAGCGGCAGCGGGTGGTGATCGCACGGGCGCTGGCGGTCGAGCCGAAGGTGCTGCTCGGCGACGAGCCGATCTCGATGCTGGACGTGTCGATCCGGCTGGAGATGCTCAACCTGCTCGACCGGCTGCGGACCGAGGACGGCCTTGCCCTGCTCTACATCACGCACGACATCGCCAGCGCGCGCTATCTGTGCGACGACATCGTCGTGATGTACGCCGGACGCATGGTCGAAGGCGGTCCGAAAGAGGACGTCATCGCCAACCCTCTGCACCCGTACACGCAGCTGCTGATCGACTCGTCTCCCGATCCTGAACGCAGGGACCGGCCGGACCTGTTCGACGCGGAGGACCTGGGCGAGCCGCCGAGCCTGATCGACCCGCCGGCGGGCTGCCGGTTCCACCCGCGGTGTCCGTTCGCGATGGACAGATGCCGCACCGAGACGCCGCCCCGGACCGAATTGCCCGACGGGCGATGGACCCACTGCTGGTTGCAGGAGAACGCATGAAAGCGCCACGACAATCCGACGTCGCCCGGCTCGCGGGCGTATCCCAGTCCGCCGTGTCCCGGGTGGTCAGCGGGGATATCGACCGGATCCCGGAGGAGACCCAGGAGCGGATCCGGGCCGCGGTGAAGGAGCTCGGGTACGTCCCGAACGCGGCCGCGCGGAACCTCCGGAACAAGCGCAACCGGCTCCTCGGCGTACACACCTTCGAGGCCGTGTTCCCGCACGCGCGGGAGGACTTCTACTTCGAGTTCCTGCTCGGGATCGAGGAGCGTGCCGAGGAGATCGGGTACGACCTGGTCCTGTTCACCTCGACCGGAACGAGCGACGGCCGGCGCCGGATCTACCGCGACGGCACGAACCGGCTGAACCTCGCCGACGGCACCGTCCTGCTCGGTGCCGCGACCGATCGCGAGGAGCTGGCGCGGCTGTGGCACGACGGATACCTGTTCGTGCACATCGGCCGCCGCGAGGTCCCGGGCGCGGAGATCCCGTGCATCATCCCGGACTACGTGTCGGCCGCCGACCGGCTCGTCACGTCGCTGGCCGAGCGCGGTCACCGGCACTTCGCGTACCTTCGCTCGGGGATCGAGCAGGAGGCGTACGCCGATCGCCGGGCCGGCTACCGCAAGGCAATCGAGCGGCTCGGTCTGCAGGACCGCTCGCCCGGATTCCGCGGCGAGCCGGAGCTGACCGAGGAGTGGCTGGACGAACTGGCGTCCGGTCCCGAGACCGCGGTGGTCGCCGAGAACATCGGCCTGGCTGAGCACCTGCGGACTGGGCTGGCAGCGCGCGGGCTGAGCATCCCGGCGGACCTGTCGGTCGCGGTGCTGGAGGGGTCGGGTGACGAGCCCGGTCACCGCTGGGACTGCCTGGTCATCCCGCGCAAGGAGATCGGCCGGATCGCGATCGACGCCCTGGTGGCGCGGGTCGAGAACCCGGAGGAGGAACCGGTCAGCCAATTGGTGGCCTGTGATCTGGTGGCCGGCGAAACCGTCGCCGCGCCATCCATTCAAAAGTCGCGAGTAAAGGAGTGAACGGGTGGAGCTCGAGACGGATGTACTGGTCGTCGGTGGCGGACTCGGTGGGGTCGCGGCTGCGCTGACCGCAGTACGGCTGGGTCACCGCGTTGTGCTGACCGAGCCGACCGACTGGCTGGGCGGGCAGTTGACCAGCCAGCTTGTGCCGCCCGACGAGCACCCCTGGATCGAGCAGTACGCCGCCGGCGGGTACGCCGAACTGCGCCGCCGGATCCGGGACTACTACCGCCGCAACTACCCGCTGACGCCCGAGGCCGCTGCCGATCCGCTGCTCGATCCGGGCCTCGGAGTCGTCAGCCGGTTCTGTCACGAGCCGCGGGTCGCCGCCGCCGTGATCGAGGAGATGCTCGCGCCGTGGCGCGCGTCCGGTCGGCTCCGCGTGTTACTTGAGCACTCGGCGATCTCGGCGGCCACCAACGGCGACGAGATCCGGGCCGTGACGCTCCAGGATGTGCGGAGCGGCGACGAGTTGACCGTGTCCGCGACGTACGTCGTCGACGCGACCGAGCTCGGCGACCTGCTGGAGCTGGCCGACGTCGAGCACGTAATCGGTGCCGAGGGCCACGACCAGACCGGCGAGCTGCATGCGCCTGAGATCGCGAATCCCCTTGATCAGCAGGCGTTCTCGTGGTGCTTCGCACTGGAGCATCGGGCGGGGGAGGATCACACGATCGACCGCCCGGCCACCTACGAGCATTGGCGGGACACGGTCGCGCCGTTCTGGCCGGGGCCGCAGTTGTCCTGGACGGACGTCGTGCCGGTGACGCTGGAGCAGCGCGAGTGGAAGTTGCTCGAGGCAAACCAGGATCACCGGGCGCCGTTCTCGCTCTGGCGCTATCGACAAATCCTTGCCAGCAGCAACTTTGTCGACAAGGCGATCCCGGATGTCACCGTGGTGAACTGGCCCCAACTCGACTACTGGGAGCAGCCACTGCTCGGTGGGCCCGACCCTTCAAAGGCTCTCGCTGCCAGCCGGGACCTGTCGTTGTCGTTCCTCTACTGGATGCAGACCGAAGGCGGTTACCCCGGTCTGACGCTGCGCCCGGACGTTACCGGTACGGCGGACGGTCTGGCCAAGGCGCCGTACATCCGGGAATCGCGCCGGATCCGGGCCGAGTTCACTGTGCTCGAGCAGCACGTCGGCGTCGAAGCGCGGCCGGACGGCGCGGGCAGTGAGTTGTTCGCGGACACGGTCGGGCTCGGTCGTTACCGGATCGATCTGCACCCGAGCACGGCGGGACGGACGTATGTCGACATCGAGGCGTACCCGTTCCAGATCCCGCTCGGCGCGTTGATCCCAGTCCGCGTCGACAACCTGCTGCCCGCGAACAAGAACATCGGCACGACGCACATCACCAATGGTTGCTACCGCCTGCACCCGGTCGAATGGAGCATCGGCGAGGCGGTTGGCGCACTGGTCAGCTTCTGCCTGACCGAAGGCCTGTCACCGCGCAAGGTCCGCAACGATCCCACCCACCTGGCCGACTACCAGCGTCTCCTCACCGACGGCCTCGGCACAAAGCTTGCGTGGTCGGAGGAGATCCGCACCCATCGCGACTGAAAGGGATGATGCTGTGCTCCGAAAGTCTTTGGCCGCCCTGTGTACCGCGGTGCTGTTCTCTGCTGCTTCCCTGGTGAATGCCGCAGCGAGCACCACCGCACTACCCGCCCTGCACACCGAAGGCAATCGCATCAAGAACAGCGCCGGGACCAACGTGACCCTCAAGGGTCTCTCGGTCATCGCCCCCGAACAGAACTCCGTCTGCACCGACTGCAACTCCAAGCCGATCAACGATCTGATCGACATGACGGTGTCGAACGGCTGGAACTCGAAGGCCCTCCGCCTGCTCGTCACCGAGGCCATCGGGAAGGACCTGAACGCGTACGACGCGACGTACATCAAGCCGTACGTCGACCATGCCGTTGCCAAGGGCCTCTATGTGATCATCGACCTGCATCTGGTCCGCAACTACGGTGACGCGGCCGGCGCCGTACCGCAGTCCGATGTGAAAGGGTTCTGGGACTTCATCGCGCCGCGGTACGCGAACAACCCGAACGTGTTGTTCGAGGTGTTCAACGAGCCGATCGCGCCGGACAACTGGGCTACGTGGAAGTCGTACATCCAGCCGGTCGTCGACTCGATCCGGTCGGTGGCGTCGAACGTGATCCTGATGGGCAGCCCGTCGTGGAGCACCCGGCTCAACGGTGCCGTGACCGACCCGATCATCGGCGGCAACATCGCGTACGTCTACCACTTGTATCCGAACCAAGGCCCGACGACCGCGGCCAGTCTCGATCCGAAGTTCGGCACTGCCTCGGCGACGCTGCCGGTGGTGTTGACGGAATTCGGCTGGGACCCCTCGTCGTCGGCGAACCAGGTCACGGCCGGTACGACCTCCGGCTGGGGACTGCCCTTGCGCCAGTATCTGGACGCCCGTCCGCAGATCGGATGGGTCGGCTGGGTGTTCGACAACTTCTGGGCTCCGGTGATGTTCGACAAGAACTGGAACCTGCTCTCGGGCGAGTACGAGGGAGGGTTCATCCGCGACTGGCTGGCCGGGGCGCCGGCGGTCTCGCCGTGCTCCGATCACCTGGCGCGCGGGGCGACCGTGACCGCGTCGTCGACGTACGACGCGAACTCGGGCGCGCCGAAAGCGGTTGACGGGTCCTGTCTGGACAGCGGACGCTGGATGTCGGCCGTCGGTGACACGGCGCCGGTGCTCACAGTGGCTCTGGGGACCTACAAGGATGTGAGTCAGGTGGACGTGTACAGCGGGTACGGGTACCCGAATGTTGCCACCGGCACCGTTCTGACCGCGTTCACGGTCGAGGGACACACGTCCGCGGGCTGGGTCCAGCTCGGAAGCTACACGGCCAACACGAAGGCCCTGGTCTCCACTCCGGTGACGTCGGCGGCGATCGACCAGATCCGGTTGACGATCACCGATCCGTCCAGCACGACTCCTGACATCGCCCGCGTGTACGAGGTGGCCGCCCACTAGGAGGACGCGTGATTGGTTCCCGACCAGTTCGTTTGGCCGTAGTCCTGCTCGCCAGTGCGCTCGTCCTTCCCGCGGTTCCGGCCGTGGCGTCGCGGGAGGTGAAGCTGGAGATCCTGTCCAGCCGCCCGGACAAGATCACTGGTGGCGATGCACTCGTCCACGTCGACGGCGCTGACGACAACGTGCGCGTCACGCTGAACGGCAAGGATGTGTCGTCGGTGTTCACCGCTGACGGGCACGGTCTGACCGGACTGGTCGGGAACCTGACCGTGGGATCGAATGTCCTCCAGGCGGAGGCTGGAGGACGGCGTACGACGCTTGACGTGCGCAACTATCCACGCCAAGGGCCGGTGTTCTCGGGTCCGCACGAGCAGCCGTTCGTGTGTGAGACGGCGCAGTTCACGATCCCGGTGATCGGCGGCACGCTCGGCGCTCCGCTCGACGCCGACTGCACAGTCAAGCCGCGGGTCGACTACTTCTACCGGACGACCGCGGGGGCCTTCGTGAAGTGGCCGGCCGGTACGACGGCGTACCCGGCGGATCTCGCGAAGACCGACGACGGCGATCCGTTCATCGTCCGGATGGAGACGGGGAGCGCGAACCGTGCCGTCGTCCAGACCACGATGTTGCACGATCCGTTGCACGAGGCAACACCGACGCCGACACGGCGGTCGGCGAGCTGGAACGGGCGGGCGATCTTCACGCTCGGCGGCGGCTGCGCCGGCGGATGGCACCGATCGGGGTCCACGACCGGTGGCGTGACGGATGCGTTCCTGCTGGGTCGTGGGTACGCGCTGATGTCCTCGTCGCTCAACGTCTTCGGTCAGAACTGCAACGATCTGACCGCGGCGGAGTCGGCGATGATGACGAAGGAGTTGTTCGTCGAGCACTACGGACGGCCGGAATACACGGTCGGCTTCGGGTGCTCGGGCGGGTCGTACCAGGCGCACCAGATCACCGACAACTACCCGGGCATCTTCGACGGGATCATCGTCGGGTGTTCGTTCCCGGAGGTCGGCTTCGGCACGATCTCGTTCATCAGCGACTCGTGGTTGCTGGACTCGTACTTCAACAAGTCCAGCATCGCCTGGACGCAGGAGCAGAAGCGGCAGGTGGCCGGGTTCGCGACGTACGCGACGCTGCCGAGTATGGCCCTCAGCGCGAACCGGATCGACCCGCGGCGCAACTGCGACATCGTCCCGGCGGCGCAGCGCTACGACCCGGTTGCGAACCCTCGCGGGGTGCCGTGTGACGTCTTCGACCACGCCGTCAACACGTACGGTGCGGATCCGTCGACCGGGTTCGTACGGCGACCGCTGGACAACGTCGGCGTGCAGTACGGGCTCGGCGTACTGAAGTCCGGCGTGATCACGCCGTCGCAGTTCCTCGATCTGAACGAGCGCATCGGCGGCTTCGACGCGGACGCGAACCTCGTGCCGGCCCGGACCGTCGCGGATCCGCAGGCCGTGCGTACGGGGTACCGGACCGGGCGGCTGACCAACGGCGGGGGAGGGCTGAAGGACGTCCCGATCATCGACTACCGCGCGTACTTCGACACCCAGTCGTACGGCGATATCCACGTCCGCTACCACACGTTCTCGATGCGCGCCCGGCTCGAGAAGGCGAACGGTACGTCGGCGAACCAGGTGAGCCTGCTCGAGGACGCGCGCTACGGACTGTTCAGCACGGACAGCCCGCTCCTACAGTATGCGATCGATGAAATGGACCGTTGGCTGACACAACTGACCGCGGACGACACACCGCGTCCGAGAATCGACAAGATCGTCGCGGCGAAGCCCGACACGCTCGTGGAGGGCTGTCGCGGGCCGGACGGTTTCGTCGCGCAGCCGCTGAACCGCGACCCGGCCTCGCGCTGCGAGCAACTCTTTCCCTCGGCGTCGTTCCCCCGCGAGGTCGCCGGCGCGGGCGTCGCGGCGGACGTGATCAAGTGCAAGCTGCGCACCCCGGTCCGCTCGGACTACCCAGGCTTCACCGACGCGGAGTGGGCGCGGCTGCGGACGATCTTCCGCGGCGGTGTCTGCGACTGGTCGAAGCCCGGCGTCGGTCAGCAACCGTTGGCCGGCACCTGGCTCAGCCTCCCAGACTGAACCTGAGCCGGTGCTGCTGCGGTTGCAGGTCGTGCGGTGGCAGGATCGGCGCGCCGCTGGTCGGACTGCCCAGACCGTGCTGGAGGGCGTCGACGGTGATCCAGACGTTCTCGGTCGGGTGGAGATCCGCCGGGCGTTCGGCGGCGGCGAGGTCGGCGATCGTCCAGCGCCTGACCGTCAGGGCGAAGTGCGGATCACCCAGAAGTCTCAAGGTGCCGGCGGACCCGGACAGTTCGGCCCAGCGGACGTTGCCACGGGCACCGTTCTCCTGGGGGTAGAGGTACGGGACCTGGAAGTCGTCGACGGTGCTCGAGTAGCGACCGACGCGGGCGGCGGACCGCGAGTCCGGGTACGCCTGCCCCGGCCCTTGACCGAACCAGGTCAGCTGGCTGAACCCGCCAGGCACACCGAACGTCACGCCGAGTCGTGCCCACGGCACCGTCCACTCACCCAACGGCTGAACCTCGACGTCCGCCGTCATCCGGTCCCCGTCCGTCGTCCAGCGGTACGTCGTCAGCACGCGCGCGTCCGTCGCGGCGGCACCCACCATCGACACCACGGTCAGTTCGTCGGCGCTTCGGTCCACCGAGACGGTCCGGTACCGGAGCCGGTCGAGTCCGGCGTCGGCCCAGCGGGTCTTCCGGTCCAGGGTGGTGGCGTCCCAGGTGCGGGCGTCGTGTTGCGTGGGCGCGCGCCACAGTTCAAGAGGCACGTGCTGCACTTCCCAGCCGCCGAGGCCGATCAGTCGTCCAGTCCGCTCGCAGAACCGCCCGGGACCGAGGTGAAGTTTCGTGCGTTCGGAACGACGGTGTCGTCGGCCGAGCTGAGTCTGGGTGAAGGTGAGCTCGTGGCCGGCGGCCGCCCAAGGGGTGTCGATCGCGAGGACTGCCCGGATCGTCAGCCAGCGTTCGCGGTTCTGGGCTGTGGGAAGGCCGGGGAGCTTGACCGTCGCGGTGGCGCCGGCCGGGAAGACCGGCAGGTCGAGGGTGCCGCGAGCAACGACCTCGCCTTCGTCGGCGACGTCCCAGTGCAGGGCGAGGTGTGACGTGTCGAGGACGTCGTACCTGTTGGTGATCGTGAGGAGGTCGCCGGCCACCGACAGGCGGACGGGCTCGTAGACCTTGCGGACCTCGGCGAGGACGGGCTGCGGCGTGAGGTCGGGGAACACCAGGCCGTCGAGGACGTAGGTTCCGTCGTGCAGTTCCTCACCGAAGTCCCCGCCGTACCCGTAGGTTCCGTCGGGACGCAGGATGCCGTGTTCGATCCACTCCCAGAGGAAGCCGCCCTGGCAGCGTTCGTAGGCGTCGAACAGCGCCTCGTACTCCGGCAGCCCGCCGGGACCGTTGCCTCCGGCATGGGAATACTCGCAGAGCACGAACGGCATCGCCCGGCGCCGTGCGTCGAGCCCGGGGTCGTCCAACGGCTTCTCGGCGCGCTTGCCGATCGCCTCGACCTCCGCGTGGGAGGCGTACATCCGGCTGTACACGTCGACGTCCGCACACGAGAGGTCGCCCTCGTAGTGCAGCGGTCGCGACGGATCCCGGTCGCGGGTCCATGACGCCATCGCGGTCAGGTTGGACCCGACGCCGGCCTCGTTGCCGAGCGACCACATGACCACCGACGGATGGTTCTTGTCGCGCTCGACCGTGCGCCGCATCCGGTCCAGCGACGCGTCGAGAAAGCGCGGATCGTCGGCCGGGTTCCCGCGCCAGTCGAGCAGGAAGAACCCGTGCGTCTCGTAGTCGCACTCGTCCATCACCCAGAACCCGAGCTCGTCGCACAGCTCCAGGAGCTTGGAGTCCGGCGGGTAGTGACTCGTCCGGATCGCATTGATGTTGTGCCGCTTCATCACCAGCAGCTCGTCGCGCATCCGTTCGTACGGTACGGCGCGACCGAACACGGGATCGTGCTCGTGCCGGTTCACTCCGTGGAAGACGATCCGCCGCCCGTTGACCCGCAGTACGCCGTCGACGATCTCCACCGTACGGAACCCGATCCGTAGCGACACTCGCTCACCCGGCAGCTCGACCACCGCGTCGTACAACCGCGGCGCTTCGGCCGACCAAGGCTCGACGCCCGGGATCGTCACCGTCTCCCCACACGGCACGACAACATTCAGCGCCGGGATCCGCACGACCGCGCCCGGCACCGACTCGACCATCAACACGCCGGCGCGATCCGCGTAATCAGCGTGCACGAACACATCCGCGTCCACGGGCCGCGAGATCAGCGTGACGTCCCGGAAGATCCCCGGCAGCCACCACATGTCCTGGTCCTCGAGGTATGAACCGGAGGACCACTGGTGCACCCGCACCGCGAGCACGTTCCGCCCCGGACGCAGTATGTCGCCGACGGCGAACTCGGCCGGCAGCCGCGAACCGCGCGTCACCCCGAGCTCGACGCCGTTCAGCCACACCCGGGCGCACGAGTCGACCCCGTCGAAACGCAGTACCGTCGGACCGTTCCACGACTCCGGGAGCTGGAACTCCAGGCGGTGATCACCGGTCGGGTTCTCGTCCGGCACGTACGGCGGATCCACCGGGAACGGGTACTTCTGGTTCGTGTACGCCGGACTCCCGTGCCCGTGCATCGGCCACGACGACGGCACCGGCAACCAGTCCCAGTCCGAGTCGTCGAAGTCCACCGCCTCGAATCCGGCCGCAGGCACCGTGGGAGACCAGCGGAACCGCCACTGCCCGTTCAGACTCAGCCGCGGAGCATCCGACCGTACGGCGGCCCGCGCGGGCAGCACGCCGTACCCGGAGCCGGGATCTTCCCAGTAGTTCACGCGTCCTCCCGGATCCACACCGTCATCGGGCCGACCGTTCGGTTCGCCCACGCGTAGTAGGGGATCGCGGTCAGCGGTCCGTCCCGCCCGGGTACCTCGACCGTCGTGACTCCACCCAGCAGATCCGCCCGCTCCCGCTCGACCAGCTCACCCGCGACGGCCGCCGTCTCGTCGAGTACGACGTCCGCGTCCTGTTGCTCGAAGCAATAGACCAACGGACCGCGTTCGATCGCGACGCACCCGCGCACGGAGTCGATCCGCTCATCGGGCCGGGTACGACGGGCCGCCACCGGCAGCTCGAGCACAACCTCGTCGCCCACCGCCCACACCCGCCGAAGCGGTCCCTCCAGACCGTTGATCGTCAGGCGGTGACTGTCGGCCCACGCCGGGATCCGAAGACCCAGCGTCCAGGGTTCGTCAGGTGTCGCGGTGATCCGCACCCGCACGGTCCCGTGCCACGGGTACTCCGTCGCCACCTCGAACGCCACCCGCCCGGTCGGCAGGTCGACGGCAATCGAGGCCGGCGCATACAACTGCAGCTGAACCCCGTCATCGTCTGAGGTCGCCACCAGCTGATCCAGCGACGACAGGGTCCGCATCACGTTCGGCGGGCAGCACGCCGTCCCGAACCACGGTTGCCGTCCGCCGACCGCGGACCGTTGGTCGTCGGCGAAGGCGTTGTGCCGGACCTTCAGCGTGTTCACGTAGAAGAACCGGTCGCCCGCGAGTGAGACACCCGGGATCACCGCGTTGTAGAGCGTGCGCTCGATCAGATCGGCGTACTTGCTCTCACCCGTCGCGAGCAGCAGCCGCCAACTCCACTGCACACTGGCGATCGCGGCACAGGTCTCGCAGTACGCCGTGTCGGGCGGCAACTCGAACGGGTCGCCGAACGCCTCGCCGTACCATCGGGAACCGACGCCGCCGGTGAGGTACGTCTGACTCTCGGCCATCGTCGACCACGTCGCCTGCAGCGCGTCGAGCAATTCGTGATCACCGGTCTCCACCGCGACATCGGTCGCGCCCGCCGCCAGATACAGCGCCCGCACCGCGTGGCCCGCGATCGTCCGGACCGAGCGCACCGGCAGATGGTCCTGGAAGTACGCCGGCCCATGGTGCCCGGGGACCGTCAGCATCCCGTGCCCGCGCGCCTCGACGAAGTACGAAGCCAGCTCCAGGTACGACGCGGTGCCGGTCTCGCGGTAGAGCTCGACGAGCGCCATCTCGATCAACGGATGACCGTCGATGCCCTCCAGCCGGCCGGGTCCGAAGGTCTTGCACAGCTCGTCGGCGAACCGGCAGGCCACGTCGAGCAAGGTGCGATCCCCGGTCGCCCGCACCTGCGCGACCGCCGCCTGGAACAAGTGGCCCGCGCAGTAGAGCTCGTGACCCTTCTCCAGGTCGCCGTACCGCGTGCCGTCGAGGGCGAGGCGGGTGTGCGTGTTCAGGTAGCCGTCGGGCTCCTGCGCCGCGGCAACCAATGCGCTCGCGTCGGTCTGCCAGGTGGCGAGCTCGTCCGACGGCTCGCGGGCCTGTTCCCAGGCGACCGCCTCGAGCCACTTGTAGACGTCGGTGTCGGCGAAGAGCTTCCCGGCGAAGCCTCCGGTTTCGCCGGCGGCCGCGCGCCGGAAGTTCGTGAGCGTGCCGACCTCCTCCAACCGTTCCGCAGCGGCGGGGATGGTCGTCTCCCGGTTGACGCGCCGGCGGTCCGACCAGAACCCGCCGGTGAGTTCGGAGCTGCCGGGAGGGAGTGGGCGCAGAGGCATGGGGGCAAGGTAACCACCGCCCGCAAGGTCGGGGCAAGAGTTCAGTGCAAACGATTGCGGCGAGGAATTCAGGAAGGTGCAATCGTTTGCAATTCATCGGCGTTACGCCCTTGACATCGGCTCTTCATCTCCGTGACCATGAGGGCCGTCGTTCCATTCGGACATGACTAGATATTCATTCAGCGTCCCCTGAGATGAGGCCTGGACGATGACCGAAACATCCTCTTCCGTCCCGCCCGGTTGGTCCCGGCGCGGATTCGTCGGCACCACCGCGGCCGCCATCGGCGTCGCGTCACTGGGTATCACTCCGACCGCGAGTGCGAGGACCGCTGCCGGCGCGACCGTGAACGACGACCGGCTGCCGGCGTTCCCCGGTGCCGAGGGCGCCGGCAAGTGGGCCAAGGGCGGCCGCGGCGGATCCGTCTACGAGGTGACCACGCTGGCCGATTCCGGACCCGGCTCACTCCGCGAAGGCGTCTCCGGTTCCGACCGGACGATCGTGTTCCGGGTCTCCGGCATCATCCAGCTGAAGTCCCAGCTGCTGATCTCCGGCAACAACCTGACCATCGCCGGACAGACCGCGCCTGGTGGCGGGATCTGCCTGGCCGGGTACAGCACCGGGATCAAGGGCAGCGCACACGACATCGTGATCCGCCACCTCCGCTTCCGGCTCGGCGACGAGAACGAGATCGCCGACGACTCGTTCAACACCAACGTCCCCGGCTCGGTGAGTCCGCAGATCCGCAACCTGATCATCGATCACTGCTCGTTCAGCTGGGCGGTCGACGAGTGCCTCTCGCCGTACGGGAACTTCGACGTCACCGTCCAGTGGTGCATCGTCTCCGAGGGGCTCGCGCTGTCCGCGCACCCGAAGAACCGGCACGGGTACGGCGGGATCTGGGGCGGCGAGCGCAACACCTACCACCACAACCTGATCGCCCACCAGGGCGGACGCCAGCCGCGGTTCGGCTACACCGAGGGGATCAACCTCGAGGTCGACCACTACAACAACGTGGTCTACGACTACGGCTACACCTCGGTGTACGGCGGCGAGTGGGCCAACGGCATCAACCTCATGAACAACTTCTACAAGCCGGGCCCGACCACGCTCGGCGACGTCGCACCGGTCGTGCTGAGCGCGAACCGCGGCGGTCAGTGGTACGTCGCCGGCAACCAGGTCGACGGTCACCCGGACGTCACCGCGCACAACCGCCGCGGCATCCGCTACCCGATCGGCGGCATCGTCGAGCTCGCCGAACCGCAGCCGATCCCCGGCCGCGGTGACATCCAGGCCCCCGCGAAGGCGTACGACGCCGTGCTGGCGAACGCCGGTGCGATCCTGCCGAAGCGCGACGCCGCCGACGCCCGCGTGGTCGACGAGGTACGCCGTGGCATCGGGCGACTGATCAACTCGCAGAAGGAGGTCGGCGGCTACCCGCCGCTGGCGCAGACCGAGCCGCCCGTCGACTCCGACCACGACGGCATCCCGGACTGGTGGGAGAAGGCCAACGGTCTCGACCCGAACGACCCTTCC
Organism: Kribbella sp. CA-245084; assembly: GCF_050942355.1. Lineage (NCBI taxonomy): Bacteria > Bacillati > Actinomycetota > Actinomycetes > Propionibacteriales > Kribbellaceae > Kribbella > Kribbella sp. CA-245084. Next base: position 6,806,985 of record NZ_CP192053.1, on the reverse strand, counting down.
GACGCGCAGAAGATCGCACCGAACGGCTACACCTACCTCGAGAACTACCTGAACTCCCTGGTCCCGGACGCGGTCGGCAACCCGGCGGTACAGATCACCAGCCCCACCCAGGACCAGGCGATCCCGGGCCGGACCGCGCCGACCGTGACGATCAAGGCCGACGCCTCTGCCGCGAAGGGCGGTCAGCTCGCGAAGGTGGAGTTCTTCGTCGGGGACCAGGTCATCGGCTCGGCGGAGCAGGCGCCGTACCAGCTGCAGTGGAAGAACGTTGCCGACGGCTCCTACTGGCTGACGGCGCGGGCCACGGACCAGAACGGTACGGCGACCCAGTCGACCGCCGTCCAGGTGCACGTCAACAAGCAGACGGGTACGTCGAACTGGACGTCGGCCGCGGTCGGGAAGCCGCCGGTGCCGGGCTCCGGCAACCTCGAGAACGGCGTCCTGACGATCAAGGGCTCCGGGCGGATCTACGGCCGGACGAGCAACTTCCACTACGTCTACCGCAAGCTCTCGGTCGGCGGGGCCGGTGCGGTCTCGCAGCTCACCGCGCGGCTGGACAAGCTCAGCAAGATCGCCAACGGTCTGACCGCGGGCCTGATGATCCGCGACTCCCTTGACCCGGCCGCGCCGTTCATGTACGGCGGTATCGGCTTCGGCGTCGCCGGTGGGATCGGCACCGTCAACGACAACGCCAGCTCCGCGCCGGACATCACCGACGACGGCGGCATGAAGGCGCAGGCGATCCGGATCCAGACCGACGGACCGAACCCGAGTGTCGGCCCGTGGCCCTGGGACGGCAGCTACCTGGACCACACCAAGGTCTATTGGCTGCGGCTGCTCCGGCGGGAGCGCCCGCAGGCACGCGAGGTCGAGTTCGAGGCCTTCATCTCGACGGATCAAGTCACGTGGGACCGCTTCGGCTACGAGAAGATCATGATGCCGAGCCGGACCTTCTACATCGGGTTCGCGATCGACGGAGGCAGTGTGGACAACCACCTCGTCGACTACGGGACCGCGCAGTTCAGCAACATCACGCTCGAGCAGCAGTGAGGATCCCCATGCCAACAAGGTCTGAAAGCACTCTCAACAGGCGCCGGCTGCTGCAGGGCGGGCTCGGCCTCCTGGCGGTCGCAAGTCTGCCTGGTTGCGGCTTCTTCGACACCAAGCCGGCCGGGTCCGGCGCGCAGGTCGCGGCGGCCGGCGAGAAGGAGTCGCCGATGCTGAAAGCCCTGGTGGACAAGGGTTCCTTGCCCGCGCTGGCGGACCGGCTCCCGAAGAACCCGCCGGTGATCAAGCCCCTCGAGGGCAAGGCGCAGTACGGCGGCACCTGGCGCTCGGCGATGCTGACCCAGGAAGACACCCAGTGGCTGTGGTACGCGATGAACTACGAGCCGCTGGTCCGCTGGAAGCCGGACAAGACCGGCAAGCCCGGGTACGACGAGATGGAGGCGAACACCGCCGAGTTCACCGTCGATGCCGACAGCAAGGTCTTCACGTTCAAGCTGCGGGACGGCCTGAAGTGGTCGGACGGCAAGCCCGCCACGGCGGACGACATGTTGTTCACGATCCTCGAGGTGCAGTGCGACGAGGGTCTGCACCCGGACGGCATCTACGACGCGTTCCTGTCACCGGACACCGAGAAGATCGCGAAGATCGAGAAGACCGACGAGCGCACGGTGACGATCACCTACACCGCGCCGCAGCCGTCGCTGCTCGGTCAGATCGCCGACGGCATCTTCCTCCGGGAGGGCGCCTACGGGATGCTGCTGCCGAAGCATTACTTCCAGCAGTTCCACCTGAAGTACAACAAGAACGCGAACGCACTGGCGAAGAAGGCCGGGGTCGGCAGCTGGACCGACCTGTTCGCGCAGAAGCAGAACCCGTGGACGAACCCGGACCAGCCGACGTTGGCTCCCTGGAAGGTCACGACCGGGCTCGGTAAGGGCTCCGCGGTCACCCTGACCCGGAACCCGTACTACTGGAAGGTCGACGACGCCGGCCGGCAGTTGCCGTACATCGACAACTGCCGCGTCGAGGTCGTCCAGGACGCCCAGGTCGAGCTGCTCAAGGTGATGAACGGCGAGTTCGGCATGCAGTACCGCAACTTCGGTACGCCGCAGAACAAGCCGGTCGTCGCGCAGAACCGGCAGAAGGGCAGCTACAAGATCTTCGAGGTGCCGACCCAGCTGACGAACACGATGGTGCTCGGCCTGAACCTCACCCACAAGGACGCGGCCAAGCGCGCGCTGTTCTCGAACAAGGAGTTCCGGGCCGGCCTCTCGGTCGCGATCAACCGCAAGGAGATCATCGACGCGGTGTACGCCGGTCAGGGTGAGCCCTGGCAGGGCGCGCCGCCGAAGGACTCGCCGTACTACAACGAGCAGCTGGCGACGCAGTTCCTGGACTTCGACGCGGCGAAGGCGAACCAGCACCTGGACGCGGCCGGTCTGACCAAGAAGTCGGCGGACGGCAAGCGGCTCGGTGCCGACGGCAAGCCGGTGTCCGTCGCGGTGCTGGTCAGCGAGTCGTTCCCGGACCACGTCGAGGCGATCGAGTTCGTCAAGAAGCGCTGGGCCGCGGTCGGAATCGAGCTCCGCACCCAGGCGGTCAGCGAGGACCTGTACAAGGAACGCGTCAAGGGCAACGACCATGACGCCGGCACCTGGACCTGCGGGACCTTCGTGCTGCCGACCGGTACCGGCGGTGACCACTACTGGGTGCCGACCAACGACGGCAGCGCGCGGTACGGCGTCGCCTGGGCACAGTGGTACCAGTCCAAGGGCGAGAAGGGTACGAAGCCGCCGGCCGAAGTACAGAAGCAGCTCGAGCTGTTCACCCAGGCGCGGCAGGAGCCGGATCCGGACAAGACCCTCGAGCTGGGCAAGCAGGTGCTGCAGATCGCGGCCGACCAGTTCTACTACATCGGTGTCAGCTCGGTGCCGAACACGTACGGGGTGGTCAAGAACGACTTCCACAACGTGCCGGCGCAGATGAGCGAGTCGGTGGCACCGGGCATCGTGCACCCCGAACAGTTCTCGATGGGGCAGTAGCCGATGCTGCGCTTCGTGGCCCGGCGGCTGGTCTGGATGCTGATCACGCTGGCGGCGATCTCGTTCGTCACCTTCGTGGTCATCAAACTGCCGCCGGGCGACTACACCACCACGGTGATCGCCAACGCCGAGGCGCGCGGCCAGGACATCCCGGACTCGCAGATCGCCGAACTGAAGCGGCACTACGGTCTCGACAAGCCGTTCATGGTGCAGTACCTGACCTGGATCGGCGGCGTCGTACTGCACGGTGACCTCGGGCAGTCGTTCGCGTGGAACCAGTCGGTGTCGAGTCTGATCGGCAGCCGGGTGCTGTTGTCGATGGTGCTGTCGATCGCCAGCCTGCTGTTCGTCTGGGCGATCGCGTTCCCGATAGGCATCTACAGCGCACTGCGGCAGTACTCGGCCGGCGACTACTTCGCGTCCTTCCTCGGCTTCATCGGGATGGCCGTCCCCGAGTTCATGCTCGCGCTGGTGATGATGTACGTCGGCTTCCGGTACTTCGGCCAGAGCGTCGGCGGGCTGTTCTCACCCGAGTACGCCGACGCGGCCTGGAACCTCGGCAAGGTGATCGACCTGCTGTCGCACCTGTGGATCCCGATCGTCGTCGTCGGCGTCGCGGGGACGGCGGGACTGATCCGGATCACCCGGGCCAACCTGCTCGACGAACTGCACAAACCGTACGTCGCGACCGCCCGGGCGAAGGGGCTGCCGGAGTGGAAGCTGCTGCTCAAGTACCCGGTCCGGATGTCGCTCAGCCCGTTCTTCAGCACGGTCGGCTGGTTGCTGCCCGGTCTGATCAGCGGCGAGACGATCGTGTCGGTCGTGATGAGCCTGCCGACCAGCGGTCCGCTGCTGCTCGGCGCGGTGAAGAGCCAGGACATGTACCTGGTCGGCAGCTTCGTGCTCATTCTCAGCACGCTGACGGTGATCGGCACGATGCTCAGCGACCTCGCCCTGGCCTGGTGGGATCCGCGGATCCGCGCCCGGTTCCAGAAGGGATAGCTCATGGCCCAGCAGACCCAGGCTCTGGTCGCGCCGCAAGAGGTGGTGAAGAGCCTCCGCGATCACGGCGCGCTGCCGCAGTGGCGGCTGATGTGGCGGCAGTTCCGCCGGCACCGGCTGGCACTGATCGGGCTGATCGTGCTGATCCCGATCTACGTCATCGCGATCTTCGCGGGCTTCTTCGCCCCGGCAGGCGCCGACACCGCGCACACCGCGCTGCCGTACGCCCCGCCGCAGCGGGTGCAGATCGACACCGAACACGGGATGTTCGTGTACGGGTTCTCGTCGACGCGCAACCAGGAGACGTTCGAGCAGACCTTCACCGTCGACAAGTCGAAGATCGTCGACGTCGGCTGGTTCGTACACGGTGACGAGTACTCGGTCCTCGGACCCTTGAAGTCCGACATCCATCTGATCGGCCCGACCACGGCCGGCCAGCCGTTCTTCCTGGTCGGTGCCGACCAGTCCGGGCGGGACCTGCTGTCGCGGCTGATCCACGGTGCCCGGGTGTCGTTGTCGATCGGTCTGGTCGGGGTGTTCGCGAGCTTCCTGCTCGGCATGCTGATCGGCGGTATCTCGGGCTACCTGGGAGGCACGGTCGACAACATCATCCAGCGGATCATCGAGTTCATCATGTCGATCCCGACGCTGCCGCTGTGGATGGCGTTGTCGGCCTCACTCCCCGGCAGTTGGGGACCGTTGACGCGGTACTTCGCGATCACGGTGATCCTCTCGCTGATCGGCTGGACCGGGCTCGCCCGCGACGTCCGCGGCCGGTTCCTCAGTCTGCGCGAGGAGGACTTCGTGATGGCCGCCCGTCTCGACGGGGTCGGCCGGACCGGGATCATCTTCGGCCACATGGTGCCGTCGTTCGCCAGCCACATCATCGCGTCGGTCTCGATGGCGGTGCCGCGGATGATCCTCGGCGAGACCAGCCTGTCGTTCCTCGGTCTCGGTCTGCAGCCGCCCGCGGTCAGTTGGGGCGTGTTGCTCGAGGGCGCCCAGAACGTCCGCGCGGTCGCCACCGCGCCGTGGCTGCTGGCCCCCGGTCTCGCGGTCGTGGTCGTCGTACTCGCCATGAACTTCGTCGGCGACGGTCTCCGCGACGCCGCGGATCCCTACAAGTAGGAGCTCCCATGCAACGGTTGTTGGAAGTTCGTGAGCTTCGGACGCATTTCGAGCTCGGTGACGGGGTCGTGAAGGCCGTCGACGGTGTCAGCCTCACGGTCCAGCGTGGCCGGACGCTGGCCGTCGTGGGGGAGTCCGGGTGCGGGAAGAGCGTCACCGCGCGATCGATCCTGCGGCTGGTGGAGAAGCCTGCGCGGATCGTCGGCGGTGAGGTGCTGCTGTACGGCGACACAGACGGCCCTGACGGGGAGCCGCTCGACCTGCTCGCCGCGAAGGACAAGCGGCTGCGGCAGGTCCGGTGGGCCGATATCGCGATGGTGTTCCAGGAGCCGATGGCATCACTCAGCCTGGTGCACACGATCGGCGATCAGATCATCGAGGCGGTCCGGCTGCACGAGAACCTCGGCAAGCAGGCCGCGCGGGACCGGGCGATCGAGATGCTCGACCGGGTCGGCATCCCGGACCCGAAGCGCCGCGTGGACTCGTACCCGTTCCAGCTCAGCGGTGGCATGCGGCAACGAGCCATGATCGCGATGGCGCTGTCCTGCCGGCCGCGGCTGCTGATCGCGGACGAGCCGACCACCGCGCTCGACGTGACCACGCAGGCGCAGATCCTCGACCTGCTCCAGGATCTGCAGCAGGAGCTGGGGATGGCGATCATGCTGATCACCCACGACCTCGGCGTCGCTGCGCAGGTCGCCGACGAGGTCGCGGTGATGTACCTCGGCGAAGTGGTCGAGCAGGGGCCTGCGTCCGCCGTGCTGAGCAGGCCCAAACACCCTTACACACAAGCACTTGTGCGTTCCGTGCCACGGCTCGGACAGAGTGCGAAGGACCGGTTGGTCGCCGTACGAGGGACGGTGCCGCCGCCGTACGAACGGCCGTCGGGTTGCCGGTTCCACCCGCGGTGTGACGCGTTCATGGCCGGCAAGTGCGACACGACCGTGCCGGCCCGGGTGCGCAGCGACGAGATCGACGTGGCCTGTCTGCTGTACGGCGAGGAGAACTGATGAGCTTGTTGGAGACGCGTGGGCTGACCATGCACTTCCCGTTGAGCGGCGGGTTCCTCGGCCGGAACCGCGGCTTCGTGAAGGCCGTCGACGGGGTCGACCTGTCGATCGAGGCCGGGCGGACGCTCGGACTGGTCGGTGAGTCGGGGTGCGGGAAGACGACCCTCGGCCGCTGCATCGTCCGCGCGTACGAGCCGACCTCGGGCAGCATCATGTTCGACGGCGTCGACCTTGCAGCGCTGTCCGAGAAGCAGTTGAAGCCGTACCGCGCGCAGGTGCGGCTGATCTTCCAGGACCCGCACTCCTCCCTCGATCCGCGCAAGACGCTGCGCGACATCATCGCGGAGCCGTTGAAGGTCCAGGACGCCGGCTCGCGGGACGAGATCGACGACAAGGTCGCCGCGCTGCTGCGCCGCGTCGGGCTGCGGGCGGAGTACGCGCACCGCTATCCGCACGCGTTCAGCGGCGGCGAGCGGCAGCGGGTCGTGATCGCCCGGGCGCTGGCCACCGAGCCGCGGCTGGTGGTCGCGGACGAGGCCGTCAGCGCGCTCGACGTGTCGGTCCGGGCCCAGATCCTCAACCTGCTGCGCGACCTGCAGGAGGAGTCCGGTCTCACCTACCTGTTCGTGTCCCACGACCTCGGCATCGTCGAGCACGTCGCCGACGACGTCGCGGTGATGTACGTCGGCAAGCTCGTCGAGAGCGCGTCGACCGAAGAGCTCTTCACCAGGCCTCTGCACCCGTACACCGAGGCCCTGCTGAGCGCCGTACCGGATCCCGACCCCGCCTCCCGCGGGAAACGCGAGCGGATCAAGCTCCGTGGCGAGATCGCGGATCCGTCCAAGGTGCCGGCCGGCTGCCCGTTCCACCCGCGCTGCGGGTACGCCGAAGCCCGGTGTGCGACCGAAGTCCCGCGGCTGCGCGAGCTCGGTGGCCGCAAAGTCGCGTGCCACCTCGCCGAGCAGCTCGATCTGAAGGGTGTCCTCACGGCCACCACCGCCCCGTAGGAAAGGTCATTTCCATGTCCGAAGGAAACATGTCCCGTCGTGGTCTGTTACGCAACGGCGCCCTGATCGGCGGCCTGGCCGCGTTCGGCGGCGCGCTGCAAACCACACCGGCCGCAGCGAGCTCCACCACCGCCGTACCCCGCGCCGCCGCGCAGTCCGCGGCTGGTGTGGTCGACATCCCGAACAAGTACAACGTGCCTTTCTCCGTGGCTGACGACGAGCTTTTCGTCTTCGCGGCGAACTTCAAGCCGTTCGAGCTCGGCGGCAACGACGACGGTCGCGAGGCGCACCGGTACTTCGACTCCGTGTTCGGCGACGCGATCCGGGCGAAGTTCCCGGACATCAAGGTGAAGTACGCAACCTGGGACTATCCGGTCCGCTACGAGGACCTGGCCAAGGCCGGCCGGGTGCCGGACCTGATCCTGGAGGACCCGCGGTTGCGCATCGACCGCGACCTCGAGCCGCTCGGCTGGACCCAGGACATCACCGCGAAGGTCCAGCAGGCCGGTATCGACCTGTCCGTGCTGAACCTCGGCTCGGTCGAGCAGATCAAGTCCCGCTCCGACGGCGGCCTGTACGGCGTCCCGCTGTGGATCGACGAGAGCCTGCTGTTCTACAACAAGCTGATCTTCGACAAGTTCCGGGTCAAGTACCCGACCGCCGGGTCGACGTACGACGACATCTTCCGGATCGCGGAGAAGCTCACCCGGCAGGACGGGATCGACCACTACAAGGGCTTCATGCAGCACCCGGACAACTATCTCGCGATGAACCAGCTCGGGCTCTACCCGTTCGTGCCCGGTTCCAGCGAGCAGCCCGCGCCGGAGGACGTGAAGGTCAACCTGACCGGTCCGGAGTGGAAGACCATCGCGAACAACATGTACCGGTTCCTGATGATCCCGCGGAACAACTTCACCACGGTGGACGACTTCTTCAAGGGTGACATGAGCTTTCCCGGTCACCTGGCGATGGCGGTCAACAACCTCTCGAAACTCAACGCGTACGCGCTCAGCTCGTACTACGTCGAGGAGGACGACGCCGCGCAGTACGCCGAGTGGGCCAAGAGCGTCAAGATCGGCGTCACCTCGATGCCGGTGCTGTCCCGCGGTTCGAACGCGATCTACCAGCCCGACACTCGGGCGGCGTTCATCCCGCCGCAGTCCAAGCACCAGGACCAGGCGCTGGACGTGATCAAGTACCTGGTGTCGGAGGAGATGCAGACCCGGATCTCGTCGTACGGGATGAAGGGTGTGCTGAAGACGGACGCCGTGGTGAACGCCTTCGGTACGGCGATCCCGGAGCTCGCGGCGATCGACACCTCGGCCGTGTACTGGGGTGAGAACGCGGTGATCAAGAACTACCAGAACACCGAGTACTGGGACATCCCGCTGTACAAGGTGTTCCGGCAGCACGTGCTCAAGGACGGGATGGACGTCAACTCGTCGCTGCAGGTGACCGAGCAGGTGGACATTCCCGACTACATCAAGGCGCAGGTCGCCCGCGGACTCACATGGTGAACGACTCCAGGTTCGACGGCCGCATCCGAGAGGGTGCGGCCCTCCTGCCCACCATTCACCCGGGCGACAGCCACGCAGCCACCCTCGTCGAGACCCCATCCGGCGACCTGCTCTGCGCTTGGTTCAACGGCCCAGGCGAGGGCGAGCCGGACACCAACATCATCCTCTCCCGCCTCCCCGCCGGCACCGACACCTGGCTGGAGCCGAAGCAGCTCTCCTCGGATCCCAGCCGCTCCGAACAGAACCCACTCCTGTTCGTTGCTGGGGACAACGAGGTGTGGCTGTTGCACACGTCGAACGAGCCGCATGACCAGTCCACCTCGCGCGTGCTCCGCCGGGTCTCCCGGGACGGCGGGCACTCCTGGGGCGAGGCCGACGTACTGTTCGAGCACGCGGGCTCGTTTGTCCGGAATCCGGTTGTTGTGTTGAGCAACGGTGATTGGTTGCTGCCGGCGTACGACTGCGACAAGACCGCCGAGCGCACTGTCCTGCAACTGAGCACCGACCGCGGCGCGACGTGGACGACGGTCGACGTGCCCGACGCGGTCGGGCAGGTGCAGATGAGTGTGGTCGAGCTGTCGCCAGGTGAGCTGGTGGGCTACTACCGCAGTCGTGCCGCCGACCGCATCTACCGGTCGGTGTCGAAGGACAACGGTCGCACCTGGACCTCGCCCGAGCGGACCGCCCTGCCGAACAACAACTCCGCGATCCAGGTACTGCGGCTCGCCGACGGCCGGCTCGTCATGGTGTTCAACGACTCGTCCGCTGAGCGGGACCAGTTCCGCTGGGTCGACGACGGCAAAGGCGGCGTACGCCGGAAGACCCTGCGAACCCCGCTCACGCTCGCGTTGTCCGAGGACGACGGCGCCAGCTGGCCGTACTGGAGGAACCTGCAGGTGCAGGACGAGGAGTATCGCGAGAACGAGTTCGGCTATTCGTACCCGACGCTGCTGCAGACCCGCGACGGGCGCCTGCACGTCGCGTACTCGTACCTGCGCAAGACCATCAAGCACGTGATCCTTGCGCCCGAGTGGATCCAGGCAGGAGATCGATTGCCATGAGCACCGAGTTGTGGGGCCTGCACGAGCTGACCTTGTCCGGACCCTCGGGCGGGAACCCGTTCGCCGAGGTGGAGTTCCAGGTCACCTACCAGTTCCGGAACCGGATGGTGACCGTCGACGGCTTCTACGACGGCGACGGCGTGTACCGCGCCCGCTTCTCACCGGACCGGGAGGGGGAGTGGTCGTACGTCACGTCCAGCTCCGCCGCCGAACTGGACGGCTTCCGCGGCGCCTTCACCTGCACCCCGCCGGGCTCCGGTAACCATGGCCCGGTGACCGTCCTGGGCGAACACCATTTCGCCTATGCGGACGGCAGTCGCTGCGACTGCATCGGTACGACCTGCTACCACTGGACGTACGAGTCGAAGGATCTCCAGGAGCTCACGCTCGCATCGTTGCGCGAGGCCCCTTTCGACAAGGTCCGGATGTGCCTACTGCCCACGGACGGCATGCGCCCCGAGCGCACGCCGTTCGCGGGCGGGACGGCGGGGGAGCCCGGGGCGACGCCGGGCGAGGTCGACGTCGCGCGCTTCGACCCGGTGTTCTTCCAGCACCTCGAGAGCCGCGTCGCCGATCTGCTTGCCCTCGGCATCGAGGCCGACCTGATCCTGTTCCACCCGTACGACCGCGGGGTCTGGGGTTTCGACCGGATGACTCCTGCGCAGGATGCGGCGTACCTGCGGTATGTGGTCGCGCGCCTGGCGGCGTACCGGAACGTCTGGTGGTCGGTGTCGAACGAGTACGACTTCAACCACGAGAAGACGATCGCGGACTGGGACCGGTTGCTGCAGCTGGTGCAGCGCTACGACCCGTACCAGCGGCTGCGGTCGATCCACAACGGGACGAAGATGTACGAGGTCTTCACGCCGTACGACTTCTCCAAGCCGTGGATCACCCACCAGAGCGTGCAGCACTGGGACGGCGCCGAGGTCGCCGGCTGGCGGGACTGCCCGAAGCCCGTGGTGATCGACGAGATCGGGTACGAGGGCAACGCCGGCCGCCGCTGGGGCAACCTGACCGCGGACGAGATGGTGCACCGCTTCTGGCAGGGCATGTCGCTCGGCGGGTACGTCGGCCACGGCGAGTCGTTCGTCGACCGCGAGACCCGGGCGTGGATCTCGGTCGGCGGCCGGCTGTACGGCGAGAGCCCCGAGCGGATCGACTTTCTTCGGGCCGTGTTCGCCGGACTGCCGCGGCAGCCGGACGGTGACCTCGACGGCGACCGCTGCGTGCTGCACTACCTGGGCGATCGCCGGCCGTCGGCCGTCGAGCTCGAGCTGCCGTCCGGGTCGCCGTTCCACTTCGACCTGATCGACACCCGCGCGATGACCATCACACCGTTGGCCGACTACTCCGGCCCGAGTCGCATCCCGCTGCCCGCCACCCCGTACCTCGCCCTGAGAGGGACCCGATGACGTCAGTAGCACGCTGGGACGTGCTCGAACTGCCTGTGTCCGGACCGACCGGCGTGACCTTCCGGCACTCGTCAGGCGCTTCGGCGTACGCGGAGTCCTTTCACTCTGGTGGGTGGCTGATCCGCTTCAGCCCTGACCTGGAGGGTGTCTGGACGTACGACGGCCGGACAGTCGAGTGCACGCGCGCGACGTCGCGCGGCCCAGTTCGTCGCTCCGGTACCGCGCTGCGTTGGGCTGACGGGACGGCGTACCACCCGCTGACGACGACCTGGTCCGGCGACGCTGCGCAGTGGGCTACTGCCAGCGCCGCGTTGGCGGCGTCGCCGTTCGATCGCGTCCGTCTTCCGCTCACCGACGCCGTTGAGAAGCAGGTGCGGGACTTGCTGGCGGCGGAGATCGTCGCGGACATCGTGCTTCCGCCCTCTGATCCGGTTGCCGTTCGCGACGCGGTCAACCGGCTGGCGGCGTACCGCAATGTCACCTGGTGCTTGACCGACGGTTCTCGGGAGCTCGCCGAGCTGGTCGCGGAGCTCGATTCGAGCCGGCACCTGATCTCGATGCATGAGGCAACGGATCCCGGGACGCCGTGGCTGACTCATCTCAGTGTGCGGTTGGAGAATCTGCGCGGAGTGTCGGTGCTGCGTCGTGATTTCGCCAAGCCGGTCTTCGTCGATGCCTGCGGTCATGAGGGGAACGGCGTCACACCGGACACCAGCCTGCGACCCGAGGAGATGTTGACCCGGATCTGGGAGGGCACGGTCCGCGGAGCCTACGTGACCCACGGCGAGTGGTACGTCGACGCGGAAGCCGGACCGTGGTCGGCCGGCGGCCCTCGGCCCGGTGGGGTGGTGGCGCAGCGGCTGCGACTGCTGCGCGAGGTGCTCGACGAACTGCCCGACGGTGTGGAGCCGATCGACGACTACCGCGATGCGCCGACGCTCGCCGTGCCCGGCTCGTACTACCTGCAGTATCTCGGCGAGCACCAGTTCCCGGACCGCACGTTCTCCCTGCCGTCCGGGGTGTACGACGTCGACGTGCTGGACGTGTGGAATCACTCGGTACGCCGTACGCGCGAGACTGTTGTTGGCACGCTGACGGTCCGGTTGCCGGGGACGCAGTACCAGGCGATCCAGATCCGGCGAGCGTCCTGATGCCTGCGCTGACATCCGGACCGCGTCAGGCCGAGCTGCGGCGGACACCCGAGGGCGTCGTGCTGCAGCTCGGTCTGACGGACGGGCGGGTCTACTTCGAACGGCCGGTGGCGAGTCTGTTGACCTGCTCGACCGGTCGTCCGTGGCAACCCTGCCCAATGCCGGAGACCGACGGCTGGTGGATCTCGCGGCGGCCTTCGGAGCATCGGGCCGGTTGCCGAAGCGGGCCGGTGGCGGTCGAGCTGCGGTTGTCGTTCGACGATGCCGATCGGCTGAACCTCGAAGTGCGATGGCGGAATACCGGCCGGCGGCGGCTCGCCGACCTCGCTGTGGGGTTGCTGCTGGACCTCGGCCGGGTGAAGGACAGCCAGTTGACGATGCCGGGGCTGATCTACAACGACAATCCGTCCGCGGACCCGACGCGCGCCGTACCGCGGGTCGGTCCGGCGCCGGGCGGCGGGTTCGTTGCGGAGGAGGACCGGCTGCCGATCCCCGGCGTCAATCTCGAGTGGCGCGAAGGGCGCGAGCGGCGGTGGTTGTCCTTGCTGTCGCGTCCGCAGGTGCGGCGGTCGCCGGACGGGCAGGTCCGGTACGGCTCGCTGGGCGTGCTCCGGCAGGAGGGGCCGGTGATCGCGTCGCTGAGCGGCGTGCTGATGTTCGACGGCAAGCAGGACATCCGGTACGTGAGCAAGGCCGAGACCGCGGTGACCGAGGACGGCTATCTGACGCTGCGGCCGGGGGAGACCTACACGCAGCAGCTGGTGCTCGACTGGGGGCCGCAGGAGGTCCGTGGCCATGCCTTCCGGCATCTCGTGCACACCGCTCGCGACCTGTTCGCTGATCCCGGGTCCGATGGACTGGGGATCGACGAGCTGATCGCGTTGAAGACGGTTGCTCTGGACAACAGGTGGTACAAGTCGGGAACGGTGGCCGGGTACACCAAGTTCAGCGAGATCCCCGGCAACGGACCGGAGAAGCCGCTGCACTTCCTGTACGGGTGGACCGGGCAGGCACTCAAGCTGGCCTGGTGCGACGCGCAGATCGGCTTCACCTCGCGCGACCGGCTGCGCATCGATCGCTGCCGCGCCGCCGTCGACTTCTACCTGGCGGGGAGTTCGACGCCGACACCGGGTCTGCGGCACAACTCGTACCAGGTCACCACCCGCCGCTGGATCAGCTTCCGCGCCGGCAACCGACCGATGATCTCCAGCCGCGCGTACGGCGAGACGATCACCGATCTGGTCGACATCATCATGCTGTTCCGGCGGTACGACGAACCTGTGCCGCCGTCCTGGCTGGATGCGCTCGAGGAGGCGGTCACGTTCCTCCGGGGTGCGCCTGACGGGACGTTCCCGATCGGATGGCGTCTGGACGGGACGCCTGCCGCGACCACGGTGTCGGCGGCCGGGATTCCGTGCGTACTCGCGGCGCTGAAGGCGTCCGACGTGCTCGACGAACCGGTGCTGTTGTCCGAGGCAACCACCTGGCTAAGCCGGTACTACGACCAGCACGCACGGACCTTCGACCGCCCGTTCGCCCGGTCCACGCTGGACGCGGCCTGCGAGGACAAAGAGGCGGGCATGTACTACTTCATGGCCGCCTACGAACTCTTCCGCCGTACCGCGGATCCGCTGCACTCCGCATGGTGCGAGGTGGCTGCCGACTGGTTGCTCACGTGGGTCTACGTGTGGTCGCCTGAGCAGGACGCCGGCACCCCGCTGCACAGTGCCGGATTCAACGCGGTCGGCTGGCCCGCCGTCAGCGTCCAGAACCATCACCTCGATGTGTTCTTCCCGACCTTCGAGCTGCTCGCCTTCGGTCTGGCGACGGACCGCCCGGAGTACGTCGCCGCGGCCCGGACCACTCTGCACGCTCTGACCCGGGGCATCGCGACTTCTGGCGGCGACTGGAACTTCCCGCTCCCCGGTGAACAGGGCGAAGCCGTCTTCCAGACGCATTGGCAACGCCGGGGCCACACCAACACCTGGAACCCGTCCTGGGTGATTGCCGTCCCACTGGCCAATGCCCTCCACATCCAGTCCCTCTCCGCCGATGCCTGATCCCGTGTCCAGCTCGCCTCGGGACGCCGCCCGGGAACGAGAACTGCTCGAACAGGCTCCGTCGATGCCTGATCGCGTGTCCAGCTCGCCTCGGGACGCCGCCCGGGAACGAGAACTGCTTGAACAGGCTCCGCCGGCGCACGACTACTTGATCACCGCCTTCGGGGCCAGACCCGGCACGGACTGCTCTGCCGCGATCGCGCTGGCGATCGAGGCGTGTGAGCTGACCGGTGGACGGGTCGTGGTGCCGGCGGGTGAGTATGTGACGGCGCCGATCCGCCTCCGGAGCAACGTGGAGCTGCACGTGTCGGCCGGCGCGACGCTGCGGTTCCTCACGGACCCGGCGGCGTACCCGATCGTCCGGACACGTTGGCAGGGGATCGAGTGCTTCAGCCACTCACCTCTCATCTACGCATACGACTCGGTGAACGTTGCCGTGACCGGCACGGGGACTCTCGACGGTGGTGCGAGTACGGACAACTGGTGGAGCGACACCCGGCCGCGCAGCGACTGGCAACGGCTGCTGCAGATGGTCGAGGACGGCGTACCGGTCGAAGAGCGCGTCTTCGAACCCGGTCACGGGTTCCGTCCGAGCTTCATCCAGCCGCACTCCTGCCAGCGTGTACGGATCGAGGACGTCCGCATCATCAACGCGCCGATGTGGGTCGTGCATCCGGTCTACTGCACCGACGTCCTGATCCGCGGCATCACAGTCGATTCCCTCGGCCCGAACAACGACGGCTGCAACCCCGACTCCTGCTCCGACGTGGTCATCACCGGCTGCTCCTTCGCGACCGGCGACGACTGCATCGCCGTGAAGTCCGGCCGCGACACCGACGGCCGCCGCGTCGGCCGCCCGTCCGCGAACATCCGCATCGACTCCTGCCGCTTCACCTCCGGTCACGGCGCTCTCACCATCGGCAGCGAGGTCTCCGGCAACGTCCACTCCGTCCACGCCCGGGATCTGCACGTCACCGGGTCTGGTGTTGACCACGCACTGCGCATCAAGACCAACTCCCAACGCGGCGGCCGCATCGAGAACATCACCGTCGACAACGTCGTCGTCGATGCCGTCACCACCTCCGCCGTCCTCATCACCACCCGCCACGCCGAACCGGCCGAGTTTGGCGGCCACGCTCCCGTCGTACGCGACATCACCATCACCAACCTCACCGCCCACGCCGCCCCGCGAACCGTCGAGATCCACGACACCGCCCGATCCCCGATCGAAGACTTCACCATCACGACCTCCGATACCTGGTGAACAGATCCGCCGCACCCAGCTGGCCCGGCTTCAGAAGCACCTCGATCCCGTGCAGGACCGGATCGCTCGCGACAACCCGGCACCGGTGCACACCCGCGGCTACCGGCGGCTCCGCTCCAGGGCGGCAACCAGCCGGACCAGCCGGACCAGCCGGACCAGCCGGGCCAGCCGGGCCAGCCGGGCCAGCCGGGCCAGCCGGGCCAGCCGGGCCAGCCGGGCCAGCCGGGCCAGCCGGGCCAGCCGGGCCAGCCGGGCCAGCCGGGCCAGCCGGGCCAGCCGGGCCAGCCGGGTCAGCCAGCTCGAGCGCGGTGACCCCGAGCTCCCTGAGCACCTGCCCCGACGTATCCCCGCCAGCCACCACCACCCGCCGTACGTCGGTCTCCGCGACCACACGCCGCACAACCTGAGCCAACCCAGCCGGAGCCTCGGCCAGCTGCTCGGGCCTGAGCTCGTTCGTATGCACCACCACGCCGTCGACGCCGCCCCGGCAGGCTTCAACAGCCAACTCCGCCGCCACGTAGTCGACGACACCCCCTTCACCTGCCGTTCCATCGAGGTCGTGCACTGACCGGTCGGCTTCACCAGCGAACTCCGCCGCCGCGTTGCCGACCACATCCCCTTCACCTGCCGTTCCATCGAGATCGTGCACTGACCGGTCGGCTTCACCAGCGAACCCCGCCGCCGCGTTGTCGACGACACCCCCTTCACCTGGCTTGCCATCGAGGTTGAGCACTGACCGGTCGGCTTCACCAGCGAACCCCGCCGGCGCGTGGCCGACGACATCCCCTTCACCTGGCTTGCCATCGAGGTTGAGCACAGGCCGGCCGGCTTCAACAGCGAACCCCGCCTGCGCGTGGCCGACGACATCCCCTTCACCTGGCTTGCCATCGAGGTTGAGCACTGACCAGCCGGCTTCGCGGGCGTGGGCTATCTGCCGCCTGGTGCGTGGGGACTGGCTGCCTGAGACGACCAGGACCTGGCCGTCAGTGGCTGGTGCGTCCGGTTGGGATGCGGCTGGGCTGGTGCTTTGGAGTGCGAGTGCGAGGGCGCGGGACAGTCCTCCTGAGCCGATGGCGAAGGTGGGGACGTCTGCGGATTGCTGGTGTGCGAGCAGTGTGTTGCCAACGGCTTGGAGATGCTCATCGGTGAGGGCGTCGAGGACCACCGCGTCACCGGTCAGGTCGTCATACACGTGTGGGAGATCCACGTAGCCGGTGAGGTGCAGGCCCGTGATGTCGAGGGTCGTTTGGTCGGCCAGGTGGCGGCGGAGGTCGGACTCGTGCATGGGGGTTGTGGGATGGGCGGACATTGTGGGCTGCCGATCCAGACGGTGGACGATGCCGTCCTCGGCGGCGAAGTGGTGGCTGAACGCCGTGTAGCGGCCGAGCTCCGGTTGAGCGATCAGGATCGGGACGATCCCCGGCCCGAAGATGTCGCGGCCGACCTCCAGCGCTCGGCCGATACTGCCGCGCGTAGGGGAGGAGTCCGCGGTCGAGCAGACCTTGTACTGAACGAACTTCGGCCTCAGCTCGCGGAGGGCCGCCAGGATCGGACGGAGTTCGGTCTCTTGCTCGTCCGGTGGCAGTGAGCGCGCGATGCCGGCGACGCCGATCACGTCGTACCTCGAGGCGAGGTCGCGCAACTCGGATGCCGACGGCAACCTCACCACCAGGCCGGCCCGGAACCCGAGCCTGGCGAACTGGGCCAGTGCATCCGTCGAACCCGTGAAGTCGTCGCCGTAGAACGCCACCTCAACCATGCCCACCCCCAGGCGGGCTGGGGAACGTAGCCAGGGCTCCGCTCCCGGGTGGGGTGGGCGAGATGACCAGGGCCTGCTCTCCGCTCCCGGGTGGGGTGGGGGAGGTGACCAGGGCCTGCTCTCCGCTCCCGGGTGAGGTGGGGAAGGTGGTCAGGGCTTCTTGCAGGGCAGGGGATCGGCGGGCGGCTGTTGTGAGGGGCGTATTGGTGACGGCGGCGGACCAGGCGGCGCGCATGGCGGTGACGCCGGCTGCGGAGCCGCTGGGGTGGCCGTGGATGCCGCCGCCAGCGAGGACTAGGAGGTCAGTGGTGTTGGCACGGCGGTAGGTCTCGGGGGCGAGGCCGGGTGTCTGACCGGAGGAGAGGACAGGCAGGGTTTCGTAGCCGCCGAGGAGTGGAGTGCGGACGGCGGTGATGGAGCGGAGGACCTCCTCGTCGGTCTCGTAGAACTTGTTGGCGAAGCCGTTGGTGTGCAGATGGTCTGCGCCGGCGAGGCGGGCGAGTTTGGACCACGCCACGTAGTCGATCCCGAGCTGGGGCGCGCGGGTGTACACGCCGGTCATGGCGCGGTGGCCGTGGATGGGAAGGGCGCAGCGCTCGCGAAGCCAGGCGAGGGCGGCGAAACCGACGAGATTCACGCAGACCATGACGCAGGTGCCGCCGGATGCGCGGACCAGGTCGTGATTGGCTGCCATCCGGTCGAGGTCGTCGGTGATGTTGAACGCATACATGGGTCGTCGGCCGGTCCGGGCTGCGACCTTGTCGAGCTCCTCGGTGACGACAGCGACCCGATCGGCGAGTGGTGAGTGCGGCGGGTTGCCCATCAGTTCGTCGTCCTTGATGAAGTCGATGCCTGCCTCGGCGAGCTCGCGGACGAGTAGGCGGAGCTCCTCGGGCGGCAATCCGATGCTCGGCTTGACGATCGTCCCGAGCAGCACGCCGTCCGGCCGGTCGAGCAGCTCGCGGGTCCCGCGGACGCCGTACTGCGGGCCGGGATAGCGGTCGGCGAACTCCGACGGGAGGTCGAGGTCGAGCAGCCGGAGGCCGGCTACCTCGCGGAGCTCGAACAGATTCCCCGCGACGGCCGCGAGCATGTTGGGCAGCGACGGCCCGAAGTTGTCCAACCCGAACGCGATCCGCACCCGCGCACTCCGCTTCCCGGCACCCGAGCCACCACGCGAAGCCGCCGGGCCGCGACCCGAAGCCTCCGGGCCACCACCCGAGGCCCCCGGGCTGGGACTCGAAGCTTCTGGGCCACCACCCGGTGCCCCCGGGCCGTGACTCGAAGCTTCTGGGCCACCACTCGGAGCCCCCGGGCCGTGACTTGGAGCTCCCGAGGCGCCGGGGAGGTCGGGGTTTTCGGTGGGTGGGAGTTCTTCGACGGACAGGACCCGGGCGGCGAAGCGCTCGCGGAGCTCGGCGGTTTCGCGGGCCACGCGGACGAACGTGCCGGTGGACTGCTCACCCGCGATCACCTCGGCGACCTGGTCCAAAGGCAAATAGGTCTCGACCAGATACGTGGCGACGACCTCGGAGGTGGTCATCGGGTCGGGTCGATCTGCGTCTTGAGGTGATCGGCTCCAGCGTCGATCGCTAGCAGCACCTCCGGCACCTGACCCAATGGCACGACCGCAGAGATAAACGGCCGTACGTCGAGCGCGCGCGTGTTGACGAGCCGCGCGGCCGCGGCGAAATCGGCCGGGGTGTAGATCGTCGAGCCCTGCACCGTGACCTCCTTGAGAACCACAGGATTGAGATCGACCGATAGCGCGCCGCCGAACATCGGCAGCAGCAGCACCTGCCCGCGCGGACGGCACAACGCCAACGCCTCCGCCAGACAACTCGGGTGGCCCGACGCCACCACGACAACGTCGAAGCCGTCACCACCACTCGCTTCCACCCCGACAGAGACGAGGTCCGACGCGATCGGATCGACCACGAGCTTGACGCCCTGCGACGCCAGGAACTCGCGGTTGTGCTGCTTGACGTCGCTCACCATGACCATCCGCGCACCGCGATGCCGACTGACTGCCGCCGCGAGACTCCCGATCGCTCCACCTCCGAGCACCGCGACGGCATCGCCGGCTCGCACGCCCGACGTGGCCCGCCACCCGACCGCGACCGGCTCGATCATCGCGCCCTCGTCGAACCCGATGTCGTCGTGCAGCGGGACCAGGACGCGAGCGGGCGCGACGAAGTACTCGCTCAGCATCCCGGCCCAGCCGAGGCCCGGAACGCGTTTGTGCCTGCAGAGATGGGGATTCCCCGCCTCACAGCGGGTGCACTCCCAGCACGACAGCGCCGGCATGACCGCGACCCGATCGCCGGCCCGGAAGCGTGGGTCACCAGACGAGACCACCTCGCCCGCACCTTCGTGACCGAGCACCACCGGGGGTTTGCGGAACGGATGGTGACCCGCCCAGGTGTGCAGGTCGGAGCCGCACAACCCGACCGCACGCATCCGTAGCAGGACGTCGTCACCCGCGTCCGGATCCGGGACCTCGACGACGGAGACGTGCCTCGGTGTCTCAAGGACGGCTGCTTTCATCGGACTCTCCTTCGCTCGGGTCCGCCCAGTCTGCGTCGTCAAACCTCAAGAAAACAAGGCGGATCCGCCAGCCTGTGGATAGCCGGTTGACTTTGCCTGCTGAGAAGGCAAAGGTTTTCCTATGGCGACGATCCCGGCAACCCTGCTGCTCGAAGAACGGGCCGCGCTGGCGATGAACGCGGTGACCGGTCTGGCCGACGACGACCGGGACGGCATCCCGTTCTTCAGCGCGAACCTGTTGGCTCGCCCTGCCCGCATGGACCACGGCGACTGGGACTACGGCTCCAGTCACGGCCGGCTTACCGATGCGATCCTGCTGACCCGCCAGATGACCGGCGGCAAGGACTGGGATCCGCGGTGGGACACGATCGCCGAGCAGTACCGGCAGCGGCTGTTTGCGTTGCTCGGTGACGACGGTCTGACCTACCGGCAGGCGCACCCCAAGGGTCACTGGCTGCCGAACGCCAACCTGATCGACCAGCGAGCCACGCTGCTCGCCATGACCACCGCAGTGGTCGCGGCCGACGATCCGCAGGCCCGGCGCGCCGCGGACCGTCAGGTGGCCGCGCTCAAGCGCATCGCGATCAAGGAGCGTGACGTCTGGTTCTACCCGGCGTCGGAGTACACGAAGGACGGCTGGCCCTCGTCGAACGCGATCGACCTGCACCTGGCGCCCGACCCGGCGTCGTTCTCGGGCCGCTTGATCATGCCGCTGCTGCGCTACCACCAGGCGACCGGCAACACCGACGCGCTCGAGCTGTGCGAGTGGTTCGCCCGCCTGATCGTGGACAAGAGCGGTGTCTTCAATGCCGACGGGAGCTTCAACCCGGCCCGTGCGTATCGCAGCGGCCATTTCCATACCCGCGTCGGCACGCTCGAAGGTCTGGCGCGGCTGGCGAGGCACACCGGCGACCACGGGCTCACCGGGTTCGTCCGGCGCAGCTACGACTGGGTGCTCGGTCAGGCGACCGGGTTCGGTTGGACGCCGGGCGACCTGGCCGACCAGCAGTACGAGCATGAGACCTGTTCACTCGTCGATCTGATCGGCCTGGGTGCGACGCTGGCCGGCAACGGACTGACGTCGTACTGGGCGGTCGTGGAGCGCTTCGTCCGGAACCACCTGGCTGCCTCGCAGTTGCAGGACGTGAGCTGGGTGGAGTCCGCGCCGGACCGTTCGCAGGACGAGCCGGGCTGGCGGACGTACGTGAACGTCGGCGAGCGGGTCCTCGGCGCATTCTGCGGGTATGGCGCTCCGAACGACTACGTGTCCGACGTACCGCTCGGGCGTGGGCACACCAACGACGTCCAGGCGTGCTGTGTCGGGTCCGGGGTTCGTGGATTGTTCTGGGCGTGGAACAGCATCGTCACCGGCGACAGCCGCTTGACCCGGGTGAACCTCCTGCTGAACCGTGGTCACCACGCGGTTGACGTGATCAGCCATCTGCCGGTCGAGGGCAAGGTCGAGCTGCACGTCAACGCGCCGATCGACGACCTGCGCGTGCGCATCCCCGAGTGGGCCGGCTACGCGCGGCTGAAGCTGAGCCGCGGCGACGACGAGTGGACGGGCGCCGAGCGGATCTGGGCGCCGGACGGGTACTTGTCGATCCCGAACGCGCAGCCGGGGGAGCGGATCACGGTGACGTTCCCGATGGTTGAGCAGACCACCACGGAGCTTGCCGCAGACAACGAGTTCCGGACGACGTGGCGCGGCGACGACGTGATCGCGATCGACCCGCCGGGGACGTCCCGGCCGATGTACGGCGACCGCCCGGAGCACGCTGGCGGCCTGCGGGAGTACGAGCTGCACCGACCCGAGACGGAGTGGTCCTGGTGACGACAACTGGCTGGGTGCTGTCCGAGGCGCCGGCAGGGACAACGCTGACGACGCTGACGGCGTACGACCTGCGTTGTGAGCACCGCGTCGATCCGCTCGGGATCGGTACGGCGCGACCGCGGCTGAGCTGGCGGTTGGCGTCACCGACCCGTGGCGATCGGCAGGATGCGTTCCGCGTGCGGGTGCTGCGCGACGGCGTGCCGGTATGGGACAGCGGGTGGCGGAGCGGCCGGGAGACGTACGTCGACCATGGCGGGGCACCGCTGACCTCACAGACCGACTATGTCTGGCGGCTCGACGTGCGGGACGCGGCCGGTGGCGTGTCGACGGCCGAGGCGGGGTTCGCGACCGGTCTGTTCCACGCTGACGAGTGGGAAGCGCACTGGATCGAGCATGACTACGAAACCGATCCGTACTTCGAACCGCCGGTCGATCGCGTCGAGCCGCGGACCGTGCGGCAGGCGACCATCGCCCCGCCGCGGCATTACCGACGCTCGTTCGAGCTCACGCAGCCCGTCACGCGAGCGCGCG
The DNA here is from genome assembly GCF_050942355.1 of Kribbella sp. CA-245084. NCBI lineage: Bacteria > Bacillati > Actinomycetota > Actinomycetes > Propionibacteriales > Kribbellaceae > Kribbella > Kribbella sp. CA-245084. The sequence goes on along the minus strand of NZ_CP192053.1, from coordinate 6,784,649 downwards.
TGTACGCGACGGCCCACGGCCTGTACCAGCTGAGTGCCAACGGTCAGCGGATCGGCAACGACGAGCTGACCCCCGGCTGGACCGACTACCGCGAGCGCGTCACCTACCAGACGTACGACATCACCGACCTCCTCCACGAAGGGGAGAACGTGATCGGCGCGGTCCTCGGCGAGGGCTGGTGGTCGGGGTACGTCGGCTGGGACACGCGCAGCCACGCACACCACTACGGCAAGAAGCCGCAACTGCTCGCGCAACTCGTCGTCGACCATCCCGACGGCTCCCGGACGGTTGTGGCGACCGACGGGCGCTGGGTCGAACGCGTCGGGCCGATCCGGTTCGCCGACCTGCTGATGGGCGAGTCGCACGACGCGAGGCTCGACCTCGGCGACTGGTCGAGCCCGGGGTACGACGCCGCGGGCTGGGCGCCGGCGGGTGATCTCGGTGACGATGTGTCGACGGTGATCGCGACGACGACCGAGCCGGTGCGCGTCACCGAGGACGTCGCGGCGATCGCGGTGACCGAAATGGAGTCCGGCCGGTTCGTCGTCGACCTCGGGCAGAACCTCGCCGGCCGCGTCCGCCTGCGGGTCCGTGGCGCCCAGGCGGGTGATCGGATCCGCCTGCGGCACGGAGAGATGATCCAGGCGGACGGCGAGCTGTACACCGCCAACCTCCGGACCGCAGACGCGACGGACTACTTCGTCAGCGCCGGCGCGACCGAGCAGTTCTTCGAACCGATCTTCACCGTCCACGGCTTCCGGTACGTCGAGATCGACGGGTATCCGGGCGAGTTGACGACCGAGGACGTGACCGGCCGGGTGCTGCACTCGGACACACCGGTGGCGGGACGGTTCGAGTGCTCGGATCCGGGCGTCAACCAGCTGCTCAGCAACATCCGCTGGGGTCAGCGCGGCAACTTCGTGAGCGTCCCGACCGACTGCCCGCAGCGTGACGAGCGACTCGGGTGGACGGCAGACGCGCAGATCTTCCTGCCGACCGCGGCGTACCAGGCCGACGTACTCACGTTCTTCGAGAACTGGTTCGCCGACCTCGCGGTGGCGCAGACCGACGAGGGCGCGATCCCGGACGTGATTCCCCATGTCATCACCGGTCGGCACGGGACGCCGGCCTGGGCGGACGCGGCGACGATCGTGCCGTGGTCGCTCTACCGGATCTACGGCGACGAGCGGGTGCTGCGCACCGCGTGGCCGGTGATGCGGCAGTGGGTCGACTACGTGCATCGCGCCAACCCGGATCTGATCTGGCGGAGGCGGACGAGCGGTCACTACGGCGACTGGCTGCAGGTCGGCGTCACTACCGATCGCGATGTCCTCGCGACGGCGTACTTCGCGCGCAGTGTCGAGTTCACCGCCGCGACCGCCCGGGTCCTCGGGCTGACGGACGAGGCAGCGGCGTACGACGCCTTGCACCGGGAGATTGCGGCGGCCTTCGTGGCAGAGTTCGTCGATGCCGAGGGCAAGGTTCGCGGGGACACCCAGACCGGGTACCTGCTGCCGTTGGCGTTCGGATTGCTGCCGGAGCAGTCCGAGCAGGCGGCGGTGAAGCATCTCGTCGCGGATCTCGAACGGCGCGGACGCTCCTTGACGACCGGGTTCGCCGGCGTCGCGTTGTTGTGCCCGATCCTGACGAGATACGGGTACGCCGAATTGGCGTACGAGCTGCTCCACGACGACCGGTATCCGTCGTGGGGATACTCGATCAAGCACGGCGCGACGACGATCTGGGAGCGCTGGGACGGGTGGACCGAGGAGAGCGGGTTCGGCCCGGTCGCGATGAACTCGTTCAACCACTACTCCCTCGGCTCGGTCGGCGAGTGGCTGTACGGCGATGTCGCCGGGATCAGCCAGTCGCCGGAGTCGATCGGCTTCCGCGAGCTGGTGATCCGGCCGCGGCCGGGTGGGCGGCTGACGTGGGCGGCAGCGTCGTACGACGTTCCGTCCGGGCGCGTGTCGACCCGTTGGGAGGTGGCCGACGGTGTGCTCACCCTCGAGGTGGCGATTCCGCCGGGAGCGGACGCGACGATTCACATCCCGACCACAGATCCCGAGTCGGTGCGTGAAGCCGGGAAGCCTTTGTCGGAGGCAGCCGGTCTGGAGGTTCTCGAGCCGATGCCTAACGCCGCTCTGTGCCGTGCGGTCCCCGGGAGCTACCGGTTCACCGCGCGCGTCTGACCCGACGGCCGGCCGGGCGGGCGGTCGACGAGCGGATGACCAGTTCGCCGCGGACGTGTGTGGTGGCGGTGGAGACCTTCGGGGCGAAACGCTCCCAGGCCTGCCGGCCCAGCTCGACCGTTGAGACGGCGAACGTGGTCAGGCCGGGATCGGTGTGGGCGCTCATCGGAGCGTCGTCGATACCGGCCACCGAGATGTCGTCCGGGACCGAGACCCCGAGTTCGCGGAGTCGGCTGAGCACGCCGACAGCGACGTGGTCGTTGAAGCAGATCATTGCGGTCGGATGATATGTGAGCGCCTCGTCCACAGCCTCCCGCCCGTCGGCGGGCGTCGAGCCGCACGGCACCCGGATGATGGTCAGACCCGACGCCTCGGGGGAGCGGAAACCCCGCTCGCGTTGCTGATCGGACCACGCTGCCGTCGGACCCTGTAGGTACACGATCTGCTTGTGCCCGAGCGACGCGAGATGTTCGCACAGGGCGCGGACGCCGAGGTGGTAGTCGACGACCACCGATCCGACCGCGGGATGACGCAGGACCCGATTGATCAGGACCAGACGCCGGGCGGCTTCGGCGACCTCGCGGAGCCGCGGCGTGCTCATCCGCGGCGCGCACAGCAGCAGGCCGTCGACCCAGCGGGCGAGCTCGATCGCCGAGCGGTACTCCTGCTCCGCGTCTTCCTCGGTGCCGGCGACCAGCGTGTGCTGGTCGTCAGCCGTGGCTTCGGCGGCGACGCCCTTGAGGATCTCCGCGAAGTACGGATTGCCGAGATCCGGTACGACGACGCCGACCGTGCGACTGCTGCCGCGCAGGAGGGTCTGGGCCGCCGGGTTCGGGCGGTAGCCGACATCGCGGGCGGCGGCGCGGACCCGGTCGGAGACTTCCGGTGACACGGCCTTGCCGCCGCTCAGCACCCGGGACACGGTCGCGGTCGACACCTCGGCGAGCCGGGCGACGTCGTGGATCGTGGCCCGGGCGGCGGGTGCGGCTGATGCGGCGCCGTCCCTGGTCGCCTCTGCTGCTTTACGCGGTCTCACCGGGCCATTGGACCATGAGCACGGCGAAGATCGCTGCCGTTGCGGCGATGTAAACCTTTTCCCGATTTCTCACGGCGAACCCTTGACGCGACCGGAGCGCGCTGCGACGGTAGCCAGGAAAACCATTACCCGCCCACCGCCCCGGGCTTTCTGTGCGGTGGTCTGCGCGAGGAGATCGCCGTGCGCAATCGTCTGATCGGTCTGTGTCTGGTCGTGCTTGCCGGGGTCGGCCTGCTGACGGTGTCGGCCGGTCCGGCGGCCGCGGCGAACCCGGCGACGTACGGTCCGTTCGACCCGCGGATCGAGCTCGACGGGCACTGGGGCCGGGACGACGACGTCGCGATCACGGTGAACTCCGGGTCCTCGGTGCGTTTCCGGTTCACCGGTTCGCACCTCGGCGCGTTGTTCGACACCGCCGCCATCACCGTCCCCGCGCAGTTGTACGTCGCGATCGACGGCGGCGCGCCCGTCCTTCAGAAGGTCGACGCGGACCACAAGACCTTCGCCGACGACCTCGACCCGACGGTCGCGCACACCGCGGAGATCCTGGTCAAGGATGTCGACGAGTACGAGAACCGCTGGAACGTCCCACTGCAGACCGGTGTCGTGCTGGAGAAGATCGAGCTCGCGCCGGACGCGAAGCTGATCCCGTTGCCGACGACCGCCGAGCACCACATCGAGTTCTACGGCGACTCGATCACCCAGGGCGTGATGGCACTGTGCGCGCAGCTCGGGAGCGATTGCGCGGACGGCACGAAGGCGTACCCGCACCTGGTCGGCGAGGCGTTCGGCGCGGACACGAATCAGGTCGGCTTCGGCAAGCAGGGCATCCTGCAACCCGGTCACGGCAACGTCGGCACCGCCGCCGAGTCGTTCGGCCTGAACCTTGCCGGCTTCCCGGCCACCGGGTTCGACCCGGGTGCGGTCGTCGTCAACTTCGGTACGAACGACGCCGCCTACGACAGCGCGCAGTTCACTCCGGCGTACGCCGCCTACCTCGACAAGATCCGCACCGCCGACCCGCAGGCCCTGATCGTTGCCCTGCGCCCGTTCAACGGCACACACGCCGACGACGTCAAGGCCGCCGTCGCCGCCGCGAACGACCGCAGGATCGTGTACGTCGACACCACCGGCTGGCTCGGACCGGACGACTTCAACGGCAGCACCCACCCCAACGTGCAAGGTCACGAGGTAGCCGCCGCGAAACTCACCACCGTCCTCAAGCACCTCACCGGCTGGTCCACCGGCCCGATCGGTACGCCGAACCTCGCGCCGCAAGGCCCCGCGGACGCCACCTGCTCCGACACTCCGCTCAGTCTCACCTTCCAAGGTCCGGTGAGACTCGGAGTCACCGGCAAGCTCGAGATCCACCAGGCGAACGGTGCCGTCGTCGACACGATCGACCTCGCCGCGCTGTCGTCGTACCAGCGGACGGTCGGTGGTGCGAGGACGGACTTCGACCAGGTGCACACATGGACGTACCAGGCGGTCGTCGTCGACGGGCGGACGGTCACCGTCTACCCGCACCAGCGGCTGGCGGGCGGACAGGTGTACTACGTGACGGTCGATCCCGGGTTCGTGGTCGGCAACTCCGGTGTGAAGAACTGGCGCTTCCGGACGCAGCAGGATCCGAACAGCGACGGCCACCTGACTGTCGGGCGTGGCAAGGACTTCTGCACGGTCCAGAGCGCGATCGACTTCGTTGCTGAGGGCCACAAATCGACAATCGACGTCGCACCCGGTCTGTACCGCGAGCTCGTCTGGGTGCCGCCGACCAAACCCGGGATCACGATCCGCGGGGCGGGCGCCGGCCGGACGGTCATCGGCTACCCGAACAACAACCTGCTCAACGGCGACTCCGCGATGGGCAACGTCCCGCAGGAGCAGTCGTACTGTCAGCGTCGCGTGATCCCGCAGTCGGACCGGTTCAACTGCTGGCGCGCCGCGATGGCCGTCTTCGCCGACGACTTCACGATGACGGACGTGACCGTGCAGAACCTCACGCCGTACCGCGGGTCGCAGGCGGAGGCGTTCTTCGGGAACGGGAGCCGGATGGTGCTGGCGCGGGTCCGCATCCTCGGATACCAGGACAGCCTGCGGTTGCAGGGCCAGACCTTCGTGACGAACAGCTACGTCGAGGGTGACGTCGACTTCGTCTGGGGGACCGGCGGCATCTTCATGCAGGACTCGGAGCTGAAGGCGTTGCACGAGGGCTACTACAACCAGGTCCGCAACATCGACGACGGGCCTGGCCACATCTTCGTCCGGGTCCGGCTGACCCGTGGGCCCGGAGTGCCCGACGACAGCGTGTTCCTGGCGCGCGCTGAGCTCAGCCGGTTCCCGACCAGCCAGGTGGTCTTCATCGACTCCGCGATGGACAGCCAGGTGAAGAAGACCGGCTGGCAGATCACCAGCCCCAACGACTGCGCGGCCGCCGGCCAGATCCGGTTCTGGGAGTACCACAGCACGGATCTGGCCGGTCAGCCGCTCGACACCACCGCACGACTGGCTTGCTCCCGGCAGCTCGATGACGAGGAGGCAGCCCAGCTGCGCGACCCGTCCTCGGTATTCGCCGGATGGCACCCGGTCGTTCCCCGCTCCGAAAGGTGATCCACCATGAAGAACGTCAATCGTCGCAGCGTCCTCGGAGGTGTCCTCGCCGTGACAGCAGGCAGTGCCACCGGATGGCCGTCGACGGCGGCTGCCGCCGACTCACCCGCAGCACCGACCGGGGACTCACCCGCAGCGCCGGCTGGGGGAGTGGAGCCGCATCCGGCACCGCGTCCGGTCGCGCCGGTGAACCAGGAGATCGCGGCAGCCCACGCAGCGACGTACAGGACACTGCCGGAGGTCGTCGTCGGCGTCGACGTCGAGGACCTGATGAAGATCCACACGGCGGCTGACGCGGACGCGCTCCGTCCGCAGCTGGTTGCACAGGTGTGGAAGGACACCGGCGTACTGCCGACCGGGCTGCCGACGGTGCAGCGGGACGTTGGTATACCACCGGAGCTGCCCGCATTTACTGGCGTGCGGCGGTGCGACAAGCTCGACGTGGCGATGGAGTTCGGATACGTGTCCACGGTGTTCCTGCTCGAGCCGGCGCACAGCACGCACCGCCGGGTGGCGTTCTACCACAACGGTCACGGTGAAGGGCCGGAGACGATGCAGCCGGTCACCCAGGCGCTGCTCGACCGCGGGTATACCGTTCTGCTCTTCGCGATGCCGTTCTACCACTGGAACCCGAAGACACTCCAGGACCCGAACGACCCGACCGTGCAGCTGCAGCCGTCGCACAACGACCTGCCGCAATGGGCCTCGGACAACTATTCGCCGCTCGCGCTGTTCCTCACGCCGTTGGCCGTGGCAACGAACTACGTCCAGGCGGTATACCATCCGTCGTCCGTGCAGATGATCGGACTGTCCGGCGGCGGCTGGGCGACCACGGTGTACCCGGCGCTCGACACGCGCATCACTCGCTCGTACCCGACCGCCGGCTCGTTGCCGTTCTTCGTCCGGCCCGGGTCACCGAAGCCGAGCCCGACGCGCGGCGACTGGGAGCAGCGGCTGGACATGCAGCCCGGGTTCTACGAGCTGGCCGACTTCCCGGACTTCTACGCGCTCGCGTCCGTCGGGCGCAACCGGCGGCAGATGCAGATCCTGAACCGGTTCGACGACTGCTGCTTCAACGGCGTCGGGCACCGTTCGTACGAGGCTGCCGTCCGGCAGCGAATCGCCGTCATCGGTACCGATGCCGTTAGCAACGAGTCGAACGGCCACTGGGAGCTGCTGGAGGACGCGACCCACCAGCTGCACGCGATCAGCCCGTACGCCCTGTCGGTCATCTTGTGGGATCTCGACGTCCACTGCGCACATCTGCCCTGAGGACTACCGGATCTGGTGAACGTCCTTGATCGGGCGACCGTTGACGGTGACGTTGTCGAAGCCCAGCACCGTGTGTTGCACGGTGCTGGGTTGGTCGACGGTGAAGTCGCAGTCGACAAGCCGGACGTCCTCGATCCGGGCATGCCGGTAGCCGCGGAACAGCAGCGCGTTCCGGGCCTGCTCGACCTTGACGCCGCGGAGCTCGACGTTCCGGACGGACGGGATGAGCGGGCCGGCCTCGCCCTCACCGCGATGGAAGTTGCACTGGACAACTTCTTTCAGCACCTTGGCCACCGTGAGGTCGCGGAGGTAGACGTTCTCCACGAAACCGCCGCGAACGGCGTTGGTCTTGATGTACAGAGCGAAGTACGGACCGTCGATCCGGCAGTCGCGCACATAGACGTTGCGGATACCGCCGGTCAGGTCCGAGCCGAGCGTGATCGCGCCGTACTTGACCCGCAGCGTGCAGTCCTCGATCAGAATGTCCTCGGTGGGGACGTTCACGCGGAGTCCGTCGGCCTCGCGGCCGGACTTGAGCGCGATGCAGTCGTCGCCGGCGTCGATCGTGCAACCGCTGATAACGACCGAGCGGCACGACTCCAGGTCGATGCCGTCGTTGTTCGGGCCCTGGGAGTCGATCACGACGTCCCGGATCGTGACGTTGCGGCACAGCACCGGGTGGAGCTGCCAGAACGGCGAACGGACGACGGTCACGCCCTCGATCAGGACGTTCGTGCAGTTGAACGGCTGGACGAAGCTCGACCGCAGCCGATGGCCCACTGCCCGATCCTGAAGCGGTATACCAAACCAGCTCTGCTCCCGCAGACGCTTGAACTCCTCGTCACACTCGTGGAACCAGCTCCACCAGTTGTCCGACGAGGCCTGGCCGTCGAGCGTGCCGGTCCCGGTGATCGCGATGTCGGTGCAGCCGTTCGCGTAGATCATCGGTGAGTGGTTGAGGACCTCGAGACCTTCGTACCGCGTCTCCACGACCGGCAGGTAGTCGGCCGGGTCGGTGCTGAAGCGCAACGTCGCGCCTTCGCTGATGTGGAGTTCGACCTGCGAGCGAAGACGGATCGCCTTGGTATACCAAACTCCGGGAGGTACGACGACGCGACCGCCGCCGGACTCGCTGCACGCCGCGACGGCGGCCGCGATTCCGGCGGTGGCGTTACCCGGCGTCGCGCCGTACGACGTGATCGGGAAATCGACGGCCGGGAATTCGGGCGGCCGGACGTCGGCCCGGATGCGGTCTGCATCCGACCAGCCAGGTGTCACAGGAGCTGCGCCGGGTCGGTGATCAGCTGGCCGTTCACGTGGAAGTTGCGGAAGGTCAGCTGGGTGTCCTGGATCGAGCTCGCCGCGTCGATGCTGGTGTAGGTGCAGTCGATCAGGCGGAAGTCCTGGATCGGCGAGCGCGGGTACCCGAAGATCGAGAACGCGTTCCGGGCGTGCCCGACGTTCACGTTGCGGAGCTCGACGTTGCGCACCCGCGGCGTGAGCGGGCCGACGTCACCCTCGCTGCGGTAGAAGTTGCAGGACACGACCTCCTTGGTGAGGTTCGAGATGTCGAGGTCGCGCAGGTAGATGTTCTCCGCGAAACCGCCGCGCACCGAGTTCGTCTTGATGTACAGGCCGAAGTACAGGTTCGGGCTGCCGATCGTGCAGTTGCGGACGAACACGTTCCGGACGCCGCCGGTCATCTCGCTGCCGATGGTGATCGCGCCGTACCGGATGTTCAGCGTGCAGTTCTCGATCAGGATGTTCTCGGACGGCACGTTGATCCGCAGACCGTCGGCGCCGCGGCCGGACTTGATCGCGATGCAGTCGTCACCGCAGTCGAGCGTGCAGTCCTGGATGTGCACGTACTGCGAGCTCTCCGGGTCGATCCCGTCGTTGTTCGGTCCGCGGCTGTCGATGTGGATCCCGCGGACGGTGATGTTGCGGGACAGCACCGGGTGGATCTCCCAGAACGGCGAGCGCACGATCGTGACGCCTTCGATCAGCACGTTGCGGCAGGACTGCGTCTCGATGAACGCGGCCCGCAGGTGATGGCCGGCGCCGAACACCCGCTCGGCCACGGGTACGCCGTCCTCGGCCATCTGCTGCAGCGCCTGCGCGTCCGGGCCGGAAGGGGTCACCCAGGACCACCAGTTGTCCCAGGTCGCGCCGCCGTCGAGCGTGCCGGAGCCGGTGACCGCGATGTTCTCGCAATCACGGGCGTAGATGAGCGGCGAGTAGTTCATGCACTCGGCGCCCTCGAAGCGGGTCAGCACCACCGGCAGGTAGTTCGCCGGATCGGTGCTGAAGAGCAGCGTCGCGCCCGCGGAGACGAACAGGTTCACGTTCGACCTGAGATGGATCGCGCCGGTCAGGAACGTTCCTGCCGGCACGACGACGCGCCCGCCGCCGGCGCGGTGGCAGGCGTCGATCGCCTTCGCGATCGCGTCGGTCGCGAGCGTGGCGCCGTCGGCGACCGCCCCGAAGGCCGTGATCGAGAAGTCTCGGGGGCGGAAGTGCGGCGGCTGGGTGTTGCGAAGAATCTCGCCCACCTGCCCCCACCCAGGCCCAGGATCATGAACCACACCACCACCGGCTGCGGCCTCACCCCCGGCCGCTCCGCCTTCCACCCCGCCGCCGCCGGCGGAGGCGGCGGCGGGACTGGTGGCAAGGTCTGTGGCTGCGGCTGCGAGGGCGGCTCCGGCGCCCAGGCGCAGGAAGTTCTTGCGGCTCAGGTTGTCCATCTGGGGCTCCTTCAGTTGTCGACGGGGGCGCCGTTGATCCACACCTGATCCAGCCGCAGACCTTCGACGTTCTGGATCACGTTCTCGTCGGTGATCGCGTCGAAGCGGCACTGGTGCAGGCGGATGTCGCGGAGCGGGTCGTCGGCGAGGCCGAGCAGGTTGAGGGCGCGCGGCGCGGACGCCACGGTGAGCTGGCTGATGCTGATTCCGTGCACGTCCGGCGGGAACTCGCCGGTGGTGACGTTGGCGTAGTTGAGCACGATCTCGATCGCCGAGTCGGCGGCCTGCCCGACCGAGACCCGGCGTACGTCGATATTCGCGATGGTGCCGCCGCGATCCGGGTTGCTCTTGATCCGGATCGCGCGCTCGAGGTGCGGGCTGCTCATCCGGCAGTCGCGGACGAAGATGTCCATCACGCCGCCGCTGGTCTCGCTGCCGGCCGTCACCCCGCCGTTGCCGTCGGCCATCTCGCAGTTCCGTACGACGGCGTACCGCGCGGGCACGTTGACGCGCCGGCCGTCCGCGTCCTTACCGGACTTGAACGCGATGCAGTCGTCACCGGTCGAGATCGTGCAGTTCTCGATCAGTACGTCGGTACACGACTCGGGGTCGATACCGTCGTTGTTCGGCCCGTCCGGGCTGTCGACGGTCACGCCGCGGATCGTCACGTTGCGGCAGAGCACCGGGTGGATGTTCCACATCGGCGAGTCCTTGACCGTGACGCCGTCGAGCAGCACGTTCTCGCACCGGTTGAACTGCAACAGGTTCGGCCGCAGGTTGTGCCCGTCGCCGAACACCCGCTGCTCGACCGGGACACCGTCGGCAGCCATCTGGATCAGCAGCGTCTTGTCCGGACCCTCGTTGGGAGGCGGTCCGCCGGTCCAGTCCCACCAGTGCGTCGCATCGGCGCGCCCGTCGAGCACTCCGGCACCTGTGACCGCGATGTCGCGCTGACCGTACGCGTAGACGAAAGCGGAGTAGTTGTAGCACTCCGTCCCCTCATAGCGTGTCGGCACGACCGGCAGGTAAGCCGCCGGGTCCTGACTGAACGCCAGTCGCGCGCCGTCCGCGAGATGCAGATCGACCCGGCTCAGTAGGTGTACCGCACCGGTCCGGTAGTCGCCCTTCGGTACGACGACATGACCGCCACCACGCCGGTGACAGGTCTCGATCGCCGCGCGAAGGGCCGCCGTACAGTCCGTGGTGTCGTCGCCGACCGCACCGAAGTCGGTGATGTCGTACCAACGGTCCGGGAAGCGCGGCGGTCTGATCCGGCGCAGGATCGCCGCAACCTGCGCATCAGGGGCGGGGCCGGCGGCGGCCGGGGCGGTGCCGCCGCCGAGAAGGGCTAAAGCTCCGCCAGCGAGCAGGACAGTACGGCGACGAACAGGGGCGGTCATCCGCGGCCTCCTAGCGTGCAAACGATTGCAACCGATCGTGCCTGCAGACTCCGGGAGTGTCAACGTCTGGTGCGGGCCGAGTCTTGACCTGGCCGGAATCTCTTGGATACTTGCGGGCAAAGCTTTACCTCACGTGTCCTGAGAAAGGGGCCTCCGCCCATGCGTCCCACTCGTCGTCAACTGCTCGGCGCCGGTCTCGGCGGAGTCGTTGCTGCTGGCATCGGCCTGCCGTCCGCCGCCGATCTGAGCGTCGAAGGTCTGGTCCGGTCCAGGATCCGGCCGCCCCGATTCCGCAACGCCTGGTTCCCGATCACCGCGTACGGCGCGACCCCAGCGGACGCCACCGCCGGGATCGCCGCCGCAATTTCCGCGTGCCATCAGGCCGGCGGCGGGCATGTCGTCGTACCGCCTGGCGTGTGGCAGACCGGTGCGATCACACTGCTGAGTCATGTCGACCTGCATATTGAGGAGGGGGCGACGCTGCGGTTCAGCACCGATCCCGCGGCGTACCTGCCGGTGGTCCGGACGCGGTGGCAGAGCGTCGAGGTGTACAACTACTCGTCGCTGATCCGTGCCGAGGGACAGACCGGCATCGGGATCACCGGCAAGGGAGTGCTGGACGGTGCCGGTGACAACGAACATTGGTGGTACCTGATCGGCAGCGGCCAGTACGGCTGGCACAACGGCCTGCCGAACCAGCGCGCCGACTGGGCCGAACTCGAACGTATGAACGACGAGCAGGTTCCCGTCGAGCAGCGCGTGTTCGGTGAGGGGCACTACCTGCGCCCGAGCTTCATCCAGCCGTTCCGCTGCACCGACGTGCTGATCGAGGGCGTGACGGTCAAGGACTCGCCGATGTGGACGATCCACCCGCTCGAGTGCCGCAACGTGACCGTGCAGGGCGTGACCGTGAACAACCTCGGTCCGAACGGTGACGGCTGCGACCCCGAGTCCTGCACCGACGTACTCATCCGGGACTGCACGTTCGCGACCCACGACGACTGCATTGCGATCAAGTCCGGCCGCGACGCAGACGGTCGCCGGCTCGGTCTGCCGTCGCGCGGGATCATCGTCGAGGACTGCACCTTCGTCAGCGGAGGAGCCGCGGTAGCGGTCGGCAGTGAGATGAGCGGCGGCGTCGAGGACGTGTTCGTACGCCGGTTGTCCGCGCCGGCCGACCCGGCCGCCGAGGAGGCGTACCTGCAGTGGCTGCTGTGCGTGAAGTCCACGTCGACCCGCGGCGGCTATGTCCACAATGTCGACGTCCGCGATGTGGATTCGCGGGCCTGGATGTATCGTCCTTTGGAAATCACCTTCAGCTATCAGGGAGGTGGCGACCAGTCGCTGTTCCCCGAGGTGCGCGACATCCGTTTCGACCGGGTCCGGGTGGCCCGGGCCGAGCGGGCCTACCGCATCGTGGGTGCGGAGACGCAGCACATCCGTGCGGTGGCGATCACCGACAGCCGGTTCGACGAGGTCGCGGCGGAAGCTGTCGTACAGTACGCCGACGATGTCACGATCCGGAATGTGCGGATCGGCAATTCTTAGGGGACGACAGTGGCGGAACGGGTTCGATTGATCGACGTCGCGCGGGAGGCCGGCACGTCGGTCTCGACGGTGTCGAGAGCGCTGAACGGTTCCGACCTGATCTCGCCCGAGGTGGTCGCCCATGTGCGCACGGTGGCCGGCCAGCTCGGGTACCGCGCCGACAAACGCGCGCAGGAGTTCAAGCTCGGCCGCCCGCTGACCGTCGGAGTCACCGTGCCCGACCTGACGAATCCGTTCTTCTCCGAGGTTCTGAAGGGTTTGAACGGCGCCGCGCGGGCGGGCGGGTACCGCCTGCTGATCGGTGAGAGCAGCGAGGATCCGGCGGAGGAGCTCCGACTGGTCGACGAGTTGGTCGACTACTCGGGCGCGCTGGTGCTCTGCAGTTCGCGTCTCACGCGGGCTGGCCTCGAGAAGGCGCTCGCGCAGCCGGTGCCGGTGGTGTGCATCAACCGCAACGTGAAGAACGCCGGGGTTGTCGCGATCGACTACCGCGCCGCCAGCCGGCTGTTGCTGGAGCACCTCACCGGTCTAGGCCACCGGCGAGTGCTGTACGTCGGCGGTCCGCCAACCTCCTGGTCCGACGGTGAACGCCGCCGGACGCTTCGTCGTACGGCGCGTGCTCTCGACGTGACGCTGGACGAGATCGACGGCGGCTGGTCCGGCAACCATGGGTACGACGCGGGGCCGACCGTCCTCGCCAGCCGGGCGACAGCGGTCATCACGTTCAACGACCTGGTCGGGATCGGTCTGCTGAGCTGGATGTACGACAACGGCGTGGAGGTCCCGGCCGACTTGTCGGTCGCGTCGTACGACGACATTCCGATCGCGGCGTACTCGCGGCCGCCGTTGACCTCATTGCGGAACGAGCGGGCCAAGCTGGGGGAGCTCGCCTGGCAGCAGCTCACCGCGCGGCTCGACGGCGCGGACTGGCCGGCGCCGGACCTGCTGACCCCGGAGCTCGTGGTCCGGGCCAGCACGGGACCGGCACGGCGGCGGGCGCGGATCAAGGTCGGCTGAGAAATCCCTGTGTGCAAACGATTGCACGCGCGGCTGGTGGTCGGTTAGCGTTACTGCATGCTGCCGCCACATGTCGTGCTGGGGACGGCCTACTACCCGGAGTACCTGCCGCACTCGGTCGGTGATCGGACCGCGGTCGACCTCGATCTGATGGTCGCGGCCGGTATCAACGCGATCCGCGTCGGTGAGTCGGTCTGGTCCACGTGGGAGCCCCGCGACGGAGTCTTCGACCTCGAATGGATCCGCCCTGTGCTCGACGGCGCCGGGGAACGCGGGATCGGGGTGATCCTTGGGACGCCGACGTACGCCGTACCGCCGTGGCTGCAGCGCGCGCATCCCGAGATCGCGGCCGAGCGGCGTACCGACGTACCGGTGCCGTGGGGGATCCGGCAGGAGATCGACTACGGACAGCCCGCGTTCCGGTTCCATGCGGAGCGGGTGGTGCGGCGCATCGTGGAGCGGTATCGCGACCATCCGGCGGTGATCGGCTACCAGGTCGACAACGAACCCGGGGTGCTGCTGGCGCACAACTCGGCCGCCTTCGCGCAGTTCGTGGCTGGGCTGCGGCGTGAGTACGGCGACGTCGAGACGCTGAACGAGGCGTGGGGGCTGACGTACTGGTCGCATCGTTTGAGCGACTGGTCCGAGTTGTGGCGGCCGGACGGGAACAGTACGCCGTCGTACGACCTGGCCTGGCGACGGTTCCAGGCTTCGCGGACTGCCGAGTTCATCGGGTGGCAGGCCGGGTTGGTTCGGGAGTTGCGGCGGGCGGGGCAGTTCGTGACGACGTGCCTGGCGTACGACCGGCCGGCGGTGGCCGACGTATCGCTGACGTCGCGGTTGGATGTTGCGGCGGGCAACATTTATGTGGATGTCCAGGAGGGGCTGACGCGGCCGGCCGTGCCGTCGCGGCTGTCACCGGGGTGGATCGGGCGTTCGGTGGCCGACCTGTTCCTGGCGGCGGACCGGGTGTACGGGTCGCGGGGTGAGCCGTTCCTGGTGACCGAGACGAATGCGACGTCGATCGGCGGGTCGCACGAGAACAAGCCGCCGTACGACGGTCAGCTCCGGCAGCTCGCCTGGGCGATGGTGTCGCGTGGCGCGCGGATGGTGGAGTACTGGCACTGGCATTCCATCCATCACGGGGCGGAGACGTTCTGGGGTGGGATTCTCGGGCACGGGCTGGAGCCGGGGCGGGTATACCAAGAGATCGCCGGGCTCGGGAGTGAGCTCGCCGCGGCGGGTGCTTCGATCGTCGGGCTGACGCCTGATGTCGACGTCGCGGTGCTGTGGTCGAACGAGAGCGACTGGGCGATGCAGTTCCAGCCGCCGTTGGCTACACCGGCTGGTATACCGGACAAGGCGTCGTACCGGACGATCGTGGCGGCGTTCTACGCGGGGATCCTGGACGCGGGGTTGCAGCCCGGGGTGGTGCCGGTCGAGCGGCTGGAGGCTGCGTTGTCGGCGCCGGTTGTGGTTGCTGCGGGGCTTTATGTGGCTTCGGATGCGGTGCTTGATCGGCTGGTCGCTTATGCGCGGGACGGCGGGCATCTGATCCTCGGGCCGCGGACGGGGTACGCGGATCTGGAGGCTCGGCCGCGAGCCGAGGGTGCGCCGCCGCGGCTTCGGGAGGCGGCGGGTTTGGTATACCAGGAGTTCGAGAACCTGGCCGAGGGCGTGGCTGTGCGCGGGCTGCGCGGATTGCGCGGATGTGCGACGCGGTGGGCCGAGCGGTTGGTTGTCGACGATGCCGAGGTGCTTGCCTCGTTCGAGCATCCGGGAGGCGGGCAGCGGGCGGTGGTGACGACCAAGCCGTTCGGGGCCGGGCGGGTGACCTATGTGGGGACGGTGCCCGATGCGGAGCTTTCGGCTTCGTTGTATGGCGAGTCGCGGTTGTGGGGGCCTTCGGTGACGGCGATGTCGGCGGTGAATCCGGCAGGTAAACGCCTGTGGTTCGTGCACAACTGGTCCGGGGAAGAGCTCACGGTTCGGCCACCGGTGCGGGTCGAGCAGTTGCTACCTGTCGGTCCGGGTGAGGCTGTTGTGCTGGGGGCTTGGGATGTCGTGGTGCTCGAGGAGGCGCAGTGAGGTACTTCGAGGATCTGTCCCCGAGCACCGGGGGGCGGGAACCGCGGGCTTGGTTGCGGTCGTCACGGCCGCGGATCGACCTGAACGGCAGCTGGAGCTTCAAGCTCTGGGACGGCGCGCCGGATGGTATACCAACGGTCGACGAGAGCTGGGGCGCGCTGACGGTCCCCGGTCACTGGGTGCTGCAAGGGCACGAGCGACCGCGGTATACCAACACCGCGTTCCCGTTCCCGATCGATCCGCCGTACACCCCGGACGCCAACCCGACGGGCGATCACGTCCGCACGTTCGACGTACCCGAGTATTGGCCGGTCGACGGCGCGGTCCTGCGGTTCGAGGGAGTCGACTCGTGCTTCAAGGTGTGGGTCAACGGCATCGAGGTCGGTACGGCGAAGGGCAGCCGCCTCCCGAGTGAGTTCGTCGTGGGCGAGCACCTGCGGCCCGGGCGGAACCTGCTGGCGGTCCGGGTCCACCAGTGGTCGTCGGGCTCGTACCTCGAGGACCAGGACATGTGGTGGTTACCGGGCATCTTCCGCGACGTCACGCTGCTCGCGCGCCCGTTGATCGACGACGTTTTCGTGCACGCGTCGTACGACCATCTGACCGGTGCCGGCACGCTGCGGGTGGAGACCGTCCCGGATGCCGTCGTACGAGTGCCGGAACTGGGGATCGTCGCAGCACCGGGCGAATCGGTGGCGATCGACGCGGTCGAGCCGTGGTCTGCCGAGGAACCGAGGCTGTACGACGCGACCGTCGACGTGCCGGGGGAGACGGTCGAGCTCCGGATCGGGTTCCGGACGGTGGCGATGGTCGACGGACTGTTCACCGCGAACGGCCGCCCGCTGTTCTTCCGCGGGGTCAACCGGCACGAGCACGACGAACGCCGCGGCCGCGCGATGACCGTCGAGGCGATGCGACAGGACCTGGTGCTGATGAAACAGCACAACGTCAATGCCGTCCGCACGGCGCACTATCCGCCGCACCCGGCGTTCCTGGACCTGTGCGACGAGCTGGGACTGTGGGTGATCGACGAGTGCGACATCGAGACGCACGGGTTCATCTACACCGACTGGCGCGGCAATCCGGCCGACGACCCGGACTGGGCCCCGATGATGCTCGACCGGATGCGGCGCATGGTCGAGCGCGACAAGAACCATCCGAGCGTCGTCATCTGGTCCCTCGCCAACGAGAGCCACCGCGGCCGGAACTTCGGCACGCTGGCCGCGTGGACCCGCGAGCGGGATCCGGATCGGGCGGTGTTCTACGAACGGGACCGGACGTATGAGTTCTCCGACTTCTACAGCCTGATGTACCCGCCGCTCGAGGACCTCGAGGCGATCGGCACCCGCACCGAGGACGTGCCGGACGAGACCGCCGATCGCCCGGACCTGGAGGCCCGGCGACGCGCTTTGCCGTTCATCCTGGCCGAGTACGCGCATGCCATGGGCAACGGTCCCGGCGGGTTGGCGGACTACCAGCGGATCCTCGAGCACTACCCGCGCCTGCAGGGCGGGTTCGTCTGGGAGTGGATCGACCACGGCCTACTGTTGCCCGGCGCAACAGACCATGTGTACGGCGGCGACTTCGGCGAACGCCTGCACGGCGCCAACTTCTGCATCGACGGCCTGCTCTTCCCCGACCGAACCCCCTCGCCCGGCCTGCTCGAGTACAAGAAGGTCCTGGAACCGATCCGCATCACCGGCCCCGACCCGCTCACCGTCCACAACCACCGGACCTTCACCGGAGTAGACGACCTCACCCTCGTCTGGTCGATCACCACCGACGGCACAGAAGTTGCCTCCGGCCACCTCGAAGCTCCTGACATTTCCCCGGGCCGGTCGGCTGACCTACCCACCCCCGCAGCACCTTTCTCGACGGATGAACAACTGCTGACCGTGCGGGCCGTGCTCGCGAAGGACACGGCCTGGGCTGCTGCGGGACATGAGGTTGCCTGGGCACAGTTCCCAGTGGAACCACCCGCCGCGCCTGCGGCGGCGGAGGCGGCGGAGGCGGCGAGTGTGCTTGAGGGGTCGCCTACGGCTGTGCTGCTGGAGGATGGAGAGGTGCTTCGTCTTGGCGGCGGTGAGTTCGATCGGGCGACCGGGCAACTGACCCGGCTCTTCGGTCATCAGGTCGACGGCCTCGTGCTGGACCTGTGGCGCGCCCCCACCGACAACGACAACGGCCAGGGCGGCCGTAACGGCGTCACGCAGGAGTGGCGAGCTGCCGGCCTCGACCGCCTCCTCCATCGGGTCGAGAGTGTCGAGGTGCAGGACGACGGCCTACTCGTACGTGCGAGAGTCGCACCCGAGGGCCTCGGCCTCGCCGTACGCACGACCTACCGCTGGAGAGCCTACGACGATCAACTCCAGCTGACCGTCGACGTACAGCCAGAAGGAGAGTGGGCCGGCACCGCCGTCACCCCACGGTGCGGCAGCTGGCCCCGCGTCGGTGTACGCATGACCCTTCCGCGGACGCTGGAGAACGTGCAGTGGTACGGCGGCGGTCCCGGCGAGTCGTACGCCGACAGCCGCGAAACTGCCCGTGTGGGACGGTACGAGTGCACGGTCGACGAGCTGCAGACGCCGTACGTCGTACCGCAGGAGAACGGCGCCCGCACCGACGTCCGCTGGGCCGAACTGACCGATGCCGATGGCAACGGTCTTCGCGTGACGGGCGCACCGCTCTTCCAACTGACAGCCCGCCGTTGGACCACCGAGGACCTGGAAACCGCCCGCCACCGCTCGGACCTCACCCCGCGCGACCACATCTACGTCAACCTGGACCTCGCTCAGAACGGCCTCGGCTCAGCCTCCTGCGGCCCACCGACGCGCGACAGCCTGCAGGTGGCCCCGTACACCTACACCCTCGGCTTCCATGCCGTCAAGCCGCGATCGGCTGGTCCTGAGGATCACCAGATCCCTTGAAAACAAGGGATTTCGGCTTTGAAAACTGTCGGATGGCGTAGGTACCGTTGGGTGCATGGATGTTCTCGACGGACGACCGGTGTGGTCGCTGAGCGAAGGCGAAATGATGCCCGCCTTCGACGCTGTCGACGCCGAGATCATCCGTCTGCAGAACGTCCGGCTCCAGCTCATCGCCCGCATCGAGGACACCGGCCATGCCCAGGAGCTAGGTGCCCGCGACGCCGTCGAACTCGTCTCCCGCCGCCACCGCCGCGACCGCGCGGAGGCCTGGCGCGACGTGCGCCTGGCCCGGGCCTTGCCGAGATACAGCGCGATCGCCACAGCGCTTGCCGACGGCATCGAAAGTCCGGACGTTCCAGCTGCGCAGGGTTCTGATCGCGACAGCACCGCGGATGCCGGCGAGGTAACGGATGCGGGAGAGGTCACGGGTGCCGGGGAGCCCGCGGGCGGCGGCGATGAAGGTGTGCGTGTGGTGCGACCGATGCAGACGGCCCAGGCAGCGGCGATCGTGTTCGAGTTGGAGCGGGTTCGCTCGCGGGTGCCGGTCGACGACCTCGACGTCGCCGAGGAGCAGTTGGTGCAGCTGGCCGCCCATCTCGCGCCCGCTGAGCTCCGGGCCGCGGCCAAGGAGATCTGCAACCTCCTGGACTCCGACGGCCCGGAACCCGAAGAAAAGAAGGCATACGAGCGTGAGTCGCTGACGCTCACCAACGCCGACAAGGGCGTGAAGTTCAAGGGCTACCTTGCCAACGAGAACGCCGAGCTCCTCCGTGCGGTGGTCCACGCCGGCGCCCGGCCCCACAAGACCGCCGACGGCGAACAAGACCCCCGGCCTCGCGAGAAGCGCCAAGCCGATGCCCTCTCCGCAGCCCTGACCATCGCCGCCAACGCATGGGACACCGCCTCCGCCGGAGCGGGTGCCGGGGCGGGTGTTGGTGCAGGTCCAGGCACCCAGACATCGGCTCGCGGAGATGGCGCCGGTGATGGACCGGTCGTCGAGAAGACGGGCCGCGTACCAGGCTACGGCGCGAAGGCGTGCATAACCGTCACGATCGACCTGCAGGACCTCAAGGCAGCAACTGCCGACGCCATCGGCCGAACCGTCTACGGCGACGGGCTGTCCGCCGCGGCCATCAGGCGGCTGGCCTGCGACGCCCATGTCATCCCTGTTGTCCTCGGCACGGACTCCGAACCCCTCGACGTCGGCCGCCGCGAACGCCTGGTCACCCGAGCGATGCGCCGCGCCCTGAACACCCGCGACCGCGGCTGCGTGGTCTGCGGAGCGCCGCCCATCATGTGCGACGCCCACCACCTGATCTCCTGGATCGATGGTGGCGAGACGAAGATCGACAACCTGGTCCTCCTCTGCCGCCGGGACCACACAGACCTTCACAACGGCCGCTGGACCGTAACGATCACCGACGGCGCAGTCCACGTAGACCGCCCCGCCTGGGCCGACCCACCACCGCTCGTGTGCTCTGGTCCACCTGCCTTCGGCTCGAACTCCGCCGCCGACTCACAGTCGCCGTCGCCGACCCCGTCGGCCGACCCGTGGGGCGGAACCGTTTCGCCCGTCGCAACCAGGACCCCTGCACACGCCAGGCGCTGGAACGCGGACGCTGCCACCTACGCAGAAGCCGCCCGGTTCGCCGTCTGGCGACCGACAGCACCGGACGCCGCTGACACCGGCCCACCCTCCTTCGTAACCATCTGACCCCGCCGCCCACACCCCTCCCGAGCAGCCGATGCCCGTGCCCCATATCGCAGCTCTGCTGATGCTGGGGGGTGGGCGGTGGGTGCGGTGCTGATGCTGAGCCTGGTCGGTGAGCGCGTGTGGAGGCTCCACGCGCGGCGTGGAGGCCGCGTCCTGGTCTGCGAGAGCGGCCGGTGGCAGGAGGATGCGGGGGACGGCGGCCGGCGCGTGCGGCTTCCTCGCGTGCCTGGGCGGATATGCTCGGCGGGCTCACCAGATGGATGTGCAGTTGACCGAGGGGGGACCCGGTGACCTGTTGTGATCTGAAGTCGGCTGCGCTGCGCTCCGATGGATAGGCCGGAGTCCGGGCTGGGGGCGGCGGTGGTCGTGGTTACGGCTATGCAGCTGTCGAAGGTGGCGCGGGCGGAGCTTAGCGACATGCTCGGGCCGGGTTATGCGGTTGTTGACCTGAAGTCTGCGCCGAGTACGGCGAACATCGTGCTCACGCCGGTCGTGAGTGCTAACGCGCTGGGCATTCTGCGGGGTTCGTTCCCGCAGGCTCGCATTCTCTTCACGGAGTTGCACGACGACGAGCGGGGCATCAGCTTTGCGGGTCCGTTATCGCGGATCGTGGCTCAGGCGCCCGACGGGTACTTCGTGGCGCATTCGCTGGACGCCCTCAGCCCGGTCGTCCAGACCGAGGCGAAGCTGCAGCTGTCCGGCAGTAGCAGACGTACGCCGATCACCCTGTCGCTGACCCCAGGCGCGCAGCCCACCCCGCCTCCTCCGCAGGAACAAGCGCCGGCCGAACAGCACCCGCCGCACCAACGGCACCGGCCGGACGAAGGGCCTCTGTCGCACGAGCGGCAGCTGAGTAGGGTCTGGTGGATCGATCGCGCGTCGGCTTCGAGGGTGCCGGCAGGGCGGTGGGTGGAGCTCGAGTTGGTTGACGCACTCGTCGTACGTCTGGTCGGTACGGACGAGCCGCGCCGAGACGCTTTGTGGCCGGCGTTGGTGGCCGAATGCGTTGTACGGCTCGCCGCCCGCGCGCAGGAGGCGGTGCTCGTGGACGTCGGTCGGCTGGCGCCGGCGATTCGGGTGGAGTTGGAGATCCGGGTTCAGAGCGAACAGGTGGACCAGGCCGCGTGGCCGTAGGTCAACCGCCAGCCAACAGTTGTGCTCACGGCGCAGCACGATGTCGTGCTGCGCCGTGAGGTCGTCTTCCTCGCCGGTGACCAGTCTCCAGGACAGGCAGTCGTAGTCGTCGGGTGCATGGCTGACATGCTCAGTGTCGTATCACGTTCACTGCGGCCTTACGAAGGTTACGTAGGTCGAGTTGCCCTTGTCCGGTACGCCGGAGTTCGGGCCCAGCGACAGGGCGCCGGCCGGGACGTCGCGTTTGAACAAGATGAGCCGTTGGTCGGTAGTGCCGACTGTCTCGCCGGTACGGGTGAAGGACGACAGCCAGGACGGCCACCAAACGTTCTCACCGCGTGGGTCGAAGGCGACATAGACCGTCGCCGGCCGAGTGGGCCTCAGCTGGAGGTAGTCGGCCGGTGTGGTCGCCTTCGAGTCGTCATTCGCCCCTTGCACCAGCGCTTGTCCGTTCAGCTCGGCTGGTAGGTCGGTGATCGTGTAGCTGCGATCCACATAGATCGGTGCACCGGTCTGCGCCTTCACCAGGTTCGACAGCTTCTCCGGCGCCGCCACCGATACGAGGTCGCTCTCGAGCGGCGGCTCGCTCTTCGTGATGCCCAGCACCCGGTTCCCGACGGTCTTGACCGTGGTCGCCGGCTGTCCGGTCAGCGGTGCGTAGGAGAACGAGGACAGCGGTACGGCGACGCGCTCCAGCGTGTACGACGTGTTCGGAGACACCGGGACCGTCAGCACCTCATCAGAGGTCGGCGCATCCACCACGTGTCCGTGCGAGTCGGTCACGCGCACCTTCTGCCCCGGCCACGGGTTGCGTATCTCCAGCGTGTCCCGGCTCCCGGCCTGGATCCCGACCACCGTAGGCACGCCGTCGTGGACCTCGGTGCTGATCCGGTGCCCGCCCTCGATCTGTACCGAGCCGGCCACGTCCCAGTCCTTCGGCCATGCCGGCGCGACGCGCACGACCCCGGTGTACGACTGCACCAGCGCCTCCTGCAGACCCATGCTGAGCACACCGCCCCACTCGTTGTAGAAGCTGTGGTTGCGGACGGCCTCCTGGCCGGTGCGGTGGACGGTGAACCCGTTCGGGTAGATCTGGAAGTCGGCGATGCCCTTCAACAGCAGGCGCTTCACCTCGTCGGACAGCCCGAGGCGTGCGGCCCAGGTGCTGTCCATCCCCCAGTCCTTGTCCTGCGGGTACACGCGCTGCCGGAACGTTGCCTGCATCAACGAGGAGGAGGCGTCGAAGACTCCCCAGGGCCACAGCGCCTCCATCTCCGGGTTCTGCGTGTTGTGCGCCTCCTCGTCCGTACCGGACCATGCCAGCACCTCCTCACCGCCACGCTGCACAGTCCGGAACGGCGGGAGCTTCCCAACCGCCGCACGCAGCTGTGCGGCCAGTGCGGTGTCACCGTGCGACGCCGCCAGGTCGGCAACGATCGGGAAGGTCACCCGCATCGCCGCCAGATCCGGCACCGGGTCGCTGGTGTCCCACTGCACCTCCAGCGCGTTGACGTGCTCCAGATGCAGGTACCCGTCGGTGCCGACGGTCATGGCCGACAGGTAGAACCTGGCCACATCCCGCATCAACGGATAGCTCCGGTTCAGCAGCGCCTTGTCGCCCGTGTAGCGGTACTGCTCCCAGATGTTGTTCACCAGCTCCGGCCCGCTGGTCAGGATCCTCCGCGTCCAGCTCGGTTCCTGCGTGTTGTCGCAGCCGTCACCGGTGCCGTCGTACCGCATGAACTCCGGCAGACACAGCCCTTCGCCGCCGATCCAGTGGGTGCGGGTCCACTCGCGCATCAGCTCGGCCCGGTCCAGGTAGAACTTGAAGTACGGCGCATTGAACTCGGCAATCCCCGCGCCGCGGTTGGCGGCCACGAACTCGCGCAGGTTGAAGTGCCAGTACGAGTCCTGCGCCCAGTCGGCCTGGTCCTGCGATGAGGAGAACATCCGTACAACCGCGCCATGAGTGCTCGGTACGTCGCCACGCATCGACGCCGCCATCGTGTACAGCTGCAGCGTCCGCAGGTTCTCCACGTACTCACCGGAGCCGTCTGCGGACGTGATCCGCATCGGCGCCGCCTTGGCCCAGTACGAGTGCCACCACTGCAGGTGGTGACTCGGTGTCTCAGCCACTGCCTTACGGGCGGCCGTCCGCAGCTCACCACCGCGGTACGACGGTACGCCGACCACTAGCCGGAAACTCCCGTCCTGGCGCGGCCGGAACGTCAACCGAACCGTCAGCGGGTCCACAACAGACGCTGTCACGCCGGAAGCCTGCGCGGTCAACGCAGCAACCGCACCGGTGATACTGCCGGACGACGCGTCGTGGAACGTCTCTGCCAGCGCAGCGATCCCGCCGCTCGCGCTGGCTGCCGGTGTCCGGCCGGCCCACAACTTGAGGTCAGCTGTCTGCGTCTTGGATGGATCCGCGCCGGTGACCTCCAGAACGAACTGATCCGCATCAGCCCGCACGTACGAACGCGCAGTCATCCCACCGCCGCTCTGCACGAGCTGGCCGTCGTACAGCGCCAACCTGCCGCTGTAGTCGTCAGCACGCATCAGCGAGTCCAGACCGGGTACGACGAGTCGCCCAGCCGACTTGAGGTCGGGGAACGTGTCCACGCGGTTCAGCTGGGCGCTGTAGCCCTTCTCAGCCCAGACAGCGGCACCGAGTACGCCGTTGCCCAACGGCATCGCCTGGTACGTCTGCCAGGCCGGTCCTTCCTGCACCAGGTCCGACCGCGACACCAGCCCGGCCGTGTCAGTACGCAAGGCACCGTCATGCCATGCAGTTGTCAAAGAATCATCAGTGGAGGGATGGCTGACCGCGGGCAACGCCGAGGTGCTTGCTGCCAGCAATGTGACTAGGAGAGGTAGAGCAAGTCGGATCATGCGCGCGGCTCGATGAAGTAGTCGACACCAGTACGGGTCCGGAACTCGACGACGCCGTCTTCGGGGCGTCCGAACGCCACCGGGCCGGCCGAGGACTTCACATCGACCGGCGCACCGGTCCGCAGCCGCAGCCGGTTGCCGAGCAGGGACCGGATCCGGGCCTTCGTCAGCGTCCCACCGGACCAGGCGAACTCCAACTCGAAGCCGCCACGCGCCCGCAGGCCCCGCACGCTGCCGGTCGGGAACGCCGACGGCAGACAGGGCAGCAGCGCGACCTCACCGGAGTGGCTCTGCATGATCATCTCGGTGATCCCGGAGATGCCGCCGAAGTTGCCGTCGATCTGGAACGGTGGGTGCAGGTCGAACAGGTTAGGAGCTGTCCGGCCGGGACCGAGCAACTGCGTCAGATGCTTGTACGCGTTGTCCGGCTCGAGCAGCCGGGCCCGCAGGTTCAGTTTCCAGGCCAGCGACCAGCCGGCGGTTACGGCCGGACCACGCAACTCCAGGGACTTGCGCGCCGCGTCCGCGAGTTCCGGCGTACTGCGGGGTGTCACCTGATCACTCGGGAAGACGGCCCACAGGTGTGAGACATGTCGACTCGTCTCCAGAGCCGCCTCCTCCCAGTCGATCAGCCACTCCTGGATCTGACCGAGGTACCCGATCTGCAGAGGTGCCAGCCTGGACCGTGCCTCGGCTGCCTCCGCTGCCATCGCGGAGTCCTTGCCCAGCAACGCGGACGCCTGTCCGAACACCTTGAACAGGTCGTGCAGGATCTCGGTGTCCATCGTCGGTCCGGCGCACATGCTGACGCCGACGTTGTCGTAGTCGTGGTGCTTGACCTCGGGAGAGTGCGAAGGGCTGGTCACCAGCCAGCCCGTCTTGGCGTCGGTCTGCAGCTGGTCGAGGAAGAACTCGACCGAACCACGCAGCACCGGGTAGTACTTCCGCAGCATCTCCAGATCGCCGGTGTACTCGTAGCGCTCCCAGAACAGCAGCGAGAGCCACGCACCGCCGGTCGGCCAGACACCGTAGTACGCGAAGTCGACAGGTGCGGTGCCGCGCCAGCCGTCGGTGTTGTGGTGCGCTACCCAGCCTGGAGCGTCGTACATCGTTGCTGCCGTGCGGGCGCCGGACTCCGACAGCTCACCGATCATCTGGAACAGCGGGTCCCAGCACTCGGCCAGGTTGGCGGGACCGGCCGGCCAGTAGTTCATCTCGCAGTTGATGTTCAGCGTGAACTTGGACTGCCACTCAGGCAGCATCTTGTAGCTCCAGATGCCCTGCAGGTTCGCGGGCTGCCCCGGAGTGCGTGAGCTGGAGATCAGCAGGTAGCGACCGAACTGGTAGTAGAGCGCGGCCAGTTGCGGGTCGCCGCCGTTGCGGAACGCCGCGATCCGCTGGTCCGTCGGGAGCGCGATCGAGTCCGACGTACCGAGGTCGAGGTCCACGCGGCCGAACAGGCGCTGGTAGTCCTCCACGTGCTCGTGCCGCAGTCGCCCGTACGCCGGACGGCCGACGGCGGTCAGCGGCGCGACGGCACGAGCCACCTGGTCAGCCCCGACGTCGAGGTAGTTGCGGTAGCTGGTCCCGACCGAGAACAGCAGCGTCACCTCGTCCGCACCGGCGACCGACAACTTGCCATCGGCAACCGTAGTGGTGCCGCCCGCGGCAAACGCCCGCAGCAGCGCGCAGAACTTGACCGACCCGGTCAGCCCTTCCGCGTCTCCGCTGATGCCGTTCAGCGCGAGCGTCTTGTCGTCGAACCGTGCCGGCGTCGCGGCCTGCTCGGTGCTGTACGTCGCGTCGAACGTGAGCGCACCACGCTGACTGGCCGTCAGCCGCATCACCAGCACCTGCGCGGGATGGCTGACGAACACCTCCCGCGTGTAGCGCACACCGGCGTGCTCGTAGCTGACCGACGTGGTCGCCGTGGTCAGATCGAGCTCCCGCCGGTACGCCGAGACAGCAGCCGCGTCGATACCGGGGAAGGCCAGTGAGAGGTACCCGACCGGCTGGTACTGCATCTGCTCGGTCGGACGGCCCATGAAGTGCTCGTCGGCCAGGTTCTGCGCGTCGAGGTACTGCTCCTCGGCGATCAGGCGGCGGATCTCCGGCAGCACCTCCTTGCCGACCGGGTCGTCGTACTGGTGCGGGCCGCCGGCCCAGATCGAGTCCTCGTTCAGCTGCAGTTGCTCGGCGGCGGTTCCGCCGTACACCATGGCGCCGAGCCGGCCGTTGCCGATGGCAAGCGCCTGCAGCCACTCGGTGGCGGGCTGGGTGTACCAGAGGGTGAGGGGGTTGGCGCCGCTGCCCGGGGGCGGGACGGCAGCGGCGGCGGACGGGGTGAGAGTGAGCGAGCCGGCGACAGCGGCGGTGCCGGCCGCGGCGCCTGCGGTCCTAAGGACCTGGCGGCGGGTGTACTCGTTCATGGGCGGTCTCCCTGGGGCGGTAGATGCGCTGGGCGGTGCCGCGGAACACGTCGTTGTGCGCTGCGGGCGGCAGCAGTGCTGCGGTACGGCGGATCACCTCGGCGCGGCCGGCGGCCAGCGTGCACACGGGCCAGTCCGAGCCGAACAGCAACCGTTCACTGCCGAAGAGTTCGAGGACGACGTCGACCATCGCGCGGAGGTCGTCGGTCGGGAGGTGGGCGATGCCGGACAGCTTGACGGTGACGTTCGGGCACTCGGCGGGCGCCCGCAGTCCGGCGAGCCAGTCGGGGGTGACAGCGGTCGGGTTGCCGAGGTGGTCGATCACCAGCCGCGCTTCGGGTACGGCGGACGCGAGCCGGGCCGCCCCGATCAACGCGGAGGGGCGGAGCAGGAGGTCGACGGCGAGGCCGGCGTCGGTGGCGGCCTGCACACCGCGCAGATGCGCGGGATCGATCAGGGCGTCGGGATCGGTCTGGTCCGTCGGCGGACTGCGTACGCCGACCAGCCGCGGGTCGTCGGGCAGCCGGTCGGGGAAGTCGAGCAGATCGAACCACCCGACCACCCCGACCACGGACGGGGTCTGCGGCGCCAACGCCAGCAGGTCGTACACCTCGGCCGGGTCCGCGTCGGCCTGCACCAGGATCACGTCGTCGGAGATGTCTTCGAGGGTGAAGTCACGGCGGAGCGGGTGTCCGGTACGGAGCCAGGGGAGTGACCGCCGGGCGAGATCCCAGACGTGGACGTGGGCATCGACGAGGTGAGTGGGGAGGTCAGTCATGGTGGCCGGCCGGTCTGGTGATGGAGCTTTCGCCGCGGGCGTGGGCGGCGAACAGGCGGGCCGAGTCCTCGGGGTCGGTGCCGGACAGGACCTCGATCAGGTCCACGTGCCGCCGCGCCATCAGTCCCCAGTCACCGGCGTACATCGCGTTCGACACGACCTGCAGGCTCCACAGCGCCGGCTCCAGCGTCCGCCACACCCGCAGCAGCATCGAGTTCCCGCTGGTCGCGAGCACCTGCCGATGGAACCGCAGGTCGGCCTCCCGGAACGCACCGATGTCGTGGTGATCCGCAGCCTCGGACATCCGCTGTACTTCGATCCGCAGCAGGTCCAGCTCCCCGGGCGGCACGTGCCCGGTGGCCCGCCGCGCCGCCGCGGACTCCAGCAGGACGCGGACCTCGCGCGCCTCACGGGCCTCGACCTGGGAGATCTCGGTGACGAAGTTCCCCAGCCGCGGCCGGTACGTGACGAGCCCCTCGTGCGCCAGGCGGCGTACCGCTTCCCGGGCCGGAGTCTGACTGGTGCCGAGGACACGGGCGATCTCGGACTCCACGACCCGCATGCCCGGGGCGAGCTCTCCGGACAGTATCCAGCCGCGGATCGCCTCGTAGACCCGGTCGGACAGCAGTTCGGGGTCGCTGGAGGACGGCGGCGCGGGGTGGCTGAAACCGATGTCGCCGCGGGCCGTTGATCCAGATCGGTAGTGCTGGACCTCCTCCCGGCGCCGGCGCGCGACCGTCGACTGCGAGACGCCGTACGTCGCTGCCAGCTCGCGGGTGGACAGGCGATGTCCGGAATCGGCCATCGATGCCGTCGCCATCCCACCCAGCTGGACCCGGTCCACCATCCGGGGACGGCCGCTGCGCATTCCGTCGTCGAGACCGGCCATGCCCATCCGGAGGAACCGGCGGCGCCATTTGCCGACCGTGCCCGGGGTGACCTCGAGCAGGTCCGCGACCGCCTTGTTCGAGCGGCCCTCCGCGCTGGCGAGCACGATCCGGGCCCGCAGCCGCATCGCGTCGGTGGTCCGCGGGGCGGCCGCGAGCTGGCTGAGCGCGGTCCGCTCGGCCACCGACAGGGTCAGCGGCGACTTGGGTCTTCCGGCATCGGGCATGGCTGCATGGTGACCCCGTTCACAGCGTTCTGCCAACCCTATCTGGCACGGACTTCTGACTCAGGGCGTCCACTTTGCCGCGTAAACGTTGACACTCGGGCGCGGTTCTCTGCATCGTCACTCGATAACGACGCCCGGCCGCCCCCGACGCCGGGACGATCCGAGGAGGATCTCGAAATGGCTCGTTCGGTAGCCCGTACGTTCAAGCGCAGGCTCGGTCTGCTGACATCCGTCGTGATCCTGGTGGGCGCGGCCGGCTGCGGTGGTGGCTTCAGCGACACCAAGGGTGCTGCTGGTGACAGCACCGGTGAAGTGCGCATGCTGGTCAACATCACTCCCAACCTCACCAAGAGCTACTGGGAGGGTCTGGTCAAGCCCTTCGAGGACGCGAACCCGGGCGTCGACGTGAAGATCGAGGCGCCGACCGGTTCCGGTGTGAAGGACACGCTGCCGCAGCTGCTCGCAGCCGGCAACGCGCCGGATGTCGTCGAGACGCTGATGGCGGACAAGGTGCTGGCGCCGCAGATGCTGGACCTGACCGACCAGGCGTGGACCAAGGACACTCCGCTGTCGGAGCAGGCCGCGCTGGACGGCAAGGTCTACACCGTCGGCGTCGGCCAGCAGGCGCAGTCGCTGGTGTTCTACAACAAGGACGCGTTCGCCAAGGCCGGTATCACTGCGCCGCCGAAGGACCTGGACGAGCTGACCGCCGCGATGGGCAAGCTGAAGGCGGCGGGCTACCTGCCGCTGCAGACCGCCGGCGACTACGTGACCGGACTGCAACTGCTGCAGCTCAGTGACCCGTCGATCGCCACCGAGCACCCGGACTGGTACCAGAAGGTCAACGCCAAGGGCCTCCAACTCGGCGACACCATGCTGCCGCTGTTGGAGCGCTACCAGTCCTGGATCAAGAACGGGTACGTCGACAAGAACGCGCTCGGCCTGAAGGACGTCGGCGCGCAGACCAACTTCCTGTCCGGCAAGGCCGGCATGTACATCATGGGCAGCTGGTTCGTCCGGACCGCCGACGACGCGAAGCCGGCGTTCGACCTCGGCGTCTTCGCGGCCCCGCCGGCCGCCGGCCAGCCGTCGCCGGGCCCGCAGGGCGTCACGATGGCCGCGCCGTACATGGTGCTCAAGTCGACCGAGCAGCGCGACCTGTCGGTGAAACTGGTGCAGTGGCTGGTCACCGACAAGGGCGCCGTACAGAGTCAGCTCGCGCAGGACGGCAACTTCCGCAAGGGCTTCACCGACAAGCTGTCGCCGCTCGGCAAGCAGGTGCAGGACATCCTCGACCAGGCGCCGAAGCAGGTCGC
The DNA here is from genome assembly GCF_050942355.1 of Kribbella sp. CA-245084. NCBI lineage: Bacteria > Bacillati > Actinomycetota > Actinomycetes > Propionibacteriales > Kribbellaceae > Kribbella > Kribbella sp. CA-245084. The sequence goes on along the minus strand of NZ_CP192053.1, from coordinate 6,754,435 downwards.
CCAGGGTGAGGGGTACGGCGCCAGCACCCTGCCGCAGGGCTTCAACGGGGAGTGGAACAAGGCAGTCCAGAGCCTCTACACGGGGAAGAGCGCCAAGGACGTCGCGACCCGCATGAACACCTGGATGGGCTCGAAATCGTGAGAGCCCGGCTGACGACCCTCAGTATGGTCGGCCCCGCCCTGGTGCTGTTCGTCGTCATGCTGGTCGTCCCGGTCTGTCTGTCGCTCTACCTGAGCCTGACCGACTGGGACGGGTACAGCGCGAACCCGGCGTTCGTGGGGCTCAAGAACTACGTGAACCTGACGCATAGCGCCGAGGCGATCCGGGCGGGCTGGGTGACGCTCCTGATCGCTGCTGTCGGCACCGTCCTGCTCAGCGTGCTGGGACTCGGCTTCGCCCTGCTGGTGAACGGCGCCTCCCGGCTGAACGCGCTGTTCCGGATCGTGCTGTTCTACCCACACGTCCTGAGCGCACTGGTCGTCGGCTTCCTGTGGAGCGCCGTCCTCGGTACGTCGGGAGTCGTCAACGGATGGCTGACGTCGAAGGGCGCGGAGGTGCTGCCCTTCCTGTCCAATCCGAACTGGGCGCTCGCCAGCCTCATCGGCGTGCTCGTGTGGGCGGGGTTCGGCGTGAACGTCGTCCTCTACCTGGCCGGCCTGCAGACCATCTCGCGTGACCTGCTGGAGGCCGCGCGGATCGACGGTGCATCAGCCAGGCAGACGTTCTTCAACGTCACGCTGCCCGCGCTCGCACCGGTCGTCACAGTCAATCTGGTGCTGTCGCTGGTGACACTGCTGAAGACGTACGACCTGGTGGTGTCGCTGACCGGCGGCGGACCGGCCGGATCGACCCAGACAGCGGCGTACCTGATCCTGTGGGACTCGTTCCACAACAACGCGCTCGGGTTCGGCTCGGCGCAGAGCGTCGTACTGATGGTGATCACCGCCGGACTCGCCCTGACCGTTGCGCGGCTGCGTGCGCGTGCCGACCGAGGAGTGCAGGCATGAGCGCGCTCCGGATGCCGCGGGTGGCGAGTGTGCAGCTGAAACCCTTGCGAACAAAGGGCTGGGGACGCGTCGCGTTCATGGTGCTGGTCAGCGTGCTGATGCTGGTGCCGATGTACCTGCTGGTCGTCAGCGCGTTCAAGTCGCAGCAGGACATCCTCGCGCACCCGTTCTCGCTGTCGCCGGATCAGCTCACCACGCAGTACCTGAAGAAGGCGGCGACGAACCCCGACTTCAACATCCTCAAGGGGTACGCCGTCACGATCCTGTTCGTGGTCTCGGTGAACGTCCTCTCGGTGGCGCTCGCCGGACCGGTGTCGTACGTGATCGCCCGGCGCAGCGAGCGCCGGTACCGGATGCTTCTGCTGCTGTTCGTGGCCGGCACGTTCATCCCGAGCCAGGTGCTGGTGATCCCGGTGGTCTACACGCTGAAGTTCCTCGGGCTGATGGGCACGATTCCCGGGTTCGTGCTGTTCGAGACCACGCTGACGCTGCCGTTCTCGATCTTCCTGTACGCCGGCTACATCATGACGATCCCGGTCAGCCTGGACGAGGCGGCCGCGGTCGACGGAGCCGGCAAACACCGGGTGTTCTGGTCGATCGTGTTCCCGCTGATGAAACCGGCCGTGGTGACGATGGTCATCCTGAACACGTTCTCGGTCTGGAACGACTTCGTGAATCCGCAGATCATCCTCGGCCCGGGCAGCGGTCTCTACACCGTGACGACCGGCGTGTACGCCGCGGTGAGCCAGTACTCCACCGACTACACGGTGGTGTTCCCGACGCTGCTGCTCGCGGTGGCTCCGTTGCTGGTGGTCTTCGTGCTGCTCCAGAAGCACGTGATCAGCGGCCTGACCGCGGGGGCGACCAAGGGATGAACGAGCCGATAGCCGAACCGATTGTCGCCGAGACCCCGATCGGTACGCCGCCCGCCTGGGCGATCATGCAGCGCCGCCTGTTCGACGTGATGGACGAGGGCTGGTGGCTTTTCCGCGAGCGCTACTGCCTGCCGGACGGCAGCCTGCGGTACGCCGGTCCGATGCAGAGCCGGGACGGCGCGGACGACTTCTACGAGGCGTTCGTGAACTGGCCGGTGCTCTACCAGCTCGGTGGCGCCGACGACCTGATCGACGTGTCGAAGTGGCACTGGGAAGGCGTGACCCGACAGCTCACCGACCTGGGCTTCCTGACCGGTGAGTTCGAGCGCGGGTACGACTGGTTCCACATCGGCGAGTCGATGATCTTCTTCTACTCGCTGTGTGCCGCCGACCCGACCGACGAGGTGTTCCGCGAACGCGCGTACCGGTTCGCCGAGCTCTACCTGCCGGGCTCGCCGGCCGGCAACTACGACCCGGCGACGCGGACGATCCGCGCACCGCACAACGGTGCCGGCGGTCCGCGCTGGGGCATCAATGACGAGTGGCACACGTTCGGCGCCGACCAGGCGAAGATGTCGATCTTCGGGCTGCCGCTGTCCGGCGTACCCGGGATCGGCAGCTGGGACGACCTGAAGGATCCGGCGAACGCGGACCTGATGGGCGCGGAGATGATCCGCCGGCTCGGTGCCGGTGACTCCGCGGTCAACCTGGCGGCGACGACGCTGACTGCGAACGCCTGGCTCTACGACCACAGCGACCGGTTCGCCGCGTGGACGCTGGAGTACCTCGACGCCTGGGAGGAGCGGGCCAAGGCGAACGGCGGACTGCTTCCGGACAACGTCGGCCCGAACGGCATCGTCGGCGAGCTCCACGACGGACGTTGGTACGGCGGCAACTACGGCTGGAACTGGCCCCACGGCGTCTACAGCGTCGGCTCGGCCGCGTGCATCGCGGCGCTGAACGGCGTCGTACTGACAGGTGACCAGAAGCGGCTGGACTTCGCCCGGCAGTTGCTGGACCACCTGTACGAGCGTGGCATCAGCGGCGCCGTCGACGACACCGAGCTGAGTATCCGGGACCGCTGGGAGGCTGAGCTCGGTGAGGACTGCGCCAGCCCGACCCTGCTGATCCCGAACCGGCACAACGACGACGGCTGGTTCGACTATCAGCCACCCCAGCTCGGACTGCCGATGTGGTTGTGGCAGGCCGCGTTCGAGTCGGGTGACCGCGACCGGTTGACCAAGCTGCGGCAGCGCAGCGGTTACGACTGGCGGACGGTCCGCGACTTCCGCAACAAGGAGGACGCCGGCCACGAAGCACCATGGCTCGCCTACCTGGCCGGGGACAACCCCGGCTACCCGGAGGCGATGCTGGGCGTCGCACTGTCGCAGGTGCAACGCCGGATGGACCTGATGGCTGTCGACACCGTCGAGCCGGCCGACCTGAACATCCACCACTGGCAACGCCACAACCCGGTCGCCACCGAGGCGCTGCTCCAGCTGACCACAGGTACGCCGCAGCTGCTGTACAACGGCGGACTGCTGCCGATGCGTGTGCTCTACCTGGACGCCGACCGCGGACGACCCGGTCTGCCACCTGACGTGGCCGCACTGGTCGACACGGTCGAGCCGGATCGGACCGGTCTGCAGCTGGTCAACCTGTCCGCGACCCAGACCCGCAGAGTGGTCGTTCAGGCCGGGAGCTTCGGAACAGACCGCATCGACGAGGCAACGATCTCGACTGCGACCGGGGAGTACCCCGGACCGTCACCGGCGTACACCTCGACCCCGCCGGCGGTCGGCAGCCGCACGGTTGTTGTCAGCAGCAACAGACTCGACGTGACGATGCCGCCCGGCCGGAGCATCCGGCTGGACCTGCGGCTGACACCGAACACCTACCGCGCCGCCCATCTGGCGCTTGGCCAATAGAGATTACTGAGGAGATATATGAGCAGCACGGAGCAAGCCCCGGTGACGCCGGTCTGGGACCTACCGGTGCGCGGCGAGAACCCGCCGGCATCCGATCCCGGCCTGGTCGAGCGGCTGTCCGCGATCGGGTCGGCCACCGCCTGCGCCCGGTTGCACAACCAGGGCATCCGCCGGACCTTCGTCGACGGTCCGACCAGCATGTTCCCCGGCAAGAAGGTCGTCGGCCGCGCGCTGACCCTGCAGTTCATGCCGCAACGTGAGGACATCGCCGACGGGCAGACCCAGGAGTACATCGAGCGCAGTACGGCGCTGTGGGCCGTGCTCGACGAGATCCAGCCCGGCGACGTCCTGGTGGTCCAGGCCTACGGCAGCCACACCACCGGCTGCTTCGGCGACATGCTGGTCCGCTACTTCAAGCTCCGCGGCGGGGCCGGCATCGTCGTCGACGGCCGGATCCGCGACCTGCCTAGGGTGTCGGAGCTGGACGTGCCGATCTGGTCGACCGGCGCCACCCCGCACTATGCCTCCCAGTCCGAACTGTTCCCGTGGGCGTACAACGTCCCGGTGGCGGTCGGCGGCGTCCTGACGCTGCCAGGTGACCTGGTGCTCGCCGACGACGACGGTGCGGTCGTCGTACCCCGGCAGCGTGCGCAGTCGGTCGTCGACGCGGCGGCCGAGCACGACGCCTGGGAGAAGTTCAGCCGGCGCCGTATCGACGAGGGCGCCCCGTTGCGTGACTACTACCCCCTGACCGAGAAGACCCGTCTCGAGTACGAGCGCTGGCGCAGCCACAACGGCAACGCCGGCGACTGACCTCCGAGGAGAGGACCCCGCCCAACATGTCCAACAGAACCAGGCGTACGGCGCTCAGCGTCGGCGCCGGGGTGGTCGCGGCTGCCCTGGTGACCGTCGCGGCCATCAACTTCAACGCCCAACCCGCAGGTGCCGTCGACTGCAAGACCTTCTGGGTCGCCACCGACGGCAACGACTCCGCCAAAGGCACCGAGCAGAGCCCGTGGAAGTCGATCACCCGGGCCCGTGACGAGATCCGGAACAAGCACCTCAACGACCGGATGAACTGCGACATCACCGTCAACCTGAAGGCCGGCGACTACCCGGTCGCGAACACCGTCGACTTCGACGAGCAGGACTCCGGGAAGAACGGCCATCGGGTCGTCTACCGCAGCGTCGACGGTCCCGGCAAGGCGAACCTCGAAGGCGCCGAGGAGATCACCGGCTGGGAGCCGTACAAGGACGGCATCTACAAGGCCAAGGTCGACGCGTCGAAGCCGTTCTACACGCTCTTCGAGGACGGCAAGCGCGCCACCAACGCCCGGTACCCGAACCGCGGCAGCGACGAGCAGTGGTCGCCGTACCTGCGCTCCGTCCTCTATGAAGAGGACAAGATGGATGTCCACAACTGGCTCTACGGCAACCCGGGCGACTGGGACCCCACGTGGGACATGAGCCAGGCGTCGGTGACGATCTGGTCCGGTGGCTCGTGGTCGTGGTTCACCGACACGATCCCGTTGCTGGACACCAACTTCAAGAAGACCCAGACCACACTGAAGTACTGGACCCGCTACGCCATGGTCAACAGCAACGGCGGCTCGCGGTACTTCTTCCAGAACTCACTGAGCTTCCTGGACCAGCCGGGGGAGTACTACCTCGACTACAAGGCCGGTGAGGTCTACTACAAGCCGCTCGGCGGCACGATGGAAGGCGTCAAGGTGCTGCGGCCCACGGTGAAGACCGTGCTGAACCTGGCGGGCGAGTCGGCACAGAACCGGCTGCACGACGTCGCGTTCGACGGTCTAGGCGTCCAGTACTCCGACTTCGTCAGCTGGTACCGCAACGGCTGGGTGGCCGGTGGGGACGCCGGTGTCGAACACAAGTACCCGGAGTACGACCGGCAGATCGAGATGCCGCGGAACCGCTTCGGTGCGATCACGCTGACCAACACGAGCAACATCGACCTGAGCCGGCTGCACCTGTCCGACACCGGGTTCACGGGCATCTACCTGCTGTTCGCCAACGACCACACGAAGATCACCGACAGCCTGCTGGAGAACATCGGTGCCGACGGCATCAAGGTCGAGGGCGGGTGGCCGGGTGAAGGCGACCTGAGCAACCACCACACGATCTCGAACGTGTTCATCGACCACATCGGTGAGCTGGTCCCCGGTGATGCCTCGGGCATCGAGTTGATGGACACCGGCAACAACACGGTGACGAACGTCGAGGTGAAGCACAGCGCCCGCTACGGCATCAGCCTGGAGTCGCGGCCTGAGGTCAAGGACGGCGACCAGTACGCGAACGGCAACACGTTCAAGTACATCAAGCTGGAGGAGATGGGCCTCGACAGCGGCGACATGGGCGCCTTCTACACCTACGGCGTGGACAACCAGGAGCCGCACCCGATCCAGAACAGCGTCGACCAGATGGTGATCGGCGACGTCATCCCGGACCCGTCGATGCCGGACGCCGGCGGGACGCGCGGTGTCCACATGGACGCCGGTGGGTGTGGATTTGCCTTCAGCAACGTCCAGGTGGGCAAGGTGACCGACCAGAAGTACCAGTCCTACCAGTGCAACCAGGTGACCAACGCCGACTGGGACACCGGCTTCGACGCGTCGAAGATGGAGTACGACAAGATCGGCGTCCTACCCACCTTCCCGTACGACGTAGCGGGCCGGTGACGCGGATGAAGGTCCTCGGCGGGGTAGTCGTCGGAGTCGCCCTGGCAGTGATAGGTGCGGGCTCGGCACTGGGAGCGGGCCCGAAGAACGAGGCCACCCGGTGTGACGCGCTGTGGGTCTCGCCGAACGGCAACGACCAGGGCCCGGGCAGTGAGAAGAAGCCCTGGAAGACGGTCGAGCACGCCCGCGACACCTTGCGGATGCGCAGCCACGCCGGCTGTACCACGGTCGTGAACCTGAAGGCCGGCACGTACCAGGTCGACAGGACAATCACCTTCGACGACCGCGACTCGAACGTGACGTATCGCAGCGTCGACGGTCCGGGCAAGGCCGTGTTCGAGGCGGGCCGGGAGGTGACCAGCTGGACGCCGTACAAGGACGGCATCTTCAAGGCGCCGGTCGACGTCAGCCAGCCGTTCTACAGCCTGTACGCCGACGGGAAGCGGGCCACCACTGCCCGGTACCCGAACCGGGAGTCCGACGAGAAGTGGGCGCCGTACCTGCGGTCGATCCTGTTCGACCCGACCAAGGAAGCGGTGCACGACCAGCTCGGGTTCAACACCGGTGACATCGACCCGTCCTGGGACCTCCGGCTCGGTACGTCGTGGCCCGCGCAGGTGACGGTCTGGTCCGGCGGCTCGTGGTCGTGGTTCACCGACACGATCCCGATGCTCGACATCAACTTCACCAAGAAGCGCACCACGCTGGTGTATCCGGCGCGGTACGGCTTCATCAACTCCGGCGGCGGCTCCCGCTACTACGTCCAGAACTCGCTGAGCCTGCTCGACCAGGCCGGTGAGTACTACCTGGACTACCCGGCGAAGACGCTGTACTACAAGCCGGCCGGCGGCACGATGGACGGTGTGACGGTCTACCGGCCGACCCAGACCCAGGTGTTCTCGATCGAGGGCGCGTCGGTGAACCGGCGGGTGGAGAACCTGACACTCGACGGTCTGACCATCCAGCACACCGACTTCATGGACTGGTACCGGTACGGCTGGAACGGGACGGGTGACTCCGGGATCAAGCACAAGTACCCGAAGTACGACACCCAGATCGAGATGCCGCGGAACCAGTGGGGCGCGATCACCCTGACCAACACCCGCGGTGTCAAACTCACCGGACTGCATCTGCAGCAGACCGGGTTCACCGCGATCGAGCTGCTGTTCGCGAACGAGAAGACCACGGTCTCGGACAGTCTGCTCGAGCATCTCGGCAACGACGGCATCAAGGTCGAGGGCGGGTACCCGGGCGAAGGTGATGTTGCCCATGGCAACACCTTCACGAACAACTACATCCATCACATCGGTGAGCTGGTGCCGGGCGACTCGGCCGGCGTCGAGATCATGAACAGCGGCGGCAACGAGGTCAGTCACACCGTCGTCGAACACGGCGCGCGGTACGGCATCAGCATCGAGTCCCGGCCGGAGATCCCGAACGCGGACAACTACACCGGCGGCAACACGGTCCACCATGTGCGGTTGTCGCATCTGGCACAGGACAGCGGCGACACCGGTCCGTTCTACGCGTACGGCGTCCGCAACGAGCCGCCGTACACGCCGGACGCCAAGGTGTCGCAGCTGATCGTCGACGACGCGAACGCCGATCCGTCGATGCCGGACGCGAAGCCGTACGGCGTGCACATGGACTTCGGCGGCTGCGGGTTCGCGTTCTCGGACATCAAGGTGACCAACATCGCGAGCGACCCGTACCACGGGCCGTCCGCCGGACCGTGCGACACGTTCGCGAACGTGAGCTGGGAAGCCGGGTTCGACGATTCGTTGATGCAGTACGACCAGATCGGCGTACTGCCGTCCTTTCCCTACGAGAAGCCCTGAGAGTTCTGAGAGTTCTATGGATACCGAGAGATTCTCGGGCAAGGTCGCGCTGATCACCGGAGGTGCCTCCGGGATCGGCGCGGCCAGTGCCCGGCGGTTCGCCGCCGAGGGCGGCACCGTGATCGTCTGCGATCGTTCCTTCGCCGCGGCCGAGCAGGTCGCGGCGGAGGTCGGCGGCAAGGCGTACGAGCTCGACGTGACCGACCTCGAGCGGACGCTGGAGGTGGTCGCCGAGGTCGGTGACGTGCACGTACTGGTCAGCGCGGCCGGTGTCGACGTCTGTGACACCGTCCCGAACACGTCCCCGGACGAGTGGCGGACGATCCTCGACGTCGACCTGACCGGCGTCTACAACTCGTGCCGGGCCGTCCTGCCGCGGTTCGTCGAGCAGGGCGGCGGTGCGATCGTGACGATCTCGTCCGCGATCGGCACCGTCGGCGAGCGGAACAGGTCGGCGTACTGCGCGGCGAAGGCCGGCGTGGAGAACCTGACCCGGGCGATGGCGCTGGATCACGGCCTGGCCGGCGTACGGGCGAACTGTGTCGCGCCCGGGCTGATCGACACGCCGCTGATCCGCAACGGCAAGGTGGGCGGCGAGGGCGACCCGGGCGCCATGCAGGCGATGGTCGACCGGCACCATGCGCTCGGCCGGATCGGGCAGCCGGAGGAGGTCGCGGCGGCGATCGCGTTCCTGGCCAGTGACGACGCGTCGTTCATCACGGGTGCGGTGCTGCCGGTGGACGCGGGATGGACGGCGCAATGAACATCCTCGGCGGCTACCGGGTGCTCGACCTGTCCGTGGCGATGGCCGGGCCGCTGGCGGCGATGCGGCTCGGTGACCTCGGCGCGGACGTCGTGAAGGTCGAGCCGGTGTCCGGTGAGTGGCAGCGGCACACGTCCGCCGGCGGTGCCGTCGGCAACGAGGTGAACGCGTCATTCTTGTCCCTGAACCGCAACAAGCGCAGTCTGGCCGTCGACCTCAAGTCGGAGGAGGGGCGCGAGCTCCTCTATGAGCTGGTGCGCACGGCCGACGTGTTCCTGCAGAACTACCGGCCCGGTGTGGCCGCACGACTCGGGGTCGACTACGAGACCCTGCGCGCACTGAAGCCCTCGCTCGTCTACGTCTCGATCTCCGGGTACGGCGAGACCGGTCCGTACTCCGACTGGCCCGGACAGGACCTGCTGGTCCAGGCCATGAGCGGTGCGCTGTTCAGCGCCGGCCGACCGGACGAGCCGCCCGTTGCGGCGCCGTACTTCCTCGCGGACGCCGTCACGGCGTACACGGCCTTCGAAGGTGTGCTGGCCGCTCTGCTACACCGTGAGCGCACCGGCGAAGGACAGCTCGTTCAGGTGAACATGCTGGACGCGGTGATCGCACTGCAGATGCAGGAGCTGTCGGTGCACACTGTCGGCGGCGTACCGCAGACGCGGTCCGACGAGGTCCACGCGCACAGTTACATCAGAGCGCCGTACGGGATCTTCACGACGGCTGACGGGTATATCTCGCTGGCGTTCGCGAACCTGCCGGTGCTGGCCGAAGTGCTGGATGCTCCACAGCTCGCCGGACTGGACGCGGAGCGCGACGGGTTCGCCCGTCGCGACGAGATCGCGGCAGCGGTGTCGGCCGCGCTGCGCAGGGAGACCACCGAGCACTGGCTGCTCAAACTGCGCGAACGCGGCGTCTGGTGCGGCCCGGTTCTCTCGTACGACGATCTGCGCACCGACCCGCAGGTACTGCACAACGAGTCATTCGTGACGTACGAGCACCCGACCGAGGGCACGGTGACGACCCCTGGGTTCCCGTACCGCTTCAGCCGGACGCCGGCCGAAGTACATCGACCGGCGCCGCTGGTGGGTGAGCACACGGACGAACTGCTGACCGAGCTCGGCCTGTCCCCGGCGAAACGCCGAGCACTGTTCGAGCGCGGCGCGGTGGTGTCGCCGTGACAGTGCGGTTGCGCGGACTGACCTGGGATCATCCACGCGGCTACCGGCCGCTGGCGGAGTACTCGTGTCCAGGTGTCGAGGTGGAGTGGGACCGGCAGCTGTTGTCAGGCTTCGAGTCCACGCCGTTGATGGAGCTGGCGGAGCGGTACGACCTGTTGGTGATCGATCATCCCGGTCTCGGCGCGGCGATCGAAGCCGGTGCCGTACTGCCGGTGGAGGATGTGTTCTCGGCCGAGGACCTGGCGGTGTGGCAGTCGCGGGCGGTGCAGCCGACCTGGGAGAGCTATCAGGTGGACGGGCACGGGTGGGCACTCCCACTCGACGCGGCGACGCAGGCCTGCCTCTACCGACCGGACCGGTTGGGACCACCTACTACCTGGTCCGAGGTGCTGGAACTATCGAGCGTCGTACTGTGCGTTGCCGGGCCGCATGCAGGGCTGATGCTGCTGGGCATGGCTGGTGATCGCACTGGTGAGCACCTCCTCGATCGACGGCGTGCCGTGGAAGCGCTGGAGGTACTGCGCGCAGTCTGGTCCCGCAGCGAGCAGGCGTTCGCAGACCTCGACCCGATCGGTATCCATGAGCTCCTGGCTGTAGCGGGCCGAGGCCGAGAGCCGGCGTGCTGCCCGCTGGTCTACAGCTACGCGTACTACGGCCGGACCACACCGGACCGTGTCGCCTTGGCGTGGTCCGCTGCACCTCGGCTTCGAGCCGACGATGCCGTAGGCAACGGCACGCTCGGTGGGACCGGGCTGGCCGTGACGCCGCGCGCCTATTCCAAGGTGCTCGCGGTGACGAAGTACGTGCGCGGACTGCTCGACGTGCGTACGCAACTGGAGCTGGTGTCCGCGGTCGGTGGGCAGTCCGCGACGGCGGCGGTCTGGGAGTCCGAGGCGGTGGATCGGGCGTGGAACGGGCACTATTCGGCGACGCTCGGGACCCTGCGGACGTCGTACGTCCGGCCGCGGTTCGACGGCTGGATCGGATTCCAGGACGAGCTGTCCGAGCGGGTGCGGGAGTTGCTGGACAGTGACGACGACCCGGCTCGCGCGGTCGACCGGATCGAGGAGGACTACGGGAAGGTGCGTCATGGATGACGGGCGGATTCGCTTCGAGCAGGACGGGTACGTCGGTCTGCTCACCCTCGACCGGCCGGCCAAGCTGAACGCGGCCACCCGCTCGATGAGCACCGAGCTGCTCGACCTGATTCCGCGGATCGACGAGGACCCGTCGATCCGCGCGGTCGTGGTGACGGGCGCCGGTGAGCGCGCCTTCTCGGTCGGCAGCGATATCGGCGAGCTCGACCGGTACGACGGCCCGTGGCACTTCCGGAACCGGCGCGACTACTGCGACGCCCTGCGCTCGCTCCGTACGCCGGTGATCGCCGCGGTCAACGGTTACGCGTACGGCGGCGGGCTCGAGCTGGCGCTGTCGTGCGACATCCGGCTCGCCTCGTCGACGGCGAGTTTCGCGGCGGCCGAGATCAAGCTCGGGTGGATCGGCGGCGGGGGAGTGACGGCGCTGCTCGCGGCCTCGGTGCCGGCCAGCGACGCGGCCGCGATGCTGCTGACCGGCGATCCGGTCGACGCGGTCGAGGCGTTGCGGATCGGATTGGTCAGCAGGATCGTCGGGCCCGGCGAATTGTTGCCTACCGCAACCGAGCTGGCGCACCGGATTGCCGCGCGGCCACCGGTCGCGGCCGCCGCCGCGAAGGCGAACCTGCGCGCCGCCTGGTCGATGGGCCTGGAGTCGGCCATCCAGTACGAGCGCGAGCTGCAGGCTGTTGCCCTAGGCACGCAGGACGCCACCGAGGGACGGGCTGCCTTCGCGGAACGGCGTACCGGAACTTTCGAAGGACGGTGAGCTTGTGCCTGACGAGATCGCGCCGGCCATTCACCGGCTGGCGACGGATTATCCGCATGTGTGCGGACTGCCGCTCTGGTTGTACGTGATCGACGCGGGTTCCGAGGTGGTGTTGCTGGACTCCGGGATCGCGTCGACCCCGGAGTCGTCGACGGCGCCCGAGCTGGCGGCGCTCGGCATGGGACTGTCGGATCTGACGTTGGTGGTCAACAGTCATGCGCATCCAGACCACATGGGCGGGAACGCCGTACTGCAGAAGCACAGCAGGGCGCGGTTCGCCGCGCCGGCGTTGGAAGCCGGGTGGTTGGAGGACAACGAGCGGCTGCTGACCGAGCTGTGGGGTTCGGACCCGGACGCGATGGAGCTGTCGGAGGACGAGCGGTCCGAGCTGCTCGGGATGCTGGACGACCGGGTCCGGATCGACGTTCTGCTGCGCGACGGGGATCGGCTGCCCGGTGACCGTCCCTTGCAGGTCATCACGACCAGCGGGCACAGTCCGGGACACATCGCCGTACTGGACGAACCGTCGCGGACCTTGTTCACCTTCGACGACGTGCAGGGGCGGGGCCGGCCGTTCCTCGATAGTGCGGTGTGGCTCGCGCCGCTTTATACCGATGTGATTCGGTATACCAACGGATTGCGCAGGCTCCTCGAGTTGGACTTCGACGCGCTCGTGCCGTCGCACGGCGACCCGGTGGACGCGACCGCCGGCCGCGCGCTGATCGAGGCGAGCCTGGCCTGGGTGAACGACGTCGACACCCTGACCGCGGAGCTGCTGCGGACGCAGGGTTCGCTGACTGTCCGTGACCTGGCCGGTGCCATCGGCACCGATCTCGGGCCGTACGGCGGCATCAACCTGCAGACCGTCCGGATGGCCCGGGCGCATCTCGAGCACCTGGCGAGGCGCGGGGCCGCCGAGCCTCGCTGGCACTCCCGGGACTGACCCGTCGAACCGGCCCGATCCGCCGAACTTCCGGTAGACACTGCCGATTCCCGCGTGACGCACCGCCCGGAGCTGCGCTCCACCCCAAGACGCGACAATATCGAACAAAGGGGAACGGAAAGCGCTCTCCCGTCCGGGAGCGACGGCAACCATCCAGGGAGTCTCGCGTGACTCGAACCGATGCAATGTCCGGTCTTCGGACCGGCCGCCCCACATCGAAAGAAGGCGCCGCCGGGCCGGGATCCGGTCCACCGGGCACGGCTACGGACAGTAGGTCCGGCAGCCGGTCCAGCGGCAAGCCGCTGTCCTGGTGGGCGCGGGCCCGCCGGGACAAGATTCTGTTGCTGATGGCTCTTCCCGGGCTGGTCCTGCTGCTGGTGTTCCACTACCTGCCGCTGCTCGGGAACCTGATCGCGTTCCAGGAGTACCTGCCGTTCGTCCCGTTCGGACGTAGTGCGTGGGTCGGCCTGGAGAACTTCGCCGTGATCTTCAACGGCGACCAGGAGTTCCTCAACGCCCTCAAGAACACGCTGCTGATCACCCTGGTGCAGGTCATCTTCGTGTTCCCGGCGCCGATCGCGCTGGCGCTGCTGCTGAACAGCCTGCTGTCGGAGCGGATCAAGCGGATCGTGCAGTCGGTGCTGTACCTGCCGCACTTCCTGTCCTGGGTGATCGTGATCGCGATCTTCCAGCAGATCCTCGGCGGCAGCGGCCTGATCAACAACTTCCTGCGCTCGCACGGGATGGGCACGATCGACTTCCTCGGCAACCCGGACGGCTTCATCGCGTTGCTGACCAGCCAGGTGATCTGGAAGGACACCGGGTGGGGAACGATCCTGTTTCTCGCCGCGCTGACCCAGATCGATCCCGGGTTGTACGAGGCCGCCCGGGTCGACGGGGCCTCCAGATGGCGGCAACTGTGGCACGTGACCGTGCCCGGTATCCGCGGACTGATCATCCTGCTGCTGATCCTGCGGCTCGGCGATTCGCTGACCGTGGGCTTCGAGCAGATCATCCTGCAGCAGAACCTGGTCGGCAGACCGGCCTCCGAAGTACTCGACACGTACGTCTACAACAACGGCGTACTGGCCGGCCAATGGGGTGTGTCCGCCGCGGTCGGTTTGGTGAAGGGACTTGTTGCCGTCGTCCTGGTGGTCGGCGCCAACAAGATCGCGCACATCTTCGGTGAGGCGGGGGTGTACCAGAAATGAGTACCCAAATAAATGTGCACAGTCAGAAGGGTATTGACGACGGACCGGCGATGTCGTCGCGGGTGCTCAAGACCGTCGTACTGGTCGTCTGTTGTGCAGTCGTCGTGATCCCGTTCCTCGGGGTGATCTCGACCAGCATCGCCAGCCAGCAACACGTCACGAACTCTGGTGGGTTCGTGCTGTGGCCGGACGCGTTGCACCTGGACGCGTACAAGGCGATCTTCAACGGCGGAGTGGTGCAGCGGGCCCTGCTCGTCAGCGTGGTGATCGCCGTCGGCGGCACGCTGATCAGTCTCGCCGGGTCGACCATGCTGGCGTACTCGCTCAGCCGGAAGGGGTCGTTCGGGCAGCGACCGATCCTGATGATCGTGTTGTTCAGCATCCTGTTCAGCCCGGGCCTGATCCCGAACTACCTGGTGGTGAAGCAGTTCGGGCTGCTCGACTCGCTGTTCGCGCTGATCCTGCCGACGGCGATCAGCGGCTTCAACGTGATCGTGCTCCGGTCGTTCTTCATGGGCATCCCGGACTCGGTGCTGGACTCGGCCCGGATCGACGGCGCCGGCGACTTCCGGATCTTCTGGTCGATCGTGCTGCCGCTGTCCCGGGCGGTGCTCGCGGTGGTCGGCTTGTTCTACGCGGTCGGGTACTGGAACGCATTCTTCAACGCAATGCTCTACATCAGCGACACCGCGAAGTGGCCGTTGCAGCTGGTACTGCGGACGTACGTCATCAACAACACCGAGCTCAGCAGCGGTGATCTCGGTGGCGCGGCGGCCGATCAGTTGCCACCGCAGGAGTCGATCCAGATGGCGATCCTGGTGGTATCGCTCGTCCCGATCCTGATCGTGTACCCGTTCCTGCAGCGACACTTCGCCAAGGGCATGCTGACCGGGGCGGTGAAGGGATGAACGTCAGCAGAAGGACCCTCCTCGGCGGGTCGCTGGCAGCGGCCGCCGTCAGCGTCACCGGGTGCTCCACGGTGACCCGCTCGGACGACATCGCGGCGTTGAACAAGCCGGTCGCGCTGCCGACGTACAAGCGGTTCGACGGGCCGAAGCCCGACCTGCCGCGGAGCCATCCGTTGATGCCGGACTGCTTCTACCGGTTCCCGGCCGATCCGCAGAAAGTGACCAGCGCCGTACCGGGCGACGGGAGCGAAGTGGCGGGATCGACCCTGACGTCGAACCCGATTCCGCCGACCGCCGATCGCAACAAGTACTGGCAGGAACTGAACCGGAGGCTCGGGTCGCCACTCGAGCTGACCATCACGGCGGCGACCGACTACGTCAACAAGTTCGCCACGTCGGTGGCCGGCGACACCTTGGGCGACGTGTTCAACGTGGACGGGTCGTTCGCGTACCTGCCGCAGTTCCTGGAGGCGCGGGCGCAGGACCTGACCGAGTTCCTGTCCGGCGACGCCATCCTCGAGTATCCGTTCCTGGCGAACGCGCCGCAGGCGTCGTGGCGCGGGTGCGTGTTCTCCGGCGGTATCCGCGCCGTACCGATCCAGCGCGGGGTGATGTCGACCAACACCTTGCTGGCCCGGCAGGACCTGCTGGACAAGCTCGGCGTCGAGCTCGGCTCACCGAACGTCGACGAGCTGCAGAAGGTCGCGAAGGCGGTCACCGACGGGAAGAAGAACCGGTGGGGCTTCGCGGTGCCGCCGACCGCGGCCGTGAGCGCGATGCTCGGCCTGCCCAACGGCTGGGAGGTGCGCGACGGGAAGCTGGTCCACAGCCGGGAACTGCCGGAACACAAGGAGATGCTGGCGATCACCCGGCAGATGGTGAAGGACGGCGTGATCCATCCGGACGGCGTCGCGAAGAACAACCAGAAGGTCTGGTTCACCCAGGGGTCGGCGGTGATGACGCAGGACACGTACTCGTCGATCCAGAGCTTCTACCGGCGTGCCACCGACGACAGCTTCAGCATCTCGATCCCGGTACCGCGGACCGACGACGGCAAGGTCGGACGGGTACTGCTCGGCTCGCCGAACAACTCGATCGCCGCGATCCGGCCGGGTTCGCCGGAGCGCACGAAGCTGCTGCTGCGGATCCTGAACTGGATGGCGGCGCCGTTCGGGACGGAGGAGTACCTGTTCCGCAAGTTCGGTCTGCCCGGGCGGCATTACACGCTGAACGGGACCGATCCGGTGCTGACCAAGGAGGGCGGCAGCGAGGTGTGTCTCGGTGAGTTCCCGATCCAGTACCTCGCCGACGGGCCGTACCCGGCGTACTTCCCGGGCCATCCGGAAGCTGTCGACACTGCGTACGGCCACTTCAAGGCGGTGCTGCCGACGGCGATCCTGTCGCCGACGTACGGTCTGTACTCACCCACCCAGTCGACCAAGGGCAAGATCCTCGACACCCGCATGGACGCCATCACCAAGGACATCCAACTCGGTCGAGCCGACCTCAACTCCTGGGACGAAGCCGTAGCCGACTACCGAAAGTCCGGCGCCGACGCCATCCGCCACGACTACGAACAAGCCCTAGCAATCCAAGGCAGAAAGTAGCCCGCCCCCCAGCCGGCCGGCCCCCGCCTGCCGGCCGCCGGCCGGTCCGCGCGGTCGGTCGGCGGTCGGGGGTCGGCGGTTGGCCGGGTCGGACGTCGGCTCGGTGAGAACTGACTCGGCGCAGGCTTGCTCTCTCAACCCCGCGTCCACCGCCCGCTAGGGCGGTGGACGCGGTTCTTTTACTTGCAGCGAAGGGAATCTAGGTTTGGTGCCTCGCCCATCGCCCTGTTGCCCGCATCGTTGGGGTGCAGGCCGTCCCCGCCGTCGTACGCCGCGGCGAGGCGTGACGGATCCGCGGGGTCACGTGTCGCCGCGTCGAAGTCGGCTACCCCGTCGAACTCACGGCTGCTGCGGATGAACGTGTTGACTGCCTGCCGGATCGCCTCCTTCTCCGGTGTGTAGACGAAGGAGCTCCCCATCGGCGTCAGCGTCCCGCCGACGATGCAGCGCCCGGACGCGTGTACCCGCTCGATCAACTGCCGGTACCCCGCGATCAGCTGATCCGTGGTCGCGCCGGCGTAGATGTCGTTGATCCCTTCGAGCACCAGCACGGTGCGTACGCCGGGCTTCGTCAGCACGTCCTTGTCCAGCCGGGCCAGCGCACTCGCCCCGGCGCTCCCCGCCTTCGCCACCCCACCGAGCACCCGGTTCCCCGAGATCCCTTCGTTGGAGATCGCCAACCGCCGCGGCTCCGGCAATTTGGTATACCGATCCGCCAGCACATCCGGCCACCGCCGGTTCGTGTCGATCGTCGTACCGACCGACGAGGTGATCGAGTCGCCGAGCGTCGCCACCGTCTCCACCTGCTGCGGAGCCTCGACGATCGCGGCGTTCACGAAGTACCACGCCGACGACTCGGTCTGGTACGCCGTACTCGTCTCGTCGGCCGCGTGATCGCCGGACGTGGACTTGTAGCTGTGCTGCATCGCCCGGTTGTGCGCTGTGATCACGCCCGTCGTCCCGACCACATGCAGGCTCACGGTCAGACTCGTCACCGCCGGCACGTTCCCCGGCAGCGGATCACTGATCGCCATCGCCCCCGGCGGCACAGTCACCGACGTACTGCCGCCGAACGTCAGCCGGCGGCTCGACCCCGGCACCACGCTCGCACCGGCGTCCTGCCGGCCGACGTACACCGAGTCCGAGACCAGCGGCTGATCACCGTTGCCGTTCGAGATCCGGATCCGCAGGTCTTTCCCGCCGACCGAAGTACGCAGGACGTTCCGCACCGTCACATCGCTCAACGTCCCACCCGCGATGTCGTCGGCCGCGCCCCAGGTCGTCACCGGCCCCGACCCGATCGGGTCTCCATCAGGTGAAGCGGCAGCCACCAGGCCCGCCGCCCCCATCGCCGTCACCAGCAAACTCGCGCCCATCCGGCGCCACGTGGAAGAAGTCATGCTCATCAAGTCACTCCCGAATATCCATACATGCAATCGTTTGCACAGCTTTAGGCGACGAACGGCCCCTTCCCCGAGCCGAACGGTCGAAAGCCCCAGCACCGCCGGCCAGGGATCGCCCCGCTCGAAGACGTCTTCGGGCGGTTTCTACCGGGCAGCGAGAAGCAAGGTGATGATGGTCAAGACCACGCCGTAAGCGGCTATCGCCAGGTGCAGACCGGTCCACAACTTGTGGAGGCGAAGCCGGCTCAGTCTGGGGTAGTTAGTTCGGTGAACCTCTCGGGTTGCCTCTAGGGCTCCCGCGTGATCGCCCAGGGCGCCGAGAGCTACGAGTGCGCGCGTCAGTGATCGTGCCTGAGAGAGGTGGTACTCAGCGCGTTCGTGATACTTGGCGGCTGAGATCGCTCCGTAGATGCCGATGACGATGATGAAGAGCGACAAGGCGACCGTGGACGGTCTGAAGTTCTGTTGTACGACGAAGCCGCTGACTGCGGTTGTGATCAACAGGACGTAGTTGGTCAGAACCGCCCGCTGCGACTCCGACTGCCTGAGCTGCTGGCGGTGTTCCGACCAGTACGCCAGGACCACGTCCGCCGATTCAGCCATCCTCGTCCTCCTTGTCCGCAAGGCCGGCCAAGCTGTTTCGTAACGTGGTCACAGTGGGATGGTCGGGCCCGTAGGTCCGCTCATGAATCTCCAGCGCTCGCTTCATCAGCTCGGTTGCTTCGTGCTGACGACCAAGATCCTGCAGGATGGAAGCCAGCTTGCTCAGGCTGCTTGCCACCTCGGGGTGCTCGGGGCCGTACGTCTCCTGCCGGATCCGAAGCGCTCGTACCATCAACTCGCGTGCTGTCTCGGTCTCGCCGAGGTCCTGCAAGATCTGACTCAGGCTGCTGAGCCCGCTGGCCACGTCCGGGTGGTCGGGACCGTAGGTGAGTTCCTTGATCCGGAGCGCCTGTTCCATCAGCGGCTTCGCTTCAGCGGCTTTGCCGAGGTCGCGGAGGATCAGAGCGAGGTTGTTCCGGTCCGAAGCTACGGTGGCATGCTCGGCACCGAAGTTACCCATATTGATCTGCAGCGATCGCTCCATCAACGGCTTCGCGGCCTCCGCCTCGCCGAGATCGCGCAGTACCCCTGCCAGGCTGCTGAGACGAGTCGCCACCGCATGGTGGTTCGGCTCGTGGATGGCTTCGGTGATGCGTAGGGCGCGCTCCATGAGAGGTTTCGCCGCGTTCGCGTCTCCGAGGTCGCGCAAGATCCGCGCCAGGAGGCCTAGGCGGGTTGCAACGTCGATGTGCTCGGAGTCGTAGGTGGCTTCGGCGATGGTGAGCGCGCGTCGCATCAAAGGTTCCGCTCCTGCCACGTCACCCAGATCACGAAGGATGGTGGCCAGCAGGCTCAGGATCTTCCCGACGTCGGGGTCGGCGGGGCCGCGCGTCTGCTCGACGAGTTGCAGAGCTCGCTCCGCCAGGGGCTGTGCATCCGAGGGCCTGGCGTGGACCTGGAGATAGATCGCCGCGCGGGCCAGCAGCCATGCGGTGTGCATAGTGGCCTGCGCACCGGCCGAGGCCGCGAGGTCCTCCGCGTAGCCGGTCGCCGCCAGAACGTGGGGCAGAAGTTGCTCCCACCGCGGCCAGTTCTCCGGCGCACCGATGATAGTGGTCGGCGTGTCCCTGTGCAGCAACTGGAGGGCGTCCATCCACGGATTCGGCCGCGGCACTCCTTGGTCTACCGCCGAGGGCGTCTGGGGCCTGCTCGTACTGTCTGCGATGATTCCAGCTCGGTGTCGGGAGCGAAGCGTCGCTTGAACAAGACGGTGAATCTGGAGGTTGTTCCCGGTGCGTTTCACCAGCGAGTAGTCCACCAGAACAGCGATGACCTCGCCGAAGGCCAACCGGTCCTGCGCGTCGTCGGAGAGGGGGCCGGGCAGCAAATCGGTATGACCAGTGAACAGATCCAGCGGAATCGCTTCCGGTGCAAGGTAGGCGCAGATATCCATCAGCTGCATGGCCGCGGCGCTTTCGTTCAGGATCCGTTCGAAGCTGAGCGTCCATACCGTCGCGATCGTGGTGCTGGGGTCGAGCAGTGTCAGGTACTCGCCGGCCGGCATCTGGCTACGGACGAGGAAGGCAGCCGCCTGCTCGAGCGCCAGTGGCAGTCGACCGAGCGCTTCCGCGATCTGCGCGGCCAGGCGCTGGTCGAGATTGCTCACGCGCGCCGACAACAGAGCGACTGCGGCATCCATGTCGAGCACATCGACTTCCAGGACCTCGCCCAGCGCGCCGAAGCCGCTGCGTCGGGTAGTCACAATGACGTGCCCCGGTGTGCCGGTGGACAGCGGTATCGTCGGCAGCCACGGTTGCACTGCCTCGACCCGGTCGGCGTTGTCGAAGATCAGCAGCCAGCCTGCGAGGCCCTGGAGTGCTCGGTGGACGAGTGCCCGAAGCTTCTCAGGGTCGGTGTTCGGTTCCAGGCCGAGCTCCTCTGCCAGCCTCGCGAACTGGCCGGGGATCGTGGCTTCCTTCTCGGCATCGATCCACCAGACGAGTTCATACTGTCCGGCCTGGCGATGCGCGAACTCGATCGCCAGTTGCGTCTTCCCGACGCCGCCTAGACCTCGAATCGACTGGACGACGACCCGTGACTCCGCAGCCACCTCGGACGCCAGCCGATCGAGCTCCTCCTGCCGGCCGATGAAGGTCGGAGTGCGCGACGGAACCTTCCACACGGTCGGGAGTGCATCAGGAACCCGACCGGGAGGAATCCGTGCGCGGTCCTGGCTCGGGAACCCTGGCTTACTCGCTGGTTTGGCCCGGCCGGAGATGGCCTTGCCGACTGCGTCGAGCAAGCGTCTTTGGGCCTTGACTTCGTTGAGTCCGAAGAGGTCGGTGCTGACCACGCCGTTCAATAATCCAGGTCTATCGCAGTCGGCGACCCGGACCGGCACCAGCTTTCGTACCGTCCCCTGTGCGTCCTGCCCCCAAGCGGCAAGCCACTCCGCTTCGCCGAATTCGGAATGTAAGTAGGCATCCGAGAGCACGGCGATGATCCGGTCCGCACGTGACGCGCCTTGCTGCATATAGGCGAGCCAATTGCTGCCAGGGACGAAATCCCATGCCTGGATAAGTACCTGATGTCCGGCATCCTCCAGGGTCCAAGCGATCCACTCGGCCCAGTCGCGGTCGGATTGTGTGTAAGAGACGAAGAAATCAAATTCGCGACCCGCGGCCTGCATGCACGAAAGATCTCACGGCGAGCGCGAGTGGTCTACAACTTAGATGCCCGTGACTCAGCCACTGAGACGGGTCGCGCGGGTGCCGTCGATATCGTCAGGGACAATGGGTAGCGATGACGCTGACTGAGCAACTGCCGGGGACGACCGAGCCTGACGACCTGTACGACGTGTTCGCGCGTTGGGTGGGGGAGCAGGGGATCTCGTTGTACCCGGCTCAGGAAGAGGCGTTGATCGAGGTGATGACCGGGTCGAACGTGATCCTGTCGACGCCGACCGGCTCCGGGAAGAGCCTGGTGGCCACCGGCGCGCACTTCGCGGCGCTCGCACACGGGCAGCGGACGTTCTACACGGCCCCGATCAAGGCGCTGGTGTCGGAGAAGTTCTTCGCGTTGTGCGACGTGTTCGGCGCGGACAAGGTCGGCATGCTGACCGGCGACGCGTCCGTCAACGCCGGCGCCCCGATCATCTGCTGCACGGCGGAAGTCCTCGCCAACATCGCCCTGCGCGAAGGATCGGACGCGGACGTCGGCCAGGTGGTGATGGACGAGTTCCACTTCTACTCCGAGCCGGATCGCGGCTGGGCCTGGCAGGTCCCGCTGCTCGAGCTCCCGAAGGCGCAGTTCATCCTGATGTCCGCGACCCTCGGCGACGTCGAGCGGTTCAAGATCGACCTGTCCCGCCGTACCGGCCGCCCGACCTCGATCGTCGCGTCCGGCGAACGCCCGGTGCCGCTGATCTACAAGTACGTCACGACCCCGCTGCACGAGACGCTCGTCGAGCTCCTCGTGACGCATCAGGCTCCCGTGTACGTCGTCCACTTCACGCAGGCCGCCGCCCTGGAACGCGCCCAGGCGCTGACCAGCATCAACGTCTGCACGAAGGAAGAGAAAGACAAGATCAAGGAGCTGATCGGGCACTTCCGGTTCGGCTCGGGCTTCGGCCGGACCCTGCAGCGGCTGATCATGCACGGGATCGGAGTCCACCACGCCGGCATGCTTCCGAAGTACCGCAGGCTGGTCGAGCAGCTCGCGCAGGCCGGGTTGCTGAAGGTCATCTGTGGCACCGACACCCTCGGCGTCGGGATCAACGTGCCGATCCGGACCGTCCTGCTGACGGCGCTGAGCAAGTACGACGGACGCCGCCAGCGGATCCTCAAGGCCCGCGAGTTCCACCAGATCGCAGGCCGGGCGGGCCGGGCCGGGTACGACACGTCCGGCACGGTCGTCGTCCAGGCGCCGGACCACGTGGTCGAGAACGTCCGGCTGCTCGCGAAGGCCGGCGACGACCCGAAGAAGCAGCGCCGGGTGCAGCGCAAGAAGCCGCCGGAGGGTTTCGTCACCTGGGGCGAGGACACGTTCGACCGGCTCGTCGCCGCCGATCCGGAGCCGCTGCAGTCGCGGATGCGGGTCAGCCACGCGATGCTGCTGAACGTGATCGCCCGCGACGGCGACGCGTTCGCGAGTATGCGGCACCTGCTGCAGGACAACCACGAGGACTCCCGGGCGCAGATCCGGCTGATTCGCCGCGCGATCCAGATCTACCGCACCCTGCTCACTGCGGGGGTCGTCGAGCGCCTGGACGAGCCCGACGAATTCGGCCGCTCCCTGCGGCTGACGGTCGACCTGCAGAAGGACTTCTCGCTGAACCAGCCGCTGTCCACCTTCGCGCTGGCCGCGCTGGATCTGCTCGACCCCGAGGACCCGTTGTACGCGCTCGACGTGGTGTCGGTGGTCGAGGCGACGCTGGAGGATCCACGCGCGATCCTGATGGCGCAACTGCATCACGCCAAGGGCGAGGCCGTGAACTCGATGAAGGCCGACGGCATCGAGTACGAGGAACGGATGGAGCTGCTCGAGGACATCAGCTGGCCGAAGCCGCTCGAAGAGTTGCTCGAGGCAACTTTGGAGATGTACCGGCAGACCCACCCGTGGATCGCCGAGGCCGGCCTGTCGCCGAAGTCGGTCGTCCGGGACATGTTCGAGCGGGCGATGACGTTCGGCGAATACATCCAGTACTACGGTCTCGCGCGCTCCGAGGGCATCGTCCTGAGGTATCTGAGCGACGCGTACAAGGCGCTCCGGCAGACCGTCCCGCCAGACAAGGTGAACGAGGACCTGACCGACCTGATCGAATGGCTCGGCGAGGTCGTGCGTCAGACCGACTCCAGCCTGCTCGACGAGTGGGAGGAGCTGACCAACCCCACCGACGAGCCGGAGGCCGAGGTCACGCCGATCGGCCCGCGCCGGATCACCTTGAACACAAGGGCTTTCCGCGTCCTCGTCCGCAATGCGATGTTCCGCCGCGTCGAGCTCCTGGCCCTGCACCGCTGGGCCGAGCTAGGCCAACTCGACGCCGCCGCCGGCTGGGACGCCGCCCGCTGGGCCGAAGCCGGCACCGCGTACTACGCCGAACACGACGTGCTCAACACCGGCCCGGCGTCCCGCGGCCCCGCCCTGTTCATGGTCGAGGAGCACCCCGGCTACTGGGAAGTCCAGCAAATCATCGACGACCCCGAAGGCAACCACGACTGGCGAATCAGCGCCTCAGTAGACCTGGCCGCCTCCGACGAAGCCGGAGACCTCGTGCTGGAACTCGCGTCGTTCAAGCCTTTGTAGGCCACTCCACGTCGACCTCGGTTTCGGCTTCGTAGTTGACACCTGGGACGTCGAAGCCGTAGAGGCGGCGTACTTCGGCGAGGAACCACTTGGTGTCGGCTACCTCGGCGATGTTGGTTGTGGTCGCGGACTCCCATTGGGTGCGGATCGCGGACTGAACGTCGTCGGCGAGTTCCCAGCGGTCGAGGCGGATGCGGCCTTCGTCGTCGAGGTCGAGCGGGGCCTCGCCGGTGAGCTGGTCCCAGAGTGAGATCGACTGCTGGACGGGAGTCTGCAGGCCGTGCACCTTGTGCAGGATGCTGACGTAGAGGCCGATGCCCGGGATCGCGGACGATGCCTGCGTGACGGCCGCGCCGTTCACCGACGTCATCGCGGTCACGCCGTCCTTCGCGAGGTTCAGCGCGGTCTGCTCGAGGTCGGCCTTCGCGGCGCCGATCGAGCCCTGGCGGTAGATCGGCCCGGTCAGCTCGGAGCCGATGTAGGTGAGCGCAACGGTGTTGAACCCGGACTTCAGCAGGTCGCGCTCCTGGAGCGCGGTGATCCATCGGGCCCAGTCCTCGCCGCCCATCACCTTCACGGTCTGGGCGAGCTCGTCGTCGGTCGCGACGTCGATCCCGACCTCCTGCAACACCGGCTCGCCGTCCTCGTACGCCAGGCTCTTGGTCGAGTACGGCGCACCGATCGTCTTGAGCGCGGACTGGTAGGTCTCCCCGTTGCGCGGGTCGACCCGCCGCGGAGCGGCCACGCTGTAGATCAGATGATCGATTCCGCCCAGCTCGGCGGCGACCCGATCCAGTACGTCGTTCTTCGTGTCGTCCGAAAACGCATCCGCATTCACGAAGCTCCACGACCGCCCGAGCTCCTCGGCCAGCGCCGCGGTCTCCGCAGTGCGGTACCAGCCCGCGGTCGCCGTACGTCGAGCAGTCGGCGCCTTCTCGAACGACACCCCGATCCCGTCGACGCCGTACCGCGCGAGACCGGCGATCGTCGTCGCCAGCCCGTACCCGGAGCTGGAGCCGATCACGAGCGCCGTCCGGCGCCCCGGCGTCCGTTGCTCCACGGCCGCAGCCATGTCGCGGACGATCCGGGCGCATCCGGCCGGATGCGAGTCCAGGAAGAGGAAACCACGGCCCACGGGCTTGATCACACGCTCACTCATGCCGACGACCCTAACCCGCGGGATCGACCCAACAGGCGAAAGTTCCGGAAGAGTGCCGGAAGAGTGCTGGTTCAGTTCCAGTACAGTTCCGCGTCGTCTGGCTCGACCACGACGTCGGCGCCAAGGCGGCGGAGGTTGCCGGCGAAGTCGGTGTAGCCGCGGTGTACGTGATGCGCGGCGGACACCAGCGTCTCGCCCTCGGCCGCAAGACCGGCGAGCACCAGTGCAGCGCCCGCACGGATGTCGGACGCGACGACAGGCGCACCAGACAGCCGCGGTACGCCGCGAACCACCGCGTGATGCCCATCCGTCTGGATCTGCGCGCCGAGCCGGGTCAGCTCCTGCGCGAACGTGAACCGACCCTCGAACAGGTTCTCGGTCACCATCGCAGCGCCGTCACTGACCGCGTTCAGCGCGATCACGAACGCCTGCAGGTCCGTCGCGAACCCGGGGTACGGCAGCGTCACCACGTCCACAGGCTTCGGCCGGTCGTGCATCCGGACCCGGAAGCCCGGGTTCAGCACGGTGATCTCTGCGCCGGCCCGGTGCAGCTTGTCGAGCGGCAGCTCCAGGTGCTCCGCATGACCGTTCGCGATCGTGATGTCACCCTTGGTGATAGCGGCCGCGAACGCCCAGCTCCCGGACACGATCCGGTCCGGTACGACGGTGTGGTCGACCGGGTTGAGCAGCCCGTCCACCCCGGTGATCTCGATCCGCGGCGAGCCGGCGCCGTCGATCTGGGCGCCCATCTCGACGAGCATCTTGGCGATGTCCTGGATCTCCGGCTCGCGGGCGGCGTTCTCGATGATCGTCGTACCCTTCGCGAGCACCGCCGCCATCATGATCGTCTCGGTCGCGCCGACGCTCGGGAAATCCAGCCACACCTCGGCGCCGTGCAGCCCCTGCGGCGCCTCGGCGATGACGAAACCGTGCTCGATATGCACCTTCGCGCCCATCGACTCCAGGCCGGCGACGTGCATGTTCAGCCCGCGGGAGCCGATGTTGTCGCCGCCCGGCAGTGCGACTTCCGCCTGACCGCAGCGGGCCAGGAGCGGGCCGAGCACCGAGATCGACGCGCGCAGCTTGCGCACCAGGTCGTAGTCGCACTGGTGCTTGACCGTCGCCGGTACGGCGATCGTCGCGAGCTGCCCGTCCGGATCGACCTTCACCGAGCACCCGAGGGTGTCCAGCAGTTGGGCCATGAACGTGACGTCCAGGATCCCCGGCACCTGCCGCAGCGTCGTCGTACCCTCCGCCAGCAGCGCAGCCGCCATCAGCTTGAGCACGCTGTTCTTCGCCCCGGCTACCTCGACAGCGCCGTCGAGCCGTGCCTCACCTGCGATCCGAAACCGTTCCACCGGTCGACTGTAGCGTTTGACCGGATCCGGCTTTGCGTAGAGTCCTGGCATGGCTGTGAACTTGACGCGGATCTACACGCGCACCGGTGACGCCGGCGAGACCCGCCTGGGCGACAATTCCTCGATCTCGAAGACGGATCCGCGGCTGGCGGCGTACGGCGAGGTGGACGAAGCGAACTCCGCGATCGGTGTAGCCATCGCGGCAGGGCACATGAACAGCGCGATCGTGGTGCTGCTCACCCGGATCCAGAACGACCTGTTCGACGTCGGGGCCGACCTGTGCACCCCGATCGCGCCCGATCCGGAGTACCCGCCGCTGCGCATCACGCAGGACTACATCGACCGGCTGGAAGGCTGGTGTGACGACTACAACAGTCGTTTGACCAAGCTCCGCTCGTTCATCCTGCCCGGTGGGACCGAGGGTGCCGCCTACCTGAATGTCGCGCGTGCGGTCGTACGCCGGGCCGAGCGGGCCGGCTGGGCCGCTGTCGAGGCGCACGGCCCGTCGGTCAACCTGCTGGCGATCACGTACCTGAACCGCCTGTCCGACCTGCTCTTCATCCTGGGCCGCGTCGCCAACCTGTCCTCCGGCGGCGACGTCCTCTGGGTCCCAGGCGGTGAGCGCTAGCTGATCTCCCAGTTGAAGGGCATCCGGAGTACGCCGGCCGGCGGGAGACCCAGGGCGCTGTAGAGGCCGCTGGTCAGGCCGTCGAGCGTCAACGGCGCCGCGCTGACCGCTAGATCATCGGTCGTGACAGGCGCACGCAGTTGGCTGAGCAGATTGCGGTGTGGGACTGCCGTGACGCCGATCTCGTCGCGGTCCAGACCAGCGCGGTTGCAGGCGAGCGTCAGTGCGTGCTGGAACCCGCCCAGCTCGTCAACGAGCTTGTGACCGTGCGCGTCTGCGCCGGTCCAGACACGTCCGCGCGCAAGCGACTCCAGCCGCTCTTCGGGCAGTCCGCGATCCTGAGCGGCCTTGGCGACGAAGTCCTTGTAGATGCGGTCGAGTGTCTCCTCCAGCCGCGCCCACTGGTCGTCGGTGAACTCCTCCTGCGCCGAGTACATCTGCGCGTTCGCACCCTCGGACACAGCGTCCCGTGAGATCCCGATCCGGCCGAGTGCGTCGCGTACGACGCCCTTCCCGGTCAGTACGCCGATCGACCCGGTGATCGTGCCGGGCTGCGCAACGATCACGTCGGCCGGCATCGCCACGAAGTACCCGCCTGATGCGGCCACGCTGCCCATCGACGCGATGACAGGTCGTCCAGTCGAGCGGAGCCGCAGTACCTCGTTGCGGATCGCGTCGGACGCGACGTACGAGCCGCCCGGGCTGTCCACTCGCAGTACGACGGCTTTCACATGCTCGTTGTCCGCTACAGCACGGAGTGCGGCGCCGACGGTGTCGGAGCCGGACCCTGGACCGCCCATCGGGCTGTTGGAGTTGCGGCCGACCGAGATGCCACCTATCACGCGGACTACGGCCACTAGTGGCTTCTGCGGCCAGGGGACTGTTTTGCGCAGGTCCTCGAGACTGCGCGGACCACGCCGGATGTAGCGCTCAGCCAGCAGCCGGTCGTCGTACTGGAGCTGCTTCTCGAGCTCGTCGTACACGTCGGACCGGTAGCCGAGTCGATCGACCAGTCCGGCGTCCAGGCCGTCCTGTGCGGGCAGCGGCGCGGTGTCGACGAGCTCCCGGACCCGCGTGGTGTCCAGACGCCGCCGTACGGCGATGCCCTCGACGATCTGCTCGTACGCCGACTCCGCGAGCCGCGACGCCATCTCGCGTCCCGGCTCGGTCATCTCCTTCTCGGTGAACGTGTCCGCCGCCGTCTTGTACTCACGCCGCTTGCCGAACTGCGGGATCACACCCGCCTTGTCCAGCGCACCTCGGATGAACACGGCCTGCACCGTCACACCGGTGATCGCCAGGTCACCGGACGGCTGCAGCCAGATCTCGTCGAACGCGGTCGCCAGGTAGTAGGGCACCGTTCCCTGACCGGACTCCCCGAACGACTCGGTCCAGGCGACCGCAGGCTTCCCCGACGTACGGAAGTCGGCCACCGCCTCCCGCAGCTCCTGCACCTGCGCCAGCGACAGCCGGGAACCGCCCAGGTGGGCAACGACGCCGACGACCGAGTCGTCCCGCGCACCCTTCCTCAAGGCAGACACCAGCTCGCGCAGCGTCGGCAGATGACGGGCCCGAAAGGCCGCCAGCGGAGAGGCAGGCGGCGTCTCGAGAACACCACGGGTCAGATCCAGTTCCAGGAGAGTCCCCATGTACCGACCTTAGATCCTCCGCCCAACCGGTCAACGGACGGCGGCGGAGGGAGGAGTCGGCCTGTCGTCGGTCCAGCCGGACTCCAGGACGACGGTCGAGCCGGGCTTCGGCCCGCCGATCGTGGAGCTCAGGAGCCGACCGGTGGTTGGGTCGATGATGTACGTCGCTCCGCTCCAGAACAGGCTGGTCCGGTTGCTGCTGGGCTTGCTCAGGGCAGCGGTGATGCTGACCTCGGTGCCCACGCGGCCGAGTGGATCCTTGACGCCGGTGCGGACCCATGTGCCCGGCAGTCCGGCAAGCACCCGGAGTGCTGCGCCACGGAGCTTCGGGGGAGCAGGCATCTCGAACAGGAGCCTGCCGGCCGCGGCGAAAACGGCGTATTCGCGGTCGGTTGCCGGCTCGTACCGGCCGGCGGTGTTGGCGAGGTACTGGTAGAGCTGGACCGGGCTGGTGGGCAGGGACGCGATCTGCTCGGCGCTGAGCGGCTTGTCGCCGGTCAGGTAGTACCCGGGCGGGACGTCGCGGAACGACATCTTGTTCACCACAGGTACGCCGTCCGACGTGCTGATCGGAGTGCGCTCGTACGGCAGTTGCCAGGACGTCGGCGACCCCTGCGCGCGCCACTTCGCCACATCGGCCGGGCTGACGAGCTGATAGCCGAGGTTCACCCAGCCGAACCAGGACTCCACACCCGGCTTCATCGGCATCCAGCTCTCGGTGATCGACCGCCGCTCCAGCGTGTACTTCGGGTTGCCGACCCGCGTCGTCGGGTTCAGCTGCAGACTGCGCACCCGGTAGTACTTCCCGGACACCTTCTCGTCCTTCTCCTGGCGGACTGCTGCTGCGATCAGCACCTCCGCAGCTGCGGTCAGCCGAGGCGCAGTAGTAGTCGTCGGGCCACTCGGCAGTGAGCCACTACCGTTGCCTCGCCTCACCACCAGCGCGCCACCTAGCCCGACTACCGCCACCAGGGCAGTGGCCGCAGTAACAGCAGTCCCGAGCCACCCCGCCCGGACAAAGCTCGTGAAGGACCTGGCCGGCTTGGCCTGGTGGATCAGCTCCTCCACCTGGCGCCTGGCCGCCTCGGTCGCCTCCGGTGTGGGGCCGTCAGCCTCCGGGAACGCCTTCCGCAGTACGTCGAACTCGTTCATGCCGGATCCTCCGCGGGGTTGGTCACGGCCGCCCGTACTACCCGGCGCGCACGCGACAGCCGCGAGCACACCGTCCCGTACGCGATCCCGAGCGCCGCCGCCACCTCGTCGTACGTCAACTGTCCGAGCGCCACGAGCAGCAGGACCTCCCGGTCCTTCGCGTTCAGCTTTGCCAACGCGGCCGCCAGCTCAGGCGAGGCTCCCTCGGCAGTCACCTGTGCCGCGACCCGGTCCTCATGTGTCGCGGCCGGGACCGGCAGAGGAAGCTTCGCCGCTGCACGCCACGCCCGTACCTCGTCGCGACGGTGCCGGCGGATCAGATTGGTCGCGATGCCGTACAGCCACGCCCGCACCACCCCGCTGCGCCGGTCGAACCGCGCACGCTGCCGGAACGCGATCAAGAACGTCTCCGCGGCCAGATCGTCAGCGACATCGCTCCCGAGCCGCCGGGCGACGTACGAGTGCACCTGGCCGAAGTACCGGTCGAAGATCGCCGCGAACCGCTCCGGGTCCTGGACCGACGCCTCGAGCTCCCACCCGTCGTCGTCCGCGGGTACGGCGTCACGGCGTACCCGGCCGGGCAGCGTGACAGCCGCGAGGGCCACCTCGGGCGTCATGGTCCTCCTCGTGGGCTCACTCTGTTCTTGTCCGATGTCCCCAGACCCCTTCTCGCGACCCCCGCCGTCGCTAGAGGACGCACGAGAGCGCTCTCCGGATGACAGCCGGAGGAGATCAGGGGACTGGATCAGGAGTGGTCGAGCAGCCCGCGGGCGGCGGCCTCGTCGCGCGGCCAGACGTAGATGGTCCAGCCGTCCTTGGTGTGGGCCGCGGTCGCCTTGATGCCGAAGTCCTTGAGCCGCGACACGAGCACGCGGGCCTCGTTGTAGTTCGGCACCGTCCGGATGTCGGTGAGCAGGCCGAACGCGTCCCGCTCGGCCGGGCGGTGGTCGACGCGCCGGACCAGCGAGCCGCCCTTGGCCTTGGAGAAGGCCCAGCGGCACAGCAGCACCATCACGCCGGCCAGGGCGATGGCCACCACCGGGAACAGGAAGTAATGCTCGGCGAACACGGACACCATTGTCTCGCGAAACAAAAGATCCCGAGGTCTTGGCAACCTTCCGTGTCTCCGGGGAGTCTTTACCATCAAGACCTGGCACGACGCTGCCACGCGGCCGATCACTCGGGGGCCGCCGTAAGAGCGGAGGGCACGGACATGCTCGCACCGACCCACAGAACACCAGCTGAGCCTGACAACGTCATACACCTGACCGGCATCCTCGATGTCCGGTCCGTCGGCGACGTCCGCCAAACTCTCAACCACCTCATCGACACCTCCGACGGTGACGTGATCGTCGACCTCGAGGAGGTCGACGCAGTCGACGCCACCGGCCTCGGCCTCCTGGTCGCCACCCACCGCCGCACCCAGTCCCTGGGCCGCCAACTGGTCCTCTGGCACCCCCTACCCTCGGTCATCCGCATCCTCGCGGTAACCCGCCTCCACCGAGTCCTCAAGGTCGAGCGAACCCCGCTGCCGCTGAGCGCCTAGGTCGTGTCTGGTGGTCCCGCGCCTACTGCGCGGCACTCGGCACGGCACCTCGCCGCACTGGAGGAAAGGCCACGATGAAACCACATCGAGGCCTCCCCTCCAGCACGCCGAGCTACCGCACCGAGCACCTGCTCGCTACGGCGCGGGACCACCAGACACGACCCGTGTGATCCACGCCCCTCGTGACACCAGTCACGAGGGGCAGACTCACAAGGGCACACAGTCCTACTCTCGGGTACATGGCGACCTCGGATCGACCCTGGGTGATGCGCACGTACGCGGGCCACTCGTCCGCGGCTGAGTCCAACGCGTTGTTCCGCCGGAACCTCGCGAAGGGGCAGACCGGGCTGTCGGTCGCGTTCGACCTGCCGACGCAGACCGGGTACGACGCCGATCATCCGCTGGCGAAGGGTGAGGTCGGGAAGGTCGGCGTACCGGTTGCTCATCTCGGCGACGTCCGGGCGCTGTTCGACCAGATCCCGCTCGCGCAGATGAACACCTCGATGACGATCAACGCGACCGCGATGTGGTTGCTCGCGCTGTACCAGGTCGCGGCGCAGGAGCAGGGCGCGCTGCCGTCCGAGCTGACCGGGACCACCCAGAACGACATCGTCAAGGAGTACCTGTCGCGTGGGACGTACGCGTTCCCGCCGGATGCGTCGCTGCGGCTGACGACCGACGTGATCGCGTACACGGTCGCGCAGATGCCGAAGTGGAACCCGATCAACATCTGCAGCTACCACCTGCAGGAGGCGGGTGCGACGCCGGTGCAGGAGTTGGCGTTCGCGCTGTCAACGGCCACCGCCGTACTCGATCGGGTCCGCGACGGCGGGCAGGTGCCGCCGGAGCGGTTCGGGGACGTCGTCCAGCGGATCTCGTTCTTCGTGAACGCCGGCGTGCGGTTCATCGAGGAGACGTGCAAGATGCGCGCGTTCGTACAGCTGTGGGACGCATTGACGCTGGAGCGGTACGGCGTGACGGATCCGAAGGCGCGGCGGCTGCGGTACGGCGTACAGGTGAACTCGCTCGGGTTGACCGAGGCACAGCCGGAGAACAACGTCCAGCGGATCGTGCTCGAGATGCTCGGCGTCACGCTGTCGAAGAACGCGCGGGCGCGGGCGGTGCAGCTGCCGGCGTGGAACGAGGCGCTCGGGCTGCCGCGGCCGTGGGACCAGCAGTGGTCGCTGCGGATGCAGCAGGTGCTGGCTTATGAGAGCGACTTGCTCGAGTACGACGACATCTTCGACGGATCGCACGTGATCGAGGCGAAGGTGGCGTCGCTGGTCGAGGGCGCGCGCGAGGAGATCGACCGCGTGCAGGCGATGGGCGGTGCGGTCGCGGCGGTCGAGAGCGGGTACCTGAAGCAGGCGCTCGTCGCGTCACATGCCGAACGTCGTCAGCGGATCGAGTCCGGCGAGCAGGTCGTGATCGGCGTGAACCGTTTCGAGAACACCGAGCCGTCGCCGCTGACCGCCGACCTCGACACCGCGATCCAGACCGTCGACCCGGCGGCCGAGTCCGCCGCGCTGTCGTCATTGCAGAGCTGGCGTGCCTCCCGCGACGCGTCTGCCGTTGAGGTCGCTTTAGGCAAGCTGCGGGCGGCCGCCAAGACGACCGACAACCTCATGCCGGTCACGCTCGAGTGCGCTCGCGCCGGTGTGACGACGGGGGAGTGGGCCGGGGTCCTCCGGGAGATGTACGGCGAGTACCGCGCGCCGACCGGCGTGTCCGGGTCGGTCGGAGTCTCTGCGGGCGGAGCCCAGATCGCGGCCGTCCGCGCGAAGGTCACGGAAACGTCCGAGGAACTCGGTGGCCGCCTCCGCCTCCTGGTTGGCAAGCCCGGCTTGGACGGTCACTCGAACGGCGCCGAACAGGTCGCCGTCCGCGCCCGCGACGTCGGCTTCGAGGTCATCTACCAAGGCATCCGCCTCACCCCTGAACAGATCGTCGCCGCGGCCGTATCCGAGGACGTCCACTGCGTAGGCCTCTCCATCCTCTCCGGCTCCCACATGGAGCTGGTCCCGCAGGTGGTAGCCGGCCTCCGCGAGGCAGGCCTGGAGGACGTCCCCGTAGTTGTCGGCGGCATCGTCCCCGACGCCGACGCCAAGTCCCTCCGCACCGCCGGCGTCGCCGCCATCTACACCCCGAAGGACTACGACCTCACCGGCATGATGGCCGACGTCGTCCAAGTAATCCGCCACGCCAACAAGCTGTAGGTCGCGCGTGGTAGAAGAAGTACATGACCGTGACGACTCGTAAGCTCTCGAATGGAACTGAGATCCCGATGTTTGGGTTGGGGGTCTGGCAGGTTGACGACGGTGCGCAGACTGAGCGCGCTGTCA
The DNA here is from genome assembly GCF_050942355.1 of Kribbella sp. CA-245084. NCBI lineage: Bacteria > Bacillati > Actinomycetota > Actinomycetes > Propionibacteriales > Kribbellaceae > Kribbella > Kribbella sp. CA-245084. Next base: position 6,720,524 of record NZ_CP192053.1, on the reverse strand, counting down.
CCTGGGCGCTCGAGGCCGGTTACCGGCTGATCGACACGGCTCAGGCGTACGGGAACGAGGCCAGCGTCGGGAAGGCGATCCGCGAGAGCGGCGTACCGCGGGAAGAGATCTTCCTGACGACGAAGTTCTACCCGGGCGGCAAGGATGCGCGGGTCGAGGCGGAGAAGAGCCTCGAGCGGCTCGGCACGGAGTACCTCGACCTGTACTTGATCCACTGGCCGCAGGGCGGGCCGACCTGGGCGTGGCCGGGCATGGAGGCTGCGGTCGAGGCCGGTCTGACCAAGGGCATCGGCATCTCGAACTTCGGCGCCGACGAGATCCAGCAGCTCTCGAAGGTCGCCAACATCCAGCCCGCCGTGAACCAGATCCAGTTCAGCCCGTTCGAGTACCGCGCCGCGCTGGTCGCCGCCGGTGAAGGGGCCGGTGTTGTCTCGCAGGCCTACAGCCCGCTCGGCACCGGCCGCCACCTCGACGGCCCGGCCCTCGCCCGGATCGCGGAGTCCACCGGCCACACCCCGGCGCAGGTCCTGATCCGCTGGGCGATCCAGAAGGGGCTCTCGGTCATCCCGAAGTCCGTCCACCAGGACCGGATCGTCGAGAACTTCAACGTCTTCGACTTCGAGCTGGACGACGCCGCGGTGGCCGACCTCGACGCGCTGGACACCACGCATCAGACCGCGGACGCGCTGTCCAGCAGCGGGAAGTGGTGGTCCTGATTCAGGAGGTACTGCGTGAGCCCGCGAAGGCGGCGGTCTTCCTGGTGCTCGCCGTACGTCCCGGATCCGAGGACACCGCGCGGGCCCTGCTGGAGGACGTCGCCGGGCTCACGCGTGCCGTCGGGTTCCGCGCGCCGGACGACCAGTTGAGCTGCATCGTCGGGATCGGCGCATCCGCGTGGAGCCGGCTGTACCGTGCGCCGGCTCCGCGCGAGCTGCATCCCTTCCGGGCGTTGTCCGGCGCGAAGCACAGCGCGCCGGCGACGCACGGCGACCTGCTGTTCCACTTCCGCGCTCGCCGCCTCGACCTGTGTTTCGAGCTCGCCCGCCAGGTGATGGCCCGGCTGGCCGGGCACGTGAAGGTGCTCGACGAGGTACAGGGCTTCAAGTACTTCGATGAGCGCGACCTGCTCGGCTTCGTCGACGGCACCGAGAACCCGACCGGATCCAAGGCGGTCGCCGCGATCACGGTCGGCGACGAGGACCCGGCGTACGCCGGCGGCAGCTATGTCGTCGTACAGAAGTATCTGCACGACCTCGACGCCTGGCAGGCGCTGCCGGTCGCCGAGCAGGAGCGCGTGATCGGCCGGGAGAAGATCAGCGACTTCGAGCTGTCCGACGCCGACAAGCCGGCCAACTCGCACGTCGCGGCCACCACAATCGTGGACCCGGACGGCACCGAGCGGCAGATCGTCCGCGAGAACATGGCCTTCGGCTCGCCCGGGGCGGCCGAGTTCGGCACGTATTTCATCGGGTACGCCGCCACGCCGGACGTGATCGAGCGGATGCTGCACCGGATGTTCGTCGGTGAGCCGCCCGGGAACCACGATCGGATCCTTGACTTCTCGACCGCGGTCACCGGCAGTCTGTTCTTCGTGCCGACCGCGGAGTTCCTCGAAGACCCGTCGCCTGCACCCACTACTCCCGCATCCACTCCGGCCACGCCCGCAACGAATACCGCGGACGGGTCGCTGGGTATCGGCAGCCTCAGAAGGAGTCGCACATGACGAACAACCTGCACCGCGAGCTGGCCCCGGTCTCGGACGCCGCCTGGGGCGAGATCGAGGAGGAGGCTCGCCGTACCTTCACCCGCGACATCGCCGGGCGCCGGGTGGTCGACCTGGTCGGCCCGTCCGGACCCGAGCTGTCCTCGGTCGGCACCGGCCATCTCGAGACGGTCGAGGCGCCGGGCGACGGCGTGATCGCGCACCGGCGGCTGTCCCAGCCGGTCATCGAGCTGCGTGTCCCGTTCACTGTCACCCGGGCGGCCGTCGACGACGTGGAGCGCGGCGCGAAGGACTCCGACTGGCAGCCGGTCAAGGACGCCGCGAAGCAGATCGCGTACGCCGAGGACCACCTGGTCTTCCACGGCTCCGGCGCCGCCGGGATCGAGGGTCTCGCGCCGAGCAGCTCGAACGCCGTACTCGCGCTGCCGTCCGACGCGAAGGATCTGCCCGACTCGGTGGCCCAAGCTCTCAGCGTCCTGCGACTGGCCGGGGTGGACGGGCCGTACAGCTTGTTGCTGTCCGCCGACCTGTACACCGCGGTCGCCGAGACGACGGACCACGGCTACCCGATCCGCGATCACCTCGCCCGGCTCGTCGGCGACGGCGAGATCATCTGGGCGCCGGCTCTCGAAGGCGCCCTGCTGGTGTCGACGCGCGGTGGTGACTACGAGCTGCATCTCGGCCAGGACCTGTCGATCGGCTACCTGTCCCACGACGCCGACACCGTCGAGCTGTACCTGCAGGAGTCGCTGACCTTCCTCGCCCTGACGTCGGAGTCCAGCGTCGTACTGCGCGGCTGATCTGCTTTTCTCAGGAGTCGAGGAGTTCGGCGAGGACGGCTGCCTGGCTGATTGCGAAGTCCTTCGTTGCGGTGAGGAGTGTCAGGGTGCCGTTCTCAGCTAGCTCGCGTAGCTGGCTGAGAGCGGCAGCGCGGACGGGATCGTCGAGCTCGGTGCGATACCGGCTCGCGAACTCGTCGTACCGGGTCGGGTCGTGTCCGTACCACTCGCGCAGTTCTGTCGACGGGGCAACGTCCTTGCACCAGTCGTCGATCCGCGCCTTCGATCGGCTGAGCCCGCGCGGCCACAGCCGATCGACGAGCACCCGCTGCCCGCCGTCGTCCTCCACCGGGTCGTAGACCCGCCGAACCCTTACCGCCATCAGCCCTCCTTCAGAGGAAGCTCACGGAGTCACGGTAGTGCGTTCGGTGCTGTCCTTGGTGCTGTGGTCGCCCCTGTGGTCGCCGCCGTAGCGGAGGAGTCGCGGCGTCCAGATGCCGAGGGCAGCGACCGTAACGACAAGCAGGACGGCGCTGACGAACGTGGTGATGTCGACGCCGTAGCGCTCGGCGAAGGCGCCGAGCACCAGGGACGCCGCAGGCATGATGCCGATGGCAAGCTCCTGGACGCCCAGCGCGCGGCCGTGAAGGGATTCGGGCGTCGTCATCAGGAGCAGAGTGGTTTGCAGTACGCCGAACGCCGCGCTCATCACACCGATCGCGGCCATCAGGACGAACGAGGCGATCACGCTGTGGGACAGACCGAACATGCCCCAGAGCGTGCCCCACACCGCCGTGCCGACAACGAACAGGCCGCCCTTGAAGCGGAAGTCGCCCAGCCAAGCGATCACCAGCGAGCCGGCCAGACCTCCGACGCCGGCGCAGGTGAGGAGCCAGCCGAGGCCGGCAGCGTCGAGGCCGAGTGACTCTTGCGCGAAGACCGGTATGAAGCCCTGCGCGACCGGCCACAGCAGAGTGTTCGCGGCCAGGGTGATGAGGAGAACGGTGGCGGCGAGCCGGTTCCGGGCGATCTCGCGCAGGCCGCTCGTCACCATCCGGACCGCCGATTCGGTGTGCCCACCGACCACCTGGACGTACCGCCGCAACGGCAGCAGCGTGACCAGAGAAATGGCATACCAAAATGTCGAGACCCACAGCGCGGCCGGCGCACCGAGCCCGGTGATCATCAGCCCGCCGATCGCCGGCCCGATCACCTGCGTCATGTTCAGCGCCATCGAGTTGAGCGCGTTCGCGTTGCTGAGGTTCTGACGCCCGACCAGGTCGAGCACGAGCGAGGCGCGCGCCGGTTGCGATGGGGACTGCGCGAGCCCGATCGCGAACCCGCCGAGCACCAGCACCCAGTACGTCGCCCGCCCGAGCGACGCCAGCGTGGCAACGGCACTGACCGCGACGAGCGCCCACGAGGCCGCGATGATCAGCAGCCGGACCCGGTTGTGCCGATCCGCGAACGCCCCCGCGAACGGCCCGAGCAGCAAGGGAGCCAGCCGCACGGCCGTGAACACCGCGACGAGAAAGTCGGAGTGCGTGGTCTGATATGCGAGCCAGCCGAGCACGAGCGTTTGCGTCCACACGCCACCGAAGAAGAACAGATTCGAGAACCAGAACAGGCGAAACGCGCGGTTGTCCCGCAGCGAGCCAAGCGTCCGCTCGACGACAGAGTTGGTACTCACACCTGGAGTTCGCCGTCGCGTACGACGACCTGCCCGCCGGCGACGACCAGCTCACGACGCGGCGCACGAACGAGCACATCCGGCACGTTCTCGGCATCGAGCAGGACGACGTCAGCGCGAGCTCCCGGCGTGAGCCCGTAGTTCTCGCGATGGACGAACGAGGCGCCGTACGTCGTCGCGAGCTCGATCGCGTACGTGAGGTCCTCGTCGGCGCGCAGCCCGTGCAGCCGCGCGAACTGGCGAGCAACCTGCAACAGGTCGCCATCGCCGTACGGCGACCACAGATCGCGGATGCCGTCGGTGCCGAGGCCGATCGCGACGCCCGCCGTACGCATCTCGCGCCAGGGCAGCGGCGCCGAGTTGATCGGCGCGACCGTCGTCCACGAGATCCCGGCCTCGCCGAGTTGGTCTACCATTTCGGCCCGTCGCGCCGGGGCCAGCTCGCCGAGGGCGAAGCCGTGGGACACGTTGACCTTGCCGCTGAGCCCGGCCTGCCGGGTGCGCTCGATGATCAGCTCGTACTGGAACGCGCCGAGGTCGCCGCGGTCGTGCAGATGGATGTCGATCCCGACCTCACGCCGCGCCGCGATCTCGAACAACGCGTCGAGTTGGCCGACCGGGTCGCGGTCGATCGACGCCGGGTCTAGTCCGCCGATGCTGGTGGCGCCCTCGGCCGCGGCCTTGTCCAGCAGCTCGAGTACGCCGGGACGCCGCAGTACGCCGTCCTGGGGGAACGCGACGATCTCCACCTCGACCGCGCCGCCGAGCGCGTCGGCCGCCTCGAGCACGTTCGCGATCCCCTGCAGCCCGACGCCGAGGTCGACGTCGACGTGCGTGCGGGTGGCCGTCGTCCCGTGCCGCAAGAACTCACGCAGTACTGCGGTGGCGCCCGCGACGCTCGGGATCCCGTACTTGCCGCGCTCGGCACGCTCGTGGGCGATCCGCCCCTGGGTCGTCGGCTCGCCGCCGTACGAGACCCATGGCTGGCCCCACCAGCTCTTGTCCACGTGAGCGTGCGCGTTGACGAAGCCCGGGAGCGCGAGAAGACCGCGACCGTCGACGATCTGCTGCTGCTGCTCTGCCGCCGCCCGGTGTCCGCTCGGAGTGATGTCCGTGATCACACCATCGGCGATCACGAGGTCGACCGGGTCACCGCCCCACGGGCGCACGTCAGCAAGCAGAAAGGGGGTCATGACAAGAATGGTATACCAAATTGACCCCACGGCCGACGGCCGTGCCAGCGCCCGGCCGACCGTCAATCCATGCCGCGGCTGAACCGGAACAGGACCTGCGACTGGGCCAGGTGGTCGCTCGCCAGCCGCTCGGCTTGGTCGACATCGCGGTTCGCGATCGCCCTGTACAGCTCCAGGTGCTGACCGGCGACCGCGATCAGGTCGTCGTGCTGAGTCAGCAGCCAGCGCATCCGGCTGCGCAGCGGGCGCTCGATCTCGATCAGGAGCTCGTTCGAGGCCAGTTCGGTGACGATCTCGTGGAAGTCGGCTGCCTTCCGCCGGGCGACCACGGCGTCCTTCGCGCGTGCAGCCACAAGCTGTTCGTCCAAAGTCTTTCTGAGCCGATCGAGCCCTTCGCGGGTGCGCCGCTCGGCCGCCAGCCGGAACGTCAGCGGCTCGAATGCGGTCCGCACCTCGGTCAGATCGGCGATGTCGGAATCGGTGAACGTGCGCACGACCGACCAGGACCGCGGTCGCGGCGTCACCAGTCCTTCGCTCACCAGCACCTTCAGCGCCTCGCGGACAGGCACTCGGCTAACATCGAGTGCGGTCGCCAGTTCTCGCTCGACCAACCGCTCACCGGGTGGTCGGACGCCGTCGAGGATCTCGTCCCGCAGCTGCCGCGTGACCCGCTCGGTCTCGGACTCCCGACTGTCGCTCATCGACGTCTCCTGGGTTTGGTATACCATTGCCCAAGCATGCCGTACTCCACCGACAATGTCTGACAGGGTCCGACCGGGCCCGGCTCGGGCCGTGATCAGCCGGCGCTCTTCTCCTTGATCAGGTCCTCGACGGCCTTCGGGATCGTGGTCTCGAAGTCGAGCAGCTTGGCCCAGGTCGGCGTGATCGTGATGACGACCATCTCGTCGTACAGGCTCTGGACGCCGGCGGCCCAGTCCGGGTACTGCTCGTCGGTCATCACCTTGTGGCCGGCTGTCAGGTAGCCCTCCGGGACGCCCGGGACCAGCTCCAGCGAGGCGGTGCCGCGGATCAGCAGGGCCTTGGGCGGGAACGCGCCGGTGTCGATCGTCAGCGCGACCTTCGGGTTCTTGCGGAGCGCCGCGACCTTGGCGGACTTGGGCACCGTGGCGATCAGGAGTTGCTCGCCCTCGACCCAGAAGCCGATCGGGATGACGCGCGGGTCGCCGTCCAGGCCGTCGTACGCGAAACGCGCCGGCTCGGGGCCGTTGAGGAGCTGCTGGGCGTACGGCCTGGCGAGGATCTCGGCGATCTGCTGCTTGTTCACTGGAGTCAACCTTTCGCGTGAGCGTGTTCTCATCAGGGGGACGGAGCCGCAGAACGGTTCTCGACATCGATAGGTTGGCGAATCGTGGAAAGTTTCGGATTCGGTCAGAGCGAGAGTCTGAGTCACGGCCAGGGCGAGGTCCGGGTCGGCGACGACGGGGCGGTCGTGCAGGTGCTGCACCCGGACGGTCGGCGAGTGCTGCTGGACGACGGGGTCGTGCACGACAGTCTGCATGCCTGGGGCAAGGGATTCGTGATCACGAATCGTGCGGCATACCGTTTCGACAACCCCGCGTTCACCCGGTGGCGGAGCAGCGGCATCGACCTGATGTACCAGTTCGGCGAGCTGGAGCTCCGCGTCGGCCGCCGGTTCGGCGAGCACTGGACCGAGACGTACGAGCTCCGCAACACGAGCACTGAGTCCATCGAGATCGGCTCCCTCGCGATCAGTACGCCGTACCGCGACGTCTACACCTCCAGCCGCGAGAGCCTCACGGGCGCCGTCCACGCGCACGTCTGGACCGGCGGCGCGGACGCGTGGGTCTGGGCGGTGCCGATGGACGGCAACGGACCGGGTCTCGGCCTGCAGCTGAAGGAAGGCGAGCTCTGGGCGTACTCCGTCGAGTCCCGCGAGCCCGGCACGAGCAGCAACATCCGCGGGCACATCTACCTTCACGTCACCGACCACGCCCGCGCACCCCACGCGATGGGAGGCCAGCCGGCCATCACGCTCGAGCCCGGCGCCTCGTACCGGTGGACCTGGCAGCTCGGTTGGTATACCGATCTGCCCGCCTTCCACGCGGATCGTCGACCACTCATCGGAGCAGACCGCCTGGCAGCCGAGATCTCCGAGCCGATCCAGCTCCACGACGGCCGCGAGCTCACCGCCACCGAGCCCGGCCTGCAGTACGTCGAATCACCCGACGGCAGGTCCCGGATCGCCGTCCTCTTCCACGAACCACTCCAGCAGCTGGCCGAGCGGCGCGTCCGCTTCATCCTCGACCACCAACGCCGCCCCGAGCTGGAAGGCAGCCGCAAGTACGCCTTCGTGCCGTACGACAACGACAGCGGCCTTACCGTGCTCTCGAGCGCCTGGCGGGACTGGTCGGACGCGCGCGAACGAGTCGGGATGGCCCTGCTCCTGCAGGAGGTTCGCGACCGCGGTTGGGGCGACCTCGCCGAGTTGGACGAGGCGCTCAACGGGTACGAGCAGTTCGTCCGCGAGTACCTACTCGATGACGCCGGCACGATCCAGGACGACAGCGTCCACCAGAGCGCCGTACGTCTCTACAACTTCCCGTGGTTCGCGCGCTTCCTGCTCGGCCAGGGCGACCGCGCCGGCGCCACCTGCATCCTCAACCGGTACTACGAACTCGGCGGCGACCACTTCCTCGCGTTCGACCTCGGCCCGCTCCTCAGCGAGCTCGGCCTCCACGAGCACCTGATCCGGCATACCAAAACCTTCATCGGGTACGGCGACGAGCTGCCGCCGCACGAGGTCAACTACGAGCAGTCGATGGTTGCCCCGCTCCTCGAGCTGCTCGTTTCGGCATACCAAATCGCGCCGGACGAGATCGACGGCGCCGAGCTGACCCGCCGCCTACCCTGGCTGACCGCGTTCGCCGCAGACCAACCCGACGTACGGCTGCGGCATGTTCCGATCCGGCACTGGGACGGCTACTGGTTCGGCCGGCTGCGGCTGTGGGGCGACGTCTTCCCGCACTACTGGTCGGCGCTGAGCGCGGTCGTGTACGCCGCCTGGCCGCGCGAACTCGTCACGCCCGAACAGGCCGATTGGCTCGACCGGGCCGAAGACGCGATCCTCCGCGCGAACCTGGTCAGCTTCAACGCGGACGGATCGGCGACCTGCGCATTCGTCTACCCGAGCTGCGTCAACGGCCAGCCCGCGCACATCGCCGACCCCCTCGCGAACGACCAGGACTGGGCCCTCGTCTACGCCCTGCGCCTACTCAACTGAGGAGCACCGCTCAGCCAATGAGCGCCGCTCAGCCGATGAGTGCCGCTCAGCCAATCAGTGCTGCTCAGCCAATCAGTGCTGCTCAGCCCAGCAGTGCTGCTCGGCCGATGAGCGCCGCATTCTGACGCTCAAGAGCCTTCACCGAGCCGCCCGCCCAGCTCGGAGCCAGCATCGCCGACAACGGATCCGGGAAGATCTCCTCGTCCCCGGCCGCGACCCCGTCGAAGATCGCCCGAGCGACCGACTCCGGTGACGCCTTCGGTACGTCGAGATCCCGCGACATCTCGGTATCCGTCGGCCCGGTCAGCACGGCATGCACCCGCACACCGTGCGGCGCGAGCAACGCACGCTGCGACTGCGTGAGCGAGAACGCCGCCGCCTTCGAGATCGAGTACGCCGGGATCATCGGCAGCGACGCGAGCGCCGCCACCGACAACACGTTGACGATCGCGCCCTTCGACTCGACGAGCTGCGGCAGGAACGCCGACGTCATGGCATGCGGCCCGAAGAGATTGACGGCCAGGTGCTGCTCCAGCAGGGCGCGGTCCGAGAGGTTGTCGTACGCCGCCAGACCGGCGTTGTTGACCAGGACATCGAGCGATTCGACGCTCTTCGCCGCCGCCTCGATCTGGGCCTGGTCGGTCACGTCCAGGCTCAGGTACGTCACCCGTTCATCCGGATGGGTGAGCGCGACCCGCGTTCCGGCGTACACGCGCTTGGCGCCGCGGCGCAGGGCTTCCTCGACCAGGGCACGTCCGATGCCTCGATTGGCGCCGGTGATCAGGACAGTGCGGTTCTCGATCGACATGATGTTGTCTCCGTTCGGTCGTCACAGTGCTTGCACAGGAGACAGACAGCACCGACGACCGGAACTGCTCGCTCCGCGACCGATCAGTTCAGGCCGGCGCCGGTGTCACAACCAGCGCGAGGATTTCAGTGCTAGAAAGATTGGCGACGGAGGTAACTCATGCCGGACGACCTGCTCCAGCGTGCGCGGGAAGGTGACCGGGAGGCATTCGCGGCGCTGGTCGAGCCGCATCGCCGGGAGCTCCAACTGCACTGCTACCGCATGCTCGGATCGTTGCAGGACGCCGAGGACGCACTGCAGGAAACGTTGCTCTCGGCATGGATCGGCCTGAGCGGATTCGAGGGCCGGTCGTCCGTCCGCACCTGGCTCTACCGCATCGCAACCAACCGATGCCTGAACGTACTCCGGTCGTCGTCGCGCCGACCGTTGCCGACGGCACCGCTCCCGGTCCCGGCGCCGGAGCCGTACCGCTCGGGCGAAGTGCTGTGGCTGCAGCCCTATCCCGATGTCCTCCTGGATGGCATACCAGACCAGCTGCCCGGCCCGGAGGCGCGATACGAGTCGCGCGAGGCGATCTCGCTCGCCTTCGTCACCGCAGTACAGCTGCTCCCGCCGAATCAGCGCGCGGTGTTGTTGCTGCGCGACGTACTGGGCTATCGAGCCAGCGAGACCGCGGAGCTGCTCGGTCTGACTGAGGCCGCGGTCAACAGCGCGCTTGCTCGCGCTCGGTCGACGATGGACTCGGCCGATCGACCATCAACTGCGGGCGGGGCAGAGGAGCGGGAGTTGGCCGACCGGTTCGTCGAGGCGTTCACCGCGCAGGACGTCGATGCGCTGGTCGCGCTGATGACCAGCGACGCGTGGGTGCGGATGCCGCCGCTGCCGTTCGAGTACCACGGCACCGAGGCCGCGCACCGATTCTTCACCGCACTCGTTGCGCACCGGCGGCTGATCGCGGCGATGGTGCCGGTCGGCGCGAACGGTCAGCCGGCCTGGGGCGAGTACATCCGTGATCCGGTCACCGGCGGCCTCCACCTGATCGGGGTGGTCGTGATCGGCATCGCCGGCGACCGGATCCACGAGATCGTCCACTTCGAAACCACGGTCGCGTCGTACTTCGGTCTACCACGCACGCTCGAGGGCTAGCCCAAAGTCGGCAGTAGCTCCTGCAGCTTGGTCATCAGGTACGCATGCACGCTCGTCCCGTAGGAGATCCGCGTCGCACCCACCGCCGCAAGCTCGGAAGGAGTAGGCCCACCCGGCGAAGCGTGCGCGTTGATCGGTCCGCCAACGCCCTCGACCACCTCAGCCAATTGGTATACCGGCGCGAGGATCGGATAGACGCAGTCGACACCGGCGCGACGGTACTCACGACCGCGGCGTACCGCTTCGGCGACCGGATCGTCAACCGGCCGGACGAACGTGTCCACCCGCGCGTTGATCACCAGCTCAGCCCCCGCGGCGGCGCGGACTTCGGCCAGGTAGTCGGCCTGCTTCGCCGCCTCGACAAGCCCGCCGTCGAGCGAGTCCTCCAGGTTGCAACCGACCGCGCCGGTCTCGAGCAACCTCTCCGCGAACTCCTTCGCCGGCAGCCCGTACCCGGCCTCCATGTCCGCCGTGACAGGTACGTCGACCGCGCGGACGATCTTGGCGACCGCGCTGAACATCGTCGCCGGTGGGGTCAGCTGCCCGTCGTCGTACCCGAGGACGCGGGCGACCGCCCCGCTGCTGGTCGCAACAGCGGGGAAGCCGGCCTCGGCGATCAGTCGGGCGCTCACCGGATCCCAGGCGTTCGGGAGGATGAGGGGAGTGCCGCCGTGGTGCAGTGCTCTGAACAACTCTGCAGTCTGTGTCATAGGGGGTACGACCTCACGGCTTGTAGTGGCCGGGCTCCATTTTCCCGGTCACTCCGACCCGGGTCCACATGTTGATCGTGATGATCAGTGCGATCAGCTGCGCCAGGTCCTTCTCGTCGAAGGCCGCGGCCGCGATCTCGTACACGTCGTCGGGCACGTGGTCGACGCTGATCAGCGTGATCGCCTCGGTCAGCTGCAGCGCGGCCTTCTCCTGCTCGGTGTAGTACTTCTGCGCCTCCCGCCAGACCGGGAGCAGCGTGATCCGCTGCTGCTGCTCCGCGCCGAACTCCATCAGGTCGAGCGAGTGCATGTCGGTGCAGTATGCGCAGCCGTTGATCTGCGAGGCCCGGATCCGGACCAGGTGCGCCAGCTTCGGGTCCAGCCCGGTGTCGGACACCTTGTCCAGCTCGATCAGGGCCTTGTAGAAGTCGGGTGCCAGGTTGGCGAGCTTCACTCGCCGCGTCGTCGATGTGCTCATGTCTTCAACCTAGGTCCGAATCGGCCCAGACGCGTGGTCCACTTCCGTGGAGAATCCGGGGGCCACTTCAGCCGGTCGAGGTGAGCAATCGGGCGAGTCCGTCGAGGATCAGCTCGAGTCCGAAGTCGAACTCGTCACCGAAGTCGTAGCCGGGCTTGAGGTAGTAGTCGGTGGCCATCGCGACCAGATGGGGATAGTTGCCAGCGGCAAACTGCTCCATGATCGGTACGGCGACATCCCCCACCGTCTCGGGACCTTCGAAGGGCAGCCCGGCCTCCTGGAGCGCGAAGCCGTACGTGTAGCTGTCGATCAGCGCGTACGCGTGAGCGGTCAGCGCCTGCGAGAAGCCGGCCGCGCGAAGGGTCGCGATGACCGCGTCATGATGCTGCAACGTCGCCGGGCCGGGGGTCGTTCGCGATTCCATCAACCCGATCGCCCAGCGGTGCCGTCGCAGGACGTTCCGCGCCGAGGTCGCCCGCCGGCGCAGCTCGACCCGCCAGTCGCCGTCGGCCGACGGCAGCTCGATCTCGCTGAAGACGAAGTCGACGATGCTGTCGAGGATCTCGTCCTTGTTGGCCACGTGGTAGTAGACCGACATCGGCTTCGCGTCCAGCGCGCGGGCGAGCGAGCGGATCGTGAGGCCGTTGAGCCCGCCCGCGTCGGCCACCTCGACCGCGGCCCGCAGTACCCGCTCTCGGCTGAGTCGTCGGCGTTCGCTCGGCTGTGCCTCGGCGGATTCCATGCTCGGACTCTAGCAGTTTCGTACTTAGTACGTTATGGTCATTCGTACTTAGTACGAAACCAGGGGGATGATGAGATGCGAGCGATCGTTCAAGACGGCTACGGCTCGGTAGACGTACTCCGCCAGGCGGAGATCGACAGGCCCGAGCCGGGCGCCGACAAGGTTCTGGTCGAGGTCCGGGCAGCCGGCCTCGATCGCGGCACGTGGCACCTGATGACGGGTACGCCGTTCGCCGTGCGCGCTGCCATCGGGCTCCGTCGTCCGCGGAATCCCGTTCTCGGACGAGATGTCGCGGGGATCGTGGCAGCCGTCGGCTCGGCGGTGACGACGTTCGCAGTCGGAGACGAGGTGTACGGCGTTGCGCCCGGCTCGTTCGCGGAGTACGCCGTGGGCCGCGCGGACAAGCTGTCCCGCAAGCCGAAGGGGCTGTCGTTCGAGCAGGCGGCCGTGGTCCCGATCTCCGGGCGCACTGCTCTGCAGGCGTTGACCGCAGCAAGGGTCAAGACGGGCCAGCACGTGCTGATTACCGGGGCGTCCGGCGGCGTCGGCAGCTACGCCGTACAGCTGGCCAAAACCTTGGGGGCAGAGGTCACCGGCGTGGCGAGCAAGCCCAAGCTCGACCTGGTGCGTTCGCTCGGCGCCGACCACGTCATCGACTACACCAACGAGGACTTCGCCGACGGTCCGGATCGCTACGACGTCATCATCGACATCGCGGGCAATCCCACGTTGTCCCGGCTGCGCCGGGTGCTGACACCCACCGGGACGGTTGTCATCACCGGCGGCGAGGACGGGCACGGCCCGACCGGTGGGATGAATCGGCAGTTCCGCGGCCTGATCCTGTCGTTGTTCATCCGACAGCGCTTCCCGTTCTTCATCAGCAACGAGAGTGGCACGGACCTCGAGCAGCTCACCAACCTCATCGAGGCAGGAACCGTCGTACCGACCCTGGACCGGACGTACCTGCTGGACCAGGCGCCGGACGCCATGCGGCACCTCATCGCGGGCGAGGTCCGCGGGAAGGTCGCGATCACCATCAGCTGACTTCTAGTGATTCGGTAAGGTCCGGTCTCATGGAGACCTCGGGGGAGCGGGGGAGTGATGCCGGCGCCGCCGGGGCGGATCTGCATCTGGATCTGGCTGCGGCGCGGGGGCGCAATGAGCTCGTGCATGCCTTGAACGAGTCGATCCGGACGGGGCGGTTGCCGGCCGGGACGCGGTTGCCGTCGTCGCGGTCGCTGGCGAAGGATCTCGGGATCGCGCGGAACACGGTCGCGGACGCGTATGGGCAGCTTGTTGCCGAAGGCTGGCTGACTGCCCGTCAGGGGTCCGGGACCGTGGTCGCGAGCCGTGCCGCCGTACCGTCGATGCCGACTGTTGTGCTGCCGGAAGAGCGGTCATTTCGGTATGACCTGAGGCCCGGGTCGCCGGATGTGGCGACGTTCCCGCGAACGGAGTGGCTGGCGGCGGCTCGGAAGGCGTTGACCTCGGCGCCGAACGAGGCGTTCGGGATGGGCGATCCGCGCGGCCGGATCGAGCTGCGGCGGGTGCTCGCGGACTATCTCGCGCGGGCTCGCGGCGTACGGGCGGATCCGGACCGGATGCTGATCTGCTCGGGGTACGTGCAGGCGGTGAGTCTGCTGGGCGAGGCGATCAAGAACATGGGCGGTACGACGATCGCGGTCGAGGAGTTCGGGTACGGGCTGCATCGGGATGTGATTCGGGCGCGTGGGCTCTCCGCGGTGGCCGTGCCGGTGGACGAGCTGGGCGCGCAGACGTCTCAGCTCGCCGGGCAGGGCGTGTTGCTGACGCCGGCGCACCAGATGCCGACGGGCGTGCCGCTTGCGCCGGAGCGTCGTACCGCTGCTGTCGAGTGGGCGCGGGAGACCGGGGCGGTGCTGATCGAGGACGATTATGACGGCGAGTTCCGGTACGACAGGCAGTCGGTGGGGGCGCTGCAGGCGCTCGATCCGGAGCGGGTTGTCTACACGGGTACGGCGAGCAAGAGCCTCGCGCCGGGCCTGCGACTGGCGTGGATGGTCCTGCCGCAACGCCTGCTCGAGCCGGTCGTCGCCGCGAAGCGCACCGCGGACTACCAGACCGCGACGCTCGAGCAGTTGACCCTCGCCGAATTCATTGCCTCCGGCCACTATGACCGCCATGTACGCCGCTCCCGCCTGCACTACCGCCGCCGCCGCGACCGTCTGGTGGAGCTTCTCGCCGTCCGCGCCCCCAACGTCCAGGTTGCGGGCATCTCCGCCGGTCTCCACGTCCTCCTCGACGTACCCGGCGACGCCGAAGACATGGTCACCCGAGCCGCCCGCCAAGGCCTCGGCCTAGCCAGCCTCTCCACGTACCACTTCAACCCAACCCCCGCCACCCGCCAAGCAGTCATCGTCGGCTACGGCACCCCACCTGACCACGCCTACCCCGGATCCCTAGACCTCCTCTGCCAAGTACTTGGCGTGTAGTTCGCGGATGTCGTCTGGGCCGACGCGGCAGCAGCCGCCGATGTAGGTTGCTCCGGCTGCGGCCCAGTCGCGGGCGAAGGTCGCTGGGGCTGTGCTGTCGCCGACCCAGCCTCGTGCGACCGGGTCCCACGACTCGCCTCGGTTGGGGTAGGCGATGGCGGGCTTGCCGGTAACGGCTACCGCGGTACGGACGGCGGGCAGCACATCGGTCGGCGTGCAGCAGTTGATGCCTATGGCAACCACTTGGTCGATGGCTGGGATGGCGAACGCTTCGTCGAGCGGTTGGCCCGCTCTCGTCGCTCCGCTGTGGATCGAGTACGAGAACCAGGCGGGAAAGTTCAGCTCGGACAGCAACCCGACCAGGACCTCGGCTTCCTGGGTGTCGGGGATTGTTTCGATGGCTAGCAGGTCGGGGCCTGCGTTCATCAGCAGCTCCAACCGCGGGGCGTGGAAGTCCCGCAGCGCAGACGAGGTCACGCCGTACCTCCCGCGGTACTCCGAGCCGTCCGCGAGCATGGCGCCGTAAGGACCGACGGACGCGGCGACCAGCCGCCCCGGGAACTCATCGCGTACCTCCCGCGCGATCCGCACGCTGCTCGCGATCAGCCGCTCCGCCTCGGCTCGCCCGACGCCGGCCCGTTCGAACCCGACCACGCTCGCCTGGTAGCTCGCCGTCGTCGCGACCATCGCCCCGGCTTCGTAGTACGCGCGATGAACCGCCGCGATCTCCGCCGGATCGTCCCTCAGCAGCCGCGCGGACCACAGCGCGTCGGACAGGTCGTGCCCGCGGTCCTCGAGAGCGTTCGACAGACCACCGTCAAGGATGACCAAACCGTCAGAGCCCTTGGACAAGTTCGAAGACCTCGTCCGCGCAACCCCACGACAGCGTCACGCCAGACCCACCGTGCCCGTAGCAGTGGATCACCGGCTCGCCGGGCCGAGTACGCACGAGCTCGCACCGGATCGTCGGCCGAGCAGGACGCAGGCCAACCCGCTGCCGGATGATCTTCGCCTTGCGCAGCTGAGGAACGAGCTCCGCGGCGCGCTCCAGAATCGCCGAGCTGGTCGCAGGATCCACGGCCAGAGTCCAGTCGCCCGGCTGACTGGTCCCGCCAACGACCACATCGTGCTCACGCGGTACGACGTACGTCAGCTCGGTCGGCGACCGATCCGCGAGCAGCCACTCGGTCAGCCCGCACGGCTCGACCGTCATCACCTGACCGCGGACCGGCGTCACCGTCGGATCGCCCGCAGTCAGCCGCGCACCGAGACCGGTGCAGTTGACGACCAGATCGGCCCCGGTCGGCAACGCGGACAGCGCCGCCCGCGTCAGTGTCCCGCCGGCCTGCTCGAGTCGCTTCACCAACGCCGGCAGGTACGCCGGCATGTCGATCACCGGCGCCGTGAACGACCATCCGTCCACGAACCCCTCCGGCGGCGACCCCACCCGGGTGAGATCGGGCAGTACGTCGGCCCACCGCGGATCCGGCGTACGGTCGGTCAGGAACTCGCGCCCGTGCCGCAGCTGCACCGACGGCTCGATCTCCGCCAGCTTCGCGAACTCCTCGTACGACGCCCGCGACCAGCCGGCCACCCGGTCCTCGGGCGCCGACAGGTACGGGTACCAGATCGCGGCCGCCACGGACGACGTCGTCTCCAACGGCAGGTCCCGGGCGAACACCGCCACGTCGTACCCGCCCTCGGCGAGCCGGATGGCACAGCTCAGCCCGATCACGCCCGCCCCGACCACGATCACGCGCATTCACAGATTGTCACCCGCCAAGCGCGATCACGCCACCACCCTGTGCGGAGGGGAGGCGGACCTCCACCACTCACCAACCTGCGGTGAACCGCCGCTCAGCCGTGCTGTCGAGCGTGGCGTGAGCTGCGTCGCGGCGGTTGGTGAGTGGCGCAGGTACGCGGGCCGGATGCCCAGGCCATCACAATCACCGAATCGTGCGCTTGCTCTTCGGTGGCACGCGTGTTTCAGCGCATTGTGATGGCCTGGGGATCCGCCTCGGTCAGTGGAGGTTGACCGCCAGCGAGTAGAAGCGGGTGATCTGGGTGGCGCCGTTGTTGTCGTCGGACATCAGGTACAGCTGGCGCCGCCCGCCCGGCAGGTATCCGCCCAGCGCGAGCGCCTCGACGTTGTCCAGCAGCGGGTTCGGCTGCGGCTGCTTGGCGACCGCGCCGGACGGCGGGCAGTTCACCAGGTCGAACAGCTGCTTCTTCTGCAGGAAGACCTTCTCCGGCGCATCCGCCAGCGACGCCACCTTGGTCACGTCGGTCGCGCGGCGCAGCGACACGGTGAACACGCGGATCGTGTTCCCGACGCCCGCGGTGAACGTCCGCTCCATCGAGACCAGCTCCGTCGGGCTCACCCACGCAAGCTCGACCAGCGCGAGGCCCGGGTCCGGCTTGTAGGCGTACTGCGCGATCGGCCGGTAGGCGTGTCCGGGCAGACCGGCGTACCGGATGATGCGGTTCCGGGTGCGGTTGTTCGCGTCGGTGCCGTCCGGCGCGAGTGGGCCCTCCATGCCGGCGAACAGCGACAGCCCGTCGCGGCTGACCGCGAGCGACTCGAACGTCGCGTTGCTGGTCGCCTCGCCGGCCGGCGCGACCTGGAACCGGCTCGGGACCGGGAGTGACGCGATCTCCTTGCCGTCCGACAGCCGGAAGCGGCGGATCGACGGCTCACGCTCCGAGGTCGCGAGGATGGTGCGGTCGCCGCGCTCGACGACGAGGCCCTCACCGTCGAAGTCGCCACCGTTGTACGGCGTACCGTCCGGGCGCTTGAGGATCGTCATTCCGTCGACGCGGACCGAGGTCGGCTTGCTGTTGACCTTGAGGTTGAACACCCGCGCCGGCGTGGTCCCGACGTTGTCGACCAGCGCGAGCGCGCTGTGCAGCCCGGTGACGTTGAGTGCGGACAGGCCTGCGACCGGCTGTCCGTCGAACGTCGTCTTGTCCAGCGCGTCGCTGAACCCGAGGAAGTTCGCGTCCGGCGAGCACGCGCCGCCGCTACCATCGTGTTCGGCCGGCATCGCCGACGCGGTCAGCGTCGTGGTGAGAGCGGTCAGGACAACTGCTGCGGCAAGCGACTTCTGCCAACGCATTGCGGGCTCCTCGGTCGAGACGACAGCTGCGATCAAAACCTATCCTGCGCAACGGCAGTTGAACGCCCGGTTACTCACTCACTCCGCGGCTCAGCAGCACCGTGGCGATGAAGGTCTTGTACAGCTGCAGCGGATCATCGTTGCGCAGAGCAACAACCTTGTCCTCGCGGCGTTCGACGTTCCGCAGTGCGCAGGCCAGCTCGGCGAACGCCCGGCTGTGGAACCGGACGGTCAGCTCGGCCGGCAGCGTGATGCTCGGCGGCCTGATGTCGCTCAGCCGCGCCAGCGCGCGCCGGGCGCCGTCGTGGATCAGCTCGCGGGCGAGCTCCGGATGCACCGATTTGGCGGCGTTGTGCGAGATCGAGTCCTTGACGACGACCGACTCGATATCCGGGCAGAACGGCTGCGCCTCGTCGATCGTCACCCGGTCGCCCGAGATCAGTACGACGGGAACGCCGTGCGCGAGCGCCACCAGCGCGTTGATGCCGGCCTCGCCGGTGATCGAGCCGTTCAAGCGTACTTCGGCGATCGCGCGCGGGTTGTACGTGTGGTGCAGTACGGAACCCGTCGACCCGGCCGACCCGTGGTACGAGACGAAGAACGCCGCGTCGTACGAATCGTCGAGCCCCTCCATCATGTAGAGCGGCTTGTGCTTCCCGGACAGGTAGCTCGCGCGACCGTGCAGCTCGTCGGGACGCAGGTTCTGCATGGTCGAGTGCGAGTCGTTGACCAGGAACTCCGTACCGCCCGCGGCCATCGCGCCGTCGATCGCGGCGTTGACCTCCGCCTGGAGCTGACCCCGGTAGTACTCGTACTCCTGGCCCGGCCCGCGACACTGACTCCAGTCGACGACGCCCGCCGTACCCTCCATGTCCGTTGACAAGAAGACCCTCATCCTGGCGACACTAGCGCACCATGCAGGGCCGTTTCGGGTCGAAGGTCCAGTCGTTGATCAGGTACTGCATAGCGATCGCGTCGTTGCGTGCGCCGAGCCCGTGCTGGAGGTAGAGCTCGTGCGCGGCGTCCAACGCGTCGCGGTCGAGCTCGACGCCGAGACCGGGGCGCGTGGGTACGGCGATCTCGCCGCCGACGATCTGCAACGGCTCCTTGGTGAGGGCCTGACCGTCCTGCCAGATCCAGTGCGTGTCGAGCGCGGTGATGTCGCCGGGTGCCGCGGCGCCGACCTGCGTGAACATCGCGAGCGAGATGTCGAAGTGGTTGTTCGAGTGCGAACCCCAGGTCAACCCGAAGTCGTCGCAGAGCTGCGCGACCCGCACCGATCCGGCCATCGTCCAGAAGTGCGGGTCGGCCAGCGGGATGTCGACCGCGTCCATCCGGATCGCGTGCGCCAGTTCGCGCCAGTCGGTCGCGATCATGTTGGTCGCCGTCCGCAGTCCGGTATACCGCTTGAACTCGGCCATCGTCTCCCGCCCGGAGAACCCGGGCTCAGCACCGCACGGGTCTTCGACATACGCGAGTACGTCGTTCAGTCCCGCGCAGACTGCGATAGCTTCGCGCACCGACCACGCGCCGTTCGGGTCAACCGTGATCCGTGCCGCCGGGAACCGTTCGTGCAACGCGCGCACCGCGTCGATCTCGACCTGCGCCTCGAACGCGCCGCCCTTCAACTTGAAGTCCGCAAACCCGTACCGCTCCTGAGCAGCCTCTGCCAGGGCAACGACATCCTCTTGGGTGACCGCCGGCCGACGCCTCAGCTGCGACCACGTGTCGTCGCCGCCCTCGGTCACATATGGCAGATCTGTTTGTGCTGCATCCCCGACGTAGAACAAGTACCCCAGCACTGGTACCGCGCTGCGTTGCTGACCGTCACCCAGCAGCTCGGCGATTGGTATACCAAGATGCTGGCCGAGGAGATCGAGCAGAGCCGACTCGAGCCCTGTCACCGCATGAACCGTCGTGCGCAGGTCGAATGTCTGGAGCCCGCGGCCCCCGCTGTCCCGGCCCGCGAAGGTGGTGGAGATGGAGCGGAGCAAGCTCCGATGCTGGCTGAGCTGGTGACCGACCAGGCGGGGCGCCGCGTCGCGGATGGTGGACGCGATCTTCTCCCCGCCCGGTACCTCGCCCAGGCCCGTGTTGCCTGAGCTGTCGGTCACGATCACCACGTTGCGCGTGAAGAACGGCCCGTGCGCGCCGCTCAGGTTGAGCAGCATGCTGTCGTGGCCGGCGACCGGCACGACCTCGACGGACACAACGGTCGGAGTCATTTGACCTTCCCGATCAACTCGGTCAGCTGTGCGAGCTCGTCATCGGTCAGATCCTGCAACGGCGGTCGCACCGGCCCCGCCGACCGACCAATCGCGTTCACGCCGGCCTTCACGATCGAAACGGCGTACCCCTTCGTCCGGTCGCGGATGTCCAAGTACGGCAGCACGAACTCGTTGAGCTTTTGGTATACCGAAGTACGGTCCTGCGCGACCACGTCCGCGTAGAAGCCGAGCGCGAACTCGGGAACGAAGTTGAAGATCGCCGACGAGTACGTGCTGTACCCGAGCTGCAGCAGCGGCAGCGCGAACGTCTCGGCCGTCGGCAGACCGCCGATGTACGTGAGACGCTCACCCACCCGCGCGTACGTCCGCGTCATCATCTCGATGTTGCCGACGCCGTCCTTGAGGCAGACCAGGTTCGGATTCCGCTCGGCGAGCTGAGCGACCGACACGTCGTTGAGGATCGCGTTCGCCCGGCTGTACACGGTCACGCCGAGGCTCGTGCTTTGGCATACCGCCGACACGTGCTCGATCAGACCGCCCTGCCCCGCCTCGGTCAGGTACGGCGGCAGCAGCAGGATCCCGTCTGCCCCCGCGGCCTCGGCGGCCTGCGCTCCCGCGATCGCAGTCGCCGTACCGCCGGTCGCCGGCGCGATCACCGGGACCCGCCCGTTCACCTCGGATACAGCCGCTCGTATGACGGTGTCGATCTCGGCTGTCGTCAGCGAGAAGCCCTCGCCGGTGCCGCCCGCGGCGAACAGACCCGCGACGTCGTACTGGCTCAGCCAGGACAGGTGCTCGCGGTACGCGGCCTCGTTGAAGCTCAGATCCGGGTGGAAATGCGTCACGGGGAACGAGAGCAGCCCGGTCTTCAGCTGCGCGGCGAGTTCGCTGGGGGAGTAGCGGGGGGAATTGTCGGTCACGCTCTTCAGCGTATGAAGAGTCGTGGATACCTGTCCAAGATCGATTTTGGATCTAGTGATGCTCTGGGAGCATCGTGAGCACCCGTCGCAGGACCGGACTGGTCGCGTCCCGCCGCCAGATCGCGTGCAGCTCGACCGGGTCGACGGCGCCGGTGCCATCGAGGTCGAGGTCGAGGTACGCAACGCCCTCCACGCCGAGGCTGCGGGCTGATGCGGGTACGAGCGCGACGCCACGGCCGGCCGCGACCAGCAGGATCACCGTGAGGATCTGCTGCACCCGCTGTTCGATCCGCGGATGCGACTCGGCGAGGAACCGGACCGTCAGCTCGTGGAAGTATCGGGCCTGCGTCGGCGAATAGCTGATCACCTGCTCGCCGGCGAAGTCGCCCGCAGCCAACGGTCGCCCAAGCGCCGCCAGCCGATGGTTGCCGGGGACAACAGCACACAGCGGCTCGCGGTATACCACTCGCGAGTCCAGTAGGTCGGTGTCGAACGGCGGTCGCCCCAGACCGAGATCGAGCTCGCCACGCAGCAGGCCGTCGAGCTGAGCGGGCGTCACCCGCTCGTGCAGGATCACGTCGACGTCCGGCAGTTCCTCGGACATGCGGCGCAGGAGCGGACCGAGCGTACGGATCGCCGAAGTCGCGGTGAAGCCGAGCCGCAGCGTCCCCGCCGCGCCTTGGTCGACCCGTCGCGCGAGATCACCCGCGGTCTCGACCAGCGCAAGGAGCCGGCGAGCTTCGACCAGGAACGCCTGGCCGGCCTCGGTGAGCTCGACCTTGCGGTTGTCGCGCTCGAGCAGTCGCGCCCCGACGGCGCGTTCGAGCTTCTGCACCTGCCGACTCAGCGGCGGCTGAGTCATGTTCAGCCGTTCCGCGGCCCGGCCGAAGTGCAGTTCCTCGGCGACGGCGACGAAGGCGCTCAGTTGATCGAGCGAGAACATGATTCCCGAAAGGTATCACTCGATGCCCTATCGGCCTTGGACACGCATGATCAGCGTTCCTAGGCTCGTCCGATGAGCAAGGTTGCGCGGATCGAACTCACGCCGGTCGCGTTCGCGGATCCGCCGCTGCTCAACGTATCGGGGGTGCACGAACCGTTCGCGCTGCGGACGATCGTGCAGGTGTGGACGGACGACGGGCTGGTCGGACTGGGGGAGACATACGCCTCCGACGACCACCTGGCACGGCTGCGGGCTGTCGCCGACGTACTGCCCGGGCTGGACGTGTCCGACCTGAACGGGCTCCACCGGCGGGTCGGCACCGTGCTCGCGACCGCTGGTATACCAAACCACCAGGACCCCGTCGATGTGGTGATGTCGCCATTCGAGGTCGCGCTACTCGATGCCCAGGGCAAGCAGTTGGGCCGGCCGGTGGTGGACCTACTCGGCGGCGCAGTACGAGACGAGGTGCCGTTCAGCGCGTACCTGTTCTACAAGTGGGCCGGCCATCCAGGGCATCCAGGGCGTTCCGCGCATCCAGGTCAGCCCGGGCATCCGGGGCAGCCGGGGTATCCCGGGCAGCCCGGGTATCCGGGGCAGCCGGGGCAGCCAGGGCAACCCGGGCAGCCTGGGCAAGAGTCGGACTCGTGGGGCGAGGCGCTTGATCCGGACGGGATCGTGCGGCAGGCGCGAACGATGATCGAGCAGTACGGCTTCACGGCGATCAAGGTGAAGGGCGGCGTGTTTCCTCCCGAAGAGGAAGCCGAGGCGGTCCGGGCGCTGGCCGCGGCGTTCCCGGATCACAAGCTGCGGATCGATCCGAACTGCGCGTGGACCGTGGACACCTCGATCCGGCTTGCGCGTGAGCTGTCCGGGATTCTGGAATACCTCGAGGATCCGACGCCGGGGATCGACGGGATGGCGGAGGTCGCGCGGCAGACCGAGATCCCGCTGGCGACGAACATGTGCGTCGTCGCGTTCGCCCATCTGAAGCCGGCCGTCCTCGCGGATGCTGTGCAGGTCGTGTTGTCGGACCATCACTACTGGGGTGGATTGACGCGGTCGCAGCTCCTAGGCGGGATCTGCGACACGTTCGGCCTGGGACTGTCCATGCACTCCAACTCGCACCTCGGCATCAGCCTGGCCGCGATGACGCATCTGGCCGCGGCAACGCCCAACCTCACGTACGCGTGCGACACCCACTACCCGTGGAAGACCGAGGACGTCATCAAGCCCGGCGTACTGTCCTTCGAGTCCGGGAGCGTGCGGGTCCCCACCGCACCCGGGCTCGGCGTCGAGTTGGACGAGAACGCGCTAGGGGAGTTGCACGAGCAGTACCTCCGCTGCGGGATCCGCAAGCGCGACGACACGACGTACATGCGGACCTTCGACCCGACGTTCAGCCCGAACACCGCCCGCTGGTAGCCCCGGGCGACGAGCCCCATCCACGCCGGCGGCCCAGCAGCCGGAGCCCTCCCCGGGCTGGTGGGTCAGCAGCCGACGGCGCTGCGCGGGCTGGTGGGTCTGGAGCCGACGGCGCTGCGCGGGTTGGTGGGTCTGGAGCCGACGGTGCAGCGCGGGTTGGTGGGTCTGCGGCCGGAGTGCTGGGTGGGTTGGTGGGTTTGGGGCCGAGGGTGCTGGGCGGGTTGGTGGGTTTGGGGCCGAGGGTGCTGGGCGGGTTGGTGGGTTTGGGGCCGAGGGTGCTGGGCGGGTTGGTGGGTTTGGGGCCGAGGGTGCTGGGCGGGTTGGTGGGTTTGGGGCCGAGGGTGCTGGGCGGGTTGGTGGGTTTGGGGCCGAGGGTGCTGGGCGGGTTGGTGGGTTTGGGGCCGAGGGTGCTGGGCGGGTTGGTGGGTTTGGGGCCGAGGGTGCTGGGCGGGTTGGTGGGTTTGGGGCCGAGGGTGCTGGGCGGGTTGGTGGGTTTGGGGCCGAGGGTGCTGGGCGGGTTGGTGGGTTTGGGGCCGAGGGTGCTGGGCGGGTTGGTGGGTTTGGGGCCGAGGGTGCTGGGCGGGTTGGTGGGTTTGGGGCCGAGGGTGCTGGGCGGGTTGGTGGGTTTGGGGCCGAGGGTGCTGGGCGGGTTGGTGGGTTTGGGGCCGAGGGTGCTGGGCGGGTTGGTGGGTCTGCAGCTGACGGCGCTAGTTGGGTTGGTGGGTTTGGAGGCGGTGGCGGGTGCTTGACAGGTGGACGCGCATTGCCGCGCGTGCCGATTCGGGGTCGGCGTGCTTGATCGCTGCGTGGATGTTTTCGTGTTCGTGGATCACTCGGGTCAGGTGGTCCGGGTCGGACATCTCGTAGGCCGGGTCGAGTCGGGTCCGCGGCAGCATGATCATCATCGGGCCGAGCTCCGCGATCAGGTCGGAGTAGAAGCGGTTGCCTGAAGCAACTGCTACCTTCAGGTGGAACGCGAAGTCCGCCTCCACCGACCGCGCCGGGTCGTCCCCGATCCGCCGGTATTCGTCCAGCGCCCGCTCGATCCCCTTCAGTTGGTATACCGTCCGTCGGCCCGCCGCCAGCCCAGCCGCCTCGCTCTCCACGCCGATCCGGAAGTCCATCAGCTCCAGCACGTCCCGGTGCGATCGCACCTCGCGCAGTCCCGACGTACGCTCCGGGACCTCCAGCACGAACGAGCCGCGGCCCTGGAACGTCTCCACGAGCCCGGCCGCCTGCAACCGGGAGACAGCTTCACGTACGACGGTCCGGCTGACGCCGAACTCTTCGACCAGGCTGTTCTCACCCGGCAGCTTCTCGCCGGGCGCGATCTCCCCGCTCAGAATTCGTTGCTTCAGCTCCTCGACGATTTGGTATGCCAAACCGTTCATCGGCCGAACTCGCAACTGTCGACCGTCCACCGCGCACACTGCTCGCTGGTCGTGAAGCCGAGGCCAGGCCGGTCCGGCACGAGCATGCGGCCGTCGACCGTCTCCAGACGCTCGTTGAACAAGGGGTTCAGCCACTCGAAATGCTCGACCCAGGGTTCGCGCGGATAAGCGGCCGCGAGGTGCAGGTGGATCTCCATCGCGAAGTGCGGAGCCAGCTGAAGACCGTTGTGATCGGCAAGCATCGCCAATTTGAGGAACGGCGTGATGCCACCGATCCGCGGTGCGTCCGGCTGGATGATGTCGGCGGCCCGCGCCTCGATCAGCCGGACGTGTTCGCCGACGCTGGACAGCATCTCGCCGGTCGCGATCGGAGTGTCCAACGCCGCGGCAAGCTCCGCATGACCGACCGCGTCGTACGCATCGAGCGGCTCCTCGATCCACACCAGGTTGAACTGCTCGAGCACGCGGCCGAAACGCAGCGCTGTCGGGCGGTCCCACTGCTGGTTCGCGTCGACCATCAGCGGTACGTCGTCGCCGAGGTGCTCGCGAGCGGCGCGGACCCGTTCGAGGTCGATCCGGGTCTCGGGCTGACCGACCTTGATCTTGATCCCGCCGATGCCGTCGGCCAGCGATTTCGAGGCGCGTTCCTTGACCTCCTCGATCGGCGCATGCAGGAAGCCGCCGGAGGTGTTGTACGCGCGGACTGAGTCCCGATGCGCACCGAGCAGTTTGGCCAGCGGGAGGTCGGCCCGCTTCGCCTTGAGGTCCCAGAGAGCGATGTCGATCGCCGCGATCGCCTGCGTCGCGACCCCGGACCGGCCAACCGACGCGCCGGCCCAGAGCAGCTTGTCGTACACCTTGCCGATATCCGACGGGTCCTCGCCGATCAGCCCCGCCGCGATCTCCTTCGCATGTGCGTACTGCGCCGGTCCGCCGGCGCGCTTGGAGTAGCTGAACCCGATCCCGTGCTGTTCCTGCTCGGTCGCGATCTCCGCGAACAGGAACACGATCTCGGTCATCGGCCGCTGCCGCCCGGTCAGCACCTTGGCGTCGCTGATCGGCTGGTCGAGCGGAAGAACCACGGACGAAAGCTTCACCTGGCGGATGCGATCCATGGCCAGTGATCGTACAAGTCATCAACTTGTCCAACAAGAGCGCCGATTGACGTCTCCGTAACACCAGGTGACTCATGCGGAAACACGAGTCGGACAGGCTGCTCACTCGCCGACAGCGTCGTCGCGTGACCACATCTGCCTGGGGAAGGAAGTCGCGATGGATGTGTCGGAGTCCGAGCTCCTGCGTACGTTCACGTCGGTGGACAAGGACGACAACGGCCGGATCTGGGCCTGGGAACTGCTCGCGAAGCTGGGACAGGTGGGGGTCCAGCCCGACGATGCGCGCGTCCGCGCGGCACTCGCTGACGTCGGCCGCCCGGTGGGGATCGACATCCAGCCGGTGGAGATCGACTTCCGGCAGTACGCCGAGATCGCGCAGCACGGCGACGGCGTGGTGTATCGAGCCCTGGGCGGCGAATTGGCCGTCCCGCCGGACGAGTTCCGCGAGTACGTGCGCGGCATCGAGGCGATGTACGCCGACCTGCTGCCGAACCGAGACGGCGAGGTCGCCGACTACATCCCGACGCTGCGGGACGCCGATCCGGAGCGGTTCGGGATCGCGATCTGTACGGCGGACGGGCAGGTGTTCTCGATCGGCGACACGGCGGACGAGTTCAGCGTCCAGTCGACGTCGAAGCCGTTCAACTATGCGATCGCGCTGGAACAGCTCGGGCCGGAGGAAGTGCATCGCTGGGTCGGCCAGGAGCAGAGCGGCGGCCCCTTCAACGATCCCGCTCTGTCGCTGGGCCGAGACGGCAGGCCGCGCAACCCGATGATCAACGCCGGAGCGATCGGTACCCTCGCGCTGGTTGACACCGGCAAAGAGCAGTCGGACCGGTTCACCACTGTCCGGGATACCTGGGCGGCGATGACGGGCAAACGACCGCAGTTGCATGGTGCGACGTTCCTGGCCGAGCGTGATACCGGGTTCGGGAACGTCAGGTTCGCGAACGGGCTCATGCAGGCCAACAAGCTCAGAGGGGCCCGGCCGAACGATCGGCGCGCTCCGGAAGACGCTGTCGAGTTCTACACGATGGTCTGCTCGCTCACGATGGACGCCGAGCAGCTGGCCAAAGCCGGTGCGACGCTCGCGAACGGCGGAGTCGCGCCGAGCGGCGTGCGCGTGTTCTCTCCGGAGACCGCTGGGCGCGTGCTGGCCGTGATGGGGCACAGCGGGATGTACGACGGCTCCGGGGAGTTCTCCGACCGGGTCGGGCTGCCGGCCAAGAGCGGTGTGTCCGGCAACGTCATGATGGTGGTGCCGTCGAAAGGGCTGGCGGTGGTGACGTATTCGCCCCGCCTGGACCCGACAGGCAATTCGGTCCGTGGCGTCGAGGTCTGCAAACGCTTCGTCAACGAGTTCGGCCTCCACCCGTACCGCGACCTCGGCGCCGACCGCAGCCGACCCGGCCACCAGCTCAACGAAGCAGACCGACGAGCCGAGGCCGCAAGCGCAGCAGACCGCGCGCTAACCGGCCTGGCCAGGCCGGGAACCACCGGTCCGGGTGCAGGCACGTCGCAGACCGTCGCGGCCGAGCGCGCCGGAGCGGTCCCGACCCGCCACGCCACCCAGCAGGTCCGCCAAGTCTGACAACTGCGGACAGGCGGATCTGCAGGCCATCACAATGCAGCGGCCCCCGTCGCGCTGAGCGTGGCGGGGGCCGCGGTGGTGCAGTTGTGGTGGCTTGCAGATCCGGGTGCTACTCGACGGTGACGGACTTGGCCAGGTTGCGGGGCTTGTCGACGTCGTGGCCTAGGGCTACGGCTGCGTAGTACGCGATGATCTGGAGGGGGATCGTCAGCAGGATCGGGTCGAGTTCGGCCTCGTTCTTCGGTACGACGATCTTGGCCGCGACGCCGTCCGGTACGTCGACGCCCGGGTGCGTGACGACGTACAGCGGACCCGACCGCGCGCCGATCTCGTGCAGGGCGCCGATGTTGCGGTCGAGCAGCTCGTCGTCGGGGACGATCGCGACGCTCGGGACGTCCGGGGAGATCAGCGCGAGCGGACCGTGCTTGAGCTCGGAGGTCTGGTACGCCTCGGCGTGCCGGTACGAGATCTCCTTCAGCTTCTGCGCGCCTTCCCGCGCGACCGGGTACCCGCGGGTCCGACCGACGAAGAACAGCGATTCGTGCTTGGCGAGCCGGCCGGCGATCTTGGCCAGTTCCTCTTCCTGCGCGACGATCGCGGCGATGTCCTCGGGCAGCTTCTTCAGGCCGTCGATCAGCCGGCGGCCGTCGGCGGGGGAGACGTCGCGGATCCGGCCGAGGTGGATGCCGAGCATCGCGAACCCGACCGCCATGTTCGTCAGCGCCTTGGTCGACGCGACCGAGACCTCCGGGCCGGCGTGCAGGTACACACCGCCGTCGACCTCACGGGCGATGCTCGAGCCGACCGCGTTCACCAGGCCGATCACGCGACCGCCCTTACGCTTCAGCTCCTGCACCGCGACCAGCGTGTCCAGGGTTTCACCGGACTGCGATACGGCGACGTACAGCGTGTCTCGCTCGACGACCGGGTTGCGGTAGCGGAACTCCGACGCGGGCTCCGCGTCGGCGGGGATCCGCGCGACCTCCTCGATGAACTGCGCGCCCATCTGACCCGCGTAGTACGCCGAACCGCAGCCGAGGATCTTGACCCGCTTGATCTCGCGCGCCTCGCGGGCGTCCATGTTCAGGCCGCCGAGGTGCACGGTGTGGAAACGCTCGTCCAGGCGACCGCGGATGGCGCGGCCGACCGCGTCCGGCTGCTCGTGGATCTCCTTCATCATGAAGTGCTCGTGCAGACCGCGCTCGTACTCGTCGGCCTCCCACTCGACCGTCTTCGCGGTCTTGGTGGTCGGCGCGGCGTCCTGCGTGAACGTGCGGTACCCGTCGGCGCGGACGGTCGCCATCTCGCCGTCGTCCAAGTACACGACCTGGCGGGTGTAGCGGATCAGCGCGGCCGCGTCGGAGGCGACGTGCATCTCGCCGTCGCCGATGCCGAGGATCAGCGGGCTGCCGTTGCGGGCGACCACGATCCGGTCCGGGAAGTCGAGGTCGATGACGGCGATGCCGTACGTGCCCTCGATCCGGCGCAGCGCGGCCATCACCTTCTCCTCGAGCGTGGCGCCCTCGGACTGCTCGATCAGGTGCGCGAGCACCTCGGTGTCGGTCTCGGAGCGCAGCTTGACGCCCGCGTCCTCGAGCTGGGTGCGCAGCGCGCCGGCGTTGTCGAAGATGCCGTTGTGGACGACGGCGATCCGCTCGTTGCCGCTGGCGTGCGGGTGCGCGTTGTCCTTGCTCGGACCGCCGTGGGTCGCCCACCGGGTGTGGCCGATGCCGAGCTTGCCGCCGAACCGCTTCGGCAGCGACGCCTCCAGCTCACGGACGCGGCCGGCGTCCTTGTGCACCTTCAGCTCGCTGGAGCCCAGTACGGCGACACCCGCCGAGTCGTAGCCCCGGTACTCGAGCCGGGCCAGTCCGTCCACCAGGATGGGCGCGGCCGGCTTGGTGCCGACGTACCCGACGATTCCGCACATGTAGTGGGTGCCTTTCGAAAGGGTTGGTCCCGTCAGCCGTAGACGATCCGTCGGAGCTGCCGGGCGGAGAGTTCGGGTGAGCGGACCGGCCAGTGCCGGAGCTCGGCGCCGAGGCGGGCGAAGATCTCGTCGTTGCGGGCGCCGTAGGTCTGCAACTCACGGTGCCGGCGCCGGACGTAGTCCTCGGTCGTCTCGGTGAAATAGGCCAGTACGTCGGCGACCACGCGCCGCGCGACATCCGCCGACAGGCCGGTCGTCCGGCTGACCTGATCGGCCAGCTCGTCCACCGGCTCCACAGCCGCCGCCTCACTGATCACCCGACCACCATGCAGTGTTTTCGAGGTCACTGCAAAGCTTCTGCCCGAAATCGGGCAAATTCTCTGATTTGTCAGGATCTAGAAGAGCCGGAGTACGTCGGATTCCATGCCGCGGAGGGCGTCGTAGTCGACGGTGACGCATTCGAGGCCTCGGTCGGTGGCCAGGAACTGGGCCTGGGGTTTGATGAGTTGGGCGGCGAAGATGCCGCGGACCGGAGCCAGCAACGGGTCGCGGTTGAGGAGTTCGACGTACCGGGTCAGCTGCTCGACGCCGTCGATCTCGCCGCGGCGTTTGATCTCGACGGCGACGTGCTTGCCGTCGGCGTCGCGGCACAGCAGGTCGACCGGGCCGATCGCGGTCGGGTACTCGCGGCGTACCAGCGTCCAGCCCTCGCCGAAGGTCTGGACGTGCTCGGCGAGCAGCTCCTGCAGGTGCGCCTCGACGCCGTCCTTGATCAGGCCGGGGTCGGTACCGAGCTCGTACGAGGTGTCGCTGTGCACCTCCTCGAGCGTGATCCGGAGCTCCTCACCAGCTTTGTTGGTGACGCTCCAGACCCCCTCTTCCTCGGTCAGCTTGCACGGCGGCGACATCCAGTTCAGCGGTTTGTACGACCCGCCGTCGGCGTGGATCAGCACGGATCCGTCCGCCTTCACCATCAGCAGCCGCGGCGCCATCGGCAGATGAGCCGTCAGCCGCCCCGAGTAGTCGACAGAACAAGTAGCAATCACCAAGCGCACGAGAAAGCACCGTAGTGCACTGGCCGTCAGGAGTGGGAGGGTGGTGAGCATGATGCCGAAGGTGAGCGATCAGGCAGTCGCGGCGTACGACGTCGTGGCGGCCGAACTGGAGTCGGCCGGAGTGGTCCGGGGCAGCATGTTCGGTATGCCCTGTCTCAAGGTCGGCAAGAAGGTGCTCGCGGGGATGTTCGGCGACGCCATGACGTTCAAACTGCCGCCGGAACCGCGGGAGAAGGCACTCGCGCTGCCCGGCGCCGAGCCATTCGACCCCGGGATGGGCCGGCCGATGAAGGAGTGGGTCATGATCCCGCTGGCGCAGTCGGAGGCCTGGCCGGAGTACGCCGCCGAGGCATTGGAGTACGTCGGCCGATGAATCTCATGTGTCCGGCGCGGATCCTGCTGCTGCCCGGTGATGTCCAGGAAGCGGCGGTCGGCGAGCGGGTCGCCCAGGTGTACGCCGGAACGTTCGAAGCGGCAGCGGGATCCCGCCTGGCGGAGCGCCTCGGCGTACGGCTGACCGTCGTACCCGAGCTGACCCAGCGGCCGGACGAGGAGCTGCAGTCGATCGCGGACCTGCATCGCGGCGAGACCGTCGTCGTGCTCGGCGTCGATCTCGGCCTGCGGTTGCCAGCGACCGTCGAGCACACCGGCGACGGCTGGACGCGGGTTGCGACCGACAACGAGGTCACGCTGTCGGCGTACGAGCAGGCCGCGGAGAAATTCCGCGACTCGATCCCGACCGCGGCCAATGACCAGTTGATCGATCTACTCGGCGAGCGCGTCGGCCCCGGCGCGCGGGTGCTCGAGATCGGCAGCGGGACCGGACGCGATGCGCTCGAGCTGGAACGCCGCGGTTTCGTCGTACGCCGGACCGACGCGACCCAGGCGTTCATCGAGATGATGCGGGCCGACGGGCACGCCGTCGACCGGCTGAATGCGCTCACCGACGACTTCGGCGGACCGTACGACGCGGTCTTCGCGGACGCGGTGTTCTTGCACTTCGACCGCCCCGGCCTGGCCCAGGTACTGCGGAAGGCGGCGCGATCTGCCCCGGTGCTGGCGTTCGCGACGCGCGAGGGCAAAGGCGAGGAATGGTCCGACCGCAACCTCGACCTACCGAGGCATTTCGTCCTCTGGCAGGAGGACGCGTTGCGTGAGGTGCTGACGAGCACCGGCTGGGAAGTGCGGCGATTGGACCGCGGTGAGGGCAAATTCGGGATGTGGTTCTACGTGCTGGCGACGCGCGCATGATCCGGGCGGGTGTCGTACTGCTCACCGACCAGGGGATCGCCGCGATCGAGCGCGTGCGGGACGGGATGACGTACTACGTTCTGCCCGGCGGCCAGGTCGAAGAAGGTGAGAGCCCGGCCGAGACTGCGCGGCGTGAGATCTACGAGGAGCTCGGGCTGCTGGTCAAGATCCGCAGCGTCGTCGCGGTCGTGCACTTCGGCGACAGTACGCAGCACTACTTCTGCGCTGACGTCATCGGCGGCGAGTTCGGCACCGGCGACGGCCCGGAGATGACGAGCCCGGCCGAGTCCGAGCGGGGGAGCTACCGCGCGGTCTGGCTGTCGCTGCCCGAGCTCGCCGGACGGGACCTGCGGCCGCGGCCGATCGCGACGGCACTCCTGGCCGCGCCGGATCCGCTCTGGTTGCTGGACGGCTGGATGGAGACCCCGGTCGTGTACGACGAGAACGTGTGAGCTTGGCCTCGCCGGTGCTGCAACTCATGGGCGGACCACTATCCGGACTGGCATAGTGCAAGGCATGGCTCGGGAATTGACGACGGTGGGTGTGGTGGGTCTCGGCACGATGGGCGCCGGGATCGCCGAGGTGTTCGCGCGCAACGGCCTGACGGTGGTAGGCGTCGAGCGTGACGAGGAAGCCGCCGAACGCGGCCGCGGCCACATCCAGCACTCGACCGACCGGGCCGTGAAGCGCGGCAAGCTGTCCGTCGAGGACCAGCAGGCGCTGTTCGACCGGGTCACGTTCGCCACCTCGATGGAGGCGCTGGCCGACTGCGACCTGGTGATCG
The DNA here is from genome assembly GCF_050942355.1 of Kribbella sp. CA-245084. Taxonomy (NCBI): domain Bacteria; kingdom Bacillati; phylum Actinomycetota; class Actinomycetes; order Propionibacteriales; family Kribbellaceae; genus Kribbella; species Kribbella sp. CA-245084. The sequence goes on along the minus strand of NZ_CP192053.1, from coordinate 6,687,776 downwards.
AGGCCGTCGTCGAGCGGCTCGAGCTGAAGCGCGAGATCTTCGCCGCGCTGGACAAGATCGTCGGCGAGGACGCGATCCTCGCGACCAACACGTCGTCGTTGTCGGTCACCGAGATCTCCGTCGCCACCCAGCGCCCGCGCCGCGTCGTCGGCATGCACTTCTTCAACCCGGCGCCGGTGCAGGAGTTCGTCGAGGTGATCAAGACCGTCGTCACCGAGCCGGACGTGGTCGACGACGTACAGGCCCTGGCTCGCCGCCTCGACAAGGTGCCGGTGGTCGCGGCCGACCGGGCCGGCTTCATCGCCAACGCGCTGCTGTTCGGCTACCTGAACCACGCGGTCTCGATGGTCGAGTCCCGCTACGCCACGCGTGAGGACGTCGACGCGGCGATGCGGCTCGGCTGCGGGTATCCGATGGGTCCGCTGGCGCTGCTCGACCTGATCGGGCTCGACACGGCGTACGAGATCCTCGACACGATGTACAAGCAGGGACGCAACCGGCTGCATGCGCCGGCGCCGATCCTCAAGCAGATGGTCACCGCCGGGCTGCTCGGCCGGAAGACCGGGCGCGGCTTCTACACCTACGAGGGTCCGGACTCGCCGGTCGTGGTCGACGACGAGAGCACCCCTTCAACCGCCGGTGGTGCCCCAGCGGTCCGCCCGATCAAGCAGATCGGCGTGGTCGGCTCCGGCACGATGGCGGTCGGCATCGTCGAGGTCTGCGCCAAGGCCGGGTACGACGTCCTGTACGTTGCCCGCGGCACCGAAAAGGTCGACCGGGTCCGCGCGACGCTGGAACGCTCGCTGGAGAAGGGCGTCCAGCGCGGCAAGCTGTCCTCCGACGAGCGCGACGCCGCGCTGCGCCGGGTGACCGGTACGGCGAAGCTCGACGATCTGGCCACGGTCGACCTGGTGGTCGAGGCCGTGGTCGAGGAGCTCAGCGTCAAGCAGGCGCTGTTCGAGACGTTCGACGAGATCTGCAAGCCGGGCGCGATCCTGGCGACCACGACCTCATCGCTGCCGGTGATCGACCTTGCGATGGCGACCAAGCGGCCGTCCGACGTGGTCGGCCTGCACTTCTTCAACCCCGCGCCGGTGATGCAGCTGGTCGAGGTTGTCAGCACGGTCAGCACCGCGCTCGAGGTCGCCGACACGGTGGCCGCCGTAGCCGTTGCCGCAGGCAAGCACCCGGTCCGCTGCGGCGACCGCGCCGGCTTCATCGTCAACGCGCTGCTGTTCCCGTACCTGAACGACGCGGTCCGGATGCTCGAGGCCCACTACGCCGGTGTCGATGACATCGACGCCGCGATGAAGCTCGGCTGCCGCCTTCCGATGGGCCCGTTCGCGCTCCTCGATGTGGTCGGCCTCGACGTTGCGCTCGCGATCCAGCGCACCTTGTACCTCGAGTTCCGCGAGCCCGGCTTCGCCCCCGCCCCGCTCCTCGAACACCTCGTCACCGCCGGCTACCTCGGCCGCAAGACCGGCCGAGGCTTCCGCGACTACGCCAGCTGACGGGTTTACGGCTCGGCCTGCGCGTAGTCGCCGCAGGGGCCGCCGCCGATTGCCTCGGGGAGGACTGTTTCGCGGCGGTCGAGCTTGACGAGCGGGTTGTAGAAGGCCGCGATCTCGACGCTGTCCTCGGGGATGTAGTGGAAGATCAGCGAACGGCGGAAGCGGTCGTCGGTGCCGTTCGGGCGGGAGCCGTGGACGACGCTGCCGTGGAAGAACAGGACGTCGCCGGCCTTCATCTTCGTCTGCACCTTGCTGAGCCCGTCCGGGATCGGGACCTCGACGCTGGTGAAGGACTCGGTCAGGTCGGTCGGTTCGGGGCAGACCAACTCGGTCTTGTGTGACCCCGGTACGACGGCGAGCCCGCCGTTGTCCGCGTCCACGTCATCGATCGCGATCCACGCGGCCAGACAGGTCTCCGGATCGGCGCGCAGGAATGTGTTGTCCTGGTGCAGCGCTTGCCCGCGGGCGCCCGGCGGCTTGAAGTAGAACATCGACTGGGCGGCGAGCGCGGGACCGATGAGCGCCTGCACGACATCGACGATCCGGCTGTCCAGCATCAGCTCGAGCGAGAGCCGCCCGGCCTCCAGGTCGGCACGCCGGTGCGGGTGCACGAACCGCGGGTACTTCGCCAGCGGGTCGTCCTCGGGTACGCCGTCGTCGATCGCGAGCGAGTGATCGACGGCGACCTGCTCCATGAACACGCTCTTGATCCGCTCGACCTCAGCGGAATCGAACAACTGGGGGACCTGGACGATGCCGTCCCGCTGATAGATGTCCACGACTGTCATGTATCCAGGATGCGGCGGCCAGGTGGCGGTCAGCGATACTCTATTGAGCTGTGAACCTTCGAGATCCTGCTGACTCGCCGATCCCGCTGGTCCGTCGGCTGGCGACCGGTGAGTTCGACGAAGGCCCTGACTACGCGACGTACCGGCGGCGTGGGACGACGGACTGGCTGCTGGTGCAGACGCTCGACGGCCAGGGACGATTCGGTCATGTTCGCGCCGAGCCCGGCAGCGTCACACTGGTCCGTCCTGCCACCCTCCACGACTACGCCACGGTCGGCGATCGCTGGCATTTCCTGTACGCGCACGTGAACCCGAAGCCCGACTGGCTCCCGCTGCTCGACTGGCCGGAGGTTGCTCCCGGCATCGTTCAGCTCCATCCGGCCGGCCCTACCTTCGACCGGATCGCCGACCACCTGCGCGACGCCGTACGGCATCAACGCAGCGTGCTCCCGCAGGCCGAGCAGCTGAGCGCCAACTCGCTGGAGGCTGCGCTGTTGTGGTGCGACACCCAGAACCCGAAGGCCGTCCAGATCGACGACCGGCTGCTCCGCGCGATCGAGCTCATCGACCAGGACCTGACCGCCAACCTGGACATCCCGCGGCTGGCTCGAGCGGTCAACCTGTCGGTCTCCCGCTTTGCCCACCTGTTCCGCGACCAGCTCGGCGTCGGCCCGCAACAGTTCGTCGAACGCCGCCGCCTCGACGCCGCGGCCCGCCTCCTGGAGCTCACCAGCCGCCCGGTCGCCTCGATCGCCGCACAGGTCGGCTACGCGGACCCGCTCTACTTCTCGACACGCTTCCGTCTACACACCGGATCAAGCCCCACGGCGTACCGCAAGAGGTCTTAGGCTTCTGCGCATGAGAACGCGTGCAGTGGTGGGGCTGGCGGTGCTTGCGGTCATTGGGCTCGGCGCGTGTGCGCCGGAGGACAACTCGGCGTCGGGGTCCTCGACACCGTCCGGGGCGGATGCCTGTGCGAAGGACAAGCTGGCGGTGAAGACTGCCGGCACGCTGACGGTCGGCACCGACAAGCCGGCGTACGAGCCGTGGTTCAGCAACAACGACCCGACCAACGGCAAGGGGTACGAGTCGGCCGTCACCTATGCGGTGGCGAAGAAGCTCGGGTTCGAGCAGGCCGGGGTCAAGTGGCTGACGGTGCAGTTCAACACCGCGTTCGCGCCCGGGACGAAGGCGTTCGACCTGGATGTGAACCAGGTGTCGATCTCGGAGGACCGGCGCAAGGCCGTCGACTTCTCGTCCGGGTACTACGACGTGCGGCAAACCGTGATCACGACCGCGGGCAGCAAGATCGCGAACGCGAAGTCGGTCGCCGAGCTGGTTGATGCGAAACTCGGCGCCCAGGTCGGTACGACGAGTTACACCGCGCTGCGCGACCAGGTGAAACCGAAGCAGACGCCGGCCGTGTTCGACACCAACGATCTGGCGGTGCAGGCGCTGAAGAACAAGCAGATCGACGGCATCGTGGTGGACCTGCCGACCGCGTTCTACATGACCGGGGCGCAGCTCGACAACGGCAAGATCGTCGGGCAGCTGCCGTCGACCGGGACCACCGAGCAGTTCGGGTTCGTGCTCGAGAAGGGCTCGAAGCTGACCGGCTGCATCACCCAGGCGGTCGACGCGCTCAAGACCGACGGCACGCTGGCCAACCTGCAGAAGCAGTACCTGACCGAGTCTGGCGCTCCCGAGCTGTCGTGAGCGACTGGCAACCGTCCCAGCTTCAGCGCGAGCGGATCGCGTACCGGCGCGGCCGGGCCCGGCGGTCGACGATGATCGCGGTCGTCAGCTCGGTGGTCCTGCTCGCGCTGGTTGCCGTCGGCATCGGTTCGACGCCGGGCTGGCCGCGGGTCCGGGCGACGTTCTTCGACTTCCACCGCGGGTGGGAGGCGCTCCCGGTCGTTGCCCAAGGCCTCTGGTTGAACATCCGGGTGATGCTGATCTGCGCCGTACTCATCGTGATCTTCGGTATGACGCTGGCGATCATGCGCACGTTGCGCGGCCCGATCTTCTTCCCGTTGCGCGTGTTCGCGGCCACCTACACGGACGTGTTCCGCGGCCTCCCGTTGTTGCTGGTGATCTTCCTCCTCGGCTTCGGCGTACCGGCGCTGCAGTTGCGGGGGCTGCCGAACCAGGCGGTGATCTGGGGCGGGGCGGCGCTCGTGCTGACCTACTCGTCGTACGTCGCTGAGGTGTTCCGCGCCGGCATCGAATCGGTGCATCCGTCGCAGCGGGCGGCGGCGCGCTCGCTCGGGCTGACGTATCGCCAGACGCTGCGCTTCGTCGTACTCCCACAGGCCGTACGCCGGGTGATGCCGCCGTTGCTGAACGACTTCGTCAGTCTGCAGAAGGACTCCGGTCTGATCGCAGTCCTCGGCGTGATCGACGCGATCCGCGCAGCGCAGCTGGAGACGGCCGAGGACTTCAACTTCACGCCGTACGTCGTGGCCGGCCTGCTGTTCGTCGCGCTGACGATCCCGCTGACCCGTCTGACCGACTACGTCGCCCGCCGCCAAGGTTGGTACGGCGGGGGAGGTGGTCCGGTGTGAGTCTGCTGTCCTTGCGTGGAGTACGGAAGGTGTACGGCGAGAACGTCGTACTGGACGGGTTCGATCTGGACGTCGACGCGGGGGAGTGCGTCGTACTGATCGGCGCATCCGGGTCCGGGAAGTCGACGTTGCTGCGGTGCGTGAACCTGCTCGAGACGGTCGACGACGGCGTGGTCGAGCTGGCCGGCGTGGACATCACGGATCCGCGCGTCGACGCCGACAACGTGCGATCGGGGATCGGCATCGTGTTCCAGTCGTACAACCTCTTCCCGCATCTCAGCGTGCTCGACAACATCACGCTGGCGCCGATCCGCGTGCACGGCGTACCGCGGGACGTCGCGCGGGCACGCGCGCTGGAGATGCTGGAGCGGGTCGGGCTGGCCGAGAAGGCCACGGCCAAGCCGGATGAGTTGTCCGGCGGTCAGCAGCAGCGGGCGGCGATCGCCCGCGCGATGGTGAATTCACCGCAGCTGATGCTGCTCGACGAGGTGACGTCGGCGCTCGACCCGGAGCTCGTCGGCGAGGTCCTGGACCTGCTCCGCGAGCTCAAGTCCGAGGGCATGACGATGCTCGTCTGCACGCACGAGATGGCCTTCGCCCGCGACGTCGCGGACCGGGTCTGCTTCCTCCACCAGGGCCGTCCGCTCGAGGTCGGCCCGCCCACTCAGGTCCTGGACGCGCCGCACGAGCCGCGCACCCAGGAGTTCCTCCGCCGGATCCGGACCTGACTACTCAGCGCGACGACAGATAGGTCAGTACGGCGATCACGCGGCGGTTGTCGTCCTCGGACGGCGGCAGGTCGAGCTTCGAGAAGATGTTGTTCGTGTGCTTGCTGACCGCCTTCTCGGTGACGAACAGCGCGCCGGCGATCGCGGCGTTCGAGCGTCCCTCGGCCATCAGACCGAGGACCTCGGACTCGCGCGGCGTGAGCCGGCCGATCGGTTCGTCGCGGGTGTTGCGGGCCAGCAGTTGACCGATCACGTCCGGGTCCATCGCGGTACCGCCGGCCGCGACCCGGCGTACCGCGTCGAGGAACTCGGCGACGTTCGACACCCGGTCCTTCAGCAGGTACCCGACGCCGCCGCCCCCGCCGGTGAGGAGCTCGCGCGCGTACAGCTGCTCGACGTACTGCGAGAGCACCAGGATCGGCAGACCGGGGACCTGGCTGCGGGCCTCGATCGCCGCCTTCAGGCCCTCGTCGGTGAACGTCGGCGGCAGCCGGACGTCGACCACGGCAACGTCCGGCCGGTGCTCCACGAGGGCGGGCACCAGCCGGGGTCCGTTGTCGACCGCCTCCACGACCTCGAAGTCGTGCGCCTCCAGCAGGCGGATCAGGCCGTCCCGGAGGAGGGCGTGGTCTTCAGCGATGAGGACTCGCAAGGCAGCTCCATGATCACGGTGGTCGGCCCGGCGCTCGGGCTCACCACGGTCAACGTACCGTCGAAGGCGGCCAGCCGCCTTTCGATACCGTACAGACCGCCGCCGGGCCTGATCACGGCACCGCCGACGCCGTCGTCGCCGACGATCATGTGCAGCTTCTCGTCCTCGTGGGTGATCTGGATCCACGCGGTGGTCGCGGCGGAGTACTTGACCGTGTTCGCGAGGCATTCGGCCACCGCGAAGTACGCCGCGGACTCGACCGGCGCGGGCGGACGGCCCGGGACGTCGTACATGACGTCGACCTTGAACGGGCAGGACATCGCCAGCGCCCTGACCGCGCCGTCGAGACCGCGGTCGGCCAGCACCGGCGGGTGGATCCCGCGGACCAGGTCGCGCAGCTCGGACAGCGCCGTACTCGCGGACTCGCGGGCCTCGGTCAAGAGGGCCGCTGCCTGGGCCGGGTCGCGGGCGACCATCTCCTCGGCCATGCCGAGGTTCATGCTCAGGGCGGCCAGGCGGGCCTGGGCGCCGTCGTGCAGGTCGCGCTCGATCCGGCGCAGCTCGGCCGCCTGGGTGTCGACGGTCTCGGCGCGTGACTCGGCCAGCTCGCGGACCCGCATCGCCAGCCTGGCGCTCTCGGTCGGGCCGAGCAGCGAGCGGGCCAGGAACGCGTTCGCCTTCAGCAGCCGCTCGCCGGCGGCCTGCCAGATCAGGAACGCGATCAGCGCGACCGGCATCAGCAGGAAGCTGGTCCAGAAGTTCACGGTCAGCAGTCCGCCGAACGGCTCGGTGAACACGCCCTCCGGCGTCACGCCGACGAGCAGCGGGTAGACCAGGTAGAAGAGCATGGCCAGGAAGAGGACTGCGCTCAGCAGGCACAGCGTGAACCCGAGCACGGCGTTCACGAGCAGCCAGATGATGTCCCGCCAGGTCTGCGGGTCGGTGAGGATGGTCCGCAGCCGCATCAGCATGCCGGGCATCGGGGGCTTCTTGTACGGGCGGGGGATCCGCTCGCCGAGGAAGCCCGCGAGGATCGTCCGGTGGCAGTTGGCGAACCAGCGCGCGGCCGGCACCACCACGAGCAGCAGCGGGATGCCGACCCAGACCGCGATCAGCGGCACCGACACGACGCTCAGCACGAACAGAGCGATCCCCAGCTCGGCCAGGATCGCCAGGAACAGCGCGATCCAGGGCTGGGCGAGCTTGGGATACCGCATCGGCGGCGCTTCGGTGGTCACGACGGTGCTCATGCCTCCATCATGACTCAGCGTGTGCTCAGGCGCGGTGGACTTAACTCCCCTCTGGCCGGAGGGCTGCCACCCCCCGGCATCTGGGTAGTAGCGCTCATGTTTTCCGCGGTGCCGAGGATGAGGCTGGATGCATGACAGCGACAGTGACCCCACCAGGGACCAAGGGTAGTGATTTCTCACCTCTGCTCCGGGAGATCAAGGCGGCCGGCCTGCTGGAGCGCCGTACGGCGTCGTACGCGATGGCGATCGGGATCAACGTGGCGCTGATGGCGTTGACCTGGGCCGCGATCGCCGCGATCGGCGCCTCGTGGTGGGTGGTGCTGCTCGCCCTCCCGCTGGGGATCCTGACCACCCGGGCCGCGTTCTTCGGGCATGACGCCGGACATCAGCAGATCGCCAGCTCGCGCAAGCTGCACGACTGGATCGGGATGCTGCACGGCAACGTCGTACTCGGGATGAGCTACGCCTGGTGGAACGACAAGCACAACCGTCACCACGCCAACCCGAACCACACCGACAAGGACCCGGATGTCGGCGAGGGCGTGTTCGTCTGGACGCTCCAGCAGGCCGAGGGCCGCAAGGGTCTGGAGGGCTGGCTCACCCGCAACCAGGCGCGGGTCTTCTTCCCGCTGCTCACGCTGGAGGGCTTCAACCTCAAGGTGTCGAGCATCCGCTTCCTGCTCGCGCGTCGTCGTACGCATCAGCTCGAGCTCGGCCTGATGGCCGCGCACGTGGTGCTGTACCTGACCGCGCTGTTCCTGATCATGTCGCCGGCCCAGGCGCTGGTGTTCGCGCTGGTGCATCACATGGTGTTCGGGCTGCATCTCGGCAGCGTGTTCGCGCCGAACCACAAGGGCATGGAGATGCCCGACGACGACAGCAACTGGGGTCACCTCGAGAAGCAGGTCCTCACGTCCCGCAACGTCAACGGCAGTCTGGTCACCGACTGGATGATGGGCGGACTCAACTACCAGATCGAGCACCACCTCTTCCCGAGCATGCCGCGAGCCAACCTCCGCTTCGCCCAGCCGATCGTTCGCGCGTACTGCGAACGCATCGGAATGCCCTATCTTTCAACGGGTTTGATCGACTCGTACCGAATGGGGTTGCGCCACATGCACGAGGTCGGCGAGGAACTTCGCGCCGCCTGAGCTGTTGCTGCTGGGGTGACCTAGGTCATACGGCTAGCCTTGAGGGGCTATGTCGCGCAGAAGGCCTTCCAAGTGGCAGCGGCCGGTCAGTGACCGGCCGCTGCTCGGTGGTACCCAGTCGCGTGAGGAGAAGGCCGGCGGTGAGTGGAACGTCCGGCGGGTCTCGGGGTCCGCGTCCGCCAAGTCGTACCGTTGCCCGGGCTGCGACCAGCTGATCCCGCCCGTCACCCCGCATGTCGTGGTGTGGCCGGACAACCCGAGCCTGCTCGGCGCGATCGGCGGCGCCCAATCGCTCGACGAGCGGCGCCACTGGCACACCGCGTGCTGGCAACGGAGCCGCTGAAAGGGTGTCTGCATGAAGCTTCCGGTCACGTCGTACGGCGACAGCGGTACGCCGGTCGTGGTGATGCACGGGCTGTTCGGCTCGGGGCGGAACTGGATGACCGCCGCGCGCCGGCTCGCCGACAAGCACCGGGTGTTCGCCTTCGACCTGCGCAACCACGGGACCTCGCCGCACGTCGACACGATGAGCTACCCGGAGATGGCCGCCGACGTCCGCGAGACGATCGAGTCGCTCGGGGTCGGGCCGGTCGCGCTGGTCGGGCACTCGATGGGTGGCAAGACCGCGATGCTGACCGCTCTTTCGTATCCAGAGGTCGTCGAGCGCCTAGTTGTGGTTGACGCGGCTCCGGTGGTGTATCCGCCGGCGTTCGTCGAGTATGCGCAGGCGATGCGGAACGCCGATCTGTCGTCGGTGACGCGGCGCGCTGACGTGGACGCGCAGCTGGTGGACACCGTATCCACTGCGGGGACCCGTGCGTTTCTGCTGCAGAACTTGATCCTCGATGCTGACGGCGCTCGGTGGCGGCCGAACCTTCCGGTGATCGAGGCCGCGCTGCCGGCTATCTCCGGCTGGCCCGCGGAGGCTGCCGGCCTGCGGTACGACGGGCCGACGCTGTTCATCTTCGGCGGGAAGTCCGACTACGTGCAGCAGGACCATCGCGCGACGATCGCCGCCTACTTCCCGCACGTGCAGTACGCCGAGGTTCCCGAGGCCGGGCACTGGGTGCACGCCGAGCGGCTCGACGACTTCCTCGCCGCGCTCACGCCGTTCCTTGGATGACTCTGGTAAACGTTTGTCGGTAATCCATTGACCTCCGCCTGACAACATCGGTAAGTTTTCAACCCAGTTCCTGCAGGATCCAAGATCTGGGTTGGTGGTGGCGGCGATGGTGGTCCGGACCGGCGCGCAGCGTCTGGCCGAGGACCGGGGGCTGGTGCCCGACGGGCGCCTGGGACTGATCACGAACTTCACCGGCGTACTGCCGGACCTCACGCCGACCTCGGTCGCGTTGCGTGCGGCCGGTCTGCCGTTGACGGCGTTGTTCGGTCCCGAGCACGGCCTCCGCGGTACCGCGCAAGCGGGTGCGAGTGAAGGCGAGGGAGTCGATCCCGATACCGGGCTCCCTGTCTTCGACACCTACCTGCGGCAGGGGCGGGAGCTCGACGACCTGTTCTCGGGTGTCGACGTCCTGCTGTTCGACATCCAGGACATCGGGACGAGGTTCTACACCTACGTCTGGACGATGTACGACTGCCAGCAGGCGGCGGCGCGGCTTGGTATGCCATTTGTCGTCCTCGACCGGCCGAACCCGCTCGGCGGTGTCCGGGTCGAAGGTCCGCTGCTGCAGCCGGGGTTCGAGAGTTTCGTCGGACGGGCGCCGATTCCCTTGCGACACGGGCTGACCGTCGGCGAGCTGGCCCGACAGTTGGGTACGGCAACGGTCATCCCGGTGGAGGGCTGGACGCGCTCGTCGTCCGGGACCGGTATGCCATGGGTGCCGCCGTCGCCGAACATGCCGACGCCGGACACAGCTTTGGTATACCCCGGGACGGGCTTGTTCGAGGGGACGAACCTCAGCGAAGGCCGCGGTACGACGCGACCGTTCGAGACGATCGGGGCGCCGTACGTCGACGATCGGCTCGTGCCGGCGTTGTCCGCGTGTGGGTTGCCCGGCGTGATCTTCCGGCGGACCTGGTTCGAGCCGGTGTTCAGCAAGTACGCCGGTCAGGCGGTGTCCGGCGTACAGCTTCATGTTGTCGATCGGGACGCGTTCGAGCCGGTGCGGACCGCGCTGGTGATGCTTCGGGTGCTGAACGAGCTGTATCCGGACGACTTCGGGATGCTGCCGTCACTCGACCGGCTGTGGGGTTCGGACTCGCTGCGGAAGGCGCTCGAGGCCGGCGACGACCCGGTCGATCTCTTGCCTGCAGCAACCACACCGGCGGGTTGGGTGCGGCCCGGCGTACTGCTCTACGAAGGGGCTGCTCGATGACGATCCCGGACGTGACGATCCGCTCGTTCCAGGTCGGCGACGGACCGGCGTTGGCTTCAGCGTGGACGGCTGCGGCGCCGGCCGATCCGATCAGCTACCCGCGGTTCCGTGACCTGTTCCTGCTCGACCGCAACTTCGACGCGGCCGGTCTGCAGGTGGCCGTGATCAATGATCAGATCGTCGGCGCGGCGTACGCGGTCCGGCGGTTGATCGCGGTCGACGCGGACGATCTCGAGCCGGCGGCCGGGTGGATCCCGTTCTTCTTCGTGCATCCGGAGTACCGGGGTCGCGGGATCGGCCGCTCGTTGTTGTCGGCGGCCATGGATTGGCTGCGGTCGCACGGGCGGTCCGAGGTCTTCTTCTCGTCGTACACGCCGAACTACTTCCTCCCCGGCCTCGACAGCGCTCGCTACCCGTCCGCCGCTCGGTTGCTGGCCGACCTCGGCTTCGAGCGGCAGTACGACGCCGTCGCGATGGATCGCGGATTGATCGGGTATGCCATTCCGGACGAGGTCCGCAAGCGGATCGATGCGCTGACGGCCGAGGGCTACAGCTTTGGTATACCAACCGACGACGAGCTGACCGCGCTGATCACGATCGCCGGCGCGGAGTTCAACCCGGACTGGGCCCGCGCGATCCGCGAGGGCGTCGTGTCCGGTCTGCCACTGGATCGCATCGTCGTGGCTCGCCGTCCTGGTCCAACACCGTCGAGCCGGGCGATCCTCGGCTGGGCGATGCACGGCACGTACGAAGGGGTGATCGACCGCTTCGGGCCGTTCGGCGTACTGCCGGCCTCGCGCGGCACCGGGCTAGGGAAGGTGCTGCTGCACCTGACGCTCGAACGGATGGTTGCCGCCGGCGCCCACTCGGCCTGGTTCCTGTGGACCGGCGAGAAGTCCGCGGCCGGGCAGCTGTACCTGAAGACGGGGTTCGACATCACCCGCACGTTCACCATCCTCCGGGCGCCTCTTGCCCGGTCCGACGCTTAAGGAACACACATGCCCATTTTCAGTAGGCTCAGTTCGAAGGGACTGCGACTCGCGGTCGTTGCCGGGCTGCTGGCCTCGGCCGCCGCCTGTGGCGGCAGCGGCGACTCGGGCGGTGGCGGCGGCAAGGTCGAGCTGACGCTGCTCAGCCACTACAGCGACGGCCCGTCGAAGGACGGGCTCGATAAGATGATCGCCCAGTGGAACAAGGACAACCCGAAGATCCAGGTCAAGGCGCAGGTGGTCAAGTTCGACGATCTGCTCACCACGATGACGGTCCGGCAGACCGGCGGCCGCGGCGCGGACATCGTCAGCGCCTACGGCTTGTGGGGCGGTCAGCTGATGAAGGCGAACGTCGTGGCGAAGGTGCCGGACGACATCGCGACCAAGATCAAGGCGGAATACAGCCCGGCCGCGCTCGGCGCCGTGACCACCGGCGACACGCTGCTCGGCTATCCGACCGAGCTGAACACCTACGTGCTCTTCTACAACAAGAAGATCCTCGCCGCGGCCGGCATCACCAAGCCGCCGACGACCTGGGCCGAGCTCGCCGACGACGCGAAGAAGACCGTGAAGCGGGATGCCAAGGGCAACATCCAGGTCGAGGGCCTGAGTCTGATCCAGGACGGCGACAACAAGTCGGTGCACCCGTTCCTGTCGCTGCTCGACTCGGCCGGCGGCAAGTTCCTCGGCGCGGACGGCACACCGCAGTTCGACAACGACCAGGGCAAGGCGGCGCTGAAGTTCGAGGGCGACCTGGCGGCCGCGAAGGCGTCGAACGCCTCGATCTCGCCGACCAAGCAGTTCCGCAGCGGCGGTGTCGCGATGGCCATCCAGGCCGGCTGGTGGATCGGCAGCCTCAAGACCCAGATGAAGGACAAGTACGCCTCGGACGTCGGCGTGACAGCGATCCCCGGACCGACTCCGGGGAGCAAGGGTTCGCTGGCGTACGGGTTCTTCATGGGCGTGAACCAGCGCAGCAAGCACGCCGACGAGGCGTGGAAGTTCCTGACCTGGATGAACGAGCACAAGGCTTCCCCGAGCAATGGCACGGCCGGCGATGTCACCGAGACCGGTAAGTGGCTCGCCGACCAGGGCCTGATCCCACCGCGGACGGCGGACCAGGCGGAGTACAAGAAGTCGTTGTCCGACCCGAACCTGGCGCCGATCTACGACGCGGCGACGTACGCGATGGCGGAGCCGAACCAGCCGGGTGCGTACGAGGCGAAGACCGCGCTGCACAACGCGATCATGACGGTGCTTGCCGATGGCAAGAATCCGGACGATGCGCTGGCGCAGGCGGCGAAGGCCGTCAAGCCGCAATGACGACCGCGGTCAGCAGGGTCGGTGCCGTCGCGGCACCGGCCCGGCGGGTCGGGAAGCTGCACCGCGAGGGGCTGGCGGCGTACCTGTTCCTCTCGCCGGCGCTGCTCTTCTTCTGCGTGTTCCTGATCCTGCCGTTCATCTTCGCGATCGTGCTGGCGTTCTCGGACTGGGGCGGGTTCGACCTCAGCACGCTGAAGTGGGCGGGCTTCTCGAACTTCGGCGACGTGCTGAGCTTCGACGGGACCTTCGTCAAGCCGATCCTCGTCAACACGTTGCTGTTCGCGTTCGGATCGGTGTTCCTGGCAACGTTCGGCTCGGTTCTGGTTGCCTACTGCATCGACCGGTTGTCGTTCCAGGGGTTCTGGCGGGTGCTGTACTTCCTCCCGGTCGTTGCCACGGTCGTTGCGATCGGCAACGTGTGGAAGATGATGTACCAGCCGGCCGGCCTGATCAACGCAGTACTGAACAAGCTCGGTGTGAACAGCGTCGGCTTCCTGTCCGATTCGTCGTACGCGTTGCCGTCGGTGACCGTCGTCCATGCGTGGGCCTCGATCGGCGGTGCCGTGCTGATCCTGACCGCCGGCCTGAAGGCGATCCCGGAGATGTACTACGAGGCCGCCGAGGTGGACGGGGCGAACTCGTGGCACATGTTCTGGTCGATCACGCTGCCGTTGCTGCGGCCGGCGTTGCTGTTCGTGCTGATCACGCAGTTCATCGGCGGGTTGCAGTCGTTCGCGTTGATCATCGTGATGACGGGTGACGGCGGGCCGGTGAACGCGACCAACGTGGCGGCGTTCGAGATGTACCAGCGGGCGTTCAAGTTCGGCGCGTGGGGGACGGCCAGTGCGATGGCGATGGTGCTGTTCGTGATCATTTTGGCGATCACGTTGCTGCAGTTGTGGATCGCTCGGCGGCGCGGAGAGGAGACCTCGTGAAGCGGCGCGGCAAGTTTCCGTGGTTCGCGTACCTGGTGGTGATCCTCGGCGGAGTGGCGATGGTGATGCCGTTCCTCGACATGGTGATGAGCTCGTTCAAGGGGCCGGGGGAGTACGGCGTCATTCCGTACAAGCTGCTGCCTCAGTCGTTCAACTTCGACAACTATCGCGACGCCTTCTCGCAGCTGGAGCTTGGCCGGCTGTTCCGGAACAGCGTGATCGTGACGGTGTCGGTGACGATCTCGGTGCTGGTGACGTCGTCGATGGCCGGTTATGCGCTGGCGAAGCTGCGGTTCCGCGGCCGGGCGGTGATCTTCCGGTTCATCCTCGCGACGATGATGCTGCCGCCGTTCCTGCTGCTGATCCCGACGTTCCTGATCATGCTGAACTGGCCGCTTGCCGGTGGCAACGACATCCTCGGCCGCGGCGGCGACGGCGGACTGACGACGAGTCTGATCGCGCTGATCCTGCCGTTCGCGGTCAGCGGGTTCGGCATCTTCCTGATGCGGCAGTTCATGGTGTCGCTGCCGGACGAGATGCTCGAGGCAGCCAAGATCGACGGCGCGAACCAGTGGCAGACCTGGCGGCTGATCGTGCTGCCGCAGACGAAGCCGGTGGCGATCACGCTCGGACTGATCACGTTCATCGGGACCTGGAACGAGTACATCTGGACGCTGCTGATCTCGTCCTCGGATCCCTCGCTGCAGACCCTGCCGGTCGGCATCCAGCTGCTGCAGAGCTTCCTCGACCCGGACCGCACGATGCCGATCGTGATGGCCGGGCTGGTGATCAGCACGCTGCCGGTGCTGGTCGTGTTCCTGCTGTTCCAGAAGTACTACGTGCGCGGCGTCGTACTCAGTGGCCTGAAATGAGGGAGACCCTTGTGAACAGAAATGTGCTCGCCATCGGGGCGCACATCGGCGACATGGACCTGACCGCCGGGCCGACGCTGGCCAAGCTGATCCTGGAGGGCGCGTCGGCCACGATCGTCGCGCTGACGCCGGGCGAACGCGGTCACCCGCGGATGACGCCCACGGCGTACAAGAAGCAGAAGATCGCCGAGGGTACGGCGTTCGCGGAGGCGATCGGCGCGGACTTCGTGGTGTTCGACCAGAGCGACGGGTTCCTGACTGCCGGCGACGACGTGGCGCTGGAGCTGGCCCGGATCATCCGCGAGAAGCAGCCCGACACGATCATCGCCCACTGGAAACACTCCATCCACAGCGACCACGAGAACGCCGCCGTCCTGGCCGAGCGCGCTCGCTTCCTGGCCGGCCTGCCGATCGACCCGACGGACGATTTCGTCACGCCGTACCCGGAGCTGGTCGCCAAGCTGGCCGAGCTCCCGCGGCACGGCGTACGCAGCTTCCTCCACGCCGAGAACTGGGAGGACATGGAGGGCTTCACGCCGTCCCTCTACGTCCCCATCCCCGACGAGGCCTTCTACCGCTGGGTCTCCGCCATCCGCCACCAGGCCTTCGCCCGCGGCGAAACCTACGGCTTCCGCTACATCGACTACTACACCGCCCTCATGACCACCCGAGGCTGCCTAGCCTCCTACCCCCGAGCCTGCGCCTTCCACACCAACCACACCCCCGAAATCACCAAACTCGCCGGCGCGTAGATCGGCGCGCCTTTCGGTGCGCTTGAAGGCTGGTAGGACGTACGGTCGTGGTCGGGTCTGTTGGGCTATGAGTGGAGTGGGCGTGGCTGAGGTTCGGTTGGTTGTGCAGGGGGATGACTTTGGGATGTGTCATGCGGTCAACGTGGGGACTGTGGAGGGGTTCCGGGACGGGATCTTGACGCAGGTTTCGACGATGGCGGCTTGTCCTTGGTTTACCGAGGCGGCGGGGTTGGCGCGGGAGTTCGGGATTCCGCTGGGGGTGCATCAGACGTTGACGTGTGAGTGGGACTTCCTGCGGTGGCGGCCGTTGACGGATGGGGCGTCGTTGGTGGGGGAGGACGGGACGTTCCTGCGGTCGGTGGCCGAGGCGCAGGCGTCGGTCACGCATGAGGACGCGGTGCGTGAGCTGACGGCGCAGGTCGCGAAGTTCGCGGCGGAAGGGCTGCCGATCGAGTACCTCGACGTACACATGGGTCAGTCGGCGACGCCCGCGGCGTACGACGAGGTGTCGAGTGCGGCGGGGAAGCCGTTCATCTACGGCGAGGTGGAGTCGCAGCGGTTCGCGTCGATCGAGACGTTGAGCGATCGGGACGCGGACGTGAAGAGGGCGTGGCTGCTCGAGTACCTCGACAAGCTGACGCCGGGAGTGCATCTGCTGGTCACGCACTGCGCGGCGGCGGAGCCCGAGCTCGGCGCGCTGCACAAGCCCGGGTCCTACACGTATCGCTGGGCCGAGGAGTACCGGCTGTCCGACCAGGAGCTCGTCACCGATCCCGAGATCCGCAAAGCGATCGAGGAACGCGGCATCGAGCTCACGACCGTCCGCGCCGCCTTCTCGTGATCAGCTTCTCGTGATCAGCGCAGGCCGACTGCTGCTGCGGCCGTTCACGATTGGGGACGTCTCGTGGGTGTACGAGGTGTCGCAGGACCCCGTGCTGCAGCAGTACGTCGGCGTGCCCTCGCCGTACCTGATGGAGCATGCGCAGTACTTCGTGGAGCACCTTGCCATCGGGAATGACCAGCGGGCCGAGTTCGTGGTCGAGGAGGCCGGCGAGCGGCTCGCGCGTGTCGGGCTCGGCCTGCGTGGGGACGGTACTGCGGAGGTCGGCTACTGGACTGCCGCGGCCGCGCGTGGCCGGGGCGTTGCGCCGGCGGCCGTACGAGCGGTCTGCCGGTGGGCCTTCGAGACGCAGGGCTTGGAGCTCATCGAGTGGCGCGCGGAGATCGGCAACGATGCGTCGCGTCGCGTTGCGGAGAAGGCCGGCTTTGTGATGGAGGGACAGTTGCGCAAGCGGCTGGTGCATCGCGGGCAACGCGTCGATGCGTGGATCGGCTCACTGCTCAAGGACGAACTCGGTACTGCGTAGCGCACCCGGCGGCGAGCCGGTCGCCGCCTTGATGTGGCGGGTCAGGTGGCTGACGGAGTGGTAGCCGGTCAGGTCGGCGATCGCTTGCAGCGGGAGCGTCGAGTTGCGGATGTGTGCAAGGGCGTGGCGTAGGCGTACCGCTTGGAGTGCGGCTTGAGGACTGGTGCGGCGAAGCCGGGTGAACGCGGCGCGGAGGCCGGACGGGGAGATGCCCAGGTCGGCGGCGACGGTGGCGATCCGGAGACCGCTGGCGAAGCGCTCCTCGAAGATGCGTTCTGCCTCGATGACTAGTTGTTCGGCTGGGGTGGTTGGCGGGGCAGTGGCTGAGCGGCGTAGGCGGAGGTCCAGCTCGGACAGGAGGAGCGCGCGGAGCTCTTCGTTGTTCTCGCGTACGAGGGCGTCGAAGACTCGGCCGAGGGTGTGATCGGCGTCGTCGTAGCAGAGGCGGGGCCACGGGTGGGCGGCCGCGGCGTCGACCTGGAGGAATCGGTTGGCGTACCCGGTGCGGCTCTGTTCGGCGTGCCAGGTGCTTGGTGGAGTCAGCAGGACGGTGCCGGGCGTCGCGGCGTACGTCTCCTCGCCGACGGGGCATGTGATGCGGCCGCGAACGTAGTACACGAGCTCCCATGAGGTATGCGCGTGCAGCGGGTAGTCCTTGCCGGGCGCGGCCGTGTGTACGCCGGCGCCGAGCAGTCGTAGCGATTTGTGCATAAGCCCTGTCGCCTTCTGCATTGTTTCCCGGGTACGCCGGATTGATGCTGGCATCGATTCGTGCATCTTGGGAAGGAGACCCTGATGGATATGGCGACCGCTTTGCGGGATCTCGGCGTGACGGACGACGTACTCACCCAGGCCGAGAAGGACCAGCTCGACCGGGACGGGTACCTCCCGCTGGAGGGGGTCCTGACGCTTGAGGAAGTGTCGGCGCTCAACAAACGGCTGGCGGAGTTGACCGCTGCTGAAGGCGATCGGGCCGGCCTCGAAGTACATCAGGAGAAGGGCACAGACCGGCTCGCGGACCTGGTCAACAAGGACGCGAAGTTCGAGGTCTGCTTCAGCCATCCACGCGTGCTGGCCGCGATGCAGCACGTGCTCGGCGAGTTCAAACTGTCGTCCCTGAACAGTCGGGCCGCTCTACCCGGCGAAGGCCACCAAGCTCTCCATGCGGACTCCGGGCACCCCGTCGAGCCCGGCGAGTACGAGGTCTGCAACTCGATCTGGCTCCTCGACGACTTCACCCCCGAGAACGGCGCCACCCGCGTAGTCCCCGGCTCCCACCGCCGCGGCACCATGCCCGGCGACGAGATGCCCAACCCAGGCGACCCCCACCCCGACCAGATCCAGCTAACCGGCAAAGCCGGCACCGTCGTCATCTTCAACAGCCACCTCTGGCACGGCGGCACTCAAAACCAAACCCAATCCCCCCGCCGAGCCCTCCACTCCTACTTCGCCCTCCGCCACCTACCCCAACAACTGGACCAGCAGTCCTACATCCGCGTAAACACCTACAACCGCCTAACCCCCGCCCAACACTTCATCCTCGACGTCACCAACTGAGTTCTGTCTATGCGATTTGCCTTGAAACTGTCTAGCTTCCTAGACTAAAATCCATGGTCAGTGAGCAGCCGACACGGAAGGTCGTGAAGGCGTTCAAGGACGCCGGTTGGCGGCAGGTCAGGACGGAAGGGTCACACAGCTTGTACGAGTGCTCCTGTGGTCAGCACACGTTCGTGCTGCCGGACGGCCATCGGGTGATCTCGCCGGGCGTTGTGCGGAAGGCCGACAAGGCACTCGCTGAATGTGAGGGGACAGGCCAGTGAAGACCTACGACGTGACGGTTGAGCGGGACGGCCGGTGGTGGATGGTGGCGATTCCTGAGCTTGACGGGCTGACACAGGCCCGCAGGCTGGACGAGGTCGAGCAGATGGCCCGCGAGTACATCGCTGTGACGACCGACGTGCCGCTCTCCCGGGTCGCGGTCGACGTCTCCGGGATCGCCGCCGAAGGACAGGACCTACTGCAAGCGAAGATCCTCGTCGACGGCCTCCGTCGTCGCGCGAAGGACCTCGAAGCGCTAGTCGGTGAACTCACCCGTGAAGTCGCGTCCGCGTTAACCGACGCAAGCGTTCCGGTGAGGGACGTCAGCAACGTGCTCGGCATCTCCCACCAACGCGTCTCGCAGTTGGCGCAGGCAGCCGAGGGCGACTCAACGAAGGTGATGCGAAAGGCCCAACAAGAGTTCGCCCACGACCTCGTCATCCACCTCACCGACGGCCGAGCAGTCAGAATCGTCGAGGTAACCGCGCCGAAGAAGAAGCGGCAGCCGGAGGAGTCGCGCACCGAAGGGTCCGCACAGGAGGCGAACGAGCATCCAGCGCGGAAGGGCGCTAATGCGAACTCCCGCTCGTCCAAGCACTCCGCCACCAGCCGCTCAGCCTCGCAAAAACAGAAGGTCTAGAGGCGACAGCGCCCGAGCCGCAGTCAGGGTATCCACGGCACGCGCCCACATGCGTCGGAGGCGAGGGTGTGCCCACCAGTTGTAGCTCAGCTATCCGCGGCACCCGTGACCACGCTGTAGTCGAACGCGCGGCAGCGCGCACGGTCCGGCGGTAGCCGGAAGGTCCGGCGGTAGCCGGGAAGGAGGCGCCGGCGGTAGCCGGAGGGTGGGTGGGGCGTCGGTGTAGCACGGCGACGAAGGAGTCGCGCGTAGCCGGCGCGAGGGCGGACCACCACATCCAGTTCGCGTATCCGCAGCCCGCGTGACCACCTGGCGGTCGAACGCGTGGTAGCGCGCGCGGTCCGGCGGTAGCCGGAGAGTCCCGGCGGTAGCCGGGAAGGATGCACCGGCGATGAGCCGGGGGTGGGTGGGGGCGGGGCGTAGCGCGGCGACGAAGGAGGCGGGCGTAGCACCGCGGGGGTGCTCGTGCGGTGCTGCGCGGCGGGTGGTTCGCCGTACTAGGAAGCGTCGGCTTTGCGGACCCAGACTTCTCGGATTATTAGGAGGATAGCGGCGGCGGAGGGGATGGCTAGGAGGGCGCCTACTACGCCTAGGAGGGCGCCGCCTAGGAGGGCGGCGATTACTGTTACGGCGCCGGGGATGTCTACGGCGCGGCGCATGATGCGGGGGGCTACGACGTAGTTCTCGATCTGCTGGTAGATGATGCCGTAGATCAGGCAGCCTAGGCCGGTCCACAGGCCGCCGGTGAAGCCGATCAGGGCGACGACGACGACGCCGATCAGGCCGCCGACCATCGGGATGAAGTCGCAGAACATCACCACGATCGCCAGCGCCACGGCGTAGTCACGCAGGCCGATGATCTCCAGGAAGATGAACATGCAGACGCCGGCGCACAGTGCGACCAGGAACTGGCCGCTGACGTAACCGCCGACGCGGCCGAGGACCTCGTCGCCGAGGATCGCGACGCGGGTACGGCGCGTGCGGGGGACCAGGCTGTACGCCGCCCGCTTGACCGATGGCAGCGACGCGAGGAAGTACAACGTGAGGACCAGGATCGTGAACGTGTTGAACAGTGCGTTCGCGACGACCTTGCCGACGCCGAGGATGCCACCGAACGCGCGCTGGGCGAGCGCCGGATCGGCGATGTAGTCCTGGGCCTTCTGGATGAAGTGGTACTTGTCGTTCAGCTCGTCGAGCGTCTTCGACTTCTGCAGGAGGTTGAGGTACCCAGGCGCGTTCTTGATCAGGCTGTCGATCTGATCCGTGACGACCGGGACGATCGCGAATCCGACGCCGACGACCGCGAGGATCATCAGCAGGAACACCACACCGACGGACAGGCCGCGCTTCAGGCCGCGGCGCATGAACCACTCGACCAGCGGGTTCAGGCCGACGGCGATGAACATCGAGACCAGCAGCAGGATCAGCACCGAACGGGCCTGGCCGGCCGCGTTCCACAGACCCCAGGCGACGAGTACGCCGAGGGCCGCGAAGAACCCGAACGTGAACGGGTTGCCGCGCCGCAACGGCGGACCGGGGACACCCATCCCGACGGACGGGTGCCGCTCCTCGATCAGCAGTTCGTCGGCGATGTCCTCGTCGGCGTCTTCCGCATCCTTGGCGGATGCCGCTGCCTTGTCTGCAGCATCGTCAGCTTCCTCAGCCGACTCCTCCGCCTTATCGGCAGACGAGTCAGCCTTATCGGCAGACGAGTCAGCCTTATCGGCAGATGCGTCAGCCTTGTCGGCGGACGAATCTGCCTGCTCGGCGGATGCATCGGCGGCGTGCGCCGAGCCGGCGGCTTGTCCAGCAGCAGCTTCCGCCTCGTCGGCCGAGTCGTCCGCCTTGTCGGCGGCGGCTTCGGCCTGGGCGGCGGCAGTCTTCGCTTCGCGAGTGGCTTCGGCGAGGTCCGGGTCGGTCGCTGTGGAGGTGTCGTCGCCGGCTGGCGTCACATCTTGTCCTTCGGGGATCGCGCGCTCGAGGTGGCCGCATCGGTCTTGTCGTCGTCGGCGGACGACTTGCCCGCGGAAGACTTCACCGAGGCGGCCGGCCGCTGGCCACGAGTGTCCTCGTCGTCGAGGTCATCGAGCCGGAACTCGTCAACCTTCGTCGAATCCTTCGGCTCGTCCTCCTCGTCGGAAGCCGCAGCATCCTCGGAGTCGGCAGCCTCAGCGGAGCCGTTGACCGAAGTCAGCGGAGAGTCGGCCGGACCGCCGGCGGTCTTGCTCGTCTTGTCGGCGAGGTCGGACGCGTCCTTCGGGTCGACGCGGAGTGCGGTGTCGATGCGGGTCTCGTCGACGCGCGCGTCGCCGGCGCCGATCCCGACGAACGGGCTGGCTCCGGTGAACGGTCCGTCCCCGTCGTCGTACGCCGAGTCGCCCGTGAGCGCACCGGACGTGCTCGACGGTGCGTACTGCGAAGCCGCCGGCGTCGCACCCGGGAACGGGTTGTCGTCGCTCGTCGATCCAGCCGACCCCTCCCGCGCCGCCTCTGCGTCGAGCCAGGCGTCCGCAGCGGCGTACGCCGCTGCGTCTGCCGTCCCGTCAGCCGCATCGTCCGCCGACGTCGACGCGCCGGCCGCGGACGGGCTCCCGGTCGATTCCTGAGCACCCGTGCTCGACGCGCTGCCGGACGAGTCCGGCGCGTCCGCGTCGAAGGTGCTGCTGGACAACGAGGCCGGCGTACCGGAGGCGGGCGTGTTGCCGGCGTCGTACGAGCTGTCCGACGGGTCTGCGGCGAACGGGCTGCCGATCCCTGAGCCTGCTGCGGAGCTGAAAGGGCTGCCTGTCAGCAGGTCGTCCGCGCCGGCGCTAGCGGTCGTGCCGGCTCCACCAGTGGTGGGGCCGGTGTTCGGCCGGGCGAAAGGGTTGACGTACGCCGGTGCCGCGGTCTCGGAGTCGAGCTCTGCCGCCTGGCGCGCGATGTTGCTGGCGATCTCGTTGAGCCCGGCGATCTGGGTGAGGATGCCGTCGCGGCGCTTCGCCAGCCGCTCGGTCTCGCGGGCGACGACGGTCCGGGACCGCTCCGCCTCGTCGGCCGCGTTCGCCAGCTCGGCCTCGGCGCGGGTCCGTGCGGTGGTGAGCAGCTGCTCGGCCTCCCGACGGGCGCGGGACAGCGTCCGCTCGGCCGACTCCTCGGCCTCGGAGCGGACCTTGCGGGCCTGCTCGGTCGCCTCGGCCACCCGACGCTCGGACGCCTCGGCGGCCTCCTTCATCTGGGTGGTGAGGCTGTCGGTGTCGGCCGCGATCTGCTGGTGCTTGTCGGCGAGCTCCTTGGCCTGCTGCTCGCGCTCGTCCGCCAGCCGCGCCCGCAGCGCCGCCGACTCACGCTGGATCGCGGTCCGGATCTTCTCCGCCTCGTGCAGCGCGCCGTTCTTCAGCGTGCTCGACTGCGACTCGGCCGTCAGCTGCAGCTGCTCGGACTTTCGCCGTGCCGCCTGCAGGACCTCGGCGGCCTCGGTCTCGGCAGTACGCCGGACCTCCGCCGCGTCGCCCTCAGCGGTACGCCGCATGCTGTCGGCCTCGTTGAGCGCAACAGTGCGGATGTCTTCAGCCTCGCGGTCACCGGTCGCCCGCGCCGCCGAGGCCTCCTTGGCGGCGTTCGCCCGCAGCTCCTCGGCCTCGCGCTTGGCCTCCTCGAGCGCCTCGGACGCCTGATCCTGCGCGAGCCGGAGGATCTGCGCGGCCCGGTCGCCGAGTCCGGCGTACGACGGGTTGGCGCTGGCTTCGAGCTGGCGCCGCGTCTCCTCGAGCTGGTGCTGCATCGGCGCGACACTGTGCTGGAGCTCGTCGGCGCGGTTCCGCGCCTGGACGAGTTGCATCTCCAGCGCGCGGACATAGTCGTCCACCGCCTGTTTGTCGTACCCACGACGGCTGACCGGGAAGCCCCCGGCCGCGGTCGCCGTGCGGTCGAAGAACGGCAGGCTCGACTCGTCAGGCATCTCCCGAGATTCCCTTCTGGCGGCTCAGCGTGAATCCCCCACCATAAGCCTGTCAGAACCCACCCGAAACCAGCCAATCGAGTGCTGTGGACAACCTAGGGCGAGTCTCCCGACCCCACGCCTACTGCGCGGCACTCGGCACGGCACCTCGCCGCACGGGACCGAAGGCCACGATGCTCCGCATCGAGACCTTCGCCCCCGCGCGCCGATGCACCGCACCGAGCACCTGCTCGCGACGGCGTGGGGTCGGGAGACCCGCCCTACCTGTTACGGAAGCGATTAATCGCGTCCAAATGCTCCGAGCGCAGGTCGGGATCGCTGACGCCGAGGCCCTCGGTGGGGGCGAGGGTGAGGACGCCGACCTTGCCCTGGTGCAGGTTGCGGTGGACGTCGTACGCCGCCTGCGCGGTCTCCTCCAGCGCGTAGACCTTGCTGACCGTCGGATGCACCATCCCGCGGGCGATCAGCCGGTTGGCCTCCCAGGCCTCGCGGTAATTGGCGAAGTGCGAGCCGATGATTCGCTTCAAGTTCATCCACAGGTACCGGTTGTCGTACTCGTGCATGAATCCGGACGTCGACGCGCACGTCACGATCGTCCCGCCGCGCCGCGCGACGTACACCGAGGCTCCGAACGTCTCCCGGCCCGGGTGCTCGAACACGATGTCCGGGTCGTCCCCGCCGGTCAGCTCGCGGATCCGCGACCCGAACCGCTTCCATTCCTTCTGGTCCTGGGTGTGCTCGTCCTTCCAGAATTTGTACCCCTCGGCGGACCGGTCGATGATCAGCGACGCCCCCATCGCCCGGCAGATCTCCGCCTTCTCCGGCGACGACACCACGCAGACCGGGATCGCGCCGCCGTTCAGCGCGAACTGCGTCGCGTACGAACCCAGTCCGCCGGACGCGCCCCAGATCAGTACGACGTCGCCCTGCTTCATGTTGGCGCCGTTCGCCGACACCAGCTGCCGGTACGCCGTGCTGTTCACCAAGCCCGGTGACGCAGCCTCCTCCCACGTGAGGTGGGCCGGCTTCGGCATCAGCTGGTTCGACTTCACCAGCGCGAGCTCGGCGAGACCGCCGAAGTTCGTCTCGAATCCCCAGATCCGCTGCTCGGAGTCGAGCATCGTGTCGTTGTGCCCGTCCGGCGATTCCAGCTCGACCGAAAGGCAGTGCGCGACCACCTCGTCGCCCGGCTTCCACGCGTTTACGCCGGGCCCGGTCCGCAGTACGACGCCGGCCAGGTCGGAGCCGACCACGTGGTACGGCAGGTCGTGGCGGGCGGTCAGCGGCGACAGCTTCCCGTACCGCTTCAAGAAGGAGAACGTCGACACCGGCTCGAAGATCGAGGTCCACACGGTGTTGTAGTTGATCGCGCTCGCCATCACCGCGACCAGCGCCTCGCCCGGCCCGAGCTCCGGCGTCGGTACGTCGTCCAGGTGCAGGCTCTTCCGCGGATCCTTCTCCTTGCTGTCCAGACCCTCGAACATCCCCGCCTCGTCGGCGTGCACGGTGATGCCGCGGTAGTGCTCCGGTACGTCGAGCTCGCCGACGGCAGCGGTGTCACCGGACAAGATTGCTTCGAGGATCTGCTTCACGGAAGTACCTCCTGCAACGGCGGCCAAGGTCAACGCAGTGAGCGGAACTTACCGCTGAGTATGCACGCCTGGCTGTGCGCTGTAACACAGCGAGCGACGGTTGAGACGACCGTCACTTCATCAGTCCACCGTTGTCAGTGGTCTTACCCGCCGATTACCGCAACCGGGTGTACAACCTGACCTGCGTGAAGTCGTCACCGGATCGCAACTGGACCAGGTCGCAGAGCTGGTTCGCCAGCCAGACGCCCCGCCCGCCGAGTCCGTCGAGCGGCGGCAGCACCCGCCCGACGAGCAGGTCGTCGATCCGGCCGCGGTCGGTCACGTTGCAGATCAGGGACCCGTCCGCGATCCAGACCGCGAGCGCGCCGCGACCGCCGCCGAACCGGATGCTGTTCGTGCAGATCTCGTGCAAGGCCAACGCCAGGTCCTCGAGCCGGTCCCGCGACACCCCGTGCGACGAGGCCTGCCCGCCGACCCATTGCCGCACCTGGCCGAGCTCGTCCGGGCCGAACTCCCATCTCTCGGCACGATCCGGTACGTCGCTCAACGGCGTCCGGAACGTCTTGTCCGCAAGGGCTTCTGTGCCGGAATGGCCGGAATGGCCGGAATGAGTCGCGGTCGGATCGATGCCGGCCGACGCCTCGTACGCACAGCAGAGCCGGAACGAACGGTCCGCCGCGAAAGCGATATCGCTCAGCGCCTCGTGCAGCAGGACCTCGTCGTAGGCCGCGGCGCTCCGGCCCGGGTACGCGGCCTCGCCGAGACCCCGGACCGGTCGGCCGGGCTCCTGCGCGAGGATGGCGCGCCAGAACGGGATCAGCCGCGCAGGGTTGCCCCCGGCAACAGTCGCGTCGACGACGGTCACCTCGGAGTACTGCGAGTCCAGGGCGTCACGCAGTACCGCAGTCCGTTCCGGTGGTAGGACGGCTACGACCTTTTCCCCCGCCGCCAGCCCCTCGCGTATGAACGCAGCCGCGCGCAGCACGAACTCCTCGTCCGTTCCGTGGACGAAGGCGTCGTGCTTGAACCCGGTCGGCGCACCGTGCAAGGAGTCGGTGGCGCTGTCCCTCAGCACCTGAACAGAGTAGTCCGCCCGGACCATCCGAGCAGGCTCTCAGCGCGCGCCGTCACGCCCTGTTCTAGATCGGTGGCTCAACGAGTTCGACCAGCACGCCGCCGGCCGACTTGGGGTGAATAAAGTTCACTCGCGATCCGGCCGTGCCGCGGCGTGGTTCGTCGTACAGGAGACGGGCGCCGCGTTCGCGGAGTACTTCGGAGACCGCGTCGAGGTCGCTGACGCGGTAAGCGAGTTGCTGGATGCCGGGACCGCGCTGGTCGAGGAACTTCGCGATCGGCGATGCGTCCGACAACGGGGCCAGCAACTGGATCGACGATCCCGAGTCGCCGACCGAGAGCATCGCCTCGCGGACGCCCTGCTCCTCGTTGATCTCCTCGTGCGCGACGGTCATGCCGAACACGTCCGCGTAGTACCGCACGGCCTCGTCGAAGTCGGCGACCGCGATGCCGACATGGTCGATCGCGTCGAACAGCTGATCCATCCCGCCAGCGTGGCGCAAACCCCCTGCAGCGGGCCATCGAAAGTGGCCCAGGCGACACGACCACATCGGCGCCGTGTGACCCGTCTGACGCGTCCGGGCAGCGGCGTACCAGTGCCGCCGCAGGTATCGTGACGATATGTCTGACACGCGGAACACCACCGTTATCGTCGCCGGCGCGCGGACCCCGATCGGGCGGCTGCTGGGCGGTCTCAAAGGCTTCACCGGCGCCGAACTCGGCGGCTTCGCGATCAAGGGCGCGCTGGACAAGGCCGGCGTCGCGCCGGACCAGGTCGAGTACGTGATCATGGGCCAGGTACTGCAGGCCGGCGGCGGTCAGATCACCGCCCGCCAGGCCGCGGTCAAGGGCGGCATCCCGATGGACGTTCCGGCCATCACGATCAACAAGGTCTGCCTGTCCGGGCTGAACGCGATCGCGCTCGCCGACCAGCTGATCCGCGCCGGCGAGTACGAGATCGTCGTCGCCGGCGGCATGGAGTCGATGACGAACGCGCCGCACCTGCTGCCGAAGTCCCGCGAGGGTTTCAAGTACGGCGACGTGCCGCTGGTGGACTCGATGGCGTACGACGGGTTGTGGGACGCGTTCACCGATCAGGCCATGGGCGCGCTGACCGACCAGAAGAACAACGCGGACGAGAAGCTGAGCCGCGAGGAGCAGGACGAGTTCAGCGCTCGTTCCCACCAACGGGCCGCGGAGGCCTGGAAGAACGGCGTGTTCGCGGACGAGGTCGTGCCGGTCGAGGTCCCGCAGCGCAAGGGTGACCCGCTGGTGGTCGACGCCGACGAAGGCGTCCGCGGAGACACGTCGGTCGAGGTGCTGGGCAAGCTCCGGCCCGCGTTCGGCAAGGACGGCACGATCACGGCCGGCTCGGCATCGCAGATCTCCGACGGCGGCTGCGCTGTCGTCGTGATGAGCAAGGCGAAGGCCGAGGAGCTCGGGCTGAGCTGGATCGCCGAGATCGGCGCGCACGGCTCGGTCGCCGGGCCGGACTCGACGCTGCAGAGCCAGCCGGCCAACGCGATCGCCAAGGCCTGCAAGAAGGAAGGTATCGAGCCCGCCGACCTCGACCTGATCGAGATCAACGAGGCGTTCGCCGCGGTCGGCATCGCCTCCGCGCGCGAGCTGAACGTCGGCGACGACAAGGTCAACGTGAACGGCGGCGCGATCGCGCTCGGCCACCCGATCGGGATGTCCGGCGCACGCCTCGTCCTGCACCTGGCGCTCGAGCTGAACCGCCGCGGCGGTGGCGTCGGCGCGGCCGCACTGTGCGGCGGCGGCGGTCAGGGCGACGCGCTGATCGTCCGGGTGCCGCAGAAGCCGGCCCAGAGCTAGTACAGACCCTGATGCCACGACGTACGCCGCCGGTCGGCGAGCTGGTCGAGCACGCCCGCGAAGGGGATTCGCGGGCGGTCGCTCGGCTGATCTCGCTGGTCGAGGACGAGTCCCCGCTGCTGCGCGAGGTGATGGCCGCGCTGGCGCCGCATGCCGGGCACGCGCACATCGTCGGCATCACCGGCTCGCCAGGCGTCGGCAAGTCCACCTCGACGTCGGCGCTGGTTTCGGCGTACCGCGAGACCGGCAAGCGCGTCGGCGTACTCGCGGTGGACCCGTCGTCGCCGTTCTCCGGTGGTGCGCTGCTGGGGGACCGGGTGCGGATGCAGGATCACGCGACCGACCGTGGCGTGTTCATCCGGTCGATGGCTTCGCGCGGGCATCTCGGCGGGCTGTCGTGGTCGACGCCGCAGGCGCTGCGGGTACTGGACGCGGCCGGGTTCGACGTGGTGCTGGTGGAGACGGTCGGGGTCGGGCAGTCCGAGGTCGAGATCGCCGGGATGGCGGACACGACGCTGGTCCTGCTGGCGCCCGGGATGGGCGACGGCATCCAGGCGGCCAAGGCCGGGATCCTCGAGGTCGGCGACATCTACGTGGTGAACAAGGCGGACCGCGACGGCGTCCAGTCGGTCACCCGGGACCTGCGGTCGATGCTGGCGCTGGCCGAGCGGTCCGAGGGCGCGTGGACGCCGCCGATCCTGAAGACGGTTGCCTCCCGCAATGAGGGCGTCGCCGAGGTGGTGCAGGCGATCGAGGACCGGCTGGTCTGGATGCGCGGGAACGGCGTACTTACCGAGCGCCGGCAATCAAGAGCCCGGGACGAGATCGAGGCGATCGCGACGACGGCGCTGCGGGCCCGGTTCGCGCACCTGCACGGCGACGCGCGGCTCGACGTACTGGCGGCCAAGGTCGCGGACGGCGGCACCGACCCGTATTCTGCAGCGGACGAGTTGATTGCGGCTTTGTGACGTCGGTCTCGCTATCGAGACAGCTGGAACACTCGACCACGCAGTGTCACAATGTGTCTTTGCTTTCCGTTCATCGGATGTTGTGCCGAATTCGGGCACATGCCGCAGGATTTCCGCTGCACGGACCGATCGCCGTCTCAGGGCGGCGCGCCGGTAGCGACCTTGCCCCCGAATCCGTTACAGAATAGAACTTGTAGCTGGTGAGCATGTGCGGTGGGCTGTGTTCAGTCAGTGACAATTGGTGACGGTCCGTGATACAAATTCCAACACAGTCGACCGAGTGGTTAGGAACAAGGAGTGGCGACATGCCGAAGAAGCTGTTGATCTGGTCGCTCATCGCCTTTGCCGGCTTCTATCTGTTCACTCAGCCGGCGAACGCCGCCAACGCGGTGGGAGGTGCGTTCTCGGCCGTCGGCGACGCGTTCGGGAGCGTCATCACCTTCCTGACCGCGCTGTTCAGCTGATCTGCCGTTCGAGTGTCCCGTTGCGAGCGATCGTGCGGGACACTTGGCTGTACGGGGTCACACAACAGCGCGCCAGGGGAGTGAGTGGATGGCCGGAATAGGCGTATTCCGGATCTTCGACCCGAAGGTCCGGCGCCATCTGATCTCGGACGAGGGCGAGGTCGTCATCGACGAGGTCCGGCAGCACTGGGTGGTGTACTCAGTGCCGATGCTCGAGGTTGCGCTGGCGGCTGCCCTGCTGCTGACGATGGCCACCACCGAGATCGGTGTGCAGCCGGTGCTGCTGGCGATCGTGTTCGTGTTGCTGGCTCATGCCTTCTGGCAGTTCCTCACCCACCATCGGGACCGTTTCGTGGTCACCAACATGCGGGTGATGCGGATCCGCGGCGTCTTCTCCCAGACCGTCGCGACCACCCCGATCGCCCGGGTCCTCGACATCACGCTGAAGAAGCCGATCATCGGCCGGATGCTGGGCTACGGCCACTTCGTGTTCGAGTCGGCCGCGCAGGACCAGGGCTTCCGTGAGATCAAGTGGGTCAGCCGGCCCGACGACCGCGACCTGACCATCCAGCGCGTCATCCAGCGCACCGGACTGCGCGCGTCGGCGAGTGTCGACGTACTGCAGGGTGACGAGGACTCCGACGACGACGGCACCGGCCCGATCGGGATGGACTCCGCGCAGGAGGTCACCACCACCGCCGCTCCGGTGAGCACGACCACCGCGCCGCAGGCCCGCCCCTCGTCGTCCCGCCCTGCGACCAAGTCGATCTTCAACAGCGAACGCGGCAACTGGACCGACGACGATTAGTCCTCCGCAAGCCGTTGGAAGTGGTCACGGCGGCGTGTCCGGTGGGTGCGCTCGGGGTGGTTCGCCGGGGCGGTTGCGAGTGCTTCGTCCAGCTCTTTGACGGCTTCGTCGTACCGGTTCTGGCGTGCGAGGAGTTCGCCGCGGATCGCGTGCCGGCGTGAGCTGGGCGGGATGCCGTCGAGGAGATTGAGGGCGGCGTCGACCTCGCCGGTTTCGGCGATGGCGACGACGCGCGCGAGTTCGGACGCCGGGCTGGGGGAGACCTCGACGAGTAGGTCGTACAAGCGGACGATCTCGCGCCAGTCGGTTGCCGTGTAGCTCGGGACGCGGGCGTGCTCCGCGGCAATCGCGGCCTGAAGCTGGTATGCGTCGGCCTGCCGATCGGAGCGCTCCAGCGACTCGTTGAGGAGCGTGACACCGCGGGTGATCAGGCTCTGGTCCCAGCGCGAGCGGTCCTGGAGGTCGAGGGTCACCACGTCGCCGACGTCATCGACACGAGCCGGTCGGCGAGCTTCGGTCAGGAGCAGGAGCGCGAGGACCGCGGTCGGCGTGGGCTGGTCGGGCAGCAGCGTGTGCAGAAGCTCGGCCAGGCGGATCGCCTCCGCGCAGACATCGACGTCGTACGCCGCCTCGCCCTCAGACGGAGCATGGCCCGCGGTGTAGAGGCTGTGGATGACCGCACAGACTGCCGGCAGCCGATCGGGGAGCTCGGCCTCCGGCGGGACTCGGTAGGGGATACGAGCGGCGGCGATCTTCTGGCGGGCGCGGACCAGCCGCTTGGTCGTCGCGACCTCGCTGGTGAGCAGTACGTCGGCGATCTGCGCGGGAGACAGCCCGCAGAGCGTGCGCAGGGCGAGCGCGACCCGGGTCGGCGGTGACAGCGACGGATGGCAGCAGGTGAAGATGAGCCGCAGGAGATCGTCCTGCACGATCTCGTCGGGGTCGAGCGCGCCATCCGGATCCAGGGCGCCGAAGTCGTGGCGAGTGAGATCCTGCAGCTCGGCGCCTGCCCGTTCCTTGCCGGCGCGGGCGCGTTCGCGCCGGATGATGTCGATCGCCTTACGCCGGGCGGTCACGGTCAGCCAGGCGCGCGGCTCAGGCGGTACGCCGGTGACCGGCCACGCGCCCAGAGCCGCCAGCGCGGCCTCCTGTACGGCGTCCTCGGCGAGCTGTACGTCGCCGACCGTCCGGATCAGGGTGGCGAGGATCCGCGTCCCCTCGATCCGGATCGTGTCGGCAACAACGTCGTACCGCTGACTCATTGAGCAACGATCACCGGGCGTACCTCGACCGCGCCGCCCCAGGCCGCCGGGATCTCGGCCGCGATCTTGACCGCCTCCTCGAGGTCGTCGGCCTCGATCAGGTAGTAGCCGGTCAGCGCTTCCTTGGTCTCGGCGTACGGGCCGTCGGTGGTGATGACCGGCCCGCCGCGCGCGCCCTCGACCCGGACGACGGTCGCCGTCGCGGTCGGATGCAGCACGGCGCTCGCCTTCAGCTTCTCGGCGTACTCGACGCCGAATTTCCGGTACTCGGCCAGCTCCTCGGCCTGCTCGGGCGCCCACCAGTCCACGTCAGCGGTGTAGGTCAGTGCAAGGTACTGCGCCATCGGAGTCCTCCTTCTCGCTGAGACCACTCTGGTCTCTTGTGAAAGGAACGAACAGGCAGACCCGCGGAGGACATCGCTACTGCGTGGCTTCCGAGATCCTGCCGCGGAACGCCCGGACGACATTCGGGTCGCCGACGGTCTGGATCGCGTCCTCGCCGACGCGGCCCCACAGCCACAGATAGATCGGCGCCGGATCGCCGAAGATCTCCGCCGCCGCCTCGCCCTCCGCACCCTGCTGTACGTCGACGCTCGTCGCGTCGGCTGTGATCGTCCAGGAGCGGCCGGCCGCGGTGATGCGGAGCGTGGCGTCGATCGGGTACTCCGTGTCGCCCTCCTCCCACCACGGTCCGGCGATGGTCGGGTACAGCACCTCGTCGATGCCGTCGAGCGCGAGGTCGGCGTCGATCGGCGTGACGACATCGTGGGCCTGCTCGACGTCGATCCGGTGGATGACGCTCTCGTGCGCCATCCGCCGGTACCAGAAGGTGGAGGTCGTGTCGCGCGGGTTGAACGTCCACGTCTCCGTCCCGGTCCCGGCCGCTTCCAGCGCGCTGATGAGCGCCGCGCTCGCCTCGTCGTACCACTCGAGGGTCTCGCGTGCGGAGAAGTCCGGCGGCCACGGATCGGGGCGGGCACCGAGCTTCAGCACCTCGACCTTGTGGACGTAGACCTGCGCGACATGGCGGACCACGTCGTCGACCGTCCACCCCGGACAGCTGGGCACGGGCGCGTCGAGCCCCATCCGCGCGACCTCACCCAGCCGCGCACTCTCGGCGCGGACATGTTCCAGAAATCTCATGCCCGCACCTTCCCAGACCCCGTGGACAGTTTATACGCTCCGCGCCTTCAGAGCGGCCTCCCAGTTCTCGGTCTCGGAATGGCTGATCTCGACCACCCGTTGGGCCAGCAACTTGACCGGCTCCTCAGCATCCGCGTACCGACCGGCTCGCTGGGCGTAGAGCCAGGCCTCGTTGCGTAGCTCCTGGGCGGTCCGGGTGTAGGTGGGATAGGAGTCCTTGAAGCCGAACAAGGTCCGGATTCCCTCGGCCAAGGCGATGACACCACCCAGTGAGGGGGCCAGCCAGGTGGGGGCGTTGATCGCGACCGAGATGGCGATCACCAGGGCAGCGACGAGCTGGACGGTGCCCAACGCCCGGTACCAGATGCGGGCGCGCCGCGCTTGGGTGGCGTACCAGCGGAATCTGATGCTGATCAGTTGTTCGGCGGGGTTCTCGGTCCCGAGGGCGGGGAAGTCCGAATCTCTGAGTTTCGACATGGTCTGCCTAGTGTCGGGCTAATCTTCGGCCCATGGCGAGGAAGAGGGCGTTGCCGTTCGATCCGATCGACGAGGCGTCGCGGCAGTGGGGGCGGCGGTGGGGCGCGGTCGAGCAGATGCGTGCCGTCACGTCGCTGATGCGCGCGCAGCAGATCGTGATCAACGAGCTGGACGACATCCTCCGCAAGCACGGGCTGACCTTCGCGCGGTTCGAGGCGCTGGTGCTGCTCACGTTCTCGCGCCGCGGTTCGCTGCCGCTGGGAAAGATGGGCGAGCGGCTGCAGGTGCATCCGACCTCGGTGACCTCGATCGTCCGCCGGCTCGAGGCGGCCGGGCTGGTGACCCGGACGCCGCACCCCGACGACGGACGGGCGATCCTGTGCGAGATCACCCCCGCGGGTCGTGACCTGGTCGAGCGCGCCACCGCCGATCTGGTCGCCGCCGACTTCGCCGTCTCCGGGCTCACCGACGAGCAGCTGAAGATGCTCTGGACCGTCCTCGAGCCGCTGCGCCACAACGCCGGCGACTTCTGACCGCAATTGCTTAACCTGCAGCGATCCAGCGGTTGGAAATAGTTGGACGTCCTAGTATTTTAGGACCAGTTCCCGAGGAGGTCTGACTGATGGATGCCGATTCGATTGCGGCCGGCCGGAGCCGGTGGCAGCAGCGGTACGACGCGGCGCGCAAGCGGGAGGCGGATTTCACCACGCTCTCCGGCACCGAGGTCGAGCCTGTCTACGGGCCGCCCGAGGGGGTCGAGGATCCGCGGATGGAGCGGATCGGCTGGCCGGGGGAGTTCCCGTTCACCCGCGGGCTGTACCCGACGGGGTACCGCGGCCGGACCTGGACGATCCGTCAGTTCGCCGGCTTCGGCAACGCCGAGCAGACCAACGAGCGGTACCGGATGATCCTCAACGGCGGTGGCGGCGGCCTCTCGGTCGCGTTCGACATGCCGACGCTGATGGGCCGCGACTCAGACGAGCCGAAGTCGCTCGGCGAGGTCGGCCACTGCGGCGTCGCGATCGACTCGGCCACGGACATGGACCGGCTGTTCAAGGACATCCCGCTGCAGGACGTCACCACGTCGATGACGATCTCCGGCCCCGCCGTGCCGGCGTTCTGCATGTACCTCGTCTCCGCCGAGCGGCAGGGCGCGGACATCACCAAGCTCAACGGGACGCTGCAGACCGACATCTTCAAGGAGTACATCGCGCAGAAGGAGTGGCTGTTCCCACCGGAGCCGCATCTGCGCCTGATCGGCGACCTGATGGAGTACTGCGCGACCACGATCCCGGCGTACAAGCCGCTCAGCGTCTCCGGGTACCACATCCGTGAGGCCGGGTCGACGGCCGCGCAGGAGCTTGCGTACACGCTCGCCGACGGGTTCGGGTACGTCGAGCTCGGGCTGTCGCGCGGGCTCGACGTCGACGTGTTCGCGCCGGGCCTGTCGTTCTTCTTCGACAGCCACCTGGACTTCTTCGAGGAGATCGCGAAGTTCCGTGCGGCCCGCCGGATCTGGGCCCGCTGGCTCCGCGACGTGTACGGCGCGAAGACCGAGAAGGCTCAGTCGCTGCGTTTCCACACCCAGACCGCGGGCGTGTCCCTGACCGCGCAGCAGCCGGTCAACAACGTCGTCCGGACGGCCGTCGAGGCGCTGGCCGCGGTGCTCGGCGGGACCAACTCGCTGCACACCAACGCGCTCGACGAGACGCTCGCGCTGCCGACCGCGGAGTCCGCGGAGATCGCGCTGCGGACGCAGTCGGTGCTGATGGAGGAGGTCGGGGTCACGAACGTCGCCGACCCGCTCGGCGGTTCCTGGTACGTCGAGGCGCTCACCGATGCCATCGAGGCCGAGGCCGAGCAGATCTTTGCCCGGATCAAGGAGATGAGCCCGGACGAGACCATGACCGGCGGCATCCTGCGCGGGATCGAGGACGGCTGGTTCATGGCCGAGATCGCCGACGCGGCGTTCGAGTACCAGCAGAAGCTCGAGAAGGGCGAGAAGAAGATCGTCGGCGTCAACACGCTGACCGACACCGTCTCCGGCGACCTGGAGATCCTCCGGGTCTCGCACGAGGTCGAGGTCGAGCAGTGCCGGGTGCTCGCGGAACGCAAGGCGAACCGTGACGAGGACCTGGTACGGCGTACGCTAACGGCTCTGGTGGAGGCGGCCAGCGGCACTGGCAACCTGATCGAGCCCATGCTGGAGGCAGTGCGTGCGGAGGCCACGATGGGGGAAATCTGTCACGTTCTTCGGGAACAGTGGGGCGAGTACCGAGAGCCCGCCCGATTCTGAGGAGCAGCCGCAGCCCGATCTGACTGCCGCGGCAACCAGCGCGATCGGGCCGGCCGACGGGCGTCGCGTGGTGGTCTGCGGGTCGGACCGCACGATGTTGCGAGTGACAACGGAACTGGTGAGCTCGGGCGAGCGGGTGACCGCGATCGTGAACCCGGACTCGCGTCACTACGACCGGATCAAAGAGCTGGGCGCGAACGTGATGGGCGCCCGGGTGATCAGCGAGTCGCTGCTGCGGCGCGCCGGGGTCGACGCCGCCGACGACGGGGCGCCGTCCACGGCGCGCGCCCTGGTGCTGCTGGACAACGACGACGTCCACAACGTGCACACGGCTCTGACCGCGCGCGACATGGACCCGGAGCTGCGGATCGTCGTACAGATGGTGAACCCGCGGCTGGGCAAGCACATGAACCGGCTGCTCGGCGACTGCGTCGTGATCAACGGGCCGTCGCTCGCAGCACCCGCTTTCGTGTCGGACGCGCTGGAGGACGACGAGCTGACCTGGCTCGATCTCGGCGGCCGACGGCTGGTGGCCGGGCAGGCCGACCTGATCCGGGAGCCGCATCTGACCGTGCTCGCGGACACGACCTCGTCCGCGACGCCGACTCTGCTCCCGTTGTCGAGCTCCGATCCCGACGGCGACATCGTCCTGGGGACCGGTGTGCGAGCGCTCTGGGGGAGTCGTGACGTCCGTCCGGCCGGCTGGTTCATGGCGCTGCGCGACATCCTCGACAGCCGGGTGCGGAAGATCGCCGCGGTGATGGCGTTCCTGATCGTGGCCGGTACGGGCGTCATCCACTACTTCGGCGGGATCGAGTGGTGGCGTGCGCTGTACCTCGCGGCCGGGGTGGTGACGTCGGCCGGGATCGACGACGACAAGTTCAACGACGCGCAGCCGTGGGTGAAGGTCAGTGCGGTCCTGGTGCAGCTGACCGGGATCGTGCTGATGGCGCTGCTGACCGCGGTCGTGGTCGACTCGCTGGTCGGTGCCCGGCTGTCGCGGCTCATCGGCGGTGTCCGCGGGCGGCCGCGCAATCACGTGGTGGTGTGCGGCCTCGGTACGGTCGGGTCGCGGGTGCTGGAGATCCTCACCGAGCGGGGTGTCGCGGTGGTGGGGGTCGACCAGGACGACGAGGCGCCCGGCGTACAGACCGCGCATCGCTTGAGGATCCCGGTCGTGGTCGGGGACAGCAGCAACGAGGAGACGCTGCGGCTGGCCGGCGTACAGCGGTGCCAGTCGGTGCTGGCGATCACCGACGGGGACATCACCAACCTGGAATGCGCGATCATGGCGCGGGACCTGAACCCCGATGCCTGGATCACGATGCGGATGTTCGATCACGACCTGGCGCAGCGGGTCGAGCGCCGGCTCGGGCTGGGACACAGCCGGTCGGTGTCGATGCTGGTCGCGCCCGCCGTGGCAGCTGCGGTGGCGAACCGGCGTAGTCAGGTGACGGTCCCGGCCGGTCGTCGCGTTCTGCTGCTCACCGAGGTCACTGTCGAGCCCGGCTCGATCGCGGTCGGGAAGCGGATGGGGCAGCTGGACGAGGCCGGGGGACTGCGGGTGCTGGCAAGGCAGGACCTGGGCGAGGCCTGGGACTGGACTCCGACGTCCGGTCCGGAGCCCCGAGCCAACGGCCGCGGGCCGGCGGGCGAGCGAGAGCCCCGGACGGGAGGCCGGGAGTTCCGGCCGGGAGGGCGTGCTCCGGCCGCGGAGCGGGTTCCGGCGGTCGAGCGGGAGCTCCGGGCGGGGGACCGGATGGCGGTCGCGGGCACCCGGAGCGGGCTGGCACGGTTGTTGATGGCGACCCGGGCTCAGCAGAGTTCGGCGTCGTCGTAGAGGATGGACCTGTGAACGTAGATCGGGTATGTGCGCACGGAATGCGAGGACAGTGGTGAGCCAGTCCAACTTCTCCCGTCCCGGGGCGATCGACCTGTCGGGCCTGCGCAAGCCGGCCGGTGCGGCTCCCGGTACGCCGGGTGGTCCCGGCGCTCCGGCTGGTGCCGCCGGCGGCGCGTACGTGCTGAACGTGACCGAGGCGAACTTCCAGACCGACGTGATCGAGCGCTCCCTGCAGGCGCCGGTCGTGGTCGAGCTGTGGTCGCCCCGCTCCCAGGGCTCGAACGCTCTCGGTGCGGTGCTGGCCCAGCTGTCGACCGAGTACGACGGCAAGTTCCTGCTGGCCCGGATCGACGTCGACGCGAACCCACAGGTGGCGCAGGCGTTCGGCGTGCAGTCGGTGCCCGTGGTGATCGCGATCCTGCGCGGTCAGCCGGTGCCGTTGTTCCAGGGCGTCCTGGGCGAGCCCGAGGTCCGGCAGTACCTCGACCAGTTGCTGACTGTGGCGGTGGCGAACGGCATCACGGGTCGCGCCGAGCCGGTCGGACCGGCTGCCCCGGACGCTGACTCGGAGGAGGAGCCGCCGCCGAACCCGCGGTACGAGAAGGCGGAGAACGCTCTCGGCGCGGGTGACCTGGACGGCGCGATCGCGGCGTACGAGGAGCTGCTGAAGGAGACGCCGGCCGACGCCGAGGCGAAGTCCGGGCTGGCGCGGGTGCAGCTGGTGAAGCGGACCCAGGACGTGCCGGACGACGTACGGACGCGGGCCGCGGACAACCCGACCGATGTCGAGGCGCAGCTGCTGGTCGCCGATGTCGACCTCATGGGCGGGCATGTCGACGACGCTTTCGCGCGCTTGATCAGCACGGTCCAGGCGACCTCGGGCGACGAGCGGAACACTGTCCGGCTGCACCTGCTGGAGCTGTTCGAGGTGGTCGGCGCCGACGACGACCGGGTGATCAAGGCCCGCCGTCGGCTGATGTCCGCCCTGTTCTAACCCTTCAGGATCGTCTAACTCTTCAGGATCGGATCTGTTGTCAGGGTCTCCGAGACCCGGGCGAGGAGGGCGCGGAGGGTCTCCGCCTCCTCCTCGCTGAAAGCCGCGGCCAGCCGGCGTTCGACGCCGGTGGCCCGCTTGTCCGCCTGATCGAGGGCCTTGCGCCCGGCCTGCGTCGGACGGGTCTCGATCACGTGCTTGTGCAGCGGATGCGGCGTGCGCTCGATCAGGCCGCCGGCCTCCAGGTTGCGCAGGATCGTCGTCATCGTCTGCGGGGTGACGGCGCAGCGGCGAGCCAGCTCGGCGGCCGAGATGCCCGGCTGCTCGTCCAGCACGAACAGAGCGGCGTACTGCGGAACCGTGAGTCCGGCCGGTTTCACAGCGGCTGACTTCGCCGCCTGCAGCTCCTGCTCGACCCGCTTGAAGTGACTGCCGAGCCGTTCGTCGAAGGACATCCGCATGCGGACCATCCTACGAACGGCGTCGATAATATATGCATTGACGGCCATCAGACCTCTGATTAGTATCTGTGCTCGTATTGATCTCGAGGAGGAGTTCTTGATGAGGTTTCGAGTGTTGGCCGCGGCGTTGCTCGCCTTGACGGCGTCGCCGGCCGCAGTTCCCGTCACGGCCGCTGCTTCGCACGGGATTCCCGTGCAGCTCGACGGACGGACGGCTGACAGGTACCCGGAGGGGATCGCCTGGGATCCGACCCGGCAGGCGTTCCTGATCGGGTCGCTGGCGACCGGGCGGATCTCGGTGGTCGGCCGGGACGGCGTGCCGCATCCGTTCGGTGTCGCGCCCGGGGTGTCGACGTTCGGGCTGCATGTCGATGCCGTGCGCAACCGTGTGCTCGTCACGTACGCCGATATCGGCAACGGTGAGCGGTCGTCGGATGCGACGCTCTACAAGCAGTCCGGTGTCGCGATCTACAACCTGCGTACTGGCCGGCTCGAGCGGAAGGTTGACCTGAACACTTCGCGGCTGAATCCAGCCGGCGGTCGTCACAGCGTGAACGACCTGGCGATCGATGCCGTGGGCAACGCCTATGTGACCGACTCGGCGGGAGACGCGATCTATCGGATCACGCCTGGCGGTACGGCGTCGGTTCTGGTCCGCGACGAGCGGCTGCGGAGCGACACGATCGGGGCCAACGGCATCGTCTGGCATCCGGGCGGCTACCTGCTGGTGGTCCGGTACGACGTGGGCACGCTGTTCCGGATCTCGCTGCGCGGTGCACTCAGTACGACTGGTCTGACCAGTGCACTGGTCGGGGGAGACGGCTTGGCGCTCGCGCGGGATGGTCGGCTGATCGCGATCACCAACAAGCTCGGTGCGGCCGGCGTCGAGCGGGCGACTGTGCTGAGCAGTCGCGACAACTACCGGACTGCTCAGGTGCGGTCGGTCGAGCCGTGGCCGGTCTCCGGTCCGACGACGGCCGCGATCACGCCGTACGGGACGTATGTGCTGAGCGGGCGGATCGATGTGCTGATCGCGGGTGGCTGGTCTGACCAGTTCACTATCCGGCGGATGGCTGCGCGCTGAGGACCTTGGCCGGAATCGGACAGTGTGAATTCTTGTAATTAATACTGAAGTGCTCTGAGAATTCTTTACATGAGTGCAGTCGCATCGCCGCCGCCGAGTCTCGAGGCGCGGATCCACGGCCTGCTGCCGGCGTTGAGTCCGGCGCAGGCCCGGATCGCCGCCGAGGTACTGCGGGATCCGGCGGCGGTCGCGGGATCGACGATCGGCCAGTTGGCGGCCCGCTGCGGTACGTCGCTGCCGAGCGTCACACGCTTCTGCCTCGCGCTCGGCCTGTCCGGGTACGCGGAGCTGCGGCTCACGCTCGCGGCCGAGAGTGGTCGGACGAGTCTCAGTTGGGAACGCGGGACTGGTTCGGAGGTCGGACCAGACGACTCGCTCGACGACGTACTCCGGACGCTCCTGCGTGCCGACACGCGGGCGCTCGAGGACACCGTCGCGTCGCTGGACGTCGACGCGCTCGGACGTGCGGTGCGGGCGATCTCGGATGCGCGACGGATCGACCTGTACGCCGTGGCGGGGTCGGCGGCGGTCGCCGAGGACCTGCGGTTGCGGCTGCACCGGATCGGGCGGAGCGCGAGTACGTGGAGCGACGTACACACTGCCCTGGCGAGCTCGGCTCTGCTCGGGAGCGGTGATGTCGCGATCGGGATCTCGCACAGTGGCGAGACGCTCGAGGTCCTTGAACCCGTGACCCGGGCCGGGCGGCAAGGGGCGACGACTGTTGCCATCACCAACTACCCGCGCTCGCCGTTGGCGCGGGTTGCGGACATCGTGCTGGTCACCGCGGCTCGCGATGTCACGTTCCGGACCGGGGGACTGGCCGGCCGGCATGCCCAGATGATCGTGCTGGATGCGCTCTATCTCGGCGTCGCCCAGCGCGACTATCCGTTGGCCGAGCAGGCCTTCGATGCCACCGCCGATGCCGTCGCGGATCACCGTCAACGGTCCTGAGAAGTCTTCTGCCGCACGCTCCGTTCGACCGCCTTCCGAAGGAGAACCATGCAGAGTCCGCACCAGATCCTTGGCCCCAGCCGTCGCAGTCTGTTGCTCGGCGCCGGCGCCACCGCGTTGACCGCCGCAGCCGCAACGGCTGCTTCCACGACTACCGCAGCCGCCTCGACCACCAGCACCGGCGCGACGACCTCCGCCGCCGGCGCGACGACCTCCGCCGCCGGTGCGGCGAGCGCCGGTGCGGCTGGTGCCGGGGCGGCCCCGGCCGCGGTGCCGTCGCCGGATACGTTGCCGTTGATCGGTGGGCCGGACTTCCCGATCGGGTTGTTCTGGCCGCCGCATCCGTACGCGAGCACCGCGCAACGGTTCGCGGAGATCAAGACCGCCGGCTTCGACTTCATCCTCTCCGGCAACTACGCGGGAGACGGCAACATCTTCCAGTACCAGTTGGGCCTGGCCCGCGACGCCGGCCTGAAGATGCTGATCTCGGACGATATCCAGATCCGCAACATGTCCCGCTGGTTCTCGATCTCCGACACCACCACCGACTTCCTCAGCGTGACGCCGGCCGAGGCGAGTGCGCTCTACATCCGCGCTCGCGACGCGTACGGGCCATACTCGTCGCTGGCCGGCTTCAACTTCTACGACGAGCCGGGTGCGGGCTGGTTCGCGACGCTGGCGAAGGCGCTCTCGATCTCGCGTGAGCTGGCCCCGCAGCTGCTGCCGTACATCAACCTGCTGCCGTCGGACGACGCGACGTACTATCGCAACTTCGTCGACGTCGTGCAGCCGTCGCTGATCTCGTTCGACCGGTACCCGCTGCTCTCCGAGGGGCGCGAGGACGAGAACTATTTCCACAACTGGGCCATCGTCCGGGACGCCGCGCTGCACGGCGACATCCCGGCCTGGGTGTTCATCCAGACGCTTGCCTACAACAACCATCGCGAACCGACCGCGGCCGAGCTGCTCTGGCAGATCAACATCAGCCTCGCGTACGGCGCGAAGGGCATCCAGTACTTCACGTACTGGACGCCCGAGGCTGCTCGTGGTGAGGGATTCGGGCCGGCGCTGATCACGGTCGACGGGCAGCGCACTCCCCGATACGCCGCCGCGAAGAAGATCAACACTACCTGGCTGCATCAGGTCGGGCGCGAGCTGAAGCCGCTGGTGTCGGAGTCCGTCGTGCACGCGAACGAGACGCCGCTCCCGAACGGAACGGTGGCGTTCACGCCGACCGCGTTCGTGACCGACGTCTCGCGGAGTCCGGTGGTGCTCGGCACGTTCAGGTCGCGGGACGCCGCGGTCAAGGATCGCTGGGTGCTGGTGGCCAACCGCTCGCACTCGACGCTGGCCCCGACCGTGGTCTCGGTGAACGAGCAGACGGTCGGGTCGGTCGGAATCTTCCAGCCGGCGAAGCAGGCGTACGCCGCGCGGCGGGTCGGTCCGATCCCGTTGGAGCTGGAGCCCGGTGCGGCGACGTTGATCAAGCTCGGCGCGAAGTAGTTCAGGTGGTCTGACCGGTGTAGATGCCCATCGCGCGGAAGCGGAGGGCCGGGGCCGCGTACTCCTCCAGGGCGTGCGCGGTCCAGCCGATCATCCGGGCGAGCGCGAACAGGGCGTCGCCGGCGTCCGGGCGGAAGTTGTACGCGTGCATGATCGCGGCGATGGCGAGGTCGCTGTTCGGGAACGTCGGGGTGCGTTCGGCGATCGCGGCGATCGTGCCGACGATCGGGTGGTCGCCGAGCAGTCCGAGCAGTACTTCGGCGCGCGGGTCGCGATGCTGGTAGATCCGGTGCCCGAAGCCGGGGATCGGTTCGCCTGAACGCAACTGGTCGGACAGGGCTTTGAGCGGATCCTGCTGTGCGCGGTGGAGGAACTCGTACGCGAGGGTCGGCGCGGCGCCGTGGTACTGCCCGTCGAGCGCGCCCAGGCCGGCCGAGATGACGGCGTACAGGTTGGCGCGTGCGCTGGCGGCGACGCGGGCGGCGACCGTCGAGACGGCGAGCCCGTGGTCGGCCAGCAGGATCAGAGCGGCATCGAGCACCTCAGGCCGAGGCGCTTCGTCAGACAGCTTCGGCCAGAGGCGCGCGCCGAGAGTCGCGCCGGAGTCCACGTGGTCGCCGGGCAGCGCTGTGACCAAGGTCCCGATCAGTCGCCCAGCTGCAGCAGTCACGGACGGCGCGGACAGGTCGAACCGCAACGGATCAGCAGCCCCCAGCACCGCCACCGCCACCCGCAACCGATCCGTCAACCGAGCCCCGTCCGGCACCACCCCCATCGCAGCCCGCGCCAACGGGACCTCACCGGCTGAGAAACCAACTGCAGCGGACTGGTCACCGGTCCACAGGAGGTTGGCTACTTGGGCGACTGTTGAGGTGGTGGCGAGGGATCGGGCTGGGTGGCCTCGGTAGTAGAGCTCGTCGTCTTGGAGGAGGGTCAGTTCGGATTCGATGCGTTCTACGACGCCGGAGTGGTCGACCGACTTGCTGGCCAGGCGTTCTACCTCGGCGGCTGAGAAGAGGCTGCCGCGGCGGCCTCGGGCTCGGGTGCTGGTGAGGAGGCCTCGGCTGACGTAGGCGTAGATCGTCTCCGGCTTCACCTGCAGGCGGCGTGCGACCTCCGCGGTGGTCAGGTAATTCTCGTCACCTTCGGCCGTCATCCCCGCTCCTCAAGTCATTCATCTCGTCGAACATTGACTGGATCAATATTGACAATAGTTGATTCGCTGTCAACTCTGAAGATATGTCAACAGTGATCAATGTTCCGCCCGGTCTGCGCAACGTCGTCGTCACCGAGACGGCCCTCGGCGACGTCCGTGGCGATGAGGGGTTCTACCACTACCGCCAGTACTCGGCGATCGATCTCGCCAAGTCCAAGACGCTCGAAGACGTCTGGTACCTGATGTTCGAGGGCCGCCTCCCGACCGACGCCGAGCGCGACCGGTTCATCGCCGAACTGGCGCCGCTGCGGGTCCTGCCCGACGAGGTCAGCGCGGTCCTCCCCGCGATCGCGGCCGCCGGCGCCAAGTTCAACCCGCTCGCTGGTCTCCGCACGGCCCTGTCGCTCCTGGCGGCAGTACGTGGCCTCCCGCCGCTCTGGGACGCCGACCCGGCCCGCCGCAAGGCCGACGCGATGCTTGTCTGCGCGGTCACCCCGACCATCCTCGCGGCTCTCTACCGCCTCCGCGAAGGCCAGCAGCCGCTGGAGCCGCGCGCCGACCTCTCGGCCGCAGCGAGCTGGCTCTACCTGGTCACTGGCGCCGAGCCGAACGCAGTACATGCGACCGCGATCGAGCACTACCTCGTCTCGACCCTGGACCACGGCTTCAACGCCTCCACGTTCACCGCGCGGGTGATCGCCTCCACCGGCGCCGACGTGGTCTCGGCCGTCGCCGGAGCGATCGGCGCGTTCTCCGGACCGCTGCACGGCGGTGCGCCGGACCGGGCCCTCGCCAGCCTCGACGAGATCGGTACGCCGGACCGCATCGACGCCTGGGTCCGCGCGAAGGTGTCGGCGGGCGACCGGATCATGGGATTCGGCCACGCGGTATACCGAACCGAGGACCCGCGTTCGTTGATGCTCCGCGATATCGCCCGCGGCATCGGCGGTGACCTGGTCGACTTCGCGACGACCGTCGAGCAGCGCATCGTCGACGTCCTCGCCGAGCTGAAGCCGGGCCGCAACCTCTACGCGAACGTCGAGTTCTACGCCGGCGTCGTGATGGAACTGTGCGGCATCCCGCGCGCGATGTTCACGCCGACGTTCGCGGTCAGCCGCATCATCGGCTGGTCCGCCAACATCCTCGAACAGTCGGAGGACCCGAAGATCATCCGCCCGATCGCCAGTTAC
Organism: Kribbella sp. CA-245084; assembly: GCF_050942355.1. Lineage (NCBI taxonomy): Bacteria > Bacillati > Actinomycetota > Actinomycetes > Propionibacteriales > Kribbellaceae > Kribbella > Kribbella sp. CA-245084. The sequence continues at coordinate 6,643,058 of NZ_CP192053.1, read as the reverse complement.
GTCGGCGCCGAACCCCCGGCGCCCATCCCGTAGCCGACCAGCTCGACACACGAACTCGGGGGCCGGCACAGGCAATAACCTGTGTCGGCCCCCGAGTGCCTGTGTCGACCTCAGTCGCGTCGGAACTGCATGACCCCGTCGCTGATCGGCCCGAAGCGCAAGGTCACCAGGTCGCGTGGGTAGTTCTGCCGGAGGCGCCAGGGGCCCTGACTGCCCTGGCGCGGGAGGATCGACGCGGCCCGACGGATATAGCCCGAGGACAGGTCGACGACCGGCCGGGGCGGAGCGTCGTACTCGGCCGGGTCGACCTCCGGGATGCAGATGCGGGTGCCGGTCGCGGTCAGGTGGTTGAGGAGCCGGCAGACGTACTGCGAGGTCAGGTCGGAGCGCAGCGTCCAGGAGTTGTTGGTGTAGCCGATGCACCAGGCGAGGTTGGGTACACCGCTCAGCATCATCCCCTTGTAGACGAACGTGTCGTGCGGCGCGACCGACCGCCCGTCGACCGTCACCTGGATGTTGCCAAGCGCAACCATCCGCAGGCCGGTCGCGGTCACCACGAGATCGGCCTGCAGTTCCTGGCCGGACCGCAGCAGCAGACCCTGCGGGGTGAAGCGCGAGATCTCGTCGGTCACCACCGACGCCGATCCGTCCCGCAACGCCTTGAACAGATCGGCGTCCGGCACCAGACACAACCGCTGGTCCCACGGCTTGTACTGCGGGGTGAAGTGCGGATCGACCGGGATCGACTGCGGCAGCTCCCGAGCCACCCCGGCGTTCAGCAGCCACGCCGCATGCGCCGGCCACTTCCGGAACGCACTGTAGAGCGCGGTGCTCACAGCAACGTTCTTCCCGCGGATCAGCCGGTGCGCGAGGTTCTCCGGCAGTACGGCGCGGAGCCGGTCCGAGAACGCGTCACGGGCGGGCCGGGAGGCGACGTAGCTCGGCGTACGCTGCAGCATCGTCACATGGGACGCCGTATCGGCCATCGCGGGCACGAGCGTCACCGCGGTCGCACCACTGCCGATGACGACCACTCGCTGGCCGGTGTAATCCAGGTCGGCCGGCCAGTGCTGCGGGTGCACGATCCGGCCCTCGAACGAGCTCTGCCCGGGGAAGTCGACCACATACCCGGAGTCGTAGTCGTAGTACCCGCTGCACACATACAAGAACGAGCAGGTGTAGACCGAGTCGCCCGTCTCAACCGTCCACAGCGCGTCGACCGACGACCAGGAGGCCTGCACGACGCGTTGGCCGAAGCGGATGTGCTTGTCGATCCCGTACGTCGACGCGGTCTCGTGCAGGTAGTCGAGGATCGACGGCCCGTCCGCGATCGCCTTCGCCGCCTTCCACGGGTGGAACGGGAATCCGAGCGTGAACATGTCCGAGTCCGACCGCACCCCCGGGTACCGGAACAGGTCCCACGTGCCGCCGAGGGCGTCCCGCGCCTCCAGTACGGCGTACGTCCGGTCCGGGCAGCGGGTCTGCAGACGGTACGCCGCGCCGATGCCGGACAGGCCTGCGCCGACGATGAGGACGTCCAGATGCTCCATCGAAGTCACAGTACTCAACAGTAATGAAGATTCTTCCCGGGTGTTGTCGATTCCGTGTGGCGGCGATCGTCAGCAAGATGTTCAGTACAAGCCCTACACGAGGGAGAGCCTGAGATGGCGCAGTACATGTTCCTGCTGTACGACAGCGAAGAGTGGTACGACAACGTCACGCCGGACGACTGGCAGCAGGCGATGAAGCTGCACGGGGCGTTCGCCGAGGCCGTGGAGAAGGCCGGGGCGCGGATCCTCGGCGGGGAGGCGCTCGAGCGGTCGACGACGGCGAGCACCGTGAAGCAGCGCGAGGGCGCCGAGCCGCTGGTCACCGACGGTCCGTTCATCGAGACCAAGGAGGCGCTCGGCGGCTACTACGTCATCGACGCCCGTGATCTCGACCAGGCGCTGGAGCTGGCCAAGATCTGCCCGTCCGGCAACGTCGAGGTCCGTCCGGTGATGGACACCTCGTCGGACTCACAGCCGTCGGCCTGACATGACCGAGACGGGTACGCCGACGGTCCGTCCCGTCGGCGTACCCGCGGGGGACAAGCGGGGGAGATGTGGTGACTGAGGCGGTAGAGGTCACCCGGGTGGTCGACCAGGCTCATCGTGAGAGCTGGTCGACCGTACTCGCGTCGGTCGTGCGGCTGACGCGGGACCTCGACCTGGCCGAGGACTGCACGCAGGACGCGTTCGTGCAGGCGCTACGGACCTGGCCGGACGGGATCCCGTCGAACCCGGGCGGCTGGCTGACCACGGTCGCGCGGCGCCTCGCCCTGGACCGGCTCCGGCGCGAGACGAACCTGTGGCGGAAGCTCCCACTGCTGGTCGAGGAGCCCGGCGAGATCGAGCAGCCGACGGATCCGCTGAGGCTGGTGTTCACCTGCTGCCACCCGGCGCTGGCGCGCGAATCGCAGGTCGCGCTGACGCTCAGGCTGATCTGCGGGCTCACGACCCGCGAGGTCGCGGCGGTCCTGCTGATCAGCGAGTCGACGGCGGCGGCGCGGATCACGAGGGCCAAGAAGAAGATCGCGGCGGCAGGTATCCCGTACCGGATCCCGGCTGACCACGAGCTGCCCAAGCGGCTGGACGTCGTGCTGACCGTCGTACATCTGGTCTACACGGCCGGGCATGTTGCGGCGGGGTCGGCGTTGACGCGGACCGATCTGACTGGCCGCGCGATAGAGCTGGCACGGTTGCTCGAGCGGCTGATGCCGGACGAGCCGGAACCGCAGGCGTTGCTCGGGTTGCTGTTGATGACCGAGGCGCGCGGTGACGCGCGGGTGAGCGCCGACGGCGAGTTGGTGTTGCTCGCGGATCAGGATCGTTCCCGGTGGGACGCGCCGATGCTTGCGGAGGGGGTATCGCGGGCCACGGCGGCGTTGGAGCGCGGCCACGGGCGGTTCGCGTTGCAGGCGGCGGTTGCCGGGCTCCATGTGACCGCGCCGTCGTGGGCGAGGACGAACTGGGGCCAGGTGGTCCGCATGTACGACGCGATGATGGTGAGCTGGCCGACCCCGATCGTCGCCCTGAACCGGGCCGCCGCACACAGCCTCGTCCCCGGCGCGGACCTGGAGACGGTCCTCGACGAATTGGATGCCTTGAGCAAGGAACCGGCGCTGGCGACGTACGCCTATCTGCCGGCCACTCGCGCGGACGTGCTCACCCGGCTCGGGCGTACGGACGAAGCCGCGCGGGCCTACCGAGAGGCGATCGAGCTCACTGCCAACGAGACCGAACGGCGCTTCCTGATCGCGAGGCTTCAGGCGCAGAGTCAGCGTGGCGCCCAGAGCTGATCGGCGTCGCCGGCTTCCATCCGGCCGCGGTACACGTCGATCTTGTGGTCGATGAGCTCCAGACTCTCCTGCAGCTCGGCGAGCTGGGTCAGTACGTCGGAGCGGTGCGTCTCGAGGAGCTCGAGTCGATCCTTCTCGTTGCCACGCCCGGCCAGGACGAGCTCGGCGTACCGGCGGATGGTGCGGATCGGCATCCCGGTGGCGCGGAACCTGGTGCAGATCTTGATCCAGTCCAGGTCGATCTGGCGGTAGCGACGGCGCCCGCCGGCGGTGCGGTCGACGGTGGTGACGACCAGGCCGGCGCGTTCGTAGTACCGCAGCGTGTGGACGCTCACGCCGGTGCGTTCGGCGGCCTCGGCGATGCTGATCCCGCGTTCATTGACTTCGAGCACGCTCTAAATCCTACCGTGGTGGTATGACCCTTCCAACGTCCGAGGACACCGGAACGCTCGAGGACACTGGTCTGACCAGTGCCCGCAGGTACGCCGTCCTGGTGATCTGCTGCGCCAGCCTGCTGATCTCGGTGATGGACATCTCGATCGTCAACGTCGCCCTGCCGGCGATCCGGGACGGGCTCGGCGCCTCGACGGCCGGACTGCAGTGGACCGTCGACGCCTACACGCTCGTCCTCGCGAGCTTCCTGTTGCTGGCCGGATCGACCGCCGACCGGTTCGGTCGCCGCCGGATGTTCCGGCTCGGGCTGATCGTGTTCGGGATCGGTTCGCTGCTGTGCAGCCTGGCGCCCGGCATCGGCTGGCTGATCGCCGCCCGTGCCGTCCAGGCGGTCGGCGGCACGATGCTCAACCCGGTCGCGATGGCGATCGTGGTGACTGTCTTCCCCGACCGGGCCGAGCGGGCCAGGGCGATCGGGATCTTCGGCGCGACGGCCGGCCTGTCGCTTGTCCTCGGCCCAATCGTCGGCGGCGCGCTCGTCGACGGCCTCGGCTGGAGGTCGATCTTCTGGGTGAACCTCCCGATCGTCGTACTCGCGGTGGTCTTCACCAGCCTGTTCGTCCCGGAGTCGCGAGCTGCCCACGGCCGCCGGTTCGACCCGATCGGCCAGCTCCTCGTGATCTTGGTCCTCGGCGGCGTCGTGTCGGCGATCATCGAGTCCGAGAAGCACGGCTGGGGTTCGCCGTTCATCATCGGGCTGCTCGTGGTCGCGGCCGTCTCAGCGGTCGCACTGATCGCCTACGAGCGCCGTCGCGAGGAGCCGCTGCTCGAGCTCCGCCTGTTCCACAGCGTCCCGTTCAGCTCCGCCGTACTGATCGCGCTGTTCGCCTACAGCGGCTTCGGTGCGTTCCTCTTCGTCACGACCCTCTACCTGCAGAGCGTCCGCAACCTGTCCGCCCTCGACGCCGGCCTGTCCCTGCTGCCGGTCGGTCTGCTGATCTGCGTGCTGTCGCCGCTGACCGGCCGCGTGGTCGGTTCGCTCGGCCCGCGCCTGCCGCTGGTCGTCGCGGGTACGGCGCTCACGCTCGGAGCGGCCGCGTCGATGACGATCGGCATCGCGACCCCGCTGCCCGTGATCCTCGCGATCTTCCTGCTGTTCGGCGTCTTCCTGGGCACGATCAATCCGCCGATCGCGAACTCGGCGGTCTCGGGGATGCCCGCGTCGATGACCGGTCTCGCGGCGTCGCTCGCATCGGTCGGCCGGCAGACCGGTACGTCGCTCGGTGTCGCGATCGCCGGATCGATCGTCGGTGCCAAGGCGACGACCGATCCGCAGGCGTTCGTCCACGCCGCCCATCTCGTCTGGTGGCCGATCATCGCGATGGGACTCGTCGTACTCGCGTTGGCTCTGGTGAGCACGAGCCGCCGCGCACTCCTTACGGTGCAGGCGGTGTGAGCGGCAGACCGAAGTGCGTGACCAGGCTGGGTGTGCTGAACACGTGGATGTGGGTGAGCCCGGTGGTCGTCGGAGTGAGTACGGCGATGCCGTACGCCTCTCCCTTGAAGTACGCGCCGACCGCGGGCTGACCGTTCGCGACGATCGGCAGCATCCGCCAGTCGCCCGGTGAGCCGAGCGCGGAGGCCAGTAGCTGCAGGCACATCACCCGGCCGTTGAACCAGGCGGTCGTACCGACCATCTCGATCGCCGCGTCCGCGCGCAGCGCCCGCTCGAGCGCCGCCAGGTCGGCATTCTCGAAGCCGCTGACGTAGTCCGCGAGAAGAGCCTGCGCCTGCGGGTCGTCCGGCTCGACGATCGCCTCGGTCGGGTTCTCGTCGAGCCGGGCACGGGCTCGTTGCAGCGTGCTCTTCACCGCCGCGACCGAGGTGTCGAGCATGGTCGCGACCTCGGCCGCCGGGAACGCCAGGACCTCGCGCAGGATCAGCACGGCGCGCTGCTTGGCCGGCAGATACTGCAGCGCGGCGATGAGCGCCAGCCGCAGGCTCTCTCGCGTGGTCACGATCGTCGCCGGGTCATCGACCACCAACGACTCTGCCATCGGCTCCACGAAGAGCACAGCTGGGTCGTCGGGAGGTACGCCGGGGGAGAGGTCCGTGGCCGGAGCGCCGAGCCCGGACGGCAGGGCGCGGCGGCCGCGCTGTTCGAGTGCGGTGAGGCAGACGTTGGTCGCGATCCGGTACAGCCAGACCCGCACCGACGAGCGCTCTTCGAACCCCGACCACGACCGCCAGGCCCGCAGGTACGTCTCCTGTACGGCGTCCTCCGCCTCGTGCACCGACGCGAGCATCCGGTAGCAGTGTGCGAGCAGCTCCTTGCGGAACGGCTCAGTCCGGCTGCCGAAATCGCTCACTGCTATCTCCTCGATTGTCACAGGCCGAGCACCGGCCGTGCCCAGCGTGCCATCCGCTGGATCGCATCGTCGGCTTCCGGCGCGCGACCGGCCGCCATCTGGAACGTGTGCTGCATCTCCGGGAACACATCGAGCCGCACCTCGACCCCGGCCTTCTCCGCTCCCTCGGCCAGCATGTTCGCGTCGTCGAGCAGTACTTCGTCGCCGCCGACCTGGATGTAGATCGGTCCGAGCCCGGTGAGGTCGCCGAACAGCGGATTCACGAACGGATCCCGCGGTGAGCCGTCCGGTCCCAGGAAGAGGTAGGCGAGTCCACGGACGAGGTCGCGGTGGAAGAACTCGTCACGATCCCGGTTGGCGTCGTACGACGCTCCGGTCGCCTCGAAGTCGACGGCCGGGGAGAACGGCATTGCTCCGGCCGGTAGGGGCAAGCCGATCGAGCGGGCGCGGAGCTGGGTGGTGACGGCCATCGCGCCTCCTACCGAGTCGCCGGTGAAGAGGACGTGCTCGGGGGAGATGCCCTGGTTCAGCAGCCAGCGGTAGGTGTCGACCGCGTGGTCGAGCTGGGCCGGATGCGTGTGCTCCGGCGCCATCGGGTAGTCGAAGACGAGCGCTCGGACGCCGATCGCCTTGGCCAGGTGAGCGAACATCTTCCGGTGTGAGTAGCGCGATCCGCCGATGTAGCCGCCGCCGTGGAAGCACAGCAGGACCCGGTCTGCCGAGGCGTGGTGCGGGACGATCCAGATCGCCTGGCGGCCTTCGACGGAGAGGTAGTCCACGTCTGTGGGCTCGGTGGTCAGCTCGGCCCAGCGGTGGTCGCCCAACTCCTGGTCGCCGTCGGGGGTGTCCCGCTGGGCGGACTCGCGCGACGCGACCCAGTGCCGCCGGACCGCTTCGGACTCCTTGCTCGCCATCGTGATTCCTTTCGTTGCTGGTCGTTATCGGTACTGACCAGCGCTGCCGCGAAAAGGAATCGGCGTGCTTCACTGGGAGCATGAGCACTCCGGGCTCAGGGTCGGCGTTGTCGGCCTCGGAAGAACGCACGTGGGCGATGCTCGCGCATGTGGGGGTGTTCATCGCGGCCTGGGTCGCGATGGGGTTCCTGTGTCCGCTGATCATCTGGCTGCTGTTCCGCGGCCGGTCCGAGTTCGTCCGCAAGAACGCGGTGGAGTCGCTGAACTTCCAGATCTCGCTGCTGATCTACACGGCGATCGCGGTGGTGCTAGTGCTGATCACGTTCGGTCTCGGGGTGCTGATCATCGTGCCGCTGATCGTGATCGGTGCGGTCGCGGCGGTCGTGGTCATCGTGCTGGCGACGATCGCGGCCTCGAGCGGCCAGGACTACCGCTACCCCTTGACGATCCGGTTCATTCGTTAGAGTCGGGCCGGTGGAGCTCATCGGCCAGGGGATGGAAGGCGCGGTCTACGACCTCGGGGACGGGACCGTGCGGAAGGTCTGGTTCGACCGGCGGCCGGAGGATGTGCTGCCGCTGAAGGCGTTCCTCGACGAACTGCCGGAGTTGCCGTTTCGTACGCCGCGGATCCGCGAGATCGGCGTCGGGGAGAACGGGCTCGCGGTCAGCGTCGAGGACAAGCTGACCGGGGTGCCGCTGCATCAGGCTGGTCTGCCGGAGTCGCAGGCGCTGGATGCGTTTGTCCTGGTTGTCGAGGCGCTCCGCTCTGCGCGCCCGGGTCCGGCGAGCAGAGCGCTACCGGTGATTGGTGAGCCGTTCTGGGAGCGGTCCTGGGGCGAGAGCTTGGCTGCAGTCGTACGTCGTCGCGCAGCAGCCTCGAAGGTTCATCTCGAGCGGGACGTGCCTGACTTCCCGGGACTGCTGGAGACGGTGGTTGAGGGGCTGTGCGACCTGCCGGAGGTCGAGCTCAGCGTCGTACATGGGGACGTTTGTCCGCCCAACGTGCTGATGCACGGCTCAGAGGTTGCGGCGGTGCTCGACTGGGGGTTCCTGTCGACTGCCGGGGACACCACGTTCGAGGCGTCGTTGGCGGCCGGGTTCTTCGACATGTACGGGCCGGAGGCGCGGCGGCTCGACAACCTGTTGCTGGATCGGTTTGCGGGGCTCGGACACGATCGGGAGCGGATGCGGTTGTACCGGCAGGCGTACGGCATCGTCACCGCGACGATCTACGACGAGAACGCCGGCGACGGGCACTACGTCTGGTGTGTCAACCAGCTCACGAAGTGATCGGTACGCCGGCGCGTAGGTTGTGAAGCTGATCCGGCGCGGCCAGGAGCATCGGGAGGCGGCGGGCGTTGAGCGGGGAGACCAGGCCCTCCAGCTCCTCGGGCGCGTGCCACGACAGGGCGCGGATCTCGAAGCCGTCCGGCTGGAGCTCGTCGATCAGCGATGGGTCGTGTACGCCGCCGTCGTACAGGATCTCGACAGCGTCGCCCCAGCCCTCCCAGCGCGGCAGCCAGTCGATGGCCAGTACGCCGAGTAGGGGCAGCGCCGTACCCATCTCCTCCTGCATCTCGCGCGACGCACCGGTCGCTGGGTCCTCGTCGGGCTCGACCACACCGCCGGGCAGCTCCAGGTCCTTCTTGTAGCTGACCTGACACAGCAGGACGCGCCCAGCCGTGTCGCGTACGACGACGTGGGCGATCACTCGCTTCTTGGGCAGCGTGGAGTCCATCAAGGCTGTCCAGCCGGTCACCGTGTTCGGGCGTGGGTCGTCGATGCGCATGCCGTAGATGGCGACGTCCCGGCGCTCACCGTCCACGAGCGCGGCGCCACGCAGTACGCCTTCGCGCCGGAAACCGGACCGGATGGCGACCCGCGCGGTCGAGTGGAGCTCCGGGTCGACCTCGACCTGCAGCCGCTCGAACCCGAGCTCACCGAACGCGTACTCCGTTGCCAACCGGACTGCCCGCAGTGCCAGCTCGTGCCCGCCGTCGAGCGCCCAAACGACCAGTCCGGCGTCCTGGGTGGTCCGGCGCACCTCGACGGTCCCGACCGGCTTGCCGTTCTCCACGTCGAACACGACTGCTTGTGCGTCCTGGCGTGACAGTCGCAGGGTCAGGTCACCATCGATCAGCGGAGTCACGCCGTGAACGCTACCCGGTGAAGCGTAGGTACACCGTTGCCAGGGGTGGGACGGACAGCTCGGTGCTGGTGGTCATCCCGTGCCACTCCGGTCCGTCGGCCTCGACGGCGCCGAAGTTACCGACACCGGAGCCGCCGTACGTGTTCGCGTCGGTGTTGACGGCCTCTTCCCAGCGGCCGGCGTACGGGAGACCCAGACGGTAGCCGTGGTGCGGGACCGCGGAGAAGTTCGCGATACACGCCACGGTCGGCTCACCCTCGTCGCCGTACCGGACGAAGGAGAAGATGTTGTTGCTGGCGTCGTTCGCGTCGATCCAGCTGAACTTCTCCGCCTCGTGGTCGGTCCGCCAGAACGCCGGAGTGTCCTTGTAGACCCGATTGAGATCGCGGACCAGCTGCTGCAGACCCTGGTGGTCGCTGTGGTCCAGCAGCCACCAGTCCAGCTCGCCCTTCTCCGACCACTCCGACTCCTGGCCGAACTCACAGCCCATGAACAGCAGCTGCTTGCCCGGGTGCGCCCACATCATCGCCAGGTACGCACGCAGGTTCGCCAGCTGCTGCCAGCGGTCGCCGGGCATCTTGCGGAGCAGCGAACCCTTGCCGTGCACGACCTCGTCGTGGGAGAGCGGGAGGACGAAGTTCTCGGAGTACGCGTACATCATCGAGAACGTCAGCTCGTGGTGGTGGTACTGCCGGTGGATCGGCTCGTGCTCCAGGTAGCGGAGCGAGTCGTTCATCCAGCCCATGTTCCACTTGAAGCCGAAGCCGAGACCGCCGAGATGCGTTCCGCGGGTGACGCCCGGCCAGGACGTCGACTCCTCGGCCACGGTGATGACGCCGGGGACCCGCTTGTAGAGGGTCGCGTTCATCTCCTGCAGGAACGACACGGCCTCGAGGTTCTCCCGGCCGCCGTACTGGTTCGGGACCCACTGGCCGTCCTGGCGCGAGTAGTCCAGGTAGAGCATCGAGGCGACCGCGTCCACGCGCAGGCCGTCGATGTGGAACTCCTCGGCCCAGTAGATCGCGTTCGCCACCAGGAAGTTCCGCACCTGGGGCCGGCCGAAGTCGAAGACCAGCGTGCCCCAGTCCGGCTGCTCGCCGCGGCGCGGGTCCGGGTGCTCGTACAGCGGCGTACCGTCGAAGCGGGCCAGGGCCCAGGCGTCCTTGGGGAAGTGCGCGGGCACCCAGTCGACGATGACGCCGATCCCGGCCTGGTGCAACTTGTCGACGAGCAGGCGGAAGTCGTCCGGGTCGCCGAAGCGCGAGGTCGGCGCGAAGTACGACGTGACCTGGTAGCCCCACGATCCGCCGAACGGGTGCTCCATCACCGGCATCAGTTCGACGTGGGTGAACCCCATGTCGTTGACGTAGGCAACAAGTTCGTCGGCGAGCTCGCGGTACGAACGGCCCTTCCGCCAGGATCCGAGATGTACTTCGTAGACGCTCATCGGCTCGGCGTACGCCTCGGTCTGCGCGCGCTGCTCGAGCCAGGCGGCGTCGCTCCACTCGTACGACGACTCGGTGACGACGGACGCGTTCGCCGGGGGAGTCTCGGCCAGGTTGGCCATCGGGTCGGCCTTCTGCCGCCAGACGCCGTCGCGGCCGCAGATGTCGAACTTGTACCGCGTGCCCGCGCCGACGCCGGGCACGAACAGCTCCCACACGCCGGACGAGCCGAGCGAGCGCATCGGGTGCGCGCGGCCGTCCCAGAAGTTGAAGTCCGCGGTCAGCCGGATCCCCTGCGCGTTCGGGGCCCAGACGGCGAACGACGTGCCGGTGATGGTCCCGGTCGGGCCGTCGTACCGGCGGACGTGGGCGCCGAGCACGGTCCACAGCTGCTCGTGCCGGCCCTCGCCGATCAGGTGCAGGTCGACCTCGCCGAGCGACGGGAGATAGCGGTACGGGTCGTCGACCACGGCCGCGGGACCGTCGGTATACGTGACCTCGAGGCGGTAGTCCGGGACCTTGTCGACATCGAGTACGCCGACCCAGATGCCGTCGTGCTCGTGCCGCAGATCGAGCCGCTGGTCGTCGTACAGCACGGTCACGCTCTTCGCGAACGGCCGCAGGGCGCGCACCGTCACACCGTGCTCGCCGAGATGCGGGCCGAGCACCTGATGAGGATCGTGGTACGTGCCGGCGACGAGTCTCTCCAGCTCGGTCCGATCGACCCGAACCGCTGTCACCACAGGCTCCTCAACCGCCACCACAGGCTCCTCAAAAGCTTCGCGCTCTCCCATGAATCCCATCCTGCCCGATCAATGCTGTCTTCACTGCACCCCGTACCCGCCGAGTCCCGACGTACACAATCGTTAGTCCGCTAATGCAGCTTTCACGGCGTTGAGACGGGCGGTGTAGCGGGGCCAGGCGAAGCCGGTTCGGGTGTGGGCTGTGGTGGTTTCCGCCAGCAGCGCGGTGGCTTGCTCGCGGTTGCCCTGGGCCAGCGCGAGAGCGGTGGCTACAGCGCGGGCGGCGAGCCAGGACGTGCTGTGGTCGGTGGTTTCGGCGAAGACTGCGTCGAGGAGGGTGGCGGCTTCGTCGACTTCGCCTTGCAGGATGAGGAGATCGGCGAGGTCGATGTATGCGTGGGTTACGCCGCTGTCGTCGGCGACGGCGTACTCGACCGCGGCGCGCAGGTACTTCTCAGCGGCGTCGAGGTCGCCGCGCGCGACCGCGACCACGCCGCGGATCACCTCGTTGAGCGGGAGGATCTGGCGGTCGTCGAGGCGGCGTGCGTAGTGGTCGGATTCGGCGGCTGCCTTCAGCGCCTCGTCGTACCGGTCGAGGCTGACGAGCGCTCCCGCGAGATTGCTGAGGCCGCGGGACAGGCCGTGCTCATCGCCGTACTCGCGGTCCGCGACGACGCAGGTCTCGTAGCACTCGAGGGCCTTGGCGGGCTGGCCTGTGTAGACGTAGAGGGTGCCCAGCGCGTCGGTGCAGGCGGAGAGTCGGCGTTCGTGCTGCGGTGAGGTGCGGGCCAGTGCCTGGCCGGCCAGCAAGGGGGTGAACGCGTCCAGGAGGTGGCCGCGTTCGATCTCGACGATGCTGCGGTAGTAGAGCGCCGTCAGCGTGAGGGTGTCGTCGTCTTGAGTCCTGGCCAGTAGTTCGGCTTCGGTCAGGGACGCGGCGGCTTGGTCGAAGCGGCCGCGCATCGTCAGGACGAAGCCGTGGTTGCTGAGGGCCGTGACTCGCTCGGCTGTGGTTGCGTTCGGGGCGTCGGACAGGGCGCCGAAGTGGCGGGCGGCTTCGGCGTACCAGCCTCTGATGAGCCACGGCGTGTGGAGGGCTAGTGCTAGGCGGAGGCCTACTACGGCGCGGTCGCTGCCTGGGGCGCGGTCGAGGACGTCGAGCAGGTTGGGCCATTCGGCGAAGACTTCGGTGATGGAGTCGGCCGAGGCGAAGTCGTCGTCGCCACCGGCTGTCTCGACGAAGGCGAGAGCCCAGTCGAGTTGTGCGCCGCGGGCTTGGTCGGTTTCGCCGGCGGCACCTCAAACACCCCGCCGGTGACCGGGCTGCCGCCCGGCGGCACCTGGGATGAGGCGGCGACCGGTCCGCCTGCCGTCCGCGGAGTGGGTGGGGTTGGTTTGAGGAGGAGGGTTGGGTCTTGGCGGAGTAGGCGTAGCTCCATCGCGGCTGTGTCGGGGGGCTGGGTTTACGCCTAGGTCGTCGGCTAGGCGGGTGCGTAGTTTGGAGAGGCGGGATAGGGCGTCTGCTTGGCGGCCGGTGCGGTAGAGGGACAGGGCCAGTAGGCACCAGAGGCGTTCGTGTAAAGGGTTTTCGGCTGCTAGGGCCTCTAGCTCGCGGGCGGCTTCGGCTGCGTGGCCCAGGGCTAGGTCGGCGTCCAAGAGTTCCACCTGGAGAGCCAGTCGCCACGCGTCGAGTTGTTCGCCCTCGGCGACGGCGTACGGGACGGTGCGCAGGTCGGCGAGCGACGGGCCGCGCCAGTGGGACAGCGCGCCGCGGGCCGCCGTACGGACCAAAGCAGGCTCACCGGAGCGGACGGCCGCGTGCATCTGTTCGGCTGCCAAGCGCGCCTCGGTGAGGTCGGTGACGCGGGCCGCCAGCGCGTATCCGCCGTTCGAGCGAGTCAGCAGCGAAGGGAGTTCGAGGGCAGCGCGGAGCCGGGACGCGAGCACGCGGAGGCGCTCGGTCGGTCGGGCCAGGTCGACGTCACCCCAGAGGTCGACCGCGACCCGGCTGTCCGGAACAGACATACCGCCGGCCAGCGCGAGCCGGACCAGCAGGGCCCGTTCCAGCGGACGGTCGACCGAGAGCGGGGTGCCGCCGAGCCTGACCACCAGAGGGCCGAGAACACCGACCTCTAGCAGCGGCTCGGGAGGCATGCCCGCAAGTATTACAGTGGTCGGCCACCCACGCTCTGTAATTCTCAGCCGGAGTGCGACTACTTGGCAGAGATTTGGGTATTACTGTTCGGCCAAGTGCGCCGCTGCGGACAGCGGGATCTGCAGCCAGGTCGGCCGGTTACGAGCCTCGTACAGCACCTCGTAGATCACCTTGTCGGCGAGGAACGCGTTCAGCAGCACGGTCTGCTCGCGCGGATCGGTGCCCGCCACCTCGGCGTACCCGTCGCAGAAGGCCTGCTGGTTGCGGTTGGCCCACTCGGTCGCGCGGTACGCGATCTGCTGGTCGCCCTCGTGGTCCTGCAGCAGCGACCGGGCCGCGTAGTCGAACGAGCGCAGCATCCCGGCGATGTCCTTCACCGGGGTGTCCAGCGCGCGCCGCTCGATCAGCGACTTGGCAGGCTCGCCCTCGAAGTCGATCAGCTTCCAGCCGTCGATCGTCCGCAGTACCTGTCCGAGATGGAAGTCGCCGTGGATCCGCTGCACCGTGACCGGCTGGTCGTACGCCGCCAGCGCGTCGAACGCGCGCGCCAGACCACCGGCGTACGGCGCGAGGTCCGGGATCGCGGCCGCCGCGGCGTCGAGGCGACGGCGCATCGCGTTCGCGTGCTCGACCAGCTTTTCCGGCTCCCAGATGTCGGTGCCGAGCGCCTTCGCCAGCTCGGAGTGCACCTGCGCGGTGCTCGCGCCGAGCCGGTGCGACTCGGCCGCGAAGTCGCCGCCGACCTCCTCGGCGTGCAGGTCGGCCTCGGCGTACAGGTCGCGCACCGACGAGGTCGCGAACGACCAGCCGTCGGTCGCGCTCTTCTGGAACGCCGTCATCATCGCCAGCTCACCCGAGTCCGTGCCGCCGCCGGCCCGCGGCCACCGACCGCGCGCAGACCCCAGCACCTCCGGGACCAGTTCGGACCCGGACTCGGTGAGCGCCGACTCGATCTCGACCCCCGGGTTGCTCCCGGGCTCGAGCCGGCGGAACACTTTCAGCAGCGCGACATCGCCGAAGACCAGCGACGTGTTGCTCTGCTCAACGGTGAGGACCAGCGACTGGGCATCCTCGGGCACTTCGATCGTCCGGTCCGGAGACTGGACGGGATGGAACTCCAGCCCGTCCAGCTGCCGTCCGTGCGTAAGTCCGTCCAGCCAGTACGGCGTCGCTTCCTTGTCGTGCAAGGCGTCGTACACCCAGACGTCGGCGTCGGCGAGATCCGCCTCCGCCCACTCACCGATCAGCGCGTGGCCGAGGTTGTCGACCGGCGCGCGGTGGTAGCTGAGCGGCAGCTGGTACACCCGGATCGGGATCTCCACCCCGGGCGGACCCGCACAGTAGACGAACCCGATCCGGACCGCCGGCCAGGCGCCCTCGTCCGACAGCCACACCGAGGTGGCCATCGCTTCGACGCGGACGTCGTGTCCCTTCTCCCCGAACCACCTCTGGCTCGCGCAGAAGGACTGGACCTGGTCCAGATGCGAATTCACTACATGCTCTCCTCGTGGTCAGCCGGCTTCGCCAGCCGGAACCAGTAGAAACCGTGGGCGCCGAGGGTCAGAAGGTAGGGCAACTCCCCGATCGTCGGGAAGTGCACACCGCCCAGCAACTCGATCGGCTCCACTCCTTGCCACTGCCGCAGGTCCAGCTCGATCGGTTGCGGGAAGCGGGACAGGTTGTTCACGCACAGCACGACGTCGTCGCCGAACTCGCGAACGTAGGACAGCACGCTCGGGTTGGAACCACCCAGATCCGTAAAAGTACCCATGCCGAAACACGGATGCTGCTTGCGGGTCTGGATCATCCGGCGGGTCCAGTGCAGCAGCGACGAGGCGTTCTCCATCTCGGCCTCGACGTTCACCGCCTGGAAGCCGTAGACCGGGTCCATGATCACCGGCAGGCTGAGCTTGCCGGGCGTCGCGGTGGAGAACGAGGCGTTGCGGTCCGGGGACCACTGCATCGGCGTACGGACGCCGTCGCGGTCGCCCAGCCAGATGTTGTCGCCCATGCCGATCTCGTCGCCGTAGTACAGGATCGGGGAGCCGGGCAGGCTCAGCAGCAGCGCCGTGAACAGCTCCATCTTGTTCACGTCGTTGTCGAGCAGCGGCGCGAGGCGGCGGCGGATGCCGATGTTCGCCTTCATCCGCGGGTCCTGCGCGTACTCGCCCCACATGTAGTCGCGGTCCTCGTCGCTGACCATCTCGAGCGTGAGCTCGTCGTGGTTGCGCAGGAAGATGCCCCACTGGCAGGTGTCCGGGATCTCCGGCGTCTGCGCCAGGATCTCCGAGATCGGGAAGCGCGACTCCCGGCGTACGCCCATGAAGATGCGCGGCATCACCGGGAAGTGGAACGCCATCTGGCACTCGTCGCCGCCCGAGTCGCGGTCGCCGAAGTACTCGACCACGTCGGCCGGCCACTGGTTCGCCTCGCAGAGCAGGACGCGGTCCTCGTAGTTCGCATCCACCTCCTTGCGGACCCGCTTCAGGAACTCGTGGGTCCGGGGGAGGTTCTCGCAGTTCGTCCCGTCGGTCTCGAACAGGTACGGCACCGCGTCCAGCCGGAAGCCGTCCACGCCGCGGTCGAGCCAGAACTTCAGCGCCTCGACGATCGCGTCGCCGACGGCCGGGTTCTCGAAGTTCAGGTCCGGTTGGTTGGAGTAGAACCGGTGCCAGAAGTACTGGCCGCGGACCGGGTCCCAGGTCCAGTTCGAGGACTCGGTGTCGACGAAGATGATCCGCGCGTCGGCGTAGGTGTCGTCGGTGTCCGACCACACGTAGAAATCGCCGAACGGGCCGTCCGGGTCCTCCCGGGAAGCCTGGAACCAGGGGTGCTGGTCCGAGGTGTGGTTCATCACGAAGTCGACGATCACCCGGATCCCGCGCGCGTGCGCCTGGACCAGGAACTCCTCGAAGTCCTGCACGGTGCCGACCTCCGGCATCACGCCGGTGTAGTCGGCGACGTCATAACCGCCGTCGCGCAGCGGGGACGGCTGGAACGGCGGTAACCAGAGGCAGTCGACACCGAGCCACTCGAGGTAATCGAGCTTCTCGGTCAGACCCTGCAGGTCGCCGATGCCGTCGGCGTTCGAGTCCTTGAAGGACCGCACGAGGACCTCGTAGAAGACGGCCCGCTTGAACCACAGCGGGTCACTCTTCGTCAGTCCGTGGTGCTGCTCCGGCAGCATGTCGGTCACGCTCACCTCCATCGGGTGTCTCCAAACCTAGTTCCCGTACCCCGTTCGGGCGCACCTAAAAGGGGAGGGCAGTGCACTGATCCCGGAAGAACCCCGGGGATACCGCGGTGATGTGGTGACGCCGTCGGTCGGACGGTCCCGCAAGGCGTTCCGCATAGTCTGACGGCCCTTTGCCAGTACAAGCAAATAGGCTCGCACTCAGTTGCTCCAACAGCTCCGTGTCAGCGCCGGGGTCCGCGTTCCTGCTCCCGTTGCGTGTACTGCGCTGCCCCGCGCCGGCCCCCACCGCGCAACCGCCGGGGCCGTCTCTTCACAGCCTCGGTCGCAGGCGGTTGCCCTTTGTCGTAGGGAAAGAGCCGGTCCTCAGGAGTGATGACAGCATCCGGCGTCAACACGTCGTCCGGCTCCGCCGGATCGCCGGCCGCCGGGATCTCCTTCGCCATCTCTCAGCGCCCCCTGCCGCGTTTCTTCCCATGCCGCCGCAACTTGGCCTCCTGGCTACTGAGTGTTGTCGCGATCGTAGGACCGGGGGTGGGTCAGTCGGGGAGGTCGACAGTGAGTTGGTCGGGGATGCCGGATTCGGTGGTGGCCTGGGTTATTGAGGTGCGGAGGTCTTCGAGGGCTGCTTCGCGGGTTTCGCCTTCGCCCTGGAGGAAGATGTCGGGGGTGAGGGCGGCTTCGGCGAGCCAGGTGCCGTCCTCGTCCTGTTCGACGACGTAGGGGACGTGGAGCTGGGGCACTGCGTCTCCTCGTGATCAGTCGCGGGGGTCCGCGGACTTGCGGGGGCGGCGGGTGTACTTGGCGAAACCGGCTCGCTCGGCATCGGCCTCGGTGCGGAACCAGACTTCAGGTTTGGTACGCCCGTAGTACGGCGAATCCGGCGTGTGGAACAGCATCGACTGCGCGTTGCCCTTGATCGTGAAGCCGTCCGGCGGCCCCTGATGCGGTACGGCGTCGGCCGAGCCCTCGCCGTACCGGCCGGGCAGTACGTCGGCCGTCGTCTGCGGCTCGGGCGCTGCCATGTCGACCTCGAACAGCGTCGGCTCGGCCTCCATCACCCGGGAGAAGACAGGCTGCGGCACCTCCCGAACAGGAACCTCCGGCGCTGCAGCCGCGGCCCGCGGTGGTGCTGCGGGCTTCTGCGATGCAGGCGCGGCCTGGGACGCGGGAACGGCCTGCGGTGCGGGAGCGGCCTGCGGTGCGGGAGCGGCCTGCGATGCGGGAGCGGCCTGCGATGCGACGGCGGCTCCGACGAGGACGGGTTCTTCCGCGGGCGGCTCGTCCGCGAGTGCGGGGGCCGGGCGGCGGCGGTCGAGCAGGACCCACGTGATCGCTGCGCCGAGGAAGAACGCGAGCAGCGACCACAGCCAGTTGTGGCGTAAAAGCCAGCTCATCCGCGCGCCTCCCTCACCAGGCGATGTACGAGCCACGCGGCCGCGCTGCCCAGGACGAAGGCGACCAGTAGCAGGATCCAGGTCTCGGCGATCAGCCAACTCATTCAGTTCCCCTGCACTACTCGGAGCTCGGCCCGGCGGTTCGCGATCCGCCCGGCGCCGGTGGCGTTGGAAGCGATCGGGAAGGCCTGCCCGTACCCGTGCGCGAGGATGCGATCCGCGTTCACCCCGAGCCGCACCAGCTCCGCCTTCACCGCGGCGGCGCGACGCTCGGACAACGGCAGGCTGGTCGCCGGCGAACCCAGGTCGTCGGTGTGACCGGCCACCTCGACCCGCACCGTCGTACACGTCTTCAGTACTGCGGCAGCCCGCACGACCGACGGCTTCGACGCGTCGTTCACGATCGACGTACCGGACAGGAAGTTGATCTTGTACTGCCGGCTGAACTCGGCCAGCCGGGTCTGGAACGTGCGGCACGGCTCGGTCAGCGCGGTCTTCGGCGGTGCCGGCAGCTGCAGCTGATCGGCGAGAACCGCACCGGGCACCGCCTTCGCAGCGGCCCGTCCGACGGTCGCCTTGGTCGCCTGGTCCGGCACCTCACCCGACAGCGTGACGGTGTCCCCGTCGTACCGGACCGAGGCGTCGCCCGTCCCGATCGCGAGCGCCCGCAGCAGCGCGGAGAGCGGCGCGGCATCGGCGAGCCCATTGGCCGGGTCGATCGTCGTACGGTCGTCGTACTGACGGTCCGGGCCGAGCAGCTGCTCAACCTCGGCGGAGATCGCGTCCTTGACCGCTTGGCTCTGCACCGGCGCCTGCACCCGGATCGACCGATCCGTCCGCCCGACTTCGAACGCCGGTACGCCGGACTCCTCGGCCGGCGCACTGGTAGAAGTCGGAGTAGGCGTCGGCGTGGACCCGCCCTCGATCCGTACCGAGCGAACCCCTTCGACCCCGACGGCGATCGCCTGAACCTGCGCTGGATCCGCGTCACCGGATACGACGATCTTCGCGTCCCGGCCGTCGAAATCGACTGACGCGTTCTCGATCCCGCGGGCCTTCAACGCGGCCACCGTACGGTCGCGCAGATCGTCCTCGGTGGTGCCGGCCTTGGCGGGAATCAGCACAGCCGTCAGCAGTACAGGTACTGCGAGGGCCGCGAGCAACCAGATGATGAGCGGCCGCCGAACCAGACCGGGCACTGTTCCTCCGTGGATGCGGTCAGAGTGGCCGTGCGCGAGGAGACTACTCCGCATCGCCCCAGCTCTGCACACTCCACGGGGGAGCGTCGCAGATTTTCCTTCTGCAGAAGCTGTCCTGTCTCGGACAGGACGCATATGTGCCAGCTCGCTGCGCAAGGAATCCCTTGACTTAGTTCGCGCCGTAAACCGTACTTGTGGCGGGCCAGTTCGACTGGGAGGGGCGTGCTGTGGTGTCGATGGAGTCGCTGGAGAGGTCGTCCGATTCGTCATTGATCATCGGCGTGGCCGCGTCCACGGCCGAACGTGTACACCTGGCTCGCCTGCTCGGCGAAGCCGACGCACTGCTCCTGGTGTCGAGCGCGGATCAGGCCCGCGCGTTCCTGGAGCTCACCGGAGTAACCATCGCGCCGAGCTCGACGGTGATGGCTCCGGTCGTGGCACAGGTCGTGGCGCCGGTCGCCAAGCCGATCAGAGCGGTACCGGAGCCCGTCGCCGAACTGCGCCTGGACGTCGACCGCCGCGTGGTCCGCTGGAAGGACCGCGAGATGCCGTTGACCCGGCTGGAGCACGACTTCCTGCACTGCCTCGTGACGGAGCCCGGCCGGGTCTGGACGTACCAGCGTCTGCACCACGCCGTCTGGGGCAACGAGCACCTCGGCCACGGCTCGCACATCCACTCGGTCGTCAAACGCTTGCGCCAGAAGCTCACAAACCTCGGCGCCACCGTCACCATCCACGCTGTCCGCGGCGTCGGCTTCCACCTCCTGCCAACTGCGTAGAACAGAGCTCGGCCCCCGGACCAGTGCGGTCCGGGGGCCGAGTCTTTTACTGCCTGACTACTACTTGATCGACTTCAGTGCGAAGTTCTCGGTGACCGGCGTGCCGGCTACCAACTTCGTGGTGCGGGTTTGTGGCTTGTAGCCGTCCTTGGCGGCGATCAGGGTGAGCGGGTTGTTGCGACGGTCGAGCCAGTAGGCGTACTGGCCGTCCTTGTCGGTGATGAAGGTGTACGACTGCGCCCACGAGTCCACCTCGACGATCGCACCCGGGAGGGCGGCGGTGGCGCCGGACGAGCTGACGCCCGTGACGGTGCCGAGCAGCTTGCTCCAGGTGTTCGGCGGGGTGACGTTCATCGTCACGCCGACCGCTGCGACGTTGTACGGGGTGTTCTCGCCGATCGTCACGGCGCCGCTGTAGGCACCGGGCTGGTCGACGTTCGCGGTGAGCGTGACCTTGACGGTCGTCGACTGTCCCGGGGCCAGGGTGGCCTCGGTCTGGTCGAGCGACATCCAGCTCACGTCCGCCGACGACTCGGAGCAGTCCTCGAGACCCGGCAGGGCCTCACTGTCCGCGGTGGCGTTGAAGCTGCCGGACGAGCCACCGATCTTGTAGAAGCCACACGCCGCACCACCGCGGTACCGCGGCAGGTTGGCGTTCGGCAGCGCGGTCCAGCTGTCCGACGCCGGGTCGTAGGAGAACCCTGCGTTGGTCACCGCACCGGCCTGGACACCGCCGACGACGAGCAGCTTGCCACCGGCGACGGCGTACGACGCCGCCCAGTGGTCGGCCGGAGCGTCCGCGATCGCGGTCCAGGAGTCTGCTCCCGGGTCGTAGACGTACGCCGACTTCAGCGAGTTCGTGCCGTCGTTACCGCCGGCGCAGTACAGCTTGCCGTCGATGGCGCCGCAGGAGGCGAACGCGACCGACTGCGGGTAGTTCGCCAGCGTCTCCCAGGCGTTGCTGCCCGCGTCGTAGCGGACCACCGTGTTGCTCATCGGCAGACAGCCGGACGTGGTGCAACCGCCGACGGCGTACAGCTTGCCGTCGAGTACGGCCTGACCGGCGGCCGCGCGCGGAGCCGGGTTGGCCGCGAGCGCGGACCAGGCGTTGGCGGCCGGGTCGTACGACCAGGTCTCCGGCGCCGGGCCGGCGTCCGCCCAGCCGGAGCTGGCGACGATCTTGCCGCCGACGACGCCGACGGTGATGGCGTTGCGAGCACCCGGCAGCGGGGCGATCGCGGTCCAGGCCATCGTGGCCGGGTCGTACACGTAGCTGTTCGCCGTCGACGCGCTGCCGTTGCCGCCGCCGATCGAGTAGACCTTGCCGTCGAGGTTGACGACCCGGTTGTCCATCACGGTCGCCGGGTAGTCGGCGATGTCGGCCCACGGAGCCGCCTGCGGCTTCGCGGCGACCGGCGCGGCACCGGTCTTGCCCGACAGCATCCGGGCGAACGAGGTGTTCACGGCGATCCGCTGCAGCGGTGCGCCGGTCCCGCTCTCCACCTGCGCCTTGGTGGTCTTGGTGCCGTTCGCGTTCTCCAGGACGAAGCCGCTGTCCTTCTCACCGAACTTCACGTCGACATCCGCACCGCCGGTGTTGGTGACCTTGAACGACTTGGTCACGGTGCCGGTCGGCAGCTTCAGGTTGCCGGTGATGCTGCCCGGCGTGACCGACAGCTGTCCGGCCTTCAGCGTGTAGTCGGCCGTGGTGGTCCAGTCGGCCTCGACCGGAACGGTCGCGGTCGAGCTGACGTAGTTGCCGGCCTTGGCGGTGAAGCTCTGGTCGCCGTCGACCGACGAGTACAGCCAGTAGAAGCCGTCGTTCAGACCGGTGTCCTCGGGCGTCGCCACGGTGGTCGCGCTCTCCGACGAGCCGTCACGAGTGACGACCGCGCCGTTCACGAAACCGCTGGTGTTGGCGTCCTTGACGTTGCCGACGACGAGACCGCCGCCCGTCGGCTCACAGGTGATCTGGCTGCCGATCAGCACGCTGTCGACCTCCCACCACCATTCGTACGACGCGTCGTAGTAGTGGAAGCGAACCTGTACGGCGGACTTGCCGGCCGCCTGCGGGATCGCGATCTCCTTGACCCCACGGGCGTCCGCGACCTGGGACGCGACGTTGGCCCAGGTGGCGCCGCCGTCGATCGACAGGTCGACGTCGGCCTTCTCGCCGCCGAGCCAGTTGAGGTCCTGGTTGAACCGGATCACCGGAGCGGTGACCGAGCTCAGGTCCACCACCGGGCTGACCAGTGAGGTGTCCTGCGAGCCGCCGGGGCCGTAGTGGTCGCTGTCGATGACCGCGAAGCCGCCGTTGCCGCCGGACAGGTTGGTCCGGTTGCCCGGGTCGTTGAACTGCCAGACCTGGCCGTTGCCCTTGTTGTCGACCAGGTTCCAGCCGCTCGGCGTCGTACCCGAGTCGAAGGTCTGGTAGACGCCGTCCGAGCCGTACGTGTAGCCCGGCGCGGTGGTGCAGGAGTCAGCGGTGACCGGAACCGAGATGTTCTTGGTCAGGTTGCCGCTGCCGACCGTGATCGGCTGGCTGACGGTCTGGTAGCCCGGGTACTTCGCCTCGACCTTGAGCGAGTACGCCGCACCGGACGGGACCTTCAGGCTGTAGCGGCCGTTGCTCGGGGTCGTGTAGTCGAACACGCCACCCGGGCCCTCCACCGACACCTTCGCGTACAGCGGCCAGCCGTGGCCGGAGCCGTCCGTGACGGTGCCACCGACACTCACCTGCGGAGTGCTCTCCAGGGCGAAGTTCTTGGTGGTGGTCTGACCGGTGGTGATGGTGGCCGTGGCGGTCTGGGTCTTGTACCCGAACGACGCGACCGTGAGCGTGTAGTCGCCGGCCGGAAGCACCGACGAGAACGTGCCGTTGCTGCCGGTGGTCAGCGACTTGTCGGCCTGACCGTCCTGGTGCACCGTCACGCTGGCGCCGGCGAGAGCGGCACCACCGGTGGCGGCGGTGACCGTGCCGGACAGCGTGCCGGTGTCGCCGATCGGGGCAGCGTTCAGGAGCGCGAGCGCGTCCAGACGACCCTGACCGAAGACGTTGTTGTTCGCGTCGGTGCCACCGCACTGGCTGTTCGGGGCGTCGATCGCGGTCTGGTTCAGCAGCGCCCGCGTGGCCGCCACGTCACCCTTCAGGGACGGCGATGCGGACCACAGCAGGGCCACGGTGGCCGTGAGGTGTGGTGTCGCCATCGACGTACCGTTGAACGCGCCGTAGGTGTTACCCGGCAGGCTGGACCGGACGTTGACACCGGGAGCCGAGATGTTCGGCTTGATGGTGCCGTCCTGGCCGACCCCGCGACCGGAGAACGACGCGATGCTGTTGTTGATGTCGTAGGCGCCGGCCGAGTAGTTGCTGGTCAGGCTGCCCGGCGAACCGGAGGTGTTGCAGCCGCCCTCACCACTGTTGCCGTTGGCGAACGCACCGAAGATCCCGGACGCGGTCCAGGCCAGGGTGATGTCCTCCATGAACGGGTCGTTCGACGGCAGGGTCGAGCCCCACGAGTTGTTGATGACGTTCGGCCGCTTGCTCGCGTCCGGGCTCTGCCCGGCGAGGTCGGTCGGCTCGAGCATCCACTGGCCGGACGAGATCAGCGCGGCGTCGCTCGGGCAGCAGCCGTTCGCGGCGATCCACTTCACGCCCGGGGCGACACCGATCTGGTTGCCTGCGCCGTCGTCGCCGACCATGGTGCCCATCGTGTGGGTGCCGTGGCCGTTGCCGTCGGACGGTGCGTTCGGCGAGGTGCCGGCCGCGTCGAACCAGTTGTAGTTGTGGTTGAAGGTGCCGTCGCCGTTGTTGCCGCGGTACTGGTTCACCAGCGCCGGGTGGTCGTACTGCACCCCGGTGTCGATGCTGGCGACGACGATGCCCTCACCCTTGTCGCCGTACTGCGACCAGACCTGGTTCGCCTTGATGTTCGCGACGCCCCACTCGACGGCCTGGATCGCCTTCTCCTGCTGGCCCGGCGTGACCTTGGGTACCTCGATCTGGACGGGGGCGTACAGGCCCTCGACCTCGTTGTGGCCGGCCAGGTTCTCGGCCAGCGCGAGCGATCCGCTCTCGATCCGGATCGCGTTCGTACCCCAGAACGCCTGGTACTTCACGTGCTGCGCGTCCAGTTCGGCGCGGATCGACGCCTGGCTGTCCGCGGCGGACTTCTTCAGCGCGGCGGCCACAGCCGTGCCGCGCTCGTTCCAGTTGGTGATCTTGCTGGCGGCGGTCAGGTCGGCCTTCGCGCCGAAACGGACCCAGTAGTCCGTCGCGGACTTGGCGTCCTTGCCGTCCAGCTTCGCCATGAGTTCCGGCTTGATCTTGGCGGCGGGCGATGGCGTGGCTTCCGGTTTGGTCGGTGGCGACGCTTGGGCCTGGCCGGCGGCGGCCATCCCGGTCGCTACGACGGCCAGCGCCGCCAGGGTGCTCACCACGGATCTGGTGAGTCCCTTTCGTGGTTGTGACATCTCTGCAGCCCCTCACTTGAACGACCCCGAGCTCGACTCCCCCGAGTCATTTGCTGCAATTGCGGCAGGAGGGCGTGAAGACGCTCCGTGCCCCCCAGGTTGCGGCATGTGACACCGCAAGCTTGACGTGGAATCTATGTGTCAGAACAACGTGGTAACAAGCACACCTCGTGAGCAAGATGTGACTAGCTGTCGTGCCAATCGAGGCAACCTGGGCAAAGGCTGGCAATTCGTTGACGATCTGAGGCAACGCTTGACATCGTGATCAGATGGTCACCGCCCGTATAGACCTGACCACGACAGGACCCGACGAAGAGCCGTTCCCGCTGCTGATCGCGGTCGCGGCTTCTGCTGAGCAACGCGTCCGGCTGGCTGAGCTTGTCGACGACGTCGCACCGCTGCTGCTCGTCTCCAGCCTCGAGGAGCTGCGCCGGCTGCTGGTTCCCGCCCAGCAACCCCCGCCCGCCGCGCCCGAGCACCCCGAACCCCCGGAGCCCGATGCGGTCGAAGCCGCCGTGGTCCGGGCCCCGGGCGAGGAGCCGGGCGCCGACGTACTCACCATCGACCGGGCCCGCTCGGTCGCCCGCTGGCGCGATCGAGAGATCCAGCTGACCGACCTCGAGCACGACCTGCTCACCCGGCTGATGTCCACGCCGCTCCGCGTCTGGTCGTACGACGCCTTGCACCAGACCGTCTGGCGCGACCTCAACGTCCGCGGCACCGCCGATGTCCACTCGGTGGTCAAGCGCCTGCGCCGCAAACTCGACGAACTCGGCACGACAGTCACCATCGACGCCGTCCGCGGCACCGGCTTCCGTCTCACCGATCACCAACGCCCGATGATCACGGATCTCCGCGCGGGGTAGTTTCTGAGCCGGGGCTCGTTGCTGCCGGAGGATCGTGCGATCGTGAGGTCAGGGGGAGGCCGAATGAGCGCCGACGTGATCGTGGTGGGGGGCGGCACCGCAGGGTGCGTGCTGGCGGCCCGGCTGAGTGAGGACGCGGGGTGCTCGGTCTTGCTGGTCGAGTCCGGGCCCGACTATCCAACGCTGGACGAATTGCCGGCCGATGTTGCCGACGCCTCCGCGCCGACGGTGGAGCACGACTGGGGCTACTACGCCGAGGCTGACCTGCTGGACCGGCGCATCCCGCTACCGCGAGCGCGGCTGATCGGCGGCTGTTCAGCCACCAACGGTTGCTTCGCGCTGCGCGGTGCTCCGGCCGACTACGACCATTGGCAGGCTCTGGGCAATCCCGGGTGGAGCTTCGACGAGGTCCTGCCGTTCTTCCGGCGGCTGGAATCCGACCTGGACTTCGCCGACGACTGGCACGGGACCGACGGTCCGGTCCCGATCCGCCGCCATCCGGTCGACGAACTCAACCCGATCCAGCGAGCGTTTATCGATGCCGCCGTTCAGGCCGGGCACGGGTACGTCGAGGACCACAACCGACCAGGCGCAATCGGCGTCGGACCGACTCCACGCAACGTCCGGGACGGCCTGCGAATGAGCACTGCCGTCACCTACCTCGCCGCCGCCCGGCACCGGCCGAACCTCGCCATCCGTTCCGGCACGACGATCGGGCGGATAGAGATCGCGCACGGCCACGTGGTCGGCGTGCGCTCCACAACGGGCGAACTGCTCGAGGCGGATCGCGTCGTACTGGCGGCCGGCACCTACGGCAGTCCGGCGATCCTCGCTCGCTCGGGCGTTGGCTCCGCAGCTCGCCTGTCTCGTCTTGACATCGACGTCGTGGCGGATCTGCCTGCTGTCGGCGAGCATCTGATCGACCATCCGATCGTTGCCGTCGACCTCCCCACGAGACCGGCTGCGGGACCGCGGTTCCAGGCGATCGCCACGCTGTCTCCGACGTCCAGTGGAACGCCGGACCTCCACCTCTTCGCGGCCGGACCGTTCCCCGTCGACCGTGAGGTCAGCGAGTCCGGCGCGGTCTTCGGAATCGTCGCCGGGCTGATGGCCCCGCGATCGGAGGGAGCGGTGCGGCTCCGATCCGCTGACCCCGGCGATCCGCCGCGCATCGACGTGGCACACCTTCGTCACCCCGACGACCTCGCCCGCATGGTCGACGCCACCGTCGAGGCCCGCCGGATCGCCCGCAGCGAGCCGCTCGCCACGCTCGTCGTCGGCGCCGAGATCGCACCAGGGCCGGCCGTCGCGGACGACGACCGCACCGCGATCGCCGAGTCCGTTCGCAGCCGCGTCGCCTCCTACCACCACCCGGTGGGCACCTGCCGGATGGGCACCGACCCCGACCGGGACGCGGTTGTGGACGCCCGGGGCCGGGTCTACGGCGTCGACGGGCTCCGGGTCGCCGATGCATCGGTGATGCCGACGATTCCAGCCGCCAACACCAACCTGCCGACCATCATGGTGGCCGAGCGGATGGCCGCCTGGCTGAGGATGTCCGACTCGGTCTGATCAGGTACCCATTGAGCAGGAGCGGTAGTTTCTGAGGTTGTGACCTTCTCTGCGCTGAGTCATCTCGAGTGCCCTCGTTGTGGAGCAACCCACGACGCCGACCAGATCATCGGCCTCTGCCCGTGCGGATCGCCGCTGCTCGCGCGGTACGACCTGCCGTCCGTCACGGTGACGCCGGCCGCGTTGGCCGATCGCGCGCCGGACCTGTGGCGATACCACGAGCTGCTGCCGGTGCGATCGCCCGACAACGTGGTGACGCTGGGGGAGGGGATGACGCCGCTGCTGCCGTTGCCTCGGTACGGCGCTGAGCTCGGGGTCGATCGGCTGCTGATGAAGGACGAGGGGCTGATCCCGACCGGTACGTTCAAGGCGCGGGGCGCGGCCGTCGGGGTGTCGCGTGCATACGAGGTCGGCGTACGGAAGATCGCGATGCCGACGAACGGGAACGCCGGGTCCGCGTGGGCGGCGTACTCCGCTCGCGCCGGGATGGAGGCGCTGATCGCGATGCCGATCGCGGCACCGGAGATCTGCCGGCGCGAGGTGACGGTCGTCGGGGCGGAGCTGGTGCTGATCGACGGGCTGATCGGCGACGCGGCGGCGTACGTCCGGGAGCAGCCCGGGTACTTCGATGCGTCGACGCTGAAGGAGCCGTACCGCATCGAGGGCAAGAAGACGATGGGGCTGGAGATCGCCGAACAGCTTCAGTGGCAGCTGCCGGATGTGATCGTGTACCCGACCGGCGGCGGCGTCGGCATCATCGGCATCTGGAAGGCGCTCAACGAGCTCCTCGACCTCGGCTGGATCTCCGGCCCGCTCCCGCGACTGGTCGCCGTACAGTCGACGGGCTGCGCGCCGATCGTCCGCGCGTGGGAGAAGGGCCTACCGGAAAGCGAACCGTGGCCGGACGCCCGCACTGTTGCCTTCGGCATCACCGTCCCCAAGGCCTTCGGCGATTTCCTAGTCCTGCAAGCGATCGCGGAGACCAACGGCTGCGCAGTCGCCGTCGACGACGAAGACATCCTCGCCGAACAACACAAGGCCGCCCGCCTGGAAGGCTCCTTCATCTGCCCAGAGGGCGCAGCCAACTTCGCCGCCATCCGCGAGTTACGCGAGTCCGGCTGGATCCGCGCCGACGACCAGGTAGTAGCCCTAAACACCGGCGCAGGCCTGAAGTACCCAGAGACTGTCCCGCTCTGAACGAAGCCGCGCGGTCGGCAACACTTTCTGGGGACTGGAGATGGGCTATTGCCTATCGTCAGTCCCCGGCAGGGGTGGCAGGTGCGCGGTTGCTAGGCCTGGCCGCGGCGTACGGCGAGGATGTGGGCGGGTTCGGCGTTGGGGTCTAGTTTTATGTAGTTCTGTTGGCCCCAGCGCCAGGTTGCGCCGGTGATTTCGTCGTAGACGGTGAAGGTGTCTTCGGGGCGCATGCCGAGGGCGGCCATGTCGAGGTGGACCATCGACTCGCGGACGGAGTGCGGGTCGGTGTTGACCACGATGATGACGGTGTCGGTGTGGCCGTCGGGGGCGGTTGAGCGCTTCGAGAAGCACATGATGGCTTCGTCGTCGACGGTGTGCAGTGACAGGTTGCGCAGTTGCTGGAGTGATGGGTGCCGGCGGCGGATGTTGTTCAGCAGGGTGAGGTACGGCGCTAGCGAGCGCCCCTCCGCCTCAGCCGCAGCCCAGTCGCGCGGGCGGAGCTGGAACTTCTCGGTGTCCAGGTACTCCTCGGACCCGGGCCGCAGCGCGACATGCTCGAACAGTTCGTATCCGGCGTACACACCCCAAGCAGGCGACGACGTCGACGCGATCGCGGCGCGGATCTTGAAGGCACCGGGGCCGCCGTACTGCAGGTAGGCCGTGAGGATGTCCGGCGTGTTCACGAAGAAGTTCGGGCGCAGGTAGTGCCCGCTCTCCTTGGTGAGCTCGGTGAGGTACTCCTCGAGCTCCCACTTCTCGTTGCGCCACGTGAAGTACGTGTACGACTGGTGGAAGCCGACCTTCGCCAGCTCGCGCATCATCGGGCGACGGGTGAACGCCTCCGACAGGAACACCACGTCGGGATCGGTCTTGCGGATCTCGCCGAGCAGGTACTCCCAGAAGTTGACCGGCTTCGTGTGCGGGTTGTCGACGCGGAACACCGTGACGCCCTTGGAGATCCACAGCCGGACGATCCGCAGTACTTCGGCGTAGATGCCTTCGGGGTCGTCGTCGAAGTTGATCGGGTAGATGTCCTGGTACTTCTTCGGCGGGTTCTCGGCGTACGCGATCGAACCGTCGGCGCGCTTCGTGAACCACTTCGGGTGGTCCTTCACCCACGGGTGGTCCGGCGACGCCTGCAGGGCAAGGTCGATCGCGACCTCCAGGCCGACCTCGCGCGCGCGGCCGACGAAGTACTCGAAGTCCTCGAACGTGCCGAGCTCGGGGTGGATCGCGTCGTGGCCGCCGTCCTCGGAGCCGATCGCCCACGGTGAACCCGGGTCGCCCGGCTTCGGGTCGAGGGTGTTGTTGGGGCCCTTGCGGAACGAGTGGCCGACCGGGTGGATCGGCGGCACGTAGAGGATGTCGAAGCCCATCTTCGCGACGGCCTCGAGCCGCTGCGCCGCCGTACGGAAGGTGCCGGAGGCCCATTGACCCGACTCTTCGTCGTACGTCGCGCCCTCGGAGCGCGGGAAGAACTCGTACCAGCTGCCGTACAGCGCACGGGTCCGGTCGACCCACACCGGGTACGTCTCCGACGACGTGATCAGCTCGCGCACCGGGTACCGACCCAGGGCGGCGCGGACCTGCGGCGAGATGCCTGCGGCCAGACGCGCTTCCGGCGGCAACGCCCCGTTCGCCAACGCATGCGCGGCATCGCTCAACGTCCCGCGGTCGGCACGCACTGCCGGTGGTACGCCGGCCGCCGCGCGATCGAAGAACGCGGCGCCCTCGGCGAACATCAGGTCGACGTCGAGGCCGGCCGGCACCTTGATCTCGGCGTTGTGCCGCCACGTACCGTACGGGTCGCTCCAGCCTTCGACGGCGAACGTCCACGCGCCTTGCTCCTGCAGCGTCACGTCGACGGTCCAGCGGTCGGAGCCCTGACCCACCGGACTCATCAGCATGCGTCTGGTCTGTCCCGACGGCGACGTCAGTACGACGTTCGCGTTCACCGCATCGTGGCCTTCGCGGAAAACCGTGGCCGCGATGGTGAACGTCTCGCCGACCGCTGCCTTGGCCGGATACGCTCCGGCGTCAACGGTCGGGGTGACCTCGGTGATCGGGATGCGCCCAGTCATGGCGTGGATGAACTCCCTGTGTCTGGCCGGATGTCAGCAAGTCGGAACTACAGGACTGACGTTATCGGTTCCCAGTAGTCGTCTGTGACACACGGGGCTGCAAAATCTTGCTCGCGTTGCAAGATCGATGCATGCCGAAGGTGTTTTGCGAACCCCGGCCCGGTACGGTGTCCCGGTGCGAGCGATACGACGATTTTCCGTCCGCCCTGTCCTGCCTGCGCCGCTGACCGGTCTGGGCACCCTGGTGAACAACCTCCGCTGGGCCTGGCACCCGGAGACGCAGGACGTCTTCGAGGCCGTCGACCCGCAGTTGTGGCGGACCACCGGCGGTGACCCGGTCAAGCTGCTCGGCGAGGTACCGGCGGCCCGGCTCGACGAGCTGGCCAACGACCACGCTTTCCTGCGCCGGCTGGAACTGGCAGTAGCCGACCTCGACAGCTATGTGACCGAAGACCGGTGGTTCCAGAGCGCCGGATCGCCGCTGAACGCGGTGGCCTACTTCTCCCCGGAGTTCGGCATCACCCACGTCCTCCCGCAGTACTCCGGTGGTCTGGGCATCCTTGCCGGTGACCACCTGAAGGCGGCGAGCGACCTCGGCGTACCGCTGATCGGCGTCGGCCTGCTGTACCGGCACGGGTACTTCACGCAGTCGCTGAACCGCGAGGGCTGGCAGCAGGAGCGTTACCCCCTGGTGGACCCGGACGGGCTGCCGATCAGCCTGCTGCGGGATGGTGACGCACCCGCGACCGTGACGCTGACCTTGCCGGGCAACCGGCAGCTGCACGCGCAGATCTGGGTCGCCCAGGTCGGCCGTGTTCCGTTGCTGATGCTCGACTCCGACATCGAGGAGAACGAGCCCTCCGAGCGTGAGGTGACCGACCGGCTGTACGGCGGTACCACCGAGCACCGGCTGCTCCAGGAGCTGCTGCTCGGCGTCGGCGGTGTCCGCGCCGTCCGCACGTACTGCCGGATCACCGGTCACGCGGCGCCCGAGGTGTTCCACACCAACGAGGGTCACGCCGGCTTCCTCGGTGTCGAGCGGATCCGCGAGCTGGCCGCCGAGAAGGACCTCGACTTCGACACCGCGCTCGAGGTCAACCGCGGCGGCACCGTGTTCACCACGCACACCCCGGTCCCGGCCGGTATCGACCGGTTCCCGGTCGAGCTGATCCAGCAGCACTTCTCGGCCGACGTGTTCGGTCCCGAGGTGCCGATCGACCGCATCCTCTCCCTCGGCGCCGAGGACTTCGAGGGCGGCGACCCGGCGCTGTTCAACATGGCGATCATGGGTCTGCGGCTGGCGCAGCGGGCCAACGGTGTGTCGAAGCTGCACGGCGTCGTCAGCCGCGGGATGTTCTCCGGGCTGTGGCCGAGCTTCGACTCCACCGACGTGCCGATCACCTCGATCACCAACGGCGTGCACGCGCCGACCTGGGTGGCGCGCGAGATCCACGACCTCACGTACGCGAACTACACGGCCGACGAGGACATCTTCGAGGGCCTCGACAAGACCACCGACCAGCAGATCTGGGAGACGAAGCGGCTGCTGCGGCAGCGGTTCATCGACGACACCCGGGCGCGGGTCCGGCAGTCGTGGATCAACCGCGGCGCGAGCGAGGCCGAGCTCGGCTGGGTCGACTCGATCCTCGACCCGGACGTCCTGACGATCGGCTTCGCGCGGCGGGTTCCGTCGTACAAGCGACTCACGTTGATGCTGCGCGACCCGGAGCGGCTGAAGGCGCTACTGCTGCATCCGCAGCGGCCGATCCAGATCGTCATCGCGGGCAAGTCGCATCCGCACGACGAGGGCGGCAAGAAGCTGATCCAGGAGGTCGTCCGGTTCGCAGACGACCCGGACGTGCGGCACCGGATCGTGTTCGTGCCGGACTACGACATCGCGCTGGCGCAGCCGATGTACCCGGGTTGCGACGTCTGGCTGAACAACCCGCTCCGCCCGTACGAGGCGAGCGGCACGTCCGGCATGAAGGCGGCGCTGAACGGCGCGCTCAACCTGTCCATCCGCGACGGCTGGTGGGACGAGTGGTACGACGACGAGTTCGGCTGGTCGATCCCGTCCGCGGACGGAGTCGAGGACACCGACCGGCGTGACGACCTCGAGGCACACGCGCTGTACGACCTGATCGAGAAGCAGGTCGCGCCGCGCTTCTACGACGGCGCCGTGCCGGCCCGGTGGATCCAGAACCTGCGGAACACGATCAAGGACCTCGGCCCGAAGGTGCTCGCCACCCGGATGGTGCGGGACTACGTCGAGCAGCTGTACGTGCCGGCCGCGAAGTCGTCGCGTTCGCTGAACTCGACGTACGACGGTGCGCGCGAGCTGGCTGCGTGGAAGCAGAAGGTGGTCGCGGCCTGGCCGCAGATCCGCGTCGACCACGTGGAGCTGCAGGGTCTCGGCGACGTGCCGCAGCTGGGGACGACCGTTGGGATCCGCGCGTTCGCGGCGCTCGGCGATCTCGCTCCGGATGACATCTGTGTCGAGGTCCTGCACGGTCGCGTCGACGCCAACGACGAGATCACGGACCCGGTCCGTGCGTCGCTGTCGCTGGCCGAGACGTACGAAGGCAACCGCCACCGCTACGAAGGCGAGCTGAAGCTGGACCGCACGGGCCCGTTCGGCTACACGGTCCGCGTCGTCCCGAACCACGCGGCCCTGGCCAGCGTCGCCGAGCTCGGCCTGGCCGCCGGCCCGTCCGACCCCGACGACCCGTCCACTCCCGACCTCCCGGCCGGCTCGGAGTTCTGAGCCCACCACACAAAGAGACACAACCCCGCCTGCCTCACCAGGCGGGGTTGTTCATTTGTGAGGTCAGTCCGCCTTCGTGCCTCGGGTGCGGATGATGCCGTAGGCAACTAGTGTTGCGGCGATCGTGGTGAGGGTCAGGGCGGCGGTGGTTGTTGCGTGGTGGAACTGGGTGGTTTGGTGGGCGGTCCAGTTGGGGGTGGTGATGGGGCCGGTGAAGATCAGGGCCAGGAGGGTGCCGGTGATGGCTATGCCGGCGGCGGACGTTACCTCTGTGGCGGTGTCGGTGAGGGCGGCGCCGATTGTGGTGCGGTTCTCGGGTAGGCCTCGGAGTACGTTGACTCCGGCAACGACCCCGACTACGCGCATCCCGGCGGCGACGAGCACGAGGGCCACAGCCACCCACACATAGCCGAACCTGCTCAGCGACCCATAGACCGCGAGCCCGAAGACGACCGCTGCAGCGCTGATCCACGCGGCCCGACCAAGGCCGACCCGGCGTACGAATGGGCCGATCAGCGCGCCGCCCGCGACGAGGACGACCACCTGCGGGAGCATGCCGATCGCGGCTAGTGCCGGAGACCAGCCCCAGTCGAGCTGCAGTTGTAGCGTCACGAGGTAGCCGAGCCCGGCGGTCGCCAGACCCGCAGCGGCCTTGAATGCGAGGCCGCTGGAAACCAGGGGATGGGCAACGAGTTTGGGATCGAGCAGCGGATACGTCGCCGAGCGCTCGCGCAGATAGAAGAGCGCCAGAGCCACAACTGCTGCAGCCGTAGTCGCCCACGCGGCCCACGACCCAGCGCCCTGGTTCACGAACAGCGTCGGCGCGACCAGCGCGAGCACGATCGCCGCCGTACCGAGCACCGCACCGGCGACGTCGATCGGATCCCGGTGCAGCTCGGCGGGGACGTCCGCCGCGATGCCGAGGCGCACACCGACAAGAGCGAGTACGGCGATGGGCACGTTCACCAGCAGCAGGACCTGCCACGGCGCGATCGCGAGCACGAAGCCACCCGCTGTCGGACCGACCGCCAACCCGACGAGTCCGACAGTCGAGATCAGCGTGGTCGCCCTAACCCGCAGGTCGTCGTCCGAGAACAGCCGGAACGACAGCGCGAGCGACCCCGGCGTCGTCATCGCAGCGGCGACCCCCATCGCGACCCGTACGGCGATCAGCTGCTCCACGGTGGACACGAACGCCGTCGCGAGACTCGCGAGACCGAGCAGAACCAGCCCGGCCAGCATGATCCGCCGCCGTCCGAACCGGTCGGCGATCGCCCCGAACGCCAGCATCAGCCCGCCGAACACCACGGCGTACGCGCCTGTCACCCATTGGAGCGCGGTCGTCGAGGCGTGAAGCTCGCGCCCGATCGTGGGCAGTGCGACGTTCAGGATCGAGTTGTCGAGCATCTCGAACAGGAACACCGCCGACAGTCCGGCCAGCGCCACCCACGCGTCCCGCAGCGAGCGGGGCGGGCGAGCTGCTATGACGGTTGTCTGTGTGGAGGTCATGCCACTAAGTTAACTCACTAAGCTTAGTGACACAAGAAAGTGAGGGAAGATGCCCAGAACCGATGCGCGGGGCGGGCCGCAGACGCGGGCCCGGATCTCGGACGTCGCGACGCAGTTGTTCCTCGAACGCGGGTTCGACGGCGTCACGGTCGCCGAGGTCGCGCGCGAGGCCGGCGTCTCGAGCGTGACCGTCTTCAAGCACTTCCCCCGCAAGGAGGACCTGCTGCTCGATCGCACCGACGACGCTGTCGAGGTACTGCGTTCCGCCGTGCGCGACCGAGGCGCCGACGTACTGGCGTCGTTGCAGCAGGCAACCGTCCGTCTGCTCGACGAGGAGCACGCGCTCGCCGGGGTCAAGGACGGATCGGTCCCGTTCTACCGGACCGTCGCGGCCTCACCTGCGCTGATCGCCCGGTCGCGTGAGATCGCGTCCGAGCTCCAGCAGACGCTCGAGGAAGAGCTCGCCCGCGACCCGGCCTTCGAGGGCGATGCGTCACTCCTGGCCGCGTTCTTCATCGCCGGCTACACCGCCGTGCTCGTCGAGACCGCACGACGCATGACCGCGGGCGATGCACCGAAGGACGTGGCAGGCGACCATCGCGTTCGGCTCGACCGGCTGTTCGACGCCCTCCGCAACGGAATCGGCTAGAAGCCCTGCAGCTCGACAGTACGTATATGTCCACTGTCGGGTCGTCGCCCGCCTACGCACGCCTGGAGTCGGGCTCGACCGCGGGACACCTCCTGTCGAGCTGCAGACTGAGCGAGCGGCGCCGAGGCTACGCTGTGCGCCATGGAGTTCGTGCAGCTCGCCGATGGCCGCAAGTTGGAGTATTTGATCGAGGGACCGGCGGACGGCGTACCGCTCGTGTTCCATCACGGCACGCCGGGTGCTGCGGTGCGGTTCGCGCCGCTCGCGGAGTCGGCCGTGCGGCACGGGCTGCGGTTGGTCAGCCCCGGCCGGGCCGGGTACGGCGCTTCGACGCCGCACCCTGGGCGGTCGATCGCCGACGTGGCCACCGACACCGCCGCTCTGCTCGACGCGATCGGTGCCGACCGGTTCTACAGCATCGGCATGTCCGGCGGGGGACCGCATTCGCTGGCCTGCGCGGCCCTGCTGCCAGAGCGCTGCATTAAAGCGGCCTCAGTAGCCGGAGTCGGACCGGCCAACGCGGACGGGCTGGACTTCATGGTCGGCATGGGCGAGGAGAACCTTGCCGAGTTCGGCGCAGCGTTCGAGGGCCGCGATGTCCTCGAGCCACTGCTGGAAGCGGAGTCGAGCGGGCTGGCCGCGGCCGCCCCGGCTGACTTGGCGGCGGCCTTCGGCGACCTGGTGTCCGAGGTCGACAAGGCGGCGATGACCGGTCCGATCCTGGACTGGCTCGCGGCGTCGTGCCGGCGTTCCGTTGCCGAGAGCATCGCCGGCTGGCGCGACGACGACCTCGCGTTCGTGAAGGACTGGGGTTTCCGCCTGGATCAGATCACCACCCCGGTGGCGATCTGGCAGGGCGACCAGGACCGAATGGTCCCTGCGGACCACGGTCACTGGCTCGCCGCGCACGTCTCCGGCTGCACCTTCCACTTCCTGCCGGGCGAAGGTCATCTCTCCCTGCTGAACAGCATCGACCAGGTTGTCGCGGACCTCGTCAGCTGATGTCGACCCACGCGAACGGCGGTCTGCCGGCGGGTGAGGTGTGGAATGACCGGCCGGCGAAGGTCAGGTCGGGGTCGGTGCGGTAGAGGTCGTTGACCTCCTTCGTCGCGGTCTCGTCTCCGTTGTCAGAGGCAACCATCAGCCGCGCGATCCGGTCGGTCAGGTCGAGGTCGGCGCCGTCGAGCCGGTCCGACATGGCGCCCCAGTTGTCCCAGAGCAGGAGCTCGTCGCCGTTCAGATGCGCGAGTTGGTAGTGCACGTAGTTGCGGATGAACCAGCCGCCGTGCAGTTTCAGCGGGGCGTCCGGGTTGGGATCCGCGCCGTACAGGTCGCCGTCCAGCTCCCCGGACCGGTACCCGAGCCAGGTCTCCGCGGCCGACCGGAACGGACCGGCCGGCATGTCCTCTACGTCAAAGGGGTAGCCGGCCTGATCCAGCTCGGTGTCGATCATCACCCACCGGTCGCCGTTCCAGTACTCGGCGACCACGTGGTCGTGGTTGAACCCCTCGGCGAAGTACTCCGCGAAGCCGACCCGGCTGCGCGCCGGGATCCCCTTGTGCCGCAGGGCCGAGACGAACACCAGCGTGTGGTCGCGGCAGCACCCGACGACGCGGTCGACCGGCTCCCGCGGTACGGCGAGCGGCGTACCGTTGCGCTTCTGATCCGTGGCGAGGATCGCCGACACCCACCGGCTGTCGATCTCGGCGAGGCGTTCGCCGGTGAACTCGATACCGCCGGCGCGGTAGTGGATGATCAGGTCGCGCGTCACGGCGGCGATGCCGGGAATGTCGTCCGGCAGCGCGTCGAACAGTCCGGCGTACTCGCCGGGGTCGCTGAACCGGCTCTGAGTCTGGTAGTCCATCAGGGGTTCCTTTCAAGGATGGGCAGAGCGATGTCGACGGCCGGTTCGTCGCGGGGGATCAGGTGGCAGTCCGGGAGGTACACCTCGCGCGGCGGACCCGCTTCGGGTACGCCGTTCGCCCGCACCCAGTCCGTCACGAGGTCGTAGGCGAGCATGATCCGCGGGTACGCGCACTCGTTCATCGTGATCGTGCAGTACGCCTCCCGGTGCGCGGGCTCGACCCGGATCCCGATCCGCCCCGCCGGGTCGACGAGGCCGTCGAACGGCACGCACACCTCGACGGTCGCCTCACCCTCGGGCGTCACCGCGCCGTGGAAGATGACCCACGACCCGGTGGTCGCGCTTGCCCCGGCCGCGTGCAGGTACGACATGATCTCGTCGGTACACGTCACGATGATGCCGACCAGCAGCTGCTGATTGGTGTCGGCACGGATCGACGCGATCTTGGTCGCCGGCACGTCCCGGGTCAGGACCGGTCGCGGCGCGAGTCCCGGCGTACCGGAGCGGGAGAGGCGGTCGCGCAGGTACTGCAGGGTTGATCGGCGCGCCTCGGTGGTCGCCTCCTCGGCAGCCCACCAGCGGTCGAGCCGGATCAAGCCCTCCTCGTCGGTGCCCGCCAGTACCTCGGCGATCGTGGCCAGTGGCATGTCCAGTTGGCGCATGACACTGATCCGTCGCGCCCGCTCCAGCTGCGCCTCGTCGTACAAGCGGTAGCCGTTGGCCGGGTCGACCTGAGCGGGCGCGAGCAGCCCGGATACGTCGTACAACCGCAACGCCTTGTGTGAAAGCCCGGTTCGTCGCCCGAACTCACTGATCGTCAACACGCGACCATCAAACCCTCTGCCCTTGGGGCAAGGTAAAGGGTCACACCGGGAACGGCCTCACATCGGGTTCGACCCAGCCTGTGCGCGCGTCCGCCGACGCCAGGGTGCGGGGTTCGTAGAAGTGGGTCAGTAGGCGCTTGTTCAGCAGGCCGGGGTTGCGCTCCAGCAGGTCGTCGAACGTCTCGTCGGGCGCCTCGTTCATGTGGTACGCCGTCAGCTCGACCCAGGCCCTGCTGACCGTGGCGTTGTACTTCTGCGGCGCGCCCGCGTACCGCGCCGTCTGCTGGATCCCGTTGCTGACCAGGTCGACCGCGCCGGCCGTCCCACAGCGTCGTACGGCGAGCCAGGTCAGCCGCACATGCTCGCGGTGGCCGAACCGGTCGGCGGTCGACAGCACTTCACCCATCAGTTCCTCGAAGGTGTCCATCTCCCCACGTTCGGTACGCCGGGGGTCGCCCGCAACCGAGTTTCGGGGAGGGGGTTGCATTGAAGACGGTAACGATATATCGTTAGTGTCATGAAGAATATCGAGGGGGATATTATGAACACCCCCAACGAGATCAGAGGCCGCCGCCGAGGCGGCCACCATCACCCCCGCCGCGGTGGACCGCGGATGGGAGAAGGCATGCCGATGCACGGCGGACGCGGTGAACGCAGCGGCCGTGGTGAGCGCGGTGAACGTGGCGAACGCGGACCCCGACGCGGCCCAGGCCGTGGTTCCGGGCGTGGCCGAGCCCCGCGCGGTGATGTCCGAACGGCCGTCCTGATGCTGCTTGCCGAGGAGCCGATGCACGGCTACCAGTTGATGCAGGCCATCGCCGACCGCAGCGACGGGCGCTGGACCCCCAGCCCCGGCGCGATCTACCCGACACTCAACCAACTCGAAGACGAAGGCCTGGTCACCGTGACCGCGGAAGCCGGCCGCAAACTCGTCACGCTGACCGACGCCGGTCGCGAGTACGTCGAAAGCCGTCGCGAGACGACGACCGACCCGTTCGCTCCGTTCGCCGGCACCGCCCCAGGGGCCGACCTGCGCGGACTGCTCGACGAGCTGGCCTCAGCCACTCGCCAGGTCGCCCGCACCGGCTCCGAAGAGCAGCGCTCCGCCGCCGCCAAGATCCTGGCCGAAGCACGCCGCTCGCTCTACCTGCTCCTGGCCGACGCTCCAGTCGTCCCCGAGCCCCCGAAGACCCCCGAGGCCTGAGACCTGCGTCACGCAGGGAACGTCTCCGCCGAACGACTCCTCTTTGCAGATGTCAGGTACATCTGAGGAGGGGTCGGGATGGGGTCTCGAAGAATCGTCGCAGGCGTGCACGTCCTGCTTGCGGCACTGCACATCTACTGGGCGACAGGAGCCACGTGGCCCGCGCCCGACGAGCGATCACTCTCCCGAGCGGTCCTCGGCGTCCAAGTCTCATTCGCTCCACAGGTCGTGCTGCCACTCGCAGCGCTGCACCTACTACTGGCCCTCGCGGTACTCCGCTCTGACCGGTCCGCGGTCGCTCGTCTTGTAGTAGCCGGCCTCGCTGCCGGGCTGGCCGTCCGAGCCGCTCTCGGCGTCGTCTGGATCTTCACAGCCGGCGGCACTGCCTTCTTCTGGCTCAATCTGCTGCTCTACACGCCGGCGTGTATCGCGCTGTGCGTGACCGACGTGAAGCTGCTCCGAACGCGTCGGGTGAAGGCTGCTGTAGTTGCAGGCCCCAGTCGCAGAGGTGGCGCACTCACGCAGTTGATATCTGTTGTCTTCCGATGATCATCGAGGAACGCCTTGTCCGTGCGGCGCAGCGCGGCGACACCGTCGCGATGAACGACGTGCTCGACGCGCTGACGCCGTACGTCGGGAGGATCTGCGGGCCGATCGCCCTGAGCGATGGGCCGGACGCCGCGCAGGAGGCGTTGATCGCGATCTTCCGTGGTTTGCGCGGTCTGGAGAATCCGGACGCGCTGTTCGGGTGGGCGCGCGCGATCGCCGTACGCGAGGCGGTCCGGGTCGCTCGGCTCGGGCAGCGGCAGCAGCCGGCCGAGCTCGCGGACCTGCCTGCTGCAGACGATCCGCAGCTGGTGGTCGACGTACAAGACGTGCTCCGGCGATTGTCGCCGGAGCATCGTGCTGTCCTGGTACTGCGGGACCTCGAAGGAATGGACGAGCAGGCCGCGGCCGCCGTACTCGATGTCCCCGCGGGTACGGCGAAGTCGCGGCTGCACCGCGCGCGGGCGAGCTTCCGGAAGGCGTGGAGATCATGAGCGACTGGCCGACCATCGAACTGACCGACGTCGAGCGGTTCCGCGCGCTCGCCGCGGGCGTGCCGGGTGCGGTAGTTACCGAACGGGTGCTGCCTGCCGGTCCCGATCAGGTGAAGGCGATGCTCACGGACCTACAGGTCTTCGCTGCGATCCAGGCCGACTTCGTATCGGCAACCGTTCTTGAGCGCGACGGCGACCGGGTCGTCGTACTGGCGAAGGGTCGGCGCGGTCAACGTGCGCGGCTGATGGGGCAGTTCCGGCCGGGGTGGTGCTGGCTGCAGAGCAGGTTCGTGATCATCGGCATGGCGGTCGCGGCCGAGCCGGGCGGTGGTACGCGCGTCGCACTCACCGGTGGCATTCGCGTACCGGGCCGTGCGGCGATCGTGCCGATCCGGGTCCGGCAGGAGAGTGCCAAGACGCTGGACCGTTTAGAACGCTTGCTCAGGGCTTGAGTACGCCGGCCGGCAGTGCGGCGAGCAATGCGTCCGCGTGGCGTCGGTAGCCCAGGTTGTTCGGGTGGAACGCGTCCGGCGCGAGCATGCCGCGCCATGGCGGCCTGGCGTACCGGGAGACCTCGGCGACGGGCAGTCCGCGGGACGTGGCCGTGTTGCTGATCAGCTGGTTGATGCCGGCGACGTACGGGCTGACAGCTCCACCGACTCGCCAGAGCCGGTCGGGAACGGTCAGGTCCATCACAACTGACGATGAGGGCAGCCGGTCGATCACCTGACGGAGGTGGTCGCGGAGCCGCTTCGGCGGGGTAGCGAGGATGTCATTGCTGCCGATGCCACATGTGACCAGCGCCGGCGCCAGTCCGTCCAGTAGCGGCAGCTGGTCATCCAGCACATGCCGCGTCTGCGCACCGGACCGCGACAGGTTGAGCACCCGCCACGGAGTCCCCTTCCGACGCAGTGCATTCAGCACCTGTCCGACATAGCCGTGCAGCGGCGACGACGCACCCAGCCCCTGCGCAGTCGAGTCACCCAGCACTACCCACAGCGGTCCGTCGCCCGACATCGCTGCAGAGTTCTGCCGCGTCCAGTACTCCGCATACGTCCGCGCCTGCACATCGACGTACGCCACGCCGTCCACCCACCGCTGAATCGCCAGCCGAGAACTGGTCCGCTCAGCCTGCCCCCACCGCATGATCCCGCGATGCAAAGCCCCAATAGGCGTAGTCCGCTCACGCCCTCGCTGCAGCAGAAACATCGATCCCCCCAGAGATGAACAGCAGGTGACCGATGAATGTACAGGCGAAAGGTTAACAACCCCGACGACAATCCGGGCCCTCGCGAGAGGGCCCGGATTGCGACGTCGATCAGGATTGATCCGACGTCGTGTTGTCGCGGCGGCGCAAGACGACGAGCCCGATACCCAGGCCGATGCCGCCGAGCGCGATGCCGCCCAGCGCGCCCAGGCCGGCCTCGCTGACGTCGAAGGAGTCAGCGACCTTGTCCGGCGTGACCGGCGTCCAATCGACGCAGCCACCCGCGGGCTCGGGCTTGTTCATCGCCATCGCCGGTGTCGCGATGGTCAGTGCGGAGACGCCGAGCGTGGCGCCTGCGACCAGCCGAACGAGTCGGCGGGACATGGAGTGCTTCGTGGAGCGTGTGGACTTGGTGCTCATCGGTCTACCTCTTCCGACTTCCGATCGAACTGGACAGCTCCGTTGTCCAGCCAGGCGGTATCGACTCCGCTGCCACCGGTATCAACGCGGTATCGGAGCCCTTGACGAGCACCGGCAACGGTCGGAGAGTCGGAATGTGGGTATCGCCGTACTCGGCCCGCTCACAGTCGATGGGGGGCGGAAGAACCTCGCACGGCGCGATCGCGTCGTCCTGGCCGCGCTGACGGTGCAACCAGGAGAGGTTGTGAGTGCTGGGGCGCTGGCCGACGCCCTGTGGGGCGACGAGCCCCCTGCCTCGGAAACCAAAGTGCTCCAAGGCTGCGTCGTCCGGTTGCGCAAAGTGCTCGGCAATCACGCGATCGAGACTTCGCCGGCCGGTTATCGGCTGGCCGTCGCGCGGGACGACATCGACAGTCTGCGATTCGAGCACACGCTTGATCGAGCCCGTGCCTTGCTCACCGATGACCCGGAACGGGCGGCAGCGCTGCTCGCCGACGTACTGACGCTCTGGCGGGGCAGGCCGTTCGAGGAGGTTTCGAGCTGGGATCCGGCGCGGATCGAGATCGCGCGTTTGGAGGAGCTGCGCCAGCTCGCGGAGGAGCTGTACGTCGAGTCGTCGCTGCGCTCAGGTGGTCACGGGACCATCCTGGGTACGGCGCAGGCGATGGTCGCGGCGGCGCCGTTGCGCGAGCGGAGATGGGCCCTGCTCGCGACTGCGCAGTACCACGATGGCAGGCAGGGCGAAGCGCTGCAGACCCTCCGTCGCCTTCGCGCCGTGCTCGACGGCGAGCTCGGTCTCGACCCGAGCCCGGAGATTGACGGACTCGAGCAGGCGATCCTGCGGCAGGACCCGGACCTGGCCGTCCCCGAGGCGCTTCCGGAGCCGAGCGCCGTTTGCCCGTACCAGGGCCTGAAGCCGTACGACCTCGATGACGCCGAGCTCTTCTTCGGCCGCGAGTCCCAGGTCGCCGCAGGTTTGCGGAAGCTCGCGGACGGCTCGGTCCTCGCTGTCGTCGGACCGTCCGGCTGCGGGAAGTCCTCGCTGATCCGCGCCGGTATCGCCGCGTCCTTGCTGCGCGACGGGCGACGGGTCGTGACCATCACACCAGGTCAACACCCGATGGCCGCGCTGGCCGGCGCCCTGCCTGGACGCGGACCACTGCCCACTTTGGTCGTCGATCAATGCGAGGAGGTCTTCTCGCTCTGTCAGGACCTCACCGAACGTACGACGTTCCTCACCCGGCTCGCCGATCATGCTGCCGAGGCCCCACTCGTCCTGTCGTTCCGGGCCGATCGATTCGCCGACCTTTCGTTCCACCCGGAGTTCGCGCACGTCGTCGAAGCGGGACTGCACCTGCTCGGCAGCATGTCCGAATCCGAGCTGCGGTCCGCCATCACCGAACCAGCACGCCTGGCCGCGCTGGTCGTCGAACCCGGGCTGGTCGATGTCCTGATCGGTGAGGTCGCCGGTCAGCCGGGCGCGCTGCCGCTGATGTCGCATGCACTCGCGGAGACGTGGCAACGCAGGGAAGGCCGGACGCTGACCGTCGCGGGCTACCGCGCGACGGGCGGCATTCGAGGAGCTGTCGCGCAGTCGGCCGAGCAGGTGTACACGCGACTCACCCCGGAACAGCGCCCGATGCTGAAGGCGTTGCTGTTGCGACTCGTTGCTCCCGGCCCCGACGGCGAACCGGTCCGCAGCCGGCTGCCGAGACGTGCGGTGGTCACCGGTCCGGAGTCGGACGAACTCATCGACCTGCTCATCGGCGCGCGACTGGTGACCAGTGACGACGACGCTGTGGAGCTGGCGCACGAAGCTCTGGCGCGAGCCTGGCCGCGGTTGCGCGGCTGGCTCGACGACGACCTCGAAGGCCAGCAGATCCTTCACCACCTCACCCAAGTAGCCGACTCGTGGGATTCGCTGGGTCGTCCGGACAGCGAGCTGTATCGAGGCGTCCGGCTCGCGAAGGCCGTGCAGTGGAGGGACCGGACGGCTCCGGATCTGACCGCGACCGAGCGCGACTACCTCGCCGCGAGCGAACGCCTCGCCGACGCAGAACTCCATGCCGCCGAGCAACGGGCCCAGCACGAGTCGCGGATCAACCGCCGGCTGCGCGCGGCGCTGAGCATGGCCGCAGTCCTCCTCGTCGGCGCGCTCATCGCCGGCTTCCTCGCGACTGGCCAGGCGCGCCGAGCCGACCGCCAGGCCGCCGCCGCGGAACAGTCCGCAACCGTCGCAGCAGCCGGCCGAGCAGGTGCGAAGGCCGTCGTAGAGACCGACATCGATACTTCGTTGCTGCTTGCCGTGGCCGCCGTCCGCATGCATGACTCGCCTGAGTCCCGGTCGAACCTCCTGGCCACGATAGCCAAACACCCGCAGCTGACGAGCTCGTTCGAGACCGAGAGGGTGGATTCGTACGGCCTTGAGGTGAGCGCGAACGGCCGGCGGGCCTACATCTTCGCCGCCAGCGGCCATGTCCTCAGCTATGACCTGACCACCGGCGAGCCACTCGCCTCGTTCAAGCCGCCGAACCGGTCCAGCGGTGCGGATCATTTGGACTACATGGATCCGATCGCGCTCAGCCCGGGTGATCGCGAACTCGCCGTCGGGACGCCGCCCCCGACCACCGAGCCGGTGGTGTTGCTCGATCCGATGACCCTGAAGCCGACCGGTCGCCACCTGCCCGGGTTCCCCAAGACACCCGCCCGCGCCACCCATGTCACCTACAGCCACGACGGTCGTTCTCTCGTCGCAGTACTGCACTACTACGGCGATGGCGTAACGAAAGACTTCAGCAGCGGTGCGGTCTTCGTCTGGGACGTCACTCCGGGCCAGGCGCCATCCGTACGACG
Source organism: Kribbella sp. CA-245084 (assembly GCF_050942355.1). Taxonomy (NCBI): domain Bacteria; kingdom Bacillati; phylum Actinomycetota; class Actinomycetes; order Propionibacteriales; family Kribbellaceae; genus Kribbella; species Kribbella sp. CA-245084. The sequence continues at coordinate 6,598,459 of NZ_CP192053.1, read as the reverse complement.
AGTCATGCCGCTGGCCGCCGCGTCCGTCCAGGACGCTGTCATCAGCCCGGCCGGCGACCGGCTCTATCTGAGCAAGCCGGCCGCGGCGTACGACGTTGCTACCGGCAAGCAACTGTGGTCGAAGCCGGAGCTCGTCTTCGTCGTGTCCGATATCGCACCGGACGGCAAGACCCTGGCGTTCGCGGAGGAGGCGCGCGACACCTCCACCGGCGACTACGCCGTCGTCGTGCTCGTGAACGCGGCGACCGGCGCGACGCTGCACCGTCTGGACGGACATCGGGCCAACCCGCTCAATGTCCGCTTCTCCCACGACGGCAAGTCGGTGGTGTCGCTCGGCGCCGACTATCACGTCATCGTCTGGGAGACCGCCGGCGGAACGACGTTGGAGAACATGCCGATCTCCGAACGTGACTCCCTGGCAGGCGCCTTCAGCCCGCGCGACGACACGCTGTACACCTCGGCAGGCGACGGTGCCTTGCGGAGTTGGGATCTCACCGGTCGCCAGCACTTGCTGAGTCAGCAGAAGGCGCCGCCCGGGTTTGCCTACGGCTGTCGCTTCATCGCTCCGGGCGGGCGGAGCTACTTCCGGCTGCTCGACTACGACCCCGCTTACCTGGACGCCGGGATACCTGACGGTGAGTTCGTCGACACCGCGACCGACAAGGTCGTCCACTTCGACGCGACGCACCTCGGTACGACGACCTTCAGTTGTGGCACGTGGCACCCGAGCGGCGACAGGTTCGCGCTCGGCAACACAGCTGGGCAGGTGATGGTGGAGGACACCCGGACCGGTCGCCTGGTGGCCGCCCGGAGAGTGACGGCCGGCAGGATCGGGGACCTCGACTACAGCGGACGCGACGGCAGCCGCTTGGTCGTCGGTGATCAGTCCGGGTTCGCGACGCTGGTGGACGCCGAAACCCTCCGTCCGGTGAGCAAGCCCGTTCAGGTCGGTGGCCCGATCGCCTGGTTGTCGGCGAGCCCTGACAACCGGACGGCCTTCCTGGTGATCGGAGGCCGCAACATCTCCACCTGGTTAGACGTCCCGTCCGACCGTTGGGCGGTGGTGGACCTCGTCGCGGGCCGGGTCCTGCGGCGGGGGAGTTTCCCGATGAAATACCCCAGCATCGTGACCTACTCGCCGGACGGGACCCGGGTGGCGGTCGGCAGTGAGAAGGGCGACGCACTGATCATCGACCCCGCGACCGGTGAGTTCCTCGCCGCGCCGCGGATCGTCCATCAGGGCCTGGTCAACGGGATCGCCTTCTCGGCCGACAGCTCGCTGCTGGTGACGTCCGGCTGGGACGGCGGCATCGCGCTCTTCGACGGCAAGAGCGCGGCGCTGCTCGGTACGATCATGACGCCGAACCAGCAACTGGTGACCGCCGACTTCCTGCCGGACAGCCATACCGTGGCGATCGCGTCGTACGACGACGGGGTCTATCACTGGGACACCCGCCTGGAACACGCGGTCGAGATGGCGTGCCGGATGGCTGGGCGGGATCTGTCGGAGGCGGAGTGGCGGGAGAACTTCGGGGATCGGGTGTACCGGAAGACCTGTTAGAGGGCGCGCAGTAGGACCAGGCAGCGGGGGGCCAGGGGGACGGTGGCGCCGGCTTCTACTTCGGTGACCATGCTGTGGCTGGTGTCCAGGACTACCTCGTAGGCGGGGGCCCAGGAGGCGTCGGGGACTACGACCGGCTGGGTTTGGGGGGTGGCGTTGAGGGCCAGGAGGAAGGAGCTGTCGGTGAGGGCGTTGCCTTCGGTGTCGGTGGCTCGGAGGGCGTCGCCGGCGAGGAACATGCCGATGGTGCGGAGGTTGCCGTCGAACCAGTCGGCGTCGGTCATTTCGCCGCCGTGCGGGGCGATCCAGGACAGGTCCTTGCGGCCGCCGGGCACGACGGGCCCGCCGGAGAAGTAGTGCCATTGGCGCAGCGCGGGATGTCTGGCCCGGAGCGCGATCAGCTGTTTTGTCAGCTCCAGTTGATCGGACCAGGCCGCCGGCAGCGACCAGTCGAACCAGGAGATCTCGTCGTCCTGGCAGTAGGCGTTGTTGTTGCCGTCCTGCGTCCGGCCGCACTCGTCGCCGGCGGTGATCATCGGTACGCCGGTGGACAGGATGAGCGTCGACATCAGGTTCGCCATCTGCCGTTTGCGCAACGCGATCACGCGCCGGTCGTCGGTCTCGCCTTCGACGCCGCAGTTCCAGGAGCGGTTGTCGTCGGTGCCGTCGCGGTTGTCCTCGTGGTTCGCCTCGTTGTGCTTGTGGTCGTAGCTGACCAGGTCCCGCAGCGTGAACCCGTCATGCGCGGTGACGAAGTTGATCGACGCGTACGGGTACCGCCCGTCGTCGCCGTACAGATCACTCGAACCGGACAGCCTGTAGGCGAGGTCCTTCACGCCGTCGGAGGTGTTCCGCCAGACGTCACGCACGCTGTCGCGGAATTTACCGTTCCACTCCGACCACGGCGGGCCGAAGTTCCCGACCTGGTAGCCGAACGGGCCGACGTCCCACGGCTCGGCGATCAGCTTCACCCGGCCGAGCACCGGGTCGGCCGCGACCTCGGCGAGGAACGGATGCCCGGGGATGTCCACCTCGTGCCGCTCGTTGCGCACCAGCGTCACCGCAAGGTCGAACCTGAACCCGTCGACGCCCATCTCCTCGACCCAGTAGCGCAGCGAGTCCATCACGAGCCGCCGTACCTGCGGGTGCGAGGTGTCGACCGAGTTGCCGGTGCCGGTCACGTCGTACATCGCGGCCCCATGACCGTCACCGTGCGCGAGCCGGTAGTACGCGCGGTTGTCGATCCCGCGGAAGCTCAGCGTCGGCCCGTCGAACCCGCCCTCGGCGGTGTGGTTGTAGACCACGTCGAGGATCACTTCGATGCCCGCGGCATGGAACGCGGCGACCATCGCCTTGAACTCGGCCACCTGCTCGCCGCGTGAACCCGACGACGAGTACGGCGCGTGCGGCGCGAAGAAGCCGAGGCTGTTGTAGCCCCAGTAGTTCGGCAGGCCCCGGGCGGCGATCGACGGCTCGGTCAGGAAGTGGTGGATCGGCAACAACTCCACCGACGTCACGCCGAGCTCGGTCAGATACCTGATCACCGACGGATGCGCGAGCCCGGCGTACGTGCCCTGCTGGTGCTCAGGTACGTCGGGGTGCCGCTTGGTGAACCCCTTCGTGTGCAGCTCGTAGATGACGGTCTCGCCCCAGTGCACCGGCTTGCTGATCGGCGGCGGCGGATCGGAGTCCGCGACGACGACGCCGACCGGGACATGGCCGGCCGAATCGCCGTCGGAGGAGTCGTAGATCAACGGGCTGGAGAAGTCCAGCGAGCCGTCGACGGCCCGTGCGTACGGGTCCAGCAGCAGCTTCGACGGGTTGAAGCGCAGACCGTGTGAAGGGTCGAACGGCCCGTGCACGCGGTACCCGTACCGCTGGCCGGCGCCGACACCGGGCACGTACCCGGTCCAGAACTCACCGGTGTGGCTCAGGTCCAGGTTCCGCTGGCTGCCGTCGTCCGCGACCAGGGCCAGCTCGACCCGTTCGGCGGCCGGAGCCCACAGCGTGAAGGTGGTCCCACCGGTCTGGACCACTGCGCCCGGACGCGGACCAGTGCCGGCGGTCACGCCGGGAGCACCCGGGGCGGCGGTCGCTTCTTTCACCGGCACATTCTGCACAGTTCGGGGTGAGTTCTCGATAGTGAGGTACTTATGTTCGTGAGACGGTGGTTGCGAACGCCTGTGCGCAGTGATACGCAAGGATCGTTACTAATTTACCCACAGGGTTGTAGGGGATCTCATGTCGGAAGAGCTTGCCGGTCTGACCGTCGGTCTGATCGGCGCGGGCAACATCAGCCACGTGCACGTGGCCGCGTGGAAGGCCCTCGGGGCCCGGGTCCTGGTCCACTCGCTGGAGGGCGCCGAGGAGCTGTCGGAGCAGTACGGGCTGGAGGTCGTGGCATCGCTGGAAGGCTGCCTGGCCGAGGCTGAGTTCGTCGATATCGTCACACCGTCGGCGACGCACAAGGAGATCACGCTGGCCGCGATCAAGGCGGGCAAGAACGTGATCTGCGAGAAGCCGCTGACGCTCACGGCGGCCGACGCGCACGAGGTGATCGACGCGGCGAACGCGGCCGGTGTCCGGTTGTACCCGGCCCACGTGGTCCGGTTCTTCCCGGAGTACAAGGCGGCGTACGACGCGATCCGGGCCGGGCGGATCGGTGAGGTCGCGGTGGCGCGGTTCTACCGGCAGGCCTCCTCGCCGGCCGGCGCCGGCTGGTACCGGGAAGTGGCCCGCTCGGGCGGCGTGATCATGGACCTGATGGTGCATGACCTGGACCAGGCACGCTGGCTGTGCGGCGAAGTCACCGCCGTGTACGCGGCCCAGAACCCGCCGACCCTTGACGGCATCAGCCCGGTCAACGTGGCGGCGCATGTGACGCTGACGCACGAGTCCGGCGCCATCAGCCACTGCCGGGCGACCTGGGGAGCGACGGGTACGACGTTCCAGACCGGGTTCCAGGTGGCGGGGTCGACCGGCGTACTGCGGTTCACCTCGGAGGCCGACACCGGCTACAAGGAGGAGCTGCAGAACGGCGGTGCCGGCGGTGACCTGCTGATTCCGGCGTCGACGCTGGGGGAGAGCCCCTACCTGACGCAGCTGCGTGAGCTGGCCATCGGGCTGCGCGGCGGACCGGAGCCGCGGGTGCTCGCATCCGACGGTGCGACCGCCGTCTACCTGGCCGAGGCGGCGCGTGCGTCGATGGAGTCCGGCCAGCCGATCGACATGAAGACCTTCGTCTCGAGTGGAGCAGTGGCATGACCCTGAAGGTTGCTCTGGCTTCGTTTGCCCATGTTCACGCCGGGTCGTACGCGCATCTGCTGGCTGCGATGCCGGACATCGAGGTGCTGGCCGCTGATCCCGACGGTGCGTCCGCACCGGACGAGGGGCCGCGCGGTGCGGCTCTTGCTGAGGCGTTCGGTGTCCCGTACGTCGACACGTACGACGAGCTGTTCGCGTGGGGACCCGACGCCGTCATCGTGACGTCCGAGAACGCCGGCCACCGCGCACTGGTCGAGCGTGCTGCCTCTGTCGGTGCACACGTTCTGTGCGAGAAGCCGCTGGCCACTGAGGTCGCCGACGGCGAGGCGATGCTCGCAGCGTGCGAGGCGGCCGGCGTGATCCTCATGGTCGCGTACCCGGTCCGGTTCGCGCCGTCGTACCTGCAGCTGCGGGCGAACGTCGAGGCCGGTCGGCTCGGCGACGTGTTCGCAGTGCTGGGCACGAACAACGGGAAGATCCCGTACGCCGCGCGCCAGTGGTTCGTCGACGCCAAGCAGGCCGGTGGAGGCGCGATGGTCGACCACACCGTGCACTGCGCGGACCTGATCGACGGCCTGACCGGCGGTGCGTCCGCCACCCGCGTGTACGCCGCTTCGAACCGCATCCTGCACCAGGACAAGGGGGTGGAGGTGGAGACCGGCGGTCTGGTGACGATCAACTACGACAACGGGCTGATGGCAACCATCGACTTCTCCTGGAGCGTCCCGGACAACGGTCCGACCTGGGGCGGTGTCTCGCTGCAGGTGACCGGCACCAACGGCTCGGTCGAGATCGAGCCGTTCCGCCCGCACGTGGGCGGCACGGACGCCAATGGTGAGGTGTTCCTGGGCATCGGCGGCAACCTCGACGCGGCCATGGTCGACACCTTCCTGGACGCGGTCCGCACCAGCGGTCCCGCCGTCGCGGGCCAGTCGCCGGCCGCAGTGCCGCAGCCGGACGGCGCAGTCGGTCTCCGTACGCTGAAGATCGTCGACGCCGCCCGCCGCTCTGCGGCGTCGGGCCAAGCGGTCGACGTGTAGTCCACGCGGGCCGACGCCCGCGCAGTTGCCCCGGGCCTGCCCGCCCGGGGCGACCCGGGCCCCGGCCGGCCGGCGGATTGCCCTGTGTTGCTTCAGGAGTGTTTGGCGGCAGCCAGGTGGTCGATGACGTCGCTGAGGTGCTCGGTCATCGCGGCGCCGGCGGCGTCCGGATCGCGGTCGGCGATCGCGTTGATGATGCGCAGGTGCGCTTCGAGCGAGGTCTGCGCCCGGCGGGGGAGCCGGGTCATCCGGAAGTGATGCCGGATGTTCAGCACCCGCAGCCGCTCGATGATCGTGGTCGCGGTCTGCTGACCGCTCAGCTCCCGGATCAGCCGGTGCAGCGCGTCGTCCAACTCCGCGTACCCCAGGTCGTCCCCGTCGGCGACCGCGGCGGCCATCCGGTCGCCCAGTGCCCTCAGGTCGACGATGCCGCGCTCGGTGATCCGCGCCGCGGCCTTGGCCGCGCACAGCGACTCCAGCACCATCCGGGCCTCGGTGACCTCGATCGCCTCTTCCAGCGACAGCGTCCGCACCCGTGACCCGCGCTGCGGGATCCGCTCGACCAGTCCCTCCGCCGACAGGTCGAGCAAGGCCGCGCGGACTCCGCTGCGCACCACGCCGTACTGCTCCGCCAGGTCCGCCTCGACCAGTCGCTGACCGGGCGCCAGACGGCCGGACGCGATGTCCTCACGGACCGCGTCCCGCACGTACTCCTGCCCGGCCATGCCGGTGCGGATCATGGTTTTTTCCTCGCTGATGGTGATCCCTCCCGTCTGCTCGCTGCACCCAGTGTGATCGGTTCCGACCACTGGAAGAAAGTGTAGACGAAAATGTTGACATTTTTGTCAACAGAATTCTAGGCTCCCCAATCATCGGCCCTCGTCCCGGGGCTCACCTGGCTCTTCCCGACCATCGGAGAGAACGACCATGTCCGAGCTTCTCGCCCTTCCCTCCCGCCGGACCGTGCTGAAACTGGGCGCGCTGGCGTCCGTGGCCGGTCTGACCGGTTGCGGCCCGAACGGCGGCTCAGCCGCAGCCGGCGACGGCAAGTCCGTCACGGTCGTCAACACCGGCTCGAACAGCACGCTGGTGCTGCAGCAGCTGATGCAGACCCAGAACTACTTCGGCGCGGTTGATCTGACCGCCAAGACCCAGAACGTCTCCGACGGCTCCAAGCTGATCGCCAGCCTGCTCAACGGCAGCAACGACATCACCCTGCTCTCCGGCTTCGGCCAGGTGCTGCCGGCGATCGAGAAGGGCGCCAAGCTCAAGGTGGTCTCCGGCTCCGGACTGCTGCTGGCGCATGCCGTCTACGCGAAGTCCGACAGCATCAAGTCACCCGAGGACCTGGTCGGCAAGACGATCGGCACCGGTCCGGTCGGCGCGCTGCTGCACCAGATCATGGTCGCGTACCTCGGCAAGTACAGCATCAAGCCCGAGCAGGTGAAGTTCGTCAACATCGGCTCCAGCGCCGACGTGTTCAAGGCGATCTCTGCCGGCAAGGTCGATGCGGGCCCGTCCCTGGTCGACGTCTACGACGAGCAGGACAAGTACGGCGTGCACGCGGTGGCCGAGCTGTGGAAGGAGCTCCCGGAGTACACCTACCAGGGCGCCTACACGTCCGACACGGCGATCTCGAAGCGCCGGGACGTGCTGGTGAAGACGCTGGCGGCGTACGCCAAGCTGTTCCGCTACATCTCCTCGCCGGACTCCAAGGACGCCTACCTGAAGGCGTACCAGAAGGCGGTGCCGAGCAGCGACGCCAAGGAAGCCGGATCGCTGTGGACGTTCGCGCAGCAGCCTGGTGCGTACGCCGTCGACCTGACACTCGACGAGAAGCGGCTGCAGTACATGCAGGAGCTGAACGTCTCCCAGGGTGTGCAGAAGAAGGTGCTCCCGTACGACCAGGTCGCCGACATGTCGCTGGCGGCGGACGCGGTGAAGATGCTGTGAACGACCTCGAGCTGCGGGTCGCCCTCGGCCGCTACGGCCACACCGAAGACCTGCTGAACGGCCGCGTCCTGGTGAACGGCTGCCGTCTCCAGCCGGTGGAGTTCGCGTCGATGATCACGGCGTACCGGCGGATGGTCCGGTCGGTCGAGTTCGACGTGTGCGAGCTGGCGCCGACGACGTACCTGATCGCGCGGGCGCTCGGAGCGCCGTACGTCGCTCTGCCGGTCTTCCTGAGCCGGCGCTTCCACCATGAGGGGCTGGTGATCCGCAACGGCTCAGGGATCGCCCAGCCGACCGATCTGCACGGCCGGCGCGTCGGAGTACGGGCGTACTCCGTGACGAGCGCGGTCTGGACCCGTGGCGTGCTCGAGGACGAGTACGGCGTCGACTCCGCCAAGGTCGAGTGGATCGTCGACGACGACGAGCATGTGGAGTCGTTGACGCTGCCTCCGAACGTGCACCGGCCCGGACCGAAGCTGCTCGACCTGTTCCAGCAGGGCGAGGTGGATGCAGCCTTCACCCGTGGTGCGGGCGTCGGCGATCCCAAGGTGACGCTGGCGTCCGGCTACCGCGAACTGCTCGACGATGCGGAGGGCCTGTCGGCGGACTGGTACGGGCGGACCGGCATCTACCCGATCCACGGCGTTGTCGTGGTCCGCGAACAGCTGCTGTCCGACCACCCATGGCTTGCCGGCGAACTCGTGCAGGCCTTCGAGGACAGCCGATCGAGGTACCTGCGCCGGCTCGGCGGTCCGGCCGCGAGTACGCGTGAGGATCTTCGCTACCAACGCCTGGCGGAGATCGTCGGCGACCCGCTCCCGTACGGCCTCGACGCCAACCAGGCCTCGATCGGCGCACTTGTCGACTACTCCCGCCGCCAGGGCCTCGTCCCGTCGGACGTTCCCCTGGACCGGTTCTTCCCCGAGTTGAAGGAATCCTGATGACAATCGACGCGCACTGCCATGTGATCGCGGTCGACCGGGACCGCTACCCGCGCAACCCGCTGGGCGGCGTGGAGTCGGCCTGGTCGCAGCAGCGACCCGTCGGCGCGAAGGAACTGCTCGCCGCCATGGACCAGGCCGGGATCGACCGCGCCGTCGTCGTGCAGGCCTCCACCGCCTACGGCCACGACAACAGCTACGTCGCCGACTCGGTCGAGCAGCACCCGGACCGCTTCGCCGGAGTGTTCTCCGTCGACATGCTGGCGCCGGATGCATCCGAGCAGTTGGCGCACTGGGTGTCTCGCGGACTGCAGGGCGCCCGGCTGTTCACCACCGGCAGCACGATGCCCGGCCAGGCCTCCTGGCTGTCTGACCCACGTCTGCACACCGCGTGGGCATGGGCGGAGCAGAACAACCTCTCCTTGTGTCTGCAGATGCGGAGCGAGGGCATCCCCGCGCTCCGCGAGCTGCTGGATCGCTTCCCCGGTGTGAAGGTGCTGCTGGACCACGCCGCGCGGCCGGACCTCAGCGGAGGCGCGCCGTACGACGCAGCGCGGCCGCTGTTCGAGTTGGGGCAGTACGCCGGTGTGTACCTCAAGCTGACCGAGCGGACGCTGGTGTCGTCGACGAAGGAGCCGGCCGACCCGGGCACGTTCCTGCGCAAGCTGCTCACCGAGTTCGGCGCGGAGCGGTTGATGTGGGGCTCGAACTACCCGGCCGCCGAGGACGACCTGCCGACACTGCACAAGCGGAGCCGGGACATCCTCGCGTTCCTGCCGGCTGCCGCACAGGAGCAGATCTTCCACGGCACCGCAGCGACTCTCTACCCGGTGGTCTCGTGAGAGCCGTGCTGGCGGACTACCCGCACGTCCGCGCGCTGAAGGAAGACGCCGTCTTCGACTTCGTCGAGGTGAACCCGGTACACAAGGCCTTCGCGGCGATGGTCCGCGAGCAGGCGTACGACGTGTGCGAGATGGCGATCGTCACCTACCTGCAGGCCCGCGCCGAGGGGAAGCCGCTGCTCCTGTTGCCCGTCGTACTGCGCTCGCGGTTCCAGCACGACCACATCGTGTGCCGCGCGGACGACCCGCTCGACGTGAGCGACCTGGCCGGCAAGCGCATCGGCGTCCGCACGTATGCCCAGACCACTGGTGTCTGGCTGCGCGGCATCCTCGCCGACGAGTACGGCGTACCGCTCGACAAAGTGCAGTGGGTCAGCATCGAGGACGGCCACCTGACCGAGTACGTCGACCCGCCTGCCGTCGAGCGCGCTCCGGACGGGTCCAAGCTCGTCGACCTGCTGCACGCCGGCGAGCTGGACGCCGTGATCATGGGCAACGACCTGCCGGACGACCCGAGGCTGCGGCCGCTGATCCCGGATGCGAAGGCGGCTGCGCGCAGCTGGTACGAGCGCACCCACGCCGTACCGATCAACCACATGGTGGTGATCCGCGAGGAGCACGCCGACCGCCGCGAGGAACTGACCCAGCTGTTCGTCGAGGCCAAGCAGCACGCCGAGACCGGAGCGATCGACATGACTCCGATCGGCCTCGAGGCCAACCGGCCGGCACTCGAACTCATCACCCGCTACGCCTACGAGCAGGGACTGGTACCGAACCGGCTGCCGGTGGACGACCTGTTCACACCGAGAGGAGCCGCATCATGATCGACGCTCCGGAGAAGTTGCGCGTCGAAGGACTGAGCAAGACCTTCCAGACCAACCGCAAGGCACACACCGTGCTGCGCGGCCTGTCGTTCGGAGTCGGCGAGGGCGAGTTCGTCAGCCTGATCGGTGAGAGCGGCTGCGGAAAGACGACCGTACTGCGGATCATCCAGGGCCTCCTGGGCGCTGACGCCGGACAGGTCGTTGTCGACGGCAATGCCGTGGCAGGGCCGGGCCGCGACCGCGGACTGGTGTTCCAGCAGGCGAATCTGCTGCCATGGCGGACCGCGCGGCGCAATGTGGAGTTCGGACTCGAGCTGCAAGGGCTCTCGCGGACGCAGCGGGCTGCACGGGCGGGCGAACTGCTCGAGCTGGTCGGACTCAGCGGATTCGCCGACCACTACCCGCACCAGATGTCCGGTGGCATGCAGCAGCGGATCGGTCTGGCCCGTGCGCTGGCGATCGATCCCGCCGTACTGCTGATGGACGAGCCGTTCAGTGCGCTGGACGCGCAGACCCGTGAGGTGTTGCAGAAGGAGTTGCTGCGGGTCCATGGCGAGACGAGGAAGACAGTGCTGTTCGTGACGCACGACCTGGACGAGGCGCTCTACCTGAGCGACCGGGTGGTTGTGCTGGCGGCCAATCCGGGTCGCGTGAAGCAGATCATCGATGTCCCCTTCGAGCGGCCGCGTGGTGAGCTGACCGAGCTCCGCGGACTGCCGGAGTTCCAGGAGTTGCGCAGCCAGGTCTGGCAGCTGATCCGCTCGACGAACCCAGGGAGCGAACGTGTCCAGGACTGAAGTGCAGCCGCGGGCTGAGGTGGCGGCCGTGACCGATGAGGAGCCGGCCGTGGACCACGCAGGCAAGGCACGCCGCAAGTACCGGCTGATCCGACTCGTCGCCATCCTGGTGGTGCTGGGCGCGTGGGAGCTGGTCGGGCGGCAGATCAACCCGCTGTTCATGTCGTACCCGACAGCTGTGGTGCGGGCAGCGGTGCAGCTGACCAAGACCGGTGAGCTGCCGAAGGCCTTGCTGAGCAGTCTGAGCACGCTGGCGCTGGGCTTCGCGATCGCCGCCGTACTCGGTGTTGTCCTGGGTCTGGTGATCGGCCGGTACAAGACCGTCGAGGTTGCGACGGACTGGCTCGTCAACGCGCTCTACGCGACGCCCCTGGTGGCCGTCGTACCGCTGGTGATCCTGTGGTTCGGACTGGGCTTCAGCGCGAAGCTGTTCGTGGTCGTGCTGCTCGCGATCTTCCCGGTCCTGATCAACACTGCCAGTGGCGTGCGCAACGTGCCCCCGGCGCTGATCGACGTCGGCACCGGCTTCGCGGCGAGCGAGTGGCAGGTGTTCACCAAGGTGATCCTGCCGGCGTCGCTGCCATACACGATGACCGGTCTGCGGCTCGGGGTCGGGCGCGCAATCATCGGCATGGTGGTCGCCGAGTTCTTCACCGCGATCACCGGTCTGGGTGCGCTGGTGGTGAAGTACGGCAACCAGTTCGACACCGCATCGATGCTCGTCCCGGTGCTCGTGCTGATGGTGCTGGGCGTGGCACTGACCGCGGCACTGCGGCAGGCAGAGGCGCGGATCGCGCCGTGGAAGGAGACCGAGCGGTGATCATCGATGCCCACGGCCACTACACGACGGCGCCGGCGGCGCTGAACGCGTACCGAGGCCGCCAGATGGCGTTGCAGAACAAGCCGCTGAAGGGTTCGCTGACGGTCTCCGACGACCAGATCCGGTCGTCGCTGGCCGGGCATCTGGAGCAGATGGCGGCACGCGGCATCGACGCGGTGTTCTTCTCACCGCGGGCGTCGGCGATGGGGCACGACGTCGGCGACGAAACCATCAGCCGGCACTGGACCGAGATCAACAACGACCTGATCGCACGGGTGGCCGATCTCTACCCGGGGCAGTTCGTTCCGGTCGCGCAGCTGCCGCAGAGCCCGGGGGCCGGGCTGGACGGTGTGGTTGCCGAGTTGCGCCGTACCGTCTCGTCGGGTTTTGTCGGCTGTCTGATCAACCCGGACGTGTCCGGTGGACTGCAGCCGTTCACGCCGTCGCTGGGGGACCGGTGGTGGTACCCGCTGTGGGAGGCGATGGTCGAGCTCGACGTACCGGGCATGGTTCACGCCAGCTCGACGCGGAACCCGGCCATGCACCTGAACGGCTCGCACTACATCGCCCAGCACTATGCCGCGGTGGTGGAGCTGTGCTCGTCCTCGGTCTTCACGGACTTTCCCGAACTGCGGTTGATCGTTCCCCACGGCGGCGGGGGAGTGCCGTTCCACTTCAACCGGAGCCGCGCACTGCATGTGGCCGAGTCCCTGCCGCCCTTCGAAGAGGCGGTGCGCAACCTGTACTTCGACACGGCCGTGTACGACGCCGACTCGCTGGCGATGCTGGTCCGCAAGATCGGCGCGGACAACGTGCTGTTCGGCTCCGAGATGTTCGGTACGGCGAAGACGCGGGACGCGGAGACCGGGCGGTTCTTCGACGACATCCTGGACGACGTACGCGGCCTGGAGCTCAGTGACGACGACTTGACGAAGATCCTGTCCGGCAACGCGCTGCGGCTGTTCCCGCGCGCGGCGGCACACCTTGGAGTGGCACATGCCCAGTAGCCCCACCGTCGTACGCCGGATCGAGCGGCCGGACCCTGAGGCGGTCAAGGCAGCGTCGCAGTACAGCGTCGCCACATTGCATGAGGCGGGCCGGCGTCGTGGGCTGATGATCGACATCCACCCGGTGGTCGCCGGCACACGGGTATGTGGTCCCGCGGTGACGTCACTGAACCACGCCGGCGACAACCTGATGCTGCACGCGGCAGTGGAGGTGTGCGAGCCGGGGGACGTGCTGGTCGTCGCCACGCTGAGCCCGTCGACGCACGGGATGTTCGGTGAGCTGCTGGCGACGCAGTGCCGCGCACAGGAGATCGCAGGGGTCGTTCTGGACGCCGGAGTACGAGACCGGCGTGAGCTGCGGGACATGTCGTTCCCGGTCTGGTCTCGGGCCATCAGCGCGGCGGGGACGGTCAAGGCGACACCCGGATGGGTCAACGTGCCGGTGACGTGCGGGAGCGCTCTGGTGAACCCGGGCGACCTGGTGGTTGCCGACGACGACGGTGTGATGGTGATCCCGGCGGCTGAGGTCGCGGACGTGGTCGAGGCCGCGCGGCTGCGGGAGGAGCGGGAAGCCGCCAACCGGGCCCGCTTCCAGGCCGGTGAGCTCAGCCTGGACGTCAGCAACCTGCGGCCGCTCCTGGAACGCTTGGGCGTCACCTACTCCTGACGCCCGGGGTACCTCCTGCTTGCTGCGGTCCGGTACGGTTCCCGGGGATGTGACCCATGGGTAGTAGCGGAGCGAAGGAGCTTGGAGTATGGGCGAGTTCGTCAACCTGACCGTGAGTGATGGGGTTGGCACGATCCGGCTGGATCGGCCGAAGATGAACGCACTGAACGTCCAGGTCCAGGAGGAGATCCGGGCCGCCGCCACCGCGGCCGCCGAGGACGACGACGTACGTGCTGTCGTCATCTACGGCGGCGAGCGGGTGTTCGCGGCCGGCGCGGACATCAAGGAGATGGCCGACATGTCGTACGCCGACATGGCCAAGCGCTCCGGTCCGTTGCAATCGTCGCTGTCCGCCATCGCCGCGATCCCGAAGCCGACCGTTGCCGCGATCACCGGTTATGCGCTGGGCGGCGGCTGCGAGCTCGCGCTCTGCGCCGACTACCGGATCGCCGCGGACGACGCCAAGCTCGGCCAGCCGGAGATCCTGCTCGGCATCATCCCGGGCGCCGGTGGCACGCAGCGCCTGTCCCGCCTGGTCGGCCCGTCCAAGGCCAAGGACCTGATCTTCTCCGGTCGCTTCGTCGACGCTTATGAGGCCCTCGGGATCGGTCTGGTCGACAAGGTCGTTGCCGCCGCCGAGGTGTACGACGCGGCCGTTGCCTGGGCCTCGCAGTTCTCGCGCGGCGCGGCGATGGCACTGCGTGCGGCCAAGGAGTCGATCGACTCCGGGCTGGGCGTCGACCTGACCACCGGGCTGGAGATCGAGCGGCAGCAGTTCGCCGCGCTGTTCGCCACCGAGGACCGCTCGATCGGCATGAAGTCGTTCGTCGAGAACGGTCCTGGCAAAGCTGAGTTCAAGGGAAAGTGATGTCTGCTACTTCGAAGCCCGCCGCGTCCGCCGAGGACATCGAGGCGGCCTGGAACGACAACAAGCTCGCCCAGGTGCTCTACCACGACTGGGAAGCGTCGACGTACGACGAGAAGTGGTCGATCTCGTACGACGAACGCTGCGTCGACTACGCCCGGGACCGCTTCGCCGCGGTGGCTGGTTCGCGCGGCTGGCCGTACGGGAAGTCGCTCGAGATCGGCGCCGGTACGGGCTTCTTCACGTTGAACCTGAAGCTGGCCGGCGTACTGGACGAGGCACACGTCACCGACCTCTCGCCGGGCATGGTGGAGGCGGCGAAGAAGAACGCGAAGACGCTCGGGTTCGCGATCGAGGGCCGGGTCGCGGACGCGGAGAAGCTGCCGTACGACGACGACACGTTCGACCTGGTCATCGGGCACGCGGTCATCCACCACATCCCGGACGTCGAGCTGGCGTTCCGCGAGATGCTGCGCGTGCTCAAGCCGGGCGGCCGGTTCGTGATCTGCGGCGAGCCCACGCGGTACGGCGATTTCGTTGCCCGGCGACTGTCCCGCTTCACGTGGTGGGCGACAACGAACGTGACCAAGCTCCCCGCGCTCGCGCACTGGCGGCGACCGCAGTCCGAGCTGGACGAGTCCTCGCGGGCCGCTGCGCTCGAGGCGGTCGTCGATCTGCACACGTTCGACCCGGACACGCTGGCGCGGATGGCGACCCGGGCGGGTGCCTCGCAGGTTCGCACCGTCACCGAGGAGCTGCTGGCCGCGTGGGTCGGGTGGCCGATCCGGACGTTCGAGGCCGCCGTACCGGAGCAGAAGCTCGGGTTCGGCTGGCGGATGTTCGCGTACAAGTCGTGGCTGCAGCTGTCGAAGGTGGACAAGGTGCTGTCGACCGTCGTGCCGGACGAGCTGTACTACAACGTCTCGATCACTGGTGTGGCGCCTTCCGCCCAGTAGGAGCAGTAGGGTGTGTTGATGCGGTTGCTGTCCGTGGCGAATCTGCGCTGGGTGGTGCGCCACCGGGCGTGGACGCCGTACTACCTCAAGCGCTACTGGCGGTTCGCCTGGTTCAAGCTGCGCCACCCGCAGGTGATCACCGAGGGTTTCGTTTTCCTGGGCAAGCATCTGGAGATCGTGGCGCGGCGCGGTCACGGCCGGATCGTCCTCGGCAAGTGGGTGCATCTCGGTGACGAGACCCGGTTGCGGGCGCACGAGGGGACGTTGCGGATCGGCGACAAGGTCGTGTTCGCCCGCGACGTGACCGTCAACTGCTACCTGGACATCGAGATCGGTGCGTCGACGCTGATCGCGGACTGGACCTACATCTGCGACTTCGACCACAAGACCGAGGACCTCGACCTGCCGATCAAGGACCAGGGCCTGGTGAAGTCCCCGGTCCGCATCGGCCCGGACTGCTGGCTGGCCACGAAGGTGACGGTCACGCGCGGTGCCGACATCGGCCGCGGGGTGGTCATCGGCGCCAATAGCGTTGCCCGAGGCAACATCCCGGCGTACTCCGTGGCCGCAGGCCTGCCCGCGGTCGTCCTCGCCGATCGCGCCGCCCGCTACACGGACAACGCCGAACGCCGCAAATACTTGGCCGGGCTGACCGATGCCAACGACAAGACCACCGCCCGGCTCCACGCCGGCGTCGTACCCACCGCGGCCCCGCCGCCCGAGCCCGTGAGGACTGCGGAGGAGGCTGTTCCGGCAGGCTCCGAGAAGTCGCCTGCGGTTCCCCGGAGCGTCGATGAAGGGGATGCGGGTGGTGATGAGGTAGAAGCAGATGGTGAAAAAGAGGACCGCGAGGGGTTCTCAAGTTACTCACCAGTCGGGCACTATGGCCCCCACGTCCGGTCGGACGCCGGTGATCGCCTGACTGACCGGTTGAGCGTCGGAGAGGAGAAGTAGCGTGGCGGATCCGGCTGCGATCGATCCGGCCGATCCGGCGGCGCGATCGTTGCTCGACCAGGCTGCGGCCGACGGCTCGATCACGCAGGCCAGGACGCGCGCGGTCGACCCGGTGCCGATCGTCGCCGAGCCGCTCCTTGCCGGGACGGCAGCCGTCGGTAGCGCTACGTTGGAACCAGTGCTTGAAACAAACGAACCAGACATGGGCGTGAACGCAAGTATGAGCTCGGAAGCACAGGCAGCAGACGGCAGCACAGCGGCGCCGGCTCCGGTAGCGGGTGCCCGCCGCCGGTTGTCGCCGCGCCCGGTTCCGGTCAGTCGGCGTAGGAGACCGCCGGCTGCAGCGACCGAGGCAGTTGTCGAGACGGTCGACAAGGCGGACAGCGTGGGCTCGGTGGCCACGGACGAGGAACGGACCCCGGCTGAGGAGATGGATGACGTGGGTACGCAGGACGAGAAGGGCACGGCCGCCAAGGCGGACGTGATGCCGGACAAGGATGCCGCTGCGGCGACTGACGCGGCCGCTTCGAGCGGCGCGGGTACGGCTACCGCGACGAAGACGGCCCGGCCGAAGACCGCGGCGGAGATCGTGGCGGAGCAGCGTGCGCGGGAGAAGGCGGCGGCCGATGCGTCGTCGGGTGCGGCGGACTCGGAGGATGCCGCACCCGATCAGCCGGCCGTGACCAAGGACGCTGCTGCGACCGCTGGTGCTGCGACCGGTGTGACCGGCGCGGCGGCCGCTGCGGGCAAGCCGGGTGGCAAGACCTCCGGCCCGACTGGTGCCTCAGGCAACAAACCGCCGACGGCTCGGGGTGGTGCATCGGGATCGTCGGGCTCCGGCAAGGGCAAGCAGGCGCTGTCGTCGGTCGGATCCGGTGTGCGGAAGCTGCGCAACCTGATCGCCTCGCTGATCTGGCTGATCGCGGTGCTCGCGGCCGCCGTACTGGCGCTCGGCGCACTGTTCACCGCGCTGGACCAGACCAACCAGAGCAACGAGATCGTGCGCTGGATCCTCGAGCGCGGTCACGATCTGGTCGGCCCGTTCAAGGATCTGTTCCGGCTCGAGACCGCGAAGAACACCCTGCTCGTCAACTGGGGTATCGCGGCGCTGGTCTACCTGATCGCCGGAAAGATCGTCGAGCGGATCATCCGCCCGTAGCCACGAGGATGAGATCGAGAGATTCGTCCAGCTGACCGGGGCGAATCTCGAAGTCCTCGTACGTCGTACTCCGCACGAGCGCGGCCAGTTCGTCGTCCCACTGGTCGTGCTCGGCGGCGAGCTGAGCGTCGACGCATGAGCCGTACTGCGTCTCCCACGACGTCAGGCGTTCGCCGTGGTGGAGTCCGAGCGCGTGCGTGATGTCGAAGTACGGCTCGAGCAGTTCGATGAACTCGGCGGCTGTCAGCTCGCGCGTGTGGTACCAGTTCCCGCTCGGAAAGGTCAGGCGGTTCGGCGTACTCAGGACGACGGTCCCGCCCGGCGCGAGAATGCGCGCGCACTCGGCGATGAACCGCGGCTGCTCCCACAGGTGCTCGATCGTCTGCATCGAGCTGACGAATCCGAACGCGCTGTCCGCGAAGGGCGTCTGGACGAGATTGCCGCGCACGACATTGGTCTGTGGATAAACCCGGCGGACGTGGCGCAACGTCGTATGTTCATAGTCGAGACCGGTCACGGAGTCCGCGCCCGCCAGGCGAAGCTGCTCCGCGCCGTAGCCCTCGCCGCAGCCGGCGTCGAGGATCCGGCCGGTCCGCTCGATCGGCAAGTGAGCCGTGATCCAGCGATAGGCCGCGTCGTGGCGCGCGAACCAATAGTTCTCGTGCCAGATCCCGGGTGCGGTCCTCTCGCCGGTGAGCGGTAACGTCTCGGTCACCTGAGCCACACTACTGAGTCGGACCGGTGCCTTGGACTGTGATGGGACTCGCACGCGACGTATGTTTCTCGCGGGTAACATCCGTGGCAGGCTTGGGAGAGACCGTTAACCAGAAGGGGTCCCACACGCTATGAAGATCGTCGTCTGCGCGAAGTTCGTGCCGGATGCCACGGCGGACCGCCGCTTCCGCTCCGAGGACAACACGGTGGATCGTGCCGGTGTCGACGGGTTGCTGTCCGAGCTGGACGAGTATGCCGTCGAGACCGCGCTCACTGTGAAGGAGTCCGGGGACGGTGAGGTGACGATTCTCACCGTCGGTCCGGAGCAGGCTGCTGACGCGGTGAAGAAGGGCCTGCAGATGGGCGCCGACGCAGGCGTGCACGTGGTCGACGACGCGATCCACGGTTCGGACGCGGTCGCGACCTCGCTGATCCTGTCGAAGGCGCTGGCCAAGCTCGAGGCCGACCTGGTCGTGTTCGGGATGGGTTCGACCGACGGCGGCATGGGTGTCGTGCCGGCGATGGTGTCGGAGCGGCTCGGGCTGCCGGCCGTGACGCTGGGCTCGGAGGTGACCGTCGACGGGCAGACCGTCCGGATCCGCCGCGACGGCGACACCGCGAGCGAGACGATCGAGGGCACGCTGCCGTTGGTCCTGTCCGTGTCCGACCAGGCGAACGAGCCGCGGTACCCGTCGTTCAAGGGGATCATGGCGGCCAAGAAGAAGCCGGTCGAGACCTGGTCGCTGGCCGATCTGGAGCTCACTGCCGATCAGGTCGGCGGCTCGTCGGCGTGGACCGAGGTGGTCGAGGTGACCGCTCGTCCGCCGCGCAGCGCCGGCACGATCGTGACCGACGAGGACGGCAGCGGTGCCGCCGAGCTCGTCGAGTTCCTGTCCACGAACAAGTTCCTCTGAGGAGCGGGGTCTTAGCTATGTCGAACGTTCTGGTTCTGGTTGACCACTCCGCGGGCAAGGTCCGCAAGACGACCGCCGAGCTCCTCACCATCGCCCGCCGCCTCGGCGAGCCCGTCGCGGTCTTCATCGGTGACGGTGTGCAGGACGCGCTGCCGGCCCTCGGGCAGTACGGCGCGACCAAGGTGATCGCCCTGTCGAGCCCGGAGCTCTCGCAGTTCCTGGTGGCGCCGAAGGCCGAGGCGCTGCAGCAGGTCGCGGCGAAGGTCGAGCCGTCGGCGATCCTGATCTCGTCGAACGCCGAGGGCAAGGAGATCGCGGCCCGGCTGGCCGTCAAGCTCGAGTCCGGGCTGATCACCGACGCCGTCGACGTGCAGGAAGGTCCCGTCACCACGCAGTCGGTGTTCGCGGGCAACTACACGGTCAAGTCCAAGATCACCCACGGCACGCCGATCATCACGGTCAAGCCGAACGCCGCAACCCCGGAGGCCGCTGAGACCTCGCCGGAGGTTGAGGAGTTCGACGTGTCGATCTCCGACGCGGCGAAGACGGCGCGGATCACCGAGTCCAAGCCGCGGGAGGCGACCGGTCGTCCGGAGCTGACCGAGGCCGCGATCATCGTGTCCGGCGGCCGCGGTACCGGTGGTGACTTCGGTCCGGTCGAGGCGTTCGCGGATTCCCTCGGCGCAGCCGTCGGTGCGTCGCGTGCCGCGGTGGACTCGGGTTGGTATCCGCACGCTTACCAGGTCGGCCAGACCGGCAAGACCGTCTCCCCGCAGCTGTACGTCGCGGCCGGCATCTCCGGCGCGATCCAGCACCGCGCGGGCATGCAGACCTCGAAGACGATCGTCGCGGTCAACAAGGACCCCGAGGCCCCGATCTTCGAACTGGTCGACTTCGGCGTCGTCGGTGACCTCCACAAGGTCCTCCCCACCGCCACCGAAGAAGTCACCAAGCGCAAGGCCTGAAACCCGCGAGGTTCGCAACCTGACCTCTCGACGGACGCCCGGCTCGGTTCCCCTCCCGAGCCGGGCGTCTGCATTCGCGGCCGAGCCCTGCGCCTGAGCCCGGCTGTCGGAGTGTCCGGCTAGCATGCGGCAGATGCGGATCTGGGTGAGTGGGGCACGGGGCAAGCTGGGCGCTGAGGTCTGCCGGCAGTTGATCGGCGCCGGGCACGAGGTGATCGAGGCCGACCTCACCGGACCTGACCCGGTCGATCTGATGGATCGGGAGGCGGTCGCCCAGTCGCTGCGTGGTTCTGATGCGATCGTGCACTGCGCGGGCATCGCCAGCCCGGTGAACATCGAGCCGGTCCGACTGTTCGAGCTCAACACGATCACGACCTTCAATGCGCTGGAAGAAGCCTGGAAGCAAGGCATCCGTACGGCGGTACTCGCCTCAAGCGGGTCCATCTACGGCACCGCCTGGTCTCCCGAGGAGATCGACACGCCGGACGTCCCGATCGACGAGAACACCGAGCTCCGGTACGTCGACCCGTACGCGCTCACCAAGGACGTCCTCGAACGCATGGGCCAGACGTACGCACGCCGCGGAGTACAGGTCACCGCCCTGCGCTTCCACTGGATCCTCACACCGGATGAGGTACGCCGGTACATCGCCGACGCCCCGCCGGAAGACAACCGCCGCAACCTCTGGGGCTACGTCGACCTACACGAGGCAGCCCGCGCCTGCACCCTCTCCCTCCAACCCCGCACCCACAACCGCTTCGCCACCCTCGTCATCGCAGCCGAAGACACCGGCCGCCCCGAGCCCACCGCAGACCTGCTAGCCCAGCACTCCCCAAACACCAAGCTCCACACCGCCCTAACCGGCACCGCCTCCCTCTTCAACACCTCCCAAGCCGCCAACCTCATCCACTGGACCCACCAATCCACCTGGCGCACCCACTAACCGAGCGGACCCAGCCGACCCGGCCGACCCGGCCGACCCAGCCGACCCGGCCGACGCGGCCGACGCGGCCGGTCTAGCCGGGTGCTGCGGGGGCAGCCGGGTGCAGCCGGTCGAACGGGTCCAGCCGGTCCAGCGAGGGGCCAGCCGGGTGCAGCCGCGGGTAGCCGGGTGCTGCGAGGGCTAGCTGTACTGCCCAGGCAGGACAGCTAGCCGGGTGCAGCCGGTGCAGCCGGTCCAGCCGGTCCAGCCGGTCCGGCGGGTCCGGCGGGTCCGGCGGGTCCGGCGGGTCCGGCGGGTCCGGCGGGTCCGGCGGGTCCGGCGGGTCCGGGGGGTCCGGCGGGTCAAGCCGAGCGCAGCCGTGGCCAGCGGGTGCGGCCGGGTGCTAGGGGGCTGCCTGTCCAGCCGCAATGCCGTTCAGTTAAAGGAAGTCGCCTGGCGTGGACCGGTGCTGCACGGCGGTCGACACTAAGGCACCGCGCAGGGGTTGCCGCCTCGGTTCGGCGGCGCGGGTCGGAGTGCGTTCGGCGGCCAGTGGCGGGTTATTGAGCCGCTGACCGCTTACAGCACGCCAGCGGCGCAAAAAGCCGCCGGCGAGACCATCCGATCCCGCATCCTGCCCAACTTTGTGGAGCCACCGGAGGCGGCAGGCCAAGTCCATCCGCGGGGTGTGGCGTGGGTGCGACAGTCGGGCGGCTCCGCTAACTGAACGGCATTGGGTCCAGCCGGTCCAACCACGCCCAGCCGGTACGGCGAGGGGCAGCCGGCCAGCCGAGTGCAGCCGGGTTTGGCCGGGTCGAGCCGGGGCCAGCCGGTCCAGTCGAGTGCGGCCGGGTCCAGCGGGTCCTGCCGGGTGCAGCCGGGCCCAGCGGGTGCGGCCGGGTCCAGCGGGTCCGGGCAGGTGCAGCCGGTCCAGCGCGTCCTGCCGGGTCCAGCGGGGCGGCTCCGGGCGCGGGGGCTGGTGGCGGTGGGGCTGGGGGGTTAGGTGGTGAGGTGGTTGCGGATGGTGGTGAGGGTGGTGGTTACGGCGGTTTGGCGGGTTTTGGTTGTGTTGGTGTAGTCGGCTAGTTGGGTGGCGGTTGTGGTGCAGCGTTCGGTGAGGCGGGTGGCTCGGTCGGCGGCTGCGGTTTTGTCGGCCTTGGCGGCGGTGCGGATGTTCCAGTAGCGGAAGGCGCCGATGCCGATCAGGATCAGGCCGGCGACGATCCAGATCGCGTTCACGAATCCCAGGCCGATCGCGACGACCGCGCCGATGCCGACGAGGGCGGCTGGTACGGCGTACTTGCCGGCGGTCACGACACCGGCGGACTGCTTGATCGACGTCAGGGCAGTGTTCAGCTGGAGCTGGTCGGGGCCGTCGGGGCGGATCGCGATCGTGTGGCCGTCGCTGGCTACGTCGATCTGCGCGGGGCTCGGCTTACCCGCGACCTGCGCCAGGTCCTCGATGGCGGGTAGAACCGACGGGCCGATAACGCGGAGTACGGCGGCCGCCAGGTGTGGGTCGTCGTTCTGGCTCAGGTCGTCGGCGAGCAGCTCGTCGACGGTGCCGACCGTGTCCTCGAGCCGCTCGGCAGCGGACTCACCGGCGCCGCTGATCTGAGCACGCAGTACGGCGACGCGGGCCAGCGACTCCCGCTCCGGCTCGCTTCCTTCGGAGATCAGCAGCCGCAGCAGCGCGGCGGTGCTGTCCCGACCAACCGCACCATCCGCAGCCGAACCTCGCCCACGCCCACCCTGCCCATGCCCGGACCCACGCGCGTGCTCGCGCCCCGAGTCACGCCCAGACCCACGCCCGGAGTCACGCCCGGACTCACGCGCCGAGTCACGCCCAGACCCGCGCCCCGAGTCACGCGCGTACTCACGCCCGGACACACCCGCCGAGTCACGCGTGTACTCGCGCGCCGAGTCAGGTCCGGACTCACGCCCGGACCCACGCGCCGAGTCGCGTCCCGAGCGGCGGTCGGTGTCGCGTTCAGTTGCACCGTCGGCGGGGAGCTCGGAGTTGATGTCGGTGGAGGTGTAGCTGAGGGTGGGGGCAGGTTCGCGGGCTTCGGTGTTGCCGGCGATTGTCTCGACGGCGGAGAGGACTCGGCCGAGGCGGGTGCGGGCGGTCAGCTGCTCTGCGACGGCCTCGAAGCGGGTGCCGGATGAGCGGGGCGTCTCGCCGCGCTTCTCGAGCTTCGGCAACCACCCGTCCGCGGGCGGTTCGACCGACTGCAGACGCTTCACCACCAGCGCCAGACCGTCCGCCCCGAACCCACCACGCGCCGCAGTAGCCCACAGCACCCGCTGTACCCGGGTAACCGTCCCATCCTCCGGCAGTACGCCGAACGCCACGTCCAGCCACTCGCTCCGTACCTGATGCCGCTGCCCCAACGCAGCCAACGCCAGCGCCAGGAACGTCGACGTACGCCGCTCGTCGAGCCCCATCGCCACACCAAGGACCTGCTCGTCCTGCCCAAGCGCGATCAGTGCCTGAGTAGCCGGCCCCAGCCAGTACTGCGGAACGGGCTCGGCGGCCGGCGGGAGCGGAGTACTGGAAGCCATCGCCGTCAGAACGCGACTGGCGTAGCGGCGTAGCTCAGCAGCATCGAGGAAGCCGGCCATCTCGTAGCGGAGGTCGGAGAGCTCGACGAACGCGTCGAAGGCGGTCGAGAGCCGGTTGACCCGCTCCTGCAGACCACCCTGGATCTTGGAGAGCTGGGATTGCAGTCGCGACGTCTCCTGCCGCGCATACGACATCTCGCTCTGCAGGTCCTCGAGCTGCTCGTTCTGCCGCCGCTCCTGCCACCAGTCGGTCATGTGCCCCGTCCCCTCGTCCGCGATTGCTCTCCGGAAGGATGGCGGGTCAGCGGGTCATCAGGCGGTGCGGTGGGCTGACCAGGCGGAGCTGGAGCATGGCTGCGAAGCGGGAGTCGGGGTCGTCGAGGTCCAGCCCGCCCACCTCGGCCAGGCGGCGCAGGCGGTACCGGAAGGTGTTGGGGTGCACGTAAACCGCTGCAGCAGCCGCCGCGACATCGCCGAACGCGTCCAGCCACGCCCGAAGGGTCTCGACCAGGTCGGTGTTGTGCTGGCGGTCGTACGCGACGAGTCGGGCGATCGGACCGGTCGGCTCGTCGCCCCGCGCTTCGATGAGGTCGCGCAGCTCGAGCAGGAGGGTGTCGACATGGACATCCGCGAGTCGGGCGACACGGGGCGCGCCACGGCCGGTTCGCAGTACCCGGAGAGCACGGTCGGCACCAGCACGTGCGTTCGGCAGATGCGCAGCCTCAGCAACAACAGGCCCGACACCGATGCTGGCGGTGACGCGATCGCCGATCCGTTCGAGGAAGTGCTTTCCGATGCGTACGGCGCGCTCCTCGCCGTCGGACCGGTCCGGGCGTACGGGGATCAGCCCATAAGCGACATCACCAACCAACGCAGCAGCTGCCCGCGGGTGCACAGCGCCCAGGTGCATGGCGAAGGCATCGGCCAGCCGCTGACGCTCCCCGGCCAATCCAGCTTGGCTGACGAGCGACTCGTCGGTCTGGACAACGGAGTCCTCCGAGTCGAAGGCGATGATCCCCAGCGCGAGTACGACGAGGTGCTGGTCGGCCAGGCCCAACCGGTCCAGCGCCGCACGTGCGCCGGGGCCGCCTTCAAGTGCCGTACTGACGAGGTCGGCGCGCAGCCGTCGTTCGACATCGGCACCGGCGCGGATGCGAAGCATGTGCAAGGCAACCAACTTCGCGGCGTCGCACAGAGCTTGGGAGCGCTCGGCGGTGAGCGGGTCGCGGACGGCGGCCCAGATCGAGCCGAGGATCTCGTCGCCGGCGCGGACCGCGACGGCGACGCGCGGGATCGTGAAGGTCTCACCGTTGGTCGGCAACGGCGGCACGTGCACCGGACGATCGGTGCGGTAAAGCTCGCGGAAGATGCCGTACTCCGTCAGCAGCCGGAAGTACCGCTGCGGTACTTGGCGGCCGAGCACGGTCTCGACCCGAGCCTTGTCCGCCTCGTCCTGCCGACCGGAGAACGCGAGCACGCGCGAGCCGCGGTCCTCGATCGTCACCGGCGCGTCGAGCAGCGCGGCAGTCGCGTTGGCGAGCGCGAACAGGTCGCCAGAAGGCATGCCCGCGAGGGTTTCCGCCTCACCGACATCGCCGTCGGCGAGGAGCGACCGCAGCAGTACGGCGAGCTGGTCCCACGACGCGCCGCGAGTCAACGCCAGCAGAGCGACTCCGGACTCGGCCACAGCGGCCGCCAAGAGGTCACCGGCCGCGATGGGGGAGCGGACGACCAGCCCGGCGGCCTGCTGACGGCCGAGATCACGCAGTACGTCGGCGATCTGGTCGGGCTCGTGCAGGCCCACGCCGAGGACGAGGGCGTGTGAGGGGAGCACAGGCTCGTCGAGCGGATCGAGGATGACGATGCCGCCGATCTCCGCCGGCCGATCCGGATCCCCGTGCACGAGCTCCAGCAAGGTCGCGCCCAGGTCGTCGAGAACCCGGCCGAGGCTTGCCCGCGGTCGATTCGTCACCGATCACCTCCGAGCCCTCAGCCTAGGTCCTGTCTGAGCGTCAGAGCGGCAGCCATTCGGTGCTCGTGGTCACCGCGGCCAGTTCGGCCTCGAGCGGCTCGATCCCGATGCCGGCGCCCGTCGGCACCGGCAGCTGCCCGTTGTCGAGCGTGAACGGTGGGGTGATGTCGGTCCGGTAGTACCGGTCCGAGGCCGACGTGTCGCCGGGCAGCGTGCATCCGGGGAGGGCGGCGAGGGCAACATTCGCGGCTCGGCCGATGCCGGTTTCCAGCATGCCGCCGCACCAGACCGGGATGTCGTTGGCGACGCAGACGTCGTGGATCCGCCGCGCTTCCAGATACCCGCCGACGCGACCTGGCTTGATGTTGACGATCGCGCAGGCACGCAGCCGGATCGCTGCGGCCGCCGCGCGCGCCGACGTGATCGACTCGTCCAGGCACACCGGAGTACTGATCAGCTGAGCCAGATCCGCGTGCCCGAGCACATCCTCCTCGTCCAGCGGCTGCTCGATCAGCAGCAGATCAAAGGGATCGAGCCGCGCCAGGTGCCGCGCGTCGGACAGCGTGTACGCCGTGTTGGCGTCGACCTGCAGCAGGATGTCACCGAACTGCTCCCGCACCGCGCGCACCGGCTCGAGGTCCCACCCGGGCTGGATCTTCAGCTTGATCCGCACGTACCCCTGCTCGAGATACCCGCCCACCGCATCGAGCAACTCGCCGATCGAGTCCATGATCCCGACCGACACTCCGCACGGCACCCGATCCCGCACCGCGCCCAGCTCGCGAGCCAACGGACGGTTCTCGGCCCGCAACTCGGCATCGAGTACGGCGGTCTCCACCGCAGCCTTGGCCATCCGATGCCCGTGGAACCGACTCAACGCCGGCCCGACCCCGACCGCAGAGTCCACCGAAGCCAGCGCGGGCACGAAGAACCGTCGGAGTACGTCGGCCGCCGCGTCGACGTACTCCGACGAGTACAGCGGCCCGCTCAGCGCGACGCACTCGCCCCACCCCTCGGCCTCCGTGCTCACGGCGCGCACAAGCAGCACGTCCCGCGTCGTCTCGGTGCCGAACGAGGTCCGGAACGGCGACACCAACGGCATCGAGATCCGCCGTAGTTCGAATCCGGTCAGCTTCATCTCAACCCTTTCTGCTCGACGACGTACCACCCGGCCCGATCGAACCCGGTCACCCGCGCACCATCCGCCAGCAACCCGCCCAGCACCTCACGCAACGCGGCCCGCCACGCCTTCGCGGCACCGGGATCGGTACGCCGCAACCCCTCGACATCAGGCGGTACGGCGACCAGCACGACGCCATCGCCAGCAGGACCGCCGACCGTCGGCCACCCGTCCGGACCGCAAGACAGCGCAACCGTTGCCCCAGGCATCAACTCGACGTCGGCCACAACGGCCTGGCGAGCCGCAGCAGCACCGACAGCGGGAGCATCCAGCTCCCAGCGCACCAGCAACCGATCGGTGTCGTCGCCGCTGTTGATCCCGTCGCGCATGTCGCCGTAGAAGTTCGTCAGGTACTCCGTCGGCTGCGCCGCGAGCTTCGCCACGTTGAAGTACGCGTTGCGCCGGATCAACGGGTCGAACGTCCACGAGATCGACGACACTCCTCGGCGCAGTGCCCAGGCGCGCTGATGCAGCTTGAGCGCGAACCCGACGTTCCGCCCGCGCGCCGACCCCGATACCCCGGCCACGTGGCTGTGCATCGAGACCTCCGCCGGCGCCGAGAAGAACCCGACGCAGGCGCCGATCAGTTCGTCACCGTCGTACGCGCCGCCGACGTAGTTGCCGGCCTTCGTCAACGCCCGGAGCAACTCGGTCGTCACCGGCGGATTGCTCGGGTCCGGCCGCCAGATCGAGTCGTACAAGCTGTAGACCTCGTCGAGCTCCGCCAGCTCCCGCAACTCGCGCACCCGTACTCCGGCCGCAGCCGCCGCATCGATACCCGCCTCCATAGCGGCGGCAATCGACGGGCTCAGATCGAGCGTCATGGCGTGTCCAGCAGGTCTGCCATGAGCGCGGCCAGTAACGCTGTCCGCGGGGCGAGGTCGGCGACGAGGACATGCTCGTCGTCGGCATGGGCGCCACCACCGACAGCGCCCAGCCCGTCGAGGGTCGGCGTACCGATGCCGGCCGTGAAGTTGCCGTCCGATCCGCCGCCGACGGCGACCGAGCGCAGGGCCGGCAGGCCCAGCTCGACCGCGAGCCGCGAAGCCCGGATGTACAGATCCTCGGACATCTTGCGTTCCAGCGGCGGCCGGTTCGGTCCGCCGATGATCTCCAGCGAGCTCCCGGGCAGCACCGGTGTGAGCGCGCGCATCGCCTCGTCCACTCGCAGTTGCTCCTCGACGGTCCAGGCCCGCGCGTCGACGAAGAAGACAGCGGCGGCCGGCACCGTGTTCCGCGTGGTCCCCGAGGTCAGCACGGTCGGTGTCACCGTCGTACCGAGCTCGGCGTCGCCGAGGTTGCTGATGGCAAGCACTTGATGAGCGGCTTCGACCGAGGCGTTGATGCCGAGCTCCGGCTCCAGGCCCGCGTGCGCGGCTCGCCCGGTGATCCGCACCTCGTAGACGGAGACTCCCTTCCGCTCCAGCTTGAGCGCACCGGCATCCGCCGACGCCTCCAGCACCAGAGCGGCCGAACAACCAGCGGCCTCGGCCTCGATCAACTCCCGCGACGACGGCGAGCCCAGCTCCTCGTCGCCGGTCACCAGCAGCGTGACGGTTGCCGACGGCAACGTAGAGATCGCGTGTAGTGCCATCACGAGGCCGGCCTTCATGTCGAAGCAGCCCGGTCCTCGCAGTACGCCGTCCTCGTTCGTGAACGGATGCGTGGTCAGCGAGCCGAGAGGCCAGACGGTGTCGTGATGGGCGAGTACCAGGACCCGCCGCGGCCCGTCACCGAGCCGCCAGCGCAGATGCGTGCAGCCGTCCACGACGACGTACTCCGGCTTGGACCCGAGCCGCTCCGCTCCGAGCTGGGCCACAACGTCCGCGCTGTGAGCCACCGCCGCGACATCCGACGACGGCGACTCACAGGTCACCAGGGTTTCGAGATCCGCGAGCAGCTGCGGCAACCGCGCCGCGAACTGCTCGACCAGCTCGGTCATCCGCCGACCTTCGGCGTAGCGCGGACCCCGAAGTGCAGGTACTTCTCGCCGGTCGGTAGCGAGTAGAACGTCACCGGAGTCCACGTAAGCGCACCAGGCGCCCGGACCACGAACAAGTCACCGCTCTCGTCGGCCGGAGTCATGCGCAGCTCCTCGGTCGGCTCCGGCAGCAGCTCGGCCAACGGCCCGGTGATCGTCATCCGCAGCAGCGGCCCCTCGTCGTCGACCAGCACCTCCTGGATCGTGCTGGCGCGCTCGTACCGGCCGACATGCCGGCGTACGTCGACCGTCAGAGGCTCTGCCGGGGGAGCGAGCGGCGTGGGCATCGAGACACCGGCCAGCTCGCCGAAGATCTCCCGGTAGAGGTCCTCGTACAGGTCACGCGTGTGGCCGCCGTTCGTCAGCAGTACGACGGCCAGCCCCTCATCCGGCAGCACCCGCAGGAACGCGGCCTGGCCGATCGTGTTGCCGTCGTGCCCGATGAGCCGCCGGCCGTCCCAGCCGAACCGGATCCAGCCCAGCCCCCACGAGTCACCGAGCGAGTACTTGTCCGGCAGCTCTGCCTGCTGCTCGGCCATCGCCGTCACCGAGGCCTCGCTGAGCAGCTGGGTGCCGTCAGGTGCTACACCGCCGTTCAGGTGGAGTCGTGCGAACGCAAGCGCGTCCGCCACGGTCGACGTGATCAGTCCGGCCGGTCCCAGCGAGCGGGGGAGTCCCCAGACCGGTGCGCGCTTCGGCTCCTCCTCGCCTTCGCTGATGTGTCCCACCGCGGCCGATCGGAGCAGTGCCTCTTCCGGCAGCGTCACAGTGTTCTGCAGACCGAGAGGTGTGATGATCCGGTCCCGCAGCGCCTGGTCCCAGGTGGAGCCGGTGAGCTTCTCGATCACGCGGCCGGCCAGCGAGAAGCCGGAGTTGCAGTACGACCAGGTCGCGCCGAGCGGGTGATTCTGTACGACGTCCGCGAGCAGGTCGACGTACTTCTCCAGACAGTCGTCGCCTCGACCTGTGTCGGTGAAGACGTCTCCGTCGATCCCACTGGTGTGCGTGAGCAGGTGCCGCATCGTCACCTGCTTCGCGACGTCCGGATCGCCCAGCTGCAGCTCGGGGAGCACCTGGCTGATCGGCGCGTCCAGCTCGAGCAGTCCTTCATCAACGAGCTGCAGTGCGAGCGTCGCGGTCCAGACCTTCGACATAGAACCGATCTGGAAGACCGAGTCGGTCGTAGCCGCCGCTCCTGTGTCCTTGTTCAGTACGCCGGTAGCCGCCTCCACCAGCTCGTCTTCGACCCCCGGCCGCACTCGCAGGATGCCGAGCGTCGCACCCGGTACGCCGTGTCGCGCGGCCAGCGTGGTGAGTCGACGCTGCCAGTGCGCCGCGTCGATCTTCGCCCGGCGTGGACCGCTCGCGTCACCGGCGTACTGCTCGACCCAGTCGCGGATGCGGCGGTTGAAGTCGAGGCGATGGGACGGACGGCCCTCGACGATGAACAGGTGACTGGCCTCCGGGTAGAGCACGAGCTGACTCGGTACGCCGTTCTCGCGCAGCGCAGTGTGCCACTGCTGAGCCTGTCCGATCGGGCAGCGTACGTCGGCGTCGCCCTGCAGGATCAGCGTCGGCGTCGCCACCTTGCTGACCTCGGCGAACGGCGACATGGAGCTGTAGTCGGTCGAGCTGTTCAGCTCGTACACGTCGAGGAAGTGGCCCATGTCCGACGTACCCGCCATGCTGGTGAGGTCGCTGACCACACCGCCGGTGACCGCTGCGGCGAACCGGTCGTCGCGGCTGGTCAGGTAGCACGTCATGAACCCGCCGTAGCTATAGCCGGCCACGGCCAGCCTGTCGGCGTCAGCGATGCCCTCGGCAACCAGTTCGTCGAGCGGCTCGAGGAAGTCGCGCGCGTCCGCCGTACCCCAGGCGCCGAGCGCTGCGTTGAAGAACTCCTCGCCGTACCCGTCGCTGCCACGGGGGTTGAGCAGCAGCACAGTCCAGCCATGAGCGGCTAGCTCCTGGTGGTAGAGGTGCACCTCGTCTGCAGCGGCGTTCCACGCGTTGTGCGGACCGCCGTGGATGTCCAGCAGCAGGGGCTGCGGCCCGTCGGCGGCCGGGTCGCGAACAAGCCAGCCGGAGACCACAGTCCCGTCTGAGATGGTGAACTCGCGCTCCACCCGAACAAAGGCATCCCTCTCGACGCCGTACGTCGTCGGCGCGGTCGGCTCGCCGGTCGCCAGGTCCAGCGTGACGATCTCCCCGAACGACGTCGGCGTGCTCAGCGCGAACGTCGCCACACCAGCGGCAACGGACAGCCCGGACACGACCTGTCCCGGCTCGCCGAACACGTGCTGAGGCGTCCCGCCCTCAACGGGCACGGAGTACAGGTGTGTGCAGCCACGGTCCCGCGCGGCGAAGAGGACAGTACGGCCGTCGTCCAGGAGCATCGGCAGAGCACCCGGGTACGCCGCTCCGCCGGACATCACGTTGCGGTCGAGCGGAGCCGCCAGGTTCACGACGTCGCCGCTGTCCAGCGAGAGCCGCAGTAGACCGGCGTGACCGACCGGTCCGGAGAGCATGCCGACGATGAGCAGTGCGCCGCCGTCTGCCGTCCAGGTCACCGTGCCGGTCAGTCCGTCAGCCAGACCAACCAGCTGCGGCTTCGCCTTGGGATCCGATGCGTCGAGCACGTAGGCAGGGGCCGTGGGGGTCAGGTCCGCGTCCGGCGCGGTGGCAGCTCCGAACGCCAGCTTCGCGCCGTCCGGTGACCAGGCCGGGTCCCCGGCATGCCAGTCTCCCTCCGTGGCTTGACGGCACTCCTTCGACTCGACATCCACCACGTGCAGGTGCTTGCGGATCGTCCGCAGCCAGCCCGCGCCGTCGGCTTGGTAGTCCAGTCGCTCGGTGGCGATCGGTGCATGCTCATTGTCAGGGGACGCGGCGATGTCGACTGGCGCCGAGAAAGCGATCCGCGTGCCGTCCGGACTCCACTTCGGTGTTCCTGCGCCCAGCGGCAGCGTGGTGAGCTGCTCCGGCTCACCGCCTCCGGCCGGCAGCACCCAGATCTGCGCCGGTCCATCCTTGGCCCGCAGGAACGCCAGCTGCGTGCCGTCCGGTGACCAGACCGGTGTCGAGTCCGCCTCGCCGCGGGTGAGCTGCTGCGGCGTACCACCGGAAGCAGGGATCCGCCACAGGCTCCGCAGCGTGCGGTCGGCCTTCGCGTCGGTGGTCCGGAGGACGTAGACGAGCTGGGCGGCGTCGGGCGACAGCGCCGGCTGCTCCGGTACGGCAAGCTCGGTCAGGTCGTCGATGCGCAGACGTGTCACTGGGAGTCCTCCTTGAGTACGGACGTGTTGGGGCCTACCGCCCGCAGGACGCCGGCTGCGTGGTGGCAGGCGGCGCGGTGGAGACGGTGATCGGCCTCGGCGGTGGGATCGAGGGTCAGACAGTGCTCGCGGTCGGTCCGGATCAGCGGACCGATCGGGCACCTCGGATGGAACCGGCAGCCCGCCGGCGGGTGATGCGGATCGGCCGGCTCGGCGTCCGCGACCAGGGCCTCGTCCGGTGGCGGCAACGAGGTCGAGCCGCGTCGCGGAGCCGCTGCGAGAAGCTCTTTGGTGTAAGGGTGTTGCGGGTTGCCGAGTACGTCGCGGGCCGGTCCGACCTCGACGATCCGGCCCAGGTACATCACTGCGACGATGTCGCTGACGTACCGCACCACGGCGAGGTTGTGCGAGATGAACAGCATCGACAACTGCAGTTCGCGTTGCAGGGTGCGGACGAGGTTCAGCACTGTGCCTTGGATCGACACGTCCAGAGCCGAGGTGATCTCGTCGGCGATGAGGACCTCGGGCTTGCCCGCCAGCGCCCGGGCAATCGCGACCCGCTGGCGCTGACCACCGGACAATGCACCCGGGTACGCCGACACGCGGTCGGCGTCCAGCTCGACGAGCTCGAGCAACCGCACGACCTCCTCGCGTCGACGTGCACGTCTCGGCATCGCTTCGGCGATCGAGTCGCCGATGGTCATCCGTGGATCCAGTGAGGAGTACGGATCCTGGAACACCATCTGCAGCGGGCGCCGATTGTGAAGCGGCGAACCGTCCAACAGGATTTGTCCACTCGCGGGCTCGACCAGTCCGACCGCAGCCCGCGCCAACGTCGACTTGCCGGACCCCGACTCACCGACCAGTCCGACCACCTGTCCGGACGGCACCGTTAGATCCACCCCGTCGACAGCCGTCAGCGCACGTCCGTACCGGACCGTCACGCCCTCGAAGCGCAGTTCGCTCATCGCTGCCCCGTCCGGAAGTTCGAGTACTCAGCCTGCGCCTGTGGATGCCAGCACGCCACCTGATCGACCAGCACCGGGTCCTCGACCCGGCACCGGTCCGACGCGAACGCACACCGCGCCGCGAAGGCACACCCCTCCGGCAACCGCGCCGGATCCACCGGACGCCCTGGGATGACTGCCAGCGGTTCGTCGAGCGCAGTGTCCAGATCGGGTACTGCGGCCAGCAGCGCCCGCGTGTACGGATGCCGCGCACCAGTGGCCAGCTCCGTCGACGGCAGGTCCTCGACGATGCGTCCGGCGTACATCACCAGCACGCGATCGCAGATCTGTGCGACCACACTGATGTCGTGGCTGATCAGCAGCACCGCGACGTCGTCCTCGGTGCGGATCGTTTCCAGCAACCGCAGTACCTGTCGCTGGACGGTGACGTCGAGGGCGGTGGTCGGCTCGTCGGCGACGATCAACGCCGGTGCACCCATCAGCCCCATGCCGATCATGGCGCGCTGCCGCATGCCGCCAGAGAACTCGTGCGGGTACTGCCGCGCCCGGCGCTCGGCAGCGGGTACCCGGACCGCCCGGAGCCGGTCGATCGCCCGGTCCATCGCTGCACGACGGGTGAGGCCCTGGTGCTCGCGTGCACCCTCAGCCAGTTGTACGCCGACCCGCTTGGTCGGGTTGAACGACGTCATCGGGTCCTGGAACACCATCGCGAACGACGTACCCAGTAGCCGTCGCCGTACGGCCGCAGTACTGCGGACCGGCAGCCGGCCGAGCAGGGGAGCGCCCAGGAACGACAGCTCGGCTGCCCGCACCTGACCTGGCGGTTCGATCAGCTGGGCGACCGCGAGCGCGGTGAGGCTCTTGCCGGAGCCGGATTCGCCAACCACGCCGACGATCTCGCCCTTGTGGATCGTGAAGCTCACACCGCGGACCGGTGTGACCGGACCGGGGAAGCTGATGTGCAGGTCCTCGACCACCAGCACGGCGTCGCTGTTGTCGTCACGAGCCGGCCTGGCCTCCGGCGTACGGTCTGTCCACCGCGCTCGGGGGACCTGTACGCCGAGACCCTTTGCCACTGCCTCGCCGAAGAGGTTGAACGCCAGCCCCGCAATGACCACTGCGACTCCAGGAGCGAGTGCCGCGGCCGGGTGCACGTAGATGCCGCTGAGGCTCTCGCCCAGCATCCGGCCCCAGTCGTATGCCGGCGGCTGCACGCCCAGTCCGATGAACGACAGCCCTGCGAACGCGAGCAACGTCCCACCCGCGCCAATCGTCGCGTTCACCACCAGCGGCTCGGCGATATTCGGCAGGATGTGCCGCACGAGCATCCGGAACCGTCCGACGCCTGCGATCCGCGCAGCCGCGATGAAGTCCCGCTCCGCGACCCCTGCGACCAGCGTCTGCGTCAGCCGCGCGAACGACGGCGCGCCCGCGAAGCCGATCGCCAGTACGGCGCCCTTCGCTCCGACTCCGAACACAACCGCGAAGAACAGCGCGAGCAACAGCCCCGGAAAGGCGACCGCGATGTTCACCGCAGCGGTCGCGACTCGGCCGCCACGCTTGCCCAGGATCGCCGGAGCACTGCCCAGCGCGAGACCCGTGACCACAGCGATCGAGGTCGCGAGCAGCGCCAGCAGGATCGACGTACGCGATGCGACGAGCACCCGGTAGAAGATGTCCCGGCCCAGGTTGTCGGTGCCGAGCCAGTGCTGCGCAGACGTGCCCTGCAGCAGGTGGTCGGTGTCGATCGCATTCGCTTGGTCGGACCAGAGAACTGGTGCGAAGACGGCAAGCAGCAGCACGCCGAGGAGCAGCAGGCCGGCGCCGGTGCCTACCGGGGTGCGCAGTACGGCCATCCAACGGCGCATCAGCTCTCCCTGATGGTGGATCGGGGGTCGAGCAGGGCAAGCGTCACGTCGACGGCCAGATTCACCAGCAGTACGCCGACGCCGTACACGAGGACCACGCCCTGCACCAGCGGGTAGTCCTTCGCGATGATCGAGGAGACGATCGTGCTGCCGAGCCCGGGCCAGCCGAAGACGTTCTCGACCAGGACGGTCCCGGCGACCATGCCACCGAGCAGCAGGCCGCCCAGTGTGATCGTGGCGGTCACCGCGTTGGGCAGAGCGTGCCGCAGGTAGATAGCTGCCGCAGGCAGTCGCTTTGCGCGGGCGGTGCGCAGATAGTCCGTTTGCAGCACCGCCAGCAGCTCCACGCGGCAGATCCGTGCGAGCACAGCAGCCGGACCAACAGCCAGCGACAGCACCGGCAGCACGTACGACGCGACGCTGCCGCGCCCTGCGACTGGGAACCAGTGCAGGGTCACCGCGAACACGTAGACGAGTCCGACGGCCAACAGGAACTCAGGAATCGCAGCGAGCACCACAGCGGTCGACGTGAACCCCAGCTCGGCACGTGGCCGCCGCCCG
Source organism: Kribbella sp. CA-245084 (assembly GCF_050942355.1). Classification (NCBI taxonomy): domain Bacteria; kingdom Bacillati; phylum Actinomycetota; class Actinomycetes; order Propionibacteriales; family Kribbellaceae; genus Kribbella; species Kribbella sp. CA-245084. The sequence goes on along the minus strand of NZ_CP192053.1, from coordinate 6,562,924 downwards.
CCGCGTGTGAGGACTCCCATCGCCAGACCCAGCGGTACTGCGATCAGCACCGCCACGAGGAACGCTGCGACGGCCAGCTCGACTGTGGCAGGTAGGCGATCCCGGATCACGTCAGAGACTGGCAGTCCGGTCGTGATCGACGTACCGAGGTTGCCGGTGATCAGGTGGTGCAGGAAGTTCAGGTACTGCTGCCAGAGCGGGTCGTCGAGGCCCAGCGAAGCACGCTGGGCGTCGACGAGGCTCTGTGCGGCAGCAGGTCCTAGTGCTCCGCGGACGGGGTCACCAGGGATCAGGTGGATCATCAGGAACGCAGCGCTGACCAGGACGAGGACTGAGCCGACCAGCCGGCCAAGTCGCCGTACGGCGAACCCGAGCCACGGATGAGCGCTGAGAGTCGGTGCGCTGACCGCCGTCGTCACTGGCTCACCCCAGCATCTTGATCGACGACGGGATCACGCTGCCTTCACTCAGGTCGAACGTCGCGCCCTTGCCGAAGATCGGCACGGTGGCGTTGACGAACGGCACCAGGTTGACCTGCTTGAACAGGGCGCGTTCAGCCGTTGCCCAGTCCGCGCAGCCGTCGGCTCCGGGGACCGCGGCGGCCTTGGCCACGGCAGCGTCGTACTCCGGGTTCTTGATCGAGGAGAAGTTGCTGCCGTTCGGCGGGCCGGTGCCGGAGAGGAAGCTGACCAGCTGGCTCGGCAGCGACACGGTCAGCGGGATCAGGCCGGCGTGCCAGGTGCCTTGGCCGGCGAGGACGATCGTGCTGATCTCCGCGGTCGAGACGGGTTTGAGCGACACGTCGACACCTAGCTCGGTCCAGGCCTTCTGGAGGAGCTCAGCGGCGGACTGCACCGTCGGCCCGAGGCTGGTGGGGTAATAGAAGACCAGCGACAGCTTCGTACCCGCCTTTTGCCGAATGCCACCCGCTCCAGGTCGCCAGCCCGCCGCGTCGAGTGCTGCCTTGGCCGCGTCCAGGTCATGGCCTGGAAGATTGCCGGTGACGGTGTCGTCGGAGCAGGGACCCATGCCGGGGGCAACCAACCGGGTGGTCGGCGTACCGGTTCCACTGGTGAGCACCTTGCCGAGCTGAGTGAGGTCGAGGGCCTGCGTGAGCGCCTTGCGTACTGCGAGGTCCGCGGTGGTCAGGCCGGCCTTCTGGTTGAACCAGAGCTCACCAAGCGGTGTGCCTGCTTCACGCTGGAACGTCTTCTGAGCCTGCAGCCGCTGCTTGTCCGGTCCGGCGATCGCGACGATGTTGACCTGCCCGGACAGCAGCAGGTTGGCCGATGTGGTCTCGTTGCTGACCACCTTCAGGACGACCTTGTCCGGCAGACCGGACTGCCCCTGCTTGAAGTCTCCTGGCCCCCACGCGTACTCCTTGCGCCGGGTGAGCGTGTAGTGATCGCCCGGGACGGCCTCCGCGACCGTGTACATGCCCGTGCCGTCCGAGCCCTGCTTGAGGATGCTGCGGTCCTTCATCCCCTTGCTGCACACGATGTGCAGCCCGCCGATGTTGCGGACGAGGAACGCGTCCGGTGCCGGCGCTGTCACGGTGACTGTGCCGGTCGCGTCGTCAGCGGTTGCCTTGGCACCCGGTGGGATGAACACGCCGATCCGCGTGGACTTGTTGGCCGGGTCGCCGACGAAGTTGATGTTCTGCGCGACCGTACTGGCCGTCAGCGGGCTCCCGTCCGCGCAGGTGACCCCTTTTCGCAGCGTGTACTTCGCAGTGGTGCTGTTGCCCTCGAACTTGTCGGCCAGCCCGGACACCTGCTTGCCGTCCGGGCTGATGCCGACCAACGAGTCGTACAGGAACCAGTCGACCTGCTGAGTGACCGACAACGAGGTGAACTGCGGATCGAGGTTGCCGGGGTCGGCGCTGATCGCCATGGTCATCGTCTTGCCCTCGGCGGCCTGACCGGTGCCGGCGGTCTGCTCACCCGAGCTGCAGGCGGAGAGGGCCAGGCCGGTGACCACACCGATGGCCGCGACGGCGGTGCGTACGGATCGCATGTTTGCCTCCGGGAGTCAGACAGCCGCGCGGCGGAGGGCCCGGCCGCTGTGGAGGTACAGAGCACGGCCGGAGCCGTCGTCGCCGACGAAGACGTGCGGCTGGTGCATGCCGTGCTCGGCCTTGACCGCGATCAGGCTCTGCCTGTCGCGACCGACCAGCTCGACCGGGTCGGGTGTCGGACCGAGCTCGGTGAAGATGCCCTTCGGCGTCTGGTCGAGCCAGATCTTCCCGTCCTCGTCCTGGCGCACGGTGATGTCGGCGACCTCGCAGCTGTAGGTGCCGAGGATCCGGTCCACATCCACCGGGGCAGGCTCGGCCGGCGGTGCGGGGAACGGCGGCAGCGTCAGCCCGGCGAGCTCCTGGACGAGGTGACCGAAGATCTTCTTGTAGACCTCGATCGTCTCGCCGCCGTTGGTCAGCAGCGCGATCGCGAGTCCGTGCTCGGGAACGACACGCAGGAAGGCGTTCTGGCCGATCGTCCCGCCGTCGTGGCCGATCACCTTGGTGCCGCCCCAGTCGAACAGCTCCCAGCCGAGGCCCCACGAATCGCCCATCATCCCGAGAGCGGGCAGCGTGACCTGCGGTTCCTGCATGGCCTTGACGCTCGCCGCGCTCAGGACTGCCTTGCCGTCGGCCGCAGTACCGGAGTCGAGGTGGAGCTTGGCGAAGGCCAGCAGGTCGCGGGCGCTCATCGCGAGCATCGCTCCGGCCGGAGCCATGCCGCGGGTCATCGCCCAGATCGGTGCGGGTACCGGAGCGGCGTCGGCCTCCGGCTTGATGTGGCCGACGGCGGCCCGGTGCAGGATCGCCTCGTACGGATCGGTCGCGGCGTGGGCCAGGCCGAGGGGCGTGAAGACGTGCTCCCGCAGCGCGGCGTCGTACGGCGTGCCACGCAGTACCTCGATCAGACGGCCGAGTACTGCGAAGCCGGCGTTGTTGTACGAGAACATCTCGCCCGGCGGGAAGAGCTGGGTGGTGCCGGCCAGCGAGGCGACGAACTTCTCGACGGCGTCGTCACCCTTGCCGGTCTCGTTGAAGATGTCGCCCTCGAACCCGGCGGTGTGGCACAGCAGTTGCCGCGTGGTGATCACGGCGGCCGCCGCCTCGTCCGCGATGACGAACTCAGGCAGGTACGAGCGGATCGGCTGGTCGAGGTCCAGCTTCCCCTCGTCGACCAGCTGCATGACCAGCGTGGTCGTCCAGACCTTGGTGATCGACCCGATTTGGAACACAGTGTCGGCTGTCGTCTCGACTCCGGTCGATCTACTCAGTACGCCGGCCGCGTGGTCGATCACCTCGCCGCCCAGCAGTACGCCGACCGCTGCACCGGGGACCTCATGCTCGGCGAGCAGCGTCGCCAGCCGGTCTTGTAGCCACGTCTCGATCTCGCTCAGAGTCGCCATGCGCCGACGCTAGGCGGATCGCCGTCCGTCGGTATTCGTCCCATCGCACAACCACCACGCCCGATTTCGTCCGGCCGGACGAAGCACCAGCCGTCGTGTGAAGAGTTCGACGTGGTCGTCAACCCGGACCGCGACGGCCGCTGGGTCTTCCGCCGCGACCCCTCGCTCGACTACGCGCTCGACGACATCACCTGGGTGGCGCCGGACGGGATCCGCTACCTGAACCCGGAGATGGCACTCGCCTACAAGGCGAAGCTCGTCCGGCCGAAGGACGAGCAGGATCTGGCGGCGGCCGTCCCGCTCCTGACCCCGGCGCAGCGGACCTGGCTGGCCGACATGATCGACCACCTCCACCCCGGCCATGCCTGGCCGTCCCGAATCCGCGGCTAACTGTTTCCCCGCTGTCCACCGGACAGGCCCAACAGGCGGGAACATCCGTGGCGGACATACTCTTGAACCAGTTATGGCTACCTCCGACCGCCGCACGGTGTACCTGGACCACGCGGCGACGACTCCGATGCTCCCGGCCGCGATCGAGGCGATGACCCATCACCTCGCCCGCACCGGCAATGCGTCGTCCCTGCACGGCTCCGGCCGCTGTGCCCGGCGGACGGTGGAGGAATCGCGCGAGTCGATCGCTGCCGCGCTCGGTGCGCAGCCCAGCGAAGTGGTGTTCACCTCCGGCGGCACCGAGGCGGACAACCTCGCGCTGAAGGGCCTGTGGTGGTCCCGCCTGGCGGAGGACCCGCGCCGCCGCCGCATCCTGCTGAGCGGCATCGAGCACCACGCCGTCCTCGATCCGGCCATCTGGCTCGGCCGGCACGAGCAGGCCGAGATCGAGTGGCTCCCGGTCGACGAGCTCGGCCGGGTCAGCCCGGACGACGTACGGCGGGCTGTCGAGAGCGATCCGGAGTCCGTGTCGTTCATCACGTTGATGATGGCGAACAACGAGGTCGGTACGCTCCAGCCGGTCCAGGAGATCGCAGAGCTCGCCCAGCAGTACGGCGTACCCGTGCACACCGATGCGGTCCAGGCGATCGGGCAGGTGCCGGTGGACTTCAGCCAGCTGGGCGTGGACGCGATGACGGTGTCGGCGCACAAGCTTGGCGGTCCGTACGGGATCGGTGCGCTCGTCGTCCACAAGGAGACGAAGCTGACGCCGATCCTGCACGGCGGGGGACAGGAGCGCGACGTACGGTCCGGCACCCTCGACGTACCCGCGACCGCCGGGTTCGCGGTGGCGATGGAGCACGCGATCAAGCACCAGGCCGACGAGGCGCGCCGGCTCACCGAGCTGCGGGACGCGCTGATCGATGGCATCACCAGCACCGTCGAGGGCGCGCAGCTGTCGGGGGACCCGGCGGGTCGCTTGCCCGGTAACGCACACTTGTCCTTCAGCGACTGCGAGGGTGACTCGCTGTTGCTGCTGCTCGACGCACGCGGGATCGAGGTGTCGACCGGGTCCGCGTGCAACGCCGGGGTCGCCGAGCCGAGCCACGTCCTGCTGGCGATGGGGTACGACGACCAGCGGGCCCGCGGCTCGCTCCGGTTCACCCTCGGGCACACGAGTACGCGCGCCGACATCGACGCCGTACTGGACAACATCGGGCCGGTCGTGGAGCGGGCGAAGTCCGCCGGCCTGCAGAACGTGGGAAGGAACACCTGATGCGGGTACTCGCAGCCATGTCCGGCGGAGTGGACTCCGCGGTCGCGGCGGCGCGGATGGCCGAGGCCGGGCACGACGTGACCGGAGTACACCTGGCTCTCAGCCGGAACCCGCAGTCGTACCGCAGCGGCGCCCGCGGCTGCTGCACGATCGAGGACTCCCGCGACGCACGCCGGGCCGCCGACGTGATTGGCATCCCGTTCTACGTCTGGGACCTGGCCGAGCGGTTCCACGCCGACGTGGTCGAGGACTTCGTCAACGAGTACGCCGCAGGCCGTACGCCGAACCCGTGCCTGCGCTGCAACGAGAAGGTCAAGTTCAGCGCCGTGCTGGAGCGGGCGCTCGCGCTGGGCTTCGACGCGGTCGCTACCGGTCACTACGCGCGGATCGTCGACACTGCTTCCGGCCGTGAGCTGCACCGGGCGGTGGACCCGGCGAAGGACCAGTCGTACGTGCTCGGCGTACTCACCCAGCAGCAGCTCGCGCATGCGTTCTTCCCGCTCGGTGACACGGTGAAGACCGAGGTGCGGGCGGAGGCGGAGCGGCGGGGGCTGTCGGTGGCCGCCAAGCCGGACAGCCACGACATCTGCTTCATTGCCGATGGCAACACGCCCGGCTTCCTCAGTGCTCAGCTGGGTGAGGCGCCCGGGGACATCGTCGATGCGCAGGGCAACAAGCTCGGCTCGCACCAGGGCACGCACGGCTTCACCATCGGCCAGCGCAAGGGACTCAAGATCGGTACGCCGGCTGCTGACGGCAAGCCGCGATTCGTGCTGGACATCTCGCCCGTTGACCGCACTGTGACAGTCGGATCGCGCGAGGAGCTTGCGGTGGAGCGACTGACCGCGTCGAAGCCTCGCTGGTGCGGTCCGGCTCCGACCGACCAGATGACCGCGAAGGCTCAGCTCCGAGCCCACGGCGACGAGGTGTCCGTGACTGCCTGGCTGGACGGTGACCAGGTGCAGGTCGAGTTCACCGAGCCGACGTCGGCTGTCGCACCCGGTCAGGCAGTCGTGCTGTACGACGGCACCCGGGTGATCGGCTCCGCGACCATCGACACCGTCCAGCGCGCCACATCATCTGTATGACGACTACTGGGCTGGGGTCGGTCCCCGGTGACGACATCCGCGAGTGGATGCGCGCAGTACTCGAGCTGGTAGACATCCCGTTCCTTCCGGAGCTGCCGGCGCGGCCGTACGGCGACATGCTGAGCCGGACCGTCGGCGTACTGACCGAGCTGGCTGCTGACCTGCAGCCTGCTGGGTGGCGGCTGACCGGTGGCGGAGACGCGCGGGCGAGTCTGGACCAGCGGCGGGCGCGGGCGTTGCTGCAGGAAGACCTGGACGTGCTGGAGGAGTATGCGTACGGGTACGAGGGGCCGCTGAAGGTACAGGTCACCGGACCGTGGACGCTGGCTGCGGCGCTGGAGCGTCCGCGCGGTGACAAGGTGCTGGCCGACCACGGCGCTCGGCGGGATCTGGCGCAGGCGTTGGCTGACGGGGTCGAGCAGCACCTGGCCGACGTACGGAAGCGGGTGCCTGGCGCTGAGCTCGTGCTGCAGGTGGATGAGCCCGGGCTGCCCGCCGTACTCGCCGGAGCCGTACCGACGGCGTCTGGCTGGAGCAAACACCGCTCTGTCGACGGTCCGGGCGCTGTGGAGCTTCTGAGCATGTTCACCACGGCTGCGCCCACCATCGTGCACTGCTGCGCAGCCCGCCCACCGATCGAGGTCTTCACCAAGTCCGGCGCCACCGGGGTCGCCGTAGACGTCTCGCTCCTGGGCAACGCTGCGTGGGACCAGATCGCGATCGCAGCCGAAGCCGGCACCACCTTGTACGCCGGACTGGTCCCCACCACCGGCCCCGTCCCAGCCGCGGACCAAGCCGCAGCTCCGCTCGTGCGCCGCTGGCGCGAACTCGGTCTGGACCCAGCCCTCCTTCACCAAATCACGATCACTCCGGCGTGTGGGCTCGCCGCCGCTCCGTCACCGGCCGACGCCAGAGCGCGACTGGAACTGCTCCGCCGCATCGTCGAGATCGTCGGCGAAGCCGCCGAAGCCTGATCAAACGCCTGCGCCAAAACGTCCGTCGTCCCCTGTAAGTTCAGCTCATGGGTACGGACGAGAGTGCGGCTGCGACGCCTGAGGCGCGGGTTCGGCATGCGGAGTTGAGCACGGAGATCGACGACCACCGGGCGCGGTACTACCTGGCCAATCCGATCATCTCGGACGCGGACTTCGACACGCTGATGCACGAGCTGCAGGACCTCGAGGAGAAGTACCCCGAGCTGCGGACCCCGGACTCACCCACGCAGAAGGTCGGCATCCCGATCTCCACGCTGTTCTCCGCGGTCGAGCACCCGATGCGGATGGAGAGCCTCGCGAACGCGTTCTCCGCCGAGCAGATGGAGGCCTGGGCCAAGCGGCTCGAGCGCGAGGTCACGCTCCAGCAGATCCACGACAGCGGGTTCATCTGCGAGCTCAAGGTCGACGGCCTCGCCCTCGACCTGGTGTACGAGAACGGCAAGCTCGTCACCGGCGCGACCCGCGGCGACGGCCGCACCGGTGAGGACGTCACGCCCAACGTCCGCACGATCAAGAGCATCCCGAACCAGCTGAAGGGCAAGGACCTCCCGTCCTTCCTGGAGGTCCGCGGCGAGGTCTACTTCCGCGTCGAGGACTTCGAGGAGCTGAACGCGCAGCTCGTCGAGGCCGGCAAGGACGTCTTCTCCAACCCGCGCAACAGCGCCGCGGGATCGCTGCGCCAGAAGGACCCTCGCGTCTCGGCGACCCGCCCGCTGCGCTTCGTCGTCCATGGTCTCGGCAAGGTCGAGGGGCACCACATCGGCCGCCTGTCGGAGGCGTACGAACAGCTGCACGCGTGGGGCCTGCCGGTCAGCGACCGCGCCCGCCGGGTCGGCACGCTCAAGGAAGTCAACGAGTTCATCGCGTACTACGGCGAGAACCGCCACTCGGTCGACCACGAGATCGACGGTGTCGTGGTGAAGGTCGACGAGGTCGATCTGCAGCGCGCGCTCGGATCCACGTCGAGCGCGCCGCGCTGGGCGATCGCGTTCAAGTACCCGCCGGAAGAGGTCAACACCAAGCTGATCGAGATCGAGGTGAACGTCGGCCGCACCGGTCGCGTCACCCCGTTCGCGCATATGGAGCCGGTCCGCGTCGCCGGATCCACCGTGGAGTACGCGACGCTCCACAACGCCAAGGAGGTCGCCCGCAAGGACGTCCGCCCCGGCGACACCGTCGTACTGCGGAAAGCCGGCGACGTCATCCCCGAGGTGCTCGGACCAGTGGTCGACCTGCGTCCGAAGGGCCTGCCGGCGTGGGAGATGCCGACGCGCTGCCCGTGGTGCGACACGGTGCTGGCCCCGGCCAAGGAGTCGGACGTCGACATCCGCTGCCCGAACTCGCAGTACTGCCCGGGCCAGTTGCGTGAGCGGCTGTTCTACCTGGCCGGGCGGTCCGCGTTCGACATCGAGGGGCTCGGGTTCAAGGCGGCCGACGCGTTGATCACCGGCGGCCTGATCGTCAACGAGTCCGACCTGTTCGGGTTGACCGAGGAGAAGCTCGGCGAGAGCGCCTTCTTCACCACCAAGGCCGGCGCCCTGTCCGCGAACGCGCGGAAGCTGCTGGCCAATCTCGAAGAGGCCAAGGTCAAGCCGCTGTCGCGCGCTCTGGTCGCACTGTCGATCCGGCACGTCGGACCGACCGCGGCCGCTGCGCTGACCGAGGCGTTCGACAACGTCGACGACATCCGTACGGCGAGCGAGGAGCAGCTGGCCGAGATCGAGGGCGTCGGGCCGACGATCGCGCAGGCGATGATCGAGTGGTTCCAGGTGCCGTGGCACCAGGAGATCGTGGACAACTGGCTCGCGGCCGGCGTCGTGATGCGCGAGGAGCGCACCGGGCCGAGCCTTCCGCAGATCCTGACCGGGCTGTCGGTCGTGGTGACCGGGACCGTCGAGGGGTTCAGCCGGGACGAGGCGACCGAGGCGATCGTGTCGCGTGGTGGGAAGGTCGCGAGCTCGGTGTCGAAGAAGACGTCGTTCGTCGTGGTCGGCGACTCGCCGGGATCGAAGTACGACAAGGCGGTCCAGCTCGGCGTACCGATCCTGGACGCGGCCGGGTTCGAGGTCCTGCTGGCCGACGGCGCCGAGGCGGGGAGCGGGGTCGCGACCACCGGTTCACCCGACGCGGGATAACGATTCACACCCGCCCCTGATACTGCTCGGTGTGCGAGGTGGATCCGACGGCTGTGCTGAGCCGTCGGACTGTTAACTTTGCACGTCGATTCGTGGGTCAGAAGGAGCAAATATGACGACGCCGCCGCAGGGACCATGGGGTCCTGGGCAGCCGGGGGGCCAGCCAGGCGGGCAGCACGGGGGACAACAGGACGGGCAGGGCGGCCAAGGCGGCCAGGGTGGCCCGCCGCAGCAGGGCGGCTGGGGACAGCAGCCCCCGCCGCAGGGCGGTGGATGGGTCCAGCGCCCGCCGCAGCAGGGACAGCCCCCTCACCAGGGACACCCGCCGCAGGGACAGCCCCCTCACGGTCAGCCCCCGCACGGTCAGCCCCCGCACGGTCAGCCTCCTCAGGGCCAACCGCCGCACGGTCAGCCGCCGCAGCAGGGTGGCTGGGGTCCGCAGCCGGGTCAGGGCGGTCAGCCTGGCCAGCACGGTCAGCAAGGCCAGCCGCAGCAGGGTTGGGGACAGCAGCCGCAGCAGGGCGGTCCGTACCAGCAGCAGTCGTGGGGCCAGCGGCCTCAGCAGCAGGGCGGGTGGCAGCAGCAACAGGGGCAGTCGCCGTGGCAGCCCGGTGGTCAGGGCGGTCCCGGTGGGCGCGATAAAGGCCCGCTCGGTATCAGCAAGGACAAGCTGCCGTTCGTGATCGGCGGCGGCGTGGTCGGCCTCGTCGTGATCGCGCTGCTCGTGTTCCTCGGCATCCACCAGTTCGGCGGCGACGACACCCCGGAGTCGAACCCGACCACCACCGCGCAGCCGACCGGCGGCCAGTCCACCGGCGGCGACAACGGTGAGCTCGGCAACGCGACCGGTCAGGCCAAGAACGCGACCGAGAAGCTGCAGGGCAACGGTTTCGGCTGCAGTGACCTGTTCAACACCGCTCAGGGCGCGCACCGCGGCTGCTTCAAGTACGAGGACCGCTCGCAGGCCGAGGCGCTGTTCCAGTTCAAGCCGGACGGCACGATCATCGCGATCGAGTTCGAGTCGGTGAACGAGGACAACAACAACAACGCCGCGGTCGTGTTCGACCAGGTGCTGCAGGCGGTCGGCAACGACACGTTCGGCGGCGACCAGGTGAAGAAGGTCCAGGACGCGGTCAAGCAGGGGCAGAAGTCGGAGAAGATCGACAGCAGCTGGGGCGAGTTCCAGCTGCGCAACGACGGCGACACCTACGAGCTGACCGGCGCGAAATCCGGCGAGGAGTCGCTCGACATCCCGGACAAGACGTTCGACACCACCAAGGCGCAGATGCTCGCGGCGCTGAAGACGAAGGCGTACGTGTGCACGAGCTCCTGCACCAAGGAGATCGGCAAGTACGGCCAGCAGCGGGTCTACTTCTACGCGAGCGACGGCGAGGGCATCAAGGACATCCAGGTCAGTGCCTCCGGCGACACCGCGGATGTGAAGAAGGCGCTGCCGACCGCGCTCAACGACGCGTTCGGGGTGCTCAAGGGCGGCGATACCGCGGCGCTGAAGTCGTACATCCAGGCGCACTCTGACGGGAAGTCGTACGCTTCCTATGTGGCCGGTTGGCGAGTCGAGATCCGCGGGAACAGCTCGGACAGCTATTCCTCGCAGCAGGTCGAGATCACGTACGAGTCGTTCTACGTCTGAGTCGTCGTCTGTAGTTGCCTGTAGTTGTTGGGAGGCTGGATGAAGTTCCCCCGGGAGAAGCGGGAGTCGCGGACGGTGGTCGCCCCACCGCCCGAGGCCGGCCGGCGCGTCGACGGCGGCGGGGCGTGGGGCCCCACGCAGTTCGACCTCCCGGATCAGAACGGCAGCAACAGCCAGGCGATCCTGATCGTCGCGCTGGTCGGCGTGGTGGTTCTGCTGATCATCGCGGGGCTCTGGGCCTTCGCCTACTTCCAGTTCACCTGACCCCACGCAGAGCGAAGCCCCCGCCTTGCTGGCGGGGGCTTCGGTATGTCTGTGGACTAGGCGCTGGCGCGGATGGTGACGGCCAGTGAGGCCAGGTAGGACAGGCGGGCCACTTCGGAGCCCAGGAACTCGGGCCCGCCGCGACGGCCGATGACGAGAACGCGCCGGTCGGACTCCAGCGGCGCCGCGACCAGCACGGACTCCGAGAGGCCCTTGTGATCAGGGGCTTCCAGCGTGGTCGCCTTCTCCATCGGGAGCCACCGGTCGGCCACATCGCCGAACTCCGGCGTCGCGCTCGTCTCCAGCGCGACCTTGACCTCGCTACCGGTGCCGTCGAGCAGCGCGGCCCAGTCCGCGTGCAGTACGGCGGGGGACTGCTCGACCAGGATGTCGATCGCGTCCGCGGGAGCAGACGTCATCTGCTCGACCGCTTCGAGGTCCATGTGCAGTCCGCCGCCGGCGCCGTACCGGGAGAACCAGATGACCTCGACGTCGGGCACGCCGTTGCACGCCGACACCAGGCGGTCGGGCAGCACGCCGGGCGGCAGGTCGACCACGATGTCGTCGACGGCCGTGCCGTTCTCACGGCGGTGCTCGACGATCTCGATCGCGTGGATGTCGGCGTTCACCTCGCCGAGGGCGGTCGACACGGTGCCCAGCGAACCGGGCCGGTCGGGGATGATCAAGCGCAGCAAGAACACCGAACGATCATCTCCCAGCCGAGCACCAAGCGCGTAACGCCCTGTCGCCGCCCATGTTACAGAGCGGTAGCCACAAACACGCGCGCCCATCTCATCGAGGTGTTGTCCACAGGTCGGGGGACGAGGAAACGCGACCGTCACAGCCGCCCACTAGGATGGCTCGGGCCGGGAGGATTTCGCCCGGAAGTCCTGCGAACCATTGGATAGTTCATGCCATCGATTACCCGCGAAGAGGTCGCGCACCTGGCGCGACTGGCGCGGATCGAGCTCACCGACGACGAGCTCGACCACCTTGCGCCGCAGCTCGACCAGATCATCGGACTGGTCGGGCAGGTCAGCCAGGTGGCGGCGGACGACATCCCGCCGACCTCGCACGCCCTGCCGCTGACCAACGTGATGCGCGCGGACGAGAACGTTCCGTGCCTCACGCCCGAGCAGGCGCTCTCCGGCGCGCCCGCCCAGGAGGAGCAGCGCTTCCGGGTGCCGCGGATCCTGGAGGAGGACTGACATGTCTGACCTGACCAGGAAGACCGCGGCCGAGCTCGCGGAGTTGATGACGTCCAAGCAGGCCAGCTCGGTGGAGATCACCCAGGCCCACCTGGACCGGATCACCGCCGTCGACGGTGACGTGCACGCGTTCCTGCACGTGGACACCGAAGGCGCGCTGGCGCAGGCCAAGGCGGTCGACACCAAGCGCGCGGCGGGCGAGCAGCTCGCCCCGCTGGCCGGCGTGCCGCTGGCGCTGAAGGACGTGCTCACCCAGGAGGGTGTGCCGACCACGGCCGGTTCGAAGATCCTCGAGGGCTGGAAGCCGCCGTACGACTCGACCGTTGTGAAGCGGTTGAAGGCGGCCGGGATCGTGATCCTCGGCAAGACCAACATGGACGAGTTCGCCATGGGCTCCTCCACGGAGAACTCGGCGTACGGCACGACCCACAACCCGTGGGACCTGGGCCGGATTCCCGGCGGTTCCGGCGGCGGTTCGTCCGCGGCCATCTCGGCGTACGAGGCGCCGCTCGCGATCGGCACGGACACCGGCGGCTCGATCCGCCAGCCCGGTGCGTTCACCGGCACGGTCGGCGTCAAGCCGACGTACGGCGGCACCTCGCGGTACGGGCTGATCGCGCTGGCGTCCTCGCTGGACACGCCCGGTCCGTGTGCACGGACGACGCTCGACGCGGCGCTGCTGCACGAGGCGATCGCCGGGTACGACCCGATGGACTCGACGTCGATCAACCAGCCGGTCCCGGCCGTGGTCGAGGCCGCGCGCAACGGTGATGTCGCCGGTCTGCGGATCGGCGTGGTCAAGGAGCTCGGCGGCGAGGGGTACCAGCCGGGTGTCGAGGCACGCTTCCACGAGGCGGTCGAGCTGCTCACCAAGCTCGGCGCCGAGGTGGTCGAGGTCTCCTGCCCGCACTTCGAGTACGCGCTGCCGGCGTACTACCTGATCCTGCCGAGCGAGGCCTCGTCCAACCTGGCCAAGTTCGACGCGATGCGGTACGGCCTGCGCGTCGGCGACAACGGCGAGAACAGCGCGGAGAAGGTGACGAGCCTGACCCGCGAGGCCGGCTTCGGCGCCGAGGTGAAGCGCCGCATCATCCTCGGTACGCACGCGCTCTCGAGCGGGTACTACGACGCGTACTACGGGCAGGCGCAGAAGGTGCGGACGCTGATCGCCCGCGACTTCGCGAAGGCCTACGAGCAGGTCGACGTCCTGGTCTCGCCGGCGACGCCGACGACCGCGTTCGCGATCGGTGACCGGGTCAACGACCCGATCGCCATGTACAAGAACGACCTGTGCACGATCCCGTCCAACCTGGCCGGTAACGCGGCCGCGTCGTTCCCGTGCGGCCTCGCCGACGAGGACGGCATGCCGGTCGGCTTCCACGTGATGGCGCCGGTGATGCGCGACGACCTGTGCTACCAGGTCGGCGCCGCGCTGGAGTCCGCGCTGGCCGAGCAGTGGGGCGGCGTACTGATGACCAAGGCTCCGGAGCTGGAGGTGACCCGATGACTGTTGCTGCAGATGTTCTCGAGATCGACGACGCGCTCGCGCAGTACGACCCGGTGATGGGCCTCGAGGTCCACGTCGAGCTGAACACCAAGTCGAAGATGTTCTGCGGCTGCCCGACCGAGTTCGGCGCGCCGCCGAACACGCAGACCTGCCCGGTCTGCCTCGGTCTGCCGGGCGCGCTGCCGGTGGTGAACGCGCGCGGCGTCGAGTCGGCGATCAAGATCGGCCTGGCGCTGAACTGCGAGATCGCCGAGTGGTGCCGGTTCGCCCGGAAGAACTACTTCTACCCGGACATGCCGAAGAACTTCCAGACCTCGCAGTACGACGAGCCGATCGCGTTCAACGGCTGGACCGAGGTCGTCGTCGACGGGGAGATGTACCGGATCGAGATCGAGCGCGCGCACATGGAGGAGGACACCGGTAAGTCCACCCACATCGGTGGCGCGACCGGCCGGATCCACGGCGCCTCGCACTCGCTGGTCGACTACAACCGAGCCGGCATCCCGCTGATCGAGATCGTCACCAAGACGATCGAGGTGCCGCCGGAGAAGGCCGCGGCGGTTGCCCGGGCGTATGTGAGCATGCTGCGCGACCTGCTGCTGTCGCTGGACGTCTCGGACGTCCGGATGGACCAGGGCTCGCTGCGCTGCGACGCGAACGTCTCGCTCAAGCCGAAGGGTTCCTCGACGCTCGGGACCCGCACCGAGACCAAGAACGTGAACTCGTTCCGCTCGGTCGAGCGCGCCATCACCTACGAGATCACCCGGCAGGCGGCGGTGCTGTCATCCGGCGGCAAGGTGCTGCAGGAGACGCGGCACTGGCACGAGGACACGGGCGTCACCACGTCCGGGCGAGAGAAGTCCGACGCAGACGACTACCGGTACTTCCCGGAGCCTGACCTGGTGCCGGTCGCGCCGTCCCGCGAGTGGGTCGAGGAGCTGCGCGCGACGCTGCCCGAGGCTCCGTCCGTGCGGCGGGCGCGGTTGCAGGAGGGCTGGGGGTTCACCGACCTCGAGATGCGCGACGTCATCAACGGCAACGCACTCGAGCCGATCGTCGCGACGGTCGAGCTCGGTGTCCCGCCGGCGGCCGCGAAGAAGTGGTGGCTGGGCGAGCTGGCTCGCTCGGCCAACGAGTCGGGCCAGGAGCTGGACGCGCTCGGCGTCGGTCCGGTGCAGGTCGCCGAGGTCCAGAAGCTGGTAGACGACGGCACGCTGAACGACAAGCTGGCCCGCCAGGTCTTCGAAGGCCTCCTGGCCGGCGAAGGCACCCCCGCCGAGGTGATCGAGAAGCGCGGCCTGGCCCTCGTCTCGGACGACGGCCCGCTCCTGGAGGCGATCGACCGCGCAATCGCCGCCAACCCGGATGTCGTCGAAAAGGTCAACTCCGGCAAACCAGCCGCAGCAGGCGCCCTCATCGGCGCCGTCATGAAAGACATGCGAGGCCAGGCAGACGCAGCCAAGGTCCGCCAGCTCCTCAACGAAAAACTGGGTATCTAAGCCCACAACTGGTGGCCGGGCGCCAGCCAATCAGCTGACGCCCGGCCGCTAGCCCGCAGGAAACTCAACCTGCCGCGAGCGGCCCTCGCACCAGTCGCGTGCGAGCGGGGCTGGCATCGGTCCCTCGCGGGCGGGCTGGCACCGGTGCCCGTGCCGAGCGGGGCTCGCTTCAGCTCACCCAGCCCAGCACGGGGCTTAGATTCCCCATCCCCGCCCCGAGCGGAGCGAGGGGCGGGTGTTTTTAGGCTGCGTTTTTGTGTTGGGGAGCGTCGGCGATGACCTCACGTTCGACGCGGCCGTCTTCTCCGTCGGCGAGGAGGGTTTGGGCTACTGCTAGTTCGTCGGTGGGGCAGCGGACCTCGTAGGTGGTGGGGAGGACCTGCGTGATGACCGCGTCGGGGCGGTTGCGGATGAGGCCGCGGAACAGACCCCAGAGCGTGCCGACGATGACGCCGTACACGAAGCCCCAGACCACGACGGCCAGACCGTTGAGCGTGGTCTCGGCGACGAGCGTGATGAAAACGGCCGCGAGTACGCCGAGCGCCGCGCCTTGCAGCGCGCCCACCCCGGTGAGTCGCGCGACGGGGACGATCCTGTGTCTGGTCGCTTGGCGGAGTCCGGCGCCGACCACCTCCAGGCGTCCCGCGTCCATCCCGTAACTTCGCAGGTAGTCCACTGTCTGCTGAGCATCCTCGTAAGTGCTCACCGCAGCGATCACACTGCTGGGAACGCCGGGCCCCTGGCCGGTCCGCATACCGATCTCCTCCTCAGGTCGTCTGCTTACTTCACAAGTACCAGACGACCCAAGACTTGAAACGGTTGACTTCCTACGACGTGCCCCATCTCTCAACTGCTCAGCGTCACCCGGAGAATGCGGTCGTCGCCGTCGTGCGGCTGCCCTCGGCCGTCGGTGTTCGACGTCGTCACCCACAACGACCCGTCCGGCGCCAGCTCGACCGTCCGCAGACGCCCGTACTTGTTGGTGAAGAACGCCTGCGGCTCGCCGATTCGCTTGCCGTCGGCAACTGGTATCGCCCACAACCGCTCACCGCGCAGCGACGCCATGAAGATGTGCCCCTGCGCGAACGCGATCCCCGACGGCGACGCGTCGGCGGTGTGCCACTGCGCGATCGGATCGGTCATCCCGTCCAGCTGGCTGATCCCCTCGGCGGCCGGCCACCCGTAGTTCGAGCCGGGCGTGATCACGTTCAGCTCGTCCCAGGTGTTCTGCCCGAACTCCGCGGCGTACAGCTGGTTCCCGTCGAACGCGAGCCCCTGCACGTTCCGGTGCCCCTTGGTGATCCACACCCGCCCGTCCGGGTTCCCCGGCGCGGCCTTCCCGTCGGTGGTGATCCGCAGGATCTTCCCGCCGAGCGAGTTGTCGTCCTGTGAGTTCGGCCGGTCCGAGCCGTCGCCGGTCCCGGCGTACAGGAATCCGTCCGGCCCGAACCGTAGCCGCCCGCCGTTGTGGATCGCCGCCTTCGGAATCCCCTCCAGGATCACCTGCTGGTCGGACAGCTTCCCGTCCTGGTACGTGATCCGCGCGATCCGATTGTCGTCGCCGCCCGAGTAGTACGCATAGATGTACGGCTTCCCCGGATACCCCGGATCCACCGCCAGCCCGAGCAGCCCGCCCTCGGACGAGGACTTGACGTCGTCGACCGTGCCGACCTCCGACACCTGCCCACCGGCGATCCGCTTGACCTTCCCCGAGTCCCGCTCCGCCACCAACGCACTCTTGTCCGGCAGAAACGCCAACCCCCAAGGCACCTCGATCCCCGTCGCGACCGTCGAGGCCACCGTCAACTTCACCGCGGCCGGCCCGCCCACCGTCGAAGCAGTGGACGGAGCCGACGCCGAACTCGAACTACTCGGCGTCGCCTCCGAACACCCGCTGGCCAACGCCAACGCCGCAACCACCACCGCGGCCCGCCCCCGCCGCCTGACCGTCGTACCGCTCACACCCGACTCCTCCGTTAGACCTGCCCTACTTACTACACCGCAGGTCCACGAATGGTTCAGCTTCCCCAGGTGGGGCGGAGGGGGAAGTGGGAGTTGCCGCGGTCGTCGGGCTTTACGGCGAGGACCTGGTGGAGCTGGATGGTGTTGTGTTCGAAGCCGGCTCGGCTGGCGGCGAGGTAGAGGCCCCAGATCTTGGCGGTGGCGGGGCCTACCTCGGCGACGGCCTCGTCCCAGTGGGCGACGAGGTTGTCGTTCCAGGCGGTCAGGGTGAGGGCGTAGTGCTCACGGAGGTTCTCCTCGTGGCGGACCTCGAAGCCGGCGTCCTGGGCCTCGGCGATGATGCGGCCGGAGCCGATCAGTTCGCCGTCGGGGAAGATGTAGCGGTCGATGAACGCGCCGGTGTGGCGGAAGCGGTTGTCCGGCCGGGTGATGCAGTGGTTGAGCAGCCGGCCGCCCGGCTTCAGCCGGTCGAGCAGGAACCCGAAGTACGACGGGTAGTTGCGGACGCCGATGTGCTCGGTCAGTCCGATCGAGCTGATCACGTCGAAGTCCCGCTCGGGTACGTCGCGGTAGTCCAGGTACCGCACCTCGGCCCGGTCCTCGAGCCCCTCGCGCTTGATCGCCTGGGCAGCCCACTCCGCCTGCGCCGCCGACAACGTCACGCCCAGAGCCTGTACGCCGTACTCGCGCGCCGCGTGCCGGACCATCCCGCCCCAGCCGCAGCCGACGTCGAGCAGCCGCATACCCGGCTTCAGGTCGAGCTTCCGCGCGACCAGGTCGTACTTCTCGTACTGCGCCTCCTCCAGCGTCGCGTCCGGAGTCGGATAGACGGCGCAGGTGTAGGTCATCGACGGCCCGAGCACCCACTCGTAGAACGTGTTCGACACGTCGTAGTGGTGGTGGATCGCTGACTTGTCGCGTGCCTTCGAGTGCCGCAGCCCTTCGAACGTACGCCGCCACTTCGGCAGATGCTCCTGCGGCGGGGGAGGCGGCGGCTTGAGGTGGCTCCAGCCGAGACTGCGGACGATCCGCAGCGCCTCCGCGGCCGACGGCCGCTGGAAGTGGAAGCTGTCGAGGATCAGCCGCATCAGCTCGTACGGGTTGCCCGGGTGGACGCCGGTGATCTCCAGATCGCCCATCACGTACGCGCGGACCATGCCGAGGTCGCCGGGCGCCGTCAGGATGTACGACAGCCCGCGCTCGGTGGCCAGGTGCATGTGGATCGGCGTGTCCTCCGGTCCGGCCGCGCTGCCGTCGTACGCCGTGAAGCGGAACGGGAGCCCGCCCGGCATCACGGTCGTGAGGGCTTCGGCGATCGATACCTGGGTCGCTAGCGTCGTCATCGGCGCGTCACCGCCTTCTCGTAGAGCCCGGTGAGCCGGGCATTCTGGTCGTAGCGTTTCTTCACCTCGGTCAGGGCCGGCACGTTGTACAGCCGGTCGAACGTCTCCCGGTCGTAGTAGGCGTCGGAGTACAGCGACTTGTGGCCGCCGAACTCGGTGACCGCCGCCTCGATCCGCCGGTTGACGTCCCCGTCGGCGGCGCCGGGCGCGATCGGCACGGTGCCCCAGAAGCCGGCGTTCACATAGGTCTCGCCGGGCTTGAGCGGATACAAAGGCCAATCCGACGAGCCGCGCAGCCGCAGCGGGCACAACCAGACCGGCCGCATCCCCACCTCAGCGTCGAACCAGCGCAGGAAGTCCGCCAGTCGGCCGACCGGGATCTCCACATCCTGGACGACACGCTCACGATCCGGCTGCCCGCGGCGCCGGGCAATCCGTGCCGCCACCTGGTGCCGGTTCTCGAAGCCGACGATCTTGTGGAACACGTCGCTCCGCCGCCAACGTCGAGGCCACAACCGCCGTACGACGGGCTGCTGCGCGCCGAAGGCCGCGGAACACCAGAACCAGTCCGTGTCCCAGCGCCACAGGTAGTCGTGCGCGGTGAGGAAGTCCTGCTGCCGCTGCTGGATCGAGCGGTAGTAGATCTGCTGGCCGGTGTAGTCGCTCGTCCGGGTCGCGGCGTCGCTGTTGCGGCCGAGCGTCAGGTACGCCTCGGCCGGGCTGAACACCACCCCGTCGACGAAGTGCACCGGGTCGCCGTCATACGCGCCTGAGGCAACGACCTCGTCGATCGCCGGAGCCAGCTCGTCGAGGCCGAGCCGCACGTGCCGCAGTGCGACGTACGGCGAGATCTTGTCAAGCTCGATCCGCAACCGGGTCGCGTACCCGAGCGTGCCGTACGAGTTCGGGAACATCCGGAACAGGTCCGCGTGCTCGCCGTCCGGGCGAGCGGTGACGAGCTCACCGGCGCCGGTGAGGATGTCGAGCTCGAGCACCGACTCGTGCGGCAGCCCGGCCCGGAACGACGACGACTCGATGCCGAGTCCGGTCACCGCGCCGCCGAGCGTGATCGTCTTCAGCTGCGGCACCACCATCGGCGTCAATCCGTACGGCAGGGTCGCGGCGACCAGGTCCTCGTAGGTGCACATGCCCTGGACATCGGCCGTCCGCGCGGCCGGGTCGACGCCGATCACACCGGTCAGCTTGGAGACGTCCAGACCTGGCCGGTCGAGCTCGGTTCGCGGCCGGAAGAGGTTCGAGGAGCGCTTCGCGAGCCGGACCGGGTCGCCCTGCGGGATGCGCTCGTACGACTCCCGCAGTCGCCCGACGGCCTGATCGTGGGCGAGCGTCGCCGCCAGATCCGATGTCGAAGGCACCGATCCAGAGTACGACGATGCACCCGTTCCGGCACCGGAAAAGTCGCTGGATAGTAGGTTCGTCACATGGCTGACGTGCGGGCTTGGCTGCCCTGGGAGAACCCCGACGATTTCCTCGGCGGAATGCCCAAGGGGTACGACGTGGAGTTCTACGCCGGCGGCGAGCGGCCGGCATCGCTCGACGAGGTGGAGTTCTACGTGCCGAGCTACATGGGCGGCGGCGACGTGCTTGACATCGTCCGTGAGATGCCCGCGTTGAAGGTCGTGCAGCTGCAGACGGCCGGGTTCGAGCACGTCCAGTCGCGGCTTGCCGAGGGCGTCACGTTGTGCAACGCGCGCGGTGTCCACGACGCGTCGACGGCCGAGCTGGCGGTCGGGCTGATCCTGGCGACGTACCGGCGGCTGCCGCGGGCCGTCCGCGATCAGGAGCGGGCGGTCTGGCCGGACTCGTACGACGAGGTCGACGACTCGCTCGCGGACCGGACGGTGATGATCCTCGGGTACGGCGCGATCGGCGAGGCGCTCGAACGGCGGCTGAGCGGATTCGAGTGCGAGGTGATCCGGGTCGCGCGGCGGGAGCGGGACGGCGTACACCCGATCTCCGAGCTGCCGGAGCTGCTGCCGCGCGCGGACGTCGTCGTACTGCTGACGCCGGCCACGCCGGAGACGACGCGGATGGTGGATGCCAAGTTCCTGGCGAGCATGAAGGACGGCGCGCTGCTGGTGAACGTCGCGCGCGGTGTCGTGGTGGACACGGACGCACTGCTGACCGAGCTCGGCACGCGCCGCATCAGCGCCGCCCTGGACGTCACCGACCCCGAGCCGTTGCCCGCCGGACATCCCCTGTGGTCTGCTCCGAACGTACTGATCAATCCGCATCGCGGCGGGGCGTCGACGGCATTCGCGCCGCGGGTGGCCAGGCTCGTCCGCGCGCAGCTCGAGCGCTACGCGTCCGGCGAACCGCTGATCAACGTGGTCGCAGGACCGCAACGATAGAAGGAACGCTAGGAGGAGGACGACGATGTCCGAGGCCGTACTGCTGATCGGAACCAAGAAGGGTCTCTGGATCGGCCGGAGCGACGCTGCCCGCAAGCAGTGGCGGCTGGACGGACCGGTCCCGGAGTTCGAGATGCAGGGCGTGTACGCCGTGGGCATCGACACCCGTGGCGACCGGCCGCGGCTGTTCGTCGGCGGCACCAGCGAGCACTGGGGCCCGGCGGTCTTCCATTCCGACGACCTCGGCGCGACCTGGGCCGAGCCGCCGGAGGGCTCGATCGGCTTCCCGGCCGATGCCGAAGCCTCGCTCGAGCGGGTCTGGCAGATCCAGCCGGGACCGTCCGGCCAGCCCGGTGTTGTGTACGCCGGTTCGCAGCCGTCCGCGCTGTGGAAGTCGACCGACGGGGGAGTGACGTTCGAGCTCGTCCGCGGGTTGTGGGACCATCCGCACCGGACCGAGTGGGACGCCGGGTTCGGCGGGCAGGCCGTGCACACGGTGCTCCCGCACGCCTCTGATCCCGATCGCGTCAGCGTGGCGATGTCGACCGGCGGCGTCTACCAGACCACGGACGGCGGTACGTCGTGGTCGCCGGCCAACCAGGGCATCCAGGCGAAGTTCTTCCCCGATCCGTACCCCGAGTTCGGTCAGTGTGTGCACAAGCTCGCCGGGCATCCCGACGTACCCGAGCGGATGTTCGCGCAGAACCACCACGGCGTGTACCGGTCGGACGACGGCGGCGCGATCTGGAAGTCGATCGCGGACGGGCTGCCGTCGGACTTCGGCTTCCCGATCGTGGTGCACCCGCACGAGCCTTCGACGATCTACGTGTTCCCGCTGGTCGCGGACGCCAACCGGATCCCGACGGAGGGGAAGTGTCGCGTGTATCGGTCGCGGGACGCCGGCTCGACCTGGGAGCCCTTGTCGACCGGCCTGCCCGACGTGTCGTACGTGCCCGTACTGCGGGATGCGATGACGACCGACACCGCGGATCCGGCCGGCGTGTACGTCGGCACGCGCGACGGCTGCGTCTACGCGAGCGCCGACGCCGGCGACAGCTGGGTCGAGGTCGCGCGGCACCTTCCCGACGTACTCACGGTGCGCGCCGCCGTCGTCGGATGACGGCCGCATGATCGCCGTCCGCCTGCCCACCGTGCTCCGCCCGTTCGCGGGCGGCGCCGAGCGGGTCGAGGTCGAAGGCACGACCGTCGCCGAGGCGTTCGCGGCGCTGGACCCGCCGCTGCGCCGCCGGCTCACCGATGACCAGGGCGCGGTCCGACGGCACGTGAACATCTATCTGCGCGACGACAACATCCGCGACCTCGGCGGCCTCGAAACGCCACTCGCCGACGGCGACGAGCTGCTGATCCTGCCGAGCGTGGCGGGCGGCTGAGAACCCTCTGTCACCGACCGGTGGCGGTTCGGTGACTGTCGGTGCCGAGGGGTTGTGAGCCCGGTCAGGGCCGATTTATCTTCGCCAGATGGGACCGGCGGCTGTGCCGTCGTCTGGGGGGCGCCCGGGGGCAGGGGGCACCCATGCATGCGTTTCTGGATCGGCTCGGCCGGGGAGCGGCACGTTTCCACTGGTTCGTGATCGCCGGCTGGCTGGTCGTGGTAGTCGGCCTGTTCGTACTGCGGTCCGCGTTCGGCGGCACGTACGTCAACAACTACACGGTTCCGGGCAGTGAATCGTCCGCTGGTTTGAACATCCTGAACAAGGACTTCGCCAGCGCCGGCGGGTACTCGGGCTCGATCGTGTTCCACGCCAAGACCGGCACGGTGTCCGAGCACGCCGACGCCGTCAAGTCGTCGATGGAGGCCGTCGGCAAGCTGCCCGACGTCGTCAGCGCCGTCGATCCGCTGGCGCAGAGCTCCTCGACCACACCGTCGCCGTACATCTCGAAGGACGGCACCATCGTCAATGCGCCGGTCTCGTTCTCGGTCGTGCCGGCGTCGCTGGACAAGTCGTACGTCGACAAGCTCGACGCCGCCGTCGAACCGGCGCGAGCCGCCGGGCTGCAGGTGGAGTACGGCGGCGGCACGGGGCAGATCGGGAAGCAGGCGGACGACGGCCCGTCGGAGGCGATCGGTCTCGCGCTCGCGCTGTTGCTGCTGTTCCTGATGTTCCGGTCGGTGGTCGCGTCCGGACTGCCGCTGGTGGCGGCGGTCTTCAGCGTCGGCGGCGGCCTGGCGGTCCTCGGGCTGCTCGCGGCGGTCAAGGACTTCCCGGTCTCCGCGCCGACCGTGGCGACACTGCTCGGGTTGGGGGTCGCGATCGACTACGGCCTCTTCCTGGTGTCGCGACATCGTGAGCAACTGGACGATGGCATGGGCGTCGTCGAGTCGGCGGGCCGCGCGGAGTCCACGTCGGGCGCTGCGATTTTGGTTGCCGGTGGCACCGTTGTGATCGCGATCCTCGGGCTGTACGTGTCCGGCGTACCGTTCGTCGGCGCGCTCGGCCTCTCGTCGGCGATCGTCGTCGCGGTCACGGTGCTGGCCGCGCTGACGCTGATCCCGGCGCTGCTCGGCCTGGCGAAGTTCACGGTGCTGAACCGCAAGGACCGCCATCACCTCGCCGACGAACGCGAGCTCGAGGCCGGCCTCGCGGACGAGACCGCGATCGCCGCGCACCGTGCGGAAGAACGCGAACGCCGCGACACCAAGCACGAGCAGAGTGCCTTTGCTCGCTGGGGCCGCAAGGTGAGCGATCGGCCGTGGCCCTACGGGATCGCCGCGACACTGGTGCTGCTCATCCTCGCGATCCCGCTGCTCTCGATGAACCTCGGCCAGCTCGACGCCGGCACCGATCCGGCCGGTGACTCGAGCCGGAAGGCGTACGACCTGATCGCGCAAGGGTTCGGTCCCGGCGCCAACGGCCCTCTGACGGTCGTCGTACAGCTGCCGTCCTCGGGTGACAAACAGACCTTGCTGAGCGGACTCAGCTCCACGTTGCAGAAGACGCCAGGGGTCGCCGCGGTCCAGCCGCCGAACACGAACAGCGCGGGTACGACGGCCATCATCAACGTCATCCCGACCACCTCGCCCTCGTCGGCCGAGACCGAGGACCTGGTCAACCGGATCCGCGACGACGTGCTGTCCGGCCAGCAGGAACCGACGTACGTCGTCGGCACCACGGCCGGGTACGTCGACTTCACCGAGAAGGTGGGCAGCCGGATGCCGTGGCTGATCGGGGCTGTCGTCGTGCTGGCGTTCCTGCTGCTCACGGTGGCGTTCCGCTCGCTGCTCATCGGGGTGAAGGCGGCGGTGCTGAACCTGCTGTCGGTCGGGGCGGCGTACGGCGTGATCGTGGCGGTCTTCCAGTGGGGCTGGGGATCGTCGCTGGTAGGGATCGACGAGAACGTGCCGATCCCGTCGTTCGTGCCGATGCTGATGTTCGCGATCGTGTTCGGCCTGTCGATGGACTACGAGGTGTTCCTGCTGTCCCGGGTGCACGAGGCGTGGATCGCGACGAAGGACAGCCACCGCGCGGTGGCGATCGGGATCGGCGCGACGGCCCGGGTCATCACCACCGCGGCCGCGATCATGATCGTGGTCTTCCTGAGCTTCGTGCTGGACGACGACCCGACCGTGAAGATGCTCGCGGTCGGGATGGCCGTCGCGGTACTGATCGACGCCAGCGTGGTCCGGATGATCCTGGTGCCGTCGGTGATGACGCTGCTCGGCGATCGGGCCTGGTGGCTGCCGCGCTGGCTCGACCGCATCGTCCCCGATATCCAGCTCGAGGGTGGTCCGCCGCCCGCACCGCCGGAGCCGGCGAAGGAGAAGATCGACGTCCCCGGCTGATCCGGACCGAAAAGAAAAGACTGCAGTTTGCCGGCGGGTTTGGTTAGCGTCGGGCGTCATGAGCAACGTCCTTCTGCTGACCGGCCCGCCGGGCTCCGGCAAGACCACAGTCGCCCGGCTCGTCGCGACCGACGCGCCGCGGCCGACCGTGCACATCACGACCGACGAGTTCTACCGGGCGATCCGCACCGGCTTCATCGCGCCGTACCTGCCCGGCGCGCAACGGCAGAACGAGGTTGTCGTCGACGCGATCGTGGCGACGGTTTCGGTCTATGCGCACGGCGGGTACGACGTGGTGGTCGACGGGATCATCGGTCCGTGGTTCCTCGCACCGTTCCGTGCGGCCTCGTGCGATTGGTCGATGTCGTACGTCGTACTGCGTCCGGACCTGGCGACGACCCTCGAGCGGGCACGGTCCCGCGCCGCCGGCGAACTGAAGGACGTCGAGGCGATCACCGGCCTGCACGGGGCGTTCGCGGACCTCGGCGAGCTCGAGCCGCACGCGATCGACACCTCGACGTTCGATCCCGCTGCGACTGCTGCCGAGGTCCGCAAAGTGGTTGCCTCAGGCGACTACTTGCTCAGTGCCTGAACAGGCGCACTCCCGTTGAGGACCAGGTGATCCCCAGGTCGGCGCAGGCGGCGGCGACCTCGGGTGAGCGGATCGAGCCGCCGGGTTCGGCGATGTGAGTGACGCCGTGGCGATGGGCCTCCTCGACGTTGTCGATGAACGGGAGCGCCCCGTCGGACACCATCGAGACACCGGTCAGCGGCTCGTCCGACCGGCGCGACCACCACAACTGCGCCTTCTCGCCGGCCAGCCGCGTGCAGTCCACCCGGGACTGTTGTCCGGCGCCGATGCCGATGGCCATCCCGTCCTTCACCATCGCGACGGTGTTGGACTGGGTGTACCGGGCAACGATCATCCCCAGCAGCAGGTCCCGCGCTGCGTCGTCCGGCACGGCCTCGTCGAGCAGGTCGCGCGTCAGCGGCAGCGCATCCCGCTCCTGCGTCAACCGCATGCCGTAGATCTCGCGCACCTCCTCGGCGGGCGGCTCGAAGCCGGGATCCGCTTCCAGCACCAGATAGGTCCCACGCTTCTTCGCCGCCAGCAGCTCGACCACACCCTCGTCGTACCCGGGCGCGATGATCCCGTCCGAAACAACCCGCTTCAGCTTGTCGGCAAGCTCCAAGTCAATGGGATGCGAGACCGCCACGAAGTCGCCGTACGACGACTTCGGATCGGCGTCGCGCGCCCGCGCATAAGCCTCGACCACGCTCCCGCCGAGAGCCGCCCCGGCCGGCGACACATGCTTGTACGACGCAGCCGCCGGCACACCGAACATCCGCGCAGCCTCCCGCACAAGCTGCCACCCGGTCAGCGCATCCAGCACATTGATGTACGACGGCGCACCCGAAACCACCGTGAACGGCGCACGATCGACCGCCGCCATCCCGGCCGCCTGATGTGGATTCATCCCATAACGCACGAGGACCTCCGAGCTCAATCGGAGGCGCCCAGGCGGACGACGCCTTACTCTTCGCTCCCCGGTGGTACCCCACCCTCGCCAGTCGCGGTGCCTCTAGCCTAGTCGCGCCAGGCGCCGGTCCAGTCGTAGAGCGGGGCTGTGGTCGCGTACTCGCGGAGATACCCGATGCGCCCCCGGTCGAGCCGTGCGACCGTCGCGCCGTCGAATGCGCCGGGCTCGCCCTTCCACGTGCACTCGAAATGCCACTCGGCGACGAGCAGTTCGCCGGTGCTGTCTCGCGCGGTGATGTCCCACGCGTCGACGGTGCCGCCGGCGCCGTACCAGGCGTTCATCCACTGCTCGACGCGCGCCTTGCCGCGGTAGACCGGCCCGTAGCACTCGATCACGACGCAGTCGTCGGTCAGAGTGTCGAGGACGGCGGCGATGTCGTGCCGCCGCCATCCGTCGATGTATGCCTGGAGTTGGTCCACGGCCGGTCAGCTCCTCGTCGCGTGGAAGACCAGCAGACGTGAGTCATCGGTCAGTGGCTCGTGCCAGCCGCCGCGCACCACGATGTCGGTGAAGCCTGCTGCGTGGAGGTCGGCTGTGATGGCGTCGGGGGAGCGGAAGTGGAGGGTGGTGCGGTAGATGGCGTCGTGGCCGTCGGGGAAGACGTTGTGGGCGTCGAAGATCACCTGGCCGTCGGTGGCGTCGATCAGGTCGATCCATTCGACGAGGTGGCCGACGGGGGTGTCGCGTTCGCCGTACGTCGTGTCGCGGGTCCACTGGTCCCATGCGCGGGCTGCGGGATTGCGGGACTCGAAGCTGATGATCCCGCCTGGCCGGAGCACGCCCGCGAGTGCCGTGAAGACCTCGGCCTGGTTACCGAGGTGCATGATCGTGTTGCCGGCGCTGATGACGAGGTCTGCGTCGCCGGTGGGCTCGACGGCGCGGAAGTCTCCGTCGATCCACGTGACTGCATCGGCACCCGGTTGGCGGCGAGCGTAGTCGAGCATCGTCGGGCTCGGGTCCACGCCGATCACCGCGCGACCCGGTGCCACGAGCGAGCGGGTGAGCAGGCCCGTGCCGCAACCGAAGTCCAGAACCTTGCGGGCCCCAGCGGCCAGCGCCCGGTAGTAGGCGTGGTCGTCACCGTCTGGGTTGTCGAGGTCGTACAACTCGACCAGTTGTTCGTCGCCGTACGGATCGTCAGTCACCCGGCGATGCTAGAAGCGAGCCGCAGAGGGAGCAACGAAATAAGAGCCGGTGCGGTCGGCGAGAACCGCACCGGCTCGTCAGCGGAATTACTGCGCGGAGACCCAGCCATAGATGTTTCCCGGGCGCCCGGCCGCCTGAGCGTGTTTCGGATCGAACGGCCCGAGCTTCTGGACCTTGTCGTGCGAGTTGCCTTCGACGGTGGTGATCTTGCCGTTGCCAGTAGCAACTACAACGCCGGTGTGCAGGCTGGTACTCGTGTTCTGCGGACCGGTCCCGTAGAGCACGATGTCGCCAGGCTTCATCCCGGTATTGCCGGAATGGGCGCGGCCCTTGCGCTGGCCCCAGGTGTAGATGTCACCGGTGAAGCCGTAGTTCGGGATGTCACTCCCGGCCTTGCGCCAGGTCCAGGTGGCGAAATGTGAGCACCAGGACTCACAAGCGCCGTACGGATTGCAATTGCTGCCGGGCGGCGTCTCACCCTGTCCGACCTCGCCGTTGGCGGCGTTCACGATCTTCGTCCTGGTGTCGGCCGCGCTCGCGGTCAACGGCAATGAACCCAGCAGGGACAGCACGACAGCGGATAGCAGGAGTCGCAATGTGGGGCGCATCAGCTTGCTCCGTTTCGGAATCGGGACAAATCCTCCGGGCGGCTAGCAGAATCAGTATGTAATTAACTAACAACACAAAGCAATCACAGTGTCGTTAAGTTACGAAGGCATAGAGTGACCCGCATGGTCGATGTGAAGCCCCGCAGCCGGACAGTGACCGACGGGCTGGAGGCCACCGCCAGCCGGGGGATGCTCCGCGCGGTCGGGATGGGTGACGACGACTGGGCCAAGCCGCAGATCGGGGTCGCCTCCAGCTGGAACGAGATCACCCCGTGCAACCTGTCCCTGGACCGGCTCGCCAAGGCCGTCAAGGACGGCGTGCATGCGGCCGGCGGGTACCCGCTCGAGTTCGGCACGATCAGCGTCTCCGACGGCATCTCGATGGGCCACGTCGGCATGCACTACTCGCTGGTCAGCCGCGAGATCATCGCGGACTCGGTCGAGACCGTGATGGAGGCCGAGCGGCTCGACGGCTCGGTGCTGCTGGCCGGCTGCGACAAGTCGCTGCCCGGCATGCTGATGGCCGCGGCCCGCCTCGACCTCGCGTCGGTCTTCCTGTACGCCGGCTCGATCATGCCCGGCAAGCTCGGCGACAAGGACGTGACGATCATCGACGCGTTCGAGGCGGTCGGCGCCTGCGTCCGCGGCCTGATCACCCGCGACGAGGTCGACGCC
The DNA here is from genome assembly GCF_050942355.1 of Kribbella sp. CA-245084. Lineage (NCBI taxonomy): Bacteria > Bacillati > Actinomycetota > Actinomycetes > Propionibacteriales > Kribbellaceae > Kribbella > Kribbella sp. CA-245084. The sequence goes on along the minus strand of NZ_CP192053.1, from coordinate 6,534,042 downwards.
GTCGAACGCGCGATCTGCCCGGGCGAGGGCGCCTGCGGCGGGATGTACACCGCCAACACGATGGCCGCGTCCGCCGAGGCCCTCGGTATGTCGCTCCCCGGCTCAGCTGCGCCGCCGGCGGTCGACCGTCGTCGTGACGGCTACGCGCGCAAGTCCGGCGAGGCTGTCGTGGGGCTGCTGCAGAAGGGCATCACCGCCCGCCAGATCCTCACCAAGGAAGCGTTCGAGAACGCGATCGCTGTGGTGATGGCCCTGGGGGGTTCGACCAACGCGGTTCTGCATCTGCTGGCGATCGCCCGGGAGGCGGAGGTGGAGCTGACGCTCGCCGACTTCAACCGGGTGGGCGCCAAGGTCCCGCATCTCGGTGACTTGAAGCCGTTCGGGCGGTACGTGATGACCGATGTGGATCGGGTGGGCGGGATCCCGGTGGTCATGCGGGCATTGCTCGATGCCGACCTGCTGCACGGCGACTGCCTGACCGTGACCGGGAAGACCATGGCGGAGAACCTGGCCGACATCGCTCCGCCGGACATCGACGGCACGATCATCCGCGCGCTCGACAAGCCGATCCACCACACCGGCGGCATCACGATCCTGCACGGCTCGCTCGCCCCCGAAGGTGCGGTCGTGAAGAGCGCGGGCTTCGACTCCGACGTCTTCGAAGGTACGGCGCGGGTGTTCGACGGCGAGCGCGCCGCGATGGACGCCGTACCGGATCTCAATGCCGGCGACGTCGTCGTGATCCGGTACGAGGGCCCGAAGGGCGGTCCGGGGATGCGCGAGATGCTCGCGGTCACCGGCGCGATCAAGGGCGCGGGTCTCGGCAAGGACGTGCTGCTGCTGACCGACGGCCGTTTCTCCGGCGGTACGACGGGACTCTGCGTCGGGCATGTCGCGCCCGAGGCCGTCGACGGCGGGCCGATCGCGTTCGTCCGCGACGGCGACCGGATCACCCTCGACGTCGCGAACCGGACGCTCGACCTGCTCGTCGACCCCGCGGAACTCGAACGCCGCAAGGAAGGCTGGACCCCGAACGCGCCCGCGATCACCAAGGGCGTGCTGGGCAAGTACACCCGCCTGGTGCGGTCCGCATCCGAGGGCGCTGTCTGCATTTAGGGACGGATGTATCAAAATATGAGACACGGAGGCGCCGAACTTGACCCGGTCGCGGTCTGTCGGCGAATAATGCCTACATGCGATCGATTCTCCTCGTACTTGTGCGGCGCGCCGACTGACGCGACCACCGAGTCGAGCGCGCCCCTTCAGCCAACCCGGCCGAAGGGGTTTTTTGTTGCCAATGCGACTATCTGCGACCCAGAGACGCACGGACAGCAGCCACAAGCGAGGATGGATCGGTCGCGACAGCACAGCTTTCAATGGGCAAACATCGTGACAGGACTGAGGGAAGGCACTCATGAGTGAGCAGCTGACCGGGGCACAGGCTCTGATCCGCGCACTGGAACATGCCGGAGTGGACACCGTCTTCGGCATCCCGGGCGGCGCGATCCTCCCGGCGTACGACCCGATGCTCGACTCGACCCAGATCCGCCACATCCTGGTACGTCACGAGCAGGGCGCCGGCCACGCCGCCCAGGGGTACGCCGCCGCGTCGGGCAAGACCGGCGTGTGCATGGCGACCTCGGGCCCGGGCGCGACCAACCTGGTGACGCCGATCGCCGACGCGTACATGGACTCGGTGCCGATGGTGGCCATCACCGGTCAGGTGGCCGGTGCCGCGATCGGCACCGACGCCTTCCAGGAGGCGGACATCCGCGGCATCACGATGCCGATCACCAAGCACAACTTCCTGGTGACCGACCCGAGCGAGATCGCCACCACGATCGCCGAGGCGTTCCACATCGCCTCCACCGGCCGGCCCGGCCCGGTGCTGGTCGACGTGACCAAGGACGCGATGCAGACCAAGGGCGTCGACTTCCAGTGGCCGACCGAGCTCGCGCTGCCCGGCTACCGGCCGGTGACCCGCCCGCACCCCAAGCAGGTGCGTGAGGCGGCCCGCCTGATCGCCGCGGCCGAGAAGCCGGTGCTGTACGTCGGCGGCGGCGTGATCCGCGCCCAGGCCAGCGCCGAGCTGAAGGAGCTCGCCGAGCTGCTCGGGATCCCCGTGGTCACCACGCTGATGGCCCGCGGCGCGCTGCCGGACACCCACGAGCTGCACTTCGGGATGCCCGGCATGCACGGCTCGGTGTCCGCGGTCGGCGCGCTGCAGCGCTCCGATCTGCTGATCACGCTGGGCGCCCGGTTCGACGACCGGGTGACCGGCAAGCTCGACTCGTTCGCACCCGAGGCGAAGGTCATCCACGCCGATATCGACCCGGCCGAGATCGGCAAGAACCGCGCCGCCGACGTGCCGATCGTGGGTGACTGCAAGGAGGTCATCACCGACCTGATCGCGGCGCTGCGGACCGAGATCGCGAGCTCCGGCCGCACCCCGTCGTACGACGCCTGGCGCGGCCAGCTGGAGGCGGTCCGCGCGAAGTACCCGGTGGCGTACGACGAGCCCGAGGACGGCACGCTCTCCCCGCAGTACGTGATCGAGCGGATCGGCAAGATCGCCGGACCGGATGCCGTGTACACCGCGGGCGTCGGCCAGCACCAGATGTGGTCCGCGCACTACCTGCCGTTCGAGAAGCCGCGCCACTGGCTGAACTCCGGCGGCCTCGGCACGATGGGGTACGCCGTACCCGCCGCGATGGGTGCCAAGGTCGCGCGCCCGGACAAGACCGTCTGGGCGATCGACGGCGACGGCTGCTTCCAGATGACGAACCAGGAGCTCGTCACCTGCGCGCTGGAGGGCATCCCGATCAAGGTTGCCGTGATCAACAACCAGTCGCTGGGCATGGTCCGCCAGTGGCAGACGCTGTTCTACGACAAGCGCTACTCCAACACCGACCTGCACTCGGCCCGGATCCCGGACTTCGCCAAGCTGGCCGAGGCGATGGGCGGCGTCGGGCTGCGCTGCTCCGACAAGGACTCCGTCGACGCCACCATCGACAAGGCGATGTCGGTCACCGACCAGCCGGTCGTCGTGGACTTCGTCGTACACCGCGACGCGATGGTGTGGCCGATGGTCGCCGCCGGCGTCAGCAACGACGAGATCCAGATCGCCCGCGACATGGCCCCCAAGTGGGACGGGGAGGAGCTGTAGATGTCCAAGCACACTCTCAGCATCTTGGTCGAGAACAAGCACGGTGTGCTGGCCCGGGTGGCCGCGTTGATCTCGCGGCGGGGCTTCAACATCGACTCGCTCGCGGTCGGTCCGACCGAGCACCCCGAGGTTTCCCGGATGACCATCGCGGTCAGCGTGGACGAGCAGCCTTTGGAGCAGATCACCAAGCAGCTGAACAAGCTGGTGAACGTGATCAAGATCGTCGAGCTCGAGCCCAGCCAGACGGTTCAGCGCGAACTGCTGCTGGTCAAGGTCAAGGCGGACACCCTGACCCGCGGACAGGTGCTGGAGACCGTCCAGCTGTTCCGTGCGAAGGTGGTGGACGTGGCACCGGACGCGATCACGATCGAGGCGACCGGCAATCCCGAGAAACTCGAAGCCATGCTCCGGGTGCTGGAACCCTTCGGCGTCCGCGAGCTGGTGCAGTCCGGCATGGTGGCGATCGGCCGGGGCAGCCGCTCCATCTCCGACCGCACCCTGCGGCCGGTCCCGGTGCCTCCGCCGCACGTCCAGTCGGGTCCGCCGACCGTGCAGGCACGACCCGCCGAACGCGCGAGCCACACGAACCCCGCGAACCACCCGGTGCCGGGCCCGCCGCCAGGCCGGGCCGCCGCCGCCGTACCGAATCAACACTGAACAACGCTTTCAACCCCGACCGCGAGTACGGCCGCAAGGCCGGAAACTCAATGGAATGGAGAAGTGCCGCAAGTGGCAGCTGAAATGTTCTACGACGACAACGCCGACCTGTCGGTGATCCAGGGCCGCCACGTGGCCGTCCTCGGCTACGGCTCCCAGGGCCACGCCCACGCGCTCTCGCTGCGCGACTCCGGCGTCGACGTCCGGGTCGGTCTGCCGGAGGGCTCGAAGAGCCGGGCCAAGGCCGAGGCCCAGGGCCTGCGGGTGCTCAGCCCGGCCGAGGCGGTCGAGGAGGCCGACGTCATCGTCGTACTCGCGCCGGACCCGGCCCAGCGCAAGCTCTACAAGGAGGCCATCGAGCCGAACCTGGTCGACGGCGACGCGCTCGTCTTCGGTCACGGCTTCAACATCCGGTTCGGCTACATCAAGCCGCCGGCCGGTGTTGACGTCTTCATGGTGGCGCCGAAGGGCCCCGGCCACCTGGTCCGCCGCGAGTACACCGAGGGTCGCGGCGTACCCGTGCTGGTAGCGGTCGAGCAGGACGCGACCGGCAAGGCGTGGGACCTGGCGCTCTCGTACGCGAAGGGCATCGGCGGTCTGCGGGCCGGCGGTATCAAGACCACCTTCACCGAGGAGACCGAGACCGACCTGTTCGGTGAGCAGGCCGTCCTTTGCGGTGGTGTGTCGGCGCTGATCCAGAACGGCTTCGAGGTACTGACCGAGGCCGGCTACCAGCCCGAGGTCGCGTACTTCGAGTGCCTGCACGAGCTCAAGCTCATCGTCGACCTGATCTACGAAGGCGGTATCGCCAAGCAGCGCTGGTCGGTGTCCGACACCGCCGAGTACGGCGACTACGTGTCCGGCCCGCGGATCATCGACGCGTCGGTGAAGCAGCGGATGAAGGAGGTCCTCGGCGACATCACCGACGGCACCTTCGCGGCCCGCTTCATCGCCGACCAGGACGCCGGCGCGCCGGAGTTCGCCGAGTTCCGCAAGAAGAGCCAGGAGCACCCGATCGAGGCCGTCGGCAAGGAGCTGCGCGGCCTGATGGCGTGGGTCAAGTCCCACGACGACGACTACGTCGAGGGCTCGGCCGCCCGCTGACCTGCAGGATCTGAAGGGCCCGGACCGTCCAGGTGGATGGTCCGGGCCCTTTCCTTTGACACAATGTGTGACGGTAATGGTTGTTTCAGGCAGGTGAGTGCGGGGGAGGTGACCGGCGGTGGAGGACGGCAGGAACGGGCTGCCGCGGCCGCCTCGGCGGATCCCCGCGAACGCCGGTTCGCTGACGCAACTGGAGGTTCCCAGCCGGCTCACCGCACCGCAACCGCCGGCCCGGCGGCCGTGGATCTTCGGCCGGATCCTGGCCGGGTTCGTCGTCCTGCTGGTGATCGCCGCGGGCGGCGCCGGCGCGGGCTGGTTCGTCCATCAGCAGCGCCTGGACATCAACACCGACGAAATACTGAAGTCGGCCGGCCCGGCGGTGGTCCGGGTGCTCGCGACGACGTGCGGCTCGACCGGCGAGGCATCCGGCGTACTGATCGACAACGGCCGGGTCCTGACCGCGGCCTCGGCGGTGGCCGACCCGAGGTCGATCGTGATCATCACGCAGGACGGCCGGATCCGGCGGGCCAACCTGCTCGGCACGAGCGCGGACGGCGTCGCCGTACTGCAGTCGATCGGTCAGCCCGGTGCGCCGATGCAGGTCGCCGCGGCCGAGCCCGACCCGAAGGCGCAGCGGGCCCTGATCGGTTACACGGCGGCGGGCAAGCAGACGATCAACGAGGTCGGTTCGACGGCTGACCCGAGGGCCTTGAGCGAGGTCATGAACACGGCCAAGCTCGGCGGCCCGGTCGTCGACAGATCCGGCGGCCTGATCGGGCTCGTCACCGGCGCCACAGTGCAGGCCAGCGCGATCGTCCCGCTCGAGAACCTCCGGGGGTACGCCGCCGTGTCGCCGTCGGGCGTCACCGTCGCGACGGCCGGGAGCTGCGACCAGTCGCGTGGTCCGCAGGCCGCGGTCGTTCCGGCGCTCCAGGTTGCCGGGACGCCGTTGAACGTCGAGGTGCAGCGCTTGTTCGGCAACTACGTCACGCTCGAGAACCAGCAGGACTTCCGCGGGCTGCAGTCGCTGTACTCGGCGCGCTTCGCCGAGGGCATGACCGAGGCGCGGGACCTGCACAACCACCGGACGTCGTACTTCTTCAACACGAAGCTCACCGACGTGGCACCGGACGGCTCGTACGCCCGGATGTCGTACGACATCCTGTTCGCGCCGACCGCGACCGGCGCCGGCGGCCAGAACTGCAACCGGCTCGACGTGCGCTTCCAGCTGGTCCGGGTGAACGGCAAGCTGCTGATCGATCGGACCGTTCCGATGGCGACCCCGGTCAGCTGCGACAGTGACTGACCGTCATCCGGGCCCTCGAACGAGGCCCGGAGCGGACGCGGTACCATCGAGGCAGCGGGCACAGCGCGGTGCTCTGTTCATCATGAGCCCCTACCGCTTCTGCAGGAGATTCCTCCATGACTGACGTAACCCGGCCCGTCGTCCTGATCGCCGAAGAGCTCAGCCCGGCCACCGTCGAGGCCCTCGGCCCCGACTTCGAGATCCGCCACGCGAACGGCGCCGACCGCGCCGAGCTGATCCCGGCCATCGCCGACGTCGACGCCATCCTGATCCGCAGCGCCACCAAGGTGGACGCCGAGGCGCTCGCCGCCGCGAAGAAGCTGAAGGTCGTCGCCCGCGCCGGCGTCGGCCTCGACAACGTGGACGTGAAGGCCGCCACCCAGGCGGGTGTGATGGTCGTCAACGCGCCGACCTCCAACATCACCAGCGCCGCCGAACTCGCCGTCGCCCTGCTGCTCGCCTCCGCGCGGCGAGTCCCGGCCGCGAACGAGTCGCTCAAGAAGGGCGAGTGGAAGCGCAGCAAGTACTCCGGTGTCGAGCTGTTCGAGAAGACCGTCGGCATCGTCGGCCTCGGCAAGATCGGCGTCCTGGTCGCGCAGCGGCTGGCCGCCTTCGGCATGAACGTGATCGCCTACGACCCGTACGTGCAGGCCGGCCGGGCCGCGCAGATGGGCGTCCGGCTCGCCACCCTGGACGAGTTGCTGGCGACCAGTGACTTCATCTCGGTACACCTGCCGAAGACCCCGGAGACCATCGGCCTGATCGGTGACGAGCAGCTGCACAAGGTCAAGCCTGAGGTCATCATCGTGAATGCGGCCCGCGGCGGCATCGTCGACGAGCAGGCGCTCTACAGCGCGCTCAAGGAAGGTCGCGTGGCCGGCGCCGGCCTGGACGTGTTCGCGTCCGAGCCGTGCACGGACTCGCCGCTGTTCGAGTTCGAGAACGTCGTCGTCACCCCGCACCTCGGTGCGTCCACCGACGAGGCGCAGGAGAAGGCCGGGATCGCGGTCGCGAAGTCGGTCCGCCTCGCGCTGTCGGGCGAGCTGGTCCCGGACGCGGTCAACGTCCAGGGCGGCGTGATCGCCGAGGACGTCCGTCCGGGCATCGGCCTGACCGAGAAGCTGGGCCGGATCTTCACCGCGCTGGCCGGTGGTGTCGCGCAGCAGCTCGACGTCGAGGTGCGCGGCGAGATCACGCAGTACGACGTGAAGGTGCTCGAGCTCGCCGCGCTGAAGGGTGTCTTCGCGGATGTCGTCGAGGACAACGTCTCGTACGTGAACGCGCCGCTGCTGGCCGCCGAGCGGGGCCTCGAGGTCCGGCTCGTCACCGACCACGACAGCCCCGAGCACCGCAACCTGATCACGCTGCGCGGCACCCTCGCCGACGGTGTGCAGGTCTCGGTGTCCGGCACGCTGATCGGCGTACGGCAGTCGGAGCGGCTGGTCGAGATCGACGGGTACGACGTCGAGATCGAGCTCGCCGCCCACCTGGCGTTCCTCACCTACGAGGACCGGCCGGGCGCGGTCGGCCAGATCGGCCGCATCCTCGGCGACGCCGACGTGAACATCGCCGGTATGCAGGTCAGCCGCGACCGCAAGGGCGGCAAGGCCCTGGTCGCGCTGTCGGTCGACTCGAAGGTCGCCCCGGCCGTCCTCGACGACATCGCCGCCGCGGTCCAGGCCGACACGGCCCGTACTGTGGACCTCGAAGCCTGATTCAGACGAACGACTGATTTACTGGAGGCGGCCAGCCGCCCGCAGGCGCATGGCGGCCGGCAAGGGCCCGGGCTCAATAGCCCGGGCCCGCTTCACTTCCTAGTGCCTGGTGGCAAGCAGTACGGCGGCGTCGGGGGCGACCATCACCTCGACGGTGGTGAAGCGCTTGTCCATCAGCCATTCCTGGCGGAGCGTGTCGACGCGGCCCTCGTACATCGGCGGCCAGACCGCTGACGGCGTGAAGTCGTCCAGTACGACGAAGCCGCCGGGCTCGACCACGTCCGCGATGATGTCGCGGGCCGAGAGCTTGGCCTCGCGCGCGTCCACGAACAGGAGTGCGAACGGGCCGCGCTCGATCAGCGCGGTCCAGTCCGCGGAGACGACCTCGATCCGCTCGTCGGCGGCGAACAGCTCCGCGACCACCTGCGCGAGTTGCGGATCGCTCTCCGCGGTGACGATGTTCGTCGACTCCCCGGCGCCGCTGCGCAGCCAGGCCGAGCCGACCCCGCAGCCGGTCCCGAGCTCACCGAGCAGGCCGGTCTTGGACGCGGCGAGCGAGGCGAGCAGCCGGCCGGTCTCGTTCCTGGTGGAGCTGACGAATCCGCGGCGGCCGGACAGGCTGAGGGCCGCCGATACCAGCGGCGGCAGTTCTGGAGGAGCACTCACCGGCTGAGAGTTGCACAGGTCTGGTCCAGGACCAGCACCGGGATCTCACATTTCGGGACAAGCTGCCCGCATGGTGGAGAAATAGTCGGATGTGCGAGTAAATTCGTGCGCATCCTGCCGCCCACGACATATTTGGGAGCAGCAGCATGTACGACATGTATCCAGCCAACTGGCCCGCGATCGACGCCCGGGAGCGGAAGGCGGCCCGCCGTCGCCGTACCGCCCGCCCGGCCAGTGACGAGGTCAAGGCTGTCCAAGAGGCCATGAACCGCCGTGACAATGGGGGAGAACCCAAGAAGTGAGTGAGAACAAGAACTTCACGCTGGCCGTCGTTCCCGGAGACGGGATCGGACCCGAGGTCACCACCGAGGCGCTCAAGGTCCTCGACGCGGTAGCCGCGCAGCACGGCGTGACGTTCGAGCGGACCGAGTACGACCTCGGCGCGAAGCGCTGGCACGCCACCGGCGAGACGCTGCCGGACGCCGAGCTGGAGGAGATTCGCAAGCACGACGCGATCCTGCTCGGCGCGGTCGGCGACCCGAGCGTCCCGTCCGGCGTACTCGAGCGCGGTCTGCTGCTCAAGCTCCGCTTCACCCTCGACCACTACGTGAACCTGCGGCCCTCGAAGATCTACCCGTCCGTCGGCTCCCCGCTGGCAGACCCGGGCGAGGTCGACTTCGTCGTCGTCCGCGAGGGCACCGAGGGTCCGTACGTCGGCAACGGCGGCGCGCTCCGGGTCGGCACTCCGGCCGAGATCGCCACCGAGGTGTCGGTCAACACGGCGTACGGCGTCGAGCGGGTCGTCCGGGACGCGTTCGCGCGGGCGCAGGCGCGGCCGCGCAAGAAGCTCACGCTGGTGCACAAGAACAATGTGCTCGTGCACGCCGGCCACCTGTGGAAGCGGACCGTCGACAAGGTCGCGGCCGACTTCCCCGAGATCACCGTCGACTACCTGCACGTGGACGCGGCGACGATCTTCCTGGTCACCGACCCGGCCCGGTTCGACGTGATCGTCACCGACAACCTGTTCGGCGACATCATCACCGACCTGGCGGCCGCGATCAGCGGCGGGATCGGGCTGGCCGCGAGCGGCAACATCAACCCGGACCGGACCGCGCCGAGCATGTTCGAGCCGGTGCACGGCTCCGCGCCGGACATCGCGGGCCAGCAGAAGGCTGACCCGACCGCCGCCATCCTCTCGGCGTCGCTGCTGTGCGAGCACCTCGGCCTGACCGAGGCGGCGCGTGCGATCGAGGCAGCCGTCGAGGCCGATATCGAGGAGCGCACGGGGGTAGCCCGCAGCACCGCCGAGATCGGCGACGCGATCGCCAAGCGCGCGGCGGGCTGACCGGTGACCGCCGGTGAGGCTCCCGCTGCGGCCGGAGCCGATGCTCGCATGACCACTTGGTCGAGAGGTACGGTGCGGCTATGAGCGCCTTAGAGTTCACCGTTGAGCCGAGCACCCATTTGGCCGGCGACGACCAGCGCGCCCAGATCCTGGCGAACCCGGGATTCGGGCAGTACTTCTCCGACCACATGGCGATCGCCACCTGGACGGCCGAGAAGGGCTGGCACGACGCGCGGATCACCGCCTTCGGACCGCTGGAGTTGTCTCCGGCGACCGCGGTGTTCCACTACGCCCAGACCATCTTCGAAGGGATGAAGGCCTACCGGCATCCCGACGACTCGATCCACCTGTTCCGCCCCGAGGCCAACGCGGCCCGGTTCCAGCGGTCCGCGCAGCGCCTCGCGCTTCCCGGGCTGCCGACCGAGGCCTTCCTCGACTCGCTGCACAAGCTGGTCGAGCTCGACAAGGCCTGGGTGCCGGGCGGCGGCGAGACCTCGCTGTACCTGCGCCCGTTCATGTTCGGGTCCGACCCGTTCCTCGGCGTACGGCCGTCCAGCCACGTGACGTACTGCTTGATCGCGTCGCCGGCCGGCTCGTACTTCGCCAAGGGCGTGAAGCCGGTCCGGATCTGGCTGAGCGAGGAGTACACGCGGGCGGCCCCCGGCGGCACCGGCGCGGCGAAGACCGGCGGCAACTACGCCTCCTCGCTGCTCGCGCAGGCCGAGGCGATCGAGGAGGGCTGCGACCAGGTCGCGTTCCTCGACGCGGTCGAGAAGAAGTGGGTCGAAGAGCTCGGCGGGATGAACCTGTACTTCGTCCTCGACGACAACTCCGTCGTCACGCCGGAGCTGTCCGGCACGATCCTCGAGGGCGTCACCCGGGACTCGATCCTGAAGCTGGTCACCGACCTCGGCTACACCGTCACCGAGCGGAAGATCTCGGTCGACGAGTGGCGCGAAGGCGCGGCCTCCGGCAAGGTGCGCGAGGTGTTCGCCTGCGGCACGGCCGCGGTCGTGACCCCGGTCGCCTCGCTGAAGTGGAAGGATGGCGAAACCCAGATCGGCGACGGCAACGGCGGCCCGGTCACCGCAGCCGTCCGCAGCGCCCTCCTCGACGTCCAGTACGGCCGCGTTGCTGACCCGCACGGCTGGATGACCCGCATCTCCTGAACGCAGTCGATCAGTGGCCCGGCGCAATCCGCCGGGCCACTGCTTATTTCATAGGAAGTTCTCAGTCTGGGGCGTGGACCGCTGGTCGCTGTCCGCAGGCCGGGTTGGGTAGGGTCGGGCGGCATGAGCAGCTTCCCGGATGAGGTCGAGGGCTACTACGTCGAGCTGGCCGAGCGTCGCGGATGGTCGGACGAGACGTCGGCGGCGATCCGGGCGACGGTGGAGCTGATCCGGGATCTGGATCGCGGTACGGCGCCGCGGACGTACGGCGCGGTGGTCGACGACCACGGGACCGACTGGCTGTACGAGGCGGTCTGGCACGAGCGGGAGTGGGTCGTGATCCGGCAGCTCGGGTCGGGCGAGGACGGCGAGGTCACCCGGTACTGGTGGCAGCGGCTCGAGGACGACGAGGGCATGCTCACCGACCAGGCGCTCGACCGCGAGGAGTGGGGATTGCGGCCTTTGTCACGCGAAGACTTCTATACAGCCTGGGACGATCCGGGTTGGTCCCTGACGGCATGATCTGTCGGCCTGAACTCCAGTACCTGCCGGAGTACTGAATGTTCGTGATGCGAGACAGTCACGTCATCGTTCGGACATTGTGTGGCAGACTGCGAAACGTCATGAAGAACTACCAGGGCATCATTATCTAGGCGCGCTCAGCAAGCTGTACCTGAGCGCGCAGACCTCTCGCACCTTGCGGGAGGTTTTTTGTTTGCCCAACCCCTCCGTTCCGGAAGGCCGACCCCCATGAGCATCTCGGACGATTTCCACGTCTACGACACGACTCTTCGCGATGGCGCGCAGCAGGAGGGGCTGGCGCTGTCCGTGGCCGACAAGATCGTGATCGCGCAGCACCTGGACGACTTGGGGGTCGGCTTCATCGAGGGTGGATGGCCGGGTGCGGTGCCCAAGGACACCGAGTTCTTCGAGCGGGCCAGGACCGAGCTGCACCTGAAGAACGCGACGTTCGCGGCCTTCGGCGCGACCCGCAAGCCCGACACCGCGGCCGCCGACGACCCGCAGGTCGCCGCGCTGCGCGAGTCCGGCGCCGGCGTCGTCACACTCGTTGCCAAGAGCCACGATGCGCACGTCGAGCGCGCGCTGCGGACGACGCTCGACGAGAACCTGCGGATGGTCGCCGACACCGTGAAGCACCTGCGCGAGCACGGTCAGCGGGTGTTCCTCGACACCGAGCACTTCTTCGACGGGTACCGCGCGAACCGCGCGTATGCGCTGGAGGTCGTACGAGTAGCCGTCGAGGCCGGGGCGGACGTGGTCGCGCTCTGCGACACGAACGGCGGGACCTTGCCGCGGGAGCTGCAGGACGTCGTACGGGATGTCCTTGATTCCACCGGCGCCCGGCTCGGCATCCACTGTCACAACGACGCCGGCTGCGCGGTGGCGAACTCGATCGCCGCCGTCGAGGCCGGCGTCACGCACGTCCAGGGCACGATCAACGGGTACGGCGAACGCACCGGTAACGCCGACCTGCTGGCGATCGTCGCCAACCTCGAACTGAAGCGTGAGCACGAACTGCTGCCGCCGGGGAACCTGGCGGAGTCGTTCCGGATCGCCCACGCGATCGCCGAAGTCACGAACGTGCCGCCGTCGACCCGGCAGCCGTACGTGGGCCTGTCCGCGTTCGCCCACAAGGCGGGCCTGCATGCCAGCGCGATCAAGGTGGACCCAGATCTCTACCAGCACACGGATCCGGCGCTGGTCGGCAACGACATGCGGATGCTGGTCTCGGAGATGGCCGGCCGCGCGAGCGTCGAGCTGAAGGGCCGCGAACTCGGGTTCGACCTCGGCAACGACCGAGATGTCGTCAGCCGGGTGACCGAGCGGGTGAAGGAAATGGAGTCGCGCGGATACACGTTCGAGGCCGCGGACGCGTCGTTCTCGCTGCTGCTGACCGAGGAGGTCACCGGGAAGCGGGCGTCGTTCTTCGACGTCGAGTCATGGCGGGTCATCACCGAGTCGCGCGCCGACGGCGAGGCGGTGTCGGAGTCGACGGTGAAGCTCGTCGCGGGCGGCGAGCGGGAGATCGTCACGGGGGAGGGCAACGGTCCGGTGAACGCGCTGGATCATGCGCTGCGCACTGCGATCGAGCGCGCGTACCCGGTGGTGAACAAGTTCGAGCTGGTCGACTACAAGGTCCGGATCCTCGACTCGGGACATGGCACGGACGCGGTGATCAGAGTCCTGATCGAAACCGCCGACGGCGAGGGCTCATGGGTGACGGTCGGTGTCGGGCACAACATCGTCGAGGCGTCGTGGGAGGCGCTCGTCGACGGGGTCACTTTCGGTCTGCTGCGCCACAAGGAGGTCGTGCGATGAGCCTGCTCGCAGTCGAGCGAACGATGACGGTCTTCACCGCCGAGGTGGTCGAGACGGGCGGGATGCTCGCGCGGATCGCCGTACTGCTGAATCCGTACGACGTGCGCGAGCTCGAGCTGTCGCTGGACCGGGGTTCGTTGCGGATCGTTGTGGAAGGCAATGGGTTCGACGCCGGGCGGGTTGCGGCGCGGCTCGAGAAGGTGATCGGTGTGCTCGAGGTGGCGGTCAGCTGACCGGCGTACCTGCCAGGTAGACGGCTTCTACTGTGAGGTCTGGGCTCAGCAGCACGAGGTCGGCGACGTTGCCGACGGCAAGCGTTCCGCGGTCCTGCCAGCCGTAGTGGCGGGCCGCGTTGCTTGCCACCAGCTGGGTAGCTTGTGGGACTGGTATGCCGAGGACGCGTACGGCGGTTGCCAGCGCATCGGCGAGGACGTGGACCGAGCCGGCGAGCGTGTCGGTGCCGCGTAGGGTGGCGACGCCGTCGCGGACGTGGACGTGTCGGTCGGCGTAGGAGTACTCGCCGTCGCCGAGACCGGTCGCCGCCATCGCGTCGGTGACGAGGATCGTGCGGTCGAGTCCGGCGGTACGGGTCGCGACGGTCAGCGCCTCGGGCGAGAGGTGGATGCCGTCGGCAATCAGCTCACAGGCGATGCGCTCGTCCGTGAGGGCGATGCCGACCGGCCCGGGTTGGCGGTGGGTCATCGCGGGCATCGCGTTGAACAGATGGGTAGCGGTCCGCGCACCGGCGTCGAACGCCCGCCGCGTCCAGGTCCCGTCATCATCGGTATGCCCGACAGCAAACGTGACCTCGCCCCGATACCGCTCAATGAGCTCGATCGCCCCCGGCAGCTCAGGCGCAATCGTCATAGCCATCGCCAACCCACCGGCCGCGCCGATCAGGTCGTCGAACACCTTCTCATCAGGCGCGAGCAACGCATCAGCCGTCTGCGCCCCACGCCGCCGCTGCGACAAGAACGGCCCTTCAAAGTGAATCCCACGGATGTTAGGCGCCTTCGCTGCAACAATCGCCTCCGCAGCCCGAACCATCCGATCCAGCCGCATAGTCGCCACAGACGCAACCAAACTCGTAGTCCCGTGCAGCAAATGACTACGAGCGGCCCGCAGCACATCCTCCGGTTCACCCGAGTACAGCGCCGCCCCGCCACCCCCATGACAATGCGTATCCACAAACCCCGGCAACAACCACCCATTCCCAGCATCTACCAACTGTTGGGCCTCGGGTGGCGCGCCCGGGCCCAGGGCGACTATTCGGCCGTGCTCGACTTGGAGCCAGCCATCGACTGGCTCCGGCGTGCAGAGGTGGGCATTGTGGAAGGTGGTCACGGGGCTAGGAGGCGGCTTGCGGCGGCTTCGGCGCAGACTCGGGCGCTGCCGAAGGTTTGGAGCCAGCCGGCGAAACCGGAGTAGTCCACGCCGGGGACGCCCATGTCTACGACGATCATGTCCGGGTGCTGGGTCTGCAGTTCGCCGATCAGCTTCTCCTGCCAGTCGAAGCGATGAGCGCCACGGACCAGCAGGATCACCTGGCTGTCGGCGCCGTACTCCGAGCGGAACTCACCCACCCCGGCCCGCGCCATCCCCGGACCGTTGTACGTCTGTCCCGACAACCCGATGCTCTCGACAACCTTCCCGGCGTCGCGCAGCAACTGCTCGACACCCCAACCAGAGGACCCAGCAGCGGGGGAGTGCGTCGGCTCCAAGCGAATGATCAGTACGGCGTCACTCCGCACCCGCGGATCCCCGTGCGTCACGACAACCTGCTCGGCCAACCGCGAGCCCAGCCCGTTGTCCCGCTCCGCCACATCCGCCT
Source organism: Kribbella sp. CA-245084 (assembly GCF_050942355.1). Classification (NCBI taxonomy): domain Bacteria; kingdom Bacillati; phylum Actinomycetota; class Actinomycetes; order Propionibacteriales; family Kribbellaceae; genus Kribbella; species Kribbella sp. CA-245084. The sequence continues at coordinate 6,518,740 of NZ_CP192053.1, read as the reverse complement.
TGGCCCGCGTCCCCAACCGAGCGAGCCGCTCGTTCGCGCTCTCCAACCGCTCCAACGGCAGCCGCCCGCTCTCAACAGCCTCAACCAGAGCAGCAGCCGCCACATCCACATCGTCCAGGAACGCCCACGACCCCAGACACAGCGCATCGGCTCCAGCCTCGATCGCCCGTACGGCGGCCTCCGGCAGCGGCGCCACGTCAGCGATCCCGTACATCTCGAGCGCGTCGGTGATCACCACCCCGTCGTACCCGAGCTCCCCACGCAGGATGTCCGTCAACAGCACCTTGCTGATCGTCGCCGGTACGTCGTCCACCTGCGGCACCAGGTCGTGCGACACCATGATGCTGTCGACGCCGGCCTCGATCGCCGCCCGGAACGGATCGAGGTAGCTCGCGAGCAACTCCTCCCGCGAAACGTCGACCAGCGGCGTCGCGAGATGCGCATCGGTCCCGCTCATCCCATGCCCCGGGTAGTGCTTCGCGCACGCGCTGACCCCAGCTGCCTGCATCCCCGACACCCAAGCCGCGGTGTGCCGGCTGACCAGCTCACGATCCGACCCGAAGCAGCGAATCCCGTTCGGGCTCAGCGGATTGACCGCCGTATCGACCGCGGGCGCCAGATCCCAGTCGACGCCGGCTTCAACCAGCGAGAGCCCGATCTGGTACGCCGCCTGGCGCGTCACCTCGACGTCGTTCAGCTCACCCAACGCACGGTTGCCGGGCATCGAGAAGCCGCCGAGATTCGCCAGCCGACTGACATCGCCGCCCTCCTCATCGATCGAGAGAAGCACGTGGTCGCGCAGACCGTGCAGCTGTGCCGCAAGATTCTGGAACTGCGGCCCGTCGACGATGTCCTTGCCGAAGATCACGAACCCGCCGAGGCCGGCCTCGATCCGCGCCGGCACCCAGTTCGGCACCTTCGGCCGGCCGAGCGCGGGGAACAGCACACCGTGGGCGAGCCGATTGAGCTCTGAAGTCACAACATCCTCCATGCGAATCAGATGGGAGATTCAGCCTTTGACCGCGCCGGCCGTCATCCCGCCGACCAGCCGGCGCTGGATCAGCAGGAAGACGATCAGCACCGGGAGCGAGAAGATCGCCGACGCCGCGATCGTGGCGCCGTTGTCGATACCGTCGGAGGTCTGGAACGAGACCAGCCAGACCGGAAGCGTGTAGTTGTTCTGCGACTTCAGGAACACGTAGGCGAACAGGTAGTCGTCCCACGCGCTGATGAAGGCGAAGATCGAGGTCGCCACAATGCCCGGCGCGAGCAGCGGGAGCTGGATGTGCCAGAACGCGCCGAACCGGCCGCAGCCGTCGACCATCGCGGCTTCCTCCAGCTCCAGCGGGATCCCGGCGACGAAGCCGCGCAGCGTCCAGATCGTGAAGGGCAGGACGAACGTCATATAGGTGATGATCAGCCCGGGCACGAAGTCGATCGCGCCGACCGACCGCAGCATCAGGTACAGCGGGATGACCATCGCCGAGCCGGGCACCATCTGGACCAGCACCAGCCCGACGAGGAACGCCCGCCGGCCGATGAACCGGAACCGCGCCAGCGCGATCGAGGCGCCCAAGGCAACGACCAGCGCGATCAGCACGGTAGACACCGAGACCAGCAACGAGTTGCGCACGTAGTGCAGGAACGGCCCATGCGTGAGCGCCGTACGGAAGTTGTCGAGGCTCAACGGCCACGGGAAGAACTCGGGCGTCGCCGACAGGATCTTGCCGGGCTGCTTCAGCGCGGTCGCGAACATCCAGTAGACCGGGAAGATCACTACCAGCGAGACGAGTACGGCGATGGCGTTGGGAGCCCGCTTCCGCCTCATGCCACAGCCTCGTCCTGCGCGAACAAGCGCCGTACATACAGCACGGACAGTACGGCGAGCAGCAGCACCGTGATGATCGCGATCGCCGCGCCGCCGCTGTAGTCGTTGCGAGTGAACGCTTCGAGGTACGAGTAGACGCCGAGCGTCGTCGTACCGTCGTCGGGACCGCCCTGCGTCAGCACCCAGATCGGCGTGAACGAGTTGACCGACCAGATCACCTCGAGCAGCACGAGTACGGCGAGCACCGGCGCGAGGATCGGCATCGTGACGTTTCGAGCCACGTTCCACCGCCCGGCGCCGTCCAGCGCGGCCGCTTCGTACAGGTCACCCGGGATCTGGCCCATCGCGGCGTACAGCGTGAGCGCCACGAACGGCAGACCTTTCCAGACGATGAGCGCGATGATCAGGAACAACGCCTGACTCGGCGACGAGAACCAGTCGTGTGCCGAGAAGTCGCCGAACACCTTGAGCTGCGTGATCACCCAGTTCAGTACGCCGTACTGCGGCTCGAACAGCCACCGCCAGATCATCGTGGCCGACACCATCGGCATCGCCCAGACGAGCACCAGGCAGACCGACAGCATCACCCGCGCCCACGCCGACACCTGCATCAGCAGGGATGCCAGCAGGAAGCCGATCACCATCAGCCCGCTCACGCAGGCGAGGCTGACGATCAGGGTGCGCAGCAGCGTGAACCAGAAGTCGCTGTCGCCGAGCACCCGGGTGAAGTTGTCGAGCCCGACGAACGGCGCCTCGCCGGTGAACAGCGACCGCGGCCCGAAGTCCTGCAGCGACAGCCAGATCAGCCGCACGATCGGATACCCGAGCACGGCCGCGAACGCGATCAGTGCGGGCCCGATCAAGCCGTACGGCGTGAACCGTGCCAGCCGATTCCCGCGCACCGCCTGATGGGTGCGCGGCGGCGTTACCGGTGTGGTCTCCGGTGCCTGGGTGAGCGAGGTCATCGGCCGTCAGCGCTGTCCGGACTGGGCGTTGAACGCTTCGGTCGCGTGTTTGTCGTAGTCCTTCGCGGCGCCGGCGATGTCCGCGCCCTTGGCGATCTTCGAGAAGAACTGTTCGTTGTAGCTCTCGGTCTCCAGCGTCGCCTCGCCGGGCGTGGACGGCAGCGCTTGGCTCACGGTGGCTGCCTGCGCGCCGAGCTTCAGCACCTCAGGCACATTGCCCGTCGGCAGGAAGGCTGCGACCACCGGGAGCTGGTGGATCGTCCGGGTCATCGTCTGCTGGAACGTCTTGCCGGTGATGATCTTCAGCCAGTCGACGGCCATGTCCTTGTTCGGGCTGTTCTGGGCGATACCGATGGTCGAGCCGGCCACGATCACCGGCAGCGGCTTGCCCGCCTCGTAGCCGGGCATGATGAAGTAGCCGGCATCCGAAGCGGCCTTGGCGTTCTTCTCGGCGACCGCGCCCGGTTCCCACGCCTTGACGTAGATCATCGCGGCCTTCTGGTCGGCGAAGATCTGGTCCTGGTCGGGGCTGTCGGTGTTGGCGCCGATCGAGGACGGCGTCGAGCAGCCGTTCTGGAACTTCTTCCACTCCGCCAGGCCGGCCTGGTTCTCCGCGCTGCTCATCTGCGCGGTCCACTTGTTGTCCTGGTCGGTGGCGATGGTGCCGCCCTTGCCGAACAGGAACGGCATGCCGGCGAACCAGTACTGGCCGGGCATGTAGAACGCGGAGAAGTTCGGCGTCGAGGTGTGCGCCTTGGCGAGCTTCCCGCAGTCCGCGATCAGGTCGTCGACGGTCGCCGGCGGTTGGTCGATCCCCGCGGCGGCGAACATCTTCTTGCTGTACATGACGACTTTCGTCCCGCCGTACAGGGGAGTGGCGTAGAGCTTGTCCTGGTACATCGACGGTCCGGCGAGTCCGGCCAGCCACTGGTCGGACGACTCGAACTCGCCTTTCTTGTCGGTCAGCTCGGCCAGCGCGCCGGAGGCGGTCAGCATCGGGGTCTGGGTGTTGCCCATCTCGACGACGTCGGGCGGGTTGTCGGAGGCAAGCGCCGTGGTCAGCTTGGTGACGATGTTGTCCCACTGCTGTACTTCGACGGTCACCTTCACGTCGGGGTGTTTCTCGTTGAACTGCTTGGTGACATCGCCGATGATCTTGTTGTCACCGGGACCGCCGGTCATCATCCAGACCGTCAGTTTGTTCGTCGGCGCGGCCTTGCCCGGGCCGGAACCGCCGCACGCGGCCAGGCTGAGCGATATCGATGCGAGCAGAGCCAAGGTCTTCCAGGGCTTCATGCCAGTTCCTCTTCAGTGGATGGGTCGACGGCGCAGCTGTCCAGCTGGGCCACGACACCGGGGGCGGACGTAGTGATCGAGGCGACCTGGTGGCGGGCCACCCCGATCGCGGTGTAGTAACCACTCAGGGCGGCGGCCATCGCACCGAGCAGGCCGCCCGAATCCCCGAGCACAGACCGGCGCAGATCGCTGTGTACGCCGACCGTCTCGTACGTCTCGGCGCTCACCGACTCCAGCACGGAGTCGCTGAACGCACCGGAGAAGCCGCCGGTGAAGACCACCGTGCTCGGCTCGTAGGCCAGGGCAACGATCGACACCAGATGTAGCAGCGCCTCGTGGATCTCGTCGACCAGCCCGCCGAAACGGTCCGGTTCGGCGAACACCTCGTCGGCCTTCCTGAGTCGGTGACCGGCTTCGTGTGCGAGGGCGAGCAATCCGGCGCCGGACAGCAGGTCCCGTAGGCGTTCCTTGCGGCCCGGCAGTCGCAGCCGGCCGAACTCGCCGAGCAGACCCTCGGGCCCCGCGAGCACCTGCCGGTTGAACGCGACCGCCGAACCCAGACCAGTGCCCAGGCTGAGCAGGACGACGGTCTCGTCCCGGGGCAACTCGCCGTAGTGCAGCTCACCCAGCAATGCCAGGTTCGAATCGTTGTCGATGATCGTCGGTACGCCGAGCTCCGCGGCGACCGTCTCGACGAAGGTCGTGCCGAGGATCTGCGGCAGGTTGAACGCGCCGACCACGCGATCCTTGGTGGAGGCAACGACACCGGGCAGCCCGATCGCCACCGACGTGAGCGGTACGCCGTCGCCGTACCGCTCGACCAGTCCGAGCACCCGTGTCGCGATCCAGGACGCCAGCTCGGCGGCGGCCAGGTCCCGCGGTGTCTCGTCGCGACAGCGGATGATCGCCGTACCGATGCCGTCGGCGATCACCATCCGGCAGTAGGTGCCGCCGAGGTCGATCCCGCAGACCAACCCGGATCGCGGGTTGAATCCGAGCGCGGCTCCGGGCCGGCCGGGGCCGTCGCGGACGATCTTGTGCTGCTCGAGGGCCAGCCCGTCGGCCAGCAGATCGTCGACGATCCGGGCCACCGTGGCCCAGCTCAGTCCGGTCTGCTGCACCAGTTGCCGCCGGTCGATCCCGGCGCCGGACAGCAGCGCGGCGATGACCGCCCCGCGGTTCGCCGTCCGGGTGCCGACACTGCCTCGTTCGAGCTTCGCCATTTATTCTCACGGTGAATAGAATTGGTTGAGACTGAGACGCTAGTCCGGTCCGGCGGGCCGTGTCCAGGGATCGCGGAAACTTCCCGGTCTTTCGTTGGTACGGCCAATGACAGCCGAAACTGATCAGTCTGGACTGATGAGTTATGGTGGTCGGTATGGAGAGCTCAGCGTCCGCGGCACGCGCGGCGAGCGAGGTGCGGGTGGTCCTCGGCCGGGTCAAACGGCGGTTGACCGCGCTGGCCGACACCGACGATCTGACGCCCTCGCAGTCCTCGGTGCTGAGCCGGCTCGACAAGGACGGACCGGCGTCGGCGAGCGACTTGGCCACCGCGGAGCGGATCCGGCCGCAGTCGATCGCGGCGATCCTGGCCGCGCTGCGGCAGGCCGACCTGATCGAGCGGCACCCCGATCCACAGGACGGTCGCCGCCAGGTCGTGTCGCTGACGTCGGCCGGTCGCCACCGCCTGCAGGGCGATCGCAAGGTCCGGCAGGAGTGGCTGGCACAGACCCTGCAGGAACACTGCACCGAGGCCGAGCGCCAGAAGATCATCACCGCGCTGGCCCTCCTCGACCGAGCCATCGAGGCGGCCCGGTGACTGTCTTGTGATTGTCCGGGTGACTGCCCTGTGACGGCGGATCCGTCGAGGTTCGATCGGCGCCTGATTGCGCCGATGATCGTGGGTTCGGTGCTGAACCCGATCAACTCGTCGATGCTCGCGGTGGCGCTGATCCCGATCGGCGCGGCGTTCGGCGTACCGCCGTCGCAGACCGCGTGGCTCGTCACCGGCTTGTACATCGCGACCGCGGTCGGCCAGCCCGTGATGGGCCGGCTGGTCGACCTGTTCGGTCCGCGACCGCTGTACCTGATCGCGACCTCGCTGGTCGGCGTGGCCGGTTTGCTCGGTGCGCTGGCCCCGAACCTCGGCGTACTCGTAGGGTCCCGGGTTCTCCTCGGTCTTGGTACGTCGGCGGCGTACCCGGCCGCGATGTCCTTGATCCGCAGCGAGGCCGACCGGACCGGGATGGACACGCCCGCCGTCATCCTGAGCAGCCTGTCGGTCGCCAACCAGGTGATCGCGGTGATCGGGCCGACGCTCGGCGGCCTGTTGATCGGGCTCGGCGGATGGCATCTGATCTTCACGATCAACGTCCCGCTGTCGGTGATCTGCGTGGTGCTCGGCTCGCTGTGGCTGCCGCGCCGGGCACGGTCGCGCGGCGCCGGGGGACTGGACTATGCGGGGGTCGCGTTGTTCACCACGACGTTGACCTCGCTGATGTTGTTCCTGATGCAGCCGCGGCTCTCGCGGTGGTACGTACTGGTGCTTGCGCTGGTCCTGGGCGTGTCGTTCGTGATCACGCAGCTGCGCGTCGTCGCGCCGTTCATCGATCTGCGAGTGCTGGGCGGCAACCGTCCGCTGATCTTCACGTACGCGCGCCAGGTGCTTGCGTACGTCGGCGCGTACTCGTTCCTCTACGGCTTCACACAATGGCTGGAGGAGGCCCGCGGGCTCAGTGCTTCCTCCGCTGGTCTGCTCCTTCTACCACTGTCCCTGGCGGCGGTCGTGGTCACGCTGCTCACCGGCCGGCGCGCAGCGATCCGCGGCAAACTCGTTGCCGGAAGCATCTGTCTCGTGGCGGCCGCGGCCGGGCAGCTGTTCGTCGGCCCGAGTACGTCGATCTGGATCCTGGCCGTGGTCGGCGTCATCGCCGGCATCCCGCAGGGCCTGAACAACCTCGCCAACCAGACCGCCCTCTACCAGCAGGCCGATCCCGCCCGGATCGGCTCATCCGCCGGCCTGCTGCGGACCTGCGTGTACGTCGGTGCGCTCATCTCCGCCGCGGCCAACGCCCACTTCTTCCAGCACGGCGCTACGACGGCCGGACTGCACGAGATGGCGATCTTCCTGCTCGCCGTCGCCGGCCTGCTCGTGCTGGTGATCTTCGTGCAGCTTCCCGAATAATTTGGTTAAGAAGGTTTACTAATAGTCGGTGGACCGGGTAGCTTGCTGTTTCCGCCCCCATCACAGGAGACAGCCATGCTCCGACTGCACCGCCCACTCCTTCTGATCCTGACCATGACTCTGATCGCGGCGTCCGTCGTACTGGTCGCTGCCCGGCCCAGTGAGGCGGCGCCTGCCGCGTTCAAGCATCCGGGTGTCCTTGTCGACAAGGCGCAGCTCGACTTCGCTCGGCAGCAGGTCCTGGCCGGAGCCCAGCCGCAGAAGGCCGCGTACGACGCGATGAAGGCCAGCTCGTACGCCGCCTTGTCCTACACCCCGAAGCCGCGTGCGATCGTCGAATGCGGTTCGAGTTCGAACCCGAACAACGGGTGTTCGGACGAGCGTGACGACGCGCTCGCGGCGTACACGCACGCACTGCTCTGGTACATCACCCGCGACGACCGGTACGCCAAGAAGGCGATCCAGATCATGGACGCGTGGTCCGCCGTACTGAAGGACCACACCAACAGCAACGCGCCGCTGCAGACCGGCTGGTCCGGCGCCTCGTTCTCACGCGCCGGCGAGCTGATCAAGCACACGTACGGCGGTCAGTGGGCCCAGCGCGGGCGCTTCGAGAAGATGCTGCGCGACGTGTACCTGCCCGAAGTACGCAACGGAGCCGGCTGCAAGAACGGCAACTGGGAACTGATCATGACTGACGCCGCGATCGGCATCGCGGTGTTCCTCGACGACCACGCGGCTTTTGACAAGGCTTTGAGCATTTGGCGCGGCCGGCTGCCCGGCTATGTGTACGAGACGACCGACGGTGCGTACCCGAAGGCGCCGTCGACCTGCGCGAAGGACACTCGCGAGGAGATCGTCGACTACTGGCAAGGACAGTCGACGTTCTCGAACGGCCTCGCCCAGGAGACCTGCCGCGACTTCGGCCACACCGGCTGGGGCCTCACCGCTGCCACGCACGTCGCCGAGACCGCGTATCACCAAGGCGTCAACCTGTACGCCGAAGCGGGCAAGCGACTCACCGACGGCTACTACTTCCACACCCGCCTGGAGAACGGAGCCGCGGTCCCGTCGAACCTGTGCGGCGGCACGGTGAAGAAGGGCCTGGGAGCGGTCACCGAGGTGGTCTACAACCACTACCACAACCGCCTCGGCCAGCAGATGCCCACAACCCTCGCCTACACCGAGGCCAAACGCCCCGCCGGCGCGAACTACTTCTTCGCCTGGGAAACCCTGACCCACGCCAACAACCCACGCTGACGAATCGGGCCGGTCGACGAATCAGGCGCGGTAAGGAAGGCCCGCGGGGCGGCGAGTAGCTCCGCGGGCCTCCCGATCTGGGGTGATCCGGTGTCAGTCCCAGCTGAGTCCGCTGGACGACTGGTACTCGATCACTCGGGTCTCGAAGAAGTTCTTCTCCTTCTTCAGGTCCATCACCTCTGACATCCAGCCGAAGGGGTTCCGCGTTTCACCGAAGATCGGATCGATACCAATCTGTTCTGCACGGCGGTCGGTGATGAAGTGCATGTACTGCTCGCACAGCTCCGCCGTGAGGCCGAGCATGCCGTTCGGCATCGTGGACCGGCCGTACGCGACCTCGAGCTCGCACGCCTCGGTGAGCATCTGCCGGACCTCAGCCTGGAACTCGGTCGTCCACAGGTGCGGGTTCTCCTGCTTGATCTGGTTGATGCAGTCGATACCGAAGTTCAGGTGGATCGACTCGTCGCGCAGGATGTACTGGTACTGCTCGGCGATGCCGACCATCTTGTTCCGGCGGCCGAGCGACAGGATCTGCGCGAACCCGGTGTAGAACCACATCCCCTCGAACACCACGTAGAACGCGATCAGATCGCGCAGGAACGCGGTGTCGGTCTCCGGCGTACCGGTGCGGAAGTCCGGGTCCTCGAGGTGCTGGGTGTACTTCAGCGCCCAGGCGTCCTTGTCCGAGATCGACGGCACCTCGCGGTACATGTTGAACAGCTCGCCCTCGTCGAGCCCGAGCGACGTGCAGATGTACTGGAACGTGTGGGTGTGCACGGCCTCCTCGAACGCCTGGCGGAGCAGGTACTGCCGGCACTCGGGGTTGGTCAGCTGGCGATACACGGCGAGGACGATGTTGTTCGCGACCAGGGACTCCGCGGTTGCGAAGAAGCCGAGGTTGCGCTTGAGCATCAGCCGCTCGTCCTCGGTCAGGCCGTCCTTTGCCCCTGGTGGACGCCGCCAGAGTGAGATGTCGGCCTGCATGGAGACCTCGGTCGGCATCCAGTGGTTGTTGCACCCGGCAAGGTACTTCTCCCAGGCCCACGTGTACTTCAGCGGCAGCAACTGGTTGACGTCGGCCCGCGAGTTGATCATCGCCTTGTCGGCAACTTCGACTCGTGCCGCTCCAACGGAAATGGTGCTCACTGGCAGGCCTCGCAGTCGGGGTCTTCGATGGAGCAGACAGCTCCGGTCGGCTCTGGGATTGCTACTGGTACTGCAACTGGCACTGCCACTGGTACTGCGTTGAGTCGGCCGTCGGTTCCCTTGAGCGTGGACTTCTCCACGTGGGTTGCTGACTGGGAACGCAGGTAATAGGTCGTCTTGAGGCCATACCGCCAGGCCGACCGGTACAGCTCGTCGAGCGCACGACCCGACGGCTTCGCCATGTAGAGGTTCAGCGATTGGGCCTGGTCGATCCACTTCTGCCGGCGCGACGCCGCCTTCACCAACCACTGCGGGTCGATCTCGAACGCGGTCGCATACAGCTCCCGCACGTCCGCGGGGATGCGCTCGATACCGGCCAGCACACCGTCGTGGTACTTCAGGTCGGACACCATCACCTGGTCCCAGAGCCCGCGCGCCTTCAGCTCGGCGACCAGGTACGGGTTGGCGACCGTGAACTCACCGGACATGTTCGACTTCACGAACAGGTTGCTGTACGCCGGCTCGATCGACTGACTCACGCCGCAGATGTTGGAGATCGTGGCGGTCGGCGCGATCGCCATGACATTCGAGTTCCGCATGCCGTCGCGCAGTACCTTCGCCCGCAGCGCGTCCCAGTCCAGCCGCTTGCTCTCGTCGACGATCACGTCGCCGTTGCGGGCGGACGTCAGCAGCTCGAGCGAGTCGATCGGCAGGATCCCCTCGCTCCACAGCGACCCGTCGTACGTCGAATAGCGCCCGCGCTCGGCAGCGAGATCACTCGACGCCTCGATCGCGTGGTAGCTGATCTGCTCCATCGAACTGTCCGCGAACTCGACCGCGGCATCCGACGAGTACGGGATCCGCAGCGCGAACAGCGCGTCCGCGAAGCCCATCAGCCCGAGGCCGACCGGACGGTGGCGCTGGTTGGCCCGCTCCGATTCCGGGGTCGTGTAGAAGTTCACGTCGATGACGTTGTCGAGCATCCGGACCGCGGTCTTGACCGTGTCCCGGAGCAGCTCGGCATCGAGGCCGTCCCCGGTGAGATGCGCGACCAGGTTGACCGAACCTAGGTTGCAGACCGCGGTCTCCTCGACCGTGGTGTTGAGGGTGATCTCGGTGCACAGATTCGACGAGTGGACGACACCGTCGTGCTGCTGCGGCGAACGCAGGTTGCAGGCGTCCTTGAACGTGATCCACGGATGCCCGGTCTCGAATAGCACCGTCAGCATCCGCCGCCACAGGTCGACAGCCTTGACCCGCTTGAACACCCGGACCTCACCACGATCCGCCGCCGCCTCGTACGCGACGTACGCCTCGGCAAACGCCGCGCCGTACAGATCATGCAGATCGGTCACCTCATTGGGCGAGAACAACGTCCACTCGCCACCAGCCTCAACCCGCTGCAAGAACAGATCCGGCACCCAGTTCGCCGTATTCATGTCATGCGTCCGCCGACGCTCGTCCCCAGTGTTCTTCCGGAGATCGAGAAACTCCTCGACATCGATATGCCAAGTCTCCAAATACGCACACACCGCGCCCTTGCGCTTGCCACCGTTGTGAGCCAGTCCGGCGACTGTCATGTAGGACTCGTCGATATCGACCTCGAGATCGTGCACGACCGGAACCATCGGCGTCCTGCGGACCTCGCGTACCCGGGAGAAGACCATGCCTTCGTGTGTGATCCAGTTGAGCTTCTCGACCGGTGTCACGCCCAGCACTTCGGCGATCCCAGGGACCGCCGGAATGCGGAGATCGTAGGCGTGCACCGGCTTCGAGAAGGCGATCTCGGAGCCGTCCGAACGACGTCCGACGTGTTCACCTTCGCGGATCCGGAACTGGCCGGCGGTGGGAACCCCCAGACGGAGCAGTTGGTAGCGCATGCCGCTGGCCAGCCCGCGCGAGGTGCTCGTGAAGTAGATCTCCTTCCCGCGTGAGATGCCGCCGTCCGTTTCGAGCAGACCACGGATGAGCGCGCGAGTGTGGCCGAGTGGCAGATGCGCCAGTCGCCGCGCGATGCGCTTGGAGTGCGCGTCGTCGTACAGGTCGTCGTACGTGAACGGCAACGTCGCCTCGCCGGGGCCGGCGATCCGGCCGGTGAGTGAATCCCGGCGAGGGCCTCGTCCGGCAGCCCAGTGGATCTGCTGGTAGGTGTCACCGCGACCGGTCTCCCAGAAGTGGATCGACCGGGCAGCGAGGTAGGCGCGAACGAAGGCGAGATGCGTGTCGCGCTGTGGGTTGCCGGACACGCCCCACTGGTTTCGGTCCTTCGACAGGTGTCCGTCACCGAGCAGGATGCCGTACAGCCGTGCGTCGTCCTCGGTCAGATCCCGGACCGGGACGATCTCTTCCGGTACGACCTGAGCGATGTAGTCCCCCTTGCTGAGCATGCCTGCCTCGACCCATCCGGCAGTGACCTTGCCGTTCGCGAGCCACCGGTAGGTGCGCTCGTTGCTCTGCTCCATCGGCACACCCTGGATCGCGTAGAACGGGTGTCCGGCGGTTACGAGCAACGGGTCGATCGAGTGCTTGACGTCGACCTCGACCATCGGGCCGTCCTGGTCGTACACGAAGGTCTTCGTCACCTCGCGATACCGGCCACTCGCGCCGAGGACCAGGTCACCGACGGCGATGTCACTGATCGGCTGTGCACCCGCGGCGGTGTAGACGAGGGTCTCGGGACCGAAGCACTGGTTCACAGCTACGGCGGTGTCGTTGGCTATTTTGAGGAAGGGGACGACGCCCTGGGACTCGCCGTTGGTGCCGCGGATTTTGGCGCCGATGCCGCGGACCGGGGTCCAGTCGTTGCCGAGGCCGCCGGAGTACTTCGCGAGGAGAGCGTTGTTGCGGATGCCGCTGAAGATGCCGGCCAGGTCGTCCTCGACCGTGGTCAGGAAGCAGGACGAGAGCTGCGGCCGGGTGGTGCCGGAGTTGAACAGCGTCGGCGTCGACGACATGAACCGGAACGAGCTGAGCAGTTCGTAGAACTGGATCGCCCGCGCCTCCCGGTCGTCCTCGCGCAGCGCCATCCCCATCGCGACCCGGAGGAAGAACGCCTGCGGCAGCTCGTATCGAACCTTGTCGAGGTGCAGGAGATACCGGTCGTACAGCGTCTGCAGGCTGAGGAACGTGAAGTCCAGATCGGCCTCGGGCCTGATCGCGGCGGCGAGCCGCTCGAGGTCGAATGTGCCGAGCTCGGGGTCGAGCTGGCCGGCCTCGATCCCGGTCCGGATGTACTGCGGGAAATAGGTCGCGTAGGCCTCGGCCATCTCGGCCTGGCTGGCCTGCCGCGGCTCGCCGTGGACACGCCCCAGCGCCTCGCGCCGGATCTGGTCCAGCAGCAACCGGGACGCGGCAAAGCTGTACTGCGGCTCGGTCTCGACGAAGCCGCGCGCGGCCATCACCAGCGCTAGCTCGACCTCGTGCTGCGCGATGCCGTCGTAGCAGGCGCCGAGCGTCTCGTTGAGGATCAGCTCGGGGTCGACCGCGTCGAGCCCGGCTGCCGCCTCCGCGACGATCACTCGCAGCCGGTCGACGTCGAGTGGGGACCGGGTGCCGTCGGCCGCGCGGACGGTCAGCGCCGGCTTCTCGGTCACGCCGGCCGCATCGGCAGGCGTGCGAGCCTTGGTCCGCTCCTCGCGGTACAGCACGTAGGCGCGGGCGACCTGGTGCTCGCCGGCGCGCATCAGCGCCAGCTCGACCTGGTCCTGGATGTCTTCGACCTGGACGCTGCGGCGCGCGTCGCCGCGGCTGGTGAGGGCTCCGACGACCCGGCCGGTCAGGTCGGTCACCAGGTCGCGGACCCGGTGGGTGGCGCCGGCGTCGGCGCCCTCGACCGCGAGGAAAGCCTTCGTGACGGCGACGGAGATCTTGGTGGCGTCGAACGGCGTACTGCTGCCGTCGCGACGGATGACGGTGAGCTCGATCGGCTGGTCTGCCGCGATCCCCGAGAACGGGGACGGGGATGCAGCCGTTGAGGAAGCAAGGGTCACAGGTGTGCTCTCCACAAGAGTTCGGAAGCCTGGAACCACGCGAGCAGGCGCACGACGGGACCGGCAGCACCGGCCGGGAACACTGCCGTCACGCCCTGCGACCCACCCGCGAGGTCTCGGACCGCATGCACCGGCGGTGCATGCGCCGGTGGCAGGTATCCGGACTTGCGGACGCCTCTCGACAGCACGTCCGCTCACCGTTGCGGGGCAGCTCCGGACTCGCACCGGATTCCCCTGTTGCCTCGGACTGGCCCACATCTTGTGGTGCCGACCACTCCGAACCACCAGCAGTAGTGATGCTAGGCCGAGAGATCTACATCTTGTGGTAGCGCCACGCCGCGTGTCGCACATCTTGTGGTCGCCGATCTCACGCCGCGACCGCGTAGAGGTCCTGGAGCGTCATGATCTCCGAGCCGTGGTGGATCAGCTCGCGATTCAGCCGCAGCACGACATGGCCGAACGGCTCGCCGGCATCCAGCTCGTTGGCCTGGCTCAACCCGACCGTCATCACCTGGTCCTCGTCCAGTGCAGCGATCGCGTCGCGCCACGCCTCGACCCAGTAGGTCAGCCAGGCGACCGCGTCGCGCGCGTTGCCGTGCAGGTTGATGTCGGCGCGCCCTTGCTGACTCGCGCCGAACGTCCACTCCCACCGCTCGAAGAAGGTCTCGGTCAGATGGGCGATCAACCAGGCGATCGTGCGGGGACCGCGATGGTCCGGCTCATCGGGCCACTGTGCGACCCATTCGCCGGATCCGAGTGATCGGAAGTGACCGGCGTAGTGCCGCCGGACGACGGTCAGCGCCTCGCTGCTCGGTCGCCAGAAGTACTGCTCGTCGGTCAACTGCGCGAGTCGGCCGGACAGCACCATCCAGCTGAAGCCGAGCTGGCCGCGCACCATGGCCATCGCCGATGGCTTGTGCAGGATGTCCCAGTCGAACGCCTCCGACATCACTTCTCCCCTGTACGATCGAACATATGTTCGAATTCTTGCTCGCCGGGGAGACGAAAGTCAATTCACTGGTGTGTCGGTTCTGGCCTCGATGGAACGGGTCTGCTAGGTGCCTCGATCCGGGTGTCCGCGGCCGGGCTGGCGAAGCGGCGTTCGAGCAGCGTGAAGGCGTCGATCAGCTCGGGCGCCTCGTAGACGCGATTGCGCCGGCCGTCGGTGACCTCGCGCAGGATGCGCGCCTCGACCAGCCGGGCGAGCCCTTGGTTGGCGGCCTGCTGCGAGCGGTCGATGAGCTGCGCCGCGGCGGCGAGTGTGAGGACCGGCGCGGCGGGCAGCGCGTCGATGAGCAGTTCGGTCGCGGAGCCCGCCCGGACCGGCGCCGCACGTTCCCGCCAGGCGGCCTTGAGGTCGACGGCGGTCTGCTCGAAGCGCGCGGCTTCGGCGGTCGCGTGTGTGCAGGCCATCGCGAACATCCGCAGCCACGGGTTCGCGGCAGCGCGGGCCTTCGGGGTCGTCGCGCGTCCGACGTACCGGAAGGCGGTCAGGGCGTCGACGTACTCCGTTGCGTGCGTCGCGAGCGAGAGCGATACCGGCGGCACGGTCCGCGTGACCAGGCCTTCGGCGCGCAGGATCAGGTGGATCAGCGCGCGCCCGGTCCGGCCGTTGCCATCGGCGAACGGGTGGATGGTCTCGAACTGCGCGTGCGCTATCGCGGCCTTCGCAAGGACGGGCAGCCGCGACTCGCGGACGAACGTGATCAGGTCCTCGAGCAGCTCGGGGATCAGCTGCGCCGGCGGCGGGACGTAGTACGCCTCGGCGGGGGAGCGGCCGCCGATCCAGTTCTGCAGGTAGCGGATCTCGCCCGCGTACTCCGAGTGCGGCGACTGCGCCATCAGCAGGCGATGCGCCTCGAGCAGATGCTCGACCTCGAGCTTGTCGCCGGCCTGCACGGACTCGGTCACCCAGGTCATCGCGTCGACCGCGCCGAGCACCTCCTCGGCCGTCACGTCCCGCGTTCGCTCCCGCAGTACGTCGGCCTTCAGCAGCCGTCGCGCTCCGACGACGAGCCCCTCGATGTGCGACGACCCGACGGCCTCGGCCCGCAGCAGCAGTCGAGCCAGCGCCTCGCTGTTCGTCAGCACGGCCGCGGTGGCGTCGAGCCGCGCCAGATCGCCCGCGGCGTCCTCGAGCACCGCGAGTACGTCGTCGCTCAGGTCGAACTCACGCCCGACCAGCGGATCGGGGAAGTACAGCTCGTACGACCCGCCGAGCCGCTCCGCCCGGGTGAACCCGTCGGGGTGTCCGGGCCACCGATGTAACTCCACCCGTGCCATACCCTTATTCAACCTTATCCACAAACCTTGAACAAGACTTGTGGATGTGAGCGCACCAGCCTGTGGACCCAGCTGTGGACCTGGCTGTGGGCAGACTGCTGGCTGTGACTCTCGACGCGCAGACCCTGGAGATGGTGGCCGCCAACGAAGCCGACTGGGACGCCCGGGCGCCGCTGCACGCGGCGAGCGACTTCTACGACCGGCCCGCGGAGTTCTGGTTCGCCGACTACGAGTGGGAGGATCTCGGGCCGCTCGAGGGTCGCGACGTACTGCACCTGCAGTGTCATCTGGGCACCGAGACGATCGCGTTCGCGCGCCGGGGCGCTCGGACCAGCGGGCTCGATCTGTCGAGCGAGTCGTTGGAGGCCGCGCGACGGATCGCTGACGAGGCGGGCGTCGAGGTCGACTACGTGCACGCGAACGTCTACGACGCCGTCGATGCGGTCCAGGGCAAGCAGTTCGACATCGTCTACACCGGCAAGGGCGCGCTCTGCTACCTCCCTGACCTGAAGGAGTGGGCCGAGGTCGTCCGCGACCTCCTCAAGCCTGGTGGCGCTCTCTACATCGTCGAGTTCCACCCGCTGCTGAACTCACTCCGCGAGGTCTCACTCCCCGGCGAGTCCGACGAGTTGGTCCTCCGTGCCGACTATCTCGAAGGCCGCGGCCCGATCGCCCACGACTCCACCGTCACCTACACCGGCGACGAGGTCCCGGGCCGCCAGACCAGCTACGAATGGCGCCACGGCCTCGGCGAAATCACCACCACCCTCGCCACCGCCGGCTTCCACCTCACCAGCTTGCGCGAGTCCGAAGTACTCCCTTGGCCCCGCTGGTCGACCATGCAACAGACCCCGGAAGGCTGGTGGCGCCTCCCGGACGACGCCCCACGCATCCCGCTCCTGTTCGCCCTGAAGGCGACCAAGCCATGAGCCGCAACGAGCGCGAGCAAGATCTCATCGCCTACTACTCCAACGAGATCGGAGCGCGGACCGACCGCGCTCTGCCCGAGCCGCGGGTCGCCCGTCGCGATGCCTTCCTCACCCGGCTGCGCGACGAGGGCCGGCACAGTGTCGTCGAGCTGGGTTGCGGCCCCGGGCGGGACGGCGAGGCGATCGCTGGGGCTGGTTTCGCGTACACCGGGGTCGACCTCTCGCCGGCGAGCGTTGAGGCCTGTCGGTCGCTCGGGCTGGATGCCCGGGTGGCGTCGGTGCTCGAGTTGCCGTTCGAGGACGGGACGTTCGACGCGGGATGGACGATGAGCACCTTGCTGCACGTCGCCGACGAGGATCTGGACCAGGCACTCGGTGAGATCGTTCGGGTGCTGCGGCCGGGCGCGCCGTTGGCGGTCGGGCTGTGGGGGAGTGCGAGCGGCGGCGAGAACGTGTGGGACGACGGAAAGGGCTATGGGCCCGGGCGGTTCTTCAGCATTCGCACCGACGACGGACTCCGTGCAGTGCTCGAGCGGTACGGCGTGCTGACGGAGTGGGCGACCTGGGACGACGAGAGCGCCCTGCACTACCAATGGGCCGTGGTCAGCGCTTCTTAGTGCCGCGGAAGGCTACGTAGATCAGGGCGACGCCGAAGGCGGCGACGATCGGGCCGACTGTTGCCCAGACGGTGTTGCCGGTCATGGAGCTGCCCTTGACGTAGCCGAGGCCTTGCAGGGTCCAGACGCCGCCGATCGCGATGAGCAGTGCGGCGATGGCAATGGCGACGATCTTTCCCATGGGGCGAGGTTATCCGAGGAGCGCGTCGCAAAGGGTCACGAGTTGGCGGCGGAGTGGGCGGGCGCGATCGGCGAAGGATCGCTGGGCTGCTGTGTACTCGGCTTTGCCCTCGGGCGTCTCGATGCGGACCGGCGCGTAGCCGAGCGGGGCCAGGTCGTACGGCGACGCCTGCATGTCGAGCGTGCGGATGTCGCGGGCGAGCTCGAAGCAGTCCAGCAGCAAGGGGCTTGGCGTGAAGGGCATGAGCTTGGATGCCCACTTGTAGAGGTCCATGTTGGCGTGCAGACAGCCGCCTTGCTCCAACGCCGGCTGAGACTCGCGCGTCGGCTGCAACACATTGAGCGGTCGCGCCGACTTCGTGAAGAAGCGGAACGCGTCGAAGTGCGAGCAGGCGACCTTGTGCGACTCGACGACCTGATCGGTGCCCTCGGCCCCTAACCGCAGCGGCCACTTCTCATGCCGTACGTCGGATGTCTGGTAGACCATCGCCCACTCGTGCAGGCCGAAACAGCCGAACTGCGGTTGCCGATCCAGCGTCGACGCCAGCAGCCGCCGGATCCACGTGATGGTGTCCGCACGGCGCGTGATCTCCGCAGGGTCGAGCGAGGCCGTCCCGTCGATGACGACGTAGCCGCGACGGTCGGCGTACTCCGATGCGTCGAGCAACCGCACGCCAGGGCCGGGATGCCAGACGCGGAGCTGATTCGGGCGGGTGGAGTAATAGGTGAAGAGGAAATCCTCGACCGGGTGCGCCTCACGACGCTCGCGGCGCTCGAGATGGCCCGCCACCAACCCGTCGACACGAGCCCAGTGGTCCATCGCGTACGACGACCACTCGGCTAAGGGGAGCGTGGTGGTCATAGGTCCAGGGAGAAGGCGTACAGGTCGACGCCCGGGATGGGGGCCCAGTCGCGTTCAGGGAGACGGGTGAAGCCCAGGCGCTCGTAGATGCGGTGGGCTCCGGTCATATAGGTGGCACTGCTCAAGACCACCCGGCGGAGGCCCAGTTCGCGCGACCGTTCTATACAGCGCTCGGTCAGCGCCGTGCCGATGCCTTGCCCGCGGGCTCTTCCGGCGACGCCGAGCATGCGGAACTCGCCCTCGTCGTCGCGGCCGATCTCCCGGTAGACAGAGCCGACCGGGCAATAGGTCACCGTGCCGAGCAGGCCCTCGCCGTCCACCGCGACCCACAGCTCGGCCTTGGCGGCGCGGTCGGCGGCGGCGCGGAGCGTCATCGCGTACTGGCCGCGGACGAATCCGTCGTGCGAGTACGCCTGCACGGTCAACTCACCGACAGCGTCGTACTCAGACGGCAGCGCAAGGCGAATAGTCACCAGCTAACTGTCTCATCCGGACCCGACGGTAGGCTCGGCCCGTGCGTATCGCCAGATTCTCTGTGGATGACGAGCCGAAGTACGGCGTGGTCGAGACCGACGACCCCGAAGGACTCGTCGGGACGGTCAACGTTCTCGACTCGGACCCGCTCTACCGCCCGGTGCAGTTCACCGGCGAGCGGTTGCAGCTCGCCGACGTCCGGCTGCTCGCGCCGGTCATTCCGCGCAGCAAGGTGGTCTGCGTCGGCCGCAACTACGCGGCGCATGCCCAGGAGCTCGGCAACGACGTGCCCGAGCAGCCGCTGATCTTCCTGAAGCCGAACACGAGCGTGATCGGCCCGCGGGACGGCATCGTCTACCCGGAGCAGACCAGTGACCTGAATTTCGAGGGTGAGCTGGCGATCGTGATCGGCCGGATCTGCCGGGACCTGCCCAGGGAGCGGGCCAACGAGGTGATCTTCGGCTACACGGTCGCCAACGACGTGACCGCGCGCGACCTGCAGAAGACCGACGGGCAGTGGGCCCGGGCCAAGGGGTACGACACGTTCTGCCCGCTCGGTCCGTGGATCAGCACCGAGCTCGACGCGTCCGACCTGCGGGTCAGCACCGAGCTGAACGGCGAGCCCAAGCAGGACGGGCGGACGTCGCAGTTCATCTTCGACATCCCCGACGTGCTGGCCTACATCACGTCCTTCACGACGCTGCTGCCCGGCGACGTGGTGCTCACCGGCACCCCGGCGGGGGTCGGGCCGATGCTGCCCGGTGACGAGGTCTCGGTCACCGTCGAAGGCCTCGGAACTCTGACTAACAAGGTGATCGTGCGTGACTGATGACGTACTGGGAGACCTCGAGCCCAGCAAGGTCCGAGTGCGCTTCCCACCCTCGCCGACGGGCCTGCTGACCGTCGGCAACATCCGCAGCGCGCTGTTCAACTGGGCCTTCGCCCACCATTACGGCGGCAAACTGGTGCTGCGGATCGAGGACACCGATACCGCCCGCAACACCGAAGAGGGCTACCAGTACACCTACGACTCGCTGCGCTGGCTCGGCCTCACCTGGGACGAAGGCCCCGGGGCCGGCGGCGACTACGGGCCGTACCTGCAGTCCGAGCGCATGGACGTGTACGCCGACGTCGTCGCGAAGCTGCTCGCCGCGAACAAGGCGTACCACTGCTACTGCTCGCAGGAGGAGCTCGACCAGCGCCGCGAGGCCGCGCGCACCGCCGGTGAGCACAGCGGGTACGACGGCCACTGCCGCAACCTGACGCCCGAGCAGATCCAGGCGTACGTCGAGGAAGGCCGCCGCCCCGTGGTGCGGCTGCTGATGCCGGACCGCCCGATCGTGTTCGACGACCTCGTCCGCGGCGAGATCACGTTCCTCCCGGAGAACCTCGGCGACTACGTCCTGGTCCGCGCGAACGGCTACCCGCTCTACCCGCTGGTGAACCCGGTCGACGACGCGCTGATGGAGATCAGCCATGTACTGCGCGGCGAGGACCTGCTCTCGTCGACGCCGCGGCAGATCGCGCTGTATGAGGCGCTGGCCGAGATCGGGGTCGGCAACGGCCGGACGCCGCGGTTCGGGCACCTGCCGTTCGTGATGGGCGAGGGCAACAAGAAGCTGTCCAAGCGCGACCCGGGCTCCGGCCTCGGCGAGTACATGCAGCGCGGCTTCCTGCCCGAGGGCCTGCTGAACTACCTCGCGCTGCTCGGCTGGTCGATCGCCGACGACCGCGACGTGTTCACGATGGACGAGATGGTCAAGGCCTTCGACATCCGCAAGGTGAACTCGAACGCGGCCCGGTTCGACCCGAAGAAGTGCGAGGCGATCAACGCGGCGCACATGCGGATGCTGCCGCCGGAGGACTTCGCCCAGCGGACGATCCCGTTCCTGGCCGGTGCCGGCGTGCTGCCGGCGGAGCCGTCTGCGGATCAGCTCGCGACGCTGCAGGCCGCCGTACCGCTGGTGCAGGAGCGGATGAACATGTTGTCCGAGTCGGTCGACATGCTCGGGTTCCTTTTCGTCGACGAGGACGCGTTCACGATCGATCCGGACGCCGCCGCGAAGGTGCTGACCGGCGACGCCGGCGCCGTGCTCGATGCCTCGGCCAAGGCGCTCGGTGATTGTGAGTGGACGACCGAGGCGATCGAGGCGGCCCTGCGGGCGTCGCTTATCGACGGCCTCGGGCTGAAGCCGAAGAACGCGTTCGGCCCGGTCCGGGTGGCGATCTCCGGTCGCCGGATCTCGCCGCCGTTGTTCGAATCGCTCGAGTTGCTCGGCCGGGAGAAATCCCTGCGCCGGCTCGAGCAGGCCCGGCGTACGACGTCATCGCTGTCATGAGCGAGCTGAGCCCGCGGACGCCGTACCAGCGGCTGCTGCGCAACCCTGATGCCCCGCGTGGGTACGTCGTGCTGGGCGCGCTGACCATCCTGGTCGGCTGGATGATCGCCAGCCTCATCATCCTCGGCATCCAGCAGGCGATCCGGAAGGATCCCGAGGGCACGCTGTCCTGGTTCGGCCTGCTCGCGACAAACCTGACGTTGATCGTGCTGATCCCGCTCAGCATGCTCGTCGCCCGCAAGCTCAACCGGCAAGGACCGGGGCTGCTGTCCTCGGTGGCAGGCGGTCTGCGATGGAAGCCGCTGGCCTGGTTCGCCCTCGCGGCGATCGTCATCGAGCTGCTCGCGCTCGCTGTCGTCCAGTTCGGCGACATCCAGCTCGCCACCGGCGAGCGGCACAGCGGTGGCGCGGCGCCGGATGCGATCGCGGTCATCGTCGTCACGCTGTTCACCTCGACGTTCCAGGCCGCGGGGGAGGAGTACTACTTCCGCGGGTACCTGCTGCAGGCGATGGGCGCGCTGGTTCGCAGTACGGCGATCGTCGTCGTGGTGACCGCGCTGCTGTTCACGGCGGCCCACGGGATCTGGCCGTGGCAGAGTCCGGCGCTGTTCGTGGACCGGCTCGCGTTCGGGCTGGTCGCGGCGGTGCTCGTCGTACGCACCGGTGGCCTGGAGGCGTCGATCTCGGCGCACGCGGCCAACAACGTGGTGACGTTCATCTTCGCGGCGCTGACCGACACCGTCGGCGCGAGCCTCGGCGTGAAGGATGCGCCGTGGTCGCTGGTCACGGTCGATGTGGTGAAGTTCGTCGCGTTCGGAGCGGTCGCGCTGGTGATCGCGCGCCGGCTCGGGCTGACCGCCGACAACCGCAAGAGTCTGGTGTGACGGGAGTGACAACGCGCCGGAGGGGACCCGTTTTGGTGTCCGGTCCCAGCCTCGGGTAAGCTCTCCGAGCCGGGTTGGTGAGGGCGGAAACAAACTCCCAGCAACGGTGAAATGCCTTTGGGGTATGGGGTAATTGGCAGCCCGTCTGATTCTGGTTCAGTTAGTCTAGGTTCGAGTCCTAGTACCCCAGCGGATTGGACCGCACCGATGAGAATCGGTAGAGTTCAACCTCGTTGCCCGGGCCGCAAGGTCCGGCTGACAACACTCTGGCCCCGTTGTGTAGCGGCCTAGCACGCCGCCCTCTCAAGGCGGTAGCGCGGGTTCGAATCCCGTCGGGGCTACCAGAGAACAAGGCCCCCGTCCTCACGGACGGGGGCCTTCGTGCGTTCCCACCCAACTGCTGGACACGGCGTTATCTAACCGCTTAGAGTCTAACCGCTTAGACCACTCCTGAAAGGGGATCGCCGTGCAGCGGAACCTCTTCGCCGTCCCTGCCGCCGTCATCGCGGCAGCCCTGCTCGTCGCCGGCTGTGGCTCCTCCGGCTCGGCCGACCAGCCGGCCGCGGCCGACTCCGGTCCGGCGACCGGGACCATCACGTTCACCGGCACCGACAACGCCGAGACCTACCAGCCGGTGATCAAGGCCTTCGAGGCGAAGAACCCGGGGATCAAGGTCGCCTACACCCAGATCCCGTTCGACCAGTTCAACGCGACGATGCAGCAGCGGCTGAGCGCGAAGGACAGCGGTATCGACGTCTACACGGTCGACGAACCGCGGGTCTCGCAGCTCGCCGCGAAGGGATTCCTCACAGATCTCAGCGACCTCGACGATCAGGTGAAGACGAAGGTCAGCGCCGCGGCGTACAAGACCAACCACTTCCGCGACAAGCTGTGGTCGTTGCCGATGTGGAACTCGACGCAGTTCCTCTTCTACAACAAGACCGCGCTCGCGAAGGCGAAGGTGACGCCGCCGACCGCGGACCCGCAGCAGCGCTGGACCTGGGAGCAGGTCGAGGCGGCCGGCCGCAAGGCGATGCAGTCGGGCGGTACGAAGTACGGCCTGTTCATGGAGCAGCCCGAGGCGTACTACCAGCTGCAGCCGCTGGCCGAGTCGCTCGGCGGCGGCTCCGGGATCGAAGGCGACGACGCCCTCACCCCGGCGGTCGAGACCGACGGCTGGAAGAAGGCCATGCAGTGGTACGGCGCTACCTTCGCGAGCGGACTGTCTCCGCGCGGGATCGGCGGCTTCCAGACCGGGCCGGTGTTCTCCAACGGCCAATTGGCGTTCTTCGTCGGCGGGCCGTGGGACCTGAAGATCTTCGGCAGCTCGAAGATCGACTGGGGCGTCGCGCCGCTGCCGTACTTCCAGGGCGGCAAGCCGGTCACGCCGACCGGGTCGTGGTCGCTCGGCATCAACCCGGCGTCGAAGCAGCAGGGGATGGCCCGCAAGTTCCTCGAGTTCGCGACGCTCGATGCCACCGGCAATCTGGCCACGACCAGTACGACGACGATCATCCCGGCCAACCTCGAGGCGCAGAAGCAGTACACCCCGAAGATGGACGCGTTCTCCGGTGCGAAGACGGCCGGCGCCGCAGCGATCACGGCGTACGAGAGTGAGCACACGGCGGTATCGCGGCCGGTGAGTGTCGGGTACATCCAGTTCGAGGAAGTCATGGGCAAGGCGTTCGCCGACATCCGCAACGGCACCAACTCCGACACCCGGCTGCAGGAGGCGACCCGCCAGCTCACCGACGCCTGGCGGACTATCAAATGAGGCCAATCAAGTGAGGAAGCGTGGGCAAGGGCTGATCGCCCTTGCCTTCCTCGCGCCAGCGCTGCTGTGCCTCGCCGTACTGCGGATTGTCCCGGCGATCTCGGCCGTCGTGGAGAGCTTCTACACCGAGAGCCTGCTGCGCGGCGGCCGGGTGTTCGCGGGGCTCGACAACTACACGAACCTGCTGTCGAACCAGGACTTCCGGCAGTCGGTCGGCGTGACGCTGCTGTTCACCGTTCTGATCAACCCGATCCAGGTGATCGTCTCGTTCCTGCTGGCGGTCCTGTTCACGCAGAAGGCCGCCGGCTCGAGGCTGTGGCGCACCCTGGTCATCCTGCCGATAGCCACCCCGCCTGCGGTGTCGGCAGTGATCTGGAGCGTCATCTACCGGCCGGACGGCCTCGCGAACGGCGTACTCGAGCGGCTCGGTCTGCCCGCCCAGCCGTTCCTGACGTCGTCCGGCCAAGTGCTGCCGTCGCTGATCGTGCTGCTGTCGTGGATCGGCGTCGGCTACTGGATGCTGTTCCTGATCGCAGGCATCCAAGAGGTCCCGGTCGAGGTCCGCGAAGCGGCGCTGCTCGACGGCGCGAGCGCGTGGCGCCGGATGGTGTCGGTCATCCTCCCGCTGGTACGACGGCCGCTGGCGTTCGTGCTGGTCGCTGACACGGTCTCCAACCTGCTCGTGTTCGCGCCGGTGCAGATCCTCACCAAGGGCGGCCCGAACGGCAACAGCAACCTGTTGATGTACGACGTCTACACCCGCGCGTATGCGATCGGCGACATCCACGTCGCGCAGGCCGAGGTCGTCATTCTGGTCGCGCTGACGCTCGCGATCGTGGCCGGGCAGTTCCGGCTGTTGCGAGGCGACCAGTGAAGCGCGCGAGTCTGTCGGTGCTCGGCGGCGTCATCGGCATCCTGTTCTTCCTGCCGCTGCTGTGGGTGCTGACCAACTCGCTGCGGCCGGGCTCGGAGACGTTCGCGCATCTGACGTTGTCGTGGCAGACGTTCTTCGAGCTGAAGCCGACGTTGCACAACTACTCGGCCTTGCTGAGCAGTGATGTCGGTCGTGCGACGCTCAACTCGATCCTGGTCAGCGCCGCCACGGTCGTCATCGGTCTCGCGGTCTGCGCGTCGGCGGCGTTCGGGCTGGCGGCGTTCGAGTACCGCGGGCGCGGGCTGGTGTTAGGCATCGTCGTACTGAGCTTCCTGGTGCCGTTCGACGCGATCGCGATCCCGCTGTCGACGATGTTCCGCGACTGGCACCTGACCAACACCTTCACCGGGTTGGTGCTGCCGGGGATCGGCAACGGGATGGCGATCTTCCTGCTGCGGCAGTTCTTCCTCGGCATCCCGGCTGAGCTGGTCGAGGCCGGCCGGCTCGACGGGCTGGGCTGGTTCGGTGTCTTCCGCTGGATCTACCTGCCGCTGTCGCGGCCCGCGCTGATCGGCGCCGGGCTGATGCTGTTCCTGTTCCAATGGCAGTCGTACGTCTGGCCGCTGCTGATCGGCACCGACGCCAAGCACATCCTCGGCCCGGTGGCCCTCTCCAACCTGCAAGGTCAGAACTTCGCCGACTACGGTCTGGTGTTCGCAGGCGCCGTCGTACTCACCGTCATCCCGCTGGTGGTCATTGCCGGCTTCCAGCGGTACTTCGTCCAGTCCGTGTCGAGCACGGGCTTGAAATAGGGAGACCATGCACCAGCTCATCCTGGATACCGATATCGGCTCCGACGTCGACGACGCGATGGCGCTCGCCCAGCTCCTGGGCAGCCCGGACGTCGAGCTGCTCGAGATCCACACCGTGTACGGCGACACCCGGCTGCGCGCGCAGCTCGCCCGCCGGTACGCCGCGCTGGCCGGCCGGGACATCGACGTCGTACCGGGTGTGGCGCAGCCGTTGTCGGGCCGGGAGGTGTGGTGGGCCGGGCATGAGGGGTCGTTGCACCACGGGCTGTCCGCCGAGGTCGTCAGCAGCGGCAGCGCGCCGGAGCGCCTGGTGGCGCGGTTGAAGGAGCGCCCGGGAGAGATCGACGTCGCGGCGATCGGGCCGCTGACGAACCTTGCGGCGGCGCTGGAGCGCGAACCGGAGGCCGCTGGATGGATCAGGCATCTGTGGGTGATGGGCGGGTCGTTCGGCGACGACGTGTCGGAGCACAACTTCAAGTCCGATGACGTGGCCGCGCAGGCCGTGCTGAACGCCGGGATCCCGACGACGATCACCGGGCTGGAGATCACCCAGCAGGTGACGATCGGCGCTGACCTGCTGGCGAGGATCCGCGCCGCCGGGCCGTTGGGTGCGGCACTCGGGGCGGACATCGAGCAATGGTGGGCGTACTGGAACGAGACGTGGAACGTGCCGCACGACCCGGTTGCGATCCTCGCGCTGAGCCGGCCGGAGTTGTTCACGTTCTCCGAGGCCGGGCGGGTGACGGTTGCGGCCGGTGGGCACAGTACTTTTGTCCCAGAGACGGAGGGGACTGTGCGGATCGTCACTGGTGTACGCGCGGACGAGGTGGCGGAGGAGATCACGGCCCGGATCGTCACCGCTCATGGGGAGATCGATGGCGACGGCTCGTGACGTTGCCGAGCGGGCCGGTACGTCGACCGCGGTCGTCAGCTACGTCTTCAACAACGGCCCTCGGCCCGTCTCGGCGGAGACCCGTCGGCGCGTGCTGGAAGCCGCGGCGGAGCTGGACTACCGGCCCAACATCCTCGCCCGCGCGCTGAGCGCCGGCCGCACGTACTCGCTCGGTCTGCTGATCCCGCAGATCCGCAACCCGTACTTCGCCACGCTCGCCGAGCACCTGGAGAACTTCGCGCGGCAGCACGACCACCTGCTGCTCATCGGTGACTCGGCGGGCGATCCGGAGCAGGAGTCCGCGCACATCGGCTCGTTCATCGAGCGCAAGGTCGACGGCGTCGTACTCGTCTCGCTGCTGGTCGAGCCCGCGATCCAGCGGTTCGCTGCGGCCGGCGTACCGGTTGTTGCTCTGCATCCCGTGCCTGAGGGCGTGACGGTGTCGACGCTGTCGATCGACTACGTCGCGGCCGCCGAGGCGTCGACGGATCACCTGCTGTCACACGGCTACCGCACCCTCGGCGTCGTCACGGGCCCAGAAGATTCACCCGGTACGTCGGAACACCGGCGCGGGATCGAACGGGCGCTGGACAAGCACCCGCGGGCCTCGGCGCGGTACGTCGCCAGCCCGGTGTCGCGCTTTGCCGCGCGCGACGCCGTACAGCCGTGGTTCAAGCAGAAGCGGCCGCCGCGGGCGATCTACTGCTCGACCGACGAGCAGGCGTTCGGCGTACTGTTCGCGGCTTGGGAGGCCGGGCTGCGGGTGCCGGAAGACGTTGCGGTGATGGGGTTCGACGGCACCAGCGAGTGCACGGTGACGATCCCGCCGCTGGCCAGCGTGCGCCAGCCGATCGAGGAGACCGCACGCAGCGCCGTCGAATTGCTGCTCGATCGCACGAACACCCAGGCCGCCCGCCATGTCCTCGACTACACGCTGATCCCGAGCGCATCCTGCGGCTGTCACCCGCATCGCTGAACCTCCGGCACCGCGCGGCTAGTCGTGGCTGGTCAGGCCGGTGATGGGCTGGAGTGGGCGGGCCCGGTGTTCAGCTCCCGCCGTACTGAGAATCCGACACCGATCAGGACCACACCCCACACGAGTGCGGTGACGCCCAGGACGACGGCGATGCTGACCGCGCCGGCTCCGGGCTTGGCGGCGAACAGTACGCCGATCAGGATCGACAGCAAGCCGCTCAGCACCAGGAGCCAGCGCGGCATCACCTGCTGACTGCTGAAGGCGCCGGCGAGCTCGAAGATGCCGCGGATGATCAGCCAGATCCCGAGGATCCAGGTCAGGGTCGCCGCGGTCATCCCGGGGCTGGTGATCGCGAAGAACGCCGCGACCAGAGCGATGACCCCGAGGACGACCAGCCAGAGCCGGCTGCCCTTCGACTCGGGCTGGAATGCTTGGACGATCGAGCCGATGCCGTCGAACAGGGCCCAGAAGCCCCACAGCAACGCCAGCGCGATCGCGGTGTGAATGGGCCACGCGATCGCGAGGATCCCGAAGATGACAGCGATGACACCGCGGACGAGCAACATCTTCCAGCCGAGAGTCAGCCAGTCCCGCTCCATGTCGGACCTCCTTTGAGGGGCTTTCCACCCTCATGGTGATCCTGGTTGCGCTACGTGACAACTACCCGGCTATTCCGACGCGCGGCGCAGGGCTTCGGAGAGTCGCTCGGCGGCGGCCATCACGGCCGGGGCGTGCATACGGCCGGGCTGGCGGGACAGCCGTTCGATCGGGCCGGAGACCGAGACGGCGGCGATCACCTTGCCGCTGGGGGAGCGGACCGGGGCGGAGACGGACGCAACGCCCTGCTCCCTCTCACCGACCGAGTGCGCCCAGCCACGACGCCGTACGCCGGCCAGTGCGGCCGCGTTGAACGACGCGTTGTGGAGGCCACGGTGCATCCGCTCCGGGTCCTCCCAGGCAAGCAGTATTTGAGCAGCCGAACCGGCGGCCATGGTCAACTGACTGCCGACCGGCACGGTGTCGCGCAGACCGGACGGACGCTCGGCGGCGGCGACGCACACGCGGTACTCACCCTGGCGGCGGAACAGCTGCGCCGATTCGCCGGTGATGTCCCGCAGTCGCGCCAGCACCGGGCCGGCGGTCGCGAGCAGCCTGTCCTCGCCTGCGGCGGAGGCCAACTCACTGAGTCGCGGACCGAGCACGAATCGTCCCTGCATGTCGCGGCCCACCAGACGGTGGTGCTCCAGCGCCACCGCGAGCCGGTGTGCGGTCGGTCGGGCCAGCCCTGTGGCCGCGACGAGTCCGGCCAGGGTCGCCGGCCCGGACTCGAGCGCAGACAGAACGAGAGCTGCTTTGTCGAGAACGCCGACTCCGCTAGAGTTGTCCATGAGACGATACTGCCGTCTCGAATCGTGGAACGCAAGTCGCTTCAGGGGTCCAATCGAGAGCACTGTGAGCGAAAGCACCTCACCACATACCTCAAAGGAGAAGTCTGATGGGTAGGACGTTGTCGGAAAAGGTCTGGGACGCGCATGTCGTGCGCCATGCCGACGGAGAACCCGACCTTCTCTACATCGACCTCCATCTGGTCCACGAGGTGACCAGCCCGCAGGCCTTCGACGGCCTGCGGCTGGCCGGCCGCGGTGTCCGGCGTCCCGATCTGACTATTGCGACCGAGGACCACAACGTCCCGACGTTCGACGTCGACAAGCCGATCGCCGACCCGGTGTCGCGCACCCAGGTGGACACGCTGCGGAAGAACGCCGAGGAGTTCGGCATCCGGATCCACACCCTCGGCGACCCGGACCAGGGCGTCGTGCACGTGATCGGCCCGCAGCTCGGTCTGACCCAGCCGGGCATGACCGTGGTCTGCGGTGACAGCCACACCTCCACGCACGGCGCGTTCGGAGCGATTGCCTTCGGCATCGGTACGAGCGAGGTCGAGCACGTGCTGGCCACGCAGACGTTGATGCAGGCCCGTCCGAAGACGATGGCCGTCACGGTCGACGGCGTACTGCCGGACGGCGTCTCCGCGAAGGACCTGGTGCTCGCGCTGATCGCGCAGGTCGGCACCGGCGGCGGCCAGGGCTACATCGTCGAGTACCGCGGTGAAGCGATCCGCGCGCTGAGCGTGGAAGCCCGGATGACGATCTGCAACATGTCGATCGAGTGGGGCGCCAAGGCCGGCATGATCGCGCCGGACGAGACGACCTTCTCCTACCTGCAGGACAAGCCGCACGCGCCGCAGGGCGTCGACTGGGAAGCCGCGGTCGAGTACTGGAAGAGCCTGGCCACCGACGAGGACGCGGCGTTCGACCGCGAGATCGTGCTGCGGGCCGAGGACATCGCGCCGTTCGTCACCTGGGGGACGAACCCGGGCCAGGGCATCCCGCTGTCGGAGCAGGTGCCGTCGCCGGACGACTTCGACAACGAGAACGACAAGGTCGCCGCCGAGCGCGCGCTGGAGTACATGGGCCTCACCGCCGGTACGCCGATGCGCGAGATCCACGTGGACACGGTCTTCCTGGGCTCCTGCACCAACGGCCGGATCGAGGACCTGCGCGCCGCGGCCGGGGTGCTCGCCGGCCGGAAGGTTGCCGAGGGCACCCGGATGCTCGTCGTACCGGGCTCGGGCCGGGTCCGGCTGCAGGCCGAGGCCGAGGGCCTGGACGCGATCTTCAAGGACGCCGGCGCCGAGTGGCGCGGCGCCGGATGCTCGATGTGTCTGGGCATGAACCCGGACCAGCTGGCGCCGGGTGAGCGCAGCGCCTCCACCTCGAACCGGAACTTCGAAGGCCGCCAGGGCAAGGGCGGTCGCACCCACCTGGTGTCGCCGCTGGTCGCCGCCGCGACCGCCGTCACCGGGACCCTGGCCGCACCGGCGGACCTGCCGCCCGTCGCCGTACCTGCGAACGCCTGAGGAGCAAGGGAATCATGGAAGCCTTCACCCAGCACATCGGTACGGCGGCCCCGCTGCGCCGCAGCAACGTCGACACCGACCAGATCATCCCGGCTGTGTACCTGAAGCGGGTCACGCGGACCGGCTTCGAGGACGGACTGTTCGCTGCCTGGCGCAACGATCCTTCCTTCGTCCTCAACCAGCCCGAGTACGGCGGCGTCTCGGTGCTCGTCGCGGGACCGGACTTCGGCACCGGATCGTCGCGTGAGCACGCGGTCTGGGCCCTGCTCGACTACGGGTTCCGCGTGGTCGTCTCCTCGCGGTTCGGCGACATCTTCCGCGGCAACTCGGGCAAGGCCGGGCTGCTCGCGGCCCTGGTGGAGCAGGACGTGGTCGAGCAGCTGTGGACCACGATCGAGAGCGACCCGGGCACCAAGGTGACGGTCGACCTTGAGAACAAGACGATCTCAGCCGGTGACGTGTCGGCACCCTTCGAGATCGACGACTACACGCGCTACCGGTTGCTGAACGGCCTGGACGACGTCGGCATCACGTTGTCGCACGCGGACGAGATCACTGCCTACGAAGCAACCCGGCCGTCCTTCAAGCCGGCAACCCTTCCTGCGAAGGCCTGAAACATCGGCCAGAGTTAGCGCCCCCGTAACGTTCGGCGGGCCGGGGGCGATAACTCTGGTGTTACCCTTACGTGGTTGTCAGAACAAGGCTTGCGAGACCGAGGAGGTGGGGCGCTGATGAGCGAACCCTCCAGACATACGGGTCTCGCTCGACCTTCGGGGGCTTCCTTCTTCTAGAAGGTGCAGAGTTCCTCTAGCAGTTGTGGGGTCGGGCAGACGTGTGTTCATCACTCACCTGATCCACCGCACCTGGAGGACTCATGTCCGACCTTCGCCTGCGCACGATCCGTGCGTTCAGCCGCACTCCGTCACTGCGTGCTGCCGCTCGCAAGCACGCTGCTGCCGTCTCCGCCGCCGTGCCCGAGCAGGCTGAGAAGCAGTCGCGCGATCCGCAGATGCCCAAGGGGCACAGCGTCGTGGACAGTGCGATCTACTGCGACGGCCGCCGGGTCGCTTCTCCTGACTCCCTCGCCGAGACCTACGGCGAGCTGCACCAGGCCCCGCACAGCCTGGCCTGGATCGGCCTGTACCGGCCGGACCGCCGCGAGCTCGCCTCGCTGGCGCAGGAGTTCGACCTGCACGAGCTGGCGATCGAGGACGCCAACGAGGCGCATCAGCGGCCGAAGCTGGAGCGGTACGGCGACACGTTGTTCGTCGTACTGAAGGCCGCGCGGTACCGGGACGCGACCGAGGAGGTCGAGTTCGGTGAGGTGCACGTGTTCGTCGGACCGGACTTCGTGGTGACGGTCCGGCACGCCGAAGCGCCCAACCTGGCAGCGGTACGGCGCCGGGTCGAGCGCGACCCCGAGCTGCTCAGCCTAGGTGCCGAAGCGGTTCTCTACGCGATCATGGACAAGGTCGTCGACGGCTACGCTCCGGTCGTCGCCGGTCTCGAGAACGACATCGACGAGATCGAGACCGAGGTGTTCCGCGGTGACCCGAAGGTGTCGCGGCGCATCTACGAGCTCTCCCGTGAGGTGATCGAGTTCCAGCGCGCGACCCGGCCGCTGGTCGGCATGCTCGAGCAGCTGCGCGGCGGATTCCAGAAGTACGGCGTGGACGAGGAACTGCAACGTTCACTGCGCGATGTCGCCGACCACGTCACCGAGGTGGTGGAGAAGGTCGACGGCTTCCGCGAACTGCTGCGCGACATCCTGACGGTGAACGCGACCCTGGTCGCCCAGCAGCAGAACGAGGAGATGAAGAGCCTCGCGATCGCCAGCAGCGAGCAGAACGAAGAGGTGAAGCGGATCTCTGCCTGGGCGGCGATCCTGTTCGCCCCGACCCTCATCGGCACCGTCTACGGGATGAACTTCGACAAGATGCCGGAGCTGCACTGGCAGTACGGATACCCCTTCGCGATCGGCCTGATGGCCTTGGTGTGTGGAGGTCTGCACCAGATCTTCAAACGCCGCGGCTGGCTCTGAACTCCTGGGAATCTCCTGCGAAAAGGGCCCTCAGGGCCCTGATCGGGCCAAATTGTGGCACGAATCGCCCAAAACAAGGGCGAATTGCCGCGTTGGTGTTTGTGAACGGCGTGTTGAGTCCATAACGTTCCTGTGAGATCGAGCGCTGTGCTCGACGCCTACGTTCACGGAGGGAAGCAGTGAACAAGAGCCAGTTGGTCGAAGCGCTCGCAGTGCACTTCGACGGAAACCGCCGCCAGGCCCAGCACGCTTTGGAATCGGTGATCGACACCGTGGAGCGCGAGCTGACCAAGAAGGGCGGCAAGGTCGCCATCACCGGTTTCGGTGCCTTCGAGGCCATCGAGCGTGGCGCGCGCATCGTGCGCAACCCGCGGACCGGTGAGACCAAGCGTGCCAAGAAGACCGTGGTTCCGAAGTTCCGCGCGGGTGCGGAGCTGAAGGCCGTTGTCTCCGGCGCGAAGAAGCTGCCGAAGCTGGTCGTCCCGAAGCCGGCCGCGACCGCCACCAAGGCGGCCGCCCCGGCGAAGAAGGCTGCACCGGTCAAGGCCGCTGCAACCAAGACCGCCGCCGCAACAAAGACCGCCGCCGCGAAGAAGACGGTCGCCAAGAAGGCCCCGGCCAAGACGGTTGCCAAGAAGGCGCCGGCGAAGACCGTTGCCAAGAAGGCCCCGGTCAAGAAGGCCCCGGTCAAGACCGTTGCGAAGAAGGCGCCGGTCAAGAAGGCCCCCGCCAAGAAGACCGCGGCGAAGCGTACCGCTCGCTGATCTTCACGCACTGCGGCACCGCACTACAGCGAAGGCCGGTCACCCCACTCCAGGGGTTGACCGGCCTTCGCCGTTGTCTGCGGCAACTAGGGGCAACTAGAGCTGGGTCGCGAATTCCACCTTTGTGATGGTTAGGTCCGCCCCGGAACCGGTCGTCTCGAGCCGGACCCGCTGGCCGACGCGTAGATGCCGCACGGGAGTATCGGCGACCGCGTGCACGGTGAACGGCAACTCGATCCCGCTGTCCGTCAGCACCGCACCGGAAAACGTCTCGCCGTCGTAGCGGCTCACGGTTGCCTGCATATCAGCAGGCTAGACCCTCGGTCCCGGTCGCGGCACCGAGAACCAGCGACATCACGTCGGCGGTCGCCGGCCCCACTCCGAGCTGTACGGCGTGCGCCAGATCGGCGGCCGTGTCGACATCACGACGTACCGACTCGATCCCGGTCAGCTCGATCGGGATCGCCCCGGACGCCTGGTGTGCCAGCGCGGAACCCACACCGAAGCGGGGATCCAGCGGTACGCCGGGAGCCGCCGCGAGCAACGTCGTACCCGTGCCGGGCTGGTCCACCACGAACGAGCGTGGCGCCGTACAGGCCGCGAGTACGGCGGTGAGCTCGGCCGGACGCAGCGCCGGAAGATCCGCGGACAACGCGGCGACGCCGTTGTCCGGGAACTCGGCAGCGGCAACAGCGGCGCCATGCAGTAAGGCCTCGTTGAGCCCGGCGGCCGGCAGATCCGGTACGACGTACGCACCGGCGGCGGTCACATCCGCCGCGACCAACGGATCGTCCGTGACGACCAGGACGGCGTGCACCAGGGGAGAGGCGAGGGCGGCCGCAGTAGTGTCGACAGCGAACGCACGAGCCAGCTCGGGACGGTGCTGCGGGTACGCCGGAGCGAGCCGGCTCTTCGCGATCGCCGTACGCTTCACCGGGATCGCCAGGATCCAGGGAGCGACCTGTAGGTCTGCCATCAGGCAGGATTCTCCCATGACGGATGGCAGCAACGAGCAGCAGGAGGCTCCAGTGGACAACGGGCAGGGTGATCCGCGTCCGCCGCGGGGCTTCTGGTTCGGCATCATCGCGGCGATCGTCAAGCCGTTCATGATTGTGATGACCAAGTGCCGGTTCACCGGCCGGGAGAACATGCCGCGCACCGGCGGCGTCATCTACGTGCCCAACCACATCTCGCATTTCGACCCGGTGCTGCTCGGGTACTTCATCTGGGAGTGCCGGCGGATCCCGCGATTCCTGGGCAAGGCGTCGCTGTTCAAGATCCCGGTGCTCGGCACGATCATCAGAGGCGCAGGGCAGATCCCGGTGTACCGGGATTCGACCCAGGCCGCGGATGCGTTCCGGGACGCCGTCGCGGCGGTCGAACGCGGTGAGTGTGTGGGCGTTTACCCGGAGGGCACCATTACCCGTGACCCGGACATGTGGCCGATGACCGGCAAGACCGGCGCCGCCCGGATCGCGTTGATGACCGGCTGCCCGGTGATCCCGATCGCCAACTGGGGCGCGCAGGACATCATCAAGTCGTACACCGGCAAGATCCGGATCCGCCTGCTGCCGCGCAAGACGCTGCTGGTCCGGGCCGGTGCGCCGGTCGACCTGAGCGCGTTCGAGGGCAAGCCGCTGACCAACCAGCTGTTGCACGAGGCAACCGAGGTGATCATGGCCCGGGTCGCCGAAACCCTCGGCGAGCTGCGCGGAGAGACCCCGCCCAAGGAGCTCTACGACTTGCGCAAAGCCAGGAAAGCCGAAGGTGAGGAGACGGCATGACGAAGGTCGCGGTGTTCGGTGCCGGATCCTGGGGTACGGCGTTCGCTGTGGTGCTCGCGAACGCCGGGAACCAGGTGTCCGTCTGGGGCCGGCGTGAGTCGCTCTGTGAGTCGATCAATGCTGATCACGAGAACGCCGAGTACATGCCCGGCTTGCGCTTGCCGGATGCGATCACCGCGACGCACGACCCGGCCGCGGCGGCCGACGGCGCGGAGGCGATCGTCCTCGCCGTACCGTCCCAGTCGTTGCGCGACAACCTGACGGACTGGGCCGGCGTACTGCCGAACGCCGTACCGCTGGTGAGTCTGATGAAGGGCGTCGAGCTCGGTACGACGAAGCGGATGAGCGAGGTGATCGCCGAGCTCACCGGCGCCGGGCCGGAACGCATCGCGGTCGTCTCAGGGCCGAACCTGGCGCGCGAGATCGCCGAAGGCCAACCGGCCGCATCCGTGGTCGCCTGCGCGGACGAGGGTACGGCGGCGCGGTTGCAGAAGCTGTGCCATTCGCCGACGTTCCGCCCGTACACGAACAACGACGTCGTCGGCTGCGAGCTCGGCGGCGCCTGCAAGAACGTGATCGCGCTCGCGGTCGGGATGGCCGTCGGACTCGGTTTCGGCGACAACGCCCGCGCCTCGGTGATCACCCGCGGCCTCGCCGAGATCGCCCGTCTGGGTACGGCGCTGGGCGCGGACGAGCACACGTTCTCCGGTCTGGCCGGGCTCGGCGATCTGGTGGCGACGTGCTCGTCGCCGCTGTCGCGGAATCGGACCTTCGGCGAGAAACTCGGCCAGGGTATGAGCGTTGCGGAGATCGCCGGCGCGACGCGGCAGGTCGCCGAGGGTGTGAAGTCCTGCGCGTCGATCTCGGAGCTGGCGCACCGGCACGACGTCGAAATGCCGATCGCCGAACATGTCACCAAGGTCGTCGCCGGTGAGATGACCCCGAAGGACATGCTGTTCAGCCTGGTCTCCCGCTCGGCGAAGTCGGAGCGCTGGGGATGATCCCGGCCGCGTTCGCCAAAGCCACCATCGATCGTGAAGGCGCCGTCGGCGAAGCCTGGCTGGCCGAGCTGCCTGCCATCGCCGACGACGTCCTGGCTCGCTGGGACTGCATACCCGCTGGTGAAACGATGCACGGCCAGGTCGGCATCGTCATCCCGGTCCAGGACGAGCGGGTGGTGAAGATTTCGTTCCCGCATCCCGGCAACGACTACGAGGCCGACGCCTTCGCGGCCTGGGACGGACGCGGCGCGGTCAAGCTGCACGAACGCGACGACGCCCGGTACGCCCTGCTCCTCGAGCAGGCGCATCCCACGACGCTGATGGAGCACAACGAGGACGTCGTCGTCATCGCTGCCGACCTGCATCGCCGGTTGCGGATCCCGGCACCTGACGGTCTACCCCGAATGTCTGAACAAGCCGACACCTGGGCCGAAGAGCTCCATCGTGACGCCACCGAGCTGGACCACCCGCTACCGGCGGCTGCGATCGACGCGGCCCTGGCTGTCGTCGACGAGCTCGGTCGCGATCAGCCGGAGATCCTGATCCACGGCGACTTCCACCCGCGCAACATCCTCCGAGCGGACCGGGAGCCCTGGCTGGCCGTCGATCCCAAGGGGTACGTCGGCGACCCGGCGTACGACGCGACCACGTTCCTCCGAACGCGGGCCGCCCATCAGCTCGGCGCCGACGACCTGATCAAGCTGCTGAACCACGAGCT
This sequence comes from Kribbella sp. CA-245084, assembly GCF_050942355.1. Classification (NCBI taxonomy): domain Bacteria; kingdom Bacillati; phylum Actinomycetota; class Actinomycetes; order Propionibacteriales; family Kribbellaceae; genus Kribbella; species Kribbella sp. CA-245084. The sequence continues at coordinate 6,481,948 of NZ_CP192053.1, read as the reverse complement.
CGAACTGTTCGCCGAGGCCGCCGAGCTCGATCCCGAACGAATCCGGCGCTGGGCCCACCTCAACATGGTCCAGTCGGCCTTCTGGGGCCGGCGCCACGGCTTCGGCCGCGCCCGCTCGGGCAGCCAACTCGACCGTTTCATCGCCCTCTGCGACGAACTGGCTCTCAGCTGGAACGACTAGATGTGCAGCTCGACAGGAGGTGTCCGGTCGGCCGGCCCGGCGGCACGCTCAGCCAGGCGGCCGATGTGGCCTCAGAGGCCGACACTTCCTGTCGAGCTGCAGAACCATTGCTGCAGCACGAGGGTGGCGGCGCCGAGGAGGGCCGCGTCCCTGCCCGTTTGCGAGCGCACGACCTGCAGGTGGGTTGTGGCCAGAGGCAACGATCGGGCGTAGATCGTTTCGCGGATGCCCGCGAGCAGGCTGTCGCCGGCCTGGGAGAGTGAGCCGCCGACAACGATCACCGAGGGGTTGAGCAGGCTGACCGCGGCGGCGAGGACCGTGCCGATCTCGCGACCGGCCTGGCGGATCTCGGCAGTGGCGGCGGTGTTTCCGGAGCGGACCAGTTCGACGATGTCGCCGCTGGTGCTGACTCCCAGCCGGGTCGCCAGCGCGGCTGCGGAGGCGACCGCCTCGAGGCAGCCGATGTTGCCGCAGCGGCAGAGCTCGGTGTGGCCAGGTGCCTGGATGTGGCCGATGTCGCCGGCAGCGCCCTGGGCGCCGCGGTGCAGGCGGCCGCCGCTGATCACGCCCGCACCGATGCCGGTGGCAACCTTCACGAACAGCAGGTGCTCGACGTCCGGGTACGCCGTCGCGTGCTCGCCGAGCGCCATGATGTTCACGTCGTTGTCGACCAGCACCGGGCCGGGCAGCTCACGGCTCAGTCGGCCGACCACGTCGTACGAATCCCAGCCGGGCATGATCGGCGGATGGTTCGGCCGTCCGGTGCCGTGCTCGACCGGACCGGGCAGCCCGACGCCGGTGCCGGCCAGATCCTCCGGCGGCCTGTGCGCTTCTTCGAGTAGCGCGCGGCCAGCCTTGGCGACAGCTTCGAGAACGACCTCGGGTCCTTCGGCGATCTTGAGCGGCGTCGTCGACCGGTGCAGGATCTCGCCGGCCAGATCGGTGAGGGCGACGGACAGGTGCGTCGCCCCGACGTCGGCCGCGAGCATCAGTCGCGCGGTCGGGTTGAACCGGAAGCGCGCCGGCGGCCGGCCGCCCGTCGACGCGGCCTCACCGGACGGTACGACGAGACCGGCCGCGAGCAGCGCCTCGATCCGCCCGGTGACCGTGGAGCGGGCCAGACCGGTGACGTCGATCAGCTCGGCGCGGGTCCGGGCCTGCCCGTCGAGGAGCAGTCGCAGGACCGCGTCCGTCGTATCCAGATCGCTCATGTGTCGGACTTTCGTCGTACCAGCCGTGGACTTTTGCTTGACAGGGTTCAAAAGGGTCCCATAGCGTCCTACGACGTGTCCACCAGTGCGCGCAAGCTCAAGGTCGGGATCGTCGGCGGCGGATTCATGGGCCAGGTCCATGGCAGGGCCGCGTTGGTTTCGGGAGCGACCGTGGCCGGCGCAGTGGGCTCATCACCTGCAAGGGCAGATGCTGCAGCCGAGGCGACCGGCGCCGAGCGCGGGTTCGCCACCATCGACGAGCTGCTCGCCTCAGACATCGATGTCGTCCACGTCTGTACGCCGAACAACACGCATCGCGACGTCACGCTGAAGGCACTCGACGCCGGCAAGCACGTGGTCTGCGAGAAGCCTCTGGCCACCTCGGTCCAGGACGCGAGCGGACTGCAAGCCGCGGCATCCGAGGCGGGCCTGGTCGGCGCTGTGCCGTTCGTGTACCGCTACCACCCGATGGTCCGCGAGCTGCGGACCCGGATCGCGGCAGGTGACGCGGGGACGATCACCAGCCTGCACGGCTCGTACCTGCAGGATTGGCTCGCCGGTGCGGACGACCAGAACTGGCGCGTCGACGACACGACCGGCGGTCCGTCGCGGACGTTCGCGGATATCGGGTCGCACTGGTGTGACCTGACCGAGTTCGTGACCGGCGACCGGATCGCTGCGATCAGCGCGCAGCTGCGGACGGTGCGAGCCCAGCGCGGCGGAGTCGAAGTACGAACTGAGGACCTGGCCACGGCGCAGTTCCGGACCGAGGCCGGAGTGGTCGGGACGATCGTGGTCAGCCAGGTCGCAGCCGGCCGGAAGAACCGCTTGTACCTGGAGGTGTCCGGGACCGAGTCGAGCTTCGGCTTCGACCAGGAGGACCCGGACCGCCTGTGGGTCGGCCGTCGCGACGCGTCGCAGCTCCTGACCCGGGACCCCGAGACGCTGAGCCCGCCCGCCGCGCGGGTGAACCGGCTGCCGGCGGGGCACGCGCAGGGGTATCAGGACGCGTTCGACTCGTTCGTCGCCGACAGCTATGCCGCCGTACTGGGTGACCACCCGGACGGCCTGCCCGACTTCGCCGCCGGAGCGCGGTCCGCTCGCGTGGTCGACGCCGTACTGCGCTCGGCTGCGAGCGACTCTGCCTGGATCACCGTCGACAATTCTTAGGAGCCTGTGAGATGCCACGCCCGATCACGCTGTTCACCGGTCAGTGGGCCGACCTGCCGTTCGAGGAGGTCTGCCAGTTCGCGTCCGAGGCCGGGTACGACGGCGTCGAGATCGCCTGTTCCGGTGATCACTTCGACGTCCAGCAGGCCGTCGACGACGACTCCTACGTCCAGGGCCGCAAGGACATCCTGGAGAAGTACAACCTGCAGGTCTTCGCGATCTCCAACCACCTGGTCGGCCAGGCGGTCTGCGACGACCCGATCGACTTCCGGCACCAGGCCATCGTGCCGTCCCGGATCTGGGGCGACGGCGACGCCGAGGGTGTGCGTCAGCGGGCGGCGGAGGACCTGAAGAACTCCGCTCGCGCGGCGAAGAAGCTCGGCGTGAACACCGTCATCGGCTTCACCGGCTCGTCGATCTGGCAGTACGTCGCGATGTTCCCGCCGGTGCCGGCGGAGCGGATCGAGGCCGGCTACCGGGACTTCGCCGACCGGTGGAACCCGATCCTCGACGTGTTCGACGAGGAGGGCGTGCGGTTCGCGCACGAGGTCCACCCGTCGGAGATCGCGTACGACTACTGGACCACGACGCTGACGCTCGAGGCGATCGGCCACCGCGAGGCGTTCGGGCTGAACTGGGACCCGTCGCACATGGTCTGGCAGGACATCGACCCGGTCGCGTTCCTGTGGGACTTCAAGGACCGGATCTACCACGTGGACTGCAAGGACACCCGGATGCGGGTCGGCGGCGGACGCAACGGCCGGCTCGGCTCGCACCTGCCCTGGGGCGACCCGCGACGCGGCTGGGACTTCTACTCGACCGGTCACGGCGACGTGAAGTGGGAGGACTGCTTCCGGGTGCTGAACTCGATCGGCTACGACGGCCCGATCTCGGTCGAATGGGAGGACGCCGGCATGGAGCGCAAGGTCGGCGCCGCCGAGGCGGTCAACGTCATCCGCGCGCTCGCCTTCGACAAGCCGGCCGCCGCCTTCGACGCGGCCTTCGCCACCGACAAGTAATCAGCGCCGGTCGCGACCAGCGACAAATCCGAGCGTGATCTGGGTGGCTGAGAGTACGGCGAACACGATGAGCGTCGTACTCCAGCCGCCGGTCACCTGGGTCAGGTATCCCGCGACGACCGGTCCGGCTGCAGCCAGCGTGTAGCCGACGGCCTGCGCCATCCCGGACAACTGCGTGGTCTCGTGGTGGCCGCGGCCGCGAAGACTGATCAGCGACAGCGCGGCGACCAGCCCGGCGCCCTGGCCCAGACCGCCGACGACCGCCCAGACGATCGCGAGCTGCGGCGCCAGCAGCAGACCCAGCAGCGCGACGAGGATCGGCGTACTTGCCGTCATCAGACCGGCCCGCTGATTCGTCGGGTGCTTCAGCAGGAACGGGATGCTGAGGCCGCCGATCAGACCGAAGACCTGGAACAGGAACAGGTGTACGCCGGTGGCACGCTCGGACACGCCGCCGGTCGAGATCTCGATCGTCGGCAGCCAGTTCACGAACAGGTAGAAGCTCGTCGACTGCAGCCCCATGAAGCCGGTCACCAGCCACGCCGTCGGCTGTCGCCAAACGCTGACCGGGGGAGTGCTGTCCTTGACGCTTGCCGCCGGCATCGGCTCCGGCGAGAGCGTCCGCGGTAGCCAGATCACAGCGACAAGCACGGCGAGACCGCCCCAGACGGCGAGCGACAACCGCCAGTCGACCGCATCGGCGATCGGTACGGCGAGGATCGAGGCGATCGCAGCGCCGCCGGTGATGAACGCCGTGTAGACGCCGGTCGCGCGCGAGACATTGCCTGCGTAGTCCCGCTTGATGATCACCGGGACCAGCACGTTCCCGACCGCGATCGCGGCACCGACTACCGCCGTACCGATCCAAAGGCCTGCATGGCCTGTGCACGGGCGCAGCGCGCTGCTGAGCGCCAGGACCAGAAGCGAGACGAAGACGGCGCGCTCCATGCCGAATCGGCGGGACGCGAGGTGGACCAGCGGTGAGGCGACGGCGAACGCGAGCAGCGGCAGCGTGCCGAGCAGACCCTGCGCGGCCTCGCCCAGATGCAGGTCGAGACCGATCCGCGGCAGCACCGGACCGACCGCGGTCAGCGCCGGCCGGAGGCTCAGCGCGACCACGAAGGCGGTCGCTGTGATCAGCGCCGACCGCTCCCGAGCCACTGGTTCGGTCAACACCGCCACGACACACCTCTCCCTGTTCTCGTCTCCTGCAGATGTCCTACATTTACACACTGTACGCTATCCCCTGAACGGAGGTGGGCGAGTGTCCATCGAAGGACCTGTGCGGCAGGTGCCGCTCGTGCTGCAGGTGTCGGAGCGGTTCCGTGCGCAGATCGAGTCCGGGGCCTGGCCACGCGGCTCGCGGATCCCTGGCGAGAACCAGCTCGCGACCGACCTCGGCGTCAGCCGCGGGACGGTACGGGAGGCGCTGCGTTCACTGAGCCTGACCGGCCTGCTCGAGCCGCGCGTCGGCGACGGCACTTACGTCCGCGCGACCAACGAGATCAGCGGCGTACTGGTCAGGGATGAGCTCTCGGCGTCATTGACGCATGTGCTCGACGCTCGCGCCGGTATCGAGGCCGCAGCCGCCCGTCTGGCCGCGCAACGCCCCGACCAGGAGACCCTGGCTGCTTTGTCCGTTGCACTAGAGTCTCGGGCGGCTGCGGGCGACCTGGACGCGTTTGTGGCTGCGGACGCCGACTTCCACCGCGGAGTCGTCGTCGCAAGCGGGAACCCGCTCCTGTTGCGTTTGTACGACGCGATCGCCGAAGTGCTGACCGAGTCGATCCACCAGACCGCGACGATGCCCGAGGATCATCGGATCCTCGACGCGCATGTCGATGTACTCGGGGCGATCCGGGCGGGGGATCCCGAGGCGGCGAGTCAGGCGTCGTACGCCCTGATCGAGACGATCAAGCAAGAAGCGAAGGATCCGGCCAGTAGTACCTGAAACAGGCCGGCTGCCCGTTGAGCCGCCGAGGCTCCCCGCCGGGCGGCGGGACGTCCTTGCGGTCGCCGCGGACGCCTCCGCGGGCTTCGTAGAACCCCTGGGCGGCGGTGTTCTGCTCGAGGACCCACAGGTAGATCCCGGACCCGGGCGCCGCCTCCTGCAGGGCCTTGGCGGTCAACGCGAGTAGCTGGGTCCCGATGCCTTGCCGCTTCAGCGGTGCGCGGACGTGCAGGTTGTCGACGAGCGCGCCGAACTTCGGGTCGGCGCCGATGATCAGATGCGACAGCCCGACCAGCTGGCCGTCGTACTCCGCGAGCGTGGTCCGCGTACCCTCGCGCGCCGCCAGCCGTTTGGCCCACATCGCGTCGAGGTAGCCGGCCGACTCGTCGTCGAGGAACGCGTCGGCGTACGCACCGCGGTAGTGCCGCCGCCAACTGTCCCCGTGCAGCTCAGCTACCGCCGCCGCGTCATCTGCCCCAGCCGTCCGAAACCGCAGCTCATTCACCCTCGAATTCGTATCACTCGCGGTGGTGCTCGTTGGGGCTTGTCCGAAGGGTGAACCCGGCGTCCGCCATTCGGCCGCGGATCAACGAGTCGAGTCGCTGCCAGCCTGGTGAGGATGCGTTGAGGGTGCTTTGCAGGAGGTCGGGGATGGCGGGATCGGCGGAGGCCCCGGGTGATTCGGTCCCGTAGCGTTGGATGCTGGCGGCAACGATCCGGTCGGCGAGCTCTGACAGGAACGGGTCGTCGGGGTTGAGGTCGTGGGCGTGGTCCGCGGCAAGGTAGAGGTCTCGCAGTTCCGGTTCGGTCAGCGACTGCGCTTGGTCCTGGAACAAGGTGTCGGCGAGGTCGGGGTCGGTTGCGTAGACGACGATCCACAGGTCGCGCTCCATCGCGATCCACCGCTCGGTGAAGCCCAGGGCGGGCAGTCCGGCGAGGTGCTCTTCGACGTCGGCGGGCAGGATGCGAATCTCTCCGGCGGCCAGCTTGCGGAGTCGGCGCTGGGTGTCGCGGAGCCGTTTGATGCGGGTGGTCAGGTCGGCATCGATCTGCTCCAGGGCGGGGCTGAGCTGCTCCGGCGTTGACCCGAGCTCGCGGATCCGGGCGAGTGGTACGCCGGCGTCCGCCAGCATGCGGATCCGGACCAGCTGGACGACCGCGTCCGCGGAGTACCGGCGGTATCCGGACGAGTCCCGCTCGGGTTCGGGCAGGAGGCCCTTCGCGTGGTAGACGCGGACGGTCTTCGTCGACACCCCGACGTACCGGGCCAGCTGTCCGATGGTGAGCACGACACCATTCTTGACCTTGCCCCTAGGGCAATGTCACACGATGGCTGCATGACCGACTGGGACACCCTGCGCACCCTCGCCGACGAAGGCAACGAGAAGGCCCTCGACCGACTGGCCGATCTGGCCGACGAGCGAGACGACGTCGAAGCGTTGAGCGAACTACTCGACGAAGGCTGCACCCGGGCCGGTGAACATCTCACCCGCCGCGCCGCCGCCGCGAAGGACCTGATCGAGCTCAAACGCATCAGCGACGCCGGCTACGACGAGGCAGGCGAAGTGCTCAACCACCTATTGGCCTGAGCGGACAGCCGGCTGACGGGGTGCGAGCACGCGCGCAAAGACGCCGATGCCCGCTGCCAGTGCGGTGACCACGATGAACGACATCGTCAGGTTGCTGGCCTGCGCGATGCCGCCGATGATCGACGGCGCTACCAGCCCGGACGCGTAGGTGATGGTCGCGACGCCCGCGATCGCCTGGCTCGGGTTCGGGCCGGTGTGACCGGCGGCTGCGAAGGCGAGCGGTACGACGACCGCGATCCCCACGCCGATCAGGCCGAACCCGGCCATCGCCACGACCGCCGTCGGCGAAACCACCACGAGCAGCCCGCCGAGCGTCGCGATCACACCGCTCCACCGCACCGTCCGTACGGCGCCGAACCGGTCGACCACCGCATCGCCGGTCAACCGCGCGATCGCCATCGTCAACGCGAACCCGGTCGTCGCCCCGGCCGCGACAGCCGCCGAGCTGCCGAGGATGTCCCGCAGATACACGGCCGACCAGTCCAGGCTCGCACCCTCCGCGAACACCGCGCAGAACCCGACCGCCCCGATCAGCAAGGCCGACTTCGGCGGCAACGCGAACCGCGCCGGCGGCTCCTCGTCCTCCTCGGGATGGATGTTCAGCACGAAGTGACACACCACCGCACCGATCACCGTCAGGACGACGGCTACGACCGCGTGATGGACCTGTGCGCTGACATTCGCATGCGCAGCGAGCGTCCCGACCGCGGAACCGAGCAGGGCGCCCACACTCCAGAGACCGTGCAGCCCGGACATGATCGACTTCTTCAGCCGGTGCTCGATCTCGACTCCGAGCGCGTTCATCGCCACGTCGGCCATGCCCGCCGTACCGCCGTAGATGAACAGCGCGGCGCACAACCCGAGCAGGCCGGGGGCGAGCGACGGCAGGATCAGCGCGAGCGTCCAGAGCGCCAGCAGACCGCGCAAGGCGTTCCGGGTGCCGAACCGGTGACTGACCCGGGCAGCGAGCGGCATCATCAGCGCCGCGCCGAGCGCCGGGAACGCGAGCGCCAGCCCGAGCTGGCCCGCGGACACTCCCGCATGCTCCTGGATCCACGGCACCCGGGTCGCGAACGACCCGGTCACCGATCCGTGCACGCAGAAGACGGCGGCCACGGCGTACCGGGAGCGCTTGACGAGGGTGGTGTCTTCAGTCACAAGTAAACAGACAATCTGTTTGAACGATCAGGCGGATGGTAGATTTTTGCACGTGAGAAGTGCAGAACGGCATCAAGTGATCGTAGAACGACTACGAGTCGTCGACCGAGTGTCGGTCCAGGAACTGGTCGAGGCGACCGAGGCATCGGACATGACGGTCCGCCGCGACCTCGACTTCCTGGCGGCGCAGGGCGTGCTGAAGCGCGTCCACGGTGGTGCCGTGTCCGCGATGCCGTCCGGGCTCGAGCCGCCGTACTCGCTCCGCACGCAGGCCGCGACCGCCGCCAAGCAGGCGATCGCCCGGGCCGCGGTCGAGCACCTCCACGACGGCGAGACGATCGTCCTCGACAGCGGTACGACCGCGTTGGAGACCGCGCGGCTGCTGCACGACCGCTCGATGACGGTCATGCCGCTCTCGCTGCATGTCGCGCACGAGCTCGCGGATGCACCGCGGATCCGGCTGCTGATGCCGGGCGGCGAGGCGCGCAAGGGTGAGCTCTCCCTGGTCGGCCCGCTGACCGTCGCCTCGCTGCGAGCGCTGCGCTTCGACGCCGCCGTACTGAGCCCGTGTGCGTTCAGCCTCGACGCAGGGCTGACCGCGTTCGACCTGGGCGATGCGGAGGTCAAGCAGGAGGCGATGAACGTCGCCACGCGCACCGTCGTCCTCGCGGACGGCGCCAAATGGGACCGCTCCGCCCTCGCCTACGTCTGCCCCGCCGACCGCCCGGACCTGATCATCACCGACGAGTCGGCCCCCGAAGACCAGCGCACAGTCCTGACCCAACGAGGCGTTCTAGTAGAGGTTGCTTCTTGACTGCCACCGACCTGCGACCGCAGACCGCGCCGCCGCGCGCCGCTCGGGTCGCCACCTGGATGTACTTCGGTCTGAACGGGTTCGCGGTCGGGATGTGGGTCGTGCACATCCCGAGCATCGAGCAGAAGACCGGCATCACCCACAGCACGCTCGGGTTGCTCCTGCTGGTGCTCGGCGGCGCTGCGTTCACCGGCATGCAGGTCGCGGGTCCGCTCGTCGACAAGCTCGGTCAACGCCGGCTCGTCCCGGCGGCCGGCATCCTGCTCGGCATCGCGCTCGCCGGACCGGGCCTCGCGACGAACTGGTGGACGCTCGGCCTCACGCTGATACTGATCGGCTTCGGCAACGGTTCGATCGACGTCGGCATGAACGCGCAGGCTGTGGTCGTAGAACGTGGTTACCCGCGGCCGATCATGGCCGCCTTCCATGCGATGTGGTCGATCGGCGGCGCCATCGCCGCGATCGTCGGTGCGGCGACGCTGCGGGCCGACGTACCGCCGGAAGTCACGCTCGCGTCGGCCGGTGTGGTGTGCATCGTGCTGTCCCTCGTCGCCAGCCGGTTCTTGCTGGAGGCAACCGTTCCTCCCGAGGACGACGTCGTCGAGGGGGAGCAGCGAGCGAAGCCGTCGGCCAAGCTGGTCTGGGCTCTGGGTGGACTCGCGTTCGGCCTGATGCTGTCCGAAGGCGTCGCGAACGACTGGGCCGCACTGCACTTCCGCGACATCCTCGGCACCTCCGTGAGCACGGCGGCCTACGCGTACGGCGCGTTCGCGGTCGCGATGACCGTCGGCCGATTCCTCACCGACCGGGTCGCGGCCGTCGTCGGTCCGGCCGCGATCGTTCGATGGGGCGCGGCGATGGCAGCGGTCGGTCTGACGCTGGTGATCGTCGTACCGTGGGTGCCGGTCGCGCTCGTCGGCTGGGCCATCTTCGGGCTGGGCCTCGCGGGCGGCGTACCGCAGCTCTTCACCGCCGCGGGCAACCTCGACCCACGGTCGTCCGGCGCGCTGATGGCGCGCGTCGTCGGCCTCGGGTACGTCGGACTGCTCGCCGGGCCTGCGCTGATCGGCGGGCTCGCGCACTGGATGCCGCTGAACATCGCGTTCATCCTGCCGGTCGTGCTCTGCGTACTGACGTTCTTCGGCGGCCCTGTTCTCAACGGCCGTGAGATGAAGAACGGCACTAACTAAGGGCTTGCTCGAGGTCTGCCCAGAGGTCGTCGGGGTGCTCGATGCCGACCGACAGGCGGATCAGGTCCTCCGGGATCGTCGGGACCTCCATCGGCCAGCGGCGGCGGCGTTCGAGCATCGACTCGACGCCGCCGAGGCTGGTCGCGTGCACCCAGAGCTCAGTGCGCTCGCAGACCTGTTGGGCGAGTGTCGCGTCGCCTCCGAGTTCGACGGCGAGGATCGCGCCGAAGCCGGACATCTGGGCTTTGGCGCGCTCATGGCCCGGATCGCTCGGCAGTCCGGGGTAGCGGACGCGGCTGACCAGCGGATGGTCTTCGAGGCGCTTGGCGAGGAACGCGGCGTTCGACTGAGCCCGCTCGAGGCGCAGCGCGAGAGTACGCAGACCGCGCAGCGCGAGCCAGGCCTCCATCGGACCTGGGATCGCGCCGAGGCCGCGGCGACGGCTCTCGATCGCTGACCACAGATCGTCGTCCGCGGTGATGACCGCGCCGAGGATGACGTCCGAGTGGCCGGAGATGAACTTGGTGGCCGAGTGCATCACGACATCCGCGCCCAGCTGGAGCGGCTGCTGGAGCAGGGGAGTCGCGAACGTGTTGTCCACGACAACGATCGCGCCGGCCGCGTGCCCGGCTTCGGCAAGGGCCGGGATGTCGGCGACCTCCATCGCGGGGTTGGTCGGTGACTCGATCCACAGCAGGTCGGCCCCGTCTGCGCTGCCGAGGACCCGCTCGACGGCCTCGGTATCCGCGACGTCGACGTGCTCGACCGTCAGCCGGCCGGTCTCGGTCTGCTGATCGAGCAGCGCGACGACGCCGGAGTACGCGTGCTGCGGCGCCACGACCCGCCCGCCGACTGGTACCAGGTCGATCACCGCCGCTGCCGCCGCCATCCCCGAGGCGAACGTCAGCCCACGACCGCCTTCGAGCTCGCCGAGCGTCTCCTCGAGTGCCGACCACGCGTCGTTGCCGAACCGTCCGTACCCGCGATCGCCGCCGGCGACGTACGTCGAGCTGAACACCGGCGACTCGCCGACCGGCGCGTTCGGCACCCGCTCCGGCCGCCCCGCGTGGACGACGACCGTGGACGGATCAAGCTCAGGAGTCATACCCCGAATTGTCGCTGACGCGATAGGCAGCCGCGGGCAGGGGGATGCCGCCGGTGCGGAGCAGGCTCATCGCCTGGCGGGCGAGCGACTTCGCGTCGGTGGTGTCGGGAGTGTCCACCCAGACGCGGACGACGGTCTCGATGATGTTCATCGCGATCCCGGCCGCCAGCGCGCCGGTGAACTCGGCCCGGTTGTCGGCCGGCAACCGCAGTACCAGCTCGTCGGCGAGATCGGTGCGGAAACGCCAGATCAGCTCGTTGAGATGAGCGCTCACCGACGCGGTCTGCGCGGCCATGTCGAACACGGCCCGCACCCGTCCCGGATTGGTCTCCAGTTGCTCCAGGACGCGCTCGATCACCGCCTGCAGGCCGGCCGTCAGCTCCAGCTCGGGCTGATCGCGGAACCAGCTGACCGCGTCGCCCAGGCAGTCCTCGACGAACTCGAGGACCAGCGTCTCCTTGGTCGGGAAGTACCGGTACAGCGTGCTCGGCCCGACCTCGGCCGCCGCCGCGATCTGCTCGACCGTGGTCCGGCCGAAGCCGTTGTCGTTGAACAGCTCGAACGCTTTGTCCGCGATCAGCCGGCGGGTCCGCTCCCGCTTCACCTCGCGCAGTCCCATCAGCACCTCCGCGGGCAGGGTACCGTTTCGCCGACTCGCCGGATGTTGCTTCTCTTTGGGTGACTCAGCCATATGGTAGTCACTACCAAAATCCTTTGGGAGGGTTCATGACCGAGAGCTTCCCCGTCGGCAGGCCGTCCGGGTGTCCTTTCGACCCGGCTTCCGAGTACGCCGGCTTCCGTCGTACTCCCGAGCTGGCCAAGGTCTCCACACCTGCCGGAGTCGACGCTTATGTGGTCAGCCGGTACAACGACGTACGCACGCTGCTCCGCGACAGCCGGCTGAGCTCGCTGTCCGCGCCGTCGGACCACGTCGTACCGGGCGCTGATCTGGACCGGGAGGCGGACTCGGGCTCGATCCTTCACGCAGACGGTGCGGCGCACAGGCGGTTGCGGCGGATGCTGGCGACCGAGTTCGCGGTGAAGCGGATGGAGGCGATGCGGCCGCGGATCGCCGCGATGATCGACACGCAGCTCGACACGATGCTCGCCTCCGGCGGACCGGTCGATCTGGTCCAGGCGTTCGCGCTGCCGATCCCGTCGCTGGTGATCTGCGAGCTGCTGGGCGTGCCTTATGCGGACCGGGCCGAGTTCCAGGAGCGGAGCGCGACACTGGTGCGCGTCGACGGGGATCGGGACGAGATCATGCGGGTCAGCGACGCGCTCAACCAGTACATGGTCGGGCTCGTGCTGGCGAAGCAGTCGTCGCCGTCGGACGATCTGCTGTCGCGGCTCATCGCCCGTGGCGAGGAGTTGGGCGAGCCGCTGAGCCTGCCGGAGCTGGTGTCGATCGGGATCACGCTGTTGATCGCCGGGCACGAGACGACGGCGAACATGATCGCTCTGAGCACGCTCGCCCTGCTGCGGAACCCTGTCGAGCTCGCCGCGCTGCGGGCCGATCCCACGCTGGCGCCGGCCGCGGTCGAGGAACTGCTTCGGTATCTGTCTGTCGTCCAGTTCGGGCTGTTCCGGCATGTCACGGACGAGCTGCCGGTCGGGGCAGCCACTTTGCAGGCAGGTGACTTCCTGATCGCGGCGCTGTCCTCGGCGAACCGGGACTCGCAGGTGTTCCCGGATCCCGACCGGCTGGACTTGCGGCGGTCGGACGGGGCGCATGTCGCGTTCGGGTTCGGGCCGCATCAGTGCCTCGGTCAGCAATTGGCGCGGGTCGAGCTGCACGAGGTCTTCACCCGGATGTACGCGCGGATCCCGACGCTGCGACTCGCCGTACCGTTCGAGGAAATCGAGTACCGGGACAACACGCTCGTGTACGGAGTGACAGCGTTGCCAGTCACTTGGGACTGAGCTGGACCGGCCTGGAGAGCGGCCGCTACGGAGTGCGATCTGAAGGGGTCTTAACCGAACCCTGGTCGGAACCTGATCCCAGGGCCGCTACAGTCGAGCCGGTGAGTGAGTACTCGAGGGAAGAACAGCGCAAGCCCCGCGTCGCCGTCGTTTTCGGTGGCCGGTCGAGCGAGCACGCCATCTCCTGCGTCACCGCGGCGAACGTCTTGCAGGTGATCGACCGGGACAAGTACGACGTGGTCCCGATCGGCATCAGTACCAGCGGCCACTGGGTGCTGGAGAGCGGAGATCCCGAGCGGCTGTCGATCACCGACGGCAAGCTCCCCGAGGTCGACGTGACCGCGATGCCGGTGCTGTTCGGCGCGAACCGCGAGCTCGTGATCAGCGAACCCGAGCAGGTCCCGAGCACCCTCGGCCAGGTCGACGTGGTCTTCCCGCTGCTGCACGGCGCGTGGGGCGAGGACGGCACCATCCAGGGCCTGCTCGAGATGTCCGACATCCGGTACGTCGGATCTGGCGTACTCGCCAGCGCCGTCGGCATGGACAAGCACTACATGAAGGTCGTCTTCCAGGCCGCCGGCCTCGAGGTCACGCCGTACGTCGTGATCCGCGACCGCGACTGGACCCGGGACCAGGACGCCTGCCGCGAGGCGGTCGACGCGCTCGGCTACCCGGTGTTCGTCAAGCCGTGCCGTGGCGGTTCGAGCCTCGGGATCAGCAAGGTGAACAGCCTCGACGAGCTTGATGAAGCCGTCGCGGTGGCTCGCGCCCACGACCCGAAGGTGATCGTCGAGGCCTCCGCGAAGAGCCCGCGCGAGATCGAGGTCGGCGTACTCGGCGGCCTCGATGGCGCCAAGCCCGAGGTCAGCGTCTGCGGCGAGATCGCGATCTCCGGCGGCGGCCACGACTTCTACGACTTCGAGACGAAGTACCTGCCCGAGGGCGAGGAGTACACCGCGCTCTCGGTCCCGGCCGACCTCCCCGAGGAGATCGCCGCCGAGGTCCGCGCCAAGGCCCTCACCGCCTTCGACGCCATCGACGCCGAGGGCCTGGCCCGCGTCGACTTCTTCCTCGACGCCGACAACCGCGTGATCATCAACGAGATCAACACCATGCCGGGCTTCACCCCGACCAGCATGTTCCCCCGCCTGTGGGCCGCCTCCGGCAAGGACTACGCAGCACTCGTCGAACACCTCCTCTCCCTAGCCATGACCCGCAACACCGGCCTCCGCTAACCCACCGACGCGGCACGCACCTGCCGGGGCTGATCCGCGCCACCAGCCTGGGCCAACCTGCGGCATCCTCCCGGCGAGCCAGTCATAGGCGGCTCGCTCGGGAGCGGAGGTAGCGCTGTTGTGGAACGCTGGTCGCCCGGCTCGCCGCCTCCTCGTACGCGACGCGAGCAGCCGCCGCGTCCCCCGACATCTCGAGCAGATGCGCCCGAACCGCGGCCAACCGGTGGTCCTTCGCGAGGTGGTCGTCGTCCTCGATTTCACCGAGCAGCGCGAGCCCCTCGTCCGGTCCGCGGGCCATCGCAACAGCGACCACGTGGTTGAGCGCAACCATCGGGTTGTCGGTGAGCTGCAGCAACACCTCATACAGCGCAACGATCTGCGGCCAATCAGTCTCCTCTGCACTCGGCGACTCGTCGTGAACGGCAGCAATCGCCGCCTGTAACTGGTAAGGCCCGACCGGCCCCCGCGGCAACGTCGCGGTGATCAGCTCAACGCCCTCCCGGATCAGCTCCGGGATCCACAGCGACCGGTCCTGCTCCGCCATCGGCACAAGCTCACCGAGCGCCCCGGTCCGCGCCGGCCGACGCGCATCGGTCAACAGCATCAACGCCAACAACCCCGCCGCCTCGGTGTCGTCGGGCAGCAACCGATGCAGCATCCGCGCCAACCGGATCCCCTCGGCCGCCAATTCCACCCGCTGCAGGCTCGAACCCGCCGTACTCGCATAGCCTTCGTTGAAGATCAGGTACACGACCTTCAGCACCGCGCCCAGCCGCTCCTCGCGATCGGCCGGCACGGTGAACCGCGCCCCGCTCTCTTTGACGCTCGCCTTCGCCCGGGTGATCCGCCGCGTCATGGTTGCCTCCGGCACCAGGAACGCGCGGGCGATCTCCGTCGTCGTCAGGCCACCGACCGCCCGCAGCGTCAACGCGATCTGCGACGCCGGTGACAACGACGGATGACAACACAGGAACAGCAGCACCAGCGTGTCGTCCGCACCGCGGACCAGTTCACCGACCGGCTCACCCTGCGGCGCCCACTGCGCCACCCGGTCCTCCCGCCGCTGACGAGCCTGCTCCCGCCTGAGCAGGTCCGTCAGCCGACGAGAAGCCACCGTGATCAACCACCCGCGAGGGCTGTCCGGCACGCCCTCCACCGGCCACTGCTCCGCCGCGGCCAGCAGCGCCTCCTGCACCGCGTCCTCAGCCGTGTCGAAGTGCCCATACCGCCGCACCAACGCCCCCAACACCTGCGGCGCCAGCTCCCGCAGCAACTCCCCGAGCGCGACGGTCATCCCGATCACTCCACCAGTTCGTCCTGGCCTTCGACGATCGGCCGGATGTCGGCGTACGCCGTGGCGCGCAGGAACTCAGGCGCCGGCGTATCCGCCAGCCGCGACGCGATCTCCGTCGCCCGATCGAACGACTCACACTCGACGATCCAGTACCCGGCGAGCACCTCCTGGGTCTCCGCATACGGGCCGTCCGTCACCACCGACTGCCCGTCCTTCGACCCGAGCCGCCGCGTCAGCACGGGTGCCGCCAGCGCCCGCGTCTCGACCAGCTCGCCCGACTCGACCAACTCGTTGTTGAACTTCTCCATGAACGCCCCCATGGCCGCGAAGTCTTCCGGCGTCCAGGCGGGCTTCCCGGTGTCCTTCCCGGCCATCCCGTCATAGTCCTGCTGCGACGCATACGTCAGGATCATGTACTTCACCGCTGTCTCCCATCGTCCGGACGCCCACCGCAGGCGCCTCCACCCGAGACGTCGCCCCCGCGGCACCCAACCGGACACCACCAGCAGACGATTTTCGATCTCGTCAGGGAGTATGCACTCGTCAGGTACAGGGCGTGACGAGTTTGTTCTGGTTGTGGATAGCGTCGGAGACATCGGTCAGCGCGTTGGCTTCCGGCGAGTACTTCGAGGGAACTGCCATCTCGAGGTAGAGCTCGCGGCCGATGGTGGTGAAGATGTAGCCGTTCTTTACCTGTTTGGCGAACCAGCCGACGCCGTTGACCTGGAAGCACTGCGACAGGGCCTCGGCCATGCCGGCGGGCGGCGCGACGCCGCACGTCACCTCGATGGGCGGGTCGCCGTACGCCGTGGTCAGCGGGCTCTCGGGCGAGGTCTTCCGCTTCTTCTGATCGAGAACCGTCGCCGGCATCGCCTGGATGAGCTGCGTGCAGGCGGCGGCGACCTCAGGCGCGGGGGAGGGGACCGGGACGGGCGTGGGACCCGGGCTGCACCCGGCGAGCACGATCACGCCGAGTGCGGCCAAAAGGATTTTGGGCATACCGAAAACAGGCGGGTCCTCGTGTGGACGGCTCAGATGTGGACGACGGGACAGGTCAGCGTACGCGTGATGCCGGGAACGTTCTGGACCCGGGCAACCACCAGCTTGCCCAGTTCGTCGACGTTGCGGGCTTCCGCGCGGACGATCACGTCGTACGGACCGGTGACGTCCTCGGCCAGGGTGACGCCCTGGACCTCGGCGATCTGCGCGGCGACGTCGGCCGCGCGGCCGACCTCGGTCTGGATCAGGATGTAGGCCTGGACCACCACGTCGTTCTCCACTCAGTCGTCCTCAGCTGGCTCCGGCCGCGCTGCGGCACCGCTGTGCAGCGGTACTGCGAGACAGCCGGGCGTACTCATAGTTGCCCGGTCACGGTACCGCCTAGACTCCGGTCAGCGATATGGGAGGTCTGCTGACGTGACAGAGACGTTGGGGAGCACGGGTGAGTTCGGCCTGATCGCGGCCGTCACCAAAGGGCTGTCCACAGGTGAGGACGTCCTGGTAGGTCCAGGTGACGACGCGGCCGTGATGGCGGTGCCGGACGGCCGCATGGTGATCACGACCGACCTGCTGGTGGAGGGACGGCACTTCCGCCAGGACTGGTCGTCCGCGTACGACGTGGGCCGGAAGGCCGCCGCACAGAACCTGGCCGACGTGGTGGCGATGGGCGCGCGGCCGACTGCGCTCGTGGTCGGCTTCGGCGGTCCGGCCGACCTGCCGACCGCCTGGGCGCTGGAGCTCAACCAGGGCCTCGTCGACGAGTGCGAGCTGGTCGAGGCGAGCATCGTCGGCGGTGACACTGTCCAGTCGGACAAGATCGTCGTGTCGGTCACCGCGTTCGGCTCGCTCGACGGCCGTCCACCGGTACTGCGGTCAGGCGCCCGTCCTGGCGACGAGGTCGCGTACGTCGGCCGGCTGGGTTGGGCAGAGGCGGGCTGGGCCGTTCTCGCCCGCGGGTTCCGCTCACCGCGGGCTGTCGTCGAAGCGCATCGCCGCCCGCAACCGCCGTACGCCGAAGGTCCGCGCGCCGCACTCGCCGGTGCGTCCTCGCTGTGCGACGTGAGCGACGGACTGCTCTCCGACCTCGGCCACATCGCCGCTGCGAGCCAGGTGATCATCGACGTGCACACGAAGGCGCTGACCGTGCCGGAGCCGCTGCAGGCGGTCGCTGCCGCGACGGGTGTGGACGCGCTGAAGTTCGTGCTGACCGGCGGTGAGGACCACGCCCTGGTCGGCACGTTCGAGCCTGCCGACGTGCCCGAGGGCTGGACTGTCATCGGGTCGGTTGCTGAGGGCAACGAGGAACGCCCGGCCGGGACCGTGACAGTGGACGGCTCGCCGTATGCTGACGAGACAGGCCACGCCCACTTCAGGAGTTGAGATGCCGGTCGGGATCGCACCGCCCAGAGTGCTGACGATCGCCGGGTCCGACTCCGGTGGCGGGGCCGGGATCCAGGCGGACCTCAAGGCGATGCTCGCGAACGGCGTGCACGGCATGAGCGTGCTGACCGCGATCACCGCGCAGAACAGCCTCGGCGTCCAGGGGGCCTGGGAGCTGCCGGAGGAGCAGGTGCGCGCCCAGTTCCACAGCGTCGTCGACGACATCGGCGTGGATGCGGTGAAGACCGGCATGCTCGCCTCCGAGTCGATGGTGCGGGTCGTCGCCTCGCTGCTGCGCACGCTGCCGGACGGGGTGCCGATCGTGGTCGACCCGGTGTCGGTGTCGAAGCACGGCGACGCGCTACTAGCCGCTGACGCGATGGACGCCGTACGCTCCGAGATCGTCCCGCTGGCCACCGTCCTCACTCCGAACCTCACCGAGCTCGGACCGGTCGCCGGGATCGAGCTGGAGACCATCGAGGACCGGGAGCTCGCCGCAAAGCTGCTGCTGGACGCAGGTGCACGCTGGGTGCTGGTGAAAGGCGGCCACGACGTCGGTACGGCGGCAGTGGACGTGCTGCACGGCCCAGGGGTACGGCGTTCGTACAGCGCGGTCCGGGCCGACAACAGGCACACGCACGGCACTGGATGCACACTGGCGAGCACTATCGCGGCGTACCTGGCACGTGGGTACGACGTACCGAGCGCGGTCGGTGCTGCGAAGGAGTACGTGACCGGAGCGATCGCAGCCGGGTTCGCGCTCGGCGGTGGGATCGGTCCGGTCGATCATGCGTGGAGATTTCGAGGGAGAAGCAGTTGACCAAGCAGCAGCCCCCGGTTGACGGGTACTGCGAGCAGTGCGGCTTCAACTACGACACCGGTGACCTGCAGGGCACTGTGACCCTGCTGATCCGGCAGTCGGCGGACTGCAGCATGGCGCTGACGAAGGCCGCGGCCGGTCCGGACGCGAGTGTGGTGCGCCTGCGGCCGGAGCCGGAGGTGTGGTCCGCCATCGAGTACGCGTGCCACGTGCGCGACGTACTCGAGGTGCAGCGGCTGCGAATCGCGCAGTGCCTCGCGGAGGACCGGCCGGTGTACGCGCCGATGGACCGGACCGGTCGGGTGAAGCAGGAGAAGTACGAGAACCAGGACCCGAT
Organism: Kribbella sp. CA-245084; assembly: GCF_050942355.1. Lineage (NCBI taxonomy): Bacteria > Bacillati > Actinomycetota > Actinomycetes > Propionibacteriales > Kribbellaceae > Kribbella > Kribbella sp. CA-245084. Next base: position 6,462,572 of record NZ_CP192053.1, on the reverse strand, counting down.
GGAGGTGGCGGCCGCGCTGGTGCGGAACGCCAAGGACTTCGGTGCGGCTGCGCGAGTACTCCGGCCGCAGGAGCTGGGGAAGCTGGGGCTGTACAACTACCCGGTGCGGGCGCCGCGCACGCTGGGCTGGATCATCCGGCACACCGCGCACGAGATCCAGCACCACCGGCACGACATCGTCGAGATCCTGGCGAAGGTGGAGCCGCCGATCGTCCCCAAGCCGAAGGTCGAAGCGGCCGAAGAGGCCGAAGAGGCCGAAGAGTTGGACGCAGCTGCCGTCGAAGAAGCTGCCGTCGAGGGGGCCGTTGTCGAAGAGGTAGTCGACTAGCGCTGCGCCACCCACGCGGCGATCGCGGGCTCGGTGGTGAGCTGGTCGAGCGCCAGCGCGGCCGCGCCACGGAGCGGACCGTCGGGCAGCGTCGCGGGCAGCACTGGTGGGGGAGACCCGCGGTGGAACGTCATCAGCCCACCCTCGTAGGCCTCCTTGAACGTGCCCTCGGCAGCCGCCCGCAGGGGGATCGCCAGCCCACCGATGGTGATCACATCCGGGTCATGCGCGTTGACCAGACCCGCGATGCCGCTGCCCAGCGCTGCCACCACTTTGGTAACTGCAGCCCGCGCAGTCCGGTCTGTACGCCGCAGCACCTCCTCGGTGTAGGCATACGGGTCGTCCGGCCGCCCCTGCTTCAGATGCCGCGCCAGCGCACGACCGTCGATCTCCAGGTCCCAGCACCCGCGAGCGCCGCACGGACACGCTCGTGACCGGTCCCCGAAGGGCACGTGCCCGTACTCACCGCCAGCCCCAGACGCACCCTGCGCCGGCACGCCGTCGATCAGCAGCGTCCCACCGATGCCCACCTCGATGATCAGGTGTAGCGCCGTACCAGCTCCCGCGGCAGCGCCCGTACGTGCCTCCGCCACACCACTCAGAGTCGCGTCGTTGCCGGCCAGCAGCGGCAGCCCAGTGCCCTCGGTCACGGTCTCCAGATCCAGCTCGGCCCACTCCAGCGTCGGCGCCTGCATCAGGTGGTTGTCGCGGATCGTCCCAGGTACGGCGAGGCTCACCATCCGCAGCCGGTCGCCGTACTGCTGCCGCGCCTGCTCCACTTGGCGGCGCAGGTTGTTCAGCACGACCTGCGGGCGCCTGCTCCGGTGACGCCGGTACTCCGGATCCTGCAGCGAGCCGTCGATCGTCACGATCGCACTCCGCCAGCTGCTCTGCCGCAGGTCGAGCGCGAGCACCACAGGTCCTTCTGGATGCGCCCGCAGCAGCGTGGTCGGCCGACCACGCCCCTGACTTGGCGCTGGTACTTCGGTCACCAGGTGCACGTCGCGTAGCCGAGCCGTCACCTCTGTCGCCGAACCCGTGCTCAATCGCAGCGTCCGCGCGACCGCGGCCCGGGTGATCCCGGGCTGACGGGTGAGTTGGGTCAGCACGTCCGAAGCCGTCTGCCACTGTCCCCGGCGCACAGGATTCATAGCTGCCTTTCGTTCTGTCCCCGGATCAGTTTATGCTCGTGGGACGAGTTTAATGGGAGGAAAGGTCATGGAGATCCGGGACATCCGCGCCGTCCTGTTCGACATGGACGGCACCCTGGTCGATTCCGATGCAGTCGTCGACCGGAGCTGGAGCCGCTGGGCGACGGAGTACGGCGTACCGGTCGCCGACGTGCTCGCGATCGCGCACGGGAGCCCCGCCGAGGCGACCATCACGCGGATGCGGCCCGACCTCTCGCTGGCTGAGCGTGCGGCCGCGGTCGCGCGGGTGCTGGATATCGAGTGCGACGACGTGTCCGATGTCGTGGCCACGCCGGGCGCGCTCGAGCTGACTGCGCTGCTGGATCAGATGGGTCTGCCGTGGGCGGTCTATACGAGTGCCTCGACCCGGCTGGCGAAGGTCCGGCTGGGCGCGGTCGGGATTTCGCCGTCGATCCTCGTCACGCTCGACGACGTCAAGCGTGGCAAGCCGGATCCCGAGGGATACCTGCGCGCTGCTGAGCTCCTCGGCGTACCGGCTGTGCGGTGCTTGGTCGTCGAGGACACCGTGGTCGGTCTGACGGCGGGGCGGGCTTCTGGCGCGCTGACTGCTGGTCTGAAGGGCATTGCTGCTGACATCGAGCTGGCTGACCTGCACCAGCTCGGCAGGCTGTTCAAAGGCTCGGAATGACTGCGGGCACGGAGGCGCGTGCGGAATCCGGGACTCGCGGCGAAGAGGTCCGGATCGGCATCGCGCTGTCGGCGATGGGGTTCGTGCTGGCCGGCCTCGGCGCGTGCGTCGCGATCCTTGCCCGCGACCTCGACGAGCCGCCGGCTCGGCTGGCGCTGTTGTCGTCGGGTTTCGCGGTCGGGCTGGTAGTTGTCGCGCTGATCGGACCGCGGTTGCTGCGGTCGTGGTCGATGCCGACGGCCATGGCGTTCGGCTCAGTTGTCTGCGCGTTCGGCGCGGTGCTGATCGCGGTCGCCCCGGCGTACGCCGTCGTCATCGCAGGCACGCTGTGCGTCGGACTGGGCGGGGCGATGCTCACACTGGTCGCACCGCTCATGCTCAACGGACCAACAGCCGCAGTGCGACTCAGCCGCGTTAACGCGGTCGCCAGCGGGACAGGCATCCTCGCACCACTCGCCATCGGCGCCATCGACGGTCTCGGACCCAGTGGTCGCCTAGCCATGCTCGCCGCCGCGCCACCCCTGCTCCTCCTCGCCGTTCTCACCCGCCGCTCGAGCCCCGTTGGGTCCGCCGTCGGCCGACGCGCGGACCAGCCGTTTCGACAGGTCGATGGGCGCGTGGAGCCGCCCGTGGCGGTGTTGATCGATTCTGCGCCGGCGGTTGGGCTAGGGCGGAAGTGGCGAGGGCGCGTGGGGCGGCAGGTTGTCATGGATGTGGGGATCGGCTGGCTGCGAGTCGTGCTGTCGGTCTCGGTCGAGTTCTGTTTCGTGGTGTGGGCGGTGGCGCGGTTGGTGGCCACCGGGTTGCCAACGGCAACTGCTGCCTTGCTCGGGAGTGCGTTCCCGATCGGGATGGCGGCCGGGCGGGCGATCGGCCCGATCCGCTGGCGCAGTTGGTCGCCCGTACTGCCTTCCGGCGCGTTCGCCGCCTGCGGCACCTTGATGGTGAGCCTGTTCGACAGCCCGGCGATCGTCGCCCTCGGCCTGGTCGTGGCCGGTCTCGGCGTCGCCCCGCTCTATCCGGTCACCCTCGCCGCCCTGGTCGCGACGCCCGGCCTCAGCTCAGCCCGCCTGTCCGCGGTCGGCGCGCTAGCCTCAGGTACGGCGATCCTGCTCGCGCCGGCGATCCTCGCCGTACTGGCCCGAGTCGTTGATCTGCGTACGGCGTACCTGGTGACGCTGCCGCTGATCGCGATGCTTTTTCTGCTGAGCCGTCGATCCGGCCGGACCTCGTTCGTGTAGGAGGTGCAACGACCCGATCGACGAATGAGGTGACGTGATGTCCGAACCGAAGATTTTGCTGGACGGTCTCGGGATGCCCGAGTCGGCCCGGTGGCACGACGGGCGGCTGTGGTTCTGCAACTGGATCGAGCAGCAGGTGGTCGCCGTCGACGCCGACGGCAAAGCGGAGTACTTCCCGGTGCCGGTCGAACAGCTCATGGGCTGGTCCATCGACTGGCTGGCCGACGGCCGGATGCTCACCACCGGCGAGAAGCTGCGGCGCTACGAGCCCGACGGATCGGTCACAGTCCTGGCCGAGCAGAAGGCCAACGAACTCGTGCTGGATGCGCACGACAACATCTATCTCAACGGCGCAGACTTCAACTTCGCCGCCGGTGAGGCGCCGAAACCCGGCTACATCAAGCTGGTCACGCCTGACGGTCAGGTCCGCCAGGTCGCGGACGAGATCCAATTCCCGAACGGGATGGTGCTCACGCCCGACGGCCGGACCCTGGTGATCTCGGAGTCGTTCGCCGGCCGCCTGACCGCGTTCGACGTCGAGCCGGACGGCGGGTTGTCGAACCGCCGCGTGTTCGCCGAGAACCTCGGCCCGGACGGCATCTGCCTCGACGCCGAGGGCGCGATCTGGGTACAGACCGGCGGTAACGCCGTCGTCCGTGTCCTTGACGGCGGCGAAATCCTGCAGCAGATCGACCTCCCGGAGTACCGGGCGCCGTTCGCACTGACCCTGGCCGACTTCAACGGCCCGACCCTCTGCATCCTGACCTCGGAGTGGCGGCCGGACGACAGCATCACCGACAACCTCGACCGGCTCAAGAACGGTCCGCGCATCGGCCAGATCTTCACCGTCCCGGTCAGCGTCGGCCGGTAGGATCCCCCGCATGGAGTGCTTCGCCGCCGGGCGTACTCGGCGCTGACACCGGCCCGCCGCTGCCGCACGCGCGGCGCGCCGGTGACGCCTGCCCGGATTCCACCTTCGCTGTGAGAGGCACACTCCATGCAGATTCGTTCGTACGTCGATGCTGACCTGGCCCGGCTCATCGACCTGACCATCGACACCTTCCGGCCGTTCTTCGAAGACTCGTTCCGACCACTGGTCGGCGAGACCATCTTCACGCGCCAGCACGGTGACTGGCGGGGCGACTACCACCAGGAGGTCGCCGGGTTGCACGACCCGGCGCAGCACAAGTACGTCGCGATCGCCGAAGACAACGGCATGCTCCTCGGGTACGTCGCCTGGAACGTCGAACCGGCTCGTTCGAAAGGTACGGTCGCGCTGCTGGCGGTCTCAGCGGCGAACCGGCGGTCGAATGCCGGGACCGCGTTGTGCGAGCACGCTTTCGAGGCGATGCGCGCCGAGCACGCGGAGTACGTCGAGATCGGCACCGGCGGCGACGACTTCCACGCGCCCGCCCGTGCCTTCTACGAGAGTCTCGGCTGCGTGAAACTCCCGGTCGCGGTGTACTTCCGCGAGCTCTAGACGCGCTTGTCGATGAAGCGCTTGAGCGAGCGCTTCTGATCATGCTCCGGCCCGTGGACGAACATCCTGGGCCGGAGCATGATGAACAGATCAAGGCTGGGGGCTTCGAACGTCTTGAGGGGGAGCTGTGAGCATGGACGACGCGCGGTCCAACGGAGGACCGTATCCGGACGACCCGGACGAGATGTCTCAAGAAGAGCAGGCCCGACTGCTCACCGAGCCGAAGTTCGATCACCGGCTCGACGACGAATCCGAACTGCTGCAAGAGGAGTTCGGCCCACCCGAGCGCGGTGGCTTCGGTCGCCCGCCGGCCACTCCGGAGTACAGCGGGAGCACAGGCTCATGAGCGGCGTCGAGGACATGGTCCATCAGGCCGAACTCGACCTCGGCCTCGGCGAGCCGAACAAGATCCAGAAGTGGTACCGCGATCAGAACGGCTCCGCCTTCAGCGGCAACTTTCCGTGGTGCGACGCCTCGATCAGCTACTGGGCATGGCATTCGGGCAACCAGAACGCGGTGACGTACGGCGGCTACTTCGCCCTGACCACGGCCCACGCCCACGCGTTCAAGAACCACAGCCAATGGCACAAGGACGTCGCCGGCATCCAGCGCGGCGACATCGTCTTCTTCGACTGGGGCGGCACCGACGTCAAAGCAAAGATCGACCACGTCGGCCTTGTCACCGGTGTCAGCGGCTCGAACATCTACACCATCGAGGGCAACTTCGACGACAAATGCGACCGCCACACCCGCAGATCGGACGTGATCGCCGGCTACGGGCGCCCGTCGTACGTCCACTCAACCGAACCACGCACCGGCTTGGTCACCTTCCCGGGCAAGTCGTTCTTCGTGATGGGCCGCAAGAGCCCGATCATCGCGGCAATGCACGCGCGGCTGATCGCGGTCGGCTGCAACAAATACGAAACCCAAACAAACAAGGACACCTGGGGCACCGGCGACCTCAAGTCCTACTCAGCCTGGCAACAAAAATTAGGCTTCCACGGCTCAGTAGCCCAACCGGGCAGCGACGCCGACGGAATCCCCGGCCCCGAAACCTGGGACAAACTAAAAGTCCCCCGCACCTGAGGTTAGGGCGCTGCACGACCCTTGATGCGCTGGGGTGAGTCCGTCGACACTCTTCACCGACGGACTCACCCCTGGCGGGCGTCGGCGATGTCGGGTATCTCGGTCGGCGCTGGACGGTGAACGGCAGGACGTACGAGATCCAGACCGACGCGCATTGCCGATGCGTCCTACGACCTGGCCGCACTCTTTGAGCGCTCATCGTCGCGCCAGAGCATGCAGCCGTATGCGCGCGGTCTCCCAACGGGGGTCGATCTGATGCGCCGCAGGCATCCAACTCGGCGCGCCTGTCTGCGCGCCTCTCGGCACGTCGAGCCGTTGCCCAGCGCCACACCCATCGCGCGCCGCGAGCCGGCACGGAGGGGCAGCCCTTGCGTGCTTGTCGACGAACGTCGCACAGCCATTCGCGGCGCAACGATCCGCCTGCGCCACCGGCATCCAGCCCGCCTGCTCGCCACGGCCGAACGGGCGTGCTCGATCGCGGGCGACGTGGCGGCGTAGTTGTCGGCCGGATCCAGCTGCGTCGACCCAGGTCTGCCAAGGTGCTGTCGCCGGTCTTGCCGACGGACTCGCTCCAGGAGCGGTAGCTGGCTCGGACCTTCATCGAGCGCGAGGGACTTGCCCGGCCGGGCGGCGCGCGCGGTTGCTCGGCGTCGACCGGACGTGCCCCGGGGTGCTGTCGGCGATCGTGCCGACGGACTCGCTCCAGGAGCGGTTGCTGGGTCGGATCTTCATCGAGCGCGAGGGACTTGCCCGGCCGGGCGGCGCGCGCGGTTGCTCGGCCGGCCATCACGCACGCGGCCGTGGCGTGACCGGAAACGTACGAGCGTCGACCGGGCGTGCCCGGGGCGCGGTCGGCGATCGTGCCGACGGACTCGCCCCATGCCGGTTTGCTGAGCGGATCCACCCAGGCGTGAGTTGCCCAGCTAGGTGGCGGGCGTATTCCTCGACTACGTGGCGTCACTGGTGGACGCCGAACCGGGCTTCTGGCTGGGGCGGCGTCGAGCAGCGTTGCGGCAATTGCGCTCCAGACCGGGCGTACGGCGGTGTCAACGGCAATGCGCGTTGGCCCGGGTCGGATTCCCAGCCGGGCTCGACCTCCGCGCCGCCACATGCGGTCCGGCTGTCGGGCGCGGCGTGGCACTGCTGACGTGTTGCTGTAGGCAACCAACTACGAGGCCCGGTTCAGGCCAGCCGGCACGGGATGGGCTGACGGCGTCGCTGGGGGATCGGCACGGCGCTCGAGCGGAGCGTCGGGTTGGGGATCCCTGATCGAGATCTGTGCAGGGGCGGTCAGTTGATCGGACGGCGGCGTGGGCGTCTCACCCCAGATCGCTTGGTACGCCGCCTCGCGGAACGAGGCTGTCGACCCCTCGTCATCACTGCCCTCGTCAACACAGCTCTTGCCGGCACCGCGCGTCTTGACCGGCCGCCGTCGCCGAAGGAGCTCACGCCCCAGCGCAGACCGCCGAATCACCGACGCAACCGCAGCCCTCGCGACAGAACGCTCGGTCAAACGACAGTCACCCGCCTCCGGATCGTCTGCTGCGTCCACCGTTGGTACGCCGTTCCTCGGGTGGCGTGGTGGTGCGGTGTCGTTCGACGGCTGCTCCGCGAGCCTGCGGTTGTTCGTCGCCTGGGCGCTGGACATGTGGTTGGGGGATGGATCGGGTGTGGCGTCGTCTCGGGGTGCTGGCTTGGAGCGGGACGGGTCGGCGGACGTGGGATTGGGCTGGTTTTGGATGGCTCGGTTGTGGTGGGGCGTGTTGGTGGGCGAGTGCTTGTCATCGAGCGTGGATGAGTGGCGCGCGGCGTGGGGCTGTGCCGGGGCGTTCGGGGGCGTGGGGCTTGTTCGTTGGCGGGGTGGTGGGTCTGCCCAGTGGGGGCGGGATACGTGGACTTTGCCGTTGGTGATGGTGATGGTCCAGTCGCCGGCGTGGAGGTCTATGTGGTGTCGGCGGCAGAGTAGAACGAGGTTGGAGATCTTGGTTTCGCCGCCGTCGATCCAGGAGGTCAGGTGGTGGGCGTCGCACATGATCGGTGGGGCTCCGCAGACGACGCAGCCTTTGTCGCGGGTGTTGAGGGCGCGCCGCATTGCTCGGGTCACAAGGCGTTCGGCGCGGCCTACGTCGAGTGGTTCGGAGCTCGTGCCGAGGACGAGGGGTATGACTTTCGCGTCGCAGGCGAGGCGCCGGATCGCGGCTGCCGACAAGCCGTCGCCGTAGACGGTGTCGCCGATCGCGTCGGCGGCGGCAGACTTCAGGTCTTGAAGGTCGATGGTCACGGTGATGTTCGCCTTGGCGCCGAACCCTGGTACGCCGCGGCTTCCATCAGATCCCCGGCCGACGCCTGCACCGTCGAGCGTCGCACCGCTTGCATCGCTCGTGCTTGCTCCGGTGCTCGGGCCGTTCGCGTGACTCGTGTCGGTTCTGCCGCCTGTGTGGGTTCCGATGTCCGTGCCCACTGTGTCGGACCCGCCCACTGCGCCGGACGCGCCTCTCGTGCTTGACGTTCCGGTCGCGTCGTTCGTGCTAGATGCGCCCGGCGTACGCGGTGTGTTGGGGTGTTGGTCGGGTGAGGATGTGTGGGCGGGGCGAGGGGTGCGTGGGGTGGGGGTGCCGGCGTCTAGGGCTGTGGCGGCGATGGTGAGGGTGGTGGTTAGGGCGTCGGCTTGGCGCTTTTCGCGGGAGCGGGGATCTGGGTCGCCATCGAGGGTTTTGTGGGGGCGCGCGCCGGCGTGGATGAGGGAGCGGAAGAGTTCTGCGTTTTCGTTGGCTAGGTAGCCGCGGAACTTCACACCTCGGTCGGCGTTGGTCAAGGTGAGTGTTTCGCGGGCGTAGGCCTTGTGTTCTTCGGGTTCGGGGCCGTCGGTGTCGAGGATGCCTCGGATGCGTTCGCCGGCTTTGCGTAGCTCCCACGGGGAGAGCTGGCGGGCCAGGCCGATCAGTTCGCGTTCGGCTACGGCGATGTCCTCGGCTGGGATCTTTGACGGGACCTGGTCGAGCGCTGACACGATTGCCTCCGCCTGCGCAGGACGCAGTACGACCTCGGGGGTTTCGTCGCTGCCGGCGGAGTCTGGGTCGGCGTGGGGGTCGGGGAGGGCGGCCGATACGGCGTCGTACTTGGCGAGGGAGCGGGCCAGGCGCACGTCGCGGAGGGCTCGGGAGCGGTCCAGGCGGTAGCGGAACTCGAGCAGTTGGGCGGTGTTGTGGGCGCCGATCTCCTGTGCGTGTTCGAGGACGTCCATCCGGGCGATCAGCTGGAGACGGTACGTTTCGCGGCGGGCGAGGTCAGCATCCAGCCGGTCGAGAGTGGACACAACTTCTGCGCCGCTCATCGACCATGCCGGTCGCTCGCCCATCAGTTCCATGCCGATGACTCTAGACACGGCCACCGACAGTTCTCAAACTCGGAAGCCCTTTATTTCAAGGGATTCAGGTTATCCACAGATTTCAATCTGTGGATAACCTCGACGTAGTTGCTATGGGCAACGAGGCTAGGGCTTGGCGTACTTGCCGACCATGCGGACCAGGGTGTCCGGTGGGATGACCTTGACGTGTGGAGCGAGGTTGTTGACGACGGACAGGACGCTGTCGACCGACTTGCTCCAGGCGTGCCAGACGACGATCGAGTAGCCGGCGGTCGAGTGCGGGTTGCGGGTCGCGGCGTTGAGTTCGGCGGTCACCGACGCCTCGTCGGCGCCGTCGAGGCCTTCCCACAGCATGGTGCGAGCCGAGATGACCGGCTTGCCTTCGGACCAGACCACCTTGCCCTTGAGGCCGTCGTACCGGGAGTACTCGAGGTAGATCAGACCGTCGATCTCGCGGCGTTTGAGGTACGAGGACCAGAGGCGGGTGTTCTCGAATGCGTCGAAATCGATGATCTGGGCAACCGAGAGGTCAGATCTGCCCATTGCCTTGGCCAGGGAGGCTGTGTGCTTCTCGAGGGCGGCGGTGGGGTAGCGGCTCGGGTACATGTAGCCGCCGCCGGAGGGGCCGACGACCCAGCGGTCCTTGTCGGACTGTTCGTAGAACCAGCGCATGACCGATGGGGCCAGGTCGATCAGCGAGGGGGAGATGCCCCAGCCGAGGTCGACCTCACCGCGGCGGGGGCTGCCGAACCAGCGTGGGTCGGTCGGGAAGTCGCCGAGCGCCCACTGGATGTTGTCGCCGTCGGTGATCAGGAAGCTCACGTAGTGGGTGTTGGGGTCCGGGGCTGGTTCGAGGGCCCTCCCCCCACCCCCTCCGCTCTGTGGTCCGTTTGTCGGTTGAGCGGTGGACGTCGCTGGGCGCAGGGCGGGGTCGAACGCGCGGCCTTGCTGCTTCAGGTGGTCCTCTTGGATTCCTGAGAGCACGGACAGGTTGCGTGCGTGGTCGGCGGGCAGGGCTTTTACGCCCGTGCTCGAGTTGACCCCGATGAATGCGTCTTCGCCGTTCGAGGCGTCGCCCCAGCCGATGACTGTGCCGTCGTCGTCCAACGCGTTGACTACCCCGGCGCGGAAGTCCGAGTTGCCGTCGAAGAAGGCGAGCGTCCCTGCCATCGTGGCGTAGTCCCGGAGCCGCTCCGGGAAGTCGGCGCGCTGCTCGACCACGACGTCGTGTCGCATGCGGGGCCAGTACGTCTCGAACACCCAGCGGTCGTCCTTGTCCCGCACGTCCAGGACTTTGTGCAATCCGTGCTGGATTGCGACTGCCTCCAAGCTTTCCTCGATTGCCACGGCACCCGTCACGCCGGCGAGCGTGGTCGCGACGTTGACCGACGGAGTGCCTGTACGGAAGAGAACATATCCGCGCACGCCGGACCGCCCGACGGTTTTCCACAGGTCTTCGGTCCGCACCCGGACCCCGTACTGCGAGACGAGGCCGTCGAGCCAGTGCTGATAGCCCAAGGTCGGCAGGTTCAGGTACAAGGATTCGCCGCCGCGGCGCGCCATCAGGCCCTGCAATGTCGTCGCGAGTGTCCGTTCAGCGGACGACAGCGAGTCCTCGGTCAGGACGTTCAGGAACCGCGGCCGCTGGCCTTTGGGGTACGCCGACGCAACTGATGAGCCGAAGGCAAGTGATGGCGAAATGGCCGCCCCGACCCCGACCCCGGCAGTGAGGCCGAGAAGGCGCCGGCGGGAGAGCGTGAAGCGATCGGACATGGGAGGCCTCCAGGGAGCGGCTGGTGGATGTCCTACGTTGTCAACTGACCGGCGACGATGCCACAGCCGTCACTCCATCACAAGACCTCAGGCCGGAATCGGCAGGTCATACCGGCGAAGCAGCTCGACCAGCGCCGGTACGCCGGCCGACAAATCGTAGAGCTCCGCCCGCAGTCCCACACTCGAAGCAGCCGTCACGTTGGCGACGTTGTCGTCGATGAACAGCACCGACGACGCGGGCAGGTCCAAAGCCCCGAGAATCGCCCGGAAATAAGCCGGATCCGGCTTGGCCAGCCCGAGATCGCACGAGTAGAACGTCTGGTCGAACCACGCGCCGTACCCGCGCTCGTCCTGCATGATCGTCCGCCGGTACGACTGCTGGTTGGTCGCGAGATGGCACCCGACCCCGGCCGCCCGCAGCGACCCGATCAAGGACACGACCTCAGGCTCCGCGGCGAACCAGCTCCACGGCTCCAGCGCCTCGTCCACGGACGCCAGCGAGTTCCAGCGCCGCAGTACGTCGGCCAGCGCGTCCCGGAAGTCGACCTTGCCGATCAGGCACGGCTTCTCGGCCGCCATCAGATCCGCGACGAAGGCGTCCCCATCCGCGGGGACGAGCGACGACAACGACGACCACCAGTCGGAGGTCGGACGCTGGACGACGCCATCCGCATCGAAGAGGACGGCGGTCACGGCACGCATCATCATGAGACCAATCTTGTCACCGGCACCTTGACCGGTTCAGTCGGTATGCGCTTACCTAATGGCTACGTAAACATATCTGGACACCTTCCGGCGAAAACCAACAGAAAGCGCCAGGTGAGGCTATGACCTTGAGCAGAAGGCACTTCCTCGCGGCCGGCGGCTCCGCAGCCGCAGCCGCCGCGGGACTCACCGGCTGCGGCTCCCGCAGCTCACTGGGCGGATCGAACGAGCTCAGCATGTGGACCTGGGTCGGGTCTGTCAACGACGGCCTGATCGGTCAGGCGGAGAAGGCGGTCCCGGGGTACGACGGCATGAAGCTGGCGATGACCCGGATCGGCTCCAACTACAAGACCAAGGTGCTGACCGCCCTGGCCGGGAAGTCGCTCGTGCCGGACATCGTCGCGATCAACGACGACGTCGCGACGTACTTCCCCAACGCAGACCAGTTCCACGACCTCAACGACCTCGGCGCCAAGGAGCTGGAGAAGGACTTCCTGCCCTGGAAGTGGAAGCTGGGCATCACCCAGACGGGCAAGATGATGGCCTACCCGATGGACACCGGCCCGACCGCGTTGTTCTACCGGACCGACATCCTCCAGAAGGCAGGAGTCGACATCGACCCGGCCGCGGTCGCCGAACTGGCGCCCGACTGGGACACCTACATCGCCTTCGGCAAGAAGCTCAAGCAGGCCGTGCCAGGATCCTCGATCACCGACAACATCACCGGCATCTACAGCTACCGGATGGCGCAGCAGTCCAAGCGCTACATGACCGCCGACGGGCAGTACATCGGCGACCAGGACCACGTCCGGCAGGCCTTCGACCTCGCCGTCCGGGTGGTCAAGGAAGGGCTGTCGGCCAACGCGCAGAACTCCACCGACAAGAACGCCGTGGTCACCAACGGCAAGCTCGTCGCGTACAACGCGGCCGTCTGGTGGGCGCAGCTCGGGCCCAAGAACGCGGCCCCGAAGACCAAGGGACTCTGGCGGGTGACGGCGGCTCCTGGTGGCGCCGGCAACCGGGGCGGATCCTTCCTGGCGATCACGAAGTACTGCAAGAACCCCAAGGCCGCGTTCGCGTTCATCAGCTGGCTGGAGTCGGCGAAGAACCAGGCCCAGGCGTTCCTCGACCCGGTGCTGTTCCCGTCCACGCCCGCGACGTACACGGACAAGACGCTGACGGCGCCCGACCCGTTCTTCGGCGGTCAGCAGATCGTCGACGTGTTCGCGGAGTCGGCGAAGAAGTACCCCGGCGCCTTCTTCTCGCCGTTCGACTCGGTCATCGACACGCCGATCAGCGCTGAGCTCGTGAACGTCGAGGCGGCCGGCAAGAACCCGGACCAGGCCTGGGCCGACGCCCAGCGCCAGGTGCAGCGCGAACTCACCCGAGCGGGGGCGATCTGACATGGCTGTCACCACCAAGGCCGTCACGGCGGTCACACCGGCCACCGACACCAGCGAGAAGCCGCCGAACAAGTACAAGCTGGCGCTGCCGCAGTACGCCGCCGTCTCGCCGTTCTTCATCCTGTTCGCGATCTTCGGCGCGTTCCCCGTGCTGTTCTCGATCTGGATCTCGTTCCACTCCTGGGACGGCATCGGGCAGATGAAATGGGTCGGGCTGGAGCAGTACCACTACCTGCTCACCGACGCCACGTTCTGGAAGACGATCGGCAACACGCTGATCATCTGGGTGCTGTCCACCGTGCCGATGCTGCTGCTCGCGCTGGTGATCGCCAACGCGTTGCACAACGCGACCCGGCTCCGCACCTTCTACCGGATCGCGTACTTCATCCCCAACGTCACCTCGGTGGTCGCGATCACCCTCGTGTTCGGGTCGATCTTCAGCAACAACTTCGGCCTGCTGAACGCGTTCCTGCAATCGATCGGAGTCGGTCAGGTCGCCTGGCTGACGTCGCCGTGGGGCATCAAGATCGCGATCGCCACCATCGTCACCTGGCGATGGGTCGGCTACAACGCGATCATCTACCTCGCCGGACTCCAGGCGATCTCGGCCGACGTGTACGAAGCGGCGAAGGTGGACGGCGCGAGTCCACGGCAGACGTTCTGGCGGATCACCGTGCCGATGATGCGGCCGGTCATCCTGTTCACCGCGGTCACCTCGACCATCGGCGGACTGCAGATCTTCACCGAGTCCCGTGTGCTGTTCGGTGATACCAGCAGTATCGGCGGCCCCGGCGACGCCGGACTGACGATCGTCTCGTACCTGTACCAGTCGGCGTTCATCAAGAACCAGTTCGGGTACGGCGCCGCGATCGGCTGGGCGCTGTTCATCCTGATCGTGCTGTTCAGCATCATCAACTGGCGGCTGATCGGCGGGAACGACGACGAACGCCTGACCCGACGCGCCGCTCGGCGGGTGGAACGCAAGATCGCAGCCCAGAATGCCAAGAGGGAGGCCGCAGATGTCCGTTGAGCGCCTACGCACCGCCGTCGGCCACGTCGTGCTGATGCTCGGCGTCCTGGTCTCGCTGTTCCCCTTCTACTGGATGGTGGTGATGGCCTCCAACACCACGCCGGACATCTTCACCTATCCGCCGAAGCTCTTCATCGGATCGCACCTGTTCGAGAACATGGGCAAGGTGCTCGACAACATCGACTTCTTCGGCTCGATGCTGCTCACGCTGATCGCGTCGCTAGGCGTGACCGTGCTGGTGCTGTTCTTCGACTCGCTCGCCGCGTTCGCGTTCGCGAAGTACGACTTCCCCGGCCGGAACGTCCTGTTCGCGATCCTGCTCGCGACGTTCATGATCCCGACCCAGCTGTCGCTGGTGCCGCAGTTCGTGACGCTGGCCGAGTTCGGCTGGATCGGGTCGCTGAAAGCGCTCATCATCCCCGGCGCCGCGAACGCGTTCGGGATCTTCTGGATGCGCCAGTACGCCAAGGGCGCGATCCCCGACGAGCTCATCTCCGCCGCCAAGGTCGACGGCGCGGGATTCTTCCGGCAGTACCTCACCGTCGGCCTGCCGGTACTGCGGCCGGGTCTGGCCTTCCTCGGCATTTTCACGTTCATCAACGTCTGGAACGATTACCTCTGGCCGCTGATCGTGATGACGGATCCGAACCGCCTCACCCTGCAGGTCGCCCTCGACCAACTGAACGGCATCTACGGCACCGACTACTCAATGGTGATGGCCGGCGCCCTGATGAGCGTCATCCCCCTGATCGGCGTCTTCCTGATCGGCGCGCGCTCCTTCATCGCCGATCTCGCGGCAGGCGCGATGAAATTCTGACTGAAGTTCTGACCTGAAACCACAAACAAACCACGGGATCTCTTTTGACTGACCAAACGCTCCGCTGGGGCATCATCGGCACCGGCAACATCGCTTCCCGGTTCGCCAGCCAGGTGCCGACGTCGAAGACCAACGAGGTCGTCGCCGTCGGCAGCCGGTCGCTCGACTCGGCCAACGCCTTCGCCGACAAGTGGGACATCGCCCACCGGCACGGTTCGTACGACGACCTGCTCGCCGACGACGCCGTCGACGCCGTCTACATCGCCACCCCGCACCCGATGCACGTCGAGTGGGCGATCAAGACCGCCGAGGCCGGCAAGCACGTGCTGTGCGAGAAGCCGCTCGCGATCAACCGGGCCTGGTCCGAGGCGATGATCGAGGCCGCGGTACGCAACGACGTCTTCCTGATGGAGGCGTTCATGTACCGGTGCCTGCCGCAGACCAAGCTGGTCGCCCAGCTCGTCCGCGACGGCGAGATCGGCACGGTCCACCAGATCCAGGCGACCTTCGCGTTCGCGGCCGGGTTCCGGCCGGAGTCGCGGATCTTTGCCGACGAACTGGCCGGCGGCGGCATCCTCGACGTCGGCGGCTACCCGGTCTCGTACTCGCGGCTCATCGCGGGTGTCGCGGCCGGGCAGCCGTTCGCCGACCCGGCCGCGGTGAGCGCGGTCGGTCATGTCGGCGAGACCGGCGTCGACGAGTGGAGTGTCGCGACGCTGTTCTTCGACGGCGGCGTCACCGCGCAGGTCAGCACCGGCGTACGGCTGTCCGACCAGAACCAGGTCCGGATCTTCGGCAGCGAGGGGTACCTCGTCGTCGAGGACCCGTGGTTCGGCGGCGACGGCAAGCCGAACCACGTCACGCTGCACAAGGTGGGGGAGGAGCCGCGGGACATCTCCGCGGAGCCGGCCCTCATCTACGCGGCCGAGGCCGAAGCGGTGCAGGCGGCGATCCAGGCCGGGGCGAAGGAAGCCCCGGAGATGAGCTGGGCCGACACGCTCGGCAACCTCACCGTCCAGGACCAGTGGCGGGCCGCGATCGGGCAGCAGTACGCGAGCGAGCGGGACGACGCCATCATCCCGACCGCGACCGGGCGCCCGCTGACCCGGCGCGACGACGCCCCGATGACCTACGGCAAGGTGCCCGGCCTCGACAAGCAGGTGTCCCGGCTCGTCATGGGCGTCGACAACCAGCAGACGCTGCCGCACGGCGCGGTGATCTTCGACGACTTCGTCGAGCGCGGCGGTACGACGTTCGACACGGCGTACATCTACGGCGGCGGACGCGGCGAGAAGCTGCTCGGGCAGTGGATGAAGTCCCGCGGCAACCGGGACGAGGTCGTTGTGATCGGCAAGGGTGCGCACACGCCGCACTGCGACCCTGAGTCGATCACCCGCCAGCTGCACGAAAGCCTCGAACGGCTGCAGACCGACCACGTCGACCTGTACCTGATGCACCGCGACAACGAAGAGATCCCGGTTTCGGAATTCGTCGATGTCCTCGACGAGCACTTCAAAGCCGGCCGGATCAAGGCGTTCGGTGGCTCCAACTGGTCGCTGGAACGTTTCGACGAGGCGAACGCGTACGCCGAGGCCAACAGCAAGCAGCCGTTCACGCTGCTCAGCAACCACCTCAGCCTCGCCCGCGCGTACGACGTACCGTGGGCCGGCTGCCGGCATGTGTCCGACGACGAATCGCAGGCGTGGCTGCGCGAACGGCAGGTCGCGCTGTTCCCGTGGTCGAGCCAGGCCCGCGGCTTCTTCACCGGCCGGGCCAAGCCGGAAGACACCTCCGACGCCGAGCTCGTGCGCTGCTTCTACTCCGACGAGAACTTCCGCCGGCTGGACCGCGCGCGGGAGCTCGCGAAGGCCAAGGGAGTCGAGCCGACGGCCATCGCTTTGGCGTGGCTGCTGCACCAGCCGTATCCTGTATTTCCGCTGATCGGGCCGCGTCACATCAGCGAAACCCGCACCTCGACACCGGGACTTTCGGTGTCGTTGACCGAGGACGAAGTGGCCTACCTCACGTCCTGAAGCCGAATTGGTGGCTCGCTGACACCCATGTAACATGGTCTGTCGGTGTCGACCCTGAACACGGAGAATCATGTCTAAGAAGTGCGATGTCTGCGGCAAGCAGCCGACGTTCGGCAACAGCGTTGCCCGCTTGGGTAAGGGCGCGATGATCCGCCGGGTCAAGGCTCGCACGCCCCGGCGGTTCAACCCCAACATCCAGCCGGTCCGGGCGCTCATCAAGGGCACCCCGACCAAGCTGAAGGTCTGCACGTCCTGCATCAAGGCCGGCAAGGTCCAGCGCGTCGTCGGCTGATCCCCAGCTTTTACTCCGTGTAGGGCCTTTCGAAAGGCGCCCGGGACAACCTCCCGGGCGCCTATTCGTGTTTGCGCGCAACGACGGTGATCTCGTTGCGGTTGTGGTGGAGCTGACGAGCATGCAGTACGTCGTACTGCTCGCGGAGTACGTCGATCCCGCGCCGCGCGCCGTCGAGCGGGTTCTTGCCGCCACCCTTCAACGTGACGATCGCCAGCCCGCCGCGGCGTAGCTGAGCCGCCGCATCGAGCATCATCCGGGCGCTCATGAGCTGGTCCATGCGCATGTCGTTGACCACCACGTCGAAGCGGACCCGGTTCGCCGCGAAGAAGCGGCCCGCGGTCGTCGCCTCGTGGTGGATCCGCCGATCGCCCCGCAGTCGCGGGTCCAGCGAACCGGGGTCCACAGACCACACCTCTTGCCCGTGCTGCCGCAGAATCCGCGTCCAGCCGCCCGGCGAGGCCCCTAGGTCGACCGCCTTCCCGCCGGCCGGCAGATCCAGCCCGAAGGTCGCGATCGCCTCCTCGAGCTTGAACTCCGACCGCGACACGCGCTCGTCCCCACGAGCCAGCCGCATCCGCCCACCCGGCCAGTCCGACAAGCTGTCGGCCAGCCGGTTCACGCCGATCAGCAGTTGCTTGCCGACTGCGATGCCGGACACGACGACGTCCTGGCCGGACCGGGTACTCGTCACCCCGCGGCCGGCCAGCGCTTCGACGATCAGGTGGTGGTGGGAGCTCCCGGTGCCGTCGACCCAGGTCTGCACCGCGACCGACTTGGCCGTGCTCCCCTCAAGCGCTGCGATCTCCTCGAGCAGCGTCGTCGCGAGCTCGGGCTCGGTCGGCAGGTCGTCCAACGGGTAGCCGGCGATCTCGCGGGTCAGATGCCGGACGAACATGATGCGGCCTTCGTCACACGCCGCCGCGAACTCCTCGACCGGAACAGCTGTGTCGGCCAGCCGGGCCACCTCGGCCCCGAGCCGCTCGAACCGGTGCTCACCCGGAAACTCCTCCCGGATCTCCCGGACCGCGTACCGGTAACTGTCGGACGCGAACGAGAACAGCACGGAGCGAGGCACAGCACATGGTAAGCGGACCCGTACTAACCTTCCGGGCGTGGAGGAATTGACGGTCGAGGTGTTGCGGGCCTGGGCGCGGACGGCGCTGGCGGAGCTGGCGCGGGCCCGGACCGAGATCGACGAACTGAACGTGTACCCGGTGCCGGACGGCGACACCGGCACCAACCTCTACCTGACCTGGGAAGCCGCCTGCGACGCCCTGCCCAAGGGCGAGCTGACCTTCACCGAGGCGATCCAGGCCTTCGGCCGCGGCGCCCTCCTCGGCGCCCGCGGCAACTCCGGCGTCATCACCTCCCAGCTCATCCGCGCCTGCGGCAACCGCCTCAACGAAAACCTCCCCCGCAACCGCGCCGACGCGGCTGGCCGAGCCGACGGCGCCCACCGCGCCGACGGCGCCGGCCGAGCGGATCTCGCCGACGGGGTACTGGCGGACGTTCGGATGAGTGAACCCGCTGCCTTCGCCGACGCGCTGAGGTACGCCGCCGACGCCGCGTACGGCGCGGTCGCCCAACCCGTCGAAGGCACGATGCTCACCGTCGCCCGCGCCGCCGCGACCGGAGCGATGACCGCGGCCAACGACGGCAAGACCCTCGCCGACGTCTGCCTCGCCGCGGTCGCCTCCGCCCGGCAGGCCCTCACCAAGACCACAGAACAGCTCGACGTACTCCGGCGCGCAGGCGTCGTCGACGCCGGGGGAGCCGGCCTGGTGGTGATCCTCGGCGCGATGGAGTCGGTGCTGACCGGGCGCCACGTGCGCGTGGATGTGCCCGCCAGGGTCGAACCGCAGGGCGAGAGCGCCGAGAGCCAGGACGGACCGGCGTACGAGGTGATGTATCTGCTCGACGCGCCCGACGACAAGGTCGGCGACTTCCGGCAGAGCCTGGCCGCGCTCGGCGACTCGGTCGTCGTGGTCGGCGGCGACGGGCTCTGGAACGTACACGTCCACACCGACGACGTCGGCGCCGCGATCGAGCACGGCATCGACATCGGGCGCCCGCACCGCATCCGCGTCACCCACTTCGCCGACCAGATCCACCACCACGAGCCCGCCCCGGGCCGCGCCGTGATCGCCGTCGTCGCAGGCGACGGACTGGCCGACCTGTACGCCGAGGCCGGCGCCCGGGTCATCCGCGGCGGCCCCGGCCGGCGCTGCTCGACCGGCGAACTGCTGCAGGCGATCGAGCAGTCCCAGGCGCCCGAGATCGTGATCCTGCCCAACGACCAGGACTCGATCGCCGTCGCCGAGGCCGCCGCCACCGCCGCCCGCCAGGACGGCATCCGGGTCGCGGTGATCCCGACCCGCGCGCAGGTCCAGGGCCTGGCCGCGATCGCTGTCCACGACCCGGAGCGCAGCTTCGACGACGACGTCGTACACCTGTCGGCAGCCGCCGGGCAGACCCGGCACGGCGCGGTGACCATCGCGATCAAGGACGCCTGGACGATGGCCGGCCGGTGCCGGATCGGCGACGCGCTGGGCGTGGTCGACGGGGACTTCGCGCTGATCACGGAAGACTTGGAGACGGCCGCGGTCGCCGTCGTCGACCGGCTGCTCGGCGGCGGAGGCGAGCTGCTCACGATCGTCACCGGCCGGGACGCGGACCCGGCGCTCGCCGAGGCGGTGGAGCGGCACGTGCGCCGGCAACGCAAAGATGTCGACGTCATGGTGTACGACGGAGGGCAGGACAGGTACCCGTTGCTGATCGGGGTGGAATGAGGACCGACATCGACCGCAAGCTCCGCGACTTCCTCGGGGCGAAGACGGCCAAGACCTTCGCCGACGTGCTCGAGATCGAGACCGTCGGCGAGCTGCTGCGCCATTACCCGCGGCGGTACCTGAAGAAGGGCGAGCTGACCCCGTTCGACGAGCTCGAGGTCGGCGACCAGGCCACCGTCAACGGGCGGGTCAAGAAGGTCACCGCCCGCTCGCTGGACAGCAAGGTCGAGATCAGGCCGGACGAGGTGCACAAGTTCCGCAAGCGGCGGACGATCACCAAGGTCGTCGTCACCGACGGCCGCAACGACCTGGAAGCGGCGTTCTTCAACCAGCCCTGGCTCCTGACGAAGCTCACCCCCGGCACCTCCGCCCTGTTCTGGGGCGAGGTGACGATGTTCCGCACCACCATGCAGCTGAAGAATCCCGGCACCGAGATCCTCGACGAGGAGGATCTGACCGAGGCCGAGATCGAGCGCCGGGCCCGGCCGTTCCGCCCGCTCTACCCGGCGACCGCGAAGTTGCCCACCGCAACGATCGAGCGGTCGGTGAAGATCGTGCTGGACAGCCTGGACGAGCGGCTCGACGACCCGATCCCGGACCTGATCCTGCGCAACGAGAAGCTGCTCGGCCTGCGCGAAGCCCTGCAGCTGGTGCATCTTCCGGACACCGAGAAGGACATTCACGACGCCCAGCAACGGTTCCGGTTCGAGGAAGCGTTGGTGATGCAAACGATCCTCGCCCAGCGGCGCGCGGTGACGGACGCGCTGAACGCCGTACCGCGGCCGCGCGTCGAGGGCGGTCTGCTCGACGAGTTCGACCAGCGGTTGCCGTTCGAGCTGACCGAGGGACAGGCCGAGGTGGGGGAGGAGATCTTCGCCGACCTGGCCCGTCCGCACCCGATGCACCGGCTGCTGCAAGGTGAGGTCGGCTCCGGCAAGACCGTGGTCGCGCTGCGGGCGATGCTCTCCGTGGTCGACAACGGCGGTCAGGCGGCGCTGCTGGCTCCGACCGAAGTGCTGGCCGTGCAGCACCACAAGACGCTGACGAAGATGCTCGGCGACCTGGCGGAGCAGGGGATGCTCGGCGGGGCGGAGCATGCCACCAAGATCGGTCTGCTGACCGGCTCGCTGAACGCAGCAGGCCGCCGTACGGCGATGCTCGATGCGGCCAGCGGGGCCGCGGGGATCGTCGTGGGGACGCATGCGCTGCTCGAGGACAAGGTGCAGTTCGCGGATCTCGGGCTTGTCGTGGTCGACGAGCAGCACCGGTTCGGCGTCGAGCAGCGGGCCGCGTTGAGTGCGAAGTCCGGCGACAACACCCCGCACGTGCTGGTGATGACGGCGACGCCGATCCCGCGGACCGTGGCGATGACGGTGTTCGGAGACCTCGCGGTCTCGACACTGACCCAGCTCCCGGCCGGGCGTTCGCCGATCCAGTCCTCGGTCGTCCCCGCCAAGGAGAAGCCCGAGTGGCTGCAGCGCGCCTGGAACCGGGTCCGCGAGGAGGTCGGCAAGGGGCACCAGGTGTACGTCGTGTGCCCGCGGATCGGGGACGACGTCAAGAACGCCGGTGACGAGGAAGGCGAGTTCGCGGCCGGCGAGGAAGAACAGGCCGGCGGCAAGAAGCAGCAGGCCCGCCCGCCGATCTCGGTCATGCAGGTGGCCGAGGCGCTGGGCGAGATCCTGCACGACCTACGCGTCGAGATCCTGCACGGGCGGCTGCCGGCCGACGAGAAGGACGCTGTGATGTCGCGGTTCGCGGCCGGCGAGATCGACGTACTGATCGCGACGACGGTGATCGAGGTCGGTGTCGACGTACCGAACGCCTCGACGATGGTGATCATGGACGCCGACCGGTTCGGCATCTCGCAGCTGCACCAGCTCCGCGGCCGGGTCGGGCGGGGCAAGGTGCCCGGCTTGTGCCTGCTGGTCACGGACCTGTGGCCGGGTTCGCGCTCGTACGGGCGACTCGATGCGGTCGCGTCCACGACGGACGGCTTCGAGCTGTCCCGGATCGACCTGGAGACGAGGCGCGAGGGCGACGTACTGGGCGTGGCGCAGTCGGGGCGGCGGACCAGCCTGAAGCTGCTCAGCGTGCTCCGGGACGAGGACGTCATCCTCGCCGCCCGCCATGTCGCGAACTCGATCGTGTCGGTCGACGTGGACCTCGCCGAATACCCGTCGCTCAAAGCCGTCGTCCGGGCGGCTCTGGAGTCCGAGACCACCGAATACCTGGAGAAGACGTGAGTCGGATCGTCGGGGGAGCGGCCGGCGGCCGGCGGATCGCCGTACCGGCGGGGAGCGGGACGCGGCCGACCGCGGACCGGGTGCGGGAGGCGCTGTTCTCGTCGCTGGAGTCGGAGTTCGGCAGCTTCGACGGGCTGGCCGTGCTGGATCTGTACGCCGGATCCGGCGCGATCGGGCTCGAAGCACTGTCCCGTGGTGCCGCGAATGTGATGCTGGTCGAGTCGGACCGGCGGGCCGCCGACGTGATCGCGGCCAACATCAAGGTCGTGGGCATGCCCGGCGTGAAGCTCGTGACACGCCCGGTGGAAAAGATCACTGCGGGTGAGGTTCCGGCCGCGTTCGACCTGGTCTTCGCGGACCCGCCGTACAAGCTGGAGACCACCGAGCTGCAGGACATCCTGACGGACCTGGCCGAGCGCGGGTGGCTCGCGGACGACGCCGTGGTGGTCGTCGAGCGGGGCAAGCGGGAGCCGTGGGAGTGGCCGGAGGGGTTCGCCGCGCTGCGGGACCGCAAGTACGGCGAGGCCCGGCTTTGGTACGGTCACCGGCATGGCTAGGGCTCGCCGAAAATGAAAGCACTGTTTCCAGGGACCTTCGACCCGCCCACCGTCGGGCATCTCGACATCGTCACCCGGGCGGCCGCCGCCTTCGACGAGCTGATCGTCGCGACCGGGGTGAACCAGTCGAAGAACCGGCTGTTCGAGCCGCAGGAGCGGATCGAGATGCTGACCGAGCTGATCGCGCCGTTCCCGAACGTCCGGGTCGGCACCTTCGACGGGCTGCTGGTCGATTACTGCCGGGCCGAGGGCGCCGGCGTGATCGTGAAGGGCCTGCGCTCGGCCGCCGACTACGACTACGAGCTGCAGATGGCCCAGCTGAACCGGCGGATGACCGGGGTCGACACGCTCTTCTTCCCGACCGCCCCGGAGAACGCTTTCATCTCCTCCAGCTGGGTCAAGGAGATCGCCCGGCTCGGCGGCGATGTGAGCACGTTCGTGACCCCTGCCGTTCACTCCCGGTTACTGGACAAGTTCTAGGCTGGCCCCGAATTGGGCCCAGCGCCGCGGAGTTGGTAGTGTAGATCACCGGTCTCGACGAGACCGAGTTCCTGCCTGCCTGTGCTTGAAAGGTTTGCTCTGAGCGTCTTGGACCCGCGGTCCCCACTCGTGATCGATACGCACGAGCTGTCACGCCGCGCCGGGTCCCAACGCGAAGTCACTTTCACGGCGCCGGCGCCGGCAGATCTCGGAATCGACGTGATCGGCGTCCCCGAAGGCGACTCGATCCAGTTCGATCTACGGCTGGAAGCGGTGGTCGAAGGGGTGCTCGTCACCGGTACGGCCCGCGGCCGTCTGGTCGGGGAGTGCGCGCGGTGCCTGGTCGATATCGAGGACGAGTTCCTCGCTGACGTCCAGGAGCTGTACGTCTACCCGGAGAGCGAAGCCGAGCCGGACGAGGCCAGCCGGATGGAGGGCGATCTGATCGACCTCGAGCCGGCGCTGAGGGACCAGGTGGTGCTCGCACTACCGTTCCAGCCGCTGTGTACGGACGACTGTCCGGGTCTGTGCCCCGACTGCGGGGCACGCCTGGCGGACGATCCCGGCCACAAGCACGAGGACGGTGTCGACCCGCGTTGGGCCGCCCTCGGCGGTCTGCTCCAGACCGACGAACCACCGCAGCACAACTGAACACCAACGTCAGCTAGCCGGCCGGGTCCACCAGCCCCCGGCCGAACCGAGGAGTCATAACCGTGGCCGTTCCGAAGCGGAAGATGTCGCGCAGCAACACCCGTAGCCGCCGGGCCCAGTGGAAGACCACTGCCCCGTCGCTGGTGACCTGCGTGAACCCCGCCTGCCGCGCGAAGCACCTGCAGCACACCGTTTGCCCCAACTGCGGCCAGTACGGCGCCAAGGGCGAGCGTCGCCAGGTCGTCGAGAGCTAAACGGCACCCAACCCAGTGAACTCTGCCAACGAAACGGGGCTCTACGCCGAGCTGAACGAGCGGCTCGGCGTATCGCTGGCTGACGAATTGCTGGAGCACGCCTTCACCCACCGATCGTTCGCGTACGAGAACGGCGGGTTGCCGACGAACGAGCGGCTGGAGTTCCTCGGGGACTCCGTGCTCGGCGTCATCGTCACGGAGTCGCTGTTCCGGAACCACCCGGACCTGTCCGAGGGCCGGCTGGCCAAGTTACGGGCCGCGGTGGTCAACATGCGTGCGCTCGCGGGTGTCGCCCGCGAGCTCAAGCTCGGCAAGTACCTGCGGCTCGGCCGCGGGGAGGAAGCCACCGGCGGCCGGGACAAGTCGTCGATCCTGGCCGACTGCGTCGAGGCGCTGATCGGCGCCGTCTACCTGGACCGCGGGTTCGAGACCGCGGGCCTGGTGGTGCACCGGCTGTTCGACGACCTGATGGAGTCGTCGGCCCGGCTCGGCGCCGGCCTGGACTGGAAGACGTCGCTGCAGGAGCTGGTCGCCCAGCTCAGCGTCGGCGTCCCGGAGTACGTGATCGCGGAGTCCGGACCGGACCACGCGAAGACGTTCGAGGCCCGGGTCCGGATCGGCTCCGACACGTACGGTCACGGCATCGGCCGGAGCAAGAAGGAAGCCGAGCAGCAGGCCGCCGAGACCGCCTGGAAGGCCCTGCGCGCCGCGCATCCCGACAGCACGGATCCCTCGCAGCAGCCGTAGGTGCCCGAGCTTCCTGAGGTAGAGGTCGTCCGCCGGGGTCTGGCGGAGTTCACCACCGGCCGGACCATCGACGCGGTCGAGGTCCTGCATCCCCGCCCGGTACGGCGTCATGCCGCCGGGCCGGACGATTTCGTGGCCCGGCTCAAGGGCCAGGTGTTCGCCGAGCCGGCCCGCCGCGGGAAGTACCTGTGGCTCCCGCTGGAGTCCGGGGACGCCGTACTGACCCACCTCGGGATGAGCGGCCAGTTCCGGGTCCAGCCCGTCGGCGCGCCCGACGAGGCGCATCTCCGGGTCCGATTCCGCTTTGCGGACGACCTCGGAGAGGTCCGTTTTGTGGACCAGCGGATGTTCGGTGGTCTGTCGTACTCCGAGGGCGGTGCCGAGCTGCCCGCCGAGATCGCCCACATCGGCCGGGATCCGTTCGATCCTCTGTTCGATCCGGACGCGGTGACGGCGCGGATCAGGCGCCGCAAGACCGGACTGAAGCGGGCGCTGCTGGATCAGACCGTGGTCAGCGGGATCGGCAACATCTACGCCGACGAAGCGTTGTGGCGGGCCAAATTACACTACGCCCGTGCGACGGAAACATTGAAACCCCTGCAAATAAAGGGGATTCTGCAGCAGGCCCATGACGTGATGGCCGAGGCGCTGAACGTTGGTGGCACCAGCTTTGACGCGCTTTACGTCAACGTCAACGGGGAATCCGGGTACTTCGAGCGCGGCCTGAACGTCTACGGGCAGGAGGGATCGCCGTGCCCGCGGGACGGCCGGCCGATCCGTCGCGAGCCGTTCATGAACCGTTCGTCGTACCGGTGCCCGAAATGTCAGCCCGTTCCCCGCCACGTTCGCTGGTGAGCGAGGTATCGTTAATAAACGTGGCCCAGGTTGACCCGTCGCCCCCGCCGGTGTCACCCTGAAAGACGGCACACATTTTCAGCGCTCCTTCATGACCAGGACCTGGAGCGCACCCGGCCAGAACCCTTCCGGAGGACAGCACAATGGCCAAGGCTCTTCTAGGGCATCTTGGAGGCACTGACCCGCGCATGCTCGAGCAGGTTCGTCTGCTCAATCGGCGTGTCGCCGACCTGGAGGCGCACGTGATGCGTCTGCAGGCAGAGAACGACCACCTCGTCGCACAGATTCACGAGGGTCGCCTGCTGACCGTCGACGAGGCTTTGCGCGCCCCCGCTTCGGTCTGAGGACCCTAGCCGCGACAACAGAGAATTGCATCTCGACCGTCCGCACAACCACGGCGGTGGCCCCCGTCCGGGCCTCCGCCGGTTCTTTGTTCAGCAACTGTTGCCCTTATAGTCGGCTGCGGTCTTGCCGGTCGGCCTCCACAAGTTCCCGCGCATCTGTTTGTAGACTGCGCTGCGGAACTACTTCCCCCGGGTAGCGGCACGAGCAGTTACGACGGTTCCTTAGGTATCGTCTGTCCTTTCACGGGTTGGAGAGCTTCGCCTTGTACCTGAAGAGCATGACGCTCCGGGGATTCAAGTCGTTCGCGTCCGCGACGACGATGAACTTCGAACCAGGCATCACCTGCATCGTCGGACCCAACGGCTCCGGCAAGTCCAACGTCGTCGACGCACTGGCCTGGGTGATGGGTGAGCAGGGCGCGAAGTCGCTGCGCGGCGGCAAGATGGAGGACGTCATCTTCGCCGGCACCTCCGGCCGCGCCCCGCTGGGCCGCGCCGAGGTGGTGCTCACCATCGACAACACCGACGGCGCGCTGCCGATCGAGTACGCCGAGGTGACGATCAGCCGGACGATGTTCCGCAACGGCGGGTCCGACTACCAGATCAACGGCCAGAACTGCCGCCTGCTCGACGTCCAGGAGCTGCTCAGCGACTCCGGTATCGGCCGCGAGATGCACGTCATTGTCGGCCAGGGCCAGCTCGACTCGATCCTGCGCGCCACGCCGGAGGGCCGCCGCGGGTTCGTCGAGGAGGCCGCCGGCGTCCTGAAGCACCGCAAGCGCAAGGAAAAGGCGATCCGGAAGCTGGAGGCCACCGAGGGCAACCTGCACCGGCTCGGGGATCTGATCGCCGAGATCCGCCGCCAGTTGAAGCCGCTCGGGCGCCAGGCGGAGGTGGCGCGCCGCGCGGTGACGATCCAGGCGGAGGTCCGGGACGGCCGCGCGCGGCTGCTCGCCGACGACATCGTCCAGGCCCAGTCCGCGCTGGAGGCCGAGCTGCGGGACGAGGCCGCGCTGACAGAGCGCCGGTCCGAGACCGAGGCGAAGCTGCGGGAGGCCCGCGAGCTGGAGGCCGAGCTCGAGGACGCGCTCCGCGAGGACGCTCCGGCGCTCCAGGCCGCCCAGGACACCTGGTACCAGCTGTCCGGCTTCGGCGAGAAGATCAAAGGTACGGCGCGGATCGCCGCCGACCGGATCCGCTCGCTGAACGACGAGGCTGACGACGGACCGCGCTCCGGACGCGACCCGGAGGAGCTCGAGCTCGAGGCCGCTCGGGTCCGGGAGACCGAGGCCCAGATCGAGGCCGAGGTCGAGGCGCACTCCGAGCTGCTCGCCGAGTCGGTCGAGCGCCGCCAGCAGCTGGAGTCGCAGGAGGCCGAGGAGGAGCGCCGGATCTCCGCGCTGATCCGGGCCGCCGCAGACCGCCGCGAGGGCCTGGCCCGGCTGACCGGCCAGGTGAACGCGCTGCAGAGCCGCGCGGCCGCCGCCGAGTCCGAGATCGGCCGGCTCGCGAGCAACATGCACGAGGCCGAGGTCCGCGCCGCCAAGGCGCAGCACGACTTCACCGCGCTGGAGACCCAGGTCGCCGGGCTGGACGCAGGCGAGAAGGGGCTCGACGACCAGTTCGAGGCCGCTCAGGCGGTGCTCGACGAGATGGACGAGCGGCTGACGAAGCTCCGGGCCGAGGAGCGTGACGCCGAGCGCGAGCGCACTGGTCTCGCCGCACGCAAGGAAGCGCTCGAGCTGGGTCTGAACCGCAAGGACGGCGCCGGCGCCCTGCTGGCCGCCTCCGAGCAGGTCAACGGCCTGATGGGCTCGGTCGCCGCGCTACTGAGCGTGCGCGCCGGGTACGAGACGGCCATCGCGGCCGCCCTGGGCGAGGCCGCGGACGCGGTCGCAGTTACGCACGCTGACGCCGCGCTGCAGGCTGTCGGTCATCTGAAGCAGCATGACCTCGGCCGCGCCGGGATGCTGCTCGGCGACGCCCCCGCCGACGACTACTCCCTGTGGCCGGTGCTGCCGTACGGCGCGTCGTACGCCGTGGATGTCGTCGACTGCCCTGAGACCCTGCGGCCCGCTCTGCGGCGGCTGCTGCGCAAGGTCGCCGTGGTGGACGACGTACCGGCGGCGAAGTCCCTGGTGCGCAACCTGCCCGACGTGACGTGTACGACGCGGGCCGGCGACGTACTGGGCGCGCACTTCGCGTACGGCGGGTCGGACGCGGCGCCGAGCCTGATCGAGGTGCAGTCCGCGGTCGACGAGGCGGCGGAGAAGCTGCTCGAGGCGACGGCGCGGAGCGAGCGGCTGCGGTTCGAGCTGCAGGGGCTGGAGGACGAGCGGGCCCGGCAGAAGGAGTCCGTCGAGATCACTCTGGCCCGGCTGCACGAGTCCGACGCGGCGATGGCTGCGGTGGCGGAGCAGCTGGCGCACTTCGGGTCGCTGGCCAAGGCGTCCCGCGGTGAGGCGCAGCGGATGGGCGAGGCGATCGCTGCGGCTGAAGAGGAGCGCGACAAGAACCTGTCCGGCCTGGCCGAGCTCGAAGAGCGGCTGATGGACGCCGAGGCGTTCGACGACGACGGTGACGAGCCGGACACGTCGGAGCGTGACCGGCTGGCCGAGGCGGCCAAGGCGGGGCGTGCGACCGAGATGGAGGCGCGGCTGGCGCTGCGTACCACCGAGGAGCGGGCCCGGGCGCTGTCCGGCCGGGCTGACTCGCTGGAGCGCGCTGCCCGGCAGGAGCGCGAGGCGCGGGCCAGGGCGATCGCCCGGGCCGCACGGCGGGCACGGCAGGCTGACGCGGCGCAGGCCGTGCACCTGGCTGCTGGGCACGTGCTGGCCCGGCTGGAGTCCTCGCTGCAGCAGGCGGCGGCCGAGCGGTCGGCGATCCAGGCGCAGCGGGCCGACCGGGAGCAGGCGCTCTCGCAGGCGCGGTCCGCGACGCGGAACCTGAGCTCCGAGCTGGAGCAGCTCACCAACACGGTCCACCGGGACGCGCTGGCACGGGCCGAGCAGAAGATGCGGCTCGAGCAGCTGTACGAGAAGGCGCTGGGTGAGCTCGGTATCGAGGTCGACGCGCTGGTCACGGAGTACGGACCGGACCAACTGGTCCCGCCGCTGCCCAAGGACGGTGACGACGACACGCTGGAGCTCGAGGGCGAGCCGTTCAACCGGACCAAGGTCGAGAAGCGGCTGAAGCAGGCCGAACGGGCGCTGAACCAGCTCGGCAAGATCAACCCGCTCGCGCTCGAGGAGTTCGAGGCGATGGAGGAGCGGCACCGCTTCCTGTCCGAGCAGCTCGACGACCTCAGGAAGTCTCGCCGCGACCTGATGGACATCGTCAAGGAGGTCGACGAGCGGGTCGAGCAGGTCTTCACCGAGGCGTACCGCGATGTCGAGGTCGCGTTCGAGCATGTGTTCAGCCGGCTGTTCCCGGGCGGTGAGGGCCGACTCGTCCTGACCGACCCCGACGACATGCTCGGCACCGGTATCGACGTCGAGGCCCGGCCGCCCGGCAAGAAGGTCAAGCGGCTGTCGCTGCTGTCCGGCGGTGAGCGCTCACTGGTCGCGGTCGCGTTCCTGGTCGCGCTGTTCAAGGCCCGCCCGTCGCCGTTCTACATCCTCGACGAGGTCGAGGCCGCCCTCGACGACACGAACCTGGGCCGCCTGCTGGAGATCTACGAAGAGCTCCGCGAGAACAGCCAGCTCCTGGTCATCACCCACCAGAAGCGCACCATGGAGGTCGCCGACGCGCTGTACGGCGTGACCATGCGCGGCGACGGCGTCTCCGCGGTCATCTCCCAGCGGATCCGCGAACCCGAACCCGCCTGAGCCAGCCCATCTGAACCGGCCGTCTGAGGCTGTCTAGGCCGTGATCGTCATCGAGGCGAGCTGGTCGTCCTCGATGGCGAAGGTGAAGTGGGAGGGGCCGTTGAAGCCCTTCCCGCCCACCTGGGTCAGGATCGTCAGCGGGTTGCCGGCGACGGTGACCTGGGTGTCGGTGAACGTGGCCTGCTTACCGATCAATTCGTTCTGGCTCCAGGAGCGGATCTGGTCCGGGCCGCGGAACTCCCGGCCCCAGTCGTTGACGTAGCCCTCCGGGGCGAACGCCGCCACGAACGCGTCGTTGTCCTGCTCGTCGATCGCGGTGAGCGCGCGCTGGACCGCGGCTGGAATCTCCTGGCTCATGGTGGTGACGATAGCCCTCCGGGTTGAACCGATCCGTGAATCCGTACGTGTTGCGGGTGACGAACGGTCAACCTAGGAGGGTCCGATGAAGCGACTGAGCAGTGTGGTCGGCGTGATCGGCGCAGCGGTGCTCGGCCTATCGGGCCTGACCGCGTGCGGTGGTGACGATTCGAGCTCACCTTCCGGTTCGGGCTCCAGCAGCTCGGCGCCGGCCAGCGAGCCGGCTGCAACTGGGGCGAAGCTCGCGACGGCCGATGTCACCGGTCTCGGCAAGGTCGTTGTCGACGGCAACGGACGGACTGTTTACGTGTTCGACAAGGACGTTTCGGGCAAGTCCAACTGCGAGGGCGACTGCCTGGCCAAGTGGCCGGTGGTGGCCGCGGGCGACGGTACGCCGCAGCTCACCGGGATCGACGCCTCGCTGATCAGCACGATCACCCGCTCGGACGGCAGCAAGCAGTTGGCCATCGGGGGGCTGCCGCTCTACCTGTTCGCCAGTGACAGCGCGGCCGGTGAGGCCAAGGGCCAGGCCGTCGGCGGTGTCTGGTGGGTTGTCGGCGCAGACGGCAAGAAGATCACTACCCAAGCGAGCGGCTCCGGGAATGGCAACGGCTACTGAACCTCTGCTGGTGTTGGCACCGGCGAATCCCGGTATCGTGCGGCTCGTGGGTGACACCCCAGAGCCGCAGGATGCCGAGACGCTGATCCGCACGCTGTACGCCGAACACGGGCGCAGTCTGCTCGCCTACGCGACCCGTCTCACCGGAGACCGGGCCGCGGCCGAGGACGTCGTACAGGAGACACTGGTACGGGCGTGGAAGCACGCTGGCGACCTGACGACCGGCAGAGGGTCGGTGCGGGGCTGGCTACTGACGGTGGCGCGCAACATCGTCACCGACCGCGCCCGGGCCCGGGCGGTGCGTCCGGCCGAAGTGGCGGACGTGGTGGACAGGCCGCCGGTCCAGAGCGACCACTCCGAGTCCGTGGTGAACACCATGGTCGTGATGGACGCCCTGGACAAGGTGTCGCCCGAGCACCGTGACGTACTCGTGCAGCTGTACTACCGCGGGCGGTCCGTGGCAGAAGCTGCAAAAGAGCTGGGTGTCCCACCCGGTACCGTGAAATCGCGTTCGTACTACGCCCTCCGAGCTCTACGCGCGGTGATGGCCGGAACAGAAGCGGAGGTGTCCCGATGAACGAGCATGACCGTACGCAACTCGGCGCCTACGCCTTGGGTGCGTTGGAACCCGATGAGGTGGCCGAGGTCGACGCGCACCTTGCCGCCTGTGCAGAGTGCCGTGCCGAGCTCGCTGAGCTCGAGGAGATGAAGGACTTCCTCGGTGAGGTCCCACCGGAGGCGTTCCTGGAAGGGCCGCCGGAAGGTGGCGACCTGCTGCTGCAGCGCACGCTGCGGGAGGTCCGCGAGTCGTCGCCAGAGCCTGCCCCCGTACGGGTGCCTGCCAAGCACCGCGCCCCCCGCCGCTGGTTGATGGTGGCCGCCGCGCTCGTCGTGGTCGGTGGTGCCCTCGGTGGCGGCGTTGCACTCGGTCGCTCGACCGCACCGCCGCAGGCCACCGAGCCTGCAGCCGGCTACAAGGAAGTCACGGCGATTGATGCGGGGTCCGGCGCCAGGATGGCGACGACCGTCGAGCCGAGGACCGGGTGGAGCTGGGTGCAGGTGCAGGTCACGGGCCTGACGGCCGGAGACCAGTGCCAGCTGCTTGTCACCGACGACGCCGGCAAGACCTGGACGGCCGGTAGCTGGGTGGTGTCGGAGAAGGCAGCCAAGAACGGCAGCACGTTCGGCGGCGGTGTGCTGGTTCCGCTCAACAAGGTGCACTCCGTGGAGATCAGGACCCTTCAGGGAAAGCACGTGGTCACAGCAACGATCTGAAAGTAGTTGCGGGACACGAGAGGATGGGACCGTGGCTACTACAACCTCCGAGGACCTGCGGGAGCGCCGGAAGAACGCGGCGGACAACTGCGAGCGCTGGCTCGGCAACCGGCGAGTGCCGGCGCCGGACCGGCTGCAGCGGCTCGCAGAAGTCGCCACGGACGACCTCGTCGACATGTACGGCAACGGCGGCGAGGTCGCGGCGCTGGAGCAGGAAGTAGCCGAACTGCTGGGCAAGCCGGCAGCAGTGTTCCTGCCGACCGGCATCATGGCTCAGCAGAGTGTGCTCCGCGTGTACGCCGATCGCGCGGGGACCAGCCGGGTCGCAGTACACGGGCTGTCTCACCTCCTGGTGCACGAGCTGAACGCGCTGGAAGAGGTGCATCACCTACGGATCGAGCGGCTCACGTCAGAGCCACGCCAGCCCCGCCCGGACGAGCTGGCCGCGATCCCCGGCAAACTGGCCGCGGTCACGCTGGAGCTCCCGCTGCGCGATGCCGGGTACGTCCTGCCGACGTGGGACGAGCTGGTCGTCTTCTCCGAGTACTGCGCCAAGCGCGGCGTACCGCTGCATCTGGACGGCGCCCGCCTGTGGGAGAGCACGCCGTACCTCGAACACAGCCTGGCTGAGATCGCTGCGCTGGCTTCAACCGTCTACGTGTCGTTCTACAAGGTGCTCGGCGGCATCAGCGGTGCCGCACTGGCCGGCCCCGAGGACGTCATCGCCGAAGTACGCCGGTGGCAGCGCCGGCTCGGCGGCAACCTCTTCTCGCTCTTCCCGTACGCCGTGTCCGCGCGCGACGGGCTGCGGACGGTTCTCCCGCTGATGGACGACCTGCACCAGCGCGCGGTCGAGGTCGCAATGGCCTTGCAGAGCGAGGGTTTCCGCGTCTTCCCGGAGCCGCCGCACACGAACTCGTTCCGCCTCTACGCGCCGCGGGCGGCCGATTCGATCGAGCACGCGTCGATCGATAGGATGGAGCGGACACGTGAGGCGCTGTGCTCTCCGTGGCAGCCGGCCGATGTTCCGGGCTGGTCGTGGATCGAGATGGTGATGACGCCGCACTCGCTGACCTGGCAGGTCGACGAGATCGCGAAGGCGTTCGGGGAACTTCTCACGCGCTGAGAGCGTCGGGAAGTGTGTTGGGGCATGGGGATTCGGGGAGTGAAGTGCTGACTTTCGTTGTGACGATGGTTGTTCTGCTGGTGCTGTCGGGCCTGGTGCTGCTTGCTGTGGCGCGGGGAGAAGGTAAGCGCTTCGGGTAGTGTCGCCGGATATGAGGCGACTCATCTTCCAGGAGTACGTGACGCTCGACGGGTACGCCGCCGAGCTTGATGGGGGACTGGAGTTCTTCGACTCCATCGCGGACGACACCGACTCTGCCGACGACGACAATCTCCGACTGCTCGAGAGCGTCGACACGATGCTGCTCGGCGCCGAGACGTACCGGTTGTTCGCGGGCTACTGGCCGACCGACGCCTCCGCGGACGAGCCGATCGCGCCGATGCTGAACGCGCTGCGTCTGGTCGTCGTGTCGACCAGGCTGGACAGTGCGCCGTGGGGGTCCTATGAACCGGGTCTGGTGATCCGCGATCTCGATGCGGTGCGTGCGCTGAAGGCCGAGGACACCGGCAAGGACATCATCCTGTGGGGCAGCATCACGCTGTTCCAGTCGTTGCTGCGCGCCGGACTGGTCGACGAGGTCCAGTTGCGCATCTGTCCGATCCTGCTGGGTGCAGGCAAGAGTGCGTTCCCCAGCGGCGAGCCACCGGTCCAGCTGGAACTGATCGAGGCACGCCCGTGGGCCAACGGCGGCGTACTGGTGCGCTACCGGCCGGCTAGCTGACCGCGTCCACGATCGCCTTTACGATCGGGGCGGCGATGGTGATCGTGGGCAGGACCAGCAGAGTGACCGCGCCGGCGTACGTCACTGTGGCGAGCACGCGCTCGTCAGGAGCCGGGTCGGCCAGGCGCTCGACCCGGAGGACAGTGGCGGACTTGGCTGCCGCCAGAGCCGCTTCAGGTGCCGGTGAGCCGGCCAGTGCGACCAGAGCGCGGGCCAGCGGGCCTGGGCCGCTGCGGCGGCGCGCATCGTCGTCAGCCAGGAGCTCCACCAGCGTGCGGGCCTGCTCCAGCGCCACGTCGCTACGCACCCAGCGCGGGAACGCGTGGTGCAGCGCTGTGAACTCCTCCAGCACCAGGTCGTGACGTGCCCGGAGATGCGCCTGCTCGTGGGCCAGCACTGCCTTCAGCTCGCTGTCGTCCAGCCGGTCCAGCGCACCGACCGACACGACGACCCGTGCGCCTCGCAGTGCCGGCAGGCAGTACGCCAGCGGCGTCTCCTCGGCCAGCACTCGCAGTCCGGGGATCAGTCCGTCCGGAGTGGCGAGTACGTCGACCAGATCGCGGTGCCGCTTGCGACGTGCCCTTGTACCGACTGCGACTTTCCCGACAGCCCAGAGCAGCCTGATGACGACCGACGCAGTCATCGCGAGGATCAATGCGGCTACGAGGTCCCGCGGCGACGACGGGTCGAACTTCGGCTTGCCGGGCTCGCCCGCGATCGAGTACGAGAGCGCTATGCCGGCCCCCAGCGCAGCCAGTACAGCGGCCAGGGCGATCGCCTGCCAGAGGATGACGGCGGCGCGGGGGACCCGGTAGGGCCAGTTGGAGCGAGCCAGCACGGCCGGTGCAGGGCCGGTGAGGACGAGCGCGAGGACGGCCAGCAGGACCGGGGTGATCACCCCGTCCGCTCCTGACCGTCCAGCCGGGACAGGGCCTCGCGCAGGAGCGCTGCTTCCTCGTCGGACACCTGGCCGACGAAGCGGACCAGTGCCTCGCGTCGGTCGCCGGCGCGGTCGAGCGCGTCCCGCATCAGGTCGGCGGCCAGCTCCTCACGCGGCGCGGCCGCGCGGTAGCGCCAGGCCTTGCCGTCGCGCTCGCGCTCGGTCAGCTTCTTCTTGGCCAGCCGGTCCAGGACGGTCATCACGGTGGTGTAGGCGAGCTCCCGGGTGCCGGCCAGCCGCTCGTGCACCTCGCGCACGGTCAACGCCGTCGACGCAGCCCACAGCTGCTCCATCACCAGGCGCTCAAGGTCTCCCAAGGGCCGTGGTCCTCTGTCCTCACTCGCCACGTGACCAGTATAACTACACGTCGTAGTAGATCCGCGCTAACATCTACTACGAAACGTCGTAGATGGCTGGGGAGGCCTTCCGATGGACACGCTGGATCTGGCCCGGTGGCAGTTCGCGATCACCACCGTGTACCACTTCTTCTTCGTCCCGGTGACGATCTCGCTGGTCGCGATCACGGCCGGCCTGCAGACCGCGTGGTACCGCACCGGCAAGGAGAAGTACCTGCGGCTGACCAAGTTCTACGGGAAGCTGTTCCTGATCAACATCGCGATGGGCGTGGTCACCGGGCTGGTGCAGGAGTTCCAGTTCGGCATGAACTGGAGCGACTACTCGCGCTTCGTCGGGGACGTGTTCGGCGCCCCGCTCGCGCTCGAAGGATTGCTCGCGTTCTTCCTCGAGTCGACGTTCATCGGCCTGTGGATCTTCGGCTGGGAGCGCCTGCCCAAGCTCGTGCACCTCGGCTGCATCTGGATGGTCGTGCTCGGCACGCAACTCTCGGCGTACTTCATCCTCGCGGCCAACTCGTGGATGCAGAACCCGGTCGGCTTCCGCTACAACGCCATCCGTGGTCGCGCCGAGTTGACGGATCTCGGGGCGGTGCTGACCAACAAGGTCGTGCTGGTCACGTACCCGCACACGATCTTCGCCGCGTTCATGGTCGGCGGCGCGTTCGTCGCGGGTGTCGCGTTGTGGCACCTGATCCGGCGGCCGTTGGTGGACAAGGACGTGTTCCGGTCGGCGCTGAAGATCGGCGCGTCGGTCGTGCTGGTGGCCAGCGTGGGCGTCGCGATCAGCGGTGACCTGCAGGGCAAGGTGATGACCGAAGTACAGCCGATGAAGATGGCCGCGGCGGAGGCGCTGTACCAGACCGAGAAGCCGGCGTCGTTCTCGGTCTTCACCGTCGGCACGCTGGACGGGTCGAAGGAGATCTTCTCGATCAAGCTGCCGTACCTGCTGTCGTTCCTGGCCACCGGGCACTTCAACGGTGAGGTCAAGGGCATCAACTCGCTGCAGGACGCGTACGAGCAGTTGTACGGCCCGGGGTCGTACAAGCCGAACATCCCGCTGACCTACTGGACCTTCCGGCTGATGATCGGCGTCGGGATGGCGTCCGCGGCGGTCGCGCTGTGGTTACTGTGGACAACGCGCCGCGGCCGGGCGCCTACTCGCTGGTTGATCTGGCTGGCAGCGCCGTTGCCGCTGCTGCCGCTGATCGCGAACACCTTCGGCTGGGTCTTCACCGAGACCGGACGGCAGCCCTGGCTGGTCTTCGGGTTGTTGCCCACGGCATCGGGTGTGTCACCCAGTACGACGAGCGGCGAGGTGATCACGTCACTGGCCGGATTCACCCTGCTGTACGGCGCACTCGCGATCGTCGAGACCAAGCTGATGCTGCGAACGATCCGCGGCGGACTGGCCGGGACCGACGATCCACCGGAGACCTCACCGGATCAGCCCGACAAACCACTCTCGTTCGCGTACTGAGGGGCTCGAGATGGAACTGACGACTGTGTGGTTCATCGCGATCGCGATGCTGTGGACCGGGTACTTCGTGCTCGAGGGCTTCGACTTCGGAGTCGGGATGCTGTTCCGCCTACTCGGCCGCAACGAGCCCGAACGAAAAGCGGCGATCACCACCATCGGACCGGTCTGGGACGGCAACGAGGTCTGGCTGATCATGGCCGGCGCCGCCACGTTCGCAGCGTTCCCCGAGTGGTACGCGACGCTGTTCAGCGGCTTCTACCTGCCGCTGTTCCTGATCCTGGTCGGGCTGATCGTGCGCGGCGTCGCACTGGAGTACCGCGGCAAGCGCGACGATCCGGTCTGGCGTGGCCGGATGGATCTGATGATCATGATCGGCTCGCTGCTGCCCGCGCTGCTGTGGGGCATTGCCTTCGGCAACATCGTGCGCGGCGTACCGCTGGACGCCGATCATGAGTATGTCGGGAGCTTCGGGACGTTGCTCAACCCGTTCGCACTGCTCGGCGGACTCACCTTCGTCGCGGTGTTCATCACGCACGGCGCGATCTTCCTCGCGCTGCGCACCACCGACGACCTGCGCGCCCGCGCCAACCGGCTCGCCACACGCACCGGGGTCGTCGCCGCGGTGCTCACGATCGCCTTCCTGGCCTGGGCGCAGGCGCTGCGCGGCGACACTGCCTCGATCATCATCACGATCGTGGCCGTCGTCGCATTCGCCGGAGGTCTGGTTGCGAACCTGTTGCGTCGCGAGGGTTGGGCCTTCATCGGTACGACGGTGGCCATCGGGCTGGCTGTCGTGTCGTTGTTCGTCGCGCTGTTCCCGGATGTGATGCCGTCGACGCTGGAGCCCGGGTCGACGCTGACCGTGGTCGAGGCGGCGTCCTCGGCGTACACGTTGAAGGCGC
This sequence comes from Kribbella sp. CA-245084, assembly GCF_050942355.1. NCBI lineage: Bacteria > Bacillati > Actinomycetota > Actinomycetes > Propionibacteriales > Kribbellaceae > Kribbella > Kribbella sp. CA-245084. Next base: position 6,424,652 of record NZ_CP192053.1, on the reverse strand, counting down.
TGACGATCATCACGGGGATCTTCTTCCCGCTGGTCCTGCTGTATCAGGGCTGGACGTACTGGGTGTTCCGGAAGCGTGTGATGGTGGCGGCGTCGTGAAGCCGCTCGACCCGCGGTTGCTGCGGAGGGCCAGGGGCGCCCGGGTCTTCCTCGCCGCGTCGGTACTGATCGGTGTCGCGAGTGGCGTGCTGATCGTCGTACAGGCTGTGCTGCTGGCGCATGGCATCACCGGCGTCGTACTGCGGGGCACTGGCGTAGCAGGTGTGGCGCTGGCGTTGGCACTGGTTGTTGCGGGGCGGGCATTACTGGTGTGGGCGCAGGAGGTGGTCGCGCAGCGCGCTGCGGCAGCGGTGAAGTCGACGCTGCGGCGGCAGGTGCTGGAGCACTCGCTGAAGCTCGGACCGGTGTGGCTGAGTGGTGAACGCAGCAGTGCGCTCACAACGCTGCTCACCAAGGGACTTGACGACCTGGACCCGTACTTCGCCCGCTACCTGCCGCAGCTCGTACTGGCGTCGACGGTGCCGGCCGGTGTGATCGGCTGGATGGCGACGGGCGATCTGATCGCCGCGGGGACGGTGCTGGTCACACTGCCGTTGATCCCGATCTTCATGGCGCTGATCGGCTGGGCGACACAGGCACGCAGCCGGCGGCGTCAGCATGCGCTGGCGGTGCTGGCGCATCACTTCGCTGATGTGATTGGCGGACTGACCACGCTGAAGCTTTTCGGACGCGCGAAGGCCCAGGAGTCCGCCGTACGTCGGGTGACCGATCAGCACCGTGCCGCGTCGATGGGGAGTCTGCGGTTGGCGTTCTTGTCGTCGTTCGCGCTGGAGTTGCTGGCCAGCATCTCCGTGGCGCTGGTTGCGGTAGGCGTCGGGCTCCGGCTTGTCGACGGGAAGCTGGGGCTGGAGACGGCGTTGATGGTCCTGATCCTGGCGCCGGAGGCGTACTTGCCGTTGCGGCAGGTCGGACTGCAGTTCCACGCGAGTGCGGACGGGGTTGCCGCGAGCGAGGAGGTGTTCCGCGTCCTGGAGACGCCGCTGCCGGTGCGGGGCGACCGGACCGATGTGCCTGACCTGCGTGTGAGTCCGGTGCAGCTGTACGACGTGACGGTGCGGTACCCGGGGCGTGACGAGCCTGCGCTGGATGGGTTCGACCTGGAGCTGCGGCCGGGGGAGGTAGTGGCGCTGACCGGTCCTAGTGGCGCTGGGAAGTCGACCGCTCTGGCCGTGCTGCTTGGGTTTGTCGAGCCGGAGCGCGGTGTGGTCGTGGCTGGTGGCAGTGCGGCCGACGAGTTCGACCCGGCCGAGTGGCGGCGCCAGTTCGCCTGGGTGCCTCAGCGGCCCGGGCTGCGCCTCGGCACAGTCGCCGACAACGTGCGGCTCGGCTGCCCGACCGCATCCGACGACGAGGTCCGCCTGGCCCTCCTCACTGCAGGTGCCGGTGAGCTCGCGTTGGACAAGCCGGTCGGAGAGCAAGGCCAACTCCTGTCCGGCGGCCAGCAACGCCGAGTCGCCCTGGCTCGAGCACTCATCACCAATGCCCCCGTACTCCTGCTGGACGAGCCGACCGCTGGTCTGGATCCGGACGCCGAAGCAGCCGTCATCACCGGTCTCCGCTCTACCGGCCGCACGGTCCTGATGGTCGCCCACCGCCCCGCGCTGATTGCAGCTGCCGACCGAACAGTCTCCGTAGGAACCCGAGAGCTGGTGAACGCATGAGCACGCCGTGGCAGTTGGTGCGGCCGGAGCCGGGTGTGCGGTGGCGGCTGGTGCTCGCGTTGGCATTGGGCGTTGCAGCTGCGGGGTCGGCGGTGGCTCTACTGGCAACCTCGGCCTGGTTGATTACTGCTGCCTCCGCCCAGCCTCCGATCCTGCTGTTGCTGGTGCCGATTGTGGCGGTGCGGGCGTTCGGTGTCGGCCGCGGTGTCTTCCGGTACGTCGAGCGCCTGGTCGGCCACGACGCGGCGTACCGGGTCCTGGGCGAGACGCGGGCCCGCGTCACCGGTCGACTCGAGAAGATCGGACCGACGTCCCAGCGGAAGGGCGACCTGCTCGCCCGGCTCGTGCTGGACGTGGATGCGGTCCTCGATCTCTGGCTGCGTGTACTCCTGCCAGTCGCAGTAGCCGGCGTCACAGCCGCCGCGACTGTGGCTCTCCTCGCACTACTCCTCCCAGCAGCCGGTGCAGCAGTCGCGCTGGCAGTCCTCGTCGCCTGCACTGTCGTACCGTGGCTGACCGCCCACACCGCCGAGCGAGCCGAGCGCAACATCGCCGGCGCCCGCGGAGACGTGGCGGCCACCACCACCGAGACCCTGCTCACCGCAGCCGACGTACTGGCCTACAACGCGGTCGACGCGGTCCTGGACGACTTCTCCCGCCACGACGCCCGCCTGGCCGCCGCCGAACGCCGCTCTGCCTGGAGCGCCGGCCTCGGCAGCGCCCTCCTCGTCCTCTGCATCGGCGGCGCCAGCATCGCCGCACTCATCCTCGGCAGTACGGCGAACATCACCGGCGCAGTGTTCGCAGTACTCGTCCTCACCCCACTCGCCCTGGCCGACGTACTCGGCGGCATCCCGGCCGCCGCCCAACTAGCCATCCGGGTCCGAGCCGCACTGGGCCGCGTCCAGGAGCTCGTGGACACCCCGGACGCGGTCACCGAGCCGACCGACCCACTACCTCTCCCGACCGGACGCGACCTGCAGGTGAAGCTGCTCCGCGTCGGGTACGACGACACCGACGTACTGGACGGGCTCAGCCTGGATATGCCCGCCGGGAGCCGCGTGGTGATCACCGGCCCGAGCGGTTCGGGCAAGAGCACCTTGGCCGCAGTACTGCTGCGGTTCCTCGAGCCGCGCGGGGGAGAGGTGCTGCTGGACGGTGTGGACCTGGCCAGGCTCGAAGGCGACCAGGTGCGGTCCGTCGTCGGCCTGCTGACCCAGGAGAGCCACGTCTTCGACACGAGCATCCGGGAGAACCTGCTGCTCGCAAAGCCCGGCGTGAGCGACCTGCAACTGTGGAAGGCGCTCTACCGTGCTCGGCTCGGACTCTTCGTCGAGAAGCTGCCGGACGGCCTCGACACGATGGTCGGCGAGCACGGTGCCCGGCTGTCCGGTGGTGAGCGCCAGCGGCTCGCGTTCGCGCGGCTCCTGCTCGCCGACCGCGACGTACTCGTGCTGGACGAGCCGACCGAGCACCTGGACGAGGAGACCGGCCGGGCGTTGCTCGCCGACCTGTTCGCGGCGGCCGGCGAGCGGACCGTCGTACTGCTCACCCATCGGCCCGAGCTGGCGCCTCCTCACGTACCGCGACAACTGGTTTGCCTGACGTGACAAATGCGGGCGGCGGGCCGGGTGTCTGTCAAGATGGGGAATCGTGTTGACCCCACAGCTTGTCTCGCTCCTGCTGCCACTCGTTACAGACCAGGCCCTGATCACGATCGTTGTGGTGATCGCGGTCGTTCTCGTCGTCGGCACGACCGGTCTGGTCGTCGCCCGGCGGCGCCGTTCCGAGCTGCCCGCGGCCACCAAGCCCGCCGTGGAGGCACCGGAGCCGAAGGTCGGTGAGGACGCCGAGGAACCCCGGGACACCCCGACCCGGACGCTGGAGGACGCCGAGCTTCCGGAGGCAGAGACTGCTCCCGCCGCGACGCTCGAGAAGCCGGAGTCCGCACAGGGCCGGCTGGTCCGGCTGCGCGCCCGGCTGGCGCGTTCGCAGGGCTCGCTCGGCAAGGGCCTGCTCGCACTGCTGTCCCGCGACAAGCTTGACGAGGAGGCGTGGGAGGACATCGAGACCACGCTGATCACCGCTGACGTCGGCGTCGCGCCGACGCAGGAGCTGGTTGAGAAGCTGCGCACCCGGATGCGCGTGGAGGGCGTCGGCGCCGCACAGGCCCGCGAGATCCTCCGCGAGGAGCTGGTCACCCTGGTCGACCCGTCGATGGACCGGTCGCTCAAGGCGAGCCGTAAGGACGGGCAGCCCGCCGTCATGCTGATGGTCGGGGTGAACGGCACCGGCAAGACCACCACCGTCGGCCGGCTGGCCCGCGTACTGATCGCCGAGGACAAGCACGTCGTCCTCGGCGCCGCCGACACCTTCCGCGCGGCCGCCGCGGACCAGCTGCAGACCTGGGGTGAGCGCGTCGGCGCTCGCACCGTGCGCGGTCCGGAGGGCGGCGACCCGGCGAGCATCGCGTTCGACTCGGTCAAGGAAGGCATCGCGGAGGAGGCGGACGTCGTGCTGGTCGACACGGCCGGCCGCCTGCACACCAAGACCGGTCTGATGGACGAGCTCGGCAAGGTCAAGCGCGTCATCGAGAAGACGGCCCAGGTGGACGAAGTACTGCTGGTCATCGACGCCACCACCGGTCAGAACGGCCTCACCCAGGCCCGCGTGTTCGCAGAGGTCATCGACGTCACCGGGCTGGTCCTGACCAAGCTGGACGGTACGGCGAAGGGCGGCATCGTGATCGCGGTGCAGCGGGAGCTCGGCGTACCCGTGAAGCTGGTCGGTCTCGGTGAGGGACCCGACGACCTGGCGCCATTCGACGCGGAGCAGTTCGTCGACGCCCTGCTGGAATGAACGATGTAGAGCTGCAGTAGCCGGCTTCGTCTCCGGGTGAAGGCCCGAACGAGAAGGAGATGACATGACCAAGTTCATGCTGCTGATGACCAACGACGGCGGTAAGACCGACATCCCGATGCTGGAATGGGACGAGGCCGACAGGAACGCCCACATGAAGCACCTGGGCGACTCGATCGAGCGGCTGCGGCAGAGCGGCGAGCTGGTCGAGGTCAACGCACTGACCTGGCCCAAGCACGCCAAGGTGGTCCGGGCGACCGGTGTGAGTGCGCCGGTGCTGACCGACGGCCCGTACGCCGAGGCCAAGGAGGTCCTGGCCGGCTACACGATGGTCGACGTCGAGTCGGAGGAGCGGGCGCTGGAGATCGCCGCCGAGCAGTCTGCCGCTCCCGGTCCCGGTGGTGTCCCTCTCGAGCAGCCGATCGAGGTACGCCGAGTGATGGACGGCGATGCCGATCTGCACGACTTCTGACCCGGCTGACGGCCTGGAGGACCTGCTGCGCGAGCTGACGCCGCAGGTCCTCGGCGCGGTCGTGCGCTGGTCCGGCGACTTCGCCGCGGCGGAGGACGCCGTCCAGGAGGCGCTGCTGGCCGCCGCGACGACCTGGCCTCGGGACGGCCGCCCGGACAAGCCGAAGGCCTGGTTGATCCAGACGGCCTCACGGCGGCTGATCGACGAAGTACGGCAGCAGCAGGCGCGCCGCCGACGTGAGGAACGCGCTGCACTGCGCGAGGTGCCGGGTGGGGAGACCGAGGAGCACGACGACACGCTCCGGCTGCTGTTCCTGTGCTGCCATCCCGCGCTCACCCCGGCCTCGGCGATAGCGCTGACCCTGCGAGCGGTCGGCGGTCTGACCACGGCCGAGATCGCTACGGCGTATTTGGTGCCTGAGGCAACGATGGCGCAGCGGATCAGCCGGGCGAAGCAGAAGTTGAAGGGCGCCAGCTTCGAACCGGACGCCGACCCGGACCGGCTGCGCAACCTGTTGCACGTCCTCTACCTGATGTTCAACGAGGGCTACACGAGTACCAGTGGACCGGAGCTGCACCGCAGCGACCTGTCGACAGAGGCGATCCGGCTGACGCGCGCAGTACGCGCACAGCTGTCCGATGACGGTCAGGTGGCTGGACTGCTCGCCCTGATGCTGCTGACCGACGCCCGCCGCGCAGCGCGGACCGGTCAGGGCGGAGAGCTCATCCCGCTGGCTGAGCAGGACCGATCGCTGTGGCACCACGACCACATCACCGAGGGCGTCGCACTAGCGGTCGAGGCATTCAACACGCCGCCACTGGGCGAGTACCAGATCCAGGCCGCCATCGCAGCGCTGCACGACGAGGTTGACCGCGCCGAGGACACCGACTGGCCGCAGATCCTCGCGCTGTACGGGCTGCTGGAGGACTTGTCCGGCAATCCGATGGTGAAGCTCAACCGGGCGATCGCGGCCGCCATGGTGGACGGCCCCGACGCCGGTCTGAAACTCCTCGAACCACTGGACGACGAGCTGGCCGGCCACTACCGCCTGGACGCCACCCGCGGACACCTCTACGAGATGCGCGGCGACCGCGAGACCGCCGCCGAACACTTCCGCGCAGCGGCCCGCGGTACGACGAGCCTCCCCGAACGCGACTACCTGATGACCAAGGCCTCCTCGCTCAGCTAGGCGTACTGCGCGAACCCCGCGGCAAGGTCGTCGTCTGTTGCCAAGAGCAACCGAAGGAGCACGCGAGCCTTGTACGGGTCGAGGAATCCGCCGTCGATCAGCCCGCGCTGCAACAGGTCGGTCTCCGAGCCGGGGGAGTGGTACGTGTTGCGGACCACCGAGCCGGCGCCGGTACGTGAGGTCAGGACGACGGGCATCCGGGCGGCCAGGTCGCCGAGCACCGGAGCGAGTGCGGCCGGCACGTGCCCCACGCCGTACCCAGCGACGACCAGGCCCTGGTGCGTGTCGGCCAGTCCCTGCAGCAGCAGGCCGTCGTCGTCCATGGTGACCGTGTAGAGCGCCACCTTGAGATTGTCGAGCTCAGCCGGCTCGGCGCTGCCCTGTACGCCGTCCAGCCGCAGCGGTCGGGTGAGGACGCTGACCCGGTCCTCGACGACATGGCCAATCGGCCCGGTGTTGGGTGACACGAAGGTCGCCGTACTCGTGCTGTGCGTCTTGCGCACCCAGCGCGCCGCGTGGATCTCGTCCTTGAAGACGACCAGTGCGCCCAGATCGCGCGCCGCGGGGGAGCAGGCGACGCGAAGTGCGGCCAGGAGGTTGGCGGGACCGTCGGGACCGGCCAGTGTCGGGTTGCGCATCGCACCGGTGAAGACGAGCGGTTGCGGGTGCGGCCAGACCAGGTCCGCGAGAAACGCGCTCTCCTCGAGCGTGTCGGTGCCTTGCGTGACCACAACGCCCGCAGCACCGGCGGCGACGGCCTTCGAAGCGGCGTCGACGACCTCGAGGATCTTGGCGGCGGTCAGGTTGGCGCTGGGGATCTTCTCGATGTCCTGGATCTCCACCGGGTGGCCCAGCTCCGACAGCCCGGGCATCGCCGCGGTGAGGTCGTCACCGGTCAGCCGCTGGCTGCCTGCCATCGAGATCGTTCCGCCCAACGTGAACAACGCGACGCTCACTGCGTATCTCCTGTCAATCGACCTGTGTCATGTGGTGCGCGCTCTGACGTGCATCCGCTCCCCTTGCGGGCCGTAAAGACATAGCACCTCTGTCGGTCCAGGACCGGGATTGGCGAACCAGTGCGGCACCCGGCAGTCGAACTCGGCCACCTCACCCTCCTTCAGGATGAAGTCCTTGTCGCCGAGCTTCAGCCGGACCCGCCCGGACAGCACGTACAGCCAGTCGTAGCCCTCGTGCGTCTTCTGCACCATGTCGGTGCCCGGATACCCCTCCGGCAGGATCTGCTTGAACGCCTGCATCCCACCCGGCCGGCGGCTCAGCGGGATGTGCACCGTGCCGTGGCGCTTGATCGGCTTCGCATAGATCCGCGGGTCGCCGGTCGGCGGTGCGTCCACCAGCTCGTCCAGCTGCACCTGGTGCGCCCGGGCGAGCGGCAGCAGCAGCTCCAGCGTCGGCCGGCGCTGACCGGACTCCAGCCGGGACAGCGTGCTGACCGAGATACCGGTCGTCTCGGACAGTTGGGCCAGCGTGGTCCCGCGCTCGATCCGCAACGACCGCAGCCGCGGTCCGACCGACTCGAGGACGTCCTCGTCGTTTGCCATACCGGCAACAATACTTGTTGAAAATGAAAACCACGACGCATCCTCGGATCACGTTCGAGAAGAGGAGTGCGGGACATGACGAAGTACGACGTGATCGTGATCGGTGGCGGCGCCGCCGGCCTGAGTGGAGCGCTGGCCCTGGTCCGGTCCCGCCGCTCGGTGCTAGTGATCGACGACGGTACGCCGCGCAACGCGCCCGCGGAGGGCGTGCACAACTTCCTGACCCGCGACGGCACGCCGCCGGGTGAGATCTACGCGCTCGGCCGCCAGGAAGTCATCGGGTACGGCGGTGAGATCGCCGAAGGCACGGTGACGACGGCGAGGAAGGACGACGACGGTTTCACGGTCGAGCTGGCCGACGGTACGACGTACCGGAGCCGGCGACTGCTGGTGACGACCGGGCTGACCGACGTACTGCCCGACGTGGCCGGACTGGCGGAGCGCTGGGGGAAGGACGTCATCCACTGCCCGTACTGCCACGGCTGGGAGGTGCGGGACCAGGCGATCGGCGTACTGGCGACCAGTCCGATGGCGATGCACCAGGTGCAGCTGTTCCGGCAGTTGAGTGATGACGTGACGCTGTTCCTGCACACCGCGCCGGAGCCGACCGATGAGCAGTGGGAGGAGCTGGCTGCCCGCGGCATCTCCGTCGTACAAGGCAAGGTCGAGCAGGTCGAGGTGTCCGACGATCGGATAACCGGAGTACGGCTGGAGGGCGGCAAGGTCATTCCCCGGCAGGCGCTGGCGATCCAGACCACGGTGCGCGCCCGGGCGGGGTTCCTGGCCGATCTAGGGCTGGAGCCGACCCTGGTCGAGAACAACGGCATTGAGGTCGGTACTGCGATCCAGGTCGATGGCATGGGCGCGACAGAGGTCCCCGGCGTCTTCGCGGCAGGCAACGTCACCAATCCGATGGCACAGGTGATGCCGTCCGCTGGGGCCGGCCTGATGGCGGGTGCCGGGATCAACTACGACCTGATCCTGGAGGAGACGGCTCGGGCGCGATCGGAAACTCGCTCTGGCCGCAGGGAGTAGTTGAGGAGTTGAATATAGGCGGGAGGGTGGATGCGCGACACGGTCGACCCGGATTTCGCCTCGTTCGTGGATGCACGACAAGGCAGATGGCTCCGTACGGCGTACCTGGTGTACGGCGATCTCGAGCGAGCCGAGAAGGTGCTGCTGCGCGCGTTCACGCAGCTGTCGATGCAGTGGACCAGGGTGGACGACCCGGACGCATTCGTGCAGCGGGTGCTGTACCTGCCGGCGCTGAAGCCGTGGAATCGCACGCCGGCGTTCCCGGACGAGGACGACCAGGTGAAGGCCGCACTGGGTGAGCTGACACCCGCACAGCGCACCGTGTTCGTTCTGCTACACGTGGAGGAGCTCACCGAGTTCGAGGTGGGCGATCTGCTCGGGATGTCGCACACCGCCGTCCACGCGCACGGTCTGACCGCCTTCGGGCGGTTCCGTGCAGCGCTGGGCGCGGGGGACTGGCGTGATGCCCATGAGGCGTGAAGACGTTCCACCGCTGCTGGTCCAGGCAGCAGACCGGCTGCCCGAGCCGGATCTGGCCGATGCGGCGTGGGCAGCCGGACTGAAGGTACAACGGCGTCGGCGCCGGATCGCCGTGGTCAGTGTGATCGTGGTGTTCGTCGTACTGCTGATCGTCTCGATCTCGATCGAGGTGGGGTCGCGCGGCAATGCGGACATCACCCCGCCGAACAGACCCCCGACTCCGCGCGACTACCTCGCACCGGCCGGCAAGATCGCCGGGATCGACTTCTGGGTGGCGCCGCCGCCCGGTAGCGAGCGGCTGCTCGATCGGCTCGAGACTCCGCTCGGCGACCGGTTGGAGCTGCCGAGCAAGGTGCATCCGCTGGCCAAGCACAAGCTCGACCGCGTCGCCGCCGTGGTGCTGGTGAAGAACGGCGACGTCTACGAGCCGCTCCTGCTCGGCCGCGACTCTTCCTGGTCGCAGGCCGCGGTCCAGCTGGTTCCCGTCGACGGTGGTTCACCGCTGAGCTCGGGAGCGGTGTCACCCGACGGCAGGGTCGTCGCCTTCCCGCAGCCCGGGAAACTCGTCACCGTCGACGCCTCGACGGCCGAGATCTCGCAGTACCCGCTGCCCGCCGGCGACTTCCGGAGTGTGTCCTGGGTCGAGGACGCCGAGCGCATCCTGGTCAGCGGACCAGGTGTCGCGTACCGGGTGCTGGTCGGCGAGGGCGGCGACGGTGAGCCGCCACTGGTCCGGATCGAGGGCTCGGACGACCCGGATGCGGTCACCTCGCCGTTCAGGATCGAGACCGGCTACCTGATGCGCTACCTCGTCACCGGTCAGTGGACCGAGGAAGGCCCGCTGACGCTGCCGGTCCGGACGTGGGTCGGTCAGACGTTCTCGTCCGGCAGCGGTGTCGCCCGGCTGTTCGTCGCGGAGAAGCTGCCGGAGGTCCCGACGATGAGGTCGCAACCACAGGGCGTGGCGGCCGTTTCAACCCTGAGCATGCGGCCCAGCCGGCTGCTGATCCTGGGTGAACCCTTCGCCGGCTCGGCGCAGACACCGCCCGGCGCCGGGGATACCTCCTACGTGCGGGAGCCCGGCTGCTGCGCGGTACTGGGCTGGTACGACCAGCAGAACGTGCTGGTACAGGTCCGAGGCTGGGTCTTGGCCTGGGACCTGGACTCAGGACAGGTCCGCAGGGTCACCGAACTCGCGGTGGGCGAGCTGGCTCTCGGACCGGGTCTGCGGCCATGAGCCGCTCCACCCGTCGAGGATGGCCCGCAGGGTGACGTCGGCCAGGCGCTCGGCGTCCTCCGGCGGCGGCATCGGACGTCCGGTCAGTGCCCGGACGACGAAGACACCTGCCATCCACTCCACCATCACGACCGGATCCGCGGTGCTGCGGACCCGTTCTCCCCGGGCTCTGGCCCGGTCCAGCGCGGCCTCGGTCAGCTCGATCCGCCGGTCCAGGACATCCCGGTAGATCTGCGCGGACCGCGGGTCGCGGTTCGCCTCGGCGACTGCGAGGCGGATCAGTGCGAGTCCCCTTTCACTGTTGGCGAAGATCAGTGCGGTCCGGTAGACCTCCAGCAGGTCGCCGGCGATCGAGCCGGTATCCGCATCCGGTATCTCCATGTTGAACAGGTCGGCCATGGCGTCGTTGGCGAGCAGCTCCTTGCTGGCCCACCTGCGATAGATCGTCGCCTTGCCGACCCCCGCGGCCTCGGCAACGTCGTCAACCGTCATTCCGTCGAATCCCCGCTCCAGCAGCAGCTGTACGGCGTACCGGCGGATCCTCGGCTCGGCCTCCGGGTCCCGTGGTCTGCCGCGGCGCGGCCTCACCCCGTAGATCGGCTCCATTTCTACGTCCCCAGCTCAGACGGGTGCAGTGGCGCGGCTGCTGGCCCGTGTGGTCCAGGCCAGAGTGCCACAAGTTGGCCTCCGGTGACTCATGTCACCGCGATGTCACCTGGGAGCCCGCTTTGTCACATGCCTGAAACAAACGGACCGATCGGCTGAAACGGCGCGCCGACACCGTGTGCGTTGTGGCTGAGCGGCGGGCTCCCCGGCGTTGTGGAGACCTCCCGACTGAGGACGCCGGCCACCCCCAGTTCGATGGAAGGGATGACGTTGATGGAGATCAACGCCGGCGATACCGCCTGGGTTCTGGCCAGTGCCGCCCTGGTGATGCTGATGACCCCGGGCCTGGCTTTCTTCTACGGCGGCATGGTGCGCGTGAAGAGCGTGCTGAACATGATGATGATGAGCTTCATCACCATCGCCGTCGTCACCATCCTCTGGGTGGTGGTCGGCTACTCGCTGACATTTGCCGGTGACACCGGGCACGTGATCGGGAACTTCTCCGAGGTGGGCCTGAAGGGCCTGCTCGCGCCGGAGGCGGTGAGCGGGACGACGCCCACGCTCGCATTCGTCGCCTTCCAGCTGATGTTCGCGATCATCACCCCCGCGCTGATCTCCGGGGCGATCGCCGACCGGGCGACCTTCCGCGGCTGGATCGCGTTCGTGGTCGGCTGGACGCTGCTGGTGTACTTCCCGGTCGCGCACTCGGTCTGGTTCCTGGACGACGGCAACGGCGGATGGATCGGTGACAAGCTCAAGGCGATCGACTTCGCCGGCGGTACGGCGGTCCACCTGAACGCCGGTGCCGCCGCGCTCGCGCTGGCGATCGTGCTGGGCAAGCGGGTCGGCTGGAAGAAGGACCCGATGCGGCCGCACAGCCTGCCGCTGGTGCTGCTCGGCGCCGGTCTGCTGTGGTTCGGCTGGTTCGGGTTCAACGCCGGCTCCGCGTTGAGCGCCGGCACCACCGCCGCGGTCACCTTCGTGAACACCCAGGCCGCCACCGCCGCCGCGGTGATCGGCTGGCTGATCGTCGAGCGGATCACGCACGGCAAGGCCACCACGCTGGGTATGGCGTCCGGTGCGGTGGCCGGTCTGGTCGCGATCACGCCGTCGTGTGGTGCGGTCACCCCGCTCGGTGCGCTCGCGGTCGGTCTGCTGGCCGGCGGCATCTGTGCCTTCGCGGTGTCGTTGAAGTACAAGTTCGGCTTCGACGACTCCCTTGACGTGGTCGGTGTGCACTTCGTCGGCGGTCTGTTCGGCTCGCTGGCGATCGGTCTGTTCGGTTCGGCGGCCGCACCGTCGGCCGTGAACGGTCTGTTCTACGGTGGCGGCGCCACCCAGCTCGGCCGGCAGGCAGTGGCCAACGTGGTGGTCGCGATCTACTCCTTCTCCGTCGCCTTCATCCTGGGCAAGGTGATCGACAAGACGATCGGCTTCCGGCTCAAGGAGGACGACGAGGTCACCGGTGTCGACCAGGTCGAGCACGCGGAGACGGCGTACGACTACCTCGGTTCGTCGGGTCTGCGCGGCGCGCTGTCGTCGCGCCCGGTGTCGGCTCCCGCCGAGACGACCGAGAATGGGTCCACTGAGGCCACGGAGCCGTCGGAGAAGGAAGGTGTCAAGGCATGAAGCTGGTCACCGCGGTGGTCAAGCCGCACAAGCTGGACGACGTCCGGGCCGCGCTGGAGACGTTCGGCGTCACCGGTATGACGGTCACCGAGGCGAGCGGCTACGGCCGGCAGAAGGGCCACACCGAGGTCTACCGCGGCGCCGAGTACGAGGTGGACCTGGTCCCGAAGGTCCGGCTCGAGGTGGTCGTCGAGGACGGTGACAGCGCCGACGTGGTCGACGTGATCGTCAAGGCGGCGCAGACCGGCAAGATCGGTGATGGCAAGGTGTGGGTCACCCCGGTCGACACGATCGTCCGGGTCCGAACCGGTGAGCTGGACGGAGACGCCCTCTAGATGGTGGACAGAGCAGAGCAGCGGCGCGTCCGTGCCGAGGAGGCCGACGCGCTGCTGTACCTGCTCCTCTCCAAGGCCTGTGACGCCCTCGGTGTACCTACCGAGGGCGTCGCGCTGGTCGCGGTCGGCGGCTACGGCCGGGAGGAGCTGTCGCCGTACAGCGATCTCGACGTGATGCTCGTGCACGTCGAGGGGTACCCACGGGTGGACGAGCTGGCCGCACAGATCTGGTATCCGCTGTGGGACTCGCGGACCAAGCTGGACCACAGCGTCCGAACACTGGCCGAAGCACGCGAGGCTGCCGCGGCGGACGACCGGGTCGCGCTCGGTCTGCTGGACGCGCGACACGTCGCGGGCGATTCACATCTGACCCTGCAGCTCCGGTCCGTGCTGATGGCGGACTGGCGTCGTACTGCGCGGACCCGGCTGCCCGGTCTGGCGCAGGCGTGCCGCGATCGCGCGTCCACGGTCGGAGAGCTCGCGCATCTCGCGGAGCCCGACCTCAAGGAGGCGTACGGCGGTTTGCGGGATGCCGTCGTACTGCGTGCGTTGGTGGCGTCCTGGCTGGTCGACGTACCGCACCCGGTGGTGGAGCGGGCGCGGCGCGATCTGCTCGAGGTCCGCGACGTACTGCATGAGGTGGCTGGTCGGGCGACTGACCGGTTGGTGGCTGATCTGGCGGGTGAGGTGGCTGCTGGGCTCGGTCTGTCCGGGCGGGACGAATTGCTGCGGCATGTGTATGCGACAGGCCGGACGCTGGCGCATGTGTGCGACGTGTCGTGGCGACGGGTCGAGAGCTTGATGACCAAGCCGCCGCGTTCCCGGCGCCGTCAGCGGACCGGTGGGCCGCTGCTGCTCGCGCTGGACGAGGGAGTGGGCCAGCACGAGGGCGAGGTCGTGCTGATGCCGGATGCGCGACCGGAGCGCGACCCGGTGCTCGGTCTGCGTGCTGCTGCGGTCGCTGCGGATCGTGAGCTCGTTCTGTCGCCTGCTGTCTGTGCTCGGTTGGCCGCGTCTGCTGCTGACCTGCCGGAGCCGTGGCCGGGGGAGGCGCGGCGGTTGCTGTGTGCTCTGCTCGGTGCGGGGAGCGGACTGCTTGAAGTTTGGGAGGCCTTGGACCAGGCCGGGTACATCTCGCGCAGCCTGCCCGAGTGGGACTCGGTGCGGTTCCGGCCGCCACAGTCAGCGGTCCACCGGTTCACCGTCGACAGGCATCTGCTGGAGACGTGCGTCGAGGCGTCGGCGATGGTCCGCGACGTACGGCGGCCTGACCTGTTGCTGATCGCTGCACTGATTCATGACTTGGGCAAGGCGCTCGACGGCGACCACAGCGTCACCGGTGCGACTATTGCGGCTCGTTTGGCCCGCCGCATGGGCTTCAGCGATACGGACTCGGACACCATCGCGCTGCTCGTCCGGCAGCACCTGATGCTCGCGCAGGTCGCCACCAGACGGGACCTGGACGACCCGATGACCGTGGACATGGTGGCCGGCATCGTTCGCAGTACCGAGACCTTGGACCTGCTGGAGGCGTTGACGTACGCCGATGCGCGGGCGGCCGGTCCGGCTGCGTCATCACCGTGGCGGATGCGGCTGGTGGGTGAGCTGTGCCGTCGGGTGCGCGGTGAGCTGTCCGGTGGCGGCGAGGGTATGTGGACCGAGGCGCCGCCCGTTCCGGTGCCGGTGCTGCATCAGGTGGTCGGTGTGGGACGGCTGGGGCTCACTGTGTCCGACCACCACGGCGACCTGCGGATCAACGTCGCCGTACCCGATCAGGTGGGCACGCTGTCGACGGTGGCCGCCGTACTCGCTGTAGAGCGGCTGGCCGTGCGGTCCGCGGTCATCACGTCTGTTGAAGGCCTTGGTATCTCGCAGTGGACCGTCGCAGGTTCGGCTCCCGATCCGGTCCGGCTGCGGGACCGGCTGGCTGTTGCGCTGCGGGACTCGAGCGACGTCGTACGCCGGTTGGCTGCACGGGACTCGTCTGCTGCACGTGTTGCCAGCAGAGTGGACCTGCTACCGGACGCGTCCGAGACCGCGACTGTCCTGCAAGTGCGAGCACATGACCGTCCAGGACTGCTGTACGACGTCACTGCGGCTATCGCTGCGACTGGTGCTGACATCCGCTCTGCGCACGTCAGCACGCTCGGTGCGGAGTGTGTCGACGTCTTCTACCTCACCGACCGCCACGGCGCGCCACTCGAACCGGAGGACGCGCGAACGACGGCAAAGTCTGTCCTCGATCGGTTGACGTTCTAGTGTCAGCGCTGTGCATGTCGTAGAGGCTTTACAGCGCCAAGCCGTCGCTTGCGAGGACCTCGGGTCCCCGATGTACGCCGAGCTGCTCCGGCTGATCGTGGACGACTACGAGGTCGGTGGCGTGTCCGTCGAAGTACTGGAGGGGTACGAGGACCGATCGTTCGGTGAGGCGATCGGCCTGCGGTTGCTGGGCGCCGTACACGGTCTGGTGCTGTCCGGCACGGTGCCTGAGCTCGCGGCGTACTACCCGAGTGTGGGCGGCGCGTGGGACCCGGTGCTCGGCTGGGAGGCGTTCGAGCAGGTGCTGCAGGCGCGGGTAGGGGAGGTGCGCTCGCTTTTGACCCAGCCGCCACAGACGAACGAGGTGGGTCGGTCGGCCTCCTTGTACGGCGGTCTGCTGCAGCTGGTCGAGGCCGTGCCGTTGCCGGTGCGGCTGTTCGAGATCGGTGCGTCGGCCGGGCTGAACCTCCGGGCGGATCGGTACCGGTACCTCGCGGACGGGTCGTCGTACGGGCCGGAGGACAGCCCGGTGGTGTTCTCGTCAGCCTGGTCGGGACAGGTGCCTGCTGCGGACCTGCGGATCGTGGAACGCGTGGGGTGCGACATCGCCCCGATCAATCCGCTGACGCCGGACGGAGCGTTGACGCTGACGTCGTACGTCTGGCCGGATATGACGGAGCGCTTGGAGCGGTTGCGGGGTGCGTTGAAGGTCGCGCGGGAGGTGGCGGCCGACGTACGCCCGGAGGACGCCGTCTCGTTCCTGCGCGCGTTGGAGCTGTCCGAGGGCCATGTGACGGTGGTGTGGCACTCGATCATGTGGCAGTACCTGCGACGCGTCGACCGGGCCGCGGTGGAGGAGCGGATCGAGGAGCTAGGTGCTCAAGCGACCGAGTCCACACCGCTGGCCCACCTCAGCCTCGAGCCGCACCACGTGATCAGCCACGAGCGGGGCACGGATGGCTGGGAGTACCGAATCGACCTCCAGACCTGGCCAGGCGGATCCCGCCGAACGCTCGGCACGGCAGCGCCGCACGGCCAGGAGCTCCGGTGGACAGCTACGGAGTAAGAGATGCGACCAGGGTGTCGGTCAGCTCGGCCGCGTAGACGCCGTCCGGGTCGAGGTCCGGGTCGAAGATGCCGACGTCGATCCCCACACACTTCGGAGAGGCCAGTAGCGGGCGCAGGAGTGCTTGCAGTTGAGCATGGTCGATCCCGCCCGGATCCGGGCTGTCGACCGCGGGCATGATCTCCGCGTCGAGGATGTCCACGTCCAGATGCACCCAGAACCCGTCCAGCTCGTCCCGCTCGAGATGCTCAAGTGTCCCGGCCGCTGCGGCGTTCACGTCCTGCGCGATCGTCAACGCCGGCCACACCGGGATCCCGGCCTTCACCGCGTCCGCTGCGTACTCGTCGTCCTCGCGGATCCCGAGCAGCACCGCGTCGGCGTCCCGCGTGTACGGCGTCAGCCCTTCGAGATCGGTCAGATCGGTCTGCCCGCGTCCGGTGACCAACGCCAGCGCCTCACCACCTGCGGCCCCGACGTACGGCGCGTTGTCGACCGTCCGGAAGTCCGAGTGCCCGTCCAGGTACACCACGCCGTACCGCCCCAGCCGCTTCAACCCCAACGCCGGCCCGAGCAGATTGCTGCACTCACCGCCGAGCAGGACGACGAACTTCCCCTGCTCGACGAACCCCGCGACCCGGTCCGCCAACTTCACCGTGTACGCCGCGATCGCCGGCGCGTTGAACACCCCGTCGCCCGGCTTCCAGGCCCCACGGTCGTACCGCGGCGGCGTCACGCACCCACCGTCCTCCGCCCCGATCCGCCCCACGAACCCGTGGTCGCGCAACGCCCCGGCAAGTTTGTAACACCCCGGCACAGTCCCCTCGACCGGCGGCCGCAACCCCAAGTTAGAAGGCCCATCCACCACAACCCGCACACCAAACTCCTAACCCGTGAACGCCACCCGACAGGTTAGATCCTCAACGCTCCACCAACCACTGTCAATCACCTACCCACGCCCGGCCTCACCAGGACGACGCACCCCCGGCACCCCCGGCACCGACGCACCCCGCCCCACCCCCGCCGCCCGAGCAGCCGCCGCCCGCGACCCATCCCCAAGCCCCGACCCCCGCCCCGCCGCCCCCGCAGCTGGCGCCACCCCACTCAAAAACCGCGCCGCCGCCACGTCCTTCATTTGACTCGGCCCCGCCTGTGCCCCATCGACCGGCGCTTCACGACCTACCTGCTGTTGCGGTACGTCGCCCGTCTCAGCGATCCGCGCCGGATGCGGCCCCCGCCGCCTGATCTCTTCAACCTTCGCGTTGAGCCCCCGCCCGATCTCCTCAGCCACATGCTGCCCAGCCTCAGGCGACCGCCCCGCCAACGACTCCCACTGCGGATGCAACATCGTCTCAACCAACTCCTGCCGCACCGCCTGCCGATCCACCCCCTCAGCCGGCGCAATCTCCTCCAACCGATTCCGCACAACAGCCTCAGCCAACTGATCAAACTGCATCACCGCCGGCCCTCGACTGAGCCGATCAATCAACTCCCGTCGATCAACACTCACCCCAGCCGCCTGCTGAACCAAACCATTCGCCGCCGCATACGCACCGCTGTGCTCCTGACCACCGAAGGACAGGTCCTCGTAGCCAGCCAGCTCAGCAAACGCCTCGAAGTCGTCGGCAGCGCGGACCGCCGCCACACCGTCATACAGACCCCGCGACTGCGTCGTCCGGACCGCATTGGCCTCGCCTGGCGCCTCCAACTTCATCCCCGCCTGCGTGGTACGGGTCAGAACCGCGTCCAGTGCGCGCGCCTGGCGCCGAGGGTTGGCGGTCGGATCCCTCGTCAGCCCTTCGCGCAGCAGCAACTCATGGACACCGATCGCCCCGGTGTCTTGGTCGAAGCCGCCACGTCCGCTCGTCGCGTACAGCTCGCGGTTCCACCGGTCGGCCACTGTCGGCCGGAGCTGCCGCGCCAAGTCGTACAACCGGGTGAACTCGCGGTACGTCGGCGAGTCCTCAGGAACGCGCTGGGCGGACTCAGGCATCCGAGGCCGGGAAGGGAGTGTCGGTCAGCGGGAACGATGGGTCGCGGATCCAGCGCTCCATGGACTCGAGATCCTCGGTCATCGCCCGGATGTCGTCCGCCTCGTCCTCCGACGCGCGGTCGGCGATCTCCCAGATTCGTCGTCGTGCTTCGGCCAGCATCGCGATCTTCTCGTCGGTGTTTCCCTTCGGCGGATACGCGGCCGCGTGGACGCGGTCCGCCTCGTAGTACAACTCGCTCCACTCGCGAGGCGGCGCCGGCGGCTCGGCCAGACGGGCGATGAGCCGGTCGGTCCATGCGCGATGGTCGTCCGAGGCGTCGGCCGGGACGAGCGCTCGCAGCTTCTCCTGCTCGGCCGGGACGTTGACAGGTTGTGTGCTGCGGACCCGATCGCGGGCTCGGCCGAAGGCGTTGTTGAAGGCTGGGATGTCGAGGGGCATGGCGTTCACGGTAGCGAGAAAGAGTCCCTTGCCGCCGGAGTTATCCACAGGTTGCCGGGCCGGTAGACTCGGGGAGTTCATCGCTTCGACGAAACGGACTGTTTCTCGTGTTCGACACGCTTTCCGATCGGCTCTCCACCGCGTTCAAGAATCTGCGGGGCAAGGGCAAGCTGACCGACGCCGATATCGACGCGACCACCCGGGAGATCCGGATCGCGTTGCTGGAGGCGGATGTCGCGCTGCCGGTGGTGCGGGAGTTCATCGCGGCGGTGCGGGAACGCGCCAGCGGGGCCGACGTGCGCGGCGGGCTGAACCCGGCGCAGCAGGTGATCAAGATCGTCAACGAGGAACTGGTCAAGATCCTCGGCGGCGAGACCCGCGAGCTGCGGATGGCGAAGCGGCCGCCGACGGTGATCATGCTGGCCGGTCTGCAGGGTGCAGGTAAGACCACCCTGGCCGGCAAGCTCGCCAAGTGGCTGCGGGAGACCCAGCACCAGACCCCGATGCTGGTCGCCGCCGACCTCCAGCGGCCGAACGCGGTGACCCAGCTGCAGGTCGTCGGCGAGCGCGCCGGCGTGCCGGTGTACGCGCCTGAGCCCGGCAACGGCGTCGGCGACCCGGTGGACGTCGCGCGCAAGGCGATGGACGAGGCGCGGTCCAAGCAGTACAGCGTCGTGATCGTCGACACCGCCGGCCGGCTGGGTGTCGACGAGGAGCTGATGAAGCAGGCCGCGGACATCCGCGACGCCGTCAGCCCGGACGAGATCCTGTTCGTCGTCGACGCGATGATCGGCCAGGACGCGGTCACCACCGCGCAGGCCTTCCTCGACGGCGTCGGCTTCGACGGCGTCGTCCTGTCGAAGCTCGACGGTGACGCCCGTGGTGGTGCCGCGCTGTCGATCGCGCAGGTCACCGGCCGCCAGGTCATGTTCGCCAGCAACGGCGAGAAGCTCGAGGACTTCGACGTCTTCCACCCCGACCGGATGGCGTCGCGCATCCTCGGCATGGGCGACGTGATGAGCCTGATCGAGCAGGCCGAGCGCTCCTTCGACGCCGAGGAGGCCGCCAAGACCGCGGCCAAGCTGCAGAAGCGCGGCGGCAAGGACTTCACGCTGGACGACTTCCTCGCCCAGATGCAGTCGGTGCGCAAGATGGGCCCGCTGACCAAGATCTTCGGCATGCTGCCCGGTGCGAACCAGTTCAAGGACCAGCTGGAGAACTTCGACGAGCGCGAGATCGACCGGATCGAGGCGGTCATCCACTCGATGACGCCGGCCGAGCGGACCGATCCGAACATCATCAACGGCTCCCGCCGGGCCCGGATCGCGAAGGGCTCCGGCACCGAGGTCGCGACCGTCAGCGGTCTGGTCGAGCGGTTCTTCGAGGCCCGCAAGATGATGTCCGCGATGGCGTCCGGCAAGGGCATCCCGGGGATGCCCGGAATGCCGGGGATGCCGGGTGCGGGCGCCGGCGGGGCGCGGAAGGCCAAGCAGCAGGCGAAGAAGGGCAAGAAGCGCGGCTCCGGCAACCCCGCCAAGCGGGCGAACCAGGGCAGCCCCCAGCCGCAGGCGCCGCAGCCGGGCCAGCTGCCGGCCGCGTTCGGCGGCGGTCAGCAGGACGGCGGCGACTTCGAGCTGCCGGACGACCTGAAGAAGATGCTCGGCGGCAACTGACAGCCTTCCCGAAAGGGCACTCTCCCGAGCGCAGTGTCCGGTAGGTGAACATTCTGCGGCCACAGGCTGCACATGCCCGGCGGAAAACCCTTAACCGTGCGCAGCGGCGCACGGTGACCGGTTGATCACGACCCCGTGGCGGCTAAGATCGTGCCTACGCCCGAGAGACACACCACCTGCGGAATGCGTCGAGGACGGTTCGGATGAGGCAGCAGTTCAAGAACCTGGACACGTGGCGGGGCAAGTTGTCCGCCGCTTGTACCTGCTTGGCGCCGCCTACTGCCATGGTCGCCGTGTTCGTCGTCGGCGGCGTCACCTCGAACACGTTCATCGTCGACGCGCACGCGCTGGCCGCTCCGCGCCAGGACGCGGTCTTCGACGACCTGGCCAACAACGTGCCGACCCAGCCCGGTGTCGACGGCAGCCTGCCGACGCAGGAGAAGTCCACGATCGGGGTCCCGGTCACCGGGTCGACGGACGGCACCGTGCAGCCGATCCCCGGTGCGCTCGGCGACACCTCGGGCATCCCGGGCACGGTGCTGGCGGCGTACCAGAAGGCGGCCAGGGACCTCGCGCTCTCGATGCCCGGCTGCCACCTGACCTGGCCGTTGCTCGCCGGTATCGGCAAGGTCGAGTCCGGCCACGCCAGCGGCGGCAAGGTCGACGCGAACGGCAACACCCGCGGCAAGATCCTCGGCCCGGTCCTCGACGGCAGCCCCGGCATGGCGGCGATCGCCGACACCGACCAGGGCGTGTACGACGGGAACGCGACCTGGGACCGCGCCGTCGGCCCGATGCAGTTCATCCCCGGCACGTGGCGGGCGTTCGGCGCGGACGGTAACGGCGACGGGATCAAGGACCCGCACAACGTCTTCGACGCGGCCCGGGCGACCGGTGACTACCTGTGCTCCGGCGGCGCGAACCTGGCCGACCCGCAGGGGCTGGTCCAGGCGGTGCTCCGCTACAACCACTCGATGGACTACGTCTCGACCGTGCTCCGGTGGATGCAGTCGTACAGCAAGGACACCGTGAGCGTGCCGGACAAGCCGGGCACGATCGACATCCCGGGCGATGGCGGTAACAACGGCGACGACGACAACGACGGGCGTACGGCGACCACGCCGCCGCCCACCACACCGACGACGGCCCCGACGACGGTTCCGACCACCGCGCCGACGACCACGAGCCCGACGGTCGCCCCGACCACGTCACAGCCGACCAGCAGCCGCCCGAGCTCGTCGAAGCCGACCATCCCGAGGCCGACCAACGGCCCGGGGACGGTGACGACGACGCCCACCAAGCCGCCGTACACGCCGCCGCCGAGCACGCCCCCGACGACACCGCCGACGACTCCGCCGAGCACGCCGAACGACCCGACCTGCACGCCGACGACACCGCCGACGACTCCGTCCGAGTCGCCGACGACCACTCCGTCAGGCGAGCCGACGACGACGCCGAGCGACCCGCCCACGACGCCGCCGACCTGCAGCACGACCGGCGCGGAGTCCGACCCGACGAAGACGGCCGCGACCCCGAGCGACGCCCCCAAGCCGGGCAACTGAAGCCGGCTGTACGCTCACTCCCGACGCGTCGTCAGGTAGCCGCGCTCGTTACCTCGGTGCCGGTTTTCCGAGGGGTTTCTGTGCCCCGTAACTTTGCGTCGTCTTGATGTAACTTTGTGGCGCTTCCTTCGTTGAAGGGGCTATGCGCCTAACCCGTAGTGGTAACCGTCGGGTCAAAATAATCATCGCTTCACTGTGCACGGCCCCGCTCCTGGTCGGGGCCATCGTGACAGTTGCTTCGGGCGGGGCCGGTGCCACCGGCCAGCTCGCTGGTACGAACCCGGTCGCCCCATCGCCTGGAGCCGGGCTGAACAGCGGTGAGTTCGACGAACTGACGATGATCGTGCCGCAGCGTCCGGGAGTGGACGGCCGGCTCGGATCCGACCAGCCTGCCCGCGCCGACGTCCCCGTGCAGGGAGCCACCGACGGCCGATCGGTCGTCCGCCCCGGCCGGCCCGGAGCGGTGAACGGCATTCCGCGCGGAGTGTTCCCTGCCTACCGCCGCGCCACCGCCAACCTCGCGGTCGTCCGGCCGAACTGCGGGCTCACCTGGCCGCTGCTCGCCGGCGTCGGCAAGGTCGAGTCCGACCACGCCAGCGGCGGCCGCGTCGACGTGGCCGGCACCACCCGCGGCCGGATCCTCGGCCCGGTGCTCAACGGACGGCACGGCAACGGCCGGATCAGCGACTCCGACAAGGGCAAGTTCGACGGCGACGCGACGTACGACCGCGCGGTCGGACCGATGCAGATCATTCCGCAGGTGTGGGACGAGTTCGGGGCCGACGGCAACGGCGACGGCTTCCGCAACCCCAACAACGTGTACGACGCGGTCACCACCGTCGCCGTGGTGCTCTGCTCCCAGGGCGACGACCTCAAGCAGCCGCGGGACCTGGTCGAGGCCCTGCTGCGCTACCAGCACTCCAAGGACTTCGTCGCGACCGTGCTGAAGTGGATGCGGGTCTACAGCAAGAACGCAGTCCTGATCCCGAACGCGTCCGGCAACATCGCGGCCGCGAAGTGGACCGGCAACGCCGACCGCAAGGTCGACCCGCGGCAGGTGCCCGACGTACCGGACGACACCAAGACGACGACCGCGACCGCGACGCCGACGGCCACCGTTCCGCCGCCGGTTCCGCCGTCCACGCCGCCGTCGACCGAGTGGCCGACCGTGCCGAAGCCGATCGACACCCCGACCGGGACGCCGACGCATCGGCCGACGTCGACACCGACCAAGACCCCCACCAAGACGCCGACGAAGACTCCGACCAAGACGCCCACGGAGACTCCGACGCAGACTCCGACCGACACACCCACACAGACCCCGACGGACACCCCGAGCGGGACGCCGTGTGCCGGCAACGAGCCCACCACCCCGACCTGTACGCCGGGCGGCGGCTCGCACGGCTAAGAGCTCACCGATACGGTCGGAGCCATGACCGTACTCAAGCTCGTCGGCACGGTGTTGCCGGCCGGTGAGCAGCAGGAGCTCCATCTCAGCGGTGGGCTGGTGGTCGACCGGCCCACCGCTGCTGATGTGACGACCGTGCACACCGGCGGCTGGATCGTGCCCGGCCTGGTCGACGCGCACTGCCACATCGGCCTGGATCAGCACGGCGCCGTCGACACCGACGTCCAGGAGCAGCAGGCGATCGTGGATCGCGACGCCGGCGCGCTGCTCGTCCGCGACGCCGGCTCGGCCGCCGACACCCGCTGGATCGACGACCGCGAGGACCTGCCGAAGATCATCCGCGCCGGCCGCCACATCGCCCGGTCCAAGCGCTATATCCGCAACTACGGCTGGGAGATCGAGCCGGAAGAGCTGGTCGCGTACGTCGAGCAGGAGGCCCGCCGCGGTGACGGCTGGGTCAAGCTGGTCGGCGACTGGATCGACCGCGAAGCCGGCGACCTGACTTCCTGCTGGCCGGCCGACGCGCTCACGGCAGCGATCGCTCGAGCTCACGAACTCAATGCCCGCGTCACAGCGCACGTCTTCGGCGAGCACGCCTTGCCCGATCTGCTTGCCGCCGGCATCGACTGCATCGAGCACGGCACCGGCCTCGAGCCGGACATGCTCGCCCACATGGCCGACCACGGAGTCGCGGTCGTCCCGACGCTGATCCAGCTCGAGAACTTCCCGGAGTACGCCGAACAGGCCGCCGCGAAGTTCCCGGTCTACTCGGCGCACATGCGCGACCTGTACGAGCGTCGCCTGCCCCGGCTGCGGGACGCGTTCGAGGCCGGCGTACCGGTCTATGCGGGGACCGACGCGGGCGGTGTCCTCGGGCACGGTCTCGTCGCCCAGGAGATCCAGGCGCTGACCGAGATCGGCATGTCGGGGGAGCAGGCCCTGGCCGCGGGATCGTGGGCGGCGCGTGCCTGGCTCGGTGCTCCGAGCCAGCTGCGACCCGGCGACCCGGCCGACCTGGTCGTGTACGACGAGGACCCGCGCGCGAATCCCGCCGTACTCACCCACCCGCGATTGATCGCACTCCGTGGTCGGGTGCTGTTCCGACGGTGACGGGAAAAAATTCACTCAAACACTGGATCGGACGGAAGATCTTCCCTTAGCGTGGCTCCCGGGACCGCCGACGCCCCTCGGCGGACCAGATAGAGGGAAGGACCGCCGCCCATGCGGAAGACCGCCACGATTCTGCTTGCTGTCGGAGCACTCGCCCTGACAGCCCTCCCGAGCAATGCAGCTCAACCACCGCAACCCACGGGTCAGCCGAACCTCGCGTCCGCGTTCCAGGACGCCGCCGCGAAGTACGACGTACCGCGTGAGGTGCTTGTCAGCGTCGGATTCGCCGAGACGCACCTCGACGGCCACAACGGCACCCCGAGCCAGGCGAACGGCTACGGCGTCATGCACCTGGCCAGCAACAACGTCAACAAGACGATGTCCGAGGCAAGCAAACTGACCGGGCTGCCGGTCGACCGGCTGACCAAGGACGACGCGTCGAACGTCCTCGGCGCCGCCGCGGTCCTCGACTCGTACGCCGATCAGGCAGGTCTGAAGGATCGCTCCGATCTCGGCAAGTGGTACTCCGTGATCGCGAAGTACTCGCACTCCGCCGACGGCCCGACCGCGCGCCTCTACACCGACGAGGTCTACCGGGTCATCGCCCGCGGCGTCAGTACGGCGGGCGTCTCGACCGACCCGAAGCAGGTCACGCCGGACCTCGGCGCCTACGCGAAGGTCTCGCCGCTAGGCACCAAAGCCAAGTCGTCGTCGGTCCAGGCCACCGACTACCCGGGCGCGATCTGGAACCCGGCCTGCACCTGCAACTACGCAGTCGGCCGCACGCAGGCGATCACCACGATCGTGATCCACGTGACCCAAGGCTCGTACGCCGGCACGATCAGCTGGTTCAAGGACCCGGCGGCGCAGGTCAGCGCGCACTACGTCGTCCGCTCCAGCGACGGCCAGATCACCCAGATGGTGGCCGAGAAGGACACCGCCTGGCACGCCCGCAGCGCGAACCCGTACGCGATCGGCATCGAGCACGAGGGCTTCATCGACCAGCCGTCCTGGTTCACCGACGCGATGTACCGGTCCTCGGCCGCGCTGACCGCCAACATCGCCGACCGCCGTGGCATCCCGAAGGACCGCAACCACATCAAGGGCCACAGCGAGATGCCCGGCAACGACCACACCGACCCGGGACCGAACTGGAACTGGGACTACTACATGCAGCTGGTGAACGGCGGCGACCCGAACCCGCCGGAGTACAACTTCACCACCTGGGGCAACGGCGTCAACGTCCGCTCGGCCCCGAAGCTGTCCGCCTCGGTCGTGACCACGCTGCCCGGCCCGACGCAGGTCTTCGTCGAGTGCCAGGTCCAGGGCGACACGGTGACGGCGAACGGCTACACCAACAACTGGTGGGCCAAGCTCCGCGACCAGGGCGGCTACATGACCAACATCTACATCGACGATCCGAACGCCAAGCTCCCGGGCGTTCCAGACTGCTAGTGGATGAAAGGTAGAGCCTGCTGTACCGACTCCTGCGGTGTGGCTGCCGCAGGATAGGTACATGCTCACGAAGATTCTCTCCCGGGGTGGTCCGGCGGCCGGGTACCTGATCATCCGGTACCTGAAGGCAGTCACGTTGCTGGCGGCGACCCCGATCAGCCTGATCCTCGGCTGGATCATCCCGGGTGCCACGGCAGGTCTGGTGAAGCTCGCGAACAGCGAGCGGTACCGTGCGGCGAAGTACCTCGGGGTACCGCAGGCCGAGCCGTTGCCGGCCGCGCTGCCGCGGCTGCCTGGCGATGTCGCGACGCTGTTCCGGGACAAGTCGTTCAAGCGCAGCCTGCGGTGTCTGCTGATGCCAGTGGTGATGATCCCGGAGCTGCTCGTCGCAGTCATCGCGATCATGGGGGTGCCCTCGGCGGTGTTGGGCATGCTGCTGTGGTGGCTTGCCCCGGGCAACTTCAGCCTGATGGGCTTCGACGTCAACAGCTGGTTCGAGGCGCTCACACTGGGTCCGCTGCAGGTCGGGACGAGTCTGTGGTTCTTGGGCCGGGTTGCACCGGCTCTGGCCCGCGGCCACGCCAAAGCCACCCTCAAGCTGCTCGCACCGAGTCAGGACCAGCTCGAGACCGCCAGGCTGTCGCAGCGGGTCGAGGAGCTCACCAAGAGCCGCGCAGGCGCTGTCGACTCCCACGGTGCCGAGCTGCGGCGTATCGAACGGGACCTGCACGACGGCACGCAGGCCCAGCTGGTGTCGCTGGCAATGCGGATCGGCATCGCCAAGCAGACCATGGCAGAGGACCCGGAGAAGGCCGCCAAACTGCTCGACGACGCCCGGGACGGCGCCGAGCAGGCCATGACCGAGCTACGCGGCGTACTGCGGACCATGTACCCGCCGATCCTTGCCGACCGCGGTCTGGTCGGAGCGGTCTCCGCACTGGCCGCCCGATGCCCCCTGCCGGTCCAGCTGCGCATCGGTGAGCTGGGCGAGGTCCCAGCCGCAGTAGAGGCTGCTGCGTACTTCGTGGTCGCGGAGTCCCTCACCAACATCACCAAGCACAGTGCGGCCGGGCATGTCGACGTACAGCTCGAGCGGCGTGGGCATGAGCTCTACCTGTCCGTCATGGACGACGGGATCGGCGGAGCGCGGATCAGTGAGCAGTCCGACCTGCTGGGCCGGGGGAGCGGGCTGCATGGCATGCTCCACCGCGTGCAAGCCATCGACGGTCACATGGAGCTGCAGAGCCCGATCGGTGGGCCGACCACCGTCGAGGTGATCCTTCCGTGCGGGTGATCATCCTCGAGGACAACCCGATCCTCGCCGAGGGCCTGAGCCTGCTGCTGAACAACTCCGGCTTCGAGGTCGCCGCGGTCGCCACCGACGCGGACGAGTTCGCCAAGGCGATCGCGGAACACCCGGTGGACATCGCCGTGGTCGACGTACGGCTGCCGCCGACCTTCACCGACGAGGGCCTGCGGGCCGCGATCGAGGCCCGCCGCGTCCGGCCGGGGCTTCCGGTGCTGGTGTTCTCGCAGTACGTCGAGGAGGTGTACGCCGCTGAGCTCCTCGCCGCCGGCAGCGAGGGCGTCGGCTACCTCCTGAAGGATCGCGTCTCCCGCGTCGACGAGTTCCTGGAAGCAGTACGCCGGGTTGCGGCCGGCGGGACCGTGCTCGACCCAGAGGTCGTCAGCCAGCTCATGGTCAAGCGGAGCAGCCCGCTCGATCGCCTCACGCCGCGAGAACGCGAAGTACTCGCACTGATGGCCGAAGGACTCGGCAACACGGCGATCGGGGAGAAGCTGGTCATCTCCGACGGCGCGGTGCACAAACACGTCGGCAACGTCTTCCTCAAGCTCGACCTCCCCCCGACCGACTCAGGCCACCGCCGCGTCCTCGCCGTCCTCGCCTACCTCGGCCTCTGAACCTGACCTCGCCGACCATCGCAGCCTTGTGCGGAACGACCGCCGCCGGGTTGACCAGCGAGAAGTTGCGGATGGCCCGACGGCAGTTGGTCTGGAGCGCAGGTCCGTCGGAGTTCGTGTCCGAGGAGCAGATCGTCTACCAGCAAGGCGGCGACTCCTACGCCGTACCCGTCGGGAACCGGCTACTGGTCGTGTTGTGGTCGAACTGGACCGGGTCATCATCCGAGCCGGCCGCCATCCGGTCCGCTCTCGCCAAGGCGCGCACCGTGGTCGTCCAGCGCGAGCAGCGGACCCTGCAGGCGCTCGCCGGCTGACCTGACAACGTCGGCACTCGCCCTTGACGGACGGTCCGGAGTACGCCACTCTCGATCGCGAGAGCGCTCTCATCCACCGAACCGCCCCTAGGTGAGGAGAGTTCAGATGAAGGTCTTACTGGCCGCCGTGATCACGGCGGGTGTACTGACCGTGCCTGCCCAAGCGATAGCCGCGCCCGAACCACTGGCTGTGGCCGGCCAATCGGCTGCCATGCAGCGTGACTTCGGGCTGACCGATCAGCAGCTGCAGCAACGGCTCAAGGCCGAGACGTCGGCCGCCAAGCTGTTGCCCGCGGCCCAGAAGGCAGCCGGCGCCGCATTCGGCGGAGCCTGGTACGACGCGGCCACGCAGAAGCTCGTCGTCGGCGTGGTAGGTCCGGACCGGGCGGCCGCCGTACGAGCAACAGGCGCCGCAGTGACCGCCGCACCGGTGACTGCCAAGACGCTGGACCACCGGAAGGCCGCTGTCGACAAGCTGGCCGGCAAGACCGTGCCGAATGCGGTCAGCGGCTGGTCTGCCGACCCGAAGACCGGCAGCGTGGTCATCAACGTCCAAGCAGGCAAGCGATCCCCGGCCGTCGACGCGTTCGTGGCCAAGGTCGCCACGGCCGGTGCCGTCACGGTCAAGGAGGTCACGGCACAAGCGCCACGCACGTACGCCGCGGGCACGGTCGGCGGCGACCCGTACTACGTCGACAACATCCGCTGCTCGATCGGCTTCTCGGTGGTCGGCGGCTACGTCACCGCCGGCCATTGCGGGCGCAGCGGGATCGTCCGCGGCTGGGACGGTTCGGACCAGGGCTGGTTCCAGGGCTGGTCGTTCCCCGGCAACGACTATGCGTGGGTGTCGACCGGTTACGGCTGGTGGAACGTCGGCGTCGTCCTCGGCTGGGGACAGGTGAGCGACCAGCTGGTCCGCGGGTCATGGGAGGCGCCGATCGGTTCGTCGGTGTGCCGCAGCGGTTCGACGTCGCACTGGCACTGCGGCACGATCCTGGCCAAGAACGAGACTGTGAACTACGGCAACGGCGCACTGTTCTACGGCGCGACCAAGACCAACGTCTGTGCCGAGGGTGGCGATTCTGGTGGGTCGTTCATCACCGGGGACCAGGCGCAGGGCGTCACGTCCGGAGGCTGGGGTAACTGCACCAGCGGCGGCGAGACGTGGTTCCAGCCGGTCAACGAGATCCTGCAGGCGTACGGTCTGACTCTGCAGACCGCCTAGAAATGGCTGTGGATCCCCTTGCATGCAAGGGGATCCACAGGTTTGCTATCAGGCCGGGTTGTCCGGCACCGGCTCCAGGAGCGGCTTCTCGTTCTCGGGCTTCTTGGTGGCCAGCGACTCGATCAGCTGCTTGGCCAGGGCGAAGCCCGAGCCGCCCATCGTGATCGTCTTGACCAGGGTGTCCTCGATGCCCTGCGCGCCGTTCAGCACGACCATGTTGCCGACCTTGTCGAAGGACGACGACGCGGCCCGGACGATCTCCGGGTACGCCTCTGCCAGCTGCTGCGCGACGACCGCGTCGGTGTTCGTGGCCAGCGCCTCGGCGCGCGCCTTGATACCGGCCGCCTCGGCCATCGCCTTCGCCTGGACGGCGGACGCCTCGGCCTTACCGGTCAGCTCGGTCGCCTTCGCCTGCGCCTCACCACGCAGCTGGACCTCCCGGGCGTTCGCCTCGGCACCGGCGATCTGCGCGTCGCGGGCCGCCTGCGCCAGCGTGCGCTGCCGGTACGCCTCGGCGTCGGCCGGCTTCAGCACCGACGACTCCAGCTGCTTCTCGGCCAGCGAGGCGTTCAGCTTCGCGGTCTCCGTCTCGGCGACGACGACCTCCTGCTTGGCCAGCGCGGCCGCCAGCGGTCCGGCCTGGAACGACTTGGACGTCGCCTGGTCGACCTCGGCCTGGTATCCGGCCTTCGCGATCTCGCTCTCCCGGATCGCGGCCGCCTTCGCGGCGGCGGCAACCTGCTCGCGCTCGGTCGCCTCCCGGTCCCGCTCGGCCTGCGCGATCCGGGCCGCGGCCTCGACCGCGGCGGCCTGCGGACGGCCCAGGTTCCTGATGTAGCCGGACTCGTCGTCGATCTCCTGGATCTGCAGCGAGTCGACCACCAGGCCGAGCTTCTCCATGTCCCCGGCCAGTGAGCCGCGGATGTTCGTGGTCAGCGTCTCCCGGTCGTGCAGCATCTCCTCGACCGTGGTCGAACCGACGATCGCGCGGAGATGACCGGCGAACAGCTCGTGGATCGTGCTCATCACCTGCTCGTCGCTCTGCTCCAGGAACCGCCGGGCCGCGTTCGCGATCGAGCCGTAGTCGTCACCGACCTTGTACGCCGTGACGCCCTTGATGTGCAGCGGGATGCCCTGGCTGGACACGCAGGTCACGGTCAACGGCGTCGCGCGGATGTCCAGCGGCAGCCGGCGGACAGTCTGAAAACCTGGGAGAACCGCAGTGCCGCGGCCGACGACGATCTTGAAGCCGAGGGTCTCGTTGACCTGCTCGGTGCTGGAGTGTGCGCCGAGGCCGGAGATGATCAGCGCCTCGTTCGGCTCCGCCACCCGCCAGACCATCCGGAACACGATGAGCAGGACCACCACCGCGATCGCGGCGACGGCGACGTACGTCCAGAGCATTTCCCCTCCAAGGGAACGTAATTAGATGGCGCGAGCAACGTAGACGGTCCGGGGTGGGTCGTAGTCGACGACGACAATCTGTGTTCCCACCTCGAGCACCTCGTCGGTCGCGGGGTAAGCGTAGAAGGCCTCGGTGGCACCGCGGACCGGCAGCATCACCTCGCCGACGATCCCGGGTGCGATCCGTCCGATCACCCGCCCCCGTTTGCCTACCATGTTGTCCCTCCGACGTCGCAGCGCACGATCCAGTTCCCGAAGCCTACGTTGTGGTGACGCCTTGTGGCCGACGCAGTGCGGCGGCATTGTGGAGACGTCGGCCTGGGGGTGTGGGAGGGGCCATGGGGGACAGCGATGTGGGTGGGGTCCTGGTGGGGGTCACCGAGGACGGGGCGGACGACGCACGGCTCGAGGAGCTGGCACTGCTGCTGCGGCAGGAGTTGCTGGTGCTCGACGTACGTGCGGTCGAACCGGCCCGCGACGGTGAAGCGCCGGACGGCACCCGTGGTGCTCTTGCCGCGGTGGCAGGTGTGCTGAGCGTTTCGCTCGCGCCCGGTCTGCAGGTGCTCGGTTCGGTCGTTGCCGTCGTACGGGACTGGCTCGGCAGGGTCGGTGACGGGCGGACGGTGAAGCTCACGATCGACGGCGACGTGATCGAGCTGACCCGTGCGAGCGACGACATGCAGCAGCAACTGGTCGATGCCTTCGTACGACGGCATGCCGGAGCGGACGGGTGAGATGGACGGTTCGCGTGTCGCGCTCGTGGTGGCGAACGATCAGTACGACGATCCCGGTCTGAAGCGACTCGTCGCGCCGTCGCAGGATGCGGCCGCGCTGGCCGACGTACTCGCGGATCCGGCGGTCGGCGGGTTCGAGGTGCAGGTACTGCGGAACGCGCCGGCGCAGGACATCCGGTTCGCGGTCGAGGACTTCTTCGCCGACCGCAAGCCGGAAGACCTGCTGTTGCTGCACTTCTCCTGCCACGGGTTGAAGAACTCGGCCGGGGAGCTGTACTTGGCGGTCGCCGACACCAAGCCCGCGCGGCTCGCGTCGACCGCGGTGGCGGCGGACTTCGTCAACCGGCAGATGGCGGACAGCCGCGCACAGCGGATCGCCTTGTTCCTGGACTGTTGCTACGGCGGTGCGTTCCCGCGAGGCATGGTCGTACGGGCGGCCGGCGAGGCACAGGTACAGGACGCTTTCGCCAAGCAGGCTGAGGTCGGCGGCGGGCGCGGGCGGGTGGTGATCACTGCGTCGAGCGCGATGGAGTACGCCTTCGAAGGCGGCCAGTTGGCCTCCGATGCGTCCAAGCCGGCACCGTCGGTCTTCACCGGCGCTGTGGTCGACGGCCTGACGACCGGCGAGGCCGACCGCGACGGCGACGGTTGGGTTGGCTTGACCGAGCTCGTCGGGTTCGTCACCGACCGGATCCACCGGGTCACGCCGAACCAGAACCCGCAGATGTGGACCTTCGGCTCGCAGGGCGAGCTGCTGATCGCCCGCAGCCGGGTACGCCGGATCACGCCGGCGCCGCTCGCGCCGGAACTGACCCAGGCGATGGAAAGTCCGTTGCCAGCGGCAAGGTTCGGCGTGGTCGACTACCTGCGCGAACGCCTGTACGACGAGGACCTCGGGCAGGCGTACGCCGCGTGGCGTGCGCTGAGCCAGATGATCGACGACGACAGCCGCAAGGTCTCCGAAGCCGCGTCCGAGGCGCTGTCCACGGCGGAGCTCAAGGTCACGCCCTCGTCGGTGGACCTGGTCGGCACGACGCCCGCCGAGCTACGCCTGTCCGGTCCGCCGATCGCGTTGACCGCCGCCGCATCTCCCAGCGATCCGTGGTTGAAGCTCGCCCAGGACGGCGATGTCATCCGGGTGCACGCCGAGCAGTCCGCCCCCGGTGTCCACGAAGGGTCGGTTGCCCTCGCGGGGCCGGCCGGGGAGCACGTCGTACCCGTTCGTCTGACGGTCCCCGACACCGAGTCGGAGCCGCCGGCGCCACCTCCCGAACCCCAACCGCAACCCGACCCCACCCCGGCTCCCGTCCCGGAACCACCACGCGCCGAACCGCTCCGTCCCGAACCGACCCGTCCCGAACCGACTCGGGCCAAGCGGCCTCAACCCGTCGCGTCCCTGACCGACGGCGCACTCGTCCCGCCGTGGTGGCTGATCGCCGTACTGATCGCAGGCAGTGCGTTTCTCGTCCTTGTGAACTGGCCCGGCGCGGCCTACTCCCGCAAGCTCTGGTACGACTCGAACCAAGGCTGGTACCTGTACCGAACCTGGTACGACCCGGCCATCTGGGGCTCGCTCGTCGCTCTCCTCGCGGCCGTTGTCGCGCGCTGGGCCGGCACGATCGCGCTCGGCGTCGTGGCCGGTTGCGCGGTGTCCGCGGTCGAGGGCGCCGTACTGATCGTCGGCGGCGGGATCTCGGGCGACGAGACCTCCGCGTGGGTCGTCTCGGCCGTGACCTCGATCGCGCTCGGCGTCGTACTCGTGATCGTCCTGAAACCGTCCGTCAGGCCGCTGTGGCCGGTCTGGTTGCCGGCCGCCGGGTTGATCGTTGCCGGGGGCATCTTGCTGCTGCTGAGCGCGGTCGTCCCGCACAGCGACGGCATCTCGTTCTTCGAGGTCACCCCGCTGGCGCTGCTGGACCCGATCGTGGCGGTCGCTCTGGCCTGGCCGGCCCTGGCCGCGGTCGACACCAGGACGAAGACCTGGCTGACCGCGGCCGTCGTGACCTACTCGGCCATCGGCATCCTCGGGGGCGTTCCGGCCCTGACCCAGGGACATTCGGCGGCCGACTTCCTCACCGGCCTGTTCGGCAACGCACTGGTCGCGACCGGTGTCCTCATCAGCCTCGGACGGCGCCTTCCGTCGCACCCTTGATGAATTGGCGGGCGAAGATCCCGAAGACGATGACCAGCGGCACCATCGCCATCAAGGCGCCCGTCATCACCATGCTGTAGTCGACGCCGTGCGAGCGGTTCAGAGTCGACAGGGCGACCTGCAGCGTCAGGTGGTTCGGGTTGGTCAGCACGATCAGCGGCCACATGTAGTCGTTCCACGAACCGACGAACGTGAAGATGCCGAGGAACGCCAGCGCCGGCCGGGCCGACGGCAAGGCCACGTGCCAGTACGTGCCGAAGAACCCGCAGCCGTCCAGCGTCGCCGCCTCGACCAACTCGTCGTGGATCGAGTTCTGGAAGTACTGCCTCATCCAGAAGATGCCGAACGCGTTCGCCGCACCCGGAATGATCAGCGCCTTCAGCGAACCGACCCACCCGAGCAATGCCATCGTCTGGAACTGCGGTACGGCGGACAACTGCGCCGGCAGCAGCATCGTCGCGAGCAGGATCACGAACAGCGCGTTCCGCCCCGGGAACCGGAACTTGGCGAACGTGAACGCCGCCAGCGAGTCGAAGAACAACACCAGCAACGTCGTCGAGATCGCCACCGTCGCGGTGTTCGCCATCGACTGGAAGAACGCGACGTTGTCCAGCACCTGCCGGACGTTGTCGCCGAAATGCCCGCCGAAGGTGAACTTCGGCGGGAACCGGTAGATGTCCGCGGTCGTGTTCGACGCCATGATGATCGTCCACACGAACGGGAACATGAACACCAGCAGAGCCAGCACGAGTACGGCGTGCAGCGCGATCCCGCGCCAGCGGTAACGCGTCATCGGTCGTCGCTCCGTCCGCGGAAGATCCGCCAGTTGATTGCCGTGAACAACAACACGAGCAGGAAGATGCTCAGCGCGATCGCGGCGGCGTACCCGTAGTCGTTGTCGAGGAACGCGGTCCGGTAGAACAGCAGCACCACGGTCATCCCGCTCTGCCCGGTGCCGCCGCTGTTGCCGACCATCACCTGCGGCTCGGTGAACGTCTGCAGTCCGCCGATCGTCGAGATGACCACGGTGAACAGGATGACCGGACGCAGTTGCGGCAACGTGATCGAGAACAGCGTCCGGACCGGGCCGGCGCCGTCGACCTTGGCTGCCTCGTACTGCTCCTTCGGGATCGCCTGCAGACCGGCCAGGTAGATCAGCGTGTTGTACCCGACCCACTGCCACACGATCATCGTCGAGATCGCGATCTTGATCCCCCACGGCTGCCCGAGCCAGTCCTGCTGCGGGATGCCGAGCGAGCGCAAGGCGGCGTTCACCAGACCGAAGTTCGTGCTGAAGATCGAGCTGAAGAAGATCGCCATCGCGACCAGCGAGGTGACGTTCGGGATGAAGTACGCGATCCGGTACACGTTGGTGAACCGGACCGCCGACTGGAGCATCACCGCGAGCAGGAGAGCGATCACCAGCGTCGGGACCGTCGACATGAAGAACAGCACGATGGTGTTCTCCAGCGCCGTCCAGAACGTCGGGTCCTGGACCAGGAACTCGAAGTTGCCCAGCCCGGTGAACCTGCGGGCGCTGAGGCCGTCCCAGCGTTGGAACGCCAGCACGATGGTCGACAGCATCGGGTAGAGCCCGAACACCGCGAACAGGACGTAGAACGGCGACAGCGCCAGATAGAACCGCCAGTACGACCAGATCCGCCGCCCGGGCCGCTGCCCCTTTCCGGTCAGCGGCGCGGTCGCGGCAGCAGGCACAGTCGCCGTACTGGTCACTGAACCCCCTGCCGCTTGGCGATCGCCTTCGCCTTGGAGATGGCGCTGGCCCATGCGGCGTCGGACGTCTTCGAGCCGGTCTGCACGGTCTTGAGCTCGTCGTGGAACGGTGCGGCGACCGAGTCGTCGTACGGGCTCTGGTACGCGACCGGGATCGCCTTCGCGGCCGGACCGAACACGTCGATCGGCACCTGGCCGCCGAAGAACTTGTCCGCTGCCTTCAGCTCCGGCTTGTCGTACGCCGCCGGCGCGGACGGGAAGATCTGCGCATCGGTGAACGCCTTGGCCTCGTTGTCGGCGCTGAGCATGTACTTGATGACGTCGAACGCCTTCTGCGGGTCGGCCGCGTTCTTGGTGATGGCCAGGAACGAGCCGCCGAAGTTCGCCGGTCCGCTCGGCGTCGGCGCCAGCCGCCACTTGCCCACGCTGGTCTTCACCGCGGACTTGATGTCCAGCGCGACCCAAGCGGCGCCGATGTGGGTCGGGATCGTGCCCTGGTCGAGCCCGGCGTTCCAGTCCGGGCTGCCGCTCGGCGTCTTGCCGTCGATCTTCATCGTCATCGCCTTGACCGAGGTGTCCCACGCCTTGCGGATGTGGTCCTGATCGCCGATGAACTTGTTGTCCTTGGAGATGTACCGCTCGGTGCCCTGGCCGACGACCATGTCGTAGAGGTCGGTTGCGTCCCAGACCAGCAGCGCCTTCGGGTTCTTCGCCTTCAGCTGTACGCCGGCCGCGAAGTAGTCGTCCCAGGTTTTCAGCTGGTCGGCCACCTTGGCCGGGTCGCTGGGCAGACCGGCCGCGGCGAAGATGTCCTCGCGGTAGAACAGCCCGGTCGGGCCGACGTCGATCGGCAGGCCGATCACCTTGCCGTCCAGCGTCGTTGCCTGGTTGACCTTCCACTCCAGGTAGTCACCGAGGACCGAGTCCGCGCCGACCGACTTCAGGTCCACGAACCGCGACGCCTGGGGGAGCAGCGACGCGATGTCCTCGCCCTTGATGCCGGTGATGTCCGGGATCCCGGTGCCGCCGTTGAACGTGGTGACCAGCTTCTGCTTGTAGTCGCCGCCGATCTCGGAGTACTTGATCTTCGGGTCCGGGAAGTGCGCGATCGTGTCGTCGATCACCGACTTGCCCAGACCGCCCGGCCAGCACCACATGGTCAACTCGGTGGTGGTGTTCTTCTTCGCCGTGCTGCCGGTGTCCATCCCGGACGAACAGCCGACCAGAGTGCCGCCGGCTACGGCTGCGAAGCCCCCGAGCAAGGTCCGACGTGAGAGCTCCATGGTTCTACCTTCCTGAGTGTGCGCTGATCAGCGCGTGGAGGTGGTGGTCTTCGGGGTGCGCCGCCTGCCACGCGGCCAGGTCTTCCCAGCGCGGTGCGGCGTCCGCCCCGCCCAGCCGGGTGACCGACAGAGCCGCCGTGAGCGCGGCGAACCGCAGCCGCTGCTCGAGCGGCAGCTCCCAGAGCGTGGCGGCGATGAAGCCGGCGGCGAACACATCACCCGCCCCGGTGGTGTCCGCCGCCGAGACCGGATACGCAGGTACGGCGACGCGCTCGCCGGTACTGGCGTCAAGCGCTTCCGCGCCGTCAGCGCCGTTCGACACGACCACCAGCGGGACCTGCTCGGCCAGGGCTTCGAGCGCGTCGCCGGGTGACGTCGTACGGGTGTAGGCCATCGCTTCGTCGGCGTTCGGCAGGAACACGTCGCAGTGCTCGAGCTGGTCGAGCACTGCCGGGTCCCACTGCTCGGACGGATCCCAGCCGACGTCGGCGAACACCACGCTGCCTGCTGCCTTCGCTTTCGCCAGCCACTCGTTGCGCCAGGGACCGATGTGGGCGGCGACTGCTCGGGCAGCCGGCAGCGTGGTGATCAGCTCGTCGGCCGACAGCAGGGGTTCCGACCCACGCGTGACCAGTGCCCGATCGTTGTCATAGGCAAGGGCCACGGTCAGAGGGGTCTGCCAGCCGGCGAGTCTTCGGGACAGAGTCAGATCGATGCCCTCGTCGTCGACGAGCCGGCGCCAGACGCGGTCGCCCAGGTCGTCGGCGCCGAACACCGCGGCCATCCCGGTGCGCAGACCGAGCCGCGCCAGCGCGACGGCGAAGTTCGCGATGCCGCCGGGGCTCTCGTGCGACTCGGTGGCCCAGACCTCGGTACCGGGCCGGGGCGCGGTGGGCAGGCCTAGCACCAGGTCCTGGAAGACCAGACCGGACACAAGGACATCCAGAGGCGCGACGTCCAGTTCGTGCATGCTCAGCACACTCCTGCAGGGTCGATCAAACTCTTTCGTGAATCTAAGGTCGGTTGCGCAAGATCCGCAATACCTGATCAAAGATTTGACTGAGAATGACGGAGTTTGCGTGATACGGTCTGCGATGTGTTGCCGAAGCAGCGACAGGATCAGATCGTCCGCGCGCTCCGGGCCGATGGGGCCGGGGGCGTCAAGGTGCTTGCCACCAAGCTCGGCGTCAGTGAGGCGACCATCCGGCGCGACCTCGAGCAGCTGCATGCCGAGGGCCGGCTGACCCGGGTGTACGGCGGTGCGCTCGCCGTCGACGGCGGGGACGAGCCCTTCGCGGACGTCAACGCCGTACATGCCCAGGAGAAGGACCGGATCGCTCGCCGCGCCGCCGAGTTGGTGCACGACGGCGAGTCCGTCCTGCTGGACATCGGTACGACCGCACTCCGGGTCGCGCAGCATCTGCACGGGCGTTCGCTGACCGTGGTGACCAGCAACCTCGCAGTACTCGAGGAGCTGCAGAACGACGAGCAGATCGAGCTGATCGTGCTCGGCGGATTCGTGCGGCGCAGCTACCGGTCCCTGGTCGGATACTTGACCGAGGAGAGCCTGCGGCAGATCCACGTCGACTGGCTGTTCCTGGGGACGAGCGGGGTGCGGCCGGACGGCCGGGTGATGGACAGCACGATGATCGAGGTTCCGGTCAAGCGAGCGATGATCAAGGCGGCCGACCAGGTCGTGCTACTCGCTGACCGGACGAAGTTCCCGGGCCATGGGGTGGCCAGGGTGTGTGAGCCGGGGGAGCTCTCCATGGTGGTGACCGAGCCAGGCGCCGACGAGGCAACCCGGACCCAATTGACTGAGGCGGGAGTACAGGTGGTGCTGGCATGAGGCTGACGATCCTGGGCGGGGGCGGCTTCCGGGTTCCGCTCGTGTACCACGCCTTGCTGGGCGACCGCGGCGCCGGACGGATCACCGAAGTGGTCCTCTATGACACCGACCGGACCCGGCTCGGAGCCATCGGGGCGGTCCTCCGTCAGCAGGCGGCCACCACTGAGCATCCGCTTCCGCCTCCGGTGGTTACGGAGACGACTGACCTGGACGAGGCGCTGCGTGGCGCCGACTTCATCTTCTCGGCCATCCGGGTCGGCGGCCTCGAAGGACGCACTATCGACGAGCGGGTTGCGCTCGGCCTCGACGTACTCGGTCAAGAGACGGTCGGCGCCGGTGGGATCGCCTACGGACTACGGACGCTGCCCGTCGCCGTACGGATCGCTCAGCGCATCGCGGCGGTCGCACCGGAAGCGTGGACCATCAACTTCACCAACCCGGCCGGCATGGTGACCGA
This sequence comes from Kribbella sp. CA-245084, assembly GCF_050942355.1. NCBI lineage: Bacteria > Bacillati > Actinomycetota > Actinomycetes > Propionibacteriales > Kribbellaceae > Kribbella > Kribbella sp. CA-245084. The sequence goes on along the minus strand of NZ_CP192053.1, from coordinate 6,385,494 downwards.
GGCGATGATCCCGGTCCTCGGCGACCGGGTGATCGGCATCTGCGACTCACCGTCGGGGCTGGGGCGCCGGGCCGCTCTGGCGGTCGGAGTGGACCCGTCGACCGCGTTCTACGACTACGCCGGACTCAATCACCTCGGCTGGCTTCGCGGTCTGCGGTCCGGCGGTGTGGATCGGCTGCCTGACCTGCTGCAGTCGGACGACGCCCTGAGCTCCTTCGAGGAGGGACGGCTGTTCAGTCCGGACTGGCTGCGGTCGATCGGCTCGATCCCGAACGAGTATCTGCACTATTACTACTTCGCGCGCGAGACCCTGGCCGCCGTACAAGCTGTGCGGCAGACGCGCGGCACCTTCCTGCTGGAGCAGCAGTCCGCGTTCTACGCCGAGACCGGGAAGCACCCGGAGCAGGCGCTCGAGCGGTGGCAGAAGACGCGGGCCGAGCGCGAGTCGACGTACGGCGTGGAGAGCCGCGAGGTGGCGGACGCGGGGGAGCGGGACGAGCGGGACATGGAGGCGGGCGGCTACGAGCAGGTCGCGCTGTCGCTGATGCGGGCGATCGCCCACAACGAGCGGGCTTCCTTGATCCTGAACGTGCGGAACCGCGGCGTACTGCATCATCTGGACGACGACGCCGTGGTGGAGATCCCGTGCACGGTGGACGCCAACGGCGCGCTGCCGGTGACTGTGTCCCAGCTCACCGACCATCAGGCCGGCCTGGTCTGCTCGGTGAAGGCCGTCGAGCGCTCCACGATCGAGGCCGCCACGACGTCCTCGAGGTCGGCTGCCCTGAAGGCACTCGCCTATCACCCGCTCATCGACTCGGTGACGGTGGCGCGTAGCCTTCTGGACACGTACGTCGAGAGCCTGCCGGATCTCGCCTATCTCCGCGCGTGAGGCCGATTGGTCTGGGACACGCCGTATCTGGCACAATGGCCTGCTGAGTCCGTCCAGGTTCTGTGCAGCCCTCTAACTCCACTGCCCGGCCGGCCCATCGAGCCGTTACTGCGTTGTCCCCACGACGCGTCGTGCTGCTCACCAAGACAGGAATTCCAAGGGAGACCACCCAAAAGTGGCAGTCAAGATCCGTTTGAAGCGCATCGGCAAGAAGCGCACCCCGCACTACCGCATCGTCGTCATGGACGCCCGCACCAAGCGGGACGGCCGGGCGATCGAGGAGATCGGCATCTACAACCCGAAGACCGAGCCCTCGTTCATCCGGGTCGAGTCGGAGCGGGCGCAGTACTGGCTGGGCGTCGGCGCGCAGCCGAGCGAGGCCGTCCAGGCGATCTTCAAGGCCTCCGGCGACTGGCAGCAGTTCAAGGGCGAGCCGGCTCCGGCGCCGCTCCGTGTCGCCGAGCCGAAGCGGGACAAGCAGGAGATCTTCAACGAGGCGCTGGCCGAGGCCCACGGCTCGCTGAAGACCGAGGCCGTCACCGCCAAGAAGACCGCGGCCAAGAAGACGGCCGAGAAGAAGGACGAGGCTCCGGCGGCCAAGGCCGACGAGGCTCCCAAGGCCGACGAGGCTCCCGCCGCCAAGGCTGAAGAGGCTCCGAAGGCTGACGAGGCGCCCGCCGCCGAGGCAGCGGCCGAGACCACCGAGGCCTGACGATGATGGAGACCGAGGCGCTCGAGCACCTGGTCCGAGGCATCGTGGACAACCCCGACGACGTCAGTGTCCGGTCCCGGAACCTGCGCCGCGGACGCACCCTCGAGGTGCATGTCCACCCCGACGACATCGGCAAGGTGATCGGCCGCAACGGCCGCACCGCCACCGCGATCCGCACCGTCGTCGGCGCCCTCAGCGCAGAGTCCTCCCTCCGCATCGACTTCGTCGACGAGTTCAACCGGCGCCCCAGGCGCTGACCAACTCACCCAAAGGCCGCGTCCCCCTCGGGGGCCGCGGCCTTTGCGCTGTTGAGGGGGTTCCGAGAGCGGCCTGCCGGTGAGTTAGCTTCAGCGGCATGCCGAGGATTCGAGTCGCCGCCGCCGCGGACGTGAACCAGCTGGTCGAGTCGGTCACCAACCTGTTCCGGGACGACGCCGGTCAGCACGACCGCTTCACCGACATCAGCTGGCCGCAACGCGAGGGCCACGCCAGGTACGGCGCTCTGGTCGGGGATCCCGCCTGGCTGCAGTTGGTCGCGTACGACGACCAGGATCGGCTGATCGGCCATCTGGTGGGTCGGCTGAGTGACCCGACACCGACCCGCGCGAGCCTTGCCGCCGTACTGGAGAGCATCTATGTCTTCGAAGATGCCCGCGGTCAGGGCATCGGTGGCCTGCTCACCGAGCAGTTCCTGACGTGGGCCCGGGAACAGCACGCAGCCTTTGTGTTGGTCAGTGCGTACGCCGCGAACGAGGCCGCGCAGAGGTTCTACCAGCGGCACGGCTTCGTCCCGCAAAGCGTCACCCTGCAAGCAGACCTCTAGGCGTGCGGCATCGGAACGCCTGACACACTGTGGTGTTGTTGTCGGGGCTTTGGGAGAGGAACTGCAGGTGTTGGTGACAGTCGGGCGGATCGGCCGGGCGCATGGGATCAAGGGTGAGGTCGGGGTTGAGGTTCGGACCGACGAGCCGGACCGGCGGTTCGCGGACGGCGCGACCTTGGTGACGGAGGCCAAGGTGTCTCGGACGCTGACGGTGGAGTCGAGCCGTTGGCACAGTGGCCGGCTGCTGGTGAAGTTCGCCGATGTGCCGGACCGGACTGCCGCAGAGCTGCTGCGCAACCTGTCCGTACAGTCCGAAATCGACGAGGACGAGCGTCCCGAGGACCCGGACGAGTACTACGACCGCGAGCTCATCGGCCTCGCCGTACGCACCACAGACGGCGCGGACGTCGGTGAAGTGATCGACGTGGTCCACCTCCCCTCGCAGGACCTCCTGGAGATCCGCCGTCCCGGCGGCAACGCCGTGCTGGTTCCGCTGGTCGAGGAGCTGGTCCCGGAGCTCAACCTGGAGAAGCAGTACGTCGTCGTGGCCGACCGGCCAGGTCTGCTGGACCCGGAGGGCGCCGAGGTGGTCCCGACCGATGAGGCTTGACGTCGTCACGATCTTCCCGGAGTACCTGGCCGCGCTGGACGTCTCGCTGGTCGGCAAGGCGGCGAAGAGCGGCCTCCTGGACGTCCACCTGCACGACCTGCGCGAATGGACCCACGACCGCCACCGGACCGTCGACGACACCCCGTACGGCGGGGGAGCGGGCATGGTGATGAAGCCGGAGCCTTGGGGCCTGGCGCTCGACGCGATCGCTCCCGCGGACGGTCCGGCCCAGCCGCGGCTGATCGTGCCGACTCCGGCGGGGCGTCCGTTCACGCAGGAGCTCGCGTACGAGCTGGCGGCCGAGCCGTGGCTGGCCTTCGCCTGCGGCCGGTACGAGGGCATCGACGCGCGCGTAGCGTCGTACGCCGGTGAGCGGATGCGCGTGGACGAGGTGTCCATCGGCGACTACGTGCTGAACGGCGGCGAGGTCGCGGTACTCGTCATGGTCGAGGCAATCGCCCGCCTGCTCCCCGGCGTCATCGGCAACCCGGAGTCCCTGGCGGAGGAGTCGCACTCGGGCGATGGCTTGCTGGAGTACCCCGTGTACACGAAACCGCCGAGCTGGCGCGGACACGACGTACCTGAGGTCCTGCTGTCCGGGAACCACGGCCTGATTGCCGACTGGCACCACGAGGAGTCAGTACGCCGTACTGCGGAACGCCGGCCGGACCTACTGGCCGCGTGGGGCGACGTACTGGCCGCCAAGGACGACTCCGACGCGGTCCGCATCCTCCCGGCCACCTCAGCCGACGCAGGCGAGGTCCACGTGCTGCAGTTGGCCGCCTTCCTCTCCGAGGCCCGCCTGTACGACGACTACACGCTCCCGCCCCTGACGGCGGACGTAGCCGACACAGCGGACCGTCTGGAGCGCTCCGTCGCCCTGAAGGCGGTCGCCGGTGCCCGCATCGTCGGCTCCGTCCAGCTGGCCGTCGACGGGCCGGTGGGGCAGATAGAGCGGCTCGTCGTCGCCCCGGATTGGCAGGGCCGCGGCCTCGGTGCCCGGCTGCTCCGCGCCGCCGAACAGCTGGCCCCGTCCGACGTGACGTCGTACGTGCTGAACACCGGTGCCAAGAGCGAGCGCAACCTCGCCCTGTACCGCAAGGCGGGCTACCGGGAGAGCAGCCGTGAGGCGCAGACGCCGAAGGTGGATCTGGTCTACCTGACCAAACGCCGTCGCCGGAAGTGACGGTCGTCACGTCGGGGTCACGTCGGGGGTCACGCTCACCCTGTGCTGTGGAATCGGGCTGATTTCGTCACGGTGTGGGGCGTGTGGCAAGATTGTCTGCTGCTGCCCTTCGGTGCTCCTGCCACAGGGGGTGACCACCGACCGGCAGCCTCTTGATGACTTCATCACCACCGACATTCGTGGGTGACCTGTGGCACGCGCGAGGAAGAGACACCTGATGAGCAACATCCTGAATGAGCTCGACAACGCGAGCAAGCGCGACGACATCCCCGCTTTCCGGCCCGGCGACACCGTCAACGTGCACGTCAAGGTCGTCGAGGGCAACCGGTCCCGCGTCCAGGTGTTCAAGGGTGTCGTGATCCGGCGCCAGGGTGGCGGCCTGCAGGAGACCTTCACGGTCCGCAAGGTCAGCTTCGGTGTCGGTGTCGAGCGGACCTTCCCGCTGCACACCCCGATCGTCGAGAAGATCGAGGTCGTGACCCGCGGCGACGTCCGCCGCGCCAAGCTGTACTACCTGCGCGAGCTGCGCGGTAAGGCGGCCAAGATCAAGGAGAAGCGCGAGATCCCGGCCTCCTGACGCCGCGTAACGACGACGGTCTCCGATGGCGCCGAGCACTGCGACTCGAGCTCGCCCTCGCCCGGTAGCCTCGAGGGCACGTCGCAGCAAGGGACGTCACCGCAGGCTGAAGCAGCGGAATCCGCTGCTCAGCCTGCTTGTCGAGATGAGCACCGTCACGGTGCTCGCGCTCGTCATCACCGTGGTCCTGCGGCTGTTCGTCGCGGAGGCGTTCTACGTCCCGTCGGAGTCGATGTACGACACGCTGACCAAGGACGACCGGATCCTGGCCGAGAAGATCAGCTACCTGCACCGGGACGTCGACCGCGGCGACATCGTCGTGTTCAAGGACCCGAGCAACTGGCTGAACGAGGAGCAGGCCAAGCCGGGCACGCTGCGCCGGGTCGGCGAGTTCGTCGGCATCCTGCCCCGCAGCGGCGAGGGTCACCTGGTCAAGCGGGTGATCGGAATCGGCGGCGACCGGGTCATCTGCTGCAACAAGCAGGGCCAGATCACCGTCAACGGGATCGCGCTGGACGAGCGGGAGTACCTGCTCAAGGACGCCAAGCCCTCCGAGGTGCCGTTCAACGTGCTGGTGCCGGCCGGCCATCTGTGGGTGATGGGGGACAACCGCGCCGAATCGGCCGACTCGCGTGCCCATATGGGCGCCCCCGGCGGCGGATTCGTACCGGTCGAGAACGTGGTTGGCCGGGCATGTTGCGTAATCTGGCCGTCTGACCGGATGACGATGCTGCGTCCTCCGGAAACCTTCAAGAAGCCGGGGCTGAAGAAGTGACCGATACACCGACCAAGACGGACCCCAAACCCGCCCATCGTTCGGGCTTCGGAGCTGCAGCCCGGGAGTTCGTGCTGATCGTGGTCGGGGCCCTGATCGTCTCGTCGATCCTGCGGGCGTTCGTCGGGCAGATGTTCATCATCCCGAGCGAGTCGATGGAGAACACGCTGCTGGTCGGTGACCGGGTCGTGGTGGAGAAGCTCACCGACGTCAAGCGCGGTGACGTGGTCGTGTTCGAGGACCCGGGCGGCTGGCTCGGCCCGGAGGAGAGCGGCCAGAAGCGCGGTTCGGTCGGCCGGTTCTTCGAGATCGTCGGTCTGCTGCCCGATTCCAGCCACGGCCACCTGATCAAGCGCCTGATCGGCATGCCCGGCGACAAGGTCGCCTGCTGCGACTCCAAGGGCCGTCTGCTGGTCAACGGCCAGCCGCTCGACGAGACGAAGTACCTGTATCCGGGGGATGCCCCGTCCCAGATGGAGTTCCAGGTCACCGTCCCGGCCGGCCGGATCTTCGTGATGGGCGACCACCGGTCCGCCTCCGGAGACTCCCGCGTGCACCTGCAGGACCTCGACGCGAACGGCAGCAACCAGGGCGACGCGGCGTTCGTGCCGCTCGACAAGGTCACCGGGCGAGCCATAGCGATCGTCTGGCCGGCGGGCCGCTGGAGCAAACTCGGCGTACCCGACACGTTCAAAGCGGTGCCGGCCCCAGGCCCGGCGCCGAACAAACCTTCGATATCCCTCACGCCACCACCTAAGTGAGAACCTGTCGCCTCTGACGCGTGGGGCATGTCGCTCGGCCCCACGCCTGCTGCGCGGCACTCGGCGGGCACCTCGCTGCACTGGAGGAAAGGTCACGATGCTCCGCATCGAGCCCTTCCCTCCAGCACACCGAGGCACTCCGCCGAGCACCTGCTCGCGACGGCGTGGGGCCGAGCGACATCCCCTAGGGTGAGTTGTGTGATGCGGAGGGCTGAATGAGCGCGTTGCCGCGCGGGAGCACGGTACGGCGAGACGCCGGGCTGTATGGGTACGAGCGTGCCCTGCGCCGCGTCGGCCTGGACCCGATCGCCGGCGTCGACGAGGCCGGTCGCGGGCCCTGTGCCGGCCCGCTGGTGGCGGCCGCGGTGATCCTGCCGGACGGCAAACGGGGCCAGATCCCGGAGCTGGCCGACTCCAAGCTGCTGACCGCCAAGGCGCGGGACCGCTGCTACGAGGAGATCCGGAAGCGGGCGCTGGCCTGGTCGGTGGTCTCGATCGAGGCCGCGGAGTGCGACCGGCTCGGCATGCATGTCGCGAACGTGGAGGCGCTCCGTCGGGCGCTGTTCAGGCTCGACGTGCGCCCGTCGTACGTGCTGACGGACGGGTTCGGTGTCGACGGTCTCGGCGTACCGGGGCTGTCGATCTGGAAGGGTGACCGCGTGGCGGCGTGTATCGCGGCCGCCTCCGTGATCGCCAAGGTGACCCGTGACAGGGTGATGCAGCACTGGGACACCGTGTACCCGCAGTACGGGTTCGCGATCCACAAGGGGTACTGCACGCCCGAACACCAGGCGGCACTGGACGAATACGGCCCGTGCCCGCAACATCGACGGCGGTTTGAGAATGTCCGCCGCAGTCTGCGGCCCGATATGGGACAGAATGTGACCAGTCCCACCGGAGTGGAGAGCAATCGATGAGTGCCGATGACCTCGAGAAGTACGAGACCGATATGGAGCTGCAGCTCTATCGGGAGTACAAGGACGTCGTCGGGATCTTCAAGTACGTCGTGGAGACCGAGCGCCGGTTCTACCTGTGCAACGCGGTAGACCTGAAGGTGCGTACGGAGGGCGGCGACGTGTACTTCGAGGTGACGATGGCCGACGCGTGGGTCTGGGACGTCTACCGGTCGGCCCGCTTCGTGAAGAACGCCAAGGTCGTCACCTTCCGCGACGTCAACATCGAAGAGCTCGCCAAGTCCGACCTGGAAGTCCCGAAGGACTCCGACTTCGGCCGCTGAGCTTTTCCACAGGCTGAGCTTTTCCACAGGCGGAAAAGTGAGGTCCGTTTCGCAGGCCTGATCCCGGCATGTTCTCTGCCGGAGGTGGTCAACGATGCGGACCAGGAACACCGTCGGACGGTACGGCGAGGATCTCGCCGCGAGGTATCTCAGCGAGCACGGTTTCGCGGTGCTCGAGCGCAACTGGCGCTGCGAGCTCGGCGAGATCGACATCGTCGCGCGCGAAGGCAACACGCTCGTAGTCTGTGAGGTGAAGACCCGGCGTGGGCTCAACTACGGCAGCCCGCTCGAGTCGATCACCTACCGGAAGCTGACCACGCTCCGGAAGCTGTCCGGCCGCTGGTTGCAGGCCCATCAGGTCAGACCGGCGGCGATCCGGATCGACGTCGTCGGTGTCCTGTTCGACCACAACACGCCACCCACCGTGGACCACGTGCGGGGTGTGGCCTGATGGCGCTCGCACAGACGTGGTCGGTCGCGCTCGTCGGCCTGGAGGGCCACTTGGTCGAGGTCGAGGCCGACATCGCCCAAGGCCTGCCGAAGACGACCCTGATCGGTCTCCCCGACACGTCCCTGTCCGAAGCCCGCGATCGCGTCCGCGCCGCCGTGGTCAACAGCGGTGAGCGATTCCCCGACCGCAAGGTCACCATCGGCCTGTCACCCGCCACTCTGCCCAAGACCGGCTCGCACTACGACGTCGCCATCGCCCTCTCGCTTCTGACCGCGGCCGGGGTCGTCGATCCCAGTTCTCTCCGGCAGACGGCGATCATCGGCGAGCTCGGCCTCGACGGCCGCATCCGCGAGGTCCGCGGCGCACTGGCCATGACCTTGGCCGCCGCCCGAGCCGGCTTCGATCGCATCGTCGTCCCAGACCTCAACGTCGGCGAGGCACGTCTCGTCCCCGGCATCGAGGTGTACGGCGCACGCTCGCTCCGTCAGGTCCTCGCGCTGCTCCGCGGTGTCGAGATCCCCGACGAAGCGCCGCCCCGCGCCGAGCCACGCCTGGTGTCGGAGTCGCTGACCCGCGTTCCAGCGGTCGATCTCGACGACGTCATCGGCCAGCGCGAAGGCCGACGCGCTATCGAGGCCGCTGCAGCCGGTGGCCATCACCTGTTCCTGCACGGGCCGCCGGGCTCCGGCAAGACGATGCTCGCGGAACGCCTGGCCGGGCTGATGCCCGACCTGACCACGGACGACTCGCTCGAGGTGTCGGCCGTGCACTCACTCGCCGGCCTGCTCACCAACGATGCCGAGCTCGTCGTCCGCCCACCGTTCATCGCGCCGCACCACACTGCCTCCCTGGTCAGCCTCGTCGGCGGCGGGTCGGGCGTGCCCAGACCTGGTGCCATCAGCTGCGCGCATCGCGGCATCCTGTTCATCGACGAGGCGCCCGAGATGCATCCGCTCACTCTCGACACCCTGCGCCAGCCGCTTGAGTCCGGGTTCGTCGAAGTCCATCGGGCTGCTGCGGTCGCGAAGTTCCCGGCCCGCTTCATGCTCGTGCTGGCGGCCAATCCCTGTCCCTGCGGGCTGTCCGGCACCAATCAAGGCATCTGCAGTTGCACCCCTCAGGTCCTTGCTCGCTACCGCCAAAGGATCAGCGGCCCGATCAAGGACCGCCTGGACATCCAACGGCAGATCCTCCCGGCGGCGCGCACCGTCACCGACGGCGAGCCCGCGGAGTCCACCGCTGTTGTTGCCGAGCGCGTGCAGCTCGCCCGCGACCGCCAGGCTCACCGTCACAAAGGCACAGCCTGGATTCTGAACAGCGAGGTCCCCGGGCCGATCCTGCGCCGCGAACATCCCTTGGATGCCGCGAGCAACAAACTCCTCGAGAACCATTACGCGAGCGGGCGCCTGACCGCGCGAGGCTTCGACCGCGTCGTCCGACTCGCTTGGACCCTTGCCGACCTTGCCGGTGCCGACAGGCCAACGGTGGAGCTGACCCACGAAGCGTTCCAGCTGCGCGCCGGCGAGCCATTGGTGCAGCTCTCCGATCTCCGTCCCCTCAAAGGAATCGCCCGATGACGAACCATGCTCAGAACCTTGCCCTGACGAACGTGGCCCTGATGGCTGATGTCATCGGCTCCGGGGGAGGAGCGGGCGGATCCGAGGTGCTTGCTGACGGCAACGGCGATCGGGAACGCCTGGCCCGCGCCGGATTGTCCCGCGTCGTCGAGCCCGGTGACCTCGCCGCGCTGAAGGCATTCGACGGGATGTCCGCGCTGGAGATCTGGGACCGCCTCCAGTGCAGATCACACGGCCTCGAGCGCTGGTCCACCCGCCTCGCCGAGGTCAATCCCGAGCGAGATCTCGAACGGGCCGCAGCCGCCGGTGCGAGGTTCGTGATCCCCGGTGACGAGGAATGGCCCGACCCAGTAGACGTTCTCACCGAAGCCGGCCAGCTGAGCCGCCGCGCCGGTGCCCCGTTCGGTCTCTGGGTCCGCGGTCGGGCGAATCTCCGTCACGCGTTGAAGCGTTCCGTCTCGGTCGTCGGTGCCCGCGCCTGCTCGTCGTACGGCGAACACGTTGCCGCCGAGCTCTCCGCCGGCTTGGCCGACTCTGGTGTGACCGTGGTGTCCGGTGGCGCTTTCGGCATCGACGCCGCAGCCCACCGCGGCGCGCTCGCAGTTCCCGGAACGACGATCGCTGTACTTGCCTGCGGTGTCGACGTCAGCTACCCGAAACGCAATTCAGCCCTGCTCAGTCGCGTCGCCGAGGAGGGTCTGGTCGTTGCCGAACTCCCACCCGGCTGCTCACCGACCAAGCTCCGCTTCCTCGCCCGCAACCGCCTCATCGCCGCCGCCACCCAAGGCACGGTCGTCATAGAAGCCGCGATCCGCAGCGGCGCCCTCAACACCGCCGGCTGGGCCGAACAATGCGGCCGCGCCGTCCTCGCTGTGCCCGGCCCTGTCACCTCCCGCATGTCCGCCGGCAGCCACCTGCTGGTCCGCGAACGCAACGCCGTACTAGCCACCAACGTCGCCGACATCATCGAAGCCATCTCGCCGTACGGCGCCGGCCTCACCCACCCCCCGCGAGCCCCGCAATCCCTCGCAGACACCCTCGATGCCGACCTCCAACGCACCCTGGACGCAGTCCCCGTCCTCCACCCAGCCCCGGCCACCCGCATAGCCGTCACCGCCGGCCTCGACCTCCCCACCACCCAACAATCCCTAGAAGCCCTAAGCGCCCTAAACCTAATAACCCAAACCCCAACCGGCTGGCGCCTCCCATCCCCACCTGGTGGTGCTTAGGAGGAGGGGGCGTAGCGGGTGGCGATTTTGGTGGCTCGGGTGTGCAGGGTGGCCCGTAGGGATTGGGGTGCGAGGACTTCTGCGTTGGTGGCTAGTTGCCAGAGGGCCCATTCCGCGTGGCGCGAGTCTTGGAAGGTCACCTCGAGGCGGAGCCAGCCGTCTGGGTCGGCTTGTTCGGTGGTGACGGCTAGCGCGGTGGCCATGAGGTCCTCTCGCCGCGCTGGGTTCAGGCTTAGCAGCACGGTGATCTGGTCGCCGCCGGTTCGGAAGTTTGTGCTGCGTTCCTGCCAAGTGCGGTGCAGGTCAACCTGGTCGGGTCGTTGCGCGGGTTCGTCGAGTTCCTCGGCGGCCAGCACTCGGGACAGCCGATAAGTGCGGTCCTCGCCGGACCTCTTCGCCAGCAGGTACCCCTGGTCTCGTACTGTGACCAGGCCGATCGGGTCCACGGTGCGCCACTTCGGGGTCTGGTCGACGGCCGCGTAGTGGAGCCGCAACTTGTGTCCGGTGAACACGGCGCTCCGGATCTCGGCTGCGATTTCGTCCGGCACCTCCTCGGCGACCTGCCGACGCGAGAGGAGGTCGGTTTCCGGGTCGATCAGCAACCGCTGTACTGCGCCGGCCGCGGTGTCCCGATAACCCTCTGGCAAGGCATCAACCACCTTGAGCATGGCCGAAGCGAGCGCCGAGCCGAGGCCGAACACCTGTGCTCCACGGCGCGATCCGGCGACCAGCAGGGCGAGCGCCTCGTCGTTGTTCAGTCCCGTGAGCTCCGTCTGGAAAGCGGGCAACAACTCGAACCCGCCATACCTCCCGCGTTCGGCATAAACCGGTACGCCGGCTGCGGACAGGGCCTCGATGTCGCGGAGCACGGTGCGGGTGGATACCTCGAGCTCGCGGGCGAGCGTCGGCGCGGTCAGTCGACGGCGTTGGCGCAGCAGCAGAACCAGTGAGACCAACCGGTTGGCGCGCATCCAAGGACTCTACCGCCATACACGACACAGGATGTCGTGATTCGTTGGGAGGCTTTCAGTACGACGTCAGGCCCCGCTGCTTGGGCCGACGGACGAGCCTGTCGATCAATCGAATGGAGCTGATGTGGCTGTGGAGCGAACGACGGTCAACCCGTGGACCTGGTCGCTGGATCTGGGCTACAACCAGGGCGAGATCGTCTCCGGACAGACCCGGACGCTGTACTGCGCCGGGCAGACCGCGATGAGCGACGACGGAAAGCCCGAGCATGCTGGTGACATGGCAGCGCAATTGGCGTTGAGCCTCGACAACCTGGAGGCCGTACTCGGAGACGCCGGCATGTCCCTCGCGAATCTCGTCCGACTCAACGTGTACACCACCGACGTCGACCTGCTGTTCCAGCACTACGCCGTGCTGGCATCGCGGTTGGGTGCTTCCGGGGTCGCGCCGCCAACGACGATGCTCGGAGTGACCCGACTCGCGATCCCCACCCTGCTGGTCGAACTCGAAGGGACAGCCGTCGGATGATTCCGGTGCTGAGCACGGGCCCCGGCGTCAGGCACGGCAGCGCCGTACGACGCGGGCGAATGCGGGTGTCGTCCTGGCCTCGGTCAGCGGTGCGTGGTTCCCGGTGGTGAAGGTGGCGACGATCGGCGTCTACGAGTTCGACGTCGGGTCGTTCCTGCAGCGACTGCAGGACGCCGACGTTCGGCTGCTGCTCGACGTACGGCAGCGGCGTGGCGTACGGGGACCTGAGTACGCCTGGGCGAACTCGCTTCGGTTGCAGGCGGCTCTCGCTGATGCCCGCATCGCGTACGAACATCACCCTGAGCTCGCACCGACCACCGAACTACGCGAACTGCAGTACGCCGAGGACAATCGGCGAGGGGTGGGCAAGCGTTCGCGTCGCGAGCTAGCCGCCGACTACGTCCGGCGCTACACGACCGAGATCCTCGACCACGCTGACCTCACGTCGATCGTGTCAGCCCTACCAACCAACGGAATCGCGGCACTCCTCTGCGTCGAACTCGACCCCGCCGCCTGCCATCGCTCCCTGATCGCCAACCGACTGACCAACCAGCACAACGTCCTGATCGAGCACCTACGCCCCTTATAACGCACGGACTCCAGCGCACCATCCCGCCGGTGTCTGGGTGTGCAACTTGAGCGGGGCTGGCGTGGAGGTCAGTTGCGCATGTGTTTGCCGCGGGTGGGTTTTTGGGGTTGTTGCTGGTCGGGTGGGGTGCGGATTGCGCGTAGCTCGGGTGGGCGGTCCTGGTCGGGGCGGATGGCTTGCAGGCCGCCGGTGCCGGGGTCGGTGTCGCCGAGGTCGAAGTCCCAGCTGTCCTCGTTGGCGAGGCGACTGTGCCAGCGGCCGTAGAGGGCGTAGATCGCGATACCGATGACCATCCAGACGCCGAACTTGGTCCAGGTGCTGGTCTTCAGGTTCAGCATCAACCACACCGTGGCCGCGAGCGACAGCAGCGGGATCAGCGGGACCATCGGCACCCGGAAGCCGCGCTCCAGGTTGGGCTCCGAGCGACGCAGCGTGAGCACGCCGACCGCGCAGAACGCGAAGCAGAACAGGGCGCCGATGACCAGCAGCTCCTCGAGCTCGAGGACCTTCGGGTACAGCGTGAGCGCCAGCGCGGCGAGACCTGCGAAGGCGGCGGCGCGGGCGGGGGAGGAGTACACCCGGCTGACGCGGCCGAGGCTCTTCGGCAGCAGACCGTCACGACCCATGTTGAACAAGACGCGGCTCTGCGCGATGAGGACCACCATGATCACGGTCATCAGCGCGAGCAACGCGCCTAGATTGACCACTTTTGCGGCCCACCCGACTCCGACGGCGGCTAACGCCTCGGAGACCGGCGCGGCTCCGCCGAGTTTGCCGTACGGGCGCATGCCGACCAGGACGACGGCCATCGCGATGTAGAGGATCGTCACCGCGCCGACGCCGAGCAGCATCCCTTGCGGGACAGTCTTCCGCGGGCTGCGGGCGTCCTCCGACGCGGTCGCGATCAGGTCGAAGCCGATGTAGGCGAACACGATCGTGCTGGCGGCGGTGAAGATGCCCATCGTCCCGAACGAACCGAACGACGAGTCCAGGATCCAGCCCAGCAACGTCGGACTCGCGGTCGCGGGCGCGGCCCTGGCCGGCGGCACGAACGGGTGGTAGTTCGCCATGTTGACGTGCGCCGCACCGACGATCACCACGAGCAGGATCACCGCGACCTTCGCGATCACGACGACGGTCAGCACCCGGGACGAAAGCTTTGTGCCGGTGACGATCAGCGCGGTCAGGACCAGCAGAAGTAACGGGGCAACGAGGTTGAGCTTGGCCTCGGGACCGAAGAATTGCGCCACTCCACTGGGCAGCGTGACGCCGAATCCGTCCAACGTGGCCAGGAAGTACGCCGACCAGACCCGGGCGACGATCGCGGCCGCGGTGACGAGTTCGAGCACGAGCGCCCAACCGACCAGCCAGGCCCACATCTCACCGAAAGTGACGTAACTGAAGGTGTACGCGCTACCGGAGACAGGGATCGTCGAGGACAGCTCGGCGTAACAGGCCGCGGCCAGCACACAGACGATCGCGGCGATGACGAACGACAGGATCACTGCCGGGCCGGCGACATTGGCCGCCTGGACGCCGCTGATGCTGAAGATGCCGGAGCCGATCATCACGCCCAGGCCGAGTACAACCAGGTCGCGACGACCGAACAAGCGCGGCAGACGATGCCGCGCGTCCTCGACTCGAGTGAACGCCGACTCGACCGGCAGGCGCCGGCCTACGGTCTGTCCGTTCGCTGAGGGGGCCATGGTCAGGGGTGCCTCCGTTGCTACTAGGGCAATCGGGCCGAACAGTAGTCGACCGTCGGGTTATCGACCAGACCTCCTCTCGCCGGTCACCGCGCGGTGGCTTGCGATGCCGGGCCGCCTCACGCATCGTCGAGACATGGCGCCGGACGATGTCAGTGGAAACCCTTCCTGGCCGGAAGGTTTCACTCAGTTACTGGCTGACTACGAACGGCATCTGACGGCGGAGAGAGACCTCAGCACTCACTCGGTCAGAGCCTACATCGGGGATGTCGCGGATTTACTCGAACATTTGATTCGGCTTGGTCACGATGATCTTGGCGGGTTGGACATCCGGGGGCTGCGGTCCTGGCTGGCCAAACAGCAAAGTCTGGGGAAATCCCGCAGCACGATGGCTCGCCGGGCCACGGCCGCAAGGGTGTTCACGGCGTGGGCGCAGCGGACCGAGCGGATCGGTACGGATCCGGGAGCATTGCTCGCCAGTCCCAAGCCGCACAAGAGCCTGCCGGGCGTTCTCGGCCAGGCCGAAACGCGAGCCGTCCTCGACGCCGCAGCCGTCGCCGCTGACGACGGAAGTCCGGTCGGGCTGCGTGACCTCACGATCATGGAGCTCCTGTACGCAACGGGGATCCGCGTCGGCGAGCTGTGCGCACTCGACGTCGACGACATCGACCGGTCGCGCCGAGTCGTCCGGGTGTTCGGTAAGGGCCGCAAGGAACGGTCTGTCCCGTACGGCGTACCGGCTGCGGAAACGCTCGAGCGCTGGCTGGCTGAAGCGCGGCCGAAGCTGGCGCGCGAGGGGAGCGGGCCGGCCGCCTTCCTCGGCGCGCGTGGTGGGCGGATCGATCAGCGAGCCGTACGACGGTTGGTGCACGAGCGGATCGCGGCCGTCGACGCACCGGATCTGGCACCGCACGGACTGCGGCATACGGCGGCCACGCATCTCCTGGAGGGTGGCGCGGATCTGCGGAGCGTGCAGGAATTGCTGGGGCATGCGTCCCTGGCGACGACGCAGGTCTACACGCATGTCTCCAGCGAGCGGCTTCGGAAGGCCTACCTGCAGGCGCATCCGCGGGCTTGACCAGGCGTCTCTGTGCGGGGGATGCGGCGCGTGAGCGGCCGAATGCGGCAGACTGCGGGACATGCGGGTTTCGGCGAAGTCTGACTATGCGTTGCGAGCTCTGATCGAGATCACCCAACGGTGGGTGGCCAACGATCCTTCGGTGGTGTCGGCCGAGGAGCTCAGCCGGGCGCAGGGCATTCCGCATGGCTTCCTGCAGGGCATCCTCGCCGACCTCCGCCGGGCGGGCGTGCTGTCCAGCCAGCGTGGGCAGTCGGGCGGATGGCGGCTGGCCGTCGACCCCAATGACATCTCCGTCGCCGATGTGATGCGCGCGGTGGACGGTCCGATCGTGAGTATCTCCGGTGTGCGGCCGGAGAGCGTTTCCTACAACGAGCATGCGGTGGTCCTCCAACGGGTCTGGATCGCGGCTCGCGCGAGCCTGCGCGACGTACTCGAGAACACGACGTTGATCGATCTCGCCAAGAACAAGCTCCCGGCCGGCGTCGAGCGCCGCTCGAAGGACGAGGACGCTTGGCAGGCCCGAGTCCCCGGCAGCTGACCGGCCGAGCCGACGCCGGACGTAGCCAGCCGAGGTCGCGCACGTGCTGCCCGATCTGCCGGTGACTCCTACTCGCGTCTGATCAGCAGGCCGGCGGTCAGGGTGAGGGCCGCGGTGGCGGCGATGATGAGCTTCGCCGTTCGCTGATTGCTGTCGGGCGGGGCAGGGGATACGTCCGCAGCGCGCGACGGCGGCCCTGAAGGCACCGGGGATGGAGCGCGGGCAGGTTGAGCCTGTTGATTGGTGAGCGGGAGTAGTCGGACCGGTCGGTTCCGGACGAGGGTCAGCGGGTTGAGGTACTGCTTGCCCTGAAGCAGACCCCAGTGCAGGCAGGCCCTCGGCAGGCAGTGCGAGCCGGCGGCGGACAGGCGCCCGATCACAGTCCCGGCACGAACGGTGGCCCCGACGGAGACCGCCGGCACGACAGGCTCGTACGTCGTACGACGCGCTCCGGCGGTGATCGTGATGACGCCGCGGCCGGCGAGCGGACCGGCGTACGTGATCGTGCCGGGAGTCGCGGCGAGGACGGGTTGGCCGGGGCGGCCGGCCAGGTCGACGCCGCGGTGGCCGGGGAGCCACGGTTTCGCGGGCAGTTCGAAGCCGTGCACCACCTCCGGGCGGGGCTGGAGCGGCCAGTCGGAGGTGGCACCGGGCAGGATGGCGAGGGAGAGCAAGGCGAGGTTCATGCCAGGGAAGATGCCGTCGTCGGGGACGGCCACGGACCCTCGATCGCACGATTGTGGATAACCCAGGGCCGGTTCGCGTTGCCCGCCGCCGGTCACGTACACTTCCGGTGGCGTCCCATGTGAGTGGGACGACTACGCATGCCCGCACCAGTGTGCGGTTCCAACGGTCCCGGAGCGATCCGGGCGGAGCCGTACGACGGGCATCAGGAGCTGCGGATCATCCGATCCGACGCGAGACAACCGAGACAACGCGCTGACCCGGGACGAGCACCCCGGCGAGCGTGACAGGAGAACCAGACAGTCATGGCCGTAGTAACCATGAAGCAGCTCCTCGAGAGCGGTGTGCACTTCGGGCACCAGACCCGTCGCTGGAACCCGAAGATGAAGCGCTACATCCTCACCGAGCGCAACGGCATCTACATCATCGACCTGCAGCAGTCGCTGTCCTACATCGACCGCGCGTACGAGTTCGTTCGCAGCACGGTCGCGTCGGGCGGAGCGATCCTGTTCGTCGGCACCAAGAAGCAGGCCCAGGAAGCGATCGCCGAGCAGGCGACCCGCGTCGGGATGCCGTACGTGAACCAGCGCTGGCTGGGCGGCATGCTGACCAACTTCCAGACCGTGAACAAGCGGCTCCAGCGCCTCAAGGAGCTCGAGCTCATCGACTTCGACGACGTCGCCGCCTCCGGTGTCACGAAGAAGGAGCTGCTGCAGAAGCGTCGCGAGCACGACAAGCTGCTCAAGACCCTCGGCGGTATCCGCGACATGGCCCGGGTTCCGGCCGCCGTGTGGATCGTGGACACCAAGAAGGAGCACCTCGCCGTCGACGAGGCGCGCAAGCTGAAGCTGCCGATCATCGGCATCCTCGACACCAACTGCGACCCGGACGAGGTCGACTACCCGATTCCGGGGAACGACGACGCGATCCGCTCGGTCGGCCTGCTGACCCGGGTCGTCGCCGACGCCGTCGCCGACGGTCTGATGGGCCGCTCCGGCCAGGGCGCTGCCGCGTCCGGCGAGGAGCTGGGCCAGGAGGAGCCGATGGCCGCCTGGGAGCGCGAGCTGCTGGAGAGCCAGAACGGCACCGCCAAGACCGAGAAGGCCGCTGAGGCCGCCCCGGCCGCCGACGCTGCTCCGGCCGCGGAAGCTGCTCCGGCCGCCGAGGCTGCCCCGGTTGCGGAAGCTGCCCCGGTTGCTGAGGCCGCTCCGGTTGCTGAGGCCGCTCCGGCCGCCGACGTCCTGACCGAGCCGGTCGCGACCGACGCCGTCATCGAGACCGCGCCGGAAGCCGCCGAGGCCAAGGCCGAGGAGACCCCGGCCGCGACCGAGGCGAAGGCCGACGAGGCCTGACAGCCACGGATGCCGCCCGGTCCTGCCGGGCGGCACCCCGCTGCGTCGCACGGTCCGCAACCGGGCCTGCCCCGCCCATCCAGCCGCATCGACAAGACGAGAGAACGAGGAATGGCGAACTACACCGCCGCTGACGTGAAGAAGCTCCGCGACGCCACCGGCGCGGGCATGATGGACGCGAAGAAGGCGCTCGAGACCACCGACGGCGACTTCGAGAAGGCGATCGAGGAGCTGCGCATCCACGGCGCGGCCAAGGCAGCCAAGCGTGGCGCCGAGCGGTCCGCCACCAACGGCCTGGTGGCCGCGGCGGAGAACGCGCTGGTCCAGCTCAACTGCGAGACCGACTTCGTCGCCAAGAACGAGCAGTTCCAGCAGCTCGCCGCCGACATCGTCGCGCACGCTTCGGCGAGCAAGGTCGGCGACGTCGAGGGCCTGCTGACCGAGAAGCTGACCGACGGCAAGTCCGTCGCCGAGAACATCGAGGCCCTGGCTGCCGTCATCGGCGAGAAGCTGGAGCTCGGCCGGGTGGCCGTGTTCGACGGCAAGGTGACCGCGTACATGCACAAGCGTGCCGCGGACCTGCCGGCCCAGGTCGGCGTACTGGTCGAGTTCGAGGGCGACAACGTCGAGGCCGCCCGCGGCGCTGCCATGCAGGCCGCCGCGATGCGCCCGCTGTACACCACCCGCGACGAGATCCCGGCCGAGACGGTCGAGAACGAGAAGCGGATCGCCGAGGCGACCGCCCGCGAGGAGGGCAAGCCGGAGCAGGCGCTGCCGAAGATCGTCGAGGGCCGGGTGAACGGCTTCTTCAAGGACGTCGTCCTGCTCGAGCAGCCGTCGGTGACCGAGAGCAAGAAGTCCGTGAAGGCCGTGCTCGACGAGGCCGGCGTGACCGTGAAGCGGTTCGCCCGCTTCGAGGTCGGCGCCTGATCCCGACGAGGATCTGAACAGGACAGCAACGAACGAGGAGGCCGGAATCGTGACGGAAACCCTGGGTACCGAGACGAATCCGGCCTCTTCGCCGTTCGCCCCGGCCTATCACCGGGTGCTGCTCAAGCTGTCGGGTGAGGTGTTCGGCGGCGGCAAGCTCGGCGTCGACCCCGATGTCGTGAACTCGATCGCCAAGCAGATCGCCGAGGTGGCCCGGGCCGGTGTCCAGGTCGCCGTGGTGGTCGGCGGCGGCAACTTCTTCCGCGGCGCCGAGCTGCAGCAGCGCGGCATGGAGCGCAACCGCGCCGACTACATGGGCATGCTCGGCACGGTGATGAACTGCCTGGCGCTGCAGGACTTCCTGGAGAAGCTCGGTATCGAGACCCGGGTGCAGACCGCCATCACGATGGGCCAGGTCGCCGAGCCGTACATCCCGCGCAAGGCCGAGCGGCACCTGGAGAAGGGCCGCGTGGTCATCTTCGGCGCCGGCTCCGGTATGCCGTACTTCTCCACCGATACCGTCGCCGCCCAGCG
This sequence comes from Kribbella sp. CA-245084, assembly GCF_050942355.1. Lineage (NCBI taxonomy): Bacteria > Bacillati > Actinomycetota > Actinomycetes > Propionibacteriales > Kribbellaceae > Kribbella > Kribbella sp. CA-245084. The sequence goes on along the minus strand of NZ_CP192053.1, from coordinate 6,365,753 downwards.
CGCGCTCGAGGTCGGCGCCGAGGCGCTGCTGATGGGCAAGCAGGGCGTGGACGGCGTCTACGACTCCGACCCGAAGAAGAACCCGGACGCGGTCAAGTTCGACCAGCTGTCGTACGACGACTTCCTGGCCCGCGGCCTCCGGGTCGCCGACGCCACCGCGATCAGCCTGGCCCGTGACAACGCGCTGCCGATCGTGATCTTCGGCCTCGAAGAGGGCAACATCGCCCGGGTGATCCACGGCGAGAAGATCGGCACGGTCGTCTCGCAGGGGCAATAACCCGGCGCAGGGCGGCGTACCACTAGGATCGGGTGTCACAAGGCGCAGTAGGAGTGGCCGCATGGACGCGGCCCAGAGGAAGCGAGGAATGTCGTGATCGACGAAGCTCTCCGCGAAGCCGAGCAGAAGATGGCGAAGGCCGTGGAGGTCGCGAAGGACGACTTCGCCGCGATCCGCACCGGCCGTGCGCACCCGCAGATGTTCGCGGGCATCCTGGCCGACTACTACGGCAGCCCGACGCCGCTGCAGCAGCTGGCCGGTTTCCAGGTCCCCGAGCCCCGCACGGTGCTGATCTCGCCGTACGACAAGGGTGCGATGACGGCGATCGAGAAGGCCATCCGCGACTCCGACCTGGGTGTGAACCCGGGCAACGACGGCGCGGTGATCCGGGTCGTGATGCCGCAGCTGACCGAGGAGCGGCGCAAGGAGTACATCAAGGTCGCCAAGACCAAGGCCGAGGAGGCCAAGGTCTCGGTCCGCAACATCCGCCGGCACGCCATGGACCAGGTGCACAAGACGGTCAAGGACGGCGATGCGGGCGAGGACGAGGGCAAGAGTGCTGAGAAGCGGCTCGACGGGTTGACGAAGAAGTACGTCGACTCGGTCGATGACCTGCTCAAGCACAAGGAAGCCGAACTGCTCGAGGTGTGATGGGCGTCGAGAGCACGCCCGCGCCGAGTCCCAACCCGAGCCGTGCCGGGCGCAATCTGCCTGCTGCGATCGCGGTGGGAGTCGGGCTCGGCGCACTGATCCTCGGATCGCTGTACTGGCAGAAGGTCCTGTTCGCCGTCCTGGTGCTCGCGGTCGTCCTGGTCGCCGTGGACGAGATGATGAAGGCTCTGCGCACCGGGGGCGCGGCGATCCCGCGGATCCCGCTGTTCGCCGGTACTACGGCGATGCTGACCGCGGCGTACTTCGGGGGACCGATGGCGCTGCTGGTCGCGCTGGGGCTCACGGTGCTGGGGACGATCTTCTGGCGGATGCCAGGTGGTTCGATCGGGTTCGTCCGCGACGTGAGCGCGGGAGTGTTCCTGATCGGCTATGTCCCGCTGCTGGCGGGATTCGCGATTCTGCTGGTCCAGCCGGACGCGGACGGCCCGGGGCGGGTGCTGACGTTCTTCGCGGTCGTGGTCGCGAGTGACGTCGGCGGGTACGTCGCGGGCGTGCTGTTCGGCAAGCACCCGATGGCGCCGACGATCAGCCCGAAGAAGTCCTGGGAGGGTTTCACCGGCTCGGCGCTGGCGTGCATCGGCGCCGGTATCGCCGCCGTGGTCTTCCTGCTGGACGGCGACTGGTGGGTCGGCGCGATCGTCGGCGCGGTCGCCGTACTGACCGCAACGGTCGGCGACCTCGCCGAGTCGATGATCAAGCGCGATCTGGGCATCAAGGACATGTCGAACCTGTTGCCCGGCCACGGAGGGGTGATGGATCGGTTGGACTCGCTGCTCGCGACGGCTCCCGTCGTCTGGCTGCTGCTGCACCTGCTGGTGAAGGCATGACGATCGCACCGGACGGACGGTCCCTGGTCGGCGACGTCGTACGACTGGATCGGATGCAGGAAACCGATATCGACGAGTTGTACGCCGCGATCGCGAACGAGCAGGTGTACGCCGGAGGCTTCGCCGGCGGTCCCGCTGCGATGCCGAAGAGCGCGGACGAGATGCGGGCGAAGTGGATCCCGGCCGCGGCCAAGCGGTTCGCGTACGTCGTCCGAACGGTTGCCGACGGCACGGTTGTCGGTACGTCGAGCCTCGCCGACGTCGACCTGGTGAACGAGCGGATCCACCTCGGCTACACGGGTTATGCGCCGGCCGTGTGGGGGACCGCGATCAACCCGGCGGCCAAGCTGTTGCTGCTCGAGCATGCCTTCGAGGTGTGTGGATTCGGCCGCGTGAAGATCCAGACCGGATCGAAGAACACCCGTTCGCAGGCCGCGATCGCCAAGCTCGGCGCGACCCGCGAGGGCGTACTGCGGCGGCACATGCTGATGGCTGACGGCTCGTTCCGCGACACGGTCGTGTTCTCGATCCTGGCCGACGAGTGGCCGGATGTGCGGAAGCGGCTCGAGGCCCGGATCAACCGATGAGCTTCGCCAACGAGGCCAGGAGATCGTCCCGGTCGTAGGTGTTGGTCGTGATCAGGACCTCGTCCGCAGCTGTGCGCTGCACGAGCTCCTCGAGCGCGGCGTGCACCTCGTCGGAGGTTCCGTAGTACTGACCACGCAATGCGTTCTCGAAGAACTCCTGCTCGCGGGCGTTCATGGACGCAGGCACGTCGGGCTGCAGCGGCGGGAAAACTCCGCGGGTGCGTGAGTAGGCGCTGGCCCATGCCTCCGGCAACAACAGCTGACGGGCCGCCTCAGTGGTGTCCGCAACGGCAGCGGTGACGGCGAGGATGACGTAAGGCTCCGGTGCCCACCCTGACGGCTGGAAGGCCGCCCGGTACTCGGAGACCAGGTCCACAGAGTCAGGGCGAGCAGCCAGCACCACAGGTAGGCCTAGCGATGCAGCGATCGCCGCGCCTTCGCCGACGGCCAGGATGAACGGCGGGATCCGCAGCCCGTCGCCTGGTCGGGCGTGCACGTCCGACGTACCGACGAGATAGCCGAGCAGCTCCTCCACCTGTGCGCTGAAGTCGTCCGCAGCGTCCTTCTCGACGCCGAGCGCACGCCGTACTCCGTTGGTGAAGCCAACCGAGCGCCCGAGGCCCATGTCGATGCGGCCCGGGTACAGCGACTCCAGTACGCCGAACTGCTCCGCCACCACGAGCGGCTTGTGGTTCGGCAGCATCACCCCACCGGTGCCGACGCGGATGTGCGACGTGCGAGCAGCAACCGCCGCAGCCAAGACAGTCGGGGCCGAGCCGACCACTCCGGGAACGCTGTGATGCTCCGACACCCAGAAACGCTTATAGCCAAGGTCTTCCACCTGCTGAGCGAACGCCACCGTCGCCCGCAGCGTCTCCGGCTCCGTCTCGCCTACGCGCGTCCGAGAACGGTCCAGGACTGACAGCGGGACGGAGAGCATATTCAGTCCAACGGGTCCGCAGGAGCCCTCATTCCCCGAGCAGCAACTGCAGGTCGTCCCGGAAACGCTCCGGCGCCGCCAGGGGAGCGAGGAACTCGCGCTCGACCTCCAGCCGGATCCGCTCCGCCGTCTCGAAGGTCGACTGACCAAGAGCCGTCAGTACGACGACATTCCGCCGCCGGTCCTCCGGACTGCGCCGGCGCTCGACGAATCCACGCTCCTCCAGCCCGTCCAGCAGATCGCCGATCGACGTCCGGTCCACCCGCAGCCGGGCCGCGACCTCGAGCTGGGAGAGCGGCTCGCCGGACACGATCGCGGACAGGACCGCCAGATCACGACCGTTCAGACCGTGCGGAGCCAGCGCCTTGGTCTGAAGCTCGGTCAGCTTCGCCTGGACGTGTTTGAGCAGATACCCCAGCCGGTCGGACGCCATACCGTCAAATCTACCGGGCAACTGATCGTCAGGAAGACTGATCATCAGTTACCCTGACGATTATGGAATTGACCTTCGGTCTCAAGACCACCCCGATGCACGTCCCGTACGCCGATATCCGCCGCGTCTGGCTCGAGGCGGACGAAACCCCACAGATCCGCGACGCCTGGCTGTGGGACCACTTCCTCCCGCTGGCCGGCCCGAAGAACGGCGAGGTCCTCGAGGGCTGGACCCTGCTCACCGCGCTGGCCGCACAGACCACCCGGCTCCGCCTCGGCCTGCTCGTCACGAGCAACCGGATCCGCCTGCCGGCCGTCCTCGGCAAGATCGCCAGCACGCTCGACGTGATCTCCAATGGCCGGCTGATCATGGGCCTCGGTGCCGGCGGCACCCATCAACCGGCCGGCCTGAGCGGCATCGCAGGCCCGAATCCCGCGATCGAGGAGTACGCCGCCTACGGGCTGACGCTCGTACCGCCGGGGGAGGGCGTCGACCGGCTCCGCGAGACCATCGAGATCCTGCGCCGGATGTGGACCGAGGACGAGTTCGACTTCCACGGCCGCTACTACCAGCTCGAGCGCAACCGCAACGAGCCCAAGCCGATCCAGCCCGCGGGGCCACCGCTCCTGATCGGCGGCTGGGGCAACCGGATGCTCCGCCTGGTCGCGCAGTACGCCGACGTCTGGAACATCAGCGGTCCGCCGCACACCGACTTCGACACCCTCACTGATCGGGTACGCCGATTGGATGCGGAATGCGACCGGATCGGACGGGACCCGGCGACGCTCAGCCGATCGCTGCAGCAGATCGTCTCGTACGACGACCCGGCCGATACGCGGGCGATCGTGCAACGAGCGGTCGGGCTGGGGTTCCACCACATCGTGCTGTCGCTGCCGCGCCCGTACCCGGACCACGCCGTGCGCTGGCTGGTACGGGAGATCATCGAGCCTTTCCACTGAGCTGGAAAGGGTTGGTGATTTTTTCACCGCACTGCCACAACCTGTGTCAGTATCAAACACAGGACGATCCGCCCCGGTCGTCCAGTGAGGAGCTGACATGACCCCCACGACGAAGTTCAAGGCCGCCCTGTGCGGTCTCGCCCTGATTGCCGCCGCAGCCCTCCCGCTGGCCGCGGCCCCCGCCACTGCAGCACCCGCCGCCGCAGCACCTGCCCCGTCCCCGACCGTTTCGGCGGAGGCAGCTGCCGCGACCAAGCCGGTGCCGAAGCTCGGCTTCTCGACGCAGACCGTCAGGACGCTGAACATCGACTTCCAGTACCAGCAGACCGGTTACTGGTGCGGCCCGGCCGCGACCCGGATCGCGCTCTCGGCCCGGATCTCGCCGCCGAGCCAGCAGCAGCTGGCCAACGAGCTGCCGACCACGACCAACGGAACCGACTGGATCGGCCAGGTCACCCGCGTGCTCAACAACCACGTCGGCACCGGCTGGTACGAGACGAAGGAGATGCCGAACGACCCGCCCACCCAGGCGCAGCGTGACCTGCTCTGGCGGGACGTCGTCCTCGACATCAACAACAACTACCCGATCGTCGCCAACATCGTTGCCCCGGCCAGCAACCACCCGCCGGGCTACCCGAACTACACGATCTACCACTACTTCACGGTGATCGGGTACGACGACAGCGACCAGACCGTACTGATCGCGGACCCAGCCGGATTCGCACCGACTGCGACGTACTGGCTGACGTTCAACCAGCTCGCCACCCTCATCCCGCCGAAGGGCTACTCGGCCTGACTGCACCTGTCCCTCGTCACGGCGAGATACCTTGTTCGCCGTGACGAGGGAACCGCGGTTGGAGATCGAGTACTGCACGCAGTGCCGGTGGTTGATGCGGGCGGCCTGGACTGCTCAGGAGCTGCTGACCACGTTCCCCCAGGAGCTGGGCGAGGTGGCGCTGGTCCCAGGGACCGGTGGGGTGTTCGACATCAGCCTGGACGGGGAGCTGCTGTGGTCGCGGAAGGCGGAGGGCGGGTTCGCCGAGATTCCGCTGCTCAAGCAGATGGTGCGGGACCGGATCGCCCCGGACCGCAAGCTCGGCCACTCCGACCGCAAGCCCGCTGGTGACGCGGGTCATGGGATGTGAATTTGTGAACGGTTGACCGGCCTTGCGACAATAGATCGGTTATGACTACCTCCCTTCCCCTTGTGTTCGATGAGCCGCGCCGCGCCAAGAAGCCGCCGCGGCACCTGGCCGACCTCACGGGGGAGGAGCGCCGTACTGCGGTTGCCGCGCTGGGTGAGCCCGCGTTCCGGGCCAACCAGCTGTCCAACCACTACTTCTCCCGGCTGGTGTCCGACCCGGCCGAGATGACCGACCTGCCGGCCGCGACTCGCGACAAGCTGGTCGCCGACCTGATGCCGCCGCTGCTGACCCGCGTCCGCGACCTCGAGTGCGATAACGGGGAGACCCGGAAGACGCTGTGGAAGCTGCTCGACGGCTCGCTGGTCGAGTCCGTCCTGATGCGGTACCCAGGTCGCACCACCATGTGTGTCTCGAGCCAGGCCGGCTGCGGGATGGCCTGCCCGTTCTGCGCGACCGGCCAGGGCGGCCTCACGCGAAACATGTCGACCGCCGAGATCGTCGAGCAGGTCGTCGACGGTGCGCGGGCGCTGTCGCGCGGCGAGATCGCCGGCGGGCCGGGCCGGGTCAACAACATCGTCTTCATGGGTATGGGCGAGCCGATGGCCAACTACAAGGCCGTGATGGGCGCCGTACGCCGGTTCACCGATCCGTCGCCCGAGGGGCTGGGGATCTCGGCTCGGGGTGTGACGGTGTCGACGGTCGGGCTGGTGCCGCGGATCAACCAGCTCGCGACCGAGGGGATCCCCGTCACGCTCGCGCTGTCGCTGCACGCGCCGGACGACGAGCTGCGCGACGAGCTCGTGCCGATCAACAACCGCTGGAAGGTCGACGAGGTCCTCGACGCGGCCTGGGGGTACGCGCGGCAGACCAAGCGGCGCGTCTCGATCGAGTACGCGATGATCCGCGACATCAACGACCACGCCTGGCGGGCCGACCTGCTCGCGGAGAAGCTCAACGCGCGCGGCGACTGGGGCTGGGTGCACGTCAACCTGATCCCGCTCAACCCGACCCCCGGCTCGAAGTGGACCGCCTCCGACCCGGCCGACGAGCGCGAGTTCGTCCGCCGCCTCGAGGCCGCCGGCATCCCCACCACCGTCCGCGACACCCGCGGCCAAGAAATCGACGGCGCCTGCGGCCAACTCGCCGCCGCCAGCAAGTAGTCGACAGACTGGGCGCATGGTCGTTCTAGTCGCCGATGAGGACGGAACAGGCTGGATGGGATGATCGGGGGGTGAAGATCCTTTCGATTCAGTCGGCTGTTGCGTATGGGCATGTGGGTAACTCGGCGGCTGTGTTTCCATTGCAGCGGATCGGGGTCGAGGTGCTGCCGGTGTACACGGTGAACTTCTCGAACCACACCGGGTACGGCGCGTGGCGTGGGCCGATGATCAGCCCGGACGACGTACGCGAGGTTCTCCTGGGAATCGAGGACCGCGGTGTTCTTCCGCAGATCGACGTGGTGCTCTCGGGCTACCAGGGCGGCGAGGGGATCGCCGACGTGATCCTCGAGGCGGTGGAGCGGGTCAAGGCGGCCAATCCGGCCGCCGTGTACTCCTGCGACCCGGTGATGGGCAACGCCAAGTCCGGGTGCTTCGTCGCGCCTGCCATCCCGGTGTTGCTGCGCGACCGAGTGGTGCCGGCGGCCGACATCATCACGCCGAACCAGTTCGAGCTGGGCTTCCTGACCGACACCGAGCCGGACACGCTCGAGTCCACGCTGGCCTCGGTGGAGCTGGTGCGGGCGACCGGCCCGCGTACGGTGCTGGTCACCAGCGTCGAGCGCCCCGACTGCGAGGACGGCACGATCGAGATGCTGGCCGTCGACGACAGCGGCGCATGGCTCGTGCAGACGCCGCACATCCCGATGAAGGCGAACGGCTCGGGCGACGTGACGGCCGCGCTCTTCACGGCGCACTACCGCAGTACGGGCGATCTCGCAGAGGCTCTCGCACGTACGACGTCGAGCGTGTTCGACCTGCTCACCCGCACCCACGAGTCCGGCGAGCGCGAGCTGCAGCTGGTCGAGTCGCAGGACGCCTACGCCAACCCGCGGATGCAGTTCAAGCCACAGCGAGTCAGCTGACCAGGCCGGCGGCCTCGTCGATGGTCTCCACGAGGTGGATCGGCATCGCGTGGTCAGCTGCTAGGGCCTGCAGGAGCGACCAGACGGGCAGCTGGGTGGTCCAGTAGTCGGTGCCTACCAGGATCAGCGGGATATGGGTCGCCGCGTCACCGTAGTAGTTCGGGGTGACGGCCTGGAAGATCTCCTGGACGGTGCCGGCGGCGCCGGTCAGGTAGACGATGCCGCCGTGGGCGCGGCCGAGGAGAACGTCCTCGCGCTGGGCGTTCGAGAAGTACTTCGCGATCGCCGAGGCGAACACGTTCGGCGGCTCGTGACCGTAGAACCAGGTCGGGATCGACACCCCGCCGTCGCCGGGGTACTGCGCCCGGACGGCGAGGGCCGTGGACGCCCACGCGCCGATCGACGGGCGGAACGACGGTACGGCGGCCAGCTCGGCGAGAGCATCGTCGACGGCGGCATCGTCGTACGACGCCAGCGACGCGCCGAGGTTGGCGGCCTCCATCGCGCCCGGACCGCCGCCGGTCACGACCACGCGGCCGGCGCGGGAGAGCGCACGGCCGAGCAGTACGGCGGAGCGGTAGTCGTCGGTGCCACGCAGTACGCCGTGGCCGCCCATCACGCCGACCCAGGGCTTGTCGTCGGGTAGTTCGGTGAGGGCGTCCGCGATGGCGTGGTCGTGGAGGGCAGCGGCCAGGGTGCGGCTGGTGTCGCCCTTCTCGTCCTGCTGGCGCGACCAGGCGTAGATGCGGGCGTCCGGCGTGGCGTCGTACCCGTGCTCGAGGCCGGCGTACAGCTCATCGGCGTCGTACAGGCGCCCGCGGTAGGCATCGAAGGGGAGTGCCGGGATCGCCGGGAACACCAGTCCGCCGCCGTCGCGGACCCAGGCGTCCGCCTTCTCCTCCAGCACGCAGCCGAGGAAGACCGAGCCCATCGGCTTCAGCCCGGTGATCTCCGCCGTACGCCGAGTCAGATCCACCGACTGCACCCGCCACCCGGCCATCGCCGTGGCCCCCGCGGCGAGCAGACGGTCGAAGTGCTCCAGGGACTCGATATCCACATGCGGGATGCTCGGCAACGTCACGGAGAGCACCCTAACGTCATAGACCTGCACTATCGCGGATGCGGTGTAATGCTTGGCCCATGACACATGCGGAGCTCTGGGAGCGTCACAAGGCCGTCATGCCGGCTTGGCTCGCGTTGTACTACGAGGAGCCGATCGAGATCGTGGAAGGTTCCGGCCGCCGGGTCACCGACGGTGAGGGCAACACGTACCTCGACTTCTTCGCCGGCATCCTGACCAACGCGATCGGGTACGACATCGCGGAGATCTCGGACGCGGTGCGTGAGCAGCTCGGCACCGGGATCGCGCACACCTCGACGGTGTACCTGATCCGGAAGCAGATCGAGCTGGCCGAGCAGATCGCCGAGCTGTCGGGGATCCCGGACGCGAAGGTGTTCTTCGCCAACTCCGGCACCGAGGCGAACGAGACGGCCCTGCTGCTCGCCACCCAGAACCGCCGCTCCAACCAGGTGCTGGCGATGCGGAACTCGTACCACGGCCGCGCGTTCGGCACGGTCGCGATCACCGGCAACCGCGGCTGGTCCGCGAGCAGTCTGTCGCCGGTGAACGTGCAGTACGTGCAAGGCGCGTACCGGTACCGCAGCCCGTTCCGCGATCTGTCGGACGCCGACTACATCAAGGTCTGCGTCGACGACCTGCGGAACGTCATCGAGACCACGACCTCCGGCGACGTCGCCTGCTTGATCGCGGAGCCGATCCAGGGCGTCGGCGGGTTCTCGTCACCTCCCGACGGGCTGTACGCCGCCTTCAAGGAAGTGCTGGACGAGTACGGGATCCTCTTCATCTCCGACGAAGTACAGACCGGTTGGGGCCGGACCGGTGACCACTTCTGGGGCATCCAGGCGCACGACGTCGTACCGGATGCGATGACGTTCGCGAAGGGACTCGGCAACGGGTTCGCGATCGGCGGGGTTGTCGCAAAAGCTGAGTTGATGGACAGCGTCAAGGCGAACTCGCTGTCGACGTTCGGCGGCAACCCGATCTCGACCAGCGCGGCGAAGGCGACGATCGACTACCTGCTCGACAAGGACCTGCAGGCGAACGCGGCCAAGCGCGGCGCCCAGCTGGTCGACGGGCTGCGCGGGATCTCCGACGAGTTCCCCGAGCTGGGCGACGTCCGGGGCAAGGGCCTCATGCTCGCCGCCGAGATCATCAAGCCGGACGGCAACACCCCCGACGCCGCCAGCACCGCCAAACTCCAGCAGGAGACCAAGAACCGCGGTCTCCTGGTCGGCAAGGGCGGCCTCTACGGCAACGTCCTCCGCATGGCACCCCCCATGACCCTCACCGAAGAAGAAGCCGCCGAAGCCCTCGACATCATCCGCGACTCCTTCAACACCCTCCGCTGAGCAACGGGGCCCCTCCGCACCGGAGGGGCCCCGTCAGCTAGCCGTTACAGCTCTTACAGGGGAACCAGCCGAGCTCTTCCCGGTACGTGTTCTCCCAGAAGTCGCCGGCCTTGTAGGTGACCTTCGCCCACACGTAGTTGCCGCGTTTGTTCGTCGAAGTCCAGTCATGGTCCGCTCCTCAGGAAGGTGACGTGATCGGGAAGCAGTCGTACGTGCGTTGGCTGTCCAGCGGATCCTCGTCGGGTCCGTAGATCGCGGCGGAGGCGTCGACGCATGCGGACTCCCGCGCGCTCGGCGGCGTCGAGGGCACGGTGACCACCTTGTGATAGCTGGCGGCAGCGTCTGGAAGAAGTAGGGCTGACGGGTACGGCGGTTGTAGACCGAGACCACGTACTCCTTCGTGCACTTGAAGTTGCAGTGCATGTCGATCGTGACCGCCCACCATCCGCCGGTCTGGTCGTTGCCGTGAGCAAAAGAATGGCCCCGGGACGATGTCGTCCCGGGGCCGTTGGTGAATCGTGCTCAGTTCGGGGCTTGTCCGACGTCCACGAGGCCGGCCGCGCCCGGGCCGCCGAGGCCGGACTGATCAGTCGGGTCGGCGGTCAGGGGGCCGCCGGCGGAGCGGCCGCGGCGGCGCATCATGGCCTCGACCCGCTGGGCGAGCAGGCCGAGCAGGTAGTTCACGATCACGAAGATCGCGCCGACGACGATCAGGGCCGGGAGCAGATTCGACTTGTAGTTGCCGATCTGCTCTGCCTTCCGGAGCAGTTCCTCGTAGGTGATGATGTAGCCGAGCGCGGTGTCCTTCAGGATCACCACCAGCTGGCCGACGATCGCCGGCAGCATCGCGGTGATTGCCTGCGGCAACAGAACCAGCCGCATCGTCTTGCCGCCGGTCAGACCGATCGCCAGCGCTGCCTCACTCTGTCCCTTCGGCAGGGAGTACACGCCGGAGCGGACGAGTTCGGCGACCACCGCGCCGTTGTACAGCATCAGGGCGGTGACGACGGCGGCCAGCGCGAGCCGTTCCGGTGGGAACAGTTCGTACTTGGCGTACAGGGCGAAGGTGAACAGCATCATCAGCAGCACCGGCACGGCGCGGAAGAACTCGACGACCACGCTGCAGGGCCACCGGATCCAGGCCGCGGCGGACAGCCGCCCGACGCCGAGCAGGATCCCGAGGATCATCGCCAGGACGACCGAGATGGCGGCGGCGGTCAGCGTGCCGATCAGGCCGGGAATCAGGTACTGGGTCCAGATCTCGCCGGTCAGGAACGGCTTCCACTTCGCCGCGGTGAGCTGTCCCTTCTCATTGAACTTGTCGATGACGAACCACAGGGCCAGGAGCAGAACGACGATGCTGCCCACGCCGACCGCGGCGTACAGGCGCTTCGAGCGCGGGCCAGGGGCATCGAACAGAACACTGCCGCTCATCGCTTCACCGCCAGCCGCTTGGACATCGAGGTGAACAGCACGCCGACCGGGAGCGTCAGAATGACGAAGCCGATCGCGAAGATGCCGAACACCAGGAAGAGCACGTCGGGCCGGTTCTCGATCATCACCTTCATCACCGCGGACGCTTCGGTGACGCCGATGACGGAGGCGACCGTCGAGTTCTTGGTCAGGGCGATCAGGACGTTGCCCAGCGGGGCGATCGCACCACGGAACGCCTGCGGCAGTACGACGTACCGCAGGGTCTTCAGGAACGGCAGCCCGATGGCCCGGGCAGCCTCGGCCTGACCCAGCGGAACCGTGTTGACACCGCTGCGGATCGCCTCGGCGACGAAAGCCGCGTGGTAGACCGAGAGGCCGAGGACGGCGAGCCGGAAGTTGTTGTCGTCGAGGAAGGTGCTCGAGTCCTTGTTCGCCAGCGCGACACCGAGTTGCAGGAACAGCCCGAGATTGCAGAACACGATGATCAGGGTCAGCGGGGTGTTCCGGACGATGTTCACGTAGGCGGTGCCGATCAGCTGCAGCACCCGGACCGGCGAGACTCGCATCACTGCCACGCCGGTGCCGATCACGAGCGCGAACAGCGCCGACAGCAGCGTCAGGTAGATCGTCGTCCGGAAGGCCGCGAGACCGTCGTACTGGGAGAAGAACTCCGAGATCACATCCATGTTTCTCCTGCTGGGAACGAGGTGGAGATCAGCACGCCGGGGAGAGACCGCGCGAGCGGCCCCTCCCCGGCGATGTCAGATCAGGCGCAGGCGTCGAACGTCTTCGGCGGGTTGGTCGCCGGGTCGAGCTTCAGCCCGGAGGCGCCGAGGTTCTTGTCGAAGGCCTTCTGCCACTCGCCGGAGTCGACCATCTTCTTCAGCGCGTCGTTGACCTTGGTGCAGGTCTCGGTGTCGCCCTTCTTCAGGCCGACGCCGTACCGCTCGGTCGAGAAGGTCTTGCCGACCACCTTGAACTTGCCCTTGTTGGCTTCCTGCGAGGCGTAGCCGGCCAGGATGGTGTTGTCCGTGGTGAGCGCGTCGATCGCACCGGCGCCGAGGGCCTCGACACACTTGGAGTAGGTGTCGTACTCCTGCAGCTGCACGGTCTTGGCGAACTTGTCCTTGACCTTCTGCGCCGACGTGGAGCCGGTCACCGAGCACAGCTTCTTGCCGTTCAGCGTGTCCGGACCGGTGATGTCGGTGTTGTCCGACTTCACCAGCAGGTCCTGGCCGGCCACCAGGTACGGGCCGGCGAAGGACACCTTCTCCTTGCGGGCGTCGGTGATCGAGTAGCTCGCGAAGATCATCTTCACCTGGCCGTTCTGCAGCAGCGTCTCGCGCTGTGCCGACGGCGATTCCTTGAAGGTGACGTCACCGTAGCCGAGCTCCTTGGCGACGTAGTTCGCCACGTCGACGTCCATGCCGGTGTAGTTCGCGCCTTCCTTCAGGCCGATACCGGGCTGGTCGAACTTGATGCCGATGGTGACCTTCTCGCCACCGCTGGATCCTGAGCCGGAGCCCGAGTCGTCGCCGCAGGCCGCCAGTCCGGTCGCAGTCAGACCCGCGATCGCGAGGGCAGCGATGATTCGCTGTCGCATTGTCATTTCCTCCGTTGGTTCGATACTGCGCTGGGAAAGGCCGGAACGCTCAGTGGGTAAGGATTTTCGAGAGGAAGTCCTGCGCCCGCTTGGTCTGCGGATCGGTGAAGAACTTCTCCGGCTCGGCTTCCTCGACGATCTGACCGTCGGCCATGAAGACGACCCGGTTCGCCGCACGGCGGGCGAAGCCCATCTCGTGGGTGACCACGACCATGGTCATGCTCTGACCGGCCAGGTCGACCATCACGTCGAGGACCTCTTTGATCATCTCCGGGTCCAGAGCCGAGGTCGGCTCGTCGAACAGCATCACCTTGGGGTCCATCGCCAGTGCGCGAGCGATCGCGACCCGCTGCTGCTGACCACCGGACAGTTGCGCCGGGTACTTCGCGGCCTGCGCGGCGACGCCGACCCGGTCCAGTAGCGCCTGGGCCTTCTCCTCGGCCTCGGACTTGGACTGGCCGCGGACCTTCATCGGGCCGAGGGTGACGTTCTGCAGGATTGTCTTGTGCGCGAACAGGTTGAAGGACTGGAACACCATGCCGACGTCGGCGCGCAGTCTCGCCAGTGCTTTGCCCTCACTGGGGAGCGGCTGGCCGTCGAGCGTGATGGAGCCGCTGTCGATCGGTTCCAGCCGGTTGATCGCGCGGCAGAGCGTCGACTTCCCGGATCCCGACGGGCCGATCACGACGACGACCTCACCCTTGGCGATGGACAGGTTGATGTCCTTCAGGACGTGCAGTTCGCCGAAGTGTTTGTTGACACCGGACAGATCCACCAGCCCGGTTTTCGTCAGAGTGCCGGAATCGCTCATGGCCAGAACCTACTGGAGCCGGGGGTGCGGTCGCAGGCCCGGGTGGTACCCCCTTGGTAACGATCTGCAATATAGCGGCGCTGACCGTAGCCGGGTGATCACGGACTGCTGGCGATTGTTCGTTTGTGAGCGACCCGCCCGCTCAGGTGACGATTCCGTACTCGCGGATCTTCCGATAGATCGTCGCGCGTGACATTCCCAACGCCGCCGCGGCGGCCTTCTTGTCCCCGTCGTACGTCGACAGCGCGTCGACGATCGCGTCCCGTTCGAGGGCCTCGATCGGGGTCAGCTGCCGGCGCGTGGTGGCCCTGCACTCGGGCGGCAGGTCCGCGAGCTCGACCACTCCGGAGCGACGTCGCCTGGCCACCGCGGTCAGGACGGCGCGCAGATGGGTGATGTTGCCCGACCACGGCAGGCGCATCAGCTGGTTCATCGTGGCAGTAGAGAAGGTGAGGCCGCTGATGCCGGCCTTCGCCAGCAATGACCGGACCAGGGCCGGAACATCCTCGACGTGATGGCGCAGCGGCGGCACCTCGACGGTCCGGGGGAAGAACGCCAGTAGCTCGTCGGCGATCTCGGACCGGTCGGCCGGCAAGGTGAGCGCGACCCACGCGTCCCCGGCGATCGCGCCGTCACGGACGTTCTGCAGCAACTCGGTCAGCCCGTCGAGGACCTCGCGGGTCAACAGATGAGCCCGCCGGATGATCAGGTCGGCGCCGGAATCCAGCTCGGCGCGTGCCTCGGTCAGCAGGTCGTCGCCCATCGCCTCGGGATCGAGTACGACGAGGCGACGCTCAGGCGCGACATGCCGACGTACCGCACGCAGCATGGAGAGCTTGCCCGTCCCCGCTTCGCCGTCGGCGATCAGCCACTCGGAACGGCTGCATGCCTCGAGCAGCTCCTGCGTGACGTGCTGCCAGACCGCACTCGTGCCGGTCGTCCCGGGAATCAGCGGAGCCCGGGGGGCAACGCTGCGGACCGGTGCCCGTTGCTCCTTGATCTGGATGACGCCGCCGGCCAGCGTGTCGCCGAGGAACGTCGGCCGATAGGCCAGTCGTGCAGTGGTCCCGCTGGGTAGATCGGTAATGAATACAAGCGGTTTGGTCCCGCCGCGCGCATCCCGGGTGCGGTCGATGAGTGCCGCCTGGTCGATCGCGTCGAACCGTGCCTGGGCATAGGCGTTCATCATGAACACCTCGTCGCCGAGCGCGAGCACCGGACCGCCGCTGTGCCGGCAGGCCGCGTAGTAGTCGCTCAGCAAGGCGTGGTCCAGCGCGTTCGCCTCCTCGACGACGCGCTCGTGGATCCGCCGCGCGGCGAGCTTGGCGAACGACAGCAGGATCGTGTTCGAGTTCTTCGCCTGCGTCGTGATGTCGAGTACGCCGAGCAGCCCGCCGGTGACGGGATGCGTGATCGTCGCGCCGGCGCACGAGAACATTCGCAGCTTCCCGTTGTAATGCTCGGCTCCGTCGATCTGGATCGGTCCGCCCACCTCGAGCGCCGTACCGATCCCGTTCGTGCCGACGGTGGACTCGACGTACTGGAATCCGGGTGCGAGGTCGACGGAGTCCAGGCGCCGGAGCAGGGACGGATCGCCGCCGCGGCGGTCGAGGACGACACCCTTGGCATCGGTCAGGATGATGCAGACCGGCTCGTTGTGCAGCTCCGACGACAGTGCGTCGATGACCGGACGGGCCGCCCGCATCAGAGTCGTCTCGCGGTCGATCCGGTCGAAGTACTTCGGGGCGGGGCGGTCCACGTCGACCTGCGACGCCTGTGAGCGCTCCCACGACACTCGGATCTCCGCTCTTGATGTTGCAGTTCGGACCGGCTGTGCAGCGCCCATAGCGGTCTCCTTCACGTCCGTCACCAGCGGAACTCCGACCAACGGTAGCTCGCTGGGCTGTGACCGCCATCTCACATTGAGACACGGAGACGTCCACTAGGCGGCTTTCATCTCCTATCAACCCCGATGATGGAGGCCCACATTGAGCAGGCAGAGTCTCACCAAGGCCCACGCCAAGATCACTGAGCTGTCCTGGGAACCGACGTTCGCGACCCCCGCGACCCGGTTCGGCACCGACTACACGTTCGAGAAGGCGCCGAAGAAGGACCCGCTGAAGCAGATCATGCGGTCCTACTTCCCGATGGAGGAAGAGAAGGACAACCGCGTGTACGGCGCCATGGACGGCGCCATCCGCGGCAACATGTTCCGCCAGGTCCAGCAGCGCTGGCTGGAGTGGCAGAAGCTGTTCCTCAGCATCATCCCGTTCCCGGAGATCTCCGCGGCCCGGGCGATGCCGATGGCGATCGACGCCGTACCGAACCCGGAGATCCACAACGGGCTCGCGGTGCAGATGATCGACGAGGTCAGGCACTCGACGATCCAGATGAACCTCAAGCGCCTGTACATGAACAACTACATCGACCCGGCCGGTTTCGACATGACCGAGAAGGCGTTCGCGAACAACTACGCGGGCACCATCGGCCGGCAGTTCGGCGAGGGGTTCATCACCGGTGACGCGATCACCGCGGCGAACATCTACCTCACCGTCGTCGCGGAGACCGCCTTCACCAACACGCTGTTCGTGGCGATGCCGGACGAGGCCGCGGCCAACGGCGACTACCTGTTGCCGACGGTGTTCCACTCGGTCCAGTCCGACGAGTCGCGGCACATCAGCAACGGGTACTCGATCCTGCTGATGGCGCTGGCCGACGAGCGCAACCGGCCGCTGCTGGAGCGCGACCTGCGGTACGCGTGGTGGAACAACCACTGTGTCGTGGACGCGGCCATCGGCACGTTCATCGAGTACGGCACGAAGGACCGCCGCAAGGACCGGGAGTCGTACGCCGAGATGTGGCGCCGGTGGATCTACGACGACTACTACCGCAGCTACCTGCTGCCGCTGGAGAAGTACGGCCTCACGATTCCGCACGACCTGGTCGAGGAAGCGTGGAACCGGATCACCAACAAGGGCTACGTGCACGAGGTCGCGCGGTTCTTCGCCACCGGCTGGCCGGTGAACTACTGGCGGATCGACGCGATGACCGACAAGGACTTCGAGTGGTTCGAGGAGAAGTACCCAGGCTGGTACTCGAAGTACGGCAAGTGGTGGGAGAACTACAACCGGCTCGCGTACCCCGGCAAGAACAAGCCGATCGCGTTCGAAGAGGTCGGTTACCAGTACCCGCACCGCTGCTGGACCTGCATGGTGCCGGCGCTGATCCGCGAGGACATGGTCACCGAGAAGGTCGACGACCAGTGGCGCACGTACTGCTCGGAGACCTGCTACTGGACCGACGCGGTCGCGTTCCGCGGTGAGTACGACGGCCGGCCGACCCCGAACATGGGCCGCCTGACCGGCTTCCGCGAGTGGGAGACCCTGCACCACAACAAGGACCTGGCCGACATCGTGCAGGACCTCGGGTACGTGCGCGACGACGGCAAGACGCTGATCGGCCAGCCGCATCTGGACCTGGACGACCCGAAGAAGATGTGGACCCTCGACGACGTCCGCGGCAACACGTTCATGAGCCCGAACGTGCTGCTCAACGAGATGTCCGACGCCGAGCGCGAGGCCCACGTGGCCGCGTACAAGGCCAACGGCACTGCCTCGACCCACACGGCAGCCTGAGGAGGACCCGGTGGCCGACAAACACCGCATCCAGTTCGAACCGGTCGGCATCGAGATAGAGGTCGGCGAGGAGGAGAAGATCCTCGACGCCGCGTTCCGGCAGGGGATCCATCTCATGCACGGCTGCCGGGAAGGGCAGTGCTCGGCGTGCAAGTCGTACCTGCTCGAGGGTGACATCCAGATGGAGCGCTACTCGACGTTCGCCTGCAACGACGCGGAAGTGGCCGAGGGTTACGTGCTGCTCTGCAAGTCGCATGCGTACAGCGACTGCACGATCGAGCTGCTCAACTACGACGAGGAAGAGTTGCTCGGCGGTATCCCGATCCAGACCGTCGACGCAACGGTGACGGCGATCGACCCGGTCACTCGGGACATCGTGTCGCTCCGGCTGAAGACCGGAGTGCCCTTCGAGTTCAAGCCGGGGCAGTACGTCGACATCACGATCCCGGGCACCGACGATCACCGCTCGTTCTCGATGGCGACGACCCAGTCGACACCGGACGAGATCGAGTTCCTGATCAAGAAGTATCCGGGCGGCCGGTTCTCCGCCCTGCTCGACGGCGAGCTCGCGGTCGGCGACGCGTTGTCGCTGACCGGGCCGTACGGCTCGTCGACGCTGAAGGACGGCCACGTGCTGCCGGTCGTCTGCGTCGCGGGCGGTGCCGGGATGGCGCCGATCCTGTCGATCCTGCGGCACCTGAAGGAGACCGGCAGCACGCGCCCGGTCCGGTTCTACTACGGCGCGCGGACGGCGGCCGACCTGTTCTACCTGGAGGCGATCAAGGAGCTCGGTGCCGACCTCACCGGGTTCGAGTTCATCGCTTGCCTGTCCGAGTCGGCTCAGGACGCAGACGGGCTCCAGGTGGAGGAAGGCAATGTCACCGAGATCGTCGAGCGGCGGGAGGCGGAGCTGCACCGCAGCGAGGTCTACCTGTGTGGCCCGCCGCCGATGGTCGACGCCGCCCTGGCGTTGCTGGAGGCAAGCAGCGTGCCGAAGGACCAGGTCTTCTACGACAAGTTCACCAGCCCAGCTACCGATGGAGCCTGAGATGACAGAAACGAAACAGCGCAGCTTTCCCAGCATCGAGTTCACCGACTCCGAGGCCGGCGCGCTGGAGTTCCCGAGCTCGCAGAGCCGGTCGTACAACTACTACAAGCCGGCCAAGCTGCGGGCGACGATGTACGAGGACGTCACGGTCGACGTCCAGCCGGACCCCGACCGGCACCTGAGCCAGGGCTGGATCTACGGCTTCGGGAACGGCCCCGGCGGCTACCCGAAGGAGTGGACCGCCGCGAAGTCCTCGAACTGGCACGCGTTCCTCGACCCGAACGAGGAGTGGAACCAGACGATCTACCGGAACAACTCCGCGGTCGTCCGCCAGGTCGACCTCGGCCTGCAGAACGCCAAGCGGGCCAGGGCGTACGACGCCTGGAACCCGGCCTGGCTGAAGTTCGTCGAGCGCAACCTCGGCGCCTGGATGCACGCCGAGAACGGGCTCGCGCTGCACGTCTTCACCAGCATCCAGCGCTCCGGCCCGACCAACATGATCAACACCGCGGTCGCCGTGAACGCCGCGCACAAGATGCGGTTCGCCCAGGACCTCGCGCTGTTCAACCTCGACCTGTCCGAGGCCGACGTACCGTTCGACGGGTCGGCGCACAAGGAGGTCTGGCAGAGCGCGCCGGAATGGCAGCCGACGCGTGAGGTGGTCGAGCGGCTGACCGCCGTCGGCGACTGGTGCGAGCTGTTGTTCGCCACCAACATCGTGTTCGAGCAGCTGGTCGGGTCGTTGTTCCGGACCGAGCTGGTGATGCAGATCGCGGCCCGCAACGGCGACTACATCACGCCGACGATCGTCGGCACCGGCGAGCACGACTACGACCGCGACCTCTCGTACAGCCGCAACCTGTTCCGGCTGCTGACCCGCGACAGCGAGTTCGGCGAGAGCAACAAGGTGCTGTTCGGCGAATGGATGGCGACCTGGGTACCGCGCTGCCTCGACGCCGCGCACGCCCTGCAGCCGATCTGGTCGCAGCCGGCCGACAAGTCGGTCACGTTCGCGGACAGCCTGGACGCGGCCAAGCAGAAGTTCCGTTCCCTGCTCGAGGACCTCGGGCTCGACACTCCGAAGGAGCTGGACCAGTGAGCATGCAGTTCGGATCTGAAGCCGAGTTCTCCAACAAGACCGGCGTGACCCTGATGAACACCCCGATCGGTCGCGTCGTCGCGCAGGTGATGGGCGCGAAGGACGGGGTCGAGCTGACGGAGTACCCGTCGATGATCCGCGTCGACGGGACCGGGCTGCTCGACTTCGACTACGCGGAGCTGTCCGACGCGCTCGGGATGGAGTTCGACGGGTCGGTGTTCGAGGAGATCTCCTCGACGCACTACGGCCGGATGGTGCACCTGGACGACAAGACCATCCTGTTCGCCAGCCCCGAGGACGCCGCCGAGTACATCGGCTTCGACCTCACCACGAAGTGAGCGCGCATGTACGAGAAGAACGGTGAGAAGTACTACATCTGCGACGCGCACATCGCGTTGTGGGACGCGCGCCCGGAGAACCAGCGCAACATCCACGGCAAGCAGTTCATCGACTGCTTCTACGACTACCACAAGAACCTCAGCCCGGCCGAGGTCGTGTGGGACTACGACACCTACACGTACTACGGCGAGCAGCGGCTGCTGAAGGACCTCTTCGAGGACGGGTACGTCGATCACGCGATCTTCCAGCCCGCGATCCTGAGCGACTTCTACAAGCGCGGGTTCGGTCAGACCGAGGACGCCCTGGCGTTGACCAAGGCGCACCCGGACAAGCTGACCTACAACCACGCGTTCGACCCGCGTCACGAGGAGGCCGGGCTCGAACAGCTCCGCAAGGACGCCGACCGGATGGGCCTGAAGGGCGTCAAGCTCTACACGGCCGAGTGGAACGGCGACTCCCGCGGGTGGAAGCTCGACAGCAAGTGGTCGCGGCGCTATCTCGAAGAGTGCCTGAAGCTCGGTATCAAGAACATCCACGTCCACAAGGGCCCCACCATCAGGCCCCTGGACCGGGACGCCTTCGACGTCGCCGACATCGACCAGGTGGCGACCGACTACACCGAGCTGAACTTCATCGTCGAGCACGTCGGCCTGCCCCGGCTCGAGGACTTCTGCTGGATCGCCACCCAGGAGCCCAACGTGTACGGCGGTCTCGCGGTCGCGATGCCGTTCATCCACAGCCGGCCCGGGTACTTCGCGCAGATCATCGGCGAGCTGCTCTACTGGATCGGCGAGGACCGGATCCTGTTCTCCTCCGACTACGCGCTCTGGACGCCGAAGTGGCTGATCGAGCAGTTCGTCGATTTCCAGATCCCGGCGGACCAGACCGAGTACGCGCCGATCACGGTCGAGCAGAAGAAGAAGATCCTCGGCCTCAACGCGGCTTCGCTGTACGGCCTCGAGGTGCCGGCGGAACTGCGGCTGTCCGAGGCCGTGGCGTCATGATCGCGGTCGCCTCGTCGCCGGCACAGTCGCCGGAACTGGAAGCCGACATCACGGCGGCGCTGGCGACCGTCGTGGACCCCGAGCTGGACCAGCCGATCACCGAGCTGGGCTTCGTTCGGTCGGTGCTGATCGACGACGACGGCGTGACCGTCCACCTGCGGTTGCCGACGTCGTTCTGTGCCCCGAACTTCGCCTACCTGATGGCATCCGACGCAGTTGACGCCCTGCGTCGGGTGCCGGGCGTGGGCGTGGTGACCGTGCTGCTCGACGACCACCACGACTCGGACAAGATCAACGCCGGCCTGGCCGCGAACGCGGGCTACGTCGGC
Organism: Kribbella sp. CA-245084; assembly: GCF_050942355.1. Taxonomy (NCBI): domain Bacteria; kingdom Bacillati; phylum Actinomycetota; class Actinomycetes; order Propionibacteriales; family Kribbellaceae; genus Kribbella; species Kribbella sp. CA-245084. Next base: position 6,344,098 of record NZ_CP192053.1, on the reverse strand, counting down.
ACCTTCGGCAACGAGGCCGATCAGGACCTCGACGAACTGCGTCGTACGTTCCAGCGCAAGGCGCACACGGCGGCGATGGAGCGGTGCGTGATGGCACTGCTCCGGTCGACCGGCAAGACCATCGAGGAGATGCCGGGGCTCACGCTCTGGCACCTGCCCGGCGGTCCGAAGAAGGACGCACTGCTTCGCCGGCGGACCGACATCGGGCTCGGGATCCGGCCGGAGGATCTCGTGCTGGTCGACGACGACGGCGTACCCGTGCCGCCGGACGCGGCGCCGATGCGACTGCGGTTCGCGAAGGCGGTCCGGATCTCGGTCGAAGGCAACGCGCATTTCTGCCGTGGCCTGCTGACGACCCGGTACGACGATGACGACCCGCTGGCAACCCGGATCACCAATACGAGGAGGACTCGATGAAGGCCGTACAGGTCGTCGGCTATCACACCAAGCTTCAACTGGCCGATGTTCCCGAACCGAAGATCACCGGCCCGCTCGACGTCGTCGTCCGGATCGGCGGCGCCGGGGTCTGCCGGACCGACCTGCACATCCTCGAAGGACAGTGGGCCGAGAAGAGCGGCGTACTGCTGCCGTACACGATCGGTCACGAGAACGCCGGCTGGGTGCACGCGATCGGCGACGCCGTCACGAACGTTGCCGTCGGCGACAAGGTGATCCTGCACCCGTTGATCACCTGCGGACTCTGCCGGGCCTGCCGGTCCGGCGACGACGTGCACTGCGAGGCGTCGGCGTTCCCGGGCATCGACGCCGACGGCGGGTACGCCGAATACCTGCGGACGACGGCACGCAGCGTCGTCAGGATCGACGACTCGCTGGAGCCCGCGGACGTCGCGGCCCTCGCGGACGCCGGGCTGACGGCGTACCACGCCGCGGCGAAGGCGGCGCGAACGCTCCGTCCGGGCGCTGTCTGCGTCATCATCGGCGCCGGCGGACTCGGTCACATCGGCATCCAGGTGATGAAGGCGATCTCGGCCGCGACCCTGGTCGTCGTCGATCGCAATCAGGCAGCGGTCGACCTCGCCGTGGAGATCGGCGCCGACCACGGAATCGTTGCCGACGGCACGCACGTGGAACAGGTCCGGGCCCTGACCGGACGGCACGGCGCGGAGGCGGTGGTCGACTTCGTCGGCGAGGGCGGTTCCACCGCCGACGGGATCGAGATGCTGCGCCGGGCCGGCAACTACTACGTGGTCGGGTACGGCGAGAACCTCGACGTACCGACCATCGACATGATCTCCACCGAGATCAACTTCATCGGCAACCTGGTCGGGTCGTACAACGACCTGCAGGACCTGATGGAGCTCGCGGCGCAGGGCAAGGTCGCGCTGCACACCACGAAGTACCCGCTGGAGGAGTTCCAGCAAGCCCTCGACGACCTCGACCGCGGCAAGGTCCGCGGCCGGGCAATCCTCATCCCCTAACAATTCTCTGGCAGGAGGCAGACCATGGCGAAGGAACTGCGGTTCAACACCGATGCCCGGCGGTTGCTCGAATCCGGTGTGAACGCGCTGGCCGATGCGATCAAGGTGACGCTCGGGCCCAAGGGCCGCAACGCGGTGCTGGAGAAGCTGACCGGCCCGCCGACGATCACGAACGACGGCGTCACGATCGCCCGCGAGATCCAGCTGCGCGAACCCTTCGCGAACATGGGCGCCCAGCTGGTCAAGGAAGTCGCGATGAAGACCAACGGTGTGGTCGGCGACGGCACCACAACGGCAACCGTGCTGGCCCAGGCGATGGTCCGCGAGGGCTTGCGTGAGGTCGACGCCGGCGCCAACCCGATGCGGGTACGCCGCGGCATCGAGCGGACAGTACCGGTCGTGGTCGAGGCGTTGCGCAGCCGGGCCGTCGAGGTTCGCGGCCGCGAGCAACTGCAGCACATCGCGACCCTGGCGGCCAGTGACGACGAGGTGATCGGCACGGTGATCGCGGACGCGGTCGACTGGGTCGGCCGCAACGGCGTGGTCACGACCGAAGAGTCGGACACGCTCGGGATGTCGGTGGAGGTCGTCGACGGCATCGAGTTCGACCACGGGTACGTGTCGGCGTACATGGTCACGGACCGGGAGCGGATGGAGACCGTCTACGACCATCCGCTGATCCTGCTGACCAACAAGAAGATCACGCAGGTGCAGGAGATCATGCCGACCCTCGAGGCGGCCCAGCGTGCGGACCGTCCGCTCGTGGTGCTCGCCGAGGAGGTCGACGGGCCGGCGCTGCAACTGCTTGTCGGCGGCAACATGCACAACACGATGCGGTCGGTCGTCGTACGGGCGCCCGGCTTCGGCCATCGCCGGATCGCCGAGCTGGAGGATCTGGCGACCGCGCTCGGCGGTGCGGTGATCGCGAAGGACACCGGGCTCGACCTGACCGACGTGACCCGCGAGCACCTCGGCACGTGCGACCGGATCACGATCACCGAGGACACCACCACGATCGTCGGTGGGCACGGAGACGCGTCGCTGGTGGAGGCGCGGATCTCCCAGCTGGAGAAGCAGTTCGAGCGGTCCAAGATCGACGCCGACCAGGACAGCCTGCAGTTGCGGATGGCCCGGCTGGCCGGCAAGGTCGCGGTGATCCGGGTCGGTGGCGCGACGAGTGTCGAGCTGAAGGAACGGATGCTGCGCGTCGAGGACTCGCTGGCCGCGACCCGGGCCGCGCTCGAGGAAGGCATCGTGGCCGGCGGTGGGACTGTGCTGGTGCAGGCCCAGGCTGCGCTCTCGGAGCTGGAGCTGTCCGGCGACGAGGCGATCGGACGCGAGGTTGTCCGCCGCGCGCTCCCGGAGCCGCTGCGCTGGATCGCGATCAACGCCGGGTACGACGGCGACGAGGTCGTGGCACAGGTCGCGTCCTTGCCGGCGGGACACGGTTTCAACGCATTGACCGGTCGGTACGGCGACCTCGTCGAGGACGCTGTGATCGATCCGCTCAAGGTCACCCGGGCGGCGCTGGAGAGCGCGGCCTCGATCGCCGCGCTGATCCTCACCACCGAGACCGCGGTCGTCGAGGAGATCATCGGCAACCCCGGCGCGATCATGGCGCCCGGCTTCGGCGATCTCGCCGAGGGCATGGTCCGTCCGTCGAACATCTATTGAGGAGCCGGCCATGAACCGACGGCACCAACTCCTGGAGACCTTCCTGCACCGAGTTCTCGGCGTACCCCTGGACGAGGTGCACGGGGAAGCGCTCCTGCTCGAGTACGGGTTGAGTGATCGGCTCGAGGAGCTGATCGACGCGGCGCTCGGGTATCCGGCCCGGGACCCGTTCGGGGAGCCGATCGAGCCCAAGGTGCGGGTGTGATCGAGCCGACCGCGCCCCAGCTCGCCACCGCGGCCAGGACCTTCGGCCTGTTGCTGGCGCCGGTCCGATTGCATCTGGTCGCGTTGGCGAGCTGTGGTGAGTACGACGTCGGCACGCTGGCCGCCAGGGTGGGTGTCAGCGTGCCGACGGCGAGCCAGCACCTGGCCAAGCTCCGCCTGGCCGGGCTGGTCAGCGCACGACGTGAGGGGCGGCGGCAGTTCTACACCGTCGACGACCCGCACGTCGTGGCCCTCGTCGAGCAGATCTTCGAGCATGTCGCGCCAGACGGCACGCTCGCACCAGATCCGCCTCGGCGAGCGCTCAGTGGTTGGATCGGCCGCAGCAGCCGCCGGCTGCGAGTGCCGTCGCCGCGGGCGGTGCCTTGACGGCTTCCTCCACGTCGGCGAGCATCTGCCGGCGTTGCGCGGGGGAGATGACCCGGCCGCGGGTGACGACGGTGTGGATCTTGCGGCTGTTGCGGATGTCGGTCAGCGGGTCGGCGTCCAGTACGACGAGGTCCGCGATCTTCCGCGGTTCGACCGAGCCGAGGTCCTTCGACAGCCCCAGGAACTTGGCCGGCTCGACCGTTGCGGCGTACAGCGCCTGACGCGTCGTGGCTCCGGCGCCGACCAGATGCTCGAGCTCGTCGTGCAGCGCGAACCCCGGCACGGAGTACGGCGTACCGGTGTCGGTGCCGGCCATGATCGGTACGTCGTGCGCGAACAGTTCCCCGACGAACCGCTGCCGCCAGGCCCACATCTGCCGTTGGTGCGAGATCTCCTCGGCGGTCCGATTGGGGGTGTACAGGGTCTGGATCGCGTAGTTGTAGACGTCGATCTCGTCGGAATTCATGTACTTGGCCAGTGCGGGATCGAGCTGCGTGTAGTCGGGTTGGTCGAGGACGTTGTGCATGGTCAGTGTCGGTGTGACCCGGGTCCGGTTCCGTCGGAGCGTGCCGAACACGTCGGCGGCCCGGGCCGGGCTGTACGTGTTCGCGGCGATCCACTCGATCGGGTGCATCTGCCGGAACCAGCTGTTGTAGTCCCCTTTCTGCACGGTGATCGCGAGGACCATCCGCCGTACCTCGGCCTCGCGGGTGGAGACCGCGAGCCCGATCGAGTGGATGTGCTCGATGCTGCGTTGCCCGGCGTTGCTGACCTCCTTCGTGGTCAGCTGGTCCGGCCCGTGGCCGTGGACGGTCAGGCCGACCTTGCGGGCCTCGTCGATGAGGCCGGCGTACGCCGCCCGGCTCAGCCGCGAGTACGCCTTGACGAAGTCGGCGCCCTCGGCGTGCACCCGGCGTACGGCGGCCCGGGCGGACTGCTCGTCGCCGGCGACGATGACCGGGGTCAGGTTCGGGTCCCACAGGGTCGGGTCACCGTCGATGATCTTGCTGCCGACCACCATCCGCGGCCCCAGCAGAGTTCCGGCGGCGATCCGGTCGCGCCACTTGTACAGGATCGGGTCCGTGCCGGCCATCTCGCGGACCGTGGTCAGCCCGTTCGCGAGGTAGAGCGGCGGCGAGACATGCTCGTCGCCGAGGCTGTGGACGTGCATGTCGGCGAGGCCGGGGATCACGTACTTGCCGGTGAGGTCGATCGTCGTTGCGTTGTCGGGGATCGGGAGGCGGCCGACGGCGACGATGCGTTCGCCGCTGATCAGGACGGTCTGGTTGCGATCGCGGCGACCGGTGGCGACGTCGATGACGGTGACATTGGTGAGCGCCGTGATCTTGCGCGGTTTGACCACGGCCGAGGCGGTGGTCGTGGTGAAGCTACCTCCCGCGAGGACAGCGGCTCCGGCGGCGGTACGGGCGAGGAACTGACGGCGAGAACTGTTCATGCCCCTCACTATTGTTCTGCGCGCCGGTCGGCACACGGGTCGCAGCCCGCCGGTCCCAGGTAGGGATTTGTCTACCCCGGCACGTACTCTTGGTGGCTGTTATGCGTACTTACGAGGTCCGCACTTACGGGTGCCAGATGAATGTCCACGACTCCGAGCGGCTGCGCGGCCTGCTGGAGGATGCGGGCTATGTCCGCGCGCCCGAGGGTGACGAGGCCGACGTGGTCGTCTTCAACACCTGCGCGGTCCGGGAGAACGCCGACAACAAGCTGTACGGGAATCTCGGCCACCTGGCGCCGGTGAAGGCCCGTAAGCCCGGCATGCAGATCGCCGTCGGCGGGTGCCTGGCGCAGAAGGACAAGGCGTCGATCGTTCGTAAAGCCCCCTGGGTGGACGTTGTGTTCGGCACCCACAACATCGGCTCGCTGCCGGTGCTGCTGGAGCGGGCGCGGGTCGCCGAGGAGTCCCAGGTCGAGATCCTGGAATCGCTCGACGTCTTCCCGTCGACGCTCCCGACGCGGCGCGAATCGGCGTACTCCGCCTGGGTCTCGGTCAGCGTCGGCTGCAACAACACCTGCACGTTCTGCATCGTTCCGTCGCTGCGCGGCCGCGAGAAGGATCGCCGCCCCGGTGACGTGCTCGCCGAGGTCGAGGCGCTGGTTGCCGAAGGTGTGCTTGAGGTGACGCTGCTCGGTCAGAACGTGAACTCGTACGGCGTGGAGTTCGGCGACCGGTTCGCGTTCGGCAAGCTGCTGCGCGCATGCGGGGAGATCGACGGGCTGGAGCGCGTGCGGTTCACGTCGCCGCACCCGCGGGACTTCACCGCGGACGTGATCGAGGCGATGGCCGAGACGCCGAACGTGATGCCTTCCCTGCACATGCCGCTGCAGTCCGGATCGGACACGGTGCTGAAGGCAATGCGGCGTTCTTACCGTCGCGATAGGTATTTGAAGATCATCGAGGACGTCCGAGCTGCGATGCCGGATGCGGCGATCACCACCGACATCATCGTCGGGTTCCCGGGGGAGACCGAAGAGGACTTCCAGGGCACGCTCGACGTGGTCCGGCAGGCGCGGTTCGCAGGCGCGTTCACCTTCCAGTACTCGAAGCGTCCTGGTACGCCGGCCGAGTCGATGGAGGACCAGGTCCCGCGCGACGTCGTACAGGATCGGTACGAGCGACTCGTCGCGCTGCAGGACGAGATGGCGTGGGGCGAGAACAAGACGATGGTCGGCCGGACCGTCGAGGTGCTCGTCGCGGAGGGGGAGGGGCGCAAGGACGCCGCGACCCACCGGCTCAGCGGTCGCGCCCGCGACAACCGGCTCGTCCACTTCGCGTTGCCTGCGGAGGTCGAGACGCCGCGGCCGGGCGATGTGGTCACAGTCGAGGTCACGTACGCAGCGCCCCATCACCTGAACGCGGACGTCTTCGGTGCGGTACGCCGTACTCGGGCCGGCGACGCGTGGGAGCGAGCTCAGGACGCCCCGGCCCCGTCGCCTGGTGTAATGCTCGGCATGCCAACTCTTGGTGTGAAGCCCTTCGAACCGGCAGTCGGCGGCTGCCAGGTCGGATGACGGACAGCTCGCAGCCCGGGCTTTCGGCGCTGCTTCCTCCGGGCGCTGAGCCGTTCGCCGCCGGTCGCGACGCCGACGTCTACGCCATCGACGACCAGTGGGTGCTGCGGCGCTACCGCAACAGCTACCCGGTCCGTGACGAGGCCGACTTCATGCGGCACGTGGCGAAGTACGACTACCCGGTCCCGAATGTCCGAGAGGTCAGCGGTCCGGACATGGTCGTCGAGCGCCTCGACGGTCCGACGCTGGGTGATGCCGCCATCGCCGGCGACCTGACCGCGGCAGAGGTCGGCCTGATCCACGCCGACCTGCACCGCCGCCTGCAGGCCATCCCCGCACCCAGCGGTACGCCGGGCCTGGTCGTCGTCCACGGCGACCTGCACCCGCTGAACGTGATCGCCACCCCGGCCGGCCCGGTCGTCATCGACTGGCGCAACGCCGAGGAAGGCATTCCCGAGTTCGACGTGGCGCTGACCGCGATCATCTTCGCGCAGGTCGCCCTCGACCCGGCCTTCGAGACCCTCACCGACTTGCTCCGCGAGGCCCTCGGCATCTACCTCGCCAACTCGATCGACCCGACACCCGGCCTACCCACCGCCCTCGAATACCGCGGCAACAACCCAACCCTCACCCCCGAGGAACTTGCTCTCCTCCCCGCCCAGGAAGCGCTGATCCGGCAGCATCTATGAAATGCCGTGCCGTCACGATAAAATCGTGACAAAGAATTGAATGTCCCTCCCGAAAGGCTCAAACGTTTGAGCCTGCCGCAGTCGTGGTGGTTTTTCGGAGGTGGTGTTCAAATGCCTGGTCGCTTTTCTTTCCTGCTGAGATTGACGGCGTCGGCGGACGGTCAGCAGTCACCGGTCGTCAACTCCAAGACCCTGGCCTGGATCCTCATCCTCTGCGTAGCGGTGATTGTTCTGGCCGGGGTGGCTGCGGTGCTCCGGCACCGGCTGAGTCTCATCAAGAAAGCGCCGGATCACGCCTCCGATCTGCGGATGACGAGACCGGTGATCGCGATCATCCTGGTCGGCGGGCTCATTCTGCTGACCGTGTGGTCAATGGGCTTCGGTAACCCAGAAGGTCAACTGCAACTCTTGCTGACCGGCGCCGTCATCTCTTTGTCGTCCGCGGCCGTCGCATTCTATTTCTCCTCGAGTGGCGCCGCCGATGCACGCAAAGATCTCCTGACTGCGACCGGGGGACGGATCATCGTGCCCAACCTTATGAACCAGCGGGTCGTCGCGCGCACAAACAGCTGAGTGGAAAGAACCTGGTGCTGGTCGTGACCCCACCCGACGCGTCGGACTCCGACGTCATCACGCATCAGGACCCACCCGCTGGCCAGTCGGCGCCCGCGACAGCCAATGTGACGGTGACCGCGCAACCCATGGCCACCGCTGCGTCGGCAGACGCTGGTTTCACACCCGCCGACCACGTCGTACCACCGACCTTCGCCGACCTCATCCTTGGCGCCCCACCGGTGACGGCCTCGCCGGCTACTGCATGGCCCCCAGGGGACCACGTGGTACTCGGCGACCGTTCGCACGCCTATTGGGACAGCTCGGCGTGGAAGCAGGGAGACGCTCCGTAATGCAGGTCAGGCGTTGAGGAACCGGGACGGCTTGAGGGGGCGGGTGACGATGCGGAGTTCGCCGATGTTGCCGGCGAAGCCCTGGTCGATTGTGTTGGCGTAGTGGCCGGCGCCGACCAGCCACGGCTTGCCGGCGGTCGCCAGGCCGTTGGACGGGGTTGCCGGGTTGCGTAGGAGCTCCGACGAGTCGACGTACACGATGCTGTGCCGGCCGTCATTCACGATCGCCAGGTGGAACCAGCGGCCGGCGACCATCTCGTGGCCCCAGTTCGTGAAGGTGTCGTTCTTGTCGAACGGGTACACCGCCCACTGCACCTCACGCCCGCCGGAGAACCCGAGCTTCACCGTCGGCTCATCCGGGTCGCTGCCGGTCTTGCCCGCGTCGCGTCCGGTGCCGAGCCGCGTGAACAGGCCCTCCCATGAGTGGTCCTGCCCGTCGTCGGCCAGCTTCACGAACGCCTCGATCGTGTAGCCGCCCTGGAACGTCAGCGCATTGAGCGGCGCGTTGTCGGCAGTCTGCAGGTACCCGCCGCGGGCCGGGTTCTTGTTGCCCGGGAACAGCCAGCTTGCATGCCCCGGCTGGTCCGGGTGGAACTCGGTGCTCGCCGTCGGTGCGTCGCTCGACAGCTGCTTGCGGGTGAGGTGGTTGCCCTTGCCCGACTGGTCGATCACCTGATCCGCGACCGGTCCGTCGAAGCGCCAGTACGCCGCCGTACCCGGAATGACGAGCTGGGATGCCGGCCGGGCCGGGCGGACCGTTGCCGGTGCGAACCGGGAGAACCGCTCGTCGAAGTCGATCGGGATGCTGAAGCGGTTGACGTCGTCGGTCAGCTCGATCTCGTGCTCTTCGAGTTCGTTGCGCTCGGCCGGGTCCTGGCCCATGATCCACGGCGAGATCGTCTCGACGTCGATCGTGTTCCGGGCCAGGTCGAAGTGGTACAGCCGGACCATGCCCGATCCGCCGTAGAAGCGATCCTGGTAGTTGGTGATGTGCAGGTGCACATCGTTGCCCGCCGCGTTCTTCCGCGTGACCCGGCCGGGCGGCCAGTAGTGGCCGTTCATCGTGATGAAGATCTGGTCGTTGTTGTCGATCAGCTGGTCCCAGACGCGGTTGCCCTGGTCACTGAAGTAGGCGGTCGGGTCGCCCGCGTCGGCGTACACGATCTCGTGCGTGGTCAGGATGACCGGCAGCTTCGGGTGCTTCGCGATCACGTCGCGGGCCCAGGCGAAGCTCGCATCCGACGGCCGCCAGTCCATTGCCAGCAGCAACCATTGCCGGCCGGCCGCGCGGAACACGTGGTACGAGTTGTACCCGTTCGCCGTCGATCCGCCGTACGTCGGCATCCAGCGGAACCGCTTCGGGTTGAACGTGTCGAGGTACGGCGACGCGCCGCGGGTGTCGTCCTTCGACCCGTCGATGTCGTGGTTGCCGGCCAGCACGGAGTACGGGAAGCGGGCCCGGTCGAGGATCTTGAAGACCGGGTCGGCCTGCGCGAACTCCATCGCGAGCGCGTTCTGGGTGACGTCACCGAGGTGCGCCATGAACACGATGTTCTCGTCGCTGCGGTTGTCGATCAGCCAGTCGAACGTCGCCGTCAACGGCGCGGGATCGCCCCGATCCTCATCGAACTGGTACTGCGTGTCCGGCACCACGGCAAGCGTGAACCGCGGGTGCTCAGTGTCGATCCGACCAGCCGTCCTGCTGCTGCCAGCCTCGGCGCTCGTCCTGCCCGCCTGCCCGGTGCCTGTCGCCGCGGCGTTCCCCGCGCTGAGGGCGCCTGAGGTGAAGACCGCACCCGCGCCGAGCGCGCCCGCCTGCAACAGCTTCCGCCGGCTCGTTCCGTCGTACCGCTCGTTCATCGCCCCACGCTCCCAAGCTCGCTGACACCGCAGCGAACACTAGAGCGAAGCGAGGCTAACAACGGTGAACTCAGGCGAAACCCTGGGCGATCACCGCAGGAAGCCCACGCCCGTCCGCCACCGCCGCCAGCACGCGCGCCTCATGCGGCACCAACGGCTCGGGCAACTTATCCAGCGAGTACCACTCCAGCCCCGCAGCCTTCTCCGGCTCCATCAACCGCGGCTCGCCCGACCACTTCGACGCCATGAAGAAGAAGTCCACCCGCTCATCGATCGGGTCCCCGTTCCCACCCGTCCGGTGCATCGCCGTCACCGGCACCAGATCCGCCGGCTCGACGTCGATCCCCACCTCTTCCTTCAACTCCCGCACCGCAGCCGCAATCGCCGACTCCCCATGCTCCACATGCCCCGCCGGCACCGCCCAGTACCCGTCCATATATCCGGTATTGGCCCGCAGCAACAGCAACACCTCATCGCCCCGCCGCACCACCACATAAGCCGCCGGCACCACCCGAAACCGATCCATGCCAGCACCCTAGACAACCCGACCGACAGTGGGACATGAAGGTCAGGTGGCGGGGACTGTCTTGGTCATGACGGTGTGGTTTTTGCCTTTGGGGCGGAGGTAGGTGAAGCCGGCTTGTTCGAAGAGGGAGCGGGTGCCGTTGTAGAGGAAGGAGGCGGTGATCTTCTTGCCGGCGGTGTCCTGCGGGTAGGCCTCGACGACTCCGCCGCCGGACTTCGCGATCAGGTCGAGGGCACCCTGGAGGGCCAGGGCTGAGACGCCTTGGCGGCGGTAGTTGCGGTCGGTGAAGAAGCAGGTGAGGCGGTACTCCGGCGGGCGGTCCATGCCGGCCTCGTAGTCCTTGCGGTGGTTGATGTTCGGCAGCTCGACCGGCGGGCCGTACTCGAGCCAACACACCGCGAGCTCGCCGTCGAACACGAGCGCCGCATGCGCGCGCCCCTCCATCACCAGGCGATGCTTGAGTTCGCGGTTGCTGTCCGCGTCGAACGTCTTCTCGTCGTGCATGGTGTGGAAATACGTACACCAGCACCCGCCCCACACCCCGTTATGGCGCTCCGCCAGCGCCGCGAACGCATCCCACGTCTCAGGCCCGAGCGCCCGGACCGTCAACTGCTCAACGTCCACCTTGACCATGACCTGAGCGTACGACGCTATCCGGACGATCCACGTCCGGAAGTCGACATACATCCTGGTGACTGACCACAAGCAATAGCTTGTCCCCAGTCCCCGTCAGCTATCCAAGCCTCCGCCCGCCCGCGGCGTCGGCTGGGCATGGCGAAGGGCCGCAAGCGGGTGCTTGCGGCCCTTCGGGGGATCAGGCGGGGTTCGGCTTGTCCGGGATGTCGTCGTTCTGGCCGTCCAGGTTGTCCAACCCTTCCTTGGCCTTCTCGACGCCCGTGTCGATCTTGTCGCCGTACTTGCCGCCCGTCTTCTCGTCGACCAAGTCGCCGGCCTTGTCCAGACCTTCACCGACCTTGTCGCCGTGCTCGTTGACCAGGTCAGTGGCCTTGTCCTTCAGGTCCTCGGCCTTGCCCTTGAACTTGTCGAAGATGCCCATCTCGGGGGCTCCCATTCCTGCGTAGTTGAGTGCTTACAGACAGCTAGCGGTGATCTTCGCACCTGCAACACCGGAACTGTGGGATCTCCGCGAGCGCCATGCTGACGCGCGTCGAACGGGTGCCGGGCAACCGCTCAGACGCCGTCGCCCGACGGTTCCGACTCTACGTCGCCGCCGCTGTCTTCACTCTCGTCACCGGTGGATTCGACATCGCCACCGCTGAACTCGACGTCGCCGCCGCTCTTCTTCGCCTCGACATCGCCGCCGCTGCGCTTCGCGGCCGCCAGGTCGTCGACTTCTTCCCCCAGGCCGAGCGCGTCCTTGGCCGCGTCCGACTCTTCCTCGAAACCGTTCGTCACGTGTGTTCCTCCCGTAGAAATGTTTACAACTCTCCGTGTTCTTACCGAAGATTCCGGGTCATCCACAAGGCCGGTCCATACCTCTTGGCGAACTCTTCGTAGGGCCGACCGGGGTGGTGGGGTGGGGAAGGAATCTGCACTGCCAGACTGGAGCGATGTCCGATCCACTCGTCGTCGCGGTCGTCGGCCCCACCGCGGCCGGGAAGTCCGACCTGGCCGTCGCGCTGTCCAAGCACCTGGACGGCGAGGTGGTGAACGCGGACGCCATGCAGGTGTACCGCGGTATGGACATCGGTACGGCGAAGATCAGCGCCGCCGAGCGCGCCGGCGTACCGCATCATCTGCTCGACATCCTCGACGTCACCGAGACCGCGACCGTCGCGGAATTCCAGCAATTGGCCCGCGCGGCCATTGACGACTGCATCAGCCGGACCAAGGCGCCGGTCCTCGCCGGCGGATCCGCGCTCTACATCCGCGCGATCCTCGACGACTTCGTCTTCCCCGGCACCGACCCGGTCGTCCGCGCCCGCCTCGAGGCCGAGCTCGAAGCGCACGGCTCCGGCGTACTGCACAGCAGGCTGCAGGCGATCGACCCGAAGGCCGCCGAGCAGATCCTGCCGAGCAACGGCCGGCGGATCGTCCGCGCGCTCGAGGTCATCGAGATCACCGGCGGCCCGTACGTCGCCACGCTGCCCGAGCACCGCTACGTGTACCCGGGCGCGATCCAGCTCGGTCTCGACGTACCGCGGCCCGAACTGGACACGCGGATCGACCTCCGGGTGGACCGGATGTTCGACGCGGGTTTCGTCGCCGAGGTGCGAGGACTGCTGGACAAGGGTTTGATTGAGGGGAAGACGGCCAACCGCGCACTCGGGTACTCGCAGGTGATCGCGTTGCTGAACGGTGAGATCGACGAAACGCAGGCCCGGGAACGGACCGCCCAGGCCACGCGCCGGTTCGCGCGCCGGCAGGACTCGTGGTTCCGTAAGGACCAACGCATTACTTGGCTGCAGTACGACGACCCCGATCTGGTGGAGAAGGCAATTCGAGTGATAGCCCAGGGCAACCGCAGGGGGACCGGCGGCGTAGTCGGGGTGGAATCGAATGCGAGGGGGTGACCGTGAGGCCGAGTTCCGTGAGTACCTGCTCGCGGACCGCACCAGGCTGATGAGAACGGCGTTGCTGCTCACCGCGGGTGACGTGCACACTGCCGAAGATCTGGTCCAGACCGCCTGCACGCGGGTCTACGTGCACTGGCACCGGATCAAGCACGAAGGCGCGGGCCCGTATGCGCACCGCATCCTGGTCAACGCCTTCCTGGATGAGCGCCGCCGCGCCGGCCGTCATCCCGAGGTGGTGACCGCGGAGACGCTCGAGCCGCGCCTGACCGACGTACCTGATCAGGCCGACACCCTCGCCATCCGGGACGCGTTGCTGGACCTGGCGCCGCGGCAGCGGGCGGTGCTGGTACTGCGGTACTTCCAGGATCTCGATGTCGCGACCTGCGCCCGGATCCTGGAGTGCACCGAGGGCACGGTGAAGAGCCAGACGGCGAAGGCGCTGAAGCGGTTGAAGGACCTGATGACGGAAGAGACGGATCGTACGACGGGGAGTGGCTGAGAACACCGATGGACGACGTGAAGAGGCTGTTGGAGGGCTTCGCGGATCGCGCGGCCGATGCGCTGCCGGATGCTGACATCGAGGCCGATGTCACCCGGGGCCGCCGCGCGCTGCGCCGGATCAAGCGCCGCCGTCGCGTCACCGGTGTGTTGTGCGTTGCCGCGGTGTCGGCCCTCGCGCTCGCGATCGGCAACCAGGTGAAGTGGTGGGGGAACACCAGCGAAGTCGCCGGCGGCACGAGCGAGCCGGAAAAGACCGCCGCGACGCCCGCGACGGCACCGGCGGCCAAACCGTCGAGCGGCGAGACGATGTCGATGTTCGGGGCATCCGTCGTCGAGCTGGTCGCCAACAACCAGCCGTGGAGCACGATCGACTGCACCCTGGCGCCGAAGGGCTGGACCGCGGAGACCCCGATCGCCGCCAACCGCGTCGTACTCTCCCAACCGACGATGCGTACGGCGGACGCCGCCGCGAAGGTGGTTGTGCAAGCGGCCCCGCAGGCTCGCGGCCTGTCCGCGGTCCGGGTCACCGACGGCAGCGGCAAGACCTTCCACATCGGCACCCTCGACGGCCGCCTGGCCGGGCAGGTGAAGCTGTCCGACCAATGGCTGCTGGTCGAGCTTCCGGTCGGCACGGTCGAGTGGCCGGACGACGTACTGCGCCGCTTCATGGACTCATGCACTGTGAACTAGCACTAGCGCGAAGGCTGTCGGTGGGATAGCAAGGGCATGTCCCTGTCACCGACGCCCCGCGGGAGTACTGGTGAAGAAGCTGGTCGCATCGCTGTCTGCAGGTGCCCTTGTCCTGGCTGGTCTGAGTAATTCGGCCCTGGCCAGTCCGCCGACTGCCCCGCCGCGGCATCCGACCGCGGTCGGTTTCGGCGGCGCGGTCGCCTCGGTCGACCCCGACGCGACGAACATCGGCCTCGACGTACTGCGTCGCGGCGGTAACGCTGTCGACGCCGCGGTGGCCACCGCGGCCGCCCTCGGTGTCACCGAGCCGTACTCGGCCGGCATCGGCGGCGGTGGTTACTTCGTGTACTACAACGCCAAGAAGCACAAGGTGTTCACGATCGACGGCCGCGAGACCGCTCCCGCGACGATGCCGTCGGACGCGTTCATCGACCAGCGGACCGGCAAGCCGTACGCGTTCGCGGATGCGGTGACGTCCGGCGTGTCGATCGGCGTACCGGGGACGCTCGCGACCTGGGACAGCGCGTTGAAGCAGTGGGGTTCGCTGCCGCTCGGCAAGGCGCTCGAACCGGCCGCCGACCTGGCCGAGCGTGGGTTCGTCGTCGACCCGACGTTCCACCTGCAGACGATGGAGAACAAGGCCCGGTTCGCGCAGGTCGTGCCGACCGCGAAGCTGTTCCTGCCGAACGGCGACGCGCCGCAGGTCGGCACGCTGTTCAAGAACCCGGAGCTCGCCGCTACCTACAAGCTGATCTCGCGCAAGGGCGCGTCGGTCTTCTACCGCGGCCCGCTCGCGGGCGAGATGGCAGCTGTCGCGCAGAACCCGCCGAAGACTGCCGACGCGACGCTGCCGTTCTACCCCGGCTACCTCCACACGGGCGACCTCGCGTCGTACAAGGCGATCGACCGCACCCCGACGAAGGTCCGGTACGACGGTCTCGACGTCTACGGCATGCCGCCGTCGTCCTCCGGCGGCATCACCGTCGGCGAAGCGCTGAACATCTTGCAACCGCAACACTTGGGTCAGCTGTCGACCACCCAGGCGCTGCACACGTATCTGGAGGCATCGGCGCTGGCGTTCGCCGACCGCGGCGCGTACATCGGCGACCCGGCGTACGTCGACGTACCGCAGAAGGAGCTGCTCTCGAAGGGGTTCGGCGCGGAGCGGTCCTGCCTGATCGACCCGCAGCACGCCGCGACCAAGCCGGTGCCGGCCGGCTCGCCGGACGGCAAGTACTCGCCGTGCGCCAAGGGCAGCGCGGCCGAGCAGCGCCCGGACACCGAGGGTCGCTCGACGACGCACCTGGTTGCCGCGGACAAGTGGGGCAACGTGGTCTCGTACACGCTGACCATCGAGCAGACCGGCGGCAGCGGCATCACCGTGCCGGGCCGTGGGTTCCTGCTGAACAACGAGCTCACCGACTTCTCCTTCGCACCCGTCCCAACGGACCCGAACACCGTCGCGGGCGGGAAACGGCCGCGATCCTCGATGTCGCCGACGATCGTGCTGCGCGGCAGCAAGCCGTACCTGGCGCTCGGCTCACCGGGTGGGTCGACGATCATCACGACCGTTCTGCAGACGTTGACGAACCGGGTCGACCGGGGCATGACGTTGCCGGAGGCCATCGCGGCGCCGCGGGCGTCGCAGCGCAACACCGCGTCGGTGACGGCCGAGCAATCCTTCATCGACACCTATGGCGCGGCGCTGGCGCCGTACGGCCACACGTTCACGCCGGCCGGTGCTCCGGGATCGTCAGCCGCCGAGATCGGTGCGGTCGCAGCCCTGGAGTTCTTGCCCGGCGGAGCGATCCTCGCGGCCGCCGAGCCGACGAGGCGCGGCGGGGGAGCGGCCGGAGTCGCTTGGCCTAGATAGACCTCATGATCGCGGCGACCAGTTCGACTCGCTCGCTCAGGCTCGCCGCTATCACCTGCTCGTGGACGGCGTGGGCCCCTTTGCCTACCGGGCCCAGGCCGTCCAGGGTCGGTATCCCTAGCCACCCGGTCAGGTTGGTGTCGGCCGCTCCCGACGCGGCCGCGCCACCGACTTCCTGACCAACAGATCGCCCGGCCTCGATCACCTTTGCCAGTAGCTCATCGGTCGCCTGCGAAGGCTGCCAGGCCGGGCGATTCGACATCACCCGCACCTGCAATTCAGCCTTCCGCACAGGCGTCAGGTTGGTGACCGCGTCCAGTACAGCGCGCTCTGTCTCCGGATCGACAAAGCGGAACCCGATATCAGCCGACGCCGATCCCGGTACGACGTTCGTCCGCCCGCCGCCGCTGATCGTGCCGACGTTGCACAACACCTCGTCGTAGTGCGCGACGATTGCCCGTACCGCGATCAGTTGATCGACGAGCTCGTCGATCGCGGAGATCCCGCTGTCAGGATCGAGCGCGGCGTGCGCCTCGCGGCCGGTGATCTCGATGCGGACCCGCGTGCTGCCCCAGCGCGACGTCTTGAGATCGCCGTTCGGATGCGGCGGCTCGAGCCCGAAGGCGGCGTACACGCCTGCTGATTCGGCCGTCACGAGTTCGCGGGCGGACGGCGAACCGACCTCCTCGTCGGCGACCACTACGACGCGCACCGGCCGACGGTCGTGCACCTGCTCCAGGGCGGTTTCGAGGACGACGAGTCCGCCCTTCATGTCGAAGACGCCCGGGCCGTAGATGACGCCGTTCTCCTCGCGCCACGGCATCGCGTCGTGCAGTTGCCCGATCGGCCAGACGGTGTCGTGGTGGGCGAGGAACAGCAGGGGAGCCTCACCCGGTCGGCCCGGGAAGTCCGCGACCAGGTGATCGCCGGTCGGCTGCGGGTCGCGGCGGACGGTCGCGCCGAGTGCGGCGTACCGATCGGAGAGGCGGTCGGCGAAGGCGTTCAGCGCGGCCGTGTCACCGGTCGGGGTCTCGGCGCCGACGTACTCCTGGAGTCGCTCGATGATCATGGATAGTCAACGTATCATCATCTGATCACCGATTGACTCCCTTGAGAACCATGGGATCTACTCAAGATATGAATCGTATCTCCGAGGTGAGCTTCCGTGCGGTCTCGCTCACCACGGCGTCCAGGTTCGCCGAGGCCTCGGAGCTGTACCGCGCGGTCTTCGGCTACCTCGACCCGGCGTACGGGCTGAATCCGCGACTGCTCGGCGCGCTGGCGAGCAACGGCGGATCGGTGGTCGGCATCCTCGACGGGAGCGACAAGGTGGTCGCGTTCGCGTACGGCTTCTGCGGCACCGACCGGCGCGGTTACTACCACTACTCGCAGTCGGCCGTGGTCGCCGCCGACCAGCAGGGGCACGGCCTCGGCCGGATGCTCAAGCACGCTCAGCGAGAAGTTGCCCTGAGCCACGGTATGTCGCGGATGCGCTGGACGTACGACCCGATGCAGCTCCGCAACGCGCATTTCAACCTCGACGTCCTCGGCGCCCGGGGTCGCTGGTTCGCTCCGGATATGTACGGTCCGGGCACCGACCGCGTGATCGTCGAGTGGGACCTGACCCGCGAGCACCCCATCGTCCCCGGCGCATTGACCGAGTTGGTCTTGCCGACCGACCCGGCCGAGCTCCGCAGGTCCTTCGAGGGTCTGCTGGCGCAAGGACTCGTCGCCGTCTCGTGCCGTCGCCGTCCGGACGGCAACGGCGCGTACTACTTCGGGCCGGCCGACGATGCCTGACGACCCACGCAACCGCGAGCTCACCAGCCCCCACGAGCGGTACGACGCCCGCCTGCAACGGCGATCGTCGACGCTCCTGCAGCGTCGCGTGGTCGAGCAGGAGCGCGCCTCGATCGACGAGGCCCTCGACCAGATCCTCGCCGACGAGTCGATCGCGCAGGCCGCAGCGCGGATCGTCGCCGCGCGCCGGCGCTTCATCGTCGGTTCGGCGAAGTCGTTCTCGTACGCGTCCTTGCTCGCGTTCGACCTCGGCGCCGGCCTGTCGCAGGTGACGTTGATCGACGGCACGGTCGTCCGCGGCGTCGACGTACTGTCCGATGTCCGGTCGAACGATCTGATGGTCGCGTTCTCGTTCCGCCGGTACCGTCGCGACACGGTCGAGATCGCGCGCCGGTTCGTCGAGGCCGGCGGCGAGCTGGTCGCGGTCACGGATTTCGAGGACGCGCCGCTGGCCAAGATCGCCGACCAGAGCATCTACGTCGCGACCGGGAGCGCGTCGTACGTCGATTCGCCGACCGTCGTCGCTTCTGTGCTGCATGTGCTCGCGACGCTGACGACGGCGAGCGCGAAGGGCGCGCGGCGTCGGCTGCTCGAGCGCGATCGGCTGAACACGGAGCTGGGGTTGTATGTCGACTGAACTGAAGATCGTCGCGGCGCGGCTGCATCGGGTGCGGATGCCGCTGGTGCACGAGTTCCAGACCAGCTCGCATCGCAAGGCGTTCCTCGACCACATCCTGGTCGAGCTGGAGGACGCGTCCGGCGCGATCGGTTGGGGCGAGATCGCGTCGTCCTCCGATCCGTACTATGCCCCGGAGACCGTCGAGTCCTGCTGGCACATCGCCTCGCAGTACCTGCTGCCCGCCGTCCTCGGCCGCCCCTGGACGCACCCTGACCAGCTGGCGGCGGTCTGGTCGAAGGTCCGCGGCAACAACTTCGCGAAGGCCGGCGTCGACACTGCCGCCTGGGTCCTGTACGCCGAGGCCAACTCCATGCCGTTGGCAACAGCCCTGGGTGGAAAGCGGACCGAGGTTGTCGCGGGCGTCTCGCTCGGCATCGAGCCGACGATCGACGACCTCCTCACCCAGGTCGCCAGTCAGGTGGCCGCCGGTTACCCCAGGGTGAAGCTGAAGATCGCGCCCGGCTGGGACGTGGAGCCGGTGCGGGCGGTGCGTGCGGCGTACCCGGATCTCGATCTGCATGTGGATGCCAACGGCATCTATACCGCGGACGATCTCGAACTCCTGCAAGAGCTGGACGAGTTCGGCCTGACGATGATCGAGCAGCCGTTCGCGCCGCGCGACCTGCTGACTCATGCGCGGCTGCAGCGCACGATCGAGACGCCGGTCTGCCTCGACGAGAGCATCGAGACCGTCGACGATCTGGAGACCGCGCTGACCTTAGAGGCGCTGCAGGTCCTCAACATCAAGGTGTCGCGGATGGGTGGCCTGACCCCAGCGCGTGAAGCGCATGACCGGGCGCAGGACGCCGGCATCCCGGTCTGGTGCGGCGGTATGCACGAGTTCGGCATCGGCCGGCTCGCGAACGTCGCACTCTCCGGTCTCGCCGGCTTCACCCTCCCATCGGACGTGTCCGCCTCGGAGAAGTACTACGCCCGGGACGTCATCGAACCCGCCGTTGTCGCCGTCGAAGGCGTCGTACAGGTGCCTGGGGGAACCGGTCTCGGGCACGCTGTGGACCGGGCGCTGATCGAGGCGAACACTGTCGCCGAGCTCGCCCTCGGTCCAGAACAGGAGTGATTCAGTGCGAGTGACGGGGCGGGTGGCATTGACCGGCGGCCTGGTTGCCGACGGCACCGGCTCGGAACCCGTGCCCGGGACCGTGCTGATCGACGGCGATCGCATCACCGCGGTGCTGCCACCCGGTACGACGCCGTCCGGGGCAGAGGTCATCGATGCCACAGGCAACATTGTTGCACCGGGATTCATCGATCTTCACTCACATGCGGATTTCAGTCTGCGCACAAGTCCGGCCGCCGAGTCGCAGCTCGCGCAGGGCGTGACGACGCTGGTCGCGGGCAACTGCGGCTGGTCGCCGTTCCCGATCACCGACCTCGAAACCCTCCGGGCGGGTACGGCGTTCCTCGGGTCGAAGCACGACTGGTCGTGGACCGATCTCGCGGGCTTCGGCGCAACGTTGGAATCCGCCGTGAACCTCGCTCTTCAGGTCGGTCACTGCACGCTGCGGATCGCGGTCATGGGGAACGCGCGGCGGGCGCCGTCGCCGGACGAGCTCCGGCAGATGCAGGATCTGCTCCGGGCGGCTGCCGACCAAGGCGCGGTCGGGTTCTCGACCGGGCTGATCTACGCGCCGGGCGCCTACGCATCGCCGGAGGAGGTGGCCGCGCTCGTCGCCACCGCCGCCGAATGCGACCTGCTCTACTCGACCCACATCCGCAACGAGGGCGCCGGCCTGCTGGGAGCACTGGAGGAGGCGATCTCAGCGGCTCGCGCCGGTGGTGCGCGCCTCGAGATCTCCCATCTGAAGGCAGTCGGCAAGGCGAACCACGGTCTGGTTTCCGCGGCGCTCGAACGCCTCGAGCAGGCCGATGACCTCGACATTGGCTGGGACGCCTACCCGTACACCGCAACCAGCACGACCCTCACCACCCGCCTCCCCACCTGGGCGTTGGCCGACGGCACGCTGCTCGACCGCCTGGCGGATCCGAACGAGCGCAAGCGCATCGCCGAAGCCCTCCGCTCCGACAACCTGCTGTCGCCGGACTCGGTCGTCATCGCCTCATTGCCACCCGGTCCCTACGAGGACAGCCGCGGCCTCAGCCTCACCGAGATCGCCCAGCGCGATGGAGTGGACGCCGCCGAGATCGTCCTCCGCATCCTCGAGAACCACCAGGCCGCCGTCAGCGTCGTCAACCACGCCATGAGCGAGGACGACGTCATCACCGTCCTGGAACACCCCCGCACAGCAATCGCCAGCGACGGCTGGATCATGGACGCCACCGGCCCCGGCCACCCCCACCCCCGCAACTTCGGCACGTTCCCCCGAGTCCTGGGCCACTACGCCCGCGACCTAGGCGTTCTCGGGCTAGCCGAGGCCATCCGCCGAATGACATCGCTGCCCGCGTCCCGCCTGGGTCTGACCGACCGGGGCACAATCACCCCCGGCGCTGTGGCCGACCTCGTAGTCCTCAACCCAACGACGATCGCCGACAGGTCGACGTACGACGCCCCCTGGCAACTCTCTGTCGGCGTAGAACACGTCCTGGTCGCAGGCCAACCGGTCCTCACCAACGCCGAACCCACCGGCCGGCGCCCCGGCCGCGTGCTTATTTGAAGCGTTTGGGTTCCTGGGGGAGTGGTGCGGGCGCACCACCTACCTCATTCGTCCCCGTCTCGAGCCATCCGTCGTGCTCGGCCACGACCCGCTCCGCATCAGGATGATCAACAGCGACCACCCACGGGTGGTCCTCGTCGTCGTCCTCGCCATGGAAGCGCCCACGCCGTACCTCACCGCCGAGTAGCTCGGCGACGGCCTCGGCGTCCTCCTGCTCCCAGAAGTACGCGAGCTGCACCGTACGATCTCCTTCATGAGCACGTTTCCCTGGTTGAAGGGTCATGGTACGGAGAACGACTTCGTGATCCTGCCCGATCCCGACGGTTCGCTGCACGGTGAGCTCGACGTGGAGTTGGTCCGATTCCTGTGCGACCGCCACGCCGGCCTCGGCGCCGACGGCGTACTGCGGGTGATCCAGGGCGACAAGCAGTCGTACGTCGAGGACGGCGGCGACTGGTTCATGGACTACCGGAATGCGGACGGTTCGATCGCGGAAATGTGCGGCAACGGCGTCCGCGTCTTCGTGAAGTACCTAGCGGACGCGGGTCTGATCGACGGCAAGCCAGTCCGCGTCGGCACCCGCGCCGGTGTCAAGGCGGTCTCCCAGAACGACGACGGCACGCTCACCGTCGACATGGGCGAGCCGACGCTGCCCGGCCCAGCCGGAATCGTGGTCGAGGCCAACGGCCACCAATGGCCCGCAGTACACGTCGACATGGGGAATCCGCACGCTGTCGCGTTCGTCGACAGCCTGGACGAGCCCGGCAACCTCTGCGACCAGCCGACCTGGTCGCCCACCAGCGCTTTCCCGCACGGGGTCAACGTCGAGTTCGTCGTACGCCGGGATGCGCACGACGTACAGATGCGGGTCCACGAGCGCGGATCGGGGGAGACCCGGTCCTGCGGCACGGGTACGTGCGCCGTGACCGTTGCGGCGGCACGCCAGGCCCGCGACGAGCTCCCGGTGACGTACCGCGTCGGCGTACCAGGCGGTGAAGTGAGCGTGACCTGGCGTGCTGACAACCATCTCGAGCTGACCGGACCGGCCGTTCTGCACGCTCGCGGCGAGTTCGACCGGGCCTGGCTACCTGCCTAGACCGGGAATCCCAATGCCGCGTGGGGCGTTGACGGAGGTAAACGGGTCGCTTGTACTGGAGGCCCGTGCCACCATGGAAGGTATATGACGACCCATTCACATGCATACGACGAGACCACCGACGTCGAACTTGACCTCATCGAGGGCGAGGACTCCGGCGATTCGTTGACGGGTCACGATGAGTATGACCACGAGCTGAGTACCGAGGGCCTCGACCTGGAGGAGCGCCTAGCGCTTCGCCGCGTGGTCGGGATGTCCACCGAGCTGACCGACATCAGCGAGGTCGAGTACCGCAAGCTGCTGCTCGAGCGGGTGCTGCTGGTCGGCGTCTGGACCGAGGGCAGCGCCGAGGACGCGGAGAACTCGCTGGCCGAGCTGAAGCTGCTCGCCGAGACCGCCGGTTCCGAGGTTCTGGACGGCGTGATCCAGCGGCGGAAGAAGCCGGACGCGGCGACGTTCATCGGTTCCGGCAAGGTGTCCGACCTGCGCAACCTGGTCGCGTCGCTCGGCGCGGACACGGTGATCGCCGACGGCGAGCTGGCCCCCGCGCAGCTGCGCAACCTGGAGGACAGGCTCAAGGTCAAGGTGGTCGACCGGACCGCGCTGATCCTGGACATCTTCGCGCAGCACGCGAAGAGCAAGGAAGGCAAGGCCCAGGTCGAGCTGGCGCAGCTGCAGTACATGAAGCAGCGCCTGCGTGGTTGGGGTGGCAACCTGTCCCGCCAGGCCGGTGGACGCGTCGGTGCGGCCGGTGGTGGTATCGGTGGTCGTGGTCCCGGTGAAACGAAGATCGAGACCGATCGCCGCCGGATCAACACCAAGATCGCCAAGCTGCGCCGCGAGCTGAAGAGCCTCAAGGGCAAGCGTTCGACCCTGCGCCAGGAGCGTCGCCGCAACCTGGTCCCGTCGGTCGCGATCGCCGGGTACACCAACGCCGGCAAGTCCTCGCTGCTGAACAAGATCACCGGCGCGGGCGTGCTGGTCGAGGACGCGCTGTTCGCGACCCTGGACCCGACGACCCGTCGTACGACGGCCGCGGACGGGCGCGTGTACACGCTGACCGACACCGTCGGGTTCGTCCGGCACCTGCCGCACGACATCGTCGAGGCATTCCGCTCGACGCTGGAGGAGGTCGCGGACGCGGACCTGCTCCTGCACGTGGTCGACGGTTCGCACCCCGACCCGATGGCGCAGATCCAGGCCGTGCGCGAAGTACTCACCGAGATCAACGCGATCGACGTGCCGGAGATCATCGTCATCAACAAGGCCGACCTGGCCGACCCGATGACGCTGGCGCCGATCCTGCACCGCGAGCCGCACGCCATCGTGGTCTCGGCCCGCACCGGTGAAGGCATGGACAAGCTCCGCGAGCTGATCGAAGGTGGACTGCCGCAGCCGCACGTCGCCCTCGACGTCCTGCTGCCGTACGACCGCGGCGACCTGGTCTCCCGGATCCACTCCGAGGGCTCGGTCGAGCAACTCGAACACACCGCCGACGGCACGCGGGTGACGGCCCGGGTCCACCCGGCCCTGGCCGGCGACCTGACGCCGTACCAAACGGCCTGAGACATAGAAACAGCCCCCGAGGTCAGCTGACCTCGGGGGCTGTTCTACGTTCACTTGCGCTTGCTGACCTGGACCTTCATCGAGGTGCCGGTCTTGGAAACGACCTTGATGTTGACGCCGTTGTTCGGGACCTTGACGCTGCTCGTCGGCTGGTCCGCGGTCCAGTACGACTTGCTGTCGTTGAACGTCGGTACGGCGTTCTGGCCACGGATGTAGCTTGCCTGTCCGTTGACGTGCAGGCTGAACGAGTCGGCCTTCTCCAGGCTGAACGGCGCGTCGTACGCCGCGACCCGCGGGCGCCAGAGCAGCCCGTCGAGACGGTTGATCGGCGTCGGGTGCGAGTCGATCGGAAGGATCAGACCCTCACCGGGGTGCTCGTTGGTGTTGTTGTCCTCCTGCGAGGTGTCCCAGTACCAGATCAGCAGACCGTCCTGGTACGGGAAGTGCTCGACCTTGTCGCCCAGCGTGCTCGCCCAACCGAAGTTGTACGGGCCGGTCTGCAGGTTCTTGTCGTAGTCGACGTAGTTGATGTTCGACGCCAGGTAGTAGTTGTCGTGCTGGGTGGTGAACGACGAACCGGCCGAAGCGAAGCCGTTCAGCGTCCAGCCGTCCGGCGAGGTCTCCGCACCGGAGGTGACCACCGTAGTGGAGCCCGACGTCACCTTGATGTCGTCGGCGAAGAAGCCGATCCCGCCGGCCGCCGGGTCGGTGGCGTAGCGGAACTGCAGCGTGATCGACTTGCCGGCGTACGCCGACAGGTCGAAGGTCGCGGGCACCCAGCCGTTGCTCTTGCCGTCGATACCGTTGCCTTCGGCATCCTTCGTGATGCTGCCCTTGATCGTCTTGAACCCGCTGCCGTCGTTCACGTCGACGTACGCGTAGTCACACGGGTCCGGACCGCAGTCCTCGATGTCCCAGTTGGCCTGGAACGTGAGGCTGGCGGGCTGACCGGCCGGGAGTGTGACCTGCCGGCTCATCGTGTGGGTGAAGTTGTTGCCCTCACCGCTCCACCAGTCCTTGGTCCCGACGGGCGGCTGGACGAGTTGGTGCTCGACCTGTTTCTTCGGCAGCGTCACCACCAGGCCCTGGGCCTTCTTCGAGTTGTACTCGTGCGGGCCGAGGTCGACGGTACGGTTCTGGCCGGCGGTCACGATCTCGTAGTCCAGCCAGCCGAGCTGCAGCTTGTCCCACGCGTTGAAGTCGGCCGCCTGCTCGCCGATTCCGCCGTCGCTGGGCTTGCTGACGCGGCTCTGGGACATGATCGTCCACCAGTTCACGCCGTTCTCGACGGCTGCGCCGGAGGTGTCGTACTCGTCCGGCAGACCGAGGTCATGGCCGTACTCGTGCGCGAAGACGCTGATGCCGCCGTTCTCCGGCTGGATCGTGTAGTCACCGACGTACATGCCGGTGTCGCCGATCTGCGCGCCGCCGCCGGTCGGGTTGGTGACCGGGCCGCCCGGGAAGCCGGCGAACCAGCGGTGCGACCAGATCGCGTCCTCGCCCTGCCACGGGTCGCCGTCGGCCTGGTCGCCGCCGGCGTGCACGATCTGGAAGTGGTCGATGTAGCCGTCCGGCTCGTTGAAGTTGCCGTCACCGTCGTAGTCGTAGCGGTCCCATTGGTCGAACGACTTCAGGTCCGCGGTGATCTGCGCCTTGGTCCGGCCCTTGGCCTCCTGGTCCACGACCCACTGGTTGACCGCGTCCTGGATCAGGCTCCAGGTGTTGTTGCAGACGTTGCCGGCGCACGGGTAGCCGTTCGAGCGGCCGTAGCGGGCCTCGTTGTACTTGACCTTCACCCAGTCGGTGACCTCGCCGGACACGGAGTACCGGCCGGACGACTGCTTCTCGTAGTACTTCTTGACCGAGTTGCCGTTGCCGAAGTACAGGTCCTGGAAGTGCTGCTGGGTGTAGTCGGCCTGCCAGACGGTCGAGTTGTCGACGGAGCGGTCCGGCTCCGGGATCTGGTTGTGCAGCGGGCCGTCGAAGCGCGCCGGGCCCGGGACGGCGGGTGCCGTGTCCTGGTCCGGGTACCTCGGGTCGCGCTCGTTGCCGAACTCCGCGAGTACGACGAAGATCCGGTCGGTCTTCTCCCGGCTGAGCTCGACGTACTGGTCGACCTTGCCCTTGGCGTTCTTGGTGCCCTTGGCGCCGTTGGCCTTGGTACCGACCTTGACGACAGTGCTGCCGTTGCGCTGCTCGGGCGTGGCCTGTCCGTTGATGACCTGGGTCAGGGCTTCCTGCCGCAGCTCGCGACGCTTGTCCTCCTGCGGGCTGGACAGCTCGTCCGGCGCCGGCGCGGCCTCACTGGCGATCGGCGCCGACCCTTGTTTGGGCGGTGTGGCGGCGTTCGTTGCCGAGGCGGCGGCCATGCCGAGCCCGGTCGTCGCCGCCAGAGCCAGGCTGAACAGCCCGGCGGGTAGCTTGCGCACGATTCCCCTCCGTGTCTTGGTAACGCAGTGTGATCAAAGCTCCCCCGAGCGTGTTTTGCGCGAGAGTACGGGGAAAATCCGCTGAGCTGAAGGAGAAGCTGAGGAAAACCTGTGAAGGTGCGGGGAAACCTGCACCCTTGAGTAGTTGGGCTCACGCTTTGCGGTGGCGGTCCTTGGCAGACTGGGGCGCGTGGAGCGCGAGACGGTCGACCTGCTGCAGCCGCTGTGGCGTGCGCTGGTGGTGTTCCGCATCATCACTTGGGGCTTCGCCTGCCTCGGCGTGTGGACTCGCTGGGACGGCATCGCCCGGCCTACCGGTGCACTGCTCCAGCTTGCGGTGATGGGAATCTGGACGCTGATCTCGTCGCTCGGCTACAGCCGACGCTGGGGGCGCCGCAACACCCGGCTCGCGTTCGCGGACCTGATCGTCACGGTCGGCTGCATGTACGCGACGTTGTGGGCGCAGCCGCTGATCGACATCCGCGGGGGAGCCTCCGTGCTGACCTCGCTCTGGGTGGCGGGCCCGGTGCTCGCGTTGGCGATCTCCCGCGGCCGCGACGGTGGTCTGCTCGGCGCGGCGACGATCAGCCTGGCGCTGCTGTCGCTGCGCGGTGTCGACAACGCGTCCAAGATCCTCAGCAACGTGCAGCTGCTTTTGGTCGCCGGTCTGGTCGTCGGGTACGCCGCCTCGACCATGCGCCGCGCGGGTGCCCGGCTCCGGTCGGCGATCGCTGCGGAGAGCGCTACTGCTGAGCGGCTGCGGCTCAGTCGCTCGATCCATGACGGCGTACTGCAGGTGCTGGCGCAGGTTCAGCGCCGCGGCACGGCGATCGGCGGTGACGCGCTCGAACTCGCCCAACTGGCCGCAGAGCAGGAAGTTGCCCTGCGCACCTTGATGTCGACGCGGCCTGCTGTGGCGGACGGGGATCGGGTTGATCTGTGCGGCTTGTTGTTGCCGCTGGCCACGACGCGGGTGGACGTCGTCGTACCGGCCGCGCAAGTACTGTTGCCCGCAGCCACAGCTAGCGAACTGGTTGCCGCGGTCAAGGAAGCCTTGAGCAACGTGTCGAAACATGCCGGGCCTGACGCCCGGTCCTGGGTGGCTGTCGAGGACCTTGGCGAGGAGGTCGTGGTGTCGATCCGTGACGATGGAGTCGGTACGACGCCTGCGCGGCTGGAGCAGGCTCGCGTCGACGGGCATCTCGGCGTCAGCCAGTCGATCCGCGGCCGGATCGCCGATCTGGGCGGCACTGTCACCGTCCGCACCGCCCCCGGCGAGGGGACCGAATGGGAGCTGAAGGTATGACACGGGTGATGATCGTGGACGACCATCCCATGTGGCGCGAAGGCGTCGCACGGGACCTGGGAGGTCGCGGGTACGACGTCTGCGCGACCGCCTCCGACGTCGCGAGCGCGGTGAAGATCGCGCTGGCGACCCGTCCGGATGTCGTGGTGATGGATCTGCAGCTGGGCTCCGGCTCAGGCGTGGACGCGACGCGCGAGATCACCACTGCGTTGCCTGACACGCGCGTGTTGGTGTTGTCGGCCAGCGCCGAGCAGGACGACGTACTCGCGGCCGTGAAGAACGGGGCGTCCGGGTATCTGGTGAAGTCCGCGTCGTTGGACGAGTTCGACGACGCAGTACGCCGTACTGCTGAAGGTGATGCGATCTTCAGCGCCGGCCTCGCCGGACTGCTGCTGGGCGAATACCGCCGCCTCGGCGCCACCGGCCCCGAGGTCCCCCAACTCACCGACCGCGAAACCGAAGTCCTCCGCCTCGTAGCCCGAGGCCTCACCGCCAAACAAATCGCCACCCGCCTGGTCCTCTCCCACCGCACCGTCGAGAACCACGTCCAAAACACCCTCCGAAAACTCCAACTCCACAACCGAGCCGAACTAGTCCGCTACGCAATAGAACACGGGCTGGACACATAACCCCACGCCCACGACGCAGCCGCTTCCTTCGTCGCTACGCTCCTCAGCGCATCTGCTCCGCGCGCTCCCACCCACCCCCGGCTCATCGCCGTATTTCCGGCTATCGCCGGGTGCTGCGGGCTGCCGCCCGCGGTCGACGGCCCCGGGGCGGGCCTTGGCTGCGTGAGCCAGCTGTGTGGTTCATTCCCACGCGTGCTGCGCAGCCGCTTCCTTCGTCGCTGCGCTCCTCAGCGCGGCTGCTCCGCGCGCTCCCACCCACCCCGGCTCATCACCGTGCATTCTCTCCGGCTACCGCCTGGCCTTCGGGCTGCCCGCCTGCGGTCGACGGCGCTAGGCCAGCGTGCTGCGTCAGTTGTTGGTCGTGGTGGGTGGTGTGCTGGCCGTCTCCGGTGCAAGCCCGCCCTGCATCGGCGCCGCACTCCGCGCAGCGCGCAGTACCCCTACGACCGCACCGATGAGCCACAGTCCGAACGCCGCGGACGCCATACCCCCGCTCCAGAAGCCGGACAGGCACAGTAGGACGACCGCGTACGACGCCCAGGTCGCCCACGTAGGCAGAGCGTGTGCCTGCCGGGCGATCCGCGTCGTGACGGCAACCATCACACCGCAGCCGATCAGCCCTGTGAGTGCGAGGATCTGGCCTGCCATGCCGAGTGAGCGGACGGTGTTCGGGTCGGGGGTGAATTCGTCTGACCAGGCCGCGAACGCACTACCCAGGTCGAGTGAGACACCGGTGATCATCAGCCCGCCGAACATTGCCGCGGCCGGCACGATCACGTGCGTGAGCGGGTCGCCTCCGGATAGCCGCTCCAGCACTCGCCGCAGACCTGCAGCAAACCAGAGCAGCAGCGCGACCCCAGCAGCCAGCACAGGCGGCGCGAACCCCGCGGCGGCCTGTCGTCCGTCGTCGTTGAGCCTCTCGAGGATGTCCGAGTCCGACATGCTCGCGTCGTCGACGCCGACCAGATACCCCAGCGCCACCGCGGCAACGAGCAGTACGAGCGAAGCGGCACCCGCCCACCCCGCACGCCGAAGTGCCCGTGACTCATCCATCCCGCCCTCCCCGGTCGGGGCCCCGGCCGCAGGCGCCACACCCTGCCCCGCGCCACGACGTACCCCAGTCCGAGTGTGCACCCACGCCCGACCACCAACAAAGGACCTGCAGCGGCTGATGTCGTCGCGTACGCAGTGTCGGATGACGGCTACGGTTCACCGACCGGCACCGGCGACTTCGGCCTGGAACTGATCGAGCAACAGGTCACACGCAGGAGCTCACCTACCGCCCCACCCCGCGTAACTGAGCCGCGGGTGGCATCCCACCTCCGAGAGGGGATGCCACCCGCGCCGCCCTGGCGTCTAGTTCATTCCTCCCACTGGAACTGCCAGCCCGGAGCGCAGGGCCACTCCGGTGCGCAGGTCGAGTTCGGATCGTGGTACCAGACGTCGGACACCGCGTACCCGTAGTGCCGGTACACGTTCTGCTTCTGAATGCACTCGTCCTGGGTCGCGCAGGTGACGGTGTGGATGGTCTGGGTCTGCGCCTGCGCCACCGTCGCCCCACCGGCAACCACAGCCACCGCGGCCGCACCCATCGCAACCATTCGCCCGATCGATCTCATGAAGCATCTACCTTTCGCATCAATTAGATCGTTGCCCAATGCAACTCTCCGTCACGCTAGTACCGGCGTCGATCAGCAAGCAAACGTTTCAACCCCAGTCGAATCCCGTGTGACGATTAAGTGCCTTGGGCAACAACACCCAGAGGGCCGGCTACTTCCGGCCGCCGGTACGTGGGGACCATCCACCACCCGCGACCCAGTCGCTTGTGCATTTGTTCGTCGTGCGGCTTGAATGGATTCGTACACTGTGCGTCCACGCTTGCGTGGGTGCTCTCTGTCACGACATCCGCACCGCGGGTGCCCACCTCCGGAGGCTTCGGTGAACCGGTCGTCCCTTGTCCGCGTACTCCTCGCGTTCTTGGTCCTGGCGGCGTCGACGTACGTCACGTTGACCGCCAAACCACAGCTCGGTCTCGACCTGCGTGGCGGGACGCAGATCGTGCTGGAGGCCAAGGACTCTCCGACGGTCAAGGCGACCAAGGAGACCACCGACAAGGCCACCCAGGTGCTGCACCGGCGGATCGACGCGCTCGGGGTGAGCGAGCCGAACGTGACCCGCCAGGGCGAGAACCGGATCATCGTCGAGCTGCCCGGCGTGCAGGATCCGCGCGAGGCCGCGAAGGTGATCGGTAAGACCGCACAACTCACGTTCCACGAGGTCCTCGACCAGGTCGCGGAGAAGCCTGCCAAGCCGGCGGCAGGCGACCTCTATCTGCCCAGCGAGAGCGGCCAGGGCTTCCTGAAGCTCGCCAAACCCGCGATGACCGGCGAGCTCGTGTCCGGCGCGGAGGGCAGGCTCGATCCGCAGCAGGTCGCGCAGGGCTGGTTCGTCGAGATGAACTTCAAGGGCGACGGCGGCAAGATCTGGTCGTCGATCACCGGCAAGGCGGCCTGCAACCCGGTCAACACCGCGCCGCGGCTGATCGCGATCGTGCTGGACAACGAGATCATCAGCTCGCCGCAGGTCGACCCGAACGGCGGCAACCAGCTCTGCAACATCGGCATCACCGGCGGCAACACGACGATCTCCGGCGCCTTCACCGAAGAAGAGGCGAAAGACCTCGCCGCGCTGATCTCCGGCGGCGCGCTGCCCGTCCCGGTCCAGGTGATCGACCAGCGGACGGTCGGCCCGTCGCTCGGCCAGGACGCGATCCAGGCCAGCGCCCTCGCCGCGATCATCGGCCTCGCGCTGACCGCGCTGTTCATCATCGTGGTCTACCGCCTCGTCGGCCTGATGGCAGTGTTCGGCCTCCTCGGGTACGCCGCCATGTCGTACGCCGCCCTGACCGCGCTCGGAGCAACTCTGACCTTGCCCGGCCTCGCCGGCTTCGTGCTGGCGATCGGTATGGCGGTCGACGCGAACGTCCTGGTCTTCGAACGCGCCCGCGAGGACTACATAGCCGGCCGAACAGACGGCCTCCGAAGATCGCTCCGCAGCGGCTTCCAGAACGCGCTGTCCGCGATCGCCGACTCCAACATCACCACGCTCCTCGCAGCCGGTCTGCTGTTCTTCCTGGCGGCAGGCCCGGTCCGCGGCTTCGGCGTCACATTGTCGATCGGTGTTCTCGCCTCGATGCTGTCCGCGCTCGTTGTGACAAGAGTGCTCGCGGAGTTCGCAGTGTCGCGCGGCTTCGTCCTGCGGCGCCCGCGCCTGAGCGGGATCGCCGGCCACGGCAAGGTCCGGACCTGGCTCGAGTCCAGGCAGCCGGCATTGATGAAGCACAGCCGCCGCTGGCTGGTGATCACAGCTGTCGCGATCATCGTGAGCGTGGCCGGCGTCGCCGTACGCGGACTGAACCTCGGGGTCGAGTTCACCGGCGGACGGCTGATCGAGGTCAGTACGACGCAACCGGTCACGCCCGACCAAGCACGTGCCGCCGTGGGCGAAGCCGGGTACCCGACCGCGGTCGTGCAGGCGTCCGGAGCCGACGACATCACCGTCCGGACGGGGACGATCAGCGACGACGAAGCCGAGAAGATCAAGGAGTCGATCTCGCTGATCGGCGGCGGCGCGGAGGTGATCCGCAACGAGAGCATCGGCCCGTCGCTCGGTGAGGAACTGCGGAACAAGGGCCTGATCGCGCTCGGCATCGCCCTGCTCGCCCAGCTGGCGTACCTCGCCGCCAGGTTCCGCTGGACCTTCGGCGCCGGCGCAGTACTCGCACTCGTGCAGAACGTCGCGGTCGTAGTCGGCGTCTTCGCCTGGACCGGGAAGCCGATCGACGGCATCTTCCTGGCCGCGATCCTGACGATCATCGGCTACACGGTGAACGACTCTGTCGTGGTCTTCGACCGGATCCGGGAGACCCGCAACGCCCGAGCGACGGACAACCTCGGCAAGATCATCGACACCGCGATCATCAACGTCCTCCCGCGGACCATCAATACGGGAATCTCCACCCTGTTCATCCTCAGCGCACTGTTGTTCCTGGGCGGCGACTCACTGGCCGACTTCGCCCTCGCGCTGCTGCTGGGCATCCTGGTCGGCACCTACTCGTCGAACCTCACCGCGGCGCCTCTTCTGCTCGAACTCGAACGCCGCTACCCGGCCCCGCCGCCGCGTCCCAAGCGCTCCCAGGTCGACCGCGACGCCCAGCCCGACCGTGGCGCGGTCGTGTAGGCCGAGGTACCACACAGGGTTATCCACACCCCCGCCCGCCGGACCGGAAATCTGTCGGCCCGTCGGGCTAGGGTGTGGCGGTGGGTGTTGATGTGCGGGATCTGCTGGAAGCTGCCGTGGCCGGGATCGCCGGTCAGACACGGCCGGGGCAGGTGGAGATGGCGCAAGCCGTGGACACCGCGATGCACGACGGATCGCATCTGCTCGTGCAGGCCGGCACCGGCACCGGCAAGTCCCTCGGGTACCTCGTGCCCGCGCTGCTGCACGCGATCGAGGACCGGCGCGTGGTCGTCTCGACGGCAACCCTCGCGCTGCAGTCTCAGCTGGTCGATCGCGACGTCCCGGCGCTCCTCGACGCGACCGAGAAGCTCCTGCCGCGCAGACCGAAGTACGCGATCCAGAAGGGGCGGAACAACTACGCCTGCCTGCACCGGATCCGCGAGGGCGCGCCGGACGACGACGGGATGCTCGTCGACGTGCCGCCGCCGGGCGAGGTCGGTCGCCAGGTCATCGAGCTCCGCGACTGGGCCGAGCAGCAGCTGGCCGACGGCGAGGCCGGCGACCGCGACCATGCGCCCTCCCATCAGTACCAGGCCTGGCAGCAGATCGCGATCGCCGCGCGCGAGTGCCTCGGCGCGCAGAAATGCCCGTACGGCGAGGAGTGCTTCGCCGAGAAGGCCAAGGAGCACGCCCGCAAGGCCGACATCGTCATCACCAACCACGCTCTGCTCTCGATCGACGCGTTCGAGAACCGCACCGTCCTGCCCGAGCACGACGTCGTCATCGTCGACGAGGCGCACGAGCTGCCCGCCCGGGTCACCGGTGCCGCGGGTGACGAGCTGTCGCCGCAGATGGTCGAGCGCGCCGCCAAGCGGGCCCGCCGGTTCGTCGACGACGACAAGGCCGACGACCTGATCGACGCCTCCGACGCTCTCCGTGCGGCTCTCGACGGCACCCGCGAGGGGCGGATCGAGGCATCGAACGGGCCGGTCCTCGAGGCCGCCGCCCTCGTCCGCGACGCGGCCCGCGGGATGTACTCCGACCTCAACAAGAAGTCCGACGACAAAGACGACGACCCGGACGGCGCCAAGCGGCAGTCCAAGGGCGCGGTGAAGGAGATCTTCGACGTCGCCGAACGCGTCGCCGCGCTGAGCGACCTCGACGTCGTCTGGATGATCGACCGCGACCGCTTCGGCCGCGAGCTCCGGATCGCCCCGCTGACCGTGGCCGGTCTGCTTCGCGAGCTGGTGCTGCGCGACCGCACCGCCATCCTGACGTCCGCGACGCTGACGCTCGGCGGTGACTTCGACGCGATCGCCCGCCAGGTCGGTCTCCGGCCCGCGGACAAGCTCGCTGACGACGACGAGATGCCGGAGGTCGACTCCGACGACCAGACCGCCCCGCTTCCATGGCGCGGTCTCGACGTCGGCTCCCCGTTCGAGTACGAGAAGCAGGCGATTCTGTACGTCGCGAAGCACCTGCCGCCACCGCACCGTGACGGGCTGGGCAAGAAGCAGTTCGAGGAGATCATCGACCTGATCACCGCGGCAGGCGGCCGGACGCTCGGTCTGTTCTCGTCCCGCCGCGCCGCCGAGGCAGCGACAGCCGCCGTACGCGAGGCCACCGACCTGAAGGTGCTGTGCCAGGGCGATGCACAGCTCGGTGAGCTGGCCCGCGAGTTCGTCGACGATCCGGAGACCTCGCTGTTCGGCACCCTTTCGCTCTGGCAGGGGATCGACGTGCCGGGTTCGACCTGCAACCTGGTGATCATCGACCGCGTCCCGTTCCCGCGGCCCGACGAGCCCCTGATGGCGGCCCGTCAGCGCGCGGTCGACGAAGCGGGCGGCAACGGGTTCATGGCCGTGGCGGCCACGCACGCCGGGCTGTTGCTCGCGCAGGGGACCGGCCGGTTGATCCGCCGCAGTAGCGATCGCGGCGTCGTCGCGATCCTCGACCCCCGCATCGTCACCCAGCGGTACGGCGCGTTCCTGCGCGCCTCCTTGCCCCCGATGTGGCCGACCGCCGATCGTGAGAAGGTGCTTGGCGCCTTGAAACGACTGCAGTCGACATGAGTCCGGCCGGTCCGCCCGTGCTGCCGATGATGGCGTCGCTGGGGCAGATGCCCTCGGGTTCGGGCTGGTCGTACGAACTGAAGTGGGACGGCATCCGCGTGATCGCCGAGGTCGACGACGGCGTGTGCCGGCTCTGGTCGCGCAACAGCCACGACGTCTCCGGCGGATACCCGGAGCTCATCGGTCTCGCCGAAGCGCCGGGCCTGCGCCTACCCGCAGTACTCGACGGTGAGATCGTCACGCTGGACGAGAAGGGCGCACCGTCGTTCGGCCTGCTGCAGCGGCGGATGCACGTGCGCGATCCACGCCAGCTCAGGCATCTGATCACCGAGGTGCCGGTCTCGGTCCGGCTCTTCGACGTCCTCCGCCTCGACGGCAAGTGGTTGCTGGAGGCAACGTACGACGATCGGCGCGGACTGCTCGACTCGCTCGACATCGGCGACCCGTTCTGGGAGATCCCGCCCGCGCTGCAGGACGGTTCGGAAGCCCTGGACCAGTCCGCTGCGCAAGGACTCGAAGGCGTCGTGGCGAAGCGGCGCAAGTCGCGGTACCTCCCCGGCCGTCGCAGCTCCGACTGGATCAAGATCAAGCCTGTGCAGACGAGGGATGTCGTGCTGTGCGGATGGCATCCGGGGGAGGGCAACCGCGAAGGGACGATCGGCTCGTTCTATTGCGGCGCGTACGCCGAACCCGGCGGCGAGCTCGTGCTGATCGGCAAGGTCGGATCCGGCCTGGACTTCGCGACCCTCGACATGCTCAGCGCCGAGCTGGCCGGGCTCGAGATCGACCGCCCGTCGTTCGACCCGTCGAGCATCCCGATGACCGACCGGCGGCGGGCGCATTGGCTCGATCCCGTCCTGGTCGCCGAGGTCACCTTCTCCGGCTGGGCCGGCGACGGCCGGCTCCGGCATCCGGTCTGGCGTGGATTGCGCCTCGACATCAACCCGGAAACGGTTCTCGTCTCGCGGGACTGACTGTGCAGCTGCATTTGCAGGCCGCCGCGACATGCAGGCAGCAGCAGGAAATGTTCGAAATGCGGAGAAGATTCTGAGGTGCTGCGACGCCGTCTGTTCAGCTGTCGCAGGAATTCAGCAAACCAACAGTTGCATACGGCCCCGAATCGCGGTCAGGGTCAGTCGTTCGTTTCCCGCGACGGTGCCGGCACCGCCAGTGCTGCCTCGATCTTGTCGGCCAGCTTCTCCGGCGAGTGGGTGGGCGCGTAGCGCGCGATCACCCCACCGTCGCGGCCGACCAGGAACTTGGTGAAGTTCCACTTGATCCGGCCGCCGAGCAGGCCGCCCTGCTCGCGTTTCAGCCAGTTGTACAACGGGATCGTCCTCGATCCGTTGACATCGATCTTGGCGAACATCGGGAACGTGACGTGGTAGATCGTCGAGCAGAAGTTCGCGATCTCGTTCTCGTCACCGGGCTCCTGGTGGCCGAACTGGTCGCAGGGAAAGCCGAGCACCGAGAAGCCCTGCCGGCGGTAGCTCCGGTAGAGCTTCTGAAGACCCGTGTACTGCGGGGTCTGGGCACACTGCGACGCCGTGTTCACCACCAGGAGCACCTGGTCGCGGAAATCGGCAAGAGACTGTTCATTGCCTTCGATCCGCGTGGCGCTGAAGTCATAGACAGTCGTCATAGCTCAATGCTGACACGACACGCCGGACTTCGCTCGCCGTCTGACATGTCAGACTCGGCGCAGAACTGTTACGACCTTTCCGAGAATGACGGCGTCCTTACCGTCGATCGGCTCGAAGGCCGGGTTGTGCGGCAGCAGCAGGATCTCGGTCTTGGTCTTCTTGAACGTCTTCACGGTCGCCTCGCCGTCGATCATCGCGGCCACGATGTCGCCGTTCTCCGCGGTCTGCTCCTGCCGGACGACGACCCAGTCGCCGTCGCAGATCGCCGCGTCGATCATCGACTCGCCCTTGACCTTCAGCATGAACAGCGTGCCCTCGCCGACCATTGCCTTAGGCAACGGGAAGACCTCTTCGATCTCCTGCTCGGCCAGGATCGGGTTACCGGCGGCGATCTGGCCGACCACCGGCACGTAGACCGCGTCCGGATGCGCGTCACCCGCACCGGTCTCGTCGTACGTCGTCTGCCGCACCGAGCCGAGCGCCGAACGGCGGGCGGCAGCATCTACCTCGCCGGGGTAGCGGACCTCGATCGCCCTTGGCCGGTTGGGATCGCGGCGCAGCAGACCCTTCTGCTCGAGCACGCGAAGCTGGTGTGACACCGAGGAGGAACTGGTCAGGCCGACCCGCTCGCCGATCTCACGCATCGAGGGCGGGTAGCCGCGGCTGTCCACCGAATCGCGGATCACGTCCAGCACGCGGCGCTGGCGCGGGGTCAGTCCGGTCGCGTCGGCCGGCCCGTCGGGCAGCTCGCTCACGGTCCGGTCCGCAGCCTTGTCCCTAGCCTTGTCCGCACCGGTGCGCTCGTCCTTGTTGGGTCCGCTCGGCGTCCTGGCCATCGGTGGTTGCTCCTCGGGTCGGGCCGGCGATCACACCACCGGCCGAAGCTTGCTCGACTGTGATGACCGTAGACCGAATTCTGAGATTCTTCAAACATCTGTTCGAAGGCGTGTCGGTTCGCACATCTGTTCGTGTGTCAGGTTATAAGCCGCACGCGGGCAACTTCGGCGTCAGGGAATTTCGCGGGCGTGTCCTGGTTGGAAGTGGTTGCGCGACGGGTGCCTGTCGGTTAATCATTCGTACAGACGTTCGATCGAACAGGTGTTCGGTCGGGGTCGGATGGGCCGGTCTTCAGAAACTGTCGGAGGCGGCCGGTAGACAGGACTCAACACCGCAGGACGCGCACTGACCGAGGTCTGGAGGATCCGATGAGCACAGCAGCTCTGGCGGCAAACCCACTGGCACCACACCGCTCACCCGAGCCCGCCGTGGCGCCGGTGACCACACCGGTGACAGCGCTGCGCCGTCGGCCGCGCATCGACGGAGCGACCGACTCGCTACCGGTCCGGGCCTGCTCCGGCGAGGCGCTCGGCCGGCACGCGACGCCGACCCGTCAGCGCCCCGAGGTCGATCCGTCCGCCCTCCGCCTGACCGGCCGCGGTCGCATGCTGCTGACCGCCCTGTCGGTCCTGGTCTTCGGCTCGGCGATCGTCGTCCTGGGTCTCCGCGTCACCGGCGTCCTCGAGCCCGGCCCGCATTTCACCCACACCGTCCCGGTCCAGGTGGCGCCCGGTCAGACCCTCTGGTCGATCGCGCAGAACACCAACCCCACCGAGGATCCCGCGACGATCGTCGAGAAGATCGCCGACCTCAACAAGCTCTCCAGCCCGGCCGACATCACCCCTGGGGAGACTCTCCAGATCCCGATCGCCCGCTGATCTTGGTCGCATACCCCAGGTAGGACAGATCGGTCCGCCGCACCAGACCGATATCCATCCGCCTACTTGCCTCGCCGAACGACAACTGCCCGAGTCGCACCCGCACGAAGTTCCAACCCAATGACGCAACACCTGCCCGCGGTCCGAGCCCGACGATCTCGCCCAGCCGCAGGCCGTGCCGCCGCAGAATCTCCTCGAGCTCGAGCGGCTTGATGAACATCGCCCAGGAGTGGACGCCGGTGTCGACAACCCGCGTCAATCGCCACTCCTGCAGCAGCTTGATGAAGAACAGCTTCGACGCCGCCGTCCGGTTGATCGTGTCGAACAGGTAGACCCCGCCGGGCTTCAGCACCCGGGCCGTCTCCGCGACAACTCGATCAAGATCCGCGACATGCTCGAGCACATCACAGCAGTACGCGATATCGACGCTCTCGTCCTTGAGCGCAAGCCGTTCGCCGGCATTCACGACGTACCCGATCTTCAGCCCGTACACCGTTGCGTGCTCCCGCGCCGTCCTGATCGACACCTCCGACGGATCGACGCCGACGACTCGGCCTCCGATGCGCGCGAACTCCTCGGCCAGGAAGCCGCCGCCGCATCCAACGTCGACGGCGCGCAGGCCGGCCGGATCGAGTCCGAGCCGATCCAGTACGTCGCGGAAGTACGCGAACCGCGCAGGCGTGAAGCTGCCGTTCAGCGCATTCAGTGGATTCGACTCGTCCCACCAGCCGCTGCCCAGCCGGTCGTAGATCGCATTGTCAATCGGCATCACGCCAATCGTCCTCCAGCAACGCGTACACGTACTCGTTCGCCCATTCGCCCTTGAACTGGAGTGCGTCGATGAAATGCGCCTCCCGACGCATCCCCAACCGCTCGAGCAATCGAGCCGATGCGTCGTTCCGATCGTCCAGCACCGCGACGATCCGATGCAGCCCGAGCTCCTCGAACCCGACCCGCAACATCTCCCGCGCCGCCTCCGCCGCCAGCCCTTTGCCCTGGTACGCCGTGTGCAGCGCGAACCCGATCTCGCCCTGACGATCGATCTCGCTCGCCCACTTCAGCAGGACCTCACCGATCACGGTGCCGCTCTCGCGAAGCTCGATTGCGAGCACCAGCCACTGACCCGGCTCCGTCAACTCGCCCTGCGAGAGCTTCTTTTCCAGCGCGACCCGCGTCTCCTCGCGATCACGGACCGGCCACGGCGTATACCGGACCACCTCCGGCCGCGAGTGGAAGGCGAAAAGATCATCCAGGTCGTCCATGCGATGCGGCCGCAGCTCCAGCCGCTCGGTCCGCAGTGGGTACGCGGGTCGGAATCCAGTCACGGCACCATCCTCGGCTACGCTGTCTAATGACGTTAGACAGTACCCGTGCCCGACCACTCCGACAACGAGATTCCATGACCAGACGCGACCCGTCGTCCCACGCGGCGGCCGGCATCACCGTGCCGGCGATCGCCGATGCCGCCTTGGCTGTCATCCGCGCAGACGGCGTCGACGGCCTCACGATGCGGTCGGTCGCCGAGCGCCTCAACGTCCGCGCGCCGACCCTCTATCACCACGTCAGCAACAAATCCGACCTGCTCGACCTGGTGGCCCGCAACGCGTTCGATCAGTTCGCCGCCGACAACGCGGCGTACGAGAAGCTGCAGACCCTCGACGAATGGATTGCGCTGACGAGATCCGGCTCCCTCGAACTGCGCGCCTTCTACGCCGATCACCCCGGACTGGCCGGACTGATCCAGTCAAAGGCCACGTCCGATCGCGACCAGGGCGACGGATCCCGCGCCGAGCTCATCCGCGCCCAGATCGACGCCCTCGTCCGCCTCGGCGTACCAGAGCCCGAAGCGCGTCACCTGTTCGAAGTCACCGCCCGCTGGAGCCTGGCCGCCGTCGTCGCGGAGTCGGCAGTGTCATCTGGGTCGGCAGCGTCGGCCGGTAGCCCGGACGTCTTCACCGACGGCCTCGACCTTTTCCTGTACGGCGTACGCGCCCGCCTGGTCGATCTGGTCAGCTGACGGTCGCGAGCCACAGCTCGGCGTACCGCTTGCCGTCCACCGCCGTCGCGACCTGAACCGTTGTCGGCGACAGCCCATGCGGATCGCTGGTCAGATCGGCCGACCAGTCCCGCGTATCGACGATGGTCCGCCCGCGCGACCAGCTGCCCGACAACTCGATCCGCACCGGGAACGGCTGCGTCGTCAGGCCGGACGGATCGATCACCGCGCACACCGCGCCGCCGTCGCCGATGCTCGCTCCATCGGATTGGTACAGGCTGCTCCGCTTCTCGATCAGCTTCCGCGCCAGCTCTGCCGACGGCGATCCGCTCAATCCACGCGCCTGATCCAGCGTGACCACCACGTCGTAGAAGACATCCAGCCCGTACATCGTCGTCGGTACGCCGAGTTCACCGGCCGCGGTCAGCACGATCGCGGCCGCCTCCGGATCGGTCCAGATATTGAACTCCGCCGATGCCGTCGCGTTCCCGATCCCCGCGGCCCCACCCATGAACACGATCTCGCGCAATCCGGCCGCCGCATCCGGATACGTCCGCAAGAGCAACGCGATATTGGTCAGCGGCGCCAACGGAATCAGTGTGATCAGCTCACCGGTCGCCGCAGCCTCCCGCAGTACGTCGCGCAGCAACTCGACCGCGTGCCGCGGATCCGTCGTCCGCGTCGACCGCGGCCAGTCGATGTCCCCGAGCCCGTCGGCCCCGTGGACATGCCGCGCCATCCGCACCGGCTGAAGCAGCGGTACGGCGGCGCCGCGCGCGACCGGCACATCCGGCCGGCCCGCGGCATCGAGCACCGTGAGGGTGTTCCGGACGACGTCATCAAGTCCGACGTTGCCGCCGGCGCAGGTCACGGCCTTGAGGTCGAGCTCGGGATGCCGAGCGGCGAGCAGCAGCGCACAGGCGTCGTCCAGGCCCGTGTCGACATCGAGAATCACCGGCTTCATGCCGACATCCTCACATCCGGCGCTGGCCGTCGCTTCATCATCGGCTCGGGCACCGTTCGTCTCAGCGGGCTTCCCTGCCTGGTGACGTCCCAGACCGAGTAGTTCCTCCGCGCGCTCGGCACACAGCTGCGGACCTGGGCACACCGCGGCAATTCGTCGGCCGCCCCCGAGAACACCGCCGCCTCCGATGCGGCGCTGCAGGCCGGGCCCGGGATCATCCGCGAGCTGCACGGGGCCTGCGTCGCGGTCAACGTCTGGACGGTCGACGACCCGGACCGCTGGGACGCGCTCGAGCGAGCCGGCGTGGACGGCATCATCACCAACTGCCCGGCCGAACTCGCAGGCTGGAACGCCGGACGCTTCGCACTCGCGGGCTGAGCGACCCGGGCTGTCTGCCGCCCTCCAACCGCCCTCGAACCGCGCCCGAACCGTCTCGAACCGCCCCTCGAACCGCTTCGCCGCGGAGGCCGTAGTTTGCGCCTCGAAAGGGTCATTCGGGCGACGCCACGCGGGAGTACACGAGCCCGCGCGAGTGTTGGAACCTAGACACGCGCGGGCGATCGGGGCGTGCTTGCAAACTGTCGGAGCAGCGATCTAGGATCCCTAGATGTAGTGGTTACACGGGTGTAATTTTCCACAGGTAGTGGTTGGTTGCACACAGGTTCTACACAAGTTGTCCCCAGGCTGATCCACAACCTGCCCCCTCGGGGGTAGTCACGGGAGGAGTGATTCGTCGTGCACTGTCCGTATTGCCGGCACGCCGACTCACGGGTGGTCGACAGCCGGGTGGCCGAGGACGGCGGAGCGATCCGCCGCCGGCGTCAGTGCCCGGTCTGTGAGAAGCGGTTCACCACTGTCGAGCAGATGCAGCTCACGGTGGTGAAGCGCTCCGGTGCGACCGAGCCGTTCAGCCGGGAGAAGGTCATCAACGGGGTCGGCAAGGCGTGCAAGGGCCGGCCGGTGAACGCCGACCAGCTCGCCCGCCTGGGTCAGAAGGTCGAGGACGCGCTGAAGGGCAGCGGCTCGCCGGAGGTTCCCGCGCACGAGGTCGGACTCGCGATCCTCGGGCCGCTGCGGGAGCTGGACGAGGTCGCGTACCTGCGGTTCGCGAGCGTGTACCGGCAGTTCGAGTCCGCCGACGATTTCGAGACCGAGATCGCGCTGCTGCGGGCCGAGAAGGAGCCGCAGGGCACCGAGCCGAGCCAGCTCAAGCCGACCCAGCAGACATAAATCGGGGAATCGCAACACCAGCAAAGCGGTACCAGCGGTAACTGGCGTTACTCAACGGGGCGGTCCCGACAGACCGCGGTAGTAGACACAGGGCGAGGAGCAACCATGACAGAGACGGTGACCGGCCACTCGGGGTCGACCAAGCGGTCGGCGGCCGGGTTCCGCGGGCGGAAGAACGCGCCCACGGGACTCACCATCGAGCGCGTCTTCAGCACCGAAGGCGTCCACCCGTACGACGAGGTGACGTGGGAGCGTCGCGACGTCGTGCAGCAGAACTGGAAGACGGGTGAGACGGTCTT
Source organism: Kribbella sp. CA-245084 (assembly GCF_050942355.1). Lineage (NCBI taxonomy): Bacteria > Bacillati > Actinomycetota > Actinomycetes > Propionibacteriales > Kribbellaceae > Kribbella > Kribbella sp. CA-245084. The sequence goes on along the minus strand of NZ_CP192053.1, from coordinate 6,301,487 downwards.
CGAGCAGCGCGGGGTCGAGTTCCCCGACTTCTGGAGCGTCAACGCCTCGACCATCGTCACCACGAAGTACTTCCGTGGCGCGGTCAGCCACGACAACCGGGAGTGGAGCCTCAAGCAGCTGCTCGACCGGGTCGTGAAGACCTACCGCCGCGCCGGCGAGGAGCACGGCTACTTCACCACGCCCGCCGACGCGGAGGTCTTCGAGCAGGAGCTCACCTGGCTGCTCCTGCACCAGTACTTCAGCTTCAACTCGCCGGTCTGGTTCAACGTCGGTACGTCCTCGCCGCAGCAGGTGTCGGCCTGCTTCATCCTCGCCGTGGACGACTCGATGGAGTCGATCCTGAACTGGTACAAGGAAGAGGGCCTGATCTTCAAGGGCGGCTCGGGCGCCGGCCTGAACCTGTCCCGGATCCGCTCGTCGAAGGAGCTGCTGCAGTCCAGCGGCGGTACCGCCTCGGGCCCGGTCTCCTTCATGCGCGGCGCGGACGCGTCGGCAGGCACGATCAAGTCCGGCGGCGCGACTCGCCGTGCGGCCAAGATGGTCGTGCTCGACGTCGACCACCCGGACATCGAGGAGTTCGTCGACACCAAGATGCGCGAGGAGGAGAAGATCCGCATCCTGCGTGACGCGGGCTTCGACATGGACCTCGGCGGTCGCGACATCACCTCCGTGCAGTACCAGAACGCGAACAACTCGGTCCGGGTCTCGGACGAGTTCATGCGTGCGGTCGAGGAGAAGGGCGACTTCGGGCTCCGGGCGCGGCTCGACAACTCGGTCATCGAGACCGTCGACGCGCGGAACCTGTTCGACAAGATCGCCCAGGCCGCGTGGGCCTGCGCCGACCCGGGTCTGCAGTACGACGACACGATCAACGACTGGCACACCACGCCGGAGACGGGCCGGATCACCGCGTCCAACCCGTGCTCGGAGTACATGCACCTGGACAACTCGTCCTGCAACCTGGCCTCGCTGAACCTGATGAAGTTCCTCCGCGACGACGACCTCTTCGACTCGGAGAAGTTCGTCAAGGCGGTCGAGCTGATCATCACCGCGATGGACATCTCGATCTGCTTCGCGGACTTCCCGACCGAGGCGATCGGCGTCACCACCCGGACGTACCGGCAGCTCGGTATCGGCTACGCCAACCTCGGTGCGCTGCTGATGGCAACCGGTCACGCGTACGACTCCGACGGTGGTCGCGCACTGGCGGGCGCTATCACCTCGCTGATGACGGGTACGTCGTACAAGCGCTCCGCGGAGCTGGCCGGCATCGTCGGTGCGTACGACGGCTTCGAGCGGAACAAGGACGCCCACACCCGGGTGATGCGCAAGCACGCGGCGGCCAACGACGCGATCCGGACGATCCACGAGATCGACAAGGACGTCCACAAGCACGCGGCCGCGGCCTGGGACGGCGTACTGAAGGTCGGCGCGAAGAACGGCTGGCGGAACGCCCAGGCCTCGGTGCTCGCACCGACCGGCACCATCGGCTTCATGATGGACTGCGACACGACCGGTATCGAGCCGGACTTCTCGCTGGTCAAGTTCAAGAAGCTGGTCGGCGGCGGCTCGATGCAGATCGTCAACCAGACCGTCCCGCGGGCGCTGCGGCAGTACGGCTACACCGAGGAGACGATCGAGGCGGTCGTCGAGTACATCGCGGAGAACGGTCACGTCGTCGACGCCCCGGGCCTGAAGCCGGAGCACTACGAGATCTTCGACACCGCGATGGGTGAGCGGGCCATCAAGCCGATGGGTCACGTGCGGATGATGGCGGCCGCGCAGCCGTTCCTGTCCGGCGCGATCTCGAAGACGGTGAACCTGCCGGAGACCGCGACGGTCGAGGAGATCGCCGACGTCTACTTCCAAGGCTGGAAGCTCGGGCTGAAGGCACTCGCGGTCTACCGCGACAATTGCAAGGTCGGTCAGCCGCTCGCGGACGCGAAGGCGAAGAAGGCCTCCGAGGCCGACGCTGCGGTGGCGGCCGAGGCCGCGGTCGCCGAGAAGATCGTCGAGAAGGTCATCGAGTACCGGCCGACCCGCAAGCGTCTGCCGAAGTCGCGTCCGTCGCGCACCACGTCCTTCACGGTCGGCGGCGCCGAGGGCTACATGACGGCCGGCTCCTACCCGGACGACGGTCTCGGCGAGGTCTTCCTGAAGATGGGCAAGCAGGGTTCGACGCTTGCCGGTGTGATGGACGCCTTCTCGATCGCGATCTCGATCGCCCTGCAGCACGGCGTACCGCTGGAGACCTACGTCCAGAAGTTCACCAACCTGAAGTTCGAGCCGGCCGGTCTGACCGACGACCCGGACGTCCGGATGGCGCAGTCGATCATGGACTACATCTTCCGCCGCCTGGCCCTGGACTACCTGCCGTTCGACGAGCGGGCCGCCCTGGGCATCTACTCGGCGGACGAGCGGTCCCGGCAGCTCGACACCGGCTCCTACGAGCTGGCCCCGGTCGAGGTCTCCGAGCCCGAGTCCCTGAAGTCGGTCGAGCCGGTTGAGCCCGCTGAGCCGTCTGAGCCGTCCGGAGCCGACAAGCCGGTCGAGGCAGCCTCCGCCAAGCCGATCAAGGGCGAGGCCCACACGACCGCCGAGATGCTCGAGCTGATCACGGGTACTTCGGTCGACGCCCCGCTCTGCTTCACCTGCGGCACCAAGATGCGCCCCAGCGGCTCCTGCTACGTCTGCGAAGGCTGCGGCAGCACCTCCGGCTGCAGCTGATCTGAAGGGTGGTAGCTGGCTGCCTTTGTGGAGCTGACCGCAGCCGGCTGCCTCTGTAGCTGATAGCGCCACGGCCCCCGGGAACTTCCCACTTCCCCCGGGGGCCGAGGTGCGTCTGCTCACGAGTTGCCCAGGTAGAAGGCTGAAGCGCTCCCAGCCTGGCGCTTAAGCTCGCCGGCGACCCATCTGCCATCGCAGGGAGCCGCCCCATGCAGTTTCTGTCTCCGCTTCGACGCATGGCTGCTGCTGCCGCCGCCGGGTTCTTGCTCGCGGGCGTGCTGGCCGCTGCTCCGGCGTACGCGAACTCTGCCGCCAACTGCTACGCCAACCACACCAAGGAACTGGTGAACTCGCGCCTGAGCGCCGCGGTCTACTGCACGGACGGCGAATGGCTCGGCGTCCACGACGACCAGGCAGACGGCTACAGCGCCCGCGCCGCGATCCAGCTGTACCAAAGCCAGGTCGGCTTCTGGTACGACGCTCACGAGTGCTTCGACGACACCACGGTCGCGGACTACCAGGGCTGGAGCTTCTGCAACTTCTCGGTGCCCGACGGCACGCTCATTCGGATCCGCTTGTGGTCCTCCAAGGGCGGCGTCGAGTCCTACTCGGTCGTTACGGGCTCCTTCGCCACCTGATCAGTGGCCGGCGCGGTCGGAATCGGCGGGGGCCTTCGCCGTACCGTCCAGATCCGACAGCGCAGTCAGCTCGTCGGCGGTCAGGTCGAAGTCGAAAACGGCTAGGTTGTCTGCGAGCCGGCCACGGTCGGCTGACTTCGGGATGGGTACGACGTCTTGCTGCGTCTCCCAGCGCAGCACGACTTGGCCCGGCGTCCGCTCGTACTTCTTCGCGAGGTCCTGCACCGTTGGATGGCTCAGCAGGTCGGTGCCCTTGCCGAGCGGACTCCACGCCTCCGTGACGATGCCGTGCTTGGCATGGAACTCGCGCTCGGCCCCCTTGGCCCACACCGGGCTCAGCTGGACCTGGTTCACCTCGGGCGTCACGCCGGTCTCGTCGATCAGCCGCTGCAAGTGCGCCGGCTTGAAGTTCGACGTACCGATTGCGCGCACCAGTCCGGCGTCCCGGAGCTCGATCAGCCCCTGCCACGCGTCGACGTACCGATCCTGGTCCGGATTCGGCCAGTGGATCAGGAGGAGGTCCAGGTATTCGACGCCGAGCTTCTCCGCGCTCGCCTCGAACGCCATACGCGCGCCCTCGACGCTGTGCCACCTCTTGTTGAACTTCGACGTCACGAACACCTCGTCGCGCGGCGCACCCTTCAGCGCGCGCCCGACGCCGACCTCGTTGCGGTAGTTCTCCGCCGTGTCGATCAGCCGATACCCGAGCTCGAGCGCCGTACTCACGGCTCGCTCGGCATCCGCATCGTTCATCGGCGACGTCCCGAGCCCGATCCGCGGCATCGCAGATCCGTGACTCAAAGTGACGGTTGGGGCCTGACTCATCCAACTCCTCCTTCGGCTGACGCTGCCCCGACACCGTACGCCGATCACAGTCCGCACCCTCCGTGCCGACCGTCCGGAACCGGCCGGATCCGCCGTACGCCGTACGGCCGGGACGACCTGTCTCAGCGCCGGGAAACCACCCTGCGAACTGTCGGATCCGTGGTTCATGATGGTCCCGTGGGGCCTCGAAACACGTTGGAGGGGTGGGCAAATGAAGAACCGTCTGATCACTCTGGTGGACCTCGGTCTGGACAGCTCGTTCGACGCGTCGATGACGTTCGTCCAGGGCATCACCGGGAACATCAACGCAGGCTGGAACCGGCCGGTGATCGACGTGAACTTCATCCGCAGCCGCGATCACGAGACAGCTTTCTCCGCCCTGACCACCCCGTCCTCGGTCCTGCACGTGATGGCACACGGTGACCACAGCGAGGAGCCGTCCTTCCTGTCCACCGACGGCCAGACCCAGGTTTCGCTCCGATCCCTGGCCGACTGGTTCCTGGATCGCCAGTGGGGGATCGCCAGCGGTGTCGTCATCGCCGACGGCTGCAAGACCGGCATCGGCAAGTGGCAACGCGCGATCCGCGACTGCCTGCAGGACGACATCACCTACATCGGCACCAGCACCGTCATCGGCTGGTACGAGGCGACCGTCTTCTGCTCCGCGTTCTACGGCGCCCTGGTCCGCAACCGAGGTCTCGGCCGCACCCCTGCCGAGCAAGGCTGGGACGCCGCCAACAGAGCCATCCGCGCCTACGAAACCCTCACCGACCAACGCTGCCCCTACAAGCCCGTCCTCCTCACCCCCTCTCGCCAGGCCCTCCGGTCGCTGACCGGCTGACCTGGTCATCGCTCGCAGACGGTCAGGCGCCGGCGCGTCCAGGTCGTGGGCGGCGACACGCTTTTGGCGGCTACTTTGAGTGAGGTATGTGAGACTTTTTGTGGACTCGTCGTGTGGCGCAGTCTGTGGTCTGGGTTGCCGGTGGCTCGGATGGTGTGAGGACGGGGAAGCCGTCTGAAGCGCATTGGCCGACCTGCTGACCTCCGCCCGACGCGGTGAAGGAACGCGCCCATGAAGCTCCACCGGAACTCCCTCCTGACTGCTGCCGCGATTGTGCTGGTGCTGTACCTGGTGTCGCTGGTCATCGGCCTGCCGGGCTGGTCGGCCGTAGTCCTCACCGTGGTGCTCCTGGTCCTGCTGGCCGTCGTCTGGAAGCAGCCCGACGAACCCCGTCCAGTAGTGACCAAGCCGGCGCCGCCCTCCGTAGTCCTCCCGGATCCAGATCCCGTCTTCAGCGGTCCACCGTCGCGGACGGTGAGCGACGTACGGCTGCCGTCCGCTTCGCCCGACTTCCAATTCAGCTTCTCGGCCGTCGTCCAGTGGTCGACCGTCCTGTCGGGCTCGCGCCATGCGGACCTCGGCGCGGTGGCGGTCGACGCCTTGCTGGAGCGGGCGCGATCGCTGACCGCGAGGCAACAGGTGATGGAGGAGTCGCTCAACCAGCACCGACTGGCTGCGCTGCTCGGCGAACCCGCGCTCGACGAGAAAGGCCTCGTCCGCAGCTGGGCCACGGACGTGCGACTGCGACTGCCGGATGCGGACCAGAAGCACCTTCTGCAGCTGGCCGCGCTGCATCGGCGGGAGCAGACCACTCTGCTCGAACGCCGGATGGAGCAGGACAAACGCGCCTACTTGAAGGACGACGTGTTCGCCACGCCTGGCTCGGCCGCGGTCTGGTGGCTGGTCAACCACCCGGGTGACGTGGAGACGGCACTCGGTCTCCTCGACACCCTCGCCGAGTTGTCGGCCGCGGCGAACGATCTCCCGATCCGCCGTACCTCGGCAGAGGAGATCGAACGCCAACGGCCGACCCGCGCCGAACTCGCCTTCAGCACGGCAGTCGACGATCTGAAAGACCTCGACGACTCCGAGAGCCCGGAGCCGGAACAGAACGGCGCGAAGAGCCCCACAGATGAGTCGCACCAGCGTCCTGTCCCACGGCACGCCCCCTACCGAGAGCAGTTCTACTCGGAGTAGGCCGGTGAGGCGAGCCGGCTGCAGGGTGGACCCGCCCCACCGAGATCGGCTACGCATAGCTACTCGTCCAGCCAGCGGATCGTGCTCGATCCACTGTGGCCGTGGATCGTCAGCAGGGCGTCGATGCCGTCCGGCCAAACGGTCGTCGTCGCGTACTGGCCGCCCCAGTGCAGTGCGACCGTCCCGTCGCTCCACTCGACTCCTTCGGCGATCACGCCTGTTCCGCTGACGCCGGAGGGGTCGGAGTGCCGGATCAGCTGGAAGCAGCGTGGCCCGGACGTGCTCGCAACCTTCAGATGACGTCGCCGCGTGCTCCACGGCAGCGTCGCGGTTCTTCCGCTGATCTCGTCCATGCGCCAAGTCAACGCGTGACCGCGTGTCCTCACCAGGAACTCAACCGGTATCCACAGCGCACAAATTCTGCCCACCAGCGGTCACCGAATCGCCATATTCTGATAGCAGGGAGTAACCGACAGGCAAGGGAGCAGAAGGATGACAGTCATCGACGAATGGACCGGTCGGCATGCACATGCCTTGCGCACGGCGCTGCGCCTGACCAACGAAGCCTTCGCCGAGCACCTCGGCATCTCGCCGCGCACACTGACGAAATGGCGGGAGAGACCGGAGCTCGTGCCGAGTCCCTTTCTCCAGGAGGCGCTCGACACCTACCTCAAACAGGCGCCCCCCGATGCACACCTCCGGTTCGCCGCCAACCTCGGCCTCGACCAGCGGCAGATGCCGATCGACGACACCGTGCTGACCCAGCTCAACACGGCCCTCGGCGACCTGGCCCGCGCCCTGGCGCGGCTGCAGACCGATGACCCGGAGCGATCTCGCACCGCTTGACGCCGAGCGGCAGACTGGGCGCCGCAGCGCGAGGTGCGGAAGGAGCCACGCATGAGGCGACGCCCGGTGAATTCGTCGAGTGTGCGGTCGGTCGGATGGTCCGACGGCACGCTGGAGCTCGAGTACGTGAACGGCTACGTCTACCAGTACTTCGACGTTCCACAGCCGACGTACGCCGCGCTCCTGGCCGCGCCCAGCATCGGCGCGTACATCAACAAGCACATCAAGCCGCACTACGAGTTTCGCGAGATCTGAGTTTCTGTCAGGTTCGCGGCGGGCACCTGAGGAGCGCAGCACGGGGGCACGCCGAACCAGGAGATGCACATGGCTACCCGGAGAGCTACTGCGACCCGTTCCCGCGCGATCACGATCATTCTCGTCGTCTGGCTGCTGATCGGCCTCGCGGCCGCGGCCCAGCGCCACTACTTCGAGAGTTCACGGACTTCCTGTGCCAAGGTCGGGACGGTGCTCGTCACGATCGTCGCCGGCCCGCTCAACTACATCGGCGCGAACCCGAAGATCGACTGCAGCACACCTCAGCCGTCGCGGTGATCCTGCTCCAGCGAGCCGTGTCCGCCGTACCGTTCCAGCAAGAACTGGATCGGGAGGGACACGGACATGCTGGAAGAGGAGATCAAGGCGGATCTCGAGAGATTCAACGTGCCCGGCGCGAGCTGGGTGGTGATCGAGGACGGTGCTGTCCACGAGACCGGTACGGCCGGTCTGGTGGAGGCAGGCAGCTCTCGGGCCGTCGCGCCGGACACGTTGTTCCAGGCCGCGTCGATCAGCAAGCCGATCGCCGTACTGGCGATGCTGCGGCTGGTCGATCGCGGCCTGCTCGACCTCGACGAGGACGTCAACGAAAAGCTCAAGTCTTGGCAGATCCCACCGACGGGGGCGTGGCAACCCGTCGTGACACTGCGGCAGTTGGCCAGCCACAGTGCCGGATTGACTGTGCACGGCTTCCCTGGGTACGCCGAGGGAGCCTCGCTACCCACAACGGTGCAGATCCTCGACGGCGTCCGGCCGACCAACACCTTCGGCGTACGCGTCGACCTCGTGCCAGGCACACAGTTCCGGTACGCCGGCGGCGGCACGATCGTCATGCAGCAACTCTTGGAAGACGTGACGGGTACGCCATTCCGTGAACTGGTCCGCGAGTTGGTGCTCGAGCCTCTCGGCATGGCCGACAGCGACTACGCCCAACCTCTGCCACCAGAACTCCGTAGCAGGGCTGCCGTCGCGCACGACCAACGTGGTCGCCCACTCGAAGGCCGCTGGCATGCGTACCCCGAGCTGGCCGCAGCCGGCCTCTGGACAACACCAACTGACCTCGCCAAGGCAGCTATCGGCGTGCAGCGGATGTACGCAGGGGCCGACGGCGCGCTGTTGCCGCCCAAGCTCGCGCGGGAGATGTTGACGCACCAGATCTCTGCGGGACAGCGGATCGGTGGGCTGGGACATCTGGGACTCGGGTTCTTCCTCGATGACTCCGGCCGGCGGTTCGGGCACAGCGGGGGTAACGCTGGGTTCAGCTGTCACTTGCTCGCTGATCGCGACTCGGGGCAGGGCGCTGTGGTGATGACGAACAGCGATAACGGTGGCTGGGTGGTGCAGAGAGCATTCGCTGCGGTGGCTGCGGAGTACGGCTGGGAGGGGTACCCGGGTGAGGTGGATACGCCGGATCTGCCGAGTGACGAGGTCCTGGCGGAGCTGGTCGGCGCGTACCGGCTGGACGGCAGGGTTCCGTTCGCTGTTGAACGCTGGGGGAGGGGGATCGAGGTGACGTTCGATCGTCAGCCTCCGCAGCTCTTCATGGCGCGGTCGGCGACAACCTTCAACGCCATGGAGACGGAGTCGGGGTTCGAGGTACGCGACGGGGGACTGGTCTTCGAGCAGGAGGGAGTCGTGCTCGACTGCGTCCGGGAATAGGTTCCGGGGACGTCGGGTTACACCTGATGCCGTCCGGTTCGTGACCCCGGGCCTCAACCTAAGCCGCTACGAGCGGCCACTCGCCGAGAGGCGTCTCCTGGACGGTGCGGTGCTTGACGAGGTGGGAGCCGGCTGACCGGCTCCCACCTCGTTGTCACCCTCGCGAAAACGACTTGTGTGGGTGCGGCATGATGGAAGTGTCACTCGCGGAGACGCGAGTGAGTGATGTGACCAGAGGGATCAGCACTGCTTCCCTCGACGTCGGTTGACCGGTGTCGAGGACGGGTGCCGAGGAGCTCGGACGAGGGTCCGGGACCCCGATTTGCATCCGCACCATGAATGTCAGTAATGTTCTTCTTGTTGGAGCGAGGCGCAGGACGCGAAAGCGGCCGGCCCTTCAACAAACTCCCTGAAGGTCTCGGCAGCCGAAACACGCCCCGGTGGGTTTCGGACACTGAGACACGCAGAGAGACTGAATCGAAAAAGGCCGATTTGACCGGCCGGAAGCGAAACAGTAAAGTAGGGCGAGTTGCCCCGGAGCTTCAAACGAAAGTCTGAAGCGCGGTGTGCGTCCGATTCTTGAGAACTCAACAGCGTGCCGAAAGTCAATGCCGAAAGATGCATTAACCCCGTTCACAGGCATTGAACATTTCTCCTAGCCCTGGGTCTTTTGATCTTGGGGTTCGGGTTTGTTTTGTCTGTGACGGATTCCTTTGAAATTAATACGGATGACAAGCCAGTATTGGTTGTTTCTGATTCAAAGGATCACTCAAAGTAGTCTGTTTTCCATGGCCTTTTGGGGTTGTGGTTGACATATAGATTTCAACGGAGAGTTTGATCCTGGCTCAGGACGAACGCTGGCGGCGTGCTTAACACATGCAAGTCGAGCGGTAAGGCCCCTTCGGGGGTACACGAGCGGCGAACGGGTGAGTAACACGTGAGCAACCTACCCTCAACTTTGGGATAAGCCTCGGAAACGGGGTCTAATACCGGATAATACTGACCGTCTCATGGTGGTTGGTTGAAAGTTCTGGCGGTTGGGGATGGGCTCGCGGCCTATCAGCTTGTTGGTGGGGTAATGGCCTACCAAGGCGTCGACGGGTAGCCGGCCTGAGAGGGCGACCGGCCACACTGGGACTGAGACACGGCCCAGACTCCTACGGGAGGCAGCAGTGGGGAATATTGCGCAATGGACGAAAGTCTGACGCAGCAACGCCGCGTGAGGGATGACGGCCTTCGGGTTGTAAACCTCTTTCAGCAGGGACGAAGCGAGAGTGACGGTACCTGCAGAAGAAGGACCGGCCAACTACGTGCCAGCAGCCGCGGTAATACGTAGGGTCCGAGCGTTGTCCGGAATTATTGGGCGTAAAGGGCTCGTAGGCGGTTCGTCACGTCGGGAGTGAAAACTCGGGGCTTAACCCCGAGCCTGCTTCCGATACGGGCAGACTAGAGGTAGGCAGGGGAGAGCGGAACTCCTGGTGTAGCGGTGGAATGCGCAGATATCAGGAAGAACACCGGTGGCGAAGGCGGCTCTCTGGGCCTTACCTGACGCTGAGGAGCGAAAGCGTGGGTAGCGAACAGGATTAGATACCCTGGTAGTCCACGCCGTAAACGTTGGGCGCTAGGTGTGGGGGACATTCCACGTCCTCCGTGCCGCAGCTAACGCATTAAGCGCCCCGCCTGGGGAGTACGGCCGCAAGGCTAAAACTCAAAGGAATTGACGGGGGCCCGCACAAGCGGCGGAGCATGCGGATTAATTCGATGCAACGCGAAGAACCTTACCTGGGTTTGACATATAGGGAAATCTCGCAGAGATGCGGGGTCCGTAAGGGTCCTATACAGGTGGTGCATGGCTGTCGTCAGCTCGTGTCGTGAGATGTTGGGTTAAGTCCCGCAACGAGCGCAACCCTCGTCCTATGTTGCCAGCACGTCCTTCGGGATGGTGGGGACTCATAGGAGACTGCCGGGGTCAACTCGGAGGAAGGTGGGGATGACGTCAAGTCATCATGCCCCTTATGTCCAGGGCTTCACGCATGCTACAATGGCCGGTACAAAGGGCTGCGAAACTGTAAGGTGGAGCGAATCCCAAAAAGCCGGTCTCAGTTCGGATTGGGGTCTGCAACTCGACCCCATGAAGTCGGAGTCGCTAGTAATCGCAGATCAGCAACGCTGCGGTGAATACGTTCCCGGGCCTTGTACACACCGCCCGTCACGTCATGAAAGTCGGCAACACCCGAAGCCGGTGGCCTAACCCTTGTGGAGGGAGCCGTCGAAGGTGGGGCTGGCGATTAGGACGAAGTCGTAACAAGGTAGCCGTACCGGAAGGTGCGGCTGGATCACCTCCTTTCTAAGGAGCATTCGGCGCCGGCTCGTCAGAGTCTTGGTGCCTATTCATCGTTTCCAAGGCGAATGTTCTTGGGCGATGGTGCTTCGGAATGTGGAACATTGACCATTAGGCCAGGAGCTTTTCTGCACGATGCTAGTACTGCGTCCCCTCTCGAGGGAAACGCGTGGAACGCGGGTGGTGGATGAGTGAGTGGCCGAGGCGCGCTGTTGGGTCCTGAGGAATCGGGCCCTGGACTTGTATGAGTCTTGGGACTGTTTCTTCTGGGTCACGGTCACACTGATGTGAGTTGGTGTGATGGGTGGCTGGGGCCGGCTCTCACCATACTGCGGTGGGGTTCTTCTTCTGGGTGTGTTGTTTCCCTGGGGGTGGGGTTCTGTGCTGTAAGTGGTGGTTTGGGGCTGGTTTTCCTGCCCGTATTTTGAGAACTGTATAGTGGACGCGAGCATCTCTTTGTAGCGTAATTTTGCTTTTTGTATGTTTGTTTTGTGACAAGCTACTAAGGGCAATCGGTGGATGTCTTGGTACCAAGAGCCGATGAAGGACGTTGGAGCCTGCGATAAGCCCCGGGGAGTTGGCAACCGAGCTGTGATCCGGGGGTGTCCGAATGGGGAAACCCAGCTGGCATTCTAAAGCCAGTTACCAGTGCCTGAACACATAGGGTTCTGGAGGGAACGCGGGGAAGTGAAACATCTCAGTACCCGCAGGAAGAGAAAACAAAAGTGATTCCGTGAGTAGTGGCGAGCGAAAGCGGATGAGGCTAAACCATGTGCGTGTGATAGCCGGCGTGCGTTGCGCATGTGGGGTCGTGGGAGCATTCTAGTCTTAATGCCGTGAGACTAAAGAGTTATCAATCACTGTTGAAGTCGAATCTTCTGGAATGTTGAGCCGTAGTGGGTTATAGCCCTGTAGGCGTAAGACAGTGACTCTTGAGTGTTTTCCCAAGTAGCACGGGACTCTTGAAATCCCGTGTGAATCTGGCGGGACCACCCGCTAAGCCTAAATACTTCTTGGTGACCGATAGCGGACTAGTACCGTGAGGGAAAGATGAAAAGTACCCCGGGAGGGGAGTGAAATAGTACCTGAAACCGGTTGCCTACAATCCGTCGGAGCATTCACTTTGTGGGTGTGACGGCGTGCCTTTTGAAGAATGAGCCTGCGAGTTAGTGGTGTGTGGCGAGGTTAACCCGTGTGGGGTAGCCGTAGCGAAAGCGAGTCTGAATAGGGCGCTTTAGTCGCATGCTCTAGACCCGAAGCGGAGTGATCTATCCATGGGCAGGTTGAAGCGTGGGTAAGACCGCGTGGAGGACCGAACCCACCAGGGTTGAAAACCTGGGGGATGACCTGTGGATAGGGGTGAAAGGCCAATCAAACTCCGTGATAGCTGGTTCTCCCCGAAATGCATATAGGTGCAGCGTCGCGTGTTTCTTACCGGAGGTAGAGCACTGGATGGTCTAGGGGGCTTACCGGCTTACCGAAATCAGCCAAACTCCGAATGCCGGTAAGTGAGAGCGCGGCAGTGAGACTGCGGGGGATAAGCTCCGTAGTCGAGAGGGAAACAGCCCAGATCACCAGCTAAGGCCCCTAAGCGATTGCTAAGTGGAAAAGGATGTGGAGTTGCCCAGACAACCAGGAGGTTGGCTTAGAAGCAGCCACCCTTGAAAGAGTGCGTAATAGCTCACTGGTCAAGTGATTCCGCGCCGACAATGTAGCGGGGCTCAAGCAATCCGCCGAAGCTGTGGCACTCACACAAGTACCCGGCCAACTTTGTTGGTCCAGGTGTGTGGGTGGGTAGGGGAGCGTCGTGCAGCGTGTGAAGCAGCCTAGTGATGGAGTTGTGGATGCTGCACGAGTGAGAATGCAGGCATGAGTAGCGAATGACGGGTGAGAAACCCGTCCGCCGGATGATCAAGGGTTCCAGGGTCAAGCTAATCTGCCCTGGGTAAGTCGGGACCTAAGGCGAGGCCGACAGGCGTAGTCGATGGACAACGGGTTGATATTCCCGTACCGGCATTAACACGACCCGACCGAACCCGCTGATGCTAAGGAATTGAAGCTCTGATGTCTTCGGACGGAGGAGTGGAGATTTTGACCCGAGGTGGTAGTAGGTGCATTGAGGAGTGACGCAGGAGGGTAGTCCAACCGCGGCGATGGTAGGCGCAAGCTGATCCGCGGGCAAGGTGGTAGGGCGAGGCATAGGCAAATCCGTGTCTCACATAGCCTGAGAGCCGAGGCGGACCCGTTCAGGGGAAGTGGATGATCCCATGCTGCCGAGAAAAACTTCGCAGTGAGTGTTAGAGCCGCCCGTACCCCAAACCGACACAGGTGATCAGGTAGAGAATACCAAGGCGATCGAGTGAACCATGGTTAAGGAACTCGGCAAAATGCCCCCGTAACTTCGGGAGAAGGGGGACCGGATCCGTTACCTTACTTGCTAAGGGAAGCGGTGATGGTCGCAGAGACCAGGCCCAAGCGACTGTTTACTAAAAACACAGGTCCGTGCGAAGAAGTAATTCGATGTATACGGACTGACGCCTGCCCGGTGCTGGAACGTTAAGGGGACAGGTTAGCTGGCTTAGGCCGGCGAAGCTTTGAACTTAAGCGCCAGTAAACGGCGGTGGTAACTATAACCATCCTAAGGTAGCGAAATTCCTTGTCGGGTAAGTTCCGACCTGCACGAATGGCGTAACGACTTGGGCGCTGTCTCAACCGTGGACTCGGCGAAATTGCATTACGAGTAAAGATGCTCGTTACGCGCAGCAGGACGGAAAGACCCCGGGACCTTTACTACAACTTGGTATTGGTGGTCGGTACAATTTGTGTAGGATAGGTGGGAGACTGTGAAGCTCGGACGCCAGTTCGGGTGGAGTCATCGTTGAAATACCACTCTGATTGTTCTGGCTGTCTAACTTTGGTCCGTTATCCGGATCAGGGACAGTGCCTGGTGGGTAGTTTGACTGGGGCGGTCGCCTCCTAAAAGGTAACGGAGGCGCTCAAAGGTTCCCTCAGCCTGGTTGGCAATCAGGTGTCGAGTGTAAGTGCACAAGGGAGCTTGACTGTGAGACAGACATGTCGAGCAGGGACGAAAGTCGGAACTAGTGATCCGGCGGTGGCATGTGGGAGCACCGTCGCTCAACGGATAAAAGGTACCCCGGGGATAACAGGCTGATCTTCCCCAAGAGTCCATATCGACGGGATGGTTTGGCACCTCGATGTCGGCTCGTCGCATCCTGGGGCTGGAGTAGGTCCCAAGGGTTGGGCTGTTCGCCCATTAAAGCGGCACGCGAGCTGGGTTTAGAACGTCGTGAGACAGTTCGGTCCCTATCCGCTGCGCGCGCAGGAGACTTGAGAAGGGCTGCCCCTAGTACGAGAGGACCGGGGTGGACGAACCTCTGGTGTGCCAGTTGTTCCGCCAGGAGCACGGCTGGTTGGCTACGTTCGGGAGTGATAACCGCTGAAAGCATCTAAGCGGGAAGCACGCTTCAAGATGAGGTCTCCCACCGGGTTAACCGGGTAAGGCCCCCAGTAGACCACTGGGTTGATAGGCCAGAAGTGGAAGCGCCGCAAGGTGTGGAGCTGACTGGTACTAATAGGCCGAGGGCTTGTCACACACACAACACCCCCCATAGGGAGCGTGTTGTCAGACTTTGAAGAGCCTGCGCTACTTGTAACGATGTTCGCGTTCACTGTACGGTTCCCGGAATACGGTCACCCCAGCACCAAACCCTCCCTGAGGGGGTTTGTGGTCTTGGTTGGTTGATAGTGTTCTCATATTGTTTCGGTGGCCATAGCGTCGGGGAAACACCCAGTCTCCATTCCGAACCTGGAAGTTAAGCCCGCCAGCGCCGATGGTACTGCGACCGGGAGGTCGTGGGAGAGTAGGACGCCGCCGGACATTCACACTGTTAAGGGCCACCCCACACGGGGTGGCCCTTAACATTTCTGCCGGTAGTTTTCGTGCGTCTAGCGCTTCCTCTCGAGGAGCTGCTTGCGCTGTGGCGTGTACGACCACCACGGACGGCCCGGATTGCCGTTGGCTTGGTCAGTCGCCGACATGATCGTGTCGAGCAGACACGGGTCGTGCCGTACGCCGTCCCGTTCACAGATCGTTTCGTAGATCTCGAACGGATCGCGGCCGGCCAGGTCGTCGACCTGCGTGATCCCAGCACGGCCCAGATAGCCGGCCACCGCCGCGCCCACGTTCATCAGGCTGGTCAGATCGCTCGATTGCTTGGATGGCATGGTTCGACCATGCCTCGGGAGCACACCGCCAGTCTTGAACGGATCGGACATCCGCCCATTTAGGATCGGTGCGTGGCTGTGATGGTGTTGATCGTGGGGTTGCCGGGCGCCGGCAAGACGTCGTGGGCTCGGCGGCTGGAGGAGGAGCGCAAGGCGGTTCGATTGACGCCGGACGAGTGGATGGATGCGCTCTTCAACACCAGCGAGGTTGATGGACGACGCTGGGTGCTGGAGTCCGAGATGCTCTGGGGCGTTGCGGCGCGGGCGCTGGAGCTTGGGGTCGACGTGATCCTCGACTACGGCTGCTGGTCCGAGGAAGAGCGCGACCTGTTCCGGACCCGGGCGCAACAGTTGGGCGCGAGCGCGGAGATCGTCGTACTGGATCTCCCGCTTGAAGTTCTGTGGGAGCGGCTTGTGCAGCGGAATGAGAACTTGCCGGATGCGACGTTCCCGGTCACTCGGGAGGAGCTCGAGGAGTGGAGCAGCAAGTTCGAGGTGCCGACGGCTGACGAGGTTCAGCGCTGGGATCACCACCTTGTGGTGACCAGCTAACTCTTACTCGGGAGCGATCCCGACGAGCGCGGCCGCGGCGCAGATGTGGACCGGTGTCAGGTCGACGGGGGAGACCGGAGCCTGGAGCAGAGTGCCACGTTCGTACGGCGTGAGTGTGATGTCGATGCCGGGCGCACCGGCGACCATGCCGCGGACGTATGTCAGCCAGCCCATCATCGGGATGCCGCGACGGAAGACGCCGGCCGCGGCGGCAAGCTCGGTGTCGGCGATGCTGGCCCAGTCGGGCCCCCAGATCGTGACGACCGCACGCAGTACCTGGGCGAAGCGCTCGGACTGCCTCAGCGCGTCCTCGTCGCTCCAGTGCAGCGTGAGCTGATCGGAGATGGTGGTCATCGTCCCGCCCATGGACAGGTCGAACAGCCACGGCAGCTCACCGGTGCTCTGCAGGTGCAGCCGCGTCGTACTCGTGCCGTTCGCAAGGACCTTCGTCGTGGCCTCGACCATCTCCTGCAACGGAGTGGAGCCGTCGGCCTCGAGGACGTGGTACCCCCAGCGCTCGTCCTGGGTCCAGTTGTGGACGTCGGGGAACGCGACGGCGACGGCGGTCAGCGTACGGCCGACACGGAGGGCACGCTGCTCGACGGTCTCGTCACGGTGCGACCATTGGGCGCGGAGCAGCCAGGAAGCCATTCACGCCCTCCGATCATGAGGCGGCCGGATCTGCGGAGGAGACACTGCGGCGCCGGATGCAGGTGACGGTACGCCGTGATACGACCGCTTGACCAGAGGTCCGCCTACTCGGTGTGAGCGGGTGATATCGATCTCTGGAAGCGTCACCTGACCAGTCTGCTGCACCTACCGGTCAGTGGTCAGCACCGGGGTCGGATTTTGGTAACCACCCAGCGAAATCTGGACAACTGTCAAAGAATTCAGCTCTTCGAGGTCGCTGCCAGCAGCCCACTCAAGGCACTCGCCTGCGTCCGCCAGTCGTGAACGTTGGTGCCGCCACCGGCCCATCGCTGGCCGAGTCTGTCGAGCGAATCGCGGTCGTTCTGCCAGATCGAGTCGGCTTGCCGCTGCGCATACGTCCGGTATGACGCATCGCCGGTGGAGTCGGCGAGATCCATCAGGTACCGCATGAACACGCCCTTGAACTGCTTCTGGTTGTCATCGCAGTTCCCGGCCCCATCACACGACTCGCTGAGGATGCCGCCCGGGCTGAGCACGGACGACGACATCGCGGCATCGCCCAGCTGCCGAGCCTCGGTCAGCAGCGAACTGTCTCCGGTTGCTCGCCAGAGTTCGAGCGCACCGCCGATCGCCAGTCCCTGGTTGTACGTCCAGACCGTCTGCCCGTTGTTGGTGCACGAGCCCGTCAGACCGTCGTTCACCAGGCCGGCCGAGTTGATCATCCCGCTGGCGCGGAACCAGTTCCAGCCCGTCGTCGCCCGCTGCAACCAGACGCTGTCGCCGGCGATCCGGTTGTGCAGCGCTGCAGTCAGCCGGATGTAGAGCCCATTGGTCACAGCGTTCTTGTACGTGCGCTCGCGGTCCCACCACACCCCGCCGCCACACGTCCCCGTGTCCCAGTAGCCCTGCACGTAATTCGCGATCGTGACCGCCATGTCCAGGTACCGCTGGTCGCCGGTGAGGTCGTACGCCTCGACCCAGGCGATACCCCACCACTCGGTGTCGTCGATCGCGCGGCTGATGAAGTTCCCCTCCAGCGCATCCCCGCTCTTCTGCCCGGCCGGGAAGACGCCCTTGTTCTTCTCGAACACCTCGTTCACGACCCAGCGCAGGTCAGTACGGCGGGTGCGCTGCTGGTACTCCATCAGGGTGGTCACCGCGACCGCGCTGTTCCACCAGCCCGAGAGCCACCACGCGGTGTTCGGCTGGTACGAGTACATCAACGCCTCAGCGGCTGCACCGGTGCGATCGGAGGCGGGCCGCGCCCACGCCGTACAGCTGCCGTTCTGGCTCTCGACGGCTCGTCCGCAGGCGCGGACTGCGCCGCCGTACAGCTTGGAGAGTGGGTCGGTTGTCGCGTAGAGCCGGGTGCTCGTGGAGGTTGCGCCGGAGCCGACGCTGGTCCGGCCGAGTGACGAACCGTCGGGCCAGGATGCTCCCTCGTTCCAGGAGCGGTCGAGCCAGATCTCGTCGCCGGCGCTGCCGTTGGCGATCGTTCCCCAGGCCATGCCGCGGTTGTCGAGGTGGAGCGAGATCGTGCGGTTGGACAACGTCGTCGATGGCACCGGCTGGTTGTCACCGGACGGCCCGTCGCTACCGTCGCAGGCTGCGGCGCAGACTGAGGTGTGTACCCAGGCGGTGCAGTCGACGCCGGCAGCGTCGCCGCACGCGCGGATCAGGCCACGCCGATGGCCGTCCGGATCGGCGAGGTTGTACATGAGCGTGCGAGTGCCGGTCCATCCGGACGGGATCCACGCCTTGCCGAGCAGCCCGTCCCAGGTCGCGGCGCCGTCCCAGCTGCGGTCCAGCCAGACTGCGTCGTTGGTCGCGCCGCCGTCGATGCTGCCCCACGCCATCGCGTCCTTGTCAGACACATGCAGTACGACGTGACGTCCGTTGATCACCTTCTCCGGCACAGGGAATGTCTCCTCCTGCGCCTTCGACGGATCGAGCGAGTCGCACGCGACCGAGCAGACCTGGTCCGCCTGCACCCGCGCTTCGGCCGTCAGCGTGCCCGCGGGCAACGCAAGCCCAACGACAGCAGCCAGTAGAAGTCGCAGGCGGAGGGCCGCGGTCAGCACAGCCTGGCGTGACAGCATGTGGATCTCCCTGGGGCGGTAGGGAAGAGAGCGCTCTCACCTCGTGAGTATGAGGATCACCGCCGCCAGGTCAAGACCTCGCGCCCCACAAAGCGTCATCTACGCGAGCGTCGGCGGGGCCAGCTCCAGGGTCGGCGTGGAGCCGCGGTACGACGTCATCCACTCGCGGAGCAGCTCGACCCGGGCGGCGTTGTCCTCGTTGCCCTTCACGACCGGCGCCTGGTTGTAGGCCATGGTGTCCGAGCTACGCCGAAGCTTCACGTACAGCCGCGACGAGGCGAGTGCGTACCGCTCCATGTCGTCCTGCAGCGCGCCGATGACGGTGATGTTCCGGTCGCGGCCGATCTGCTCGAACAGTGCGACTGCCTCACGGCGGTGCTGCGAACCGAGGTTGCGGCCGAGCTCGTCGAGGATCAACAGCAGCGGACGATCCGAGCCACCGGCGAGCGCCGCGGCGCAGACGAGCTTGACCGCCTTCTCGTCCATCTGGGCGGTGTTGCCCTTGACGTTGAACGCGGAGAACGGACCGCCCTCGGACCGACGCCACTTCGGCGTGACCGTCCAGCGCCACGGCTTGTCGGGCTCGGCGGGCGGGTCGGGCTCGGGGAATTCGAGCTTCGCGCCGTACCCGCCGTACTGCTGGTCGAGGCGGTCGAACTCCTGCGATACCAGGCGAAGTCGCGCTTTGATGCCGTCGGCAAGCGAGGTGCGGTGCGCCCGGGCGGTGCTCTCCGCTTCGTCGAGGCCTTCGCGGGCGCGTTCGAGAGCGGCGTTCCGCTCGGCGCGCTGGCTGGCGATCTGCTGTTGCTGCAGGCTGTCGAACGTCTCGTGCTGCGCGAGGTGGCTGCTCAGCGTCCGGTGCAGCGCAGGCACTAGGCCGACGCGGTCGCCGAGAGTGCCGCTCGTCCAGCCGTCGGGGCCG
Source organism: Kribbella sp. CA-245084 (assembly GCF_050942355.1). Taxonomy (NCBI): domain Bacteria; kingdom Bacillati; phylum Actinomycetota; class Actinomycetes; order Propionibacteriales; family Kribbellaceae; genus Kribbella; species Kribbella sp. CA-245084. The sequence goes on along the minus strand of NZ_CP192053.1, from coordinate 6,281,670 downwards.
TTCAGGATCTCCCAGAGCTCTGTTGGGATCTCCTCGCGAGAGCGGGCGTTCGGGAAGCAGCGGCGGATGACGTCGTCCAGCAGCGTGCAGGCCTGGTGGTTCCAGTCGGCCGTCGTACGGCGTTGCGCGTCGTCCGGCAGGCCGAGGATGAACTCCTCCGCCTCAGCGGGTGTGCCGCCCCACGCTGTGGTCCGCGTGGTGAGGTCGAGCGTGGTCTGCTCTTCCAGCAGCGCGAGCCGGCGGCCGGTGAGGTCGTCGAGGATTCGATCGTGGTCGCGGCGGGTCGACTCGAGATTCTTCAGGCGCTCGTCGCGCACCAACTGCTGGCCGGCCGCCGCCTCCGCGGATTCCTTTGCTGCTTGGAGTTGTGGCGCGAGCGAGTCCCGATCGGTTTCGTGCCGGTCGATGGACTCGCGGAGCTGCAGGATCTGCTCCTGGACCGCGTCCGCGTCGGCCAGCGCCTGGGCGGCCGCGGTCCGGCGCTCTGCCTGCTCGACCCGGGATCGCGCCTGCTCCAGCGCGGCCGACGCGACCGCGCGGGCCGCTTTGGATGCCTCAACGCGTCGCCCGGCCGCCTGGATCCGCGCGGTCCGGCCGGTGATCGGCTCGTCGAACTGGCCGACCGAGACGACACCGGCGGCTTCGTCGATGTTCTCCTTGGTCGCGCGCTCGCTCAGGGCGGCGAAGAATCCGTCCAGTGTGAACCGCTTGTCCGCCGACTTCGGCCCACGACGCGACTTCGGCGCACCCGGGCGATTCGCCAGCACCAGCAGGAATCCGGGGTACCCGGCGTCGGCCAGCGCGGTCGTCGCGACGGTGGCGTCACCGGCGTCGATGACCACGGCCTCGCGGTACGGCGCGAGCCGCGGCTCCCACTCGGCCCGATCGGACTCCGGCAGCTCGGTGATGTCGGTCAGAGCGCCGCACTCGAGGCCTGCGGTCTCCAGCACCTGCTGCTGGGTCGCGGACACGGTCTGGCCGCTCTCGGCCTCACGAAGCTCAGCCTCTGTGTGCTCGACGGCCACCCGCGCGGCATGGTCGCGACCGATGTGCTCCTCCAGCACCTCGCGTGCCTCGGCCTGCTCCTCGCCGGCCGCGGCAAGGTCACGGCCGTCCGCCGAGCGACCCGCTTCAAGAAGCCGCCGATGCTCCTGGCCCAGCCGCTCCAGCTGCTCGCGCACCGAACGCTGGGCGAGGTCGAGCTCGCGGTCGCGGGCGTCGAGCTTGTCCCGCTCCTGACGGGTCAGCTGGACATCCCGGAGCATGCCCTCTTCGTTGCCAAAGGCATCTATCTCCGTGTCGACAGATTCCTTCCGGGCTTCCTGCTCAGCAACACGTTCGTCGAGGATGCCGAGCTCCTGGAGGATCTCGCGGTTGCGGGCGTCACCGTCGATCAGGTGCCGGGCGTTGCGCGCCTGCCACGATTCCTTGGCTGCCGCGAGCGCTTCCCGCGCCGCGGCGCGCTGCAGGATGCCGGCCTCGACGGTCGCCATCTCCTGCTCCCACCGCTGCAGGTCGGCGGTCGCTTGCTTGGTCGCCTCGCGCTGGGTGTGCTCGGCGGAGCGGTGTGCCTGCTCCTGCTCGAGCTCGTGGTCGAGGCCTGTGAGGGTCGCGATCGCGTTGAAGATCCGCGCCGGGCCGAGCTCGTTGAGCGGCTCCGCGAGCAGGTTCGCGGTCGGGCTGGAGCGCACCGACGTCGACAAGAACGAGACGCAGCGGACCTGGCCGCCGTACAGGACCTGGGACAGCTTGTTGGCGTGGAAGTCGGTGCGGCCATTGGAGTGCGGGAGGGCCGCCCAGAGCGCGTCGGCGCCGGCGGCACGCTCGGCCTCGGTCGCGCCGTACGGGATGTGCAGGCCTTGCTTCCACCGGAGATCGATGTACGACGCTTTGCGGTTGATGCGGATCCAGACGGTGATCGCGGCTGCCTCGACCTCGTCGAGGTCGGTCAGTTCGGGATCGGAGAAGACGCCGACGATGTAGCCGCGGTCGACGTTCGACCAGTTGCCTTCCTGGCCGGCCGCTTCCGCTGTGAACAGCAACTCGGCCGCGCCCGGAGCACCGCTCGTGAGGCGCCACTGGTCGTCGGCGTGCAGGAGACTCAGCGCGGCGATCCACGACGACTTGCCGGCGCCGTTGGAGTCGGTCGGGCCTTGGCCGGCGACCGTGATCAGGCCGCGGCCGATCATCGGGATCGGGTGCGTCGACAGGCGCGACAGGTCGACGACCTGCACCCCGAGCAGCACCTTGGACCCAAGGATGTCGAACGGCCCGTCCTCGGCTACGGCGCTCATGACTCATCTCCTACTACTACGGGGCTGCCGTTGCGGGCGCGGATGGCTTCGGCGATCGGGCTGGCCGGGGCGGCGGCGAGGATCAGTTGGTCCTGCAATCGTCGGCGTGCTGCCGGCGTCAGGCGCTGGAGCTGCGGACCTGGGATGTACGACGGCCCGCCCGAGTGATCGCCCGAGAGCTGGATCAATCCAGCCGCGCGCAATCGCTGCAGGGACAGGCGTCGCTCTTCGCCGCTGATCCTCGTCGTCCGCAACTCGTCGACCGTCGTGGGTCGCGCGGACTTCCAGCTGTCGCCAGTCAGGATGCCTTCGCTGCGGGGAATCGCGACGGAATGGACGAGCACCAGCACAAGCACTGCGCGATCGATGACCGACAACGGCTGCCAGCCCTGGGCGACCAGGCTCGCTGCGATGTCGTCGTCGTACCCGGCGGTCCAATGCGTGCCGTCGACGTGGACGAGCGTACGGCCGATGAGCTTGAGCATCCGCTGCACCTGGCGGCGCAGTGTCACGTCGCGGAGGCCGGCCAGCTGTACTTCGGCGACCGGATGCGCGGCGTACTGCACTGCGCTGAAGGCGGCGAGCACTTCGTCCCGTGCGCGGTCGCTGAGGTCCTGGAGCAATGAGTCGAGCAGGGCGTGCGGCTCAGTCATCCAACACCTCCTGGCGCTCGTCCGGCTCATGCCGGGTGGACAGCTCAGCAGGCGGTGGCTCGGGGAGATGACGGCACAGGTCGCGGAGGGTCGAGAGGTCGGCCGCGGTCCAGGTGATGACACGCGGACCGAGCCGGACCTCGGCGGTCTTCTCGTCCCAACGAATCCAGTGCGTCGCGTGCAGGCGGCGCAGGCTGCCGATGATCAGCGTCAGGTCGCTCGACTGCTCGGGCCGGCCGCGCATCCCGGCGTACACGGATCTGATCTGGGCGAGCGTGCCGGTGACGCCTGGCCAAGCTGGTGCGCTGCGGTCCGTCCAGCAGCAGGTGACGCAGATCGCGAGCAGGCGTGCGGTCTCGTTCGGCTGCTCGACGGCGACCGGGGGAGCGCCAAGCTCCTCGAGGACGCTGTGGCCTGCGCCTGAAGGAAGGGTGGGCACGAGCCAGACGGTCGATCCATCCGGTGATGCCGCACGGGTGAGGCCGGCGACGGCAGGCGTGTCAGGGTCGACCTCGAGCGGGCCGGCCGACTGCACCTTCGCCCACCACAGCGCGTTGTAGAGCCGGCGCTCAACGGCTTCGGTGCTCATCGCGCCACCCGGCGGAACACACCTTCGGTCGCCCACGGCGTCCCCGCAGTCGGGTCGATCCGCATGCCGTCAGACCAGACCAGCTCGTAGTCGAGCTCGTCGTGCAAGTGCGCCGCGGTCAACTCGGCCAGCACGCGTCGCGCAGTGATCCAGTCGCCTGCCTCGTCGATGACCTCCACGATGTCCACTTCGGGCCGTCCGGCCAGCACCCGCTCGGCCTCCGCCCGCAGGTCCTCGCGATCCGTCGCGGCCGCGGACTCAGGCGCGTCGGCATCCGCGGTCGGACGCGGCGGCGCCATCCGGGCGCTGCCGGACCGGCGTCCTGTCTCGACTGCCTCGACCATCGTCTGCGGCGAGAAGTCCGGCGCGGCAGCATCAAAGAGGAGGCCATCCAGCACTGCGGCCAGCGCATCAGGCTCACTGCTGCGCGTGAACGTCAGCCAGGTCTCCATCGGCAAGAGCCCGAGCGCCCGCGTCGTCCCGGCTCGCTCGACCAGGCGGCCGGCGGCGAGTTGTACGGCGTCGGCATACGCGGCGAGGGCCATGCGGAGCGAAGTGCAGTCCCGATGCAGCTCGGGCCAGCGCTCGAGCACGATGCGGTGGACCTTCTCAGCCTGCTCGATCAGGCGCTCGTTGCCCCACGCGAGCTGGGCGTTCTCGCGGAGCTGTGCCGTGGTGCTCGTCGAGACCAGGATGGCCAGCTCGTTCCCGAGGAGTCGGAAGACTTTGGTCATCCGACCGATTGACGCCTTGCCCTCGTCCGCGGTCGCCTGCGGGTCGCTGACGCTGTGCGCCTCGAGGGTGAGCAGTTGGTGCAGCTCGGCCTGACCGCCCTGGACGGACATCCGGCGCAAGAACATCAGCATCACGTACGGCGCGAACGCGGCGCGGTGACGCAGCTCGTTGGGACGGTCGACGAGTTTGGTGATCGCGCCGTACTGCCGGAGCACTTCGAAGCGGCGGACGATCAGGTCGTGCGGATACGCCCGGCAGGCGAGCGTGGCCTGCTCGACCGTCAGACCGTCGCTGCCGGCCTCGGCGAAGGCGTCCAGGATGGCTTGGTCGACGTCGAGCAGGTCGGGGTCGACGATCATCGCGCCGGCCTCGCGGGCCAGCACGGCGAAGACCTGACGGTAGACGCGCAGCACGGCCGCCTCGGCCTCGGCGTCGAGCAGTGTCGCGTCCATCCCCGCACTCCCTCCCGTGTGATAGCAGCTGGGCTACCAGAGAAAAGGACTCTAACCACCCGCACCGACAGACCAAAACTCACCCGCCAGGAGCCTGTGGATAAACCGGATCGCGGGTGGTGCTGTGGAAAACCGGATGACGCCCGCAGCCAGGCTGCTTACCATCCGAGATGTGATGAGAATCCTTGGTTGACGCGGTCGACAGGCCGCGTCAGTACCACGGCGCCCCACGGGCGTCGCCCCGCCGGTGCGGACCCTGTCGCAGGGTCCCCGGCGCGCTTGCTGATTCTCTCCATTCGGAGCTTGCACATGACTGTGCACAACGCGCGTTCCATCGGCGCGCAACACCCCCGTGTCCGTGACCTGCTGACCCTGCGGAAGGACGGTTCACCCGGCCGGATCATGGTCGAAGGCAGTTGGGAACACGACCGCCTCCTCACCACGACCGCCACCATCGACGCGTTCTTCTGGTGCCCAGAGATCGCCACGACAGAGATCGCCACGACCGAGGTCCACCGGATCGCGGAGCGCGCCACCGAGGTGTACCGCATCTCGGAGAAGTTGCTCGCCCGCCTCTCCCGCAAGACCCGGTCCGACGGCCTGATCTCGATCGCGCGGCTCCCGGAATGGCGGCCGCACACGTTCGAGTTCACCAACGAGTCGCTGGTGCTGGTCGCGGACGGCGTCGAGTACGCCGGAAACCTCGGCACCCTGATCCGTACGGCGGACGCCGCCAACGCCGACTGTCTGGTTCTGACGAGCAAGCGAGCCCGGCCGACGCATCCGTCCGTGTACTCCGCGAGCCGCGGCACCGTCCTCTCGACGCCGATCCTGGAGTTCGACGACATCCCGTCCGCCGCGGCGTGGTTGCGGAGCCATCGCTTCCGCGTCCACCTCGCCGACCCGGCGGCAACGGGGACGTATCGCGTTCCGCGGTACGACGGGCCGACGGCGTTCGTGGTCGGTTCGGAGGGGTCGGGGCTGTCGCGGGAGTGGCATGACGAGGGGTTCGACGCGGTGTCGATCCCGATGCTCGGGCAGGCGGACTCGCTGAACGTCGCGCTGTCGGCGGGCATCCTGCTGTTCGAGGCGCGGGCCCGGAAGGCGGGATGGTGACCTCATCGACCGGACGGCCAGGCAGAATGGCACAGCAACCGAGACCGAGGAGTGTGCTGTGCCGTTCGAGCCTGGCGAGGTCGTCGCCCCGTCCGATCCGCGCATCGTCCTGGAAGGACAGTGGGGACACCAGCCCGGTGTGGCGATCACCGTGAACTCCGGTTCGCGGATCTCGTTCTCGTACGCGGGCGAGCGGCTGCAGTTGCTGTTCGACACCGACGGGCTCACGGTCGCGCCGCACCTGTGGATCACGCTCGATGACGGCGAACCGGAATTGCACGTGATCGAGGGACCGGTCGTCGAGCTGTCGGCGCCGGACGGTCGGCACCAGGTCGAGGTCGTGGTCAAGGACGTGAACGAGCACGCGAACCGGTGGAATCCGCCGTTCGAGTGCGCGGTCGTGTTCGCCGGTCTTGTGCTCGACGTGAACACGCGGCTCCGGTTGAGCGGTCGGCCCGGCGGTCCGCGGATCGAGTTCTACGGCGACTCGATCACGCAGGGGGTGCGGTCGCTGAGCGTGCACCCGGAGTCCGAGGGCGCGGACGGTACGACGTCGTACGCATATCTGACCGCTCGGGCGTTCGGCGCGACGTCGTACCAGGTCGGGTTCGGCAGCCAGGGGATCAGCAAGCCGGGGAACGGCGAGGTGCCGGCCGGCGTGGACTCGTTCGGCTGGAACTTCGCAGGCTCGCCGGCGGAGCGCGTCGAGCCGTCCGACGTGGTCGTGATCAACCTCGGCGTGAACGATCCGACGCTTGACGTCGAGGAGTATGCGGATTATGTACGGCGGGTGCGCGCGGCGTACCCGGAGTCGACGATCGTGTCGCTGACGCCGTTCAACGGGAAGCACGCCGACACGATCCAGGCCGCGGTGAAGTCCCTCGACGACCCCAACCTCGTCTCCGTCGACTCCACCGGCTGGATCACCGAAGACGACTGCACCGACCAGGTCCACCCCACGGTCGCGGGCCACGTGAAGATCGCCGAAAACCTCGTCCCGGCCCTCGAAGAGCACACCACCTTGCGCCGCCGCGGGTAAGTTGTCGGCCATGGCGGAGACGGTGGACGGGTACATCGCGTCGTTCCCGCCCGACGTCCGCGAGATCCTGGAGCGGGTACGCCGTACTGTCCACGCCGTCGTGCCCGAGGCGGGCGAGAAGATCAGCTACCAGATCCCGACGATCACCCTGGACGGGAAGCCGCTGATCTACTTCAGCGGCTGGAAAGCCCACGTCGCGGTCTACCCGATCCCACCCCTCGACGACGATCTGGCGGCGGCCATCGAGCCCTACCGCTCCGGCAAAGGCACCCTCAAGTTCCCCCTCAGCAAGCCCATCCCGTACGACCTGATCACCCGGCTGACCGAAGCGTTCGTGGCCGCCCGCTGATTCACTCGTATGCGGGTGCGATCGCTTGGGCGAGGGCGACGAGCAGGTCTGGGTGCAGGGTCCTGTCAGGGGTTGCCATCAGTTCGATGTAAGCGTTTTTGGCGGTGCGGAACGCCAATTGACCGTCTGCCTGCTGCCAGCCCTCGGCGCCGACGTTCACCCGATGCGACGTGAACCCGCCTTTCACGTAGCCGAAGTCGAGCGCCGGATCCGAGCCCAGGCCACCGGATCGGACCGCAACCGTGCGGGTCGCCGAGCCCCACTGGCACCACAAGTAGCCGTCGGTCAGGGTGTCTCGGCGCAGCATCGCCTTCTCGCCGAGCAGTCGCTCGGCTGCCGCAGTGCCGCGTGCGCACTCCGGCTGCGCGATCATCGTCGGCGCTGCGGGAAGGCCGCCGGGCAGCCCGACGATCGTCTCCGCGATGGAGCGGAGTTCGTCCAACGTGCCTGAGCCGTCGTTCACCATGCGTAGCTCGACCGGACGGTTGTCGGCGCGAAAGACGAGCCAGGGAGCGGCGGCCGCCGGGTTGACGGCCCATGACCCCGGGCCCAGCTCGCCGTCGACGACCTTGGCCGCGTACTGCATTCCTGTGACCCACTCAATGTCGCTCTTGCGGGACTGAGCGAACTGCGCGTCGGTGACCGGGATCGCGGACAGAGCGACCCAGACCCGATGGAGCTCCTGTGTCGTGTCGACCAACGAGCAGTTGTCCGCGAGCGGCGCGGTGAGGCGCGACGCTGCCGCCGCGGCCTTCCAGCCGGTGAGATGCGGGGCAAGCCGCTCACACAGGTTTCCGGCAGGTGTCGGAGTAGGCACGACCTCCTGTGTGGTGTGGCTGTCGCAGGCGACCAGGCCGAGCAGTAGGACAGCTACACCGGCTGTGATTCGGCGCATGATGGTGCACCCTCCCCAGGACGTGCGTCGGTCGGAGCTTAGAGGAGGTCCTTGGGGTCCGGGGACGGAGGGCCGGTGAGAGTCCAGTCGTTGAATTGCTGGTTGAAGCGGTACCAGAGGTTGTCAGGGCCCAGGCGGAGTTGGAGTTTGCCTGAGGTGACTCGGTTGGCTTCGATGGTGGCGTCGGGGAGGGCCTCGAGGGCTTCGGTCAGGGCGTCCGGGGCGACGGCGACCGGGTCGTCGAGGGTGACGGTCAGGCCGCCGGGCCCGGCATCTCGCCAGGCGACGGCCCAGCTGGTGAGCCGGCGGGACGAGATGCCGGCGCGGTGCGCGAGGTCAGCGAGATCCGGCGTACCGAGGGCTTTGGCTGCTCTGCGGGCCAGGTCTTGCTCGAAGGTGAGGTTGAGGCCGCCGTCTCCGTCGCCGGACGCCAGCTCCCACGCGCGTTGGGCAGCGTCGGTGGCCAGGGCGACCAAATCCCGTACGTCGACGCCGGACGAGCGTGGTGGATCCAGCACCCGCACCGCGGCGGGCACTCCGGGCGCACCGAGCGGTCGAGGTGGTGCCGGCACGGGAACATTTGATGGGCTCGCGAACGCAGCTATCGCGGGGATGCCGGCCGGCGGGGGAGTGCGGGGTGCGACGACTGGCGCGGCAGGTGAGCCGCGGCGGGTGCGGAGGGCCGCTAGGAGTTCGTCCTTACGCCGACCGCGCAGAAGAAGCAGCGCGAACGGATCGTCGTCCAGCGCGTCCGCGATCAGGTAGCAGACGGCCGCAGAATGCTTGCAGGGAACGGCAAAGTCGGGGCAGGTGCAGTGCGTGAGGACCTCGCCGGCTCCGGGCAGCAGCTCGAGCCCCGCATCGCGTACGTCGTCGATAACCTCGGGCGGCAACTCACCATCCAGCAGCGCCGCGACCCGACCGATCTGCGCCGACACCACCTCCAGCACCGAATCCCACTCGGCGCTCGAGAACGCGCGGATCCGCACGGTCACCTGGTACGGCGTGACGCGGCTGCCCTGCACTATTGCCTCGACCTCACCCGGGCTCACCGTCAGCTCGACGACACTTCCGCGCCGCGCGTACGACCGTCCACGGGACAACCGCCCCGGATCAAGCCGAGCCCGCTGCTCCAACGCCTCCAACCACGCGCGACCCCACCACGTCGCCCCGAACGGCCGTCGACTCCCCGGCCCCTTCGCTGCAGGCAGCCCGGCGTCCTCACCCTTCCGCCGCCACCCCTGCCACGGCACCCGATCCTCGTCAGCCACCGGATTTCCCAACGGCAGAAGGGTTGTACGCACTCGCCGAGCCGGACTTGGCCGGGGTCGTCGACAGCTCGACCAGCTCGGTGAGTTCGGAATCCGACAGCTCGCTCAGCCACGCCTCACCCGAGCCGACCACAGCATCCGCGAGGTCGCGCTTCGCGTTGATCACTGTCGAGATGCGGTCTTCGAGCGTGTTCTCGGTGACAAGGCGATGGACCTGCACCGGGCGGTCCTGGCCGATCCGGTACGCGCGGTCGGTCGCCTGATCCTCGACCGCCGGGTTCCACCAGCGGTCGTAATGCACGACGTGCGTGGCCTGCGTCAGCGTCAGCCCGACCCCGCCGGCCTTCAACGACAGCAAGAACACTTGCGCTGCTCCGGACTGGAAATCCGCGACCAGCTGCTCGCGCTTCCGCACCCCGATCCCGCCGTGCAAGAACAACGACTTGATCTGCCGCGCCGCCAGATGCGCTTCGATCAGCCGGCACATCTCGACGTACTGACTGAAGATCAGCACCGACTCGCCCTCGGCCAGGATCACGTCGAGCAGCTCGTCCAGCGCGGCGAGCTTGCCCGAGCGTCGCTCCAGCGGACCGGGCTCGTGCAGGAACTGTGCCGGGTGGTTGCACACCTGCTTCAACTGCGTGAGCAGACTGAGCACGAGCCCACGCCGCGCAATGCCTTCGGCTTCCTCGATCTTGGCGAGCGTCTCCTTCGCCACCGCCTGGTAGAGCGTGGCCTGCTCGACCGTCAGCGGCACGACGACGTCACGCTCCGACTTCTGCGGAAGCTCCGGAGCAATCCCCGGATCGCTCTTACGCCTCCGCAGCAGGAACGGACGCGTCACCCGAGCGAGCCGCACGGTCGCCTCCTCGTCGTGGAACCGCTCCACGGGCACGGCGACGTCGTGGCGGAACCGGTCGAGCGTCCCGAGCAGTCCCGGTGCCGACCAGTCGAGGATCGACCACAGCTCGGACAGCCTGTTCTCCACGGGCGTACCGGTCAACGCGATCCTGGTTGCTGAGGGCAACGTTCGCAACGCGCGAGCCGTGCGTGACAACGGATTCTTGGCGTGCTGCGCCTCGTCGGCAACGACCAGGCCCCACGGCACCTCGCCGAGGACACGATGGTCCTGACGCACCACGCCGTACGTCGTGAGCACCACCTCGTCGGGCGCGATATCGCTGAGCGTCCGGCCGGCACCGTGGTAGCGCCGCGTCGGTACGTCGGGCGCGAACCGCTCGAACTCGCGCTCCCACGTGCCGAGCAGGGTCGACGGGCAGACGACCAGCGTCGGGCCGCGCCGCTCCAGTTGGAGGTGAAGCGCGATCACCTGGATCGTCTTGCCCAGGCCCATGTCGTCGGCGAGGCAACCGCCGAGGCCGAGGTTGGCGAGCTGCGCCATCCACGCGACGCCGCGACGCTGGTAATCGCGGAGGGTCGCGTGCAGGCCGACCGGATCGGTGAACGGAGCCGGCTCCTCCGCCGTCCGCAGCCGGGCGAGCATCGCAGCCAGCGAACCGTCCGCGTCGAAAGGAACGAGCTCACCGTCAACATCGATCGTCCCGGTCAGCGCCGCACCGAGTGCCTCGGCACCCGTGAGCTTGCGCGTGGAGCCGTTGCGGAGTCGCCGCACGACGTCCTGATCGACGCGGATCCAGCGGCCGCGCATGCGGACCATCGGCCGTTTCGCTTCCGCGAGCGCGCCGACCTCGGCCTCGGTCAGGTCCTGGCCGTCGAGCGTCGGTCGCCAGCGGAACGCGACCAGATCGTTCAGGCTGAAGTCAGGGCCGGTGATCGCGCCAGGAGTAGGTGTGGCGACGGAGCCGCGGACGGCCAGCTCGCCGGCGAACAGGTCGGTCGGCCAGAGGACCTCGATACCTGCGCCCTCCAACTCGCTGCTTCCTTCGGCGAGCTCGTCCAGCGCCACATCGTCGATGCCAACCTCTTCCGGCGCTGCATCGCGCAGCGCGGCGCCCAGCGGAGGCCAGACTCGTGCACCGCGGCGGAGGGCGAGGAGAAGGTCGGTCTCGGCGCGCTCACCGAGGGCTGTTAGTACGGCGGCCGGCGCGTTCCACATGTCCGCAACATCGACCAGCAGGCTCGGATCGAGCCCGCTGCGCAGTTGCAGGACGCCGCGGAACGATTCCTGAGGCAGCTCAGGTGGTTCGATCCGGAGCACGAGGCGAGCGCCGGCCTCTTCGGCGAGCGCAGTCTCGTCGAGCCAGCTCGATGGTCCGATCAGCGTGGTCGGATCGGTGGCGGCGAACGGTGCGGCGCCGGGGCGGGTCGCGACGGCAGCTGCCGGCGTACGGACGATGCTGTCGGCGAGCGCGTCCCAGAACGCGCGGACGAGTTGCTCGGGGTCGACCAGCCGGACCGGCCGGGTGCCTTCGATCGGCAGGGCATGACCGTACGCCGGCATGGCGGCGCCGAGGTTCCGCAGCCAGGCGCGGTCGATCGGATCGAGTGGAGCGACGCGCCACGCGCCGTACCCGTCCGGGCTGTGATCCGGCACCAGCCGCCCCCGCCCGATCAGCACCAGTCCCGCCAGCCCAGCCGCCCGCCACGCAGCCCAACTCGCGGCACAACTGTCCGAATCGACATCGGGGCCAGTCAGGCGGGCGAGCAACTCGGGCATGGACAAGAGCCGAGCAGGCACCGTCGTACGCCGGACCGTCGAGCCACGCGGCAGCACGAGGTCGACCGTGCCGTCAGACTGCTCGCCCGCCGCGGCCAGGTCGCCGTACAGCGCCAGCCGGCCCGCGCGCGGCGGGTCGGCCGGGACGAAGACGGCGTCGAGCATGCCCAGCACAGTACGCCGGACCACCGACAACTCCTGAGCTTGACCTGAACCAACGTTGAGGTTGCAGTCTCGGAACCCCGAAGACAACCGGAGAGAGTGCAGATATGCGTGCAGCAGTAGTGACCGAGTTCGGCGGCCCGGACGTGATCGAGACCCGCGACCTGCCGGACCCCGAGCCCGGAGCAGGCCAGGTGCTCGTCGAGGTGGAGTTCGCGGACGTCATCTTCGTCGAGACCGCGATCCGCCGCGGCGGGCACGGCAAGTTCTTCGATGTCGAGCCGCCGTACGTCCCGGGAGGCACCCTCGGCGGACGGGTCCGCGCGGTCGGTCCCGACGTACCGACGGACTGGATCGGCAAGACCGTCGTCGGCCGAGCGGACGGCTTCGGTGCGCACGCCGAGCTCGCCCTGACCACGACCGACCTGGTCGATGTACCGCCCGAGCTCGACCTGCGGACCGCGGTCGCGGTGTACGGCGACGGGTTCACCGCGCTCATGCTCGAGGAACTCGCGCCGTCGATGGCCGGCCGGGACGTACTGATCACCGCCTCGGCCGGCGGGATGGGCCTGCTCCTGATCCAGCTCGCCCACAAGACCGGTGCACACGTGATCGCAGCCGCCCGCGGCGAGGAGAAGCTCCGACTGAGCCGAGCCCAGGGCGCCGACGTACTGATCGACTACAGCAAGCCGTCCTGGGAGAAGTTGGTGCTTGAGGCAACCAATAACCGCGGCGCCGACATCGTCTTCGAAGGCGCGGGCGGCGAACTGGGCGCGGCCGCCTTCAGCGTGGTGAAGGACGGCGGCTGGTTCTCCGCCCACGGCGCCCCCAGCGGCAACTTCGCCCCCATCGACCCAGCCGAAGCCGCCCGCCGCGGAGTAACCCTGAAGGGCATCATGGACCTCCGCGCCGACTCAACCACCACCACAATCACCGGCGCCGACGTCATAGCCCGCGCAGCCGCCGGCGACCTAACACCTGTCATCGACCAGCTGTACGACCTCGACCAGGTATCCGCTGCCCACCAAGCCTTGGAGAACCGCACCCTCCGCGGCAAGGCGCTGATCAGAGTCAGTCGCTGACGTGCTGGTCCGAGTCAGAGCGTCCTGACTGCTCAGTGTGGTCGACGTGCTCGGTGACGGCCGGCGGGTTCGGGAGGGCGGCGACGATCTGGTTCCGCCCGGCCCGCTTGGCCGTCAGCAGTGCGTCGTCGGCGGCGAGGATCAGCTGGTCCATGGTGTTCGCGACATGCGGATAGATCGCCGCACCGAAGGACGCCGGTACGCCGGTGATCGCCGCGGTGCCGCCGTTCGTCGTACCGACCGATACTGCGAGGGTCACCAGCCGCTCTCTGATCCGCTCCGCGATCTCCATCAGCTCGATCTCGGACGCGCCGGGCAGCAGGACCGCCAGCTCGTCTCCGCCGACCCGTGCGACCAGATCGCCGTGCCGGACCTCGGCCCGGATCGCCTCGCCGACTGCACGAAGCGCCTCGTCACCGGCTGGGTGGCCGTAGGTGTCGTTGATCTCCTTGAACCTGTCGAGGTCCAGCATCAGCAGACCGACCGTGCTGCGCAGAGTGTCCGCGCGGGCCAGCTCAGCGGGCACTGCGCTCGCCCAGTACGACGAGGTCGCCAGGCCGGTCTTCGAGTCGGTCCCAGCGGCCCGCTGGTACTGCGGAAGCAGCAGATCCCGGTGCAGCGCCATCACCGTCACCATGAGTACAGGGACGACCCATGGGTACGACGACTGGACCGCAGCGATCGCCACGCCGAGCCCCAGCCCGGCGCACACGACCAGCTGATCTGACAGCTCACCGAGCGCCTCACGCGCAGTGGCCTCCGGAGACGCGAGCAGGATGGCGCCGATCACCAGCGCGTAGTTCACCAGCCACCAGGTCCCGGCTGCGGCAATCACCACCAGCAGCGACCAGAGGCCGGTCGGCACCCGCGGCTCGGTCAGCAGGCCGCCGGCGCGCAGTACGGCGGCTGCGGCGGCGCTGGCGAGGATGTACGTCGCCGTCGAGAAGACCTTGCGGTGCGCAACGGTCCGCCCGTACACCCGGAACCAGGAGTAGAGGTAAGCCAGCACGACCAGCGGGATCACCAGCGACAGCGGGAGCAGCAGCAGGGCCGCAAAGATCCACAGGCACTTCAGATTCGTGTGGGGTGAAGTGTTGGCCGCAGTTTCGCGTCGGCGCTCGATTCCGCGGGCACACTCCAGGTGCAGGGTCGAAGCGACAGCAAGGACGACGAAGGCGACCCACTCCGAGTGCCGGATGCCGGAGTTCGGCCCGACCAACGTGCTGCGAACCGCCAGTGTGGTAATCGTGACCGCAATCACATCAATCGCGAGCACATAAGCCAAAGCGGTCCTCGGCAACGACCAGAGCTTCCATTGCCGGGGTGGCCCCCAACTGCTCCGACCGATCAGAATCATATGAGCCTCACACACAGTCGATCTGAGCGGTTATGCGTTCATCGTAACGACCCGTTCACGTCACGTCACGCCCGTGGCCGGGTCATTCCACCAGTTGGGCACTCCAGAAGGGTCGAGAATCATGCAGAAGACGACGCGCGGTAACGGCACCGGCAACGACTGGTTCACCGGCGGCAACGACTGGTTCCATGGGGGGAACGACTGGTTCACCGGCGGGAACGACTGGTTCACCGGTGGCGGCAACGATTGGCTCCGCGGCGGTAACGACTGGTTCGTGCCGCAGACCGCCAATGGCGGTAACGATTGGTGACGAAAGGTAAATCTTTACCTCCGTCTTACATTCCGGAGAACTCACTCACGAGATAACCGGACGGCCCGGAATTTATCCCGCCCGCAATTCTCCGGAATGGTCGTCGATGCGGCGGGCGCGCGCCCAGGCGCCGCCCGCCGCGGCCGCCAGCAATGCCCCTGTGACGCCCATCACGGCGAGTGCGCCGGATGCGCCGAATGGTCCTGCCAGCAACCCCACGAGCAGAATTCCGAGGCCCTGGCTGCCCTTCAGCGCCGTACCCGCGACGCCGAAGGCCTTGCCGCGCTGGTGATCGGGCACGGCCTGGACGAACGCGGCGCTGGTCGGCAGGTGGTACGCCGATGCGGCGCCGGACAGCGCCCAGAGACAGAACGTCACCACAGGGCCTGGCTGGAGCGCACAGAAGGCCAGCGGAACACACGCCGCGACCGCCAGTGGTCCAAGCAGCTTCATCCGCCGCTCCGGCGACCAGAGCGTGATCAGCCACATCCCGAGCACACAGCCGGCCGGACTCGCGGCGAGCAAGACTCCCGCAGTCGTGGTGCCGTAGCCGATCTCGTGGGCATAGGGGACTGCTAGGCCCTCCACGGTGACGTAGAAGCCGGCGATGGTGGCCAGGAGGACGAGGGTGCGGAGTTTCGGCGTACGGGCGACCAACGCGATGCCGGCGGTCAGGTCCTTCAGATAGCTTGCTGATGGCGCATCTGTGCCACTTGTCGGAGCGGGTCGTCGATGTACTCCGAAGGTGATCAGGAGGGCCGACAGGACAAAGGTGGCGGCGTCGAGGAGGAGGCCGCCTGACGTTCCTACGGCGACCACGACGGCACCGCCGAAGCCGAAGCCGAGGACCTGGCTGAACTGGACGACCATGTCGTTCGCGGCCTTGCCCAGGACGTAGTGGTCACCCGGGAGAACGGCAGGCAGCGTCGCCCCGCGGGCCGCGTTGAACGGCGAACCGAACGCCTGCAGCGCGACCAGCAGCAGGATCACCACGAGTAGCGGAAGCGCCTGAATCGCCATACCTGCAACGAGAATCGACCGTGCGATATCCGTGACGATCATCACCGTACGTCGCGGGTACCGGTCGGCGAACCCCGCCAGCAGCGGCCCGAACAACAAGTCCGGCACGTAGGTCAATGCATAGGTCAACGCAGTCAGCCCGGCCGACGAGGTCCGGTCGAAGACCAGCACCGACAACGCCACCCGCGCGAGCTGATCGCCCGCCACCGACAGCACCCCGGCCAGGAACAACGCCCGGAACTCGGCGTGCCCGAAGACGTCACGCCAGCGCGCCCGCTCGACCGCCACAACCGACATACCAACGACGTTAGCCACATTCCGTGGCCCGGCACCTCCCGAGGGTGATCAACGTCGTGTCTGCTCGCACCTCAAGGGTTTACTTGCGGCGCATCTGTGCCAGTTCGGGGTCAGATTGGGGGACCCGGTAGCGCAGTATTTGGGTGAACGTTCTACTCTGTAGATCTCCGGTAGCGGGGTCTGGGCGGGGCGGCCCCGACCCTGCTACCGGAGCTCTTCTTTGTGGGGCCGGTGTTGGCCGATGCGAGCCCGAAACTGTCGGTGGGGCCCGGTAGCGTTCTCAGTGCCAGGGGCGGCTCCTGGACGTGCTTCCTTCTCCTCTACCAGGCCAAGTAGCGCGTCCACTCTCCGCCCCTGGCGCCGTCATCACAGGACGCAGCATCAGAGGACGCCAGCGGGGAGACGCCATGCCGGAAGACACAGCGCAGGTCCTGCTGCGCCGCCGCCGGCTCGTCGACGTCACCACGCTGACCCCGGCGGTTCGCCGTACAGCCTGGCAATGGCTCCGCCGTCCGCTCACGATCCAGACCGGACTGTCCGCGCTCCAGGCCGACCTGATCCAGCGGGGCTTCCTGCTGTCCGTCGGCCTCTACCGGCACTGCGCCTCGCTGTCGGCTCCCGCACTTGCCGGCTTCGGCAGCGCACTGCTCGACCTGCTCGATGCGGAGTCCGGACGCGACACCCACCACACACCGCTGTTCCGTGGCTTCCCGGAGAGCGTGCCGGGCAACACCGAGACCTTCTACATCAACAGGGTCTTCGCTCGTCTCCTCCAGGAGCCCGACCAGCCCTGCGTGCTCTGCGGCGATACCAAGGCAGTGCAGCCGGTCTCGCCGTGTGCTCATCTGGTCTGCCGGACGTGCTGGGACGGGTCGGACTTCAGCGCGTGCCCGCTCTGCCTGCGACGGATCGATCGCAAGGACCCGTTCCTCAAGCCGTCGTTCGACGAGGAGCAGCCGGCGCACGTCCGTTCGGAGCGGCTTCGCCTGCTCTCGCTCGCAACGGATGACTCGGCCCGCGAGACAGTTGAGTCCCTGCTCGCACGGCGCGCGCCGCTCTCGGCAGCGGATCGGGCTGACCTGCTAGTGCTGCTCGACGGCGCCGATCCGTCGTGGCTGCCGGATGAGATTCCGGTCCGCGAGACCCAGGCGCTCGTCATCGCGCGCTTCCTCGCCGACGATCCGGAGCTGATCGATCGCACCGGCACGGCGACCGACGTACTGCGGCTGATCTATGCGCTGATGGATGCCGACCCCGGGCTGCGGACGCCGCCGGCCCGACGGAAGTCGTTGCCGCGGGCAACTCGACGGCTGGTGCTGCAACGGCTGGACCGGCTGCCGGTGCTGACGCTGACCGAGGACCTGCTGCGCCACGAGCGGGCCTGGAAGCGGATCGCGGAGAACCTGCACCCGTTCGAGTTCGCGACCCGCTTCCCGATGGCGGCGCTCGCGTTCGCGATCCTTCGTCGTACCGATCTGGACCTCGCGACCGCCGCCGGGCGGGCGGTGGCGAGTGAGGCGGCGCAGCACCCGTTGATTCGCGTCGAGGACGGGCGACTCGTGATGAGCACGTTCGCCGCGCGGGTCGAGGGCGCCTTCACGCAAGGCCGGCCCGAGCAGGCGCTCGATCTGCTGCGCGAGCGTCCAGGCGAGTTGGTGCGCCGCTTGGTGCACCTGGCACGCGTGCTTCCGCCCGACCAGCACGCGGTTCTCGTCGAGGCGCTGACGACCGCGGTGTCGGACGTCTCGCCAGTGGTGATCACAGCCGCGCTCGGTCAGGTCCGGACTCCGCCGGGCGATCTGCGGCTGTTCTTCCCGCGCGGGGGGACGGCCCGGATCTGGACGTCTGTGGACGAGCGCGGGCCGTTGCCGAGTGAGCTGGCCATGGAGCTGTCCAGCGCGCTCACCGGCGAAATGTTGCGTCGGGCAACGGATCTGCCGCGGTGGCGACGGGCGTTCCTCGACGAGGAGCTGACCCGGTTGGCCGCGCCCGGTTCGGAGCGGAGCGCGTCGTCGAGTCTGCTGCGGATGACCCGGGGGAGTGCGGTGCCGATCCCGCAGGACGAGCTGCTGCGGCTGTTCCTGCACTGGGTCGAGCCGGCCGGTCGGCGGATCGACCTCGATCTGTCCGTGGCGGTGTTCGACGAGGAGTGGGCGTTCGTCGGGCTATGCGATTACACGCGGCTGCGGTTCGACCAGGACGCGTTGGTGCACTCCGGCGACCTGACGTCGGCGCCAGCGCCACATGGGTCGACCGAGTTTGTGGATATCGATCTGCGCGCCGTACGCCGGGTCGACGGGCGTTACGTGCTGCCGGTCGTGTTCAGCTACAACGACGTACCGTTCGATCAGTTGGAGCGCGGGTTCGTTGGGGTGATGCGGCAACCGAACTGCCTGTTCGACCCGGCCGCGGTCGAGGAGCGGTTCGACCTGTCCGGGCCGGCGAAGATCCTGATGCCGTTCGGCGTCGACCTGCACACCAAGGAGCTGCGCTGGTACGACGTGAACCTCGGCGCGGCCGGATTCGGTCACAACGTCGCGAGGTACGGCGGTCGGCTCGGGCTGATGGCTGCGACGCTGGAGGAGGTGCACGGGTCGGGCGATCGGGTCAGCCTGTGGGAGGTCTGCTGCTGGCACGCGGCCGCGCGGGCCGACGAGATCGCGGTCCGGTGCGCCGACGGATCGGTCGTCGGGTACCAGCGGGAGCCGTCCGAGGAGCTCGCGGCGTTCGCGCGGCGGGTGACGGCTCGGTTGGAGCCTGACCGGCGGTGGGACGAGGACGCCGCCGACCGGGCGGATTTCGTCGCGGTCCTTGCCGGTGATGTCACGCCGCGATCTGGTGCCGAGGTGTATGCGCTGCACCCGCGCCTGCTCGACCACGCGAGCGTGTCCCTGATCGACGCGCCGCACCTGCTCGCCGTCCTGGCTCCGGACACTCGCGCCCGCGCGACCCTACGCCCGGTCTGAGACCCGCAGCCTGCGCGCGGCTGGAGATCCGGCTGAGACGCGGCCCCTGCGCTCGGGCGAGTCTGGCAAGGGCCTGAGAAATATTTGACAGTTCCGTGACGGAGGCGGGGGTGTCGCTTTGGCGCGCTCCGGTGCAGGAGTACAACGGAATTGACGCGAAGGGAGCCACGAATGACGTACGACGTGGTGGTGCTCATCGAGCGGGAGATGAGCGAGGGCGACGCGCGCCGCGTTGCCGCCCTGTACGCACGACACGAAGAAGCCATTGATTACCACCTGCTGGTCTCCAGCCATCCGGACAGCGGATTCGGCGGGCCGATGGCGTTGCTGGGTTCGACGTTCGCGGACGTGGCCGGTACGACCGGCGGCGCGGCCGTGATCGGCTCGGCGATCGGTCCGTCGGCGCGGGTCGGTCCGGCGGCCGTTCCGAGCCGAACACCGGTGGCCACCCTCGCGGACCCGGCCGTCGACCTCGCGTCGGTGATCGAACACAGTTCGCGCCGCCTCCGGGCCGCGAGCGGGTACCAGGTCCACGTCTCCATCACCCACGGCGAGATCATGCTGGCGCTGATGCAGATGGTGAAGACCACCGGGAGCCAGGAGGTCGTGGTGGTCGCCTGGCCGGAGACCGCGGCCCGGTTCGTCTGCTCCGACTGGTCTGCCAAGGCCCGCAAGCTGCTGAAGGTGCCGCGGGTCCGGATTCTCGAGCACGACACCTGAGGAGGACCCGTACCGAACGACAGGACGTAGTTCACGCCGGAGCGGGCGGGCTCCTCGGCGTCATGGCGCGCACCGCCACCACTCCTGTCGTTCGGTACGAATCAACCAGCCGGGCTGGGTTGCCGCGGCAAACGCACCTGGAGCGTGGTCCGACCGGGCTGCGAAGTGATGGTGATCGTGCCGCCGTGATGTTCGGCGACGATCCGCTGAGCGATATCGAGGCCTAGACCAGTGCCCTTGCCGACGTCCTTGGTCGTGTAGAACGGCTCGAACGCCCGCGCCGCGACCTCCGCCGGCATGCCGCGACCGGTGTCGGTGAACTCGACCACGATCCGGTCGCCGTCGATCCGCGTCGTGATCCGCAACGTGCCGGCGCCGTCCATCGCGTCGACCGCGTTGTCGATCAGGTTCGTCCACACCTGGTTGAGCTCGCCCGCGAAAGCGTCGATCCGCGGTACGTCGGCGCCGTACTCGCGGATCACCTCGACGCCGTCGCGCAGCTTGTGCCCGAGCATCACCAGCGTGCTCTCGATGCCCTCGGTCACGTCGATGGTCTGGATCGAACCGCGGTCCATCTGCGAGTACGAGCGAACCGCCGCCACCAGCTCGGTGATCCGCCGCGTCGACTCCTTCACCTCACCGAGCAACGTCGCGGCGGAGAGCGTGCTGGCGACCCATTCGAGACCGGGCTCCAGCGAATCTCCGAGTACGTCGCCCGCGCGCTCGCACCATTCGACGCCCGCGCCCGCGGCGGCCAACGGCGGTGCGATGAGCCAGTCCTGGGTGACGCCGTGATCGCCGAGCCAGTCCGAGATCGTGTTCTCGTCATCGGCCAGGTCGACCGGATCCGGTGCCGCCGTACCCGAGGCGAGCTCGAGCCGCAGTTCGTCGAGCGCACCAAACTGCACGGCCGTCACGTCGCCCTCCGCCAGCCGGCGGAGCGCTGACAGCAGCGTGACGCAGGCGGTGTCGAGCGCGCTGACCGAGCGGGTCGCGGCCGCAGCGGGGTTGTTGATCTCGTGCGCCAACCCGGCCGCCAGCGTGCCGAGCGTGATCAGCGACTCCCGCTGCCGGGCCGTCGACTCGATCGCCCGCGCGGTCCCGTACACACCCCTGATCAGATGCCCGGCGAGCGGGAACCACACGTCGATCCGCTCCCGCAGTACGTCGGTCGGCACCCGCAGTACCCGACCCTCGGCGAGGCCGCGGCCGCTGGCGAGGTAGACGCCGTGCTCGTCCCAGGCGCGGAACCCGCCGGCCCAGCGTCCCGGGACGTCCATCTTGCCCATCACCGTGTCCTCGCGACCGATCTTGCGGTGCAGCGCGATCACGCCGTCGACCAGCACCCACCAGAAGTCCGCGGGCTCGCCTTCGTGGAACAGATCGGCGCCGAGCTCGATCGCGACCTCGGTGCTGCCGTCGATCAGTTCGTCGAGCTGCGCGTCGGTGAGCCCGGCGAAGAGCGGGACGTCCCGCAGATCCTCGGCGCGCATCAGACGGTCGCAAGGTAGCGGTGGACGAGATAGATCGACATGGCGCCTTCGCCGACCGCCGAGGCCACCCGTTTCATCGAGTCCAGCCGTACGTCGCCCGCGGCGAACACCCCGGGCACGCTGGTCTCCAACGCGTACGGGGGTCTCGGCAACGTCCACCGATCGAAGGCGACCACGTCCGGCCCGGTCACCACGAAGCCCTTCTCATCGCGGACGACGGAATCGCCGAGCCAATCGGTCCGCGGGATCGCTCCGACGAAGATGAACAACCAACTGGCCAGCACCTCGTCGACGCGACCGGAGTTGCGGTCGGCCAAGGTCAGACCCTCGAGGTGACCATCCCCGCGGCAGCCGACCACCTCGGTCCGGCACCGTACTTCGATGTTCGGCGCGTTGCTGATCTTGTCGATCAGGTACCGCGACATCGAGCTCTCGAGCGACTCGCCGCGGACGAGGAGCACGACCCGCTTGGCGTAGCGCGAGAGGTTGAGAGCCGCCTGACCGGCGGAGTTCGCTGCGCCGACGATGTACACCTCGTCGTCCTGGACCTGGCTGGCCTCGCTGGCGGTCGCGCCGTAGTACACGCCGCGGCCGGTGAGGTCGGCGAGGCCGTCGACGTCGAGGCTGCGGTACGAGACGCCGGTCGCGACGATCAGCGCGCGTGCCTCGATCTCACCGGATCCTTCGAGCAGTACGGCGTGCACGGGGCCGCGCGACTCGAGTCCGACCACCGACCGCGCGAGCACCATCTCCGCGCCGAAACGGGATGCTTGCGCGACCGCCCGCTGCGCGAGGTCCGAGCCGGTGAGCCCACGCGGGAAGCCGAGGTAGTTCTCGATGGCGGCGCTGAGGCCTGCCTGTCCGCCGGGTGCTTCGCGTTCGACGATCACGGTGCTCAGGCCCTCGGACGCGGCGTACACGCCGGCGGCGAGGCCTGCGGGTCCGCCGCCGACGATGCAGACGTCGTACAGCGGTTGCTCGGCTCTCGTGCGCAGACCGAGCGCCGACGCGAGGTCGAGGGTGGTGGGGGAGCGAAGGGTGTCACTCTCCGGGATCAGGACCAGCGGGAGATCGTTGTCGGAGGCATCGGCCAGATCCTTCAGGCGTTCGGCTTCCGGGTCGCGCTCGATGTCGAACCAGCGGTACGGGACGTGGTTGCGGGCCAGGAACGTCTTGATGTCGTGCGACCGGTCCGACCAGCGGTTGCCGACGACACGGATATCCGAGACGTGGTCGGGGTTGGCGTGTTGCCAGTCGCCGAGCAGGTCGTCGACGACCGGGAACAGTTGATCCTCGGGCGGATCCCACGGCTTCAGCAGGTAGTAGTCGAGGCCGATGTCGTTGATCGCCCGGATGGCGACCTCGGTGTCGGCGTACGCGGTGAGCAGCAGGTACTTCGCGCTCGGTGCGTGCACGCGGGCGCGTTCGAGCAGCTCGATACCGGTCATGCCGGGCATCCGCTGGTCGGTGGCGATCAGCGCGATCGGCTGGTTGCGCAGGGCCAGCTTCGTCAGCGCCGCCAGTGCTTGGTCGCCCGAGGTCGCGCGCACGACCAGGTAGTCGTCGCCGTACCTGCGGCGCAGGTCACGGGAGATTGCCGCCGAAACCATCGGGTCGTCGTCGACAGTCAGAATCGCAGGTTTGCTCACGCGGTGCCCCCCACCCATGAACCGGTCCCGTCAGAATGCCATGGGATGCGCTCAGTCCTCTACGAGCGCACGCAACGTTTCCTGCTCGGAGTCGGGCACGTACCCGCCGTAGTAGTCGTACATGTTCTGGCGGGCGAGCCGTGCGGCGGCGTGGCCGTTGCCGGTGCGGATCGCGTCGACGACGTCGGCGTGGTGGTGCAGCGACTCGAGCATCAGGGCGCGGCTGTTCGGCGCGTGGGCGATCTTGTCGGAGATCAGGCTGAGTACGACGCCGCGGACGACCTCGTTGCAGGTCTGGATCAACGAGTTGCGGCTGATCCGCGCGATCAGCTCGTGGAAGGCGAGATCGGCCTGGCTGAACGCGTCGAAGTCGACGTCGATCGCGGCGCGCATCGCGACGAGCGTCTCCTCCAGCTCGTCGAGCTCTTCCGGCGTACGCAATCTGGAGGCGACCTGGATCGCGGCGCCGTCCATGATCATCCGGAACCCGATCAGCTCGCTCAGGGTCAGTTCGTCGACGCGGGCCAGGCGGACCATCTGCTTGCGGAGCGCGGACTGCGAGAACGGCAGGATCTCCGGACCGTTCGGGTCGCCGGGGCGGGAGCGGACCACGCCGTTGCTCTCCAGGACCCGCAGCGCTTCGCGGACGGTCGACCGGCTGACGGCGAACTGCGCGACCAGCTCGCGCTCGCTCGGCAGCCGTTGCCCCGGGACCAGGTCGCCGCTGGCCAGCGCGTCCTCGACCTGTTCGACGATCCGTTCGTACGCGCGCACGGGCTGTACCGGGCTGAACTTCGGTCCAGTTGTCATCCGGCGCACCCCCTAGTCGCTTGACAGGCACTTGAGCAGGGACAAATCTAGTGGCCCAGTGATACCTAGTCCACTGGTCGGACCAGTAGCCGCAGTA
This sequence comes from Kribbella sp. CA-245084, assembly GCF_050942355.1. Classification (NCBI taxonomy): domain Bacteria; kingdom Bacillati; phylum Actinomycetota; class Actinomycetes; order Propionibacteriales; family Kribbellaceae; genus Kribbella; species Kribbella sp. CA-245084. The sequence continues at coordinate 6,257,676 of NZ_CP192053.1, read as the reverse complement.
GTACTGCCTCTGAAGGAGTTGGCGTGAAGTCGTCGTTTCGCATTCGGGCGGTCGCGTTCGTCGCCTCCGCGGCGGTGCTGGCCCTGACCGCCTGCTCAGCAGGTTCGAGTACGTCGGGCGGCGGGTCCGGCAGCTCGCCCGGCGGGGACCAGAAGCTGTCGATCGGCCTGGTCGCCGAGCCGGCCAGCCTGGACTTCACCACCACCGACGGCGCCGCGATCCCGCAGGCGCTGCTCGGCAACGTGTACGAGACGCTGGTCAAGCAGGACGACTCCGGCAAGATCGTGCCGTCGCTGGCGAAGTCGTGGACGGTGTCGCCGGACCGCAAGACCTACACCTTCGACCTGGTCGACAACGCGAAGTTCACCAACGGCAAGCAGTTCACCGCGAGCGACGCGGTGTTCAGCATCAACCGGGTGAAGACGGCATGGACGATCTCGCTGAAGGCCGCGATGGACGTCGTCACGTCCGCGAAGGCGCTGTCCCCGACCCAGTTGCAGGTCACGCTGGCCAAGCCGAGCAACGACTGGCTGTTCCGGATGACCACCCGGATCGGCGCGATGTTCTCCGAGAGCGGCGTCAGCGCGCTGGCGACCGACCCGGTCGGCACCGGCCCGTTCAAGTTCTCGAAGTGGAATCGCGGCGACTCGATCGTCATGGTCCGCAACGACGACTACTGGGGCAGCAAGCCGTTCTTCCAGCAGATCACGCTGAAGTACTTCAAGGACGCGACCGCGCTCAACAACGCGCTGCTGACCAGCACGATCAACGTGATCGGCACGGTCCAGGCGCCGGAGGCATTGAGCCAGTTCACCAGCAACGACAAGTACCAGGTGATCGAAGGGACGACGAACGGCGAGGTGCTGCTCTCGTTCAACAACTCGCGGCCGGTGTTCAAGGACCTCCGGACCCGTCAGGCGATCCGGATGGCGATCGACCACAAGGCCCTCCTCGACACATGCTGGGCCGGTCGCGGCAAGCTGATCGGCAGCATGGTCCCGCCGACCGACCCGTGGTACGAGGACCTCACCGGCGTCGCGCCGTTCGACCTGGCCAAGGCGAAGTCGTTGCTGCAGGCATCCGGTGCGGCCGGCAAGACCCTCCGGCTGCGGCTGCCGACGTTGCCGTACGCAACGTCCTGCGGCCAGGTCGTGAAGAGCATGCTGGAGCAGGCCGGGCTGAAGGTGCAGATCGACCAGCTCGAGTTCCCGGCGGCCTGGCTGACCACGGTCTTCAAGAACGCCGACTACGACATGTCGATCATCGCGCACGTCGAGCCCCGCGACCTGGGCGCGGTCTTCAACGCGAAGTACTACACGCGGTACGACGATCCGACCTTGCAGGGCTATCTCGCCGCGGCGGACTCCGGTGACGAGGCCGCCCAGGTCGACAACATGAAGAAGGCTGCGCGCCGGCTGTCCGAGCAGGCCGCGGCCGACTGGCTGTTCCTGCTGCCGAACCTGATCGTCGCCGACAAGTTCATCAAGGGCCTGCCGACCAACGCCATCACCGAGAACTTCGATCTCTCCAAGCTCGCCCGATGATTCTCCGCCTGATCGAGCGCACCGGTGTGTTCTTGATCAGTCTTGCGGTGAGCTCGGTGCTGGTGTTCGCGTTCATGGCGGTGCTGCCGGGCGACCCCGCCCGGGTCGCGCTCGGCGTGAACGCATCCGATCAAGCGGTGGCCGAACTACGGCAGCAGTTCGGCCTCGACCGCCCGCTGCCGACGCAGTACTTCGACTGGCTGGGCGGACTGCTCCACGGCGACCTCGGTACGTCGTACGTGTCGAAGGTGGCGATCGGGCCGCAGGTGTTCGACCGACTGCAGGTGACGCTGTGGCTGGTCGTCGCCGGCATGATCATCGCGCTGGTGGTCGCTGTGCCGGCCGGGACGGTGATGGCCGCGCGGCATCGCAAGCTGTCCGGCCTCGCCCTCTCCGCGGTCTCCCAGGTCGGCGTCGCCGTACCGGCGTTCCTCGCCGGGATCCTGCTGATCGTCGTGTTCGCGGTCAAGCTCGGCTGGCTACCGGCCAACGGCTGGACGCCGCCCGCACAAGACCCCGGGATGTTTCTCAAGCAGCTGATCCTCCCGGCCCTCGCGCTAGGCCTGGTCCAAGGCGCCGTCCTCACCCGCTACGTCCGCAGTGCAGTCCTCGACGTCTTGCGTGAGGACTACCTGCGGACCGCACGGGCGAAGGGACTCAGGCCGTTCCAGGCGTTGTGGCGGCACGGCCTCCGCAACGCCGCCGTCCCCGTCGTGACAGTCCTGGGCCTCCAGCTCGCGACGCTTCTCATCGGCGCAGTCGTCGTCGAACGAGTCTTCGTCATTCCCGGCCTAGGAAGCCTCCTCCTCGACGGCGTCTCGAACCGCGACCTCCTCCTGGTCCAGGACGTAGTCATGGTCCTCGTCCTGGCCGTACTCCTGGTCAACTTCATCGTCGACCTCCTGTACGTCGCCCTCGACCCGCGCCTGAGGACGGCGTCATGAAGCGACTGAACCCGAGCCTCATCGTCGGCGGCGTGATCGTCGGCGTCATCGTCCTGATGGCGCTGATCTCCTTCGTCTGGACCCCGTACGACGCCACGCTCGTCACGCCCGCGTCCCGGTTGCTGGAGCCGTCGTGGTCGCATTGGTTCGGGACCGACAAGTTCGGGCGCGACGTGCTCAGCCAGATCATGGTCGGCTCGCGGACGACGCTGTTCGTCGGCGTGGTCGCGGTCGGCGTCGCCGCGGTCATCGGCGTACCGCTCGGGATCGTGGCGGCGATGGTACGGCGGTGGCCGAGCGAGGCCATCATGCGCGCCAACGACCTGCTGCTCGCGTTCCCGGCGTTGCTGCTGGCAATCATGTTCGGCGCGGTCTTCGGAGCGAGCACACTCACGGCGATGGTTGCCATCGGCATCGCTTCGGTGCCGAGCTTCGCGCGCGTGATCCGCAGCGGCGCGTTGCAGGTGATGCGGACGGAGTACGTACTCGCGGCCCGTGCGGCTGGACGGCGACCCGGGCCGATCGCGATCCGGCACGTGCTGCCGAACGTGACCAGCCTGATCACCGTACAAGCGTCCGTGTCGTTCGCGATCGCGGTACTCGCGGAGGCGGCGCTGTCGTTCCTCGGATACGGCACGCCACCGCCGACACCGTCGTGGGGCCGGATGCTGCAGGAGAGCCAGGAGTTCCTGTTCAGCGCCCCGCGGCTGGCGATCTTCCCCGGCATCGCGATCGCCATCGCCGTCCTCGGCTTCAACCTCCTCGGCGACGGCCTCCGCGATCGCTTCGACCCGAAACTGGAGGACCGCCGATGAGCGATGTGCTGACGGTTCGCGGGTTGTCCGTGACAGTTCGCGACACGGCGCTGGTGTCCGACGTCGACCTGACGGTCGGCGCGGGGGAGCGCGTCGGGCTGATCGGGGAGTCGGGGTCGGGCAAGTCGTTGACGGCATTGAGCGTGCTCGGCCTGCTTCCCGAGGACGTGTACGCCGGCGGCTCGGTCCGCCTCGACGGTGTCGACCACGAGCTGATCGGCGCCGACGAACGCCGCATGTCGCAGGTCCGCGGCCGCGACATCGCGATGGTCTTCCAGGAGCCGATGACCGCGCTCAACCCGACCATGCGGATCGGTGACCAGATCGCCGAAGCGATGCTGATCCATCAGACCAGGCCCAAATCCGCAGCCCGTGAGGCCGCGGCCGAGCTCCTCGAACGCGTGCAACTCCCGACCGACACCCTGCGTGCGTACCCGCACCAACTCTCCGGCGGCCAACGTCAACGGGTCGTCCTGGCGCTTGCCTTGGCCAACGATCCGTCCCTCCTGATCTGCGACGAGCCGACCACCGCGCTCGACGTCACCGTCCAGGCCCTCGTCCTCGACCTGATCGTGCGCGGCGTCATGGACCGGTCGTCCGCACTCCTCTTCATCACCCACGACCTGGCCGTCGTCGCGACCGTCTGCGAACGCGTTCTGGTGATGTACGGCGGACGCGTCGTCGAATCCGGGCCAGTCGTCGACGTGTTCACGCGTCCCCGCCACCGCTACACCGAGGGCCTGCTCGCGGCGTCCGACCTCGACACGACGTCCCGTCGACTCACCACGATCCCTGGCAACGTGCCACCCGCGGGCAAGTTCCCGTCCGGCTGCGTCTTCCGTACCCGCTGCGCCCACGCAACTGCCTTGTGCGAAGAGTCTCCGCCGTGGTCGGGCGACGAGGCGGAGGGCTTCGCCTGCCATCACCCAGCGGGGGTGACCGATGCCTGAACACATCCCGACGACGCACGAGCTCGAGACGCCGACCGCGATCCAGGTCGTCGATCTCGTCCGTGACTACCCGCGGCCGCGAACCTCGTTGTTCCAGCCGGCTCCAGTGGTCCATGCGTTGCGTGGCGTGAGCCTGGAGGTCAAGCAGGGCGAGCGATTCGGCATCGTCGGCGAGTCCGGCTGCGGCAAGTCCACGCTGCTGCGCATCATTGCGGCCCTCGACCGCGCGACCTCCGGCAACGTGATTGTCGAAGGCACCGATATCACCCGGTTGTCCGACCGTCGGCTGCGCTTCCTCCGCGAGAACCTCCAGCTCGTCTTCCAGGACCCGATGAGTTCGCTCGACCCGCGGATGCGTGTCCGCGACATCATCGCCGAGCCGCTCGTCGTCCAAGGTCATCCCGCCTCGGGCGAACGCGTTCGCGAGCTACTGGAGGCGGTCGGCCTGTCCGCGGACGCCGGCGACCGGTACCCGCATCAGTTCTCCGGCGGCCAGCGTCAGCGCATCTCGATCGCGCGTGCGCTCGCGCCCCGTCCGCGCATCCTGATCGCGGACGAGCCGGTCAGCGCCCTCGACGTATCGGTCCGCGCTCAGGTCCTCAACCTGATCTCCGACCTGGTCGACGAGCTCAACCTGACGCTCGTGTTCGTCTCGCACGATCTGTCCGTCATCAAGCACGTCTGCGACCGCGTGGCCGTCATGAACGCCGGCCAGATCGTCGAGACCGGTTACACCGGCGACGTGTACGCCGCCCCGCAGCACCCGTACACGCAGCGCCTGGTCTCCGCCATCCCCACGCTTCAGCGCGCCCTCTCCGGGGCGACTACGTCAGACCTGCTCGCGAAGGGAGATCCAGCGTGAAGTTCCCAGCCGGCCTGCCGATCGGTGAGGCCTGGATCGAGGCGCCGGCCACGGCTCCGGTGATCTTCCCGTACGACGGTTCGACGGTCGCGGACGCGCCGGTCGGCGACGTCGAGCTCGCGAGGGCGGCGCTCGACAACGCTCTGTCGGTCTGCGAGACGGTAGGCCGGCTTCCGTCGTACCTGCGCCGGAAAGTCTTGCAGAGCGTGCATTCCGCGGTCCTTGCTGCGCGCAACGAGTTCATAGACCTGCTGGTGCTCGAGACCGGCAAGCCGCTGGTCGACTGCCGGGTGGAGATCGATCGGACCCTGCTGACATTGGAGACGTCGGCCGAGGAGGTCGCTCGGCTGCACGGCGAGACGGTGCCGCTCGATCTGCTGCCGAGCGGTGAAGGGCTGCAGGGCTTCTGGGTGCGGAAGCCGATCGGTGTGGTCGTCGGGATCACCGGGTTCAATTACCCGTTGTTGCTCGCGGCACACAAGCTCGCGCCTGCGTTCGCGGCCGGCTGCCCGATCATCGTGAAGCCCGCGCCGCAGACGCCGCTCGCCACCCTGTGGCTGGTCCACCTGATGCGCTCCGCTCTCGCCGACGCGGGAGCGCCGGAGAGTGCGGTGCAGCTCGTGACCGGCGGGGCTGACGTCGGCGCGACCCTCACCACCGACGGTCGCGTTGGCGCCGTCTCGTTCACGGGATCCGCCGCGGTCGGTCACCGCATCGCGCGTGATGCAGCTCCGACCAAAGTTCTGCTCGAGCTCGGCTCCAACTCGGCGCTGGTCGTTGCCGAGGATGCCGATCTCGACGCGGCCGCCGACGCGATCGTACGCGGTGGGTACTACGCGTCCGGTCAGGCGTGCATATCGGTCCAACGCGTGATCGCGGTCGAGTCCGTTCGCCAAGCATTGCTGGACAAACTCGGCGCTCGCCTCCCGACCGTCGTCGTCGGGGACCCGCGCGATCCGGAGACGCGGGTGTCCGCGCTGATCAACCCCGCGTCCACCGATCGGGTCCGCGAGTGGGTCGGCGATGCTGTCCACGCGGGCGGGTCGATCGCGTACGAGGCGCCGGGCGACGTACTCGGGCCGATCGTGCTGACCGACGTACCCAGCGGTCTGCCGGCGTGGGACGAGGAGATCTTCGGGCCGGTCATCGCGGTGCGGTCCGTGCCCGATATCGACAGCGCGCTGCGGGCCGTGAACGAGACGCGGTACGGCCTGCACGCGAGCGTTTTCACGTCGTCGCTGGACACCGCGTTCGCCGCGATCGACCGGCTCGAGGTCGGCGGAGTGGTGATCAACGACGTACCCGGGTTCCGCTCCGACGTCATGCCGTACGGCGGTGTGAAGGACTCCGGTACCGGTCGCGAGGGACCACGCTTCGCGATCGAGGAACTGACCACAACCCGCATGGCGATCATCCGCCCGCGCCCGTGAGAGGTGGCCCGCATGGAGTACGCGAATCTGTTCCGGCTTGATGGCAAGCACGCGCTGGTGATCGGCGCGGGGAGTGGGATCGGACGCGAGAGCGCGCTGGCGTTGGCTGCGCACGGAGCGCGGGTCACGTGCGCGGATCGGGATATCGCGGCGGCTCGCGAGACGGCGGGCACCGCGCTCAGGGCGTACGAGCTGGATGTGCTGGACGACGCGGCGATCGCGCGGGCGGTTGGTGAGCTGGATCCCGTCGACGTGCTGGTGTTCACGGCGGCGACCAATGTGCGGAAGCGGATCCTCGACTACAGCGGCGAAGAGTTCGACCGGGTCGTGTCGCTGAACCTGCGGGCCTCGTTCGACCTGATCCGTGCGTTCGGGCGGGGGATGGCGGAGCGGGGGAGCGGCAGCATCATCGGGTTCAGCTCGATCCGCGGGACGACTGTCGAGCCGGGGCAATCGGTGTATGCGGCAACAAAGGCCGGGCTCGTGCAGTTGTTGCGTACGGCAGCGGCCGAGCTCGGACCGTCCGGCGTACGGGCGAACGCGATCGCACCCGGCGTCGTCGAGACCCCGCTCACCGCGCAGATCAAGGCCGATCCGGGCTGGTACGACGCCTACGCGCAGAAAGGCGCGCTCGGTCGTTGGGCCCAACCGAGCGAGCTGGCGGGCGCGGTGGTCTACCTCGCGTCCGATGCCGCGAGCTTCGTGACCGGGAGCGTACTCGCGGTCGACGGCGGCTGGACCGCGGTCGACGGCCGCTTCGACCCACCGAACTGAGGGGTGTGCATGAATCTCGCCGATCTGACGGCCGTTGAACTGCTGGCAAAGTACCGCGATGGCTTGCTGTCACCCGTCGAGGTGATCGAGGACGTGCTGGCTCGGGTGGAACAGCTCGAGCCTCGGATCTCTGCGCTCTATGCGCTGGATCCGGGTGGTGCGCGGGCGGCGGCTCAGGAGTCGGAGCGCCGTTGGCGAGACGGTACGGCGGGCGCGCTGGACGGCGTACCGGTCACGGTGAAGGAGAACATCGCGACCCGGGGTACGCCTGTGCCGCAGGGGACCGCGGCGACAGAGCTGGTCCCAGCCGTGGAGGATGCGCCGGCTGCAGCGCGGCTGCGGGACGCCGGGGCGGTGATCTTCAGCAAGACCACGATGCCGGAGTACGGGATGCTCTCGTCGGGGGTGTCGACGTTCCATCATCTGACGCGTAATCCGTGGGATGTCAGCAAGACTGCCGGTGGGTCGAGTGCGGGCGCGGCGGCCGCTGCGGCGGCCGGCTACGGTCCGATCCACCTCGGGACCGACATCGGCGGCTCGATCAGGTTGCCGGCGGGGTGGTGCGGGCTGGTCGGGATCAAGCCCACGCACGGGCGGGTCGCGGTCGGGAATCCCTACCCTGGAAGGGCGATCGGGCCACTCACCCGTACGGCGGCCGACGCGGCGCTGGCGCTGTCGGTGATCTCGGGGTACGACCCGCGGGACTACACGTCACTGCCGGCTGCCTCGGACCGCTATGAGATCGCCGTCGAGGGTCTCCGGGTCGCTCTGTTGCTGGACGCAGGCCTTGGCCTGCCCGTCGATCCCGAGGTCGCGGCGGCGGTCTCGTCGACCGCGAGTCAGCTCGAGAAGGCCGGTGCTCGGGTCGAGCCGATCGATCCGATCATCACCCGCGAGATGCTCGACGGGCTGGATCGCTTCTGGCGGATTCGTTCGGCCTCAGACATCGCGGCGCTGCCGGAGGAGCGGCGCGCGAAGGTCCTCCCGCAGATCCGGGAGTGGGTGTCGACGGCGGGCGATCTGTCCGGAATCGACGTCTTCCACGGCTACAGCCAGATGGGTGCGATGGCGGCCGCGGTCGGGCGGGTCTTCGCGGCGTACGACGTGATCCTGTCGCCGGTCGCGCCGATCACCGCGTTCCCGGCCGAGCTCGCGTATCCGACCGACGACCCCTCCAAGCCGTTCGAACACATCGCCTTCACCGTCCCGTACAACATGTCTCACCACCCAGCTACCACCGTCAACGCCGGCTGGTCCTCGTCGGGCCTGCCCATCGGTGCTCAGCTGGCCGTGCCTCACCACCAGGACCTGACCGCGCTGGCCTTGGCGGCTCACCTCGAGGACCACCAGCAGCGGGAGTGGCCGACGAGCTGATCGGCTTGCGACTCGACACCCTTAACTGATACACCGTATCTGTTAAGAGTCGAGTTGATGAGGTGATCTCTCATGCCCGGGCCGACGCAGTACGGCCACGACGCCTGGTGGCTGATGCTGCTCAAGGCGGTCCTGATCTTCGTGATCCTGATGCTGCTGACGCTCTTCAACATCTGGGCCGAGCGCCGCGTGGTCGCGCGGATGCAGCAGCGGATCGGTCCCAGCGTCAACGGTCCGTTCGGCCTGCTGCAGTCACTGGCCGACGGTATGAAGCTGATCCTGAAAGAGGACCTGATCCCGAAGACGGCCGACAAGGTGATCTTCCTGTGCGCGCCGCTGATCGTCGTGGTTCCGGCGTTCCTGACCTGGTCGGTGATCCCGTTCGGGCCGACGGTTCGGCTGCCGTGGAGCGATATCCGCACGCCGTTGCAGCTGACCGATCTGCCGGTGGGCGTGATCTTCGTGCTCGCGATGGCATCGGTCGGCATCTACGGGATCGTGCTGGGCGGCTGGTCGTCCGGGTCGACGTACTCGCTGCTCGGCGGGCTGCGCTCGAGTGCCCAGATGATCTCGTACGAGGTCTCGATGGGGCTCTCGTTCGTCGCCGTCTTCCTGTACGCCGGATCGATGTCGACCGCGCAGATCGTCGCGGCGCAGGACCGGATCTGGTACGGGCTGATCCTGGCGCCGTCGTTCGTGGTCTATGTGATCTCGATGGTCGGCGAGACCAACCGCGCGCCGTTCGACCTGCCCGAGGCCGAGGGGGAGTTGGTCGGCGGATTCCACACCGAGTACTCCGGGGCGAAGTTCATGCTGTTCTTCCTCGCGGAGTACGTGAACATGGCGACGGTGTCGGCGCTGGCGACCACGCTGTTCCTCGGCGGCTGGCATGCGCCCTGGCCGATCAGCTTCTGGGACGGCGCCGACAGCGGCTACTGGCCGGTCCTGTGGTTCATGGGCAAGGTGATGTGCTTCATCTTCGTGTTCATCTGGCTGCGAGGGTCGTTGCCGCGGCTGCGGTACGACCAGTTCATGCACTTCGGCTGGACGCGGCTGATGCCGTTGTCGTTGCTGTGGATCCTGGCGGTCGCGACGGCTCGCACGATCGACCTGCGCGCGGGGATCTCGCGGCAGTGGGTGTTTGCGGGGATCGCGGTGTGCTTGGTCGTGGTCGGGGTGCTGTTCTTCGTCGGCGAGAAGAAGCAGTCGGACGCCGCGGAGGATGCTGCCGAGTTCGATGCGTTCGCGGGCGGGTACCCGGTACCGCCGCCGACTCCGTGACCGGGCGGCTCGATGTCGCCGTACCGGGGTCGTACGATGCCGAACATGGCGCTCCCCTCGTCACCTGACGACAAAACCCAGCCTGCGGGACCGGTCTGGGCGCGGAACGATCGCCAGCCGCGGCGGCGGACGCTCACCCGGGACTCCATCGTGCAGGCAGCGATCGCGATCGCCGACCGGGACGGGCTCGACGCCGTCTCGATCCGCAGCGTTGCGGCGGGACTGAGCGTCAGGCCGATGAGTCTGTACGGTCACGTGTCGAGCAAGGACGACCTGCTCGACCTGATGTTCGACCAGCTCGCCGGGGAGAGCGTGCTCGGTGCGGATCTGCCTGAGGATTGGCGCAGTGCGCTCGAGGCGATCGCCCGGCGTACCAGGGACCAGGGATTGGCGCACCCTTGGTCGATCGAATTGCTGGTCGACCGCATCCAGCTCGGACCGAACACGCTCCGCGTCCTCGACGAGTGGATCCGCGCGCTGGCGCCGCTGTCGGTCACCACGGACGAGGCGTGGAGCATCGCGACGGCTGTCAACGACTACACCGTCGGCTACGTCACCCGCATCTCCGCCCAGCGCCGCGCAGTACCGACGGATCCGAACGCCGCCGGGGAGTGGACCACGACCGTCAACACCTACCTGACCGAACGAGCCGAAAGCGGCGACCACCCCCACATCGCCCCGCTGCTGCGCGAGGGGTTCGCCGCCCAGTCCGACAGCTTCGAGCCAGGCCTGTCCTGGCTGCTCGACGCCATCGAACAGAAGCACACCCCGAACTGACCGCAGATGGAGTAGGTATGGACGACTCCGGGTTGATCGCGCACTGCTACCGCATGCTCGGGTCCATCACGGACGCCGTCGAAATCGCCGGCGGCGTATCCACCTACGGGGATGCCACTCTCGCCTGTCTCGCCCGCGCCGGGACGCGTCCGCTCCCGTCCGACCTGGCCGCTCCCAGTGCGCATCCGGAGGGCGCACTCTCGGAAAGCTCGGAGATCCTCTGGCTCGAGCCCATCCCCGAGCACCTGATGGACGGCCGCCCGATCGACCTCGGCCTGATCGCCGCCCTCCAACGCGTTGCCCCGCTCTCGCGCGCCGCCACGATCCTCCACGACATCGAGGGCTGGCCCACCGCCCGCGTCACGACGCTGCTGGGCGACGTACGTCCCGTACCGGTCGTCGCGGCGCCGACCGTCGTCCCGGACGAAGCTCTGCTGAGCCGGTATCGCGCGGCGTTCGAGCAGTACGACGTACCCGCGATCGTCACGCTCTTCACCGACGACGCGATCTGGGAGATGCCGCCGTTCACCTCCTGGTTCCGCGGCGCCCGCGACATCGGCCGCCTCATCTCCACCCACTGCCCGGCCGAACGCCCCGGCGACCAGTACCTCGTCCCCCTGACAGCGAACGGCCTCCCCGCGTTCGCCGTCTACATGCGAGACCCACGCGACAACATCCACCGCGCCTTCCAGATCCAGGTCCTAACCCTCACCGCCACCGCAATAATCCACGCAGTCGCCTTCTTCGACCTCTCCCTCTTCCAAACCTTCCACCTACCAGACCTCCTCCAAGGCCTACCCCCGAACCCCTACGACGGCACCCTCAAACCCCACATAGAACGCCGCCACTAACCACCAGCGTTGGCGGCCGCTCAGCCGAGGTTGTTGATGCCGAGGGAGAAGTCGAAGTTTCCTACGCCGTGGCGGGCCAAGCCCATTGTCAACACGCCCGCTCCCTCTAGCCAGTGGGCCATGCGCAGGTCGCCGGTGTCCCGGGCGCGGAGTCCGAGGCTTTCGATGAACGCTGACACGCTCGCCTTGGACTGCGCATCGTCGCCGGCCATGAACACGTCCACTGGGCCGCCTTGGGCCAGCACGTGGCGGAACAGGGTGTTGAACGCCTTCACGACATGGGCGCTCGCGGGCGCGGCCTCGGCCACCCTTTGCGCGATGGAGGTGTCGTGCGGGACGGCCAGCCCGGTGCCGGTGGCATCGAACGGGTTGGTGATGTCGACGATGATCTTGCCGGCCAACGCGTCTCCGAACGCGCGGACCGCAGGCACGGCGCTGTCGAACAGGACCGCGAGGATGACGATGTCGCCGGTCGGGGCGGCCCCGAATGTCCCTGCCGTGGCGCCGCCGCCGAGCGATTTGGCCAGGGCCGCGGACTTGGCCGGGTCTCGGCCGATCACCTCGACGGTATGGCCGCCCGCGATTGCCAGGGTGCCGATGGTGCTGGCCATGTTCCCCGAGCCGATGATACTGACGCTGCTCATGATGGTGCCTACTCTTCCTGGTCCTCGATTCAGATCGCTGTGGTGCCGCCGTCGGCGACTAGTTCTAGGCCGTTTACGTAGCTGGAGTCGTTGGAGGCGAGGAAGAGGGCGACTGCAGCGATCTCCTCGGGGCGGCCCATCTTTCCTCGTGGGATCAGGGACTCGAAGGCCGACTTCGTTGCCTCGTCGAACAGTTCTTCCTGCTTTGCTGTCGCGACCTGGCCGGGGGTCAAGACGTTTACCCGGATCCGCCTGTCCTTCAGTTCGTTGAGCCACACGCGGGCCCAGGCCTGCTGCACGGCCTTGCTCCCGGCGTACAGACTCCAGCCGGGGAAGGCCCCGAGTGAGGCGTTCGACCCTGTCATGAAGATCGAGCCGTCGTCGTTCATCAACGGCAGGGCCTTCTGCACCGTGAACAGCGTCCCGCGCGCGTTCAGCCAGAACGCGGCATGGAACTGCTCCTCGGTGATCTCACCGAGCTTGCCTGGCTCGCCCATCCCTGCGCTGGCCCACAGGACGTCGATCGAGCCCTTCTCGTTCTTGACCGTTTCGTACAAACGGTCAAGGTCGTCGAGGTCGGCCGCATCGCCCTGCACCGCGGTCACGTTGCGGCCGATCTGCCGTACGGCGTCGTCCAGCGCGTCCTTCCGCCGGCCCATGATGAAGACATGAGCTCCTTCGGCCACGAACAACTCGGCGCCGGCCAGCGCCATACCGGTTGATCCGCCGGTGATCACAGCTACCTTGCCATCGAGCTTTCCCACGATTACTCCCTTGAATTGATGTAGACCCGGAACAGCCGTCAGCTGGCGGGGAAGTAGTGGCCGTTGTCCAGATCGGCGAGCAGGCCGGGCTGGATCGGTTCCCAGCCGAGGGTTCGGCGAGTGATGAGGTTCGAGGCCGGGTAGGTCTGCGTGACGATGTTCGCGAGGGCCCCGAAGTACCCAGGTAGCACCAGCTCGTCGACGGGCACGCTCACGACGGGCAGGCCCAGACGACTGCCGATGGTGTCGGCGATCGCGCGGAGCGGGATGCCCCCGTCTCCGACCGCGTGCCAGTACTTGCCGGCCGGCCCCTTCTCCAGCGCCAGCCGGAACAAGGAGGCGCTGTCGCGGGCGTGTACGGCGTTCCACAGGTTCGCGCCGTCTCCGGGGTAGCCGGCGAAGCCGTTCTCCTTCGCGAGCGCGATCAGCTGTACGAGGAAGCCGGAACGATCGGTCGTGCTGTGTGCGATGTTGGCAAGCCGCACGACCGATGCCCGCACTCCCCGCTCAGCGAGGCCGACAACGGCGGTCTCCACGACGTTACGAGCCCGCAGAGTGGCCCGGTGCTCGTTGCCGACAGGAAGGGCCGGGTCGTCCTCGGTCGCCGGCCGGCCCAGATTCCCCGGCGAGCCGATGCTCCCTGCCGCGACGAGCGGCTTCCCGGTGCCCGCCAGCGCCTCGCCGTACGCGTGCATGATCGGGACCTCCGCGGCGGCCACGGAGGCGATCCCGCCGGAGGGCAGCAGGTCCTGCCGGTGTGCGACGTGGATGACGCCGTCGGCGTCCGCGGACGCCTCCTTCAGCCCGTCGAGATCCTGGAGGTCGCCGAGACGTACCTTCGCGCCGAGAGCGGACAGCGCCTCCGCGGCGGTGTCCGACCGAGCCAGGGCAGTGACCTCGTGCCCGGCGGCGAGGAGCTCGGGAATGATGTATGAACCGGAATGGCCGGTCCCGCCGGCGACGAAGACGCGCACGCTGTGTCCTTGTGTGGGTAGGTGAGTGATGGGTTGCGCTCAGCCGAGAACGTCGACGCCGAGGGCGATGTCGAAGGTCCCCGCGCCGTGGCGGGCCAGGCCCATCAGCAGCGGCCCGACACCTTCCAGCCAGCGGGCCATCTCCAGGCCGCCGACGTCGAGCGGACGCAGCCCGAGGCTCTCGATGAACGTCGACACGTCGGTCTTGGCCCGCGCGTCGTCTCCGGCGAAGAGCACGTCCAACGGACGGCCCTTGGCCAGGACGTGGCCGAAGACGGTGTTGAACGCCTTCACGACATGCGCGCTCGCCGGTGCGGCCTTGGCGATCTCCTGCGCTCCGGAGGTGCCGTCAGGCGTGACGAGTCCGGTTGCGTCGGCGTCGAAGGTGTTGGAGATGTCGATGATGACCTTGCCGGCCAGCGCATCGCCGTACTGGGTGACGACCGCGACGGCGCTGGAGTACGGCACGGCGAGGACGACGACGTCGCCTGCGGGGACGGTGCCGAACGTCCCCACCGTGGCCCCGCCGCCGAGCTCGCCGGCCAGGTCCGTGGCCTTGGCCGCGTCGCGGCCGACGAGCTCGACCGAATTGCCGGCCGCTAGTGCGCGAGCCGCTATTGCGCGGGCCATTCCGCCTAGGCCGATAAAACTGACGCTGCTCATGGTGTTCCTGCCTTCTGAAGCTGGACAGCACGGCATTCCCGCCTATTCCCGGCAAGAAGCCGGTGCGGAATCCCTTGATTGAATTCGCTCGTGCCCCATTGACAATGCCACCGGCCGGAGTGCGTGTCCAAGACCTCTTTCAGCCGTGGTGATACCTTGAGAGCATTGCCGGACCGGGAGGCTCCATGGATCTGGACCTGCGCAAGCTGCGCTACTTCGTCGCTGTCGCGGATAGGCTGCACTTCGGCCGCGCCGCCGAGGAGTTGCATATCGCGCAACCGGTGCTCAGCCGGCAGATCCGTGCTCTGGAAAAGGATCTCGGTGCCCCGCTGTTCGCCAGGGACAGCCACGGCGTGGAGCTGACCGACGCGGGTCGCCAGCTGCTGGACGACGCCGGTCCGCTGCTCGCCTCGGTGCGCGCGGTCCAGCGCAGGGTGTCCGTGGCCGGCCGCGGGAGCCAGCGGCTGGTGATCGGCTTCCGGACCGGCATCCCGGTCATCCCGGCGGCGCGGGTCTTCGAGGCCCGGAACCCGGATGTGGTCGTGGACGTGCAGCGGATGGAATGGGACGACCAGGCCCTGATGCTGCTGGAAGGCCGCGTCGACGTCGGCTATGTGCGGCTGCCCGTCGATGAGACCGGGCTGCGCCTGACTCCGCTCTACACCGAGCCGCTCATGGTGGCGCTGCCCAGCGACCACCGGTTGGCCGGCAAGGAGGAGGTCGCCGAATCAGACCTGAACGGTGAGCCGGTGGTCTGGCATGCCGACCCGAGCACGCAGCCCACCAGACGCCCGCACACCGACTCCGGACTCCGGGCGCGCGGGGTGGAGGAAAAGCTCGAGCACGTCGCGGCAGGCCGGGGCATCTCGTTCGTCGGACGGTCGGAGACCGTGTTCTACTCACGCCCCGACATCAGCTATGTACCAATCCCGGAACTGGCGCCTGAACAGGTCTTCCTCGCGGTGGCGGAATCGCGTAGTTCGCGAATGGTCGACGACTTTCTCGCCGCAGCTCAGGAAACGGCCGAGATCACCGCGGAATGCGGAAATTACGAAATGTGGCAGCCGCAGATCAGAGGCTAGACCGCAGGCATCCTCGTCGCCGCGAGGTAGCCGGCGAGCATTGCCTTGGCTACTTTCGCGACCATCTCGTCCGCGGGCAGGAAGCCGGGATGGTGCAGGCCCGGACCGCCTGAACCGACGCCGAGGAAGACCATCAGCGACGGATATCGGGTGCCGTAGAAGGAGAAGTCGTCCGCGCCGCACGACAGGTAGGGTGGCGCTGATTCGAATCCTGCGGCCACCAATTCCTTCGTCGCAGCGGCCGCGAGGTCCGCGTCGTTGGTCAGCACCGGCTCCCCGAAGCCGACCCGCACCCGCGCGGAACACCCGTACGCCGCGGCCGTCGACGAGCTGACCTCGGTGAGCAGCCGCACCATTTCGTCGCGGTCGGACTGGTGGAACGCGCGGATCGTGCCGGAGAACGTGACCTCCCCGGTCACCACGTTCGGCGAGTCGCCGCCCGAGATCGTGGTGACCGAGAGTACGGCGGGATGCGTCGGGTCGAGGCGTCGCGAAACCACGGTCTGCAACGCCATCACCGTCGCAGCCGCGGCCAGCACCGGGTCGCGGGTCAGGTGCGGGTACGCCGCGTGGCCCGGCGTACCGGTGACGGTCACGAAGAACTCGTCGGCGGACGCGTTGACGGGCCCCGGCGCCGCGGAGAACCGGCCCTCGGCAAGGCGCGGTTGCAGGTGTACGCCGAGGAAAGCGCGAATGTCGTGGGTCGACAGCTCAGCGGACCCGGCCAGATCCTTTGCACCGCAAGGCACGGTCTCCTCGCGTGGCTGGAACACGGCGACCAGCGGAACCGGTGGCCCGACGACGCGCAGCGCCCGCACCACCGCCACCAGCGCCGCCATGTGTACGTCGTGCCCGCACAGATGCGCCGAACCGTTGCGTGACGCCCACGGTACGTCGTTGCTCTCGGCAACAGGCAGCGCGTCGAGTTCGGCGCGCACCGCGATCGCAGGTCCGTCCGGATCGCCGACGCGGACGATCCGGCCACCGGCGATATCGGGCGCGTCCACGACGCCCAGCTCAGCCATCAGCAGCTCGGCCGTGTCGTGTTCCTTGCCGCTGGGGCGGGGATCGGCGTGCAGCCGGTGCCGCAGTTCGACGGCCGCGCCCAGTTGCGCGGCAAGTGCTTGTTCCAGATCCATGGCTACTCCAGACCGTACGCGCGGATCGCGTTGCCGCGTCCCAGCAGCTCGGCATAACGACGGGCGTCGGTTTCGCCGGCGAAACCCTCGGCCAGCCACTCACCGAGGACCCGGCCGACGGCGCGGCGCCAGAGTTGAGCGCCGCACAGGTACAGCTCGGGCAGGCCGAACGCGTCCGAGGCGTAGAGCACCTTGTGCATCGGCGCGATCTCCAGCGACTGCCGCACCAGCGTCTCGCTGGACGGGCCGGTGTGGGAGACCGCGGACGACGTGTCCAGCCACACGTGTGGGAACAGCTGAGCGAGAATCCCGGCCTCCCGGATGTAGGGGTAGCAGTGCAGCAGCATCAGCTGCGCGCCGGTCTCGCGGGTCGCGTGCGCGAACTCGGTGAGGTAGGAGGGATCGCAGCGGTGCAGCACGATGTCCGCATCGCCGAAGCCGACGTGCAGCTGGATGGGCTTGCCGAACCCGACCGCGCGCCACAGGAGATGCCGCAGCAGCACAGGATCGGTGAGCCGGACCGGGCCACCTGCCTGGATTCCTGCCAGCCATCGGCCGGCGGCCGCCGTCACCTCTGCGTTCGTCGGCGGGGCCGGGTCGAAGTCGAGCCCGTACCGGTAGGCGATGATCGACTTGACGCCGACGGCATGCTCGAGCGCCAGTTCCAGCGCGTCCTCGAAGGCACTGGCGAAACCGGCCGCTGTCGAGTCTGGCGCGATCGATTCGGCCAGCGCCTCCAACCGCACGATCTCCTGAGTGACGGCGCCGGTCAACTGCGCCATCGCGGGCGGCGACATGATGGTGGAGGCACGAAAACCCGTGTCGAGCAGGTATCTGTCCGTGCCGCTCGCGGCCAGCAGACGAGCGCTGACCTCCTGGTCGCCCAGTTCGCCGCGTCGCCTCAGATAGTCCTCGGCCGTGCAGTGTTGCGGCAGGTCGAGCAGCGGCGCGCACAGCGCCCGTACGGCGATGCCGAACGGGTTGTCGAACACCGAGGTACCGGGCGGGGCGGGCCAGTCCGATTCGGTGGCCAGCAGTTCGAACTCGGCGTCCGTCGTCGTGCCGGTCCGCACGCCGTGGCAGTGATGGTCGATCAGCGGCAGTCCGGTCACGAACTCCGCGAGGTCACCAGCCGGCATAACCGGCCAGCTTCGTGTCGTCGAAGGTGCCTGACTCGATATCGGTCAGCCCCCGGTCGAGGATGTCCAGCCCGCGCAGCGCGTCCTCCTCGGTGAGTATCAGCGGCGGCGTGAGTTCGATGACGTTGCTGTGCAGCCCTGTGTACATGACGATCAGCCCCAGTTCGAAGCAGCGATAGACCAGCCGAGCGGCATCAGTCGCCGCGGGCTCGCGTGTCTTGCGGTCGGCGACCAGCTCGGCACCCAGTAGCAGCCCGCGTCCTCGTACGTCGCCGATCAAGCGGTGCCGGGATTGCAGCTCCCGCAAGCCTTCCAGGAGTTGCTCGCCGCGCACCTTCGCATTGACGATCAGGTTCTCGTCGGCGAGGACGTCCAGCACCGCAAGGCCGCCGGCCGCCGGTGCCGGGGAACCGCCGAGTGTGAACAGGTTCGGTACGTCGTGATCGAACAGCTCGGCCCGGCCGACGACGGCCGACAGCGGCAGCCCGCCGCCGAGCGGTTTGCCCAGTGACACCGCATCGGGTACGACGCCGCTGTGCTGGAAGCCGAACATCGCGCCGGTGCGACCGAGGCCGGTCTTCACCTCGTCGAAGACCAGCCAGATGCCGTGCCGGTCACAGAGCTGACGCAGGCCGGGGAGGAAATCGTCGGGCGGCACGATGTCCCCGCCGTCGGACTGGATCGGTTCGAGCACGATCGCGGCGGTGTCGGCGGCAGGCGAGATGCTGGTCAGTACGCGCTCGCTCAGGTACGTCAGAACCTGCTCGGACGCCGACGCGGAGCTGCTGGCATCCATCGGGCGGTACGGATCGGGGTACGGGATCTTGGTGACGTTGCCGGTGCCGAGGACCCGGGCTTGCGCTGAATGCCCGGACAAGCTGGCGGAGCCCAGTGTCTGGCCGTGGTACGCGCCGGTGAACGAGATCAACCGCGGCCGGCCCGTCGCCACGGGCAGCAGTTTGGCGAGACAGTCGTTGGCATCCGACCCGGTGGTGCCGAACCAGGCCTTCTTCCGGAAATCCCCTGGCAGTAAAGAGCACAGGCGTTCGGCGAGTTCCACTGCCCGGCGGCCGGGATAGCAACAGTGCATCGTGGACCACGACGTGTCCAGCTCGCCGACGATCGCCTCGCGCACGCGGGGATGCCGGTAGCCGGTCTGCACCACCCCTCCGGCGGCGATGAAGTCGAGGTACTCGTTGCCGTCGGCATCGGTCAGCGTCACACCCTCGGCCCGTTCCACGACCAACGGGTAGAAGCGGATCTTCAGGCAGTCGCCGATGGCAGCGTCTTCCCGGGCCAGCAGTGATTCCGTGGCGGTTCCTTCGCGGCTCATGCGGACCATGAGAACCGCAACCGGTCGGCTACTGCGGACGGCTCCTGGCCGGCGAAGACGGCGACCTCGTGGCGCCGTACCGCGAGCAGCGCGGACAGCAGGTCCGGGCCAAGGATCCGACGGGCCAGCGCCGAATCCTGGAGAGCGTCGAGGGCGGTGGACTGGTCGGCCGGCAGCGTCGGGTGCCCGGCGTCAGCCGGATGTGTCGTCACCTCGGCGGGTAACGGCGCCTCGCGCCGCAGTCCGTCCGCGATCAGGCCGAGCACCGTCGCGACGGCGAGATAGGGATTGGTTGCCGGGTCGACGCATTTGACCTCGATGTTCGCGTTGCCCGCCGCGACCGCGCACAACCGGACCGCCGCTTCGCGGTTCTCCAGGCCCCAGCAGGGAAAGGCGCCGGACCAGTGATCGGGCAGCAACCGTCCGCCGGACAGCACCGACCCGGCCAGTACACCGATCACGTCGGACAGCCCGGCGACGATGCCGCCGATCGCCGCGCCGCCCTCGGCGGTCAGCCCGTGCGGCCCGTGCCCGCCGGACAACAGCGGTACGCCGTCACGGTCGAGCGAAACGTGCACGTGGGCGCCGTTGCCGCTGCCGCCCGCGAACGGTACCGGCGAGAACGACGCAGCCAGCCCCGCGCGCCGCGCCGCACGGCCGATCACGATCCGGGCGAGCACAGTGGCGTCGGCTGCGGCCAGCGGATCGGCGGGGGCAAAGGAGATCTCGTACTGGCTGTCGCCGTACTCCGCGTGGCACTGCTCGACCTCGAGGCGCGCAGCCCGGAAGTCGTCGAGCAGGCCGAGCAGGAACTCTTCCCGATCCAAGGCCGCGGTGACCCCGTAACAGTTCCACGGCCGCTCGCCCAGCGCAGACCCATCGGCGGCGGTGAGCACGAACTCGACCTCGCAGCCGACCGTCGCGCTGACTCCGAGCGTTGCCAGATCACGGACCGTCTCGCGCAACCGGCCACGCGTGCACAACGCAGAGAGCGCGCCCGACTGCTCGTAGAACTCCGCCGGAGCCCAGGCCAGGCCGTCGCCCAGCACCCGCGCGGCGCGCAGATCAGGTCGCAGCCGCTGATCGCCGAGTACGCCGAGGTCGGGGGTGAACGCGATCCCGTTGTCGATGCAGAAGACGTGCCAGCTCGGCGCCGCGCCCAGCCCGGACGACTCTGCCTGCGCGATGCGGTCGTGGGGCACGAGCTTCATGCGCAGCACGCCGCCGGGATCGACCGCGGTGGCCGCGAGCGCGGTGACCGAGGCCAGGTCTTGCTCGTCCTGAAGGGGGAGGGACATACAGAAGACTGTGCCAGCGCGAGGCCCGGTCCGTCTCGTGTGACGCGACAAAGCCTGAGCGGTCCGTCTTGTATCGAGGACCGAATTCTCGGCTAGTACTCGCCGTAGATCTGGACCTTGGTACCGATGGGGGTGTCGGCGTAGATCTCGTGGATCTCGGGGCGCATGACGCGGACGCAGCGGTGGCTGGCGGGGTACGGCTTGATCAGGGAGTTGACCCGGGAGCCGTGCAGGGCGATGCCAGGGCGGTCCTTGAGGAAGTACAAGGAGTCGTACATGTACGCGTCCTCGTACAGGCTGCTCTCGTGCGCGCCGGCCCACTTGCGCCAGACCGTGCCGGTGCGGTTCGGGGTGTCGTAGCCGGGCTGGCCGGTCGAGATCCAGACGATCCGCTTATAGGTCTTCCCGACGATCTGGTACAGGATCTGGCAGGTCTTGTTGACGTAGATGCCGGGGGAGCGGGTCGGCGTGGGGCGCTTGGTTGCGTTGAGCACCGAGTAAGCGTCGTTCAGCGTCAGCCCGGCGCGGCTCACCGGAAGCCCGTTCGTCTCGCGCCACGCGCACAACGCCTGCTTGGCGCGCGCGGTGATGTCACCGTCGATATCGCCGACCGGGTACCCGAGCTTGTCCAGTTGCCGCTCCACGCGGAGCGCGTAGTACGCCGGCTTCTGCTTCACCCTGGGCTTCGGCGTTGGTTTCACCGTCGGCTTGGCCGTGGGCTTCGCAGTCGCCGTCGGGGTTGCACTCGAGGAAGCGGTCGTCGCCGATGGCGAAGGAGTCGTCTCGCTGGCGGCTACGTCCGAGCAGCCGGCAAGCACGAACGACAGCACCACGGCACCGATGGCACCGGCAACCAGACCACGACGACGCGACACGGGCGACCCCTTATCCCTCAGCTTTTTTCAATGTCGCAGAAGCACGCCGAGTAAGCGTGCAGCGACCCGCCGAGACTAGTGCGCCAGAGGGTTCAATCCGCTCGCCGTCACCGAACCGTTGCCGAGCTCCGGTGCCGGGTCGTCCCGCAATCGGCTGTACAGGTACCCGTCCCGCAGCCGCCCGGCCCGGAACTCACACCCGCGGATCACGCCTTCGAGCCGGAAACCCGCCTTCTCCAACGACTTCTGCTCGGCCAGATTCTCCGGATGCGTCGCGGCCTGGATCCGCTGCACCGGCGTGTGCTCGAACAGGTACGCCGTCAGCATCGCCTGCGCCCGCCACCCGATCCCACGCCCGCGATACTCCGGCAGCAGCGCGATCCCGATCTCCCAGTACTTCGTCCTCCCGTCGAACGACCCCGACCGCCAACTCACCAGCCCCGCCGTCTCCGCACCTGGTTCCGCACCGGTCCGGACCATCAGCCGCCCGTCCTCCTCACCAAGGAACCCATCCTCGGCAAACCTTCGGACCGGACCCTGCGCATCGCGGAACCCGTTCCAGTCCAGCCCGATCAACCCCGGCTCGACCGCAAACCGTTGGAGCAACGCCACATCGTCTTCCCTCACAGGCCCCAGCACGACATCCATAACTGCCAGACTAGGTCGCCGTAGTTCCGCACCCTCGATCCGCCCGAGATCGCCGTCGACGGAAATGCGGTCCCCACGCCGGCGCCGCGTTTGTGTCCGCAGCTTGCGCTCCTGCTGCTACGTCCGCGGCGCAGGTCCGGCCCTCCTCCCCGGTACGCCGACCAGCGCCGTCCTCCTCACAAGCCGGAACCCGCTGGACGCCCTCGCCGCGCTCATCCACTAGATGCTTCAGGCAACCAACGACGTCGGTGAACTGGTGGACCTGTGCGTCGGCCTTCCGCTCGCACTGCGGATCGCCGACGCCGTTGCCTCACGCGGTTTGGTCGCGGCGCTCGTCTCACGCATGCGTCGTACGGGCGCGCTCGCCATCGACGACGACAGGTCGACGAAGTCGAGCACGACCAGACCGCTGGCCAGCCAGAGCGCGGTCTCCGCGGTCAGCTCGGCGTTCCAAACGTCGTACGACCTGCTCGATCCCGCTGTACAACGCGGCTTCCGGCTGCTCTCGCTCTTCCCGGGCCAGGAGCTCACGCCCGGGCCGAGGCCCTCCTCGGTCCGAAGTACGACCAGGTTCCTCAACCGCCTCGAATCAGCGAGCCTGCGCTCGCGGAGTCCGAGGCCATCGGGCACGTCGGCGGCGAGTGCTGGGCACGCCTGTTGCCGGCCCGCTGCTGTACGCCGGCGAGCCGTCCGGCATCGCCCGCAGCGGGTCGCGTTGCCGTCGTCCGAGGCACTCGCGCACCAGTTGGCAGCCGGCGCGTTCTGCGAACGCTCCGGCTACGCGGCTGGGTAGGTGCTAGAGACCGAGATCCCGCAGGAACTCCGGCTTGTACGCCTGGACCACGACGTACCGCGGGTCCGGTACCTCCATGCCGGCGTTCTTCGCCTCGTCGCTGGCCGCGTCGTGCGGGCCGACCGGAACGCTCGGGTCGGCCCAGTCCTGCTCGGCCGGATTCCACCGCGTCACCGTGTACGTCGCCTCGAGGCGGTCGTGGGCGACCAGATCCTTGGCGGTCCGCTCAGCCTCCTGGGCGTCCTCGAGCGTATGCGTGTACATCAGCATCCGGTTCCCGTCCCGGGTCACCGTCACCTGACTCCCGAGCCGCTTCCGCGCGTCGTCGTCCAGATCCAACGCCCGCAACCGATCCCAGAACGTCAACCCGTGCCCCTCATCACTGAGCACAACCTCAACCCGAAACTCCTCATCCGCCATGCCGCCCACCCTACCGATCCCCGGACGGCATCCAGCGCGCGGACGCCTGAGAGGTGGGACAGGTGAATCGATTTCTTTCGATCGACTACAGTTCTTAGTCATGGAGCTGAGGCACTTGGAACACTTCGTGGCGGTGGCTGAGCAGAAACACTTCACGCGGGCCGCCGAGGCGATGTCGATCTCGCAGTCGGGGCTGTCCGCCTCGATCCGCGCGCTCGAGCGTGAGCTCCGGGCGTCGCTGTTCGTCCGGAACACCCGGAGCGTGGAGCTCACCGAGGCGGGGCGCGCGCTGCTGTGCGAGGGCCGCCGTACCCTCGCCGCCGCCGAAGCCGCCAAGGACGCGGTCGCCGCGGTCCAGGGATTGCTACGCGGGCACCTGACCGTAGGGCTGGAGCAGTGCCTCGGGGTGGTCGACGTACCGGCGCTGCTCGCGAAGTTCCGGTCGGCGTACCCGTCCGTCGAGATCGAGGTCCGCCAGGCCGGCTCCACACCGATGCTCGACGAACTCGCCTCCGGCCGGCTCGACGTCGCGTTCGTCGCCACCGCCGGCGACCCGGTCGACGGGCTCGACCTGCGACCGCTGTCCCGCGAGTCGATGGTGCTCGTCTGCGCGCCCGACCACCGCCTCGCGAAGGCGTCTCGGGTCACGCTGGACGACCTGATCGGCGAGTCGTTCGTCGACTTCGACCCCACCTGGGGCGCCCGCGCGATCTCGGACCGGGCGTTCACCACTGCCGGGGTCGCTCATCCGGTGACGATCGAGGTCAACGACGTACACACCCTCCTGGCACTCGTCGCCTACGACCTCGGCGTCGCCCTCGTCCCCGAACGCATCGCCGCCAAACGCGGCGACCACGTCACCGTCCCCCTGGCCCCCGGCACCGCCTCCGACTGGCAAGTCTCAGTAGCCGTCCCCACCGGCCCCGCCGCCTCCCTAGCCGCCGACGCCCTCATCGGCATGCTCCCGACAACCGCGGTCCACGCATAGAACAGCCGGCCGCCTTTGTGAAAGCGGCCGGCTGTTTGGAGCGGTCTTACCAGGCGTAGTCCTCGGGGGAGGTCTTGTAGCCGGGGAAGATTTCGTCGAGGCGGGCGAGGGCCTTGTCGTCGAGTTTGACGTCTACTGCGCGTACGGCGGAGTTGAGCTGTTCCATCGTGCGCGGGCCGACGATCGGGCCGGTGACGGCGGGCTGGTGGAGGAGCCAGGCGAGGGCGAGCTCACCGGGCTCGTGGCCCAGCTCGTCCGCGAGGGCCTCGTACTGCTCGATCTGCGGGCGCAGACGCTCCAGCGTCTCCTTGGCCCGACCCTCGAGCCGGCGTACGCCCTCGTTCTCCTTGCGTACGACGCCGCCGAGCAGACCGCCCTGCAGCGGCGACCACGGGATCACGCCGAGGCCGTAGTGCTGCGCGGCCGGCAGGACCTCGCGCTCGACGTCGCGGACGAGGAGGTTGTAGATCGACTGCTCGCTGACCAGGCCGATGTAGTTGCGGCGCGCCGCAGCCTCCTGCGCCTGCGCGATGTGCCAGCCGGCGAAGTTGCTCGACCCGGCGTACAGGATCTTGCCCTGCTGGATGGCGACCTCGATCGCCTGCCAGATCTCGTCCCACGGCGTCGCGCGGTCGACGTGGTGGAACTGGTACAGGTCGATGTAGTCCGTCTGCAGCCGCTTCAGCGACGCGTCCAGCGCGCGCCGGATGTTGAGCGCGGACAGCTTGCCCTCGTTCGGCCAGCCGTCGCCCATGTCGCCGTACACCTTGGTCGCCAGCACGGTCTTGTGCCGGTTCGACGGGTCCTTGGCGAACCACTCGCCGATGATCTCCTCGGTCCGCCCCGGGTAGATGGCCCGCCCGTACCCGTTCGCGGTGTCGAAGAAATTGATGCCCTTGTCATGCGCCGCGTCCATGATCGCGTGCGCGTCCCCCACCTCGGTGTGGGGACCGAAGTTCATCGTCCCCAGCACGATCCGACTAACCGACAACCCAGTACGCCCAAGATGAGTGAAATCCATATCCACCACCCTTGCTCGCCCGGCTCAACTCTTCCAACAAAATAATCAGGACAGTCCGATCAGCTGAGCTTCTGAGTCAGTCTGGCGCGCACCGTTTCGGTCGGCGTCGCGCCACCCTCGGCGATCGCATCGAGCAGGGCTCCCACGAGCGCTGGCGCCTGGGCGTGCCGAAGCTCGACCTCTCGGGAGTCGCAGGTACGACGGAGCGCGGCGAACATCGGCGCCTCCGGTTCCGGTACCAATCCGCCTCCGACAACTACGGTCACTGGTCTGACCAGTCCACCCGGTCCACCCAGTCCACACGTCCGCGCGAGACTGCCGACGTACTGCGCCAGCCGTTCAGCCTGCGTATCGACCAACCCGGCCACAACCGGGTCGTCGTCGATGAGCGCCAGGACCGCCGGAGCATGCGCTGCCTGTGCCGCGAAGTTGAACTGGTTGCCACGCGCAGTGGTGAGCTCGAGCATCTCGTCCGGCGTGGACGCCCCGAACAACGGCGGCAGTACGGCGGAAAGCTTCGTCGCCTCGCCCATCCCGAGCTCAGCGAGGTACACCGCCCGCAACGCCTCGCTCACCAGCCCGGCCGCGCCGAGCGGGTGCTGCAGCCACCACGACAGCGCCCACTCCTTCTCCGGACCGCGGCCCGCGAGCGCCGCACCGGTGCCGAGCACGACGGAGATGCCCTGCCCGTCCAGCCGGCCGCACCGAATGAGCGCGAACCCGTCGTTCTTGATGCTGAGACTGCCGAAGCGCGGCTCCAGCGTCGCGCTCCAGAACTGCTCGTCGACCGGCCAGTCCACTCCCGCCAACCGGAACGCCGCATGCTTCACGTCGGACTGGTGCAGGCCCGCCGACGCCAGCACCTCGTCGACAAGGCTGAGCACGACCGATCTCGCCGCCTCAGGCCCCGCCGGCGCGTAAATGTCGCCGACACCGCCACGAGCAAGGGCGATCAGGTCACCATCGGCACTGGTCAGACCAGCCCAGGTCTTGGTGTTTCCGGCATCGACAGCGAGGAAGACGTCCTTCACCGCAGAAGTCTCTCCGGCAGGTACGCCGAGTGCGCGGCGGCCATCTCGTCGTACAGCGGTTCGGCGATCGCCAGATCGGGCACCAGCGGATTCGCGACGAGCGCACGGATCGCGTCGGCCCGATTGCCCTCCCAGGCAGCCTTCGCCGCGAGCATCTGGTAATCGGCGAGCTGGCGCGTGATACCCCGCACCGCAAGGGGCAGAGGCTGCTGCGGCTCGATGTGGCAACCCTTGCGGTTCACGTTGCAGTACACCTCGACGACGGTTTCAGGGTCGAAACCGGGCAGCGCGCCGTCGGCGTTCGGAAGGTTGACGGGCAGCCGCGCGCCGGTGTCGTTGTAGTAGGCACTCATCACGTCGATGGCCAACTCCAGTTCGTGGATGCCGCCGCGTGACCGGGCCGGATCGAGCTCGGGGTGGCTGGACTCGGCCTGCTCGCGGTAGTGCTCCCAGTACCCAGGAACCTCGTTCATGATCACTTCCGAACGGGTCCGCGGCGCGGCCTGCTGCGCCCGGAACACCTCGTTCCGGAAGTAGTAGTAATTGAAGTAGTCCGACGGGATCGACTGCATGACCACGGCCAGATGCAGCGCACGCTTCGAGTTGTCGTCGAGCGTCGGGTCGTCCTTGCGTTCTTCCCACGCCGCCTCGAGCAGGGGCATGACGTCCTTGCCGTCGTACAGATGCTCGTAGCTCCAGCAGTTGTGGTTCACGCCGGCCATCGTGACCTTGGCCCGTTCGGGGTCGAGCCCGGCCGCCCGCAGTACGACGGGCGGGAACACGAGCGGCCCCTCGCACATCGAGTAGATCGGGACCGAGGTGTAGCTCGCGACCGCCTGCGAGACGATGTTGACCGGGTTGGTGTAGTTGAAGATCACCGCGTTCGGAGCGACCGCCTGCAGGTCGTCGGTGATGCCGCGCATGTCGTTGATTGAGCGCAGCGCCATGAAGAATCCGCCAGGCCCCTGCGTCTCCTGCCCGATCACACCGTGCTTGATCGGAATGCGTTCGTCGAGTGCCCGCGCGTCGAAGTTGCCGGGACGGAAGCTCGTCAGTACGGCGTCGACGTCGGTCAGACCAGTACGCTGGTCCGTCGTCGCGGTGACCGTGATGTCGTTGCCGCCCTGTGCCGCGAGCTTCTCGGCGATCCGGCGGACGATCTCGAGCCGCTCCGGATCCTTGTCGATCAGCACCACTTCCGAGCCCGCGAACTCCGGCCCGTGCCACAAGAACGACGCCATGGTGCCGGCGGCCCGGGAGGATCCGCCGCCGATGTAGGCCATCTTGATTCGAGCCATGTCTAGGAGACTCCTTCTCGTTCTGACTTTTGTGCGGCTTCTTCATCCGCGTAGATGAGGGCGTTGCGGCAGTCGTGCACGATGGTTGCCGGCCACAACGGGTCGTAGCTGTCGGCTTGAATGATGCGATCGAAGGCGTGCGCCTTGTTCTGACCCCAGAGCAGCATCACCGCGGAGTGCGAGAGCTCGACGAGTTCCGCAGTACCGATAGTGACGCCGTACGTCGGAACGTCGGCGGGGGACTGCAGATGGGGGAAGGTGGACATGTTGTCGCGGCGGGTCGACTCGGGCAGCTCGACGACCCGCGTGGGCGCGTGCCGCGGCGTACCCGGTCCGTTGAGGGCGACGTGTCCGTCTCCTTGACCGCTGGCCAGGAGGAACAGGTCGATGCCGCCGCGGTCGAGGATCTCCTGTTTGAAGGCTTCGGGCTCGTTGGGATCCGGGGTGAGGAGACTGGTCGGACCAAGGCCTAGGGGGCCGAGCAGGTTCCGTTGGGCCCAGCCGATGCAGCTGTGGGGTGTGTGCGGGTCCAGTAGTCGCCAACTGCTTCCGTGCCTGGTGACGTATTCGTCCATCATCACGATCTGAAGGCCGTCCAGACGGGCCCCGGATTGCTTCAATGCAGCTGCCACTGGAGTTGCACTGCGACCGGCGGGAAAGCCGATGATGGCCCTGCCTGTGGTCAGTTGATCCAGAATCCGTTGCGCTACGGCCTCGCCGAGTTGGGAGGCGTCGGGTACCACGGTGATTGGCGTCGTCACGTCACTCCTTGACCGCGCCGGCCATGACGCCGCTGATGAACTCGCGCTGGAAGAACAGGTACAGAGCCACGACCGGCAGCGACACGATCAGCGAGCCGGCCGCCATCAGATTGACCTGCAGTACATGGCGTCCCTGGAAGGCGCCCAGGGCAACGGTCGCGGTCTGCTTGTCCGGATCTCCCAAGAAAATAAGGGAAAGGAAGAAGTCGTTCCAGGTCCACATGAACGAAAGCAGAACCAGCGTGAGTACTGCGGGACGCGCCATCGGGACGAGAATGCGCCACAGCATGTTCCACACTCCCGCACCATCGACAGCGGCGGAATCCATCACCGAGCGGGGGAGTGCCCGGAAGGTCGCCCGCATCCAGTAGGTCCCGAACGGCACGCCCATTCCGAGTTGAATGATGACGAGTCCGAGCCACGAGTTGGTCAGCCCGATGCGCTGGAACTCGTAGTACAGCGGGATGACGATCACTTCGGTCGAAACCATCATTCCGAGCAGGATGACCGGGAAGAGGAAGCGTTCGCCGACCACTCCGAGGACGCCGAACGCGTACCCGGAAAGAATCGCGAGGATGGTCTGACCGATCACCGCTGACACCGTGATGACCAGCGACGCATACATCGAGTGGGCGAGGTTCCCGTCATGCCAGGCAGCCGTGAAGTTGCTCCAGGCAATGTTCGAGAAGTCCAGCGCTCCCGACGTGTTGGGGCTCAGCGAGGTCAGGACGAACCACGCGACCGGGAACAGCACTCCGACCGTCAGTGCGATGACGATGACGTAATTCGAGACGCGTTCGAATCTGGAGATCATCGGTCTTTGTTCTCCATGATCCTCGTGATGGCGACCGCGATCGCGAGACACAGAACGGCCAGTACGACGCCAGTTGCGGATGCCCTACCGACATCAGGATTGACGAATGCCAACTGGTAAAGGAGAAGCGCGGGTGTAGTCGTGGCCGTTCCGGGACCTCCCTGCGTGGTGATGTAGACCATGTCGAAGGTCCTGAGCGCACCGGTGATCGTCAAGGTGAGGGCGATGGCCATTTGCCCGCGCAGGCTGGGCAGCGTGATGAGCCAGAACTCCTGCCATCGCGTCGAACCATCCAACCGCGCGGCCTCGTACAGCTCATCCGGAATCGCGAGAATGCCGGCCAGGAACAGCACCATGGTGAACCCGAAACCGCCCCAGACACCGATCATGCCGAGCGACGGCAGCGCCCAGGTGAAATCACCGAGCCAGTTGCGTGTCAGGTGGCCGAGGCCGACGCCGCGCAAGAGGCTGTTCAATGGGCCGTCCGGTGCGTAGATGCGCTTCCAGATGATCGCGACGACGACGCTCGTCAACACCTGCGGGAGAAAGAGGAACCAGCGATAAATGCCTTCACCTCGGATCTTCGCTCTGCTCAACAGCGCCGCGCTGATCAGTCCGAGCCCGAGGGGGATCAGGCCGAACATCAGGATCAGCACGAGGACGTGGCCGAAGGCGGCGTACATCCGTGGATCTCTGCCGAATTCCAGGTAGTTGCGCAGTCCGACCCACGTCGGTTCGCTGACACCGTCCCATTTGTAGAACGAGTAGTTGACCGTTTGGAGGAGCGGCACGAGCACGATCACGCCGTACAGCAGGAGTGCGGGGGAGAGGAAGAGCAGACCGATCCAGCGCCGTTTGCGGGTTTGCCGCGAGACGGTTCGGGTTCTCGCTTTCGTGCGACCGATCGCCAGAACACTCATCGTGCGGCCTGGAACTTGTCGTAGTCGGCCTGCACCGCCTTGACCAGATCATCCGGTGTGCTCCGGCCGGCGAGCAGCAATTGCACCTGGCCGCCGAGCGTGTCGAGCATCGAAGGCGTCGACCAGTCGAAGTACGGGACGTATCCGTTGTCCTTGTCGAGCGACCGCTGACCAGCGATCTCGGTACCGAATTCCGGGTTGTCCGGCGGCGCCTTGACGTCGTTCAGCAAGGGGAGAAGTCCGGCCTCGACGACGTACTGCGCGGTTTGCGGGCCGGCGAGGAAGTCGAGGAAGGCGGCGGCGACATCCGGGTGCGCACACTTTGATCCGAGCGCGACGGCCGTCGAGGCGCCCGTACCGACGACCTTCCCGCCGGTCGCCTGCGGGAGTTGGACGTAGCCGTACTCCTGCTTCTGATTTCCCTTGAAAGCAAGGGTTCCGGTGTATTCGAAGCGGAACGCGGATTTGCCTTTGAGGAACGCGTCGATCGCGTCGGCGTACTGGATGCCGGCATGATTCGGCGTGAGCCAGTTCTTGTCCTGGTACGACTTGAGCCGCTCGGCCGCCTCGGACATTCCGATGTCTGTGGCCTTCACCTCGCCGGTTGAGTAGACGAAGTCGTTGATCTTCTTCTGATCGCCGAAAAGGTCTTGCAGGGCAAGGAGAATCGCCGTCGACGAACCCTTGTCCTGCGACCCGTAGCCGATCGGGATGACGCCCGCGGCCTTGGCCTTCGTGCACGCGTCCTCGAACGACGCGAGATCGGTCGGCGGCGTGATACCAGCTTTGTCGAGAACCGTCTTGTTGTAGTAGAGGCCGATCAGCGATGAGCTGGCGACCGGCGTCGCGAACAACGACCCGCTGCCCATCTCCGCGCCGTCGGTTGTGAACTGCGTCTGCCGCAGGATCGTGCTCGGGAACTTGTCCCAGCCGAACGACTTCGAATACCCGTCCAGGTTGAGCACCAGGCCCGCCTTGGACAACGTCCCGAGGGACTGCCAGCCGTTGTTGACCGTGATGATGTCCGGCGGGTTCTTCTCCTTCAACCGCAGATTGGCCGTCTGCGTGAGCTGACCCCAGTCGACCGACGTGCGCTTGATCGTGACGTTCGGGTACTTCGCCTGGAACCCCTTCACCGCGCCGGCCACCCAGCTGGCGGCGTCACCGCCCCAGAAGTCGAGCATGGTCAGCGTCACCGCGCCGGCCTTGGCGACGTCAATCGACTTGGCGGGTGTGGTCGGTGCGCTGCTCGCCTTGGTGCCTTGCGGTGCGCAACCGGCCAGCGTGAACAGCCCGAGCGCGGCCCCCGACTTCAACACGTTCCGCCTGCTGACCATCGTGACTCCTTCGTCTGTGACTTCCCGCCACCCTACGACGCTGAAACCAGTTATGCCAGTGTGAACCAGTTTCGAATTGTGCCTGAGGGGGATGGTGAAACTGGTATAGTAATGGCCGTGAGTGAGCCCGCTGTTGAGCGTGTCAAGAAACGGATCCGCGAGGGGATCGTCCGCGGGAAGTACCCGAGCGGCAGTCGCCTGCCGAGCGAACGTCAGTTCGCCCTGGAGACCGGGCTGAGCCGGATGACCGTCCGCGCCGGCTTCCAGGCGGCCTCCGACGACGGCCTCATCGCCCCATCACCCCAACGCGGCTGGTACGTCCGCGACCTCGTACTGCGCGAACCCCCCAGCCGGCTCCAGTCCTTCACCGAGATGGCCCACGAACTCGGCTTCCGCCCCACCTCAGAAATCCTCGACCACCGAGAACGCCCCGCCACCCTCGACGAGGCCCACCGCCTCCACCTGGCCCCCACCGCCCCCGTAACAGCCATCCGCCGCCTCCGCGGCATGGACGGCCGCCCCGTCACCGTCGAAGACCTGGTCATCCCCGTCGCCGTCGCCCCCTGGCTACGTGACACCGATCTGACCGATGCGTCCCTCTACCAACTCTTCTCATCCCACAACATCGAGTTCGCCTACTCCCGCTACACAGTCCAAGCCCAAAACGCCACCGAAACCCTCGCCACCCTCCTCAACCTCCCCCCATCCGCCGCCATCCTCGTCGCCACCGAAATCGCCTACACCCAAGAAACCACCCCCCTCCTCTCCGGCACCAACCACTACAGAGGCGACGCCTACCAATTCACCGCAGACCTAACCCGCTGAGGGATCCACCCCACGCGTGCGACTCGCGTGTGGGACGGTGCGTTGGCTGGTAGTCGATGTAACGGCGCGCGCAGGGTGCCGATAGATCGGACGTCACACAGTGCGAGGAGGAGACATCATTAGCATCGCGACCGCGACCGATCTGATCACCTCAGTAGGTGTGGTGATCGCCGCGTATCAACTCTTCCAGGCACGCCGTGCTCGCAGGCATGAGCTCGCAAACCTGTACGTCCAGAGGTTCTGGGAGATTGACGACCAACGACGGCACGCCGAGCGATGTGCACCTGATCAGATCGATCTCCACGACCAGCGGTACCTGAGGTTGTGTGAGGACGAGTTTGAGATCGCGCGCCTGGGATGGTTCGACGCGAGAACCTGGGCGGTCTGGCACGCGGCGATTGTGAAGGGGTTGGAGGCGTCAACGACTCTCGCGAACGCCAACTCTGACGGATTCGTCCTCGTACGCCGATGCTGGGCAGCAGCCGAACACGAGCCGTCGAACTGCCCTGGAATCATCGGCAGATTGACGCCGGATCCAGCCGCACGTCATCGCTGGCCGGTCAGGAGATGGTGGCGACAGTGGATTGGGGCGCGATTGCGCGAGCGTGGTAGCTCGCCGAGCCTCACATAGCCGTCGGGTTGATCCGCAGGCTCACTACGCGACCACCGATGCTGCCTGGAAGACCTCCGTGGGCATGGGGTGAGTTAGGTGCCAGGTGATCGCGATGGGGCGGCTGCCGGTGTGGGTGGTGTAGGTGGCTGGGCCTAGGAAGAGGTAGGGGGCGGTACCTAGGTCGGTGAGTTTGTGTTGGCGGGCGAAGATCAGGATGTTTGTGTCTTGGTCGCGGTGGTTGAGGTAGCGCTGACCTGTGGGGGAGTCGACGGAGGTGTTGCTCTGGGACTCCCAGTGGAAGAGGGTCGGGCTGATCGCGTAGTCCCGGTACATCGTCGTGGGGGAGTAGTCCGCTTCCGACTTGGTGAGGGTGACGAGGAAGGCGTCGACGTTTCGTTCTTGTGAGTAGACGACGCCGGATTGGAACGTGCTGGGCCGCCGCTGAAGGTTGGCGTAGTCGAGAGCGGCGAGGATTTCCTCGCGTTGATACTGCGCATGCACGCGGAGCGGGAGATCGCTGAGTCGGTTGGCGAGACGGTGCGTGAGGTGGCGCGCGTGATCCATCGCGAACTCAGTGACCTCGAGCAGTTCGTCGCGGACGGCCTGCTCTTGACGGAGTGCGTTGAGGCCGTCGGCGTACGACGAGAAGCCCCCGCCGTTCGGCCAGAGTGAGAAAAACAGCATGCGGGCGTAGGTGCGGTGGGTCGGCGGCAGTTCGTCGTACGTCGGGCCGTCGTCCTGGAGGAGACGTCGATAGGTTTGAAGACGCTCGGGATCGTCCACGTGGGCAAGAGCGCGTACGCGTCGCAGGAGGCTTGACTCGTGGGCGGATCCCTGGCGGGTTGGCAGTCCGGCGTCACGCCGTAGAGCGGTCCAGCTTCGGCCGGTCCGCAGTACGTCGCTCAGGTCGGCGCCCGATTCGTCGAGGAAGGTCGGCAGGGTCTGCTCGCCCTGCGCCTTGAGTTCCTTCACCATGTCCTGCCAGCGTCCGGTCACCTGCCCCCGGAGGTTGGAAAGGACCACTTCCTGCGCGACTTTGTCGAGGACAATCTCACAGCCGGACGGTAGGAGCGGGAAGCCTTGTTCGACCTGTCGCTCTAGGCCTCGGCGGGTGTTGCCAGTGAGCGCTCGGAAGCGCAGGTCGAAGCGAAACTCCTTGCGTTGGTGTCCGACGAAGTCGAGCGCTGTGAGGACGGGCTTGCCGTCTGCCTGCCGCAGACCGCGGCCCAGCTGCTGAAGAAAGACAGTTGGGCTTTCGGTCGGACGGAGAAAGAGGACGGTGTTGACCTCGGGAAGATCGAGCCCTTCGTTGAAGAGGTCGGCAGCGAACAGCGCGTTGACGCGGCGGTCCTTGAGATCCCGCAGAGCCTGATCGCGCTCAGCGCTCGGAGTCAGCCCGGAGACAGAACGTGCCGGGATGCCGGCGTCGTTGAAGACCTTAGCCATGTAGTCGGCGTGAGCGATCGAAACACAGAAGCCGAGCGCTCTCATCGAGTGCACGTCGGAGAGCTTGTCCCGGACTTCGCGCAGGACGATGGCTGCGCGGCTGTCGTTGCCGGTGTACAGCTTCTCGAGCTCCTGTTCGTCGTATCGGCCGCGCTTCCACTGCAGATCTGTCAGCTGTGTGCCGTCGGCGATGCCGAAGTAGTGGAACGGGCAGAGGAGGTCGGCTGAGAGAGCTTCCCAGAGTCGCAGCTCGACTGCTGTTCTGCCGCCGAAGTAGCTGAGCAGGTCGAAGCCGTCGGTGCGCTCTGGCGTCGCGGTCAGGCCGAGTAGCTCTCGAGGCTGGAGGTGATTGAGCAGGTGTTTATAGGTAGGTGCGGCTGCGTGATGAAACTCGTCGACGACGAGGATCTCGAACGCGTCCGCCGGCATAGTCATGACGTCGTACGCGTGTAGGGCCTGCACTGAGGCGAACACGTGTCGCCATCGCTCGGGACGCGTGCCTGAGTGGTACTCCTCGCCGAAGCTGGCATCCGCCAGCACTTCGCGGTACGTGCGGAGCGACTGCTGGAGGATCTCTCGTCGGTGGGCGACGAACAGGAGCGAGGGCGCAGGCTCACCACGCTGAAGGGCGGCGTCGCGCAGGCGTCGGTAGTCGAGCGCGGCGATGACCGTTTTGCCCGTACCGGTCGCTGCTACGACAAGATTGCGATGTCTGTCGTGGACTTCACGCTCGACCTCGATTTCCTCGAGCATCTCAGCTTGATACGGCCGCGGACGTACTTCGAGGCCTGCGAGTGAGATCGTGACGCGGTCCGAAGTCTTCCGGTTGCCGGCCTCTGCGAGCGCATCGTCGAGGCGGTCACGGTCGCGCGCCGGATCGTAGGATTCGAAGGTCGAGTCATTCCAGTAGGTATCGAACGTCGCGCCGAACTTCGTCAGCAGACCGGGCGTGCCAATCCGCGAGAGCCGAACATTCCACTCGACGCCATCGAGCAGAGCGGCTCGCGAGAGATTGGACGATCCGACGTACGCCGTGTCGAAGCCAGTGTTCCGTCGAAACAGCCACGCCTTCGCGTGCAGGCGGGTGCGCAGTACGTCGTACTGGATCTTCACCTCGGCGCCGAAGTCGTTGACGAGCCGGTCGAGGGCGGGCCGATCGGTCGCGCCAAGGTAAGTGGTCGTGATGACGCGGAACGGGGCATCGCGAAGTCGCAGCCGACGCAGCTCGGGCTCGAGCAGGCGGAGGCCGTACCACTTCACGAACGCGCAGATGAGATCAACCTCATCGGACGTATCGATCTCGGCGCGCAGCTCAGGTCCCAATGACGGTTCACCATGAGAGTTGGTGAGCAGGGCCGCGTCGGAGAGCGGAGTGCTTGGACGCGCATCGCCGTACGTCGTGATGCCGGGGCGAGCGGTTGGACGTACGGCATGCAGTTGGCGTATCGCGCCGTCGGGCAGCCCGTCAGCGTGCTCCGCCAGACGCTGTAGCAAGTCGTTGACTAGCGCAACACGCTTCCCCTCATCACGAGTGCTACCAAGCACCCGCAGTACGGCGTCACTCACATGCCGGGCGAGGACCTCAGGTTGATCAGCCTCGTCGACATCATGAAGTACAGCAATCTGCCCACCCGCCTCACCAGCAACGATTGCCTCGAGCAGCCCATTCGTGACGAGCGCGTCGTAAATCCCCGACTCCATCCAACAATCACCCCTTCAAGAGGAGCTTGCCAGAACCCACCGACAGCCACCGGCGTTTGACCACATCGAGCGTGTCTTGCACAGGTGACACGTTCTGCCGTTAGCCTGTTAACCGATCGCTTCTCAGGCGTTCCAGGTTTCACCGACACGGTTCGGCTGGACATTGCCTGGTGGTCTCTTCGGCCCTCGGTGGCCTGCGGCCTACTTGGTGCCGCTTCCTCGACCTGTGTCCGTCGCCCTGGCCGCCGTCGTCGCGTGGGCGTGACGGACGTTCAGCCAACGTCGGCAACAGAACTCGAGTGCAACATGATCGATCTGACACGTGTCTGCACCACGTGCGGACGCGATCCGCATTACGTGAACGTGGACCTCAACCCCGACGAGATCGGTTACCTGCTGCTCAACGGCTCCGGCGAGATCATCAAGCCGGTGCCCCACGATCAATACAACGAGGAGCACAACGAATTCATGAGGGCGGCATCTACACCCCGCCATCAAACGGTTGTCGGAGCGCTACCACGAGTCCGGGCTCTTTCATGCGGCGCTCGCCGAGGCACTCAAACGGTTCATCAACGAAAGACGAAAGGCCACCAGCCTTGACGGCGCGAAACCTCTGCCATCGTCAACGAGGCGTTCAAGGTCAAGGACGCCGAGGATGTCCCGCTGATCGATGTCGCACCTCCCTATCTAGACGCAGGATTCGACATCAAGACGTTGAGGAACCTGCGTGAAGGACAGTGGAAGCTTTCGCATGGTGTCGTGGCTGCGTTTCGCAACCCGGGTGCGCACGAGGAAGAGTTGTTGCTGATCGAGACCGAAGCGACAGTCACCGAAGGGAGAGAAGCCTGCGAGTTTGAGGCCGCCCCGATTGTGTCGCGTGGGCCTGCCCACGTCTCGTCGCGCATCTGGCCGGTTTCATCCCAGGACGTGGGCGTTGATTTCTTCGACTTCCTTGGCGAGGTCGGGGAACTCGATGACCTCGACGCCGGCGGCTGTCAGGAGTTCGACGCCCTCGCAGTTGACGAAGATTGTGGGTTCTCGCCAAGCCAGGACCACTCGCGGGATGCCGGCGTTCAGGATGAGCTCGGTGCAGGTTCGGGGGCGGGAGGCTCGTTTGCTGCACGGTTCGAGGCTGGTGTAGATGGTGGCTTCGCGGAGGCGGGGGTCGTCGACCGGGAGCTTGGCGAGGGCGACTTCCTCGGCGTGGTCGTGGGGGTCAGTCTCGCGGGAGTAGCCAGTGGCGAGGATCTCGCCTCCGGGGCTCACGATGATGGCGCCTACGCAGAATGCACTGGAGGAGGGTGGGCAAGAGCGAGACAGTTCGATGGCCTGCCGGAGCCAGTGGCGATCGTCGAGGTCAGGCATGCTCAGCCGCCTTGGGCAGGTAGCGGAGGAGTACGACGTCGCCGATTTGCTGGACGTCAACCAGGGCCATGCGGTTGGCGGGGCTTTGGGGGAAGGATGCGTCGCCAACGAAGCGTGGAGCGGTGCTGTCGCCGACGAAGAAAGGGGCGACGACGAGCTGGATCTCGTCGGCGAGGCCGGCGGAAAGGAACTGGGTGTGGATGGTGCCACCGCCCTCGACCATGAGCCGTTTGACGCCGCGGCCGGCAAGGTCCTCAAGGATGAAGCCGGGATCAACCGTCGGACCCGCGTCCACCACCGTACTGACGTCGCCTACGGCGTCGGTCGCTTCCGAGATGGCGGATGTTGGAACGTAGACGATCTTGGCGACATCGCCGGTGCTGAAGAACTTCGACGTCGGATCGAGATCCCCGGTGGCACTCAAGGTGACTTTGATCGGCGACTCCGTCAGGCCGGCGTCGAGGCGGCGCTTGCGGCGGTCATCGGAGCGGACAAGCAAGCGAGGGTCGTCTCGGCGAATCGTGTTCGCCCCGACGAGGATTGCGTCTACGCTTGCGCGCACCTCGTCAACTCGGTCGAAGTCCTCGTCATTGGAGAGCAATAGGCGCTCGCTCGTGTTGTCGTCGATGTAGCCGTCGATAGAGGCCGCCGCCGATAGCAGTACGTAGGGGCGCTCAGTCACGCGTGGTCTCCTTCATCGGTGTCGACGAGGTCGTCGAGCATGTACACGAAATCATCCGTCATCCGTTCGACGGCAGTCGGATCGGTACCGTCGTCGGCCTTGGCGCAGGTCGCGAGTGTCTCGCGAGTGCAATCGGTCATCCAGTCTGATAGCTCGGGCGTGCGGAGCACTTGGCGGTAGATCGCCGCTGCTGAGCCGTCGCTGGCCCCGAGAGGCAGGATTCTCTTTCCCATCGACAGTGCGATGTCGGCCTCTGCCTGGGTTCCCGCCCCGCCACCGATGATGACGATGTAGCTGGCGTCGAAGATGACATTCCGTCGTCCAAAGATGGCCACGGCACCACGCAATCCCGGCGGTTGGTAGTGGTCCGCGATGTGGGTGATCACCTCGATGCCCACACCGATCGGCCCGTGGTTGACGAGCAGGCGCCGTACCATCACGAGGCGGGCCAGCGACCGGACTGCAGCATCGATGACTCGTGAGTTCGTGCCGGGTGACCTGCTTCCGCAGATGGCGATCCGCGGGCTCGACGAGTCCGAGCCGTCGACTCGTACGCGCGTTGCCTCAGCGACTGACGACGGCCGTTTCGTCAGCTCGCGTTCGTCGCGGATGGACGATACGAGCGCGTCCGCAGGTGCAAGACCCATCAGGATCCGTGCCTCGTCAGGCATCTGTAGTCCCTCGGCGATGCGCGTGAGCACATTGATATCTGAGACCTGGCCGTGGCGCGAGCCGCGTACCCAGTTGGACACGTCTGAGCGGTCGTGTTCGGTCAGGAGCGCTAACTGAGTCTGGGTGCACTCCGTGAAGTCGGTCAGGTAGCTGCGGAACAGCTCGGCGACGTCGCGCCGAGCCAGAGCAACCTCAACGTCAGTCTTCCGCCAAAACGAAAAGGGCACGCTGCCTGGGTCGAACACCTTTCGACGAGTCACAACCCTCCTGCGATATGGGATCTCACCAACAGAGCGTAGCGGTGCGGTCCCGGGGTGTGGGACGAGTCCACGGGTTGACTCAATTTCGCGCCGCCGCGGTTACGGCCAGCATGAAGTCATGGGTAATGCGGCATTGCTGCCGGTGAGCCCGTCACGAAGCCCAGCCAAGCAGCGGGGTCGGCGTGCTGGTTCCCTGCCGCCCGCGTCGGCCCCGCGTTCCACCTCTGTGAGGAAGCCTCATGTCCGTCGTCCAACAGTTGAAAGAGCAGTTGCACCACATGGCCGTGGACGCCAATCGAGCCGCGGGCAGTCTCGGTGGTTTTCAGAACAACTTCGGTCAGAGTAGTGCGCAGGTGCAGGCGCTGATCGCAGGGTCAGCCACGAGGACGGATCGAGATATCTGCGAGCTGCTCGACGCCGCCAGCAAGGCGGTCGGGGATGCGGTCCAGGCTCTGCAGATCGCCGCGGCAGGATGCGCAAGCTATGCCAACCAGATCTAGGCCGAATGCCGTCTGACCTGCAGCGAGTTGCGCAGGGGCTGGTCGAATGCCTGGACCGGCTCCCCTCGATGATCGGCTACCTCCAGCGGGTGGCGGCACAGTGCCGGGAGAACGCTTCGTACCTCGCTGACTTCGCTTCCGGTAATCCAGCGGCGCGACAGGCGGCGTACCAACTCGCCGCGGCCGCCGATGCGTGCGAGCGTGCCGCGCATCTGGCAGCTGCGGCGCCACCGAAGGCGCGAGGATGGGCGGATCAGATGGTCGCTGGCGTACGTGGCATCGAACCGTCAGCGGGCGTTGGGCAGCGCGACATCCCGCGTGGTCCCGGTCCTGGCAAGCCGGACGCGACGGTCATCGAGCTGTCCACGACAGAGCCGGAGCACAGAGAACTTCTCAACCAGCCGCCGCCTCGGAGCACAGTCAAGGTCGATGGACGGTTCGTGTATGAGACGGATGGCGATGGCCGAGTCGTTCGAGCCAGGGCGGTGCTGGATGTTGTCGATCTGAAGCATCCGCGGGATACGACGTCGCAGCGCAACCTCGATGACAAGCTGCCTGGGGACCACGCTGGGCACATCTTTGCCAGGATCTTCCGTGGGCCGATCGGCAAGATGAACCTGACCCCGATGGCCGGCAACAGCGTCAACCTCAGCGCATACAAGAAGGCCGAGAACGCTTGGCGGGTGGCGCTGGAGGCCGGATCGAAGGTGGAGGTCCAGATTGACCTTGTGTACCGCACTGACAAGAATCGTCCCGACTTGATTGCCGTCAAATCCTCGATCGACGGCGTAGTTACACAGCAGACCATTCGAAACGCGCCGCGACCTAGTAGAGGAACCACACATGTCGATTCCTGATCAAGCGAGTATCGAGACCATTGGGTCGGCCATGGTGAAGGTGGCGCCTGCGGGGTGGGCGAAGGCTGTTCTGACGGTGTCGGCGGTGGCGGCGACTATGGAGACGCAGCTCGCGGTTGAGATGTTGGACGGCTCGGTCGATGCGGGCCTCAGCATCGACGTCGAGGCGCAGATGGCGTGTGACGATCTGCGTGACGCGATGTACGAGCAGGACAAGGGGACCTGGTACAACGCGGTGTTCAGTGTGAGGCCGGGCGGTGGCATCGAGGCGGAGTTCGACTACGACAATCCTCCATTCGACGGCGACGGGGAGCCGGATCTGCTTGAGGACGATCAGCGCGCGTATCCGCGCGACGCGGTACATCTTCCGAGCTGGCATCCGTCGCGCGGCGGGTAGCGCTAAAACCAGCAACTGACATTTCAGACATCAGCCGATGAGAGAGCCGGCTGCGGTCCGAATCTGCTTCACCTGCTCGTGGAGGGGCCTCGGTCTGCGGAGGGCGTTTGGCGGCAGGTGGGTGGTTTGTCGTTGTCGGTGGGGCGCTGGTGGGAGGCGCGATGCCGTCTAGGGCTTTCAGGGATTGGGTCGGCTCAGCGGGTAGCGCCATGCGTGGCGGTCCGATGGGCGGTCGAGGTCTTTGTCGGGGTCCTCTTGCGGGGCGGACTATTGGGAGATGGTCGAGTTCGTCGAGGGCGACGCCTTGGAGCGGCCTGGTCGGTTGGCGGTGACGTCGAAGATCTCGCCGTTCTTCCGGGGTGAGAAGGCGATGACCTGCCGGACCGGAAGGGACGACTCGGTCGGGCCTTCGAATTCTCGATAGGTGACTCGGTGCGAAGGTCCCACCGGACGTCCGCGCCGGTTGAACTCTTCCACGACGGGGATGTTGAGTCCGGCACAGGCGCGGAGGTCCGGATGCTCTGCGGTACTCGGCATCGCCGATGGTGTCCAGGAACCGGGCCTCGTCGTCCGCGCGGCCGGATCAGTCTTCGGACCTTCAGGTCGGGCGATCATCTGGCCACCGTATGCGCTGATGGTCTGGGTATCGGGGCCAGCGGGAGACCGATACCTGATCATCTCGACGAGGTAGAACTTGCCTTGCTTCATCGACTGGTTCAGGTAGCGGCCGGTGTTCTCCATCGACTGGGTGAAGCGCTGGGCCACGCCGACGAAGTGGAAGTCGCCTATGGTGAGTACTTCGCTCAGGCGGGTCTGGAACGGGTCGATCTCCGAGTCCTGCATCGTCGGCCAGATCGCGCGCCTTGCATCTTCGAGTGAGCGTGCGTCGTGCATCAGGGGATCGATGCATTATTGGCTGGTGAGATCGCGGCGTACGACGGTGTTGTCGAACTCGTCGAGGGACTGTCCCCACAGATCGCTGCCGTAGTCGATAAGTTGGGCGAGTACGTGGCGGAATACCGGGTTCTGGGGGCCGGTCTTGAACTCGGCGAGGAGGACGTCGCCACTTCTCGTCAGGCCGACGAGGTCGATGCGACCGGACGCGAGGCTGACTTCCTGCCGACGACCAGTAGCGGGCCGTCGAGGTTCATGTCTTCGATCGGCAGCAGGCCGGGCGACCTCCGGAAGCGGTCGTGGAGGCGCTGTTCGTCCGGTGCCACTACCTCCTCGAGAACGACCTCGGCGCCGTCTTCTCGAAGTACGACGAACTTTCGGCCCATTGTTCCTCCCCGCCGGATCCTCGTTAGACGCTATCGCTTCGCGGCATGTCGCGGCGGTGGCTAGCGGTAGCGCTCGGCCTTGTTGAGTGTCGTGTTCCCGTGGGCTGGGACGGTCGGGCTTTGACTGCGTCTCGGGCTGGGGCTATGTCGGCAGCGGCGGCTAGGGCTTGGCGGAGGTCGGGTGGGAGGGGTTGGCGGATCGGGGCGATGTTGGACGATGCGCCGTAGGTGTTGAGGGTTTGGCGTCGGACACCTACTGCACGGTCCAACCGCTTGGCAGCGACGTCGAAAGGGCGGTTGCCTCCGCGGTGGGCGAAGCAGATGACCTCGCGGTACGGCGGTCCGTTGTCTTCTGGTTCGAACTCGCGGTAGATCAATCGGTGTGAGGGGCCGAGCTCGTGGTTTCGGCGCGACTCGGGGATGACTGGGAGTTTGATCTCAGCGCAGTCGGTGAGGTCGTGGGTGGTGAATCCGAGACGTTTGCCGTCGAAGGCTCCTTCTTCGCCGTGTGCGATGGCGCGCAGACCGGCCCTGAGAGCTCGGTGCTCGCGGTCGCGTAGGCCGCCTGGTTGTTGGGTTGCGGCGGCTCGCTCCAGCGTGCGTAGCTCCTGCAGTACGTCGCGGTGGACTAGGAGCCGGTACTGCGTCATTTCGGTTTGCGGAACTCGGAGTCGTCGATCGGCTCGTCGAGATCCCAGCCGAACTCGGCGGCGACTTCCTCGATCGGGACTGAAGGGCCGCCTGGGTTCTTGAGGCGGTGGCGTTCGATCGAGTAGCTGGAGTCGAAGCCTTCCTCGTCGGTGGCGGTCTCGACGAGGGCGCGCCAGACCTCGAACGGGATCACGACGCCCTCTGGCTGGCCGGCGTCGCCGAAGATCAAGGGCTCGGCGGCGCCGGATCGGAACATGGCGAGAAGCTTCGAGAGGTTCTTCGATGCTACCGAGGTCGACAGCACCCAGACGGTGCTCCCGTCCGGGAGTAGGTACTGCGTTTCGTCGGGCTCCATGAGTAGTCCTTCCCGTTGGTCGTGCACCGTCATCAGACTAAGAGTTGGCCGCCGGTCGCGTTTGGAGTTATCCACAGGAGTTGGGGTTGAGGGATTGCCAGAGTTCGTAGGGGATTAGGACGGCTTCTGGTTTGGTGGTGCCGAAGATGAGGGGGTCTTGGTAGCCGAGGTGGAAGCGGGTGAGCATGTGGGGGAGGAGTTCGGCGGCGGTCGAAGGGGTGATCAGGCAGATGGGCTCGGATTCGTTGGGGTTCATGGGGGGCCTTTCGGTGAGGTTCTTAGCAGGATAGGAGTGGCGGGCCGGGTGGCGGGGGAGTTATCCACAGGGGGCCTGGGGCAACTGATGGGAGTGGTGGTGGATGGGTGAGCCGCGGTGGGTTGAGGTTCGGGTGGTGGGGGATGCGGGGATGGATGAGGGGCGGTGTGTGAAGGCGGTTCGGCAGTTGCGGAGGGAGTTGGACGGGGAGGGGCTGCCTACGCAGGAGGTTGTCGAGGAATCGGATGTGTTGCGGCAGGACGATGGGTCTATTGCGATCGCGGTCGCGTTGGTGGGCGCGGGTGGCGCGGTGCCGACGTTGGTCGCCGTACTGCGGGACTGGATCCAGCGGCGGAAGAGTCCGGGGAAGATCGTGGTGACGTTGGGGGACGACTCGATTGAGATGGAGAGGCCGACGTTCGACGAGCGGGCGGAGTTGCTCGAGGCGTTCTTGAAGCGGCACAGCTAGTCACACGTTTGAACGCTGGGCCGGGCGTTGTTCGGCGGCGGGCGTGGGCGTAGCGTCGGCAGTGGGATTCTGGCGACGCGGCCGGAGG
This sequence comes from Kribbella sp. CA-245084, assembly GCF_050942355.1. NCBI lineage: Bacteria > Bacillati > Actinomycetota > Actinomycetes > Propionibacteriales > Kribbellaceae > Kribbella > Kribbella sp. CA-245084. Next base: position 6,213,715 of record NZ_CP192053.1, on the reverse strand, counting down.
GGGGCTGGTGCGGCGCGCGCTGATGGGCGTGCGGCGTACGTGTTGCGCGGGGGGAAGACGCGCGACCCGTCGGGAGGAGACTGCCCGGTACGAAGTGCGGGCCGGGGTGGGGAACTCCGAGGGGGAAGACGATGAGGTCGTCGTTGCGGCGCCGGTCGGTGGGCCGGTGCAGGATTCGGGAACGCCTTGCGCACCGGACAGTTCACGGCGCGGATCGATGGCGGTACGGCGCGAGGCTGCACCGGACCTGGTGGCAGCACGACCGCGCCTGAGGCGAACCCGGAGAAGGAAGCTCTGCCCCGACGTCCCTCCAGAAGGGTAGAGCCCAAAGGAGCCCGGGGTGCGCGAGCACCCCGGGCCTCCCTGCGTGCGTCGGCGGCCTCCTGCGTTGCGGCGGGCGGGCTCCCTGCGTTGCGCCGGCGGCTCCCTGCGTTGCGGCGGCGCGGGCTCTCTGCGTTGCGTCGGCAAATGGCTACCGAACGTTGCGGAACCACGCCCTGACCCGCGATCATGAGTCGCGATCCTGGGAGGGGTTCTGTGGGGGTTTGGGTGCAGGTCGGGTTGGTCGACGACGATCCGGAGTTTGCCGACCGGGGGATACGGCAGTTGCGGCGGGAGTTGGGTGACTTTGACACCCGCGACGTACGGACGGCCGCGCCTGAGGGCAGCAAAGGCGATGCCGCCGTCGCCGGTCAGGTTGCGATCGCGTTGGGCGGTGCCGGCGGGATGGTGTCGGTGCTGGTCACGATTCTCAAGGACTGGCTGGTACGGCGGAGTCCGCAGCAGCGCGTGACGTTGACGATCGGGGCAGACTCGATCGTGGTGGACGCGGCGACGACCGAGGAGAAGGCACGGTTGATCGAGGCGTTCCTCCGCAAGCACGAAGCGAGCTGAACCGTGGGGCGTCGACGGGCGTTGCTGGTGGCGACGTACGAGTACGAGGACGCCGGTTTGCGCCGACTCACCACGCCGGCGCAGGACGCGCAGGCGTTGGCCGACGTACTCGAGGATCCCGCGATCGCCGGGTTCGAGGTGCAGGTGCTGATCAACGAGTCGACGAGTCGCGTGGGCGAGGCGATCGGCGAGTTCTACGCGTCGGCCGAGCGTGACGACCTGACCCTGCTGTACTTCAGCGGCCACGGTCTGAAGGACGACAACGGCCGGCTCTACCTGGCGATGAAGAACACCAAACGCGAGCGGTTGCGGTTCAGCGCGCTGCCGGCGCACATGATCGACGAAGCCGTCGAGGACAGCTCGGCTCGGCAGAAGATCCTGATCCTGGACTGTTGCTACGCCGGCGCGTACACCGTCGAGCGGTTCGCGAAGTCCGACGCAGCGATCCACACCAAGGCCGAACTCGGTGGTCGGGGACGAATCGTGCTGACAGCCACGGACTCGAGGCAATATGCGTTCGAAGGCAGCGAGATCCACGGCGAGGCGGCGCAGTCCGTGTTCACGCGCCATGTGGTGGAAGGGCTGCGCAGTGGTGCGGCCGACCTGGATGCGGACGGCGACATCACCGCGGACGAGCTGTATCGCTACGTGTACGACGCGGTTGTCGCCGAGCAGCCGAGCCAGCGGCCCAAGCAGTTCGCGGACGTCGAGGGCCGGACCGTCCTCGCGGCCAACGTCGGATGGACGCTGCCAGCGCGGATCACAGCAGGTCTTGTGAGCGGGCTCCAACCGCTTCGGCAGGAAGCACTCCAGGAGCTCAGGCAGTTGCTGCAGGCAAGTAATGAGCATGTTCGGCAGACGGCGCGGGCCAAGCTCGAGGAGTTGACCGACGACGACAGTCGCGCGATCTCGGCGACCGCGCAGGCGTATCTCGATGCGCCGCCGCCCAGGCCGCAGCCGGTTGTCAGGTCGGAGCCGAAGGTACGACGGCCTGTTGCCGGGCCGACGTTTGGTGGTGCGGCGAAGGCGGCCGTACGGCGGTGGCGCGACCGCCTGTATCGACCGCCGGTGGACTGGCTGGTCTTCTCCCTAACGACAGCGGCCGCGGCGCTCGCGATCGTGGCGGCGGTGTTGGACCCAACCTGGTACACGATCGCCGTCGCCGTTGTCCTCGGCATTGCGGTGCTAGTACAGCTGAGGCTTCGCGAGGCGGGAACCGCGTTCGTCGCGGGTCTGTTGGTCCCGGGCCTGATGAGTGCTGCTCTGCTGACAAGTTGGCTGACGAATCTCATTCCAGCCGGCCTTCACAACGGTCCCGCATACCTCGGCGCGGCCGCCCACGTCGCCTGGCTCGCGGCGGGCGTCCTCAGCTTCGTCAGATGGCGACCGGCGGAGCCTCATCCTCAGCTCCGGCTCGTGCTCATCGGCGCCGTCGCGGCGATCCTCGTTCTCCTCATCGTGGTCGACCAGTACCGCAGCGGGCCGCACCTCCTCAACCCGGGCACTACCCAGCGCCTGAGCCCAGCCGTCCTCGGCATTCTCGGTGCTGAGCTGGCGATCGCAGGTCCTCTGCTCAACTTCAGCAGGTCGTTCCTCGCCGGCTGGGTGCTCGGCGGGTTCGCCGTCTGGATCGGCCTATTTCACGACCCCAACAGCACACTCGCGTATGTCTTGCTCGCCGTCTGGTTGATCCTCGGCATCGTCGCCGTCATCCGCCCGACCAGCGCCAACCTCCCCACAAGACGCTGGTTCATGGCAGCAACCTTGCTCGCGCCCGCCGTACTCGGTGGTGTCGCGATCGCCGTCGTACCGCCGGCCGCCAAGTCCCCGACCGCGATCGGGCTCGCCGTCAGTCCCGACGACCAGTTCCTGTACGCCGCCGACATCGGCAACGGCCGGATCGTCAAGCTCAGTACGACGACCCGCAAGCAAGTCGGCGACGCGCTCCGAGTCGGCGTCGAACCCAGTCGGCTCGCCCTCTCGCCCGACGGCGCGAAGCTGTACGTGTCGAACACCGGCTCCGGCACGATCTCGGTGATCGACGTGGCAGCATGGAAGGTCGTCGGTCAGATCCCCGTCGCGCCCGACTCCACCGAGTTGACGCTGAGCGCGACTGCGCACCGTCTCTACACGCTCAGCAGGAAGTCCCAGACGATCACCGAGGTCGACACCGAGACGATGCAGACGGTCGGCGGTCCACTCGCCAGCGGACCGAACCCGGCGGACATCGCGGTCGACGACAAGGGCCAGCGGCTGTACGTCGCCGGCGGGTCGGACAGTGTCGCGGTGATCGACACGAAGACCCGTCAGGCGGCGCGCACCCCGATCAAGCTCGACTCCGAACCGCAGGACCTCGCGCGAGGACCGGACGGAATGCTGTACGCGGTCGGCAGTACGACGTACGCGGTCATCAACACGAATGTGGACACGACTCGCCCGACGCCGCAGAACTTGCCGAACGGGTCACGGACCGGAGCGTCGGACGGCAAGAAGCTCTATGTCCTCGGGACCGACGGCGCCAAGGACATGGTCGGGATCGTTGACCTGAGCAACCACCAGGTGGTCGGGTCACTCACCGACGACCTGGGTGCGGCGGTCGAGCTGGCCGTCAGCGAGGATGGCCAGCGGATTTACATCAGCAACTTCTTCGAGGACGGCATTCTCGTACTCGATACCGTCGGGCCGAAGGTCGTCGGCAAGATCGAGCTGAAAAGCTGAACGGACCGGCTCGCAGACAGCGAGCCGGTCCGTGGGATTTCACAGGCTGCCGAAGAACTTCCGCAGGTCGGCGGTCACGTCGTTCGGGCACTCGAGTTGGGCGAAGTGGCCGCCCTTCTCGAAGTTCGACCAGTGCACGATGTTGGTGTTGTCGCGCTCCGCCAGCGGCCGGATCGTCTTGAAGTCGTCCGCGAAGACGGCGACGCCGGTCGGCGCGTGGTTGAGCTGCGGCTCGGCGCCGGAGTTAGCTTCCTCGTAGTGGTAGCGGCCGGCCGCGGCCGAGCTATTCGTGAACCAGTACAGCGAGACCTCGGTCAGGATCTGGTCGCGGCTGACCAGGCTGGTGCCGTTGCCGAAGTTGTTGAAGAGTTCGTTCCAGGCCAGCTGGCCGACGGGGGAGTCGGAGATGCCGACGGCAACGGTCTGCGGACGGGTCGAGTTGATCGCGTTGTACCCGCCGACCGACTGGAACCACTTCAGGTGCTCGAGCGCCGCGTAATCCTCCGGCGTGAACTTCTCGAACTCGGCCGGGTCACCCGACGGGAACGAGAACAGTTGCAGGACGTGCAGCCCGAGGAAACCTTCCGGGTTCAGTACGCCGAGCTCACGCGAGATCATCGCACCGCCGTCGGACCCGTGCGCGCCGTACGACTCGTAGCCCAGCCGCCGCATCAGCGTGTCGTACGTGCGCGCCACCCGCGCCATCGTCCAGCCCCGGTCGACCAGCGGCGTGCTGAAGGCGAAGCCCGGCATCGACGGTACGACGACCGAGAACGCGTCCGCGTCCGATCCGCCGTACGCCGCGGGGTCGGTCAGCGGGCCGATCATGTCGAGGAAGTCGACGAACGAACCGGGGTAGGTGTGCAGCAGGAGCAGCGGCGTCGCGCCCTCCACCGCGGACGGCACGTGGATGAAGTGGACGGTCTGGCCGTCGATCTCGGTGAGGTAATGCGGGAACTCGTTCATCCGCGCTTCCTGCTCGCGCCAGTCGAACTTGTTCTGCCAGCGGTCGACCATCTCGCGGAGGTAGTGGTTCGGGGTGCCGAGGTCCCAGTCGTCGCCGGGAGCGGCCTCGGGGAGCCGGGTCCGCGCGAGGCGGGCCTGCAGGTCGTCCAGGTCGGCCTGGTCGATCTTGACGGTGAAGGACTGGATGCTCTCGTTTGTGCTCATGGGTTTACCGTAGAATCCGTATAGGAACATTAGATTCCTAATTGGGAGACTGATTTGCTGGAGACTTCGCAGCGCCTTCTCAGCCTGCTCGCTCTGTTGCAGACGCGGCCGGCGTGGACCGGCACTGAGCTGTCCGAGCGGCTCGAGGTGACGACGCGGACGATCCGCAACGACATCGACCGGCTCCGCGAGCTCGGATACCCGGTCGACGCGACCCGCGGCCCGTCCGGTCACTATCAGCTCGGCGTCGGCGCGAAGCTTCCTCCGCTGCTGCTCGACGACGAGGAGGCAGTCGCTGTCGCGGTCGGTCTGCGTACCGGCGCCGGCGTGATGGGGATGGCGGAGAGCAGTACGCGCGCGCTGACCAAGCTCGAGCAGGTCCTCCCGCACCGGCTCCAGCGCCAGGTCAACGCGATCCATCGGGCGATGGAGAAGGGGCCCGACAACACCGGTTCGAACGTGGCGGATCCCGAGATCGATCCCGCCGTACTCGCGACGATCGCCGCCTGCATCCGCGACGAGCACTACCTGCGCTTCGAGTACGCCGTCGCTGCGGGAAGCCCGACCCGTGGCGCGGGCTCCGGCGTCGTACAGGACTTGCCGATCCTCGTCGAGCCTTATCGCCTGGTGAGCTGGCAGCGCTACTGGTACCTCGTTGCGCGGGACGAGCAGTCGGCATGGCGGACGTACCGCGTCGACTGGATAACGTTGCGGATGGCAACGGGTCGCAAGTACCAGGCCCGCCCGATCCCCGACGAGGACTACACCGACTTCGTACTGCGCGACGTCGCAACCACCGGCTGGAAGGTCCACGCCCGCATCACCGTCGACGCCCCCGCCCAGGAAGTCCTCTCGAGAATCCACGCAGCCGTAGGCATCGTCGAATCCATCGACGACAACACCTGCGTCCTTGTCACCGGCGCCGACTCCCTCGAAATCGTCGCCGTCTACATCGGCATGCTCGGCCTCGACTTCCACGTCGACGGCCCACCCGAACTCCTCACCCACCTCCAAACCATCGGCAACCGCTACCTCAACGCGATTGGTTCTTCTAACGACAGGAGGTAGTCGGCAAACTCACGGATTCGCCGGACGGGTCAAACGTGGATGAGGGCCGCGTCGGCGACTACCTCCTGTCGTTAGGTTCGCCAAGGCCGGCGTTCCGGGCTTGGATGATGGCGGTGGAGCGGTCGGCTATGCCTAGTTTGGTGAAGATGGTGGAGACGTTGTTGGCGACCGTCTTGGACGCGAGGTTGAGGCGGTCGGCGATGGCTGGGTTGGATAGGCCGGCGGCTATCAGGTCGAGGATCTGGCGTTCTCGGGTGGTGAGGTCGGGGAACGGGTCGTCGGCGGGTGGTGGGGCGGAGAAGAAGGTGAGGACGCGGCGGGCGACGCCGGGGCCGAAGATGGCTTCGCCGGCGGCTACGGCGCGGATGGCGCGGGCTATTTCTTCTTGTTCGGCGCCTTTGACGAGGTAGCCGCGGGCGCCGGCGCGCATGGCGGCGAAGACCGAGTCGTCGTCCTCGAACATGGTGAGGACGAGTACGGCGGTGTCCGGCGCTGATCGGGCGAGCTCGCGGGTGGCGGCGAAGCCGTCGAGGTCGGGCATCTGGAGGTCGAGTACGGCGACGTCGGGGCGGCTGGTGATGACCTCGCGGACCGCCTCGCGGCCGGTGGACGCGACGCCGACGACCTCGATGCCGGGGAGCGAAGTCAGGAGGGCTGCGAGGCCGGCTCGGACCACCGGATGGTCGTCTGCCAGCACCACACGGATGGTCATCGCGGCTCCAGCGGGGCGGTCGTTGTGGCGGTCGTTGTGGCTGTCGGCGGGACGGTCGGCGCGGCAGTTGTCCTAGCCGGCGTCGTAGCTTCCGTGGTAGCTGCTGTCGTGGCGAGGGGGAAGCTGGCGCGGACCAGGCCGCCGGTTGGGGTTGGGCCGGCGTTGAAGGTGCCGCCGAGTTCGGCGGCGCGTTCGCGCATTGCTTGCAGGCCGACGCCGGGGCGCCAGGCGCCGTTCGGTGGGCCGTCGTCGGTCACCTCGATCTCGAGGTCGCTGCCGCAGCGGAGCGCGAGTACTGCGGATGTCGCGCGTGAGTGCCGGACGACGTTCGTGAGTGCTTCGGTCGCGATGCGGTACGCCGCGACCTCGAGCGCGGCCGGCAACGTCGGCAGACCGTTGGCCGAGACCGCGACGTGGATCGTGGCCCCGTCGGCCCGGAATGACAGCTGGTCAGCCCGCTGCCGCAATGCTCCGACGAGGCCGAGCTCGTCCAATGCGGGAGGCCGCAGGTCGTCCACGAGACGGCGGATATCGCCGATCGCAGTCCGGGTGTCAGCACGCAAACGGGTGAGAAGCTCAACAGCCCGCGAGGTGTCGGGGGAGGGCGGCGGTGCGTCGGCGGAGCCCCGCGTCCCGTTGGGAGAGGGAGGTGGCGGCGCGTCAGCGGTGGAGCCCGGCGTGTCGTTGGGGGGAGGAGGTGGGTGCGCGTCAGCGGCGGAGCCCCGCGTCCCGTTGGGAGAAGGGGGTGGCGGCGCGTCAGCGGTGGAGGCCTGCGTGCCGTTGGGGGGAGGAGATGGGTGCGCGTCAGCGGTGGAGCCCCGCGTCCCGTTGGGAGAGGGAGGTGGCGGCGCGTCAGCGGTGGAGGCCTGCGTGCCGTTGGGAGAGGGAGGTGGCGGCGCGTCAGCGGTCGAGCCTTGCGTGCCATTGGGAGAAGGGGGTGGCGGCGTGTCAGCGGTGGAGACCTGCGTGCCGTTCGGGGGAGGAGGTGCTGGTGGGTCGGCTGAGCGCTGCGTGCCGTTGGGGGGAGGGGATGGGGGCGGGGCGGGGGTGATGAGGTTTGCGACGGCGTCTGCTGAGAAGGCTATGCCGGTGAGGGTGGGGCCTAGGCCGTCGTGGAGGTCTCGGCGGAGGCGGCGGCGTTCTTCTTCGCGGGCGGAGATTAGCTTCTCGCGGGAGGACTGGAGCTCGGCGGACAAGCGGGTCGCGTGCACAGCAACGGCGAGTGGTACGGCGACGAGTGCGAGCACGCTGCGGTCCGCGGAGGACAGCCCGGACTCGCCCGACCGCACACCGATGTCCAGCGAGCCGACGACCTCCCCGCCGTACGAGAGTTCCAGCGGTACGACGGCTCCAAGCGTGCCGTCGACGGCGATCACCTCGCCGTCGACTGTCAACGCGGCGTACGGGAGACGTAGCGCGGAGCGGATCGCGGCGACGACACCGGGGAGCCCGGCGGAGAGCTGCTCGCCGACGCGTGACGCGACGCGTGCCGGGTCGTGCCGATCGCCGTACAGCGCTCGATCGACAAGCTGCTGCAATCGGGGAAGAACCGGCGCAATGATCAATGCGACAAAGACCGTAACCGCGGCAGACCGACCGACCTGCGACGCGATCAGCGAGTCGAGCAGCGCGACCAGTACCGCGTAGATGCCAATAGCAACCAACGACAGCAGACCCCAGGTCAGCGCACGCGAGATCACCAACCGGATGTCGAGCAGCTGGTAGCGAACGATCGCGACCGCCACCGAGATCGGGATGAGCGGAATCGCCAGCAGCACGAGGATCGGCGTACCCGTGACGAAGGCCCACGGCGTGACGAACAGGATCGCGATCACCGATGCCAGCAGCAACCACAGGAGTTGCCGTCGGCCCGTTTCATCCGCGCGCCGGTACCTGACCGCTAGGCAGACGATGGCCAGCAGGATCGCGAGCAGGTTGCGCAGCTCGGTCAAGGTCCACACTGGCTGCAGATCGTCATACGACGGGATCGCGAGATAGCCCCGCGGGAGATCGGGCGCGATCGGGTCGCCGCTGCCGACCATCTCCAGGACGAACAGCGGTGCGGTGGCGATGATGCCGATGGCCGCCCAGCGCCACCGTGGCGAGAGCAGGTGGCCGGTCGGGAAGAGCAACAGGGCCAATGGAAGGAACAGACCGATCGACCATGGCCAGGCGGCCGAAGAGATCGTGACGAAGACCCGCTGGGCGGACAGTGATCCGCCCTGGGCACCGATGAACTCGGCGAGCGCGCCGGCCAGCGGCGTCGTCGCGTGGCCGATCCCGTCGGCGAGGAAGAGCCAGCCGATCGGGTTGGACGGCCGGTGCCACGCGATGACGGCGCCGCAGAGACCGAACGTCAGCGCCATCAAACCGTTGGTCACCATGAACGAGTCGACCATCTCGTGCCAGCCCCAGCCGATCGCGAGGAGATAGCCGACGGCGACCGCGACCTCGGCGACCACGAAGCCGGCGAGCAGGCCGACAAGGCCCCGTCGGCTCGCTGCGGTGGTGGTCATACCCGAAGTGTGCGCCCAAAGGGTTCCCGGCGTCTCGGGATCGGAATCCCGGTCGGCGCGGGGAACCGCCTGAGCCCGAGGGAGCGCACGCCCAGGCCCGACCCCCATCCGGCGAGCGACGGTTGGGCAATCGGAAACACTGATGAGGGGGTAATGAGATGAACAAGTTCGGGTTGGTTCTGCTCGGACTGCTCGGCGTGGCGGATCTGGCCACGCCGTTGACGACGGACGGGGATCACCCGCCGATGAGCATCGCCATCGGTTCCGCCGTGATCGGGCTGCTCAGCCTGGTGCTGGTGGGACTCGCCTGGCGCGGGAAGCGGTGGGCGCTCGCTCCGCTGATCACCCTGCGGATCGCGTCCGCGCTGCTGGCGGTGCCGGCCTTCTTCGCCTCCGACGTACCCGGCGCAGCGGTTGTCGCGGCCGGTGTCGGAGTCGGAGCGACGATCGTCGGCGTGGTTGCGGTGCTGCTCCCGCGGCGTGAGTTGGCAGGTGCGCGATGACGCAAACAATGACGCCTACGAGGGGCTCAGACATCCGCCCGCTGTGGCGATGGACGGCGGCCCTGATCCTTCCGATCGGCCCGGCGGCGGTGGCGTTGCTGCGGTACTTCCTGCCCTACAACACAACTGACGACGTTCCGACAATCGTCAATAAGATTGTCGACAATCTCGATCGCAGTTCGTTCGTGCTGTGGCTCGGCTACATCGCGTTCCTGACGCTGGTGCCCGGCGTGTACGTCGTCGGCCGGCTGACGCGGCGCAGTACGCCGTGGCTGACCGCGGTCGCGGTGGTCCTGATGGTCGCGGGGTACCTGTCGCTGCCGTGGACCGCGTCGAGCGACGTGTTCACCTGGTCGGCGGGTACCGCGGGGCTCGACCCGGCGTCGATCGCGAAGGCCGCCGACGTCACGCACGGCTCGATGAACATGGCCGGCTTCGTCTTCGTGATCGGTCACGTCCTCGGCACGATCCTGCTCGGCATCGCGCTGTGGCGCTCCCACGTCGGTCCGCGCTGGGCCGCGATCGCGGTGCTGGTCTCGCAGCCGATCCACTTCGTGGCCGCGGTCATCGTCAGCAGCCACACCCTCGACCTGATCGGCTGGGGTCTGGAGGCAGTCGGGTTCGCCGCGGTGGCGTGGGTGATTCTCCGAATGCGCGACGACGAGTGGCAGCCGCTCCCATGAGACCGGCCCCGGCCGGCACTACGCTCGGCGTACTGAAGGGGGAGATCAGCATGACCGATACCGAAGTGCCGGGCGGGGCGGGGTTCGTCACCGAGCGCGGCAGTTTCAAGGCCGCGCACGTGGCCGACCAGAACGTCGATCGCCAGGCGTTCATCCTGGACCAGATGGCGGGCCGGCCCGCCGTACGCACCTTGAAATCGTGGGCACTCGACCAGCTCGCGCCGACCGCGGGGGAGACGGCGGTCGACGTCGGCTCGGGTACCGGCGAGGACGTGGTCGCGCTCCACAAGCTGGGCGCCAAGGCAGTCGGTGTGGAGCCGAGTCCCGGTCTGCGAGCCGAAGCGGTACGGCGGGCAGCCGGCGCGGACGTCGAGTACGTCGATGGTCACGCCGAGGCGCTGCCCTTCGAGGACGAGTCGGTCGACGCACTGCGCTCGGAGCGAGTCCTCCAACACGTCGACGACGCCGCCGCGGTCGTGAAGGAGATGGCGCGAGTACTGCGGCCAGGCGGCCGGATCGTGCTCATCGACACCGACTGGGGTACGGCGATCATCCACCCGGCGGATCCCGACGTACTGCAGCGGATGGTCGGCTACTTCCTCCGCGAATCCGCGAACCCGTATTCCGGCCGCCAACTGCGCGGTCTCCTCGCGGACGCAGGTCTCGAGATCACCGGCGAAACGGCCGCAACGTGGCTCGAGCCGCAAGAGGGCGCACGGCAAGGATTCGTCGGCATGATGCACCTGACCTCGTTGCAGGCCGGTGTGATCACGCCTGAAGAGGCCGAAGCGTTCGCGCAGACTCTCGGCGAGGCAGCCGATCGCGGCGCGTTTCACATGTCGTTGACGATGTACGCCGTCAGCGCGATCAAACCCCGTGCTGTTTGAAGAAGGTGACCGTCCTCGCCATCGAGGTCGGCCAGGCCGGGCCGAACGCGTGCTCCTCACCTGGATAGGTGTAGAGCGTCGCGTTCTTCCCGGCCGCCTTCAGCACGGAGAGGCTCTCGCGTGACCAGGCGATCGGGCAGGTCGAGTCGGACTCGCCGTGATGGATCAGCACGGGTTCGGTCACGCGGTCGAAGAAGTTGACCGCGGACAGGTTCCGCCAGAAGGCCGCATTGCGTGACGGTTCGCCGTACCGGCGCAGGAGTTGGGCGGCGAGCGGGCGATCCGGTCGGGTCCAGCGGTTGAAGTTGTCGGCGGCATCCGAGCTGACCGGCGCGAACACGACCGCGGCTTTCACCAACCCTGGCTGGGCGACGAGCGTGTTGTACGTGACGCCTCCGCCCATCGATCGGCCGAGCATCCCGATCCGCGCGGGATCGACGTACTGCGAGGTCTTCAGCGCGAGGACTGCGTTGATGGCGTCCTCGGTGTAGCCGAGGCGCAGGGTGAGCTCGGCGTTCGGGTCCTTCGAGGACTGTGCGTGGTTGCGGTAGTCGGTGTGCAGTACGACGTACCCGCGGCGTGCGAGGTAGTCCTGTTCGCGCATCAGCCCGCGGCCGTTGGTGTAGACGGCTGGATCGATGTAGCCGTGGTTCAGGACGAGCGCCGGGTGCGGTCCTGGTGTCGACGGGACGTTCATGATTCCGGAGATTGTCAACAATCCGCTGCGATAGCTGACGTGATAGCGGGTGTACGCCGGGTTGCGCGCGAGCACGCGCTCCAGTTTGAGAGCCCCGCCGTTGTACTTCTTCGTCATCAACGCCTGCAACGAAACAGGGTCCGCGGGAGTGGCACGAGGGGACGGCGTAGTTGGGGGAGTTGAGACGGATGACGTGGTGGGCGTCGGGGAGGTCGCGGTCGCAGGCGGCGCAGGGGGTACCGCCTCATCGGTGGTGCAACCGATCGCGGCCGTCGTCACGAGCGCGACGACTCCCGCCCACGCCATCCGGCTCATACCGTCAAGTCTGCCGTCGCCTCCGGCGAACTCCGCGAAAGTTCCGGCAACGATTGCTGGCTCAGGTGCGGCCGCCACTGCACGATCAGTACGGCGGACAGCACCAGCGCCCCGCCGATCCACTGGGTAGCACTGAGCTGTTCCCCGAACACCACAGCCGCCGCGCCCACCGTCACCACCGGCTCGAAGATCGACAGGATCGACGCAACCGACGGACCGACCCGCGCCATCCCCGCGAAGAACAACAGGATCGCTGCGACCGTACTGATCAACGCCACCGCTGCCAGCCACAGCCAGCCGATAGGCGCGAAGTCGAGATCGACGCCCCGGAAGAGCCCAAGAACAAGAAAGGTGCCGAAGGCCCCTGTGCACACCAGCGCAGTCAACGCCAGCGGCGGTACGTCGGCCGTCAGCGAATCGCCCACGAGGATGTACCCGGTGTAAACGATTGGTGCCCCCAACGCCAGCAGCACACCCAGCACGTCGAACTGCCCGGAGAGCGCCCCGCTCAGCACCAACCCGATCCCGACCAGCGCGGTCGCCAGCGCCCAAACTCGCCGGCGCGACGCCCGCTCCCGCCGCAGTGCGAGCGCCGCAACCATCACCAGGATCGGATACAGGTACAGGATCAACGCGACCAGCGACGCATCCAGTCGCGCGAGTGCGGAGAAGTACAGACCGGACTGCGCCGCGTAGCCGAACACACCCATGCCGAGCCCGGTCAGCACAGCCCGTCGCGGCAGATTGCGCAGTGAACCGCGGGCGAGCGCGACGATCAGCAGTAGCCCGCCGGCGAGGCCGAAGCGGACCAGCAACAGCGCATCGACCGACACGCCCGCGTCGTACGCGAGCTTGCCGAACACGGCCATGACTCCGAAGGTGGCGGCGGAAAGAAGGCAGAAGAGGCGTCCCACACCATCGATGGTCAGACCAGTAGACCGTTCACGTCCATCGCGGCTTCACGGACAGCATTGTGAAGCTAAGCTGAACGAATGATGGATCTGCACCGGCTGCGTCTACTGCGCGAGGTCCACGGTCGCGGCACCGTCCACGGCGCGGCCCGAGCGCTCGGGTACTCGCCCAGCGCGATCTCCCAACAGCTGGCCGTCCTCGAGCGCGAAGCCGGTACGCCGTTGCTCGAACGGGTCGGCCGCAACGTCAGGCTCACCGCCGCGGGCCAGGTCCTGGTCCGGCACGCGACCACGCTGCTCGACGGCGTCGAGGCGGCCGAGGCCGAGTTGGCCGCAGTCGCCGCTGGGCGAGTCGCCGGGGTCGTTCGGATCGGTGCGTTCCAGTCCGCCTTCATCCGCGTCGTCGCGCCGGCGATCCGCAGTCTCGCCGCCGCACACCCGGACATCCGCATCGAGGCAGCCGAGCTAGAGGTCGAACAAGCCGCGCCCGCGCTCCGGTTGCAGCAATTGGACGTGATGGTCGGCGACGAGTACGACGGCCAGCCGCGCGCCGTACACACCGATCTCTTGCGTGAACACCTGCTCCGCGAACACATCCGCGTCGTGCTCCCGGAGGACCATCCGTCGGCCGCGGCTGATCGGGTCCCGATTGCCGAGCTCGCCGACCTGCCGTGGGCGGCTTGTCAGCCAGGGACCGGTCATCGCGAGATGCACGTCCGCGTATGCCGCGAGCTCGGCGGGTTCGAGCCCGATCTGCGCTACAGCTCCGACGACTTCCTGATCCTGCTCGAACTCGTCCGTACGACGGGTGCCGGCGCGCTCCTGCCGGATCTGGTGATCGGCCAGGGTGCACCGGGTGTCGCCGTACGACTGCCGGCCGAAGGTGCTGTCGGGCGAGCGGTCTTCCTGCTGACCCGACGTACCAGAACGCCTGCTGTAGCAGCGGTTGTGGATGCCCTGACCGAGGCCGCTAGTCGAGCCACGCCAGGCTGGTGAGCGTGTCCGTCGTCGGCTTGTACTCGCAGGCCGCGACGCCCTGATAGCCGGCCGCCTTCAACGCATCGAGCGTCGCGGCGATCGGCAGTGATCCGGATCCGGGTTCGCCGCGCCCCGGGCTGTCAGCGAGCTGGACGTGAGCGACCGGCGCCGATGCCGCCGTGGCGAGTAGGTCGACGCCGTTGCTGCCGAGGTGGAAGGTGTCGAAGAGCATCGACAGATTGTCGACATCCTGCAATCCAGCAATCAAACGAAGTACATCGTCCGCGGTGAGCAAGGGATAGCGGCCGTTCAGTCCCTCGGTGAGCGGCTCGATCAGCACCGTCCCACCCAGAGCCCCGACTGCCGCGGCCGCAGAACGGATCGCGTCCGATGCCGTCTTGGCCTGCTCATCCGCCGACCAGCGGTCGTCGAGCTGCCCGTAGAGCAAGTTGAACAGCCGGCATCCGGTCCGCTCGGCGATACCGACCATCGCCGAAACGTTGGCCGCGAGCTGCTCCTGCCGATCCGGATGCGACGCGACCCCACGCTCGCCGCCCGCGATGTCCCCGCCGTAGAAGTTCAGAGCCCCCAGCGAGATGCCGCTGGCTGAAACCATTCGCACGAAGTCGGAGATCTCGGCCGCCGACGGATCCGCTACCGCGAACGGCCACCACGACTCCACGACCCGAAAGCCGGCCGCTGCGGCCGCGGTGAACCGCTCCGCATAAGGCAGCTCGGTGAACAGCATCGACACGTTCGCGCTCAGCTCGTGCCCGCGGTACTCCATGTCTCGGAGGCTAACACCGGCTCTTGCCAGTCGTGCATTCTTGTCTAACAATTTCATCCTATGGATAACTGGCCTCGGACCGCGACCCGCTGGGCCCAGATCACGCTGGCCGAGGACGATCCGGCCCACTTCGACGCGGACTTCTGGCTGCGCCTGATGCGCGACAGCAAGTCGAACGCGACCTGCATCAGCGCCGGCGGGTACATCGCCTACTACCCGACGCAGCTCGAGTACCACCACCGCAGCAAGTACCTCGCTGACACCGACCCGTTCGGCACGCTCGTCGAAGGCGCCCGCAGCCTCGGCATGACCGTGATGGCCCGCGTCGACCCGCACGCGATCCACGCCGACGCGGCCGAGGCGCACCCCGAGTGGCTGGCCCGCGACCGGGCCGGAAACCCGATCGAGCATTGGGCGTACCCGGGCGTCTGGCTGACGTGCGCGTTCACGCCGTACCACCGGGAGTTCCTCACCGAGGTGATCCGCGAGATCGTCCGCGAGTACGAGGTGGACGCGGTCTTCGCGAACCGGTGGGAGGGGTACCTCGGGATCTCGTACAGCGAGGGCGCGCGCAAGTCGTTCCGGGACGAGTGCGGTCTCGAGTTGCCGCTCGAGGAGCATGGCGACAACTGGCCGGAGTACGTCGCGTGGCGGCATCGGCGACTGGGCGAGCTGGTCGGGATCTGGGATCAGGCGGTCCGCGATCTCCGGCCGCACGCCCGGTTCGTGCCTAACCTGGGCGCGCTCGCGGCCCGCGACCTCGCCCGCGATCTGGTCGAACCAGTCTCACCACTGTTCATCGTCGACAAACAGGGCCGGCACGGGATCGAGGCGCCGTGGGTTGCCGGGCGGGCCGGCAAGCGCAACCGCGGGGTGTACCCGGACCGGCCGGTGCAGCTGATCACGTCGGTCGGGCCGGAGCACAAGTACCGCTGGAAGGATTCGGTCGCGCCGGCTGAGGAGACGAAGACCTGGATTGTCGACGGGTTTGCACAAGGTGCCCTGCCGTGGTTCACGAAGTTCAACGGGACCATCCAGGACCAGCGCTGGGTCCAGCCGGTTGTCGAGGCGTTCAACCTGCACGCGACGGTCGAACCAGTCCTGCGTGACCTGCAGATCACCGCCGAGGTCGCGTTGCTGGACGCGAGCCGGATCGGGCAAGTGAGGGCCGGAGACAACGACCACGAGGATGGCTTCTACCAGGCGCTGGTCGAGGCGCGGATCCCGTTCGAGTTCGTCGCCGACCAGGTCATGACGCTGGAGCGACTGCGTGCGTTCAAGGTCGTCGTACTCGCGAACGCTGAGCAGTTGAGCGACGAGCAGTGCGCGATCTTGCGCTCGTACGTCGAGGGCGGCGGGTCGCTCGTGGCGGCGTACCAGAGCTCGTTGTACGACGAGCGCGGGGCGGCTCGCCCCGACTTCGGGCTTGGCGACGTACTCGCTGTGCGGCTGACCGACAAGAGCCGGCCGGTGCAGAACAACTACATCGCGCTGATGGATGCGCATCCGCTGAACGCCGGGTTCGAGGGTACGAAGCGAATCATTGGCGGGACCCACATCATCGGCGTCGAGTCGGGCGCGGTGGCGCCGTTCCGGTTCATCCCGGACTTCCCGGATCTGCCGATGGAGGAGGTCTATCAGCGGGAGGCACCGGACAAGCCCGCGGTGGTTTGCACGGAGAACGCTGCCGGCGGCCGGACGGTGTACTTCCCGTTCAATCTCGGCGCGCTGTTCTGGGAGGCGCTGCAGTCCGACCACGGACGGCTGATCGGGAACGCCGTCTCGTGGGCGCTCGGGAAGACGCCGGACGTGAGTGTCGAGGGCGCGGGGTTGGTCGATGTTGCCGTCTACAAGGGTGATGCCGGCGCGGCCGTTGCCCTGGTCAACCTGACGAATCCGATGGCGATGCGCGGACCGATCCGGGAGACCTTGCCGTTGCCGCCGCAGACCGTGTCGATCGCCGTACCCACGGATCGGGTGAAGGTGCGGCTGCTGGTGGCCGGGACGGACGTCGAGCCGAACGTGGTCGACGGCCGGGTCGAGGTCGTGATTCCGACGGCAGGACTGCTCGAAGTCGTGCACGTGGATTGGAGTGAGGAATGAGGATCGGGTTCATCGGCCTCGGCGTGATGGGTCGTCCGATGGTCGACAATTTGATTGCCGCGGGCCACGAGCTCTCGGTGTACCGCGGGCGGACCGAGGTCGACGCGTACGTGGGCAGTTCGGCGAAGGAGGTGGCCGAGCGGTCCGAGGTCGTGATCCTGATGGTGCCGGACACGCCGGATGTCGAGTCGGTCCTGTTCGCGCCGGCCGGGGTGGCCGAGGGGCTGCAGGCGGGTTCGCTGGTGATCGACATGAGCTCGATCTCGCCGACCGCGACGATCGGGTTCGCGCAGCTGATCGAGAAGCTCGGCTGTGAGTACCTCGACGCGCCGGTGTCGGGCGGCGAGCTCGGCGCGCGGGACGGGACGCTGACGATCATGGTCGGCGGGCGGACCGAGGTGTTCGAGCGGGCGCGGCCGATCTTCGACATACTCGGGAAGAACATCACGTTGATCGGCGGGCCCGGCGCGGGGCAGACCGCGAAGGTCGCGAACCAGATCATCGTTGGGCTGACCATCGAAGCGGTCGCCGAGGGGTTGTTGTTCGCCGAGCGGGCGGGCGCGGATCCGGCCGTCGTCCGCGAGGCGCTGATGGGCGGGTTCGCGAGTTCGCGGATCCTCGAGGTGCACGGCGAGCGGATGGTCAAGGAGACCTTCGAGCCCGGGTTCCGGATCCGCCTGCACCGCAAGGATCTCGGCCTGGCGATCCAGGCCGCGGCCGAGCTCGACCTCGCCCTGCCGAATACTGCGATGACGCAACAGTTGATGAACGCCGCGGTCGCGGACGGCGACGGCGAGCTGGACCACTCCGCGCTGTACCGGACCTTGCGATGGGACCATCCATGATCGTTGTCGTTGGCAAAGAATCACCGGCGTACGTCGAAGCGACCGGGGGCACCCGAGTGCGGTTCGTCGACTCGCTCGACGATGCGGCGGACGTCTTCGGAGAGCTGGAGGCGATTGTCGGCCACGTCTCGCCGGATGTGCTCGCGAAGACGCCGAGGCTTCGCTGGGTGCACAGCCCGTCGGCCGGCGTGGACTCCGATCTCACGCCTGAGATGCGGGCGTCGTCGGTCGTGCTGACGTCGAGCGCCGGGAACGGCGGGATCCCGCTCGCCGAGCACTCGATGCTGCTGATGCTCATGCTGAGCCGCGACGTACCGCGGTGGATGCGCGCGCAGGCCGAGCACCGCTGGGACCACTACCGGCACGCCGAACTCGCCGGCCGGACCGTGGGCATCTACGGCCTCGGTAACTCGGGCATCGATCTGGCGCAGAAGGCGAAGGCGTTCCACATGCGGACGCTCGGCGTACGACGGCGCCCGGACCAGCCGTCGCCGTATGTCGACGAGCTGTGCGATCTGGACCAACTGCTGGCGGAGTCCGACTTCGTGGTCGTGACGGTGCCGCGGACGCCGACGACCGCCGGGGTGTTCGACCGGGACGCGTTCGCGCGGATGAAGTCGTCGGCGTACTTCATCTGCATCTCGCGCGGCGGGATCGCGGACGACGACGCGCTGCTGGAAGCCTTGCGGACGGGGCAGATCGCGGGCGCCGGTCTGGATGCGCACGGCGTGGAGCCATTGCCGGCCGAGAGCCCGTTCTGGTCGCTGCCGAACGTCATCGTCACGCCGCACAACGGCGCCACCAGCGACGGCAATCTTCGCCGCTCGCGGGAGATCGTTGCCGAGAACATCCGCCGGTTCGTCGCGGGCGAGCCGTTGCACAATGTAGTCGACAAGATCCACGGTTACTAAGGGGTGTCGTGAGTACCGACGCGCATCTGGAGCTCGGGCCGTCGTCGCTGACGGACGCACTCTACGAGTCGATCCGCAAGCGCATCGTGAACGGTGAGATCCCGCAGGGGGAGAAGCTGACGGAGGTCCGGCTGGCCACGGAGTACAACGTGGCCCGGCCGACCGCCAAGGCAGCGCTCGAGCGGCTGACCGGGCTCGGGCTGCTGCGGCGTACGGCGCACAAGACCGCGGTCGTCCCGGTGCTCGACGAGGCCGAGATCCGGGACCTGTTCTTCAGCCGGATCACGATCGAGAAGGCCGCGGTGTCCGCACTCGCCGCGACCGGCGAGGTGCCGGCCGACGCGGCGCGGGCCCAGGTCGCGATCGAGTACGCCGCCCGCGACCGCGTGTTCGAGAACCAGGTCGACGCGGACATCACGTTCCACACCGCCCTCGTCGCCGGGGTCGGGAGCCGGCGCTTGTCTCGGATGCACGAGCTGATCATCGGCGAGGTCCACCTGTCGATGGGCCAGTACAAGGCCCACCGGAAGGTTGACCCGTCGACGGTCGCCTCGGAGCACGCCGCCGTACTGGAAGCCATCGCCGCCGGCGACCCGGCCGCTGCCGCCGACCACATGGCCCACCACCTCGAGCAAGCCGAAGGACGTCTTCTCAGCACGCTGCCTCAGACGAGGTCGTGACGGAGCAGGACGGTCCGGTTGTCGAACGAGCGGGTCTCCGCCAGGCGGAGGTTGCGGCGATCGGTGGGCTGGTAGACAGGCTTGCCGCCGCCGAGGATCACCGGGTGCACGATCACGTGGTACTCGTCGAGCAGCCCTAGCTCGGTCAGCGCCGCCGCCACGCTCGCGCTGCCGGTGAGCAGGATGTCCTTACCCGGCTCATCCTTGATCGCCCTGATCTCCTCAGGCGACCGGATGATCCGGGTGTCCCAGTCGGCGCTCTCCAAGGTCGTCGACAGGACGACCTTCGGAGTACTGCGCCAGACCGGTGCGAACTGGATCGCGTGCTCGTCCGGGTTCATCGACTCGGCGTTCGGCCAGTACGACGACATCATGGTCCAGACCGTTCGCCCGTACAGGAAGAGATCGGCGCGCTCTGTCAGGCCCATCGAGTAGTCGCCGAGCTCCGGACCGAGCTGCGCCCAGTCGAACTCGCCGTTCGGGCCCTCGATGAAGCCGTCGAGCGACTGGTGCACGTAGTACATGATCTTCCGCATGATGTCCTCCAGCTGATGGTTTGTCTCCTGGTCGGAGCCGACCCGCCCGCCTTGACATGGGATTGACGAAACCCGTCCGGCTTGGGAAGGTCGTGGTGAACGGGCGGGGTCTGGGGGAGGGCCGCGGTGCCCGTCGGGGGTTCAGACGCTCTCTGGGGAGAGATATTCGCGCTGCTCTCGACGGCGACGACCGGTCTGCGCGGTGTGCGTGTGTGTGGTGGACGCGTGCGCCGATCTGCGACAGGCGACAGTTCGGGGAGCGGACATGAGTGCGATAGAGGACCTGCGGGAAGGCACCAGAGGACAGGTCTTCACCGAAGGTGACGAGGGGTACGACGCGGCGCGCCGCGTCAACAACTGGATGCACGACAAGCGGCCGCAGGCGGTCGTCCGGTGTGAGAACGCCGGCGACGTGATGGCGGCCATCGACTACGCCCGGGCTCAAGGGCTCGAGCTCGCGGTCCGCGGCGGCGGACACAGTGTGCCGGGCTTCGGCACGGTCGACGACGGTGTCGTGATCGACCTGGGCGAGATGCGCAACGTGCGCGTCGATCCGGTGACCCGGACCGCGCGGGCCGGCGGCGGCGCGACGTGGGGCGACTTCAATGCGGCCACGCACGCGTTCGGGCTGGCCACGACCGGCGGCATCATCTCGACGACCGGCGTCGGCGGACTGACGCTCGGCGGCGGGATCGGGTATCTGGCCCGCGGGCTCGGGTTGTCCTGCGACAACCTGATCTCGGCCGACGTGGTGACCGCGGACGGGAAGTTCCTGATCGCGAGCGAGAAGGAGAACGACGACCTGTTCTGGGCGCTGCGTGGTGGTGGCGGCAACTTCGGCGTCGTGACCGCGCTGGAGTTCCGGCTGGCGCCGGTGTCGATGATCTACGGCGGCCCGATGTTCTTCGAGCTGTCCGACGCGGCCGCCGTACTGACGGGATTCCGGGAGCTGATCAAGGACGCGCCCGAGCAGTTGGGCGGGTTCCCGGCGTTCCAGATCGCGCCGCCGCTGCCGTTCATCCCGGAGAACCGGCATGGCGAGCCGTTCGCCGCGATCGTCGGCTGCTGGGCCGGCGACCTCGACGAGGGCGAGGCGCAGATCTCGAAGTTCCGCGAGTTCGCGCCGGTGATGGCCGAGATGGTCGGACCGATGCCGTACCCGGCGCTGAACGGCGCGTTCGACGCTTTGGTGCCGGCCGGTCTGCAGCACTACTGGAAGGCGAACTTCGTCACCGAGCTGACCGACGAGGCGATCCAGGCGCACCTGCGGCACGCGCCCGGTCTTCCGTCGGTGAACTCGACCGTCCACATCTATCCGATCAACGGCGCCTGCCACCGAGTCACGCCAGACGCGACCGCGTTCGCCTATCGCGACGCGAACTTCGCCACGGTGATCGCCGGCATGTGGCCGGACCCGGCACAGAACGACGCCGGGATCGAATGGGTGCGTTCGTACTACGACGACGTGGCGCCGCACTCCGAGGCCGGCGGGTACATCAACTTCATGGCCGAGGACGACCAGAGCCGGATCCGGGACAACTACCGGCAGAACTACGACCGGCTGGTCGAGGTCAAACGCAAGTACGACCCGGCCAACGTGTTCCACCTCAACCAGAACATCGCGCCTTAGGCAACTAACGGGGGTGCGGCCGGTACCCCGTACCGGCCGCACCCCCAGCGTTGTCAGAGGGTCAGGAGGCGCTGGAAGAAGGCGCGGTAGCGCTGGAGCGCCGAACGCAGGTCTTCGGTCGACGGCTCGCCGCCGGACCACTGCTGCTCAAGGCCCTGGTGCTGGCGGTCGAAGCTGTCCGCCAGGTTCTTCAGCACGTCGTCGACCAGCGAGTCGGCCTCGGTGACGGCCTTGCGCGGGTCGTCAACGAACCCTTGCTGGATGACCTCCCAGCGAGCCCGGTAGTCCACGACGGCTTCCTCGGCCACCAACGGCTCATCGGCCGCCGGCGTGGCGGTCATACCGTTGTCGGTCCGGTCCGCAACGCGCTCATCGGCCATGCGGTCATCGGCGACACGGTCGTCGGCCATGCGGTCCTCGGGCATCCGGCGGTCGTCGGCCATGCGATCGTCGGGCATCCGGCGGTCGTCCAGGGCGGGGTCGTTGGCCGCGGAATCGAGATCGGTGTCGTAGCGGCGGTCGTCTGACATGGTCATGCTTGCTCCTCGGCGGTCGTCGGGCGGGTGTGGCGATCTGTGCTGTCGTGCAGCAATGCGTCGACCAGTTGGCCGTAGGCGGTGACCGCCTGGCGCAGGTCCTCGGTGCCGGCCTCCCCACGGGAGTCGGCGACGGCGACCCGATGCGCGTCGCGGTAGTGCGCCGCGACCTCCGGGTGCTCGACCGAGATGTCGTTGACCCGCTGGTCGAACTCGTCCACCGGGTAGCCGGACTCGCGCATCATCCGCAGTACCAGCCGATCAGCATCGGCGACCGCACCGGCGGGGCGATCCACGAAGCTCTGTCGTATCTCGGCCCACTCCGCCTCGTAGGCGGCCGCGGATCCTCGGCTCAGCGGCGCGATGTCGAGCTTCGACACGCGCCGTTCCCGGCTGCGCAGTTCGCGTTCCGCGCCGCGCCGGTCACCCGACTGCTCGAGCGTGCGTTCGTACTCCGGGCCGAACCGCTGCTGCAGTTCGCCGGAACGTCTGCGCTGGTACATGAACAACAGCGCGGCCGCCGCGAGTACCACGACGACGATGATCACGATGGTCAGGACGGTACCCATCAGAACTCCAGTGCGATTGGCTGAACGGGCCCGCGACCGCGCAGGGCGCAGCGATCGCAGAGACCCCCGGGCAGACGGTCCCCAGCGCCGCCTTCACATTCCCCCGTGGACCGTCCGGTACCCACGCCCTACGCACACAAGCGTCCGGCCCGCACACCTTTGTCTAGGTGTGCGGGCCGGAAGGGAACGCCGGCTCAGGCCTTGGGGCCGAGCTTGTGGACGACGATGCCGGACTTGAACGTCGTCGTACCGAGCAGTTCGAGGTGGGTGAGGTCGACGTTGTCGCCGCGGAACATGTTCACGCCGTCGGCCACCACCGGGAAGATCCAGAAGTGGTACTCGTCGACGAGCTTGTTCTCCAGCAGCGTCTTCGAGAACGACCCGGTGCCGTACTTGATCAGGTTGCCGCCCTCCTCCTCCTTGAGCCGGCGGACAGCCTCGGCCGCGTCACCCTCGAGCGGTTGTGCGTTCCACTTCCACTCGGTCAGCGTGCGGGTGGCGACGTACTTCGGCATCGCGTTGAAGTGGTCCGTGAACGGGTCGCCGCCGCGCTGCATCCACGCGTCCGCGAAGCCTTCGTACGTGACGCGGCCGAGCACCTGTGCGTCGACGCCTTCCATCAGGCCCTGCGAGTACGCGGCGTGCTCGTCGTCCCAGTACGGCGGGCTCCAGCGCTGCGGTTCGTCGATGACGCCGTTCAGCGTGATGAACGTGGTTTCGATCAGCTTCCTCATGGGTCTTTCCCTTCAGTGTTTGTACGGACGCTTCGTACGGGCGTCCTGGAGTGTTTCGGCCCACCAGACGAGCTGGTCGAGCATGAGTTTGGCTTGCGCCTCGTAGCCGGCGGACGGCTTGGGCCAGCCGCCGTCGGCGGTGAACTGCTCCCAATAGCAGGGCAGTGCGACGGTGTTGCGAATCGTGACGGCTTGGAGCTCGGTGAAGACCTGGCGCAGCTGAGCAATGGCGTAGCAGCCCCCGCTCTCCCGGCCGTAACTGACGATCGCGACCGGCTTGGCGTGCCATTCCTCGTAGTACCAGTCCAGTGCGGTCTTCAGCGATGCCGGGAAGCTGCAGTTGATCTCCGGGGTGACGACGGCGAACGCATCCGCCGCAGCCAGCCTCGGAGCCAGTACGGCGACCTGTGCCGGCGTCTCGTCGTCGGTGTCCGGCAGGGTCGTCGGGAGGTCCGCGGTGGCGAGGTCGAGGAGATCGACCTCGAACTGCTTGGCCGCTTGCTGTGCCAGCCAGTGCGCCACGGTCGGTCCGAACCGGCCACGCCGGGTGCTGCCGATGATCACTGCCAGTCGCATCTGTCTGCCTCCTCCCGGTCTGCTTCCGTCTGACACAGACTCTGCCGGAAGGCGTTTACGGTTTCTTTCCGGTTTTTGCGCCGGAGGCCGGAATAGGGTGCCCTCATGCGTTTCGGGGTGCTGGGACCGGTGACGGCGTGGACAGACGCGGGGGAACCCGTGGTCGTCCAGGGCCTGAAGGTACGCGCGCTCCTGGCCGACCTGCTGGTCCACGAGGGTCGCCCAGTGCCCGCGGACCGGCTCATCGACGACCTGTGGGGCTCTCAGGTGCCTGGCAATCCGGCCGGGACCCTGTCCGCCAAGGTGTCCCAGCTACGTCGAGCTTTTGAGGACGCTGAGCCAGGCAGCCGCTCGCTGGTGCAGTCCGGCCCGGCCGGCTATTCGGTGTCCGTTTCAAGTGCCAACTGCGACTCGCTGCGTTTCGGTGAGCTGGTGGACGCAGGTTCGCTCGACGAGGCACTGGCGTTGTGGCGCGGTCCGGCGTACGCCGACTTTGCAGACAATGCCTTCGTCGAGACCGCTGTGGCTCGGCTGACGGATCTCCGCCTGACTGTGCTCGAACGGGCAGACTTGCCCGTTGTCGATCTCGCAGCGCTCGTCAAGGAGCATCCACTGCGCGAGGGCTTGCGGGCCGCGCACATGAAGGCGCTGTACCGCGCCGGCCGTCAGAGTGAGGCGCTGGACAGCTATGCACAGCTGCGCGACCTGCTGCTCGATGAGCTCGGTCTGGACCCCAGCCCTGAGCTGGTCGCCCTGCAGCAGTCGATCCTCACTCAGGACCTGCCCCATGCCCGCAACAACCTGCCGGCCGCGCTGAGCGAGCTGATCGGTCGCGATGATGCTCTGGCTGAGGTTGACGCCAGTCTGGCGAGTTCGCGGCTGGTAACCCTCACGGGGCCTGGGGGAGTGGGCAAGACCCGCCTAGCTCTCGCCGCGGCCGCCGCGACGGCAGACCGGTTCGCTGACGGCGTTGTGCTCGTCGAGTTGGCTGCCATCACACCGGATGCGTTGTCGGTCGCCAACTCGCTCACAGACGCGGTGCAGACCGCCCTGGACCTCCGCGACACCGGTGGCTCGTCCGCAGTCGACCGACTGGCCGCAGTGATGGGGTCACGACTGCTGGTCCTGGACAACTGCGAGCAGGTGATCGACGACGTTGCTGCGTTGACGGACCGGCTGCTTGCGACTGCTCCGGGACTGCGTGTGCTCGCAACAAGCCGTGAGCCGCTCGGACTGGCCGGTGAGGTCGTGTGGAGCGTTCCACCGCTGGAGGTGCCGCTGCCTTCGCTCCGCCCCGAGGAGGCAAGTGAGTGCAGTGCGGTGCAGCTGTTCGCGACGCGTGCTGCTGCAGCGTCACGTGGCTTCGCGCTGACCGACGAGACCGTGGCTGACGTTGCAGTGCTCTGCCGGCGGCTGGACGGCATCCCGTTGGCGTTGGAGCTCGCTGCAACACGGGTGCGCGCGTTGGGCGTGCGTGGACTCGTTGCGCGGCTGGACGACCGGTTCCGGTTGCTGGCGACGGGTCATCGGGGCGCTGCGCCGCGACAGCAGACTCTGCACGCGATGATCGACTGGAGCTGGGAGCTGCTGGCGCCGGAAGAGCAGTCAGTCTTGCGACGCCTCGCAGTACATGCCGACGGCTGTAGTGCGGAAGCTGCGGCGGCGGTGTGCGGCGAGGACGACGTACTGGATGTGCTGGTGCGGTTGGTCGACCGGTCGCTCGTCGTACCGGTCGAGGGGACGCGCTTCCGGCTGCTCGAGTCTGTCGCGGCGTACTGCGTCGACAAGCTCCGAGAGGCTGGCGAGCTGGAGTCCGCCCATCAGCGGCACTTGTCGTACTACGTGTCGCTGGCTGAGGCTGCACGGCCTGGACTGTTCGGTGGTGAGCAGAGTAGATGGCTGCAACTGCTGGACGATGACTCCGCCAACTTCCGGACCGCACTGGATCGAGCTGTGGCCACTGGGCAGCTGGACCTGGCTGAACGGCTTGTCGATGCACTGGCCTGGTACTGGTTCCTGCGTGGGCGTCATCTCGAGGCCATGCGGTCTCTGGACGCCGTCCCAGGCTCTGCTCGGGCTGGCGCGTGGCGGGCCGGGTACATGTACCTGCTTGGTCAGCCTGACGCTCCAGCCGAGCGGGACCGCTGGGTGGATGCCGCAGACGCGATGGGGCTGTGGTGGATCGCCAATGCTGCCAGCGACGCCGGAGACCTTCCGACGTGCGAGGCGATGCTGGACCGGGCGCTGAAGAGGTTCGAGGCCGACGAGGACCAGTGGGGTGTCGCGGCCGTGCTGGCTGCGCGTGCGAAGCATGCGCAGGTGCGAGCGGATCTGCCGGCTCTCTATGACAGCGCGTGCGAGAGCATCAGGATCTTCCGTTCGCTGGGGGACCGGTGGGGCGTGCTGCAGGCGACAGGTTGGTTCGGCGCGTACTCGGAACTCGTCGGCGACTTCGACGAGGCGCAGCGGCTCCATCTAGAGGGCGTCCAGGCCGCGGAGGAGCTCGGACTCTGGCCGGAGGTCGCCAGCGCGTTGGGCATGCTCGGCTGGACGTCGATCCGGCAGGGCCATTACGAGTCGGCGCGCACGTACGGCGAGCGTGCGTTGCGGCTGGCCACCGAGCAAGGGCAGCGCTCGACGCAGGCCCTGGCGGAGCTCGTGCTCGGCTTCGCGGCACGTCGTACCGGAGCTTTGGACGAGGCGTCGGAGCGGTTGCAGGCGTTGATCGACGCCGCGCGGCTGCAGAAAGAGTCGGTCCTCTATCTGTCGATCGTTTTGGAGGAGCTGGGGTTCGTCAGAGAGCTCCAGGGCCGGCCGGAGGACGCGCTGGCGCTGCATACAGAGGCCTTCCAGGTGTCCGTGGACTTCGACTCGCTGCGGGGCATGTGCTGGGCGCTGGAGGGGCTTGCTGCCTGTCATCCGGACAAGACCCTGGCAGCTGTCCTGCTGGGGTCTGCGGCTGCCACGCGGGCGTCGGAGAACTACCTGATGGCCGCCACCGAGACCGAGGATCTCGACCGGGCTGTCGCCGCGGCCGCTGTCCTGGGCGAGGCGGCGTACGAGGCGGCGTACGCGCGCGGCGCCACCTTGAGCCCGACCCAAGCGTTCGAGCTGCTCGTCCGCCAGTAGATGTTCTGTGGTTGAGATTATTGGTCTGCCGAAGTAGTTTTGCTCCCGAGCCAACTTCGACAGGTGAAGGTGAACCATGGACTACGGCCACGAGCTGGTCTTCGGCACGTTCCTGACCCCCGCGGTCGACAACCCGGATCGCGTGATCGCGCTGGCCCAGCTGACCGAGCAGGTCGGCCTCGACCTGGTGAGCTTCCAGGACCACCCGTACCAGCCGCGCCTGATGGACGCGTGGACCCTGCTGTCGGTGGTGGCGGCGCAGACGCAGCGCATCAAGGTGACCACCAACGTCGCCAACCTCCCGCTCCGGCACCCGGTCGTTCTCGCGCGCAGCGTGGCGACGCTCGACCTGATCACCGGTGGGCGAGTGGAGCTCGGGCTGGGGGCCGGTGGGTTCTTGGACGCGGTCGCGGCGAACGGCGGGCCGCAGCTGACGACCGGGCAGAGCATCACCGCGCTGGAGGAGGCCATCGCGATCATGCGCGAGATCTGGACGCCTACCGGCGGTGGTATCCGGCTGGCCGGAAAGCACTACACGGTGGCCGGCGCGAAGCGCGGTCCGGAGCCGGCGCATGACGTGTCGATCTGGCTGGGTGCGTACAAGCCTCGGATGCTTGCGCTCACCGGTCGGCTCGCGGACGGGTGGCTGCCGAGCAGCGGGTACGCCGGTCCGGATCAGCTGGCGGCGATGAACAAGCTGATCGACGAGGCGGCGCTGGAGGCCGGGCGTGATCCTGCTGAGGTACGGCGGCTGTACAACATCTCCGGTCGCTTCAACGGGAACGGCGGGTTCCTGCAGGGGCCGGAGGAGCTGTGGATCGACCAGCTGGCTGAGCTGGCGGTGGGGGAGGGGATGAGCACCTACATCCTCGCGTCCGACGATCCTGACGACATCCGGCGGTTCGCTGAGGTGGCGGCCGGCGTCCGCGAGGCGGTCGATGCTGCTCGTCGGCTGCCGGCCGAGACCGCTGGCGCCGCTTGGTCCGCGAGCGCTACGCCTGTTCCCGCATCTCCTGTCCGCGCAGGCGGATTCAGCGTCGTCCCAACGCCGGCACCGGCTGTGAAGCGCAGCGCCGTACAGCTGCTGGACGAGTCGGTTCGGCCGACCGGTCCCTCGCACGACCCGTCGCGGACCTACACGCCGTACCAGCTGCAGTCCGGTCAGCACCTGATCGACGTACACGACCATCTGCGGGCTGAGCTCGAGCAGGTACGCGATCTGGTCGAGCAGGTTGCCGCGGGCACGCTGGGCGTCGGTGCGGCGCGTTCGGCGATCAACACGATGACCATGCGGCAGAACAACTGGACTCTCGGCACGTACTGCGAGTCCTACTGCCGTCTCGTCACCACGCACCACTCGATCGAGGACGCTTCACTCTTCCCGCACCTGCGTCGCGCCGACCCGGAGCTGGTACCGGTCGTCGACCGGTTGCAGGAGGAGCACAAGATCATCCACGACGTACTCGAGGGTGTCGACAAGGCTCTCGTCGCACTGGTTGACGGATCAGGCAGCATCGACGGATTGCGTGCCGCCGTGGACCTGCTCGACGACACGCTCCTCTCGCATCTGTCCTATGAGGAGCGCGAACTGGTCGAGCCAATCGCGCGGCTCGGGGTGTTCTAGCTACTTCGCTTCACCCAGCAGCGAGGCGAGGATGTCGAGCAGGCGGAGCGTCGGCACCTCGCCGAGCAGGCGGGCTGCGCTTGTCGCCGGCTCCGCGATCAGGCGGACCTGGAGCAGCTTGAAGTCGCGGACGTTGGCCGGGTTGACCAGGTCGTCGCGTACGGCGGACAGGAACTCCGACCCGGCCGACGCCGTTCCGTACGTCATCCGGATGAAGCTGTCGGTCACGGGGAAGAGGTACGGCCGCTTGAGGTGCAGCAGCTTCGACTTCTTGGCGTGCCCGAACCCACGATGGCCGGTGAACTTGTCGTCCAGCGCCATCGCCGCCACGAACAGGTCACTGCCCCGCTCCGCGTCCTCCAGCCGCGCGTCCACCGGGATCGCGGCGAACTCCTTCTCGGCCTCGACCTCGAGCAGCCACGGGATGTCGAGCACGCGCAGATCGCTGCCGATCACCATCGTCCGGCCGAGATCCTCGAAGGTGACCTGGTTCGGGTCGGAGCCACCGACGGTGGTCATCCCCGGCAGCCCGTCGTAGTACTGCAGCACGGCGCCGTTCGTCTCGGCGTACAGCCGCAACTGCGCGATCGCCTCGTCGACGACGATCTTCCGGGTACCGATGTTCATGAGCCACACCCTCACACTTTTGGTGGCAGACCCGCCAGCGGGCGGACCATCATTCGAACGTTCCTCACACACTGTTTCCGCAGATCGTAGCGACTCCACGGCCCCCCGCACGCCACTCCCACTTCCCGTTATCCACAACCTGTAACCATTCACGCTGTTCCGACTCGGTGCCGCACGCTCTCGGTGACACGACGGCGACTGAACGGAGTCGGCCTGGATCTTTTGTAGACCGGTTCTGGACGTGAGCCGTCTACGGTCCCGGACATGAACGCACGACGCCTTCTCGGCCTGCTGCTCGCTGTCGCCGCTCTTTCGAGCTGCTCGGACGGCGCCGAGGACCGTCCGATGGCGACGTCGCCGACTGCCGCCACGACGTCGGCCTCTCCCCGGCCCACGCCGAGCCCGACGCCCGGGATCCCCGCTGCGGAGTTGCAGAGTGCCTTGACCCGGTTCGTCGCGATCCGGAACCGTGCCGCCGCCAAGTACGACGACACCCTGATCCGGACGGTCGCCGCCGGACCGTTGCTGGAGCAGGAACTCGCCGACCACAAGATCAACCGCATCCTGAAGCGGAAGATCCCCTCGCTGTCCCTCGTGAACGCGACCGGCTCCGTCACGCCGTCCGGGACGTGGCCGCAGCGGCTCGTCGTGGCCGCCGACGTGAAGGGCAAGACCGACGCGCGGATCGCCGGCCTCGCGCAGCGCACGGCTGCCGGCGCGCCGTGGGTCTGGACCTACCTGGCGAACCTCGGCGGGGAGACCGTTTCCCAGTACATGACATGGCCGCCGATGCCGACCGGTGGCAATCTGCGAACGCCGACCAGAGCTGAGCTCGGCAGACTGGCAATGGCACCGGCCGCGGCCGTGCAACAACTCGCGCGGGACCTGAGTACCCAGACCCAGAGTCTGCTGTTCGAGGGGTTCCGTCTCACCGGAAGCGCCGACGAGTACCAGGACGAGTTGGTGTCGCAGGCGGCCACCATGACGCCGGACAAGCGGCCGGGCACCTGGGCGTTCGGGTACGGTCCCGCCGTCGCGCTGCAAACGTCGCTCGCCGGCAGGATCATGGTGTTTGCGACCATCTCGATGACCTGGAGATACCCCGTCGAGCCGGGCACGCAGGCGCACTGGCCGCCCGGACCACAGTTGGCGCTGGCCGCCAAGGGGCGTTGGTACAGCACATCCTTGCTGGACTTCGAGCAACTGCAGGTGGTTCTCGTCATGCCCCCCAAAGGCCGGGGCGACATCGACGTGATCGGCATCTCCCGTCAGCGCACCGGGGTGGGCGGCGTCTGATCTCCGCCGCCGTCGGCAGCTGGTTGTCGAAGGCAAGTGGTAATTGGGTTGAGCTGGTGGACCGGGCTGCCCATCATGAACGCATGACTACGCTCTTTGGACTGTTGCTGGATGAACCTGCGGCCGTGGCGGCTCGGGTTCAGCAGCAGGGTGGTCGTGGATTGGGGTCGACGCTCGGTCAGTTGTGATCGGGGTGGTGGTCGCGGGGCTGCTGGCTGGGTATGGGGTTGCTATGCCGGTCGGGCCTGTCGGGACCTACCTGGTGGCGTTGACTGCGCGGAGTTCGTTGCGCATCGGGGCGTTTGCGGCGCTCGGGGTCGCGTCGGCTGATGGCGTGTACGCCGCGGTGGCGGCAGTCGCTGGTACGGCGTTGGCGCCGTTGCTGGTGCCTGTCGTCGGACCGTTGCGGTGGGCGTCTGTTGTCGTACTGATCGGGCTCGCGGTGATGGGCGCGGCCAAGGCGGTACGGCGGTATCGCGTCCAGCGGCTGGCTGTGATCGAGCAGGAGACCCC
Organism: Kribbella sp. CA-245084; assembly: GCF_050942355.1. Classification (NCBI taxonomy): domain Bacteria; kingdom Bacillati; phylum Actinomycetota; class Actinomycetes; order Propionibacteriales; family Kribbellaceae; genus Kribbella; species Kribbella sp. CA-245084. The sequence goes on along the minus strand of NZ_CP192053.1, from coordinate 6,182,567 downwards.
GGTCGGCGTGCGGACGGCGTACTTCGGGATGCTCGGGATGACGATGCTGAACCCGTGGACGGTGATCTACTTCGCCGCTCTCGTGCTGGGTGGATCCGGTGTCGTGGGCCTCGGTGAGCGGGTTGTGTTCGTCGTCGCGGCGTTTGCGGCGTCGGCGAGTTGGCAGCTGCTGCTTGCCGGCGGCGGAGCGTTGTTGGGGCGTCTGCTGACTGGTCACCTCGGGAAGTTGGTGACCGCGCTGGCATCGACCGCGCTGATTGTGGTGCTGGCCGTCCGCCTCGTTGCCTAAGGCACCTGTCGCTCGATTGCCCCGCTGGGGTTGAGGAACAGCAGGATCGGCGGTCCGGTGTTGGGCAGGATCGCCGAGTACGCCTGGAGCTGTGGAGCGTAATAGGCGACTCGGCTGTCCAGGGCCGCCGCGGGGATGGCGTCCGTCTTGTAGTCGACGATTGTGAGACGGCCGTCGTCCTCGCGGTAGATGAGGTCGACGAAACCTTCGAGCACAGTGCCGTCGGGCTGGACGGTGCCGACGTAGGACTCGCGCCAGTGCTCGCGGGCGGCGGCGCGCTTGACCACGTCGGACGCCAGCGCGGATCGCACGAGCGCGGTCACGACATCGGCGTACTCGAGCACGCCCTCAGCCAAGCATTGCGTGGAGACAGCGGATTCGAGGCCGGCGCCGGTGGAGAGGTCGACGACTTGGAGTACGGCGTGGACTGCGCGGCCGATCGCTGTGCCGTAGCGTCCTTTGGTCCACGGTGGGAGCTCAAGGTCGCGTGCGGCCTTCGCGGTGCCGGGGTCAATGTCGTCGAGCGCGACCTCTGGGCCGGTGCCTTCCAGACCGGACGCGCTCTGGGCGGACCGGGCGCGGCTTGCGGCCTGGGCGGCGGAGGCTCGCGTCTCCCACTCTGTTCGCGAGATTGGCGGGGTGACGTCGGGGCTGCCGGATGGTTCGCGGTCGGGGACCGGTGGGCCGGTGAACAAGGTGGAATGCGGTGCCTCGACGCCGCCGGCGGATGCGAGCAGCTCGGCGTTGCTGGAGTGGCGGCGGTTGCCCGAGCGATGCAGCGAGACGATCAGGTGGTCGCGGGCGCGCGTCGCGGCGACGTACAGCAGGCGGCGGCGTTCGTAGTCGTCCATCTGCTCGTCGACCGGCTGCACGAGGTCGAAGTCCTCGGTCTGCACGGACGACTTGAGCTTCACGGCGTACCCGCCGTCCGGTGGCCAGAGGACCTGGACGCCGCGTTGACGGTTCGGGGCGGCGGTCATGCCGGAGAGGATGACGATCGGGAACTCGAGACCCTTCGCGGCGTGGATCGTCATCACGCGGACCGCGTCGGCGTCGGTCTCGGGGAGCACGGCTTCGGCGACGCGGGAGGTTTCTTCGCCCTGGTGGGCAGCCCAGGCGAGATACGAACGCAGGCCGCCGTGCTCGACCTCGGACCACGCGCGGGCCTGGTCGACGACGAACCGGATGCGGCGCCACGCGTCGCGGGCGCGCGGGCCGATCGCGGCGACCTCCAGCATGCGGCGGTCGGCAACGATCTTGGCGAGGACCTCGCTGGGGGTGAGCCAGCGGGCGGCGTAGTGCGTGCGGCGGAGCCACTCCATCGCGTCGCCGACCGGGTGGGTCAGGAGCTGGTCGGGGACCGGGGCGGTCAGCGTGAACGAGCCGCCGGAGCGTTTCCAGGTGTAGAGATCGTCGTCGCCGCAGCCGAACAGCGGCGAGCGCAGTGTGGTGACGAGGGCGAGTTGGTCGCTCGGGTCGCCGAGCGCGCGGGCGCAGGCCAGCAGGTTGCGGACCTCGGCCGTTTGGTAGACCAGGGAGCTGGCCTCTGCGCGGTACGGGATGTCGGCGCGGTCGAGAGCGTCTTCCAGGAACGGGAGCGAGGTGCGGGCCGGGACGAGTACGGCGATGTCGCCGGCCTCTGCGGGTCGCCAGCTTTCGGCGCGGTCGTCGTACACCAGCCAGCCCTCGCGGAGGGCCTGCTCGACGACGGACGCGACGTCGGTGGCTTCACGTTCGCGGAGGACGGAGGCTTGGGCGCGGGGGAGGTCGTCGTGCGGCTCCGGGCCGAGGATGGTGACGGCGGGGCCGGCGGACGGGTCGTCCTCTTCCGGTGACAAGTCCGGCGGCAGGTCCCCGGGCACGTTGGCGGCCACGGAGTCGCCGCGCCGGCGGAACGGCAGCACAGTCGCGACGTCAGCGAGTTGCTCGCTGTCCGACGAGTCCTCGTCGAAGAGCGTGGCGTCGGCGTCGTCGAACATGGAGAGCTGGTCGCCATTGACCGGGGCGGGCTCGGCGGAGTGATCAGCTGCGCGCGGATGCGCGCGCGAACCTGGACGGACCGATGACGAAGCCCCCGGACCGGTGGACGGGCGGCCGGGGGAGGTGGTGCCCGGGTGAGGTGGCGCGGTCGGGTTGGTGCGGTGAGGGGACAGGGATTGGTATGAAGGCTGGGCGGCTTCCTGCGGCTGGATCAGCGTGGCGAAGACCGTGTTTATCCAGTTCAGGATCGGGGGCACCGTGCGGAAGTTGGTAGTGAGGGCGACGGTCTCGCCGAGGAGGTCCTGGGCGGTCAGGTACGTCGCGATGTTGGCGCGGCGGAACCGGTAGATGGACTGCTTCGGATCGCCGACCACGAACAACCGGCCGTCGGGCACCTCGACGTCGCGCCAGTCCTCGGCGTCGGCCTCGACACCGCCGGCGATGCGGACCGCGAGCTCGATCTGGATCGGGTCGGTGTCCTGGAACTCGTCCAGCAGCAGCCGCTCGAACCGCTCCTGCAGATCCCCGCGAACAGCCGCGTCCCGCCGCAGCAGATCACGAGCCAGCACCAGCAGGTCGTGGAACTCCAGCCGTCCCTCGGCGCGTCGAAGTTCGGCCGACTCCAGCACCCGCTCCGCGATCCAGTGAGAAAGGTGCCGGAGGCAAGCATCAAGCAGCAGCTCGACGAGCGAACCGGCGACCTCGACCACCTCGGTGCAGTCCCCGCGCACCTTGGCGACATCCGGCCAGTTCTCCTTGCGCCCGATTCGCCCGACCTTCAAACCGCGCAGCGTCTGCAGAATCGCAAGCTGCGTCTCCTGGTCAGTGGCGGCATCGAGCATCAGACCGAGCTCGCGAATCTGCACCAGCTTGGGCAGCAGCCGGTCCTCAGGATCCAGGCAGGAGTCAACCGCCCCGCCGATCTGCGCGGCCGCGGCGATCAGCCCGGTCAGATCCGGCATCGCCACCAGCTCAGGCGGATCGACCAGCACACGTTCGGCGATCAAGTCCCAGTCGTTGCCGAACAGCCGCGCGAGCGACCGAAGATGCTTCAGCTCAACCCCGACGGCCATAGCCAGCAACAACGGCTCAGCGATGGAATCGTCATCAAGCAGCTGCTGCTGCAACTCCGCCCAGCGTTCCTCGAACGCGACCGACGACCCGACCTCATCGAGTACGTCGATCAACGGGGGCAAGCCGGCTTCGATCGGATGCGCGAGCAGGATCTGCTGCGCAAAAGCATGCAGCGTCCCGATCGAGGCGGAGTCCAGATCGTCCAAAGCCCCGTCGGCCAGCTCACGAGCATCGCCCTTCCGCGCCCGCTCGAACTCGACCCGCAGCCGATCCCGCAGCTCCGCGCCGGCCTTCTCGGTGAAGGTGACGGCAGCGATCGTCCGCAGCGGTACGCCGTCGCGCAACACCAACGTGGTCACGCGATCCACCAACGCATGCGTCTTACCCGACCCGGCCCCCGCCTCGACGAAGAGCGTGGTCTCAGTGTCGGAACGGATCCGGTCGCGTGCGGCCCCGTCAAGCAACTGTTCACTCATCGCCGGCCTCCAACGCAGTCGGGTCGATGAGCCGGACCAGCCGCTCCAGGACTGGGTCGTGACGCTTCCGGTCCCAGCGCGCGCGGACCTCGCTGTGACCGATGCCGTCCGGGTTGCAGTACGGGCATTGCACCCACAGGAAGTCCGGCACCTCGGGCGCCTTCGGCGGGAAGTACCCGGCCGCGATCGACGACACGATCACGTCGAGGGTGTCGACGTACCGCTCCTCGACCTCGGGGGTCAATGGAACAGGGGTCCGTTTGCCGCCGCGCCGCACGAACCAGTACGACGCCTCGACCGGAGTGGCTGGCTCGCCCAACCGGGCCCGGGCCGCGTAGGCGTACACCGGAAGCTGCAGCTTGGTCCCACCCGCGACCGGGTCCGACTCGATGCCTTCGTATCGCGAGAAGCCGCCCGTCTTCACGTCTGTCACATAGATCGTGCCGTCCTCGCCGAGGTCAACCTTGTCGGCCGACCCACGCAACAGCACCCGACCGGACGGCACCGGAATCTCCACCGGCGGCTCGCCGTCGAACCCGAACCTGAGCTCACTCGCCACGACCGACGCGGATCGGTCCGCACGCCACCGATCGTCGTCGGTCAACAGGACCATGAGGTCGCCGAGGATCCGGAGCCGCTCGCGTTGCCACAAGCGCGGATGCCCGGTCAGCCCTTCGGCCTCGAACTGCTCGGCCAGATCAGCCCCGATCGCCAGCAGGAGCGCGCGTTGGTCCGCCGTCCACGCCTCGCCGTACGCCGGGAGCGAGCCGGCCAATCGCGTGACGAACGCATCGAGGCTGTTGTGGATCAGGTTCCCGATCTGGACCGGTGAGATCACCAGCAGGTCCTCGGGCGCTTCGAGCGGCTCCACCTGGAGCAACCGCTCGACGAAGTACGCATGCGGGCAGGTCGCATAGGACTCGAGCGACGTCGGCGACGCGATCCGATCCTCGACCGCGTACTCCGGCAGCCCCGAGACACCAGACAGGTCCCCGTCGAAGCGCGTGAACGCATTTGAGCCCCGCCCGCGCAACAGCTCCCGAGCCCGCACGAGCACACCGTCCTGCACCCACAACCCGGCCGCGGCGGCGCGGGTCTGCCACTCCTGCTCCGTCGCCGGCATCGTTGCCATAGTCAACGATCCGGCGTACGACGCGGATGTTTGCAGCATCTCGCCGTGCCTGTCCCACTGGGTCGCCGGCAGCGCATGATCGCCCGTCAGCTCCCGCAGCGACCCGAGCAACCAACGTGTCGGCAGCCGACGTGAAGATCGCCTCAGATCGCCACGTGGGAACGCCGCCACGACTCGCGCACCCGCCGAGAAGGCAACCAGCAGATGGCGTTGCTTCGCGTCCAAGCGATCCCGGAACGACGCCAACTCCGGCGCGGCCGCCTCGCGCACCCGATGGGGGAGCAGCGCATCCTCATGCACCCGCCCGGGATACAAGTCCTCCGACAGCCCGACGACATACACGATGTCCGCTGACAACCCGACGCTCGCCGACAGCGGCGCGACCAGCACGCCCGTCCCGAACGTCCCGACCCGAGGCAGCGACTGCTGCAGCTCCAGATCCAGTACGTCGCGCAGCACCGCCAGGCTCGCCGGCGTCCCAAGCTCGTCCAACGTCGACAGCCCCGTCAACGAGCTCTCAACTGCAGCGGCGGCGTACAGCTCCTCGTTCTTGTTCTCCTCCTCGACACGCCAACTCGAGTAATCACCCAGCAGATCGTGGAAGAGCTGCAGTACCCCCTCCGACAGCTCGGCCCACGTCTCCAACTCCGCCAGCGCACCCAACCGCCGTCGCAATGTCGAAGCAAACGCATGCAACCGCTCAGCCGTCGTCGCGTTGTATTGCGCACGCCGCACCGCAGCCGGCCGTGGATCCTCGGCGGCCTCTTCCTGATCAGCAGTCCGCCGCTCGGACTGCGCATACCGCGCGAGCCGCGTGTCCCAGTCGTCCCCGCGCACCACCCCGGCCGCGCGAGACATCCGCTCCCACTGCGGCACCGGGATCCGCTCGCCGCCGAAGTCGCGCGTCGGCGCATTCGCCAGCGCTCGGAACACATCGGCACGCGGCAGATCCTGATCGACCAGCGCCAGTACTTCGAGCAGCGTCCGCGCGATCGCCCGCTCATGCACCGGTCGCGTCCCCGGACCGTTGACCTCGATCTTCGCGGCGCCGAGATGCTCGTGCAGCAGACGCGCGTACGGCGAAGCCGCGGAGTACAGCACAGCGATCCGATGCGCGGGCGTGTGTTCCAACGCCGACACGACATCGCGCACGACGCAGCGCACCTCGTCGTCGGCGTCGGACGCGTTGAGGATCTCGGTCGCAACCGGATAGTTCTTCGAGATCGACCGCGGCAGGTCGATCCCGATCCGCTCGAGCGACCGCCGGACGGCGCGGTCGGCACGGCGTACGTCGGTCAGACCAACGATCACCGTGAGATCCGCCGCCGCGTCTCCAAGCGCTGCGACGAAGGCAGCCTCGGACTGCGTCAGCTCCTGCGGAAGATAGAGGACCAGCGCGCCGAGCTCACGGACGACCTCCGGTGCGGAGGCGATCCGGGCTGCGGCGGCGCGGAGCAGGTCGGTCTCGTCGTACCAATCCGAGGCCAGTTCGTCCGTGACGTGGCGATGCAGGCGGACCAGATCCGGGCCGAGCGCGGACGCGTCCGCGACGTTGTCGAGCGCGGGATCGGTGAGGTCGCGAAGCTCGCGATGGGCAGATGCAAGCGCTTGGATCGTGGACGGGTGCTCGGCGACGTCCTGGAAGATGCCGGGCGCCTTCGCGAGCGCCGTCCGCCAGGTGGCGGCGACGATCGGACGGGTGGCGGGCCGACGGGGTGACAGCGTGCCGGCGGCGATCTGCTCGGCCAACCGCTCGAGCGTCGCCAGATACAGGCCGGCGATACCGGAAACGGCGAGATGCCGTCGAGCGATGACGCCGGACAGGTTGTTGGGCAGCAGGAGGGTGACCGGGGTCATCGGATCGTCGGCCTTGAGCCGCGCGACAACGGCTTGCAGGCACTCCAGCGCCGCGGCGCCGTACGCCGTGCTTTCGATCCGGGTGGTGCTCACCATGACCTCCCCTCGACTGTCAACGGAGACGGTAGACCCTGCCACAGACAGAAAGGTGAAGGGGCGCGAAACGCCAAGGTTTCTGCAGGGTCGGCGGCTGCCTCTCACAATGAAGAAATGACCAGGGAGACGACGATCGCGCGGGTGTTGCTCGTGTTTGTCTTCGCGCCCGGCGGCGGCCTGTTCGGCAAGGCGGTCGCGGAGGCCGCCCAGGCCCGTCCGTGGTGGCCCTGGCTGGTCGCTGCCCTCGTCTGGCTGCTCGTCTCCGGGGCGATCTCGATGGCGGTGTCGAACCATTCTGCCGAGCACAGATAATGCTGCGATGGTCGCCGCGGTGCATCACGTCGAGATATGGGTCCCGGACCTGTCCAGGGCCGTCGCAAGCTGGGGCTGGGTCCTCAACCGGCTGGGCTGGAAGGACGGTGACGGCTGGCCCGGCGGCATGACCTGGATCGCCTCCGACGGCTCGTACGTCGTGGTCGAGCAGAGTCCCGCCATGTCGGCCGCCGAGCACGACCGGTTGCGGCCCGGGATGAACCACCTCGCGCTGAACGCCGCCGGCCGGGCCGAGGTCGACACCGTCGTCGACGAGGCCGCTGAGCACGGCTGGACGCTGATGTTCGCCGACCGCCATCCGTACGCCGGCGGCCCGCAGCATTACGCCGCCTTCCTCCACAACACCGACGGCTACGAGCTCGAGATCGTCGCACCGGACTAGCGGCCGGATTACTGGGTGAGACTGCTGATGCCTGGAGTGACGGATGGGACTACAGGTGTGACATGGTTATCCCAGGCAATCAGTACGGTCGCGGGGCAAGGGTGAAAGGGCGGTGCTCGTGACGGAGAAGCCTGACGGGGGAGGTATGCCCGGATCGGCTTCGCGCGGAGCGCGCAGTTCAGACGCAGCACCGGAGCTCCTGGAAGCGCGGATCCGTGGTCTGCAGCATGCGCTGGCACAGCTGCTGGAGAACGCGCGGCGGTTGACCCAAGGCGAGCATCAGCGCGCCGTCCGGCTGCATCGTCAGTTACAGGAGCAGACCGCTATCGCGCGGCGCGAGTCGCGTGGGTTGGTCGATGCGAAGACCGCGGAGGCATTGTCCGAGGCCGAGCCGAAGGCGCGGTTGCTCGCGGACCGGCTCGCGCCAGGCCTGGGATCGATCCCGCCGAACGACGCACGCTGGCGTTCGCGTCAGCTCGTCGGCGCCGGCGTCCCGTCGTACGTGCGGGTCGGTGAGCTGGACGCCGGTACGCCGGTGGTCGCGCCGCTGCTGCAGACGAACGGCTGGAAGGTCACCGCGGACCGGAACGAGAACGCGCGCCGCCTCCTGCAGAGCATCGCGTTGCGGCTGATCGCGGCGGCCGAACCGTTCCGGCTGCGCGTCGACGCGTTCGATCCGCGGCTGACCGGGATGATGGGGCTGCTCGGTCACCTGACCACGAAGTACCCGCAATTGGTGCCGAGGGCAACGCACACCGCGGAGCACTTGCACACCGTGCTGTCCGGGCTGGTGGACGTCTCCTCGCTGCGGGCCAGCAGGCAGGCGCAGCTCGGGCACGAGCGGTTCGAGGAGCTGCTCAAGGAGACGGGCCAGGTCACCGATCCGTACCGGCTCGTCATCCTCTTCGACTATCCGTCCGGCATCGACACGCTCGCCCAGCGCGACCTGCTCCGGCTGGCCGCGACCGCCGGCAAGCGGGGGATCTGCTTCCTCGTCCACTACGACGCGTCGACAGCGGCGGAGCTGGACGTCGACTCGAAACAGTTGCTCGAGCTCCTCAATCCCGTTGTCATCAGCAATGACCGGGTCGAGGTCGCGCAGTTGCCGCCGGCCAGGCTGGACCCGCCGTTCGACGCGACCGTTGCCGCCGGCATCTGTGACGTGATCGCCGAGCAGGCCGACATCGCCGTCCTCCCGACCATCGATTTCGAGCGGACTCTGACGGACCGTTCCACCTGGTGGCAGCCGGTCAAGGACGAGATCGGCGCCGTGATCGGGTACGACGACCGCACGCCGGCGCTGGTGCGGTTGCGCAGCGGCAACCCGGCCCTCCCGCACGTGCTCGTCGGCGGCGCGGTCGGCCAGGGCAAGTCGAACCTGCTCCTCGTGCTGATCCACGGGCTCGCGGCGCGGTACGCACCGGCGGACCTGGAGATGTACCTGCTCGACTTCAAGCACGGCGTCGAGTTCTCTGCGCTCGGACCGGGTCCGGATCGGCCGCACTGGTTGCCCCAGGTGCGGGTGCTCGGTGTGCACAGCGATCGCGCGTTCGGTCTCGCCGTACTGCGTCATCTGTCGGACGAGCTGGCGCGGCGCAGTGAGATCTTCAAGTCGCACGGGAACGTCGCCGACATCGCGGAGCTCGCGCCGGGTCCGGATCGGCCGCCGCGCATCCTCGTCGTACTCGACGAGTTCCAGGTGCTGCTCGAGGACGATGACGAGCTGGCTGACGAGGCCGCGAAGTTGCTGGAGCGGTTGGTCCGGCTGGGGCGTGCGTACGGCGTTCACGTCGTACTGGCAACGCAGACGATCGAGGGAGTGAAGCGGCTGTCGACGCGGCGGGACTCGATCTTCGGGCAGGTCCCTTATCGGATCGCGCTGAAGACGACGCCGGCCGACTCGCAGGCGATTTTGCGGAGTGGCAACACGGCAGCGGCGGAGCTGCAGTTCCGCGGCGAGGCCGTGCTGAACGCGAACTTCGGGTCGCCGGACGACAACCAGCATGTGCTCGTGAGCTTCGCGGACAAACCCGTGCTGGATTCGCTGCGCCGCGAGCTGTGGTCGCGCGCGGGTTCGGAGGCGCGTCCGCCGCGGGTGTTCCATCTTGCTGAGCCCGCGCACCTGACGGAGACGGCCGCGGCGGTGAAGCCCGAGTTCGGACGGCCGTGGACGGGGTTGCCGATCGCGGTGACCGAGGAGCCGGTTTCCGTCGAGGTGCGGCCCGAGCCCGGCGCCGGCGTACTCGTGCTGGGGGATGGGCCCGCGGATGCGCTCGGGGTGCTGACCGGGTTGGCGGTGTCGACGGCAGCGGCCGCGGTGGATCCGCCGCGGTTCGTGTTCGTGGACGGGACGAACTCGGCGCCGGCTGTTGCTGAGGGCAAGGACGCATTGGTGCAGGTACTGCGGGAGCTCGGCTGTGAGGTCGAGACCGTGGACAAGCACGACGACATCGCGCCGCGGCTGTTCGCGTTGCGGGAGGCGATGCGGACGGGGCAAGCCGGCGGGACGTACCTGCTCGGGTTCGGGTTCCACGGCGTACCGCGGATGCAGCTGCATGCCGAGGGGTACTTCGAGAGCCCGGCGAACGCGCTGCAGGACATCGTGCGGGACGGACCGGCGCAGGGCCTGATCACGTACGGGTGGTGGAACCGGATGCATGTCTGCACCGAGCAGCTGGGGTATGGGCGGGCCAACGTGGCGACTCATCTCTTCCTACGGCACCCGCAGGACGGCGTACGGGCTGTGGCGGGGCCGCTGGTGCGGTGGGCGTCGGAGCCGCATCGAGGGCTGTTGTGGGACGGGCTGCATCCTGAGGCACAGGTCGTCGTACCGTTCGCCGCGCTGCGGGCGGACGAGGTGGATCGCACGGTCGAGTTGGTGGGTCGATGAGGTGTCTTCTGAGATGAGGACCGTGGAGCAGCAGTGGTCCGAGTACGTGCGGGCGTTGCGCACGGTGGCGATGGCGCGGGCGGACGCGCAGCAGGCGCAGGATCGGTTGACGGCACACAAGTCCAAGGCTGAGGCCACTGCGGCGGCGGAGGCCGATGCGATGGCCGAGCGCGGGCTGAAGCTGCAGACCCGGCTGAACGCGCTCGCCGAGAAGGCGGCCGCGAGTCTACAGCGCGCCGGTCTGCCGGCTGAGGGGAAGCGAGCGAACCACACGCTGCCCGAGATCCGGGCGCTGAACGACCTCGAGACCGTTGCCGAGCGCATCACCAAACAGCTCGCCGAATCGGTCGACGAGTTGGAGGAGCTGCGGTCGACGGCCCGGGCGCTCCAGGAGCAGCGCAAGCGGCGTACCATCAGCGCGGTCCTGGCGCTGGTCGGGTTCGTGCTGGTGTGGGTGTTCAGCAGGTCTTTCCTGGCCGGGGTCGAGGCCGCGGCGATCGCCGCTGTCACGATGCTGGCCGCGTCGCGGGTGCTCGGGCTGCCACGGCTGCCCGGCGCGCGCTGGTGGGGCTGGGGCGGTGCGGTCGCGATCTTCGTGCTGATGGCGGCCGGCCTGCCGTGGTGGATCGGGATCGGGGTGCCGGTCGTGGTGGCGGGTACGGCGATCGTGCTGCCGAAGAAGCGCAACTAGGTTTGGGAGTGGGTTGAGGTGTCCGACGTACTGCGGCTCAAGGAACAGCTGCACCAGGTCTCGATGGAGGCCAAGCAGGCGGCCGGCGGCCTGGCCGGGTTCAAGCTCCGCTTCACCCAGCACAGCCAGCTGGTGGAGAGCTTGATCGCGGGCACCGCGACCGGTATCGATCGCGACATCACCGAGATCCTCGAGGCCGCGAGCAAGGCGGTCGAGCAGGCCGCCGAGGCCCTCGAGATCGCGTCCGCCGGCTGCAAGAACTACGCCGACCAGATCTGACTCCGTTGCCTTCCGAGCTGCAGAAGGTCGCTCGGGGTCTCGTCAGCTGCTTCGACGAGATCCCACGCGTCGTCGAGCAGCTGCAACGCACCGCCGTACGCTGCCGTGAGAACGCCCAACTCGCGCTGATTGCATCCCGCGGCCAAGCAACCGTCGCGGCCCAACAACTGGACGCCGCCGCCCGAGCCTGCGAGGCCGCCGCCCACTACCTGTCGATGGCGCCTCCCAAAGCCCGCGGCTGGGCCGAAGGCCTGGTCGGTACGGCGGGCCCGTCGACGAATCGCCCGTCGTCAGACTCCGCCGACCGCAACAAGCTCACCGGCGGCTCCGGCGACCTCGACTCCCTGGGCCGGACCAAACGCCTGACCTTCACCTACGAAGACCTAGAAGTTGCCGAAGACAACGAACCCCCACTGATCACCGTCGCCCGCAAGGCTTTCGAAAAATACCGCAAGACCCACGAGAAGGACGACGAGGACGACCAGCTGGACCCCCTCGAGGTAGAAATCACCGTCCTCGAAACCGGCGAACTCGAATTCGAAGAACGCAACGAAAAAGAAGACCAGAAACGCAACGACCACCTCCTTGAAGACTTCGAAATCGAAGTAGACCTCACCGAGCCGGTGAAGGCCCTCCTGGCTTCAATGGCAGCCTCCGCCGCCCAGCAATGGCAACACGCCACCCTCACCATCACCACCGCCGAAGTAACAGCCACCTTCGACTACGCCGAGGAAGGCCGCCCCCAACCGATAGTCGTCGACATCAACCTCCCCGACCTACCTGAACCCGACTTCGACCCGGCGTTCGACGTCCGTCCGCTGGACGTCGACTTCGAGCCGGGCGTCCACGGCCCGGAGGACACCTTCGAGCCCCACGAGCTGGTCATCGCCGAACGCCTCGCCGAGGAGGGCTGGCGCATCGATGTCAGACCCGCCGACCACAGTCGGCAGCACCAGAAGAATCCTGACGTCATGGTGCGCAGGTCCGCGTCGAGCCGAGGCGTCGTCGTCGAATTCAAGACGCCGACAAGTCTGAAGAACAGCGCGATCAAGCGGAACATGAACCGCGGAAGCGGGCAGTCCGGGACCGATGGCGAGGTGGTCATCGATGGTCGCCGCATCGGGCTGTCGGAGGAAGATGCGGAACGAGCGTTCCGGCGGGCCTGCGGGCAGCCGGGCTCGAAGGTGGCGAGCATAGTGCACGTAATTCTTGGTGACGGTCGGTTGGTCAGCTATGCGAGGGAGAACTGATGGCGGACAGCGATGAGATTTTTCTGGCATGGGAGGGGTCTTTGGAGGACGCCGCCGGGCGGGTGGCGGAGGTGCTGGGGCTGGAGTTCAACGGTGACCTGCGGGTCGAGACCGGGGAGTTGCAGTACAAGGGACGGGCGCGGACGTTCGACGAGATCATCGGTTTCTACGTCGGGCCGAACGTCTTCCAGCCGGAGCCCGACGAGGTACAGGCGATGGATCGCTATCCGGTGGTTGTCGACGTCCAGGCCCGCAACCGCAAGCCTGCACAGGCCGAGGAAGCACGCCTCGCGTTCGAGTTGCTGGTCGGTGCACTGGGCGACGTTCCGGCCATCCTGTCGCACAACGTGGAGCTCCTCGTCGCGGCATACCTGCCCGGCCGCGGAACCCACACCTTCGAACCCGGCACAACCCTCGACGACCCAGACCTCGACACCTGGCGCCCCTGGGTCGCCTGATGGAGTACGTCGTCGCGGCGCTTGCAGAGCCGGATTGGACTGTTGACGCGGAGCAGTTCGCGGTTGCGTTGCGCGCGCGGTGGCCGCAGGCGCGGGTTGAGGTGGGGGCAGTCGCGGGATCGACCATGGGGCTGGAGGCGTTGATTCCGCTGGGGCCTGGGCCGCGGGAGTTGGGGGTCGCGTTGAGCGGGACCGGGCAGGCGGTGAGCCTGGAGCCGGCGGACGCTGAGGCTGCGGCTGAGTTTGCGGAGTGGTTCGTCCGGGTTGTCCTTCCCGGCCGGCCAGGGATCCACCTGATCGAGCCTGCTTCGATGCATGTCGTCGAGTTGACGCCGGAGCTGAGCGCCGACGAGATCCGGCAGCGCATCGGCTGAGGGGGCCTCGCCGGATCCGGCGCCCCTGGGGTCTTCTGACGGAGTACATCGTCCGCCGGTCTTTACGGGGTGTGAGATTTTTCTCTGGAGTCGCGTCATGAACGGCTCGGAGGTTCGTCACTTCCTGTGAACCCATCCCCACAGGGAAGTGGAAGTGATTGACGTGAAGGGTTTTGTTGCGAGGTCGCTGATGGGACACGGCTCGACTCGGTGTCGGGTGTATTGAGATGGCTGACGATGGTGATCCTCACCCGGGGGCGGTCCGGGTGGAGCGGCGGCGGGTGCGGGTCTGGTTCGGGGACCATGTGGTTGCCGACTACCGGGCCGAGGCCGAGCTGGCCGAGCGGTACGCCGCGGCCATGTCGCGCAGGTTCGCCGGCTTGCGGGTGACCAGTGAGCCGGTTCCGGACCAGGATCCCGGTCCGGAGCGGAAGTTACCGGGGGAGCGGCTCTGGGAGGTTGCCCCGAAATGAGTTCCCGTCGTTTTCGGTTGATCCGTCATCAGGACGTCTCCGGTGTCAGCGGCACCGGGCCCGTCGCGGAGGGTGTGCAGTTCACCGACGGAGCCGTCGCGCTGCGCTGGTACGGCGACTATCCGACCACGACCGTGTGGGACGGCATCGACTCCGTCATCGCCATCCACGGTCACGGCGGCGCCACCGAGATCGAGTGGCTCGACCCGGAACCGGGTCTCGACCCCGACCTCAGGCTGCCGTCCCGCGAATCCCTACCACCCCGGCCCTGGCCGGACCTGCACTCGGCTCCCGAGCCGCAGGACCCTGACCCGCTCCACACGGACGGCGATCTCGGCAGTGATCTCGGCACCGACCGAGGCTTCGGCCCCGAGGGCGCGTTCAGCCGCAGGCACGGCGCAGCGCCGCCGTCCGCCTGGACGTCGTACCGAGTCTTTCGCTGACCAATCAGCTATCCGCAGAACGGATCCGGCGCCGCGGACCCGAGCTGCCCACAGCGCGCATCGGTGCCGTCTCCCCTCCCGGCACCGGTCGTGGCCCAGGTACGGCGTACGCCTCGGCGAGGTGGCGTACGCCGTACCCGGACGCGGTACCGGCCCAGGCGGACTCGCGATACGCCTGGGCCGGGACCGGTCAGGGGTACTTCATCTCCTCCACGAGGTCGAGGTTGTAGAACGCGCCGGGCCCGTCGCAGAGCTCCATCATCCGCGTCGAGAACTCGGTGGTGTCGGCCCGCCCGGAGTTCGCCATCGCGTCCTCGTAGGACGCGAATTCGACGATCGCGAAGTACCGTCCGGACTCGTCCCGGTCGGCGCAGGTGATGCCGCGGACCGGCATGGGCCCGTCGCCCCCGGCTTCGCGTTTGGCGCTGTAGTCGTCCATCAGCGCCTTGATCTCGTCCGGCTTCGATGTCCGGTACTCGATGATCTGAACGAAACCAGCCATCTCTTCCCCCTGTGTCTTTGACACTCACCCCTGGGTGTCTGTTTCGAGCGTGCGCCCTGGATCGTCTGCCTGGCAAGGCCCGACGTCTTACGGTGACCTGACGCGGGTAGGGCGATCACGCGCCGTTTCTGCCCTCGGCAGAGGTGTCTGGGTTTTGTCGGTCGGGCCTGATTGGCTTGCCTGCATGGAGATTCTGATCCTCGGTGGGACGGCGTGGCTCGGTCGCGAGATCGCTGCGCAAGCGGTCGCGCGCGGCCATTCGGTGACGTGCGTGGCGCGCGGCGAGAGCGGAGCGATCGCGGACGGTGCCAGGTTGATCGCTGTGGATCGCAGCAGCCCGGAGGCGTACGACGCTGTGCCGCCGCGCGACTGGGATGCCGTGTTCGAGGTGTCGTGGCAGCCAGGGTTCGTGCGGGGTGCACTGGCCGCCTTCGGCCCGCGGGCGAAGCACTGGACGTATGTGTCGTCGGTCAACGCCTACGCGAAGTACGACACGCCCGGCGCGGACGAGACCGCCGTACTGCGGGAGCCGACCGAGCTGGATGTGGTGGAGCGGGAGCTGTACGGCGAGGCGAAGGTCGCGTCTGAGCTCGCGTCGCGGGAGGTGGTGGGGGATCGGCTCGTGATCGCCCGCGCCGGGTTGATCGGCGGGCCGGGGGACAGGAGCGACCGATCGGGGACGTGGGTCGCGCGGGCGGCGCGTGCGCCGGAGGAGCCCATGCTCGTGCCGGACACGCCCGAGCTGGCGACCTCGGTCATCGACGTGCGGGATCTGGCCGGCTGGCTGCTGGACAACGCGACGGAGGGCCGGACAGGGACGTTCGACACACGCGGCCCGCTGGTGCCGTTCGGCGAGTGGATCGAGTTGGCGCGTGAGGTCGGCGGCCACACCGGGCCGGTCGTGCTGGCGCCGCGGGAGTGGTTGGAGGAGCAGAAGGTCGAGCAATACATGGGGCCGGAGTCGCTGGCGATGTGGCTGACCGAGCCTGGGTATGAGGGCTGGTCGTCGCGGAGTGGTGCGGCGGCGGCCGCAGCCGGGCTGACCCATCGGCCGCGGCGGGAGTTCCTGGCGGATGCGCTCGCCTGGGAGCGGGAGCTCGGCCTGGACCGGGAGCGACGCGCCGGACTCAGCCCGGCGAAGGAGAAGGAGTTGATCGAGGCACTGAAGGCGTAGACAGTAGGCGCATGCGCCTGGTGCTGATCTCGGACACTCACCTGCCGGTTCGGGCGAAGAAGCTGCCGGAGCCGGTCTGGGAGGCGGTCGAGCGTGCCGACGTGGTCATCCATGCGGGCGATTGGGTGAGCGTCGGATTGCTGGACGAGTTGGAGGCTCGTGCGACCCGACTCATCGGGTGCTGGGGCAACAACGACGGTCCGGAGTTGCGAGCGCGGCTGCCTGAGGTCGCGCGTGTGACCCTCGACGGGCTGTCGGTCGCCGTGGTGCATGAGACCGGCTCGGCCAAAGGGCGTGAGGCGCGCTGCGAAGCGGCGTACCCGGGGGTTGAGCTGCTCGTGTTCGGGCACAGTCACATCCCGTGGGACACGACGAGCCCGGGCGGATTGCGGCTGTTGAACCCGGGATCGCCGACCGATCGGCGCAAGCAGCCGTATTGCACGTACCAGACCGCGACGATCAGCGCCGGCCGGCTGGAGGACGTTGCCCTCCACAACCTTTAGAGGTTGCGTGCTGCAACGAATTCGGCCGGGCAGGCGAGATCAACGCCGTACCACCGAGTTACGGCGTGTCCGGCCTGCCCGGCCGATCGTGCTGAGGAGTCAGGCGTTCGCTGCTTCCTTGACCCGGGTCTTGAGGCGGTCCCGCACCTCTTCCGGGGTGTAGGCGCGGCGCTTCCGCTCGCCCCGCGCGATGACTACGCCCGTTGCGGCCACGCCGACGAGCCCCGCAAGTCCTACCACCTTCCATACCTTCATGACGACTAACCTAGCGACGTGACCAGCCGGATTTCACTGGATGACGCTACGGAACTGACACGAACAGGTGACATTTGGCTGTTCCGCGGGGACAGCGCCGCGGATCGCGCTATCCAACTGACCACGAACAGCCCGGTCAACCATGTCGGGATGGCGGTCGTCGTCGAGGATCTCCCGCCGCTGATGTGGCACGCGGAGCTCGGCCGTTCGCTGCCGGACATGTGGACCGGGCAGCACCAGCGCGGCGCCCAGCTGCACAATCTGCGCGACGCGGTGCTGGTGTGGGCGCGCAAGTACGGCCAGCAGGCCTGGCTGCGGCAGCTCGACCATCCCGTCACGCGGGAGATGGAGGACGCCGTACTGCGGACGGTGGCGCGGTTGGACGGTACGCCGTTCCCGTCGACGGCCCGCCTCGCGTCGAGGTGGGTGCGCGGTCGCGTGCCGGCGTTCCGGCGCGGGTCGCGCGAGCTCGAGCTGGAGTCGGCGTACTGCGCCGAGGTGGTCGCGGTGACGTATGAGGAGATGGGGTTGCTGAGCGGGCGGAAGCTGAACTGGTACGACCCGGGCCGGTTCTGGAGCGGCGACGAACTCGAGTTGGCGCACGGGGCGCGGCTGGGCGAAGAGATCGAGGTCGACATTCCGCCGATGCCTGACCCGACGGAAACTGTCGGCGGCGTGTGATTGGGTTGTTCCAGTCGGTCATCGAGCCGGAGCACAGTCGGAGCAGAGCCAGCCGGAGGAGGCCCGGATGTATGCGGTCATCGACACTGAGACGACCGGCCTGCTGCCGAGCCATCGGCATCGGGTCATCGAGATCGCGGTCGTGCTGCTGGACGCCCGCGGGCAGGTCGAGCACGAGTGGGTGACGTTGCTCAATCCCCAGCGAGACTTGGGCCCGCAGCACATCCACGGGATTCTGACCGCCGACGTGCTGGCGGCTCCGGAGTTCGGGGATATCGCTGGGCAGTTGGGCCAGCTGCTCGCCGGGCGGATGGTTGTCGGGCACAACGTCGAGTTCGATCTCGGATTCCTGCGCGCCGAGTTCGCGCGCCTCGGTGTCACGGTGCCGCTGATCACCGAGCGGTCGATGTGCACGATGGCGCTCGCCGGCTATCTCTATCCGGGTGCGAAGCGGACGCTCGGTGCCTGCTGCGCGGCCGCGGGCATCTCGATCGAAGGCTGGCACTCGGCGATGGCCGACACGCGAGCGACCGCTGAGCTGTTTTCCCAATACTTGAAGGCTTTCCCGTCACCGCCGCCCTGGCAGTGGGCTTACGAAGAGGTACGCCGCTTGCCGTGGCCGGCGTTGCCGGGGACCGGTGTCGCGCCGACCGTTCGTCCGGTGCACGCCGGCGGACGTCATGGCTGGATGAGCCGACTCGTCGACCAGCTGCCACGGGTGCCCGAGCCGCCGCAGGCCGACTCGTACCTCGTGCTGCTCGACACGATCCTCGCCAACGGAGAGATCACGGCGGCGGACGCGGATCAGTTGGTGCAGGTGGCAACGGAGCTGGGGCTGACCCGTCCGCAGGTCGACAGTCTTCATCGCTGGTATGTGGCTGCGCTCGCGACGGCGTCCTGGGGAGACGGGACGATCACGCCCGATCAGCGCAACGATGTCGACCGGGTTGCCGTCATGCTCGGGCGTCGCGCGACCGACGTCGACGAGGCGCTGGTCCGGGCGAGCGCCGGGCGGTACGTCGTACCGGATCGTCCTGGGGCGCGCGGGTTTCCGCCGGGGAGCACGATGGTGTTCACCGGCGACATGGTCGAGCCACGCGAGGTGTGGTGGGATCGCGCGGTGGCGGCGGGGTTCGTTCCGCAGGAGGCAGTCCGGCCTGAGACGACGTTCGTGGTGGCTGCGGACATCGACAGCTTGTCGGTGAAGGCTCGCACGGCTCGCGAGTTCAACGTCCCGATCATCTTGGTGGACGACTTCCGCCGGCTGATTCCAGCCGACGAGCGCAAGGTTGAACAGAAGGACGAGCGCAAGGCCGGGTGAGGGTCAGGCGGTCAGGTGCTCCGGGTTCAGGAGGGCGTGGAGGGTCAGCCCGGCGTCGGTGAGTGGAGTCGGCGTCGTGAGGTTGCGGTTGATGACGCAGAGTGCGTCGGTGATCGTCGCGCCGAGAGCGCGGAGATCGTTGGTCGACAAAACGATCTGGCCACCGGTGGTGACGACGTCCTCGACGATCGTGACGCGGCGTCCCTCGATGTCGGCGCCTTCGGCCAGGCGGCAGGTGCCGTACGGTTTCGCTTCCTTGCGGACGAACGCGCACGGTAGCCCGGTGTGGCGGCCCAGTGCGGTCACGACCGGTATGCCGCCCATCTCCAGTCCGGCCAGGACCTCGGTGCCCTCCGGGATCAGCGGGACCATCGCCGCGGTCACTTCGTCCAGCAGGACCGGATCGGCCTCGAACCGGTACTTGTCGAAGTACTCCGTCGTCGTCTGTCCGGACCGTAGGACGAACTCCCCGGTCAGGTGAGCTGTCGCGTAGATCCGCCGGCCAAGTTCGTCTAGGTGCACACCCGGCACCCTATCCGGCGACTACGCGAGGTCGTCCTCGTCCGGGAGGGGTTCGATCTCGAAGCGGAGTTGTTTGCCGGAGCGGATGCGTTCGATCGCGGACAGGCACGCTGGTTCGCTCATCTGGACGCCGATCTCGGCGAGCTTGTGCCGCAGCACCCGGGCCGCGTCCTCGGCGGAGCGGGCGCTGGACTCGTTGATCGCCTCGATGGTCGTGGAGGTGAGCTTCTCGCGGATGTCCGGGTGTGTCTGGTGGATCTCGTGCGTGATGCGGAACTCGGTCATCGCGACTCGCTCTCCCTTGTCCTCTGCGGGCCGATGGTGGGACCAGCGTAGTGTCCCGGGACCTCAGCTGAGCACGCGTCGGACGAAAGTCTCCAGACGGGTTGTGAGTCGCTCCGCGCGGACCTCCGGAGTAGCGGTCTCGCCCTGGGGCAGGTCGAGGTCGCGCAGGCCGCGGATGTACAGCGAGCAGGCGAGATCGGCGCACATGTACATGCCGACGGTGTTGCCCTCGCGGCCGGCCGAACCGGCCCGGCGAGCGGCGAACAACGCGACGTCGCTGACGTGGTGCGCGGTGTTGCACAGGTCGCAGAGTCCGGCGAATCGGCGCGCGGCTCCGGAGGTCTGGGTGCTGACCGCGATCCCGGTCACCCCGCCGTCGCGCTGGACCACCAGATAGCCCCGGTTCGGAGCCTTGGCGTCGCGCCAGCCGAGGAAGTCCAGAGACTCCCAGGGCAGCTCGGTGAACCGCGACGGCAGCGCGATCGCCTTCACCTGGCTCTTGGTCGAATTGACGAACGAGCGCCTGATCTCGTCGCCGCTGAGCGATTCCACGACGGTCCTCCAGTTTCTCCGGCCACCTATGAGACCCGGTGCCATCGGCCCGTCGCAACCGATTAACTCAGTTGCTGTGGGCAACAGTCAGCTGTCGGCGTACGACGCAGTCCGGGTGTCGTCGTGGTTGCGGAGGTCGACGCCGAAGTCGACCGATGCCTTCAGCCGCAGCAGCAGCGAGACCACCTCGGCGTCGTCTGCCGGACCGTCCGAGCTCAAAGTGAGCGCGGTTCCGCCCGTCTCGCCCGCGGCGAGCGTGAACGTGAGCGTGCGGCCGAAGTACCGCAATCGGTAGAGCTCGTCCTGGACGGCCTCCTCGATCCGGCACTCGCCGGTGCGTCCGTCGCCGAGCGCGAACGAGATGACCCCGCCCGATTCCGGCGCCGACGTGGCCCAGAACCGCTCCCGACCCAGCGCCGTACTCACCGCGCGATAGACGTCGTTCGGCGCCGACGCGCAGAACACCTTCCGCTCCACCGAACCCCACTCTCTCCTCGATCGCGTCCATTCTCCGATCCCGGCAGGTCCACGAGGTGAACACGCCGGGTGGGGGGTGGACTTCTGAGCGTCAAAGGTGAAATCTGTACTGTGTAAAGTTCAACTAATCCTCTGGAGGAATCCGCGATGTCCAACGAGTACGCCGCACTGTCCGGCGACTACACGCTCGACGCGGCGCACACCCGGATCGGGTTCAGTGCCCGGCACGCAATGGTGACGAAGGTCCGCGGTGCGTTCGACGAGTTCGAGGGCTCGTTCCACATCGACGGCGAGAACCCGGCGAACTCGTCCGGCACGGTGACGATCCAGGCCAAGAGCATCAACACCCGCAACGGGCAGCGCGACGAGCACCTGCGCAGCAACGACTTCCTCGCGATGGACGAGCACCCGGAGATCACCTTCACCTCGACCGCGGTCAAGCCGAGCGGCGACGGTGAGTTCGTGGTGTCGGGTGACCTGACGATCCGCGGCGTCAGCAAGTCGGTCGACGTGACGTTCGAGTACACCGGCGCGGCGACCGACCCGTTCGGCAATCAGCGCGTCGGCCTCGAGGGCTCGGTCGTCATCAACCGCAAGGACTTCGGCGTCAGCTGGAACGCGGCGCTCGAGGGCGGCGGCGTACTGGTCAGCGAGAAGGTCACGCTGGAGCTCGAGGTCTCCGCGATCAAGAACGCCTGATCCCTTTCAGCGCGTTGGCAGTGGGTGTCGCCGCTCGGCGGCATCCACACTTGCGTTCAGGCGTGGCGACTCGTCTGGTGCAGCAACGACTCGACGGCGTCGCGGAGTTCGGTGTCGTGGTGCGGCCCCGACCACACGACGATGCGGCCCTTGTCACCGAGCTTGGTGCTGACCAGGTCGCGCGCAGGCGTCGGGTCGCCTTGATTGAGCAGTACGACGAGACGCCGGCCGTCGCGCTGCAGGCGATCCAGCAGCGGCGGGAGCGTGGAG
Source organism: Kribbella sp. CA-245084 (assembly GCF_050942355.1). NCBI lineage: Bacteria > Bacillati > Actinomycetota > Actinomycetes > Propionibacteriales > Kribbellaceae > Kribbella > Kribbella sp. CA-245084. Next base: position 6,160,849 of record NZ_CP192053.1, on the reverse strand, counting down.
CCGTGGAACAGCCCGGGGTCGCTCTTCACCTTGGTCTCGATCATCACGCCGCGGCCGCGCACCACGAGCAGGAAGTCCGCGCGGTCCCGGGTGAATTCGCGATCGTGATAGATCCGCGCCTTCGGCCACAGGCGTTGCAGCGCCGCGTCGACCTCGACGTCGTACTGGACGGCGAGACGACTGACGCGGGAGTTCGTCCGCCGGAAGGACTCCGGCGTACGACGGCCGCCGCACCACGTCGGCAGCCAACGGCGGAAACTCGTGTCGATCATCGGTGGACCCCAGACATACCCAGCCGGCACTTGGTGATGAGTGTTCCCGACTGCGGCAAGCGGAATCCGATGGCGCGCGATCGTGATCGCACTGGGACGAATCAGCAGGCGTTCGGGGTGGTGGTGCCGCCGTCGACGATCCAGCCGGACTGCTGGGGGAGGACGCGCATCTGGTCCAGCCAGCGGGTCGGGGTGGTGTTCGGGAGGACGGAGTGGCCGCGGGAGTTCACCGTGCGAGCCGCGGAGGTGTCGTAGCAGGCGCTGACGAGGACGCCGTTGGACGCGATGGTCCGCTGCGCCCAGAGGACCTTCGTGGCGCCGGTGTTGTGCAGCTTCTTCGTCCGGAAGTACTTCGCCTGGGCGCTGATCGCCTGGTACATCTTCGGCGTCATCACCTGCTGCAGTTGTGTCGTCTTGCCGCCGCCGCTGCGCATCATCGCGTCGAGCGCGATCCGATACGCGTAGTACGCGTTGACCACCGGGTCGTCGGAGCCCGCCGCCGCGGCCGCCTCGTCGGTGAGACTCGGGCGAGCCGCCTTCTGGGCGGCAGGTGCCGCGTTCGCGACGCCGGCGTCGGTGCCGCAGCCGGGAACGAGCAAAACCGGGATCAGCGTGGCGGCCACCGCCAGGTTCCGCATGCGCATGGTGTCCAGTACCTCCTGTTGGGCGCGGCCTCGCCGCTCGTGCCGTCGGGCAGCCCAGCGAGCCGTATACGCCGTCCGGCACTGACCGTGTAACGTCGGGACACGCATCGTGGTCACTGTGACCTAGATCACAGCCGACCCCTACCGGGGTACTGGTCGCCGGTTGGCTCCCTGGCTGGATGTGCCGGGAGCGTCCGATTTCTAGCCTCTATCTCAGGACCTGAGACTCGAGGAGACACGATGACGGACACACTCAGCCCCCACACGGCGGACGCACAACCGACGGACGGCAGGGTGCGACGGCTGGCCCGGTCAATGGCTCGGTCACTAGCGAGGTCGCTGGCGTACGACGCGGTGCTGGCGCCGGTCAGTGCGCAGACGCTGGCGGACGCGATGCTCGGGGAACCGCAGGCAGCCGGGCGACGCTGGCGCAGGCTGGCGGCGTACCGGCTCGGCTGGCGCGGTCTGGTCGGCACAGACCGGGCCGGCGAACCCACGGTCGGTGTCGTGTTCGGGTACGGGCTCATCAGCGCGGTGCTCGGGCTGATGAGTTGGTTCCTGATGCTGCTGGTGGTCATGGCTGTGGTGCGCGGGCCGTTCTGGGGTTTCGTCGACCATGGCCCGATCGAGCCCGGTACGTGGGGCGGGCCGACGCGGGCCGGTGCGTGGACGGCGCACGGGCTCATCGCCGTACCGTGCATCGTCGCGTTCCTGTTCGCGCTGCGGGGGATTGCCGCGCTGCAGGCCCAGCTGGTCCGGCCGCTGTACGGACTGGCGGCCCGCAAGTGGGTGCTTCCGGCAACTATCGTGCTGGCGGCCGGGGGACTGGCGTTCTTCTGGTCATGGATCGAGCAACTGTGAGTAGGGTCCACCCGTGAACAAATGGCCGCGCGGGCGGTGGGCGTGGGCTGCGGCGCTCGGGGTCGCGGCACTGCTCGTCCTGACGGTCATGGATCTCGGGCAGCACTACGAGGTACAGCTCGGCGCAGTGCTGGCACTCGCTCTCGCGCGGGCGCTGGCCTTAGGCCTGGCGTGGCTGCGGCCCCGGGCGGCGATGCTGGTCTCGCTCATCACGACAGCCATCACCGCGGCGGTGACGACGCCGGTCAGCTCGAGTGAACCGTGGCCCTGGGGTACGACGGCAGCGTTCGGGCACTCGTTCGTCGTCGCGATCGCGGGCGCCCGTGGACTCGGCCGGCGCGAGCAGGTCGGTTGGTGGGTGGCGACGCAGGCGGTAGGTGTGGTCGCCGTCGAACTGGCGCCGGACCGCGGCAGCTGGCGCGGTCTGATCACCATGGCGATCCTCTCGGCAGTGGCGATCGTGGTGGGCGACCTGATCCACACCCGCGGTCAGACGAACAGGCGGCTGGCCGAGCAGGAGACCATCACCAAGGCCGAGCGCGCCGAGCGGGAGCGTCTGCAGGAGCGGGCCCGGATCGCTCGCGAGCTGCATGACGTCGTCGCGCACCATCTGTCCGTCGTGGTCGTACGTGCGGACAGCGCGCCGCACCGGCTGGCCGACGTACCGGAGAGCGTCCGTGAGGAGTTCACCGAGATCGCCAACGCGGCACGTGTCTCTCTGACGGAGATGCGTCGAGTACTGCGTTTGCTGCGCGAGCCGGTCGAGCAACCGCCGATGGGGGAGCTGGGGCCGCAGCCCGGGCTGGTGGAGCTGGCTGACCTCGTCGAGAGCACATGCCGCGCTGGTGCGGACGTGCGGCTGACAGGTGAGGTGCCAACCGGCTTTGACCAGACCGTGGAGCTGACGGCGTACCGGGTTGTGCAGGAGGCGCTGAGCAACGCAGTACGGCATGCACCGCATGCAGCAGTGGAAGTGTCGGTTATACGGACCGGTGGCGAGCTAGAGGTCACCGTGCACAACACGAAGCCGCCGGGCAGTCCTACACCGGCTCCGGGTAGTGGTCACGGGCTGACGGGGATGCGTGAGCGGGCGGCACTCGTAGATGGGACGGTGAGCGCTGCACCGACCCCTGAGGGCGGTTATCTGGTGCAGGCGATCATTCCGATCGGGAACGTCGGGCAGGAGGTGGCGAGTGGCGATCACGGTCATGGTGGTTGACGACCAGGAGATGGTGCGGGCCGGGTTCAGCGCGCTGCTCGACGCGCAGCCAGATCTTCAGGTTGTCGGACAAGCTGGCGACGGCGCCCAAGCGGTCGATCTCGCCGCCGAGCTGAAACCGGACGTGATCCTGATGGACGTACGGATGCCGGTCCTCGACGGCCTCGCCGCAACCCGACGCATCCTGGCCGGCTCGACGCCGGGCGAGCCGCCGCGGGTCGTGATGCTGACGACGTTCGACCTCGACGACTACGTGTACGCCGCACTCCGCGCCGGTGCCAGCGGGTTCCTGCTGAAGCACTCCACCCCGGACGAACTGGCCGCCGCAGTACGCGTCGTGGCCGCCGGTGATGCGCTGCTCGCCCCGTCCGTCACCCGTCGGCTCGTGGAGGACTTCGCCCGGGCACAGCCCGTCGTACCGATCACTCCGGTGCATCTGACGCCGCGGGAGACCGACGTACTGCGGCTGGTTGCTCGCGGACTGTCCAACCGGCAGATCGCCGACGAACTGGTGCTGGCCGAGCAGACGGTGAAGACGCATGTCAGCAACATCCTGACCAAGCTGGACCTGCGAGACCGTGCGCAGGCGGTCGTCTACGCCTATGAGGCAGGCGTAGTGACCCCAGGTCCGCGACACTAGGGCGATGGACGTTCTCGAACGCGTACGCCGCCTGTGCTTGGCGATGCCTGAGGCGACCGAGCGGCCGAGTCACGGTGAGCCGACCTGGTTCGTGCGCGACAAGAAGGTGTTCGTCATGTACGCCGACCATCACCACGACGACCGGCTCGGCGTGTGGATGGCAGCGCCACCCGGTGTGCAGGAGGCGCTGGTCGTCGAGGACCCGGAGCACTTCTACCGGCCGCCGTACGTCGGTCACCGGGGCTGGCTCGGGGTCTACCTGGACGTAGACGTCGACTGGGAGCACTTCGAGGACCTGGTCGAGAACGCCTTCCGCCAGATCGCACCGAAGACCCTGATCACCCGGCTGGACGAGGTCTAGTCGTTCAAGGGCACTGACGTCTGCGGGAGACTGGCGATCTCCTTGCTCCAGCTGGCAGCGTGCTCTGGTGCGTCCCACTCCCAGTCCGTGATCTGTGTGGTGCTCCGTCTACCGAAGACGGCCCGGAAGAGCTCATACGAGCTGGTGTTGGCCACAGCGATCGGACCGTCGGAGTTGACCGAGTAGGTGCCGTCCGGAGTGGTGACGGTCAGCGGGCCCGGCTCGTCGAGCATCCAGTCCAGTGCGGCCAGCCAAAGCTCAGCGGGCGGCCGTCCGCTGCCGATAGCTCCGTGCAGGTCGGCTTCGTGGACCGCGGCGTCGACGTACGGGTTGCAGACCAGCGGATGCGACGTGGTGCCCTCGACGATCAGCTTCTCCAGTAGCGGTCCGACGGTCGTCCACTCGTCCAGTACCTCCGCCAGCGGCAGGTTGCGACGCATCTCGACCTGTACTGCGGTCCACGGCGGACGTGGTGCACCGATGACGTTGCCGACCACGAAGTCGGCCGCCACGCCGGTCAGGTGCGACACCAGACTGTGCACGCTCCACTGCGGGCAGGCGGGCACCTGGCGATCCAGGTCCTCCAGGCTCAGGTCGCGGACTGCGTCTGCCATCCGTTCGCGCCCTGCGTGGTACAGCTCGGCACTTCTCGTTGCGTCCATCACGTCTACATTGCACCGATAGGGTGACGCGATGGGCAAGGGCGAAGCGAGGCCTGTCGGTCAGAAGCTGGCGATTGCACTGGCGTTCGGGAGCTCCGCCGCCGTGATGGTGCTCGAGCTCGTGTCGCTCCGGCTGGTCGCGCCGTACATCGGGCTGACGCTGGAGACGAACACTGCGGTCATCGGAGTCGCACTGGCTGCGATCGCGACCGGTGCGGCTCTCGGCGGCAAGTTCGCGGACGTCGTGCCGCCGCAGCGGACACTGGGCCCGCTGATCCTGTTCGGTGGCGCACTGGTGATGCTGATCCTCCCAGTGGTGCGGTGGACCGGTCAGGCGCTGGCAAACGACATGGTGTTCCTCGTACTCGCCGTCACGCTCTTCGCGCCTGCCTCGCTGCTCGCGGCCGTCACACCGATGGTGACCAAGCTGCGGCTGTCCACTCTGGAGCAGACCGGCACTGTCGTCGGCAGACTGTCCGCGTACGCGACAGTCGGCGGCATCGTCGGCACTGTGCTCACCGGATTCGTGTTCGTCGCCACCGTCCCGATCAGCACGATCATCCTGACGCTGGGCGCCGCACTGGTAGTTGTCGGTGCCGCACTGACGTTCCTGCTGCGCGGGGTGCAGGCAGCTCTGAAGCCGGTTGCCCTGGCGGTCATAGGCGCCACGCTGACCGTGGTGGCACCACGTCCGTGTGAGGTCGAGACGGCGTACCACTGCGCCCGTGTGGTGGCGGACCCCGGTCGTGAGGGCGGTCGGACGCTGTACTTGGACCAGCTCCGGCACTCGTACGTCGACCTGGACGACCCGACCTATCTGGAGTTCGAGTACATCAAGAACTTCGCAGCGGCGATCAACGGCAGCTGGCCCGAGCAACGGCCACTGGACGTGCTGCACGTAGGCGGCGGCGGGCTGACGATGCCGCGGTACCTGACAGCGACCCGGCCGGGCAGCAAGCATCAGGTGTACGAGATCGACCCGGCAGTGGTCGAGCTCGACAAGAAGGAGCTCGGCGTACAGACCGGACCGGACCTGGCCGTCACCGTGAAGGACGGCCGGCTCGGCGTACGGGACGAGGCGACGGACAGCCGGGACCTGGTCCTCATGGACGCGTTCAGCGGGCAGTCCGTCCCGTGGCACCTCACGACCCGCGAGCTGATCACCGACGTACGCCGTGTGCTGCGGCCGGACGGGGTCTACCTGATCAACGTCATCGACCACGGTCCGGCCCGCTTCGCGAGGGCTGAGTTCAGGACGCTGCAGGCCGTCTTCCCGTACGTCGGGCTGATCGTGCGCACGAGCGGGAGCGGCGGGAACCTCGTCCTGATCGCGTCCGACCGGCCCCTCGACGTACCTGCGATCAGCGAGCGACTTGAGCCCGGGATGGAGCTCCAGGACAACCCGGCTGCGTTCGCCGGGAACGCACCGGTGCTCACCGACGACTATGCGCCTGTGGACCAGTTGCTCACGCCGTACGGTCAGTGACGCTCTTGTGGTTGCATGTGGTCATGCACCCACGCGCAGGCCAGCCCGCTCAGCCCGAGGACCTCGTCGACGTCGATGCCATGCTGGCGGCGTACGACGACATCACGCCGGACGTGGACAATCCGGCCCAGAAGGTCGTCTTCGGTACGTCGGGGCATCGCGGCTCGAGCCTTGACGGCGCCTTCAACGAGGCGCACATCCTGGCGATCACCCAGGCCGTCTGCGAGTACCGGGCCGGTCAGGGTACGACGGGGCCGCTGCTCGTCGGGCGGGACAGTCACGGCCTGTCGGAGCCGGCCTGGCGCACGGTGCTCGAGGTGCTGGCCGGCAACGGCGTACAGACGCTCGTGGACAGCGCGGACCGGCTCACGCCGACCCCCGCGGTCTCGCATGCGATCCTGCGGCTCAACCGCGGCGCCGGAGCAGACGCGGACGGCATCGTCATCACGCCGTCGCACAACCCGCCGCGTGACGGCGGGATCAAGTACAACCCGCCGCACGGCGGTCCGGCCGACTCCGACGCGACCAAGTGGATCGCCGACCGCGCCAACCAGCTGATCGCCGGCGGCAACCGCGAGGTACGCCGTACGCCGTTCGAGCAGGCTCGACAGCACGCGGGCGACTACGACTTCGTCGGGCACTACGTCGACGACCTGCCGTCGGTGGTCAACCTGGCCGCGGTCCGCGACGTCGGCGTGAAGATCGGCGCCGACCCGCTGGGCGGTGCGAGTGTCGACTACTGGTCCGCGATCGCCGAGCGGCACGGTCTCGACCTGACCGTGGTGAACCCGCGGATCGACCCGGCCTGGTCGTTCATGACGCTGGACCACGACGGCAAGATCCGGATGGACTGCTCCTCGCCGTACGCGATGGCCTCGCTGGTCGCGCAGCGGGACAAGTACGACGTGGCGACCGGGAACGACGCGGACGCGGACCGGCACGGCATCGTCACGCCGGACGCCGGACTGATGAATCCGAACCACTACCTGGCCGTCGCGATCTCCTACCTGTTCAGCAACCGCCAGTGGGGTGCGGAGGTCGCCGTCGGCAAGACGCTGGTGTCGTCGTCGCTGATCGATCGCGTGGTCGCGGACCTGGGTCGTCGGCTGTGGGAAGTGCCTGTCGGCTTCAAGTGGTTCGTCCCTGGGCTGGTAGACGGGTCGGTCGGCTTCGGTGGTGAGGAGTCGGCTGGAGCGAGCTTCCTGCGCTTCGACGGCACCGTGTGGACGACGGACAAGGACGGCATCCTGCTGGCGTTGCTGGCGAGTGAGATCACCGCTGTGACAGGGGAGACACCGTCACAGGCCCACGCCAAGCTGGTGGAGCGGTTCGGCGCGTCGGCGTACTCACGGGTGGACGCGCCGGCCACTCGTGAGCAGAAGGCCAAACTGTCTGCCCTGTCCGCAGATGCGGTCACAGCGACCGAGCTGGCCGGTGAGCCGATCGTGGACCGGCTGACGAAGGCACCGGGCAACGGAGCCGCGATCGGCGGGCTGAAGGTCACCACCGAGTCGGCGTGGTTCGCCGCGCGCCCGTCCGGCACCGAGGACCTTTACAAGATCTACGGCGAGTCCTTCAAGGGCGCCGAACACCTCGAGCAGGTCTTCGAACAGGCTCGCGACGTCGTGTCCGAAGCGCTGGCCTAACGCACGAAGGCGTCCAGCAGACGCTCGAGGTCCGCAGCGGGATCCTCAGTGATCCCGCTGTGGATCGGACCGGGATGTACGACGGTACTGCGAGGCGCAGCCAGCCACCGGAACCGCTCACTGATCGTGGTGCCCGCAGCAGGCCCACCAGCAGGCTCTCCAGCGCAGACAGCGCGGATCTGATCCAGCGACGCACAGACGACGTCAACGTCGACGTTCGGGTCCAGGGCCATCAGGCGTTCCGGCTTCACATCCCATCCGGCACCCAGGTAGTCCAGCGCCCGGCAGTAGAGCACCGCGCCCACATTGATGAACTCACCCCGCTGGATCCTCGGCGCAGCCCGCAGGATGACGTAGTCGAAGGGACTCATCGAGCACCTCCCGGCACCCATGCCGACCGATGGTCGAGCCGAGCCAGCAGATGCCCCAGGTACCGCTCCCGATCGCCGTCGGCGATCCACTCGTCCGGCACCAGCCCGATGACCTCCTCGAGAAGCGACGGCGTGATCGCCGCGGCCAACTCGGCGTCCACCTTCGCCACCCCAGGCACCGCGACGGAGAAGACGTGGTCCGAGGCGTCGTACGGCAACGAAGCGAACTTCTCCGCGGACATCCACGAGTGGTGGAAGTACAGCGCGGCGCCGTGGTCGATCAGCCAGAGGTTCTTGTGCCACACGAGCAGGTTCGTGTTGCGCCACGACCGGTCCACGTTCGCCACGAACGCATCCAGCCACAGGATGCGCGCCATCGCCTCATCACCGGGGTTGCCGGCCGAGCCGTCGTACCCGAAGGAGCCCGGCAGGAAGTCGACGGCCAGGTTCAGGCCGGCGCTGCGGATCAGCAGCTCCTGGATCTCGAAGTCCGGCTCGGACTTGCCGATCGCGGGGTCGAGCTGGATCAGCTTCAGCTCCGGCACCCGCAGACCGAGGCGGCGGAACAGCTCGCCGACGATGACCTCGGCTACCAGCGCCTTCGGGCCCTGGCCGGCGCCGTGGAACTTGATCACGTAGGTACCGAGATCGTTGCCCTCGACAACACCAGGCAACGACCCGCCCTCACGCAACGGCAGCACGTACCGGGTCGCGGTAACAACAGGCAGACTCACGCCGCAGAGCTTAGGCCATGGGTACCTGGCCGGCGTGAGGGTTCCGTCGTTCGGAGTAGAAGAAGAGCTCCTGCTGGTTTCCGCCACCGGCAATCCGCTGCCACGCAGCAAGGCAGTCGTGGCTGACCTGCCAGATGTCGAGCTGGAGCTGACGCGCGCCATGGTGGAGATCAACTCACCGGTGTGCACAACTGCGGCTGAGCTGCGGGGGCACCTGTCGGATATGCGGGTCAAACTCGCCCAGGCCGCGGCAGATGAAGGCGCACGGCTGCTGGCGATCGCAGTGCCTCCACAGGGTGACGCAGCGCAGCCGATCACCAGGAAGGAGCGCTACCAGGAGCTGGAGCAGCGATGGGGGTTGCTGGCGCGTGAGCAGGGCGTCTGCGGGTGCCACGTCCACGTCGAGGTACCGGACAAGCAGGCTGCCGTCAGAGCCAGTAACCACGTGCGGCCGTGGCTTCCCGCGCTCCTGGCTCTCACTGCGAACTCCCCGATCTATCTGGGCCGTGACACCGGCTTCGCGAGCTGGCGGTGGCTGATGACGACTCGGTGGCCGTGCGCAGGGCCGCCGCCGTACCTGGAGTCGTTGGAACACTTCGACGCGCTGGTGAGCATGCATCTGGCCGCAGGCACGCTCATCGACGAGCGGATGGTCTATTGGGACATCCGTCCCTCGTCGCATCTGCCGACGGTGGAGGTGCGGGTCAGCGACGTACCACTGACCGTTGACGAAACCGTCCTGCTGGCCACGCTGATCCGTGCATTGGTGATGACGGCGCTGGAGGACGGCGGCCAGGGGCCGAAGCTCGAGCCTGAGGTACTGCGCGCGGCGTACTGGCTGGCTGCCCGCGACGGACTCACCGCCAACGGTCTCGACGTCCGCACCGCCGAACCGCTGCCAATGGCCGAGATCCTGCACAGACTGCGGGACCACGTCGAACCAGCGCTGCAAGAGCTCGACGCACTGAATCTGGTCGACGACGGACTGCACCGTGCGCTCACAGACGGCAACGGCGCAGTCAAACAGCGCAAGGCGTTCCGCGAGGGCAGAGACTTCACCGCCCTCACAGAGGTAAAGCCGACACCGAAACCCGCGAAATCCTGAAAAACAAGAAAACAAGAAATTTAGAGTGGTGACTGGCTTCGGTGACCGGCCGGAGGTTCGCCTGCGGGCCGTCTTCTCGGAACATAACTGGCACTGAGCGCAAACTTCTTTCCACAAAGCGCCGGCCCACGCCGGCGCCGAGCCTGCCCAGACACCAACCCAATCCGGCGTCGGGTTCGTCGAGTCGTGGGTGCTGGCGATATTTTGCAGCCACTGTCCACGACTCGACGTACCGACCCCGGACCCTTCTCCACGACTCGGCGAACCAGCCGACCGGCTGGCCGCCGGCGACCTGGCTGATCCGCTGGTCGGCCTGACTTTCGCGGCACACCCCTAGGGTGCGGAGTGCCCGACGCGCTCCGACCGCCCCTGGACCGCCGGACCTACGGAGCGGAACTGATCCGCCGTACGGACTGGCTCTCCGCGGTGATCGCGCCGTCCTTGAAGGCCTTGTCCAGCGTGCCTTCGGTGCGCCGGGTGAGGGTGATGTCCACGGGACAAGTCGTCGTGGTCCCCGGTGTCGGTGTGGTCGCGAGCGGTTTGATCGACCCGGTGGGGATGGACACCGACGTACGGCCGGGCTCCAGTTGCAGGCTGCCCGGCTGGATGCACTGTCCGGTCCACGTGAGCACAGACGGCAGCTGCGACGGATCACTGTCGAAACGCACCGGTACTGCGGAGCGGCGCGAGTACGTCGTACCGGCGAGCGGACTGGTCAACCGCACCCGCTCGGGCAGCTTGACCCTGGACTGTGGTGCCGCGTCGTCACCACTGCCGCGCTTGAGGTTGAAGGTGATCTCGGTACCCGGATCGACCACGCCGTCCAGCTGCCCGGTGTAGTCGGTGACGCCAGCCGACCTTTGGTGCTTCAGGTCGACGTCCTTGCCCCCACCGCTCGCCTTGATCGACTCGCCGTCACCCAGCTCGACAAACGTCAACGTGCCAACGCGAAACGAGGCACTCACGTCGGCGTCATCACGCGACTCGGGCAGCGTGACGACCAGCGTGGCAGTCATCCCACTGGTCCGGATGTCTCTTGACTGGACGGTGGAACATCCGGCGAGGATCAGGAGTACTGCGAGGGCGGCGATTCGCTTCACAGCCCGCGAAGCTAGCAGTGCAGAGGGTTATTCGTACTGGAGGGCTTCGAGGGGGTTTAGTTTGGCGGCGCGGCGGGCCGGCCAGATTGCGGCGAAGATTCCGACTACTACGGAGACCACGGCGAAGATCACAAGTTGGGAGACGGGGACGGTGAACGAGATCTCGTCGAGCCGGGCGGCCAGGAGCCAAGCGAGCAGGAGGCCGACGAGGATTCCGATCACCGCGCCGATCAGGGCCGTGATCACGCTCTCCTGTCGGATCATCCGCTTCACCTGGCCGCGGGTCAGGCCGATCGCGCGGAGCATGCCGAGCTCGCGGGTCCGCTCGAAGACGGTCAGGACCAGCGTGTTGACGATGCCGAACAGGCTGACCAGGACCGACAGCGCCAGCAGCACGTAGAGGACGTTCAGCAGGCTCTTGATGCTGTCGGTCTGGGACTTCTTGAACTGCTCGATCGTCATCGCCTTCGCGTTCGGGAACGAACTGAGCGCGGCGTTCAAGGCGGCCGTGTTCTCCGCCGTCACCCCGCCCCGGATGTTCAGGAACGTGTAGATGTTCTGCGGCTGGGGAGTCGTGGCGTCGAAGGTCGTCGTCGCGATCGTCACGTTCCCGAACGGCGATCCGCCCGCGGGCGGCTTGAAGATGCCGCGGACCTGGAACTGCAGCATCTTGCCGGTCACCGTCTGCAGGGTGATGGTCGAGCCCTCGCTCAGTGCGTGCTCCTTCGCGAAGTCGGAGTCGACGATCGCGCCGTCGGGCTCAAGCTCGGTCAGCGAAGCCTGCGAGCCCGCCTGCCAGTCGAACTGCAGCAATTGCGAGGCAGTCTGGTCGATCGCGGTGATCGGAATGGTCTTGTCGAAGGCCAGGGCCTGCCCGCCGCGGACACTGGTCACCGCCTCGACCGACGGCACCTTGGCAACCGTGGCGGCGACAGCCGGCGGCAACGGGCTGAAGTTGTTCTGCGCGGTGATCGCGTAGTCGGAGCTGGAGATCCGGTCGACCGCGTCCTCGAACGGCTTGATCAGCCCGGCGCCGAGCGTGGCGACCAGCGTGACCAACGCCAGGCCGATCATCAGCGCAGCCGCCGTCGAAGCAGTCCGATGGGGATCGCGCCGGCTGTTCTGCCCACCGATCGCGACTGCCGGCCGGTCCGGGAGCACACGCGGGAACTCCGCGTGCCGGCCGAACAGCCGACGTACCGCCCACACCGGGACGAGGACGAATGGCCAGGCGAGAGCTGTGAGTACGACGACCGCCCACCGCGCGACCGGATCCGCGAAGGCTGCCAGCGGACGAACGAGCCGGGAGGAGAACGCGGCGATGCCGACGAACAGCAGCAGCACACCCGCGCCGAGCAGAGACAGCAAGGTGCTCGTCTTCAGCCCGTCGGCAAACAGGCCGACGAGAACCATCGCGACACCGGCAGCGGCGAGCAACGCGGCCCCGACCGGGCGGAAGCGGTTGAACCTTCCGGGCACGAGGGTCGCGCCTTCGCGGACAGCCGCGATCGGCGGCACCCGGGTAGCCCGCCAGGCCGGCCGCAGGCTGGCGAGGACCGTGACGAGTACGCCGACCACCAGCGCGACGACGATGGTCCGCGTCCGGAACACCAGGCCGTTGTTCGGCAGCGTGAAGCCGATCGCGTCGAACAGCTTGAACAGCCCGGTCGCGATTGCGAGCCCGAGGAACAGCCCGATGACGGCGGACACGATGCCGGTGACGAGTGCCTCGAGCACGACCGTGCCGAGGATCTGCCGGCGGGACGCGCCGAGGGTGCGCAGCGTCGCGAACTCGCGGGTCCGTTGGGCGATGGTGATCGACAACGAGTTCGCGATCACGAACGAGCCGACGAACAACGCGATCGCGGCGAACACAAGCAGGAACGTCTGCAGGAAGTTCAGGAACTCCGTCGTACCGGCGGCGTCCTCGGCGGCCTGGTCCTCGGCGCTGCGGACCTGGGTGCCGGCGGGCAGGATCCGGTTGACGGCGTCGATCAGCTGCTGCGTGCCGGTACCGGACTTCGCGGCGATCAGGATCTGGTCGAGCTTGCCCGGTTTGTCGAAGATGCGTTGCGCGGTGCCCAGGTCGAACCCGGCCAGCGTCGCGCCGCCGATCGACGAGACGGCGCCGAACTCGACCAGCCCGGAGATCCGCATCCGCTCGACCGATCCGCGGGCCTGTACGCCGATCTCGTCGCCGGCCCGGAATCCCTTCTTCTGCGCGGTCTGCGTGTCGATCACGACCTGGTCCGGGGCAGGCCACGACCCCGCGACGAGGGCGAGCGAGTTGAACTGCGGCAGCGCCGGGTCGACGCTGAACCCGAGGTTCGGCGCGCCGCCGAAGACGATCGCCTTGCCGTCCTTGCCGATCAGCTGCGCCTCGCCGTTGACCGAACCGCCGGCCGCGCCGACCTCGGGCAGGTCCCGGACCGTCTGCAGCAGGCCGGCCGGGAACGCGGGCGCGGTCGCGGTGCCGTCCTCGGCCGCGTCGAACGCCGACTTGCCGGTGATCGCGGCGTCGGTGTTCTTGTAGTTCTGGGTGAAGATCGAGTCGAAGGCAGACGTGATCGAGTCGGTCAGCACGTAGGTGCCGGACATCAGCGCGACCCCGAGCACGACGCCGATCGCGGTCAGCGCCGTACGGAGTTTGCGAGCCAGCACTCCCTGGATCGCGAAGCGGATCACTGCAGGTCCAGCGTGTCGATGATCTGGAGGATCTCGTGCTGGCTGGACCGGCCGGTCTCCTTCACGATCTCGCCGTCGGCGAGGTACAGCACGCGGTCGGCCATCGCGGCCGCCTTGGCGTCATGGGTCACCATCACCAGCGTCTGGCCGTACTCCTCGACCGAGGACCGCATCAGCGTGAGGATCTCGCCGCTGGTCCGGGAGTCGAGGTTGCCGGTCGGCTCGTCCGCGAACACCACGGTCGGCCGCGACACCAGCGCCCGCGCGATCGCGACCCGCTGCTGCTGACCGCCGGACAGCTCGGCCGGCCGATGCGTGAGGCGGTCGGTCAGACCGACGCGCTGGACCAGGTCGTCGAAGAACTGCTGGTCCGGCTTCGTACCGGCGATCGTCAGCGGCAGCAGGATGTTGTCGCGGGCGCTCAGCATCGGCAGCAGGTTGAAGAACTGGAAGATGAAGCCGATGTGCTGGCGTCGCAATTTCGTGAGCGCGTCGTCGCCGAGCGTCGTGATCTCGGTGCCGTCGATCAGCACCGAGCCCGACGTCGGGCGGTCCAGCCCGGCCAGGATGTGCATCAGCGTCGACTTGCCCGAACCGGACGGCCCCATCACCGCGGTGAGCTGCCCGGGCTCGATCTGCACATCGACGCCACGCAGCGCCTGAACTGCGGTGTCGCCTTCTCCATAGACGCGGACGAGCGCGTGCGCCTCTACGACCTCGGTTGTGGTCCCCACCATGCCGACCATCGCCCCCTCGGCGATCCAGCGGCCCCCAGCCTGTCCGGTTAGTTACTCCGAGTCTGACTGCGGTAGGGCCTTTCCCGACAGGGGGTTTTCCCCGGATCGACCCTGAACGGTCAGATCCAGCCGCGGCGGGCGGCGTGAAACCCGAGCTGGAGGCGGGTGTCTGCGGAGACGAGGTCCATGAGCGCTCGTACGCGGCGCTGCACCGTACGCATCGACAGGTTGAGCTGGTTGGCTACTGCCTGGTCGGTGAGGCCTGCGAGGAGTAATCCGAGGATGCGCGCATCCAGGTCGGGCAGTCCGTCCGTGGGGCCTTCCACCATGCCATTCGTGCCCAGTACGAGCGGGAGCCCGTCACGCCACACACGGTCGAACAGAGCGAGCAGTGCGTCGAGCATGCCGCTGCTGTGCACGATAAGCGCACCGATGCTGCTGCCGGCCCCAGACAGCAACGGCACCAAGGCAATCCGCCGGTCCACGATCAGCAGCCGCATCGGGAGCTCTTGTACGACGCGGACCTCCTCGCCGGCGTTCAGCGAATCAGATGCAGCAGCGAAGAACCCGGGGCGGTTGAACGCGCTCCGCTCGATCAGCACGCGGTACCGCACTCCTCGGGTGACCGCGGCGTCCTCCTCCTTGTTGTCCTCCGGTGGAACGACGGCGATCTCTGCCTTGACGAAGCCGAGCACCTCCTCCCGCGCTGACATCTGCAGCTGTGCGAATCGCTGCCCGACCGCATTGGCTCCGCGCACCACGTCCACCACATCGCTGACCGACCGCTCGGTGTCCGTACCGCGGTAGACCTCTGCCAGCGACTCGATCTCGCGCTGCGCTCTTCGCAGCTCCTCCTCGCGTTGCACCGCCAGCGCAGACAGAGCGACCGACGGCGGCGAGGCGACGTACCGGTCCGAGCTGCCACTGGACCTCGCAGCCAGGCCGAGCGTCTCCAACGCGGTCAGCGAGCGGGCGGCCTCGATGGGGTGGCAGCCGAGTCGGGCGGCGAGCTCGGCAGCGTCGTACGACGGCACCTCGACGAGGGCGCGGTACGTGAGTTCTTCGGAGTCATCCAGTCCGAGCACGTCGAGCACGATGCCTCCCGGTGGGCGGGGGAGTGGGAGTCAGAGCCTGGCGGGTAACCGCATTGTCGCAATCTTGCCATCACCTGCCCATCCTTCGCTGGCGGTTTTACGATGAACTCGTCCCCATGCGCAAAGCCTTCCTAGGCGTGGCTCTCTCCGCCCTTCTCGTCCTCCCAGTCACTCCCGCGGCAGCAGCGCCGCCCAAGCCTTCCCTCCCGGTCCAGGTCGACGGCACCAAGTCCGTCACGCTGATCACCGGCGACAAAGTGCAGGTGTCTCCGGCCGGCTCCGGCCGCAGCAACGTGCGCTTCTTCCCTGTCAACACAGCAGACTCCGGCTACGAGACAAGGACAGTCGGCAAGGACCTGTACGTCGTACCCGATAGCGCCGCCCGGCTCGTCAACAGCGGCAAGGTGGACCAGTCGCTGTTCAACGTGAGCGGTCTGATCCGGCAGGGCTACGACGACTCGTCCACTGACCAGATCCCTGTCATAGCGACCTATAAGCCGACCCGCGCCACCCAGCAGGCTGTGCCCGCAGGCTCCACCCGCACCCGGGCGCTGCCGTCTGTGAGTGCAGCGGCGTACAAGACCGACAAGACTCGAGCGCACGACACCTGGCAGGCTCTGTCGACCGGACGGGATGTCCAGAAGCTCTGGCTCGACCTGAAGGTTCACAAGACCCTCGACCAGAGCGTTCCGTACGTCGGAGCCCCGCAGGCCTGGGCAGCTGGGTACGACGGCACCGGTACGACGGTCGCCGTGCTGGACTCAGGTGTCGACGCAGAACACCCGGACCTGGTCGGCGCGGTCAAGGAGCAGAAGAACTTCACCGACAGCCCGGATGTAGCCGACCACGACGGTCACGGCACCCACACGTCTTCCACAGTCGCCGGTCGCGGTGTCGCCTCGAACGGCCGCAACAAGGGCGTCGCACCAGGCGCACAACTGCTGTCCGGCAAGGTCTTGAACGACTCTGGCAGCGGTGACCTCTCCTGGATCATCGCCGGCATGGAATGGGCCGTTGCCGAAGGCGCCGACGTGATCAGCATGAGCATCGGTACGTCGGAGCCGGTCGACTGCACCGACCCGATGGCGGCCGCCGTCGACCGGATCAGCGCCGAGTCCGGCGTACTGTTCGTCGTTGCTGCAGGCAACCTTGGCGGGCCGGCCGAGGCGATCACCAGCCCGGGCTGTGCCGCTTCTGCGATGACCGTGGCAGCGACCGACCTGACGCAGACCACCGCGGACTTCTCCAGCCGCGGCCCGGTACTCGCGAATCATGCCGTCAAGCCCGACATCGCAGCGCCCGGCGTGGACATCACGGCCGCACGGGCAGGCGGGCGTGGCGACTCGGCGTACATCGACATGAGCGGTACGTCGATGGCCACGCCGCATGTTGCCGGTGCGGCGGCGATCCTCAAGCAAGAGCACCCGACCTGGACCGGTCAGCAACTGAAGGCAGTCCTGCAGAACTCGGTGCGCGCGGAGAGTAAGGTCGGCATCTACGAGCAAGGCGCCGGCGAGCTCAACGTCGCACAGGCAGTGACGCAACAGGTCACTGGTCCGGCCACCACCGATCTCGGCACGTTTGCCTGGCCGCACACCTCCGGCCAGAAGGTCACCAAGCAGCTCACCTACCGCAACGACGGAACAGATCCCGTCACGTTGACTGTCACGGCCGATGCCCGCGGCAACAACGGGAAACCGTTGCCCTCGTCCCTGATCACCTTCGGCAAGTCGCTCACGATCCCTGCGGGCGCCACCGCCGACCTACCGGTCACCATCGATCCGTCCCAGGCGATCGACTACGGGCTGTACGGTGCGATCAGCGCCCGCGTGGTTGCCAAGAGCAACAGCGGCGAGACCGTCGTGACCCCGCTCGGGTTCTACCTCGAACCGCAGTACGTCGACGTCACGTTCAAGCTGATCGACCGCGACGGGAAGCCGGCCACGTCGATCTCCTCGCTGGACGTCTTCGATCTCGACAGCATCGCCGCACAGCGGGTCGGTTTCGCCGGCGCGGACCAGACGTTGCACCTGCGAGCAGGCACCTACTCGTTGGCCGCCACGATCGCGCACGACGGCACCGACGGGTTCGTCGACTCGTACGCTTTCCTCGGCGATCCCGAGCTCACACTCACGAAGAACACCACGATCACGTACGACGCCCGCACCGCCGCTGAGGCGACCGTGACAACCGACAGGCCGACGCAGCGCAAGGCCGGCAGCCTGACCTACGGGCGGGTCATCGACAACTGGATCCTGTCGTCGAGCCGCAGCTACGGCACCACGGTGAAGTCGATCTACCTCGGTACGACGTCAAAGGCACGCCGCGGGACGTTCGAGGTCGTCGAAGGCTGGCAGTACGCATCGCCGGCCGGCGCGAAGTCGCCGTACCTCTACAGCCTGGCGTTCACGCATGAGCAGCAGGTGAAGGGCAAGCCGACGCATCGGGTCCGCGACCGCGACCTGGCAACGATCGACGCGACGTACTACACACCAGGCAAGGACTACACCTACTCCGAGTACGTCGACGTGTGGCGACCGTGGAGCATCAACCTGATCCCGACCGGCGATCGCGGATCGGTCGCAGCCCCGACGCGCGTACAGCACCTCGTCACGGCCGACAAGGACACCAAGGTGTCGCAGATGGTCGGGCACGCGGACTCGATGGCGTGGCCGTTCGCAACGCTGATGACGTCGACAGCGACGGCGTACAAGGCGGGAAGCCGGCACAGCGAGAGCTGGTACAAGGCCGGGCTGCGACCGGGGCTGGTGACCGATCAGACGACCGGGCAGAAGTACGCACCGGCCGCACGTGACGGCAATACGATCTGGAGCAACTTCGCCAGCTGGGCGGACACGCAACCGGGTCACTTCTCGTCACAGGGCTTCCTCGACCTCGGCGGAACCGAGCTGTTTGCGAACGGGGTCTCGCTGGGGGAGTACGGGTACTACGGCCAAGGTGTGTGGGACGTGCCGGCCGCGGCGACCGATCTCGAGCTGAAGTACAACCTGATCCGCTGGCAGCGCGGCGACTACAAATGGGAGTCACCGTCAACGGTCGAGACGCGGTGGCAGTGGCGCAGTTCCTCGACGGACGCGGGTAAGCCGCTGCCGCTGCTGTTCCCCGACTACGACCTGCCCGTCGACCTGCACGACCGTGCACCGCGGGTGCCGGCGTTCCCGGTCACGATCACCGCGGAATCGGGCCAGTGGTACAGCGCCGGCCGCTTCGCGTCGGCCCGGGTTACTGCGTCGTACGACGACGGCGCGACGTGGACCACTGTCCCGACCATCAACCTCGGCACGAAGGCGATTGCGCTGGTCAACAACCTGAAGGCGACGTCGTTCGTCACGCTCAAGGTCGAGCTGACCGACACCCACGGGAAGTCGGTGACGCAGACGCTCAACCACTTCTATCCGGTGGTGAGTTAGAGGGTGCCGGACCGGGAAGCGCCTCACGGCGCGTGGCCGCTCGTAGCGGCTTAATTTGGGACCCGGGGCTTGCACCGGCCCGACACCTCGAACAGTGTAACCGGTGCCCAAACCCCTTGTCCTGTTGGGATCTCGGGCCGCGAGACCGTATAACATCCGAACGCGCCGGACGCAACTACCACAAATGTCCGGCGCGTTCGGCGCGTGCCGCGGTCTGCAACTGATCTGCGGTCTCGACCAGTTTCGACGCGGACAGCACCCGGTCGTGGCCGTCGTCCGCGAGGTGCGCCCGCCCGGTCGCGACGATCCGCGCGAAGGCGGCCGCGCGGTCCAGCGTGGTGGCGAAATCGCCGGTCGCGACACCCCGCAGTACGGCGTCGACCATGTCGCGGACCTCGGCCGGACCGGGTGGTTCGGCGACGCCCGCGACGGCGGCGTGCACCTCGGCGTACTCGCGGCCGGTGGCGAACTCGCGGGACACCTCTTCGGCGTTCGAGTGCACCCACGAGCGCAGTACGTAGAGGCGCCAGAGTGCACCGGGCAACGAGTCGGCGGGGGAGTCGGACCACAGCTCGGCCAGCTCATCGAGACCGTACTCGTCGGCGAGCTTGACCACCCGGGCGTGCACCTCGGCGTCCTCGGACTTGCGCACGCCGCGGACCAGCAGCTCGGCGGTCCGGTGCGCGGCCTCGGTGACGGTCGCCGGATCCGCTGCACCGGGCAGCGACTCGAACAACTTGTTGCCCGGCAGGATCGGACGGCGCGGGTTGGGGGTGGTCACGGCGTCCATGGTGCCTGACCGGGCGAACCGCCGCATGCCGACGCGACCCGGGATGCCGAAATGCGTTTGTCCGTACATCTGGAAGCGGTGGCCCCGTACCGTCAAGTTCTGGCGCGGAGTGGGCGATGTGACGAAGTTGAGCGCATACTGGAGATCTGATGGAGCCTTCTCGCGCGACGACGCGTCGTCACCTGTCCACGAGTCCTTTCACCCCCCGGACCACCGCCCCGGTCAAGACGTTCGAGGCTGGTGACCGGGTATCCCACGACAGGGAGGGCATCGGCCGCATCAGCGCGGTCGAGGGCACTCATGCTGTGGTGGTCGACCTCGGCGGCGGCAGGCTGCTGCGCGTCATGTCGCCCTTCGACAAACTGCATACGCTCTGACCGGCTGAGGTCAGTACGCTCGACCCATGGCGGGTGCGGGGAAGCCGAGTGGCAAGCTGGCCAAGAACGTCGTCAACTTCGCCACTTGAACTTCCTGATGGACCGGACATGCGGCCTTGGGACGAGTTTGCGCAGGTCAGAGCCCTGGCTTCGAGGTTCTCGGGCGCCAGCCCGGAGACGTTGGCTACAGCCCAGGCAGGCCCAGTTCCGTGTCTGTTCCGTCGGCTGCGATCGAGAAGAGTGGGCTGAGCCTGTTGTCGATCGCTTTCCGGGAGCGCTCGTGGGACGAGGGCAGGAGGTGTGTGTAGAGGCGTAGCGTGAATCCAGGGTCCGTGTGACCGAGGTACTCGGCAAGCTCCTTGATGTTGACCCCGTCAGCTAGGGAGACGCTCGCGTAGTAGTGGCGCAAGGCATGCATGCCGACATCACGATTCGTGACGTACTTGAGGTCGTGCCGGGCGTTCCGGGTCGGCATCGGGATCACACCGGCATGGGCGAGCGCAGGCTTCCACACGTACTCGTCGTACCCGCGCGCGTGGATCTCGAGGTCGTCTCGCCACCGAAAGAGGAGCTTGACTGTCAGCGGTGGCCCGTCTACGCGCTCCCACGGCAGAGTGTGCGGCCGTGGCTCGGTTTCACCGATGTGTGCTCGCAGGACCTCGGCAGCTCCTTCGGACATCGGCACCGTTCGCTCCTTGTCGTTCTTCGGCAGCGCGAAGATGAGGTGTTTGCCGAGTTTCTTCACCTGCCGGCGAACGTGGATGACCTCCTCGTCGAAGTCGATGTCCTCCTCCGCGAGTCCGAAGAGCTCTCCCTGACGCAGTCCAGCCGCCGCGCCGACGATCGGGATCGGACGATAGCTCGCAGGGTGCTCCTCGACGATCCGGAGCACGACCTCGTCGGCCCAGACGGCGACCTTCTTGACGCGTGGGATCGGTATCCGTACTGATCCGGCAGTGGCTGGGTTGCGCTTGATCGCCTCGTCGTCGACCGCGAGTTCGAGCGGGCCGTTCAGCACAATGAACGCGTTGCGTGCTGTTCCGGGGCCGAAGCGTGACTCTAGGTCGGCGACCCAGGTCGCGATCTCGGACGGTTTGATGCTGCCCAACTGACGGCGCCCGAACACCGGGTTGACATGGAGCCGCAGCGAGGACTCGTACTTGATCGCCGTGTTCGGATCCACGATCCGCGACGCCAGCCAGCGCGCGGCGAGATCAGCGAAGCGAACTTGGCCGGCTTTCGGATCGACGTACTGGCCGCGAGCGCTGTCTGTCTCGATCGCGTTCGCATGTCGTACCGCCATGACCTTGGTGTCGAAGGCCTGCGACTTCTCCTCCCCGTTCGGGTCGTGCCACACGGCAAGCCACCTCTTGCCTCGCCCCCAGCGGCTGTTGCGCTCCCGCTTGATCGTCCCGTCAGGCTGCTTGACAGCCTTTGTCCACAAATCTTTCGCAAACGCCACGTGTCGGCCTCCCAGTCGATGGACAGCATCGATCTGGTCAACGCATGAGAGCCCGAAGCTTTCGGCGCCGGTCAGACTGACCCAAGAAGCCATAGGCAATGGCGCGCATCACCCAGGAAGGTCACACAATCGGCGCGCAGAGACTCTGCACCTACGGGGCGACCCGCCAAGGAACTCGAACTCCGAATCCGCTGATTTCCGGCCCGAGCTGATCGTAGTTCGTGGTTGTTGAGTGACATTCCTTGAAGGTAGGGGATTCTGGTCTCTGCGTGGTCGTACGGGTTGTCATTGTTGTCCGTTGATTCTGTCCATTGAGGTGTGTAAAGAGGTGCCCTGTTGTTCTGTGGTGGAGTTTGCGAAGTGCTAGGCGGTGAGTTGGTCCAGGTGGGTTTCGACCCAGGTGCGTAGGGCGGCGATCAGATGCGCGGACAGCGGGCGGTCGTCGTACTGACGCCGATCGACGATCACATACGTCCACGGGAAACGGGCCGCGGCGGGCGGGATGGCCCCGACCAGCGCGATGGGTACGCCGGCCTCGAGCGCTGCCTTGAGCGTCGGCTCGAGCCAGGGACCCCACTGTGGACAGACGATGACCAGGTCGACGTCTTCCAGAAGGGTCTCGCTGTCCGGTGGATCGACCTCGGCCGCGGAACTCGACCAGCACAGACGGCCGTCGGGGGAGTCGACCAGGAGGCATCGGTTCACGACGTCGACCTCAGGACAGGCGGACAGGTCGATACCGGCCCGGTGCAGCTGGGAGATTCCGGTGACGCGTCCGTTCGTGCGGGGCAACGGGTGCCAAAAGCCGCACTGCTGCGCCGGACTCCGCTGCTACCAGTGCGACGGTCGGCGCCGATCCGCCGGGCAGCCAGCCGCCGTCGGTGAGCAGACCGCGGTCGGCCAGCGGCCCGTCGTCCAGCAAGCCGACCTCGTGGGGCGCCGGCCGGCGATCGGCCCGGGCGATCAAGTCGGTGTGTGCGGCGTTGCCCATGATCAGAAGCATCGGTTTCTCCTGGAAGGTATTGTCGCTCGGCTACTTCAGGCCGCTGGCGGTGACGCCTTGCTGGTAGAAGCGCTGGAGCAGCAGGAAGATCACGACCACCGGACCTGCAGCGATGAGCGACATCGCGAACAGCGTGCCGTAGTCGATCTCGTTGGGATTGATGAGGTTGACGATGCCGACCTGAGCCAGCTGCCGGCGTGGGTCGCTCATGATGATCAGCGGCCAGAGGAACGAGTCCCAGACGTAGATGAAGGTGGTCAGCCAGACGGTCACCATGGCCGGCCAGACGTTGGGGATGATCGCGTGCCGCAGAATCCTCGGCATGCCACCGCCGTCGACCATCACGGCCTCGTCGAGAGATCTCGGGATGTCGGCCATCGCCTGCCTGAGGATGAAGGTCGCGACCGGACCGGCCACCCACGGCAGGAGAAGACCCCAGAAGGAATTGAGCTGGCCGAGCTCCTTGACGATCAGGAACAGCGGAACCGCCAGCGCCTCGAAGGGGATGAACATCGTCGCGATCAGGAGGTAGAACACCACACCCCGGCCGCGGAACGTCATACGCGCGAGTGGGAACGCAGCCAGCAGTGCAAGCACGACCGTAAGACTGGATTGGACGAGCGCGAGCAGCAGCGTGTTGAGCACCTGCTTGACGAACTGTGGCTCGTGCAGGGCCGTGGAGAAGTTGTCGAGGGTGCCCGGGATCGGCAGGAACGTGCGGAGGTTGAGGGTGCCGCTGTACCTGAAGATCTTCCCGTTGGGCCGCCCCAGGCAGGTTGGTTATGCGGGTGATGGTTGCCACGTGCAGAGCGCGGTTGAGGCGCCGATCGCCGCCCCTGTTGAACCGGTGTCGGATCGTGTTTGCAGGGGATGCGGATATCGGGTTTGCTCCGGCCAGGCAGGCGAAGGCGGCGTGACCTCGGTGCGGCCAGTGGCGTCAACAACCTGTTCCGCACGGTCGGCGGATCGCCTCCCGGCCAACGTCCGCGACGCCTTCCGGGAAACAGTGGCCGACGGCACCACCACCGCATACCTCTGGGCGCGGCCGTCGCCCTGCTCGCCGATTGGAGTGAGTGGCTGTCGGCTGGGGTCTCGCTCACCAACGTCGTGGGTAGCGAGTGCGTGTCCGTGCTAGGTATCTCCGACAGGTGTGGGGAGGCCCTGGTGTTTCTGAGCGTGCGAGCGTTGGGCCGGATATGCCGCACCGGAACTCACCGGTCAGAGGTCATCTTGGGTCTGTGTGCGCCACCGTCGGCGCAGGGCGAAGGCGGCGGCCTTAGGCCTACGGTCTCGGGTGAAGACCCCCTTCTTGTTGCCGCCGACACGCATGATGCCTGACGTCGTGGCGAAGTCAGCGAAGTTCCACACCTGCTCACCGACGACGGCGTCGATCCGATCGAATACCCGGTGGTTCATCTCCAGATAGGCGACCTGGTATTCCTCGGTCCAGGGCTCGTCGCCGATCGCGTGGAGGCCGGCCAGGGTGTCGGCACCGTACTCGGTGATGATGATGGGCTTTCCGTCGCCGGCCCAGGACTGGAGTTCCTGCGTCCATGCGAGTTCGGCTGCCGCCAGGTCGCCGGTGTTCACGTACCACCCGTAGTAGCGGTTGAGCATGAGCACGTCGGCGAATGCGGAGACGCGGCATCGGCCGTGCGGGGCGAGCATGACGTTGACGAATCCGACCGGGCGGGTCGGGTCGGCGTCCCGCGCGACCTCGAACAGCGGACGGAAGTAGTCCTCTGCGCCGGCGGTGTCGGACTCCGGCTCGTTGGCGATGCTCCAAATGGCGACGCTGGGATGGTTCTTGTCTCGCGTGATGAGTTCCCGGATCGCTTGGGCGTGTACCTGCTGAGTCGCCGCGTTGACGGTGTCGGGTGAGTAGGTCTGGTACCCCTGGCCGCCGAAGACCCCTCCTCCGATGGCCATGTTCAAGCCGACGGCTGCGGTCTCGTCGATAACGACGATGCCGTGACGGTCAGCGTAGTCAAGGACGTCCTCGGAGTAGGGATAGTGAGAGGTTCGGAAGGAGTTGGCACCGATCCAGTCCAGGAGGGCGAAATCGTGCACCAGATGGGCGTCGTTGTGGCCCTTGCCGATCACGGCGATGTCTTCGTGCTTGCCGAAACCGGTGAAGTAGAACGGCTGGTCGTTAATCAGGAACCGGGCCCCGTCGATGCGGACGGTGCGGATGCCGAGGCTCTGGTGGTAGCTGTCGACCGTCTCATCGTCCGCAACCAGAGTGACCTCCAGGTCGTAGAGGTACCCGTCGCCTGGGCCCCATGGGTGCACCTCGGGGACGATGAGCCGTCCCGTGGCGCCTGTAGCGCGAGCCACCTCTTGACCGTCCGCATCCCGCAGGATGACGGCTACCTCCTGGCCCGGATCTGCGTGGGCGACGACGTCGTAGGTCACGGTACCGGTGGAGCCGGACAGATCAGTGACCGCCGTGATGTCGTCGACGTACGACGTTGGAGTCGAGTGCAGCCAGACGGTGCGGTGCAGGCCGGCGTAGTTGAAGAAGTCGTGCCAGTAGCGCTGCCGCTTACCAACCGGGGTGTCCTCGATGATGCCGGGTGGGATGGACTGGAACGTGAGCGTGTTGTCGACCAGGACCGTGATCCGGATCTGCCGGCCGGGCGCTACATGCAGACCCACCTCGGCCTCGAACGGTGTGTAGCCGCCTTCGTGCTGGGCGACCTCAACGTCCTCGACCCATACTCGAGCGCGATGGGTGGCAGACTCCAGGTGCAGAAGGATGCGCTGACCGTCCCAGCCGCGGGGGATGCGGGCGTGCGTCTGGTACCAGACGTCGCCGCAGTAGTCGCGTACGGCCGGGTCAGCGGCAACATCGTTGAAACTCGCAGGGACGGCCATCTCGCGGGCCTGGTCGAGCCGGCCGGCGAACCAGCGCTCCTGGACGCCGATCCGCTGCGGGTCCAGCCGAAAGGCCCACAGGCCGTTGAGCGACCTACGCTCTCGGGTGATGGTGTCCTGTGGACGAAGCATGAGGGCCTCCGCGGCTCGATCCTGGGTTTGAAATTGACACGCTGCATCCCAATCCGGACGGCATGCGGCTGTATTGACTTGTTGGCCTGGTCTGTCAGGAGACTTCGGCCAGCTGGTCAGCCATGGCTGAGAGGTTCTTGGCACTCAGTACGCCGGGGGCAAAAGCGGACAGGTCATAGGGCGACATCCCGGCCAGGAAACCGAACATGGGTGTCGTGTCCAGGCCGGGTAGGTATTGGTCGACGATGCTCTGGCCGACGGTGTCGGCAATGAGTTGACGCAGTGGGGTCAGTGCGCTGAGCCGTCCGGCCGGCAGTTCGTCCCGGTCCGGGATGCGTTGGGAGACCTCGGCGGCCAGCCCGGATTGGCGGCGGATCAGCAGATGCTCCGGAGCGACGTCGCCGGTCGCAGGCAGACCCAGCCGCTGATACTGCTCGGGTGGTGCGCCGTGCCGGCGCATGGTGTCCACCAGAAGCTGGGCCATCCTCTGCTCGAGTTCGTCGTCCTCCAAGGGCCGGTCCTGGTGGGGGTCAGTCTGTAGGTCGAACAACAGGGAACCGAATCCGTGCGTGTTCAGCCTGGCGTTGACCGGGACCTTGAGCACGGGATAGCCCTCGTAGATCGCGGGGTCGCGCATCAGCTCGGCCCGCGCGAGTTCCGCGGTGCGGAACCGTCCCACCATATGGGTGGGCATCAGGGTGTAGTCGTGTAATGGGCCGTTGGCCGGTGTCGCGCTGGCCCGCATGTAGACGTACCGGCCGTCGGTGACGCTCACATGACCGCCGTGGATACCGAACAGCCCGGCATCGTGGACCGGGGTGTCGTGAGCGATCGTGTCGCCAAGGGCTCGGCCGGTCATGGTGGCTGGTGGGGTGAGTCCGAAGAAATCGAGCAGCGTGGGGGCGATGTCGATGGTCTGTACCAGGCTTGACCGGCGTACCCCTTGCTGCCGGCTTCGTGGGTCCCAGATGAACAGTGGAAGGTGGATGACTTCCTCGTACCAGGGTTGGACGTTCTTGGCCCACCAGCCCTTCTCGCCAAGGAAGAACCCGTGGTCGGTACCGACGATGAGCATCGTGTCCTCCCACATGTTGTGGGCGTCCATCAGGTCCAGAACCCGGCCCAGCGAGTTGTCGCACATGCTCAGCAGCGCGGCGTACTGGTACCTGATGTGCTCCACGGCCTCGGGCCGTTCGGTCACTTGGGAATAGTTGGGCCAGTCGAAGTGAGGCCCGTCGTAGGCGTCAGGGTAGAGGTCCTTGTACTGCTTGTAGGTGAAGAAGGGCTCGTGCGGGTCGAAACCTTCGATCTGGACCATCCACCGGTCCTGGTTGACGTTGGTTGAAATGAAGTGCAGCCCGGCGTCGAAGGTCCGGGTCTGAGGATGGTTCTCTTCCTGCTCCAGGTAGCCTCGGTTGACCCAATCCTGTTTCCAGTGCTCGGCCTTGTGCATCGGGACGAACTCGTCGGGGTAGTCGGGCTCGGCAACGTGCCCCTTCCAGTTGTCGCCTTCTTGGCCACGGAAGAACTCCCAGGTGTTGAAGCGCGTGTGGTAAGTCGCGCCGCCGTCTTCGAAATAGTGCTGGTGGTCAGTAGCGAGATGGGTGTGTACGCCGCTCTGCTTGAGCAGTTCCGGCATCGACTCGTCGTGGGGTTCCAGCGGTCCCCAGCTGCGGTGCAGGAAGTTGTAGCGGCCGGTGTGCAACTCGCGGCGGGCCGGCATGCAGGGCATGCTGCCGCCGTAGCAGGTGTCGAAGGTGGCCGTTCGCTGGGCCAGCCGGGCGAAGTTCGGGGCGTGGACCCAGTTGTTGCCATAGGGCGGCAGGAAATGCCGGTTCAGAGTGTCGAACAGGACGTAGATGGCGCGCATCGAGACTCCTTGCGTGTGCGACGGGGTTGCGTCGCGTCGCGCTGACTGTGGTGATCGAGCTCGTCCCGGGGCTGACGCAGGTCCGGGACGACGAGGTCTGGCGGTCAGGGTGTCCTAGGATCAAGCGCGTCCCGGGCGGCGTCCGCGCAGAAGTTCAGAGCGAGGACCAGCCCGGTGATGGCCAGGCCCGGGAAGACGCCGTACCACCATCCGGTCGACAGGTAGCTGCGGCTGTCCGCCAGCATGGCACCCCAGGATGGTGCTGGCGGCTGGAGGCCGATGCCGAGGAAGCTGAAGGCCGATTCCAGCAGCACCGCGAGGCTGAAGGTAAGGGCAAGCTGGACCACCATCGGGCTCAGCGCGTTCGGCAGCAGGTGTCTGAGGAAGATCCGGGCGGGTCGCAGTCCTTGGGCGTGAGCGGCTTCGATGTAGCCACGTTCGAGCTCGGCCAGGACGGCTGCATAGGCGACCCGGGCCAGGCCCGGTGCCGATGCGAGGCCGACAGCGATGGAGGCAATGGCAACGCTGCTGCCGAACGCGGCAGCCAGGGTCAGGCCGAGCAGGATTGCTGGGACGGCGAACACCCCGTCCCAGAATCTCATGATGATGCCGCCCACCCTGCCCTTGAGGTAGCCGGCGAGCATGCCGGACAGACAGCCGAGGACCAACCCGACCAGGACAGCACTGATGCCGACGGTCAGCGCGGGGCGGGTGCCGTAGATGATCCGGGACAAGACGTCGCGGCCCAGGGGGTCCGACCCGAGCAGGTACCCGCCGCCGAGCGGATGCAGGGCGATGGACGGGTTGGTGGCCAGGGGATCCTTGGGGCTGATCAGTGGGGCGAAGATGGCGGCCAGGATGTAGAGACCCAGCAGGGCGGAGCCGACCAGTCCGGCGGGCTGTCGGATGAAGCGACGGGCCGCCCGCCGCATCGGAGACTTGGTGGCCTGGATCGGGGCGCGGGGCCGCTTGTCCTGGTGGGGCGGTGTCGCTGAGGGGATCGGGTTGGACATGGCTACCGCCTAATCCGAGGGTCGACCAGGCCGTAGGCCATGTCGACCAGCAGGTTGATGAGGGTAAAGGCGCCAACCAGAACCAGAACCACGCCTTGGACCACGTTGTAGTCGCGGTTGCCGACGGCCGAGGTGACCAGCTGGCCCATGCCCGGGCGTGCGAAGACCTGCTCGATGATGACGGTGCCGCCGAGTAGGACGCCGAACTGGATGCCGACAACGGTCATGGTTGGGATCAGGGCATTGCGTAGTGCATGTTTGACGATGACAGCCCATCGTGGTGCACCTTTGGCGCGGGCGGTGCGCACGTAGTCGGCGCCGAGTTGCTCGAGCAGCGAGGCTCGTACGAACCGGGCGATGACGGCACCGATGGTGATACCGAGAACCAAGACCGGCAGGATCATCGACTCGACGGCTGCCCCCGGGTTGTCGAGGATGCTGGCGTAGCCGCCGGTGGGGATCCACTTCAGTTTGACCGAGAAGAGGATCAGCAGCAGGATGCCGAGCCAGAAGTGCGGGATGCCCAGCAGTCCTGCGGTGGCGTAGCCGATGAAGACGTCGGCGGTCTTCCGGGCCTTGACAGCGGCCAGAGTCCCGACGGAGACGCCGGCGATGATGGCGATGATCATTGACCCTATGACGATCTGCAGGGTGGGCTGCAGGGCCTGGGAAATCAGCTTGCCGACGGGGAGGTTGTAGATCACCGAGCTGCCGAGGTTTCCGGTGAGGATGTGGCCGAGCCAGTGGACGTACTGAGCGATCAACGAGTCGTTGAGGCCGTACTGCTGGCGGATCGCAGCGAGAATCTCAGGGGTGGCGTCGGGGCCTGCCAGCGCTGTCTCGGGCCCTCCGGGCACGGAGTGCAACATGATGAAGAGCACGGTTGTCACGCCCCACATGACCAGGACCGCCTGCAGCAGACGCTTCAGTACGTACCGCATGTCAGAGCCCTTCGGGGAAATGGCAGGCGAAGTTTCGTCGGTCCGAGGGGACCGGGGAGAGTTGCAGCGGTGGCTTTTCCAGCCGGCAGAGGTCCTGGGCTTTGAAGCACCGGTCATGGAAGGGGCATCCGGGCGGGGGATTCGCCGGGTCGGGCGGGTCGCCCTGCAAACTCACCCTGGTCTCATTCGCGCCTGGCTGCCATCCGGGGACGGCCTGCATGAGCACCTTGGAGTAGGGGTGTGCGGGTCTGTTGAAGATCTGGTCCGCCGGTCCGTATTCCACGATGTTGCCCAGGTACATGATGGCCACGTCGTCGGCGATGTTGCGTACGACGGCCAGATCATGAGTGATGAGCAAGTAGGCCATGGCCCGTTCCCGCTGCAGTGTGTCGAGCAGCGTCAGAATCTGCGCCTGCACCGAGACGTCGAGTGCCGAGACCGGCTCGTCCAGGACCAGCACCTTCGGCTCGACACCAATGGCTCGGGCGATGCAGATGCGTTGCCGCTGTCCCCCGGAGAACTCGTGAGGAAACCGTGCGGCGTACTCCGGGTGCAGCCCAACGGCCTGGAGCAGCTCACCAACTTTGGCCTTCTCTCCTCTGCCGAGCAGGCCATGGATCCGCATCGGCTCCGCAATAGCTTCGTGGATGGTCTTGCGGGGATTCAACGAAGAGTAAGGATCCTGGAAGACGATGGTCGCGTCGGTGCGGAAGTCCCTGAGCCGGCCTGGGCCGAACCGCATGACGTCCTGACCGGCGAATTCGATGCTCGCCGTCGTGGGTTCGATCAGGCGCAGTATGGCTCGAGCCGTGGTCGACTTGCCGGACCCCGACTCGCCAACCAGAGCTGTGGTGCGGCCAGGAGTCAGGTCTAGCGAGACCCCGCTGGCGGCGTGGACTGCGCCTGGTTGTTTCCGCAACCCTTTGCGGCGCAACGGGAAGTTCTTGCTCAGTTCGCGAACGACCAGTGTGGGTTCGACCGTGCTGGTGTCGGGCCGATCGGCCGCGTGGACTACCTCCAGCGGCGGTGGAAGTTCGTCCGCGAAATGGCACGCCGCCAGATGATCGACCGGTACCTGCTCGCCGGCAGGAGAGGGACGATGGCTCAGCAGCGGGACGGTGGTTCGGCACTCGCTACGGCCCTGCGAGCGGCCGCATCGTGCGGCGAACGCGCAGCCGACGTCGGCCTCGTTGGGCCGGGGCGGCGAACCAGGGATCGGCACCAGCTTGATCCGAGCCGACAGGCTCGGCCGGCAGCGCATCAGGCCTACTGTGTACGGGTGCTGCGGGGAGCCGAGAACCTCGGCCGTGTCTCCAGTCTCGACGATCCTGCCGTTGTACATCACCGCCACTCGGTCCGCGTGATCGGCGATCACCCCGAGATCGTGGGTGATCAACAACAACGCCGAGTGGGTGGTCTCCCTGGCCAGAGCCAAGGCATCCAGGACCTGAGCCTGGGTCGTCACGTCCAGCGCCGTGGTGGGCTCGTCAGCAATGAGCAGGTCCGGGTCGTTGCTGATGGCCATGGCGATCATCACCCGCTGGCGCATCCCTCCGGAGAGTTCGTGCGGGTAGGACCTCAAGCGCTGGCCGGCGGCAGGGATGCCGACCGTCTTGAGCAGCTCCTCACTTCGGCCGAGTGCCTGCTGCTTCCCGACGCTCTTGTCGTGCAGGCGGATCGCCTCGACAAGTTGCGCTCCGATGGTGACCACCGGGTTGAGGGAGGTGAGCGGGTCCTGGAAGATCATTCCGATCCGGGAGCCGCGGATGCTGCACAGGTGCCGCTCCGACACCGTCAGCATGTCGTGCTCGTCGAAGCGGATGCTGCCGCCGGTGACCGAGGCGGCCGTCGGCAGCATCCGCATCAGGGCGCTCGCGGTGATGCTCTTGCCTGAGCCCGACTCGCCGACCAAGCCCAGCACTTCGTTGCGCTGGATGTGCAGATCGACGTCCTTGATGGCGGTGAAGGTTCCGCTCTCGGTCTTGATGTCCACAGACAGGCCGGAGACCTCCACCATCGGCCGGTCGTGCGGACCGGAGCCAGTGGGGAAACCGGGCGCCGGCAGCGCCGCGTCCTGAATCATCAGCTGTCCTCGACCTTCGCTCGCCTGCGGTCCGAAGCTGGTCACTTCGCGGAGACACTGTTGTAGGTGATCAGCCCGTCGCCGAGCGCCTTCGGCGCGGTGTACTTCGGGCTGTACATGAGGACCGAGGGAATCGGGGCGACCGGGAACATGAACGCCTGCTGCTGGACGAACTGGTCGATCGCCTGGTACTTGGAGATGCGGGCGTTCGGATCCAGGTCAACGGCAGCCGCCGACACAATGCTCTGGTAGTCCTTGTTGTCGTAGCGGGAGGCGTTGCCGACTGGGCGGAACGGGAATGCGGTGAACAACAGCGCTGGATCGCTGTTTCCGAAGTTGTAGGCGTGGGCCAACAGTTCGGGGAAGCTTCCGGTGGACGCTTCCTTCGACCATGAGGCCGTGTCGATCTGATGAATCGTCAGTGTGACCCCGACCTTGGCCAGGTCTTGTTTGTAGACCGGCAGGAACTGGGTAACGGGTAGCACGGCTGGCGCGTCGATGCTGATCGAGAGGTTGTTGACGCCTGCCTGGGCAAGCAGGCTCCTGGCGGTGTCCAGGTCCAGCTTTCCGCTGTTCCCGGAGTCGCTGTAGGCAGGTGAGGATGGCGGGAAGATCGAGTAGGCCGGCTTGACCAGGCCGCCAAGAATTGAGCTGGTGAATCCGGCGCGGTCAAAGGCCAGGCTCAGCGCTCGGCGTACTCGGGGGTCGTCCAGCGGCTTCTTGGTCGTGTTGATCAGAATGTCCTGGTTGCCGCCCACGGCCAGGTTGACACTCTGCATTCCGGCCGCCTTCAGTCCGGCGATCTGCTGCACAGCCGGGTTCGTCATGCCGATCGTGTTCGACTGCAGTGCGACCGCCGCAGTCGAGGGGTCAGGGTAGTTCTGGAAGGTCAGCGAAGACAGCCGTGCGGCGTTGGCCTTGTCCCAGTACTTTGGGTTGGCGACCAGCGCGATCGAGGTGCCTGCGGTCAACTTGGAGACCATGAACGGGCCGGTGCCGATGCCCTTGTCGGGCGCGTCGGGCTTGACCATCACGGCGCCATCGAGGAGACCGTAGATGGAGGGCATCGGCCGGGGGAAGGTGAGCTTGACCGTGAGGTCGTCGACCTTGGACGCAGTCACCTGGGCCCACTGAGCGATCCCTTGGGCTCCGGTTGTCGGTTTCTTCATCCAGTTGATGTTCCAAAGCACCGCGGCGGCGTTGAAGGGAGTCCCATCGGAGTAGGTGACGTTGGGTTGCAAGGTGATCGTCAGGGACTTGCCGTCCGCGGCCAGGTCGGTGGATTTGGCGAGAGTGTTGACGAACTTCCCGTCCTGCAGGGTGACCAGCGGCTCGTAAACGGAGCGGACCCAGGCCGCGGTCTCGGTACCGAACGGCTGCGGGTTCAGCCTGGTCACCGCGGCATTGACTCCGACAATCAGTGACCCCCCTTGAGTTGACGAGCCCGAGTCTGAGCCCGAGCACGCTGCCTGGCTCAACAGAAGGCCGGCGACGACAACGGCGGTCGTCAGCGTGCGGTACCGGCAGGGCAGGTGTAGCGAGGTGAAAGACTTCATGACGATTCCCACTTTCGGCGCATGCCGCAGCGGCGATGCGCGCGGTCGCGGCGTGAGTTTGCGGTTGATTGGAGGATGCGAAAACGCCCGGCGGGTTCGATGCTTGCGCCGCCTGGGAGAGCCGGCAGCCTCTGGCGATCGGCTGCGTCGGGTACGAGTGCTACAGGTCAGCGCTTCCCGGTGACCGTTTGAGATCCTGGAAGGTCTCACCGAACTCGAGCTCGGCGAGGATCTCGGTGAGCCATTCGATCCACACGTCGATGGATCGGGCGCCGACCTCGTGACCACGGTCGTTCAACCATGTGAACAGCTCTGGATTGACTCCCTCGATCGGATCGGTGGGCCCGATCCGTCGATCCCGCGTCCGGCCGGTGCGGACTTGCTCGCGGCGCGCCTCAAGCTCAGTGCGGACGACGCCGACGAGCGATTCAGGGTCGACCGCGCCCCCGAGCATGAACCGGATACCGAATTCCGGGTCCTGATGCCGGGTGGAAGGGATGTACGGGCCGGCCGCCCAGTCCCGGAGCGTCTTCTCTCCGGCTGGGGTGAGCCGGTAGACCTTGGAGTCCGGGCGCCCGGAAGCCTCGACGACCGTGAACTCGATCAGACCTTCATCGGTGAGCTTGGCCAGAAGTCGGTACACCTGGCTCAGGTGGACCTGGTTGCGGATGAAACGACCTTCACGCTCCATCCACCGACCGAGTTCGTATCCGCTGAAGGGACGCTGCCCAAGTAATCCCAGCACCACGACGTCGAGCTTCATCGTTCGGCCCCAATCCGTGTCGTCACACCTACTGGACGGCGAAGACGCGAGCGTACGGGTTGTCCGGTTCGGGCGTCTTAGTCAGTAGTTGCTATATGCGTTTTACCTGTGTGCAATCGCATATAGCCTGCGTTGACGGTGACATGTGCTACCACCCCTGTCAAGAGACGGCGCCACCTGGATTTGTCCACCGATGCGCGGGCATGCGGCTGGGCGGGAATGGCCCGCAGGCGTCGGGGCGAGCACCAACGGCACACGGGGCAACGACAAGCGGCGATTCATCAGCTGCTCAGGTGGATGCGGATGATCCTGGAAGCGTGATCAAGGCGACCGACGTGCGAGTCGTCAACGCATCCAGACCGCTCATCAGTTCGACGGACAAGTACATGACGGCCGATCGAACGCCGCTGCCGCGCGTGCCAGCGAGGACGTTCGACTCGCTCTTTCTCCCGCCGGACATTGACGGCCCGGCGCTGTGACCGTTGAGGAGTTGACGACGCGATGGGAGCCAGCGAGACGGTCGCCGCCCTGCGGCGAGCACGTGAACTACAGGCGAGGATCGAGGCCGCAACCGGTCGCACGGTCGGGGCACATTCGGCCTACCGATCCGCGAGCTGTGACGGTTGGTGAAGGCGGATCGTGAAGGCCATGCCGACGGCGGAATGCGAGAGCGTGCTGGGGATCTGATGTCGGCGCTTGATTCTGATCCTCTGTGGGACGTCGACCAGGTCGCCGCCTATCTCAACGTGCCCAAGCGGGCGCTCTACGGGTGGCGGACCCTGGGCTACGGTCTGCCAGGGAAGAAGGTCAGTCGACACCTCCGCTACCAAGCGAGCGAGTCTCCGCTGACCTCGCGTCGTCTCTTAACCAGGCCGCGCCTCTGGCCGCACCTCAGCGTGCCGCAACCTGAGGGACGTCTCGTGGGACTCCTCCTTGATGCCGATTGCAGTCTGGATGTTGAGATGTTGCACGTCATTCAAGCTATTGGTCGGGTCGTGGGGAGGGGCCGCTGTTCTTGCTCGCGTCGGCGCTGGGTGCTGGTGCGGATCTTTTGGCGGCGCAGAACGGGAGTACCTGGGTCGTCATGGATGACGTCGAAGCGGTCGAGGCTGCTCGTGCAGAGGTGGCGATCATCGCGGGGATGGGTGCTCGCGCCGCGATCGCTGCCTTGGCCGCCGGGCGGATGAGGTCGAGGGCGCGCAGTGGGCTCTTGTACGAGCATCTCGTCAACGTGATTGGAGAGCTCGAGCCACTGTGCGAGCCGGGCGTCTCCGAGCTCGGCAGCCTCGGTGGCCCGGCGACGCGCTTGCCGAGGGAACCGACGACGAGCTGTCGCGGACTTCCCGCTTGGCGGACTGGCAGGTGGCCATGAGGCGACGTCGCCGCGGACACTTGGTCGAATCTTGTTGATCATCTGCGGTCGGAGGGGTTCAGCCACGCGACGATGGTGCGGGCTGGGTTGATGACGTGGACCTCCGACGGGGATGCGACTGATCGCTACCGAGATCAGCCCATGCTCATCGCTCGGAACGACAAGTTGTCGCCGGTGGGGTTCATGGGGATCGGGCCGGACGGGCGGGCGCGTTCGTTGACCCCGGACACGGCGATCCATCGGCCGTCGAACGTCCTAGTGGGTATCGAGGAGCAGTTGGAGCTTCTGCGTGCCGGCGCGGCTCCAGTGATCGTTGATGGTCCGGTTGATGCGATCGCGGTGGGGGAGCTGGGCGGTCAATGGGCGGGTGTTCCGGTCTGTGGCACCGGGTTGTCGAGCGCGCAGGCACGAATGTTGCGCAAGTTCAGCATGAGTGACACCGCGGTCGTGGTTGTCAGCGGCGATGACCAGGAGCAGAAGTTGAGCACCGGGTACATGCTCGATCTGGCTCTGCATTTCGACCGGGTTCGCGCCTTTGAGCTGCCGTGCAGCCTGAGGGAGTTCGTGTCGGTCGAGGACGGACGGGCGTAGTTGCTTGATGTCGACGACTGCTTGTTGCGCGTAGGTTCTCATCGGGCACCATCCCTCTCGCGCTGATTAAGGTGCGCAATCAGGTGCGCGAGTAGCTCTGCTTCCCGAACTGATGGTGAGCCAGCCGAAGCCCTACCCTCTCGTGCCGCGAACTGATTGATACGCGTGAGGTGATTCCGGGAGGTCAGATAGGTCCGGCCCGACGATGGACCCGACGACGGGATCTGCGCGAGTTCACAAGACGGCGGGGAGCCGGGCTAGCTAGGCGAACCGCCGGCGTAGCTCTTTGGCCACTGGGCCGCCGGTAATGCCCAGCTCCTGGCGCAGGGGCGATCGCGTCCGTCGGGGCGATATGTCCCCGACGGACGCGGTTGGTTGCTCTGTAGGTCGTCAGCGGATGAGCGCGGGTGTGGGTGGTTCGGCGGGTTCGGTGTCGAGGCGGTTGCGCAGCTTCTCGCCTTCGATGTCGACTGTTGGCAGGATTCTGTCGAGCCAGCGGGGCAGCCACCAGGCGTGGCGGCCGAGAAGGGTCATGACGGCGGGCACGATGGTCATCCGGACGATGAAGGCGTCGAACAAGATGGCGGCGGCCAGGGCGAGTCCGATGGACTTGATGAAGGACTCGGGGGACAGGATGAAGCCGGCGAAGACGCTGATCATGATGGTGGCGGCGGCGGTCACGACGCGGGCGCCGTGGCCGAAGCCGGTGGTGACGGCGTCGGTGGGGGCGGCGCCGTGGACGTGTTCTTCGCGCATCCGGGTGACGAGGAAGATTTCGTAGTCCATCGCGAGGCCGAAGACGACGCCGATCAGGAAGATCGGCAGCATGCTGACGATGGGTGCGGTTTGCTCGACGCCGAACAGGCCGGACAGCCAGCCCCATTGGAAGACCGCGACGACTGCTCCGAAGGTCGCGGCGACGGACAGCAGGAAGCCGACTGTCGCCTTTAGTGGCACGAGGACGGAGCGGAACACCAGCATCAGCAGGATGAACGCGAGGCCGACGACCACGGCGAGGTAGGGCAGCAGCGCGTCTCCCATTTTGGCGGACATGTCGATGTTGATGGCTGTCTGTCCGGTGACGCCGAGGTGTGCGCCGGTCTTGGTCTGTAGTGGGCTGTCCTGGGCGCGGATGTCGGTGACGAGGTTCTCGGTCGCGGAACTGCTCGGTGCGGTCGCCGGGACGACCTGGAGCAGTGCGGTGTTGCCGGCCCGGTTGAACATCGGGGGCGTGACGGCGGCGACGTTGTCCAGGCCGTGAATCATGCCGGTGAGCTGTTTCGCTGCGGCTTGTGGGTCGGAGCTCTTTGCGGCGTCGACGACGACGAGGAGCGGGCCGTTGAAGCCGGGGCCGAAGCCCTTGCTGAGCATGTCGTAGGCCTTGCGTTGGGTGGTTTGCGGCGCGGCGACGCTGTCGTCGGGCAGGCCGAGGCGAAGGTCCAGGGCCGGGATGGCGAGCACAACGAGGGCGGTGGTGGCTGCCAGCAGGACGGCGACCGGGCGTCGGGTGACGAACCGGACCCAGCGGAGGCCGGCTGTTGTCGTGCTGCTGTCGGCGTTGGCTGCCCGCTTGCCGAGGCGGCGTCCGCCCATGATCCGGCGTCCGGCGAAGCCAAGCAGCGCGGGGAGCAGGGTGAGTGCGATGAGTACGGCGATGACGACGGTGAATGCTGCGGCCAGGCCCATCTGGGTGAGGATCGGGATGCCGACCACCGAGAGTGCTGTGAGGGCGATGACGACCGTCAGGCCGGCGAACACCACCGCGGAACCAGCCGTGCCGATCGCGCGACCGGCAGCCTCCTCGCCGTCTCTGCCCTCGGCGAGTTCGTGGCGGTAGCGGGAGACGATGAACAGGGCGTAGTCGATGGCTACCGCGAGGCCGAGCATCAGGGCCAGGGTCGAGGTCGCCGAGCTGAGGTCGACGAAGCCGGTGGCTGCGGTGATACCGGCCAGGCCGACCGCGATGCCGAGGATGGCGGTGAGCAACGGCAGGCCGGCCGCGATGAGCGATCCGAAGGTGATGAGCAGGACGACTGCGGCGACGGCGACGCCGATGACCTCGGTGAGCCCCTGCTCTGCCGGTGCCTGGACGGCGTCGCCGCCCATCTCCACCGTCAGTCCGGCGGCCCGTCCGGGCTCGACCGCGGCGCTCAACGCGTCTCGGGCGTCCGTGGTGAGGTCGATCGCCGTTACGGTGTAGGTGACTTGGGCATACCCGACGGTTCCGGCGGGGTTGATGCCACCGGCAACGAAGGGGTCGGTGACTCCGGCGACCTGGGGTGCGGCCTTGAGGGTGCCGACGACCCGTTGGACGGCGGCCTTGTACGTCGGATCGGCGAGGGACTGCCCGTCCGGTGCGGCGAACACGACCCGGGCGGTCGCGCCGTTGGCCGAGGTCTGGGGGAACCGCTCCTGGAGTAGGTCGATCGCCTTCTGTGCCGGGGTTCCGGGGATGGAGAAGGAGTTCGATGTCGGGCCGGACAGGGTGGCCGCGCCGACGCCGAACAGCACCAGGACTGCCACCCACAAGGAGGCGATCAAGCCACGCCGGCGGAAGGAGAACCGGCCGAGCCGGTAGAGGAAGTCAGCCATCAGAATGCTCCAGGAAGTCAGGTTTCAGGGCAGCAGGCATCGACCGGCCGGCTCGAGGCCGGGCTGGCAGAGGTACTGCGCTGGGTTCGGGGTACTACTCGGTCGGAGCTGGGATGCCCGCACGGATCTGGGCGAAGGCCGCTGCGATCAGGGCAGCCGGACCGGACCCGGTCTGCTGGCGCTCCCACAGGGTCATGGACGCTTTCATCGCCGCGGCCCCAGCGGCGGCCAGCAGATGTGGATACAGATCGGTGGCCACATCGGTGCCGGTGCGCTCCGCGATCGCCTCGGCCGACATCCGCTCCAGCTCGTCGAAGAGGCCGAGCTGGAACGCGACGAGGGCCGGGCTTTCGATCACCTTGACCTGAGCCAGTCTCTCGCCGACGTCAGCAGGGGCGCCGCTCATCATCGACACGGCGATGCCTTCCAGCACGTCCCAGATCGGCACGTCCGCAGGCATGGTCCGGATCTGGTCCGTGAGGCTGCGGAACTGCTCCCGGAACGCCGACAGGATCGCTTCCTCCTTGCTGGCGAAGTAGTTGTGAAAGGTGCGCGTCGAGACGTTGGCGGCGACGGCGATAGCCTCCGCGGTCACGTGCTCCACCCCCACTTCGACCGCCAGGTGCATCGCCGCCGCGCCGAGGGCGGTACGAGTGGCCGCCTTCTTGCGCTCACGGAGACCAACAGCGGTGTTCATAGGATCAACATACGGCAAACGTGCAGAGTGGTGCAAGTTTGCCGACAAATGCAATATTGCCTGGCCTCGTCAGAGGTTGTCCACCTCGCGCTTGCTTGTCAATTGGTGAGCCGGATCCCGCGCGGTGTAGAGGGTGATGTGCACCGCGCCGACCGGGCCGTCGATTGCGAGTCTGTGCAGCCCGAAACGCGGGTCGTCGGAGACCCGGGCGGAGGCAGTCGGGGCCGTGTCGTTGGTGCATCTTTCATCGAACGATCCTGTTGCGGGCCAGGCTGTCGACGGTGACACGGTGGCGGTCGATCTGACGTCCACGCAACCCTTGGCGATGCTGAACGTCACCATCGAGGGGGTCTTTGCGACGGTTATCAGCACCGACAACGAGCACTGGCACGCCTCGGCGGTGCTGCCGGAGAATGTCGCCTATGGCCGCGCCCTGCGGTTCACGGCCGACTACACGACCGTCGACGGACATGTAGTCGCGACGGTGTTCGAGAGCAGCGAACTGTTCGACGGCGACATCGCTACCGACACCACCACGTCGAACGGCTGGTTTGACGGTCGTGCCGACCGACGGTTCCTCATTGTCGTTCGATGCTGTGCGGATGCACGGGCGGGCTGGTTACGCAGGCAGGGCGAACGCGACGGTCCTGCAGTTCGACCAACTCCCTCGTAGCAGTGAAGACGTTCGGGCCCGCAGCCGCACCGGCTGTGGGCGCGAACCTGCGTGCACCCGGCGCACTGCAGGTGAAGGCAGTCAACGTCGGAGGCATGCACTTCCGCTGGCATCCGAGCTTGGAACTAGTTGCAGGCCTTGTTCAGGTTATTGCCAAACCGCACATGTGAAACTAGTATCACAGCGCAAATCACGATCTCAGGGACAACGACAGAGGCGCTATGCGAGCAACGATGATGGCCGCGGCGGCAACTCACTTCGTCTTTCCTGAGAGCCGATCTGTGACGATGCGCCTCAGCGCCGCAGCCCCTAGTCGCCGATCTGGCCGTTTGCGATGTGGGGTATCCGTTTTGCCGACTGCTGGATGTGTGGGAACCGGGTCGGGCCGCGAAGGTCCTGCAGGCGATGCCATCGGCGTGAATCGGCGAGGGCCAACAGTCCGAAGGAGAAACAATGAAGTTCACTACCCGCTACGCCGGCGCGGTTGCGGTGGGACTTGTCGCCGCAGCGGCCCTGTCCGCCTGTTCAGGCGGCTCCGGCTCCGACTCTGAGTCCAAATCTCTGACCATCGCCGGGAACTCCTCGGAGCGGACTGGTATCGAGGCAGTCGTCGCCGACTTCAAGACGGCCAATCCCGGTGTCACCGTGGACGTGACGTACGCCAAGGACCCGGCGACCACGCTCGGTACCCAGCTGTCGGCCGGCACCGCTGCTGACGTTTTGTGGGTGAACGGAGGAAGTGGGGGCGCCGCATCCATCCTCGACATGGCCGCGAACGGCTACGTCAAGGACCTGTCGAACGAGCCGTACGCAGCAAAGCAGCCGAAGAAGTCCGGCAACCTCTACAACGACAAGGTCTACAGCGTCGCCCTGACCACTGGTGGGATCGGGGCCGTGTGGAACGAGGACACACTCGCTGCCATCGGCGCGAAGAGCCCGACCACGCTTCCCGAGCTCCTCAGCGTCTGTGACGCTGCCAAGGCAAAGGGCAAGGTCGCCCTCGCGATGGGCATGCAGGACTCGTGGGTCGGCCAGATGGTCCCCTACACCCTGGCGTCCACCCTCGTGTACTCGGCGGACCCCGACTTTGACAAGCAGCAGGCCGACAAGAAGGTCACCTTCCAGGATTCGAACTGGACCAAGGTGATCGACACCTCCAAGGAGCTGCTCGACCACGGCTGCTACAGCAAGTCGCCGCTCGGCACCAGCTACGACGGTGCCGTCCAGCAGGTCGCGAAGGGTACTGCCGCGGGCATGGTCATGCCCGTCAGTGTTGTTCCTGCGATCTTGACATCGGTTCCTGACGCGAAGCTGTCCTACTCGGCAGTGCCCGCCACGGACAACGCCAAGGACACCTGGGTGCCGTACAGCTATGGCGCGAACTTCGCTATCAACGCGAAGGCCAAGAACGCCACTCTCGCCGAGAAGTTCATCGAGTTCATCGTCCAGCCCAACGAGACCAAGCTGTACGCCGGCAAGGTCGGCGCCACCCCGGTGCTGCTCGATGGCAGCGAGCCTCCAGTGAACCCGCAGGTCGACGACTCCTCGATGTTCCAGTATCCGAAGGAAGACCGAATCAGCGGCATCCCGAACCTGGCATGGCCGAACGCCAAGGTCCAGGGACTGTTCCTCTCCGGACTCCAGAACGTGTTCGCCGGAAAGCTGTCGACGAAGGACTTCCTCACGCAGCTCCAGGGTGCATACGACGAAGGCAAGAGCTGACAGCCGGCTCCGACCTCCTCAGTAGGCGAGGGTCGGCTGCTCAGCCGGCCCTCGCGTGGCAACGACCAGGAAGAAGCAGAGACACACCATGAGCATTTCCGAGGCGCGAGGCTCCGCGATCATCGATGAGGTGAGTCCACCCGCGAACGCACCGAGTCCACAGCGGAAGGTCCGGACGCGCTCGGGACTGAAGGTGTCGTGGTGGTTCCTGCTGCCCGCACTCGTCTTCTACCTGTTCGTAACGATCGTTCCGTCGGCGCGCGGCTTCGTCTACAGCTTCACCGATTGGAACGGCGTTCGACCGGTCATCAACTTCGTCGGCCTGGACAACTATGCGAAGATCTTCACCGATCCGGCCGCCTTCTCGAGCATCGGCAACACCCTGCTCTTCGCGATCGCGATCACGATCCTGCAGAACGGCATCGGCCTTGCGCTGGCGCTCGGCGCCAATACGTTGATCAAGTCACGCAACGTGCTCCGAGTCGTCTTCTTCGCGCCGGCTGTACTCACCTCGGTCGTCACCGCCTTCGTGTGGAAGTTCATCTTCGCTCCCGACGGACCGTTGAACACAACGCTTGCGTCGGTCGGTCTCGGCAACTTGCAGCACGACTGGCTGGGCGACGCCACGACGGCACAGGGGGCTGTCATCTTCAGCACCGTCTGGCAGTTCTCGGGCTATTCGATGGTGATCTTCCTCGCGGGACTGCAGGGTATCCCCGAAGAGATCTACGAGGCGGCAGCTGTCGACGGAGCCGGCGTCTGGCGCCGGTTCGTCAGCATCGTTCGCCCGCTCCTTGCTCCGGCGATCACGGTCAACCTCATGCTCTCGATCATCGGCGGGCTCAAGACGTTCGATCAGATCCTTGTTCTCACCGACGGCGGACCGGGCAATTCAACGGCCACCATCGCGTCGACGATTTACAAGAACGCGTTTTCCTATGGCCAGTTCTCCTACGGCATCGCCCTGGCAGTCATCCTGACGATCGGTGTCGCCATCGTCTCCGCCATCCAGTACCGACTCCTCGCACAGCAGGAGAACCGATGAACCGTTACACGTGGAAGACCGGCATCCGCGAAGCTGTGATGATCCTGTGCGGCCTCGTCTTCCTGATCCCGATCTACATCATGGTCAACCTCGCCTTCAAGCCGGAGGGAGATCTCGCAAACCCACTCGTCCCTGCGTTCAACCCCACCTTCGAGAACTTCACGAACGCGTGGAACCAGGCTGGACTAGGGCCGGCGATTCTCTATACGGCGACGTTGACCACAATCTCGGTCGTCGTCATCGTCGTGATCTCGGCGACCGCCGGATATGTGCTCGCCAGGAAGACCGCCACCTGGTCCAAGCTCACGTTCGGGCTCTTCATGGCCGGACTACTTCTGCCGCTTCAGCTTGCGACGTTCCCGCTGTACACGACATTCCGCGACCTGGGAATGCTGAACACGATCTGGGCCCTCGTCGTCTATTACTCCGGACTGATGGTTCCGTTCTCGGTGTTTCTCTATACATCGTTCCTGAGGTCGATGCCGCTCGAGTACGAGGAAGCCGCAACCATCGACGGTGCGCGGCCGCTGCGAGTGTTCTTCTCGGTCGTCTTCCCACTGGCCCGTCCGATCACCGGAACCGTCATCATCCTGAATGCGATCGGCATCTGGAACGATTTCTTCACACCTCTGTTGTACTTGTCCGGATCGGACCAGCAGACGATCCCTGTGGCCCTCTACCAGTTCCTCGGTCAGTTCGTGTCGCGGTGGCAACTCGTGTTCGCCGGGCTCATCATCGGCGTGCTGCCGATCTTGGTGATCTACTTCGTTCTTCAGCGGTACATCATCAAGGGATTCGCGGGCGGCTTGAAAGGCTGACCGGGTGTGAGCGGGGATGCACGCGGACACCCACAGGCGGCACGCGCCGACACGATCGCCGGCGCCTCAGCTTGCCGCGCGCACCTTCACGACACTCCACGGCTCCAGGTCGAATTCGACAACTGCGCCACCGTGCGCGTCCGCAGCGGCCATCCGTCGCGACGTCGCTCGAGCACCGTGTGCGACGACCTCGAGCTCCTGTCGAGTCGGTTCGGCCGGCGCTCCTAGGCGCTGCCATGCGTCCACGGCGCTGCCGTTGGAGGGGTCGAGGACTTCCACCTCGACGGTGCTGTTCGCGCGCAGCCCGGCGAAGGTCAGCTTGAACTCGCGTGTGGTTCCGGTGCGCAGGAGCGCATCGACGCCGTCGCGGCCTCCGAACGAGGCGGGGACCGAGCGTATCTCCTCCGGCGGATAGTGCGCGGCGAGCACGGTCAGCAGTCCTGTCGCGCTGTCACGGGTTGCCCAGACGCCCTCGCTCTGACCGATCAGCTCGCCGCCGAGCGCGTTGAGGAAACGGAAGGCGTGGTAGGCGGGTTTGACGATTCCCGGCAAGGTGACCATCCCGAATCCGCCGTGGAAGAGCTCGTCACCGGCGCCCTCCTCCTCGAAGACATCGGTGAAGGTCCAGTAGGCAAGCGAATCGACGAGCCCGGCGGCCGTCAGCAGCGTCCGCACGATGAACGTCGCCGCGGGAACGCTGTCATGGGTGTTGTCGCGCGAAGAGGACGACGAGCTCCATTCGGTGAGATGAATCTCGGCGTCCGGGTAGGCGCTCGACCGTACGAGGGCCGCTAGCGTCCTGAGGTCCTTCGGGGTCGCCTCCAGATCTCGGGTGAGCTTCTGTCCCTGGCCGTGTTCGTCCAGCGCCCAGTCGGTCGGGTACGGGTGGGCGGACACGAAGTCGACGGGCAGCTGGTTCGCTGAGCAGAAGTCGAGGAACTCGGTGATCCAGACGGGTTTCCAGTCAAGCGCTGCGAGTTCGTCCGGGCCGGCGACTGTGTGCACCGAGAGGTCTTCGGTCTCACCGTCGAAGCGTGTGTCGGGAACGAAGTTACTGGTAGCGGGTCCGCCGACGCGGAGATTCTTGTCGATCGCCTTCACGACCCGCACTGTTCGCTCGTAGAGCGCGAAATACTCACTCCTGGTGCCTTCGAAGAACGGTTTGAGGTTCGGCTCGTTCCAGACTTCGAAGTACCAGGCGCGCACTTCATCGATCCCGTACCGGTGGATCCAGTGGCGAACGGTGTGCTCGACGAGTGCCGCCCACTTGTCGAGGTTCGTGGGTGGCGCACCGTTTGCACCCCACCAGAAGGCGGTCTTCGTGGTTCGGGCCAGAACGCCCGGGCTGAAGCCGAACTCGATG
Source organism: Kribbella sp. CA-245084 (assembly GCF_050942355.1). NCBI lineage: Bacteria > Bacillati > Actinomycetota > Actinomycetes > Propionibacteriales > Kribbellaceae > Kribbella > Kribbella sp. CA-245084. The sequence goes on along the minus strand of NZ_CP192053.1, from coordinate 6,116,061 downwards.
AAGGGGCGCACCCCGATGTCCAGGAGGCGGTCGAACAGAGCGTCGAGGTACTGGAAGTTGAACCGAGGCTCTCCATCGACTTCCCGATACACGAACATGTCGTCGTGGAAGAGCCCGTGAAAGCGAATGAACTCGAATCCGCACTCGGCCACTGCGGCGCGGAGCTGTTCCTGCCAGTCCGCTCGAAGCCCTTCGTTCGCCCGGCCGGCGCCGACGACCTTGCTCCAGTAGTGGGCAAGCGGCATGCCAGGCGCGTCGGCGTCGACCGCCAGCTCGATCGGTGTCGTCATCTACTCCGCCTTTCGGAGATGTGCAGGGCGGGGCTCAGACCCTGCGAATTTCGAGTCCGTGCAGATCGCGCACTTCAACCCCCTCGGCCGCGACCAGGCTGACCAGTCGTGTGATACTAGTTTCATGAGCAAGTGTGATGCAACCTGCATGCTGGCCCACGCCACCGAGGATTGGAGCGGGTCGCTTCGCTCCGCGGAGGCCGGCAACATCGGAGCTCCGCGGCTCACTGACGACTCTCACTTACCATCAGCACATGCCTGAGCCCATCGTTCCGCCGACCCGAGCCGCCGGATCTCGTGGTCCTGCTCGGGTCGGCGCCAACCTTCGAGATGTCGCCCAGCGAGCTGGTGTCTCGCCTGCGACTGTCTCACGGGTCTTCGCCGGCAACGACCGCGTGAACCCGCACGCGCGCGAGGCTGTGCTCGCCGCTGCCGCCGAACTCGGCTATGTCGTGAACGGCCTGGCCCGCTCGATGATGGGGCACGGCCGACGGTTCGTTGCGTTTCTGGTTCAAGAGATGGTCGGACCGACATTCGCGGAACTCGCGGCCGCCGCCGAGGGTGTTGCAACGGCGAACGGCGATTTCTTCGTCCTCTGCACAACGCACGGCGAGGCGGATCGGGAACGCGAGCTCATTGACACGCTGCGCGAACAGCGCGCAACCGCAATCCTGCTCGTCGGTTCTATGCCCACTGACGCCGCGTACGCAGAGCGGGTCCGAGAGTATGCCCGAGACGTTGAGGCGGTCGGAGGCAAACTCGTGATCGTCGGTGGGCCCGCCCAGTCGATCGTGCCCAGTGCGCCGAGCGTGAACTACGACCACACCGGCGGAGTGCGAACCGCTGTCCGTCATCTCCTTGAGCTGGGACACCGACGCATTCTGTATGTCGGCGCCCAGCCAGGGTTCTCCACGCATTCGCTGCGCTTGGAGGGCTATGTGCTGGCGTTGAAGGACTATCGGGCCGAGGATGAGGCCCGCACCCTGACTTGCTCGGGTTCGGCGGAGTCGGCAGCGCACGCCATGGCCGAATACCTCGATGGGGGCGGCGACGCAACGGCTGTGATGTGCGAGACGGACAACATGGCCGTCGGGGTGCTGCGAAGTCTTCGCGATCGCGGCATCCGCGTTCCAGCCGACATGTCCGTTGTCGGATTCGACGACATGCCGCTCGTAGCGGATCTTGAGCCGCCCCTGACGACGGTGCGAGCCCCCTTCCGCGAGCTCGGCAGGCGCGCTGGCTTGGTCGCACTTGACCTTGAGGAGTCGACGGGGACGATTACGTTGCCGACCGAGCTCATCGTGCGGTCATCGACGGGCCCTGTGCCGGTCGAGAAGAAGTAGCACTCGTCACGCTCCGCCGGAACCGAAGCTGCCGCAGGCCATTGCCCAGGGCAACTTCGTAAGTGGCTTTGGACAGATCGTCGCCGGCGGCAACAGCATTCCAAGGCAATCGAACGGCTATGCGGTCCGAGAGTCGCGTCGCCGCCGAATCGGGAACTGCGGCGACATCCAGCTCGATGGCGTCGGGCGACCAAGCGAGCCGCTCGACGCGCAACCCGCCCCGCAGTCTCAGTCCGGTGATCTCTCCCGTGGGCCATGCTGCCGGCAGCGCGGGCAGCAAGGTGACCGTGTGTCCGTTCGATCTGATCAGCATGGCGACAACGACTGCAGGCAGCCCGCCGCCCGCGTCGACGTTGAAGATCACCCCGGCGTCGTGCGTGGGCATCATGTTCGACCTCCAGTGAAGGCGCACAAGCCATTGCACGCACTGGAGTGCAGAGTCAGCATCGCCGATCGCGGCTGCCGCGACTCCAAGTTGCACCAAGCCGAAGGCCATCTCCATATGACCGGGAGGGGCCGTAGGGTCGTGCGCGCGCCAGTCGATGCGCGCACGAATCGCCTTGCGCGCAGCCTCTACGAGACGGGGATCATCGAGAAGACGCTCCGGCTCGTACCAGAGCTCATAGAGGTGGGTGGAGTGCCGGTGTCCCGTGCGATCGTCGAATCTAGGATCGATCCACTCAGCGAGAAGCCCTTCCGGTGTGACGCGATACGCAGGCAATTCGGCCGCGAAGCGCTCCCAGCTCTCAGCGACGCCGCGGTGGCCGAGGATTCGAGCGATTCGAGCGCCGAGGATCGCTGCGTCGCGGATCATCGCGACGTCGCCCGTTGCATCCGCGGCTATCGCGCTGGCTTGGTTGCCGGGCCAGTTCTCGGGCGAGTAGGCCGGCGCAAGGTGCCGAGACCCATCCCGACCTTTCGGTGCGACGGCCTGGTAGAACTCCATGACTTTCTGCGCGAAGGGCCACGCCCATGCTGAGAGGAAGTCCTCGTCCGCCGTCAGAGAGAAGTAGTCCCATGCGAAGCGCAACACCCACCCGCCCGATCCCATCCAGTACTGGTGGGGGTAGGCGCTGTTGAAGTGATTCGCGAGACCGTGGGTCGAGTAGCGAGCAGGGAGGAGATACCCAGGTGCGTTGAACAGGCTCTGTGCGTTCTCTTCGTAGTCCGCTGCATGCTCGGCCACGGAATCGAAGAACGCGCGCAAGAGTTCCGGCGCTCCGGTGGCAGCGACGGAGGCGATGCTCCCATTCTGTACGTTGCCGTTCATCGTGTAGTCCGAAGACCATGCTGGGGCCCACGACCCTGACCACACGCCTTGAAGAGTCGGCGGAAGGGCGCCGGTTGACGCGATGATCGCGTTGCGTCCGGCCGCATAGGCAAGCTCAATGCGTGCGCGGTCCACGAGGTTCTGGTCGCTGTCGGCATCCTCGAGGATCTCCTCGACGGGCCTGTCGTCGCCCGATCCCAGATCGAGGGTCGACAGCTCGACCAGTTCCTTGTGACGACCAGCTGCCCTGCCCCCGATGATCTCCCCGTCGACGGTCTGAACGGTGACAGATATGTCGACGGAAAGTGCGCGGACGTCCAGGATCCGGAGCAGATTCCCCTCAGGAACGACGCTTCCGCCGTCGTGGCGGACGACCGCGCTGACATGTCCTGAATACACGCCGGTGTCCGGTCTGAATCGCGACGCGGTGTCCAACTCGATCAGCCCATCGGATGCGGTAGCGAGCGACCGGGTACTCGTTCCCCGGTCTGTGGCTGCGACGTTCAGGTTCTCACCGGGTCGAGGGTCTTCTGCCACGCGCAGGTCAAGTGTGCCGGACAGCGGTGCGTCAGATCGAATGTCGACTTCGACCTTCTGTCGCTCGCGATCAGCAAGGATCGACACCGTGTGGACCGCCTCGTCGTCGGTCCATTCGACCCGAGCGGAGTTTGCCGGCCAGTCTGCCGACCGTACGTAGGTGCGCCGCAGTGAGCTGCCTGCCGGCAACCAGACAAGCCATCCGATCGGCAGCAGCGGATCCGTGTTGACCATCGAACCGTCGTGGCCGGCTTGTGCCCACGCCGCGGAGATGCTTGATTCGATGCGCGCGGCGGCGGCATCGTCGAGCGGAGCGCTTGCCAGTTCGGAACGCGCCTCGACGAGGCCCGTCGAAAGGATCGGCGGATGCACTGTCGGGCCGGTCTGAACGAAGAACCGCTCATGTGAGAGGGCCACAGCGTGTCCATCGCCATACTCGAACAGGGAGGCTCCGATGCTTCCCGTTCCCACCATCAGCCCGGTGTCCCATCGCTCGGACGGACGTGTCCCGTGAAAGCCGAGGCGGCGCATGGTGCTCCCTTGCGATTATGGTGCAGTTCCGGAACGCGCGTGCCCAGGCGATGCACGTTCGGTGCCACCGTGCAGGCAAGCGCTTTCCTTTCTAGCGTACCGGCTATTATGCGCGGAACCCGCTGTGAGGAGAAGTCCAGACCGTGAGCATCGATGAGCCGCAGCGATCCGCCACTCTGGACGACGTGGCCCGCGCCGCGGGAGTGTCTCGTTCTACGGCCTCGCGGGTGATGAACGGAAGCTCACGCGTCGTCTTGGAACCGACCCGCCGTAGAGTCGCCGCGGCCGCGTCCCAGCTCGGCTACATCGCCAATGCCGCCGCCCAAGCGACAGCCCGCGGCCGCACGGAGACGATTGCTTTCCTCGTCAACGCGGTCTCCGACGACTACTTCTCGCCCATTGCCGTCGGGGTCTTCCGGGCAGCCGAGCGGGTCGATGCGCTCGTCACCTTCGCCTCGTTCAACGACAACCCTGCCCAAGCGACACGTATCGTCTCAACGCTCCGCGGACAACGACCCCAGGCGATCATCATCGCCGGCAGTCGGACAGTCTCGAACCGAGACTTCGATCGTCTGGTAGCTGAGCTCGAAGCATTCGAGCGAGAGGGCGGACGGGTGGTGACGATCAGCCAAGAGGGCCTCCCCTTCGACACTGTCGCCATCGACAACGTGGCTGGAGGTCGGCAGATCGCCCGTCGTGCCATGGAGCTCGGCTACCGCCGATTCGCGATCTTCGCCGGCCCGCGCGATGCACTGACCGCTCGGGACCGCACTCACGGGATGTCGGCCGAGCTTGCCGAGCATCAACTCGCACCGTCAGCGGAATGGATCTTCCACAGCGACTTCGGGCGGGATGGCGGGTACGCCGCCGCCGGCGAATACCTGCGCCGGTCCAGCGGAACTGACTGCATCCTGGCCTCGAGCGACGCGATCGCGATCGGTGCGATGGCCCGGTTCCGGGAGGCAGGCGTGCCGATCCCTGAGGCTGTCGCGATTTCGGGCTTCGATGACCTCGCCATGCTGCGTGATGTGCATCCGGCACTGACGACGCTCCACTTGCCGTGGGACGAGGTCGGCGAGGCGGCGTTGACACTCGCGACTCGGCCGAAGGCATCCCGACAGCTGATTGTCCTCAGCGGCTACCCCGTCGTGCGCGAGAGTACCCCCGCGCGCGCCTAAGAATTTCGACAGAACGAGTAACGCGCCTTGACCCTTGACGGCGTCAACCGTGAGAACTAGCTTGCCCAGGCAAGCGCTCTCCTAAGCGTGATGAGAGCCGTCCCTCACAGCAAAGGCGCACAACACGATGATTCGATCGAGAACCACGAGCGAGCCACTCGGCCCGGTACCGAGCCTGCCGCCAAACAGACTAAGAAGAACGGGACTTGGGCGCACCTGGTGGTCGATGGCCGCCGTGCTGGCCATCGCTGCCACCCTGCTCGGTCCCCTCGTGCCGCCTGTCGCCCGGGCCGCAGGCGCGCAAGCAAGCGCTGTCCTGGATGTCATCGACTTCGGTGATTCGAGCTCCGAAGCCGCTCACAACCTGACCGCTCCTGACACATCCGTCGTAGCGGGCGCGAACGGACAATCCGCGCGAGTGAGCAATCCGCTGACGCCGCGAAAGAACTACGACGGCGACCTCACGTTCCTGCTGAAGGTCGACCCGTCGCTGCAGAATTATCTGTCGATCAAACTGTGGGGCGAGGACAGCTCTGCCTACAAGACCGTCGTGTTCATCAACAACGAGCAGGTCGAGTATCGCCAGAACGGCGACTACGAGTCGATCAACATCGGAACCCTTGGCGGGCTGAAGAACCGGTTCCTGTTCAACACCGCCATGCTTCCCCTGTCCTCGACGCAAGGCCAATCCGCGGTGCTGGTGACACTGCGCACGTACAGCGGTCTCGATCCATCGGCGCCGGCGGACCAGCCGTCCCGGCCGATCTACTCTGCCTTCACCCACACGTCGCCGACCGTGACACTGGACGCATCGGATCGGACCTCCTACCAGCCGTCGACTGAGGTTGCGCCTGCCGTGACCGACCAGCAGGCGCAGGGCTACATCGACAGTTACGTCGCCAGTCAGGTCAAGCTCTTCAACGACCTGTCGGCAAAGTCCGATGCCTCCGCCGGTGGCAAGATGGCGATCGAACGCTATAACGAGGAGTTGCGATTTTACGCCCAGTCTCTCGCCGCGAGTTGGTCGCCGGCGAAGACCGACGCCGACAAGCGCGCCGCGCTCGACCGGATCTTCAAGTCGATCGACAACTACACCAAGGACTACTACGGCAACGTCCGCAGCCTCGGTAGCGGAGGTCACCAAAGCGACTGGGGCGGGTACTACTCGATCCTCGGTGAGGTGCTCTACGTCGTTGAGAACTACATCTCGAACGACAAGATCTACGGCGAGAAGGCCTTCAAGGAGTTCCTCGCCCAGCCCTTCACCACAGGAACCATCGACGGCGACAACTCGATCGCAGGCGTCGGTTGGGACGGCGGTCAGCTGACCCGCGGGCAGGCCTGGGAGCGCATCCTCAAGGCCAGCTACGACTTCTCGCGTTCGCGGCTCTCCTACATTTATAACCAGATGCTCTACACCTACGAAGGCGCCTGGCGCGCGAGCGAGGGGCTGAGAGTCATCGGCTCGAAGTTCTACCCCGGAAAGGCCCGATCGCAGGACATCCTGCTCGAGGCGACCGGCGTCAGGCCGTTCCTCGGAGAGGAGGTCCTGTCCGGACCCAACGGCGAGGACCTCGACATTTACCACAGCCTCTTCCAGCACGACCAGAACGTCGCGTACACCCCGGACACGCTCCAGGTCGTGATGAAGGGACTGGCGAAGAGCAAGGTCGACAGGGTGGGGAACGTGATCCGCCGGAAGCCCTATGGCACTGACTACACCGGAATCACCGCGGCCGGACTCACCCGCGAGAACGGCTACGTGGGTGGTTACGGTGAGGCGGCGAACGACATTGCGAACTACTTCTGGGAGACGATCGGGCACACGGGCGACGAGGAACTGAATGCCCAGCTGCTCAAACTCTCTCTGAAGAGCATTCACGCGCGTGGAGAAGCTCGCTACCCCGGCGAGGACGCGAATGGCGATCGGGCAATGTTCGAGCAGAACGTGGTCGACGACAGGACCACGGCCTACCCAGGTCGCGTCGCCTACGGCACCGAGGCGCAGAAGGGTGTGGCTTTGAAGTTCGCCGGCCTCGAGCAGTACATGGCCGACAACTCGGAGCTGTACGGGGGACCGGAGTGGAAGATCTACTGGGGCTACGCGCGGGAAGCTGTCGGCTTCGCTCAGCAGCAGCTGGTCGACAACCAGTACTTCAACACCTTCAACCAATGGGTGCTGACGCAGAACAAGTACGACTTCCGACTCGGCGAAGAGTATTCGTATATCACTGCAAATCGTGCCGGCTACACCCGCTTCGGGCAGGTCGCCGCCGGCGTTGTGCTCCCTCACACGAACCTGGCCCAGTACTCCGATGCGGAGCTCGCCAAGCTCGGCATCGATCGGACCACCTACAAGAACACCCAGTTCGCCTGGGTGGACATCGACAACCTCCTGGTCTCCGGACGCGATGGCGATACGCATTTCTACGGGTCGCTGGCTGAACGCAACCGTGGTTTCACCGGAGTCGGACATGTGGACCTTCAGTACGGAGACTACGAGCAGTTCGCCCAGGTAGCTACGGAGGGCATTCTGGACTCGCAGAGCTACGTGTTGCGCGCGCCGTCCAAGGAAGACCCCGCGATCTTCGATCGCTATGAATCGGCCGACGACCGGCCGTTCGGCCTCGCCGGCGAGCTCGCCCCGGTCGCGTACCAGCCAGGGGTAGGCACGATTTCGCGTGACAACTGGAACGAAGACAACCCGTACTCCGGATACCCCAACCTTGCGACCACGCGTTATGGGAAGTACTTCGTCGCTGTCAACACGACACGATCCGCCTACAAGAACGCGCGGGCCTACACAGTGAAACTGCCGGATGGTTTCTCAGGATCCACTGTTGCCGATCTTGTATCGGGCAAGCAGGTGAAGGTGAGCCACGGTTCGATCAGTATCCCCGCGTACTCCGCGGTCGTCCTGAACCTCGGCACCGACGTCGTCGAGCCATCCGTCCCGAACAGGGTCGATGTCGTCGCGACAACGCCGGGCAACGGCGCGGTAGGGCTCACCTGGCGAAATGCAGCCGGAGCGACTTCCTACATCGTGACCCGGTCCAGCAAGCCGAACGACAAAGGTCAGATCATCGCGCAATCCGTGCGGGGAACATCGTTCCTGGACAGGACGGCACCACGCGGAACGTCGTACTACTCGGTGATCGCCACCAACCAGGTGGGATCCTCGGACTCGTCATCGCCTTCGAAAGCGGTGGTGACTGCATCACGGACGAGTTCCCTGGCTTCCAGCGGGTGGCGCGACGATCTGATCGGCTCGGCATCATCCGGTCGCGCCATCGTCACGGGCAGCACCGTAACGCTCAAGGACGCGAACGGGACCGGATTCGGTGCCGGCGACGACAGCGTGCTGCCGGACCGGTTCAAGCCTGACTCGACGTACATGACGACCCGCCTCGTGCAGGGTGACGCCGTAGTCTCGGCGAATCTGTCGCAGCTGGGTTCGAATGACGGTGGCATCATCGTCCGCGACAGCACTGACCCGGTGGGACGTTACGTCTATCTCGGAGCCGGCGCCAACGGGCAGATTGTTTTCGCTACCCGATCTATCGACACTCGCGCGGACATCGGAACGGGCAAGCCGGGAGACAATGCCGGCGGCGGTTACACCCGCAGCCCGCTCACCGAGAGCGTCGATGGATATTCGGTGAAGAACTACCCGTACGTGCAACTGATCCACCACGCGGATTCGCAGTCGTTCGTGGCGCTCGTATCGAAGGACGGTCAGTCGTGGACGAGGGTCGCGTCTGCTGCGATCCCGATGCTCGATACGGCGAACTACGGCGTCACCGCGCAGAAGGCCGGCACCTTCACGAAGGTGTCGATCACGCCGCTCGCGGCGGGTACAGTCACGCCGACCGTCGCGCAGTCCGCAGACAAAGCGACTGTCCAATGGAACAAGCCAACTGCCGCGATCGCGTTCGATGTGTACCGCACCGAGGACGACAAAGTGGCGAAGACTGATCCTCGTTCCGCTCAAGGCTGGACGAAGGTCATGAACAACCGCTTCGCACTCTCGCTGACCGACACGATGCAGGCCGCTGAGGCGTACTACAAGGTGGTGTCGCGATTCGTCGACGGGTCGACACAGGTGGGTCCGAGCTCGGGCCCGGTATTTGGTGAGAGCCTCGACCAGATCATCGTCCGCGCCAAGGCGCTGAAGTCCGACGATTACGACCGCGGTAGCTTCTACGTTCTGCAGCAGGAACTGGCCCGGATCGAAGCGGCAACCTCGAAGCCGGACGCAGATATCGCTCAGCTCCGCATGGAGCTGTACGCGGCGATCGGCCAGCTCGCGCCCCGGTCGGATGAAGTCAAGCTCGATACGTTGGGTGATGCGACGATAACGACCTCCCATCCGGAGTTCGGAAACGGGGGGCGCCCGATCAACGAAGTCGGAAAGCTCATCTTCGATGGGTCGACCGGCACCTCGATCACGCTAGCGTCTCCGGACAACAGTTGGATCACCGCCGAGTTTCCAGCGCCGGTGCTCGTCTCGAAGGTACGGGCGTACCCGCAAGCGGCACGCCCCGACACCATCGCGCGCATGAACAATGCGACGATCCTCGGCTCGAATGACGGCTCCACCTGGTCAGAAGTCGGGACCTTCACCGGTGTCACCGATGCCAAGTGGTACGACATCGTCCCGGCGACCCAAACCGCCTACAAATTCCTCCGGTATGCGGGCGTGAACGGCTCGTGGTCAAGCGTCGCGGAGGTCGAGTACTACAAGACCGTCGTCGACCGTTCCCTCGTGGATGTGCTCGTCAAGCAGGCAGCTTCGCTGGACGAGACGAAGTACAGCGCCGACTCCTGGGCAGCACTGCAGGCTGCGCTGGCAGAAGTCGCAAGCATCGACTCGACGACGAACCAGGTAGCGGTGGATGCCATCGCGGAGGACATTCGGCAAGCGATCGGAGGCTTGAAACCGGCCGGCAACTGAATCAGGAAACGAGCGGGGTCGTGCGCACTGCACGGCCCCGCTCTTGCTCGTCAATGGGAACGAAACCCGGCTGCTGTTGAGGACGCGTTTCAAGGCTTTCGGGTGTGCTGTGCAGTTTTGGCGGTGGGGTGCTGGGTGGCTCGACGCGGCGGTGGGGTTACCTGCGCTCCGTAGCGGGTGATGCAGAAGTCTCGGAGCCGCTGCGCGAGACTCGCGATGGTGGCGGCGCCGTGGTGAGCCGGATCCCACGCGGCGTAGAGGCTGATGTGCACCGCGCCGGCTGGGCCGTCGATTGCGAGTCCGTGGAGGCCGAAACGCGGGTCGTCGGAGACGACGGCGACGCCGCGTCCCGAGGCCGCCACGGCCTGGGCCACCTCGGCAGTCGCGAACTCATGGACGGAGCGGTAGCCGTGTCTGGCGAGGTCGACGGCCTGGTCGAGGGCACGGCGGGGGTGGAAGTCTCGGCTCTGCACCAGCAGCGGCTGCTCGACCAGTTCCTCCAACGGAACCCGGCGCCTAAGAGTCCATGGATGGTTGCCAGGAACGTACGCGAACACCGGGAGGTCGGCCAGTGCCATGCCGGCGAGCTGCTGAGGTGGGGGAGTCGTGCCCACCGCGACGTCGGCGCCGCGCCAGAGCGCGTCGTAGACCGAGGACGGTACTTCCTCCCAGACGGCGGGCATGGGATCTCCCTCGGCCAGCGTCGCCAGGAACGGTGCGACGACGTCCGTCAAGGTCGTGCCCGGCGCGGCGATGGTGATTCGCTGCAGCTTCCCAGCCGCGATGCCGGCGGCGGTGTCGAGCGCGGCGTCGGCCTGGGCCACGAGGGTCTGTGCCACCGGCAGGAACTCGCGGCCGGCAGCACTGAGCCGCAGGCGGCCGTCCTCACGCGCAAACAGGGTGATGCCCAGGTCGCGTTCGAGCTGACGCATTTGGCGCGATAGCGACGGTTGCGTGATGTGTATCGCGGCGGCGGCCGCGGTGACCGAGCCCGCCGCTGCGACGGCGGCGAAGTAGCGCAGGGTGCGTAGTTCCATGCCATGCCTCCCAGGCATGGATGACGTGCAGGACAGGTATTGGACAGCATGGTACGCGTTCGCCGAGGCTCGGCTGTGAGCAACTGGCACACCGCCTGATCTGCCCGTCCGAGAAGGAGATCCGACATGGCCACGAGCGTCGAGCAGCGCCGCCACCTCGCCACGGTGATTCCGGGCCCGCGCTCACAGGAGTTGCAGGCGCGGAAGCTGGCTGCGGTCTCTGCGGGGGTGGGAACCGGCCTGCCGGTCTACGTTGAGCGGGCAGACGGTGGAATCCTCGTCGACGTCGACGGCAACCAGCTCATCGACTTCGGATCTGGGATCGCCGTGACGACGGTCGGCGCGTCTGCCCCCCGCGTCGTCCAAGCGGTGAAGCGCCAGGTCGAGGACTTCACGCACACCTGCTTCATGGTGACGCCGTACGAGGAGTACGTGGCAGTCTGTGAGAAGCTCGCGCTGCTCACGCCCGGCGACCACGAGAAGCGATCGGCGCTGTTCAACTCCGGGGCCGAGGCGGTTGAGAACGCGGTGAAGCTCGCCCGCGCCTTCACGGGGCGCGCGGCCGTCGTCGCGTTCGACCATGCCTACCACGGCCGGACCAACCTCACGATGGCGCTGACCGCGAAGAACATGCCCTACAAGCAAGGCTTCGGACCGTTCGCCGGCGAGGTCTACCGCGCACCGATGGCCTACCCCTACCGCTGGATCGGTGACCGGGAGCGCGTTGCCGGGGAGGCGTTCGAGGCGTTCGCGTCGCAGGTCCGCGCTCAGGTTGGCGAGCAGAACGTCGCGGCCGTCATCATCGAGCCGATCCAGGGCGAGGGCGGCTTCATCGTTCCGCCGGCGGGGTGGCTTCGTCAGGTCGCCGAGTGGTGCCGCGAGCACGGGATCCTGCTCATCGCTGACGAGATCCAGACCGGCTTCTGCCGCACTGGAGACTGGTTCGCGTGTGACCACGAGGGCGTGGTGCCCGACCTCATCACCACGGCGAAGGGCATGGCCGGCGGCCTTCCGCTCGCAGCGGTGACCGGACGCGCCGAGGTGATGGATGTCGTAAGCCCGGGCAGCCTGGGAGGGACCTACGGTGGGAACCCGGTGGCGTGCGTGGCCGCACTCGCCGCTATCGAGACGATGGAGGCAGACGACCTCTGCGGCCGAGCCCGCGAGATCGAGGGGCTCTTCAAGGCGCGGTTGCACCGGCTCGCGGAGAAGTTCGACGTTATCGGCGAGATCCGCGGCCGCGGCGCAATGGTGGCCGTCGAGCTCGTGCTGGGGGGAGGGGACACGACACCGGCTCCGGAGCTCACCGCTGCCGTCAACAGGCATTGCCACAGTCAAGGTTTGGTCACCCTCACCGCTGGCACGTTCGGCAACGTGCTGCGCTTCCTGCCGCCGCTGACAATCTCCGACGAGCTGCTGGGCGAGGGCCTCGACATCCTCGAGCAGGCCTTCGTCGCCAACGCCTGAGTCCCTGCCACGCCACTCCGAGGAGACACGCATGCCCCTCAACACATCCGAGATCGAGGCCGTTCAGTCGGTACCGGCCAGCCTCTTCATCGACGGGCAGTGGCGAGACGCCGCAGACGGCGCCCGCTTCGATGTCGACGACCCCGCGACTGGCGAAATCATCGCCACGGTGGCCGATGCGACAGTAGCCGACGGTGGCGCAGCCTTGGGTGCTGCGGCCGCAGCCCAGGGTGCCTGGGCAGCGACCTCACCGCGCTCACGCAGTGAACTCCTCCGCGCGGCCTACGAGCTGCTCACCGAACGTACTGAGCATTTTGCCACGCTCATGAGCCTCGAGATGGGCAAGCCGCTCGCTGAGGCCCGTGGCGAAGTAGCCTATGCCGCCGAGTTCCTCAGGTGGTTCGCCGAGGAGGCGGTTCGCATCTCAGGCCGGTGGATGGCGGCGCCCAGCGGCGACAACCGGCTGCTGACCATGAAGCGTCCCGTCGGACCGACCCTGATGGTCACGCCCTGGAACTTCCCGCTCGCGATGGGAACCCGAAAGATCGGCCCCGCTGTCGCCGCCGGCTGCACCATGGTCGTCAAGCCGGCGAGGCAGACACCGTTGACAATGCTTGCCTTCGCAGACCTGATGCGCGAGGTTGGCCTGCCCCGCGGGGTTCTCAATGTTCTGACGACGACCCGTGTCGGCGAGGTGATGGAGTCACTCGTCCGCGACCCCCGCGCACGCAAGCTCACCTTCACCGGGTCCACGCCGGTGGGCCGACTTCTCGTGGAGCAGTCGGCCACCCAGCTTCTGCGGGTCTCGATGGAGCTCGGCGGGAACGCGCCGTTCATCGTCTTCGAGGACGCTGATCTGGACGCGGCGGTCGAGGGTGCGCTGCTGGCCAAGATGCGGAACATGGGCCAGGCCTGCACGGCGGCCAACCGGTTCCTCGTGCACGAGTCTGTCGCGGACGCCTTCGCGGATCAGTTGTCCGAGCGGATGTCGAGTATGCCGGTCGGCCGGGGCTCCGCCGAAGGCGTTGCCGTAGGCCCATTGATCGATGCTGCCGCGCAGACCAATATCGCGGCACTGGTTGAGGACGCGATCGGGCGGGGTGCCCGGCTGCTCTGTGGGGGCAAGGTGGTCGGCAAGGCCGGATACTTCTACGCTCCTACCGTCCTGATCGATGTGCCCGGCGACGCGCCGCTGCTGCGCGACGAGATCTTCGGCCCGGTCGCTCCGGTCACGACGTTCGGCACCGAGACCGAGGCGATCGCACGTGCCAACGACACCGAGTACGGCCTGGCCGCCTACCTCTATACCCGGGACCTCGCTCGCACCCTGCGGATCAGCGAGGCGCTGGAGTTCGGCATGGTGGGGGTGAATACGGGGATCGTGTCCAACCCGGCTGCGCCGTTCGGCGGCGTCAAGGCCTCGGGGTTCGGCCGCGAGGGCGGCTTCGAGGGTATCCACGAATACCTGGAGACGACGTACGTCGGTCTCTCACTGGAGAGTGCTCAACCTCTCTGACGCCGCTCCCGATGCCGTTCGTCATTGTCACTGCGAGCGTTCATACACCGAGCTGCGCTGGGGTGCTTGACGAGGCTTCCGCCGACCTCTAAATTGGACATTCGTAGAAAATAAGTGATGCTGATCAGCTACCAGTGAAGGGCCACAAATGGCAGCCGGAGAGACAGCTGAGATGTGGCGCGCCCGAGCGAAACGGTTGGTCCCGCCTGGGCGGATGGTGATCGATGGTCGCTGTGTGACCGCCGCGGACGGACGTGTGATGGAGGTCCTGTCGCCTCGGGACGGGCGTCCCCTGACGGCCGTACCGGACGGCAGCGCCGTTGACGTCGACGCGGCGGTCGCGGCGGCCCGGCTTGCCTTCGTCGACTCACCCTGGTCCCGAATGTCCCCGGCCGAGCGCAAGCTGGTGTTGCACCGATTCGCGGACGTCGTCGAGGCTCACCGCGACGAGCTGGCCTTGCTGGTCTCGCTCGAGATGGGTAAGCCGATCGAGTACGCGTATTCGATCGAGATGCGGACGACCGTCGCCTGCTACCGGTGGTACGCCGAATGGGCGGACAAGCTTTCTGGCGAAGTGCCCGAGGTCGGCCGGGAGGCGCTCGCGCTCGTCACGCGCGAACCGGTCGGCGTAGTTGGCGTAGTCGTGCCGTGGAACTTCCCCATGACTCTGCTGGCCTGGAAGGTGGCTCCCGCCCTGGCGGTCGGCTGCACCGTCGTCGTGCGACCGTCGGAGCTGTCACCGCTGTCGGCGTTGCGGGTCGCCGAGCTCGCGCTGGAGGCAGGTGTGCCGGACGGCGTGCTCAATATCGTTACGGGGCAAGGCTCGGCGACGCCGCGCGCCCTGGCGCTGCATCCCGGTGTCGACGCGGTGGCCTTCACCGGTTCGACGGAGGTGGGCAGAGAGTTCCTGCGCTACTCCGCCGACTCCAACCTCAAACGGGTCTGGCTCGAGCTGGGTGGAAAGTCGCCGAGCATCGTGCTGCCGGACGCCGACCTACCGGCAGCAGTCGCCGGCACCGCTGGAAACATCTTCTTCAACCAGGGCGAGATGTGCACCGCACCCTCGCGCCTCCTTGTGCACCGTGCGGTGCGAGACGAGGTCGTAGATGGCGTCGTCCGGGTCGCAGAGGCCATGCACATCGGTGATCCCCTGGATCCCGCGACCCAGATCGGCCCCCTTGTCAGCGCAGCTCACCGGGAGCGGGTCGAGGCACACACCGCACGCGCGGTCGATGAAGGTGCTCGGTTGCGAACCGGGGGAGGCAGGCCACCCGGCTCCGAAGACGGGTTCTATTCTCAGCCCACCGTCCTGGACCTGGTCGAGCCTGAGATGGCCATCGCTCGCGATGAAGTGTTCGGCCCTGTCCTCTCGGTTCTCACCTTCGAGGACGAGGCCGAGGCCGTGCGCATGGCCAATGACTCGGTCTACGGCCTTGCGGCCGCCGTGTGGACGCGCGACGTCGGCGCCGCCCACAGGGTCTCCCGTCAACTCCAGGCCGGGACGGTGTGGGTGAACTGTTACGAGGAGGGCGACATGACCGTTCCCTTCGGCGGTTACAAGCAGAGCGGCAACGGTCGCGACAAGTCTGTTCACGCGCTGGAGAAGTACACGGAGCTGAAGACCACCTGGCTGGCGCTGTGAGGGATCGACCGCTGATCGTCGTCCCTGCTCGCTTCTCCGAGTCCGCCTCAGCCCTCAGATTCCGCGCCGAGGTCACCGCCCGCGCGTTGGCGACCGCAGTGTTCGCCGCCGGAGGCGAGCCGGTGACGGTGCACCCTCACGCACGGGACGGCATGGTCGACGAGGCACAGGTCGCCGATCGCTTCGACTTCGCCGACGGGGTGCTTCTGCCCGGCGGCGGAGACATCACTCCGGCGCTGTACGGCGGCGTCGAGCATGACGAGCACTACGACATGGATCCCGAGCAAGACGGCTTCGATCTCGCCTTGGCACGTTGGGCGCTACATACCGGGCGACCGGTGCTCGCGATCTGTCGGGGACTGCAAATCGTGAACGTCGCGCTGGGCGGCACCTTGGTTGCCCACATGGACACCCCACACCGACGTGTGGTGTCGAAGCTCGCCCTCGAACCGGAGTGCTCCCTGGCCGACGCTCTCGGCGCCCGCACGCTCTCGATCAGCTGCTATCACCATCAGGCGCTGGACCGGTTGGGTGATGGGCTGGGAGCGGTCGCCCGGTCAGCCGACGGCACCGTGGAGGCCGTCCAGATGGTCGCAGCCGATGCGCCATGGTTCCTCGGAGTGCAGTGGCACCCAGAAGACACTGCGGCAACTGACCCAGCGCAGATGGCTATTTTTGCCCAACTGGTGGCAGCCAGCCGCCGCGCGCTGCAGCCGGCGAGTTGACGGCCCCTTCTGCAGTGCAGGCGCGCGCTCAGCTGTGAAGCAACGAGCGATTGAGCGACATGGTCTCCGGGTCGTGAAGGGCAGCCACGTCGGCGGGCCATCTGTCGCGAAGCGACTGTCCGGGATCGGTCCACGCCTCCAGGATCTGCTCGACCAGTAGACGCTGCATCGACGGAGGCGTGCGGTCAGGAAGAGTCACCACTCGCACCTGCATTGCATGCACCGTTGTCACGAGCAGCTCTGCAAGCGGGGCCGGTTTCGCCTCTGCCCTCAGGTCGCCGTCTTCGATCGCTTGCTCGAGCATCTCCTGGACACTGCGGGTCCAGGCTTCGTGCTCCTTGGGCAGCAGCGTGCGCAGGCGTTCGTCGGTGGTGATGCGTCCCCAAAAGCACACGACGATGCGTGCCTCGTCGACGGTCATCGCCTCCATCGGCAGCAGGTCGCGCAGCGTCGCAAGCAGTGCGTCGAGACCGCGCCGACCCGCAGCGCGTTCGGCGGCGCGCGCATTGGTTCGGGCGAAGACCTCCTCGTAGGTGGCGGCCAGCAACGCGTCCTGATTTGTGAAGTAGTGGCCGACCGCCCCGTTGGCCACGCCGAGTTCCTTGGCGATCGCACGCATGGTGGCGCCCCCCAACCCGTCCCGTGCCACGAGACGCAGGGTGGCATCGACGATCTCGGCCCGGCGCTGCTCGTGGTCGACAAGTTTCGGCACGGTGCCGCCTCCTCTTCTGCTTGTGCTTTGGCTATCCGGCAAGGTCCTAACGCTATGGACCGCAGCTCCCACCCGGGCCGGCGCGGGGCATTGCTGCCGCGACGGGCGCGCCCTGCCGACCGAGTGTATCGCGAGTTTTTGGTCATGCGTCGAAGAAAACTCTGGACAAGGCTGGGGGGTGGCGCTACGGTTTCCGGAATTGATACTACAAGCGTAGAAGAAAAATCGGCAGCGACCCCGCTCACTCACTAGAGAGGCAGCGATCACGATGACGGTCCACGGAGCGCGTACCCCGTCTGCGGCAGAGCCGACGGCCCCGGCCGAGCTGAACGACAATCTGGCTCTCGTTGTCGCCGGGATCTCGCGGTGGATGTCGCAGTTCGGTGCCTATGAGCCGCACCCGGCGACAAGTGTCGATGCGGACGAGCTCAACGACGCCTTGCACGCACTGATCGGTCGGCTGGAGGAGAACTATCCCTTCTTCCATCCCCGCTACGCCGGCCAGATGCTCAAGCCGCCGCACCCCGTGTCGGTGATCGGGTACCTCGCCACGATGCTGATCAACCCGAACAACCACGCCCTCGACGGCGGGCCGGCCACGGCAAAGATGGAGAAGGAAGTGGTCGCCGACCTCGCAGCGATGTTCGGGTACGGAACCGACTTCCTGGGTCACCTGACCAGCAGCGGGACCATCGCGAACCTCGAGGCTCTGTTCGTGGCCCGGGAATCCCATCCCGGCAAGGGGATCGCCTTCAGTGCGGACGCCCACTACACACACGGTCGCATGTGCCACGTGCTCGGTATCGAGGGGCACGCTGTGGCTGCCGACGCGGTCGGCCGGATGGATCTGGCGGCGCTCGAGGAGCTGCTGCGCAGCGGAACCGTCGGGACGGTCGTGCTGACTGCCGGCACTACCGGACTGGGGGCCGTGGACCCGGTTCACGAGGCGGTGCCGTTGTGCCGGGAGTACGGCGCTCGCATCCACGTCGATGCCGCCTACGGGGGGTTCTTCCGCCTCATCGCAGATGACTCACCCGACGGGGTTCAGGCGGCGCCCTTCCGTGCGATCGCCGATTGCGACTCGGTGGTTGTCGACCCGCACAAGCACGGGCTGCAGCCCTACGGCTGCGGGGCGGTGCTCTTCAAGGACCCGCAGGTCATTCGCTTCTACACCCACGACTCGCCGTACACGTACTTCACCTCCGACGAACTGCACCTGGGCGAAATCTCCCTGGAGTGCTCACGGTCGGGCGCGGCCGCGGCCGCGCTTTGGCTCACTTCGCAGGTGATGCCGTTCACGCCGGATGGTCTGGGGCGTGTCCTGCGACCGGGCCGGCGAGCCGCACTGGCTTGGGCCCAGGTGCTGGGCGACTCGCCAACCCTCGCCCTCTATCAGCCGCCGGAGCTGGACATCGTGACCTACCTGCCGCGTCGCGCGAGCTTGTCCGAGGTTGATCGTGTGTCAGCCCACGTGCTCGACGCGGGCATGACCAGGCCCAAGGACGAAGCGGTGTTCGTGGCGACGTACAGCGTGACCGCGGACGCCCTCGCTGCCCGTGGCCACCGCATTGCGGCCGATGTGGATCACGGTCGGATCCTGCGCAGTGTGCTGATGAAGCCGGAGAGCGAGCAATGGATCGGCTTCCTGCATGCCGCGATCGACGAGCTGGCCACGGCCGCCGGCTGACAGTCAAGCCCCATCCACTACTTCCAGAAGGCGAGCAGATGAGCGCGAAGGTCAGGCAGTGCGACGTTGTGGTGGTCGGCTCTGGCGGAGCGGGACTTGTCGCGGCCTGTGCGGCGGCCGACCGTGGGGCCAAGGTCATGTTGCTCGAGGCCGCGGATCTGTTCGGCGGCGTCACCGCTCTCTCCGGCGGTCAGATCTGGATCCCCGACAACCCCGTCATGCACCGGGCCGGCTATCCCGACTCCCGGGCGGATGCTCTGTGCTACTTGCGCCAAAACACCCTCGGCACCGCCAGTGAGGCGCACCTGAGCGCGTTCCTCGACAACGGACCGCGACTGGCCCAATACCTCGAGGATCTGGGGATGCCGCTGCAGGCCATCTCCCGGCACGATTACCATCCCCACTGGCCCGGGGCCCGGGCCGGCCGCAGCCTGGAACCGCTGCCAGTCTCCACTGCAGCCTTGGGTGAGTTGCGCGGACAGGTGCGCACGTCATCGACCCGCGGGCCCCTCACCAGCACCGAGTCGCGTCGCGGCCTGGACCCCCAGGAGTTGTTGGCGCGGCGGAACAGTGACATCCGGACACAGGGCGCCGGGCTGGTGGCCGGGCTGGTCGCCGCCGCGCTGGCGCGAGGAGTTGCACTCCTGGCCGGACATCGCGTCATCTCACTCACCCGGACCGAGAATGACACGTTCAGCGTCGTTGCTCGCGTCTCCGACGGATCAGTGGACGCCTTCGAGGCCGGCTCCGTAGTGCTCGCCAGCGGGGGATTCGCGGAGAACAGCGCGTTGCGAGGCGACTTTCTTCCACCGGTCCAGATGCTGCCCACCGCAGTCGCCGGAAGCTTCGGAGATGCTTTCCGGCTGGCACTCCCTCACGGAGCTCACCTGGCCGGGATGAGCGAGGCCTGGTGGACGGCAGCCACTACCGTCCCTGCCGATCCGAACGGTGTGCCGGCGGTCCATCGCAACCTCGTGCGCGAGCTCGCCTACCCAGGCTCCGTACTGGTCAACGCCAGCGGCGCCCGGTTTGTCGACGAGGCGAGCTCCTACAACGATCTGGGCAAGGCATTTCTGCGTTTTGACCCGACGACGCACCGGTACCCGAACGAATGCGCATGGCTGGTGTTCGACGCGGCGTTCAAGAGTCGGTACGCGGTCGCGGGCGTTGCGCCCGACATGCCAGCACCGGGCTGGTTCGCATCGGCGCCGGACCTCGGTTCGCTTGCCGAGCAGGTCGGGATCGACCCGGCCGGCCTGATCGGCGCGGTCGCTGCGATGGCAGACCATGCGCTACGCGGCGAGGATCCGGACTTCGGTCGAGGCGGAGACGCCCACGACGCCTACAACGGAGACGGCACCCACCGCCCCAACCCCTGCCTGGGAACCCTGGATACGGCCCCCTACTTCGCCATCGAGATCTCTCTGGGCCTGAACGGCACCAAAGGTGGCCTGGTGACTGATCCGGCCGGCGCGGTTCTGGACGTCGACAACAAGTCCGTCCCCGGCCTCTTTGCCTGCGGCGAGGCAGCCGCCGCGCTCATGGGTCCCGGCTACGCCGGATCCGGAGCTTCGCTGGGTCCGGCTTTGACGGTCGGTCTACTCGTCGGCGAGCGCCTTGGGATCAGCGTCACTGAACCGCCCGACGTCGGCAACGAAACACCCCAGGAGTCGCACACAGCCTCCGACAGCCACATGCGGAGCACTACCCAACCGATGAGGGAGAAGACATCGTGAGCAGTACTCGTTTCGCCGACCGCGTCGTGATCGCGACCGGTACCGCATCCGGCCTGGGTCTGGCCGCTGCCCGGCAATTCGCGAACGAGGGCGCGAGCCTCGTCCTGGTGGACCGGGCCGAGCAGTCGCTGCGCACCGTCGTGGCCGAACTGTCAGGCACCGGTGCGAACGTGGTTCCCGTGGTTGGCGACGTGTCGAGGGCAGCCACCGCACAGGAGGCCGTGCGGACCGCGCTGTCGCAGTTCGGCCGTCTCGACGTCCTGTTCAACAACGCTGGAATCGACCCGCTGGAAGCGACCACCTTGGTGGAGACGACCGAGGAGGTGTGGGACGCGATCGTCAATGTCAACGTCAAGTCCGCGTACCTGTTCGCGAAGGAGGCTATCCCCGCAATGATCTCCGGCGGGGGCGGTGCGATCGTCAACACCGCGTCATCGGCCGGGATGCGGGCTTCGGCACGAGCAGGGGCCTATGGCATCTCCAAAGCCGCCACCATTGCCCTCACCCGGTCGCTGGCCCGAGACTTCACCGGCCAAGGCATCCGCACCAACGCCATTTGTCCGGGATTCCTCGAGGCGATTCCCAGCGACCGCCGCGCCACTATGAGCGAAGAACAGAAAGCGGCTCGTCGCGTAAAGGCCGGCGAACTCGTACCCCTCGGCCGCGAGGGGACATATGAAGAGGTTGCCAAGTCCGTCTTGTTCCTGGCCAGTTCCGAGTCCAGTTACACCAGCGGCGCTGCGCTACTCATCGATGGCGGGTGGATCGCGTGAACTGCTCCCCTGTGGCTGCACTCCGCGTGCCGATCACATCCGCGGTACGTCCATGAAGGTCGACATGGATGGTCCCTTGAGCGACGCCGCTGCGCAGCTAGCCGCTGCGGGGACCGACGTGGTGCGGGTTGGCTACGCAGACATCCTCGGCACAGAGCGTGGCCGCGATGTACTGGTCAGCCAGTTGCCGCGCACCCTGGGAAGTGGTTTGGCGTTTTGCCGATCGGTCTTCGGTACGACCCCGCAAGGGGACACCGTCGACATCGACGGCGGGCGGGGTGACGGATTGCCCGACGTCGTCGCCGTGGCAGATCTCGCGACGCTGCAGGCTGTGCCATGGGAGCCGGGCGTCGCGCACTCCATCGCCGACCTTTACGAGCCGGACGGATCGCCGGCCAGCGACAGCCCTCGGCAGGTGCTCCGTCGAGTCATCGAGCGTTTCGCAGAGCTAGGTCTCCGCCCGGTGGTGGGACCCGAGTTGGAGTTCTACGTCCTCGAACGCGACCCCGCATCCCCGACCGGATGGCGGCGCTACGGCGAAGCGGCGGGCAACGTGTACGTATCCGGGTTGAAGGGCGACCCGGACAACTTCCTCCTCCGGACCCTGCGTCTGCTGGGCGACTACGGCATCGAAGCAGTCTCTGGCAATCACGAGTACTCCTCCGGTCAGTTCGAACTGAACCTGTGGCACTCCGACGCCCTCGATGCCGCCGATCGGGCGTTCCGCTTCAAGTCAGCCATCAAGGAGCTTGCCCGCCGGGAGGACAAGTTGGCCACGTTCATGGCCAAGCCGTTCAACGATGAGGGCGGATCAGGGTTCCACCTGCACTTCTCGGCCTGGTCCGAGGATGGTGAACCTGCCTTTGACGGAGGGCCGGGCTCCGAGCACGGGTTGTCCAAAACGGCGCTGTCCGCGCTCGCAGGAATCCTGGCCCACGCCCCTGCGCTGACCGCGGTCAGCAACCCCACGATCAACTCCTACAAGCGATTCGGCCCGGACACCATCGCCCCGTGGCTCGTCGACTGGGGTCTGGACAACCGCAGCGCCATGGTTCGCGTTCCACCCGAGCGTGGAAGGGCGACCAGGCTAGAGCTTCGGCTCGGAGACGCCACAGCGAATCCGTACCTGGCCATCGCCGGGCTGCTCAGCGCTGCGTACGTCGGTATCCGGGATGCCCTGACCCCACCGGGTCCACTTCGGGGCTATGGATACGACCCCACCAAAGCCGAGAAGCTGCCGGCCGACCTGGCAGCGTCACTCGGCGCGCTGGAGGCCGACACCGAGATCCGGGACATGTTGGGTGCCAAGTTCGTGAACAACTTCCTGACCTACAAGCGCAACGAGCTCGAGCGTTTCTCCCGGTTCGTCACTGACTGGGAGTTCACCGAGTACGCGTACCACCTCTGATCACGACAGCGGCAGTGGCCGCGGCAACGCCGCCCAGATCCGCGCCAGCAAAGGAGTTCTCGTGGCCAAAGTCCAGGGTTTCTATCACCCGAAGACGGCGACCGGACGAGCGTCGCTGCTCCCGCCACCGCCATGGCACTACTCCGGCGACCTGCTCACGATCGAATACCGCACCGATCCACGACGCGTTGCGGATCTGCTGCCGGACCCGCTGCAACTAGCCGACGACGACCCCGGTGCCGTTGCCTTCATCTGGGCGGACTGGCAGTCAACGGCTGCCGACGGGGCCCAGCTGTTGGACCCGGTTCTCGGGCAGTACAAGGAAGCCTTCGTCGTGGTTCGCTGCCAGTTCAAGGGCCAGGTGTTCAGCCGCTGCGTGTTCATCTGGGTCGACACCGACTTCGCCGTGGCCCGGGGTATCCACCAGGGCTATCCGAAGAAGCTCGGCTCGATCCACCAGACCCGGCCGCACCCTTACGGGCCGGCGCCTCGCCTCGAAGTAGGTGCCCGGTTCGGCGCCTCGCTCGCGGCGGCAGATCGAAGACTCGCCGAAGCCCGTATCACGTTGACCGGACCGTCGGCCACAAACGGCTTCGTGAACAGCCACAAGATGGCGCACCATCGGCAGGTCAACGCCATCGACGAGTCTGCGGCGTACCGACTGGACGAGATCATCTCGACCGGCGCCGCATCGGCTGAAGGCGGAACCCCGTGGCAAGCCCGTGTCGACACTTTCACCCTCTTCGACTCACCGACGGAGGAGCTGACGATGCTTCAGCCACAGGAACTCATCGGCGCCTACTACCGCCAGGTGGGCGTGGTTTGGGATGGGGGAGAGCTGCTCCACGACAACCTCGCCGGAGCCAAGGTGACGGCCCCATGAGCACCGCCGCCACACTGGGCCAGGACGCCGTTGAGGTCGAGGGCGTGCTCGTCGACACGAGGCACTGGATCGACGGACAGCGCGTGGCCTCGCGGACGACCTTCACCGACCTGTCGCCTATCGACGAGACCGTGCTGGGTCACATTTCGGCGGGCGGCTCGGCGGAGGTCGACGCCGCCGTCGCCGCGGCGCAACGGGCCTTCCCGACATGGAAGGCCATGTCCGCCGCCGAACGAGCCCAGGTGCTGGAGCGGGTAGCAGACGGGATCGATGCCCGCGCCGAGGAACTGTCGCGGGTCGAGACCCGCGACAATGGCTCGCTGCTGCGTTCGCATCGCCGCGGCGTGATGCCGAGGGTGGGTCAGAACTTCCGCTACTTCGCCGAGCAGCTGCGAACGCTGGCGCACCCGGATCGAGAAGTCCGCGGCCATCGCGAGCGAATCACCTACAACCCATCCGGCGTCACAGCGGTCATTACTCCCTGGAACGCGCCGCTGATGCTTGCGACCTGGCGGATAGGGCCAGCTCTGGCGTCGGGGAACACAGTGGTGTTCAAGCCACCGGAATGGGCTCCACTCACTGCCTCCCTGCTCGCTGACATCACTTCCGATGCCGGCCTGCCACCCGGGGTGCTGAATATCGTCCAAGGCCTCGGCTCCGAGGCGGGAGCGGCACTGGCAGGACACCATGGAATCCGCCGGCTCTCGTTCACCGGATCCGTACCAACAGCTGGCAAGGTCGCGGCTGCAGCCGCACCGAACATCGTTCCCCTCTCCCTGGAACTCGGCGGAAAGTCCCCGTTGGTCATCTTCGACGACGCAGACTTCGAGCTCGCGGTCTCCCTGGCGGTCGAGCAGTTCGACAACGCAGGCCAGGTCTGCCTCGGCGCCTTCCGCATTTTGGTCCAGGACACGCTCTATCACCGATTCATCGACGCGGTCGTCGATCGGGCGCGCCAGCTTCGGCAAGGCGATCCGCGCGACGAGAACACCGACGTGTCTGCGCTGGTGTCTCGACAGCACTTCCAGCGCGTCAGCGGATTCGTCGAACGCGCTCGTGACGAGGGCGCGACGGTGCTGCTCGGCGGTGGCCCCAACTCGGACCTGGGTGGCCTCTACTTCCGCCCAACAATCCTCACCGACGTATCGCCCAACAGCGAAATCGTGATTGAAGAGGTGTTTGGGCCGGTCCTGACTGTGCAGACCTTCGGCACCGAGCAGGAGGCGATCGAGATGGCCAACGAGACCCGGTTCGGACTGGCGGCCACTCTCGTCTCTGGCACACCCGAGCGTGCGGAACGCGTATCGGCGGCGCTCAACGCCGGAACTGTCTGGGTCAATTGCTTC
This sequence comes from Kribbella sp. CA-245084, assembly GCF_050942355.1. NCBI lineage: Bacteria > Bacillati > Actinomycetota > Actinomycetes > Propionibacteriales > Kribbellaceae > Kribbella > Kribbella sp. CA-245084. Next base: position 6,091,026 of record NZ_CP192053.1, on the reverse strand, counting down.
TTCGTCCGCGACCTCGGCGCACCGTTCGGGGGCAACGGGCATTCGGGAATCGGTCGCGAGGGCGGTGTTTGGTCCTTCGACTACTACTCCGACATCAAGAACACCGTCTTCTCGCCGACCGGTTGGAACACCGAGCAGAAGGGAGCAAGTAATGGGTGAAGTCATGGGCGCGGGTCTACTCGCGCACGTCCCGACGATCGTCCTTCCGGAAAAGATCCGGCGCGAGCTGAACCACGGTGAGGACTCCACCTTGCCGGCAGGCCTTCAACAGTTGCGCCACGAGGTCTTCGACACGGCGGACTACGACACCGTGATCGTGCTCGACTCCCACTGGGCGACCACAGTGGAATTCGTGGTCACCGCCCAACAGCGGCGGTCGGGACTGTTTACCTCGGAGGAACTCCCTCGCGGCATGAAGCAGCGACCGTACGACTTCGTTGGCGACCCCGATCTGGCCCACCTGATCGCCTCCAAGGCAGATCAACACGGGACCTGGATCACCGCGATCGAGGACGACCACCTGCCGATCTTCTACGCCACCACCAACCTGTGGGAGTACCTCGGGCGGGGATTACCCGAGAAGCGATGGATCTCCATCGGGGTCTGCCAGACCGCCGACACCGAGGATAATCTGCGGCTCGGTCGGGCCCTCGGCGATGCCATCGCCGAGTCCGACCGCAAGGTGTTGCTGGTTGCCTCCGGCGCGATGAGTCACACGTTCTGGCCGCTGCGCCAGCTGCGCGACCACGAGGCAGCCGGCGTAGAGCACATCTTCACCCCGGCGGCTCACCAAGCCGACGTGGACCGACTGAACTGGTTCGCCAAGGGAGACCACGCCAAAGTCGTCGAGTCGATGCCGGAGTTCTACCGCTTCAGGCCCGAGGCGCGGTTCGGGCACTACCTCATGATGATCGGGGCGCTTGGCGAAGGCGATTGCACAGCCCCGTCACGGCAGTTCGGCGAGTACGAGAATTCCATCGGCACGGGTCAGGTCCATCTGTGGTTCGATCGACCGGCCGACGGGTTTCCCCAGCCCCGGCGCACCCACCTTGGGCCACTCTCCGCCGAGCAGCCGTCGATGCGCGACGTCGAGGTGACCAGGTCATGACCGAGTTCCGCCGGATCCTCCTGGACGGCGCCCAGGTAGACGTGGTCCGCTCCGGGGACGACCTCGTCGCCGGCGACGGCCGCGTGGTCGCCATCAGCGACGCACACCACCTGCCGCCGGTGGTCCCCTCCAAGATCATTGCTGTCCACTTGAACTATCGCAGCCGCGTCGACGAATTTGGCATCAGCCTGCCCGCAGCGCCGACGTACTTCCACAAACCGACATCGTCGTTGAACAGCCACAACGGCGCAGTCGTGCGTCCTGAGGGGTGCAAGTGGCTGAATTACGAAGGCGAGATCGCGATCGTCATCGGCCGAACCTGCCGCAATGTCTCGCCGGCAGATGCAGGGCGGTACATCCGCGGCTACACGGTGGCCAACGACTACGGTCTGCACGACTTCCGGGACACCGACGCGGGCTCGATGCTTCGCGTCAAGGGTTCGGACACCCTCTGCCCGCTCGGACCCGGACTGGTCGAGGACTGGGACTTCCGTAACAAGCGCATCCGGCTGACGGTCAACGGTCAGATCAAGCAGGACGCCAATACCGACGAGATGGAGTGGAACATGCACTACCTCGTCGCCGACATCGCCCGCACGATCACGCTTTTCCCAGGAGACGTGCTGCTGTCCGGCACTCCCGCCAACTCTCGAACCGTCTACCCCGGCGACACAGTCGAAGTCGAAGTCGAGGGACTCGGGACTCTACGCAACCACATTGTCGCCGGGCCTACCCCGGTGCGAGACGACGTCGGTGCCCAACCGACTGAATCCGATGAAGTGCTCTCGACCGCCCAGGGCGGCGACTGGCCGCATCGCGGAACACGAGCACCAAAGCCATCGAGAACCTGAGATTGAAACCGGTCAGCTCGTCCTGCGCACGAAGCGACAGTTCGGGACTGGCCAACCCAGCAGCCTCGCTCCCTCGAGGGAGGCTCCACACATCCCGGACAACGCCCCGGTCCACTCACTACCCGGAAAGGCGCAGACCATGTCCACTCGCTCACTCCCCACACGGCAGACGAGACGCACGAATCGATGGCGTCTCACCTGCCGACGATCCGTCGGCATGCTGGCAGCCGTGAGTACCATCGCGCTGGCCGCGGCGGCGTGCAGCTCGTCCGGGAACGACAGCGCTGCTGACAGCGGCGCATCCAGCGGCGCCGGCGTCCAGAGCGCGAAGTTTGACCAGAGCATCGCCGATCAGCTTCCCTCCGCCGTCAAGAGCGCTGACGAGATCAAGAACATCGTCTTCAACAACTCGCCGCCGGCAACCTTCCAGAAGGACGGCAAGGAGATCGGGTGGGCGATGGACCTGAGCAATGCGATCGCCGATGTACTGGGTGTCAAGATGAGCACCACGGTCTCCGGTGACTTCTCCACCTTCATTCCCGGCATCCAGAACGGCCGCTTCGATGGCAGCTTCGGTCCGCTCATCGTGACCCCGGAACGGCTGCAGCAGATTGACATCGTCGGGGTCTTCAAGGTTGGCACGGGCTTTGCCAGCAAGCGCGGGAGCACTGTCAGCATCAAGACGGCAACGGATATCTGCGGGCTCACCGTTGCCGCCATCGAGGGCAGCGCCTTCATCAAGAGCGTTGAGTCGGTCGACCCGAAGTGTGAGGCAGCAGGCAAGCCGGCGCCGACGGTGCAGTCCTTCCCCAACAACGCTGCGGCGCAACTGGCTGTGAGCAACGGCCGCGTGCAGGTATTCGCCAGCAACGCCGACGCGCTGCAGTACCTCATCTCGCAGACCGGCGACCAGTTCGAACGCCAGCCCCTGGACTACCAGCCGATCATCGAGGGCATCGGTCTGAACAAGGACAGTGGCTTGGCCAAGCCGGTCAAGGCAGCGGTCGACAAGCTGATCGCGGACGGTACGTACGCGGAGATCCTGAAGAAGTGGGGCTTGTCCGAGAACGCGGTCTCTGCAGCTGTGATCAATCCGTCTATCAGCTAGGCAAGGGAACCATGGCCATGTCCAATGTCAAGGCGTCAACGGGATCATCGCCTCTGCGCGACGGCAAGGCGTCCGGAGGTGTAGGTTCCTGGGTCTCCAACGCCCACCCTGCACGCACTGCCGGACGGGTGGTGGTGGCCGTTATCGCGGTGGTCCTGGGCGCGATGTTCCTCCACCTGCTCGTGACGTCACCGACGCTGCACTGGGACGTCGTGGCTCACTACTTCACGAGCCGGCAAGTCATCGACGGGCTGATCAAGACGATCGAGCTGACGATCGCCGCCATGGTCATCGGAGTGATTCTAGGGATCATGCTTGCGCTCATGCGCATGTCGCCCAGCGTGGTCCTGAAGATGAGCGCATCGGCGTTCGTCTGGCTGTTCCGCGGCACGCCTCTGCTGGTGCAGATCATCTTCTGGTACAACCTGTCGTCATTCATCCCCCGCCTCTCCTTGGGGATACCGTTCGGCCCAAGCTTCGTCTCCTGGGACGTCAACCATATCGTTACTCCACTAGCGGCTGCACTTCTCGCGCTTGGTCTCAACGAGGGTGCCTACATGTCCGAGATCGTCCGGGCGGGCATCGCCTCGGTCGAGGGCGGTCAGATGGAGGCATCGCTCGTGCTGGGCATGACGAAGGGGCAGGCCATGCGACGGATCGTGCTGCCCCAGGCCGTCCGGATCATCATCCCTCCCACCGGTAACCAAGCCATCGGGATGCTCAAGGGGACGTCACTGGTCAGCGTGATATCCACGCCGGAGCTGTTGTATTCCGTGCAAATCATCTACGCACAGACGTTCCAGACGATCCCCCTGCTGATGGTCGCCTGCATCTGGTACCTGATCCTCACCACGGTGCTGTCGATCGGCCAGTATTACCTCGAACGGCACTACGCAAAGGGCGCGCTAAGGGCCCTGCCTCTCACCCCGCTCCAGAAGGTCCGACGCTGGTACGCGACTCACGCAGCGAGCGCAGTCGCCGAGAAGACGGGATCCCTGCGATGAACAAGCAGCCCCTACTACGCGTCGAGGACGTCCACAAGTGGTACGGCAATGTCCAGATTCTGCGTGGCGTGTCCCTGGACGTGATGCTCGGCGAGGTGCTCTGCATCATTGGGCCGTCGGGCTCAGGAAAGAGCACTCTGCTCCGCTGCATCAACCACCTCGAGACCCTCGACGCCGGTCGCATCTACCTCGAAGACGAACTGATCGGCTACCGCGAGGACCACGGCAAAGTAGTCGAACGGGCCGCCAAGGACCTAGCTCGTCAGCGAGCATCAATGGGCATGGTGTTCCAGCAGTTCAACCTCTTCCTTCACAAGACCGTCCTGGAGAACCTCATCGAGGCGCCGATGCTGGTGCTCAAGGAGTCGCGCGCGTCTGCCACGCAACGGGCTCACGAGCTCCTCGACCAGGTGGGATTGGCGGAGAAGGGACATCAGTACCCACGACAACTGTCCGGCGGGCAACAACAGCGCGTAGCCATTGCCAGAGCGCTCGCCATGCGCCCGAAGCTCATGCTCTTCGACGAGCCCACGTCAGCCCTCGACCCAGAGATCGTCGGCGACGTGCTGACAGTCATGCGTGATCTGGCTACAGCCGGCATGACCATGATTGTCGTTACCCACGAGATGGAGTTCGCGCGCGAAGTCGCCGATCGCCTCATCTTCATGGACGAAGGAGGGATCGTCGAGCAGGGCGATCCGGCCGGCATCCTGTCCCATCCCGCTGAAGCCCGAACACAACAATTCCTCGCTCGGCTCTGACGGCTGGCACCGAGGTACCGCGTCGAATCCACTGAGGGCCGCACTTCTGGTGCCGTACCTCCAAGCCGGATACCCCACGGGCGGACGCGGTCGGATGCCGCCAGGCGGGGAATCCGCGGACCAGGTGTCCGGTTGGCGGTCAGCCCTGCCCAGGCACCGACCACGAGGGCTTGACGACCGAACACGCCGCCTTCGCCGGGCGTTGCCCAATCGCGAGCGCCGACGTGCCTACCTGGCCCGTCGAGTGTCCGACCCACGGATTCGCTCTATCAACGAGGAAAGTCTTGGCTATGCCGACTTATCAAATTACGGACAGCAGCGTGCTCCTCACGAATGGGGAGATATATACGCTCCTCAACTTCCCCGAAAGCGGTGTGTTGCGGATCCGCAGTAATGTGTCGGGGAACTTCGACGAGACTGAGACGCTTGTTGTCATCAACTACGGCACGCCTGAATGGGATGCATGTGATCCCGGCGACTCCGCCGTCACCATCGAACGTGCCGGCATCCGGGCGACCGTTGACCTTGACCCGCTGCGCCTGCAGGTGCACGACAAGGAGGGAGAATTACTCTTCGCCACCACGGGCGGTTCGCTCGGCAGCAGAGAAGATCACGGGCTGGCATTTCGGTACGACCTGGTGGACGGGGAACGTATTTACGGCCTAGGTCAGGGCGACAACAGCAGCCTGAATATCCGGGGGAAGTTACGGGAGATCTGGAACCAGACGGACGGTCATGAAAGCTGTGGCAGCTTGGGCGTTCCCTTCCTGTATTCCAGCCGTGGGTACGGCCTACTGATGAACTCCTCATGGGCGACCCGCTTCTTCGTCGGTGGCAATGTGCCAACCCCGAAGACCTTTCGGGTCAAACCAAGGGCTCCCTGGGCAGACCGTGAACCTCCGGCTGTTTCACCGGACGAATCCTTGATCCTGACCGATCATGACGAGCTCGACCTCTACCTGATCTGTGGACCGCGGTATGAGGACGTTATTGGCGGATACCGCCTGCTGACCGGCGCACCGCCGATTCTGCCGCGGTGGGCACTGGGATATATACAGAGCAAATTTGGCTACATCAATCAGGACGAACTGCTGTACAGCGCCCAGCAGTTCGTGCAGCAGGACATCCCCTGTTCCGCAATGATGCTGGATATCACGATCTATGAGAAGCTCGGCGATCTCCGGTTTGATTCCTCTTGTTGGCCCGACCTCAGGGGGACTGCCAGGGTGCTGGACGCGCTCGGGATCAAGCTGATCGCCGGGCAGCATCCCTATATTGATGAGGAGTCACTGAACTATCAGGAATTTGCGGCAGCAGGAAGCCTCATCAATTGGGCCACGCCCGAGAAATACAATTTCATCCTGACGGAGCGCTACACCCATGCGTTCGATTTCTCTCATCCGCAGGGCAAGCAGCTGTGGTGGGACAAGATCAGCAAGCTGTACGACGCCGGCGTCCGTGGTTACTGGACCGACATGGCGGAGCTTGAAAATCACCCTGAAGGCAGCAGCCCGCACTATGCCGGCAGCAGGGAAAAGATGCAGAACATTTACGGCCTCAATTGGGCCAAAACCCTGTACGACGGGCAGCGATCCCACTCCGAAGAACGTCTGTTCATGGTTCAACGCTCGCTCTACGCGGGAATCCAACGGTACGGCGTGTGCAACTGGTCGGGCGATGTCGATTCTACGTTCGAGGTGCTGGACCGGCACGTCGTCATTGGACAGCAGGTCTGTCTGTCCGGTCAGACCTGGTGGTGCACCGACATAGGCGGCTGTCAGGACAGCGGTGATTACTACGACCCGGAGTTGTTTATCCGCTGGCTGCAATGGGGAACGTTCTGCCCGATTATGCGTGTGCACGGATCGCGGGACAACGAGCCGTGGAACTTCAGTGAGTACTACCAGCCGATTATCACCTCGCTGATCCGCCTCAGGTACAGCTTGATGCCTTACATCTATACCTACGCCCGCATCGCTTCGGAGACTGGATGCTCCATCATGCGGGCGATGGCTTTGCTTTACCCAGAGGATGTCGAGGCAGTTGAGAATGATCGGCAGTTCATGTTCGGTGACAGCCTGCTGGTTGCTCCGGTCACTCGAAAGGGGCAACGGGAGCGGGAGGTATACCTGCCGGCAGGGCTGTGGTACGAGCTTGAGACCGGAGCCTCGTTGACCGGAGGGCAGTATCACACTGTAGATGCGCCGTTAAACAAAATTCCGGTATTCGTCCGCGGCGGTTCGATTATTCCACGCACAGGCGCCGAGGTCCGGACTCGAGATTTGCCGGCGGAGACTGAGATCCACGTATATCCCGGTCAGGACTGCCGGTTCGAACTGTACGAGGACGACGGTCATACCTTTGGCTACGAAGCTGGCGAATTCGCAGTGACAACCATCGAATATCGTGAGGACAGTCGTACGCTGGAGATTGGTAAGCGCTGTGGCGGCTACGAGCAGATGGGTAGATCGCGCCGTCTGCGAGTATTTCTCCATGGGCTGTCAGTTGACGCCGGAATGCTACTGAACGGTGAGGTTGTTGCTGCTGAGCCTGATGGTGAAAATGCAGTTGTTCTCGTACTAGGTGAAGTTGGCAACGACCAGGAGACCACAATCTCTCTGCCGGTCGGAATCGCCGGTGAGGAGCAGACGACCGGCCCGGTTCCACGCAAGCAGATCCTCGCAGATCTCGAGCCAAGTCCGATCGGATGCAGCGTTACCTTGCGGAACCTGGAGAATTCAGACATCGCCGGGCTGGAATTTGCGGAACCAAGCGGTTGGATTCTGGATCGCGAGAAGCTGATCAGGCGGACGGATACATCAGTGGAAATTCCGCTCCGGTTTGACCCTCGCGCGGCACATTCGGCTAACGGTTCCCTGATGGTCACGAGTCCTGCGAACCTCCGGATACCACTCGGAAACGGATGGGCGACGTGGTGGAAGATTGCCGGACCGTATCGGGCGGGAATTGACGGTTTTCACCAGGTGTTTCTCCCAGAGGAGGCGTTGCGACTCGCTCCGGAGACAGTAGAGGCTGGCGTCGAGATCCAACGCTATGAGAGCTTGTGGTATTCCGGCTTTGTCAACCTCCGGAAGCCGTTTGCAGTACCGCTCCCGACCACCGGACCGACAATCGGGGCGGAAGATATCTACGAACTGTGTCATAAGACTGCATATGCGTCCTGTGTCGTGACCGCCAGTGAGGCGATTGACGGTTACGTTCAGCTGATGGCCGATGATCGGCTGAAGGTCTGGATTAATGGGGACATCGTCGCTCTCGCTGACGAAACCTATACGCGCGTGACCAATTTTCGAGTCCGGCTGAGCAAGGGACGAAATGAAATTTTCGTGAAGTGCTCGCAGCAGATCCCGCATATTTGGAAGGAGTTGAGCTCGCGGCCATGGGGCTTCAACCTGCGAATTCTGGACAGAGACCGCCAGGTGACGGAGCTACTCACGTATTCGATTGATTAGCAAATGATGATCTACCAACAGGGAGATACGCATGAGTGAGGCCGAGGTTAGCGAAGACTTTATCCAAAGAATGACAAGAAGAGCAGCTCCTGCTGCTGATGCGATTGCAAACAACAAGCATATCAATGCAATTCAAGCCGGAATGTGCGCTACGATCGCAGTGATGCTGGTCGGCTCCATCTTCATGATTATCAAGACCCCTCCGGTGAATCAGACGTTGCTGGATTCTGGCGGGTTCTGGTCGCTCTTCGAGGGATGGTACGGCTTCTCCCGCAAGCAGGCGGACACGTTGACCACTGCATACAACATGACAATTGGATTGCTGGCATTGGTAGCAGCATTTTCCATTGCCTACGAGCTAGCCAAGAGATTCAAGCTGCCAGAGCTGTCCTCCGGAATCATCTCTGTCATCACATTCTTGCTGGTCTGTGCTCCGATGACAACGTACAAGCTGGCGGATGGAACCGACTTGTCAGCCCTGTCCTCCGAGAGTTTGGGAGCGTCGGGGTTATTCACGGCGATTCTTATTGGCCTGTTGAGTGTGGACATTGCCAAATTCTGCATGGACAGAAAGATCTATATCAGGCTGCCTGATGTAGTCTCAGCTCCGGTGCGGGATGCGTTCAGTTCCCTTATCCCGATGCTGCTCAATGTCCTCATTTTTGGTGGCATCAGCCTCTTCACGCAAACGCAGTTCGGGCTGCTGCTGCCGGAAGCAGTGATGAAACTGTTGGCTGCACCGCTATCGTCGATAAATACGATCCAAGGTGTATTCTTGATGCTGTTCTTGAGGAGCTTCTTCTGGATCTTTGGAATCAACGGAAGTCAGGTGTTGTATCCAATTACCTATCCACTTACGCTGATGGTTGTAACCGCGAATGCAACGTTGGTGACGAAGGGCATGCCGCCTGTGTTCTCACCAATCATGCTGATCAACGCCGACGCAATGATCGGCGGAACAGGAAATACGCTTGGCTTTTCGATCCTGTGCCTGAGGAGCAAGAGCAAGCGTTTGGTGGCGATAGGCCGAGCCAGTATTGTGCCTTCACTGTTCCAGCATAATGAAGTGGCCATTTTGGGGGCGCCGGTCTCCTATAATCCCATCTTGGCGGTGCCCTTCGTTGGCGGCACCCTGATCGTCGGACTACTTATGTGGCTCGGGTATGCATCCGGGTTCTTGATCCCCCGCTATGTGATGTCCGTCGGCAATATCCCGATTGGATTCAAGACATTCCTTGAAGCAATGTCCTGGCAAACATTCATTTTCCCATTTCTGCTCATTCCGGTACTGATGGCTGTCTGGTATCCCTTCTTCAAGGTTTACGAGAAGAAGTTGGTGCATGCAGAAACGTCGATGGAGCTAGCAACCCAGAAGGTGTAACAATCCTTGCCGTGATTCATAGCAATCTGAAGAATGAGGGTTATTCAGAAGGACGGCCGGCCTGGTGACGCCCGACCTCCAGGCCGGCCGGGTGGCGGCGGACCACGGATTCCGGGCCCGTACACGCCTCAGACCTCCAGTTGCGTCACCGCCGCGTGACCAGGGCGTCCCGTGCAACGCCGCCGGCGGGATCAGGCCAGCCCTGGGGCGTAATAGCCGGTCGGAGCGATCGGTACTTTCGTGCTCGGACCGCGTGGCGCAGTTCGGCTGGACGCCGAAGGGGTTCCAGTAGGTGTCGATATAAGCCACGATCACTTGAGTTGACGGTCGAGCTCCACCCTGAGCGACAGACGCAGAAGCGCTCTTGAGGATCTCATTCTCGCAGCCGCGTCGCCGCACCGCGGGCGACACAGATGCCGCCGTTGCCGCCAGCAGCTAGCCATGGTCCCCCGTCGCTGAGGCCCACGTCACGATTCCGGAGATGACGCCCATGCCCTCTCGCTAACCACTGGGCCGGCCAGCGCACTGGGGTGACCCTTTCCGCTCAACCGCTCTGGACACGTTCGCGGAGCGGCAGCAGCTGCGTACCCCAACTCCTGCGAGGGCTGAGCGATTGCCTCATGGATGGTCGACCCTGGCACATAGCGCTCCAGGGTTTCCGCCAGCCGCCGACCCCGCGCCTCCCCGGTCCGGGCAGGCGTCTTGTCGGCCTAGATGGCTACAGCCGCGACGTGCATAGTGGGCTGCTGAAACTCAGGGACAGGATGGCGTGTAGATCTCGAGGCGGCGAGGTGGCGGGTGGCGGCGTGGGATCCGCATGCATGGCTATGTTGGTCGGGTCGGCGTCGAATGTCGGTGAGTTTCGACATCGCTCGATCCTTGGCCCGGGCCTGTGCTACTGGCCTCGGTACCGCCCCGCGATCCCGAGCGGTGAACTCGTTGGCGAGATCTCGCGTGTGCGGCCAGCTGCTCGTTCACGAGGGGCTTCGGTAGCAGTCGGCGATCGTCTGGGCGCGATTGTGTAGGAAGGTGCGTAGGGCGTCTTGGGCCGGGGCATGGAGTCGAATACGCCCAGGAGCGCGGTGTTCTGTCAGTTTTCGGCGCCTCGGAGGTCCTTAAGGAACGTCTTGGCCGAGGTTTGCCCGGCATCGCGAATCTCGGTCCACACCTGCGTGATGGTTCGGGACGCGAAACGCCAGCCGCTGCGTGTGCGCTGGTACTCGTCCGCATAAATCAGGTGTGCAACGTGCAGTTCCCTGGGGCCAAAGCCGTAGAGATGATGGGCGATGCAGTAAGTGGTTCCGACCGCAGCGTCACCATCGACCTCGCATCGATGGTTCGCGACGAGGTGATACGTGGCGGCGAACGGCGGTGGATCTTGGAGAAAGGTCACACCTGCTCTAATGGCGGCGCGCCCAGCTCTCACTGCCAGCGCTGCTGAACGCAGTTCGCCGTCAGGCAGGAACAGTTCCACAAACCGGTCCGCGTCACGCGAGTCTGCGTACTGCGCATACGCGTACACGAGGTCACGCAACTCGCTGCGATCTGCTGCCTCGGACACTCTCGTATCGATCAACACAGCCATGAGACTGCCACTGTGCCGATGCCGACGCAAGTTTTTTGGTCATGCGTCGAAGAAAACTCTGGACAAGGCTGGGGGCGCATCGCTACGGTTGCAAGGGTTGATACTACAAGCGTAGAAGAAAACTCGGCAACGCCCCGTCCACTCGCTAGAGAGGCAGCGACCACGATGACCGTTCCCCGAGCGCGTACCCCGTCCAAGGCAGAGCCGACAGGCCCGGCAGAGCTGAACGACAACCTGGCAAGACAAGCGGCGGACGCTTGGGATGCCGAATCCGCGGATTCGGAGAAGCAGGCGCCGGCGTGCGCGCACATTCCTGAGATCCATCTGTTGTGGGCGGAGGGTTGCCCGTCGACCGAGCGGGCGGCGAGCGAGTTGCGGAAGGCCCTGGAGGAGACAGGACTCGGTGCTGCGAAGGTGCGCAGGCGCGAGATCCGGACCGACGACGAGGCTCGGCGCACCCACTTCGTCGGCACGCCGACGATCCTGATCGACGACGTTGACCTAGTGCCGCCGGCGGTGGATGAGCCGCCGGCCCGGATGGCCTGTCGCGTGTACCGCCGCCGCGACGGCAGAGTCTCGCCGACCCCCGATCCCGAAGACCTACGCGAGGCGCTGCGGCGTGCGGCCGCGCGTACCGAGGAGACGAAATGACACTGGCAGTCAAAGATGTGGCCCCGAAGTTCGAGCTGTCGGACACGAGTGGCACCACCTGGTCGAATGCGGACGGTTCCGCGGCGCTGGTGACGGTGGTCGTGTTCACCTGCAACCACTGTCCGTACGCGCTCGCCTGGCACGAGCGGATCGTGGACGTCGCGCGTGACTACGCCGACCGCGGCGTGCGGCTGCTCGCGATCAGTTCCAGCGACGCCGAGGCCTACCCGCGCGACTCTTACGAGGCCATGCAAGAGCGGGTCGCTGCGGAGGATTGGCCGATGCCGTATCTGTACGACGGGACGCAGGAGGTTGCGCGCGCATTCGGTGCGAAGACAACTCCCGACGTCTTCGTCCTCGACGCGGAGCTGCGTGTGCGCTACCGCGGCGCGCCCGACGCCGATTACGACGACCCCTCGCAGAACGCCGCCTGGCTGCGTGAGGCGCTCGACGCGGTGTTGGCGGGAGACGAGCCAGCGCGACCGGAGACGGACCCAGTCGGCTGCTCCATCAAGTGGAAGCAGTAGCAAGTGGAAGGAGTAGCGGGCGGGCTCGCCCGCTCTGCCTAGCAGTAGCGGCTCGCCTATTCGTCACGTCTCCCGCCGCCGGGTCGCGGGGCAGTTTCGCGGCGTGCCAGGCGGGTCGGCTGTCGGCTGTGTTGCGCACGTCGAAGCTGGCCTGGGCGACACGCCTCCGCCGTTGTTCTGAGCGAGCGCTGCTGCGGCCGTAGAGGACGACCGGGTGGCATCGTGCGCGAGTGGTTGGCGGACGTCGATCGGCTGAATCTCGGCATGGCAGACTTTCTTACGCACGACCCTGCCGGCGCCGCGATATGGGCGACCGGCCGGCCGAACTCAAGCGTCAACCGCACACCGCGATCGATCGCGACCTGCTCGACGGTCCGCCACGGCCCCCGCGGCTTGATGAGCTCGGTCTTGAACAGCCGATCGTCGGCTCGGCCATGGCGTGGTCGTAGGTGTCGCCGACTGATCCGACCGCCGGTGCGCACCGGCGCCGGCCAGTCGTTCGGTGCAAGTAGGCGTCGATCACGAAGGCGACGTAGACCATCCCCGACCACGTTGGCACGTAGGTGTAGGGGTCGGACCGCGGCGCCCTGCCAGCCTTTCGGCTGGTGGGTTTCCGCGGCCCGCCCTCTGAACTGGATGTGCGACTTCCACCGCATCCGGCTCTCTAGGTGCTGATGCCACTGGAACGGCGATCTAGATCGGTGCGTTCGCCATGGTGCGGGGATGCGAGTGCCCCGGTAGCGATAACGGACGATCGCCGTGGTCGCTGGCCGGAACAGCTCGATCTCCGGACGCGGATCTGCCAATCGGGCAGGAAGCGCTGGACCCGGGTGTGGATGTTCAGTCCGACGTGTCGTTTGCGGAGCCAGCCGACGATCCGCCCGAAGGCGAAGTGATCGATATAGCCGAGTGTCCGCGAGGACACGCAGTGCCGGAAGTAGGCGCACCAGCCCCGCAGCACCGGGTTGAGCCGGCGCAGCAGGTCTGCGCGTGTTCGATGATTCTTGCGACGGGTCAGGTCTCGGATTTTTCCGACGATTGAGGCCCGCGCGCCGTCTTAGACGGCTAGGTGTAGACCGCCCGCTTCCCGCTTCGGCTCCGCCAGGCCTGGCGCTGGATGTGCCAGCCCAGGAAGTCGAACCCCTCGTCGATGTGGCAGACCCTGGTCTTGGCCACCGACGGGCGCAGGCCCATCGGCGCGAGGACCGCAGCCACCTCGTCCCAGAGCGCGTCGGCCTGCTCGCGTCGGCCGCCCACCATGATCACGAAGTCGTCGGCGTAACGGACGAGTTTCATGATCGGCCCGCCGTCGCGGCGGTGCTTGGCGCGTGTCCAGTCCGGGCCGAGCGCTTCCCACTTGCGCGCGAAGTGCTCGTCCGGCGCGGACAGGGCCGAGTCGGTGAGGCGAGGTAGTGATCTCGGCGATCGCGTCCTGGGCTCGGCGTCTCGGGCGGAGGCCGGTAGTGAGGCTCCGCCGCAGCACACTCGGCTCGACCGTCGCAGGCGAGCGCGTCGCCGTGCCCGCGGGTGACGCTCGGCGATGAGGGGCAGCTCGACCAGCGACGTCACCGGGCCGCAGGCGCACAGCACGGCATCACTCAACTCGAACAACGCATCTGCCCGCGCGGTCAATGACGCATAGAAGTGCTGTCGGAACCTCGCCAGATCGCGAGCGTGATCACCCAGTTTGGGTGGGGTGTCCGTCACGGACGAACCAGCGACATGCGCCACAGTGGACACGCGGCCACCGCCATTTGCCTTCGAGTTGAGCGGAACCCGAAGAAGATCAAGGGATCAAGCGGTGACGACGCCATGTCCCCACGACACCCCGAACTGCCGGCGCAGACGCCACGGATCATCAGCAGGCCAGGTTAAGGATCTGGCACAGCGGACCGTGATCATCGAGCACAGCCGATTCCAGGAACCCCGGGGAATGTCAGGCGATGCTGTCGGAGAGAGCGGCGTTGATCTCGAGCATCCTTTCGGCGGTGACGCCGGGGTGTCCGGCGAGCACCTCGTGCAGAGTCGTGATCGGGTTGAGCCGCTGCATGTCGGCCAACCCCGCAACAAGGTGGTCAGGCAGTGCCTGCCGATACCGCTCCTCCGCCAGCACTTCGGTGAGCGTCAGCCTGGTGATCGGTGCATCCACCGGGAGATGGGCCCTGCGCGTCGCGGGTTGTAACGCCTGCTGTGCTCGGTCCCATTGAGGACGTATCAGCAACTGGTCGGGCTTGACCGGACCGTCGGCCGGCAGGCCGAGCCGCTGGAACTGCTCTGGCGGGGCATCGTTGGCGCGCATCAGGTCGACCATGAGGTTGGCCAGCTGCAGCTCGAGTTCGTCGTCCAGCAGGGGACTTTGTTGGTGCGGGTCGTTCGCCAGGTCGAAGAGCAGAGTCCCGTGCCACCACGGATGCCCCATCGGGCGCGCCGGAACCCGCAGTACGGGCGTGCCCTTGGTGAAAGTAAAGCCGTCGATCAGCTCAGCGTTGCGGAGTTCTTCGGGCTCGAATCGGCCCCGCATGTGCGTCGGCATCAAGGTGTAGTCGAATAATGGCTTGTTGGTCTGGTCGGCGCAGGCCCGCATGTAGACATAGCGGCCGTCGGTCACATTCACATGCCCGCCATGTACGCCGAACAATGCGCCTTCGCGCAGCCGATCGCCAGTCAGGACATTGCTCAGGCTGAGACCTTGTACGTCAACAGGAGCGGGGACTTCGAAGTACTCCAGCAACGTCGGGGCGATGTCGATCGTCTGCACCAAGGCATCTCGCCGCTCGCCGGCCACGCGTTGCCGTGGATCCCAGAGGAACAACGGTGTATGGATCGTCTCGTCGAACCACGGCTGTACGCTCTTGCCCCACCAATCGCGTTCGCCGAGCAAGAAGCCATGGTCCGTGCACACGATCAGCATCGTGTCGTCCCACAAACCGTGCTCGTCGAACAGGTCGAGGACCCGGCCTAGCGACCGATCGCACATCGCCAGCAATGCGAGGTACTCACGACGTGCCCGATCCACCTCGTCCGGCGTCTCGGTCACCCGCCGGTACGACGGCCAGTCGAACAGCGGCGCATCGACATCCACCCCCTGCGCCCGTCGATAGTGATCGGGACTGAAGAACGGCTCGTGCGGGTCGAACGCCTCGATCTGCACGAACCAGTTGTCCTCCGCGCGGTTCGTCTGGATGAACTCGACGCCGGCGTCGAAGGTCAGCGTCTGGCTGTGCTGCGACTCGTCGGTGATGTACTGCCGGTTGATCCAGTCCTGCCGGCTGGCGGTGTGGTTGCCGAGGTCCTGCCGGCTGGCCGAGTGGTTGCCGTTCAGGTTCGGGGGCGGCTCGGGGTCGCGGACCTGTCCCTTCCAGCGATCGCCTTCCTGACCGCGGAAGAACTCGTACGTCGAGTAGCGGTTGTGGTAGGTCGCGCCGCCGTCCTCCCAGTAGTGCTGGTGATCGGTGGTCAGGTGGGTGTAGACGCCGTTCTGCCGCAGGAGTTCCGGCATCGAGTCGTCGAACGGTTCGAGCGGTCCCCATGATCGGTGCAGGAAGTTGTACCGCCCGGTGTGCAGCTCTCGCCGGGCCGGCATGCACGGCATACTCCCTGCGTAACAGTTGTCGAACGTGGCCGTGTGGCCGGCCAGTCTGCTGAAGTTCGGTGCATGTACCTGCTCGGCGCCGTACGGCGGGAGCATCCGTCGGTTGAGCGAGTCGAACATGACCATGACCGCCCGCTTCATCGGACCGCCCCAGTGGCGAGGTCACGGGAACTGAAGAGGTAGGCCACGGCTGTCTCCTCCTGGAGAGAATGAATAGATCGAGCACGCCCCCATGTGGGAAGGGTCAGTCGAGGTAGTCGGCCAGCTCGTGCATGAGCTTGGGCTTCGACATGGCGCCGACCAGCGTCTTGACGACCTCGCCGCCGATGTAAACATTGAGGGTCGGGAGTCCGGTGATGCCGTAGCGGCTGATCACCTGGGAGTTCTCGTCGGCGTTGAGCTTGACGATTTCGATCGTGTCGGAATGCGCGACGGCGAGCTCCTCGAGCACTGGGGCGATGGCGAGACACGGGCCGCACCAGGGTGCCCAGAAGTCCACCAGGACCGGCTTGTCGTTCTGTAGCACGTCAGCCTCGAAAGTGGCGTCCGAGGTCTCGTTGATGGCTCCCATCTGGGGCTCCTTACGGTGGTGGCAGTCAGCGGGTGAGGGGAGATTCGGCGACGAGGGCGGCATCCGGATCGATGGCACCGGCGTGCCCGCCGTTGGCGAGGAAGCGCTCGGCATCCAGCGCTGCGGCGCAGCCGGAGCCGGCCGCGGTAATGGCCTGGCGGTAGGTGTGGTCAACGAGGTCGCCGGAGGCGAAGACGCCGGGGAGGTTGGTGCGGGTCGTGCGCCCCGCGACCAAGACGTATCCCTCGTCGTCGAGGTCGACGACCGCCTTGACCAACTCGCTGCGCGGATCATGGCCGATCGCGACGAACAACCCTGTCACCGGCAGTTCGCTCAGGTCGCCGGTTCGCGTGTCGCGCAGCGTGATGCCGGTCAGCTTCGCATCGCCGTGGATCTCGGTGACCTCGGAGTTCCAGGCAAACGAAATCTTGGGGTTGTCCATCGCCCGCTGCGCCATGATCTTCGAGGCGCGCAGCTCGTCGCGGCGGTGCACGATCGTCACCGACCGGGCGAACTTGGTGAGGAAGGTGGCCTCCTCGACCGCCGAGTCCCCACCGCCGACCACTGCGATGTCCTGGTCCCGGAAGAAGAACCCGTCACAGGTCGCACACCACGAGACGCCGTGGCCGGACAGCCGCTTCTCGTCGGGCAGGCCCAGCTCACGGTAAGCAGAGCCCATCGCGAGGATGACGGTGTGGGCGCGGTAAATGTTGCCCTCCGCGTCGACCACCGCCTTGACCTCGCCGTCGAGCGAGACCGACTCGACGTCGTCGGTGATGATCTCGGCACCGAATCGCTCGGCCTGCGCACGCAGGTTGCCCATCAACTCCGGGCCCATGATTCCTTCCGTGAAGCCGGGGAAGTTCTCGACTTCGGTGGTGTTCATGAGCGCACCGCCAGCAGTGACCGCACCCTCGAAGAGCAGCGGGGCGAGGTTCGCGCGGGCGGCGTAGACCGCTGCGGTGTAGCCCGCCGGGCCGGAGCCGATGATGATCAGAGTGCGGATGTCGTCAAGTGCGGTGGTACTCACGCGGATACAGCTCCTTGTGGTCGGGAAAGCGTCGCACCGCTACGCGTGGTGGCGTTGTCGAACGACTGGCGAAGCTTTGCTTCTACGCGTGTCCAATAACTGCTCGAATCTAGCACAGCTCAGCACCGACTCAGAAGCGTTCGTACCAACCCGCGGCATATCGTGATTGCCTGCGTGGCCTGCTGGACCAGGTCGGTGGACCTAGCTCGTCCGGCCCGTGGTGGGTTGCACGGGTGCCGGCGGCGGAGGTGCTGTGGATGATCGGATCAGCAGTTCGCCCATGAGTTCGATCGTCCCCGGGGCATCCTCCGGACTCTCTGTCAGGTGGCTGACCGCGGCCCGGGCCATCGCCTCGACCGGCTGACTGAGTGTCGTCAGGGGTGGACTGGCCAGCTCACACTCGATCGTGCCGTCGAAGCCGATCACGGAGACGTCGTCAGGGATGTGGTAGCCCTGGTGCGCCAGGAGGCCCATACCGGCGACGGCCATCCGGTCCGAGGCGTAGACGATCGCCGTGAACTCGACACCGGAGTTGATCAGAGCGGCAGTGGCCTGCAACCCACCCGATCCGGTGAAGTTTCCATGGCCGACCAGGAGCGGGTCGTAGGCGAGCTGCGCCTCCTCTAATGCGTGCCGGTAGCCCGCGTGGCGTTGATCTGACTCGATTGAGGTTGCCAATCCGAGGATGAGTGCGATCTTCGTATGGCCGAGATCGATCAGGTGCTGGGTCGCACGGCGTTCCGCCTCGTAGTTGGAGACGCGCAAGCCGACCACGCCGGTGGGTTGCTGGTGTGCGTCGATGACCACGCATGGCAGCCCGTTGGCCCTGAAATAGTCGAGTTGGGTCGTGGTGAACTCGGTCATCACCCCGATCACACCCGTCGTGCCCCGCCGTGCCAACTGAGCGAGCCATTGCTGCTCCGGGTACAGCCGATGAGCGCGGCCGACGAGTGACGTGACCACCATCGAGAGCGCATGCGGCCTGCAGGCCTCATCAAGTGCGGTGAGCCATCGTGAGGCCCAGCCCGTGCCGATCTCCGTCACGACGACGTCGACCAGCGCTGCACCCAGCAGGCTCGACTGATGTCCACCCGTCGCACCCCGTGGGTAGCCGAGTTGATCGAGGACCGTGCCGACCCGCTCCCGCGTCTCGGCCGACACACCCGGCCGGGCCCGCAACACCTTCGAAACAGTTGGCACCGAGACCCCTGCCCGGCGGGCGACCGCCGCCAACGTCGGGTGGGTGATCCGATCGTTCGGCACCGTCGAAGTATAGGCCCGTCACCCGCGTCGCCGCCTCGGAGCACACCCCGGGCGGACCTCGTGACGACGGAAACTTTTCGCTACTGGATCCGGGTCTTGTTGCATTGAGGTTTCGGCGCTGAAAACCCACTATTACGCACGGCGCTGGTCGCCGATCCACATTCACGAGGGTGTGTGCGGAGCCGGACGGTGGAAGGACGCGGAATGACGATTGGGGCCTCGCAAGAGGAACTCACACAGCAGTCGAATGAGCACGCGAACAATGACGCATTGCCTCTTGTCTTGACGGTTGAGGCGCGGGCGGCAGGGCGGGTTCTGGACCCGTACTGGCGTCGGGTCGTCGGGGCGGGCAGGGCGGCCGAGGCGTTACGCGCCGACTGGCAACAGCATCTCCGACTCGTGCGCCAACACTGCGGATTCGAATATGTGCGCTTTCATGGACTGTTCCACGACGACATGTTCGTCTATCGCACGGCACCCGACGGATCGCCGGTCTACACATTCCAATATGTCGACTCCGTATTCGACGCGTTGCTCGACAGCGGTGTTCGTCCTTTTGTCGAGTTCGGGTTCAGTCCACGCGATCTGGCCCGGGAAAAGGAGACAGTCTTCTGGTGGGGCGGGCACGGATCGCCACCGGTCGATCTGGAGCGCTGGGCAGATCTTGTTTCGGAGATCTGCCGGCACTGGATCGCTCGCTACGGCACGGCAGAGGTTCGCCAATGGTTGTTCGAGGTCTGGAACGAGCCGAATCTCGCGCCGTTCTTCCGCGGTACGAAGAGCGAGTACTTCGCGTTGTACGCCGCGACTGCACGAGCGGTGAAGGAGGTCGATCCGCTGCTCCGGATCGGTGGACCGTCGACCTCCAACTTCGTCCCGGACCGCCGGTTCGCAGGCGAGACCGAGGACATCAGCCAGCACACCATCGCCGGCGCGGCCTCGCTCGACACCATGGACTTCCAGCCGGTCTGGATCGAAGACTTCCTGCGTTACGCGCAGGAGCACGGGTTGCCGGTGGACTTCGTCTCCTGCCATCCGTATCCGACCGACTGGGCATTGGACCGACACGGGCAAGGGGCCCAGCAGACCAGGGGCGTGGACGCGACGCCTCGTGATCTGCAGCGATTGCGTGCATTGATCGACGACTGTGCCTTTCCTGCCGCGGAGATCCATCTCACCGAATGGAGCAGTTCGTCGTCATCGCGGGATCACGCGCACGATCAGTTGCCCGCGGCAACGTTCGTCGTACGGTCGGTGCTCGAGGGGGCAGGCCAGGTCGACTCGCTCGCCTACTGGACCTTCACCGATGTCTTCGAGGAGGAGGGGGCCGGCGAAGAACTCTTCCACGGCGGTTTCGGGATGGTGACCCTGAGCGGGGTCGTGAAACCGACGTTCCATGCCTTCCGCATGCTGAACGCGCTCGGGCCGGAGGAGGTCGCTCGGACGCCAGGCGCAATCGCGACACGTCATGAGGGCGGAGGTATCGCTGTCCTTGCCTATCACTACCCGAGCGCGGAGCAACGCAGTGTCCCGGCCTCCTTCGACGGGCGCGAGACAGCTGATCGCACCGCCGCGCTGGGAACTCCCCGACCGTTCCGGTTGCAGGTCACTGACCTGCCCGCGGGCGTGGAAGTGCAGCTCGATCTCCTCGATGCGGTGAGTGGCAACGCACTTGAGGCGTGGCGCAGGCTCGGTGCACCCCCGCGACCGGATCGCTCCCAATTGAACGAGTTACGGATCGCAGCGATGGCAACCCGGCGATGGACGTGCCGCACCGATCCGGACGGGCGACTCGATCTCAGCCTGGAGCTTCCACCGTGGAGCGTGCTGCTGGTCACGACCGACGCGACGGCGGGTGGCCAGGTTCCCGCTTGTGAGGACAGCGTTTCTACTACTCACCCCAAGGAGGGGTCCCATGAACCGCAGACAGGCCGCACTGGCCTCCGTGACCGCTGTGCTGCTGTCGATCTCGGTCCTCAGTAGTTGCTCGGACGGCACGAAGGCGGCCAAGGCGAGCGGTCCGGTCACCGTCGAGCTCTGGGGCTGGGGGGAAGCCAAAACCGTCGACCCGGTGGTCACGAAGTTCAACGCGACCCACACCGACGTCCAACTCAAGTTCGTCAAGCAGGCCGACAATCCCGGCACACAACAGAATCTGCGCAACGCGGTTGCCGCCCAGCAGAACGTTCCCTGCCTCGTGCAGAACTTCGGTGAGGCGCCGTCACTCGCTGCCGAGGCACTGGTCGACGACATCAGCGCGGATCTGGATCCGTACATCAAGCAAGGCCTGTTCGCCCAGTCGGCGCTCCCCGCTGCGCAGGCCGGCGGCAAGTACTACGCTGTGCCCGGCGGCTCGACGCCGGCGTTCATGATCATCAACCGCAAGGCGTACGACAAGTATGGAGTCACGGTTCCCAAGACCTGGGACGAGATGATCGCGGCCGGCAAGGTGTTCAAGCAGCACGGCATCTATGTGATGAACCTCGCCGGCGAAGACCCGAGCACGCTGATCAACCTGGTCCAGCAGGCCGGCGGCACCTGGTACCGGATCGACGGAGACAAGTGGAAGGTCGATTTCCTGTCGCCCGAGTCCCTGAAGGCGGCCGCCGTCGTCCGGCAGCTCATCGACGACGACCTCGTGGCCCATCAGACCTACACCGACAAGCCCGCGCTGATCAGCTACTTCGACTCCGGCAAGATGGTCTCGCTGCCCACTTCGACCTGGCAGTTGGCTTCCTATGAACTGCAGTACAAGAAGTCGCTGGGCGACTGGGAAGCGGTTGATCTGCCGCAGTTCACCGGCGCCACGCAGTTCGTCACTCCTATGCACGCCCCTGGCAGCGGCCTGATCGTCCCCAAGGGCTGCGCGCATGTGAAGGAGGCCGTTGAGGCCGGTGTCTGGCTGAACACCTCCAAGGACGCCATCAACGCCTCCTATCAGCAGGACACCGGACAGTACACCTGGCCGGGCGCAATCCCGGACCCTTCCCCGTGGGTCGACTCAGTACTGCCGAACAAGCTCTTCGGCACCTACAAAGCCGAGGCCAGCGGCGTGATCCTGAAGGCCGCGAAGAGTGGCACGGACACCTGGGTGGCAGGTCCTGACTACACCGGCATGTTCGCCGAACTCCAGGACCAGTGGGCGAAGGTGGTCAGCAAGAAGACCACCATGCAGGCGGCGCTGGAGCACATGCAGGAGTGGACGGTGGCCGACCTGAAGAGCAAGCACATCAACGTGGAGGGCTGACGCCATGGCGTCCGTCACCACCCTCGTGCATGCGGCGACGCCGAGGCTGCCGTGGAAGCAGGTCATGGCGCTCAAGGGAGCGTCCTTCACCGTCCCCTTCTTCCTCGGGTTCGCCCTGTTCACTCTGGCTCCCATCGTGCTCGCATTGCGCGAGAGCCTCTACAGCAAGGAGAGTTCAGGGCTCGGGCTCGGCGCGCCGACGACCAAGTTCAGCGGCGTTGCCAACTTCACCCGGGGTTTCCAGGACACCGCGTTCTGGGCCGCGATGCTGCGAGTCGCCCTCTTCGCGGCGGTCGCCATCCCGACGATCATGCTGCTCAGCCTGGCGATGGCGCTGCTGCTGGACACGCTCTCGAGTCGCCTGGCCGGACGATTCCGGGTGCCGTTGCTCATTCCCTACATGATTCCCGGCATCGTCGCCGTACTGATCTGGATCTACCTCTACAGCCCGGTCGTGGGCCCACTGACCCCCTTCTTCCACCTCTTCGGGATCAACGCTGACTTCTACAGCGGCAGCATGATCTGGATCTCCATCGGAAACCTGCTGGCCTGGAGCGGCATCGGCTTCAACATGCTCATCGTCTACTCGGCACTGCAGGCGGTGCCTCGCGAGATCTTCGACAGCGCCAGGGTGGACGGCGCCTCCGAATGGCGGATCGCCCGGTCGATCAAGATCCCACTGGTCCGTCGGTCATTGGTCCTGATCACCGTGCTCAGCATCATCGGCACGCTGCAGATCTTCAGCGACCCGATGCTGTTCCGGACCATGACACCGGAGACCGTGACCCGCGGCTTCACACCGATCATGGCGATCTACGACTGGGCTTTCCAGCAGGGCGAGTTCAACTACGCCGCCGCCCTGTCCATCATCCTCGCAGCTGTGGTCGGCACAGTCTCGGCCGTCTTCTACAAGGTCTCCAACAGGGCCCCGGTATGACGTCGACACTCCAACCGCCGCCCACCGCCGCCGAGCCGCGCGACCACGTCCGGGCGCGGACGCCCCGCCGGGAAACCGGACCCGGAGCCGTCCGGCACGGTCGCCGTACGAAGGTCCTACTGCTGACCGGTCTAACCTTTTTCACCGTCTACGCCCTCGCCCCGGTGTGGTGGCTGATCGTCGCGGCCACCAAGGACCAGAGTGACCTTTACACCACCAGCGGCCTGTGGTTCGCACACTTCAGCCTCGGCGACAACCTGCACCAGCTGTTCACCTATCAGGACGGCGTCTTCCTGCGCTGGATGGGCAATACCGTCGTCTACGGTCTGGTCAGCACCACCGGCATGACGATGATCTGCGTCGCCTGCGGATACGGGCTCGCGATGTACCAGTTCCGTGGCCGGGGCGTCCTCATGGGCTGCATCATCGGTTCCTTCCTCGTGCCCGGCGCGCTGCTCACCATTCCTTCCTTCCTCCTCTACAGCGATCTCCACCTGATAGACACTCCGTGGGCGATCATCGTGCCAGGCTGCTTCAACTCCTTCTCCGTCTACCTCGCGAAGGTGTACGCCGAAGGCGCCGTCCCACCCGAGTTGCTCGAGGCCGCGCGGATCGACGGTGCGGGGGAGTACCGCATCTTCTTCCGGATCGGCTGCCGACTGATGTCGACCGGAGCTGCCACCATCTTCCTGCTGGGCTTCGTCGCCAGCTGGAACAACTTCTTCGGACCGCTGATCTTCTTGCGCAGCCAAAGCCGATGGACCGTCATGCTCGGCCTCTACTCGTGGCTCAGGGTCAAGACGGACAGCTCCACCGACCTGACCGGGATGGTCGTCGTCGGTTCGATCATCTCGCTGCTGCCGATGGTGATCCTGATGATCTCCCTGCAGCGCTACTGGCGCTCCGGAATCACGCTGGGAAGTTTCAAATAGCGGCGCTCCGACTGACGCGCCGTACCCGCTGTCCAAGCCTCACTACCGCAAGGAGATGCACAGTCATGCCTCCAAACAGAAGCAGGGTGGCTGGAGTTGTCACCGCCCTGCTAGCCATGCTCGTCCCGTTCCTCACCCTGCCGAACGCGTCCGCCGAGGCCTCCGATTCCGCCGCAACGTCTCCAGGTGGCGACAGCGGGCTGATGACCGACACACTTGTCGCCATCAACGGCACGACCAGCAGCGCGGGCTTCATCCACCCCGGGATCGGCGTCACGGCAGCCAATCTCGTGAACGCCAGGAAGGAGGTGCGGGCAGGGGTCGAACCGTGGAAGAGCTCCTTCGACGCGATGAACGCGTCGGCGTACGCGTCGAGGACGCTGGTGTCGCGGAACGCCAGTCCGATGCTGGACCAGCCGTCGGACCCGTCCTTCACGTCGCAGGGGACGGAGTCGAAGCTCATTGCGGACTCGGCGGGTGCGTACGCCCAGGCCATTGACTACGTCATGACCGGCGACAATATCTACCGCGCCAACGCGATGAAGATCATCCGGATCTGGAGCAACATGGATCCGGCCCGGTACGCGTACTACGCGGACGCCCAGATCCACTCCGGTGTCCCGCTCTACCGGCTACTGTCGGCTGCCGAGCTCCTCCGCTACACCAGCTACGACGCCGGGTACACCGACTACGACCTCGCTTGGCACGACTCCGACACCGCCAAACTCACCACGAATCTCATCGACCCGATGACCAAGGTGTTCCTCTACAAGAACACCAAC
Organism: Kribbella sp. CA-245084; assembly: GCF_050942355.1. Taxonomy (NCBI): domain Bacteria; kingdom Bacillati; phylum Actinomycetota; class Actinomycetes; order Propionibacteriales; family Kribbellaceae; genus Kribbella; species Kribbella sp. CA-245084. Next base: position 6,066,223 of record NZ_CP192053.1, on the reverse strand, counting down.
TACTACAACCAGCACACGTATCCGCTGATCGGTGCTCTGGCCGGCTACATCTTCACCGACAACCGCGCACGGTACAACGAGGGCGTCGAGTGGTTCACCGTGAACGCGACCACCACCAAGCCGGAGCAGAACGGCGCGCTCGCGGCGATCTTCCCGCTCATCTCGAAGAACGACCCCCTCAATCCGTACGGGTACTCCTTCGTCCAGCACCAGGAGATGGGCCGGGATCAGGCGCATTCCGGCGGCGACGTCGACTGCCTGGCCGGGCTCGCCCGGATCGTGAGCATGCAGGGCACGAAAGTGGATCCCGTTCACGGCACGGTGTCCACTGCGGCCAATGCGGTCGACCCGTACCGCTTCCGCGACAACCGGCTGCTGGCCGGCGCCAACGCGTTCGCGAAGTACATGCTCGGTTATGACACGCCCTGGATCGACACCAGCGGAGGCCCGGGAGCCATCTCACCGGCCTACCGCGGCCGGATGTTCTACCTGACCGAAATCAACGAGATCTACAACACCTACAAGTACGTCGAGCACGTGAACGTCGAGGCCGAGGCGCCATATCTGGCGAAGGCCCATGAACAGGCGCCCGGCCCGCTGTTCTACACGGGCACGACGCTGAACAATTTCTGGAGCACCGTCGACACGGGACCTGAGTACTGGCTGTCCTTCCCGCACCAGCTTGCAGGGCAGGCGCCTCCCACCGCGGCAGACGGCAACGTGCAGGTCGAGCAACGTGGCGTGACCCTCGGGTCCGGCACGGTCATGAGGACCTCTGGAGGCAGGACGTACGCCGAGATGCACGCCTCCGCCAAGGGCACCACTCTCGTCGTGCACGACCTGGCCTATGCCGACCAGTCCAAGTACAGCCCGGTCGGACTGATGATCCGCACGAATGCCTCGTCCGTACGGCTGGCGGTGGCCAAGGACCAGCACACGCAGGCCTTCCACACCATGACGCTGCCCAACACCCACGGCGCCTGGCGCTACGTCACCTACGACGTCTCGAACGCTGCCGTGCAACCAAACCGCATGGGCGACAACATCGGGTACTACACGGTGACCGGCCCCAAGGGCGCGACGGCCGACGTCGACTACGTCAACACGTCCGTGGGCCAGCAATTCACGCCGCCGGCCTTCCCGCAGGGGCAAACCGCAGACGTCATCGGCGTCGCCAATGAACCCTTGACCGCATCCTTCGCGGCAACCGACGCCAACACTGCGGACACCGTCAGCTATACCGCCGAGGGACTGCCCGCCGGGGCACAACTCGACCCGGCCACCGGTGCCTTCACCTGGACACCGACCAAGAAGCAGTCCGGAACCCACCGGTTCGTCGTCGTCGCCGACGATGGCACCATCGACACGGTACTCGAAGTCACCGTCCACGCCGAGCGCGACCGGCAGGGCGCCTACCAGCAGGCGCTGACCGGATACGACAGCAAGCAGACGTACACAACTGCGTCATTGGCAGCATTCACCAAGGTGGCTGACCAGGTGGAAGCCTCCATCCCCACCGCGAGCGACGCGGATTTCATCGCCTCACTGGCCACCCTTCAGGCTTCCATCCGCGCACTGCAACTTCTCAACCCCGTGCTGGCAGACGACGGCAGTCTGGCCTACCCGTCCCTGGTGACCTCCAGCCTCAGCCCGCTCAGCCTCTCTAGCATGGTCGATGGCGACTACAACACCACCTCCGGAGACCTCAGAGCACCCTTCTCCATCGACTTCGGCATCGGCTACCGGGTCTCGGCCACGGCCTTCGGCCTCCAGGCCCGCTACAACTTCCCGAACCGCTCCCAAGGCGCCAATGTTTATGGCTCCAACGACGGCCAGACGTGGACGCTGCTCACCTCACGGGAGACGACGGACACGACTTCCTCGAACTTCGCCATCGAGACCATCCCGGTCCGGTCCGAGGTGCAGGGTCAGTCGTTCCGGTTCTTCAAGGTGCAGGTCGACGATCCAGGGGTGCCGAACGACCCCGCGTATCCAGGACTCTCGTCCTTCAGCGAATTTCGCATCCACGGAACCCGGGCCGAGACGGTCCAGGCCGTCTCGTCGGTGCACCTCTCATCGAACAACCCTGTCGCCGGCCAGGCCGTGAACGGTGACACAGTGGCGCTCGACCTGGCGTCCACGCAACCGCTGGCCACGCTGAACGCCAGCATCGAGGGTGTCTCCGCGACGGTCACCAACACCGACAACGAACACTGGCACGCCACGGCGGTGCTGCCGGAGAACGTGGACTACGGCCGCGCCCTGCAGTTCACGGCCGAATACACGACCACCGACGGCCGGATCGGCGCGACGGTCTTCCAGACCACCGACGGATCCTCGTTGCAGCTGTGGAACACCCATGTGAAGGTCGCCGGCATCTCCCAGGCATGGGTCGACGCGTCCACTCCGGCGTGGCCTGGCACGGGCACCACGGCCGCCAACGGGTGGCGGATGTTCGACGGAGACATCACCACCTCCACCGACACCACCACCTCGAACGGCTGGGTGACGGTCGTGCCGACGGATGGCTCCTCACTCTCGTTCGACGCCGTCCGGGTCCACGCCCGCAGCACCTACGCGAACCGGGCCAACGGGACGGTCCTGCAGGGGTCGACCGACGGCGGCGCCACTTGGCAGACGTTCCTGACTATCTCTGGCGTGACCAGCGACCAGCAGTGGTACACCTTCACGCTGCCGAAGCACGAGTCGGTGCCGATGCTGCGGGTCCTCGACGAGCACGGTGGCAACACCAACGTCGCCGAGGTCCAACTGCTGCAATTCGACCAACCTGCGTCGTAGCAGTAAAGACGTTCAGGCCCGACGGCCGCACCCTTCGCCCCTGGGCGGCACTCGCCGTCCAGCAACCCCAAGCGTTGTTAGGAGGCCACGAAGAACCCCCGAACCACACCTAACTCCTAAGGAGTGAACCACCATGGCCATCGGACGTATGAGGAGACTGTCCGCCTTCATCTGCCTGGCTGCTGTAGCAGCCTGGCTCTTCGCAGTACCAGCACAAGCCGCCGTCGCACTGCGCGAGCGACCAGCCGGTGCTCCGGTCGCAGCAGTCGGAGGAAACTGGTCCGCGCCGTGCTCAGGCTGTATCGGCGGGAAGTGGCTGCTGTTCTACTCCAATCAGTCGGTCACCCTCAGCGGCAAGGGATACTTCCAAGTCCGCTGGGAAGTTGCCTACTTCAACCGGGTCGGTCAATTGGTCATGCCGACCTGGACCGGTCAGACCGGAACACTCATCCACGTCGCCTCCGGTGGCGGTCATCGAATGGACGACCTGGTGCCGTCCAGCGCGACGACCGAACCCGGCCAGACCTGGATGGGCAGACCGTCCACGGGCTACGACACCCTGCCGGCCGGAACACCGATGATCTGGCAGAACGAGTTCTACTACCTCGACGGAACAGTCACGCTGACCAACAAGGAGGGCAGCGCCGACTACAACCTCGGCGTCGATGTCAAGTCCTACACCGATGTCTACAACGACATCAACCACGCACCGCAAAGCGGCACCAGCTGGATCCGCTATGGCGCCTCCTACGACCACTGACCAGCCCAATCGGAGCACCCCTGCGGTCCACGGCGCACCGACCGTGGACCGCAGGTGCCGAATGGTCAGCTCGCCGGGAGTGATGCCTCGATCAGTTGGAGGATCTCGGGTGCGTCGGGCTGGACTTTGGGGCGGAAGCGGTGCACCTGCCCTTGTGGGGTCAGCAGGAACTTCTCGAAGTTCCACGTCACCCGCCCGGCTTTGCCGGCGGCGTCGGGAGTCTTGGTCAGCTCGGCATAGAGGGGATGCCGGGACTTCCCGTTGACCTTGATCCGCTCGAACATGGGAAAGGTCACGCCCCAGGTGGTGGAGCAGTACTCCTTGATGGCGGCCTCTGTGCGCAGTTCCTGCAAGAACTGGTTACTGGGGAACCCGAGCACGGTGAATCCCCGGTCGCCGTAGGTCCGCTGGAGCTGTTCGAGCTTCTCGTACTGCGGGGCCAGACCGCACCGTGACGCCACGTTCACGATGAGCTTGACCGTCCCGCCGTACTCAGCAAGGTTTGTCACCTTGCCGTCGATCGTCATGATCGGAATCTGTTCTAGAGTCACGTCTGTTCAACTCCGTCCGGGCTCGGTTGATGGCTGTGCGTTCGAGTCGTCTGCTGTCGCCGGCGGTGCGGTGATGCTGCCTCGGAGGGCGACCTCGCGGATGAACAGTGCGGCGACGACGGCGAGTACGGCGACGGCTGCGGCCCAGAGGTAGGCGCTGGTGATGCCTTCGGCGACCGCTGCCTGGAAGGCGTTGCGGACGTTGGCGGGTAGGCCGCCGAGCATCGCCGGGGTCAGTTGGCCGTGGGTGAGTTGTGCGCCTTGATCGCCGCCGAGTCGCTCGGCGAGCACGTCTTGTACGTTGCGGGTGTAGAGGACGCCGAGCAGTGCGACTCCGAGCGATCCGCCGATTGTGCGGAAGAGGTTGTTGACGCCACTGGCGGCACCGAGGTCACGTTGGGCCACGCTGTTCTGCATCACGAGCATCGTGTTCTGCATCATCAGACCCATGCCGATTCCGAGCAGGACCATGAAGGCCGACGTCGTCACCCGGGTGGTGCCCAACCCCATTGTCGAGAGCAGCCCCAGGCCACCGGCCATCAGCAGTGCGCCCACGACCATCGGAACCTTGTAGCGACCGGTGCGTGACACGAACTGGCCGCCGATCACCGAGGTCACCAGCATGCCGGCCATCAGCGGCAGCAGGAGCAGTCCACTGCCGGTCGCCGACGCGCCTTGGACGAATTGCTGGAACTGCGGCAGATAGGTCACCGCACCGAACATCCCGAACCCGGTCAGGAAGGTCATCAGTGTTGCAGCGGTGAAGTTGCGGCTGCGGAACAGGCCCAGGGAGAGAATGGGTTCGGCCACGCGACGCTCGACCTGAAGGAACGCGATGGTCGCGACCACGGCGAGCACGCCCAGACCGATGATCTGCCACGATCCCCACGCATATTGGCTGCCGCCCCAGGTCGTCAGCAGTGTCAGCCCGGCGATCGCGACGGCCAACAGACCTGCGCCCAGCCAGTCGACCTTGGCGTCTCGCCGGTACCGCGGCAGGTGCATCGTGAACCAGATGACGACCAGGGCCAGCGCCCCCAGCGGAAGGTTGATGTAGAACGCCCAGCGCCAGCTCAGGTTGTCGGTGAGGAAACCGCCGAGCAGCGGGCCGCCGATGAAGGCCAGCGGCATCACCGCGGCCATCAGCCCCTGGTAGCGGCCGCGGTCCCGAGGCGGCACCAGATCGCCGATGATCGCCATCGCGCCGACCATCAGGCCACCCGCGCCGATTCCCTGAATGCCCCGGAAGCCGATCAGTCCCACCATGTTCTGTGAGAGGCCGGCCAGCGCCGAACCCAGCAGGAACACGGCGATCGAGGCCATGAACACGCCCTTGCGGCCGTAGAGATCGCCCAGCTTGGCCCACACCGGCGTCGTCACGGCGGTCGTGAGTGCGTAGGCCGTCACCACCCAGGACAGGTGCTCCAGTCCGCCCAGTTCGCCGACGATCGTCGGCATCGCCGTACCGACGATCAGGTTGTCCAGCATCGCCAGCAACATCGCGATCATCAGACCGCTCATCACGGTGTAGATCTCACGCTTGCTGGGCGCGCTCGCCGGCGGCGCTTCGATCGCCGCTGGATCGCTCACTTTGTCCATCTCGTCTCCCGCTCCAACGCTGCCGACCGATTCGAGAAGCAAACTTACTTGCCGACAGGCTAGCATCTTCAACTAGCCAGCTGGCAAGTAAGGTGGGTTCATGGTCAGTCACATCGATGAGCGGCGTACCGATACCCGGCAGCAGATCCGGGCGGTGGCGCTGGAGTTGTTCGCCGAGCGTGGCTACGGCCAGACGTCCTTGCGGGAGATCGCCGAACGGCTCGGCGTCACGAAGGCCGCCGTCTACTACCACTACCGGACCAAGGAAGACATCCTGTCGAGCCTGCTCGACGAGCTGATTGCGGGCGTCGACCGCATCATCGAGTGCGGGCAGGCACAGCCATCCGGGCCTGAGCGGCGGCGCGAGGTGCTCGAGCGATACAGCGAAATGCTGACCGATACATTCGAGGAGGCTCCGCGGCTCGTCCGCTTTCTTCAGGAGAGCCAGACCTCGATCAAGGATCTGGCCGCCGGCGCAGGGATGCGAGAGCGATTCCACCGGCTCAGGGCCCTGCTGATCGAACCGGATGCCGCCGTCGAGGATGAGATCCGTGCACAGGTCGCCCTGCTCGCCTTGCACGTCGGCGCGTTCCCTCTCGCCGGCACAGAGGACGTCGTCGAGACCGACCGCGCCGACCGGGGCGCCGCTGCACTGCGTGTCGCCCTGGCGGTAGTCAACGGCGACGAGCCGGTGAGCCGCGGATGAGATCCTGGGAGGGCTCGCAGGCACCGGGCGGCGAACTACCCGGCCTAGCACCAACGGTCAGCATCGAGGACATTCGGGTTCTGCGTGGGCAGTTCACCGATTTCATGCTGGGTTACAAGTTCGCGGTGGACGAGATTGTCACCAAGATCAACATCCTGCGCGAGGACTTCAACAATGCGAACGAGTACAACCCGATCGAACACATCAACTCGCGGCTGAAGTCGCCGGAGAGCGTGCTGGAGAAGGTGCAGCGTAAGAACTACGCGATGAATCTGGGCAGCATCCGCGACAACGTGCTCGACGTCGCCGGCGTCCGGGTGATCTGCAGCTTCATCTCCGACATCGCCAAGATCCGGGACATGCTGGTCAGCCAGGAGGACATCACGGTCCTGGAGGAGCGCGACTACATCGCCCAGCCCAAGCCGAACGGTTACCGCAGCCTCCACCTCATCGTCTCGATCCCGGTGTTCAGATCGACGCGCACCGACAAGCTCCCGGTCGAGATCCAGATCCGTACCATCGCGATGGACTTCTGGGCCAGCCTGGAACACAAGATCTACTACAAGTACCGCGGTGAGGTGCCGTCCAACTTGCAGACCGAGCTGACCCAGGCGGCTGAGGTGGCCACCGAACTCGACGAGAAGATGGAAGGCCTCCATCGCCTCGTCAACCAGACCGGACAGAACGGCGCCCGGCCGGGTCCGGCTGAATCGCTGGACCTGACCGGGCTGTACGAGAACATCGCCGTCTTCGGAACGTCGCCCCGCCCGGCGCGCGGTTGACGACGGGCCAAGCGCGGCGAGTCAGGTGGCCATGGGCACTGAGTACAGGTGTTCGGCTTCGTCGCGCTCGGTGTAGAGGTCCCAGTAGAGGTGGGCGATCGTGTCCGGCTGGGATTCTGGGCCGCCGCGGCCGATCCAGACCGACAGCGGCACATGAGCGACGTACACGCCCTTGTCGGCGAGCACCTGGTTCAGGTTGAGTGCCCAGTTCCGCAGGGCCGCGCCTGCGGGGCCGACGTTGCCCATCATCGGCACCGGGCCAGTCGAGGACGCGCCGGTGGTGAACAGCAGGGTCCCCGAGCCGCGTTCGATCATCGCGGGCAGCACCTGCTGTACGGCCGTGATGGCGCCGTGGAGGTAGAAGTCGATCTGTGGCTGCATGTTCTCGACGGTGACCTGCAGCGGGTCGACCATCGTGACACCGGGGACGGGGTCGTGCGGCGCGGGGGAGTACTCCAGTACGTCGATGTCGCCGTACCGGTCCTTGATGCGGCCGAGGGCATCGACGAGCGACGGACGATCCATCAGATCGGCGGCGAAGCCGGCGGCGTCGATGTCGAGCGTCTTCAGTTCGGAGGTGAGCCGGTCGAGCTTCTCCTGGGATCGCGAGACGAGCGCGACCTGGAAGCCGTTGCGGCCGAAGGTTTTGGCGATGGACAGCCCCAACCCGGGACCTGCGCCGACGATGGCGATGGTGGACATGCTGTTACCTGATTCCTTTGGGTCAGACGGTCAGTCGAAGGTGACGGCCAGCTTGCCGATGCTGCCGGCGGCGAAATCGGTCAGCGCCTGCGGCACCTCGGCCAGCGAGTAGGAGCGGGTGACCGGCACCCGCAGCCGGCCGGCGACTGTGTCGGCAGCGAGCTGGTCAAGTGTCTCGACGTCGGGGTTGGCCATCACCGCGGTCACCGCGATGTCGGCGCGGGCCGCAGCGTCAGGGCCGAAGCCGAGCGTCGAGGCCAGTCGGCCACCGGTGGCCAGCAGCGGCACCAGCCCCGACCCATCACCGGCGAAGTGCAAGACGGCATTGACACCGTCCGGGGCGAGCCGGCGTACCTGCGCGGCCACGTCGCCGGTGTAGTCGACGGTCTGTGCCGCGCCGAGATCGCGGACGAAGTCGGTCTCGGCGCCCGGCTTGGCGGTCGCGATGATCTCTGCACCACTCGCGGCCAGCATCTGCACGGCGTAAGCACCGACGCCGCCGGTCGCCCCGGCAACGAGCACGGTCTCGCCTTTGGTCGGGGCGACTGCCGCGACCGCGTTGAACGCCGCCGTCGCGGCCAGCCCGAGTGCACCCGCGGTTGCCGCGCTCAGACCCGCGGGCGGCCGGGTGACGCAGTTGTTCTCCTCAACGCAGAGGTACTCACCGAAGCCACCGTCGCCCAGGTAAGGCTTCATCACCACACCGAAGACCTCGTCGCCGACGGTGAACCGCGATGCCTGGTCGCCGACTGCCTCGACCACACCGGCGAAATCCTTGCCGAGCACGACCGGGAAACGGTGGTCCATCATCCCTTGGAGCATGCTCCCGGCGACCGCGACGTCAAACCCGTTGATTGACGACGCACTGACCCGGACGAGCACCTCCCCGGTCTCCGGCTGCGGCTTCGGCAGGTCAGCCAAAGCCGCCAGAGCCCCGAAATCATCGATCACGACAGCCCGCATAGCGACACCTCTCAACATGAAACGGAGGACTTCGTCCATTTAGCTCGAGCGTAGCAGGTATGTGGAGGACTTCCTCCACATACCTGCCTAGGATGGAACCATGAGCGATGACTGCGGAAAGGCATTGCGTGCCGACGCCGAACGCAATCGGCAGCGCCTGCTCGTGGCCGCGCGGGAGGTGTTCGCCGAACGGGGTCTGGATGTTCCGATCGAGGAGGTCGCGCGTCATGCCGGTGTTGGGGTCGCCACGCTCTACCGGCGATTTCCCAGCCGCGCCGACCTGATCGCCGGCGCCTTCGAGGCCAAGATGGCCGGCTACGCCGACGCAGCCGCCGAAGCGTTGGCCGAGCCTGACCCGTGGGTCGGTTTCTGCCGCTACGTCGAGCAGGTCTGCGCCATGCAGGCCGAAGACCGCGCGTTCGCCAACGTGCTCACCATGACCTTCCCGCTGGCGAAACGACTCGAGGCCGACCGTGCCCGCGCCTACCACGACTACGTCGAACTGATAGACCGCGCGAAAGCGGCCGGACGGCTGCGCGCGGACTTCAGTCCGGAGGACCTCGTGATGATGCTGATGGCCAACGCAGGCGTGGTCAGCTGCACGACCGGCGCCGCGCCAGACGCGTGGCGCCGGCTCGTCGCCTACCTGATCCAAGCCTTCGCCGCACCGGGCGCCGCCGCCTTACCACCCGCGCCGAGCCCTCAGGCTATGTACCGCGCCTTGCTGCGCCTACAGCACCCGTCGCCCCGGAAAGAGTAAGCCTCTTCGGCGCGACCTGCACATCAGGGCGCTCAGTCGGCGGCGTTCCCGGTGGGGTCTTGGACACAGGGCGTCGATGGACCCATGGACTGGGCCAGATGCCTCATCTTCCGCAGGATCTTCCCCAGCGCGCGAAGCTCCTCGACCTCGAGCCCGCTCAGCAGTTGCCGGAAGTAGGCACTGCTCGATTCCACCAGATCGTCCATCAACTTGCGGCCCTGTTCGGAGAGCTCGATCCGGCGGACGCGCCGATCGTCGGGGTCTTCGCGCCGACGCACCATGCCCTGCGCGACGAGGCGGTCGATGATCCCACTCGTGGTCGCCGGGCTCACCCCGAGTGCGGCGGTGAGTTCCTGGCTGGAGCGGCTGTCCTGCGCGTTCAGCAGCGAAAGAATCTTCAGCTGTTGCATGGTCAGGTTCAACCGGAGTACCGGGGGTGTCCGCCCGCTGTCTGTGAACCGGGAGAAACCGCGCTGGAACTCGACCAGTTCATCGATCAGCTGCGCCTTGTCCTGCTGCACCCGATCTCCTTGTCTGAGCGTGCGTGACGATGCTCTCGCACCGGCCCTCAAGGGACGTTAACACCCCGGCTCCGGGGAGATAGTTCGCATGATGCAAACTGTTTGTGTCGTGCTACCTATCTGACACGGAGTCACCCATGACCTGGCTGGCCAGGATGAGCCTCGCCAACCGATCACTGGTCGCCCTCGCGGCGCTGGTGGTCATCGTGTTCGGCGCCATCGCAGTCCCCTCCCTCAAACAGGAGCTCTTTCCCTCCCTGGAGTTTCCTGCGGCCACTGTCGTCGCCTCCTATCCGGGAGCATCACCCGACCTCGTTGAAGAACAGGTGACGAAACCGCTGGAGGGCGTGATCCAGGGCACCGGCGGGCTGTCCACCATGACGTCGACTTCGCGCGAAGGGTCTGCCTCGGTGCAGATCCAGTTCGAGTACGGCACGGACGTCGACGGCGCGGTCAACGAGATCCAGCAGGGACTGAACCGCGTCCGCCCCCAGTTGCCTGCCGACGTGGAGCCGGAGGTCGTCGTGGGCAGCATCGACGCACTGCCGGCGGTGATCCTCGCCGCGAGCGCGGACGGCGACCAGCGTCAGCTTGTGCAGCGCCTCGAAAGCAGCGTGGTGCCGGAGCTCAAGAGTATCGACGGGGTGCGCGACGCAGCCGTGACCGGAGCCCGCGACGAGAATGTCACCATCAAGCCCGATCCCGCGAAACTCGCGGCGGCGCGTCTCACGCCGTCAGCAATCTCAACCGCCTTGAGCGCTAACGGGGTCTCGATTCCCGCGGGGTCCATCACCGACGGCAACCAGACTCTGAGCGTCCAGGTCGGCGGTCCGATCACCTCGCTGGATCAGCTGAAGGGCCTCTTTCTGACGTCGCCTTCGGGCGCCCCCGTCCGGCTCGACGCGGTCGCGACTGTGACGCAGGTGCCGGCCCCAGCCACCTCGATCACCCGGACGAACGGCAAGGACAGCCTCGGCGTATCGGTGACGCTCGCACCGAATGGAACCGCTGTCGACGTCTCGCACGCGATCAAGGACAAGCTGCCCGGGATGACCACTGCGCTCGGCGCCGGCGGCGCGCTCACCGTCGTGTTCGACCAAGCTCCGTTCATCGAGCAGTCCGTCGACGGACTGACCACCGAGGGACTGCTCGGCCTCGCGTTCGCGGTCCTGGTGATCCTGATCTTCTTGATGTCGGTCCGCTCGACGCTGGTTACCGCGGTATCCATCCCGCTGTCGGTCCTCGTGGCATTGATCGCGTTGTGGGCGGGCGACGAGTCGCTGAACATCCTGACTCTCGGTGCGCTGACCATCGCCATCGGCCGGGTCGTCGACGACTCCATCGTGGTACTGGAAAACATCAAGCGACACCTCAGCTACGGGGAGGACAAACACCGCGCCGTGCTCGATGGCGTACGGGAGGTGGCAGGCGCAGTCACCGCCTCCACTCTCACAACGGTCGCCGTCTTCCTGCCCATCGCCCTTGTCGGGGGATTGGTCGGGCAGCTGTTTTCCTCGTTCGCGCTCACTGTCGCCGTGGCCTTGCTGGCCTCGTGGCTCGTGGCGCTGACCGTCATCCCCGTTCTCGCCTACTGGTTCCTCAAACCGACCGCAGTGGATGCCGATGCAGACGAACAGCATCGCGTCGCCGTCGAGAAAGAACAGCGGAGCATCCTGCAACGCGTATATCTCCCAGCTCTGCGGTTCGTCACCCGGCGACGCAAACTGACCGTTGCACTGGCCGTGCTCATCTTCCTCGGGACACTCGGATTGGTGCCGAAGCTGGAAACCAACTTTCTCGACAGCTCCGGGCAGAACACGCTGAGCGTGCACCAGGAGCTGCCCCCGGGTACCAGCTTGTCGGCTACCGACGCAGCGGCCAAGAAGGTCGAGACAGTGCTCGGCGCCGTCAGTGATGTCGAGTCGTATCAAGTCACCATCGGATCATCCGGTGGCGCCTTCGCCGGCTTCGGTGGCGCTTCTGGCGAGGCGACCACCGCGGAGTTCTCGATCACGCTGAAAGACGGCTCCGACTCCACCGCGGCGGAGTCCGCGGTCCGCGAACGTGTCAAAGGAATCACCGATGCCGGCACGATCACCGTCGGGGCGGGTGGCGGAGGCGGGGGGTTCAATACCAGCAGCCTGGAAGTGAACGTGCAGGCCGGCGACCAGCAAACGCTCGCCGCCGCGGCCGATCAGGTACGCCGGGCGGTCGCGAGCGTCCCTGGCACGGCAGACGTGACCAGCGACCTCAGCGAGAGCGCACCACGCATCCAGGCCACCCTGAACCGCGAAGCTGCGAGCCGCTACGGGCTGACCGACGCCATGGTCGGCCAAATCGTCGCACAGGCATTCCAAGGCAGCCGAGCAGGCCAGATCACCGTCGACGGCCAGCAACGCGCTGTCATCGTTCTCAACGGGGCACCAGCGCCGACCGACCTGGACCAGATCCGTGCACTGCAGCTACCGACTCCTGCCGGCCCGGTTCGGCTGGGCACCGTGGCCCAGGTAACCCGGGTCGACGGTCCTGTGCAAATCAAGCGGATCGACGGCGCCCGCACGGTGACCGTGAACGCCACGGCCACCAGCCAGAATGTCGGCGCGGTCACCAGCGACATGCAGTCACGCCTTGAAACACTGAAGCTTCCTGCCGGCGCGACCTACTCGCTCGGCGGGGTCAGCGCCCAGCAGTCGGGCTCGTTCGGTGACCTGGGAATCGCTCTCCTGATCGCAATCGCGATCGTCTTCTTGATCATGGTTGCCACGTTCCGGAGCCTTGCCCAGCCCCTGATCCTGCTGGTTTCCATTCCGTTCGCGGCAACCGGCGCACTCCTGTTGCTGCTCGCAACCGACACTGCTCTGGGCGTCCCCGCTCTGATCGGCATGCTGATGCTCATCGGCATCGTCGTTACGAACGCGATTGTCCTGATGGATCTCATCAATCAGTACCGCCGACAAGGCATGAGCGTGCACGACGCCGTACTCGAAGGTGGCAGGAGACGGCTGCGCCCGATCCTGATGACCGCGTCCGCCACCATCTGCGCCCTCATCCCCATGGCACTCGGTCTCACCGGAGGAGGCGGCTTCATCTCCCGGCCACTCGCGATCGTGGTCATCGGCGGGCTAATCAGTTCCACTCTGCTGACACTGCTACTTGTGCCGACCATCTACACCATCGTCGAGAGCGTCAAAGAGAAGTCTCAACTGAAGCGGGTACGCCGAGCCGAGCCACCAGCCAACGACCCGGTGCCTCCCGTCCCGGCCGACGCGCGATAACGCACCGGGACGCCTCGGCGGTCGACTGCGGCCCACTCCGCAGTCCCCGCCGAGGCGCCGGTATCGACGTACTGCGAGCCGGACCATCCGCGGTGCCAACCCGAGAACCTGTGCGTACCCGGCGACGGCGGAACCTCGCGAGAAGAATGACTGGCCACACCCCAGCGTCGTGGGTTTCCGGAGGCTCAGACCGTTGAGCTTGAGTCGTGTGACCTCTTTGCGCTGCGCGATGGGAGGTCATTGGGTCGTGAAGGAGGGACGTAGCTGTGAAGGTTTCGGATGGGTGGATGCCGATCGCTGATCTGGTGCGGACGGCTGAGGCGGTCATCGTGGCCCGGGAAGCCGAGGAGCCTAATGTCTGGGCGATGACGGCGTTCAGCCGGTTCCGGGTTGTGGAGTTGTTATCCGTGGAGCCGATGGCGTTGTACGGCCGGGATCTGGACCTCGATCCTGTTGTGCTCCTGGAGGAGGCGGCGACGGCCGTTGAGCAGCTGGTGGTGCCGGTTGAGCGGGTCGTTTGGCGGTTGTCGTTGGCGGCGGCGCTGCGGGATGCGATCGCTGACGTGCGGATGGTGTGCGGTGCGTGCGACGTATAAGGATCTCTTGGCGCTCGCTCGGCGGCGGGCGGTAGCGGCGTACAACTTGGCTTGCGTTGATGCCTCGGATTTGGTCGCTGGTTGGCGGGCGACGCTGTCGGCGACGCGGCATCATCTGCGGTGGCTGGGGGTCGAGTTGTCGACCGAGGACTTTGCGTGCGGGCTGGGAGAGCGGGGGGAGGGGCCGCTGTTCTTGCTCGCGGAAGCGCTGGGTGCTGGTGCGGATCTTTTGGCGACGCAGAACGGGAGCACCTGGGTCGCCATGGATGACGTCGAAGCGGTCGAAGCTGCTCGCGCTGAGGTCGCAGTTATCGCCGGGATAGGAGCTCGGGCGGTAATTACTGCGCTGGCCGCCGGGCGGATGAGGTCTAGGGCGGGCAGTGGGCTCTTGTACGAGCATGTCGTCAGTGTGCTTGGAGAGCTTGAAGCCCTGGGCGAGCCGGGCGTGTCCGAGATCGGTAGTCTCGGTGGATTGGCGACGCGCTTGCCGAGAGAACCGGTCGACGAGCTGTCGCGGATTTCCCGCTTGGCGGCGGCCTGGCAGGTGGCCCATGAGGCGACGTCGCCGCGGTCCTTGTTGACTCGGGATCTGCGGTCAACCACCGCGCAGCTGCGCACTGTTGCCGGCTACCTGATCCATCTCACCCGGGTCCTTCAGATGGTCGACGACTGTCAGCCGCAGGAATTGGCCTCGTTGGCAGAGAGCCTTCGCCGTTCGGCTGCGACAGAGGCGCAGGTCTCGCGGGGTTGGCAGACGCGGTTGTCCGACGTGAATGGCCGTTCCGACGGGCCAGCCGAGGATGCGTTCGTTCATCTTCTTGATGCATTGAAACGTTGGCTGTGTGAAGGGGACAGGCTCCGGCCACCTGATGAGATCGCTGGCAACGCGAACTCGGTCAAGATGCTCCGCGAGGTGGTTGATGAGATCGCTAACGCGGGCCATCGGGTCGCGAGTCATCACGAAGAGTCTGTTTGGTTCCTCATCCATGCTGGTTGCTTGTTCGTGCCCAAGTTCGAGCTCGCGAGGCGTGATCCTGAGTTCGACCGTCGGCCTTCGGTATGGCGGATGCGATACCCGCAGCCTTCCTGGTTGAGGACCGCGCGAGCCTCGTGCTTCGAGCAACTAACCTCCGCGCTGGCAGAAGCCGCAGGGCACTTTGCCGATGCCGCGCAGACCAGCCGTCGCCTCGCCGGAACCACCGAACAGCACCGACCGTTCGGCGCGAACTTCGCCACCGTGCCACGGGTTCTGCCACCACCTCAGTGGAACCACGTGCTCTTGGACGAGCTCGACCTGGCGATCTCTAACGAGGCCTCTAGCGTCGACCTTTGATCGACCTCTGTGTTTTAGGCCTGGGCTCGAAGGGATGTCGACTGCGCTCCTGGAAGTCCCGATCCGGGTTCCCGAGATCTTGTGCTGACCCGATCGTCGGGACATGGAGCAGCGATTCGATGTCTATGACGAGTTTGGCGACGGCGCGGCCGCGGGCAATCGGTTGCGGTGGTCTGTTGCGCGATTGATCCAACTGGTGGACGAAGCGATCGACTCAGCCGGCGCGGAGTTGGCGCGAGCCGGAGGGCTGTGGGACGGGGCGGCCGATCAGGCTGGGATGCGTAGGTCTGTGGGAGTGGGAGGGCGGCGGCGATCGCCGCTGGAGTCGTACGGGATCGACCTAGATTCTGACGACGCAGATCATGACGCCAGTTGTGAGTTGTCGTGATTTGCAGGGACTCCTGGAAGTTGTGATCCGGGTTCGATTGTGGGTGTTCGGACGGGATCTTCGAGGCCGGAATTGTTTCGGCTTTGGAGGTCTCGGTGAATGATCCTGGGTTTGCGATCGCGACGGAGGAGCGGCGTCGGTTGCTGGAGGCAAATGCTGCTGCCGCGCGGTTCTATCGGCGGGAGTTGCTTCGGGCAACGGGTGGTTGGCCGGTGGATTACCTGAAGGCGATGGGCGCCGAGCGGGTGCTGTCGACGGACTCGACCTGGAGGATCGGCTACGCGCCGGACACCTGGTCGAATCTTGTCGATCACCTGCGCTCGGAGGGCTTCAGCCACGCGACGATGGTGCGAGCGGGGTTGATGACATGGACCGCGGATGGAGACGCGACGGATCGCTACCGGGATCAGCTGATGCTCATCGCGCGGAACGACAAGTTGCTGCCGGTGGGGTTCATCGGGATCGGGCCGGACGGGCAGGCCCGTTCGCTGACTCCGGATACTGCGATCCACCGACCGTCGAATGTCCTGGTGGGAATCGAGGAGCAGTTGGACCTGCTGCGTGACGGCGCTTCTCCTGTGATTGTTGATGATCCGGTGGATGCGATCGCACTGGGCGAGCTTGGCGGCCAGTGGGCTGGTGTTCCCGTGTGTGGCAAAGGGTTGTCGACCGCGCAGGCGCGGATGCTGCGCAAGTTCAGCATGAGTGACACCGCGGTCGTGGTTGTCAGCGGCAACGACCAGGAGCAGAAGTTGAGCACCGGGTACATGCTCGATCTGGCTCTTCACTTCGACCGGGTTCGCGCCTTCGAGTTGCCGTGCAGTCTGAGGGAGTTCGTGTCGGTCGAGGACGGACGGGCGCAGTTGCTTGAGCTGTTGACCACGGAGTTCGTGACTGTGGTTCACCGATCTGGTGGTCGTGCCGCCGCCGATATGAGTCATGATCCGGAGCCGCCCGATCGTGGGCCGGAGCTGTGAAGGTTGAGCTGTTCGAGGTTCATGTCGAGGCGGCCGGCTACTACAGGCAACAACTGCAGGATCGGCCGAAGGGTTGGGCGGCGCAGCATCTGCGGGGCCGCGGTTTGGGTGCTGCCGCGGCGCCCGGCTCAGCTGGTTGGGTGGGGTACGCGCCCGATGGCTGGTCCCGGCTTGTCGGTCACCTGCGCCGGTGCGGATTCGCCGATGACGTGCTGGTCGGCTCTGGGCTGGCGTCTGTCACGAGGACCGGCTTTCTGATTGACCGGTTTCGGGACCGGATCATGTTTGCCGCGCATGACGTCGATCTGCGAACAGTCGGATTCATCGGTCGTTCTCGTGGCAACCGACTCAGGTATCTGAACACACCCACGACCGAGATCTACTCCAAGGCCTCAGCGCTGGTTGGCCTCGAGGGCCAGCAGGATCGGCTCAGCGCGGGCTCCATTCCAGTGTTCGTCGAGGGTCCGATGGACGCCCTCGCGGTCGACTTGTGTGGCGACGAGTGGGTTGGCGCGTCGTCGTGCGGTACCGCGATCACGCCCGAACAGGCATCGATCGTGCGACGGCATTCGGCGGCTGGCACAGCGATCGTCGGGTTCGATGGCGATCTTGGCGGTCAGATGGGAGCGGTGCGGAGTCTCGAGGTGTTGTCCGAGGTCTTCGACGAAGTTCTCTTCGCGCGGCTGCCGGATGAGTGGGACCCGGCTGCGCTGTATTCCGCGGACCCACGGCAGTTGCGCGTGGTGCTGAACTCCGCGCGCCCGCTGGCTGATTTCGCGATCGATGTCGAGCTCACGAAGTGGAGCAACGTGTTGGACCACCTCAGCGGCCAGGTGAACGCGGTACGGGCGGTGGCTCCGCTGGTGGCACGGCTTCCATCTGCGCGTATCGCGGGTGAGATCGCCCGCCTTGCGCGGGTTGTACATCTCGATGAGCAGGTGGTGTCGAACGAGGTGCTCGCGGCGGCCGGTCGCGTCCAGACATCTCGTGCTCGACGCCGTACCAGTGCGGACATCGTCGAGGCCGGCGCCGACCCGCCGGACTATTCCAGGAGTCCTTGATCCCGGAATCCAGGTTCTGGTTCGGGGCCGTGGCCAGCAGATTTGGGGCATGGACGTTGACCTGGAGGAACTGATCGTGGAGGCGGCTCGCTCGGGATGGTCTCCGGAGGCATCGCGTCGGCTGGCTGAGGAGATCGAGTCCCACATCGTCGTGCCATTGTCGAGCAGGCTGCGGGCTGCACTGGGGCGCGACGAGGCCGAGCAACTAGCGCGCGTGATCGCTTGGGAGCGCTGCCTGGATCTGGCGATCAACCGGCCGTCGGCAGGGGTTTCGTGGGGTTATCTGGCCAACCTCGTTCGCTGGCGACTTATGGATGCGGTTCGCTCGGATGTCCTGCGTGGCCAGCGACACCAGCTCACGCATCAGCTGCCCGACTCGGCTGTGACGCACCGGTGGTCGCTCGGTCCGTACCTCGAGCGGATCGCCTCCGAACTCGAGACCGAGGGCCTGCCTGCGACTGTAGGTCGCCGTCTGATTCGGGCTGCTGCCGACGGCCCGCCGTACTACCGCTCGGCGATCATCCTGCGACTCCGACGAGCCCGCGCGACGGCTAGTCAGGCGGAAGGCTTGGCATGGCTGCTGCGGGGCGGCGCAGGCCGGCCGTCGGCGCTGGCGCGGCTGGCTCTGGGAGAGCCGCCCGGGCAGGTGTTTGCCGATCCTGCCGTACGGCGGTGGATCCGGGCTGCAGTCGGGCGTGACCAGCGGTTTTTCGGCCGCCCAAGCCGCCTCGGCCACCGCCGAGCGGCTGAAGTCGCGTGGCTCACAGCCGCCTGACGAAAAGTCTCCCGGGCTCAACCGTTGAGGCCCGGTATGACGCATTACCACCACGAAGTACCGCGCCGCCACTGGCTCATCCGGTACTACCGCGCGCAGCTCCGCATCTCCCTGCGCGTCCTCGCAGCGCTGCGGATCGTGCCGCGGCCGATCGCGGCCGCCGCCTACGGGTGGCTTCGCCGTACCCAGATCCCCAAGAGAGGAAGTGCCGTGAAGTCCCGCTCGAAGATTGTGATCCCGCTCCTGGTCGGGCTGGGAGTGGTCGCGCTGACCCTGACGCTGGTCCTGCGCTCGCAGGATCCCGACCGTCGGTCGAGTACGCCGAACACCAGCGCAGGCGGCACCGTGGTTCCGTCGGAGGATCCCGTGGTGCTGGACGCGTGGCGGCCTCCGACAACGACCGATCCGCAGGAGTTCGCGATCGCCTATGCCCGGGCGATCTGGACCTACGACACAACCCGGCACAGCTACGTCGACTGGCAGAACGCCGTCAGCGTGTTCGCTGTACCAACCGGCGCCGCACCGCAGGTCGCAAAGAGCCTGCTACCGACCTGGGCGGAGTGGAACGAACTCGAGCAGCGCAAAGCTCGCGCCTCGATCGGCGGGATCACGGCCGAGATCACGCCCGACCTCGCAGCGATGGTCAACCGTGGCCAGGCCCCGAAGGGATGGCACGCGTACGTCGTCCACGGCAAACAGACCGCAGTGCTGGACACCCAGACCTTGTTCCTCGACCGGAAAGCCGCGGTCGCAGTTATCTGCACGCCGACCTGCAGGTTCTGGTCGGCGACAGCTCAGGTCTCGCCGTGATCATCAAGATCGTGTTGGCAGGCTCGTTGCTGGCCAGCGGCGTCGGCCTCATCGCGCCGCTGGCCCTCGCCGCCAGCGGAAGCGACACCTGCTTCACGGCGCCGGCGGACGCTCAGCCTGCCGACTGCAAGCCGCCTGTCGGAACCGGCGGGCACCTCGCAGGAGCGGACCAGGCGGTTGCCCGCGCCCTACAACTCGTCGGTGGCCACGGTTACTACCAGCTGTGTGCGCGGCTGGCCGCCAACATCTGGGGCCGGCCGCGTGCCGGGTACTTGTCGGCCGCCGAGCAGTGGCGCCAGATGGCCACTACGAACAATGCCCACCGCAACGATCGCCAGCCACCCATCGGAGCACTCGTGTTCTGGGAGACGGGCGGCCCGTACGGGCACGTCGCCGTGTACGTCGGCAACGGACGGATCGTCTCGAACGACATCAACGACGTAGTCCCCGGCGAGGGCGGTGTGTACCTCGTCGACTTCGGACTCATCGAATCCAAGTGGGGCGCCACCTACCTCGGCTGGGCACCGCCCATCTACTCAACTACCTGAAGGACAGTCCCGTGTTCAGATGCAGTGCAGTGGTCCGGCGTTTGTTGCCTCTGCAGGATCCTGGCGTCAGCCCCAACGCCAACGGCTTGCCCGGCCTTCCCGAGGCGCGCCACCTGGCGGGTGCGACGGTGACCTTCGCTCTCGTGACCTGCGTCGTCGCCTTGATCATCTCCGCTGCCGCGTGGGCCTTAGGCAACATCAACGGCAACCCCGGCTACGCGAGCAAGGGCCGGATCGGGGTCCTCGCATCGCTGGGCGCAGCCATCTTGATCGGCTCGGCGAACAGCCTGGTCCGGTTCTTCAGCGGCATCATCATCGGCTGATCGGGCGGGCGACTCATGTCTTGGATGGAGTGCTTGGTCAATCCGGGCAAATGCGCTGTGTCAGCCGGCAAGGACGCGATCACCGACTCGCTGTGGGACTCGTTCGTAAGCTGGCTGGCCAAGGGCCTGAACGAGATGACGACGTACGTATTCCAGAGCTTCAGCGACAGCACGTCGCCCACATTCGACCAGCAGTGGTGGAAGGACAACCTCGACCTGGTGGTGACGATCTCGCTGCCGCTGCTCGTCGTTGCCTTCGTGCTGCAGTGTGCATCCGCGGCAATCCGACGCGAGCCCGCCCGGCTGGGCCATGCGCTCCTCGGCGCGCTTCTCGGCACCGCTGGGGTTCCGTTCTCTGTAGGGATCATCGCGGCTTGCGGACAAATGGTCGACCAGATGTCCGCGGCGATCCTCGGGAATGAGGTTACCCAGGCGGGGTTCAAGCGGATGCTGAATGTGACCGCGTTGATGAGCGTCGGCACGCTCGGCGGCTTCCTCGCCATCGCCATAGCGCTGGGAATTCTGGCGACGGCGGCCTTGTACTTCGTGATGTTGATCCGCGAGGTGGCCCTCGTCGCGTTCGTGGTGTTTGCGCCAATCGCGTTGGCGAGCTGGACGTGGTCGGCGACACGACATTGGCTGCGGCGCTGGATCGAGGTCGTCGGCGCTTTGCTGTTCTCGAAGATCGCGATGGCCGTTGTGTTCACTCTGGGGCTGTCGGCCACCGGGGCCGCTGATCAGCATGCCGACGCGAGCATCGGGACCTTCCTGACCGGAATCTTGCTCTTCGCGATGGCGGCGTTCGCGCCGATGGCCACCTATTCATTCATCCACTGGGCCGGTGACCAGGGCCATACCGCGGTGCACGCCTTGCAGCAGGGTACGGCGGGAGCGTCCGCCGTGAAGGAGCGTGTCGAACAGGCGCAGCAGTGGGGCGCGCATCATTTCGGGGGATCGAGCGGCAAGGACGATGCCGGACCGGTTGTTGGCGATGGCAACAATTCCGCAGACACTTCGGCGTCCAGCGATTCTGCTACCGCTCAGGGACCGCGACTCGACGGGTCGGTCGGTGCACCTTCCGGATCACAGCCAGCCTCCGGTGGCGAGGGTGCATCAGCTGTCGCGGTCGCGACAAGTCAGGTGTCCGTCGATGGGTCGGCAGGACCAGGGCAGCAGTCCGACAGCCGTGGTGACAGCGACAGCAAGGGGAGTGAGTAGTGGTGACGGGTCCGGACGCGTTGTCGACGCGCTTCCCGCGCCCGGAGCGCAACGCCGTACTGCTCGGACTGCGCCCGGCACAGGTCGCCTTGCTGTTGGTTGCTGTCCTTCTGCCCGCGTTGTTCATCGCGAGTCCGGTTCCAGCTATCACGAAGGTTGGTGGGCTTGCTGCCGCTCCGGTGTGCATCGCCGTGGCCTTCGGGCGGGCCGAGGAGCTGCCGGTGTATCGGTGGTTGGTTCTGCGGGCGCTTTACGCGTGGAGATCGTTGCTCGGGCGGCAGTCCTTTCGGGCTCGGGTGATGGAGCCGAGGCGGCACGGCCATCTGCAACTGCCGGGCGAGGGCGGACCGTTGCGGATCCTGACGGCTGCCTCCGGGATCGGCGTCGTCCACGATGCGCGGCGCCGGCGGCTGATTGCGGTGGCCAGGATCGAGGGCCCAGCTCATCTGTTGCAGAACGCTGACGAGCAGGATCGACGGGTCGCGGCGTACGGACGTCTCATCGCCGGACTTTGTCAGGGCAATCGGATCGCCCGAGCGCAGATCCTCGAACGTACGCTGCCAGACCCCGGCGACCAGCTGGGGGAGTGGGCCAGGCAGCGACGGGTCGATCCGCGTACGCCCGCAGGAGCGATCTACACGGAGCTATTGGAGCAAGCAGCGCCGGCCGCGGCCAAGCACGAGACGCTATTCAGCTTCGCCGTGAACCTCGACGCTGTGTCTCGTGAGGTGCGCAAGCACGGTGGCGGGCTGATCGGTGCCACAGCGGTTCTGGAGTCCGAAGCACGTGCATTCCAGACATCCCTCGCGGCGGCCGGGGTAGCTGGCACCTGGCTCGGTGCAGGCGAACTCGCGGCCAGCCTGCGCGTGGCATTCGACCCAGCTGCGAAGCGAACGCTCCACCGTCCAGAGACGCTCGATCCAGTCGACGCGGGCCCGCTCGCGGTCGACGCCGAATGGGACCACCTGCGGACGGACTCGTCGCTGCATCGCGTCTATGTCGTCACCGAGTGGCCACGGATCCGCGCGACTCCCTCGTTCCTCAGTCCGTTGCTGCTGAAGCCGGGCATCCGCCGCACGTTCACGTTGGTACTGCAGCCCATCCCCATGGCGAAGGCCTTGCGAGACGCGCGCCGCCACCAGGTCGAACGGATCAGCGATCGCTCGACGCGCAATCGGATCGGACAACTTGAATCCGAAGAGGACCGCCAGCTCGACGCCGACGTCGCGCAGCGAGAACGCGACCTGGCAGCAGGGCACGGAGACGTGCGTTGGCTCGGACTCGTCGTCGTGTCAGCCGACACCGAAGAGGCCTTGGACGACGCGTGCATGGAGATTGAGATCGCCGCCACCCAGGCGCTTCTGGATCTGCGACGGCTCGTAGGGCAACAGATGGACGGCTTCCTCGCCGCGGCTCTGCCGTTCGGGATCGGTCTGTGATGGCGTCCCAACGGTCGGCGTACTACGAAGCAGACGGCGCCGACCGCGCGACCCGTCGAGCCAACCGGACATCCGCGGCAGACGTGCCCCGCAAACCTCAACCGCGAGCGTTCGAGGCTGATCCCGGTGCGGGTCGTGTACGCCGGCTGCGGGTCGACGCGCATCGAGCCACCACCCGAGTGCTCCGCGTCGCATACCCGTTCCTGGCAGAAGGCGGACTGGGCGCCGACGGCACCTATATCGGATCCGACGTATTCAGCGGCGGCTCCTTCGTCTACGACCCGTGGGTTCTCTACCAGGGCAGAGCCATCACCAACCCCAACATCTTGTTGGCCGGCGTGATCGGAAGCGGGAAGTCCTCAACGGCGAAAGCCCTGCTGACCCGATCCATTGCCCTCGGCCACAAGGCCTACGTGCCCTGCGACCCCAAGGGCGAATGGACCTCCGTCGCGGCCGCCGTGGGAGGAGCCACAATCAAGCTCGGTCCGGGTCTGCCCACGCGCCTCAACCCTCTCGACGCCGGCCGCAGACCGTCCGCGGTCGACGCCGACGAGTGGGCGAGGATCGTTTGGTCCCGCCGCCGCGCACTGCTGGGCACGCTGGCAGAGTCAACCCTCGGCAGACCGCTCGCCGCTGTCGAACACACCGCACTCGACCTCGCACTCGAGACCGTCACGAGCCAAGTCGAATCCCCGACGATCCCCGACGTTGTCGTCGCACTCTTCACGCCCGACTCAGCGTGGGCGGGACGCGCCGGCCTCAAGACGACAGATCTCACCGACGACGGACGCAGCGTCGCCCACGCCATCCGCAGGCTCGTCCACGGCGACCTCTCAGGCATGTTCGACGGACCTTCGACCACCGAGTTCGACCCGACGCTGCCGATGGTGACGCTGGACTCGTCATGGCTAGGAAGCGGCGGGAACGACGAGGCTCTGCGACTTACTCTCGCTTGTGCCTCGTCGTGGCTCGAGGCCGCGGTCGCCGACCCGTCAGGCGGCAACCGCTACATCGTGTACGACGAGGGCTGGCGCGTCATGCGCGACGCCGCACTCCTGCGCCGGATGCAGGAACAGTGGAAGCTCTCGCGCGCATGGGGCGTCTCCAACATCCTGATCGTCCACCGCCTGTCCGACCTGGCCGCGGTCGGCGACCTCGGCTCCGAAGCCCGCGCCCTCGCCGAAGGCCTGCTGGCCGACTGCTCCACCCGCATCATGCTCCGCCAGGAACCCGATCAGCTCTCTCGTACCGCGAGCCTGCTCGGTCTGACAGATGTCGAGATCGCGACGATCGCAAAGCTCCCCAAGGGACGGGCGCTGTGGCGGCTGCCCAACCGGTCCTTCGTCGTGCAGTTGGTTCGGCACGCCCGCGAGGTCGAACTCTTCGACACCGACGCCCGGATGTAGAGGCCATGAACCAGCGACCACCACGCGACTCCACCGAGATCCTTGCCATCGGCGCCGGAGTTCTATTCTGCTCGACCGGCTTGCTCTACCTGGCGGGAGGCCTCGCGTACCTGGTGACGAACGGCCACTGGGTGAAGTCACCCTGGATCGACGCCCTGCGCGTCGTCCTGCACCCAGGCAACCCAGCCGTCGCCTTCGGACTGACCAACGCCGAGCTCGGTCCGGCGCCGTACTGGATCGCGCTGGCAGTCGTCGTCGCTGTACCGACTGTCGTTGGGCTGCTCGGAGCTTGGCTATGGCAAGGCCGTCGGTCAACCCAGGCCAGCCGCCGGCGCGCCCTGGCAGGGCGAGCGGGTCTGGCGACCGCGGCAGATGTTGAGCACGCAGTCGGACGCCGCCAGGTCGTACGACGAGGACGCGCAGCCCGGCCCCAAGCCACAGGCCGAACACCACACGAGGTCGGAACCCTGCTCGGCCGCTCCCGCGGACGCGAATGCTGGGCATCCGTCGAAGACTCGCGCATCGACGTCGGACCACCCCGATCAGGCAAAGGACTTCACCAGATCATCGGCGCGATCATCGACGCCCCGGGCGCCGTCGTGACCACATCGACCAGACCCGACAACCTCGCCGCCACCCTCGAGCTCCGCCGCAAGATCGGCCCGGTCGCAGTCTTCGACCCACAAGGACTCGGCCGCGTCGAAGGCATCCGCTGGTCACCGGTCCGCGGCTGCGAAAACCCCACCACCGCGATGGTTCGCGCCAGCGGCCTCGCCGCCGGCGCCGGCTTCACCAAAGGCGGAGTCACCGACGGCGCCTTCTGGCACGGCCAAACCGAAATGGCGCTCCGCGGACTCCTCCACGCCGCGGCCCTCGACGACACCGGCATCGAACAGCTCTACCGCTGGAGCCTCGAACCAGCCTCTGCCACCGAGGCCGTCACCATCCTGAACCGCTCCAACGACGCGGCCGACGGCTGGGGCGACACCCTCGACGGCATCGTCCGCATGGACGGCCGCACCCGCGACGCGATCTGGGCCGGCGTCCGCTCCGCACTCTCCGCGCTCGCAGACCCCGCCGTACGACGCTCCTTCGACCCACCACCCGGCGAAGGCCTACAACCAGCCTCCTTCATCCAAGAGCGAGGCACCATCTACCTCCTCGGCACCGGAGCCGGCGCCTCCGCAACCTCGTCCTTCATCGCAGCGCTACTGGAAGACATCACCGAATCAGCGCGGCAACTCGCAGCGCACAACCTCGGCGGCCGGCTCGAGCCACCGCTCGCCCTCGTCCTGGACGAGATCGCCAACCTCTGCGCCGTACCCTCCCTGCCATCCCTCATGGCAGACGGCGGCGGAACCGGCATCTCCACCCACGTCGTCATCCAATCACTGGCCCAAGCCCGCGAACGCTGGGGCGAACAAGCCGCAGCCGCCATGTGGGACGCCGCCACCCTCCGCCTCATCCTCGGCGGCTCCGCCCAACCCCGCGACCTCCAAGACCTCGCCGCCGTCTGCGGCGAACGCGACGAAGAAATCCGCAACTGGAGCCGAGGCCCCGACGGCGGCCGCACCACGTCGACCAGCACCCGCCGAATCCCCATCCTCCCGCCCGACGTCATCCGCACACTTCCGTTCGGCATGGGCATCCTGCTGGCCCGGACCGCGCCACCCATCCTCCTGACCATGACGCCATGGACCGACCGCCCCGACGCCGACCAAATCCGCCACAGCATCGGACAAGCGACCCTCGGATGAACCCCGACGACGAACTCGCCCGAGCCCTCGCCTTCACCCCACCGACCGATCCCTACATCGTCTGCTGGCGAGACCTCGATCCCGCAAGCACCACCGAAGAACTAGAACACCTCGCCGAATGGGTGTCTTGGGCAACAACCCGCTACCACCTCGACCACAAAGTCATCCCGCCCTGCTGGCCCCACCACGGCGCCATAGTCGAAGAACTCTCCGCCCTCCGCACCTTCTGGGAAGCCTGCTTCCAAGACGACGCCGCCCCCTCAGACCCCCTCGCCTTCCACCGAGACCTGACACTTGCCGTACGACGCCTGCGCGAATGGAGCGCAGCCCTGGGCTGCAGCCGAACAGCCCATCGCCCAGAGGCAAGCAACCTTTGAGCGCTGGACGTACTCAGGATCTTTGGCGAACTTGAGCCGGCTCAAGACGGTGCTGAGATAGGCGCGGTACGCCGGTGTGGCAGGCGAGGCGGCGTGTTGCAGCGCTCAGACTGTGTCGTCTCCGACTTGTTGCCGGGGGCGTGGTGCGGTCGTTGGAGAGATGGTGATCAGGTAATCCTCCGTCGGTTCTTCGACGACCGAGTCGTAGTGCGTCGCCCGACCTCGCGCGACGGCTCGGATGAGGTGGGGCCCAGGCACGGATGGGCTGTAGACCTTGATGATTGGGCCTTCCGGGACGAGTGGAACCAGGTACAGGTCCTTCCTGACCTGCATGGTCATCTCTTCCCCGAGTTCCCAATCGGCCGCGGCGGCCGCGAGGTCAGGCAGGTTGCTGGTCGTGACGTCGATGGTGACGTTGACCGGACCGATGGCGCAGCCACAGCGGACGATGGCGGCCGGTCCCGCCGGGTCGGCCACGAGCAGCCGACCCGGCTGGGCCGAGTCAAGAATGGGCGTGTGCCCGTACGGAGCCAGGAAGAACTGGTGGTAAACCACCATGACCTGGTGGGACGACGAGCTGTTTGTCACGGAATGAAGGCTATCTGAAAGGGGTCGTTGTCCAGCATCCGTTGGTCCTTTAGGAAGTTGACGTAGATCCCACCAGCCGCACTGTTCTCGGTATCGATGATGAAGCAGCGGCTCCAGCCCGTGGATCCTGTTCGCGCCGGGTCGGGCATCTGGCAACCCGGAGGGAAGCTGCGTGCGATGCCGGTGGGGACCGCAGTAGCCGCGCCTTCATAGGTCGCGGCCATGGGGAGCTCGTCACAGGACTTTCCCTGCGGGCGCGGGATACTGTCCGGGCAGGCCTTCAAGCGATTCTGACCGGCCGGTGCAGCTGCCTCGCGCTGTCGACGCGGCCTGGCAGGCCACTGGTCATCGCCTTGTCGACGTGGCTGGTGTATTCGGGCACTGCGGTTTGGCTGTACTCATTGATGCCCGGGACGTTCGAGAAGACACAGCCGGCAGGGCGATCCGCGAAGGCTTGGTCGCAACGAGAGCGTGCGCCATTCACCGTGGCGATCAGCGGCGTCAACCATGTAGCGCCCTTGAATGTGATCTGCCACGATCCCCAAACATCCCGGGGCGTGGTGAGGAGGACGTCGGAATGCAGAGTGGTGCTGCCGCGCCAGGTCGTCGTCGTGCCGCCGCCGAAGTTGTTCTGCCCTGTCCACAAGTACTCGTATGGATCGTGTCCGCCAGGAGCGAGGAGTTGTATCTGACATGGACGGTACGTTCGCCCCGCTGCAGGTGAGCACCGGGTGGCTGGATGGCCACGCTCCCAGCGGATGGGACCGCGCGGTACTGGAGGTGCAAACAGCGTTCGTCAGCGATCGCTTTTGGCTTGCCTGGTGGAAGACGTTGCCGGACCCAGATGACATCTTTGCTGTCATCTGGGTGGAGGATCGAGCCAAGGCATCCCATCGTGTCTCGAATGCCGGCGGCGAGATCAGGGTGAGATTGGCGTTGCCATCGCAGGAGGCCACCGCTGCAGGTGACCTGGTCTCGTATCTGCGGCAGCAGGAATGCACATTGTGGCGACTTGCGGCGGAGAAGATGGGCTGGCCGACGCCACCTGAGGATGTGCCGGCTTGAGGACGGAGGCTGCCGAGGTGGAGCGGCGAGAGGTACAGGTGCATGTCCCGCTGGATGCGTCGTATCCGTCGTATGTCGAACCGCTGCTGGACGAGTTCGCGGGACGGCTGGACGGTGAATCCGAGTTCTGCGACGACCAGGAGGAGGAATGGGACGAGGTCTCCTTCTACCTGTACGGGCCAGACCAGGATCGTCTCGTTGCACTGGCGAGAGAGGTCTTCGGCCGGTATCCGCTTCCTGGAGGCGTGTACGCGGTCAAGACCTCACCCGGCCGCGAGGACACAGGCGAAGGCGAGCGTGTCGCGTTTGATTGAGTTCTGTCGAGAGCCTTAGGTCGGCGGTCGAGGATGCTGCAGTGCAGGCTGAATGACAGGTCGTGGTTCATCGGGCGTGGCTTGGCCGACGCTGTCATCTGAGGAGCCGATGACTTGCCTCAGTTGGATGCGCAGACGTGTGTACTGGCCATGTTGTGCGATCGATGTCTTCGCCGGCACCTTGCCGAGGATGTGTCGATTTTCGATGCTGTAGCGCTCTCGGTAGACAGCGATGTCGCGGATCAGGCTCGTCATTCGTGCCGGTGTCGACGTGCTGGCCAGCCCGTCGAGGATTGACCCACACCATGCGGGGCGTTCCGTGATGGCCCAGCGCGCCAGCCAATCGGCACGCTGAGCGATCTGTGCTTCGATCTCTCGCAGTGGGGCGATCAGCGTGGGATTGCTGACGTTGCCTGCCGGAGCAACGAGGCCCGCAATCAGGATCGGCTGGCGGCCGGTGCGATGGAGCGACCGAGTGACCAAGCGCTCGATCCTCGTGTGGAGAACCGCTGCAAGGTCGATGGCATCGTTTAGGGCGGACTGATTGACTGCCCGGTGGAGGACATCTGATGGGTCCAGTCCGATGGATTCAGCTCGCCGAAGTTCGGCTACCAGGGCGCCGTACGCCGGCGACGCTTCCAGGGTGGCTTGGTCGCTGGGGCTCAGCCCGCTGCTCGCCGAGGCCGCCCTGTAGCGGGCACGGGCGTCGAGTTGGCAGAGGTGTTCGTGGATTGGGATGAGGCGGTCTAGGCGAGTGGCGTTGTCGAGTTCTTGCCGCAGAATCTCGTGGGCGGATTGCTCGACGCCGGGGTCGTTGAACACGGTTTCGAGGACGTCTTGCATGGTTTGTTCGGGGAAGGGTTCGTGGAGGTCGGAGCTCGTCTGGTGGGTGGCGACGTAGGCGTGGTTGGTGTCGCGGCCGCGGGTCATGCCGACGTACATCAGGGATCGGGTGAGCACGTCGGTGACGAGTAGGTGGGCGGTGTCGACGGTTGCGCCTTGGGCTCGATGGGCGGTGGTCGCGTAGGCGAGTTCGACGGATTCCTGAACGTAGGCGCTCGGCAGAGTGACGTTGTCGCCTGCGTCGTTTTGGACGGTCAGGGAGCCGTCGGGCCAGCGGTGAATGACGGTCCAGCGGTCGCCGTTCTTCACGAACTGGCGGTGGCCGTAGGGGAGGCGGCGGTTGTTGAGGCGGGTGACGATGTGGTCCCCGAGGCCGACGTGGTTGCCGTTGTGGAGTTCGATTCCGTCGGGTTCGACTTCGCCGGTGGTGATGCGGTCGAGGCGGGCGCGTGCGTTGAGGCGGGCGACGGTGGTGTTGTCGGCGGCGATGAGGAGGCTGGTTTTGCTGCCGTTGGTGTCGGCGAGCCAGGCCTTGTAGGCGGCGTCTTCCATGTCGTCGGATGATCCTGCGGTGAGGCGATCGTGGTGGTCGTACATGTCGATCGCGGTGAGGTCGCCGGTGCGGAGGGCGAGGCTGGCGTCGCGTTCCCAGGGGTTGGTGAAGCGCCAGACGTCGGTGAGTTCGGCGGCTGCGGTGTCCTTGGCAATGAGGCGGAAGGCACCACCGGCGTCCGCTGCGGAGAGTTGGGCGACGTCGCCGACGAGGAGGAGTTTCGCGCCGGCGGTGTTAGTCGCGCGGGCGAGAGTGGCGAGTTCCGTGGTGGAGGCCATCGAGGCTTCGTCGATGATCACGAGCTGGTTCTCACGGAAGCTCCAGCGGTCCTGTTCGGCGCGAAGCGACGCGAGTTGAACGACGAGACGCTGGTGCCTGCGTCGGCGCCGAGTTCGGCTGGCGAGGTGTGCGGCGTACTCGGTTTGCTGGATCTGCTCGCGACGTTGTTCGGCGCCGAGGCCGGCGGATTCGTAGATCCACTTGGCTATGTTCTCGGTGGGGATCCCGATCGCGTCGGCGAGGACGGTCGAGGCCGCGGATGACGGTGCGAGCGCGATGACTGAGCCGTCTCCGTGGGTGCCTGTCCAGTCGGTGGTGAGTGCCGAGAGGAGGCTTGTCTTGCCGGTGCCGGCCGGTCCGATCAGGGCCTCGAGCTTCTGGCCACTGGTCGCGATGCGCTGTAGGGCTTGAATCTTGTCGGTGCTGAGGTCGGCCGTCCGTGAGGTGCTGATGGTTGGCCCGGATGCGTCATGTGCGAGATCTAGTAGGAGGGACTCTGCGCCGAGGATGACCGGCGAGGTGTAGATCTCGCCGTTGTGGATCGTGAAGACGCTCTCGCCACTGGATCTCGTGATCGGGACAGGCACGAGTTCTGGTGCGGTCAGGCTGATCGAATGCTGCTCGGCGCTCTTGACGATGTTCTCGAGTGTTGCGAACCGCTCGTCGGCCGTGGTGAGACGGAGCAGCCGGGTCTGACGCGCAGCCTCGGCTAGGAGGTTCCAGTGCGTCCAGGTGGACCGCTTGGTCTGCAGGGTGAGGACCGTCGCGGCGCCGTAGGCTTCGATCGTCTCCAGGCTGAGGTCGGCCGCTATCAGCGGACGATCGCCGGCCTGTTCGAGCGAGCGCTGAATGGCGGTCACGGCGTCGTGGCCAATCGCGAGTACGGCGCGTGTTCGCCATCGGGCCATGAGGTCGGACAGCGGCTTGGCGAGGTGCTTGGGCGGACGATTCAGGAGGGTCGCCTGCTGTCGAAGTACGTACATCTCGCGGCGGCTGGGTGGATGGATCGGGTCTCCGCGTTCCTCGAGAAGTGTGGTGAGGTTGGCTTCGATCTGCTCGGTTCTGGCCGAGAACTCGGCGATGAGTTCGTCAGGTATGGCGATGATCTCGAAGGCCGGATTGCGCTGAGAACCGCGCTCGCGAAGCTCCCAATCCACGCCGAGCCTCCTCGCCAGGTTGTCGGCCAGGAAGACGTTGTGGATCTCCGACATGGCCACTGCGGCGCGATACAGAACGCGTCCGTCGAGCGTCCGCCATTGTCCGTCCGGACCTTGTACCCGGTTGGCGACGACGACGTGGGTGTGCAACTGCGGGTCGCCGCTGCGGGTGTCCCAGTGATCGAATGCCGCACCGATGAGGCCGCGGGTCTCGATCTGAGCGATCCCGCCAGGTCCGGTCCTGGTGAACGCGGCGTGGTGCTCGATCAGCTCGAGTACATCCTGAACGGCCTCGTGGTGCGCGGCAACGATTTGCTCTTGTACGCCGACATCACTCGTTGCCCAGAGCGCCGATACCGACTTGGCGGGGGAGAAGGTCAGGTCGAAACCAGCCACCGCCTGCTTCGACTTCTGACGCATCTCCTCCCGCCGAATCTGCTGGATTGCGTTGCGGCGATCTGCCTCGTCGAGCGCAGGATCAAGGGCCGCGATCCTGCCCTGAATGCGTTGAGACGGACTCTTGTAAACCGGGTAGGGCCTGCCAAGTGGTCGGCCAGTCACCGGGTCGTTAGCCTGCCCGAACAGGGCGCCCATCTGATCTTCGGTGACCTCCGCTCCGCGCCGAAGATGACCTCCTGCCAGTCCGGCAAGTCCGCCGCCGATCCACCGTCCAGGCGGGTATCCCGAGGCGGTGTAGTACGCCGTAAGCGGCGTAGCCATCCGCCGATCGACATCTCCCGACGCAACGTGCCGAAGCAGGTACTTGTAGCCATCTCCAGCAGTCAGCCGATGAATGCTCAGCACGAGCGCTGGCCCAACGAATGCTCCATACACCCTCAACGGCGACCGCACACCGGCCTCGATTGCAACGCCCGGCAGCACTAGACCGGTAGCGAGTCCTATTCGACTGTCGCCAATCGTCGGTGATCAACGTATGGCGTTGGTGATGACTGTTGTCAGGGCTGGTGTGGTGGGGTGGGTCGGCGGGTGTGGTCGCCGGCGGCGTAGGTCTTCCAGGTGCTGCCCGCTTGAGCGGCGATCCGTTCTGCGCCGTGGGGCGTGTAGTTGAGCATTGTTGCGACGACGGGTGCTGGTGCCTGGAGCAACAGTTCTCGTATTGCGCGGGTTCTGGCGTTGAGGTTGGGGATGCCGAGGTTGTGCAGGCGGAGCCGGATGCTGGTGGGGTGGATGGGTTGGCCGGCGCGGCGGCCGGGGAAGAGTAGTTGGCTGTCGGGGTTGGTGGCGGTGGCGAGGTTGGGTCGGCTGGCGATGTAGGTGGTGATGTGGCCGGCGAAGGGTTCGGGGACGGGGACGGGTGGGTCGCCGAGTCGGATCAGGACCTGGTTGCCGTGGTGGGTGATGTCGGCCAGGGTGAGGCGGACGATCCGTGGGAGTGGTTGGGCGTAGAGCAGGATGAGCAGCCCGATGACGCGGTCGATCGGGGCGATGGTGGGGTCGGTGTGGATCCGGCGGATGAGGTCGATGCGTTGGTGGTTGCTGATGGGTGGACTGTGACCGGTGACGACCGGGGGCAGGGCCAGTCGCGGCAGGGCGTGGTGGTCGATGGCCCAGCGCAGGAATGCGCGCAGCCCGAGCTTGGCGGTGCTGTTGGTGGTGGCGAACCAGCGGTCGAGGTCGGTTTGAGTGCAGTGTTGCAGGGTGTGTCCGCGGGTGGCGAGGTCGGTGAGGAAGGCGGCGGCGGTGCGGAGTTGGGTGCGGGCGCCTTGGTTGCGGTAGTGGCCGATCGGCTGGGTTTGGGCGGCGGTTCGGAGATTCCTGAGGAGGTGCCAGGTGGCGAAGCGGTGGAGGAGTTTGCGGTGCTCGGGGTCGTCGATGGTGTCGAGCCAGCGGGGGAGCCATTGCTCGAAAAGGAACAGGTAGCGGTCGATGGGTGGCAGGGTTTCGCAGGCGATGAGTAGGTCGCGGATATAGACGACCGACCGCCATGGGGTCAGGGTGCTGAGCCCGTCATGGGTGAGTGGAACGCGGCCCGTGGCGAGGGCCTGGAGGATGGCTGGGACGTGCGGTCGGGACAGCCAGAGGATGCCGGAGCGCGGCCTTGTCATGGCGCGGATCGAGTCGAACAACGGCTGGAGTTCGGGCCGGATAGATCCGGTGCCGGTGCCGGTGTTGTCGGTGAGGGCGGCGGTGAGCCGGTCGGTGAGGACGCAGCGGCCGCAGATGCCGGCGTAGTGGCGCCATGCTTCCTGGCCGCAGCGGGTGCAGATGTAGTCACCGAGCCCGCCGGCGCAGTCGGTGCACAACCGGTCGCCGGTTGGGCTGATGCCGGGCAGCATCCGGTCGACGCCGCAACCGGCGCAGACTCCGTAGGTCTCGCACGCCTTGACGAAACAGCCGGAGCAGATCGCGCCTTCTGGCCAGTGCTTGCTGGCCACGACCGTTCGACCTGTGGGTGGAGCTTGGCCTGGTTGAGGCGGGGCGGCGCCTCGAAGGGGCCGATGGCAACGTGCGCGCGTTGTCTGGTCCGGTGTCTGGGCCCGCCGGTCTGGCGGATCGATGCTCATGGCTGGTCGGTGATGCGGGCACGTCTCGGGCGCAGATCGGCAGCTGTCTTGCCTGGTGCGCGTTCGCCGGTGGCGGTTTTGCGGACGCCGAGGTTGACGGCGTCGGTGGTGATGAGCTCGTTGGGGTCGGTGGCGAAGATGTCGCACAACGCCGCGAGAACGGCCATCGAAAGCCGTTCGGGAGTGCCGGTCACGAGCCGGTGGACCTGGGAGGCGGACAGGTCGATGCCGCGTTCGTGCAGCAGTGGGACGAGTTCGGTGGTGGCGAACATCTGGTGTTCGGCCATCACCTCCCGCAACCGCCACTGATAACTGACCAGCCGCTTGTGGCCTTTCATCGCGTGCCTCCTGTGGTTGGTTTCAAGGCGTCGGCCACCATCGCGTCGAGGGCGCGGCGCAGAGTGCGGGTGCGGTAGTCAGACGACACGCAGGTGTAGATCGAGGTGGTCGAGGCGTGGTTGTGGCCGACCTGTTCTTGCACCAAGCGCGGTCCCAGCCGTCCTCGATCAGGTGGGTCACGTAGGAGCGGCGTAGCGAGTGGAAGTCCAGTGCGGGGTCCATTCCGAGCGTGTCGCGGTAGCCGGCCAGGCGCTTGTTCAGTTGCTGCGGCCCGACCCGCAGGCCGCGTTCGGACGGCCAGGCCGCGGGGTTGTTCTCCAGACCGAAGCATGGCCGGATCTCGGTGAACCACTGCTCGAGAACCTCGCTCGTCCAGGACCAGACGGTGAGCACGGAGCGGCGTTTGGGTGGCGATCCGCGTTGTGCTTTGCCGTGCCGGATGTAGCAGACGCCGTACTCGCCGAACTCCGGGCCGTCGGGGTTGCGGCCGAAGTCGGCGGCGTCCAGCATCGCTGTTTCGGTGCGGCGGGTGCCGTAGCCGTAGGCGATCTTGAAGATCGTCGCGACGCGAAACGCGGGCAGCCAGCCCTTGCGGCCGAGGTTGCGTTTGCGGGCGACCTCGTCGTCGGCGTGATCGAACAGTGCCTGCAACTCGTCGCGAGTAAAGGCACGTCGTGCTGGTTCGGCCTCGGAATCGGCCACGTGCGCGGCCGCGTTGACCTCGTGGATCACCTGGATCGGGTGCGTCCCGAACCGGCGCTCGCACTCGGCCGCCCAGCCATAGGCAGGGTCGGTCAGGTAGCTGCAGAAGCTGCGGATCGCGACCTGGTAGCTGCGCACGGTCGAGCGTGCGACATGCCGTACTGCGCGCAGATCACTGAACCACTCATCGGCCAGATGCGGCGACCAGCGCCACGGAAATGCCTCCGCGTGACCGGCGAACGCGCGCAGCTGATGCTCACGAGCCTGCACCGTCGAGTAGGCCAGATTCCTGGCGAGCTGCTGGTTCGCGAACCCTTCCAGCATCGCCTCGAACACCTGCTCCTCGGGGCGAAACAGCGATACCCCATCGACCAGAACCAGGCCGGCTGCGCCCGGGATGTCGCCGCGATCGTCTACCGAAACCACTCTCCACCTGCCCGCATCGGATGCGGGATCATCGCATCAGATGCGAGCCGCTGTGAAGACCAAACCCAGCAAAGGATCGCGGTTCCCGATCGGTACGAAGTCCGATAGCCTCACAGCCGCACGGCGAGAATCGACTCCCCGCTGACCAGCGGGAACGTCAGAGACCCGCCACATCTCACACCGTCGCCAGATCGCATCTAATCGTTTCGGCGACAGAAGCTCCTTAAGTGCAAGATGTGTGACGGTGGTGCTGACCTCGTCTCGGCGGGTCGAGCGCATGTACGCGGCTTGGACCGTGTGGCGAGCTGTTGAGACTTCACCTACAGCTCAGGCGCCCATGCTGCGCTGG
This sequence comes from Kribbella sp. CA-245084, assembly GCF_050942355.1. Classification (NCBI taxonomy): domain Bacteria; kingdom Bacillati; phylum Actinomycetota; class Actinomycetes; order Propionibacteriales; family Kribbellaceae; genus Kribbella; species Kribbella sp. CA-245084. Next base: position 6,030,657 of record NZ_CP192053.1, on the reverse strand, counting down.
TGGGTGGCAGCAGTGTGCTGGGCACCTGGCACGAGCTGGACCATGAATCCGATCGGGTAGAGGTAGAGGTAGAGGTAGAGCTAGCGGCTGGCGCGGTACGCGTGCGAGTTCGTGGAGCATTCAAACCTTCTCGACGCGGGCGATCTTCAGTCGATCTGCTGACTCCGACGCCGTCGAGGAGGTCAAGGCACTGGACGCGCTCGCTGCCCCAGCGCCGTTGCACTTGGCCGGTGCTGTGCCCAACCTGAACCAGCCCAACACCGACCACGGGACCAGGGATCTGCGCGAGGTGCCGCTGGGGTTATCCACAGGCACCTTTGGTCGGTTCTGCACTCATGGCGGGCTCGGTCGCGTGTCAGGGCGATTCGATGCTGGCACGATGCATGGATGGGGAAGTTGAGGCGATCTGGGTGGCGGGTCGCAGCGTGTCTCACGGCCCTGCTGTTCCTGGTGGGGATTTGCGTTGCCGTCGTCGGAAACTGGGCCACCGCTAACCAGCCGCGATGGTTGGACTCGTTACTCGACAAGCATCAGGCTGCCGTGTGGATCGGCCTAGCCGTGCTGGCTGTTGGCGGCAGTATTGTCAGCCTGCTGGCCTTCCGCGCATCTCTTGACCGAGAGTCCTCGGCCGACGCCGGTCTCTCGGGAACGCTGGGCTGCGCAGGTCAGAGTAAGGATGCGGTGCCGCCGACCAAGCCCGACGCAAAGAGCGCGCGGGCGGCGGGCGTCGTGTTGGCAGTTCCTGCCTTGAGCCAAACGTCGACGGACTCCATTACCGGACGCGACGCCGAACTCGACCTCGTACTGCACTTGCTTGATCCGGCGGACAGCGTGGGCGATACCGTATTCCCGCTTGTGGCGGGCTTGCCCGGGGTCGGCAAGACCTCTTTTGCGCATCGAGCAGCTTCGATGGCTGTGGAACGGGGTTGGTTCGCGGACCGAGCATTCTTTTCGGATCTGCACGGCTACGATGCAGACGGCGGTATAACTGCGGAGCAGTTGTACCCACTGTTGCTGCGGGCTCTCGGAGTCGCTGGTGATCAGATCCCGCCGACAGTTGGCGAGCAAGCCCTGACCTACAGTCAGGTCCTGGTTCGGCTGGCCAGTGATGGGCTGGCGGTTCTACTTGTCTTTGACAACGTTTCCAGCGTCAGGCAGATCGTGGACCTCTTGCCCTCGGGCGGGGTCCACCGTGTCCTGGTGACATCGCGCGACAGCCTCGACGACCTTCCCCGTGTTCGCGTCCTCGACCTTGGAACGCTGGAGAGGCGGCATGCCGTTGCAGTGATCGGGGACGTTCTGCTCCGGCGGAATCCAACAGACCGACGAGTCGTGGACGAGCCAACACAGGCCAGTGAACTCGCAGCACTGTGCGGCGAGTTGCCGTTGGCGTTGCAGATCGCCGCGTCTCTGCTGGCGGACGATCCCGACCTGACGATCGCGGCGCTGGTCGAAGATCTGTCGGATTTGTCCACGCGACTCGACGGCCTAGCGTACGGAGAGCGTGGTGTGGCGGCCGCCTTCGAGCTTTCTTGGCAGCGCCTCGTCTCTCGCGACACGCGAGCCTCCAGTCTGTTCTTGGAGCTATCGATCAATCCCGGCCCTGAGATTGGCCTTCCTGCCGCTGCAGCCCTGCACAATGAGTCGCAGTCGGTCGTGAGACGACAGCTCCGGACTCTGCGGCGAGCACGTCTGATCGAGCCCGGAACGGCCGCAGGCCGCTGGACCATGCATGACCTTCTTCGCGCGTACGCCAAGAGTCTTCTGACGGTCGAGGAAGATCCTGAGGAGCAGTCCGCCGCGACCGAACGACTGTTGGATTACTACCTAGCCATGACGATCGCTGCGGGTCGTCTCGGTTTCGCGCCTGGTAAGCCCCAGTCAGATCAAGTCCTCGATCACACGGACGCTTTGGTGTGGCTGGACATGGAACGTCCAAACTTGGTAGCCGCAGTCGACCTTGCTGCGGACACGAACCAGCCTGAGCGCGCATGGAAGCTAGCCGTGTCTCTGTCCGACGTCCTATTGCGGAGTCGCCATTTCGGCGATGCGATACGGGTGGCGACCACGGGGGTGCAAGCTGCCCGACTAGGCACGCCCGGTGACCAGATCCCCGAAGCTATGGCACTTGGTAACCTTGCCGCCGCCCTGCGCGCGACCCGTCAGTTCGAACATTCGGTCAAAGTTGGACGCCAAGCGATCGAGATCGCCCGTGAGGCGGGCGAAGAACATGTTGAAGGCATCGCGCTAAACAACCTCGGCCTGGCTCTTCGCAGTCTGAGGCGCTTTCATGAGGCCGTCGCTGCCCATGACCAGGCAGTTGCCCGACTGCGCGATTCGCCCGACCGCCGGAGCACGGCCATGGCACTGAGCAACCTCGCAGCCGCGCTACGCGAAGCGGGCCAGAATGGGCGCGCGATCGAGGTCTTGGAACAATCCGTCGTTATCTCCCGCGAGCTCGGCGACCGTCGTGGCGAAGCCAAGGCGCTGAACAACCTTGGCCTGGTCCTGCAGGAGCTGCCGGCAGGAGACGTGCCACAAACAACCGTCGTGGCGGACGCGATCAGCGCCCATGAACAGGCAGCACAGATCTATCGCGAGGTTGAGGACGGGTACGGCGAGGCTACCGCGCGAGACAACCTCGGGCTCGCCCTGCAAAGGGCGGAGCGATATGCCGATGCGGTCACTGTTCACCAGCAGGCTCTGGACTTCTTCAGACAGACCGACGACCGCCACGACGAAGCGACCGCTCTTAACAACCTCGGCGGCGCCCTGCTGCAAGACGATCGCGTCGACCAGGCGATCACTGCCCTCGAGGAAGCCGTTCGAATGTACCGAAACACCCGCGACGCGCACGGCGAAGGTTCGGCACTAGCTAACCTCGGCAGTGGCTACGAGGCCTCGGATCGCGCACAAGACGCCCGACAGGCGTGGACCCAAGCTGTCGAGGCCTTCAACCGGGCTGGCGCATCAGAAGCCGCGCAATTAGTTCAGCGGCTGCTCGACGATGATTAGCGCGCATTCCTCCTCGTAATGGCACACTCGTGAGGCGATGCCGATCGATTCCGCACGCCGGCGTCTGCAGCGGCCAGCGCTCAAGACCCCATGTCGGCCCGGCCAGCCGGCGGATCAGTCGCATTGACGACGAGTTCCCTGCTGCATTAGGCGACTTCCTCGTCGCATCCTCGCCCGACAGCAAGGATCACCTGGACGCCGGATGGTGCCTCTTCGATGGTCTCGATCAGTCCACCAGGTCGACGAACTCCCGGGTGAGGCGCTCAGGGTCGTCTAGCGCCTTGTCGATATCCGCTTTCATCTCCGCTCTCAGATCGGGAAGATCCGGCGCCCCCGTATGCTGGCTCAGTTGGATATCAGCTGTCGCCGTGCAGCTAGTCGGGAATCGGGCCCTGAAGCAGATTGAACTCCTCTGGCCTAATGATCGGTACCTTACCGAGAGCTTGCAACTCCGTGCTGACCGCCGCGAATTTCATCGCCATCTCCTCTGCGGCCTGGAGATCGCCCTCTGCCTCGGGCTCGAACTCCATCTGGGGAGTCAAGTCAGCGAGCGTCATCATGCAGATGCGCAGCAGCGTGTCACACGCGAAGTTCGTTAGGTACGACCGATGAGCTGGATGCCCGACCGATATAGGACCTGTCCGGGACTCAAACCACAAGCGGCGAAAGACCTCAGCCGCCGAGAAGTGGTTCGCGCGGCTGGTCGCTGCGTAGAGGTATGCGTAGAAGTTTCCCTTGCCCACGGAGTCGGCCAGCCATTGCAGGTTCGGCTTGGGTCCCGGCCACCCGAGTTCCTTGGCGATCGCCTTGAGGTCATTCCTATTGCCTTCGACCAAGGCGTCGAGGTCGCCGAGGAGTGCGCTGGGCCACCCCATGCCAACCATGGCGTCGGTGCCCGCGTAGTCACGAAGCGCCTGGACAGAACGGCCCGAGTCATTCAGGCTCAGCTTCAGCAGCAGTGTCCGCGCGTCGTCGCGCCGCAGGGTGTAGAGGTACCTCAGCCAGATCAACTCCTCACAGGATGCCCGGATGAACGCCGCCGCCATGTGTCCGAGTTCGGCCTCGCTCAGCTTCACTGCAGACTCGATGCTCTCGATCTGACGCTGTATCGATACTGGCCCAGCCAGTCTGCGAGGGTCTTCCTCAAAGGCCGCCAGGTCGATTTGCTTGTAGCCCGACACCATGAACCTTAAAAGCGGCAGCGCGGTCCGCGCCAGACGCACATAGTCTAGATCGCGCTGTTGCGGCTGGCCGGCTGCTTGGCCATCGTTCATTACGCATTCCCCCACGGGGCGCGCGCCCGATCCTCACGGCTAGTCCGAGTCTTTGCGCCAGTCGTACTGCTTTGTCCAAGGGAACCTCAGGTCGTGGAGAGCCGCGCGCCGACAGGTTACCTCTGAAAAGTCAGTATCGGGGGCATCGGCATATCGGATGAGAACACGGCGGATCGCGTTGAACTGTGGAGGTGGCTAGAGTGCGGCATCGTGGGCCACGACTACTCGAAGAGGACGCTGAAGCTGCTGTTTGGGCGGGCGACGCACTGTGCCTTCCCTGACCCCGCCTGCATGACACCTCTGATCTTTGAGCATCGTGGGCGGCTGACCGTGTCCGCAGATATCGCCCATATCCGCTCAGAGTCTGAGGACGGCCCGCGTTACGATCCGGACTACCCTGAGCCTCTGATCGATACAGAGGAGAACTTGCTCCTTTTGTGCGGTTTACACCATCGGCCCGTTGATCATCACGAATCGGTCTATCCGATCGAGGAACTTCTCGAATGGAAGCGCCGCCAGGTTGCTGAGGCCAGGACCGCCAGACGGTTCTCCGATGAGCAGATTGCTCAGATCGCCGGCCAGGTGCAGTCGGCACTAGCAGCACTGTACGAAGTGAGGCTGACCGTTCAGCCGGTGGGTCTAATCCTTACTGCTGAAGGCTTCGTGAGAACGCCGCTTTTGAGTCTCTCCGAGGTGACGGTCACCGGGGATTTGGGCCACTACCTCGGCATCGAGGTTGTCAATGAGGGCCTGGTACCTGTCTCCATTGATGCTGTCGGCATAGATGTCGATGTGGACGCGCGCGATCACATTAGCTACCACTTCCGAGTGGGCGAGTGGGCGCCACCATTCGGAGCGCGCCGGATCGAGTCCAAGGCGACGGCTCTGTACCCAGCGGATATCCCGACGGTCAGCGGCCACATCGTGGACGTTGCAAGATCCCGATCTCGGGTACCGCGTCGCTTCAAAACCTTTGCCGAAGGAGCCGGCGCCCGCGAGGACGGACTTTGGCTACCCGTGCTCGATCTGCCAGTTTGGAAGCCCGGCATGACAGAGACGAAGCTCGAAGCGATGCGGACCTCTGCCGCCGCCCGACGTGACCGGCTGGACTAGGACGACACAGTCTGAGTCCCGTCGCGGCATACCCGATACCTGGCGCGCCTGCCAGGGACAGGCGTCAGAGGGTGTCGCAAGCCCAAACCTGCCGACCTGTAGGGCCTCGCGCCTCTACGCTGTGCGGGCGGCCGACGTGAAGAAGTTGGCGGAGTCACCACAATTGTCGACTCGCCCTTATGCATGTTCATACCGTCCGCGGAGTTCGCGGACATCGGCTGACTCGTCAACCGCGCCGCGGCAACCAGACTGACTCCGCCGACCTGATCACTATCGGAGCACGGTTCAGCGGTGCTGGGCGACAGATGAAACACTTTGGTCTCGCGAACGATAGGTGATGCAAGGACCTAAGCCGGGATCGACCTACGTCCAGTACTACCGCTCGCCACCGGCCACCGGCAGGATGGCTAGCGGCCATGAGATCGAGACGATTCAGGCGTCAGCCGGGGGGAAAGATGCTTTGGTGGCACGCGTTGTTGTGGGGGGTGTTCGGAAGCTTCGCTGTCGAGGCGCTTGACTTCCACACGTTCGCCCGATCAACACGCAGACGAAGGCAGTTGGTTTTGGGAGTCGCTGACCTCGCATATCTGTCGATCTCGGTGATATTCCGGATCGCTTTGGGCGGCGGGGTAGCGCTTGCTGCCTTCCAGTCGGGCCAATTAGTAGGTCCATTGGCGGCCGTAGGTATGGGGGCGGCTGCTCCGCTGATATTGGTGCAGCTCGGCAAGGCAGTCCCAGGCGCGCATGGCGAGCTCGAGGACGACTCGCCTGTCCTTGCGACAGCACAATCGCCGACGGTCGAGCCATGAGGGTCAGCTTTAGGTCCCATCTCGCCAGCCTTAGCCGAGCGATCGGTCGCGCAGATCCGCGGTTCCGCCCTCGCCGCGCTCTTCCCAAGACACTCGTCGGCCGCGTGCTGTTTGCCTTCGTGACGCCGGTGTCCGGGCAACTCGCGGCGGCGCCGAGCGTTGCACGCGACTCCACACAGCCAGCACCCCTGGCCCGCGCGCGAAGTCGGCAATATGTGGACGGAGCCGGCGAGCGGACGGCAGGGCAGGCAGCCGTACGTCATGGCCAAGGTAATGACAATAGGGATCGCATATGGCGAGATCCCGTTCGGGAATCAAAATGGTCATCAAGGTTTTCCGTTTTAGTCCCAGCCGCAAGTGTCTTGGCGGTGTCTCTCGTTGTCGCGCTCGTATTCGGGTCGCCGTTCGGTTCCAATGAGGCTGGACCGGATCCGCAAATCACAGTCACGGTGACGGAATCCACCTCAGACCGCCCGCCAGAGCCGACGGACATATCGAGCGAGACTCCAAGCGGCGCACCAAGCAGCGTCGAGCCGCCCGACCCAGTCGAAACCACTCCCGGGGTCCTGCCACCGGAGGCTACCGGGAAGCCGTTGCAACTGGAAAGCTTCTTCAAATATCCGGATGGTTGGAGAGATGGCCGCTACGACATTGCCGACCGGAAACAAGTCGCTGGTATCGCGGGCCAGCTGCAGTCCTGCGGCCAGGACAACGGTCAGACGTTGGAGCTGCGACTCGCGAATAACTTCACCAGACTCAGGTTTGACTTCGCACAGAGCAACACGTCTGAGAGCTCCGACCAGGTGCTGCAGGTCAGGATCGATGCTAATGGAGCGTTCCGCGGCCAGAGGAGCGTCAAGCTGAATCAGATCGGTACTGTTGACGTTGTCGTTTCTGGTGTAAATGCGTTGAAATTGACTGTCTCTCTAAAGGAGTCACCTGCTTGTGGCTCTGGAAGTGTTGAGGCTGTACTTGCGAACATTCTCCTTACCTAACGGTTGAGTCGCAGCAGCGCTCAAGATCCCTGACATGGATCTTCACTTGCAAGATCCGCTCGAAGCCCGGGTTCATTTCGATTCCCCTCGAAGTCCGGCTCCTCGAGGATGTTGATCACCTGCCGACTCGTCCGCCGTGCGAACCCGGAATCCCCTCCCTGTTCGAGCAGAAGACCATGGGAGGTCAGATAGTGAGAGCGAGGCGAGCCGCCTGGTCGAGGAGTGCGGCTCGCCTCGAACAACCGGTGGTCAGCCCGGGAGCAGGCTGACTCCGGGTCTAGCAGAACCCACGGTAGGGTCGCTGACGACCGCAGTGATGGCTAATCGCTAACCGCTTGTTGTACGGCCCAACAGTGCGGGCCTGGGCGGGGTCTGTGGTCGAGCAGTGACGCCCGGATTGGAAGGCCGCCGGACCGCATCAACAGGGGCCGATCTGAGCCCCAGGAGCCACGCTGCCTTCGGCCTTTGTCGACTCCAGCAACTCTGTTACTCACCAGTTCGTTCCACAAAGTGTTCCAGACGGAGCGGGAAACGGTTCGCGGACGAGCTGGGCTGGAGTGTCTCCGGTGCAACCGCGTTTGCTCTGTGCAGGGAGCTGGCCGGGTGCCACGGATTGACGGGGCGCCCGGCTCCTGTTGACGTTGTGTTGTGGAGCAACCTGCCTCGTTTGTCGGCCGGGCCGTCGAATTAGCGCGCCTGAGTACGGCCTTGTCCGAGGGCGGGAGAATGATCCTGGTCACCGGAGAGGCTGGCATTGGTAAGACGCGGCTGATCGGTGAAGCGCTCATGCGCGTGAGCGAGGCTCGCGCCGTGTTGCTGACAGGCGCTTGCCTGCCGTTGACCGAGACGTTGCCGCTGCTCCCGCTCGCAGATGCCCTGCGGGAGTTCGTGCAGGCTCCAGACAGTCGGCTGCTCGATGGGGTTCTGGCCGTTGTCCCTCCTTATGTCCATGCAGAGGTTGGGCGGCTGGTGCCTCGGCTTGGTGCGACCGCACAGGTGAACGGGTCAGGGGCGGCGTGGCGGCGTGAGCGGCTGTTCACTGCCGTGGGCGAGCTGTTGGAGGAGATCGCCAGACGCGTGGCGGTGACTCTGCTCGTCGAGGATGTGCATTGGGCGGACGCAGAGACGTTGGACTGCCTTACTTACCTTGCACACGCCGCGCACCGGCCGACGTACGTGGTGACCTTCCGGAGCGATGAGGCGTCGTTCGACCCGCCCGTGACCGCGTGGACCAACCACATACGTCGCCAACGAAACGTCGAGGAGATTAGGCTCGACGGTCTGTCGGGTGAGGAAGTTGAGCAGCAGGCCGCGGCGATTCTAGGCGCTCCGGCGCCGACGATGCTGGTACGTGAGCTGCAGGCGCGTGCAGAGGGAAATCCTTTCTTTGTTGAGCAGCTCATGGCCGCGGCGGTTGGTGGATTTCAGGGCGATCAGCTGCGGCTACCCAGCGGGGTGCCCGCCGGTCTGGCCGAGTTGCTGGTGGCTCGGACGCGCCGTGTCGGCGTCGACGCTCGGCGGGTGTTGGAGGCACTCGCCGTTGTTGGACGGCCTGTGACGGAGGCACTCGTAGTGGAGATCGCGGCCATAGATGGAGGCGCTGTTCGTGCGGCGCTGAAGGAGCTGGCCGCCGGCCGGTTGCTGGTCGACCGTACGTCGGACGGCGGGTATCGTCCGCGTCACGCCCTGCTGGCTGAGGCCGTGGTGGCAGAGCTTCTCCCGGGCGAGCGCTCCGAGCTGCACAGCCGGGTCGCTGAGGCCTTGGAAGGACTCGCGGACACCAGGCTGGCCGCGGAGGTCGCAGGGCACTGGGCCGCCGCGGGTCGCCCGACGGAGGAGCTTCGAGCCAGGCTCGGAGCCGCCGACGCGGCCGAGCACATGTTCGCCTACGACGAGGTCGCGACACATAAGCTCAGGGCGATCGAGCTGTGCCGGCAGGTACCCGAGCAGGCACGTCCGCCCGGCCTCGAGATGCCCGGCCTGTACGTCCAGGTCGTCGATGCGTTGAAGGCCAACGGTGACGGCGTTCGCGCCGGCGAGGTGGCCGAGGAGGCGTACCGGCTCTTCTCTGACCACTCCGATCGTGCGGTGGCCGCGGTCATCCACCACCGCGCCGCGGACTATCGGTCCATCGATTCGGCGGAGACCGGACTCGAATTGGTCGAGGAGGCGCTGCGCCTCTTCGACGGTAGTCCACCGTCGACCGACCACGCCGCGGCGCTGTTCCTGCACTCCAATCTCCTCAGGAGCGCAGGCCATCAGGTCCGTGGCCGCCGCAGCCTGCGTCGAGCCTTGGAGGTCGCGGAGGCAGCGGGTTCGCCGCTCGTGTCCCGCCTTCTCAGTGTGCTGGCGCACGACCACTTCGTTCACGCCGAGCTTGAGCAAGGGTTTGAACTTCTCGAGCGGGCATGGCTGTTGATCGATGCCGATACCGACGCCGAGTCGGTGGAGTGGCTCGCCAACATCGAGTGTGACGTCCTGCTCAAGACACAGAAGCTTGAGGAGGCAAGTCGAGTGGCGCTACGCCACCTCGACGCCATCCGACGCGGCGGCCGGGCGGACAGCTTCGGCGCCTGCCTGTTGGCCGGGAATGCCGCGGAGGCCTTGATAGGTGTAGGCCGGATCGTCGACGCCGCCGCGCTGCTGGAACCACGGACATCGGGCTCTCCGACGCAAGATCGGTGGATCCTGGACCTGGAGCGCGCGCACCTGGATATGCTCCGCGGCGGCGTACAAGCGGCCGAGCGGCGGATCCAGCAGATTCGGGCCTTGCCAATCGGGGGCAGCGTCGAGTTCAACCGGGACATTGCGCAGTACGCCGCCGAGCTCGAGTTGTGGCGGAAACGGCCCGCCGAGGCCGTTCGTGAGGTCGAAACAGCACTCGAATATCATGACGGCACAGATGAGGTACAGCTCTGCGGATCGCTGCTCGTGCTCGGCTTGCGGGCGTGCGCTGACTTAGCCGAAGCTGCGCGGGCAGGGCGGGACGATGGTGGTGTGCAGCTTGCCCTCGCCGTCGCACGGCGCATCGAAAGTTGGCGCGACCGGCAGACCGCTGATCCTCTTGGCGACAGTGCCTTCTTCCGCGCCGGATCCGCTGAGCGCGCACTGTGGAACGCCGAGTGTAAGCGGTTGACAAGCATGAGCCAACCAGGCCTGTGGGACCTGGCTGCCCAACAATGGGAAGCAATGTCCCGACCGCATCAGGCTGCCTATTCGCGGTGGCGGCAGGCCGAGGCGCAACTGCTTGCCGGACATCAGCTCGATGTCGCCGCTGCCGCATTGCGATCAGCCGCGGCCGGTGCCGCCGGACACGCGCCGTTGATCACCGAGATCCGTGCGCTCGCACGGCGCGCCCGCATCAGCTTCGAACCACCGCCGAGCGCAACGATGGCAGCGCCCACGACGCCGGACTGGGCAACGCTGTACGGGCTCACCGACCGTGAACTGCTGGTCCTCCGGCTGCTCTCGAGCGGCCGTACCAACGCCGAGATCGGCGCCGAACTGTTCATCAGCCCGAAGACGGCCAGCGTTCACGTCACGCACATCCTCCGCAAGCTCGGCGTGACAAATCGAGTCCAAGCAGCCACCGTGGCCGAACGAGCCGGCCTCGCCGACGACACCGACCGCGCCTAGCCGCCGAGCTGGTACGTTGCGCGACGAACCACAGGTCTGGGACGACTGAGTCGTCGCCGTAAGGCTGCCGCGAGCCGCAGATTGAGGCAATGCCGGACGACATGAGCGTCTAAGCGGCAGACGCTGCGGGTATGGACACCTACCCGACGCAGACGAAGCCTGGCAGATCCGCCACCTCCGCGGTCCGACGCAACCGGTTCGTCGCTGCGCTGGCTGCCGCCGGTCTGGTTGTCGCCACCCAGCCCGCCGCTGTCGCCCGGGCGGTCGCCAACCTGCCGTACAGCGCCGTGGCAGTCGTCTGGGGTCGCGCGCACGGCGGCACCTGCGCGACGCACGACGACCTGATTGTCACCTGCGAATCCATGCAGGGCGGCTACGCCAACGCCGCCACAACGGTCGGCAACGTGTGGCTGTACGACGACCTGGGCGGCACCGACCGGCACCGCCACGAGGCGAGGCATGCGGACCAGTGGGCGATGTTCGGTCCTGCCTTCCTCGTCCTGTACGGCGCCGAGTCCGCTCGCACCGGAGGCGACTACCACCAGAACGTGTTCGAGCAGTGGGCAGGCTTGCACGACGGTGGCTATCTGCCCTGACCACGCAATCAGGGCCGGGTCCGCCGTTACGGACCCGGCTGTCTTGCTTCCCGACGCGGGATGGCGTCTCTGAGCGGCCTTTCAATGGACGTCGGAGTAGCTGCCCGCGCCGACCACGACCACGACGAGGAAGCCAACCGTGACCGCCGCGCTAGCCCAGCACAGGCACTTCGCCATCCGCGACGCACGACGGGCGCCCTCGACGTCGCCCAGCGCCAGCCGCGTGCGCACATTGCCCGCGCAGACGACTGCGGCTACGCCGAGCGGCGCGAAACACACCAGGGTGCACACCACGGCCGCGGCCAGGTGGCTGCGTACTGGGCTCGGCGCCGGCGGCCGGTTGCGCGACGGCGATACGACCGTCCCGGCCTTCGCGACAACGCTGCGACGTCCGACCACATTCGACATGCTTCGACTGTCCAGGCAATCGCCTGGCTTGACGTCCGGCGAAGCCTTATATTCAGCGCCGGCGCGCCTTAGGAGCAGCCGGCCGCAACACTCTCGGGTCTGCTGCACGAGTAGGTGACATCTGAGATGGCTTGCCGAGAGGTTGGCCTGAAAGGATGTTGCTGTGCCCAAGCCTTATCCGCGTGAGTTCCGTGACGATGTCGTTCGCGTGGCTCGCGATCGGGGACCTGGAGTGACGGTCGAGCAGATCGCCAAGGACTTCGGCGTTCATCCGATGACGTTGTTCAAGTGGCTGCGCCAGGCCGAGGTCGACGACGGCGCCAAGCCCGGTGTGTCTCGTGGTGAGTCGGCCGAACTGCGCGAGGCGCAGCGGCGGATCAAGCTGCTGGAACAGGAGAACGAGGTACTGCGCCGCGCGGCGGCGTACCTGTCCCAGGCTCACCTTCCGGGAAAAGGCTCTACCCGCTCGTGAGCGAGCTGGCCGCCGACGGGACCCCCGTCGCGGTGACGTGCCGGGTACTGAAGATCGCTCGCCAGCCGTACTACCGGTGGCTGGCCCAGCCGGTCATGACTGGCTCCCTTCTCACACCTCCAGCACACGCCGCGTCACGCACGCCCGGCAGGGCAGAAGTTCCCGGGTTGGGTGGACCGGACGGCCCTGGTCCGCGATCGCCGGAAGTCCGACGATGACGGCGAGAAGCAACATCTGCCCGGGTGGAAGGACGAGACCATGCCCACGAGGATCACCAGCAGGCGCTGGCGCGTCGACATCTTCGTCGACGAACACGAGGACGACCGGACCACGCACGCGGAGGCCCGCCTGCACACCAACGACAAGACCCACCTGGTCGGCCGCGGCGCCTCCCACCGCAACCCGGCCGACCGCGAGATCGTCGAGATCGGCGCCGAGCTGGCAGTGGCCCGAGCTCTGTCGGACCTATCCCACAAGCTGCTGGACGCCGCCGCATCAGACATCGAAGCCATCACCCACGAGCACGCCCACCTGCACAACTGACGCGACCCGTCCGGATGCGGCGGATCAGAACCGTCAATCCGGAGATCACTGCGCAGACAGCAGCCACAGCCAGCTGGGTGGGCGAGAGCAGTTGCAGGTGGAGCAGGTGGCGTGCGCTGCGCGGACCGGTCCGGACAGCGATACCGCCACCGGTCGCTGCCCGCCTCGGATCACCCAGAAGGCAAGTCCGCCGAAGAGCAGGCCGGTGGAGGCCATCGGCCGTACGTTGTCGATCATGGGCATCTGACCGTTGAAGCGGTAACCGACGTACGGGATCAGCACAGCAGCCAGCAGGATCAACGCGATCAAGTCTCGACCTCGCAGCCTCGCCGAGCTCACCTCACTTCCTCGGGCGCGGGATCGAGATCAGGATCCAGACGGCGGCGAAGAGCACCACCAGCGTGATTCGGAGTCCTTCGGACCATCCGCTGGTCCAGACGGCCGTGCCCAGGACCCAGGGGAAGAACGCGACCCAGACGAGGATCTCGAGCAGGATCGGCAGGTCGCGGATCCAGCCGGCCAGGTCGTCGAGCCGGCCGGCGTTCAGCAGGACGAAGAAGGCGACCCACATGCCGACCATCCAGACGAACCAGCCGCCGGAGGTTGCGGATGCTCGTCGGACCTCGGGGGCGGGGCTTCCGGTCGTTGACTTGGACATGACGACTCCCTTCGGCGCGCATACGTGGCGGCTGCCGTACGGAGACGACGCCGTCCTCAGCACGAGCTTCGGTCCGATGCGGACCAGGCACACGGGGCGTTAGGCCCGTTTGGCGTAGGCCCTTGCGCCCTGGGCTCAGAGGCTTCGCTGCCACGTGGCGGCGGGCAGGGCCGAAGGTCCGTGTACTGCGGTGCGTTGGGCCCTGCTGTGTGGATCGAGGACGAGGTGTGGTGGAGGTGTAGGGGAAGGCGAGAGGAAGGAGAAAACATGACGACGCTGCAGCACCGGGACAGCCGGCGGCAGCTCGCGGATCTGTTCGACTGGACCGAGGGCCTGCCGAGCCTCTTCACCATGCCGGCCGCGATGCGCGGTGTCCGCATCGAGGAGTTCACGTCCGACGACAAGTACGTCGTACGGGCCGAACTGCCCGGACTGGATCCGGCGAAGGACATCAAGGTCGAGGTCGCGAACGGGATGTTGACCGTGACGGCCACTCGTCAGCAGGAGGAGCACGACAGTGCCCGCTCGGAGTTCCACTACGGCACGCTCACCCGCCGGGTGCTGCTGCCGGACGGAGCCGACGAGCAGGCGGTCGTCGCGAAGTACGCAGCCGGAATCCTCGAGGTGACGGTGCCGATCTCGGCGAAGACGTCCGAGGCGCGCACGATCACGATCGAGCACACCGACTGACAACCACCCGGGCCCGGCCGGCCGCACCCGGCCGGGCCCCAACGTGAAAGGAATCGATGATGAGAAGGTTGGTGATCCTCGGTGGCGGCACGGCCGGCACCACGGTGGCCAACAAGCTGCGGCGCCGCCTGGCGCTGGACGAGTGGCGGATCACGGTGATCGACCGCGATCCCGACCACATGTACCAGCCGGGCCTGCTGTTCGTGCCTTTCGGGGGCCGGGAGGATCTCCTGAAGCCGCGTCGCCGGTTGTTGCGCAACGGTGTACTACTTCTGATCGGACAGGTCGAAGTTGTCGACGCCGAGCAGAAGACCGTGCGGTTCGCTGACGGAGACGTGGTCTGTTACGACTACCTGGTCGTTGCCACCGGCACCAGCTCGCGGCCGGACCAGACTCCTGGAATGCTGGGCACCGAGTGGCGTCGCAGTATCCACGACTTCTACACCTACGACGGTGCGTTCGCCCTCCGCGATGCACTGCAAGGGTTCGCCGGCGGTCGGCTCGTCGTACACGTGGTCGAGCAACCCATCAAGTGCCCGGTGGCGCCGCTGGAGTTCATGTTCCTCGCGGAGGCGTTCTTCCGCCGGCTCGGTAGGCGGGACCAGGTGGAGATCGTGTACGTGACACCACTGGACGGTGCGTTCACCAAACCGATCGCGTCGCAGTACCTCGGCCGGTTGCTCGACGAGCGGAAGATCGCCGTCGAGACCGACTTCATGGTCGAGCGCGTCGACGCCGAACGCAAGACGCTGGTCAGCTACGACGAGCGTGAGATCGGCTACGACCTCCTGGCCACCGTGCCGCTCAACATGGGTGCGGACTTCGTCGCGGCTTCCGGTCTCGGCGATGAGTTGAACTACGTGCCGGTGGACAAGCAGACCCTGCAGTCGCACGCGCACCCGGAGATCTTCGCCATTGGGGATGCCAACGATCTGCCGACGTCGAAGGCCGGCTCGGTGGCGCACTTCTCGAGCGAGATCTTCGTCGAGAACTTCCTCCAGTACGTCGAAGGTGTCGCGATGACGCACCGTTTCGACGGACACGCGAACTGCTTCGTCGAGACCGGCGACGGCAAGGGCCTGTTGATCGACTTCAACTACGACACCGAGCCGCTGCCCGGACGCTTCCCGCTGGGGCGGCTCGGACCACTCTCGTTGCTCCGTGAGACCAAGACGAACCACTGGGGCAAGGTCGCGTTCCGCTGGATCTACTGGAACCTGCTGCTCCCGGGCCGTTGGCTGCCAGTGCCCGCTCTGATGTCGATGAGCGGCAAACACCGACCGGACGAGGAGGTCCGACCATGAACACCATCCACGTCGACGCGGAGGGATTCCTGACCGAGTACGACGAGTGGACCGACGATCTCGCCGTACAGCTTGCCGAGCGGATCGGCATCGAGCTCACCGACGACCACTGGAAGGCGATCCGGTTCCTGCGCCAGGACTACCCGACGCACGGTGAGACCGCCACGCTGCGGCGGGTGTCGACGCTGGCCGGCATTCCGGTGAAGCAGTTGTTCGTGTTGTTCCCGGGCAAGCCGGCCAAGAAGATGGCATACGTCGCCGGCCTGCCGAAACCCCGTGGTTGTGTGTAGGAGGACGTCATGACAACGACGATGCCGTTGGTCGTCCCGGATTTCGGTGACCAGGCAACCCAAGGCCGCAAGCTGGCGATCATCTGCTCGAAGGGCAACCTGGACATGGCCTACCCGGGCCTGATCCTGGCCAACGCCGCCCTCGGCGAAGGGGTGGAGACGCACCTGTTCTTCACCTTCTGGGGCTTCGACATGATCACGAAGTCGCGGATGAACGACCTGAAGTTCACCATGCTCGGCAACACCGCGACACACATGCCGCAGGGCCTCGGCGGCCTGCCCGGCATGACGGCGATGGCCACCCACCAGATGAAGAAGCAGATCCAGGACATCGGCGTTCCCGACGTACCGGAGTTCCTGGAACAGATCGTCGCCTCCGGCGGCCATCTGTGGGCCTGCCGCATGTCCGCCGACATGATGCACCTCGACGAATCCGACCTCTACGAAGACGTCGAAGCAATCATCAGCGCCGCCGACTTCATCGAAAAGACCGACGGCGCCCAGATCATCTTCATCTGAACAGGATCCATCGGGACCCTTTGGAGGTTGCTGCGAAGGCCGACTACGAGTTCGCGCCGGGGACAACGGGCTCGCCGTCGACTCCGGCCAGAATCGGAGACGGCCTGAATCCCTTGACGATGAGGTAGATGCCGAACGACAACTCCCAGAAGAACTCTGGAATCGTCGCGATGCCCTGGACCGCTCCTCCACGCTCGATGACGTCGAACATGACGAGAATTCCTGAGGCTGCGATCAGCGGGCCTCCGACGAGCCCCAGCATCGCCATACCTCGTGGCACCAAACCGGAGCGATACATGAGGTAGCCGAGGATGATTCCGTTCGCGACGCCGGCGCAGAAGCCTGGACCGATCAGAAAGGCTCGATCGTAGACCGCGACGAAAGCCTGGCCGAGAGCGGCGTCCGTGCCGGCCGTGCCTTCCTGCCGCATCAACAGGAACGTGAGAAGGCTGACGATGCCGATGGCAATGAACACTGCCTCGACGAGGCGGGCTGCGACGTAGCCGAGCGCGAGGCTTTCGCTGTAGCGCTTGAAGATCGCGTATGGCACTACTGCTGTGCCGATATTGGCGATGATGACGATGAGTTCGAGGAGAGCCCCCAAAGCCACGCTTTTGGTTGGGTCGGCGCCGGTTCCGGTGATGTAGTCGGGGTGATCCCGAACCGGCGCGTACAGGATGAAGTACGCCGGGATCGAGGCGACGAAGGTGACCACCATCAGCCAACCCGTCAGGGTGGCAATCTTCCGTGCGTACGCCGCGCTGATGCTCTGGCGTTGTGTGGCAATGTCCATCTGAATCCCCTACTTCTCTGGCGATGTTGCGCCGGTGCGCGGGGCTTGCGTCATCAGGTCGGCCGGCCCCGATGCACCAGGCGACGGACGCGACACGGCGAGGACGGGATCGCTGCCGCCTTGGTCGAGGCGGAACGGGGGATACACATCGGTCATCAGGGCCGCGTAGCCCGCGACCCGCAGAGCCCAGCGATTCATTCCCATGATCAGGTCGTAAAGCGGCCGGGGGTAGGCACCGGTGAACGCGAGGATCACCGCAGCAATGAGCACCAGGATCCCGACCAGGCCACCACTGCCGCCAATGTTCCACTGCCAGTTGTCGGACCGGTTCGCGGCCCACGCTCCACCGCCGACGAAAATGCCGACGATGATGTAGTGCGGGATCGCGAGCAGCCACCACTTCACCAGCACGAGGCCTCGGGACAGGTGCTCAGGGTAGTCAACCGACAGGTGGGCTGGATATTCCTCGACCTCAGCGAGGGTGAACGGCGGGTACTGGTCGGTGCCGAGTGCGCCGTATGCGTAGTAGGTCACACGCCAGGACCACCGCAGGACGCCAACGTTGTACTTGAAGATGGCGAGCGGGTAATGCCCAGTGAAGAGGATCGCGAAGAACGCGATCACCGAACTGACGATGAAGCCGATCCACAGGAACAGCAGTACGAAGTAATGCGGGATCACAAGGATCCATTTGACCAGCCAGAGCCACCTCGATGATTTCGGATCCGGCGCGGCGTTCACATGCACCGGGTACGCCACAGATGTCGTCATCAGAACCATCTCCAAAGCCTGCTCAATACAGACGACGCCCGCCCTGGGCCGCCTGCTTCTCACCCCAGAGCTATCGGTGCGTGTCCTCGCACCTCGGAATCAGCAGGAGCGCAGAGATCGAGGTGACCTCGGTGGCCAGGTCGAACTCGTCCGCGACGATCGCGGTACGTCTCAAGGTGCTCACGTTCGCCATCCGGCTGAACTCCCCCTGCAGGCAGCACAAGACCCGGCGTTCATATCTGTCGACGACAGACACGCCCGGCACCCCCACCTGCATACGCCCCGTGCTGCCCACCATCCTCGGGAGTACTACCTGTGTCAACGTTGAACTGCATCGTCAGGTACCGCTGCCGGTCGTGGACAGGGTCGGCGGAGAGGCCCATGCTGGGGGCAGCGCGGACAGATCCTGCGCCTAGTGGCCCGTCGGGGCTGCGACAGTTTCGTGCCGTGCTGGGGGCCGTCAGCATGGGCACAACAAGCAGCCATCAGCACAACAGTGAGACAGCAGAGCGATCCAGCGTGGGGGCACCTTCGTCCGCTGGGTCGCGGCCTAGATCAGCCCTTGTGGCCGGGAGTCTCTTCATCGCTTCCACGGTGGCGTTCATGATCGCGGCGACTGTGTTGTCCATGACGTTCGACTGGCCTGACATTCTGCGGGAGCCGGCGGATGTAGTGCTGCCTCAATTCGCGGCCGGCGGGGCGAGCCTGGTGTGGACCTGGTTCGCGGTGGCCTGGACGTACGCCGTACTCGCGGTTCCGATCTTGTTGCTGCCGACGGCGCTGGCTCGCCGCGAGGACGCCGCGTTGCGAGTCGCGACCTATCTCGGAGCGGCCTCGGTCCTGTTGGCTCTGATCGGGTTCCTGCGCTGGGTCTTCGTCGTACCGACCCTGGCCGATTCGTATACGGGTGGTGACGAAGGCACCCGCTCAGCGGTTGCTGCGGCCTGGACAGCTCAGCACCAGTACGGTGGCGCGCTGCTGGGCGAGCACCTCGGTCAGCTCCTGGCCATCAGTTGGTCGGTCACTGTCAGCGTCATCATCCTGCGCTCCCACGTCATGCCCGCCTGGGCGGGCTGGCTCGGTCTGCTCGCAAGCGCTCTGTACCTCGTCAACCAGGGCGATATCCTCGCGACGGCCGTATCAGGATTCCCCGTCTGGGACCTGGGCGGCCTCCTCGGAAGCTACCTGTGGGCAGCATGGCTGCTCGTTCTCGGCGTCCTGCTGTTCAGGCGGGTGAACGGAAATGTCCCGATCGAAAACTCACGGACCTTGCCGGCAGAGCAGTCCTGATCCCAGCAGTACCGAACCGTGGCGTTCGCCTGAGACGCTACCGACCAGCTCGGAAGGCGTGGCGGGTTGCGGGTAGGGCGAAGGCGAGGGCGGGGATGCACCAGAGCCAGAAGCCCCAGCCGAAGAGCATGAGGGCTAGGTGGAACAGTACGACGGCTACGTAGCCGAGGCGTGGAGTTTTGACGAGCAGGACGGCGATCGTGAGCTCGGCGGCTGCGAGGAGGAGGGCCCACGGCGTGGGGTAGGCCATGAAGATGTTCTGCCAGCCGTCGCGGACCCAGCCGAAGAACGCCGCGTCGGCGAAGCCGTCGTAGGAGCTCGGGGCGGCGAGGCCGAGGATCACGTGGACGCAGGCGCCGGAGGCGAAGAGGGCGACGAAGCCCCAGTGGATGGCTCGCCAGATCTGGGTTGACGGAATGGTTGGCGCACGGTTGGTGGTCATCTGGGGTCTCCCGTGGTCAAGTCAGCCGCCGATGGCGGCTGCCGGTATGACGGCGACGGGGCAGTCGGCGTGGTGGAGGACGGTTTGGCTCACCGAGCCGATGAGCATGCCGGCGAAGCCGCCGCGGCCGCGGGCACCTAGGACGATGAGGTCCGCGTCTGAAGACAGGCGGAGGATATGTTCGGCGGGGTGGCCGGTGATCTGGATCAGTTCGGCGTCGTGTCCGCCGCGGTTTTGGACGGCGTCGCGCAGCTCGGCCTCAGTGATCCGGTGTAGCTCGGAGCCTTCGGGCTGGGCTGCGACGACGCGAACGGCGACGTCGTGCCGGCGGGCGTAGTCGAGTCCGAAGTCGAGTGCGGTGTCGCTTGCCGGCGAACCGTCGTACCCGATGACGACGCGGACGCCTGCTGTGGTGCCGAGGTCAGGGCGTACGACGACGATCGGGCAGTGCGCGTTCGCGGCCAGGTCGAGACCTGTTGAGCCGACCAGCGCGCCGGCCATCAGGCCGAGGCCGCGGCTGCCGATCACGACGATCGCGGCCTTGCCGGAGGCCTCCACCAGAATGGTCGACGGCACACCGTTCTCGGTATGGGAGTCGATCGCGATCCGGGGATCCAGCCCACGCGCCAAAGCCACGGCACGGTAGACGATGTCGCCCGCCTGGGACGCGGATCCGCCCGGGGAAGCGGCGTACAGAAGACGAAGGTCGGTGCGCAGCGAGGCGGCCTCGAGCGCGGCCCACTTGATCGCGACGTCCGCGGCCGGCGATCCATCGATGCCTACGACAACAGGTTTGCGACTCATGCCCATTCCTTCGCGGTGACCGAGGAGCGGATCCCGTCGCCGGCTTTGAGCAGGTCGCGCAGCCGGCCCACGAAGCGGGCGGCCGGGGCGCCGTCGACGATGTCGTGATCGAGGCTGACGGTCAACTGGAGGAACTCGCGTTGGACCAGTACGCCCTGGAAGAAGATGGGCCGCCGCGCGAGACCCCCGATGACGACGCTCAGCGTGTGCAGCTGGAAGCCGACGCCCCAGCCCGCGCCGGCGCCGAACATGCCGACTGATGTCACGCCGACGGTGCCGGCCAACGCTCGCTGCCTGCGGGGTAGCCGGTGCACCGCACTGAGCAGTGCGACGCGGATGAGGCCGGGAAGCAGCAGATAAGCGTGGACCCACGGGGCCTTGCGGACCGACGGACTCAGCTGCGGATCTATTTTGACTGCGTGAATCTCGTTGTGCAGATCCTCGACCGTCCGCCTGCCCGCGTCACGCAGTACGTGCGTGAAGGCGAACGGACTGCCGTCGACCTCGACCTCCACCGGCAGACCGACATCGACCTGGTCGAAGACGATCTCTCGTCCGCGAAGATCACGGTACGCCTGAACACTGGGATCGGCCGCGACCGCGGCGGCGATGCAGTGGATCACGAACGCGGTGAAGAACTGCGTCGAGTCATCACGGCGTAACGCTGATCGGGCGGACGTGACGTCAACTTCGAACAAGCCGTGGATGGCGTGGCGGCGGCGTGCCGCGCGGCCGGTGTCGATCACCAGTTGCCGTACCCACGGCACCCGTCGTACCTGTGCATCGTCCACGGTGCCACCTCCTGAGTCTCCTCACAGCATGGGCGTTCCAGACGACCAGCCGCACCGGCCGATCGGTCCCAGCACGCGGGACGTTGGACTCCTGATTGATGCGGGTCTTTCGGCCCTACGAGGTCTGCTCGGCCTGGGGTTCTCTCGAAGGGCATGGACTGATCGAGTTTTGAAGGGGCCGTCATGAAAGCAGCAGTTGTCACCGCCTTCCGTAAACCGCTGGAGATCCAGGAGGTGCCGATTCCTGAGCCTGGTCCGGGGGAGGTGCTGGTCCGGATGGAGACCAGCGGGCTCTGTCACACCGACATCCACGCGGCGCACGGGGATTGGCCAGTCAAGCCGACCCCGCCGTTCGTCCCGGGCCACGAAGGCATCGGCCTGGTGGAGAGGCTGGGCGCCGGCGTCACCGATCGAGCGCTCGGCGATCGCGTCGCGATCGCGTGGCTCGGCTACGCCTGCGGCAAGTGCCGGTACTGCATCGGCGGCTGGGAGACCCTGTGCCTCGAGCAGCAGAACTCTGGCTACTCGGTCAACGGGAGCTTCGCGGAGTACGCCGTGCTGCCGGCCGCGTTCGCGACGCCGGTGCCCGACGAGGTCTCGTCGCGGGATGCCGCACCGCTTACCTGCGCGGGCGTCACGACGTACAAGGCGATCCGGGTCGCCGGGGTCGCGCCGGCCGAGACCGTGGCGATCTTCGGTGTCGGCGGACTGGGACATCTGGCCCTGCAGTACGCGCGGATCGCTGGCGGGCTGACGTTCGGGGTCGACATCGAGGAGAGCAAACTGGAGATGGCCAAGGAGCTCGGTGCGGATCACGTGGTCAACGCGGCGACGACCGATCCGGTCGAGGCGATCCAGGCGCTCGGCGGTGCCGACGTAGCGGTCGCGCTGGCGGCCAACCCGCAGTCGTTCGACCAGGCCTTCCGGTCGTTGCGGCGTGGCGGTCGGCTGGTCTGCGTGGCGCTGCCCGCCGACAACGGCTCGCTGAACCTGCCGATCTTCGACACGGTGCTGAACGGCAAGACCGTGATCGGGTCGATCGTTGGTACGCGCAACGATCTGGCCGATGTGTTCGGCCTGCACGCTGCCGGGCGGACCCGGGTCATCGCCGTCGATCGCAAGCTCGACGACGTGAACCAGTCCATCGCTGACGTACTGGCCGGGGAGATCCCGGCCCGGGTCGTCTTCCAGTTCTAGGAGTCGGATCATGTACGAGCTGCTGGACGCTGACCGGGACGCGCTGTTGCGTGCCGCCGTAGCGGCGCCGTCGATGCACAACACCCAGCCGTGGCGATTCCGGTTCATCGGCCGAACGGTCGAGGTGTACCGCGATCGCGAGCGTGAGCTGCCGGCCGAGGATCCGTCACGGCGGATGCTGTTCATCTCGCTGGGGGCCGCGATCTTCAACCTGCGGGTGGCCGCCGCGGCGCGGGGGATGGGCTCGGAGGTGCGTCACCTGGTCGATCAGCGGCGGCCTGACCTGATCGCGGTGGTCGAACTGGACGGGCGGCCGAATGAGCCGATGGCCGCACTCGCGCCGTACCTGGCCGAGCGCCGGACGAATCGGGAGCCGTTCACCGAGGAGCGTCTGCCTGGTCAGCTGCGGGTGGAGCTGGACCTCTGTGCTCGGGTGGAAGGCGCCGTCCTGCAGTGGTTCGACACGCCTAACCGGCGATGGTGGTTGCGAATGGCAACGAACGAGGCGGTCGCAGCGGACGACGACAGTCCGGCCAGAACCGCGGAGCGTCGACAGTGGGTCGGTGGTGTCCGGGAAGGTGACGGCGTACCGTCGAGTGCCTTGCGTTCACGGGAGGCCGGCGGCAAGGCGGTGGTGCGCGATCTGGCGGCCACGGCAGTCGATGCTGCGCGTCCGGCGGCCACCTTCGAGCGCGAGCCGCAGCTGGCGGTGCTCGCGACCCGGTACGACGGACCGATCGAATGGCTGCGTGCCGGGCAGGCCTTGGAACACGTGCTGCTGGAGGCGACCGCCCGCGGAGTAGCTACGTCGCTGTTGAACCACGCGATCGAGCATGAGGAGCTGCGCGTGCAGATCAACGACCCCCTCGGCCCGTGGCAGCGGCCGCAGGTCGTCATTCGGTTCGGGTACGGGCCGCCCGTCCCGCCGACGCCTCGCCGCGCAGTCGGCGATGTGCTGATGGCCGACTGAGGTGGTCCCGGAGGTCAGGAACTTGTGCCCTGACCGCGGCGGCCGAGAACGGCGAGTCTGGAATTGCAGGGAGGATGACCGGTTCGCCGGAAGCGGATCGTGAGACGGTGGCCACGGGCCACGAGACTCACCGTCGTCAAGACGGACCCGGTCCGGCGAGCCGGTTCCCTGTTCTTCGTGCTGGGCCTGGCGCTCGTGCTGATGGCGGTCGTCCGGCCGTCGAAGCCGGGACCTTCGGCCCTGCAGGGCCACCCCGCCCACCGGTGGAATGAGAACGACGGATACCACCGACCGAGGGATCGAACATGAGCGTACGGGTTGGCATCAACGGTTTCGGGCGCATCGGGCGGGACTACCTGCGCTGCGTGCTCGAACAGCGATCCGACGGCATCGAGGTGGTCGCGATCAACGACATCGCGGCGCCGGCGACGTTGGCGCATCTGCTCCGGTACGACTCGACGTACGGCCCTCTGAAGGAAGAGGTCGGTTACTCCGACCAGACGATCACGGTCGGCGTCCAGACCCTGCGGGCGACCGCCGAGCGTGATCCCGCTCAGCTCCACTGGGATGCTGTCGGCGCCGACATCGTGATCGAGTCGACCGGCAAGTTCCGCACCCGCGAAGCCGCCGGCGCGCATCTGACCGCCGGCGCCCGCAAGGTGATCCTGTCGGTGCCTGGCAAGGACGTCGACGCGACGGTCGTGCTGGGTGTCAACGAGGACGATTACGACCCGGCGACGCACCACGTGATCTCAAACGCCTCGTGTACGACGAACTGCGTCGCGCCGATGGTGTCGGTCCTGCACCGTGCGTTCGGTATCAAGCGTGGTCTGATGACCACGATCCACAGCTATACCAACGACCAGGTGCTGCTGGACTCGCCGCACAAGGATCTGCGACGTGGACGCTCCGGCGCCACCAACCTGATCCCGACGAGCACCGGTGCCGCCCGGGCGGTCGGCCTGGTGATCCCGGAGCTGGCCGGCAAGATCGACGGCGTCGCCGTCAGGGTACCGGTCGAGGACGGATCGCTGACCGACCTGACGGTCGAGGTCTCCGGGGACGTCTCGGTCGAGCAGGTGAACCAGGCCTTCGCGGATGCGGCGGCCGGACCACTCAAGGGCATCCTGCGCTACACGACGGATCCGATCGTGTCCCACGACATCATCGGCGACCCGTCGTCGTGCATCTTCGACGCCCAGCTCACACAGGTCCAGGACCACCTGGTCAAGGTCTTCGGTTGGTACGACAACGAGTGGGGCTACACGAGCCGACTGGTCGACCTGACCGAGCTCGTCGCCGCTTCGCTGTGATCGGAGGAATCATGAACAGCGAGTACATCGTAGGACTCAAGGGCGACGTGGATCCGGCCGAGGTCGGCGTCAAGGCGGCTCGGTTGGCCGAGTTGGCCCAGGAGGGCATTCAGGTTCCGGAAGGCTTCGCGGTGACCGCCGAGGCGTACCGGGAGTTCGTGCGAGACGCGCGGCTCGGACCGGAGATTGCCCAGGCGATCCGCAGATTCCGGGCCGGTCGCGACGTGGTCGTGGCCGCGGCCGAGATCCGGTCCGCCTTCCGCGACGCTTCGTTGCCGTCGGCATTGGTCGACGACATGTCGGCGGCGTACCAGGAACTTGGCGGCGAAGGCGCCGAGGTGGCCGTTCGATGCAGTCCGGTGACGTCCCCTGACGCCGTACAGGACGAGGCCTTCCTTCACCTGACCACGACCGCCGACGTGATCGCCGCCTGCCGGCGGTGCTTCGCCTCGCTCTACGGCTTTGTTGCTGTTGTCAACCGCGAGGCCGAAGGCATCGATCACCTGCGGGTCGCGATGCCGGTGACCGTGCAGCGGATGGTCCGCTCCGACGTCGGTGCCTCTGGCACCGCCCGCGGCGAGAGCACGTTCGTGCGGGTGCGGGCCAGTTGGGGTCTCGGCGAGCCGTCGACCGGCGGCGCCGACCAGTACTCCGTGCATCCTGGTGGCCGCCCGATGATCGTGAAGCACCGCGGGGCGAAGCTGACGAAGTCGGTGTACGCCGATCCGCGCGGAACCCGCACGGTCGCGACGACCGACGAGGAGCGAGACGCCCTCGTGCTGACCGACGCGGAGCTGGAGAAGCTTGCGGAGTGGTCGGTTCTGTCCGACAAGCACTTCTGCCGCCCGACGACGCTCGAATGGGCCAAGGACGGCTGCACCGGCGAGCTCTACGTCGTCGAAGTCCGCCCGGGTACGACGCCGACGGTGACGATCCAGGCACGCGGCCGGTCCGTTGCCGGCGCCCGCGTCCAGGTGACGTGATGTTCGAGGTGAGGATCCACGGCCGCGGCGGCCAGGGCGTGGTGACGACGGCCGAGCTGCTCTCGGTCGCGGCATTCGCCTAAGGCCGGCAGGTTCGACGTACGAACACCCGGACCGGCCCGAGCATGCGTCCTTCGACCGTCTGAACCCGTGGTACTTCGCGGACGCCTCGGCGACGGTGCGTCCGCAACTCGACGCCGCCCGCCGGATCACGACGTTCGGCGAGGTGACCGCCGGGCTGACTGCGGAGAACGCGCTCTTCGAGGCACCCTGATCGCTACTTCCGGACCGAGCAGACCGTAGTGCCCGTCGTACCGTGCGTACAAGGCGTGCAGGCGACCGGTGGCCTTGTCGGTAAAGATCTCAACTGGTCCGCCGGTCAGGTCAAGCCGGTGTCCTCCGTCGACTGATGCGCGACAGTCGTCCGCCAGGTGATCTGCGACGTTCGACAGTGCGGACCGCGGCATGAGCGGGCACGGACGTATCTTCCGCGGTCCGGGCGTCACTGCCACACTCAGGCTATGGCTGACGATGCTGACTCGCAGGCTCGCGCTCCGGGCTATCGGACCGCACGGATGGAGGCGTTCAGCGACGGCGTGTTCGCGATCGCGATCACGCTTCTCGTGCTGGAGATCGCAGTGCCCGCCGGCTCCGAGGATGACCTCTGGGGTGCGCTGGTTGATCAGTGGCCGTCGTACCTGGCGTACCTGGTGAGTTTCGCGACCATCGGCGCGGTGTGGTTCGCGCATACCGTGATCACCGAGCACCTCGACCACGCGACCTCGATCCTGATCCGGCTGAATCTGCTCCTACTCCTGGTGGTTTCCTTTCTCCCGTTCCCGACCCGACTGCTTGCCGAGTATGTCGAGAAGACCGACGCGGAGCGGGTTGCCGCCACGGTCTACGGCATTAATCTGCTGCTGGTGTCGGCGCTGCTGTCCGTCCTGTGGAGATTCGCGGTCCACGACCATCTGGTCAGTGCTGACCTGGCCGACGAGGACGTCGAGACATTGAGAAAGCGGCTCACACCGGGTGTTGCCGGCTACGTCGCGTTGATCGTTCTGGGCCTCTTCTGGCCGGTCGTTGCCGTGGTCGGCTACTTGGCGATCGCCGTCTACATCCTTGTGCCCTTCCGCGCGATCCGGAACCGATCCGCGGATGCCTGAGGCCCAGCCCTGTCAGCATCCCTATTCCGGGGCGACGGACGTCCGCTCATCGGCTGCTTGTTGTATTGCTCCTAGGATCGATCCTGGCGAGGCTCGGTTCAGGCGCCCGGCTTGTCGCTCTCATTTCGGCTGCCCACGCTGGTCGTGTGGCTCTCATTTGGCCTGCGCGGTCCGGGCGTCGCTAGGGCCAGGAGAGGCTCAAGAGGGGTTTGTGTGGCTCGAAGCAGCGTTGCCCTCCCGGCTCGATAACCAGCAGTGCATCGAGCAACGGAGGACTCCATGAGCTCCACAGCAGATCGCGTGGTCATTGGCATGGACCCGCACAAGCGTTCAGCAACGATCGAGATCATGTCCGCCGAGGAGACCATCCAGGGCGCGGGCCGGTTCGGCACCGACCGCGACGGCTACGCCGCGATGCTCCGCTACGGCCGGCAGTGGCCGGACCGGGTCTGGGCGATCGAAGGCTGCGCCGGCATCGGCAAGCACATCGCCAACCGGCTGCTCGCTGACGGCGAACAGGTCGTCGACGTCCCACCCAAGCTGTCGGCCCGCGCGCGGGTGTTCGCGACTGGGCAGGGCCGCAAGACCGACGTCACCGACGCGCACTCGGTCGCGCTGGTCGGTACCCGGATGACCGGTCTGCGTCCGGTGGTCAACGACGAGCAGCTCGCGGTGCTGCGGATCCTGGTCGACCGGCGCCGGTCGCTGGGTGAGGACCACACCCGGATGGTGTCGCAGCTGCACCAGCTGCTGTTGGAACTGATCCCGGGCGGCGCGAAGAAGGACCTGTCGGCCCGCCAGGCCAGGGCGCTGCTGGCCAAGGTGCGACCCCGTGACGCTGCAGGCAAGGCCCGACGACGGGTCGCCGCGGAACTGATCAGCGACCTCGAGCGGATCTACGCGCGCAAGAAGGCCGCGAACAAGGAGCTCACCGAACTCGTCGCAGCCACCGGCACCGGGCTGCTCGGCCTGCCCGGCATCGGCCCCTCCGGCGCGGCCCGGCTCCTAGTGGAGGTCGGCGACATCACCCGGTTCCCGGACAAGGCCCACTTCGCGTCCTGGAACGGCACCGCGCCCATCGACGCCTCCTCCGGCGACCAGGTCCGCCACCGGCTCTCCCGCGCGGGCAACCGGCAGATCAACCGGGTGCTACACATCATGGCCCGCGTCCAGATCCGCAACCCCAGCCAGGGCCGCGACTACTACGAACGCAAGAAGGCCGACGGCAAGGCACCCATGGAGGCAATGCGGTGCGTGAAGCGACGCCTGTCCGACATCGTCTATCAACAGATGCTCAACGACGCCCTGAGACAGACACAGACGGGCCCGGGAGGACACCGGGGAACGTCTACCGACTCCAGCGTGACCAGCTCACATCCCCATGCCGGCTCTTCGGACAAGTCACTTCCCGGACCCGCCACCGCCGACCATACGCCGACCCACACCGCCCGTTCTTCCGCCTCGTTCCCCGCGTCCACTACCAGCGCCGACCCACAGCCGGCGTCAAGCGCACTCTGCTTGACACCGGCGAGGACCGGCGCAACCTGACCAACGCGGGACGAGTACCCCTTGACACAGAGGGGAGCCATGTGCGTGCGTTCGCCAGCGCCCGAGGTGGTCGCCAGGCTTCTAGCCTGCCGCACATCAGTTGACGGATATCTGTCGCGGATCTGTTGACGGATCACAGTCAGGTCAAGCCGGGCAATCGCGAGCGCGACGCTGCGACGCTCCGCCGTAGCGAGCACGATCTGTGGCGAGGCGACGGTGAGACCGATCGGATTCGGTCGTACTGGATGATCCGGTAACGACCGGAGCCGTCCCGGATCACCATGCTGTCCTGGCGACTGTACTTCTCCCGGAATAGATGGAACCGGTAGTCCAGCGCCTGGAGCTCGGCGATCGCTTCGGCCGCTGTCATCGTCTCCGGGTGACAGAGTTTGTGACGGACCACGCGGCGCCCGGGCGGCGGCAATAGTTCCGGCAGTGAGGGCGGCATCGCGGCGCCGACGCGTGCGCGGAGACGCTCGGAGAGCACGTTCGGGAACAGACACAGCTGCTCGATAGTGCGCTTCGCGAGCCGGCCGACAACCTCGGACACCGTCCCGGCGGCTACCTGCGCCCGGATCCGGCGGCCACCGCCGAGTTGTACGTCGACCTGCGCCAGCAGCGGCCTCGTCAGCTCGGGCTCGGCCAGCCGGGTGAGCCGAACACGGCTGTGCGGTGCCACCGGGCCAAGAATCGGTGCGAGGTGCTGTTGGACCGCCGCTGCGGCATCGGTCGGCAGAATTCCCCGGATGCTGACCGCAATCATTGCCTTCGGCCCCTGTGGCAGCGCGAAGTGCCGTTCTGTACTCATGTTCCCCCTGACAGCACCGCCCCCGCGGTTGCATCCCCTCCAGAGTGCCACCCCTACGCCTCTTGGGGCAGACCCGTCGTGCTGAGGACCAAGGTCCCGGTCGAACGGGGGCTGACGGCACTGCTCCGACGGGTACGGCGGGATGACAGTGGTAGTGGGGATCCGGACAGCGGGGTTTCTACGGCTACGAGTGGCCGGCCTTCGTCGACGGGCTCAAGGAAATCCTCGCCCAGCACCCCAGTAACTGAACCGGAACGGAGTAACGATGAAGTTCATCCTCGTGGGTGTGGACGGCACATCCGAGAGCCAGATCGCCCTTCGCTGGGCCGTCGATGCGGCGAAGCAGCGGGAGTTGGCGGTCCGGGTTGTCCGGGCGTACCTGAATGAGGTCGACCGTTGGCCGGCCATCGGGATGGATGGCTACGTGCCCCCGCAGATGCCGTTGGACCAGTTCCAGCACGAACTGGACGAGGCCGTGCGATTCGCCCGGGACCGGCTCGGGTCCAAGCCTGCGTCCGGGTGGCTGGCGAACACTGATCCGTCGACCGCGATCCTGATGGAGGCGGGCGACGCCGCGATGGTCGTGGTCGGGACCCGGTCGCGGAACAAGATGTCGGCTGCGGTGCTGGGGTCGGTGGCGACCGCGATGGCGGCCAAGGCGCCGTGCCCGGTCGTCGTGGTGCGCGGCGAGCGCCGTACCGGCCCGGTGGTAGTGGGATCCGACGGTTCGCCGGACTCCGAGGACGCGGTCGTCTTCGCGTTCGAGGAGGCGGCTCAGACGGGTCAGCCACTCGAGGTCGTCTACTGCTGGCAGCCGCAGGCGGAGCATGCCGAGGCGATCGACGACACGGAGGAACTGCTGAAGAACTGGCTCGCAGGGAGCATCGCGCCGTACCGGGACAAGTTCCCCACGGTGAGGGTCGGCGCCTCCGTCGTCGACGGACGGGCGAGTGCTCGGCTCGTCGACCTGTCGGAGACCGCTTCGCTCGTCGTCGTCGGTTCCCGCGGTCGCGGCGGTGTCGCCGGACTGTTGCTGGGGTCCGTCAGTCAGAGCCTGTTACACCATGCGGACTCGCCTGTGGCGATCGTCCGCCGGCACAAGGAGTCATGATGCGTCATTTCCTGACAGTTTCGGACGTGATGACAAGGGACGTCGTCACCGTCAACGAGGACACGCCGTTCAAGGCCGTCGCCGCTGTTCTGGCCGAGCAGCACATCAGCGCGGTGCCGGTCCGCAGTGCGTACGGCGCAGTGGCCGGGATCGTCTCCGAGACGGACCTGCTCCGCAAGGAGGAGTTCCAGCGGTCGACCCGTCTCGGTATGCCGTGGTCGCACCGCAAGACGCGGTCGAAGGCGAACGCACAGACCGCCGGTGCGCTGATGACCAGTCCGGCGGTCACCGTGGAAGGTGGCTGCACCCTCGATGAGGCGGCACGTTTGATGGCCGCTCGCGGGATCACCCGTCTGGTCGTGACCGACGGAGACGAGCTGATCGGCATCGTCTCGCGGTCGGACCTGCTGCGGGCGTTCCTTGCCCCGGACAAGGAGATT
Source organism: Kribbella sp. CA-245084 (assembly GCF_050942355.1). NCBI lineage: Bacteria > Bacillati > Actinomycetota > Actinomycetes > Propionibacteriales > Kribbellaceae > Kribbella > Kribbella sp. CA-245084. The sequence continues at coordinate 5,999,908 of NZ_CP192053.1, read as the reverse complement.
CTGGCCCGGGTACGGCGCGACGTCGTGGACCGCAATTTGTGGGACGACCCGATGGCAGTGGAGGTGTCGGTCCTCGAGGGCGTGGTGACCCTGACCGGTCAGGTAGAGAAGCGCAGCACAGTAACGCTCGCCGAGGAGCTCGTCCGCGGTGTCGACGGTGTCGTCGCGACCAACAACGAGTTGACCTGGATGGTCGACGACATGACTCGCGCCCCGGGCGCGATCTACTACTAGAGAGCCCGGGCCGGTGACCAGGGAGCAGCAGATCTCGACGGACCTGACGACGAGTTGAGCCGCGGGGCTCAGCGGAGGCTCGAGGCCCACGGACCTAAGGAACTGACCCGGAAACGGGCAAACAGCTGGGTGGGTGAGCTGGAGCGTCGGCTCATCCACCCTCTCGCGTTGCTTCTCTGGTTCGGGACCGCAGTAGCACCCCTGTCACAGCTGTTGGTGCCGCCGGCATTCCCGGTCCTGGTTTGGGGAGCCGACGAATTGTGGCGACTACGCCGACGCCGAGCGAGATCATGAGCGCTGTCTTCGAGTGGCCGGCGCAGCTGCCTACCTGGCTCGTGCAGGCGGCGCCGTAAGCGGGTCGGGTGAGGAGGCCGACGTACGGTTGCCGCATGGTGCCGCGGCGGAGTTGGGTCGAGCAGGTCATGGGGCTGCCGATCAGTGTGCTCGCTCGTGGGGACGGAGCTGAGTCGGAAGTGGCGGAGGCTGCGGTGCGAGGGGTCTACGCCGAGCTGGTCGAGGTCGATCGGGTGTTCTCGCCGTACAAGGCCGACAGTGCGGTGAGTCTGCTGGCGCGGGGCGAGGTGGGTTGGGATGGTGTTGATCCGGTGGTGCGGGAGGTTGCCGAGCGGTGTGTCGCTGCGCGGGAGCTGACCGGCGGCTTGTTCGATGCTCAGGTACCTGGTGGCACGTGGGATCCTTCGGGGTTGGTGAAGGGGTGGTCCGTCGAGCGTGCCGGCGCGCGGTTGCGGGAGGTCGATGACGTGGACTGGTGCCTGAATGCGGGCGGTGACGTGCTCGTGGTGTGTCCGAGCAAAGAGCCGTTCACGGTCGGCATCCAGGACCCGCGCGACACGGGCCGGGTGCTTGCGAGCGTGTCGCGGACCGGGGGAGCGGTGGCGACGAGTGGTACGGCGGCGCGCGGTGCGCACCTGTATGACCCGCGATCGGGTGGTGCGGTGGAGAGCAGGTGGGCGTCGGTGTCGGTGACCGGGCCGTCCTTGGAGTACGCCGATGTGCTGGCCACGGCCGCGTTCGTTGCCGAGGACGACTGGCCCGAGGTGCTGACCGCGCTGCGTGGCTACGAAGGTCTCGGGATCCTTGCCGACGGCAAGCTGTTCGCGACACCCGGCTGGGGAGGCGGGTGATGGCCCGGATCCTGCTGGTCGAGGACGACACCGACCTGGCTCGTCTGCTCGATCGGGTGCTGACCGACGAGGGGTACGCCGTGACGCGGGCCGGCGACGGGCACACCGGTCTGCACCTGGCGCTGACCCAGCCGGTCGACGCGATGATCGTCGATCGCGGGCTGCCGGCCGTCGAGGGTCTGGATCTGATCGCACGGTTGCGCAGCCGTGGTGTCGGTACGCCGATCCTGGTGCTGTCCGCGCGCAACAGCACGGCGGACCGAGTCGAGGGGCTGGATGCGGGCGCTGAGGATTACGTCACGAAGCCGTTCGAGCTGAGCGAGTTGCTGGCCCGGGTCCGCGCGCTGCTCCGGCGTCATCTCGATCACGCGATCGAGCTCGCCGTACCGGGTGGTGCGCTCGATCTGGCGAGCCGCACAGTACGACGCGACGACGGCGGGACCGTGGAGTTGTCGGAGCGGGAGGCCGCGCTGCTCGGGTTGCTCGCGGCGCGGCCGGCGGCTGTATTCAGTCGGGCCGAGTTGCTCGATCGGGTGTTCGGCGAGGCGGAGTCGGAGACGGTCGTGGACACCTACGTCCACTACTGCCGGCGGAAGCTGGGCCGGGGTGTGATCAGCACGGTGCGCGGGCTGGGTTACCGGTTGGGGAAGTCATGAGTGGACGGCCGATCGGCGACGAGGTGCTCGTTCGCCGAGCTGCCCGCGGCGTGGCCGTACAGGCCGCGGCCCTGGTCGCGATGGCGATGCTGCTGCTGATCGCTCTGGTCACACTGGTATTCGTTCGGGGGCAGACGGGTGCGGCCGACGATCTGCTCCGGTCTGCGATCGCCACCGCGGACGATGTCGGGGATCCGCCTGCCGGCACTTGGTTGGTGATGACCAATCCGTCGGGCGCGGTTGCGTCGCCCGGGCTGCCGGACGAGCTCCTGCCCGAGCTTGCGTCCCTACGAGCGCACGCCACGTCTCAGGTCCAGTTGATCACGGTGGAGAACGACGAGGGTGAGTACCGCATCGCCTCCGGCGTGACCAACGGCAAGCCCGTGCAGGCGGTTCTGAACCTGGCGACGGCTCACAAGGAGCGGACCCGTCTGCTGCAGGCGGCCGGTGTCGCAGCGCTTCTCGGTCTGCTGCTGGCCGGACTGCTCGGGGTTCTGATCGGGCGGCGCGCGGTGCGACCGCTTGCTCAGGCTTTGACGCTGCAGCGCGCGTTCGTCGCTGACGCGGGTCATGAGTTGCGTACGCCGTTGACGTTGCTGAGCACGCGAGCACAGGTGCTCGAGCGGGCGTTGCGCCGCGGTGGTGCGAGTGCGGAAGTGCTCGACGATGCAGACGGTGTGGTCGATGACACGCGCCGGTTGGCCGAGGTCGTCGACGACCTGCTGGCCGCGGCGGACCCGCGAGGCACCGAGGAGTACGAGCCGGTGGACCTGGTCAGCGTCGCGCGGGACGTGGCCGAGACCGCGGGCGCGCACGCCGAGCAGGCCGGCGTACGACTGAGCTGGGAGACTGACCGTGACTCCGCGCCTGCGCTGGGATCGCCCAGCGCGATCAGGCGCGCCACGATCGCTCTGGTCGACAATGCGATCGACCACACGCCACGCGACGGCGCGGTGCGGATCACGGTACGGCGGCAGCGTGGCGAGGTGATCCTCGCGGTCAGTGACACGGGTCCTGGGATCGGTCCGGAGGCCGCACAGCGGATCCTCCGGCGGTTCGACTCGGGCGGTCATCGGGCCGGGCGTGCGCATTACGGTCTTGGGCTGGCGCTCGCACACGACGTCGCGAACCGGCTCGGTGGCCAGCTCCGGCTGGCACCGAGCGAGGTCGGTGCGACGTTCGAGCTCGTGCTGCCCGCGCTCGGGGAGGCCGGTCCAAGGAAGGGCTAAGAATCGGCGGTCATCGTCGGAGCATGACGTACCGCGATCCCGCACCGGCCCTGAGAGGGCCGCGGATCGCGCATGCCCGCCGTCGGCCGCGCCGTACGCCGTCCTGGTGGCGCGACGTCGCCGGAGTGCTGTGCTGGGCGAGCGTGCTGGTCGTGGTGGCGCTGTGGGTGTCAGGACGCGGCTTGCAGTTGCTCGCGAGCGGGCCGGCTGACCTGTTCACGTCGCTCGGCAGGCTGTCCGGACTGGTCGCCGCGGACCTGTTGCTGGTGCAGGTGTTCCTGATGGCCAGGGTGCCGATGATCGAGCGGAGCTACGGTCAGGACGAGTTGGCGCGCCGCCACCGGCTGGTCGGTTTCTGGTCGTTCAATCTGCTGCTGGTGCACATCGCGTTGATCCTCATCGGGTACACCCTGCGCGATCACGACAACCTGCTGCGGGAGACGTGGAACGTTGTCACGACGTACGGCGGGATGCTGCTCGCGGCCGCGGCCAGCGTGGCACTGACGCTGGTCGTCGTCACGTCGGTCCGGGCGGCGCGGAAGGCGTTGCGGTACGAGTCGTGGCACCTGCTCCACCTGTACGCGTACATCGGCGTCGGGCTGTCGATACCGCACGAGATCTGGACCGGTGCGGACTTCACCACGTCGGCGGTGGCGCGGACGTACTGGTGGTCGGCGTACGGCGTCGCGCTCGCCGCGATCGTTCTGTATCGCGTCGCACTGCCGCTGTGGCGGACGCTGCGCTACGGGCTGACGGTGCGCGAGGTCGTGCGTGAGGCACCTGGCGTGGTGACGGTGCTGCTCGGCGGTCGTGGTCTGCATCGGATGCCGGTCCGGGCGGGGCAGTATTTCGTGTTCCGGTTCCTCGACGGTCCGGGTTGGTCGCGGGGCAATCCGTACTCGTTGTCGGCCTCGCCGGCGCCTGACCGGTTGCGGGTGACGGCGAAGGCGGCGGGTGACGGCAGCGGCCGGTTGGCGCGCCTGCGGCCCGGTACTCGCGTTGCCGTCGAGGGACCGTACGGTCGGTTGACGGCCGAGCGGAGGGTCACCGACCGGGTCGCGATGTTTGCCTGCGGCATCGGTATTACGCCGCTGCGGGCGTTGCTGGAGGAGCTCGAGTACCGGCCGGGCAACGCGGTTCTCGTCTACCGGGCGCACCGTGCCGCCGATCTGGTGTTCCGGGACGAACTCGACCAGTTGGCCGGTCGTCGCGGCATCACGGTGCACTACTTGCTCGGACCGCGGATCCGGAACCGGAGCTCGTGGTTGCCGGAGGGTCTCATGTCCTGGTCCGACGAGGACGCCCTGCGCCAGGTCGTGCCCGGAATCGAGCGGTACGACGTGTATGTCTGCGGTCCGGATCGGTGGATGGACGCGGTGTGCGCTGCCGCGGTGGCGAGCGGGTTGCCTGCGGCGCAGTTGCATCAGGAACGGTTCTCGTGATGAGAGGAGAGTTTGCGTGAGGCGCGGGATCAGACTGCTGATGACGGTGGCGACCACGGCAGTCGTCGCCGTCGCGCTCGGGGCGAGTGTGCGGACCCATTCGGCCGACGTGGGACCTGCGTCGGTCGGCTCCGAGCAGCCGAGGCCCACATCGACGGCACAATCCAGCCGCAGCGGGAGCCGGACCGTGCCGACGACCTCGCCGTCCTCGCAACCGACGACCTCGCCGTCCACGCGACCGAGCGTCTCGCCCTCGCCGCGTTCGAGCCGTCCGCCGGCGCCGCAGCGAAGTACCGCCACCCCCAAGAGCAGTTCCGTTGTCGCGGCCGGTGGTGTCGTGGACACGCAGTACGGGCCGGTGCAGGTCGAGGTGACGGTGCGCGGGGGACGGATCGTCGAGGCGCACACCTTGCAGCACCCGAGCGGTGACGGACAAACCGATCAGATCAACAGCTACGCGGTCCCGCAGCTCGATCACGAGGCGTTGGCCGCACAGAGCGCGCAGATCGACACCGTGTCCGGCGCGACCTTCACCTCGGATGGGTATCGCCAGTCGTTGCAATCAGCGCTCGATGCTGCCCATCGGGCAGGCGCGCGATGAACAGGCACTCCGAGCGGCTGCGACGTAACCTCGTGGCCGGCGGGAGTACCGGCGTACTGCTTGTGCTGCTGTTTCTCTTCCCGACGAGCCGCAACCACGTGGCGAGCACATCGGTGCCCACGGCAACACCCGGTGTCGTCAGCACGTCGCCCGGGTCGGGGGACCTGACGGTGAACGGTACGTCGGAAGGCACGCGGTACGGGCCGGTGCAGGTCCGGGTTGCGATCCGCGGGCATCGGCTGGTCGGGGTGACCGCGTTGGTGTACCCGTCGTCGGGTGGGCGTGATCGGGAGATCAGCTCGTTCGCGCTGCCGCAGTTGGAGCAGGAGGCGATCGCCGCACAGAGCGGGCGGATCGACACGGTGTCGGGGGCAACGTTCACCTCGGACGGGTACCGCCGTTCGCTGCAGTCGGCTCTGGACGCCGCGCACTTCCGGGCCGCGGGCTGACGCGTTCCAAGAATTCCCCAAGAACCCGCTGCCAGCCTGGCTGCTCCGAACCAGTACGAGTCGAAGGAACCTGATGCAGACAGTTAACGGTCTCCCGGCCCATGTGCTCCTTGTGCACGCCATCGTCGTCCTGCTCCCGCTGTCGGCGGCCGTTCTGGCGCTGACAGCGCTCTGGTCCGCGGCGAGACGACGGCTGGCCGGCCCGAACGCGGTCCTCTCACTGCTGGTCGTCGTACTGGTGCCGATCACAACCAGCGCCGGCGAATGGCTCGAACACCGCCTCTCACCGAATCCGCTCATCCACCGGCACGCCGAGCTCGGCGACACCGCGATCTACGCGGCGATCGGAGTGGCACTGATGGCGGTCGTCCTGTGGTGGCGTCAGCGCGAGAGCACCGGCCGGACGCCGGCCACACGCACCTTCCTCGCACCCACCTCGAACGCCCTCACCTCGACACTGACCGTCGTCGCCGTCCTCGTCTCAGCCGCCGCCGTGTACGACGTGGTCCGCATCGGCGACTCCGGCGCCAAGGCCAGCTGGAACAACTGGGCCGCACGCCCCTGACTGCCAACCATCCGCGAAGGTGAGGTGTAGAGCGAGCTGGATCGTCCAGAGGGCGAGTGTTGTGGCGGTCGTGATGGTCAGCAGCAGGGTGGGCGGGAACGCTAGCGCGAGGGTTGCGCAGACGACCGCAGGGAGGGCGAGGATCGGGGTGATCCAGCTGACGGCGGGCGGGTCGTGGTCGTCGGCTAGCAGCAAACTCGTCGCGCCGGTCATGAGGAGAGCGGCAGCGGCCATCGCGCGAGGGGAGAGCAGGTTGCCGGTGGCAAGGAACGCCAGGTAGAGGGCAACGAGTGCGCCGACGGGGATGCCGGCGGCGAGGTTGCGGCGGTTCGGCATGGTCGGGTCAGCCTCCGTGGGCGGTGGAGATGTCGCGGCCGTCCAAGGACGGTAGGGCAATGGCGACCAGCAGCGCGGATCCGGCGAGGAGCCAGAGGTAGCTGAGTTGGAGGCCGGCGCCGAGGGGGCCGTCGTGGAAGGCCTGGTGGATGGGGGAGTACGGCTGCCAGGACTCGAAGCGCGGCAGGATCAGGCCCGCGGCGTACACGACGTACGCCGCGGCGGCCGCTGCGGCGGAGACTCCGATCGCGGTGGTACGACGACCCGTGAGCGCGCCGACCGCCAAGGCGAGCAAGCCGTACTCGACGCCGAGCAGCGTCATCGCGAGAGCACCGCTGGCTGCGTCCGCCAGGGAGATGCCGAGATCGAAGACCACGCTGCCGAGAGTGGTCGCCGCGAACAGAGCGAGACCGAGGACCGCGATCGAGGATGCGAGCGCGAGAGCCTTGTCGAGAACGATCCGGGCGCCGGAGACCGGGGTGACCAGCAGCAGCTCGAGGGTGCCCGTTCCTCCTCGCCGGCTATCGTCCGCGCGCCGTGGCCGATCCCGTAGACCAGGAACAGACCCGGCAGCATGATCGTGAACAGCTCGGCGTTTAGGAAGCCGGTGCCGGTGGCCATCGCCTCGAGGTTGAAGAACTTCCGCAGCTGTTCGGGGAACGACTGGTACAGGTCCTTCACGTCCAGCATGTCGCGGACCGACGGCCACAGCGCAGACTCGAGCAGTACGAGAGCGACGATCGCGATCGACCAGCCGGTGAGTCCGCGGCGCGCGTCGTACAGCGACTTCAGATAGACGTTGCGGAACATGACCCTCACTCCTGGCCGTCGTAGTAGTCGAGGAACGTGGCCTCGAGATCGGTCTCGTGGCTGACTACGCTGGTCACGTCGTACGGCGCGACGGCCTTGATCAGCTCGGCCGTCGATCCCGAGACCACGACGTGCGCGATGCGACCGTCGATCGACAGCTCTTGAACACCCGGTACGGCCTGGATGCGGCCGCCCGGCGGTGGGCCGTCGAACGTGAGATCGAGCCGCCGCCTGGCGCGGTCCTTCAACGCCTGCACGGACTGCACGGTGACGAGTCGGCCGGCACGCAGGATCGCGACGACGTCGGCGACGGCCTCGACCTCGGACAGCACGTGCGAGGAGAGGAACACGGTCCGCCCGGCGTCCCCGGTCTCACGGAGCAGCTCGCGGAACTCGCGCTGCATCAGCGGATCCAGCCCGGTCGTCGGCTCGTCCAGGATCAGCAGGTCCGGGTCGTGCATGAAGGCCTGGACGATGCCGACCTTCTGCCGGTTGCCTCGCGACAACATGCCGATCCGGCGGTTGAGGTCCAGGTCGAACCGTTTGGCCAGCAGCTCGATCCGGTCCCGCGAGACTCCGCCGTACAGGTGGGCGAAGTAGTCGAGGTACTGTGCACCGGTCAGCTCGGGATACGCCACGAAATCGCCTGGCAGGTAGCCGATCTGCCGCTGCAAGGCGTCGTACTGGTCGGAGGCGTCGAACCCGAAGACGATCGCGGACCCGGCGGTCGGGCGGATGAGCCCGGCCAGCAAACGGATGGTGGTGGTCTTGCCGGCGCCGTTCGGCCCGAGGTACCCGAGGACAACCCCGGGCGGTACGTCGAGGTCCAGCCCGGCCAGAGCGGTCCGGTGACCGAAGCGCTTGGTCAGGTTGCGTGTCCTGATGACGTGGTCCATGTCAGAACTCCGGATGGTGGATGACGGCGACCGGGCAGTGCGAGTGGTAGAGCAGACCGCGGGCCACGGAGCCCATCCGCAACTCGGAGAATGCCGTCTGGCCGACCCCTCCTACGACGACCAGATCGGCATCCTTCGACTCACGGGCCAGCACCAGGACCGGGTGGTCGGTGACGCCACGATGCTGGACAGGGACGTTGGGGTACTTCGCGGTCCAGCCCTCGAGGGTTGCGGCCAGGAGATCGTCGGCGGCGTCGATCCATGGCTGCCGGCTCGAGTCGAACCAGTTGTTGGGGTCCGGGTAGTTCTCGCGCACGTCGATCGCATGGACACCGAGAATCTCGAGACCGGTCGCGTCGGCCAGTTCGAAGGCGAACCGCAGCGCGTCCTGACACTCCAGGGATCCGTCGACGCCGACCATGATGCGCCCGTACGGGGGCGCCGTCGGATCCCAGGTGTCGGGGACGACGACCAACGGGACCTGGGTCGCCAGCGCCGTACACGCCTGGGAGGTGGACCCGAGCACGAGCTCGGCGAAGCCGCCCATGCCGCGCCGGCCGACGACCAGTGCCTGGGACCGTTCGGCGAGCCGGAGAAGAACCTGTGCCGGATGCCCGTGGCGCAGTTCGAGTGAGGCATCCCGGAAGCCGATCCGCTCGAGTTCCTGGAGCGCGTCGTCGACTACCTCTGTGCCGTCGTCCGGTTCGGTCGGTGGCGGGCCGACGGGGACCGGGCGGTCGTTGTCCAGCACGTACACCGCGTGCAGCGGCGCTCCGTGCAACGCGGCGTACGACGCCGCCCAGGTGAGGGCGATCAGGCCGTCGCGGGATCCGTCAATCCCTACCAGGACAGGCAGTTCGGTGGACATGGGACCTCCCGGGGCTCGTACTCCTTGCACCTCCAGTCAAGCCGCGGGCACGTGCCGTCGGCAGGGCCGAAGGTCCCGCCGAACGGTGATGTTCGGCCGCTGTGACGGCCGGTCGGGCGGTCCAGAGTCGAAGGTGGAAAGTCTCGTCCAGGGAGGTTCGCAATGAAGGCATTGGTCTACAACGGTCCGGGTCAGCGGAGTTGGCACGAGGTGCCGGATCCCGTGATCCAGGATCCTGAGGACGCGATCGTTCGCGTCGACGCGGTGACGATCTGCGGTACCGATCTGCACATCCTGAAGGGCGACGTACCGACCGTGCAGCCGGGGCGGATCCTGGGACACGAGGCGGTCGGCACGATCACCGATGTCGGCAGCGGCGTCCGTGGCGTGGCGGTCGGGGACCGGGTGCTGATCTCCTGCATCACGTCCTGCGGGCGGTGTGAGTACTGCCGGCAGGGGCACTACGGACAGTGCCTCGGCGGAGGCGGCTGGATTCTCGGTCACCTGATCGACGGCACGCAGGCCGAGCAGGTCCGGGTTCCGTTCGCGGACCGGTCCGTGTACAAGCTGCCCGACAACGTCACCAACGAGGAAGCGGTGTTGCTGGCCGACATCCTGCCGACGTCGTTCGAGGTCGGCGTACTGAACGGCAAGGTCTCGCCGGGCGACACCGTGGTGATCGTGGGCGCGGGCCCGATCGGTCTGGCGGCGCTCGCGACGAGCAAGCTGTTCACGCCGTCGCGGGTCGTGGTCGTCGATGCGGCCGACTCGCGACGCAAGGCTGCGCTGGAGCGTGGTGCGGATCTGGCCATCGGGCCGGACGAAGACGTGGAGGCGACGGTTCGCGAGCTGACCGGCGGGCTGGGCGCGGACGTGGCGATCGAGGCGGTCGGCGTACCGGCCACTTTCGAGCTGTGCACCCGCGTCGTCCGTCCGGGCGGCACCGTCGCGAACGTCGGGGTGCACGGTGCGCCCGCGACACTCCACCTGGAAGACCTGTGGATCAAGAACGTCACCATCACGACCGGTCTGGTCGACACGTTCTCGACCCCCAGGCTGCTGTCGATGCTGGCCGCCGGCCGCCTCGAGCTGCCCGGCCTGATCACTCACCGGTTCGGCCTCGACGAGATGCAGGACGCGTACGACGTGTTCTCGGACCCGGCCACCACCGGTGCCTTGAAGGTCGCGATGTTCAGCGACCAGGGAATCGAGTAACCAATGGGGAAGCCGCGGTCCTCGAGTCCGCGGACCGCGGCTACCGTCTGACCCAGGCGGGTCACGCCAGTGCCATGCCTGGGACGCGCTTGCGGATGGCCTCCATCTCGGCCTCGTCGGAGATCCCCTGCCAGTCGTATCGCGGCGTGTACGGCGCTTCGAGGGCCCGTACGTCATCGTCGGTGAGCTCGACGTCCAACGACGCGACGGCCTCGTCGAGCTGGTGGATCGAGCCGGCGCCGACCAATGGTGCGGTGACGACCGGCTGGCGGCGTAGCCATGCGAGCGCGATCTGCGCGCGGCTCACGCCATGGCCGTCGGCACGCTCGCCGACCGCGTCGATGATCGCGCGGTTGGACGCCCTCTGCTCGGGCGAGTACAGCGTGTCCGCGTAGGCGCCGTCGGTCTCGGAGCGCGCCGTCGACCTGGCATCGTCCCAATCGCGGGCGAGGCGGCCGCGGGCAAGTGGTGACCAGATGATCGTGCCGACGCCTTCGTCCAGGCACAGTGGGATCATCTCGCGCTCCTCCTCACGTGCGAGCAGGTTGTAGTGGTCTTGCATGGACACGAACCGCGCCCAGCCGTGCTGCTTCTGCAGGTGCAGCGCCTTCGCGAACTCCCAGGCGTGCATCGACGACGCACCGAGGTACCGCACCTTGCCGACCTGCACGAGATCGCTGAGCGCCTCAAGAGTCTCCTCCCACGGGGTCGCGTGATCGTTGCGGTGGATCTGGTACAGGTCGACGTAGTCGGTCCCGAGGCGTTGCAACGAGTGGTCGACCTCGGTCATGATCGCCTTGCGGGACAGGCCGCGGCCGTTGGGGCCGGTGCGCATCGGATGGCGGAGCTTGGTCGCGATTACCACGTCGTCGCGGACGGCGAAGTCCTTGAGCGCGCGGCCGAGGATCTCCTCGCTGGACCCGTTCGAGTACATGTTGGCGGTGTCGAAGAAGTTGATCCCCGCCTCCAGCGCGTGCTGGATCAGCGGCCGCGCCTCGTCCTCGCCTTTCGACCACACTGGATGCCCTCGATCGGGCTCGCCGAAGGTCATGGCGCCGACCGCGATCGGTGACACGTCCAGGCCGGTCGTGCCGAGCTTGATGTATCGCATGGTGCTCCTCTAAGCTATGTGGAGAGTTCTCCAGATACGGTACTGGAGAGCTCTCCACTTAGCAAGGTGAGGTTTCTGTGGTTCGTTCGGACGCGCGTGAGAACCGGGAGCGCATCCTCGCGGCAGCCCGCGAGGCCTTCGCCGAGGACGGTGCCACCTCGATGAACCAGGTCGCGCAGCGCGCCGCGGTCGGGGCCGGCACCCTGTACCGCAACTTCCCGACCCGGGAGGCGCTGGTCCTGGCCGTCTATCAGGACGAGGTCGAACGGATCGTCGGCACCGTGCCGGGCCTGCTGGCTGAGACGGCGCCGCTCGAGGCGCTTCGGCTCTGGACGGCCGATCTTGTCGAGGCGATGCGCAGGAAGCACGGACTCGGCGACGCGCTCGACCCGACCGCGCACCAGGCAATCACCCAGCAGACCTACGGTCCGGTCCTTGCCGCGATCACCGAGATCCTGGACGCCGGCAAGAACGACGGCAGCATCCGCACCGACGCCGATCCCGGCGACTTCCTCCACCTCACCGGCGCGCTCTGGCGCGCCGCCCCGGGACCCGGGGACCGGTCGCCGCGCATGCTGGCCCTCATCCTCGACGGGCTCCGTGCCTGAAGCCGATCGGTTGGATGACTTCGATGCGGGTCCCGACGTCATCGCAGCTGGGCAGGTCGTGGTAGATCTCCCAGCTGTCTGCGGTGGCGACGGCGCCCTCGGCCTGCAGCCAGTCGTCGATGCCTTGGTGGACGAGAGTGAGTTTCTCGTCCGGGTCGGTGTGCCAGACGGCGAGGACGGGACCGCCGGGCAGCGTGGAGGGAACGACCACGCCGCTGTCCGCGATCGGTGCGGCGACCGGGAAGCCGGCCTCGGCCTCGATCACTCCGTCAGGAAGCGGGTGGCAGCGGGCGAACGGGTAGCCCGTCGGTGCGATGCCTTGATGCCTCAGATGGTCGGCGACCACCGCACAGGCCGACGGAACCCAGTCCGTCAACTGCTCGGGAACCAGTAGGGTCCGCCGAACTGCGGTTGGTTGCTCAGTGAGAGATCTGACCTGGGACATCGTTGCTCCGGCAATGATCACCGTGCGATCGCGATCGGGCAGTGGGTATGGTGCAGGACGCTCTGGCTGACCGAGCCGAGGAGCAGGCCGGTGAAGCCGCCGCGGCCACGCGTGCCGACAACGAGGAGATCAGCGGATTCGGACCGCCGCACGAGTGCCTGCGCTGCTGAGCCGGTGACCAGCTCGGTCGTCCACTTGACGTCCGGGTGGTCGGCGGCGGCGCCGGAGACGGACTCGGCGACCAGCAGCCGCGCTTCGTCCTGGATCTGTTTCTCGTCGAACTGCAGCATCGAGGCACCGTCGGCGTAGGTGAGGAACGGCGATGTCCACACATGCAGCGCGACGACCTGCGCGTGCCGGGACTCGGCCTGATCGAAGGCGAACTCGATGGCCTTCGCCGAAGCCTCGGACCCGTCGACCCCGACGAGTACGGTCTGCCCGTCGTGTGGCTGCGGTTCTCCATCGCGCGGGACGACGACGACCGGGCACTCGGCGTGAGTGGTGACCTGAACAGCTACCGAGCCCACCAGTAGTCCGCTCCAGCCGCCGAGTCCACGGGAACCGAGGACCACCAGCCGGGCGTCTTGCGTGCCGTCGAAGAGAACCTTCGGAGCGGAGCCGCCGACGAGACTGGTCTCGACTCGCAGACCGGGGTACTGGTCGCGGAGGCTCTGCGCCACCTCGTCGAGGCTCTTCTGCCGGGCGTTTCGCACCGCTTCGAGCGGTACGACGTGGCCCGGTGTGGGCCGCGTGATGATGACGAGCTCGAAAGCTTCGAGGATCCGGAGCGGCGCCATCGCGCGATCAGCTGCAGCGGCGGCCCAGTGCAGCGCCGACACGCTGCCGGGCGAACCGTCGTAGCCGATCACGATCGGAGCGGTTGGTGACGACATGACTTGCCTCCTGTGAGTTCAGAACCACTGATCGAAGGAATCGCGCCAGTCCATTCGGGACGTATGGCCGGCGGGCTGGGCGGGGTAGCCGATCCGGATCACCATCTGCGGCCAGGAGCGGTCGCCGATCAGTTCCCGGACCTGGGAGCGAGGTGCCAGGCGTTCAAGCACCTGGTTGAGGAACGAGGCCGTCAGGTCGTACGACGTGGCGACCAGCAACACCCGTTGGAGCGCGGCGCCGGCCTCGACCCAGCCGCTCTCGTCCTCGGCGATTGTGCTGAGGACAGCGATGACGGGGTGCGTCTCGTAGACGGCCTGGCTGCGATGGGTGCTGTCGAAGCCGACGGACAGGTCGCGGACCATGGCCCGGCGCACCGGCACCGGTCCGAGGGCGCTCTCCTGTACTCCGTCACCTGATCGGTCGCCACCGATCCAGTGCAGCCGTTCGTGCAGCCGATCCTCGTCGGTGAGATCTGCGGCGTCGGTCTGCGTCAGCAGCTTGTTGAGCGTTTCCTTCGCCGGCTGATCGAGCCAGTGCAGCCGCGCGCCTTCGGTGCGGGCTGCGTCGTCGAGTTGATCGCAGACGCGTGGCGGGATCGGGTGGTCGAGTAGCGGGCCGCGATATGTGTGCCGTGCGGTCATCTCGCCGTACAGCTTGCCGAGCTCCGGCACCGGCACCTTGCGGTCCGCAAGGAAGAGCCTCGCGGCCACCTCCGGGCGAGCGGGATCAGGAATCGCCACGAGGCGTGACTCGTGGCCGAGCATGGCGGCCGCGACCCGGACGTTGAAGGCGGCTGCGCCGATCGCGATCCGGGCAGCTCTGCCGGCCGGATCCTCGACGGGCAGCGTCCGCTCCTCGTCGAGCAGGACGTCGACGACCGGCCCGTGAACCTCGAATCGCCAGGGCTGCGTGTTGTGCATCGACGGCGCGTGTGCCGCAGCCGCGAGCAGGATGCTCACTTCGTCGTTGTTCATCAGCATTGGCACCTTCCGGACGGGCATTCCTTCGCCCTCCCACGATCTGCCCGCCCCGGCACGGCGGACAGCGCCATACGTCCCGGGACCTACGGGCCGTTCGGTCCTGAGAGTGAGGTGAGAAGGGCTCTGACCGTTGTGGCCGCGAGATCTGAGGATCGAGGTGTCGGAAACCACTGAAAGGACGACACCATGAGCACCACGCAGAACCGGCAGAACTTCAAGGCTCCGAGGATCGAGCCCGATGGTGATCGGTACCCGGTCATCACGACCGCGGCCGGCCGTGCGATCGCCGTACTGCGGATCGCCGTCGGCCTCGAGTTCTTGTGGGCCTTCGTCGACAAGGTCTTCGGTCTCGGCTATGCCACCCCGTCCGGCAAGGGCTGGATCGACGGCGGCGACCCGACGGCCGGATTCCTCGGCAAAGGAACCAGCGGCCCGATGGCCGACTTCTACCACTCGCTGGTCGGCGACTGGTGGGTCACCCCGCTGTTCATGATCGGTCTGGCCGGCATCGGCCTGGCGCTGACCCTCGGCATCGGAATCCGGATCGCCGCCGTCAGCGGCGTGTTCCTGTACCTGCTGATGTGGTCCGCGAACCTGCCGCCGCAGACCAACCCGGTCCTCGACGACCACATCCTCGGCGCCATCACCCTCGTCGTTCTCGCGCTAGTTGCTGCTGGCAACGTGTGGGGCTTCGGCAAGATCTGGAGTGGTCTCGCCATCGTCCGCAAGCACTCCTGGTTGCGGTGAGCACCATGCCCGTCAAGCCGGTCATCCACGTAGGAGTCGACAACTCCTGGCGTGACACCGGTGCCCTGGAGTGGGCCCTGCAGGAGTCTTTGCTCCGGCAGGAGCCCCTCCAGGCGGTGCATGTGATCGACGAACAGCTCCAGCGGGTGCCCGGATGGGAGCCCGACATCGTCGACGATGCCGCGATGGAGCTGGTGAACGAGGTCCAGAAGCATCTGGACGAAAGCTCAAGCATTCTGGACCACGGCGCCGATCTGATGGTCGGCCCGCCGGCCCGGACCCTGGCAGAGGCGGCGGCAGACAGCGAGATGCTGGTCGTGGGGCGTCGAGGGATGGGCGTGTTCAAGCGGCTCCTGATCGGCTCGACCTCGGAGGCGGTCACGACGCACGCGACCGTCCCGGTGGTGATCGTTCCGGAGCACTGGAAGCCGTCTGATCATGCTGGGCCGGTACTGGTCGCCCTCGACGACGCCGATGACCAGACCGCCGTGATGGAGTTCGCGATCGCCGCCGCCACCGAGCGACGGCTGCCGGTCCGGATGCTGCACGTCTGGGACATTCCGGCCGTCTTCAGTTGGGATGCGATGAATACCGCCGGCGTCAGCTCCGAATGGGCCGAGAACGCCAAGCGCCACTTCGACAACGTCGCCGTCGACTGGCACCGCAAGCACCCGGAGCTGACCATCCAGGTCGATGTCCGGCGCGGACACGTGGTCGACGGGGTGGTCACGGCCGCGGAGCAGTCCGACGCCCAGTTGCTGGTCGTCGGCACCCACCACCACACCCGGCTGGCGTCCTTCCTCCTCGGCTCTGTGACCCGAGGTGTCCTGCACCACGCGACGTGCCCGCTGGCCGTCGTCCCTGCGCAACTCTGAGGTGAGAAAGATGAGTGACTGGAACCGGACCGGACCTGTAGTGGTCGAAGTCGACGGAAGCGCGGAGAACCGTCGTGTGGTGGACTATGCGTCCGCTGAAGCGCTTCGCGTCGGTGCGGAGCTGGTGCTTGTCGCTCCGTATTCGGCGCACGGTTCGTATTCGCCGATGATGCCGGGGTACGCCCCGAAGTCGCCGGCCGAGCTGGCCGACGACGCGGTGCGGGCTGCGGTGGCACATGTCCGTCACCACGACGGGTACGCGACCGAGCTGGCCGCGGTCACCGAGGAGGGCTCGAGGCTACGGGTCCTCGCCCACGCGGCGCGGAACGCGCGGATGCTGGTGGTCGGACGATCGCGCAGCCGTGGTCCGCAGCGCCTGGTGCACACCCAGGCCAACCTGACGCTGGCCGCCCGTGCCGGCTGCCCGGTGGTCGTCGTACCGATGTCCTGGAAGCCATGCCTGGCCGACCGGAAGGTTGCCGTGGGCATCGATGGTACGACGTTGTCGACCGAGGCACTGGAGTTCGCCTTCGGCATCGCGGCCGGGCGTGAGGGCGACCTGATCGTCGTCCATGCCGGGGTACCGGCCGAGCGCGCCTTGTCCGACGACGATCCGGATTGCTCCTGGCTCAGCCGGGCGGACTACCTGTTATCGGAGACCCTGGCACCGTGGACCAGCCGGTTCCCGGACGTCAATGTCACGCGATTCCTGAGCAGTCGGCAGCCCGCGGCCGCTCTCGTGCACGAGAGCGGCGACGTCGGTCTGGTCGTTGTCGGCGCGCACAGCGGCGCGTTGTCGAACGATCCGGTCGCGCGGCGTTCGGTGGCCGCGATGACGTGCCCGATCGCGATCGTGCCCCACCACGTGACCGGTACCGAGCGGGCCGGCCGGCGCGCGCAGACCGCCGTACCCACACACTGATCGGAGGCAACACCATGTCCGGGACAGTTCGTGCGCTGATTGTGTACGAGTCCATGTTCGGCAACACCGAGCGGATCGCGCGGGCGATCCGCGACGGTCTGCGGCAGTACATGCCGGCCGAGACGGTCGCCGTGAATCGGGCGCCTGTCGCCGTACCCGAGGGGGTTCGGTTGCTGGTCGTCGGGGGACCGACGCACGCGTTCTCGATGAGCCGGCTGTCCACCCGCCAGGAGGCAGTCAAGCAGGGCGATCTGGTGACGCCGATCGAGGTCGGCATCCGCGAGTGGCTGGCGGCGCTGGAACCTGCCGGACGCGCGGATGCGCTGCGGGTGGCGACGTTCGATACCCGGATCGCCAAGGTACGCCGGTTGCCGGGCTCGGCGGCGCGCTCGGCGGCCAAGGTCCTGCGCCGGATGGGGTTCCGGCTGCTGAGTACCGACAGCTTCTTCGTGAACGAGACGACCGGTCCGATCCGCGACGTCGAGATCGAGCGGGCTCAGCAGTGGGGCGAGGAACTCGGCCAACAGCTGACCGGGTCGGCGAAGGTCGCATCATGATGCACTCAACGGCCGGTGCCGCGTTCTGGTCGGTGACGGTCCTGGTCCTGTGGCTCCTGGTGATGGGCGGCTCGGCGTGGGCCGCGGTCCGGCTGATCCGGCGTCCGCGGCGGCAGCTGCCGCCGAGCCTGCCATCGCCGCTGGAGATCCTCGAGCGCCGCTTCGCCGCCGGCGAGATCACCCGCGACGACTTCGACGAAGCCCGCGCCCGCCTCCGCGAGCACAATCTGGACCTCTGAACACCCCACTTTGAGAACCCACCGACCATTTTCGCCGAGGCGAAATGATCGGTGGGTTCTCAAAGTCGCGTTACCAGGAGCGGATGCGGCGGCCGGTGACGCGGTGGCGCTCGATGGCCAGGTAGGTGTCGCGGGTGCCGCCGGCCCAGGGCTCGACGCGGTTGCGAACTGCTTCGATCTCGAGGTCGACGGCGGGACGGACGGTGCCGTTGACCAGGACGCTCCAGCCGTCCTGCATGCCCTCGTCGACCAGGTCGAGCTCGAACGCGATCGGCTCCAGGTCGTACTGCGCGACCGCGCTGTCGGACGCCGTCCGGTCGGTGAGGAACTCGCGGGTGTTGAGAAACGATCGTTTCTCATGGTGTCCGATGCGAGGCAGGCCGCCGATAGCCCGCCTCTTGTTAGGCGTCCGCGCAACCAGCCGGGCTCCGCGACGGACAGCGTGTCAGACCGAGCCGAGTCAAAATCTGATTGGTTGCAGGTTCTCCAGTTTGGCGACCAGCACCTGGACAAGCTGGCGATGGTCGTTGCGCCGGTGCGCGGCATAGAACCGCACAGGAGGCGCATCAAGGAGACTGATCGGCTTGAGGTGCGCGGGCAACCGCTTACGGATCCGGTCGAGGCTGATCATCATGCCCGGGCTGTCGACGCTGTTCATGGCGCCCGAGAGGTCATTAGCACCCACCTCTAAGAGGCGCGCCTCGCGGCGGGGGCGGATGTCGCTCAACCAGAACGGATCCATGAACTCGGCGGGAGCTGCGGGATTGAAGACCATGAGCTCTTCGCAAAGTTGCTCGGCGCGCATGGCGCCGGCATCTGCCAGTGGGTGATGAGCATGAACCACACCGACGCGATTCGCTGTGACAGCCATGGGCGAGGATTCGACGCTGTTGTCCCGCACGGGATCAATGGTGAGCAGGACGTCGACATGTCCGTCACCAAGGCAGCCTCGCAGCGAGGGAAAGGGCACGTTGACGGGGACGATCCGAACATCAGGGTGCTCACGCCGGAGATTGCGTACAAGGTCACGCATCTTGATGATCTGCAAGAACTCTCCCGTGCCGGCCGGGACACCGACCCGCAGCGGTGAGGGCTTTGGTTCAGCCCGGGTGGCTATGACGACGTCTTGGGCGTGGCTCATGAGAGGAGCAGCGGCCTGGGCGAAGCGCAGTCCGGCGCGGGTGATGCCAGAGATGCCGCCGGGTCCACGTTCGATAAGTACCACGCCGAGCTGCTGTTCGAGCCGCTGTATGCGTTTGGTCAAGGCGGGACCGGTGACGTTCAATCGGGCGGCTGCTCGCCCGTAGTGCTCCTCGTCTATCAGGACTAGGAAGCTGGAGGCCAGCTCCAGATCTAGATCCATGCCTCACCCCCAAGGCCCGACGCCCCGCGCTCGATAGACGTCCTTCTATCAGTCTCTGACTGCTGTCAAGGCCCGATTCCTTTCTGGAACCGCCGCTATCTCGGTAGCTGCGTGGAAGCTGCACTGGTTACGGGTGCCCCTCAACCGAAACAAACAACTCAATGAGGAATCGGATCCAGCAATGCCCGCTATGGGAGTAGTCACATCACCGCGGTACGGCGTCGAGGGCCAGACCGACACCTTGTTGATCGGCAGCGACGGACAGCTGCACGTCGCCTGGGTCGGACCCGACGGCCGCTGGAGCAGACCCGCTGGGATCCGCGCGGCCGGCATTGCTGTCGCGGTCACGATCCTCTATCGGATCACGCTAAGAACTTCTTCATCATCGGCTGGAAGGATCGTGCGATCTCTCGCTTCACGCGGGATCGCTATCGAGGTCCCCCGGCGCCCGCCCCAGGTGACGATCACGAGGCTGGACATCAAGGAGAGATCATCATGGCATTCACACACGTCTTAGGTGACGAGGTCAGCATTTACGCCGCGGCAGTCGACGGTTCGCTGTTGTGGTACCGCGATGAATTGCACGACGGCACCAACGGCCCCCACGCGGAACGCGGATGGGCAGCCAACAGCGGAAACCACATCGGCGAAGGCTGGACCAACTTCAGGCACGTGATCTCCGGCGGCAACGGACTCATCTACGCCGTCACCGACAGCGGCGACCTGCTCTGGTACCGCGACGATCTGCGCGACGGCTCCAACGGCCCCCACGCAGAACGCGGATGGGCAGCCAACAGCGGAAACCACATCGGCGAAGGCTGGACCAACTTCAGGCACGTGATCTCCGGCGGCAACGGACTCATCTACGCCGTCACCGACAGCGGCGACCTGCTCTGGTACCGCGACGATCTGCGCGACGGCTCCAACGGCCCCCACGCAGAACGCGGATGGGCAGCCAACAGCGGAAACCACATCGGCGAAGGCTGGACCAACTTCAGGCACGTGATCTCCGGCGGCAACGGACTCATCTACGCCGTCACCGACAGCGGCGACCTGCTCTGGTACCGCGACGATCTGCGCGACGGCTCCAACGGCCCCCACGCAGAACGCGGATGGGCAGCCAACAGCGGAAACCACATCGGCCAAGGCTGGACCAACTTCGCCGCGCTCACGGCACCCGGAGACGGCAGTGGCATCATCTACGCGATCACCGATGCAGCCGATCTCCTGTGGTACCGCGACGATCTGCGCGACGGCACCAACGGCCCCCACGCAGAACGCGGATGGGCAGCCAACAGCGGAAACCACATCGGCCAAGGCTGGAGCATTAAGTGAACCTCCGCTCTCGCGGACCCCGCGCCGACGACGGGGTAGGCATCCCGACCTCCGAACCCGCTCGACCGACGGCGGGCGAACCAGTCTGTCGTCCTCGATCAGTGGGCCATCACTGCTTCAGCCGAGCGGACAGCATCGACCGGTTGCGCGGTGACATCTCCTCTGCCGGGCAGCGACGGCTTCGTCCTCGCGATCGGCTTCATCACGGTCACCTGGGGTCGGATAATGACCTTCCACCACATCGGCTGCTGCGCAAGGCGTTCGACGACACAGCCGACTGAAGCCGTGACGGCGGTCGCTCGATTTCCATTTCAAGGGCGTCGTCCCCTGCTTCACTCAGATTTCAAGAGGAATCAACATGCGACACGATATTCATAAATACATGGCTGAGAACAACTGGACGGCTCGTGAGGCTATAGACCACGCGCTCGGGCTCATGAATGCGGATCAAGTGACGCTGCCCGAAGTAGGGCTATTGATGGCAAGCGGTGCGCTCTACTTCACGTCGGGTACCTATGACATCAGTGGATCTATCGAATTGCCGCCGCATTGTGGAATTGACGGCGAAGGAATGACCAGCGTCCTGCAATTCACGGATGGAGGGATCAAATTTCCAGGCCTCCCCGATTCGAATTACGGCAATGACGCAAGCGTGAACG
Source organism: Kribbella sp. CA-245084 (assembly GCF_050942355.1). NCBI lineage: Bacteria > Bacillati > Actinomycetota > Actinomycetes > Propionibacteriales > Kribbellaceae > Kribbella > Kribbella sp. CA-245084. Next base: position 5,978,727 of record NZ_CP192053.1, on the reverse strand, counting down.
CGGTGAGTATATGCAACGTGAGCGAGCAGGCGAACCCCACTCTCTACGGGATCGAAATTCAAGGCGGAGCACGCTATCGGGTGACGAACTGCTGGATCATCGGCTTCCAGATCGGGATAATCCTCGACCAAGGTGAGCTAACCATCATCGAAAACGTCATGTTCGGCAATTCCTGCAACTGGTGTCCACCGGAAGAAAACATCGGCGTCCTCTTCAAGGCCCCGCCGCGTCCGCCGGCGACCATCGGAGGAGCCACCAACGCCAACTGGATACGGTACTGCCAGTTCAATGGACCGGCGACCCCGATCAGGCATGAAGGCGACGTCGCCAACGTGATCCAGTGTTGCACCTTTGTTTCCTCCGGGCCCTGCTATGTCAATGGCAACATGTGCAGCTTCCGAGATTGTTCCTGGGAGGACACGATCGGCGAGGCGGCGATCATCGCAGAGCACCCGGATGAGGTCCCATCGATTCAACTGGAGGTCAGCCGATGCCATATGAACGGTGACCATTCGTTCCTATGGTTCCGCGGGAAGACATCCTATGCGTTGTGGTTCTGCGGCAACATGGGGCAGACAGCTGCTTCTCCACTCCTTCGGATCGACGCGCTGCTTGTCGGTCCGGTCATCTGCCTGGGCAACACAAACCACGGCACAGGCCTCGTCGTCGGCGGCGACCACCCGAACGTGTTCGGCTCTGAAGCCGCCATATACGTATCGTCGGCCTACCTCGCCGGCGAGGCCCCCGACCCTGGCTACTGGGCTCGCGTAGGCACCGGAATCGGAACACTGCAGCCACAGGGACCACTCGATGTCCAGGGCACAGTAGTGACAATCCCTTAATCTCGCGCCCCGGAGCACCAACGTAGCGAGGAGCAGGTGGAATGGCGGGACGCTTGTGCTCCTCCATGCCACGTACTCCCACTACGTCGCACGTCAGGGCTTGCCGAGTGTGGTGACACGTTCCTTACCGTCACCCCTCGAAGGGCGGCTCGTCAGGCAACGGCCACTCAGTGTCGTCGAGTGTGGGGAGAGCAGCAGGCGGCAAGGGTTGCGTTGGGCACCGATCAGAACTTTGACGGGCTGGTGCGTTCCCTCGAGCAGTTGGTTGGCGGTTCGCGTCCGTTGCCGACGAGTGGGCCGATCTAGTGGCTGCCGTGCTCGATGGCATCCGGGGGTTCAGCTGACCGAGGATTGCCGAAGGTCCCGGGTGGCGCGAGACTGTGGTCCCTGGCGGGTAGCGTGGTGGGGGCGGGATGCTGGGGCGAGCGCTCGACCGGGTGGGTAGGGCGCGTGACGCCGAAGGGGACGGTGATGAGGATCAAGGTGTTCCTGCTCGACGACCACGAGGTGGTCCGCCTGGGACTGCACCAGTTGCTCGACGCAGAGCCGGACATCGAGGTGGTTGGTGATGCTGCGACGGCTGCGGAGGCGATCGCGCGGATCCCCGCCGTACGGCCTGATGTCGCCGTGCTTGATGTTCGGCTGCCCGACGGCGACGGCATCTCGGTCTGCCGCGAGGTCCGCTCGCAGATGGACGATCCGCCGGCCTGCCTGATGCTGACGTCATTCTCCGACGACGAGGCGCTGTTCACCGCGATCATGGCCGGTGCCGCCGGATACCTGCTGAAGCAGATCAACGGCCAGGCGCTCATCGACGCCGTACGCCGCCTTGCCGCAGGCGAATCACTGCTGGACCCCAGCATGACCGCCAAGGTCCTGGAACGTCTCCGTCACCCAACCGAAGCCGAGGACCCGAGGTACGCCACGCTGACCGAGCAGGAACGCCGCATCCTCGCCGAGATCGCCGAGGGCAAGACCAACCGCCAGATCGCCCAGTCCCTCTTCCTGGCCGAGAAGACCGTGAAGAACTACGTCTCCTCGCTGCTGCGCAAGCTGAACCTCGAACGCCGCACCGAAGCCGCTGTCTTCGCCATCGAGCACACGAAGAAGCATCCGCAGAGCTGACTCAGCCGAGGTAGTGACCGGCCGGCGGTCTCGCGGTCGGCCGATGCCAACTGCTGCGCTCCGTGGCGTCGAGGGCCGCGCTGATGTCGGCCGCCCAGGCGCGGATCTTGGCCCAGTCGCGGGAGTCGCCGGCCAGGTTGCCGGTGGCGAGATGGCGGGCCAGGAAGCCTTTGGCAGTCGCTTGTTCGAGGCGGCCGGGGAAGGTCACTGCGGGTGTCGCGCCGATCTCGTGTGCCAGGTGCCGGACGGCTGGTGGCATCGTCTCGTCCTGGTCCTTGTCGGGGCCGACAGGGCCGCTGTGGAAGAGCCAGACCTGGCGGGTGCGGAGCTCGTCGATGTGGTGCCGCAGGAACCGCACGGCGTCCTTCTGCCAGCGCCGGATGTAGAGCGCGCTGCCCAGGACGACCGCGTCGTACGGCTCGATGCCCCTCACGGTGGCGACGTCCAGGACATCGACATCGTGCCCGTGGGTGCGCAGCTCATCACCGATTGCCTCGGCGATTTCCGCGGTCGCGCCTGTCTTGCTGGCATAGGCGATCAGTACTTTCTTGGCCATCAGAGCCTCCTTCGATCGTTTCCAGCACACCAGCCGGCGCCTTCGTGGCGTCAGTGCCGAACGGCCTCGCTAAACGGGACGTTCGATCGCGGCGCGAGGAATCACGGCCACCGGGCAGGCGGCCTGGTGGAGCATGGTCTGGCTCACGGATCCGAGCAGCAGCCCTGCGAAACCTCCACGTCCGCGCGACCCGACCACGAGTAGCTGAGCATCGGCCGACCATTCGAGCAGCAGCTCCGACGGATGACCGGTCACCTCGACGAGGTCCGCGTCACGGGTGCGGGCGCGTACTCCGGCCAGGAGGTCGTGGTCGTCGTCCTCATCCTCGTCCAGGACCGCGACAATCCGGACGGGGAATTCATGTCGCCGCGCGTACTCGAGTCCGAACTCCACCGCGGCGTCGGCCGGCTGCGATCCGTCGTACCCGATGACGACATAGGTCCCGGCGAGCGAGTCCTCGGTGGGCCGTACGACGACGACCGGGCAGTGCGCGTGCGCGGACAGTTCGATGCCGGCCGAGCTGACGAGGAGGCCGAGCAGACGGCCGGTGACGCGGCTGCCGATCACGATCAGCTCCGCGGTCCGTGACTCAGCCAGCAGGACGGCGGAGGGGAAGCCGTCGACGCGACTCCCCACCACCGTGACTCCGGGCTCGAACTTCTGCGCCAGTTCGACGGCGTTGGCAACGATCTGATCTGCTTGCGCCCGCAATCCCGGCGCGACCTCGCTCGGACCGAGCGGCACCCGCAACTCCGCCCACACGAAGGCGTGCACCAGATGCAAGGCCGCGCCACGCGCCGCGGCCTCGAGCGCACCCCAGCGGATCGCGCTCTCACAGTCGGGCCTGCCGTCGATGCCGACGACAACTCGTTTGCTGGTCATGTCCGCGGCTCCCAGCGCCAGTTGCGGATCTCGGGAAGGTCCTCGCCGTGCTCGAGGATGTACTCGTGGTGCCGGGCCCGCTGGTCGATCAACCACTGGCGGACCTCCGCTGCGCGCTGGCCGAGACCTGGCACGCGGTCGATCACGTCGAGGGCCAGGTGGAACCGGTCGAGGTCATTGCGTACCACCATGTCGAACGGTGTCGTCGTGGTGCCTTCCTCCTTGTAGCCGCGCACATGCAAGTTGTGATGATTCGTCCGCCGGTACGTGAGCCGGTGGATCAGCCACGGGTAGCCGTGGTACGCGAAGATGATCGGCTTGTCGGTCGTGAACAATGCGTCGAAGTCCGCGTCCGGCAGTCCGTGCGGATGCTCGCTCGCCGGTTGCAGGCGCATCAGGTCGACCACGTTGACCACGCGAATCTTCAACGACTGCAGGTGCTCACGCAGCAGGCTCACGGCCGCGAGCGTCTCCAGAGTCGGTACGTCGCCCGCGCAGGCCATCACGACGTCCGGCGTACCGTCGTCGCTCGAGGCGAAATCCCAGATCCCGAGCCCGCGCGCGCAATGCAATGCGGCAGCTTCAGGGTCGAGCCAGTCGGCCTGCGGCTGCTTTCCGGCGACGATGACGTTGATGTAGTTCTGGCTGCGCAGGCAGTGGTCTGCCGTCGCCAGGAGCGTGTTCGTGTCCGGCGGCAGATAGACCCTGATGACCTCGGCCTTCTTGTTCACCACGTGGTCGATGAAGCCGGGATCCTGGTGGGAGAACCCGTTGTGGTCCTGCCGCCAGACATGCGAGGTGAGCAGGTAGTTCAATGACGGGATCGGTCGCCGCCAGGGGAGTGCGCGGGTGACTTTGAGCCACTTCGCGTGCTGGTTGACCATCGAGTCGACGAGGTGCACGAACGCCTCGTAGCAGGAGAACCAGCCGTGCCGGCCGGTCAGCAAGTATCCCTCCAGCCATCCTTGGCAGGTGTGCTCGCTGAGGATCTCCATGACCCGGCCGTCGACCGCGAGATGCTCGTCGGTCGGCAGCACCTCGGCGTTCCATGCCTTGCCGGTGACCTCGTAGAGCGCGTCCAGACGGTTGGACGCGGTCTCGTCGGGTCCGAAGACCCGGAAGTTCCGGTACGGCAGGTTGTTGCGCATCACGTCGCGGAGATAGTCACTTAGGACCCGGGTCGGCTCGTGGTCGGATTGCCCAGGGCTCTGGACGGGTACGGCGTAGCCCGCGATCGCGGGCAGATCGAGATCACGCCGGAGCAGCCCACCGTTGCTGTGCGGGCTCGACCCCATCCGGCGTTCGGCAGCAGGAACCTGTCGCAACAGCCTCTCCACTGGCCGGCCGGCTGCGTCGAACAGCTCCTCCGGACGATAGCTGTGCAGCCAGTCCTCGAGCATCCGCAGATGCTCCGGTGAGGTACGAACACCCGACAAAGGCACCTGGTGCGAGCGCCACGTCCCCTCGACGGGTACGCCGTCCACCTCGCGCGGACCGGTCCACCCCTTCGGAGTACGCAGCACGATCATCGGCCACGGGCGGCGTGGCGTGCCCTCTTGTCCGCGGGCCTCGGCCTGGATCGCGGCGATGTCGTCGAACGCCTGGTCCAGGGTGAGCGCGAGTGCCTGATGGACATGCTCGGGAACGTCGCCTTCGACCAGGTACGGACGGTAGCCGTAGCCCTCGAGCAGCCGGGTGAGTTCGTCGTCGCCGATCCGGGCGAGGACGGCCGGGTTGGCGATCTTGTACCCGTTGAGATGGAGGATCGGCAGTACGGCGCCGTCGGTCCGCGGATCGATGAACTTGTTGGAGTGCCACGACGTTGCCAGCGGACCGGTCTCGGCCTCGCCGTCGCCGATCACACAGGCGACCACCAGGTCAGGGTTGTCCAGGACCGCGCCGTACGCGTGGCTGAGCGAGTAGCCAAGCTCACCGCCCTCGTGGATCGAGCCGGGCAGCTCGGGTGCCACATGACTCGGAATGCCACCTGGAAACGAGAACTGGCGGAACAGCTTGGCCATCCCCGCCGCGTCCCGCGAGACGTCTGGATAGATGTCGCTGTAGCTGCCTTCGAGCCAGGTGTTGGCGGCGATGGCCGGCCCGCCGTGACCAGGGCCGATGACGTACATCATCGAGAGGTCCCGGCGCCGGATCATCCGGTTGAGGTGCGTGTACAGGATGTTGAGGCCAGGTGTCGTACCCCAGTGGCCGAGCAGGCGCGGCTTGATGTGCTCCGGCCGCAGCGGCTCGGTGAGCAGCGCGTTGCCGAGTAGATAGATCTGGCCGGCGGACAGATAGTTCGCGGCGCGCCAGTAGGCGTCGAGGTCAGTGACCTCGTCAGCGGACAAGGGTTTCCCGGTGAGCTCATGCATGGTTGCCAGCTTCGCCGCTGCGGGCGATGGGGTCGTAGAGGCGAAGGTCCCGGCGCGCGGGACCTACGGCACTGGCCCTGCGGGGCCGTGCTGCGGTCGGCTGGTGGGGTGTCGGAAGGAGACGCCTCATGACAGCGATCAAGCACGCCGATGCCGGACACGGCGCGGGTTGGGACGTTCTGGCCGCGGACGGTTCGGTGGTCAGGATCCGCCCGCTCCGCGAGGACGACGAACGCGCTCTCGACGCGATGAACCAGCGGGTGTCGGACCGCTCGATCTATCTGCGCTTCTTCGGCATCAGCAGGACGATGGCCGACGAGCACACCCACCACCTCGCGACGGATCGGGACGGTCATGTCGCGCTCGTCGCGGAGTATGGCGACGCGCTGGTGGGTATCGCCAGCTATGAGCCGCTCCGGTCAGGAGAGGCCGAGATGGCCTTTCTGCTGGAGGATTCGGTCCACGGACGGGGGATCGGCACGCTTCTGCTCGAGCAGCTCGCGGCGGTTGCCCGGGAGAACGGCGTCCAGCGGCTCCGGGCCGACACCCTGGTCGAGAACGCGCCGATGCTGCGCGTCTTCGCCGACTCGGGCTTCGAACAGGTCCGCCGGATGGACAGCGGCGTGGTGGAGCTTGTTCTGGACACGGCGTACCGACCGACGACGCTGGAGCGGATGGCCGATCGTGAGCGGGCCGCAGAGAACCGCTCGCTGCATCGGTTGTTCTCGCCGCAGACGGTCGCCGTGATCGGGGCCGGCCGCAAACCTGGCGGGATCGGGCACGAACTGCTGCGCAACATCGTCAACGGCGGCTACACCGGTTCTGTGTACGCCGTGAATCCGCAGGCGGACCGGGTTGCGGACGTGCCGGCGTACCCGTCGATCTCGGCGGTGCCGCGCACGGTGGATCTGGCCGTAATCGCGGTTCCGGCCGAGCGCGTGCTGGACGTGCTGGCGGAATGCGGTGAGAGCGGCGTTGGTGGCGCAGTCGTGCTGACTGCGGGCTTCTCGGAGCTCGGCACCGCGGGCCGCGAGCTGCAGCGAGAGATGCTGGCTGTCGCACGTCGGCACAGCATCCGGCTGATCGGTCCGAACTGCCTGGGGCTGGTGAACACGGCTCCGGACGTGAGTCTGAACGCGACCTTCGCCGAGGTGTCGCCGGCGCCCGGCGCACTCGCCATCGCGGCGCAGTCTGGCGCAGTCGGTATCGCAGCGCTCGAACATGCCGGACGGACCGGGCTTGGGATCTCGGAGTTCGTTTCCCTCGGCAACAAGGTTGATGTCAGCGGCAACGATGTGCTGCTGCATTGGTGGGGCGACCCACGAACTGCGGTGATCGGACTGTACCTGGAGTCGTTCGGGAACCCGCGCAAGTTCGGCGGTCTGGCCCGGATGATCGGCCGGACGAAGCCGATCCTGGTAGTGAAGGGTGGTCGCTCAGTGGGTGGCCGTCGGGCGGGCGTCTCGCACACCGCGGCGGCGGCGACACCGGAGACAGCCGTCGACGCGCTGTTCGCGCAGTCCGGCGTACTCCGGATGGACACGGTGGAGGAGTTGGTGGAGACGGCACGCGTTCTCGCCGTACCGCCGCTGCCACGTGGTCGTCGGCTCGCGGTTGTCGGTAACGCCGGTGGAGCGGGGATTCTGGCTGCTGATGCGGCCGGACGGCTCGGTCTGGAGTTGCCTGAGTTCAGTACGGCGATTCAGGAGCAGCTCGCCGCGCTCGGCGCGGTGGGGTGCGCGAACCCGGTGGACCTCGGTGCGGCGGCGTCCGCGACGAGCCTGGAGCAGGCGTTGAGGGTGATCGTAGCCGGCGGCGAGGTTGACGGCGTGGTGGTGAACTACGCGGTCACCCGCGCCGGCAAAGTCGAGGACATCTACGCCGCGATCGCCGCTGCCGGCGTCCAGGCCGAGCTGCCCATCGTCGTCAACTGTGTCGGCTCCGCGCAGGCCGGTCCGGAGATCGCACTGGCCGACGGGCGCAAGCTGCCCGTGTTCCCGTTCCCGGAGAGCGCAGTGCGTGCGCTGGCCCACGCCGTTCAGTACGCCGAGTGGCGCTCGCGGCCGCAAGGCGTCGTACCGGAACTGGCCAGGGTCGACGCAGCCGGGGCGCGTGTCGTCGTCCGGCGGTTCTTCCAGCACAACCCGGACGGCGGCTGGCTGGATCCGCGGCAGGCGAGTGTGCTCCTACAGTGCGCGGGTGTCCCGGTCATTCCAGTAGCGACCGCATCGACGCGCGCACAAGCGATCGCCGGGGCTGATGCGGCCGGGTATCCGGTCGCACTCAAGACTGCCGCGCCCGGTGTGGTGCACAAGACCGACATCGGTGGCGTGCGTGTGGGGTTGGAGAACGCGGTGCAACTCGGCCAGGCGTACGACCAGATCACGACGGCGGCCGGGGGTCCGGAAGTACTGGTGCAGGCGATGGCGGCGAGCGGGACGGAGCTCGTCGTCGGCGTGGTTCGCGATCGGCTCTTCGGTCCGCTCGTGATGGCCGGCAGCGGTGGAATCCTGACCGACGTACAAGCCGACCGCCAATGGCGCGGCTTGCCGCTCACCGACCTGGACGCGCTCGACATGGTCCATTCACTGCGATGCGCCCCGCTCTTGGCCGGCTACCGCGGCGCGAAGGCCGCTGACCAGGAGGCGGTCCTTGAGGTCATCCATCGCATCGCCTGGCTGGCGGACCTGGTCCCAGAGCTGGCCGAGCTGGACATCAACCCGCTGGTTGCCGCCCCCTCCGGAGTCTCCGCGGTCGACATCCGCATGCGCCTCACACCGGCAGAGCCGGAGCCGGATTGGTACGCCCGCCATCTGCGCGGCGACCAGCCCTAACCAGATCTGCGCCCGCCGGCCGGGCTAGGCATGGGTCGAGCGGGATCCGTTGGGGATCCCGCTCGAGGAGGAACTCACTGCCGGTCAACGGCAGCGGGGCGCTGAGAAGATGCTCACGAAGCGTCTTCGAAGGTGCGATCGAGGCTGGCGGCGACCCGGCTGAGGGCGCGTAGTGCAGCTACCTTTTCGGCGACCTGGAGGTACGAGTTCGGTGGATGCACGGTCCTGTACAGGTCGTCGCGGAGGAGTTCGAGGGCATCGAGGAGCTGCTCGATCTCAGCGACGATCACCTTGTCGTGCGGTTGCAGCGCGGTGAGCATCGGGATGATGCGCTGATGGAAGGCGGCGATTGTGTGCAGAGCTTCGGCCAGGCGCCGCTCTTCGAGGAACCAGTCGTTGTACTGGCTGGCTTCGGCGATGTTGCTGAGGTCGGCCTCCCAGCGGTCGATCTCCTCGCGCAGTGTGGTCATGATTGCTCCTTCGGCAGGAAGTCGGCGACCGGTCGGCGGGCGGTGCCGCTGTGGCGCCGGCTGCGGCCGAATCGGATGATCATGTGGGCATGCCCTGGCCGTTCGGTCAGGCGCTGCACCCTGTTGCGCAGGTCCTCGTACTCGAGCGGCTGGTTGAGGAACGACGCACTGATGCCCGCCCGGGTCGCGGCCAGCAGCACGCGCTCGAGGGCGACGCCGGCGACGACCTGATCGGCCGGTTCGTCGAAGTCGGTGGAGAGTATGGCGAGCTCAGGGTGTTCCTCGAACTTTCGTTCGTCGCGGAGTCGATCGGTCGGTCGGGTCCCCATGTCCCGCACGGCCGAGGGGTAGCCGGTCGACCGCGGTCCGAGGGCCGAACTGGGCACGCCTTCCCTGGGGCGCTCGCCGCCGACCCAGTGGCTGCGTTCGGCGCGCCGGTGCCAGTCGTGAACCTCGCGCAGGTCGCTGTCGAGCACCAGGTCGAGGACCTTGTGGACCTCTGTCTCGCCAAGCCAGGTGAGCTCAGCACCTTCGGCGTACGCCGCCTGCATCAACTTGATCCGCACGTCCTCGGCCAACGGCGTCGCGTCGCCCGGATAGCGGTCGGTGTGGCGGTACGGAATCTGCGCGGCGAGGTCGCACAGCTCGTCGTTGCGCGCCTCGGTGGGCTCGACGACGATGCGGGCCAGCAGATCGGGTTCCTCCGGGTACGGCGCCAGCCCGAACCAGGCGCCGTACCCGAGGCTTTCGGCCGCGCACCGCAGGTTGAAGGCCGCGGCGCCCGCGGAGATCCGCATCGCCCGGCCGGTCGGGTCCTCGGCGGGCAGGGTGCGGGATCCGTCCAGGAAGATGTCGATCACGTGGCCCTCGACCTCGAACCGCCACGGTTGGGTGTTGTGCATACTCGGTGCGGCGATGGCCGCCGCGAGCAGGACGTTGACGTCCTTGGTTGGCAGTTGCTCGGACACGGGGTGCTCCTCCCACTGGTTCTCCTTCTTCAGGTTCGCCGGTGGGAGGCGGGTCGCGCTGCGGGCAAGAGTCCCGACCTGGAAGGCCGTTAGTCAGTTGGCGCGGTGAGTTCCACTACGGTGCCGTGCGGATTATTGTCGGCGAGGCGGACGGTACCGCCGAGCGCCTGAGCTCGTTCGGTCAGGTTGTGCAGACCGCTTCTGCGCGTGCTGGAGCCGATGCCGATGCCGTCGTCGGAGATGCGGGCGACGACCTGGTCGCCGTCGACTGTGATCTCCACGGTCACCTGTGACGCCTGCGCATGCCGGACCACGTTCGACAACGACTCCCGGACGGTAGCGAGGATCTGCGGTCGCACAGCGGTCGGTACGACGGTGTCGATCGGGCCGGTACAGATCAACTGGGGCCGGAACCCGAGTGGCTCGGCGTACTGCGCGACGAGCGTCTGCACGTCGCCGCGTAACGAGGTGGAGCCGGGGGTCTGCTGAAGCTCGAAGATCGCGGCACGCAGGTCATGGATAGTGGCATCGATGTCCTCGACCGCACGGCTGAGTCGTTCCTGATGCTCTGGCCGGACCAGCCGGTGCATGCCCTGGAGTTGCAGGCCGGTCGCGAACAGCCGCTGGATGACCAGGTCGTGCAGGTCGCGAGCGATCCGGTCGCGGTCCTCGAGAACGGCGAGCATGTCGCGATCGTGTTGCGCCTGCGCCCGTTCGAGGGCGAGGGTGGCCTGGCCGGCGAACATCCGCATCAGGTCGGCGCCCTCGGACACGCGGGAATTCGTGCCCTGCTCGACGGCCACGGCGAGCAGGCCACCGGTGCCCGTGTTGCCGGGTGGCAGCGGAGCCATTGTCGTGCGGGCGAGGGTGGCGCCTTCGGGGAACTCGATCAGGATGTCGCTGTCCTTCAGGAACTGCGCGAGGTCCTCGATCACGATCTGCTCGCCGGTGCCCGATGTGGCGCGGCCGAGCACTGGCACGTCGGCAGGAATCCGGCGACCTACGTACTGGGCGAATTGAGGCGGGCCCTCGACGGCGCGCACCACCAGTTCGTCGCCTTCGGCAAGCAGCACAGCCGCGACCTGCGCGCCAGAGACCTCGCGCGAGCGTTTCGCGATGAGTTGCAGTGCCTGGTCGGGGTCGAAGTCCCCGAGCATCAGTTGGGTGATTTCGGCAGTGACCTCGTGCCAGCGTCGGCGTTGCTCGGTGTCGGCGTACAGGCGGGCGTTGTCGATCACGACGCCGGCCGCGGTGGCGAGGGCGGTGACGGTGCGCTCATCGTCCTCGGTGAAGTCCGCGCCGCCGGTCTTCTCGGTCAGGTACAGGTTGCCGAAGGCGTGTTCGCGGGTGCGGATCGGGACGCCGAGGAAGCTCTTCATCGGCGGGTGATTCGACGGGAAGCCGTAGGAGCGTGGATGCTCGGCGAGATCGTGCAGACGGATCGGCTCAGGGTGCTCGATCAACAAACCGAGGATGCCGTGACCTTCGGGGTACGGGCCGATCGCGGCGATCTCGTCATCGCCCACGCCATGGGTGATGAACCGAACGAGTCGTTTGCCGTCGGGGCCGACGACGCCGAGAGCGCCGTACCGGGCCCCCGCGAGCTCGCAGGCCGCGGTGACGATGCGGTCCAGGGTGCTGTTCAGGTCGAGGTCCGCGCCGATACCGACAACGGCGTCGAGAAGGGCCCGTAGGCGCTCCTGGTACTCCATGATCTCGTCGACGCGCCCGAGCAACTCCTGTAGGAGGGCATCCAGACGTACCCGGGACAACCCGGCATACTCCAGCGCCCCCTCGTCCCAGCTTCCCCGCCCAGACCGCGAGCCTTCGGCCACGCGACCACAGTACGCATAGTCACCGGCGATGTGAACTAACGAGAGCGAGGGCGCTGGCCCCACGGAACCAGCCGGCGCCCGTGAACGGTCTCGATCCCGAGCCGGACGAATTGTGGATCGTCCATCGGCAGCCACGAGTGCAACGGCAGCCTGCGACGCAGTTCGGCGCTCTCCTCGGCCGTGACGACCGACAGGTGACCGATAGCGGTGATCGTCCAGCCCATGTGACGCTCCATGTCCACGTCGTCGGCCTCGAACGCGACCACGTCCCCCCGCTCGGCGGCCCGGAACTTGTCGCCTGCCCCCGTGCTGAACACGATGGTGTCGTCATCGAGCACGAAGTTGACCAGCCGGACCGCCGGCAGACCGGCGTACGTGTAGACCAGCCGCCCGAGGGGAACCGACCCGAGCAACCGCAGACAGTCCGCCGGGCTGACGATCTGAAGCCGGGAGCCGGCGATGCGTTGCTGGGTGGTCATCGGGGTGTCCTTCGATGGCGGTGGACCGAGGTGCCCACGCTGTAAGGCTCGCGGGGGGATCCGGCCGAGACCAGGGTCGAAGGTCCCTATGCGAGGGGTCTGTTCGGCGGCAACCCGTCCGACGGGTCGTCACCCAGCTGACCTGCGTGTACGACGACGGGACCTTCGACCCTGTGGTGACTGCGGCGGGGGTTGGAGCGTGAGATGCGGAGGTGTACACCCATGACCACAACGCTGACCAGCAGCCGCTACGTGTTCGACTTCGCCGAAGGGAGCATGGACCAGAAGGACCTGCTCGGCGGGAAGGGCGCCAATCTCGCGGAGATGACGCGACTCGGGCTCCCGGTCCCGCCGGGGTTCACGATCGGGACGACCGCGTGCCGTGCCTACCTCGAGACCGGTGACCTGCCGGGCGGCGTGGCCCAGGAGATCACCGTGCATCTGCGCCGGCTCGAGGAGACGATGGGCCGCCGGCTCGGCGACCCGGCAGACCCTTTGCTGATCTCGGTGCGCTCGGGCGCTAAGTTCTCGATGCCGGGAATGATGGAGACCATCCTCGACATCGGGCTGACGGATGAGTCGGTGCACGGTCTGGTCAAGCATTCCAGCGACAAGCACTTCGCGTGGGATTCCTATCGCCGGCTGCTGCAGATGTACGCGCGGACGGTCCTCGACGTACCAGAAGAGTTGCTCGAAGCCGCGGTGGCGACGGAGTACGGCGAGTGGGGCGTGGGTACGCCGGAAGAGCTCCCGGCCGACGCGATCGAACGAGCGTGTACGGCGCTGAAGCAAACGATCGCCGATCACACCGGGCGGCCGTTCCCGCAGGATCCGGCCGAGCAGCTCGACCTCGCGGTCCGGGCCGTCTTCCGCTCGTGGTCGACGCCTCGGGCACAGCTGTACAGGCGCCAGGAGCACATCCCGGACGACCTCGGTACGGCGGTCAACGTGATGGCGATGGTCTTCGGCAACCGCGGCCCGGACAGCGGCACCGGTGTCGCGTTCACCCGCGACCCGGCCTCGGGCGCACCGGGTGTGTACGGGGACTACCTGCAGGATGCGCAGGGCGAGGATGTCGTCGCCGGCGTGCGCAACACCGTGCCACTGGCTCAGCTTGCCACAATCGATCCAACCAGTCATGCCGGACTCGTGAGCGCGATGTCGGCACTCGAGCACCACTACCGCGATCTCTGCGATATCGAGTTCACGATCGAGCGCGGTCGGCTGTGGATCCTGCAGACCCGCGTCGGCAAACGCACCGCCGGCGCCGCGTTCCGGATCGCCGTCCAGCTGGTCGACGAGGCCGTGATCACGCTGGACGAGGCGCTGCTACGAGTCACCGGAGCGCAGCTCGGACAACTGATGTTTCCACGGTTCGGCGAGCGGCACGGCGTCCCGGAAATAGCTCGCGGCGTCGCCGCCTCCCCGGGCGCAGCCGTTGGGGTCGCCGCCTTCGATTCCGTTGCTGCCAAGCGGTACGCCGCTGACGGCTGGAAGGTCGTGCTGGTCCGTCGCGAGACGAACCCCGACGATTTGCCCGGAATGTTGGCAGCCGTCGGCATCCTCACGACGCGCGGCGGAAAGACCTCCCACGCCGCAGTGGTCGCTCGCGGACTCGGTAAGACCTGTGTCTGCGGCGTCGACTCGCTGACGGTGGACACCGAGGCACGTCGCGCCGTGACGGCCGGCGGCATTGTCATCGAGGAAGGCGACATGCTGTCGCTCGACGGCACGGTCGGTGTCGTCTGCAGCGGCGAGGTCCCAGTCGTCGCCTCGCCGGTGGTCGAGTACTTCGAAGGCCTGCTGGATCTCTCGGAAGCCGATGACCTCGTTCGTGCAGTAGACCGCCTGCTGCGCCACGCGGACAGTCGTCGCAGGCTCGGCGTGCACGCGAACGCCGATATGCCGGCGGACGCGGAGCGGGCTCGCCGGTTCGGTGCCGAGGGCATCGGTTTGTGCCGGACCGAGCACATGTTCCTCGGTGAGCGACGCACGCTGGTCGAGCGGCTGGTGCTTGCCGAAGGTCCCATCGAGCAACAGGCGGTGCTCGAGGAACTGCTGGTTCTGCAGCGCGACGACTTCGCTGAGATCTTCCGGACGATGGATGGTCTGCCGGTGACGGTGCGGCTCATCGACCCGCCGCTGCACGAGTTCCTGCCCGACCTTACCGACCTGTCGACGCGTGCGGCAGTCGGCCGCGCCACGGACGCGCCTGATGCCGACGCCGAGCGTCTGCTGCCCGCAGTACAGCGGATCCACGAGAGCAACCCGATGCTGGGACTGCGCGGTGTCCGGTTGGGGATCGTCGTTCCGGGGCTGTTCGCGATGCAGACCAGGGCCATCGCCGAGGCCGCCGTGATCGTGGCGGAGGAGGGCAAGCTGGTGCACCCGGAGATCATGGTGCCGCTGGTGGCCGGCGAGGCAGAGCTGCGGTTGGTGCGGCAGGAGATCGAGGGTGTCCTCGCTGCCGTTGCGACGCGGACGGGACGTGCGGTCGCGACTCGGATCGGCGCGATGATCGAGGTGCCGAGGGCCGCGCTCGGCGCCCAGCGGATCGCGCACTCGGCCGACTTCTTCTCGTTCGGTACGAACGATCTGACGCAGCTGACGTGGGCGTTCAGCCGAGACGATGTGGAGGCCTCGATCTTCCCGCGCTACCTAGATGCGGGGATCTTCGCGGTCTCGCCGTTCGAGTCGCTGGACGTCGAGGGCGTCGGCCGGCTCGTCCGCATCGCCGTCGCCGAGGGCCGGCGCGGCAATCCTGATCTGGTCATCGGCGTCTGCGGCGAGCACGGGGGAGACCCTGCATCGATCGCCTTCTTCGCCGACGCAGGCCTGGACTACGTCTCATGCTCGCCGTACCGCCTCCCCATCGCGCGCCTGGAAGCAGGCCGCGCGGCCGTCGCCCCCACCTCAACCGAAAACGACACCCGCTGACCGTTGCACGAAAAGGTTGTCTTCGGCATCCGTTGAGTGGTCGTGGCTCGGGATGAGGCGTCCCGAGCCGTCGACTTGGAACGGAGACGGCTGGTGGACGAGAAGGCACCGATGGGCGATGACGTGCGGCGGCAGGTGATGGACCTGGTGAGTCGGGCGGAGGCCATCGTCGAGAGGCTCGAGGCTGGGGCCGTCGATGGCCGGTGGGCGATGACGAGAGTCCAGGCAAATGATCTGATGCTAATCCCGTATGGCCAGGGTTCCAGTGGAGGCCTCAGCGGCATTCAACACTTCAGAGGGACGCTCCCGATGCCCACGTCGAGGCGAACCTCAGCCGGCAGAAGCGGTTGACCAGCAAGGTCCCCAGGTACCTACGTTGGCCACATCGAGCATTCTTCAGCGCATGACCGACGGTTCTGCTTCACACACTGGGCTCCCCAGGCGCTAGCCCGGAGACAAGCCTGACCCGCTCACGGTTTACCTGTCCTGTATGTCCTGACGGAACACACCCTCACCGGCTCTGACCTGGGAGTATGCCCCGAAAGCGATCAACTTTCGGGGTCCAACTCACGGGTTACTCACGACTTTCCCCGCCGGGCGTCCAGGATTCGCGTCAGATTTCAGGGCTATGCGATGTCTCGCGATCCTTTTCATGGATGTGGCGAAGGGCACCTCGAGGGGGCTGTGCAGCCTCCGGATTCCGACGCCGCCGAAGGTCCCGGCGTCGACGGCCGGACGACCGCCAGCAGCACGAGTACCAGACCCAGCACGAAGGACACGCCCGCGCTGGTGAGCACTGCGATCCAAGCCCACTGCAGGGCCGGCGCGGTGGCGCCGATATCCGCACGCACGTTGACGTTCCGGCTGCCGTCGGCGGTCATCACCACGAGGGTCCAGTCACCGTTCTCCAGTGGCCAGGTGATCGTCTGCTCGCCCGGACCAGATGCCTGGACGCGCCAGATCTTCACCGCGGTCGGCGCCGGCGAGGGTGCCTGACCGGCATGGTCGTCATACGTCGTCCGGTCCGCACCGGACGCCTTGACTCGTCGATCGTGATCGAGGCCTCGGCGTGACCGAGCTGGTCGGTGACCTGACGAGGCGTCTTGGCCGGCGGCCAACAGGATCGTCGCCGTCCTCTGTCTCAAATCGTGTGGGTGACCCACGCGAGCTCGTCACGAATGATTGCATGCAGGCGAGTTCGGTGAGCTCGAGCACCGTTGCTCGATCGGCTCCCTTGAGCCGGGTATGTATCGGCCAGGACGATCAGATCCTCGAGACTCATCCTTATCCGGCCTGTCTCGATCAGGCTGATCCGGGGGACCGGCGAACGGTTGTCGAGGCCGCGGCGTGCGGCTCCGGACCGGGGTGCCGTCGCGGAGGTGCCCGAGCGGTTCGGGAACTCGAACACGATCTACACGAACTTCGACCGGTGGTCGAAGACAGGGGTGTGGGCGCGCGTGCTCGAGCAGGTCCAGGCGATAGCCCACCGACGACGCCATCATCGTCACCGCTGTCCTCCGCTGCGTCGTACGCCCTCTGCACGGCCACCGAACTGACCACCAACAAAGAACACAGTGGCCAAGCGGCATCCCTGAAGTCGGCAGTGGCACAGTGCAGCGATGCCCTGCTTCACCTGACAGGGTCAGCGAGGAAAATTGTTGTCGGAACGAACTGCGCCCAGACTCGACTCACGGCTCGCGTCGCTTGCCGCGGACACAGCTTTGCTGGTGAACACCTAGACGAGCATCCCGCCCGGCATCTCCGGGGAATCCCGCGGCGCAGCGTGGATTGCAGTGTGCAATGCCTGCATCGGTCAAGTTATGGAGGTGCGGATGGCGAGCACATCAGGCGCAACGGGTGTTCGGTTGGACGGCGATACCGATGTCTGATCCGAGTGCGATACCTCCGCTGGGCTGGGATTCTTTGGGCAGTTGGCGACTCGCGCCAGGCTGGCCCGTAGTGGTTCTGATGCTCGCTGGTGGCTACCTCGTCCTGCGGATCCGGGGCCGGAGCCGCAGCCGGTTCACCCATGGCGAGCGGTGTCGTTCGTCCTCGGCTGCGCAAAAGCCCCGTTAACCGGCACATCCAACCCGAACCGCATCGCATTCCTCCGACCCAACCTGTTGGCCCTATCGTGCCGCGTTGCCGGGGCACGCGTGCTGGTTGGCGGCTGCACCACCGGCCTGTCAAGGTGGCGGTGTGGCGGAGCAGCAGCTCGGTGGTGGGATTGCGAACGCGGGCCAGGTCGTGCGCGTCGGTCCGCATGTGCTTCGTCCTTCGAGTCCGTACTCGGGTTCGATTCATGCCTTCCTGCTGGCGGTGAAAGCCGCCGGATTTGAGGGTGCCCCGATACCTGTCGGCATCGATGAGGACGGACGTGAGCGCCTTGTGTTCATCGATGGCGAGGTCCCGGTGGCGCCCTATCCGGACTGGAGCCAGTCCGGCACCGCGCTGGCGTCCGTCGCCAGGCTGCTGCGCGGGCTGCACGACGCTGCCCACCGGTTCGACCCCCAGGGTTTTACCTGGAACGACAGTCTGGCTGATCCTGCGGGTGGGACGCTGGTGTGCCACAACGACGTGGAGCTCTCGAATGTCGTCTTTCGTGACGGCATCGCCGTTGCGCTGATCGACTTCGAGTTTGCCGCCCCTGGCCGCGCTATCTACGACGTTGCCCAGCTCGCCCGCCTCTGTGTACCGATCGAGGACGACTTCGACCAGGCCCGGATCGGCTGGCGGCGCTCCGACCGGCCGGCGCGGTTGCGACTCGTGGCCGACGCCTACGGACTGGACCGGTGCGGCCGGGCCGAGCTGCTCACCGCCATGAACGACGCCCTCGCCCGCATCGAAGCAGCTGCGTGGCGCAGCATCGATGCGGGCGGCTCGAACGCCGTCGCAAGGATGAACCGGGCGGGAGGGATCGAGAAGTTCGACCGCCGGCGCCGCTGGTGGACCGCTCACTACGACCAGTTCGCCGCAGCTCTCCTCTAGCGCATGCCTTCCCTCATCTGAGAGGCCACAAGGTCGGCGCCTCGGTGAGCGGCCACTCAGAGAAAGCTCTGGAGATGATCCGATGAATCGCGACGAGAAGCAGAACCACGATGCTGCGATGCCCGGTCTGACTGTTCAACGTAGAGCCCCTATTGTGGCGTTACAGGCTCAGTTGATCGGAACCCTCGAGATCGACACTTCAACAAGCTGCCTGGAAGTCCGTACCCCAATGGGCACTGCTGCCGGCACCGACAGCCTCGTCGACATCGACGTGGCCTGGCCTCCAGGCTGGAGTGTCGCACTCCGTGACGGCTCACCCGCCCTGATTGATGCAACTGACAGCTGGCCTGCCGGCCAGGCGACGAGATAGGCGTCGGTGCGGCTTCGAAGACACAGCCGTAATCGACGTCGTCTCATACACAGGCCAGGAGCGGATATTCGAGGCGTACAAGCTCACCCGCGCTTGAGTCTTAGCTGCCGAAGCTCGACCAGGCCGCCCCCCGGTCATCCTCATGACGATCGGCCACCACACACGAACCCAGAGTCATTGGTCTAAAGCCGTGCAGCCGACTTCGAACCCTGGTCTACGGCGGCCCGGTCGCCGAGCGGCTTGCCGAGGGTGACGACCGCGGTCGATGTCTTCCCGACGTCCGCACCGCCCGGGAGCAATGGACCGTGACTGCCGCCGATGACCACCAAATCGTCGTACTCGACGACGTGGGCCCGGAGGTCGGTCTCATAGAGTCCGTGGCTCAACTCGAAACTGAGGGTCTTGCCGTCGACCCAGTCGAGAACGCCGACGCGGAGCAGACCCTGCCCGAGCCGCGCGAGACCGGGTAGCGGGTCGGGCCACTGCAGCGACTTGAGCACGCCCGCGGGGGCTGCGACGGCGACAACAGGTCTCGACAGGCCTTGCACCGTGAAGGACCAAGCCGGCACGGTCGCCCGGCCATGACTGGTCTCCACGTCGGTCGTCGTCAAGGAGTCGCCGGTGATCGTGAGCGTTTCGCAGCTCGGCATCCTCTCGCACATGTCGCTCGGCGGCCCGATCGCCTCGGTCAGAGCTTGCTGAGCTTCGAGCACCTGCATCGCCTCGTTCGACCCATCCGCGAAATCGACCCGCGTCGTACCACCTTCCGCGAACTGGACCCCGTCCGCGAAGGCAACCCGCCCGGACAACCACGAGATCTTCTGCTGCCAGGTGTCGAACCCGAGCCCCGGCGTCCGCGTCGAGTACAAGAAGACCCCGGTCACCGGCGCCGGAATCCCCGCCGCCCGCACGACCTGCGCCACCACTCCCGCGCGCGCCACAAACGCTTGTGTGGGCTGAGCTTGCGGCACCAGATCACCGCCCGGTGTCTTCCACGCCGGCCGAGAGGCCGACGTACTACTAGGCGCAGAGCCCGGCGCTGCCTCGGACCCACACCCTCCGAGAGCCAGCACCAGCACCACCCCCAACCACACCTTCCCCACCATGGGGCCGAGTATCCGCTTCCCATCTCGGCCCCTCAAGCAGCGAGGTTCCTCAGATGAGGTAGGTGGTAAGGGTGCGCGCGAAGGTTGTGGCTGCTGTGTAGGTGAGTAGAGCCGGTGCCGTACCCGGCAGCCTGTGACCGCAACCCAGGAGACGAGCGCACGCGACAGTATGTCCGACGCTCCGCCATCCTCGTCGGTCCAACGGCTGCTCCTGAACTGACGGACAAACGACATCCGATTCACGGGTCACAGCTAGGCATCCGAGGCGTGACTCAGGCACATGATCAACTTCTCAGTGATTTCTGGTCATGATGGATGCATGGCGGCCAGAGACTTGGTTTTCCAGCCGGGCGACAGAGTCCGTACCTGCGGCCGTTTCGTCTCCGGACCGGACGGCGACTGGCTCGACCTGCAACGCGTCCACACTCTGACGATCAAACCGCCCGGCTGGAAGTCGGATCTGTCGATCCGCCTGATCGGCGCCGACGCAGCGGCCGTCCCCTCCGAGTTCGGCCCGAATCAGGTGCCGGGCTACATCACAGTGGTCGGGAGGTGGCATGCCCCCGCCCCTGCTGAGCAGGTACGGCTCGGTGACGAGAGCATCGAGGTCGAGACACAGACTCCGGAAGGCCCTCCTCCGCGGCCACGTGCGGACAGGACCCACCCACCATGCCCGCCACCTCCCGGGGGGTGGCCACAGAATGTGGTCTGGTACGAGGGCTGGCCACATAGCGCGGTCTCGGATCTGGACCTGGACATCCGCGACCTGGAATCGTCCGGCGCGATGGTCCATCGGGCGATCTTCCGTCCCTCCGAAGACCAGGAAGTCCTCGTCGTAGCCGCCACCGACGTCGACGCGGTCACCCGCGGGCTGTCCCCGAGCCTCCCGAATCAGCTCTGCGTCGTCCGAAGCCGCTTCACCCGCGCCCAACTGGACGAGGTCCGCGACGTCCTCCATGCCCATTTCCAGCAGTGGCGCTTGGAGTCCTTCGGCACCGGCAACTCCGACCCCCAAGGCCAACCCTTCGCCACAGCCGAACCCGTCCGAGTCACCCCCGAACTGGCCGCCTGGGCCGACACCCTCCCCAAAGGCCTACTCCTCCTCAACCCGACAATCACCCCCGCCTGAAATCCAGCAGCCCAACCGACAGGCAGGAGGGCAGGAGCCACCCGGCAGGGCCCGGGTGGCGGTCGGGTGGGTCAGCGGTCGGTGATGTCGGGCCCCGCAGCCTTCGCTCAAGGCATAGCCGGCGAATAGCGCACACTTCGAATATGCGCTCGTTGCCAGTCCACCGATTCTGCCCGCGGCGCGACCCGCGGCTCACCGTGCGGCGGGTGGTAGTCGTGGTCTGGCCATCCTTCCACCGACACGAGCGCAGGCGAGACAGTGCCACCGGGCCGCCCACCGCCTGAGAGCGCCGCATCCCAGCGTGTCCCGGCTGATCTGGTCGGGCCGGTCGAGGTAGCGCTGGCGCGATCGGCCCGACCAGATCCCTGGCCCGCATGCATTGCCCGGCGGATCACGCTACGAGATCAAGTGGGACGGCTACCTTCACTGAACTTGTCAGCTGGTCGCCTGCGGCCGCCTGAGGTGCTTGTGTCGGCCGATACCGCAGCATCCTTGAGGTCGCCGCTAGGACCGTCAAGCTGAACGACGCCCGGGCCGCGGCTTGACTTCGACCGAGCTTGAAGTTCGAAGATCGGCGGTATGGAGCTGAGTCTGCGGATTGAGGTGTTCGCCTCTAATCCAGAGGCGTCCGGTGAGTTCTACCGGCGAGTGCTGGGGTTCGAGGAGCTGTCGCGGCAGGAGTCTGACGGGCAACTGTGCTACCTATGGATGGGCCGGGGGACGGCTCGCATCGGGGTCGGGGTCGATCGAGAAGGTGTGGATGCAGCGGCCCGGTGGGTGCCGAGCGGCACCGAGATCGTTCTCGAGGTGGACGACATCGACGCCGAACTGAGGCGTGTCCGGGCGACCGGTTGGACGTTGGCGGCCGGGCTTAGGGCGCAGCCGTGGGGGCTGCGGGACTTTCGTCTGCATGACCCCGCCGGCTACTACCTCCGGCTGACCTCGCGTCAGTTGTGAAGCTCACGTCCGCGGTGGATCACAAGTGATAGCTCGTGGACGTCGGGTGATGCGCGCGAACCGTTGCCCGGTAGGCCGGACGTTCACGGTGGTCAGCCGACCGCTGCTTGCCGGTGACCAGTGATGCCACCTGTTGCCGTCGGCGACACCGACGACGGCGGCTGACTCTCCCGCGGCTGGATGAAGCACCGCGAGACCCGAGAGGTCATCGTCTGCGGAGTCCTCGGCTCGATCGACCACCCCGAAGTCGTGATCGCTGGCCTCTACACCGCCGACGGCGAGCTGGTGAACATCGGCCGCACGGTCCCGCTCAAACCCGACCAATCAGCCCAGCTCGCCGCCGTACTCACCCCGGCGAAACCCGGCCATCCGTGGCCCGACGAGATCACCTCGTACTGCTGGGGCGGCCCCGACGCCAAGAAACCCCTGACCAAGGTGCAGCCAACCGTCGTGGTCGAAGTCACCGCCGACGCCGCGACCCAGGCCGGTCAGGCCCGGCACGGTATGCGGTACGTCCGGTACGAGCAGACCTCAGCCCGGACGACCTGCCTCGTGCGCCGACCCGCCGCGAAACCGACTAGAACATTCACTGGATCCTGGCGGCAGCTCCGGACGCCGGTAGATGTAGCCGGGCGTGGCAGTTGGCACCTAGCGAACCGTTCTGCGAACGCTCGATTCTGAGGGGCTGGACTGCTGATCTGAGGGGTTGGATGCGATGTGGCTAAGTGGGCTTGGCGACGAGTGTGGAGGGGAAGCGGCGATGGCCGCCGCCAGAGGCTGAGGGAGTCACCATGAACCGCACCTGCTGCGCCCTTGCAGTTTCGACACTCGCGTTCGGCGCGGCGGTGCTCACTGGGAGCGAAGCGCTGGCTGAGCCGCACCCGGATCCGGGGCTTGAGACGATATACAACCACCCCTATAACTATCCCGAATACAGGTTCGACACGCCGGTCACACAAACCACGCCGAACACCACTAGCAGCCAGGTTCGAGGCGACAACAACAGGGTCGAGTTTTTGCAGGTTGGCGCATCCGCACTGGGCGGTGCGGGCCTGGCTCTTGGCGGGCTGTGGCTATACCGCCGCCACCACGCGCCGGTGACCTAGGCTCTCGGCGTAGCTGCACGCATCCCGTGGGTGCAGCGAGTTCCAGGTCGACGCCGACCGCCGTCACCGGTCCCGCTGGACAGCCAGTCGTTCTTTGAGGGCTGCCCGCTCCGCGAGTGCTGCCGCTTCTACACGGGTCGAGGTACCGCTCTTCCGCAAGATGTTCGAGACGTGCACGCTGACGGTCTTGTCGCTGATCATCAGTTGTTTGGCGATCTCACCGTTGGATCGGCCGGCTACCAGGAATGACAGGATCTCTCGTTCACGCGTGGTCAGGCCAGCGAATCCGGAGGGGGGTCGAGGTGTGGCCGCGGGCGGGACAGGTGCGCTCAGGCTGACCCGTGTGATCCGTGCGAGTGACACGGACTCTTCCAGCAACGGCTGCGCGCCAAGCTCGAGAAAAGTCAGGTGCGCCTGCCGCAGGAGCTCGCTGACAGCCGTTGCAGCTGACCCGGCTGAGAGCATCGCTTCGGCACGCCGCAGCCGCGACCTTGCCTCCAGCCAGGGCCACCCGACCGCATGGCAGTCGTCGATCGCCCGCCGCCACAGGTCCGCCTGACCCGCATCGTTTCGGCATCGCGCAACCTCGGCATCGAAAAGCGCCTTGATCGCAGGGGCCATAGGATCCGCCCGCATCGTGAACGGTTCGTGTGGCCATCTGCCGATCAGGTCCTCGAGGACGGCGACGGCCTGGGCCGCGCCGTCCTCGTCGCCGGCGTCGTGTGCACTCCGGGCACACTCTGCAGCCGCGTGGGCGAAGTCGCTGAGGAAGTCCTCGTGGTACGCGGCAGCCTCCGGGAGAATCCGGTCGTGGAGCCAATGGAGCGCCTTGTGGGGTTCCCCGCAGGCCAGGAAGACTTCTGCTGCGGCAACCGTTAGACCCCGATGATGTTTCGCGAACTGTGCGGAGACCAGTTCCGTAGCTCGTGTGAGGTGTTGTTTGGCTTCCTGAGGCCGCCCGCATCGGGCGGCCAAGACGGCCGCCGTCAATCGAACCGGCGCTCCTGTGACACCTTCGCAGCGAGCGGCCAACGCCGTCCTGAGCAGGTCTCGACACTCGCTCCAGTGCCCGCTCCACAGGAGCCCGTCGGCGGCGAGGGTGGCGAGCTGGTATGCGCGCTCAGACCCGGCCGCGAGTACCTCCTCGAACATCGCTCGAGCCGCCGCGGTGGCCGCCGTGTTCTTGCCCAGAGAGACCAAGCACCCAACCTTTGCGATAGCTGCGTTCACCAGCCAGTCGGTGGATCCGCACGACCGCGCGAACCGCTCGGCTTCCACCGCGTCGGCCACCCGGTTCGAGGCGGGTTCGGAACCATGAACCAAGGCCTGGGTGCCCAGGGCGGCCGCCAACGCCAGATCCGACGCGGACCGTCGTGCTGCAAGCACAGCCTGCACCGAATGGGTCGCCGCTCGGTCGAAAGACCCGTCCGTGTGCTCGGCGAACGCCAACTCCGCCAATGCGAGGGCACGCTCAGGGCTGTCAGGGAATCGGTCAGTGAATCGGACAGCTTCGACGAGTTCGTCGCCCACCATCTTCCCGGGCATCGAGCGTTGGTACTTCGCTTTCCAGCATGCAACCAGCAGAGTGCTCGTCAGGAGCGGCTTGGATTCACGATCGACCAGGTTCAACGCCTGTTCTGCCAGGCTGACGGCCGAGTCGAGCCGGCCGACGCGTCCACAGACATCGCTCGCCCGGCGGAGCAGCTCGAGGTATCCGGCTGGTGAGCCGCGCACACCTAGCGAAACCTGCTCCCACAATGAGCAGGCGCGGTCGAGGTGGATGGCCTCCTCGGCTAGGGCATGAAGGTCTGCGGCATGGCTCGCGGCGATCAGCGACCATCGATAAGCGTCGTCAACTCTTCCCGCTCGGTGGTTATGGACCGCGAGGTCGTCGGCCAATCCGTCCGGCATGGTGCCGGCCAGGGCTTGCAGCACCCGCACGTATGTGGCGTGGATGTTGACGGCCTCGCCAGGAGGCAGATCTGCATACAGCACCTCGGCCAGTAACGGGTGTCGGAACCACGGGCGCCCCATGGCATCTGGGCGAACGAGTCCGTGGTCACGGGCCTCTGTCAGACACCGCGTCAGCATCGTCGGCGGGACGCCATGCTCGCCGACAACGTCGGCCAGCCGGGTGATCTCGGTCGGGCGGCCGCCAACCGCGAGCACCCGCGTGACCTGGCGCGCGGCGGCCGACAAGTCATGCCAATTAGCTAGCAGCGCGTCCTTCAAATCTTCCGGTGCGGCCGCTGGCAGAGCTGCTTCGGTCCCGGATAGCCCACGGACCAAGAGCTCAGTCAGGTATGGGTTGCCGTCGGATCGTTCGTGCACCTGGGCCGCAAACCCGGTGTCGACGACGTTGCTTACAAGGCCTCTGACCTGGGCCTCAGTCGCCGCCAGGTCGAGCCGATCGAGGTGGATCTCTGTGAATCCAGGCATCCGCCGCATATCTGCGAGCCACCCGTGCAATGGATGACCTTCGCCGCGGTGCTCGGCGCGACACGTCGCCAGCAACGCCATGCGCTGGCCGCGGAACCCCGTGATCAGATACGCGAGAACATCCAGCGAGCTACGGTCCGCCCAATGCAGGTCATCGATCACGAGAACGGCCGGACCTCTATCCATCAGACGGTTGAAGACCAAGTTGATCTGGGGCAGCAACTGCCCAGGTGCGCCCAGGCGGGCGTCACCCAGTGCGGGCAGCAGCATGCCGAGCTCACCAGCCCCGGAAAACATCTCCGCCCGCGTAGGAGCATCAGCCCGCTCCAGCCAGGCCTGTAACGCGCCAGACACTGGAGCGAACGGAACTGACGCCTCTCCGAAATGCACACACGTGCCCCACAGCACTTGAAAATCGGCGCCAAGACCGTCGCACACCTCAGTGAGAAGCCGAGTCTTGCCAACACCGGCCTCGCCATGCACGATTACCGCGCACGGACGACCACTCGCGGTCCCCTCCAGAGCCCTCACGAGACGCTGCTGCTCGATTCCCCGCCCGGCGAGACGATGATCTGGCCCCAGGGAAGCTGCACCCACCAACTCAGTATCCACCGGTCTGAGCAGATGTCACCGATAACGAACCCAAGATGTCCGCTGGCCAGACGCGCGGATCGAAGAGTTCAGTCGACTAACTTTCACTGAACGGTGTCTGGTGTCGTCGGCACGGCCTTCGCCACAAAGCCCTCCTGCGGTTGCGTTGGGCAGTGGTAGCCAAGACGGAAGTCTGGCAACGAGCGACGGACTATGTGGCCAGGTGCATCGAGGTCACCGTCAGCTCGAGCTCGTCGCCGACGGTGGCCGCGTGGCCTAAGCAGCCACCGAGTTGCACGACGTGGTCGAGTCAACCGTGCACGTCGGGCCGGAACAGGGGCGGCTGGCCCGAGGAATACTGCACAGTTGGATACCGCCTGCTCCCAGCGGTACGAGCGGACCTGACCCCGGACGACCTGCCCCATATGGCGAGCTGACCGCTCGACTAGAACATGAGTTCGATTAATGTCATGATGAGGTCATGGTGGGACGCTTCAATGTCCGGCCCGGTACTAACGGGGACGGCGACTGGATGGTCTGGGACAACGCGGTGAACGGTCATCGCGGGCGCTGTGAGAGCGAGGCCGAGGCCAACGGGCTCGCCGCCGACCTGGAGCTGCAATACACCGTTCACGGACCGCGCGACCCGGCGAACGTTCGGCGAATCGATCCGCCGGTTTCAGTAGACGCCTGGCAGCAGCGCGTAGGCCGACTGGACGCCTGGATCAACGAGGGCGGCCGGTGGCTCGGCCGGGTCTGGCACGACGACGGCCGAGTATCCTTCATCGACCAGAACGACATCCGGCCCACCCCAGACACCGCCGGTACTGACGATCGCGGGAAAGACAGAGGCTGATGTCCGGGCCGCTGCGCGAACCCGTGATCACACTGGTCGGTGGACCATGGGACCGGCACGTCTACTACGTCTCAGACTGGGACGACACCCGCCAGGCCGCAGAGCGGATGGGACGAACAGCCGCCGAGTTCTGCGGCTGGTCGCTCGCGTACCGATCCGAGACGCCTGGCAGCAGCCGCTCGGCCTGAATGGTCGGCGAGGACTGGCCGACGAAGTCGTCCGCCGGCACCGCGGCTTGAGTGTGTCGCCAAGCCCTAGGGTTGGCTGCTGTCACCACTTTTCAAGTTGGTCTATCACGGTCGGTGCGCCCTTAACCAGCGTGGTCCTCCACGGAATCCGCCACATTTTCTGTAGGCGCCCGATTAGAACGATCGGATTGACTCCCAGACTCTCAGATGTGGTTCCTACCCACGTAAGGCTGACCCGTTCCGGCAGGGGTGGAAGGTGTCGAGGTAGGACGAGATCGCCCGCAAGTTCATCAGTCGGTTTTTCAAGGTCGAGGGTGGGGAGTTCCTCGTCGTCCAGGATGTAGCTTCGCTGTTCTAGGTGGCCAAGCAGTATGTGCGCGACCTCATGGAGGAGGGTAAACAGAACCGGAATCCCCGTAAACACCGAACGGTGTTGTTAGATAGTCCTCCAGGTACCAGCGCAACTGCTCGAGTTCGTCATCATTGATGGTCCAAGCAGAATCGGCGGACTCCCATTGCGAAGCCCCTGGACCACCCGTCATTGGAGTGGCCGTGATACGGATCGAGCCGTCTTCCTGCACGTCAGCCAGCAGACGTTCCCCCACGTCGAGCCCCCTTCACCGCAGTGGCCCAAGGATGCCAGCGCCGCTTGCTTTGTGCCAGGCTCCGCATCGCGACCGCTCGTATTCAGATCAGCCTGGCGGCCGACCTAGGAGCCGCGACCGAAGTCCAGCAGTGTCGCCCGAGCATGTCCATCAGACGGCTGCGCAATTTCGCGCGCTCCAAAGAGAACGGGCCAGATCGAGGACGCGGAAGACGCACGGCTGTTCGTCGACTGCTGAGGCGCTGGGAGTCGGGGGACGTGAGCTGACCAGCGAAGTTGATGGCGCGACGACGACGCGTGCACGTAGCTCAACAGCGTTCGCTCGTCTGCGAACATGAATCGCCGTACGGAGTTGAGTCGAGACAGCCGCATCCCGTGACACGGTTCGTGACGCGAACTGAGGTCAACTCGTGCTGGCGGAGGGGTTCAGAGGGGCCGTCGGTGGCGCTCCAGACGACCAGAGATGGCAGAGTTGATGCCATCGCGCGGCCTTTTAATCCGCCGCTCGACCGTTCGAGAGCCGCGTCTGGATCGCGACACTACGGCTGCCACGCGTCTTGTTGCTCTCAGCAATTTCTCAGCGAATTGAGCCGCGTGGCGCGTCGCCGTCAAGGGGTCAAACACGTTGGACCGGCCCACATTGCAGCTTGTTGCAATCGCTGTAACGCATTTGTATCGGCGGCCGATGTAGCGATTGCTGGCCAGCCCGGTGACCCGCCTAGTCATCGGTGCCCGTCCTTGGCCGGCGTTAGGTGGAAGTCATGTCCCGATCTCGGCGTGCAAGCATGCAGTTCCTCGTGCGGTTCGTGGCGGTGATGGTTTCGTTCGCGCTACCGGCGACAAGCTTGGAGGCCCAGGAGCGGGCAGTTGCTGCCCCCGCGGCCGATCCGAAACCACCGGCAGCGAACGTCGCGTCGCGGCCAGATGTGGTGTCGGCGGTGGTGTCCGCGCGGTCGCAGGGCTCGAGGGTCGAGGTCGAGTCGATGCGCACGGAGATGTCGACGACGTGGGCGAACCCGGACGGCACGATGACGACAGAGGCGCATACGGCGCCGATCCGGTTCAAGGACGCGAAGGGGGCGTGGCGGTCGGTCGACCTGACGCTGGCTAAGGGCACGGACGGCACCGTCGCTCCGCGCGGGCATGGGCTTGGTCTGCAGTTGGGCCGGCGCAACGCAGCTGTGGGTGGGGTGTTTGCCTCGGCGGCGGCTGGTACGGGCCGGCAGGTGGAGTGGATGGCTCCGTGGAAGCTGCCCGAACCGAGCCTGGATGGGACGAAGGCGACGTATGCCGAGGTGCAGCCGGGGGTGGATCTGCGGCTGGATGCGCGCCGGTCAGGGTTCGAGACCGACTTTGTCGTGAAGCAGCGCCCGGCTGATGGTGTGGCGCCGGTGTGGCGGATTCCGCTGCGCACGAAGGGCCTGACGGCCCGGCAGAACGCTGATGGCGCGATCGAGTTTGTCGACGCGAAGAATGTGGTGCGGTCGCGGATTCCGGTCGGGCAGATGTGGGACGCGGTGACCGACGAGCACACGAACCTGCCGGTCAATACCACGGCGGTGTCGATGTCAGTCGAGCAGGTCTCGCCGGGCAAGGCGACGCTGGTCATCGCCCCAGATGCGAAGTGGCTGCTCGACCCGACGCGGGTGTTCCCGGTCACGGTCGACCCGACCTATGCGAACACGCCGCTGTATTCGACCTTCGACACCTTTGTGCAGTCCGGCTGGCCCAACGACCTGTCCTCGACGGTGGATCTGCGGGCCGGGAAGAACGGCACCACCACCGAGCGGTCGTTCCTCAACTTCACGGGAGCCTCATTCCAGGGCAAGGACATCACCGCGGCGAACCTGTCGCTGTACCAGTACGGCGCGACGACCTGTACTGCGACGCAGCTGGACCTGCACGCGGCGCTGCCGGCCTCGACCGATACGCGGTGGACGAACCAGCCGGTCACCAGTTCCACGGTGTGGGGTTCGGTGTCGGCCGCGAGGGGCTTCTCCAGTGCGTGTGCGGCGGGGCGGATCTCGGTGCCGATGACCGGGCTGGCGCAGTACTGGTCGGGCCAGACCGACACGACCGTCGGTGTCGCGCTGGAGGCTGCCAACGAGGCAGACGCGAACGCGTGGAAGCGGTTCGTGTCCAGCGAGGGCGATGCCGACCCCTACATCTCCCTGACGTGGAACCGGGCTCCGAACGCGCCGGCGAGCGTGGAAACGACCGAGGCGGCCGCATACGCCGCACCCGGCGACACGACGTCGTACATGTACTCGAAGAGCCTGCGGCCGTGGGTACAAACCAAGGCGTCGGACCCGGACGGCAACACAGTCAAGTACGTCTTCCAGTTCATGACCGATGGCTCCACGGTCGTGGGCACGTGTACGTCGTCGGTATATGCCTCCGGCACGACGGCCGGCTGCCGCCCGTCGACCGATCTGCCCGATAACACGCTGCTGTACATCCGGGCCAAGGCCAACGACGGCCGCATCGACGGCGCCTGGACGAGCTACCAGACACGGCTGCGGACCGGTGCCGCGACGCCGGCACAGCCGGTGGTGTCGTGCCCCGCGCCGTACGACGTGAACAACACCTGGACCGACACGACCCCGACTGCGGATGTGACCTGCACGGTCACCGCAACCGGCATCGGGTACAGCGCGCCGGGCTACCTGTGGATGTTCATCGACGGCAAACGCCCGGCGACGAACGACACCAGCGGCGCCGTCAAGATCACGCCGTCGAGCGACCCGGCGGTGGCGAAGTACACGGTGACGTTCAAGCATACCGAGCCCGGTCTGCACACGATCGTCGCCGAGGCCCAGACACCCGGCGGCAACTACTCGACGACCGCCACCCAGCGGCTCGGCTGGGGCAGCGCGTCCTTGTCGTCGCCAACCGCGGACCCCAGGATCACGACCGCCAACACGATCCGGATCACCGCCGCAGGCCCGCCGAAGGGCACCGCCCCGTCCGTGACCGCCAAGGTCCGCTGGCGGGTGTCGGGGTACGGCGGTGCCGACGACCTGGTCGGCTGGAACGAGGACGCAACCGTGCTGCCGGTGGTCGACAACGGCGCCGGCGGCGTGTCGGTGAACACGCTGTGGGACACCACGTTGGCCAAGACCGACGCGTTCTTGGACTCCGACCCGAACACCGCCGGAGTGCAGCCCACCCAGCTGAACGACCGGGTGCCGGTCAAGCTCGACATCCAGGTCTGCTTCACCTACAACGCAACCGTTCAATGCACCTGGTCGGAAACCCCGAACACCACAATCCAGCGCGTGGCGCACGCCTTCGGCGACGGGTTCCCCACCAGTGACGCCGGTCCGGGTGATGTGGCGCTATGGACCGGTGAGTTCAACACGGAATCGACGGACGTGTCGGTGCCGGGTTACACCGGTGATCTGTCGTTCTCGCGGTCGCACATGACCTACGAGACTCCGACCGATCAGATCAACGGTGCCTTCGGGCCGGGCTGGACTGCGCAGTTCGACGGCGCCGATGCCGGCGCGGCCGGCAAGCAGCTCATCGACCAGACCCGGATCGATGGCACACTTGTCCTACAGGACGGCGACGGCAGCGCACTGATCTACCAGTCGCCGTCCGGAAAGCGCCGCACGACAGCGTCGTACGAGCAAGGCGACTGGCATCCGGTCGACGAAGACTCCACGACGGACGGCGCCCGGCTGGCCATCACCGGCACCGGTACCGGCACAGTCGTGTCGTACGTCGAGGCCGGCGGTGCGGTCACGACCTGGAAGCCCGCGTCCCCGGCCGGTCCGACTGCGGACGCCGCGACTCAGTTCCACGCAGACGGGATCTCCGAGCCCGGTGTTCCGGACAAGACGACGTTCGCCTACGACGGCAACGGCCGTGTCGTGCGCATCCTCGCGCCGCCCGCACCCGGCGTGACTTGTGGCGCTTACGTCGCCGGCAGCCCGTTGTCTGGGTTGGTCGCTGGCTGCCGGGCCCTGACCTTCGACTACACCACCGTCGGTTCGTCACAGGTCCGGTTGAGTCAGGCCTCGCTGGACATCTATGACCCGCACAAGCCTGGCGGGGCTGGCATGACCACAACGCCGGTCGCCGCCTACACCTACGACGCCAACGCCATGCTGGCCAAGGTCACCGACCCGCGCTCCGGGCTGTCGACCGAGTACACCTACAACGCATCGGGCCACATCGCATCGATCAAGCCTGCCGGCCAGGTGGCATACCAGTTCAACTACGTGAGCGTGGACCAGCGCGAGAAGCTCGACACGGTCACCCGCGCCCGCCCGGCCGGCGGCACCGCCACTCTCGGCAAATACGTGTACGACGTACCTTTGTCCGGCACCGGCCTGCCCGACATGACCGCGGCCCAGGTCGCGAAATGGAACCAGAAGGCCGTGCCGACGAACGGGTTCGCGGTCTTCGGACCCGACCACCCACTCAGCGGCGCACCGACTTCGGATGATTGGCAGTACGCCGACCTGCAGTACACCGACGCGGCCGGCTACACCGTCAACACCGCCGAGTACGGCGCGGGGGGCTGGCAGTACACCTCCACCGACTACAACGACCAAGGCAACGTCGTCCGTGAGCTCGACGAACGCGCCTTGCGCGCCGTCATCGACACCAAAGCATCGGCCGACCAGTTGGCGACGCTCACGGTCTACAACCCCGACATCACCAACGCCGGAGCTGTCGTTACCCCGGCCGGGACGCTGGTGACCGATACCTATGGCCCGGCCCGGTGGGCAGCGTTGAAGGACGGCACCCTCGCCTGGGTCCGCCCCCACACCCACACGAAATTCGACGAGGGCGCGCCGAACAGCGACATCAACCAGGCCACGTCGCTGCCCTACCGGCTCCCGACCACGCAGACGTCGTATGCCCGTGACCCCGGCACCGACACCGACCTGGAGATCACCGGCCAGACGCTCACCGACTACAGCGCGCCCGTCGCCGGCGACGCCGACGGGTGGGGACGAAGCCTGCCCGGCAAGACCATCACCGACGTCGACCTCAACGGCGTGGCAAGCGTCGGCGACATCGTCGAACTCTCCCGCTACGACGCCGAAGGCCGGGCCATCGAGACCCGGCAACCCGCCTCCAACGGCGCCGACGCCGGAACCACGAAGACCGTCTACTTCACCGTAGCCGCCAACACGGGCTCCCCGGAGTGCGGCGGCAAGCCGCAATGGGCTGGGCTGGTCTGCAAGACCTACCCGGCAGCAGCGCCCAGCTCCGGGCCGAGCCTGCCCGCAACGACAACAGCGGCCTTCAACTACCTGTTGTCGCCGGAGATCGTCTCCTCCACCTCGGGCACCGTTACCCGTACTACCACGACGAGCTACCTGACTGACGGTCGCACCGACGCCACCACGACTGCTGTCAATGGCCTGACCGGGTCGACCCCGAACACCAAGAAGACCACCACCTACGACTCGGCCACCGGCCAACCGACCGTAGTGACGGCATACAACGCCGACAACACCGTCGCTGGCACGATCACCACCGGCTACGACAGCTGGGGTCGGAAGGTCTCCTACCAGCCTTCCGGTGACGCGGCCACCTTGACGGTCTACAACGCCGCCGGTGACGTCGCCTCCGTGACTGACTCGAACGGCACCACGACCTACACCTACGACGGCATCGACGCGAACGGCAAAACCGACCACCGTGGCGTCGTGACGAAGGTCGATGTCACGACCGCGGGTTCCACCTGGACCTCCACCGGTGCCTACGACTCGAGCGGATCCCTGATCACCCAGAAGCTTCCCGGTGGCGTGACGGAGTTGGATGACTTCGACAACACCGGCGAACCCGTCAGCCTGAGCTACACCGGCCAAGTCACCACTACCAATCCCGACGGCAGCACAACAGTCGATCCGAACGGGCCGTGGCTGTCGTGGTCCCTCCAAAACGACAGCTCCGGCCGCGTGACCCACGAATGGACCCCTGACGGCAACGCCTTCACCAGCTCGGGCGGCGGAGCGATTCCCTACGACCGTCACTACACCTACGACAACTCTGGCCGCCTGACCCGGGTCGACGACCGCACCGCCGCCTCCTCCGGCGTCGACCTCGAGGACCCCGCACAGGCACCGGCTTGCGTCACCCGCACCTACGGCTTCGACGCCAACGACAACCGCCTCACCAAAGCAACCGCACCCGCAGCCAGCGACGGTTCCTGCACCACCGCCGACGCGTCTACCGTCACCCGGGCCTTCGACAGCGCCGACCGGCCGGCGACGTACACCTATGACCAGCTCGGTCGGGCGACCGATATCACGGCGGCCGACTCACCGAAGTCGTCGGCGGGTGCGACCAACATGGCCTACTACGACAACGACGCGGTCCGAACGATCACCCAGGGCTCGCTGACCACGACATACAACCTCGACGCCGCAGACCGCCGGGCTAAGGAGACGACGGTCATCACTGGTGGTTCGACGACGTTGGTCACGAACCACTTCAACGACGAGTCGGACAACCCGGCCTGGGTCGACGACGGTACCAGTGTCCGCAGATACGCCGAGCTCGTCGGAAACGACCTGGCACTGACCGCCGGCGGTGACGGTGGACAACTCACGATCTCGAATCCGCACGGCGACATCGTCAGCACCGTCGACGTGCCACCGGCCGGCGCGGCGGCTAACGGGATCGACGGCTGGAACAACTTCGACGAGTTCGGAACCGCTGCCGGAGCCAACACCGCATCCACCGGATCCACGAACTACGGTTGGGCGGGTGCGAACCACCGAGCCACAACCCCGACGGGCATGGTGCTTATGGGCGCGCGCGTCTACAACCCCAGCACCGGACTCTTCACCTCCGTCGACCCTGTACGCGGAGGCAATGCGAACGCCTACACTTATCCCGGCGACCCAACCAACCGCTTCGACCTCGACGGAAAATCAAGCCGAGCTGAGCGTAGCGGAGGCAATCGTGGCACGCGTCTGACCAAGAGGCAGATCAAGTACATTAAGCGCATAGCAAAGCGATTCCTCAGGACGGTCAGACATGTCAAAGCTATAGCGAAGCGGATCAAGAATTACAACTGCCTCGCGGCAATTGTAACTTTTGCTGCGTCATTCACTTTATTCCATTATCAGATGTTCAAGAAAGACTATCCTGACGCGGTAATCAGTGGCGTGGTTGCGATAGGCGCCTTCCTCTGGTATATCGATGCCTGTGAAGTATATGGTCACCCGTAAGATGAGCTTCGCGGACATGTCGGCTCTAAGAGAGGCGCGCAGTGAGGACATTCAGGCTGTTGGCGGTGGTTCAGATTGCCCTGGCGGTGGCCCTCGTGGTCCTCGCATTGGCCGCCCGTGAGCTACCCCCGGCGGTCTTCGCGGGAATTATGGTCAGCGCGGCGATCGCTTCCTGGAGGGCCTCGACAGACCCAAAAGTTAATACTGTCAAGCCTTGGCAACTGATGTTGTTGTTTTTCGGATCTCCATTGGCGATAGTCGGGATATTGGTGATTCGGCTACGAATCACAGACGATCGCTTCGCCCTAGTCGACACGATTGCTCTAGCTGCGGTCTTGATTGCTAGCACGTGGATGGCAGTAAGAATCGGTCAGTCAAAGCCACGCGATTCGATTGATGACTGATTCACCCCTTTGTATCGCCGGACTAGCCGCACTGTCATTGTGAGCTATCCCAGTAGCTCGCCGACGGCACCTCTCCGTAAAGGGCACCCCGGAGGATTCATATCTGAGTCCTCC
This sequence comes from Kribbella sp. CA-245084, assembly GCF_050942355.1. Classification (NCBI taxonomy): domain Bacteria; kingdom Bacillati; phylum Actinomycetota; class Actinomycetes; order Propionibacteriales; family Kribbellaceae; genus Kribbella; species Kribbella sp. CA-245084. The sequence goes on along the minus strand of NZ_CP192053.1, from coordinate 5,943,376 downwards.
GGGGGCGTCGTATCACACAGGAAATGACCCGTGGTGCTGCGGGAGGCTGGACCAGGGCGCCAACCGTTGAGCGAACGTCCGATCCCACGAGGTTGAAAGCAACCGCGTTGACAGGTCGCTTCGTCGGCGCGGTTGGCGTGTGATCGCCACACACCCACTGGCCGCAGACACGGGTTCAACCGTGGCTACCTCGTAGGAGATGCAAATCAATCGGTTCTGCGACCGCGCGTCCGATGACACGCTTCATGAGGCGAACTGGACTCGACCGACCCCGTCGAGCCATGAGATGGCGCACCCGGGAGGTGCGCGCAGGCAGCGACGTGTCAATGGCTCTGTCAATGAACCTCAGTCATTCCAAGGCAGATCGGGCAGCGAAGACAGTCGCGATGCCACGGTTTCCACTTGCGGACAGCCGCATCGATGCCAACCCTCGCACTTGTAAAGCGGTGGCTTGAGTTTGGCGCCATGGGACTGGTGCCACTGGGTGTTGGAGTGACGGGAGTGGTCGGTCGGAGGCTAGTCCCGACGAGTAAATGAGTTCCCGAGGGGCCGCCTGCGACGACTCTGAACTGGACACCAACGTCCTCGGCGCCGAGGCGCGGGCGTCCAAGATCGCCAATCCCCGATGACATTTGTCAGATCACCAGTTGGTCGAAGGACTCGAGTGGGACGAAGGCCGGCTCGCGGGTAGCGGCTGCTTCGTCGCCGATCCGGGCCGCGCCGAGCGGGTCGGCGGGGATGTAGGTGGAGAGGTCGTAGCCGGTGGCGTCGGCCAGGTCGGCGACGGCGATCTGGAAGGTCCGATATGGACCGAGCACGAAGCCTTCGACGGCCTCGACGCGGGAGCGCTTTTCCAGTAGGTCTCGAATCAGCAGTCCTTGGCTGAGCAAGTACGCCGTCGCGTGCAGCTTCCTGCCGCCGCTTGCCGGCATAATCACCAGCTTCCAGAACTCCTGTGGGATGAGCAGTTCCTCGGTCAGGTTCGGATCGTCGGGCCGGAAGACCGGGCCGGTGAACACGCACGCCTTGAACCCCTTGGTCCGAGCACTGTCGAGGATGTAGTTCTCCAGTCCCTGCCAGAGCTGCTTGCCTTGGTTGAGCAGCGAGTGCTGGAGCGCAGCGTTGGGGTAGTGGAAGGTGTCCACGTTCGCACCCTTCGCCACCTTCGTGACGTCCACCCCACTCGTCGCCGCGACGTCCCAGTTCGCCTCTTCCCGCCGTACCATGTGACCGCGGTCGATCTGGGGATCGCTGTAGTCCTCCTGCGTGAGCTGGATGTCGGCGTGGATCCGCTTGTCAGCGAACCACTTGTCCCGCGTCCGCTTCACCCGCACCGAATGCTCACCATCAATATTCACCGCCGTCATCAGCGGCTGCTTGCGATCCGCCCGGTACTTGACCCCGAAATGCGTGTACCGCAATTCGAACGGCTGCTCGTCCTTCGCATCACTAGGTGCCGCCAGCAACTTCTCCGTCCCCGCATCCAGCCCGGGCCAAGTCGCCGCAAGCTTCTTGCCCAGGAAGGCGGGGTCGTACCCCTGCCGCCCAACAAAGAATGTAGCCGGATGCGACCCGTCCACGGCTTCGGTCGTCGCCTTCTCGACCTGCCCACTAGCCCTGCCACTCGGCCGATCGCCCGCCAGCAGCCGGGTCAAGGTGCCAACGCCGACGGCATGGTTCTCGAGGCCGTACTTGCCGGAGAAGTGCAGACCGACAACCTTCTTGTTCTCCAGGCTGATCAGTGGCGAGCCGGAGTTCCCGCCCAGGCTCGTGCAGTCGTGGGTCAGCGCCCGCTTGCCGCGGAGCGCCTGCATGACGAAGCCGGGAGCGAATCGCTTGACCTCGAACACGCCCTGGAAGTACCGAGCTTGGTCGTCTTTGTCGTTCCGCGTGTCGTACGCCGGGTAGCCGATCAGCGCGACCCGTTGGCCCTCCTCCGCTTCCTCCTCGGCGAGCGGCAGCGCGGATGGCAGACCGGGCTTGCCTTCGATCTGGAGCAGCGCCACGTCCGGCGAGGCGTCGTCGGCGAGGTAGATGATCTTGGTGACCTCGATCGGTTCGGCGGCGCCGGGGTTGGAGTGGACCTCCTCCTTGAAGTCGATCTGGGCGCCGTACCGGATCCCGCCCGGTGAGCGCAGGAAGACGCCGCTGCCGTCGGCGACCCGCGCGGCGACCAGCTTCGCGACGTGCCGGTTGGTGACGATCGTGCGGGTCGTGGCCGTCGTCTCCGCGACCACCCAGCCGGTGCCACCCCACTGCATCTCGTGGTTGACGAACTCCACCCGCCCGACGGACGCGACGTACGACTCGGCGCCGTTGATCAGCGCATCGGTACCGGCCGCGAACTCGGGCAGTGGCTGCATCACGACGCGGTCGTTCTCGACCAGCAGCGGCGGCCGCCCAACTCTCCGGACGATCGCCTCCAGCTCGTTGACACCGAGCACACGCTCGAGCTCGTCTCCCTTGCCGAGCCGCTCCACCTCCGGCTCCGACACCATCACCGGCGGAACCCGCCCGTCGGCAACCGCCTTCATGATCTCATCCCGCAACGCGTCGTTCGTCAGTCGCCGCTGCAACCGCTCCAGCCGCACGGCCTCATTTCGCATCCCATCTGTCATAGTGTTCCCCCTCTAGAGCTTGAACCGCCGCCGCTGCAACAGAACCGCCACCGGCGGCACGAGGGCACTCGGCAAGTTCCGCCGAAGCAGAAGAGCTGCCGCGCCCATCAGGTCTTCCCGCGCGGCCCGCCGTGCATCCGCAACCATCTTCGGAGCTCTTCGCTCCAACAACTGGACTACGTCGTCCGCCGCATGCTCCGGCCACCACGCAGCGAGCTGCGCCTCCGCTCGGTCGTACTGGTCAGGCCCGCCGTCCAGCGCACTCACCCGATCCGCGATCGACACGTCCACCGGACGGGCCCAGCGCTGCGGTTTTGCCACGGACCCGTAGGACCACGAACCAGCCGCGGTACGCCGCCAACGTTCAGCTGCCCGCGCAACCAGCCGGAGGTCAGCGTCCCCAAAGAGGTACGCCGCAGCTGCGATTGTCTCCGCAAGCAACCCGAGGTCTGTCAGCGTCGGCAGAGAACGCGACCCCTGGGCGTCCGAGTAGTCACGCCACGGCCGCGAACCCAATGGTGCGAGGTTTCCCAGATCATCCAGTCGTTGGCCGACAACTGTCGCGTAGTCGGCGAGGTATTGATGATCCGGCAGCCGGCTCATGGTCCCGACCAAGTCGGCGAACGGAGTCAAGACGGCAAACGAGCGGGCGGCGATCACGTCCTCGTCGACTCCGGCCCGATCCAGCGGACCGGTCCGCTCCGTGAGTCGCTGCCAGCCTGCTTTTTCAAGCCGCGTGGTGCTCCCGCCAGCCCAGCGGGCCGCCACGTCCGCAGCTAGGTCGAAACCTTGGCGGCGCGAATCGATTGCGACACCGGCGCGGAAGACAGCCAGGCGCAGTGCCGAGTCGAACAGCCCGGACTGTGTCGACTCCATCGCCAGGCTGGTTACGCTTCGGCCGAGATCGGGGTCTTCGACGAGGGCGCTGACGAACGCGTCGAACGTGAACTCGGCGCCCATCTCCAGGCGGCACAGAGTGTCCAGGAACGAGGTGGTCTCCTCGGGAGCGAGCGGTGAACGGGTTGGTTGGCTGCGCACAGCCGACCGGTCCCAACCGCCTTGCCCGTCGAGCAATTTGCGAGCCTCCCGCCAGCGTCCCGCGCGCCAGAGGAAGGTGATGGCTGGGGTTGCGTCCGGCCCGGTCGGGTCGAAGGTGGCGTTGGCGTAGGCGCGGTTGTAGACGTAGTCGGCTTCGAGCCAGTCGGAGCGCTCATTCAGGGCGCGCAGCTCGGCGACCGCGTTGACGTCCAGAGGACGGCCCGGTTCGGGGTAGTCGCCGCGGAAGCTGGTGGAACGTTCGCCCTGGTTTCGCAGTACGACATCCTGGGCGACCTTCGGCAGTTCCGCGATCGTGGGTGCGTCCAACTGCGCGAGCACCGCGGGGTCTATCGGCGGGACAGCGGACTGCCGTCTCATCAGCTGGAGTTGGTGGTAGGCGGACTCCACTTTCGCCCACGTTTGCGGGCGTGTGCCGAACCACTTGGCTGCTGCTCGGTCGATTCGGGCCGACTTCGCGGGCTCGGCGTCGTACAGCAGTGGCAACAGAACGAAGCGCATGTCGGCCCGGTGGCGTACGAAGCCGTCCGGCGCGGGCTCGACCAGCCAGTGCTGGCCCGCCAGGGCTTGGAAGAGATCCTCGGCCTGCGAAACCGTCAGACCTTTCAGACCGACCTGCGGTCCGACGACGTCGCGGATCACGTCGGCGTTGATCAGACGTACGACCAGTCCGGGAACCGCGAGCTTCTTCAGAGACTCGTCCTCGAGCCGCGACAGGATGAAGCGGTACAGGTACGGCACCGCCAGCGCACCCCGCCCACGTGCCTTCGGCAGATCCCGCGTCCCGTGCTCATTCGCGAACTTGGCCGCCAGCCGCAGCGCCAACGGATTCCCATTGGCGATCATCCGGACATCCGCCCACGCACCCGGGTCGACCTCGAGCCGTTCGAGCAGACGGTCCGCGCTGCCGTCGTCCAGACCGGTCAGCGAGATCCGCTCATCGACGCGCGCCTGCGTACCGTCCAGAGCCTCTCCGCGTCCGGCGCCAACGATCGCGATGGGTACGTTCAACACCGTCGCGAGCTGGTTCAGCCACCCGAACAGCTGCCACGGGTGCGTCTCGCCGCGAGCCCGCAGTACCTCCAAGGTGTCCAACGTCAGGAAGATCCGTCGCGACGGGTTGCTGAGCGCGTTGGCCAGCACCGGCCCCAGCTCTTCGGGAATCTGCGGCTGCGTGTATCCCTTCAGCCAAGGCGCACTGGCCGCACGCTCCCGGGCCTGCTGGATCTGGTGCTCCGCGCCAGGGAGCTGTGCCGACAGCTGACGGGCAAGCTCCAGCGTCAGGCCGGCCGGGTCCAGTACGTCGAGGCCAGCCCGATCGAAGTCGAACCGCACCACGACCCACTGATCGTCGGGCTGCAGCAGCTTCGCGGTGATCTCCTCGAGCAGCGCGGACTTCCCGATACCCGGCAACCCGTCGATGTAGAGCGTCGATGCCGGCTGTCCGGCGACTGCGTTGTCGAGCCACCGGATGATCTGCGCGATCTCTGCCGTACGTCCGAAGAACTCGCGAACCTGATTGGTGGACGCGACGAGATCAAGATGAGTGAGCGCCGCCTTGACCTTCGGCACCTGCGGGTACTCCGGTGCCAGCGGACCGGCACGCCCTAGCCCGATCGCGAGCCGCTCCAGCACCTCGCGATCCAAGTCCTCGCGCACCGCCGCCGTGATCGCATCGGCCGAGAAGATCCCTACCGCCTCGATCGCGTTCAGCAGATCGGCCGTCGGCTGGTCCGTCGCGGTCTGCGCGCGCCACGAGACCGCACTCCGCACCCGATCGTCCGCCGCAAGTCGGTTGAGGACACGACGACGTTCGGCGCCGCGCATCAACCACCGGCCGGTCACCGCGGACAGGATCGTGTCACACGCCTGGGACAGTCCGGCAGCGATCGCCGTCAGCTCGCTCGGACCGGCATCCTCGACCTGGTCGATGCTCCGTACAGCGGCCACCGGATCGAACGGACCGGACAAGGCGGCGTACACCCGCGCCTGCTCGATGCCGTGGGCAACGATGGATGGTGGTTCGGTCGTCGGCCGGGTCGGCAGCACATCGTCGTACTCAGTCATTGTCCGTGCCTCCCTGCTCACGAAGGAGTGCCAGGTAGTTCTGCAACTTGCCGACGACCGTGCCAAGGTCTGGATTCGGGTAGCGACCATTGACCGCGCGAAGACCTTGCAGCGCGAGATCCCCCTGGCTTTCGAGGACTGCTCGGTTGACTTCGCCGGTGAGCTCGGTCGCCGCGCGGGCGAGGCAGTCCAGCACGTCGCCGCGGATGAACTCACCAATGAAGTCGACGACCAGACCGGTCGGGCCTTCGCCGATGGCCGCTTCCGGACCCGCGAACTCGAGCCCGGCGAGCTGCACCGTCTCGAGACCGGCGACGACGACGCGGATCCGCGGCAAGGTCAGACAGGCCGCGACGAACCCTTCGAGGTATAGCCGGGTCGTGTCCGTCATCCGTACCGATGGCCCCTCGAAGAAGAACCAGACGGTCCGTCCAAGCTTCGCGGCTGCCTGGTTCACCGCGGCGGCGAGTCGGGCGGCGCGGTCGCGGGCGGCCGCTTCCGGAGCTGCCTGGACCGGATCGACGCCGCCGGGGGACGGCGGCTCCGGCACCGGAAGTCCGAGCGCGTCGACCCGCTCCAGGACATCGGCCATCAGGTCCGGAACCGTGTCGCCGACCGGCACCCGGACAGCGAGCCGCTCACCGCCCTGCCGGTGCAGCAGCTCGTCGAGGATCCGGTAGGAGAAGCCGAGTCCGGTCTCGTCGCCGTCGACCAGGGTCGTGCGCTTCACCCGGATCCCGCGAACGCGCGTCGTCTCCTTGCTCGCTTCGGCGATGCTTCGGACGAAGAGGTCGCGGCCGATGACCAGCTGGTCGCTCTGGCCGTCGAGGTGCCAGAGCTCGGTCGGCGAGATGTCCTTCGCGATGAGGACGGCCAGGTCGGCGAGGAAGAGCGACGCCGGGACGAAGCGTCCGGACCGGTCGACCCGGCCGGAGCGGTACTTGCCCTGGTGCAACCCGAAGAACTCGAAGCGCTCGTTGAAGCATGCGCCGCCGGACGAGCCGCCCTCCGTCGCCACATCGTGCCGCAGCCGAACCGTGACGTGTGGAATCTTCCAGGTCTTGCCGTTCCCGAGCCCCTTGTCCACACCGGCCGGGAAATCGAGCAGCCAGAGCTGCGCCCGCGAGGTCGCCCGTGGCGCGGTCGTCGGCATCCGCACGAACCCGAGATGCCGCGCGGCCGGTCTTCGCAGTGTGAGCAGGGCGACGTCGTGCCGGTCCAGTACGTCGGCGTCCTGGCTCGGAGCGATGCTGTTCCACTCTTCGTCACCGCACGGCGACTCGTAGTACGGCGGTATAGCGGCCTCATGCTTGTTGCCGTCGGCCAGCGTGACGGTGAGCCGTGGTTGCGGGTTTTCGGTGATCCCCGGACCATCACGCCGTACGACGTGCCAGGCCGTGAGTACCAGCCCAGGTCCGACGAGACAGCCGGAACCACTGAACTTGTCGTCGACCTCGATCCGGCACCGGAAGGTCTTGGCCCGTTCGAGGAAGTGCTCCATCCCCTCGACATTGACCCGGTCGCTGCCGACCGCCGTACTGTCGAGCTCCACGCCGCGCGCTCGGAGCGCCTCGGCGAACGCGTCGAGGAGGTCGCGCGCCCGGAGCTCCCGGACGCAGAGGTCAGCCGGATCAGCCGACAACAGACCGAGCGACCGCTGTACACCGGCCGCCGTCTCGAACGCGGCCAGGTTCAGGACAACGGCGACGTCCTGCTGGATCGCGGCCAGGGCTTCGTCGGCGACAGCCCGGCAGCTGTTGATGATCTCGATGAGCTCGTCATCGTCCCACACGGGCAGGCCTCCCTGTCGTCATGGCGTTGCCGGCACAGGGCTGGCCAGCCAGGCCGGGGTGTGGTCGGCGGCGTACTTCGCGTACCACTCCCAGAGTCTCCGGTTGTTCTGGTTGGTGGGGTCGCCGAAGCCCAGGAAATGCAGGGCGTTGGTGCCCAGGAAGTCGTTGGTCGGGCCTGCGCCGAGTTTGTCGCGGTACAGGTCGCGGTACGTCGTGAAGAAGCGGTCCCAGTCGGGATAGATCGCGAGCATGAACCAGTCGGTCCCGTACATGAGGCGGTCGCGCATCACCTTTGTTGCGGGACGGTTGAACATGTCGTGCAGGCGGTCCAGGTACGGGCCGGACAACGCGCGGTCGTGGGTCTTGTGGTCGCCGACGTCGGCGTACAGATGGTCGAAGCGCGCGGCCGCATTGGCGATCTGCCAGATCCAGGCGTCCGGCTGCTCGACCGCATGGGCGCCGCCGAAGTGGCCGAGGTCGAGGTCGAGGTGCAGGCTGTCGTACTTCTCGAGTACGTCGATCCACCCACCGGGCCCGGCCAGGCCGGCGTTCTTATAGATCTCACTGGCGTACTGCGAGTTGTTGCAGTGCGCCGTGATCGGTACATGCTCTTCCACGCACCACTTGTAGAACTCGTCGAGTACTTCGTTGAGCGTTGCCGCCTCCTCGGCGGTCACGTCGCCGACGGCCACGTTCTTCAGCGGCCGGAACCCCATCGGTGGGTACACCTTCACGCCGACGAACCCGAACCGGCGTATCGCGTCCTTGACGACCGCCAGCGGGGTGTCGATGTCGTGCGCCTGCCGTGCGCGGACTTCATGGCGCGGGTCGAAGCCGACAAACGGGTGGATCCGCGCTCGCGTCTGCCAGGGCAGCTTCCCGAGCATGCTGAGCCGGCTGATCTGCTCCTGCAGGATGACCTGTTCACGGACCGAGGTCTTCGCCTTGTCGCCGAGCGCCGTACCGAGATCGACCAGCATCGGCGTGAACAGATCGACGTCCGGATAGGTGGACATGAGTACGCCGGTCAGGCCGAGCCGCGACTTCGTGAAGAGCTTCGCCCAGGTGACGGCCCGCCGTACTGCGCGGGTGATGTCGAACAGGCCTTCACCCTGGTCGACCTCCTGCCCAGCCAGGTCCTCCGCGGCGGAGCGGACCAGTGCGGGGTTGCGCTGGAGCAGGTCGGCCAGCTCTGCGTCGACCTCGGCCCGCAGCTGATCGAGCGGTTCCACCACCTTCTGAACCGGCTCCAGCCCCTCGAGACCGTCCCCGAATGTGCTTCGCCCGAGCAGTGCGTCAAGCTGCGGCTTCTCGTCGGTGTACCCCGGCGCGCCCTTCTGCACAATAGTGTCGATCAGTGCCGCAACTGCGGGACTGACCAGCGAATCGTGCAATCCCACGTGCCGGACAAACCCCCGCACCGGCAGGTCGTCCGCATTGAAGTTGTGACAGTGCACATCCACGACCGGCATAGCGACCCCTCCCCACTAATGAGGAGCAGGCGGGCACACCAGTTGATACAACGCAGGCGGTCGAAGCGCTGACGAGGACCCAGGACCGCGCCGGCGGCTGAGGGTCAGTTGCTGTGCGGGCGGTCTCCGGGCCTCTGGCGTGGGGCCGACAGGTGGCTGCCAGGGATCGACGGCAGTCCTGCGCCGCCAGCGCTGATGTTTGGTTTCCTTCACGTCGGTGATGTGCTCGAGGAAACGCAGCTGCGACGTGTGGTCGCGGGCGGAGCTCAGCGGCCTGGAGGTACCAGAGCGGGTCGTGGTCGATGACATCCGGCGCATAGTGGTCCAACCAGGCGACATGACCGCAGGTGCACGTGAACTACAACCATGGGACCCCGTAGGCCGAAGTAGTTACAAACGCCGCTCTGCTTGGCTTTAGCGTGGTGTCCGAGGGGACTTGCACTCTCACGGGACGGCTTGGTGCTGCCGATCGTTGCCACAGAGGCTGCGTGCATTCGGACGTGCCGATGAGAAGATACGGGCGAGCCGGTGGCGGAAGCCGTTCACCTGGAGGTGTGGCGGCGCATCGTACGCACGGTTGGACGGGCCGGCGTGTTGAACCATGACGGCCTCGCGCTGTGGCGCGCAGGATTGCGGCGAACGGCAGGCCACGGGCGGCCGAGATCGGCCAGGACGTGGAGCTACTGGAGGTCCCGTACACGACCGTGACGGCTTACCGCTTTCCTCTCGGCAATTCCTACAGCAAGGCCATGGGGCGAAGCGAGGAGATCCGAATCGTCCGCCAGGTCTCACGATAGGCGCGATGACCGCTCGGAACCTCGACGCGCCAACGGATGCCGGGCAGGACGCTCCAGGGCGAGATAATTCGGCCGGCGTCCGAAGCATCGCACCGGGGTGTTGTTCTGCTTGACTTCTAAACTCGAATCGCATCCAAGCCAGGGTGTTTCGGGCTAGCTGAATCTGAACGGAATTTCCGCATCTGGATCCTGATCGTAGCCCGGTGCGTTAACGACCCCCGAGGGCACGTCGCCAAAGATCCATTTTTTGAGCTCAGGATCGAACTCCTTCTGACGGAAGAACGTCACCGTCATGGGAGTGTTGGTGGGCTGCTGGAATGGAGTTGGCTTGCCGGTCGCGGTGTAGTTGAGCACACGCGCCTGGCCTGCCACCGGGACACCGCTTCCGGTGTCGTCCGCGAGGATCGACAGCGATACAGCGCGCCCGAGAACGATTCGGGCCGGCTCAGTACGTACCCGTAGCCTTCCGGATGTGTCTCCTGTCTTGCCTGTTGCATCAACGAGAAGCGGATCGCCGGCGGGATCGTTACTGTGCAGCACGATGGATGTGCGCCGTAGGCCGCTCGTTGGTGCGGTGAAGCGCCCATGCAAGGTTGCCTGTCCTGAGCCGGGAACCTGGATCGGCACAGACGAGGTGATGGCGAACATCGCCGCGTCGTTGCCCTGAGTTGCGGCCGAGGTGATGGTGACTGTGTCTGGGCCGACGTTGTGGACAACCAAGTCGAAGTCGGCTGCCGTTTCGCTAGGTAAGATGCTGACGCTCACTGGCCCGGCGGCAAGTCGAGGCCGCCATCCCACGGCGTAGCGGCTTTGGAATACGGACTGGCGATTTGCTGGGTCGTTCACATCGCCGAGCATCAAGCCGCCGCCGACATCAATCCTTCCCGGAGCGGTGATTGTCGCCGTGACGTCAATGCTGCTTGTGTGCCTGGCAATGCTCCGAACAGAGTCGGGCGCGGCTCCGGTTCCATTGCGCGTCACTGTCTCGACCACCTCGAGCAGTTGGGCCGATGGAGTCCACCCCGACGGTAGCGGCGGTGCGTCCACATGGAGGGCCGCGCTGACAGTGTTGTGATAATTCGATCCGTCGTCTGAGACGAAGACCTTGCTCGCTACCCCGGCGAGTTCGTTTGCCATCCATTTCCAGCCGCCGAGGTAGACCTCCTCGTGGAGCGGAGCGGCCAGCGACAATGTCGCGACTTCCTGTCCACTGGCAGGTGGCGGGCCTACGAGGCGGATGTCATCCCAACGGAACGGATGGAACTCGGGCCAGACACAGCCAACCCTCAACCAACCCCGTTGCCTTGTCACACAGCTCTCGGGATGATGGTCGATGGTCCAACGCCCTACGACGCGGACGTGATCGCCGATCCTGAGGGGCCGACGGGTACCGCTGGCTGGGTCGAGGACGTCGAATGCGGTGCTCGAATCCTTCTGCGGCAGCGGCCAGCTCTCGTCGTGGTTGGTGTGATCGTGAGGCAGCGGGTAGGTCTCGCAATGCATCACGCCGTTGCTTCCAGGAATCAGTGACACCAGGTGCTGATAGCCGTCGCTTGGCGCTACGTCGAAGTCGTCGCTGGTTCCGACCTCCGTCCCCACCACTGCGCCTTGCTTCGCCACTATCCCGCGGATCTCAACTTCGTCGAGTAGCCAGGTCTGCTTCGTTGTTGCTTGTCCCACCGCCATGCCAGGACCTCCGTTCGTCGGCCAAGGGGTCGGATCAACTGAGCCCCCAGTTGGGAACTATTGCAATTTCTCAGCAGCAGGCGGGCCAGCGTTGATCGTCTGAACTCGGTTGCCTTGGCGTCTCGCGCCATCCCGGCGGTCGCCTCCTGACATCGACCCATTCAATTTGCCTCCAGGGCGCTGAATGGCAGTCGTTGTGCTGCGGTCTGGCAACTCACCGGGCTGAGCTACGACCGAAAGTATTGCCTTGATCAGGGCTCTGAGTAGATCTGTCCGGGGTGCCAAGCCCCGGTAGATACCGTTGGCGGTGACGGCGAGGTAGTTCTGGTCGAGGTTCACTACGGCGTTGACCCAGGCGTCGTCCGGTGCGGTCTGCTCGATCCGGTCGGTATGGAGAACCGGCGCCAGCAGCGCGGACAATCGAACGACTGTGACGTCCCCAACCTGCCGGGCATCCTCGAGGTCGTGGACGGCTCGCGCGAGGGCACGCGTAAAGGCCGCAGCCGGCGGCAGAGGCAGCATCAGGTTGGCGCGCCGCTCGAACAACAGATTCGCCTGCACCACTGGATAGGAGGGCAAAGGCCCATCAAGACCAGGCGACATCGGGGGGTGCTGCCCCGGCGCACCGCGTTCTGGAAAGACAAGTTCCGCCCGCCGGGTGGCGGTCCGGGCAACGGCATACGCGAACGTGAGCTCGTTGTCGGACTTGAGAATCTGCTTCAGGATGTCGTCTGTCTGTGCCCAGCCGACGAAGCGACGGTGTTGATCGTCAATCGTTGCGACGAAGACCACCGCGGCAGGCCTTCCCTGCAAGTCGGCACCGGCACAGAGCAGGAGCAAGCGGCTGTCCCACCAGGCGTGGCCATCCTCGAGGTCAATCACCACAACCTCTGCGCGCGACGCTTCCCTGAGCACCGACAAGACTTCGCTGTGTCCGGAGTCACTGATGTCAGTGCCTTCGTCGCTCACATTGCGCGGTATCGAGATCACTGAGCTGGCAAGGGCGGAGGCTTGGGCCGCAGTGCCGAAGTTCACCGAGAGTCCGCGGAAGGAGACGCTACCCTGCGACTCCGCCACCCGACCCAGCACAAGCAGCCCTATTGGGACAAGGCTGACCAGCACGGCGGCGAGTGCGAAGGCTCCCTCCCACCGAGCATCCGGCCAGTCAGCTCTGATGCGCAGCAAGGCAAGGCCACCGACCAGCACAAGAAACAGCAGAATGCTGCCGGCCAATGCTGCTCGTCGACTCAAGGGCCACCGGATGCTCACGGCGTCGTGCTGATCCTTTCGCGCCATGGAGTCTTATCCTCCCCAATTCGGACCTGTCGGTTGTTGTCACTCGCCGGGCCGTCCGCGCCGGGCGGCACTAATTCGCACCGACAGCGTCCGTGTTCCGAAGTACGCTGCCGCAGCGGAGACAGCAACCAGTGGTATGTCGACGAGGAGGAATCCCCAGCTGATGAGGTATTCCCCGCTGACGATCGTGGCCACGGCGCCGACGGCGATGGCAATGATGCCGCCGAGGAGGAGGCGCGCACGGAGAGAGTGCGCCCGCTGGACTACGACGCCGAGGAGCAGCCCGCCAAGAATCGGCAGAAGTTCGTTCATGACGTAGCGCTTTCGGGTTCTACGTGGTCTGGCAGTTCAGGTGCGGCGCCCGCAGAGAGGCTCCCCGCAGCGCCGCTGACAGCCGACTCGGTGGTCGGACGATCCGTTGCCGAAGGGGTGATCGCGGGTGCCCCCGGAGTCATTGACAACTCCTGCAGCGTGGGGGCTGGTCCCGCTGAGATAGCCCCGATCTCCCCGGCCTGTGCGGCGAGATCCTCGGGAGGCGCGGATCCGTCGGTGGCAGCAGCGACAACTCTTCCGTGGTCCTCGCTGCCTGGTTCCGCTTCGTCGTCGATCCGGATTGTGACGCGCATAATGCCTGCTCCTAGTTGAGTACGGCGTACCTGCCCTCGAAGGTGATCGGAACCGGGGCGAGGTTCTTCACCGTGATCCAATAGGTGCATCTGGTCGCATCGCCTCGCTCGACAGCGACGTCCCACTCGAGCTCAGGGGCGCCAAGCCTCACGGCCGTCGGCATCATGTACCAGACGACATGCCAGGTCGCCGGCCAGTTGAACGTGAACCAGCGCTGGGTCTGATTGGGGTTGAGTGATCCGGTGAACTGAACGTTCGTCCACATCTCGGCTCCTAATATCGGCTGAGGATTGCGTAGCGTCCCTCAAAGGAGACGGGGCTCGAGGTCAGGTTCCTGACCGTGATCCAGTACGTTGCGAACTCTGCGTCGGCGCGCTCGACCTGCGTCTGCCACGTGATCTGGGGAGCACCGAGGGCCACCGTGGTGGGCATAACGGTCCACAAGACGTGCCAGGTTGCGGGCCAACGGAAGGTGAACCAACGCCGCGTCTCGTTCGCCTGGAGGGTTCCGGTCCATTGGGTACCGCAGACAGGCTGGGTCATCCACCCGTCGACGGGGATCTCCCATACGCCCCGGTTGCGGGTCCCGGCGCGAAGAACGCGCGAGTGCGGGTGGTATATCAGGTCGCCGATGAATGCGTTTGGCAACGAGTTTGAGAAGGTCGACCATGTGGTGCCGGCGTCTCGGCTTTCGTAGACACCCAGATCGGCCGCCACCCAGATCCGGTTGTGATTCCGAGTGTCGACGGCCACGGCGTTCACGGGGAGTGGGGGAAGCCCTGCGGTGCGATCCGTCCAGTTTGTGCCGCCGTCGTCCGAGACGAATACTCGACCGCCGCCTGCTGCACGACTTGTGGCGATCAGACGACCTGTCGCACCGGGCTCTGCATAGAGGTCGCTGACAGCGGCGCTCGGTCGCGGTGTGGCGATGGCAGCGAGTGGTGACCACGCCGTAGAGAAAGTCGTCCGGAGCACGCCGCCGTTGGTCAGCCCCACGACTACGGTATCCGGGTCCGGGATGTACATCGCCGAGGCAACACCGCCGCCGGGGAAGCCGAGTCGTGTCCAGCCACCACCGCTGTCGCGCGAGACGTACAGTGCTTGCATTCCGATTGCGATGGTGTCGCCGGTCGTGGCGCTGCCTTCGATCGGTGGGTAAAAGAGTCCGACCCCTTCCCCGGCCGGACGGGCTGGATTGATCCAGGACCACGTGTTGAATGAGCCACGCGACAATGACCTTCGAAGTCCTCCCCATTGCCGGCTGAGGACGACGGTGCCGGGCGTCTGTCGATTGACCACTACGTCGCCGCCGTCGGCATCTTCGACGTGTTCCCAGGTGGACGAGCCGGTCCAGCGGTTTGTGCCATTGTCCTGTGTGCCGCCGATCAGCCAGCGCGCCGACCCCCAATCGTGCGCCAAGTACTCGAACTCACTGACCACCAGACCGTTGTTGCAGCTTCGCCAGGTAATTCCACGGTCCGGCGATCTGAACAGACCGCCGTCGTTGCCTGCGTAGACGGTGTCCGGCGTGCCGGGCTCGAAGCCGATGGTGTGCTGGTCCGGGTGGATGGAGTCGCCCGTCGTTCCCTTGTTGGTCAGTACGCGCCACGTCCAGCCGCCGACTGCCAAGTCGCCACGGTGTAGCTCGATGGCCCCGCAGTAGACCTGGGTGTCTCTGTCGGGAGCGACTGCGACATACCAGTCGTACCAAGCCTGTCCTGTCGCGACTCCTGGTGGGGTTCCGATGGCGGTCCAGTTGCCTCCGGCGCGGCGCCACAAGTAAGCGGTCGGAATCTGGCCGCCTCCGGGTTGTGGGATGTACGGCGGGCCAGCTCCCCACGCGTACGCCACGGCAGTGTTCGACGGCGCGATCGCTACAGCCAAGCGGTCAAAACTGGCCGGTGCTCCAGCGAGCGCTACCGTGGTCCAGGTGGTGCCGGAATCGGTCGACTGGAACACCCCGTCGCGACAAGCTGCCAGCAATTGCCCTCCGCCGGTGGCAACCGTCCACGTCTGGCTGCTACGTCGCTGAGTCCAGGTTGTGCCACTGTCTGCGGACACGTATAGGCCTTCCGTCGTGCCCGCATAGAGTCCCTGTCCGGTTGTCGGATCGACGATCAGCGAATAGAAGCCCTGGCCCACGAATGGCGTCGTACAAACGGCCGTCCATGAGGAACCGCCGTTTGTGGATCGCAACACGCCATTGCCGAGGAAAGACCACCAATCACCCTCGCCCGTTCCGCAGTACGCGATCGACGGCGTCGATGGATCGAACGCCAACGCACCCACAGTGAGCGTGGCCTGGTAGTCGGTGCACGGCCGCCAGGATGCGCCGCGGTCTCCGCTCTCCCACACGCCGCCATTAGCAGCGCCGGCGAGTACATGCGCCGGACTTGATGGATCGACGGCGAGGGCGGAAATACGCCCCGATACATTGACCCTGCTGCTGCCGTACGTCTGTCCGTTGGTCACAGTCCACGGACCGATCGACCGCCACTGCGGTCCAACCGCGGTCGGCGGACCAGCCAGATCTGTCGCGACCGCTGCGTACGTGCTGGCGACGCTCTCCGGCGCTGCACTGCTCGGTGTAGCTGCATAGTCGTGCGTGGTCCCATAGTCGATCGCGTCCGGCGCGGCTCCAAGGAAGCCCAGGTCTCTGGCGCGATCGACCGCGGCGCTCTCTGCCTCCGTTGATGTAGCGTCGCGGATCAGTTTTTCTTGTACGCTGGTCAGCGCCTGGCTCTCCAGCAACTCCAGCAATCGCAGCATCGGTTTTCCACCAAAGGGGCGTGGCGGCAAATCCTCTACGTCGAGCACGACGCCGTTAGCGCCTTCGTCTCCCGTTCCACGCATTTCCGCTCCTGTCAGCCCAGGGAGCCCTTGTCATCCGTTTCGGACTCAGAATCGTCGTGCTGAGGTACCGAATCTTCGGTCACGGCTCCGACTTCGTCATCATTCTGCGAAGCCGGGTGGTAGAACTCGTCATCGTCGGGCATGCCACGATCGCGCAGAAACTGGCCACGGCGATCACGCGGTCCCCGTTCCGAATCGCCCTGCCGGCCGTGTTGACTGCCTGAAGCCATGCCCCCACCTGCTCCACCGAACCGCTGTCCGTGGCGCTCCATCTCAGCCGCTCGGCGGCCGACGATGGTTGCTACCAAATGAGGAGCGCCTAGCCGACGGTCTATAACCGCGATCACTGTGGACCGTTCCAGAATCCCCTACCAGCACCATGAACCCGATACCGAGCAGCGTCAAGAGGTCTGGTGGTTA
Source organism: Kribbella sp. CA-245084 (assembly GCF_050942355.1). Classification (NCBI taxonomy): domain Bacteria; kingdom Bacillati; phylum Actinomycetota; class Actinomycetes; order Propionibacteriales; family Kribbellaceae; genus Kribbella; species Kribbella sp. CA-245084. The sequence continues at coordinate 5,926,691 of NZ_CP192053.1, read as the reverse complement.
GAGCGGCCAAATGGGGATATGTCAGAATGTGATTATTTGGCTCCCGTCGAATTCACAACAAATAGTCGATTGAAGCAATCGAAGGATTGGCTACAAGCGAGATCGGTCATGGACCGTCCTTATGTTGCTCTGGCTCAGGTTGCCTGGTCGAGATGCAGCGCCGCCAGCAGATCGCTCATGCGCTCTCAATGCGGTGTGCCGGGCATCCGGTCGGAACTTGCGCGCTGAACTCCCGGCAGATTGTCAGGCTGTCGGCGAAATCGCTGCAGAACCGGCGCCCTACTCGTCGACCACGAGGCCAACTGGCTAGCCCGTTTCACTGATGTCGACCCGACTCCCTGGTTCAACAACGAGGCGCATCCGAACGCTGTCGGCTACCTGCACATCGCCAACTACACTGCGAGCTCTGGGGTTAGCGGCATGTTCAGCGAGGTGTGAGACCACAGAAAGCGTGACAACTCCCTCGTAGGTTGCGAGAGAGTCGAAGACAGGTGGTGTCGTATCGGCGATGAGACGACGGACCTGATCAGCCCGGTGGGATCGAGGAGGGTCCGGCGTCACCAATGTGCCGCGATCGTGTCTTCATCGTCGTCTCGCCGAGGTGCTGCTGATCTTCAGGCGGTATCGGATCGCTACTACCAGTCCAGTGAGGACTGACGCGAGACTGAACCATGCTCATACTGTGCGTGTGACGAGTCGCGGTACACCGGTGGTTCATGCGCTGGAGGGGTTCTACTCGATGAGCGTCGAGGACCTCTCGGGAGAGATGGAGCGCGGTCTGGTCTCGGCTCGTGCGCTCGACCTGTCGACCGAGGAGGTCATCGCACGACTGCGGTGCGAGGAGTTCTTAGCCACCTATCTGGAGCAAGTGCAGTCGGGCACGATCGAGCGTTGGCTGGAGTCGCTCGATCTGGGCGCTGGCGTTCTGCGCGCCTCGGTGGTCGGCAGGGAGCTTGCTGAGACGCATGCGCACAGAAGGCGTTCGATGCTGATCGATGGCGAGCATCTCAGCAACGAACGGCTACCGCGCGCCGGCGTTGGCGATGGCGAGATCAAGGCGGCGCTGTGCTTTGCCCACGACATCTTGCTCGACGACCCGTTCGACGAGGAGCAAGTGCTTGCGGACTTCGCGGCTTCGGTCCACGAGGTAATGCCGGATACCAGGATCACCATCGCACCCGATCCCGAGCATTTTTGTGGACACCGTGCGGGGGCTGATCTCACTGGCTCCGCTGGCACGCGACGGGTAGTCGCGTTTGCGCCGCGTCGGTTGTCGATGGACGCCCGATTGGCGGGGGCCTTCGCTCGCAACGCCTGGGATCTTGGTGGCGAATCCCGGGAAGGTCTTGCGAGTGGCGAACTCGCACGTCGCTCGTTGCGGCTGTGGTTGGCGAGTGGCGGCCGTTATGTGCCCTGTTCAGCACTGATCGCGACGAGACCGCATTCGTCTCCGAGGCGGAACTGTTCGCAGCCCAGGTCTTGGCTCCGGACCTCGCGCGGCTCCGGCGGATCGTCACGCTCGCACTACCGGCGGCCGGGCGAGCGAGCCCACAACGGATGCTCGATCTCAGGCATGCTGACGTGTTCGAGGACTTTAGGGCGCGGCAGCGCCAGGCTCTGCAAGCCGTGGGTCCTGGAACCGATGGTGAGACTGCCAGCTTGTTCAGGGGAGGAGATGAAGGTCGCGGCTGTCGAGCTCGGTCGCCGGGTGAAGCAGAAGCCCCTGCTCGTCGAGGGCATGCCGAAGTACCTGAACTGGGGCGTAGGCTCCATCGGACTCGCGGTTCACGACTGGCGTCTGATCGCCGCCGGCCTCGGCGGTATCACCGCGGAGGTACTGGCAGAACGCTTCCTGGGCCATTCAGGAGTTGGCGACCAGGCGCTCGTCCATCACTACGCACCCCTCGCGACGCTGTGAAATCACTGTCACGCGAGTCGTCGAACAGCCGATCGTCGCTCATCGGACTATTCACCGTGCCGCCCCTGACGCGATGAAGGAGCGGGGCCTCCGCTCCTCGTGGGTTTCCCCCGGCGGATGCTGGGGTTGCTCGCGTTTTACGACGAAGGAGGCCCCTTGATGGAAGCGTACGCGGGACGGCAGTTTGTGAGGATGGATCTGCATCGGCGCCGGTCGGTGCTGGTGCTGATGACGGCCGAGGGTGAGGTGCTCGAGCGGATCCGGATCGTCAACGACCCGGACCGTTTGGCCGCGGTGATCGCCCGGGCCGGGCAGAGCCCGGAGGTGGTGCTGGAGGCCACCTACGGGTGGTACTGGACGGTGGATGCGCTGCGGGACCAAGGGCGCGAGTGTGCATCTGGCGCACTCGTTGGGGGTGAAGGCGTTTGAGTACCGGCGGGTGAAGAACGACGAGCGTGACGCCGCCGATCTGGCCGATCTGCTCCGGATGGGTCGCCTGCCTGAGGGATGGATCGCGCCACCGGCGGTCCGGGAGTTGCGGGAGCTGGTCCGCCACCGCGCCAAGCTGGTCGGGCTGCGCAGCCACTGCAAGGCTGAGATCCGCGCGGTGCTGGCCAAGTGTGGCGTGACCGTGTCGATGAGCGACCTGTTCGGTATCGACGGCACCGCGCTGCTGGACCGGCTGCGGGACTCCTGTCAGCTCGCGGCGCCGTACGCGGCCAGGATCGGTTCGCTGCGCCGGATCATCGACGGGCTGGACTTCGAGATCGACCATGTCGCCGGCATATTGCGGGGCCGGTTGGCGCTGCACCCGGGCTATGCCGCGGTGCAGCAGATTCCCGGAATCGGTCCGACCCTGGCCGCGGTGCTGGTCGCCGAGATCGGCGACATCGACCGGTTCGCTCGACCGGAGCAGCTGGCCTGCTGGGCCGGGCTGACACCGCTCGATCACGAGTCCGATGCCCATGTGCATCGGGGCCGGATCACCAAGCAAGGTGCCCGGCTGGTCCGCTGGGCCGTGGCCGAGTCGGTGCAGATCCTGCCCGACACCACCAGGGTCGGGCAGTTCCGCGGCCGGGTCGCCGCCCGCTGCGGCCACAACATCGGTATCGTCGCGGCCGCCCGGCGCCAACTCGAGTACGTCTTCTACGCCCTGCGCGACCACCACGTCCGTGCCCTGGATGCGCAGCCGCACAAGCACACGGACAAACACGCGGACGCGGCATGAGCCGCGTTCGCCTCGAACCGGTCGGCGCGGGTCGTGCAGGTCAAGATCCTCACCCCGTGGCGTGGTCGCGCCTCTGATTGACCCCGCCGGCCAGCAACCGCGAACCCCATCATGCCGGCCACTACGCGCGGCGAAGGGATGACAGCAGCCCTCGACCGGGCCTGCCACCAGCCGGGACACCCTGGCCATGACGAGCGCAATGCCCCAGACCCACAGATCACCAAGGGGAACAGCAGACCCTTCTCCACTGCCCACAGCATGCGCCGAACGGCGTCGTCGTCAAGGCCCTACGGCCGCTACGCGGTCGGGCTCTGCCCGAGCCTTGACCACAACGCCGCATCACGGCGTGTCTCAGACCCAGCGGACAAGAACAATGGGCCGGCCACAGCACCTCTTGACCGGCCCCGCTCCTTCAGGGATGACGCTGCGGCAGATGGCTTCGAGGCGCGCATGTAAGAGCCTAGCTGTCAGTTGGTCGCAGTCGGCTGACGAACCTGACTGTGCGAGGCCCTCCGAACGGTGATGCTTGGCGAGGCCATTGACAGGCCTGAGGCTGCGTCCCTTGATGGCCGAATACTTCGGCTGAGCCGGACTTGAAGGGGGTAATTGCTGTTGGTCGGCTGTCGCGGCTCAGATCATCACTCGGCTGTCAGCTTGGTGCTGGCATGAACGGTAGAAGCCGCTGCACCCAGTCGAGTTGCTCGTTCAGCCAGCCGAGCATGCTCAGCGTCGGCGAGATGACGGCAGGCGGGTTGGAAATCAAGGTATCGGACTGGAGTAGACGCTCGAAATCTACGCTGACCGAGCCGTTGCGTGGTTGCCCGTCTCTGGTGCGGAACTGCACGCCCGCGAGCTGCATGATCTTGATGACTTCTTGGGCGATCAGCCCGTAGCTGATCGTGGTGGGATGCACTCCGTCCAGCGAGAAGAGGCCACCGTCGGTCCGTCCGTGCGGTCCGGCTCGGAAGAACCGTGTGCTCGGCACGGGGTCGAGGTTGTGCAGTGCCTCGGGTAGTTCGTACGGCTTCCACCACGGGGGACGTGCCCAGGGACTTTCGATGTATCTGCGGGTCGCCAGCCCGTCCAGGAGGCCGGCGAGGTCGAACACGTACCAGTCCAGTCCGTCGTGCCTCGCAGCCTCGACGCTGGCCACGATCGTTTCGTTGTACGAGTCGATCGCGGAGTCGACGGCCCGAGCCTCGTCCGCGGTGATGTGAGGGTCTCTCGCCGGATCGAAGGCTTCGTCGGTGATCCACGGCCTGGTGTAGTACGGGAAGTACCGCGACTTGAGGTCGATCTTGCCGACCACGCCGCGGGCGATCGGCGCGATGGTTACCGAGGGAACGGTCGCGACGATGACGTGTTGGGCTTCGACAGCGCGGAGTCGTTCGACGAGCGTTGCCCACTCGGCCTCGAAGTGCTGGGGCCGCCAGACGTTGCATCCTCGCTTGGCCTCCAGCCGCGCTGCGGGTTCGAGGTCGAGGTAGTTCGCAGCGGTCCAGCAGGGCTGTAGTCCAACGACTGATCCGAGGCAGTTGTTGGCGCCGAGCATGACCACCATGGTCTCGATGCCGTCCGAGGTCCCGAGCGTGGCAGCGGCGTCCAGCACAGTGCGGGCCCGTCCCGAGTCCCGGGCCGCCTGCAGTACCGGCCAAGCGGCGCGGTCCGCGCTGTTCTGCACGATCTGGTTCAGCAGGTCGTCCCGAGGCGTGCCGATACGCGCGGCCACGAGATCTGCGGTCAGCATCTGGGTGTCGAGCAGATCCCAGCCGTACACCGCCATGTTGTGGAAGGGTGCCCGGACCGAGGACGGGCCGGAACCCGGGCCGCGCTCCCAATAGTCCTCAACGCCGTCCATGTAGTCGCGCAGCCACAAGGCCGCCGTCACGTACTCCCAGAAGTCGAGTCGATCACCGAACCGTCGCTGGAACGCGCGCGTCAGCCGCTCCAAGTCCAACGGCAGCCCGCCCGGCCCGGACGCTGTTTCGTAGGTAGGAAAGCGGAACTCCGTCGCAGTCAGCCCGAGCTCGTACGCCGTGATCGCCGGCCAGGACTGATCTGTCCTGAACACGGCGGCGCTCATGAAACCCTCGGTCAGCGAATCACCCAAGGTCACCAGCCGATGAGCCGCCTTGGCAGGTGCGCCACGGGGCACCGCGATGCCAAGCGTCGGGTCGGACACCGGCTCACGCGGTTCGAAGTGGATGGTGAGCTCGCTCGGCACAGTACGGTCACACGTCATGGCTCAACCCTCTTCCGGAGCGATCAGCACGTTGTCGCCGCTGCGATGAACACCGGCGGGGGAGGTTCGTCCCTGATGCCTCGCAGCAGCGGTTCTTTGACGGGAGGGAGGTCGAGTTCCTGTACGCCGTCGTCCCCCCGCAACTTGTGCAACTCGACGCCGATCGCCGACGCCTCCGGTCCGCTGGACACAGGTTCGTTCTCGTCTGGGCCTTTGGTCCCGGTCTTGTCGCTGACCGCCAGGCCCACCTTGTGGCGTGTCCGTGCGCTAGTCGTCGTGACACAGAATTTCTGGAAGCGCGGCCCGACACGATCGGCCGCGTACGTCAAGGTGTTCCGGTTCCCGCCCATGTACGTTCGCCACCCCTGGAACGCCACCATCCTGTCAAATGTTACGGGGTGGAATGGCCGCTGTCGCGAGCCGACGACGGTCGACTTCTGCTGTGAGATCTGGTTCAAGCAGACGAACTCCTGTGGCAAGCAGTTGAAGTGATCATTCGATTCTGCACGATTGACCGGCTGACCCCTGCGAGTTTCCGCACGAGTGGGACGCTCAAAAAGAGACGCTGGCGTTCACCTGGCCGGTGAGTGAGGGTGATGCCACCGAGACCCACTTGCGCCGGTCGAGCGACCACGGCGAGACCTGGAATTTGCTTGAGCTAAGAGTCACCGGCGGGGCGACTGTCATCCCGCTGGACGTGTTCCACCGGGAGGGCATTTGGTCCACTTGGTGCTTTCGGACGGCTTCCACACTGTCACCTCGGAACCGGTCGAGGTCGACGTGCCCAACCGTGCCCTGTCAGCCAGCGTCCACTGGCCGCTCAATGCCGCAACAGTTGCGGCAACCGGGACGATGCGACTCTGGGAGACCGGCTTGTTGGCGAACGGCGAAGCCCCGAGCGATGCCTCGCACGCCTGGGCCATCGACGGACGAGTCGTCCGCGAGGGCCTGACCTGTGGCTCGCTCCGCCCGAGGGGAGGGTGAGCACGAAGTAGCACTGACCGTGCGCGACGAGTATGGCGAAGCGACGGCCGCCAACCGATTCTGGGTTCCCCACAGCGGGTTGGCGCCGCGACAGATTCCCGACTGACAGGCTTGCGAGCGAACCCCTCCAGGGGAGAGCAAGCGTCGCAGGCAGGTGCTCGACAAGGAGACGCAGCTGCTGGCTGGCCCGGATCGAACTCGGGCGGGAGTTGCCTGCCGCGGCTGCGGGTGGGCGGGTGCTGCCCGGGCTGAGCGACGCTTCGCAGCCGAAGCCGACTGGGACCGGTGTCCACGCGCTTGTGTCCTCCACGAAACCACCGGATCCTGTGGTGAGCCACTGAGCCAGCCTAGGTTGACCTCGATGCCCGGAGTCAATCTATGACCGGACGACCGATTCAGGCCGAACGAGCCGAGGCGGCGCTAGAACCAGATTGACGCCCCTCGCCTCCGGTTCGCTCCCAATCAGCTACCGCTGAGACGGCCTCTCCACCTCAGCTCTCGGACGAAGCCGCGAGCCAGGAAGTCTGGCAGCTCTGCCAGCCTGAATGTGCCCGAGCCCGCCATCAGTCGGCTGACCATCAACCTGATGGTCTCCTGGTGAAGAGGCTCGACAGTCCTCGTCCAGGTCCCATGTTGTTGTGGACCTTGACATTGACCACGCCTCCGTCGCCGACAACCGCGGTCCCGCCGCCTATAACTGTTGCGTTGTTCTTAGGTCCCGAGGGGCTGTCATCGACGCTCTGGCCCACCGGCTGAGTTCGGCTTGATGTCGGTGGCTCAGCGCGCGGGGTCTCGTCTGGGGCTCGCTTTCGAACACGAGCGACCACAGACAATCCGAGCCCGGTCACGCCAGTCAAAGCGCCAACAGTACTTGCAACTTGGTCGGCCGCGGCCAGACCAATGATCGTGAACAACACGGCGAGACCGATCAAGGTGAGGCTCGTTATCGCCCACACCACCCACAGAACCTTCATCTGCTCATGGTGCGCGCAACACCCGGTCGGGTAAAGAGCCGTTGCGATCCGATACGGGTCAGCCCACACTGAGAGGAGGATGGCAGGTGGTCGCGATGCTCCTCAAGGTTTTCGGCGGGCTCATTGTGGTGATCTGCCTTGTCAGGTTGGCCGTTCGCGGGCTTGAGGCGTTGGGAACAGCGATCACCCATGGGTTGGTAGAGGTAGCCCCGCTCCTTGTTCGGTTGGTCGGCCTTGCTGCCTGCGGATTGGTGGCATTCGCTCTCATCAAGTTCGTCCGCCGCCGGTTGGACATCGTTGGCCGAGCACGGGCTGCCCTGTCGTCTTTGCAACCTTTGCTGCGAGGACAGGACGCTGCCTGTTCGGCCTCCGATACGGCCAGGGAACCTTCCGAGAGGCAGATCTCGTCGACCTGGCGGGTGGATCGTCCTTCGAGAGCCGCCACTGAGTCGTCTTCTACGTCGGCAAGCGTCGAGAGCACGCAGGCATCCCCCGACCACCAGCCCCCCATCTCGGCGGCAGACCGTGGTGTAGACGTCGAAATCCGAGCATGTGTAGCCCGGACTTCTTTGCGGCTCGACCTGCAAGACGCTTTCGGTCCGGCAATCACCCCAGCCGATACGCATGCGCTCCGAGGCGATTCTGAGCAGGAGACGACGTCGCCCAGGCACCTCGCTCGTCAATCGCAGGACCCCCGGGAGTCGACATCTGCACCGGGAAGAATCTGGTGGGCTGATGAATCACCCGCATTGGCGTCGACAGGAGCAGCCGAGCCGGCCGCACGCCATCGCTTCGTACTCATGGTGCGAACCGATATTGGCGTAGTCGGCAACGACAACGGGGTGATGATCGCCTTTGTTCTGCATCTGAGAAGCCCTCAGATCAACCTGGCGAAACTCTTCGAGATCGAGGCCGTCAAACAGTGGCTCGACGCTCTGTCAGAGGCCCGAAGTGATCTGCCCGATCCCGAGAGGATCCTCGCCCGCCGCAGAGAACTCCGACTTCGCCACCAAGTCGAAGACGTGCTGAAATCTGGTCCGGGTTGCCTCAGAGGCCCTCGAGTTCTCGATCTTGGTCAACTCGGAAAATCCGGTCCGGTCAAGCCCCTGGCGAACGCCGCCGGCCGGATGAGCGGACCTGCCATCTTCCGGGATGGCGTAGGGATCGTTGGTGACGGCAAAAAGATAGACGCCAAGCTTCACTATCACTGTGCGAAGAACGACATCGACGCCGCAGAGCTACTCGCCCATCAGCCAGCGCTCGTCCATGCCCTGATCACCGCGATCGTAAACCGCGACAAGAACTACCGGACGGCGAACCTCGCGGACGATATCAACAGGGCTCTCACTGAGTCCTCAGCCGTCCGCCAAATGCCTGACCGTTTCCCGATCGCGATCGTCGATGAACCGGGCGGCGCACTCAAGATCTCCGACAGGTCCGTGGCAGTTGTCGGCAACAGGAATCCGATCACGGTGAAGCCGACAGCGGCCCGAGTCGATCCAGCTACGATGCCGGATCTCCGGCTACCGCAGGCGCGGCCGAGCCGGCCCCGCTGGCGCGGCCCGTGGGCATCTGACATAGCACAGGACGAAGACATCGACCTCCCGTCGATATCCCGACCGCCACAGGAAAGGGACGAGCGGACTGTAGAGGTGAACAACGAACCGGATGAGCAGATCGTCATTTCACATCGCACAACTAGCCCGGCCGAAAGCCAGGGCGATGTTGACTGGGCGCATTACAACCCACGCGATCGCAACGTGAACGCGGGAAAGTTCACCGAAGGAGGCATGCGGGACGCAGTGCGTGAAGCGCAACGGCTCCGCGACCTCCACGAGCCAAGCCAGAGCGAGCGAACCCGGCCGGGCCGAGACGAAGGCCCGGCATCACGACCAGGGCCGTTCAACAGGTGAGCCCAAGCTAAAGCGGGGCAGAAGGCTGCTTATCAGCGCTCGATGACCTGGGACGAGCTGATCGGGTTCGTGGCCGCCGAGGCCAGCCCTGAACCACGTACCCGGCTATCCCCGGGTGTGTAAGTCTGCGGACGGTGCAGGTCCCGCGATTGGCGTGGGCGAGCTTGATCGGGTCGACGAGCCGGGGCCACACTGACCGCGAGGGAGGGGAGAACGCTGCGATGCCGGTGGATGTTTGACCGAGGCAACGATTGCGCGCCGGTCGGCGAGGTGGTGGCGTACGGCGTGGGTCCATCGAACGTGCCGGAGTGGTACCGCAATGTCGCGTCGGTGTAGTGGAGGATAGATCCGCCGATCCGGGCGGGCAGCCGGATGAGCTTCGTTGCTCGATTCCTCGGGTGTCGCCGCTGTACGAGTACGAGGTCATCGCGCTGGCGCCAAGCGAGCGGCTGGCGATGCGTACGTGCGAAGGTCACGCACATGGCCAACCACGCACCGCGAACTCTGGGGGTTAGGTGAGCTCCGCGAGCCTTGAGACCGCGAGAGGTCGACCGCTCCCTTGCCGAGCGGCGAGGGAGTGAAGGAAGAGGTGGTGTCACAACGGCGAGGGGAGGACTGACTTGATCAGCCCGGTGGGATCGAGCAGCGTGCCCTGATCATCTCTGCTCCAAGCCGCTTCGTGCCCACCGCAACTCACCGCTTTACTCACCGGATTGAACGAACCATACCGAGCACAGTCGCCAACAACTGCTAACTCTCCAAGAGAGAGTTAGCAGGTCAACGGCAACTTTCGACTAATAGTGCGCTACGACGACAGGAATCGCCCGGTAAAGCGGGGGTTAGAGGGTCCGGCTCCCGCGCCTCGCTACTACTTCGATGAGCGAACAGAGTCCGAGCCATAGCGAGGCGATTGCTCTCAGGCGCTGCCCCTGTCGGTCGCCCAGACCTCTCAGGCGAAACCGTTGTTTCACGATCGATCCGCCCGCTCAGGCCAATGCTGTCGGCGGTTGCTGGCGGGCGCACCGGATCCGGAACTGTCTGCCCGCAGTCCCTGCCAGAGAAGGTCGTGGATAACGTGGGCGACCCTTTGGTTGTCGGGGACACGGGATCCAGTGCCCCGCCTGCAGCGATCAGACTGTTGCTGTAGGCAAATTCCTGCTCCGTCACAGCTCCGTGAGAGGCTGCGAAACCCTGGCAACTGCTGATCATCGATGAGGGTCAAAACTGCAGGTCGGAGGCGATATCCAGAGTTCTGGTCCAAGGCCCCGCCACGCTGGAGGAGATCTACACCATCTGCGTTGGGGCGCGTTCGTGCCACCTGGGCGGTTGGGGATCGCACCTGTGTACCCCGACGTGTCGCCGGCCGAGAGTGTCGGGTGAGAGGGGGTTGCCACGCGAGATCGGCGGCAAAAAGTTGTCTGCGGGATTCGTTGAGTCGCCGTGGCTGGGAGGACTTTCCCGGCTGCGGTTCCACGACTGAACGGAGGCATCGATGGCGGGCGAGAAGGTGACGCAGGACGATGGCGCTCGGCGGAGTGTGGTCGAGTTGGTTACTCGGGCCGAGGCGATCATCGAGCGGATTGAGGCTGCTGAGCCAGAGGGGCGTTGGGCGATGACGGCGTTCAGTCGGTATCGGCTATGTGAGTTGCTGGAGATCATGCCGTACATCCGGTACGAGGGGAATCTTGACGCCGATCCAGTTGCGCTTCTTGATGAGGCGGCGCAGTTGGTCGATCGGATCGATGTGTCGATCGAGGACTTGAGTTGGCGGCTGGCGCTTGAGGATGCGCTGCGGACGGCTGCGGCTGACATCCGGGCGCTTCGTGATGCGGGCGATCAGTGATGTCACGAGCCTGAGGTACCGGATCGATCATCCAGGACCGGAGTTGGCTGTCCCTGTTCGTTGATCTGCACAACCGATCCATCGGGAGGTTGCTGTGGGCAAGGGACAGGTGCAGGTTGAGGATCTCCACAGAGCGCTGGACGCGGAGGTTCTCAGGCTGGAGACGGGATCCGACTGGGTCAGGTGGTTGGATCTGGCGGCGTTGCTCCCGACGTACGGGTTCGGGAACATCGTGTTGATCAACTTGCAGATGCCGCAGGCGAGTTGGGTTGCGGGTGCACAGATGTGGGAGAAGCTCGGGCGGCGCGTGCGGGCCGGGCAGGCGATCAGGATCCTCAAACCCACCCGTTCGCGGACGGCGGTGGCGGTCGCTCTTGCGGCCGCCGGCCGGCGGTACGGTGTCGACGGCATGGTCGAGCAACAGGTCATCGGCTTCGACGTTGGTTCTGTGTACGACGTGACCGCGACGACCGGCTCACCGATCTACCTGCCTCGTCCGCCGACATGCTCCGACGAGGCTGCAAACAAAGCATTGTGGGACGGATTGTCGAGTGAGGCCGCAGCGGCTGGCGTGGCCGTCGGGGTGGGTCCGACAGGCGATCCGTCCGCAGCTATGGCGCGCTTGGTGAGCGAACTTGGACGTGTTCGTCTGCAGTCGTCGGCTGGCCGTGGCGACGATGTCGGAGTCGTGGAGCGGGGCATTCGGGAAGCCGAGGTCGAGTCGGTCGCCCACATTGTGCTTGCACACCATGGACTGAACATGCAGGCTGCGTCCTTCGAGTCCCTTGCGGCCCTTGCACGACTGGCAGATCCGAAAGAGCCGGCGAGCGTGATCAAGGCGACCGGGTCTCAGGTCATCAACACAGCTCGGCAACTGATCAAGTCGACCGACAACTACCTTGAGGCCCACCGCACGGTGCTCCAGCCAGTCGCGGCACGCCCGCTCGACTCGGTGTTCATGACTCCTGATCTCGACGGCCCGGTCCTGTGAGGTGGCTCGCGCATGGGAGCCAGCGAGCGAGTCGCCGCGCTGCGGCGTGCACGTGAACGACAGGCGAGGATCGAGGCCGCAACGACCCGGACTCTCAAGGCTCAAGCTGCGTTGGATCGCGCGGTCGAGGCGAGAGCCCTCGCCATCGAGCGGTACGACGAACGAGTCGCAGACGCCGAGACAGTACGAGCGGCCGAGATCGCGGACCTTGCCCGCACCTGCCGATCTTCAGAGGCGGCGGCGGAGATCCTTGGTTGGTCGGTCCAGGAGCTTCGCCGGATTGTGAAAGTCGATCGCGAACGACGTGAAGCGGCGTCAGGGACTGGCGATGGCGAGTCTTGACGTGGATCCGCTGTGGGACGTCGATCAAGTCGCGGCGTACCTGGGTGTCCCAAAACGAACCCTCTATCGATGGCGAACACTCGGCTATGGACCACCGGGCAAGAAAGTTGGCCGGCACTTGCGGTACCGCGCGACCGATGTCATCGCATGGTTCGCAGACCTCAAGGACGAGATCCTCGACGAGCGGTAGGACTGAGTCCGGCGGCGCACCTTGGAGCGCTGCGCGAGGCACACGAACAGGCGTCGTTTACGTCGGGGTTGCCTCGATCCGTGTCAGGAACTGCGCTAGCCCGGACGGGTGGTGCTTGTAGGGCAGGGATGGGTCATCCCAGGTGATCAAGATCCACGACGGACCGGAGTAGTCGATGCGGCCTTCGCCGTACTCGAAATGATGAATCCTGTCGCCGCCCTGCAGGTCGCACCATTGCATGCCTGACCACCTCACTCGAGTCGTCTTGTCGGGAGTTGGCCCTGCCGCCGACAGGGGAGGCGGCGACAGGGCCCGAACCCGCGACAGACAATCCGCCTGCCGCGGGAGTGGAAGGCGCGACCGACGCGGATGTAAGGATCACGCGTCGGCCTCGCCGGTCTCTTAGATGGGGCGCAAGCGGATGTTGGCGCCGGTGGGCTCCCCGTCGGGATCGAATGGGTCAGGGTCCAGCCAGCGGATCTCCGAGGCGCCCAAGTGGCCATGAACCTCCAGCAGGTCACCCACGCCGGGCCAGAACGTCAAGGACGGATTGCGCCCGAGCCACTTGACGGCGACCCATTGCTGCCCGTCCTCGTTCGGCGGGAACTCCACCACCAAGGCGACGACCCCCGTGCCGCTCACTCCCGATGGATCTCGATATCGGTAAAGCTCCCCGCGGCGCATCAATCCCGTCTCCTTCATCAGCTCTGGTGACGGCCCGACGACGGCGTCGAGCGTGCCTCAAGCCTCGCGTCTGCCGTGGGGACAGCGGAACCGTGTCTACGGACATTTACGGACATTTCGTGTTACGGTCTAGACGGACATATACGGACATCTACCCGTAAGTAGGGGTTTGAGTGAACGAAGTGCTCCGGCGCGCGATGTATGACGCGAACCTCACCGACCTGGACCTGTCGGCAAGGCTGGAGGTCGATCCGAAGACGGTGCGGAACTGGATGCATGGCCGGATCCCGCACCGCCGGACCCGCGACGCATTGACCCGCCTTCTCGGGGTCGACGAGGACGTGATCTGGCCACGATCGTCTGGGGCTGAGAAGATCCACCCGACCGAGATCGCCGGCGTCTACCCACGACGTACGTCGATCAGCTCGCTCAACTGGCTGTCGTTCTACGAGGCGGCGAAGTCGGAGATCGGCATCCTCGCGTACAGCGCGCTCTTCCTCGCGGAGGACGCCCGCGTCGTGCGTCTGCTGACTGAGAAGAGCCGGAGCGTCCGCATCAGGATCGCGCTCGGCGCTCCTGAGGGCACGAACGTCGTCGAGCGGGGCGTCGAGGACGAGATCGGTGAAGCGATGGCCGCGAAGATCCGGAACTCGCTCGCTCTCCTGCGACCGCTTCTGATCCAGGACGGAGTCGAGCTCCGGCTCCACGACACGGTGCTCTACAACTCGATGTATCGCTCGGACGACCAGCTGCTCGTCAACCAGCACGCGTACGGGATCCCTGCTGCTCAGTCACCCGTCTTCCACTACCGACAGTCGGACGACAGTGAGATGTTCGATTCGTACCTGACCAGCTTCGAAGCCGTGTGGTCACGAGGCCAGGATCGTTCCGGCATTCTGACCAGACTGTCGCGATGCCGTGCTGTCGTCGTACCGTCGGACGGATGATCACTGCGGCAGAAGCAAGAGGGCTCGCTTGTCGGTTGCTCGCCGACGAGCTGCCCCGGCGATGGGCCCACACGCAGGGCGTAGCTGCCCAGGCGCGGAGCCTCGCGAGCATCCTCGGTGACCAGGCTGAGCGCGTTGAGGTCGCTGCCCTCCTACACGACATCGGCTACTCGTCCGCGGTGCGATCCACGGGGTTTCATCCGCTCGACGGGGCTCGCTACCTACGCGACGTACTAGACGCCGACTCGACTCTCTGTCGGTTGGTCGCCCATCACACCGGCGCCCTGGTTGAAGCAGAGGAACGAGGCATCGTCGAGCTTGCGAGGGAGTTCGCCCTACCTGATCGAGATCTACTGGACGCGGTGACCTATTGCGACCTGACAGCCGACGTCGACGGCTGCCAGGTCAACGTCGAGGAACGGCTGAGCGAGATCCTGGGGCGTTATCCGGTTGGCCACGTTGTGCATAGCTCAATCGTCAAGTCGAGTCCGTTCCTTCGAACGGCGGCAGGAAACATCCAACGTCGGTTGAGTGCCTGACTACTTGCCTGGATCCTCGCCGAAATGCTCCTTGAACTCCTGGACCAACAGATCACCACCTGCACGAACCAACTGTCCGACAATCGGGTTCACGACGATACTGAGTACAGCACCTGCCAGAGCGGGGACATGGTCGTTGAACCAGGTCAACACTTTCCGCATACGGCCCACGTCCGGTGTTCCCTGCTGGGTGACTGCTGCTTCCAGTTCGCCAGCTTGTTTCGTGGCATCCGTGCGCTCGCTCGCGGTTAGTGCGGTGTCGGCGATCTGATCGTCCAGTGCGCCGAAGAGCGCTCCTAACTGGGCATTCTGGTTGGGCGACAGTCCGTGGACATTGATCGAGGAGTGATCTCCTTGCAGTACTTGGCTGTTGGAGATGTGCTCCGCTTTGTAACTCTTCCGTGCCGGACCACCTGAGTCCGCCATGGTTACACCTCCTAAGTTTGAACCAACTCGCGTTCGGCTTCCGTTCGATCTAGTTCCCGTGCATCGTCTTCGTACTCGTACTCGGCGCCGAAATCGATACCAGCATCAGATGCCGCCGCGCCCGTTGTCGGAAGCAGCGGATCTTCGCCTCCGGTCGATGCGGAGCCGTCTCCGTCGTCGGGCCAGTTCGCGGCGGCGATTGCAATCTCCAAGAACTCGCCGCACTCCGCAACTGCCAGGCGGTTTCCAGCCAGTTCATACTGCGAGATGGCTGCGGTCAGGTGCTCCCGCGCCGATCCCCAGTTCTCTCTGCAAACGGCGATTGCCCCGAGATTGCGGTCGGCCCACGCGCCGATCTCGGCATCATGCATCGAGCGCCCGATTCCGGCGACCGCATCGGACAGACGGCTCCAACGATCGACGTAGCCGGCTGTTGCGAGCTCTGTCGCCAGGCGCCCGGCGGTCGGGAGGAGGCCGGCCAGGACCCGGCGGGGGATCTTGCCGGTGGTCCGTGTTTCGAACCATTCGAAGAACTCCAGGGCAAGATCGCGCAAGTCGGGGCGCCCGCCGAAATCCTTGGACATCAGAAACTTGAAGAGTCTGAAATGTCGAGCGCGGTCGTCGTCCGCCGAGATGAGTGTCTTCGGCCAGGGGTGGGTGTAACGCGGACTGTGCGAGTCGAGCTCGGCCTGAATTGCCAAGTCTTCTGCGATCGTGCCGGCAGTCGATAGCTTCGTCAGCCGGGCGAGGGCGTCCAACGGGACGGGATTGTCAAATGTCTGGACTGCCTCCAAGACAGCCTCCCGTTCGGCAGTGGTGTATTCAGGCTGCGGATCTCGTTTCGATGCGAGCGCCCTGGATGTTACTCGGATGCAGCGTCTCGGGTTGCCGTGAGACTCAGCCAGAATTTCGGCCATCAACTCCTGTGTCAACGCCGACCGGGCGACGCGGAGGATCTTACATTGCTCTTTGATGATGCGCAGCAGATGTACGTCGTCGAGATCGCCGACGAAAACCCTGTTGGCAAAGGAGCCGATAATACTTTGGTCCACGGTTAATACGACTGTTGAATTGGTGAGAGCGGTGGCCAGGGTCCGAAGTTCTGTCTCGCTCAGCGTGGGATCGTCAAATAGGAGCAATGCATCGATGTCGCGCAGTTGAAGTCGCATTGTCTGGGACGACGGCTGAGCCTTCCACGGCATATCGATATTCCAGAAGATTTCCCACGTCTGGAACAGGAGATCCTCGAAGCCGACGTCCTGGGCAGCCACATAGGCGAAGCCGTCCGCGAACCGCCCCGGATGACGCTCTTGTAAATAATAGCCCAGGTCGGCGAGCAGTGAAGATTTCCCAATTCCGTATTCGCCGAACAGCTCGATCATCCCCGGCTGCTCAGCTTTGCAGGAGGAACGCTCCTTGCTTCGATCAAGCAGTCGGTACTTGGCCTGTCGCAGATCGATCGGCCCCGGCCGCCGGGTGGGCGGAGGAATCTTGGTCGCGGGATTGACCATCACCGGACCGTTCGAGGTCATGTTCACCGTGGTCGGGCCGATCGTCACGGGGTTGTTGTCGCCCTGAACAACGATCGACTTCTTGATGTGGCGGGCACGGTGCTCGATGACACCCTCGTCTGGATGGCCGGCGTTCGATGCCTGGCCGCCAGCAGTGCCAACGGATGTATCCATTAGGAGCCTCCCCCTTGCCTCCAAAGCCTCCCCATCAACATGGTGCGCCGCCGCGCCTGATGCACACAAGGGCGGCTGGGGTGGCAAGATCATTGGAAACAAGTGTTCGCTTGCGGACGATTCTGTCACGCATTTTGGCGACTCTATGCGGGACAGGCCACGAGCTAGTCGAAGTACAACGTTGTGCTCGGCTCGAGATAATGAGTAATGCGACGGCGCATTGTGGCATTCATCTGCAGATCGTCGAGATCCGCCGGTGATATCCATCGGACGCGCGTGCTCTCGTCGCTGGGGGTCGGCGCTCCGCCGGTCGCGCGGCCGCGAAGGAGGATCGAGAACTCCTGACGGGCTTCGCCATTGCTGGTGTACAGGATGACGTGTTTGGGATCCGTGTAGATGCCGAGGACGTCCAGGATCTCGGAGTCGATGCCGGTCTCCTCTTTGGTTTCGCGTACGCCGGCCTGCGACATGGACTCGCCGAGGTCGATCGCACCGCCGGGCAGCGCCCAGTTGCCGTTGTCGGAGCGCTCGATCATCAGGATCTCGCCGGCCTCGTTCTCGATGACGACGTTGACCGACGGGACCATGCTGTTCGCGGCAGGCGCGTCCGGATCATCGTAATAGTCGATTCGGCGCGCCATCATGACTCCGTCATCGGTGTTGCGGCATCCCAGACCCGCTCGAAGCTCTCCAAGTAGTGCCGAGCGAGTTCGCCGCCCGGGATCTTGCGAAGGTGCCACACCGGCGCCTGTGCTGCGGGCAGGCCGTAGATGTGGGTGTTCACGAACAGTCGGTCGTCAGCGCGGAAGATCGAGTTGTAGAGCACGGTACGGTGCAGTCGAAAATCGATGCCGGGTGCATCCACAAGGCCGCGGTACAGGACCTGTGCGTTGCGGATCTTTGCGGCGAGCGCGTGGCCGATGCCTTCCTCCTCACCTCGCTCGGCGACGTGTGCATCGTCTGGATCGCCCAGCAGGATGCGTATGCGCGCGCCTGACTTGGCCTTCTTGCGGAGGATTCGTTGCAAGCCGCTGTCCTCAGCCAGGAACAGACCCGCGTAGACCAGGATGCCGATCTCGGCGTTCCCGGACTCGAAGAGCTGTCGCCAGTCGTCCGCCGTGACGTCCGCGCGGTGCGGATAGATGCGGACGAGCTCGCTCTCGGCCAGAGCCGCAGCTCGATCCCGGGTCAGAGTGTCCGGCCATAGGTAGGATTCATCGCGCCCCAGACGAATCGCCAGGCGGTGGCGGTTCCGCGGGAAGGGAACGATCTCGCCGCCGATCCAGCGTTCGACGGACTTGACGTTGACTCCCAGCTCCTCTGCGAGTGCATGATGGGTCAGGCCTTGTTCGACCATGGCGGCTCGCAGTCGTTCGTTAGGCACGGGATCTAACCTAAGACATTTCGAGACATTTTGAGGTCAACCAAGACGTCCTGGAGATGTCTTGTTGTGTCGTGACGCTGTCCTGGTCGTAGCAGCGATGCTTGGCGTCATGACGAGGAGGCATTGCCAGACGTCCAATGCGCAAGGCCATGGCTGACCGGAAGCGGCAGCCGAATCAGCTTCTCCGGCAGGCGCGCGGCAACATGTCGCAGGGCCGGCTCGCGGACCTGGTCAGTGCCGAGATTTACCACCTGACCGGGCGGGCGACGGTCATTACTGCCAAGTCGATCTCGGATTGGGAGTGCGGTTGGTACACCTGGCCATCCGCCGATGTTCGAGAAGCTCTGGGGCGCGTACTGCACAAGCCTGAGCCGGCGGATCTCGGCTTCTTCAAGCGACGCCTGAGTGTGAGGCCGATACCAGCGCCAGCCTCGCTTCTCGATCTCTTGCCCGGCCAGCGGCTGCCGGCCGAGGTCGACACCCTGCGACTTCCCGCAGGCCGCTCGTACTCAGGTGTGGATGTGGCGGCTCACTTCTGCGAGGTGGAGTTGCCGGGGGAGGGGTGGTTGATGGTCGACCCCGGCAAGGACGCACCGCTGAATCGCCCGGACCGTCGTTCGTTGGTGATCGTGGCTGATGGCGAGCAGCGGTACTACGTGTCGGATGGGCGGAGGTTCGTCGACCGGGTCGGCCGCCGTCAGGGTCCGCAGCCGATCTCTTCGGCGGCGATCCTTGATGACCTAACGGTCGGCATCATCTGGGCAGCCGCAAACACAGACGTCGCGCTCCTGGCCGACGACTCCCAGTTGATGAGCAGTCAGGATCGGCTAGCGCGCTACGAGGGACGTCGTACGTCGGATGTGCCGATGAGCGAGGTGCCGACGCTGAATGCGGTAGCAGGGCAGTGGATTGGGTCGCGGTTCTGCGCTCGGCACATCACCCGGAACCTCAATCGGGTGTCGGGGCAACCGTTCTTCTGGACCCGGGAGAGGCGTGGTGAGGAGGCAGCATCTTGGCTGTTCTGGCGCCACAAGTTCGAGTACCTGCGGCGTACGTCGCGGTGGTTCCCGGGGATGCGTCGAGGGTTCTGCATCACGGATCTGGATGTTGGCGAGTCGCCCATGTATGAACGGGTGTTGCTATTGCTCGCCGTCGCGCTGATGGAAGCGTTCGGGATCACCGTCGAGCTGAGTTCGGAGCCCGAGCATGCGGCGGTCGAAGGTTTTGTACTGGGAGAGGAAGCGATCGTCGCAAACTGGTTGGGCGGCTCCGGGCTCTGGTACGTCGATGCGAGTGCGCCACCGTCATGCCGGTCGGTCTTTCGGGATGTCGCGCGCCAGGTCTCCTCGCAGTCGCTGGTCGCGGAGCCAACTTCCGACCGGCGGCTCCGAGCGATCGCCTGCTACCTGAACGTGCCCTGGCCGTGGTTCCAGCGCCGATGCGAAGAGCTCGCTGTCGCGGGCGTCGAGGACATCGCCCAACCGCGGAGTCGCCTGCTGTCGATGCAGGGGCTCAACACTGCGATTCGGTACGTTGCCTACATCGACACTGTCCAAGGAGCTGAGCTTGCGCGCCGCTGAACTGACGATGGGCCGGACCTTCGCCGTCCACTTCGACCACGGTGACGACTTCTATCCGGCGCTGGCCGAGTTCTGCGCGGAGTACGACGTGCGGCAGGGCTTCATCCCGATGTTTATCGCCGGCATGCGCGACGTGCAGTTGGTTGGCACGTGCGAGAAGCTCGAGAATCCGGACGCGCCGGTGTGGAGCGCCGTACACCTCGAGAACGTGGAAGCGATCGGCGGCGGCTCGCTGGCGTATGACCAGGAGTCTGGGATTGTGTTGCCGCACATCCACGTGTCAGTTGGCCTGAAGGCGCAGTCGGCCACCGCCCACACCAGCCATCTGCTCGGCGCCAAGATCCAGTTCCTCACTGAGCTGTACCTCGTCGAGGTCACTGCGCCTGCCTTCTCGCGCCCGCGGCAGCCCGCCCTGTACAACGTGCCGTTGCTCGCGTTCGAGTAGGTCCCGAATCTTCGAAGCCAGGTTCAGTTCTCGGCGTCATTCGTGCCAGTGGCTTGTCGCCTTTCGGGCTGGATCAGTACCGTCGCCTCAAGCAGGCCTTGTGGCAAGGCATCGGCCCAGGCCGCGAAGTCGGATTCGACGTAGAGAACTTCAGCGGAGAATCCAGGTAGGTCGGCGTCGGCTGCGACACCGCCGCCACCAGTTGCTGCTATGTGCCACGTCTCGGCGTGACGGTTGAGGTCGGCCCGGGCAGCCTCGACATCCTCAGCAGTCCACGCGACTTCAACGACGTGGGCGCCTTTCAGCCCCTTGGCGGTGAGCATAGATTCGGTTGCCAAGGGGTCGGCGGTCCCCACGCGCAGAACCCGGGTGCCGTCTGCCCGCCGGACAGCCCGATACCAGACGACAACGCCTGCCTTGAGCAGGTCCGACAAAACTCTCTGCTGCTGCTGTGTCGGCTGTACAACGACTGCCGCCGAGCGCGCGGACACAGGCTGGTTCGTTGCCAGGTGCTCCACAATTCGAGCATCGGCCACCGCCCCGTCTTGCCAGGTCCCGTCGACGCGCACGAACTCATGGGGCGCCGACCTGAGTGCGTCAGCCTCAGCGGGTGGTGGCGAAACGGAGACGAATCCGCCCTGCACTCTGACCCGGCGATCGTCGCGCCATGAGGGCGAAACGCAGAGAACGCGGTCGTCGGTTGGCCCGTCGAGCCAACCCACGGCGGACACTGTTTGGCCTTGAGCCAGCACCAGTTCGCTGAGGCTACGCATCCTCGGAGGCTACCCTTCGTAGTAGAGGTCGATCGAGTACTTCACATCACTTCCGCGCAGCCAACAGTCCCAGTTGGTAGTCCCGGGAATGTAGCCGGTGCCTGTCCGATTCCCAGTGGCGCCGTAGCCGAATGTGTTGCACGTGTCCTCGGTCGTGAAGTAGTTCTCGCGGTAGGTGTGCCAGAACCCCTGCACAGTGTCCGGCGTGGGTGTCGGGACGACGATTGTCGCTGGTTCGGGTGCTGGCGATGCAACGGCCTGACCGATGCCGCTGATGAGTGATACCAGCAATACAGGCGCTGCCAATAGTGCAACGCGAGTCTTCGAGTGCATGACGGATTACCTCCCCAGAGCTTCTTCCGAAATCAGAGATTGGCGTGTCTTCGCAGCAGGAGCGCGAATAGACAAGCGGCAGCACATGGCGGGTGCGCCGAAGCTGCTAAACCCTCCCGGTGTGTGACACCGACCGCAACGTTTGGTCGGGCCCGGCCAAACGGCGCGTTTCGAACGTATGGTCTAGACCGCCTCGCAGCCACCCTTCAGTGTTGCCACTTCCTGCAATTTGCAGGTTCTGTTGGGCTGCGGGTGAAGGTGGCGGGACTTGGTGCCCAGCCCCTATGACGGTCTGCCGTCGGTGAGCGACGACCACTGAGCACAGCCATGCGATGGAGGGTCCCCAACCAGTCAAGGATTCGTTCGACGCGATCGCGGCGGAGCCTGATCTGGCCTCTGACGGTTCGCCGCAACGGGTGACCCGTCGACCAACGAACTGGTCGCATGCGCCCGATCAGACCCCTGCACGGTCAGGACGGTCTGAGGTTCGAGCCGGGTATCCAGGTGACGTGCCCATCCTTGTCGCGGACGCGACCTAGCCATTCGCCGTTGTCGCGGATCCAGACGTCCAGTTCGCCGGTAGACCAGGCGGCGCACTGGACCACTTGGGCAGGCTCTACGTGGCGGACGGCGTCGGCTGGGCGTGGCCCGTGCGCGTCGTACTGCACGTCCAAATCGGAGGCCAACTCGTAGGCCTTCTCCTCTTCATCGATCCCTGTTGCACGCCACCCGTTGACCGCACCGTCCCAGACGCCGAACCTCTTGGATCCGTCGTCGGACGGGCGAACCGTGAAACGACCAAGCATGGTTCCAGAGTAGCGTCTATCCGAACATATGTTCTACCGGGTCGGTGATGGGCTGCCGAGAGAAGGGCACCAAGCCGCACCCAATGAGGAAGAAGTCTTCGCGAAGAACTCTTCTGGGTTAGGGTGGAGCTATGAGCGATGAGGAGTTGCCGGGCGACATCGTCTTGGATGCAGCTACCTTGCGGGTGCTGGCTCATCCGATGCGGCTGACTTTGCTGGAGCATCTGCGGCAGCGTGGTCCTGCGACAGCGCGGCAGCTTGCGGCGCATTACGAGATCGACTCGGGTGCAGCGAGCTATCACCTGCGGCGGTTGGCAGACGGAGGTCTGATCGAGGAGGACCTCGAGCGCGGTAACCGGCGCGACCGCTGGTGGCGGGCCCGGCATCGGTCGTCCGTGCACGATCCGGCAAACGGCGGTCCCGACGAGCGACAGGACAGCAGGGCATACCTGCACGCGGTGGTGCTCGCGTACAGCGAACAGTTGCGACGGCTCGCCTACACGGCGCCGCTGCAGCCGGACGACTGGTACGAGGCGTCCACGTTCAGCAACTACACGCTGCAACTGACGCCGGCGGAACTCAACGAGGCGAAGTCCGAGCTGGCTGCGGTGATCAAGAAGTACCGCGACCGCGCCAACGCCGCTGGCGCGCCGGTAGCCGTCCAGTTGCACGCGTTTCCGCTGCCAGAGCCGGACGATGACGCTTAGCGGTGCAGCTCCCAGCGTCGCCTACCGGGACGGCAATGTTCTGCGCTGGGTGGCGGCCTACACCGCGTCCGTCAGCGGCGACGTCGTCTTCTTTCTCACCCTGTCCTGGGCGGTCACCCGGATGGCCGGGCCCGCCCAGGTCGGCGCAGTGCTGGCCGTGGGGGCCATTCCCCGAGCAGTGCTGATGCTGGTGGGCGGCGTGATCGCCGACCGGTACGGGCCGCGCCGAGTGGTGATCGGCAGCGATCTCGCCCGCTGCCTGATCGTGTTCGGCGCTGCCGCGCTGATGCAGTTCGCGACCACTCGGCTGTCGATGCTGTTCGCCGTCGCGCTGATCTTCGGCGTGATCGACGCACTGTTCATGCCCGCGGTTGGTGCGCTGGCCGGACGGCTCACCGATGTGGGCCAACTCGGCCGGGTTCAAGGACTGCGGATACTGGCTGTCCGGCTCAGCAACGCGGTTGGTCCAATGATCGCCGCGATCGTGTTGACTGCCGCAGGAGTTGCCGCAGGGTTCGGTCTGGCCGGCTTGCTGTTCACCCTGTCCGTCGGTCTTCTGCTTGCGGTGCGCCTGCACCGGATACAACCCAGCGTGCCGTCGACAGCCTCACCACTCGCCGACCTCAAGGATGGGCTGCAGCACCTACGACGAAACCGGCAACTGACTCGGCTGGTTGTGGTCGTTGGGCTGGGCGATCTCTGCTTCAGCGGTCCGGTAGGCATCGGTCTGGTCCTGCTGATCGCCGAACGCCACTGGGCCGCGGCCGCCCTCGGATGGACGCTCAGCGCGTTCAGCATTGGAGGTGCCGTCGCCGGGATTCTGCTCACCGCTCTGAACCGCATCCCGCGGGCAGGCGTCGCACTCGCGTGCTCCCTGCTAGCGACCGCCGTTCTGGTCGGCGCCTTGGGGCAGATGACCACCACCGGCATGCTGATCGCCGGTTCGGCTGCGCTCGGAACGACCAGCGGCGTCGCGTCGGCGCTCGGCAACGCCCTACTCCAACGCAAAACCGATCCTTACTACCTCGGCAGAATCAGTTCGGTGACCTCCCTCTCCACCGTGGGCCTCACCCCACTCCTGTACCCGGTCACCGGCGTAGTCGCGGCCGTCTGGGGAACAGGCGCCTTCTTCGCCGGATGCGCCGTGGTCTGCCTGCTCGCAGCAGCAATCGCTGCGACCAAGTCCGTGCGCGGCTCAGAGCTCTAACACCGACACCAACTTTCTCAATGCCTCCGACGCCCGTCGACGACACCGCCACCACGCATACCCACAGTTCACGACACTGTTCCGATCTCCACGCTTAAGGGAAGACATGTTCTAGTTGGGCTTCGTGTTAGACGGCTTCGCATAGACGGCTTCGCGCGTGCCTGGACGCTGATCTCGTGTTCCGTCGCTGTTCCGTGGGAGGTCGCCAAACGTCGAGCATCGTCGAGTGATGATGGGTACTGAAACCCGCCTGACCGGCGCGGTCAGTACCCTCGGGTTATGGCGGGTGGCAAGGGGCAGGGCAAGCTGGCCAAGAACGTCGTCAAGTACGGCGTGCGGTACGGGCCGTTGATCGTCGAGGCGGTGCGGCACGGGCGTGAGCCTGCGCAGCAGGCTGTGCAGGCCGCGTGGGCGAAGCGGTCCGCGCGCCGTAAGGCGGTCGAGCATGCCCTCACCGTGCGCGACGGGTCCTTGCTGAAGGTGATCAAGGACGGTCAGGCGATCTTCTTCGTGTTCTCCGGCGACGCGATCGTCACGACGTACCCGCCGGTGCCGCAGGCGACGTACCCCGAGCTGCTGCGGCACGCGGACCTGGACAAGCGCGAGCCTGCCGTCGTACTCGCTGCGCGGAAGCCGAGACCGCACGTGCCGAGACCGCACCTGCCGAAGGTGCGACGCAAAGGTTGACGCGGGCGTAACATCCCGGACCCGGCGGGGCAACAGGCGCGGCGGACAGTGGAAGCACGTTTCCACGAGGGAGGGCGTCCGCATGCTCTGGAAGATCAGGACCGAACTCGCCGACCGGCCCGGTGCACTGGCCGAACTCGCTGCACGGTGTGGTGCGGACGACATCAACATCCTCAGCCTCGAGGTCTTCACCGCCGAGACCGGCGCCGTCGACGAGCTGGTGGTCTCCACCGGTGTCGGCTGGAGCGCCGAGGACCTGACTGCACTCGCGGCCGAGGCCGGCTGCGTCGGTACGACGGTCCGCCCGTGCCAGGCCGACGTACTGAGTGATGCACCGACGCGCTATCTACGCGCCGTACTGCGGTTGATCGACGACCCGGTGTCCGTCGACGAGGAGCTGGGGAACCTGCAGGGCTTCGACGAGTACACGCCGGCGGAGTGGGCGCGGGCCGACGTCCTCGTGGAGATCGCTGGGCGGCTGGCGGAGCGGTTCGACACTGTGGAAGGGCCTCGGCCCGGCAGCGGCGTACCTGTGCTGCGGACGGCGACTGTCGAGGACGCTGACGCTGTGGTCGCGATGCACGAGCGGTGCTCGTACGAGAGCCGCACCCGGCGGTACCACGTGCCGATGCCGAAGCTGACTGCCCGTACTGCGAGGCACTTGTCCGCACCAGCCGGTGGCGTGTCAGTGGTCGCGGACGTGGACGGCGCCGTGATCGGGATGGCGACGGCGGCGCCGTGGGAGGAGCTGGGCAGCACGACGATGGAGGTCGCCGTACTGGTCGAGGACGGCTGGCAGGGACAGGGGCTCGGACTCCGGTTGCTGCGCCAGGTGGTGGGGGAGGCGCGAGCGCTGGGCGCCGACCGTATCGTGTGCATGGTGCAGCCGGAGAACCACGCGATGCTCCGGACTTTGGAGCGGCTGCGGATGCGCTCGCGGGTGGTCCGGGACGGCGACAGTCTGATGGTGAGTGTCGCTCTGTCCGACCGGAGCCTGTCGCATGCGGTGGATCGGCCTGCGGTGCAATATCGTCGTACGCGTGCCACCCCTTCCCACCGGTCGGAACCCCCACGGTCTGCTGGTCAACCTGCCCGCGAGCACTCGCTCGCCGCTCTTTCAGCTCTTCAGCCGAATCCTGATCGCGCTGGGGCTGCTGACCGTGATGGTGCTGATCGTGGTGGTCGACCGTGACGGGTACCGGGACAGCTACGACGGCAAAGTCGGGCTGATCGACAGCATCTACTACGCAACCGTCACGCTCACCACGACCGGGTACGGCGACATCACACCGGTGACGCCCACTGCCCGGCTGGTGAACGCCTTCATCGTGACTCCGCTGCGGATCGCGTTCCTGGTGGTTCTGGTCGGTACGACACTGGAAGTGCTGGCCAACGAGGGTCGCCGGATCATGCGCGACACGCGCTGGAGGAAACGGATGAAGGACCACACCATCGTCGTCGGCTACGGCACCAAGGGCCGCTCCGCCGTACAGACGCTGATCAGCAACGGGGTCAAGCGCGACAACATCGTGGTGATCGACCCGCGGGCGCAGGCGATCGGTGACGCGGGCAACGACCAGATGGCCGCCTTCCACGGCGACGCGACCAACCGGACCGTACTGCGTCGCGCCGAGGTGATGACCGCGCGCGAGGTGATCGTGACGACCGACCGGGACGACTCGGCCGTCCTGGTCACGCTGGCGGTGCGGCAGTTGAACCCGAACGCGCATGTCGTCGTCGCGGTCCGCGAGGAGGACAACGTCCCGCTGCTCCGGCAGAGCGGCGCCGACGCCGTCGTCACGTCGTCGGAGGCCGTCGGCCGCTTGCTCGGCCTGACGTCGGTCAGCCCGAACCTCGGCGAGGTGATGGAAGACCTCCTCACGTACGGCGAGGGCCTCGAGGTCGCCGAACGCCCCGTCCTCGGCCGCGAGGTCGGAAAGCCTCCGTCCGCCGTCCCCGACCGCGTCGTCTCGGTCGTCCGCGACGGCAAGGTCCACCGCTACTACGACTCCAACGTCTCGGTCCTGGCCGCCGGCGACAAACTCATCGTCGTACGCCCCGCCAAGGAAACCCCCTGGGCCGAACGCCCCGGCGCAGACGAGACCGAGGAATAAGTCACAGGTTGGTTCAGGCCCCGAGGTTGACCGTCGGGCCAGTCGCGTCCTAATGTCGGGCTTGTAAACGATTACAAGAACGATTACAGGAGGTCGGCGTGAGTCGTCCGACGATTGCTGGGGTGGCCCGGGCGGCGGGGGTCTCGGTGGCGTCGGTGTCGCGCGTTCTGAACGGGTTGCCTGCCACCGAGGAGATGGTCGAGCGGGTCCAGCGGGCGGTGCAGGAGCTGGGGTATGTGCCGGATGCGCGGGCTCGGTCGCTCAAGGTCGGGCGGACGTTCCAGTTGACGCTGGCGGTCGCGGACGTCGGTAACCCGGTCTACGTGACGATGATGCGAGCCGTCGAGGAGGTCGTGTCCGCTGCGGGCTATCGGCTGGTGGTGACGACGACCGGGCCTGATGTGGTCGACGAGGTCGCGCTGGTCCGGGGGATGGCGCGAGGGTACGCCGACGGCCTGCTGATCAGCCCGATCCGCGTCGACGAAGACCTGGTCAAGTCGATCCGCGAGTGCGAGGTGCCGGTGGTTGTCGCCGGTAACGTCCCCGCCAAAGCCGGCGTAGACACCGTCCGAGCCAATTCCCCCAAGGGCATGCTGCTCGCCGTAGAACACCTGGTCGCCCAAGGGCGCCGGCGCATCGCTTTCCTGAATGGACCGGCAGACACCGTCCCTGGTGGCGCCCGAGCCAAAGGCTTCACGGATGCCCTTAAGACACACGGGTTGGAGCCCATCGCACTTGCCGAGGCAACAGACTTCACCTTCGCCGCCGGCCGCGCCGCCGCCCCCGACCTACTGACCGCCGGCGGCTTTGATGCGGTGATCTGTGCGAACGATTTGTTGGCGGTCGGACTGATGCATGAGTTGGCTGCCGTTGGGTTGGACGTGCCGGGGGATGTTGCGGTGGTGGGGATGGATGACAGTGAGTTGGCCGAGCAGTGTTTTCCGACGTTGACGAGTGTGAATCTGGGGTCGGCCGAGCGGGGGCGGCGGGCGGCTGAGTTGCTGTTGGCAAGGATCGAGGACAACGACCGGACGCCGCGGCGCATCGTCGTACAGCCGTCGTTGAGTATCAGGAGGTCCACCCCGTGACGGCGACCCTGACCGCGCCGACGCAGGTCCAGAAGCCGGGTAAGCCCAAGCAGAACAGGGAAGCGATCTTCCTGTTCCTGCCGGCCTTGCTGCCGGTGCTGATCCTGAGCGTCTACCCGCTGATCCGCGGCATCGCGCTCGGCTTCACCGACGCGCGGGCCGGCCTGCACGTCGAGACGAACTTCGTCGGCTTCGACAACTTCAGCAAGCTGTTGCACAACAACCTGTTCTGGGACTCGTTCCGGATCGGCGTGATCTGGACCCTGTCGGTCACGATCCTCCAGTTCGTCGCGGCGCTCGGCCTCGCGCTCCTCCTCAACACCGACATCAAGTTCCGCGGCGTCGCCCGCACCCTGGCGCTGATCCCGTGGGCGATGCCCCCGGTGGTCGTCGCGATCATGTGGCGCCTCCTGCTACACCCGACCAACGGCCCGGTCAACGAGATCCTGCAGAACCTGCACCTCACCGACCACCCGATCAACTTCCTCGGCAACTTCAGTACGGCGCTGCCGGCCGTCATCGTGGTCGGTATCTGGGTCGGTATGCCGATGACCACGGTCACGCTCCTCGCCGGCCTGCAAGGAATCGACCGCACCCTGTACGAAGCGGCCGCGGTCGACGGCGCCGGCGCGTGGAGCCAGTTCTGGAACATCACGCTCCCGCAGCTCCGGACCGTCATCGTCGCGATCACCAGCCTGGACATGATCTGGAACTTCAACTCGTTCGGCCTGGTGTACGTCCTGACCGCCGGCGGGCCGGGCGGCAAGACGATGCTGCCGATGCTGTTCGCGTACAACGAGGCCTTCCGCTACGGCAACTTCGGAATGGCCGCGGCGATGGGTGACGTGATGGTCGTCATCATCATCCTCTTCCTCTTCTTCTACCTGCGGAACCGGTTGAGGAGCGAAGCATGAGAACCCGACCCACCACCCGCGCGCTCCAGTACATCGCGGTCCTGGCGTACCTGATCTTCCTCGGCTTCCCGCTGCTCTGGCTGATCACCAGCTCGCTCAAGTCGCCGCAGGAGTTCGCGAGCATCAACCCGTCGATCCTGCCGAAGCACGTCGACTTCTCCAACTACACCGACGCGCTGAACGAACAGGGCCTGGTCCGCGGTCTCGGCAACAGCCTGCAGATCTCGGTCTACAGCACGATCCTGGTGCTGATCGTCGCGCTGCCGGTCTCGTACGCACTGGCCCGTTTCCGCAGCCGGCTGCGGCCGCTCACGAACGGCTGGATCCTGGTCAGCCAGGTATTCCCGGTGATCCTGATCGTGATCCCGCTGTTCATGATCCTGCGCCCGCTGCACCTGACGAACACGATCCCCGGCGTGGTGATCGTCTACATGGTCTGGTCGCTCCCGTTCGCGCTGTGGATGCTGCAGGGGTACGTCGCTGCCGTGCCGCGCGAGCTGGAAGAGGCGGCGTCGGTCGACGGCGCGAGCCGGGTGCGGACGATCGTCTTGATCGTGATGCCGCTGCTCCGGCCGGGCCTGATCGCGACCGCGATGTTCACCTTCATCTCGGCGTGGAACGAGTTCTTCTTCGCCCTGGTCCTGTTGCAGGACCCGCAACTCAAGACACTTCCGCTGGTGCTCGCCCGCTTCGTCGGTGCCGAGGGCCAGGTGCAGTTCGGCCCGTTGGCGGCCGCGTCCGTACTCGCAACTGTCCCAAGCCTGGTGTTTTTCGCCTTCCTGCAGCGCCGGTTGACTTCCGGCCTGCTGAGCGGCGCAGTCAAGGGTTAGAAATCCCCTGAGGAGATGCAATGAAGAAAGCACTGACCGCTCTGGCGGCGGTGGGCGCACTGGTGTCGCTCGCCGCCTGTGGGGGCAACAGCAACGACGACAACAGTTCGGGTTCGTCGACCGAGAAGGTGACGCTGAAGTTCCAGAGTCTCGCCTTCCAGAAGACGACGGTGGCCGCGACCAAGAAGATCGTCACCGACTGGAACGCCGCCAATCCGAACATCCAGGTCGAGTACGTCCAGGGCAGCTGGGACTCCGTGCACGACCAGCTGGTGACCCAGTTCCAGGGCGGGACCGCGCCGGACATCATCCACGACGAGTCCGCCGACATCACCGGCTTCATCAACCAGGGCTACCTCGCGGACCTCTCGCCGTACCTGAGCCAGGGCACCAAGGACTCGGTCTCGCAGGGCGTCTGGGACACGGTCTCGAGCGACGGCAAGATCTACGGCGCACCGACCCTGATGCAGTCGTACGTCGTGCTCGCGAACTCGGCGATGCTCAAGCAGGCCGGGATCACCGCGACGGGTGACTCGCTGAGCTGGGACGACCTGGCCGCCGACGCGAAGAAGCTGACCGCCGCGGGCAAGTACGGACTCGGCTGGGGTCTGAAGAGCCCGACCGCGACCGTGCTGAACCTCGGCATGAACTTCGACGGCAAGTTCTTCGACGGCACCGGCAAGGACGCCAAGGCAACGATCGGCGACGCCGAGCTCGAGGTGCCGAAGCGGATCCACGACATGGCCTACACGGACAAGTCGATCGACCCGACCTCGCTGACCCAGAGCGCGTCCGACGTACTGCCCGGCTTCTACGCCGGCAAGTACGGGATGATTGTGGCCGGCAACTATGTCGCGCAGCAGATCCTCGAGGAGGCGCCGAAGACCTTCCAGTGGGAGGTGCTGCCGCCGCTGAAGGGCACCAGCACCAAGCAGGCCGCGAACCCGCAGACCCTGTCGGTGCCGGCCGAGGGCAAGCACATCGAGCAGTCGGCGAAGTTCATTGACTACTTCATGAAGGCCGAGAACCTGGCCGCGGTCGGTCAGGGCGACTGGCTGATCCCGACCACGCAGGCGGCCCGGGACGCGATCCTCAAGACGACCGGCGGTAAGAACGGCTGGCAGCAGACGCTTGCCAGCGGCACCGAACTGACCAAGGCGCCGTTCCAGAGCGTCGAGAACTACCCGAAGTGGAAGGACCAGATCGCCACGCCGGCGCTGCAGGAGTACCTGGCGAACAAGACCGATCTGGCTGCCCTGGGCAAGAAACTGAGCGATGGATGGGGTCAGGTCAACCAGTGACGCCGGAGAAGACCAGCACGCTGGAAGAGAAGTCGGTAGGTGCCCTCGTCGGTTCCGCGGTCGGTGACGCGATCGGTGGAGCCGTCGAGGGCTGGACCCCGGAGGCGATCCGGGAACGGCACGGCGGCTGGGTGACCGGCATCGTCGGCCCGTGGTTCGACGACTGGCGGACGGCGCGTCCGATCGCGCCGTACCACAAAGGCGACGGGCACATCACCGACGACACCTTGATGACGCACGCGCTGGTCGAGGTGTACGACGAACGCCGCGCTCACCTCGACGCGTATGCGATCGCGGAGTCGCTGGTGCCGAAGATGCTCAACGGGACCCGCTGGGTCCCCGAGCTCGAGGCGGACGCGTTGCTGCTGCAGCGCGTGTTCCTGGCCGAGAAGTGGTTGGTCGCCAGGCTGCACTACGGGCATGTCGATCCGCGGGAGGCGGGCGTCGGCAACATCGTCAACTGCGGTGCGGCGATGTACATGGCACCGGTCGGCGTCGCCAACGCCGGCGATCCCGAGGGAGCGTACGCCGAGGCGCTCGACGTCGCCGGCGCACACCAGTCGAGCTACGGGCGGGAGGCGGCCGGCGTGTTCGCGGCCGCCGTCGCCGCCGCGATGATCCCGGGCGCGACCCCCGCGTCCGCGGTCGAGGCCGCGCTCGGCCTGGCCAAGGACGGCACTCGGAGGGCCGTCGAGGCCGTGGCCGAGGCAGCCATTGGCGTGACGGACTGGGAGCAGGCGATTCCCCTGCTGCGCAAGGCGATCGAGCCCTACGACACCGTCGGCCCGAACTACCGCGAGCTGTCCATGGACGCCCGCCGTCCGAGCCGTACGAAGGCGATCGAGGAGCTTCCGGTCGCGCTCGGTTTCGTGCTGGTGTCCGAAGGAGATGTACGCCGGGCCGTCCTCGGCGGTACGAACTACGGCCGCGACGCGGACTCGATCGCGTCGATGGCCGGGGCGATCACCGGGGCCTTGAGCGGGCGAGACGGCGTACCCGCGGACTGGGCCGCCGACATCGCCGCAGCGAGCAAGACCGACCTGATCGAGCCGGGACGGGTGATGGCCTCGGTGGCCGTCGACCTGCAGGCCGCCGACGCGCGTCGATGGGCGCGACGCAACGAAGTACTGGAGACTTTGACGCAATGAGAATGACCTGGGTCCAGCCGGAGGACCTGCTCCCGCACCAGCTGGTCCAGGCGCGGTCCGAGGGTGTCGACGTCACCGACGTCCAGGCCCGCTGGCTGGCAGCAGGCGGTACGACGGACGCCCCCGTGTCGGGCGCCTCCGCCGAGCCCGCCCCACCGGCGCTGCGTGCACTCGCCCGAGAGTTGCTCGACGTTCTCGACGCACGTACTGCGGACTGGCACGAGCCGGAGATCCCTGAGCTGCCGTCTCTCGGCGAGCCAGTGGACCTCGAGGCGCGGACGGTGAACGCCTGGCTCGGTCGGTGCGCCGGAAACCTGCTCGGCAAGCCGGTGGAGAAGATCCCGCGCGAGGGCATCCGGGAGATCCTCGCCAGCTCGGGCCAGTGGCCGCTGGCGCAGTACATCACCGCTGTCGGCGTGCCGGACGACGTGCAGCGGCGGTGGCCGTGGAACCGGCGATCGAAGGTGAACAGCCTGCGCGAGGTCATCGACGGGATGCCCGAGGACGACGACATCAACTTCGCCATCCTCGCGCTGCTGATGATGGAGCGGTACGGGCGCGGCCTGACCACGGAGGACGTCGCGCTGAGCTGGCTGAACGACCTGCCGGCCGGTCGCGTGTTCACTGCGGAACGTGTTGCCTACCGCAACCTTCTCGAAGGTGTCGACCCCGCCCGCGCGGCCGTCGTCGGGAACCCGTTCCGCGAGTGGATCGGCGCGCAGATCCGCACCGACGCGTACGGCTGGGCGAACCCCGGTGACCGTACTGCGGCCGCTCGGCTGGCCCTCGTCGACGCCCGGCTGAGCCACACCGGCGCCGGAGTCGACGGCGCACTCTGGGTAGCCGCCATGTCGGCGGCCGCCCTGATCCTCGACGATCCGGTCAAGGCCGCTGTCGCCGGCCTCGAGGTGGTCAACGGGCAAGGTGCGATCGCCCGTGCCGTCCGGTTCGGACTGACGCTCGCGGATGCGGAGCTCGACGACGCACTGGACGCGCTGCATGCGGAGTACGGCGACCTGCATTGGGTGCACGCGGTGAACAACACCGCACTCACGGCGTACGCGTTGACCGCTCCGGACTTCACCACCGCGATCGGTCGTGCGGTGATGGGCGGCTGGGACACCGACTCGGCCGGCGCGACGGTGGGTGCTGTGTTTGGCGCGACGCGTGGGGTTCCGGCAGAGTGGTCCACACCACTGGACAACCGGGTGACCACAAGCCTCCCGGGAATGAACCAGATCGCGATCGACGAACTGGCGGCGAGGACTGTGGAGGTGGCCCGGGGTGCGGCCTGAGGTTGTAGTAGTAGGCAGCGCGAACGTGGATCTCGTGTTGCCGGTGCAGCGGATCCCGCGTCCGGGCGAAACCGTTCTGGCCGGCGTCATGAGCCGCGGACCGGGCGGCAAAGGGGCCAACCAGGCGGTCGCGTCGGCGCGGGCCGGTGCACGGACTGCAATGGTCGTCGCTGTCGGTGCGGACGACGGCGGTGCGCTACTGCGCGATGCGCTCGGCGGCTCCGGTGTAGACCTCTCGCTGGCGACGACCAGCGATGCCCCGACCGGTACGGCGATCATCACGGTCGAGGAGAGCGGCGAGAACTCGATCGTCGTCGCTCCGGGCGCGAACGGCGAGCTGACCTTGTCGGCTGATGCGTTGGCCGCAATCGGACAAGCGAAAATCGTGCTTTCCCAATTGGAGATCCCGTTCTCGACCGTCCGGGCGGCGGCCGAAGCATCGATGTACTTCATTCTCAACGCGGCCCCGGCGGCGGACCTCTCCGACGAGTTGCTCGCGGAGGTCGACCTGCTGGTGGTGAACGAGACCGAGGCCGAGGCGATCGGTGGTCCGGACCGGTCCGCGTTGCTGAAGAAGGTGCCGGCCGCGATCGTCACGCTGGGTGGAGAAGGTGCGGTCATCCTGACCCGGGACGCGGATGAGATCGCGGTTTCCGGGGTACCTGTTGAGGTGGTGGACACGACTGCTGCGGGCGATACGTTCTGTGGGGTGCTGGCCGCAGCGCTAGCCTCCGTGTTACCTGCGGCGTCAGCTAACGACTCGATCACGGGAAGCGACCTGACGAACGCGGTCCGACGCGCTAACGTTGCTGCTTCATTGAGTGTTCAAGCCGCGGGGGCAATCTCCTCGGTGCCTCACGGGGATGCAATCGACGCGCGTTATGCGGAGGTGTACCTGTGAATCCGCTCGAACCGCGGCCCATCGATCTGCCCGCAAGGGTCGACTTGGGCCTCGGGACCGATCTGTCCTTCCTGGACGACGCCAAGATCCTCGGCGCCCCGGAGGACTCGTCCGATCTGCCCCGCTGGCGGGCCAAGCTGGCCGAGTGGCGGTTCGGCGCTATCGAGCGGACTCGGTACGACGGCTCGCACTACGACGAGCCGGGTCGCGAGTGGACCCAGACGGCGTACTCGGTGGTGCTGGTCTGGCTCTGGGACGACCTGCTGTACGACGTCGAGACCGGGAAGTTCACGCCGGAGAAGTTCGTGCAGCACGGGCTCGACGAGTTCGGCGGGCACGACGCGATCGTGCTCTGGCACGCGTACCCGGTGATCGGGATCGACGACCGGAACCAGTTCGACTTCTACCGGGACGTGCCGGGGCTGCGGGCGCTGATCGACGACCTGCACCGGCTCGGCCTGAAGGTGTTCTTCGACTACAACCCGTGGGACGTCGGCACCCGGCGGTCCGCCCGCTCCGACGCGGACGAGTTCGCCGGCCTGGTGACGGACTTCGACGTCGACGGCGTCTTCCTGGACACGTTGAAGGAAGGCGACCCGGCCTTCACCCGCGCGCTCCGCCGGGCGAACCCGGCGATCGCCTTCGAGGGCGAATCACGGTTGCCGATGGCAAGGATTTCGGACCACGCGTTGTCCTGGGCGCAGTGGTTCGCGGACACGGACGCGCCGGGCGTACTGCGTGCGCATTTGTTCGAGCGCCGGCACATGATGCATCACACCCGCCGCTGGAACCGTGATCACAGCGATGAACTGCAGTCCGCCTGGGTGAACGGCGTCGGCATGCTGGTCTGGGAGTCGGTGTTCTCGGCCTGGGTCGGCTGGAACGCCCGCGACCGCGCGACCCTGCGCCGGATGGTCGCCGCCCAGCGCGCGTTCGCGCCGGTGCTGATCAGCGGCGACTGGATCCAGCTGACGCCGGAGATCCCGGAGAAGGCCCGCGACCACGGCGTCTACGGGTCCCGGTTCG
This sequence comes from Kribbella sp. CA-245084, assembly GCF_050942355.1. Taxonomy (NCBI): domain Bacteria; kingdom Bacillati; phylum Actinomycetota; class Actinomycetes; order Propionibacteriales; family Kribbellaceae; genus Kribbella; species Kribbella sp. CA-245084. The sequence goes on along the minus strand of NZ_CP192053.1, from coordinate 5,891,246 downwards.
ATCTGGCCGACATCACCTTCTGGACGCTGATCAACCGCGACGAGGAGGACTTCGACGGCATCGTGCTGCGGTCCGAGGATCAGGTCGGCGACTGGTACGACGTGACGTCGGGCGTCCCGATCACCTCCGACGACGACGGCGTCCACCTGGTCGTGCCGGGTCGCGGTGTGGCCGGCATCATCCGGGTCGGCGCGACCGCCGGCGCTTCCTGCCGGGCGACTGCACGCCGGCTGGGCACGATGCCGCGGGCGCACAACAGCGAGTCCGCGTTCCCGATGCGGCCGGCTGAGCTGGTCGCGGTGCCGACGGTCTCCGGCGACGCGTCGATCGGCGCGACGGTCGCCGTACCGGCCGGGGAGCGGACGTTGATCGTGCGGCACCGGCGCCGCGAGACCGGGCTGTACGACACAGCGCCGTACGTCGAGGAGTGGAAGCCGCTGCCGCCTCGCCTGCACGACATGCAGACCGTCAAGCGCGAGGTCTCGCTGTCCGGTGTCTCGGTCGCGATCGCCGAGGTGACGAATGCGGAGTACTCCGAGTTCCTGAACGAGACCGGTTACCGGCCCGTGGTCGCGAACCGGTTCCTGAAGCACTGGGTCGAGGGCGCTCCGGTTCCCGGGACCGAGGACCACCCGGTGACGTACGTCGACCTGCCGGACGCGCGCGCGTACGCCGCGTGGCGTGGCGCCCGCCTGCCGACCGAGGACGAGTGGCAGGTTGCCGCGGCTGTCGACGGGTTCGTGCGCCGCGAGCCCCTGGTGTGGAATCTGACCGAGAGCGAACACCGCGACGGTCGCAGCCGGTTCTGCATTCTCAAGGGCGGTTCGCATTATGTTGCCAAGGGCTCCGATTGGTACGCCGACGGCGGGCCGCAGTCGCCCGAGGTCAGCTTCAAGCTGGTGCTGACCGGCGGTGGTCTCGATCGTTCGGAGACCATCGGCTTCAGGTGTGCGGGATGAGACCTGCTCCTCTTGACGGGGTGAAGGTGCTCGAGGCGGCGACGCTGTTCGCGGGACCGCTGGCGGCGACCTTCCTCGGTGACTTCGGCGCCGACGTGACGAAGATCGAGCATCCGTCCCGGCCGGATGCAGCGCGGACGCACGGTGCTTCGAAGGACGGTGTCGGGCTGTGGTTCAAGACGCTCGGGCGGAACAAGCGGCTCGCGACGCTCGACCTGTCGCGCGGGCGGGACGTGTTCCTCTCGTTGGTGCGCTCTCATGATGTCCTCGTGGAGAACTTCCGGCCGGGGACGCTCGAGCGTTGGGGGCTTGGGCCTGATGTCTTGCTGGAGGCGAACCCCCGGCTGGTGATCGCTCGCGTGACGGCGTTCGGGCAGGTCGGGCCGTGGTCGCGGCGGCCCGGGTTCGGATCGTTGGCCGAGGCAATGAGCGGGTTCGCTGCGGTCACCGGTGAACCGGACGGTCCGCCGACGCTGCCGCCGTTCGGTCTCGCGGACGGGATCACCGCGCTCGCCACGGCGTACGCCGTCCTGGTCGCGCTGCGCGAGCGGGATCGGTCCGGGGCCGGTCAGGTGATCGACATGGCGATCATCGAGCCGATCCTGATGATGCTCGGCGGCGGCATCACGGCGTACCAGCAGACCGGGTACGTGCAGCCGCGGCTCGGGAACCGGTCGTCGAACAACGCGCCGCGGAACGTGTACAAGACTGCGGACGGTCGATGGGTAGCCGTGTCGACAAGCTCGCAGAGCATCGCCGAGCGCGTGGTGACACTGGTCGGGCGCGCGGATCTGGTCGCGCAGCCCTGGTTCGCGACCGGGCGGGAGCGGGCTGAGCATGCCGACGAGTTGGACGACGCAGTCGGTTCGTGGATCGGTTCGAGGGGCTTGGACGAGGTGATGGCCGAGTTCGAGAAGGCCGAGGCCGCGGTCGGCCCGGTGCACGATATCCGCGGGATCATGAGCGATCCGCAGTACGCCGCGCTCGGGACGATCGTCAGCGTCGACGACGACGAGCTCGGCGGTCCGGTGCAGATGCAGAACGTGCTGTTCCGGTTGTCCGAGTCGCCGGGGTCGATCCGCTGGGCCGGCGGGCCGCACGGCGCGAACACCGACGAGGTGCTCGCGGACATCGGCGTCACCCCCGACCAGCTCGCTGCGCTGCGAGCTGCCGGAGTTGTGTAGTAGTCGCCTGGAGGGGGTGTTCAGAAGTGCTGACGGCACTGTATGTTCCGGCCAACCGGCCGGACCGGTTCGCGAAAGCTGTTGCCGCGGGCCCCGATCTGGTGGTGTTCGACCTGGAGGACGCCGTACCGGTCGACGCCAAGGCGGATGCGCGCGGCTGGGCGGTCGCCTGGATCGCGGCGAACGCGCGCGGCCCGGTGGAAATCCGCGTCAATGCGCTCGGCTCGCCTTGGATCGACGACGACCTGGCCGCGATCTCCGCCGTACCCACGGTCCGGATCCGGCTGCCGAAGGTCGAGAGCGCGGCCGATGTCCGGGCCGTGCTGGAGAAGGTGCCGTCGGCAAGGATCACCGCGCTGATCGAGTCGCCGCTGGGCGTTGAGCGCGCGTTCGAGATCGCGACCGCCGATCCGCGGGTGGTCGCGGTCGCGCTGGGTGAGGCCGATCTGTCCAGCGCACTCGGCGTCGACGACGCGGCCGGCTTGGCGTGGTCGCGCGGTCGGCTGGTGTCTGCGTCCCGGGCGGCCGGGCTGGGCGCGCCGATGATGTCGGTCTATCCGCGGGTCGACGACTTCGACGGGCTTCGGCGTACGTCGCTGGAGGGGCGGATGCTCGGCTTCGTCGGTCGTACGGCGATCCACCCGCGCCAGCTGTCCACGATCGTCGAAGCCTTCACGCCGACTGCCATCCAGGTGGCCGAGGCCGAGGCTTTGTTGGAGGCGGTTGACAAGGCAGGCGTCTCCGACGGCGGCGTGATCGTCCTGCCCGACGGCCGGATGGTCGACCCGGCCATGATCGGGCGCGCCCGCGAGGTGACCACCCTCCTGCGGGAGATCCAGTCCCGGTCAAGTTAGTCTCGAAGCATGCTGCCGCGCAGTGTTGATGCCGTAGTGATCGGTTCGGGGCCGAACGGGCTCGTGAGCGCGATCACGCTTGCCGACGCGGGCTGGGACGTGCTGGTGCTGGAGGCCGCCGACACGTTCGGCGGTGCGGTCCGGTCGACCGAGGAGGGCGGCTGGATCAGTGATCGTTTCAGTTCGAACTACCCGCTCGGGGTCGCGTCGCCGGTGATCCGGGCGCTGGAGCTGGAGAAGTACGGCCTGAAGTGGGCCAATGCCCCGCTGCCGCTGGTGCATCTGCTCGACGAGGACGGCGCCGCTGCGGCGATCCACCCGGATCCCGAGGACACCGCCAAGTCGCTCGGCGCCGAACACCCCGGCGATGGTGACGCGTGGCTGCGGCTGTATCAGCAGTACGTGTCGCTCCGCGAGCCGTTGCTGAAAGCGCTCCTCACCACCTGGCCGCCGGTCGGCCCGGGCGTCAAGCTGGCGCGGAAGCTGGGTTCGGTGGGGGAGTTGCTGCGGTTCGCGCGGTTCATGGCGATGCCGATGCACCGGATGGGCCAGGAGCTGTTCGACGGGCGGCAGGGGCCGGCGATTCTCGCCGGGAACGCGCTGCACGCGGACGCGCCGTTGTCGGGCAGCGTCAGCGGCACGATGGGCTGGCTGCTCGCGATGCTGGCGCAGGACGTCGGTTACCCGGTTGCGATCGGCGGATCATCGGCGTTCTCCGACGCTCTGGTACGACGGGCCGAGCGTGCGGGCGCGCTGCTGATCCCGGGTACGCCGGTGACACGCGTCGACGTGTCCGCCGGCCGCGTGACCGCCGTACACACGGCATCCGGCGAGACCGTCTCGGTCGCACGCGCCGTCATCGCCGACACGTCCGCGCCGGCGCTGTACGGCGGATTGTTGCCGGAGGCACTCATTCCGGCGGGGCTGCGACGTGATCTCGACGAGCGGTTCGAGTGGGACTACCCGACGGTCAAGCTGAACTTCCGCCTCAGCGGCCCGATCCCGTGGAAGGCAGCGGAGGCGCGGCTGGCCGGCGTCGTACATCTCGGTGGGACGGCTGACGATCTTGTCCACGTGTCCGCGGATCTCGACACCGGGCGGATCCCGGCGCAGCCGTTCCTGCTGATCGGACAGACGACGAAGTCGGATCCGTCCCGGTCGCCCGAGGGCACCGAGGCGGTCTGGGCGTACTCGCACCTGCCGCGCGGGATCGCCGACGACGCGGCCGCGGAGAAGCTGGCCGGCCGGATGGAGCGCGCGATCGAGCGGTTCGCGCCGGGCTTCGGCGACCTGGTCATCGCCCGCGACCTGCAGCGCCCGTCCGCGCTGGAGTCGGCCAACGCAGCGCTCGGTTTCGGCGCCCTCGGCGGCGGCACGATGCAGTTGCACCAGCAGCTCATCTTCCGCCCGACGATCGGCCTCGGCAGCGCCCGCACCTTCGTCACCGGCCTCTACCTCGGCAGCTCCGCCATCCACCCCGGCGGCGGCGTCCACGGCGCCTGCGGCCACCTAGCCGCCCGCACCGCCCTCCGCGACGCCTCCCTCCTGGGCCCCGTAACCCGCTCGCTTCCCGCCGCAGCCCTGCGCCACCTTCAACGGTGAGACTCGACGAGGCAGGCTGTCGAGCTCGGGTGGCGGCTGCGCGGGTGGCACGACTCGCGACCGTCGGATCGGACCTGCGGCCTCACCTCGTGCCGGTGACGTACGTCGTGCATGGGGACGAGCTGTTCATCGCGATTGATCAGAAGCCGAAGTCGACGACCGCGTTGAAGCGGCTGCGCAACATCGCGGCGAACAAGCGGGTCGCGGTACTGGTGGATGAGTACGAGGAGGACTGGACGCATCTGTGGTGGGTCCGGGTCGACGGGGTCGCGCGGGTGGTGGCCTCGGATGCGGCGGCGGTCGAGTTGCTGGTGGCGAAGTACCCGCAGTACGAGGCGGATCCGCCGCGTGGTCCGGTGATCGCGATCCGTGCTGACGGGTGGTCGGGGTGGACGTATCGAGGGGAGGACTGACCGTGGTGGACGGGTTGCTGCGGGAGTTGGCGCCGCAGGTGCTGGGGTTCTTGGCGCGGCGGCACGGACAGTTCGATCTGTGTGAGGACGCCGTACAGGAGGCTATGCTCGCGGCGGCGACGCAGTGGCCGGTGGACGGCGTACCGGCTAATCCTCGTGGGTGGTTGATCACCGTTGCGACGCGGCGGTTGACGGACGCGTTCCGGAGCGAGAGCGCGCGGCGGCGGCGTGAGGACAACCTGGCCGCGATGGCCGGGCCGGAGGAGTTGGTTGCCCCGGGCGCCGATGTCGACGAGGCTCCGGATACCGATGACACGTTGACGTTGCTGTTCCTGTGCTGCCATCCGGCCGTCACGCCGGCGTCGCAGGTGGCATTGACGCTGCGCGCGGTCGGCGGTCTGACGACGGCGGAGATCGCGCGGGCCTTTATGGTGCCAGAGGCAACGATGGCGCCGCGGATCAGTCGGGCGAAGAAGAGCATCAAGGCGGCGGGGAGCCGGTTCGCGATGCCGCCGGAGTCCGAGCGAGCCGAGCGGCTGCGCGTTGTACTGCAGGTGCTGTACCTGATCTTCAACGAGGGCTACACGGCGAGCTCGGGGGAGGAGTTGCAGCGGGTCGAGCTGACTGCGGAGGCCATCCGGTTGGCGCGGATGTTGCGTACTGCGCTGCCGGACGACGGCGAGACCGCAGGCCTGCTGGCGTTGATGTTGCTGACCGACTCGCGCCGGGCGGCGCGCACGACGGCGGACGGCGGTCTGGTGCCGATCGACGAGCAGGACCGGTCGCTGTGGGACCGCGCACAGATCACCGAGGGCGCCGACCTGATCCTGCACACGCTGCAGCAGGGAGGACTCGGGCCGTACCAGCTGCAGGCCGCGATCGCCGCCGTCCACGCTGAGGCGCCAAGCGCGGACGAGACCGACTGGCGGCAGATTCTCTCGCTGTACGTCGTGCTGGAGAAGATCGCCCCGAACCCGATGGTGACGCTCAACCGCGCCATCGCGCTCTCGCAGGTCGAGGGTCCGCAGGCGGGTCTCGACCTGCTGGCGACGCTCGAGGACGACAAGAACATCACCGAGACCCATCGCCTCGACGCCGTCCGCGCCCATCTGTACGAGCGCGCCGGCGAGCTCACCAAGGCGCACGAGCATTACCTGGCGGCAGCCCGCCGTACGACGAGCTTGCCGGAGCAGCGCTATCTGCAGGCGAAGGCCGACGCGATCACGGGATGAGTCGGTAGAAGCGGAACAGGTCGGTGTGGAACGGGAGCACCTGCGTCTGGCTGAACCCGGCCTCGGTGGCGTAGCGGCGGAGCGTATCCGGGCGCATCAGGGCGCCGGTGGCGGCCGAGTCCGGATCGCCCATCGCGTCGGGGAGGCAGGACATCAGGCTCCAGCCGTAGTGGTACTGCTCCAGCTCGGATGCCGGTGCGGTGAACTCGTCCTCGACCAGCTCATCGAGGACCAGGACCGAACCGCCATCGGCGAGCATGCTTCGGGCGGTGCGTAGCGCGTCGACGGGCTGCGACATGTCATGCAGCGCTTCGAGGATCGTGACCAGGTCGAATCGGCCGCTCAAGGTCTCGGATGCGTCCGCGACAGAGAAGGTGACCCGATCGCTGAGTCCTGTTTCCTGCGCGTGCGCCTGGGCGGCCGCGATGGCGTCCCCGTCCAGATCCACGCCTTGGACGGTGATCCGCGGGTAGGACTGGGCCATCGCGATGGACGACCAGCCGGTGCCGCAGGCGAAGTCGGCCACCCGGGCCGGCGGGTCGGCGCGGAGGCGTTCGTCGACCTCGGGGATGGCGGGCAGCCACTCCTTGCCCAGCCGGTTCAGGTACGTCGGGCGGTTGAACTCCGCGCGCCCCTCGGGCTCCCACGGCTGGTGCGGTGGGGCGTCACCGGTGCGGTACGCCTCGACGAGATCCGGGAGCATCCGCGCCGCTCGCGCGAGCTCGACGCCTTTGTAGCCGTGGTAGTCGACGTGGTCCTCGTCGGCCAGCACTGGGATGTGCTCCGCCGGCAAGGTGTAGCGCCGTTCAGTCGGAGCCGCCTTGACGTCGTCGACGTCGACGAGACCGCTGGCGGCGTGGTGCTCGAGCCACTCGCGGATATAGCGCTCGTTGGTGCCGGTGCGTTCGGCCAGCTCGACCGAGGTCGCGGGGCCTTTGTCGGCGAGCGCCTGGTACAGGCCCAGGCGCTCGCCGAGGTAGATGGAGTAGAGCTCGAGTGCGGCTCCGGCGTTCCGGAAGATCCGCTCGACGAGTGCGTTGGTCCGGTCCATGGAGTGGATCGTACTGGCGTCTGTATGAGGGTCAGGGCGTGCTGACCCGGCGTCCGCCCTCATGGGACTCGATCGCGGCGTGCGCGAGCTGCAAGGCCCGGCGGCCGGCGCGTGCATGGACGGGTGGTTGCTCGCCCTTGCGTAGCGCCGTGAGCAGCGCGTCGACGTGGCGGTCGAAGGTTCCGGCGAAGTTGCGGGACTCGTCGTCGAAGTACGTCGAGTGCCAGCGCTGCTCGACCGGATCGCCCGCCTTCTGGAACGTGAGCGCACGGACGGTGTCGTGAATGACGAGTCGGCCCGCGGTGCCGTTGACCTCGATCCGCTGCGTGTCCGGGTAGGCGTACGACGAGTCGTACGTGCCGAGCATCGTGCCGACCGCGCGGTTCTCGAACTCGAGGGCGAGCGCGACCGTACTGAGGGCGCCGTACGTCTTGTCGGTCATCTGCGCGGATACTGAGGCTACTGGTCCGACCAGTTGCTCGAGCATGTCGAAGCCGTGGCACTGGGTCTCGATCAGGTTGGCGTGCGGCGAGTTGCCGCGGTTCGCCTCGCCGCCGAATCGCCAGGTCGCGAAGACGAGGTCGCCGAGCTCGCCGGCCTCGATGAGCGCCTTCGCGCGCTGCACGGGTTCGGCGTACCGGTGGTTGAAGTTGATCGCGAAGAAGTTGTCGCCGGCCTCCGCGAGCAGGCTGTCCGCCTCGGCGAGGTCGAACACAAGCGGCTTCTCGACCAGCAGCGGTACGCCGGTACGCACCAGCTTCAGCGTGATGTCGTAGTGGTCCTCGTTCGGCAAGCAGACCGTGACCAGCTCAGGCTGCTCGGTCCGCAACATCTCGTCGAGATCGGTGTACGGCGTGGTGCCGTACTTCTCGGCCCGCGCCCGCGTGCGGTCCGGCGTACGACCGAAGATGCCGCACAGTTCGGTGTCGTCGCGTCGCGAGAAGATGCGGGCGTGGTGCTCGCCCCACCCGCCGGCGCCGACGACCGCGACCCTCATGAAGCTGCCTCCTGCGTGACGACGACCTTCCCGCTCTCACCGCTCATGAACAGGCTGAACGCGTCGCCGATGTCCGCGACCGGGAAGCGATGGCTGATCACGCGGGAGATCAGGTCCTGATGCTCCGACAGCAGCGCGAGGTTGCCCGGCATCTCGTCGTACCGGAAGTACTCGCTGCCGAGGATGGCGTGTTCGGGCGAGATCAGGTCGTCGGAGACGTCCATGGTGAGCGATTCGCCGTGGCCGACGCAGATGAGTGCGCCGCGCTGGCTCACGATGTCGAGTGCGGCCCGGCGCGCGGACTCCTTGCCCGACGAGTCGAACGCGACGTCAGGAGAGCCGGCCGTGCTCAGATCGTCCGCGAGCAGGGGGATCGCGCCGAACGACTCCGCAAAATCGAGCCGCCAGCGCGAGAAGTCGGAGATATAGACCGGTACGTCGGCGCCGTACTTGAGCTTGCTCATCACGGTCAGACCGAGTCCGATCGGGCCGGCGCCTGCGATGTACACGCTCTCGACGTCTGGTCTGACCAGTGACGCCCGCCCGATCGCGTGGCTGCTGGTGCCCATCACGTCGAGCAGCATTGTCGCGTTGCCGATCTCGATGTCGTCGGTGATCGGGAAGAAGTTCGACTCGTGCACCAGCTCGTACGGGCCGTAGCCGCCGTCGTGGCTGAAGCCCATGTCGGCACGTTTGGCCAGGCACTGGTTGGTCGCGTTCAGCTTGCAGCTGCGGCACTCGCCGCAGAAGTCCATCAGGAACACTGCGCCGCGGGTGCCGACCGGCGTGCTGCTGCCTTCGCCGATTTGGATCACCGTGCCCGCAGCTTCGTGGCCGGGGACGACTTGAGAGCCGTCGTAGTACTGGTGCCGGTCGGTGCCGCAGAGGGCGTTGGCCTGGACGGCGAGGAGGAGTTGGCCGGGTCCGGGGTCCGGGTACTTGTGGTCCGCGAACTCGATCTTTCCGGCGCCGGTGAACCTGGGGGCGAGGGCAGTACGCGTCATGCTGCCGGAATTTACTACGTAGCAAATCCTGCCCACAAGGGTTTGTCTGCAGACGGATGTGTTAGCGGGTGGTGCTCTCCCGGACGCGGAGTTCGTAGCCGGCCATCCGGTGCTGCGGGACGTGATCGTCGTCCAGTTGCTCATCGAGCAGGTCGAGCGCGGTGCTCGCGAGGTCGTCCATCAGGGGAGCGATGGTGCTGAGGCTCGGTGTCGAGAGGCTCGACTCGACGATGTCGTCGAAGCCGATGACAGACACCTCGCCTGGTACGTCGATGCGGTTGCGCTGCAGTGCGCGCAGTGCTCCCAGCGCTGCGGAGTCGTTCATCGCGAAGATGCCGTCGGGGCGCAGCTGCTCGAAGGTCCGGCTGATCGCCTCGGCAGCGGCCGCGGTGGTCCAGTCGCAGTCGACGATCAAGGTGGGGTCGAGGTCGATCCCGTGCTTCTTGAGCGCCGCCTGATAGCCCTGACGGCGGAGTTGGTACGAGCGTCTCGGGCCGTGGTTGGCTCCGAGTAGCAGGATCCGCTGCCTGCCGGTGTCGAGCAGATGCGTGACGGCAGCCTGCGCAGCCTCACGGTTCTTGATGCCGACGTGGTCGATCGCGCTGCCGGGCTCACGGTCGCCGACCAGGACGACCGGGTGCGTACTGCGCTGGTCGGTGCGGCTGAGCGAGACCGCGCTCATGATCACGCCGTCGGTGAGGACGTCGCCGCCACCGCGGAGCAGTTCGACCTCGAGGTCGTGGCGGCCGCCGGTGGTCTCGACGAGGATCGTCGTACCGCGGTCGCGGGCGGCGGCGATGACGGCTTCGGCGAGGTCGGCGAAGTACCGCTCGCGGAAGGTGGGGACGGCCAGGGTGACGGTGCCGGTCCGGCCGGTTCGCAGGCGGCGGGCCGCGGTGTTCGGGCGGTAGCCGAGGGCGTCGAGGCTGGCCTGGACGCGGGCGCGGGTCGCGGGGGAGACGTGGACGTAGTTGTTCACCACGTTCGAGACGGTGCGCTGGGACACGCCTGCGTGGCGGGCCACGTCGGACATGCTGACCGCCACTGCTGTGCTCCTTCAGGGCTCCTTCGGGCCGGTTGCGTCAGGCTACAGCGTGACCTGGGTTGTAACTTCGGTTTACAGTTGGCCGTATGAGCCTTCAGGAGAAGACCCGCGGGCGCCGGGACGCGATCGGGGTCGGTGTAGCCCTGCTCAACAAGCTGGCGCGGTGGCGGGCGATCGACCGGTTCGGGCTGCGGAAGCCGGCCGAGCGGGCGGTGTTCGAGGCGACCAAGACCGGATTCCGGACGGCGGGAGCGCTCTCCCGGCGGTTCTCAGCCGCCACGAAGCTGACGGGGCTCTCGGGGCCTGCGCGGCTGCCCGCGGCGAAGGGGACCGGGCGGTTCGACCTGACGCCGACCGAGGACCAGCAGATGATGGTCGACGTCGTCCGCTCGTTCGCCTCCGACGTACTGCGGTCTGCTGCTTCTGCGGCTGACACGGCCTGTGCCACGGAGGCCAAGGTTCTGGAGTCATCGGCCGAGCTGGGCTTGAGCCTGATCGAGGTCCCGGAGGAGCTCGGCGGCATCGTCACCGAGCGGTCTGCGATGACCGGCGTACTCGTCGCCGAGGCTCTCGCGTACGGCGACATGGGCCAGGCGCTAGCGTGTCTGGCCCCGTCGGCCGTGAGCACGGCGATCTCGTTGTGGGGCGACGAGACGCAGCAGGCGACGTACCTGCCCTCCTTCACCGGCTCATCTGTCCCGGCCGCCGCGCTGGCGTTGGTCGAGCCGCGGCCGGTGTTCGATCCGTTCTCGTTGCGCACGCGGTTCACGGGCGGGCTGCTGAACGGCGTGAAGTCGCTGGTACCGCGAGGCGCGGAGGCGGAGTTGTTTGTCATCGGCGCGCAGACGGACGCCGGTCCGCGGTTGTTCGTGGTGGAGGCTGATCACCCTGGCGTCGTGATCGAGGCTGAGCCGTCGATGGGGTTGCGGGCCGCTTCGCTGAGCCGGGTGATCCTGACCGATGTGCCGGCCGTCCCGCTCGGATCGTCGGACGACTACGCCGAGTGCGTGCGGTTGTCGCGGCTCGGGTGGTGTGCCTTGGCCCTCGGTACGGCGCGGGCTGTGCTCGACTACGTCACGCCGTACGTGAATTCGCGGGAGGCCTTCGGTGAGCCGATCAGTCATCGGCAGTCGGTCGCATTCATGGTGGCGAACATCGGGATCGAGCTCGAAGGCATGAAGCTCGTGACGTATCGGGCCGGATCGCGTGCTACGCAAGGGCTTTCGTTCGCCCGGGAGGCGGCGTTGGCGCGGCGGTTGTGTACCGAGAAGGGCATGCAGATCGGGACGGACGGCGTACAACTGCTCGGCGGGCACGGGTTCGTGAAGGAGCATCCGGTGGAGCGCTGGTACCGCGACCTACGAGCGATCGGCGTGATGGAAGGGGCGGTGCTCGTCTGATGATCAATCTCGAGACTCCGCGCAAGTTCCGGGCCTTCGTCAACCAGGCGCATCAGGTCGCGGCGGAGATGCTGCGGCCGAACTCGCGCCGGTACGACCTGGCTGAGCACGAGTACCCGGTCGAGCTGGACATGCTCGCCGCGATGGTCGACGGATTAGGGGCCTCAGGCACCGGTTCGGGCGCGGGCGCTTCCGGCGTACGACGCACTTCGGCTGGGGAAGAAGGCGTTGTCAACGGGTCGAACCTGTCGTCGGTGCTGTCGATCATGGAGATGTGCTGGGGTGATGTCGGGCTGCTGCTGTCGATGCCGCGACAGGGACTCGGCAACTCGGCGATCGCGTCCGTGGCATCCGACGAGCAGCTGCAGCGGTTCGACGGTGTGTGGGCCGCGATGGCGATCACCGAGCCGGACTGCGGCTCCGACTCCGCGAACATCCAGACGACCGCGCGGCTCGACGGCGACGACTACGTGCTGAACGGCGAGAAGATCTTCGTCACCGCCGGCGGCCGCTGCGACGCCGTGGTCGTATGGGCGACGCTCGACAAGACGCTCGGCCGGGCCGCGATCAAGTCGTTCGTGGTCATCAAGGACACGCCCGGCATGACGGTCGAACGCCTCGAACACAAGCTCGGCATCCGCGCCTCCGACACCGCGACGATCCGCTTCGAGAACTGCCGCGTACCGCGCTCGAACCTGCTCGGTACGGCGGACATCGACAAGGGTTTCGCCGGCGTCATGCAGACGTTCGACAACACCCGCCCGCTGGTGGCGGCGATGGCCGTCGGCTGTGCCCGCGCGTCCCTGGAACTCACCCGGGACTTGCTGTCCGGGGCCGGCGTACAAGTCGACTACGACCGCCCGATCCATCTACAGCCGGCCGCCGCCGCGACGTACCTTTCGATGGAGGCCGACTGGGAAGCCGCCTACCTCCTGACCCTCCAGGCCGCCTGGATGGCCGACAACGCCCAACCCAACTCCCTCCAAGCCTCCATAGCCAAAGCCAAAGCCGGCCGCACCGCCAACGAAATAACCCTCCGCTGCGTAGAACTAACCGGCACCCTCGGCTACTCCGAACACGAACTCCTAGAAAAATGGTCCCGAGACAGCAAAATCCTCGACATCTTCGAGGGAACCCAGCAGATCCAGCAGCTCATCGTGGCCCGTCGCCTTCTGGGGAAGTCCTCATCGGAGCTCAAATAGCCTTATATGTAAGGGCTCTTGATGTTCTGCTGCGACCGGTCTAGAGAAGGCCTGGACCTCTGTCGAGGTCAGAGCCAGCTCGCCCCCGATCCCCGCTGATTTCCAGCTTAGGATGACCAGCGTTGCTCAATGATGCTCGGATCGCTCACACCCGAACGAACGGCCGGTGTGTCAACGCCGGTCGAACCTTGACCCAGTTGCCCCGGAACCAGAGGGTCAGTATTCAGCCGGAACTGACAGCCCAGCTGGTCGCACGTCTCGGATCGGGTGCGGATGACAGCTGCACGAGCAGCCGAGTTCGAGGTTGACTCCGATGTCCTCGACGGTCGTGCGCCAGGCGAGTACTGCGTGACGGTTCCGCTGGAAGAACAATTCAACTGTCCAAGACTTCCGTGACGTCGCACGGACCCTTCGTGGAGAGCGGATCGTGAAGCAGATCCGGAACAACAGAAGGTCCTCCTCGGCGAGGCGATGGACACGGCTGGGGGCGCAACTGGCGCGCTCGGCTGGACTGTGGGCGGATTCGCCGACCACATTTGATGAGGTTGAGCCCCCGGCGGGGACTCGGCGTCCGCCGTCATCACCTGCGCGGTCACTCGCGGAAGAGTTCGACCTGGGCGGTCGGACGGGCGCGGTGCGGAGTCTCGGGGGTGCTGTCTGGCGTCCTCGAGGACGTAAAGCTGAATGTCACGAACAGAATGGCCGCCGTCAACCTGATGTACTACGACCCGGTAGGGCGATCCGAGTCGTCGGGAGCGTGAGTCGAGTACGTCAATGGCTGGTGATGACGAGGGTTGGTGGAGGATGGACGACGCCTGGGAGTGCTGCGGTTTCGTAGACCTGGCCTAGGCCTGGGTGCCAGGCCAGGAGGCGGGTGCGGGATCCTGCGTCCAGGGCTATGACCAGCCAGCCTTCTTTGGCGAAGGCTAGGGCGGGTTGCGATTTGGCGGGGAGTTCGATGCCGGGGACGATCTCCAGGCGGCCGGTGTCGAGATGCAGCGTCGCGATGTCGAGGGGCGGGAGTGGGTGGCCTTCGATGCCCGAGTCGAGCGTGGGGTGGTCGAGGAGGAAGGCGAGCCTCTTGCCGTCGGGGCTGACGACGCCGCAGCAGGCGGGGCGTGGGAGCGGGGATGCGGTGGTCTTGCCGCCGGCAATGACCCGGCGATGCAGCATGCACGATGACGGGTCGTCGTGGCAGCCGGTGGTCCAGAAGACCTGGCCTGCACCCGTCGCGAGCGGTGCCACATGTTGATCCAGCTTGGCCTGCAACCGACCGGTGCGTGCATCGACGAGCGCGAGCCACGTCGGTGAGATTCCCGGATCGGGCTGCATCAGACCGACGACCGTGTCGCCCACGACGGCGGACGCGTAGAAGCCGAGCGGCAGCCGCACCCGATGCCTGCCGGCCAGAGGAGCGATCGTTCCGTAGGGGTTGTCGATGTCGCTGGCAAAGGATGCGATCCACACATGATTGCCATCGGTCAGGGGAGACTCGGTAGGACTGAGTGGCCGGATGACACTGACGTGGTGATCGACCGTGACGCGCAGCATCGCATACGGAACCGCCTCGTTGCAGGAGCCGGTGGTCGCGTACGCCGTGATCGGATCGCCGGCCAACACGGCGGCGTACTCGCCCGGCCGGACGACTTCGTCAGGCAACGTCGTCGCCCGGCCGCTGTCGAAGTCGACCAGCCGTAGCCGGTCCCCGCCGAGCAGCACCTGGATCCCGGTGCGCTCGGCCGACGGCGTACTCGACACGATAGGCAGCGGTACGTCTGCTCCACACGCGCCGGGAGTTGTCGGCCACGGGTTCGCCACCGGTCCGTCGGGGATGACGCTGTTCAGCTCGGACGGGGTAGTGGTCGGCGGCGTATGCGCCGGACCCGTCGAGGCGCGAAGAACGATCAGGGTCAGCACCGCCAGCAGGATCAGGCCCCACCCAGCGATCCGGCGCCCACGTCTCGAAGCGCTCCCCACCTCGAGAAGCTCTTCCTGATCATGCTCCACACCACCATGAAATCACCGCACTCCTGGAAGCGCCCGCAAAGTCTGGGACGGCGCCGGCTAGCGGGGCCGTCGGAGGCGGTGGCGGGCGGTGCTGCCGACGTGGGAGAGAACGGTGCGGAGGGCGCGGCGGGTGTTGATGGGTCGCGGAAGCCGCCGCGGGTGTCGGCGAAGACGGTCTCCTCGAGGCGGGGCGGTGGCTGACGGGTGCGCAGCATGGCCAGTGTCCAGTCGGATAGGTGGAGGAGGCGTTCGCCGGCCTTGGACTTGGTGGCTTTGCGGATGAGGCCTTCGCCTTTGACGCGGGCGATGGTGTGGGTGATTTTGACGGTGCCGGCTTCGAGATCGACTTGGGGCCGGAGGGCGGTGAGGGCCTCGCCGATGCGAACGCCGGTGCCGAGCAGGTATGGCGCGGATCCCTGTAAGCGTGAGCCCTCCAGAACCGCAACCGATCGGCGCCGAGAACATCTCGAGTTGCCTGCAGAACCTGGTCGATCTCGAGCAACTCCCCGACTCCTCGTACAGCTCCGGGCCGAATAGGTAGTCCATACCCCAGGTTTCGGGTGCCGGTCCGGAACGGTCGGTGTGCCGGACCTTGTGATCCGTGGGCGCCCGCTCGACCCGGTCCCGATCGCGCTCGACGGCCTGCCGCGCGCGGACCCTTAAGGTTCACTCGAGCGGGAGCGGTGAGCTCTGCAGATAACCCATCGCCAGACCGGCCGGGCCTGTCATTTTGTCGACCGCGCCGAAGGTCAGCTCGGATGCCGCGAGCTTGAGAGACGCTACTGCACGGTCGTACGCCGATTCGTCGAGCTGAACCCGGAGTACGGCGATCTCTTCGGTATGCCGCGACCGGCCTGAACGGCAAGAGTGCGGATGCTACTTTGCGGGTGACGTGTGCACCCGGACGGAGTCCATCGCCAACTCGAGGGCGATACGCATCGGCCCGGGATCGTGAGCCGCCTGGGCGAGAACATATCCGCCCTGCAGCGCTGCCATGATGCCCGTCGCCAGCGTCGAGGCATCGGCGTCGTCGGACAAGGTCCCGTTGGCCTTCATCCGCTCGAGGGCAGCGGTCAGCAGCGAGATCCAGGTTGTCAGGTGGGCGTCCAGGTCGATACGGGCGGCTTCGTCCTGGTCGGAGAGCTCGGTCGAGAGTGAGCCCAGCTCGCAGCCCAGCGCTCCACGGCGTGCTGTGACACGCTGAAGGATGGCCCGGCACCAGCGCTCCAGGCCACTGAACGAGTCGACCCTTCGGAGGTACTGATCCTCGCGCTCGAGCACCCGGCTGCCGCGCAGCGCGATCACTGCCTGGACCAAGGCGGATTTGTCGCTGAAATGCCGGTACAACTGTGACTTGCTGGTCCCGCTTGCCGCCGTCACTTCGTCCAGCGTTGTCGCTGCGGCGCCTTTGAGGGACATCAGCTCGTCGGCTGCGGCGACAATCCGGGCTCGTGTGGCCGCGCCGCGAGCGGTCAGGCGGCGATCGAGCTCGTTCACTGTCTCGGACACGCGAAGAGCCTATCGAGGCCGAGCAACGATCGGTGCCGCATTTCAGAGCTGCTCTCCGCCATCGGGAAAGTCTACCTTGCAGTAACGTCCGCGGGCGGGTAAGCACACGTGCCGCAACCGACACCAAGTCTCGTCAGGAGTCGGCCTGCAGTCGGCCCGCAGTCAGGAGGGCGTACGAGCGAGGTCAGCCGTGAATATTGCGGCAGTTACGGCGTGGACGACGAGGACCAACTCCAATCCTCCGGCACTCGACGGCGGCGCCGCGAGTGCCGAAGAGGCTGCGGTGCATGTTGTCGACGACGAGCCGTTGGAGGTCGATGAGGTCGAGTGAACAATGCAGTATCGGCGCGACGGCTCACGGAAGGACCGTACAGCGATGAGAACCCTGATGTACGACTCCAAGCGTGAGCTGAGTGTGGTCGAGAACGAGGAGTTGCGACGGTACGAGCTGCTCCTGAAGGGCACGACCGCCGGAACCCTCGACTTCCGTGTCCTCGGTGGACAGCGCGTCCTGGGGCATACCGAGGTCATAGCGGATCATCGAGGCCGAGGCCTCGGTACAGCCCTGATCCAGGCGGTCCTCGACGACCTCATCGCCGAAGAGGTCCGGATCACGAACTACTGCCCGGCGGTCGAGCGGTTCCTTCAGGGCCATCCGACGTACCTGGTCGTACTCGATCCGTCCAACCCGGCGATCCGGCCGCGCTCTACGTCTGCCCCTCTGCAGCAACTGGTGCATGCTCAGCACACGAGCCTCAGGGAGCTGGCAGCGCGTGCGCAGGATCCGGACGTCGACGGGTTCGCGAGACGCCGCATTCTGGACCAGTTCACGGCCGTTGCCGCACAGCATGCCGCAGCCGTTGCCGACGTCTTGCTGCCGGCGTCCAGTGCGACCTCCGATGTCGACACCGCGGTCCTCGTGGACAATCTCAAGAAGTTCGAGCAGGCGCTGCGGGTACTCAAGGGCAGGGCCTACGGGGATGCACGCTTTCTCAATCTGAGCACCGCCGAGACCTGGCGGGACGCTGAGCGGCTACTGACTGAGCACGAATCGTTCGAGACCGACGTCGTGTCCAGCTTGGAGCAGCTGCACAGCGCTGACGTGCCGTGGACGTGGCGCGGTCCCTGGCGAAGTGCAGTGGAGTTCGGCGACCAGACCGCACCCCAACTCACCGCATGCCGGCCTCGCTGGCCAGATCGCGCGCCGGCTGTGGCGGATCGCCGACTCGACCTGGGACGAGTTGGAAGGGCGAGGGCTTCCGACGCAGCCCACGGAGCACGCGAACGAGCATTCGCCCCTCACGCACTACTTGCTGGGAACCGTCGACGACGCCGCAGTCACCCCGAGCCCGAAACGCCCCGGGAACCCGTCAAGCGAGACGGACCCGACCGAAAGGATCACAATGCGAGCGACGATTGACGGCGTGCTACTCGCCGAGGTGGACAGCGAACATGCGGGCTTACGGACACAGGGGTTAGCGAGCGATCGTCGAGCGGGCAGATCGGGCGTAACCATGCCGAAGGGGCGAGTCGATGAACACTGATGGGCAGTTGCCGGACGACGAGCGAGGGCCGGTGCTGGATGAGCTGGCAGCCGAGGTCGAGGCCGACCTGGGGCTGATCGCCAACAGTCGGCCTGACGACGTCGAGCCCGAAACACCCGACCAGTGGCTGGACGACCCTGAGGAGGTCCAGGTGGAGGAGACCGACCTGCGCAGCTTGCTGGGTGCAGTCGAAGGGTTGCAAGGTGACCCTCCCCACGACCCTGGAGACGCAGCCGCACGCTGACGAACGAGGTCCAACTACCGCAGAAGCCCGAGTGGATTGCCACTCGGGCTTCTGCGTCGTCAGGTGCTCAGCTGGCGGCGATGCCTTCCGCGCCGGCTGCGTTGGGGACGACGGTGCTGCTGATCCTGGTCAGGTTTCCATCGGACTCGACCCGGAACGCGTCGACAGCTCCCACTTTCCCCGTCTGTACGTAGATGTAGCGCTGGTCCGGTGTGGCAGCAGCGTCGACGGTGCCCTCGCCCGTTGCGATGTTGCCCAGGCTGACGGGCGAGCCGTCGCGCTCCGCGTGATATCCGGCCAATGAGTTGCTTCCCGCGTTGGACAGGTAGTAGTTGCCCCCGGCACCGACGATCCAGCAGGTCGCCATCTGGCCGGTCGCAGTCCTGTTCAGGAGGCGCAGGTGATGATCGCGCTCGACCGCGTACGTCGCGACTGAATTCGAACCGGCCTCGGCCACAGCCAGCTGTCCGAAGCGGTCGAACACCGCGGCGAACGGAACGTTGCCGGCATCATCGACAACCGCGGGTGTCTTCGCCAGCTGGGCCAAGCCCAACCGGCCGAACACGAGCAGATTGTTGCCGGCTGCCTTGGTCGTCACGATCACCGAGGAGCCGTCCGGTGTCACGACGACCTGGCCCGGAGTGTGCGTGAACTCTTGCGGTCCTGTCGTGACGGGCAGACCGAGGGAGCGACGTTCGCTGTGCAGCGGCACCAGGTGGCCGAGGATGCTGAGGTAGCCCTGCACCGCGCCACCCGCGCGCGCGTTCAGGACATAAACCTCTGCGCCGTGAACAGCGACGCTGACGGGGAACGTTCCGCCGGAGTTGATGACCTGCCGGCGGATCAGCCGGTCGCCGGCCACACCGAACACCGTCACGGTGTTGCTGCCCGCGTTCACGGCGTACAGGGTCCGATGTGCCTTGTCGTAGGTGAGCGATCCCTGTGATGCGAGGCGATCGACGACCGCGCCGTTCAGGGTTCCGCCACGACCGCCCGTCGAGTAGGTGCCGGCTTGGTGCAGGGAGCCGTCGGCCGAGCGACGGTAGGCCACGACCTGGTTGCCCGCGGAGTCGTCGTTCTGGACGAAGACCATGCCTTGCGACAGCGATGCCGATGCGGGCGAAGCGGTGGCGGTCGCCGGCGTGCTGACGAGTCCGACCGTCAGTGCGAGAGCGGAGACAGCGACAGCGGGGACAGTGCGTTTCATGGTTCTCCTCGTGGAACCTCAGTGGGTAGATCCAAGTCCCGGTGTCGGCGCCCCGAGCTGCTCTTACCTACCTCGCAGCACTTCGTTGAGAATTCATCTACCGGCTTTCCTTTCAGCCGCCTCCGCACTCGCGCGATCGGGGTAGCCCGGGTGCCGCGAGTCGAGCAGATCGGCGTACGCCGTGGTTCGCGCAAGGTAGTCGGCCACGAAAGGGCAGATTGCCGTGACCGTGCCCCCACGAACGCGGATCTGGTCGAGTACCTGCCGGACCATCGCGCTCGCCACGCCCTGGTGCTGGTGACTCGGCCCGACCTCGGTGTGCCGGAGGGCGTACCGATCAGGTCTCAGGTGGGTGTAATAGAGCCAACCAACCAACTCGTCGTCCCGGTACAACTCGAAGCGGCCCTGATCGGTGTTGTCGACCACCTTCTCGGCGACCGGCCTGCGTTCTTCGTTCATCCTCAGCTCGTCCTTTCGCGAGTGGGGTTGCGGGCGGCGGCGATGGTGAAGAGGGTGGCGATGAGGGCGAGTCCGCCGTACCACTGTCATGCCGACGCGTTGTCCGGCCGCGGGTGTAGTGATCGCCAAGCGCCCGGCGTCCGTGGGACGGTTTCCGGACTGACAACGATCAGTACCGCAGACAGAAACAGGGAGCCCACGGCAACCAAGTAGGTGAGGTGACGCGGTCAGGGACCGTACTGCACCAGGGCGCCGGAGGCGATGGCGCCGACGGCGAGGCCGAGCGTAACTGTCTGGCTAGACGCGACGGGGGCCAGCCAAGCCGGCCTGCTGGGCACAGCGTCGACGACGTACGCAGTGACGTTGCTGCTGGCCAGCCCGGCGCCTAGGCCCATTAGGACCCGGCCGGCCAGCAGGATGCCGATGTCGTGCACGTTCAGCAACACCAGACACCCAAGGGCGAGCAGTCCGAGGCTTGCGATCGCGGGAGACCGTCGGCCGACATGATTCGACAGCCGTCCTCGGCCCGGTACAGGTTGAACGGCGGGATCGGCGCGGAGGACGCGGCGAACGCGGCCGCGAGCGAAACCACCGCGGACAAGAACGCCAACCGCAGCCTGCTGTCTCGGTGGACCTGGTCGATCACCGCGGGAGGGTCTTCCATCGAGCTGTGCCGCTCTGACCGATGCCGCCGGCGTTCAGACGAAGGTGAACAGTTCGTCCGTGTCGAAGCGCGAGATCGGATTGCTGTACTGCTTGGTGGGGTCGGGATAGCCGAGCGCCAGCAACACCGTCGTGGCATGTCCGCTTTCGCGGATCTTGAACGCCTTGTCGACACTGGTCGGGTCGAACCCCTCGAGCGGCGTGGCTTCGACACCGAGCTCAGCGGCGGCCATCATGGTCAGACCCACCACCATGTAGGTCTGTTTCTCCATCCAGTGGTTCACGTCCTTGTAGCCGTAGTTGCGCAGGTTCAGGAAGTCGCGGGTCATCGACTCCCACAGCTCCTGCTTCGCCGGGTCCGGGAACCGGCCGTCGGCCCGCTCCTTGCTGAACACCGCCTCGACGTGGCTCTCGGGCAGATCCGCCCGGGTGGTGACGATGATGGTGTGCGAGGAGTTGATCACCTTCTCGCCGTTGTCCTGGAAGCGTTCGCCCAGGTTGTCCGCCAGCCGCTTCTTGCCTTCGTCCGTGGCGAGGACATAGAAGTGGTTCGGCTGGATGTTGGTCGATGTCGGCGTCGAACGCAGGAACTTCAACAGCTGCTGAAGAGTTTCCGCCGGGATCGTCCTGCTGGGGTCGAAGTACCTGGTGAGGTGCTTGCCCATGAGTTTGTCGAGATCCATGTCTGTCTACTTTCTTCCGGCAATCAATGGTGGTCTAGTTCTTGCTGTGGGCAAGTAGTTCGCCGACGCGCTCGAAGCTGATGCCGGTCGCGGCCGCGGCCAGATCGCCCGCGACGAGTGCCTTGGTGGCCTCTTCGAGTGCGCCCATCGCGTGGACGTAGAGCCACGGGCCCAAGCTGATTCGTTTGACGCCGGCCTTCTGCAGCTCAGCGACCGTCAGCACGTTGTCCGCCGGCGACACGAGGACATTGACCGGTGTCGGCGCGACCGCGGTGACGATCGCGTTCAGCGCATCGAGGTCAGGCGGGTACGGGGCGTATAGCACATCCGCGCCGACCTCGGCGAAGGCCGTCAGACGCCGGATGGTGTCGTCGAGATCCGGGCGGCCCTGGATGAAGTTGTCGGTCCGGCCGGTGACGACGATGCGTCTTTTGGCCGCGTCGACCGCGCTGCGTACGCGGTCGACGGCTTCGTCGAAGTCGCGGATCGGGCGGTCCGGATTGCCCGACGTGTCCTCGATACCGATACCGGCCAGGCCGTACTCGACGGCGGCTTCGACCGTCGTCGCGACGTCCGCGGGCGTGTCGCCGTACCCGTCCTCGAAGTCGCCGTTGACGGGCAGCCCGGTGAGCCGGCCGAGCAGTCGCGCATGTTCCAGATGCTCGGCACGGGTGACTTCGTGGCGGCCGTCCGGCCTGCCCAGCGTGGCGGCGAGCGCTACCGACGACGTCGCGATCGCCTCGAAACCGGCGTCGGCCAGCATCAACGCCGAGAGCCCGTCCCAGGCGTTCGGGAGGACGAGGCCCCCGTCGCGGGTGTGCAGCGCCATGAACTTCTCGTACAGCTCGGATCCCATCGCGTCAGCCGACCGAGTTGACGGCTGGGATGTCGATGTCGGTCTGGTTCACGTTGTTGATGAAGTTCGTGAGCAGAGCCTGCACCGCGACCGTGACGATCGCCAGGATCTCGGGGTCGGAGTACCCGGCGTCCCGGACGGCCGCGAGGTCGGTGTCGCTGACCTGTCCGCGGCTGTCGACCACCTGCTGAGCGAAGCGAGCCGCCGCGGCGCGCTTGGGATCAACCGAGCTGCCGGCACGGGCGAGATCGATGTCGTCGCTCGCCATGCCGCCGAATTCCGACGAGGTGTACGTGTGGATGGCCAGGCAGTACTCGCAGCCGTTGGCTTGCGACGCGGCCAGAGCGATGCTGTGCCGGGTCCGAGCGTCCAGAACCCGGCTCATCGTGGCTTGCAGGCTCGTGACGACCTCGAGGACGGTCGGGTTCGAGGCGATGGTCTTGAACATGTTCGGGACGAACCCGAGCTGCGCGCCAACCTGGTCAAGGATCTGCCGCGGGCCGGCCGGGAGATCGTCCAGCGCGGGGGTCTTCAGTCGTGACACAGCGAATCAGCCTCCGGTAGGGAAAGTGCGAATAGTTGGTGTCCGACTCGACCGGGTTCTTACGCCGCCAGGCCGATCGAAAGATCCGCGCCGAGGTCGCCACCAAAGAACAATGCCTGCCATTCGAAGCGATGACGGAGTTGATCACCTTGGACGCGCAAGAGCTACAGAAGCTCGCAGACGACGTCGCCATGCACCTGCCCGGCGCTGACCTGGAGCATCGTCTCGACCCGAACTGGGACCTCTACAAGGTGCGCGGCAAGGTCTTCATGCTCATCACGGACCTGCCGGGACGGCCCGTCCTGGTCCTGAAGGCCGATCCGGACAACGCCGTGGCCCTGCGTGAGCAGTACGCAGAAATCACCCCCGGCTATCACATGAACAAGAAGCACTGGATCACGGTCGAAGGCGGGGGCAGCGTGGACGAGGATCTGGTGAAGCAGCTCGTCGCTGACTCCTACCAGCTGGTGGCGCACCGCGGGACGTGATGTGCCGATTGGTGCGGGCGTTGAGGAAAGGTCCGGTGCCGGCCATGACACAGGTGGGGTATGGCTATGGAATCTGTTGCGAACTCGGTGCAGTTGCCGCCGCTGGACAATCCGAACGAGCGGGCGGCCATCGGTGCAGAGTTACAGGTCGTGCTGCAGGATCTGATCGACCTGTCGCTGATCGGCAAGCAGCTGCACTGGAGTGTGGTCGGGGCGGCTGCGCACAGCCTGCATCTGTTCCTCGACGAGCTGGTGGGGGAGTGGCGCGACCTCGCGGATGTTGTCGCTGAGCGAGCGGTGACGCTGGGATTCGTACCCGATGGGCAGAGCCCGGCAGTGGCAGCCGGATCGCGTGTCGAACCTGTGGAGGTGCAGTCCTCGGCTGATCACGCGGTCGTCTGGGAGCTCGGTCGGCGGGTCGCGGCGGTGGCTGAGCGAATCCGTGAGCGGCTGGGTTCGATCGGTGGGGCGGATCTGGTGACGCAGGACGTGCTGATCAAGGTGGTCGGGATGTTGGAGAAACACCAGTGGCTGCTGCGTGTCCAACTGGGCAAGAACGCCTGATGGCCGTCACCGGGTGTCCTGGTCATGGCCGGAGTTCCGGGCCCCGCCCTCCCCGTCGCACCGGGCCTCGCGGCTGACTCGATGCGCGAGGCCCGCTGCTGTGATGCGGTTTCAGGAGCGAATTCCGATGACGATCTTTCCCTTGGTCCGTTCGGTGGAGTTGAAGGTGGCGACGGCGTCGTCGAGGGGTACTACGGTGCCGATGTTCGTCCGTAGCCGCCCGTCGCGGACGCGTTGGACGATCTCGACGAGCTGGGCGCGGTCGGCCTCGACGACGAAGTCGATCGCCAGGCCGTCCGCCGGGCGTGACTCAGGTGGTCCGACGACGGTGACCAGGATTCCGCCGGGGCGGACCAGGGCCGCGGAGCGTTTCTGGATGTCGCCGCCGATGACGTCGAACACCAGGTCGACGCCGCCGATGTCTTCGAGCGCGTCGTTGTCGAGGTCGACGAAGGCGTGGGCACCGTAGTCGAGCGCCTTCTCCCGGTCGGCGGCCCGACCGGTGCCGATGACGTACGCACCGAACTCGCGCGCGAGCTGCGTGACCATCGTCCCGACGGCGCCGGCCGCGCCGTGGGCCAGCACGGTCTGCCCCGCTTCGAGGCGGCCGTGCTGGAACAGCCCCTGCCAGGCGGTCAGTCCGGAGATCGGCAGGCTCGCGCCGACCGTGAAGTCGACGTCGCCCGGGAGTGGCGCGAGGTTGCGTGCCTCGATGGCCACGTACTCCGCGAGGGTTCCGTCGCGGTGCCAGTCCGCGAGGCCGAACACCCGTTGACCGACGGACAGTCCGGTCGTGCCGTAGCCGAGCGCGGTGACCACGCCGGCCAACTCGTGCCCGGAAATCGGCTGCTTCCGGTCGCGGTTGCTGCGATCGGTCCACGTCGACGACCACGTGACCTCGGTCGGAACGTAGCCCGAGGCGTGAATCTCGACGACCACGTCATTGATCGCCGGTGACGGCTCGGGACGCTCGGTCAGCGTCATCCCACCCGTCCCTGCACTCTCGTCCGTCACGACAATTGCCCTCATCCGGCACCTCCCTGGATCCAGCTCTTGCTTGCACCGCACTTTTGGTTCACATGCGTTGGCGGCACGCCACCCTCGACGTCTTACCGCCCAGGCCGAGTTCGCTGCGGGGCGTAAGATTCCGAGCCGCACGACCACCAACGGTTATCAGAACGGGCTGCTGATCACAGACTGACGGAGGGTGAAAGGTCATGACCGCGTCGCGGGACAGGCTCGAGCGGTTCTTGGCCACGGACCCGCGTGACGTCGGGTGCGATGAGGCGATGGCTGTCATGCACGTGTACGCCGAGTTGCTCGCGGCCGGCGTCGACGCTGCCGCGCGGTACCCGGGGGTGGCTGCGCACCTGGCTGCCTGTGAAGCCTGCGCGGAGGATGTGGACGGGCTGCTTGCTGCTGTGCAGGAAGCTGAACTCCCTCCGGACTGAGATCGCGGTCACAGTGGGTTCCGCGGAACTCGGGACCAATTCAGCAGCCCACGGTGTTGTGCATAGTGACGGCGCAGCCAGCGGCGTCAGAGAGGGAGAAATCGTGTCTCACGACTACAGGAAGACTCCGGAGGCGCTGAGCCGCCTCACCGCCAACCAGCTCCGCGTCACTCAGGACGGCGCGACCGAGCCCGCGTTCCGGAACGAGTACTGGGACAACCACGAGGCCGGGATCTACGTGGATGTTGTCTCCGGACAGCCCTTGTTCTCGTCGACCGACAAGTACGACAGCGGCACCGGATGGCCGAGCTTCACCAGGCCGCTCGCGGCGGACGCCGTCCGTACGGAGACCGACAAGTCGTACGGGATGATCCGTACGGAGGCGCTGTCCACCGGCGCCGGTAGCCATCTCGGCCATGTCTTCGGTGACGGCCCGGTCGCCGAAGGCGGTCAGCGGTACTGCATGAACTCCGCCTCGCTGCGTTTCGTCCCGGTCGCAGAGCTCGAGGCACAGGGGTACGGCGAGTACCGGTCACTGTTCGAGGCCACCAGTCCGGAGAACGCATCATGACGAGTGGAATTCACGACACCGGAGAGGTCACCCGGACTCCGGGCACCGAGACCGCGGTCCTCGCGGGCGGGTGCTTCTGGGGTGTGGAGGACCTGATCCGCCGACAGCCCGGCGTGATCGACACGCGGGTCGGCTACACCGGCGGGCAGAATGACCACCCGACGTACCGGAATCACCCCGGGCATGCGGAGGCGGTCGAGATCGTCTTCGACCCGTCGCAGACGACCTACCGTGACATCTTGGCGTTCTTCTTCCAGATCCACGACCCGTCGACCATGAACAGGCAGGGCAACGACGTCGGTACGAGCTATCGCTCGGCGATCTTCCCGCTCACCCCCGAGCAGGACAAGGTCGCCCGCGAGACGATCGCGGACGTTGATGCGTCAGGGCTGTGGCCCGGCAAGGCGGTGACCACGATCGAGCCGGAAGCGCCGTTCTGGGAGGCCGAACCGGAGCACCAGGACTACCTGCTCACGTACCCGGCGGGTTACACCTGCCACTTCGCCCGCCCGAACTGGGTCCTCCCACACCGCACCACCGCCTGAGTCCATAAACCCTGAGGGCGTGTCCATCGCTGAGGCGGTGGACACGCCCTCTGTGCGTGTCAGTCGTAGAACCGGGACAGGGTGGCGCGCGCCTTGTTGAGTGCCCGGCGCGGGGCGCGGACGCCGTTGTCGTCGGTGTCCGGCTCCAGTTCGTACGGCATGACCCGGTCGCGGGCCGTCAGTGAGTACGCCTCGTAGATGGAGATGGGTTGGTGCTTCTCGGTGTACTCGCCTTCGGGGGAGCGCGTGATGATGCCGGTTTCCAGGCCGTGCAGGAGCCGGGCTTGGTCGGCGCCTTGCAGCGAGATCGCCCAGCGGCGGGTGATCCAGAACGCGATGGCCGGGCCGGCGACGACCGCGAACCGAAGGAACCAGGTGACGTGGTTGAGCGAGACGCCGAAGTGGGTCGCGACCAGGTCGTTACCGCCCGCGATCCACAGCAGGCTGTAGAAGGTGATGAACGCGACGCCGATACCGGTCCGGGTCGGGACGTCGCGTGGCCGGTCCAGTAGATGATGTTCGCGTTTGTCGCCGACGATCCAGCCCTCGATGAACGGATACAGCGCGACCAGCGTGACGAACGCGGGTGGAATGATCAGTGCGGGGATGATCAGGTTCCAGCTCAGGGTGATGCCCCAGAAGTGCGACTCGAAGCCGGGGAAGAGGCGTACCGACCCTTCCAGCCAGCCCATGTACCAGTCCGGCTGGGAACCCGCGGTCACCTCTGCCGGGTTGTACGGCCCGTACAGCCAGACCGGGTTGATCTGCATCAGCGCGCCCATCAGCACCGTGACGCCGAAGACCGCGAAGAAGTTTCCGCCGGCCTTGGCGACGTAGTCAGGGAAGAACGGGAACCCGACCACGTTGCGTTCGGTGCGGCCCGGACCGGCCCACTGGGTGTGCTTGTGGTAGACGATGTAGAAGAGGTGCACGGTAATCAGTGCAAGCAGCAGACCCGGCAGCAGCAGAACGTGCACGGTGAAGAACCGTGGGACGAACGTGTCACCGGGGAACTCGCCACCGAAGATGAAGAAGTTCAGGTAGGTGCCGATCACCGGTGACGCCTGAATCATGCCGTTGGTGATCCGCAGACCGGTGCCGGACAGCAGGTCGTCGGGCAGGCCGTAGCCGATGAAACCCTCGACGATGCCCAGGAACAGGGTTCCGAAGCCGATCAGCCAATTCAGCTCACGCGGCTTGCGGAACGCGCCGGTGAAGAAGACGCGCAGCAGGTGCACCATCATCGAGGCGATGAACAGCACTGCGGCCCAGTGGTGGATCTGCCGGATCAGTAGGCCGCCGCGGACGTCGAAGGTGATGGTCAGTGTGGAGGCGTAGGCCTCCGACATGTGCAGACCCTTGAGCAGGCTGTACGAGCCCTGGTACTCGACCTCGCTCATCGACGGCTTGAACCAGAGCGTCAGGAAGATCCCGGTGAGGATCAGGATGACGAAGCTGTAGAGCGCGATCTCGCCGAGCAGGTACGACCAGTGCTCCGGGTAGACCTTGCGAAGCCCTCCGGACCCGTCCTTCTTCGCGCCCGATTTGAGGATGCCCAAGCGCGCGTCGAGCCACTCGACCGGTGTGGGGAGTTGCTGGTCAGCCATTGCGTCACCTCTGGGGAACCGTGAGTCCGAAGCAAAGGAACTATATCGTCCTCTTAGCGGATCATCACCGTTACAAACAGGTCTTATTCTGTGACGCTTGCCGCGTTAGTTGTAAGGACTGTATCGTCCATTAACTTGTCGCGACGATCTGCGGAGCTGCTGTGACTACATCTGAGCGGGATGCTCTCGGCGAGGTGTAGACGCCGGCGGCCGGGACGTACCCGGCCACGAAGCTGGCCGGCCGGGCCGGGTCTGCAGCTTGTGAACGAGGGGGTCTACAACCAGCTCTTCACCGTGCACGGCACGATCATGCCGCTGCTGTTCGCGACGCCGCTGTCGGCGGCCACCCGTTCGCCGGGAGTCGGTGGAGATCTCTGGATCCTGGGCCTGTGGCTGTCGGGTCTGGGCGCGATCCTGGGTGCGGTCATCTTCGGCTACGTGGGGCTGGTCGCGGCCACCCTCGGCATCGGGGGGTTGTCCGTGACGGTCTGGGCGCACCACATGTTCGTCACCGGCGCGGCACAACTTCGAGGAGCTGTCCCGGATCCGATCAGATTCGCCCGCCTTCGACCTCCATCACCCCCACGTGACCAGTAAGCGCGCGAGCCTCAGCGGCCACCAAGGAATCGAAGGCAAGTCGAGCAAGGAAGGCGTTGGTCATGATGGATGACGTACTGCAGGGGATTCGCGCCGAGGATGGTGAGGCGGTAGCGGCCGCCGACATCCCGAAGGCGGTGACTGCCCGCCGGTTGGTGTACGCCGACGGCGCGACCCAGGTCTTCACGATCGACGGGAAGACGACCTACACCGAACGCGGCGGCGACAGCGCAGGCGAGTGGTACGTCGACGACCAAGACCGGTTCTGCTCGTTCTGGCCGCCGTCCTATCGCGCCTGTTACGCGCTTCGATGGATGGTCGACGACACGCGGATCGTCGGACTCAGGTTTACCGGGCTGAGCGACGGCGTCACGTTCGAAGGCCGCTACGAATAGCGTCCGCGACCAGCGCCTGCAGAGCGGGGATCACGTCCGTCTCGAACCACGGGTTCTTGGCCTGCCACCGGAAGTTCAGCGGCGAGGGGTGAACGAGCGGAATCCGGTCCGGAACGTAGTCCCGGCAGGCGCGGACGGTCTCGGTCAGGTTCTTCTTGGCGCTGATCCCCAGATAGTGTTTCTGGGCATAGCTCCCGATCAGAACGGTGAGCCGAACGGCCGGCATCAACGCCAGGATCCTCGGGTGCCACAACGGCGCGAAGTCCGTCCGCGGCGGGAGATCACCGTGCGCGCCCCTGCCCGGATAGTAGAAGTCCATCGGCAGCAGGGCGATCGTGTCCGGGTCGTAGAACTGCGCGTCCGTCACCCCCAGCCACTGCCGCAGCTTGACGCCGCTCGGGTCGTTCCACGGGACCTGGCTCTCCTGAGCCTGCTTGCCGGGGGCCTGGCCGATGACAACGATCCTCGACCTCGGCGACGCCGAGTAGATCGGCTCGTACCCGCGCTCCCTCGCCCACGCGTTCGAAGCGTGGTTCCTGATCTCGTCACGGATTCCTGCGAGTTCGTCCATGCGGGTCTCGATTCGTGGGGAGTAAGGGCGCCGCAGGCTCGCGACACCGTTCAGCTGTGAGCAATCACGAGATCGCCGTCCGGCGACCTCGACGCATATTCGTGTCGGACCGGCCGGTCGACCTTCCGAGGTTTCGCGGTTCGTCCGGTCCGCTATCCCCGAGGGACAGGGTGGTCATCGATGGCAGCGACGATCGGCATCGTGGGCTCGGGTGCGGTGGGGCGGCCGCTGGCCGCGCATGTCGTCGGCGTCAGGCCGGGACGTCGTACTGTGCAACAGCCGCGGCCCGGCGACGCTCGAACCCCTCGTGGCGGAGCTCGGGCCCAGGGTCGGTGCGCTCCAGACGAGCGCTGTCGCCGCCGCGGATCTCGTCGTCTTCGCGATCCCGTGGCCCGCGGTCGTCCCCCTGTTCGAGGAGTTGCCACCGTGGCACGGACGGATCCTCGTGGATGCCACGGCACCCGCGAGCCACTTTCGTCTCCCGGGCCGGCCGTCGGCGCCCTCGTCGACGACATCGGCTACGCCGCAGTCGACCTGGGGAGCTTGTCGGCCGGTAGCGCCCTGCAGCAGCCCGGTGGTCCATTGGCCGGCCGGGACCTGCGACTCGCCTACGACGCTCTCGCTGAATAGGACTGTCTAGACCTGTTCCGTGACAGTGAATCGTTCGGCCGATGCCTTTTAGATCTAGTGATCGTGATGATTGGACGCTGCTATTAGTGGACGGTATCGTCCATGTTACCGTTTCATCGGTCAGCACGAACGTGCCGGAGCTGTGGTCGCTACGGTGCGTTGATTGCGGGAGAGCCCAGTGAAGAGAGAGAGTTCCGAGTCCTTGACGCAGGTGCGGGTCGTCTCTGCAGAGGTCGCGGGGGAGAACGACGTCTGGGTCCGCGACCTGAGCGGCGACGGAGATCAGCGCGAAGCCGCGAGCCGTCGCCTGCACGAGGTTCTCCTGCGGGCCGCAAGGTCAGAGGTCGGGCGGCGCGCCTCCAGGCTGCGGCTCGCCGGCCCGGAGCTGGACGACATTGCGCACCAGGCCGCCGCGGATGCTCTGCTGACGATCTGCGGCAAGGTCGGCACGTTCCGCGGTGATTGCAGGTTCACCACCTGGGCGTACAAGTTCGTGATCTTCGACGTGGCCGCCAAGGTCAACCGGCACTTCTGGCAGCGGGCCGGTGTCGCGTTCGACGACGAGGACTGGGAGCGTCTGCCAACACGACTCGGCATCGGACCAGAGGCGCACGCCGAGAGCCGGGATCTGATGGCGGCCGTGCATCGCGCCGTCAACGAGACGCTGACGGCGAAGCAGCGACTGGTCTTTGTCGCGCTGGCGCTGAACGGGATGCCGACGGATGTGCTCGCTGATCAGCTCGGATCGACGCACAACGCGATCTACAAGATGATGTTCGATGCCCGGCGCAAGCTGCGGGCCGCTCTGGTTGAAGCCGGCTACCTACCGGAACAACCGCTCGCGTGAGCGCGGACCGCGGTCGCGGTCCGGGCGTCGAACACCCCGCAGACTTCGATTCGTCCCAGCTGGCCCTCAATCATCAGCCGCAGCCACGGCTTCGTCAGCATCACGACTTGACGACCTCGTCGTAGAAGGTCCTGATCTCGTCGGCGATCTGTTGCAGGCAGTCCTCCAACGCGAAGTGACCGGAGTCGAGGCGGACCAGTTTCGCGTCGGGGAGCTCACGTAGATAGGCCTCTCCACCGGCGGGGGTGAAGAAGATGTCACCTTGGCCCCAGCAGATCAGCGTTCTGGGCTGGTCTCGGCGCAGTCGCGCCTGCCAGGCCGGGTACATGGCGATGTTCGTCCGGTAGTCGTGGAACAGCTCCAGTTGCGCCTGACGCGCATGCGGCCGGGTCAGGAAGTGCAGGTCGAGGTTCCAGTTGTCCGGGCTGATCTTCGCCTTGTCGGGATGGCCAGTGAGGTAGATGGCCTTCACCGTTTCCGGTTCGAGCAGGACGTCGACTGGCGGCTCGGTGCTGCGGCCGGCCCAGAGACCGTTCCGCAGCCCATCCCAGAGCTCGGTGAGCCCTTCCTCATAGATGTTCGCGTTCTGGATGATCTGCCATCGGAACCAGTCCGGATGCAGCGAGATCAGCCGGTTACCCACCGGACCGCCGTGATCCTGCATGTACAGGCCCATCGGTCCGGTGAAGTCGATGGCGAGCAACGTCTCATCGACGATCTCGGCGAGATGGTCGAAGGTGTAGTCCCAGTCGGCCGGATCGGGCAGTTCGGTGTTCCCGGAGCCGGGGTAGTCGATCGCGACCAGATGGAACCTGTCGGCAAGCGCCGGCATCAGGTTCCGGAACTGGTGGGACGAGGACGGGAATCCGCCCAGCAGCAGGAGTTTCGGTGCTCCCGGTTTACCGGCCTCGCGGTAGAAGACCTCCAGCCCGCCGGCGGACACGGTCCGAAAACTCGTCATGGACACTCCACATTCATTACAACCGGATGTGATCGAGCGCGCGCTCGGGGGCGGGCCGTCAGTTGCGGCCGGCCATGACGCCGCCGTCGACGTTCAGGATCGCTCCGGTGATCCAGCTGGCCTCCGGTGAGAGCAAGAACACGATCGAGGACGCGATGTCCTGCGCGGTTCCGACCCGTCCCAGCGGGTGGAAGCTGTCGAAACTCTTCACCGTCTCCTCGAGTTTGTCGGCGGGGACGAATCCCTCGTACAACGGAGTGGCCACTACCGCCGGAGCCACCGCGTTGACGCGAATGCCGTCGGCCGCCAATTCCATCGCCAGGTTGTGGGTCAGCGCGTGCAGGCCGGCCTTCGCCATCGAGTACGCCGTCGCCGGCGTCGCCGCGATCGCCTGGTGGGCCCACATGCTGCCGATGTTGACGATCGCCCCGCCGGAGCCTGCGGCCTGCATCCCCCGTACCACCGTCTGGGTGAGGAAGAACGTGGCCCGGCTCAGCTCCAGGTACGCGTCGTAGTCCTCCTGGCTGTAGTCGAGGAAGCCCTTGGGGATGAAGAAACCGGCCGCATTGACCAGCAGCGTCGCATCGGCGTGCTCCGCGGCGAGCTGCGCCTGTACGTCCTCGACCTGCTTGCGATCCGCCAGGTCCGCGGTGATGCCCCAGGCCTCACCCTTCTTGCCCAGCTCAGCGACTGTCTCGTCGACCTTGGCTTGCTGGCGCCCGACGATGACGGCGTTGGCGCCTTGCCCGACAACATCACGTGCCGTCTGCAGCCCCATGCCGCTGCTCCCACCGACCACGATGAGCTTGCGACCTTCGAAGTATCCGCTCATGACCGTCTCCCTCGATCCGTACGGGCCGGAATGACCCGGATGTCCCTACTTGTGTGCCGATCGAGGGCCCGGCCTTACCGCTTCTCGAGATCTGATCCTGATCGCGGCGCGGCAGCAAAGTAAGAGTCAGCCGCTGTCCGGACTCCAACTAACATGGATGGAAGTCTGAGCCCGGCACGGGCCTTCGTCGACAGAGTTGCTTTGGTGACAGGCGCGGGCCGCGCGGTCGGCCGGGCGATCGCCCAGCAGTTGGGTGCCGCCGGTGCGGCAGTCGCGGTGGTCGCGACCTCGAGAGCTCGCGCCGACGCCACGGTGGACGCCATCCGGTCGGCCGGGGGCGAGGCGTCCGGGTTCACTGCCGATCTGTCTGACCTCGGGTCGATTCCTGGTCTCGTCCAGAGCGTCGAGCAGGTCTTCGGCGACGTCGACATCCTGATCAACAACGCTGCCACCGTGGCACCGATGGGCCCGGTAGCCAATCTCGACCCGGTGGCCGTACTGCGTGCCCTCAGCATCAACGTTGCGAGCGTCGTGGCCCTCTCCGGCGCGGTGATTCCGGCGATGATGCGCCAGGGATGGGGACGGATCGCCAACGTCTGCGGCGTCGTCGGCGACCTGGACTCTTGGCCCGGTGGAAACGTCTACGCGGCCTGCGTCGCTGCGCTGGAGGCACACACCGCGTACCTTGCGGCCGAGCTGACCGGGACCGGCGTCACGGTCAACGCCCTCCGTGCACAGAAGACGGGCGAAGCACTGCGGACCTGGCTCGCCGGAATTGATCCGGAAGCGATCGACGACCCTTTGATCCGGCGATTCGTCATCAGTCAGAAGGACGCCGGTGTCGCCGATTCGGGCCGCCAGGCCACAACCCTGCTGCATCACCTGGCCACGGCCCAGACCGGCCAGGTCTGGAACGTCGCGTACGACCCGACGGACTGACCCCTCTTAGCAGCTACCTGGCCGACGGCCGGGGCATGAAATCTCTTGGACGACAGGATGGTAAAGATGGCAGTGATCGCTGAAAGCGAGCGGCTCGCGATTCGGGACTGGGTAGAGGCCGACGCGGAGGCCGCGCTGAAGATCTTTGGATCCACCGAAGTGGCGCGGTGGCTGGCACCCGAGCTGGGCCGGGTGCCGAACAAGACGACCATGCGCCTGCTGCTCCGTGCATGGATCGCGGCCGCCGAGAACGCTGTCCCGCCGGCCGGGCGCTGGGCGATCGTCAGCAAGACAGACGGGCAAGTGGTCGGCGGCCTGCAGCTCGGCTTGCTGCCGCCGTTCGAGGAGGACTTCGAGATCGGCTGGCAGCTCGCACCGCCAGCCTGGGGCCGCGGGTTTGCGACCGAGGCGAGCCACGCCTTGATGCATTGGGCATTCGCAACCGGCACGATCGACGAGTTGTACGCGGTCGCCCGACCGCAGAACCTTCGCGCCTGCGCCACGGCGCGGCGGCTGGGCATGGAGTGGGTCGGCGAGACCGACAAGTACTACGGCCTTGCGATGCAGGTCTACCGGATCCGCGCGGCCGAGCTCGACGGTTCTGAACGGGCGAGCCGGGAAGGGGCATGAGGCGATGCGCAGGATCTTGATCATCGGTGGCGGGTACGCCGGGTTCTACACGGCGTGGAAGCTGGAGAAGAAGCTTCGGCGCGACGAGGTCGAGGTGGTCGTGGTCGAACCACGGCCGTACATGACGTACCAGCCGTTCCTGCCCGAGGTCGTGGCCGGTTCGGTCGAAGCGCGGCACGCCGCGATCTCGCTGCGCCGTAACCTGCGCCGGACCAAGTTGGTGCCGGGCAGGGTCATCCACATCGGGCACGACGCGCGGACGGTCGTCATCCGGCCGGCGCACGGGCCGGACTTCACCATGACGTACGACGTCCTGGTGGTCACCGCAGGCGCAGTGACCCGGACGTTCGACGTACCGGGCGTGGCGGACCGTGCGATCGGGATGAAGCACGTCGAGGAAGCGGTCGCGATCCGGGACCGGGTGCTGACCGCGTTCGACGAGGCATCCGGTCTGGAACCGGGGCCGGACCGGCGCCGGCTGCTCACGTTCACGTTCGTCGGCGGCGGGTTCTCCGGGGTGGAGGGATTCGCCGAGCTGATGTCGCTGGCCAAGACGCTGGTCAAGTACTACCCGGTGCTGTCGGTCGACGATCTCGCCTTCCACCTGGTCGAAGCGTCCGGGCGGATCCTTCCGGAGGTGACCGAGCAGCCCGGCCGATGGGTGGTGCGAATGCTCGAACGCCGTGGAGCGCAAGTGCATCTGAACACCACGATGAGCTCGGCTGAGAACGGTCATGTCGTCTTGTCCGACGGCGCGGCGTTCGACTCGGAGCTGATCGTGTGGACGGCGGGCAATGCCGCAACCAGGTTGCTCCGCAACCACACCGACCTGCCGCACACGCCGCGTGGGCTGGTCCAGGTACGCGCCGACTTACGGATCGGTACCGACGACAAGTTCGTGCCCGACGCGTGGGCCGCGGGGGACGACGCCGCCGTACCCGATCTCGCCTCACCGACGCCGGGTGCGTTCACCGTGCCGAACGCGCAGAACGCCGTACGACAGGGCAAACGGCTGGCGAAGAACCTGATCCGGACGCTACGCGGGCGCGAGCCGAAGAACTACCTGCACCGCAGCTTCGGCTCGATCGCGACCCTCGGCCTGGGGAAGGGGATCTTCCAGTACCGCAGCCTGGTCATCAAGGGCCTGCCGGCGTGGGTGATGCACCGCGGCTACCACGTGCTGTCCATCCCCACCTGGGATCGCAAGGTACGGGTCTTCTCGATCTGGCTGACCGCCTTCTTCTACGGCCGGGACATCGTGTCGCTGACGTCGGTCCAGACTCCGCGCGAGGCCTTCCACACCGAAGCCACGGCGAACTCGCCGAGGGCGATCTGCGGTAGCGAGAAGGCCACGTCCTCGACCATCCAGCGAAGCACGTAGCACGCTCGATACGCTGGAGGCCAGGACGAAGGACCGCACCCGGGATGGCGCATCACGCCGCCTCGCTCAGGGCGGATCCGACGATCCAGGAGCCGGTCGCGCGGTCGAAGACTTGCATTGGTAGGTCGGGCTCAGTCGGATGCGTGTCCGCACAGTAACTGCAGGTCCCGCCCGGGCGGCGGTAGTAGCCGTGGTCGTGAGTGTGGTCGTTCACCGGACTGCGCCCATCGGGGAGGGCATGCTCGTGACTGGCTCGTCGGCTGTGCACTGGATATAGGCGGTGCTGTTCAGGGTGCCGCGGCTCGTCGCCAACCCGGAACCGGCCATGGTGGATGGCGAGGTCGCGGGGGTGAGATCGATGGTCATCGTTGCCCTTTCTGCCGGTCGGCAGCTGGGGAGATCGAGTCTTCCTGGGAGTAAAGTGGCCATCTGGTGTGCTCCGCGTCTCACCTTGAGAGGTGGGGAGGTTCTCGGCGATGACCGACGATTCCGGCGCGATGCTGCTCCGGGCCAGGGAGCAGCTGCTGACCGGTGGGCGGATCGAGGAGATCGAGGGGCCTAGCGCGGAGATCCTCGCCTCGTGGCGTCGCTCGTCCGACGACGGCGTCGACGCCAGAGAGGTCACCACGTCGTACGTCGAGAACGTCAACCTGGCCTCACGTCTGGCCAGGGCGGCGAGCTCCGTCGTCGACGGGGTGGCCCAGGACGTGGCCGGCAGCCCCGTCGCGGCGGTCCTGGCCGACAGCCGAGGGCGGGTGCTGCTCCGCCGTTCTGGGGTCGGTGAGCTCGAGCGCCGGTTCGACTCGGTCCTACTTGCGCCGGGGTTCAGCTATGCCGAGCACCATGTCGGGACCAACGGCATCGGCAGCGCCCTCGAGGCCCGGGCTGCGTATGCGGTCTGCGGACACGAGCACTTCTCCGAGCGACTGCAGGATTTCGCCTGTTTCGGAGTTCCGATCCGTGATCCGTTCAGCCACCGATTCGTCGGCGTGCTGGATATTGCCACCTGGGCTGCGCGCGCCAACCCGGCCCTCGCGGCGCTGGTGCGTCAAGCGGTGGCGGTGATCGAGGCGCGGCTGGTCGAACTCGGCGGACAGGGCGAGCGGTTGCTGCTGGACGAGTATCTCGGTGCCTCACGGCGGTCCGGATCCGGCGTGCTCGCGATCAGCGACAGCGTCTGGATGTCGACGCCGGAGCTGGCGCGGGAGATCGGCGCGGTCGAGCACGGTGACACGTGGACCATGGTGCGGGACGCCCTCGGGCGGTCGGACGCCGCGGAGACACCGCTGACCATGTCCGACGGCAGAGAGACGCTGCTCCAGCTGCGCGCGGTGCGCCGCGGCAACGAGCTTGTCGGCGCAGTGGCATTCCCGTCCGGTACGACGTCCCGTCCGCCCGCCCTGAGGCGACCGGTGGCAGGCATGCTCCCCCGATTCGCCGCCGGCACTCCGGCCATACTGGATGCGGCCCGGAGAGTGGGCCGGCATTGCGCGCAACGCGATCCGGTCGCGGTGATCGGCGAGCCCGGGGTCGGCAAAGCAGCCTTGGTGGAGGCGGCGCTGCAACTGCACGCCGCAGGCAAGATGCTCGTCGTTCGTGACGCGGCCCGGAATGCCGGCACAGACGATCTCGACCGGCTGATCACCGACGTGGCCGCAGCGCTCCGCGCGGGGTCGCCGGTCATGGTCAAGCACGGCGAGCGCCTGACGGCCGACGCACTCGGCCGGCTGTGTGGTGAGGTGCGAGCGGTTACCGATGCCGGCTGGCTGGCGCTGACCGTCCGTGTCGCCGAGGGCGATCCGATCAGGGCCGAACTGGGCGCCACCGGCATTCCGACCGTGCTGATACCGCCGCTGCGGGAGCGTTTCGAGGATCTCCCGGCGATCGTCATGGCGCTGCTCGCCCGGCGCCCCGGAACGCGGTCCGTGGCGGTCACCGAGCAGTTGATGGCCAGGCTGCAGCGCGAACGCTGGCCGGGGAACGTGGCCGAGATCAATGACCTGCTAGGTGAGATGCTGCGGGCCACCGATCTCAACAAGCTCGGCATCTCGGACCTGCCGGCTCGCTTCGGCCGCGGGCTTCGCCGCCGGCTTACCCCGATGGAATGGCTCGAGCGCGGGGCCATCGTGCAGTCGTTGCGCGCCACCAAGGGCCGCAAGGAAGTGGCGGCCACGTCGCTCGGGATCTCGCGGGCGTCGATCTACCGAAAGATCAGGGTCTTCGAGATCACGACGGACGAATACATCTGATTCGGGCGGCACTGGAGCCGCCTGCCCTACGCGCTCCGGTCGATCATGGCGTGACTTAACCGCCATACCGCGTCACCGCGGACGATTACGCCGGCGGCCGAGACTTACGGCGCGGCTGCTCCAGTCCGCACCTTGGTGCGCGACCCGAGGTTCGCCGGGACGGTCCGGTCGTTGACAGCGTCCACGACAAGCGCCTGCAGGACGGACGACCTCGGCCTCGAACCACGGGTTCCTTGCTTGCCACCTGACGTTCGTGGGCGACGAGTGGACCAGCGGGATCCGGGCCGGTACGTAGTCTCGGTAGGCGCGGACGACGGCGCGAGGCGTCGACGTCGACGAGCGATACCTGCTGCGCTCTCACGATCTGCGGATCGAGTTCCGGACAGGCATTCTCCGCGGTCACGACCATCTCCCGTCCGTGCCCCTCTCACTGTTGGGCTAGCCGAACCTGAGCCGAGGTAGGTCCGCGAGGGTGCCCCGTATCTCACAGTGAGACGGAAGTTCGTCGTCGCCGCGCTTTGATCGCTCCAACGCATACCTCCGGAGCCGTTCCACCCGGCCGGCTCCCGATCCTGGAGGCAATCCATGAGCAGGCAGAGTCTCACCAAGGCACAGGCCAAGATGACCGCACTGTCGTGGGAGCCGACCGTCGCCACAGCGGCGGCCTGGTTCGGGACCGACTGCACGCTCGAGAAGGCGCCGAAGAAGGATCCGCTGAAGGAGGTCATGCGGTCGTACTTCCCGATGAAGGAGGAGAAGGGCAACCGTGTGTACGGCGTCATCCGTCAGCGTTGCGAGGATCTGTGCCGATCGCTGCGCGATGATCCCGTGTCGGCTGGGCTCACGGCGAAGGCGTCGGCTTCGCTGTCACCGGGGCCTGATGATCGTGACGACCTGGTGAGCCAAACGGACCGAATGCCATGCCGCCGCGACCATGACACTGCAGCATGCGAACTCCAAGCGATCTCACATCGGATGCCGGACCCTACCCGCTTCGACGTGATGAGAGGACGATACAGACCACTTGTAGAGTTGCCTCTCGATGTCGCGTGCGAGCAGTACTGCGTTAGCAGTCCGGTTGACGTGAGCGTGATGGCGCCTGACTCACTCAGTTTCTGCGGTCTGGATCACGCGTCTTCGCGGAAAAGGCGGCGAGTCGATGCCTAACACGTTGCCGCTTGGATGCTGGGTCAGTGAAGTACTGAATGGACTAGATCGTCCGTGCTGTTGTTTCACAGTCGACACAGATGTGTCGGACCTGTGGTCACTACGTTGCGTTGATCGCCGGGGATCCATGAAGAGCGCATGTTCCGACTCCTCGTCGCACGTGCGGGTCGTCTCTCCGGAGGTGGCCCGGGAGAACCGTGCCTGGGTCCGCGACCTGAGCAGCGATGGAGATCGGCGTGAGCTTGCGAGCCAAGACTTGTACAAGGTTCTCCTGCGAGCCGCGAGAGCAGAGGTCGGGCGGCGGGCGGCGAGGCTGCGACTCGTCGGCCCGGAGCTCGACGACATTGCGCATCAGGCTGCCGCGGACGCCCTGCTGGCGATCTGCGGCAAGGTCGAGACATTC
Source organism: Kribbella sp. CA-245084 (assembly GCF_050942355.1). Taxonomy (NCBI): domain Bacteria; kingdom Bacillati; phylum Actinomycetota; class Actinomycetes; order Propionibacteriales; family Kribbellaceae; genus Kribbella; species Kribbella sp. CA-245084. The sequence continues at coordinate 5,851,759 of NZ_CP192053.1, read as the reverse complement.
CGCGGCGACTGCAAGTTCACCACCTGGGCATACAAGTTCGTGATCTTCGATGTGGCGGCCAAGGTCAACCGCCACTTCTGGCGGCGGGCCGATGTCGCGTTCGACGACGAAGACTGGGAGCGCTTGCCGGCCCGGCTTGGTATGGAACCGGAGTCGCATGCCGAAAGCTGGGATCTGATGAACGCCGTACACCGCGCCGTCGACGAGAAGCTGACCGCGAAGCAACGGATGGTTTTCGTCGCGCTGGCGCTGAACGGGATGTCCACGGACGTGCTCGCCGATCAGCTCGGTGCGACACGCAACGCGATCTACAAGATGATGTTCGACGCCCGCCGTAAGCTGCGGGCCGCGTTGGCCGACGCCGGCTACCTACCGGAACCGTAAATCGCTTGAGCAGCGTGTCGACGACACTGGATCGATGTCGATCCCGGTTGACCGAGCAGCAGACGGGGCAGGAGGAATGATCTGCCGACGAGGATGTTCATCTGGCAATCATCAACCGCGGCTTCGAAGACAGAAGTGGATCCGATCGTCACGGACTCCACCTGGCCAGCCTCACCGACACTTCCCGGTGTTATCAGCGAGCCTTCCCTTAAGGACAGTCGGAGTTGACAGTCACGTCGGAGACCGGTGTGCAGCAACGTTGGAGCTCGCCCGACCTGCCCGGTCTTCCATCCGAGTCGGTCGTGGCCGACGTGGTGGTTGGCTGCTCAACGCCAGACGGTCGGGTGGAGCCCAAGGTGCGGCAACGATGCGAAGCGATGTGATGTGACGCACAGTCACAGTCAGGTGAAGGCCAGATCGTCGCTGGCGGAGAGATCCCGGTGAAGCGACATGATGCCGCTTCGGCCCAAAGAGGGACATAAAGGGGTCGCGGAGGACATGAAGACGCCCAGGACACCTCGGTGACCTGGGCTGTTGCGCGCCGCCAGGGGACCCGAACCCCGAACCCGCTGCATTCCACCTGAGGTTGATCAGCGTTGCTCAATGATGCTCGGGATCCCTTACAGGTAACGGATTCTGCAGCTGCACGTTGCGCGTAAGTTCTCATCGGCAACCATCCTCTCGCGCTGATTGAGGTGCGCAAAGAGGTGCGTCGCTGGTTGGTCGACCCGGTGGCGGATTGTCGAAGAAAGGCCTCCTGGCGGTCCGTGGGTGACCTGTTGTTCAGGTCCACGTGGCGTTGTTTGGGTCCCAGTCCTTGCCGCGAGCCTCGCCGCTGACTAGTGGGTCTGCGAAGGTTGTGATGACCGTGACCGCGTCCGCGAAGTTGGTGGGTAGAGCCGGTGGCGGCTGGGCCTTGGCGTCGTAGCCATGCGGCGTAGGAGGGCTGTCGTTGCTGGGGGAGGTCGGAGATGCTCAAGCAGAGTCGTCGCAAGGTGATCCGTCGGTGCGCTGCGGTGGCTTCGAGCGCAGCGGAGGCGCTTGGTGGTTCGCTCCGGGGGTGTGGTGTGGGGCCGGTCGGCTGGTTCAGGGGTTAGTGGTGGCGAGGGTCCAGGCGCCGGCGGTGCGGGTCAGCCCGCGGCCGATGAGGTTGCGCAACGCAGCCTGTGGATAAGTAGACGACGGCCGGCGCATGTCACGGAACGTGTTGCTTGGCGGCCGTACGACATCTCTACCGATGATCCAGACCTGATGCTCAGCGGGGACCTTGGCGCGATCTACGCTGCCGAGACTCTGCAGGACGTCTATCTCGGAATCCAGGGAAGCTCTGGTTCTCCCGACTTCAAGCTCGATGTGGGCTCTGCAACACCGGATGGACTCCGAACTGCAGTCCGTCGGACAGTTGCTGGCGCTGGCTCCAGTGCCGATCACCTCGAGGCCGCCGAGGAGCACCCGGGCGGGGTGGATGCTGAGCGTCTCGCGCTCGGGCTTGACCTGTTCGGCAGCCTGTACTTCGTCACCTTCGATGCTCAGGGCAACGCATCGACCCAGGTCCGATCACCGCGTACGCCGGTGGGTGGAGCTGCCTCGGCTCGAGGACCTGCGCACGCTCGCCAACGGCACCCGCCACGATCTACGCGCACTCGACGCCTCGCGACCGGTCGACCTCACAGGTCCCGGCGGCGGGCCGCCTGGACCGGCACCGTGTACGGCGACGAGGCGCGCCTGGGGCAGGTCGTCACCAACCTCGTCGGCAACACCGCTGCCCACACTCCATCCGGTGCCGCGGTCCGCATCGGCGTCGGCGCCTCGGGAGATCGGGCCGTCCGCGAGATCGCCGGCCAGGATCCCGGCATGACCACCGATCAGGCGAGCCGGGTTTCGATCGGTTCTACCGGGCAGACCGCTCCCCAGACCGCTCCGGCGGCACCAACGCCGGCCTCGGCCTGGCCATCGCCCGCTCCCTGACCGAGGCCCACGGCGGAGCCGTCGAACTCGAAACAGCACTCGGCCAGGGCGCGTGCTTCCGCCTGACCTTGCCGCTGCTCGCCGGCGGTTGAATCGAGGACCCATCGAATGGGTGGAGGCCGAACCCAAACGTTTCGACGGTCAGCCCTGGTATTGCCGCCGAGGTAGGTCGCGTTGAGTCAGAACTGTAAGGCTCACCACGATGTCACCGGAAGGCAATCATGTCGTCAGCAACGAACGAAGAAACCCTCGTCAGCGAGAAGGTGCGGCTCCCGTTGGCCGGCCTCCTGGCGCTGTTCGCGGCGGGCTTCCTGGGAATCATCAACGAGACGATCCCCGCGGGCCTGCTGCCGGAGATGTCCACAAGCCTCGGACTCTCAGAATCCGTCGTCGGCCAGACCATCACGGTGTATGCACTGGCGACAGCGCTCACCGCGATCCCGCTCAATGCCGCCCTGAAGAATTGGGGGCGGCGGACCGTCCTGGTTTCGGCGCTCATCACCTTCGCTCTGGCCAACGCGGTCGCGGGGCTGGTCGACAGCTTTGCGATGATCCTCACCGCGCGCGTGGTTGCCGGTGTCGGAGCGGGACTGATCTGGTCGAACATCGGCGGCTACGCAGCCCGGATCGTCGGCGAAACCCTTCAGGGTAAGGCGATCGCCATCGCGATGGCAGGCATTCCTGTCGCGCTTGCGCTCGGTCTTCCAGCGGGCACTCTGCTGGGAGACGCGGCCGGGTGGGAGGTGACCTTCCTTGCCACGGCAGTGGCCAGCCTTGCCTTGATCGCCTGGGTGCTTTTCTCCCTGCCCAACCTCCCGGGCCAGCCGGCGGGTGGACACGTTCCCGTCGCGACTATCCTCCGGACCCGGGGAATAGCTCCGATCCTCTGGGTTGTCGCGGGATTCATGGTTGCCCACAACATCTTGTACACGTACATCGGTGCACTGACGGCGGCAGCGGGCGTCGGCGGCCAGATCGAATGGGTCCTGCTGGTCTTCGGCCTTGCGGCGCTGCTCAGCATCTGGGCCACCGGAACCTTTGTCGACCCGCACCACCGCCGGCTGATCGTTTTGAGCACAGTCGTCGTAGGCGCAGGTGCTCTCGTCCTCGGGTTCGCGCAGGTGAACCCTGCAATTCTCTATCTGGGCGTTGCGATCTGGGGCCTCGGCTTTGGTGGCTCCGCGACGCTCTTCGTCACGGCCGGCGTGCGTGCGTCCGAGACGGACGGTGTGCAGTCGATCCTGGTGACTGTCTTCAATCTCAGTATCGCGGCCGGAGGAATAGTCGGCGGCCTTCTGCTCGCAGGCTTCGGGATCAGCTCAATTCCCTGGGTGGCCGTGGCGATCATGATCCCCACGGCCATCACGACCATCGCCGGCAGGCGGCACGCGTTCCCCCGCTGGGCGCGCGCCTGACTTCACAGCTCCACCCAGAAGAATACTCAAGAAGGAGAGCGGCATGGCACGCGCATTTGTCACAGGCGGTTCGGGTTTCATCGGTCGTGCGCTGGTGCGCCGACTCGTAGCGGAGGGCCACTCGGTCCGGGTGCTGGTACGAAGCGAGGCATCGGCTGAGGTTGTGGCCGGCCTCGGCGCCGAATCCGTGCAAGGTGTGTTGCATGAGGCAACTACTTGGCGCGATGCAGTTGTGGGTAGCGACGTCTTGTTCCACCTTGCGGCCGAGACCGACATCTCCGCGGATCGTGAACGGCAGGAGCTGGTGTCTGTTCGCGGTACCCAGGCGGCGGTGGACGCGGCCCGCTTCGCAAAGGTTCCCCGGTTCGTCCACTGTGGGACGGAAGCCGCGCTACTTGCGGGCGATCCGCTCATCGACGTCGATGAGACAGCACCACTACGGCCTGACTCGGCAGCTGTGTATTCGGCGGTGAAGGCCGAGGCCGAGAAGATCGTGCTCGACGTGAATACCCCGGACTTCACGACCGTGTCGATTCGCCCGAGGTTCGTCTGGGGGCCCGAGAGCATCCTCATCGAGGGTCTGGTGGCGTCCGTCAAGGCGGGCCAGTTCGCGTGGATCGACGGCGGACGGTTCACCACCGACGTGACGTATGTGGACAACGTCGTCGAAGGCCTGATGCTCGGATGGCAGCGCGGCCGGCCCGGCGAGGCCTACTTCGTGACCGACCAGCACCCGGTCGTCCTGCGCGAGTTCCTGGAAGCCCAGTTCGAGATCTACGGCGTGGAAGGCCCGATTCCAGATCTCGATGCCGAGACGGCAGCCCAAGTGGTTCCGGTACCGGCCCGGTGGTTCCTGGGGCAGACCTGCACCCTGCGGACGGACAAAGCAGCGGCCGAACTCGGCTACGCGCCGGTCGTCTCGCAGGCCGCCGGGCTTGAGGCCGTCAGGGCCTCCGTGGCTGTTCAGCACTGAACGACAACTACAACGAATGTAGGAGGTAAACCAATCATGGCTGGCATCAGCATCAGAGGTCTCGGGAACATGGCCAAGGTTCTGGGTGACCGAGTCGGCAGTACGGCACAGCTTTGGACGACAAGATCATCATCGATATCTCCAACACCTTCGACCTCAGCGACTACGGCGGTCGGCACGTCGCGGCCGAGACGTCCGTAGCGCAGGAGATCGCCGAGGTGACAGGGGATGCCAATCCTGTTTTCAAGGCGTTCAGCACGATCTTCGGCGCCGTGTTGTCTCGCAACGAGCAGATGGACGCGCTCTTCGCCGGCAACGACGGGTCGGCGAAGGACGAGGTCACGGCCTTCATCGAGAGCCTTGGGCTGCGAGCGGTGTACGCCGGTCCGCTGGTGATGGCCCGCGTCCTGGAGGAGATCGGCCTGCTGGTCATGGGCCTGGGTCGATGGGGCGAAAAGAACTACGACTTCTCGCTGGCAGTCAGAAAGGGAACGGATGCTGATGTATGACAAGGTGAAGTGGCCTGAGCGGTACCACCCGAAGACGTCGGCGATATACGCCCTCAACGACATCGACGTGTCAGCCCCGCCTGAGATGGTCTGGGACCTTCTCGTCGACGCCGAGAACTGGTCTGACTACTTTCCCCCCGAGGACCAGGTCAGGATCTTGAGCGGTGAGCGGGAACTGACGCTCGGAACCAGGTACAGCCGTGTCACGGTAGGGTTTCCGATGAGTCTGCAGGTGACGGAGTGCGAGCCCTTCAGTAGGCTCTCGTGGGAGACCCTGGTCGACGGCGATGAGACCGGCTCGCGCGCCTACCACGGCTGGGTGATCACGCCGACTGACGACGGCTGTCACCTGCTGACCGAGGAAACCCAGCAGGGCGCCTTCTTTCTCGAGGAGCTCGGGCGCAAGCATCCCGGTGCGCTGTATCGCTACCACCAGGAGTGGGTCGAATGCCTCGCCCGCGCCGCGGAGGCGGCTAGTGCTTGACTACGCGCCTACGTGGGAGAACCTGGCGCGTCGTCGGCGGTGAGTTGAGCTTTCACGTCGCGAGGCACCCGGACGCCGCGGGTGCCCAGGCCGGCGACGAACCGGGCGGCGAGCGGATCCAGTGCCCCGGGCGACACCGCGACAATTTGCCTGATCCAGCGTGGTGAGAAGGAGCGAACCGCTCCAGGCAGCCCGGCGCTGACCGCGCTGATCGGCGTGACGGCGACGCCCAGGCCAGCGGCGGCAAGTTGGGGTGCTGCTGCCGTGACCGAGGTCCTCATCACGGTTTCGGGGCGAACGCCGGCGCTCGTCAGCGATCGGTCGAGCCAGCCGCTCAGGCCGTTGTCCGCAGCGAAGTGAACAAGCTGAACGCCGTCGAGGTCGCTCAAGGTCACTGAAGGCTGCTGGGCCAGGCGATGGTTGCTTGGCGCCGTCAGCACGATCTCTTCCTCGGTGACGGGAGTTGTCGTGTAGCGCTCGGAGACGGGACCCGGCACCAGCAGGATGTCGACTTCGTCGGAGTCGATGAGTCCGAGGAGCTCGCCCGGTACAACCGACTCTCGCAGGCTGATCGCCACCTGCGGGTGGCGGCGGTGCCAGTCGCGGATGACAGGGGCGAGCATGGGCACTGTCAAGCTCTGTGCGCAGGCCAGGCGCAGCGATCCACCGGTCGCGTCGCCGGCGGCACGTGCCGAGCGCACAGCCGATGCGGCCGCCTCGATCGCTCGCCGCGCGTCGGCGACGGCAGCCCGACCAGCCGGCGTGAGCTTGACGCCCCGGGGCTCCCGACGAATCAGCGCGGTCCGGGTCTCCCGCTCCAGGGCAGCGAGCTGATGCGACACGGCAGGCTGCGATGAATGCAGCATCAGCGCGGCCTGGGTGATGGACCCGGAATCCGCGACCGCTACCAGGCACTCCAACGCCCTCAGCGAAGCCATTCGCAAATCCTATCGTAGGTCCTTTAACTATGAAGGACATGGAGGTCACCCTCGGCGTCACGTCATTTCCCGGGACGGAATTGAACCCGGAGAGTGACCATGGCGTTGCGGTACGTTAGATACTTCATCGTCGTGGGGAGGCGGCGACGGAACGATCCGGAGGAGCCTCTCGGTCGAGGCTGCACCTACGGTCTTCGCGGCCCGGTCCGGGTCGAGGCGTTCAGCGCACCCACCGTCTGTTCGCCCTGGCGCCGTCGGGTCAGGTGACCGCACCCGGACAGTCAGGCTTCGGACCGTTGACAGTGGAAGGCTCGTCTGTGAGCCTACCTGAAAGCTTTCAAGTCCCCCGGTGATTGGCGTTCCGGCGCCCCTTTCGACGCGGTCATTGTGGATTGCGACCCGCCACCGATCACTCCGCGAACGAACGACTGGAGACCCCTATGGCCATGGGCAACAAACGCTTCCGCCCGAGTCGGCGCCTCTTCCTGCAGGGGGCGGGCAGTGGTCTACTCCTGGCCGCGAGCGGGATGGCGCGACCCCTCCAGGCGATGGCGACAACGGCCGAGACCTACGAGCTCGAGAACGGGTTCATCAGCCTTTCCGGCGCGTATGGAAAGCTCACCCGGTTCGCCTGCGATTCGACGGGCTCCGGCCAGTACCAGCCGACGTCGTTCGGCTCGGTGTTCCTCGGCGCGACCGACTTCTTCGACGCCGGGTTCAACAAGGACGTCACCTGGACGGCGGCCGGAACCTCGCTGAGTCTGGCGGGCATTCAGTTGCCGTCGACAAATAACCTCAAGCAGGCGCAAACCAACTCTCCCGTCCCGCTCAACGCCGGCCACACGATAGGCCAGTCGTTCACCGCGTCGATGTACCGCTTCACCCGCGTCGGCGGTCAGTTTCCCACGTGGAGCAGCAACAACGCGGCGCTGCGGATGACGCTGTTCGCGGGGACCCCGGCGACCGGTCTCTCCGAGATCGCTACGCGCGAGGTGAATCCGTTGAAGGACAACGGATGGGCCTACCTCGATGTCCCGGATCAGCCCGCCGGGTCCTACTACCTCGAGATCTCCCACACCGCGGGAACCCCCGGCTGGTGGAGCCAACTCGGCGCGACAACGGTCGGCGTGGGTGGCTCGGCGTACCAGGACCGTCAGGTGCAGGCGGATCGCACCATGACGATCGATGTGGCGGGCTTCAACGTGGACGGCATCGCGTCGTGGAAGCTGGATCTGTCCGGCCGGAACCTGGCGATGGCGTACGACATTCAGTGGAAGAACGACCCGCAGGCCGATCCCGGCCTGACGCTGACCACCTCGTGGCGCCGCGACGGGTACTCCGTCGCCGCAGCGGACGGCGTACTGTTCAACCGCTTCTACGGCGACCAGGGCGTCTACATGCCGTCGGAGCAACTGAAGCGCCGGGATGCCTGGACGAACCCGGTGTCGGGATCGCACGCCGTCACGGCCGGAGGCAGCGGCCCGTACGACCTCCGGTTCATGGGCAACGAACCGGTCCTCGACGGCACGATGACCGCCGAGTCGATGGTGATGTCACTCAACTCCGGCACCGCGGACGCGGCGCAGACCATCACGCGATCGCTCGCGGTGGAGGTCCAACCGCACTCGGACGCGCTGCCGGCGGTCTTCCCGGTGTTCACGGCCTCCGATCAGCGCAGGGCGTCCCAGATGTCCTCCTTCTACTGGGAGCGTGCGTTCAGCTTCCGGTTCAGCGGGCACGCGATGGACTGGGCCGACTGGAACGGGCGCATCCTGGACTGGACCGGCACGGCGGGCCGGGGGGCACAGGCAGACTCGCTGTTGAACACGCAGCTGGAACCCGACGGGTATGTCTGGTCTTGGTCGGATCAGGCCGAGTGGCCTTTTCCCGATCCGAAGCTGTTCGACGCCCGGCACTTCAGCTCCAACGCGATGTACATCCTCGGCGCCTGGCGGTACTACTCGTGGACGGGTGATACCAACTTCCTCGCCACGATGCTGCCGCGAGTCCGTCGGGCGATCAACTTCTACCTCGACTCGCTCGGCGGCAAGAGCGGGATCGTCACGATCGACTCCCCCGACCACAGCGGCCGGGACGGTTATCTGCCCTCCAACTACTGGGACGTCACGTCGTTCGGGTACCAGGACGCCTTCCTCAACGCCTACTTCTACGGCGCGCTCGAGGCGATGGCCCAGCTCGAGGAGCACGTCGGAGGCGCGGCGAGAGCCGACGAGCTGCGGACCCTTCGCAAGCTGACGCGTCAGCGCTACAACTCCTTGTTCTGGAACGGGCCGGCCGGCCGGTACGTGCAGTCCATTGACGCCGACGATGTTGCTCACGACTACGGCTCGACCTACGTCAACCTGGAGGCCGCGTCGTTCGGCCTTCCCACCCAGGACCAGGCAGCGCGGATCTTCGAGTGGCTGGATCACGGCCGGACCGAGCTGCAGGATGCGGTCGTCCAGATCGAAGAGGGCGGCCTGGCTCCGAAGGTCACCGCTGGCCACACCTTGGGGCAGAGTTTCACGGCGGCTGCCGAGTTCGTCAGCGTCGCGGCGCGGTTCGCCACGTACGCCGAGCGCGGCGCCGCGTTCACCATGACGCTCTACCGTGGTCTGCCTGGTGAGGCTCCGGTCAAGATCGCGGAACGGAAGTTCAGCGACTGGTTCGACGGCCGGGTGGCGCACCTCGACCTGCCGAAGCAGCCGACGGGCGTGTACTACCTGGAGGTCTCCGAGGTCACCGGCACACTGGCCTGGTGGTCGACGGCCAAGAGCGTGCCCGGCGCTCGGGCGTACGCCGACGGGCAGCCCGCGACCGATGCGTCGAACAGGTACGTGGTCGCACTTGGCGAGTACTTCGAAGGACCCGCCGACATCTACTCGAAGTGGGTCTTCGCTCCGAGATCTACGACGCGTCGCAACAGCTACTGGTTCTTCCTGACCCACCTCACGACGCCCTGGGGAGAAGAGGTACAGGACGGCGGAGCCATCCTCTATACCTCGGGATTCGACGTGATGGCGCGCGCCCGCTATCGATCCGCCGACGATGCATGGGCCCGGATGACGGCGATCCTCGATCGGTGGAACGAACCGGACCATATCTGCGGCGGCGCACCGCTGTACCGCGGCGAGGGAACGGTTGACGCGCCGGGCGGAGCACACTCGGTCGGAACGGACGTCCCGTTCCCCGAAAGCGGACTGGCGCCGGCGAGCTTCCTGTACGCCTTCGTCGGGGTGGAAGCCGAGCCGGAGGCTCTCGTCATCACACCGAATCTGCCGTCGGCGCTGTCCAACGCCGGCGTTCGCAACCTCCACTGGCGCGGACGGCAGCTCGAGGTGCAGGTCACGCGCGATACGGTCACCGTGACCGGCAACGGCGTGGCGGTCAAGCGCCGGTACAAGTCGGGCAAGTCGGTGCGGATCGGTTCAGACGTTCTTTAGGACCGAGCTGAACGTGTGGTTGCCGCGGCCCACTGCCACCGAGGTGGATGAACCCGGCAACCACACGTCGGCGCTCACGCCGTACGGCGTCGTCAGCGACAGCTCGAACCGGTCGCCCTCGCAGCGCCACCCGACCGCGATCTCGCCGTACGGCGACAGGTGTCTGGCCGAGGCGCTCGTCAGGTGGCCGGTCACGAGCGGACGGACCTCGATCGTGCGGTACCCCGGTGAGGTCGGTGCGAGTCCGGCCACGCGGCGGTGCAGCCAGTCGGCGACCGCGCCGTAGGCATAGTGGTTGAACGACGTCATCTCGCCCGGATTGATCGAGCCGTCCGGCAGCATCGAGTCCCAGCGCTCCCACACCGTTGTCGCGTCCATCGAGACGGCGTACAGCCAGGACGGGGATGACTCCTCCAGCAGCATCCGGTAGGCGAGTTCGGGCCGGCCGGCGGTCGACAGCGCGTCGAGGATGACCGGCGTGCCGACGAAACCGGTACTCACCCGGTATCCGGCGGCATGGACGAGCTCCGCGAGCCGATCGCCCGCACCGACGCGCTGGCGCTCGGTCGCGAAGAGGTCGTCCACGATGGCCAGTGCGTACACGGTCTGACAGTCGCTGCGCACCACGCCGTCCTCATCGACGTACGCCGCGACGAACGCCGCGCGGATTTCCTGTTCCAGCCGCGCGTACTCCGCGGCATCGGCGTGCCGCCCCAGCACCGTGGCCGACCGCGCGAGGATGCCGGCTGAACGGGCGAAGTACGCCGTCGCGACGACGGTCGGGTCGGCCTGGGCCTTCGACGCGTCGTCCGGCGGTGCCGTCGGATCGAGCCAGTCGCCGAACTGCGCGCCGGTGGGCCACAGCAGGTCCTCGCCGACCGTTCCGCGTACCTTCTCGACCCAGGCTCGCATGGACGCGTACTGCCGCTCGAGGACGCCGGTGTCGCCGTACGCGAGATGCAATGCGTCAGGGACGATCGTGGCGGCGTCGCTCCAGGCGGCGGCCGCGGGATCAGGTTCGCGCAGGACGTCCGGGATCACATAGGGAACGCCGCCGTCCGCCTTCTGCTCGGCGGACAGGTCACCGAGCCACTCGCCGAGGAATCCGGCGGTGTCGAACAGGAAGGTCGCGGTGGGGGAGAAGACCTGGATGTCGCCGGTCCATCCGAGACGCTCGTCGCGCTGCGGGCAGTCCGTCGGCAGCGCGAGAAAGTTGCCGCGCATGCTCCACACCACGTTCTCGTGCAGGCGGCCGACGCGATCGTCCGACGACTCGAACCGGCCGGTGCGGCGCAGATCGGTACCGAGTACCAGCGCCTCGACGTCGTTGAGCTCCAGGTTCGGGACGCCCTCGATCTCGGCGTAACGGAATCCGTTGAAGGTGAAGGTGGGTTGAAGAATCTCCACCGCGTCGCCGGTCAGCGTATAGGCGCATGTCGCCTTCGCACTGCGGAGCGGGCGGACGCCGAGCTCGCCGTGCTCGAGAACCTCGGCATGGCGCACGGTGACCTCGGTACCGGCTTCGCCGCTCACGCGAATCCGGACCCAGCCCACGAGGTTCTGGCCGAAGTCGACGAGGGTCCGGCCCGACGGCGAGGCCAGCAGCCGTACGGCGGGCAGCGTCTGGGTGATGCGCACCGGGGGACCGGACGGGGCGATGAGTCGCTCGAACCCGCCGTCGAGGACGTCCACCGTGTCGACCCGCTTGCCCTCCGGCGAATCGGTGATCCGCAGATCGCGGACCTGGCCGTCGTAGAAGTCGTCGAACAGGATGCTGCTGTGAACGGCTCCCCAGGTGGCGTCGGTTCCGAGGATCTGCCGGGTTCCATCGGCGTAGGTGACCTCGAGCTGGGCGAGCACGGCGAGGCGATCGCCGTAGCTTGACCGGTTCCCCGGCCACACGAGCTGACCGCGGTACCAACCGTTGCCCAGCATGGCTTGGAGGCGGTTGGATCCCTGCCCCAGCAGGGCTGTGACGTCGTGGGTGCGGTACCGCAGGCGCTTGTCGTACGCCGTCCAGCCCGGCGCGAAGATGTCGTCGCCGACGCGCACTCCGTTGATGGAGAACTCCACGATCCCGTGCGCGGTGAGGTAGAGCCGGGCCGAGACCGGCTGCGCCGTGAGGTCGGCTCGGCCGAACAGCAGCGGAGCGCCGTCGGCCAGTCCGCCGATGGTCGACGGGGTGATGAGTTCCTGTTGCCACTCCCGGTGGTCGAGCAGGCCGGCCTCGATGGTGAGCGGCTCGCTGGCCTCGGTCCAGGCGTCACCACTTGCCACGCGAACCCTGACCCGGACCCGCTCACGGGAGGTCAGCGGCGTGAACGGCCACGGCACGAAGAGTTGTTCGCCGGATTCGACGACCACGGACTCCACGCTCGGATCGGCTCTCTCGATCCAGACCTCGTAGCGATCCGAGCGCCATCCGTCCGGCGCGGACTCCAGGCCCCACGACAGACGTGGAGCCGCCGAGCCGATACCGAATGCTTCGTCCTCGTACTCGGCCCGCAGTCGCGTGATCACGGCCGTTCCAGCCTCAGGTCCTGACCGAAAGCTCACTCCAGCCCCGTTCCGACGATGCCCTTGAGGTACCACTTCTGGAACACGATGAAGACGATCAGCACCGGCAGCATGGCGATCACCGCGCCGGCCAGCCCGACCGACGGGGAGATCAACGAGTTCTCACCGCCCGCCAGTGGCGCGAGCGCGACGTTGATCACCCGGTTGGCCGGGTTCGGGGCGATGACCTGCGGCCAGATGTACATGTTCCACGCCGTCAGAAAGCTGATCGAGCAGAAAGTGGCCAGCGCGGGCTTGGCCAGGGGAAGGGCGATCGCGGTCAGGACCCGCCCCCAGCTCGCCCCGTCGATGCGGGCCGCCTCGATGAGACCGACCGGCAGACCCGCGAAGAACTCCCGGAACATCAGGATCGCGAACGCGCACTGGGCCGCCATCGGGATGATGAGGCCGGCATAGGTGTTGAGCCAGCCCAGCTGGTACGTGACGACGAAGAGCGGAATCAGCGTGAGGTTGCCCGGGATGAACAGCGGTACGACGAGCGTCGCGACCACCGCTGCCGCCCACTTGAAGGGGATTTTCGCCAGGGCGAAGGCGGCAGGCAGCGAGAGCAGGAGCTGTAGCCCGACGATGCCCAGGCTGAAGACGAAGGTGTTGAGGATGACCCGGGGGGTCAGGTAGTTCCAGGCGTCGACGAAGTTCTGCCAGACCGGAGTCGCCGGCAACAGCGGCGGGGGGAAGGCGCTGATCTCCGCGGCGGACTTGAGCGAGCCGGACACCATGAACAGCAACGGGGTTGCCATCACCAGGCCGGCGAGCACGATCGCCAGGTACCGAAGAACGTTGTGAGACAGCGGCGTTCGCATCAGCTGCGCTCCTTCCGGAACCGCACGATCCCGCGCACGAGAACCACGATGGCGATCATCAGGACGAGTTGGAACAACGACAGGGCGCTTGCGTAGCCGATGTCGCGCTGGGAGAAGGCAACCTTGTACGAGTAGAGCGCGATCGACTGGGTGGATCCGAGCGGCCCACCGTCGGTCATGATCAGCGCGACCTCGAACGAACCGCTGACGAAGCTGACGGCCTGCAGTACGGCGATCAGGATGGTCGTGCCCCAGACGTTCGGCCAAGTCATCGACCAGACCTGGCGCCACTTGCTCGCACCGTCGAGCGAAGCCGCGGCGTAGATGTCGTCCGACACGCGCTGGAGGCCGGCGAGGTACAGGATGATGACCAGCGGCAGACCGCCCCAGATCATCATGATGACCAGGGCGGGGCGGGCCCAGGTCAGGTCGGACAGCCAGTTCGGCCCGTTGACGCCGATCCAGGACAGCGCCTGGTTGACCAGCCCGTTCGTGCTGTACAGATTGACCCAGATCAGTGAGGAGACCGCGGCCGAGGCGATCATCGGCGCGAAGTAGAGGACGCGGATGGCCGCGATCCCGGGCAGCTTGGTGTTGACCAGGACGGCCAGAACGAAGCCGATCAGGATCGTCGGCAGGACACCCATCAGGACGAACAGGGCGGTGACCCCCAGCGCCTGCCACATCTCGGCGTCACTGAACAACCGGATGATGTTCTCGAGCCCGACCCATCGCGGCGTGCTGAACAGGTCCCACTGGAAGAAGGTCAGCACCAGGCCGCCCACGGCCGGGAGAATCACGAAGAGCGCGAAGGCGAGCATCCCTGGGGTCAAGAACGCCGCGGCCGTGAGCGCGTCCACGCGTCGGCCACGTCGGTAGCCGTGGCTTCGGTCTGGGGTGCGCTTCTCCTCGTCCTGCCGAGGCGATGGGGTGTCCAGAGTTGAGGTCGGCACTACGCTCTCCGATGCTAGGTAGACCCGGGTGGGGCGGACCCGGGTCATCCATCAGTTACTTGGCTTGCTTCTCGATGGCGGCGTTGACGGTCTTCTCCGCCTCCGCGAAAGCTTCCTCGACCGAGCGATTCTTCAGCAGAACCTCCTGGGTCGCCTTCTTCGTGGCGTCCGACATCACGGTCGACGTCGACCCCGGCATTGCGGTGAGCAGAACCGCGGTCCGCGCCGACTCACCGAAGATGGCGATGTTGTCGGGCGGCGTACCATCCTTCCAGGTGCCGTTGTCGATGCCGTCGTCAGTCGGCGGAATGACGCCACCGACGTCCTGGGCGACCTTCATGCCGGTCTTGGTGTCGTAGAACCAGCTCAGAAACGCCCATGCGGCATCCTGGTTCTTGCTGGTCTGTGAGATCGACAGCCCGTACGATCCGCCACCGGCGGTCGACTTGCCGTTGATTGTCGGGAGAACCTGCACGTCCCACTTCGCGTTGACGAGCGTCGTTTTGACCTGCGGAACCGCGCCACGTGAGGCGATGGCCATACCGACCTTGCCCGAGCTGAAGCTGAGCTTCGGGTCGTCCGTCGTCGTGGTGTACGCGCCGGAGGCGGTTCCGTAAGCGCTCAGCATGAGCTTCCACGCCTTGATCGCCTCCGGCTGACCGATACCGGACTTACCGGTCTTCGCGTCGTAGACGGAGCCACCGAACGCCTTGATCACCGGACCGTAGACGATCTGCGCGCTGCCGTCACCGAGCGGAGCGGCCAGGCCGGTGATCTTGCCGCCTCCTTTGGCCTGGAGTTCCTTCCCGACCCGCAGCATGTCCTCCCAGGTCCAGTCGGCCTTCGGGTACTCCTTGATCCCGAGCTCGTCGAACAGGGACTTGTTGTAAAACAGTCCCACCGAGTCGGCACTCACGGGCAGTCCGGTGATCTGCTCCGGCTTCGCGAGCGGCCGGTACTGGCCGACGAACTGCGGAAGGAACGAATCTGCGGTCAGGCCGCCGAGCTTGCCCTCCTTCAGCCCCGGCGCCAGGTCCAGGGTGACGTTGTCGGTCGCCAGCGTGTCGGCCAGGAAGTCCACGTTGAAGAAGACGTCGGGCAGTTCGCCGCTCAGACGCGCAGTCGCCAGTTGCTGCGCGTATTCGTCGGCTTTGTCCGTCGTACTGCGTACCTCGACCTTACGGTCGGGGAACTGCTTGGTGTAAGCCTCGGCGTACTTCTTGAACTGCGGTTCGAGCGCGGTGATGGTGGTCAGGACGATGGAGCTTCCGTCGACCTGGCCAGCCTGTCCTGAACTGGATGCGGCGTTCCCGCCGCACGCCGCGAGCAGGGGGAGCGTCGCTGCCGCGACGGCAACGACGATGCGGAGGCGCGCTGTACGTGACGTCATTGTCAGCCTTCCTTCCTTGCTGTGAATGCCGAACGAAGGCCGACCCCAGTCCTCGATGAGCGGGTGCTCCGACTGTGTCTGAGCGCGTCTATCGGGCGTTGAAACCTTTCAGATGAAAGCTTTCAGGCTATGATGGTGGGGTTGGGTGACGGTGTCAAGGGTCGGTGCCACGGGTCGCTCGACGACCGCGAAACCGACCATGGATCTGGCTGCGACACCTGCCCCCAGGCTGCGGCTGACCACCGGCGAAGGGTCCCACCGTGACGAGTCCGACACCGATAGCGCTGCGCACGGACGGGCGTTCGGCTGCTGCCCCGCAGGCAGCGCCCGGCGAGTCCGCGGCCAGAGCGGACGATCGATTCATCGCACTCGCCTCCGAGCGCCGGCCCCGTCTGTCGTGGATCGTGCCGCTTGAACGCAACGGCCAGCAGCAGACGGCGTTCAGGCTGCGTTTGAGTCTGGGGACATGGGATCCTCGTCGCGACGACGCCGCGTTCGCCTTCGACACTGGCGAGGTCGAGGATCGTGTCCCTTTCGTTGTGCTCGGCATCGATCTCGCAGCGGATTCCCTGTACCTGTGGACTGTTCGAGTTCGCGATGAGGCCGGCGAATGGTCCCGGTGGGCCGATCCGGCGAGCTGCGAAACAGGACCGTGGCACTACGACGACTGGTCTGCGGACTGGATCGCGCATCCCGCGCTGACGGTGCTGCGGCGGAGGGCACTTCTCGAACAGCCGACGCAGTGGGCCCGGCTTCACGTCACTGCTCAGGGACTGGTGAGGGCATCCGTCAATGGCGTCGCCGTCAACGCGGATGCCTCCGACCCGTCACGTACCGACTTGAGCCGGGCACTGTACCGCAGTTATGACGTGACCGACCTACTCGCCGTCGGCGAGAACGCCATCGAGTTCGCGCTTGGGCTGGGGGAGTGGGAGCGCTCCGGCGAGGACCCGCGTCTGCTGGCCGAACTCGTCGCACGTGCCGACGACGGCACGATAATGCGTGCGGGTACCGGCGCGGAGATGGAGGCTGCCGGCGCGCAGGTCACCCGGGAGGATCCCTTCTATCTCGAGCGTCACGAACGGATCGGTGAACCTGCGGTCTTCGGTGCGAGTGAAGCGTTGCGCGTACTCGAGCCTGAGGTAAACCCGGCCTCCTTCGCGACGCCCCCGTCCTCGATCGCGCCAGATCCTTCACCGCCGCTGCACCGCGTCGCTCTCCACGAGGTGACGGAGCTCAGCCGGTCCGCATCCAGTCGGGTGTACGACGTCGGGGTGAACATCGCGGGCCGCACCCGGCTGACAGTGATGTCTCCGGTCCCCGCCGGCACCGTGGTGCGAGTCGTGCACGGCGAACACCTCGATGCGGGCGGCAGGCTCGACACCACCAATCTCACCATGCCGTTCGACCACGGACGGGTACGCCAGGCCGTCGAGTACGTCATCGAGGGGAGGGTGCGCGAGGTTCTCGAACCTTGGTTCGCGTACCACGGATTCCGGTACTTCGAGATCTTCGGGGTTCCAGCCGAGGCCGACGTGACGGTGGAGGCCTGGAGCGTGCACTCCGATCTGGCGAGTGTGAGCGAACTCGAGACCGACGACCCGCAGGTCAACGCCCTCGTCCGGGCGGCACGCCGTACGTTGCTGAACAACGTGCACGGCATCCCGGAGGACTGCCCGACCCGCGAGCAGGCGGGGTGGACGGGGGACACCGCGTCGGTGACCGAGTTCGAGTTCTCGGCCATGGACCTCCAGACCTTCTTCTCCAAATGGCTCGCTGACCTGCGCACGAGCCAGCAAGGTGACGGCAGTATCCCGGCCATCTCGCCCGACATCCGGGTTGACCGGATCAGCCCCGACCCCGTTTGGGGCGCCGCGCTGCAGCGGGTACTCCTCGGTCATTGGCTGCATTACGGTGACGAACGGGTCGTGCGGGAGACACTCCCGGCACTGCGGCGCTGGACCGACTACCAGCTCACCCTCCGCACCGCGGACGGCGTCGTCGGCAACGCTCCGATCAGCTACGGATCGGATTGGCTCGCCCTTGAGCAGACTCCACCGCCGTTGCACCACACGGCCGCGACGGTCGACAGCTTGGAGTCACTCGCGACTCTCGAAGAGGCGGCGGGCAGTCCGGATGCCGCCGCGCAACGACGTGTCCAGGCTGACGGACTGCGCAAAGCGGAGCGTGCGGCGTTCTATGACGAGGAACGCGACGTGTTCGGCAACGGCACCCAGGCGGCCCACGCCGTCGCGGTGGAGTCTGGCGCTCTCACCGGCGCCGAGGCAGAGCGTGCGGCCGGGCGGATCGCCGACGACGTACGTGCTCACAACGATCGTCTGACTTCCGGCTTCGCCACGACGCGTACGACGATCCGGGCACTCGCGCGCGCCGGCCACTCACAGATTGTCTTCGACACCCTTCACCAGCCCGCCGAGCCGGGGATCGGGGCGATGCTCGACCACGGCCCCGGCACATTCTGGGAGTGTTGGTGGATCGATCCGCAGAACACCGGTACCGGGTCGCTCGATCACATCGGCCTCGGTGGACCGTTCGCGGGCTGGGCTTGGCAGTGGCTCGCCGGAGTACGGCCGATCGCCGCCGGCTGGTCACGGTTCGAGGTCGCACCACAGTTCGTCGACGGCGTTGACTCGCTCTCACTGAGGTCGCGGACGGTGCGGGGGACGGTCGAGCTGCGGTACCGGGTCAGCGGACCGGAAACGGTTGTCGAACTCACGGTTCCGGTTGGCTCGGAGGCGGTACTTCGCCTCGCTGGGCGGGACGACGACGTCCTCGGCCCAGGGTGGCACGAACGCACCGTAGCCACCGCGCTGGTCCGTACGACGACGCGTCGTACGGCCCACTCGGTCGAACAACCCTGGCAGCCGCCGTTTCGGCCATCACCTTCCCCGGATGTTGTCGGCGAGCGCGATTGGCTCCGGCGGGCACTGGCCGACAACAACCTCAGGATGGACGGCAACGAAACCGTGGTGGTGCTGCCGGATGGTCTGCGTTGCATGCCGGTGCCCCATGAGCAGCCGCACGGACCGGTGGCGCTCGTCCGTGGTGGCGAACGGGCCACTGCCGAAGCGGGTGCGACGGTGTCGGTACGCGTTCCAGTTGTTGCTTCAGGCCTCGACCGGTCGGACGCGACGTTCGTCTACGCGATACTCGACCTCTGTCTGGAGAATCCGCAGCGGCCACTGGAGATGTTCCTCGTCGTGCGCGGCGCTGACGGCAGCAGGACCGAGGGCGCCGGCACGATCTGGCCCGCCGGCTGGAACCGGGTGAGTGCCGACATCTCGGCCCTGGCCACGCGAACGGCCATCGAGTCGGTCGAGGTCGGCGTCCGCGTTCGCCTGGACTCGTCAGCAGCCGCGCACGACGACGTGCCGCTGGCGTTCCACCTCGGCGAAGTCGGCTGCAGCACCGTCCGCCGAACCTGGTGAATCAGGCCGACGTCGTACTGGCCCTGACTATGAGTTCCGGGGGCAGCAGCAGGTGCTCGTGGCGGTGTGCTTCGGCGTTCGCGGCGTGGTCGAGCACCAGGCGGACGGCTTCCTCGGCCAGCGCTTCCTTCGGCTGGCGGATGGTGGTCAGCGGCACGATCGCGGAGGCCGCGTAGTCGATGTCGTCGTAGCCGACGATGGAGATGTCGCGGGGTACGTCGATGCCGTCGGCGATTACGAGCGACTGCATCAGGCCGAGGGCCAGCAGGTCGTTCGCCGCGAAGACCGCGTCGGGCCGGGAGTCGGCGGCCAGCGCGGCCAGTTGGTCGCCGATCGCTCTGCCGTCGGCGATGGTCTGGTCGACGGTGTCGAGGTGGGTGAGGCTCGCGCCGTCGGTCTCCGCGACGGCGCGGAGGGCACCTTTCCACCGGTCGTCGACCTGATGGAGCGGACCGCCGAGGAAGGCGATCCGCCGGCGCCCGGCGTCCAGCAGGTGACGGAGCGCGAGATACCCGCCGGCGTTGCCGTCGAGTGCCACGGAGCAGAAGTCGCCCTCGTTGGCGTGGATGTCGAAGAGCACGACCGGCATCCCGCGCCGGATGACGCGTTCGATCCTCTCGGTCTGCCCACCCAGCGGCGCGATGATCATGCCCTGGACGCGCTGCTCCTCGAAGAGGTCGATGTAGCGGTCCTCGCGTCCGTCCAGCTGATCGCTGCTGCCGAAGATCACCGTGTGCCCGAGGGCCTCCGCCGCGGTCTCGCAGGCGTGCGCCAGACCTCCGAAGAACGGGTTGGCCACGTTCAGCACGATCATGCCGAGCGTCGTACCGCCGCCCATCTTGAGCTGCCGGGCGAGGTTGTTTCGCACGAAGCCGAGTTCGTCCATCGTGGCGAGCACCCGCTTCAGCGTGGCGGTCGAGACCAGTTCGGGCCGGTTGAGGACGTGCGAAACGGTACCGACCGACACCATCGCGTGAGCGGCCACCTCACGAATCCCGACTGGCCCTGCCATCTGTTTCCCCTCACGCCTCGTGCGCCCCACAGAGTCCATGATAGTTCCGCGACAGAGTGGACGCCCTGAGGCTTCACCTCTATTGGCTGCGGTACGGCGTGGGTGCCCGGGCGGCGCACGGTCATCACCTGAGGTCCCAGATCTTGCCGATGCGCAGGGCGTCGCGGTGAGTCAGGTTGTACGGGCCCAGCTCGGTTCGCCAGCAACGTCACGGCCGCGTAGGCCATCCTGGCGCTGGCCCGCCGTCCTCGGCGAGATCACCGAGGATCGAGCCCTTCTCCCGCTTGACGGTGTCAGTCCCCACAACAGGCTGATCTCGAACGGGGACATCAATAACACGCCGAAGTGTTGCGCGGGCCCCGAATTCGTGCGCAGTCGATGATGCGTGGGCACGGTCGGTGTCGTCCTGCACGGCGATGAGCAGTTGTAAGACCCGAACCTGATCGCGGGCGTCCGCGAGCAGGGTGCGGTTGGGTAAGTAGCGATGATGGCGTACGGCGAATCGTCCTGCAAAAGAACGATCTCTACATCGCTGTTGCGGGTGGTGAACACCCTGGTGATGGCAACGGGGAACGGCGACGTGAGTTCGCATCGATGCAGCTGGTCGGACCGACACGCAGGCACGTGCGTTCCATCTGCACACGGAGTCAGTGCTGGTCGTGGTGCTCGCAGTCCGTCTGAAAGTTCGTACTGGAACCCGAGGACCGGGCGCGGCGATAGTGACCGGCCTGCACCGCGGTGTCAGCGGAGACTGCGCAGGCTGGTGCGGATTTCGTCGACCATGATCTCGGGTTGTTCCAGGGCCGCGAAGTGCCCACCTTTGTCGGCCTCGCTGTAGTGGATCAGATTGCTGTAGGTGTCTTCGATCCAGCTTCGTGGCAGGCGGGGGATGTCCTTCGGGAAGACGGTCACCGCGACCGGAAGCGTCAGCTTCGGGCCAGCAAAGGTGCCCGACTTGTTTTCCCAGTAGATGCGGGCGGACGACGCTGCGCTGTTGGTGAACCAATAGAGGGATATCGCGTCGAGCATGTCGTCCGTACTGAGAGCGTCCTCGGCGAGCCCGTGATTGTCGGTCTTGGACTGGAACTTCTCGTAGATCCAGGCTGCCTGACCGGCGGGAGAGTCTGCCAAGGCGTAACCGACAGTCTCTGGCTTCGCGCCGTGCAGGTGGTTCGACCCACCAAGGTTGCCGGTGTAGAGGGCGAGGGTTTCCACGGCATAGCGCTGTTCGGGCGACAACGTGTCGGGGATCTGTGCGGGAAAGGCGTACTGCGTGTTCAGATGAATTCCGAGAAGCCCCTCAGGCTGCATGGCCCCGAGGGCCGTAGTGACGACGGCGCCCCAGTCGCCGCCCTGCGCGGCCCATCTCGTGTAGCCGAGACGCTTCATCAGCTCCACCCACGCGCCGGCGATGCGCGACACGGCCCACCCGGTCTCCGTGGGCTTCTGGGAGAACCCGAAGCCGGGGAGCGACGGTACGACGACATCGAATGAATCGGCGGCGTTTCCGCCGTACGAAACCGGATCGGTCAGCGGACCGATCAGCTTGAGGAACTCGACGATCGAGCCCGGCCATCCGTGCGTGAGTATCAGCGGCATCGCGTCGGGATTCTTTGACCTGACGTGGATGAAGTGGATGTCCAACCCATCGATCTCAGTCAGGAACTGGGGGAAGCGATTGAGCTCGGACTCGAAGCGGCGCCAGTCGTAGCCGTGCTCCCAGTAGCCGACCAGAGATCTGGCGTTCTCCACCCGAACCCCTTGCGACCAGTCGCCCACCGTTTCCGGATCCGGCCATCGAGTTCTGGCCAGTCGCTGCCTCAAGTCGTCGATCTCCGCATCCGAGATCGAGACGGTGAACGGGCGGACGAGAGTCGAGGCCGGCGTCGTCGGTGCGGTCATTGCCTTCTCCTGAACGTTGAAGCACAGCGCAAATCTCCATTGCACACTAGTGTGCAATCTACTTCGTTGCACACAGATGTGCAATGATGATGCCGTGGCCACCGAGTCCTCCCGTGTGCGCTCGATGAACGAGACGCGCGATCGCATCCTCGATGTCGCCCTCGATGTATTGGGAGAGAACCCCGACGCCGGAATGGGTGACATCGCCTCGGCGGCCGGCGTCGTCCGGCGCACGGTCTACGGCCACTTCCCGTCGCGCCTCGACCTGATTCGCACCCTCACGGAACGGGCCGTCGCCGAGATGAGATCAGTGCTCACCGAAGTCAACGCCACCGACGCAGAAGCGGACGCGACTTGGGTCGAGTTCATCGCCCGTGTCTGGCCGGTGGCAAACCGGTACCGAGTGCTGTTGGCGCTGCGCCGTGGCGAGTACGGCGAGGCGATCCACAGCCTGCTCGGACCACTCGACGAACTCCTCGCCGATCTCGTGGAACGGGGCCAGGATAGTGACGTATTCGCACAGCACCTGCCGGCAGGCATTCTGAGTCAAATTGCCTATGGCGTCGTGTTCGCCATCGCGGACAGCGACAGCGACCTGTCGAACGGCGCCCGAGCGGCGACGATCACGAGCCTGTTGATGCTGGGAGTTCCCGAGACGCGAGCAATCGTTCTCGTGGGCGAGTAGTCCTGACCTGCGGCCGCGATCCCTTCGCCGTCGCCGGCTCGTCACTTCACTTGTCGCGGTGAGGTGAACTGAACCCCACCGACAAGCAGAGCCGAAGACACGGCTAACCACCAATCCCGTTCTCCGCGGGCACCCGGCTGCCTTGCACGCGACGTCTGGGACAAGACCACCGGTGACCGGTGGTTCGACGCCGCGATCGCCTACCGGACCGAGGGCTGTAACGGTGCCACAGGGGTCTTCTCCGCCCATAGATCCCTACCGGGTGAGGCTGAGCAGCCCGCCGGTCTGCGGTTATCCGACTACGTCGAAGAACACGGTCGCTACGAACGAACCCGCTACTGCCCGCCAAGCACCTTCTGGAACGCCGCCTCCACAAACGCAGGCCCTGCCGTCCTCATCGAACTCGCAGCAGCAGCTGAAATCCGTGGACGGTTTGAACGCGCCGCTCACCTCTACCGTCCGGCCGTCGACCACGGCGCCCTCGAGGATCTGGCGCGGCTGCACGAACAGAACGGCGACCCAACTGGCGCCGAACGCTCGCCCGCGCAGCCGCCGACCACGGCGCCTCTGGCGCGCTGTGGGAGCTGGTGCGGCTGTGTCGCCTACGACGTACTCCTCCAGCGCACGCCGCCCTCCTGGCTGGCGATGCTGGATCGCGGTGCGACGACCATCTGGGAGGAATGGGACGTCGTCGACGACGAGGGGAACCCGCACGCGTCCCTCAATCACTACAGCAAGGGCGCCGCGACTCGACTTGCTCCGGCGCTGCTTGCGGCGGTGGACGTCGAGGAGATGCTCGAATAGCTCGGCACAGCCCGTCTGCTGACAAGAAGGGTCGGGTCGGTGAGCTCGTATTCGACGCGAGGTGGCACGGTCGGACAGACGGTGTCGACGCTGTGAATGCATGCGGACACAATGGGCCGAGTGACAACGTGGTGGTCGGTGGTGCCAGGCGCGGCAGGAGGCGTCCTGTTGTTGTGGATGGCGTTGATTGTGGCGCTGGGCGTCCGGCGGATACCTGAGACATGCTGACAGATTTCCTGCCCGCGTTGCTGGTCGCCTCTGTGGCCGCGTTCGGTCTCGCCGTGTTGTCAGCTGTCGCCGGATTCGGCGGTGGAGTCCTGCTGCTGCCGGTATTCACAGCGCTGTTCGGCCTGCGGGTAGCGGTGCCGATGCTGACGCTGACCCAACTGTCCAGCAACGGTTCCCGGGCCTGGCTGAATCGACACGACCTCCGCTGGCCGCTGATCGGCTGGTTCTCCCTCGGCGCGGTGCCTTGCGCCGTCGCCGGCGGATTTCTGCTCGCGCACGCACCACTCACCCCCTTGAAGCGACTGCTCGGTGTGTTCATGATCGGCGTGGTGCTTTGGCGACATCTCAAGCCGCATCCGCGCAAACCCACTGATCCCGTATTCGCCGCGGTCGGCGCAGCGTCTGGCCTCGGCTCAGCACTGCTCGGATCCGTCGGCCCGCTGACCGCGCCGTTCTTCCTGGCCTACGGCCTCACCCGAGCTGCCTACGTCGGCACCGAAGCCGTCAGCGCGCTGACCATGCACCTCACCAAGATCGCGACGTACGGCGCCGGCGATCTGCTCACCCGCCAGGTCCTGCTGTACGGCGTTGCGCTCACCCCCGCCACCCTGCTCGGCGCCTGGACCGGCAAGAAGATCGTCGGCCGCATCAGCGACCGCCTCTTCGTCCTACTCGTCGAACTCGGCCTACTCGCCGCCGGCGCCCTCTTCCTCATCGGCCTCTGACGTATCCGGCTGACGCACGCGCAATCGCGGGCGTTTGTCCGGCGGCGTCGGATGGGTACCGGTTGGCTCGACTCGTCGGACAGTGAGCGAGCGGTGTGCTGCTGTCTGACGGAGGTCTGGAAGATGACGATGGTTGGGGGTTCCGCCCAGGAGCGAACTACCGCGCCGGCCACGGAGGTCAGGTTGGAGAGCGGCGCCGGGCTGATGCGCGTCGTGATCGACGGATCGTTTTCCGAGGCGGCTTCGGCGATGGCGCAAGAGTTGCTGTTGGACGCTTGCGACAGGGCGACTGCTGGTGTGGTGCTGGCTGTCGAGGCGACTGTCGCTGCGGCCGATCACGACGTACTGCACCACCTGGTGGATGTGGCTCAGCGACGTTGCTGGGCGGCTAGTTGCCGGTTAGAGGTGACGGCTGCCGATCCTGGCGTCTGTGAATTTCTGGCCGCGGCGGGTATCTGGCCGGCAAACCGACAAACGGAAGGTGACGAAGGCGCATGACTGAAGGCAAGGACTCGGCCACGACTGTCGCGGAGCTCGTTGACCGGGCGAGGATCTGTATGTTGACGACGATGACGCCGGACGGTCAGCACGTGGCGCGCCCGATGGCCGTCCAGGAGGTTGAGTTCGACGGTGACCTCTGGTTCTTCGCGTACGCCGAATCGGACAAGGTCGGCGAGATCGGGGCGAATCCACAGGTCAACGTGTCCTTCTCGAACCCGAAGCAGAGCGAGTGGACCTCGATAGCGGGCACCGTCGAGATCGTGATCGACCCGGCGAAGGCCGAGGAACTGTGGTCGACGCCCTTGAAGGCCTGGTTCCCCGACGGGCCGAAGTCGCCCGGCATGGTTCTGCTCAAGGTGCACGCCGATACCGCGGAGTACTGGTCCGGCCCGAGCAGCAAGGTCGTCAGGCTGCTCGGTGCGGCCCGTGCGGCGATCGCCCGCGATCCCGACGAGTTCCCGGCCGAGAACGAGACCGTCGACCTGTCGGGATCGTGATTCGCGTGATCAGGCCCCTGAGTGCGCGGACGTGTGTTCGTTGGCTCGGTGGGTCTCGAGTCTCGCTACGGCGATGGCAAGCGTCTGGGACGCATTGTTGATGGCTTCGGCCAGGGCGAGCGTCGCGTGTACACCTGCCATCTCGATCGATGCGGTGTTGGGATGGCCGTCGAGGGTTGGCAGTGCGGCAGTTGCCAGGAGATCGGCAGCCGCGTCCGCATGGAAGTTCATGGCGACTCCCGTCGAGGGGTGGCTGGTGTCCAGTGAATGGGGCCGACCCGAAGGGGCGGCTCAGGACTGCGCGATGCTGTCGATGACCGGTCCGTCGCCGCGGCGGCCGATTCGGTCTGCGCAGAGCGTGTTACGCGGGCCATGTGGCCCTTCGCGTGTCGTAGGCCGTGCGAGCCACGGGGTCGCGGAGTACGGCGTAGGCGGCCAGAATCTCCTGGAAATGTTGATTATCGCGCAGCGGCGGCTCGCTGGTGTTCTCACCTGTCTGGTCGATTTCCTGGTGCTGCGCGTCGGGATGGTGGCGACGGGCCAGTGCTCGGAATGCTTGGTCGAGCTGGTGCGCATCGGCGTCCGCGGCTACTCCGAGAACCTTGTAGAGATCGCTTTGCCCCGGCGATTTCATGACTCGTCCCGGAGAGCGTCGCGGTCAGATCGGGAACCGGTAGGTGAATCGGTTGGTTTCAGCCGAGCCGAGAATGCTGGAGGGGTCAGTGGGACGGGGCGATGTGGCGGTCTGCTGGATGCGGGTCGCAAGCGACCACATCGCCGGCCCCTCGTTCGTTCATTCGCGTGGGTCGTGTCTGGGTGCATCACCCCCTTCACGTCAGAGTCCGCGTATAGCCGACTGAGTCGGGTCACCTCGGAGGGCCACGCTGCCTGGCCTCGGCGTCTCGCAGCGGGCGGCGAGTGAGGGACCGACTGGGTGCCGGCGCCGGTGGCCGCGACGGCCCAGGTTTGGGCTCCGGTCGTCGCGGCCGGGTCGGCGGTGAGGGCGGTGAGTCGTCCCAGGACGTAGCGATCAGGTCGTCGAACTCGGCACGCAGCATCTCGGGGTCGTCACAGACGACGTCCCAGAACGTGTCGAGCTGATCGACTGCGCCTGGAGTCATCGTTGTCTCGGTCATCGGCACTCACCAACTCATCGCGCGCCTCGCCGATCGCACTGTGCTGCTCGCGGATCCCGGCGGATCCGCAGGTACCAGCACGCCAGTACGACGGCCTGTCAGGCGTCGATCTGCTTGTGTTCTGCGTCGGCGTTCGTGATGGCGATCTTGCGCGGCTTGGCCTGTTCGGCGATCGGGATGCGGAGCGTCAGCACGCCGCCGTCGTACGAAGCCTCGATCCGGTCCGGGTCCAGGGTGTCGCCGAGGAGCACCTGTCGGGAGAATACGCCGAGCGGCCGCTCTGACACCTGCATCTCGACGTCTTCGCCGACCTCCGGTGGACGCCGTTCGGCCTTCACTGTCAGGACGTTGCGCTCGACGTCCAGGTCGATCGCGTCCGCCGCGATGCCTGGCAGGTCGAACGCGACCACGTACTGATCACCGTCGCGGTAGGCGTCCATCGGCATCGGATTCGGCCGCGACCAGGTGCCCCGACTATTGGTGCCCCCGAAGAATTGCTGGGTCAGACGGTCCAGCTCACGGAACGGATCGGTTCGGATCAACATCTTGGTCTGCACCTCCTGTGGGTCCTTGCAGATGAACCTGTTTCGCGTTCTGTGTGGTGCTCAGCACCACTTCCGATATAGCATGTCATCGAAACGATGACAAGAGGTGTTGCCAAGATTCCGTTGACAATCTCGCGGGCCTGGAGGACTGGTGCCGCAACGCCGAGAAGAACAGCCAACGACTGTGCCGCCGCAGCCCGACGCGTCATCAGCGAGGGATCTCTTGATGCTGCTGGAGAGCGCCGTCGCTCGTCTCGAGGCGGCGGGCCCGGCATTGTCTCCGGGCGGGCACGAGGGGACCGTTGACGAGGTGGCGATCGGAGCCGATCGGCTTCTGGTCGCCTTGACCGAGGTCCGCCGGTTGCGGGCTTGTCTTGCGCGGTGGGAACCAGCTTTGATCGCGGCTGCGCGCGACCGGGGTGTGACCTGGACCGACCTGGCTCCCGCCCTCGGAGTGTCCAGCCGGCAGGCCGCCGAATCACGCTATCTGCGGATGCAACGCGACTTTTCCGGAGCCCGGACCACAACGCGTGATCAGCGGATGCGCGCCACACGCGACCAGCGATCGGGCGACCGCGCGGTAGCAGGATGGGCAAGAGACAACGCCGCTGAGCTACGCAGCCTGGCCGGTCAGATCGCGGCGCTGCCCGACGGCGAGGCCACAGGTGGTAGGGACGGCGCTATTGAACGCTCTTCACTTGTCTCCAGAGTGACTGATGCCCTGGGCAACAATGACGCTGCCGAACTCGTTGCGCCGCTGCTCGAGGCCGGCTCCGTGCTCAGAGCGACGTACCCGTCGTTGGCCGGCCAGGTCTCGGCGTTGGCGGCCGCGGCTGACCAGGTCCGCGCGGCTGACCTGGACCGCCGAACCACCGGATTGGCCTGACAGTCGAGCGCGCTGCTCTGACATGTTCGTTAAGCCGAAACATACCTGTCGGTACGAGCGTTAACTCGTTACGCTCCTGACACGCCACGACAACACCGTCTCCTTAGCTTTCTGGTCAGCAATCTCAAATGCCCAGTGAGTTGCCCAGTGAGGAGAAGGCATGGCGCAGACCAGACGTCAGTTCTTGCAGCAGGTCGGGATCACCGGTGGGGCCGGGGTCCTGTACTCCACGATGTCGGCGCTCGGCCTGACGGGTGTCGCCGAGACTCCCGCGTACGCCGCTCCGTCACAGTCTGACCTGACCGGCCGCGGTGCCAAGCACGTCGTCATCCTCGGCGCCGGGATCGCCGGGCTGACCTCGGCGTACGAGCTCCTGAAGGCCGGTTACAAGGTCACGTTGCTGGAGGCCCGTAATCGTCCGGGCGGCCGCAACTGGACCGTCCGTGGTGGAACGGTCGAGACCGATCTGGCCGGCAATACCCAGCGTGCGACGTTCTCGCCCGGCCAGTACATGAATGCGGGGCCGGCGCGGCTGCCGCAGCACCACGTGACGCTCGAGTACTGCCGCGAGCTGGGCGTCGCGATCGAGCCGTTCGTCAACCAGAACGCCGATGCGTACCTGTACCGCGAGGGCTCAACTGCCCTCTCGAACAAGGCGATCCGGCATCGCACCGCCAAGGCGGACGTGTACGGCTACGTCGCCGAGTTGCTCGCTACGGCCGCCGACCAGGGTGCGCTCGACGGCCGGCTGACGGCGGCCGACAAGGAAGCGCTGATCGGCTTCCTCGGCAGCTTCGGCTCGATCGGGAACAAGGCGGCGGGTTTCGCCTACACCGGGACCGACGGCCGCCGCGGCTACACGGTCGAGCCGGGTGCCGGGTTGGAGGGCGGTACGACGGCCGCGCCGTACGCGCTGAGCGACGTGTTCGCCAGCGGCGTCGGGAACTACTTCTCGTTCGAGTTCGGCTGGGACCAGGCGATGATGATGTTCCAGCCGGTCGGCGGCATGGATCGGATCCCGTACGCGTTCGAGCGCGCGATCGGCAAGGACAAGATCCGGTACGGCGCGGAGGTGACCGGGCTGAAGAACACCGGTTCCGGCGTCGAGGTCACGTACACGAACGGGACGCGGACCCGGATGCTCACCGCGGACTACGCCATCTGCACCCTGCCGCCGCACCTGGCCGCGAAGGTGCCGTCCAACCTGCCGGCGCCGATCATCGAGGCACTCAAGTACGCCCGACCGACGAACGCCGGCAAGATCGGCATCGAGTACGGCCGCCGCTGGTGGGAGGAAGACCACAAGATCTACGGCGGCATCACCAACAGCAGCCTCGACACGGTCAACACCTGGTACCCGTCGTACAACTTCCACGGCGAGCGCGGGACCGTGATCGGCTACTACAACACCGGTGCGAACGCGAACGCGTACGGCACTCTGACGCCGGCGGCGCGACTGGAACGCGCGCTGATGCAAGGCGCCGAGATGCACGGTGACGTGTACACCAAGGACGTGAAGGCGGCGTTCTCGGTGAACTGGCTGGGCACCAAGTACTCCGAGGCGTCCTGGGTCAGCTGGCCGTCCCAGACCGACGGGATCTACGCCCGGCTGCTCGATGCCACCGGCAACATCTACTTCGCCGGGGACCATTTGTCCCACGTCATCGCCTGGCAGCACGGCGCGATCACTTCGGCGAGGGCGACGGTTTCTGCGCTGCACGACCGGGTGGTGGCGAGCCGATGAGAACACGTCTGCTCGCTGGGGCGGTGGCGTTGGTGGTGTCGTTCACGGCGGGTGCCGGTACTGCGGCCGGCTGGTGGGACAAGCCCAGGCCGCCGAAGCCGGGGACCGTCGTGCCGGCGTTGCCTGCCGGCCAGTCGAACCCGATGATCGCGACCGGCGTCGGGATCGGGGCGAACACGCCGGTCTACAAGACGAGCGGGATCGGGCCTTCGGCTCTCAACACCGGCGCCCCGGCCGGCTCCGAGGCGTCGTACGTAGACACCGCGATCTTCCCCGGCGCTGCGTTGCCCTCCGGGGTGACGATCACCGAGGCCCAAGGCATCAACGTGCTCCGGCGTATCGGGGAGAACCTCGCGGCTGTTGGACTGTCCTACTCCGACGTCCACACGATGCGGGTCTTCCTGCAGAATCCCGCCGGTGCGGCGACGGCCGACTTCGCAGGCTGGAATCGCGCGTACCGGCAGTACTTCGCGAACACCGATCTCACTACCGGTGCCTATGTCCCGGTTCCGCTCGGTACGGCGCCACCCGCCAAGCCGTTCGTGATCAACAAGTCGCGGCCGTCTCGCTTCGCACTGGAAATCGAGAACCTGCCCGTCTCCGGGTGGCTCGTCGAGGTGGAGGTCGACGCGGCCTACCCGCAACACTGAGCGGTGAGGAGCTGGACATGAGGGGCCCGCACAGACGGGCAACGCCGTCGCGAACGTGACGCGGTTCTTCCGTACTCACCCGGACCAGGCGCTCGCCACCAGACCGATCCCAGACGACAGACCCCGGACCGGCCGCCGCCACCGCGGCCGGTCCCGGTCGACTGCTGTCGACGGGTGGACTCAACGGAGCCGTCCCGACCGCCGAGCCTTTCGGTATCGATCGATGATCTGTCCCGAGCTGGTCCAGGCAACTACCCGGCCGGTGGCCAGGTCTCGACGTCGGCTGTGGTGAGGTCGTTGCGGTGGCGTACGAATCGGTCCCCGCGGACCTCCACAACGCCCGCGCGTTGCCGGCCGGCCGGTGGTGGCTGTGTCGGCATCAGGCGCCAGACTCCGCCATCAGACCCGGGCGTTGCCGGTTCGGTGGCACGGCCATCGCGACCTCCCCGGAGAACCTCTGTCCCAGTTCCACCAGGATTGATGGAACGCGCAGTTCCCGATCGCACAGCGAGGTGCTACTGGCCTCGTGCCCGTAGGTGCTGTGCCGCGGAATTGACCTGTCGCCTTCCTGGTCTCGAGGGAGACTGAGAGTCTGGAGTGGTGCCTGACGAAGAGATGCCGTCTGACTTGGTGAACGATCTGCTGCACCATGAGGGTGCGGCGGGGGCAGGGGAGTACAACAGCTACGATCGATGGTCGGCGTCCCTGCGGCCGTCGACCGCCGGGTAGGAGATGGCGATCCGCTCACGGCACCGCTGTGCGAAAGCCGTGCCGTGCATGGCGTCGAGGGTCGCCGTTGAGGTAACGACGAGTCCTTGATGTACTCCGACGCCGCCACGCAGTGGTCGGCCGCCAGGTAGACCGTGCGCGGCCGCCCCGAACCGGCCGGTGGCCACGCACTCGCGCACCACATTGGTGATGTCGGAGCCCACGACTCAGCCACGGTGACGAGCTGCGCGGCCCCGTCCAGAATCGGCGGGGAGACCTTGGCTATGCCGAGTTTGGTAGGCGATCTGGCGAGCGGTGCGGCCGGCCCCGTCGAGCGCGGTGGCAGTGGCTTTACCTAGTGCGTGTGGCCGGTGTTGGTTCTGGTTCGGGGCCCGCTGCGGACGGGGATTCCTCTCGCTCACCTTCGTCTTCCCGATGGCTTTGATCGCCCTACCTTCCGGCAACCGTGCTCCTCGGCCGCGGGGAATGGCTGCGGGGCGTCGCCGAGGGCCACGACGTGGTCCCGGCCGCCGCTAGTCGCCTGCGTCGGTCGCACTCGCGGCCCGAACCACCAAACCCCGCGAGTCAACCGAACTCGGGGCGGTTCGGGTGATCTGTGCCTCGACGATTTGAGTGCTCGACACCCTCGCCGCTTCGGTAGAGAGGCTCAACTGAAACCATCTGGGCCATCTCGGGAAGGCGCAATCGCCGTAGGCAAAGCCGAGATGCAGGTCCCACTCGAGGATCTCGCTGCGGTCGGCGACTCGGTGGCCTCGACGATCGGCGCCGCTGGGCGAACACCATACGAGGTCTCCTCGAGATCCGTCTGGTCCCAGCTCCGGATCGGCTTCAGCGATGTCTCGAGTCCGATCCGCCGGAGCTGACATCTCACCGTTGGCCTTGC
This sequence comes from Kribbella sp. CA-245084, assembly GCF_050942355.1. NCBI lineage: Bacteria > Bacillati > Actinomycetota > Actinomycetes > Propionibacteriales > Kribbellaceae > Kribbella > Kribbella sp. CA-245084. The sequence goes on along the minus strand of NZ_CP192053.1, from coordinate 5,819,546 downwards.
GCGTCGGTGTACTCCGCTGCGATTACGTCGCCTCCGCCGCTCTTCCAGGTCCGGACTGCGTTCTTCCAGGCTGAGACCGGCTGCCGGCCGAAGAAGATCTCGGTCGAGAGGTCCGACAGTGGCTTTGCCAGGGTGGCGCCCTTCGACGAGTCGGTCGCCGAGTACAGCCCCGAGGTGGGATCCGGCGTGATCAGCTTGAGTGCGGCGGTCTGGTAGTCGAAGCGCGCCTTCACCGAGGCCGGCTCACCGGGTTGGTAGAGCGCGACGGGGGAGCTGGCGAGGTATTCGAACGGGACGAGTGCCTGGTTCGATCCCTGGTTGTTGAGGATGGGGTCGGTTCCCTTGAGGGCGTAGGTCTGTCCTGCGACGCCGTACGTGCGTTCGAGGTATTCGCGGGATCCGAAGGGGGCGCACAGCCAGTCGAGCAGGTGCAACAGCCGCTCGACCCGGCTGTCGTCCTTCTGCTTGGCGATGGCGGCGAACGCGTCGACCGGCTTGCTCCGCTGGTGGCTGCCCTTGCCCCCGTCGCGGCCCGGCGGGATCATCCCGGCGAGTTCGAAACCGTCGACCTCGGCCCCCCAGGTGGCGAACTTGCTCCAGCCGCCGTAGCTGGCCAGCACCATCGAGCTGGTGCCGCGGAGGAACCACTCGTTCCGCTGGGTGTTGGCCGAGGCGGCGGCGTCGGGATGGAAGATCCCTCTCTTCACCAGGTCCCGCATGTCCGTCAGCGCCTGCTCGTACTCCGGCATCTCGTAGGCGCTCTTGAACGTCTCGCCCTCGACGATCCAGGTGCCGGGAACCCGGTTCATTCCGAGGATGAACGCGAAGAACCCGATGACGTCACCGGAGGCCCACCGCGCGTGACGCTCGTCGGTTAGCAGCTCCGCGGTCTCCACGAACTCGGCGTAGTTGGCCGGCGTCGTGGTGCCGCCGGCCTTCTCGATCAGATCGCCTCTGACATAGAGCACGTTGCCGACCAGTGAGCGGGGAACGGGAACGCCCCAGATCGCGTTGCCGAAGACCGTCTCCTGCCAGGCGGGGGTCGGTAGTCCGGCGAGGTTCGGATACTTTTTCACCGCGTCTCCGGCGAGATGCCCGGTCAGATCGCTGAAGGTCGCACGGAGCATTGCCGGCATCTGTTGCTGTGGTGCTCGCACCGTGACGATGTCCGGGATGGATCCGCCGGCGATCGTCGTCGCGAAGCGGTTCGGATAGTCGGCGAACGGTGTGTAGGTAATGTCGACCTGGGCGCCGATGCGCGCATTGATCTGTTGCCAGATAGCGTTCTCGCTCAGCCGGGGAGCGACCGGATCGAAGCTGTAAGTCAGCACCGACACCTTCTCCGCCTGCAGCACGGGCTCGGGGTAGAGCACTGTGGGCTTCGCCGGGTACTGGAAGTATCCCGACAGGGCGCCCTGGCGAGTGTCACCGGCCAGGTTGGGTGGGACGACTCGATTGTCGGCGTACGTCGGAAGTGCGACCGACGACACGCTTCCGCCCGACCCTGCCCCGGACGAGTTCGACGAACAGCTGCCGAGGGCGGTCGAGCCGGCGCCGGCGAGCCCTGCCGCCCCCGCGAGTCGCAGGAACCGGCGGCGATCGAATGTGGTTGTCATGAGTGTCCTTTCATCGGATACGGGGCGGTCGCACCGCATCAACCCTTGACTGCGCCGATCATGAGCCCCTTGGCGAAGTGCTTTTGTAGGAAGGGATAGAGCAGGAGGATCGGGAACATCGAGAGCACCAGGATCGCCATCTGGATCGACAGCTGAGGCGGCATCACGTCGGCGCCGGTCGCCGCTACGTCGGTGCCGATCGGTGTCTCGTTCACGATGAACGTTCGCAGGACAAGCTGCATGGGCCACTTGTCGGTCGAGTTCATGTACAGCAACGCGGAGAAGAACGAGTTCCAGTAGCTGACCGCGTAGAACAGGCCGATGACCGCGATCACGGCCCGCGCGAGCGGCAGCATAATATTCCCGAGGATCCGCAGTTCCCCGGCGCCGTCGATTCGTGCGCTCTCGACCAGTTCCTGGGGAATCTCGAGGAAGAACGAGCGCATCACGATCACGTTGAACGCGTTGATCAGGACCGGCAGGATCAGCGACGCGTAGGAGTCGAGCAGCCCCAGCTGCTTGACGAGCAGGTACATCGGGATCATGCCCGGGTTGAACAGCAACGTGAACAGGGTCAGGAGCAGCATCGGCTTGTGCCCGAGGCTTCCCGGCCTGCTCAGCGAATAAGCCAGTCCGACGGTGGCGGCCAGGCTGAGCGATGTCCCGACCACGGTGATACCGATACTCACCGCCATCGCCTTGGTGACCACACCGCCGGCCAGCACTGCCTGGTACGCGGCGAGGGAGACGTGCGACGGAATCAGCACGAAGCCGCCGGAGTCGGTGATGCCCTCCTGCGTCGAGATGCTCGTCGAGATGATGGCGACGAAGGGCACGACGACAGCAGCGCAGGCCACGACCAGGATGATCGCGCGGGCGGCGACGGCTAACGGATTCGGTCTGCCCATCCAGACGGGCATGACGTTCGTCATTTGGAGTACACGCCTCTTTCACCGAAGACGTGGGCGAGCCGGTTGGCGCCCAGCACCAGGGCGACACCGACCAGGCCCTTGACCAGGCCGACGGCAGCAGCCTGACCCCAGTTCCCGCCGAGGATCCCGTTGTTGTACACGTATGTGTCGAGTACGTCGCTCGCAGGAACGCCGACGGAAGCCTGCTGAAGGATGATCTGTTCGAAGCCCACCGTCAGTGCGTCGCCGAGCCGCAGGATCAGCAGCAGAACGATGACGCCGCGAATGGCAGGCAGCGTGACATGCCACATCCGGCGTACGGCAGACGCGCCGTCGATCGCGGCCGCCTCGTAGAGGAGCGGATCAACCCGGGAGAGCGCCGCCAAGAAGATGATCGTTCCCCATCCCGTGTCCTTCCAGATCACCTGGGACGTGATCAGGACCTTGAACAGCTCGGGGACGCCGATGATGGAGAACGTGCCGACGCCGATCGACCTCAGATGGGTGTTGAGCATGCCCGTGCTCCCTAGCATCTGCTGGAACAACGCGACGACGATCACCCAGGACAGGAAGTGCGGCAGGTAGAGGATCGACTGTGCGACGCGTTTCACCCGCTCGCCGAGCATCGAGTTGAGCGCCACCGCCAGGACGATCGGCACCGGAAACACGAAGACCACCTGGATCAGGGTGATGATGAGCGTGTTCGCCAGCGCATTCACGAATGCCGGATCGCCACTGGTCACGATCGTGAAATTACTCACTCCCACCCAGGGGCTCCGGGTGATTCCGAGGAATGGCTGGTAATCCTGAAAAGCGATGATATTTCCCAGCAGCGGAACGTAGTGGAAGAGAAGCACGGCGCCGACGCCTGGAAGGCCGAGCAGGAGCAGGATCCGGTCCCTGCGCCACCGCGAGCGAAAGCTCATCCGGTTCAGCGATCGCCCGCCCGGATCTGCCCGTTCCCGCCCGGCCGATGCCCGCTCGCGGCGATTCGTCACGACAGTCATTCACCGCACCGCCCATGGTCTCGATGGAGGCCGCTTCCGCCTCCGCTCGTGGCGAAGGTAGCAAAGATGTAAGGTTGCATCAAGGGTGTCGCGGTACCTAGAGTGAGGACTCGGAGTCGGCAGAAGACCCCCGGAGTGGAGATCAGCGTGCGAACGATGCGAACAGATGTCACGGTCGTGGGCGGCGGCACCTCGGGTATGACGGCGGCGATCGCGGCCGCTCAGGAAGGCGCAAAGGTCGTCCTCGTCGAGCTCGACGACTCGATCGGAGGCGTCGGTATCCGGGCCGGCGTGCATTTCTACTATTTCGGCTCGCCGGCTGGGCTCCAAATGGAGATAGACCGGGCGGCCCGCGCGGTGCCCGGCATACTCAACCGGGCCCACGGATATCATCCGGCGTCGAAACTCGAGGTGGTTTCCGCGCTCCTTGAGCGGCATTCGGTCACGATCCTGACCTCGGCCGTCGTGGCCGATGTGGTGCTCGACTCGGGGCGCGTGATTGCCGTCGTCGTCGAGACCGACGAAGAGACCGTTCGAATCGACTCCTCGGTGACTGTCGACTGCACGGGGGACGGTGACGTCGCAGCGCTGGCCGGGGCCCAGTTCGAACTCGGCCGCGCCTGGGACGGTGCGACGAACACGTTCTCGCTCGTCCCACGATTCGTGGACGACAAGGGCTACCTGAGTTTCTCGAACTTCGATTCCGGGTGGGTCGACCCGACGGACCCGGGCGATATCTCGCGGGCGTACCGTCTCGGTCGCCGGACCGCCTGGCGCGGGCGCAACCCGACCGACACGCATTACCTGACCCTTGGACCGCGCATCGGCATCCGGGAGGGCCGTCGGATCGTCGGCGACTACGTGCTCACGCAAGCGGACCTGGTGGCCGACCGCCACTTCCCTGACGTCGTCATGCGCTGCGTCTCGCACCACGACACGCATGCCCGGGACCTCGCCAACGAGAGCGACACAACGCAGATCTGGATCGCGATTCTCGGGCTGCGCATGCTCCGGTTCGGCTGCGGCATCCCGTACCGATGTCTGCTGCCGCGGGGAATCGAGGGTCTGCTGGTCGGTTGCCGCGCACTCTCTCAGGACCAGGACAGCGGGGCCGCCTTCAGGATGCAACGCGACATGCACAAGCTCGGTGAGGTGGCCGGCGTCGCCGCCGCGCACGCGGTCGCCGAGGGGGTCCCACCTCGCCGGCTCGATGTCAGCAAGCTGCAGGAACGGCTTGTCGATCGCGGTGTGCTGGATCGCGACGAGCTGGAACATATCGCTCGCCCGTGGACCTTCGCGGGCTCTTTGCGGTCGGCGACGGCGCCGCCCGAGGTCGGCGTACTCGTGGATCTGCTCGGCACACCCGACGAGTCGATCGCCAGCTGGTGGTTGTTGCAGTACGGCGATGCAGGCATCGGCAGGCTGCGCGGATTTCTCAACGATCCAGAAACGACATCCCGAAGCGCCGCGGCGCTGTGCCTCGGTCTACTGGGCGACCGTTCGGCCGTCCCGCACCTCGTCGAGATCGTCGTACGCGGGGATGAAGATAGGCCGGGACCCGAGCTCGGGATGGCAGAGCCGCGGTGGATCGCCGCTCTGATCGTACTGCGAATGCTTGGCGAAGCTGCCGTGGCAGACCCTGCCATCAGGCGGCTCGCGAGCGAGCGGAGCAGTCCAGCAGTCTTGTACCTGCTCCACTACCTCATCGCGGTTGCCGACGAGCTGACCGAAAGACAGCACAACGACATCGACGGAGCGATCGCAACCATGATCCGGGATCCGCAGACCGGAGAAGACTTCACCGTGCAGGGGTCGGGCGAGGCCGGACCCACCCACACCGCGGGCAGTTCGATGAGATGGGGCGTCGAACTCACCGCCTCGTACCTTCTCGACCTGATCGGAATCGACGGCTCACCGATTCGCGCGCGGTACGAGCAGGACGAACGCGCTTACGTTCGCCGGTACGGTCGTATCCTTCGCGATCGGTTGCAGGCAACGAAGGGCCTCGCGGCGTGACGGACCTGTATCTCAACGTGGCCGGGTACGAGGTCGTAGTGGCAGGCGGTGGTCTCGCCGGCATCGCGGCCGCCCTGCACGCCGCCGGCGAAGGCTCGCGTGTTCTCGTGGTGGATCCCACCGGGACATTGGGCCGTGAGGTTGTCCGGGCCCGAGCGATGTTCGTGGACCTGGTCGCTCTCGCCGTTGACTCACGCGCGGCCCGCCTGATCCTGGATGGTCTGTACCGAGGCTCGGCGTGGTTCGACGGGGTCTTCGATCCGATGTACGCGGCGCTGGTCTTCGACAACCTGCTCGCCGAGGCGGGCGTCGACGTCCTCTTCCACGTCTGGCCGGTTCGCGCCCTCCACCATGACGGCCGCATCGAAGGGATTCAGGTTGCCAGCAGAAACGGTTATCTGACCATCCGAGCCACTCACGTCGTCGACACATCGCGACGAGCGCGCATCGCCGGTCAACTGATGCAGCGGGTGAACCTCGCGGAACACCGGGGGTCGCAGCGCTTCGTGTTCCATGCCGATGGCGCGCCATGGTCGGACTGGCGGTTCGCTGGAGACCGCCCTGCGATCTCACACGACTTCGGCGTTCGCGCGGATATGCGGTTGTCTGCCGAGGTGCGGCCTACCTACCGACCAGGCGAATGGCGGGTGTCGATCGACTACACAGTTCCCGCGGCGGCGGAACGACCGGGGCCACTTCGCGCCGACGACCTCGGCGCACTCATGAGAGAGCTGAGCCCGCTGAGCTCACTGAAGCTCATCCATACAGCCGAGGAGCCTGTCGAGATTCCCGCGTTCCGTCTGTGTCCAGACGACTGCTCAGTTGCCGGCCTCGCCTGGGCGGGCCTGTGGTCCGAACCCAACCCTGTACCGCTGGAGGACCACTCGATCGCCGCGTCCCTGCTGCGACAGGGCTGCCGGGCCGCGATCGACGTCCTGGCGCCGTGAGACGTCGCATGGTGACACTGAAGGAAATCGCCGAGCGCGCAGGTGTCTCGGTGTCGCTCGTGTCGGCTGTGATCAACGACAGTCCCTATGTGCGGATGAGTGACACAACGAGACAACGCGTCCTCGGTCTCATCGAGGAACACGGATATGTTCCGAATCACTCGGCCCGAAGCCTCAGGTACGCGCGGACCAACGTCCTTGCCGTCATCATCCCGCACATCAGCGACCCGATCTTCGAAGGACTTCTCGACGGGGTGTACGCCGGTGCCGAGAAGCACGGCTACATCGTCATGCTGGGGGACGCGGTGCAGCTGGTTTCCGGCAGCAAATTGCTCGATCGCATCATCGGCCATGGCCAAGTCGACGGCACACTGATCAGGCACTCGTCGACCCTGAGCGGCGAGGTGCTGAGTCAACTCGCCAAGCGCCGGGCACCGGTCGTTCTGATGGATGTGTCAGACAACAAGGACCTGCCGTGGATCGGGCTCGACGAGCGGAGCGGCACTGCCCTGGCCGCGCGGCACCTGCTGTCGCTCGGCCATCACCGGATCGGCTTCCTCGGCGGCGAGCGCAACTACCCGGGAACGCTACGCCGCCTCGAGGGTGTGAGGCAGGAACTCGACAAGGTTGGACTGCCTCTCGACGAGAAATGCATCTACTACGGAAGCCAGGAGCCCAGGGCCGCGTACGCCACTATGACGCGCTTCCTCGCATCGGGTGACCTGCCGACCGGAGTGATCATCAACAACGTGACCAGCGCGACCGGAGCGCTGGCGGCCATCGCCGATGCGGGCCTGCGCGTTCCGGAGGATCTGTCGATCGTTGCCTATCTCGACTATCGAGCTGCCGCTCTAGTTCGCCCAGCGATCACCGCGGTGGACCAGCCCCTGTTCGAACTCGGATATCAGGGCGTCGAGTTGTTCGAGCGGCTGCGCCGTGGCGAGCCGTGCGAGTCGTACACGATCACCAGCCCGGCCCCGGGACTGATCACGCGAAGCACAACGAAGCGAATCGGCCCGAGCCTGCTCGACTGAAAGCTAAGGATCCGGCCACATCAGAGCTGCACCTTGCCGACGCGGATACCACCGGCGACCGGATCGGAGTCGATGAAGAACACGTGGTCGCCGGTCGGGGAAAAGACCGGGTGCAGGTGGCGCGGATGCGCGGCTCCCTGCGTGATCCCTGTCGCGATCACGGCGGGTGCGTTGGCGCCGGACATCTCAACGAGCTCGAGCCAGTATGCGTCGCCGTCGCGAGCGTCGCACACCGCGAGAGTGCCGTCGCGGCTCACGTCCGTGTGCAGATAGCGACCGCCCGCGATCGGCATGCAAGGTTGTTCCGTCGGGCCTTGAGCGGTCGAAGACCTGCGTCCCGGTCGGGGCGAGTACGGGGTGGCGGCCCCAGACCTCGTCGGTGGTGCTGCCGCCCTGATGCGCGAAGATGACCCAGTCCGGGTCGTACAGCACGTAGTGGGCGTGATCGGTGATGAACGGAGTCGTGGCGAGCGTGGTCGCGACGCTTGTACCGAGGTCGACCTCGACGATCTTGCTGTAGTACTCCCCAGGTACGCCGGGCACCGCCGGCCCCGTGACGTGGGCGAATGCGACCTTTCCGCCATCCGGGTGGATGCTCGTAAGCCCGGGGAGGTTCGTCCCCGTGCCCGGATAGATGAGCTCGGACGTTGCAGGCACACCTCTGGTGAGTGCAGCACCGGCATCAACCTTGTACACCTTGTCGAGGTGGACAAAGGTCGCGATACCGCTCTCGAGATGGACGTCCCAATAGATGAAGCGGTGACGGCTCTGCGGCGCCGCCGGGTCGGCCGACACGCTGAACAGGAGCGTCGAGTTCGTACCGTCGACCGCGTGCGCCCAGACCTCGACGAGCTGCTCGGCGGGCTCGAGGTGGGCGATCGTGACGTACTCCCCGCCCGCGAGGAAGCCGTTCGCATGCGGGTAGGTGAGGAACCAACGCTGGGTGAAGTCGCCGAACCACGTAACAGCAAGTCGGCGCCTGCTCGCAGTGCGGACGGGCGCCGCGGCTGACGCGGGTGTGGGGGCAAGAACAGCGACCGTCAATCCAGCTGCTCCGCCGAGTAACAGACGGCGGCTGATGGGACCTCGCTGCTCGTTTGGCCGTTCTTGGCCGGTCATCGGGCGCTCCTCTCTGCTGATCAGTGATGTAACCTTACATCCAGAGGAATCTGGACAAGAGATGAAGTGAGGCGACGTTGACCGAGATGGTGATTTCCTCCGGCCCGGGGATGCGGGCGCTGGTGCTCGAGGAGTTTGACCGGATGGTGCTGAGCGATCGGCCGGTGCCGGAACCGGGACCGGAGGAGGTCTTGGTCCGAGTGCTCGCCACGGGGATCTGCGGATCGGATGTGCACGGCTTCACGGGAGAGACCGGACGGCGCATCCCGGGTCAGGTGATGGGCCACGAGACTGTCGGCGTGATCGCCTCGCTCTGTGCCGAAGCGGCCGGCCTGTCGGTGGGAGACGTGGTGGTCCTCAATCCCACGCTCGCCTGCGGGTCGTGTCCACGCTGCCGGCAGGGGAGGACCAACATCTGCGCTACGCGCAAGGTGATCGGTGTCGATCCGGCAATCTCCAGCGCCTTTGCGGACTACTTCGCAGCACCGGCGGACAACCTCGTACCCTTCCACGGCGAGCAGTTGCACGGCGCTCTGGTCGAGCCGTTGGCCGTTGGGTTCCATGCGGCTAGGCGGGGTGAGGTCTCCGACGGCGACCACGTGCTGGTCCTCGGTGGCGGCCCGATCGGACAGGCGGCGGCGCTGGCGTCACACCGGCTCGGAGCGGCTACCGTGACGGTCAGTGAGCCGGTGCCCGCTCGACGTTCGCTGCTGACCGAGCTCGGGTTTCGAGTTCTGGATCCCGCTGCCGACGACATTGCAGCCGCGATGCATGCGGTGACCGGCACGGCCGGCTCCGACGTAGTCATCGACGCCGTCGGATCGGGCGTCACCGTGCGCACTGCGGTCTCGGCGACCGCTGTCGGCGGTCGATGCGTTCTGGTCGGCATGGCCGCACCCCGACTCGAGCTGGATGCCTTCGCGGTGTCCACGGCGGACAGGTCGATCATCGGAGCCTTCTGCTATTCGACTGACGAGTTCTCGAGCACAGCTCGCTGGGCAGAGGAGAACCCGCAGTTGCTGGGCAAGCTGATCTCCGAGCTTGTCAGCCCGGTACGGGCACCGAAGCTCTTCACGACGCTCGCAAGCGGTGACGGTCCGCCGGGCAAAGTCCTGGTCGATTTCAGCTGACAGGGAGGTCTGCAATGGATGCTGTTCTTCAGGAAGTGTCGCTGGATCTGATGCGGAACTCCGTTCGTGGAGCTGTGGTCACGCGAGCGACCGCCGGTGGGTTCCAGGCATGCCGGCTCCCTGCCTGGGCTTACGGTCAGTTTCCGGACCAAGGCATCACGAACATGTCGCAGCAGGCGTCCGGAGTTCGGCTCGAGTTCGAGACAGCGGCTGAACTGATCGAGTTCGACGTGCACCTCACCCGTCCGCTGGCCGCCGGCCTGAACCTGACGGCGAGACCGCCGATCTTCGCCGCCGTGGTCGCCGGTGTGGCGGTCCACTCCGTCACCGTTCTCGGCGGCACGGTCATCTGGCTGGACAGCGGCCGGCAGCAGGAGGTTCGCGGTGGCCCGTCCCGAGTATCCCTCTCACTCGGCGGCAACTCGACGCGATCGCGAAGTGTGCAGGTTTGGCTGCCTCATACTGCGTGGGTCGAGATGCGCGCGTTCAGCGCATCCGCTCCGGTGGTGCCTGCGCAGTCGTCCGGTCGTGTCCGCTGGGTGCATCACGGCAGTTCGATCAGCCACTGCGGTGATGCGGACGGCCCGCTCGGCACCTGGCCAGCGATCGCCGCTCGAGGGCTCGATTTCGACCTGACCAATCTGGGCTTCGGCGGCAACGCGATGCTCGACCCTTTCACTGCGCGCACGATCCGCGACCTGCCGGCTGAGCTCATCACGATCAAAGTCGGCATCAACATCGTCAACGGTGACGCGATGAGCCGGCGTACCTTCGTCCCGGCCCTGCACGGATTTCTCGACACAGTCAGAGAAGGGCATCCACGCACGCCGGTTGTTGTCATCAGCCCCATCTCGTGCCCCATCCACGAGAACACTGTCGGTCCTACTGAGGCCGATCCGGATGCGAAGGGTCTGCTGAGAGCGCGGCCTCGAAGCGACGGCGCCAATCGACTGACCCTCGGAGCGGTACGGGACGCGGTCACCGAGGTCCTCGGCCGCCGATGTGGCGATGACGACCGCCTTCACTATCTGGATGGCCGTCGGCTGTTGGGTGAGTCGGATAGTCATCACCTCCACGATCGGCTGAATCCCGACGCCGCGGGATACCGACTGATGGGGGAGCGGTTCGTGGCCCTCGCCGGAGACGGCGCGTCCGAGTTGGCCACAGCGATATCGGATAGTAGGAGGCACGTCGCATGACCGAATCAGCAACGGTCACGCGCGTATCCGTTCGGACCGCGCCCTTCTCGACGATGACATGGTTGGACGAGCAACGGGTATCGAGCCCGATGTCGTGGTTCGCCCCTTATGCCGAGCGACGCAGTTCGTGGCGCGGACCGGGAGCCGACCTGGTCTGGGTCTGGATCGAGACCGACCAGCCTGACGTTTTCGGCATCGGACAGAGCCGGGGCGGTGCGGTCACGGCCGCGCTCATCGAGCAGCACCTCAGCACCCTGCTGGTCGGGAACAATGCGCTCGAAGTCATTCGGCGCACGGAGGAACTCCGCCGGGCGACCTTGCCGTACGCGGCTGGAGGCATCGCCTCGATGGGAGTCAGCGCCTGTGAGTTGGCGCTGTGGGATCTCAACGCCCGCAGTGCCGGAGTCCCACTCGTCAGGCTCCTCGGCGGCAGCAGCACCCCTTTGCCGTTCTATCTCACCGCGGCAGGAGTCGAGGCCCTCGACGGCATCGAGGAGTCGACTCTGCGGGCCGCCGAGCTCGTCAAGCGGCCGGCGCGGTTCGGGCCTGCCGACGGCCAGGACGGCTTCCGAGCCAATCTGAACGACCTCGCGACGCTCCGCGAGCGTCTTCCGGACGGTGTGGGCATAGCTGTCGACTGCTTCATGTCGTGGGACGTTCCCTACGCAGCGGAGTTCGCTCAGGCGGCCGCCGGGTTCGGGCTCGTCTGGATCGAGGAACCCTTGCCTCCCAACGATCTCGAGGGGTACGCCGAACTGCGCCGCCGGACGTCTCCGGTACGGATCGCAGGCGGCGAACACGTCTTCGGCCTCCGCGACGGCCTACGCTTGATCGACGGGCGCTGCGCCGACGTCCTGCAGATTGATGTGACTTGGTGCGGAGGTCTGCGCATCGCTGCGACTCTCGGCGCTGTGGCTCAGGACCACGGACTTCGATTCGCTCCGCACGCCGCCGCCACACAACCGTGGGCGCTGCATCTGCTTGGCGCGGCCGGCCCCGGCGCACTCGCCGAGATCGTGGTCGGGCTCGGCACGGGGGGAGTGACCAGGCCGGCGCCGGGAACAACGCCCGGCGTCGGCATCGAGCCCGCTTCGGTGGGGTTCTCGTGATCGTGGATGCGCATTGTCACGCCTGGGCCCGCTGGCCCTATGACAGCAAACATCCCGACCCGAACCGGGGCAACATCGACGCACTGCTGTACATCATGGACACGCACGCGATAGATCGTGCGGTCTTGGTTGCCGCAGGGCTGGGCCGGGACGATCCACGCACTGACAACACCCACAACAATGTGTACGTCGCGGCGGCTGTCAACGATCACCCGGAACGGTTCGCGTTCTTCGCTGACGTTGATTCGTTCTGGTCGCCGGAACACCACCATCGCGTGGGAGCCGTCGACCGCCTCGAAGCGGTTGTCGACGAGCTCGCCCCGGTTGGCTTCACCCACTACGTGCAAGGAGAGGACGACGGCTGGCTTCTGTCGGCGAATGGCCTTGCGTTCTTCGAGCGCGCGGGGGAGCTCGGCCTGATCGCGAGTCTGCATCTGCCGCCCGGGTGGCATCAGAGTCTCGCCGAGCTGGCGGCCATCGTTGCCGGGCTGCCGATCCTGCTCCACCACCAAGGACTGGTGCCGAGTGGACATCGTTCGGACGCCGGTCAGCAGGAACGGTTGCTCGCGCTGGCGGCGCTTCCCAATGTCTTCCTCAAGATCTCTGGCTTCCATTACCTGACCGACCGGTCGTGGGACTACCCGTTCGATCAGGCCGGACCACTGCTGACGAGGCTCGCTGTCGCGTTCGGACCGGAGCGCCTCGTCTGGGGTTCGGACTTTCCAGTGTGCACACAACACGTGAGCCTGCGGCAGGCGATCGAGGTCGTGCACGAACGGCTCCGATTCCTGAGCGAGCGAGAAATCGGCCTGGTCATGGGTGGCACCCTGCAACGACTGATCGATGCGCGAGCGCGGTCCTGAGATGACCGTAGGGGTCGCCCTGGTGGGTGCGGGATCCTGGACGACACGTTTCCACGCACCTGCCGTCGACGCACACCCCGGAGCGCAGCTCGTGGCGGTGTGCGACCCGGACCTCGCCGCGGCCGGAGCACTCGCCCGACGTCGTGGGGCGCGAGTGGTTGCCGACATCGGAACGCTGGTTGCGGATGGCAACTTCGACTGCGCGATCGTCGCCACCCCGCACGCAACGCATCGCCCGATCGCCGAAGCGATCCTGCGTTCCGGGAGGCACGTCCTTGTCGAGAAGCCGCTCGCCACGAACACCGACGACGCCTTCGCACTGGTGCAGCTGGCAGCGGAACAGGACCTGCACCTGTCGGTCGGGTTCACCTCGCAACATTCGCCGAGCGTTGCGGTGGTGCGACATTGGGTGCGAACGCAGATCGGGCCGCTCGCGCAGGTCTCCATCGAGTTCTCCTCGCGGGCAGGTGCGCTCTTCACGGCGGCGCGGTATGACGCCTCCGCGACGTACTCGGCGAGCAACGGCGGTGGTCAGGGGCACACGCAGTTGAGCCACGCCATCGCCATGCTCGCTTCGATTACCGGCGAGCAGGCCGATTCGGTGGCCGCCTTCGTCGACTCGCGAGGGCTCGAGGTCGACCTACTCGACGCCGTTGCTTTCCGCCTCGAAGGCGGTGCGATCGGGGTCGCGTCGAGCACCGGAACCCTCTCCTCGCAGCTGGCCGTCACACAACGGCTTAGGTACATCGGCGAACGCGGGATCGTCGATCAGGACATCCTGTTCGGGACGGCGCACCTGCAGCGCGAGGACGGCTCCCACGTCACGACAGGCCGAGACCATCTGCAGCCCCCGTATCCCGCCGAGGCTCCTGCGCGCGCCTTTCTCGAGCTCGTACTGGGCAATGGGCCGAACGTCAGCCCGCCGGAGCCGGCTGCGGCAGCCGTGGCGTTCGTCGAGGCCATGCACCGGTCCGCGGTCTCCGGTGCGCGCGTCAGGGTACGCCGGCTGCCCGCTGCAACGGCCTGACCGTCGCGGCTCCACCGAGCCGGACCCTTGCCTACGGATGTCGCTGATGTAAGGATGCATCAAAGGGATTCAGTTCCACGATAACAGGGACCGACAATGCTCGAAGGGGTTGACGGTATGACAGGAATCAGTCGACGGAAGCTGCTGATCGGCGGTGCCGGTGCGGCGTTGGTAGGCGCATTCGGGACGCTCGACGGTTTGCCGGCCACGGCAGGACCGTTGGGTGCCCTCCCCGGCCCTCGCGCGCCGTTGAGCACGGACGTGCAGTGGATCACGGGCTATGACACAACGGCCTATGTCACCTACATGCATCAGAACGGGTACTTCCGAGGCTGCCGGTACTTCGTCTACCGAAAGTCGCTCACCCTCGGGGGACCGAACTACCTTCATGTCTACGACACGGTCACGCAGACGTCGTTCCGGGTTCCCGACCGCGCTCCTGATCGCGCGATGGTCGGCGGATACCTGGACGTGAGCAGGACAACGGGCCTCCTGCTCAACGCCGAAAGCCCGACCCAGGCCGCGCTCGACAGCACTCGCCCGCGAATCTGGGTCTACGACCTGAACGAGCACCTCGCCACTGGGAGTTCGACATGGGCGGAGGTCTACCAGGTGCCCGTCGGCGCGACCATCGCCGACACCACCGCGTCGATCAACGCCGCGGGGACGCACATCGCGCTGAGCGAGCTCTACGGACCCCCCGCGTCGCCCGAGATCCCGGGCGACCAGATCTCGAAGGTCGTGAAGGTCAACATCGCCACCGGTGAGCGGGAGGTGCTGGTGGAACGGGAGACGCTGCACAACCATGTGCACTTCTGCCCGTTCGACGAGGACTGGATCGTCTTCTCCCGAGAGGGCGACAGCACTCTGCACAAGGAGCGGGTCTGGGCTCATCATCCGATCCACGCGCCGGCCGGAGCGAACGTCGTACCGCAGATTCTGGCCAGCGGGCAGGTGCTGCGACTGTCCCACGAGCGGGCCTCGTGGAACGCCGCCACGGTTGTGGTCGTCAACTACGAGAACCCTCGCGGCGTCTGGCGAGGATTCCTCGACGGTTCTGAGCCCGAACTCATCGCGACCGGCCGGTTCGAGCATTGCGACGTCTCGCGCAACGGGAGGTTCGTCGTCGTCGACACCAGCCTGACAGGCTCTGCGATGTGCATCCAGGTGATCGACACGACCGGTCAGATACCGATCACGACCGTCGTGCCCGATACCAATCGCGGCGTGAATCATCCACGCCACAATCACCCGATTTTCTCACCTGACGGGCGCTACGTGCTGTTCAACGACCCTGATCCGGCGGATGTGAACGCCGGTGGCCTACGGATCGGGATCGTCGATCTGCAGGCCTTCGGCTACCCGGTCTGATCGCGAAGCGTGGTGCCGGGACGGCGCCGGCGATGTCCCGGCACCACCGGTCAAGCCCGACGGCGCACCAGCGTCGGGCCGACCTTTCGGGTCGTGCTCCGCTTGATCAATCGCGGCGCCGGAGACTTGATTGTGTAGGAGTCACAGTGCTCCCCGCGGCGGAGCCGCTCGAACAACTCGACGCTCTGGTACCCGAGGTCGAAGAGCGGCTGATCCACTGTTGTGATCGCCGGGCGGACCAGGGCGGCAGCCGGATAGTCGAGATAGGCGACGAGCGACAGGTCGTCGGGCACCCGCAGGCCGGCGTCGGCGACGGCCGCCAGAACGCCGGTAGCCGTGGTGACGTTGTTGACGACCAAGCCGGTCGGTACGTCGCCCGACTCGAGCAGCCGTCGCATCGTGGCGTAACCAGCGGCCGGCTCTTGATGGCTGAACCAGATGTCCTTGTCCGTCAGGTGCAGTCCGGCCTTGCCGAGTTCTCCTCGTACGCCCTCGATGCGGCGCTGCGTTCCGGGGTATTCGCGCTCGCCGCCGAGGAACCCGATCCGCTGGTGCCCGAGCGACAGCAGATGACGGGCCGCACGGGCGGTGCCGTTCCGTTCGTCGAGCCCGACCCACGGAAGGTCCTTGGTATCGGAGACGTCCATCAGGACCACCGGCACCCGGCGTTTGGCGAGTTGGCCGATCACTTCGTTGCTCAAGGTCGCCGAATGCCGGATCAGGGTGCCGTCCACCTGACCCTGACCCATGATGCGTTCGAGCAGCTTGCTGCCGGAGACGAGCTCTCTGGCGTCGCCGAGCATGACCACATAGCCGTACTTCTCGGCGCCGGCGTAAACCCCGGCGAGAAGGCCTTCGAAGATCGGATCGCTGATGTGCGGGATGATGACGGCGAGGACGTCCGTCCGGGAGAACTTGAGGCTCCTGGCCGAGTGGTTGGGGACGTAGCCGCTTTCCTCGATGATGTCGAGGACCTTCTGCTTCGTGGCCTCGGTCATTCGGACGTACGGGCTGTCATTGATCACACCCGAAACGAGCGACACCGAGACGCCCGCACGCTCCGCTATATCCTTGAGCGTCACCATGCAACGAGGCTAACAGGCGCGCTCTTCGCGCCGCGTTTTGGTGCAGGCCGCTGGTGCCAATCGGCCTAGCCGCTATGCGCAGCCGGCGGAGTTTCCAGTGGCTGAGCACCTACCCCCGCGCGCTGGGCGTATGTGCTCAGACAGGATTGTGGGTGGAACATCGCCTCCAATCGCAGGGCATCGCCCTGGATACCCACGCGCGCCACCCCCTCGGGCAGACGCTGATGGCCTGCTCCGTGGGGCGTTGACAAGCGATGATCAGGGTCGAGCTGCGATGAACACAAAACCGCAACAACTGATCGTGGCCCGCCGCCTACTAGGCAAAACCTCCACCGAACTGAAGTAACTCCCGCAGATGAAGGCCCCGCACGCCCCCGGGCTTAGCGCCCGGTGCGTCCTTTCCGGATGCCGCCGGTGTTTGCGGGCTGGGGCCAAGGCCGGCTGGAACGACTGGGCATCGGGGTCCTGAACGGCCGCGGTTAGCGTACGACGAAGGTTGCCGTCGTCTGGTGGGTCAGGGGTCCGCTGGTGGCGGTGAGCTTCAGCGTGAATGTGCCGCGGGTGGTGCTCGAAGTCGTCTTCACCTTCAGGGTTGCAGTTCCGGCCGACGCGACGGGGTTGCCTGTCCACGTCGCCGTGCTGTTCGACGGCAGGCCGGAGACCTTCAGGGTGACGGAGCCGTTGAAGCCGCCGATCGACGAGACCGTGGAGGTGTAGGTCGCGGTCTGGGATCGGGTGACCGTCACGGTGGCGGGGCTCATCGTGACGGCGAAGTCGCGTTGATTGACGACCAGAGTGACCGTGACGGAGTGAGTCAGCGTGCCACTCGTGCCGGTAACCGTGATCGGATAACTGCCGGATGGCGCTGTCGGCGAGGTCGTGATCGCCAGCTGCGACGTGCCGCTGCCGTGTACGAGAGCTGGGCTGAAGCTAGCGGTGCCGACGCTGCTCGGAACCCCAGTGGCCGTGAGCGTCACGTCGCCGGTGAAGCCGTTGGCCGGGCTGACTACAACGGTGTAGGTGGTTGATGTGCCGGCGTTGACGCTTCGGGTAGCCGGGGTCGCGGTGATGCCGTAGTCCGGAGGCGGCACGACGGTCAGCGACGCTGTCGCGGTGTGACTGACCGAGCCGCTCGTTCCTGTGATGACGAGCGAGGCGCTGCTCAACGCACCGGTGACAGTCAGCACCGCGGTGCCGGTGCCTCCGGTCACGACGGCCGGTGTGAGGGTCGCCGACGCTCCCGCCGGCACGCCGCTGACCGAGAGCGCTACGTCACCGGCGAAACCACCGCTGCTGGAGACACTCACGGAGTAGGTCGCGGTGCCGCCGGGCTGGATGCTCACCGCTGAGGGCGTGATGGCAACACCGAAGTCCGGTGTGCTGCGGAGCCAGTTGTACGACGCGAGCACGTCGAGCCGGCCCGCTCCGTAGTCGTTGTCAGCCCCAGCCGGGCCGAGATCCACCGCACCCGCTTGTAGCGCGTTCTGCTGCCGGTCGGCGGACAGACCGGGGGAGGCCTGCAGGAGCAGAGCCAACGCTCCGGCGACGTGTGGTGCGGCCAGTGACGTTCCGGAGACGTTCAGGTAGCCGCCGTACAGATCGGTCGTGCGGATGCCGATGCCGGGGGCAACCAGTTGTGGATACGTATTCTGCGTGCAGCTCGACGGTCCGCGGCTGCTGTACGGGTCGATCAGCCCGGTGCCGTCGACCGAGCCGACGGCGAGGGCCTCCGGATTGTCCGCGGGGCTGGCCGACGTACCGGCTGTCGGCCCGTAGTTGCCGGCGGCAAAGACCGGGAGGATGCCGGCGGTACGGAGGTTGCGCAGGTCGGGCTGGAACTCCAGGCTGCAGCTGCCCGCGCTCATCGTCCACGAGTTGTTCACGACGTTCGGCGCGTCGGCCGTCGCCGGATTGCCGTCCGGGTCGAGCAGCCACTGGTATCCGAGGTGGATCGCCGTCGACGAGGCCTGACCGCGGTCGTTGAAGATCTTCACCGCGATCCAGCGGGCATCCGGTGCGACGCCGATCGACGTACCGCCGCCGTCGCCCCCGACCATCACCCCGGTCGTCTGCGTGCCGTGGCCGACGAAGTCGATGGGTGACGTCGGATGCTGCCCGTTGGGGTCGTACCAGCTGTTGCTGCCACCACGCCAGCGTGCGGCCAGTTCCGGGTGGCTGATGTCGACGCCGGTGTCCATCGATGCCACCACCATGCCCTGGCCCCGGTAGCCGAGATCCCACAATGCCGGTGCGTTCACCTGGGCCACGTTCGGCTCGACGCCTCCGGCAACGACCGTCGCCGGGGCCTGGACGGTCGTACTCGGCCGGACCTCGCGAACGTCAGGCCGGCGAGCCAGCTCAGCGGCCACGCTCGCGCGCATCCGCGCGCCGATCGCGTTCGTGATCCACAGCGGCACGAGCGACGTGACGAGACCCTGCTTCCGGCGTACGGCGAGAAGGTCGCGGGCACCGCGCTGCGTCGCGTCGGCATGATCCCGCAATGCCTTCTCCAGTTGGCGAAGCCGTTCGCGCCGATCCGGCGTGCTCACAGTCGGTGCCGCCTGGGACTTCATCACGACGATGACGTCGACGAACGGATCCGGCACTGGCGCGGCGAACGCCGATCCGGACAGCGCGAGTGACGCGACTACCGTGAGCGCAAGAGACTTCATCGTCTACCTCCAGGACCCCGAACCATCCGCCAGGCACCAACCACGACCCCGAGCTCGAGCAGGAACAGCGCCGCGCCGTCGACGTACGGCGCCAACCGCCGCCCGGGCGCCGTGCGAGCAGCCGGCGACGACACCTGCCACTCGATCGGTACGTCGTACTGCCGCGCACCGCGATGCAACACCGCGATCATCCGAACCGGCCCCGCAGACTGGACCCTGTACGTGGCGAAGTACCTGGTGCCGGTGAGGTGCTCGAGCCCGACAGTCTGGTCGCCGATGCGCAGGGCGACGTTGTCGAGCGCCGCGGGCGCCGGTCGTCGGGTGCTGTCCGCCACGACCGTGAACCAGTTGACCCCAGGCTGGTTCGGGGTAGCTGAAACCGTCACCACGAGGTCCTGCACGAACCCGCTCCGCGTCACCGGTGCCGCAACCGCCGCGGACGCGGTCAACGGTGGCGCCAGCCCTACGAGCGCGGCGACCGCGACGAGCAGCATGGCGCCGATTGCGCTCTCGGCAGCAATGGTGCGGCGCGGAACCGATCGCCGGCGCAGACGCCAGGCGTTGAGCAGACCGAGCAGACCCATGCCTGCGAGGAGAGTCGTCTTGATCAACAGCAGCCGTCCGTACGACGTGGCGACGAGCGAACCCGGCGTCGCGACCTCGAGACCGGCCCCGTACAGCCCGGTCGTCAGGACGAGCAGGACACTTGCGGCCGCCATGACCGAGAACGGTCCGCGGAGTGTTCTCGCGAGCTCCCTGCGAGGACCTCGCCAGAACGCCACGAGCAGCGCAGGCACCGCTCCCAGCCACAACAGTCCCGCAAACGCATGAATTGCGGCAGCAAAGAGCGCGAGGGAACGTCCGGACGGCACGGCTGCGGCGTGACTGCTGAGTGCCTCGAGCCACATGAGTACGCCGACAGGCACCACGACAACCACTGCCAGGACCCGCTCCGCCAGGACGAGCCCGATCAGCGCACACAACACCACGAGGGTGAGCAACCGGATTCCTGAATGATGCACTGCGATGGCGACAACCGCCGCACCCAGCGAAGCGATGAGCAGTCGGCGGCGAGCCGGCAGCGTGACGGGGTCCGACGCTGCCCGAAGTACGAACACCACAAATGCCAGCGGACCCACAATGCCAGCCAGCGCAAGCAACCAGATCCACCGCACAGCGAGCGCGCCCGAGCCGCCGGAGCCGGGAACCACCAAGGCTCCTGCATGCCCGATGGAGAAGGTGACGGTGCCACTCGTCGTATGACCGTCGCGAGCCGACACGACCTCCCACAACAACCCGTACGAGCCGGTCCGCAGGTTCGGGAGCTCGACCGCGATCGCTCGCGGATCGCCGGATTCGTTGACCGGACGGACATCCGGCACCGTGACACCATGCTCGTCGATCAATCGCGCCGTACTGCGGGATGCGGCGATGTCACCGCTGAACCACAGCCGAGCCAGACCGGGAGACTCCGCGAGTACGGCGCCGTCGGCCGGGTCCGACCGCACCAGCTCGGTATGGGCGTTCGCGACTGACGGCACCGCACAGAGCAGGAGCACGCCGGCGAGCAGCAGCACACAGCGGCGCCACACGGGCTCCCCCTCCCCGCCGGCCCTGTATCAGCTCGGGACACCGCACCGGCAGTTCGACGATAGGAAGCACTGTCGACCAGCGGTCCCATTCATGACCCGACCGTCATCTGATGACCGGATCGTCATCTGGACCAGTGCAGCCGGATGACCGCCGGATGACCTGCGGATGACAGAGCCGTCATGCGACCCGCCGCCTGGCTCGCAACGCAGCATGATCACCCACAGATGTCCAGGCGCCAGGCGGCGGCCTACTCGGGTCGTGCCGCCGGGGAGGGTGGTTCTGATGTCTGCAGCAACGACCAACCGTTCGGGTCGATCGTTCCGGTGGGTACGTCGTACCAGGGGAGCGGCGGCGCGGATCGCGGTCCTCGCCTTGATCGCGGCCAGTCTGGCCGGGGTCGCGATGACCCGATCGGCGCCGAAGGCACAAGCGGCCACGGCCTGCCCGGCGGCCGGTTGCGCAGTCACGATCGACGCGCGTGACTTCCCGACCGGCCTGCCGCTGGCGAACTTCAACTACGTGGTCAACCTGGACAACACCAAGCTGCCGAGCGACCCGAAGGCGCTGAACACCGAAAGCAACAGCCCGATCCTTCGTGAGGGCGATCAGACCCGGAACACGGTCACGCTGCCGGCCGGCAGGTACCTGATCTCAGTCCGATCGCTCGACCACAAGATGTGGGGCAAGTACATCAATCTGCCGGCCGACGCCGCCGCTGACGGCTCGTTGACCGCCCGCGTCGACCTGACGGTGCAGAGCGACGAGCACCCGCTACCGCTGGGCAAGATCCGGGTCTTCGTGTTCGACGACACCGCTTGGACGAACGGCGCGCCCGATACCGAGGAAGGCGGCTTGACCGGCTTCCAGGTCGGCCTCGAGGAGCAGACGCACAGCGCGGTCACCGTCGACTACAACAACAACCCATTGTGCGGTGGTCTGTGTCTGACCAATGGGGACGGCTTCAACCAGATCGACAACCTCGGGCCGGCGACGTACTTCATCGACGTGCACCCGCCGGACCGCCCGTGCAACAGCAACCCGGACAGCCGCTGGTACCAGACGACCACGATCGACGGCGGGCTGCAGCTGCAGGCGCCGACCGAGGAAGGTGCCGATGGCACCGGTGCTCCCGGCGAGCAGTTGTGGGAGCCGCCGAACGCCCGTACCGCGTACTGGTTCGGCTTCGTCTGCGCGCCGCGGCCGTTCACGACCACGGGCACCGGCGAGATCACCGGTACGGCGCGCAACTGGCAGGGCTGGCCTCCGTTCGATCAGTTGACCCTCGGCGAGCCGGTCGAGAACCCGTTCGTCGCGCTGAGCGACAGCAACACCGACCAGACCGTGTTCATCGGCCAGGGCGATGCCAATGGCAACTTCGACATCCAGAACGTCCCGGCCGGGAGCTACAACCTGTCGATCTGGGACGAGCAACTGAGCTACATCATGCGCATCCTGCCGGTCGACGTGACGGCGGGCGGCACGGTCGCCGTGACGGATCCGGATCCGGTCCATCCGGACGAGCAAGGCGTTGGCGTGTCCCGCTGGTTCGGATGGCTCGACGGTCATGTGTACAAGGACCTGAACGGCAACCAGCTGAGGGATCCCGGCGAGCCCGGCATCGCGAACACCGATATGGACCAGCGCTGGCGCGACGGCTCGATCAAAGAAGCCACGTTCACGGATCCGAGTGGCTACTACCAGTACCCAACCGCAGAAGGTGGTCCGCTCGGCCGCTGGATCGTCAACGAGCAAGGGTTCGCGCGCTTCGGGGTCAGTGGTGCCGCCCAGCACGACGAGTTCGACCCGAACACTGTGACGCCGGTGCCGACCGATCTCGGCGGCGCGCTGCTCACGAACCAGCTGCTGACCGAAGGCCACCGCGCTACGGTCGACTGGGGCAAGACGGACTATCCGGCCGGTACCCCGGGGCAGATCGTTGGCATCACCTACTTCTCGACGACTCGCAACGAGTTCGACGCCAAGATGCAGGCGCACGAGGACTACGAGCCGGCCATCCCTGACGTCCCCGTCTACCTGGAGACGCCCGGTCCGGACGGCCTGCCGAACACCACTGACGACGTGATCGTGAACAAGTACGTGACCGACCACTGGGTCCAGCCCAGCGGTACGCCGCCGACCGACCCCGCGACGTACGGACCGGGCTGTGCGGTCCGGGACGCGACCGGTGCGAACCTCAGCGGGCTGAACCCGACCATCGGGCCGAACTGTCTCGAGGTCCCGATCACCGGTGAGCAGACCAAGGACGGCGCGTTCGACGGCGGTTACGCGTTCGCGGACTACTGCCCGAACGGCTACGACCTGACGGCCGACGACGGCACCTGCACCGGCAACACGCAGCCGGTCGCACTGACCGCCGGCACCTACATCACCCACGTGGTGATGCCGACCGACACCACCGACGCGCGTCTGTGCAACCCGGTCGGCGCTGCGCAACGCATCAGCCACGCCAAGGGATCACTTCCCGGCGACGGCAGCGGCTGTCTCTACCGCCCCGTGCGCGAGGAGGACGTGAACGTTGATCTGGGCAACCACTTCATCCCGGCCATCCCACCGCCACCGTGTACCGGTGACGACCACGTCATCGACAAGTCCACGCTGACCCCACGCAGCAACTACTTCAACGTCGTGGACGCCCATGCGCCACTGTGCGACAAGCGGTTGGTCGTGCTCCAGAACAGCCAGAACGCCAACGCCGACTTCAACCTGATGACGAACTTCCGCACCGACCCCAACGGCGTGGACCCGGCCGACACCCGCACGGGTGACGTCCCCGAGCCCGGCCGGCTGGTCGGCCAGGTGTTCAACGACATCTACTTCGAGCGCGACCCGAACTCGCCCTGGTACGGCGAGCCGCGGCCGATCCCCAACATCCCGGTCGGGATCTACGCACGCGTCGACACCGCCGGTCCGGGCGGCAACGTCAACCTGCCGTACGACGCCAACAACTGGCGACTACTCACCACGGTCACGACCAGCCCCGACGGTTCGTTCGAAGCACTGGTCCCGTCGACGGAGACCCTGAACTGCCCGATCCCGCAGGGACCCTGCCCGGGCATGTACCTGGTCAAGGTGGACGACCCCGGTTCCAAGACCGCTCCGAACCCGGGCTACAACCCGAACTTGCTCACGGCAACGACTCCGGCCGAGGCCTGGCCGGGTCTGACCACACAGCTCGACCTGCCGCTGGACCCGATCTCGGGCACCGGTTGCGAGGATCCCGCAGTACCGGCGCGACCTGAGCTGCTGCAGGTTGACACCCCGGTCCGGACGGCCGGACAGGCGATGACGATCCAGGCCGACTTCATCGGTGCGCAGGGGACTGCCACCGGCCCGACCGGCGTACGAGCGACGCTGACCGACGACCGGACCGGTACGTCCGTCACACTGACCCGCGCCAACGGCGGCATCGTCAGCTGGACCCCAGGTACGTCGGGGACCACAGGCGTACCTGATCGGGTGCAGATCCGGATCCCCGCGTTCGGCGTCGGCTTCAGGCCAGGACCGAAGCATCTGACCCTGATCACGTCCGACGCCAACGGCGGCGTACCGACGGTGAACGGCATCACGGTGCACGTGACCGGATCGTCCGCCGGCTTCAACTACAACCCGAACGTCGTCAACGTTGCTGCTCCGACGCTGACCGGCCACCAGTTGCAGGCCGCGATCGACGCCGCGCCGGCCCGGAGCCTGCTGGTGCTGAAGCCCGGCACCTACAACGAGAACGTCGTGGTCTGGAAGCCGCTGAAGATCCAGGGCGTCGGTCCGGGCGGCATCATCGGCGCACATGAAGCCCAGGCGCGTGACCCGGAGGACCCGCGGTTCCACGTCCTCGGTTCAGTGATCGACGGCCGGTACTTCCAGCAGAACGCGACCGCGTACGACGCCACCGTTGCGGCCCACGCTCCGTACGTCGACCCGACGCATCCGGTACTGCGAGGCGCGGACGTGACAGTGGTCGCCCAGACGGCAACGGCATACGACCTCACCGGCACGACGACGGCCGTCAACCAGATCGAGTTCAACCGTTCGCGGATCGACGGCGTCGCGCTGATGACCGGCGGCTCCGGGGAGGGTGCCGGCGGCATCCAGTTGCAGGCCGCGATCAACAACGAGCAGCTGACCAACAACGTGCTCGAGAACAACGCCGGCGTCGTTGCCGGTGGCATCGGGATCGGGCAGCCGTACGACCACGCCAGCCACAACTTCAACGACAAGGTCGCGAACAACCGGCTGCTCGGCAACGGCGGCCTGACCCAGGCCGGTGGTCTCGGCATCTTCTACGGCTCGAACAACTACGAGGTCACGGGCAACATCGTCTGCTCGAACTTCAGCGTCAACTACGGCGCCGGCGTCTCCCACATCGGGCTGAGCCCGAACGGGAACATCCACGACAACCAGATCTACTACAACGACTCGGTCGACTCCGGCGCCGGCGTCGCGATCGAGTCCGAGTTGCCGGTCGGCGGCGGGTCGCTCGGCGACGGGACCGGCGCGGTGTCGCTGGACAAGAACCTGATCCAGAGCAACTACTCCGGTGACGACGGCGGCGGCCTGTTCGTGCTCGACGCGCTCAATGCCGTGATCAACGTCCGCGACAACCAGCTCGTCGACAACGGGTCGGCGGACATCGGCGGCGCGATCATGCTCGACGATTCCTCGAACGTGCGGATCGTCAACAACACCGTCGCGAACAACGTGTCCACGGCGTCGTCGGAGAACTCCGCTATCGGCGTACCGCACGCGGCCGGACTCGCGTCCGAGGGCAACGATCCGCTGTGGCAGACCGACGCCCGGTACATCGCGCAGTACCCGACGGCGGCGACCCGGCCGGACTTCTCCCGCCCGGTGGCGCAGTTCAACGACATCTTCTGGAACAACACCGCGTTCACCCTGGACAACTTCGGACCGGGTGCAGCGCTGGTGAACCAGGGCGTGATCGACTTCGAGGTGCACGGTACGACGAACAACGCCGACACGTTCATCCCGCGGTACTCCGATCTCACCAACGGCCAGATCCTCGGCCCGAACGGCGTACAGCACGCGGTGCCGGCGGGACAGGGCAACATCGTCGGCTCCGATCCGGCGTTCGTCACCCCGTTCACGCTGGAGCTGACGGTGTCCGGCTCGCGGCTCGATCCGCAGACGGCCGCAGTCACGATCACCGGCGCCGATCCGCCGGTCGGTCTGACGGGCAACTACCACCTGCAGGCCGCCAGCCCGGTTGTGGACCGCGGCGTCCGCTGCTCGAACACGGCCTTCCCGACGCCGCTCACCGCGCTCGCCGCGTGCACCGGCGGTGGGGTCCAGGCCCCGAGCGGAACGCCGGCCATCGGCGGCCTGGGCGACTACGACGGTCAGTACCGTCCGCAGATCCGCACGCTCCGGCTGCTCACGCCGTGGGACCTGGGAGCGGACGAACTGCCCGGCATCCCGGTGCCGTTGCCATGAGCATCAACACGAGCACCAACCAGCCTCGGCAGGAGGACGTGATGAACTCGGACCCGACCGGCGTCGGACGCCGGGACTTCCTGAAGGCCACCGGCCTGGGCGCTCTCGGCGCCCTCGCCGTGGGCGGCCTCGGCGCCGGTCTGGTCCGCGGGACCGGCGCCGCCGCCGCGGCGACGACCACGCTCGCGCTGGCCGCCACGGACGGATACGTCACCGTCCCGGGTCGGGAGGACGACCCGCTGTACATCTTCGGGTTCATCCCGGTCAGTACGACGGCCACGGTCGACCAGCTCGTCTCGCAGTACAAGGGCCACGCCCGGACGAGCGCGCCGACCCTGGACGTCAAGCAGGGCGACGACATCAAGATCACGCTGACCAACCTCGGGCTGGTCCAGCGACCCGACCTGGTCGACTCGCATACCGTGCACTGGCACGGCTTCGACATCCCGTCCCCACTGAACGACGGCGTACCCGAGGTCTCGGTTGCCGTGCCGATCGGGAAGCAGTTGACGTACTTCTATCGCCCGCACCGCGAGGGCACGTACATGTACCACTGCCACTTCGAGGACGTCGAGCACGTCCAGATGGGCATGACCGGGATCGTCTTCGTCCGCCCGACGCAGGACGGTACGACGATCGCCGGGTTCTCGAAGTTCGCGTACAACGACGGGGACGGATCGACCGGGTACCACCGGCACTTCGCGATCCTGCTGAACGAGTACTGGAAGGACTTCCACGACGGCGACCGCGACATCCAGGAGTCGATCGCGACCGACTACGACCCGCAGTGGTTCGTGATGAACGGCCGCTGTTACCCGCAGACCACGCTGCCGAACGACGACCCGGCCCTGCCGGCGGGTCTGCGGATCGCGACGCCGAACCCGAACTACGACGATGCGCCCGACTACAGCCTGCCGAACTCCGCACTGGTCCAGGTGAACTCCGGCGACCGGGCGCTGCTGCGGTTGGCGAACCTGGGTTATCAGCAGCATGCGATGCAGCTTCCGGGCATCCCGATGCACGTGATCGGTCAGGACGCGTCGCTGCTGCGGAACGGCAGTACGGACACCTCGTACTGGACGAACACGTTGTACGTCGGCCCCGGCGAGGCGCGGGACGTGCTGTTCGACGCACCGGCGTACTCGGCGGCCCGGCCGTCCGGAACCGACGGGCGCGGCAACTACAACGTCTATTACTTCAAGAACCGGGACTGGCGCAGGTTGTCCAGCCCGGGCGCAGCCGGCCCGAGCGGAATGATGACCGAGGTACGGGTGTACCAGAGCCTGTTGCCCGCACAGACCGTCGTGAGCCAGACCTATGTCTGACCAGGAGGCGACGATGACACGCAGCACGTTCCGCCGGTCCTTGGCGGGTGTGGCTCTGGTGGCGAGTGCCTTGCTACCGATGGCGTCGCTGCACGCGAGCGCCCAGTCCGAGGCGGTCCCGCCGACCGGCATGATCTGTACGGCGGGCACCGTCGCCGGCACCACGCGGACGTTCGACCTGGTCGCGTCCGCCGGAACCATTGACACCCCTGACGGCAACAGCGTCTTCATGTGGAGCTACTCGCCGGCCGGCGGGCACTTCCAGAGCCCCGGGCCCGTGCTGTGTGCGACCCAGGGGCAGACGATCGTCGTCCATCTGCACAACAATTTGCCTGAGGCAACCTCTATCCTCTTCCCGGGCCAGGACGGCATCGTCGCGCCGACCGGCGGGAGTGCCGGCCTGCTGACGACCGAGGCGGCGGCGGGTGGCGACGTCACGTACACCTTCACCGCCGGTCAGCCCGGAACCTACTTGTACGAGAGCGGCACCGACACGGCGAAGCAGATCGAGATGGGTCTGGCCGGTGCGCTGATCGTGCGGCCGACACTTGGAGACAACTTCGCGTACGGCGATGCGAGCACCCAGTTCGCCCCCGCCCGTGAGTACCTGCTGCTGCTCAGCGACATCGACTCCGACCTGCACCACGCCGTCGAGGTCGGCGGCACGTACGACGTGAACGCCTTGCGGAACCGCTACTTCGCGATCAACGGCCGCGAGTTCCCCGACACGATCCAGGACAACGGATCCGCGCTGCTGCCGAACCAGCCGTACGGCTCGCTGGTCCGGCTCCAGCCGAACACGCCGGCGGACAACCGCCCGGCCCTGATCCGGATGATCAATGTCGGTGCGGTCAACCACCCGTTCCACCCACACGGCAACCACACCCGCCAGATCGCCCAGGACGGTCGCCTGGTCGCCTCGACCGAGCACTTCGGCGAGACGATCGGATCCGGCCAGACCGAGGACTTCTTGCTGCGCTGGGACGACGCCGACAACTGGAGTCCTACCGCGAATCCACTCCCGGTAGCGCAGCCCAACTATCGCAACCTGTTCTTCAAGGACGGCAACACCTGGTACAGCGGTTCGCCGTACCTGGGCTACAAGGGCACCCTGCCGGTCGGCACCGCATCACAGAACGCCTGTGGCGAGTGGTACTTCCCCTTGCACAGCCACGCACTGAACGAGTTCACGAACTACGACCAGGGCTTCGGTGGCATGGGCACGCTGCTGCGAGTCGACCCAGCGGGTGGATGCTTCGGCTCGCCCACGGCGACCTCGCTGATCGGCGGCACGCTCAAGTCCGGTGCCGTCACGGCGCTCGGTGTGGCCGACGGCAACTACTACCAGGTCAACCCGAAGACGACGACTCGTCCCACTGCGACCACAGCTGGCCAGACCTCCATCACGGTCGCCTCGGCCGCCGGATTCCCCACCACCGGCTCGTACTTCGTCCGCATCGACAACGAAGTCCTGCAGGTGACCGGCGGCCAAGGCACCACCACCTGGACGGTTGCCCGCGGCCAGCTAACAACCGCTGCGGCGACCCATGCCAGCGGGGCGACCATCAGCGCACTGGCAACCGACTGGTACGGCACGTTCGGCGGTGTGCCAGCCGGCAGCAGCAACCTCAAGGCGATCTACGAGGGCAGCAACTGTGCCTCGACGACCGCGACGACGTGCGCTTCGCTGACCACCAACCTGCCCCTGCAGACCGTGAAGGTCTGCAACTGGACGGTCGCCGGTGCCGCCGGATGCAGTACGGCGACCGCGGCCGGCTGGACGACCTTGCCGGCACCTCCTGCCCAGCCGCAGGCCGTCGGCTCCACGAACGTCAGCTCCAGCTGGACGCTGCCAGGTTCGGCGAGCGCGTACATCGGCACCGGCTCGTACGCGGGCCAGGTCCGGGTGCTCGTCCACACCCAGCGGTTCACCGCACCCGCTCCGGCGACCTTCTCGACCTGGGGCGACCTGATGAAGATCGTGTACGACGCGCCATGACCGACCGGCAGAGGAGAGCTGCGATGCGTACATCCGTTCACCGCGGGGCGCGGGCCCTGCTGGTGCTCGTGCTGGCCGTGTTCGGCCTGACCTGCGTGGTCGGCTCGGCCACTGCCGCCACGGTCGCGATTGAGCTGTGCGCCGTCCCCGGGACGGCTGGCCTCCCCGGTGGTGGCATCGTTCCCATCTGGGGTTTCGGTACGCCGACGACGCCGGGCGACTGTACGACGGCGAGCGCGACCTTGCCGGGACCGCAACTGACAGCCACAGCGGGCGACCTGGTCACGATCACGGTCCGGAACGCCTTACCCGCCGGGCATGTGGTGTCCTTCGAGATTCCCGGAGTCACCTTCGATCCGGGACCGACGGATGCGGCGCCTGGCGCTTCGGTCAGCCGGACGTTTACCGCCCAGCCGGGCACCTACCTGTACCAGAGCGGCGGTGACGCCGGGCGGCAGGAGGGAATGGGCTTGTCCGGTGCGCTGCTGGTCCGTACGACGACCGCCAACCAGGCGTATGCGTCGGCGACAACGGCGTACGACGTCGAGGCGGTTCTCGTGCTGACAGCTGTCGATCCTGCCTTCAATGCGGCGCCGGAGACGTTCGACCTGCACAGCTACCGGGCGACGTACTGGCTGATCAACGGGAAGTCGTACCCCGACGTCCCGGCGATTGCGGGAGCCGCGGGTCAGCGGGTCTTGTTGCGGTACCTCAATGCCGGCTACGACAACACCTCGATGATGCTGCTCGGCATGCATCAGCAGGTCGTTGCCCGGAGCGCCAGGCTGCTGACGAATCCGTTCGCCGCGAGCACGGAAACCATCCCGGCCGGCGCGACCGAGGACACGATCGTCACCGTGCCGGCGGGAGCTCCACCCAGCACCCACGGCTTCCCGCTGTTCAACCGGCAGCTCCACCTGACCAGCGGACCCCAGACCGGTACGTCGCCGATCGGTAGCGGCATGCTGGTCTTCATCCAGCCATGAAACCTCGCACCAGAAGGGTTGTCGGCGTCGTGACCGGCGTCGCGCTGGTTGCCTGCGCACTGACGGCCTGGCTCTTTTACTCCGCGCGTAGAGACCAGTCCGCAGCTGCGCCGGCACCGGTGGCACAGGTCGCCTGGGGACGTACAGCGGTGAACGCCGACGGCCTCGCCGAGCGCAGCGGAGTGCGGATCACCCAGGTCGCCGTGACCGGTGGCGGCGGTCTGATCGACCTCAGGTACCAGGTGCTCGATCCGAACCGGGCGAACAGTCTGCATGATGCGGCGACCCCACCGGCCGTGATCGACGAGGGGAGTGGTCTCGTCGTACGTGATCTGCTGATGAGCCACTCCCACACCGGCAAGTTCACCGCCGGTGAGACCTACTACCTGGTGTTCGAGAACCCGGGTAACTGGGTCAGGCGCGGGTCGAAGGTCACAGTGCTGCTCGGCCAGGCGCAGGTCGAACATGTCGTCGTTCGCTGACGGTCACCTGCCGCGGGGAATGCTCAGCACCAACCGTGCACCTCCGGTCGGTCCGGACGCGGCTGTCAGCGTGCCGCCGTGAGCTTCGGCGACGGCGCGTGCCATCGGCAGGCCGAGACCGCTGCCCATCGGCCCGTCTTCCGGCCGCCGGTGCCAGAACCGCTCGAACACGAACCGCAGGTCGTCGGGGTCGATTCCCGGGCCGGTGTCGTCGACGGTGATCGTGATGCTCGCGGGCGACGACGTACAGCCGAGCCGGATCGTGTCGCCGAAGGCCGTGAAGTGCACGGCGTTCTCGACCAGGGCGTCGACGGCCAGTTCGAGCCAGTCCGGATCCGCGTGGACCTGTCCGGTCGTTCCGCAGACCACCTGCCACTTCCGTTCGGTGTTCGCCGTCCAGTTCACGCCCATCTCGGCGACCAGCGCGGCCAGGTCGGTGGGCCGGCGATCGAGCTCCTCGCCCGCGTCCAGCCTGGCTAGCGCCAGCAAGCGGTCGGAGAGCGCCGACATCCGGTCCAGTTGGTGGAGCGCGACCTCGACGTGCGGTCGGGTGACGCCGGTCGACGGCGCCGTACCGGCCAGCTCGAGGTGTCCGCGAGCGATCGTGATCGGGGTCCGGATCGCGTGCGAGGTGTCCCGGAAGAAACCGCGCTCACGCTCGAGGCTGGCGCGGCGCTGCTCGGCCATCCGCTCGACCTGGCGTAGTGCGGCGGCGCGGCGCTGGGCGTGCCACACCATCGCGACGAATAGCGCCGGCATCAACGGCACCTCGGCGAGCTCGGCCTTGTCGATGATCCCATCCAAGGCGTGGGCGGCGAGCACCCATCCAGTGGCGCCCGTCACCGCCACGGTCACCACAATCGTCGGCCACAGCGGCCACACCCGGAAGCCGTACACGATGGTGAGACTGAGGAACAGGAAGTGGTACGGAATCGTCTCTTCGCCGGGCATGGCGATCATC
Organism: Kribbella sp. CA-245084; assembly: GCF_050942355.1. Taxonomy (NCBI): domain Bacteria; kingdom Bacillati; phylum Actinomycetota; class Actinomycetes; order Propionibacteriales; family Kribbellaceae; genus Kribbella; species Kribbella sp. CA-245084. Next base: position 5,787,625 of record NZ_CP192053.1, on the reverse strand, counting down.
AGGCTGAGCATCGCGAGCATGAACGCCGTCAGCAGCCCGTCGACGAGTCGCCCGCGGCTGACGCGCGCCCGGTGCCGGGGCTGAACCAGCGGTCCGGCGAGCGCCGCCTGTTCAGGCGGTTTGTAGCTGATAGCCGACATTGCGCACGGTCCTGATGACGTCGCTGCGGAGTTTGGATCGGAGCCGGCCGATGCACACGTCGACCAGGTTCGTCGACGGGTCGAAGTCGTAGCCCCAGACCTCGGACAGCAGCTCCTGCCGGGAGCAGACGGCGTCCGGGTTGCGCATCAGGTGCTGGAGCAGCAGGAACTCGCGCTGCGGCAGCTCAGCGGTCCGCTCGCCGACCTGCAGCCGGCGGGTCCTGGTGTCCAGCACGATCTCGCCGACTCGCAGTACCTCCGGCAACCAGGCGGTCATCGCGGATGCCGGTGCGAGCAGCCGGGACCGCACCCGGGCGATCAGCTCGCGGACCACGAACGGCTTCGACAGGAAGTCGACCGCGCCCTGCTCGAGGCACGCCACCCGCACCTGCCGGTCCTCGGTCGCGGACAGCACCAGGATCCGGGTGGACCGGTCGTGCGTCAGCAACGCCGTGAGGACCGCCTGGCCGTCGAGTCCCGGCATCAGGAGATCCAGGATTACCAGATCCGGGCTGGTGGTCAGGGCGAGCCGGAGCCCCTCGGTCCCGTCCGTGGCCGTGATCACGTGGAAACCCTCGGCTTCCAGCGCACTCCGGACGAACCCGAGCAGGTCGGGTTCGTCGTCGACAACGAGAATCCTGGTCATCGAACCCCCTTCAGGCCGTCCGGCCTCACCCCAGGGCCGCGGACTTGCCGGCGCCTGTACCCCCACAGCTGCCGGCTCGGGACCCCTCCGATCCGTGACCCACAGACATTGTGAAACGGCCCGGTTCCGGACGGAAGAGTTGAGCGTTCTCCAGGCTGTATACCTGCGGATGACAGTCCTGTCATCCTTGCGCGGTGTTGTTCCGCCGGCCCGCGGCGCGACGTACGTTTCGAGGGTCGGAAGGATTGCCACTGGTCCTGGAAGCAAGTCGCGATGCCCCGCCACCGAGTCCTAGCGCGTGTACACGGCCCGCTGTCGCGGCTCGCCTGGTTCCTCTGGTACCTGGCGGTGCTCCTGGTGCCACTGTTCCTCGCCTGGGCTGTGCTCGGACCACCTGACAGCGGAGCCGGCGCGGCCGTGATGCTGAGCACCGGTCTGGTCGGGTTCTCCTCGCTGGTGGTGGCGGTCGTGCTGCCGGCCCGGCTGCCCTTGCTGATCGCGAGCTTCGGGATCGAGACGGTGCTCGCCGTCCATCGGCTGGTCGCGTTGATCGCCGTCGTACTCGTGCTGGTGCACCTGTTCGCGGTCCTGTTCGTCGATCCGCGAGGGTTGTCGATCCTCGATCTCGTGCACACGACCTGGGCGGCCCGGGCGGCGGTCACGTCGACGGTCGCCCTCGGGCTGGTCGTCGTACTCGCGTTGCGTCGGCCGTCCCGCCAGCCCCGGTACGAAGGTTGGCGACTCGTGCACAACGGGCTGGTCGCGGTCGTCCTGGTCTTCGCCTGGCTGCATGTCTGGTGGCTCCGGCATCTCGTCGCGCACGTGGTGGTGGCAGCCTGGTTCGTCGTCTCCGGCCTGTTGGTCGTCGGGCTGGCTGCGCGCCGCTGGATCTGGCTGCCAATACGGTCGCGCAGGTTCGCCTACGTCGTGGTGTCGGTGCGTGCCGTGCCCGGTGACGGTGTGACGCTGGTGATCCGAGCCGATGGTCATCCCGGGCTGCCGTTCGGGGCCGGACAGTTCGTCTGGCTGAAGATCGGCTCCACGCCGTTCGTGTTCGAGGAGCACCCGTTCAGCATCGCTTCCACTGCTGAGCATCCGGAGCAGATGGAGTTCACGATCAAGGCCCTCGGCGACTTCACCGAGTTGCTCGGCGCCCTCCGGCCCGGCCGCCGCGTCTTCCTCGACGGCCCGTACGGCGGGTTCACGATCGACGGACTGGAGGCCGCGCCCGGCTTCGTGTTCATCAGCGCCGGCGTCGGTGTCACGCCGTTGCTGAGCATGCTGCGCACCCTCGCGGATCGCGAAGATCAGCGACGCTTCCTCCTGATCACCTCGGCCCGCACCGAGCAGGACCTCATGCTGAGGCCGGAGATCGCGCAGGTTCGGACGCGACTGAACCTGAAGGTGATCGAGGCGGTCAGCGCCCCCGGCCAGGACTGGACCGGCGAGACCGGCCGCATCGGCCGCAACCTCCTCACCCGCAACCTGCCACGCCGCCCCCATCGCCTGCACTACTTCCTCTGCGGCCCGGCCCCCATGGTCACCTCGGTCAGCCACGACCTCGCCGCCCTCGGCGTCCCCTACCGCCGAATCCACACCGAACGCTTCGGCTCGGTCTAGGCCGGCCCCGCGGCGGTCGTGGTTCAGGCTTCCTGGTCAGATATGGGAGTGGTCCTTACGCAGACGGAGTTCGGGGAGGATCTCGGTGCGGTAGAGGTTCATCATGTCGACGGTGTGCGGGCCCATGTTGGCGACGTACACCTCGTCGAAGCCGGCTTCGACGTACGGCGTGAACGCCTCGACGTGGACGTCCGCTTTCGGGCCGCAGGCAACGGACTTTGCGGTGGACTCCTTCGTGACGAGCGTGCTGGCCTGTTCGAAGTGGCGGGGTGAGGGGAGCACCTGGGCGAGTTCGCCGGGCAGGCCGGAGTTGCCCCAGATCCGGTGGGCGTGTTCGACTCCTTCGGCCTCGGTCGGTGCGTAGCTGACCTTGAAGCCGGCCTGGGTCGGCTTGGTGCCGCCGCCGTTGTCGCGGAAGCGTTGCAGCAGATCGCGGTCGGGCGAGGTGGTGAGGTAGCCGTCCGCGATCCGCGCCGCGACGTCGGTTGCCTCGGGCCCGAATCCGGACATGTAGATCGGCAGCGGCTGCTGCGGCCGGGTGTAGATCCGGGCGGTGTCGACGGTGTAGTGCTTGCCGTGGTGGCTGACGAACCCGTCCTCGGTCCACAGCCGGCGCATGATCTCGACCGCTTCCTCGAGCATCTCCAGCCGTACGTCGATCGTCGGCCAGACCGACCCGAGGACGTGCTCGTTCAACGCCTCGCCGGTCCCGACGCCGAGTCTGAACCGCCCGTTCAGCAGTACGGCGCTGGTCGCGGCCGCCTGCGCGATGACGGCCGGGTGGATCCGCACGGTCGGGCAGGTGACCGCCGTCGTCACCGGCAACTCGCAGACTTGCGAGATCGCGCCGATCGCGGACCAGACGAACGCGCTCTGGCCCTGCTCGTCGTTCCACGGATGGAAGTGGTCGCTGATCCACAACCCGTCGAACCCGGCATCCTCGGCCATCCGGGCCTGCTCGATCAGCTCGGCCGGCGTGTACTCCTCGCAGGAGAGGAAATATCCGATCTTCACGTGTGCCTCCACGGTCCTACGAGTGTTCGCCGTCGAGGAGTTCGTGGATCTTCTCGAACGCCTTCTCGTTCAGCTTCACAGTCATACCGCCCCGGTTCCCCGCTGCCTACACCTCGAATCGGGGGTGAATGTGTCCGGGTACCGGTCGATTGACGGTTGCTTGCGGATAGCAACATGTTCGAAGACTTCGTGCTCGAGGAGTTCGACGTGGCGGGTACCCGGATCCGGGTGCGGCACGGTGGCTCGGGGCCGGCGGCGGTCCTGTTGCATGGTCATCCGCGGACGCATACGACCTGGTACGCCGTGGCGCCGCGGCTCGTCGACGCGACCATCCCGACCGTGTGTCGAAGCTGGTCGTGATGGACGGCGTACCGGTGGTGGAGGCGCTCGAGCGATGCGGCGCCGAGTTTGCGGCGGCGTGGTGGCACTGGTGGTTCTTCGCACAGTCGGAAAAGCCCGCCGAGCGAGTGATCTGCGCCGCCCCGGAGACCTGGTACGACGCCTGGACCACGAACTCACCGTCGGCGCTGGGACCAGACAACCACGCTGACTTCCTGACCGCGATCCGCGACCCGGCGACCGTCCACGCGATGCTGGACCGCATTCCTGGGTCGGTTGTTGTTCACAAACTTGGCTGCGGGTGGTTACCGAACGTGTCAGTCGATCGTCGGAAGGTCTCAACTCGGTCGCACGAGGTGCGGTTCGAGCGCCGCGGGGGGACTATGACGCCATGGATCGCGTCGGCCAAGTCATGGCTCCCGGGTTCACCGAACCCGGAGGAGCCAGGCATGTCCCTACTCGATATGACCGGCAGTGGAGCGGCTGAGCAGTTCGCGCAGCTTTCGATCGACCTGCACGACTCCGATGGTGTGGACGAGACCGTTCAAGCGGTTGTGGACTTCGCACTGCAGGCGCTGGATTGCTCTCATGCCGGCGTCGCGCTGATCGTGGCTGGTCAGCGGCTGGAGATTCCCGCGGTCACGGACCCGATCGTGGCCGAGATCTACGCACTGCAGATCGATGGCGGGAAGGGCCCACTGACGGTGTCCATGCACGAGCACTTGACGGTCCTGGTTGGCGATACCGCCGCGGATGACCGCTGGCCGGAATGGGCCGCCAAGGTGCGCGAACTCGGTGTGCGCAGCGTTCTGGATGTGCCGCTCACCACGGCGGCCGGCACGGTCGGTGTGCTCGGTCTCTACAGCATTCACCCGGACGCGTTCGGCCCGGACGAGGAGGCCATTGCGCACATCCTCGCCAGGCACGCCTCGGTCGCTGTGGCGAGCGCGCGGCACGAACACAACCTGGCCCAGGCGGTCGATGCTCGCAAGCTTGTCGGCCAGGCGATGGGCATCCTGATGGAGCGCTACCAGCTGAACGGCGACCAGGCGTTCGCCGTACTGCGACGTTACTCCCAAGACACCAACACGAAGCTGCGCGACGTCGCTCTCCAGCTCATCGACACCCGCAAACTGCCCGGACACAGAATCATGCAGTGAGCACCGCATCGCACGCGTGGGTCAGCGGATTGCCTGTGCTCCGATGACGGACAGGAGTTGTAGTTTTTCGTGGCTTTCGGTGCCGGGGATGGCGGTGTAGACGAGTAGGCGGTGTGACTGGTCCGGGTCGAGGAGGGATTGGCAGGTCAGTTCGAGGTTGCCGACTTCGGGGTGTACGAAGCGTTTGACGTCGTTCGGGTGGATGCCGATCTCGTGGGTGTCCCAGACTTGGCGGAATTCCTCGCTCTGATCCTGGAGGAGTCGTGCGAAGGCAGCGGCGCGGGAGTCGGGGCCTCGCAGTGTGGCGATCTGGCGCAGTCCGCTGGCGAACATGCGGGTCAGGAACGGATGGTCCTGCGGATCGTAGAGCTGCCGGGTGGTGGGGTCGGTGAACCATCGGTACCCGATGCTGCGGGCCGGGCCGTCGTACTGCGTCGTGTCGCCGGTGAGCGCGACGCCCAGCGTGGTCTGTCGCAGGGTCTCGCCGAGTTCGGTGACGATCTCCGCGGGGGTGTCGTCGAGGCGATCGAGGATGCGTAGCAGGCCGGGGCTGATGTGTTCGCTGGTCACACCGCGGGCCGGTGGGTTGTGCCCGGCCAGCCGGAACAGGTGATCGCGTTCGTCCAGTGAGAGATGGAGTCCCTGCGCAATGGACGCGATCATCTGCTCGGACGGCTGGGGGCCGCGCTCGCGTTCGAGCCGGGAGTAGTAGTCGGTCGACATGTGGCACAGCACGGCGACTTCCTCCCGACGGAGTCCGCTCGTACGGCGGCGTTGTCCGCGCGGCAGGCCGACGTCCTCGGGCTGCAGCAGCTCGCGGCGACGGCGAAGGAACTCTGCCAGCCCGGTGCGGTCGATCACGCTTCTCCTTCTCGAGTCCTGCTTCGTTTCTACCGCCTACCTGCCGCGGTATCCACGGCCTCCCGATCCCCCCATGGCGAGCCTGGGATCGGGAGGCCGTGGTTACCAGATCGCATCCGGCCGACGATCGATGCGATACCCGAGACCGCGAGGAGTAGGACCAATGCGACGTACGCCGATCGACATCAGCGTCCCAGATCTGTCCGGCAAGCGCGCCGTCGTCACCGGTGCGAGCGACGGAATGGGGCTGGGAATCGCCACGCGGTTAGCTGCGGCCGACGCTGAGGTGATCATCCCCGTCCGCAACCCACGCAAGGGCGAGGCCGCGATCGCGCAGATCAGACAGTCCGTGCCCGCCGCGAACGTCTCGCTGCGCAGCCTCGACTTGGCATCACTCGAGTCGGTCGCAGCCCTGGGCGAGAGCCTGCGCAAGGACGGGCATCCGATCCACATCCTGATCAACAACGCGGGCGTGATGACGCCGCCGAGCCGGCAGGTCACTGCCGACGGATTCGAGCTGCAGTTCGGCACCAACTACCTGGGTCATTTCGCCCTCGTCGGACAGATCCTTCCGCTCCTGCGCGCAGGCCGCGCCCGCGTGACCTCACAGATCAGCATCGCGGCCCGTCGAGGCAGCATCAACTGGGACGACTTGAACTGGGAACGTTCGTACGACGGCATGCGCGCCTACAGCCAGTCCAAGATCGCGCTCGGGCTGTTCGGCCTCGAGCTGGACCGCCGCAGCAAGGCACACGGATGGGGGATCACCAGCAACCTCTCCCATCCCGGAGTGGCCCCGACCAGCCTGCTGGCCGCGCGGCCCGAACTCGGTCGCACCAAGGACACGCCCCAGGTCCGCCTGATCCGTGCACTCTCGGCCCGCGGCATCCTGGTCGGCACCGTCGAAACCGCCAAGCTTCCGGCCCTCATGGCCGCGACCGACCCCAGCGCCAAGCCCGGCGCCCTGTACGGCCCCAGCGGCCCCGGAAACCTCGGCGGCCCACCCGCCGAACAACGGCTGTACTCACCGTTGAACAGCACCGAGGAGGCCGAGCGCATCTGGCAAGTCTCCGAGGAGCTGACGAAGTCCGGTCCGAAATCGCCGGGCCAGGCTGGTAGCCGCTATTTGCCGCTGTAGACGGGGAACGCGCTGGAGTCGCCGTAGTCCTGTTCGTCCAGGTTCCGCAGGGCGTCCATGTCCTCGTCGGAGATGACGAAGTCGACCTCCGCGTTGGAACGCAGGTGATCGGGGTTCGCGGGTCTTCGGCAGCGGCACCGTGCCGAGCTGCAGCGTGTACCGGATGCACAGCTGCGGGACCGACACGCCGTACCTGTCGGCGACCGTCGCGACCGCGGGGTTCTTCAGAATCTCGCCGTGGGCGATGGGGGAGTAGGCCTCTACCAGGATGTTCTTGTTCTGGCAGTAGGTGATCAGCTCCGTGGGCGTGTTTCCGGCGTGCACCAGGATCTGGTTGACATGCGGCGCGGTGGTGCCGTTCTGAAGGATGTTGTCCAGATCGGCCGGCAGGAAGTTCGAGACGCCGATCGAGCGGATCTTTCCTGCCTGGTGCGCCTTCTCGAGCGCCCGCCATGCGGCAAGGTTGCCCTCGGCGTACTCGCCGCCGCGGAAGTCGTTCCACGGCTGCGGGGCGTGGATGAGCATCAGGTCGAGGTAGCCGATGCCGAGCTTCTCGATCGACTCGTCGATCGCGGCGGCCGCCTGGTCGTGGTCCTTTATCTCGGCGGCGAGCTTCGTGGATACGAAGAGCTCCTCGCGGGGAACACCGCTGGTGCGGACTCCCTCGCCGACGCTGCGCTCGTTGCCGTAGGCCTGCGCGGTGTCGATGTTCCGGTACCCGATCTCGATCGCCGCGCGCACAGCCTCAGCCGCAGCGTCGTCATCGATGAACCAGGTGCCGAGTCCCAGCTTGGGGGATCTCGACCCCGTTGGACAGGGTGTAGGTCTCGGTCAGGATGGTCATGCCTTCTCTCCGTACTTCGGCAGCTTGCCGTACTCCTCGTCGGTGACTGGCTCGAGCCATTCGTTGCTGACGCCCTCGCCTGGGGTGATGAAGGCGATGTGGGAGAACCACGAGTCCGCCTTTGCGCCGTGCCAGTGCTTCGTGCCGGCCGGGACGCGGACCACAGTGCCGGGCTCCATGCTGACGGGGTCCTCGCCCTCCGCCTGGTACCAGCCGCTGCCCGCCGTACACAGCAGGATCTGGTCGCCTCCGCCCCCGCCGCCGCGGTGGATGTGCCAGTTGTTGCGGCAGCCTGGCTCGAAGGAGACATTGCTGACGGGAACGCTTCCCGACGCAAGAGGGGCGAGGTAGCTCTGGCCGAAGAAGTACTGCGCGTAGGCGTCGTTCTTCTCGCCGAGCGGGAAGATCTGATCGAAGTCAGTCGCGTGCATGTCTGATCCTTGTTCGCTATCGATGATGTTCTTGAGCACAGTGGTCGCGCCCATGCCGTTGGGCCAACCGGAGTAGAACGCGAGTTGCAGGAGGGCCTCCTTCAGCTCCTCGTCGGTGACGCCGTTGCGCCGGGCGAAGGCGAGATGGAACTGCAGTTGGTCGATCTTCCCGAGCGCGGTCAGCGCGGAGATCGTGATCAGGCTGCGGTCGCGCTTGGACAGACCCTGGCGCTCCCAAACCTCATCGAAAAGGACCTTGTCCGTGTAGTGCACCAGCCCGGGCGCAAAATCCCCGAAGGCGTTCTGCCCGCCGTTCCAGCCTGGTGTCTTGGGGTCGTTCATGGGGTCTCCATCGTGGTGGGGAGGAACAGGGCGAGGATCGCGGTCAGGGCCAGTACGCCGGCCGCGATCCACAGGCTCGTATGGGCGCCTTGCACGAATGCTCCTGGTTGCGCCAGCAGCCCGCCGAACACAGCGACGGCCAGTGCGCCGCCGACTTGGCGACTGGTGTTGAACACCCCGGAGGCGACCCCGGCCTGGTCGTGCGGCACGGCATCGAGCAGTACTGCGGTCGCGGGCGGGGACACGGTCGGTCCGCCGAGGCCGACCAGAACCATTAGCGTGGCGAACGCCCACAGCGGCGCGGAGGCAGGCAGCATGGCGACGGCGGCGAGCCCGATGGTCATGAGCGTCAGCCCGGCCACAATCAGGGTCTTGCGGCTGAGCCGCTCGGCCAGGCGCGCGGAGAACGGGGTCAGGACCAGCCCGATCAGCATCATCGGCAGGAACACGGTCCCCGTGTGCAGAGCGGTCAGGCCCCGGTCCTGCTGCAGGAACAGGCTGACCACGAACGGCAGTCCGTAGTACCCGACCATGAACGCGAACCCGCTGGCCACGGTGATCACCACAGTCCGGGAGCGAAACAGGTCCGCCGGCACCATCGGGTGTGCCACGCTCCGCTGCGCGATAACGAACCCGACCATGGCCAGGACCGCCACCGCCAGCGCCATCATCACGACCGGGTCGTCGAAGCCGCGGGCTCCCGCCTCGATCACCCCGAAGGTCAGCGCGACCATCGCGACCGCTCCGGTGACCTGGCCGAGTACGTCGAACGGCACCGCCCGGGGTAGCGACGTACGGGCGCGGGCCAGCAGCACCAGCGCGACCACGCCCACGGGGACGTTGAGACAGAAGATCAGCCGCCAGTCCACCTGGGTCAGCGCTCCGCCCAGCACCGGCCCGCAGGACGAGGCGACCGCGCCGCCCATCGCCCACACCGCGACCGCCCGGCCGCGAGCCCGGGCCTCAGGGTAGGCCTCGCGTAGCAGGGCCATCGACGCGGGCATGACCGCCGCCGCGGCCGCGCCCTGCACGAACCGGGCGGCGATCAGCGACCCCAGCGACGGCGCGAACCCGCAGGCGGCAGAGGCCAGCACGAACACTGCCAGACCGACGCTGAAGGCCCGGCTGGCACCCAGGCGGTCCGAAAGGGACCCGGCGGTCAACAGCAGCGCGGCGAACATCAGCGTGTACCCGTCGACCACCCATTGCAGTCCCGCCACGCCGCCGCCCAGGTCGGTCCGGATCGTCGGCAACGCCACGTTCACCACCACCGCGTCCAGGGTCACCACGAAGAACCCCAGCACGGCCGCGGCCAGCGCCGAAGCGGCGTGCCGGTCGCGGCTCGCCGTGAAATCGAGCACCGAAATGGTCGCTGATCCGGTGGACGTTGAGATGGATGGGTTGTTCACGTAGACCAGCACACCGCAGCTCACGCGGGCGAGACAGGTCGCGTTATGGAGGGCATAAACTCAACCCCCCTCGCGTCGGCCAGCGGGCCGTAGCGTGGGTGGCGTGGACAACCGAGAAGAGATCCGGGACTTCCTGGCCACCCGGCGCGCGAAGCTGACCCCCGAGCAGGTGGGGCTACCCGGCGGCGGTCGGCGTCGCGTGCCGGGGCTGCGCCGCGAGGAGGTCGCCGTACTGGCCGGGGTCAGTCCGGAGTGGTACACGCGGCTGGAGAAGGGCCATATCGCCGGGGTCTCGGAGGACGTGCTCGACGCCGTCGCACGCGCCCTGCAGCTGAGCGACATTGAGCGTCAGCACCTGTTCAACCTCGCCCGGGCGGCCAAGCCGGTACGCACGCCTCCGCGACGTACCGCGCCGAAGGTCCCGGTCAGCGTGCAGCGGATCCTGGACTCGATGGTCGGCACGGCCGCGTTCGTACGCACCGGCCGGCTGGACATCGTGGCCGGCAACGCCCTAGGCCGTGCCCTGTACTCCCCAGTCCTGGACGAGCCCGCGCACCGCGGCAACATCGCCCGATTCGACTTCCTCGACCCCCGCGCCGCCGACTACTACCCCGACCACGACGGTGCCTTGTCCGTCGCCGTCGCCCTGCTGCGGACCGAAGCCGGCCGCTACCCACATGACCCGGCCCTCACCGAGCTGATCGGCGAACTCGCCACCCGCAGCGAAGCGTTCCGCACCCGGTGGGGAGCTCACGACGTGCGCTCCCACAAAGGCGGCATCAAGAAGTTCAACCACCCCGTCGTCGGGTACCTCGAACTGGCCTACGACTCCATGGAACTCGTCGCCGCACCAGGACTCGTGCTCACCGCATACACCGCCGAACCCGCCAGCCCCTCGGCCGACAACCTCAACCTCCTCGCCACCTGGGCCGCCACCGAAGCAGCACAGCTGTCCCGGCCCGCAAGTGACGTGGACACGCTGTCTGAGAAGGGCACCGACAAGTCCATGTAAAGCCCGTCGGATAGCGCCTGACGCGGTGGCTACGAGCCGCCTCGCGCGGGCACGGATTCTTGGAACCTCACCTGCGTCCAGCGACTCGTATCGCGAACGGGGCAAGGGCGGCAACGATGAGCGCCAGTGCGGCGACCGCTCCCAGGGCGATTCGGAGGGACCAGGTCGAGGATGCCGCTCCGACGGCCGCTGGTCCGATGAGGAAGCCTAGGTAGGCGATCGTGGTGACGGTGGAGATGGCGCCGGCGCGGCGCACCGGTCCGGCCCAGGTGCCGACCATACCGATGATCGTCGGCGCGCAGACCGACGTACCTGCGCCAGCGATGGCGATTCCGGCGAGTGCTGCCCATGGGTGAGTCGCAGTCGCTGCGGCGAGTGAGCCCACAGCGGCGACAAGCCCGCCGAATACCAGCAGATGTACCGGCCGGAGACTCTTCAGCAGTGCGTTTCCGGTGAGCCGGCCAGTGGCGGCCGCGGCGGCGAAGACTGCCGGAGCGCTCGATGCGAGTCCAGCGGGGGCTCCCAGAGAGGTGTCGAGATGTATGGCGCTCCAGCTCTGCCAGGCGTTCTCGACAAGATAGGCGAGCGCGCACAGGCCGCCAAACATCAGCAACACAGGTTCCACCCGGCGCGTGGCAGCCGGCTCGGCGAGGCCAGAGTCGTCCCGCACTTCCCGTTGTGCGGTTGCGGAGCCCGGCATCAGGGAGAGAGCTGCGCCCGCGATCAGCACACCACAGCCGCCAAGAATGGGAAGCGCGCCAGCGCCGGTTGTGCGAAGAGCAGCAGCGGTGAGGCTGGATAGCACGACGGCGACGGAGAACAGGCCGTGAGCGAGGTTCATCACCGGACGGCCGCTGGCGGCTTCGGCGTGTGAGCCGCTGGCGTTGATGGCCACGTCCATAGCTCCTGATGTTGCTCCAAGCAACAATAATGCTGCACACAGGGTGAGGGTCGAGCCGGCGAGTGCGGGGAGCACACCGCATGCCGCGAAGAGCACCGTCACCACGGGGAGCGCGCGGCCGCCGTACCTGTCGACCAGATAGCCGGTGAAGCGCATGGAGACGAGCGCGCCGACACCGACCATCAGCAGCGCAACGCCGAGTTGGCCGTCGTTCACGCCAGCTCCTGCGCGGACCGCTGGCAAGGTAGCACCCCAAGCGCCCCAGAACAGACCGAACGCAGCAAAACCCACCACAGTCCTACGCACCCGCTGAACCTTAGTGCTCCAGAGGATCTCGAGCTGTGAGGAGTTCTAATGAAGGGCCGTTGATTCAGGCAACTAAATGTTCGATGTCACGACCTGTGACGGACTGGACCGGAAACGAGTAAGGGGTGCGTGCATAACACCGCAGAATTGGGGTAGGTTTGGTGCGTAGGCATGACCGTGGTTCAGCGAAGTGCCACGCCGTGACGAGACAGTCGCGAGGTCATACCAAATGGTTACCAGCATCGCTAGTACGGAGCGGGTATCTTCCCGTGGTTCCACTTCGGCCGATCGGGCCGAGCGCGAAGCGGCCACTCGAGAGCTCATGGAGCGTCGAGCTGCCAGTACTTCGGAGTCAGAGCGGCAGGAGCTGCTCGAACAGGTCGTCGAGCTCAACCTGGAAATTGCACAGGGCATCGCGCGCCGTTTCCGCGGGCGAGGCGCCGAGGCGGACGACCTGGAGCAGGTCGCGTACCTGGGGCTGGTCAAGGCAGCCCATCACTACCGGTTGGATGCGGACACGCCGTTCATCGGGTTCGCCATCCCGACCATCCGGGGTGAGGTGAAGCGCTATTTCCGGGACTGTGCCTGGACGGTGCGGATCCCGCGCCGGCTGCAGGAGATGCAGGGAACGATCGCGGCCAAGCTCCCCGAACTGGAGCACGAGCTGAACCGCGAACCGACCCCGGCCGAGATCGCAGCCCATCTCGACGTAGAGGTTTCCGAGGTCGAGCAGGCGCTGGCGGCGAGGGGCTGTTTCAACGTGTTGTCGCTGGACCGTCCCGCCGAGGCCGACGCCGAACTGACGCTGGCCGACGTGGTCGCCGACGACGATGACGCGAGTATCGATCAGCTGGAAACGGTGGAGATGCTCGAGCCTGTGCTCGCCGGCCTCGGTGAGCGTGACCGCCGGATCCTTCAACTGCGCTTCATCGAAGGCTGGACGCAGTCGGAGATCGGCAACGACATCGGCGTCAGCCAGATGCAGGTCTCCCGGATATTGCGCCGGATCCTCGACGACCTGCACACCAAGCTAGAAGTGGAGCCCGCCGCAGCCTGATCCCGCGATCAGAAGCCTTGCAGGAAAAGGCAGATCAGGTGGCCGTGCGGGTCGCGGATGACTCGTACGCCGTCGGGCTGGGGCTGATGACCCTCGACAGTGGCGCCGAGGGTCACAGCCCGGGCTGTTTCGGCCTCGAGGTCGTCGACCTGTACGTCGAGGTGCGCCTGCATCTGCTGGGTTCCGGGGTGCTGCGGCCAGACGGGCCATGCATGGTCTCGTTCCAGCTGGAAGCTGAGACCGGGACGGTCGTCATCGGGGTGCCGGAGGCGGGCCCAGTGCGGTTCGCTGCTGGTGATCTCCCAGCCGAGCAGGTCGCGATAGAAGGCGGCCAGGGCCGGCGGATCCGGCGTACCGAGGACGGTGGCGACGAGTTTGCCGGGCACGTTAGGCCTTCGGGTATTGCTTGTCGCGAAGTAGCTGGGCCAGATGAGCGGCGTTCGCGGCTGCGGTCTTGGTCGTGGCGCCGGTGGTGTCGGGTTTCGGGCCGGCCTCGTTGTAGTCGGTCGATCCCATGGCCTCGCCGACCCAGTACGTCGCCCCGCCGGCCGGAATCGTGAAGCCGACGTCGTTGAGCGCCTGGAAAACCTCGGCGGTGACGTGGTGTGCGCCGTCTTCGTTGCCGACGACACCGACCACCGCGACCTTGCCGTAGACCAGCGGGCGGCCCTGCTCGTCCTTCTCCGACAGCTCGGCGTCGAGTCGCTCGAGCACCAGCTTGCACACGCTCGCCGGCTGTCCCATCCAGATCGGTGTCGCAATGACCAGGATGTCCGCGGCGAGCATCTTCTCCCGCAGGGCGGGCCACTCGTCCCCATCACCCTCGTCTGTGCTGACCCCGAACCGTACGTCGTGGTCAGCCACCCTCACAGTTCGCCTTCGCTTTCGACCTTCTTCTTCAGTTCGTCCTTGGACAGACCCGACGTACCAGAGATATCTGCGTTGGATGCTTGCTGGGCCAGCTGATCGCGGGTCATGTCGCCTGGCTGCTCACCGAGGTGCTGTGCGCGGCTGGCTGCGAACGCGTCGGCGAGCTCGGTACGCCGTTCCGCGGACAGATTGTCGCGCATACCCGGGAGGACTTTCGTCTCCTCCTCTTCGACGTGGTGCGAGACCGCGTCGATGAGGTTTTGCAGGACTTTGTCGAAGCCGGACGACGCCGGATCGGTCGCGGCTAGCTTGGCGAGCAACTGGTCGGCCTCGATGTGCTCCTGCTGGCTGTGGGAGACCTCTTCCTTCTCGCCAGCCTCGGCAGCGGCCACGGGATAGACCTCGGCCTCTTCAGCTCGGCTGTGCGCGGTCAGCAGTGTCGTCAGCACCGGCAGCAACGTCGGACGCTTCTCCGGGTTGTCCTTCAGTTCGTCGAAGAGGCGCTCGACCTCCCGGTGGTCCTGCATGATCAGGTCGACAACGTCCGCAGCCATATCCAGCGTCCTCTCGATGATGTGATGTGGCGCGGGGGAGCAGACCCGACCCGCCCTACTGACCGCACTGCCCCCTCCGCGCCACCGAAGCAGCTCTGACGTGACTGTGCCCGCACGCCAAACGTCAGCTCAGGAGAGGCGCGATCGTCCACTAGTGCAGGGGCATTGGGCACTGGGGTTCGGTGGCGACGTCGGCGAGGTCGTAGGCGACGAGTGGGCATCGTCGGCAGTAGAGCATTCCGTCGCGGGGATCGGTGAACAACTCGTGACCGTGTGGTCGCATGGTGGCCGGGCATCGGGTCCGGTACGGGTCGTGCCGGTCCGGGAAGTGGGCACCGCATCGCACGCAGATCCAACCGGCGGGGAGGAGTCCTGTGCTCATCACCCGCTGCGCGTCGGCCACCCAATGGCCGTTGATCTCGTCGAAGAACCCCGCCACGGCCCTCTTCCCGAAACGATGCTAGTTAGGGGGTCAGAAGGATCTTAACTGCGCCGTCACGCTTGTGCTGGAACAGGTCGTAGGCGCCGGGGCCTTCGGACAGTTTCAGGTGGTGAGTGGCGAACGTGTCGACGTCGAGGGGATCGTCGTCGCCGAGCAGGGGCAGGATGTCGTCGCTCCAGTGGCGGACGTTGGCCTGGCCCATCCTGAGCTGGATCTGCTTGTCGAAGAGGGTCAGCATCGGGAGCGGGTCGGCCATCCCGCCGTACACGCCGATCAGCGAGATCGTCCCGCCGCGCCGAACCACGTCGATCGCCAGCAAGAGCGCGGCCATCCGGTCGACGCCGGCCTTTTGCATCACTGTGCGTTGGATCAGGTCGGGCAGTAGGCCGGCGGCCTGTTGGGCGAGTTTTGCGGTCGGGGATCCGTGTGCCTCCATGCCCACGGCATCGATCACCGAGGCGGGTCCGCGGCCGTCGGTCAGATTCCGGATCGCGTCGGCTACGTCGTCGCCGTACTCGAGCGTCTCGACCCCGTTGACCCTCGCCCGCTCGAGCCGCTCCGCGACCAGGTCGACGCCGATGACCCGATGCCCACGGTGCAGCGCGACCCGGCTGGCCATGTCGCCGATCGGGCCAAGGCCGAGTACGACGACTGTGCCGTCAGGCGGGATGGCGGCGTACTCGACTGCTTGCCAGGCGGTCGGGAGTACGTCGGACAGGTAGACGAACCGGTCGTCCGGGGGGCCGTGCGGGACCTTGATCGGGCCGTACTGCGCCTGCGGGACCCGGAGGTACTCCGCTTGTCCGCCTGGGACTTGCCCGTAGAGCCTGGTGTAGCCGAACAGTGCGGCGCCCATGCCCTGATCTCGGACCTGGGTGGTCTCGCATTGGGTCTGCAGGCCTTGGTCACACATGAAACACGAGCCGCAGGCGATCTGGAACGGGACGACGACGCGGTCGCCGGCGCTCAGCCCGGTCACCTCGGACCCGACCTCCTCGACGAGGCCGATCACCTCGTGGCCCAGTACGTCACCGGCGTCCAGGAAGGGGCCCATCACCTCGTACAGATGCAGGTCGGACCCGCAGATCCCTGTCGACGTGACCTTCACGATGGCATCGGTCGGTTGCTCGATGCGCGGATCCGGCACATCGCCGTACTCGACCTTCCGCTTGCCCTGCCACGTCAACGCCTTCATAGCCCCTCCTCGCCGAGCCCGTCCGGTGCCCGACCGGACGGGTCTCATGCGCGCGTTGAGCGGCACCACCGACCAGAAGAAGAAGGTGAACATGTCAGCTTGTGGCGCTGTAGTGGTTAGTTGTGCGGCCGTTCTGGGGCTGCGGTTTCGAGGGGTACGTCGCTGGCTGGGATGACGCCGAGGTGTGTGGTCTGGCGGCGCAGGATGGCGTCGTACAGCCAGTCGGTGGCGGTGCGGATGCGGTTCCCGGGCATCGACAGCAGGTGGTAGCCGCGGGTGACGACTTTTGCGGGCAGGCCGGCCAGCGGGACGTGGAGCGGGTTGGCGGCTGCTTGGGCGCCGCCGAGGTCGACGACGAAGCCCAGATCCTCATGCCGGTAGGGCTGTTGGGTGCCCGTTCCGAAGCTCGCCGCGATGTTGGCGGCGGCCTGTTTGCCTTGTCGTTCGGCATGCTGTGCCGTCATCGGCGTGACCTCGCCGGGCCTGGTGAGATCCGGTACGGCGGCCGCGTCCCCGCACGCGAAGACCTCCGGGCGACCGGGCACTCTGAGGTACTCATCGACAACCAAGCGGCCCTTGTCGGTCTTCAGGCCGAGCCCTTCCACGACAGGATCGGGCCGCACGCCGACGCACCAGATGAGTGACTGCGTCGGTACGAAGGTCTTCTTGTCGGTGAGACGTACGCCGTCACGCGTGGCCTCCTCGACCGACAGGCCCATCCGGACGTCGACGCCGCGCTCCCGCAGTACCTTGTCGGCCGTATGCGAAAGGCGTTCGTCGAGCTCTGGCAGAACCCGGTCGGCGACGTCGAGAAGCAGCCACCGGATGGACTGATCACTGAGCCTGGGGTGACGCTTCCTCAACAGCTCCGTGTAGAGGACGCCGTGCGCGGCGACCTCCGTGCCGGTGTATCCGGCTCCGACGACCACGAAGGTGCACAGGGCGTCGCGTACCGCCTGGTCGTCGGTGGCGTCGGCCAGTTCGAGCTGCTCGGTGAGGTGGTCGCGGAGGAACATCGCCTCGGGAATCCCGCGGAAACCGTGTGCATGCTCGGCGATTCCCGGGATGGGCAGGAGCTTGTTGACACTGCCGGCCGCGATCAGAAGCCGGTCGTACGACAGCTCACCGCGCCCGCCGGACGGATCGGCGTACCGCACTGTCCGGTTGTCGAGGTCGAGACCGTCAACTTCACCCAGGACGAGTCGTACGCCGGGCAGCGTGTCGGCGAGCGACACCGTCACGCGCCGGGGCTCGATGATCCCGGTCGCCACCTCCGGCAGGAGCGGAACATAGAGGAAGTAGTCGGTGGGGTTCACCAGGATAATCTCGGCGCGGCCCTTGGCAATCTTTCGCAGTCGGCGTGCGGCATGGAAGCCGGCGAACCCGGCTCCCACGATGACGATCCTCGGCCTGTCCATGCGCCACCTGTACCAGCAGCCCCGACCCACCAAACGGTGCACGTCTCGCAGGTTTGTGTCCGGGTACCGGCAGGTTGATTTGGCAGTGGTACGGAAGTGTGCCACTCCGCGACGTTCGCTGTTGCGGGGTATCGATGGCGCCTTCGGCCACTTGCGTTCCTCACCTCAGCGGCGTCCCTCGGTCTCTTGTAGAGGAGCCGTCAGATGGATCCGATGACGAATCATCACGTCGACACCGGTAGTCAGTCCGGTACGCAAAGCCCTGGTTCGGAAGGAACAGCAGAACAGGTCCGCGAGGAAGCGGGCCACCTCAAGCAGACGTCGACCGACGCGGCCCGTCAGGTCGCGGAAACCGTTAAGGACAAGGCTTTCGACGTCGGTTCGGATGTCCGCGAGCAGACCCGGCGGCTGGCCGGTCAGACGCGGGACCAGTTGACCGAACAAGTCGGGCAGCAGCAGGAGCGGGCCGCGGACAGTCTGCGCTCGGTGAGCAACGAGCTGCGAGGAATGGCTGAGCACGGTCAGTCCGGTTGGGGAACTCAGTTGGTGCGGCAGGGAGCCGACTTCAGCGAACAAGCTGCGGACTTCCTGCAGAAGCGCGAACCGAGCGACCTGCTGGAAGAGGTTCGTGGGTTTGCGCGTCGGCGCCCAGGCACATTCCTGATCGTGGCGGCGACTGCGGGGATCCTCGCCGGCCGGCTCACTCGTGCGTTAGCTGCCGGTACGCCGGGCAGTCACACGGCCGATCGCCGTACGACGGCAGCCCTGGAGGCGTCCGACGAGGACTATCTCGTCCCGCCTCCGCCGGCGAGCACGTCGACCGTCGCGACACCTCTCGAGCCGCCGCCGGTGCTACCCGACCCGGATCCTGGGGCTCCGGTGAGCCCGACGTTCGCGTCCGGATCGGAGCGCTGAGATGTCCGTCGGTGGATCGCCTCCGGATGGGCGTCCGGAGCGCGTGTCGATGGATGAATCGGTGGGGCAGTTGGTCTCTCAGCTCACGACTGACCTCGGCCAGTTGACCCGCCAGGAGCTGGCGCTGGCCAAGGCCGAACTGCAGGCCGAAGCCAAGAAGGCCGGAAAGGGTGCGGGCATGCTCGGCGGCGCGGCCGTCGCAGGCTGGATGGTCGCCCTGTTCCTGTCGTTCACGGTGATGTGGGCGCTGGACAAGGTCATGGACCTCATCTGGGCGGCACTCATCGTCGCAGTGCTGTGGGGAGTCGTCGCGGCCGTGCTGGCGATGACGGGACGCAAGGAACTGCAAGACGTCGAGCCGAAACCCGAGCAGACAGTCGAATCTCTGAAGGAGGACGTGAAATGGCTGAAGACCCGGAAGACCTGAAACGGAACATCGAGCAGACCAGGCGCAACGTGGGTCGCGACGTCGACGCCCTGACGGAGAAAGTCAGTCCCGGCCGCGTGGTCGGTCGGCGGGTCGAGCGGGCGCGCGGCGGTGTTCACCGGCTGAAGGAGCGGGTGATGGGCTCGTCGGAGTCGGTCGCCGATTCGGCTGGCTCGGCGATGTCCTCGGTCCGCGACGCGGGTGGTCAGGTCGGTGAGGCCGTCGGTTCGGCGCCGGACCTCGCTCGTGCACGAACCCGCGGTACGCCGCTCGCAGCCGGAGCGATCGCCTTCGCGGCGGGGTGGGTCGTCGCCGCGGCGCTGCCGGCATCGACGCGGGAACGCGAGCTGGCCCAGGAGACCAAGGACAGGGCGTTGGATGCAGCCGAGCCGGTGAAGGAACAGGCCGCACAAATGGCTCAGGAGCTGAAGGAGAACCTTCGAGAACCGGTCCAGGAGGCGACCGAGCAGCTCAAGGACTCCGCGTCGCAGGCCGCCACCGACGTTGCCGACGAGAGTCGGTCGGCTGCCGAGCAGGTCGCGCACCAGACGAAGGACTCCGCGGACGGCGTACGCCGGGCGGGTTCTTCCAGCTGATGGCCGGCCAGCGGCACGACGTACCGGGAATGGACGCCGACAAGCCGACCGAGATTCCCGCTGCCGGCTGGTGGCAGGTCGTCCGGCGGGCCTGGTCGGAAGCGAAGGCCGACCAGGTTCCGCTGCTCGCGGCCGGGGTCGCGTTCTTCGGATTCCTGTCCCTCTTTCCGGCCGTCGTTGCCGCGGTGCTCGCGTACGGGCTGGTTGCGGATCCTGGCCAGATCCGCAACCAGGTCGAAGATCTGGCAGCTGCCATGCCGGCGTCAGGACGCGATCTGGTGCTTCAGCAGATCGACGCCCTGACGTCGGCGCCACGGCAGGGCTTGGGGATCGGTCTTGC
This sequence comes from Kribbella sp. CA-245084, assembly GCF_050942355.1. Taxonomy (NCBI): domain Bacteria; kingdom Bacillati; phylum Actinomycetota; class Actinomycetes; order Propionibacteriales; family Kribbellaceae; genus Kribbella; species Kribbella sp. CA-245084. Next base: position 5,767,648 of record NZ_CP192053.1, on the reverse strand, counting down.
CGTGGCCGTGGTGGTCGCGTTGTGGAGCGCGTCCGGCGGCGTTGGCAATCTATTGACCGCGGTGAACCTCGCGTACGACGAGGAGGAGACGCGCGGGTTCGTTCGCCGCAAGGGGCTTGCGTTGTTGATGACCTTGGGGGCGATCGTGTTCGTCCTGCTTGCAATGGCGCTCTTTGGCCTCGGTGCGGCGATCGGCAGCGACTTGTCGGCACCGTTGCGGATCGGTCTGGACGTCATTCGGCTGGGCCTGGCGATCGTCCTGATCACCGTGGCGCTTGCGGTCGTCTATCGACTCGGCCCCGATCGGGACGCGCCGCGGATACGTTGGATATCGGTCGGGGCGGGGGTCGCGACCATCATCTGGCTCCTCGCCTCGATCGGGTTCTCGGTCTATGTCGCGACCTTCGGCAACTACGCCAAGACGTACGGCAGTCTGGCTGCCGTGGTGGTCCTCATGTTGTGGCTGTGGCTGACCGCGTACGCCGTACTGCTGGGGGCGGAGATCAATGCGGAGTCCGAGGAGCAAACCGCGCGGGACACCACGAAGGGCGAACCTCGGCCACTCGGTCAACGGGGCGCGGTGAAGGCAGACTCGGTTCCTGAATAGGCCGGTGAGAGTACGCAGTTCGTCTTGACGTCCTGTCAGGCGCCGCCACCGCCCGCTTGGAGGCTGTGCGGAGGGGTACCGGGCGCGGATGGATAGTCGTCGGCTCCTGGATCAGGCGGAGTGGATGTCGAGGGCGCTGACTGCGGGCGACCTCGACCACACTCTGGCGCGAATCACGGCGGCGGCCGTGGAAGTGCTCCCGGAGACGGACTATGCGAGCATCACGATCCTGCATGTCGACGGACGGCTGGAGACCGTGGCGCCGACGGACGACCTGCTGTGGGGCGTCGACGCGGCCCAGTACGAACTGCGCGAAGGCCCCTGTTACCAGGCCGCGGCGGACTCGGTACACATCCTGGCGCCGTACCTGGACGGCGATGAACGTTTCCCGCGCTATGCCGCGACAGCGGTCTCAGCCGGATTGGCGGCGCAGGCGGGCATCCTCCTGTACGACGCTCCGAAATCACGCGGCGCCCTGAACCTCTACTCCCGGACGGCAGGGGCGTTCAGCGATCTCGGCGCGTTGGGAGACCTGTTCAGGCACCAGGCCGCCATCGCCATCGACTATGCGCAGGAGATCGGGAATCTGCGGGAGGCCGTCCGAACCCGAGACCTGATCGGTACCGCCGTCGGCATCGTCATGGAGCGATACAAACTCAGCGATGAGCGCGCTTTTGCCTTCCTCACCAGGTTGTCGCAGAACGGCAACGTCAAACTGCGAACGCTGGCCGAGCGACTCATCGCCGTCACTCAGCATCCGGAGGGTTGACCCCGGAGCGGTCGCGCGTGCTGCTCTGCTGAACACGCGCGACCTCGGTCGGCCAGCAGCCTCGAGTCGGCTGGCAACCTGTCGCGACTGGTTCCCCCGATCGAACCTTGTAACCCAAGATCTCGGCTTGTGAGACATGACCGCCCCTACAGACAATCCGCCTGGCCGGACCTGACTCGGTCGAGATGTCGATGGGTACCTGAGGGTGTGGTCATCGACTGCTTCGGGGGCGTTCGCGATGGCACCGGCGAGGTCCACTTGTGAGGGGAGCAGCGATGAGTTTCCAGCGTGGTGACGAGGTGGCGGCCGCGGCTGACCTCGGTGGGTTCTGGCAGGGGAAGATTCCCGCCGGCACGCGCGGCGTGATCGATGAGATAGACGAGTCGGGTGCGTCGCCGGTCTTCACGGTTACCTGCACGATCGAGCACGAGGACCTGCTCACACCACATCAAACGACGGTGACAGGCCTGACCTACACAGAGCTCAGCGAACGGTGAGCCGACTACCCGATGATCTGTGTGGCATCGATCCATTCGGTGATCTCGACGCCGTGCTCGTCGTGATGCTGCACCAACGCGAACCAACCGGACGGCTGGTTTTCACAGGCGATCAACTCAGTTCCTCGAATCGAGATAGCTGGATGCTCTCCGGTTCCCCGAGAACCTCGCTGTATGCGGGTCTCTTGAGGGAATGACATACCTCTTGGGCCTTGCACACGGTTCGCGGTGACGCCGTGAGTGTGCAACTGCGGGCGCTCCTTGTATGCCCGCGAAGCGTTGACTACTATCTCGGCTAGTAGATGACTACTATCCAAGATAGTAGCTCGTGAGGGGCGGGCTGGGGGGAGTGGCATGTCGATTGTGGATGTTGTACGGCGGGTGGGGTCGAGCCGCGAGGATCGGCGAGATCGGGCGGGGTCGCAGTTCGATGGGCCGGCCGACGTTGCGGGCTATGTCGCGTCGGGCCAAGGTTGGGGGCCCTCGGCCCGTTTCTTCAAGTCGCGGTTGCATGTCGTGGATCGCGTCCTGGACGATTGCGCCGGTGGAAGCCTGCTCGATGTGGGCTGCGGGCCGGGACCGCTGGTGGCGCATCTGCTCCAGACGCGGCGGGGCGATTTCCGGATCACGGCCGCCGATCGTTCCCCGGCCATGGTGGATGCTGTTGCCGAACAGGTTGCTGGGGTCGGCGATGTTCGACCGACTGTCGGCGATGTCGAGGACATGCCGTTCGATGACGAGGAGTTCGGCGTTGTCGCCGCGCTGGGAGTGTTGGAGTACGTCGACGTCGATCGTGCCCTGCGAGAGATCGCCCGTGTCGTTGATCGGGATGGACTGGTCGTGGTGACGATGCTCAACCCCTTAAGCCCCTATCGGGTCTTTCAATGGTTCGTGCATTGGCCGGTGGTTCGAGCGGTCGGGCAGATCGAGCGCTTGCTGGGGATTCCGGTCGGGAGACGACACGCCGCTCGCAGGACAGGAATCCACGCTCTGTCTGCCCGGAGGCTGCGTCGCTGCATGCGCAGTGCCGGGCTGCGGCCGGTCGAGCTGGTGTACTTCGACGTCACGCCCCTCCTGCCCCCGTTCGACAAAGTGATTCGCCGGTGGACCACTCGCTGGCGCGGCGATCTGGACGTCACCGTAGGTACCGGGCATTCGCGATGGCTTGGTACGGGCTACCTGGTTACTGCTCGTCCTTTGCGAGCGAAGGGCCGCTAGTATTTCGATACTGCGGCAACCAGGAAGGCCCGGCGGGTGCGTGATTTCGGTGATCTCGAGGCAGCGGTCATGGATCGGTTGTGGACCTGGGCGAAACCGGCCTCGGTCCGCGAGGTGCTCAACGACCTGAACAAGGATCGGGATCTCGCCTACACCACCGTGATGACGGTGATGGACAACCTGTACCGGAAGGGTTGGCTGACCCGTGAGCTCGACGGGCGCGCGTACCGCTACGTGCCGGTGTCGTCCCGTCAGGAGTACAGCGCGGAGCTGATGCGTGAGGTCCTCGATCACAGCGGCGACAGCGCCACCACCTTGCTGCGGTTCATGGACGACATGTCGGCCGAAGAAGCCGAAGCGGTTCGGAAGGCGTTGCGGCGCCGTCAGAAGAGGACGTCGGCCGGGTAGCTCGCCAGGGCCAGCGGTACGCCGATGAGCAGCGGCGTCAACGCGGCGATCGCGATGAGCGCTGAGGTCCTGCGGCGTGGCGGTGGGTCGAGAAGCCGCTCCACGCGTGCCAGAGCCTGACCGCCCGTCGCGGCGAGACTGCCGCGCGGCGCTGCGTGGGCGAGCAGTCCTATCGCTGTGGCGAGACTGCTGCCGTCGACCATGCGGCGTGCCCGGTCGTCGGCGAGCAACTCGACCAGGTTCGACGTTGCCTCGCGCAATCGCTTGAGTACTGCGACGCGGGGGAACGCCTCGACGAGCAGAGTCGCCCAGCCGACAGGAAGGTGATGACGGCCGGCGAGGTGGGCGCGTTCGTGGGCAAGGACGGCATCGAGCTGACGCGGCTCGAGGAGCTCGACCGCGTGGTCGGTGATGACCACCTTCTTGGTGCCGGCCACGCAGTACGCCGCTGCCGCCGCCGCGGGGATCACGAATGCGTCGAGTTCGGGGTCGTGGCGGCCGAGCACGGACACCAGGTCCAGGTGACGCCGGCGCAAAGTCCGCTGCGCGCGGAGCAGTGCAATCGCCGCATACGTGAGCCGTGCGGACAGGTAATAGGCAACGAAGAGACCTGTCAGCACCATCACGAGCGTATCGACGACCGAGAGGACATGACCGTGCACACCGGACCGGTTGACCGGCAGGAACCGCACAGCTGACACCAGCTTCACTGCGGCCAGGGAGATCGCGAACCCCGCGGATCCGACCGTCGTGTGCCACAACACCAAGGCAAGGCCCGGTGACCGCTCCGACAGTCTCGACTTGGACAGCAGGTGTGGAGCGCAGGTCGCCACGGTCGTCGCGTATCCCGTCAGCAGGAGCACGTGGGTCGAGATGTTCATGAGTCCCGCCCGTCCGTGCGCCGGCCCCGGAGAGCTCGCCGTACTGCGGTGGCCTCTTCGTCGGTCATGTGATCCACGAAGCGCAGCAGGGTAGCAACCTGGTCGCCGCTACCCGTCAGAACCTGTCGCATCAACTCGGCGCTGTACTCCTGACGGGAGGACACCGGCTGGTACCGGTAGGCCTTGCCGTCCGGCTGACGGGTCAGCCAGCCCTTCCGGTACAGGTTGTCCATCACGGTCATCACCGTGGTGTAGGCAAGGCGTCGTTCGGGCGCGAGATCGTCGAGCATCTCGCGCACCGTCGCCGCGTGATCCCACTCCCAGAGGCGATCCATGATCACCGCTTCGAGATCGCCGAATCCCCGCACTATCTCCACACCCCCGAACGAACCGCACACACCGGTCGGCCCCACGAGCCGATCTGCCGTCAGACCCCACCGCGGCGGACCAGCTGTCTACGATGCCCAATCGTACTAAGGATCGTAGTTGCCGTCACTCCTACGGCCGGCCGGCGGCTGAGCCGGGTGGCTCAGCCGCCGCGCTGATCACTGGTGGTGCGAGACGAGATCGTGTGCGGGTGCGGAGTCAGCGGCGAGAGGCTCAGAGTGAATGGTGGCTGAGGTCAGGCGGCGTACGCCGTGAACAAGCTGGTGTTCTACCTCGTGACTCAGGTGATGGGCGTCTACCAAGGACGTGGCCGAGTCGACGGTGATGCTGGCTTCGGCCCGCAGGGAGTGGCCCAGCCAGCGGAGGCGGACGTCGGTCACGTCCAGTACGCCGGGGGTCTCGCGGATGACCTGTTCGGTCTGGTCGACCAGGGCGGGGTCGACGGCGTCCATGAGGCGGCGGTAGACCTCGCGCGCCGCGTCGCGAAGGACGAACAGGATGGCGATGGTGATGAGCAGACCGATGATCGGGTCGGCCAGGCTGAAGCCGAGCCAGGCGCCGATTGCGCTGAGGACGACGGCGAGGCTGGTGAAGCCGTCGGTGCGCGCGTGGAGACCGTCGGCGATCAGGGCGGCCGAGCCGATCCGGCGGCCGGTGCGGATGCGGTACTGGGCGACGATCTCGTTGCCGATGAAACCGACCACTCCGGCCACGATGAGAACGCCGATGTGCTTGACGTCGGACGGATGGATGAAGCGCTTGATCGCCTCATACCCGGCGTACGCCGACGAGGCCGCGATGAGCACGACGACGATGATGCCGGCCAGGTCCTCGGCGCGACCGAAGCCGTAGGTGTACGCGCGGGTCGCGAGCCGCCGACCGACGATGAACGCGATGGCCAGCGGGATGGCGGTGAGTGCGTCGGCGTAGTTGTGCAGGGTGTCGCCGAGCAGCGCGACCGAGTTCGTGTAGATCACGATGACGGTCTGGATCAGGGCGGTCAGGATCAGGCCGGCGAAGCTGATCTTGAGGCAGCGCATGCCTTCCTTGCTGGCCTCCAGTGCGGAGTCGATCTTGTCCGCACTGTCGTGGCTGTGCGGGACGAAGATCTCCTTGATCTTGCCGAGGATCCCGCTGCGATGGTCATGGCCGTGCCCATGGCCGTGACCGTGTCCATGCCCGTGCTCCCCGTGCGGGTGTTTGTGCTCGTGCTCTGTCGTACTCATCGGCTCTTGTCCTCTGATCTGTCAGGTGCCGGCGGCCGGCTCGATCTGGCTCGACGCGACGGCAGGTTGGTGGTGCTCGGGGAAGCCTCCGGTCGAGTGTTCTGCGTGGTAGATCGCATCCTCGACGAGTTGTCCGACATGCGAATTCTCGATCCGGTAGAAGATCTGGTTGCCCTGCCTGCGGGTGCTGACCAGCCGCACCATCCGCAGCTTGGCCAGGTGCTGGGAGACCCCGGCGGGCGACTTGCCGACTGCTTCGGCCAGCCGGCCGACCGGGGTTTCGCCGTCCAGCAATGCCCAGAGCAGCCGCACCCGGGTCGGGTCGGACAACATCCGGAAGACCTCGACGGCCAAGACGACCTGATCGTCGTCCGGCGTCGACCTACGCGGCTGCATATCTGCGTGCATACGCATATGCTAACGTGCGCGTCTCCGTCAGAGCAATGGCCGGAGGCCGCTCTACTTGACGCGACCTGCGGCCGGCTGACGCTCGGCCGCGAGGAATGAAACCTTGCGTCCGGTCGAACCGGTGGTCGCGAAGTCGGCCGCGATGTCACCCATGACCGGCGCGAACTTGAAGCCCGATCCGGAGAAGCCGCAGGCCACAACGATCCGGTGATCCGCCGAGGTGGGTCCGAGAAGCGGCCGGCCGTCGGGGCTGTAGCCCTCGATGCCTGTCCGCACAATCGCCGGCTCGGGTCGGAGGCCGGGAAAGAAGTCGTGGATCGCCTCGGCCAATCGGCCCAGATGACGCTGATCCACGACTCGATCAACTCTTCGGAGGTCGTCGACGACAGGATGCGTCCCGAACTTCACGCCGACCTTCACCGTCGCGCCGTCCAGCGACGGAAAGCCGTACGCCGAGATGTCGCCGACCCGCTCGAACACGCCGAAGACCTCCGGCCGGTAGTCCGCGGGATTCTTCGCCGGGTACCACCCCTGCACCAGCCTGCGCGGCACAACCATCCCCGCTGCCCCAGGCACAAGCCCTCCAGCCCAGGCCCCCGGAGCAAGGATCACACGTTCGTACGTCTTCGAGCCGCCGCGAGTGACAACCGCGACCCCATCCGGCCGTGACTCCACCGCCACGATCTCGGTCTCAAGGCTCACCTCAGCGCCGAGCGCACGAGCTCGCCCAACAGCTGCAGCCACGCTCGCTTCTGGCCGGAGGTATCCAGCCAGAGGATCGGTGACACCGACGTCGTGATCCCGTACGACGTGCTGCCGGAACCGCGATCGCAATTCGTCGGCCGCCAGCGACTCGTACGGCAACCCGTACTCCCGTGCGGAGGCGAGCGCCGACGCGATGGCCGGCGTACCTTCCGGCCCGATGATCACCCCGCCCGTCTGCCGGAACAGTTCGCCGTCCGAAAGCTCCCGCCACAGCTCGAGCGCCTCGACCGCCAACGGTGTGAACCGAGGATCGCCCTGACTCTGCACGGAGAACCGCCGGGTCTCACCGGCCGATGCGCCCTGGTCGTGCGCAAGACCGAACTGCTCGTACCCGTGCACCCGGACCCCGCGCTCGGCGAGCCGCCACAGCGCCATCGATCCGATGGCACCCAGCCCGACAACGGCAACCTCGGCTGTCATCCGCTCTCCTCCGACACCCTCGCCTTGATGTACTCCGTGACCTCGCCCGTCGACGCCGTACCGCCGAGATCCGCCGTGCGGGTCGCGGGATCACGCAGCGATGACTCGATCGCAGCCATCAGCGCCGCCGCGGGCGCGGGCAGCCGAAGATGTTCGAGCATCAGTACGACGGACCACAGCATCCCGATCGGGTTCGCGATGCCCTGGCCGGCGATGTCCGGCGCGGAACCGTGCACCGGCTCGAACATCGACGGACCGGGACCGTCCGGCGCCAGGTTGGCCGACGGCGCGATGCCGATGCTGCCGCAGACCGCCGCGGCCAGGTCCGACAGGATGTCGCCGAACAGGTTCGATGCGACAACGACGTCGAAGTCGGTCGGCCGCATCACCATCCGGGCGGCCATCGCGTCGACATGCTCGCGCCGTACCGTCACGTCGGGATGCCGGGCGGCGACCTCGTCGACGACCTCGTCCCACAGCGTCATCGTGTGGATGATGCCGTTCGACTTCGTCGCGGAATGGACCCGGCCGCCCCGGCGCTCCGCGAGCCGCATCGCGTACTCCGCGATCCGCTGGACGCCGGTCCGCGAGAACGTGCTTTCCTGCAACGCGACCTCGGAAGCACCTTGACCGATCCGCCCGCCGACTTCGCTGTACTCGCCCTCGGAGTTCTCCCGGACGACGACGAAGTCGGTGCCCGCGGCAATCTCCGGACGCACCGGCGCCGGGACGCCGTCGAAGATCCGCATCGGCCGCAGGTTCACGTACTGCGTGAACGCCCGGCGGATCGGGATCAGCAACCCCCACAGGGATACGTGGTCCGGTACGCCGGGCCAGCCGACGGCTCCGAGCAGGATCGCGTCGTGCCGCCCGAGTACGTCGAGACCGTCGGTCGGCATCATCGCGCCGGTCCGGTGGTAACGCTCGCACGACCAATCCAGCTCGGTCGTCGTGAACGTGACGTCGTACGTCGACTGGACGACCCCGAGGACCTGCCGGGCGGACTCCATCACCTCGACGCCGATGCCGTCGCCGGGGATGAGGGCAAGACTGAAGCCGGCCATCAGAACCCCGGTGACGACAGGTACTTGAACTGCAGGTACTCCTGCAGTCCCTCCGGTCCGCCCTCGCGACCGATCCCGGACTGCTTCACCCCGCCGAACGGCGCCGCGACGTCCGACACCAGCCCGCGATTGATCCCGACCATCCCGCTCTGCAGCCGCGAGGCCACTCGACGGGAGCGCTCGGAGTCGCGAGTGATCAGGTACGCCGCCAGCCCGTGCTCGGTGTCATTGCTCAAGGCAACAGCTTCGTCCTCCGACGAGAACCGCCGGATCGCAGCCACGGGACCGAACACCTCTTCGTGCAAGATGTCCGCGTCCGCGGGCACCTGATCGAGCAGCGTCGGCGCGACCCAATGTCCCGGGCCGTCGGGGATCGGCGCCCGCGCCACCACGACGGCACCCTTGCCGACGGCATCGTTCACCAAGCGGTTGACCTTGGCAACAGCACGATGGTCTACCGAAGGACCCAGGTCGGTGCCCTCATCGCCGGGTGGTCCGACGACGAGGGCCGCCAGCTGCGCGCCCAAGCCGGCAACGAACGCGTCAGCGATGCCGTCGGCAACAAGGAAGCGGTTGGCCGCGACACACGACTGGCCGCCCAACCGCAGCTTGGCGATCATCGCCTCGCGGATCGCCAGGTCGAGGTCGGCGTCGTCGAAGACCAGGAAGGGGGCGTTGCCGCCGAGCTCCATCGACGTCCTGAGGACCCGGCGCCCAGCCTGCTCCAGGAGCAGTCGCCCGACCTCCGTGGAACCGGTGAAAGACACTTTGCGAAGCCGAGGATCTGCGAGCAGCGCGCTGCTGACCTCGGCCGGTCTCCGCGTGGTCACAACAGTCAGTACGCCCGGGGGAGCGCCGGCCTCGAGCAGCAGTTCGCCGAACACCAGCGACGTCAACGGCGTCAACTCAGCCGGCTTCAGTACGGCGGTACACCCGGCCGCCACGGCCGGCGCAACCTTCCGCGCCGCCATCGCCAGCGGGACGTTCCAGGGCGTGATCAGCAGACACGGTCCGACCGGTTCGGCAACCGTCACGATGTGGTTCCGCCCGTCGGGTGACACCGTACTGCGGCCATGCGGCCGGACCGCCTCCTCGGCGTACCAGCGCACGTAATCGGCCGCGTAGGCGACTTCCCCGCGTGCTTCCCGGATGGTCTTGCCGACTTCGAGCGTGAGGAGTTGCGCCAGCCGTTCACTGTTGGCATGCAGTGCGTCGAAGAGCCGGTGCAGCACATCAGCGCGCTCGCGCAACGTCGATGCGGCCCACGTCGGTGCCGCAGCGGCCGCAGCGTCGAGCGCCGCGAGCGCCTCGGTAGGACCGCAGTCCGCAACCGCGGCGATCGGCTGCTCGGTCGATGGATCGAACACCTCGAACGTCGACTCCGTGGTCAGGAATCCGTCGGGCACCGACGCCAGCGCGTCCGTTCCCCAGGAAAGCGTCGTCATACGACCTCCGTGACTGTTTCGAGCGCGGTCGCCATCACGTCCGCAGCGAACCGAAGCTCGGCCGGGCTGATGACGAAGGGCGGGCACACATGCAGGGTGTTGCCGGCGAGCAGACGGGTCAGTACGCCGCGCTCCCGGCAGCCGCGGATCACCTCGTCCGCCGGTACGCCGGGCAGCAGCTGGACGCCCGCCATCAACCCGACCGACCGCACCTCCTGGACCGACGGCGATTCGGCCAGGGCGCCGAACGCTTCAGCCAGAACAGGTTCGAGCGTCCGGACCCGCGCGATCAGCTCTTCCTCTTCCAGTACGTCGAGGTTCTCCTGAGCGACCGCACACGCGGTGGCGTGTCCGGAGTACGTGATGCCGTGCCGGAAGATCGGTGCGTCGTCCCCGGACATGAACGGCGCGGCGACCCGCCCGGCCACGGCGACCGCCCCGAGCGGGAGGTACCCCGACGTCAGGCCCTTCGCCATCGTAATCAGGTCGGGCGTGATGCCCCAGCGATCGCTCGCGAACCACTCGCCGGTCCGCCCGAAGCCGGTCACGACCTCGTCCGCGACCAACAGAATGTCGAACTCCCGACAGAGCGACTGCAGCCCGGTCAGATATCCATCCGAGGGCGGATGGACGCCGCCGGTCCCGACCACCGGCTCCGCGACCAGCGCCGCGATCCGGTCCGCGCCGAGCTGCTCGATCACAGCTCGGGTTTCGGCAAGATCCATCAACGGGATCCGCGCCGTTTCCGGTACGAGCGAGTCGGTGCCGTAGCCGGCGCGGTTGAAGTCCAGGCCGGCTATCGACGTACCGAAGGCGTGCAGACCGTGATAGCCACCGTCGCGACTGAGGACCACGGTCTTGTCCGTCCGCCCCAGGTGCTGCCAGTAGCGCCGCGCCAGCTTGCACGCGACCTCGATGGAGTCGGATCCACCGGAGGTGAAGATGATCGACGCATCCGCCAGCGGAACGAGTCCGCGCAAGCGTTCGGCAAGGTCGAGCGCCGGCCGGTTCGCGTGGACGCCGAACAGGTGGTACGTCTCGAGCGTCGTCATCTGCCGGGCCGCCGCCTGCGCCATCCGCTCGCGGCCGTGGCCGATGTTCGCGTGCCACAGACCTGCGGGCAGATCGAGGAGGCGTTGACCGTCCTCGGTCGTGAGCCACGCGCCGTCGCCGGAGGCGAGGACGAGGCGATCCTTGAGCGTTGTCGGCATATGTGCCTGTGGATGCCACAGGGCAGGCGGCGTACTCACGGCTAGTGGGCGCCGGTCAGGGCACGGGTGCTGAACTCGTCGGCGACCGCGGCGTGGATGTGCAACATCCGGGCGAGCAGTCCGTTGCCACGGGTGAAGCGCAGCGGTGAGTCGCCGCCGCCCTTGATCGTGTCCTTGGTGCCGTCGAAGAACGCGGTGCCCTGGTCCGGGGACGAGTCGCTCTTGTCGTCGGGGTACAGCGGGTTGATCGTGGTCTCGATCTTCGGCCAGAGCGCCCGCGCCGCCTCGGTCGACTCGAACTCGAGCAGCATCACGAGGGTGTCCGGGATGAGCTCGCCGGCTACCTCCTCGAGGACGGAACCGCCGAGGTAGCCGGGGTGCTCGCCGAGCGAGCGCAGCCAGTCGCCGAGGTACTCCTTGGCTTCGGCGGCCTTACCGGGCTGGGGGACGAAGATGAAGATGTCGCGTCGCTTCACAGCGGTGTCCTTTCCAGGGGGAGTTCGAAGAAGACTGCTCGGGTCATGCCGTTCACGTCGTCCTCGACCAGCTCGCAGCCGAGTGACTGCCAGAAGGCCAGCGCACCGGGGGAGTGCGGATAGGTGTGCAGGGCAACGGTTTCGTAGTGGCGTTCCTGCCGGGTGCGGTCCAGGGTGGCCCGGACCATCGCCCGGGCGATGTGCCGGCGGCGGTGCTCGCGCAGGACGTACACGCGGACCAGTTGCCCGGTCCGTCCGTCGCGGTACCGCTCGACCAGGTGTTCCGGACTGAGGCCTTCCTTGAGCGCACCGCCGCGGATCCCGCAGGTGGCGATCAGTTCGCCGGTCGCGGTGTCCTCGGCGACGAGCATGAAGGGGCCCTCCGGCTCGAGGTACCAGCCGGCCAGGTCGTCGATGTCGGCATGCACCACCGGGCTGTGGGACTCCCCGAAGTCCTCGACGACCGACCGCATCATGACCGCCTGTGCGGCGGGGATGTCGGCGGTCGTCAGTTCCCGGATGATCACGCCCTCAGGATCTGTCTCGCTGTGGGTCGTCATTCCCAGATCATGACTCAGGGACAGATTGTTGACAACCCTCAATCCACGAAACATTGCCGTCATCCGGTCGTCATTTGTCCGACCAACGATGCGCTGAAACGCCTGTAAATCAAGGGATTAGCGACGGTGAGTGATCGAGTAGCGGTTGTGACGCTAAGTCAACAGTGCGTCGATTCTGTGCGAGTTGTTGACAATCGCAAAACCCCGCTCCTACCGTGCTCTAACGCACCGAGCCGGTTCGACGGCTCCCTACCGACCAGGTGGTGACGCATGCGATCGATTCGTCCCCTGCACGGCGCCGCGCTCTCGCTCGCCGCTCTTCTCACGGTCACGGCCTGCGGCAGCTTCGCGAGCTCCGGCAGCTCCGGCGGTTCCGCGAACATCGCGGACCGCAGCCTGACCATCGCACTCCAGTTCACGCCCAAGGCCGGCTACGCGCTCGAAACCGACGACGCTTTCGTGCTCAGCCAGGTCGGCTGTCTGGAGACCCTGCTCAAGTACGACTTCGACTCCGGCCAACTGCAGCCCCTGCTGGCCACGAAGTGGACCCAGACCAGCCCGACCGCTTGGGACTTCACGCTCCGCGAGGGAGTGAAGTTCCAGGACGGTACGGCGCTCGACGCGGCCGGCGTCGCGTTCGCGCTGAACAAGTTGCTGAAGTCCGCGACCCCTCCCCGGGCATTCACCCCGAAGGTGATCAGCACGGTCCAGGCGCTGAACGCGACGACGGTCCGCATCACCACCCCGACGCCGAGCGCGCTGCTGCCGTACCGCGTCGCGAGTGTCAACACCGGCATCCTGTCCAAAGCGGCGTACGCCGGACGGTCGATCGATGTGGTGAAGCACTGCACCGGACCGTTCACGATTACGGCGCAGAAGCCGCAGCAGTCGATGTCGCTCGCACGCAATGACGGGTACTGGGGCACGAAGGCCACGTTGGCGAAGGCCGAGGCCAAGTTCCTTCCGGACGGCAACGCCCGGGCCACCCAGGTCCGCACCGGTGAGTCTCAGGTCGCGCTCGGTCTGCCCGCCGCGAGCATCCAGGAACTGCAAGGAGACAAGAGCATCGTCGTCTCCGACGCGAACACGCCGCGGACGACGGGCCTGTACATGAACGACGCCAAGGCGCCGTTCACCGACCCGGATGTCCGCAAGGCCATCCAGATGACGGTCGACCTCGATGCGATCGCGAAGACGATCTACTCGGGCACTGTCACGCCCGCTTTCGGGCCGTTCGCGTCGAGCGAGCCTTGGGCGCCGAAGGGTGTGCAGCCGTCCGCGAAGAACGTCGACGCGGCGAAAGCCCTGTTGCAGAAGGCCGGCTACGGCCCCGGCAAGCTCAGCCTGTCACTGCGGGCCTACACCGAGCGGCCCGAGTTCGCCGATCTCGCGGCGGTGGTCCAGGAGCAGCTGAAGCAGATCGGCATCACGGTGAAGGTCACGATGACCGACTACGCCGGCCTGGAGCCGTCGCTGCTCAACGGCAGCTACGACCTGGCCCTGCTGTCCCGGAACCATCTGACCGACATCGCCGACCCGGCCGGCTTCTTCGAGGCCGACTACACCTGCAAGGGCACCTTCAACATCAGTCACTACTGCGATCCTGCCTTCGACGCGAAGGTGGCGCAGGCCGGTGCCGAGAAGGACCCCGCGGCGCGGTACGCGATCTACGCCGATCTCGCCAAGCAACTGGAGGAGAACGCGGTCACCGTCTACCTGGTCTCGGACAAGACGATCGCGGCGCGGCGCTCCGGGGTACAGAACTTCGTCGACGATCCGCTCGGCCGGTATGCCCTGACCCCGCAGCTTTCCCTGACCGACTGAAAGGCATCAGCATGGATCTCCTCGGGTTCAAGCCGAAGTACATCACCTTCGACTGCTACGGAACGCTGACCAACTTCCAGATGAACGACGCCGTCCGGCCGCTGATCGCGGACGTGATCCCGCCGGAGCGGACCGAGCGGTTCCTCAAGGACTTCCGCGCGTACCGGATCGACGAGGTGCTCGGGGAGTTCAAGCTCTATCCGCTGGTACTGCGCGATTCGTGGCAGCGGGCCTGCAACCGGTGGCGGATCCAGTTCAAGCCGTCCGACGTCGACGCCATCATCGCGGCGCTCGGGACGTGGGGTCCGCACGCGGATGTCCCGGAACCGCTGCAGAAGCTGGCGTCGCAGTACCCGCTGGTGATTCTGTCCAACGCGGTCGACAGCATCCTGGCCGGGAACGTCGCGAAGCTCGGCGTCGACTTCCACCGGGTCTTCACCGCCGAGCAGGCGGGTGCGTACAAGCCGCGGTTCCAGGCTTTCGAGTACATGCTCGACCAGCTCGACGTCGACCGAGAGGAGATCCTGCACGTCTCGTCACACATCTGGTACGACGTGATTCCGGCGCACGAGCTGGGGATCAAGCACAAGGTCTACGTGAACCGCGGCTACGACCCGTCGACGCCGTACTACGAGTACGCCGAGACACCCGACCTGACCGGCGTACCTGGCCTGCTGGGGTTGTGACGCCGTGAAGCTGACCTCGTACTGGCTAGACACGGCCAAGCCGGCCGGCGACTTCCGGCATCAGGAGCTGCCGGCGTCCGTGGATGTCGCCGTCGTCGGTGGCGGGCTGACCGGCCTGTCCACCGCGGTGCACCTGGCCCGCCAGGGAGCGAGCGTCGCAGTGCTCGAGGCCCACACGATGGGCTGGGGAGCGTCCGGACGCAACGGCGGGATGGCGACGACCGGGTTGGCGATCGGTTTCACGAAGGCGGTCAAACGGTACGGCCTGGAGCGTGCGACGCGGATGTTCACGGCGTACAACGACGCGATCGACACGATCGAGGAGCTGGTCGATGCCGAGGGCATCGATTGCGACTTCGAGCGGGTCGGCAAGCTCAATCTCGCCTGCAAGCCGGCGCACTACGAAGAGTTCGAGCGGTCGGCCGAGCTGCTGGCCAAGCACGCGGGCCATGAGATGACGCTCGTACCGCGCGGCCGGATCCGCGAGGAGATCGGCTCCGACTTCTACCACGGCGCGATGGTCGATCCGATCGCCGCGGGCGTTCATGTCGGCAAGCTCTGCAGCGGCCTCGCGATGGCGGCCTCGCAGCACGGCGCTTCGCTGCACGAGGACTGTGAAGTCGTGTCGCTCGAGCGAGTCGGGGAGCGGCGGCACCGGGTCGTCACTTCGCAGGGATCCCTGCTCGCCGACGATGTCGTGGTCGGCACCAGCGGGTACTCCGGTGCGCTGCTGCCGTGGCTGCGCCGCCGGATCGTGCCGATCGGCAGCTTCATCGTTGTGACCGAGCCGCTCGATCGCGCCACGCTCGACGAGCTCATGCCGCGTCGGCGGGTGGCCTCGGACAGCAAGAACCTCGTGTTCTACTTCCGGATCACGCCGGACAACCGCCTGCTGTTCGGCGGCCGGGCCCGGTTCGCGATGTCCAGTCCGGGTTCGGATCTGCGGTCCGGAGACATCCTGCGGCGCGCGATCACCGACGTCTTCCCCAGTCTGCAAGGCGTCGGAATCGACTACTGCTGGGGCGGTCTGGTCGACATGTCGCTGGACCAGATGGTGCACGCGGGCCGTCGGGACGGTGTCTTCTACTCGGTCGGTTACAGCGGTCACGGCGTACAGATGGCCACGCATATGGGCAAGCTCATCGCGCAGGAGCTCGGCGGTGGGTCCAGTGCCAACCCTTGGGGCGACCTACGGTTCCACGCGGTCCCGGGGCATGTCGGTCCGCCGTGGTTCCTGCCCCCGGTCGGCGCGTATTTCCGCTTCCTGGATCTCGTGAAGTAGAGGAGGTGTCCGGATGCGCTTCCTGCTCAGACGATTGACGGTGCTGGTCGCCGCGCTGCTGGCGGTCTCGTTCCTGGTGTTCCTGATTCCCTACCTGACACCGGGCGACCCGACCCGCAAGATCCTGCGCGGCCGGGTGAACGCGATGGACATCGACCCGGCGCAGTTGGCTTCGCTGCGAACGCAGTACGGGCTGGATCGTCCGGTGCTCGTGCAGTACGCCGATTGGCTGGGGTCGGCGTTCCACGGCGACTTCGGGTACTCGTTCACCAGTCAGGCAGCGGTGATGCCTCAGATCGGGGCAGCGGCGACGGTGACATTGGTCCTTGCCGTCGGCGCGCTCGGTCTGGCTGTTCTGGTGGCGCTTCCGTCGGGGATCATCGCGGCGATGCGCCGGGGCGGCCCGATCGACACGGCGATCACGACGATCACGCAGGGGTTCGTGGCGGTGCCGGAGTACTGGCTTGCGCCGTTGCTGATCCTGGTGTTCGCGGTGAAGCTCGGTGCGCTGCCGTCCGCGGGCTGGGGCGGACCGGCCTGGATGATCCTGCCGTGCGTGACGCTCGCGCTCCGGCCGATCAGCTACTTCACCCAGATCACGCGGGCGTCGATGGCCGAGGTGCTCGATGCGCCGTACATCGTCGGAGCGCGGGCCCGCGGGCTCGGCTACTACCGCACCATCCTGAAGCACGGAATTCGCAACGCGCTCATCCCGGTGCTCACGCTGTTCTCGGTGTGGCTGGGCGGATTGCTCGGCGGGTCCGTCGTCGTCGAGGTCATCTTCGGGATCCCCGGGATGGGGCGGCTGGTGTTCAACGCCGTACACAACGGGGACATCCCGATGATCCAGGCCTCGATGGTCACCATCGTCACGATCACCGTGCTGCTGGCGACCGTCACCGACGTCCTCTACACCGTGATCAACCCGACCGTGAGGGGGAGCCATGTCGGTTCTTGACGGCCCCAAGACCATCGCGCTCGCCGCAGTCGGCTCGACCGTCCGGCGGAAGCGGTCCGCGCGGACCCTGCTCCGTCAGCCGTGGCCGCTCGTCGTCGGCGGTACGGTCCTCGGGCTGATCGTCGTCGTACTGCTGCTGACTCCGCTGATCGCACCGGCGGATCCGACGCACCAGGACCTGACCCAGCGACTCGCGGGCAGCAGCAGCGAGCACCTGCTCGGTACTGACCAGCTCGGCCGCGACCTGCTCAGCCGGCTCATGTACGGCGGACGGTTCTCGGTCACGATCGCGGGCATCACGCTCGCGATCTGTGCGGTCTCCGGGACACTGCTGGGCATCCTGTGCGCTCGTGTCCGCGGGGCGTTCGACGAGTTCGTGATGCGCGTCTGCGACGTACTGCTGGCCTTTCCTGAGATGATCGTGGCGATGTTCGTCGTGTCGATCCTGGGGGCGAGCAAGACGACGCTGATCCTCGCGCTGGCGGTGGGCGGCTGGACGCCGTTCGCGAAGCTGGCACGCGGCGTCGCGATGGAGGTCGACGCACGGGGCTTCATCGAGGCCGCCCGGGCGCTGGGCTGTTCGCGCCGGTTCATCGTGCTGCGGCACCTGCTGCCGAACTCGCTGAACCCGCTGATGGCCCACGCGGCACTGCGGTTCGGGCACAAGCTGATCACGGTCGGCGCATTGTCGTACCTCGGCCTCGGCGTACAGCCGCCGGCCGCGGACTGGGGATCCATGCTCGCGGCGGCCCAGCCCTACCTGAGTCAGGCGCCGCACCTGGTCATCTATCCAGGGTTGGCGATCTTCGTGACGGCGTTGAGTGTGACGATGATCGGTCAGGGCATCAACGCGCGTCGAGGGAGCCGGTCGTGACCCGGCCGGCCGCGGGGCCGAGAGGGCGGAGAGAGGACGGAATGACCAAGAACTCAGAGGTGCGGAAGCGGCCGGCCCGGGTACAGAAGCCGACACTGGCAGCTGTCGTCACCGCGGAGATCCGGGACGCGATCATCAGCGGGCGGATCCCGCCGGGCACCCAGATGAACGAGGTCGAGCTGGCCGCCCGGTTCTCCACCAGCCGCGGTCCGGTCCGCGAGGGGATGCAGCGCCTGGTCCAGGAAGGACTTCTGGTCAGCAGCCCGCATCGCGGCATCTTCGTGCCCGTCCTGTCGGCCGACGACGTACTGGACCTCTACTTCGCCCGCTCTGCACTCGAGCGAGGAGCCATGTTGCGGATCGCCGAGCGAGGCATCTCCGCGGCGACGATCGCGAGTCTCGAGCAGGTGATCGGCGAGATGGAGCTTGCCCTCGCCGACCGCGACATCGTGACGGTCGCCGCGACCGATCTGCGATTCCATGAGGTGATCGTCGCCGCGGCCGAGAGTCCTCGGCTGACGCAGATCTACCAAGCGCTGATGGGGCAGATGCGGCTGGGGCTCAACCTCCTGATCGACACGTACGCAACGCGATCCGACCTGGTCTCCCAGCACACCGCGCTACTGCGGCAGCTGAAAGCCGGTGACCGCCGGGCGCTGCTGGACACGATCGACGACCACTTCGACATCGCGCTCGAAGACCTGGCCACGCCTGCCCACCCGGGGCACGAGAGCGACGCCTCCCCGGTCACGAGTTCGACCTGAACGACGCCACGCGGCGACGCCTGTGAGGAGCGCTCGACGATGGAAGCCCTGCTTGAGATCGACAGTCTGACCGTCACTACCAAGGCGGCGTCCAGGAAGCTGCTGGACGACGTGAGCCTGCGGGTGGAGCCCGGCGAAGTACTTGCCGTCGTGGGGGAGTCGGGATCCGGTAAGAGCCTGACCGCCCTGTCCGTGATGCAGATGCTCCCCGCCAACCTGTCCATGTCGGTCGAGACGATGACGCTGGACGGCACCGACCTGCGCTCGCTGCGCGGACGGGACGTCGACAAGCTGCACGGCGGCCGGATCGGGATGCTGTTCCAGCAGCCCCGGCGGATGCTTGATCCCACCGCCACTGTCGGGGGCCAGGTCGCCGAGCCGCTGGTGCGGCATCTGGGGATGAGTCGCCGGGACGCTCGCCGGCGAGTCCTCGAACTCCTGGCGGACGTGGGAATCGACGAGCCGGAGCGTCGCGCCCAGGCGTACCCGCACCAACTGTCCGGCGGACTCGCGCAGCGCGTGATGATCGCGACCGCGCTCGCGGCGTCGCCCCCGCTGCTGATTGCCGACGAGCCGACCACGGCCCTCGATGTCACCGTCGAGGCGCAGATCCTGCAACTGATCGAGCAGAAGAAGAAAGAGCTCGGGATGAGCGTGCTGTTCATCTCGCACGACCTTCAGGTCGTCTCCTCGATCGCCGACCGCATCGCGGTGATGTACGCCGGACGCATCGTCGAGATCGGGACTGCGGACGAGATCCTGACCCAGCCCGAGCACCCGTACACGAAGGCGCTGATGGAGTGCTCGACGTTGCAGCCCGACGCCAGCGGACAGCTGTACGTCATCCCGGGCGGCAGCGACACCGCACGCGAACTCGACCATGGTTGCCGCTTCCGTCCTCGCTGCGGTCTCTGCCAGGAGGCTCACCTGGAGGAGGTCTGCGACGAGTCGGAGCCCGTCCTGCTGTCGATCGGACGATCTCCGGCGGAGCACGCGTCTCGATGCTGGGTCACTGCTGCGGACAAGGAGGGAGCATGACCGACACAGTCAAGCTCGAGAATGTCGTGAAGCACTTTCCGCTGCGCCGCCGCGGCTTCGGCCGTCGCGAGTTCGTCCACTCGGTCGACGACGTCACGCTGAGCCTCGCGGGCGGTCAGTCGCTGGGGATCGTCGGCGAGTCCGGATCCGGGAAGAGCACGCTCGCGCGAATCATGCTCGGCTTGCAGGCTCCTGACTCGGGGCGCGTCGACGTCGCCGGAGTGCAGGTCACCAGGCTGAAACGCAAGGACGACAAGGCGTTCCGGCGCAAGGCGCAGATCGTCTTCCAGGATCCGCACTCGGTGATGGATCCGCGGATGACGATCCGGCACAGCCTGGTCGCCGTACTCGCGCAGCACCAGATCGGCGACGGCGAGGAGCGGGAGGCGCGGGCCGTTCAGGTACTGCGTGAGGTCGGGCTCGAACCGGAGTACCTGGATCGCTATCCGAGTGACTGCTCCGGTGGTCAACTGCAGCGCGTCGTGATCGCACGGGCGCTCCTCCTCGAGCCGACCGTCCTGGTCTGCGACGAGCCGACGTCCGCGCTGGACGCCTCTGTACAGGCGAAGGTGCTGAACCTGATCGGGCAACTGCGCCGTGAACGCGAGTTGACGATGGTGCTGATCTCGCACGATCTGCGCGTTGTCCGGCTGACCAGCGATCGGGTCGCGGTGATGTACCTCGGTCAGGTGGTCGAGACGGCGGATCGCGAGGCGGTGTTCACCGACGCGCGGCATCCGTACACGCTGGCGCTGCTCGCCGCCGCGACGCACCGCAAAGGCGATGACCGCGTGGTCGCGCAGGGAGAGCCGCCGTCGCCCGTGCATCCGCCGGCCGGTTGCCGGTTCAATACCCGCTGCCCGTTGGCGACGGATCAATGCCGTCAGGAGGCACCGCAGCCGACTGAGGTGTCACCGGGGCACGAGGTCCGCTGTCATCGCTGGAGCGAGAGCCGGCAACTCCTTGCCGAGGACAACGAATCGTGACGGCGGCCTTCTCCGAAGCCCGCTCGTTCGAACCCGCTGGTGGCGCCTATCTGGAAGGTCGGTGGACTCCAGGACCGTGGACCTTGGAGGTGAATGACCCCGAGACCGGACGGATTGTCGGGGTCGTGTCGGCCGCCGGGGCAGCCGAGGCCGACCGGGCCGTCACCTACCTGGTCCGCGAACATGCCCGCGCGGATTGGCCGCTCTGGGCTCGTCGCGAGGCTTTGGCCGTCGCTGCCGAGTTGGTACGCGAACGGTCCACCCAGCTCGCGAACACGATCGCTGCGGAGTCGTCCAAGACCATCCGCGAAGCACACTCCGAGGTACGGCGTACTGCGGAAACCCTGCGGTTGTCCGCCGAGGCCGCATCGACCCTCGAGGGCCGGACGGTGCCATTCGAGAACAGCGAGCGTGGCGCGGGCTGGGTCGGCTGGTACACCCGTGAGCCCGTCGGCATCGTCGGCGCCATCACCCCGTTCAATGACCCGTTGAACCTGGTCGCGCACAAGCTCGGTCCCGCACTGCTCGCCGGCAACGCCGTCGTACTGAAGCCGGCCGAGCTGACCCCGCTGTCGGCGTACGCGCTCGTCGGCATCCTGCTCGAGGCCGGGGTACCGGGATCGCATCTGGCGGTGCTGACCGGTCTCGACGCAGCGCAGGCGTTGGTGACGGATGATCGGGTCGACGTCATCTCCTTCACCGGCGGACGCCGTACGGCGGACAAGATCGCCGGGCAAGGTCGTGCGCGCAAACTGCTGATGGAGCTCGGCGGGAACAACGCGCTGATCGCCTGCGCGGACGCGGATCCCTCGGAGGTGGCGGCCGCCATCGTGGATGGCGCTTTCGGTGTGGCCGGCCAGAACTGTCTGTCCGTCCAGCGCGCGCTGATCGCCGCACCCCTGTACGACGAGGTGACGGCGCGCGTCGTCGAGCTGACAGCGAGTCTGAAGGTCGGCTCGAAGTGGGATCCGGCCACCGACCTGGGACCGATGATCACGGAGCAAGCGGCGGCCTCAGTCACAACGGTTGTCGCGGACGCAGTCGCTGCTGGCGCAGTACTGCGTTGTGGCGGCGGGAGGGTCGCGGCGTTCGTCACTCCTGCGGTGCTGACCGATGTCCCGCACGACTCGGACCTCTGGCGGCACGAGATCTTCGGACCGGTCGTGGTCCTCGAACCCTGGGAAGACACCACCTCGGCTGTCGCGGCCGCGAACGCTGCGGACACCGGCCTGCAAGCCGGCGTGTTCACGCGGGACATCGATCAGGCCCTCGACATCGCCGACCGCCTGCGTGTCGGTGCGGTGCTGATCAACTCCAGCTCCGACTTCCGCATCGACGCGATGCCGTTCGGAGGCTTCAAGAGCTCCGGCATCGGCCGCGAAGGCATCACCAGTGCGGTCGAGTCGTACTCCGAACCCAAGGTCGTCGCCGTACGCCGCTCTAGTTCGTATCGCGGGTGAGGTCGGCGACGCCGTCACCGCGGTGGTGCGCGGGGACGCCGGGACCGACATGCTCGGCGTGATAGATCGCGTCCTCGACGAGTTGCCGGACGTGCTCGTTCTCGACCCGGTAGAACACTTGCGAACCTTGCCGCCGCGTCCGCACCAATCGCGCCATCCGCAGCTTGGCGAGATGCTGCGAGACCGAGGCCTGAGCCTTGCCAACCTGTGTGGCGAGCTCGTTGACCGGCAACTCGGTGTCGAGCAAGGCCCAGAGCACACGGACTCGGGTCGGATCAGCCAGCATCCGGAACACCTCAACCGTCAACGCAACCTGCTCCTCATCCGGCTGCTCACGGACCGAACCCCCACCACCAACTGCATCCATGCGCACATAATGACACCCGCACCCTCCGCGGACACCTAATCGTGGCCCCATGGGCGTTGGTCGTCGGCGCCTGTCATCGTTTTGGGGTCGCACCATTGCCAGAATTGGTCTCGGGGGATGCCGTGTCGGGCGGCGACGACGTCGACCGGTTCTCCGGTGGTCAGGGCTTCCTGGGTGATCTGGGCGGCTGCGTGGTGGCCGATGTGGGGCGTCAGGGCGGTGGTCAGCATCACGCTGGACCGTACGTTTTCGGGGCCGACTTCGGTGGCTGTGATCCCGCGCACGCATTGCTGGGTGAAGTTGTCGGTAGCAGAGGAGAGCAGGTCGACCGATTCGAGGAAGGCTTCGATGGCGGCCGGCATCATGACGTTGAGCTGCAGGATGCTGCCGGATTGGGCGAAGGTGATCACCGCGTCGTTGCCGACGACCCGGGCCGCGGCCATTGTGACCGCTTCGATCACCGACGGCGGCACCTTGCCGGGCATGATGCTGCTCGACACCCGGACGTCCGGAACCTGTAGTTCGCCGAGTCCGGCGCGGGGTCCCGTGGCGAGGAGACGGATGTCGCAGGCAACCTTGTTCAACGAGAGGGCCGCGGTCCGGATGGCCGTATGTGCGGCCATCGTGGTGTCGAGCGTGCTCTGGGCCCAGAAGTGGTTGGTCGCCTCAGTGAGCGGGAGGCCCAGGCGATCGGAAAGGTGCTCGCAGGTGCGCGAGGCAAATCCGCGTGCCGCTCCGACTCCGGTGCCGACCGCAGTTCCACCGAGGGGTACGACGCACAGCTCTTCCGAGGCGCGCTCGATGCGGGTCGCAGCTGCGTCGACCTGGCCTGCCCAGCCCCAGAACTCCTGACCGAGGCGCATCGGTGTGGCGTCCTGCAAGTGTGTGCGGGCGATCTTCAGCACCGGCCAGAACTCGTCGGCCTTGACCATCAACGACTTCGACAGCTCGTGCAGCGCTGGAAGCAGTTGGTTGCGCTGCGCCCGGAGGAACGCGATCCGCATGGCCGACGGTACGACGTCGTTCGACGACTGGCCCCGGTTGACGTGCTCGTGCGGCAGTACCTCCATCCCGGATGCGGCGGTCGCGATCGAGGCGATGACCTCGTTGACGTTCATGTTGCTGGAGGTCGCGGAGCCGGTCTGGTAGACGTCGACGGGGAACTGGTCGGCGTGCTTGCCGGCCAGGACTTCGTCGCAGGCTGCCACGATCGCGCCGGCCCGATCGGCGTCCACGAGCCCGAGCTCGGCGTTGGTGAGCGCCGCGGCGCGTTTGATCTCGACGATGCAGTGGATGAAGAGCTCGGGCATCTGTCGACCGGTGATCGGGAAGGCGCGCAGGGCGTGGTTCGTCGCTTCTCCCCACAACGGCCGCGGCCCGTCGAACTCGCTCACTCGAGCCCCGTCACTTGGCGTGTGGCCCTCTCCAGGAACGAGGGAAGGATCTCGACTCCCCATCCTGGTGTGTCGTCCAGCGTGATGTACCCGTCCTTGACCGGTGGGATCGGGCTGTAGACCTCGGACGCGCCGGATGACTCGACGCTCCATTCCTGGAACTGCGTGCAGGCCGGCGAAGCCATCACGAGGTGTGCGGTGAAGATCTTGATCAGCGAGTGCCCGGAGCTGTGCGGGGTGCACGGAATGCCGTTGAGGTCGGCCAGTTGCGCGACCTGCCGGGCACGGGTCATGCCGCCGACGTAGCAGACGTCCGGCTGGATAACGTCCACCAGTCGCTCGGCGATCATGCGCCGGATGATCTCCAGGGACCATTCCTGTTCGCCGGCGCCGATCGGGAGATCGAGGTGGTCGGCGACGTACTTCATGTTGTCGAGCTCCCAGCAGGGATTCGGCTCCTCGAGGTGGAAGACGCCGTACTCCTCGAGCTTGCGTCCGACCTGGACGGCGCCGCCGGGGGAGTACGCGCCGTTGGCGTCGGCGCTGAGCCAGAAGTCGGCGCCGAATCGCTTCCGCATGGCCGGTACCAGGGCCGCGGTCCGCCCCTCCCAGAGTTCGGCGTCGCGACCGTTCCTGATTCCGACTTTGACCTTCGCGCACCGCAGTCCGTACTTCTCGACCGCCTCCGCGATCCGGCTGACTTCCTCGTCGACCGGGAGTTCGCGGCTCATGCTCGAGGCGTAGACGGGCACGCGGTCCTGCACTGCACCGCCGAGGAGCTTGTACACGGGCTGTCCGGTGGCGCGGCCTTGGAGATCCCAGATCGCCGTGTCGATGCCGCTGATCGCACGGAACAGGAAGCCGCCGAGGTACTTGTATTCGGCGCGCATCGTTTCGTCGACGAGCGCGGCCAGCTCCCACGGGTCGCGTCCGAGGAAGTGCCGGGCCACCAATCGGTGCAGCACCTGTTCGGTGATCTCTGGCTCTGACGGAGCGGTCTGGCCGTAGCCGACGAGCCCGTCGTCGGTCGTCACCCGGACAACACAGAGTCTGCCGCCGATGAAGGTCTCGATCTTGGTGATGGTCGACATTGACTATCCCTTCATTCCGGAGAGTGTGATCCCGGCGACGAAGTAGCGCTGGGCAAGGATGAAGACAGCGAACACCGGGACGATCGTGATCGTCGCGGCGGCCATCAAGGCAGCGGTGTTGCTGAACTCCAGACCGCGGAACAGGGCAAGGGCCACAGGGACCGTCTGGAGCCGTTGCGAGTTCACGAAGATCAACGGGCCGAGCAGATCGTTCCAGGAGTCGACGAACGTGAACAGCGCGACCGTGGCCAGCGCAGGCGTCCCGAGCGGCAGCATGATCTGCGAGAAGATCGTGAAGACGCCCGCGCCGTCGATGCGGGCCGCTTCCTCGAGCTCCTTGGGGATTCCGAGGAAGAACTGTCTCATCAGGAACGTGCCGAACACGGGTGTGAAGGCGCGCGGCACCCACAACGGATAGTGGGTGTCCACCCAGCCCCAGCCGCGGAACACGGCGTACTGCGGGATCAGGTACACGATGCCGGGGACCAGGGCGGATCCGAGCACGACCAGGAAGAGCAGGTCGCGGCCGGGGAAGTCCAGGCGGGCGAACGCGAATCCGGCGAGTGATGCGACCGCGAGGAGGAAGACCACGTTGAGGAAGGCGAGTTCGATGCTGTTCCACAGATAGCGCGGCAGGATGTGGAACGCGTCGGCGTAGTTGGCCAGCGTCGGGTGGGCCGGGATGATCGAGGACGGATGGGTGACCGTGTCCGGCCCGGACTTGAACGACGTACCGATCATCCAGAGCAGCGGGAACAGGAATCCCAGCGCGAGGACGGTCAGCATCGCGTAGTACATGGTTCGGGTGAAGCGGGGGTTCGCGAGGAGGCGGGTCGCGGTCCCGGGATCGTTGGCCGAAGTCATTCGTAGAACACCCAGACTTTCTGCAGCCGCCACTGGACGACGGTGAGGGCTCCGATGATGAGGAACAGCAGCCAGGACATCGCCGAGGCATAGCCGAGCTGGCCCGACCCGAAGGCGACGTTGAACAAGCGGGTCAGGTACATGTCGGTGTCGTGTTCGGGTCCGCCGTGCGTCATCACGTACACGATGCCGAAGACCTGGAAGCTGATCACGAACTGGCTGATGGTGACGAAGAACAGCGACGGGGTCAGCAGCGGCAGCGTGATGTACCGGAAGCGCCGGAAGCGACCGGCGCCGTCGATGGCGGCTGCCTCGTTCACCGACTCCGAGATCGACTGGATGCCGGCGATCAGGACGATCATCGGATACCCGAGGCTCTGCCAGACGCTGGCGATGACGACCGCGACCAGCGCCCACGGCGACGTGACCAGCCAGTCCGGTCCGTGGATCCCGACCGCACCGAGGACGGTGTTGAGTACGCCGTCCCGGCCGGAGTACAGCCGGAACCACACCACGGCCACGGCGGCCGAGTTCGCGACGTACGGCACGAAGAACGCCAGCCGGTAGGCCACCATCGATCGGCGGGTCGAGCTGAGCAATGCGGCGAGGACGAGGGACAGCACCACCGTCAGCGGAATCGCGCCGAGCATGAACAGGAACGTGTTGCGCACGACCTGGTGGAACAACGCATCCCGCGTGATCAGCTTGGTGTAGTTGTCCAGGCCGACCCAGCGTTTCGGCGTCAACCCGTCCCACTTGGTGAAGGACGCGTAGATCGTCAGCAGCATCGGGTAGAGATGGAAGACGCCCAGCCCGATCATCAACGGGGCGACGAACAGGTAACCGATCAAGGATCGGCGGGGGCGGCCGATCCTCCTCCGGCTGACTTCGGGGCGTCGATCCACGGCTGGTCGAGCCGACTCGACGGTCGTCATCGGTCTCCTTACGGATTGATCGTCGAGAGGACGTCGGGCTTCACCTTCGGCAGGACGTCGGACGCCTTGGCCTGGCAGTTCTTCACCGGGTCGAGCGCGGGCCGGTAGATGCCGATGGCCTCCTCGATGTTCTCGACCCGTCCGGACCGGAACGAGTGGTCGGCAGCACCGAGAACGAGGGAGATGTTCGCCGGCGGTTTGCCGGCCGCAGGCTTCCCGGCCAGCTGGGCGGACGACTTGAGGCCCGGGACGAACGCTCCTGCCTTGGCGAACTGGTCGGCGCCCTTGGCAGTGGTCAGGTACTGCAGCAGTTTCCAGGCTGCATCCTTGTTGGCCGCGGCCTTGGGGATCGCGAAGACGAGCTGGTTGCCCTGGGTGATCTGGTCGGCGGGGCCGGCCGGCACCGGAGCGACGTCCCAGTCGAATCCCTTGGCATTGGTCCGGAAATAGTCGACGAAGCTGGACGCGCGCTCGATCATGCCGATCTGGCCGGCGGCGAACATCTCGGCGCCGCGCCCGTTCTGCGACAGCTCCGACCAGGCCGGTTGTACGCCGTACTTGCAGGTCAGGTCCGCCACCCACTGGACAGCTTCCTGACCGGGCGGATCGGCCAGCGCGAAGCCTTTGCCGTCCTTGGTCCAACGACCTTCGCCGCCGTTGTTGACGGAGTACAGCGTTTCGAATGCCGAGTCGTCGACGACGTCGGCGCCCCAGCGCTTGTCCTTGATCGTCAGCTTCTGTGCGGCTTTGACGAAGTCGTCCCACGTCCAGCCCTTACCGGACCAGGTCGTCGGCGGAGCCGGAACGCCGGCCTCCTTGAACATCTTCTTGTTGTAGAAAATCACCCGCGGCTGGATTCCCAGGCTCCAGGCGGGGATGGATCCGTCGTCCTGGACGGTGCTCTTGTAGACCGCGTCGTAGTAGTCGCCGGCCTTCATCCCGGCGGACGAGATGTCGTCGCGCAGATCCTGCAGCTTGCCGGTGGAGGCGTAGTACGGCAGGAAGTCGTCGTCGATGCGCATGAGGTCGGGCGGGTTGTTCGATCCCAGGACCGCCCGCGTCTTGGGCCAGTAGTCGCTGCCGGAGGCGGCGAACTGGTACTCCACCTGAATCCCGGTGTCGGCGGTGAACTGCTTGAGCACGGGCTCGAGGGGCGAGCCCTCGAGCGCCCCCCAGTTCATCAGCACGACTTTCTGTGGGCCGGAGGCGGCCGGCGACCCCGAATCGGCGTTCGAGCAGCCGGCCAGCGCGATCAACGTTGCAGCGGTCGTCGCGGCGGCCAGCACACGCGTCCGCGTCCCAAAGGCGATTGGCATCGCGAGTCTCCTTCGATTGGACTCTTGGTTGGGAGCTGTGGTCAATCGATTGACCAGCGCATATTTTGTTGCAAAGTGTGTGGTCAATCGATTTAATGGGACGGTAGGCGGTGCGGACCGCGCAGTCAAGAGGGTGCCCGCCATCGGGTTTCCGGGTCGCGCGGTCGCTGAGCTGCGATACTGCGCACTCGTCGAGAGGGGGAAATGCTGATGGCTGACGAGGTCCGCACCGGAGGGTCGCGGCGAGGGCCGACGATCTCGGATGTGGCGTCCCGGGCCGGTGTCGATCGCGCGGTTGTCTCGCGGATTCTGAACGACGATCCGCGTCTGCGGATCAAGCCGAGCACCCGCGAGCGGGTTCTCGCGGTGGTCGCCGAGCTGGGGTACCAGCCCAACGCCGCGGCGCGGAGTCTTCGCACGGCCCGCACCAAGACCATCGCGCTCCTCGTGCCAGACTTCGAGAACCCGGCGTACGGTCAGATCATCAAGGGCGCCGAGACCGCGGCGACGAAGGCCGATTCGGCGCTACTCACCGCGTCGATGGAACTCGGCGAGGAGAGCTTCGCCCACTATGTGAAGCAGCTCGGCAACGGCCGGGTCGACGGTCTCCTGCTGGCGGGCGGTGGCATCAGCGGCACCCGCGAGGAACACCTCGATCGTCTTGGCCCGCCTTGGCTCTGCGTCAACCGCACCGGGCCGGGCAAGCGCCGGTATGTCGTGCTCGACGACGAACGCGCCACCGAAGTTGCGGTGTCCCACCTGCTGGAGCTCGGTCACACCAAGGTGGCCTTCTTGAGCGGACCCTCAGACAGCGACACGGCCGAACGACGCCGGCTCGGGTACATCGCGGCCATGCACGCGGCCGGCCTCGATCCCGGTTTCGTTGCCCACGGCGACTACACCGCGGACGGCGGTGCCGCCGGCATGCGGCAGATTCTCTCGGCGGAGCGACGACACACCGCCGTACTGGTCGCCAACGTCGCCTCGGCGGTCGGCGCGCTGTACGCCGCGCGCGAAGCCGGAGTACACGTCCCGAAAGACATGTCCGTGATCTCGATCCACGACCTCTCCATCGCGGCCTTCATCGACCCACCACTCACGACCGTCCGGATGTCTCTGACCGGCCTGGGCGCCCGAGCCGTGAAGCTACTGCTGACCAGGCCACGCGACGAAGAGATCCGCGAAGTCCTCCAGGAGCCCATCGAGCTGATCGTCCGGAAATCGACGGCACCACCGAGGCAATGAGTGGGCTTTGCCGGTGCTGACCGGCGGGGCATGGCGCGCAGCCCGTGGGCTGCGCGCCGTTGCCGATCAGCTCTTCTTCGCGATACCTGCCATCAGGATCCGTTGGTACGCGGCGAGTTCATCCGCGGCCGGGACCTCGGCGTCCGGGTCCTCCGGGAACCAACGGGCCAGGAAGTCCAGGCCGGGCGGGACCAGCGGCATGCCGAGGAAGTGCTGCTCGATGCGCTCCGGGGTCCGGATCCAGCCGTTGCCGAGGCTCTCGAGGCCGGCCCGTTCGATCGACTTCTGGAGCGGCTCGCCGGTGTCGACGAAGTCGGTGATGAGCAGGTAACTGCCCGGGGCGAGCGCGTCCATGATCGTCCGAACCCACTCATCGGGCTTCTCGTCGTCGTGGAAGTGCATGTGCACGCCGACGACCATCAGCGCGATCGGACGCGAGAAGTCGAGGTGATTCTTGATCTCCTCGTTCTCGAGGATCGACTGCGGCTGCCGCAGATCGGCGGTGACGACGATCGTGCTGTCGTTCGTCGCCAGCAGGGCGCGGCCGTGCGCGAGGACGATCGGGTCGTTGTCGACGTAGGCGACCTTGGCGGCAGGGTTGATTTCCTGCGCCGCCTGATGGGTGTTCTTCTGCGTCGGTAGACCACTACCGATGTCGAGGAACTGGTCGATCCCCGCCGTACGGACGAGGTAGTGCACCCCCTTGACGAGAGCCGCGCGGTTCTCGATCGCACAGCGTCCTGCGTCCGGCACGTACTTCAAGTACAGTGCGGCGCCCTCGCGGTCGGCAGCGAAGTTGTCCTTGCCACCGAGAAGAGAGTCGTAGACGCGGGCGATGGTCGGCTGGGAGGTGTCGAAACCCGGATCGTAATCCGGGTCGTCTGATGGGGCCATTGGCGCAGCCTTCATGTCGGGAGAGGAAATCTCTTGTCATCCTAGGGGAGACAGACGTCAACTGGCGGCTGGGTGCGGCCTGTCGGAACGCCTAGTCGAAATCTTCACCAAAGTCGCTGATTCCTCAAGTAGTAAAGGTGTTCGAGGTGCTCAAGTCCTGACATATGGGATTTACCGTCGAAGCCCCCCTCACACGCTTGATCCATTGTCGCGAACGCTTGATCGGGTATGAGGCTTGACCTTGACGCTGGGTCAACCCTTCATCCTGATCGGCATGAGTGCTGATTCGGCGATTCGGGTGCACGGACTGCAGAAGTCCTACGGGAAACAGGAGGTGCTGCGGGGGGTGGATTTCGACGTGGCACCGGGCAGCATCTTCGCGTTGCTCGGGTCGAACGGCGCGGGTAAGACCACGACGATCAGGATCCTCGCGACGCTACTGAAGGCCGACGCCGGACAGGCTGTGGTCGGCGGCTTCGACGTCGCGACGCAAGCCGCGGACGTGCGGAGGTCCATCAGCCTGACCGGACAGTTCGCAGCCGTCGACGAGATCCTCAGCGGCCGGGAGAACCTCGTCCTGGTCGCGAAGCTGCGACACCTCGACAATCCCGGCGCGATCGCGGACGACCTGCTGACCCGCTTCTCGTTGACGGAGGCGGCGGCGCGCAGGGTGTCGACGTACTCCGGAGGTATGCGCCGTCGCCTCGACATCGCGATGAGCCTGATCGGGAGCTCGCCGGTGATCTTCCTCGACGAGCCGACCGCGGGCCTCGACCCGGAGGCCCGGATCGAGGTGTGGCAGATGGTCAAGGAACTCGCCGGCTCCGGTACGACGGTGCTGCTCACTACGCAGTACCTCGACGAGGCCGAGCAGCTCGCCGACCGGATCGCGATCCTGCACGAGGGCCGGATCATCGCGAACGGCACGCTCGCCGAACTCAAGCAGCTCTTCCCGCCCGCCCAGGTCGAGTACGTCGAGAAGCAGCCGACGCTCGAGGAGATCTTCCTGGCCATCATTGGAGACCGGCGATGAACACGTACTTCTTCAGCGACACCCTCGCCCTGACGGTC
The DNA here is from genome assembly GCF_050942355.1 of Kribbella sp. CA-245084. NCBI lineage: Bacteria > Bacillati > Actinomycetota > Actinomycetes > Propionibacteriales > Kribbellaceae > Kribbella > Kribbella sp. CA-245084. The sequence goes on along the minus strand of NZ_CP192053.1, from coordinate 5,736,257 downwards.
CGGACGTTGCGGCACATCACCCGCAGCCTGGACACGATCATCACGACCGTGCTCACGCCTGTCGCGCTGATGCTGATGTTCGTGTACGTGTTCGGCGGGGCGATCTCGACCGGTACGAAGTACATCAACTTCATGCTGCCCGGCATCCTGCTGATCACGATCGCGTCCGGCATCTCGTACACCGCGTTCCGCCTGTTCATGGACCTCAAGAGCGGGATCCTGGAACGCTTCCAGTCGATGCCGATCGCCCGGTCGGGCCTGCTCTGGGCGCATGTCGTGACGTCGATGGTCGCCAACCTGATCGCGCTCGTGATCGTCGTCGGCGTCGCGCTGCTGATGGGCTTCCGCTCGAGTGCCGGCGTACTGGCCTGGCTCGCGGTGACCGGCATCCTGCTGCTGTCGACGCTCGCGTTGACCTGGCTCGCTGTGATCCCCGGGCTCACCGCGGGATCGGTCGAGAGCGCGGGCGCCTTCGCCTACCCGCTGATCTTCCTGCCGTTCGTGAGTTCGGCGTTCGTGCCCACCGAGACGATGCCGGGACCGGTGCGGTGGTTCGCCGAAAACCAGCCGGTGACGTCGATCGTCGACACGATCCGCGCGCTGTTCGCCGAGCAGCCGGTCGGCAACGACATCTGGACGGCGCTGGCGTGGTGCGTCGGTGTGCTGGTCGTGGCGTACGCGCTGGCGATCGCCGCCTATCGCCGCAAGTCCGCCTGAGGCAGGCTTGGGTTCATGCTCACCATCAGCCAGCTGGCGGCGTACGCCGGTGTGACGGTGCGGGCCGTACGGCACTACCACAAGATCGGGCTGCTGCCGGAGCCCGGACGGGACCGCTCCGGGTACCGGTCGTACGGCTCGGCCGCCGTCGTACGGCTGATCCGGATCCACACGCTGGCCGATGCCGGCGTACCGCTGGCCCGGGTACACGAGCTGCTCGACGCGGAGCCGGACGCGTTCGAGGACGGCGTACAGGAGATCGACAAGGAGCTGCGGGCGGAGATCCGGCGGTTGCAGGACAGCCGTCGGCGACTCGTCAGACTCGCGGCCGGCGACCATCTCGCGCTCCCGGAGAGTGTTGTGGGCTATCTCGACCGGCTGCGCGATCACGGCATCAGCGAGCGCTACATCGAGATGGAACGCGACGCCTGGATCATGATCGCCGCCCAGGTGCCGGACGTCATCGACGCCGTGATCGCCGCGAAGCACGAGCAGCTGGGCGATCCGGACGCGCAGAAGCTCTACAGCCTGGTGAGCCAGGCAGTCGACAATCAGGGCGACGATGCTTTGCTCGTCGAGATCGCCGACATCCTGGAACGCCTGTACCTCCGCGCGTTCGAAGCCGGGCAGCTGGGTGACGAGCCCTTCGACGATGGGCTCGTCGAGCTGCTGGACGCCGTCATGCTCGAGTCCGCACCGGAGGCTGCCCAGCTGCTCGCCATCATGGAGGACCGCGGCTGGAAGGGCTGGACCCGGATCGAGAAGGTTCCTGTTGAGCGTGCGCGGGTCATCTGTCCAAGCGACGGCCGGGGCGGCAGCCGGCCAGGGTGAACGTCCCCAGGCCGGATGGATGCGGGATCAGCCCGTAGTAGATCCGCGGCGCCCCGTCGAGCGTCAGCGTGGCCTTCCCCTCGGCGACCGGCAGCGATCGGGCCTGCCCGATCGCATCCACTTCCCGTACGGTGGCACCGGCCGCAACCGTCAGCGGGGTCTTGGTCGGCCACGGGTCGACCCACATCTCGGGCGCCGGGAAGTGCCAGTCGTCGCGTGTGCCGGCGGTGTTCAGGATGTAGCCGTCGGCCCGGTTCCAGAGCATGACGGCCGGTCCGTCGGGCGTGTCGAACCACAAGCCGAAGGTGCGAGGATCGGCGAACGTCAACCAGCCGCGGAACGTCGCCTGGTCGAGCACCCATGCGGCGTTCGCATAGGCAAGCAGCGAGGGCTTCGGGCTCAGATCCCGGTTCATCAGCCCGTAGTGGTACTCGACGTTGTCAGGGTCCGCGACCTGCGGCATCCCGAGCACGCTGTCGTGGAACTGGTACCAGCAAACGCACCGCACGCCCTCAGCCTTGGCCAGCCCCAGCGTGAGCAGCACGTTCTCCGCGGCGTGCCGGTAGGTGTCGTGCCACCAGCTGTTCGGCTTGGTCGGCGCGTAGGCCTCGGTCAGCCAGATCTCCTTCTGGCCGTGCTCGGCCATCAGCACCTTTAGTTGCTTCAGGCCACCGTAGAAGTTCCAGTAGGTGCCCGCGGCCCCCGTGTCCCAGACATCGCCCGGCGGCACATAGTCGGGCGTGAAGTTGCCGCGCCCAGGGTGATAGGCGAACGCGTCGATCAGGTCCCAGCCGCCCGCCGCGATGAAGTTCTCCACCCACGGCTTGTCCATCCCGGCCAGCCCGTTGTTCATCAGCTTGACGGTGTCGCCGGTGACGGCCCGCCGATCGAAGACCGGTCGCATGACCTGGTCGAAGTACGCCTGCGCGGCCGTCCCCGTGTTGAACGGCCGGTTCAGTTCGTTGCCGACCTCGAAGTACCCCGCCCCGGCGCCGGCCGCGACCGCCAACTTGTCTGCTGCCCACGCGGTCGCCGCGTCGTCGGGGATGCCCAGCGTCGGCTGCAGTTCGATGTTGTGCCGCATGCCGCGCGCATCGAACGCGGACGGCGGCAGCCCCGGCCCGCCGTCGTACGCGATCCGGACCAGGTTGATGCCGACCCGCTGCCACAGATCGAGTACGGCGTCCGCGCTCGGCCGCAGCAGCCACGGGTAGTTCGCGATCCCGAACATGCTGTCCGCGCCGGCCTGATAGTCGTACGACGGCAGCACCGCGAGGTTGGTCCGCGCGAACGCGGAATCGTCACCCGATCGCACCACGACCTCGGCCAGCGCGATCCCACTCGCCGGAGCCGGCACGCTGAACGTGTACTGCCAGGTCGAAGCCGCCGCGACGCTCCCGCTCACGGTGGACTCAGCCAGTACGGCGCCGTCGAAGGTGCGCATTGTCAGCTCGAGTGAGACCGACCGGGCCGCACCGCCATTGGCCACCAAGGCGGTGAGCTCCATGGCCTCACCGGCGACGTCGAAGAGGTTGAAGTCACGGTTGGTGGTGAGATCGAGGCCCAGTTCCCGGCCGCGACCAATCGTGGCTGTCGCCGACGGACGCGTCTCGGAGAAGAAGAAGTCCGCTGCGCTGTTCCAGCCGCCGGCCGGATCCACCACGCCGGGGGAGTGGATCCACGTCGCGTTGGTCCACGCCTGCTTCGACCGGTCCAGCAGGAACAACCCGTGCAAGCTGCCCCACGTCGACGTATGCGCGACCCCGAGCGTGTCCTCGAAGGGAATGCCCCCACCCGAGTCGCGGACCCATTGGGTGATCGCGATGTAGTCGTCCGCCGCCGTCGGAGCCTGAATCGCCCGGCTGAACAGAAACCCGTCCGGGACCAGCGTCGCCGCGCCGGTCACGTGCCACTCCAGCCGGGCGTGCGACGTACCGACGCTGAACCAGCCGGTCACCGTGGTCGACCCGGCCGCGGCGTCGAAGGTGTAGTCCATCCGGATCGCCGGTGTGCCGTCGGCGAGGGCGCTCAGCGTCGGCGTACCGCCGATCGAGTTGTGGATCCCGGTCACGCTGTCCTTGACCTGGAACTTCGACCCGGCCGACCGTGTGACGCCGGCGGCGTCGCGGATCGCGAGCCGCCCGCCGACGCTTGCCAGCAAGCTGATCCCGCCGGCGGTCAGCGTGACGTCGCCGGCCGCGGCGTACGCCGTGACCGGGACCGATTCCGCGACGAGGACGACGCCGGCCGCGAGGGCCGCGCCAAGGAACCCGCGCCGGCTGAGGGGCTGCTCTGCCACGATCTGCCTCCGATGCTGATAATGCGTATCTGCAATCTAGTGAGCGGAACGCTGTCAGAGCGGCGACCGCTCGTCAAGAGGTCATTGCGCAAACGGGATCCGCTGTACTAAGGTCACGGCCAACGAGCTGAAGATAGGCATTATCAGAATGACGGAGGAGCCGATGGCACCGAAACCTCGCCGGGTCACCCAGCGCGAGATCGCCGAGATCGCGGGCGTCAGCCAGACCACCGTGTCGGTGGTGCTGAACGACCGCGACGGCACCAACGTGCGGATCCCCGAGGCGACCCGGGCGCGGGTCAAGCAGGCCATCGAGCAGCTCACGTACGTCGCCGACCCCGCGGCGCGCCGGCTGGCAGGGCTGGACAACCAGATCATCGGCATCTTCACCTACGAGGCCGCGCTGTCGCCCGAGAGCATGGACTTCTACGGCCCGCTGCTGAACGGGCTCGAGCGCGCGGCCGAGCGGATCGGCTGGGATCTCCTCTTCTTCACCTCGTCTCCGGTCGAGAACGGCACGCGCAGTCTCTTCCACCGCAAGACCCGCCTCCGGCTGACCGACGGCTGCGTCCTGCTCGGTCAGCAGATGGTCGCGTCCGAGCTGGAGCGACTGGTCGCCGAGCAGTTCCCGTTCGTCGCAGTCGGGCGCCGGGACGAGACCGCCGCCGCGGTGCCGTACGTCGCTATCGACTACACCACGCCGACTACCGGGCTGATCGACCAGGCTGCGAATGCGGGTCACCAGCAGGCGCTCTACGTTCATCGCGGCCGGGACACGCCGACGGCTCGCGATCGGCGTACTGCGGTGGAGGCTGCTTCGGCGGAGGGCCGGTTGGCGTTCCTGCTGGTCGGTGAGGAGCGGATCGCCGACCTGCCCCGGCTGGCGCGTGCAACGGGCGCCACGCTGATCATCGCGGAGGACGCGTTTCTGATCGAGGACGTCGTCCACGCGATGGCTGGCGCGGGAGTCGCCGTACCCGATGAGGTGTCGGTCGCGGCGCTCGGCGAGGTGCGCGGTCATCGCATCGAGGGCCGGACGCTGGCGGGCTTCCACATACCGCGGGAGCAGTTGGCGGCCGAGGCTCTCGACCTGCTGCAGCTGCTGATCGGCACCGATCCGGATGAGTGGGCCGCGCTCGAGACGCGCCGGCTACTGGTCGCAGAGGTCGAGCCGGGGGACACGATCGTATGAACGGCCGGACCACGATCACAACCGAGGTCGCGATCATCGGGGGCGGGCTCGGTTCGGTTGCGGCGGCGCTCGCGCTGCTGCAGCGCGGGCGCCGGGTGGTGATGACCGAGGAGTACGCCTGGCTCGGTGGACAGCTCACCTCACAGGCCGTTCCGCCCGACGAGCACATCTGGGTGGAGCAGTTCGGAGTCACCGCTCGGTACCGTGCGCTGCGGGAGGGCATCCGGCGCTACTACCGCGACCACTACCCGCTCTCGGATACGGCTCGAGCTGACCGCGAGCTGAATCCGGGCCGCGGGCGGGTCAGCCGGTTGTGCCACGAGCCGCGGGTCGCCGAGGCCGTGATCTCCGGACTGCTGGCGCCGTACCGGTCGACCGGGCGGCTGACCGTCCTGCAGCCCGCGGTTCCCGTCGCGGCCGACGTGAGTGACAACGTCGTACGTTCGGTCACCGTCGCGGACCCGCGGACCGGGGCCGAGACCGTGATCAACGCTGAGTTCGTCCTGGACGGGACCGAGACCGGCGATCTGCTGCCGCTGACCGGCACGGAGTACGTCGTGGGCGCCGAAGCGCGGGCCGATACCGGCGAGCCGAGCGCCGCCGAGGTGGCGGACCCGGCGAACGTGCAGTCGATCGCCTGGTGCTTCGTCTTCGACCACGTGGCCGGTGATCACACGATCGCGCGGCCGGACGACTACGACTTCTGGCGTTCGTTCGAGCTGCCGTTCTGGGGCGCGCCGATGCTGTCGTTCACCGCGCCGAACCCACGGACGCTCGCGCCGGAAGAGCGGACCATGAACGTGAACCCGGCGAGCGACGTCACCGGTGATCCGCGGTTCGATGCCGGCGACAACGATCTGTGGCAGTTCCGGCGGATCGCTGCCCGGCAGAGCTTCGCCGACGGCTTCTACGACAGCGACATCGTGCTGGCGAACTGGCCGCAGCTGGACTACGTCGGCGGCTCGATCATCGACACCGACGACCGGTCGGCGCACCTGCAGGCCGCGAAGGCGCAGTCGCGCGCCTATGTGTACTGGCTGCAGACCGAGGCGCCCCGCCCGGACGGCGGCCGCGGTTGGCCCGGCCTGCGACTCCGCGGGGATCTCGTCGGTACCGCCGACGGGTTCGCGCAGGCGCCGTACATCCGGGAGTCGCGACGAATCAAGGCACTGACCACAGTGCGCGAGCAGGACGTGTCGATCAAGGCTCGTGGATATGACGGACCGGCCCGGTTCGAGGGCTCGGTCGGAGTCGGGATGTACCGGATCGACCTGCATCCCTCGACCGGCGGGGACAACTACATCGATGTCGAGTGCGCGCCGTTCGAGATCCCACTCGGCGCGCTGGTACCGGTGGCCACCCAGAACCTGGTGCCGGCCGCCAAGAACATTGGCACGACCCACATCACCAACGGCGCCTACCGGCTCCATCCGGTCGAGTGGAACATCGGCGAATCGGCCGGCGAACTCGTGGCGTTCTGCCTCGAGCGCGGCCTCAGCCCCCAGCAGATCGCGGCCGACGACGTCGCGGTCGACCGGCTCCAGAGCAGGTTGACCGAGGCCGGCGTCGAGCTGCACTGGCCGGAGATCGCCGGCTACTAGCGAAGGACGACATCATGATCAGTAGAAGGAAGCTGCTCGGCGCCCTGGCGCTGACGACAGCGGCGGCGGTCACGGCCGCCTGCGGTGCCTCGAGCACCGGGACGGGCTCGGGCTCGGCGAGCGCGACGGACGTCAAGCTGCGGATGACGGTCTGGACCTCGAACGAGGACCAGCTCAAGCTGTTCAACGCGATCGGCGCGGCCTACCGGGCCGAGCACCCTGAGATCTCGTCCATTACGTTCGAGAGCCTGCCGTTCGCCGACTACAACACCACCCTGACCACGCAGATCGCCGGCGGCAACGCTCCCGACCTGGCCTGGATGGGTGACCTGTCCAAGGACCTGATCGCCTCCGACGCGCTGGTCGGACTGACCGACAAGCTCAAGGCGACCGACGGCTGGAAGTACGACGACCTCGAGGACAGCGCGACCAAGGAGTTCAGCAAGGACGGCACGCTGTACGCGTACCCGTTCTCGAACTCGCCGTACGCCTTGTACGTCAACACCGACCTCCTGGCGAAGGCCGGGCAGAAGATCGATCCCAAGACGCTGACCTGGGACCAGGTCGCGGCCGCAGGCTCCGCAGTACACGCGAAGACGGGCAAAGCCGGCTTCGTCATTCGGGACTTCGACTACACCGCCTGGAACACGCTGGCCACGGTGTGGACCGGCTTCGGCGCTTCGGCGTGGTCCGCGGACGGCAAGACCTGCACGTTCAACAGCCCGGAGATGCAGAAGGCCTTCACGTTCCTGCACGACGCTGCCTTCAAGACCAAGGCCATGCCCGGCCCCGGTACGAAGGCCGACTTCTTCGCTGGCGACGCTGCCTTCACCGTCGCTCAGGTCTCCCGCGCCTCGCTGCTCACCGGCTCCTTCAAGTTCGGGCTGTACCCGCTGCCGGCCGGTCCGGCAGGCAAGTACGCCGTACTCGGACAGGCGGGCGTCGGTGTCCTTGCTGCGAGCAAACACCAGGCCCAGGCCACGGACTTCCTTGCCTACTTGACGAATCCGGTCAACACGGAGAAGCTCGCGCAGTTCTTCCCGCCGCCGCGGAAGTCGTTGCTCACCGGCGCGAAGCTTGCCGCCAACAACAAGGTCCTGTCCGCCGCGCAGCTGCAGGAAGCGGTGATCGACCAACTGCCGAACGCGGTCACCCTGCCCAACCACACCAGCCCGGCCGAGATCGCGCAGAAGGGCAAGACCGCGCTGGACGCGCTGTGGAAGCCCGACGCCGACATCCCGGCCGTCCTGAACTCGGTGTGTACTGCGATTCAGCCGATCCTGGCGAAGTGATGAAGTTCTGGACCACCCGCCGCCGAGATGTCCTGACCGGGTACCTGTTCATCGCGCCGCAGCTGATCGGGGTCATGCTGTTCGTCCTGATCCCGGTCGGGCTGGCGATCTGGTACAGCCTGCACAAATGGAACATCTTCACCGGCAAGCAGATATTCGTCGGCGGCGGCAACTATGCCGAGCTGGCGAAGGATCCGCAGCTGCCGAAGGTGCTGCTGGCAACGGTTCTGTTCTCCGGCGGCGTGGTGGTCCTGAACATCACGCTCGGGCTGCTGATCGCCGTCATGCTGAATCGCCGGTTCCGCGGCGCGACGTTCTTCCGCACACTGTTCTTCTCGCCGGTTGTGGTGTCGGTGGTGGCCTGGACCCTGGTCTGGGGCTTCCTGCTGCAGGACAACGGCGGTATCAACGGCGTTCTCGACGCGATCGGGATCGACGGACCGAACTGGCTGCAGCACGGCAACACCGCGATGCTGTCGGTGATCATCAGCCAGGTGGTCCGCAGCGTCGGTGTCAACATGGTGCTGTTCTTGTCCGCGCTGCAGGGCGTGCCGTCGGAGCTCTACGAGGCGGCCCGGATCGACGGCGCACGCAGCCGGTCGATCTTCACCCGAATCACGCTGCCGCTGATCTCGCCGACGGTGTTGCTGACGGCAATCATCACCGTCGTCGGGGCGCTGCAGTCGTTCGCGCAGATCGCCGTACTGACCAAGGGCGGTCCGGAGCTGAGTACGACGGTGCTCGTGTACTACGTGTTCCAGCAGGCGTTCGAGTTCAACAACATCGGGTACGGCTCGACGCTGGCGTTGATGTTGCTGAGCTTCGTGATGGTGCTGACCTTGCTGCAATGGCAGCTGCGCCGGAAGTGGGTGTTCCATGAGCAGTAGGCCGATGGCGCGACGGGTGCTCCTGGTGACAGCGCTCGGCGTACTCGCGATTCCGTTCGTGGTGCCGACGGTGTGGATGATCGCGGCGTCGGTGAAGCCGTTGCCGGAGATCTTCAAGTCACCGCCGTCGTTGCTGACCGCACACCCGACGCTGGCGGCGTACGGCGAGGCGTTCACGTTCCAGCCGTTCGCGCGGCAGTACGTGAACAGCCTCTACATCGCCGTCCTGGTCACGCTGATCACCTTGGTGGTGTCGAGTCTGGCTGGGTACGCGTTCGCGCGGATCCGCTTCCCGGGTGCCAATGCGCTGTTCCTGGTCGTGCTGACCGGGCTGCTCGTGCCGAGCGAGGTGACGATCGTCCCGCTGTTCCAGATGTTCAAGCGGGCCGGGATGATCAACACCCACTGGCCGTTGATCCTGGTGACCTCGCTGGCCGCACCTTGCGTTCTCGCGACCTTCATCATGCGCCAGTTCTTCATCGCCCTGCCTGCCGAGCTCGAAGAAGCGGGCCGGCTGGACGGTCTCGGCCGCCCCGGGATCTGGTGGCGGATCTGCCTGCCGCTGGCCCGGCCGGCGCTGTCCGCGGTCGCGATCCTGACCTTCCTCGCCTCGTGGAACCTCTACCTCGAACCGACCGTCTATCTGACCTCACCAGAGCTGTTCACGTTGCCGCAGGCACTCACCCGCTTCACCGACGCCTACGGAGGCGAGATGTGGAACACCCAATTGGCAGCCGCCACGATGACGGTCCTGCCCGTCCTGATCGTCTTCGTGATCGCCCAGCGCCAGTTCGTCGAGGGCCTGGCCCATTCGGGGCTCAAATGACCGAGTCAATGGTCTTCGAGCACGACAAGGTGCAGATCCGCGTCCACGACGGGGTCTTCGAACTGTTCGATCAAGCCAACGTCACCAAGTCGTACCGAACTCCGCTGAGTTGGGTGCGGGTGCGAGCACAGGCGCGCAAGCGCGGCATGTACATGCTGCATTTCTCGTACGCCGTATACCCGGACGAACCGATCTACGCACGGCTGATGGGCGGCGTCGTCACCTACGCCACAGTCGAGATCCCAATGGCCGACGAACCCCTCTACCGCGCCTTCTTCAACAACCTCGCCGACCTCTCCGGCCGACCGATCGGGTAGCGCCCCGTAGAGCCCGTGAGCTCAAATAGGCTTATTTATAAGGCATTTGGAGGGCTACCCAGGCGTTGACGCGGGATTGGGGGTCGTCGAAGGAGGTGTGGAGGAGGGTCTCTATGTGGGTGATTCTGTTGCGGATGGTGTTGCGGTGGACGCCTAGTTCGGTGGCGGTGTCGCCGCGGGAGCCGTGGTGGCGGAGGAAGGTGGCGAGGGTTTCGAGGAGGGTGGGGTCGCCGGCCAGTGGGGCTAGGTACGAGCTTGCGAAGGCGGTGGCTCTCTCAGTGCCGAGGAGGGCGATGACGCCGGTATCGACGAGGTCGTCCCAGGTGCGGACCGGCGTCGTACGGCCGGTGGCGGCGAGGGCGTGGCCCGCTGCGTCGTAGCTGATGGTGCTCTGCTCGAGCGGCATCGCGCGGCCGACGCCGACCTGCAGTCCGAGGCTTGCCAACTGGTCAGGTACGTCGTCCGCCCGGGCTCGGAGGACTGCAAGGAGCTCGCCGTCGAGGATGGTGGCGAGAACGCGCCGGTCCTCCAGCAGCGCGAGCGCATCGGCGGTCTCCTCCCGGGTGCCCCGCGCCCGCAGCAGTCGGACCTCGTTCGGCAGTTTCGGGCCGGAGCCGGTGACGGCCGTTGCCTCCAGAACGATGCGGGCAGTACGGACGTCGCCGGCGAGCAACAACTCGACAGCGCGCGAACGGAGTTGGCGGTCGGTCGCGCGTCGCTCGTGGCGTCGCTCCAGGCTCAGGCTGAGCAGTGATCCGGCTGTCGCGATGGCCAGGCGGTCGGCATCGCTGCTCAGTCCGGGAACGAAGACCGCCAGCCAGGCTTCGGGACGGGATCGCACCCCGAGCGGCCGGACGATGGTGGAGCCGGTCACCGACGACGAGCTCGCGGCCGCACGCAGGCCCTGCGCCTGGATCCGTTCGACGGCGCTCCGGACGTCGTCGAGCACCAGGTCCTCGGTCCGGCTGCCGAACGGGCCGTCGATCGGCTCGCCGTCTCGCGTGACGATCGTGGCGGCGCCGTCGACGAGGCCGGCAAGCCGCCGTACGAGCGTGGCCTCGTCGGCGACCTCGAGCGCGGCCTGGGTCAGGACTCGTTGTGCGTCCAGCGCGCGGCGGGCAAGACTCCCGCGGGCGGCTTCGATCATCGCGGCGGCGGTCCGGGAGATGGCCACGAAGGTCGTACGTCGTGGCACCTCGAAGAGGTTGAATCCGAGATCCTCGCAGGCCTGCCTGAGCGATTCCGGTGTCCGCTCGTGCGTCAGCCCGACCCCGAGCCCGAGAGCAGCAACACCGGCACCGACCAGGCGCTCGACGTACTCCTGCCACTCCTCGGCCCACTCGGCGGTCTCGAGCCCCGTTGTCAGCAGCACCTCGCCGCCCTCGAGGTACGGCGTCGGGTCGACGAGCTCGCTCGTCGCCACCCAACGGACCTCGGCGCCCGCAGGGGACAGGTGCACCGGAGCCAGCGCCAGCTCCGGAACGGCCAACAGATCCGCCACCATCACCACGGTGTCATTCTCGCACAAGGTTCAGGTTTCGATTGTGCGAAGACGACATGGCCACGAACAGGTGCGACCTCCTACCGTCGGGTGTGTCTGCACCCAAATTTGGAGCGCTCTGATGACCGTTACCGCCACACAGCCCGCAGTCGGCGGACCGCAGCTTCCCCAGGAGCGCCGTCTGGTGACCGAGATCCCCGGCCCGTTGTCGCGGAGCCTCGCAGCTCGGAAGGACGGCGCGGTCAGCAGCGCAGTCGGGACGATGCTTCCGGTGTACGTCGCAGCCGCCGGTGGTGGTGTGGTCGTGGACATCGACGGCAACTCACTCATCGACCTCGGATCGGGCATCGCCGTCACCACGGTCGGCAACAGCAACCCGCGGGTCGCGGAGGCAGTCGCCGCACAAGCGTCGGCCTTTACACACACCTGCTTCATGATCACGCCGTACGACGGGTACATCGAGGTGGCCGAGGCACTGAACCGACTCACGCCCGGCGATCACGACAAGCGCACGGCACTGTTCAACTCCGGCGCCGAGGCGGTCGAGAACGCGATCAAGATCGCCCGTTCGCACACCGGTAAGCAAGCAGTCGTCGCGTTCGACCACGGCTACCACGGCCGCACCAACCTGACGATGGCGCTGACAGCGAAGAGCATGCCGTACAAGAGCGGCTTCGGTCCGTTCGCGCCCGAGGTGTACCGCGCGCCGATGTCGTACCCGTTCCGCGACGGCGGCCTCGACGGTGTGACCGCTGCGCGCCGCGCGATCGAGGTGATCGAGAAGCAGGTCGGCGCCGCCAACCTCGCCGCCGTCGTGATCGAGCCGATCCAGGGCGAGGGCGGATTCGTCGTACCGGCTCCGGGGTTCCTGCCGGCGCTGGCCGCATGGTGTACCGACAACGGTGTCGTGTTCGTCGCCGACGAGGTACAGACGGGTTTCGCCCGGACCGGCGACCTGTTCGCGTGCGAGGACGAGGGCGTCGTACCGGACCTGATCGTGACGGCCAAGGGCATCGCGGGCGGCTTGCCGCTTGCCGCGGTGACCGGGCGCGCCGAGATGATGAACGCCCCGCACGCTGGTGGCCTCGGTGGGACGTACGGCGGTAACCCGCTCGCGTGCGCAGCTGCTCTGGCTGTGTTCGAGAGCATCGAGGCCGACGGACTGGTCGATCGGGCGCGCCAGATCGGGGCGATGCTGACGGAGCGGCTCACCGCGCTGCAAGCTGCCGATGCGCGGATCGGCGATGTCCGGGGCCGCGGCGCGATGATGGCGATCGAGCTCGTCGAGCCCGGCACGACCGAGCCCGACGCGGCCCTCACCCAGCGGGTCGCCGCCGCCGCTCACGCGCAGGGCCTCGTGGTGCTCGTCTGCGGCACCTGGGGCAACGTGCTCCGGTTCCTGCCGCCGCTCTCGATCCCCGATCACCTCCTCGCCGAGGCGTTCGGCGTCCTCGAACAGATCTTCAAGGACAGCTGATCTCAACCGAGGCTGTGGCGCGGGTGTCGGGCAGGCTGCCCGTCGGTCAGAACGTGTTGGGGCCGAGGTGGTTGGTGATCCAGCGGGCGGAGAGTTCGGTCGAGGCGAGGTTGGTGTCGGCCTCGGGTACGTCGACCTCGACGATGAGCCAGCCGTTGTAGGTGTCGGGGAGGGTGGCGATGGCGGCGAGCAGGTCGACGTCGCCGCGGCCGGGTTCGGTCCAGACGGTGTGCTTGTGGACGGTCGCGTCGAAGTAGTTCGCGTCGGCGCCCTTGGCGGCCTGGGCCTGGTCGAGGTGGACGTCCTTCAGGTGTACGGCGGCGATGCGATCGGCGTACTGCGTCACCACTACCGCCGGGGTCATCCCGGCCCAGGCGAGGTGGCCGGTGTCGGGGCCGAACGACAGGATCGACGACGGCACGGCCTCGAGCACCGCGCGGATCTCCGGCTCGATCTCGATCGGGCTGCCGACGTGCGGATGCAGGGCCGGCGTGACACCTTCGGCCGTGATCGCCTCGGCGGCGGCGCCGATGTAGTCGATGACCTTGGGGAGATCGGTCTCGCCGTATCCGATGGCAGGGTGGGCAATGCGGTCGGGGGTCAGGCCGGTGGCGAGGAACACTTCGGTGTTGCCGAGCTCAGCCTGGACCGCCGCATGCTGTTTGGCAGCCTCGCGGATGTTGTCGGCAGTGAGGTCGACGGAGAAGTAGCCCGGCGCCGGCTCCAGCCCGTGCTCCGCCAGCAGCGAGCGATACGCGGCCGCGCCCAGACCGGGTGGCGGATCCGCGTGGATACCGCGGAACGGTGTCGTCGCGATCTCGGCGAACGCGCGCTTCAGCACGGGCACACTGTGGTCGAACCCTGCGGGGGTGAGCACCCACGGGAGCGGGTTGAGACCGACACGGAACTTTGTCATTCGGAATCTCCTTGGGAAGAGAGTGGGGTGAGCGCGAGGTTGCGCCAGCGGCAGCGGGCGCCGCGGCCCCAGCGGGCGTCGCCGAAGCGTGGGTCGTTGTCGTGGACTTCCAGAGCGATGTGTCCGGCGGGACCCAGGTCGCGGGCGACGGCGTCGGCGTCGTACTGCGGATGCTGCATCGTGGCGAGGTCGATCTCCGCGACGAACACGTCGTTGACCCAGGTGGTGATCGTCGGTTTAGCGCCGACGCAGCGAATGCGGAGGCTGTTCCAGTCGCCGAAACGCCAGCGGGCCAGGAACTCCTGCGGGTCCCCGCGTCGGGTGAGCAGGGCCGGCTTGTCGGGGGTCATCGGCTCGGACGTCGTGGCGGGGTCCTCGATGCGGAGGCCCGTTGGGTTGCCGTTGGCATCGAGTTCGGCGTCGAGGACGTACGGTACGGCGTGGAAGCCGCCGGTGCCGTTGCCGAAGAAGCCGCCGATCGAGCCTGACTTGCGGTGGTCGACGAGCACCTGGAAACCGGCCCAGTTGTCCGGACGGCGTCGTACCATCACGCCGGTGTCGGCCGGCCAATCGGGTTTCAGCTCCAGCACGAGTTCGAAGTCACCGAAGGATTGCTCGGTCACCAAGTAGCCGCCATAGCCGGGGAAGGCTGGGTCCTGGAAGCCTTCGATCGCGCCGTCGACCACCTCCCAGTGAGCGGGATGCTTGGCGGCTTGTTCTTCGTAGTCGGCCGCCAGATCCGGGACCAGGTCGCGGATCGCCGGGCCTCCGGGCCACATCGTGTCGTAGGTGCGGGGTACGGCGTACCAGCCGTTGAGCGTCTTTCCGTCGAAGAGTTCCATAGGTTCCTTTCTCAGCGGCCGGCGAGTGCGCCGCCGATGCCGCCGATGCTGAAGTACCTGTTCAGGACCGCGAAGATGATTGCTGGTGGCAACAGCATCACCACGGACAGCGCCATCACCGAACCCCAGTCGACCGCGTTCTGCTGGAAGAAGGTCTGCAGGCCGATCGGAAGTGTGAAGATCGAGCTGGTGCGCAGGAAGACGAGCGCGACCAAGTAGTCGTTCCAGGCGAGCAGGAACGCGAAGATCGCGGTGGACAGGATGCCCGGCAGCGAGTTGCGGAGCACGATCTTGACGAACGAGCCGAAGACCGAGCAGCCGTCGACCCACGCGGCTTCCTCGAGGGCGTGCGGGATCGAGTCGAAGTACGCCGCCATCATCCAGGTTGCCACGGACATTGTGCTGCCGACGTACACGATCACGAGGCCGATCAGGTTGTCGGTCAGCCCGAGGCGCGCGAACAGCACGAAGAGCGGGATGATCGCCGTGATGACCGGCAGCGACTGGATCACGAACAGCAGCAGCGAGAGACCCGAGACCGCCCTGCTGCGCCCACGGGACAGGACGTAGCCGGCCGGCGCCGCCACGATGACCGAGACCACGACGGTGGCGAGGGTGACGCCGAGGCTGTTGCCGAGCCAGATCCGTACGTCGGTGTTCGCGAAGACGTTGCGGAAGTTCTCGAGCGTCAGGAGGCCGCTCGACCCGCTCGGGCGGATCGACAGCAGCAAGGTCGCGAACACTGGCACGAGCACGACCAGAGTGATGACAAGCAGGACAGCGAAGCGCCACCACTGCCCGCGCGCTCTGGGGTCGCGCGACTGAAGAGCCGTTGCACTGCTCATGCGATGTCCACCTTCCGGATCTGGCGGTAGAGCGCGGTCGAGACGATCACCAGGACGAGCGTCATCAGGAACGCGATCGCGACACCGGTGCCGGTCTGCAGATCCTGGAAGACCGTGCGGTAGGCCAGCACGACCAGCGAGGACGTCGCGTCGACCGGTCCGCCACCGGTCAGCAGGTAGATGGTGGGGAAGTCGTTCACGCAGAAGATCGTCATCAAGATCCAGCTGATGTACGTCGACCGCGAGATCAGCGGCAGCGTGATGTGGACGAATTGTTGCCGTCGGCTCGCACCGTCGATACCGGCCGCTTCGTACACGGTGGTGTCGACCGCGGCCAAGGCGGCCGACGTCATCAGCATCATGAACGGGAAGCTGACCCACACCTTGAAGACGCAGACGGTGATCGCGGCCAGCGTCGGATCGGCAAGGAAGTGCACCTCGCCGAGACCAAGATGCGCGGCGAGCGAAGGGATCGGGCTGGTCGGTGTGCTGACGAGCCAGTTCCAGGCCGTCGAGGACACGACGATCGGTACCACCCAGGGCAGCATCAGCAGCACCTTGAACACGGTCCCGCCGGGGATCTTCGTGCGCAGCAGGAGTGCCAGACCCAAGCCGACCAGCCAGCTGCCGAAGACACCGACGACAGTGAAGACCAGCGTGAACCGCGCAGCGCTCCAGAACCGCGGGCTGGTCAGCACGTCCGCATAGTTGCCGAGCCCAACGAAATTGCCGGTGACGATCAGCGTGCCGTCGCGGACCGACTGGGACGCGGCGACGACCAGCGGGTAGGCGTTGATCAGCAGCAGGAGTACGACGCACGGCGCGACCAGCAGGATCATCGTGACCGCAGTACGGCTCAGCCGGAACCCGTGACCCGCCGCCGCTGCAGTCGAGGCGCGCGGGATGGTCTCCGTCGTCATCGTTTGACGACTCCCTCGAGACCACGCTGCAGCGTGGTGAGGGCCGTCTTCGGATCGGTCTGGCCTTGCAACATGGTCTGCGCGAACTGGGCGAGGGCCTGGCCGCCGTCAACGGCCGCGAGTGCTGCGAACGAGGCGGTCTTCTTCGCGGCGTACGTCTTGCAGACCGGGATCCATTTCTCGACGATCGCGACCTGGTTCGGGTCCTTGGTGTAGTAGTCCGCGCTCGCGATCGACTTCAGCACCGGGACGGCCACGCCGACCGCGGTCTCCCAGTACTTGTGGAGCTGGCCGAAGTAGAACTTCAGGAAAGCCTCAGAAGCCTCCTGCGACGGTGTATTCGTATACATCATCAGATTGTTGACGAAGTACAGGCCCGCGATCGTGCCGCTCGGGCTCTTCAGAGGACTCGCGACGAACAGGTTCTTGCCGGTCTTGGTCGCCTGGGCCGCGAGCCCGGGGGAGTGGATCCCGAGGCCGGCCTTCCCGCTGTCCCACTGGGTCCGCAGGTTCTCGATCGTGTACGAGACCGCGCCTTTGTCGATGATTCCCTCGCCCGCGAGCTGCTTCACGAACGTCATCGCCTCGATGTTCGCGTCCGTCACGCAGTCCGGCTTGCCGTCCGGGTCGAACAGTCCGCCGCCGTTGTTGACCATCATCGCGACCATCGTGTGCGCGCCGAGATTGTTGTCCGACCCTGAGCCGGTCGCGAAGCCGGAGACGCCGATCTTCTTCAGTGCCTGCCCGGCCGTGAGCAGCTCATCCCAGGTCGTCGGCACCTTCGCGCCGGCCTGATCGAGCAGGGCCTTGTTGTACCAGAGCGGACGGACGTCGGTCTGCCACGGTACGGCGACGTACCCCTTGTCGGTCTTCATCGTGTCCATCACGCCGGGCAGGAAGTCGTCGTACGTGCCGTCCTTCTTCATCGCGTCGATGAGGTTGTCGGCGTACGCGATCGCGCCCTGCTCGGCGAACTGGAACGCCTGGAACCCGGCGCCGGAGCTGACCGCCGGCCCGGTCTTCGAGGCGATCGCCGACGAGAACGTCTGGTAGAAGCCGTTCCACTGGATGATCTGGTACGACGCCTTGCCGAAGCCCTGCGCGGGTGCGTACCCGCCGATGATCTGCTTGCCGAGCGTGTTGTACGCCGGGGCGCCCCACGGCATGTCCCAGAACTTCAGCTCGCCGGACGCGTCGCCGGCCTTGCTCGAGCCGCTGTTGCCGGAGACATTGCACGCGCTGAGAGCTGCCACCCCGGCGAGTCCCAGGAACCCGCGGCGGGTGAACTTTCCTTGATTCATGACTGCGCTCCTTCCGCGACCGCCAGAGCGGCCGACGCCACCTGTACGTCGTCGTACAGCTGATTCAGGTCGGTGAGTCGATCGGCCGGAGCGGTGTCGTGCAGTCGCCGCAGCGTCGCGCGATGGCCGGTCTCGTAGATGGTCGGCGCCAGTACTGCGCCGTGGGGGCCGACTGTGATGAGCCGGGCGGGCTGTGCCGTGTCGCCGGTCGGAATCGTCAGCTCGACGCTTCCGTCGGAGGTGAGGAGGCGAACGGTGGCTGAGGTGGGTACGGCGGACGTGCAGATGATGCTGAAGTCCACGCGGACGTCGTCGGTTGAGCCTTCGGCGTACAGCGCGTGGTCGGACAGGTAGCTGATGGTTGCTGTCCTGATTGGATTGAAGAGCGCGCGGATCAGAGTCAGTTGGTGAAGGAGAGCGTCGCCGAGGTCGGTGCCTGGCTCGGCGACTACCCGGCACTCGATGTGGTTGCCGTCGGCAACTCGGAACGCCGCCGCGGCGTTGTCGATCACCGGGTTGGACGCCCACGGCGAATCGACGATCACCCGCGCTGTCAGGAGATCGGCGAACTCGGCCGGCCGCGGATGTACGAGGACAACCGCGGTGGCACCCGAGCCGAGCGCCTGCCGAACGCCGGCGGGCCAGTCGCCCGCCCCATCAACGATGCTGACGTCCCCGGGATCCGGAAACGACAGCGGCAGTGTCGCTACGGCGGACTGTGCGGCGCTCACGCGGCGGCCTCCGTCCGGTCGGCTGAGCGGACGGCTTCGGCGGCGGCGTCGGCAACGGCGACTGTGAACCGCAGGTCGTCGACCAACCCGTCCAGGTCGGGCGGCGCGACCTCCCCGCGTACGACGGCCGCGAGTTCCAGCCACTCCGCCTCGTAGCCGTTGGACGAACTCGGACCGAACACCTGCGCCGACTCCGCGGTCGTGAGTGTGCTGACCGCCGATCCGGCGTGCACATAAGACGGTGTGAACTCGGTGTGCAGGACCTGATCATCGGCGTACGCCTCGAGCACCCAGCTCGGCTGCCAGGTCTGCGAGACGACCGCGTGCAACTCCACAACCTTGCTATCAGCAACCATTAGGATCCGGTAGCCGAACGGTGTCAGGAGAGACGCGCTCAGAACGTTGAGATCGTCGTACCGAGACAAGAAGCTGCGGACCAGCGGCAGATCGTGAACCGCCAGACCCATCACACCGGCGTGGACCATCGCCGCGCGGACCTGCACGTCGGACAGATCCAGCGAAGGGAAGTCCGGCCGCGTGAGCACCTCGGTCGCCAGATCCTCGAAGCGTGCGTTCGGCGGGAGGACGATCGACGACCGGATCGTATGGCTGGCTGTGGGGAGCTCACCCCACTGCGCAACCGCGGCCCGCCACCCCGGATCGAAGGTGTGCATCGCGCCTACTAGGACAGGTACGCCGGTCTCCGCCGAAACCGCTGCGATCGTCGCGGCCTCGTCGCCCGACATTGCCATCGGCTTCTCGCAGAGCACTGCCTTCTTGCCGGCCCGGCATGCCGCGATCGCTTGCTCTGCATGGAAAGCGTGCGGACTGCAGATCGCGACGACGTCGACGAGCGGATCGTCGAGGAGCGTCTCGAGCGAGGTCGAGTACGCCGCACCGGCCCGCGCCGCGACGGTCTCGGCCACGCCGGCGTCGATGTCGTTGAGGTGGCGGACGGTGAATTGGTCGGCGAGCCGGGCCAGGGTCGGCAGGTGAATCGCCTGCGTGACCGGGCCTGAACCCAGGAAACCGACTCCGAGAGTTGACCGCATTCGTGGCTCCTCACCAGAGTGAAACCAGATCAGTCGTTCAGATTTCGGCAAACGTAAACGCCTGGTAAGGTTTCGTCAAGAGTTCGACGAGGCGATCGGGGTGGGACCTGTGGCAGGCGAGACAGCACCGGTGATCCGCGGCCCGTACCGCAGGGGGATCGAGCGGCGTGAGCGCATCGTCCGGAGCGCGTCGGAGGTCTTCGGCGAGTTCGGGTACGTCGGTGGCTCGCTGCGCGCCATCGCCGAGCGGGTCGGCGCCTCACCCGCGACCCTGATCCAGTACTTCGGCAGCAAGGAGGGCCTGCTCGCCGCCGTACTCGAGGACTGGACGGTGCAGACCGGGCGGTCGACGCTGCCCGAGAGCGCGCGCGGCCTGGCGTACTTCCGGCAGATGCGCGACCTGATGGAGTTCCACGTCCACCATCGCGGACTGCTCGAGCTGTTCATTACGATCGCGGCGGAGGCGACCAATCCGGGGCATCCGGCTCGCGAGTTCATCCAGCAGCGGTACTCGAACGGTCTCCAGCTGTGGACCTGCAAGCTGCGCGAAGCCATTGAGGACGGCGACGCCGGGGCGATGACCGACCAGCAGATCGAGGCCGAGATCCGGATCCTGGTCGCGGTCCTCGACGGCATCGAGCTGCAGTGGTTACTGGGCGCGGACATCGACCTCCCGGGCCTGGTCTCAACCCACGTAGAACAAGCCATCACCCGCTGGCAAACCACCTGCTAAAGGGAACAGGACGCTGGATCGCATCCTGGATTGACGTATTCAGTCCTTCACGAGGACGGCGCGGGTGTAGAGGAGATCGAAGCCGCTGCGTTGGGCGTTTTGCTGGGACTTCGATGCCGGTTGGGTGGTGATGACGCCGACGTCGCAGCCTGCGGTGGCGGCGTCGGACAGGCGGGTGAAGAGAAGCGCGGACTGGATGCCGTGGCGGCGGTGGGCGGGGAGGGTGGCGGCGCCTGCGAACTGGGCGATGCCTTTGGTTGTTCGAAGTCCTGCCCCGCCGGCGATCTCGCCGTTCCGTACGGCGACGTAGCGCGTGATGTCGGCTGCCGCGGCGTCGCGTTCGGCCTCGATGTAGGTGTCGCGCGGGAACTCCTCGCGCCACGGAACTCCCTGGGTGTCCGGTACGGCGACCGCGTCGGCCATCAGGTTCAGCCAGAGGTCGAGCTCGTCGTCACCGCTCGGCCGGATCTCGATCCCGTCGGGCAGCGTGACGTCGTACTTGTCGGCGATGGCGATGCCGAGCACGTTCTCGAACGACTCCAACCGATAGCCACGCCGGCTGAGGACGATGCCGATCTCGGGGTCGGCGAGGTGCGGCAGTTCGACCTGCACGGGCGCGCCGACGGCGGCGTACGCATGCTCGATCTCGTCGAGTACATCGTCGGTCGGCACACCGCCGAAGCCGAGCCCGACGACCTTGTTGAACGGCGAGTCGTCGTCCGCGAAGCTCGCGAGGCCACCGGCTATCGGGATCACGAACCCCCGCCCGTCGTCGAGCCGACGATGAGCGGCGAGGGCAGTGGCTTCGATGAGCTCGCTCTCGGCGCGCTCGATCCGCGCCGCCAGGTCCGCGTCGCAAAACAATGGTGTCCGCTCGGTCATCATGCCTCCCGCAGGCTTCGGTCTCCGGAGGTCTGTGTCACAGAGGCCGCCAGACGTTACACGCTGGGCACGGGAAGGTATGCGACTGACAGAGACGGCGGATGTGTGGTGGAAGAACGCGGTGATCTACTGCCTCGATGTCGAGACGTTCTTCGACACCGACGGTGACGGCTCGGGGGATTTGCGTGGGGTCGCCCAACGGATCGATCATCTGGCCGACCTGGGCGTGACGTGTGTGTGGCTGATGCCGTTCTATCCGAGTCCGGATCGCGACGACGGGTACGACATCACCGACTTCTACGGCGTCGATCCGCAGTTGGGTACGCACGGTGATCTGGTCGAGCTGATCACGCTGGCCGAGGATCGCGGGATCCGGGTGATCGCGGACCTGGTCGTCAACCACACCTCGAACCAGCACCCGTGGTTCCGCAGCGCCCGCGCCTCGCGGCAATCGCCGTACCGCGGTTGGTACGTCTGGCGGGACGAGCCGCCGGCGAACCAGCACGAGGGCATCGTCTTCCCTGATCAGGAGACGAGCCTGTGGCAGTACGACGAGGAGGCGGAGCAGTACTACCTGCACCGCTTCTACAAGTACCAGCCGGATCTCGACATCGCGAACGCCGAGGTGCGTGAGGAGATCGAGCGGGTGATCGGCTTCTGGTCGCAGCTCGGGCTGTCCGGTTTCCGCGTGGACGCCGTACCGTTCCTGCTCGACACGTCCGGTGCCGAGGATGCCGGCAACCTGCCGGATCCGCACGACTACCTGCGCGATCTGCGAGCGTCGCTGGACCGGCGCTACGGGCGGTCGATGCTGATCGGCGAGGTCAACCTGCCGTACGCCGAGACGCGCCGCTTCTTCGGTGACGAGGACGGCGACGAGCTGACGATGTGCTTCGACTTCATCGGGATGCAGCGGCTCTACCTGTCCCTGGCGCGCAACGATCCGGCCGAGTTGGTGAAAGCGCTGCGGCAACGCCCGCCGACTGCCGAGGAGAGCCAGTGGGGGATGTTCGTGCGCAACCACGACGAGCTGACGTTGGACAAGCTGTCCGAGAGCGAGCGCCAAGAGGTGTTCGACGCGTTCGGACCGGATAAGGACATGCAGCTCTACGGGCGTGGTCTGCGCCGGCGCCTGCCGCCGATGCTCGGCAACGACCAGGCGCGGCTCAAGATGGTCTACAGCCTGCTGTTCTCACTACCCGGTACGCCGGTGCTGTTCTACGGCGAGGAGATCGGCATGGGCGAGAACCTCGCCATCGAGGGCCGGGGCGCTGTTCGTACGCCGATGCAGTGGACGTCCGGCCCGAACGGCGGCTTCTCGACAGCCGATCCGTCGCAGCTCAGGGCGCCGGTCACCGAAGGGGAGTTCGGCCCTCAACACATCAATGTGGCCGCTCAACGCCGGGATCCGGACTCCCTGCTCAACTGGATCAAGCTGCTCATCCGGCGGTATCGGGAGTGCCCGGAGCTGTCGTGGGGAGAGTGCACGATTCTCGAGCACAACGCCCCGGCTGTCGTCGCGCACCGATCGGAGTACGAAGGCGGCGCGATCGTTGCCGCTCACAACTTCTCGGCCGAGGCGACCGAGGTAACACTCGCGGTCGCCGGCTCGGGCGTCGGGCTCCGCGCCGTCGATCTGCTGCGCGACGAGACCACCGACCTCGCCGAGAACGGCACGCTGTCGCTGCAGCTCGAGCCCCACGCTGCCCGCTGGCTACGCATCGTCGGTCCACAAGACCGCTACCTGCTCTAATGGGCAAAAACCACATAGCCTGTTAGAGTCGGGTCCGGAGGTGGTTCGGGATGGCGTATCGGCCGGAGTTGATCGGTGGGCATCTCGGGCTGGATCTCGTGAACACCGTTGCCTGGCGTCTCGATGCCGGGCGGACCGTTGATCGCTTCGCGGAGTTGCCGAATGTGGAGAGCTGGTTGCTTGCCGCCGGTGTGAGCTCGGACGCGGCGGTGACGCCGCAGTTGCGCGACGACCTGGTCGCTGCGCGGGAGGTTGCGTACGACGTGCTGGCGCCCCTCGCGGTCGGAGGACAGCCCACGTGCGCCGCGATCGACGCGTTGCACGGGCTCATCGTGGGCGTTGTCCGGTCAGCCTCGGTCGAGGTGGATCCGTTCGGATGGCGAGCCGATGATGCGGTCGGCGCCGTCCGGCTGGCGGTCTGGCGGTTGTTCGAGGACGAGGACCTTGGCCGGCTGCGTCAGTGCGGAGATGAGGGCTGCGGCTGGCTCTTCTTGGACCGGAGTAAGAACGGCTCGCGCCGGTGGTGCAGCTCGGGCGACTGCGGCAATCGGGCTCGCGCTCGACGGCACTACGAGCGGGCCCGCGGCGGGACGACAGCATGAAGTCGCCCGATCGCCAGTCGTTCGTGCGCGGACTCCGTCTCGGCGTCGGACCGGCGCTCGCGACCGGAGTACTGGCGCTCAACTTCGGGGCCGAAGCACGAGCACGCGGCTGGGGAAGCGTAGAGACGGTGGCGTTCTCCGCGTTCGCGTTCAGCGGATCGGCGCAGTTCACGTTGCTGAGTTCGCTGTCCGGAGCAACCGTGCTGGCGGCGATCGTCGCGGCCATGGTGATCAACGTGCGGTACATGGTGATGAGCGTCGCGATCGCGCCAAGCCTGCGCGGTGGCAGGCTCGCACGTGTGCTGCAGGCACAGGCGATCGTCGACGCGTCGTTCGTGGCCGCACACGAGGAGGACGATCGGTACGACGTCTGGCGGCTGATCGGAGTCAGCGTCCCGCAATGGATCTGCTGGACCGCGGGCACGGCCGCCGGCGTACTGGCTGCTCCATCCCCGGAGCTGATGCACAGGCTCGGTCTCGACGTGGCGTTCCCGGCGTTCTTCGTCATCTTGCTGATCGACGAAGTACGTCGTTCCCGGCGCGCGGTCCTGGCCTGTGTGCTCGGCGCGATGATCTCCGCCGGGCTGTTGTTCGTCACCGGCCCCAGCTACGCCTTGCTCGGCGCCGCTGCGGCGACCCTGATCGGCTTGCGACGAAGGAGGCCCGATGAAGCTGTGGCTGTCGATACTGGCCGTCAGCGCCGCTAACTGGCTGATGAAAGCAGCAGGCCCGCTGATCTTCGGGAAGCGCGACCTCCCGCCGGCCCTGGTCGATATCACCCGACTGACCGCACCGGCGCTGCTCGCCGGCCTGATCGTCACCGACCTGGGCCGCGACATCGACTGGACCGAGCTGATCGGAGTAGCAGTCGCCGGCACTCTCAATCTCTTGAGGTTGCCGATCCTCCCGGCCGTCACCGCCGGCGTCGCCACCACAGCCCTCATCCGCCTCACCTCGGCGTAGGCGGGCCAAAGGGCAGAACAGGAGACGCGCCAACCCACCCAAGCCAGCGGAATCCATTGCGTGGGTGCGGATCGACAAGGTTTCATTCCTTGTATGCCGCTGCGTTCCCGACCGACCCTCGCGTTGTCAGCCGGGCAGGCGCGTCCGGCCGGACTGGCCCAGATCCTGGAGCATCTCGGGACGACCGTGCTCGAGCTCGTCACCGGCGACCCGGATCTGGCCGATCCGGCCCGCGAGGTGGTGTTCTTCGACCCGTCCGACTCCGCCCCGGTCCCGCGCGGCGCGATCCTGCTCGGCACGGGCGGGCGGGACGGCGCCTGGCCGGACCAGCTCCTCCGGGCAGCTCTGGAGGCGCCGGCCGCCGCGGTGATCGTTCCCGCGGCGGTGGTCCGGGACAACCCGCGGATCGTGCACGAAGCGGCCGAGGCCGGACTGGTCCTGCTCTCGCTGTCGGCCGGGACGACCTGGCAACAGCTGTCCACCCTGCTCCAGTCCGCGGTCCGCGAGACAGTACGCCGGGCGCCCGTCGTACCGCAGCGCGGTGAAGGGCTGTTCCGGCTGGCGAACGCGATCTGCACGCTGATCGGCGCACCCGTCACGATCGAGGACCGCAACGCGGCGGTGCTGGCGTTCTCCGACCGGCAGGAGGAGGCCGACTTCATCCGGATCGACTGCATCCTCGGCCGCCGGACCATCGAGCCGTACCTGCGCGCCGACGAGGCCCGCGGCGCGCATCGGGCGATCCGCCGTTCGCCGGTGCCGGTCTATCTGGACGCCGTCCAGCTCGACGACGAGCGACCGACCCTGCCGCGGCTGGCGGTGGCGATCCGGGCCGGCGACGAGTTCCTCGGCACGATCTGGGCGGTGCTGAAGGGACCGTCGACGCCTGAACAGGAACAGCTCCTGCTGGAGGGATCGCAGGCGGTCGCCGTCCAGATGCTCCGGCTCTTCGGCACGGATCCCGAGCAGCGCACGACATCCGAGCTGGTGGCGGCCGCGCTCGGCGGCGACCCCACCACCCTGACCCGGCTGGGCCTGTCCGGTACGCCGTGCATCGTGCTCGCGGCAGCGGTAGCGCAGCCCGGCGGCGCGGAGCTGGTCGGTACGCCGAGCGGCACCCTGGCCCGCCGCGTCCGCGAGCGGGAGCGGACCGCGAGTGCACTGCGGGTCGAGTTGACCGGGGCGATCCCCGGCACGGTCGTTGCCATCGTCAACGATCAGATCGCTGCGATCGTGCCGGCCCGTCGCGCGGACGAGGCGACTGCGCTCCTGGAGCAGACGTGCAAGGCGTTCGTGCATCAGCATCGCGGTGGGGACTCGCTCTGGATCGGGATCGGCCGGGTCGCCACCTCGGCGGCCGGACTGCGGTTGTCCCGAGCGGATGCGGATCGTGCGGTTCGGGTGCTGCAGGAGGCCGACGACGGCCGGTGCGTCGCGCTCGCCGGTGCGGTCGACACCGAGGCGCTGCTGATGGAGGCGCGGCAGCTTGCTGCCCTGCGCGGCCGCGGGCCGTCCGGCCCCTTGGCGCGGTTGCGCGCGTACGACGAAGCCCGCAACGCGACCATGGTCGACACGCTGCGGGCCTGGCTCGACGCGAACGGGGACGTGGCTGTCGCCTCGGAGGAGACCCACGTCCACCAGAACACGTTCCGCTACCGGCTCCGCCGCATCAGCGAGATCGGCGGCTTCGACCTCGAGGACCCGGAGGCACGGTTCGCGCTCGACCTGCAGTTGCGCCTGTTCCCGCCGGATCAGCCGTCCGAGCGGCGGAAGACCAGGTCCCGGGCCTCCGGCGTCGAGTACCCGAGCTCCGCCCCGGTCTGATCGAACCTCAGCGTGACCTCGGCCTCGTCGCCCGGGACCGTGAACGCCCGCTCACCGACCGGCGTCATCCGTCGCCGTCCGTACCGAGGCCGCTCGAACGCGAGGCCCTGCTCGTCCGGCACGACCCGTACCGTCGCCATCAGCTCGTCCGAGTAGTACGTGCCGACGAACCGTCCGTCGGATGATGGCGATTCGAGCAGGTCGAGCACCTGTGAGGCCAGCGCGTCCGGGTCCAGTTCCGCGAAGTTGCCGAGGACAACCGCCGACCCGACGCCCGGAACCATGGCCAGATGCGTACGGAACCCGGCGTCCGCTCCCGCGTGCCACAGCTTCAACTCACCCGCGTGCTCCCCGATGTGCACACCCCAGCCGTACGAGTCGCTCCCGGTGTACGTCGTACCCCGCCACGACTCGCGTGACGACACCGAGGCCGCCCACCGGGCCAGGTCCGTCACGGTCGAATGCAGGCTGGTCGCCCCGACGGTCGCGTAGGACAGCGCGATCCGCTCGTACCCTGTCGCCGTCCTCGCGTACGACGACGCCCGCCGCCGTACGACGGCCCGATGGCTGGCGACGAACGCGGTGTCCGCCATCCCCAGCGGCTCGAACAGTTGCTTGCGGCAATAGCTGTCCAGGCTCTCCCCGGCCACCGTCTCGACGAGCAGCCCGAGCAATGTGTAGTTGGTGTTGCTGTACTCGTACGTCGTCCCCGGGATGGACTGCAGCGTGGTCTGCCGGCGGATCAGCTCGACCAGATCGGCCGTGGTGATCACGTCCTCCATCCGCCACCCAGCCGCCTCCACCAGCTGCCACTGGTCCCGCAGTCCGCTCCTGTGCTGGACCAACTGCTCGATGGTGAGGTGTGGGAACGGCACCCAGGGCAGGTAATCGCCGATCTGCTCGTCCGCACCCACGAGCGACCGAACCGCTTCGGCCGTGAACTGTTTCGACACGGACGCCAGATGGAACACCGTACGGTCGCTGATCGGCACCTCGTGCTCGAGCACCGCCATCCCGCGCGCAGCGGTCTCCAGCGAGCCGTCCGCGTCAACGAGGCCGACGACGACGCCAGGTCCATCAGGGTCGGGTACGGCCGCCTCGACCAGCGCGGCCAGGCGATCAGCCCGCATCACGGATCCGGAGCGATTCTGCGATCTCATGGCGCGTCTCCTCGACGGTACGGCGAAGCATCGCGGGGTGATCGGGACCCTCGAGCCACGCCTCGGCCAGCCGGACCAGGGACTCGTCGACGATCGTCGGGGCCAGGCTCTTGGTGGAGACCCACGCCTGTTCGCCGCCGTCGTCGGAGGCCCACAGAGCCGTCAGCGAGTCGTAGTAGGTGCTCAGGTACGGACGGAGGAGCTCGGCCTGGGCCGGGTGCCAGAAGCCTCGGGCGGTAGCGTGCTTGAGCGAGCCCTGCGCGCCGCCGGGCGTGGTGACCAAGGCCCAGGCGGCGTCCTTGCCGGCCGGATCGGGGAGCAGCGCCCGGGCGGTTGCGGCATACTGCTCGGCCGTGACGTTCGGGTCGCGGTCCAATTCGGTGCCGATTGCATCGAGATCGATCAGCCCGTACGGCGCGAGGCCGCGGACGAGGCGCCAGCGCGTCTCGAAGTCGAGCTCGACGCCAGGCATCGGCGTACCGGCATACAGGGCTTGCAGGTCGCCGGCGTGCGTGGATCCGCCGGCCTGGCGGGCGAAGGTGCGCAGCCAGAGCCGCTGGGCGTCGCCGCCGGGCGTCCGCGAGTTGAGGGCCGACCAGGCCGCGCTGGCGAGGTCCTGTTGTGCTGGGTGATCGCTAGGCAGGTAGTGCGAGACGGCGTACTCGAGGTTCTGCAGCAGCCCGGACAGGATCGCAATCTGCTCCTCGCGGACCGCGGCGGCCAGCGCGACCTCGACGTACGACGACGCCGTCAGCTCACCGTCGCGCGTCATGTCCCACAGCGCCGTCCACGCGACCGCGCGGGCCAACGGGTCGGCCAGGTCCGCGGCCCGGCGCCTGATCACTGCGCCGGACTGGGGATCGAACCGCACCTTTGCATAAGTGAGATCCGCGTCGTTGACGAGTACGACGGACGGCGCAGGCAGCCCGACCAGCTCTGGCACATCGGTCACCGCCCCGCCGATATCGATGGTCACCTGATGGGTCCGCACCAGCTCGGAGTCACCGGAGTAGAGCCCGATCGTCAGCCGATGATCCCGCAGCACCGGATGCTCGGGTTCGGCGCTCTGCTCCACCGCGAAGCTCGCGATCCGCGAGTCCTCGTCCACCGTGAACACAGGCCACAACGTGTTGACCTGTGCGGACTGCAGCCACTGCTCGGCCCACGTGTCGAGGTCACGACCCGAGGCCCGTTCCAGCGCCAGCAGGAGATCGGCCAACGTGGTGTTGCCGAAGGCATGCTTCGCGAAGTACGTCCGCAGCGCTTGGGTGAACGCGTCCTCGCCGACGTACGCGACCAGCTGCCGCAGCACGGCCGCGCCCTTCTGATAGGTGATGTCGTCGAAGTTCGACAACGCCGTCCGCAGATCGGGTACGTCAGCCGAGATCGGATGCGTCGACGGCAGCTGGTCCGCGGCCAGCGCGAGCGCCTTGTCGTTCTGCGCGAACGTCGTCCACCCCTCGGTGAACTCGGTGCCCTCGACGGCCGCGAGATAACCGGCGTACGTCGCGAAGGCCTCGTTCAGCCAGGTGTCCTGCCACCACGCGGTGGTGACGAGGTCGCCGAACCACATGTGCGACAGCTCGTGCAGGATCGTGTACGCCGATGCCTCGTGGTCGAGCCCGGTCACCGGCGAGCGGAAGATCATCCCGCCGGTCAGCGTCACCGCGCCGGCGTTCTCCATCCCGCCGATCCCGGCGTCGGTCCCGAAGATCTGGTCGTACTTCCCGAACGGATACGGGTACGCGAACATCCGGTGGAAGATGTCGAAGCCCGCCTTGGTCCACCGGAACACCCGCTCGGCATCCAGGTACGGCGCCGCGGACCGCACGCAGACCAGCCCGAGCTCGACCGGTCCGCCCGGCCCGTCGACGGTGTCGGTCACGCGGTGATAAGGCCCCGCGAGCACGGCCGTGATGTACGCCGGGATCGGTGCCGTCTCGGTGAAGTGCCGCGTGACCGCACCGCCCGGGGCGGGCTCGACCGCGGCGACCGATCCGTTGGAGATCACCTCCCACCCGCTCGGCGCGCTGATGTGGAAGGTGTACGGCGCCTTCAGATCGGGCTGGTCGAAACACGCGAACACCCGCTGGGCCGCGGCCATGAACATCAGCGAGGCGAAGTACACCTCGCCGTCGGCCGGATCGACGATCCGCTCCAGCCCTTGCTGCTCGTCGGCCAGCTCGAACTCGCCGTCCACGACCAGCACGTTGCGAGCGGCCAGCCCGGGTAGCGCGACACGTCCGTCGCGCACGGTGCGGTCGAGTTCGGTGCCGTTCAGTACGACGGAGTCCAGCGCCGCCGGCTGGACATCGACGAATGTCTCTGACGTTTCGGCAGAGAACTCGATCACGGTCCGGGAGCGGAACGTCGTCGCGGCCGGTCCGCCCTGGCCGTCGGTCAGGTCGAGCGTGACGTCGTACGAGTGGACTGTCAGCTGCGCACTGCGGTCTGCGGCCTCTGACTCGGTCAGTTGCGAGGCGATCACTGGGAACCTCCTAGACGAAGTGACATGCGGCCGACTGCCGCGGACTGAGGGGGACGAGCTCCGGAGCCTCGTCGGCACACTGTGCTCGCTCGGCTTCGTTGAGCTCGGCTGCATACCGGGGACAACGGGGACGGAACGGGCAGCCGCCGACCGGACCGCTCGCTCCGACGTCTCCGGTGAGCAGGACCTTCTTGCGTTCCTCCGGCACCTTAGGCCTCGGGACCGCGGCCATCAGAGCCTTGGTGTACGGATGGGCCGGCGCGCGGTACAGCTCTTCGCGATCGGCCTGCTCGACGACCCGGCCGAGGTACATCACCACGATGCGTTCGCTCAGGTGCCGTACGACGGCGAGGTCGTGGGCGACGAACAGGTACGCCATCCCGAACTCCTCCTGCAGGCCGGCGAGCAGGTTGAGCACCTGGGCCTGCACGGACACGTCGAGCGCGGACACCGGCTCGTCGCAGACCACCAGTTTCGGCCGCAGCGCGATCGCCCGCGCGATGCCGATCCGTTGCCGCTGGCCACCGGAGAACTGGTGCGGATACCTGTTGTAGTGCTCGGGATTCAGGCCGACGCGATCCATCAGCCGCCGTACTTCGGGGAGGACCCCGCCGTCCGGCTCGACGCCCTGGATCTGGAACGGCGCGCTCAGGATGGTGCCGACGGTCTGCCGCGGGTTCAGCGACGACTGCGGATCCTGGAACACCATCTGCAGGTCCCGCCGCAACAGTCGCAATCGACGCTCGGGCATCCCGGCCAGCTCCGTGCCGTCGAACCGGACCGAACCCGACGTCGGTTCGACGAGCCGCACCACCATCCCAGCCGTGGTCGACTTCCCGCACCCGGACTCACCCACGAGCCCGAGGGTCTCGCCGGTCCGTACCGCGAAGCTCACTCCGGCGACCGCGTCCACCACCCGCCGCCTGCGGCCATGCCCGCGTACGAACGTCTTCCGCAGGTCGTTCACTTCGAGAAGGCTCATAGGGCCGGCGCAATCTGTGTGTGCCAGATGTGCTGGCGGTCCTGCACCGACAGGTGACACCGGGCGAGGTGATCCGCGGATCCAGCTGCCCGCAGCTCCGGAAGTTCCTTGGTGCAGAGATCGTCCGGGACCCGGTCCGCGAAAGCACACCGGGACGCGAACGAGCAGCCTGGCGGCAGGTCGATCAGCGACGGCGGCTGTCCGGTGATCGGCTCGAGGTGCCCGCGGGTCTCGTCGAGCGACGGGATCGATCCGAGCAGCCCCCAGGTGTACGGCGTCATCGGCCGCTCGAACAACCCCTGTACGGGTGCTTGCTCGATGCAACGACCGGCGTACATCACCAGCACCCGGTCGCACGTCTCCGCGACGACGCCGAGGTCGTGCGTGATCAGCACGACGGCCGACCCGAACTCCTCGCTCAACTCGCGGATCAGCTGCAGGATCTGGGCCTGCACGGTGACGTCGAGCGCCGTCGTCGGCTCGTCCGCGATCAGCAGCCCCGGGTTGCAGATCAGCGCCATCGCGATCATCGCCCGCTGCCGCATCCCACCCGAGAACTCGTGCGGGTACGCGCCGTACGAACGAGCCGCCGCCGGGATCCCGACCCGGGCGAGCAGCTCGACCGCGCGGGCCCGCGCCGCTTTGGAGCCGACCCGGTGATGCACGCGGTACGCCTCGGACAGCTGGTCGCCGATGGTGAAGTACGGATGCAGTGAGGACAACGGGTCCTGGAAGATCATCGCGATCTTCGCGCCGCGGAGCTTGCGCAGCTCCGCCTCGCCGGCGCCGACGAGCTGCTGGTCGCCGTACCAGATCTCGCCGCTGGTCCGGGCCTGCTCGTGCAGGCCGAGGATCGCCTTGCCGGCCACGGACTTCCCCGATCCGGACTCGCCGACGACCCCGAGGATCTCGCCCGGCCGGACGTCGAACGTCAACCCGTCGACGCTGCGGACCAGACCGTCCGGCGTCGGGAAGTGCACGCGCAGGTCCTCCACCCGTAACAACGCATCAGCTGACATGGCGCACCCTCGGATCCAGGATCGCGTAGCAGGCGTCGACGACGACGTTGGCGACGACGATCAGTACCGCGGCGAACAACGTCGTCCCCATGATCACCGGCAGGTCCTTGGTGGTGATCCCGTCGTACGCGAGCCGCCCGAGGCCGGGGAAGCTGAACAGCGACTCGACGATGATCACGCCGCCGAGGAGGGCGCCGAGATCCAGGCCGGCCAGCGTCACGACCGACGGGAGGACGGCTCGCAGGCCGTGGCGTCCGACCACCTTCCCGCGGCTGAGCCCCTTGGCCCGCGCTGTGGTGATGAAGTCCTCGGACATCGTTTCGAGCATCGCCGCCCGGGTCCATCGGGTGTAGACGGCGGCGATCAGGAACGCCAGGCAGATCCAGACCGGAAGCAGGTTCCCCGCCCAGCGCAGCGGGTTGTCCGTGAGCGGGACGTAGGTGATGCCGCCGGAGTACCAGCGCAGCCAGCCCGGGCCGGCGGTCAACGCGTAGATCACCAGCATGCCGCTGAAGAACTCCGGCACGGACACTCCGAGCAGCGAGATCACCGTCGAGCCGCGGTCGAAGAACGACCCGCGCCGAGCGGCCGCGAGGACACCTGCCGCGACGCCGCCGACCAGCCACAGTACGGCGGCGCCAAGCACGATCGACGCGGTGACCGGGAACGCCTGCACGAGCATCTCGGTGACAGAGCGGTTCTGGCGGAACGACCAGCCCAGACAAGGCGCTGCGCAGTGCACCGTCGACACGCCGTCGCCCAGCTCGCGGCCGGTGAAGATCCCGCTCAGCCAGGTCCAGTACTGCGTCCACACCGGCTTGTCGAACCCGAACCGCTCGGCCACCGCGGTCGCCTGCGCCGCACTGGTGTTCCGGCCGGTGTAGTAGAACGCCATGTCGACCTTGGTGACCCGGGGGAGGAGCTGGAAGATCGCGAAGGTCACCACGCTGACGACCAGCAGGACGCCGAGCGCTCCCAGGATCCGGTTCGCCGTGTATCTGATCACTGGGCCTTGACCCCGACGTTGGCCAGGTCGTAGTTGCTCAGGTCTCCGGTCAGGTCGACGTTCGTCAAGGTGCTCGAGCGGTACAGCGTGGCCTTCGCGTAGGTGAGCGGGAGGTAGTACGCCGTCTCCATCGTTGCCTTGTCCATGTCCCGGTAGATGTCCGGGAGCTTGTCGCTCGACGCTGTGGCGGCCTTCTCGATCAGTGCGTTGATCGTTGGGTCGTTGAGTCCGACGAAGTTGGTGGACGACGTCGTACCGCTGTAGCGGGCCGGGTCGACCAGGAGGGTGAGGAAGCCGTTGCCGCTCGGGTAGTCCGGGATCCACCCCATCAGGCCGATGCCGATCCGCTGACCCTTCACGGCGGCCGGCGTACTGAGGGTGTTGTAGTACGTCGACGCGTCGAGCTGCTTCGGGGTGACGGCGATACCGACCCGCTTGAGCGCGTTCTGCACGCTGGCGAACACGGCCGGATCGGTGCCGTAGTTGGAGAAGGCCATCGACGTAGTGAAGCCGTCCGGCTTGCCGCACTCCGAGAGCTCGGACTTCGCCTTGTCCAGGTCACCGGTCCAGTCCTGGCCGGACGGGTAGGCGTTGGCCTTGTCGTCGTGGCCGGGCAGGCCCGGTGGCATCAGCGTGGTTGCGAAGTCGGCGCCGTTGGTTCCGCCGAACTGGATCACGAGGTCGCGCTTGTCGAGGGCGTAGGCGACCGCCCGCCGGCAGTGCACGTTGGTCAGCACTGCATCGGACGGGTAGAGGATCAGCATCGAGAGGCTCTTCAGCACCGGGTTGTCGGCGTGTGCCTTGAGCGTCTGGTCCTTCAGGATCTGTGACTGGAACGTCGTCTGGACGCCACCGTCGAGCGACACGTCCAGAGCGCCGGTCTTGAGCCTGGTGTCGAGGTCGTCGGCGTTGCTCAGGACCGTCACGTTGATGGTGTCCGGCAGCGCGCTGCGAATCGGGTCCGTCGCCCGGTCCCAGTTGGCGTTACGGGTCATCACTACGCTCTGCTTGGGTTTGACGGTCTTCAGCACGTACGGCCCGGAGGAGACCAGGTTGGTGCCGGCGCCGTACTGACTGCCCTTGTCGCTCTTCTGCGGCACCGGCGCGGCGGCCGGCAACGCCATCAGGTAGTCCCAGTCGCCGAACGGCTTGGTCAGCGTGAACACCACAGTCTTCGCGTCGGGCGTCGCAATCGAGGTCAGACCACCACTCGGGTCCTTGTACGGCCCCTTGTACGCCGGAGTCCCCGCCTTGTCGCACTTGTCGAGCAGACACAGGTAGTAGCCCTGAGGACCGCCGGTGATCACGTCGGTCGCGTACATGCGCTCGAAGCCGTACTTCACGTCCGCACTGGTCAACGGAGCGCCGTTGGCGAACTTGAGGCCGTCGCGGAGCTTGTACGTCCAGACGGTCTTGTCTGCGTTGGTCTGTCCCAGCGACTCGGCCAGATCCGGCTGCAGTGCGTTCCCGTTCCCTGACGCGGCGCCTTGACCGGTCCGGCCGAACGACACCAGGTTCCGGCTCAGGAGACGCTGCAAGAACCAGCAGCTTCCGCCGTACGTCGTGCCCGGGTCGAAGTTGTCGCACGAGGCCGACGTACCGACGCGGAGCGTGCCGCCCGGCTGCTGTGACGGGTTCACGACGCCTTGCAGGGCAGCGTTGTAGCCCTCTGGTGCGCTGCTCTTGCTGTTGTCTCCGTTGGACGAGCACGCGGCCAGCGTGACCGCGGCGAGTACACCGCCCAGCAGTGCGACCCGGATACGTTTCGTCATGGTTCTGCCCTTCAGGGATGGGTCAGGAGCGGGACTTGGGGTCGAAGGCGTCGCGGATGCCGTCGCCGAGCAGGTTGAACGCGAGCACGGTCGCGACCATCGACACTCCGGGGAAGAGCATGTAGGCCGGGTCGACGACGAAGGTCCTGGACGCAGCGCCGAGCAACTGGCCCCAGGACGTCGCGGGCGGGGTGATTCCGACGCCGAGGAACGACAGCCCGGCCTCGGCCAGGATGGTGGTCGGGACGGACAGGCTGGTCACGACGATGACCGGGCCGGTCAGGTTCGGCAGCAGCTCCCGGACGAGGATCCGCCGGTGGGTCGCGCCCATCACCTTGGCGGCGGCAACGAACTCGCGGGTGCGCAGCGACAGCACCTGCGACCGCATCAGCCGGGCGGTGTAGGGGAAGCTGAAGAACCCGATGACGAAGATCAGGATCGCCATCCGCAGGCCGTTGCCGGACAGCGGCCCGATCCGGTCCAGGTTGCCCAGCACGGCCAGCAGCGCGATCGAGAACAACAGCACCGGGAACGCCATCAGCACCTCGGCCGACCGGGAGATGACGGTGTCCACCCAGCCGCCGAAGTACCCGGCCCACAGCCCGAAGACGATGCCGAGGGCAACTGACACCAGGGTGGCGCCGAAGGCGATGACGAGCGAGGTGCGGGAGCCGATCAGCAGCAGCGCGAGCAGGTCGCGCCCGGTCTTGGGCTCGATCCCGAGCGGGTGCGCCCAGCTCGCCCCGCCCAGCCGGCCGTCGGGGAAGCCGAGGTTGCTGAGGCTGAGCAACTCGATGTGCCGCTGGGTGTCGACGCCGATGGCCCGGCAGATCAGCGGCGCCAGAGCAGCAGCGAGCAGCACCAGTACGACGTACGCGCCGGCCGCGACGGCCAGCCTGTCCCGGCGGAACCGGCCCCAGGCCAGCCGGCCCGGCGAGCGCGTGCGGGCAGTGTCGGCCGGACGGCTGACTGCCGTCTCGCTGACCGCGCTGGAGAGTCCCGCCATCGTTCACCTCGCCGGAAAGGCCGGTATGTTGTGGGTCATACCACCACCGACGGCCGCCCCAGAGTTCGGTGTGCGCCACGAAAATGCGGCCCGGACATTAGGGCTGCCGCACGACTACCGAAGGGCCGCCGATGGTCGATGGGCTGCTGACCACCGCCTTGACACCTGCCGTCGCCACCCCGCTCAACCCGGCGGCCAAGGCTCGCCCGATCCGCGCTGTGGTGATTGTGGACGGCCCGGAGCTGACCTGCCCGGAGGACAGCGTCGTACTGGCGATCGGCGTGCCTGCAGGCGGCGTACCGGCGCTGCTGCGGGAGGCGACGCGGGCGCGCGCTGCGGCAGTGGTGGTCGGTCGAGCGGTGACACCGGACCCGGAGGCCCTACGGTCCGAGCTGCCGCTTCTGCAACTCGCCGACGGAGTCGACTGGCAGCACGCGACCACTGTGATCACGGGGATGCTGCCTGGACTCCCACGCCCGCTGACCGGCGTACAGGCTCTGGACGAGGTGCCGGACGGCGATCTCTACGCGCTCGTGGAGGTGATCTGCGAGCTGATCGACGCTCCGGTCACCATCGAGGACCGGAACACCCATGTGCTCGCGTTC
Organism: Kribbella sp. CA-245084; assembly: GCF_050942355.1. Lineage (NCBI taxonomy): Bacteria > Bacillati > Actinomycetota > Actinomycetes > Propionibacteriales > Kribbellaceae > Kribbella > Kribbella sp. CA-245084. Next base: position 5,699,915 of record NZ_CP192053.1, on the reverse strand, counting down.
TCGGCCCGTCAGGAGGAGGCGGACGTCGTCCGGATCGACTCGATCCTGCAGCGGATGCGCCCGTACGACTACGTGGAGACGTCGATGGACGCCGTACTGTCGTCACGACTCCCGATGTACCTTCCCGCCGGGCGGACGCCGGACGGTGGCGAAGTGATGCCGCGCATGGCGATCGCGGTGCGGGACGGCGCTCACCTGCTCGGCACGATCTGGGCCGTCATGCAGGCACCGCCGACGGCAGACCAGGAACGGCTGTTCACGGCCGCTGCTCAGGTGGCAGAGCATCACATGAGGCAGGCGACTGATCAGGAGGAGACGTCTCAGCTCGAGGAGCGGATCGCCGCCGTACTGGACGGCCGGACAGACGCCCGTGAGGCAGCGGCCTCGCTCGGGATCGCCCTGCCGGCCTTGGTGATCTGCGTGGAGACCTCCGGTGCCGACCTCCCCGGACCGGCCGGTGACCTGGCCGGCTACCTGACCCGTCTGGGCTGGCGCAACCGCGTCTGCGCTGCACTCACCATGCACCTGCAGGGAGCCGGTGTCCCCACGGTGGCCGCCAGTGTGGGCCATCGCGTGTACGCCATCACTTCGTTGATCCACCACGACGAAGCGGCGGTGCTTGCTGCCTGCAACCAGTTCAACGAGGTGGCCGGCACGCGTACGCCGGTGTTCGCCGGGCTGGGACGCGTCGCGGACACGGTCGAGGACCTGCGGCGGTCCCGGGAGGACGCCGAGCTGGCGGCCAGGACGCTGCGGCACCTGGACGGATCACGCCGGGTAGCCCTGGCAGAGGACCTGCTCGTCGACTCACTGTTCGTCGAGCTCAGGGCTCAGCTCGATGCCGCCGACCGCGGTCCGTCCGGTGCCTACGAACGGCTGCTGGCCTACGACCGGCTCCGCGGTGCGCATCTGGTCGAGACGCTGGCGGCCTGGCTCAGCGCGCTGGGTGACGTGACCAAGGCGGCGGCAACCGTCCAGGTCCATCCGAACACCTTCCGCTACCGCCTGATGCGGGTGGAGGAGGTCGGCGAGATCGATCTGACCGACCCGGAGGAGCGCTTCGCCCTGAACCTCCAGCACCGGCTGTTCCACTAGGGCAGGTGGCTCGCCAGCCGGAACCTGTTCGGGATCTCGGCGTCCCCGGTCACCAGGTCGCGGACGAAGGCACCGACCAGCGGAACGAACTTGAAGCCCTGACCGCAGAAGCCGACCGCGACCGTGACCGGTCCGGCCCGGTCGATGACGAAGTTGTCGGACGGCGTGTTGTCGTACAGGCAGCTGATCGCCGTCGACCTGCTGGTGTCCAACCCGGGGAACCAGTGCTCGACGTACTGCAGCAGCTCGGCGTCGCGCTCCGGCTCGACTGCGAAGTCCCGGTTGTCCGGATCGACCACCGGGCCGGTGGCGTGCAGTCCGACCTTGATTCCGGATCCGGCTTCGAACAGCCCGTAGGCTCCATGATCTCCGTGCACGAAGCTCGGCCACTCCAGGTCGTCTGCAACGGGAGCGAAGAAGCGTGGCTGCTCCTGCGTCACCGTGAAGTCCGGCAAGGGCACCACGCCGCCCAGTAGCTTCGGTGCCCACGCTCCAGCCGTCACCACCACATGCCTTGCCTGTACTGCGCCACCCGGTACGTCGAGCTCGACCAGGTCGTCGTGGACGCGCAGCCCTTTCACCGGCGACTGCACCCGGAACTCCGCCCCCAGTCCGGTCGCGAGTGTCTGCAGGGCGTGGACCGTGCGATCGGCGTACAGGCGTCCGGAGCCGGGTTGGTACAGCACTGGTGTCTCGAAGCGGAAGCCCGGCCAGCGCTCCGCGGCAGCTGCTGCGGACAGGACCTCACCTGTTGTCGCATGCAACGACCGGAACGCTCCGACTGCCGCATCGTCGACTCCGTGGTCGATGCCGCCGGTGATTTCCAACAGCGTCTCGCCGGAGTCGGCCTCCAGCTCGCGCCACAGCGGTCTGGCCCGCTCGGTGAGCTGTGCGACCTCGGCGTTGTCGGCAGCCGGCCGGAACAGCCGGGTGCCGCCGTGTGATCCACCGCGGTGGTGTCCGAGTGTGTACTGCTCCAGCACGACGACCTCACGTCCGGCTGCCGCCAGCGCCCGAGCCGCCGCCGATCCCATCGCTCCGGCACCCACCACAGCAACGTCGTACGTCATGCCTTACCTCCGTGGTCGTCGTACCGCGCGCGCATGAGGCACTCGACCGTCTGGTGGTCCGTACGCGGCGAGTCGTGCAGTGCGGCCATCGTCCCGAGCCGGTCGGCTTCGGTGCGGTTCTGGCCCAGCTTGACCTTCGCGGTGACTTGGTCGGCTCGCAGCGTGAAGGCCTGCAGCTCCGGGAGCAGTTCGGTGGTGCGGTCGCGGGCCCACTCGTCGACGCGCCACCGTGCCTTCGGATCGCCCGGGTTGAGCGCCTGCTCGTGGTCCTGCACCAGCCGCATCAGGTGAGCGCGTACGGCGTCCGGATCGTTCAACGGGACGGCCGTACCGCGGACCTCGATCGCCACGAAGTTGTACGTCGGCAGACCGCGGCTCGCGTACCACGCCGGGCTGACGTACACCGAGGGGCCGACCACGCTGACGAGGATTCGCGCGCCCTGCCGGATCGAGTCGGCGAACGGGTCGAGGCCGGCCACGTGCGCGACGAGTTGCAGCCCATCGTCGGTGTCCCGTACCTGGACCGGGACGTGCGCGATCCGCAGTTCTGGTTCATCGGTCACCAAGGTGGCGAAAGGGTGCGCAGCGATCAGCCGGGCGATCTCGTCGAGGTTCGGCTCGGCGTAGTCCGGGTCGACGTACATGGATGATCCTTTCGGTTGCTCGACGCCCCGAGTATCCGTGTTGCGGTCCGGACCGGCTTCGTGGTTCACGACAATCTCACGACGCCAGAGTCGTGCCGGTCGCCGAGCACTTCCGGGTCCCCGACCCGCAGAGTGTGGGCCATGACTTCCGCTGACCTCCTGCTCCGCCGCGCCCGTCTGGTCCGGGACGGCTCGCCCGCCGAGCCGGTCGACGTACTGATCACCGACGGGACCATTTCCGCGATCCACCCGGCCGGCACGACGTCCGGTGCGGATGAGGTCGTCGACCTCGACGGCCGATACGTCATGAACGGGCTGTGGGACCACCACGTGCACTTCCAGCAGTGGGCACTGTCGCGCCAGCACCTCGACCTGTCCGGTACGACGTCTGCCCGTGAAGTCGCGGACCGGGTCCGGGAGCGGCTCGCGACCAACCCGCCGCCCGCCGGGGTCGCGCTGCTCGGGTACGGGTTTCGCGACGGGCTCTGGCCGGACCAGCCGCTCAAATCGATGCTGGACGAGGTGTCTGGCGACGTACCGGTTGCACTGGCCAGCGGAGACCTGCACTGTGGCTGGCTGAACAGTGCAGCGCTCCGCAAGCTCGGTGCGGCCGACCGGCCGAGCGGAGTGGTTCGCGAGACCGAATTCGCGCCGGTCATGGGGCTGATGCAGTCTTCCGCTCCGGCGGAGGGCCTGGTCAAGGAGGCGGCGCGTACGGCGGCCACCCGCGGGATCGTCGGCGTGGTCGAGTTGGAGAACGCCCGCAACCCGGCCGTCTGGAAGTCCCGGTACGACGAAGGGGTCGCGTACTTCCGGGTGGAGTGCTGCGTCTACCCGGAGAACCTCGACTGGGCGATCTCCCAAGGCCTGCGGACCGGTGACGTCGTACCGGGCACCGGTGGCCTGGTCACCATGGGCCCGCTGAAAGTGCTGACGGACGGATCGCTGAACACCCGGACCGCCTACTGCCACGACCCGTACCCCGGCGTCGACAAGGACGCCCACGGACTGCTCGTCGTACCGCCCGAGGTGCTGGTGCCGCTGATGCAGAAGGCTCTGGATCATGGCATCTCGAGTGCGATCCACGCGATCGGCGACCACGCCAACGGCCTGGTCCTCGACGCCTTCGAGAAGGTCGGCTGCGGCGGGACGATCGAGCACGCGCAGCTGATCTCGCCCGCGGACTTTCCGCGGTTCCGTGAGCTTGGAGTGGCGGCCAGCGTCCAGCCGGTGCACGCGCTCGACGACCGGGACGTGGCAGACCGGCACTGGGCCGGGCGGACGGAACGAGCCTTCGCTTTCGGCGGGCTCCTTGCCGCTGGCGCAGACCTACGGCTCGGCTCGGACGCGCCGGTCGCGCCGCTCGACCCCTGGCTGTCCATCGCCGCTGCCGTCCACCGGTCCGACGACGGCCGAGCACCGTGGCATCCAGAGCAGGAGATCCCCATCACCGCAGCCCTCGACGCCTCTACCCACGGCGGCCGTACGCCGACTGCCGGCGCTCCGGCGGATCTCGTCGTACTCGACACCGACCCGACCCTCGCGACCCCGACAGACCTCCGCGCCTTCCAGGTCCACGCAACCCTTCTCGCAGGCCGGTGGACCTGGCAGGCAATCGCCTAGCCGATTGTGTCACTCCACAGGCAGCCAGACGCGCATGGTGGAGGGGCCACGTTCGGCCCAGTCGTGGTAGGGGATGAGGGGTACTTCGACTGCCTCGCCGACGCGCACTTCGGGATCGGGATCGGCATAAGGCCAAGGACGATCGTCGTCGTGCACGACGAGGACACGTACGACGGGAACACCGTCTTTAGCGATGACCGGTGTCGAGGTGTCGAGTCGGATGTCCGCGACGTCGCCAACGGTGCCGCCGCTGGCTGCGGCGAGGTCCACGGACTCGAGACAGAAGACCTCCGGCCCGCGCTCGATCGCGACACATCCGCGGACGGAGTCGATGCGGCCGTCGGGGTGTACGACACGAGGTTCGACAGGCAGGTCCAGTTCGACGCTGTCGCCGGCCAGGAAGGCACGGCGTACGGCGGCCCACCCTGGCTGCACGACGTCCGAGCTCACGAGCTCGCCCCCCGAGCGAACCCGCAGTTCGGCGCCATCGGCCCAGGCCGGTATACGCAGGGACACCGTGATCGGAGCGTCCAACGCAATCGGTGTCGTCATGCGAACCGACCCGGAGCGTGGGTAGTCGGTCTCGACATCGAGAGCGACAACTTGTCCGCTTGTCAGACGAGTGCGAATACTGCTGGCGGCGTACTGATGGATCTGAATGCCGTCGCCGTCGGCGGTTGCGATGAACGCGTCGAGGCTGGCCAGGGTTCGCGCGACATTCGGGGGACAGCAGGAGACCTCGAACCAGGGCGCTCGCAGCGAGGACTCGGCGCGGGGCGACACCACGTCGTCGGCAGCCGGCGTACCAGGAGTGCGCTGGTGCAGGGTGTTGGCGTAATAGAACGTCGTACCCGAGGTCGATGGTGAGGTGGCGACGACGTTGAAGAGCGTCCGTTCGACGAGATCGCTGTAGCTCGCGTCGCCGAGGGCCAGCGCCAGCCGCCAGCTGAACATCACCGACGCGACGCTGGCGCAGGTTTCCGAGTAGGCGCGATCCGGCGGGAGTACCCAGTCCTCGCCGAACGCCTCGTCCTGGTGATGCGAGCCCTGGCCGCCGGTGATGTAGGTGCGTCGGGCAACGGTGTTCCGCCACTGCGTCGCCAGCGCCGAGAGCAGCTCCGCGTCGCCGGTGTCGACGGCGACGTCGACCGCTCCGGCGGCGAGATAGTTCGCCCGTACGGCGTGGCCGCGCGACACCGTCGCCGTACGAATCGGCATGTCGTCTTGGAAATACTGCTGGCCCCATTCGATCTGCCGCAGCGTCCCCAGGCCGCGTCGCTCGATGAAGAGCCTGGCCTGCTCCAGGTACCGAGGCTCGCCGGTGACTCGCGCGAGCTCTGCCAAGCCGGTCTCGATCACGGCGTGCCCGCAGACGCTCTGGATCCCCTCGGACCCGAAGGCGTCGCAGACGAGGTCGGCGGCGCGCGTGGCGATGGTGAGCAGGCCGTCATCGCTATCCGGACGGGTTCGCGCACGCGCGACCGCGGCCTGGAAAAGGTGCCCCAGGCAATAGAGCTCGTGCCCCCACTCGAGGTCGGACCAGCGGGCCGGCTGGCCGGGACGTCCGGCGTTCGTGTTGAGGTAGCCGTCCGGCTCCTGCGCTGCCGCGACCCGCGTCACGATCGACCGGAAGACTTCTTCCAGCTCCTGGTCGCCCGTGCGCCCGATCTCCCAGGAAAGAGCCTCGAGGAACTTGTACACCTCGGAGTCGGAGAACTCCCGTCCGCGCCGTCCCGCCGGCAACGTGCCCCGGGCGGCGAGATCGAAGTTCGGCAGCCAGCCCTCGCGCTCCAGCCAGTGCTTGATGTGGGGCAAGGTGCCGGCCGCGTTGACGCGCTGCCGCTCGGCCCAGAAACCGCCGGTGATCCGTACCTCGTCCGATCCCAGCGGACGAAACCGGCCCGAGCTCGGCGCGACCGGTACGAATCCGTGGCTGTCAGTGAGTTTCATCCCGTGTGTCATCCCTTGAATGCGCCCGACATGAATCCGCGGACGTAGTGGCGTTGAAGGAGAAGGAAAAGCACGAGGCACGGCAGCGCCAGTACGACGACGCCCGCCTCGGTGGCCCCGTAGTCGACGACGCCCTGGACCTGGACCCGCAGGTTGGACACGGCCAGCGGCAGGGTCAGCTTGTTCGAGTCGTTGATCAGGATCAGCGGCGCCATGAAGTCGTTCCACGCGGCGAGGAAGGCGAACAGCCCGACGGTGATCAGCCCGGGCTTCACCGCGGGCAGGAGGACCCGCCACAGCGCCGTCCAGGTCGAGCAGCCGTCGACCATGGCGGCCTCGTCGAACTCCCGCGGGATCGCCTCGAACGAGATCCGCATCATGAAGGTTGCGAAGGGCAACTGGAACATCGTGAGGACCAGTGCGACCCCGAGCAGCGAGTTCTGCAGGCCGAGCTGGTTGAGTAGCACGTAGAGCGGGATCAGCAGCGTCGCGTACGGCACCATCAGGATCGCGAGCGTGGTCAGGAACAGCAAGTTCTTGCCCGGGAACGAGAACCTGGCGAAGGCGTACCCGCCAAGCAGCGAGATCAGCAGCGTGAGCACGACAGTGGTCAGCGAGACGAACGTCGAGTTCGCCAGGTACCGCCAGATCCCCGCCTGGTACGACGACAGCGTCGCGTAGTTGCCGAAGCCCCAGCCGGATGCCTGACTCGTGCCGGCGTGCGGCGACACCGACGACACGGCCGTCCACACCAGCGGGAAGAGGAAGATGATCGCCAACCCACCGGTGAAGATCCAGTACGGCGTTCGCAGTACGAACCTCATGCTCACCTCTCGTCGGTTCGGAAGGCGCGGAGTTGCAGGACGTTGATCAGCACGAGCGCGACCAGGACGATCACGGAGAGCGCGGCGGCGACGCCGAGGTCGTTCTGTCCTTGGAAGGCCACGATGTAGATCAGTTGCACCACGGTGATCGTGCTGTTGTCCGGCCCGCCCTTCGTGAGGATGTAGAACTGCTCGAAGGCCAGCAGCGACCCGGTGACGCACAGGATCGTGGTCAGCGCGAGCGTCGGACGGAGCAGCGGGAGAGTGATCCGGCGGAAGACCTGCCACCGGGACGCGCCGTCGACCCGCGCGGCTTCGTACACGTCACCCGGAATGCCCTGCAGGCCGACGAGCATCAGCAACATGTAGAAGCCCGCGAATCGCCAAACGATCAGGAACGTGGTCGAGAAGAGCGCGGCGTTCGGCGTACCGAGGAAGGACACACCGAGGCCGCGCAGCGGGCCGGCGAGGGGCGAGTACAGCACGTAGAACAGCAAGGACGCGGAGGCCAGGCCCAGGGCGCTGGGAACCAGGAAGGATGCCCGGAGCAAGTTCTTCCAGCGACTGGATTCCTGCACGAGCAGGGCCAGCCCGAGGCCGAGCCCGATCAGCAGCACGGTGGCCAGCACGGTGTACTTCAGCGTGAAGACGATCGAGTCGGCGAAGAACCGGTTGTGGATGACCTTCGTGTAATTGTCCGGAGCGTTGAATCCCTGGTTTCCGCTGAGCAGCGGCCATCGGGAGACCGACATCCGGACGACCAGGAACAACGGGATCAGGAACAGCACCACGACGAAGATCGTGGTCGGGGCGGCGTAGAGCCAGCCCTTGACGGCGCGCCGGCGACTCGACGAAGAAGACACCGTCTTCGTCAGCCGCCGGGCGCGGCCTGTGGTCACGAACAAAGTCATCGGCAGCGAACCTCACTGCGACGACAGGACGGTGGTGATCTGCTGGTTGTCGGGTTCCAACTTGCCGGCATCGCCGAAGACCTGGTTACGGACCAAGGTGAGCCAGGGGCTGTTGGCGGCGTTGTAGGCCTGCTGGAAGTTCAGCGCGACCGGGGTCTGACCCTTGCCGGCGACCTGGTTGATGGTGACGAGCCGCGGATCCTTCGCGGCGTACTTGTTGTTGGCCAGGTCGGTCCGCGAGACGACGTCGTTGTCCTTGGCAAGGACCTCGACCTGGGCGTCCTCGCTCATCATCCAGTTGAGGAAGTTCCACGCCTGGGCGGCCTTCTTGGAGTCCTTCGAGACGCCGATACCGTCACCGCCGACGAAGGTGGACGAACCGCCGCCAGGTCCGGGAATACCGGCGACGCCGGCGTCGAACTTGGTGGTCGACGAGAGCAGCGTCGCCGGGTAGAACATCAGCCCGACCTTGCCCTCGGTGAACCCTGCGGTCCAGGTCGCGCCGGTCTCGTCCTTCGACGAGGGCAGTACGGCGCCTGAAGTCCAGAGATCACGCCAGGTCTGGAAGATCTTCTTGCTGGTGTCGTTGGTGAAGTTGGCCTGGTTCCCTTCGGCGTTCATCACCTGATCGCCCGCGGCCCAGACGCTCGGGAACCACGTGAACACCAGGCAGCCGCCGCAGTTGAGGCCGGTGGCCGTGCCGTACACGTCCTTCTTGCCGAGGGCCTGGATCTTCTTGGCGTCGGCGGCGTACTCCTCGAGAGTGGCCGGCGCCTTCTCCGGGTCGAGCCCGGCCTCTTTGAAGAGGGCCTTGTTCCAGAACAGCATCGACAGGTCGAGCACGAACGGAAGCACGTACTTCTTGCCGTCCATCGTCCCGGCCTTCATGTGGCCCTGGTTGATCTGGTCCTTGAAGCTCAGTTGGTCGACATTCGAACTGATGTCGCGGAAGAGCCCCTGCTTGACCCAGTTGGGCACGTAGACGATGTCGGCGGCGAAGAGGTCCGGCAGGCCGCTCGAGCCGGCCGCGGCACCCACCTTGGCGACGTAGTCGTCGTTCGGCACCACGGTGAGCGCCACCTGGTTCTTGTGGCTCTTGTTGTACGCCGCCACCAGGAGTTTCGCCTGCTTCTCGAGGGGGGCTCGGGTCCACAGAGTCAGGGTGCTTCCGTCGTCGGTGCCTTCGGCCCCGACGCTCACCGCTGACTCCGGGCTACTCCCACCCCCACCGCACGCGGCCAGCGCCAGCACCGCAGTACTCACACCGATCGTCAACAGGGCCCGCAGCCGGCTGCCGCGCTGGAACGCGATCATTTCCCACTCCTCTGCTTGTTCACTGAAAACGCTTTCTCCCACCACGTCGCGCAGAAAGCGCCACACCCCGAAACAGACCGAAAAGGTTTTCTGTTTGACGGTAAGGTAAGGGTGGGTCGAGTGGGGGTCAAGATCTCGGGACCGATGAGAAGAGGGCGCATGGTGGGCACGGGCCGGAACGGCGACACGAGGGTGGTCACCCTCAGCGACGTTGCGCGGCTGGCGGGCGTTTCTGTCGCGACCGCTTCGAAGGCGCTCAACGGTCGTAGCCAGGTGGCGGCCCGCACCCGGGCCCGGGTTGAGGCTGCCGCCGAGCAACTCTCGTTCGTCCCGAACCGGATGGCGCAGGGGCTGCTCGCCGGCCGGACGGGCACCGTCGGTTTGCTGACCAGCGACCTGCAGGGACGCTTCGTGATCCCGATCCTGATGGGCGCCGAGGATGCCTTCGGGGCCGGCCGGGTCAGCGTCTTCCTGTGCGACGCCCGTGAGGACACGATCCGCGAACAGCACCATCTGCAGGCTCTGCTCAGCCGTCGCGTCGACGGCCTGATCGTCGTCGGCAGCCGGACGGATCCGCGATCCACACTCGGGCACGACATCCCGGTCCCGGTCGTCTACGTCTACGCGCCATCCGACGATCCCGGCGACCTGTCCCTCGTCCCCGACAACGTCGCTGCCGGCCGGATCGCTGTCGAGCATCTGGTCGCCTGCGGCCGGCGCAAGATCGCCCACGTATCAGGAGATCCTGGGTACGCCGCCGCGCTCGACCGTGGGGTGGGCGTGGGGGAGGGCCTCGACGCCGCCGGCCTGAAGCTGGTCGGCGACAGCATGTACGCCGACTGGTCCGAGCGATGGGGACGGGACGCGAGCGCGGTCCTGCTGGACCGTCATCCCGACATCGATGCGATCGTCTGCGGATCCGACCAGATCGCCCGCGGCGCGCTGGACGCCGTACGGGACCGGGGCCGCGTCGTACCGGATGACGTGGCGGTGATCGGCTTCGACAACTGGGAGCCGATGGTCGAGCACTCCCGCCCGGAGCTGACGAGCATCGACCCCAATCTGGAGCTGCTCGGCCGTGCGGCTGCCCAACGTGTCTTCGCCGCACTGGACGGAGACGCGCTCGGAGACGGCGTACATCATCAGGCGCCACGGCTGGTGATCCGCGGCTCAACAGTGCCTCGAAGCTGAGCCGGATCCTTACTATCTCTGCATGGCGAGAGCGAGCGAGGGCGTCGGACGAGCTCCGAGCATGACCGATGTGGCGGCCGCGGCCGGCGTCTCGCATCAGACCGTGTCCCGCGTGCTGAACGGATCGGACCTGGTTCGCGCCGACACCCGCGCCCGCGTGGAGGCGGCGATCGCAGAGCTCGGCTACCGGCGCAACAACGCGGCTCGGCTACTGGTGACGAACAGGTCGCGTCGCATCGGGATGATCTCGGCGCACCTCGTTCTGCACGGGCCGGGCATGATCGCCGTGTCGGTTCAGGACGCCGGCCACAAGGCGGGGTACGACGTCTCACTTGTCGCAGTCGAGGACTTCTCGTCGCAGTCGCTCCGGGAGGCTGTCGGTCGCCTGCTCGACGAGGCGGTCGAAGCGATCGTCGTGGCCGTTGCGCATCGGGAGGCGCTCGAGCAGGTCAGATCGCTCGATGCGGGCGTCCCCATCGTCGTCGTTCAAGGCGTGAGCGCAGGACAGCCGATGGCGGTAGGGATCGACCAAGAGGCAGGTGCCCGGCTGGCGGTGGAGCATTTGCTTGATCTCGGTCACCATCACGTCGCCCATGTCGCCGGGCCACAGGAATGGGTCGAGGCGGGTCAGCGTCGTGCGGGCTGGCAGCGTGCGCACGAGGAGCGTCGTGTCCTGCCCGGGCCGGAGCTCGCCGGCGACTGGTCGCCGAAGAGCGGGTACGAAGCAGGTCTGCGGATCGCTGAGGAACCGGACGTGACGGCCGTCTTCGCGGCCAACGACAGTATGGCGATCGGGCTCATGTCCGCTCTGCACGCGAAGGGTCGCGACGTGCCGGGCGAGATCAGCGTCGTCGGATTCGACAACATGCCCGAGGCGCCGTACCTCTGGCCGGCTCTGACGACGGTCGACCAGGAGTTCTCGCTGCTCGGCCGCCGCGCGGTGGAGCTGACCCTGCGGGCGCTGGAGGGGGATCTCGCTCCCGCCACCCAGCTGATCCGTCCGGGTCTGGTCGTCCGCGACTCGACGGCCGCACCGCGGCTCAGTTAGCGCTCTGCCAGCCTTGACAGCGCAGAATGTTAACGCTCACAATTTCATCTCATGAGCCCTGCCGAACAGTTCGTTATCGGAGTGGACTTCGGGACGCTGTCCGGTCGCGCCGTTGTCGTCCGCGTCTCCGACGGGGCCGAGCTCGGTGCCGGCGTGCACGAGTACGCGCACGCCGTGATCGACGAACAGCTGCCTGCGACCGGCCGGCGGCTGCCGCCAGAGTGGGCGCTACAGGTTCCCGACGACTACCGCGAGGTACTGCGGACCGCCGTACCCGAAGCCGTCGCCGCAGCCGGGATCGACCCGACGCACGTGATCGGCATCGCCACCGACTTCACCGCGTGCACGATGGTGCCCTGCCTGGCCGACGGCACGCCGCTGAACGAGGTCGACGGACTCGCGGACCGTCCGCACTCCTACATCAAGCTCTGGAAGCACCACGCCGCCCAGCCGCAGGCCGATCGCATCAACGAGCTGGCGCGCGAGCGGGGCGAGAGCTGGCTGCCGCGGTACGGCGGGCTGATCTCGTCGGAGTGGGAGTTCGCGAAGGCGTTGCAGCTGTTCGAGGAGGACCGCGAGCTCTACGACCGGATGGAGCGCTGGGTCGAGGCGGCCGACTGGATCGTCTGGCAGCTGTGCGGCCGCTACGTCCGCAACGCGTGCACCGCCGGATACAAGGGCATCCTGCAGGACGGCCACTACCCGTCAGCGGACTTCCTCGAAGGCCTCGCGCCTGGCTTCGGGACATTCGTCGCCGACAAGCTGGAGCACCCGATCGGTCAGCTCGGATCCGCGGCCGGCACGCTGACTGCCGAGGCGTCGGAGTGGACGGGGCTGCCGGCAGGTATCGCGGTCGCCGTCGGGAACGTCGACGCCCACGTGACAGCGCCGGCAGCTCAGGCCGTCGAGGCTGGGCAGATGGTCGCCATCATGGGTACGTCGACCTGTCACGTCATGAGCGCTGATGCGCTGCGCGAGGTTCCCGGCATGTGCGGTGTCGTCGACGGCGGCATCATCGCGGGAAGCTGGGGCTACGAGGCCGGCCAGAGCGGTGTCGGCGACATCTTCGGCTGGTTCGTCGACAACGCCGTACCGCCGTCCTACCACGAGGCTGCGGCCGCGGCCGGGGAGTCGTTGCACGAACACCTCACCAGGCTCGCCGCCGGGCAGGCCGTGGGCGAGCACGGGCTGGTCGCGCTGGACTGGCATAGCGGCAACAGGTCGGTGCTCGTCGATCATGAGCTCTCGGGCCTGATCGTCGGTGAGACGCTGGCGACGCGTCCCGAGGACTGCTACCGAGCGTTGCTCGAGGCAACGGCATTCGGCACGCGGGTGATCACTGAGACCTTCGGCGACAGCGGCGTACCGGTGAAGGAGCTGATCATCGCCGGCGGGCTGGCGAAGAACGCGCTGCTGATGCAGATCTACGCCGACGTCACCCGGCTTCCGCTCTCGATCATCGACTCCGAACAAGGGCCGGCGCTCGGGTCGGCGATCCACGCCGCCGTCGCGGCCGGCGCCTATCCCGACGTACCGGCCGCCGCCAAGAACATGGGCAAGGTCAGACGCGGCGTCCACCTCCCCGACGAGGAGCGGGCCAAAGCCTATGACCAGCTGTTCGATCTGTACCTCGAGCTGCACGAGTACTTCGGGCGGAACAGCAAGCTGATGCGCAAGCTCAAGTCGATCCGGCGCGCTGCCCTGGAGGCCTGATGAGCGTGATCGCGGATGTCGCCGAGACCCTGACCCGGCTACGGTCCGAGGTCGCTCAGCTGCACGCGCATCTTCCGGCGTACGGGCTGGTGGTCTGGACGGCGGGCAATGTCTCCGCGCGGGTGCCCGGCCACGACCTGATGGTGATCAAACCGAGCGGCGTCGCGTACGACGAGCTGACGCCGGCCAACATGGTCGTCTGCGATCTTGAGGGCCGCGTTGTCGACGGTGAGCACGCGCCGTCCTCGGACACCGAGGCGCAGGCGTACGTCTACCGGGAGATGCCGCACGTCGGCGGTGTGGTTCACACCCATTCGCCGTACGCCGTTGCCTGGGCCGCGCGCGGGGAGGCCATCCCGTGCGTCACCACTATGTGCGCCGACGAGTTCGGCGGCCCGATCCCGGTCGGACCGTTCGCGATCATCGGCGACGACTCGATCGGCCGCGGCATCGTCGACACGCTGCGCGACTCGCGCTCGCCCGCGGTGCTGATGCAGAACCACGGCGTGTTCACGATCGGGCCGACCGCCAAGGCCGCGGTCAAGGCGGCGGTCATGTGCGAGGACGTCGCCCGCACGGTGCACCTCGCCCGCCAGCTCGGTGAGCCGATCCCGATCGAGCAGACCTACATCGACCGCCTCTTCGATCGCTACCAGAACGTCTACGGACAACGATGATCGCCGGAAGGACCACATGTCTGTGAACAGCACGCCGCGAGAGGTCTGGTTCCTCACCGGCAGCCAGGGCCTGTACGGTCCGGGCACTCTCGAGCAGGTCGCCGACCAGTCGCAGGCCGTCGCCAAGCGGCTCGCCGGCGCCAACCTGCCGGTGGAGATCGTCTGGAAGCCGGTGCTGCTCGACGCCGGCGCGATCCACCGCCAGATGCTCGAGGCGAACAGTGCGCCGGAGTGTGTCGGCGTGGTCGCCTGGATGCACACGTTCTCGCCCGCGAAGATGTGGATCGCCGGACTCGACGCGCTCCGCAAGCCGTTGCTGCACCTGCACACGCAGGCGAACGTTGCGTTGCCGTGGGCAACGATCGACATGGACTTCATGAACCTCAACCAGGCCGCCCACGGCGACCGGGAGTTCGGCTACATCCAGTCCCGGCTTCACGTACCGCGCAAGACCCTTGCCGGCCACGTCGAGTCGCGGGACGTCCAGGAGCGGGTCGGGCACTGGGCCCGCGCGGCGCTCGGCGTCGCGGAACTGCGGTCCCTCAAGCTCGCCCGGTTCGGTGACAACATGCGCGACGTCGCCGTCACCGAGGGGGACAAGGTCGAGGCGCAGCTGAGGTTCGGCGTATCGGTCAACACCTACAGCGTCAACGACCTCGTCGCGGCGGTCGACGGTGTGGCCGACAGCGAGGTCGACCCGCTGGTGCAGGAGTACGCCGACACCTACGCCGTCGCGCCCGAGTTGCTGCCCGGCGGTGACCGGCACGAATCCCTGCGGTACGGCGCCCGGATCGAGCTCGGCCTGCGGTCGTTCCTGACCGAGGGCGGGTTCGGGGCGTTCACCTCGAACTTCGAGGATCTGGGCGGGCTCCGTCAGCTGCCCGGCCTGGCTGTGCAGCGGTTGATGGCCGACGGGTACGGATTCGGCGGCGAGGGCGACTGGAAGACGTCGGTGCTGCTGCGCGCGAGCAAGGCGATGGCAGAAGGGCTGCCGGGCGGCACGTCCTTCATGGAGGACTACACGTACCACCTGGTGCCGGGGGAGGAGAAGATCCTCGGCGCGCACATGCTCGAGGTGTGTCCGTCGCTCACGTCGGCGCGCCCGTCGCTCGAGATTCATCCGCTGTCCATCGGCGGTCGCGAAG
This sequence comes from Kribbella sp. CA-245084, assembly GCF_050942355.1. Classification (NCBI taxonomy): domain Bacteria; kingdom Bacillati; phylum Actinomycetota; class Actinomycetes; order Propionibacteriales; family Kribbellaceae; genus Kribbella; species Kribbella sp. CA-245084. Next base: position 5,684,710 of record NZ_CP192053.1, on the reverse strand, counting down.
ATCCCGTTCGCTTGCGCTTCACGGCTGATCCCGGAGCAGGTGTCGTGGTCGGGATCGCCGATCTGGGCGATCGGTTCCGGTTGACGGCGAACGTCGTACACGTCGTCGAGCCGGATGAGGCGCTCCCGCAGTTGCCGGTCGCGTGTGCGGTGTGGAAGCCCGAGCCGTCGCTGGCAACGTCTGCCGAATCCTGGTTGACGGCGGGCGGACCCCACCACACCGTGCTGACGACGGCTCTCGATCGCGAGGTGTACGAGGACTTCGCCGACCTGCTCTCCGTCGAGCTGGCCGTCATCGACGCGTCGACCACCGTGCGCGAGTTCCAGCGTGAGCTGCACTGGAACGACGTCTACCACCGACTCACCCGGGCTGGCGCCCGCTGACGTCCTCTTCGAGGAGGCTGTTGCCGGCCCTGTCGAGGTAGGCGATCGTCAGGGCGCGGGTGTCGAAGATCCACTTCTCGATGCCGCTGTCGGCGAGAGCCTTGGACATCTTCACGTAGTCCTTCTCCTCGAGGGCTTCGGCGAGCATCGCCCGATCGCTCACCTCGGCAATGGCGAACTTCTCGTGAGCCGGCGGCGTCGACACGACGTACCCGTCTGCGCCGCGATGCTCGGTATGGCCGTCCGTCACGAACGACACGGATTCCTGTACGCCGATCTCCCTCAGAGCATTGAGGTACGCCGGGAGCGTTGTCGCCTTGCCGTGCGTGTCGTGGATCTCGTCGATCTGATCGAGCGTGAACATGACGTTCACTATAAGGACGCTCAGCCGAAGCTGAAGGTGAACGCGGCTTGCCAGACCCGTATAAAGGACTGGTGACCGAGTCTGTGATCCAGTTGCTGCGCGATCGCCGGAAGCAGGGGAGTATGCCGGGGCGTCGCCGGGATGATGCGCGCCTCGTGCTGCTGATCGAGGGCGGAAGCTCGCGCGGTGCGTACTCCAGCGGTATGACGGTCGCGGTCGAGCAGCTCGGACTGTTGCCGTTGTTCGATGCCGTCTACGGCAGCTCCGCCGGAGCGCTGAATGCGGCCTGGCTGCTGTGTGGTCGCGCGGACAGTACGAAGCATGCCTGGTGGGACCGGACGATCATGGGCACGACCATCAACCCGAGGCGGATCCTGCGCCGCCAGCCGGTGGTCGACACCAGCTATCTCGTGCAGAAGGTCTACACCGAGATCATGCCGATGGGGTTCCAGGAGGTCCTCGACAACCCGGTCGGCATCCATCCGATCGCGACCGACGCGATGACCGGTCGGCCGGTCGACCTGCATCCGCACATCCACGACCAGGCAAGCCTGCAGACAGCCCTTCGTGCTTCGGCCGCGATGCCCCTTCTCGCCGGTCCGCCGGTAGAGATCGACGGCACGCCGTACGTCGATGCCGGGGTGAGTGAAGGCACACCAGTGCGTACGGCGCTTGCGCAAGGCGCCCCGCATATCGTTGCCTTCCGCACGCGTCGTCTGGACGAGAAGCAGTCGCCGCCATCGCGCGGTGAACGGATATTGATGACGCGCTGGTTCACTCGCCATGCCCCGGGAGCCCTCGAGCCGTGGTTGCACCGGGTCGAGATCCGGGCCGAGGAGGAGCGCTTGCTGACATCGCATCCGGCCACCATTCAAGTCCGCCCGCCGGTCGGAAGCGTGAGCATCGGACGTACGGAGCGGCGACCTGATCCACTCAAAGCAGCAGTCGAGACAGGACGTCGTACGGCTCTCGATGCGTTGTCCGGAAGCGTTGAGGTGTCGGTGTGAAGACCGCCGTTGGTGTGACCTACACGGAAACCGGCACCGGACCGGCCGTCGTGTTTGTCCACGGCCTGCTGGTCAACGCGAACCTCTGGCGGAAGGTCGTGCCTGAGGTCGCCAAGGCCGGCTTCCGCTGCATCGCGCCGAACTGGCCGCTCGGTGCACACCAGTTGCCGATGGCACCTGACGCCGACCTCACGCCGCCCGGGGTCGCGAAGCTGATCGCGGACTTCCTGACGGAGCTCGACCTCACCGACGTCACCATCGTCGCCAACGACACCGGCGGCGCCCTTACCCAGATCTTGATGGCCAACCATCCCGAGCGGATCGGCCGCGTGGTGCTCACGCCGTGCGACGCCTTCGAGGACTTCTTCCCATCCCCGTTCGACAAGCTCCCCAAGCTGGCCCGCCTCCCCGGCTCGATGTGGATCGGCAGCCGCCTGCTCCAGTACAACGCCGTACGCCGGCTGCCCAACACCTTCGGCTGGCTGGCCAAGCGCGGTATCCCGGCCGCGATCCTCGACTCCTACCTGCAGCCGATCCGCGCCAGCGCCGAGATCCGCCGAGACGCCAAGCGATTCATCGCGAGCGTCGCCAACAGCTACACCCTCGCGGCTGCCGACACGCTGACCGAATTCGACAGGCCGGTCCTGCTCGTCCAGGCCGCCGACGACCGCATCTTCAAACCCCAACTCTTCGAACGCCTGGCCAAGACGTTGCCCAATGCAAACCTCGTCAGCGTCCCCGACTCCTACACCTTCATCTCGGAGGACCAGCCCGCCGAACTGACCCGCCTGATCGTGGACTTCGCCAGATGACAGAGCGAGTGATTGAAACAGATGCTTCGTCACGGATGTCCTCAGATCGATAACTTCGCCCCCGCGGACCGCATCTGATAAGTGTCCAAGGGGGGCATCGTGAAGTCTTTGAAACATCGTTCATTGGCACAATTGCCGGCCGGCCACACAGTGCGGCGGCCGGTGCCTGATGATGCAGCGCTGATCTTCCAGCTGGTCTCGGCGTACAACACGGCCATGGTCGGGTTCGCCGACTGCAGACTGGAGGATATTGCCGACGGGCTGGTTGAGCCGGGGTTCGACCGGAGGACCGACGGCTGGCTGGTGCTGGCCGGGGACGGGCGACCGGCCGGGTACGGCACGGCGTTCGGCAAGGGCGATCGTCAGGTGGTCGAGGTCGAGGTTGCATCGCAGGATCCGGCCGTTGCCGCCTGGCTGCTGGAGCAAACGATGGACCGTGCCGAGGAGATGGCACGCGAGGGCGGCCACACCGAGGTCACGCTGGATTCGTTTGTGTACCGCGCAGACGCCTCGCTCGGCGCGCTGTTGGCCGACAACGACTTCGCTCCAGGCACGACGTACCACCGGATGCGTATCGATCACAGGGCACCGGTCGCCGCCGCGAGACTGCCGGCGGATGTCGTACTGCGGCGCGGCGCGTTCGACGGGGCCACTCGGTGGGCAGCTCATGAGGTCATCATCGACAGCTTCCGCGGCCAGTTCGGCTTCGTCCCGCGGCCGCACGACGAGTGGGTCCAGGCACTCGACAAGCGGTCGACCTTCGGCTGGTCCCAGCTGACTCTGCTCGAGGTCAACCGGCGGCCGGTCGCGATCCGGATCTGTGGCGACGATTTCGCCGACAGCGACAACTGTGGCTACATCGGCATGCTCGGCGTGCTCGAGTCCTTCCGCGGACGTGGTCTGGCGAAGTTCCTGCTCCACGACGCCTTCGCCCTCGACGCATCCGCGGGCCGCACCGGCACCATCCTGACCGTCGACACCAACAACCCGACCCCGGCCCTGCACCTCTACGAGTCGGTCGGCATGACCCCGACCCTCATCCACGACGGCTACCGCCGAACCCTCCCCATCGCCGGCTAGTCGGGGTTACCAGGTCCCGCGGTGGTCGGGGACCAGGAAGGTGATGGGGATCATCAGGAGCAGGATGGCGGCGAAGACAACGAAGCTGTGAGCTTGGCTGGTGCCGGCGTCGGTGGCGTGGTTGAGGATCGTGGTGGTGATGGAGACGGCGACGATGCCGCCGGACTGACGGAACATGCCGCGGAGGCCGGCGATCGCGGAGATCTGGTCGGGCGCGAGTTGCAGGCTGGCGTTGTTGGATGCGGGGATGGACAGGCCCATGCCGATACCGGTGATGCCCGCGGCCATGGCCAGCCAGGCGTACGGCGTGAGGCCGTGCGGGGCGACCGACATCAGCGTCATCCCGCCCGCGACCAGCACGAACCCGCCCACCATCGGAGCTCGATAGCCGGTACGGCGGAGCGCGAACACCGCTAGCCCCGCGACGCAGATCATCCCGACCGCTCTTGCTGTGAGCAACGTTCCGGCCTGGAGCGGCTGGATGCCGTACCGCGATTCGGCGTACAGGGGGACGAGCGCGCCGAAGCCGAGCATGGCTGCGCCGAAGAGGAAGTTGATCGTGTTCATGGCGCCGAAGCCGCGTCCGCGTAAGAGGCTGACCGGTATGAACGGCGCCGCGTGCCGGTTCGCGTGCCGGACGAACAGGAAGCCGAGTGCCAGCGCAATCACCATCGACACGATGAACAGTGGATCGGTGGGCTCCGCGCCGGCGCTGCCGAGCGAACTGATCCCGTACATACCGAACAGCATCGTCAGCGCCAGCAGCGCCGCGCCGGTCCCGTCGATCCGCGAGGCGGCCTTCGGCGGGCTGCTCGGGATGAACCGCAGGCCCAGGACGATCAGCAACAGGCCGATCGGGATGTTCACCACGAAGATCTCGCGCCAGGACCAGTACGTGACGATGATGCCGCCGATGATCGGGCCGATGATGCCGCCGATCGGGAAGATCGAGGTGAACATCCCGATCGCCCGGTCCCGGTCGCGGCCGAACTGTTCGGCGACGATGCCGGTCGCGGTCGGCATGAACGCGCCGCCGCCGATCGCCTGGAACGCGCGGAAGATCACCAGCAGGTAGATGTTGTCCGCGAGACTGCAGCACAGCGAGGCGACCGTGAACAGCGCCGCCGCGCCGAGGAAGATCTTCTTCCGCCCGAACTGGTCGCCGAGCCGGCCGGCCAGCGGCATCACGATGATCTGGCCGAGCGCGTAGACGGTGATCGTCCAGCCGCTCCAGGTCAACTCGGCATTCAGGTCGCTGCGGATTGCATTCAGCGCCGTCGCCACTATGGTCTGATCGATCGATGCCATCAGCAGGGCGATCGCGACGATGCCGAAGACGAGCCGCCGGTGGGCCAGTGGCTCATCCGCGGAAGGCTCGGTGACGACTGAGGGTGAACTCGACGGTTCCATCGATGAACAGACTACATTGCTTGCTGGCAGGCAATAAAGGGGTGACATGACTGACACCGAGACGTTGAGCAAGCTTCGTGGCGTGATCTCCAAGCTGGCGCGGGAGCTCAACGCCACGGCGACCGACGAGGGCCTGACGCCGACCCAGGCGTCCGTCCTCGGCCTGATCACGTTCCGTGGCCCGCTCGGGCTGACCGAACTGGCCCAGCTCGAGGGTCTCAATCCGACCATGCTGTCGCGGGTGGTGGGCCGGCTGACCGAGCTCGGGCTGATCCAGCGCGACCCGAACCCGGACGACCTGCGCGCGGTCCGCGTCGAAGCCACCGACGCCGGCCGGCAGCTGCACGAACGCGTCAAGCTGCTCCGCACCGAGGCCCTGGGCGCCTGCCTCGACCAGCTCCCGAAGGCCTCGGCGCAGACGATCATCGACGCGCTCCCGGCTCTGGACGATCTCGCCCAGAGCCTGCGCACGAACCGCTAGCGGACGTCGAGCTGCTTGAGCTGGTCGTCGGTGAGGGTCAGGGCGACACCGTCCAGGGCCGCTTCGAGTTGGTGGAGTTTGCTGCCGCCGAGCATCGGGCGGATGCCTTGGGCAACCAGCCAGGCGAGGACGACCTGGCTGCGGGTTGCGCCGGTTTGCTGGGTGACGTCGTCGAGTGCGGCGAGGCGACGAGTGCTGCCGAGGTGGTCGTAGGCCTCGGGGATCTGCTTGGCCGGGTTGTCGTACGCGCCGGACAGGAGCGGCGTGTAGGCCCAGACGTCGATCCGGTGCTCGCGTGCGTGGTCCAGCTGTTCCTGGCTGAGCTGGCCGAACGGGTGCGCCGTCGCCTCCGGCAGCGTGCCAGGGCGGACCTGGAGATAGGTGGCGCTCAGCTGGAGTGCGTCGATCGGCAGGAGGCCCTTGGACGCGGCATGGGCGCGAGCGCGTTCGATGCGCCAGGCCGGGTGGTTCGACGCGCCGACGCGTCGTACCTGGCCGGATTGGTTGAGTTCGGCAATGGCGTCGACGGTTTCCTCGATCGGCGTACGGCGGTCCTCCTGGTGGATCCACAGCAGGTCGACCTGATCGATGCCGAGTCGCTCGAGGCTGCCGGCGAACGCCTCGTGGATCGCCCGCCGGCCCAGGCCCGCACGCTGATCCGGCCACGAACCGGCCCACAGCGGCTCCGCGCCGACCTTGGTGGCGATACGGATCCGGTCACGTACGCCGGGCCGCGCGGCCAGCCACCGACCGAGTACGCGCTCGCTGGCACCGCCGCGCCCGTCGTCACTGGCCCAGAACGCATAGCAATCCGCAGTGTCGATCCAGACGCCACCGCACTCGACGAACCGGTCGAGCAGCGCGAACGACGTGTCCTCGTCAACCGCCGTCCCGAACATCATCGCGCCGAGCACCAACGGAGAAGTAAGAGAGTTCATGCCAACGACGATCCAACCTGGAGCGCACACCAGGTCAAGCCCACCCAGAGGATCGGCGCAAGGGAAAGAGCAAGGACAAGGGAAGAAAGAAGATAAGGGAAATAGAGAGGGCTATTCAGAAGTCTTGGATGAGCCTGCATGGAAGAGGTTAAGGAAAAAGAAAGAGAAAGAAGAGATGCAGAGTGGCGGCCGTCTTCAGTGATCGGCCGCGAGTTTCGCTGCGCCCGCCTCGATGCGGTATCACTCTGCACTCGGACTCGGTCGCGACGAGATCACCGAGTTGGTCGGTCGAGTTTTCCAGGTCATCGAGGGCGAAGGGAGAGCCTTTGGTCGTCCGCTGGCGCTCGGCTTGTTTCGGCAGGTGGTGCTGGTGTTGATGCATTTTCGACAGAACGTGCGTCAGACGATGCTGGCGGACCTGTACGGAATCAGCCAGTCGACGGTGTCGCGGATCTACCGCTCGATCATGCCGCTGCTCGGCCAGGTGCTGTGCCTGCATGAATCGGAGCCGTCCAGCGTGTTCGCCAACCGCGAGGTGCTCGTCGACGGGCCCTGGTGCCAACCGGAAACCGCGCGGACAGTAAACACAACTACTCCAGCCACGACCGGCGTGCGATCACCGAATGCGGCTGGGAACCAGTGCTGGACAGCTTCACGTGGTACGCCGACGCCGCCTACATCGGCACCACAGCCACCGTCCCGTACAAACGCAGCAAGGACCACCTCTCCACCCGACGATCAGCCGTCGAACGCGCCATCGGCAACCCCAAGAACTGGAAAGTAATCGCCACCGGATATCGGGGAGACTCATCGAACTGCCCGCCGTCATCAAAACCACCGACCGCCTCGAGCTCTACCGACTCGGCTGGTGACATCTGAATAACCCTCGAAGAGGGATTTGGAGTTGTGGCCGGCATGAGTGGTCAGCCCCGAAGGTTCTCCGGCGGGTCTTCCCGCTAGCCCTGGATCAGCTGTCTGGTGTGGGGTTGGAGACGCGGTGGGTCCCGGTGGGGTCGACCCGGAACGTGAACCCGTGCGGCGTGGTCCATTCCAGGGTCTTGTGGTCGACCCGGTCGACGTTCCAGCCGTGGGCGTGGGTCTTCACCCGGTGGGCGAATCGGCTGAGCGGTGCGAGGTTGGTGGTGCTGGTCTGGCCGGCGGGGCCGTGCGGGTCGTAGGGCTGGATGTGGTCGAGGTCGATGGCGCCGTGAGTCTCGCGGGTGCCATAGGGGAAGAGCTCGACCGGGTAGGTGAGCCGCACCCGTTCGCGGATCCGGGTGGGGATTTCGTAGGCGTCCACGCTCACGGCATCGTTGAGGTCGATGACGGGCTTCACTGTGTACGGCCCGTGGCCCACGAGTTCGGTGAGTTGCTCGGCCAGCAGCGGGCCGATGCCTTCGGCGCGGAGCACACCGGTCCGGGTGGCGAGGGTCAGGTCGGTGAGGTGCACGAAGACCTCGGTCTGCCCAGGACGCACTTGCCCACCCGCACTCCCGGAGTCCGCCGCGTTGATGGAGTTCGTGTAGGCGTCGCGTTTGATCTGCGCGAGGCGTGCGTCGAGGGCCCGTTGGGCGGCGGTGTCCATGGGTATGCCGTCGTCGGGTTGGCTGCGTGGACCGGGAACGTATCCCGGTGCTCGGCTGTCGAACGGGTCACTTGGCGGATCAGGATCGTAGGGCCCCTCGCCTTCGGCCAATGGCGGCTCGCGCAACTCGACGGGTTCAGCCATGGGACCGGCGAGGGCATCAGGGAGGGAACTGGCCGGGTGGGCGTCACCGGCATCCGGGCGTTCGTGCGACGGGCTCTCGGGGCGCACCGGGTTGGTGCCAAGATCGGGGTCTGCGCACGTAGGTGGTGCGTCGTTCGACCGGTCGAGCAGGCCGAACGCGTCGCCGCCTCCAGCCGCCAGCCGCGGGCGGACGCCGGTCACCGCGCCTGCATCTACAGGTCGCGTGGCGACGCCTGTTTGCGGGTCTGCTGCTGCGGGGTGCGGGCCAGCCGCGGCTTCGGAGCTCGCCTTCGCCGAACGCCTGCCAGGGCTTGAGGCTGGGCGCGAGGTTTCTGCGGAGGCGGCGGTGTTGGCCGACGGCGTCGGAGCCGGTGCCGGTGCCGGTGCCTGTGCCCGGGTGGTGGTCGGGGTGGGGTGGTTGTGGGCTTGGGTGAGGAGTTGTTGGGTGAAGCGGGGGTCGGCGATGATGCCGAGGGCGTCGGCGCGGCGGTGCTGGAGGCGGCGGGTGTCGCCGAAAGTTTTGAGCGCTTCGGCGATGGCCGCGATGGTTGCGTCGTGGCGGATGATCGCGGCGGCGGGGGCTTTGGCGTAGATGGTCTTGTTGCCGTGGTGGTCGCTGCGGCCGACGAATACGCCCCGCTCGTCGGCTGCTTCGGCCGCTTCGTCGCGGGCCAGGTCGGGATCGGCGTGTGCCTTGGCGGCGCGGATGATCCTGTCGAGGCGGTACGGCGTGATGGAGTCGATCAACGATGCGACGCGCCGGTCGACAGACCGGGCGGCTTGTTCGGACAGTTTCAGGCACAGCGTGGCGAGTTGGCGGGCCTTCCAGGGGTCGCGTCGCCGGACTGGACGCGGGCCCAGGTGAACGGGAACCGGTGCTGCAGGGCCAGTGCCTCGCCGAGGAACTGGCGTGCGACCATCGGGGAGATGCCGAGGATGAGGCCGAACTCGGCGATGGCGAACTCGGCGATCGGCGGGCAGCCGTCACCGCCCAGCACCACGGCGCGTTCGCGGCCGTCGGCGGATCGGCGGCCGGGCCGGATGCCGCAGGTGGAGGGATGGAAGCGGTCGGCGTAGATCTGGGCGTGCTGCAGCAGCCGCGCGTCGGCGCGGTTGGCGATCGCGCGGTGCTCGGCGGCCGACTCGAGCAGGTCGGCCGTCGACAGCGTCTCCAGATCCGTATCGAACATGTGTTCGATTCTACCTGTTCGAGATCAACACGCCAAATCGGCCAAGCCGCGGAACCCCTTATTTACAAGCCGAACGGACGCGCAACCCGGCTGTCGCGGTCAGGGCTTGCGGTCGAGGTCGACGGTCTCGGCGACGGCCGCTTGATCGCATCAGGAGTTCCGCGCTCGCCGTGGCCACAGGACAACGTCGCGCAGGGCAGCGCGCAGCCGTCGCGAACACCGGCCCCTTCACGCAACTACGGCAGACCAGACTGCGGTGCTGGTCGGGTCGTTCCTGCGCCGGTCGGCACGACCCCACAGTCGGCGGGGGACGTTGCGTCGCAGCTCCGATTCCTCCGCCACGGAGGGCCAAGGTCTTTCCTGACACGCTTCGCAGCTCAGCAAGCTTGCGGGCGGTCACCGAAGCCGACCACTACCCCAAATCTGTTCTTTCTTTGCTCTTCTTTTATCTTCTTTCTTACAGGCTCACCGGCACCAGCTGCCGATACCAGCCCAGCGCCAGCGGGCGCCACGAGTATTTCTCTTGATCTCTGCGCCGCGGATTACTTGTCGAGTTGCTCGCGGTACCAGGCTGCTTTTTCCTTGAGGCGGGTGCGTTGGGACTGCAGTTCGGCGATTCGGGTTTCGACTACCTTGGCGTGTTCTTCGATCAGGGCGAGGCGTTCGGGCATGGTTTGGTCGGAGCGGGCTAGTTCGCCGTAGCGGCGTAGGCGCTCGATGGGCATGCCGGTGTCGCGTAGGCAGCGGAGGAAGTCGAGCATTGCGAGGTCGTCGTCGGAGTACTGCCGTCGGCCGCCTGAGTTGCGCGCCACCGGCGGCAGGATGCCCTCGCGTTCGTAGTAGCGCAACGTGTCGATGCTGAACCCGGACCGCTCAGCTGCCTCTGCCGGACCGTATCTCGTCATGCCCCGAGCCTAGACGCGCCTGTGGTCAGGATCGAGGGAGACTTCGGGTGTCGATGAGTTCGCGGGCGACGTCGTGGAGCTTGGTGTTGGTCTGCTGGGAGTAGCGCTTGAGGACCAGGAAGGCCCGGTCGCCGTCGAGGCCGTAGCGCTCCATCAGGATGCCCATCGCCTGGCCGACGAGCTTGCGGGCGTCGACCGCGAGGTTGAGGTTCTGCTCGCGGCGGGCGGTCGCGACGGCGACGGAGGCGTGCCGCGCAAGGATGTGGGCGATCGCCTCCGCGTCCGGTCCGAAGGCATCCGGCTCGACGCTGTAGAGGCCCAGTACGCCGACGGTGCCGGCGGCGGTCCGCAGCGGTACGTCGAGAACGCTCCGGACTCCCAGCTCGAGGACCTTCTTGGCCCACTCCGGCCAGCGCAGCTCGGACGTGGTGTCGGGCACCAGAACACTCGCCTGGCTGCGCATGCACTCGACTAGCGGCCCGGCTTCGCCGTCCATCTGGAACCGGTAGATCTCGGCCACGGTCGAATCGGTGACAGCCGGAACCTCCGGCTGTCCGCCCTTGGCGTAGAGCGCGACTCCGGCGTACTGACAGTCGACGGCTTGCAGAGCGAACTCCACCACCGCCTCAACCGTCTCCTCCACACCGCCTGCGTCGTGCATGTCCAGGGCAAGCCGGGCGAAGGTCGCGGCGACTTGGTCCGGGTCGCGCAGGGAGGGCTGAGGTTCGAACTCATCCACCTCTCCATGATGCACCTCAGCCCCACCAGTCACGAGGCGACGCGAGACGCCAATTGCGCCGCCGGTGCGTTGATCGGCCCGGATTGGGCACAGGGAGGTCTCAGCCCGAGGTCGTTCTCGGAGGAGGTCGGGATGAACGAGCAGGCCCGGCGGACGGCGAGCAGGTTGAGGGAGGCGCCGCCCCCGACTCGATTGCCGGTGTTGCCCGGAGTCGAGCTGTCCGCTCGCTACCTATTGGCAGAGACCGGCGCAACCGCGGGTGGCGACTGGTTCGACACCGTGGTTCTCGACGACGACCGGGTCGCGTTGACGGTCGGCGACGTCGTCGGGCATGGAGCCCGGGCATCGTGGGTGACGGATCGGCTGTGCGCCGCGCTGTCGATGGCGCTGCTGGGCGGCGCGGATCCGGCGTCCGCGATCAGCCGCCTGGAGAAGTTCGCGAGCAGGGTGCCTGGCGCAGAGGCCGCCACGGTGTGTGCCGCCATACTCGATCCGGCTACCGGGGACCTGACCTACTGCACTGCCGGTCACCCGCCGCCACTGATCGCGTCGACGGACGGCAAGGCCCGGTACGTCGAACCGTCCGGCGGCACCCCGCTCGGTGCGCCCGGCGGCTACCAACTCGGTCATGACCACCTCGAGCTGGACGACGTGCTGTTGTTGTACACGGACGGGATCATCGAACGCCCGCAGAGCACCCCGGACCAGGCGACCGCCCAGCTGCTGAGCGCAGCCGCTGCGGCCGCCGTCGCCGGATCGCAGTACTCCGGTGAGCGCGTCACCGAGCAGGTACTGGAATTGGTCGCCGGTCACTCCGACGACATCGCGGTGCTCGCCGCGCACCGGCGTACCCCGGTCATGGCGCTGACGCAGAGCGGTCCGGCTGTCTCGGCGACGGCGGCGCGGTTCCGCGACGACTTCTCTGCTTGGCTGCGCGCTCTGGAGCCGGAACCGGTCGTGGTGATCGGAGTGGAGAGCGCGGTCATCGAGCTGATGGCGAACGTGGTCGAGCACGCGTACTACGACTGCGCGCCCGGTCAACTCACTCTGACGGCCGAGCTCACGCCGAGCGGGGAGCTGGAGATCTCGGTGCAGGATCGCGGCCGGTGGAAGGACTCGGAACCGGCTACCGACCGCGGGCACGGGCTCGCGCTGGCGGGTGCGACGGTTGACGACCTGACCGTCGAGCGGACCCCGGACGGTACGACGGCGACCGTGCGTACGGCGCTGACCAAGGCGCCGAGCATGCTCGTGGGGGAGGCACAGCCCGCAATCGAGCGAGCCGAGTTCTCCGCGGCGGTCACCGGCGGGAGGCTCCTGGTCGGCGGCCCGATCGACATCGCCACCGCGCGCGGGTTCGACCGCATCCTGCGTGACGTGGCGCGCCACGCAACCCGCCCGCTCACCGTCGACCTGTCGCGGGTGACACACCTCGCCAGCGCAGGCATCCGGGTGCTCGCCGCCGCACTTCGCCGCAGCGATCGCAAACTCGAACTGGTCGCGCTGCAGGGTACTCCGGCCGATCACGTGCTCGCTCTGACGCAGCTCCCGCATCGCACGGCCTGAACCAGGTGTGGCCTGGGGTACCGGTACGTCGTACGACTATCGGACCTCGGATGGTGACGCGTGCTGCGGTGGATGGCAGTCGGAGTGCTGGCGGCCGTACTTCTGGCCGGGTGTGGTGACGCCGATCAGAAGCTCCGGGACAACGCAGCACAGACTGCGCGTACCGCGGCCTCGGAGGTGAACACGACCCGCCTGGTCGTCGAGCAGTTGCAGGCGCACCGGCTCTGGGTGCAGCCGGCCCGCCGGATGGTCGACGACGCCGAGAAGAGTCTCGGGACGACGGCAGACTCGTTCTCGACACAGCAGCCGTCGACCGAGCAGTCGGCGAGGTTGTACGAACAGGTCAACTCGACGCTCGACGACGCGGTGTCCGCGGTCACGGCGGTCCGGATCGCGCTCGGGAACAACGACCTGGCCGCGGCCGAACGGCAGCTCCCGGCACTTCAGCTGTCCGGCAAGGACCTCGATCAGGTCGGGGAGCTGGCGAAGTGAAGAAGCTCCTCGGTGTCACGCTCGGGATCCTGACCGCGATCGGCGGGTTCGTCGACATCGGCGATCTGGTCACCAACGCCTTGGTGGGCGCGCGATTCGGGATGCACCTGGCCTGGATCGTCCTCGTCGGCGTGATCGGGATCTGCCTGTACGCCGAGATGTGCGGCCGGGTCGTCGCGATGTCCGGGCGGCCGGTGTTCGACCTGATCCGCGAACGGCTCGGACCGCGGACGGGTCTGCTCGCCCTGGTTGCGTCGTTCCTGGTGACGCTGCTGACGTTGATCGCCGAGATCGGCGGGGTGGCGCTCGCGTTCGAGCTGGCGAGCGGAGTCAGCTACCTGTTGTGGATGCCGCTGGCAGCGCTCGCGGTGTGGCTGGTGATCTGGCGGGTCAAGTTCTCCCGGCTCGAGCAGGTCTTCGGGCTGCTCGGGTTGCTGCTGATCGTGTTCGCGGTCGCGCTGTTCAAGCTCGGTCCGGACTGGGGCCAGTTGTTGCACCAGGCAACACAGCTGCATCCGATCGGGCACGAGGATTGGGCGACGTACGCGTACTACGGGATCGCGTTGTTCGGCGCCGCGATGACGCCGTACGAGGTGTTCTTCTTCTCCTCCGGAGGGGTTGAGGAGAAGTGGACGCGCCGCGATCTGGGGACCGAGCGGACCAACGTGTTCATCGGGTTCCCGCTCGGCGGGTTGCTGTCGCTGTCGATCATGGGGTGTGCGGCGGTGCTGTTCCTGCCGGCCGGGATCCAGGTCGGGACGCTGGGGCAGGTCGCGCTGCCGGTGGTCGTTGCCTTCGGCAAGATCGGGTTGGCGGTCGTGCTGATCGGGATGTTCGCGGCGACCTTCGGCGCGGCGCTCGAGACCGCGCTGTCGTGCGGGTACACGATCGCGCAGTACCGCGGCTGGCAGTGGGGGAAGTTCGTCCGGCCGCGGGAGGCCTCGCGTTTCCACGTGGTCATCATCGTGTGCCTGGTGCTGGCGGTGCTGACCCTGTTGACGGCGGTCGATCCGGTGAAGGTGACGGAGTACTCCGTGGTGTTCGCCGCGATGGCGTTGCCGTTGACGTACCTGCCGATCCTGATCGTCGCGAACGATCCGGACTATGTCGGCCGGGAGACGAACGGTCCTGTACGTAACGCCTTCGGGCTGTTCTATCTGGCGTTGCTGACGATCGCGTCGGTGGCCGCGATACCGCTGATGATCATCACCAAGGCAGGAGCTTGATCATGTCAGGACGAGTCCTTCACGCACAGCTGCATCTGCTCGACCGGCAGCTGATCGATCAGGCCGACGGTCACCTGGTCGGCAAGGTCGACGACGTCGAGCTCGACCTCGACGCCGACCCGCCGGTGGTGGCGGCGCTGATCTCCGGCCGGGTGGAGATCCCGGCGGGGCGGATCGCCGAGGTCGACTCGGCGCTGACGATCTCGACCGACGGCCTCGACCTGGACTACTACGACAACTGGATCGAGCATCACGTCATCGACAAGATCCCCGGAGCCGGCGATGCGACTGAATGAGCTGCTAGGCCACCGCGTGATCGATGCTGACGGCAACGAGCTCGGCGGCGTCGCGGATGTGCGGCTGGTGCAGGACGGGCCGTTGCTGGTGTCGATGCAGCGGGCGCTGCGGGTCGACGGCCTGATCGTGGTGGAAAACCGTTCCACCCGGCTGTTCGGTTACGAGCGCCATGTCGGCCCAGAGTTGCTGAGGCGGCTGGTCCACGCGCGACTGGGCGGCGTCTGGTACCTGCCCTGGCACGAGGTCGACGAAATCACCGCCGGCACCGTCACCACGACGAGCCGCGGTGATGACCTCCGTTCGCTCGAGGACATGGCGCGGTATTGAGCTACTCGGTGCACAGGCAGTTGATGCCGTGGTCGATCCAGTTCTGGCCGGACCATTCGGGGTGACGATCGATGAGGAGGGCCTTGACCTCGGTGCGGACGTCGGACTCGCTCATGGCGGAGTCCCGTCGGCGCCAGGTTTCGTCGCGGAGTTCGCGGAGGTAGGTGGCGACGGTGGTGAGGATCTCCGGGCCGCCGAGCTCACCATGGCCAGGTACGACGATCTTCGGCGCGGTCGTGGTCAGTCGATCCATCACGGACAACCAGCCGACGCCGGAGACATCCACGTCGTACGGCGGGAACCACGGGAAGATCGCGAACTGACCCGTCTCGGCGAGGTCGCCGGTGAACAGCACGCCGGCGTCCGGTACCTGGATGACCTGATCACCCTTCGTGTGCCCGCGGCCGGTGGCGCGCAGTTCGACGATCCGCCCGCCGAGATCGAGGTCGTGCGCGTCGCCGTACACCTCATCGGGCGTGGGGATCTCGACGTCCTCGAGCCGCTCGGCGATCGAGCCGCCGAAGCCGCGGAACATCTCCAGATAGCCGGTGCCCTTGGCCTCCAGGTCGTCCGCCTGCGCACGGTTGACCAGGTACGTCGCGTGCCCCGCGAAGACCTGTGCGCCGAACGCGTGCTCGGGGTGGAAGTGGGTCGTGGTGAGGTACAACCGCCGGCCGCGTGCCACCTCGGTCGCCAAGGCCAACACCTCCGAGGCGTTGGCGGTGCCGATGCCCGTGTCGACGACCAAGACGGCATCGGTGCCGCCGATGATGCCGATGTTCGGCACGAGGTCGACCTGCTGGTTCGGGATCACGAGCAGGTCGGGCGCGAGCTCCAGGGCGTCGGCAACGCGGACGGCGGGGTCGGGTAGCAGTACGTCGGTCATGGTCCGATCCCACCGCGTGCGCCGTCGCGGCGTCCAAGACCGATCCGGTCGCACCGATACCGTGCGGGTATCGTCGCTGGTCATGGAGCTGCGCACCCTGCGGTACTTCGTCGCCGTGGCCGAGGAACTCCACTTCGGCCGGGCAGCGGTGCGGCTGCAGATGAGTCAGCCGCCGCTGAGCCGGGCGATCAAGCAGTTGGAGCGAGAGCTCGGCGCCACGCTGTTCGACCGCTCCGCGGCGGGGGTCGCGCTCACGCCGGCAGGCGTCGTACTGCTGGAGGAGGCAAAGACTTTGCTGGAGCAGGCTGATCAGGTGCCGGCGCGGGTACGCGGCGCGGTCACCTTCACGATCGGCATGCTGGGGGACAGCACCGATCCGGGCGCGACGCGGTTGGCGGCGGCGTACCGGCGGCAGCATCCCGGTCTCGAGGTCCGCATTCGCGAAGCTGATCTGACCGATCCGACGTGCGGCCTTCGGGCCGGTCTCGTCGACGTGGCGCTGACCCGCGCGCCGTTCGACGAGACGGGATTGACCGTGCACGAGTTGCGGGCGGATCCGGTCGGCGCCGTACTGCGGGCCGATGATTCGTTGGCTCAGCGCGGTGAGTTGAAGCTTGCGGACTTGGCGGATCGACGGTGGTTCCAGTTCCCGGCGGATACCGACCCGATCTGGCAGTCGTACTGGAACGGCGGTCAGCATCGGGAGGGGCCGGTCGTGCGGTCGGTCCAGGAATGTCTGCAGGCCGTGCTGTGGAACGGCACGGTCGGGCTGAGCCCGCTCGGCCACAACCCGCCTGGCGAGCTCACCGTCGTACCGATTCTCGATCTGCCGCCGAGCCGGGTCGTGACGTGCTGGAAGAAGGGGGAGACCAACCCGCTCGTGCAGTCCTTTGTTCAGCTCGCGTCCACCGCGTACCAGGGAGAATGGCCCGATGAGTATTCTTGACAAGTTCTCGTTGGCCGGGCGGACGGCGTTGGTGACTGGTGGTTATCGCGGCCTCGGGCTCGCGTTCGCCACCGGATTGGCCGAGGCCGGGGCGGATGTGGTGATCGGGGCGCGCGATGTCGCGGCGTCCAAGGAGGCAGCCGCGCGGCTGGCGGAGGCGACCGGGCGGACGGTGATCGGCGTCGGTCTCGACGTGAACGATCGTGAGTCCGGCCGGGCTGCGGTCGACGCTGCGCTGGAGGCGACCGGTCGTCTGGACATCCTGGTGAACAACGCCGGCGCCTGCGTGCATCGGCCGTCCCTCGACATCCCGGACGAGGAGTGGGATGAGGTGTTCTCGACGAACGTCGACGGCCTGTGGAAGCTCAGCCAGACGGCCGCGCGCCACTTCACCACGGTCGGCGGCGGCACGATCGTCAACATCGGCTCGATCTCCGCGCAGATCGTGAACCGTCCGCAGTGGCAACCGGCGTACAACGCATCGAAGGCCGCGGTCCATCAACTGACCAAGTCGCTCGCCGCCGAGTGGGCGCCGTTGAACATCCGGGTAAATGCGGTCGCGCCCGGCTACGTGAAGACAGAAATGGCCCCCGTCGACGAGCCGCAATTCAAGGCCCGCTGGATCGACGACGCCCCGATGCAGCGCTACGCCGCACCCGAGGAGATCGCCCCAACCGTCGTCTTCCTCGCCTCAGACGCCTCCAGCTTCATGACTGGCTCAGTCGTCGTAATCGACGGCGGCTACACATTGCACTAGCTGCTAACGGGTGATGCGGTCTACGCGGCGGCCGGTTTGGTCGAAGACGTGGATTCGGGTGGTGTCGAGGGCGAGGTGGATGCGCGAGCCGCGTTTCAGGTCGGCTTCGGCGGGGAGTTCGATGACCAGGTCGGCCCGGCGGTGAGTGGGAGGTACAAGGTCGGCCGGGGCGGCTGTGCGAGCGGTCCGGACCCGGGAGAGGACCCTGGTCAGCACCGACGCGGGCGCGTCCTGATGGGGAACGGCGTGCATCGGTCTCGCCTGGCCGACTTGGTCGGGGTTGACTGCCTCGATCCCGCATTCGACGAACGCGATGGATTGCTGCCCGTGGAACTCGAACGCGCGCAGCGTCCCGGAAAGCTGGTTCGCGACGTCCTCGTCCGTGATGATGCGGAAGGCGTTCGAGCGGGCGCCGACGATGACCTGGGCGCCGTCGTGGTGGCGCAGGATCAGTGAGCGGCGGTCGGGCGGGGGCAGGGCGATGGACTGGGCGCCGAAGTCGAGCGCGACCCGATGGTGTGCGGTGACGCGGACGGTCGCGGACAGCAGGTTGATCCTCGGGGCGCCGAGGAAGCCGGCGACGAATGCGGTCGCGGGGTCGTTGTAGACCTGCGCCGGGGTGCCCACGTCCTCGATCCGGCCGTCGCGCATGACCGCGATCCGGTCAGCCAGCGTGAGCGCCTCGACCTGGTCGTGGGTCACGTACAGGGTGGTGACGTTCAGGTCCCGTGTCATCGCGCCGATCTCCTGGCGCAACTCGGTCCGCATCGTGGCGTCGAGGTTCGACAGCGGCTCGTCCAGCAGGAACACGTTCGGCCGGCGTACGAGCGCCCGCCCGATCGCGACGCGCTGACGCTGCCCGCCGGAGAGCGTCCGCGGCATCCGGTCGAGCACCGACTCGATGCTGAGGATCTGCGCCAGACCGGCAGCGGTCGAGCTCGCGTGGTCGTCGCCGTGCCCGGCGATCTGGAGCGGGAACATGATGTTCTCGCGGACGGTCCGGTTGGGGTAGAGCGCGCCGGTCTGGAAGACCATCGCGACCTGGCGATCCTTCGGCGGCAAGCGGGTTCCGTTGGTCCGGCCGAACCAGACCTCGCCGGCCGTCACCCGCTCGAGCCCGGCGATCATCCGCAGCAGCGTCGTCTTCCCGCACCCCGACGGCCCGAGCAGCACCATGAACTCGCCGTCGGCGATGTCGAGGGACAGCTCGTCCACGGCCAGGTGTTCACCCTCGAACACCTTGGACACCCCGTCGAGCCGGATCGCTGTCATCCCGTTTCTTATACGGGAAGACCAGTTCACCGGCAAGCACTGAACCCCGCTTTGCAAGTACTTGCAGACGGCAAGATTGAACACCTGACTGTTGCCACAGGCAAGCATATGTGGAGTCTGATCAAACTTCGGTCTGCGTGATGCCGTTGACGACGACCGTGACGAGGTCGCCGAGACCGCCTTCGGGGGTGCGGGTCAGTTGGATGAGGTCGGCTCGGCCGCCGACTTCCAGGCGGCCGCGGTCGGTCAGGCCGAGGAGGTTGGCGGGGGTGGTGGTGGCCATCGTGACGGCGGTGGCGAGGGGGAGACCGCCGGGGCCGGTGGACCAGCGGAGGCAGTCGAGGAGGGAGGCGCCGCTGCCTGCCAGGTACGGCGTGCCTTGCAGGCGGAGGCTGCCGTCGGGGCCGACGGTGACAGCGCCGCCGACCGCCGTCTTGTAGTCGCCGGGCGCGCATCCGGCGAGGGCGGCGGCGTCGCTGGTGAGGACGCAGCGGGCGGGGCCCTTGGCGCGAACGAGGGCGGCGAAAGTGTCGGCGGGAAGATGATGGCCGTCGGCAATCAGTCCGGCGATCAGCGCATCCTCGTTCAACTGCGCCCAGATCGGGTTTCCGTGCCGGTCGATCTGCGCAGGCAACCCGTTCCCGAGGTGCGTCGAGAGCCGCCCACCCGCAGCCGCAAACGCGTGGATGTCGTCAGCAGTCGCCAGCGAGTGCCCAACCGACACAATCACACCACGCCCCATCGCGCTCCCCGCCGCACTCGCGCGGAGCGCGCCTCCCGACTGTCCGGTCGCGAGGTTGCGGGTAAAGTCCAGGGCGCCGGAGCGCTCCGGGGCGAGCGTCAGGATCGCGATCGCGCCGGCGGCGGCTTTCTGCCAACGGTCGAACTCGTCCGGGTCCGGGTCCCGGATGACGGCCGGGTCGTGCGCACCCCGGGCGCCTTCGGCGCTCGAGATGTACGGACCCTCCAGATGCAGCCCGGGTACGCCGTACGCCACGACCGGGTCGGATGCTCGGGCTGCCGTCGCGCGGGTGACCAGGGCGGTTGTGGTGGCGTCGTTTGCGGAGATGATTGTGGGGTAGACCGTTGTGACGCCCTGCCGCCACAGGGCGCGGACCAGGTCGGACAGTTCGCTCGCCGGGCGTGAAGGGTCGTTGACGTCCAGGCCGCCGTACCCGTTGAGTTGGATGTCGACCAGCCCGGGGATCAGCAGCACGTCCGGCGCGGACGGGAGGTCGGTGATCTCCAAGATCCCGTCGGTCGAGTACCGCACTCGTACGCCGCGGCCATCGGCGGTGTGACCTTCCAGGACCTCGCTCATGCTCGGGCTTCCTCCTCGGCTCCGGTGCTGGGACGACACAACTACATCTTGGGCTCAGCAGCAAGACATGCTAGTTTGCTGCAAACGTTTGTAGTCAACCCGTCCCGAGGAGTGCACCGTGCTCGACACCCGGACCCAGATCGAAGACCTCCGTCTCGAAGTCTTCGCCGCCACCGCGGACATGGCCGCCGCGGCCGCCGCCGGCACCGCCGAGGTGCTCACTCGTGCGGTCGCCGAGCGCGGCGCAGCGCGCGTCGTGATCGCCACCGGCAACTCGCAGCTCGCCTTCGTCACCGCCCTCGCCGGGTACGACGTCCCGTGGTCGAAGGTCACCGTCTTCCACATGGACGAGTACGTCGGCATCGACGCGAACCATCCGGCGTCGTTCCGGCGTTGGATCCGCGAGCGGATCGCGGCGCCGTTCGGCCCGGCCCGGGTCGAGTACATCGACGGCGAGGCGTCCGATGTCGAGGCCGAGTGCGCGCGGTACGAGGCACTGTTGCGGGAGGCACCGATCGACCTGACCTGCATGGGGATCGGCGAGAACGGTCACCTCGCCTTCAACGAACCCGGACAGGCCGACTTCGACGATGCGCGCTGGGTCCGGCAGATCTCGCTGACCCCGGAATCGCTGCATCAGCAGGTCGGCGAGGGTCACTTCCCGGACGTCGACGCCGTGCCGCCGACCGCGATCTCGCTGACGGTCCCGGCCCTGCTCAGCGCGCGGCACGTTCAGGTAGTCGCACCGGAGAAGCGCAAGGCGGCCGCAGTACGCAACACGCTGACGCTGCCGATCGACGCGAGCTGCCCGTCGACGATCCTCCGACGTACGGCGAACGCCACCCTGTATCTCGACGCCGACTCCGCCGGCGACTCCCTCGACCTGCTCCCGGCCTGACACGTCGTTGCCCGGGTCCGCTCAACGGACCCGGGCAAGGCCGAGCAGGGCAGGGAGGTCGACCGGTTGATGCGTGGCGATCGACTGGACGAGACCGTCGCCCATGGCAACGGCGTACGCCGCTTCCGTGCTTGTTGCCATCAGCCCCAATTCGAGCGACTCGGGGCTCGGGCCGGCGAACAGGTCGCGCCGCATCAGTGGGTCCGCGCCGCCGTGGCCGCCTGTCTCCGCGACCACCTCGAGGACCCGCGTCGGGCCGAAGAGCTCGGAGACGGTGACCTGGTCGGAGGTCGGCAGCGCGGCGCCGTCCACGGTCCGGCCGTGCAGCAGTTCGATAGATCCGTGGGTGCCACCAATGCTGACGCGGTACCCCTCCCAGGTGCTCGAGAAGTCCACCGAATAGGTCATCGAGGTTCCGCCGGGGTAGCGCGCGACGGCGCTGTACGTGTCCTCGATGTCGATCTCGGTGTCGTACAGATAGAGCGGTCGAGACGCCGGATACTGACCGGGATAGTGGAGTCCGAAGAGACCTTCGCGGGCTCCGTCTTCGATGGGAAACACTCCGGCTGCCTCTTGGGCGAGAAAGTACGGGTCCTTGGAGCGCAGTCCGCCGTCCGGGCGATGAGGGCTCGACGGGCCGTAGTAGTTGAGGGCGCCGTACCCGAAGATCTCCTCGGGCGCGGAGCCGATCCACCAATTCAGCAGGTCGAAGTGGTGCGACGACTTGTGCACCTGTAGTCCGCCGGAGAGCTCGCGCTGCCGGTTCCAGCGGAGGAAATAGCTGGCCCCGTGGCGGAGGTCGACGTGGTAGTCCATCACCACCCGGGTGACGCGCCCGATCGTGCCGGCCTGGATCAGCCGTTTCACCTCACGATGCGCCGCCGGATACCTGAAGTTGTGGGTGACCTGCACGGTTCCGTCCGACTCGCGCTCGGCCGCCAGTACGGCCCGGGCGGCCGCAGCGGTGCTGACCATCGGCTTCTCCGTGATCACGTCCACGTCGTGCCGTAGTGCGCCGAGGATGTACTCCGCGTGGGTGTGATCGGGCGAGGTGACGATCACCGCGTCCGGAGCGCCCGTCGCGAGCAGTTCGTCGTACTGCGTCTGCGCGAAGAACGGGATCGGAGTACGTCCGAGCCGTTCCAGGGCCTGGTTGAACTCGGCGACCCGTGCGGCGTCGGTGTCGATGATCGCGACCACCTCGGCGTACTCGGAGAGATCGTCCTCGTCGCTGCCGTACCCGAACCCGCCGTCGGCGGTGCGATCGGTCAGCCCGAGGATCGGAAGGACGAAGCTCGCCAGCCCGCGGGCGGACAGCCCACAGACGGCGTACCGGCGGATCGAGGACATCGGGCGCTCCTTCAGTCGAGCAGTCGGCAGCAGGCGCTGTCGGCCGCGTACAGTCCAAGGCTCTCGAACAAGGTCCGCGCCATCACCCGGTGACCTCGGCCGCCGGGGTGGATCGGGTCGGCCATCCACTCGGCCGGCGCCCAGCCGTCACCGGCCGTGGTCCAGCGCGCGAAATGGTCGACGAGCGTCACGTCTCGCCGCTTGGCCACGGCACGGATCGTTGCGGCGTACGCCGGCAGGTGGTCGCCGAGGTTGTACCGGCAGGTCCGCAGTACGGCGGTCGGCGTCTGCGCGATCACGAGCGCGCCGGTGTCACGGATCGTGGTCAGCAGCGTGTCGTAGCGCCGCTCGAACTTCTCCAGACCGTCACGCCCTGCCTTCGCGTCGTTGGTGCCGACGCCGATCAGCACCAGGTCGGGGGAGAGGTCGAGCGCGGCGGGTAGCCGGCCGAGCGTGTCCTCGGTGGTCGCTCCGGAGACTGCCCAGCGGACGAACGAGTCGCCGTACCGCGTGAGCTCGTAGCGGATCCGCTCCTCGAGCAGCTGCACGTAGTCGCGCTCGGCGCCGGTCCAGTGCGCGCCCTGGGCGATGCTGTCGCCGATCGTCGACCAGCGGATCGGGTCGCCCGACTGCAACCGGGCCGTCACGGGGCTCTCTGCCATGACCGACACCATAGCAAGATTCTCTGCTATTGCGACAAACGTTTGCAGTCCGTATCGTCCAGCGCAGCCCGTCCGTCGCAGAGGAGCCCGCCCATGAGTGACGCCCCCAGGATCACGCACGGAATCACGCGTAGAAGTCTGTTTGTCGGGACGGCAGCCGCCGCCCTGCTCGCAGGTACGACGACGTCGGCCCACGCCGCGCCGTCCCTCACCCTTCCGGATCCGCCGGCCGACGCGATCGCCCGCGGCCAGGTGTTCGACAACCAGGTCCCGGACCGGTCGGTGTACGCCGGTCTGGTTTCGTTCGTCTGGGGTGCGTCGAGTTTGGCGCAGCCGGCCGGCGCGGTGCCGTCGGCGTACATGCCGGCGTTCCGCGATTTCGACCAGACCCACACGCTGGCGTGGTACCAGGCGAACCACCCGGACTGGATCGCGTACAAGGCCGACGGTACGACGGTGGCGTGGGAATTCGGCAACACGACGTATGTGCCGATCGACTTCCAGAACCCGGACGTGCGGACGTTCTACTGGAACTCGTTCGTGCAGCCGAAGATCGACGCCGGGTACCCGATCATTGCCTTCGACAACGTCCTGACCTTCAACGGGTACGGGAACGCCGGGCACTACGACGGTACGCAGTGGGTCCCGCAGTACAGCGGTGACCGGGTCGACGATGTCTGGGCCGAGGCGGTGCTCGATTGGCTGTCGTATCTGTCCGGGCGGCTGCACGCGGCCGGGATCGGGATGGCTGCCAACATCACCTGGAGCGCCTCGGTGAAGGTTCCCGACATGCTCTCGGCGGTGGGGCTGGTTGATGTGTACGTCGATGAGCAGGGGCTCACGGTTCATCGGCCGGAGAACTACAACGACTCGGCTTGGGACAACAAGTACAACTTCACGCGTCAGATCGCCGGGCAGACGTTGCACCTGGCAATCAACGAGACGACTGAAGAGACGCTCGCGACCGCGACCCAGGCGCAGATCGACTGGGCGGTCGCGAACTACCTGCTGTACCGCGAGCAGAAGAGCATGATGGCGCTCTGCGGCGTGGGTGAGTATCACGTGTTCGTCGATTGCCCGCAGTTGCACACGAACATCGGGACGCCGTCCGCCGCGCCGGTGCTCGATGCGTCCGGCGCCTACACCCGCCTGTACCAGCACGGAATGACGCTGGTGAACCGATCGTCCACGGCGACGGCCGTGGTCACTCTTCCCGCCGGGACCTGGACCGATCTGCATGGCGCCACGGTCTCCGGCCAACTGTCGATGCCGCCGAATTCCGGCAGCGTGCTGTCGAACCTCTGAGAGGAACCCGTCCATGAGACTCCGCCGAATGTCCTCGGCCGCGCTCGTCGTCGCGGTCGGCCTGGGCCTGCTCACGCCGACCGCCCAGGCGAGTGAACCCAGCTGGCCCGGGGGCGGTTGCCCGGCTCCCCAGGCCGATGTCCCGTTGCCCGTGACGCGCGATCACGGCGTACTGCAGGCACAGGTGTTTGATCGGCAGGTGCCTGATCCGTCGGTGTATGCGGGTCGCGTCGGCTTCGTTTGGGCTGCGTTGCAGTCGGCTCAACCTAGTGGTGTGTTGGCCAGTTCTTATGTCACTGCGTTCCGGAACGCGCCGGCGCGGGAGTACACGCCGGAGTGGTTCAAGACGAACCATCCGGACTGGATCGAGTACACCCCGGACCGGACCACGCCGGCTTGGGAGTTCAACAACCAGGTCTATACGCCCATCGACATCAGCAATCCGGCGGTTCGGCAGTGGTACACCTCGACGCTGATCGATCCGGCGATCGCCGCCGGGTTCAAGGTGATTGCCGTTGACAACATCGGCGTACGGAACGACTTCAAGGTCAGCGGTCACTACGACGCGAACGGTCAATGGGTGCAGCAGTTCGGGACCGATCCGAAGGACCCGGCGTGGGTGGCGGACGTGCTCGACTGGCTGCGGTACCTGCGGGACTATGCGCACGCGCGTGGGGTCGCGGTCGCGTTCAACCTGACGTTCAACGGCAGTCTGCACGACGAGTTCCAGGACAAGTCGCCGGAGTACATCGCGGACCTCGACCAGATGATCGACATCTCCGACATCTGGCTGAACGAGCAGGGCTTCACCGTGCACCGCGTCGAGAACGTCACCGACGACGAGTGGCAGCTGATGTTCGACCTCCTCCGCCGGCACCGCTGCAAGCCGTCCGTGGTGATGAACAAACTCCCAACCGCGTACTGGAACGAGGCCACACCCGAGCAGCGCCAGTGGGTAGTCGCCAACTACCTCCTCTACCGCGAGGCCCCCGCAATGCTGGAAAGCACCGGCAGCAAGGACTACGCCGCCTTCAACGAGATCCCGGAAATGTCCGCCGACCTCGGCACCGCGATCACTCCGCCCGTACGCCGAGGACCCGTCCTCTGGACCCGCCTGTACCGCGAAGGCATGACCGTCGTAAACCCATCCTCAACCCAGCCCGCCAACCTCTCCCTCCCACCCGGCACCTGGACCGACCTCCACGGCATCCACTACTCCGGCCACATCACCGTATCCGCCAACACAGGCCTAGTCCTCAAGAAGAGCTAACAGCCACACCCGCGCACCGCCCCACCCGGGCGGTGCGCGCCACCTGCAAGAAAGAGATCAACCAAGGAGAAGAGGTTTGGCCCCTCAGATCTGCAACTCGACAGGAGGTGTGATGGTGTCGGGCTCGATCTCAGGCGTACGCGAGGAGCCGGGGCCGGCCGTTGGAGGCACACGTCCTGTCCAGATGCAGACCAACCAGCGCGATCATACAGACCTCGCAGATGCCCGACCGGCGCTGGTTCGCCGAGTCGTGGAGAAGGGCCCTAAGCCGGTACGTCGAGTCGTGGACAGTGGCTGGAAAATGTCGCCAGAACCCACGACTCGACGAACCCGACACCGGATCCGGCTGGCGTCGGGGCAGGCTTGGCCTTCAAGCTCTTTTGGAGTGGTGGCTGGCTTCGGTGATCGGCTGCGGCGGATCTACCCGGTCGATCGACCAGCTGCTCGACGCGGGGGCCACCCCGTCTCACCCGTACCGCACGCCACCACTTCTCCGCCTCCGGAACTACCTCGTCAGCGGTGCTGGCAAACCGCCGGCTGACCATCGAGGCCGGCCACTGCTCTAAATTCTTCTTTTCTTGTCTTTCTCTTCAGCGGAGGTTGGTTGGGGCTACGCCGGTGGAGCCTCGGATTACTAGGCGGGTTTCTAGGCGGACTGTTGTTGGTGTGGTGAAGTCTTCACCTTCGCGGAGTTGGTCTAGGAGGAGGTCTACGGCGGCTGAACCCAGTTCGGCGGCGGGGACGTGGATTGACGTCAGCATGGGGTGGGTGACGGTGGAGAGGGGGCTGTCGTCGATGCCGATGACGCTGATTTCGCGGCCTACCTGCATGCCGCGTTCGGTGAGGCGGGACATCACGCCTAGGGCGATCAGGTCGTCGTACGCGATGGCGGCAGCGGATTCGGCAGACTGCAAGAGATCCGCCGCACGCATGCCGGCTTGGATCTGCGGCTCGAAGGGGCCGAGTTCGCGGAGCTCGAGACCGTGCTCGGCGCATGCAGCGGCGAGGGCGTCTCGGCGTTGTTGGTTGGACCACGAGCGTCGCGGGCCGGCCAGGTAGCAGACGCGGGTGTGGCCGAGGGAGACCAGGTGTTCGACGGCCTCCGACATGCCCTCGGACTCGTCGATCACGACGCTCCCGGCGCCCTCGACCTCACGGTTCACGAAGACGACCGGCAGCTGCTTGGCGAGTCGGGTCAGCTCGGCGGGGTCGGTCCGCGGTGACGCGAGGACAAGCCCGTCCACCTGCCGGCTCAGTCCGCGTGCGAGCTCGAGCTCATCGGCGACATGCTCGTCGGTGTCGGCGATCAGTACGGAGTACCGCTTGTCGCGGGCGCGTGCCTGGACCGACTTGATGATCGGCGGGAAGAACGGGTTTGCGATGTCCGGGACGACCAGGCCGATGGTGTCGGTGCGCCCGGAGACCAGCGAACGGCCGGCCCGGCTCGGCGCGTATCCGAGCTGCCGGGCGACCCGCTCGATCCGGGTCCTGGTCTCGGCGTTGACCTTGTCCGGATCGGTGAGCGCGCGCGACACGGTCGACGTCGACACGTTGCAGGCCGCGGCCACCTCCGCCAGCGTGACAGCCATCTGGACTCCCCGGGATCGTGGATAAGTCCTGGCATCGTAGCGCAAACGATTGCCGTGATCATTGACCCTGATTGTAACCACTTGGACGGCTTTCCACTGCAAACCGTTGACTCTTGCTGCAAACGTTGGCAGTCTCGTCTCACCCCGGCCGATCCGGCCGTGGATCGAAGGGAGATCCCGTGCGCCCCAGGATGAAATTGACAGCGGTCGTGGCCGGTCTGGCCGCGCTGGCCGGCCTGACTGCTTGCTCAGGGGGCAGCAGCAGCGCGTCCGGGAGTACGCCGCCGTTGACCGTGGCGGCGTATTCGCAGCCGACGTTGCAGCCGAACTTCAACCCGTTCTCGGTGAACGCGTTGCGCGGCACGATCGGGCTGATCTACGAGCAGCTGTTCGACTTCAACACCGCGCACCAGAACGAGTTCATGCCGAGCCTGGTCACGAAGTACACCTGGGCGACCGGTGGGAAGGCGATCGACCTGGCCCTGGACAACCGGGCGAAGTGGTCCGACGGCAGCGCGCTGACCGCGGACGACGTGATCTTCACCTTCGACTACATGAACCAGCACCAGCTGCTCGCGCTGCCGGTCGACAAGGTGACCAAGACCGCCGACGGCGTACACCTCACCTTCACCAAACCGGCGTACGCCGCGATCCAGGACCTGGGCCGGACCGTGATCGTGCCGAAGAAGGTCTGGGCGACCAAGGATCCCGACACCGACACCAACCTGAAGCCGATGGGCAGCGGCCCGTACTCGCTCGGCCAGGTGACCGGCCAGCAGGCCACGTTCAAGGCGCGCGACGACTACTGGAAACAGAAGGTCCCGGTCCCGCAGATCACCTACGTGACCACCAGCAGCACCAACCTGCTCACCCAGCAGCTCGTCCGCCACGAGATCGACCTGGCGTACGCCGGAATCCCGGACGTGAAGAACCAGTTCGTCCAGCGCGATCCGGCTCAGAACCATCTCTGGCCGATCTACGCGAGCATGAAGCCGCTGATGCTGAACCTGAAGCGCAAGCCGTTCGACAACGTGCACGTCCGCAAGGGCCTCGCGCTGGCGATCGACCGGAAGGCCGTCACCGACGCGTACAACCCGGGCGTCTACGCGCCGGTGGGTCCGACCGGTCTGTACCAGGGGACCTGGTCGTCGTGGATCGCGCCCGCCGACCGCAACCCGGTGAAGCCGGACAAGGCCGCTGCACTGGTCGAGTTCGCACAGGCCGGGTACAAGCAGCAGGGCGGCAAGCTGATCGGTGCCGACGGCAAGCAGTTGAAGCTGCGGATCCTCACCGTCAGCGCGTTCGCGGACGGGATGGCGTACTCACAGGAGCTCGCCGGACAGCTCGCTGCGCTCGGCATCGACGCCGCGGTGAACGGCGTACCGTCGGCGGCGTACACCGGTGACGAGGACAAGCGCGACTTCGACGCGATCTACGGTGACGCGTTCACGTTCGGCACGAACCCGTACACCTTCTACAACAAGATGCTGTCGGCCAAGTCGAAGACCAACGTCGTCGGCTGGGACGATCCGGCCACCGAGTCCGCGCTGGGAGCGCTCGCGCAGGCCGCGCCGGATGCGCAACTGGCAGGCTCGAAGCCGTTGCAGCAGATCATGCTGAACCAGCTCCCGGTCATCCCGGTCGCGGTGAAAGGCACGCCGTACATGTACAACACCGAGCACTGGACCGGCTGGCCCACTGCCGATGATCCCTACACGACGCCGGATCCGGGTGCAATCAGCGGGGTGTTCGCGGCCAAGCTGTTCCTGTCCCTGAAGCCGGCATGACGCGACTTCTCGGTACGCCGTTCGTCCAGCGGATCGGGTTCTACCTGTTGGCCGCCTGGTCCGCTGTGACGATCAACTTCGTGCTGCCGCGGCTGATGCCGGGCGATCCGGCGTCGGCGATCCTGTTCAAGATGTCCGAGCTGGGCCCGGTGTCGGAGCAGCAGGAGGAGTTGGTGCACCGGCTGTTCGGCGGCGCGCGCGGGCAATCCTGGTGGCACGAGTACGTGAGCTATCTGAACGGGATCCTCCACCTGGACTTCGGCCGGTCGATCTCGTTCTACCCGGCGACCGTCTCGTCGGTGGTGAAGTCCGGGTTCCTGTGGACGCTGCTGCTGGTCGGCAGCGCGACCGTGATCGCGTTCGTGCTCGGCACCAGCCTCGGCATCGTGGCCGGCTGGCGGCCGGGCCGCGCGGTCGACTCGGTCGGCAGCCTGGCGTCGATCTTCCTGCACTCGCTGCCGTACTTCTGGGTCGCGCTGATCCTCGTGTACGTGTTCGCATTCACGCTCGGCTGGTTCCCGCTGTCCGGCGGCGCCGACATCGGGGTCGTGCCGGGGTTCACGCCGGACTTCCTGAACAGCGCGGTCCGGCACGCGATGTTGCCTGCCGCAACCATCGTGCTCACCTCGGTGAGCGGGTGGATGATCCACATGCGCAACATGATGGCCTCGGTGGTGAACGAGGACTACGTGCTGCTCGCGCAGGCGAAGGGCCTGGCCGGTCACCGGGTGGTCTTCTCGTACGCCGCGCGCAACGCCGTACTGCCCAGCATCAGCGGGTTCGCGGTATCGATCGGCATGGTGGTCGGCGGATCGCTGCTGACCGAGATGGTGTTCAACTATCCCGGCCTCGGCAGCCTGCTCAACCAGGCGATCGTCAACGTCGACTA
The DNA here is from genome assembly GCF_050942355.1 of Kribbella sp. CA-245084. Classification (NCBI taxonomy): domain Bacteria; kingdom Bacillati; phylum Actinomycetota; class Actinomycetes; order Propionibacteriales; family Kribbellaceae; genus Kribbella; species Kribbella sp. CA-245084. The sequence continues at coordinate 5,654,832 of NZ_CP192053.1, read as the reverse complement.
CCCGCTGATGCAGGGCCTGTTCCTGATCATCTCGCTGACCGTGCTGGCGGCGAACTTCGTGGTCGATTCGCTCTACGTGCTGATCGACCCGCGCACCCGGGAGGCGGCGTGAAGCGACTGATGGGCGGTGACCGGAAGGTGACCGTCGGACTGGTGATCCTGGCCGTGATGCTACTGATCGCACTGGTCGGACCAGTGCTCGTCAGCTCGGTCCTCGGCCAGTCACCGACCAAGCTGCACGCCGGCCCTGCACTCGCAGGTCCGTCCGGTGATCACTGGCTGGGTACGACGTCGTCCGGCGTCGACGTCTTCGCGCAGTTCATCACCGGGACCCGCGTCTCGGTCTTCGTCGGACTGGTCGGCGGGACGATCTCGACGTTCCTCGCCGTACTGTTCGGGCTGGTCAGCGGCTATCACACTGGTCGAACCGGTGCCGCGCTGACCGGATTCGTGAACATCTTCCTGGTCATCCCGGGGCTTCCGTTGCTGCTCCTGATCGCCAGCTACACCCGCGGCCGAGGCGGTTGGGCGGCGGTCGCATTGATCATCGGTCTGACCAGTTGGGCCGGCGGTGCCCGGGTCAAACGAGCTCAGACGTTGTCGCTGCGCAATCGCGATTTCGTCGCCGCCGCGCGGTACAGCGGGGACAAGCAGTCGCGAGTGCTGTTCATGGAAGTAGTCCCGCATCTCGCGCCGGTGATCGCGTCGACTTTCTTGTTCGCGATCGTCGGTTCGATCGCGGCGGAGGCGGGACTGGACTTCATCGGTGCCGGCAACACCAACACGGTCAGCTGGGGCACGATGCTGTACTGGGCGCAGTCGCAAGGCGCGCTGCAGAGCGGGGCGTGGTGGTGGTTCCTCCCGCCGGGCCTGGGCATCGCCTTGGTCGGTACGGCGGCCGGTCTGGTCAACTTCGGCATCGACGAGTTGTCCGATCCGCGCCGTCGTACGCTCCGCGCCGGATCCAGGGCGACGCGGTCAGGGCGGTCAGGGCGGCGGAAGGTTCGCCGTACGGAGGTGGCGGCATGACGTTGCTCGAGGTACGCGACCTGGTGGTGGAGTACGGGACGGTGCGGGCGGTCGACAAGGTGTCGTTCGACGTCGGACGCGGCGAGATCTTCGGCGTGCTGGGGGAGAGCGGCAGCGGGAAGACCACGCTGATGACCGCGATCACCCGGCTGCAACGCCCGCCCGCGCAGATCGCCGGTGGCACCGTCACTTATCGGCCGGCCGACGGTACGCCGGTGGAACTGGTCGGCTGTACGCCGAAGCAGTTGCGTGAACTGCGCTGGGAACGGGTGGCCGTGGTCTTCCAGAGCGCGATGAGCTCGCTGAACCCGGTCATGCGGGTCGGCACGCAGTTCGCCGACGCGATCCGGGCTCACCGATCGGTGAAACGTGCCGAGGCCTGGGACCGGGCCGCCGGACTGCTCGAACTGGTCGGGATTCCGCGCGACCGCGTGCGCAGCTACCCGCACGAGCTGTCCGGCGGGATGCGGCAGCGCGCCGCGATCGCGTTGTCGCTCGCCTGCCAGCCGGACCTCGTCGTGATGGACGAACCGACCACCGCAGTCGATGTGGTGATGCAGCGTCAGATCCTCGACAACCTCAAGGAACTGCAGGTGACCTTCGGCTTCTCGGTCCTCTTCGTCACGCACGACCTGTCGCTGCTGGTCGAGCTGGCCGACCGGATCATGGTGATGTACGCCGGACGCGCGGTCGAGATCGCATCGGCCAACGACATCTACCGCGACCCGCAACACCCGTACACGCAGGGATTGCGGGACTCGTTCCCCTCACTGCACGGGCCGCGCCGAGAGCTGCGCGGGATCGGTGGCACGCCGCCCGATCTCAGGCGCCTGCCGACCGGCTGCGCGTTCGAACCCCGATGTCCGCAACGCGTCGACGACTGCCGGGAGACGCTGCCGTTGCTGATCGAACGCGACCGTACCCAGGCAGCCTGCCTGCTTCTGGATGATCGGCTGGAGGTGCGACATGCTGGAAGCCGTTGACGTCACGAAGCGAATGGCGCTGCACGGTCGTCGCCGTGGGCAATGGTTCACAGCGGTCGACTCGGCGTCGCTGAAGCTGGAGTCCGGCAAAGTGCTCGCGCTGGTCGGCGAGAGCGGTTCGGGCAAGAGCACGCTGGCCCGGATCCTGACGCTCGGCGACGAGCCGTCCTCCGGGACGATCCGCCTGGCCGGCAAGGAGGTCAGCCTGCGTCGGCGGGCCGATCGGCAGGCGCACTTCGGCCAGGTCCAGCTGATCATGCAAGACCCGTTCGCGTCGCTGAACCAACTGCATCGCGTGCGGTACATCCTCAGCCGGCCGCTCCGGAACTTCGGGGCGAGTGGCGACCTGACCGACCGGATCATCGAGCTGCTCGAACGGGTGAACCTGACACCGGGGGAGCAGTACATCGACAAGTACCCGCACGAGCTGTCCGGTGGCCAACGGCAACGAGTCGCGATCGCCCGTGCGCTGGCCGCGGATCCCGTCGTACTCATCGGCGACGAGCCGGTGTCGATGCTCGACGTGTCGATCCGGCTCGACGTACTGCGGTTGTTCGCGGACCTGTGCGCGCAGGACGGGCTCGCGATGCTGTACATCACGCACGACATCGCGAGCGCACGGTACTTCGCGGACGAGATCAACGTGATCTACGCGGCTCGCATGGTCGAGGGCGGGCCGGCCGAGGAGGTGACCCAGCGGCCGCGGCACCCGTACACGCAGCTCCTGCTGGAGTCGTCGCCGGATCCGGACCGCGTCGGCGAGCGCAGTACGTTGCCCATCGTCGACACGTCGAACGAGCCCGTCGACCGCGAGCAGGAGCTCGCGGGGTGCCCGTTCGCGGCCCGCTGCCCACACGCGATGCCGGTCTGCTCCGAGCGGCCGCCGCCCACAACCACGTTCGCCGACGGCCACTGGACCCGCTGCTGGCTGCACACGGAGAGTTAGGTCCGCAGGCGATCGGGGTATTGGTAGTAGGTGGCCAGGGGATGGTTTGCCGCAACTGGGTCGTCGTCTCCCAGCAACCCGCCGGCGGCACCCACGCACCTGCCGACACCAAGATCATCCTGCGCTCCAAGAAGATCGGTGAGTAGCCGGTTTCCTTCTGGCTGAAGTTAATTCCGCTCAACCGGTTGACACCGGATCCTCGCCGAATTAACTTCAGCTGGAAGTAAAGCCGAACCCGACAAGGTGGGGCGTGTGAGCAACCGTCTGAACGTGCTGGTCGTCATGGCTGACGAGCAGAGCTGGAACACCCTGGGCTGTACCGGAAACCCCGCTGCGCAGACGCCGAACCTCGACGCGCTGGCGGGGGAGTCGACCGTCTTCGACGCCTGCTACACGCCGTTCCCGTTGTGCTGCCCGGCGCGCACGAGTCTCTGGACCGGCCTGATGCCGCGGCACCACGGCGTACTCGGGAACTGGCGACCGATCGAGCCACGGCTGCGCTCCGCAGGTGTCGCGCAGGCGTTCGCCACGGCCGGCTATCACACGCACTACAACGGCAAATGGCACGTGCCCGGCACGACGCCGGCGCAGATGGGCTGGGCCGACAGCAGCGCGATTCCCGCCGTACCGCGGGGGCAGGATCGCGGGCGCTACATCGAGGACTACCGCACGTGGGCGGGCGAGCGTGGGTACACGTTCGACCCGGACCACATCGAGAACCTGACGACGAACGACCTTGTTGCACTGAGCAAGGAGCCGTACGCGACGTCGAGCGTTCCGCTGGACTCGTTCCTGGAGACCTGGCAGTGCGACACGTTCCTCGACGGCCTCGACCAGCGGCCGTCGGACAAGCCGTGGCTGGCCGTCTGCTCGATGAACGCGCCGCACTTCCCGATGCTCGTCCCCAGCCCGTACGACCGGCTCATCGACCGGGACCGTGTACGCCTGCCGGAGAGCTGGTCGACTGGTACCGCGACGAAGCCGCGCGAGGTCCGCGAATCGCATTTCGCGCGCGACTTCGAGAACCTCAGCGAGCAGGAGTGGATCGAAGTCACCAGCCATTACCTAGGCCTGTGCGCGCTCGTCGACACGCAGTTCGGCCGGATCCGCCAGTACCTCGAGGACGCCGGCGAGTGGGACCGGACGGTGGTCGTGTTCACCTCCGACCATGGCGACCTGATGGGCGCACACCGGCTGATGGAGAAGGGCCACTTCCTCCACTACGAGGAGGACCTCCGGGTCCCGCTGATCGTCCGGCATCCCGACGGCCGGCAGAGCCGGAACGCGAACTTCGTCTCGCTGCACGATATCGTTCCGACGTTGAGCGAGTTGGCCGGTGTGCCCTGGGATGAGGAGCACGACGGCCGGTCGTTCGCGGCGATGGTCGGCAATGACGCCGCGGCGCCGATCCGTGAGTACGTGACAGCCGAGACGATGCTGCACGACGGCCGTCCCGGCGGGAGCGGTGATCCGTTCCACGCGAAGGACTGGCAGTACCCGCGAGACAGCGTGAACCTGTCCGTCCGGACTGCCGACCACCGCTACATCTTCCGGTCTCATGACGAGGCCGAGCTGTACGACCTGGCCGCCGACCCCTGGGAGCAGCACAACCTCGCGGCCGCCGAAACCGCGACGGTCGCACAGCTGGCGGAGCTGCTCGCCAACGAGGTCTCCGACGTACTGCCACAGGCCGCAGCCCTGGTCCGCAAGGGAATTTCCGCCACACAGGCATCGAAAGGCTGATCATGAATACTCAGTTCTCCCGGCGGCGGCTCCTGCAGTTCGGAGCCGCGGCAGCAGGAACCGCGGCGCTCTCGTCCTGCGGCCGCGGCCTCGGCGGCAGCAGCTCCTCGTCGGGCGGCGGTGGTTCGAAGGGCGCGCTGGACTTCATGTTCTGGGGCGAGGGCGACCAGAACAAGAAGCTGATCGAGGCCGTGGACCTGTACCAGAAGAGCGAGGGCGCCACGAAGGTCAACCCGCAGTACTCCGGTTTCTCCGGATACTACGACAAGCTCGCCACGCGTGTTGCCGGGGGCAACCCTCCGGACGTGTTCCAGATCCACCTGCCGTATCTGATGGAGTACATCAAGCGCGGTGCGGTCGCGCCGCTGGACCAGTACAAGGACGACCTCGGCCTCGACAAGATGCCGGACTACGTGGCCACGACGACCAAGGCGGACGGCAAGTACTACTTCGCGCTGCTCGGCGCCGCGACCCAGCCGGCCATCATCGTCAACACGACGAAGCTGAAGGGCCTCGGCCTGACCGCGCCCGGTCCGGACTGGACCATCGACCAGTACAAGACCGCGATGGCCGACGTCTGGAACAAGAGCGGCCACAAGCTCGCCGGTACGGCGGACCTCGGCGGCAACCCGATCGCGCTCGAATCGTTCATGCGCGGCCGTGGCAAGGCGCTGTTCGGTGACGGCGGCTCGCTCGGGTTCGGCGAGGACGACATGGCCGCCTGGCTCCAGCTCTGGCAGGACCTGCGCGGCAACGGTTCCGCCGTACCGATGGCCGTGACGGCCGCGGCGACCGGGTTCCAGAACGACCCGGTGACGATCGGCAAGGCGGCATACACCGGTACGGCGACGTCGCGGGGCCTGCCGTCGATGCAGAGTCTGACCAAGGAGACGCTGAGCCTCGGCACGTTCCCGTCCGGCGGGCCCGGATCGCAACCGGGGACGAACATCATCCCGGCCGGCTGGTTCGCGATCTCGCCGAAGTCGAAGAACATCGAGGATGCGGTCGCGATGCTGAAGTTCCTGACCAGCGACACGGGGGCTGCGAACGCGATGGGTCTGGCCCGCGGCGTGCCGATCCCGGAGACGATCCGGACCGAGGTCGCCAAGACCGCGACCGGGCTGAACAAGCTGGTGCTGGACAACTACGCGCTGGTCGCGTCCAAGGGCCCGGCCGCGCTGCAGATGTACCCGCCCGGTGCGAGCAAGCTGCTGCAGACCTCGCTGCCGAACGTGAACCAGGTCGTCGGTTTCGGCAAGAGCTCGGTGGCGCAGGCGGTGACCAAGTTCTTCTCCGACGCCAAGGCCGCGCTGAAGTGACCGAGGGTACGGCCTGGCAGATCCGGCCGGACCGGGGGCGGATGCGGTCCGCGCAGCCGTTCGACGTCCGGCAGCAGAACTACTCGGCGATCCTCCGAGCGGTGATGCGGCACGGTCCTGTCGCGCGGTCGGAGCTGTCGGGGCTGACCGGCATGACCACCGGCACGATGACGAAGCTGACCAGCCTGCTGTGTGAGGCCGGGCTGCTGCGTGAGCTGCCGGCGGAGACGGGCCACGGAGCTCTCGGCCGGCCGCGGATGCCGATGGTGGTGGACGACCGTACGCATCGCGTCGTCGGAGTGCACTTCGGTTTGCGCCGTACGACGGTTTGCCTGCTCGATCTGCGCGGGACGCTGCTGGCCGAGATGCGGCTGCCGCATCGGGGCCGGCGTGCGTTCGAGCCCCTCGTCGAACAGGCCGTCCAGGGGATCCAGGAGCTGATCTCGCGGAACCCAGGGAAGATCCTCGGTGTCGGCGCGAGCACGGGTGGCTGGGTCGATCGTCAAGCCGGCGTGGTCCGTGACCATCGGGTACTGCGGTGGCGGGACGTACCGCTGCGGGACGCACTCGGCGGCGGTCTCGGCCTGCCGACCGAGGTCGACTCGAGCTTCCGCTCGCTGGCGATGGCCGAGCGGTGGTTCGGCGGCGCCCAGGGGATGGACGATCTGATCGGGCTGTTCGTCGGGAACGTCGTCGGCGCCGGGTTCGTGCTGGGCGGGCGCGTCTTCTCGGGGTACCGGGCCGCGGCCGGGACGGTCGATCATCTGTCGGTCGGGGTCACGGCGGCGGAGGCGTGTTCGTGCGGCCGACGGGATTGCCTGCACGCGGCGGCCAGCGACCTCGCCGTACTGGCGCAGGCTCGCCGGGACGGGCTGATCGGAACCCGCGGGACGCTGGAGCAGCTCATCCAGGCGGCGCGGGACGGTGACCTGCGGGCCGACGGCCTGCTGGTCGCGCGGGCGGAGTTGGTGGGTGTCGCCGCGGGGACCTTGATCGACATGCTCGACCCGGAAGTCGTGGTCGTCAGCGGCGGCGTGGTCGACGCCCCGGAGTACCTGCGGTCGGTCCAGCGCGGGGCGCGCGCGTACCTGCGGGACAAGCGCCCGGTGGACGTGGACTCGGTGGTGCGGCTGAGTGCCTTCGGCGCGGACGGTGTGGCGGTCTCCGCGGCGAGCGTGATCCTCGATCGGATCTATGCGGCGCCGGCGGAGTTCGTCCCCGGTCTGCTCGAGCTGAGGTACGGGTGACGGGCATCGTGTGTCTCGAGTCCGCCAGGGTGTGGTCGCACCGTGCGTCGTCGCGGAGTACCTGGGTGATGGTCGAACTGGTTGCCGACGGCATCCGAGGTGTCGGCGAGCTGTCCGACGGCGGACCTGTGGCCGAGCTGATCGTGGCGGCGCGATCGATCGGGTCGTCGATCGTCGGCCTTCCACTGGATCAGGTGCGGGCCGAGCTGCCGTTGCCCGATACGTTCCTGTGGTCGACGGTGCTCGGCGGGTACGAAGCGGCGCTCGCGGATCTGGTCGCGCGGCTCGAGGGCCGGTCGGTCGCGGAGTCGCTCGGTCTCAGCGAACCGCAGCCGGTGCGGTTGTACGCGAACCTCAATCGGCGGTACGGCGGGGACGGCGCGCAGGCGATCGTCGCCGAGGCGGTGTGTGCCGTAGGCAACGGGTTCTCGGCGGTGAAGGTCGCGCCGTTCCTCGACAATCACGCCCGGGGCATGTCGGGCACGCAGCTGGTCGACGCCGGGCTGGAACTGGTGGTGAAGGTACGCGAGGCGCTGCCCGACGGCGTACGACTGATGGTCGACTGCCACCACCTTGTGCCCGCCCAGTCAGTTGCGGTCGTCGCGCGGGACCTGGCTGCTCTGGATCTCTACTGGGTCGAGGACCTGGTGCGGGTCGACGATCGCGCGGCCCTCGACGCGGTTGCCGCGAGCGGGTTGGCGCTGGCTGCGGGGGAGCACATCTGGCAGCCGGCTGCCGCCGCGGCGGCCTGTGCCGACGGAGCGTTGACGTACTGGCTGGTTGATCCGAAGCACGCGGGCGGACCGGCTGCTGTCGCGCGGTTCGCCGAGGCGATCGGAGACACGCAGTTGACGTTCCACAACCCGAGCGGGCCGATCGGTACGGCGCACGCAGCTCAGCTTGCTGCGCTGGGCGGTGCCGGCACGTGGCTCGAATACGCCTGGGGCGAGACGGATCGCCTCACCTTCCTGGACCCTCCCGAGGCGGTGGTCGACGGCACGTTACGACCTGCGGGTCCCGGCATCGGTTGCGCACCGCGTACGCCGGATGGGGCCGAGTTGATACGAGTCGGAGAGGAGTGAGTTGTGGCTGTTGCGTTTCCGGCGTTACGGGGCGGGCGGCGGACCCGGTACCAGAACGGCTGGGCGCTGTTGTTCCTGGCGCCTTGGCTGATCGGGTTCCTGGCCTTCACCGCCGGGCCGATGTTGATGTCGCTGTACCTCGCGTTCACGAAGTACGACCTGCTGACCGCGCCGAAATGGATCGGGTGGGGCAACTTCGGGCGGATGTTCGGCGACGATCCGCTGTTTCTGCAGTCCCTGAAGGTGACCGCGATCTACGTGTTCGTCGGTACGCCGCTGAGCCTGTGCTTCGCGCTTGCCGTGGCCGTCGTACTCAACCGTGGATTGCGGGGGCTCGATTTCTACCGGTCGGCGATCTACCTGCCGTCGCTGTTCGGCGGCAGCGTGGCGATCGCCGTGCTGTGGCGGAAGGTGTTCAACGGTGACGGCCTGGTCAACCAGATCCTGGCGCTCGTCGGCATCCACGGTCCGTCGTGGATCTCCGAGCCGCATACCGCGCTCGGCACGCTGATCGCGCTCGAGGTCTGGCAGTTCGGGGCGCCGATGGTGATCTTCCTGGCCGGGCTCCGGCAGATACCGCGGGAGTTCTACGAGGCGGCGCAGGTCGACGGAGCCAGCAAGTCGCGTCAGTTCTGGAGCATCACGATGCCGCTGCTGAGCCCGATCCTGTTCTTCAACCTCACGCTGCAGTTGATCCGGTCGTTCCAGGCGTTCGCACCGGCGTTCATCATCAGCGACGGCTCCGGCGGACCGGCCGACTCGACGCTGTTCTACTCCCTCTACCTCTACCAAGAAGGATTCGTGAACTTCGACATGGGTTACGCCGCGGCTATGGCGTGGATGCTGGTGCTGCTGGCAGGCGCCGTCGTGGCCGTCAACTTCTTCTTCGCGAAGTTCTGGGTGCACTATGAGAATTAAGCGGCTGTTCGCGCACCTGGCGCTGATCGTCGTCACGCTCGTCATGCTCTATCCGCTGGTGTGGATGGTGGCGAGCTCCTTCAAACCGACCGACGAGATCTTCTCCCAGCCCGGACTGATCCCGCGGCACTTCGAGCCGTCGAACTACGCCGAGGGCTGGAAGGGCATCTCGACCGCGTTCAGCATCTTCATCGAGAACTCGTTGTTCATCTCGATACTCGCGATCATCGGCAATGTCATCTCGTGCAGCCTCGCGGCCTTCGCGTTCGCACGACTGAACTTCTTCGGCCGCCGGATCGCCTACGCGACGATGCTCGTGACGTTGATGTTGCCGACGCACGTCACGCTGGTGCCGCAGTACATCTTGTTCAACAAGCTCGGCTGGGTGAACACGTTCTACCCGTTGTTCGTGCCGCACTTCTTCGCTGTCGACGCGTTCTTCGTGCTGTTGATGGTGCAGTTCATCCGGTCGCTTCCGCGTGAGCTGGACGAGGCGGCCCGGCTGGACGGATGCTCGCCGTGGAAGATCTACCGGCACATCGTCTTCCCGTTGCTGCGGCCGGCGCTGGTGACCACGATCATCTTCACGTTCATCTGGACGTACAACGACTTCTTCAAGCAGCTCATCTACCTGAACGACGTCCAGCTGTTCACCGTGCCGCTCGGCCTGCGTCAGTTCCTCGACTCGACCGGCGACTCGTCGTGGGGCCCGATGCTTGCCATGAGCACCCTTGCGCTGGTTCCGCCGCTCGTCCTGTTCGTCACGTTCCAGCGCAAGATCGTCGACGGCGTCGCGACCTCGGGTCTGAAGGGATGAGCCCGGTCGCGCTGGTCACCGGGGCTGCTGGTGGTATCGGCTCGGCGGTCGTGACGACGCTGGTGAAGCACGGTTGGGCGGTGGTCGGGGTCGACCTCGTGGATCGCCCGGCCGGCCTCGAGGGCATCGAGTGGGTCGTGGGCGATGTCCGCGACCAGGCGACCGTCGAGCACGCGCTGGCCGCGGCATCGCAGTACGGACAGGTTGGCGGGCTGGTGACGGCGACTCTCGCCGAACAACGCGGCTCGTTGGAGAGCCTCGATCCGGCCGCGCTCACCACCGTGTTCGACGTACAGGTGACAGCCGCGTGGGCGTGGAGTACGGCGGTCGTCGCGGCCGCACCTTCTGAAGCATCACTCGTGCACATCTCCAGCGTGCACGCGCAACGAGCCGTGCCCGGTATGGCGGCGTACGCGATGGGGAAGGCGGCGCTGGACGCCTTGGTGCGGGCCGCTGCCGTGGAGTGGGGTCCGCGCGGGGTGCGGTGCAACGCCGTACTGCCTGGCTTCGTCCCGGTGCGGCGGAACGAGCACCGTCAGACCGAGGAGCGCCTGGCCGGCCATCCGCTGCTGCGCTACGTGACCGCAGAGGACGTGGCGCAGGTTGTTGCGTTCCTGCTCGGCTCCGAGTCGCGAGCCGTGACGGGCGTGTCCCTTCCGGTGGACGGCGGGATGCTCGCGACGCTGCCGCACTGGGCCTGACGAAACAAACCGACTGGACTGCGAGGTTTCTATGCGACCGAACGTGCTGATCATCCTGGTCGACGACATGGGGTACTCCGATATCGGCTGCTACGGCGGCGAGATCGGGACCCCGAACATCGACGGTCTCGCCGCGCATGGCGCGCGGCTGACGAACTTCTACAACACGGCGCGCTGCAGCCCGTCCAGGGCATCGCTGCTGACCGGCCTGCACCCGCACCAGACCGACGTCGCCGAACTGGTGAACAACGACGGACCCGGTGGCTACCCGGGCAGCCTCACCAGCCGGTCCTCGACGCTGGCCGAAACCTTCCGCGCCGCCGGCTACCAGACCCACATGACCGGCAAGTGGCACCTGTCGAACGAGCGGGAGCGTCCGGCTGACAGCTGGCCGACCCGGCGCGGGTTCGAGCGGTTCTGGGGCACGATCAGCGGCGCCGGCAGCTACTTCCAGACCACCACGCTGCACGACGGCGAGACGCACGTACCGCTGTCCGACCTCGGGCCGGACTTCTACTACACCGACGAGATCGGCTCGCATGCGGCGCAGGCGATCCGCGACACGACCCACGAGGATCGTCCGTTCTTCGGGTACGTCGCGTTCACCGCGCCGCACTGGCCGCTGCATGCGAAGGAATCCGATCTGGCCGAGATGCGCGGGATGTTCGACGCGGGCTGGGACGTACTGCGCACACAACGCCGGCAGCGTCAGCTCGAGGCCGGCATCTGCGCCGAGGACGCGACGCTCGACCGCCGCGACCCCGACGTACCGGCGTGGTCGGACGAGCCCGAGCAGAAGTGGCAGCTCGAGCGGATGGAGGCGTACGCCGCTCAGGTCCGCGCGATGGACCGCGCGGTCGGCACGATCCTCACCGCACTCGACGACACCGGGCAGCGCGACAACACGATCGTCGTGTTCCTGTCCGACAACGGCGGCTGCGCCGAGGAGCTCCGCAGCGACCCCGAGGGCGCGGACCAGTTCCGCAAGCATCACCTGATCATTCCGCCGAGCGCTCCCGACGGAACGCCGATGCGAGTGGGCAACTCGCCCGACATCCGTCCGGGCACTGCCGACACATATACGAGCTACGGGCAGGCGTGGGCGAACCTGTCCAACACACCGTTCCGCCTCTACAAGCGCTGGGTGCACGAAGGCGGAATCGCCACCCCGCTGATCGTGTCCTGGCCTGCGGGCGAGCTGAGCGACACCGTGATCGATGCTCCGAACCAGCTCACCGACATCGCGCCAACGTTGCTCGAGGCAACCGGTGTACGCGCGTTGGCAGAACGTGCCGGCGAGGCGATGCCTGTCCTGCCGGGAGTGAGCATGCTCGACCTGCTCCGGGGCGGGCCCGCGACCGAGCACGACCTGTTCTGGGAGCACATCGGCAACGCGGCCGTCCGGTCGGGCCGCTGGAAGCTGGTCCGCGAGTACGACGGGCCGTGGGAGCTCTACGACCTCGCAACAGACCGCAGCGAGAGCAACGACCTCGCAGCGGCTCAGCCCGACCGCGTGCAGGACCTGTCGACACGCTGGCAAACCTGGGCCGATTCGGTCGGCGTGATCCCGTACGGCGACGTCCTCGCGGCCCGTGCCTCGATGCCGAACCAGCCGGCCTGAAAGGACAATGAGGATGAGGAAACGGGTAGCGGTGGCAGCCGTCGTACTAGTCGCGGCTGGGCTGACGCAGGCGCCGGCTGATGCGCGGCCGGGTGGGCGGGTTGAGATCCGGGTGGATCGTGGGCCGTTGATCATGGCCGACGGGATACCCGCGCCGACGATCGAGCCGGAGATCTTCGGTGCCAACGCACGGTGGATCGACGACGAGCTCGGCGCCTGGGACCCGGCGACGCGCGGTCCGGCGGCCGGGTTCGCGGACGCCGCCGCGGCCGCGAAGCTCAAGCTGATCCGCTACCCGGGCGGCACGGTCGCGAACTTCTTCGACTTCAAGAAGGCGATCGGACCGGTTGCGCAGCGCGGATGCCAGACGTCCGGCGGGTTCGCGGCCGTGCGGTTTGGCAACCTGCCGGGACCGCGGAACGGGTTCGGCCCGGACGAGGAAGAGGCCCTGGCCGCGCAGATCGGCGCGAAGACGATGGTGATGGTCCCGTCGATCAACCAGACCGCATCGGACGCTGCGGACTACGTCGAGTACATGAACTCACCCAGCGACGGAGCGGCGACCAATCCGAACGGCGGGACCGACTGGGCCGAAGTACGGGCCGCGAACGGGCACCCGGCGCCGTACAGCATCACGAGGTGGGAGTACGGCAACGAACCGTTCCTCGACGGGCAGCGGTATTGGCGCGACGAGGATCCTCAGTTGCGGGTGAAGCAGTTCATCGAGGGCAGCTGGAGCCGTCAGACGGCGGCATCGGCGACGTACCAGAACGACGACGGCCTGTTCAGCGGCTGCGATCTGGTGAACCGGAAGACGAGTACGGGCGCTGCGGACCAGACGTACCGCACGCGATACAACCCGATCGCGCTGCCGTCCGATGCGACACCCGAGTCCGCCCCGCTCGCGGAGCCGGTGCTGACGGTGAACGGCGTGCAGTGGACGCGAGTGAACTCACTGGCGACTGCGGGCGCGACCAATCAGGTCTACCAGGTCGGAACGACCGACGGGACGGTCAGCTTCGGAGACGGCACGCATGGCGCGATCCCGGCGAAGGGCGCGGCTCTCAGCATCGAGTACACGACTGGTCGGCAGGACGGGTTACTGGATTTCGTGCAGGCGATGAAGGCGGTCGATCCGAAGATCACGGTCTGTTCGGGCTGGGGCAAGCCGGAGTTCGTCGATGCCATGGGCAACCGTCCGTACGACTGCATCGGCATCCACTCCTACACCGATCAGGCCGGCGGTGACGCGGACGGCGCCTACGACTCGACCGAGCTCTACCAGCAGCTGATGAATGCCAGCGACACCCCGACCCAGGAGCTGGCCGAGTTGCGTCAGCACATCGCCAAGAACTTCCCGGATCCGCGACGGCGTCCGACGCTCGCGGTCACGGAGTACGGCACGATCAGCCAGAACGGCCCGACCGGCGTCAGTACGCCGAACAACTTCGCCGCGATGCAGATGCACAACGTCTACGAGACGACGATGCTGATCGGCCAGCTCACGAACGGCGTACGGCTCGCGATCAACTCCAACCTCAACGGCGGACCGGCCGCCGATCCGGGGAAGCGGGACTGGGGCAACATTCTCGGATCGCCACCGGGCTTCGGGATCACCGGACGATCGATGTCCATGACGTTGGCGGCGCCAATGATCGGAGCTGCGCCGCGGAAGGTGACGACGATCGATAACCCGACGGTGCCAGGTCAGGACTACACAGCCGTCGTGGCGGCCGCCACCCGGACGGCGAGCGGTGTTCAATTGCTCGTCGTGAACCGGAGTCTGGACCGGTCGGTCCCGATCACGGTCGATCCGGCGGGCGGTCCCGCGGTGCGGTCGGCGCGGCAGACGACGGTGACCGACGACGACATCACGGCGTACAACAACGACCAGGCCCAGCCGGTCCAGCCGACCACGACGACACTCAGGAAGGGGCCGAAGGTTGAGGCCGAGCTTCCGCCGCACTCGTCCAACCTGATCGAGCTCACGTATTAAACGGCGTGCGCGGTGAGGGCCGGGACGAGCGTCTCGGGGGAGCGGTAGACGGAGTCGAGCATGATGGCTCCGGCGGCGATACCCAGGGCATAGGGACCGAACGCGCTCGGGCGGATTCGTGCGGTGGCGTCGACACCCAGGTCGCCGGCGAGCTTCGCCTGGGCGGCGTCGCGGATGGTCGCGACGTCGTCGACCGGGGCGGTGATCCCGCCGCCGAGAATCACCAGCTCGGGATCGAGGAGTTCGATCAAGGTGGCCGCGGCGGCGCCGACGACGACGGCACGCTCCCGCAACAGGCGACGCGCCTTGCTGTTGCCGTTGACAGCGAGCTCGAAGACGTCGTACACCTCCTGATCGGCGTCGATCAGGCCGGCCGCCCGCGCCCGGCGAGCAACCTCGAGATCTCCCGCGATCATGGCGAAACAGCGCCGGCTGCCACACGTGCAAACCTCGCCGGATCGGTCGGCGATCGGCAGATGGTCGAGCCCGCCCGCGGCCGCGTGCGCCCCCCGGTACGGCACGCCGTTGAGGACGAACCCGGCGCCGATGACGTTGCCGACGAACAGGTGGATGAAGTTGTCCACCCCCGTGGCAGCGCCGAACCAATGCTCGGCCAGCGCGAGCGCCCGCACCTGCGAGTCGATCAGCACCGGCAGGCCCATCGCCTTGTTCAGCGCTGCGGCCAGCGGCGCGTTCTTCCAGTCGAGGATGGGCTGACTCAGCACCCGGCCGGTCGAGCTGTCCACCCAGCCGCCGGTGCTCGCGCCGACGCCGAGGACGGTCAGCTCGCTCCCGTCGATCAGCTTCCGCACCGCACGCGCCGCGCTGCGGACCAGC
This sequence comes from Kribbella sp. CA-245084, assembly GCF_050942355.1. Lineage (NCBI taxonomy): Bacteria > Bacillati > Actinomycetota > Actinomycetes > Propionibacteriales > Kribbellaceae > Kribbella > Kribbella sp. CA-245084. The sequence goes on along the minus strand of NZ_CP192053.1, from coordinate 5,639,593 downwards.
CGGTCGAAGCTGGTGGTGCGCTCGGTCGCGTGGACCTCGGCAACGAGTTGTCCGCGCAGATCGATGAGGCAGGTGTTGACCCGGTGCAGCCCGAAATGCACGCCGACAACGCCGTACGTCGACTCGTCGATCGCGACCGGTACCTTCGGGCGGCCCGTCCCGCGCTGTGTCGGTTCGGCCGCTTCCTTGACCAGCCCGGCCCGGACGAGTGCGGCGGTCAGCCGGGTGACCGAGCCAGTCGACATCCCGATTGCCGAGGCCAGGTCGGTGCGGGCGGTCGGGCCGGAGCGCATGAGCTCACGCATGATCGTCGAGTAGTTCTGCTGCCGGATGTCGCTCAGCTGGGCAGAACGCGGGAGCTCCTTCATGCCGTCGGTTCTAGCACGGTTCTGGCGCTGGTCCATTGACACACATGTACCTGGCTATTTAACTTCAAGTCAGAGAAAAGTCGGCGAAGGGATTCTGGTCAGTGAGTACACGAGCGACGTTCAAGCTGCGGGGGACCGTCAACGGGACGATCCGGCCGGAGATCTACGGACAGTTCCTGTCCCGTCGCCGCTGGGTGGCCGACGAGGCGCTGCACAACCCGGACCACCCGGACGCGGGCGAGGACGGTCTGCGCGGGAGCGTGGTCGACGCGATCGCCGAGCTTGGTGCGCCGGTCGTGCGATGGCCCGGCGGCTGTACGGGCACGTCGTACGAGTGGGAACGCGGGGTCGGGCCGGACCGTGAACGGACCGTCGACTGGCACTTCGGGTACGACGTCGGCAACGGCTTCGGTACGGCGGAGTTCGTCGCGTACTGCCGGCGGATCGGGGCCGAACCGCAGATCAACCTGACGACCGGGACGGGCTCGTTGCGCGAGGCGCTCGCGTGGATCGAGTACTGCAACGGCACCGGCGACTCGCTCTGGGCGAACCTGCGCCGATCCCACGGGTACGACGAGCCGTTCGATGTCCGCTACTGGCAGATCGGGAACGAGGAGTGGGGCTCGTGGGAGATCGGCCAGGTCAGCCCGCAGGAGAACGCCGTACGGTGCCGCGAATGGGCCAAGGCGATCAGGCGGCTCGATCCGGACCTCAAGGTGCTTGCCATCGGCTGCTTCGAGCCGACCCAGGCCGTCGACTGGAACCTTGCTCTGCTTCGCGAGGCCTGGGAGCACATCGACTACCTGACGCTGCACACCTACTGGCCGTTCGATCCGACCGCTGACGGCGGCGACTATGCGCGGGTGCTCAGCGGTCCTCATCGGACCGAGGGCGCGATCGTCGCGATCCAGGGCTTGGTCGAGCTGGTGGCCCGGGAGAAGCCGGGTACGCCGAAGCCGGAGCTCGCGTTCACCGAGTGGAACTGCGCCGACGCGACCCGCTTCGAGATGAGTCCGAAGTGGCGTCCGGGCGAGACCCGCTACCGGACCGTCGACGCGCTGGCCGTCGCGTCGTTCCTGAACGTCATGCAGCGGCAGGCCGACAGCGTGACTCTGGCGAACTTCGCCCAGACGATCAACGTTGTCGGCGCGCTGGTGGTCACCGACGACGAGGTCGTGCGCGAAACCGTCTATTGGCCACTGTGGATGCAACGCCGCTACAGCGGCAAGCTCTCCCTCGCCGGCGACACCACCTGCCCCACGGTCCCCGGCGAGACGCTGGAACGCACCCCGACGAAGCTACCGTCCCTCGACATCAGCGCCTCCACCAACCCCGGCGACACCACCGTCTGGCTCTCGATCATCAACCGAGACCGCAACCAGCCCGCCCACCTCTCCATCGACCTGGGCCACCGCCTCGCAAGCAACGTCGTACGCCTCCACCAGCTACACACCGAAGACCCACTAGCCCAAAACACCCGGCCCGACCCGGACCGCGTCGCACCCAGCACCGACGAGGTCAAGCTGACCGACGACCTCACCCTCGACCTGCCTCCAAGCTCGTACACAATCATCGAACTGACCACCACGGAGCCGGTCGTTCTTCACTGAAGAAACCAGCTCATTCAGCCCAGGTGACGGATTGCCTCGGTGATTGACTCGGTGACCGGGGCGCCGGTCGCCTCCAGCGCCGAGCGCGTCATCGCGCCGGTCGAGACGAGGATGCACTGGGTGCCGGCTGCCTGGGCGGCCTGGCCGTCGTCCACGACATCGCCGATCAGTACGACGGTTGCCGGGTCGAGCTGCTGCGCTTCGAGATGGCGGATGAGGCTGTCGGCCTTCGAGCCACCGCCGACGTCACCGGCCAGCCCGTCGATGCGGGTGAAGTACGACGTGAGGCCGTACTGCTCGACTGTCGGAGTCAACCGCCCGTGGAACCACATCGACAGCAACGACTGTGTCCGCCCGCTCTCGGTGCACTGCCGCAGTACGTCGAGGGTGCCGCCGGCGAGCTCGCACGTGTGCAGGAGCGCGTCGTACCGCTCGTGGTAGAGCTTGTCGACCCGCGCCCACTCCTCCTCGTCGAGGGTGCGCTGCAGGATCTGCTCGTACGAGACCTGCATCGGCCGCGCGTACGCCGCCTGCCACTCACCCCAACTGAGCTCCGGCCGACCGAAGCCGGCACAAACCTCGTTGACCGCAGCTAGTACGGCGTGATTGTCATTGAGTAGCGTCCCGTTCCAGTCCCACACCACATGCGAAGCCTTCACCGGGGTAACTGTAGACGGGCCCTCAGACTGGAAAGGTGACGTAGTGGGTGAGATCACGGAGCTGACACGGGTCGTACCACCGGACCCCGGGAAGCCTGTTCGTCCGGAAGCAGCGGCCAGTCAACAAGCCTCACGCGAGCTCGCCGAAGACCCGACAACGTGGTCGCACAAGCAGGCCGAGGACGTCGTACGCCGCTACACCGAGCTGGCTCCGGTCTGGGACGGTGACCGCGGCGGCTACCGCTCCGTCCCGCTGACCGACGCACTGGAGCGTGGCGGGCCGTGGCCCGGCGGGCTGTGCTTGGAGGTCGGCTGCGGGACCGGACTGCTCTCAGCACTCATCCAGGACGTCTGGCCGAAGGTGGTCAGCCTCGATCTGACCTGGGCGATGCTGAGCCGTTCACCTGCTCCGTGGCGCGTGCTGGGTGATGCGTCGCAGTTGCCAGCCGGCGACTCATCAGCGCAGGCGGTCGTGCTGGCCGACGTACCTCTGTTTGCTGATGAGGTTGTGCGCACGCTGAGCCCGGATGGTGTGGTCGTGTGGTCCAACGCGCTCGGTGAGGACGCACCGCATCACGTGCCGATCGAGACCGTGCTGGGTGCGCTGGAGAAGGCCTCGCAATCGGACTGGTCTGCAGTGATGGCTCATGCGGGCTGGGGTTTGTGGGCCGTGCTGCGTCGAGGGGAGGCGGCATGAGCTTCCGGAGTGCGGCGGACATCGGGGTCGGGTTTCACGCGGACGTGATCGCACCTCTGGTCGGGGAGGTCGGATACGCGGCCGGGCTGCTGGGCTGGGGATCGGATGTGCTCGGGTACGACACCGAGCGCTCGACGGATCACGGGTGGGGTCCGCGGGTTGTGGTGCTCGTGGACGCGGGTGAGGTCGAGCGGGTGCGGAAGGCCATCGACGACGGACTGCCGAACGAGTACGACGGGCATGCGGTCCGCTTCGGCTGGGACACTCAGGAGCCGGTGCACCACGTCACGGTCGCGACGCTGGCCGACTGGCTGCGTGGACAGCTCGGATTCGATGCATCGCAGGGCATCGGGATCGCCGACTGGTTGGTCACGCCGCAGCAGCAGTTGCTAGGCGTCGTGGCTGGTCAGGTGTACGCCGACGACGGACGGTTGGCCGCAGTACGTGATGCGCTCGCCTGGTACCCGGACCAGATCTGGCGTTGGCTGCTCGCCTGCCAGTGGTCGCGGATCGCGCAGGAGGAGGCGTTCGTCCAGCGCACGTACGAGGTGGGAGACGAGCTCGGGTCGCGGGTCGTCACGGCTCGCCTGGTGCGTGACGTGATGCGCCTGGCGCTGCTGCAGTCGCGGGCTTATGCGCCGTACACGAAATGGCTGGGTACGGCGTTCGCACGCCTCGAGCACGCCGACGGTCTGGCCCAAGCGCTCGCCGACGCAACAGCAGCCGTGCGCTTCGCTGATCGCGAGCAGGCGCTCGTCACGGCGTACGAGCTGGTCGCACGCCGCCACAACGCGCTCGGCATCACCGAGCAGATCGACCCGGCACCACGTCCGTACTTCACCCGGCCCGCACAGGTGATCGACGCCGGCCGCTTCGTGCACGCGTGCCTGGCCACCGTGACCGACGACGCGGTAGCGCGCTGCGGGCTGATCGGCTCAATCGACCAGCTCGCCGACAACACCGACGTCCTCAGCAACCCAGAAACCTTCCGCAAGTTCCTCGCCGTCTATCGCTGAACTCTGTGAGGAAAAAAGAAGAAGAGAGAAAAGAAGAGATCCGCGACCGTTCCGTTCAAACGCAGTAATACCGCCGTCATCAAAACCACCGCACACCTCGAGCTATGCCGACTCGGCTGGTGACTTCTGAATAGCCCTCGAAGAGGGATTTGGAGTCGTACTCGTGCTGAGGCAGGTATGAGCCGGCCGCCCGCGGATCGACCCGGGTCGATCCAACCACTGCTCGATGCGGGTGCCGCCCCGTCTTACACGCAAACGCGGTGGCTCTCTGGCAAGAGCTTGAAGACCAAGCCTGCCCCGACACCAGCCGGATCCGGTGTCGGGTTCGTCGAGTTGTGGGTTCTGGCGATATTTTGCAGCCACTGTCCACGACTCGGCGTACCGGCTTAGGGCTCTTCTCCACGACTCGGCGAACCAGCGGCGGTCGGGCATCTGCGAGGTCTGTGTGATCGCGCTGGTTGGTCTGCATCTGGACAGGACGTGTGCCTCCGACGGCCGGCCCCGGCTGCTCGCGTACGCCTGAGATCGAGCCCGACACCGTCACACCTCCTGTCGAGTTGCAGATCTGAGGGGCCAAACCCGAGGGATGGACCCTTGACCCCTGGCGTGCAGGCGGGCAACCGACCACCTCGGGGGTAACCCCTCAGACGCTCCACCGGCAACAGCCTGGTCGGCCGGACAGCACCTGCCGACTGACACTGGACCGCCGGACCCAGCCGTGCACCCAACTGCCCTTCTATCTCTTCGTCTTTCCGTTTCTCTCTTGCACTTTCTCTTCAGAGCTTCTGAATAGACCTCCTCTATCGTTGAGTGATGACCCTCGCGAGCCATGTCATCCGGTCCGTTACGACCGCCGACCATCACTACGACTACCTGCGCACGATCGGGCGGAACTCGTTTCTCGGTAGTCATGGGAGCGGGGGCAAGCAGACGGTGTACGTCGTGGAGACCGATCGCGGCGCCGTCGGCTGGGGTCTGCCGTTGTACGACGCGGACCCGCGCGCGCTGATCGGTCGCAACCTGGCCGAGTTGATCGACCCGGATCGTGGCGTGATCGATCCGGCGGCGGAGTTCCTCGACTACCCGCTGCACGACCTCGCGGCCCGGGTCCTCGACGTACCTGTCTATGCGATGCTCGGCGGTCGCGGCTCGACCCGGGTGCGCTGCTACAGCGGCGGCATCTACTTCGACGACCTCGACCACGGGCTGGAGGCGATCCGGACGAACCTCGCGCAGGACCACGCGTTCGGGTTCCGTGACTTCAAGCTGAAGATCGGCCGCGGCCACCGCTGGATGGATTCGCGGGCCGGCCTCGCGCGCGACATCGAGGTGACCCGGCTGACCCGCGAGCTGTACCCGGACGCCGGGATTCTTGTCGACGGCAACGACGGGTTCAACCTCAACGGCCTGTTCGAGTACCTCGACGGCGTCGCGGACTGCGACCTGTACTGGATCGAGGAGCCGTTCCAGGAACGCCGACCCGACCTGCAGGCGCTCCGCGAACGCCTACAGACCATGACCAACCGGCCCAAGGTGGCCGACGGCGAATACGGCCCGGACGTGGACCACGTCCTCCGTCTGGCCCGCGAAGGCCTCATCGACGTAGCCCTCATGGACGTCATCGGCCACGGCCTCACCGCCTGGCGTCGCACGATGCCGCAACTCGCCTCCGAAGCCTCACCGCACGCCTGGGGAGTCCCGCTCAAGACCCTGTACGCCGCTCACCTCGCAGCCGGCCTCGGCAACGTCCCGATCGTCGAAGGGGTCCCGGGACCCGGCGCCTACACGCTCGAAGACGGGTACGTCGTCCTGTCGGAGGAGCCGGGCTTCGGCCTCGCCGCGCCCTAGTCAGGTCAGCGGTTCGCCGCCGTCCACGCGCAGCGTCGTACCGGTCACGAAGGTGCTGGTCATCGCGAACAGGACGGTCTGCGCGACGTCGTCCGCCGTACCGATCCGCCGGGCCGGGTTGCGCTCGCTGATGTCGCGGAAGTAGTCGTCCTTGCCCGCGCCGAGCCCGTCCCACGCTCCGGTGTCGATGACGCCGGGGGAGATCGCGTTCACCCGGATCGGCGCCAGCTCCAGCGCGAGCGAGCGGGCGAGTACGTCGGCCGCGCCGTTGGTGATCGCGACCGCGAGCGTGCCGACGGCGATCTTCGCGGCCGCGACACCGGAGAAGATCGTCAGCGAGCCGCCTTCGTTGATCCGCGGCGCGAGGTGCTTGGCGAGCATCAGCGGGCCGATCACCTTCGTGTCGAACGACGCCCGGACCGCGTCCCGGTCGAGGTCCGCGATCTTCCCGCGGGCCCGGGCCGACGCGGTCGAGACGATGTGGTCGACGGTCCCGAGCCGCTCGCCGAGCGCGGCGATCGAGGCCTCGTCGGTCAGGTCGACGTACTCGGTGTTGATGCCCGGCTCACCGTCGTACGCCGCCTTCAGCTTGTGCTGGCTGCGGCCTGCGGCGACGACCTGTGCGCCGGCGTCCCGTGCGGCCAGGGTGACCGCGCGGGCGATGCCGCCGCCCCGGCCGACGACCAGAACTGTCATGCCTTGAAGTGTCATGACGCTTACCGAACACCAGCAGCCGGCTAGCTCGCATCCGCCACTGGCTGGCCTTCAGACCTCCTGGCCGAGGCGTTTGGTGTACTCCGCGACCTGGCGCAACGACTTCTCGTCCGCCCACGACCACTCTGGACGCGGTGTGTCCGGCCCGCCGTACGGCATGTCCGCGTAGTGCGCCTGCAGCTCGGCAAGCTGCTTCGCCAGCTCCGCCCGGACCGAGGCGTACGCCGGGTCGTCGGCGACGTTCACCAACTCCTCCGGGTCTTTCTGCAGGTCGTACAGCTCCCACTCCGACTCGAACAGCCGCTCCGACGACCCCGGCACGCCAAGACCGGCGCCGTAGTAATGGATGAGCTTGTACTCCTTCGTCCGTACGCCGTAGTGCGCCGGGGCATGGTGGATCGGGTCGTCGTGCTCCCAGTACCGGTAGTAGATCGCGTCCGGCCAGTCCGGGACCTCCTCACCGCGCAGTACCGGCAGGAAGCTCCGGCCCTGGGAGGTGGGCATCTCCAGCCCGGCCATGTCGAGGAACGTTGCCGCGAAGTCCACGTTGGTCACCATCGCGTCGCAGGTGCCACCGGCCTTGATCACCGCCGGCCAGCGGATCATCATCGGCATCTGCAGCGACTCGTCGAACATCAGCCGCTTGTCGAACCACCCGTGATCCCCGAGGAAGAACCCCTGGTCGGACGTGTAGACGACAACCGTGTTCTCGCTGAGCCCCTCCTCGTCCAGTACGTCGAGCAGCTGGCCAACGTTGTCGTCGATCGACTGCACGCACTGCAGGTAGTCACGCAGATAGCGCTGGTACTTCCACCGCATCCGCGCCTCCCGGTTCTCCGGACCGCGCAGCTCGTCCGGCAGGTCCTCACCGAGCTCGTCCGCGCCCAGGTCGTCGGCAACGGACATGCGTACGCCGCGAACGGCCTGGCTGCGGGTGCTGTGGTCGTCGAACAGAGTGCTCGGCTCCGGGATCGATCCGACCGGGTAGAGGTGCTTGTGCTTCTCGTCCGGCACCCACGGCCGGTGCGGTGCCTTGTGGTGCACCAGCAGCAGGAACGGGCGCTCCGGATCCCGCTGCCGGATCCAGTCGATGCTCTGGTCGGTGACGATGTCGGTCGCGTACCCGGGCACTGTCTCGGCGCCGTCCGGACCCAGCATCAGCGGATCGACGTACTCACCCTGTCCGGGGAAGACGCGCCATGCGTCGAAGTGCCGCGGCGCGGAGTCCGGTCGCTCACCGAGGTGCCACTTGCCGAACAGCGCGGTCTGGTAGCCGGCGTCCTTCATCACCTCGGTGAACGTCGGCACCCGGTAGTCGATCTCGGTGAAGATCGATGCCACCCCGTTCACATGGCTGTAGGTGCCGGTCAGGATCGAGGCCCGCGACGGCGAGCAGATCGAGTTCGTGCAGTACGTCGCGTCCATCCGCACCCCGTCCTGGGCCAGCCGGTCCAGGTGCGGCGTGCTGTTGACCTTGCTCCCGTACGCCGAGATCGCGTGCGCGGCGTGGTCGTCGGACATGACGAAGACGATGTTCGGGCGTGCCATCAATGCACCTTTCGGGTGGAGAGTGCCGCGTCGATGTCCAGCATCATCTGGCCGGTCACGCCCGGATGTGCCGCGAAGACCTCGAGCAGGGGAGCGGACGGGTTGAGGCGGCGCATCCCGTCGAGCCCGGCGAGGATGTGGTCGGGGAGGACGTCGGGGTGGTTGTCCACGAGCTCGGTCACCGTGAGCGTTCGCAGCGGTGAGTCCTCCTTCAGATCGGCTCGCTGTGCGGATGGCTGGAGCGCTTGTTGCACCTGCTCCCACTGGTGCCCGATCAGCAGATGCTCAGTCAGCGCCGGTCCCTCTGCCGGTAGTCCCAGACGTTCGTACTGCGCAGGTGGGGCGTCGTTGGCATGCATGAGGTCGAGCATCAGGTTGCACAACCTCAACTCCAGGTCGTCGTCGCGGAGCGGGTTCTGCTGTTGCGGGTCGGTCTGCAGATCGAACAGGAGCGAGCCATGCCACCAGGGGTTCCCCATCGGTTGGCCCAGGACTCGCAATACTGGGACGCCCTTGGTGAACGCGAAGCCGTCGACCAGTTCGGCGTTGTGGAGTTCCGCGGGAGTGAAGCGCCCACGCATGTGGGTGGGCATCAGGGTGTACTCGTGGAGCGGTGTGTTCGACGGATCGGCGCAGGCGCGCATGTAGACGTACCGGCCGTCCGTCACGTTGACATGCCCGCCGTGCGCGCCGAACAGCGCACCCTCTCGCTCAAGACCACCGGACAGTGGCAGGCCCTGCATGTCGGGCGGAGTGTCGACGGTGAAGTAGTCCAGGAGTGTGGGCGCGATGTCGATCGTCTGCACCAAGGCGTCCCGCCGTACGCTGGCAGCACGGTCCCGAGGATCCCAGACGAACAGCGGGGTGTGGATCGTCTCGTCGAACCAGGGCTGGACGCTCTTGCCCCACCAGCCGCGTTCACCGAGCAGGAAGCCGTGGTCGGTGCAGACGATCAGCATCGTGTCGTCCCACAACCCGTGCTGGTCGAAGAGATCGAGCACCCGGCCCAGCGACCGGTCACACATCGCCAGCAACGACAGGTACTCGCCGCGTGCTCGCTCCACCTCCTCCGGCGTCTCGATCACCCGCCGGTACGACGGCCAGTCGAACACCGGCGCCGCGGTGTCGACCCCCAGCAACCGCCGGTACTGCTCGTAGCTGAAGAACGGCTCGTGCGGGTCGAACGTCTCGATCTGCACGAACCACTGGTCCTCGGCAAGGTTCGTCTCGATGAACTCGACACCGGCGTCGAACGTCAACGTCTGGCTGTGCTGCGACTCGTCCTGCATGTACTGCCGGTTCACCCAGTCCTGCCGGCTCAGGAAGTTCGCACCGTTCAACGTCTCCGGTACGTCGGGCTCGCGGACCTGCCCCTTCCACCGATCACCCTCCTGACCGCGGAAGAACTCGTACGTCGAGTACCTGTTGTGGTACGTCGCGCCGCCGTCCTCCCAGTAGTGCTGGTGATCGGTCGCGAGATGCGTGTGTACTCCGCTCTGCCGCAACAGCTCGGGCATCGAGTCGTCGAACGGTTCCAGCGGGCCCCACGACCGGTGCAGGAAGTTGTACCGCCCGGTGTGCAGCTCACGGCGTGCAGGCATGCAAGGCATGCTCCCGGCGTAGCAGTTCTCGTACAGAGCGGTGTGGTCAGCCAGCCGGCTGAAGTTCGGTGCATGCACGTTCTCCGCGCCGTACGGCGGGAGCATCCGCCGGTTGAGCGAGTCGTACATGACCATGACGGCGCGCTTCATCCGACCGCCTCACTGGCCAGCAGCTCACGCCGTTCCTGCCGACGCACGGCTTGCCGGTCCGGGTCGGGGATCGGTGCGGCCATCAGGAGGCGTTTCGTGTACGCGTGTTCGGGCTGCTCGGTCACGGCGCCGGCGTCGCCGTACTCGACGATGTCACCGCGGTACAGGACCGCGACACGGTGGCTGATGTGCCGGACGACAGCGAGGTCGTGCGAGATGAAGAGGTAGGCCACTCCGGTCTCCTCCTGGATAGAGATGAACAGGTCGAGCACGCGCGCCTGGGTGGACAGGTCCAGCGCGGACACGGGTTCGTCACAGACGATGAGCTTGGGCCTCAGCGCCAGAGCGCGGGCGATGGCGATGCGTTGCCGCTGGCCGCCGGAGAACTCGCGCGGCAACCGGCGTACGGCGTCCTGCGGCAGACCGACCTGGTCGAGCAGCGTGCGGACCCGCTCGGTCGCAGTACGGCGATCGACCGAGCCACGTGCGACCAGCGGTTCGACCAGGATGTCCTCGACGGTCATGGACGGGTTGAGCGAGCTGTACGGGTCCTGGAACACGACCTGGATGTCGTCACTCAGCCGGCGGCGCTCCCGGCGGGACATCCCGACCAGCTCCTGCCCGTCGAACCGGATCGACCCGGAACTGACCGGCACCAGGCCGAGGACCGCCCGTCCGATCGTGGTCTTGCCGGAACCGGACTCACCGACCAGTCCGAGCGTCTCGTGCGGCTTGATGTCGAACGAGATGTCGTGCAGTGCCCGGAAGGCCTTGGCGCGCCGGCGCCCGGCGTACTCGACGACGACGTTCTTGGCCTCAAGCATGGTTCACCTCGAGTCGGGTGCGTGGGGTGCTGTCCTCGAGCGTCGAGCCGAGCAGCGTCTGTGTGTAGGGGTGCTGTGGACTCGCGAACAACGGCCGTACGTCGTTGACCTCGACGATCCGCCCGTCCTGCATCACGGCCACCCGGTCGCAGATGTCAGCGACCACGCCGAAGTTGTGCGTGACCAGCAACATCGCCATCCCGAACTCCGTCTGCAGACCGCGCAGCAGATCGAGTACGTCGGCCTGCACCGTCACGTCCAGCGCCGTCGTCGGCTCGTCCGCGATCAGCAGGTCAGGTTTGCCGGACACCGCACCGGCGATCAGCACGCGCTGCGCCATACCGCCGGAGATCTCATGCGGGTAGGCGGCGAAGGTACGGCGTGGATCCGGGATGCCGACGCGCTCCAGCAGGCTCAGGGCCTCGGCCACGGCGGCCTGCTTGGACAGACCGGATACGACGCGCAGCGGTTCCACAAGCTGTTCGCCGACTCGGAAGCACGGGTCGAGGTTCGACATCGGCTCCTGCGGGATGTAGCCGATCCGCTTACCCCGCGGTGCTCGTCGCTGCGACTCGGACAGCCGGGCCAGCTCGGTGCCGTCGAAGACGATGCTGCTGTGACCGAGCAGCGTGCCGCCGGGTGAGAGCAGACCGAGTACAGAGAAGGCGGTCTGGGTCTTGCCGGACCCGGACTCGCCGACCAGCCCCATCACCTCTCCGTGCCGAACGTCGAGATCGACGCCGTGTACGACCTCGCGATAGCCGTCGTTGGTCGGGTAGCCGACCGACAGATTCGTGATGCGCAGCAGCGGCAGCTCGCTCGTGTCCGGGGTCGCAGGCACGAGCTTCGGCGCCTTCGGAGGTTTGCGCGGCCGGTCCGTGCGCTGGATGACGTCGCGGATCGCATTGCCCAGCAGGACCAGCGACGCGACGGTCAGCGCGATCGTCATACCGGGCCACCAGATGGCCACCGGTGACGTATAGATGTTGGTGAACGCGTCCTGCAGCATGCCGCCCCACGTCGGCGTACCCGGATCGCCCAGGCCGAGGAACTCCAGCCCGGACTGTACGACGATGGCGATACCGGCCACGACCGACGCCTGGATGACGATTGGAGCCCGTACGACCAGCAGCACGTGACGCCCGATGATCCGGGGATCGCTCAATCCGGACACGCGCGCGGCATCGACGTACAACTCGTGCTTGACCGCCATGACCTGACCGCGCACGAGGCGATGGAATCCGGGGGAGAGCATCACGCCGAACGCGACCATGGCCAGGTAGATCGACGAGCCGAGCGCCTGGAACAGTGCGAGCAGCACGATCATCGTCGGCAGCGCCATCAACAGGTTGGCGCCCCAGCCGAGCACACCGTCGAGCAGGCCGCCGTAGTACCCGCTGAGCAGTCCGGAGATCACTCCGAGCATCAGGGCAACTGCTAGAGCGATCACTGCGCCGGTCAGGGTGTTGCGACCGGCATGCAGCAGCCGACTGAAGATGTCGCGGCCGGCACCGTCACCACCGAGCAGGTAGCCGCTACCCGGACCGGCGTTGATCTTGTCGAGCCGGAGCGCGGTCGGACTGTGCGGTGCGATCAGTGGCGCGAAGATGCTTGCCAGCACGATCACCAGCAGGACCACCAGCGCAGCAATCGCCAGCGGGTTGCGGAGTACCTTGCGGACCGTCATTGCACACGCACCTTCGGGTTGACCCAGCCGCTGATGACGTCGATGACCAGGTTGACGATGACGACCAGGACGACCAACGTGACCACCACGCCCATCAGGACCGGTACGTCGCCCTGCAGCGCCGCGTTGATCGTCAGCGTGCCGAGACCTGGGATGGCGAACACCTTCTCGATCACCACCGCACCACCGAGCAGAGCGATGAACTGCAGTGACAGCACGGTCAGCGCAGGACTCGCGGCGTTCCGCAGGGCGTGCCGGAACAGTACGGACCGCGGACTGATGCCACGGGCTCGCAAGGTGCGGACGAAGTCCTGATGCAGTACGTCGATCACTGCACCACGAACCTGTTGGGCGGCTGACGCGGTGCTCCCGATCACCAGGGACGCCACCGGCAGTACGAGGGCTGCTGCCCAACTGCCAGGTGACTCCGAGAGCCGCACGTAGCCGGTCGCGGGTAGCACTCCGAGGCTGACCGAGAAGAACACCACGAGGACCAGTGCGACCCAGAAGTTCGGCAATGCGAACCCGGCCACGCTCAGCACCTGGATAACCCGGTCCAGCCAGCCGCCACGCACGGCGGCGGCCACACCAAGCCCAACACTGATCAGAGCGGTGAGCGTCACCGCCAGCACGACCATCGACAACGTCACTGGCAGTCTGTTGGCGATCGCCTGCGCTACAGGTTCGTTGGTGAACCAGGAGATTCCCAGGTCGCCGTGCAGCGCGTGCGAAGCCCACGTCCCGAGCTGTGCGAGCAGAGGCTTGTCCAGACCGAGCTCAGCGTTCTTGGCGGCCAGCTGGTCCGGAGTCGCGTTCTCGCCGAGCAGGTTGCGGGCGACGTTGCTCGTGCCGGAGAACGCGAGCAGGAAGGTGATGCCGGCGATCACCACGACCAGTACGACGCATGCGACCAGCCGGCGTCCGATGAATCGAAACATGCCGTCACTCCTTCGGGGCGAACGAGCTGATGGCGGGCGCCACGTTGTAGGCCTGCATGGCGACGGCGGTCTTCGCATCGCTCAGGTAGACGCTGTTCTCGCGGTACCACGGGTCGAACCAGGCGTTGTCGACCAGCCACTTGCTGACTGCCTTCATCGCGGCCGGCAGCTGAGCTTCCGGCGCGTTCTGGGCGGTGGCCAGCAGCTTGTCGAGCTGCGGGTCGCCGGCCTTGAGCGGGTTCCACGGCGACTTGCGGGTGACGGCCTTCTGGATGTCCTGCCACGCCGACTGGCTGCCCAGGGTCATGAACGCGACCGGATACTTGCCGGACAGGATCTCCGTGATGACCGCGTTGGCCGGAACCTTCACCCACTTGACCTTGATGCCGATGGCACCCAACTGCTGCTCGATGATCGCGTTGTACTGTGCGAATCCAGGCGACTCCGGCATCGTGATCGAGAACCCGCTGCCGTAGCCCGCTTCGGCGAGCAGCTGCTTGGCCTTCGCCGGGTCGTAGTTGTATGTGCTGTCGAGCGCCTTGTCGTACCCGTCACCCGCAGCGTTGAAGATCTGCGTAGTCAGCGCGCCCTGCCCGTGCGAGACGTTCTTCAGGATCGCCTCACGGTCGAAGGCGTAGTTGATCGCCTTACGGACGCGGAGATCCTTCAGCGCCGGGACGAGCTTGCCGTCGCGGTCCATCAGCAACAGGCCGTTCCAGTTCACCGGTGTGGTGTTGGCGGTGAGTCCGCTGCGCTGGGCGTCGGCGAGCGAGTTGGTGTCGGTGAGCGCCCCGTTCACCTGGCCGGACTTGATCGCGTTCAACCGGGCGGTCAGGTCCGTCATCGGCTTGATCACGATCTTGTCGTACGGGAAGGCGGCGGTGTTCCAGTATCCCGGGTTCCGCGTGTACGTGTAGGTGCTACCGGCAACGGTCCCGGTCTTGTCCAGCTCGTACGGTCCGCTGCCGACCGGCGTGGTCGCGACGTCCTTGGCCTTCAGCGATTTCGGGCTGGCCATCACGCCGCCGACGCTCGCCAGGTAGTCGATCAGCCCGGGATCGGGCGACTTCAGCTTCAGGTTCAGCTCGGTCGGGCTGACGATCTGGTACGTCGCGATCGACCGGCTCATGTACGAGTTCTGACCGGTTCCCGCGGCCAGATTGGTCAGGTTGTCCTTCACCACGGTCGCGTCGAACGGCGTACCGTCGCTGAACTTCACGCCGCTCTTGAGCTTGAGGTTCAGCGTCGTGCGCGTGGCGTCGTACTTCCACGACGTCGCGAGCCACGGCTGCAGCTTGTTGTCCTTGTCGCGGGTCAGCAGGGTGTCGAAGACCGGCGACCAGTACTGCATCTGGTTGCCGATGTTCAGCTGTGTGGGGTCGAAGGAGTTGTTGTCGAGGACTGCTGCCATGGTCAGCGTCTTGGATGCGGATGAGCTGGCGCCCGCGCCCGAGCAGGCGCCGACACCGACGACGAGGGCGGCAGCGGCCAGCAGGGCGCTGCAGCGGCGGATGAGCATGATCGGCTCCTTAGCGTGCGGGTGGTGCGACCGGGATGTCTGCGCTGGGCTGGAAGCCGAGCCGCCAGGTCTTGACCCAGATGGGTGCGGATGGGGTGAACGGGGCGGTGTAGAGCTGCCAGCGACGGCGCTCCGCCGTCGGAGGGTCAGTCGTCCAGCCGATGAGGGAGCCGTCCGTCGGACACGTGATCGCCACCAGGCCGTCACGGTTCCGGATGTCCGGCTCGGCGGTGCGCGGGCGTTCCCCGTCGGGACGCCACTCGGCGAGCAGGTCCTGTTCAGGTCGTTGCCCGAGGTCGCCGGTCTTCGCCAGCCAGTCGTCCAGCGCGTCGGAGAGGCGTTGCTGTACATCGGCGTACTCCGGCAGCCCGGCGAGGTTGTACTCCTCGTGCGGATCGGCCTCGACGTCGTACAGCTCCTCGGGTGCACGCTTGCTGGCGGCAACGATCGAGCGTTGCAGGTCGGTGAGGATCGACGGCGGTTCGCCGAATGCCAGCTGCTGCTGGGCTTCCTGGGCGAAGAGCCGGCGCAATTCTTTCCAGGTCCACAGATTGTCCGGGTACTCCGTGTGTCCCATCGGCGAGCGATCCGGATGCAGGTGCCGGGTGTAGCGGAACCGTCGGTCGCGGATCGAGCGGGACGTGTCTTCGGCTTCGCCCATCCGGTCCCGGGCGCTGACGACGTACTCGCTGCGCCGTTCGAACAGGACCTCGCCGTGCATGTGGCCGGGAACCTCGAGGCCGCACAGGGAGAGCATCGTCGGCGCGAGATCCATCAGCGCGACCGGTTCGGCGTACGTCGACCCCGCGGCGATCTTCCCCGGCCACCGGATGATCAGCGGCTCGCGGAACCCGAGCTCTGTCGCCCACCGCTTGCCGCGCGGCATCCCCAGCCCGTGGTCGCTCCAGAACACCACGATCGTGTTGTCCGCGAGCCCGTCCTCCTCGAGCTGGTCGAGAATCCCGCCGGCCCAGTGATCCATCTGGCTGATCAGTTCGAGATACCGCCGCCACGACGTCCGGTACACCTCGGTGTCCGGGTGGTACGGCGGTACGTCGGCCTTCTCGACCCGCTGCGCATCAGGCGTCTTTCGGGCGAACTCGTCGTCGTCAAGATGGATCTGCGACTCGTGCGTGATCAGGCTGTGGAAGGCCATGAAGAACGGCTGGTCCGGGTCGTCCCGCAGCCGCCAGTGCGCGTGATCGCCGAGCTCGTCGTACATGGGCTCGGGGATGTCGACCTGGAAATCGGTGAAGGCCGTGTTGCCGGTCCAATAGCCCGCGGCGCGGAAGTACTCGGGCAGCAGGTGGACCGACGGCGGGGGAGTGGCGCGGGTCCGCATGTGCATGGTGCCGATCGCGGGCGGGAAGCAGCCGGTGATGATCGCGCTGCGCGAGGGACCGCAGACCGGAGCCGCCGAGAACGCGCGGTCGAACCGGAGACCGTCGGCGGCCAACTGGTCGAGCCGCGGCGTACAAGCCTGCTCGGCGCCCGGCCAGATCCCGGTGTAGCAGCCGAGATGCGGATTGATGTCGTGCGTGCTGATCCAGAGGACGTTCGGTCTGGAAGTGGGCATAGCTGTGCTCCTGAAAGGGCAACTACACGTGAGTCCTGCGGTCAGTCGACCGCGCGGATGCGGCGCTGGGAGTTGCGGCTCTGCAGCTCTTCGCGGAGGTCGATGCACCAGGCGACGTGCTGGTCCATGAGCTGCGAACCGAGCTCGTGCGACCGCTCCTCGACGTAGGCCTGGAGCTCCGCGTCGAACGGCAGCTCCGACTCTTCGGGAACGGTGCGGTCCCGGTCGCGGTAACGCTTGATCTGCAGCTGCCGGGCGAGGATCTCCCGATCGAGCAGCTCGATCACCTGGTCGGGCTGGAGGAACCCGCAGAACGCGAGCCGCCCGTAGAACCCGGGATCCCGGGTATAGATCGTGGTCGGGGAGTACGGTGCGGTGAGCCAGTCCATGAACACCGTGATCCCTTCGTCGGTGACCCGGTAGGTCTTGGCGTCCTGGGCGCCCGGCCGGGGCTCGACCGTGTGCCAGACCCAGCCGCGCTCCTCCATCGACGACAGGCAGCGGTACACCTGGCTCATCTGGGTGTTGGGCCGCAGGAACGTCCCGCGGGCGTCCATGTAGCGCTTCAGGTCGTACCCGGTGCTGGGGCGCATCAGCAACACGCCGAGAAGGATGTGCTCGAGCTTCATGACCGCCTCCGACCGGTATGACACAAGTGGAATACCCGAGAGGACACCACAAGTGGAATACTCCGTCAATACTTCATGACCCTGTCCGCTATCGGAGATCGTTTACCGAGAAGGCTCCGGTGGGCGTAGGTTTTCGCTCATGGCCATGTTCGACCTTTCCCTCGACAAGCTCCGCGAGTACCGGCCCGACGTGGCCGCACCCGCCGACCTGGTTGATTTCTGGCGCCGTTCCATCGAGAAGGCGCGCACCGACGACCTGTCCGCCTCGTTCACGCTGATCGACAACAAGCTCGCGCTGATCGACACCTACGACGTCACGTACGCCGGCTTCGGCGGTACGCCGGTCAAGGGCTGGCTGCACGTACCGGCAGGCGCCACCGGCCCGCTGCCGACCGTCGTGCAGTACCACGGGTACTCCGGCGGACGGGGCTTCCCGCACGCGACCACGCTGTGGGCGCAGGCGGGCTATGCCCACTTCGTGATGGACACCCGCGGCCAGAGCTACGGCGCCGGCGGCTTCGACGCGACGCCGGACGACACGCCGTACGCCGGTCTCAACCACACGCCGGGCTTCATGACCGCGGGCATCACCGACCCCGAGACCTACTACTACCGTCGTGTGTTCATCGACGCGGTCCGTGCGCTCGACGCCGTGAAGACGTCGCCGCTGGTCGACCCGGCCAAGCTGATCGTCACCGGCGGCAGCCAGGGCGGTGGCATCTCGATCGCCGCGGCCGGTCTCGCACCGATCGCCGGGATCGAGCTGCTCGGCTGCGCACCCGACGTACCGTTCCTGTGTCACTTCGAGCGGGCGCTGCAGATCACCGACAAGGACCCGTACGGCGAGATCACCCGGTACCTGAAGGGGTTCCGGCAGGACGTCGACGCAGCACTGCGGACGCTGAGCTACTTCGACGGCGTCAACCTCGGCCGGCTGGCCACGGCGCCCACGCTGTTCTCGGTCGCGCTGATGGACGCGACCTGCCCGCCGTCGACGGTGTTCGCGGCGTACAACCACTACGGCGCCACCGGGAGCGAGCAGAAGGACATCGAGGTCTACCAGTACAACAACCACGAGGGCGGCCAGACGTACCAGCAGCTGGCCCAGCTCGACTGGTTCGCGCAGATCTTCGAGGCATCTGCCGTCAGCTGATCGATGGACCGATGAGTTTCCGCGGCGGCCGTCGTTACACGGTCATTGATGTCGGTCAGACTGGACCGACCGTGACCGCGGGAGGCCGCAGATGGACTGGAAACTCGAGCTCGTGATCGTCCCGGTGTCGGACGTTGACCGGGCCAAGAAGTTCTATACCGACCAGCTCGGCTTCGCCGAGGACGTCGACCACCGGGCCGGCGACTCGTTCCGGGTCGTGCAGCTGACCCCGCCGGGGTCGGCGTGCTCGATCACGATCGGGACCGGGGTGACCTCGGCGAAGCCGGGCAGCTATCAGGGCACCCACCTGGTGGTGAAGGACATCGAGGCGGCCCGGGCCGAGCTGGTCGAGCGTGGCGTGGAGATCAGCGAGCCGTTCCACTTCGGCGCCCAGGGCAAACAGGACGGTGTGCACCCCGAGCGCTCCGACTACGGCAGCTTCCTGTCCTTCGACGACCCGGACGGCAACAACTGGACCGTCCAGGAGGTCGGACACACCTCATGACCACGCTGGAAGAGGCGGCGTTCGCGGGCGACGAGGCCGCGTTCGCCGACCTCGCGGGGCGGCACCGGCGCGAGCTCCACGTGCACTGCTATCGCATGCTCGCGTCGTACGACGATGCCGAGGATGCCGTGCAGGAGACGCTGCTGCGGGCGTGGCGCAGCCGGGATCAGTACGACGGGCGCACGTACTTCCGCGCGTGGCTGTACAAGATCGCGACCAACGTGTGCCTGGACGTCACCCGACGACAGACCCGGCGCAGTACGTCGCCCGGCGACATGGTCTGGCTCCAGCCGTATCCGGACCGCTTGCTCGACGAGATCGCTCCGCCGGCCGACCAGCCCGACGCGGTCGCGGTGGACCGGGAGACGATCGAGCTGACCTTCCTGATCGCGCTCCAGGCGTTGCCTGCTCGTCAGCGTGCCGCACTGATCGCGCGTGACGTTCTCGGTTGGTCCGCGTCGGAGACTGCCGGCCTGTTGGAGACCAGCGTGGCGGCGGCCAACAGTGCGCTTCAGCGCGCCCGCGTGACGATGCAGCAGCGCCTGCCGGCCCGACGGTCCGACTGGAGTGCGCCACGCCCGACGGCCGAGGAGCGCGAGGTGCTGGATCGCTTCATCGACGCACACCAGCGGTGTGACGCAGCGGCGGCGATTGCGATCGCGGCCGAGGACCTGCGGATCTCGATGCCGCCTGACCAGTTGACGTTCGACGGCCTGGCCGCGTGCCTGCCGTTGTTCGAGCGGGGCATGGGGCCGAAGCGCGACGGCGAGTGGAAGTTGGTGCCGACCTCGGCAAACCGGTTGCCCGCGGCAGCGTCGTACCTGATGCGTCCGGGGGACACGGTGTGGCGGGCGTTCAAGCTCGACGTGCTGTGGGTGAGCGACCACAAGATCGTCGAGATCACCACCTTCGGCTACTCCCGTTTCCCAGCCTTTGGCTTGCCGGACCGGTTGACCCCCTAGTGTGGTGACCATGCTGGGACTACCTGCGGGGATCCGGGCCTGTCTGTTCGACCTGGATGGTGTGCTGACCGACACCGCTGCCGTCCACGCCGCCGCGTGGAAAGAGATGTTCGACCTGTTCCTCCGTGATTATTCGGCGCAGCACGGGATACCGTTCCAGCCGTTCGACGCGCGGGCGGAGTACGACGCGTATGTCGACGGCAAGCCGCGCGCGAACGGGGTGCGGGACTTCCTGACCGCGCGCGGGATCACGCTGCCCGACGGCGCCACCGACGATCCGCCGGACGCCATGACGGTGAACGGACTCGGCAACCGGAAGAACGAGGCCGTCCAGCGCCGGATCCGGACCGAGGGCGTGCACGTGTTCGAAGGCTCCCGGCGGTACCTCGAGGCCGCCGAGCAGGCGGGACTCCGCCGCGCGGTGGTGTCGTCGAGCGCGAACACCCGCGAGGTGCTGGACGTCACCGGACTCGCCAAGTATGTCGAGCAGATCGTCGACGGCGTGACGATCCGGACCGAAGGCCTGAAGGGCAAGCCGGCGCCGGACACGTTCCTCGCCGCGGCCAAGGGCTTCGGCGTCGACCCGTCCGAGGCGGCCGTGTTCGAGGACGCGCTGGCCGGAGTGGCGGCTGGCCGCTCGGGCCACTTCGGCTACGTGGTCGGAGTGGACCGCGTCGGTCAGGCCGCCGACCTCAAGGCGCACGGCGCCGACGTCGTGGTCCGCGACCTGGCAGACCTGCTGGCAGCCGACGTGTCAGGAGAGGTGGCGGGCGAATGATCGACCGAGGCCATCACCCCATCGAGCCCTGGCGCCTGCGGGAGACCCGGCTCGCGCTGGACAAGCTGGCACAGTCGGAGTCGCTGTTCGCCCAGTCGAACGGCCATATCGGCCTGCGCGGCAACCTCGACGAAGGCGAGCCGTACGCGATCCCGGGCACGTACCTGAACTCCTTCTACGAGCAGCGCCCCCTGCCGTATGCCGAAGCCGGCTACGGCTACCCGGAGTCCGGGCAGACGCTCGTCGACGTGACCAACGGCAAGCTGATCCGGCTGATGGTCGACGACTCGCCGTTCGACATCCGCTACGGGTACCTGACCAAGCACGAACGCTCGCTCGACTTCCGCACCGGCATCCTCGAACGCGACGTCGACTGGACCTCACCGGGCGGCAAGCGGATCAAGGTCCGCAGCCGCCGGCTGGTGTCGCTGACGCAGCGCGCGGTCGCCGCGATCGAGTACGTCGTCGAGCCAATCGACCAGCCGGCCCGGTTCGTGATCCAGTCCGAGTTGGTCGCCAACGAGGCGCAGCCGAAGCTGTCCGACGACCCCCGTGTCGCCGCAGTGCTCGACAATCCGCTGAAGCCGGTCAGCCACGACGGCGGCGAGCACGGCGTCGTACTGATCCACCGGACCACGCGCAGCCAGCAGTTGATGGCGGCTGCGATGTCGCACGAGGTGGATACCACCGTCCGGTACGCGATGGACCAGGATGTGCGGGAGGACTGGGCGCGGACCACGGTGATCGCGCATCTGCAGCCGGGCGAGAGCCTGCGCGTCGTGAAGTACCTGGCGTACGGCTGGTCCAGTCTGCGTTCGGAGACAGCGATCCGGGACCAGGTCGCAGCAGCCATCGCGAGTGCGCAGTTCTCCGGCTGGGATGGTTTGACCAAGCAGCAGGTCGACTTCCTCGACGACTTCTGGGACGGCGCCGACGTCGAGGTGCAAGGGCATCCGGAGTTGCAGCAGGCGGTGCGGTTCGCGCTCTTCCACGTGCTGCAGGCCGGTGCGCGCGCCGAGCGTCGCGCGATCCCGTCCAAGGGGCTGACCGGCGCGGGATACGACGGGCACACGTTCTGGGACACCGAGGGCTTCGTGCTGCCGGTGCTGACCTACACCATGCCCGACGCGGCCGCCGACGCGTTGCGCTGGCGACATTCGATCCTCGAGCTAGCCAAGGAGCGGGCGGAGGTGCTGGGCTTCAAGGGCGCTGCGTTCCCGTGGCGGACGATCCGCGGCCAGGAGTGCTCCGGCTACTGGCCCGCTGGTACGGCGGCGTTCCACCTCAACGCTGACATCGCCGAAGCGGTCATGCGCTACCACACCGCCACCGCCGACGACGGCTTCCTCGAAGAGGTCGGGCTGGAGTTGCTTGCGGAGACGGCTCGGCTGTGGATGTCGCTCGGACACCACGACCGCGACGGGCGTTGGCACCTGCCCGGCGTGACCGGCCCGGACGAGTACAGCGCCGTTGCCGACGACAACGTTTTCACGAACCTGATGGCGGCGCGCAATCTGCGGTTCGCGGCGGAGGTCTCGGTCAAGCTGCCGGCGAAGGCCCGCGAGCTCGGCATCGACGCCGAGGAGGAGGCTGCGTGGCGTGACGCGGCCGCTGCCGTGTATGTGCCGTACGACAAGGATCTCGGCGTACACCCGCAGTCCGAGGGCTTCACCGGGTATGCCGTGTGGGACTTCGACGCCTACAAGGACAAGTATCCGCTGCTGCTGCACGCGCCGTACTTCCAGCTGTATCGCACGCAGGTGGTCAAGCAGGCCGACCTGATCCTGGCGACCTTCTGGTGCGGTGACGCGTTCACCGACGAGGAGAAGGCGCGGAACTTCGACTACTACGAGCGGCTGACGGTGCGGGACTCGTCATTGTCCGCGTGCGTGCAGGCGGTGATGGCGGCCGAGGTCGGGCATCTGGACCTCGCGTACGACTATGCGTACGAGGCCGCGCTGATCGACATGCGCAACCTCCACCACAACACCGGCGACGGTCTGCACATGGCGTCGCTCGGCGGTGCCTGGAGTGCGCTGGTCTGCGGCTTCGGCGGGTTGCGGGACCGCGACGGCTACCTGTCGTTCGATCCGGCGCTGCCGATCGGGCTGGGCGGGCTGAGCTTCTCGATCCGCTGGCGCGGGGTCCGGTTGAAGGTGGAGATCGATCCGGTGGCGGTGAAGTACACCGTGCACAACGGCCCGGACGCCGAGATCACCCTCCGGCACGCCGGCGAGGAGATCACGGTCCGGGCCGACAAGCCGGTCGTCCGCACGCTGGAGAAGCGGCGCCCGTTGCTGCCCCGGCCGCCCCAACCGCCGGGCCGCGAGCCGCGCCCGGCGATGGCAATCAACGAGGGCGGCTAGGACGGCTCGCTCGCTCAGGTCGGCTAGCTCGGTTCGGTCGGCTAGCTCGGTCAGGTCGGGCTAGCTCAGTCAGGTCGGCTAGCTCGGTGCTGCTTAGCGGGTGATGGATGAGTTCTTGCGGCGGGCGGACAGCGACTCGGCCGTGCCGACCAGCAGCACCGACGAGATCACCGCGATGATGAAGCCGAACACGTTCAGCTCGAAGATGCTGCCGGTGCCGAGGATCGCGGCGATCGTGCCGCCGATCACCGAGCCGGCCAGGCCGAGCAGCAACGTGGCGAGCAGGCCGAGCTTCTGCTTGCCGGGCGTGAAGAGCCGGGCCAACGCTCCGATGACGAGTCCGGCGATGATGAAGCCGATCATGGCTGAAGACCTCCGAGGGTCGAACGGTAGGACTCCAGTCTCCGGCCGCGGCGGGGCAAGCGGCAGTGGAGTTCTCCCTGATCGGACCCGGACCCGACCCTGGGTCCAGCTGCGGTCAGCTTCGGGCGGTGGTGATGAGGAGGTCGCTGTTGGGCTTCAGCCTGGGGGTTGCCTGGAGTTCGCTGAGCACTGCGGTCGCCATCTGATCGGCCGCATCCCGGTCGCTGTGCAACAGGGCCTGGTAGCTGTTCCGGCACGGTGAACCGGGCGCAAGGATCTCGACGTACTGCTCGATGTCCGACAGCGTCGGCTTGCCCTTGACGATGTCCGCGGTGCTCTTCGCGCACCTGATCAGTGTCGGCTGCGTCCTGGCGATGCTGTTCTTGCCGAGCACCTGGTCCGCGAGTGCCTTCGACAGGAAGTACTGCGCGGTGGTCGACTTGTCCTGCAGGTACCGCGCCGAGGCGAACTCCTTGAGGCTGTCGCTGAGCACGCAGACCCCCCACTGCGGCGGCACGACGATGACCTGGTTCTTGGGCATGAACACGGGGATGTCCAGGACCCCGGCGAGACCGCCGCTGTTGTTGACGGCGATCAGTGCGGCCCGGGATGCCAGGTCGGTCGGGTTCCCGGCCGGCGCGGCGATCAGTCGGCTGGTGAAGCCCGCGTCCGGCATGATGATGGCCGTCATCCCGCCGATGTTCTTGAGCAGTAACGACGTGCGGGTCGGATCGGTGGTCGCGGCGAGCGCGACGCCGTCCGCCTGGGCCTCCGGCGGGAGTTGCTCGGTGGAATGCGCGCAATCGGACGTGGGCTTGACCGGACCCGTGGTCCGGGGAAGAACGATCGAGGGGGTTTCGGTCACCGGGCTCGACCCACTCGAGCCCTCGGCGCTCGTACAACCGGCGACTGCCAGCAGAACTACACCGGACATAACTGTCCAACCACGTAGCGCCACGATCTATCCCCCTGCCCCCGAGCCGAAGGTCCCCACCTAGCTCGGCCTTCGTCCCACAATACTGTCCGATCCGTCGCTTAGTCTCTCTTCGTGACCGTTCTTCATCAGTTGTCGAAACGAGATGCCAGGCGGCTGGCGGTGCGGGCACAGCTGCTGACGGGTGAGCGGCCGGACGATCTCTTCGACATCGTGCGCGGGCTGAACGTGATCCAGCTCGACCAAACGGCATACGTCGCGCCGAACGCGGACCTGGTCGCGTGGAGCCGGCTCGGTTCGTCGTACGACGCTGCCGAGCTCGCGGATGCGCTGGCGACGCAGCAGTTGCTCGAGTTGCGCGGGTTCGTGCGGATGCCGGAGACGCTGGCGTTGTTCCGGGCCCAGATGGAGGCGTGGCCGTCGGACGGCGAGCCGCTCGACTGGCAGCAGTACCGCGGCGACTGGGTGAAGTCGAACGAGGGCTGCCGGCTCGACATCCTCGAGCGGCTCCGCCAGGACGGTCCGCTGGTGATGCGCGAGCTGCCGGACACCTGCGTGCGGCCGTGGAAGTCGAGCGGCTGGACCAACAACCGCAACGTGTCGCAGCTGCTCGAGTTCATGATCCAGCGTGGTGAGGTGGCGATCGCTGGCCGTGACGGACGCGACCGGCTGTGGGACCTGGCGTCCCGGATCTACCCCGACGACCCGGTGGTTCCGCTGGAGAAGGCGGCCCGGATCCGCGACGAGCAGCGGCTGCGTTCGATGGGGATCCTGCGAGCCAAGGGACCCGCCTGCCCGGGCGAGCCGCTCGACGCCGGCGAGGCGGGGGAGCGGGCCGTGGTCGACGGCGTCCGCGGCGAGTGGCGGATCGATGCAGAGTGGCTAGCGCTGCTCGGTCAGCCGTTCACCGGGCGGACGGCAATCATCTCGCCGCTGGACCGGCTGGTGTACGACCGGAAGCGGCTCGGCGAGATCTTCGACTTCGACTACCAGCTGGAGATGTACAAACCGGTCGCGAAACGCAGATGGGGATACTTCGCGCTGCCGATCCTGCATAACGACCGCCTGGTCGGGAAGGTCGACGCGATGTCCGACCGCAAGGCCGGGATCTTCCGGGTCGACGCGATCCACGAGGACGAGCCGTTCTCGAAGACGCTGACCGCGGCCGTGCACCGTGAGATCCGCGACCTGGCGAAATGGCTGCGCCTGGAACTCGTGCTGACCCCTTGACGGATGGCTATGTTCACGTAAACATCACCGGGTGAGGTCAACCGCTCGCAGTATCGCCACCGTCCTGTTGTCCCTTGTCACGCTGGCCTCCGGGCTGGCTTCTGGGCTGGCTCTGCCGGCTCAGGCCGGTCCGCCGCGGACCGACGATTTCCGCGGCGTGAACTGGGCCGATCCGCGCGACAACTACGCCCACGACGAGGTAGTCCCGTCCGGCCTGAGTACGGCAGACGACTACCGCACGACGTACCGCAAGGCGACCGGGATCGTCGGCGAGTTCCGCAAGGAGCTCAAAGCGAATACGATCCGCCTGCCGATCAATCCCTCGAGCGTGGGCACCCCGTGGTGGAACTCGTACCGCGCCGCGATCGACGCGTCGGTCGCGAACGGCTACAAGGTCATCCTGAGCTACTGGGAGGCCGACAACGCCAAGGACGGTCGGGTCGACGACCCCACGAAGTACGCCGCGATGTGGGACACCGTCGTGAAGGCGTACAGCCGCAACCCGCACGTGTACTTCGAGCCGATGAACGAGCCGTTCGGGTATTCGCTGACCGAGTGGGTCTCGCTGACGTCGGCGTGGATCGCCCGGCACAGCGACGTACCGCGCGGACGGATCGTCATCTCGGGCACCGGCTACAACGACAACGTGACGGGGGTCGGCGCCGCGCCTGAGCTGAAGGGCACGCTGCTGTCGTTGCACTTCTACGGCTTCTGGGCGTCGGACACCACCGAGGCCGCCTGGCTGGCGAACCTCCGGCCGCGGATCGGTTCGTACGGCTGGCGCACGATCATCGACGAGGCCGGCTCGCCGATGACGATCGGCCTGAACTACGGCAACCACGAGGGCAACGTCTACACGGCGTACCTCGGCGCGCTGACGCAGGTCGCCCACGAGCAGAAGATGGGCATCGTCTACTGGCCCGGCCTGCGCACCGGCGACTCGTACTCGATGACCACGCAGGTCGGTCCGAGCGATCTCCAGGTCAACAGCCAGAGCGGCCGGGACCAGCTGTGGTGGGGTTGGGGTCTGCTGAAGAAGGAGCCGACGAACACCCTGCCGCCCGCCCCGCCGGGTGAGCCCCTTCGGGGTGTCGCGAGTGGCCGGTGCGTCGACGTACCGGGCTTCTCGACCAGCCCGGGTACGGCGCTCGACCTGTGGGACTGCAACAACGGTGGCAACCAGTCCTGGAACCAGACTGCCAGCGGTCAGCTGACTGTGTACGCCGACAAGTGCCTCACCGCCGGCTCCTCCGCAGCCACCATCGAGAACTGCACCGGCGCCGCGGACCAGGCCTGGCAACTGAACGCCGACCAGACGGTCAGCTCAGCTGCTGGCTGCCTCACGGCCAACGGAACCGGCAACGGCGCTGCGGTCATCGTTGCCCCCTGCAACGGATCCGACGACCAGAAGTGGACCCGCTCCTAGCCGTGCATTGCGTTCGATTGCCTGGCCCCAGGTGGTGCCGGCCAGGAGGAGTACGGCGCCGAGCGCGGCCGTGATCGTCAGCTGCTCGGAGCCGAGTCCGATTCCGATGGCTACCGCCCAGATCGGCTCGGTGCCGAG
Organism: Kribbella sp. CA-245084; assembly: GCF_050942355.1. Taxonomy (NCBI): domain Bacteria; kingdom Bacillati; phylum Actinomycetota; class Actinomycetes; order Propionibacteriales; family Kribbellaceae; genus Kribbella; species Kribbella sp. CA-245084. The sequence goes on along the minus strand of NZ_CP192053.1, from coordinate 5,612,354 downwards.
CAGAAGGCTGGCTCGACTGGCTGACGTGCGCTGGACCGCCCAGGTCTGCACGAGGAACGCGAAAACGCTGCAGAACAAGGCGAGATAGGCCATCTGGAGCCAGCCCATGGCAGGGATCGCGGGCAGGTGACGTACGGCGGGCACCGCGAAGAGTGCGGTGCCGACGAGGGTCTGGACTGTCGTCAGTTGCAACGGCCTGAGGTCGGTGGCAAGGCGACCGACCAGTGCGACATGGCAGGCTCGGACGACAGCGGCCGCGAGCATGAGGAGGTCGCCCACGCCGGGGACGTGCAGTCCGTGGCTGGACATCAGCAGGCCGACGGCTCCAACGCAGATGGCCGCCGCGAGGTAGAACCGTGGCGGGAGCCGGCGACGATCAAGCGTCGGGGTCAGGACCAGCGTCAGGCTGATGATCAGCCCGGCGTTGGCGGCGCTGGTGTGTGTCACGCCGTACGTCTCGAGGATCAGTACCGCAGCCTGCGTGAGGCCGAGGACTCCGCCGATCCTGAGCTCGTTGCGGCTGATGCGTCGTACGAAGAGCAGCAATGCGACGGCGGAGATGGCATACCGGACGAAGAGCACGGTCAGCACCGGCGTGGACGCGGTTGCGGTCTTGGCGGCGAGGTAGCTCGAACCCCAGACGACGGCGACCAGCAGGAGCAGGAGATCGGTACGGCGGGAGGCGGGCACGACTCCAACGGTGACCGCTGACGACGTTGAAGCCAAGTACCACCTTCTTAAGCAATCTTGTAGCACGCCTACAGTATTGATATGGACGAACGACAGTTGCGAGTGCTTCGGGAAGTCGGCGAGCTGGGGAGCGTGACTGCTGCGGCCGAGGCGATGCTGGTGACCCCGTCCGCGATCTCGCAGCAGCTCAGGCTGTTGCAGCGATCAATCCGGGTCCCGTTGACCGAGCGCGACGGCCGGAGAGTGGTGCTCACCCCGGCCGGGCGTGCGTTGGCAGCGGCGGCGGCCGACGTGGAGTCGGCGCTGGCGCGAGCCCGGCAGGTCGTGGACGACTTCGCTGAGCAGCCGGATGCGGTCGTGTCGGTGTCCGCGTTCCACAGCGCGGCCGCTGCGTTCTTCCCGTCGCTGTTGCTGGTGGGGGACGGGCCGCGGGTCAGCTTGCACGACGAGGATGTCGCGCAGGACGAGTTCCCTCCGTTGACCCGCGAGTACGACGTGGTGCTTGCGCATCGGATGGATCATGCCGCCGCCTGGCCGCGGACGGTTGCGGCCACCCCGTTGCTGCACGAGCCGTTGGATGTCGCTGTACCTGTTGGCCATCGGTTGGCGTCGAAGCCCTCGCTGGCGCCGCGGGACGTGGCAGGCGAGCCGTGGATCACGGTGCACGACGGGTTTCCGTTGATGGCGACGATCGAGGCGATCGGGGCGGCGGCGAACCAGCGGCTCGAGTTGGTCCATCGCGTCAACGAGTTCACCGTGGTCGCGGAGTTGGTTGCCGCAGGCGCCGGTTTGGCGCTGATCCCGCGGTGGACGGCCCGGTCACATCCGGGGGTCGTGCTCGTGCCGATGCGGGGCGTGCACGTACGGCGGCACATCGACGCCCTGCATCGACCCGAACGCACGGCTCGGCGGGCCGTGCGGACGACGCTCGCGAACCTACGGGCCGCAGCCGCGACGATCCGGACCGCGAGCGCTTGATAGCCTCACGACATGTTCGCTCCCCGCCCGGAGCAGTCGTTCCGGGAGAGGGAGACATGACGGGAAGAGTGCGCGGCGTCCTCGCCGCGGTCGGGCTGCTGGGAGTGCTCGGCGTGATCGCCGGGCCGGTGGCTGCGGCGCAGAACCGGCCACCCGGCGTACCGCGTGGCGAGATCGCGATCCCGGTCGCTCCGGAGTCGAAGGTTGCGTCAAGCAACGGACCGCTGCGGCAGCTCGAGCCGGACGGACCGTTCCGTGGTGCCCGCGCTGTCGTCGTGATGGTGTCGCACGGCGCACGGACCACCGTTCGGCTTCATGTCACCGGCGCCGGGCATGCCCGCGGCACCTTCGGCGCGCACCTGCACACCGGCCCTTGTGTGGCAGGCGATGGCGCTGCCGCCGGACCGCACTACAACATCGACGTGATCGCGGGCCGCAAGCCAGTCCGAATGGACCGCGAGCGCGAGATCTGGCTCGACTTCACGGTCAGCCCGAGCGGCGCAGGTACGGCGTCAACCGTCGTCCCCTTCGCTCCGAAACCCGGGGACCGCTCCATCGTCATCCACGGCACCACAGGCACCCGCGTCGCCTGCCTCCCCCTGACCTGGGACTAAGCGGACCCGCCGTTGCTCTTCAGTAGTTGGCCGTTGATCCATTGACCTTGCGGGGAGCAGAGGAAGTCGACCAGGTGAGCGGTGTCCTGCGGCATGCCCAGTCGGCCGAGCGGGGTTTGCTGGAGGCAGGCGTCGCGGACCTCGTCGGTCATCCAGCCGGTGTCGATCGGGCCGGGGTTGACGACGTTCGCGGTCACGCCGAGCTCGGACAGTTCCTGCGCCGCCGCGAGCGTGATGCGGTCGAGCGCTCCCTTGCTGGCGCCGTACGGGAGATTGTGGACGGTGTGGTCGCTGGTCAGTGCCACGATGCGGCCGGTGCCGTGGGCTCCGGTGAAGCGCTGGGCGAACTCGCGGATCAGCAGCCAGGTCGCACGGGCGTTGACCGCGAAGTGCCGGTCGAAGCTCTCGATGGTCGTGTCGAGGATGCTTGAGTCGACGGACTCGCAGTGGCACATCACCAGCGCAGCGACCTGGCCGAGCTGCTCCTCGGCGGCCGCGAAGATCCGCTCGGGGGCGGCCGGATCGACGAGGTCCGCCTCGATCGGCGCCACGGCGGCGCCGAGATCGCTCAGCTCCTTGACGATCTCGTCCGTCGCCCCGGACTGCACACCCCACTGCATGCGGTCGTCGTACGCCGTCCAGTAGCTGAACGCGATATCCCAGCCCGAGGCGGCCAGCTGACGGGCGATACCGGCGCCGATGCCGACGGTACGGCCGACGCCGGTGACGAGGACGACTGGGCGGGCAGCTGACTGGGTCATGCCGGCGATCCTGCTGGACGGCCCGCCCGGCCGGCAACCGGATTGTTCTACGTCCTATGGACTATGTGCGCATCCGGCCCCGGGAAGAACAGCGACTCGGTGTCGGTGTCGCTCCAGTGCACGAGGTACGGCGGTGCCCCGTCCGGATCGTGTACCTCGACGATCTTCCCCTCGCGCCGGTGTGCCATCAGATGGCTGGTCTCGACCACAACCTGGTCGCCTGCTGCCGCTTTCACCACACCCACCTCCTTCCACCCCCAGCTTCGTCCTGCCGGGCGGCCCGCACCACCCCTCACTCGATGTTCGGTAGCGTGACGATGGCCGTCGTACCTCCGGCGCTCGACGAGGTCAGCGTGATCGTGCCGTTGTGGGCGCGGGTGATCTCGCGGGCGATGGACAGACCTAGCCCGGAGCCGCCGCTCGCACGGGAGCGGCTGGTGTCGAGCCGGACGAACCGTTCGAACACCCGCTGGCGATCCGCCTCGGGGATCCCGTCGCCGTCGTCCTCGACCGTGATGATCGCCGACCCGTCCTTCTCGGCCGTGCTCAGGTGGACGCTGGTATGCGCGGCGCGGGCAGCGTTGTCGACGAGGTTCCGCAGTACCTGACCCAACCGGGCCGGGTCGCCGACCACCCGGACCGGACTGACGTCACCGGTCACCTTCAGCTCGGGCATCGAGCTTCGCAACCGCTGGATCTCGGCCGCGACCAGATCGTCGAGGTCCACGTCCGTCTGCCGCATCCGGATCCCGGTGTCGTCGGCCTTGGCGAGCAGCAGCAGGTCCTCGACGAGCTGCCGCATCCGGTCGGTCTCGGTCCCCATCACCGCACGCAGCTCGTGCCACGCCTGCCCGGTGGTGTCTGCCTCGATGACCTCCAGTGCCGCGGTCAGCGTGGCCAACGGCGACCGCAGTTCATGACTCGCGTCCGCCACGAACGCTCGCTGCGTCGCCTGACCGGTCTCGAGCCGGTCGAGCATCTCGTTCATCGTCACCGCGAGCCGCGCGATCTCGTCCCGCGTCTCCGGCACCGGGACCCGCTCGGTCAGGTCCCGCGTGCCGATGCCCTGCACCCTGGACCGGATCCGCTCCACCGGGCGCAGCGCCTGCCCGACCATCAGCCACCCGGCCACGCCGACCACGATCAGCAGCGCCGGGAACCCGATGATCAGGTACTTCGCAACCGTGGTGACCGTCTGTCGCTGCGTCTCCACCGATGACGCGACCACGACTGTGTACGTCTGCCCGTCGTACGACGCTCCTTGCGCAACGACCAGGTAGTTGTGATCGTCGTCGATCAGCGGCATCTCGCCGACCTCGGCCCGCATCAGCGCCCCGGCCGGCGGACGGAGATCGCTCAACGGCGTGTTGCCGACCCGGCTCGACGAGGCGGCGATGACGCGTCCGGCCGGGTCCAGGACCTGGACGAGCTGGGTCGCGCGGGTCGTCTCGACCAGGTCGCGCGCGAGGCCCGCCGTACCCTCTGAGCTGACCTGGCCGGCTACGTCTCCGACCCGGCCCTCAGCCGCGTCGGAGACCTCGGTGATCAGGGCTCGCTGCAGAAGCAGGAGCAAGGCGGCAGCGCCGAGCATCATCGCGACGGCGACCACGATCACGGCCGCAGCCGTCGAGCGACTCCGAACGCTCGCCTGTCGCAAACCACCCGCGGTCCGGTACCACCCGTCGACCCGACGCCGCACGACCGTGCTCACCCCGCCAGTTTCGCAGGTGGTGCTATCCGCCCTCAGGATTGAGTCGGTATCCCATGCCTCGGATGGTCTCGATCGCGTGCCGGGCGAACGGGGTGTCGATCTTCTTCCGCAGGTACCGCACGTAGACCTCGACCACGTTCGGGTCGCCGTCGAAGGCCGGGTCCCAGACCGATGCCAGGATCTCGGCCTTGCTGACGGTGTCGCCGCGATGCCGCATCAGGAACTCGAGCAGGCCGTACTCGCGGGGCGTGAGCGTGATCTCCCGCCCGTCCCGCTCCACCCGCCGCCGGGCCACATCCAGCGAGAGGTCGCCGGCGGTCAGCACGACGGGCCGCTCCGGTCCGCCGCGCCGGATCAACGCCCGCAGCCGCGCGATCAGGACCAGGAAGCTGAACGGCTTGGTCAGATAGTCGTCCGCACCGAGGTCGAACGCGTCGGTCTGGTCGTACTCGCCGTCCTTGGCGGTCAGCATCAGCACCGGCGTCCAGATCCCGCGCGCCCGCAGCATCTCGAGCACGCGGTACCCGTTGAGCTTCGGCAGCATGATGTCCAGCACGATCACGTCGTAGCTGTGTTCGGTCGCGGCCCACACCGCGTTCTCGCCGTCGTGCACCATCTCCACGACGAACCCGGAGTCGGTCAGACCGCGGTGGACCGTGTCGGCCAACCGCAACTCGTCCTCGACCATCAGCACTCGCATCCACTCAGTGTCACTGAGGCCCGCTGAGAATCCGCTGAGAGGTGGACAAACTTGACGCGATGAAGTCGACCCGCCTAGCGTTGTCGAAGCGCTTCGACAACCCTTTCGGGAGAGGCTGGCCACGATGAAGTTCAGCGACGGGTACTGGCAGCTCCGCGAAGGATTGACGCGGTTGCGGCCGGCCGAGGTCGAGAGCGTGCAGGTGGGGGAGCGCGAGCTGACCGTGTTCGCGCCGGCCAAGCGGATCGAGCGGCGCGGTGACACGCTCAACCAGCCGATGTTCACGGTGACGTTCTCCTCGCCGTCGCGAGGGGTGATCGGCGTGCGGATCGGGCACCATCTCGGTGGCCTGCCCGCGCGACCGACGTACCGCTTGAACGCCGATGAGGACCATCCGGTGAAGGTGGACGTCGGTGCCGCCGAGGCGCGGTTGACGTCCGGGGAGCTGAGCGTGGTGATCGCGCTCGAGGGTCCGTGGGATGTGCGCTTCGAGCAGGACGGCAAGCCGCTGACGAACTCGGCTGCGCGCAGCGTCGGCCTGATTACCGATGCCGACGGCAAGCATTATGTCCACGAACAGCTGGCGCTCGGCGTCGGCGAGACGATCTACGGCCTGGGCGAGCGCTTCGGCGCGTTCGTGAAGAACGGTCAGCTCGTCGACAGCTGGAACGCCGACGGCGGTACGTCGAGCGAGCAGGCGTACAAGAACGTGCCGTTCTACCTGAGCAGCAAGGGGTACGGCGTACTCGTCGACAGCCCGGCCCGTGTGTCGTTCGAGGTCGGCTCGGAGGTCACGTCCCGCAACCAGTTCAGCGTCGAAGGCCAGGAGCTCGGGTACTACGTTTTCGCGGGTCCGACCCCGAAGGACGTCCTGCGCCGCTACACCGCCCTGACCGGGCGGCCCGCTCGCGTGCCGGCGTGGTCGATGGGGTTGTGGCTGTCGACGTCGTTCACCACGGACTACACCGAGGAGACGACGAGCGGGTTCGTCGACGGCATGGCTGAGCGGGACCTTCCGCTGAGCGTGTTCCATTTCGACTGCTTCTGGATGCGGCAGTTCCACTGGTGCGACTTCCTGTGGGACCCGATCGCGTTCCCGGATCCGGCCGGCATGGTCCGCCGGCTGAAGGATCGCGGTCTGCGCGTCAGCCTGTGGATCAACCCGTACATCGCGCAGCGGTCGGTGCTGTTCGAGGAGGGCAGTCGGCTCGGTTATCTGCTCAAGCGACCGGACGGCTCGGTCTGGCAGTGGGACATGTGGCAGGCCGGGATGGCGATCGTCGACTTCACCAACCCGGACGCGACGGCGTGGTACCGCTCGAAGCTGCAGGCCCTGATCGATCTGGGCGTCGACTGCTTCAAGACCGACTTCGGCGAGCGCATCCCGACCGACGTCGTTTGGCACGACGGATCCGATCCGGAGCGGATGCACAACTACTACGCGCAGCTCTACAACGCGGCCGTGTTCGGACTGCTCGAGGAGAACCGGGGCGAGGGCGATGCGGTGCTGTTCGCCCGCTCTGCGACGGCCGGCGGGCAGCAGTTCCCGGTGCACTGGGGCGGCGACTGCGAGTCGACGTTCGAGGCGATGGCGGAGTCGTTGCGCGGCGGGCTCTCGCTGGCCGCGTCGGGGTTCGGGTACTGGAGTCATGACATCGGCGGATTCGAGGGCCTGCCTGATCCCGCCATCTTCAAGCGCTGGGTGGCGTTCGGGCTGCTCTCGTCGCATTCGCGGTTGCACGGCTCGTCGTCGTACCGGGTGCCGTGGGCGTTCGACGACGAGGCGGTCGCCGTACTGCGGAAGTTCACGAAGCTGAAGCTCTCGTTGATGCCGTACCTGATGACGGCCGCGGCCGAGGCACATCAGGACGGGGTGCCGATGATGCGGCCGATGGTGTTGGAGTTCCCTGACGACCCGGCAGTCGCGTACCTGGATCGCCAGTACATGCTCGGTTCCGATCTGCTGGTCGCGCCGGTGATGAACTTCGACGGAGAGGTCTCGTTCTACCTGCCGCGTGGACGATGGACGTCGTTGCTGACCGGCGAGGTGCTGTCGGGTCCGGGCTGGGTGCAGCAGACCCATGCCTTCGACAGCGTGCCGTTGTTCGTGCGTGAGGGCGCCGTGATTCCGATCGGGGCGGTCGACGATCGGCCGGAGTACGACTGGGCCGACGGGGTCGAGCTGCGCTGGTTCGCACCGAGCGAGGGGCAGACGACCGTGGTCGAGCTGCCCGACGCTGACGGGGGAGTGGCAGCCGTGATCGAGCTGACCTTGCGCGACGGTGAGGTCGAGTCGCACGTGGTCGAGGGTGTGTGTGAGCGCTACACCGTCAAGCTCTCGAGTACGACGTCCGCCGCGGAGAAGACCGCGTAGAGCGTGCGTACGCCGGTCGCCGGGACGAGCTGTGTGGTGATCGGCATGAGCTGGCTTGGGAGGTGGACTGTGCCGATGAGCTCACCGTGCAACGGGTCGTCCAGGCGCAGCTCGATCGTCGCGGGTTCGGTTCCGCGGTTGGCGGCTGTGATGGCGACGGCTGTTTCGGAGTTCAGCTGGACGTCGTGAAACGCCAACCAGGCTTGGGGTTCCAGCGAGACGGTCGTCTCGTCGGACAGGGTGATTCCGCAGTACTCGTCGAAGCTGGCCGCGGCGAGTCCGAGCGTTCGCGGCGGGATGCGTTCGCCTCGGACGTCGAGGGCCGTGGTCAGTCGAAGGTCGGTGCTGGACCGGCCGACCATGACGCTGTGGCGCGCGGACTCGATGCAATGACGGTCTCGCGTCACGTCCCAGAATCCGAGGTCGGTCGCGGCGACGGTCAGCTCGACTTCGGCACTTTCTCCCGGTGCTAGCGACAACCTGCGGAACCCACGGAGCTGTCGCAGCGGTTGCTTGACTCGTGAACGCTGCTGGCGGGTGTACAGCTGTGCCACCTCGGTGCCCGGCCGATCTCCGGTATTGGTGACTGTGAACGTGACTCGGACCTCGCCGTCGGATCCGATCGACGGCGCACTCAGCTGCAGATCGGCGTACCTGAAGGTCGTGTAGCTCAGGCCGTGGCCGAAGGGGTAGAGCGGTGTGCCGCGGTAATAGAGGTAGGTCGCGTCGGTGGTGATGATGTCGTAGTCGAGCAGGTCGGGGAGGTCCGCCGCGGAGTCGTACCAGGTCTGGGTCAGTCGTCCGGCCGGGTCGTGGTCGCCGAACAGTACGTCGGCCAGCGCGCGACCGTACTCCTGCCCGCCGTGTGCGGACCAGAGGATCGCCGGCAGGTGCTGCTGTGCCCAGCCGATCGCGAACGGATAGCTGCTACTGAGCACGAGCACCGTGCGCGCGTTCGCGGCGTGGACATGGCGGATCAGCCGATCCTGGGCCGCCGGGAGGTCGAGGCTGTCGCGATCCTCGGTCTCACGGCCGTTCACCAACGGGTGGTTGCCAGCGACAACGATCGCGACGTCGGCGCGGGCGGCGATGGCGGCCGCCTGCGCGGCACCGTCGACGACGACGTCGAGCGCGAACGGCGTCGCCTGGTCGGCCACGCTGATCGCACCTTCCGCGTCGACGTGGAGGTACCGGTCGCTGTGCAGGTGCTGGATCAGCACGGTGCCGGCCAGTTGCACGAACCTGAACGTCTGCTTGACCTCCCAGCCGTTCGGACCGGGCTGATCGGCGACGAGCTGCCCGTCGTCGCTCACACTCAGGTGCTGCCCGTTCCGTACCGACCGCAGCGCGAACGCGTCCCCGCCCCAGTCGAACAGGTCGAACTCGCCCGGCTCCCGGTCGGCTCGCACTACGGCGTCTGGCCCGACCGTCAGATACGACGAGGAGTCGGCGATCCGGAGCGTGATCCGGTCGACGCCTTCGCAGTACTCGACCCCGGCGCCGGACTCGACGCGGCCGAGTCGCTCGACGATGCCGTCCAGCGCGGTGATCTGGTACGGCAGCGTTCCGGCGTACCAGTCCTCCCTGACGGCGCCGGCGAGCGGTCCGATGACGGCGATCCGCTTGATGGACTCGGCGAGGGGCAGGACCTGGCACTCGTGCTTGAGCAGCACGATCGCCTGGCGTGCGGCGTCCTGGGCCAGCTCGCGGTGGGCGGGACAGTTGACCAGATCGGGCTCGAGACCGCGGTACGGATCGAGTTCGGGCGGGTCGAACTCACCGAGCCGGAGCCGGATCGCGAGCACCCGCCGTACTGCGGTGTCGATGTCCGCCCACGTGAGCAGACCGCGGTCGAGCGCCTCGTGGAGTCGGTCGATCGTCGGGGCGGAGTCGGTGTCGTCCTGCGTGAAGCTGTCCACGCCGGCCTTGACCGCGGCGGCGTACGCGGTCGGGCCGTCGGACGCGAAATGCTGCAGACCGAACAGGTTGGCGGGCGCGTACGCGTCGCTGACGACCAGCACGTCGTCGGTGGTCCAGGTGCGGAGTACGTCGTTGATCAGCGGGCTCAGGTGGGCGGGCCGTCCGTTCACCAGGTTGTACGACGGCATCACCGCGACCGCTGCGCCGGCCTCGATCGGCGCGCGGAACGCCGGCAGTTCGTACTCGTGCAGGACCCGCGGCGGCAGGTTGCTCGAGGTCGTGCAGCGATCGGTTTCGTTGTTGTAGGCAAGGAAATGCTTCAGGGTCGGGGCGGTCCTGAGGTACGACGGATCGTCGCCGGCCAGCCCGTGTCCGTACGCGGTCGCGACGACGCCGGTCAGCCAGGGATCCTCGGCGTACCCCTCCTCGTTCCGGCCCCAGCGCGGGTCGCGGAGCGGGTTGACCACGGGCGCCCAGACGTTGAGGCCGACGCCGGCAGGGTCCTTCTGGTGGAAGACGCGGACCTCGTCGCCCACCGCGGCGCCGACGGCTCGGACCAGGTCCGGGCTCCAGCTCGTGGCGAGGCCGATCGCCTGCGGGAAGACGGTGGCCGGGCCGAGCCAGGCGACGCCGTGCAGCGCCTCGGTGCCGGTGCGGAACGAGTCCAGGCCGAGCCGCGGGACGGGCGGCTGGTACTGGTGCAGCAGCGCGACCTTCTCGTCCGGGGTGAGCCGGGCGAGGAGATCGTCGACCCGCTCGCCGGTCGGCCGGGCCGGATCGCGGAACGGGGCCGGAGCTGGACGGAGGAGGGGAGCTGGAGTACTCATCGGCGATCGACTCCACGGGCTGTGTGTCGAAGCGCTTCGAACGGTCATCGACGACGATTGATCGAAGCGCTTCGACAGATCGGGCGTGAACAGAGGGTTGCATCCCGAGCGCCGACGGTCAAGACCTCATCCGGCACCCAGGTAGGCGCTTACCGCTACCGGGCGGGCAGGTGGCCTCGGGTGAGGGGAGTGAGGGCCTGGGCGGTCGCGCCCAGGGGAGTGGCGGTGTCGGGGAGCGTCGACGCGAGGACCGTGCAGCCGCCGGCGTCGGGGGCGATGGTCGCCTCACGGAGGGCCTTGTCGAGAGCGGGAGTGAGGTGGTCGGCGAGCAGGGCGTAGGCGCCGCCGAGCAGGACGACCTCGGGGTTGAGGATGTTGACGAGCGCCGCGATGCCCTGACCCAGGTAGGCGCCGGCTTCAGCGAGGACCTGGGTCACCGCGGTCTCCTGGGCGTCGGCACGGCGGATCAGTTCCTCGAGCTGGAGCTGCGGATCGCTGTCGGTCACCTCCGTCCGGGCCAGGATCGACGGCAGGCTCGCCAGCGCCTCGAGACAGCCGCGTCGACCGCATCCGCAGCGCGGCCCGTCCGGGACCAGGCGCAGGTGGCCGATCTCCCCGACGTACCCGAGGTGACCTTCGAGCGGCTTGCCGTCGGCGATGATGCCTGCCCCGACGCCGGTGTCCCCGGTGAGCCGGATCAGGTTCGCGGTCCCGGCGTGCGGGCCGTAGAGATGCTCGGCCAGCACGCCCAGCGATGCGTCGTTGTCGACCATCACCGGGATGTCCGGTCGTCCGATCGCCGCTACGAGCTCGGCCCGCATCGGCACATCCCGCCAGCCCAGGCCGGCGGCCAGTACTACGGCGCCGTCGCGATTCACGAGGCCCGGAACGCCCACGGTGATCCCGAGCACCTGTCGGCCGGACGACTGCACGGCGGTCACTGCCCGGCGGGCCAGGTTGGCGAGCGACGCGATCGTCTTCGCAGGCCCGGCGTCCACGCCCGGCCCGGCGCGATGCCAACGCAGTACCTGCTCGCCGGCCGTGTCGCAGCCGAGCGCGGTCAGGCCGCGGGCGCTCACCTCGAGCCCGATCGTCGCGTACGCCGATCCGTCGAGCACGAGCAGCGTCGCCGGACGGCCGACGTGGTTCTGGGTCTGCTGGGTCTCGCGGACCAGGCGGCGCTCGAGCAGATCCCCGACGATGCTGGTCACGGTCGCCTTGTTGAGACCGGTCCCGGTGGCGATCGCGGCCCGCGAGCAGGGGGCCTCGCGGCGCAGGTAGCCCAGCACCGCGGCCAGGTTGGTCGCGCGGATATGAGTGTGGTCCGCGGTCTGTGTGCTCAACGTCCGTCCCTCGATCGAGTCCTGCGTCAGTCTTACACCTTGTCGCGCGGTCGTCTCTGGGTTAATTTGTTTGGCTACTAGCCCAACTAATTCTAGGGGATCAACCGTGACCGGACCAGTGCGTGGCGGAGCCAGCCGCCGGACGTTCATCTCCCTGCTCGGCGCGGGTGCGGCCGCTGCCGCCGGCGGGGTCTCGCTGACCGGCTGCTCGAACGGGAGCTCCGGATCGACCACGGCCGGCCGGGCCGAGACCGAGGACAAGCTGGCCGGGCTGCTGCCGAAGTTCACGCCGTACGAGTCGGTCAAGCCGGACCTGCCCGGCGAGAACGGCGCGTCGCCGGGCTTCACGCACTATCCGAGCGAGCTCAAGCGGGCGATGCCGGACAAGGCCGTCGCCAGCGGCAAGGAAGTGTCGGCGATGACGCCGCTGTGGAGCCCGTTGCCGCCCGGGCTCGGCAACAACACGTACTACGACGCGAACAACGAACGGATCGGCGCCCCCGTCCGGTTCAACATCCTGAACGGCAACGACTACGGCGACAAGCTCGGTCCGATCCTTGCTGCGGGCAACGTTCCGGAGCTGCTGTGCATCCCCGGCTGGAACATCTCCAGCCTGACCAGGTTCGGTCAGGCCGCGGACAAGCTGTTCGAGGACCTGACGCCGCATCTGGCCGGCGACAAGGTGTCGGCGTACCCGATGCTGGCGAACCTGCCGACGCGGGCCTGGGCGTACGGCGTGTGGAACTCGCAGCTGAAGGCTGTGCCGTTCCCGTCGGAGGGGTTCCCGTGGGCGCTGTTCTACCGCAAGGACATCTTCGACCAGTTCGGTGCGCAGCCGCCGAAGAATGCTGACGACCTGCTCGCGTTGGGCAAGCAGCTGACGGACGCGAAGGCGGGCCGGTGGGCGTTCGGCGGGGTGTCCGACGAGGTGATCCGCGCGTTCGGTGCGCCGGGGAGCTGGCGGAAGGATTCCAGCGGGAAGCTGGTGAACAAGATCGAGACGCCCGAGTTCGAGGCAGGGGTCGCGTTCGTCCGGAAGCTGTTCCAGTCGGGCTATGTGCACCCGGAGGTCGTCGCCAACGCGGCTGCGGACCAGAACGCGCTGTTCGAGGGCGGCAAGGTGCTCATCCGGCAGAACGGGCTCGGCGGTTGGCACGAGTCGCTGCAGCGGCAGCTGCCGATCAACCCGAAGTTCAACCCGCAGGCCGTGATGCCGTTCGCGCATGACGGCGGTACTCCGATCGTCTGGACCGGTGATCCGGCCGGCATCTTCACGTTCGTGAAGAAGGGGCTCGGCGAGGCGCGGATCAAGGAGCTGCTCGGGGTCCTCAACTACACGTCGGCGCCGTTCGGGACCGAGGAGTACCAGCTCTACACGTACGGGGTCGAGGGCAAGCACTACGTGAAGCAGTCGTCCGGGGCGCCGAAGCTGACCGCGCTGGGGCAGAAGGAGGTTTCGCAGACGTACGTGTTCCTGGGAGGGCGTCCGACCGCGATCACCGAGAGCGAGTACCCGGGGTATGTGCCGGCGATGAGCGCGTGGCAGAACGCGGCGGCGAAGGTCCGGGAGACGAATCTGTTCGACGGGATCCGGGTCGAGCAGCCGGCCAAGATGGCTGCGCTGAACCAGCCTTTCGACGACGCGCTGCAGGACATCTTCCGCGGCCGGAAGCCGGTCAGTGAGCTGAAGACGGCCGTCAAACAGTGGCAGACCAACGGCGGCAACGAAGGCCGCGACTTCTACGCCAAGGTCCTCAGTGACAACGGTCGGTAGGGGCAGGGAAAGCACGCCCGCCGCGCCGCCTGCGGCGGCACGGCGGGCGGAAAAGAGGAGGAGCGAGGAACGCGCGGGGGCGCGGGCGGGTGGGATGCGGTTCCGGCATCGGTTGCGGCGGGATTGGCCGTTGTTGGTGATGGTCATGCCGGTGATCGTGTTGCTCGGGGTGTTCCACTACTTTCCGACGCTCGGCAACGTGATCGCTTTCCAGGACTACTCGCCGTACGCCGGGATCCGGGGGAGTGAGTTCATCGGGTTCGCCAACTTCAGCCGGATGTTCTCCGAGCCGGCGTTCTGGCGGGCGGTGGCGAACACCCTGTCCATCACCGCGGTCCAGTTGGTGTTCTTCTTCCCGATCCCGATCGGACTGGCCCTGCTCCTGAACAGCGTCCTGTCGGCCAAGCTGCGCAACGTCATCCAGGGCGTGGTGTACCTGCCGCACTTCTTCTCCTGGGTGCTGGTCGTGTCGTTGTTCCAGCAGATGATCGGCGGCGCCGGCCTGCTCGCGCAGACTCTGCGGGATCACGGACACTCGGCGGTCGACCTGATGACCAAGCCGGACACCTTCATCCTGCTCGTCACCGCGCAGTCGGTCTGGAAGGACGCCGGCTGGGGAATGATCGTCTTCCTCGCCGCCCTCTCCACCATCAACCCCGCCCTCTACGAAGCCGCAGCGGCCGACGGAGCCAACCGCTGGCGCAGACTCTGGCACATCACGTTGCCCGGCCTGCGTCCGGTGATCGTCCTGCTCCTGATCCTGCGCCTCGGCGACGCGCTGACGGTCGGCTTCGAGCAGTTCATCCTGCAACGCAGCGCCGTCGGCGGAGGCGCCGCCGAGGTGCTCGACACGTACGTGTACTACCAGGGCCTGCTCGTCGGCGACTTCGGGTACGGCGCCGCAGCCGGTCTCTTCAAAGGTGTGATCGGCCTCGTCCTGGTCCTGGTGGCCAACCGATTCGCTCACCTGGTGGGCGAGCAGGGGGTGTATTCGCGCTCATGACCGCAAGGGCTGTCTGGGAAGAGGAACCGACCGCGATCGGTCGGCTGAGCAAGCCGGTCGTACTGACGCTGATCGCTCTGGCGGTGGCGTTCCCGCTGTACGTCGTGGTGGTGACAAGTCTGTCCAGCACGGAAGCGGTGACCCGCGCCGGCGGGCTGGTCGTCGTACCACGCGAGCTGACCGTGGCGGCGTACGTGCAACTGTTGTCGGGCGGCGTGGTCACTCGCGCGTTGTTCATCAGCGTGATGATCACCGCCGTCGGGACGGCGTTCAGCCTCGGCATCACCGTGCTCGCGGCGTACGGGCTGTCGCGGCCGGGGTCGGTGTTCCATCGGCCGCTGCTGTTCGTCGTACTACTGACGTTCCTGTTCGGGCCGGGCATCATTCCGAGCTATCTGCTGGTGAACTCGCTCGGGCTGATCGACCATTACGCGTCGCTGATCCTGCCGACCGCGATCTCGGCGTTCAACCTGATCGTCATGCGCTCGTTCTTCATGGGCATTCCGGGCGAGCTGATCGACAGCGCGCGGATCGACGGCGCGGGCGAGTTCGCGATCCTCCGCCGGATCGTGCTTCCGCTGTCGAAGGCCGTGGTCGCGGTTGTCGGCCTGTTCTACGCCGTCGGCTACTGGAACGCGTTCTTCAACGCGCTGCTCTACATCAACGACAACAACAAGTGGCCGTTGCAGATGGTGCTACGGACCTACATCGTGCAGCAGCAGCCCTTGCCGACCGGCGCCGGCGGCATAGCGACCGGAACCGGCCTCGGCCTGCAGCCGGCCCCCGGCCTGGCCATCAAGATGGCAATCGTCGTGATCGCGATCGTCCCGGTCCTCCTCGTCTACCCGTTCATCCAACGCCACTTCACCAAGGGCGTCATCATCGGCGCCGTGAAAGGCTGAGCCTGTGACTCTTTGGTACGGCGGTGACTACAACCCCGAGCAGTGGGATCCGGATGTCTGGAAGGAAGACGTCGGGCTGATGCAGCGGGCCGGGGTGAACCTGGTGACCGTCGGGGTGTTCTCGTGGTCGTCGCTCGAGCCTGCGCCGGGGCAGTACGAGTTCGGCTGGCTCGACCGCGTGCTGGACCTGCTACATGCAGGCGGCGTCCGAGTCGATCTGGCTACTCCTACGGCATCACCGCCGCCGTGGTTCAGTCGGCTGCACCCCGAGGCGCTGCCGGTGACGGCGGACGGCGTACGGCTCACGCATGGCAGTCGGGATACGTACTGCGCGTGCGCGCCGGCGTACCGGGAGGCCGCGCGCGGGATCGCTCGGGCGTTGGCCGAGCGGTACCACGATCATCCGGCGCTGGCGATGTGGCATGTGCACAACGAGTACGGGACCACCTGCTATTGCTCGTTGGCGGCTGAGCGGTTCCGCGAGTGGTTGCAGACGCGGTACGGCACGCTCGAGCGGTTGAATGAGGCGTGGACGACGGCGTTCTGGAGCCAGGGGTACGCCGAGTGGGCGGACATCGAGCCGCCGCGGAAGACGCAGTACCTCGTCAATCCCACGCAGTACCTGGACTTCCGGCGCTTCTGGTCGGACGAATTGCTGGCGGCGTATCTGGAGCAGAAGACCGAGCTGCGGAAGCTGTCGGCGTTGCCGGTCACAACGAACTTCGTGTTCGGCGGCTGGGTCCCGGTGAACCATGCGCAGTGGGCCGCCGAGGTCGATGTGGTTGCCATCGACCACTACCCGGATCGGTCAGACGTCGGTGCCGAGGAGCAGACGGCCTTCGGGGCGGACCTGGCGCGCGGGTGGGCCGGCGGGAAGCCGTGGCTGCTGATGGAGCAGTCGGCCGGCACGCTCAACGAAGGCCACCGGCTGCACACGAAGGAGCCGGGGCGGATGGCGCGCCACAGCCTGTCGCATATCGCGCGCGGTTCGCAGGGCGCGCTGTTCTTCCAGTGGCGGGCGTCGCGGGGTGGTGCGGAGATGTTCCACTCGGCGATGGTGCCGCACGCAGGCCCGGACAGCCGGATGTTCAGGGAGATCGCCAAGCTCGGATCGGAACTGCCGCAACTGGCTGAGGTTGCCGAGAGCAACGTTGAGGCCGACGTCGCAATCCTTTGGGACGTCGAATGCTGGTGGGCGATGCAAGGCACCCACCTGCCGTCGTCGTCGCTGGACTACCTGGCGGCGGTCCGGTCGGCTCACCGGCGGTTCTGGCACGCGGGCATCACGGTCGACTTCGCGGCGCCGGCCGCCGATCTGTCGTCGTACCGGCTCGTGGTCGTGCCATCGCTGTATCTGATCTCGGATGAGGCCGCGGCCGCGCTCACCGCTTATGTGGAGAGCGGCGGGCAGTTGGTTGTCGGGTACTTCAGCGGGATTGTCGATCCTGACCTGAGGATTCGGTCTCCCGGTGCGTTCACTGAGCTGCTCGGCGTGCGCGTCGAGGAGTTCCATCCGCTGCCGGACGACAGCGAGGTCGTCCTGTCTTCCGGTGGCCGTGGACGCTTGTGGAGCGAGCATGTCCACGCGGTGTCGGCCGAGGTCGTCGATCGGTACGCCGGGGGAGTGCTGGACGGGAAGCCGGCGATCACCCGCCGGCAGGTCGGAGCGGGTACGGCGTGGTACGTGTCGACCGAGCTGGACGATGCCGCCGCGGCACAGGTGTTCGAGCTGTCGGCGTCGCCGGTCGAGATCGTACGACGACGGTCCGGTGACACCACCTGGACCTTTGTGTTCAACCACGGAGACGCAGAGTTCTCCGTACCGGATGCAGGCCGGCTGGTAGTCGGCGAGCTGCCGGTTCCGGCCGGCGGTTATGCCGTGGTGAGGTCGACGTGAGGGCAGGTGCTGCCGCGGGCGGTCAGCGTCGGCGGGACCAGGGTCAGGCCGGGCACATCGCCGCCCTCTAGCTTCGTGATCAGCGACTCGACCGCCTGGTCGCCGATCCGTTCCGCCGGAATGCTGACCGCCGACAGCTGCGGGACCTGCCGCTCGGCGACGTCGTCCGCGCAGATCGCGACCAGCGACATGTCCTCCGGGACGCGGCGGCCGAGGCGGCGCAGGACATCGAGCAGCGGGCCGATGATCGGCTCGTTCTGGACGACCAGTCCGGTGATGTCAGGGTGGTCGCTGAGGAGTTGCTCGACCGTGTGCAGGATCGCGTCGAAGGTGTGCTCACACGGCGTTTCGACCCCGAGCACGCCACGGCGTTCGGCCGCCTCGACGAATCCGGTCAGCGTCCGCTGGGCGAATCCGGTCTGGCGTTCGTAGACGGCGGACGGCGTACCCAGGAGGGCGAGCGATGTGTGGCCGAGGTCGGCCAGGTGGTCGACACAATGCGCGCCGGCGGCAACGAAGTCCAGGTCGATGCAGGTCAGGCCGTCGGCGTCGTCGGGGTATCCGATCAACACCGACGGCATCGGCAGCTCGCGCAGCACCGGCACCCGCTCGTCGTGCAGCTCGACGTCCATCACGACGAGCGCGTCCACCAGCGAGCTCTGCGCGACCCGCTCCAGCCCGTCCGGTCCCTCGTCGGCGGTCAGCAGCAGTACGTCGTGATCGAACCGGCGGGCCGTGGTCACGACCGCTGTCGCGAACTGCATCATCACCGGGACATGCATGCCGGTCCGCAGCGGGATCACCAGCGCTAGCACGTTGGATCGCTGACTGGCCAGCGCGCGGGCGCTCGCGTTCGGCCGGTAGCCGAGCGCGTGGACGCTGCGCTGCACCCGCTCCCGGGTGTCGGTCGAGATCGTCCGCTTCCCGCTGAGCACATAGGACACCGTGCTGGCCGCCACCCCGGCATGCCGGGCAACGTCCGCGATCGTGACCATGCTGCTCCCCTTCAGGTAGGTGGAACAGTTCTACCCTAGATCGAAGCGCTTCGACACTAACCCAGGCGGACGACGCGCGCCGACGACTCGGACACGTGGACGGCTCAGTGTGATGCCGAAGAGGACGAGGGCCAGACCGAGCAGTTGGCGAAGCGTGAGTACGTCGCCTGACACCAGGACGCCGAGCAGTACGCCGGTCACTGGGTTGAGGAGGCCGATCAGGCCGACGGTTGCCGCGCTGAGATGTCGCAGGCCTGCGAACCAGGCCGTGAATGCGAGGGCGGTCGCCACCAGGCCGACGTACGCGAAGCCGGCGATGGCGGGCAGGTCGAGGTGGGGTGGTGGGCCCTCGAAGAGGACTGCGAACGGGATCAGGACCAGGCCGCCGGCGATCAGTTGCCAGGAGGTGGTCGCGATCGGGCCGTCGGCGCGGCCCCACTTCTTGGCCAGGATGTAGCCGAAGGACGACATGGTGAGGGCCGCGACCGAAGCTGCGACACCGCGCAGGTTCACGGCGGTGGTTCCGGTGCCGAGCAGGAGGCAGACGCCGGCGATTCCGGCCGCGGCGCCGGTGAGGACCGGAACGGTCGGCCGTTCGGCGAGTAGCGCCCAGGCGAAGAGCGTCATCGTGAGCGGCGAGGCGGACATGATCGTCGAGGCGAGGCTGACCGGAAGCAGTTGGGACGCGAGGTAGATCAGCGCGAAGAACGCGCCCATGTTGCAGACCCCGAGCAGCAGCGATCGCCACCACCAGACGCCGCGGGGGAGACGCCTGGCGACGCAGAGCAGGAGGATTCCGGCGGGCAGGGCGCGGAACACCGCGCCGTACAAGGGATGTCCGGTCGGCAGGTACTCGTGCGTGACGAAGTAGTTCGTGCCCCACGCGATGGGGGCGATCGCCGTGACCAGGGTCCAGCGGAAGGTATCTTCCATGGAAAACACTATAGCTTCCCAGGAAGATATAGTGGACGTGTGACCGATCACGTGGCCAGGATCCAGGCGGAGTGGCAGGCGGAGCGGCCGGATGTCGACACCAGTCCGCAGGGTGTGATCGGCCGGCTGCACCGGATCGCGAATCAGCTCACCGGTGAGCTGACGCAGCTGTACGCGAAGTACGGGCTGTCGGAGGGGGAGTTCGACGTACTCGCGGCGCTGCGGCGCGCGGGTTCGCCGTACGAGCGGGCGCCGGGGGAGATCGCGCTGCACACGATGGTGACGACCGGCGCGGTGACCAAGCGCGTCGATCGGCTCGAGGCAGCCGGCCTGGTCCGGCGCCGGCGCAGCGACGACGACGGGCGCGGTCGCGTGGTCCGCCTGACCCCGGCCGGGCGCCGGCTGATCGACAAGGCCTTCGCCGCACACATGGCGAACGAGAAGCGCCTGCTCGAACCGCTGACGGCCACTCAGCGGGCTCAACTGGAGAGCATTCTCACAACGTGGCTGGCCCAGCTCGAGCCGACGGAGTGAATTGAACGCTTGACAGTGGCGAGACTGAGGTCTGTACCGTTAATTTGCTGCCGTCGCAACTTCATTGGGGCAATCGGCGTCAAAGAAGGAGTGAATACGGGCTAACGACCGGGCCTTCCTGTCGTTGAACCGTGCAATCACCGCTGTGAGCTCCCGCACCCTGCCCGCCTGCGCTCACGAACGCTCAGGAGAGTGTGTGCACGTCCCTCGCATTGTGATGATCGTCGCGAACGACATCACCAACGACACCCGGGTCCTCAAAGAGGCCGTCGCCCTGGGCAAGGCCGGCTACCAGGTCACGTTGCTCGGAGTATCCGCGTCCGGCCGGCTGGCTATCGACACCATCCAGTCCGGGGTGGTGATGATCCGGGTGCCCGGCCACTTCATCCTGCGGGACGAGCGCAACCGCCGGCGCCGGCTCCGCCGCGGCCGCCGGTTGTTCGACATCCGGCCCGAGGGCACCGAGGAGGCCCGGGTCGCCGCGCGGCTCGCGGACCTGAAGGCGGAGCGCGGACGAGCCACCGTGCGTCGCGAGGCGGGACAGGTCGGTCTGGCCGCCCGGTTCGGCGGCGCGGCGAGTCGATCGCTCAGGCACCGGCGGCTGCGCCTGTCCCAGGCAGCCGTGTCGGTCCGCTCCTGGTTCGGCGAGACCGAGGCCGGGATGGCGACGAACCTCTGGCAGTGGTGGGACACCTGGCTGCCTCGCCGGAGTGCGCTGGTCAGGTGGCGCTCGACCATTCCCGAGGCCGACGACTACGAGGCGATCTTCGCCGACCTGATCGACCAGCTGCGCCCGGACGCTCTGCACGCCCATGACATGCACGTCATCGCGGTCGGGTCGCGCGCCGCGGGCCGGGCGGCCCTCCGCGGCCGCAGCCTGAAGGTCGTGTACGACGCCCACGAGTACGTCCCCGGCCTGTCGCAGTACGGCGGCCGCACGCCGCGGATGATCGCGGCCTGGGCGCAGCACGAGGCCGAGTACATCCGGACCGTCGACCGCGTGGTCACGGTCAGCCCGGCGATCGCCCGGACGCTGCACACACGGCACAAGCTGGACCGCGAGCCGACCGTGGTGATCAACAGCCCGGAGCTGTGCGAGCGCGACAGCGGGATCACCGACATCCGCGCCACGATCGGGCTCCCGGCCGACGTGCCGCTGCTGGTCTACAGCGGCGGGGTCACCCGGGCCCGTGGGGTCGAGACCGCGATGGAGGCTTTGCCGCTGCTGCCCGGCGTACACCTGGCGGTCGTGTGCGTGCCGCACGCGCGGACGCGACCCGTCGACGAGCTGCGGGCGCTCGGCAAGTCCCTGCAGATCGAGGACCGGGTGCACTACCTCGACCCGGTCGCGCCGAACGACGTCAGCCACTTCCTCCGGACCGCGGACGTCGGGCTGATCCCGATCCTGCGCTACCCGAGCCACGAGATGGCCCTGCCGAACAAGGTCTTCGAGTACACCTTCGCCGGCCTGCCCGTGGTGACCAGCGACATGCCGACGCTCGAGGAGTTCGTCGGCAAGACCGGTATCGGCGAGGTCTTCGAGGCCGAGAACCCGGACGCGCTGGCCGTCGCCGTCAGGACCGTCCTGAAGGACCCCGAGCTGTACCGCGAACGCGCCGCGGATCCGGGGTTGCGGGCCGAGATGTCCTGGGAGGCCCAGGCCGGTCATCTGCGAGACCTGTACGCCGAGCTGGTCGGTGCACCGCCTGTCCAGGAGGACGTCGTACCCCGGCTGGTTCTGGGGCCGATCGGCTCCAAGGCGGCGAAGGCGTGGTTCCAGGACCTCGACGGTGCTGAGATCCTCCGGCGTCCGTTGACCTTGCCGGACCTGGACAGCGTGACGCATGTCCTGATGGAGGACTGGCAGTCGGTTCTGGGCAGCGAGGACCTGATCGCCGACCTGCCACTGCTCACGGCGGCCCGGATCAAGCACGCCGTCGTGGTCTACGGCCGGGTCGACCGCCAGGACGTACGGCGCCGGATGCGGGCGTACAACGGCACGGTCTTCGTCACCGACCGCGTGATCGCGGACGCCGTCGAGGGCACCATCTGGCTGCCGCCGGCCGACGAAGGCGCGAAGGTTCTGCGCGACTTCATGACCGAGTAGCACCCGCAGCCGACGGCGCGCGGGGACCCTGCGCGCCCCGCTGGAGACGGGTGGGTAACCTCTGGTGGTCGCAAGGTGAGCCGATAGGAGATGATGCCCACCGTGACCGGACCACAACGCGAGCTCGCGCAGGCGCCGTCGGAGCATGATCCGGCCGTCGCCGGCCTGACCGTTGGGCTCGGTGGGCCGTCCGGGCGGTTCGCCCGGCTCGGTTCCTCGTGGTGGACGCCGCTGCGGATCGCGCTCGCGGTGTGCACGATCACCTTCGGGCTCGGCGTACTGCAGAAGGCGCCGTGTATGGAGGCCGGCTGGGACCGGCAGAGCTGGCGCCCGTTCAAGGCGCTGTGCTACTCCGACATCGGCTTCCTGTACCAGGAGCGCGGTTTCGCCGAGGGCAACCGGCCGTTCCTCGATACCGGCAACTACCCGGTGCTCGAGTACCCGGTGCTGACCGGCGGGTTCATGGAGGTCGCGGCCCGGATCACCTGGCTGTTCACCGGCGACCCGAAGAAGGACATTACCGCCGAGCAGAAGCGCGACACGGCCGGCGTGTTCTTCGTGGTCAACCTGGTGATGCTGTTCCTCTGTGCGCTGGTCATGGTCGGTTGCACGGTCGCGACGGCCCGCGGGGTCGAAACCCGTCCCGGCGCGGCGCGAGGGCAGCCACTGGACGCCCTGTACGTCGCTGCGGCGCCCGTGCTCGCGTTGACGTCGACGATCAACTGGGACTTGTTCGCGGTCGCGCTCACAGCGGGCGCGATGCTCGCCTGGTCGCGCGGAAAACCGGTCTGGTTCGGCATCTTGCTCGGGCTCGGGACAGCGGCGAAGTTCTATCCGTTCCTGCTGCTCGGGCCGTTGCTGATCGTCTGCCTCCGCGGCCGCAAGCTGTGGCCGTGGTTCCAGGCGGCGATCGCGGCCGGCGTCGCCTGGGGTCTGGTCAACGCGCCGATCTACCTGCTCGCCAAGAACGAATGGCTGTCGTTCTGGCAGTTCAACGATCAGCGCGAGAGCGACTACGGCTCGATCTGGTACGTCCTCAAGCTCGCCAACCACGAGGTCGCGGACGTCAACCAGCTGAACATCGTGATCTTCGCCGGCCTGTGCCTGTCGATCGCGATCCTCGGATTGATGGCGCCGAGACCGCCACGGTTCGCGCAGTTGGCGTTCCTGGTCGTCGCGGCGTTCCTGCTGATCAACAAGGTCTACTCACCGCAGTACGTCCTGTGGCTGCTCCCGCTGGTGGCGCTGGCCCGTCCGCGCCTGCGGGACTGGTTGATCTGGCAGGCCTGTGAGTGCTTCTACTGGATGCTGGTGTGGATGCATCTCGCCCAGTTCCTGGCGCCCGGGGATCCGCAGGTCCCGGACCGGATCTACTGGTTCTCCGTGATCCTGCGGATGGCCGGAACGTTGTGGCTGATGCTGGTGGTCGCCCGCGACATCCTGCTGCCGGAGAAGGATCCGGTACGCCGGGGCGACCTGGTCGACGATCCGAGTGACGGCGTACGGTCGCGTTCTCAGACCAGGCTCGCCGCCGCGCTGGACCCGGCCTAGAGCATCAGTTTCGAGACGTCGAGGTTGCCGCCGCTGATCACTGCGGCGGTCACCTCGTCGAGCTGGATGCTGCCTTCCAGCAACGCCGCGAACGGCGCGGCCGCCGCCGGCTCGAGGGCGAGCTTGGTGCGAGACATCACCAGACGGGTCGCCTCGAGAAGCGCGTCCTCGCTCACGCGGACGACCTGGTCGACGTACTGCTGGATGAGCGGGAAGTTGCGGGTGCCGCAGACGGGCGCGGCCAGGCCGTCGGCGATCGACCGGGCCGTGGCGAGCTTCTGCGGCTCGCCGGCCTCGAGGCTGCGGCTCACCACATCAGCCTGCTGAGGCTCGATCCCGATCACGCGGATCTCCGGCTTCACCAGCTTGAGCGCCGTCGCGACGCCCGAGATCAGCCCGCCGCCACCCACCGGCACCAGGACGGTGGCGAGGTCGGGCCGGTCCGCCAGCAGTTCCAGCCCGAGGCTCCCGTGTCCGGTGATCACGTCCTCGTCGTCGAACGGATGTACGCCGGTCAGCTGCCGCTCGTCCTTGATCCGCTCGTACTGCGCCATCAGGTCACCCTCGACGAGCTCGACCGTCGCGCCGTACCCGCGGGCCGCGTCGATCTTCGCCTGTACGGCGGTCTTCGCCATCACGACTGTCGCCGGTACGCCGGCGTCGCGCGCGGCCCAGGCGAGCGCACCGGCGGCGTTCCCGGCCGAGACCGTGATCACGCCGCGCTCGCGCTCTGCGGCGCTGAGCCGGAGCAGCTTGGTCAGCAGGCCGCGGACCTTGAAGCTGCCGGTCTTCTGGAACAGCTCGGCTTTGAGTACGAGGTCGGCGCCGAAGCGCTCGTTCAGCGCCCCGGAGGTCAGCATCGGCGTGCGGTGGATCCGTCCCTCGAGCTCCCGGGCGGCCTGGCGGATGTCATCGAGTGTCGGCATACCTCAGACCTTAAAAGTCCAGTAACCCGATCATATTTCGAGACATAGCCTGGCGGTGGTCGCGGGCGCTCTACGGTCGGTGTCATGAGGCCGACGCTGACCGTGATCGTGGATCCCGCCGACCGCTGGATGAGCCGGGCCGCATGTATCGGGCAGGCGCCGTCGTACGACGAGGACGCGTCCCGCTGGGAGCAGCGCAAGGCTCGTGAGCTGTGCCTGAAGTCGTGCCCGGTGCTGGAGGAGTGCCGTGAGTGGGCGCGGCGGACGAAGTTCACCGGAACGGCCGCGGGCGAGACCCTGCTGTACGGGCGCCGCCGGGGCCATCCGGAGTCGGCTGCGTCCTAGACGCGCGCGGCGACTGCTGCGGCGAGCTTGTGCGCCGTGTCCGGGTGCTGCGGGAAGAACAGCTCCGGCTCGATCAGCTCGAGTTCCATCAGGAGGAAGCGGCCGTTGACGACCACGCCGTCGACCCGGGCGTACGCCGGTGTGCGTCCGGCCGCCTGCAGAGCGGCCAGGGCGCCGTCGAGTACGGCGGGAGTCGGCTCGGTCGGCGTCACGGTGCCGCCGAAGTCGTCCTGGACCCGGAAGTCGCCCGCGGCGGCGCGCTTGATCACCGCGTGGGTGAACTCGCCGTCGATGAAGATCAGCGACCACTCGCCGTCGGCGACGATCTCAGGCTGGAACGGCTGCACGAGGTACACGAGCTCAGGCAGCTCGGTCAGCACCTGGTCGAACTCGGCGGAGCCCGCGACACCGCGGACGGTGTGCAGGGCGGTCGCGCCGACGGTCGGCTTGACCACGATCTCCTGCCCGTCGAGCCCGCTTACGACCTCGCGCAGGCATGCGCCGGCTGCGATCTGGGACGGCACGATCGCGACGCCACGCTCGCGGAGCTCGAGTAGGTACCGCTTGTCGCCGTTCCAGCGGACCAGACCGGAGTCGTTGAGCAGCGGTACGCCGGCCTTGTCGAGCAGCGCGAGCCATTCGGTGAACTCGTCGTACCGCAGGTGGTAGTCCCAGACGGAGCGGAGCAGGACCCCGTCGTACGCCGACCAGTCGACGGACGGGTCGGTCCAGACCTCGGCCACCGGGTCGAGGCCCGCGATGCGGAGGGCTTCGACGAGCGGGAGGTCGTTCGGGTGCAACTCAGCGTGCTCGGCCGAGGTCGCGAGGGCGATGCGTTTCGTCACGCTCGCCAGTGTTGGCAGGCGACCGGGCCGCAGTCAAACCTGATTCCGCAACGAAGCGGCGACGGATCGTGATCGCGCTGACAACGATGACAGCGGCCGCGAGGTAGATCAGGCCCTGCCTGGTGTCGTGCCCGAAGCTCGCGTAGGCGAGGTACGACGCGATCGGTACGGCGATCCATTCGGGGCGGTGGGCGAGGGCGGCGAGCGCGATCAACGGGAGGCCGTACCACGGGTACGTCGGTGTGGCGATCAGCAGCGCGGCGCCGTACAGCCAGCAGCAGGTGAGGGCCAGCGGGTCGCGTTTGGTGCGGTAGAAGGCGAGTACGGCGAGGGCGAGCGCGAGGAGCGCGGCGACGAGCTGGCGGGCCTCAGGAGGTAGCAGGAGCGCAAGAATCGCCGATCTGGAGCTGCCGTCGTCGAACCCTTCCTGGTTGAGGTAACCGGGCAGGAAGCCGAGCACCAAGGTGCCGACGGCAAGGAGGTGCGGGACGTACGACGCGATGAAGGTGCCGAGGGCAACGAGCGGTCGCCGGGTGCGGAAGGCCGGCAGTAGGAGTAGGGGAAGGAGCTTGACGCTACCGGCCGCGCCGAGGAAGACCGCGGCCAGCTTCGGGCGTTTGGCAGTGATGATGACGGCGGCGGTGATCAGCAGGGCGGCGAGTACGTCGACATGTGCGGCGTTGCTCGCCTCCAGAGCGACGATCGGTGACCAACCCCACAAGGCCGCCCAGCGTGGGTTTTGCACGGCGAGTAGCCAGGTGAGTGCAATCGCGAGTAATGCGGCCGCTATCTGCAGCCCGAGCGTGCCGGCGGACCATGGTGTGAACAGCGCGACCACGGTGAAATAGGCCTGTGCGACCGGCGGATAGATCGTCGGCACCAACGGCCGATTGATCCGCGTGCGTGGGTCGTCGACGGGATCCTGAGGGGTCTCTGATGTCACCCCTGTTTTCTCGGTCGGTGACAGCCCCGGGAACAGGATCGGATCCCGCAGTTGCGCCAGCGAGTCGTCCAACGGCACCCGCGAGTACGGCGAATGCCCCGACAACTGCACCCGCCCGTCCCACACGTACCGATAGGCATCCGTACTCGTGATCGGCGCCTGCATCAGCCCCGGAACCTGACACAACCCGGCCACGATGACGACGGCGGCAACACCCAACCCCCGCCCGAACCGCCAGACAAGAGCGGCCACCAGTACGGTCCCCACCGCCAGCGCCACATTCGGCCACCACCCGGCTCGCGCCGCCGCCACCACGCCGACAGCAACCCCAACCGCAACAACTCCCACTGCCAGGCGCATCAGGCTGTCCGAGTGTGCTGGGGGACCGGGGTTCGGCGGAGGGCCAGGAAGGCTCGGTGGCCGGCGCGCCAGTCCTCGGTCGGGTGGAGGTTGGCGTGGCGGGCGTAGCGGAGTACTGCGCGGGTGCCGACTCTTGCCCAGGGCAACGGGGTGGAGCGGCGGCCGGTGGAGCTGCGGAGGACGATCGGGGCGGTGTCGTCGAGGTCGTCGTTCGGGTCGACCTCGACCAGGACGAGGCCGTCGGGGCGGACGAGTTCGGCGCAGCGGCGGAGCAGGTCGACGGGGTCGCCGCCGATCCCGATGTTCCCGTCCATCAGCAGCACGCTGCCCCAACGGCCCTCGCCCGGCAGCCGGTCCTGCACCGGACGATGAAGCGCGGCCGCCCCGCGCGACGTCGTGAGCGACACCGCGCGCGGCGAGACATCGACACCCAACGCGGGGATCCCGCGTTCGGCGAGCGCGGTGACGATCCGTCCGGGGCCGCAGCCGATGTCGAGCACGGGACCTTCGCAGCGGCTCAGCGCGAGCCGGTCGACCTCATCGGCGGGCGCCGTCCAGCGATCGAGCTCGGACAGCGCCGGCACGGTCCGTCCGTCGATGCCAGTAGCAACAACACGCGCAGTACCGCCGAGGGCTTGCTCGAAGAGCAATCCCGGATGCGCCGCGTGTTGCAGCCGTCGATACAGCCGCGACACCCGCAGCGACGGGAACTCGGCCGCGAGGTACGCCGCGTCGCGTGGGGTGTCCATGTCGCGCAAGGTCGGCAGCAACCGCACCCGCAGGCCGAGATCCTGCAGCCGTTGCAGTTGATCGCGTCCGGTGTGATCGGTCGACATCGGTACGCCGACCAGCGCGCGGGGGTCCGGCGTTCGTAGCCCGAGGCACCAATACCCGCCGTCCTCGGTCAGCCCGAGCACAGCGTCGTACCCGGGCCATTGGAAGTCGAGCAGCTCAGGCCGCAGCTGCGGCGTATCCATCCCGACGAGCAGCATCGGCGAGCCGTCGTACGCATCCTCGAAGGCCGCCGCGAGCCGCTCGTCCAGCCCGTCGCCACGCTGCCCGACAACCGTGAACCCGGCCGGCAGCCACGGCCCCGGCTCGCCCTCCAGCGCGAGAACCCGCCGCGACGCACGAGCCGCCAGTACTGCGCCCAGCGTGTCCACCAGCGACGCCCGAGCCAACGCTGCGGCTTCCTGCGCGGTGAACTCGCTCTGCAGCCGTGTCTTCACCCGCCCCGGCACCGGCTCCTTCGCGATGACGATCAGCGTCCCCTTCACCGCGCGAGGACCTTCGACATGTCGAGTACGGCGCGGGCCGCACCCAACGGAGTCCCCGTCACCTTCGAGCGGCCCGAGCGCGGCAGGTAATCCACGTCCACCTCGGCGATCCGCCAGCCCGCATCGGCCGCACGCACGACCGTTTCCAGCGGGTACCCGGACCGTCGATCCGTCAGCCCGAGCTCGAGCAGCGCCGTACGACGACCCGCCCGCATCGGACCGAGATCGTGCAGAGCGGCGCCCGTACGGCGCCTGATGCGGCGGGACAGCTCGAAGTTGGCCAGGCGGAGATGCCACGCCCAGGTGCCCCGTGTCACCGGGCGCCGGCGACCGACGACGAGGTCGGCGCGATCGGCAAGGACGGGCGCAGTCACCCGGCTCAGCTGTTGTGGATCGAGCGACGCGTCCGCGTCCATCACCGCGACGACGTCGGCCTCGGCCGCTTCCAGGCCGGCGTGGCATGCGGCGCCGTACCCCTTGATCTCGCAGTGCACGACGGTGGCGCCTAGCCGGGCGGCGACCTCGGGAGAGCCGTCGGTGGAGCCGTTGTCGACGACGATGGCGCGGACGTCGCCCGGGAGCCGTTCGAGGATCCAGGGCAGGGCGGCCGCCTCGTTCAGGCACGGCAGGACGAGATCGACGGACATTCTTCGACGGTAAGGACCAACGCGCGCCCGTGGCGGCAGAACGCGGCTACGGATCGCTTACGTCGTACTGCGTTCCGGCACTGATGCGGCGTCGCGCCGACCGGACGATCTACGCTCTGAGCGTGGCTACTCGTGTTCTCGTGGTCGACGACGACCCGACCGTGTCCAACGTCGTCTCCGCTTACCTGACCAAGGCGGGGTACGACGCCCGTGTGGTCGCGGACGGCGTGTCGGCGGTCGAGGTCTGGCAGCAGTGGAAACCGTCCGTCGTCGTACTGGACGTGATGCTGCCCGGATTGTCCGGCCTCGAGGTACTCCGCCGGATGCGCGCGGCCGACGACGGCGCCGCGGTGATCATGCTGTCCGCGCGTGGCGAGGAGGAGGACCGGCTGGTCGGGCTCGAGGTCGGCGCGGACGACTATGTGGTCAAGCCGTTCAGCCCGCGCGAGCTGACGCTGCGCGTGCAGGCGATGGTTCGGCGCGAGGAGCGGCTGGCCGGGCTCGACCTGACGCCGACCAAGCTGAGCGCCGGGCCGGTCATGGTCGACACCGCGGCACGACGTGCGTACCTGAACGACGAGGAGCTGTCGCTGACCCACCGCGAGTTCGACCTGCTCGCGTATCTCGTCTCGCACGCGGGCAAGGCGTACACCAAGGCTGAGCTGCTGCGGCGGGTGTGGGGCTGGGACTTCGGCGATTCGTCGACCGTCACCGTGCACGTACGGCGGTTGCGCGAGAAGATCGAGGCCGATCCGTCGGATCCGAAGCTCGTGCTGACCGTGCCGCGGACCGGGTACCTGTTTGCGGGCGACGCAGCATGAACAAGGACATGTTCACGATCCTCGCGCTCACCACGTTGTGGACGCTGGTGGTCGCGGCCGTCGGTGCGGCGATTCTGTGGCAGTTCCGCCGGCGGTCGTTGCGGGTGACGATGATCGTCGCGGGTCTCGCGCCGATGGCGGCGGCGCTGGCCGCAGTACTGCAGAGCGTGCGGGCGATGTTCATCTCCGAGCACGACTCGTGGGTTGTGCTCTGGACGTTGGCGTTCGCGGCGCTGCTCGGGCTGGCGATGACGGTCCTGCTTGGGCACTGGATCAGCACGGGGTCGCGGGATGTCGGGCGGCGGTTGCGGCAGCTCGGTACGTCGTACGAGCCGGCTGAGGATCTGGCCGGCGCCGTACCTGCCGAGCTGGCTGACCTGACGAAGGAGCTGGAGATGACGCGGAAGAAGCTGGCCGCGTCGCATGAGCGGGAGCGGGCGTTGGAGGCGAGCCGGCGGGAGCTGGTGGCGTTCATGTCGCACGACCTGCGGACCCCGCTGGCCGGGTTGCGGGCTGTGTCGGAGGGGCTCGAGGACGGCGTGATCGACGACGTTCCGGGTGCGCTGCGGCAGATGCGGTCGACCGTCGATCGGATGACCGGGCTCGTGGACGACCTGTTCGAGCTGTCGCGGTTGTCGGCGGCTCCGTTGCCGCGGCGGCGGTCCGCGGTCAGTCTGCGGGAGCTGGCCGAGGATGTCGCGGGGGAGAACAACGAGCACGCGAGGGCGGAGGGCGTTCGGCTGGCGTTGTCGACCCCTCGGGATGACGATCGCCTCGCAGTCCAAGGTGATCCGGACGAGCTGACGCGCGCGGTGACGAACCTGGTCGGCAACGCGATCCGGCACACCGCGCCCGGTGGCACGGTCACCGTGTCGGTGGACCGGGAGACGGATGGCCGCGTGCGCCTGGCCGTGACCGATGCGTGTGGCGGGATCCCGACCGACGACCTGGAACGAGTCTTCGACATCGGCTGGCGTGGCGACGAGCAGCGGACGCCCGAGCCCGCCGGCGACGCCACTCATGCGAGTGGTGGCGGGCTCGGTCTCGCGATCGCCCGTGGTGTCGTCGAATCGCATGACGGCAAGATTGGCGTCACCAACGTCGACGGCGGGTGCGCGTTCCAGATCGACCTACCGCCGGTTGCCGCTCACAACTAGATCCCTGAGACCCTCGGCCAGGTCGTAGGCGGGCTTCCATCCAAGGTCGTGCTTCAGCCGGTCCGATGATGCGGTGATGTGGCGGACGTCGCCCAGCCGGTACTGGCCGGTGACGACCGGGCTCGGACCGTCGTAGAGGTGGGCGAGCTCCGTCGCCAGATCGCCGATCGTGCGGACGGTCCCGCTGCCGACGTTGTACGCCGTGAACGCCGGCTGGTGGGGGAGTGCGGCGGCCGACATGGTGACGGCGGTCGCGATGTCGCGGACCTGCACGAAGTCACGGCGCTGCCGGCCGTCCTCGAAGACCCGCGGTGCTTCACCGCGCTCGAGGACAGAGCGGAAGATCGCGGCGACTCCGGCGTACGGCGTGTTGCGGGGCATGCCAGGGCCGTAGACGTTGTGGAAGCGGAGCGCGGTAACGCGGCCGTCCGTCTCACGGGCCCAGGTGGCGGCGAGGTGCTCTCCGCTGAGCTTGGTCGTCGCGTAGGCATTTCGGGGATCGAGCACGGCGTCCTCGGTGACGAGACCGGGGTGGAGCTGAGCGCCGCAGTACGGGCACGGTGGCTCGAAGCGGCCGGCGTCGAGGTCCTCGGTACGGCGTGGTCCCGGCGCGACCTGACCGTGCTCGTCGCAGTCGTAGCGGCCTTCGCCGTACACGACCATCGAGCTGGCGTAGACGAGGTGGCGGACCTTGGCGTGGGCGAGGGCCTTGAGGAGGATCGCCGTACCCAGGCTGTTGGTGGAGACGTAGTCGTCGATGTCGTCGAGGTGGACGCCGAGGCCGACCTTGGCGGCGAGGTGGATGACCGTGTCGATGCCTTCGAGGGCCTGGGCGACGCAGTCGGCGTCGCGGATGTCGCCGACGATCAGGCCTGGGCGGGGCGTGGGTTTCTGGGCGTGGACGTCCGGGCGGAACGAGTCCAGGATCGTTACCTCGTGGCCCTCGGCAACGAGTTGGTGGTGGACATGCTGCCCGATGAAGCCGGCGCCGCCGGTGAGCAGGACTCTCATCGGGCCGCCGCCGTACCGTCGAGGGCGTGCCGGCAGCTGCAGTCCGCGTCGGGCTTCGGGAGCTGGCTGATCACGTCCTTGAGCAGGTCTTGCAGCCGCTCGATGCTGTGCTTGAACGCCTCGAAGACCTCGGCCTGCGTGACACCGCCACCGGTCTCGACGCCCGCGTCATGGTCGGTGACGACGGCGATCGACGTGTAGCAGAGGGCCAGCTCTCGCGCGATCGCGGCCTCCGGCGCGCCGGTCATGCCGACGACCGACCAGCCCTGTGCCGCGTGCCATTGCGACTCGGCCCGGGTCGAGAACCGCGGGCCGTTGATCACCACCATCGTGCCATCGGGTACGACGTTGCCGGCGGCAATCACCGTGGCGCGGCCGACCGGGCAGTACGGGTCGGCGGCGGCGGTGTGCACGACCGGCGCTTCGTCGTACACGGTGTGGTCCCGACCCCAGGTGCGGTCGACGTACTGGTCCGGGACGACGAACGTGCCGGGGGTGAGCTCGGGTTTCAGCGAGCCGACTGCGCACGGGCCGAGGACCTGCCGGACGCCGAGTTCGCGCAAGGCCCAGAGGTTCGCGCGGTAGTTCACGCGATGCGGCGGGAACCGGTGGTCGGCGCCGTGCCGGGGGATGAACGCGACCTGACGGCCGTCGAGGTCCCCGACCACGGGCGGCTCACTGGGCGCGCCGTACGGGGTGTCGAGCTCGATGGTTTCCGCGTCGGTCAGGAACGAGTAGAACCCGGAACCGCCGATCACGCCGATATCAGCCATGACTCCGACGCTAATGGCGGCAACGGCGGCGACTACCGGATCCGGCCGGACCGTCAGCGCTCCGTAATCGATGATCGAATATGCGCGTGGAGATCTCCTGGGTGCTGCTCGCGGTCGGCGCGCTGCTGCTCCTGTTCGGCGCTTACGCGAGCTGGACGGCCGGGCGGCTCGACCGGCTGCACCACCGGGTGGATCTCGCGCGGGCGTCGCTGGAGACCGAGTTGGCGCGGCGGTCCGCGCTGGTCGCGGAGTTGGCCGGCAGCGACATCCTCGATCCCGCGTCCGCGTTGCTGTTGCTCGACGCGGCGCATCGGGCTCGCGCGGCGTCGCTCGACGTACTGGAGGTGCGCGAGCAGGCCGAGTCCGCCTTGACCCGCGCGATCCATGCCACCGGCACCGATATCGAGCCGTGGGCGGGGGAGCTGACCCTCGCGATGCGCCGGGTGCAGTTGGCCCGCCGGTTCCACAACGACGTCGTAGTGTCGACGCGGGACCTGCGGCAGCGGCGGCTGGTGACCTGGTTCCGGCTGGCCGGTCACGCGCCGATGCCGACCACGATCGAGCTCGAGGACGGGAAATGAGCAGCTTCGAGGAGGACGTCGAGCGATATCAGCACGAGCTGCGCGTGCACTGCTACCGGATGCTCGGGTCGTACGACGAGGCCGAGGACCTGGTGCAGGAGACGTTCCTGCGGGCGTGGCGCGGGCTCGATGATTTCGAGGGCCGGTCCTCGGTGCGGGCGTGGCTGTACCGGATCGCGACCAACGCGTGCATCGACGTACGGCGTCCGCGCCGCGTTCTCCCGTACCAGCTCGAGCCGGCCTCGTTTCCGTCGACAGCCCTTCCGGCGCGGGAGGACGTGCCGTGGTTGCAGCCGTTTCCCGACGTACTGCTGGATCGTGCGGAGGAGCCGGAGGCCGTCGCGATCCGGCGGGAGACGATCGAGTTGGCGTTCCTGATCGCGATCCAGCAGCTGCCTGCGCGGCAACGCGCCGTACTGATCTTCCGTGACGTGCTGGGCTGGCCGGCTCGTGAGACGGCGGAGGCAGTGGAGTTGTCGGTTGCCGCGGTCAACTCGGCGCTGCAACGGGCTCGGCCGGTTCTGCGCGATCAGCTGCCGCCGCACCGATCGGAGTGGTCGGCTCCTGCTGCGTCGGCGGACGAGCGAGAACTGCTGCGGAAGTACATGGACGCGTGGGAGGCTGCCGACCCCGACGCGCTCGCTGCTCTCATGCACGAAGACATCCGGATCACGATGCCGCCGTACCCGTTCTGGTTCGAAGGCCGCGAGGATGCGGTGCGCTCACTGATTCCGAACCTCACGCCGGAGTATCGCGGTCAGTGGCGTTTCCTGCCGACCACGATCAACCGCCAACCCACCCTCGCGGCCTATCTCTTACCCCCGCGGATGACGTCCTCTCAGCTGTTCGCACTCGACATCTTCCGCATCGAGGACCGCCGGATAGCCGAAATTACCGCCTTCGAAACCACGAACCACAAACTTTACGGATTACCTGCGACGCTGTGATCAGACGCCGTTCTCGTTGGGCTGCTTGCGGGTGCGGTTCGAGTAGTCGGCGACCGGCTTGCGGTTGACGTACACCTTGTTGTCGTCGCCGAGATGGCCGGCCTTGGTCGCCTTCTCGGCCTTGCGGCCGCTGGTCGTGCCCTCGGGGACCTTCTTACCGAACTTCGCCATGACGCTCTCCCATCGGTTGGAATGCGGAGAAGTTATCGACCGGGCGGGGCAATAGATCGTTTGATTCATTTGGCGTCCGCGTAGATTTCCACGGTCGCCGTGGTGAACGCGAACTTGGTGGGGGTGGGGCCGAAGGTGAGGGTGCCGGCCAGATTGCTGGCCTGCTGGATCGCGTCGGCGACCTGCTCGGCCTCGTCGGCAGGGCAGTGGACGATGACCTCGTCGTGCTGGAAGAACACAAGCTCGGCCTTCAACGGCGTCAGGGCTTGGCGGAGCGCGGCGAGCAGCAGGAGGGCCCAGTCGGCCGCACTGCCTTGTACGACGAAGTTTCGGGTGAAGCGACCGCGCGCCCTGGCGTGGCGTGGGTCGGTCGCGGGGACGTCCGCGGGCGGGCCTTCGAGAAGGGCGTCGTCGAGCGGGTGGCCGGTGGGCGGGCAGGTGCGGCCCAGGTACGTGCGGACCAGGCGGCCCTCTTCGCCGGCGCGGGCCGCGTCGTCGACGTACGCCACGGCTTGGGGGAATCGCTTGCGGAGCATGGCGAGGTTCTTCAGGCCGTCCCCGGAGGTCTGGCCGTAGATCGCTCCGAGCACGGCGAGCTTCGCTTGGCCCCGATCGCCCGAGAACGCCTGATCCGACACGGCTTTGTAGAGGTCACCAGAATCGCTGGAGACCTCCATCAGCGCGCGGTCGCGGGAGATGGCGGCGAGGACGCGCGGTTCGAGTTGGGAAGCGTCGGCGACGACGAGACGCCAGCCGGGGTCGGCGACAACCGCGCGGCGGATGACCTTCGGGATCTGCAGACCGCCGCCCCCGTTGGTGATCCAGCGACCGGAGACCGTGCCGCCGGGGACGAAACCGGGACGGAAGCGACCGTCGTGGACCCAGTCGTTCAACCAGGACCAGCCGTTGGCGGTGTAGATCCTGTACAGCTTCTTGTACTCGACCAGTGGCGCCACGGCCGGATGGTCGATCGTCTCCAGCTCCCACCGCCGGGTCGACTTCAGTTGGTGCCCGGCCTGCTTGAACGCCTTCAGTACGTCGGCCGGCAGTTCGGGCCGGACCCGATGGCCGAACGCGGCCGAGATGTCGTCCGTGAGCTCGGTCAGCCGGCGTGGCTCGCCCGTCCCGCCGAAGCGTTCGCCGAGCAGCTCGCTCAGGACGTCGCGGTGTGCCTGTGCACTCCACGGGAGACCGGCGCGATCCATCTCGGCGGCGATCAGCATCGCGGACGATTCCGATGCCGTGAGCAACCGCATCCGGTCCGGGTGCTCCGCGAGGTCGTGCCGCCGGAGCTGGTCGGCGTACACCCTGAGCAAGGCCTGGAACGCGAGCGGCTCGGCAGGGATCTCGAACAGCGACGACTGCTCACCCGGCACGACCGCGCGCATCGGCGGATCCGGTGGGACAGGCGCGCCGCTCAGCCGCGCCCAGGCCGCGGCCGCGGATCGTGGCTCGCCGAGGCGGCCCTCGTGGCCGAGCAGTAGGCCTTCGGAGTTCTCGACGTCGTAGCACCGCTCGACCCGGACCCCGGCGGCGAGCAGGCGTCGATAGATCTCGGCCGACGATCGCCACACCCAGCGAGTGACCTGCGGCCGCGACGCAACGGCCGCCACCAGGTCGGGCTCGTGCCGGATCTCGCCGGCGGGCTGCCCGTCCGGATGCAGCGCGACAAGCGTCGCCCCGCCACCGTCCTCAGGCGCGATCGCCCACCGTTCGTCCATACCCGAATCCTCACACCCCGCGCCGACATTCGCGGACTTTGAGCACCCACCGACCATCTCGAGCGGCTGGGAATGGTTGATGGGTGCTCAAAGAGCGATGAGGCCAGTGATGGGATAGTGGACTTATGTGGCGGACGGGGGATCTGGAAACGGCCGACGGGACGAAGACTGAGCAGGTCGAGGGCCTGGTACTGCGGCGGATCGAGCGCGGCGACCTGTCCATCGGCTCGCGACTGCCCTCGGAGCGGGTGCTCGCGGAGCGGCTCGGGGTGAGCCGCGTGACCGTCGTACGCGCATTGGAGAACCTGCGGCGGGACGGCGTACTGGAGACCAAGCGTGGGTCCGGGACCGTGGTGCGGCCGCTGGACCGGTTGCTGGACCCGGTGGCGCCGGCGTCGACGGTGACGGCGGGGGACCAGCCCGTACTGGATCTGCGGTTCGCGACCACCGCCGCGCCCCATGACGTAGCCGAGGCGGCCGCCCAGATCGTCGAGGACGGCTTACCGCAGGCGATGGGTGGCGATGGGCCGCCGCCAGGTGGATCGATTGAGCTCAGAGCAGCGCTGGCGGAGCGGCTGACCATCGAGGGTGTGCCGACAGAGCCGGAGCAGCTCACGCTCACGGTGGGCGCAGCGGCCGGACTGAACGCCGCATTGGCCGGACTGGACCTGGGGCCGGGCGTGGCGATCACCGAGAGCCCGACGTACCCGGCTGCCTTCGATCTGCTCCGGAAGCACCGCCTGGATGTAGCTGGCTGGCCTGCTGGCGTCTGGGACACCGATCAGCTCGCCCACCTCTGCCGGCGCCACCGTCCGAAGGTCATCTACCTGCAGGCCGACAACCACAACCCGACCGGGCTGAGCCTCCCGGCCGACCGTCGCCAGGCTGTCGTGGAGATAGCACGCCGGTACGGCGCTGCGCTGATCAGTGACGAGACCATGCGGCCGCTGTGGCTGGCCACTGGGCAGCAGGCCGAGCCACTGAGCCGCTATCCCCGGACTGTGAGTGTGGGGTCGCTCTCGAAGACGGTGTGGGGTGGACTGCGGGTCGGGTGGGTCCGGACCGGGAAGCAGTTGCGACGGCGCATCAACACGGCCGCACAGCTCAGCGTGGCCTCGCCGAGTGCGCTCGACGACCTCCTGGCCCGGGCGATCGTCCCGAAGCTCGACAAGGTGATCGGCCGCCGCCGTACCCGTCTCCGCGCCAACCTGGCCGCACTGGAAACTGGACTGAAGGCGCTGGACGGTGTGGCCTGGCCCACGCCGACCGGCGGTATGACGCTGTGGCTGGAGCTGACCGAGACCAGAGCTCGCAGAGTGCTGGACGCAGCACGCGAACAGAACCTCCTGCTCGGCTCAGGCGACCTGTTCACGCCGGACGGCACCGACCGGCGCCACATCCGGATCCCGTTCACGGCTCCGCCGGCGACGCTGAGGCTGGTCGTTGCTCGGCTCGGCGATGCGCTGACTCAGTCCACTTGATCCAAGGTGGACTGAGGATAGACGCCCGACGCCTCCTAATCTGGAGTGGAGCCCCACGACCAGGAGGAAGCTGTGACCCAGGAGAACCAGACCGGTACCGCCAAGGTGAAGCGCGGTATGGCAGAGATGCTCAAGGGCGGCGTGATCATGGACGTCGTCACCGCCGAGCAGGCCAAGATCGCCGAGGACGCCGGTGCGGTCGCGGTGATGGCGCTCGAGCGGGTCCCGGCCGACATCCGTGCGCAGGGCGGCGTGTCCCGGATGAGCGACCCGGACATGATCGACTCGATCATCGGCGCGGTCTCGATCCCGGTGATGGCCAAGGCCCGGATCGGTCACTTCGTCGAGGCGCAGGTGCTGCAGAGCCTCGGCGTGGACTACATCGACGAGTCCGAGGTGCTGACCCCGGCCGACTACGCGAACCACATCGACAAGTGGAACTTCACCGTTCCCTTCGTATGTGGCGCGACCAACCTGGGCGAGGCGCTGCGCCGGATCACCGAGGGCGCGGCGATGATCCGCTCCAAGGGCGAGGCCGGCACCGGTGACGTGTCCAACGCGACCACGCACATGCGCCAGATCCGCCAGGAGATCCGCAAGCTGCAGAACCTCCCCGAGGACGAGCTGTACGTCGCGGCAAAGGAGCTGCAGGCGCCGTACGAGCTGGTCAAGGAGGTCGCCGCGCTCGGCAAGCTCCCCGTCGTGCTGTTCACCGCCGGCGGTATCGCCACCCCGGCCGACGCCGCGATGATGATGCAGCTCGGCGCCGAGGGCGTGTTCGTCGGCTCCGGCATCTTCAAGTCCGGCAACCCGGCCCAGCGCGCCGAGGCGATCGTCAAGGCCACCACGTTCCACGACGACCCCGACGTCATCGCCAAGGTCTCCCGCGGCCTCGGCGAGGCCATGGTCGGCATCAACGTCGACGAGATCCCCCAGCCGCACCGCCTCGCCGAGCGCGGCTGGTAAGAGTGATCACCCCGGTCGGTTAGCGTCGGGGTGTGTTGTTGCCTGAACCGTCCGTGCCCGGAGCGGATCTGCCGGTGCGGGCGGTTCTGCCCGCTGTGGTGGATGCAGTGCGTTCGCGCGGTACGGCGGTGCTGGTCGCGCCGCCGGGATCGGGGAAGAC
Source organism: Kribbella sp. CA-245084 (assembly GCF_050942355.1). Lineage (NCBI taxonomy): Bacteria > Bacillati > Actinomycetota > Actinomycetes > Propionibacteriales > Kribbellaceae > Kribbella > Kribbella sp. CA-245084. Next base: position 5,573,608 of record NZ_CP192053.1, on the reverse strand, counting down.
CTCGCTGTTGCCGCTTGCGCTGGCTGATGCGCTCGAGGGCACGATCATCGTCGCCGAGCCGCGCAGGATGGCGACCCGCGCGGCTGCGACCCGGCTGGCGATGCTGGTCGGCGAACCGCTCGGGCAGCGGGTCGGCTACGCGATGCGTGGTGAACGCAGCGGCGGCAAGGGGCTCCGGGTCGAGGTCGTGACGACAGGGCTCCTGGTACGGCGTCTGCAGCAGAACCCGGAGCTGCCTGGGGTTGCTGCGATCGTGATCGACGAGTGCCACGAGCGGCACCTCGATGGCGATCTGCTGCTCGCGTTCTGCGTCGACATCCGGGCGAATCTCCGGGAGGACCTGGCGATCGTCGCGACCTCGGCCACGCCGGACACGATCCGGCTGAGTCGTGCATTGGGCCAGGCGCCGGTCGTCACCGCGTCCGCTGCGCTGTACGACGTGGCGGTCGAGTGGGTCCCGCCGCCGGTCGCCGTACCGCTGCTTCCCGGTGGGCGGGTCGACCCGCGGTTGCTGGATCACGTCGCGGACGTCGTACGGCGTGCGCTGACCGAGAACGACGGCGACATCCTCGTGTTCGTCCCGGGGGAGGCCGAGATCAACGGGGTGACCCGCCGGTTGGCCGGGTTGAATGTCCTGCCGTTGTTCGGTCGCCAGTCGAGAGCTGAACAGGATCGTGCGTTGGCGGCGGCGGACACTCGACGGATCGTGGTCACGACGTCGGTCGCGGAGAGTTCGCTGACGGTGCCCGGCGTCAGGGTCGTGGTCGACTCGGGTCTTGCCCGCGAGCCGCGGACCGATCAGTCCCGTGGCCTCGGTGCGTTGGTCACCTGCCGGGTTTCGAAATCGTCGGCCGACCAGCGAGCGGGTCGCGCCGGGCGGGAGGCGCCCGGCCGGGTCTATCGGTGCTGGTCTGCCACCGACCACACGCATCTCGACGACCATCCGGCGCCGGAGATCGCGATCGCCGATCTGGCCTCGTTCGCCCTCGACCTCGCGGTCTGGGGTGCGCCGGCCGGCGATGGTCTGACCTTGCTCGATGCACCGCCCGCGCCGGCGATGACCGCCGCGACCGAATTGCTGCGCCGCCTCGATGCCGTTGACGACGGCGGCCGGATCACCGCGCGGGGACGGCGGATGGAGGCGATCGGGGCGCATCCCCGGCTGGCTCGCGCGCTGCTCGATGGTACGCCGCGGGTCGGCGCCGACCGGGCCCGCGAGGTCGTCGCGATGCTCTCCGACGACTCCGGCCGCGACTTCGGCGATGATCTGCCGGCCCGCTGGCGAGCCCTCCGCCGCGGCCAGGACCGCGGCGCCACGGCCCGCTGGCGAGAAGAAACGAAGCGCCTCGGCCGGGACGAGCCTGGTCAGGCGACGCCAGCAGTACGCGATGATCTTGCTGTCGGGATCGTGGTGGGACTGGCCTATCCGGATCGGATTGCGAGACTCCGGAGGGCCGACTCCGCGACGTACCAGATGTCCGGTGGTACGGGTGCTGCGCTGGATCCGCAATCGCCGTTGCGGACCACTCCCTGGCTGGCGATCGCGGTTGCCGACCGGGCACCCGGTCGCGCCGACGCCAGGATTCGCTCCGCGGCGCCGATCGACGAGCAGACCGCGCGGGACATCGCCGGCGACCTCGTCTCGACGACCGACCAGATCCACTGGGACGACGGCCGGATCGTGACGCGACGCGTCGAGGCATTCGGTGCGATCGTGCTCAACGACGTACCGCTGACGAAGCCCGACCCACTGCTCGTCCAAGCGGCCGTGCGCGACGGCATCCGGCGCAGCGGTCTGTCCGTACTGCGCTGGTCGGAGCCCGCACTCGCCCTGCGGGAGCGGCTCGCGTTCTGCCACGCTCACCTCGGCGCTCCGTGGCCTGCGGTCGACGACGCGGCGCTGCTTGCCGACCTCGACGAGTGGCTCGGTTCCGAGCTCGCCTCGGTGCGCGGTTCGCGCGATCTTGCCCACATCGACGTGGCCTCGGCGCTCCGGCGACTGCTGCCATGGCCAGCGGCAACCCGGTTCGGCGAACTCGCGCCGGAGCGGCTCCAGGTCCCGTCGGGCTCCGAGGTGCGACTCACGTACGACGGGGCGGAGCCGCCGGTCCTCGCGGTAAAGCTGCAGGAGGTGTTCGGCTGGACTGCCACCCCGGCCGTCGCGGACGGTCGGGTCCCGGTCGTCCTGCATCTGCTGTCGCCCGCACGGCGCCCGGTCGCGATCACGAGCGATCTCGCATCGTTCTGGAAACAGGGATATCCCCAGGTCCGAGCCGACTTGCGCGCCCGCTACCCCCGCCATCCGTGGCCGGAAGATCCCCTCACGGCCATCCCCACCAAGCGCGCGAAACCTCGCCGGTGAACCGGATAACCGGGTGGTTCAGTTGCCCGCGGCACACAATGTAAGGACAAGTTCCGAGGTCACGAAATGGGATCGGATCCGGCGCGTCGGTCGCGGTCCCGGTGAAGGACGGCAAGCGTGGGGACGTGTGCTGCACAAGGGGTTCTGGGGTGGCCGGCCGTCGTTTGCCGGGTCTGGGACTCGCCGTCGGGAGGCTTGACGCCGAACGACTTTGGCAAAGACAATGCGTAATCACTTCGGGCGGTAGTGCGTCGGAGTGCGCCCTGCCGCCATTATCGTGCGGCTGGACCGTGGGCAGCGAGCAGCGACGAGCGCTGGCCGGCTACGGGCCGGGGGGATGTTCACCACAAGGGGCAGGTGTGATCAGCACCGTCGGGAATCTAGCGAGAAGAGGCAGGACCAAATGAGCGAGACCAGCAAGATCGGACGACGGAGTCTCCTGCGGGGGAGCCTGGCGGCGGCCGCGGTGCTTCCCCTCAGTGGCGTGCTCGCCAGTTGCGCGGGCAGTGGCAGCGACAACAACAGCTCCCAGCAGGGCGGGGCCAAGAGCACGGACAACCCGTTCGGTATGGCGGACAAGTCCAGCGTCGACGCGGTGATCTTCAACGGCGGGTACGGCTACGACTACGTGCAGTTCGCGGCCGACATCGCGCAGAAGAAGCAGGCGGGCTCGACGTTCAAGGTCTCCCCGTCCACCCAGATCGCCCAGCAGCTGCAGCCGCGCTTCGTCGGCGGCAACCCGCCGGACCTGATCGACAACTCCGGCGCGAACCAGATCGGCTTCAACACGATCCTGGACCAGCTGTCGACGCTCGACGACGTCTTCGAGGCCAACAACTACGAGGGCACGAAGATCGCCGACACCCTGTACCCGGGCGCCAAGAACCCCGGTACCTTCGACGGCAAGTTCGTCGCGATGAACTACGTGCTGACGCTCTACGGCATCTGGTACTCCGACAGCCTGTTCAAGGCGAACGGCTGGGAGCCGCCGAAGACGTACGACGGGCTGCTCGACCTCGGCGCCAAGGCCAAGGCCAAGGGCAAGTACCTGTTCGTCTGGGGCAAGGAAGCCGCCACCTACTACCACACGATGGCCGTCGACGGCGCCATCAAGGAGGGTGGCGACGAGGTCCGGCTGGCGCTGGAGAACCTGAAGGAGAACTGCTGGTCGATGCCGCAGTTCCAGGGCATCTTCAAGGCCATGGAGACCATGGTCAAGAACGGGTACTTCGTGCCCGGCGGCGCCGGTACCCAGTTCACCGCGGCGCAGGCGAAGTGGAGCAACGACCAGCAGGCCGTCCTCTACCCCTCGGGCTCGTGGATCGAGAACGAGATGAAGAAGGCCACCAAGTCGGGCTTCGACATGAAGGGCGTCCCGGAGCCGACCCTGACCGAGAGCCCGAAGCTCCCGTACGAGTCGCTGCGCTCCGCGGCCGGTGAGCCGTTCATCGTCCCGTCCAAGGGCAAGAACGTTGCCGGCGGCAAGGAGCTGCTGCGGGCCATGCTGTCCAAGGACGCGGCGACCAACTTCGCCAAGACCCGGCTCGCGCCGACGATCGTCAAGGGCCTGGTGCCCGCCGACGGTTTCGGTTCGACCGCGCTGCAGTCGCAGACCGCGATGCTGGACGCCGCCGGCACGAACGTCTTCGACTACCAGGTGTTCGGCCTGTACGGCATGAACACCGACCAGCTGGTGGTCTGGAACTCGTTCCTGTCCGGCCAGCTGGACGCGGCAGGCCTGACCAAGGGCCTGCAGCAGATCACCGACAAGGTGCGCAACGACAGCTCCGTCAAGAAGATCCCGGTCACCAAGTGACCACGACGCAAGAGGCTGTGCCGGGAGGCGGACCCAAGCGGTCCGCCACCCGGCGCCGCCGGCCGCTGACTTTCGACCGCGTCAGCTTCATGGTCGTGTTCCTCGGCCTGCCGCTGGCGGTGTTCGTGGTCTTCGTGGTCTCGCCGTTCGTGCAGGCGCTGTACTACTCGCTGACCGACTGGTCCGGTTTCAGCGCCGGGCAGAACTTCATCGGCTTCGACAACTACGTCAAGCTGTTCCACGACGACATCTTCCTGAAGGCCGTCCGCAACAACATCGAGCTCGCGATCGTCGTGCCGATCGTGACGATCGTGCTGGCGCTGACGTTGGCCACGCTGGTGACGATCGGCGGCTCGGGCACCGGGACCGTGCGCGGACTGCGCAACTCCGGCTACTACCGGATCGTCTCGTTCTTCCCGTACGTGATCCCCGCGATCGTGATCGGCCTGATCTGGGCCCAGGTGTTCACGCCGGGCTCGGGCATCCTGGACGCCGTACTGTCGAAGATCGGGCTGCACCAGTTCGAGAACTACGCCTGGCTCGGTGATGCGCGGACCGCGATGCCGGCTTCGATGTTCGTGATGATCTGGGGCTTCGTCGGCTTCTACATGGTGCTGTTCATCGCCGCCATCCGGGGGATCGACCCCGAGGTGTTCGAGGCGGCCCGCATCGACGGCGCCGGCCGGTTCCGTACGGCGCTGTCCATCACGGTGCCGCTGATCCGGGACAACGTGCAGACGGCCTACATCTACCTCGGTATCGCCGCCCTCGACGCCTTCGTCTACATGCAGGCGCTGAACCCCGGCGGCGGTCCGCAGAACTCGACCCTGGTCATGCCCCAGCAACTGTTCACCACTGCCTTCACCAAGGGGCAGTTCGGGTACTCGACCGCGATGGGCGTGGTCCTGGCCGCGGTGACGATGCTGTTCGCGCTCCTGGTCTTCGTTGTGAACGCCCTGACCGGCGGACGTGAGCGGAAGGTACGCCGATGACAACCACAACCGCCGACCGGGCCGACCTGGTCGCCGATTCCCGCGCACCCGGCCACGGGACCCGTGAGGGCAAGGGCGTCGCCGTGACCGCCCACATCGCGCTCATCCTGTGGTCGCTGCTGGTGATCCTCCCGCTGCTGTGGACGCTGCTGTCCTCGTTCAAGTCGACGCAGGAGGTGCTGGGCAACCCGCTGACGCTGCCGCACAAGCTGCGGTTCGAGAACTACTCCAACGCCTGGACGACGGCCGGCATCGGTCGCTACTTCGCGAACACCGTGATCGTCGTTGGCTGCGCACTGGTGCTGGTGATGATCCTCGGCGCCATGTGTGCGTACGTACTGGCCAGGTTCACGTTCCCCGGTAACCGGCTGATCTACTACTCGATGCTGGCCGGACTCACGTTCCCGGTCTTCCTGGCGATCGTGCCGCTGTTCTTCACGCTGAAGAACTTCGGCCTGCTCAACACCCTGCCAGGGCTGATCATCACCTACGTCGCGTTCGCGCTGCCGTTCACCGTCTTCTTCCTGCACAGCTTCTTCAAGGCGCTGCCGGGAGAGGTGTACGAGGCGGCCCAGATCGACGGCGCCGGCGAGTGGCGGACGTTCTTCTCGGTGATGCTGCCGATGGCGAGGCCGGGGATGGCGTCGGTCGCCATCTTCAACTTCCTCGGGTTGTGGAACCAGTTCCTGCTCCCCGTGGCGCTGAATACCGACTCGAAGAACTACGTGCTCTCGCAGGGCATGGCGTCATTCGCGTCGCAGGCCGGTTACGCGGTGGACTTCGGTGCACTGTTCGCGGCCGTGGTCATCACAGTGGCGCCGGTGCTGGTCGTCTACATCATCTTCCAGCGTCAGCTGCAGGTCTCGGTCACTGCCGGAGGCGTGAAGTAGCGCCTGAACTACCCTTGAGCAGTGACAAGCAACTTGCAGTCGGTGGACGAACGGACCGCCCGGGAGCTGCGTGGCCTCGCCCGCGTCCTGGTGCGGTCCGGGTACGCCGACCACGCCGCCATCACGGCTGCCCTGACGGAGGCGGTCCGCGAGGACGCACCGTCGATGGATCCGGCCGACTTGGTCCCGCTGCTGATCGGTGAGGCGGTGATGGACCTCAACGCCGACGCCGCGACCTGGCCGGAGAGCACCGACCCGGACAGGCTGGACGGCGTACTCGCGGAGCTCGGAGCGCTGGGCGTGGTGGTGGTCCGGTACACGTCGGACCACCACGAAGCCCGGGAGGTGCTGGAGGCCGCGGACGGCCCGCAGGGCCTGGTGTTCTTCACCGACACCGACGTCTGGCACGCGGTCGACTTCGGCATGCTGGAGCTGAAGCTCTGGCACCCCGACACCGCCAACGTGGCGCCCGGCGAGCCGCTGCTGGAGGACGTACTCGAGCTGCTGCACCGCAACGACCTGCCCGCGGTCTTCGACGAGGGCCGGATCGAGGTCACTCTCAACTGGCAACGGAGGGTGACGCTATGACGGTGATCGGCGTGTTCGCCCTGCAGGGCAATGTCCGCGAGCACCTGGCGATGCTGACCGAGGTCGGTGTCGAGGCGCGGCCGGTACGGCGTCCGTCCGAGTTGGAGCAGGTCGACGCGCTGGTGCTGCCCGGCGGCGAGTCGACCACTATGTACAAGCTGGCGCGGACGTTCGAGCTGTTCGAGCCGTTGCAGAAGCGGATCGCGGATGGGATGCCGGTGTTCGGCACCTGCGCCGGGATGATCATGCTGGCCGACCAGATCACCGGCGGGACTGCCGACCAGGAGACGCTCGGCGGGCTCGATGTGACGGTACGCCGGAACGCGTTCGGCCGGCAGGTCGACTCGTTCGAGGCTGATCTCGAGTTTGCCGCTTTTGACGCGCCGTACCACGCCGTGTTCATCCGGGCACCGTGGGTGGAGCGGGTCGGACCGGACGTAGAGGTACTCTCGACGGTGAGGTCGGGCCCTGCCACAGGTAGGATCGTCGCGGTCCGCCACGGCCGGCTGCTCGCCACGTCGTTCCATCCGGAGATGACCGGGGACGCGCGGCTGCACGGCTACTTCGCCGAGCTGGTCCGGGCCCACTGAGTCGTTGTTGTAGGTAGAAGGGTTGGTTTCGCCATGTCAGGCCACTCCAAGTGGGCCACCACGAAGCACAAGAAGGCCGTCATCGACGCGAGGCGCGGCAAGCTCTTCGCGAAGCTGATCAAGAACATCGAGGTGGCCGCCCGGATGGGCGGCGGTGACCCCGGCGGGAACCCGACCCTGTACGACGCCATCCAGAAGGCGAAGAAGACCTCGGTCCCGAACGACAACATCGACCGCGCCGTCAAGCGCGGATCCGGTGCGGAAGCGGGCGGCGCGGAGTACCAGACGATCATGTACGAGGGCTACGGCCCGAACGGCGTGGCGATGCTGGTCGAGTGTCTGACCGACAACCGGAACCGGGCCGCCGCGGACGTCCGGACGGCGATGACGCGCAACGGCGGCTCGCTCGCCGACCCGAACTCGGTCGCGTACCTGTTCAACCGCAAGGGCGTCATCGTCGTCGCCAAGGAGCAGGACGGGAAGTCGCTGTCCGAGGACGACGTGATGGAGGCCGTGCTCGATGCCGGCGCCGACGAGGTCAACGACCTCGGCGAGTCCTGGGAGGTCGTCACCGAGGCCACCGACCTGGTCGCGGCCCGGACGGCGCTGCAGGACGCGGGGATCGACTACGACTCCGCCGACGTCCAGTTCGTCCCGTCGATGACGGTCGAGCTCGACGCCGACGGCGCCGGCAAGATCTTCCGCCTGATCGACGCCCTCGAGGACAGCGACGACGTACAGAACGTCTACGCGAACTTCGACGTGTCGGACGAGATCATGGCCGAGGTCGGCTGACCGTCGTCGGCAGAGTTCACATTCCGAGGGCCTTTCCGTCGATCACCTGATTCGCCGGAGGGGCCTTCGGCGTTGTGACCTTGTTGTACTCGCTGAAGCTCAGCGCGTCGGCGCCGGACTCGAGCCGGACCGGGCGCGCGGTGGCGGTGTCGACCCAGAGCGTGCCGTCACCGTCCCCGAGGCCGACCGACGGGACGCCGTCGACGGTCTTGGATGCGGTCTTCTTGAGCGAGCCGCTGGGCTCGAACAGCGTGTCGAAGAACTCGGCCTTGCTGGCGAACAGCGCGAAGTTGCCGAGGTCCTTGTCGCTCATCGTCGTCCGGATCCACCGGCCGTCGATCAGCCCGACGATGGCGGCCGCCTCGGCCTTGGACTTGGTCTGCGACTGCCAGAACTTGTTGCTCATCTTCAGGTACGCCGTCTTGCCGATCACCATCACCGACATGCCGCCGTCGCTCGTGGTGATCGACCCCTGGCCACCGTTCTTGGTGACCCGCACGTCGAGGACCATCCGCTCCTTGCCGTCGGACACGGCACCCTTCATCCGGACGCTGGTCGCAGCCTTCGCGGCGGCCTGCGTCTTGGTGAGGATCGTGGCCGCCGAGAGGCCGGCAATACTGCTCGCCGGCGGCGTCGAGGGAACGGGGATGGTCGGCTTTTCCAGCACTGCTGACGGTGTGATTGTTGGAGCGGCTGCCGGCGCAGGCGTCGGTGTGCTCTCCAGCGAGTCATCACTCGCAGCCTTGGGCCCACCGCATCCCGCGACGAACGCCATCAGCGCGATGGCCCCCACAGCCGACCGATTCCCCAGCATCCCGCTCTCCCCCCAACGACGACACAGACACCAGACAGATGCACACCAGACCAGAAAAGTTGCTAGTTCGCCTGCAAAGGACACCGCTTCGCGGCGGCTGTTCTGTTGGCCGCCTTCGGCGGCGTGCTGGCTGTGGTCGCCCGCGGGCGTTTCCGGCGCGAGCCCACGCCAGTCACCCGGGAAGGCAGCAACACGTCACCAAGTCGCCAGGTCTGCTCGGTCGAAGCCTGCGTACTCGGCCATGTGTTGCAAGGTGGAGCGGATGAGGTCGCGGGTCTCGGCCGTGGGCAAGGATGCACGCCCGAGGACCGCCAGATCCATGCGGGAGAAGCGGCTCTTCTGGATGGTGCCGAAGGGAGTCAGTCGATCAGGTCGGATACCGCACGGACGGGGGCGACTATGTGGGCAACCTGGCCGACGGCAGTTCGGCGGTAGCTGCCCACGAGTCCTTCGATCGCACCGGAGCCTGGTCTGAATGACGGCCCGGCGTCAGGGGCGGTGTTCTGCGATCAGCGCGAGGTTTTGCATGGCCGCGAGCGCGTACTGCGCGGCGCCGTTCGTGCTGATGAACGCCGCCTCGTCGACCGGCATCAGCGCCCCGTGGATCGCGGTCGTCTTCCACTCCGCCTCACGCTGCATGGCGTTGCGGTTGAGCTGATCGCCCTCGTCCACGAAGAACTTCCGCCACGCCAGCCGGGCCAGCTCAGTGTCGCCGGTGCGCGCTGCGGCGTACGCCGCCAGCCTGCTGTGAGCCTGCACGAGTGAGATGCCCTGCAGGGGCTGTCCGACCTCCGCGGTCTGCTCCTCGGGCGTCAGCAGGTACAGCCGGCAATAGTCGAGCCACGCCTTCTCGAACCCGGGTACGTCGAGGTCCAGGTCGATCAGCTCCGAACAGATCTCGGGAAGCCCGAACAGCGAGGACAGGTGTGAGACCGCGATTCCTCGCCGGCTGGTGTCGAAACGCCCGGTCGACAGGTCGAGCCGTGCGTTGCCGGTCAGGAACCCGTAGTGCAGCGCCGCGATATCAGTCATTGTCCCGACCAGCCGCGCCCGGGCTCGCTCATCGCCGTGCCTCTCCCACCGCGTCAGCCACGCTGCAGCGAGCGCGCCCCAGTCCACGCCCAGCTCGATCGAGAGCGCATGTGGGTCGGGGGAGTAGACATCCGGCCGCACCTTGCGCTGCGGATCGACTCTGAGGAACGCGTCGTCGATGGTGGCCAGCTCGTCCAGTAGGTCACCGGTCCGCTCGTCGGCGGTCAGGTAGTAGTAGAAGCGCCGGTAGATCGCGCTGGAGATCCGCACCTGCTTGCAGCTGCAGCCCCAGTGCTGCACGTTGTGCCGCGACCCGAGCCCCTTCCAGCGGCCCAGATGATGTACGTCGACCTCGCCGGTGTGCCGGGTCATCGCCTCCGCGAACCGGAACACGTCCGCTCGCCCGGTGCGCAGGTACTGGTACCAGAGCCAGAGATCCGGCGACAGCTCCGAGTTGTCCCACGCGTACCCGCCCACGTCGTACCGCCATGTGTGCCGGTCGCGGTCGTACGTGTGCATGACATCGCCGTAGTCCCAGAACCCGTACCAGCGGCGCTGCTCGCGCTGACCGACGTAGTACTGGAAGAGGAAGTTGAGCCGGGCTTCGATGTCCTGGTGGTCGGCGGTGGGCAGACTCCAGGTGCCGAAGACGCCTGCCTCCAGCATCCGTGCCGGTGAGACGGTCAGTAGGCCGGGGGAGTTGAGGAGCGCGACGTGTTCCGCTAGCTCGTCTGCCGATGGTGTGGTCTCGTGGACGCGCAGATTGAGCTCATGGGTGCGGGCGATGCCCTGAGCGTTGCCGAAGCCGGGTTCGTAGTCCTCGTAGGTGACCTCGAGGCCTTCGAGCTGTTCGGCGTACGTGTCTTGGTCCATGCCGTCGTGCCAGTACCGCACGTCCATCGCTGGTGCGCTGGGCGACCACATCCACACCGTGGCCGTGGCGAGGTCGGTGGCGGCGTTCCGGATGTCGAGCCGCGTCGGGTGCAGCTTCCAGAAGTCGCGTAGTCCGAATCCCAGTCCGCCGCTGACGCCGCCGACGTACCCGTAGCCGGGCGATCTGGTCCCGGACGGGATGGTGACCCAGCCCTGTCCCGGGCCAGTGCGTTTGCGCAGGGTGAAGCCGTCGGCGCTGGTCTGGTCGAGGGTGTAGTCGTTCCACTGCGGGATGAGGTGCAGGCGGTCGGCCACCTCCGGGTTAGGGATCTCTTGGATGGCGCGACCGCCTACTTCCGCTTGCCTGACCTCTTCACCTGGATCACGACGCAGACCGGTCAGACCGCGGACCGCCTCGGTCAGGAAGCCTGACGGACCAGCCAATCGGATGTGCCGGTTGTGCGGCTCGTCGCGCATCACCACGTCCGCGGCGAGCCCGAGGCCGGCCAGGAAGTCACGGTCCGAGTCACCGTCCCAGATGAAGCTGTGCACGATCCGTACGTCTTTGGCGCCCGCGTAGAAATACAGCCGCAACGAGAACGGCAGCCAATCGCCGTGCTTGCCGTCCAGCCTGACGACCGCCCGCACGGGACCGTCCTGCTCGACAATGAGATTGTCAACAATCGCCGTCGTCTGTTGTCGACAATGGTTCAGATCATCATCCGGGGCGTCCTGGCGCAGGCTGATCAGGCGGACGTCCCGCACGATCTCCTGCCCGCTGTAGTTGATCGAGGCAATCAACCCGGGCGGCTTCAGCACCCACATGACCTCGCCCGTCGACACGCGGACCTCGCCGTCGACCCGCTCGACCTGCACCGGCTGACTCGGCCGGCTCGGCTCTGCGGACTCACCGGCGACCAGCTCGTACGACGCCTCCGGCCGCTCGGCCGGACCGATCGCGTGAGCGGACCACTTGACCGAACCGTCCGGCCAGGTCGCGGTCGTCCAGCTCTGCACCGGAGTACCGTCGGCCAGCGCGAACTCGGTGCCCTCGGCAACCGTACCGCGGGGCCACGGGACTCCCCAGGAAGTGCCTTGTTTGCAAGGGGTTTCGAGCCATTGGAGCGTGGTCATTCTTTCACCGATCCGATCAGGACGCCCTTGGCGAAATGCTTCTGCAGGAAGGGGTAGAAGAAGAGGATCGGCAGCGTCGCGACCACCACGACCGCGAACTTCAGACCCTGTTCCGGAAACGTCACTGTCTCCAATTGCTGCAGCACGTTCGCCGAGTCCGCGTTGGCCGCGGTGAGTTGGCGGACGATCATCTGCAGCGTCCATTTCTTGTTGTCGTCGATGTAGAGCAACGGCGACATGTAGTCGTTCCAGATCCCGACCGCGTAGAACAGCGAGAACGTCGCGATGATCGGTTTCGACAACGGCAGCACGATGCGCAGGAACACGTTCAGCTCGTTGCACCCGTCGATCCGGGCCGCCTCCTCGAGCGCCTCCGGCAGTTCCTGGAAGAAGCTCTTCACGACGATCAGGTAGAACGGGTTGATCGCCAGCGGCAGGATCAGCGCCCAGTAACTGTCGAGCAGCCCGAGATCGCGCACCACGAGGTACGTCGGGATCATGCCGCCGCTGAACACCAGCGTGAAGATCACCAGGTTCAGCACGAGCGCGCGCCCGGGCAGGAACCGCTTCGCCAACGGGTACGCCATCGTCAGCGTGAGCAGGAGTTGTACGACGGTGCCGACCGCGGTCACGCCGATCGTGGTCAGCAACGCCCGTACGAACGTGTCGGTCGAGAAGATGTACTGGTACGTGTCGGTCACGAATCGCTTCGGCCACAGGAAGAACGGCCGTGAACTGATCTCCGACTCGGTTGCGAACGATCCGGCGAGAACGTACAGCAGCGGGAGCACCGTGACGATCGCCAAACCGCTCAGGAAAAGCACATTCAGCACATCGAAGACGCGGCTGCCGACCGAGTCGTAGTACCGGACTCTTTGTTTCATCGCTTGCCCTTCCCAGAACAATTCGCTCAGAACAATCCGCGCTGGCCGAGGCGCTTGGCCAGGAAGTTCGAGCCGAAGATCAGGATCACGCCGACCACGCCCTTGAACAGGCCGACCGCCGTCGCGTAGCTGAATGCGCCCTGGGTGATGCCGATGTAGTACACGAACGTGTCGAACACGTCCGCGACATCACGGTTCAGCGAGGTGGTCATCAGCCAGATCTGCTCGAACCCGGAGTCCATCAAATGCCCGGACGTCAGGATCGCCATCACCACGATCGTCGGCCGGATCGCCGGCAGTGTGATGTGCCAGAACTGCCGCCACCGGCCGGCGCCGTCCACCCTCGCCGCCTCGTACAACTGCGAGTCCACACCCGCCAGCGCGGCCAGGTAGATGATCGTGCCCCAGCCGGTCTGCTTCCACAGCAGCTGCAGCACGATCAGGGGCCGGAACCACTCGGCCTGCGCCACATAGTCGGTCTTCTGCCCGCCCAGGATGCTGTGGATCCAGTTCGCGATCACGCCGAAGTCCACCGAGAAGAGCAGGTAGGTCAGCGAAGCGACGATTGTCCACGATAGGAAGTGTGGAATGTAGACAAGCGACTGCACCGACCGCTTCAGCACGTTGACCCGCAGCTCGTTCAGCAGCAGTGCGACGATGATCGGCGCCGGGAAGACGAAGAGGATTGTCAACAATGCGAGCAGCAGAGTGTTGAACATCAACCGGCCGAAGTCCGGCCCGGTGAACAGCTCGTGGAAGTGCTTCAGCCCGACCCACTCGCTACCGGAGTACCCGAGGAAGGGCACGTAGTCCTTGAACGCGATCGTCAGGCCGTACATCGGCAGGTACTTGAACACGACGAAGTACGCCAGGCCGGGCAGCAGCAACAGGTACAGCCAGCGGTAGCGGAGCAGGTCCCGCCACAACGGCTGGGCCCGGGTACGACGCTTGCGCTTCGGGGCGGGCGCCTGCCGCGAGGATCCCGCGGCAGGCTGCACCACCTCCGGCACCAGATCAGTAGCCATTTCCATCCCCCCGGTATCAGCCGCCGGCCTTGGCGAGGTCGTTGACCTCCTTGGCGATCTGCGTGCCGCCGCCGTCGTACCAGCGCTGGATCTGCGCCTTCAGCTGGTCCTCGGTGATCGCGCCGGACAGGTACTTGATCCGGGCGTCCGGGATGATCGTGTCGAGCGTCTGGCCCTTCGCGACCGAGGTCGGCGCGATGATGCTGAGCGCCGGGTTGAAGACGGCGGTCTTCAGGTCCTCGTTCATCAGTACGTCGAACTTCTCCCGCATCTTCCGGCTGGCCTCGTCGTCTGGCCGGAGTGCGTAGGCGCCGAGTCCGACCGACGCGCGCGTGCCGAGCTGGATGAAGCCCTTGTCGACGTCGTTCTGGATCGCCTTGACCTTCGGGTCGTCCTGGTTGATCGGTACGGCGTACTGCCCGTCGGCCTTGAAGTTGCGGCCCTCGATGCCGTTGGTCAGCAGGATCGAGCCCTCCTTGGACTCGAGCTTGTCCAGCGTCTTCAGCACCTCGTCGAGCTGATCCTCGGTGCGGATGTGCTGCTTGGAGATCGCGATCACCATGTTGTAGCCCGTGAACGGGTACGAGTGCTTCTCGCCGTCCGGGCCCTTCAGGTTGCCGACCAGCGTGACCTTGTCGAAGTCCTTCGGATTCTTCTCCTTGAACAGGTCGAGCAGCTGAGTCGCCCGCACGTTGACGTCGATGATCATGCCGCCCTTGCCCTGCACGAACGGGTCGTTCCAGTTCGCGCTGTCCAGGGTGGCGAAGTCCGGGTTGATCAGGCCTTCCTTGACCCACTTGCGCAGCCATTCGTTGGCGGCGAGGAACTCCGGGGTGTCGAAGCCGGGGACAAGCTTCCCGTCGCGCTCACCCCATCCGTTCGGGGCGCCGAACCAGGTCTCGACCACGTCGTACGGGCTGGCGCTCGCGTAGTTACCGGGCCACTTCGGGATGATCAGGCCGTACGTGTCCTTCTTGCCGTCGCCGTCCGGGTCGCGCTCGGTGAACGCCTTCGCGACGTTGTAGAGGTCCTCGACGGTCTGCGGCTCCTTGAGACCGAGCTTCGCGAGCCAGTCCTTGCGGATCACGATCCCGGACCGGAGCAGCGGCCGGACCCGGTAGATGCCGTACGTCTTGCCGTTGGTCTGCGTGTTCTTCGCGGTCTGCTCGTCGGCCGGCTTGAGGTTCGGGTACTTGTCGAGCTTGCCGGTCAGGTCCCAGAACGCGCCGGCCTCGGCGGCCTTCACGAACGACGGGCTCTTCTCGTTCGCCACCATCACGTCCGGGATCTTGTCCGACGCGAGCGTGACGTTCGACTTGTCGCCGTACTCCGCGTTCGGCACCCAGGTGATCTTGAGCTTCTTGCCGATCAGTTTCTCGACCGCCTGCTGGAGCTCGCCGCTCGCGTCCGGCGCCGTACCGAACAGCGGCGCCATCACCGTCAGTTCGTTGCTCGAGGCCTGGCCTCCGCTGTCGTCGCCACCGCCGGAACAGGCCGCGTTGGCGAGCAGTGCCGTCACCGTGACGGCGGCTACGGCGATGCGCCGTTTGGAGAAGATGTTCATCGGTTCCCTTTCAGATGCAGGCGCGCTTCGTTCTCGGCGAAGAAGCGCAGGCAGAGCCAGGTGTCGAGCTGGATCCAGGCGCCACCGGCCAGCACGATCCCGAGCACCGGGAACTTGGCCGACAGGTAGGCGATGGAGAGCGCGACGAACAGCAGGACCAGCGACGACGCCGGCCGCGCGAGCGCGACCAACGATGCCTTGGGCAACAACGTGCGGATGCCGAGGTCGTAGTGCACGGCCATCGGCAGCGCGTAGGCGGCGATCAGCCCGAGCGCGACCAGCGCCGCGAGACTCGCCAGCCGGGGGAGTGCGGTGCCGAGCGCGGCGAAGTACAGGTAGTTGCCGATCAGTACGACGGCGAGCGCGACGAGTGGGAGTACGACGAGCGTGCCGCGGCGGAACTCCTGGCGGAACGCGGTACGGAAGGCAGGCAAGGCGTGAAACGATTCACCGGAAGACCTGCGTCTAGCCAGGGAATATGCCGCGAGCGTGGCCGGGCCGATACCCAGCGCGATACCGCCGAGCAGGGTGAAGAGGATCCACAGGGCGTTCAGTTTGATCGCCCAGACGACCTCGTCTGTTGCGTTGTACAGCTTGATGGACCAGCCAGCCATGGTGCCTGCCTAGATGCTTCGGGCTGCTTCGGGCGAAAAGTGATGTGACCATATAGTTGAATCGTCTCAACGTCAACGCTTCGGAAAGCGTTTGTCGGAGACTGGTCAGGGACTGGGCGGGACCTGGTCAGGGACTGGTCAGGAGTGCGAGATTCGCAGGTTGGCGTACTCGCCGATCATCGGCGCCATCTGCCGGAAGCCGAGCTTTCCGCCTCGCAACGGATCCTCGTCGTGCCAGCTGAAACTCACCAGATCGTTGATCGCGAACGTGATCAGGCCCTGGTGTACGGCGAGCTTCAGGCGGTACGGGCCGTCGGCGTCCGGCACGCCCGGGATCGGGTCTGCGCCCTGCGCGACCAGGTGGAAGCCGTAGCTTTTGCGCAGATTGCAGGTGTGGAAGGCGCGCTCGGCCGGCCAACGGCGGCGGAAGTACGAGACGTGGTACGTGTCGAGGTCGCCGTGGTGGTACTGGTCGTACGGACCGGTGCGCGGCTGGAGGTCGAACAGGTCCTCGCCGTGCCGGCCCTTCGCGTGGAAGAACAGGATGCACAGGCCGGGCTCGCGGATCGGCCAGAAGTCCCACTCCACGGTGATGTCCGGCGGAAACTCCTCCGGACACCAGAGCACGATGTTCGCGTCGTCCTGCGTGCTCTCCAGCCGAAGTCGCCCGAGCGGGAAGGACATCGCGCCGTCGCCCTCGAGCTTGAACCCTTCAAGATCGGCTGGTGACGCGAGCGGATTCTCGTACTTTCTGGCGGACATCAGCGACGGCGTTTGAAGTCGCTCGACTCGCGGACGATCAGGTCCGGCTGGAAGATGACCTGGCGGTGACGATGCCGATCCGACGCCGCGACCTCCTCCTGCAGCAGTTCCATCGCGGATCGGCCGAGCAGTTCGGCCGGCTGGCGCACCGACGACAGCGGTACGGCGGCGGCGCGCGCGAAATCGATGTCGTCGTACCCGACGATCGCCATGTCGCGCGGCACCCGCAGTCCGGCAGCGGCCATCGCCTGCAGGAATCCCAGTGCGAGCAGGTCGTTCGCGAGGAAGGCCGCGGTGGGGCGGGAGCGGACGGGCATCGCGGCGATGCGTTCGCCGATCGCGCGCCCCTCGACCACGCCCATCACGTCGACCTCGTAGTACTGCAGGTCGACATCGTTGGACTCGGCAACGATCGCGGTGATGCCGGCCTTCCGGTCGGACACCTGTTGCATCGTGAACGGCCCACCGATAAAGGCGATCCGGCGATGTCCGGCCTCGATCAGATGGTTCCCGGCGAGACGTCCGCCGAGGTGATCGTCGACCGACACGGAGCACAGCCCGCGGTCGGCGGCGCGGTCGACGAGGACCACCGGCGTACCGCGTTCAACGAGCGCCGTCAGCTGCGGATCGCTGCTGTCGAAGGGGGTGATGAGGATTCCCATCACCCGCTGCTGCTCGAGCTGATCGAGGTGATGCCCCTCGCGCACCGGGTCGGTTTTGCTGTTGCAGAGCATGACCAGGGTGTCGTGCTCGTACGCCAACGCCTCGGCGCCTTCGGCCAGATCGGTGAAGAACGGGTTGGCAACATCAAGCACCACAAGCCCCACCGTGCGACTCTTCCCGGCCCGCAGATGCCGCGCCGCCTCGTTCCGCACGAACCCCAGCGCGTCGATGCTCTCCTGCACCCGCTGCCGAGTATCCGGAGCCACAATCCCCGGCCGATTCAAGAAGTTGCTGACAGTCCCCACCGAAACCCCAGCCCTCCGCGCAACCTCCTTGATGCTGGGCGTCCCCATCATCCCCCATCCACCCGCGGCCACCGTCCCACGCAGTCTAGCCACCCCAAATTGAATCGTCTAAATCCCACAACCACCGGTCGAAAGGACACCGCTCCGCGGCGACTGTCATTTTGGCCGCTTCCGGCGGCGCGCTCCGCCGACGATCCAACTCGTCCCGGCCGAGCACACCACCCTCACCCCAGAAACGACACCGCTTCGCGGCGGCTGTTTTGTTGGCCGCCTCCGGCGGCGTGCGGCTCTCGGCGATCGGACTGGTCCGTGGTGGAGCGCACCAACCGCTCGCCCGGAAGGGACACCGCTTCGCGGCCGCTGCCTATTGGCCGGCTCCGGCGGCGTGTGACTTTGGCGATCCGGCTGGTCCCCGGCGGAGTACACCAACCGCCCGCCCAGAAAGGTCACCGCTTCGCGGCGGCTGTCTTGTTGGCCGCCTGCGGCGGCGTACGACTCTCGGCGATCCGACTCGTCCCCGGCGGAGGACACCACCGCTCGCCCGGCGAGACCGGTTCCCGGCGGCTGGACTAGTGACGATCTCCGGCGGCTCGCGCGTCATCGGCGAACTCCGGAAGGCGGCGCGCGACTTTCGTCTCCCAGCCACGCGCTCGCGCGAGCGCACGTCCTTCGCCTGAGACGGTGACCGCCTTCGCGGCTGTCTTGCTGGCAGGCGGTGCGCGACTGTCGACGAGCCAACTCCTACTCGGCGGAGCACACCACCACCTGTTGGCAATGGAGCGGTTGGTTGGAATTCCGGAAGTAGATCGTCCGGATGCGGTTTTACGCTGACAGCATGGATACGAATACCGCTCGGACCTCGGTGTTGACGAGCGCGCCTGGGTTCACGCCCGGACGTCCTCCGGAATGGGATCTCGGCATCTTCATGCAGGGTGATGAACTCCAGACCGCCCTCCTCACTCTGGAGCGCAATCGTCGTACGTTGGCCTGGAAGTGCTGGGACGTGGACTCGAATGGCCTGCAGTTGCGCCTGGGCCGGTCTGCAATCACGCTCGGCGGACTTCTTAAGCACCTGGCGCTGTGTGAGGAGATGAAGTTCCAGAGCGACCTGGCTGGCGTGGAACTGCTGCCCGAGTTCCGCGGCATCGACCACGAGTCCAGGTGGGAGACCTGGGCTTGGGAGTCGGCCAAGGACGACGATCCCGACGCACTCCGCGACCTGTGGGTGCGGGCGGTACACCGCTCTCGCGACACGCTCGCCGGCCTCCTCGCCGAGTCGGGTCTCGACTACGCCCCCGAAGGCGGCATGAGTCTGCGGCGGCTCATCAGCGACCTCATCGAGGAGTACGCCCGCCACACCGGCCACGCTGATCTGCTGCGCGAGGCAGTCGACGGCGCCACCGGCGAAGGCCCGCCACACGAGTTCCCGGTTCCCTAGCCGCGACTTCCACGGAGGTCGTCTCGTCGTTGACGAGAATCGGCTCTACCGCGGGAGGATCTAGATCTCTCAGCGAACGGCGGCGGTCGGTAGTGACCGGCGTCTGGAGGGTGGTCGCGGGCGGTTGGTACGCCGAGGCGCCCACGGCGCGACGAAGCACACGCTGCGGCGTCTGAGACACGCGCCGTCGGAGACGGCCAGCCAGGCGACCGCGGCGACGCGGGCAGCTGAACATCCGCGGCGACGCGGGCAACCGAGCAACCGCCGCGACGCGGCAACCCAAGCAACCGCAGCGACGCGGCAACCAAGCAACCGCAGCGACGCGGCGACCCGAGCAGCCGCCACGAAGTGGTGTCCTTTGGTCGCGCCGGATGTGGAGAGCGGCCGGGTGTGGGGTCGACCGGGCGGTAGCGTGATTGGCATGACGGGTGAGGACGGGGTGTTGGTTGGCGGGATGGCGAATGTGGGGGCGGTCTTGCGGCGCGGGGAGCTGGTGGAACGGCCCGCTCCAAGCAACGCGCGTGCCTTGCATGCCTATCTGCTTGCGCTGAAGGGGCAGGGCTTCGATGGGGCGCCGACACCCGTCGGCCTTACTGCGGATGGGCGCGAGCAGTTGAGCTTCGTGCCCGGCGATGTGCCTCTGTTGCCGTACCCGGACTGGGCGATGACGACGACCGCGCTGGAATCGGTCGGGAGCTTGCTGCGGCGACTGCATGACGCCAGCTCGGGCGTCGCGGTCGACGCCCAGGCCAGATGGCCTCGGGACTTTGCCGACCCTGAGGGTGGAACGATGCTGTGCCACAACGACGTGTGTATGGAGAACGTCGTCTTCCGTGACGGACGTGCAGCTGCGCTGATCGATTTCGACCTGGCGGCTCCGGGTCGTCCGCTCTGGGACGTCGCCATGACCGCCCGCTACTGGGTGCCCATGGTCGATCCCACGTCCGCGGCCGGCTATTACCCCACCGGGCTGGTTGCGCCCGCGCGGCTGCGGATCCTTGCCGACAGCTACGGCCTCTCACCGTTGGACCGCGCCGAATTGCCAAGCGTCATCGAACAGGCCACGGAGGTCTGCCGAACCTTCGTCGCCGGCCGCGTCGCCGACGGCGATCCCGCCTACCTCCAGGCCCTGGACGAACGCGGCGGCTGGGCCCGCTGGGACCGCCTACAGACCTGGCTGTCAGACCAGCGTGAGACGTTCAAAGCTGCGCTGTTGAACTGACCGGCCCGAGCGGTCGAGGACAAACTCACCGGACGTCGGTGGTACCTGGTCTGATGGGCTGGGGTTTGCGGGCCAAGAGGTAGCCGTGCGTTGTCGTCTTGGCGCCCTCACGTTCACGTGTTGCTGTCGCCCATGGCTCGAAGCCTGCGTCGTGCAGCAGAGCCGCGACTTCGTCTGGTTGTTGTCGGTACGAATCGACGGAGATTGGCGTGCCCAGGAACTCGGTTCGATGGTTGTGCTCGTCGCCGATCTGAAAGGCGAGCATCAGTGCTCCGCCGGGTGCGAGCACGCGGTGAAACTCCGAGCAGGGGACGTGAATGATCGAGTAGTAGGCGAGTAGCCCGCTGGGACTGCGGGGCGTGCAGGTGCTCGGTCGTGCAGGGTTGCCGTCGCGGGCGGTTGTACGCCGGGCCGCTGTCGCGCGCGGCGGTACGCGCACCGCCGGAGGCGGGTAAAAGACGGCCGCCGCGAAGCGGTGTCGTTTGGACGGTGTCACAACCTCTTCACGGGATATGTGACTCACGGGTAACATGCGGGTATGGCGAGTCAGGTGTTGGGGTTGTGGGAGCGGTTGCGTGGGGTGCCGGGTGGGGAGCGGGTGTTTTCTTGGGGGTTTACCTGGAAGGCGCCGTACTTCCGGTCGGTGCGGCCTCGGTTCTTGCAGGTTGGGTGTGACTTTGCCTCGTTGCGGTTGCCTAAGCGGCGGGCGGTTCTGAACCACATTGGGACCGTGCATGCGATTGCTGTGTGCAACGGGTTGGAGGCGGCGATGGGGGCGTTGGCGGAGGCTACGGTGCCGGTGGGGAAGCGGTGGTTGCCCAAGGGGATGGAGGTTTCGTACCTCGCCAAGGCGACGTCCGATCTGGTCTGTTCGGCTGAGACCGATCCGGACAGCTGGACCTCGGGGTCCGATGTGCCGGTGCGGGTGAAGGCGACTCGGGACGACGGCACGGTGGTTGTCGAGGGAGTCATCCATCTGTGGGTCACCGACAAGAAGACGTCGGCCGACCGGGTGGCGAGCGAGAACGTCGGCAACAGGTAGGAAATGGGCCGCGTCGGTCGGCTCGTGGGACGTAGGGTCGGCGCGTGACCGAGTTGCGGGTGGTGGACGTTGTCGAGGAACAGCTCGATGCGGTGTGGGAGGTGCGGATTCGGTCGTTCGGGCCTGGTGGGGACCGGGACGAGTGGAAGAAGAATGCGCTCACCTTCATGCACGGGCGGTTCCTCGGCGTCGTCGACGGGGACCAGCTTGTTGCTGCGGCGCGGATCTGGCCGTTCGAGCAGTGGTGGGGCGGGCGCCGGGTCCCGATGGGCGGAGTGGCCGGCGTAGTCGTCGCACCGGAGTACCGCGGTCGTGGTGTGGGCAGCCTGATGATGCGTGCGGTGCTGCAGCGGTGCGTCGACAGGGGGTACCCGCTGACGGCGCTGTATCCCGCGACGACTGTTCTCTACCGGCACCTGGGCTACGAGTTCGCGGGTAATAGGTACAAGTTCTCGTTCCAGGCCGCTGATCTGCGGACGCTGGGCGGCAAGGGTACGGCGGTGCGGAAGGCGGGTCGTGCTGATGCGGACCTATTCCTCCAGCTCGCCGGGAAGAACCACGCGGCGAGGCGTTCGAGCGGTCCGCTGATCTGGCCGCGTACTGAGATCGAGTCCTGGCTGGAGGACGAGAACAACTTCGCGTACGTCGCCGACGACGGCTTCGTGGTCTACAACTGGTCCGACGGCGACCTGGCTGTCGACGAGCTCATGGCCGGCTCCGAGGAGACCGCTCGCGCCCTGTGGGCGACCGTCGGCTCGGGCGCGTCGATCGCGAAGTCGGTAAAGGCGTACTGCCCGCCGTTCGACCCGATCCATCTGCTCGCCGAGCACGAGGCGGACGGCGATACGCGGATCAACCGCTGGATGCTCCGGCTCACCGACGCTCCGGCCGCCATCGCGACGCGAGGCTTCCCGGAAGGCGTCGTACTCGAGGCTGACCTGCGGATCGACGACCCCGACCTGCCCGCGAACACAGGCGACTGGCACCTGTCAGTCGCCGACGGATCCGGCAGCCTCACGCCCACGGACAGCCCGAACGACGCTCTCCGATGCGGCCCACGTGGACTAGCTGCGCTGTACGCCGGTACGCCGCTCGCGGCCCTTCGCGGAGCCGGACTGGTCGCCGGGGGAGCGCCCACAACGGACGCGGGCCTGGATGCGGTCTTCAGCGGACCGACGCCGTACATGCTCGACTACTTCTGAGTTCGGCGCGTCGATTTCGTCAGTCGCGAGACCGCCGTCTAGGGTTATCGAACAAACGTTCGGAGGTGGTCCATGCGGGTGCTCGGCGTCGACCCGGGACTGACCCGGTGCGGCCTCGGCGTCGTCGAGGGTACGCCGGGGAAGCCGCCTGCACTGGTCGCCGTCGGAGTGATCCGGACGCCGACCGACCTCGACGTGTCCAAGCGACTCGTCCAGATCGAGGCGGAGCTGGATGAGTGGATCGCCAAGTACCAGCCGGACGCGGTCGCGGTCGAGCGGGTGTTTGCGCAGCACAACGTTCGGACCGTGATGGGGACGGCGCAGGCCTCCGGAGTCGCGATGGTCGTCGCGGCTCGTCGCGGGCTGCCGGTCGCGCTGCACACGCCGAGTGAGGTGAAGGCCGCGGTCACCGGATCGGGCCGGGCGGACAAGGAGCAGGTGACCACGATGGTCACCCGGATCCTCAAGCTGAGCGAGCGTCCGACGCCCGCCGACGCTGCGGATGCGCTGGCGTTGGCGATCTGTCAGGTCTGGCGTGGTGGCGTGGCCAGCAAGCTGCAGGAGGCGGCGTCCAGCCGGTCCAACCTCGAGGCGCAGGCGCAGGCGCAGTCCCGTCTGCAGATGGCAAGATTGCGGGCCGCGGTGGCGGCCCAGCAGGGCAAGCGGTGAGCACGGAAACGGGAGGTGGGCGATGATCGCCTTTGTGCGTGGACCGGTGGCGGCCATCGGCGTGGACAGCGCCGTGGTCGAGGTCGGGGGAGTGGGCCTGCAGGTGTACTGCGACCCGGGCACCCTGGCTGGCTTGCGGCCGGGACAAGAGGCCCGGATCTCCACATCGATGGTGGTTCGCGAGGACTCACTGACGTTGTACGGGTTCGCCGACGACGACGCGAAGAACCTGTTCGAGCTGCTCCAGACCGCGTCCGGGGTCGGCCCGAGGCTGGCGCAGGCGGCGCTCGCGGTGCTCAGCCCCGACCAGCTGCGACAGGCCGTCGCGACCGAGGACCTCGTCGTACTGGTGAAGGTGCCGGGCATCGGGAAGAAGGGCGCCCAGCGGATCGTGCTGGAGCTGAAGGACAAGATCGGTGCGCCGTCGAAGACGGTGACCGGCCGGCCTCTCCAGACGCAGGAGGCGTGGCGCGAGCAGGTGGCGGCCGGTCTGGTCGGTCTTGGCTACTCGGCTCGCGACGCCGAGGACGCGGTCACCGCAGTGTCGCCACTCGCTGCCGACAGCCCCAGCCCAGCCGTTCCCGACCTGCTGCGCGCCGCGTTGCGCGTGCTCTCGAAGGCCTAGAGGACCTAGGCGATGGAAGACAACGTCCGGCCGCTGGTGTCAGCCGACGCAGTGGACCTCGAGGAACGCAAGATCGAGTCCGCGCTCCGGCCGCGCACGCTGGCCGAGTTCGGCGGTCAGCGCCGGGTCAGCGAGCAGCTCGAGCTGGTGCTGCACGCTGCCCGTGGGCGCAATCGGGCGCCCGACCACGTGCTGCTGTCGGGCCCGCCCGGCCTCGGGAAGACCACGCTGGCGATGATCATCGCCAGCGAGCTGTCCACGCCGCTACGGATCACCAGCGGTCCGGCGATCCAGCACGCCGGCGACCTCGCCGCGATCCTCTCCGGGTTGAGCGAGGGCGAAGTACTGTTCCTCGACGAGATCCACCGGATGTCGCGGCCGGCCGAAGAGCTGCTGTACATGGCGATGGAGGATTTCCGCGTCGACGTGATCGTCGGCAAGGGGCCCGGTGCGACCGCGATCCCGCTCGAGATCCCGCCGTTCACGCTGGTCGGGGCGACCACGCGGGCCGGTCTGCTGCCGGGGCCGCTGCGTGACCGGTTCGGGTTCACCGGTCACCTGGAGTTCTACGAGTCCGCCGAGCTGGAGAAGATCGTCAACCGCTCGGCCGCCCTGCTCGAGGTCGACATCACTCCGGAGGGCGCGGCGGAGATTGCCTCGCGCTCTCGCGGTACGCCGCGTATCGCGAACCGGCTGCTCCGCCGCGTCCGCGACTTCGCAGAGGTGCGGGCGGACGGCATCATCACGCTCGCGCTCGCCAAGTCGGCCCTGGAGCTGTACGAGGTGGACAAAATGGGCCTCGACCGGCTCGACAGGTCCGTTCTGGACGCCTTGTGCCGCCGTTTCGGGGGCGGACCGGTCGGTCTTTCCACGCTGGCGGTTGCGGTCGGCGAAGAACGTGAGACCGTGGAGGAAGTGGCCGAACCATTCCTGGTCCGGTCGGGCTATCTGGCCCGTACGCCGCGCGGTCGGGTCGCTACGCCCGCGGCCTGGCGGCATATCGGGCTGAAGGTCCCGAAGGGCGCGACGTTCGCCGACACGCTCTTCGACACCGATGAGGACTAAGGAGACCGACCCCAACTGAACAGCGGACGTCGGGGAACGTCCGCGGGCGCCGGAGCGTAGTTACTGCAGTACCGAGTAACGCAAACGTGACCCGGTGTCATGAGGTACTTCTTGCCGCTCAGGGTTAGACTCCCCGGTGGCCTGACCTCCAGGTTATTCCGCTGCGACCTGCGCGCTTTCGAGCAGAGCGTGCCGGACGCCCGTATTTCCGATCGACAAAGGATTCTGAGACCCGATGCAACTCCTCGCCGTACCGATGGCCTCCTCCGGGGGTGGCGGCATCACGCTGCTGCTGCCGCTGATCCTGATCGTCGGAATGATCTGGTTCATGAGCCGCACGCAGAAGAAGCAGCGCCAGCGCCAGGCTGACACCGTCGCCGCGCTCGCCCCGGGTAGCAAGGTGATCACCACCAGCGGCCTGGTCGGCATCGTCGAGGAGACCGACGACGAGTACGTGACGCTGGAGATCTCCGAGGGCGTTCTGGTTCAGGTCGTCAAGGGCGCAATCGGCCGGGTCGTCCCGGACGAGGACGCCGCCGAGGCCACCGACGCCGCGGACGAGGCCACCGACTCCACCGACACGGTCTCGACCGACGAGTCGAAGGTCGACGTTCCGGACACGGGCCGTGACAAGGCCGACGGCAAGGTGCAGGACGCCCCGAAGCTGCCGCCGACGCACACCGAGAACTGAATTCCGTCCCACCAGCCTGCGGCGCGGCGTTCGGCGTCCACCTGACGGTGCGGCGCGCCCAGAAGTACGAAGGTTGAATCTGACGTGGCAACGAGTTCGTCGACATCCCGCCCCGGGCGGAACCTGATCGCCTTGGTGGTGGTCGTGGTCCTGCTGTTCGGCATCATGGCGCTGACCCAGACCTGGAAGCCCAAGCTCGGACTGGACCTGCGCGGTGGCACCACCATCACGCTGACCGCCAGCACGTTCGACGGTAAGGGCAAGGTGACTGCCGACCAGTTGAACGAGGCGAAGAACATCATCGGCCAGCGCGTCAACGGCGCCGGTGTGGCCGAGGCCGACATCACCACCTCCGGGTCGAACCACATCAACGTGGCCGTCCCGGGCGCCACGAAGGAATCGCTGGTGTCGCAGGTCGGCCAGACCGCCCTGCTGTACTTCCGGATCGTGCTGGGCTCGCAGGCCCCCGTCGCGCCGACCCCGACGGCGACGCCGACTCCGGGCGCCACGCCGAAGCCGAGTACGACGCCCAAGCCGAGTACGACGCCCAAGGCGAGCACGACCGTGAAGCCGAGCACCACGGTCAAGCCGACCACCAGCAGTACGCCGAAGGGCCGCGCCTGGACCAGCGCGCTGGCCGACGCGACGCCGACGCCGACCCCGAAGGCCAGTACGACGCCGAAGCCGAGCACCCCGGCCGCGACCCCGTCGACGCCGGCCACCGCAGCGGGCGACCCGCTGAACTACACGCCGGACGCGGCCACGCAGGCGGCGTTCGCCACCTTCAAGTGCAGCGACAAGCAGCTCGACGACCCGAAGAAGGCGCTCTTCTCCTGCGACCAGAACCAGAACAGGTATCTGCTCGGTCCGGCGATCCTGGCCGGCACCGACCTGTCGGACGCCAGCGCCGGCATCCCGCAGAACGGTCTGCAGTGGCAGGTCAACCTGAAGTTCACCTCGGCCGGCGGCGACAAGTTCCTGAAGGCCACCCAGAACATCTCCCAGCGGGGCCAGGGCCAGAACCTGTTCGCGATCGTGCTGGACGGCAAGACCATCTCGACGCCGAGCGTGGACAACCCGATCCCGGGCGGCCAGGCGCAGATCACCGGTACCTTCACCGAGGCTGAGGCCCGCGACCTGGCGAACGTGCTGAAGTACGGCTCGCTGCCGGTCAAGTTCGACATCTCCTCGGTCGAGACCGTGTCGCCGCAGCTCGGTGGCGACCAGCTCTCCGCGGGCATCTGGGCCGGCCTCATCGGCCTCGCCCTCGTCGTGCTCTTCTGCTTCCTGTACTACCGCGGCCTCGGCATCGTCGTGGTGGCGTCGCTGGCGGTCGCCGGCGTACTGACCGGGACGCTGGTGATCCTGCTGGGCAAGGCGATCGGCTTCACCCTGACGCTGGCAGGTATCGCGGGTCTGATCGTCGCGGTCGGTATCACCGCGGACTCGTTCATCATCTACTTCGAACGACTCCGGGACGAAGTGCGTGAAGGACGCAGCCTGCGCTCCTCGGTGGAGACCGGCTGGGCCCGTGCCAAGCACACGATCATCGCGGCCGACTCGATCTCGCTGCTCGCCGCGATCGTGCTGTACGTGCTGGCGATCGGCAGCGTCCGCGGGTTCGCGTTCACACTCGGCCTGACCACGCTGATCGACCTGTTCGTGGTCTTCATGTTCACCAAGCCGATGGTCACGCTGCTGGCCCGGACCGACTTCTTCGGCCACGGGCACAAGCTGTCCGGCCTGGATCCGGAGCATCTCGGCGTCGAACGACTACCCGGACAGACCAAAACGACAGCCCGGCCGCGGAAGACGCCGTCGACGCGCAAGCCGCTGGGAGGGCAGGTCTGATGTCGAAGCTCGGACAGATCGGTGCCAAGCTGCACCGCGGTGACGTCTCCTACGACTTCATCGGCCACCGCAGGTTCTGGTTCAGCCTCTCGGCGATCCTGGTCATCATCTCGCTGGCCGGCCTGTTCGCCCGCGGCCTGGCGCTCGGCATCGAGTTCCGCGGCGGCGTCGAGTACGACGCGGCCGTCAAGGTCACCGACAGCACAGTGGACGACTTCACCGCCGCGGTGAAGGCGACCAACGCCAAGGGACTCGGCGACCCGGTTGTCACCACGATCAACAACAACAAGGTCCGCGTCCAGACCAAGCCGCTGGCGCAGGCCGACGTCGGCAACGTCCGGGCCGCGATCGCCAAGGAAGCCGGCATTCCCGCCGACCAGGTGACCTCGCAGCAGATCGGCGCGTCCTGGGGTAAGCAGATCGCCGACAAGGCGATCCTGGCGCTGATCGTCTTCCTGGTCGCGGTGTTCGCGGTGATCTGGCTGTACTTCCGAGAAGCCAAGGCCTCCATGGCCGCAATCATCGCCCTGATCCACGACGTCACGATCACCGTCGGTGTGTACGCACTGGTCGGATTCGACGTGACACCAGCGACGGTGATCGGCGTACTGACGATCCTCGGATACTCGCTGTACGACACCGTCGTGGTGTTCGACAAGATCCGCGAGAACACCCGGGGCATCACCGGTTCGAACCGGATGACGTACTCCGACGCGACCAACCTCGCGGTCAACCAGACGGTGGTCCGGTCGATCAACACCACGATCACCGCACTGCTCCCGGTCGGCGCGATCCTGGTCGTCGGCACGGTCGTGCTCGGCACCGGCCCGCTGAAGGACCTGTCGCTCGCGCTGTTCGTCGGTATCGCCGTCGGTGCGTACTCGTCGATCTTCATCGCCCCGTCGCTGCTCGCAGTCTTCAAGGAGCGCGAGCCGGGCATGAAGGCGCTGAACAAGCGCGTCACGGCGAAGAAGGCCCAGACGGCCGCTGCCGCTGCGGCTACGGCGGCTCCGGTCGCGGTTGCCACGGCGGGTGCCGGCGCCGCCGCGCGCAGTGCTGGACAGGACAGGGCCGTACAAGACACGCCGCGGAAGGCGGATCGGGCCACCGGTACGGCGCCGACGCCGTCGACCCGGCCGATGAAGGCGACGGCGGCCGGGCGTCCGCAGCCGACGCGCAAGCCGCGGTCGAAGCGCGGTAAGTGATGCGGTCGCTCGAGCAGGTTCTCGCCGACGGCATTCGCGATATTCCGGACTACCCGCAGCCGGGGGTGGTGTTCAAGGACATCACCCCGCTGCTGGCCGACCACACCGGCTTCGCGCAGGTCGTGGAGGCGCTGGCGGCGGCCGGGACGGACGATGACGGGAACCCGGTGGTCGACAAGGTGGTCGGGATCGAGGCGCGCGGGTTCATCCTGGCCGCCCCGGTCGCGCTCGCCCTCGGCGCCGGGTTCGTGCCGGTGCGTAAGAAGGGCAAGCTGCCGGCGGCGACGTACGAGGAGTCGTACGCGCTGGAGTACGGCGAGGCGACCATCGAGGTGCACCAGGACGCGTTCACTCCGGGTGACCGGGTCCTGGTCATCGACGACGTCCTCGCCACCGGCGGCACCGTCGAGGCCTGTCTGCGGCTGATCCGCCGCTGCGAGGCCGAGGTCGCCGGTACTGCGGTCCTGCTCGAGCTCTCGTTCCTTCCGGGCCGCAAGCGCCTCGAAGGCGAGCAGTTGAGCTCCTTGCTGACGGTCTGATTTCGGGCAAACTCTCCGCAGTCGGGGGATAACCCGGCGTGTTGTCCACAGGCGGGTCTGCCTCGTTGGTCAACGGCCTCTAGACTGGGGGTCTGTCGGCGGAGGGACACAAACGTGGGCGAAGACCCGGCGATGACATCTGCGGTGCCGAACGCCGTACCGCAGGAGCCACCGCGCGCGCCGTCACCGGTGCGCCCGGTCTCGCCGACGCCTGCGTCCCAACCGCCTGCCCAAGCTGCTCAGCCGCCGCGGATCGCGCCGGCCCGGGTCCGTGCCCGGCTCGCCCGCCTCGGCGGCACCCGGCACCCGAACCGGGCGCCGATGCTCGAGCCGCTGTTCCGGGTCGTCCGCGCGACGCACCCCAAGGCTGACCTCGGGCTGATCGAGCGCGCGTACCGGACCGCGGAGAAGTACCACACCGGCCAGTTGCGCAAGAGCGGCGACGCCTACATCACGCATCCGCTCGCGGTCGCCACGATCCTCGCCGAGCTCGGTATGACCGCGCCGACGCTGTGCGCCGCCGTACTGCACGACACCGTCGAGGACACGCCGTACACGGTCGAGGACCTGACCCGCGACTTCGGCGAAGAGATCGCGATGCTCGTCGACGGCGTGACCAAGCTGGACAAGGTCAAGTACGGCGAGTCCGCGCAGGCCGAGACGATCCGCAAGATGGTCGTCGCGATGTCGAAGGACATCCGCGTCCTGGTGATCAAGCTCGCCGACCGGCTGCACAACATGCGCACGCTCGGGTTCCTGCGGCAGGAGAAGCAGGAGCGGATCGCCCGCGAGACGCTGGAGATCTACGCCCCGCTGGCCCACCGGCTCGGTATGAACACGATCAAGTGGGAGCTCGAGGACCTCGCGTTCTCGACCCTGCACCCGAAGGTGTACGACGAGATCGTGCGGCTGGTCGCGGAGCGCGCGCCGTCCCGCGATGAGTATCTGGCGTCCGTGATCGACCAGGTCCAC
Source organism: Kribbella sp. CA-245084 (assembly GCF_050942355.1). Taxonomy (NCBI): domain Bacteria; kingdom Bacillati; phylum Actinomycetota; class Actinomycetes; order Propionibacteriales; family Kribbellaceae; genus Kribbella; species Kribbella sp. CA-245084. Next base: position 5,543,384 of record NZ_CP192053.1, on the reverse strand, counting down.
GAGGACCTGCGTGCCGCCAAGGTGAAGGCGACCGTCACCGGCAGGCCGAAGCACTACTACTCGATCTACCAGAAGATGATCGTCCGCGGCCGCGAGTTCGGTGACATCTACGACCTGGTCGGCATCCGGGTCCTGGTCGAGTCGGTCCGCGACTGTTACGCGGCTCTCGGCATACTGCACGCGCGGTGGAACCCGGTCCCCGGCCGGTTCAAGGACTACATCGCGATGCCGAAGTTCAACATGTACCAGTCGCTGCACACCACCGTGATCGGCCCGCAGGGCAAGCCGGTGGAGCTGCAGATCCGGTCGTTCTCGATGCACCGCCGCGCGGAGTACGGCATTGCCGCGCACTGGAAGTACAAGGAGGACCCGGGCTCGGTCGCGCCGGCCACGCCGACCACCGACGTCGGCGGTCCGAACGACATGCCCTGGGTGCGGCAGCTCGTCGACTGGCAGCGGGAGACCTCCGACCCGTCGGAGTTCCTCGACTCGCTGCGGTTCGAGATCAACAACTCCGAGGTCTACGTCTTCACCCCGCGCGGCGATGTGATGTCGCTGCCGACCGGGTCGTCGCCGGTCGACTTCGCGTACGCGATCCACACCGAGGTCGGGCACCGCTGTATCGGCGCTCGCGTCAACGGCCGACTCGTGCCGCTGGAGAGCACGCTCGAGAACGGTGACGTGGTCGAGGTCTTCACGTCGAAGGCGCAGGGTGCGGGTCCGTCGCGCGACTGGCTGACGTTCGTCAAGAGCCCCCGCGCGCGGAACAAGATCAAGCACTGGTTCTCCAAGGAGCGCCGCGACGAGGCGATCGAGCACGGCAAGGACGCGATCGCGAAGCAGCTCCGCAAGGAGGGCCTGCCGCTGCAGCGCCTGCTGTCGCACGAGACCCTGACCGCCGTCGCCAACTCCCTGCGGTATCCGGACGTCACCGGCCTGTACGCCGCCGTCGGCGAGCAGCACGTCAGCGCGCAGGCCGTCGTACGGCGTCTGATCGAGACGTACGGTGGTGAGGAGGGCGCGGCCGAGGACCTGGCCGAGGGCGTCCACCTGCCGGCCACGCGTGAGCGCCGCAAGCGCACTGCTCGCGGCGATGCCGGCGTCATCGTCAAGGGCGCGACCGACGTGCTGTCGAAGCTGGCCCGGTGCTGTACGCCGGTGCCGGGCGACGAGATCATCGGCTGGGTCACGCGCGGGGCGGGCGTCTCGGTGCACCGGGCCGACTGCGCCAACGTGGAAAACCTGAAGACCCAGCCTGAGCGGATCGTCGAGGTCGAGTGGGCCCCGACCGCCCAGTCCGTCTTCCTGGTCGCCATCCAGGTCGAGGCGCTGGACCGGGCGAGGTTGCTGTCAGACATCACCCGCGTGCTGTCGGACTACCACGTGAACATCCTGTCCGCAGCGCTGACGACGACTCGCGACCGCATCGCCAAGTCCCGCTTCACCTTCGAAATGGGCGACCCGACCCACCTCGGCCACGTCCTGAAGGCGGTTCGCTCAGTCGAGGGCGTCTTCGATGTGTATCGGGTGACGCAGTAGCTCGGTTTGTGGGGCCGGGGACACTGCGTCTATGAGTGGTCTCGGGCGGCGGGCGTTCTTGGTTGCGGGTGTTGGGTTGCTGGCGGGGTGCAGTGATTCGTCGGCTCAGAGTCCGCCGTCGAGCCCTACTCCGAGCTCGACTCCGAGTGCTAGTCCGACGCCGTCCAGCGCGCCGACGACACCTGCGCCTACAGTCGTGCTGCCTTCCGTGCAGGCTTGGGTGCCCGGGCCGGGGGAGATCCAGCCTCAGGTGAAGCGGCTGGCGGTGGCGGCGGTGATGAAGCTGCTGCAGCCGACCGATACGCCGGCCGCGATCGACGTGATCGACGCGCAGTACGGCGGGATCCTGAGCTCCTCGGCCAGCGTGCTGGTGCCGACGCTGGTGTACTCGATCCGGGAGAACCGGGTGATCAGCGGCGGTACGACGGTCGACGTACGGCTGAGCAAGTCGTCGCAAGGCACCTGGCGGGTGACGGCGACTCACCCGGCCCAGCCTGGTGCCCCGGCCGCGAGTCTGTCGTCCGCGGCGCGACAGGTGCTGGCGAACAAGCAGATCTCGTTGCCCCCGGCCTCTGCCGCGGACATCAAGTCGGGCCAGGTCCATGACAGCGTGCTGAACGCGATGCTCGAGCTCGCGAAGACCTACCGGATCGGCGTCAGCGTGATCCGCTCCGGCCACCCGCTCGATGTCTTCGGCACCAATCGCCCCAGCGACCACCCCCGCGGCCGCGCGTTCGACACCTGGCAGATCAACGGCCACGCGGTGGTGTCACCGAGTACCTCGCGCTCGCTCATCACGTCGTACATGCACGCCGCCGAGTCCGCTGGCTCATACAACGTCGGCGGCCCGTACCAGCTCTCAGGTACGGCGTACTTCTCCGACCAAACCCACCACGACCACGTGCACGCGGGCTTCCGCAGCTAGGGATTTCTGCATCTCGACAGGACGTATACGTCCACTGACCGGCCATCCAACCCGCCATCACGCCTACGGACGCACCTGCGGGACACACACCTCCTGTCGAGCTGCAGAACAGGCTTGCTCCTAATCCCACTCCCAGGCGATACCGACGGTGCCGGGTTCCGCGGACGGCTCGATCACGTGGACGCGGCCGTCGGGGGTGAGCATCAGCTCGCGGTGGACCAGGTTCGGGCCCGAGGTGTGGCGGCGGCGCAGCTCGTAGACGCGGACCGGCAGCGCTGCCCGGTCGAACTGGACCTCCAGCACGCAGTGCACCCCGCCCCACTCGCTGAAGCGCTGGAAGTCCGTCGTCGGCAGCCCGCTCCGGTCCTCGACGTCGTAGTGGACGACGGCGGTCTCTCCGACGGCAAGCACCCGGTCGAGCAGCAACTCCCCGAGGAGCGCGCCGCACTCGGGGGAGCGGGCAATCCGGCCGGTCCGGCAGCCGCTCACTGCGCGGAGCGTGAACTGCTCCGCGTCGCAGCCCGTCTCGCCCTGGTGCGCGATGATCAGCCGATCGACCGGCTGTACGGCGACCACGCTCTGGATCACGCGCCGCCGAAGAGCACTCCGATCGGCGCCGATCTGCACCTCCTCGAGCACCGTCACGTTGCGCAGCCGCCCGTGGGCGTCCCGGCGGAGTCGGTCGAGCAACAGGCTGAGTGCCTCGGCGTAGTCGACAACGGCGTACGGCTGGGGCGAGGTGCCCGGCTCGCGGGCCGGCGGGATCCGGACGGTCAACCATCCGGTCGGCACCTGCAGGAGCTCCTCGAGCGCGGTGATGACGGCCAGCGAGTCCTCGCGCGGGATCCGCCGGCCGCTCTGCCAGGTGCTGAGCGTCGCGACGCCGACATGCAGCCCGCGGTCGGCCAGGTGGGTCCGGATCCGGTTGAGGGCGAGCCCACGGCGGGAGATCGCGTGCCGCAGGGCGTCCGCGAACGACGCCTCCGGGGACACCGCCGGGATCGACGCTTCGACCGATTTGACCATGGGCCCACGCTCCTTTGGGGCAGTGTAAACATTCACAGCACCGTCTGACACCGGCTCATCACCCGCTGTTCACGGCTCGTTGCCGTTCACAACCCGTCGTACGGCGGGCTCCGGGTTCTTGCCGCGCCGTACCGGCGTCCCAAGGATGGTCTCCGCCCCTCTCCCTTCGAAGGAGGACTCATGCGCAGGCTCCGCCCCAGCCGCTCCTGGTCGTTGCTCTTGGCTACGATCCTCGGGCTCGCCACGCTGGCCCCGCTCGCGCCGCCCGCCTCGGCCGCGCCCGGCAGCTACTACCTGAATGTGACCGGCCAGGCACAGCAGAAGTCGAACTGGTGCTGGGCCGCGAGCGGCAACAGCATCGCCGCGTTCTATGGCCGCTCGTACTCGCAGAACCAGTTCTGCAACATGGCCTTCGGCAACAATGCGAATGCCACCTGTCCTAACAACCAGGCGAGCCTGGCCAACGACCAGCAGGCGTTCCGCACGATCGGGATCAGCGCCGGCAGCTACATCTCCGGCACCCTCAGCTTCAACTCGCTCGTCACCGAGATCGCCGCCGGCCGGCCGGTGATGACGCGGATCGGCTGGACCTCGGGCGGCGGTCACATGATGGACATCATCGGGTACGACGCCTCCGACTCGACGCTCGAGTACTACAACCCGTGGCCGGACGACCCGCGCTACAACTACTCGACGTACAGCTGGTACCGGTCCAACTCGCAGTTCACCTGGACGCACTCCCTGTACCGGATCGGAGCCTGACATGCGTCGCCTGCTTCGCTGTGCCGCCGTCCTCGCTGCCGGTCTCGGTTTCGGGCTCGCCTTCGCCGCCCCTGCGGGTGCCGCCGCACCTCAGCCGGTCGCCCCGAGCGAGTTGTCCAAGGCAACTAACGCTGCTCACTCGTCTTCCGCTGTCAACCTGCTTGCGAAGATCCCGGGGCCTGCTGGGAAGGCTGCGGCGAGCATCGGCTCGGACAGCCACGCCGTCTATGCACTCAATCCGGCCTTCGTTCGCGACGCGTCCGCGCCGGTCGCCACCTTCTGGTACGCCGCAACCGCTGCCAGTAAGGGCGGTCAGGCGTTGACCGTCTTCACCGCTCCGGATTCGAGCGGCGTCTGGCAGCCGGTGAATGTGGCCTCCGGCAACACAGAGGCCCGCATGGCGACTGCCGCCGGCGGCGCTCTGCTCTTCACGGAGCCCCAGATCGGCGCCTGGTACGCGCTGTCCGCCGGCCAGATCCGGCCGCTCAACCCGTCCGCAGTGAAGTCGATCGGCACCAAGCCGATCGGGGTCACGGCGTACCAGAAGCTCGTCTCCCAGCGCTACTCCGACAAGCTTCCCGGCAGCACCTACAACGAGTCCGGCATGGCAGGAGGCTACGACACAACGGCAGCAGTCAAGGCGCCACGTTCCCACTCCGAGTACCTCGTCCCGGTCGTCGCGGCGTCCGGCGTACTTGTGCTCGGACTCCTGCTAGTAGTGAGGCGCAAGATGACCTACAGCGACTGACGTCCCCCGTCCGCCCGGTCCGCCGTACCAGCCCCTCGGTACGGCGAACCGGGCGCTTGCGATGATCGTGGGATGCCTTTCCCCGATGAGCTGCGTTCGGCTGTTGCTGTTGTCGACTACAACCCCGATTGGCCTGCAGAGTTCACGCACCTCGCCGGCCGGCTGCGTGCGGCGGTGGGGGATAGGGCCGTGTTCGTTGACCACGTCGGCTCGACTTCGGTGCCCGGCCTGGCCGCGAAGGACTGCATCGATGCGCAGATCCGGGTCGCCGAGCTCTCGCCTGAGCTGGTTGACCTCATGGAGAGAGCCGGCTTCCGCTGCCGGCCGGAGGAGTGGAACCGTGTTGAGATCTCGAACGGCCATCGCTGCGAGAAACTTGTCTTCGCGCCGCCAGTCGGCGAGCGTTCGACGAACGTCCACTTTCGTCTGATCGATGGGCCTAACACGCGCTACGCCTTGCTCTTCCGCGACTATCTGCGCGCCGACGACACCGCCCGCCGGGCCTGGGGCGCGTTCAAGCAGCGGCTCGCTCAGTCAGTCCCGGACCTCTTCGACTACGGGCAGATCAAAGCGCCCGCCACCGAGGTCCTCATGATGTCTGCCGAACGCTGGGCCCAGGTAACTGGCTGGAGTGTCTCACCAGCGGCGCGGTAGGCGAGGCTGCTGACACAGGAATGATCCGACTGCGAGCTCCAGCGCCGGATACGAACCCCACAAGTCGGTGCGTCGCACCGAGATGATGTGCCACCCCAACGCATCCAGCTCGGTACGCCGGGTCTCGTCGCGTGACTGCTGTCTGATCGACGAGTGCCACTGGTCGCTGTCGTACTCCAGGCCGAGCTTGCGGCCGTCGATCGGACGATCCGGGTAGCCGACGTCGAGCCGGTAGACGCGGTTCGGCCCGTCGACGCCGATCTGTAGGTCGGGCCGGCCAAAGCCGGCGTCGAGCAGTCGGAGACGGAGCCAGGATTCCGCGGGGGACTCGGCACGCCGGTCTGCGTGGCGGAGGATGTCCTGGCTCTGGCCGTACCCGCGGCGGCCTTCGTAGGCGGCCGACGCAGCGCGGAGCGCCCACAGATCTGCCTTGCCAGAGCGGAGGATCGCGTCGACGGCGGAGAGCGCGAACGGCCGCGGCAGTGCCATCGCGAGTGCGAGCGCAGTGGATGCGGGGCTGGTGACCCTCAAGCCGTCGAGCTCGACCACGTCCGCGTCGGGAACGTCGCGAGTCCACTGGGCTTGCACCAGGTCCTCGGATCCGAGCGCGGTTGTTCCGATGCCGTGGAGCCAGGCGGCCGCCCGCCCGCACACCACGGCATCCGCCGGCACGACCAGGCGCAGCGCGTCAGCTCGTAGCGCGGGTGAGTCGGACATCCGGACGTCGACATAGACGCCTTTGAGAAACTGACGAATCTCGCCTCGCGCCAACAACCACGCAAGCTTGCGCGGCACCTGCCGAGCCGTGAACGGCAGGCCAGCAAAGTAATACGGCTGGTCGTACTCAAACATCCCAGCAGAATGCCGGATTAATCGCCCCCATGCTCAAAGTTGTCCACAGGCCGCGCCTGGGCCCGCTTGAACGGGCGCACTGGCCCTCAGCTTGTCGCCAGAGATGCAGTGTCGGTGCGCCGGGTGGGGGAGACGAACTAGCTGAAGTCGGTTAGGGCGTTTTGGGCTTGGGTTAGCCATTCTCGGCGGGCGGCGATGGCTTCTCGGGCCTCGGTGGCTTTGCGGGTGTTGCCTTGGGACTCGAACTTGGCGGCTTGCTTTTCGAGGTCGGCGATCAAGGATTGGAGTTGCTTGACGGTTGCCTCGGCGCGGGCGCGGGCCTCGGGGTTGCTGCGGTTCCAGACTTCGTCCTCGGCCGACTTCACGGCCTGCTCGACTGCTCGCAGGCGGCCGTCGATCGTGCGCATGGAGTCGCGGGGGATCTTGCCGATCTGGTCCCAGCGATCCAGGTAGTCGCGGAGCTGGTCGCGGGCAGTACGCGCGTCCGAGACGGGCACGATCGTCTCGATCTCGACGAGCAGTGCTTCCTTGGCCGCGAGGTTCTCGACCTGCTCGGCGTTCTCTTCGGCCTGTACGGCGTCCCGCGCGCCGAAGAACAGGTCCTGCGCGGCCCGGAAGCGCGCCCACAGCTTGTCGTCGACCTCGCGCGGCGCGGGGCCGGCCGCCTTCCACTGCCGCATCAGGTCGCGGAACCGGCCGGACGTCGGACCCCAGTCGGTCGACGACGCGAGCGACTCCGCTTCGGCAGCCAGCCGCTCCTTGACGACCGCGGCCTCTTCACGCTTGGAGGACAGCTCGGCGAAGTGCTGCTTGCGATGCCGCGTGTACGTCGTACGCGCGGAAGAGAAGCGGTGCCACAACTCGTCGTCCGACGACTTGTCGAGGCGGGGGAGGGCCTTCCACTCGTCCAGCAGTTCGCGCAGGCGGGTGACGCCGTGGCGCCAGTCGGTGCCGGCGGCGATCGTCTCGGCCTCGGTGGCGATCTTGGTCTTGGCGGACCGCGCTTCCTCGACCTTCGCGGCGCGTTCGGCCTTGCGGCGTTCACGCTGCTGCGCGACGAGCGGGGTGAGCGCGTCGAGCCGGGCGCGCAGGCCGTCGAGGTCGCCGACCGCCTGGGCCTCCTCGATCGAGCCGGTGACCTTCTTCACCGCGGCCCGGGCGTCGTCCGGTGACACTGTGCCCGCCTGGACCCGCTGCTCCAGCAGTTCGACCTCGAACGCGAGCGCGTCGTACCGGCGGGTGTAGAAGGCGAGCGCTTCCTCAGGGTTGGCGTCCGGCCACTGGCCGACTGCCCGTTCACCGTCCTTCGTCCGTACGAAGACCGTTCCGTCCTCGGCTACCCGGCCCCAGTTCTCTCCGGCCACAACTCGCCCCTTCCGGCGGTATGCACTGCGCTCGTGCCCATTCTGGTCAGTCCCCGGTCCAACCGCGCGGACAGGGCCCCGCCTGGGCGCGTCGAGCTGCCTTCTCGACGCTTATCCCTGAACAATCACAAACTCCCAGCTCACGCGCAACGGTGTTGCGTCACAATCCGGTGCGAAGTACGGCGATCCGCCCGGGTAACCTTGGTGAGTCCGGAAACCGTTTCAGGAAGGTGCGTCGTGCTCATCGCCGGGTTCCCCGCGGGTGCGTGGGGTACGAATTGCTACGTCGTCGCCACCGGCCAGGGCGCGGAATGCATCGTTGTCGACCCGGGCATGGACGCGACCGACGGCGTCGAGCAGGTCGTTCGGGAGAACAAGCTCAAGCCGGTCGCCGTGCTGCTTACGCACGGTCACATCGACCACATGTTCTCGGTACTCCCGGTCTGCGGGACGTACGACGCGACCGCCTGGATCCACCCCGACGACCGGCACCTGCTCGCCGACCCGATGGCCGGAATCAGCCCGGAGGCGGCCCGGATGCTGCTCGGCGGCAATCACGAGTTCGCCGAGCCGGACGACGTCGCCGAGCTGAAGGACGGGCTGTCCCTGGAATTGGCGGGCCTCAAGTTCACCGTCGACCACACCCCGGGCCACACCCGCGGGTCGGTCACGTTCACGACGCCGTACGACGGGCCGGAAGACGTGCCCGCGGTGCTGTTCTCCGGTGACGTGTTGTTCGCCGGGTCGATCGGCCGGACGGATCTGCCTGGCGGCGATCATCCGGCGATGCTGCATACGTTGGCCACCAAGATCCTGCCGATGCACGACGAGATCGTCGTCCTGCCGGGTCATGGTGGCCAGACAACGATCGGCCGGGAGAAGGCGACCAACCCCTACTTGCAGGACCTGGAGATACAGAACTTATGAGCAAGGCCAAATGAGTAAAATCAGCCCACTTAGCGGGTTCCCCGAATTTTTGCCAACTGATCGGATCGTCGAGCTGCAGTTTCTCGACACGATCCGGGAGACGTTCGAACTGCACGGTTTCGCCTCGATCGAGACCCGTGCGGTCGAGCCGGTCGAGCGCCTGTCCAACCAGGGCGAGGACGCCGACAAGGAGATCTACGGCGTCCGACGGCTTGCCGCCGGTGCCGACGAGGACGCGGCGCTCGGCCTGCACTTCGACCTGACTGTGCCGTTCGCGCGCTACGTGCTGGAGAACAGCGGCAAGCTGACGTTCCCGTTCCGGCGCTACCAGATCCAGAAGGTGTGGCGCGGCGAGCGTCCGCAGGAGGGCCGGTACCGCGAGTTCACGCAGGCGGATATCGACATCATCGACAGCGGTGAGCTGCCGTTCCACTACGAGGTCGAGCTGCCGCTGGTGATCGCGGACGCGTTCCGCAAGCTGCCGATCCCGGCGTTCCGGATCCAGGTGAACACTCGTCAGATTCCCGAGGGTTTCTACCGCGGCCTCGGCATCGAGGACATCACCGGCGCACTCCGGATCGTCGACAAGCTGGACAAGATCGGCCCGGACAAGGTGACCGACCTGCTGACCGCGGCCGGCCTGTCCGCGGAGACTGCCAAGCAGGTACTGCGCCTCGCCGAGATCTCAAGCACCGATGCGTCGTTCGCGGATCAGGTGCGGGCGCTCGGCGTACAGCACGAGATCCTCGACGAAGGGCTCGAGCGGCTGTCGCAGATCATGACGGCTGCGAACGAGCACGCGCCCGGTCTGCTGGTCGCGGATCTGAAGATCGCGCGCGGGCTGGACTACTACACCGGCACGGTCTACGAGACGCAGTTGATCGGTGACGAGGGGTACGGGTCGATCTGCTCCGGCGGACGGTACGACTCGCTCGCGTCGGACGGCAAGACGACGTACCCAGGCGTTGGTATCTCGATCGGGGTGTCGCGGCTGGTGCACCGGCTGATCAGCAAGGGATTGCTGAAGGCGAATCGGAGTACGCCGACCGCCGTGGTGATTGCCTTGAACTCTGAAGACGACCGAGCGGACGCGATGCGTACTGCGATCCAGCTGCGGAGCCGCGGGATTCCGGTCGAGGTCGCGCCGGCGGCGGCGAAGTTCGGCAAGCAGATCCGGTTCGCGGATCGGCGGGGGATCCCGTTCGTCTGGTTCAGCACCGAGAACGGGCCCGAGGTGAAGGACATCCGCAGCGGCGAGCAGGTGCCCGCGGATGCGGCCACCTGGGCCCCGCCGGTCGAAGACTTACGTCCAAGTATCGAAACGCAAGAGGAGAACTCGTGATCCGTAACCGTTCCGCAGGTTCGCTGCGCGCATCCGACGCCGGCGAGACCGTGATCCTGGCGGGCTGGGTGGCGCGGCGGCGCGATCACGGCGGCGTGGCGTTCATCGACCTGCGCGACTCGTCCGGCACCGTCCAGGTCGTCATCCGGGACGAGGACGCCGCCCACGGCCTGCGTTCGGAGTACTGCCTGAAGATCGTCGGCGAGGTCTCGCCGCGCCCGGAGGGCAACGCGAACCCGAACCTGCCGACCGGCGAGATCGAGATCATCGCCACCGAGGTCGAGGTGCTCAACGAGGCCGCTCCGCTGCCGTTCCCGGTCGAGGAGCACCACGCGACCCCGGTGAACGAGGAGATCCGCCTCAAGTACCGGTACCTCGACCTGCGTCGTCAGGGCCCCGGCGCGGCGATCCGCCTGCGTAGCAAGGTGAACCAGGCTGCTCGGACCGTGCTGGCCGACCACGACTTCGTCGAGATCGAGACGCCGACGCTGACCAAGTCGACGCCGGAAGGCGCACGCGACTTCCTGGTGCCGGCCCGGCTGCAGCCCGGCAGCTGGTACGCGTTGCCGCAGTCGCCTCAGCTGTTCAAGCAGTTGCTGATGGTGGCCGGTATGGAGCGGTACTTCCAGATCGCGCGCTGCTACCGCGACGAGGACTTCCGCGCCGACCGGCAGCCGGAGTTCACCCAGCTCGACATCGAGATGAGCTTCGTCGACCAGGACGACATCATCGCGCTGTCCGAGGAGGTCCTGACCGCGCTCTGGAAGCTCGTCGGGTACGACGTGCAGACCCCGATCCCGCGGATGACGTACGGCGAGGCGATGGCGCGCTTCGGCTCCGACAAGCCGGATCTGCGGATGGGCCTCGAGCTGGTCGAGTGCACGGAGTACTTCAAGAACACGCCGTTCCGGGTCTTCCAGGCGCCGTACGTCGGCGCCGTCGTGATGCCCGGTGGTGCCGACCAGCCGCGCAAGCAGCTGGACGCGTGGCAGGAGTGGGCCAAGCAGCGCGGCGCTCGCGGGCTGGCGTACGTCCTCGTGGGCCAGGACGGCGAACTGGCCGGGCCGGTCGCGAAGAACCTCTCCGAGGAAGAGCGCGCGGGCATCGCCGATCACGTCGGCGCGAAGCCGGGCGACTGCATCTTCTTCGCTGCGGGCCCGGTCAAGTCGTCGCGGGCGCTGCTCGGTGCGGCCCGGCTGGAGATCGGCCGTCGTGGCGGGCTGATCGACGAGTCGACCTGGTCGTTCGTGTGGGTCGTCGACGCGCCGCTGTTCGAGCCGGCCGACGACGCGACGGCCGCCGGTGATGTCGCGGTCGGGTCCGGCGCGTGGACCGCCGTACACCATGCCTTTACGTCGCCGAAGCCGGACTCGATGGACACGTTCGACACCGATCCGGGATCGGCGCTGGCGTATGCGTACGACATCGTGTGCAACGGCAACGAGATCGGTGGTGGCTCGATCCGTATCCACCGCGAGGACGTGCAGAAGCGCGTGTTCAAGGTGATGGGGCTGAGCGACGAGGAGGCCTCGGAGAAGTTCGGGTTCCTCCTGGATGCGTTCAAGTTCGGCGCGCCGCCGCACGGCGGGATCGCGTTCGGCTGGGACCGGATCACCGCGCTGCTGGCCGGTACCGAGTCGATCCGCGACGTGATCGCGTTCCCGAAGTCCGGCGGCGGGTTCGACCCGCTGACCGCCGCGCCGGCGCCGATCACGCCGGAGCAGCGCAAGGAGGCCGGCGTCGACGCCAAGCCCGAGGAGAAGAAGGCGGAGTAGGCCGCGGCTGAGCTGCCGCACCGCGGTCACCGAGTGCGGCAGCCGGTGACTGCGGCGAGCGGCTTCACGGCCCGCGGCTCACCGTGCCGCGTGCGGAGAGAACCAGCGTGCCGATGTAAGCCACGACCACTGACACGATGACGAGCGGCGCGACCCCGGCGCCGGCCTGGGTGATCAGTAGAGCGAGCACGATCGCGGAGAGCGGTAGTCGCAGTACTGCGACGACGGAGGCTCCGATCAAGACTCCGACGGCCGGGGTCTCCGCGAACCCGGGGAGATGCGATGCCAGCAGGCCGCCGGCCAGCCCGAGGAAGATGGCGGGGAAAGTCGGACCGCCACGAGCAGCGCCGAGCGACACACCCCACGCCAAGGCTTTGGCCACCAAGAGCAGCGCGATCGTGCCCAGCGAGACGGTCTCGGCCCCCTGCACGGTTGCGGACATCTCATCTTGACCCGAGAACAGCACGGCGTCGGCTGTTTGCCCGCTGATCTGGGCGAAGGCGATGGCCACCAGACCGACCACCAGTGCGGCGAGGGGAATCAGCAAGAACGGGCGCCGTGCGACCAGCGAGCGCGTACTCCGCCCCAGCGTCATGACCGCGAAGACGCCACCTGCTGCCACCAGGGCCAGCGGGACAGTCCAGAGGAAGTCGAGCAGTTGCGGGGTCGGGTAGGCCGGGAGCGCCAGTGGCGGAAGTGCGTACGCGTTGGTACTCAGGCCGGTCAGATTGCCGATCCCGACGAAGACCAGAGAGCCGATGCCGGAGGCGAGCAGACCCGGCAGCAGGATGAGCGGCAGCATCGGTCCACCGATGCCCGCAGCCTCGATGATGATCACCGCGCCGATGACCGGCGAGCCGAAGATCGTCGCCAGCGCGGCGAACCCGCCCGCCGCAGCGAGGACGAGCTTGGCCTGGTCGGGGACCGGCTGCCGCGCCCGGTCCACCAGGAGCAACGCAACTCCACCTCCCAGGGCGATCAAGGGCGCCTCCGGTCCGAGGACCAGTCCCAGACCGACGGTGGCGATGGCGGCCAGTATGACGCCGGGCAGCTCGACAGGAGTGGTCGGTGCGCCGGTCTTCAGTCCCTCGGACGGTTCGTGGCCACCATGACCGGGCAGTCTCACGATGGCGAAGGCGATCACCAGTCCGGCCACGGCGAGTACGGGCAGTGGCCACCACCACGGAGCCGAGTCGAAGCCGAGAGCCTTCGGAAGGTGGAAGTACAGCGCCTGTTGCAGCCAGTGGGTGGCCTCCAGGAAGCCCCACGAGGCGATCGACACGACCACGCCGATCAGTGCCGACACGACCAGCAGGCCGCGGTACTGCCGGCTCCGCATCAGCACCTGCGGATCGGTGGACTGACCGCCCGTCGCCGGCTCTCCACCCGCCCGCGCGCTTGCGTGACTCATCGGCTACAAACCCCCTGCGACGATCGCTCCCCTCGAACCACCATGCGCGCTACGGACAACACCGACAACCCCGCGACGTCAGCCCCCGCGGAGCCCATCGACCAGCAGGGGTTGAGCACTCCCGCACTTTGGAGGAAACTGACGACGTCGCGAGAATGCTTGTCAGGTTTTCACGGCTTCCGCCCCCTCCTCGCCCCAGGAGTGCTCATGCGTCGTCTTCTGACCGCTGTTCTCACCTGCCTCGGGATCACCGCAGGCGCACTGGTCGCCGCCTCCCCGGCGTACGCGACCGTCTTCCAGACCTACGGCAGTGGCGTCAACGTCCGCGCCGATGCCTACCTCTCGTCCGCCGTCGTCGGCACGCTCAGCGGACCGACGTCGATCGACGTCGACTGCCAGAAGCAGGGCGACCTCGTCAGCAACTCCGACGGGACCAGCTCGTGGTGGGCGCATGTGCCCGCGCTCGGCGGCTATGTGACCGTCGTGTACGTCGCGATCCCCGAGGACCAGCTGCCTGGCGTACCGGTGTGTGGTGACGGGCCGCCGCCTGAGACGGGTGACATCACGCTGGCCGACGTACAGGCGATGTTCGGCAGCCGGATCGCGAACCCGTCGATCGTGCAGACCGGTCTCCCGTCGCTCAATCAGGCGATGCGGGACGCGAACATCAACACGCCGTACCGCAAGGCCGCGTTCCTGGCCACGCTGGTGCACGAGTCGCGGCTGGAGTACAACATTCGCGAGATCGGCGACACCCGGGTGTACGGCGGCCGCGGGTACATCCAGCTGACCGGCGACTTCAACTACGGGCCGGCCGGTCAGTACCTCGGCATCGACCTGCTCGGCAACCCGGACCTCGCGCTGTCGCTGCAGTGGAGCGCTCCGATCGCCCGCTGGTACTGGACCGTTGCCCGCAACATCAATCCGTACGCCGACAACCTCGACATGGGCCGTGTCAACGCAGCCATCGGCTATCCAGCCGGCGCCGAGGACCAGCGTCGCTGCGACTCCTTCAAGAGCGCCTTGCAGTACCTGACCGGCTCGATCCCGGCCGGCGTCATCTGCACCCGCCCGTCCAAGCTGAAGGGCGACACGAGCCACCTGACCCGCACCCAGTTCGACACCCTCGCCAAGAACGGCAGCGGCCTGGGCTGACCATCAGGCTTGGCGGCCGGACCGGCCGCCAAGCCGCCAGCTCCGAACGTCCGAAGTGCTTCCAGGCGGTCACGAAGGCCGCCTGCACGGCGTCATCGGCGTACGCATAGGAGCCCGTGTGGCGCACGGCGTACGCGTGCACGGCGGCGGCATACCGGCTGAAGAGCTCGCCGAGCGCCTCGGGTTCCTGGCGGCGCAAGGCGTCCCACAGGTCCCCGTCGCGCGCGGTCGGAGGCTTCTCCGGCCGGCTCGAAGTCATGGTCATACCTTGCAGGGTCCGCAGGGCCGTGCGAGGTTGCCGCGCGTCAGACGGGTTGTGCGCGCACCCAGGTCTTGTCCGGGGTGAGGTAGCCGGTGCGCTGCAGGCCGACTTCGGCGAGCTGGGCCGCGAGGTCGTCCTCGGAGAGGTTCTGGGTGAGGATTCGCTGCGCCCAGGTCTTACCGTCGATGGTGTAGGTCAGGGTCGCCGCCTGACGGTTGCCGGGGAGTTCCTCGACGTCGGAGATCTCCATCCTGCGTTGCTCGTTGACCATCACGGCCGGCCCGCGCAGCATGCCCGGAGTCTGTTGCTGCAGGATCACGGAGCCGCCGGGGCGGACGTGGTGGGCGCAGGTTTGTAGCAGGCGCAGGCGCTCCGCGTCGTCGGCGACGTTGATCAGGAACGACATCATCAGCACGAGATCGAACTGCCTGTCCAGCCTCAGATCGCCGATCGTCGAGCAGATCGTCTCGGTTCCGGTGACTCTGGCGACCATGTCCGCCGACTCGTCGACGGCGAGCACCTGGTGCCCGAGCGCGAGCAGCGGCCGGGTGATCCGCCCGGTCCCGCAGCCGAGCTCGAGAATGCTGCTGCCCGGGTCGATCGCGGCGTCGATCAGCTCGTCCTCGCCGTGCACCTGCGTGATTTCGTAGAGTTCGACCGCGCTGCCGTCCGGTGTGAGCGGTCCCGGTCCGTTACCACCTTGTCCGACTCTCATACCTGTCAGTGTTTTGCGTTTACCTGTGGGCCGCCAGTCTTTCGGTACCGGCCGAAAGTACCTAGGCTCATTGAGGTGACAGTCGTACCGGTCGAGCTGCTGCCGCATCTGCGGCGGGCGCGGGATGTTGCCGATCGCAACTATGCCGAGCCGCTCGATCTCGCGGCGCTGGCGACCGCGGCGGGCGTATCGAAGTACCACTTCCTGCGCTGTTTCGCGGCGGAGTACGGCGAGACGCCGATGCAGTACGTGACCGGGCGGCGGATCGAGCGGGCGACCGATCTGCTGCGGGCGACGAACCTGACGGTGACCGAGGTGTGCGGGCTCGTCGGGTACAGCAGCCTGGGCTCGTTCTCGCAGCGGTTCACGGAGCTGGTGGGGATGACGCCGACGGCGTACCAGCGGACGCAGACCGGGGCGCGGATCCCTGGGTGCTTCGTGTTCATGCTCGGACTGAACTCCGCAATTCCGGAGAAGCCGGCGGGGGAGTCCGGGGCTTAGCGTCGTACTCACGACCTTTGAGGAGGAACTGTGATCACGAACGTGAGCCTGGTGACGGTCTACGTCAACGACATCGACGAGGCGAAGGCGTTCTACACCGAGAAGCTCGGCTTCAAGCTCGGTGAGGACATCACGCTCAGCGAGGACTTCCGCTGGTGCACTGTGCATCAGGCCGACCATCCCGAGCTCGAGCTGGCGCTGATGCTGCCCGGGCCGCCTCTCGACGAGGAGTCCGCGGGGTGGATCCAACGGATCATGGCCAAGGGCTCGATGCATGGGGTCGGGCTGGCGACGGACGACTGCCGGAAGACGTTTGCTGAGTTGACCGGGCGCGGCGTCGAGTACATCCAGGAGCCGGCGGATCGGCCGTACGGCGTGGAGGCGGTACTGCGGGACAACTCGGGCAACTGGCTCGTGCTGGTCGAGCAGAAGGCTTATACCGCCGAGGACTTCGCCTGATGCGTGCGGCATGCTGACCGGATGGACATCACTGTCGACCCGGTCGGCATCGCACCGCCGTACGAGCAGGTGCGGGCACAGATCGAGGCGCTGATCCGCGCGGGCGAGCTTGCCCGCGGCACCCGACTGCCAACGGTCCGCCAACTGTCGCTGGACCTCGGACTGGCAGTGAACACGGTCGCTCGCGCCTACAAGGAACTCGAAGCCGACCACCTGGTCGAAACCCGCGGCCGCAACGGCACCTTCGTCCTCGCCTCTCGCAGCCAGGTTGACGACAAAGAAACCCAAGCAGCCGCGGTCACTTTCGCCCGCACCGCCCGACGTGCCGGCCTGTCTCTCGCTGAAGCCAGCGAGGTCCTGCGTCGAGCCTGGTGAAGCTGTCAGGGCTTGTTGTAGAGGCGTAGTAGCTCAGCGCGGGTGTGGACCACGCCCGGTGACTCGGCGCCGTTGGCTCGGGCGATTTCTTGGGCCAGGTCGCTGGCGGCTTCTAGGCGGTGGTTGGCCTTGCGGCGGCTGTGGAGGTGTTTGCGGTACTTCTTGCGATCCTTGTGCAGGCCGCTGACGGCGTCCAGGAGGGGTGGGTCGACGGCGCCGGTGGCCAGTTCGGGGGTGAGGAGTTCTCGGATCCAGGTGCGTTCGTGTTTCGCGGCGTGGCGGAGTACGTAGAAGAGGGCGGTCAGTTCCACAGCTGCGATCAGGAACGGGAGGATGCCGGCCAACGCGCCGCCGTTGCTGAGGCCGCCCACGTCGTCCCAGGCGAAGTGGAAGAACATCGCCATCAGCATCGTCAGGACGCCGCGTACGACGTTGCGTTCGCCGCGGGTGCGGCCCAGCACCCACATCAGGCCGGCGCAGAAGATCGCGCTGAACAGGGCGTGCGAGACGATGCCGGCGGCGCCGCGGACGATGAAGACGCGGAGCGACGAGCCGAGCTGGTCGACGCCGTACTGCTGGGTGGCGCCGTTGTACACGTACAGGATGTCCTCGAAGACCTGGAAGCCCAGGCCGATGAACGCGCCGATGATGAAGCCGTCGTACGCGCTGCGGACGAGTCGCGGCGCCAGGCCGATGAGCAGGATGAGGCCGATTGCCTTGCCGAATTCCTCGTTGATCGGGGCGGTCAGGCCGGCGCCCCAGGCCTGCGCGAACGACGTACCGCCGATCTTTGCCCAGATCGCCAGCAGCGCAGCGTTCGCCGGAAGCGCGATCCAGAAAGTTGCGGCGACGCCGCCCCAGACGAATCCGGTTGCCAGCAGCGACGCGGGCTGAGCTGTGAAGCGGTTGTGGTGGCGCAGGAGGAGCAGCCAGGGGATGAGGTAGAGGCCGAACAGTACGACGCCTCCCGCAAGCGCAGGCGTGTAGAACTGGGCTCCGGGACCGAAGACTCGCAGCATGGTGATCGCACCGGCGCCGACACCGACCACATAGACCCAGAACGCGACGTTGTGCGGCTGCAGGAACCGGTACGGCTGGCCCCAGCCGGACTCCTCGATCGCGTCGAGCTGCGCGGCCTTCTCCTGCGGTACGGCGGTCATCGCGCCGCTCCGGGGGTGACGCTGCGCAACAGCGCGCCGACCTGGTCCTCATAGTGCTCGAACTGCCCGGACGCCGTACGGACCCTGACGAGAAGCGCCGGGGCGGTGTCGACGGCATCGCCCGTACCCATCTTGAACGCCACGTCGACCCCGTCACCGCTCGGCCCGCTCCCACTCTCGACCACGCCGACCAGCCCCGAGTCGGTGGTGATCGAGCCGCGCGCTGCCGTGACGCCCGGCGGACTGCCTTGCGATCGGTGCACTTGGTCGAGGAATGCGGCCGCGCTGCCGTCGTACGCCGTACCGATCAACTCGATCGTCGCGCCGCCCTGTACGAGCAGCACCTGCAGGCTGGTCGCGCTCGCCCCCGCGCCGCCGACGAGCGTCCCCTGCTCCAGTTGCCACCCGACCGGCGGCACCGCAGTCGCACCGTCGCCCAGGTCGAGCACCTGCCCGGCCCGAATCTCGTTGTGCCACGGAATCGCCGCGTTCAATCCCTGCCACCCGTAGATCAGCAGCAGCGCGATCGCGAGCGCCGAGAACCCGGCCTTGAACGTCCGCCGATCCAGCCCGAACCACCGCTGCTCAACCGGCACCCATTCCCGCGTACTCACGACCAGCCCCTCTCTCGCCGTTCCAATCACTGTAGAGCGCGGGCCTGCGAACGCGCTTCGACCTCGCTGGAGAAGTCGACGGTGATGTGGAGGCCGCCGGTGGGGTTGGAGGTAATGGTCAGGGGAGCTCGGTGGGCTTGGGCGATGGCTGTGACGATGGCCAGCCCTAGGCCGTGGCCTTCGGTTTGGGTTGTGCGGTTGGGGTTCAGGCGTTGGAAGGGCTGGGTGAGGCGGGGGAGTTCGGTGGGGGGAATCGGGGGGCCGGTGTTGGTGATGCTTAGGCGGCCGGAGGGTGTCGTGGTGATGTCGACTGTGCCGGCGGGGAGGTTGTGGCGGATGGCGTTGGTGATCAGGTTTGTCAGCAGGGCGGCGGTCAAGGACGCGTCGCCGGTGATCACGGCGGTCGTCAGGTCGGTGCGTAGCTCGATGCCGTGTTGTGCGGCTTCCGATTGGTGGCCTGAGGCAACGGTTTTGGTGAGAGCGGCGAGGTCGAAGGGTTCCCGGCAATCGATGTGTTGCGAGCCGTTGGCCAGCGTGAGGAGTGCGTTGATCAGTTGTTCCTGTTGACGGCCTATGTCCAGTAGTTCTTGGCAGGCCTCGCGGAGCGTCTCGGTGGTGGCGTTCGGGTCGGTGAGGGTGAGTTGGAGCAGCGTTCGTTGGACGGTGAGCGGCGTACGCAGTTCGTGGGAGGCGTTCGCGATGAACTGGCGTTGTGCGGTGAACGAATCGTGCAATCGCTGTCGCATGTCGTCGAGGGTGTCGGCCAGCTCGGTGAACTCCTGATAGCCGGCGGGCACGCGCAGCCGGCTGTTCAGGTCCTCGGCGGACATGGTCCGGGCGGAGCGGCTGATCGCGTGCAGCGGGCGCAGTGCGCGGCCCGCGATCAACCAGCCGAGGGCGATCGAGGCAGCGGCCAGTACGACGAGTGCCGTGGCGGAGTAGCGCAGTACCTCGGCCAGGTTGCTGTCGGTGTTGCTGCTGGTGTTGCTGCCACTGAATAGCCCGAGGTCGACCACCGCCAGGATCACGATGCTGCAGGCGAAGGCGAGTCCGGCGTTCAGCAGCGTCAGCCGAGTACGCAGCCTGGGGAGCTCCGGCGGGCGGCTCACTGCGGACCGATCCGGTAGCCGCCTTCGCGGACCGTGTGGATGGCGGGCGGTACGCCGAGTTTGGCGCGCAACCGCCCGATCGTGGTCTTCACCGTCGTCGTGAACGGATCGGTTGCCTCATCCCACACCTGCTCGAGCAGCTCCTCCGCGGAGACGACCCGCCCGCCCGCGGCCAGCAGGTGTTCGAGCACAGCGAACTCCTTCGGACTGAGGTCCAGCCGCCGCCCCGAGCGCAGTGCGACCCGGCGACCGGGATCCAGCGTCAGGTCGCCGTTGTCCAGTATCGGGGGAAGCGCCTGAGTGGACCGGCGACCCAGAGCCCGGACGCGCGCGACCAACTCGGCGAAGTCGAACGGCTTGGGCAAATAGTCGTCAGCACCCAGCCCGAGCCCCTCGACCCGGTCACGCACTGTCCCGGCTGCGGTGAGCATCAGCACGCGCGTGCCTGCTCCACCAGCCACGATCCGGCGACACACCTCATCGCCGTGGACACCCGGCACGTCCCGATCCAGCACCACCACGTCGTACCGGGTCAGGTCCACCCGCTCCAGCGCACCATGACCGTCGAGCGCAGTGTCCACCGCCATGGCCTCACGGCGTAGGCCGTCGGCGATCAGCGCGTTCAGCGTCCGGTGATCCTCAACCACCAGCACCCTCATGGTCACAACTCCTCTCGGGTACGGCGGCCACGATGCCAGGCCGGCAGTGACAACCAGGTGACAGCCGGGCGCACCGGGATGTCACCTGCGTCGGCGTACAAAACCATGCCATGACTGATGCCACGATTGAGGTCGTCGAGCTGCGGAAGCGGTACGGCGCGACCCCTGCGCTGGACGGGATGACGTTCATGGCCCGCCCCGGGCGGGTGACCGGTTTCATCGGGCCGAATGGTGCCGGCAAGTCCACCACGATGCGGATCGTCCTGGGGCTGCACACCGCCGACGCGGGCCACGCTCTGGTCGGAGGACGGCCCTACCCGTCGTTGCGCAGTCCACTGCGAGCGCTGGGGACGTTGCTCGACGCATCGGCTCTGCACCCGGCCCGGACCGGCCGCAACCACCTGCTTTGGCTCGCGCAGTCGCAGGGCATCAGTGCCGGCCGCATAGACGAGGTGATTGAGCTGGTGGGCCTGGCTGGGGCAAGCCGTCGCCCGGCCGGCGGCTACTCGCTGGGCATGCGGCAACGGCTCGGGATCGCGGCTGCACTGCTAGGTGATCCGCCGGCGATCATGCTCGACGAGCCGTTCAACGGGATGGACCCGGAAGGCATCGTGTGGCTGCGCGGCTTCCTGCGTGCACTGGCCGGGCAGGGGCGCGCCGTACTGGTCTCCAGCCACCTGATGAGCGAGCTGCAGGACATGGCCGACGACGTGGTCGTCGTTGGCCGCGGCCGGGTGCTCGCTGACAGCAGTGTCGCCGAGCTGATCGCGGCACTGTCAGGAGATCGCGTACTGCTTCGGACGAGCATGCCTCAACCGACCGCGGCAGCACTGTCGACTGCGGGTGGTCAGGTGTTGCACACGGAGACCGGAGTGCTCGCCGTAGAAGGCCTTCTTGCCGAGCAGATCGTCGCAGTACTCACTGCGGCCGGACTGCCGTTCTCAGAGCTCACCCCTCACCGGGCAACGCTCGAGGAGGCATACCTCGCGCTCACCGGGGACGCGGTCGAGTACCGGGCAGTCTCGTGACCAGATACCTGCGCGCAGAGTGGGCGAAGTTCCGCTCCGTCCCTGGTTGGGTGCGCGGTACCGCGGTGGCGGCTCTGCTGATCCTGCTCTTCCCCGTGACCGGGCTGGGTGGCGGTCCGCCCGACCAGACGTCACCGATCCCGATCGGTCCGGACGGTACGCCGGTCAGCGACGCGTACTACTTCGTCCACCGGGCGCTGACTGGTGACGGCCGGATCACCGTCGAGGTCGGCAAACTGACCTCCCTGCGTGCAGGCGTGTGGGCGAAGGCAGGGCTGATCGTTACCGCCGGTCCGGAGCCAGGTGCACGCTACGCAGCGATCATGGTCACCGGCGGGCACGGCGTACGGATGCAGCACGACTACCTGTACGACCGAGCGGGTCCGCCGGCTACGGCGCGCTGGCTGCGGCTCACGCGCTCTGGCGACACACTGACCGGCGAGGCCTCAACGGATGGCGCTCATTGGACCCTTGTCGACACGGTGCGACTGCCTGGGCTGAGCGCGACCGTTCAGGCCGGGCTGTTTGTGGCCTGTCCACCTCAGGTCAGCGGACTTGGCACAGCGGGTGATGTGGCGACAGCGGAGTTCGGCAGCCCGCAGCTGAACGGTTCCTGGCCTGCGGCGAGCTGGGTGGGCAGTCAGGTCGGCGCCGCGGAGTTGTCGGGCGCGTTCGTCCCGTCATCGAAGGGTTTCAGGGTGACAGGAGCCGGTGACCTCGCGCCGGCGACGCGCAGCGACGTACCGTTCGGGATCGCCGCGAGCGACGTGCTCTTCGGGACCTTCCCGGCGCTGATCGTGATCGTCGTCATCGCCACGCTGAGCATCACCACGGAGTACCGCTATGGGCTGCTTCGCACGACGCTCAGCGCCGGCCCGCGCCGCAGCCGGGTGCTCTTGGCCAAGGCCGCTGTGCTCGCTGGTGTCACGTTCGCCACCAGTCTGGTCGCCACGGTCCTGGCACTACCCCTTTGGCTGCGGCTGATTCGCAGTATGGGTGTCTACCTGTTCCCAGCATCACCGGGTGTCCTATTGCGCGTCGCGGTCGGTACTGCCGCCGTACTGGCAGTCACTGCGGTCCTTGCTCTCGGCGTCGGCGTCATCCTGCGCCGGAGCGCCACTGCGGTCACCACTGTCGTCGCGGCGACCGTGTTGCCGTACCTCATCGCGCTGACGCCGTTCGTGCCGCCGTCCATCGCGCAGTGGGTGACGCGGGTGACTCCGGCCGCTGCGTTTGCTGTGCAGCAGACCCTCGTTCGCTATCCACAGGTCGACAGCGTCTACACCCCAGCCACTGGCTACTACCCGCTGCCGCCATGGGCAGGTCTTGGCGTGCTGTGCGGCTACACCCTGCTCACTCTGACCGTGGCTGCTGTTCTGCTGCGCAGGAGGGACGTATGAGGGCTGTACGCGCGGAGTGGACGAAGCTACGCACCACACCGGGTACTGCGTGGCTGCTGGTGTTAGCTGCGATCACCACTGTGGCGGCGAACCATCTGGGTCTCAGCGGTGTGTACGTCGGTCAGGCGCCGGTTGCGGTCGTGGCCGTGCTGACCGTCACTGGCGAGTACAGCAACGGACTCATCCGCATCACGCTGACGGCCATGCCAAACCGCGCGACGCTGATGGCTGCCAAGGCACTGGTCCTCTCAGCCGTGGTCGCGAGCGTCTCCTTGCTGGTCGTCGGACCGCGGGCGGTTGTGTACCTGGTGCTGATTGCGATCCTGAGCCTCGGTCTGGCTGCCGTACTGCGGGACTCCGCCGTCGCGGTCGGCGCCGTACTCGGACTGCTGTACCTACCGCCGATCCTGACCCAACTGGTTGCCAACCCACACCTGCGCCGACTGCTCGAGCAGATCGCGCCGATGAGCGCCAGCCTGTGGGTGCTCGCCCTGTGGTCGCTCGGGGCGATGCTCGTCGGCACTCTGCTGCTCAGGCTGCGTGATACCTGACGCAGATGACGTCGCCGCCAGCTTGGGAGAGGACGTGGAGGCCGGCGGTTTCCAGCTCGGCGCGTAGGGCGGCGGGCTGTAGGTGGCGGCGGTGTGGGAGGTACCAGGTGCCGTCGACCTGGATCGCGTCGTCCGCCGGGTCAGCAGCCTCGTAGCAGATGCCGCTGCTGGCGTCGTACCGGAAGTCGCCTTCGTAGACGCGGTCCGGGTCGTACATCGCGGTGGAGAGGACGTAGTACCCGGTGCTCTTGAGGCGATCGCGTACGGCGGCGAGCAGGTTGGCGCGGTCGGTGTCCGTGACGATGGACTGGAGGCAGTAGCTGTCGAGTACCACGTCGTACTGCTTGCTGCCGGCCCCCATTGCGCACACGTCCTGCACACTGAAGTTGACGTCCACGCCGCGCTGCCGGGCGAATCCCCGGGCCAGCGTGATCGCCTCGGGGATGAGGTCGATTGCGTCGACGCGGAAACCTCGCGCCGCAAGGAAGCACGCCGCCGGTCCGGTCCCGCAGCCGTACTCCAGTACGTCGGGCTCGGGCGGAAGGTCGAGCTGGGTCAGCGCGTGCTCGAGGAACGGCCGGTTCGGGAAGACGTCGTACTCGTCGGTCTCCCCGAAGAGGTCGCTCCACTGCGTCAGACCCCGCTGCACCAGCCGCTGGTACGCCGCCTGGTGCTCGGCGTAGTAGTACCTCACGCGGACCTCCGTCGTCGTCGAGCGCTTACTATGGCTCGCTGTCGTCCGCCTGACCACCCAATTCCGACGACGGCAGCGACCCACGGGAGGATGGCCGATGGACGAGGCGGAGAACCATCGCGCGGACGCCGAGGCGGAAGCCGAACGCATCCAGCAGGAAGTCGAAGAGGCCGCAGCCGACCCGGCCGCCCAAGAGGAGTGGATCCGCCAGTCCAACCTCATCTACGGCGGACTGGCCGCGGCCGGACTCGTCGTGGTGCAGCCGTTCCTGACCTCGTCCCCGCTCAACCTCTCAGCGAAGATCTGCGTCATCGCCTTCGCCGTCTCGATCCCGCTACTGGCCGCACTCCTCGTCCTGAACCGGCAAGAGGCGTTCCGCCACCGCGTAACCAGATCCCGCCTCGTCGCCGTCGCAAAGGCAATCGCCCAAGGCTCCGCCTTCGTCGGCATCGCAGCCGCCTTCTGGCACATCTCCCTGCCCGCCGGCATCGTCTTCGTACTCGTCGCGATCTTCGCCGTCGGCGTCCATTCCTCGGGCTACATCCAACTCGAATACGACAACAAATTCCGCTCCAGATTCCGCCGCCGCACCTGATCTGCGACG
This sequence comes from Kribbella sp. CA-245084, assembly GCF_050942355.1. Classification (NCBI taxonomy): domain Bacteria; kingdom Bacillati; phylum Actinomycetota; class Actinomycetes; order Propionibacteriales; family Kribbellaceae; genus Kribbella; species Kribbella sp. CA-245084. The sequence goes on along the minus strand of NZ_CP192053.1, from coordinate 5,518,773 downwards.
AGGCCCGCGCAGTGGGCTAGCTCGCGCTGCGACCCTTGTCCTCGGTCGCTGTCGAAGCGATGATGAGGTTCTTCGTCTGCGTTCAGAGAAAGAGGCAGCCAGTTTGTCGGCCATCCTTGTCCACGGCGCCGCCGGCTTCGTCGGGTCCAGTCTGATTCCGATGCTCGTGGCGAACACCACCTCACCACTGATCCTGACGGACAAGCGCCCCATCGACACATCCCATCTCGACGCCTCCCAGGCGCGGCTCGAGACCTCACAGACGGACAGCCTTGCGAGTCTCCCTGACGGCTCTGACGACATCGATGTCGCCATCATTCTCGCCGGCGAAACCAACGTCGATGAGGCTCTTGTCGATCCGAGGCGCGCCTTTGAGACCAACATCGCCATCGCTATCGATGCGGCCGAATGGCTGAGACAGAACCCGCAATCCAGGCTCGTTTACATGTCGTCCGACGAGGTCCTCGGTGAATCGTTTGCACCCCTGAGGGAGACCGAGCCGGCACGCCCCACACAGCCGTACGCAGCGTCCAAGACCTGTGCAGAGACGATCCTCACGTGTTACCGGGACACCTACGATCTCGATCTTGTGATCCTGCGTTCGTGCAACCTGGTCGGAGGTCGCCAGCGGGCGCAGAAGCTCATCCCGGTGGCCGTGGCGAGCCTCTTGAACGCGGAGCCCGTTCCAGTCTTCGGGACGGGCGAGCAGCTCCGCGAGTGGATGGCGGTCGAGGATCTCTGTGCAGCGTTGATGCTCGCCGCACGAGGTGACCTCCCAGCCGGTGTCTATCAGGCCACCTCGGGTGCTCAGCTCTCCGTTCTTCAGGTGATCGATCTGGTCGCATCAGTTCTCGGGCTTCCGCCGAAACTCGTCTATGTCGCCGACCGGATCGTCGAAGACAGGTCCTACGCAATGGACCCGTCGACGCTGCGGAGGTATGGGTGGAAACCGGAGGGCGACGTGACGGCGGCGATAGAAGCGGCAGCGGTTGCATTGTCTGACGCCTTCCGCGGCGGAGAGCGGCTCGCCCCGAATGCTGGGGCGCACTGATGCCGGGAGTACCGGCCTGGCAGGTAACACCGCATGGTCGACGCTCACTGAGCGAGGTCGCTACGGCCGCGGAGACGGATTCGCAGGCAGCTCGACTGGTGCTTCTGGTAGGGGCGGGGGTTGACCAATCGCTCAACCATCGACCCGGCTGGACAGATCTGCTCGGCGACGTCGCGAAAGCCGGCGACGTGCACGTCAACAGGACAGAGCTGAACGAGGTGTCCAACCAGTGGCCGATGGAATCGGCAGAGGCGCTTCGGATCACCCTGGGTCCGACCGGCTATACCGACGGGATTCGGAAGGCCGTCCCCTTCATTCCGGGTGACACAGCGGCGGCGACCCCGCTCGCGAAGGCGATTACGCGGCTCGTCTCTGGCGGCGTCAGTCTGATCGTGTCGCTGAACTACACAGACGACCTCATCGATGTGCTGCGGGCGAATCTGCCGTCCGAATTCGGCGTACGGGTGATCGAGCGGACCGAACTCTCGGCGTGGCCGCTTGGACAGCTGTTCCAGCCGCCCAAGAACCAGGTCAACGTCCTCCGACTCCACGGGGCGATCCCGTTCGACGGGGTCGTCGGCGAGCCGGTTGTCCTCTCCAGGTCGACCTATGACGCGGCGCTCAGCGCGGATTCGCCGTACCGCGCAATCTTGTCAAGGCTCTTCGAGGACTACGTCGTCCTGTCTGTCGGTGTGTCGTGGAACGATGTCGCGCTGCGCGATGCGGCGGCGACCGTGCGACGCAAATTGCCGATCGCCCGACCGATGCACTACGCGACACTCCAACAAGTCGGTACGACGCGTGACTGGTGGGAGCAACGCGCCTTGACCGCGTCGTACGGCGTTCGCCCGCTGTATTACAAGGAGCACGAGGAGGTCGCGCAGATCCTCGATTCGATCGCTGATATGGCGGCCGGACTTCGAACTCCCGCAGCGGACTCGCCGCTCGAAGAAATCGCCTCCTGGCTGGACGATGTGGGCGACTACGAGTCGCGGCAGCAGTCGAGTTGGTTCGCGCAGGGCGATACGCCGAACTGGCAAGCAATGGTGGATGCCATCCGGCGGGCGTGCGACGGCGACAGCATGGACCCGGGTGTGTGGCTGGCGTGTGCTCGGATTGAGAGCCATCTCCGGCACTTTCTGTGGTTCTGGCTCCCCATCTCGGACAGGTCGGCAACCCGTAAGACACTGTGGACCGGCATTGCCAGGAGTTGGGCATCCCTCGGGCTTGGTGCGCAGAGTGAGCTGTGGAACAGCGATCAATTGCAGGCAGCGCTGTCCTGGCGGAGCCAGTCACCTGCATCGACCAGTCGGGCGTTGCTCCAGTTCGCCATCGGTGCCCATGAGGTGATGGGTCGCGGTCCACAGGCCCCTGTTGTAGAGGAGTGGCGGAATCGCCTGTCTGTCCTCGCCCACACCGGGGGGAGCAGCATTACAGCGAAGCGATCGGGGCTGGCCAGACAGGTGTGGACCGACCCGGCGTCGCCCAGGTTGCTGGCTGAGGTGCAGAACGCATATTGGGAAGGCATCGAGGCGAAGGTCGCACTCGACCTGGTCGAGATGCGTATCAAGGACGAGGCCGGCGCTCGAACCGCTGTGGATCATGGACGTTCACCGACGATGAGAGATTGGCCTGACAGTCTCCGCGCGGATCTTTTCGGTCAGTGCGATCACGTCCGGGAACTCGCTCGAGTCGTCGGTTCGACCCGGCGGGAGGTCGGCGCGATCGTGCTCGCGTCCTTCTTCATCCCGGCGGATCAGGCGGAGGGTTACCTTATCGCCGCGTATCGCCGAATGACCGAGATGAGCGCTGGTCGTCCCGAGCCGACGGCGACCTGGGCGGTCATTATCGGCTTGATCGCGGCCTACTCCGACCAGGCTTCAGGCGTGGAGGACGCGCGGCTGGTACCGGTTTTGTGTGAATGGTTGCAGGACAAATGCGGACGGATCCCCTTGGACGAGCCGATTGCGGATGCAGTTGAGCAGGTCTACGCAGTCTTCTGGAAGAGGTTCCACCCTCGCGCTGCTGAACTCGCAGTCGGCGTCGCGAAAAGCCTTCTCGCTACGGCGGGTTGATTGCGTGGTTAGCGGCCAGACGACGCAACCGCCGTTATGCATGCAGCGTCGGGCGGTAGGTGAGTTGCTGGGTGTGGTTGTCGAAGGTTTGGGTTTCGAGGAGTTCTAGGTCGAAGTCGGCGGCGCCTTGGAAGATGGGGTCGGCTCCGGGTTGGCCGCAGATGACGGGGAAGAGGGTGACCTGGATGCGGTCTACCAGGCCTGCCTTGAGCAGGGAGCGGTTGAGGGACAGGCTGCCGTGGGAGCGGAGGGGTACGTCGGAGTCCTGCTTGAGGCGGGCGATGATCTTGGCGGCGTCACCGGTGGCGATGGTTGCGTCCGGCCAGTTGAGTGGTCCTTGGAGCGTGCTCGACACGATGGTCGCCGGCAGGTTCATCATGCGGGTCACCCATTCGTCGTACGACTCGGATGCCGGCGGGCTCGCGGCCACGATCGCCGAGTGGGTCCGGTACATGGTTGCTCCGAAGACCATCCGCGATGGCTCGCGGTACACGGCTGCGCGGTGCTCGAGCAGGTCGGGGCCTGCTTGCCCCAGTAGCCGCCCCAGTCGCCGTTGTGGGCGCCTACGAACGGCTCGAGGCCGATCCGACAGCCAGGTGACGGCGGAAGAACTGCGCGGACTCAGTTGCGACGTCGTACCAGATTTGTCCGTCGTACGGCGCGTCCGGATCGTCGAGGAGGTTGTGGTGGCCGCCGCGGATCGGGATCAGACGACTGTCTGCGTCTGCGGCAAGCAGTGTGCGATGAAGCAGCTCGGCTTGCTCGTAGGGGACCGTCTCGTCTGAAGTCCCATGAATGATCAGGTACGGCGGGGCGCCGGTCCGCACGTGCGCAACCGGGCTGGCCGCCCACAACTGACTCGTATCGCCGCCGACCAACGCGGTCACCGGGGACGGCTTGTCGATGCGCATCTCACCACCGCCGCGCGTGAGATCGCTCGGTCCACTGATCGTCACAACCGCCTGTACGCCGGCATCCGCCGAGCTGCTGAGCCCCGCCATAGCCGCCAGGTGCCCACCGGCTGACTGCCCCCACACGCCAATGTGCTCGACATCGACCGGTAGCCCGAGCGGGTTGCGCCGTAGCCAGCTCACCGCAGCCTGAACGTCCTCCAACTGCGCCGGAAACACCGCCTGCCCACTGTGCCGCACCGAAATCCCAACAGCCAGAAACCCAGCCCGAGCCATAGCCGGCCCCACAAACGGCAACATCGCCGCCCCTCGATCCCCAGGCCCCCACCCCGGACACCCATCAACCCGCACCACAACAGGCACCGGCTCCGAGGGCCACGTCCCCAGCACATCTAAACAAAGCTCAACCCCACCATGCGTCGCATACGGAACGTCCAGAAGACAACTCAGCCCCATCACCATGACCTCCTCACGGAAACCGTCACACCCCCCAACAACCAAGATCCAGAGCGGAACGAGACAAGCAGGTCATCTGCAAGCGCGACCACAACTGTCGCGGACGTTCTCGCGTTGACCTGGAGGCAGCCGACAGTCACCGGCGCCGTCGCGATTCGGGCCGCACGACCTTGCTGGCCGCGTTCCCGGCCCACTGGGCGGGCTGTGGCCCGACGGTTCGTCCGCACGCGGACGCCGGACCAGCGTGTCTCGGCGCACCGCCCAGCCGGCGCAAGATCTGTGCGCCGCAGCGACCGCACCGCCGCAGCGACCGCACCGCCGAAGGCCCGACCGCACCGCCGAAGGCCCGGCCGCGCCGGGGAGAGGGCCGGCCCTGCCAGAGATGCACGGGAACCCGGGCAGCTCACACCGGGGAAGTGCGTCCGCGCGAGTACGCCGTCGCCCGCGGCGGTAGCCGCAAGGTCCGGCGGTAGCCGGAAGGGATGCACGGCGATGAGCCGGGGGCGGGCGGGAGCGCGCGGAGCGGCCGCGGACGAGGAGCGGAGCGACGAGGAGTGGCTGCGTAGCACGCGTGGGATCGAGCTCCCAGTTCTCTCCGAATCACCCTCGCCTCGGAAACGATTCCAGATTCTTTGGCCAACGTTGTAACGAGCTATGTACACACCGTTCCAGCGTTGCTACTGTCCGGCCTGATTTGACATCGATGTCAACCTCAGGGAGTGGTCACGATGGTTTCGAGACGAGCGTTCCTGGCGGGCAGCGGTGCGGTGACGGTGGGGGGTCTCGGGTTCGTTCCGGGGCTCACATCTACAGCGCAGGCTGCGGTTTCATCGACGTCCGGCAGCCCCGCCCGGCTGCTGCCGGTGTTCAACCGCCCGAAACACCTGGATTACGGCGACGTCAGCAAACTCAGCGGGGGAGACCAGACCCTGCTGACAACGTTGCAAGGCATCGTCAACCGTACCGAGCCGGAGTTGTACTTCATCTACGACACCGGGACGCAGAGCGTGCCGGATGCCAAATGGCTGACCGACCTGCACCTACCGACCAAGCTGTACAAGAACCCGCTGGACCTGGTCGCGAAGTACCGCAATCGTGTGCGCGGCTCGATCGTCTACGACCCCGCCGTACCCGACTCGCTCAACGTCGCCACGACGCTGGCCGGTCTGGAGAACGCCGTCGTCGCGGATGCCGATCAGGCGAAGGCGTACGGCCTGAAGATCGTGAAGGACCTGCGCGGGATGTTCGACGACGACCGCGTGAAGACGTACCGGTGGCAGCTCGACAACCTGTTCCCGCGCGTCACCAAGCAACTGCTCGCTGGTCTGCCGCCGACCCGCGTGGTGAATGTCGAGGACGTGCAGTGGCTCGAGATCGCCCGTGAAACAAGGCAGATCCGCGACTCGTCGAACCGCGGCAACTTCGATCTCGACGTCTCCGCGAAGCTCGGCAAGGAGAAGGTGTTCGTCCTGTTCCAGGACTCGTTCACCAATGACGGCTGGGGTCCGTCGGTCTCCGAGGTCTGGGTGAAGGCGAACGGCACTGAGATCGCGCATTTCAAGCCGGACACCCCGGAGGAGGCGCAGTACCTCTTCGACGGCGCCAACTCGAGCATCGGCGGCGAGGCCAACCGGTTCAGCGACGGCGGCGGCTACTTCATCTACGGCTTCGAGCCGCCGGCAGGTACGACGTCCCTGGTCGTCACGGTGACGATGTGGAACCAGTACCTCGTCACCGCGACCGACACGGCACCGACCCGCGTCGAGCCGTTCCCGTACTTCCGCGACTACGTGGTAGCCACCAAGGCCCTGGTGAGCTGGCTACCGCCGGGCGGCGAGACGGGCGACCTACTCATCGAGCACTACGCCAAGTGGCCGACGCTCGCGCCGTACATGGGCTGGTTCGCGAACGACGTCTCCGGCGAGTGGGACGGCGTCGACCTCGCGAGCCAGGGTGGTTCGCCAGTGGTCGCTGCCGACTTCTACATGAACGGCACGGTCCACGCCGGCACGGCCGCGCCGATCTCTCCCAAGCCCAGGCCGGTACGGCGGATCAGCACGCCGAAGAACAAGGTCTATCTGACGCTGACGTTCGGCGAAGGCGACAACATCCAGTACTGCCAGCGCCGGCTGCGCGACATCTGGGACGACCCGAAGCGTGGCGAAGTCCCGACCAACTGGACCATCAGCCCGTTGCTCGCCGAGGCCGGTCCGAACATCTACAGCCACTACCAGCGCACTGCCACCGCCAACGATCTCCTCGTCTGCGGCCCGTCCGGCGGCGGCTACACCTACCCGGTGTCGTGGAAGGCGAACGAGATCACGCAGTACCTGAAGATGAGCGGCGACTTCATGCGTCGCACCGGCCTGGACGTGGTGTACGCGTACAGCGGCAGGCAGGACGACAAGTGGGTGCTGCTCCCCGAGGCGATCGCCAAGGGGTACGCCGATTACACGCCGCTGAAGGGGATCATGCAGACCTGGGACGGCGACACGCTTGCCGTCCGCCAAGGCGGTCTGCCGATCACCGGGAACTGGGGCGCGCCGGGGAACGCGGCCGAGTACAAGGCCGCGCTCGACCAGCGCATCGCCGGCTGGGACGGTGCGAGCCCGCTGTTCATCTCGGGCGGTATCGGCGCCTGGAACTGGACGCCGTCCGATATGGCGGAACTCGCACCGCTGCTCACCGACCCCTACGAGCTCGTCCTCGCGAACACGTTCTACGACCTGCTCAACAGGGTGCTGTAACTAGTTTCATTGCAACTACCAGTGGTGGGCGACGTCCACCACCAACCGGGCGCCCGTGCCCGGCCCCGTCAGCGTGAACACGCGGAACGGGAGCCGGGCGCGGACCCCCAGCCCGAGCGTGCTCTGCCCCTCGAAGCTGCCCGCGAACGCAACCTGCCGGAACGTGCTGTACCCGGCCACGTTCGTCAGCTCCTTGCCGTTCTTCGGCAGGTACGTCGGCTTTCCGGTGTTGATGTCGTACGCCGGCGCGTGGACGACGAGCTGCAGCCTCGCGCCACCGCGGAGCGGGACGAGGAAGCCGGAACCGTCTTGCCGGACGCTGCTGACGTACCGCACGTCGTACCCCGTCGCCCCGTTGGCCAGGTCGATGACGAGCCGGTCATAGCAGGCGTGGCGTCCGGTGCGGACGTTGGTGACGGACGTCGCTGCGTTCGGCAACGGCGGCCGCACCTGGTTCGTGTGGACCTCGGGCAGCGAACCCCAACCGCGTGGGCAAGACGCGGAGGCGGTCGTGACGGAGGTCTTGTGGGGGGCGGTGGACGATCCGCTGACGGCCGGCGCGGCGAATGCCACGGTGGGGACTGTCAGCACTGCGACTGCGGTGAGGATCGCCTTGGGGGTGATGTGGTGAAGTTTCATGATGTCCCCCCTTCAGGACTTACTCGTTGGACGCGCCATACGACCGGTTGGTTGACTGCGGGGTATGACGCCAGACGAACTGCTCGACGTGTTCCACCGCCGGATCCGCTTACCGGACGCCGACACGATCCCCGGGTGGAAGCAGGAGCATGAGGGCCTGGTGCATCGCTCGTACGTCGAGGGTCCCGAGGGAGCCGGTTTCGTCGAGACGCCGCGCGGGCTGGGCGACGACCCGGACGCCGTGATCGAGCAGGAGCTGGCCTTCTTCCGGGAGCGCGGGCTGCCGTTCGAGTGGAAGACCTACGCGTACGACGAGCCGGCCGATCTGGGGGAGCGGCTGGTCAAAGCGGGCTTCACCAAGGAGGACCCGGAGACGCTGATCCTCGGCGAGGTGGATCGGATCCTCGAGAGGCCGTCGGCGCTGCCGTCGAAGGTGCGGTTGCGGGAGGCCGACGGACCAGATGACTTCCAGCGGATCGCCGTACTGACCGACACGCTCTGGGGCAACGGGCTGGCGCGCATCGTGGAGCAGTTGCAGGGCGAGGCGCGGATGTTCCCGGACCGGCTGTCTGTCTTCCTGGTCGAGGACGTGCTGAAGCAGGGCCCGGCCGTGTCGGCCGCGTGGATCCGGTTCCACCCCGGCACCGGATTCGCCAGCCTCTGGGGCGGCGGAACGCTCCCGGAGTGGCGGCGCCAGGGGCTCTACAGCGCGCTGCTCGTCCACCGCGCCCGGCTGGCGAAGGACCGCGGCTACGAGTTCCTCCGCGTCGACGCCACCGAGGACTCCCGCCCCATCCTGCAGAAGCTGGGTCTCCATGCCGTAACAACCACGACACCCTACGAGTGGACACCCTGACTTAGGGCACGGCGGCTCGTCCCGCGCCTGCTGCGCGGCACTCGGCGGGCACCTCGCTGCGCTGGAGCCGAGCCCACGATGCTCCGCATCGCCACCTCGTCTCCAGCGCACCGAGGCACTCCGCCGAGCACCTGCTCGCGACGGCGCGGGACGAGCCGCCGTGCCCTAACGAGCGGAACGACCGGCTCACGCTGTACGTTGCCTGCATCATGGCCCTGAAAATCGCTTCTCGCTTCCGCCGGCTGCTGCAGCGCCCCGGCTCGATCGATCTCGGCCCGTACGAACGGCTCACCCAGCTGGTCGGCGAGGCGGAGGAGTCGGTCCAGTCCCTGACCGACGAAGAGCTCACCGAGGCGGCCACGGAGCTGCGGACCACCGGTGGCCTGCACGAGGACGAGCAGATCGAGTTCCTCGCGCTGGCCCGGGAGGCGGGCCAGCGGGCGCTCGGCGAGCGCGCGTTCGACGGCCAGGTCGTCGGCGCGCTGGCGATGCTGCAGGGCCGCGTCGTCGAGATGGCGACCGGTGAGGGCAAGACGCTGGCCGGTGCGATCGCCGCCGCCGGGTACGCGATCGGCGGCCGCAAGGTGCACGTGCTGGCCGTGAACGACTACCTGGCCAAGCGCGACGCCGAGTGGATGGGCCCGGTGTACGAGCTGCTCGGTGTGACCGTGTCGCACGTCGGCCAGGTGTCCACGCCGGAGGAGCGCCGCGAGGCGTACCAGGCGGAGGTCTGCTACGTACCGGTCAACGAGATCGGGTTCGACGTACTGCGGGATCGGCTCGTCACGAAGGTCGACGACCGGGTCACGGTCGACGCGGACGTGGCGCTCGTCGACGAGGCCGACTCGGTGCTGATCGACGAGGCCCGCGTGCCGATGGTGCTCGCCGGTGCGACCCGGTCCGAGGCGCTGGACGACGACGTGGTCCAGCTGGTCCGGACGCTGCGCGCGGGCGTGGACTACGAGATCGACGGCGACGGCCGGACCGTCGCGCTGACCGACCGCGGCACCGACAAGGTCGAGAATGCCCTCGGCGCGGCAGCCGAGGCAGCGGCGGCAGAGGCGGCGGCAGAGGCGGAGGCGGAGGCGGCTGAGGTCGCGGCGGTCGATGAGCCGGCGACCGATGAGCCAGCGGCCGACGACTCGGTGACTGATGAGTCGGCGACCGACGACGCAGCGACCGCTGACTCGGAGACCGATGAGGCGACCGATGAGGTGACCGAGGAAGCGGAGCCCGCGGCGGAGTTCAACCTGTACGCGGACGAGAACCTGGACCGGCTGACCCAGATCAATGTCGCACTGCACGCCGAGGTGCTGCTGCGCCGCGACGTCGACTACCTGGTTCGCGACGGCAGGGTCAGCCTGATCAACAACAACCGCGGCCGCGTCGCGAAGCTGCAGCGCTGGCCCGACGGTCTGCAGGCTGCGGTCGAGGCCAAGGAGGCCGTCCCCGTCAGCGACTCCGGTGAGGTGCTGGACAGCATCACCGTCCAGGCGCTGGTCAAGCGGTACAAGACGCTGTGCGGCATGACCGGTACGGCGGTCGTCGTCGGGGAGTCGCTGCAGGAGTTCTACGAGGTCGATGTCGCCGTCGTACCGCCGAACACGCCGAACGTCCGCAAGGACGACCCCGACCGGTTGTACCTGACGGTCGAGCAGAAGAACGAGGCGCTGGTCAAGCACATCGGCGTCGTCCACGAGTCCGGCCGGCCGATCCTGATCGGCACGCACAGCGTCGAGGAGTCCGAGCAGCTCAGCGACAAGCTCGAAGCGGCCGAGATCGAGCACGTCGTACTGAACGCGAAGAACGACGCCGAAGAGGCGGCGATCATCGCCGAGGCGGGTGTGCCGGGGACCGTGACGGTGTCGACGCAGATGGCCGGCCGCGGTACCGACATCCGGCTGGGTGGACGCGACGAGACGCATGACAAGGAGAAGGCCATCGAGCTCGGTGGCCTGTACGTCATCGGCACCGGTCTGCACGCGTCACGACGGCTCGACGACCAGCTGCGTGGTCGCGCCGGGCGTCAGGGCGACCCGGGCGGGACGCTGTTCTTCGCGTCGCTCGCGGACGAGCTCGTCACGCGGTACTCCGTCTCGTCGGGCCTGCGCCCGCACCCGGACGACACCGGGCGGCTGACCGACCGCAAGTCGATCGGCGTACTCGAGCACGCGCAGCGCGTAGCCGACGGTGCGAACGCCGAGCTGCACCGGACCACCTGGCAGTACAACCGGCTGACCGGTCAGCAGCGGGCGATCCTGCTCGAGACCCGCGAGAAGGTGCTGACCGACGACCTGGCCGCGACCGAGCTCGCCGAGCGGGCCAAGGAGCGGTACGACGAGCTGGTCGACGAGGTCGGCGAGGACGTGGTGAAGGCCGCCGCGCGCCGGATCGCGCTCGGTCATCTGGACCGGCGGTGGACCGACCACTTGGCGTACCTGGCCGACCTGCGCGAAGGCATCCACCTGCGCTCGCTGGCCGGCGGCATCGTGCACCTGAAGCCGATCGACGAGTTCAACAAGTCGGCGATCGCGTCGTTCGACACGCTGATCGAGGACGCCTGGAAGGACGCGGCCGACACGTTCGGTACGGCGGAGATCACGTCCGACGGGCTCGACGAGGAGGCCAGCGGGATCCCGCGGCCGACCGCGACCTGGACGTACCTGGTCAACGACAACCCGTTCGGCACCGAGGCGGACCGCATCCTCGGCCGGCTCCGCAACGCGATCAAGCCCGAGTCGGCCGCCGAGCCCGAGGAGATCCTCGCCGAGGAGTTCGACGAGGACGACCTCCCGGAGGAACTCCGCGACGCGGACGACGATTCGGACGACGACGAGGACCTGCCCGAGGAACTGCGCGAGGCCGCCGACGATTCGGCCGACGAGAAGTCGGACAAGAAGGACTAAGACTTTGGTCTAGGCACGCACAGCCGTCGGCTCGATGCCGGCCGACGGTCGCGTGCCTGATTCTCGGGTCATGCCCCGTACGCGCAAAGGTCGTTGGCTCCTCGTCGTCGACATCGCCGTCCCGCTCGCCCTGTACTACGGCGTGAAGGCGCTCGGTGTGAGCGACCTGATCGCGCTGCTCGCCGGCGTCATCCCCGGTCTGATCAGCTCCGCCGTCTCGCTGGTCCGTGAGCGCCGTACGGACCTGGTCGGGATGGCGGTCGTGGTGAGCATGGTGGCAAGCACGGTCGTCGCAGTGATCGGTGGCGACGCACGCCTCCTGCTCGTCCGCAACGCGTGGATCAGCCTGCCGTTCGCCGGTATCACCTTGTGGTCGCTGCGGCACCCGAAGCCGCTGACCTACATCGTCACCCGCGCGATGTTCGCCCGGCGGGCCGCGCTGATGGACGAGCTCTGGGAGACGAACGCGCGGTTCCGGCACGCCTGGAAGTGGATCACCGTGTTCTGGGGGATCGCGTCGATCGTCGACGCGGTCGTCCGCGTCATCCTCTCGTACACGCTGCCGATCTCCGTCGTGCCGGCGACCGACCCGGTGATCACGGTGCTCACCATCGTCGCGCTGCAGGTCCCGACCATCGTGCTGCTCCGGCGGAGCGGCACTTACCAGCTCGTGTTCGCCCCTCGCCGTCCTACAGTCGTCGGATGACGGACGACAACCTTTCGCAAGAGCGCATGCGTGAGTTGCTCGACTCCGGGGAGGCGACGCCGATGCTCGCCGGGACGGAGGTCGGTCCGACCTGGTACGCGGGCCGCTGGTGGTACGTCCCGGTCGAGGCGGCGGAGGACGTCGACTACCAGCCGGCCGACCCGGAGAAGGCCGAGCGGTTCGACAGTCTCCGGCGCCGGGCAGAAGCCGTCGAGCGAGTGCAGGCGGAGCTGGACGGTCGGCAATGACTCCGCGGGCCGAGCTCCGCGAGCCGAGCCGCGATGAGCTCGCCGCCGCGCAACAGGTGGTGGACCTGTTCGCCGCCGAGGCCCTGCTGGCCCTCGACCGGTACGAGCGGTCTTTCCCGGCAGCTGCGACGGACAAGCCACGGCGTACGGCGGATCGGCTCGCGCACTGGTGGCGCAGGCTGGACGTGGACGACGTACGCCTGGATCCGCACGGAACGGACGCTGAGCAGATCCTCGCGAAGGCGGTCGAGATGTCTGTCGACCCGGACAACGAATGGGGGGTGAGCCTCGAGGAGGCCTCCGCGCAGGCGGTCAACCAGGCCGCGATCGAGGGCCGGACGCTTCCGGTCAGCAGCATCGCGGATCTCCGGAAACAGTTCGACGACGCGTACGGCGGACGCGCGGACGTCCCGTCCCGCGACGACGAATGGCTGGCCCGGTCGCTGACCCGGTTCGCCCGGGCGAGCGTCCTGCGGGACGTGGTCGCCGAAGGAGCGCACGTCCGGGTGAGCGGACCGCTTCGGGAGGCTGCCGACGACCTGGTCCGGCAGGGGCAGCAGTTGATGGACGACCGGATGAACCTCGCCCGGCGTCAGGAGGCGCCGACCAGCCGTCGCGAGGTTCTTCTCCGGCAGGCGCGGATGACCTCGGCGTTCTTCGCCTACACCATGGCCGTCGGTCTCACGGGCGCTCCGATGTGGGCGGAGCTGGCGATGAAGGTGCCCGCGTTGGCGGTGTACGCGAAGGGCACCAGCGATGCCTGGATGGACCACAGCAACGCCGTCGCCACCCGACTCGATCCCGCGCAGGCGCAGCTCCGCTCCGTCCGCACGGGCCTCGCCGACGGCCTCGACACCCCTGCTCCGGCTACCCGCCGCGACACCCGAGCCCTCCGGAACCAGACCCCTCGCCCCGGCCAATCCCGCTGACCCGAGCCACTCGGAGGGCTGGTGTGACTGGGGTGTCGGCGGGGGTGGATAGGCTCAGGGCGTGAGTGAAGGTTTGTTCGATCTCCCGGGTGTTCCCGCGCCGGCCCGTGGGGGCGGCAGTTTGGCGGATGCGGATCACACGGCGGCTCCGTTGGCGGTGCGGATGCGGCCGCGGAGTCTGGACGAGTTGGTGGGGCAGCAGCATCTGCTCGCGCCCGGCTCGCCGCTGCGACGGCTGGTGGAGGGTGACCAGCCGATGTCGCTGTTGCTGTGGGGCCCACCGGGGACGGGCAAGACCACGATCGCGGCAGTGGTGTCACACCAGACCGACCGGAAGTTCGTGGAGCTGTCCGCGGTCACGGCCGGGGTGAAGGACGTGCGGCAGGTGATCGACGGCGCCCGCCGCGACCTGTCCCGCGGGACCGGGACGGTCGAGACTGTCTTGTTCATCGACGAGGTGCACCGCTTCACGAAGGCACAGCAGGACGCGCTGCTGCCCGGCGTTGAGAACCGCTGGGTCACGCTGGTTGCCGCGACGACCGAGAACCCGTTCTTCTCCGTAATCTCCCCGCTGCTGTCGCGCAGTCTCCTGCTCACGCTGGAGTCCCTGACCGACGACGACATCTCGCTGCTCCTGGATCGGGCGCTTTCCGACGAGCGGGGCCTGAACGGCGACTTCGAGCTGGCGCAGGACGCCCGGGACCACCTGCTCAGGATGGCCGGCGGAGACGCCCGCCGCGCACTCACGTACTTGGAAGCCGCAGCCGGCGGAGCCCGCGCCAAGCACGAGCAGGCCGTCAAGTACGAGCAAGCCACCGACCACCCGTCCGAATCAGCCGACGAGGGCGAGACGGCCGGCGGTACGTCGGCCCAGATCAGCAGCGCCCGCCCCGACGACCGCGCTGAGGTGCCGGCCCGGGCGCTCATCGATCTGGTGACGCTGGAGACCGCGGTTGACCGAGCCGCGGTGCGGTACGACCGGGCCGGCGACCAGCACTACGACGTCGCGTCGGCGTTGATCAAGTCGATCCGCGGTTCGGACGTCGACGCCTCGATGCACTACCTGGCCCGGATGATCGAGGCGGGGGAGGACCCCCGCTTCATCGCCCGACGCTTGGTGATCTCCGCGAGCGAGGACATCGGCATGGGCGACCCGACCGCGCTCGGCGTCGCAGTCGCCGCGGCCGAGGCGGTGCAGCTGATCGGTATGCCGGAGGCGCGGATCAACCTCGCGCAGGCAGTCGTCGCACTCGCGCTCGCGCCGAAGTCCAACGCGGTGATCGTGGCCGTCGACGCGGCGATCGCCGACGTGAAGGCGGGCAAGGTCGGGCCGGTCCCGCCGCACCTGCGGGACGCGCACTACGCCGGCGCGAAGAAGATCGGCCACGGCTCGTCGTACGAGTACTCCCACAACGATCCGCGCGGCGTCGTACCGCAGCAGTACGCCCCGGACGTGATCGACGGCACCGACTACTACACCCCCACCCGCCGCGGCGGCGAAGCGGCGTACGCCGATCGAGTGGCCGCCATCCGCAAGATCCTGCGGGACCGGAAAAGCTGAGAGAAGAAGAAGGATACTGAGGGGCGGCCGACCTCGGTGATCGACCGCGAGTTTGACAGCGCCCGCTTGGCGTGTCGAAGCAGACATCGACCCATCGCGATCGAGGACCAAGTGCGAGCCTTTGGTCGTCCGCCGGCGGCCACCCGGTTGGCTGGTTCGCCGAGTCGTGGAGAAGGGCCCCGGGCCGGTACGCCGAGTCGTGGACAGCGGCTGCAAAAGATCGCCAGAACCCACGACTCGACGAATCCGACACCGGATCTGGTTGGTGTCGGGGCCGGCTTCGAGCCCGAGCACGACTTGGCGGTGCAAGCCAA
Source organism: Kribbella sp. CA-245084 (assembly GCF_050942355.1). Taxonomy (NCBI): domain Bacteria; kingdom Bacillati; phylum Actinomycetota; class Actinomycetes; order Propionibacteriales; family Kribbellaceae; genus Kribbella; species Kribbella sp. CA-245084. Next base: position 5,503,374 of record NZ_CP192053.1, on the reverse strand, counting down.
ACCCGGACTTCTGAATCGTCCTCACACAAAGACAAGAGAAAAACAAAGGAAGACGAAAAGAAGAGGGATTTGAGGTGGTGGCTGGCTGGCTCCGGTGGTCGACTGCAGGTGGTCGCAGGAGTGCCGTACGTGTCCAGGCCTCTGAGCCGCTGGAGGCGCCTGACCGGTGGCTGGGACGGGTTTGGCCTGCGTTTTGCGGAGGACGGGGTCATGAGTTTCGTACGGGTGCCGGTTGGACCGTTCGAAGGTCGGACGGCGATTGCTGCGGCGTACCGGGAAAACCCGCCGTCGGAGACCATGACGCTGATCGACGACGGCGACGAATTGGCGCGTTTCCGCTGGTCGGGCGGTGGGACCGGTTCGATGGAGCTGCGATGGGCACCCGACGGGGCCGTTCAGGCACTCACGGTGAGCTTCGATTGAAGCGTTCGAATCGGTAGGCTGCTTTTCGGCCTGGGGGCGAAAGGTTTTGCGTTTTGTGAGGCAGTCCAGTCCGCGGCACATCCGTCGACGTACTCCGCTCCTGAAGTTGGGTGTCGGAGCAGCAGCGCTGGCTCTGGTGGCAGGCGCCCTGTTCCTGATCCCGTTCCGGTCGCACGAGACGGCGACGACCCAGGCAGCGCCGTCGTCCGCCCCGAGCGTCTCCACCCCGAGCGTCGAGCGATCGCAAGGTACGTCGAGGTCCACTACGAGACCGAAGCTCCCTGTCGGCAAGCCGTTGGTGCCGTTGAGCCCGTCTGCTACTCCGAGCGAGCCAGCACCGCCTTGGGTAGGACCGGAACCGACGCGATCCGCCACCCAGGAACCGACGACCACAACGCCGACCACCACCCAGCCGACGTCACCACCGACCAAGCCAACCAGCCCGATCCCAACCAGCCCAACCGCAACGACGCCGTCAACGCCAACAAGCCCGACGACGCCAACGACCCCGACCACCCCGACGCCGACCGCAAGCCCAACGACACCGAGCCAAACGCCCGCAGCGACCCCCTCGCCCCCGGCCACGCCGACCCCGGCCGAGACGACCCCCACGGAGACGCCACCGACCCCGTGAGCCGGTTTGGTTGGCGACTGTGATGTGAGGGATGGTGTCCTGGAGCGGAGTGCGGTATGGCCGCGCGATAGGGTCGTGCCTCCATAAGGGCACAACGGGCTCGCTACGGGAAGGTGGATCGTTTCCATGAGCGTCGGTGAAGTCGCGGGGCTGATAGCCGCCTGCGCGCTGCTCATCCTGGTAGGCCTGCTGGCTTATCCGATCCTGAAGCTGGGCAAGGTGTTCGACGAGACCCGGATCATGGTCAAGGGCGTCTCCGATTCCAGCATCCCGCTGCTCGGTGAGGTGACCACGACCGTGGCGACCACGAACGCCCAACTGGCGAAGGTGGACACGATCACCGACAACGCCACCACGGTGACCACCAACGCGGCCGCGCTGATGTCGCTGTTCTCGGCCACCGCCGGCGGCCCGCTGGTGAAGGCAGCCGCCTTCACGTACGGCGTCCGCCGCGCGCTCGGCGACCAGCAGCGCAAGGACGTGAGCCGCCGGGTGAAGGAAGAGATGAAGGCCGAGCGGAAGGCGCGGAAACGGTGAAGCGGATCATCTGGCTGATCGTCGGGATCGCCGTCGGCGTGTACGCCGTCACCCGGCTGAAGAAACGTGCACAGCTCCTCGCTCCGGACAGTGTCCAGGAGTCCGCGGCGAAGCTGTCCGCCGCGGTCCGGCACTTCGGCGACCAGGTCCGCGAGGGCATGGCCGAGCGGGAGACCGAGCTGCGTGACGCGCTGGGCATCGAGACCACAAACGATCGTGAGGACTACCGGTAACACCCATGGAAACCAGTGAGATCAGGCGACGGTTCCTGCAGTACTTCGAGGACCGGGGCCACACCGTGGTGCCGAGTGCCCCGCTCCCGTCGCCGGACCCGAACCTGTTGTTCAACGTCGCCGGCATGGCGCAGTTCGTCCCGTACTTCGTCGGCCAGCAGACCCCGCCGTACGACCGGGCCACCAGCGTGCAGAAGTGTGTCCGGACCCTCGACATCGAGGAAGTCGGCAAGACCACGCGGCACGGCACGTTCTTCCAGATGAACGGCAACTTCTCCTTCGGCGACTACTTCAAGGAGAAGGCCATCGAGTACGCCTGGGAGCTGGTCACCAAGCCCCAGAACGAAGGCGGCTACGGCTTCGACGAGTCGGTTCTGTACGCATCGGTGTACTACGACGACGACGAGGCGATCGACCTCTGGAAGCGGATCGCCGGCCTGCCCGACGACCGGATCGTCCGGCTCGGGATGAAGGACAACTTCTGGTCGATGGGCATCCCGGGTCCGTGCGGCCCGTGCTCGGAGATCCTGATCGACCGCGGCCCGGAGTTCGGCGCGGACCGGGACTGGGAGGCGGGCGACCGCTACCTGGAGTTCTGGAACCTGGTCTTCATGCAGAACATCCGCGGCGAGGGCGGCGGCAAGGACGGCTACGAGATCCTCGGCGAGCTGCCGAAGAAGAACATCGACACCGGTCTCGGCCTGGAGCGGGTCGCGTACCTGCTGCAGGGCGTCGACAACATGTACGAGATCGACGAGATCTTCCCGGTGATCGAGAAGGCGTCCGAGCTCAGCGGCCGCAAGTACGGCGTGGAGCACGTCGACGACGTCCGGTTCCGCGTGGTCGCCGACCACGTCCGCAGCGCGCTGATGCTGATCGGCGACGGCGTCACCCCGGGCAACGAGCAGGGCGGTTACGTACTGCGTCGCCTGCTCCGCCGGGCGATCCGTTCGATGCGGCTGCTGGGCTACGAGGACCCGAGCCTGGTCGAGCTGCTGCCGACGAGCCTCGAGCAGATGAAGAAGTCGTACCCGGAGCTGGAGGCCGACTTCGGCCGGATCAGCCAGGTCGCGTATGCCGAGGAGGAGGCGTTCCGCCGTACTCTCACGGCCGGTACGACGATCTTCGACGTCGCGGTGAAGGACACCAAGGCGAGCGGGGCACACCAGCTCGAGGGCGCGAAGGCGTTCCAGCTGCACGACACGTACGGCTTCCCGATCGACCTGACCGTCGAGATGGCCGCCGAGCAGGGCCTGAACGTCGACACCGAGGGCTTCCGCTCCTTGATGAAGGAGCAGCGCGAGCGCGCCAAGGCGGACGCCCGCGCGAAGAAGGCCGGTCACGCCGACACCTCCGGCTACCGCGAGCTGCGGGAGAAGGGTGCCACCGAGTTCACCGGGTACCAGGAGCTCTCCAGCGACTCGCAGGTGCGCGGTCTGCTCCGTGAGGGCGCGGTCGCGCCGTTCGCCGAGCAGGGCGAGACGGTCGAGGTCGTGCTGGAGAAGACCCCGTTCTACGCGGAGTCCGGCGGCCAGATCGCCGACGAGGGCCTGATCCTCGGGGACGGCCTGAAGCTGAAGGTTCTCGACGTCCAGCGCCCGGTCAAGGGCCTGATCGTGCACCGCGTCGAGGTCCTCGAGGGCGTACTGCGTCCCGGCGAGAACGTGCACGCGGCTGTCGACCACGAGTGGCGGGTCTCGGCCTGCCAGGCGCACTCCGGCACGCACGTCGTGCACGCCGCGCTGCGCCAGGTGCTCGGCCCGAACGCGTTGCAGAGCGGTTCGTACAACAAGCCCGGTTACCTGCGGCTCGACTTCGCCTGGTCGTCGGCGCTGGACCCGGCGACCCGTTCGGAGATCGAAGAGGTCGCGAACCTCGCCGTACGGCAGGACCTCCCGGTGTCGGCGCAGTACATGACGCTGCCGGAGGCGCGGGAGTGGGGCGCGCTGGCGCTGTTCGGTGAGACGTACGACGAGCAGGTCCGAGTGGTCGAGATCGGCGGGCCCTGGTCGCGTGAGCTCTGCGGTGGCACGCACGTGAAGCACTCGTCGCAGGTCGGCGCGGTGACCGTCACAGGCGAGTCGTCGGTGGGCGCCGGCGTACGGCGGATCGAGGCGTTCGTCGGCCTGGAGGCGCTGCACTACCTCGGCCGCGAGCGCGCGCTGGTCCGCCTGCTCAGCGAGAACCTGAAGACCCGGCCGGAGGAGCTTCCCGCGAAGGTCGCCGACCTGGCCGAGCGGCTGCGCGCCGCGGAGAAGGAGCTCGAGCGCGTCCGCGCCGCCCAGGTCCTCGAGGCCGCGGCCGAGCTGGCCAAGGACCCGAAGGACGTGTTCGGCGTCCAGTACGTCGGACACCGTGCGCCCGACGGCGTGAACGGCGGCGACCTGCGCAAGCTGGCGCTGGACATTCGCGGCCGGATGTCGAACGAGAAGCCGGCCGTGATCGCCGTACTGAGCGTGAACGACGGCAAGCCCGGCATCGTGATCGCGCTCAACGACATGGCCCGCGAGTGGCGGCTCAAGGCCGGTGACCTGGTCCGGGTCGCGGCCGAGAAGCTCGGCGGTCGCGGCGGCGGCAAGGACGATGTCGCGCAGGGTGGCGGCACGGATCCGGCCGGTGCCGACGAGGCGCTGGCGGCGGTCGAGCACACCGTCGGCCACCTCGTCACAGGCTGATCGAGGACTACCACAGATGAGACCACGTAGATGAGAACCGGCGTGCGGATCGCGCTCGATATCGGGGATGCCCGGATCGGCGTCGCGAGCAGCGATCCGCACGGAATCCTGGCCACGCCTGTGGAAACCGTCCGGCGTGGGCCCGGGGATCTGGATAGGATCGCCGCACTCGCCGCCGAACTGGAGGCGTTCGAGATCGTGGTCGGGCTGCCGCGCTCCCTGTCCGGGGGCGAGGGACCGGCCGCGGTGAAGATCCGGGAGACGGCGGCGCAGGTGCTGGACAAGATGCGTGAGGGGACGACGATGCGGCTGGTGGACGAGCGGTTCACCACCGTCACCGCCGAACGGATGCTGCGGGAGCGGGGAAAGAAGGGCTCCAAGCGGCGCGCCGTGGTCGATCAGGCCGCGGCGGTCGTGATTCTGCAACATGCGCTCGACCTCGAGCGCGAGACCGGCAACCCGCCCGGGAGGCCCCTGTGAACGGACCATCGGTGGATCAAGAGCTGAACGAGGGCGAGGAGCAGGCCGACGATCTCGGTAGCGGCCTCGGTCTGCGGGCAGAGACCCGCGTCGAGCGTCGCGCGAACCGGCGCCGGGCCCGCAGCCGCCGGGCGTTCGGCTGCTTCGCCGGTCTGGTCTCGCTGATCGTCGTCGGTGCGATCGTGGCCGGCGCCGTGGTCGGCTTCGGCAAGGGCAAGGACGCGCTGGAGGGCGTGTTCTCCGCGCCGGACTACACCGGCCAGGGCACCGGGACCGTGCAGGTCGAGATCTCCAAGGGTCAGTCGACCTCTTCGATCGCCGACACGTTGGAGAAGAAGGAGGTCGTCAAGAGTGCCCGCGCGTTCGAGCGCGCGGCCCGTGACGACACACGGTCGCTGCAGATCCAGGCTGCGACCTACACGCTGCACAAGCACATGTCGGCCAAGGCCGCTCTGGCGCTGATGCTGAACACGGCCGAGTCGATCAAGGTGATGCGGGTCAGCGTCCCGTCCGGGGAGACCAAGGGCGACGTCGCGGTCATCCTGCAGAACAAGCTCAAGCTGCCGGCCGGCTCGGCCGCGACCGCGATCAACCACCCGGCATCGCTCGGCCTGCCGGCGTACGCGAAGGGCAATCCCGAGGGCTTCCTCTACCCGGCGACGTATGACGTGCCGAAGAACGCGAACGCGACCGTGATGCTCAAGCTGATGACCGCGAAGTACGCGTCGATCGCCAAAGAGCTGAACCTGGTGCAGACCGCGCAGCACAAGAAGCTGGATCCGTACCAGGCGGTGATCGTGGCCAGCATCATCGGCGCGGAGACCAACAAACAGGCCGACTACGGCAAGGTCGCGCGGGTGATCTACAACCGGCTGGCGGCCGGGATGTACCTGGGCATGGACTCGACGGTCCACTACGTGGTCGGTAAGGACGGCGGCGTCTACACGACGCCCGAGCAGCGCAAGAACCCCTCGCCGTACAACACCTACAACCACAAGGGTCTGCCGCCGTCGCCGATCAACTCGCCGACCCGGCTGGAGCTCAGCGCCGCGCTGAACCCGACGCCGGGCGACTGGAAGTACTTCACGCTGGTCAACCTGGACACCGGCGAGACCGCGTTCGCCAACACGTATGCGGAACACCAGGTCAACGTGAAGAAGCTCCAGACCTGGTGCCAGGCGCACACGGGGAAGTGCTGAGTTGACCCGATGCGCTGTGCTCGGTTCGCCGATCGCGCATTCGCTGTCACCGGCGATGCATCGGGCCGCGTACGCCGAGCTCGGACTGGACTGGCGGTACGACGCGTTCGAGGTGCTCGAGGACGAACTGCCCGCGTTCGTGGCATCGCTCGGTGACGACGTCCGTGGGCTGTCGCTGACGATGCCGTTGAAGCGCATCGCACTCGAACTCGTCGACACGGTCGATCCGGTCGCGGAGCTGATCGGCGCCGCGAACACGATGCTGTTCGAGACTGACGGATCGCGGTCCGCCCACAACACCGACGTACCTGGGCTGATCAACGCGTTCGCCGAGCAGGGCATCACCGCAGCCGAGACCGCCGTCGTGGTCGGTGGCGGTGCGACGGCCGCATCCACCTTGGCGGCGCTGCGCGGCATGAAGGTCAACGAGGTGACCGTCGTCGTCCGGGAGATTTCGAAGGCCGAGCGGCTGCTGGATCTGGCCGCGGAGCTCGGACTCCGGACGTCGGTGGCGGACTTCTCGCAGGTGGAGCAGATCGGCGGCTTCGACTTGTGCGTGTCGACCCTGCCTGGTGGCGCGGTCGATCCGTGGGCCGAGCACTTCGCGTCGGTGGCGCCGGTGGTGTTCGACGTGGCGTACCACCCCTGGCCGACCAAGCTCGCGATCGCGGCGCACCGGATCGGTACAGAGCTGTTGAACGGACTTGATCTACTCGTGCATCAGGCGACCCTCCAGGTGGAGATGATGACGGGTAGGTCGCCGGCTCCTCTGGCGGCCATGAGGTCGGCCGCGCGTGAGGAGTTGGGGGATCGTGAGCCTGCTTGACCGCCGTACCGTACTGAAGGCCGGCAGCGCCGCAGCCGTCGTCGGACTGACCGGATGCGGGGACTCCAAGGACAACGCGGGCGGTACGACGAGCCCGTCCGACACACCCACGGCGTCCGCACCAAGCACCTCTGCTCCGACCACGACGGCTCCCAGCAGCACGGCTGTGCCGACGACCACGACGCCGAGCAGCAACCCGAGTACGTCGGCCCCGACGCTGACTTCGACCGCGCCGAACTGGAACACCTTCTCCCGCTCGCTGGCCGGCAAGGTCTACCTGCCCTCGACGTCCGGCTACGCCGCCGCGCACCAGCTGTTCAACCCGCGCTGGGACAGCGTCCGCCCGACCGCCGTCGTGAAGGCCGCGAACCCCGCCGACGTACAGAAGGCGATCAACTTCGCCCGCGACAACAAGCTCGTGCTCGTGCCGAAGAGCGGCGGCCACTCGTACGTCGGTGCATCCACGATCGCCAACGGCATGCAAGTCGACGTCGGCGCTCTGAAAACCATGAGCTACTCGAACGGCATCCTCACCGTCGGCGCCGGAGCCCGGCTGTACGACGTCCACGCGTTCCTCGACCGGTACGGGCGCTCGCTGCCGACCGGCACCTGTCCGACCGTCGGCGTCGCCGGCCTCACGCTCGGCGGCGGGATGGGGATCCACACGCGTACGTACGGGCTGACGTGTGACCGGGTTGTGTCGATGGGCGTCTTCACTGCGGACGGGAAGTCGCACAACGTCAGCGCGACCGTCGAGCCGGACCTGTTCTGGGCACTGCGCGGCAGCGGTGGCGGCAACCTCGGCGTGGTCACGTCGTTCCGGTTCTCCACGATCCCGGCGACCAATCTCGGGTTCTTCCGGCTGACCTGGCCCGAGTCGCAGGCGGCGGCCGTCGTTCGCGGCTGGCAGAAGTTCGCCCAGGCCGCGCCGACTACGGCCTGGGGCAATCTGCATATCGATGCCCAGAGCAACGGAACGCTGTCGATCCATGTGCTCGGCGTCTCCACCACCGGCAACGCGAACGCGGCGGCCGCGCAGCTGGAGTCGTTCGTCGGCGCGAAGGCCTCGGCGCGGACCATCAGCGTCAAGTCGCATATGGAGGCGGTGAAGTATCTCGGGGGCGGGACGACGAGTCCGCGGCAGGGCTTCCTGGCGGGTTCCGACGTACTGAAGGGTGCGATGGATGCGGCGACGATCACCGCGCTGCTCGGTGCGGTGAAGGCGGGGGCGCGGGCCAAGACGCCGGCGTCGGCGATCCTCGACCCGCTCGGTGGACAGGCCTCGAAGCAGCCGGCCGGCGGCGCATCGTGGCCGTGGCGCAGCGCGCTGGGCGTGATCCAGTGGTACTCGTCCGCGCAGGGCACGACCGCGAAAACCTTCATCGCCAACGGCCATCGCGCTGTCCGTGTGGCCTCAGCCGGTGCCTACGTCAACTATCTCGAGGCCGGCCGAGCAGTCAGTTCGTACTACGGCGGCAGCACGGCCAAGCTGCAGGCGGCGAAGAAGAAATACGACCCGTCCAACTTCTTCCACACCCCGTACACCCTTGCCTAGCTAGTGTTCCGCCAGTGAAGCTTTGGCGGGTTGTGGCGGGTGTGCTGGCAGTCGGGTTCATTGCGGCCGGGGTGACGCCTGCCTGGGCGTGCGCATGTGGTGGCTACCTGCCGGACGCGCAGTCGCGAGCCCGCGCGTACGGCGAGAACGCCTTGGTCCAGCACGACGGCGGCACCGAGAAGATCACGCTCTCGATGGCGATCAACGGCATCTCGAAGAAGGCTGCCTGGATCATGCCGGTCCCGGCCGCTGCGAAGGTCGAGCTCGGCGACGACCAGCTGTTCTACCGGCTCGACCAGCTGACGCGGCCGAAGATCGTCTACAAGAAGACGTACTGGCCGTTCCGCGACCTCGGGATCATGGGCAACCGCGACCTGGCCGGCGAGGCGGCGCCCGGTTCCGGGGTCAACGTCCGCCAGCAAATGGTCCTCGGCCCGTTCGCGGTCGCGCGGCTCACCGGCTCGACCGGTACTGCGGTCACGGACTGGCTGCGCACAAACGGATACGTCGTACCGGCGACGCTGGCCGCGAACCTCACGCCGTACCTGACGGAGAAGTGGGAGATCGTGGCCGTGAAGCTCGCGCCGAAGCGGGACGGTGAGAGCCTGAGCGGGGCAACGCCGCCGCTGCGACTCACATTCGCATCAGAGCGGATCGTCTACCCGATGCGCCTGAGCAAAGGCGCGACGACCTCCCAGACGGTCACGGTGTACGTCGCGGCCGAGCACCGGGTCGACGCGACGAAGCTGCCGGATGCGTCGGTGAAGCCTGAACTGCTGTTCGCCGGCCGGGTCGAGGACGATGCGCTGACGACGCCGGCCACCTTCTTGACGGCATACACGGCGACGTACAGCGAGCCGGGCCGGATCACCGACGACTTCACGTTCGCGCCGGCCGCGACGGACGCGGAGTACCAGCGGGTCGAGGTCGTCACGACGAATGACGGCTTCTGGAGCACGGTCGGCGTGCTCTTCGGCGGCCTACTCCTGATCGGCGTCGGTGCGGCTGTGATTGCCCGCGTGCTGGTGCGCCGGTCCCGCCTCAGCTGACGAAGTCGAGCCGGTGGTCGTGGCCGGCGAAGCTGAACGTGTCGCCGGCGTGCAGGCCCTCGAGAGCCGCGTAGATCGGGGCGTCGGCCGCGATCCCTTCGTACGTCGCGCCGTCGCAGTCGAATGCGGCCGCGACCACGCCCACGACGTACCGATCGCCGTCGAATCCGATGATCGCGCCCAGCCCGACCTCGCTCCGCGGCCCGAAGTCGAGCTTCTCGATCTGGGCGCGGATGCCCGCCTGCCGCTGCTCCCGGCCCTCGAGCAGCCGACCGAGATCGCCGGCCTCGGAGGCTTGCGACTGGTCGTCGACCGAGAACGACGAGTCCTGGTCGAGCATCGCGGCCGAATCCTTCCGGGCCACGTCGCCCCGGGCCGCCTGCAGTTCGGCCTCGACCTGCCGTAGCAGCGCGTCTTTGACCCGGCCCTTGTCCACGGCGTTCATCGTCAGTCCTTCCCGAGATGACCTTTCGATCACACTCCCACACTCTTGTCCACAGGGCTCGCGAAGTCGGGTCACAGGATCGTCTAGGCTCCTGGATCGTGCCGGCTGACAACGCAGTGCTCGCCGCGGGGATCGGTGTGGTCCTCTGCGGTTCGGCTGCGGCTGTCCTCGGCCCCTGGCTGATGCGCAACATCCCCGAGCCGGTGCTGGAAGAGGGCGAGACCAAGGTCCTGTATGCATCGGTGGCCGGCCGGCGAGCGGCCTACTGGTGTGGCGGGCTCGCGGCGGTGGCCGGGGGACTGCTGGGCTGGATGCTCGGGCTGGATGCCGTGCTGCCCGCGTGGCTGGCGCTCGCGGTGGCCGGGGCGGTGCTCGGGTACATCGACGCGCGGACGCGGTTCCTGCCCTCGGTGATCATCTGGCCGACGTACGTCGTCGTCGCGGCCGGCTTGCTGGCGGCCGCGGTCGCGACGGGGGACTGGGGATCGTTGCGCCGGGCAGTGATCGCCGGGGCGATCGGGTTCGCGGTGTTCTACGTGCTGTGGTTCGCGTTCCCGCGCGGCGTCGGGTTCGGCGACGTACGCCTGTCCGGGCTGCTCGGACTGGCGCTCGGCTGGCTGGGCTGGGGGCAGTTCGCATCCGGTTTGTACGGCGGGTTCTTCCTCGGCGCGCTCGTCGGCATCGTGCTGATCGCCGCGCGGGTGATGACGCGCAAGCAGATGGTCCCGTTCGGGCCGTTCATGCTGGTCGGCGCGTTGGCCGGCGTACTGCTCGGTGCGCCGCTAGAGCGGTTGTACGCCGGATAGGGGATCCCCGCACTCCACCAGATGGTTGATGTGCGGGCACTGCCCGCCTTCCTAGGGTCGAAGCATTCGAACTCGGGAGGGAATCTCAATGCCAGTCAGTCGTCGTGGTCTTCTGGCCGGGACTGCAGTCGCGGGTGCGGCTCTCGCCGTTCCAGGTACTGCGTCTGCCGCCCCGTCGGCGCCTATCGGTGCCAAGATCGGTCCGGGTGACGCTCGCTATCTGGATCTCGTCACCCGCGGGCAGAACCGGCGCTTCGTCGGCACACCCGACTACATCCGGGTGATCCGGTCGCCGCAGGACGCGGTCGACGCCGTACAGGAGGCGGTCCGCAGCGGCAAGCGGATCGCGGTCCGCGGTGGTGGGCACTGCTTCGAGGATTTCGTGGACAGCAGCGACATCGAGGTCGTGCTGGACATGTCGACGAACAACGACATCGCCTGGGATCCGCAGTACCGGGCCTTCTCGGTCGGCTCCGGCGCGATCCTCGAGAACCTCTACAAGGAGCTGTTCTTCGGCTGGGGCCTGACCGTGCCGGCCGGCGGCTGTCTCGGCGTCGGTGTCGGCGGCCACTTCGCCGGTGGCGGGTACGGTCCGCTCTCGCGCAAGTACGGCTCGGTCGTCGACCACCTGTACGGCATGGAGGTCGTGGTCGTCGACGCCCGCGGCCGGGCCCGCACCGTGGTCGCGACCCGTGAGAACGAGCACCGCGACCTGTGGTGGGCGCACACCGGTGGCGGCGGCGGGAACTTCGGCGTCGTGGTCCGGTACCTGCTCCGCAGCAGCGGCTCGACCGGCCGGACGCCGGAGCAATCGTTGCCCAAGGCACCGGCCGCGCTCCGCTCGACGGTGCTGGTGTACGACTGGTCGAAGACCACCCAGGCCGACTTCGTCCGCACGATGCGGAACTGGTTCACGTTCTTCGAGCAGCACAACACGCCGGACTCGCCGTACGCGACGCTCTACGCGCCGTTCGTGATCACCCAGAAGAAGGCCGGACAGTTCCTGCTCTCGACCCAGCTCGACGCCGCCGCGCCGAATTCGGAACAGCTCATGAACGCGTTCAACGCCGCGATCACGACCGGCGTGCAGGCCAAGCCGCAGACGATCGACATGGGTGTCGGCCCGTTCCTGCACCTGACGATGGAGCGCTCGATCGGCGAGACGGCGACGCCGAGCCGCGGCAAGTACAAGGCGGCGTACCTGAAGAAGGGTTACACCGACGCGCAGATCGTCGCGATGTACAACGGGCTCACCGACCAGGACTACAACGGGCCGGAGTCGTCGATTCTGCTCGTCCCGTACGGCGGCAAGGTGAACACGGTCCCTTCGAACGCCACCGCGGCCGCGCAGCGGGACGTGGTCTGCAAGATGGTGCTCACTGCGTCCTGGGAGTCCGCCGCCGACGACGCGATGCACCTCGCCTGGGCGCGCAAGGTGTACGGCGACATCTACCGCGAGACGGGCGGCGCACCGGTGCCGAACGCGACCAACGCCGGCTCGTACATCAACTACCCGGACACCGACCTGGCCGATCCGGCGTACAACAAATCCGGTGTGCCGTGGCACGACCTGTACTACCTGGGCAACTACCCGCGGCTGCAGCAGATCAAGTCGAAGTGGGACCCGCGCAACGTGTTCCACCACAAGCTCTCGATCGAGCCTGCCTAGTCACCAGCCCGGGTAGCGCGTGGTCCAGGTGGTGTGTGGACCGTAGTCGCCGTGCAGACGCTTGCCCTGGGCGAACTCCAGGGCGAAGTCGTCGGCGAGTTGGAGGATGACCGGGCGGCCCTCGACGGTGAAGACGAGCTCTGCGGGGAGAGCCGTCTCGCCGTGGAGGGCGCCCAGGATGTTGCCGCAGATCGCGCCGGTGGAATCGCTGTCGCCGGAGTGGGTGACGGCGAGCGTGAGCGCGTCGAGGAACTGGTCAGGCTCCGGGTAGGCGAGTGCTGCGAAGACCGCGATGGCGAGCGCCTCCTCGGCGATCCACCCGCCGCCGAGTCGCTCGACCGTGACGGGTCCCGCGGGAGCTGTCGCAGCCAGGTGTCGCGCGAATGTGAGCGCAGTACTCGTCTCCTCGTGGCCGTCGTGCTGTTTGAGGAGCTCGGTTGCGCGGGAGAGCGCGTCGTCCAGGTTGGCACCGTTGCAGAGCTCGTGGATGATCGCGGCGAGCGCGCCGGACGCGAGCTTGCCGGTCGGGTGACCGTGCGTGTACCCGGCGGCCGTCGCGGCCGAGTCGAAGATCCAGTCTGTCGGGAAGTACTCCGGCAGCAGCCCGAACGGCGCGACCCGCATCACCCCGCCGCATCCCTTCGAGTCGTTCACCGCCTCGCCGCCGTACTGCGGGATCTGGGGCTCGCCCTTGCGGGCCTCGGTCAGCGCGTTGAGGCAGGTGTTGCCGGGCGCGCGACGCGCATACAGCCACTGCTCGCTGGCCAGCCACCCGTCCTGCTCGCCGATCGGTCCGGGCAGGTTCTGCGTGTCCAGCCACCGGTCGTACGCGTGGTGCACGACCCCGACCGTGAACCCGATCCCGCGATCCGTCCGTACGCCGGCCCGGATCAGCCCCTCGACCGTGAACAGCGTCATCTGGGTGTCGTCGGTGATCGTTCCGGCAGGCCAGCCGTCGCCTCCCGGAAGGAACGTCCGTACGCCGTCCGGGTGCTTCGCGACGATCGACCGCCCGTCCTCGAACTCCACCGGTCCGCCCAGCGCGTCCCCGATCGCGCCGCCCAGCAAGCACCCACGCACCCGCGCCCGCCACGTCTCCTCAGCCTGCCGACTCATGCCAGGACCCTATCCGGGGTGGTGTCAGCGCTACCCCAAGACGGGTTCCAGGCCCAGTTCACCCGGCGCTTCCAACTTCTACGGTCGTTGGTATAAGGAATCGACCGTTCAAGGGAGCAGGCGATGACCCCCGCATTCCGTCGTACCGCCGGGCGCCTGGCCGTGGCGGCGCTCGCCACCACCGCCCTCACCGGCGCCGCGATCGCCGGCGGTCAAGCAGCCAACGCCTCCACCACCTGCAACGAGTCCCCGATCATCAAAACCCTCGACGTAGTCCTCTCCGTCCGCGACGGCCTGACCCAAGACACCCAAACCTGCCGCTGACCTGGTGCTGACTCTGAGACCGCCGTCCGGGGATCGAGTCAGGCGTGAAAGAATCCGGGCATGCTGCGCTGGCTTACCGCCGGCGAGTCGCACGGACAAGCGCTCGTCGCCGTACTTGAAGGTCTTCCCGCGGGGGTTGAGGTCACCACTGATGATGTGGCCGATGCCCTGGCCCGTCGGCGGCTCGGCTACGGCCGGGGTGCCCGGATGAAGTTCGAGCGGGACGAGGTGACGTTCCTCGGTGGTTTCCGGCACGGGCTAACCCTCGGGAGCCCGTGCGCCATCCAGGTCGGCAACACCGAGTGGCCGAAGTGGGAGCAGGTGATGAGCGCGGATCCGGTCGACGCGGAGACGCTCGCCGGCCTCGCGCGGAACGCGCCGCTGACCCGCCCGCGGCCCGGTCACGCCGACCTGGCCGGCATGCAGAAGTACGGGTTCGACGAGGCCCGCCCAGTGCTCGAGCGTGCCAGCGCCCGCGAGACCGCCGCCCGGGTCGCCCTGGGCGAGGTCGCGGCCCGGTTCCTCCGGCAGTCGTACGGCGTGACGATCGTCAGCCACGTCGTCGAGCTCGGCACGGTCAAGGCGCCGTACGGCGTGATCCCGGCGTACGGCGATGTCGCGAAGCTGGACGCTGATCCGGTGCGCTGCCTCGACCCGGACGCGAGCAAGCAGATGGTCGCGGAGATCGACGCCGCGCAGAAGGCCGGAGACACGCTCGGCGGCGTGGTCGAGGTCGTCGTCGACGGACTTCCGCCGGGCCTCGGCAGCTACGTGCACTGGGACCGGCGGCTCGATTCCAAGCTGGCCGGTGCGCTGATGGGCATCCAGGCGATCAAGGGCGTCGAGCTCGGTGACGGGTTCGAGCTCGCGCGGACGCCGGGTTCGAAGGCGCACGACGAGATCGTCGCCTCCGATGGTGCGATCCGGCGGACGAGTGGGCGCTCGGGTGGCACCGAAGGCGGGATGAGCACCGGCGAGACGCTCCGGGTCCGCGCCGCGATGAAGCCGATCGCGACCGTGCCGCGGGCATTGCGGACGATCGACACGTCGACCGGCGAGGCTGCGTCCGCGCACCACCAGCGGTCGGATGTCTGCGCCGTACCGGCTGCCGGCATCGTCGCCGAAGCGATGGTCGCGCTGGTGCTGGCCGAGGTCTCGCTGGAGAAGTTCGGCGGCGACTCGGTCGCGGAGACCGCGCGGAACCACCAGTCGTACCTGGCGAACCTGCCGACCACGATCACCCCGCGGGAGTGGGAGTGAGCCCGGTCGTCGTCCTGGTCGGGCCGCCGGGATCGGGTAAGTCCACGATCGCGGCGCTGCTGGCCGAGCGGTTGAAGGCCACGCACCGCGACACCGACACCGATATCGAGGCCGGCGCGGGCAAGCCGATCTCCGAGATCTTCGTCGACGAGGGCGAACCGCACTTCCGCAAGCTGGAGCGGGCCGCGATCGTCGAGGCGCTGAAGGGCGACGGCGAGGTGCTGTCGCTCGGCGGCGGCGCGATCCTGGACCCGGCGACCCGCGCCGACCTGGCCGGCCACACGGTCGTCTTCCTCGACGTCAGCCTCGGTGAGGCATCCAAGCGCGTCGGCCTGAGCGTTGCCCGGCCGCTGCTGCTCGGCAACGTCCGCACCCAACTCCGCAACCTGATGGAAGCCCGTCGGCCCTTGTACGCCGAGGTCGCCAAGCTGACCGTGACCACGGACAACAAGACCCCCGACGAGATCGCCGACGAAATCCTGGAGCACCTCGCATGACCGACGCCCCGACGCGGATTCGCGTCGCCGCGGCGGCGCCGTACGACGTTGTCATCGGCAACAATCTGCTGGCCGAGTTGCCGGGGCTGCTGGGGGAGGGCGTGCAGCGGGTTGCTGTCGTGCACCCGCGGGCGCTCTGCGAGACCGGCGACGCGATCCGCGACGACCTCACCGCCTCCGGGTTCACCGCGCACGCGATCGAGATCCCGGACGCGGAGGAGGCCAAGACCGCCGAGGTGCTGGCGTACTGCTGGTCCGTGCTCGGCCAGGCCGGCTTCACCCGCTCGGACGCGATCGTCAGCGTCGGCGGCGGTACGACGACCGACCTCGCCGGCTTCGTCGCCGCGACCTGGCTGCGCGGCGTGAAGGTCGTGCACATCCCGACCACTCTGCTCGGCATGGTCGATGCTGCCGTCGGCGGCAAGACCGGCATCAACACCGCCGAAGGCAAGAACCTGGTCGGTGCCTTCTGGGAGCCGGCCGGCGTGCTGTGCGACCTGGCCGCCCTCGAGAGCCTGCCGCAGAACGACTACGTCAGCGGTCTCGCCGAGGTCGTGAAGTGCGGGTTCATCGCCGACCCCGTGATCCTCGACCTCGTCGAGAAGGACCCGGCCGCCGCGACGAGTCCGTCGTACGGCGCGACCGAGGAGCTGATCGCCCGCTCGATCCAGGTGAAGGCCGACACGGTCGGCGCGGATCTGCGCGAGCGGACCACGACCGTCGGCGGCCAGATCGGTCGCGAGGCGCTGAACTACGGGCACACGCTCGGCCACGCGATCGAGCGCGTCGAGCGGTACAAGTGGCGTCACGGTGCCGCGATCAGCATCGGCATGGTGTTCGTCGCCGAGCTGGCCCGCGCCGCCGGCCGCCTCGACGATGCGACCGCCGACCGGCACCGCGCCGTACTGGAATCTCTCGGCCTCCCGGTCACGTACCGCGCCGACGCCTGGCCGCACCTGCAGGACGCGATGAAGCTCGACAAGAAGACCCGGGCCGACCGCCTCCGCTTCGTCATCCTCGACGCGCTGGCCAGACCCACCATCCTCGAGGCGCCCGACCCCAGCCTGCTGATCGCGGCGTACGGCGAGATCAGCTAGCCCGACCCTTACACAAGTTGTCGGGGGTCGGCACAGGTTATTGCCTGTGCCGACCCACCGGATCCTGTGTCGACCCCGGCGCGTTGTGGGAGGATGGAAGCCCCTCGGAAAGGGCTTTCCATATGAGTAAGCAGCGGATCGCGATCGTCGGTACAGGCGGGATCGCCGCCTCGCACGCCCGGGCGGTCACCGCGCTCGCGGAGCGGGCCGAGCTGGTCGCGGCGGTCGACGTCGACCTGGGTCGGGCCAAGGAATTCGCCGACAAATGGAACATCCCGGCGACGTACCCAAGCCTGACCGACCTGCTCGCGGCGGACCGTGTCGACCTCGTCCATCTTTGTACTCCGCCGAACTCGCACGTCCCGCTCGCCGTGGAATGCCTGGCAGCGGACATCGACGTGTACATGGAGAAGCCGCCGACCCTCTCGCTGGACGAGTTCGACAAGCTGGTGGCGGCGGAGGACAAGTCCTCGGCGCAGGTCGCATGCGTCTTCCAGCATCGGTTCGGATCCGGTGCCGTCCGGCTGCGGCAGCTCCTTGAGGACGGCGTACTCGGCCGACCGTTGGTTGCCCTGTGCAACACCGTCTGGTACCGCGACGACGCGTACTTCGATGTGCCGTGGCGCGGCACGTTCGACGTCGAGGGCGGCGGGCCGACCATGGGGCACGGCATCCATCAGTACGACCTGCTGCTGTCGATCCTCGGCCCGTGGGAGAAGGTGACCGCGCTCGCGGCCCGGCAGGCTCGCCCGACGCAGACCGAGGATGTCTCGCTGGCGCTGGTGACTTTCGAGAACGGCGCCGTCGCCTCGGTCGTCAACTCGCTCGTTTCCGCGCGTCAGACGTCGCAGCTCCGCTTCGATTGCGCCAACGCGACCGTCGAGCTGGAACACTTATACGGCTACAAGAACCCCGACTGGACCGTTACGCCGGCGCCTGGCCACGAGGAGATCGCAGACGCCTGGTCCGCCGACCTCCCCGACGTACCGAGCGGCCACACTGCCCAGCTGGCCGCGATCCTGGACGCCAAGGCGGCGGGCACGCCAACCCCGGTCACCCTCGCCGAGGCACGCAACACGCTCGAACTCGCCGCAGCCATCTACGCGTCAGCCTTCACCGACAAGCCGATCCGCCGCGGCGAACTGGCCCCTGGTACGCCGTACGCCCAACGCATGGGCGGCCCCGGCGCCCCGTGGAGTGCATAGCTCAGCTCCGATGGCAGCGGCAGGTTGTGGAGCACGTCGAGGCGGGAGACAGCTCTCGTAAGGATCACGTAGAGCCGGTTCAGGCCGCGGGGCTCGTCGGTGACGATGTCGGCGGGCTCGACGGCGATCACGTGGTCGTACTCGAGGCCCTTGGCCAAGCTCGCCGGTACGACCGCCACTCGGCCGTCGCCGTCCGCTGCGACGATCTCGATGCCGGCCGTCTTCAATGCATCGGCCAGTGCCGGTAGTTCGTGGTCGGCGGCGATCACGCCGACTGAGCCTTCCCGGGTGAGCGCCTGCTGCACGCTCTGAACACACGCCGCCGGAAGGTCGTCGACGCGGGTGATGGTCAGCTCGCCGTCGGAGCGGAAGGATGTGGTTGGCGGGACGTCGACGTCGAGGGACGCCAGTAGACGGTTCGCCAGCTCGACGACGGCGGCGGGCACGCGATAACCGGTGCTCAGGGCAACAATCTCCGCCGTCGGCTTTCCGAGATGGCCGAGCTGCGTCGGCCAGTCGGTCGCGGCCCAGGCCGTCGTACCTTGAGCCAGGTCGCCGAGCACGGTCAGCGAACTGTGCTCGCTGCGCCGCGCGATCGCCCGGCACTGCATGGGGGAGAGGTCCTGCGCCTCATCCACAATCACATGGCCGTACGTCGGCACGCGCTCGAGCAACGCACTCACCTCGTCGAGCAGTACTGCGTCCGCCGCCGTCCACCTCGCGCTCTTCGCCTTCCGCGGCCTCGGCCACCTGATGGCGTCGAGCTCGGCCGCGTTCAGGATCCCGTCCGCAGCACTTGAGGGATCGCTCAGCACCTCGGCGAGCACCTCGTCCGCCTTCAGCTGTGGCCACACCGCCTCGACGTCCGGCGTCACGGCCCGAGCCATCCGGCGCAGCCAGACGCCGTTGCAGTTCCGCCCGCGAGCCTCCGCCTGTCGTTGCAATGCCGCGACGATCCGCGCGATCACCCGCTCACGACCGGTCAGGTACGTCGTCGCATCCGCCTCGGCCTCCACCACCATCTCCGCGAACTCGTGCTGGTTGACGCGCCACTTGTACGACTCGTCGCTCACCACGACCGCCTGCGACGGGCGACCGATCCGCGCGTACACCGCCTTCCGCAGTACCTCGGCCATCCGCACGTCGTGCTTTGCCGTCGCGGCAGCGTGCGTGTCCGTCGCGCGGACCTCGCGGTCCAGCAGTTGCTCGATCGTGGTCTGCTCGACGTCGACCTCGCCCAGCGTCGGGAGTACGGCGGAGATGTAGTGCAGGAACGCCCGGTTCGGACCGAGCACGAGTACGCCGTTCCGCGTGAGCCGGGACCGATGCGCGTAGAGGAGGTACGCCGCTCTATGCAGGCCGACCGCTGTCTTGCCGGTCCCGGGTGCGCCTTGTACGCAGACCGAGACGTCGAGGTCGGTCCGTACCAGCGTGTCCTGCTCCGGCTGGATCGTCGCGACGATGTCCCGCATCGGGCCGACCCGGGCGCGCTCGATCTCACGGCGTACCAAGTCACTTCCGCCGGACGGCGGGCCGGTCAACAGGCGCTCGTCCTCGAAGCTCGTCAGCGTCTGACCGGACCAGCCGAACCGGCGGCGGGTCTCGATCCCACGCGGCTCGACCGCGGACGCCTGGTAGAACGCGGCCGACACCGGCGCACGCCAGTCGATCACCATCGGCGGCCGGCCGATCGCGTCCGAGACATGCCGCCGCCCGAGGTAGTACGCCTGCCCCCGGTGCTCGCCGGCGACCGAGCCGGGCCCGCCGTGGCCGCGGTGCTCGCCGGCGACCGAGCCGCCAGTCTCGTAGGCGATCACGCCGAAGAACGGCGGGTTGTCGCCCTCCTCGCCCATGTCCCGCGCGAGCGTCTTGAGGTAGAACCCCAGCCGCTCGGCCGTGTACCGGTCGCCCCAGGTGTGCTCGCCGACCGCCACGTTCTCCCGCGCGCCGGCCACCATCCGCCGCAAGGCCTCCCAGCACCGCTCGGCGTACTCGCGCTCCGAAGCCAGATCCCGCATCCACCCCTCCAGGCAAAAGATTAACTCGGTCAATCTTTTGCCTAGGTTAACATGTTGACCGTGACCGGACTTCGCGAGCGCAAGAAGCAGCAGACGTACGACGCCCTGTCCGAGGCGGCCATCGCGCTGTTCCTGAAGCGTGGCTTCGACGAGGTGTCGGTGACCGACATCGCCGAAGCGGCGAACGTCTCCAAGCCGACCCTGTTCAAGTACTTCCCGACCAAGCAGGACCTCGTCCTGCACCGGATCGCCGACCACCGGCACGAGTCCGCCCGGGTCGTCGCGGCCGCGGAGGTCCCACCGGTCCAGGCGCTCCGCGAGCACTTCCTCGCCGGGCTCACTGCCCGCGATCCGGTCACCGGGCTGAACGACCACCCGCAGGTCCTCGCCTACTACAAGCTCGTCTTCACCACGCCCGCTCTCGCGACGCGGCTCCACCAGTTCATGGACGACGACGAGCGCGCTCTCGCCGAAGCCCTCGGAGGCGATCTCACGGGCGACCTCCTGGCGGCCCAGGCGGTCGCCGTCCAGCGAGTCCTGTCCCGCCGCAACTGGGAGGTCATCACCGCCGGCCAGCGCGCCGCCGACCGCTACCTGGACGCGGTGACCGAAGCGGAAACGGCCTACGACGGCCTGCCGATAGGGTGACTGCTGTGACGGATGCGAGCAGGCGAGTGCTGGTGCTGAACGGACCGAACCTCGGACGCCTGGGGTCCCGCGAGCCGGAGAAGTACGGTACGACGACGTTCGCCGAGCTGGTCGGGGTGTGCGAGAAGACCGGCGCCGAGCTCGGCTTCGAGGTCGAGGTGCGGCAGACCGACGACGAGGCCGAGCTGGTCGGCTGGCTGCACGAGGCGGCCGACGACCGGACTCCCGTCGTCCTCAACCCGGCCGCGTTCACGCACTACTCGTACGCCCTGCGCGACGCGATCGCGCAGCGGACGGCTCCGCTGATCGAGATCCACCTCACCAACCCCGCCGCCCGCGAGGAGTTCCGGCACACCAGCGTCGTCGCCGGTGTGGCGACCGGGACCATCGCCGGCTTCGGCCTGGACTCGTACCGGCTCGCGCTCCGCGCACTCACCGGCCTGGATTCATAACCACTCATAACCAAACTGCCCTTTCGGGCATCAGGTAGTTGTGGGCAGATTTCAACCCGCCGAGCGGGCACAGTTCACCAGCCGACGGCCAAGAGCCCGGGTGAGATGCCGGTGAAACGCCGGTACGTCACCCTAGGCGTTGGGTCGTGACACCAGCTGTCACCGGTCCGAAAGGCCGGCCGGCCGGACGCACGATCGGGAGGAAATCGACGACTTGGGGGTTCGTGTGACTACGGATTCGATCCGTTCCGTTCAACAACGCTCTGGGGGAGTGACAGGTATGACGACGCCGATCAACGGGCAACACAGCATTCCGGTCTGGGTCAAGGCACTGGACCCGCTGTCGCAGTTCGGGCTGGTGCACACGCTCCGGCAGCGGCCGGAGATCAGCCTGATCAACGACACCGACCTGACCACCCTGCTGCCGGGGCTGCCGGGGCAGTCCGGGCTGTCAGGCCTGCCCGGGTCCACGCAGTCAGGCGACCAGCGCACCACCCCGCCAGTGGTTGCGTTGATCGCCGTCGACTCGCTGGACGCCGGGGCCGTCCAGGTACTGCGAGCGGCAACCCAGCGCGGTTGCCGCCGGACTGTGCTGATCGGCGGCGCGATCGACGACGACGCGCTGATGACTGCGGTCGAGCTGGGGGTGTCCGGCGTACTGCGTCGTACTGAGGCGACCGCTGACCGGATCGTGCATCTGGTGCAGGCTGCCGCTGCCGGGGACGGCAGCCTGCCGCCAGATCTGCTTGGCCGGTTGCTGGGACAGGTGTCACGGATGCAGCGGCATGTGCTGGCACCACGGGGGCTGTCCCACACCGGTCTGTCCGACCGCGAGACGCAGGTACTGCGGCTGGTGGCCGACGGCAAGGACACGCAGGAGATCGCTCGTGAGCTGTCCTACTCGGAGCGGACGGTGAAGAACGTCCTGCACGACGTGACCAGTCGGCTCCAGCTGAAGAACCGCTCACACGCCGTCGCCTACGCACTGCGCGAAGGCCTCATCTGAAAACAGCCGGCCCCCGCTGAGTAGCGGGGGCCGGCTGTTCAGTACCCGACGGTGAAGCGCTGCCGGACGTGTTCGGCTCGCTCGGCCTCGTCGACGAGCGCGATCGCGAAGTCCTCCATCGAGATGGTCGAGTTGCCGTGCGCATCGGTCACCAGGTGGTCGTAGCCCTTCCGATAGCGACCGGTCCGCTCGCCGGGCTCGAGTAGCGCGGGAGGGCTCACGTACGTCCAGTCCAGGTCGCCGGCTGCCCGCACGACGTCGTACTGCTCGTTGCAGGCCAGGGCGATCGGGCGAAGCTCAACCGGGAAGCCGGGCGAGTCGACCAACTGCACTTCTGCCCCCGGCACGATCAGACTGGCTGCACCGCCGACGAGAATCAGCCGTACGCCGCTGCCGCGCAGGCCGATCAGCAACCCCTTGGCTGCAGCGACGAGCTCACCTTCGCTTCCTGGACGCGGCCGGGTCGCACTGATCACCACGTCGTGCCCGGCGCTCAGTCGAGCGACGTCGTCCGGGTCAGCCGCGTCACCGCGGACCGGTCCGGAGCGGCCGACGCTGGTGACTTGGTGGCCGCGGGCAACTGCTTCTCGCGCGACCCGACTGCCAACGGCGCCGGCCGCACCCCAGACGAGGATTCGCATGTCACCGCTCGCCGGCTGCGACGAGGACAGGAGCTTCGGCGGCGGGCGTTGGCCGCACCTTCCGGCGTACCTGGGCGGTCACGAGCGCACCGAGGACGATCAGACCGCCAACGGCCTGCCAGACCGACAGCTGCTGGTCCAGCACCAGCCAGCCGAGTGTCGTCGCCATGACCGGGCTGAGCAGCCCCAGGAACGTCACCTCGGTCGGAGCGAGCTCACGGAGTCCGCGGAACCACAGCGCATACGCGACGGCGGATCCGAACAGTGCCAGGTAGGAGTAGCCCGCGAGGTTCCGCAGGGTGAAGTCAGGTAGTGCGCCCTCGACCAGGAGGGCCACTGGCAGCAGTACCAGTCCACCGGCGACCAGTTGCCAGCCTGTGGTCGCCAGCAGGGGAGCGGGTGACGTCCAGCGCTTGCTGAGTACGACGCCGAACGCCATCACGATCGCACCGCCGACAGCGGCGAGTACACCCAGCATGTCGAGCTGTGCAGTTGCCCGCAGTACCAGCAGGCCGACGCCGAACACGCCGGCGATGGCTGTGAGGACAGTGCGCAGAGACAGCCGCTGCCGCAGCAGACCGGCCGACAGTACTGCGACGAGTAGTGGCTGGATCGCACCGACTGTCGCGGCCACGCCGCCAGGCAGTCGGTACGCGCCGATGAAGAGCAGTGCGTTGAAGGCACCGATGTTGAGCGTGCCGAGGACCAGCGAGCGCCACCACCAGCTGCCGCGGGGGAGGACGCGGGTGATCGCGATCAGCAGGAGGCCGGCCGGCAGCGAGCGGAGCAGCGCGGCCAGCAGCGGGCGATGAGGTGGGAGGAACTCGGTCGTGACCAGGTAGGTCGTACCCCAGAGCAGCGGCGTGATCGCCGTAACCAGAAGAAGGGAAACTCGATTGCTTAGCACTAAGATAAAGTATCTCAGCGCTAAGCTACTTGCAATCCCTCAGCGCTAAGCAATTCGGCAGTAGGCTGGGCGGATGGCAGATCACGTCGACGTGGTGCTCGAGCAGTGGCGGGCGCGGCGGCCGGATATCGATCCGTCGCCGATGGGGGTCATCGGCCGGTTGAGCCGGCTCAGTGCGCTGTTCGACGCCGAGCTGCGGCGGAACTTCGCGAAGTACGAGCTGGACCGGGCGTCCTTCGACGTACTGGCGACACTGCGGCGCAGCAACGTGGAGCACAGCCTGACGCCGGCCGGGCTGATGCATTCGTCGATGGTGACGTCAGGGGCGATCAGTCAGCGGCTGGATCGACTGGAGACTCGCGGTCTGGTGACGCGCGCGCCCAGCGAGACCGACGGCCGCGGTGTACAGGTCACGCTGACAGCCAAGGGCCTCAAGCTGATCGACAAGGTCCTGCCGACCCACGTCGACACCGAGGCCCAACTGCTCTCCGGCCTGTCCACCGCAGAACGCGATCACCTGGCCGGCCTACTCCGCACCTTGCTGGAATCCCTTGGGGACAAGCGGGATTAGCTCGGAGTCGTCCCGGGCCGCGGTGCGTTGCGGACGGTTTGCCAGAGTTCTTCGATGTCGGAACGGTCTTCTGGCTCGGGCTTGTCGACCCAGCCGCTGGCCCAGACGTTCTCTTCGCGGTCGTCGAGGTTGAAGATCGACTCCGCGAACGCGGCGGAGCCGACGTACCGGCCGTTGTCCTCGTCCGGTCCGTCGGATTCGTCGGCGTCGGTGGAGCGGGGAGCTGTCTTGGGAGCGACGAGCGAGCGGGCGTACTTCTGTGCCTCGAGGATGCCTAGCCCGCGCTTCTCACCCAGCAGACGGATCGCGCCGACCTCGTTGTTCGCGTTCATCAGCGTCCGCACCTGGGTGTCCAGGTCCTGGTTAGAGACAGGCAGTTGGCTTTGCTGCGGGCGGTGCGCCGGCGGCTGGTACGGCGTGGGGTTGGCGGGCTGGCCCGGGGGAGTCCACTCGCCCGGACGGGTGGGCTGACGGCCGCTCTGCAGCAGCTGTGACAGCGCCGCCGCCACCTGCTGGCTGCCCGGCGGGTTGCCGGTCTGGGCCGGGTACGCCGGAGGCTGGTTGGGCGGCGGACCGCCCTGCCGCGCGGGCTGCGTGTACTGGCCCTGGAACTGGGCGGGCTGGTTGCCGCCCTGCTGGGCCTGGATCTTCTCGACCAGCGCCTGGACCCGCGGGCTCACCTTCCCGCTGTTCCGGTTGGACTGCTGCTTGGCCTTGTTGATCAGGCTCACGACGATCATCACCACGATGAAGATGATGAATCCGGTCATCGCAGGCCTCCTCCCGTGGACGGTCCGGCTCTCAGCGTAGAGCCCCCCGGGTGCGCGGAGTCGGAGGAATCCGGAAGCGACCGCTACAATCTCGTGTTACCGCTGATCGAATTCGAAGGGCATACCCGCGTGGCATCGACGAACGACCTCAAGAACGGCATGGTGCTCGACCTGGACGGCCAGCTCTGGTCCGTCGTGTGGTTCCAGCATCACAAGCCGGGCAAGGGCGGCGCCATCGTCCGGACCAAGCTGAAGAACGTGCTGTCCGGCAAGGTGGTGGACAAGACCTTCAACGCCGACGTGAAGGTCGACGTGGCCACGGTCGACAAGCGTGACATGACCTACCTGTACAACGACGGCACGGCGTACGTGTTCATGGACAAGTCGACGTACGAGCAGCTCCAGCTCCAGCCCGAGGTGGTCGGCGAGGCCGTCCACTTCCTGCTCGAGAACCAGGACGCGATCGTTGCCGTGCACGACGACCTCCCGCTGTACGTCGAGCTCCCGGCGTCGGTCGAGCTGACCGTCGAGTACACCGAGCCGGGTCTGCAGGGCGACCGCTCCAGCGGCGGCACCAAGCCGGCCAAGCTCGAGACCGGGTACGACATCCAGGTCCCGCTGTTCCTGACCACCGGTGAGAAGGTCAAGGTAGACACCCGCACCGGGGACTACCTCGGCCGCGTCACCTCCTGAGGCCCTGACCGACCCTGAGAGAGCTGACAACAGAACATGTCTGCCCGTAGCAAGGCCCGCAAGCGCGCACTAGACGTGCTGTTCGAGTCCGAGGTCAGGGGGCTGCCGGTCGGCGGCACCCTGGCCGACCGGGTGGCCGACAACGACCCGCCGGTGAACGAGTTCACCGTGGCGCTGGTCGAAGGTGTCGCGAAGCACAGCGAGCAGATCGACGACCTGCTCGAGACCCACTCCGTGGGCTGGACGCTGGACCGGATGCCGGCCGTCGACCGGAACATCCTCCGGATCGGCGCGTACGAGCTGCTGTTCGACGACCAGGTCCCGGACGTGGTCGCGGTGAGCGAAGCGGTCGCGCTGGCGCGCGATCTGTCGACGGACGAGTCGCCGGTCTTCGTGAACGGGCTGCTGGCGAGACTGCTGCAGCTGAAGCCCACACTGGGCGTCTGAGAAATTCGGGCGGCTGAGTTTCGGGCGGTTCGAGGAACGAGGGGGGCGAGCCCTCTCCGAGTTCCTCTGTGTCTCTGGCCCGGTGACCGTCTCGGTACGGTCCCGGGCCGCCGATGCGTCCCCGTGCGCGGCGGGTGAGGTGTTACCTGCCGCTCCTACTGCTGTTGTCCTGCTCTGTCGGGTCAGATGGAGAAGGCGGGCGGCCGCGGGCCAGCTGCTACAAGCCCCGACCGTCTAATGCCTTCGATTGACGCTAACGCGTCAGGCGCCGGCTGCCTCGGACGATTCCTCGACCTCGCCCTTCGCCTCCGGGTTCAGCACGCCCCAGGAGATGAAACGCTCGGTCAGCGTCGTCGGCGACTCGTCGTAGATCACGGCGAGCGTCCGCATGTCGTCCTGCCGGATCGACAGCACCTTTCCGTTGTAGTCCCCACGCTGAGCCTGGATCGTGGCGGCGTACCGCGTCAGCGGACCCGCCTCGCTCGCGTCGAGGTGTTGCAGGGCCTCCAGGTCGAGGATCAACCGGGGCGGAGCAGCAGCAGCTGCGGCCGCGCTGGCGGAACCAGGGAGCAGTTCACGGATCGGCACGCCGTAGAAATCGGCGAGCTCCGCGAGCTTCTGGACCGTGACGGCTCGATCGCCGCGCTCGTAAGAGCCGACGACGACCGCCTTCCAGCGACCCTTGGACTTCTCTTCCACACCATGCAGCGACAGGCCTTGCTGCTGGCGGATGGCGCGTAGCTTGCCACCCAGTGTCTTCGCGTATTCGCTAGGCACGCTGGTCTTCCCTCCGACTAGTTTCGTCTTGTCCGGCCCGCAGGGTACGGCCCGAAAGGTGAAACCCCCCTCGATTACACAGAGTAACAATATTCTGGGTGCGAGGCCAGCGTCAAGACGGCGTGTCACATCCGATACCATGTCAAGCAGTCCGAACGTCCTTTAAAGACCCGTCCAGAGAGGCGGGAAAGGAGGAACGGTAGCGATGAGCCCTGCCCAGAGTGCAGAGCAACCCGAGTTCACGCAGCCGCCGCAACGCAGCGGTCGTGAAGTTCTCGACGCTTCCGACATTTCCCGGGCATTGACCCGGATCGCCCACGAGATTCTCGAGCGGAACCGCGGCGCCGACCCGGTCGTCCTGCTCGGCATCCCCACCCGCGGAGTCCCGCTGGCGCAGCGCGTCTCCGCCCGGATCCAGGCTGTTGAGGGGCAGAGCGTGCCCACGGGGTCACTCGATGTGACCATGTACCGCGACGACATCGGCCTCAAGCCGCCCCGTGGCCTGGAACACACCGATATCCCCGCGGACGGGATCGACGGCAAGGTCGTCGTCCTCGTCGACGACGTGCTGTTCTCCGGCCGTACGATCCGCGCGGCCCTCGACGCGCTCGGCGATATCGGCCGCCCGCGCGCGGTCCAGCTCGCGGTCCTGGTCGACCGCGGCCACCGCGAGTTGCCGATCCGCGCCGACTACGTCGGCAAGAACCTGCCCACCTCCCTGGTGGAGCGGGTCACGGTCCATCTGACCGAGTTCGACGGCGAGGACGCTGTGCTGATCGCCGACAAGGGGGCGAAATGAAGCATCTGCTGAGTGCCGGCGACCTGAGCCGCGACGAGGCCAATCTGATCCTCGACACCGCCGAGGAGATGCGGTCGCTGGCCGACCGCCCGATCAAGAAGCTGCCCGCGCTGCGCGGGCGGACCGTGGTCAACCTGTTCTTCGAGGACTCGACCCGGACCCGGATCTCGTTCGAGGCGGCCGCCAAGCGGCTGTCGGCGGATGTGATCAACTTCTCCGCCAAGGGATCGAGCGTGAGCAAGGGCGAGAGCCTGAAGGACACCGCGCTGACGTTGCAGGCGATGGGCGCGGACGGTGTGGTCTGCCGGCACGGCTCGTCCGGCGCGCCGCACCTGCTGGCGAAGTCCGGCTGGATGACCGGCTCGGTGGTGAACGCCGGTGACGGCACCCACGAGCACCCGACCCAGGCGCTGCTCGACGCGTTCACGATGCGCCGCCACCTCGGCTCGCTGGACGGGCGCCGGATCACGATCGTCGGCGACGTCCTGCACTCGCGGGTCGCGCGGTCGAACGTGCTGCTGCTGTCCACGCTCGGCGCCGAGGTGACCGTGGTCGCGCCGCCGACGCTGCTGCCCGTCGACATGACGAGCTGGCCGTGCGCGACGTCGTACGACCTGGACGGCTCGCTGGCCAAGACCGACGCGGTGATGATGCTGCGGGTGCAGCGGGAGCGGATGAACGACGCGTTCTTCCCCAGCGCCCGCGAGTACACGCGGCGGTACGGCCTCGATCGCTACCGGATGGCGCAGCTGCCGGACGAAGCGATCGTGCTGCACCCCGGCCCGATGAACCGCGGGATGGAGATCAGCGCCGAGGTCGCCGATTCCACCCGCTCGGTGATCGTCGAGCAGGTCACCAACGGCGTGGCCATCCGCATGGCCGTCCTTTATCTGCTGTTGTCAGGTAGTAACGAAGAGGAGCAGACCGCATGACCGCATACCTGATCACCGGAGCGAGCATCGTCGGCGGTGAGGTGGCGGACCTGCTGATCGACAACGGCGAAATTGTTGCCGTTGGCACCGATCTCGCAGCACCGGAAGGTACGACGACCGTCGACGCGCGGGGCCTGATCGCCCTGCCGGGTCTGGTCGACCTGCACACGCACCTGCGCGAGCCCGGCCGCGAGGACGCCGAGACCGTGCTGACCGGCACGCGGGCGGCGGCCAAGGGCGGGTTCACCGCGGTGTTCGCAATGGCCAACACCGACCCGGTCGCCGACACCGCCGGCGTCGTCGAGCAGGTCTGGCGCCTCGGCCGCGACGCCGGGTACGCCGACGTGTACCCGATCGGCGCGGTCACCGTCGGCCGGAAGGGCACGCAGCTCGCGGAGCTCGGCGCGATGGCCGACTCGGCCGCCCGCGTCCGGGTCTTCTCCGACGACGGCGACTGTGTCTGGGACGCGGCGCTGATGCGGCGCGCACTCGAGTACGTGAAGGCGTTCGACGGTGTGATCGCCCAGCACGCGCAGGAGCCGCGGCTCACCCAGGGCGCGCAGATGAACGAGGGCGCGCTGTCCGGCGTACTCGGACTGACCGGCTGGCCGAGTGTCGCCGAGGAGGCGATCATCGCCCGCGACATCCTGCTCAACGCGCATGTCGGGTCGAAGCTGCACATCTGCCACCTGTCCACCAGGGGCTCGGTGGAGATCGTCCGCGCCGCCAAGGGCCGCGGGCTGGAGGTCACCGCCGAGGTGACGCCGCACCACCTGCTGCTGACCGAGGACCTGGCCGCCTCGTACAACCCGGTCTACAAGGTGAACCCGCCGCTGCGCACCAAGGACGACGTCGAGGCGGTCCGCGAGGGCCTGGCCGACGGCACGATCGACATCGTCGCCACCGACCACGCGCCGCACCCGGTGGAGGACAAGGACTGCGAGTGGAGCGCGGCCGCGTTCGGCATGACCGGGCTCGAGACGGCGCTCAGCGTCGTACAGCACTCGATGATCGACACCAAGCTGCTGACCTGGGCCGACGTCGCCGACCGGATGAGCTACCGCCCGGCCTCGATCGGCCAGATCTCCGACCACGGCCGTCCGCTCAAGGCGGGCGTGCCGGCGAACGTCGTCCTGTACGACCCCAGGGTCGAGCGGACCGTCGTACCGGACGAGTCGGTGTCGCTGTCGCGGAACACGCCGTTCGAGGGGATGACGCTGCCGGGCAAGGTGGTCGCGACGTTCCTCCGCGGTACGCCGGTCGTCCTGGACGGTGAGCTGACCCGGTGAAGGCCTTCCTGGGCATTCTCGGCACGCTGCTGGTCCTGGCAGTGGGCTACTTCGGCATGTACCGGGGCTGGCGGAACCGTCAGTCCCGGCAGGCCGACCTCGCGCCGCTGCCCGCGGTCCCCGAGGAGAAGGTGCGCGGCGTCGAAGGTGTGTACGTCGCAACCACGAGCGCAGGCGACTGGATGGACCGGATCGCCGTGCACGAACTGGGCGTCCGCAGCATCGCGGACCTGGCCGTCAGTGAGGCCGGCCTGATCTTCCACCGGCAGGGCGCGACGGATGTGTTCATCCCCGCGGACCACTTGACCGGCGTACGGACCGACCGCGGGATCGCCGGCAAGGTGACCGCGGAGAAGTCCGGCCTGGTCGTGGTCACCTGGACACACGACGGCCGCGAGCTCGACACCGGGTTCCGCCCGCGTCGCAAGGCCGACACCGCCGCCCTGACCGAATCCATCGCAACACTGATCGGAGCCGAGCAAAGATGAGCCAGCCCGCACTGCTCGTCCTCGAGGACGGCCGGTCGTTCGCCGGCACGTCGTACGGGGCGACCGGCGAGACGTACGGCGAGGCGGTGTTCACCACCGGGATGACCGGTTACCAGGAGACGCTGACCGACCCGTCGTACCACCGGCAGATCGTCACCCAGACCGCGCCGCACATCGGCAACACCGGCATCAACGACGAGGACGACGAGTCGCAGAAGATCTGGGTCTCCGGGTACGTCGTCCGCGACCCCGCCCGGGTCCCGTCCAACTGGCGCGCGAAGCGTTCGCTCGACGACCAGCTGAAGGCGCAGAACATCGTCGGGATCTCCGGGATCGACACCCGCGCGCTGACCCGGCACCTGCGTGAGCGCGGCGCGATGCGGGCCGGGATCTCGACCGAGATCCTCGACCCGGCGGCGCTGCTGGCCAAGGTGCTCGAGCAGCCGCCGATGGTCGGCGCGGACCTCGCCGCCGAGGTCACCACCTTCGAGCCGTACGTCGTACCGGCTGAAGGCGAGAAGCGGTTCACGGTGGTCGCGCTCGATCTCGGGATCAAGGCGATGACGCCGAAGCGGATGGCCGAGCGCGGTATCGAGGTGCACGTGTTCCCGGCGACCGCGTCGCTGGACGAGGTGCTCGCGGTGAACCCGGACGGCATCTTCATGAGCAACGGTCCCGGCGACCCGGAGACCACCGAGCACCCGACCACGCTGCTCAAGGAGCTGCTGCAGCGCGGCAAGCCGTACTTCGGGATCTGCTTCGGCAACCAGGTCTTCGGGCGCGCGCTCGGGCTGGGGACCTTCAAGCTCAAGTACGGGCACCGCGGGATCAACCAGCCGGTGCTCGACCGGGCGACCGGGAAGGTCGAGATCACTGCACAGAACCACGGATTCGCGGTGGACGCGCCGCTGGACAGCAGCATCGAGACGCCGTACGGGACGGCTGAGGTCAGCCACGTCTCGCTCAACGACAACGTGGTCGAAGGGCTCAAGCTCACCGGCAAGGACGGGCGCGTGCTCGCCTTCTCGGTGCAGTACCACCCCGAGGCGGCGGCCGGTCCGCACGACTCGGCGTACCTCTTCGACCGCTTCGTAGAGCTGATGGAAGGACGGGCCTGATGCCGCGTCGTACAGACATCGAGTCGGTGCTGGTCATCGGCTCCGGCCCGATCGTGATCGGTCAGGCCTGCGAGTTCGACTACTCCGGCACACAGGCCTGCCGGGTACTGCGCGAAGAGGGCTTCCGCGTCGTCCTGGTGAACTCCAACCCGGCCACGATCATGACCGACCCGGAGTTCGCCGACGCGACGTACGTCGAGCCGATCACGCCGGAGTTCGTCGAGAAGGTGATCGAGAAGGAGCGCCCGAACGCGCTGCTCGCCACCCTCGGCGGGCAGACCGCGCTGAACGCGGCGATCGCCCTGCACGAGAACGGCGTCCTCGAGAAGTACGGCGTGGAGCTGATCGGCGCATCCGTCGACGCGATCCAGCGCGGCGAGAACCGGGAGTCGTTCAAGCACATCGTCGAGGGGCTCGACGCGGAGGTGGCGCGCTCGGTCATCTGCCACACCCTCGACGACGTGATGGGCGCGGCCGGCCAGCTCGGGTACCCGCTGGTCGTGCGGCCGTCGTTCACGATGGGCGGCGTCGGCTCCGGCATGGCGTACGACGAGGCCGACCTGCTCCGGATCGCCGGGGCCGGCCTGCACGCGAGTCCGACGACCGAGGTGCTGATCGAGGAGTCGATCCTCGGCTGGAAGGAGTACGAGCTGGAGGTGATGCGCGACAAGGCCGACAACGTCGTGATCATCTGCTCGATCGAGAACGTCGACCCGATGGGTGTGCACACCGGCGACTCGGTCACGGTCGCGCCGGCGATGACGCTGACCGACCGCGAGTACCAGGTCATGCGAGACCTTGCCATCGGCATCATCCGCGAGGTCGGCGTCGACACCGGCGGCTGCAACATCCAGTTCGCGGTGAACCCGGCCGACGGCCGGCTGATCGTGATCGAGATGAACCCGCGGGTCTCCCGCTCGTCCGCGCTGGCGTCGAAGGCGACCGGCTTCCCGATCGCGAAGATCGCCGCGAAGGTTGCCATCGGCTACACGCTGGACGAGATTCCGAACGACATCACCAAGCAGACGCCGGCCAGCTTCGAGCCGACGCTGGACTACGTGGTGGTGAAGGTGCCGCGGTTCGCGTTCGAGAAGTTCCCGGCCGCGGACGCGACCCTGACCACGCACATGAAGAGCGTCGGCGAGGCGATGGCGATCGGCCGCAACTATACCGAGGCGCTGCAGAAGGCGCTGCGGTCGCTGGAGAAGCCGGAGGCCAGGTTCTCCTGGGCCGGTCACCCGGCCAGCGAGCTGGAGCCGTTGCTGGAGGCAATCAAGACGCCGCAGGACGGGCGGCTGCGGATCATCATGGACGCGATCCGCGCGGGCGCGACGCCGGACCAGATCTTCGACGCGACCAAGATCGACCCCTGGTTCGTGGACCAGCTGTATCTGCTGCACGAGACCGCTCTGCAGGTGGCGGCCGCGCCGCGGCTCACGCCCGAGGTCATCAAGCTGGCCAAGCGGCACGGGTTCTCGGACCTGCAGCTGGCCGAGATCCGCGGGCTGACCGAGGACGTCGTCCGCGGCGTACGGCAGGCGCTCGGCATCCGGCCGGTCTACAAGACCGTCGACACCTGTGCGGCCGAGTTCAAGGCCGAGACGCCGTACCACTACTCGTCGTACGACGAGGAGTCCGAGGTCGCGCCGCGCACCGAGCCGGCCGTGCTGATCCTGGGCTCGGGGCCGAACCGGATCGGCCAGGGGATCGAGTTCGATTACTCCTGCGTGCACGCGTCGATGGCGCTGCGCGAGGCCGGCTACTGCACGATCATGGTCAACTGCAACCCGGAGACGGTCTCGACCGACTACGACACCTCCGACCGGCTGTACTTCGAGCCGCTCACCTGCGAGGACGTGCTCGAGATCGTGTACGCCGAGATGCAGGCGGGCCCGGTCGCGGGCGTCATCGTGCAGCTCGGCGGGCAGACGCCGCTGGGGTTGGCGCAGCGGCTCGCGGACGCCGGCGTACCGATCGTCGGGACCTCGCCGGAGGCCATTCACCTGGCCGAGGAGCGGGGCGCGTTCGGCAAGGTGCTCGCGGACGCACAGCTGCCGGCGCCGAAGCACGGTACGGCGCTGTCGGCCGACGAGGCGCAGGCGGTGGCCGAGGAGATCGGGTTCCCGGTGCTCGTCCGGCCGTCGTACGTGCTGGGCGGACGCGGGATGGAAATCGTCTACAGCGTCGCCGAGCTGTCGGCCGCATTGGAGCGGCTGGGCGGCGGCGAGGCGTTCGAGCACCCGGTGCTGATCGACCGGTTCCTGGACGACGCGGTCGAGATCGACGTGGACGGGCTGTTCGACGGCGAGGAGCTGTTCCTCGGTGGCGTCATGGAGCACATCGAGGAGGCCGGGGTTCACTCGGGCGACTCGTCCTGCGCGCTGCCGCCGATCACGCTCGGGAACGCGGACATCGAGAAGCTCCGCACGTCCACCGAGGCGATCGCACGCGGGGTCGGCGTACGTGGGCTGATCAACATCCAGTACGCGCTCGCCGGCGATGTGCTGTACGTGCTGGAGGCGAACCCGCGCGCGTCACGGACGGTGCCGTTCGTGTCGAAGGCGACTGCGACGCCGCTGGCCAAGGCCGCGGCCCGGGTGATGCTCGGGGCAACGATCGCCTCATTGCGCGAAGAGGGAATGCTGCCGGCCACCGGTGACGGCGGCACGCTGCCGACGACCACGCCGATCGCGGTGAAGGAAGCCGTGATGCCGTTCAACCGGTTCCGGACCATCGACGGCTCGTCGGTCGACACCGTGCTCGGGCCGGAGATGAAGTCGACCGGCGAGGTGATGGGTATCGACGACACCTTCGGTACGGCGTTCGCGAAGTCGCAGGCGGGAGCGTCGCAGCCGCTGCCGATCGACGGCAAGGTGTTCGTCTCGGTCGCGAACCGGGACAAGCGGCACATGATCTTCCCGGTCAAGCGGCTGGCGGATCTCGGCTTCCAGATCTACGCGACCGAAGGCACGGCCGACGTACTGCGGCGCAACGGCGTCGAGGCCGTGACGGTCCGCAAGAGCAGCCAGGGCCCCGGCCCGAACGGCGAGCCGACGATCGTCCAGATGGTGCAGGACGGCGAGCTGAACCTGATCGTCAACACGCCGATCGGGATCACACAGGGCGGTTCGCCGCGCCTCGACGGCTACGAGATCCGGAGTGCGGCGGTGGCACGGAACATCCCGTGCATCACGACGGTCCAGGGCCTGGCGGCCGCCGTACAGGGCATCGAGGCGCAACGGGCCGGCGACATCGGCGTACGGTCGCTCCAGGACTGGGTGCCGAGGATCCACGGTGTATAGGCGGGTCATCCGACCGGTCCTGTACCGGTTGGGTCGTGGTGACGCCGAGGTCGCCCACGAGCAGACGCTCAAGGGGATGCGCCTGTTGGGGCGCATCCCGGGCGGTCCCGCGCTCGGGTCCCGGCTGTTCGGGTCGGCGTCACCGCGTTCGGTCTTCGGCCTGACGTTCCCCTCACCTGTCGGGCTCGCCGCGGGGATGGACAAGAACGGGATCGCGCTGCGCGCGTGGCCGGCGGTCGGCTTCGGCTTCGTGGAGGTCGGCACGGTCACAGCGCATCCGCAGCCCGGCAACGAGAAGCCGCGACTGTTCCGGTTGGTCGAGCACGAGGCCGTCATCAACCGGATGGGCTTCAACAACCTCGGCTCCGAAGCGCTCGCCTCCCGCTTGAACGCGTACGGCTCACTTGGCTATCCGCTCGGCATCTCGATCGGCAAGTCGAAGGTGACGCCTTTGGAGGAGGCGGTCGACGACTACGTGACCTCCCTCCGCCGCCTCTACCGGTACGGCGACTACTTCGCCGTCAACATCTCCTCACCGAACACCCCAGGACTGCGCTCGCTCCAGGACGCAGGCCACCTCCGCGAACTGCTCGCCGCCCTGCACACCGAGGCCGCTTCGCTGACGGTGGCCGGGCTCGATCCGAAACCGATCCTGGTGAAGATCGCGCCCGACCTGACCACGTCCGCGATCGACGAACTCCTCCAGGTCTGCACCGACGAGCACGTGGCCGGCATCATCGCCACCAATACCACCATCGATCGCGCGGGCGTCTCGGATCATCCGTTGGCTCGCGAGACCGGTGGCCTGTCGGGGCGCCCGGTGGCGGAGATCGCAGCGAAGACCGTCGCCCACATCCACAACGAGACCGGGGGAGCGCTGCCGATCATCGGAGTAGGAGGGATCGTCGAACCGTCCGACGCCACCCGCCTCTTCGACGCCGGCGCCAGCCTGGTCCAGGTCTACACCGGGCTGATCTACCGCGGCCCCGGCCTGATCCGGGCCATCAACAGGAGCTTGCCATGAGCAACCAACCATCGGGGAGCGACATGCGTAACAAGCCATTCGGCGCGCGTCTGCGCGCGGCCATGGACACCCGCGGGCCACTCTGCGTCGGCATCGACCCACACCAGCACCTGCTCGACGCCTGGGGCCTGCCGGACACGGCCGAGGGCCTCGCGTCGTTCACGTACGGCGTCGTCGACGCGCTCGCCGACCGGGTCGCGGTGTTCAAGCCGCAGTCCGCGTTCTTCGAGCGGTTCGGGTCGGCCGGCATCGCCGTACTCGAGCAGGCCACGATCCGGCTGCGGGACGCCGGCGCGCTGGTGATCATCGACGCGAAGCGCGGTGACATCGGCAGCACGATGGGCGGCTACGCGGCGGCGTACCTGGCGGAGAAGGGTCCGCTGGCGTGCGACGCGCTGACGGTCAGCCCGTACCTCGGCTTCGGCTCTCTGCAACCGGCTATCGACGTGGCGCGCGAGTCCGGCGCCGGCCTGTTCGTCCTGGCGCTGACGTCCAACCCGGAGGGCCCGCAGTTCCAGACCGCCCGCACTGCCGACGGCTCGACCGTCGCCGGAGCGGTCCTCGACGGCCTGCGCGGATTGAACGCCGACTCCGACGACCTCGGCTCGTTCGGGGCAGTCGTTGGTGCGACCATCAGTTCCACCGACGAGAACCTCGACATCAACGGCCCGCTGCTCGCCCCCGGCCTCGGCGCCCAGGGCGGCACAGCCGAGGGCCTCGCCAAGGTCTTCGGCACAGCAGTCCGCAACGTGGTCCCGTCCAGCTCCCGGGAAATCCTCGGCGCAGGTCCAACCGGGCTGCAAGACGCGGCCGACCGGGCAAACGACGCGTATCGGACTGTTCTCGGCTACTGACGTGTCAGCTCGACAGGAGGTGTCCGGTCCCCCCGGACAACGTCACGCTCAGCCGAACGCTCCAACGGGCCCAGAGAGCCGACACCTCCTGTCGAGATGCACAACATCCGCCGGCGTGCGATGTTCTTGTGCATGGGTTGGGGGCTGGAGTTGTGCCGGCGGTTCTACGTGGAGGTCGTCGCGCCGGGGGTGGAAGTGCCGCATAGCGCCGCGCTTCTGGGGCGCGGCTCGGAGGTGCTCGGGTACGACGACGAGATGTCGACCGACCACAACTGCGAGGCCCGCGCGCTGGTGTTCGTGCCCGAGGGCGCGGAGCTCCACCTGGAGGTGCCAGACACCTTCGAGGGACGTGCGGCGCTGGTCGAGGTGCACACCGTCCGCAAGTACTTCCGGGACCAATTGAGCATCGACACCGAGTCCGAGCTGACGATCCGGGACTGGCTGATTCTTCCGGAGGCCAATCTGCTGCAAATGACGGCCGGCGGCGTGTTCCACGACGAGCTCGGTCTGCAGGCGGTGCGCGATCGGTTGGCGTACTACCCGGACGACTTCTGGCGATACCTGATGATCACCACCTGGTGGCGCGTGCATCCGGAGATGAACCTCGTCGGGCGGTCGGGATATGTCGGCGACGAGCTCGGCTCCGCGGTCATCGGATCGCAGCTCGTACGTGATCTGATGCGGTTGTGCTTCCTGATCGAACGGCGGTACGCGCCGTACTCGAAGTGGTTCGGCAGTGCGTTCAGCCGGTTGTCCTGTGGGCCGACGATCGGGCCGCTGCTGCGCGACGTACTGCGGACGACGAGCTGGCAGGAGCGTGAGGAGGCGCTCGGAGCGGCGTACCGGGCGGTGGGGGAGCTGCACAACCGGCTCGGCATCACCGAGCCGATCGAGCTCGGCGTCGAGCGGATGGTCGGCCGGCCGTTCAAGGTCGTGTGGGGCGACTTCATCGGCGTACTCACCGCCGACATCCAGGACCCCGACGTACGGCGGCTCCTGAAGCGGTGGCCCGTCGGCGGGATCGACGAGATCCGCAACCAGCTGTGGAAGGCTGCGGATCGCCGTCAGGCGTTGGACTTCTGGTAGAGCTCTGTGAGCAGCCCGACGGCTGCCTGGGTGGCCGGGTGCGGGTCCTCGCGATGCCAGATGAGGTGTACGTCGACCGGCGGGGCATCGCGTAGCGGGCGATAGACGACACCGTCCCGCCGGTACTGCGTCGTCGTCGCCTGGGGCGTCACACCGACGCAGCGGCCGGATGCGATGGCGGCCAGCCAGTCGTCGACGTCGTGGGTGAGCTCGATCCGCGGTCGCGCGTCCTCCGGCCAGAGCTCGATCGTGGTGCTCCCGGTACGGCGGTCGATCACGATCGTCCGGTCGGCGATCTGCGCGAGCGTGAGCGATCGTTTGCGGGCCAGTGCGTCGTCGGCGGGCAGGACGCAGTACCGCGGCTCCTGGGTCAGCAGGACGTGGCCGAACCTGCTGAAGTCGAGGTGGGTCCGGACGACGGCCAGATCGCACAGGCCCTCGGTGAGGCCGCCGGTGGCTGTGTTCGTGCGGATCAGTTGCAGCTCGACCTCAGGGTGCGCGGCAGCCCAGCGGCGCTGGAACTCCGTCGTATGCCGGCCGAACGCCGACCACGCATGCCCGACGCGCAGCCGGGTGTGTCCGCTGGTCGCCTCAGTCACCAGTACGTCGATCTCGGCCAGGATCTGCCGGGCCCGTGCGAGGACTTGGACGCCCGCGGTCGTCGGCGTGATGGACCGGCTGGTCCGATGCAGCAGGCGTACGCCGAGCCGCTGCTCGAGAGCCAGCAGGCTCCTCGACACGGCGGCCTGGGAGATCCCGAGCTCGATCGCCGCGTCGGTGAACGTCCCGTTGTCGACGATCGCGACCAGGCAGCGCAGGTGCCGCAGTTCGAGATCCATGACTCCAGCGTATAGATCGGCGGCCAGCTGCATTTTGTGATGCCGCCCGCTGGGCGGACGCTCGTGTCCGTGAGGCGAGAACGGTTGGTCGGAGTGGCGATGATGCTCGGGAGCGGGCTGTCGACGCAGGTCGGTGCGTCGGTGGCGGCGCTCGCGTTCCCCGTGATCGGTCCGGCGGGCGTAGTGGCGATCCGTCAGTGGGTCGCCGCGATCGTGCTGCTCGCAGTCGGTCGCCCGCGTCTGCGATCCATCACGGCCCGCCAGTGGCGCCCTGTGATCGGGCTGGCGATGGTCTTCGCAGTCATGAACCTGTCCCTGTACACAGCGATCGACCGAGTGGGCCTGGGCCTGGCTGTCACGCTGGAATTCCTGGGTCCGCTCGCTGTTGCGCTGCTGGGCTCACGTCGCGTGCTCGACCTGGTGTGCGCGCTCGTCGCCGCGCCCGCAGTGGTGCTGTTGGCGCGACCTCAGGCGACGACCGACTACCTCGGCATCGGGCTCGGCTTGCTGGCGGCGATGGGCTGGGCGTTCTACATCCTGCTCAACCGCAAGGTCGGTCGAGAGTTGCCGGGCGCAACGGGTTCGGCGGCCGCGGCCGCGTTGTCCGGACTCGCCTACATCCCCGTCGGCGTGGTCGTCCTGCTGCACCATCCGGCGACGCTCGCGGCCGCGTCGTACGCGCTGGTTGCCGGCGTGCTGTCGTCCGCGGTGCCGTTTCTCGTTGATTTGCTGACGTTGCGGCGCGTGCCGGCGCAATTCTTCGGCGTCTTCATGAGCGTGAATCCGGTGCTCGCGGCAATGGTCGGTCTCGTCGTTCTGCACCAGGAGCTGGCGATCCTCGACTGGGCAGCGATCCTGGTGATCGTCGGGGCGAACGCGGTCGCGATCTCGTTCGGCGGGCGCGACGACGCGGCACATCACAACCCGGTTCCAGTCGAGCCGTGCGATCTTGTTCACGGCGTGCCGAAGCTCGCGGTGACCCCGGCGTTCGGAAAGGTGTCGGCGGACGGGGAGCCACAGTCTTCCCGCGCGACTTGTTAAGGAACAGAATGCGGAAGCTGGCAGCCCTCGCGGCCGTAGTGACGATGAGTGCCGGTGTCCTGACGGCATGCTCCGGCGGCGACTACTGCGGTGACCTGAAGGGCTACGTCGACTCGTCCAAGGACCTGGACATCAAGAACGCCGACGCCGTCGGCAAGATGCTGGACCAGGCCAAGAAGGTGTCGAAGTCGGCGCCGGACGACCTGAAGGACGACTGGAAGACCGTCATCGACTACGCCGAGAAGGCGCAGGACGCCAAGGGCGACACGAACAAGCTGGTGGAGCTCGCCAAGGCCGACGGCGACAAGATCACGCCCGCCATGCAGGCGATCACCAAGCAGGCGAAGGACACCTGCAAGATCGACCTCCCGGGCGCAGGCAACACCAACTGACGCCCGCGGTGCCGGCAGGGCGGCGTCGCATCGCCGTCCCGCCGGCCCCACGGCGACACCACCCGACAGCGGAACGTATTCGTTTCGGATAGTTTGGTGACTCCCGGTAGCGTCGTTCGCACACGACCTCCCGACCCCCGAGGATGAAGCCGTGAAACGTGTTCTCGCCCTTGTTGCGACCGTGGCCGCCACCGCTGGTGTGCTGACCGCCTGCACCGACGAGCAGGCCTACTGCGTCGATCTCGCCAAGTACGCCGCGAAGGCTGTCGACGTCGACCCGCAGAAGCCGGTCGACTACGTGAAGATCCTGGACGAGGCGAAGAAGCTCCAGGAGTCTGCGCCGAAGGACGTGAAGGACGACTGGGGTGTCGTCGTCACGTTCGCGGAGAAGGCCAAGACGGCCGGTTCGGACCGGGTCGAGCTCGCGAAGCTCAGCAAGCAGACCGGCGCCGTGATGACGGCGTACAAGAACATCAGCAGCCAGGCCAAGGACAGCTGCAAGGTCGACCTGCCGGCGCTGAATTGATCAACTGATCGTTCCAATCCGCCGCCCGTCCCGCGACTCTGCTCACCGCGTCCTGATCGCGGGCTGGAGCCGTGTTAGGTTCCCTTGCGAAGCCATACAACGGGACAGGTGAAACGGTGCCACTTCCTTCTTTGACCCCGGAGCAGCGTGCGGCTGCTCTGGACAAGGCCGCGGCGGCGCGGCGTGAACGAGCCGAGATCAAGAACCGGATCCGGCACTCGGGAGCGTCTCCGACGGAGGTGCTCCACGAGGGCCAGACCAACGAGGTCATCGGCAAGATGCGGGTCAACCAGCTGCTGCAGTGCATCCCGGGCGTCGGCAAGGTCCGTGCCCAGCAGATCATGGAGCGGGCGGGGATCTCGGAGACGCGGCGGGTGCGCGGCCTCGGCTCCAACCAGATCGCCGCGCTCGAGCGCGAATTCGCTGAGTGACGCTGGGTGATTCAGTGTGAGCCAGACCGAAATCCATCCCGGCTCGTTGGACACTGGTGTGACGATGACCACGCACCCTGACAATGTTGCGAACGAGCCGATGGCCGCCGATCCCGGCCCGGCGCGGTTGACCGTGCTGGCCGGACCCACCG
Source organism: Kribbella sp. CA-245084 (assembly GCF_050942355.1). NCBI lineage: Bacteria > Bacillati > Actinomycetota > Actinomycetes > Propionibacteriales > Kribbellaceae > Kribbella > Kribbella sp. CA-245084. Next base: position 5,462,141 of record NZ_CP192053.1, on the reverse strand, counting down.
CGGTGGGCAAGGGGACGGTCGCGGCGGAGATCCGCGAGCGGTATCCCGACGTCTGGATCTCGGTCTCGGCGACCACCCGCAAGCCGCGGCCGAACGAGGCGCACGGCGTGCACTACCTGTTCGTCTCCGACGCGGAGTTCGACCGGATGGTCGCGGACGGTGAGCTGCTGGAGTGGGCGGTGGTGCACAAGGCAGCCCGCTACGGGACCCCGAAGCAGCCGGTTCTCGACAAGCTCGCCGCCGGCCGGCCGGCCCTGCTGGAGATCGACCTGCAGGGCGCACGCCAGGTCCGCGAGACGATGCCGGAGGCACAGTTCGTGTTCCTGGCGCCGCCGACCTGGGACGAGCTGGTACGCCGCCTGGTCGGCCGGGGCACCGAGACGCAGGAAGAGCGCGAGCGCCGGCTCGAGACCGCCGTACTGGAACTGGCGGCCGAGAAGGAGTTCGACGTGACGATCGTGAACGCCTCGGTTCGGGAGGCTGCCGATCAGTTGGTAAAGTTGATTCGATCACCCTCCATCTCTGGAAAGAGCTGACTTTGTCTGGCAACCAGCCCGTCGCCATCGGCATCACCTCGCCGCCGATCGACGACCTGCTCACCCGCACCGACTCGAAGTACAAGCTGGTGCTGTACTCGGCCAAGCGCGCGCGGCAGATCAACGCCTACTACTCGCAGCTCGGCGAGGGCCTGCTGGAGTACGTCGGACCGCTGGTCGAGACGCACGTCCAGGAGAAGCCGCTGTCGATCGCGATGCGCGAGATCAACGACGGCGTGCTGACCTGCACCGACATCGACCCCGAGGCCGAGGCGGAAGCCGCTGCCGCGGAGAAGTCCGAGTAACCCACTCGCAATGACGACCGGGAACGGGGTCAGCTGATGTCCGGATCCGGTGAAGTGCAACCCCCTGGGACCACAGCTGTCCCGGGGGACTCTGTCGTTCCCGCCGCATCCGCCAAACACAAGCCCAACGTGGTGCTGGGCGTCGGCGGCGGCATCGCGGCGTACAAGGTCTGTGATCTGCTCCGGCGGCTGACCGAGTCCGGGCACAGCGTGCGGGTGGTGCCGACGGCGGCCGCGCTGGAGTTCGTCGGCGCGGCGACCTGGGCGGCGCTGTCCGGGAAGCCGGTGACGGCCGACCCGTTCGACCACGTCGAGGAAGTGCCGCATGTCCGGATCGGCAAGGCCGCTGAGCTGGTCGTCGTCGCGCCCGCGACCGCGAATCTGATCGCCAAGGCCGCCCACGGGCTGGCCGACGACCTGCTGACGAACACCCTGCTCACCGCACGCTGCCCGATCCTGTTCGCGGCCGCGATGCACACCGAGATGTGGGAACACCCGGCAACCCAGGCGAACGTCGCTGTGTTGCGTTCTCGCGGTATCACGGTTCTCGACCCGGCTGTCGGCCGGCTGACCGGCGCCGACACAGGCCGCGGACGGCTGCCCGAGCCGTCGGAGATCTTCGCGATCAGCCAGTTGATGCTCGCCGACGAGGCCGCTCGTGCTGCCGGGCAGTCGGTCGCCGACCTCACCGGCAAGCATGTTCTGGTCAGCGCGGGTGGCACGCGGGAACACCTCGACCCGGTCCGGTACCTCGGCAACTCGTCGTCCGGCAAGCAGGGCTACGCGCTCGCCCGGATCGCCGCCGCCCGCGGCGCCAAGGTCACACTCGTCGCGGCGAACTCCGAGCTGCCCGACCCGGCCGGGGTGCAGGTGGTCCCGGTCGTGTCCACCCGCGACCTGTACGACGAGATCACCGGGCGGGCCGCCGACGCCGACGCGATCGTGATGGCGGCCGCGCCTGCGGACTTCCGCCCGGCCGACTTCGCCGAGCACAAGATCAAGAAGACCGCCGACGGCGCGGTCCCCGCGGTCAACCTGGTCCAGACCCCGGACATCCTGAAGACCGTTTCCCACGACCGCGCCCGCCCCGGCCAGGTCATCGTCGGCTTCGCCGCAGAGACCGGCGACGCCGAGCACACGGTCCTCGAGCTCGGCCGAGCCAAACTCGAGCGCAAGGGCTGCGACCTTCTGGTCATCAACGACGTCTCGGGCGGCAAGGTCTTCGGCAGCGACGTCAACGAAGCAGTGATCATCGACCGCAACGGCACCGCTCTGCCGTTCCCGTCCGGCAGCAAGGACGCCCTGGCCGGCGTCATCTGGAACCTGGTCGCAACCCACTGGCACTGACCCGCCGAGCTTGGGCTCACCGAGCCGGTGAGGACTCTCCGGTCAGCGGGAGCGGCGCCCGCAGGGTGAGGCTGACGATGCCGTAGGTGAAGCCGAGGTGTTCGTTGAGGCGGCGCATCGAGTCGTTGCCGCGCTGCGTCCAGGTGTAGATCTCGGTGATTCCGTGATCGGCGGCCCATGCCATGCTGGTGCGTTTGAGGGTCGCAGCGACCGACTTGCCGCGCCACTCCCGGCGTACGGCGGTGTATCCGACTTCCGCCCGCTCGGGGCGATCGGAGTCGAGCTTCAGGCCGGCGACGCCGATCACCTCGTCACCGGCGACGGCGACGAACATGGCGGCCGGGTCGTTGATCCATTCCGTCTCCCAGTCAGCTTCCGAAACCTTCAGCGGCACCGGGTGGTCCATGTCCGGGATGGTCGGCAGCGCGACCTGGTGATAGGCCGCCGCCCAGAGTTCCGGGCGTTCGGCGACCGAGACGATCGTGTACTCCGTCGGCGGCGCCGGCCAGGGCTCGTGCCCGATCTGCCGTACTTGTTCGACCTCCCGATTCGTCTCCTTGAAGCCGAACCGCTCCGCGAAGAGCCGGGACTCCTCGTCGTCGACATTGGTCCCTGCCTCGTCGTAGCCCTGGGCGATGGCGTGGTCGGCGAGCACCCGGAGCACCGCCGTGCCCACTCCGCGCCGGCGGTGGTCCGGGTGGACACGAGCCGCCAGCGACGCACGCTCACCGCTGCCCGAACGATCCGCCAGTCCGCTTCCGACCACCTCGCCGTCAACCTCCGCCAGCACCAGCAGGCGACCGGGGCGGTCGCGCTCGCGCATCTCCGCGACGCTGGGACAGCGCTCGTACGGCATCACCGCGATCCGCACGGCGCGCCAGGCTTCGTAGTCGGCGTCGGTGAGGGCCGTCCGGATAGTCGTCGTCATGCGTTCACCCTGCCGTACTTCCACCCCGCACCGCTCACCCTTTTCTCTGGTCCCCGAGGTCAGCAGTTGTCCTCTTCGGTGTTTAGGGTCATCGGAATGGAGATCACGTGGGAGGCCGTGGTTGCGCGGCGGATGCGGCGGCACTTCCTGACCGAGGACGCCGAGTCGCCGGTTGATGCTGTGCGGGCGATGTGTGGGGCGCACGCGCAGATCGCGACGGCGGGGGAGGCGTCGGTGGCGATTCGCGTGGCGGGGGCGACTCGGCAGACGGTGCAGCAGGATGAGGGGCTGGTGAAGACGTTCGGGCCGCGGGGGACTGTGCACTTGTTGCCGCTCGAGGATCTGCCGATGTGGACCGGGGCGTTGTCGGCTCTACCGGGTGCTGGTAGTCAGCCCGTGCCGATTCGGATGTCGCCGGATGAGGTCGACCAGGTGATTGTCGCCATCGGGGAAGCGCTCGCGCAGGACGATCTGACCGTCGACGAGCTGACCGAAGAAGTCGTACGGCGGACCGGTGAGTGGGCCCGGAAGCCGACGATCCCGGCCTTCCAGGGTGCGTGGGCGCGGTGGCGGCAGGCGACCTCGGTCGCGGCGAATGCCGGCGTACTGTGCCACGGCCCGATGCGCGGCCGGCTGATGACGTACGCGAACCCGCATCGCCTCCGCCCGTTCGAGCCGCTTCCGGCCGAGAAGGCGATGACCGAGCTGCTGCACCGATACCTGTACTCCTACGGACCGGCGACCCCGCAGCAGTTCGCCCGCTGGCTGAGCACCACGCCGACCAGGATCAAGCCGTACTTCGACGACCTACCGCACGCGACGCTGGCAGACCATACCGTATGGTATGCCCCGGGTGACGGTGACTTCCCGGATGAGCGGGCCGAGGGTGTACGGCTCCTGCCGTACTTCGATGCGTACGGCGTCGGCAGCTACCCGAGGGAACCGCTCTTCCCCGGCAAGGCCTTCGATCGCGCGACCGCCCGCGGGCAGGCCGGCAACTACCCGCTGCTGCTCGTCGACGGCATCGTCGCGGGCGTCTGGCACCAGAAGAAGGCGGGCCGGACACTGCACGTCACCGTCGAGGCACTGACCCCGCTGAACCGTCGCCGCCGCAAACTGCTGGACGCCGAGGTGGAGCGGCTGGGGGAGATCCTCGGTGGTGCGCCGTCGCTCACACTCGGCGACGTGACGGTCGGCGCTCACGCCTGAAACCAGGGTCGAGGTCCAGAATATGATCAGTAATCCCGTATGCTGGATGAATTCGGAGCGTTACCGGGATTCCGGTGGAAACTGCTGGCATACTGCCCAAGATGCATCGCCAACCGTCGGTGCATGGGGGGACCGTGCGACTGTGGGGAACGGTCGTGCGGCACGAGAGGAATCCGAGGGAGAACTGTGGCGAGGCGCCTTTTCACGTCCGAGTCCGTGACCGAAGGTCACCCGGACAAGATCGCTGACCAGATCAGCGACTCCATCCTCGACGCGTTGCTGGCCGAGGACCCGAAGAGCCGCGTGGCGGTCGAGACCCTGATCACCACGGGTCTGGTCGTCGTCGCGGGCGAGGTCACCACGACGGCGTACGTCGATATCCCCGGGATCGTGCGCGCGCGCATCCTGGAGATCGGCTACGACTCGTCCTTGAAGGGTTTCGACGGCGCGTCCTGTGGGGTGCAGGTCGCTATCGGCAGCCAGTCGCCGGACATCGCACAGGGTGTCGACACGGCGTACGAGACGCGCTCGGACGCGTCCGAGGACGCACTGGACCTGCAGGGGGCAGGCGACCAGGGACTGATGTTCGGCTACGCGTCCAACGAGACGCCGGAGCTGATGCCGCTGCCGATCACGATCGCGCACCGGCTGTCCGAGCGGCTGTCCGAGGTCCGCAAGAACGGCACGCTGGCCTACCTGCGGCCCGACGGCAAGACCCAGGTCACGGTCGAGTACGACGGTGACAAGGCAGTCCGGATCGACACCGTGGTGGTGTCCAGCCAGCACGCGGCCGACATCAACCTCGAGTCGATGCTGACCCCGGACATCAAGAAGCACGTCGTCGACCCGGTGCTCGAGCAGTTCGACATCGACTCGACCGACTACAAGCTGCTGGTGAACCCGACCGGCCGGTTCGAGATCGGCGGCCCGATGGGCGACGCCGGGCTGACCGGGCGGAAGATCATCATCGACACGTACGGCGGGATGGCGCGGCACGGTGGTGGCGCGTTCTCCGGCAAGGACCCGTCCAAGGTGGACCGGTCGGCGGCGTACGCGATGCGCTGGGTGGCGAAGAACATCGTCGCCGCGGGGCTCGCGGACCGGGTCGAGTGCCAGGTCGCGTACGCGATCGGCAAGGCCGCACCGGTCGGCTTCTACGTCGACACGTTCGGGACCGAGAAGGTGCCGGTGGCCAAGATCGCCGACGCTGTCCGCGAGGTGTTCGACCTCCGGCCGGCCGCGATCATCCGCGACCTGGACCTGCTCCGCCCGATCTACGCCCAGACCGCCCGCAACGGCCACTTCGGCCGGACCGGTGAGGACTTCACCTGGGAGCACACCGACCGCGTCGAGGCCCTCAAGGCCGCGGTCAACAAGTAGTAGTTGTCCACAGGGGACGGCAGTGCGTCAGCGCACTGTCGTCCCCTGCGACCCAGGGCATGGCTCCCACTCCCACGCCTACTGCGCGGCACTCGGCACGGCGCCTCGCCGCACGGGTGCAAAGGGAACGATGCTCCGCATCGACCCCTTCGCCCCCGCGCGCCGATGCACCGCACCGAGCACCTGCTCGCTACGGCGTGCGAGTAGGAGCCATGCCCTAGCATTTCCCGGTGACATCGGACTCGCCGGAGCAACTGACGCTGCTGCGGGACGCCGTGCGCAAATCCCGGACCAAAGAGCCGGCCGAGATCACCGAGACGTTGCCGGTGGCACGGATCGCGGTCGATGTCTCCCTCCCGCACCTGGACCGGCCGTTCGACTATCTCGTCCCTGAGGACATGGCCGAGGCGGCTCAGCCGGGCGCCCGGGTGAAGGTTCGTTTTGCCGGCAAGGACCTCGACGGGTTCGTGCTGGAGCGGCTTGCGGAGTCGGATCACGACGGCAAGCTGATGAGGATGCGCAAGGTCGTCTCGCCCGAGCGAGTGCTGACGCCGGAGATCGCGGACCTCTGCCGTGCGGTCGCCGATCGGTACGCCGGGGTGCTCGCGGATGTGACGCGGCTGGCGGTCCCGCCGCGGCACGCGAAGGTCGAAGCTGAGCCGCTGCGCTGCGATCAGCCACCGCGTCCGCCGGTCTCCACGTCACGGTCCGAGTGGTCGCCGTATCCGCCTGGATTCCTCGATGCGATCGCGCGCGGGGAGCCGCCGCGGGCGGTGTGGACCGCCGTACCGGGCGCCGACTGGGCGCTCGCGTTCGCGCAGGCCGCGGCCGTTTGTGCTGCATCTGGGCGTGGTGCCCTGCTGCTTGCCCCCGATGCGCGCGACCTCGAGCGATTGGCGGCCGCCTGCGAAGCCGTCCTCGGCCCGACTGGATTCGTCACGCTCTCGGCCGACCTCGGCCCGACGGCTCGCTATCGCGCTTTCCTCGCCGCGGTTCGCGGATGTGCGCGCGTCGTGATCGGCACGCGGGCGGCGGCATTTGCCCCGGTGGCGGAGCTGGGGTTGGTGGCGATGTGGGACGACGGCGACGAGTCGTACGCCGAGCCGCGCGCGCCGTACCCGCATGCGCGTGAGGTCCTGCTGCTGCGGGCGTTCCGGCAGAACTGTGCGGCACTGCTCGGTGGGTTCGCGCGGTCGGCCGAGGCCGCGGCGTTGATCGAGTCCGGGTTCGCGCATGAGCTGATCGCGGACCGGAAGGTGATCCGCGCGGCGGCGCCGTCGGTGCACATCGCGGGCGAGTCGGATCACGAGCTGGCCCGTGATCCGAGTGCGCGGGCGGCGCGGTTGCCGCACCGGGTCTTCGAGATCGCGCGCGACGGCCTGCGATCGGGGCCTGTGCTGGTGCAGGTGCCGCGGGCCGGGTATCTACCGAGCCTCGTGTGCCAGACGTGCCGGGCGCCGTCGAGGTGTTCGACCTGTGGCGGGACGTTGCGTCGTACGGGCGGATCCGGGCCCGCGAGCTGCAGTGTGTGCGGGCGACCGGCGGTCGACCACCGATGCCCGGAGTGCGGCGACACCCGGATGCGGGCTGCGATCATCGGCGCTCGTCGTACGGCGGAGGAGTTGGGGCGGGCGTTTCCCGGCGTCGTGGTGCGTACGTCGGGCGGCGACAACATGCTCGACGTCGTGTCCGATGCGCCGGCGCTGATCGTCAGCACGCCCGGGGCCGAGCCGGTCGCCGAGGGCGGGTATGCCGCAGCCGTCCTGCTCGACACCTGGCTGATGCTCGCCCGCCAAGACCTACGAGCTCCCGAAGAAGCCGTACGCCGATGGTTCAACGCGGCCGCCCTGGTCCGATCGGCCCGCGACGGCGGCACGGTGATCCTCGTCGGCGACCCGACCGCCCTCCCACTCCAGGCAATCGTCCGCTGGAGCCCCGAGGGCTACGCCACCCGCGAGATCGAAGAACGGCGTACCGCCCGCCTCGCCCCCGCCGCCAAACTGGCCGAACTGACCGGCCCCTCCGAGGCCGTCAACGACCTCATCACCCGCCTCCGCGACCTGGTCCCACCATCCGCCGGCCTGGAGGTTCTCGGCCCCGTAGACCTCGACGAAGAGACCGTCCGAGCCGTAGTCCGCACCCCCCGCCAACACGGCCCCACCCTCGTCCGCTCCCTCAAAGAATCCCAATCAGCCCGCACCACCAAGAAAAACCCCGGCACAGTCCGAATCCAGGTAGACCCACCCAGCTTCGGTTGAGAGTCAGGCGGAGGTTGCCAGCGGAGTGGCGGCGGCGAGGAGTTGGTGGCCGAGGGGGGTGCGGTGGTAGAGGACGGTGCGGCCGTCGCGGTGGGAGGTGACTACGCCGGCGTTGCGGAGGATGCTCAGGTGCACGCTGAGGGTCGGGGCCGAGACGCCTAGTTGGTGGGCCAGGTGGGTGGTGGACATCGGGAGGTCCAGGTGGCTGACTATTGCGGCGCGGGTGCGGCCGACGAGGTCTGCCAGGGGTGAGTCCGTGGTGTCCTGGCGGTCCTCCCACAGGCGGCCGAGGCCGCGTGGTGGGTAGGTGATCGTCGGCACGTGCGGCGCGCCAGTGACCGCAAGCCCAGCGGGCCAGGTGAACACGCACGGCACGAGCAGGAGGCCCTGGCCGGCCATCGGCTCGCCGTCGCAGGTGTACGGGCGGTCGATCTCGACGCGATCGCCGCGGTAGCTGATCGACGGATGCAGGTTGCGGAAGAGCCGCTCGATCCCGCCGCTCGCCAGCTCGTCCAGCCGGAACGCGAGGTCCTCCTGCAGCAGCGACCGCATCCGCCGCCACTCCGGCTCGATCGCCCGGCGCCAGTACGTCTCCAGCGCCGCCGTGATCACCTCCAGCGCCTTCGCCGGATGCGCGATCAGCTCCGGCAACAGCGGGTGGGGAGTGTCGTGATGCAGCTTCCCGAGCTCGTCCGCCACGATCTCGTGCGGCGTAGCGGCGATCGCGGCCAGGCCGGACTCGAAACTCGTCGACCGCCGTGGCGGCGCGGGCGTCATGAAATCAGGGATATAGCCGTACGGCGGAATGAGGGCCCTGAGCAACGTCAGGTCGTCGCCCGCGATCGTCGGCCGGACCTTCTGCAGCCACGGACCGTGCACGCTCTGCGCGGTGTTGTTGCTCAACGCCCGCACACTCGTCATCGTCTCCCACACCGGCGACAGCGCGAACCGGATCCGCCCGACGTCCCCGGCGTTCAGCCTGATCGTGATCACCCGGACAAGATTAGTCCTCACCCTAATCATCGACAACAGCCGACGGGGACCCGAGAGTTGATCCCATGAGTGCAGTCGCCATCGACAACGCCGCCCCCACCGCCCTGCCGCGGGCGTTCTGGGCGCTGTGGGTGTGCCAGCTGGTCAACCGGCTCGGCAGCTTCGTGCAACCGTTCCTCGTCCTGTATCTGACCCACGACCGCCACCTCTCGGCCGGTACGGCGGGAGCGGTCGCGGCCGCTGTCGGCGCCGGCTCTGTCTGCGCGCAACTCGTCGGCGGCTGGCTGGCCGATCGAGTGGGCCGCCGCGTGACCATGCTGATCTGCTTCTTCGGTACCGCCGCCGCGCTGATCCTGCTCGGATCCGCCCGCTCGATGGCGCTGGTCTGGGTGACCGCCTTCCTGGTCGGCCTGCTCAGCGACCTGTTCCGCCCGGCTGTCCAGGCGACGGTCGCGGACCTGCTGCAGCCGACCGAACGGGTCCGCGCGTACGGCCTGCTGTTCTGGGCGATCAACCTCGGCTTCTCCGTCTCGACCGTCAGCGCGGGCGTCCTCGCATCGTTCGGCTACGGCCTGCTGTTCTGGGTGAATGCCGCCACGTCGGTGATCGCCGGCCTGGTCATCTGGATGATGGTGCCGGAGAGCCGTCCGGCCCCCGAGGAGGATTCGGTACGCCGGGCGCTGCTGCCGGTCGTCGTACGCGACACCGTGTTCCTGCTGATGATCCTGATCCAGATCGGCTACGCGACCATCTACATGCAGGGCTACTCGACCCTGCCGCTGGCGATGTCGGACGACGGCCTCTCGTCCCGGACGTACGGCCTGGTGATCGCGCTCAACGGTGTCGTGATCGTGCTCGTCCAGCCGTTTCTCGGCAAGTGGTTCGTCAAGCTCGACCGGCCGAAACTGCTCGCGGCCTCGATGCTGGTCGTCGGACTCGGCTTCGGCGTCGGCGCCGTCGTACACAGCTGGTGGGGATACGCGGTGTCGGTCGTGGTGTGGACGATCGGGGAGATCGGTTTCGCCGCGGTGATCGGCGCGGTGTTCGCAGACCTCGCGCCGATCGACTTGCGCGGCCGCTACATGGGTCTGTCCGGGATGGCGTTCGGCGTCGGCACGGTGATCGGTCCGCTGGCCGGTACGAACGCCCTCGAGCACCTCGGCCCGACAGCCACCTGGCTCGGCTGCGCCGTACTCGGTGTGGTGATCTTCATCGGCCAGTACTCGCTGGCGCCGGCGCTCCACGCCCGCGCTGCAACAAACGCGGCGACCGCATGAGGTGAGCGGTCGCGATCGTCACGGCGACGACCGCGACCGCAACCCACGCAGCACGGTCGAGCGAGGCCGGGTGGCGCAGGAAGATCGTGCCGAACGCCGCAACGCCGAGCGTCCCACCGAACTGCTGTACTGCGTTGAGCAGCCCAGCCGCGGAGCCGGTCTCGTGCGGCTCCACGCGATGCAACGCCTCGGTGAAGAACGCCGTCGTGAACAGCCCGACCCCAAAGCCCCCAACGGCCAACGCAGGCAGAAGCGCGTACGGCGTGGTCGCGAGTCCAACGAGCAGTACGCCGAGACCGGCGTACATCAGCCGTGATCCGAAGCGGGCGACCAGCCACTGACCTGCGACGAGTGACGCGATTCCGGTCGCGGCCGACCAGGGGAGCAGCGCGAGGCTGGCGCGCATGACGCTGTGGTGCAGCGTCAGTTGCTGATGCAGTACGACGACCAGCGTCAGTCCGCTCATCACCGCGAAGAACAGCGTGGACGTCGCAAGCGCGGGAGCGAACCCGCGATGCGCGAACAGACTTGTCTCGATCAAGTTGCCGCGCAACAGGCACAGACCGAGCAGCGCCACTCCGCCGATCAACAGGTACCAGCTGCGGGACTGCAAGATCGGGTAGACGATCAGCGCGGTGCCGCCGGCCAGCAGCGCCGTCCCGAGTACGTCGACGCGCGGTCGCTGCGGAGCGGCCGACTCGGGTAGCAGGTGCGAAAGGGCGAGTACGGCCAGCCCCAGCGGCACGTTGACGAGGAAGACCCCGCGCCACGTACTGACCTCGGTGATGAACCCGCCGAGGACCGGGCCGGAGATCGCAGCGAGCCCCATCACCGGACCGATCGTGCCGAGCGCCTTCGCGAGCGCGCCACCGGTGAACCCGGCCTTGATCAATCCGATCGTCTGCGGAATCACCAGCGCCGCCGCCGCGCCCTGGATCGCCCGAGACGCGATGAGCAGGCCGGGTGAAATCGCCAGCGCGCACGCGGTCGAGGTGAGCACGAAGGCGGCAACGCCGACGCGGAACACCCGCCGCCGGCCGTACCGATCGCCGAGTCGGCCGCCGGTGATGAGCAGCGCCGCGAACGGCAGCGTGTACGCCGCGCTGAACCACTGGATGTCCGAGGTCCGTCCGCCGAGGTCACTGTGGATCACCGGCGCCGCGACCTGCACGATCGTCGCGTCCAACAGGTTCATGGCTTCGGCCACGAGTAGGGCGATCAGCCCGATCCATCGCTTGTTCGTCATGCCACAACAGTCGGATCCGGTCACTCAACCTTCCACATATGCATGCGAGATTTCAGGAATCTTCCATACAGATGCATTGTCGGCGACAATCTTCACATGCTGGACACGATCGACCGGGCCCTGATCCACGCGCTGCAGCTCGACGGGCGTGCGCCGTACAGCCGGATCGGTGAAGTCCTCGGCGTCTCGACGCAGACGGTCGCACGCCGCTTCAACCGGCTGCGGGCCGAGGCCGGCCTGCGGGTGATCGGTCTGCCGGATCCGCAGACGGCCGGGCGGGCGCTCTGGCTGGTTCGCCTCACCGCGGCTCCGCAGGTCGCGCAGGATCTCGCTGCTGCACTTGCTCGGCGCTCCGACACCAGCTGGATCAAGTTCGCCGCAGGCGGGACCGAGATCGTGTCGATCGTCAACAGCACCCCGACCGACGGCAGCGCGCTCCTCCTGAACGACCTCCCACGGACCACCGGCATCACGTCGGTCTCCGCGCAGTACCTGCTGCACATGTACGTCGGTGGTCCGACCGCCTGGCGTGGTCGCGCCAAGAGCCTGACGTCGGTGCAGGAGGCAGCCTTCGTCACGACGCCGACCGATCGAGGACCCGTCAAGCCGCTGGGCAACGGTGACGCGAAGTTGCTGACCGCGCTCGGCGAGGACGGTCGCGCCACACACGCGGACCTCGCCGTACGCACAGGCTGGTCGACGGCGACTGTCGCGCGCCGGCTTGACGAGCTGCAGCAGACCGGCGCGATCTACTTCGATGTCGACGTCGATCCGAGCGCGCTCGGCTTCACGACCAGCGCGATGTTGTGGTTGTCCGTTCCGCCCGCGCACCTCGACGCGGTCGGGCGAGCGCTGGCCGAGCACGACGAGCTCGGCTTCGTCGCGGCGACCACCGGCCGGACGAACCTCGTCACCCAAGCACTCTGCGCGAGCCCCGACGCCCTCCACACCTACCTGACCGCACGCATCGGAGCCATCGAACACATCACCGCGATCGAGACCGTCCCGGTCCTCCGTACGGTCAAGGCCGCAGCGCCCTTCTCACCGGGTCTCCTCGTGCCCCGCGTCGCTCCTCCCTCGGCGCTTCCGGCGCCCAGGCACGCACCTCGCGGCACTTGAGGAACGTCCACGATAAACCCACATCGAGGACGCTCCTCAAGCACCGCGATGCACGCACCTGGACACCGGAATCACTCGAGGGAGGAGCGACGCGGGGCACTAGGGTTGCGGACATGACGATCGACGCGGTGGTGTTCGACATCGGTGGGGTGCTGCTGGACTGGAGCCCCAATTACCTCTACGCCGACCTGATTCCCGACGAGGAACAGCGGTCGCACTTCCTGACCAACGTGGCCACGCCGGCCTGGAACCACAAGCAGGACGAGGGCCGCACGTGGGCTGAGGCGGTTGCGGAGCTGACGAGTCTGCACCCGGAGCACACCGAGTGGATCGAGGCGTACGACACCGGCTGGCTGAAGATGGTCAAGGGCGTGTTCGAGGACACCGCCGCGGTGCTCACCGAGATCAAGGCGCTCGGCCTGCCGACGTACGCGCTGACGAACTTCTCCGGTGAGAAGTGGGAGATCGCGAAGGACGCGTTCCCGATCCTCAGGCAGTTCGACGGTGAGGTCGTCTCGGGCGTCGAGCAGACCGCGAAGCCCGACGAGAAGATCTACCGGATCCTGATCGACCGCTTCGGTCTGGACCCGGCGCGCACGTTCTACACCGACGACATGGCGTACAACGTCGACGGTGCTCGCGCGGTCGGTCTCGACGCCGAGGTCTTCACCGGTGCGGCCGACCTTCGCACGCAACTCCGGGCCCGCGGTCTGGCGGTGTAGCGAGTACTACAGTGGTTTGGTGACGTTCGTACCTGGAGACCGCTCGCCCGCCGTCGGGGACGTGGATCGCGACACCGCGGTGCGACGCGTGCAGGAGGCCTATACGGACGGGATCCTCACCCACGAGGAGATGGACGCCCGGCTGCACCAGGTGCTCAGCGCCAGGACCCGTCGGGACATCGACCGGGCCTTGGCCTCGTTGCCGGCGCCGGATCCAGGTCGGTCCGCGACGATCGGCGCGGCGTCCGGGCGGATCACCCGCGTCGGCGTCTGGCGGGTGCCGCGGAAGCTGAAGGTGCATTCCGCATTCGGCCGGGTCCGGCTCGATCTGACCCGGGCGATCTTCGAGCACCAAGAGGTCGACATCGAGCTCAAGCTCGGCACCGGCGGCGCGAAGATCCGGGTGCCGCGCAACGCGATCGTCGAGCTCGAGGGTCTGCACACCACCTGGAAGGACTCGCAGTACAAACCGCCGCGCGGGTCCACCGGCACCGGCCCGCGGATCCGGATCACCGGTGCGGTCGGGTTCGGCAAGGTGCGGATCCGGCACGCGCGCTGGTAGCCCCCTTTCAGACTGCTGCCCTCAGACTGCCGCCGAGATCGTCTCGGTGTACGTCGGCGTGCTCGCGAGGTACGCCGCTTCGACGTACACCGTGTTGTCCTGGCAGGTCATCGGCGTGAGCGCGACGCCGGGTTTGGCGGCGTACATGCGTTGCGGGGTGGCGAGACCGGGACGCCAGCGGTTGATCTGGTAGGTCTCCTCGCCGGTCGCGCTGACCGTGCGAACCTCCCAGAGAATCCAGTTGCCGCAGGCAAGGATCGTGTCGGTGACGACGGTGCCGAGCGGGCGGGCGGGGGAGTCGCCGGACTCGCGGACGTACGCCTTGCTCTGGTATTGGTCGGGGTCCGCGGCGGCGACCTCGGACCAGACTGTTGCGCCGGCGATCGTCGCCCCGCTCCACTGGATGCAGTTGGTTGCTGCTGGCACCGGTTTCGCCGTTCCGTTGGTCAGGGAGGCGGAGAGGATGCGTTTGCAGCGGTGTGCGGTCTCCGGGGCGATGATCTCGCTGAACGTCACGGTGTCGGCGGAGACGACCGGATCGGCGACGTACCCGGGGGCGTCTACGCAAGTCACGGGCCGCGACTTCAGGGTGGCAAGGTCGGCGACGATCAGGCAGGAGCGGTTCTTCGCGTCGGTGGAGCTGTAGGCGAACGTGCCGTTGTAGGCGCCGATCTCGGGCTCGGAGACGGGTGGGATTCCTGCGGGTGTCGTGCCTTTGCCGGTCGTGAGGTCGTAGCGGACGACCTTGATCTGCGGATCCGGGCCGTCGGAGCGGATGTCCTCGATCAGCGCCCAGTGGTCGTCGATCACAACGGGGGACTGGGCAACGAAACCGGTCGCGGGGACGTGGTGGACGACGGCTTTCTTGCTGGTGCGGTCGGTGATCGTCGTCGTACCGGCTTCGTCGCTGCCGCGCGTGACGACGTACTTGTGTTGCTGGGTGACGAGGTGCTGGCCGTCGACCGGTTGCCGCAGGACATTCGCCCAGACCGGGATCGCCGTACCGCTGTCCGTCGGCCTTGTTGGAGTGACTGACGGCTTCGGCGTTGGTGTGGGGGTGGGGGTTGGCGCTGTGCTCGGGGTGGTTGATGAGCATCCGGCCAACAGCAGGACCAGAAGGGTGCCTGCGGCAACCGTACGACGACGCATCACAGCCCGATGTTCTGGAAGGAGTTGGCCAGGGTGGCGTTGAACAGTGCGCTCGCCGGGATGTTCCGCGGGCCGTCGGTGACGTTGCCGCGGCTGTTGAACCGGCGCTCGTTGAACACCTCGAAGATCGCGATCGTGCCGTTCGCCTTGTCGTAGCCGCGGCCGACCTGGTAGTGCCCGCTGTGGTTGAAGGCGAGGTACGGGAAGTACCGCTTCAGCAGCTGCACGTGCTCGATCACCGGGGCCTTGTACACGCCGAGGTGCTTCTGGTGGACGGCGAAGAACGTCTGCGCGTTCCAGTCCGAGACGTTCTGCACGACGTACGTGCCGGCGGACTTCGGCCAGGCGGTCTTCACGTTGGTCTGCTTCACCATCGCCGAGATCGCAGTACCGCCGGTGGTCGAGCCGAGGTCCTTCGCCCAGGACGCCTGGGTGTCCTTCTGGTTGTCGTCGGCCCAGTCGATCGACTGGAACGTCGCCGGCCCGCACCAGTACCCCTTCTCCTGCGAGGTCTGGAAACCCTTCATGATGTACGCCGAAGCCGGCGTCTTCACCGGAGCAGCCGGCGTCTGCGGCGGCACCGGCTTGGACGGCCCAACCGTCGGAGCGGTCCGAGTAGGAACAACCGTAGGCGCCACAGTGGGCGTCGCCGTCGGTGTCGGCGCAGCCGCTCCCGGCGTTGCCGTCGATGCGTCCGCCTTCGGCGCAGCTGTTCCACGCTCGCCTGCGCTCCCGGCAGTCCCCGTCGGCGCAGCCGTCGTGCCGTCCCCGGCCGACGTAGGCGCCGCTCCGTCCCCCACCCCATCCTCGCTCGCCGTAGGCGAGTCGGCCGGGTTCACCGGAGGTGTGTTGGCGGCAACCAGCTCGCGGAGCTCGCGGGCCTTCTCGCGGCCGTCCCAGGCCGCCTGCATCTCGTCGAGTTCGGCGGTGACGCGGGTGCTCTTCGGCATCGCCGCGCGTTGGGCGACGAAATCGGCCGGGGTGAGGTCACCGGTCGGGATGTCCTGCTCGACTCCGACCTCGTCCGCCGCGCGCAGGGTCGGCGGGCTCACGAGCGACTGGAGCTGGGCACCCGTCGGGAGCTTGTCGACGAAGCCGAGGCCGAGGCAGTAGTTCTCGGTGTCGAGCTTGAAGCACCTGAGCATGGACTCGGCCTGCTCGGTCTTGTCTGCCGACCGCACCTGCAGATCACCCGGTGACGTCTCGGTCACCTGCTTGACGACCTCGCTCCACGACCGCGCCGCCGGCTCGTCCACCGGCTGACTCGCAGTCGGCGTGGCCGTCGTGGTCGGCTCGACGGTGCGCGCAGAGGTAGGCGCCGAGGTGGGCGTCGGCGTGGGGGAAGCGGTGGTGCTGGGCGGCCCGGAGTATTCGGGCTCGCGCGGTTGGTAGGCCTGGGCAGTGAGGGGTGCCTGCGCAAGCAGTGCACCCAGGAGGATCAGAGTTGCCCCCCGTGCTGCAGTGAGCATTGGGTCTCCCGAGCGGCGTGTGACGGCAGTGACTGAGGGTACGCCTGAGACCACAGTACGTGCTTGGGGCAACAAACGGGAGGGGCCTCCCGCCCTGAATCCACTCCACGAGCCAACTAGACTTGCCCGGTCCTGCTCCGTGGAACCCGTGTGGAGAGTCTGTGTCGGTCCAACCCATCCGCCTGTTCGGCGACCCCGTGCTGATCACCAAGGCCGAGCCGGTCGTCGACTTCGACGCCGAGCTGCGCCGCCTGGTCGCGGACCTCACCGACACCATGCAGGAGGCGCCCGGATCCGGCCTGGCCGCGCCGCAGATCGGCGTCGGGCTGCGCGTGTTCACGTACCACGTCGAGGGCGAGCTCGGGCACCTGATCAACCCTGAACTGTCGCTCTCGACCGACGAGCAGTTCGGCCCCGAGGGCTGCCTGTCGATCCCCGGTCTGACCTTCGACTGCCGCCGCGCCCAGTCCGTGATCGCCAAGGGCTTCAACATGTACGGCGACCCGGTGGTGATCGAGGGCTCGGAGCTGCTCGCCCGCTGCATCCAGCACGAGACCGACCACCTGGACGGCATCCTGTTCGTCGACCGGCTCGACCGAGAGACCCGCAAGCTCGCGATGAAGGCAATCCGCGAATCCGACTGGTCCGGCCTGAGCGGCCCGCCCCAGCTCAAGGTCTCACCCCACCCCACGAACGGATTCGGTCTGTGAGAGTCGTCTTCGCCGGTACGCCGGAACCTGCCGTCACCGCACTCGAGGCGATCGTTGCCAGCCGCCACGAACTTGTCGGCGTCGTCACCCGCCCGGATGCGCCGGCCGGCCGCGGGCGGAAGCTCGTCGCCTCGCCGGTCGCGCAGTACGCCGAGGAGCTCGGCGGGATCGAGATCCTGAAGCCGGTCAAGCCGAGCGACCCGGACTTCCTGGCCCGGATGCGGGAGATCGCGCCGGACTGCTGCCCGGTCGTCGCGTACGGCGGTCTGCTGCCGCAGGCCGCGCTCGACATCCCGCAGCACGGCTGGATCAACCTGCACTTCTCGGTGCTGCCCGCGTGGCGTGGAGCCGCGCCGGTGCAGCACTCGATCATCGCGGGCGACGACGTTACCGGCGCGAGCACGTTCCGGATTGTGAAGGCGCTCGACGCGGGACCGGTGTACGGCGTATTGACCGAGCCGATCGGCGCTTCGGACACCTCGGGTGATCTGTTGCACCGGCTGGCTGTGTCGGGGTCGAAGCTGTTGGTCGACACGCTGGACGGCATCGAGGCCGGCGTACTCGAGGCTCGGGAGCAGCCGGCCGACGGCGTGACGCTCGCGCCGAAGCTCACGGTCGAGGACGCCGAGCTGGATCTGAACGCGCCGGCGCAGCGGGTGGATCGGCTGGTGCGCGGGTGCAACCCGGCGCCGGGGGCGTGGACGACGTTCCGGGGCGAGCGGCTGAAGGTGCTCGCCGTGCGGTTGACCGACGACGAGCTGAAGCCCGGCGAGCTGCAGGCCACGAAGTCGAGCGTGACGGTCGGCACCGGCAGCCGCGCGGTCGAGCTGGTCACGGTCCAGCCGCAGGGCAAGAAGCCGATGGCCGCCGCCGACTGGGCGCGTGGGATTCGCCTGACTGGTGACGATCGGTTGGGTCCGTCCGCGTGAGTGATCGGTCTCCTCGCAATCGTGCGCCGCAGGTCCAGCCGGATCGGGTACGGCGGGTCGCGTTCCAGGTCATCCGGCAGGTGACCGCCGAGGGCGCGTACGCCAACCTCGCCCTCAACAAGGCACTCCGCGATGCACGCCTGTCCGGTCGCGACGCCGCGTTCTGCACCGAGCTCGTCCACGGAACGCTGCGCTGGCAGGGCACGTACGACGCATGCCTCGCGCGCAGCGTCTCCCGCCCACTGGCGGACCTCGACCCCGAGCTCCTCGACCTGCTCCGTCTCGGCACGCACCAGCTCCTCAACATGCGCGTCGACTCGTACGCCGCGGTCAACGAGATGGTCACGCTGACCCGCTCTGAACTCGGCCAGAAACGCACCGGCCTGGTCAACGCCGTACTGCGGAAGATCAGCCAACGTACGCTCGATCAGTGGATCGACACAGTCGCCCCGTCCCCGGGCGAGGACCGCCTCGGCTTCCTGGCGATCGCCGAAGCGCACCCGCGCTGGGTGATCGAAGCTTTCGACCGAGCTCTGACCGATGGGCCGGGAGCCGCCCCGCAGGGTGATGCCGAGATCGAGCTCGAGCGCCTGCTTGTGTCGGACAACGAGCCTCCGCGGGTGACGCTGGTGGCCCGGCCTGGGCTGGCCGAGCTTGACGAGTTGGTGGCTGCCGGGGCGACTCCCGCGCGATGGTCGCCATACGGCGCTGTGCTGGAGGGTGGCGGTGATCCGGGGCGAATCGACGCGGTTGCCAGTGGCAGGGCCGGCGTGCAGGACGAAGGGTCGCAGCTGGTCGCGATCGCGTTGGCTTCGGCGAAGGTTGACGGGGAGGACACCAACTGGCTCGACCTGTGCGCGGGACCGGGTGGGAAGTCGGCCCTGCTCGCGTCGCTCATGCAGGATGGTCAGCTGACCGCGGTTGAACCGCTCAAGCACCGGGCCGAGCTGGTCCGCTCCAACCTGCGCGCGATTCCCGGCAATCACAAGGTGCTCGTGGGGGACGGGACCAAGCCGACCTGGCTGGCTGGGTCCTTCGACCGCGTGCTGGCCGACGTCCCCTGCAGCGGGCTCGGCGCGCTCAGGCGTCGCCCCGAAGCCCGCTGGCGCCGTACGCCGGAAGACGTCGTCCAGCTGCGTCCGCTCCAGGAGGCGCTGCTCGACTCCGCGATCACGTCGGTCCGGCCGGGCGGCGTGGTCGCGTACGTGACCTGCTCGCCGCATCCCGACGAGACGCGTGCGGTGGTCGACGCCGTCCTGGGTCGCCGCGACGACGCGTCCCTCGAGGATGCACGGGCGCTGTTCCCCGGCGTACCGGATCTGGGCGACGGACCGGATGTCCAGCTGTGGCCGCATCTGCAGGGCACCGACGCGATGTACTTGGCGCTGATCCGCCGGTCATGATGCGGACCTGCTGTCAGGCGCTATTGGCCGGACGGTCATGATGGTGAGGTGACAACAACCGCCACGCCTCCCGCCGTCTCGACCCGGCAGCACCACCTCGTCGGCCTCGTCTCGGCGTTCGGGATCGGCATGCTCGTCGCGGTTCAGTCGCGGTTGAACGGCGAACTCGGCGGCATCCTCGGCGACGGGATCCCGGCGGCGCTGATCTCGTTCGGTACCGGCCTGCTGATCTTGCTGGTCGCGACCGCCGTGGTGCCGCCGGTGCGTCGCGGGCTCGGCAACGTCTGGCGCACGATCCGTACGCCGATGCGCGGGTACGGCGGTCTGCGCTGGTGGCAATGCCTCGGCGGGCTCGCGGGCGCGTTCCTCGTCGCGACGCAGTCGATCACCGTTTCCATCATCGGCGTCGCGGTCTTCCTGGTGGCCGGCGTGGCAGGGCAGGCGATCAGCAGCCTCGTCGTCGACCGGCTCGGCTTCGGACCGGCCGGACCGCAGCCGCTCACCACGATGCGGATCGTCGGCGCGATGGTCGCTCTGGTCGCGGTCGGCCTGGCGGTATCGGACCAGCTGAGTCACCCCGACGGCCTGTTGCTCGCAGTACTGCCCGCGCTCGGCGGCGTCGGCACCGCCGTACAGCAGGCCATCAACGGCCGGGTCGCGCGGACCGCTTCCACCGATGCGTACGGCGCTGTCGCGGCCGGGGTGGTCAACTTCCTGGTCGGCTTCACAGCTCTCCTGGTCGTCTTCCTGGTCGACCTCGCACTCCGCGGCGCACCGCGGCACCTCCCGAGCGAGCCCTGGCTGTACTTCGGTGGCGCGTGCGGCGTGATCTTCATCAGCGCCGCGGCCGCAGTGGTCCGGGTCGTCGGCGTCTTCGTCCTCGGCCTCGGCACGATCGCCGGCCAACTCATCGCGAGCCTGTTCATCGACATCTTCGTCCCCGTCGCGGACAAGCCGATCACAACCCCGGTCGTGGCCGGCACCCTCCTCGCCCTTGTGGCCGTGGCAGTCGCCGCCATCCCCAACCTCCGCCGCGCCTGAGGCTGGGCGACGGCGCGGACCTCCAGCACTGACCAACTGCGCGCCACTCACGCGCCTCACGCTCAGCGGTGGGCTCAGACAGCGCCTCGCCGAGGGTTAGTCAGTGGCGGAGGTCCGAGGGGTCAGGTCGTCGCCGGTGCTTCGGCGGTGACGACCGGCTTGCGGCGCACAGTGAGCAGGCCCTGGGAGACGGCCACGCCGAGCAGGACGACTAGGCCGCCGACCGGCTGGTACCAGGTGATGTGCTCGTGCAGGACGATCACGCCGACCAGGATCGAGAAGACCGGCATCAGGTACGTGACCATCGACGAGCGGCTCGCGCCGATCAGCCGGATGTTGCGCATGTTGAGTACGAAGGCGAGCCCGCTGCCGAGCGCACCGAGCGCCATCACACTGAGCACGACCTCGATCGACAACGACCACGGCGCTGGCGGTGCCTGCCGGGTCACGATCGGCGCGACGATCGCCAGCTGAACAGTTGCGCACAGCAACAAGGCCGCCGACAGTGAGGTGCCGGACAACGTCGTCCCGGCCAGGAACTTCTTCTGGTAAGGGATCGCGAGTCCGTAGAAGACCGCCGCGAGCATGCACAGCCCCTGCCCGACCAGGTCGGCTCCGCTGTCCACCCGCCACGCGCCGAGGACGACCAGCATCCCGGTGAACCCGATCAGCAGGCCGACACCGCGCTGCACCGAGAACACCTCGGTCCGGAAGATCAGCACCGCGATCGGCAGCACGATCAACGGGGTGATCCCGTTCCAGATGCCGGCCAGCAAGGACGGGATGCGCTCCTCGCCGTACCCGAACAGCGTCCACGGGATCGCCGAGCCGATCGCACCGGCGACGAACGAGTGCGCCCACAGCCGCGGATCGCGCGGCAGCGACTCGCGCTTCACGGCCAGGATCGCGAGCAGTACGACGGACCCCGCGATCACCCGCCCGAGCGCGAGGTAGAGCGGCGGCAGCTCCCGCACGCCGACCGAGATGAACAGGAAGCTGCAGCCCCAGATCGCGGCCAGGGCCAGCATCACCGGGAGCCAGGCCCGCACCGGAGCCTTGTCAGGAGTCGTAACGGTACTCACTCCTGACATCCTGCACTACGGCACCGACATTCCGGAGATATTTATCCGTATTCGGGCAGCTGGCGGTCAGTAATGGACAGCACATAGCGGCGAGTGTCAGGGGCGAGAGAGGATGACGCTCATGAGTGCCTTCGAGGTGGTGGCGGTCCGGAAGCAGTTCCCCGCGCTCGACGAGGGAGCGGCGCATTTCGACGGCCCGGGCGGCTCGCAGACGCCCCAGGCCGTCGCCGACGCGGTGGCGAGGACGATGGTCTCGGCGCTCGCGAACCGAGGTCAGCTGACGGCTGCCGAGCGCCGCGCCGACGAGATCGTCGTCGGCGCCCGGGAGGCGATGGCCGACCTGCTCGGGACGACCGCGCAGGGCATCGTCTTCGGTCGCAGCATGACCCAGCTGACATACGACTTCTCGCGCACGCTCGCCAAGAACTGGTCCGAGGGCGATGAGGTGATCGTCACGCGTCTCGACCACGACGCGAACGTCCGCCCCTGGGTGCAGGCCGCCGAGGCCGCCGGCGCGACCATCAAATGGCTCGGGTTCGATCCCGAGACCTCCGAGCTCGACGACGTCGCACCACTCCTCACCGACCGCACCCGCCTGGTCGCGGTCACCGGCGCATCGAACCTCCTGGGCACGCGGCCCGACACGCGACGCATGGCCGACCAGGTCCACGAGGCCGGTGCGCTGATCTACGTCGACGGCGTACACCTCACCGCGCACGTGCCGGTCGACGCCGCGTACGTCGACTTCTACGCGTGCTCGCCGTACAAGTTCTTCGGGCCTCACCTCGGCACGCTGACCGCATCGCCGGAGCTGCTGGAGACGTTGAAGCCCGACAAGCTCATGCCGTCGTCGAACGTCGTACCGGAGCGCTTCGAGTTCGGCACGCTGCCGTACGAACTGCTGGCCGGCACGACCGCTGCCGTCAACTTCCTGGCCGGCCTCGGTGGCACCGGGGCCACCCGTCGCGAGCGGCTCGTCAGCTCACTCGAGCTGGTCGAGGAGCACGAGGACAACCTCCGCGACGACCTCGAGTCCCGCCTCGCCGCGATCCCCGGCGTCACGCTCTACGGTCATGCGGCCAACCGGACGCCGACCCTGCTCTTCAACCTCGAGGGGCGCAGCCCGGCAGCCGTCGCCGAGCATCTTGCGAAGGCGGGCGTCAACGCTCCGGCAGGCTCGTTCTACGCGTACGAGCCTGCTCGCGTCCTCGGCCTCGGTCCGGCCGGGGCGGTCCGCGCGGGCCTCGCGCCGTACACGGACCAGTCGGACGTCGACCGTCTCGTCGCCGCGGTAGCCGCCTTGACCGGCGTCAGAAGCACTAACTAAAGTCTGTGGGGAAAGTAATCCGCCCCGAAGGAGCCAGGTGAGAGAACCGACTGCTGTTTTCGTCCAGGCGGATCTCTCGGACGGGTTGACCACTGCGGTCAGATCGGGCTCGACCTGGTCCGCGGCCGGCTCCGAGGTCAGCTGGAACGACGGGACCGTCGAGGTCACCGCGACGACGATCTCCCGCGTCGCGCTCCGTTGGACCTCGAAGCTCCCGGCGGATGCGCTGATCCTCGGTGACGCCTGGGAGCGTTCGTACGGCGACCTGCAGTGGCGGCACGTCCAACCCGAGCGGCTGCTGCCGTGGTACTTCCTCGTGCACGACCCGCAGACCGGCAGCACGACCGGTGCGGGCGTCGACGTGCAGCCGAGCGCGTTCTGCTCCTGGACGGTCGACGCGGACGGCTTCACGCTCTGGCTTGACCTGCGCAACGGCGGCGGTCCGGCACACTTGAGGGGCCGGACGCTGACTGCGGCGACCGTGCGACTATTCAAGGACAGCGGCACACCTTGGCAGACCCTGAACGCAGCGGTCGCCACCATGAGCACCCGACTACCGGCGCGACCTGAGCCCGCGCCGGTGGTCGGGGCTAACAACTGGTACTACGCGTACGGCGAGAACTTCGACGAGAAGGCCGTCCTCCAGGACGCGACCACGATCGTCGAACTCGCTGACGGCCACCCGGTCAAGCCGTTCAGTGTCGTCGACGACGGCTGGTACCCGGGCGGCGTCTGCTCCGGCGGGCCCTGGGACCGCGGTACGCCGGGTGTCTTCGACGACATGGCGGGTACGGCGGCCGCGATCAAGGCGATCGGCGCGCGCCCGGGCCTGTGGTTCCGCCCGCTCCTGGTCCGCGAGCCCGGCTCGTTCGCGTCGAAGGGACCGCACGACAAGCCCGGTCGCGCGCTCGATCCGTCGTACCCCGAGGTCTTGGACGGCGTGCGGGCCGACCTCGAGCGGTTCCGGTCCTGGGGCTTCGAACTCGTGAAGCACGACTTCAGCACGTACGACGTCTTCGGCGCGTTCGGCCCGGCGATGGGCTCGCGGCTGACCCGCGGCGGCTGGCAACTCCACGACACCTCGCGAACGACGGCCGAGATCATCCTCGCGTTCTACCGCGAGATCCGGGCCGCGGCGGAGGGCGTCGTACTGATCGGGTGCAACACGGTCGGCCACCTCGCCGCCGGGCTCGTCGACGTACAGCGGACCGGTGACGACACGTCCGGGCGGGACTGGGAGCGGACCCGGAAGATGGGGATCAACACGCTCGCGTTCCGGCTCCCGCAGCACAACCGGTTCTTCACCGTCGACGCGGACTGCGTTCCGTGCACGCCGCAGACGCCCTGGGAGCTCAACGAGCGCTTCCTCGACCTGGTCGCGCGATCCGGTACGGCGCTGTTCTTGTCGATCGATCCAGCAGCCCGGACCGAGCGGTCCGACCAGGCGTTGCGGAACGGTATACATTTGGCGCTCAGTGGTGGTGCGGCGGCGGGGATCGAGCCGACCGATTGGCTGGTCAACACCACGCCCAACGCCTGGCAGGCGGGTGACGAGGCCATCCACTACGACTGGTCTCGTCCGTGGGGTGCGGACCCGACCGCCAACTGACCTGGGGGCCTTGTGAGCGTACGGCGGGGTACGAATCTCGATCGGGTCGGCGGCTTCAACGATGCCGTCGTGCTCGATGCGATCCGCCGCAGCGAGCAACTCAGCCGCGTCGAGCTCGCCGAAGCCACCGGGCTGTCCGGCCAGGCCATCTCCAACATCGCCCGCCGTCTTCTCGACGCCGGACTCGTGCGGGAGGCGGGCCGGCTGCGCGGCGCGGGCCTGGGCAAACCGCGGACGTTGCTCGAGCTCGAGCCCACCGGTCAGTACGCCGTCGGTGTGCATCTCGATCCGTCCGTGGTCACCGTCGTACTGCTTGATCTCACCGGCGAGGTGGTCGCGCGGCGGCCCGTCGATCAGGACGCCGACGATCCCGGTGTACTCATCGACGGCATCGCGAAGACGATCGAGGACGTGATCGCCGAGTCCGGTGCTGTGCGCGATCGGGTCACCGGCGTTGGTATCGCGGCCCCCGGTCCGATCGATGTCGAGCGCGGTGTGGTCGTCGATCCGCCGAACCTCTCGGCCTGGCATCTGGTCCCGTTGCGCGACGAGCTGCGGGAGCGGACCGGTCTGCCGATCCTGCTGGACAAGGACGTGACCGCGGCTGCGTCGGCGGAGAAGTGGGCTGGGCAGGGCGGCAGTTTCTTGTTCTTCTACCTCGGGACCGGTGTCGGCGCGGGGCTGGTGATCGGTGACGAGATCGTCCGCGGCTCGTCCAGCAATGTCGGCGAGATCGGTCATGTGATCGTCGATCCCGACGGTCCGGTCTGCTACTGCGGGCGGCGCGGGTGTGTGGGTGAGACCAGTCAGCCGCGGTACCTCGTGCAGCAGGCGGTCGAGGCCGGCGTACTTGCCCAAGGCATCGATGTCGAGGATCGGCCGGCGGTGGATGCGGCGTTCGCTCAGCTGAGTGCGTTGGCTGCGGACGGTCCTGGTGTTGCTCGGGAGATCATCGTCGCGCTGGCCGGGCGGATCGCGAAGGTCGTCGAGGACGTCGCCAATCTGCTTGATCTGGAGCGGGTTGTCTTCGGTGGTCCGCACTGGGAACACCTTGCGCCGGTGCTCGGCGATGCGGTGCGCGATGCGCTCGAAGGCCGGTTCCTGGTGCGCGCAGTACATCCGTTAGAGGTCGCCGGTACTGCGCTCGGCACCGACGTCGGCGCGATCGGCGCCGCCTGCCTGGTCCTCGATCAGACGTTCTCTCCGAACCCTTCCTTGTCGTTGCAGAGCAGTTCAGTTGTCGCTGAAAGGTGATTTGTTGATGATCGACCCCGAGGTCCTCGCCCGAGCCGTTGCTGCCGTTGAGCAGGCCACCGGCGACGAGGTGATCGCGGAGATGTTCCGGCGCTCGATGGCCGGCAACCTGCCCGCGGTCGCCGAGCAGTTGCCGGACGGGACGACGTTCGTGCTCACCGGCGACATCCCGGCGATGTGGCTGCGCGACTCCGCGGCACAGATGCGTCCGTACCTGCTGCTGTGCAAGGACGATCGGGGCCTGCAGGACACGCTGATCGGCGTACTGCACCGGCAGCTCGAGTACGTCGTACTGGACCCGTATGCGAACGCTTTCAACAAGGAGGCGAATGGCTGGGGGCATGTCACCGACGAGACCGAGATGTCGCCGTGGGTGTGGGAGCGTAAGTACGAGATCGACTCGCTGTGCTTCCCGCTCGAGCTGGCGTACCGGCTGTGGCGGATCACCGGTCGGGCGGATGTGATCGACGAGCGGTTCCGTGCGGCGGCGGAGGCGATCGTCGAGTTGTGGACCGTCGAGCAGGATCACGAGGCGAGGTCGCCGTACCGGTTCCAGCGGCTCGACGACCGGCCGTCGGACACGCTGGTGCGCGAGGGGCGCGGGCGGCTGACGCGGCCGACCGGGATGTCGTGGAGCGCCTTCCGGCCGAGCGATGATGCGACCGAGCTGGGCTTCAACGTGCCGGGCAACATGTTCGCTTCGGTCGTGCTCGGGTATCTGGAGGAGATCGCCACCGAGGTACTGCGGGACCCGGAGCTGGCCGACCGGGCGAAGGCGCTGAAGGCGGACATCGACGAGGGGATCTCTTCGTACGGCGTCGTTGAGCATGAGGTGCACGGGCAGGTGTACGCGTATGAGGTCGACGGCTTGGGGGAGTCGTTGCTGATGGACGACGCGAACATGCCTAGCCTGTTGTCGATCCCGCTGACCGGGTACGCCGCGGCCGACGATCCGACGTACCTTGCGACGCGGAAGCTGTTGTTGAGCCCGGAGAACCCGTACTACTACAGCGGTGTTTGCGCGGCGGGGATCGGCAGCCCGCATACGCCGCCGCGGTACATCTGGCACATTGCCCTTGCGGTCCAGGGCATCTCGAGCACATCGCCCGAGGAACGCCAGCGTCTCCTGGAGCTACTCCGCGACACGACGGGTGGCACCGGCCAGATGCACGAGGGCTTCGACGTAGACGACCCCACCCAATTCACCCGAGACTGGTTCTCCTGGGCCAATGCCATGTTCTGCGAACTAGCCCTGGTCCACGCCACCCTCAAAAGCTAGGTAGGAAGCCGTCAAAGGACACCGCTTCGCGGCGGCTGTTTGTTGCCGCCTTCGGCGGGCGTGAGCTGTTGCTGTGGGCAAGCGCACCCGGCGCGGTGAAGGTCCGTGACGTGGCGGGGAATGCGGCGGAGCCGCCAGCCGAGGACGTGCGTGGGGGGAGCCCGCCTGTTCTGGTGTGGGTTGGGAGCGGTCACCGCTTCGCGGCGGCTGTTCTGTTGGCCGCCTTCGGCGGCGCGCGGCTGTTCCCTGGGCGAGCGCTCCGGCGCGGTGGAGGTCCGTGAGGTGGCGGGGCAATGCGGCAGAGTCGCCGGCCGGTGGGGCCTGCGCGTTCTGGTGTGGGTTGGGGAGCGGTCGCCGCTTCGCGGCGGCTGTCTGTCGGCCGCCTTCGGCGGGGCGCGAGCTCTCCCTGGGTGAGCGCGTCGGGCGCTGAAGGTCCGTGAGGTGGCGGGGAAGGCGGCGGAGTCGCCAGCCGGAGGACGTGCGTGGGGGAGCCGCGTGTTCGGCTGTGGGTTGTGGAGTGGTCACCGGCTGTTCTGTTGGCCGCCTTAGGTGGTGCGTGAGCTGTTGCTGTGGGCAAGCGCACCTGGCGCGGTGGAGGTTCGTGAGGTGGCGGCGGAGGTGGGTGGAATGCGCGGTGGGACGCTCGGGTGGGTGGAGCGTCCCACCGGGGTTAGGTGATGTCTCGGCGGCGGGTGGTCCAGAGGGATAGGGCGGCGAAGACGGCGCAGTACGCGAAGAGGGTTAGGAGGGCTCGGCTGCCGCCTACCGCGTCTCGTACTCCGGGTGGGGCGTCGGATGACGCCATGCCGGTGACGCTGAAGACCAGGGAGCCGGCGTTGGTGCCAGGGAGGGTGTTGGTTAGCCATTTCAGGCCTGGGAGGAGACTGCTGACGACCCCGGCCAGGAGTGTCTCGATACCTAGGATCCAGACGACGCCTAGGCCGATCGGTAGGGCTACGTTGCGGAAGGCAACGGCTAGGACTGCGCCGGCCAGGCACCAGGTCATGAGGACCAGCCAGCCGCCGGCGAGACCCTGCAGCAGCGTGCCGATGTTCGGCCAGGTCATGGAACCGCTTTCGGCGGCGGCGATGCCGATACTGCACAACGCGCAGGCGACGAAGATGCCGAGCACCCACAACGCGATCATGGTGCCCAGGGCAAGGAACTGTGCGCCGAGGATTGTGCCGCGGCGTGGGCGTTGGGTGAGGATGGTTTTCAGCGTTCCCCAGGTGTACTCGCCGCCGATCACGATCGCGCCCAGGACAAGTGCCAGAGCGCCGGCGAAGATCGGATAGCCGCCGATGGTGTTGTCGATAACGCGTTCGGGAAGCATCCCGCGGAGGACTTCCGCACGTGGCACGCCGCCGGTCGACGGGTTCTCGTCGCCGGTCGTGTAGCTCAGGTACGGCAGCAGATACCCGAAGATCAGGCTCAGCACGAGCCCGGCGCCGAACAGCACCCAGACCGCGGATCGTTTGCGGAGTTTGAGCATCTCCGCTCGGTAGCTACCCAACATCAGCCTTCTCCTCGGTGGTGAGCTCGAAGAAGATGTCCTCGAGCGCTCGCTCGGTCATGTGCAGTTCGGACACGGCGATCCCGGCGCCGACCAGCACGCTGTTCACCTCGGCCGCCCGCGCCGGGTCAACAGTCACCCGCAGCGTGTCGTCGTACTGGTGCACGTTGCCGAAGCGGGTCAGGATCGCTTGCGCCTGATCCTTCGGGTCGGCGCGGACGACCAGTTCCTGTTCGCCGCGCAGTTCCTCGACGTTGTGCTCGGCAACCATCCGGCCGGAGTTGATGATCCCGACCCGGTCGCAGATCTGCTGCACCTCGCCGAGTAGATGGCTGGACAGCACCACGGTGCGGCCGCCGGTGCCGAGTTCGCGGATGAGCCGGCGCATGTCGCGCATACCGGCCGGGTCGAGCCCGTTGGTCGGCTCGTCGAGGATCACCAGCTCCGGATCCTTCAACAGCGCGGCCGCGACCCCGAGCCGCTGCTTCATCCCCAGGGAGTACGTCGAGAACCGGTCCTTGGCGCGATCGGCCAGGTCGACGAGCTCGAGTACTTCGTCGATCCGCCGGCGCGACACCCCGGCGTACTCGGCCAGCAGCCGCAGATTGTCCAAGCCCGACAGGTACGGGTAGAACGCCGGCGACTCGATCATCGACCCGGTCCGTCCCAGTACGTCGGCCTGCCCGGGCTTCCCGCCCAGCACGCGTACGTCGCCGCTCGTCGGCGCGATCAGCCCGGTGAGGATCCGGAGCGTGGTTGTCTTGCCTGCGCCGTTCGGTCCGAGGAATCCGTAGACCTCGCCCGGCAGCACTGTCAGATCGACACCATCGACCGCAAGGGTGTCGCCGTATCTCTTCGTCAGTCCACTGATCTCAACTAGCGCATCCATACCTAGAGCCTGGCGGTCGACCCCGCCGTACCGCGTCGCCTCGGGGGAGTGACCGCACCTACCCCGAACGGAGTACTCAGGTGCTCGGACTGGTCTCCAACCGTTGCACGCTGCCCGCCGCGAGTGCGTCCGCGACGTGCTCGACCCCGCTCCGGATCAGCTGACCGTAGCCGTCCTCAGGTAGGCGAGAGAGATGCTCCCGCGCGACCGTCAGGTGCTCGTGCGCCAACGCGGGCTGCGCGAGCCGGCGGTAGTCGTCGGCCAGGTTGAGGTGCAGAGACGGCAGCCACTGCTGGTCCTCGACCACCTCCAGCGCCCGCAGATCCCACATCAACTCGTCCGCGGTTTCGTCCTGGACGTCGGCCAGGTAGTGCGCGATCGCGCAGCGCGTCTGCCGGTCGGCGGTCGCGTCCCAGAGCGCGGTCAGTTGCGTACGGGCGGCCGAGCGGTCACCGGCGTGACCCAGCGAGACGGCGGCCGTGATCTCTTCGAGGTGCATCATGCGAGCAGCCTCGGGCTTCGAGTAGCTGGAAGGTCAACCCAGCCAGCCGGGACGGACCAGCCCGGTCTGGTACGCGACGACGACCAGTTGCGCGCGGTCACGGACGCCGAGCTTGATCATCGCCCGGCTGACGTGCGTCTTCGCGGTTGCCGGACTGAGCACGAGCCGCTCGGCGATCTCGTCGTTCGACAAGCCTTCGCCGACCAGCGCGACGATCTCCTTCTCGCGTTCCGTGAGTACGTCGAGTTCCTTGCTCGCGTGCGGTTGCCGGCTGCGTGACGCGAACTCGGCCACGAGCCGCCGCGTGACGCCGGGGGAGAGGAGCGCGTCGCCGCGAGCGACCACCCGGACGGCCTGCAGCAGCTCGACCGGCTCGGTGTCCTTCACCAGGAACCCGCTCGCCCCGACCCGCAACGCCTCGAACACGTACTCGTCGAGGTCGAACGTCGTCAGGATCACCACATGTACGTCGGCCAGCTCGGGGTCCGCGCCGATCTGCCGCGTCGCCTCGAGACCGTCAGTGCCAGGCATCCGGATGTCCATCAGCACGACGTCGGGCTTCTCGGCGCGCGCGACCGAGACCGCCTCCGCGCCGTCGGCCACCTCGCCGACCACCGTGATGTCGTCCTCGGCGTTCAGCAACGACCGGAACCCGGCCCGCACCAACGCCTGATCGTCCGCCAGCAACACCCTGATCATGCGCTGGAGCTTATGCGAGCCCGGCGTCATGGGCGAGGAGGGCGATCTGGGTGCGGTTGCCGAGCTCCAGCTTGGTCAGGATGTGGGAGATGTGCGCCTTGACCGTCGCGAGGCTCATGAACAACTCAGTGCCGATCTGCGCGTTCGCCTTACCCTGCGCGACCGCAAGCATCACGTCGTACTCGCGGGGTGACAGCCGCTGGAGTTTGTCCTGCGCGATCGTGTGGGCGTCGGCCTGCGTGGCGGCGCGGTCCATCAGGCGGCGGGTGATCGCCGGCGACAGGATGGGATCGCCGGCCGCGACCCGTCGTACGGCCTCGACGATCTGGGCCGGCGGGGTGTCCTTGAGCAGGAACCCGCTCGCCCCGGCGCGGAGCGCGTGCAGCACGTTCTCGTCGGTGTCGAAGGTCGTGAGTACGACGACCTCGGGCGGATTCGTCCGCGCCCGCAGCCGCCGGGTCGCGACGATGCCGTCCACCCGGGGCATCCGCAGGTCCATCAGCACGATGTCGGGGAAGTGCGCGTCGACGGCGGCCGGTACTTCGTCACCGTCGGCGGCCTGACCGACCACCGAGATCCCGTTCGTCCCGTCGAGCATCATCTCCAGGCTGGCTCGGACCAACGCGTCGTCGTCCACCACCAGCACACGAATCGTCGGTTGCTCGCTCATGCGGGCCACGGTAGCGAGGCCTCGAGCCGGAACCCGCCACCGGGCACCTGCCCGTGGTCCAGTGTCCCGCCGGCCAGTTGCACGCGCTCGGTCAGTCCGACCAGGCCGGTCCCGCTTCCGGGTGTCACCGTGATCCCGTTCGACGCCGGGTTGGTCAGCTCGATCCGCAAGCCGTCGCCCGGCCGCCCGTCCACCGTGACCGTCACGGGTCGCCCGGCGGCGTGCTTGCGCGCGTTGGTCAGTCCCTCCTGCACGATCCGGTACGCCGTACGTCCTGTTGCCGGGGGCAATGAGGTGGGATCCGTGACATGGTCCTCGTACGCGACCGTCGTACCTGCCTCTCGGGATTCGTCCACCAGCGCGCGGACGTCGTCGAAGGTGGGTTGCGGCCGGCCTTCGTAGACATCCTCGTCGCGCAGGACGTTGATGACTTCGCGCAGCTCGTCGAGCGCCTGATGTACGCCGGTGCGGATCACGCCGGCCGCCTTCGCGAGGCGCTCGGGTGACGAGTCGGGGCGGTACTCGAGCGCGCCGGCGTACGTCGCGAGCAGGGACAGGCGATGCGCGAGTACGTCGTGCATCTCGCGGGCCATCTTGGTGCGTTCGAGGGTGCGCGCTTCGGCGACCCGGCGGCCCTGCTCGGCCTCGGCCCGGTCGGCGCGCTCGCGTAGCGACTCCAGCAGTTGGTGGCGCGCCTGCGTACCTTGACCCCAGCCAAGCAGGGCGGCGTGGACGACGACGTCCAGGATCGCGAACCAGAGGAACGGCAGCCCGTGGATCGGTTGCCAGAGGCCCTGGATCAAGTGGCCGACGGTGCCGGCGAGTGCGACGAGAGCGGCGGTGCGGAACCGGCGCGTGAGGGCGACGTTCAGGGTGCCGACGGTGGATGGCGGAGTGGCGGCGGGGGAGAGGGCGGCCAGCGCGGCCAGTGCGATCGCGCCCGGCACCGGGCGGCGAAACATGATCGGGACCAGCGCGACCGACACGACGCCGACCGCGATGTCGAGCACCAAGAACTTCCGGTGCTCGGGATCGGACGCCCGGCCGACGATCGTCATCGCGACGAGCACGCCGATCAATCCGACCGCCACGGCGTTCACCCACCAAGGCGCTTTCCGCCGGGCACACGACTGTTCCATGCCGCCGAGACTAAGCGGCCCGCCGCCGTCTCCACCACCGACCAAAGTCGAACCCACCCCGGCCAGCCGACCGATGCCGCCCTCGCCCCGAGTCCCGCATTGTGGTCCCACCAACTTCGCCGAAGGAGCCCACAATGCCAACTCCCATCAAGATCTCCGACCCCACTCCGGCCACGGATTCGCGGCGCGTTCCCGGGCGTAGCCGGCTCGTCGTGGTCGCGGTGGCTGCAGCTGCGGCTCTTGCTGATTGGGCAATCCTCGCGCCGCTGGCCGGTCTCGCCCTGACCGCACGTCAGGGCGGCATCCAGCACATCGGCGCCGCGGCCGTTCTGGCAGCCACCGTCGTCGTCGCCTTCGCCGGCTGGGGCCTCCTGGCCATCCTCGAACGCCGCAGCCCGCGCGCCCGCGATACCTGGACCGTCATCGCGACCATCGTGTGCGTCCTGTCCCTCGGCAGTCCGCTCACCAACGGCATCGGCCTCGGCGCCAAGCTCGGCCTGGCCTCACTCCACCTGATCGTCGGTGCGATTGTGATCCTCGGCCTGCGCCGTACCTCCCTCTCCGCCACCGAACGGTGTTAGGTCCTGCCTGGTGATCCAGCGCCTACTGCGGGGCACTCGGCACGGCACCTCGCCGCACGGGTGCGAAGGGAACGATGCTCCGCATCGACCCCTTCGCCCCCGCGCGCCGATGCACCGCACCGAGCACCTCCTCGCTACGGCGCTGGATCACCAGCCAGGACCTAACTGCGCGGTCTGATAGAACCCCCGGATATGCGCGGTCACCAACGAGGCCGCGCGCTCCGGCTCGCCACCCCGGACCGCGGCCAGGATCTCGCGATGCTCGGCCCGCAACCCGACCGCCACCGCTTCCCAGTCGGGCAGATTAGGTACGGCAGCCAGCACGTACCCGTGTATCGCCGACCGCAGCGAGGTCATCACCGCCGCGATCAACACATTCCCGGCCAACCCCGACAGCGCGACGTGGAACTCCGCATCGAGCAGATGGAACTCCTCCGGCGACAACCCGATGTCGTCCATCCGATCCAGCAGTTCCTCTGCCGCCTTCAGCTCGTCTGCCCCCAACTCACGCTCCGCAGCCTCCCGTGCCGACCAGGACTCGAGCAGCAGACGCGTCTGTACGACGTCCCCCATCGGCAGGTGATTCGTTGCCAGATGCAACCGCAGTACGGCGGTCAGCGGCGACACCGGCTCCGCCACAATCACCGCACCCGCCTCCGGTCCGGACCCGGTCGCCGTCCGCACGACTCCCATCGCCTCGAGCACCCGGACCGCTTCGCGCACCGACGGCCGGCTGATCCCGAGCTGCTCGGCCAGCGTCCGCTCCCCGGGCAACCGCCCGCCGATCCGCAGCCGCCCCGCGGCCAGATCGGCCTCCACCCGGTGCAGGACCAGCTCGTAGTTCTTCATATGGACGAGCCTACCGGTGTGGTCGGACCACAGGGTAGGGTGTGGTCCGACCACAGATTGACCCAGGAGTTGTGATGACCGATCGCCAGATGCCCAAATGGTCCGAGCTGAAGCCGCTGCTGCGGCCGAAGCCGATCACGGTGAACGCCACTGAGCGGCGGCTGGACAAGGCGCTGACGATCGCGGACCTGCGCAGGATCGCGAAACGCCGTACGCCGCGCTCGGTCTTCGACTACACCGACGGCGCCGCCGAGGCCGAGATCAGCCTGAGCCGCGCCCGCCAGTTGTTCGCGGAGATGGAGCTGCAGCCGTCGATCCTGCGCAACGTCTCCGAGATCGACCTCGGTACGTCGATCCTCGGCGGCCGCTCCGAGCTGCCGTTCGCGTTCGCGCCGACCGGCTTCACCCGGATGATGAACCACGAGGGCGAGAGCGCGGTCGTGAAGGTCGCCGAGCAGATCGGTATCCCGTACGCGCTGTCCACGATGGGCACCACCTCGATCGAGGATGTCGCGGCCGCCGCTCCGAACGCGCGGAAGTGGTTCCAGCTGTACGTCTGGAAGGACCGCGACGCCGGCGAGGACCTCGTGAAGCGCTCGGCCGCCGCGGGATACGAGGCGTTGATGCTGACGGTCGACGTACCGGTTGCGGGCGCTCGCCTTCGCGACGTACGCAACGGTTTCACGATCCCGCCATCGCTCACTGCGAAGACGGTCCTGGACGCGTCGTTGCACCCGGCCTGGTGGGCCAACCTGCTGACGACTCGACCGCTGACGTTCGCCTCGCTGTCCACCTGGGACGGCACGGTCGCGGAGCTTCTCGACAAGCTCTTCGACCCGACCATGACGATCGACGACCTCACCTGGCTCCGCTCGATCTGGGACGGCCCGCTGATCGTGAAGGGCATCCAGACCGTCGCGGATGCGCGCCGTGTGGTCGACGCCGGCGCGGACGCGGTCGTGCTGTCCAACCACGGCGGGCGTCAGCTCGACCGGGCGCCGACACCGCTGCGCATCCTCCCCGACGTACGCAAGGCGATCGGCAGCGACGCCGAGATCTACCTGGACACCGGCATCATGTCCGGCGCGGACATCGTCGCTTCGATCGCGCTCGGCGCCGACGCCTGCCTGGTCGGCCGCGCGTACCTGTACGGCCTGATGGCCGGCGGCCAGCGCGGTGTCGCCCGCGCTGCGGAGATCCTGACCAAGGAGGTACGCCGCACGATGGCGCTACTCGGCGTCTCGAGCGTTGCCGACCTCAACCCGTCCCACGTCCGCCTGCCGTAACACCAGCCGGAACGCCGACCCTTTGCCCAACGCCGTCCGTACGACGAGATCGCCGCCGTGCGCCCGCGCGATCGAACGGGCGATCGCGAGCCCGAGACCGGTCCCAGCGCCTGCCGAATGGTTGCGGGACCGGTCAGCTCGATAGAACCGGTCGAACACCCGGGCGGCCTGTTCCTCGGTCATGCCCGGCCCGTCGTCCGCGATCTCCAGCACGGCATCTCCGTCGACCGTCCCCACACCGACGCGCACCGCTGTCCCGGCCGGCGTATGGGCGATCGCGTTCCCCACCAGGTTGCTCACCACCTGCCGAAGCCGATCCTCGTCACCGAACACCGCGGCGGGTCCAGGCGCATCCTCGCCGTCGACCCCAGTCAGGCTGATGAGCCGCGACGGATCCAACGCCCGTACGTCGTGCCGGGCGTCGTTCGCCAGCGTGCGCAGATCCATCGGCGCCGGGTCGACCTGGCCCTCCGGCGCCTCGTCCAGCTGCGCCAGCAACAACAGCTCCTCGGTCAGCCGCGTCAGCCGCGTCGCCTCTCGATCGATCCGCTCCATCGCTTCGTCCGCGCCCGATCCGCCCATCCGGTAGAGCTCGGTCGATCCCTTGATCCCGACAAGCGGCGTACGAAGCTCGTGGCTCACGTCCGACAGGAACGCGCGCATCCGCGCCTCGGCGGAGGACCGGTCCGCGAACGCCTGCTCCAGCTGCCCGAGCATCGTGTTCAACGAGGTCGCCAGATGGCCGATCTCCGTCTGCGGCGCAGCCAGCCCTGGCACTCGCTGTGCGAGATCGCCGTCGGCGATCGCAGCGGCCGTGTTCTCGATCCGCCGCAGCGGACGCAGTCCACGCCCGAGCGCCCACCATCCGACCAGCGTCAGCAGGACGAGCAGCGCGGCACCGCTGATCAGGCTGCTGGTCCGCAATTGCGCGATCGTCGCATCGGCCTCGGAGAGTGGCGCCGCCGCGATGACCGTCCCCTTCCAGCCGACGGCTGGGCGTGCAACTGCCCGCCAGCGGCCGGATTCGTTGGCTGACTGGAGGACGACGGCCGTGGTGTCGGCGGGGATCGAGCGCAACGCCGCGTCGCTGGGGAAGGAGTCCGCGGCAACCCGCGACGAGCGGAGTGTCCCGACAACCGCGCCGTTCGAGTCGAGATAGGCCAGGTACGGCGCGCCGATCAGGTCCAGCGCCGGGTCGATCAGCTGCGGTCGCGCCGGCTGACTCCGATCCGGTCCGTTGGGCGACACCTGCGCGATGATCTCGGTGAACGATCGCAGCTGACTGTCGAGCCGGTCGAGCTGGTACCGCTCCAATTGGTGCGACACGAAGGCGCTGATCAGACTCAAGCCGGCGAGCAGCAGCGCCGTCGTCAGCAAGAGCAATCTGGCTCGCAGCGACAGTCGCTTCACGGCTTCGGCGCCCGCATCACGTAGCCCACGCCGTGCACGGTGTGGATGAGTTTGGGCTCTTCGTCATCGACCTTGCGGCGCAGGTACGAGATATAGGTGTCCACGATGCTCGTGTCTCCGTTGAAGTCGTACCGCCAGACCCGCTCGAGGATCTGCCCTTTGGAGACAACCCGTCCGGCGTTCTCCATCAGGTAATGCAGCAGCCGGAACTCGGTGGGGGAGACGCGGAGCGGAGCGCCGGCCCGCGTCAGTTGGTGGCCCTCGGCATCGAGTGTGAGCGGCCCGACCGTCAGTACGTCGCTGTGCTGGCCGGTCGTCCGTCGCAGGATCGCGCGGATGCGAGCGATCAGCTCCTCCAGGTCGAACGGCTTGGTGACGTAGTCGTCCGCGCCCAACGACAAGCCCTGGATCTTGTCGGCCTGTCGGTCGCGGGCGGTCAGGAACAATACGGGCACCGGCCCGGCAGCGGTCGGCTGCTCGCGCAAGCGTCGTACCACTTCGAAACCGTCGAGGTCCGGCAGCATCACGTCGAGCAGCACCAGGTCCGGCGGCTCTTCGACGGCCGCGGCCACCGCCTCGGTAGCGGTCGCCGCGGAAGTCACCTCGAAGCCGGCGAAGCGCAGCGTGGCGGACAGCAGTTCGCGCACCGTTGCTTCGTCGTCAACTACGAGTAGCCGGGTCATGGTCGCCAGAATACGGACGCGCTCAGACATCTCTTCGTCGGAAGACGACGAACGCGGCGGTCAGGATCGCGAGGACGCCGAGCCACAGCCCACCCAGATTGACCCAGGGATGGGGGAAGTTCGTATCCGGCACGGTTCCGAAGATCGCCGCTGCTCCGAGGGTCGGCCAGAAGTCGAAGATTCCTTGCATCCACGACGGAAAGAGCCCTGCGAGCGCGGGAACCAGGAACACGATGCCCACCA
The DNA here is from genome assembly GCF_050942355.1 of Kribbella sp. CA-245084. Classification (NCBI taxonomy): domain Bacteria; kingdom Bacillati; phylum Actinomycetota; class Actinomycetes; order Propionibacteriales; family Kribbellaceae; genus Kribbella; species Kribbella sp. CA-245084. The sequence goes on along the minus strand of NZ_CP192053.1, from coordinate 5,424,543 downwards.
ACGTCGCGAGCGCTCCCGCGGTGGCTCGCATGATCGTGCCGAGACCGACCGCCAGCAAGCCGATCGCCGAGAGATACAAACCGCCGCCGACGATCGACGCCAGCACTCGATGATCGCCGAGGTGTGCGGACGGGACGTCCCGCCCGCTCATCACCGCCTGGCCGAGGAAGAACGCGGCGAACATCAACACCTGTCCGGCCACCGCCGCAACGGCGGTGGCCACGATCGCCTTCGCGGCCAGGAGCCGGCTGCGACGAGGCGTGGCGGCGAGCGTCGTCTGCATCAGCCCGGTCGCGAACTCCGACGTCACGACCAGGATGCCGAGTACGCCGATGACCAACTGCGCCACGATGAACGACTTCAGGCTGCGGCCGGTCGGATCCCACGCAGCTCGATCGGCGGCCGTCCCGCCCCAGTAATCCTTGTTCGCCCCGAGCGTCGACAGCGTCGTGATACCGAGCCCGACCACGAACAGGCAGCTCACCGTGTACCAGGTGGATCGCAGGCTGCGCAGCTTGATCCACTCGGCGTGCACCGTCCTCATACGACCGCCCCCTGGTACTCGACACTGTCCTTGGTCAGCTCCATGAACGCGTCTTCCAGCGACGCCCGCTGCGGCGTGAGCTCGCTCAGCGGTACGCCGTGGTACGCCGCCAGCTTGCCGATCTCCTCACCCGATAGACCTGTGACGACGAGCGACCCCTCGAGGCCGTCCCGCACACTCCCGCCGGCCGCAGTGAGGTGGTACGCGAACGAACCGGGATCGGCAGTGCGGACCAGGACCGTCCCGTCGCCGTTCGCGTGCATCAAGTCGGCCATCCCCATGTCGGCGATGAGGCGACCGCGTCCGATCACGACCAGGTGGTCCGCGGTCTGTGCCATCTCACTCATCAGGTGACTCGACACCAGGACCGCCCGGCCCTCGGCGGCCAGCGAACGCATGAAGTCGCGGATCCACCGAATGCCTTCGGGATCCAGCCCGTTGACGGGTTCGTCGAAGATCAGGATCCGCGGATCGCCGAGCAGCGTCGCGGCGATCCCGAGCCGCTGCCGCATGCCGAGCGAGAACCCGCCGGCCCGCTTGCGGGCCACCCCTTCGAGGCCGGTTCGCGCGAGCACCTCACCGACCCGGCGCTTCGGGAGACCGTTGCTCACGGCAAGCGCCAGCAGATGGTTGTACGCCGTCCGCGCGCCGTGGACCGCGCTCGCGTCGAGCAGCGCACCGACCTCGGTCAGCGGCACCGGCAGGTCCCGGTACCGCCGGCCGCCGACGGTGACCGAACCGCGGGTCGGTGCGGCCAGGCCGATGATCATCTTCATGGTCGTGGACTTGCCCGCGCCGTTCGGCCCGAGGAACCCGGTGACCTGACCGGGCTCGACGGAGAACGACAGGTCGTCCACGACGAGGTCGGAGCCGTATCGCTTGGTCAGCCCTCGCACTTCGATCGTTGTCATGGCTCGAAGCCTGACCGGGCGATCTGGGTGTCCAGTGGGAGTTTCTGGGAGAACTCTGTGAATCTCAGCGGGGCGGCGTCGTACGGCCGCGCGCATTCACAGGAAACCTATAGCGGCAGGGTCGCCGTGATCCTCAATCCGCCAGAGGGTGTGCGGTTCGCCGACAGTGTGCCGCCGAGCGCGGTCGCCCGTTCCCGCATGCCGCCGATGCCGTTGCCTTCCTTCGGCGGTGCGGTGAGCTCTTGGCCGTCATCGTCGATCTGCAGGACAAGCGCCTGTTCGCCGTACTGGATCCTCACAGTCGCCGACGTGGCCTTCGCGTGGCGCACGACGTTCGTGAGCGACTCCTGGATGATGCGGAACGCGGCGCGGTCGAGCCCGGTCGGTAGTGGACGCGGCTCGCCGTGGACGATGCGATGCACCTCGAGGCCGGCCCGCGACGTACGGGTGACGAGGTGGTCCAGGTGGTCGAGGCCGGCGACCGGTTGGCGCGGCGCGGACTCGTCGGACTGCCGCAGGATGCCGACGATCGAGCGGAGCTCCACCAGGGCGTCCTTGCTCGCGTCCTTGATTGCCGAGAGCGCCGGAGCGGCCCGCTCGGGTTGCCGGTCGACCAGGTGGAGCGCGGTGGCCGCCTGCACGTTGATGAGCGAGATGTGATGGGCCACGACGTCGTGAAGCTCCTGTGCGATCCGCAGCCGCTCCTCACCAGCTCGGCGCAGCTCCTCCTCTTTACGCGTGCGCGCCGCCGCCATCACCCTGTCGCGGTGGGCGCGGAACAGCTCTGCGACGAACCCGAGGACGCAGAAGCAGGCGCCGACGAGTAGGACCTGATACACGCCGTTCTGGTTGATGCCGAGGACCATCCGGCCGCCGACATGCAGGCCGTACAGCGAGACGATGCCCGCCCAGCCGGCCATCCTGTGGCCGAGCCGGATCACGGTGAAGACCGTGATCACGAAGGTCAGGATGACCGGACCCCACGGGTACTCGCGGAGCATGTAGACCAGCGTGGTGGCGACGGTTGTCCACAGCACCGGAACCGGGTGGGTCCGCAGCCAGTAGAGCGAGATCGTGCCGATCAGCAGCAGGACGACCATGAACCAGTCGGGCTGGCGCCGGTCCGGCTGACCCTCGGCCGAGCCGAACGTCCCGATCACCGTGATGAACGAGAGCACCAACGGCAGCAGGACACGACGCGACCGCGCCCCGAAGGTCGGGACGTCAACGGGCTCAGTCGTGCTCACAGTACGAAACCGTAGAGGGCGGCAGGCCGAGTGTCATCGTCGCCACGGAGTACTTCGGCCTGCTCCTCCTGCAGTAGTTCAGTACTTAACCTTGTAGATCGACTCTTCGTACTGAGCGCCGTAATGCTTGTCGAGCGTCTCGAGGTCGTCGTCCGGACGCTCCAGGGTCTGGGAGATCACTGCGCGGCGCGGCAGGGCGTCGGGGTTCCAGGTCTCGGGCTTCCAGAGCTTCGAGCGCAGGAACGACTTCGAGCAGTGATGGAAGATCTGCTCGATCTCCACCAGCAGCGCCAGCTGGGGGCGGTTGCCCTTGACGATCATGTCGTCGAAGAACGGCGCCTCCCTGACGATCCGGGCGCGGCCGTTGATCCGCAGCGTGTCGGTGCGGCCGGGGACGAAGTAGATCAGGCCGACGTGCGGGTTGCTGAGGATGTTCGTGAAGCCGTCGACGCGGCGGTTGCCGGCCCGGTCGGGGATCGCGATCGTGGAGCGGTCCAGGACCTTGGTGAAGCCGACCGGGTCACCCTTGGGGGAGACGTCGCAGTTGCCGTCGGCGTCGGAGGTGGCGATCAGGCAGAACGGGGAGGCGTCGAGCCACTGCAGATCCAGGTCATGGAGCTCCTTGCGCTCCTTGGCCGCGGCTGCTGCCAGTGGCTGCGGCACGAGCTCGCGCAGTTCGTCGTACGACGTGATCTCGACCAGTCCTGGAATCTCCATCAGGCGACGTTCTCCTCTACCAGCGACGGCGTGGCGTCCTCCTTGACGGCCCTCGTCCGTGCAGCCCATCGTACGGCGGGACCAGTTGCGCAACTGGTCCCCAGGAACAGGGCGCCGATGACGATCCAGCCGATCGGACCCCAGCCGAGGATGACCGTGGTGAGCAGCGCCGGGCCGAGCATCCTGGCGATCGCGGGGCCCGTGCCGAAGAAGCCCTGGTACTGACCCTGCTTGTCGGCGGGGGCCAGTCCGAAGCTGATTTCCCAGGCGCCGGAGGCGAGCTTCATCTCGCCGAGGGTGAGCAGCGCGGCGGCGACCACCAGGATTCCCGCGGTGGCTGCCGGGGTCAGGTGGGCGGCGGTCGTCGCGAACACGCCGCAGGCGGCCAGCATCGCGACTCCGGCGTACCGGACCGAGCGGGCGGCCGTGCGCAGGTCCTTGACGCGCTTGGCGATGTGGACCTGGAAGAACGTCACGCCGAGGGTGTTCACGATCATCAGCGAGGCGACGACCCAGCTCGGTGCGCTCGTCCGGGTGACGATCCACAGCGGACCGACCAGGCTGATCAGCGGCATGAAGAGCAGCATGATCGCGTTGAGCAGCGCGAGGACGGCGTACGGACGGTCGTGCAGGACCGCGAGGCGCGGTTCGCCCTTGGCCCGGATCGTGGTCGCGATCGACGGCACCCGGCGGATCAGCGCGGCGGCGATCAGGAAGCTGAGCGCGTCGATCGCGAAGACAGTCAGGTACGCCGCTTCCGTGTCGAAGCGGAGCGCGATACCGCCGAGGAGCGCGCCGACCGCGAGACCGGCATTGACCGTCGACTGCAGGAAGGCGCGGATGCGGGTGCGCTCAGCCGGCTGCACCAGGCCCGCGAGGAGCGCCTGGCGGGCTGCGGTGAGCCCGGTCTGGCTGCATGCATAGACGATGGCTGCGATCAGGAAGCCTGCGAAGCTCCGGACGAACAGGAACGCTCCGACGCCGCTGGCGGTCATGAGCGCCAGGAGTACTGCGGTGCCGCGCGCCCCACGCCGGTCGGCGAGGTTGCCGAGCGGGACGCCCGTCAGGAAGCCAACCAGCCACGCGACGGTCAGCCCGAGGCCAACCTCCGCGGTCGACAGGCCGACCACCCGAGTGAAGAACAACGCCGAGGTGACGACGAACGCCCCGTCGCCGACCGAGTTCGCCAACTGCGCCATCGCCAGATCCCGCGGCGCTCCGACCGGAGGAAGCATCTGCCCAATTCTGCTGCTCATAACTCGAGCCTAGGGACTCAACGGCCCACCAGTCAGGTCCACTCTGCGCACAAAACGTTGGGCCACTTCTCCCCGCTGCCAGCGTGGCCGGGTCTAGAAAGATCTGTGGACAACTCGGATCCGGCGCCGGAATCACGGCACCTTCTAGGCATGACCTTCCTCGACCTGCCTCCCACCTGGACCGACCTACCACTCACCGACCCCGACGTCGCCGCCGACGTCGTAGACCTGATGCTCACCCTCGGCGACCGCCACCGCGGCACATTCGCAGTAATCCTCTGCGACCCCAACGACCACTACCGAGCCACCATCACCGTCGACCTACCATCCGAATTCGACCGCCTGGCCCCGCCCCGAGACACCCACGCCCTCTGCTCAACCGCCCTCAGCCCGATCATCCCGGCAATCCAAACAGCCCCCAACACCCCCGTAATCCTCGCCCTCGGCCGCCCAGGCCCCGCCCACTCACCAGCCCTGGACCAAGACTGGTCCACCGCCGCCACCAACATCTGCCAAGCCACCCACCTCCACCTCCTCAGCTTCCACATAGCCACCCCCGAAGCCGTCTACCAGCCACTAACCACCCACCCCCCAACCAACCACCCCCACCCCACCTCAACCGCCGCCTAACTCACCCACCCCCAACACGTCTCCACCACCCCGTAGCCCCTCACTCCGCAGCCCCTCACTCCGCAGCCCCTCACTCCGCAGCCCCTCACTCCGCAGCCCCTCACCCCGCAGCCCCTCACCGCCGCGCCCGCAGCCTGACCTACACCCTCCGCGCTCCGCCTGCCGGCTCGCCCACCCGCCGATCGCCGCCCGCCTGCCGTCGTACTGCGTGTGCCGTCCCGGCCCGTCGTACTGCGTGTGCCGTCCCGGCCCGTCGTACTGCGTGTGCCGTCGCGTGCCGCCGCACCGCGTCCGCCGCCCCGGCCTCGTCGTCTGCGTGTGCTGCCGTACGGCGCCTGCACCCCACCCCGCCGTACTGCGTGTGCCGTTCCAGCCCGCCGCACTGCGCGGGTGCCGCCCCCGTGCTGCTCCGCCTTGTGTCTTCGTAGTCCGTGTCTTCGTACTCCGGCCGCTCGAGTGCCCGCGCCGCCGTGCTGCTCCGCCTCGCGCCGCGCCGGGCCGGGCCGGGCCGCCGTACCGTTCGCCCTGCCCGGGCCGTCGTACCGTTCGCTGCCGCTCAATGCCCCCACGGTGCGGCTCCGTGCCGCTGTACGCCGCGCTGAGCCGCTCGCGATCCCTCGCGCTGCCCTTCCCCGGCGCCGGCTTCCCTCGCGCCGGCGTGCCGCTTGGTCGTGTCCCCTGCTGCGGTTGTGCCTCGCCGCGTGCCGCCGTACTGCGTGTGCCTCTGCGTGCTGCCGTGCTGCGCGGGCGTGCCGCGTGCTGCTGTACGTCGCGTGTCGGCTGCCGCATTTTGCCGTGCGGAGGCGTCAGCGCATTCGCCGTACGAATGCCGGGGATGCAGGGGATGCTGAGGCCGACCGTGCTCCCGGGGCTGACGTGCTGCGGTACGTCGCGAGCTCCCGCGTGCTGCTCCCGCGCGCCGCGTGCTGCTGTGTGTGCGTGCTGCCGACGGGTGCTGCTGTGTGTGCGTGCTGCTGACGGGTGTTGCTGCGGGGAGGCGAAGGCGTGGCGCGGTACGAATGCCTGCGACGAATGACGCCGACCGTTCTGCGGGAGCGACCTGCTGCGCTGGTGCTTGCTGCCGCGCGGTGCTTCTGCGTGCAGCCGCTGGCTCCGCGAGCTGCTGCGTGATGCGGCTTGCTGTTCCTGCGTGCCGGGTGTGGGTTCGTGCTGCGGTTAGCGGACGCCGCGGGGGCGGAATTGGATGCTGATGCGGGGGCCTATGCGGCCGGAGGCTTTGGGGATTGCGTGTTCCCAGGTGCGTTGGCACGAGCCGCCCATCACGATGAGGTCGCCGTGTCCCAGCGGATAGCGAACCGTCGAGCCGACTGGCCCGCTCGCCCCGCCCGATCCGCCGGGGCGTGGGCGCAGCGCCAGTACGCGCGGCTCGCCGACTGACAGGATCGCGACCATTGTGTCCTCGCGATCGCCGCGGCCGATGCGGTCGCCGTGCCACGCGACGCTGTCCCGGCCGTCGCGGTAGAAGCACAAGCCCGCCGTGCGGAACGGCTCGCCCAGCTCGTCGGCGTACCGCTCGCTCAGCGCGTCCCGTGCCTCGTCCAGGATCGGCAGCGGCAGGTCGACGTTCTCCCCGTAGAAGCAGAGCAGTCGCGGTACGTCGACCACACGGTCGTACATCTGCCGCCGCTCCGCCTGCCACGGCACATCCCGCGCCAGCCGCCCGTACACCTGATCGGCGCCGGTCAACCACCCCGGCAGCACATCGATCCAGGCCCCGCGGCCCAACTCGGTCCGCGTCAGCCCGTCCAACGAACCCAACGCAGGATCCTCGAAAGCATCCAGCAACGAGCCCTGGAGATCAGCACCCATGCCCCCACCATACCTGAAATTCGAACACCTGTTCCCCTGTCAGCGAACGATGCCCACCCAGTGTGCGTGTATCAGCCGGAAGGCTGTCCGCTACCGCTGTCTTGACCCGGTGGGAGCGAGTGCGGACGATTGACGTCGGATGGGTCAAGAGCAGTCACTGACGCCGGGGACGACGATGATCCGAAGGGTCTACAAGGCCCCTCGGCCTGGGTGGGATCACGACCATTGCTCGTTCTGCCAGGTCAAGTTTGTGTCGCCTGAGGTCCTGCCGACCCTGGCGGACGAGGACGTGCGAACCGAGGGCTACGCAACCACGGCTGAGTTCATCCGAGGCGCCGACTACGAGTGGGTCTGTGATGACTGCTGCGCAGACTTTGCCGAGGAGTTCGGCTGGGTGCTCGTCGAGTCCTGACTGGCACGCACATGCCGCGATCCGCGCGAACAATCTGCCGCCGAACCGGCTGAAGTTCGCCACGCTCACCAGCCGAGCGCCAGCGGCCCGAGCAGGGCCGCGGCCATCGCGCCGAGCCCCAGCAGGGCCAGCAGGACCACCAGGCCCGCCGAGGGCCGCGACGACTCCGTCGACCCGACACCGCCCGGCCGGGTGCTCGCGGGGAGCGCAGAGACGGCAGGCATCGTCACACCTCCACCTCACGGTCAGGACGACGTTCCTCGGCCGGCCTGCCCAGACCCGTCGCGGCCGGCGCGTCGGGGGGGCTCGACGTGGGCGCGACGCCTCTGGGGTCCGCCGGGCCCTGGTCCAGCCGGAACGGCGGGTAGGTGTCGGTCATCAGTGCGACGTACGCAGTTACCCGGTAGACCCACCGGTTCAGGCCGACCAGCAGGTCGAACAACGGCGCCGGGTAGCGGCCCGTGAACAGCAACAACAGTCCGGCAGCCAACGTCAGCGCGCCGATCAGACCGCCGACGGCGAGCTGGGAGCCATCGGCGTCACTGAACTGCCACGTGCCCACGAGCGCGCCCAGCACGATCAGGTGCGGCAGCGCCAGCAGCCACGACTTGACCAGCACCAGCCCGCGCGAGAGCCGCTCGGCGTAGGCGATGTTGAGGTCAGCCGGGTAGTCGGTGTGGTCGAGGGTGAACGGCGGGTAGCGGTCGGTGCCGATCGCAGCCGTCGCGTAGAACTGCACCCGCCAGCTCCACCGCAGGATGCCGACGTTGATGTCGAAGAGGCCGCGCGGGTAGCGGCCGGTGACCAGGATCGCGAAGAACGCCACCACGGTGAGCACCACGAAGACCAGCCACAGCAGCGCGAGCACGACGAAGTGCGGGATCGCCAGGAACCACTTGACCAGCCAGAGCCCACGGTTCAACTGCGGGTCCATCGCGCCGACCAGGGTCACGGGGGTGTCGGCCCGGACGGCTTCCGGAGGCTGACCGGGCGCGGCCTGGCGGGGCACTCGCGGTCCGGGCGCCCTGGCGCCGTACACGACGAGCAGTGCGCCGCCGAGGATCAGGGCGCCGCCCAGCAGGCTGAGGCTCCATGCCAGAGGTGTGAGCCAGCCGACGCGTCCGCCCGCGGACAGGTCGATCGTGACCTCCGGGGAGCCGTCAACGTTCATGACCACGGCGGTGTAGGTTCCGGGCTCGAGGTCCCAGGTCAGCGTCTGCGTGCCGGGGCCACTGCTCTGCGCGGTCCAGAACCCCTGGTCCGTGGGAGTCGCGCTCAGGTCACCGCCGGTGCCACGCCGGGTCACCGAGTAGTCGAACGGGTCGGTGCGCAGGTCGCTGATCTCGTCGTACGACGCGCTGCCCAGGTAGCGCACGACGTCGGCGCTCGGTGCGATCCCGATGAAGACGGCCGATGCGTCCGCGGACCGAGCGCTCAGCCGCACGGTGGCGAGGTCACCGTCGGCCCACCAGTCGTCGGAGCCGGCCTCGCCGAAGTTCACGACCTCGCTGGAGAGGGCCACCGTCTCGGTCGTGAGCTGCTCCGTCGGAGTGCTGAAGAACCCGTCGTCGTCGCGCTGGGTGGCCATCGCCCAGCCGAGGCCAAGGCCTCCGAGCAGCAGCGGGAAGCCCACGAGCGCGAGCAGGATGCCGATGACGAGGGGGACCGGGCGGGTCCTGCGTGAAGCGGTGCGGCGTGGTTCAGGTGTCGGGGTGTAGGTGGTCATGGTTGTGGTCTCCCTTCTCGTCGCCGGGCGACGCCCATCACTGCGGCGCTGAGCCGAGCGAGCACGAAACGGCGGTATCCGGAGAGCACAGATGAGTTCGGGATAGCGCCGCCCGTGTGTGTGTCTACTTGACCTCGGAGCGGCGCAGGAACAGCAGCCCGACGAGGAGGGGAATGACGATCCAGATCACCGTGGTCGAGCCGAGCGTCGCCCACTCCTTACCCGTGTTCGTTGCACCTTCGAGGAGCGCCGCCTGCGTGTAGTGCCAGTCGATCCACGGCTGCAGGTCCTCGAACCCCGAGCGCACCTGGGCCAGGAGCGCGAGGATGCCTGGCACGACCAGTGAGGCGACGAAGTAGCCCACGATCGCGGCCGCGGAGTTGCGTAGCACGACACCGAGGACGAAGCCAAAGGCCATGCCAACCAGGTTGTAGAGCACCATCTGAGGCACCATGGACAACGAAATGTCCCACACGGTGTCGACGCCGGCGAGTGCGGAACCGGCCACGTTGCCGAGGGCGCCAACGGCAAAAGCGACGGAAACGGCGCTGAGGCCCACCAGGAGGGTCGCGATCGCCTTGGCACCGATCACGCGTCCGCGGCTCGGCACCAGCGTGAACGTGGTGAGCCCACTTCGCTGGCTCCACTCACCCGTGACGGCCAGGATCGCGATCATCGGCAAGATCACCGACATCGGGAACCCGCTCGCCCTCACGAAGTTCTGGTAGGTCACGTCGCTGTTAAGGCCGAAGACGAGGAGTGAGCCGGCGGAGATGGGCGACAGGATGCCGATGCTGACGAGCATCGAGAACCCGGAGCGGGTGTTGAACATCTTGCGGAGCTCGACCTTGACGAGCCGAGTGGCCGGGATGGGACGGGCGGTCCGGCGGGCCGGTGCGGCCTCCGTGGTGCCAGTGGCCGGGACGATGGTGGTGGTCATGCCGCAACTCCTTCGCGTTGGGTGTCGGCAGTGAGCGAGAGGAACATGTCTTCGAGGCCGGCGCCCTCGGCGGGGCGGAGCTCGGTGAGGGCGATGCCGGCTGTCAGGGCTACGGCCCCGACCCGGGCGGGGTCGGCATCGGTGCGGACCGAGCCGTCGCTGGCGAGCGTGCAGGGGATCCCGGCCTGCTCGAGTGCGTGCGCGAGGTCGCGCGGTGACGTCGAGCGGGCGAGCGTCCCCGCTGCGGCCAGCAGCTCTTCCTTGGTGCCGGACGCGACGATCTTGCCGTTCCCGATCACGACCAGGTCATCGGCGATGACCTCGATCTCGTGCAGCAGATGTGAGGACAACAGCACGGTGCCGCCCTGGCTGGCGAAGCCCGTCAGCAGGTCGCGCATCCACCGGATCCCCGCGGGGTCGAGCCCGTTGGCGGGCTCGTCGAGGATCAGCACCCTGGGGTCTCCCAGGAGTGCGGTGGCGATGCCGAGGCGTTGACGCATCCCGAGGGAGTAGTTGCGCACCCGGCGCTTGGCCTCCGATGGTGTCAGGCTGACGATCTCGAGCATCTCGTCGACCCGGCGGCGGGGCAGGCCCATGGTGTCGGCGGCGATCGTGAGGATCTCGCGTCCGGTGCGACCGGCGTGCTGGGCGGAGGCGTCCAGGAGGACGCCCACCTCGAGGCCGGGGTTGGGGAGGTCGGCGAACCGTTCTCCGTTGATGGTCGCGGTGCCGGACGTCGGGACCGTCAGACCCACCATCACGCGCATCGTGGTGGACTTGCCGGCGCCGTTCGGGCCGAGGAAGCCGGTGACACGACCGGGCAGGGCAGTGAAGGAGACATTGTCGACGGCGGTGAAGCCGGCGTACCTCCGGGTCAGTGACTCAACAGTGATCATGTGACAACACTCGCCGCGTCGCGGCGTGCCCACATCGGCGTCGAGGCCGGACCGCACTCCGCCCCTGGGAGGAGCGGGGTCTCGTTCTTTCGGTCGGTCCCCGACGCCTCGGCGGTCCCTAGGCTAGGTGGTGTGATCACCAACGCCCTGCGCTCGCTGTGGGCCGAGCCCCGCGCCGCCGACGCTCCCGAACGGGTTTCGCGCGACTGGGTGCTGGTCGGGGTGTTGATGGTCACGGCGCTGCTCGAGGGAGTCCTCCAGGACGACGTCGCCTGGCGGCCGTTCGCGACGATCGTGGCGGTCGGACTCGCGCCGGTGCTGCTGTGGCGGCGTACCCACCCATTGGCCTGCGTCGTGGTGGGCTTCGGCACCGCGACGGCGTTGGGACTGGCGAGCCAGCTGGCCGGGATCCCGGGCGTGGGCCTGAACACGATGACCTACGTCCTGGTGCTCGTCTACGCGCTGGTCCGCTGGGGCTCAGGGCGCGAGATCGTGATCGGGCTGGCGATGGTGGCGGTCGCTGCGATATTCAGCATTGCGACCGACTACACCGGGCCGGCCGAGCTCTTCGGTGGGTTGGCCGTCCTGGCGGCGGCGGCAGCAGGCGGAGCGGCGTTCCGCTACCGGGCCGAGAGTCGGCGCCGGGCGTTCGACCAGGTCCGCAGCCAGGAGCGGGTCGGCCTCGCGCGCGAGCTGCACGACATGGTCGCCCACCACGTCTCGGCGATCGCGGTTCAGGCGCAGGCGGGCCAGGCGATGGCCGGGCAGCGACCTGATGCGGCACTCGAGGCACTGGCGGTCATCGAAGGGGAAGCGTCGCGGACCCTGGCGGAGATGCGGGCGATGGTCCGGGTGCTGCGCGACGGAGCGCCGGCGGAGTACACCCCCCGGCTCGGCGTCGCCGACCTGGCGTCCCTCGCCCGCCGCGACCCGGTGCCGGTCGTCGACGTGGAGGTGCCGGGTGACCTGGACGAACTTCCGCTCCAGGTCGACGCGGCCGTCTACCGGTTGGCGCAAGAGGCGCTGACGAACGCGCTGCGGCACGCCCGCAACGCCTCGCGCGTGGAGATCAGGGTCGTCGAGGGTGGAGGAAGGCTCCGGCTCCGCGTGACCGACGACGGCCAGATCGACCCGGCGCGGCCGGCGAGCCACGGCTTCGGGTTGCTGGGGATGACCGAGCGCGTGCAGCTGCTCGGCGGCACGTTGCGCGCCGGGCCGACGCCTGGGGGCGGGTGGACGGTCGACGCCGAACTGCCGACGGAGGCACACCGATGACGGTGCGCGTGCTGGTGGCCGACGACCAGGACCTGGTGCGTACCGGCCTGTCCATGATCCTTGACGCCCAGCCCGACATCGAGGTCGTCGGCCAGGCCGCCGACGGCCACGCCGCTGTCGAGCTGGCGCGTCGGCTCCACCCCGACGTGTGCCTGGTCGACATCCGGATGCCCGGGCTCGACGGCATCGAGGTGACCGAGCTCCTCGCCGGGCGGGGCGTCCCGGACCCGATGGCGGTGGTGGTGATCACGACCTTCGACCTCGACGAGTACGTCCACGGCGCGCTCCGGGCCGGCGCCCGAGGCTTTCTGCTCAAGGACGCCGGGCCGGAGCTGCTCGTCCAGGCCGTGCATGCCGCCGCCGTCGGCGACGCCCTGATCGCGCCGAACATCACCCGACGGCTGCTGTCCACCTTGGCCGCCAGGGAACCGTCGAAACGACGTACCCAACCGATCGAGCCGCTCACCGAACGCGAGGAGGAGGTGCTGGCACTGGTGGCCCGCGGCCGCACGAACGCCGAGATCGCCGCCGACCTCTTCATCGGCCTGACCACCGCCAAGACCCACGTCGCCAGCCTGCTGACCAAGATCGGCGCCCGCAACAGGGTCGAGATCGCGATGTGGGCCTACGACACCGGCCGGGTGGGGGACTGAAGCCGCCGTCCAAGCACTCGGAGAAGCCGTTCCGCCAAGCAAGCAGGCTTCGATGAACGCGGTCTCGTCAAGGAGATGCGGCGCCAGCCGCGCATCGCGTGTGCGGTGAGCTGGGTGCCGTTGCCCATCCCGATATTCGCAGGGTCACCGATGTCTTGAGACATGACATGCCCACGCAGGAGACCTCATCGAGGAGCTGTGAGCACCTTGGCGATGACGTGCCGGGCGTGGGTCGCGATCGCTGGGTTGGTGTCCTTTCGGTCCGACCAGACGATGACGGCCTGGGAGAGCACGCGACCGCGGCCGCGGAGCCAGGTTGCGTCGTCGACGTTCAGCGGCGTACGGAAGTCGTCGCGGACGTTCGCGGGTAGTAGGTGCCATGCGGGGAAGAGGTCGCACGACGGATCGCCGACACCGCATGTCTCGAAGTCGAGTACTGCGGTCAGTCGGCCGTCCGGCGACACGAGCAGGTTGCCCGGCGTCAGGTCCGAGTGCACCCACACCTCGCGCCCGTCGTACGGCGCCGCGAGCGACTCCTCCCATGACGCCAGCGCTGCGTGAGTGTCGATCAGGCCGTCCAGCTCGCCGATCGCCTTCCGCGTCGAGGAGTCCATCTCGACCATCGGAGCGCGCGTGCGGCGCTCGCCCGGGTACGCCGGCGGCCGGTCTGGCAGGTCGATCCGCCGAAACGCGTCGACGAACGCCGCGAGGTCGGTCGCCAGCCCGCGTGGGTCGGCGAGCGCGTCGGGGGAGGGGTGCGTACCGGTGAGCCAGCGGTGGACGGACCACTCGCCCGGGAACGCATCGGTGGGTGAGCCGATCGCCTCGACAGAGGGGATGGCCACAGGCAGGTACGGCGCGAGTGCCGCGAGTTTCGCCTGCTCCCGTCGGACGGCGTCGATGTTCGTGGGCCGGAGCGGCAGCCGTACGGACAGGTCCGGACCGAGGCGGTAGATCGCGTTCACCAATCCGCCGGAGTCGACCGGCTCCAGCGGCAACGCGGCCCACTGCGGGAACTGCGCGTCCACCAGTTCGCGGACGAGCGGTACGTCGATGTCGGCCTGATCGGCGTACACCTTGCGGGGACTCACGAGCCCCATCGGACCGGTCGCCCCGTGCGCTGTCAACCGGTTTCGGATCGGGTGGACCAGCAGCAGGCAGGCCGGGCGGGCTACGAAGTGTCACCACCAACATCGCCCGAACCGTCACCGATGTCCTGCGGCATGGCAGATGTCGTTGACGCGGACCAGTGCCCCGGCCAGTGGATTCCACTGGCGTGACGGGGACCGTGACAGCCGATAGTTGAAACATCAACAGCACATCGGCGACCCGGAGGAGAAGGACATGACGACCAGTGAGATCAACCAGTACGCAAGGTCGACCTCGTCGCGACAGCGGTGGACGCTTCTGCTCGTGTTGACGGCTGCGTTCATGTTGCTGTTGGACATCACCGTGGTGAGTGTGGCGCTGCCATCGATTCAGCGTGACCTGGGTGCGAGTCTGGCGGATCTGCAGTGGGTGAGCGCGGCCTATGCCCTGGCGTTGGCCGTGCTGCTCTTGCCGGCGGCCACCTTGGGCGATCGGATAGGACGTCGCCGGGTGTTCCTGGTCGGCATGGTCGTCTTCACGATCGGGTCGCTGGCGAGCGCCTTGGCGACGACGGCCCTCGCGCTCGAGTTGTTCCGCGCGCTGCAAGGAGCCGGCGGTGCGGCACTGTTCGCCTCCGCCACGCCGCTGCTGCGTGCGGAGTTCTCGGGTCGAGCCTTGGGTCGGGCGTTGGGCGCGTTCGGTGCGACGCTCGGCGGCGCCAGCGCTATCGGGCCGCTGGTCGGCGGGGCGCTGACCGACACCCTGGGCTGGCGGTCCATCTTCTTCATCAACCTGCCGGTCGGCGTGATCGCGTTGATGATCGGATGGGCGAAACTGCACGAGTCCCGCAACCCGGTCGGAGGCCGAGCCGATTGGGTGGGAACAGGCCTGATCGTCGTGGCGCTCACCGCGCTGATGTTCGCGCTGATCCGCGGCAACTCCTCGGGCTGGGCGAGCCCGGAGATCCTGACGCTGTTCACGATCGCGGCCGTTGCCCTTGCGGCGTTCGTGTTCTATGAGTTGCGCATCGCGGCCGCGCCGATGGCCGACCTCCGGCTGTTCGGGCGCCGCAGCTTCGCGGTGACGGGGTTCGTTGGGTTCGCGATCTCGGCGACTGTGATCGGCACGATCACCTACCTCTCGCTCTACGTGCAGAACACCCTCGGCAACTCTCCAGTGCAGGGTGGGCTGCGATTGGTGCCTATGTTCGTGGCATCGTTCGCGGTCGCTCTCCTGACCGGCCGGTTGATCGGCAAGGTGCCGATGCGAGTACTGCTGGGCGGCGCCATGGCCTCGGCCGCCGCTGGGTTGGCCTCGATGGCTCATCTGACCGCCACGTCCGGCTGGCTTGTGCTGCTGCCCGGCTTGATCTTGGCTGGGATCGGCCTGGGGATCACCTCCACCGCCTTGGCCTCGGCTGCGCTGGGAGCGGTGGAGCCGGAGCGAGCCGGGATGGCCGCCGGCCTCACGAACACGTTGCGCCAGCTCGGCACAGCGACCGGCGTGGCCGTGTTCGGGGCGCTCTATGCGGACCGAGTCAACGCAGCCACGGTGCACGCCCTCGCGGGGGTGGCCCTGCGCCCCGATGCGATCCACAGGTTGGCGGCCGCAGTCGCCTCCCGCGCGGGCACCCGGGTTGCCGCCAGTCTGCCGCCCGATATCCGCGCCGCGGTCGCCCATGCGGCCCGTGTCGGCACGGCGAGCGGGCTGAACGACGTGCTGCTCGCCGCAGCTGCGTTCGCGGCGCTCGGAGCCATTGTCGGATTCGCCTTCGGACCCGACCCATCCAAGCAGGCGCCGACCCGCCCCACAGCCGTCGCCGAGCCCACCGCTCCGCGGTCGTAGCGGAGTTCGCCCGGCCGAGGTCAGCGGCGGCTAGCTTGGCATGCGCCGATGGCTGCTGCCGGTGCGGGAGGCTGCCCCGGTGAGTGGTTCCGGTCAGCTGTTGGGGCCTGGCTGGAAGACTCGGACGTCTTGGGGGCAGCGGCAGGCGGTGGCTATCTTGGCGGCCCACTCGAGGGCTTCCTTTCGCGTGGGGACGTCGATGATGGTGAAGCCGCCGAGGAGTTCTTTGCTTTCCGGATAGGGGCCGTCGGTGAGCATGGTCTCGGTGACTGTGCCGTCCGTGGCGACGGTGGCGGGGTCCTCGTCGGGGTCCAGGCCGCCGGTGAAGACGTAGACGCCGGCATCCATGGCTTCCTTGATCACCGCGCGGGCGGCTCGGCTGATCTCGGGCATGACCTCCTCGGGGAAGTCCATCGCGTTCATGCCGAACGAGATCAGGTACTCGGTCATCTCAGCACTCCTTGTCCGGACGGCCTCCCGCCGGCCGCCTCTCATCCCTGCAACGAACCCGAGGCATCGAATCCGACAGGTCGACGGAAATTCGCACCACTCGTAGTACACCTTCGCCGTAGTTTGGTGACTTCGACGTCCCGCTACTCGACCTGGAGGTCGTGCAATGACCAGCAAGTTCACCGAGCTGGCGATCGACTGTGCCGATCCGAGCGGCCTGGCGCGGTTCTGGTGCGCGGTCCTCGGCTACGAGGTGCTGGACGAGGGTGAGGACGGGGAGGAAGGCGTGGTCACGATCGGCTCGCCGCTGATGCCCGAAGGCAGGAGCCGTCCCGGTCCGGTGCCGCCGACGTTGACGTTCGCGCGGGTGCCGGAGGGCAAGACGATCAAGAACAGGCTCCACCTGGACCTCAACCCGACCGATACAGATCAAGAAGCCGAGGTACGTCGGGTGCTCGACCTCGGCGCCCGCCCCGCCGACGTCGGTCAGACGGGCGAGGAAAGCTGGGTCACGCTCGCCGACCCCGAGGGCAACGAATTCTGCATCCTCGCGAGCCGACACCCCTGATTCGCATGCTGATCCGAAATGTAGCTGTGCTGGTGGTCCCTGAGCAGGGCGAGTGCCGAGTCGACGAGGCCCAAGACATCCACATCCAGGCCGACCGCATCACCGCAATCACCCCGACAACCGCCGGCGGTCCGACAGACGGGGAGGTGATCGAAGGTACGGGGCTGGTTGCGGTCCCGGGGTTGATCAACTCCCATACGCACAGCCCGATGGTGATGATGCGCGGGGCGGCCGAGGACCTGTCGATCGAGGATTGGTTCAACCAACGGATCTGGCCGATGGAGGTGAACCTGACGCCGGAGCGCGTGCGAGTAGGTGCGCGACTTGCCTGCGCAGAGATGCTGCTCGCGGGCGTCACCACGTTCGTCGACCACTATTTCCACGCCGACCAGATCGCGGCCGCCGCAATCGAGTCCGGCATCCGCGCCGATCTAGCGCCGACGTACTTCTCCTCCGCGGGCGCAGACGGAATCAACGCAGCCATCGACACCACCCGCGAGCTCAGCCGGCTCCATCCGCGCATCACCGCGAGCCTCGGACCACACGCGACGAACACGGTCACCGACGACGACCTGAGGCGTACGGCGGAAATCGCGCGGGCGGAGGGTTTCCGCATCCACCTGCACGCCGCGGAGACCGACGACCAAACGCAAGCGTCCCTCGACAGCTACCGCGTCACGCCGATCCAGGTGCTCGAGAGGACCGGCGTACTGGACGCCGGCGCGCTGATCGCCCACGGCTGCGGCATCCGCCACGACGACCTCCCGATTCTCCAGCAGTACGCCGACCGCACCGCCGTCGCGTCCTGCCCGAAGGTGTACCTCAAGCTCGCGATGGGCGAGGTCACGCCGATCAAGGGCCTCCGCTCAGCCGGCGTACACGTTGGCATCGGCACGGACGGAGCCGCCGTACACAACACCCTCGACGTCTGGGAAGCCATCCGCATGGTCGCCCTCACCCAGAAGCAACGCGAGCACGACGCCGAATGGATGCCCCTGTCCGACACCCTCCGCCTCGCCACCCGCGGCAGCGCCGCAGCAGCCGGCCTCAAGAACCAGGTCGGCGTCGTCGAGCCAGGCCGCCAAGCGGATATCGCCCTGGTCGACCTCAGCGCGCCCCACAACCAACCGGTCCACGACCCACGAGCCGCCCTCGTGTACTCCGTCCGAGCCTCCGACGTCGTCACCGTTCTCGTCGCAGGCAAGGTCGTGGTCCGCGACCGGCAACTCACCATGATGGATCTCGTCGAAGTCCTCGCCGACGCGAAATCCTTGGCTCACACACTCGTGGACCTCTCCAAGGGCGGCGCGATCCAGCACTACGCGCCCTGAAAACACGCATGCCCCGGCCGCAGCGACCGGGGCATGCACGACGAGACGTTCAGCTGATCGTGACGATCTTGTTCGCGGAGAACGCCTGCGCATGATCGGCGTCGCCAGGGAACCAGATCCGATACGCGATCTGGCCCCGCACCGCGGGCCGGATGCCGAACGCGTACTTGCCCGACGAGATCAGCTTGACCGAGGCGATCGACTTCCACACCTTGTTCCCGTACTGCTGCAGGTACACCGACTGGCCCGCATGCGCCGGAGCGACGTACCCGCTGATCGCCGTGGTGCTTCCGAGCTTGATCGACGTCGGCGTCATCGTGGCCGAGATCGTCGGCGCCACCTGGACGGTGATGTCCGGCGTCCGCGTCCCCATCAGATCGGTGTTGCCCGGGAACGTCATCATGAACACCGACGACACCAACGGCTTGTACGCGAAGCTGACGGCTCCCGTCGACGAGGTCTTCAGCGCCGCGAGCAGCGTGAACTTCGACGAGTTCTGCGGCCGCACGTACAGGTTGGTCGGCAGCCCGGCGTACGCCTTGTTGTCGATCCGGAGCGTGCTTCCGCGCAGCGTGATCGTCCCGCCGTAGTTGATCAGCGTCGACGTCGTCGAGATCGCGGTCTTCATGCCGAGCAACTGCGTCGTCGCCATCGGGCTGACCTTGCCGCCACGATCCTTGACCCAGGCGGCGTACGTGTAGGTCACGCCTTGCGCGAGCCCGGTGTTCTTCACCGCCGAACCTGTGCCCGCGTAAACCAGCGTCCCCGTGGTCAGCGTAGGCGGCTTGCTCAGAGGGTTCCGCCGGACGATCACCTGGTCGAGGTCGCCGGTCGGCGGCACCTTCCAGGCCAGGTTCGCGGCGAGATAGGCGCCCGTAGCATCGAACGAACCGACCGCGGCCGGCACCTGGTCCACCGTCGAGAACACACTGGTGAACGGCGCAATCGTCCCGCCGTCCCCTTGTACGCCGCTGACGACGATCCGGTACGGCGTGTTGTCGAGCAACGGCACCGTCGGCGCGATCGTGGCCACGTTGCTCGCGGCATCGAACGAGACCGCCGCACCGACTGTCGTACCCGTCCTGCCGTTCACGAGCCGAACCGTCGTCGAGTTGATGCTGGCAGCAACGACTGCCCGCGCGAACGTCACCGTCGGCGTCGCGGTGAGCGCAGCATTCGCAGACAGGTCGTTCGGCTTCACGTCCCGCACCGGGTGCGCGATCCCGCTCGGCGTCGCGCTCCCGGCATCTTGCGAGACGGTCATCGTGTACTTGCGCGTGTCCCGCGACCCGTTGTCGTTGCGCACAGCAATGTACGTCGTGCCCGCCGCCGCGCTGACGATCACCGACGCGGTCAAGGTAGTGGCCTGAGGGCAACCGGTGGCGGGGTCGGTCGGTGTCGACGGATATGGGTTCACCGCGCTACCCACCGGGAGCAGGTTGCTGTTGTAGACAGCGATACGCGGTCCGAAATTCACCGAGTAGCCGCAACTGAACTCTGGCCCGGTCACCGACACCTTGAGGTTGCGGTCCGTGTCAGAGGTGACCTGGTACCAGTCGACCTCGCCCTCGACACCGATGGGCGCGCTGACCGTGGCCGGGACTGTGACCTTCGCAGCCCGTGCAGGCTGGTCGTTGCCGTCCTCGGGGTTGACCGGGAAGTCCGCGGCGAAACGCCCCCCAAGGGCGGCGTACGCGTCGACGATCCCGTGTCCGTAGTACGGATCGATGCCGCGCGGACCCGCATCGCGGGCGAGGACCTCGAGCCGCTGCGCGACCTGCGCCGGCGTGAACGTCGGCCACTTGTTCTTCACCAGCGCCGCGATCCCGGTCACGATCGGCGCCGAGCAGGAAGTACCAGTGCAGTACCAGTACGGCGCGTACTGCGGGGGAGTCAGGTCCCGCGGGCCAGTGCTGAGAATGTTCCACCCCGGTGCGGCGACGTCGACCCAGTCGCCGTACGAACTGAAGTCGGTCAGCACACCGCCGGCGTTGGTCGCAGCCACCGCGATCACCTCTGGGTACGCCGCCGGGTACTGCAGCTCATCGGTCCCGCTGTTGCCGGCAGCAACCACAATGGTGACGCCCTTGGCGACGGCGCGCTTGACGGCGTCGTGCAGCACAGGGTTGTCGCCCGGTCCGCCGAGCGACATGTTGATCACCTTGGCGCCGTGTGCCGCCGCCCAGTCGATGCCCTCGGCAATGTCGACGTCGTACCCGCCGCCGTTGGAGTCCAGGACCTTGACCGGCATAGCCTTCACGTTCCAGCCGACTCCGGCAACACCGACGCCGTTGTTGGCGGCCGCGGCGATGATGCCGAGCGTCATGGTGCCGTGGCCGTTGTCGTCGATCGGGCCCCGGTTCGGCGAGGTCGCGTTGTAGCCGGTGACCAGATGGCCGACGAGGTCCGGGTGGCCTGCGTCGACGCCGGTGTCGAGTACGGCGACGATCTGGCTGCCGGTCGTCTTCGAGAGATCCCAGGCCTGCGGCACCCGGGCAGTGCCCAGGTACGTCTTCTGGTCGGTGTTGTAGTACTCGTCGTTCGGGACCGCTGAGATGTAGCGCTTGTAGTTCAGCGAGGCCAGCTCGACGTTCGGGTCGGCCTTCATCTTCTTCAGCAGGTCGGGTGCGGACAGCTCGCCCTTGACCTTCACGACGTTCGACGTGACCGAGTCCTCGGTACTGCCGCCGGCCTTCGACACGGCGGCCCGGCGGGCCGCGGTCGTTGCCTTGGGCTTGAATTTCACCAGCACCGCGTTCGGCTCGAACTCGGCCTTCGCCGACGGGTGGGCGGTGAACGGCGGACTGTACGGCTTCGGCTGCGCGGCCGAACCGGACGAGCCGGTCAGAACGATCAGCGAACCGGCGACCAGGGCAGCAGGCACCCCGAGGCGC
Source organism: Kribbella sp. CA-245084 (assembly GCF_050942355.1). Taxonomy (NCBI): domain Bacteria; kingdom Bacillati; phylum Actinomycetota; class Actinomycetes; order Propionibacteriales; family Kribbellaceae; genus Kribbella; species Kribbella sp. CA-245084. The sequence continues at coordinate 5,403,329 of NZ_CP192053.1, read as the reverse complement.
AGCAGATGAGCAGGGCGGAAACTCACAGGACCCCCCAGCAGGTCAAAGTGATAGACCTGCGGAGTATTTCAGAGCCCGGAACTCCAGTGCAGACCGGAATCGATGTCCAAAGCTGCAATCGTGCAACGACGTTCCACTCGAGCGCCGGCCATCCGGCGCAGGAGCAACGGAGGGTGATCCGTGAAGTACATGCTGTTGATCCGGCCCGACAACGACTACCCCGACGGCGTGCCCGACGAGACGATCCGGAAGACCGAGGCCTGGGTCGCCGAGGTGAAGGCCCGCGGCGTCCATCTGACCGGCGGTGCGCTCTATCCGCCGGCGCAGTCGACCGGCGTACGGCGGCAGGGCGCGAACGTCGTGACGACCGACGGCCCGTTCGCCGAGTCGAAGGAGCAGATGGGCGGCTTCGACCTGATCGAGTGCGACACCCTCGCCGAGGCAGTCGAGATCGCTGCCGGTCATCCGGTCACCGAGGCCGGGATGGTCGAGATTCGCCCGATCGTCGAAGAGTTGTCGTCGCTCGGACAACAGGCTGTCGCCGACCGCGCACCCTAAGCTCAGCCCATGACTGTGGACCTGGGTTCCTGGCGGAGGGCGCCGTTCACCGGCGGCGGCCTGACCTACGACTGCTTCGAGAAGGGCGAGGGGCCGGGCGTCGTACTGATCCCCGAGATCCCGGGTCTGAGTCCCGAGGTGGCCGAGTTCGGCGAGCATCTCGTCGGCGCGGGCTTCACGGTCGTGATCCCGTCGCCGTTCGGTACGCCGGGACGCCCGATCACGACCGGCTACACGTTGGGAGTCGTTGCGCGGCTCTGCGTCTCGAAGGAGTTCCGCAGCTTCGCGGTGAACGCCGAGCGGCCGATCACGAAGTACCTGCGTGCCGTCGCGAAGGATCTGGCCGCGCGTACGCCGGGCCGCGGCGTCGGCGTGATCGGCATGTGTTTCACCGGGGGATTCGCGCTCGCTGCCGCCGTCGAGGACGTCGTCAACGCGTCGGTGCTCAGCCAGCCCGCGGTGCCGTTCCCGGTCAGCGCGAGGATGCGTCGCGATCCGGGTCTGTCGCAGGAGGAGTTCGAGGTCGTCAAGGAGCGCACCCGGACCGACGGGTTGTGCGTGCTGGGCCTGCGGTTCAGCGGCGACCGCGCCGTGCCGCCCGAGCGGTTCAATACGCTGCGTACCCACCTGGGCGATGCGTTCGAGGTGATCGAGCTCGATTCGTCGCCGGGCAACCCCGACGGGTACGGCAAAGGCGCACACGCGGTGCTCACCGCCGAGGTTCGCGACAATCCGCCGAACTCGGCCTTCACTGCTCGCGCCCGGGCCGTCGAATTCCTCAAAGAACACCTCACAGCGACCGCTTGACGACATTCCGTGCGGAAATGTCAAAACCACGTTGAGTAACTCGTCCGGTGTGATTCGGTTGCGTTCAGGCGGGGGAATGTACTCATGCCTGGGGGTTGATCGTTGCGGTCTGCAAGTACGGGGGCGCGGTGGGTGACGCCGTTGTTTTTCCTCTGGTCGTGGGTACCTGAGACATGGCACGATCGGCCACCGAGGGCACAACAGGGGACGCATCGCGTATGGCGGGTGCCAGGCACTGGATGAGTGAGGCTGCATGAACGGGCGGATTGCGCAGGAGAGCCGAATCCCGGTGAACGGGTCGGCCAAAGGCACGAACGGTCACGGTCAGCAATCAAAGACTCACCTTCAACCACCGGCCGCGGACCAGTCCGACGGTCCGGTGGACGAAAATCCTCAGCCGAAGCAGCCGAACTGGCAGCCGGGGGAGCAGGTCGCCGAGATCCGCACCGACCAGCCGCCGCGCTCGGACTGGCTGTCCGAGGTACGTGATCGGCCGCGGGTGCAGAACGGCGCGACGCTGCGTCAGTTCAACACCCCGGTCCGGGTCGACGAGATCGCGGTTGCCGCGATGACGCTGGCCGAGGACCTGCAGGCAGCGACGCAGAGCATGCCGGACTCCACCGAGTTGCGGCGATTCCGGCACGAGCTCGACCAGGCCGCCACCACGTTCCGCGAGATGGCGTCCAAGCTCGAGGCCACCGCCGGCAAGCTCGTCCGGCTGGCCGCGAACGAGGGCCAGGTCTGCGGCGTCGGGTGGGGCGTCTGCCCCGAGCACGGCCTGACGCTGATGAACATCGGCGACACCGCGACCTGCCACGTACTCGGCTGCGGCCGCCAGAACGAGGGCGAGGTCGAGCGCTGCGAGCACCCGGTCGCTTACAAGGTCGTCGACGCCGCCGGCCCGGCCCTGCTCACCTGCTCCGGCCACGCCATCGCCTGCCGGATGTACTTCGACAACCCCGTCATCACCGCAACCGCCGACAGCATGGAGCTGTTCTAGCCCCGAGGCGGCGTAGGCCGCACCGAGGTCAACGGCGCCTGGCCCTTGAACATCCGACCCCCGTCGTTCGTCAGCCGGAGGTAGTAGTCCGACGAGCACGCCGTACCGTCCTCGTCGAGCGCACGGATGTTGGAGCCGGCCGGCACCCAGGAGCCGCTCTCCGCGGTCTTCGCGATCTGGTTGCCTTCGTTGAACTCGTCGAACATCGAGATGTACATGCCTTGTACGCCGACGCGCGTCAGGTTGTAGAACTGCCGCCACATCAGCTCGCCGTGCAGCCGGTGCCCTGACTGCAGATCGCCGGGGATGACGCACGGCTGGTAGTCGATCCCGTGCGCGTTGCAGTCGGCCTGGTCCTGCTGATTCACGTTGTTGTAGTAGTGATCCGCGCCCGCGAGGTCACTGATCCGGCCGACCATCCACGGCGAGATCATGTTGAACGCGTGGTACACGTCCAGGTACCCGGGCCTCGAGTCCTCGTTCCCCGGCAGCCAATGCGTCGGCACGCCGCCGATCACGTAGCAGCCCTGGCCCTTGAACCAGTTCACGACATCGAGGCACACCGACGCCGGAAAGTCCTTGTTCGCCTCGTCGAACCCGAACCCCCAGATGCACACCACGGGCTTCCCGTTCTGCCGCGCGTACGCCGGTGACGAGGTGTAGGCGCTCATCTTCGCGGTCCAGTCGGCCTTCATCTCCGACTGCATGTTCGTCCAGCCGGTCGCGTCGTACATGATGTAGAACTTCCGCCCGTACTGCTCGGCTGCCTGGCGCACCTTCGCGGCCATCGCGTCGCGGGTCGGGCCTTCGCCGCCGGTCGGGTTGAACCGCTGCAGCGCGGCCGTGTCGCAGCCGTTCTGCTGCATCCACTGGAAGTGTGTGTTGACGGTCTGCTGGTCGTACGACGAGAACAGCTTGGCGGCCTGCCCGTTGCCGAGGTTCGCGTACGCCGTCTGGTACGTCGAGCCGAAGTCGCGGACATCCGGCCAGCTCACGATCGCGGTGTTCGTCGGCGAGGGCGGCTGCCCCCAGTTGCTGCTCCAGTGCCACCACCCGTTGATCGGGGCGCCGTCGCCCGGGCAGGCGAACCAGCCCTGATAGCCGACGGTGATCTTGCCGACCACGTCTCCGGGCGGACTCGCCGCGAACGAGAGCTGGGATCTGCCGGCCAAGGCAGCTGCGGCGGTGGTGGCGAGCAGGGTGCGGCGAGTGAGTTTCATGAGTGTGCTCCTGGAGGGGGCGGACAGGAGGTGCGCCGCGAGCGTACAAATCTGGACAAAGTCCTGCAAGAACTTCACGGTTGCGGAACTCTTGACGTGCGGTCGGCCTGAACTTAGTTTGTTGGATCAACAGACAAAGTCGGCGGGAAAGGCACCAGGATGACGTTGACCGACGGTCGCCGGCCGGGCAGCCGGGGTGTCGCCGCCGATCACGTCTCGCTCCGGCGCAATAACCTCTCGGTGGTACTGCGGCACGTCCGCGACCTCGGCCCGCGGTCCCGGGCGCGGATCGCCGATGAGACCGGGCTGAACAAGGCGACCGTCAGTAGCCTCGTCGCCGAGCTCGTCGAGCGTGGATTGCTGCGCGAAGGCTCCGCGGACTCCTCCCGTGCCCTGGGTCGTCCCGGGCTGCTCGTCGAGCTGGACGGCTCAGGCGTCTGCGGTGTGGGCGCCGAGATCAACGTCGACTACCTGGCAGTCGCCGCTCTCGACCTGGCCGGCGGCGTGGTCTTCGAAAAGCGTGTCCCGATCGACGTCGCCGACCTCGATCCGGCGACGACGCTCGACGACCTGGCGGAGCTCATCCAAGAAGCCGTCGCAGCCGTCACAGCAAAGGGCGGACAGGTCGCCGGCGTCACGCTGGCGGTCCCGGGTCTGGTCGAAGGCGCGACCGGAGAGCTGAGACTCGCACCGAACCTCGGCTGGGTCGAAGTGTCGGTGACGCAGGAGATGCGAGCCCGGCTCGGCGAACCGTCGTACCCGTTGCACGTGGACAACGAGGCAAACCTGGCCACGCTCGCGGCGTACGCCGAACTGGGGCGAGCCGAGGAATCCAACTCGGCCCACGATCTGGTGTTGCTCACCGGAGCGGTGGGTGTCGGTGGCGGAGTTGTCGCGGGCGGGCACCTGTTGCGGGGCGGGCACGGGTACAGCGGCGAGGTCGGGCACATGCCGGTCGCGCCGCCCGGGCGGACCTGCGGCTGTGGCCGGACCGGGTGCTGGGAGACCGTCGTCGGGCTGAGCGCACTGTTGCACAAGGCAACGGATAAGGATGATCCGGTCCGCGACCCGTCACTGGACGTGGAGCGCCGGCTGGCCGAGATCACCCGGCGCGCCGAGGCGGGCGACAGCCGCACACTCGACGCGCTGAAGGACGTCGGCGGCTGGCTCGGCGTCGGCGGAGCGATCCTGGTCAACGTCCTGAACCCGGACGTGCTCGTGCTCGGCGGGTACTTCGCCGTCCTCGGACCGTGGCTGCAAGAGCCACTGGAGAAGGCGATCCGCGACCGCGCGATCGCACCGGACGGCGGCGGCTGCCGCGTCGTCCGCTCCGAGCTCGGCTTCACGGCAGCCGTCCGCGGCGGCGCGCAGATCTCCCTCGACCAGGTGTTCGTCGACCCGACCCTGGTCGGACGTTAACGAGAGCTAAGGAGAGTCATGACGAACCTGGGCATCGGCCTGATCGGCTACGCGTTCATGGGCGCGGCCCATTCGCAGGCCTGGCGGAGCGCGCCGCGCTTCTTCGACCTGCCGTTGGACCCGGAGATGAACGTGCTCTGCGGTCGCAACGCCGACGCTGTCCAAGCGGCCGCGACGAAGCTCGGCTGGAAGGAGACCGAGACCGACTGGCGCAAGCTGCTCGGCCGCGACGACGTCCAGTTGGTCGACGTGTGTACGCCGGGGGACAGCCACGCCGAGATCGCGATCGCCGCGCTGGAGGCCGGCAAGCACGTCCTCTGCGAGAAGCCGCTGGCCAACACCGTCGAGGAGGCCGAGGCGATGACCGCGGCGGCCGAAGCGGCCAAGGCCAAGGGGATCAGGTCGATGGTCGGGTTCACCTACCGCCGGGTGCCCGCGATCGCGCTGGCCCGGCAGCTCGTTGCCGAGGGCAAGATCGGGACGATCCGGCACGTGCGCGCCCAGTACCTGCAGGACTGGATCTCCGACCCGGAGGCGCCGCTGTCGTGGCGGCTGGACAAGTCGAAGGCCGGTTCGGGTGCGCTCGGTGACATCGGCGCGCACATCATCGACATGACGCAGTACATCACCGGTGACACCATCGGCGAGGTCAGCGCGCGGCTCGAGACGTTCGTCAAGGAGCGCCCGGTCGCGGCCGAGCACTCTGGCCTCGCGGGTACGGCGGGCACCGAGCGCGGACCGGTCACCGTTGACGACGCGGCGGTGTTCCTGGCGACGTTCCGCTCCGGCGCTCTCGGTGTCTTCGAGGCGACCCGCTTCGCGACCGGCCGGAAGAACGCGATCCGGATCGAGATCAACGGAAGCCTCGGCAGTCTGGCGTTCGACTTCGAGGACATGAACCTTCTGCACTACTACGACGCAACCGATGACTCGAGGACGGCCGGCTTCCGCCGCATCCTCGCCACCGAACCCGACCACCCGTACGTCGGTGCGTGGTGGCCGCCGGGCCACCTGCTCGGCTACGAGCACGGCTTCACCCACCAGGTCGTCGACCTCGTCACCGCGATTGCCGAAGGCGCCGATCCGGCGCCGTCGTTCGCGGACGGACTCCAGGTCCAGCGTGTGCTGGCCGCGGTCGAGACCAGCTCTACATCCCGTCAATGGCAGGAGATTCCAGCATGAACAGCTTTACCCCGACCAAGGACGACAAGTTCTCCTTCGGCCTCTGGACGGTTGGATGGCAGGGCGTCGACGTCTTCGGTACGGCGGTCCGCCCGCCTATGGATCCGGTCCACGCCGTGGAGAAGCTCGCGGAACTGGGCGCCGCGGCGGTCACGTTCCACGACGACGACGTCGTGCCCGATGACAGCACGCGCGGGCAGGTGCTCGAGCGGTTCCAGAAGGCGCTCGCCGACACCGGCATGGGCGTCGAGATGATGACCACGAACCTGTTCAGCCACCCCGTCTTCAAGGACGGCGGCCTGACCGCCAACGACCGCCAGGTACGCCGGTACGCGTTGGCGAAGGTGCTGCGCAACGTCGATCTCGCCGCCGAGCTGGGCGCGACGACGTACGTGCTGTGGGGCGGTCGTGAAGGTGCCGAGTCCGGCGGTTCGAAGGACGTGCGGGCCGCGCTGGACCGGTACAAGGAGTCGATGGACCTGCTCTGCGCGTACGTCCGCGAGCAGGGGTACAACATCCGGTTCGCGATCGAGCCGAAGCCGAACGAGCCGCGCGGCGACATCCTGCTGCCGTCGATCGGCCATGCGATTGCCTTCATCAACGACCTCGCCGACCCGGAGCTCGTCGGTATCAACCCCGAGGTCGGGCACGAGCAGATGGCGTCGCTGAACTACGCGCACGGCATCGCACAGGCGTTGTGGCACGGGAAGCTGTACCACATCGACCTCAACGGGCAGCACGGTCCGCGGTTCGACCAGGACCTGCGGTTCGGCGCCGGCAACCTGCGCGAGGCGTTCTGGACGGTCGACGTACTGCAGGGGGCGGGACGCTACCCGGCGTACGACGGGCACATCCACTTCGACTACAAGCCGCCGCGGACCGAGGACGAGGACGGCGTCTGGGAGACCGCGCGCGGTTGCATGCGGAACTACCTGATCCTGCGCGAGAAGGTGAACGCGTTCCGGGCCGACCCGGAGGTCGTCGAGGCGCTCGCAGCCGCGCGGGTCGGGGAGTTGAACGAGCCGACGCTCGCCGAAGGCGAGTCCCTGGCCGACATCCGCAGTGCGTCGTACGATCCGGATGCGCTGGGAAATCGCGGTCTCGGGTTCGAACGTCTGGACCAGTTGGCGATGGAACACCTCCTCGGCGTCCGGTAAGGAGCAGACGACATGGCTCGACCGATCACGTTGTTCACCGGGCAGTGGGCCGACCTGCCGTTCGAAGAGGTGGCCCGGCTGGCGGCCTCATGGGGCTACGAGGGTCTCGAGATCGCCTGCTGGGGCGACCATCTCGACGTACGGCGGGCGGCCGAGGATCCGGCGTACGTGCAGGACCGTCTCGACATCCTTGAGAAGAACAACCTCAAGGTGTGGACGATCTCCAACCACCTGCTCGGGCAGGCGGTCTGCGACGATCCGATCGACCAGCGGCACCAGGCGATCCTGCCCGCGCACATCTGGGGTGACGGTGATCCGGAAGGTGTCCGGCAGCGGGCGGCGGAGGAGATGAAGACCACCGCTCGGGCTGCGCGTGCGCTCGGCGTCGACGTGGTGGTCGGGTTCACCGGATCGTCGATCTGGAAGACGGTCGCGATGTTCCCGCCGGTGCCGCCGGCGATGCTCGAGGCCGGGTACCAGGACTTCGCGGACCGGTGGAACCCGATCCTCGACGTGTTCGACGAGGTGGGTGTGAAGTTCGCCCACGAGGTGCACCCGTCGGAGATCGCGTACGACTACTGGTCGACGACTGCCACGCTCGAGGCGATCGGGCACCGGCCGGCGTTCGGGCTGAACTGGGACCCGTCGCACTTCGTCTGGCAGGACCTCGACCCGGTCGGGTTCCTGTGGGACTTCAAGGACCGGATCTACCACGTCGACTGCAAGGACGCGAAGCGTCAGGTCGGCAACGGCCGCAACGGGCGGATGGGTTCGCACCTCGCCTGGGGCGACCCGCGGCGCGGTTGGGACTTCGTCTCCACCGGTCACGGCGACGTCCCGTGGGAGGCGTGCTTCCGGATGCTCAACACGATCGGGTACGACGGCCCGATCTCGGTCGAGTGGGAAGACGCCGGCATGGACCGCCTGGTCGGCGCGGCCGAAGCAGTCCAGTTCGTCCGCTCCCTCGCCTTCGACGCCCCGACCGCATCCTTCGACGCGGCGTTCTCGTCCTAGTGTCGTAGATCCGGGACCTCCAACGGTTACGCTCGGCCTATGAGTGCTGGAAAGTACGCCGCGCAGATCGTGGAGGTCCCGGACCACGGCATCAAGTTGGAGCCGGTGGAGGGTACGACCGTCCCGGACGGGCCCAACGAGGTGAACCTGCTCGGGATGTCGATCGCGTTGGCGCTGGGCGCTGCGGGGTATCACCACCACGCCGAGCAGCGCGATCCCGAGCTGCAGACGCTGGACGCGTTGCTCGCCGGCGATGCGGTGATGCCGTGGAAGCCGGCCGAGGCCGGGAGTACGGCGTACATCGTGTGTGAACTGAACGATGGGCGGCCGACCTGCGAGGTCCGTCCCACAGCTGACTAGCTGATGTGGCCGGCGGCTCCGACGCTCCGACGACCGCGGATCCTGCGGCAGCGCTGGCTCGATCTGACCTTCCTGCATTGGGCTGTCGAGCCGGCTGCGGTCGCGCACTTCTTCCCGCCGGGCACGCGTCCGGACACGTTCGAGGGACGCACGTACGTCGGTCTCGTGCCGTTCCGCATGGTCGACACCGGGCTGCCGCACGGTCCGGGCGTGCCGTACTTCGGCTCGTTCCTGGAGACGAACATCCGGCTCTACTCGATCGACGAGACCGGTCGGCGTGGTGTCGTGTTCCTCAGCCTCGACGCGAACCGGCTGGCGGTGGTCGCAGCGGCGCGGACTGTCTTCGGACTGCCGTATCGGTGGGCCCACATGAGTCACGTGCGCGACGGCGACCACCACACCTACACGTCGAGGTTGCGCGGGATCGAGTCAGCTGTCGGGATCTCGCTGGGGGAGCGCTTGCCTGTCGGGCCGCTCGAAGACTTCCTCACCGCGCGCTGGGGTCTGCATATCGAGCGCGCCGGCCGCACCTGGTACCTGCCCAACGAGCATCCTCCGTGGATCCTGCACTCCGCGACGCTCACTTCGCTGGACGCTGACGCCTTGCTGAAGTCCGTCGGTCTGGTGCCTCCGCAGCGGCCGCCGGATCATGTCGCGTTCAGCGCTGGGGTGCCTGCTGCGTTCGGTCTGCCATCAGGGCAGCTGTCTCCCGGACGATGAACTTCAGATCCACCTGGGTCGCCCAGCGGTTGACCTCGGCTGCCAGCGCTTGCGAGCCGGCGGTGTCGCCCTCGTCGCGCAGCAGTACGGCGAGCAGCGTCTGCTGGGCGAGCGCACCGAGCAGATGGCCGACCTTCTGCCGCAGCTCGGTCGATCGCTCCCAGTGTTGTCTCGCCAGCGCGAGGTCTCCCGCGGTGTGCGCGTGGTCGCCGAGATGCCTGAGCGCGAGCGACATCAGCAACTCGTCGCCTGCCTTCTCGCCCAGTTGGTACGCCGTTGTGTAGTGCGCGAACGCCTCCGCCGACTGGTCGTAGAGGTTGTCCGCCATCACACCCGCATAGAAGGTGACGGCTCCGCGGCGGGCATCGTCCGGAGCGTCCGCAATGAGCTGCTGGGCGCGTCGCGCGAGGGTCCCGTCGTCGGCACGCGAACCGAACAGGACGGTCGAATAGTCCTTCCGAAGCTTCATCATCGCCAGATCCCAGCACTGCGCGAGAGAAGGCCCGGCGGCTCGGGCGGCCGGGAACGCGGCTTCCGCGGCCGCGATCGCGGCATGGGCCTGGTCGGTCTGCTGCGCGAAGTCCTGGTCCGTTGCCACCTCGGCGCGGGCCAGCGCGAGGGTGACCTTCTCGGCGGGATCGTCGGCTCGGGCTGCGTTCAGGAGGGCGGTGGCGGCGGGCCACTGGCCGGCGCGCATGAGGTGAGTGGCGGCGGTGACGACATCTGCGGCTGCAAGCTGGCTCATGCCCGAAAGGGTATTTCGACGTCGAAATATTTGACAACTAACCTTCACCGGCTGAAAAGTTAGTCGGGTGAAGGACTTTGTGGATGCACATGTCGACCTCTGGGCCGGTCAGTTGCCCGGGCTGGATCCTGAGGTCGAGGGGATCACGGTCCGCATGCAGGTCCTGACGCGGTACCTCGAGCGCCGGCGTGAGGCCGTGCTCGCGGCGTACGGACTGCAGTTGTGGGAGTTCAAGACGCTCCACATGCTCCGGCGCGGCGGTACGCCGTACCGCGAGACGCCGGGCGGGTTGGCCAAGCAGCTCGGGATGTCCGCGGCGGCGCTGACCAATCGGCTGGATGCGCTGGAGCGGCGCGGATTCATCGATCGCGCGCACGACCGTGACGACCGGCGCAAGGTGGTCGCGACACTCACCCGGACCGGGAGCGACCTCTGGGAGCGTGCCATCGGCGATATCAGCCGGGTCGAGGAGGAGCTGGTCCATCAACTGCCGGGCGCTGACCGCACCCTGCTCAACGATCTCCTTCGGCAGCTGGTTGTCCTCGCCGAGAAAGATTCTTAGCCGAGGCATGTCAATCTCAGCGGGTCGGCTCCGACGTAGGGGTGTAAGCGCCAAGAGCCTGGAGGACCGACCGATGGAACCGCTGAACCTGATGGTCTCGCTGAGCCACTTCGCCAACGACAACCGCGACCACAAGCACGGCCTGAGCGAAGGCGCCGGTCGCCGTCGCCGCACGAACAAGAGCGCCCGTCGTCGCAGTTGGTGGGTGATCCGATCGCGTGTCAGAGTCCTTTCGTGACTGATGCCTCGAAGAGCGAGCAGTTGCTCGCCGTGTACGACGACCAACTGCGCGGAACCAGTGAGAGCGCGGACGTGCCGACGAGCATGGACGGCCCGGTGATCCGGGTCGAGTACCCGAGCCGCGGGTTCGTCAGCTACCGCACGCTCGACGGCCTCGACAGCGCCGAGATCGACGCCCTGATCGCCCGCCAGCGCGACTACTTCGCGGCGAAGGGCCAAGCGGTCGAATGGAAGCTCCGCGGCCACGACCAGCCCGCCGACCTGCCGGACCGGCTGCGCGCCGCCGGGTTCGAGCCCGAGGAGCAGGAGACCGTGCTCGTCGCCGAGAGCGCCGACATCGCCGAGCGCCTCCGCGGCCGCGACGCGGTCGATGGCGTCACGATCCGTCTGGTCTCCGACCGCGCCGACTTCGAGCGGATCGCCGCCATGGAGTCGACCGTCTGGAACGACGATTGGTCCTGGCTCACCGACGACCTGGTACGCCGGCACGCCGCCGGCACCGACATCTTCGTCGCCGAGGTCGACGGCCAGGTGGTGTCTGCCGCCTGGGCCGTGTACAAGAAGGGCACCGAGTTCACCGGCCTGTGGGGCGGATCAACGCTCGCCGAGTGGCGCGGCAAGGGCATCTACAAGGCACTCGTCGCCGTACGCGCCGCCCGTGCGGTCGAGCTCGGCTACAAGTACCTCCACGTCGACGCGTCCGACGACAGCTCCCCGATCCTGCAGCGCCTCGGCTTCCTCGCGGTCACCACCACGACGCCGTACGTGCACAAGCCGGCCTAGCGGGCGGCGCGGTACATCGAGTAGTGCGTGGGGCCGCGGTGCGGGAGCTCCAGTTCGGCGGTCGTGGTGAAGCCGAAGGACTCGTAGAAGCCCACGTTTGCGGGGTCCTGGGTCTCGACGAACGCGGGGGAGTGGGCGGCGTCGGCCGCGGCGAGACCCGGTTCGATGACCGCGTGGCCCAGGCCTTGGCGTTGGCGATCGGGATCGACCCCGGCGAGCGCGAGCAGCCAGACCGGCTCGCGCGGGTGGAAGGCCCCGATCGCCTGGCCGAACTCCGCGTTGAGCGCGGCGCGGGAGCCGGTGAGTTCCTCGAACGCGGCGGCATGTGGCGCGAACGCGTCCGCCGGCATGTCCGGTGGGAACCAGAGCGCGACCGCGCTCACGTCGTCGGTGACCCAGATCCGCCCGTGCGGCAGGCCGATCCCTTCGACGAACAGCCGGTGGTACGCCGTGAGTCGTTCGTCGTACCCGTCCGGGTCGAGGCAGGCCCGGGACATCGGATAGTCGAACAATGCGCGGGTGAGCGTTCCGACCGCCGCGTCGACGTCCGATTCGGTTGCCTCACGCACCTTCATGTCCGCAGTACCTCGATGATCAGGTCGGCGACGCCGCGCATGCCCGCCGCATTCGGGTGGTACGGAACGAAGCCGCCGAGGTTCGGCGGCAACATCGTGAACCCGGTCGTCCACGGCTCTGGCGAACCGATCGCGTGATCGCTACTCGCGGCCGACGCCGCGATCAGGTCGGCACCCGTTGCCGCCGCGGCCTTCGCGAACGCGCCGGCCAGACCGTCCGCCATCATCGCGACGCTCGGCAACTGCTCCTCGTTCAGCGGTACGTCGAGCCGCGCCCGCGTGCCCGGTCCGACCAGGCTGAGGTAGTCGACGAGCAGGATCCGCGCGTTCGGTGAACGCTCCTGCGCCTGCTCGACGACCTTGGTCAGCGAGTCCGCGACGGTCTGGTACGACGCTTCGTCCTTGAGGTAGCTGACCCGCGCGCGGATCCGGTTCGCGACGCGGCGGCCGAGGATCGTGGCGGGCTTCGCGATCGTGTTCAGGAAGCTCCCGCGCAGGAACGTGCCGACGTACTCGAGATCGTTGCCGCCGACGGTGATCGTGACGAGCGCGGTCTCCGGGGTAACCGCTTCGAGTTGCGGTGGAGCGTCGTCCTGCGCCGTGTCGAGCAGGTGTGCGGTGGTGGCGCCGGAGTACGAGACGTCCGTGAGCTCGAGGCCGAGCTCTGCGGCGACCAGATGCGCGTAGTTGTTGCCCGAACGGCCTGCGGGCGGGTGCACGATCGGGCTGATCCCCGGCCCAGCCGCGAACGAACTACCGAGGGCGACGTACCGACTCCCAGATGCGATCACCGGACCACGATAGATGATGAAGACGCACCCAACCCGGGGTGTTCGTTCCAGTGAACGTCATACTTCGTCGGTGACTGATGACGTGTTCGGTACGGCGGGGATCCGCGAACGGGTGCTGGCCGGATGGGCGGCCGCACCGGTGCGATTCCGCGAAGACGCGAACGCCGAGGAGGAGCTGGCCCTCGGCGGGTACGTCGATCGGCTCGTCATCGAGCTGGCCCAGAACGCCGCCGATGCGGCCGCACGCGCCGGCGTACCAGGGCGCGTGTTGTTCGAGTTCAAGAACAACACGCTGGTCGTGGCGAACACCGGTGCGCCGTTGGACGCGGAGGGCGTTGAGTCGCTGGCAACCTTGAGGGCATCGGCGAAGCGTGAAGAGCCTTCGGTGGGCAGGTTCGGGGTCGGTTTCTCGGCTGTGCTTGCGGTGACCGACGAACCGGTCGTGCTGTCGCGCACCGGCGGGGTGCGGTTCTCGAAGGCCGACACCGCGGCCGCGATCGCCGGGCTCGCAGCTGATCTCGACACCGAGGTACGGCGACGTGACGGGCAGGTTCCTGTTCTTCGCCTCCCGTTCGAAGCGGACGGCGAACCGCCTGCGGACTACGACACAGCCGTCATCCTGCCCCTCCGCGACGAGGCGGCCGCCGCGCTCGTCCGGCGCCTGCTCGCCGAAGCCGACGACGCACTTCTCCTCGCCCTGCCCGGCCTCCACCGCATCGAAATCGAGACCGACGACGACCACCGAGTCCTCCAAGACGCTGAGTCCCGCTGGCACATCCACCGCACCGGCGGTGTGTTCGACACCGCTGAACGCGAGCAGTTGCTCGCGGACCGCCCAACCGAGGAACGCTCTCGCCCGAGTTGGTCGGTCACCTGGGCACTACCCCGCGTCCCGCAGCCGCCGCAGCTGCAGGGTGCGCCGGGTATGCCGGCGGTCGTGCCCGCAGTTGCCTATGCGCCCACGCCCACGGACGAGCCCGTGTCGCTCGGTGCGTTGCTGTTGGCAACTTTCCCGCTCGACTCCACCCGACGGCATGTTGCCAAAGGCCCGTTGACCGAACGCCTGGTCCGGGAGGCGGCCGGCTCGTTCGCCGACCTCCTGAGGCAGCGAGCCGGTCACGGCGACGACGTACTGCGGCTGGTGCCGACCGGGCTCGCGGCCGGGGTGCTGGACCGGATGCTGCGGGAAGAGATTCTGAGTCGTCTGCCGGCTACGCCGATGGTGAGGGCCGTCGAGGGCACGACCCTGCTACGGCCGCGCGACGCAGTGGTGGTGGAGGGCGCGGACGACGCGTTCAACGAGAAGCTGGCGCCGATCGTGCCGGGCCTGATCAGGTCGCGGCGGGAGGATCGGTTGGCGCTGGATGCCTTGCAGGTAAGGCGTTTGGAGCTGGTCGAAGTTGTGGATCAGCTTGGGGGAGAGGAGCCGGCCGAGTGGTGGCGAGGGCTGTACAGCTCGCTCACCAGCATGGTCACCGATGCGCTGATCCGGGAGTCGCTCGGCACGCTTCCTGTGCCGCTTGCTGACGGGCGGCTGGTGCGGGGCGCACGCGGGTTGCTGTTGCCCGGCCCGGAGATCCCGGTCGACATTCTGGCCGCTTTTGGCGAGTACGGCGTACGCGTCGTGCATCCCGACGCCGTCGACCCAGCACTTGAACGGCTCGGCGCGATCCCCGCCACCCCGCGATCTCTCCTCGAGGACAGCGCCGTCCGCACCGCGGTCGAGCACTGCGCCGAGTCCGACGACCCCGACGCGATCGCCCACGCCGTACTCAGCCTCGTCGCTGCCGACCCAGCCCAAGCCGGAGGCCTCTGGTGGCTCAACGACCTCGTACTGCGCGACGCCGATGGCGAGCTGGTCCCCGCAAACGCCTTGGTTGTCGAGGGTTCTGACGCACAAGCCATCCTCGACCCCGACGAGGTCGCGCCCATCGCCGGCGACGTGCTCGAGCGCTACGGCCTGCCCGCGCTCGAAGCCGTCGGCGTGCTCGCGACCCTCGGCGTCGTCGCCGCTTCCGATGTCGCGCTCGACCAACTCCCCGAAGCCGTCCAGGACCTCGACGCGATCGAGGACTGGGCGTACGACGTCGCACCCGAAGGCTCCCGGTACGGCGCAACCGTCGGCGAACTCGAGGCGATCCGCGACCTCGACTGGATCACCGACGCCAACTGGCCGAAAGCCCTGCACATCATGGGTTCTGAGCCGGATCTCCGTCGCGCACTCGTCACCCAGGTCCGCGTCGTCGGCCCGGACGACCGGCCGCTCGGCGTACCGTCGTACGCCGCCTGGTGGATCCGCGAGCATGTCATCCTCGACGACGGCGAACCGCTCGCCGGACGTGCCGACCCCGAAGCCGAGCCGGTGCTCGCGACCTTCCTCGACGAAGCGCCTGCCTGGACCGCCGCCCTCGATCCAGAGGTGCGTACTGCGGTTGGGCTGGTCCGCGACGTCGGCGACCTCGACGCCGACGGCATCAGCCTCGTCCTGGACCGACTGGTCGACCCGGAGCGTGACGTCGACGCGGCCTCGATCCTGCGGCTGTG
Organism: Kribbella sp. CA-245084; assembly: GCF_050942355.1. Taxonomy (NCBI): domain Bacteria; kingdom Bacillati; phylum Actinomycetota; class Actinomycetes; order Propionibacteriales; family Kribbellaceae; genus Kribbella; species Kribbella sp. CA-245084. Next base: position 5,387,652 of record NZ_CP192053.1, on the reverse strand, counting down.
GACCCGGCTCGGCACGCTCGCACTGTTCCCCGGCGATGCGCCGGAGCAGACCCGGGTGCTCGACGCGGACGGCGTGACCCGGGTGATCGACGCGGACCAGGCCGTCGTCGTCGACGGGCCGATGTGGGTGCAGCGGGAGGACCTCGGCGGGTTCGTGATCGGGTCCGGCGCCGCGGCCGACGGGCTGAGCGACCTCCTCGACGTACCGATGGCGCAAGAGATTGCCGAGGGCAAGATCGACGGCGAGGGGACGGCGGCCGACGTACCGCCGATCGTCCGCGAACTCGTCCCCGAGGTGCCGGCGACCTGGTGGGAGCACGAGGAGCTCACGGTCGATGGCGTCGAGGTGTCGTGGTGGGTGGACGCCGACGGCGCCCCGCACGCGGCGACGTTCGACGGCCTCGCGAAGGCCTTGGCCTGGTCCGCGGGCCGGTGGGACCGGCGGCATGTGATCCGCGCGGTTCTCAACGAACCGGACCGCAGCACCGAACTTCTGGTCGACGCCGTCTACGACTGACCGGAACCGGCCGCGGCGGCGGATCAGCACACCCTGTGACCGCCGTTGGAAGCGTTTCCGCCTCCGGGCGTCACTCAGAGCGAACCAACGTTGTCAGAGGTTGGTATATCGACTGATCTGCGGATATGACTTCATTTTTCCAACGTGGCAACGAACTCTTGCCAACGTTGTCAACGCTACTTATAGTCCGTGGCACCTCTCGGTCGGTGAACAGCTCGTCCGCGCAACGGAAACGGAGGTGACTTTCGTCATGAACGAAGCACCGCGCCCACAGTTCGAAGACGTCCAAGATGTCGTCCGCTATCAGCTGAGTCGGCGAAGCATGGTCGGCGGAGGTGCCGCGGCGGCGATGACCGCCTTCCTCGCGGCCTGCTCCGGTGGTGGCTCGTACTCCGACAAGCCCGCCAACAACAACAAGCCGGTGGCGACCAAGTCGATCCAGATCGGCAAGGCCAACATCCCGGTCCCACGCGACCAGTCGGTGATCGTGGGTCAGGTCGAGTACACCGTCTTCGACAGCTTCAACGGCATGATCCCGAACGGCTCGCCGTCGGGCGCCGGCGTGGAGCTGGCCACCGAGCCGTTGTTCTTCCTCAGCTTCGCAACCGGCAAGCTCACGCCGTGGCTGGCGACGGAGTACAAGTACAACGACGCCTTCACCGAGCTGACCCTGAAGTTCGACCCGAAGGCTCACTGGAACGACGGCCAGCCGCTGGGGGCGAACGACTTCAAGTTCACGGTGATGCTGCTGAAGGACCGGCCGGACCTCTTCGGGGGCGGCGGTGACCTGAAGGAGTTCGTCAAGTCGGTCGCGGTTCCCGACCCGCAGACGGCGGTGGTCACCTTCCTGAAGCCGGCGCCGCGCTTCCACTACAACTTCATCGCCGCGATCGCCGGTGCTCCGAACAACATCATGCCCGAGCACATCTGGAAGTCGCAGGACCCGACGAAGTACAAGGACAACCCGCCGGTCCGCAGCGGCCCGTACAAGCTGAAGCAGGCGATCCGGAACCAGAAGATGTTCGTCTGGGAGAAGGACCCGAACTACTGGAACAAGGACAAGCTCGACGTCAAGCCGCAGTACGCGGTCTACCAGAGCACGTCGAAGCAGCTCGACCAGGCGTCGCTGGCCTTCGAACGGGCCGAGTTCGATGTCGGCTCGGTCGACGAGCCGCATGCCAAGCAGCTGCGCAACACCGGCTACCCGAACCTCGTGACCACGCAGTTCCACGACCCGAACCCACGGGTCTTCTGGCTGAACTGCGACCCGGCGCGCGGCGTGATGGCGGAGCCGAAGATGCGCTGGGCGATCAACTACTGCATCGACCGGGAGAAGATCGGCAACTCGATCTGGCCGGTCAAGGTGCCGCCGGCGCAGTACCCGTGGGCGGACTACCCGACCAACGACAAGTGGAAGAACGACGACCTCGCGAACAAGTACAAGTTCGAGTTCAACCCTGACAAGGCGAGTCAGATGCTGGACGAGATCGCGCCGAAGAACGCGGCCGGCAAGCGGACGTACAAGGGCAAGGAGATCAACCTCGAGATCATCACGGTCTCGCCGGTCGACGGCGGCGAGTACGCGATCGCCAACGTGCTGAAGACCGCGCTCGCCAAGGTCGGCGTCCCGGCCACGCTGCGCAGCCTGGCCGGAAGCGTCCACGACGACAAGTTCCAGCGCGGCCAGTACGACATCGACTCCAACTGGGCCGGCTTCGCGATCGACCCGGTCCAGCTGTACACCGACTGGACCAGCGACAAGTACCAGCCGATCGGCAAGAACTCGGCCGGCAAGAACAAGATGCGGTTCCGCAACCCCGACTTCGACAAGATCATCGATCAGCTGGGCCAGCTCAACCCGGATTCGCCGGAGGCCAAGCCGCTGCTCGACCAGGCGCTGGAGATCTACTTCCAGCAACTGCCGTTGCTCGCCTCGATCCAGACCGGCTACCCGTCGTACTTCAACACGGCGTTCTGGAAGGACTGGCCGACCGACGACAACGTGTACGAGGTACCGCTGAACTGGTGGCCGCACTTCATCTTCGTGCTCGGCAAGATCAGCGCCACCGGGCAGAAGGGACCGGCGTGACGGCGGAAGCCCCGCCAGTGGTAGCTGTCGACAAGAGCCAGGACTCCGCACCCGTCTCGGGGGTGCGGGCCTGGCTGTCCCGGCATCCGCTGGCGGCGTATGCGATCCGGAGGTTCGGGCTGTACCTGGTGGAGCTGTGGGGAGCGCTGACCATCGCGTTCTTCTTCTTCCGCCTGATGCCTGGTGACCCGATCCAGACCCTGATCCAGACGCTGCAGCAGAATTACGTCTACAACGCCCAGGCCAGTGCCGAGCTGATCGCCCGGTACCGGCACGAGTTCGGTCTCGACGGCAACCTGCTCACGCAGTACCTGCGGTACATGGAGAAGCTGATCCTGCACGGCGATCTCGGGCCGAGCCTGATCAACTACCCGACGCCGGCCCAGACGGTGATCCTGCGATCGTTGCCCTGGACAATCGGTCTGCTCGGGATCTCGGCCGTGCTGGCCTGGATCCTCGGCGTGATCATGGGCGCGATCGCCGGCTGGCGGCGCGGCAAGCTCGGCTCCGCGATCGCCACCAACCTGTCGATCGCGCTGTCGCACGTGCCGTACTTCTTCGTCGCCCTGATTCTGGTGTACGTCTTCGCGTACTCGATGGGATTGTTGCCTGCGAGATCGGCGTACGACTCCAACATCAATCCCGGGTTCAGTCCGGCCTTCATCGGCAGCGTGCTGAAGTACGGATTGCTGCCCGGCCTGTCGATCGTGATCATCGGGACGTTCAGCTGGATCCTGTCCACCCGGATGCTGATGATCCCGATCCTCGGCGAGGACTACCTGGTGTACGCCGAGGCGAAGGGCCTGAAGAACTCGCGGATCCTGACCAGGTATGCGCTGCGGAACTGCTACCTGCCGCAGATCACCGCGTTCGGCATCTCGCTGGGCTTCATCTTCAACGGCAACGTGCTGGTAGAGCAGCTGTTCAACTATCCGGGGCTCGGCACGACGCTGGTCACAGCGATCCAGCAGCTCGACTTCAACACGATCCTCGGCGTCACCGACATTGCGATCTTCTCGGTGCTGACGGCCGTACTGCTCCTCGACCTCCTGCTCCCGCTGCTTGACCCGCGGGTCAAGTACTGGAAGTGATGACGATGAGACTTCTGACTGCGGTACTGCGGACGATCCGCAACAGCCGTCGCCTGGCGACCGGGCTCACCGTCCTCGCGGTGCTGGTCCTGATCGCGCTGTTCAGCCCGCTGATCGTGAAGGCGATCGGCGGCGGGCAGGACCCGATCGAGCTGGCGGCCTACGAGAAGTGGCAGGTGCCGAGCCCACAGCATCTGCTCGGCACGGACCAGTTCGGCCGGGACGTGTTCGCGATGGTGGTGAAGGCGTTGTCGGTCTCGCTGCAGATCGGCGCGATCGCCGGACTGATCTCGACGGTGGTCGGCGTGATCGTCGCATTCGTCGCCGGGTACAAGGGCGGCTGGATCGACAACGTGCTCTCCACGTTCACCGGCATCTTGTTGGTCATCCCAACGTTCCCGTTGCTGATCGCGCTGTCGGCGTACGCGAAGAACGTGAGCCTGTTCCAGGTCGGTGTGATGATCTCGATCTTCTCCTGGCCGTTCGCGGCCAAGACGATCCGCTCACAGGTGCTCTCGCTGAGAACGCGGCCGTACGTCGACCTGGCGCGGGTCAGCAAGGCGCGCGACATCGAGATCATCGTCACCGAGTTGCTGCCGAACCTGCTGCCGTTCATCGGCGTCGGTTTCGCGTCGTCGGCGCTGGGCGCGATCTTCGGACTGGTCGGCCTGGAGATCATCGGCCTCGGGCCGGGCGGCGTGATCGACCTCGGCCAGATCATCTTCAACGCGATCGGCACCGGCGCGCTGACGCTGGGCGCCTGGCCGATGTTCGTCGTACCGATCGGCCTGCTAACGTTGCTGTTCGCCGCGCTGAACATGGTGAACATCGGCCTCGAAGAGGTCTACAACCCGCGACTGAGGGGAGTGGCCGGTGAGTGACTCGGTCTTGGAGATCAAGGGCCTGGAGGTCATCTACTCCACCAACCGCGGCGACGTCCAGGCGGTCCGCGGGATCGACCTCGACGTACGTCGAGGTGAGATCCTCGGGATCGCGGGGGAGTCGGGCAGCGGCAAGAGCACGCTCGCGGTCGCACTGCTGCGGCTCCTGAAGGCGCCGGGCAAGGTGACCGGCGGCTCGGTGATGTTCCACCCCGCCGGCCGGTCGCCGGTGGACCTGCTCAAGGTGCAGGGCGAAGAGCTGCGGGTACTGCGGTGGAGCGCGCTGTCGTATCTCCCGCAGGGTTCGATGAGCTCGCTCAACCCGGTGATGCGCGTCCACGACCAGTTCAAGGACGTGATCGTCGAGCACGCGCCGAACCGGAAGGAAGCGGTCGGCGACATGATCCCGCGGCTGCTCGGCCAGGTCGGTCTGGAGCCGCGGGTGGCCCGGATGTACCCGCACGAGCTGTCCGGCGGGATGAAGCAGCGGGTGCTGATGGCGATCGCGGTCGCACTCGAACCCGACCTGGTGATCGCGGACGAGCCGACCACCGCGCTCGACGTGACGATCCAGCGGGTGATCCTGCAGTCGCTCGCCGATCTGCGGACCGACTTCGGCGTGACGCTGATGGTGATCTCGCACGACATGGGTGTGCACGCGCAGTTGGCCGACCGGGTCGCGGTGATGTACGAGGGCAGGCTGGTCGAGGTCGGCGACGTACGCCAGGTGTTCAAGGATCCGCACGATCCCTACACCCGGCAGCTGATCGAATCCATCCCGCAGGTAGGACGGAGGGCATCGTGAAGTCAGAACTCGAACTTCGTGGCGTACAGCAACGATTCCACGCCCGTGGGGTCGCCGACGGGTATGTGACCGCGGTCGACGACGTCAGCTTCAGCCTCGCCGCGTCGCCGCCGCAGATCGTCAGCCTGGTGGGTCAGAGCGGCAGCGGGAAGAGCACGATCGCCCGCAACGTGCTCGGCCTGCAGAAGCCGACGGCCGGCTCGGTGCTGTACGGCGGCAAGGACATCTTCAAGCTGAGCCGGTCGGAGTACGACGCCTACCGGCGCGACGTGCAGCCGGTCTTCCAGGACCCGTACGCGATCTTCAATCCCTTCTACCGGGTGGATCGCGTGCTGTGGAAGGCGGTCAAGAAGTTCAAGCTGGCCTCCACCCGCGAGGCGGGGCTGAAGCTGATCGAGGAGTCCCTGCAGGCGGTCCGGCTGGAGCCGGAGAACGTGCTCGGACGGTACCCGCACCAGCTGTCCGGCGGGCAGCGCCAGCGCATCATGCTGGCCCGGGTCCACATGCTCCGCCCGTCGTTCATCATCGCCGACGAGCCGGTGTCGATGCTGGATGCCCAGGTCCGCAAGCACTTCCTGGACATCCTGCTCGACTTCCAGCGCGAACACGGCATGACCACGCTGTTCATCACCCACGACCTGTCAACGGTGTACTACCTGGGCGGCGAGGTCATGGTCATCACCAAGGGCCAGATCGTCGAACGCGGCCCGGTCGCCACGGTTATGCACGAGCCTGAACACCCGTACACGAAGCTCCTGCTCGACTCGATCCCGTCCCCCGACCCCGACCAGCGCTGGACCACCCGCATCCAGGTCGACGAACTCGAACGCCTGGACGACAACGTCCCCGCCGACGCCACCAAGCCGGAGGCGCCGATCCTCTAATCCCCGCGGCCTGATCAGGCGCTGATCTTGAACTTCGCCGACGTCGCCAGCTCGGCCAGCTGGCGGCCGGTGAACACCGGCTGCGTGAGCGGCGACCGCCCCGACTGGTCGCTCTTCTTGGCCTGTGCGACGAACACGACGGTGCCGTCGGCATACCGGTAGGCGGCCCATTGGTCGTAACTGCCCTTCCCGTTGGTCGTCAGCACGCCGACCTTCTTGCCGCCGACGTCCATGACGCTGCAGGCTCCGGTCCCGCCCCAGAACCTCTGCGCGAGCTTGCACGGGGTCGTCGCCGGCTTCCCGTCGGGCGTGGTCGACTGCGCGAACACCTGCCCGACCCGGTCGCCTTTCTGCACCGGGATGGTCGCCGCGTACTCCCAGTAGTCCTGCTCTCCGTCGTTGGAGGCGTACTGGCTCTGCGGCCATCTCATCGATCTGCCGTCCGGGAACTTCAGGTTCGGCTGGCTGAACCCGGCCGGTACTGCGGAGCTCAGATCGTTCATCAGCGTGACGGCCCGTTCGGCGCGCGGACCCGTGGTCGCCGTACGGTCCACCTGGCCCTCCGGCCACGGGTCGTTGGACTTCCGCGTCTTCGGGGCCACGGTGCCGACCGGCGACGGGGTGGTGGTCACCGGCGTCGAGGTGGACGGTGGCTGCGGCGTGGTGGTGACGCCTGCCACCATCGGGCCCGTCGAGCGGTTGCCGGCGTAGTTCGCGATCAGCACGGGACCGGCCCCGGCGACGACCACCAGCGCGGCGACGGTGGCCCCGGCCCAGGTCACCTGGCGCCGCTTGCGCGCCCGGCGGGCCTGCTCGAGCACGCGCCCAGGATCCATCGACTCCGGCGGACGGCTGCGCACGATCACGTCGTGGAATGCCTCGTTCAGATCCTCTTCGTTCATCGAACCCTCTCCTGTTCAAGCAACCCCCGCAGCGTTGCCAGCCCGCGGGCGGCCTGGCTCTTGACCGTTCCGGCCGAGCAGTCGAGCAGCGCGGCTGTCTGCTCGACCGACTGGTCCTCCCAGTACCGCAGGACCAGCACGGCGCGTTGCCTCGGCGGCACCTTCACGAGTGCCTCCAGCAACAGGAGCCGCTCGTCGGCGAGGTCGGGTGACGGCACGGCCCGGTCGGCCTGCTCGGACCCGACCGACTCGTGCCGGAACCACCCTCGGCGCCGCTCGGACAGGAATGTGCGGACGAGCGTCTGCCTGGTGTAGCTGTCCATCGCCCCGTGCCGCTGAATCCGGCGCCACGCCAGGTAGATCTTCGTGAACGTCTGCTGGACCAGATCCTCCGCGCGATGCCAGTCCCCGCAGAGCAGGTATGCCGTGCCGCGCATGGCATCGGAACGTGCCGCGAAATACGCCTCGAACTCGGCGTCCCGATCACTCATCTGCTCTCCCATCCTCGATTCCCGGGTTAAACACGCCTACCGGGGCGAATCCGGTTGCATCGCAGGAGGGAGGAATTTTACCGACACCGAGGGCCCCGATCCTCTGGATCGGGGCCCTCGGCCGTGCTGTCAGGCGGTCTTGATGGCGGGGTCGCTCTGGCCGGGGGCGCCGGTTTCGACGTGGCCGGCGTAGCGGCGGAGGTAGGTCGTGTCGGCGTCGGTGGTGACCGAGACGTCGTACCAGTGGCTCGTGGTGGTGACCGTGTAGGTGGTCTTGCCCTTGCGGACGCTGAGCGTCTTCTTCCTGCCGTCGTACGCGTTGGCGATCGTGATGTTCCGGGCGGCGTCGGAGGTGATGGTGAGGTCGACGTTGCCGGTGCCGGCGTTCTCGCGGGCGGTGATCTCCAGGCCGGTCGCGGGCTTGCCCTTGAAGGCGCGGAGGAAGCCGTTCGGGCCGTGCACGGTGAGGTCGGTGACGCCGCCGGAGTAGACCGGGTTCCAGCTGTCGGCCACGGTCTTACCGGCCTCGGCGGTGTACGTCCACGGGCCGTCGGTGCGGTTCGCGGACGTGATCAGGAACTGCGCGCCGGCGTGCGGCCCGGAGCTGAAGGTCAGCTTGTACTTGCTGTCGGCAACCGCTCCGTCGACGACCGGTGCGTAGGGCAACGGCCGGGTACGGCGGCAGCCGCGCTCCTGCACCGGAACCTTGCCGACCGCGGGCGGCGTCGGCACATAGTCCGGGTGCCGCTTGTTGTCCGGCGGCTGGTACGCGGTCGTGTCGGGAAGCTTGGCCGGCTGCGTGGCCGTCGTACCGAAGTCGAACGCGGACGTCAGGTCACCGCAGACCGCGCGGCGCCACGGCGAGATGTTCGGCTCGTGGACGCCGAACCGCGACTCCATGAACCGGATGATCGACGTGTGGTCGAGCGTCTGCGAGCAGATGTACCCGCCGGTGCTCCACGGCGAGACGACGAGCATCGGCACCCGCTGGCCCAGACCGTACGCTCCGTGCGCGACCTTCGTGCCGGTGTACAGGTCCGGCCCGGGGTCCACCGTGGACAGACCCTGGTTCGCGTCGAGCGGCGGGAACGGCGGTACGACGTGGTCGAAGAAGCCGTCGTTCTCGTCGTAGGTGATAAACAGCGCGGTCTTGCTCCACACCTCGGGGTTCGCGGTGAGCGCGTCGAGGACCTGCGAGATGTACCAGGCGCCGTAGTTGGCGGGCCAGTTCGGGTGTTCGGTGAACGCCTCCGGTGCCGCGATCCAGGAGATCTTCGGCAGCTGGTTGTTCTTTACGTCGGCGGCGAGCCGCGCGAACAGGCTCTCGCCGGCCTTCGCGTTCGTGCCGGTGCGAGCCTTGTCGTACAAGGGGTTGCCGGCCGAGGCGTTGCGGTAGTTGTCGAAGTACAGCAACGAGTTGTCGCCGTAGTTCCCGCGGTACGCGTCGTCGATCCACCCCCAGCCGCCGGCCGCGTCGAGGCCGTCGCCGATGTCCTGGTAGATCTTCCACGAGACACCGGCCTGCTCGAGCCGCTCGGGGTACGTCGTCCAGCCGTAGCCGGCCTCGTCGTTGCCGAGGACGGGGCCGCCGCCGGTGCCGTCGTTCCCGGTGTAGCCGGTCCACATGTAGTACCGGTTCGGGTCGGTGGAGCCCATGAACGAGCAGTGGTACGCGTCGCAGAGCGTGAACTTGTCGGCGAGCGCGTAGTGGAACGGGATGTCCTCGCGGGTCAGGTACGCCATCGTGGTCGACGTCTTCGCCGGGATCCACTGGTCGTACTTGCCGCCGTTCACGGCCTGGTGGGCGTCGCCCCAGCTGTGGGCGAGGTCCTGGATGAACTGCAGGCCCAGGTCGTCGGCGTCCGGGTGGAACGGCAGGATCTCCTTGCCGAGGGCATTCTTCTGGTGCCACACCGGCTGACCGCTCGGCAGCGTCACCGGTCGCGGGTCACCGAACCCGCGGACACCGTTGAGCGTGCCGAAGTAGTGGTCGAACGACCGGTTCTCCTGCATGAGTACGACGATGTGCTCGACGTCCTGGATGGTGCCGAACCGGCGATGCGCCGGGATGGCGGCCGCCTGCTCGATACTGTTCGCCATCGCGGCGAACGCGGCCGAAGCTCCGGCCAGTTGGAGGAACCTCCGGCGATTGATGTCTGGCATGCAAGTCTCCTGACAGGCGGTGGGGCGGATGGAGTCTGAAACACCAGCACTGCGACGGAGGCACCCTAATCTGAACGTTTAAACGATGGAAGATGAACTCTGCCCCGATTGCTCCGCCCGGCGATCGGCGTGAGACTGGACCAACGCGGCCTGGGGGATTTGGGGGAGGCTGCGATGAGTGGGGGAAGATCCGCGGACGGCGTTGTGCTGTCGGCGCTCACCGAGAGTGAGAGGTACGACCGGTTCGACCTGCTGCAACAGCGGATGGCGGGCGCGTGGGACGCGATCGGCCGCAACTACGCCGACGAGTCGGTGATCGTCGTACCGTCGCTGACCGTCGACGCGACCGAGGCCGAGTCCGGCACGCTGATGCAGGCGTACGAGGAGCGGTTTTTGTTCCTGTTGATTTTGTTGCGGGAGCCGCGGTTGCGGATGGTGTATGTGACCTCGATGCCGATCGCGCCGGAGATCATCGAGTACTACCTGTCGTTGCTGCCCGGGGTGATTCCGAGTCATGCGCGGGCGCGGCTATCGCTGGTTTCGGTTGATGATGCGTCGCCGGTGTCGCTCAGCGAGAAGTTGCTGGCTCGGCCGCGGCTACTGCAACGGATCGCCGACCTGATCCCGAACCGGATGCGGTCGCATCTGATCCCTTACAACACGACCGAGCTCGAGCGGGACGTCGCGATCAGTCTCGGCATCCCGATGTACGCCGCCGATCCGCGGCTCGCGCCGTTGGGGTCGAAGTCCGGGTGCCGGCGGATGTTCGCGGAGGTCGGCGTACCGCATCCGCTGGGCAAGGAGGACCTGCGGAGTATGGACGAGCTCGCCGACGCACTGCTGACGATGCGAGCCGAACGGCCTGCGATGGACAGCGTGATCGTGAAGCTCAACGAAGGCGTGTCCGGTGAGGGCAATGCGGTGGTTCGGCTGAAGGGGCTGCCGACGCCCGGCTCGCCGGGGGAGCGGGACGAGGTGCTGCAGCGCCTCCGCGAGATGGAGCTGGAGTCCGTGACGACGCCGTTCGACGTGTACGTCGCGAAGTTCGCGGAGAACGGCGGAATCGTCGAGGAGCGGATCGTCGGCGACGAGTTGCGGAGTCCGAGTGTCCAGCTGCGGGTCGTGCCCGGTGGCAAGGTCGAGTTGCTGTCGACCCACGATCAGCTGCTCGGTGGCGCGAGTGGGCAGAGCTATCTGGGCTGCGTGTTCCCGGCGGCCCCGGAGTACGCGCGGATGATCACCGAGCATGCGGCGACGATCGGGCAGCGGCTGGCGGACGAGGGTGCGCTCGGGCGGTTCGCGGTCGACTTCGTCGTGGTGCGTGGGACGGACGGCGGCTGGACGGCGTACGCGATCGAACTCAACTTGCGCAAGGGCGGTACGACGCATCCGTTCCTCACGCTGCAGTTCCTGACCGACGGGCGGTACGACCCGCGGACGGCGATGTTCCTGACGCCAGGAGGCCATGAGAAGCACCTGGTCGCGACGGATCACCTCGAGTCGGAGCTGCTGACCGGGCTCGGGCCGGCCGACCTGTTCGACGTCGTCGCGCGCAACGGGCTGCACTTCGACCAGTCGCGGCAGGTCGGGATCGTCTTCCACATGATCAGTTGCCTGACCGAGTGCGGCCGGCTCGGACTGACCGCGGTGGGGGACAGCCCGGCGGAAGCGGACCGCCGGTACCGTGATGCTTCCCGCATCGTGCTCGCCGAGGCCGAGAAGGCTTTCGCCGAACGCCCGCTCCCGCTCTGAAGGGCTTACATGCAGCGAGTTTGGTACGTCGCCTACGGATCCAACCTCGCCCTCGCCCGATTCCGCTGCTACCTCTCCGGCGGCCGCCCCGAAGGCGGAGCACGGGTGTATCCGGGCTGCCGAGACCACAGCGAACCGGAGGAGATCGCCGGCGTCGAGGTCCCCGGCGGCCTCGTCTTCTCCGGTACGTCGAAGGTGTGGGGCGGGGGCTCCGCCTTCTACGACGCGAGCGCTGACGGGATCGTCGCCGGCCGCGCCTACCTCCTGACGCCCGACCAGCTCGGCGACGTCGCCGCCCAGGAGATGCGCCGCGAGCCGGGCGGCGAGTTCGCCGTAGACCTCGCCGGTCTGCTGCCCGTCGTCGACTCACTGCACACGATGGGCCCAGGCCGCTACGAAACAGTGGCCCGGCTGGGCGAGCGGGACGGCGTACCGATGTTCACCGTCACACACGGAACCGTCACCGACCTCGAGCCATCCGCGCCGACTGCGGCGTACCTGCACTGGATAGCCACCGGCCTGGTCGAGGCGCACGGCTGGGGGATCGATCGCGTGGTCGAGTACCTGCATGCGGCGCCGGGCGTTCAGTTGGGGTGGACGCCCGGCGCGTTGCGGTCAGTGCTTGATGGCGATGCAGGTCGCGGTTGAGGTTTTGGTGGGGTCGCTTTCGGAGGTGGCGGTGAGGGTGATCTTGCCGATCGGGCCGGTGCCGGGCTTGGTGTAGACGGGGACGGTGACCTGCTGGCCGGCGTTGGCGGTTGCGAGGGCGTTGGGCAGGGCGATCGACCAGCCGTTGGCCTTGGCGGACAGGCGGTAGACGTCGCCCTTCAGGTACTGCGTGATGTCCTCCGGCCCGGACGTCGTACCGGCCTTGCCGGTGTTCGTCAGGCTGAAGTTGCAGGTCTGTACGCCGCTGCGGTCCGGCTTCGCGACCGTGGGCAGGACGCGTACGCCGCGCCTCTGCGCGCCCGAGCCGTCGAGCGAGCGGATCGCGACCGTGTACGACAGCACGCCCTTGCCATCGCGGTGGATGTTGGTGATGTAGAAGTGCAGGCGGTTCGCGGTGTCGGTGTACTCGTACTCGCTGCCGGAGTTCGTGCCCGCGTGGAAGAGCGCGTCCGACAGTTGGCGGTAGTCGCCGATCGTGATCGGGACCTTGGTGCCGTCGGGCAGGACGTAGTCGGTCAGGTTGATGTCCTGCGGGTTCGCGTCGACGACCCACTCGAACGGCGCCCGGTCCTGGTTCTTCGTCTTCGCCAGCAGTACGCCGGAATCGGGCGTGAACGAGTCTGTGCCCATCCGATCGACGACCTCGACCGTGTAGTTCTGGTACCCGCGACCGTCGCACAACGGATCCGTCGCAGCGTCGCACGGTGCGTCGAGATCACCGGCGCCGCCGAGCTCGATGTTGATCCCGGACAGGTCCTTCGCGCCCGGGTTCACGCTGCGCGCGGTGACGTTCGCGATCACGAGCCCTGAGGACGCGAGGGCTTCGCGGGAGAGCCTGAGCACGTTCTGCTCGTCGACCATCTGCAGCTTGATCTTGTTGCGGAGCATGTGTTGCGCGCCCATCGAGGCGCCGCCGGTCGCGGGGATCATCCACCGGCTGTGTGGACCGCCCGGGCCGTTGAAGCTGCCCCGGGACAGCATCTCCCAGATCCCCGTGTACGAGCGTCTCGGCGGTACGCCGTACGGGTTGTTGTAGTTGTCGCCGATCCCGAGGATATGGCTGAACTCGTGCGCGAACACCCCCATGCCCGAGCTCTCGGCCTGCGTCGACGAGCCGCCGCCGGCATTCGGCCAGATCGACGAGCCGGCGGCCCACGACGTCCAGTCGACGTACCGGGTGTCGGACCAGTTCGGCAGCGCCGGGTCCGGCGGGCCGAAGTCGTCGGTGACGTCCTCCTTGGTCGGGAACTTCATCATCCCGAACTCCTGCCAGGTGGACGATTCGTCCTGCCCGGCGCTGAGGAAGAACACGAAGTCATAGCCGGCCGGTACTTCGGGACCTTGGTCGGCGACCCACGCGGCCTTGCCGTCGGTCCGGATGTCGCGGTCGCAGTTGTCGCCGGCCGGGCATTCCGCGGGGCTCTGGAACTCCATGCCGTACTCGTGCGACTTACCCGGCATCCGGTACGGGCCGAACGCGGTGAGGTCGACGCCGTACCGGCCGCCGGAGTCCTCCATCCAGTACTCGTGCAGCGTGTGCCCGTGGTTCAGCGGCTCGGGCTTGTTCAGGAAGTCGTGGTAGAACGACGCGACCTGATCCCGCGGTACGCCGTTCGCCGCGGCACTGGGATTGCCGAAGACGGTCGAGCCCTTGGGCTTAGTAATGACGAAGTCCTGGTTCGGGTAGTCGAGCAGCACGAGCGCACCCTTGAAGGTCCGCTGGGATCCCTTCACCGCGGGGTCGGCCCAGTTCGTCCCCGGCGGTTTGGTGTAGTCGTCCCACGTCATGTGGTCCGGGTTCTCCCAGTTCTGCGGGTCGATCGGACCCGGCAGACCCTTGGACACGGTCTTCGCGACGCGCTGGTCCTGCCCCGACTCCTGCCACGGCTGCTTCTGCGGCCAGTGCGGGTACTGCCAGGCGTTCACGGGGTCAGGGGGAGGGCTCGGTGCGGCGAGCGCCATCGAAGGCACCGAGACAGCGGCAAGCACTGCGACCAGCCGCAGGACACGACGAACTTTCCGTTGCTCAGACACGGGCGGGCATCCGATCGACGAAGGGCGGGACATCGAACAAGTCATGAGCATGCCTGGCGAGACGCCTGACCACAACAGCTCGGATGACTGTATACAGTATGGTGGCGATGGTGAGCGGTGTCCCGGCTTTGGATGGAGGAGCGATGTACTCAGTCACCGACCCGGCAAGTGGGCAGCTGGTGGAGGAAGTGGCCAACTCGACCGAGGAGGAGGTGCGGGTCGCGATCGGGCGGGTGTACGACGCGTACCCCGACTGGCGACGTCGATCCGTACCGGAGCGGGCCGCGATCGTGGCGCGGGCGGCCGACCTCTTCGAGGAGCGGGCGGACGAGCTCGCGCAGATCATGACGCTGGAGATGGGGAAGCGGATCAACGAGGGCCGGGGCGAGGTCGGCATCGTCGTCGATATCTTCCGGTACTACGCGGAGCACGGCCCGGCCTTGCTCGCGGACGAGCCGATCGAGATCAAAGGCGGGAACGCCGTCATCACCAAAGGCCCGATCGGCGCGCTGCTCGGGATCATGCCGTGGAACTTCCCGTGCTACCAGGTGGCCCGCTTCGTCGCGCCGAACCTCGTGCTCGGTAACACGATCCTGCTCAAGCACGCCTCGATCTGCCCGCGGTCGGCGCGCGCGATCGAGGAGATCCTGCACGCGGCCGGCGTGCCGGAAGACGTCTACGTGAACACGTTCGCGTCGAGCCGGCAGATCCCCGGGATCCTCGCCGACGCGCGGATCGCGGGCGTCTCGCTGACCGGTAGCGAGCAGGCCGGCATTTCGGTCGCGGCCGAGGCCGGCAAGAACCTCAAGAAGACCGTGCTCGAGCTCGGCGGCTCCGACCCGCTCGTCATCCTCGACACCGACGACATGGACGAGACCGTGAACGCCACGGCGACCGCGCGGATGCGGAACTGCGGCCAGTCGTGCAACGCGCCGAAGCGGATGATCGTCCTCGCCGACATCTACGACGAGTACGTCGACCGCCTGACCAAACGCGTCGCGGAGTACTACGTTCCGGGCGACCCGTCCAATCCGTCGACCAAGCTCCCGCCGCTCGCCTCGACTGCGGCCGCCGACGAGGTTGCCGGGCAGGTTTCTAAGGCAATCGAGCAAGGCGCGACTCTCCGCGCCGGCGGTCGCCGCATCACACCGGGCGCGTACCTCGAAGCAACCGTCCTCACCGACGTCACCCCGGAGATGGACGCGTACTACGAAGAGATCTTCGGCCCGGTCGTGATCGTCTTCAGGGCCTCCGATGAGGACGACGCGGTCCGGCTGGCCAACGACACGCCGTTCGGTCTCGGCGCCTCGGTCTGGGGCACCGACGCCGACCGCAATCGCCGTGTGGCAAACCAGATCGACGCCGGCATGGTCTACCTCAATCGTGCGGGCGGCTCCCAGGCCGACCTCCCGTTCGGCGGCATCAAACGCTCCGGCCTCGGCCGCGAACTCGGCCCGGCCGGCATCGAGGAATTCATGAACAAGAAGTCGATCCGGCTCTGATGTCAGGAACCGGTCATCGAGGTGCGGTGACCCCGCGGGCCCGGTCACACTTGGGCTGACGCCCCGTGACCGAGAGCGATGCATATGAGCTACCAGCAGTTTCCGCCCCCGCAAGGTACGCCGTACCCGGGACCGCCGCCGAAGCAGCTCGGACCGCACGATCCGCTAGCCGTTGCCCTAGGCAACGCTTCGTTCCTCGGCCTCGGCTACTTCCTGATCCGCCGCCGGCTGTTCGGCGTTCTCGGTCTCGTCGGTACGGCGATCCTCGTCGTCCTGCTGTGCACTCAACGGAAGACCGGCTACGAGTTCGCCCTGCTCGGGTGGGGCGTGCTCCAGATCGTGCACGGCTGGTTCCTGGCCCGTAGCCAGCGCCTGCAGGCGGCCAGTCTCACCAAGCGGCTGGTCGCCCTCGGCGTCACCCTTGTGGTCCTCGGCGGCATCGCCTTCGGACGGTACGACGCGCAGCGGATCGACAAGCAGGCCGTCGCGGCGCGCGCGGCCGGCGACTGCGGCGGCGTACGGGCGGCACAGGCGAAATACAACCTCGGGCATCGGATCGGCGACGCGCCGCGGACCGTCCGCGTCGAGGGCGATGTCGCGGCGTGCGATCGGATCGACGCCGCCGCGGACGGGCTGCAGAGCGCCACGACGCTGATCGACGTACCCAGGATGAAGGCGGGCTTCGACCAGCTGTCGGCCGTCGCCGCGGACCCGAACCAGCAGCAGACCGTTGGCAGGGCCGTCGACCAATTCGTGGCCAGGTTTCCGCTGAAGGATTCCTGCGCGAGTCTCGAGGTGACCGACTGGTTGCGGACCCGGAAGCCGGTCGGCAACGTCCTCGACCGGCCGAAAGCGCTCGTCCCGAAGATCGAGCCGAACGCGCTGCTCGGCTGCGCCGACGCTCAGGCGGCCAAGGCTGAGTGGGCCGGCGCGCGGAGCACGTACCAGTTGCTGGTGACCCGCTACCCGCAGGCCAAGCAGGCGGTCCGGGCTCGCGCCGGCGTACAGAACGCGAACTACCAGATCCTGCAGGCGAAGATCCGGGCGGAGTTGGCGCGGGTGCGCGGCCTGGTGTCGTCCGGCGGTTACTGCTCGACGCCCGCGAAGTACAGCCCCGCGCCGCGGCTTCGCGGCGGCGTCAACCGGGCGGTGTTCTCCGGAGCAAGCGACTACACGAGCAAGCTGCCGTCGCAGTGGAAGGGGACCACGGCCGACAACGCTGCCCTGGTTGTCTGCGCCGGGGAGGAGACGCAAGGGTCGGCCGTGCGCACCTGCCGGTACACGCCCTTCATCGGCTCCAGTGGAACCGACACCTGGGTGACGTTCTACAAGATCCAGGTTCCGGTCCGCGTGTACGAACTGCGCACCGGCCGACTGATCCGGACCGGCAACGTGCAGATCAGCGGGTCGGTCTGTCCCGCGACGATCTCGTACACGACGTACAACGGCGTGGGTTTCCCCGACACGGCGCAGGACGTGAAGCCGACCGCCGCCACGATCCGGTCCGCGTTCCAACCTCTCGTCGTGAGGCCGTGAACCGCGCATACTGCGAGTGAGCGAGGGGGGACCGCTGATGACAGTGCCTGGTGAATACTCCATCAAGACCTACCGCTACCTGCGGATGGCGATGGTGGCGATGATCGTCCTGCTCGGCGCCGCGGTGGTGATCGAGTGGGCCAAGACCGATCCGAGCTGCCTGCAGACGTCGATCAGCGCCTACTACTACACGCCGGTGCGGGCGATCTTCGTCGGCGCGCTGATCACGATCGGCGTCTGCATGGTGGTGCTGAAGGGCAACTCCGAGCCGGAGGACATCCTGCTCAACGTGGCCGGCATTCTCGCGCCCGCGGTCGCGCTGGTGCCGACGCCTGGGCAGGGTACGTGCCACTCGGTGCCGGTGGCGCTCGGTGACGCAGCCGCGAACGTCGCGAACAACATGCTCGCGTTGTTCGTCGTCGGCGTACCGTGCCTGATCCTGACCGCGGTCTTCATCGTCCGGGACCGGATCGAGAACCCGGGTCGCTGGACTCCGATGTACCTGCTCGGCCTGGGCGTCGCGGTGCTGATCTTCGGCGGCGGGCTGGTCTGGTTCTTCGCCGACCGGTCCGGGTTCATCGGGCACGCGCACTACGCGGCGGCGATCGTGATGTTCGTCTGCATCGTCGCGGTGGTCTTGCTGAACGCGGAGCAGTTCCGGCGCAAGCAACGCAAGCACGCCGTACCGCATTCACCGGCCAACAGGTACTCCGTGATCGCGATCGCGATGGTGCTCGTGCCGCTCCTGATGTTCGTGTGGAAGAAGGCCTTCGGTTGGGACCACGCGGTGCTGTGGATCGAGGGCACGCTGATCGTGTTGTTCGCGGCCTTCTGGATCAGCCAGACGCAGGAGCTGTGGAACGACGGGATCCGTCAGGAGTTGCCGCGCTCGCAGGCCACGCCGTCGCCATTGTGATCGAGCGCGGGCGAGTAGCCCGGATCGCCGCGGTGCAGCGGCGCCTTGCCGGCGGCGCGGGCCTCGGCGCAGTCCTGGAACGCCACGGTCGTGGACGACGCCGTTGGTACTGCGCTGGGCGTCGGGAGCGTCGGGAGCGTCGGAGCCGTCGTAGCCGGAGCGGGCGTGGTCACCGGGGCTTCGGTTCCCGGCGTTGATCGTGGCGTTGCCTCTGTCGTCGTCTGTGTCGACGGCCGGGTGCTGACCGGCGCGATCGTCGGCGTCCGTTCCGCTCGGGCCGGCTTCTCGCTGCGCTCCGCCTGGGCCGTCGACGCAGGCACAGTCGGCAGGAGAACCGGCGTGGTACTCGTGGATTCGCTGCTGCTGAACGGGTTCAGTAGCACGAGCACCATCAGCGCGGTAGGCACCGCTACGATCGCCAAGGTCGTCAGCCGGCGCGGTCCGCCGTACCTCCCGATCGGTCCGCGGACCGCTCGGCCGTGCTCGTCGACCCAGAACACCCAGCGGTCCGGCGCCTTCGGCCAGGACTTGGGCGGCTGCCACCGCCTCGGTGGTCGCCAACCAGGCGTAGGTGGATCAGGCCACTCAGGTGGTGTATTGAACTGCCGCACTTTCCGTCCTCCCCGGATGGCAGCCTAACCGCCACGTCGCGACACGAAACACCCGGTCCACCGAAAACCCTTTGTCTTATACGTTTGCCCGCTGTCGCCCCCGGATGGGAGCTAGGTCTCGTTGACAGACTCAGGTGGGGGGTGTGAGGCTCGATCCATGACGGAGACTCAGGCGGCGCGGAGCCGGACCTTCACGTGGACGGATCCGGCTGAGACGGCCGCGCGGGTCGGCGGCTCGTCCGGGCTGGAGATGCTCCAGGCGATGCGCGACGGGCTGATCCCGGCGCCGCCGATCCTGCAGCTGGTCGGGGCCACCGGGTTCGAGCCCGAGGAGGGCAAGGTCACCGTGTACATGCCGGCGGCCGAGTTCCACTACAACCCGCTCGGCTCGGTGCACGGCGGCGTCATCGCAACCCTGCTCGACACCGCCGCCGGCTGCACCGTCCATTCGACCCTGCCGGCCGGCGTCGGCTACACCTCGCTCGACCTGATGACCCGCTTCATCAAGCCCGTCACGGTCGACTCCGGCGTCCTCCGCTGCGAGGGCGCGATCATCAGCCGCGGTCGTCGTACGGCGGTCGCCGAGTCCCACCTGTACGACGAACGCGGCAAACTCCTCGCCCACGCAACGTCGACCTGCTTGATCTTCGAGCTACCGCCTCAGGCCTGATCGGCCAGGAGCTTCTCGCCGGCGACCAGGCGGACGCAGGTGGCGAGGCCGGTGATGGCCGCCTCGACCTCGGGGAGCTCGGGGTACGTCGGGGCGATGCGGATGATCTGGTCCGTCGGGTCGTCGCCGTACGGGTGGGTGGCGCCGGCCGGGGTGATGGCGATACCGGCGGCCTTCGCCTTCGCGACGACCTCCTTGGCACAGCCCTCCGGGACCTCCAGGCTGATGAAGTAGCCGCCGGCCGGAGCGTTCCACGACGCGAGTCCGGTGCCGCCGAGCTCGGCGGTGAGGATCTTGTCGACAGCGTCGAACTTCGGCCGGATCAGCTCGGCCAGCGTCCGCATGTGCTCGCGCAGTCCGTCGGCGTCGCGCAGGAACTGCACGTGCCGGAGCTGGTTGATCTTGTCCGGCCCGATGCTCCGCTTGATCGTGTGGCTCAGCCACCACTCGATATTCGCCGGCGACGACCCGAAGAACGCGACACCGGCACCCGCGAACGTGATCTTCGAGCTCGACCCGAACACGAACGCCCGGTCCGGGTGGCCGTTCTCCGCGCACAGTGCGAGCACGTCGGCGAGCTTGGCGGGGGAGTCGGTCAGGTGATGTACGGCGTACGCGTTGTCCCAGAAGATGCGGAAGTCCGGCGCAGCGGTCTCCATCGCGGCGAGTCGTCGTACCGTCTCGTCGGAGTACACGGTGCCGTCCGGGTTGCTGTACTTCGGCACGCACCAGATGCCCTTGATCGCGGCATCCTCCGCGACCAGCCGCTCGACGACATCCATGTCCGGACCCTCGGGCGTCATCGGCACCGGGATCATCTTGATCCCGTACCGGTCACAGATCCCGAAATGCCGGTCGTACCCCGGCACCGGGCACAAGAACGCGAGCCCCTCGACATCCGCCCAGCGCTGCTCGGCGCCCGGCACCTTCCCGAGCAGAGCGAACACGACCGCGTCATGCATCAGCTCGAGGCTCGAGTTCCCCGCGGCCATGAGCTGACCGACCGGCACCTGCAGATCCTCGGCAAAGATCGCCCGCACCTCCGGCAGCCCGTGCAGGCCGCCGTAGTTCCGCAGGTCGGTCCCGTCCGCGGCCACCGGCTCACCACTCAGCCCCAACACGCCATTAGCCGCATCCAGCTGCTTCGGCGAAGGCTTCCCCCGCGTCAAATCAAGCTTGAGCCCCTTGGCCACCAGCGCCTCATAATCCTGCCGCGCCCGCTCAACCTGACCAACCAACTCATCCACACTCACGGGGGAGTCCTTTCACATGCACTGGGTGTTGCCCCCAGCCTAATGATCCCCACCGCGGTCCTTACTTCGGGATGTCCATCTCGAGCGCGTAGTACCCACCCCCGGCCGGCGGAATGTCGAACCCGACCGCCAACACCTTGCTCCCGTCGACGACCCCGGACACCAATCCCTGTCGCCCGCGCCCCTTCGCCCGATCACCCGGCACCGGCACTGCCTTCCACGTCCTACCGTCCCGGCTGAACCAGGCTGCCGCATCGGTATCGTCGTCGGTGCCCGTGTTACCGAGCGCGACCAGCCCATCGGGAACCGGCACGAGCTCCGCGGCGAATGCCTTGGCCGGCGCGGCGATCTGGTTGGTCCAGCTCAGGCCGCCGTCCTTCGACGTCCAGGTGACCCAGCCTCCGTCGCTGTCGTCCTCGTTGCGGTCGTAGTCGCCGAAGGCGACCAGGGTGTTCCCGAGCCGCACCAGGCCGAAGACGTTCGCCGAGTGCACGCCTTTCGCCAGCGGCAGGTTCACCACGGTCTTCCAGTCACTGCCGTCCGGCGACAACCAGACCGCCGGGGTCCCGTCGCCACGATCGCCACCGGCCACGAATCGCGAGCCGACCGCGAGCACTGTCGTCATCCCAGCCTCACCGGTGCCGATGGTCCGCAGGTTCTGCCCGACCGTACGGCGGATCCGGTCGTCCGCATCGGCCTTCGACGGCAGCGCCTTGCCACCCACACCCTCGACCCACGCCCTGCCGTCCTTCGAGTACGCCGACCACGCGTCGGTGTGCCCGTCGCCATCCTCGCGCTGCCCGACTATCACCCATCCCGACGCACCGACGGCGATCGCACTGGCACTCGGTCCGCCGTACGGCGATCGTGCCCCGACGCCGAGGACGGGTGAATCGGCCTCGGTCCACTGTCCGTTCGTCCCTCGGATCCACACCGCCGCCCGGCGGCCGATCGGCAGAGTCTTCTGACCGACCACGACCAGTCGCCCGTCGGCGCTCGTGGCGGCGTTCTGCACGGTGGGAGTCACGCCGTTCTTCCGCCCGGGCAAGGTGGTCGCCTGCCAGGTCGAGCCTGAGTGGGTCCATCCGGTCGGAGCGTTCGAGACATCGCCGACGGCGACGAGCTCCTTACCGGCGCGGATCAAGAGGTTCACATGTGAGGAGGGCCGGCCGCCGGACAGCTCGGCCGGCAGCGCGACTGGCGACACCCGCGACTCGGCGTACCGCCAGATCGCCGGCTCCGTCGATCCGGTGCGGTCGTTCGAACCGACCATGACGACGTCATTGCCGACAGCAACCGAATCGGTGACCAGTTGGGTGCCCCGGGCGCGTTGGCTGTTCGCGTCCGTGCCGTCCGCGAACTGGGCCCAGGTCGGCCCCACCGCCACGGTCGTGTCGATCGTGGGGGAGCTGACCTGGGTGGTCGCGACCCAGTCCGTCCCCGCCTTGACCAGGGTGCCGGGGATGTCGTCGAACGCCGTGCCGAGCATCCACGGTTTGGCCGCGACCTGCCAGGAGGCTCCGGTGGCGCCGCCTTCGACGACGACCGAGTCCCACGAGTTGTTCTCCTCGTCGAATCCGCTGCCCTGGACCAGCGCCACGAACTTCCCGTCGCCGACGGCGAGCGCGTTGTTGTAGACCCTGTAATCGGTCGCAATGTCGCCGCGGACAACCGCGGTCCGGAAGTGCCGACCGTCGTCGGTGGAGTACCAATACTGCAGGCGGTCCGTCTGCTTGCTCTCGGGCGTGGACAGATTGCCCGCGATCACCACTGTCTTGCCGGAGGCAACGATCTGGTCCCCGGCGACCTCGCCCGGAACGGTCTGCTTGAGACCGATCGAGGGGCCTTCGGTCCGGCGCCAGGCGACGCCGTCGGCGGATTGCCAGTAGACGAGGTGGTTGCCGCCGACAGTGCTGCCACCGACGATCGCGAAGCCCGACCCGGTGGCCGTGATCGCCCGCAGGTAGTCGGTCTTCCGGATCACCTTGGGATCCTCCGGCAGCCGTCGCCACGTCGTCCCGTCAGGACTGTGCCACAGCACGGTGCTGGGTCCGTCGCCGATGGCAACGAATCCGGCCGGGCCGCCCGCGATGTCCGTCGCGCCCTCGAAGGTCTGCGACCGCTCGAGCGAATCCTTGTCGAGTTGGCGGCGGGTCCAGGTCTTGCCGGCGTCGTCGCTGCTGAGGAACAAGGCCCGGCTGACGTTGGCCGACTCGTCGAACCCGACGGCGACGACTCGCTGGCCGCGGGCCGCGACAGCCTGCAAGGCCTGCTCGGTCCGGTCGCCGACCGGATACGCCTTCTCAGCCGCCTGCGGTGTTGCCGGCTGGTTGAAGTCGATCGGCTTGGCGACCGGGCGGTCGGCAACGAGTTGGCCAGAGCCGGATGACGACGTACAGCCGGCCAGGCCGATCAGTAGACAGGTGGTGATGACGCGGAGCCCCAGGCGCTTCATGGCCAGGAGTTTACGGAGAGTCAGAACCGCCGTGGGGCGTCGAGATCAAACCTGTGGATAACTGTGGTCAGCCGCCGCGGCGGGGGTGGCATTTGGGGTCCCAGGGCATGCAGGTGGGGATGTTGGGTGGGGGCTTGATTGTGGGCGGGATGACCGGTGGGATCACGGGTGGTGTGACCGGCGGCTGGGCCTTGCTGCCGTTGGAGATGATCAGGGTGACGATGGAGCCGGCTGGTGCGCCGTCCTCCTGGCGGGGGGTGGTCCAGGCGACGGTGCCGGCGGGGGCGTCGGAGTCGACGCGGTCGCCGTGGGACATCACGACCTTGAAGCCCATCGACAGGAGCTTGGCGCCGGCCTCGGCGGGCGTCATGCCCTTCAGGTACGGCAGGTCCTTCACGTTGCCGCGGATGATGAGGTCGCTCGGCTTGGTGAACTTGGTGGTCGGGAGGCCCTGCAGGGCACCCTGCATCGCGGTCTCCCAGACCGGCCCGGCGGTCCCCGAACCGGACGCGTCCCCGATCTTCTTGCCGTTCAGCGTCAGCCTGGCCAGGTCTTCGTACTTCGGATCCGCGTCGGCGACGACCGCCGCGGAGGCGAGCTGGGAGGAATAGCCCGCGAACCAGACGGCGAAGTTGTTCTGGATCGTACCGGTCTTACCGGCCAGGTCGTTCTTGCCGAAGTTCAGCTTCGCGCCGGTTCCGCCGCTCAGCATCACCTGGTGCAGCACGTAGCTGACGCCGTCCGCTACCCCCGGCGAGAGCACCCGGTGGCAGTTCGGGCCGGGCGTCGGGAGCGCCTTCTTGGTCTTGATGATGGTGATCGAGGTGACGATCTGCGGATTGCAGTACATCCCACGGGCCGCGAAGGTCGCGTAGGCGTTCGACAGCATCAGCGGCGTGATGCTACCGACCGAACCGAGGGTGAACGACGGCACCTGGACGAGCGGCTTCATCGTCTGCGCGTCGTACATCCCGAGCTTGCTGGCGATCGTGGCGATCGGGCAGAGACCGATCTGCTGCGACAGTTGCAGGAAGTAGGTGTTGGTGGAGGCGCGGGCCGCGTCGACCATCGACGGGTCGGCGATGGTCTTCGTCGAGTTCTTCGGGTTGTACGAATCGACGGAGATCGGGCCGCTACAGGTGCTGAACTCCTTGCCGCCCAGGCTGATCGTCTGCGGTGAGTTGATCCGGTACGTCGTCGGCACGCCCTTGCCGATCGCCGCGGCGATCGTGAAGGCCTTCATCGTCGACCCGTTCTGGAACCCGCCGAAGCCGCCGGCGTAGGACTTCTCGACGTTGTAGTTGTACGCCGTCTGCCCCTTCTTGCTGCCGTACTGACGGCTCTGCGCCATCGCCTTCACCAGGCCCGTGCCGGGCTCGACCATCGTGATCGCGGCAACGGCCTGGTCGCCGGCCTTCGAGTGCGCGTTGATCGAGGTCTGCGCGGCCGCCTGGATCCGCTGGTCGAGCGAGGTCTTGATCACCAGGCCGGCGGTCTCGATGTAGTTCTCCGCCTCCTCGGGCGTCTTGCCGAACGCCGTGTTCTCCTTGAGCTTCGACACCACGTACTCACAGAAGAAGGGGTACTTCGAGTTCGCGCACCCGCTCGGCGCGACCCGGACCTTCGCAGGGTCGATCACCGGCGTCTTGATCGCGGCGGCCGACTCCTTGGCGGTGATGATGTTCAGCTCCTGCATCCGGCGCAGGACGACGTCGCGGCGCGCCTTGGCCCGGGCCGGCTGGTCGATCGGGTCGTACCCGGTCGGGTTCTTCACCAGGCCGGCCAGCATCGCGGCCTGCGGCAGGTTGAGCTTGGCGGCGTGGACGCCGAAGTAGTGCATGGACGCTGCCTCGACGCCGTACGAGCGGTCGCCGAAGAAGGCCAGGTTCAGGTAGCCGTTGAGGATCTGGCTCTTGCTCAGTTCCTTCTCGACGGCGATGGCGTAGCGCAGTTCGGCGATCTTGCGCTCGTACGTCTCGGCGGTGGCCTCCTTGACCTCCTCCGGCGTCCGGGCCTTGTTGATCAGATTCAGCTTCACGTACTGCTGGGTGATGCTAGAACCACCCTGCTGGACCCCGCCCGACGACTGGTTGCGCAGCATGGCGCGCAGTGTGCCCTTGGCGTCGATCGCGCCGTGCTCGTAGAACCGGTCGTCCTCGATCGCGACGATCGCCTTGAGCATGACCGGGCTGATCTGCTTCAGCGTCACCGGCGTGCGGTTCTGCTGGTACAGCGTCGCGATCGTCTTGCCGTCCGCGTCCTGGATGATCGTCTTCTCGGCCAGCGGAGCGGTCTTCAGGTCCTGGGGCAGGTACTGCACGGTGTCGTGGGCGGTGGCCGTCGTCACGCCGACCAGACCGGCGAAGGGGAGGGCCAGTCCGGCGAACAGTGCCCCGGCGAGAACACTGACCAGCAGGAACACGAACACCGACATCACGACGTTGGGCCGCTTGGCCCGCCGTTCGCCTCTGTGCATGGTTGGGCAGATTACGTCAGGTGGAGGACCTCCGGCACACTTCCCGTTACGGAATTTACACATTTGCCCAGCGATCTCACCAACAGTGACTGTGCCATCACTGCCGGGCGATCACCGCGGCCCCTTCGACGACCACTTCGAGGCAGTCGCGGAACAGGTCGTCGACGTTCCGGCCGGGCGTGAAGTACTCCGTGATCGCGCGCATCGAGACCGGGTACGCCGCGGAGTACTGCTCGAGGTCGAAATCGGCCGTGTCCGGCGGGGGTGACTGCTCCTCAAGTGCGTGACCGACCGTGAAGCGCTCGACGGTCAGCACGATGATGCGGGCGTCGCGGAGGGGGATGCCGCGGTCGGCCAGCGTGCTGATCGCGAGCTCGGACCAGGCCGCCGTCTGGCGGGAGAGCTGCGCCATCGAGACGACGCGGGCGCCGTCGGGGTGGGCGAGCAGGGCGGCCCGCAGCTGGAGGGCGAAGTCGGTCAGCCACTCCTGCCACGGCTGGTCCGGAGCGGGCGGCTGGGGGTCCGGGACGATCGCCTCGGCGATCGCGGTCACCAGGGCGGCCTTGTTGGGCAGGTGCCAGTACAGCGTCGGCGCCTGCACGCCCAGGCGGGCGGCCAGCTTCCGCAGGGTGACCCCGTCGAGTCCTTCGGCGTCGAGCAGCGCAACCGCCTCGTCGACGATCTTGGTCCGGTCGAGGCTCACGCGATCGATTCTAACAGTGTTAGAGTGGCTCTAACGGTGTTAGGGAGAGGGGTGTGTCATGAAGGCTGCTGTGCTGCACGAGGTGGGCGGCGTCCCGCGGTTCGAAGAGTTCCCGGACCCGGTGCCGGCCGAGGGCGAGGTGGTGATCGAGGTGCTCGCGGCCGCGGTCGAGAACGTCGACAAGGCGATTGCCGCCGGCAAGCATTATGCGAGCGGGAAGTACCTGTCCACGATGCCGATGATCCCGGTCTTCGACGGGATCGGGCGACTGCCGGACGGGACGGTGGTCGGCTTCGGCAACGTGCGTTCGCCGTACGGCGCGCTCGCGGAGAAGACCGTCGTACCGGAGGGGGCGTATGCGCCGATCCCCGACGGGATCGATCCGGCCGTCGCGACCGTGATGGCGTCGGCGATCACCGCCCTGACGATGAAGACCGCGGCCGGTCTGCAGCCGGGGGAGACGGTCCTGGTGCAGGGCGCGACGGGTGTCGCCGGGCGGTTGGCGATCCAGGTCGCCCGTCTGCTCGGCGCCGGCCGGATCGTCGCAACCGGCCGCGACGACACCCAACTCGCCGAACTGCAGGCCGATGCGACGATCAACACAGCGGTCTCCGATGAGGCGTTGCAGAAGGCGTATGACGGGGCCGG
This sequence comes from Kribbella sp. CA-245084, assembly GCF_050942355.1. Lineage (NCBI taxonomy): Bacteria > Bacillati > Actinomycetota > Actinomycetes > Propionibacteriales > Kribbellaceae > Kribbella > Kribbella sp. CA-245084. The sequence goes on along the minus strand of NZ_CP192053.1, from coordinate 5,360,604 downwards.
CGCGTACGACGTCGTCCTCGACTTCCTGTGGGGTCGCCCGACCGAGATCCTGCTGCGTGCGCTCACACCCGACACGTTCGCGTTCGGTACGCCGACCCGCATCGTCCAGGTCGGCGAGGTCGCCGGCCCCGACCTCGTCGTACCTGCTGATGCGCTGCGGACGTCCGGTGTGGAGCTCTACGGCGCCGGGCGCAACCTGAGCCCGGAGTCGATGGGCGAGGCGTATCAGCAGGTCGTCGACTGGACCCGCGCCGGCGAGCTCACCTTCGCGATCGATCGCGTGCCGCTGAGCGAGATCGAGTCCGCGTGGCAGCGTGGCAGCTCGCGCGGCCGCCGGCTCGTCGTACAGCCTTAGTGTCCTGAGTCGGAGATGCGACGGCGCTTTCGGCGCCCAGGCACGCACCTCGCGGCACTTGCCCAGCGCCCACGATGCTCCGCATCGAGGCCACTGAGCAAGCACCACGATGCACGCACCTGAACACCGAAATCGCTCGTCGCATCTCCGACTCAGGACACTAGGGCTCGATCAGGACCTTGAGGGCCTCGCGGTCGTCCATCGCGCGGTAGCCGTCCGCGACACCGTCGAAGTCGACGGTCCGGTCGAATACCTTGCCAGGGGCAACGGTTCCGTCGAGGACGCCCGGCAGCAGCCGCTCGATGTACGCGCGGGCCGGAGCGGGACCGCCGGTCAGGGTGATGTTCGGCAGGAAGAGCGTGCCGAATCCGATCGGCGCCTCGTCGTACTGCGGGACGCCGACGCGACTGATCACACCGCCGGCGCGGACCACGCCGAGCGCCTGCTCGTACGCCGGGAAGTGGCCGACCGCCTCGAGCACCACGTGGGTGCCGTCACCGCCGGTGAGCTCACGGACCGTCGCGATGCCTTCGTCACCGCGCTCGGCCACCACGTCGGTCGCGCCGAACTCGACACCGAGGTCGGTGCGGTCCTTGTGCCGGCCCATCAGGACGATCCGCTCTGCGCCGAACTGCCGCGCCGCGAGGACCGCCAGCAGCCCGACCGCACCGTCGCCGATCACGGTGACGGTGGTCTTCGACGAGACGCCGCCCTTGAGCGCGGCGTGGTATCCGGTCCCGTAGACGTCGGACAGCGTCAGCAAGGAGGGAAGCAAGGCAGGGTCCTCGCCGCCGGGCACCTTGACCAGTGTCCCGTCGGCCAAGGGCACGCGGACGGCCTCGGCCTGACCGCCGGCGACACCGTTCGCGTTCCAGAAACCGCCGTGGCGGCAGGACGTCTGCAGGTCCTCGCGACAGAAGTCGCAGGTCCCGTCGGACCACGCGAACGGCGCGATGACGAAGTCGCCCTTCCGCAGCGTGGTGACGTCCTGGCCGAGGTCCTCGACGACGCCCACGAACTCGTGGCCCATGGTCTTGCCGCTGGGGGTGACGGGCAGGTTGTGATACGGGTGTAGGTCGCTGCCGCAGATGCAGGACCCGACCACCCGCACGATCGCATCTGTTGGTTGCTCGATCACCGGATCCGGTACGTCGATCACGCGGACGTCGCCGGCGCCGTACAGGTAAGTCGCTCTCATGGCTCCAGTGAAGGCGGCGACGCGCGCCCGTGGCAGTGCCTGTCGTTCCAGGTAATACCAGTGCCTCCCTGGGCGCGGCGGCGGTCCGTACTGTTGACGGCATGGACCACCGAGCCGAGATCAAGGAGTTCCTCAGCTCCCGGCGCGCCCGCCTGACACCGGAGCAGGCCGGCTTGCCGGTGTACGGCGGGAACCGTCGCGTGAAGGGCCTGCGTCGCGAAGAGGTCGCGCTGCTGGCCGGTGTCTCGGTGGACTACTACGTGCGGATCGAGCGCGGGAATCTGGCCGGCGCGTCCGAGAGTGTTCTCGAGGCGCTCAGCCGGGCGTTGCAGCTGGACGACGCCGAGCGGGACCACCTGTACGCACTCGCCCGCGAGTCCGACGCCGCTCCGGTACGTCGACGTACGCCCGTGAAGGCTCTTCGGCCGGCGCTCCAGCAGATCCTGGACTCGATCACCGACGTACCGGCGTGGATCCGCAACGCCAACTTCGACATCGTCGCTGCGAACGGGCTGTCCCACGCTCTCTACGCGGCGATGTTCGCCGACCCGCACCGGCCGGCGAACACGGCCCGCTTCACGTTTCTCGACCCGGCCGCGCGGGAGTTCTTCGTGGACTGGGAGCGCGCGGCCGACGACATCGCGGCGTCCTTGCGCCTGCAGGCAGGTAAGAACCCGCACGACAAGGCCCTGACCCAGCTCATCGGCGAGCTCTCCACCCGCAGCGAGACGTTCCGGACCCGGTGGGCGGCCCACAACGTCCGCTTCCACCGGTCCGGCCGGAAGAAGCTGCACCACCCGGTCGTCGGCGACCTCGAGATCGACTTCGAGGCGATGGAGTTCCCGTCCGACCCCGGACTGACCATGGTCGTCTACACCGCCCCGGCCGGCTCGCCCACCGGCGACGCCTTCAAACTCCTCGCCAGCTGGGCCGCCACCCAGGAAACAGTTGCTCAAGACAAGGAATAGTCCGTGCAGATCCTCCCCAAACCCGCCACCGCCAAAGGACCGGCCGAGTGGTTCACCGGCGACGTCTGGTTCGACGTGATCATCCGCGGCGAGGCACCCTCCCGCGTCCGCGTCAACACCGTCCGCTTCGCCCCCGGCGCCCACACCGCCTGGCACCGCCACGCCGCCGGCCAAACCCTCCACGTCACCGAAGGCCTGGGCCTCATCCAGTCCCGCGGCGGCCAGGTCACCCTCATCCGCCCCGGCGACGTCATCTACACCCCACCCGGCGAATGGCACTGGCACGGCGCCTGCCCCACCACCTTCATGACCCACACCGCAATCTGGGAAGCCACCCCCACCAACGACCCCGAAACCGAATGGGCCAACCACGTCACCGAAGCGGAGTACGTCGTACCTCAGCGGTAGGCGCGTGCTTGGAGTTCGTACAGCGTGGCGTAGTGGCCCTTGGAGGCGATCAGTTCGGCGTGTGAACCGACCTCGATGACGCGCCCCTCGTCGAGTACGACGACGAGGTCGGCCGCAGCCGCCGTGGAGAACCGATGCGTCACGAGCAGCGTCACTCCGCCGTGTCGCCCTGCCTCGCGGCCGGCCGCGGCGTACCGCTCGAACAATGAGTGTTCCGTCGTCGCGTCGAGGGCAGCTGTCGGTTCGTCGAGGACGAGCAGGAGCGGGGACAGACGCATCATGCCGCGGGCAATCGCCAGTCGTTGCCATTGGCCACCGGACAGGTCGACCCCGCCGGCCCAGGTGGTGCCGAGCTGGGTCGTGAGCCCGTCCGGCAGCGCGGTCACAACGTCGTCGGCGGCACCGTCATGGAGAGCTTGACGAACGCGTTCCGAGTCGTCCAGTACGTCGACGTCTCCGAGACCGACGGATCGCTGCGCAGTGAATTCGAAGTTGGTGTGGTCCTGGAACGCAGCGGACATCCGGGATCGCCAGGCGGTCAGGTCGATCTCGTCCAGGTCCCGGCCGTCGACGAGGATGCAGCCGTACGTCGGCCGATAGAGTCCGGCGAGCAGCTTCACCAACGTCGACTTGCCGGCACCGTTCTCGCCGACGATCGCCACGACCGAGCCGGCCGGCAGGTCCAGGCTGACGGCGGTCAACGAGTTCCGTCCGGAGTCTCCGTAGCGATGGCTCAGTCGTTCGATCCGGATCCCGTCGTACAGGCGGTCTGGTGGTTGTTTGCGGCCCGCGTGCGCGGCGTCCACCTCATCGGCATGATCGCGGAGCCAGACGAACCGGGCGCAATTCCGCCCGGCCTTGGTGATGCCGCCGATTGCACTGACGAACGACGAACTCACGTTCTGCAGTGCTTGCAGTACGGCGACCGCCACGACGAGGGACTGGACCGAGACCGTTCCGGCGATCACGTCGTGAGTTATCCACAGCAGCAGGATCACGGCGGTCGCGAAGAAGAGACCCGAGTTCGTCAGCGCGAGAGCAGCGTTGCGGTCGGCGGAGCGGACGGCCGGTCGTCGCCAACTGATGGCAGCGAGTCCGATGCGTTCGCGCAGCTCGCCCTGGCGGCTGAACACCCGGGTTTCGGCGCCACCGGACGGCGAGATGGCGAGATCGATCAGGTGCCGGGTCAAACGGCCGGGTGCGGCGCTGTCCTCCTCGGCGGCCTTCTCCCACTGCATCGACCAGTTCGCGGTGATCAGCCGTACGGCGCCGACAGCGATCAGGATCAGCAGTCGCGGATCCGCGGTGACGGCGACGAGGAGCACGCTGATGCCGTACGCCGCAGTGTTCGCCGTGTTGAGCAAGGTGTTGAGTGCTCCGCCCAGCGTGTTCTCGTTCTCGCGCAGGATCTGCAGTTTGTCCAGGTAGCGAGCGCTCTCCAGATGGTCGAGGGTCGGAATCCGAGCGGTGAGGTCGGCGATCCGCGCATCGAACGTGTGGCCGACGACCTCCATCTGCCGAACGCGCGCATTGACTCCGACGGCCTGCAGCGCCGTGTTCGCAGCGGTCGAACCGACCAGCGCCACGGCAGCGAACAGCATCCGGCCGAGATCCCGTTCGAGCGCGCCGGCGGCGAAGATTCCGACGAACAAGGGAGCCAGCGCCGCGAGCACCTTGCCGAGCATCTCGAACAGACACAGCGCCGATTGCCACGGGCTCACCTGGAAGGACGTAGCGAGCACCAGCCCCATCCCACGCCATGCCGGCCTCATCGGATCGTTGCCTCGTCGTCCTGAGTGAATCGTCGGGCCTGCAGCGCGAACAGGTCGGCGTACCGGCCGCCAAGACGCATCAACTCGTCGTGGCTACCGTCCTCGACGACGCCGTGTTCGTCCTCGGCCGGATCGGCCAGTACGACGATCCGGTCGGCCTGCCGAACGCTCGACAGCCGGTGGCTGACCAGGATCGTGGTCACGCCTCGAGTAACTTCGAGGAACCGTTCGAACAGCGCGGACTCGGCACGCACATCCAGTGCGGCAGTCGGTTCGTCCAGCACCAACACGCCGGCACCACGGGCCACTGCGGCTAGTGCGCGCGCCAGAGCCACCCGCTGCCACTCACCACCTGACAGGTCCGTGCCGCCGTCGTACTCAGCGGACAGCACTGTCTCCCAGCTCAGACGTTCCGTCAGCGCCAGCCCGCCTGCGTCCGTCAGGGCCTGTCGCAGTACGGCGTGATCGCCGCTCGAGGCACCGAGTACGACGTTGTCGCGCAGCGGAAGGTGGTAGCGGACGAAGTCCTGGAAGATCACCGCCACGCGGCAGCGGGCGGCATCATCGACTGCAGGATCCGCTCCGTCCACTCGAACGGCCCCTTGATCGGGTGCGTACAGGCCGCAGAGGAGCTTGATCAATGTCGACTTCCCCGCGCCGTTGACGCCGACTATCGCGATCGATTGGCCGGCGGGAATGTGCAGTTCCAGGTTGTTCACCGCACGCGTCTGGCGGCTCGGGTAGCCGAAACTCACTCCGTCGAGACGAACCTCCGCCGCACCTGTTGCCGCGGTCGAGTTGTCGGAACCTGCCGGCGCGGCAGGCTTGATCGCCGGGAGGCCGAGCTCCTGGCGAACGCCGGCCAGTGCACGAAGCAAGGAGGTACTCCGAGCGAGCGCCGTACCGGCATCACCGAGGACACCGAAGTTCTGCAGACGCAGGATTGCCTGCGCCATCGTGATCGCCCCGGCTAGCGAGACCGTTCCGGCTGCGACGTCGATCCCGATCAATGCGAAGGAGCAGCCGACCGTCAGAGCCATCGCGAGACATGCGAGCAGGACCGGCCCGAGGCCGCCGCGTCGGGCACGCCAGAGCGGCGTCATCGCTTCCAACCAGGTGGCGCGGTACGCGTCGGCCAGCCAATCGGTCAGACCGAACAACCGAACCTCTTTCGAGGACTCGGTCCTGGTCAGGAGGCTGCGGAGGTAGCTCGCCCGGCGGCGATCGTCTCCGGTCGTCTCCAGCAACTTGTCGAAGGCGAGGCTGATCCAGCTCATGAAGACGTGCGAGACCAGCAGGAACGAGGCTGCGACCACCAGCGGGACCCACCAGCGCCACGACAGCAGTACGGCGATCGCCCCCAGACCGGCGAGCCGGGGACCAATGATCGACCACGTGGCACCGGCGCCGGCGACGAACGACCAGTCCCGGGTGGCATCCACCACCGCCCGGATCCGGGCGGACGACCCTGGTGTGTCCAGATGCCCGATCCCGCGCGGATGCACTCCGACCTCGGTCACCAGCCCGAGGACATAGACCAGGTACGCCGACGAGCACCTGGCCGTGACTGTGGACAGCGACGATTGGAGGACCGGCCCGATGAGCAGTAGCACCGCCAGCATGAGGAACCAACGCCAGGTGCGCGCGGCGGCCTCGGATCCGGCACCGGCCTGGACAGACGCAGGAACGGACCCGATGAACTGCCCAATGCCGACCATCATCAGCGTGCGGACGGCCGCCTCCAGCACCGTCAACGCCAATGCCAACGTCGACCAGCCAGGCGACGCACGCCAGAGCACGCGTGTGTGCTCCAGGTAGCGGGACAGTCCATCGAGTACGCGGCCGATCATGAGGTCCGCGTGAGGACCTCTGGGAGGTCTCCGAGGATGGTGAGGTGTTTGGTGGGGCGGGTGGTGGCTACGTAGAGGTCGGAGAGGCCTTGGGGAGAGTCGGTGACGATTGTGGCGGGGTCGGCGATGACGACGGCGTCGAACTCGAGGCCTTTGGATTGGGCTACGTCGAGGAGGGCTACCTGGGCGTCGAGGACTGAGGGGTCGTGGGTGTGGGCGACGTCCGGTAGGGCGGCGGCGAAGGTGGCGTAGCGGGAGGTTGGGACGATGATTGCTACGTGGCCGTCGGCGATTGAGGCTTGGGCGGACTTGATTGCGGCTCGGAGAGCTGGTTCGTCGGCGGGGGTGTTGAGGATGGTGGGCTTGGTGCCGGTTTTGCGGACTGAGGTTGGTGGGGTGAGGGTTGGGTCGATGGTGGTGAGGATGTCGGCGGCGACCGTCATGATCTCGGCGGGCGTGCGGTAGTTGACTGTTAGTTCGGCGGTGCGCCAGCGGCGTGGGGCGTAGCGGTCGAGGAGGTCGGACCAGGAGCGGACGCCGGCGGCCGAGCCGGTTTGGGCGATGTCGCCGACCAAGGTCATCGAGCGGCGGGGGCAGCGGCGCATGAGCATCCGCCAGTCCATCGCGGACAGTTCTTGCGCCTCGTCGACGATGACGTGGCCGAAGACCCAGGTGCGGTCGGAGGCTGCGCGTTCGGCCAGGGTGAAGGGGTTGTCGATCAGTCGTGTGCGTTGGGCGACGAGGTCCTTGAACTGCTCGATCTCCCAGGGCATGATCTCGATCCGCTCGGCGGTCAGCTCGATGTCGATCACGCCGTGCGCGTACTCGCGGTCGGCTTCGACCGCGGCGGCTTCCTCGGCCGCCTGACGGTTGCGTCCGGCAACGACCCTGCTGGTTTCGCCGAGGAGCTCGGCCGCCTCGTCGAGCAATGCGACATCGGACTGCGTCCAGTCCGCCGTCACAGGACGCAGTACGGCGGCTCGCTCGTCGTCGGTGAGCTGTGGTGCGGCGGCGGCCAACCGGTCCGCCGAGGAGAACAGCACGGAGACGAGGAGCTGCGGTGTGAGCTCCGGCCAGAGACGGTCGAGCAGTTCCAGGACGCGGTCGTCCTCGGACAGCTCCTTCTCGATGTCCTCGATGTCGACAGCTCCGACGTACTGGCGTCCGATCCGGTCGACGATCTGATTCGTCAGCGTCTTCAGGATCCGTCGGACGAAGAGCGGGCGTGCCCGGTTGTGCTGCTCCCGGGCCGTCAGCGCGCTCTGCTGGGCCTTGCGGATCGCGCTCGGCCGCAGTACCAGCTCGTGCTGGTCGACCTTCAGCTTGATCGGCGCCGCCGGTACGACGCGGAACCGGCTGATCGCCTCCGCGAGTACGTCGGCCATCGCGAGGTCGCCCTTGATCCGCGCCGCCTCGGCCGACTCCGACGCGGTCGCCGAGACGCCGGGGTACAGCTCGCTGATCGTCGCGAGCACGACATCGGTCTCACCGAGCGACGGCAGCACCTGGTCGATGTACCGCAGGAACGTGCTGTTCGGCCCGACGACGAGTACGCCGCTGCGCCCGAGCTGCTCACGATGCGTGTAGAGCAGGTACGCCGCTCGGTGCAGCGCGACCACGGTCTTGCCCGTACCAGGACCGCCTTGTACGACGAGGACGCCGGGCAGGCTCGCCCGGATGATCCGGTCCTGTTCGGACTGGATCGTGGCGACGATCTCGTTCATCCGGCCGGTGCGGCTCGCGGTCAGCGACGAGAGCAGCGCGGCCTCGCCGATCAGCGTGCTGCGTTCGCCGTCACCCAACGCCTCGAGATCGAGCAGGTCGTCGTCCACGCCGACGACGTTCCGGCCGTGCAACCGGATGTGCCGGCGCCGTTTGACGCCGAGCGGCTCGGCGGCGGTGGCGCTGTAGAACACCTGCGCGACCGGCGTCCGCCAGTCGACCAGGATCGGTTCGTAGTCGTCGTCGAACAATCCGATCCGGCCGATGTGGAACTGTTCGCCGGCGGTCTCGTCGATCCGCCCGAAACACAATCCGCGTTCAACCGACGACAACTGTGAGAATCGCCCGGAAAACAGATCCGTGAACGATTCTCGTTCGGTGTAGGACTGTTCGGTGCCGGTGGTTTCCTCGAGTTGTACCCGGTCGAGCTCGCTCTTGGCTCGTTCCCGCAGGATGTCCAGCCGGTCGTACATCCGGTCCACTTCTCCTTGTTCTGCGGTGATCTCGTCCGCGAGTAGCTGATCCGTCACGCTGCCCCCAAAGCTCTTGCGAAACCCCGATCGCATCTGCTAATCTGTAAACAGATGCCCGAGAGGGCGTCTTTTTTATTGCCCGTACAAATACTCAACAATAGCCATTTCCTCGGCTGCGGGCAACAGCGAACGGCATTCCTGAAACGACCGCTTCACAGCCGGCTCCCAGGTAAGCCGAAGGCCGCGCTCAGCCGGCGACTCGACACTGAGGTGGATCCGCCACCCTCGAGGAGTCGCCATGACCGAGTCGCCCGCCGCCGTGCTGCCTGGCCGGCGGGCCAACGTCGACAGCACGGTGCGGACCGTCGCGTTCGTGACGCTGTGGTTGAGCCTGCTGCTGGTCACCTATTGGTGGGTGGCCGGCGGCGGTGTCCAGGAGTTGGCCGGCTGGGCGACCGGCCTCACGTCACTCGGTCGGCTCACCGGCCTGCTCGCCGCCGCGTTGCTCCTGGCCCAGGTCATCTTGATGGCCCGCGTCCCGGTGCTCGAGGCGGCGTACGGGCAGGATCGGCTGGCGCGGATCCACCGCCTGACCGGGTTCACGTCGTTCAACCTGATGCTCGTGCACCTGGTCCTGATCACCTGGGGCTACGCGGCGGGGGAGCTGGGGAAGACGCCCGCGATGCTGTGGGACCTCACGGTCGACTACCCAGGGATGCTGCTCGCCGTCGCCGGTACGGCGGGCCTGTGCCTGAGCGTGCTGACGAGCGTCAAGGCGGCGCGGCGACGGCTCCGGTACGAGTCGTGGCATCTGCTGCACCTGTACGCCTACCTCGGCGTCGGACTCGCGCTCCCGCACCAGCTGTGGACCGGCCAGGAGTTCCTGTCGTCGACCAGCCGGACCGTGTTCTGGTGGACCGCCTGGGCAGTGGCCGCCGCAGCGATCCTGGTCTTCCGGATCGCTGCGGCGATCTGGCGCAACGCGCGACACCGGCTACGGGTCACGGCCGTCGTACCCGAGGGCGATCGAGTCGTCTCCGTGTACGTCGCCGGGCGGCACCTGGATCAGCTCCGGACCGAGGCGGGGCAGTTCTTCTCCTGGCGATTCCTCGGCCGGCCGGGCTGGACGCGCGCCAACCCGTACTCGCTGTCTGCCGCTCCGGACGGCCGGCACCTGCGGATCACCGTCCAGGAAGCAGGTGACGGCAGCGCGGCGCTTCGCGGCGTACGGCCAGGTACGCGGGTTCTGGTCGAGGGACCGTTCGGCCGGTTGAGCGCGCGAGCCCGCACCGAGCGGCGGATCGCGCTGATCGGGGCAGGGGTCGGCATCACTCCGTTGCGTGCCCTGGCCGAGGGACTCGACTACGCGCCAGGAGACGCCGTGCTCATCCAGCGCTACACCGAGCACCAGCTGTTCCGGAACGAACTGCAGGCGCTTCATCACCAGCGCGGCCTGTCCCTGCTGACCTTGCCCGGGCATCGGCGCAGCCCCGACTCGTGGTTCGGCCCGGTGCCCGGCGAGCTCGACGACCTGCAAGCCCTTCGCTACTGGATTCCGGACATCGCCGACCGCGACGTCTACCTGTGCGGACCCGACGCGTGGACCCAGCTGGTCACGCAAACCCTCGACGCCGCCGGCCTCCCGGCCGAACGGCTCCACCTCGAAACCTTCAAGTGGTGACTCCGTGAAACGCATCGTGCTCTGGTTCCTCGGTACGGCGTCGGCCGTCATCCTCATGTTCGGCTACCACACGTCGACCTCCGGCCCGCAGGCGACGACACCCGTCCCCGCGGGCACCTTCACGCCGCCACCCACCACCTCGCCGTCGGCGTCGGCGTCGGCGCAGCCGTCCGTGGCGGGGTCGTCAACGGCGACGGGTGACGTGGCGCAGACGCAGTGGGGACCGGTGCAGGTCCAGCTGACCGTGCAGAGCGGCAAGATCACGGCCGTCAGCGTTCCGCAGTACCCGAACGGGAATCACCGCGATGCCGAGATCAACGAGTACGCGCTGCCGATCCTGATCAACGAAACCGTCCAGGCCCAGAGTGCCCAGATCGACATGGTCAGCGGGGCGACCGTGACCAGCGACGGCTACATCCGTTCCCTGCAAAGCGCTTTGGATCACGTGAAATGACAACCCGGTACGTCGAACACGTGATGGGCATGCCGATCAGCCTCGCGCTGCGCGGCCGCCACGCCGATGACGAGGCGGCAACCCAGGCATGGGCGAGCGCCCTCGAATCTCTCCGCTCAGCCGACCGGATCTTCAGTACCTACCGCGAGGACTCGTACGTCTCCCGTGTGAACCGCGGCGAGGTGACCGTGACGGACTGCCCGCCCGAGGTCGCCGAGGTCCTCGCCCTCGGCGAGCAGGCGCGACTCGAGTCCGGCGGCGCGTTCGACGTACGTCGCTCTGGCGGTCTGGATCCGAGTGGTGTCGTGAAGGGCTGGGCCGTCGAACGGGCTGCGTACGCGCTCAACGGATTGCCGGGCACGGACTACTGCCTTGCCGCCGGGGGAGACATGATCTGTCGTGTCGCCGGACCGAACGCGCCGGCCTGGCGGATCGGGATCGAGGACCCGCACGACCCGGACAAGCTGGTTGCCGTCGTGCCGATCCGCAACGGCGCGATCGCCACCTCTGGCCTGCACCGTCGCGGTGAGCACATCACCGATGCCCGCACCGGCACCACGCCGACAGCGCTCGCGTCGGTGACCGTCGTACACCGGTCGCTCACGCAGGCCGATATCGACGCGACAGCAGCGTTCGCGCTCGGACCTGACGCGCTCACCTGGCTGCAGTCACGACCAGGTCGGACCGGCCTGGTCGTCCTCGCGGACGGCACGCGTCAGGTCTTCGGCGCCGCGGCCTCGAAGGCCGCGGCGCACCGGCAGTGGATCTAGCGGCTGAAGCCCGCGGTCAGGCCGGAGAGCAGTTGCCGGCGGCTGACGGCGTACAGGATGACGATCGGCAGGGTGGTGAGGACGACCGAGGCGAGGACCGCCGGGACGTTCACGCTGTACTGGCCCTGGAACGTCCACAGCGCCAACGGAAGCGTGCGCTTGTCGGGGCTCTGCGTCAGGATCAGCGGTAGGAGGAATCCGTTCCAGACGGCGAGACCGTTGTAGATGCTCACGGTCACGAGCGCCGGCCGGGTCAGCGGGAACGCGAGCGTGCGGAGCATGCCCCACTCGGTCGCGCCGTCCACCCGCATCGACTCGAACAGTTCCTTCGGTACGTCGCGGATGAAGTTCGACAGCACCAGCACCGACAGCGGGATCGAGAACGCGACGGATGGCAGGATCAGCGCGAGCAGGCTGTCGTACAGGTGCATCTTGATGATCAGCAGGTAGACCGGGATGATCGTCGCCTGCAGCGGGATCGCCAGCCCCATCAGGAACAGGCCGTTGACCCCGGCAAGGAACTTGCTGCCGGCGCCGCGGATGATGGCGTACGCCGCCATGAACGAGATCCCGACCGCCGGGATGATCGTGCCCAGGGTGACGATCACGCTGTTGATGAAGTACCGCGGGAAGTCGGACTCGATGACCAGTTTGTAGTTCTCCGACGTCGGCGCGGACGGCAGGGCGAACGGGTTCTGGCTGAAGTAGTCGCTCTGGTCCTTGAAGCTGGTGACGACGATCCAGTACAGCGGGATCACCACGATCGCCAGCCAGATCCAGCCGGCCAGTCCGCCGAACCAGTTCAGCTGGAGCAGCTTGTGCGCGCGCACCGGTCCGCCGCGTGCACGGCGGGTCGTCGTACTCGAGGTGGTTGCGATCGCCATCTCAGGCACCTTCCTGCTGGCTGGCCGTTGCACTGCCGCCGAGCCGCCGGAGCAGGAGCGCGAGCGCCAGGCCGAGCAGCACGATGATCGACGCGATCACACTGGCGGGACCCATCTGGTTGGACATGAAGCCGCGCTTGTACATGTCCAGGGCGAGGACCCGGGTCGCATCGCCGGGACCGCCCGCGGTCAGCACGAAGATCAGGTCGAAGAAGGTCAGCGAACCGACCACCATCAGGGTCGACGACGTGATGATCGTGTACTTCAGTTGCGGCACCGTGATGCTGAAGAACTGCCGGATCCGGCCGGCGCCGTCGATCGAGGCCGCCTCGTACATCGTGGTCGGGATCTGCCGTACGCCGCCTTGGTAGATCAGCGAGTGGAACGGGATGAACTGCCAGGACACGATGAAGACCACCACGCCGATCGCGAGGTTGCTCTTGCCGAGCCAGTCCTGGGTGAGGAAGTCGATGTGCAGACCCGCGCCGAGGCCGAAGTTCGGATCGAGCAGGGCCTTGTAGGTGATCGCGATCGCTGCCGAGCTGAGCAGCAACGGGATGAAGTACAGCACGGCCAGGAACGCGCGGTACCGCTGGCGGCCGGCCAGGAACGTCCCGAGCAGCAGGCTCATCGGGGTCTGCACCGCCCAGGACAGGATCATGATCTCGAAGGTCACGAGGACGCTGTGCCACGTCTGCGGATCGGACAGCACCGAGCGCCAGTTCGCGAACCCGTTCGCGTGGATCGGGCCGAGGCCGTCCCACTGGGTGAAGCTCAGCGCGACAACGCCGATCAGTGGGACGACCCCGAACACGACGAACAGCAACAGCGCGGGCAGCACCATCCAGGTGACCGGACCGCTCCGCCCGACCCGGGACCCCCCGGCGCCGGACGAGACATTGCGGCCGGTCGCCGGGGCGACGGGCGGAGCGGCTACAGTCACTGGCCGATCACCGCGTTCATGTTGTCGGCGAACTGCTGCGGAGAGATGGACAGCTGGAAGAGCTTGGCGATGTTGTCGAGGAGGGTCTCGGCCTGCGTCGGGCTGAGGGCCTGGTCCCAGGACTGGGCGAAGTTTTTCGCGTTCGCCGCCGTGTCGTAGACGAAGTTCAGCCACTCGGAGTCGTTCTTGTCCGTGATCGACGAGAGCTTGTCCTTGGAGCTCTTGGCGACCGCGATGTTGCCCGACTTCACCCACGCGTCGACCGAGGTGTCGTCGAGGGTGTTGTTCTGCAGGAACTTCTTCGCGTTGTCCTTGTCGGCCTGGCTGGCCTTGGACGAGATCGAGAGGTACTGACCGGGGTTGCCGACGGTGTCGCTCGGGTCGCCCTTGCCGCCCTCGTACGGCGGGAAGTTCATGTAGCCGAGGTGTCCGCCGGTGACGAAGTCCTTGCCGGACGACTTCATGTTGCCGTACGTCCAGGCACCGTGCAGCATCATCGCTGCCTTGCCGGTGTAGAGCAGGGCCTGGTCGGCGTTGGAGTCGGCGGTGATCGAGGAGAAGCCCTTGATGAAGCCGTTCGCCTTGATCAGGTTCTGCATCTCCTCGAGCGCCTTGAGCGCGGACGGGTCGGACCAGCCGTCCTTCTTGCCTTCGTAGATGTTCTGGAAGACCTCGCTGCCGCCGATCCGGTCGAACAGGAACTCCAGCCACATCATGTTGGTCCAGCGCGACTGCCCGCCGAGCGAGAACGGCGCGATCTTCGCGTCGTTGAACTTCGGCACCAGCGCCATGATGTCCTGCCACGACTTCGGCGGCTCGGCGCCGATTTTCTCGAAGGAGCGCTTGTCGTAGAACAGCACGATCGGCGTGACGGTCTCGACCGGCATCGCGTAGATCTTGCCGCCGACGGAGGCCGCGCCGAACGCGGACGGGAAGATCGAGTTCTTCAGGTCGGCGTTGTCGCCGAACCAGCCGGTCAGGTCCTCCACCTGGTTGGCGTCGACGTACGACTTCAGGCCGCCGCCGCCCCAGCCCCAGATCAGCGTCGGGCCCTGCCCGGCACCGATCGCGGTCTTGATCTTCGCCTTGAAGGCGTCGTTCTGGAACTCGGTGGTCTTCATCTTGCTGCCCGAGTTCGCGTCGTTGAACCGCTTGACCTGCGCCTCCCGGATCGCCTGCTGCGGCTGACCGGTGAGGAACCAGTAGGTCGTGCCGGTGCCGGCCGCAGCTGCTCCGGTGGTGGAACCGGGCGTGCTACTCGGGCCGGAGCTGCCGCAAGCGGCAAGGCCGGCCGCCAAAGCGCCGCCACCGACGAAACCTAGGAAGGTACGCCGGGATGTCGTCATGGGATCCACTGTGATCTCCGTACTCCGTGCTGCCCCCACAGGTTGCGGAAGGCACCTGCCGATGTGACTTGTTTTCGAAACATAGATTTCGGAGATAGTGCTGTCAAGACTTGAACAAAGTCGACTTTGGGGTCACAGTGAGGTCACGCAATCGCCTGCTGAGCAGGCGATTCACAGATCAGGGGCGGATCGCCAGGTGCGACAGGGGAGCTTCGAAAACTTTTCGATAATTGCTCACCGAAAAGAACGATCATCAAGGGAGATTTTCTTGTCCATCTCGACTGACCGGCCCTGGCGCGACCCGGCGCTCCCAGCCGCCGAGCGGGTCGGACTGCTGTTGCAGGCGATGACGCTGGAGGAGAAGGTCGCCCAGCTGGGCAGTCGCTGGGCCGGCAACGACATGGCCGACAGCGAGCTGCCCGAGGACGAGACGATCAATGTCGCGCCGATGGAGGACGTCTTCTCGGCCGGCGGTTCGCAGTCGCTGGAGGACGCGAGCCGCGACGGCCTCGGTCACCTCACCCGGGTCTGGGGCAGCTACCCGCTGTCGGTCGAGCAGGGCATCGCCGAGGTGATCCGGCAGCACGAGGTGGTGCTGAAGAACTCACGACTCGGCATCCCCGCACTGGTCCACGAGGAGTGCCTCACCGGCTTCACGACGTACGGCGCGACCGTCTACCCGGCGTCGATCGCCTGGGGTGCGACGTTCGACCCGTCGCTGGTCGAGCGGATGGCAGCCGCGATCGGCCGGGACATGGCAGCTGTCGGCGTACATCAGGGATTGTCGCCGGTGCTCGACGTCGTCCGCGATTATCGCTGGGGTCGCGTCGAGGAGACGATGGGCGAAGACCCTTACCTGGTAGGGATCCTGGGCTCGGCGTACGTGCGTGGTCTGCAGAGCGCGGGCGTGCTCGCGACGCTGAAACATTTCGCCGGGTACTCCGCCTCGCGCGCCGGCCGGAACCACGGTCCGGTGTCGATGGGCAAGCGGGAGCTGCTCGACATCATCCTGCCGACGTTCGAGACCGCGATCGCGACGGCCGGCGCCGGGTCGGTGATGAGCTCGTACTCCGACCTCGACGGACTGCCCGCGAGTGCGGACCCGTGGCTGTTCACCGATGTACTGCGTGGTGAGTGGGGCTTCGAGGGGACCGTCGTCTCGGACTACTGGGCAGTGCCGTTCCTGGCGTCGATGCATCGGGTCGCGGCAGACAATGCGGACGCCGGTGCGCTGGCCTTGACGGCTGGGACCGATGTCGAGTTGCCGGACACGATCGGGTTCGCCGGGCTGGTGGACAAGGTGAAGTCGGGCGAGGTGTCCGAGGAACTCGTCGACCGGGCGGCGCGGAGGTTGCTGCTGCAGAAGGTCGAGCTCGGCCTGCTCGACGAGGACTGGACGCCGGAGGGTTCGGTGCGGGCGTCCGTCGAGCTCGACTCGGTGGAGAACCGTGCGATTGCCGCCGAGCTGGCGGAGAAGTCTGTGGTGTTGCTGGACGCGGGAACGGCTCTTCCGCTGACCAACCTTGCCAAGGTTGCCGTCGTCGGGCCGGTGGCGCATGACCCGCGCACCTTGATGGGCTGTTATGCGTTCCCGAACCACGTGCTCCCGCGGTACCCGGAGCGGGGGATGGGGATCGAGATCGCGACGCCGCTTGATGCCTTGCGCAACGAGTTGGCCGGCGTGGACGTCTCGTATTCAAAGGGTTGTGAGGTCATCGGGGACGATCGCTCCGGGTTCGACGAGGCTGTTGCGACGGCTCAGGAATCCGATGCGGTGGTCGCCTTCGTGGGTGATCTGTCCGGTCTGTTCGGACACGGGACGTCCGGTGAAGGGTGTGACGCTGAGGACTTGCGGCTGCCCGGCGTACAAGGCGACCTGCTCGACGCGTTGCTCGACATCGGGAAGCCGGTTGTCGTGGTGGTGATTTCGGGTCGGCCCTATGCGTTGGGTTTGTTCGCGGATCGGGCTGCAGGGCTGGTGCAGGCGTTCATCCCGGGGCAGCAGGGCGCGGCGGCGATCGCTGGTGTGCTGAGTGGGCGGATCGTGCCCAGCGGGAAGTTGCCGGTGCAGATTCCGCGGCACATCGGCGGGCAGCCCGGTACGTACCTGCAGCCGGCGCTCGGCAGTGTGGAGAGTGCCGGCATCAGCGGGCTCGAGGTGCGCCCGTTGTACCCGTTCGGCTACGGGGCGTCGTACACGAGCTTCGAGGTCGGCGATCTGCGGCTCAGCACGCCGGAGATCGCCAGTGACGGCGAGTTCACCGCGACGGTGCGGGTGCGGAACACCGGCGACCGCGCAGGTGACGAGGTTGTGCAGTTGTACCTGCGGGACGTTGTCGCCCGGGTCGCGCGGCCGTTGAAGCTGCTGACCGGGTTCGCCCGGGTGTCGCTAGAGCCGGGGCGGGCGGTCGACGTCACGTTCCAGGTGCACGCCGACCGCACGGCGTACACGGGCCCGGATTTGAGACGGATCGTCGAGCCCGGGGAGTTCGAAGTGATGATGGGCACGTCGTCACTTGACCTGCCGTGTCGCGCTTCGGTGCGGATCACCGGGGATGTGAGGGTGGTAGGACACGACCGGGTCCTGACGACGCCGGTGACCATCGCAAAGGATCCAGGAGGAGGGTGACGAGATGACTCGATTGAAGGGTCGCGTCACCCTGGCGACGGTGGCCGGGTCTGCCGGTGTCTCGGTCGCCACGGTCTCCAAGGTGCTGAACGGGCGCAGCGACGTCTCGCCGGTCACCCGCGCGCGGGTCCAGGAGATCCTCCAGAAGCACGGGTACGTCGGTCGCCGGCCGGACCCGGTCCACCGGGACACGATCGAGCTGTTCTACCAGGGCGTGGTCAACGCCTACTCGGTCGAGGTGATCCAGGGCGTCGTCGAGGCCGGTCAGGCGGCCGGGGTCGACATCGTGCTGAACTCCCGCCCGAAACATCCGCCGGCCGCCGGGACCAACGGGAACACTCGGATCACGGCCGCGAGCACAGGCCGGGCGGCGCGCTGGATCCGGCAGCTGATCGCCAGCGGCCGCCGGGCCGCGATCGGCCTCACCAGCGAGTTGTCCGATGCTGATCTGGCCGCGCTGGCCCGGGCGCGCGTGCCGTTGGTGGTCATCGATCCTGCGAACACGCCGGAGCCCGACGTGACCAGCGTCGGCTCGACCAACTTCGCCGGCGGGATGGCCGCGGCGCAGCACCTGCTGTCGCTCGGGCACCGACGGATCGCGTACGTCGGCGGCCAGCCGACCTCCGGGTGCAACCGGGCCCGGATGAGCGGCTTCCGCAGCGCGATGGACGCGGTCGGCGCGACCGTGCCACCGGAGTACGTCTGGCTGAGCGACTTCCTGTACGACGACGGCGTCGCCGGCGGCTCCTCGGTGCTGGACCTGCGGGACCGGCCGACCGCGATCTTCGCCGGGAGCGACGAGGTCGCGCTCGGGATCCTGGAGGCAGCGCGGGCGCGCGGTCTGCGGGTGCCCGAGGACCTCAGCCTGGTCGGCTTCGACGACACAGAGGTAGCCCGGCTCGCGTCGCCGCCGCTCACCACGGTGCGGCAGCCGCTGCGCGAGATGGGCGCGGTCGCGCTCCGTACGGCGCTGCAGCTGGCGGCCGGCGAGCAGGTCGCCTCGCACCACGTCGAGCTGGCGACGACCCTGATCGTCCGCGGCTCGGCCGCGCCGCTCGAGTTGTCGTCCGTCGCGGCCTCCTGATCATTCCTTCCGGTCCGCCAGGGCCTTGGTCACGAACACCGCGGCGACCAGTAACACCACGGACAGCGCAGCGAGGAGCGTGAGCGGTACGGCGTTGGCGCTTGCCGTCTTGTCGTTCGACAGCACGGTCATGATCGGGCGGATCGGGGAGATCCAGCGCAGCAGCAGTACGGCGAGAATCGCTGCGGCCGCGGTCAGCATCGCGATCCCGATCCGCCGGATCACCAGTCGCGAGCACAACAACCCGATCGCCGCGCCGATCAGCGCCGCGCCGAGTTGTGCGGCCGCACCGACCGCGAGCGTGCCCGCGGTGACGACGTGCTTCCCCGTGACGATCGGGTAGACCAACCCGATGATCAGCAGCGGCACGCACCACGTCACGACGACCGCGACCGTCGTCGCGAGGACTCGCAGCGAGCTCCCCATCGTCACGACGGTGATCTGCCGCTGCGTCGGGTCCTCGTGATTGACGATGCTCACGGTCAACCACGTCGTACAGACCAGCATCGCGAGCACGCAGAACGCGTACGACGACTGCAGTGGGCCGTTGTCCGACGTCGTACCGACAGCCATCGCGGCAAGGAAGATCAGTGTCGGCGGGAGGTAGCGCTGGGAGAGCAGGACGCTCGAGAGCAGGTAGCGGTAGAGGGCAGTCACTCGGACCTCACCTGGCGAACCGTCGTGACCGACCAGCCGTGTTGCAGGGCCGTCAGCAGCGTCGCGTCGTGGCGACCGGTCGGCACCATCACCGTGACGCCTGCCTCGTGCGGTCGTACTTCGACCACGTCCGGGTACCGCGACCAATCGATCTCGGCGCCCGGAACCATCGAGATCTCGGTCAAACTTGTCTGATGGGTGAAGGCTGTCAGCCGGCCGTGCTCGATCTCGCAGACCCGGGTCGCCGTCGAACGGACCACCTGGGCGGAGTGCTCGGTGAAGGCGACGGCGGCGCCTTGGGCGGCGGTCTCGGTGAGGAGCTCGCGCAACGTGGTGTGCGCGGTCGCGTCGAGACCGGCCCACGGCTCATCGAGGACGAGGAGCTCAGGTTGTCTGAGGAGTGCCTGTGCGAGCGCGACCTTCTGCGCGTTGCCCTTCGACAGCTTCCGCATCGGCGTGTCCGCACCGCCCGAGAGTGCGAGCCGGTCCAGTAGCTCGTGAGCGCGCGCGTGCGCCGTACGCGTGCTGAGTCCGCGGATCCGTCCCATGTGCCTCAGGTACGCCGACGCGGAGAGCCGATCGTGCGACGCGAAGACATCTGGGACGTAGCTGACGACGGTGGCGTTGCGCTGCACCGATCCGCCCGACGGCCGGGACAGGCCGACCATCAACTTGAGGACGGTGGACTTGCCGGAGCCGTTGGCGCCGACCAGTGCGAGCAGTTCGCCCGCGTTCACCTGCAGGTCGACGTCAGCCAGGATCTCCCGCCGCCCGTACCGTTTCGAGACTTTCCGCAGCCGGACCACTTCCATGCCGTGAGCCTAGCGATCCGGCGGGCCGCATCACCCGGGACAGCGGGCGGGAGAGGATCGCCGAGACGATCAGGGAGGCGGCTGCGAAGGCCGTCATCGCCGGGGCGGCCGAGGTCAGGTCGGCCAGAGCACCGGCCAGAATCGCGACCACGCCGAACGTCGTACCGCGCAGTGCGGACTCCAGCCCGAGCACCTGGCCGCGCAGCTCCGCCGGAGTGAGGTCGACGAGAACTTCCTGCTGGGCAAGGGATGCCGAGTAGCCGAAACTCCCGACGGCGACGAGCACGCAGAGCACTGCGATCGGCAACTGGAACGCGAAGCCCAGGAACGGTACGGCGAGCACGAACCGGAGCCACCGTGCCGCGACGCGGCGGCCGTTGCGGTTGAGGAAGCGGCCGACGGTGAGATCGCCGCTCATCATCCCGGCGGCTCCCGCGGCGAGCAGCCAGCCCGCGCGGGATCCGGCGTACGGGACGAAGAGGGCCTCGCAGCCGACGATCAGGCCGTTGGGAAGAGTCAGCGCGAGTAGGAGCGGACGGGTGCGCTTCTGGGCGAGGAGCGTGCGGTTGCCGCGCCAGGTCTCGGCGAGACCGGTCCGCGCGACGCGCCGTGGCGGACGATCCTGCAGCCCGAACCGGACGACCGGTACGGCGAGGGTGGCGAAGCCGGTCGCGATCCAGAGGACGGTGGACGGGCTGACAGCCTGCAGCAGGATGCCCGCGATGCCAAAGCCGGCGATCTGCATGGCGCCGACCGACAGGTTCATCGCGGACCGGCCGAGGATGAACTGGTCGTCGTGCACCACTTCACCGAGCAGCCCGTACCGGACGCCTGCGCCGATCGACAGGCCGTAGGCGAGGGTGAGCGACAGCACGAGACGCAGGCCGGGGGAGAGGTCGAGGGCGGCTTGGATGCCGACCGCAACGGCCGAACCGGCCGCGAGCAGCGTGAGGATCCGGCGGGGCCGGGCGGTGTCCGCAGCCGACATCAGCGTGGAGACGCCGAGCACCTGGGCGAGCGACGGACCGAACATGATCGTCGCCGCGAGCAGCGCGGATCCGGTCGTGGCGTCGACCACGATCGCCAGCGTCAGGCTGGTCATCGTCGAGGACGCGTTGCCCAACGCGCTGCCGATCCACAGGTTGCGGAACTCGCGGTTGGCGAAGATCTGCGTATACGTGCTCATGTCATGGAGGATCGACCGCGGTCCGCCGACCGCCTACAGTTTCGGATGGAGGCGAAACGTTGTCCGAATTCCTGGTCGATGCCGACACCCTGGTGAACGCCCGGTTCGGTACGTCGCAGCTCACCGAGACGGTGTCGGCGCTGAAGCTACTGCGGGCGCCGGTGGAGCCTTGGTACCGGCCGTGGAAGGACGCGCACACCGCCGCCTACCAGGCTGCGCTGGCGGCGAACCCGGTCTGGGCGGCGATCGTCGACAACGCCTTCGGGACCAGTTGGGCGGCCGACTTCTTCACCGTCCCGCCCCTCGAGCCGGACCTTGCCCTGGACACGGAGCTCGAGTACTTGACCTCGTTGGACGATGAGCGGATCCGCGCGGATCTGAGCGTCGTACGCACGCCGTTGCCGTCGATCCTGCTCTCGTCGTCCGGGCTGGCCGCGGAGGCTGCTGAGTTGTTGCGGTGGATCTGGCGCGCGACCATCGAGCCGGAGTGGCCGCGGCGGTTGCGGGTGTTGCAGGCCGACATCGTGTCGCGGACGTCGCGGCTCAGCGAGCAGGGCTGGTCGGGAGTGCTCCGCGGGTTGGGGCCGGACGTACGGTGGCTCGGCGAAGGGCGGATCCAGGTCAACCGCTGGGACTATCCGCCGACCGATGTTCGCGGACGGGACCTGATGTTCATCGCGGCACACACGCAGCGGGTGAACGTGAGTTGGCGGCTGCCGGATCGCTTCGCGCTGGCTTACCCGGTCACCGGCATCTTCGCGACGACGGCGACGCCGGACGAGCCGTTGGTGCAGCTGCTCGGGCGCAACCGTGCGCGCATCCTGGTCGAGGCTGCGTCACCCGTGAGTACGACGCTGCTGGTCGCGACGACCGGTTTGTCGTTGGCGACGATCTCCGACCATCTCCGGGTGCTGACCGACAGCGGGTTGCTGGAACGCCGCCGGTCCGGGCGGTCGGTCTTGTACTGGCAGTCCGACACCGGCCGTCGCGTGGTCGGACGGCCGGTGTCGGGCTGAAGGCGTCCGTCGAACGAACGCCGGGGCTCGCCCAGCTGGGCAGCTAGCGCAGGATCTCCAGTTCGGCCGTGAGTGCGAGATCCGACACGGACGAGCCGGCTCGGAGGGTGAAGGTGCCCGGCTCGGTGGTCCAGCCGTCCTGCCAGTGTTCGAAGGTGTGGTCGTGCAGGCCGACCGTGATCTCGCGCGCCTGACCGGCGTCGAGGCGTACGACGGCGAAGCCGGCCAGCCAGCGCACCGGCCGGTCGACCGTGCTGTCGGCGCGTTCGGCGTACACCTGGACGACGTGCTTGCCGGCGCGGCCGCCGGTGTTGCGGACGGTCAGCGCGACCGACGTCGGGTCGTTGGCGCGGAGGTCGGACAGCTCCCAGGCGGTGTACCCCAGGCCGTGGCCGAACTCGTACGCCGGCTCGGTGCCCGCCTTGAGCCAAGCGCGGTAGCCGATGTGGATGCCCTCGTCGTACCGCACGACGCCGTCCTTCGGGGTGACGTCGATGACCGGTACGTCGGCCTCCTCGCGCGGCCAAGTGGTCGGGAGGCGGCCGCCCGGTTCGGTCCGGCCGAGGAGTACGTCGGCGAGGGCGTCGCCGTACTGCTGGCCACCGAAGTACGTCGCCAGCACGGCGGCGACGTCGTCCCGCCAGGGGAGGAGGACGGGGGAGCCGGCGTTGACCACGACGACCGTGCGCGGGTTGGCGGCCGCGACCGCGCGGACGAGGTCGTCCTGGCGGCCGGGCAGGGCGAGCGACGTACGGTCGTAGCCTTCGGACTCGACCTTCGAATTGGTGCCCACGACAACCAGTGCGACGTCCGCAGCGCGGGCTGCTGCGACGGCCTCGTCGATCAGGGCCTGCGGGTCGTCGTTGCTCGGCTCGACGCCGACGACGATGCCGAACGCGTTGCTCAGACCGCCTTCCAGCTTGGGCAGCTCGAGCTCGACGCGGATGTCGACCGGCGTACCGGCGGTCACCTCGAGCGGTGTGGAGATCGACGGCGGTGAGAGCAGCGCGGCGCCGAGGTCGGTACCCACCGGAATCGCGGTGTCCTCGCGGAGGAGGTTGCCGTCGGCAAAGATCCGGCCGCGGCCGACCGACGCGAAGCCGAGCTGGATCGCGCCAGATTCGGCCGGTGTCCAGGTGGTGCGGAACTCGAAGACCGTGGACTCGGCGATCGGCGCGTCGCCGCCTAGGTAGACGAGTGCGCTGGAGAAGCGGTCCTCGGCGTACAGTTCGGTGCCGTCGGCGGTCAGGAAGCGTACGCGGGCGCCGCGCTCGCCGGTCTGCGGGTTGGTCATGGTTGCCGGTGGCAACTCGGCGACGCCCTCCTGGACGACGGCGCCGATCGAGTAGGTGACCTCGGCGTTCGGGAGCGCCTCGCGGATTCCGTCGAGCGGGGAGACGACGGCCGACGGGATGACGGTCGCGCTGCCGCCGCCCTGGGTGCGGGCGTCGCGGGCGTTGTGGCCGATGACGGCGACGCGCTGGAGCTCGGCCCACGGCAGTTCGCTCTTGTTCGTGAGCAGGACAGTGCCTTCGGCGGCCGCCGTACGGGCGAAAGCGACGCCGTCGACCTGCGGTACGTCGGCCGGCTTCTCGTAGCCTTCGAGGGCGCCGACGCGGGCGGCCAGGGCGAGGATGCGCAGGACCTTGCGGTCGATCGCGTCCTCCTTGACGTCGCCGGAACGGACGGCCTCGACAAGTGCGTCGCCCCACGCGCCGATCGGGCCGGGCATCGCCAGGTCCTGGGAGTGCTTGGCGGCCTCGATGCTGCGTACTGCGGTCCAGTCGCTGACGACGACGCCGTCGAAGCCCCAGTCGGTGTTGAGCGGGGTCTCGAGCAGGTCGTTCTCGGAGGCGGTCGCGCCGTTGATCGAGTTGTACGCGCTCATCACGAGCCATGCCTTCGACTCGGTCACGGCCTTCTCGAACGCGAGCAGGTAGACCTCGCGGAGCGTGCGCTCGTCGACGACGACGTTCGCGGTGAAGCGGTCGGTCTCGAAGTCGTTCGCCACGTAGTGCTTCGGGGTGGCGCCGACGCCGAGCTCCTGGACGCCGGCGACGTACGCCGCGGCGAGCTCCGCGGTCAGCACCGGGTCCTCGCTGAACGCCTCGAAGTGCCGGCCGCCGAGCGGGGAACGGTGCAGGTTGATCGTCGGGCCGAGCACGACGTCGACGTTCTTCCGGCGGGCCTCGAGGGCCGAGACCACGCCGTACCGATGCGCGATCTCGACGTCCCACGAGGACGAGAGGGCGGTGGCGGACGGGAGGTTGAGCGACGGGTCGCGCTCGTCCCAGACCGGGCCGCGGACGCCGCTCGGGCCGTCGGACAGCACCATCGAGCGGAGGCCGATCGCGGGCAGCGCGTAGGTCGACCAGAAGTCCTGGCCGGTGAGGATCCGGACCTTGTCCTCGAGGGTGAGCCGGCCGAGCAGGTCGTCGAAGTTCATGGCGAAGACTGTACGTGCGAAAACCGAGTGATGCTAGGTTTTGGGTATGGCAACTTCCAGAGGTCCGTATGCGAAGGGTGTCGCGAAGCGGGAGGAGATCCTGCGGGCCGCGCTCGAGGTGATCGCGCGCCACGGCTACCGGAAGACGTCGACGCGTGAACTGGCCGCCGCGGTCGGGCTCAGCGAGGCGGGGTTGCTGCACTACTTCGGCTCCAAGGAGAAGCTCTTCGAGGCCGTACTACGAGCCCGCGACGAGGCAGACCGCTCCCGCTTCGCCGACGTCGCCGACTCGATCGACCTCCTGGCAGCCGCCGTCCGCCACAACGGCTCCGTCCCGGGCCTGGTCGAGCTCTACTCAACCTTCTCCGCCGAGGCCGGCGACCCCGACCACAACTCCCACGACTACTTCGTCGACCGCTACGCCGCGATCCGAGCCTCCCTGGCCGAAGCAATCCGCGCCCGCCAGTCCGCCGGGACGTTCAACCCAGCAGCCAAACCAGAAACTGTCGCCGCCCTGCTGATCGCGCTCTCGGACGGCCTCCAGATCCAATCGCAGTTCGACCTGGACGCCTCCCCGGCAGACCTCTTCACCCACCTCCTCGACCTACTGACTGGCCCCACGCGAGATAGTTGAACCATGACGAGCCCAGCCGAAGACCCCACCACCCCGGCCAAGCTCGCCACCCCCACCCCCACCCCCACCCCGCACCCGCCTCCGGCGCCCGAAGTCGGACAGGCGGGGCCTTCGTCCCCCGCGTCGGCGGATGGGAGTGCGCCGTCGGCGCAGGTGGTTGGAGTCGGCTCGGCTTCCGCGACTGCTGGTGGACTGCCTGCTCCTCCTGCGCCCGTCGGCGTTAGCCGGCGGGTGCTTTCCAAAGAGATCTGGCTTGTGCTCGCCCTGTCTCTCGGGGCTTCTGGGGTGGCGGCGGTTATTTCGTTCGCGGGGGTTTTGACGTCTGGGAAGCCGATCGGTGGGCAGACGGCGGTGATCGTGGGGTCGCGGGCGCCGGGGCGGCCTTGGTTGGATCTGAGTTGGCAGGTGTTCGCGATCGTGACCGCGCTGGTGCCGGTTGCGCTCGTAGGGCACTTTCTCGCGCGGGGTGGCGAGACGCTGCGGACGATCGGGTTCGATCTGCGCGACCGGCTGCGGGATCTCGGGCGCGGTACGGCGATCGCGGCAATCATCGGCGGCGCCGGCCTGCTGTTCTACATCGGTGCACATGCGACCGGCGCCAACCTGACCGTCGACCCGTCGCAGCTGCCGGACTACTGGTGGCGGATCCCGATCCTGATCGCCGTCTCCGCGCAGAACGCAGTACTCGAGGAAGTCATCGTGCTCGGCTACCTCAACCACCGGCTCGACCAACTCGGCTGGTCCGTACGCCGCGCGACCGTGACCAGCTCGCTCGTCCGCGGCTCGTACCACCTGTACCAGGGCCTCGGCGGCTTCGCCGGCAACGTGATCATGGGCGTGATCTTCACCTGGCTGTACCGCCGCTGGGGCAGGGTCATGCCGCTCGTGGTCGCCCACACCCTGATCGACACCGCCGCGCTGATCGGCGCGACGTACCTGCTGGGCAAGGTTTCCTGGCTACCCAGTTGAAAACTTGACAAGTGTAAAGACTGACACGTAACCGATTGGGGCCCTGACGGGTTGAGGTTGTCGTGACAGTCAACGGGGAAATCACCAGTCCGCCCGAAATCGATGCCGGTCTGGCCGCCGCGGCGCTCGCTGTGTTCGCGCACCGGCACGAGGTCGTCCACCTGCTGTACGCCGCCTCCGACGAGCCGGACGCGCTCGCCCGGATCGGCGACCTGCTACGGGTCGACGAGACAACCATCGCGCGCGTCCTGGACCAGCCGCTGCGCTGGATGCTGCCGCAGTTCCGCACCGAACTCGAGACGATCGCCTCCATGCCAGACCCCACGATCACCGCACCCGCGGTGGACCTCGAGCCGGCACCGACCAGCTGACAGTTCCTGCAACCCGGTCGCAGAAGGCACCGCTCCGACGCTAGGTTGGAGCGGTGCAGACGTACGGGCGGGACCTGCTGGAGATCGCGGACGAACTGACGACGGCGTACGTCGAGGTGTTCACCGGGCCGCCGTTCGAGCACCGGGATCCGGAGGCGACCCGGATCTCCTTCCGCAAGCGCCTCGAAGGGGACGTCGAGCGGGACGGTTTCCAGGCGTGGATCGAGCGTACGGGCGACGGGCGGATCGCCGGGTT
The DNA here is from genome assembly GCF_050942355.1 of Kribbella sp. CA-245084. Taxonomy (NCBI): domain Bacteria; kingdom Bacillati; phylum Actinomycetota; class Actinomycetes; order Propionibacteriales; family Kribbellaceae; genus Kribbella; species Kribbella sp. CA-245084. The sequence goes on along the minus strand of NZ_CP192053.1, from coordinate 5,333,720 downwards.
CGTGACCGGCTGGACGACGCCGGCGCCGTTCCGCACCGACCGGTCGTACGGCAGCGTCCGAGACCGGATCGGCGCTGAGCAGGTCGACGAACTCCTCCTCGGCGCGTTCGAGGTGGACGAGCTCGGCGTACTCGAACACGCCCGCGGCACCGGCCTCGCCCGCCGCCTGCTCGAAACCGCCACCCGTGAGCGCTCCCGCGCCTGGCTCCTCGCCTGGAACCAGAACCACGACGCGATCGCGTTCTACCGCCACCTCGGCTGGCAGGAGCCCGAGCTCCGCGGCCCCGAGACCGACATCCTCGTCTTCACCTCCGGCCCCTGACGCCGCGGTTGGCGAACGCACTGGTCACCTCAGGTTCGGCTGCCTGGTGTGGGGTTGGTCTGGCGGTGGGTCCCGGTGGGGTCGACCTGGAACGTGAAGCCGTGGGGTGTGGTCCATTCCAGCGTCTTGACATCGACGCGGCGGACGTCCCAACCGCGGGCGTGGGTTTTCACCCGGTGGGCGAACCGGCTGAGCGGTGCGAGGTTGCGGGTGCTGGTCTGGCCTGTGGGGCCGTATGGGTCGTAGGGCTGGATGTGGTCGAGGTCGATGCTGCGGTGGGTTTCGCGGGTGCCGTAGGGGAACAACTCGACCGGGTAGGTGAGTCGCACCCGTTCGCGGATCCGGGTCGGGATCTCATACGCGTCGACGCTGACAGCATCGTTGAGGTCGATCACCGGCTTCACTGTGTACGGGCCGTGGCCGACCAGCTCGCTGAGCTGATCGGCGAGCAGCGGCCCGATCCCTTCGGCACGCAGTACTCCGGTGCCGGTAGCCAGGGTGAGGTCGGTCAGGTGCACGAAGACCTCGGTCTGCCCGGGACGCACCCGTCCACCGCCACGCGCGGGGTCGGCGGGGCCGGCAGGGCTGGCGTAGGCAGCGGGGAAGGTGTAGGCGTCGCGTTTGATCTGCGCGAGGCGCGCGTCGAGGGCCCGTTGGGCGGCGGTGTCCATGGGTATGCCGTGGTCGGGTTGGCTGCGTGGACCGGGGATGTATCCCGGTGCTCGGTTGTCGAACGGGTCGCTTGGCGGATCAGGATCGTACGGCCCCTCGCCTTCGGCCAATGGCGGCTCGCGCAACTCGACGGGTTCAGCCATGGGACCGGCGAAGGCATCAGGGAGGGAACTGGCCAGGTCGGCGTCACCGGCATCCGGGCGTTCGTAGGACGGATTCTCGGCGCGCACCGGGTTGGTGCCAAGATCGGGGTCTGCGCAGGTACGTGGTGCGTGGTTCGACCGGCCGGGCAGGCCGAACGCGTCGCCGCCTACGGCCGCCGGCCGCGGGCGGACACCTGTCACCGCGTCTGCGTCTACAGGTCGCGTGGCGACGCCTGTTTGCGGGTCTGCTGCTGCGGGGTGCGGGCCGGCCGCGGCTTCGGAGCTCGCCTTCGCCGAACGCCTGCCAGGGCTTGAGGCTGGGCGCGAGGGTTCTGCGGAGGCGGCGGTGTTGGCCGTCGGCGTCGGAGCCGGTGCCGGTGCCGGGGTGGTGGTTGGGGTGGGGTGGTTGTGGGCTTGGGTGAGGAGTTCTTGGGTGAAGCGGGGGTCGGCGATGATGCCGATCGCGTCCGCGCGGCGGTGTTGGAGGTGGCGGGTGTCGCCGATGGTTTTGAGGGCTTCGGCGATGGCGGTGATGGTGGCGTCGTGGCGGATGACGGCGCCGGCGGGGGCTTTGGCGTAGATGGTTTTGTTGCCGTGGGGGTCGCTGCGGCCGACGAACACGCCCCGCTCGTCGGCTGCTTCGGCGGCCTCGTCGCGGGCCAGTTCGGGGTCGGCGTGTGCCTTGGCGGCACGGATGATCCTGTCCAGCCGGTAGGGCGTAATGCAGTCGATCAGCGACGCGACGCGTTTGTCGACGGCCCGGGCGGCTTGTTCGGACAGTTTCAGGCACAGCGTGGCGAGTTGGCGGGCTTTCCACGGTGTGGCATCACCGGACAGGACACGGGCCCAGGTGAGCGGGAACCGGTGCTGCAGCGCGAGCGCTTCGCCAAGGAAGCCGGCGGCCACTGTCGAGGAGATGCCGAGCATCAGAGCGAATTCGGAGATCGCGAACTCCGCGATCTCCGGGCAGCCGTCACCGCCGAGCACCACCGCGCGCTCGCGTCCGTCGGCGGTCCGGCGACCGGGCCTGACACCACAGACCGACGGGTGGAAGCGGTCGGCGTAGATCTGGGCGTGCTGCAGCAGCCGCGCGTCGGCCTGGTTGGCCATCGCGCGGTGCTCGGCGGCCGACTCGAGCAGGTCGGCCGTCGACAGCATCTCCAGATCTGTGTCGAACATGTGTTCGATTCTACCCTCTCGACGCCTGTCCACCAAATTGCCGCAACCGGCGAAACCCTCTATTTGCAAGGGGAACTGCGACGCGATTGCGCCGCTACAGCGCGGATCTAGGCCGACGTTTCACCGATCGTTGCTGTGGGCAAGGAGTGGATGGCGGCGGCCTCTGCCGGGCCGGAGCCGGTTGATCGAATCCGCTAATCGTTCGCAGCGCGACAGGATCCGTCCTCAGCGTGGGCAAAGGACATCGTCGTGCGGGGTGGCGCTCAGCCTCTGTGCCCTGCGGCCCCTGGATGAACCTCTGACCACAGGCCAGCTCACGGTGCCGGCCGGCGCAGACCGAAGGCTGGCGAGCGCGTCGCGACTCCACTTCTTCGGCCACGGTCGATCAAGGTCTATCCGACACGCGACGCAGTACAGCAAACCTGCGGGCGGTCACCGAAGGCGACCACCACTCTAAATCTCTGTTCTCTTCTTTGCTCTTTCTTCAGTCTCGGATCTTTCCTATGAGAGGTCGAAGAGGGTGGTGGCGTTCTGCCAGCGGATGGCGTCGGATTCGGCGGGGGTGAGGTTGGCGGCCTCGAGGGCGCCTAGCGCGATCGACGGGTCGATCAACGTCGCGTCGGTTCCGAACATCAGGCGGCTCGGGCCGATCTGGTCGAGGATCCAGCGGATCCGGTTTGCCTCCGGAGCGGACCAGCACGGCTCGAACCAGATCCGGTCGGATCGGTCAGCCGCCTCGGGCACCCGCGGCCAGCCGTTCGCGCCCATGTGACCCGCGAGCACCCGCGCCTCCGGCACCCGGGCTGCGACGTCCGCGAGGTCGACCACGGTGTCGCCCCAGGTGTGCACAAGCGTCGGCAGCCTGTACTCCGTGGTGAGTTCGATCGCCGCCTGCATCGCGGGCGACTTGATCGGCGTACGGCTGTATTCGCTGTGGATCTTCGCGCCGACCCACCGCGACCTCCCGTCCCCGGCGAGCAGTACGTCGAGGTCGGTCCGGGCCTCGTCGAGGCGGCGCGGGTCGACGACGATCATGCCGCGCAGCCGCTCGTCGACCGGGAGTTGTTCGGCGAGGGAGCGGTTGCCGAGCGGGGCGTCGTACACGATGCCCTCGATCGACGAGACCAGCTGGAGGTCGATGCCGAAGCGGTCGATCAGGTCGACGTTGACGTCGATGCTCGCGGTGTCCATCGAGAAGAACCACGGACCCCAATGGGCGTGTACGTCGATCAGCATGCGGGCTCCAGGAGGGTCTTGAGACTGCGGCTGCCGGCCTGCGCGATCTCGTCCGGGCTGAGCTTGGATGTCAGCAGCCGGCGAACCACCGAGCGGGTCTCGTGGAACGGCGTCCGGCAGCCGAGCACGAGCCGCTCCGCGCCGACCTCCGCGGCCACGATCTCGAGCGAGTCGGGTCCGGTCAGCATCCGGGTCGAGGTGTGGAAGCCAGGCTCCGAGCGGGCCAGGATCACGAAGTCGCCGAGGTAGTAGAAGTGTGTGTCGAGGAAGACCACCCGCGCCCCGAGCCCGCGCAGCGCCGGTCCGACCTTGCGTACGTCGCCCTCGGTGAAGATCGTCACGCCGGCGTTGACCAGCAGCTGCACGACGTGACCGAAGGAAGGGAAGCTCGGCTCGACGCTCTGGGCGGTCGGCGCCAACCGCACCGCTCGCGGCGGAGCATCGCCCGACAGCAGGCGCTCCAGCTCCTTCTCGGCGCCCAGCGGATCGCGCAGATCCAGCACCGGGCACGACGTCCACCCGTTGCCATCAGCAACCTTCCGTGCCTCGTCGTTCCCCGACGGTACGTCGAAGTGCACCGCCCGCAGCGCGGACACGACCCCGCCGGAAAGCCCGCTCGCGTCGAGCGCCTCCCGCACCTTCTCGGGCCGGCCCCACCGCCCCGTCGTGACGTCGTGCCCGACCAGGATGTCGCAATCGAGCAGCAGGGGAGTGTCGGTCATGAGGCCTCCCGGGCCAGGGCTTTGTGCACCTTGCGGATCGCGGCGACGATGTCGTCGACGTCGGATTCGGTGTAGTTCTCGTTCCAGGGCAGGACGAGGAGGCGGTTGTTGATCAGCTCCTCGGCGTTCGGGCACAGGCCGACCGGGTACGACACGTCCTGCAGCGGGAACCCGGAGTCGCCGTACGTGATCCGCTCGCGGACGGCGGGCGCGGCGTACAGCGGGCTGGTCAGGTACCCGCCGTTCGCCGGGATGCCCTCTGTCGTCAGCGCCGCGGCCCACTCGCGCATGTCACCGGCCGCTTCGGAGATGATCAGCGGGTACTGCCAATACACGTGGTCGTGTCCGTCGGGTGGCGGCGTGATGCCGGCGAGGTCTTCGATCCCGGCGGTCGCGCGGAGAGCCGCCGTACGACGGTCCTCGATGACGCCACGGAGCCGGTTCAGCTGCGCTCTCGTCACCGAGGCGACCAGCTCGGTCATGCGGTAGTTCAGCGCGAGGAACAGGTACGTCCGCTCGTCGGTGTCGCGCGGCCAGCCCTTGTCCGCGAACAGCCGCATCCGCCGGGCCTTCTGCGCGTCGTCGGTGACCGTCAGGCCACCGTCGCCGGCGCTGATGTGCTTGGTCTGCTGCAGGCTGAAGCAGCCGATGTGCCCGATCCGCCCGACGAACGAGTCGCCGACCGGCGCGAGGTACGCCTGCGCGCAGTCCTCGATCAGCAGGATTCCGTGCTGGTCGCACAGCTCCCGCAGTTCGCGCACCCGGGCGGGCTTGCCGAACAAGTGCACGACGATCACCGCCTTGGTCCGCGGCGTGATCGCGGCCGCGACCGTCTCGGGCGTCAGGTTCCCGGTGATCGGGTCGACGTCCGCGAACACCGGTACGGCGTTCTGCATCATGATCGGGAACACCGTGCCCATGTCGCTGATCGGCGTGGTGATGATCTCGTCACCCGGCGCGGGGTTCACGGCGGCGACGGCCAAGTGCAGGGCCGCCGTACCCGAGCTGCAGGTGACCGCGTACCCGGCGCCGAGGAGCGAGGCGAACTCCAGCTCGAGCGCAGGCACCTCGGTGCCCCAGGTGGCCGACAGCATGCCGCTGCGGAGCACCCGCTCGACCGCTTTGACCTCGTCGTCGCCGAAGCGCCGGCCGCTGGCGTTCATCACCGACGGCAGCGGGTCCGTACGGACCGGCGTACCGCCGTCCCGGGCGAGCTGACTGTTCTCCATCGCAGAAATCCTTTGCTTAGGGCAACGGTAGTTGGACGAGATCGCGGTCGGCGAGACCCCACACGCTGTGCCGGGCGCCGCGGACCGGGGTCAGCTGCGGCACGGTGTACCAGCCGTCGCCCAGGTTGTTCACCAGCAGCTTCGCCGGGCCGGGGCCGAGCTGGTACAGGTTCCCGCCGAAGTTCGTCTCACAGTAGACGCCGGTCCGGTCAGTGTGGATCTGGCCGTAGCCGGACAGCTTGTTCTCACCGCGTACGACGGTCTTGGTGCGCAGGTCGTACCGGAACCACGCGCCGCTGGTTCGTTTGAGTACGCCGTACAGGACCCCGTCGTGCACGGCGACGCTCTGAATGGACCGCTCGCCGGCGAGGGGCTCGACCGTCCAGAGCAATGAGCGGCTGCAGAGGTCGAAGGCCGCGATCGCTGCCGAGGTGCGGGTCGGCGTGATGCCGCCACCGCCCACGACGTCTCCGCCGAGGTACGCGATGCCGTCGACGATCGAGACCGTCATCACGCTCTGGTCGGGCAGGATCCCGTAGTGCACGTCGAGTTCGCCGGTGCGCACGTCCAGCAGCGTGAGGGCTCCGGTGAGCTTTCCCGTGCCGGGCGCCGACGCGATGGCGAGCAGCTTGGACTTCTCGTCGTACGCCGCCTGCCAGGGACGGATCTGCTCGTGATCGATCGTGCCGAAGCTGTGGACCTCTTTGGTCCGCGGGTTGACGCGGACGACCTCGGTGCTCGGGTACAGCGCGGAGTACAGCTCGCCGCGCATCCAGGTGAGCGTCTTCGCCTCGCCCGCGACGCGGAGGCGGCGGGTTGTGTCACCGGCGTGCTCGGTGATCACCCAGTGACCGCCGACGTACAAGTGCGGGTCGCCGAGCACGATCGACTGTGGTTTGTCCGGCGCGGGCGTGAACCCGGCATCGATCAGGTCGAGCAGTTCGAACGAACCGGTGGCGACGTCCAGCCACCAGAGCACGCCGGACCCCGTCGCGCCGAGCAACGTCGTCGCGTCGAGGAACTCGAGCTTGCGGTGCTCGTCCTGCGGCGCCGGCGTCGCCACCGCGATGAGCCCGTCCGACCCCCACTTCCAGACCGTTCCGGAGGTCCTCGTGGTGAGGTATGCCGTGCCGTCAACGGCGACTGTTATCGCGTCGACCCCCGTTTCGCCGCCGGGGAGCGGCGTACTGCGGACATCGCTGCCGTCGAGCGCCATGCTGACCACCGCCTGGCTGCTGCCGACGAAGATCCGGTCGTCCGTCGCCGCGAACGGGCCGAAGTTCTGCCCGCGGGACGCGTCGGGCGTGAGGTCCTTGAAGACCTTCGTACTCCGGTCATACCCGACCAGCTGCGACGGCGTATAGATCCCGGCGTACACGTAGTTGCCCGCGGCACCGACATACCGTCCGTACTGCGCCCCGGGCACCGGCGCGCCGAGCTGGGTCGGGGTGTTTGTCGCCGGGTCGATCTGCCAGACGGCGCCGTTGGGATAGCTGACTGCGAACACCTGTCCGTCGGGCGCCGTCGTCATGTCCCAGACGAAGCCGCCGGCACCGGCGAGCGTCCCGACGTGAGTCACGGAGCCGTCGGCGGGATCGAAGCAGTAGACGTCGGCGACGGGGTAGAGCCCGGCGTAGACCTTGCCTCCGGCAACAGTGATACCCCAGCCGCCTTCGCCGGTCGGCAGCTCGACGGTCCTGGTCACCAGACGGGTGGTCAGGTCGATCTCGGTCAGCCGGGGCGGCACGATGCCGCGGCTGATGAGGTAGGCGTGGCCGGCGTGGACCGCCATCGCGACGACAGCGGCCGTCACGACTGCGGGGCCGGCGGTGGGCAGCGTGGATCCGTCGATGGGACTGTCCTCCGCGTGGGCGGTGGTGGGCAGGGTGGTGAGGGCGCCGGTTGCCAGCGCACCGGCAAGCGCAGTACGGCGGGAGATGATCATCGGAGTCCTCCGATACGGACGAGGTCGCGGCCCTTGATCGTGTAGAGCGCGTCGCCGTTGGGGGAGGTGGTGATCAGCGGATAGCTGTAGATCTGGGCGCCTAGGCCGTCGACCACGGTGGTGATCGTCAGGGCCGGCGTGATCTTTAAGACGCGGTTGTTGTCGGTGCCGTAGAGGCCGGAGCGGGCGATCGTGAGGCGGCTCTGGGTCGTGCCGAGCGTGGCGCTGTTGACGAGCTTGCCGGTGCGCGGATCGAGGACGGCGAGCCGCCCGTCGTCGGTGGTCGCGTACAGGCGGCCGCGATAGACGACGAGATCGCTGTAGCTCTGCGCCTTGGAGAGCGGAGCGGTTTCCCACAGTGTCTTGTTGCGGCGCAGGTCGTACGCGACGACGGTTGCCTCGGGCAAGATCGGGTCGGTGCCGAGGCTGTTCCGGGTCGCGCCGCCCAAGTAGGCGATGCCGTCGGTCGTGGTTACCGAGCGGACCGATTGCTGCGGTACGACGCCGCGGTGGACCTCGCGCTGCCCGGTGCTCAAATGCTGCTCGACGAGCGTGCCGTCGTACTTGCCGTAGTCGGGTTCGGTGGAGATCAGCCAGGTGCGCGACCGGGCGTCGTACGCGGCGTCGGTGGGGCGGGTCTGCTCGTTGCCGATCTGGCCGAGCTCGTGCAGGTCGGCGCCGTCGGGCTTCATCTGCCAGAGACGGGCCAGCGTGTAGACGCCGAGGTAGATGTCTCGGCCGATCGGGGTCAGCGTCTTCGCCTCGCCGGGGAGGAACGTGCGCGTGCTGGCGCCGGTGGCGAGGTCGTGGACCTGGATGCCGGCCTTGCCGCTGACGAGCACGGAGGTCGGGGTCGCGGCGATCGCCATCGCCTGCTCGGGCGCGGGCGGGAGACCGGCCTGACCGAGATCGGTCCCGGTGAACTCACCGGTCGCCTCGTCGAAGTCGACGACCTGGCTGGTCAGCTCGGCGCGGATCGTCGAGCCGTTGACGAAGATCCGGTTGAAGTACGCCCCGTCGTACGGCGAACCGAGTCTGGTCAGGGCGTTGTCGCGGTAGCGGTAGAGCGTGCCGGACGGGCGCGTGCCGAGGTAGATGTCGGCGCCGTCGATCGTGATCGCGGTGATGTACTGGTCGCCGCCGGGTGTTTGGACCTCGACCGGGTTGCTCAGGTCGGCGGTGTCGAAGACGAGCATCGTCCCGGTGGGGGAGAGGCTGGCGGCGAGCTTCGTGCCGTCGAGGGCGAGGGTGGCGACGAAGGTGCGGTCGGCGTACTTGGCCGGGAGTACGTCGCGCCGTTCGCCGGTCGCGCGATCGATCGCGATGAGGTGCGCCTTGGTGCCGACACCCGCGTAGATCGTGGTCGCGTCGGCGGCGATGCTGCGGACATACTGCTCGCCGGCGACGGCAGCGCCGTACGACCTCGTGGCGCCGGTGGCCGGGTCGTACTCGTGGACTGCGCCGTCCGGGTAGGTGCCCGCGACGATCTTGCCGTCGGGTGTCGCGGCGATCGACCAGATGAACGAGCCGAACTGGGTGACCTTGGTCGCGGTGCCGGTCGTGGTGTCGACTCGGTAGACGTCGCCGGGGGTGTACAGGCCGATGTACAGGTCGGTGCCGAGGTGGGTCATCGCCCACGCGCCGGCGCCGGTCGGCAGCGAGAACTTGCGGTCGACGGTCTTGCTGACCGGGTCGAACGCGCCGACCTGGACGGGCGAGACGCCGGAGGTGATGGTCCAGATCCGGTCGCCGACCTGCTCGGCGACGCTCGTCGAGGTCACGGCGGACGCCGGACCGAGGTTGGTGACCGTTGGACTTTCGGTCACAGCCGGAATAGAGGCGCCAGCTGGCGCCGAAACGGACACCAGTCCTGCGCAGATGACCAGAGCAACGATCATTCCCCGTGCGATTCGCTTGTCCACAAGGCCTCCCGGGACAGTACGCACTGAATTACGGTCATGGCTGAAATTAGCCGGACGTGCGTCAGTGCGTCAACCGCTCGGGTAACAATCAGAGATGAACGCGGTACACAACGAGCGGGCGGCCGCTTCCGGTGCCGAGCTGGGTGCCAGTTGCATCGGCCAGGCCGGCGCGTTCGAGGCGGTTGAGGACGCGGCGCGCCGTACGCGGCTGGATGCCGAGGTAGTCGGCGACCGAGCGCGTGGTCAGACCGTCCTCGGGGGTGGCGTGGACGAGTTCCTGCAGGCGCTCGAGGGTTGCCTTCGAGAGGCCGGCGCGTTGGGCGAGCAGTTGCAGCTTCGACCGCTGCTGAGCCCGTGGCGCTGCCCCGCCGACGAGCACGAGATCGATGTCGTTGCGCAGCGAGACGACTGCCGCCGTACGGCCCGCAGTCCTCGCACGGCCGAGGGCGCGGCGCGCCAACGCCTCGGTCTCGGTGCCGGATCCGCCGATGCCGAACCCGATCCGGACTGGTCCGAATTGTTCCTTCAACCGGGTCAGCATGCCCAGCTCGGTGAACGAGGCGGTCGCCTGCTCGAGCGGTCCGCGGGTCGCGATGACCAGCCACCGCTTGTCGTCGTACCGGATGACGCTGCCGCCGAGCGACCCGGCCTCGCGGCGCAGGGCGCTCTCGGCGTCGGGGGAGATCTCGACCAGGCCGAGGGCGATCTGCGCATCGTCACTGCGCAAAGCGTCATGGACGAGCAGCAGACTGTTCACCGCGCTGCGCACCGAGTGGATCGACGGGGCCAGCCGCAGCGTGGTCTGCTCGGTCCGGAGCTTCTCGTACGCCGATCGCAGACAGGTGATCGCGACGGTCGCGCGGGCCTCGTGGTGGAACGCGAGGATCTCCTCGAGGCTCAGCCCGGGGCGATACGGCAGCACGCGTACGCCGCTCGTCGGCAGCCCGACCTCGTCGAACGTCTCGCGGACCTCGGCCTCGTCGAGTACGTCGATGCTGATCGAGGTGACGTCGCGCCCCTCGCTGAGCAGCTGCACGAGGGCGCGCATGAGCGTGGCGCCGGTGTACTCGACGTGTGCGGCAGGGCGGTCGAGCAGGCCCTGCGCCGCGGCCATCTGGTACGGAACAACACCGGTGAACAGCCACGCGTCGACGCTGCCCGGCGCGTTGGCCATCACCTTCGGCGTATCGGTCTCCCGCCGGTACCGCAGCGGGACGATCTCGACCCCACGCAGCCCTTTCAGGATCCGGCTGGTGGAGGTGACCAGGTCTGACGGTCCCACCACCCCGATCGACGTCACCATGGCGGGACCCCCTCCTTCATCGGCTCAGTCTCACTACATCACCCCACCGCTGCAAGAACCCGCGCCGTCGTCGGCTACGTTCCCCTCATGGCTCGGGTTGACGATTGGATCGACGAGGGTACGGCGAAGTGCCGCGAGGCACTGATCGACCTGGACGCGCCATCGGCGCTACCAGGCTGGAAACGACGGCATGTCGCGGCCCATCTGTCGCTCAACGCCGAGGCCCTGGGCAACCTCGTCCACTGGGCCCGCACCGGCGAAGAACGCCCGATGTACCCGTCCCCCGAAGCCCGCAACGCCGACATCGAGGCTCGTGCCCTCCGGCCGGTCGATGAGCTGCGGACGTGGTTCGACTCGTCTGCCGCGACGCTCAACGAGGTCATGGCCGCGCTGAGCTCCGAGCATTGGAACGCCACGATCCGCACCGCCCAAGGCCGTCCGGTCCCGGCCACCGACATTCCCTGGATGCGCAGCCGCGAGGTCATGATCCACGCCGTCGACCTCGGCACCGGCATCACCTTCGCCGACCTCCCACCCGACTTCCTCGAAGCCCTCTGCAAAGACATCCGCACCAAACGCGGCGACGTACCCGCAGTCACCGCCACCCTCCCGCAACTCGCGGCCTACCTAGCCGGCCGCTCCTACTCAGACGTCCTCACCTCCGACGGCCGCCCAGCCGAGCCATTACCACCCTGGCTCTGAGCCTCCCGCCAGTCGGGCCGACCCTTCACGTAGGCCATCCAGGTCTCCCGATCGATCTCGCCGGTCATCCGCGCCCGGTACATCCGCAAGTACTCCGGATCGTCCGGCGACATCGGGTCTCCGGGCCGACTCCCAACCCGCCCGTCGACCATCTCCCGCACGACATCCGCATGCCCAGCGTGCCGAGTGGTGTCCAGCAGCACGGTCAACACCATCTCCCGCAGCGTGACGGTCGAACCGGAGTGATGCGTGCCTGACGTGTCGAGGTCAAGCTCCTCGATCGCCTGCGCGCCCGCCGCACATGCACGCCGATAGACGGCGACGATCTCATCCGTCGACTCGTCCGGCGTCGCCCACAGGTCCAGCCCGAAGAACAACTCCTCGTCGTCCTCGATCGGCAACGGCTCCCGCTCCCGCCCGAACGCCGAGACCAAGTACCCGTAGGTGATGCCGGTCAGGTGCTTGACGATCCCGATCAGATTCGTCCCGGTGTCCGTCATCGGCCGCCGAAGCTCCGCGTCACTCAGCCCTTCCACCTTCCAGAGCAGTGACTGCTGGATCTCGTCGAGGTGCTTGAGCAGTTGCGCCTTCTCGTCCATCCGCGGACTATTTCACGACGCGGTAGTGGAGGTGGGTCACGTCTCGGGTGGGGAGTTGGCGGACTTGTTCTAGTTCGGTGGTGGTGGCGGGGAGGTTGTCGAAGAGGCGGCGGCCTTGGCCTAGGAGGACGGGGACTACGTGGAGTTCCAGTTCGTCGAGGAGGCCGGCTTGGAGGAGGGACTGGGCGGCGCCGGCGCCGTGGACCAGGACGTTGCGGTCGCCTGCGGCGGCCTTCGCTTGGGCGGCGCAGTCGGCTACGTCGGTGACGAAGCGGGCGCTTCCCGGCGGTACGTCGTTCTCGTCGACGTGGTGGGTGAGGATGAAGATCGGTACGCCGTCGTGGTGGTCGCCCTGCCAGCGGGCGGCGTGTTCGAAGGTGCGGCGGCCGGCGATGACGGCGCCGGTGGCGAGTGCCTCGCGGTAGACCTGGCCGCTTGGTCCGGTGGAGTTGCGGTCGTCGAGCCAGTTGAAGAGTCGGAAGCCGCCGCGGCCCATCGGCTCGTCCATGCTGTCGTCCGGCCCGACGACGTACCCGTCGAGCGACATCGTCATATAGAGCACGATCATCTGACGTCTCCAAAGAGGTGGTGGGGATCGTAGGTCTGTTTGATGGCTCGCAGGCGCATGTGGTTGTCGGCGTGGTAGGCGGTTGGGTTGGTGACGTCGGGGTCGGGGAAGTTGGGGTAGAGGTGGCCGGAGGCGTGGGGGTGGGCGATCGACCAGGAGCGTCGTACGGCGGGTTGGTTGGTGCTTGTGTGTTCGAGGAGGAAGCGTTCGGTGCGGTGGGCGAAGGCGGTTGCGTCGGAAGGGACGCGGTTGTAGGCGCCGCCCATCGGGGTGAAGTTGAGCTCGCAGCCGGCGGTCAGCAGTTCGGTGATGGTGTCGTGGGGGAGCGGTGAGCTGAAGAACTCGGACTTGCTGTAGACGATGCGGTCGTCTTGAACGTCCTCGTCGGAGAAGCTGCGTTTGAGGTCGGGCCAGCTGAGGCCGTCGCGGAGTTCGACGTGACCGCTCAGGGGACCGGGATCGAAGGGCGCGAGGGTTGCGCCGAAGACGCGTACCTCGTCGGCAGTCACGGCGAGGCTGGCTGTGATGGTGTCTGGCGCGTCGGGAGCCCAGGTCTGCCACAGAGCGATCACCTCGGCGGCGTGGGTGCGGGGCCAGGTGATCGTGAAGCGCGTAGCGGTCGGCGACGGTACGGCGGCGAACACGAGCGACGTGGCCACGCCGAACTGACCACCACCCGCTCCGCGCAGCGCCCAGAACAGATCCGGCTCCTGCGCCTGAGAGCACTCCACAACCCGACCATCCGCAAGCACAACCGTCGCCCCGACAAGCCGATCGCAGGTCAGCCCGTACCGCCGCCCCAGCAACCCGAGCCCACCACCAAGCGTCAGCCCAGCGATCCCAACAGTCGGCCCACACCCCGCCGGAATCGTCAGCGCGTACTCGTGCAGCCCGTCGTAGACCGCAGCGAGCCGAGCTCCAGCCCCGATCGTTGCCGACGGGACAGCCGCCCGGCCCCCGGAGTCGGTCGTCACCTGGTCGGTTGCGGAGATCGCGTTCAGGCCCGACAGGTCGAGCAGAAGCCCGGTGGTCGACGAGCTGCCCGCGAAACAATGGCCGCCTCCGCGTGGAGCGACGGGCAGACCAGCGGACTGTGCATAGGCGAGCGCCTCGACCACGTCCTCCGTGGAGCCGCAGCGAGCGATCGCCGACGGGCGGACGTGCTGGTACTGCGGCAGAGCGGGCCGGCGGAGGTCGTCGTACCGCGGGTCGTCAGCGCCGATCAGCTCCATGGAGTGACGGTAGACGGTGTCGCGACGACTGGGCTTGAAGGAAACGGTCATACCAGCCGGCCAGGAACGGGCGGTACGACGCGGAGTGGTCGTGGCCGCAGTCGCAACAGTCGGCTTTGGCCCCCAACAGGTCACGCGGGGTGACACCGGTCAGCCGGACGCATTCGCGGGTGAGATGAGCGTGGTCGGCATACCCGGTCTCGGCGGCCAGGTCGGCCAGACCGTTCCCGTAGCCGGCCTGGGCGAGAGCCAGGTACCCCTGGAAGCGCAACGTCCGCTGCAAGGTCTTCGGTCCGACGCCGGTCGCCGAAAGACTGCGGCGCCGCAACTGACTCTCCGACAACGCGAGATCGTCAGCCAACGACGCGATCCCGGTCGGATCCCACGGCATCAGCCGCCGCACCATCTCCGCAACCAACGGATCCGGCCGCAACTCCTGCCCGACCAAGTACTGCTGCACACCCAGCAAAGCGGACTCTGGCGACGCCGCCGAAGCGACCACAGTCCCCAGCGCGTCGGCCGACGGACCCCACAACTCCACCGAGAGATCCACCAGCTCATCAGCCGGTACGCCGAGCAACGCCGTCCCCGCCCCGGGCATGAATCGAACCCCGACGATCGTGGTCCGCGGCCGCAACACCTGTACCTGCGCGCGGGTCAACGGCCCCACTACCCGCGGCACCCCGCCGATCGGGCAGTGCAGCTCGACCCCGCCCGTCGGCAGGTCGCGCTGCACATACGCGACAGCCCCGGTCCGCTGGATCCAGACAGTACGCACGAGACCGGCCAGTGCAGGCACCGGCGCCAGCTCGTCGTAGGTCTGGTCCACGGCTACAGCTCGATATGTGATCCGATGATGACGGTCCGGTCGCGCGGCAGCCCGAAGTACTCCGCGGCGTCCGCGGTGATGTGCGACGTGGCGAGGAACAGCTGTTTGCGCCAGCCGGCCATCGTGGCGGACTTGCCGCGGCGGAGCTCGATCTTCGACAGGAAGTACGACGCGTTGTCGAGATCGAGCGGGCCCTCGGTCGCGGCCGGGTCCAGCAGAGCCAGAGCGCTCGGGACGTCCGCCGACTCCATGTATCCGAACTTGATCGTGACGTGCGTGATCCCGTCATCGCCGTACCCGAGATCGTTGACCATCACCCGCTGGTCCTCGGGGACGCGCGGGATCTCCTCGGTCTGGATCGCGACGATCACCACGTGCTCGTGGCGCACCTGGTTGTGCTCGACGTTCGCCCGCAGCGCGAGCGGGGTGCTGACGCCGCCGCGGTTCAGGAAGATCGCCGTACCGGGCACTGTCCGGACGGGCATGGTGCCCGAGCCGAGCTGGTCGATGAACTCCTGCAGCGACCCCTCTGCCTTCTCCCGCTCGGCCGTGACGACCTGGCGGCCACGTTGCCAGGTCGTCATGATCGTGAACGCGGTCAGCGCGATCAGCAGCGGCAACCAGGCGCCGTGGATGATCTTGGTCAGGTTGGCCGCGACGAACAGCAGGTCGATGGAGAGCAGCAGGGCCGCGCCGATGCCGACCAGCCACTTCGGGATGTTCCAGCGGTAGTGCGCGACGTACAGGAACAGCGTCGTGGTGACGGTGATCGTGCCGGTGACGGCCATTCCGTACGCGTAGGCCAACCCGGCCGAACTGCGGAACGCGAACACCAGCGTCAGCACCGAGACCAGCAGCAGCCAGTTGATCCAGGGCACGTAGATCTGGCCGACCGTGGTCGCCGAGGTGTGGGCGATCCGCAGGCGCGGCAGGTAGCCGAGCTTCGCGGCCTGCGACGCGACCGAGTACGCGCCGGTGATCACTGCCTGCGACGCGATCACGGTCGCCGCGGTCGCCAGCACGACCAGCAGCGGCCGAGCCCAGTCCGGGACCAGCAGGAAGAACGGACCGCTCAGGTTGGACGGGTCCTTCAGCACCAGCGCGCCCTGACCCAGGTAGCTGAGCACCAGGGCGGGCAGGACGAGGAAGAACCAACCGCGGGAGATCGGCTTCCGGCCGAAATGCCCCATGTCGGCGTAGATCGCCTCCGCGCCGGTGATAGAGAGCACGACCGCGGCCAGCGCGAAGAACGCGATATGGAAATGCCCGGTGAGGAACCCGATCGCATACGTGGGCGAGAGCGCCTTCACGATGCCCGGGTGCTCGACGATCCCGCCGATCCCGCACGCCCCGATCACCACGAACCAGACGATCATGACCGGTCCGAAGACCCGGCCGACCGCCTCGGTGCCGCGCCGCTGGACCGCGAACAGCATGATGATGATGACCGCGGTGATCGGTACGACGTACTCGCCCAGCGACGGCTCGACGAGTTTCAGGCCTTCGACCGCCGAGAGGACCGAGATGGCCGGGGTGATCATGCTGTCGCCGAAGAACAGCGACGCTCCGAACAGGCCGAGACCGGCGAGCACGACCGCGCCCTTGCGTTCCGGGTGCTGGCGGGCCCAGCGGCGCAGCATCGTGATCAGCGCCATCAGGCCGCCCT
This sequence comes from Kribbella sp. CA-245084, assembly GCF_050942355.1. Taxonomy (NCBI): domain Bacteria; kingdom Bacillati; phylum Actinomycetota; class Actinomycetes; order Propionibacteriales; family Kribbellaceae; genus Kribbella; species Kribbella sp. CA-245084. The sequence goes on along the minus strand of NZ_CP192053.1, from coordinate 5,317,451 downwards.
CGCCGTTGTTGTCGGCGCGGAGCGCGAGCAGGATGTAGGTGATCGTGACGACGATCATCACCGACCAGAAGATCAGCGAGACGACCCCGAAGACGTTGTAGTCGCTGACCGGCACCGGGTGCGGGTCCTCGGGGTTGAACACGGTCTGGATCGTGTAGATCGGGCTGGTCCCGATATCCCCGAACACCACACCGAGTGCCCCGACGACCACCGCGAGTTTGACGGTGTCGTGGACATTCGGCGTATGGCTCGTGGCGCCGTCCTGCTGAATCGTCACGGCCCGGACGATACCGATGTCGAGACCGTTGCCGCGACTCCGACGTACCTCTTGACGACGGAGGAGGTACACACCATGACGCCGGAGCGGGTACTTCGGACCTACGTGACGCTGGTCGCGGTGTCGACGGGTGCATCGTCGATGATCTGGGGCATCAACACGTTGTTCCTGCTCGACGCGGGGTTGAGCATCGGGAAGGCCTTCGCGGCCAACGCGTTCTTCACCGCCGGCATGGTGCTGTTCGAGGTCCCGACCGGTGTGATCGCGGACACAGTCGGCCGGCGTGCGTCGTACCTTCTGGGCACAGCCACTCTGTTCGGGTCGACGCTGCTCTACCTGCTCCTGTGGCGGGCGCATGCGCCGTTCGTACTGTGGGCGGTGGTGTCGGTGCTGCTCGGGCTCGGATTCACGTTCTTCAGCGGCGCGACCGAGGCGTGGCTGGTCGACGGGCTGCACGCGACCGGGTACCGCGGGTCGCTCGACGCGGCGTTCGCCAAGGGGCAGGTGGCGAGCGGGATCGCGATGATGGGCGGCTCGATCGGCGGCGGCTTCCTCGCCCAGGTCACGAATCTCGGCATGCCGTACGTCGTCCGCGCGTTGTTGCTCGGGGCCACCTTCGTGGTGGCGTGGCGGGCGATGCGCGACCTCGGGTTCACGCCGAAACCGCGGGTCTCGGTGCGCGGCGAGATGGGCGGGATCGTCCGGGCGTCGCTGCGGCACGGGCTGCTGAATCCGCCGGTGCGCTGGGTGATGCTGGCCGGCCCGTTCACCGCCGGTGTCAGCGTGTACGGCTTCTACGCCGCGCAGCCCTATCTCCTGCAGCTGTACGGGCACGCCGATTCGTACTGGATCGCGGGTCTGTCGGCCGGGATCGTTGCCGGTGCGCAGATCGCCGGCGGCGCGTCGGCGTCGTACGTCGCGCGCATCTTCCGGGACCGGATCGTCATCCTGATCGGGGCGATCACCACGTCCGCGGCTGTGATCGCGTTGATCGGGCTGGTCACGTCGTTCTGGGCCGCGCTGGGTCTGTTGATGGTGTGGGGCACGATGTTCGCCGCGATGACGCCGGTGCGGCAGGCGTACCTGAACAGTCACATCCCGTCGGCGCAGCGGGCGACCGTGCTGTCGTTCGACAACCTGCTCGGTTCGGCCGGTGGCGTGGTGATCCAGCCGGGGCTCGGCCGGTCCGCGGACCTGTGGGGCTACGGGCAGGCGTACCTGCTGGCGGCGGGGATCCAGGTGCTCGCGGTGCCGTTCCTCGCGCTGGCTCGCCGTAAAGCCGTCGAAGTGACGCCGGATCAGCCTCTAGCCTTGCGGGCGTGACGGTTCGACTGATCATCCTCAACGGCGGCTCCAGTTCCGGGAAGACCGCGATCGTGCGGGCTCTGCAGGAGGTGCTGGACGAGCCGTGGCTCGGGTTCAGCGTGGACGACTTCGTCGACGCGCTGCCTGCCAAGCTGGAAGGGTCTCCAGACGGGATCGTGATCGGTCCGGATGGCGAGGTGTCGGTCGGGTCCGCCTTCCGCTCCCTCGAGGCGGCGTGGACCGCCGGGATCGTCGCGATGTGCCGGGCCGGCGGCCGAGTCGTCATGGACGACGTCTTCCTCGGCGGTCCGTCCTCGCAGCAGCGCTGGCGGAACGCGATCGGCGACCTCGAGACGCTGTGGGTCGGTGTCCATTGCGACCCGGCGATCGCGGCCCAACGGGAACTCGCGCGCGGTGACCGGCCACCTGGTATGGCCGAAGGACAGGCGCTGATCGTCCATCAGGGCATCACGTACGACCTCGAGGTGGACACGTCGCACACCGACTCGGTCGATTGCGCGCGCACGATCGCCGCCTACTTGAAGGCCTGATCGACGACGGCGAGCGCGCTGATGATGCGTTCGCGGTGCTCCGCAGCCACGACGTCAGGATCGTCGCCGGCAAAGATCCGGCGTACCGACTCGAGATGGACGACGCGGTAGGCGGCGACCGTGAGCGCGGCGGTCAGCTGAGGATCGGGTACGCCGGTGTGCGCCATCGCTCCGGCGATCGCTTGCTCGATCTCCTGCAGTAGCTCGCGGGCGCGGTTCTGCAAGGCCCGGGACTCGGCGACGACCTCCCAGAAGCGGCGGAACGTGCCGCGGATCGTGGACAGCGGGTTGCCCTCGTCGGCCAGCGCGACCAGAAGATCGGACAACGCCTGGACTGCGGACGTTCCGGCCGGGCGGTCGTTGACCGCGGCAACGACCAGGGCCTCCGCCTCGGGGTAGCGGTCGAAGAGCAGGTCCTCCTTGCGCGCGAAGTGCGCGAACACGGTCGGCCGCGCGACGTCCGCCGCCTCGGCTACCTCGGACACCGACACCGCGTCGAAGCCGCGCTCGAGGAAGAGCGTGGTCGCGACCTCCGAGATCCGGGTCCGGAGCTCGGCCTTCTTCCGCTCCCGGCGGCCCTGGTGATGCACTGTTTAACCATACCGGATAAAAAGATGTACCGAGTATGAGTTCACTTGCTAGGCTGAAGGTCATGCAATCAATCGGGGTGAACTACGACACCGGCCTGCGGTACGACGGCCGCAGTACCCGCAACCGTTTCGACGCCGACGCGGTACGCCGCGAGATGGCGGTGATCGCGGACGAGCTGCATGCTCCCGCGGTGCGAGTGGTGGGCACCGAGCTCGACCGGCTGGTGGTGGCGGGAGAGGCGGCGTTGGCGGCAGGGCTGGATCTGTGGTTCTCGCCGATGCCGATGAACCTCGAGCCGTCCGAGTTCGTCGCGTTCCTCACCGACTGCGCCGGACAGGCCGAGGTACTGCGGCAGTCGGCGCGCGGCGACGTCGTACTCGTGCTCGGGTGTGAGCTGTCCGTGTTCTGCAAGGGCTTCGTGCCGGGCGAGACGACGGGGGAGCGGCTCGCGCTGATGGGCGACCCGGCGACCTGGACCGACCCGGCCAAGCTCACAGAACTGCAGGCCGGGCTCGAGCGGTGGGGCTCGGTGCAGTCGCAGTTGGCCGGAGCTGCTCGTGACGTCTTCGAAGGCCAGATCACCTACGCGGCGGGCATGTGGGAGGACGTGAACTGGGACCTGTTCGACATCGTCAGCGTCGACGCGTACCGGGACGCGGCCAACGCGGCGACCTTCGCCGACGAACTGGCGTCGCGATCGAAGTGGGGCAAGCCGGTCGTGGCCACCGAGTTCGGCTGCTGCGCGTACCGCGGCGCGGCCGAGCGCGGCGGGACAGGCTGGATGATCGTGGACCGCAGCGTCGACCCGCCGGTGATCAACGGTTCGTACGAGCGGGACGAGGAGGAGCAAGTGGAGTATCTGTTCGAGCTCGTCGAGGAGTTCGACCGGATCGAGCTGGCGGCGGCGTTCTGGTTCAGTTTCGCGGGCTTCGAGCTGCCGCACCGCGAGGACGATCCACGGCACGATCTCGACCTCTCGTCGTACGGGCTGGTCGCGGTCGGGGACGACGGGCAGTGGCGGCCGAAGAAGGTGTTCGGCAAGCTCGCGGAGCTCAACGCCGGCCGGAGCTGATGGACCGGCGGGTACATTTGACCGCGTGCTGACAGCGAAGGGCGCGGCGACGCGGGACAGGATCGTGGCGGCCGCCGCTGCCGAGATCCGCGAGCGTGGGATCAGCGCGGTGAAGCTGGACGACATCGGTCGGCGCAGCCGGACGGGGAAGAGCCAGCTGTTCCACTACTTCCCCGAAGGCAAGGAGCAGCTGCTGCTCGCGGTCGCCGAGCGCGAGGCCGAGCAGGTGCTCGAGGACCAGGAGCCGCACCTCGGGCAGCTGACCAGCTGGGACGCCTGGGCCGAGTGGCGTGACGTCGTCGTGGAGAAGTACCGGCGCCAGGGAGTGCACTGCCCGCTCGGTGTCCTCATCACCGAGATCGGGCGGCACACCCCGGCGGCGCAGGCGGTGACCGGGAAGCTGCTTGCGCAATGGCAGCACCGGCTGGAGCGCGGAATCGAAGAGATGAAGGCTGCGGGCGAGATCCGTGCCGACGTGGATCCCGCCCGCGCTGCGGCCGCGCTGATCGCCGCGATCCAGGGCGGCGTGGTGATCCTGATGTCGTCAGGCTCGTCGACGCATCTGGAGTACGCCCTCGACCTCTGCCTGGACTACCTCCAGTTGACCACCGGCGGTCGGTAGCCGGCCGGCTTGTCCGCGACCTTCGTGCCGGGGTTGATCTGCCAGCTCTGGTACTCCGGCGTGAACATCCGATAGACCGACACCGGCGGTACGGCGCTTGCCTCGTCGAGCGCGGCCCGCAACTCGACCGGTAGCTCGAAGCTGAGCGCCTCGATACTCGACTCGAGCTGCTTCGGATTGCTCGCGCCGACGATCGCCGAGGCGATTCCAGGCTGCGTGGCGGCCCAGTTCACCGCGACCTGAGCCATCGTCACGCCCAGCTTGTCCGCGACGTCCCGGACCGTCGGCAGCAGCTCCCACTGCCGGTCCGACCACGACTGTCCGGCCGCGCCGGCTCCGGTGAGACGGCCCTCGCCGGCCATCTGCTTGGCGTCGTCGCGCTGGTACTTCCCGGTCAGGAAGCCCGCGGCGAGCGGGCTCCACGCGGTGATGCCGAGCCCGAGTTGCTGTGCCATCGGGACGTGCTCGGTCTCGATCGCCCGCTCGGCCAGCGAATACGGCAGTTGCAGGCTGACCATCGGGGTCAGCGAGTGCGCGTCGGCCAGCGTCTGCGCGCGTGCGGCGTACCAGGACGGTACGTCGGACAGGCCGGCGTACCGGATCTTTCCGGCGCGGGCGAGGTCGTCGAGGGTCCGCAGTACCTCGTCGATCGGGGTGATGCGGTCCCAGGTGTGCAGCAGGAACAGGTCGACGTAGTCGGTGCCGAGCCGGCGCAGGGACTCGTCGAGCGCGCGGATGAGGTGCTTGCGGCTGTTGCCGCCGGCGTTCGGGTCGCCGGAGTCGAGGCTGTTGGTCGCCTTGGTGGTGAGCACCATCCGCTCCCGCACGCCCGCCTCGGCGATCAACCGGCCGAGGATCCGTTCGCTCTCACCGGCGGTGTAGAAGTCGGCGGTGTCGATGAAGTTGCCGCCGGCATCGATGTAGGCGCGGAAGATCGCCCCCGCCTCGTCCTCGGTCCTGCCGTACGGCGCGTGGAAGCCCGCCTGTCCGAAGTTCATCGTGCCCAGTGCCAGCCGGCTGACCCGCAGCCCCGACCGCCCGAGCAAGTAGTAGTCGTCAAGTGCCATGCCCACAGCGTTGCTCGGCAGAAATGGACCGGCAAGTACAAACTGTGCGAGCTGGCGTGCTGCGTGAAAGGATTTGTTCGTGGCCCTTTCTGAACAGCAACGGATCGTGCTCGAGCGGCTCGCGGAGGTCGCCGTACCGGCGGATGAGTACCCGGCGGCGGTGGGAGCGGTGGAGTTTGTGGAGCGGGTGCTGGCTGAGGATCGGCCGGACTGGCAGCCGCGGGTCGAGCGGGCCCTCGAGGTGGCTGGGCCCGTGCCGGACCTCGATGCGGTGCTGGCGGATGCGGATGCTGCCTGGCTGGTTCGGCTGGTGGCCCAGGGGTACTACGCGGAGCCGGCGGCGTGGGGGATGGTCGGTTGGCAGACCGGTGACTTCTCGCCGGTGCAGACCGAGTTGACGATCACGCCGCGGTCGGCGCTGGCGGATCGGTACGACGCGATCGTGATCGGCTCGGGTGCTGGTGGGGGAGCGGCCGCGCAGGTGCTGGCGGAGTCGGGCCGGTCGGTGCTGGTCGTCGAGCTGGGGCGCTATCCGACGACGGAATCGCTCACGCACGACCATCTGCGGAATCCGCGGTCGGTGGCGGGGCTGCCGGCGCTGACGGATCCGGATCCGGCGGGGCGGCCGCGGATCTCGGTCGTGGACGGTGTGCGCAGTGAGGTCCTGCCGCCCGATGGCGGGTGGGGGAACAACGCGTTCACAGTGGGCGGTGGGACGCGGGTGTACGGCGCGCAGGCGTGGCGGTTCGTGCCGCGGGACTTCCGGATGGCGACGACGTACGGCGTACCGGAGGGGAGCGCGCTCGCCGACTGGCCGATTTCGTACGAGGACCTGGAGCCGTACTACTCGCTGGCCGAGCAGCGGTTCGGGGTGAGCGGTGGCGGGGCGGATCCGTGGCACGAGCCGCGATCGATCCCGCTGCCGATGCCGCCGATGCCGCGGACCGGGCCGGCTGAGCTGTTGTCCGCGGCTGCAGAGCGGCTGGGCTGGGGGATTCTCGACGTACCGCTGCTGATCAACTCGGTCGACTACCAAGGGCGTTCAGGCTGCGTGCGGTGTGGGCAGTGCGTCGGCTTCGCCTGTCCGGTCGACGCGAAGGGCGGGACACACAACACCGCGCTCCCGGCCGCGCTCGCGACCGGCAACTGCACGCTGGTCACCGAGACAACGGCCGAGCGGCTGGTCACCTCGGGCGGCCGTGTCACCGGTGTGGCGTTGGTCGCCAGCGACGGGTGGCGTCGGACCGTTTCCTGCGGCGAGGTTGTGGTCTCCGCGGGTGCATCGGAGACGCCGCGGCTGCTGCTGAACAGCGCGCACGACGGCGAGCCACACGGGATCGGCAACAACCAGGACCAGGTCGGGCGGCATCTGCAGGCCCACGTGTACGCCGGTGCGATCGGCCTGTTCGAGGACGAGGTGGTCGATCTCGTCGGGCCGGGTGCGTCGATCGCGACCTGCGACTTCCGGCACGGGAACGACGGGATCATCGGCGGCGGAATGCTCGCGAACGAGTTCGTGCCGACACCCGCAGCGACGTACGACTATCTGACCGGGGCCGGGCTCATCCCGCGCGGCGGTCTGGCGAGCAAGCAGGCGATGCGGCACGAGGTACGACGGATGCTGCGCGTGGTCGGACCGATCCAGGAGGTGTCGTCGGCCGAGTCGCGCGTCCGCGTGGATCCGTCGGTGGTCGACCGGTTCGGCAATCCGGTCGTCGTGACCAGTGGGTCGATCCATCCGGAGGACGTCCGCGCGCACGGCTTCATGAGCGCCAAGGCCAAGGCCTGGCTAGAGGAAGCAGGGGCTCTCAGGACAGCTGTCGGCGGCGTCAGCCTGGGCCACGCGAGTACCGGACAACATCAGGCCGGCTCGTGCCGCATGGGCAACGACCCCGCCCACTCGGTCACCAACCCGAACGGCCGCGTCTGGGGCCACGACAACCTCTGGATCGCCGACGCCTCCCTCCACGTCACCAACGGTGGCGTGAACCCAGTCCTCACCGTCCTCGCCAACTCCTTGCGGATCGCCGGGCAGATCGTGGGCTGACGCCTCAGGCGAGCGTGCGGGAGATTCCTACGCCGCTGCGGGCTTCGCGGCCGTACTTCTCGATCTCGGCGGCCAGGTTCAGGCGGGCGATGCCGTTCTTGTTGCGGTCGTCGTCGGTGAGCAGGTCGGCCGGGATGATCCAGACGATCTCGAACTCGAGCCCGTCGGGGTCCTTGCCGTACAGCGACTTCGTCGTCCCGTGGTCCGAGGCGCCGACGAGCGCGTCGTGCTCGCTCAGCTTGCCGGCCAGGTCCTCGAGGTCGCCGAGCGTGTCGACCTCCCACGCCAGGTGGTACAGCCCGACCGTCGTCCGGCCCGCGCCGGACGAACCCGCCTGCGACCCGATCTGGAACAGCCCGAGGTCGTGATCGTTGCTCGACCCCGGCGCCCGGAGGAACGCCGCGCCCGGAATCGCGTCACCGGACTCGGTGTAGCCGAAGCCGAGGACGTCTCGGTAGAACGCGACGCTCGCCGCGACGTCGCGCACGTACAGGACCGCGTGGTTCAACCGGAAGATCGCCATACTCACGATAGTAGTTGAGAACTCAACTTGAGACTAGCGACGGCGTCGTGGCTTCTGCTGCCGGGTGTTCGACGCGGCCTTCTTGCCCGAAGCTGCTTTCTTCGGAGCCGCCTTCTTCGGCGTCTTCGGTGCCGGGCCGCGGGTGCTGTTGACGGTCCGGCCGCGGACGATGCCGATCAGATGCTCGACCAGCTCACTGGTCTCGTCCGCTTCCGCCCAGCTCAATGCGACCTGCGACTCCGGTACGCCGGTCAGCGGCCGGTAGGTCAGGTCCTTGCGATGGTGCAACCGCGCCAACGACTGCGGTACGACGAGCAGCCCCGTGCCCATGGCAACCAACTCGATCGCGTCCCCGGTGCGCGCCGGCCGTTCCTCGATCAGCCGCCCCGGCGGTCGTTCCCAGTCGAGTACGTCGTCCTGCGCGTGCAGCACCAGCTCGTCGGCCAGGTCGTCGACGGTGATCTCCTCGGCGGCCGTGATCACGTGATCCTTGGGCACCACCACGACGGTCTGCTCGACGTACAGCGGGATGGCGTGCAGGCCGGTGCGGTCGATCGGCAGGCGCAGGAGCACCGCGTCGGCCTCGCCACGGCGTACCAGGTCCGGAGCGTCGGCGGCGGTGACCTGGATCAGCTCGAGCGGGACGCGGGGGAGGCGCTCGGCCCAGATCCGGACCCACTTGGCTGGGGTCACGCCGGGAACATAGCCCAGCCGGAATCCGGTCACGGCTCACAGGTTACCGGGCGTTACCCTGCTGTCATGACAGCGCGCAAGGCACCCCAGAAGACTTCGCAGACGATGAAGCCCTCGACGGCGGCGAAGAAGCTGGACGTGTACCTCCCGGCCACCCCGGCGGAGTTCCAGGAGGGCGTCGTGTCACGCGACGAGCTGAACGCGCTACAGACCGACCCGCCCGAGTGGCTCCGGGAGCTCCGGCGTACCGGCCCGCACCCACGTTCTGTGGTTGCCGCCAGGCTCGGCGTCTCGATCAGCGGCCTGGCCCGAGCCGGCATCACCGAGGCCCTGACCACAGACGACATCGAGGCCATCCGCGCCGACAACCCCGACTGGCTAGAACACGAACGCACCACCCAAGCCGAAGTCCGCCGCCAAGCCGCCGAACAGAAGCAGCAGAAGCCTTAGAGGTAGTAGCGGCTGGTTTCAGTGGACAGCCGAAGGTCCTCCAGCGGGGCTCGACCACGACGAGATCACCGAGCTGCGCGGTCGGGTATTCCGGGTAGCTCGGGTCAGCTGTCGGGTGTGGGGTTGGGTAGGCGGTGTGTCCCGGTCGGGTCGACCTGGAATGTGAAGCCGTGCGGTGTGGTCCACTCCAGCGTCTTGACATCGACGCGGCGGACGTCCCAACCGCGGGCGTGGGTCTTCACCCGGTGCGCGAACCGGCTGAGCGGCGCGAGGTTGCGAGTGCTGGTCTGCCCGCCCGGGCCGTACGGGTCGTAGGGCTCGATGTGATCGAGGTCGATGCTGCGATGGGTCTCGCGGGTGCCGTAGGGGAACAGCTCGACGGGGTAGGTGAGCCGTACCCGTTCGCGGATCCGGGTCGGGATCTCGTAGGCGTCGGCGCTCACAGCGTCGTTGAGGTCGATCACAGGTTTGACGGTGTACGGCGCGTGCCCGACAAGTTCGGTGAGCTGGTCGGCCAGCAGCGGACCAATCCCCTCGGCACGCAGCACCCCGTTACCGGTGGCCAGCGTCAGGTCGGTGAGGTGCACGAAGACCTCGGTCTGCCCGGGACGCACCTGTCCACCGTTGGAACTCGCGGGGTTGGTGTGGGCGTCTCGCTTGATCTGCGCAAGGCGTGCGTCGAGAGCCCGTCGCGCGGCGGCATCCATCGGCACACCTTCGTCGGTCTCGGTCCGCGGCCCGGGAATGTACTCGATCGGTCGACTGTCGAACGGATCACTCGGCGGATCAGGATCGTACGGTCCCGCGCCATCGGCCAACGGAGGTTCCCACAGCTCGACCGGGTCAGCGACCGACTCAGCCAGTCGGGCGTCACCGCCATCGGGGCGTTCGTACGACGGGCTCGCCCGGAACGCCGTAGTGCCACCGCGTGCCCGGTCCGCTGACGTACAGGGTGTGTCGTTCGAGTGGTCGTGCGGGCCGTCGTACGACGGGCTTGCCGACCTTGCTGGGAACGCCGTAGTGCCACCGCGTGCCGGGTCCGCCGACGTACACGACGCGTCGCTCGAACGGTCGAGCCGACCGAACGCGCCGCGGCCTGCAGCCGCCGATCGCGTGCCGACGCCTACCTGCGAGTCCACTGCCGCCGACCGCGCGCCGACACCTGAGGTTGCGCTCGCTGCCGCCGATCCCGTGCCGGCACCTGACGTCGAGCCCGCTGCCGCGGATCCCGTGCCGGCGCCTACGTGCGAGTCCGCTCTTGCGGATCGCGTACCGACGGCCGTTTGCGGGTCTGTTGCTGTCGGGTGCGGGCCAGTGGCGGCTTCGGAGCTCGTGTTCGCCGAACGCCTGCCAGGGGTCGAGGCTGGGCGCGAGGGTTCTGCGGAGGCGGCGGTGTTGGCCGACGGCGTTGGGGCGGTGGTGGTCGGGGTGGTGGTCGGCGCTGGGTGCGTGCGGGCTTGGGTGAGGAGTTCCTGGGTGAAGCGAGGGTCGGCGATGATGCCGATCGCGTCGGCGCGGCGGTGTTGGACCTGGCGGGTGTCGCCGAAGGTCTTGAGCGCCTCGGCGATCGCGGCGATGGTTGCGTCGTGGCGGATGACCGCGCCGGCCGGGGCCTTGGCGTAGATGGTTTTGTTGCCGTGGTTGTCGCTGCGGCCGACGAACACGCCACGCTCGCTTGCCGCTTCGGCGGCCTCGTCGCGGGCCAGGTCGGGGTCGGCGTGAGCCTTGGCGGCGCGGATGATCCTGTTCAGGCGGTACGGGGTGATGGAGTCGATCAAGGGTGCGACGCGCCGGTCGACGGACCGGGCGGCTTGTTCGGACAGTTTCAGGCACAGCGTGGCGAGTTGGCGGGCTTTCCAGGGGTGGCGTCGCCGGACTGGACGCGGGCCCAGGTGAACGGGAACCGGTGCTGCAGGGCCAGCGCCTCGCCGAGGAACTGGCGTGCGACCATCGGTGAGATTCCGAGCATGACGCCGAACTCGGTGACGGCGAACTCGGCGATCGGCGGGCAGCCGTCACCACCCAACACGACGGCCCGCTCTCGCCCGTCACAGGTCCGGCGGCCGGGCCGGATGCGGCAGGTGGAGGGGTGGAAGCGGTCGGCGTAGATCTGGGCGTGCTGCAGCAGCCGCGCATCGGCCTGGTTGGCGATCGCGCGGTGCTCGGCGGCGGACTCGAGCAGGTCGGCCGTGGAGAGCTCACTCAGATCGTTCTCGAACATGTGTTCGATTCTACCTGTCTATCGCGCGCCTGCCAAATCGTCCCGACCGCCAAAACCCCTTGTTTACAAGGCGAACGTATCCCCGCCAAGGCGGTCAGGTCTCATGGTCGAGGTCAGTAGTCTCTGCGAGGACCGGTTGGGCGCGGCGGGATTCCCGTGCTCGACGTGGACGCGGGCCAGCGTCGTGCAAGGCGCCGACTGGCTAGAACACGAACGCGCCGCCCAAGCCGAGGTCCGCCGTCAAGCCGCCGAACAGAAGCAGAAGCAGCCTTAGAGGTCTTGAGAAGAATCAAAAAGACGGAAGAGAAATTAGTAGTGGTTGGCTTCGGCGATCAGCCGCTCCAGAGGTCCGGCGAGGACCTGGGAGCCGGGGCCCGAAGTTCGAAGGAGAGCCTCTGGGCGTGCGTCGGCGCTCAGATAGACGTCCGGTGGACCGCACAGGCCAACCACCACACTAGGTTGCTTTTCTTCTCTGAGGGTTATTCAGAAGTGCTGGGTGAGTCCGCGTGGTGGGGGCGCGGTGGGATGCTGGGAAGAGCTTGAAGACCAAGCCTGCCCCGACATCAGCCGGATCCGGTGTCGGGTTCGTCGAGTCGTGGGTTCTGGCGATATTTTGCAGCCACTGTTCACGACTCGGCGTACCGGCTTGGGGCTCTTCTCCACGACTCGGCGAACCAGCCGACCGTGGCGCGGACGGTTGGGTTGCCGGGGAGCGGCAGTGCCGGTCGGGCATCTGCCGGGTCTGTGTGATCCTGCTGGTTGGTCTGCATCTGGACAGGACGTGTGCCTCCAATGGCCGGCCCCGGGTCCTCGCGTACGTCTGAGATCGAGCCCGACGCCATCACACCTCCTGTCGAGTTGCAGATCTGGGGGGCCAAACCCGAGGGATGGACCCTTGACCCCAACACCTGTGAGACCGAAGCCAGCGGTGGCCCAGGTCCGAGGTTGCCTCCAGGCCCGGCTCCTGCGACGACGCCAGCGCTCGAAGCGCGCCGACCGAACAGCGCGCCCTGAGTTCCCGGGGGAAGTCGGAGACTTCGGTCGCCGGACGGCCGGACAGCACCTGCCGACTGACACTGGACCGCCGGACCCAGCCGTGCACCCAACTGCCCTTCTATCTCTTCTTTTCTCTTCTGGTTCAGGTGATTCTGACTCGGAGGCGGCGGAAGCCTTTGCCTTTGCTTTCCATTTTGACTACTTCTAGGTGGCCGATCAGGGCGGTTGAGGCTACGTGGGTGCCGCCGTCGGCTTGGGTGTCGAGGCCGGCTATGTCGACGATGCGGACGATCTCGATGTCGGGTGGGAGGAGGTTCGTCGCGGTGCGGATGATGTCCGGGATTGCGAACGCCTCCTCGCGCGGCAGGTTGCTGACCGTGATCCGGCGGTCGGTGCGGATCTCCGCGTTCACCGCCTCCGCGACGCGCTCCTTGAAGTCCGGCGGTACTTCGGCCAGGTCGAAGTCCATCCGCGCCGACAGTGGCTCCATGTTCCCGCCGGTCACGAGCGCGTCGAAGTCGCGGAACACGACCCCGGTCAGCACGTGCAGCCCGGAGTGGGTCCGCATCAGCTGAGTACGCCGTTCATCGTCGAGCGCCCCACGCACCGCCGTACCGACCGGCGGCACCGGGTCGCCGTCCTGGGGCACCAGATAGAGGTCGTCGCCGCGGACCGTCCCGACGATCCGGGTCCGTACGCCGCCCCACAGCAGCACGCCCTCGTCCGGCGGCTGCCCGCCGCCACCGGGATAGAACGCGGACCGGTCGAGCACGATCCCGCGCTCCGGATCCACCCCGACGACCGTCGCATCCCACTCCCGCACCGACGCATCGTCCAGATCCAGCCGATGCGTGTGCCCGTGCTGATTCCCCTCGCCGCTCATAGCTCCCGAATCTAGCAACCCTTGTCGCCACTCGCCTAAGTTTGTTAAGCTGCCGAACATAGCGAGCAAGGCAACACACCGCTCGCCGCGATGGACGTCTGCAGGTATGGGGCTCTCCTCTCTTGAGGACCAATCGAGGGTTCGGTGATCGAACGATGGCAGCTGCCTCGCCCCACCCGCGGGAGGTCGTCGGCGTTGACGTCGGCGGCACCAAGACCCACTTCGCGCTCGGGTACGGCGAGAGCGTCACGAAGGAATGGACCGTGAGTACGCCGACGTGGCGAACGCACTCGCTCCGTGACAACGCGGCGGGCCTGCACCGCCTCGTCATTGAATGGCTCGGCCCGCAGGCGCTGCGTCTCCCACTCGTCGTCGGCGCGCACGGCTGCGACAGCACCGAGCAGTGCGACGACTTCGCGACCGCCCTCCGTCAGTACTTCGTCGGCGGTGTCCTGGTCGTCAACGATGCCGAGCTGCTCGTCCCGGCCGCGGCCCAGCGCGACGGCATCGGGCTGATCGCCGGCACCGGGTCGATCGCGGTCGCGCGGATGGATGGTCGACTGGTCACCGCTGGTGGCTGGGGTTGGGTTCTCGGCGATGAGGGCGGCGCGGCCGGACTCGTACGTGAGGCCGCACGCGCAGTGCTCGGCCAACTGGACAGTGGTGAGCCGGCCGATCCTCTGGGCCGCCGACTCCTGACCGTCTTCGAGGCCACCGACGGCGCCCAACTGGCGATGGCGGTCACTGCCTCGACTTCGCCGGCGTGGCTCGGCGAATGGGCTATCGAGATCTTCGACGCCGCCGACGAAGGGTCGGCGTTGGCCGCCGAAGTCATCCGCGAAGCCGGGCGGCAACTGGCCGCTCTCGTCGATCGGTTGCTGCACCGCGGTGTCGCCGCCGACCAGGTTGTTGCCGGAGGCAGCGTGTTGCTCGGGCAACGCCGGCTGCACGACGCGTTCGTGGCTGCTCTGCGCGGACGCCACCCGGACGTGACCGTCCACCTTCTTGATCGTGCACCGGTCCTCGGAGCCCTCGCTCTCGGGGACAGCCTGACAGCACTGAAGGGATCTTGATGGACTACTACGAAGCGGTCGCCGGTCAGCCGCAGGCGTTGGAGCGTTCGGCCGCCGCCGTACGGAAGCAGCTCTACGACCTCGATCTCGACGCCTGGCGGCAGGGAACGTTCGGCGTGGTGTCGATGGGCGCAAGCACCCACGCCGGCAATGCCCTGGTCTTCCGACTGGCGCGCGACGGTCGGCGAGCGGTCAACCTGGCCGGGTCGGATGCCGTCGCGCTAGCTCGCTCGGGTCTGCTGGCGGGGCCGGCGGATTCGTACCTGTTCATCTCGGAAGGCGGTCGCAGCCGCGAGACGATCGAGGCCGCCGATCTGGTCCCGATGGGCGCCAAGCTTGGACTGACCAACGTTCCGGACGGCCCGATGGCCGAGCACGTCGATACGATCCTGGCGCTGGAGGCGGGGGAGGACAGCCGGGTCTACACCGTCGGCTACACGACGACTTTGCAGGCGTGTGGACTGCTCGCCGATGTCCTGGTCGGCCGCGACGATGGTGACGACTGGCATCGCCTGCCTGAGTTGGCGTCCCGGACGCTGGACCGTCAGGTCTCGGCCGCCTCAGAGGCAGCGGCCGTGTTCGCCCTGGCCGAATCGATCGACGTCGTCGGAGCGGCTGGATCGTACGCCGCAGCAGCTGAGGCCGCGTTGTTGCTCCGGGAGTCGACCAGGATCTGCACTTCGACGTACGAGACCTATCAGTATCTGCACGGTCCGATGGAGCCGCTGAGGCCGTCGGCGAATGCGTGTCTGCTGATCGGTGACGGGCGGGAGGTGTCCCTTGCGCAGTACCTCGCGCGGGCCGGGATTCCGACCGTACTGGTGACACCGGCATCGGTCGACGAGGAGGACAACCTCGTCGTGATGATGGTGCCCCAGGCACCGACCATGTCCCGTGCCGTGCTCGAGATTCTGCCGGTGCAGTTGCTCGCTGGTGAGATGGCACGGTTGCGCGGGCTGGCGATCGACGGGTTCCTCCATCACCAGGACGACACCAAGGTGCCGGCCCGAACCTAGGAGACGTGATGGCGAGCAGTCACCCGCTCGACCCGGTTTCGGCCGACGAGTACACAGCAGCACGCGCCGTACTGGACGATGCCGGCCTGTTGAAGCCGAGCACCCGGTTCGCGTACGTCGGCCTGGAAGAGCCACCCAAGCGCGAGGTCCTGGACGGTACGTCGACCGAGCGCCGGATCCGGGCGTACTTGATCGATGTCGCCACCGGCGAGCTCGCTGATGTGGTGGTGTCGATCAGCCGCGGTGAGGTGATCCGGCAACGGACGCTCGACCCTGCGCGGGACGGGCAGTTGCCGATTCTCGACGAGGACTTCGCCCGGGTCGACGAGATCGTGCACGCGGACCCTGAGTGGCAGAAGGCAGTACTGCGTCGTGGCGTGACAGATCCGTCGACGGTCCGGGTGTGCCCGCTGACGGCCGGCTGGTACGGGCACGCCGGCGAGGAAGGTCGCCGGATCGTCCGCGTGCTCGCGTTCGTCCAGGAGCACGAGTCGGATCTCGCATGGGCGCATCCGATCGACGGCTTGGCGGCGTACGTCGATCTGGTCGAAGGGCGCGTGTACCAGCTGATCGACGAGGCCGACCTGCCGATCCCGGCGGAGTCCGGTGACTACTCCGCCGTCGAGCCGCGGACCACGCTGAAGCCGATCGAGATCACCCAGCCGGACGGGCCGAGCTTCACCCTGGACGGCCACCTGCTGGAGTGGCAGAACTGGTCGCTCCGCATCGGCTTCGACGCCCGTGAAGGCCTCACCCTGCACCAGCTCGGTGTCGACGGCCGACCGGTGATCTACCGCGCCTCGGTCCCTGAGATGGTCGTCCCGTACGGCGATCCCGGACCGGCGCGCTATTTCCAGACGTACTTCGACAACGGCGAGTACCTGATCGGCAAGTTCGCCAACTCGCTCGAACTCGGCTGCGACTGCCTGGGGGAGATCTCCTACCTGGACGCGATCGTTGCTGATGACAACGGCCGGCCGAAGACGATCCGCAATGCCGTCTGCATCCACGAGGAGGACGTCGGCATCCTGTGGAAGCACACCGACATCTTCAACGGATCGTCCCAGACGCGGCGTCAGCGTCGGCTGGTGATCTCGTTCTTCACCACGGTCGGCAACTACGACTACGGCTACTACTGGTACCTGTACCTGGACGGCACGATCGAGCTGGAGATCAAGCTGACCGGCGTGATCTGGACCTCCAGCTACCCGCAGGACTATCGGTACGGCGCGGAGGTCGCACCCGGGCTCGGCGCCCCGGCACATCAACACCTGTTCGGCGTACGGCTGGACATGATGGTGGACGGGACGACGAACGCGGTCGACGAGATCGACGTCCAAGGACAGCCGATCGGGCCGGACAATCCGTACGGCAATGCGCTGACCCGAACGATCACCCGGCTGTCGAAGGAGACCGACGCGACCCGCCTGGCAAGCACCGAACGCGGCCGGGTCTGGAGCATCGTCAACACCGAGCAGAACAACCGGCTCGGACGGCCGACCGCGTACACACTGCATCCGCAGCCGGCGCCACCGCTCCTCGCCGCTGAATCATCGACGCTGCACCGGCGAGCCGCGTTCGCCACCAAGCATCTCTGGGTCACGCAGTACGACCCGGATGAGCGGTATCCGGCGGGTGACTACGTCAACCAGCATCCGGGTGGCGCCGGACTCCCCAGCTATATCGCGGCCGACCGCGCCATCGACGGCGAAGACATCGTCGTTTGGCACACGTTCGGGCCCACGCACTTCCCGCGCACAGAGGACTGGCCGGTCATGCCGGTCGAACGCTGCGGATTCACCCTGCGGCCGTCAGGGTTCTTCGATCGCAACCCCACGCTCGACGTCCCGGCGCCGGAGAGCGGGCACTGCCATGACCAAGTCAGGTAAGGCGGTCCAGCGCCCGCGTGATGGCGATGTGTACAGCGCCGAGGACCGTGGCGTGCTCGCCGAGGGCGCCGACGGTGATCTCGGTGTCCCAGGCCAGCGCGGTCGTTGCCCGCCGTACGCCGGGAAGGAGCAACTGGTTCTGACCCACGCCGCCACCGAGTACGACGAGGCCGGGGTCCAGGACGCTCATCACGCCTACGGCCAGGCGACCGATATCGGTGGCGTGCTGATCGACGAGCCGCCGTGCGGTCGACTGGCCGCGCGCCGCGGCCTGGAACAGGGCCTCCGCGTCCTTCGGCACGGGCCCGTTGCCGCTGGTCCACACCTCGGCGCAGCGGGCCATCAGCGCCTCGGACCCGAGGTACTCCTCGAGGCCGGCGCGGGTCGGCTCCTCGCCGGGCGACCAGGGGAACGGCATCATCGCGACCTCGCCGGAGGCGCCGTGCGCACCGTGCATCAGCTTGCCGTCGACCACGATGCCGAGACCGATCTTCACGCCGACCTGCAGATAGACGAAGGTGTCCTGGTTCTGCGCGGCGCCGAGGCGGTGCTCGGCGATGGCGGCGCAGTTGACGTTGTTCTCCACGATGACGGGTACGTCGTCCGGCACCGGAAACGCGGCGGCGAGTTGCTCGACACCGTCGGGCTGCAGACCGCTCGTGCTGACGGAGGTCGGCTTCGTGCTCGGCTTGGTCGGTGCGGCGATCACGACGTCGCGCAGCGGACCGTGACCGTCGCCGACCTCGGCCAGCACCTTCTCGCAGAGCTCCATCGTGGTGGAGACCGCAGCGTCGGTGATGGTACGTCGGCGGGCCGAGATGCGCTCCTCCCGTGCGGCGATCTGCTCGCCGTCCAGCGAGTGGGCGACGACGCGCGCACGGGTCGCGCCGACCTCGACACCGAGAACGTGACCGGCGCCTGCGGCCAGCGAGTACAGCACGGCGCTGCGACCGGTGGCACCGCGCGAGGAGCCTCCGCTGCTGACCAGCTCGAGGTTCATCAGCTCAGGCATGACCGCCGACATCGTGGGCCGGGAGAGCCCGAGGACCCTGGCGAGCTGCGGCCGGGTCGCCGGCCCGTGCGTTGCCAGCCTCCGGAGCACCCCGCGCGAACTCTCCGGCAGGTCCAGTCGGCTCGGGGGCGTCGGCGCTGGGTTCACAACAGGCTCCTGACATCGAACGTGATCACGCAAAGCCTATCCATATTAACGCAAGAACAAGCTGTTGCTGCGGCAGCCTGAGTTTGTTAATCTACCGAACACTGAAGCCCAGGAGGCTTGTGATGAAGACCGGAGTGTTCCTGGAGTGTCTGCGCGGTTGGGCGCTGGACGATGCGCTCACCTTCCTTTCCCAGCAGGACGTACAGTGCCTCGAGGTCGGGACGTTCGGCGAGTTCGTCGCCTTCGAGTACCGGCTGGATGATCTGCTCGCCGACGGGCGGCAGCGCAAGGAGCTGCTCAACCGGGTCGAGGCGGCCGGTCTCGAGATCAGCGCCTTCGGTTGCTACGGCAACCCGTTGCATCCCGATGCCGGACGGGCCCTGCGTCAGCAGGACCGGTTCAACAAGACGGTCGAGCTGGCCGCGTTGCTCGGCGTACCCACGGTGACGGAGTTCGCCGGGTGCCCGGGCGACTCCGAGGAGGCGCGTTACCCCAACTGGATCTCGATGCTGGCGCTCGACGACTTCGCGAAGATCCTCGATTGGCAGTGGTCGGAGCGGGTCCTGCCGTATTGGGAACGGGCTGCGACCTTCGCCTTCGATCACGACGTACGCGTTGCGCTCGAGCTGTATCCGGGCAGCGTCGTCTTCAATCCGCGCACGCTGATGCGGCTACGGGACGCAGTCGGTCCGGCCGTCGGTGCGCTGGTCGATCCGAGTCACCTGTTCTGGCAACAGATCGACATCCCGGCCGCCGTGCGGTACCTCGGCCCCGCAGTGCATCGCGTTCATCTGAACGACAGCCAGCTCAAGCCGCAGAACCTGGACCGGGCCGGCGTACTGAACCCGGTGGCCGGCCAGGCCTGGGCCGACAAGACCTGGGTGCATCGCACGCTCGGCTTCGGGCACGGCGTCGACTTCTGGAAGGACTTCGTCGCCAGCGTGGTGGAGATCGGCTATACCGGCGACCTGTGCATCGAGCAGGGCGATCCGCTCTTCCCGGACGACGACGGTATCGCCAAGGCGGCCGCGCTGGTCCGATCGATTGCCCCCGGCAACGACCACTGATACGGAGACGCACGTGACGATCCAGGACCAGCAGTGGCAGCAGAGTGTGTTCGTCGACGGGGAGTTCCGGCAACCGGCCGGCAAGGCCGGGATCGACGTCCGGGACAAGGCATCGGGTGAGGTGTTCGCGACCGCCGGACTCGCCGATCCGTCCGACGTGGACGACGCGGTCGAGGCAGCAACTGTCGCGCAGCACGACTGGGCACAGCGGACGTACGCCGAACGCGCGGACGTACTGCGCTCCGTGGCAGCCGTGCTCGCCGACCGTGCGTCGGACTTCCGTGAGCTCCTGATCCGTGAAACAGGTTGTATTGCAGGGAAAGCGGACTACGAGATCTCCGCTGCGGGCAGCGAATTGATGGAGGCCGCAAGCCTGGCATCCCGCCCAGTAGGTGAGGTGCTCGCCTCGAACCACGCCGGCCGACTCTCATTGTCGGAACGGATCCCCGTCGGACTCGTCGGCGTCATCACCCCGTGGAACTTCCCGCTGGTACTGGGTATGCGGGTGATCGCACCGGCGCTCGCCCTCGGCAACGCCGTCGTACTCAAGCCGTCGCCGGAGACGCCGATCAGTGGCGGGCTCGCGATCGCGGACCTGTTCGCTGGGGCGGGCGCTCCGGCGGGGATCCTGAACGTCGTACCGGGGGAGGAGAAGGTCGGTCGCCGATTGGTCGAGCACCCGGGCATCTCGATGATCCACTTCACCGGCTCGACCAAGGTCGGCCGCGAGATCGCTGCCACCGCGGGGAGCCTGCTGAAGAAGGTGTCGCTGGAGCTCGGCGGCAACAATGCGCTCATCGTGCTCGACGACGCGGACCTGGAGCAGGCGACGATGATCGGAGCCTGGTCGAGCTTCCACTACCAGGGACAGACCTGCATCACCGCCGGCCGCCACATCGTCCAACGCGACATCGCCGACGGGTACGTCGCCGGCCTGTCCGCTCGCGCGGAGGCGATCACGGTCGGGGATCCGCTTGACCCGTCGGTCGGGCTCGGTCCGATGATCAATGCGAGACAACGGACCAGGGCGCACGAACTGCTGGTCGAAGCCGTCGCCGAAGGGGCGCGGATCGTGACCGGGGGATCCGGTACGGCGCCGTACTTCCAGCCGACTGTGGTCGTCGACGTGACGCCCCGGATGCGGCTGTGGACCGAGGAGATCTTCGCGCCGATCGCGCCGGTGCTGGTCGTCGACGATGATGCGGAAGCGCTCGAAGTCGCCAACGACACCAGCTATGGGCTGGTCGACTCCGTGCTCAGCGCGGACCTGAGCCGTGGCCTCGCGATCGCACGCAAGCTGTCCGCGGGGATGGTGCACATCAACGATGCGACACCACAGGACGAAGCGCTGGCGCCGTTCGGCGGGACCGGGCATTCGGGTCTCGGCGGGCGTGCCGGTGGTGACTCCAACCTCGACGAGTTCACCGAACGTCGTTGGCTGACCGTTGCGGGCGGCCCGGCGCACTACCCCTACTGACATGGAGTACCGCGCGCTCGGACGATCGGGCCAGCTCGTCTCCGTGGTCGGCCTCGGCTGCCTGAACTTCGGCGGCCGGATGGACGTCGACGCCAGCCGGTCGGTCGTGGACACCGCGATCGACCTCGGCGTCACCCTGTTCGACACCGCCGATATCTACGGTCCGGACGGCGGCTCCGAGCGCGTGCTGGGGGAGGTGCTCGCGGGCCGGCGGGACCAGGTCGTGCTGGCGACGAAGTTCGGTCATCCCGGGGTCGACCTGGGATTCGGGCCCGCGGCCGGCGCCAAGGGTGGGCGGGCCTACATCCGGCGCGCGGTGGAGGGATCCCTGCGCCGGTTGCGCACCGACTACATCGATTTGTACCAGATCCACATGCCCGATCGTGCCACGCCGATCGTCGAGACGCTGGCGGCGCTGCACGAACTTGTTGTCGAGGGCAAGGTCCGCTATCTCGGCCATTCGAACTACGCCGGCTGGGAGCTCGCGCAGGCGGATCATCTCGCCCGCGAGAACGGGCTCACGCCGTTCATCTCCGCACAGAACAACTGGTCGCTGCTCGTCCGCGACGTCGAGTGCGAACTCGTGCCCGCCGCCGAGCACTACGGCGTCGGCGTCCTGCCCTACTACCCGCTCGCCGAAGGCATGCTGACAGGCAAGGTACGCCGTGGTGAGCCGTTGCCCGATGGATCGCGGATCGCGGATCGAAGTCACCTCGTCACCGAGGAGCGCCTCGACCAGGTCGACCGCCTGACGAAGTGGTGCGAAGCGAACGGCCGCACCCTGCTGGAGTTGGCGATCGGCTGGCTGGCGGCGCAGCCCAGCGTGGGCTCGGTGATCGCCGGAGCGAGTACGCCGGCGCAGCTGCGCGCCAACGTCGACGCTGTCGGTTGGCGGCCCGGCGAATCCGAACTACGGGCCATCGACAACGTTCTGGGAGTTTGTTAAGCTACCGAACATAGCGATGAACGGTTGCTATCAGGGAGGACCGAATGCGTTATCTGGCTCGGCGCTTCGCCTTTTACCTCATCACGGCCTGGGCGGCGCTCACGCTGAACTTCCTGATTCCCCGGTTGATGCCGGGGGATCCGGCGCAGGCGCTGCTGTCCCGCTTCCGCGGCCGGCTGGACCCGCGCGCCACCGAGGCGCTGACCGCGATGTTCGGGCTGAACGACGAGTCGATGTGGTCGCAGTACCGGACCTATCTGGCGGATCTGAGCAAGGGCGACTTCGGACTGTCGTTCACGTTCTTCCCGACGCCGGTCTCTACGGTGATCATGGACAGCCTGTGGTGGACGATCGTCCTGGTCGGTATCGCGACGGTGGTCAGCTTCGTCATCGGGACGCTGCTGGGGATCATCGCCGGCTGGAAGCGCGGTTCGCGGTGGGATCACCTGTTGCCGGTCACCACGTTCTTCTCGTCGATCCCGTACTTCTGGTTCGGGCTGATCGTGCTGTTCGTCCTGAGCGGCGAGCTGCGGCTGTTCCCGCTCTCGGGCGGGTACTCGTCCTGGCTGTCGGTGGACTTCTCGTGGGCGTTCCTGTCGAGCGCCTTCAAGCACGCGATCCTGCCCGGGCTGACGATTGTGATCGCCTCGATCGCCGGCTGGCTGATCCCGATGCGGAACATGATGGTGACGACGATGTCGGACGACTACGTCGTACTGGCCGAGGCGAAGGGGCTGTCCCCGCGAAGGGTGATGCTCAACTACGCGGCCCGGAATGCGATCCTGCCGTCGGTGGCGACGTTCACGATGTCGCTCGGCTTCGTCGTCGGCGGCGCCGTACTGACCGAGATCGTCTTCGGCTATCCGGGCATCGGGAACAACCTGTACCAGGCAGTGATCAACGAGGACTTCCCGCTGATGCAAGGGATCTTCCTGATCATCACGTTCGTCGTCCTGCTGGCGAACTTCCTGGCCGATCTGGTCTACGTCTGGCTGGATCCGCGGACCCGGGTGGAGGCGTAGATGTCTGCTGAGGCCATAGCCGACGCGGTGCCGGAGCCGGCCGCACAGCCGAGTCCGAAGGCGTCCACGCGCTCCCGGTTCGCCGGCCTGCGATCGGCGAAGACGATGACCGGACTTGTCATGTTCGGTGTGTTCGTCCTCGCCGGCGCATTCGGCCCGGTGTTCTGGCGGAAGGATCCGTCGGCGCTGTCGAACGACATTCTGCAGCCGCCGTCGAGCGCGCACTGGTTCGGAACTACCCAGACCGGCCAGGACATCCTCGCCCAGGTGCTGGTCGGGACCCGGGTGTCCTTGCTCGTCGGCGTGACCGCGGCCGTCCTCGCGACTGTCCTCTCGCTGCTCGTCGGACTGACAGCCGGGTACGTCGGTGGGCTGACCGACGAACTGTTCTCCGCGCTCGCCAACGTGTTCCTGGTGATCCCGGCGCTACCACTCGTCGTGGTGCTGGCCGGCTACCTACCGACGCGCGGCTCGCTGACCGTGGCGGTCGTCATCAGTCTGACCGGCTGGTCGTGGGGTGCACGGATCCTGCGAGCCCAGACGTTGTCGATCCGGCGGCGCGACTTCATCGAAGCGGCGCGGGCGACCGGTGAGCGCCCGATCCGCATCATCCTGTTCGAGATTCTGCCGAACGAGTTCGCGATCGTTGCCTCGAGCTTCCTGTTCACGATCGTTTTCGCGATCCTGACCCAGGCGGGTCTCGCGTTCCTCGGGCTGTCCGACGTCACCACCTGGTCGTGGGGCGGCATCCTCTACTGGGCGCAGAACAACCAGGCGCTGCAGTCCGGCGCGTGGTGGTGGTTCGTTCCGCCGGGGCTGTGCATCGCCCTGATCGGCATGGCGCTCGCGCTGATCAACTTCGGCATAGATGAGTTCGTGAACCCTCGGCTCCGGGTGCAGAAAAGGAAGGAAAGAAAGAAGGGGGGACGTGGGGCCGCGCGGACGGGCGGGGGGAAGGCGGGCGGCCTGGCGGTGGCAGGGAGCGAGGCGGGCGGCCTGGCCGTGGGAGGGACAGAGGCGGGCGGCCTGGGGGTGGGGGGAGCGCGTGCTGGCGTGGTGCTCGAGGTGGTTGACCTGCATGTGAACTACGGCGACGGGCCTGGCGCGGTGAAAGCTGTGGACGGGGTCGACCTGGTGTTGCGTCGCGGCGAGGTGCTCGGCATTGCCGGTGAGTCGGGGTCGGGCAAGTCGACGCTGGCCTACGCGATCACCCGGCTGCTGCGTCCTCCGGGTGAGGTCGTGTCCGGCTCGATCCACTACTGGCCGCGCGGCGAGGAGCCGGTCGACGTACTGCGGATGTCGCCGGACGAACTGCGCGCGTTCCGATGGGCCGAGTTGGCGATCGTCTTCCAGAGCGCGATGAACTCGCTCAACCCGGTGCTGACGCTGAGGGTACAGATGGCTGACTCGCTGACCGCGCATCGCCCCGGGATGAGCACCCAGCAACGGGATGCACGGGTCGTCGAGGTCATGACGATGGTCGGTCTGCCGGCCGATCGCGCCGACGCGTACCCGCACGAGCTGTCCGGCGGCATGCGTCAACGCGCGCTGATCGCGATGGCGCTGGTCCTCGAGCCTGACGTCCTGGTCCTCGACGAGCCGACGACGGCGCTGGACGTCGTCGTACAACGCCAGATCCTGAACCAGATCATGGCCCTGCGCGAGCAGCTCGGGTTCGCGGTCGTCTTCATCACCCACGACCTGTCGCTGCTGATCGAAGTCGCGGACCGGATCGCGATCATGTACGCCGGTCGCGTCATCGAGACCGGCTCCGCAACGGAGCTGTACCGGTCACCGCAGCATCCGTACAGCGACGGGCTGCTGCATTCGTTCCCGCATCTGCACGGACCGCGCAAGGTCCTGACCGGCATCCCCGGCACGCCGCCGGACCTGCGGTTCATCGCTCCCGGCTGTCCCTTCCAACCTCGGTGCAGCAAGGCGATCGCGAGCTGCACCACGACCATGCCGTTGCTGTTGGCAACAACAGAGGGTCACCAGGTCGCCTGCTTGCTGACACAACCGAGGAGTGACGATGACGGTCAGCTCTGAAACGCCGGCCCTGGAGGCCCAGGGTCTGGTCAAGCACTTCCCGGTGCATCGGATCCGGCAGCGGCTGCGCGGCCGCGGTGAGGTCGTGCACGCCGTCGACGATGTCTCGCTGACGCTGCGCTCCGGAGAGGTCACCGCCCTCGTCGGCGAGTCCGGTTCCGGCAAGTCGACAGTGGCTCGGCTGCTGGCCGGCCTCTACCCGCTGACCGACGGGACGATCTCGATCGGAGGTGCGACCGTACGGGCGACACGGGGCCGGCTGTTCCGGGAGCATGTCCGTCGCGTCCAGATGGTCTTCCAGGACCCGTTCGGCTCGCTGAACCCGGTTCACACCATCGCGTATCACCTGCGCCGTCCCCTGAAGGTGCACGGTCTCGCGAAGAACCGGGCCGCAACCCGGGCCGCGGCGGTCGAGCTGCTCGAACAGGTCAACCTCACGCCGGCCGAGCAGTACCTGGCGAAGTACCCGCACGAACTGTCCGGCGGCCAGCTCCAGCGGATCGCGATCGCTCGCGCGCTGGCGGCCGAACCGAAGGTGCTGCTCGCCGACGAACCCGTCTCGATGCTCGACGTGTCGATCCGGCTCGGCATCCTCAACCTGCTCGCCGGCCTGGTGAAGTCGCTCGGCCTGGCGATGCTCTACATCACCCATGACATCGCCTCGGCCCGGTACTTCGCGACGACGACGCTCGTCATGTACGCCGGCCGGGTGATCGAGGGCGGGCCGTCGGAGGAGCTCGTCCAGCGTCCCGCACATCCCTACACCCAGTTGTTGCTCGCGTCCGCCCCCGATCCGGATCGCGCCGGCCGCGATCCGGAGCTGCTCGACGCGGGTGAGCCGCCGAGCCTGGTCAACCCGCCCGAGGGTTGCCGTTTTCATCCGCGATGTCCGCACGCGATGGACATCTGCCGCACCGAGGCGCCCGGCACAACCGAGCTGCGCCCCGGCCATTGGACGAGGTGCTGGCTGTACAGCGCAAGCGCCGAGACCTCCTCAGCAGCCAGCAAGGAGCACTTGACATGAAGATTCGACGTAGGAGAACGATCGCCTGCCTTGTCACCGGGGTCGCCCTCGCACTGGGCGCCGCCGCGTGCACTGAAGAGGCGCCGCCGGCCAAGGCGGGTTCGTTGCCGACCCTGGAGATCACCGGGACCGGCGGCGGTCCGGCCGCCAACTTCAACCCGTTCTTGCCGACCAGCGCGCTGAACGCTTACAGCGCGGTGAACATGATCTACGAGCCGCTGGTCCAGTTCAACATCCTCAAGGAGGGCGGCACCTATCCTTGGCTGTCGACGGCGTGGACATGGTCCGACGGGGACAAGACGCTCACCTTCAAGCTCCGCGACGGAGTCAAGTGGTCCGACGGCCAGGCGTTCACCAGTGCCGACGTGGTCTTCACCTTCGAGCTGATCAAGAAGTACGCCGCGTTGAACGTGAACGGCGTCGACTTCCAGACGGTCTCCGCCCCGGACGACAAGACGGTCGTGATGACGTTCAAGACGCCGGCGTTCACCCAGCTGTATGCGATCGCCGGGTTGACCCCGATCGTGTCCAAGCACGAGTGGTCCGCCGTACCGGATCCGACCAAGTTCCTGGATCCGAATCCGATCGGCACCGGGCCGTTCGTCTACAAGTCGTACAACCCGCAGCTGCTGGTGCTGACCAAGAACGACAAGTTCTGGCAGCCGGGCAAGCCCGAGGTCCAGCAGCTGAACTATCACGGCCTGAGCTTCGAGACGGCCGGCATCCAGCTGTTGTCGGGCGAACTGGACTGGGCGGACTACTTCTTCACGACCGGCAGCAACAAGGAGTTCGTCAACAAGAACAAGGACAACCACTTCTGGTACCCGCCGACCGGCGTCGTCTCGCTGGTGCCGAACAACACTGTCTGGCCGTTGAGCGAGCTACCGGTACGGCAGGCGATCAGCGCCGCCCTCGATCGGCAGCAGATCTGCGATCTCGGCCAGTACACGTTCAACCCGCCGGTGAAGACACCCACGGGTCTACTGCTGCCGAACTACGACTCGGCCCTCGACCCGAAGTACAAGGATCTGCAGATCGTCGAGGACAAGGCGAAGGCCAAGCAGTTGCTCGAGGGCGCCGGCTTCACGCTGAACAAGTCCGGCATCTACGAGAAGGGCGGGAAGCCGATCTCGCTGACGCTGACCGTTCCGTCCGGCTACAAGGACTGGATGAACAGCTCCGGGATCATCGCCCAGCAACTCAAGACGGTCGGCATCTCGGTGACCGTCAAGGGCGTCTCGGGTGACGACTGGTCGCAGCGCGTCGCGCAGGGGCATTACGACCTGACGCTCGGGTCGTCGAACACCGGCGCTTCGCCGTTCGTCGCGTACCAAGGCTGGCTCGACAACAGCCAGTCCGGGCCGGTCGGTTCGAACGCCACGACCAACGTCGAGCGGTTCAACGACCCGGCTACGCAGAAGTTGCTGACCGACTACCAGTCCGCCGGGACCGATGACGCTCGGCTGACGGCGTTGCACGGTCTGCAAGGTGTCATGGTCGAGAAGACGCCGATCATTCCGCTCGTGTACTCCGTTGACTGGGCCATGTACAGGTCCGCGAAGGTGACGGGTTGGCCGACCGCGGAGGATCCGTACGCGCCGGCTGCGCCGTACACACCGGGCGCTGAGATCGTCGTACTGCGGTTGAAGCCGGCCGCATGAGAGTAACTGTGTGGAACGAGAACGTGCACGAGGGCAAGGACGAGAGTGTCCAACGGGTCTACCCGGAAGGCATTCACGAGGTGGTTGCCGACGGCATCAGAACCGGGCTTGGTCCCGATGCCGTCGTCAGCACCGCAACCCTTGACCAGCCCGGGCAAGGTCTGCCGGCCGGCGTCGTCCGGCAGACCGACGTACTGGTCTGGTGGTCGCACATCGCGAACGACCAGGTCGACGACGAGGTGGTCGACCGGGTCATCGCGCGAGTGGAGCAGGGCATGGGACTCGTCCTGCTCCACTCGGCCCTCTATTCGAAGGTCAGCCTCAAGCTGCTCGGCACCAGCTGCGCCCTCGATCACTGGGCGCCGAACAACGAGCAGCAGGTCTACACGGTCAAGCGCGGGCACCCGATCGCCGAAGGGGTGCCGTCGCCGATCGTCATCCCCATGGACGAGTTGTACGCCGAGCCGTGCGACTTGCCGGAGCCGGATGAGCTCGTGTTCATCAGCTCCTACAGTGGTGGGGCCGTCTTCCGCAGCGGGTGCTGTTTCCGTCGCGGGAACGGCAGGATCTTCTACTTCAGTCCGGGTGATCAGCAGTACCCGGTGTACCGGCAGTCCGAAGTACGCAAGGTGATCGCGAACGCGGTCGCGTGGGTAGCAACGGAGGATTGATGACGGAACTTCGGGTCGCCCTGGTGGGTGTGGACCATTGGTACTCGGCGCTTCCACTCGCGGAAGGAACACGGGCGCGAGCTGGGCTGAGCCTGGCCGGCGTCTGGGACGCCGATCCGGTCCGCGCCGCGTACGTCGGCCAGCGGTACGACGTGGGCCGCGTCGAGGCGGACTGGCGCACGCTGGTGGATGATCCGGGGATCGACGCGGTGATGAGTTTCGTCAGCCCTGACCTCAATCACGAGGTGTGCGTCGCCGCGGCCAAGGCCGGGAAGCACATCATCGCGAACAAGCCGCTGGCGCTCCGGTTGGAGGATGCTTCGCGCGTGATGGACGCCGTCCGCGGCTCGGGAGTGACGTTCTTGCCGGCCGAGTCGCGGCAGCGGCTGGGTCCGAACGCGCAGTGGCTCCGGCAATGGGTGAAGGACGGCCGGATCGGTCAGCTCACCAGCGCGGCGATGACGACCTGGGCCGGGCTGCCGGCGCAATGGCCGGACGACCGCACGCCGGGATGGTTCGTCGACCCGGCGCGGACAGTCGGCGGCGGGTGGGTCGACCACTCGATCTACCAGATCGACCTGCTGCGCTGGCTCCTCGGCGAGGAGGTCGTCGCGATCAGCGGGCAGACGGCCAAGCACGCTCATCCCGAGCTCGAGGTCGAGGACTACGGGGTGGCGACGGCGACGTTCGCCGGGGGAGCGGTGGCCACGCTGGAGAACACGTGGACCGCACCGGACGGCGGGTTCCAGTCCAGCTACACGCTCGTCGGCAGCGGTGGCGCCGTACGGATGGACGGCATTCAAGGGCGGCTTCTGGTCAGTGGGGAGGTCGAGCCCTTCAGTGGATGGGTGGAGGTCGCGCCTCCGGGCAGACATGATCAGGCGGCGGATCTCGATCACTGGGCCGCTGTCATCAACGGAGAGGCTGAGCCGGTCGCAACTGTCGACGATGCGTGGCACAACTTGGCGGCCTGCCTTGCCTTCTACGAGTCCGTACGGGAGGCGGTGGCATGAGCCCGTTGCGGATCGGCGTACTCGGTGCGGGGATGATCGCCACCGGGGGCGGGGGAGTGCTGCCCAACCTGGACTCGATCCGGCACAAGGCCGAGGTCGTCGCGATCGCAGACGTCGTCCCTGATCTGGCCAAGACTGTCGCCGGAAGGTTCGACATTCCGCACGCGTTCACGAGTCTGGAGGCGATGCTGGACGGCGTCGAGCTGGATGCGGTGGTCAACCTGACGCCGATTCCGGTACATGGTGAGACCTGTGCACAGATCCTTGCTGCGGGCAAGCATCTCGCGACCGAGAAGCCGCTCGCGACCAGCATGGAGGACGCCGACCGGATCTGTGAGCTTGCCGCCGAACGCGACCTCACGGTGGTCTGCGCGCCGTTCAACATGCTCTATCCGGATCGGGCCGAGGCTCGCCGGCTGGTCCGGGAAGGTGCCATCGGCAAGATTGCGTTCGCGCGGGTGCGGTCGTCGCACGGCGGGCCGGCCTCCGGAGCGTGGCCTGCGGACCCGACGTGGTTCTATCAAAAGGGTTCCGGGCCGTTGTTCGACATGGGCGTCTACGGCATCCACGAGATCACCGGGATCCTCGGGCCGGCTCGTCGGGTGGTCGCCTTCGCGGGGATCACCGAGCCGACCCGCACGGTTCGCGGCGGGCCGTTCGAGGGGAAGACGATCGACGTCACCGCGGACGACAACGTGCTGATGCTGCTCGACTTCGGCGAGTCGACGTTCGCGGTCGTCGACGGGACGTTCAACGTGAACGCCGCCCGCGGGCCGAAGCTGGAGATCTACGGCCGGGAAGGGACGATCAACCTCAGCGGACGACCCTTCGGCGGCGACGGACCGCCGCTGGAGATCTTCCGGCTGGACGCGGTCGGCGGACTCCGGGGCTGGATCGCTCCGGACATGCCTGACGGCGATGCGCCCATGCGGCGGTTGGTCGGGCTGCACCGCGCAGTTCTGGTCGATCACCTCGCGGACTGTGTCGCCTCCGGGACGCGGCCGCTGCTGAATCTCGAGCACGCCCGGCACGTCCTGGAGATCATGCTGAAGGCCGATGAGGCCGCGCGCACCGGTCAAGCGCAGGAGCTGACCACGACCTTCTCCCTGCCCGAATGAAGCGTCCGATTGGAGTACAGCTCTGGTCGGTCTTCACGCTGGACGACTTTCCCGGAGTACTTCGGCAGCTCAGGGAGATGGGGTACGCCGGAGTCGAGGCGTTCGGGCTGCACGAGCTGTCGCCGACCGTCGTCCGGCAACTGCTCGACGACCTCGGACTCGAGCTGTTCAGTTCACACGCGCCGTTCCCGGCCGGACCGGATGCGCGGCGCATCCTCGACGAGCAGAGCGAGCTCGGCACGCCGGTGCTCGCGTGGAGCCTCGAAGCGGAGGAGCTCGCCACCGAGGACAGCATCGCGCGCGGGGTCGAGCGGGTGAACGAGGGCGCCGCGAACGCGAAGGCGTACGGGATGCAGATCGCGTACCACAACCACTGGTCGGAGTTCTCCCGGTTGGCCGACGGGCGACGCGCGTACGACGTACTGCAGGAGCGGCTGAGCCCGGACGTGCTGCTGGAGCTCGACGTGTACTGGGCGGCGGTGGCGGGCGCGGATCCGGCTGCGGTCGTGCGCGAGTACGGCGACAGGGTCCGGTTCCTGCACCTCCGGGACGGGCCGGCGAAGACGGCTGAGGACGCGATGGTCGCGCTCGGGCAGGGCCGCCTGGACATCCCGGCGATCCTCGACGCGAACCCGTCGGTCGCCTGGCACATCGTCGAGCTGGACCATTGCGACACCGACGTGATGACCGCCCTGCGCGAGAGCTTTGACTATCTCAACGCGCTGTGACGAGTTCCGTGAACGCGTCGAGGGCTCGGCGGATGTTCTCCACCGAGTTCGCGTACGAGAAGCGCAGGTGGTTCTCGCCGTACACACCGAATGACGTGCCCGGAAGACACGCGACGCCCGCCTCGTCGAGCAGGCGATCAGCCAGGTCCGATGCCGACAGGCCGAGCTCGCTAATGTTCGGGAACGCGTAGAACGCTCCGCCGGGCTCGACGCAGGACACACCCGGTACGGCGTTCAGGCCGGACACGATCACCTCGCGCCGTTCGCGGAACGCGTCCAGCATCCGGTCGACGTCGTCCCACGGTCCCTCGAGCGCGGCGATCGCGGCGTACTGGCTGAAGGCCGACGTACACGAGACCGAGTTGATCATCAGTCGCGTCACCGGCTCGACCAGCGGCTCCGGGAACACACCGAAGCCCAACCGCCAGCCGGTCATCGCGAACGTCTTCGACCAGCCGTCGAGCAGGATCGTCCGCTCGCGCATGCCGTCGACATCGAGGACGCTGTGGTGCTGGCCGTCGTAGCGCAAGGCCCAATAGACCTCGTCGCTGAGTACGACGAGATCGTGCTCGATCGCGATCTCCGCGATCGCCTGCAGCTGCTCCGGGGTGGAGGCGCTGCCGCAGGGGTTGTGCGGGGAGTTGAGGATCAGCAACTTGGTCCGGTCGGTGACCAGCGACCGGAGCTCGTCGGGGTCGATGACGAACCCGTTCTCCTCCCGCAGCGGCACCGGCACCGGCTTCGCGCCGGCGAACGAGGCGATCGACGCGTACATCGGGAAGCCGGGGTCGGGGTAGAGGACCTCGTCGCCCTCCTCGCACAGCGCGAGGATCGTGAAGAACATGATCGGCTTCGCACCCGGCGTGATCAGCACCCGGTCGGGCGAGGTCTGCATCCGGCCGGTGCGCTCGAGGAACTCCGTCACCGTGGTCCGCAACTCCGGGATCCCCGGCGCCGGCACGTAGTGCGTGAAGCCCTTGTCCAGGGCTTGCTGGGCGGCGGCGATCACATGCGCCGGGGTGTCGAAGTCGGGTTCGCCGATCTCGAGGTGCACGATCTCGCGACCCTGCGCCTCCAGCGCCTTCGCCTTGGCGAGCACCTCGAAGGCCGATTCGGTCCCCAGTCGTCCCATCCGCTGAGCAAGTTTCACAAGGCAAATCCTAATCTGCAACGATGAAGAACATGGCACGGGTAGCGGTGACAGGAAGCAGCGGCAAGCTGGGCCGCGCCGTGGTCGACCACCTCGCGGACAACGGCTGGGACGTGGTCGCCCTCGACCAGGCTCCTCCGGCGCGCGCTGACGTGACGTCGACACGGCTGGATCTGACCGATTTCGGCCAGACGTACGAGGCGATCGCGGGGATCGACGACCGGCACGACGGCGTCGACGCGGTCGTGCACCTGGCCGCGATCCCGGCCCCGGGTCTGCGGCCGAACGCGGCGACGTTCCACAACAACATGACCGCGACGTACAACGTGTTCTCCGCTGCGCTGCGGGCCGGCGTCCGGAACATCGTGTGGGCGTCGAGCGAGACCGTGCTCGGTCTGCCGTTCGACGAGTTCCCGCCGTACGTGCCGGTGGACGAGGACTACCCGCCGCGGCCGAACAGCACCTACTCGCTGGTCAAGACGCTGGAGGAGGAGCTGGCCCGCCAGCTGTGCCGGTGGCACCCGGACCTCAAGCTGATCGGGCTGCGCTTCTCCAACGTGATGTACCCCGAGGACTACGCCCGCTTCCCGTCGTTCGACGCCGACGCCCAGGCTCGCAAGTGGAACCTCTGGGGCTACATCGACGCCCGCGACGGGGCACAGGCAGTCCGCAAGGCGCTCGAGTACGGCGTGACCGGGACCGACGTCTTCATCGTCGCGAACGCCGACACCGTGATGTCCCGGCCGAACGAGGAGCTGCTCGCCGAGGTGTTCCCCGGCGTGGAGGTCAAGCGGCCGTTCGGGCCGAACGAGACGCTACTCTCGATCGACAAGGCGCGGCGTCTGCTCGGCTACGAACCTCAGTTCTCCTGGCGCGGACCGAACGGGAAGAGCGTGTCCGGGTCGTAGGCGGCCCGGATCTCGGCCAGCCGCGCGAACGTCTCGGCGGGCCACGACGCCTCGAACGATCCCGGCACCGTGAACCCGCCGGCGAAGTTCGGCGTGTTCGCCGCCGAGATCCACGGCCGCAGCGGGGCCAGCAACTCGTCAACCGTTGCCGGCAGCACCTTTTCGAACAGGCTCGGGTCCGGTACGCCGATCAGCGTCATCGTGCACGCCCCGCCGCGGCCGCCGACCGCGCTTCCGCCGGGCACGTCGCGTTCGGTGGCGCCGCCGAGGTGCCGGATCTCGACCGCGATCAACGGGATCTGCTGCTCCGGACCGGCCGCCCCGAGGAACGCCGCGACGAAGTCGGCGTCCAGCTCGTTGAGCATCATGCCGCGATCCCATGACGGCGTCGGCGCCTTCGGGTCGTTGTGGATCAGCGGAATGTCGCTCGCGGGCATCTCGCCGACCGCGTCGATCAGCGTCGTACCGGCGTCGCGGATCGGCTGGAACAGTTGCTTGCCCTCGGCCACATCACCGACGGACGCGAACCGCACGCTGAGCACGGTCTTGCCACGTAGCGGGGCCGGGATGAACTCCAGCGGCGGGAGGCGCAGGATCACGACCGACGAGTTCGCGCTCTCCGGCAACGTCTTGGTCCACTCGGTCCAGGTGCTCAGCACGGGAGCGATGTGCTCCGCGTCGAAGAACACCGATCCGCCGTACAGAGTGCTGAGCTCGGCGAGCTCGAAGTCCATCGCCGTGACGATGCCGAACCCGCCCTTGCCGCCGCGCAACGCCCAGAACAGGTCTGCATTCTCGGTGGCATTGGCCGTCACCGGCCCACTCGCGGTGACCACTCGGAAACTGCGAGCCCAGTCGGACGAGAAGCCGTAGGTCCGGGCGAGCGGCCCGAGTCCACCGCCGAGCGTGTAGCCGATGCAGCCGACCACGTCGGAAGCGCCCGCGATCGGCGCGAGTCCGTGCGGCGCGGCGACGCTGATGACGTCGGCCCACACCGAACCGGCGTTGATGTGCGCGATCTTGGTGTCCGGGTCGACCGTCACGCCCTTGAGCCGGGAGGTCGTCACCACGATCCCGTCCTGGATCGGGTTCGGTACGCCGTGCACGGTCGCCAGCACGCGGACCGGCGTACCGGTCTCTGCGGCTGCTCGGACCACGGCCACGGCGTCGTCCTCGGACGTCAGGCCGACCACCACATCAGGACTGTGTGTAACCGCCAGGTTGAACCCCGACAACTCTTCCGCGAAGCCGTCGTCCCCGCGCCCCAGCACAGGTCCCGCGACCGCTCCCCGTAGCCGGCCGATCAATTCATCCGACACGATGCTTCCCCTCCGTCGACTGCCCGGAAGTCTTTCACCGGGCCGGGGTCAGGCTCGAAAACGGGCTCGAACACGCCTGAAAGGGGGGCCGACTCGACGGTAACGGCCCTGGGCTGAAAACCTGTGCCAGCAGAGGGCGATCCCTTCTGTACAAGCAGGGTGAGACACGGAGGCGGTCGATGTTCAAGCGTATCGCGATTGTGAACCGGGGCGAGGCCGCCATGCGGCTGATCAATGCGGTCCGGGAAGTCAACGCCGAAGGCGGTGACCCCATCGAGACCGTGGCCTTGTTCACTGACGGCGAGCGGACCGCGACCTTCGTACGCGCGGCGGACATCACCTACCCGCTCGGCCCGGCATCGGCCCGGCCGTACCTGGATCTCGCCGTCCTCGAGCGGGCGTTGCGCGACAGCGGCGCCGACGCGGCCTGGGTCGGCTGGGGCTTCGTTGCCGAGGACCCCGCATTCGCGGAGCTGTGCGACCGGATCGGCGTGACCTTCATCGGTCCGTCGGCCGAGGCGATGCGCAAGCTCGGCGACAAGATCGGGTCGAAGCTGATCGCCGAGGAGGTCGGCGTACCGGTCGCGCCGTGGAGCCGCGGTGCGGTCGAGTCGCTGGAGGCCGCGCTGGCGGCGGCCGAGCGGATCGGTTACCCGTTGATGCTCAAGGCAACGGCCGGCGGCGGTGGCCGCGGTATCCGGGTGGTCCGCTCAGCAGACGAGTTGTCCGACGCGTACGCACGGACCAGTGACGAGGCTGCCCGCGCTTTCGGTAGCGGCGTCGTGTTCCTGGAGCGGCTCGTCACCGGCGCGCGGCACGTCGAGGTGCAGGTCATCGCGGACGGTCAGGGTACGGCGTGGGCGCTCGGCGTACGCGACTGCTCGGTGCAGCGACGCAACCAGAAGGTGATCGAGGAGTCGGCGTCCCCGCTGCTGTCCGCGTCGCAGGTCGATGACCTGAAGGCTTCCGCCGAGCGGTTGGCGCTCGCGGTCGGGTACAAGGGCGCCGCGACGGTCGAGTTCCTGTACCACCCGGGCGAGAAGTCGTTCGCGTTCCTCGAGGTGAACACGCGTCTTCAGGTCGAGCACCCGATCACCGAGCTGACCACCGGGTTCGACCTGGTGAAGGCCCAGTTGCACGTCGCCTCCGGTGGCCGACTCGACGGCGTCAAGCCGGCCGAGAGCGGTCACGCAGTTGAGGCGCGATTGAACGCCGAGGACCCGGATCGCGACTTTGCGCCGTCGCCCGGGCGCATCGCCGTACTCGATCTTCCGGCCGGTCCCGGGATCCGGGTCGACACCGGGGTGAGCGCGGGCGACAGCATCCCCGCCGACTTCGACTCGATGATCGCGAAGATCATCGGGTATGGGCGAACCCGCGAGGAGGCGCTGGCGCGGCTGCGGCGCGCGATGCAGGCGACGACCGTGCTGATTGAGGGCGGTGCGACCAACAAAAGCTTCATCCTCGAGCTGCTCGACCAGCCCGAGGTCATCGACGGCAGCGCGGACACCGGCTGGATCGACCGGGTCCGCGGCGAGGGCCGGCTGATCTCGCACCGGCACTCCGGGATCGCGCTGGTCGCTGCGGCGATCGAGGGGTACGAGGACTCCGAGGCCGTCGAGCGGACCCGGCTGCTGGAGACCGCGCACGGCGGTCGTCCGCAGGTGCAGCACGAGGTCGGTCGCGCGATCGACCTCAAGCTGCGCGGCGCGAGCTACCAGGTGACGGTTGCCCGGATCGGCCCCGAGCGGTTCCGGGTCGGCGTCGGCAACGGGCACCTGAAGATCGTCGACGCCGAGCTCGAGCGGCTGGACGACTACCGGAGCCGGCTCGTCGTCGGCGGGCAGCGGTTCCGCTTGGTCACCGCGACGCACGGCCCGGTCCACCTGATCGAGGTCGACGGCGTGACCCACCGCGTCAGCCGCGACGAGGGCGGCGTACTGCGTTCGCCCGCGCCCGCGCTGGTGGTCGCGACGCCGGTGCAGACGGGTGCCGAGATCGAGGCCGGTGCGCCGGTGCTCGTGCTCGAGAGCATGAAGATGGAGACGGTGCTGTACGCGCCGTTCAAGGCGACCGTGAAGGAGCTGCTGGTCTCGACCGGCAGCCAGGTGGAGACCGGTGCGCCGCTGCTCCGGTTGGAGCCGGTGGCAGACGACAGCCCCGAGGAGGCGGCTCCGGTTCAGAACGGCGTACAGCTGGATCTGCCGAACGGGACGGGGGAGAAGTCCGCGGCCGAGCGGGTGGAGCGCGGGCTGGACGACCTGCGGAGCATGCTGCTCGGATTCGATATCGACCCGCAGGACGAGGGCGGCATGCTGGCCGACTACCTCGCCGCACGGTCCGAGCTCGCACATCAGCAGGCTGGGCCTCCGGTCGGGCCCGAGATCGAGCTGCTCAGCGTGTTCGCGGACTTCGCCGAGTTGAGCCGGAACCGTCCGGCCGGCACGGACACGAGCATCGAGAACCGCGTCCACAGCCCACGTGAGTACTTCTACACCTACCTGCAGAGCCTCGACCCGGACCGTGGCGGTTTGCCGGCCGAGTTCCAGGCCCGGTTGACGCGGGTGCTGAGCAACTACGGCGTGACCGGGTTGGAGCGGAGCCCTGAGCTGGAAGAGGCGGTCTTCCGGATCTTCCTGGCGCAGCAGCGGTCGAATCCCGACGTAGTGCTGGTCACCTCCGTGCTGCAGCGGTGGATCGCCGAGCCGCTGCCTGAGTCGCCGCTCGACGAGTCGGTGCACGAGCTGCTTGACCGGTTGGTGCCGGCGACGCAGCTGCGGTTCCCGGTCGTCGGTGACCTGGCCCGGAGCGTCCGGTTCCGCTGGTTCGACCAGCCGCAGGTCGACGCCGAGCGCGCCTCGATCATCGCCGGGGTGAGCGACGAGGTCGCCGACCTGGCCGCGCATCCGGATGCGCCGGACCGGCAGCAGCGGATCGACGCGCTGGCCGCGATCCCGGAGCCGATCGTCCGGTTCCTCGCCCGGCGGCTCGCGGGCGGCTGGGGCGACCGCGAGCCGATGCTCGAGGTGCTCGTCCGGCGGCACTACCGCGAGTACGAGCTGCACGACCTGCGGGAGTTCGCCGTCGACGGACGACCGGTCGCAACCGCCGACTACTCGATCGACGACCGTCCGAGCCACCTGGTCACGACGGTCGGGACGGTGGCCGAGCTCGCCGACCGCGACAGTGCCCTATCGCGCGCACTGACCGCGCAGGTCGACGCCCGCACGGCTGGCCACGAGGCCGTCGTCGAGCTGTACCTGTACGGCCCGGACCTGCCCGAGTCGCAGCAGGAGGCCTCCGACCTGTACCGCCGGATGGTCGCCGACCTCCCGGTCGCCCAGCGCGTACGCCGGATCTCGGTCGCAGTCGCAACGGGACTGGATCACGCGGTGTCGTACTTCACCTATCGCCCGGCCGGCGGGTCGATGGCCGAGGACGACAACGTCCGCGGCGTACACCCGATGGTCGGCCGCCGCCTGAACCTGTGGCGGCTGCGCGACTTCCGGATCACCCGCCTCGAGGCACCCGAGGACGTCCTGCTCTACTACTGCGTCGCACGGGACAACCCGGCCGACCGGCGGCTCGTCGCGCTGGCCCAGGTCCGCCAGTTCGCCGTGGTCCGGGACGAGGACGGCCAGGTCACGTCGCTGCCGCACGCCGAGCGCGCTATCTCGAACTGCCTGGAGGCGATCCGCCGGGCCCGCTCGGCCCGCGGAGCCGCCGGCGCCAAGCTGGACATGAACCACGTCTGGGTGCAGATCTGGCCGGTGGTCGACGTACAGGTCGACGAAGTGACCGCGTTGCAGCGCAACATCGCCCCGATGACCGCGGGCGCGGGGATCGAGGAAGTCCTGGTCCAAGGCGACGTCGTCGCACCGGACGGCTCGATCAACCCGGTCGCGGCCCGGTTCTACTACCAGCACGGCTCGGGCGTCGTCACGTCGATCGAGCAGCCGCCGACCGGTCGGCTGATGCCGCTCGACGACTATGCCCAGAAGGTGCAGCGGTCCCGGCGACGCAACACGATCTACCCGTACGAGGTCAGCGGGATGGTCGCCGGCCAGGGCGGCTCGTTCGTCGAGCACGACCTCGACGACGCCGGCAACCTGGTCCCGGTCGAGCGGCCGAAGGGCCTGAACAAGGCCGGCATCATCGTCGGCATCGTCACCACGCCCAGCGAGCGGTACCCCGAGGGCGTCACCCGGGTCGCGATGAGCGGCGACCCGACGATGGCGCTCGGCGCGGTCGCCGAGGGGGAGTGCTCGCGGATCATCGCGGCGCTCGACCTGGCGGAACGTCTTGGCGTGCCGGTCGAGTGGTACTCGCTGTCGGCCGGCGCCCGGATCTCGATGGACTCCGGCACCGAGAACATGGACTGGGTCGCGAAGGCGCTGAAGCGGATCGTCGAGTTCACCCAGGACGGCGGCGAGATCAACGTCGTGGTCGCGGGGATCAATGTCGGCGCCCAGCCGTACTGGAACGCCGAGGCGACGATGCTCATGCACACCAAGGGCATCCTGGTGATGACGCCGGACAGCGCGATGGTGCTGACCGGCAAGCAGACGCTGGACTTCTCCGGCAGCGTGTCGGCCGAGGACAACTTCGGCATCGGCGGGTACGACCGGGTGATGGGCCCGAACGGCCAGGCGCAGTACTGGGCGCCCGACCTGAAGGCGGCCCGCGACGTGCTGATGACCCATTACGACCACACGTACGTCCTGCCGGGGGAGAGCGGTCCGCGCCGGGCCTCGACGTCGGACCCGGTGGATCGCGACGTCACGCCGTACCCGCATGACGTGGCCGGGAGCGACTTCAAGACTGTCGGCGAGATTTTCTCGCCTGCGACGAACCCGGACCGGAAGAAGGCGTTCGACATCCGCACGCTGATGCGGGCGGTCACCGACCAGGACCACCCGATGCTGGAGCGCTGGGCCGGGATGGCCGACGCCGATACCGCGGTCGTGCAGGATGCCCGGCTCGGTGGGTTCCCGGTCTGCCTGGTCGGGATCGAGTCCAAGTCGGTCCCGCGCCGGGGATTCCCTCCCACCGACGGCCCGGACACCTACACCGCGGGCACGCTGTTCCCGCGGTCGTCGAAGAAGGTGGCACGGGCGATCAACTCGGCCAGCGGCAACCGCCCGCTGGTGGTGCTGGCGAACTTGTCCGGTTTCGACGGATCACCGGACTCGATGCGGAACCTCCAGCTCGAGTACGGCGCCGAGATCGGCCGCGCGATCGTGAACTTCCGGGGACCGATCGTTTTCTGCGTCGTCTCGCGGTACCACGGCGGCGCGTTCGTGGTGTTCTCGAAATCGCTGAATCCGTCCATGACGGTGCTCGCGGTCGAGGGCTCGTTCGCGTCGGTGCTCGGCGGCGCGCCGGCGGCCGCGGTCGTTTTCGCGGGTGAGGTCGACGCGCGGACCGCTGCGGATCCGCGGGTCGCGACGCTGGCCGAGCGGGTCGGCGAGGCGACCGGAGCGGAGCGGGCCGCGCTGGCGACGGAGCTCGCCGACGTGCGAACCGTCGTACGGGCAGAGAAACTGGGCGAGGTCGCGACCGAGTTCGATCGCGTGCACAGTATCGAGCGGGCGCGTGACGTCGGATCGGTCGATGCGGTCATCAGTGCAAGGGAATTGCGGCCAAAGTTGATCGAGGCAATCATTTCCGGGGTACCCGGAAGCTGATCCCTCGTCTAGCCTGGAGGTATGCGTACCGGCAGGGGCGGTCGCAATTGGGCTCGGTCGTTGATCACGTTCATCGGCGTGAGCGTGCTGTCAGGTGCCCTGGCGGCGGGGCTTGCGGTGCCCTTCGCCGGGTTCGCCGGACGCGGATCGGCTGAGGTCGCGGCGTCCGTCGAGAACCTGCCGAAGGAGCTCGAGGTCGATCCGGTGGCCGTCCGCAGCCGGATCCTGGCCGCGGACGGCACGCTGATCGCCACGCTGTACGAGCAGAACCGCGTCCCGGTCCCGCTGAGCACGATCAGCCCGATCATGCGCAAGGCGATCGTCGCGATCGAGGACTCCCGGTTCTACGACCACGGCGCGCTCGACCTGAAGGGCACGCTGCGCGCGATGCTGCGCAACCAGACCGAGGGCGAGGTGCAGCAGGGCGGGTCGAGCATCACCCAGCAGTACGTCAAGATGAGCCTGGTCGAGAAGGCCCGGACCGCGGCGGAGCGCGCCGCGGCGACCGCGGTCACCTACGAACGCAAGCTGGCCGAGCTGCGCTACGCGATCGCGATCGAGGACCAGCTGTCCAAGGACGAGATCCTCGAGCGGTACCTGAACCTGGTGAACTTCGGCGACGGCTCGTACGGCGTCCAGGCGGCCGCACAGCACTACTTCCGGACCACGGCCGACAAACTCACGCTCCCGCAGGCGGCACTGCTGGCCGGCCTGGTGAAGAACCCGACCGGGTACGACCCGACCAACGACATGGCCCGCTCGAAGGCGCGCCGCGACGTCGTGATCAAGCGCATGCTCGAACTCGGCGTGATCACGCTCCACCAGGCCAACCAGGCGCTGCGGACGCCGGTGATCAACCTGGCCACGGTCGAGCCGGTGCCGAACGGCTGCGCCAACTCGCGGTACCCGTTCTACTGCGACTACGTGGTCGCCAAGCTGCTGACCAACCCCGCGCTCGGCGCGACCCCGAAGGACCGCGACCACTACCTGAAGACCGGCGGACTGCTGATCCGGACCTCGATCGACCCGCGGATCCAGGCGGCCGCACAGGCGTCGATCGACAAACACAGCAAGCGCACCGACACCGCGGTCGCGGCGATCACGGTGGTCGAGCCGGGCACCGGGCTGGTCAAGGCGATGGTGCAGAGCAAGCCGTACGGCAACGGGCGCAATCACACGAACTACAACTACAACGTCGAGAAGTCGTACGCCGGCGGGTTCGGCGGGTTCCAGAACGGCTCGACGATGAAGGCGTTCACGATCGCGGCGGCCCTGTCCAGGGGCATCCCGATGGACTACCGGATCAACTCGCCCGAGCAGATCGACCTGCGGAACAAGAAGTTCAAGACCTGTACGGGGTATACGCGCGATCCGACGTACCAGCCGAAGAACTCGACGCACAGCGGTGACCTGACCATGGTCGAGGCGGCGCGGTTCTCCACCAACACGTACTTCCTGCAGTTGTCGCAGCGGACCGGGCTGTGCCCGATCGCGAAGATCGCGGCCAAGCTCGGGGTGTACAACGGCCAGACAGGCGAGCCGCTCGACCAGGTGGCGTCGATGACGCTGGGCGTCGGGTACGTGACGCCGCTGATGCTGTCGAACGCGTACGCGACGTTCGCGGCCCGCGGGAAGTACTGCAAGCCGCTGGTCGTCACGTCGATCCGGGACAACTCCGGCAAGCCGATCCCCGGTCCCGCCTTCGACTGCAGGCAGGCGCTGCCGCGTGCGGTCGCGGACGGGGTCAACCGGGTCCTCAGCCAGGTGATGATGCCGGGCGGCACCGGCGGCCGCCTGCGCTTCGGCACCCGCGACATGGCCGGCAAGACCGGCACGATCCAGCAGAACCTCGCGGTCTGGTTCGCCGGCTACACCCCGAACCTCGCCGCCGCCGCGGTCGTCGCGGACGCGACCCTGCCGTACACCAACCTGATGTTCCGGCACACGCTGAACGGCGTGGACATCGCCGACCCGACCGGCTCCGGCACCGCCGGCCCGCTCTGGCAATCGGCGATGCAGGGCGCGATCCGCGGCCTGCCGGTCGAGCGCTTCGTGAACCCGCCGAAGAAGATGATCGGCAACCCGAACCCGAAGCCGCCCGACTCGGGGAAGAAGCCGGGGACGAAACCGATCCCCAAGCCCAGGCCGAACACCGCTCCCCGCTGAGCCTCACTCCGGGTGGTGCCGGCAGACCTCCCCGTCCGCCTTGACCGAGGGCGGTACGTCGATCGACGGGTTCTGGTCGAAGAAACCGAACGGTTTGAGCCAGAACGAGATCGTGTCGGCGGGCATCACCGGCCAGTCCTCGACCCGGGTGATGTGGTGGATGCCGAAGACGTACCAGAGGACCAGATCGGTGTTCTCCAGCGACTCGTCGTCGGCGATCCA
Source organism: Kribbella sp. CA-245084 (assembly GCF_050942355.1). NCBI lineage: Bacteria > Bacillati > Actinomycetota > Actinomycetes > Propionibacteriales > Kribbellaceae > Kribbella > Kribbella sp. CA-245084. The sequence continues at coordinate 5,274,788 of NZ_CP192053.1, read as the reverse complement.
CCGGGTCATGCCGTCGTCGGTGCTGGACTGGGTCGGGTAGTCGCCGCACGGCCAGCGTTCCTCGTCGTGGTGGCGGGTCACCCACAGCGTGTGGCCGATGATCGGCGCGCGCAGGAACTGCGGCGTACCGGGGTCCATCAGCGGCGGGATCGATGCGCTCGGGACGAGTTTGTACGCCGGATGGGTGCCGAGCGCGTTCACCCGGTTCGGGTTCGCGACCTTCCACGATCGTTGGGTGGACCAATTGAAGTCCCGGGCAGCCTCGGACTCGGAGCGGATCGGCGTCGCATCGGTGACCACGGCCAGCCCGTACGGATTGCTGTCCGACACCGGCAGCGCGCGCGAGTCGACCTCGTACGCCGTGTTCCCGTCGCCGTCCACGTCGAGATCGAGCCGCGCGACCAGGAAGTGCTGGTGGAACGGCGCGTACGTCTGCTTGTCGACCACGGTCCCCGTCTGCGGCGGCGCACCGTCCGCGGCGAACGGCGTCGTCACCATCAGCCCGGTGGCCCGGACCTCGCACTCGATGTTGCCGTCCTGGTAGAAGCGCCAATACACGAGGTATTCGTAGTTCGCGACCGTCACGTGGCACGACACGACCATCCGGCGCATCCGGCGTACCTCGGCGCCGTTGGTGTGGTCGACGTGCTTCCACAGCACGGCGTTGTCCTCCTCGTGCAGGCAGATCGCGTTCTTGATCGTGTACGGCTCGCCGCGGGTGTCATGCAGTACGGCGTCCAGGTAGCGGATCTCGCCCAGACAGTCGCAGCCCAGCTCGAGCGACGTGGTCATGAACCCGAGACCCCACTCGCCGATGTCGAACGCCGTACGCCGGTAGTGGTCGAACGAGGCGTCGCGGTACGGGACCATCAGCTCCGCGAACGACATCCGGTAGGCGATGTCGCGGCCGCCGTAGCCGACCTGGTAGATCACCGGCCCTTCGCGGTGGTTGAACCCGAGCCGCAGGTTCCAGTTCTGCCACCGCAGTTCGGTGCCGTCGAGCGTGAACGAGACGCCTTCGGGCTGGGTGATCTCCAGCGGCCTGAGATCGGTGCGCAGCGTCCCGGTCCACGGGCCGGGGGCGTACTCCGCGTTGACCTCGGGCTGGCCGTGGTCGTGGTCGTCCTCGAGCTCGAGCAGCTCGAGCGTGTTCACGTCGACGACGACCTTGAGACCGGAGACCGGGTGCGCGTACGCGTTGCTCTCCGGCGTGTCGCGGTACCAGATGTCACACCACCCGAGCCGGCGGTCGCGGTACTTCTCCGGCATCAGCGCCTTCCCGTACGTCCAGACCTCGATCAGCACGAGGGACAGGTCGGTGATGCCACGCGCGGCCAGGGCGGCGACGACGTCCGGGTGCGCCCGCATCGCCTCGTCGACCTCGTGGTACTCGTCGGTCGTGAAGTTCGGCGTCACGCCGGGAACGTGAGTCCAGGACACCACCCGGTCGCCGGTCAGGTCGACGACGGCTTCCCAGGTCTGGTTGTCGGCCCGGTTCCAGAGGACGGCGAACGCGGCTCGCGGTACGGCGTCACCGGGCCGCCAGTCCCGCACGGCCGTCTTGTCCGGCTCGAGCAGCTCGATCCCTGCGAACCGCCAGGACCCGCCGAGCTCCTCGTCGCGGCGCAGGATCGCGGCCGTCTGCCGGAACTCGTGCTCATCCAGTGGTTCGAGCGGATGGGTCGCCTGATGAGTCATGGCCTTCTCCTCGTCAGTGGGTGAGCTTTAGATTGAGAGAACTGGGGGACGGATCGTCTGCTGCGGAGGGATGGGTCTCATGCCGGACAAGAAGGTCTTCCACAACGTCATCGACGGGAAGGTGCAGGCCGCCGCGTCGGGGGCGATGATGGACATCGTCAACCCGTCGACCGGCGAGGTGTACGCCTCCGCGCCGAACTCGGACGAACACGACGTCGATCAGGCCTTCACGGCTGCGGCGAGTGCGTTCGAGACCTGGCGCTGGTCGACGCCGAGCGAGCGGCAGCACGCGTTGCTGAAGCTCGCCGACGTGATCGAGGCCGGCGCCGAGGAACTCATCGCGATCGAGAGCGAGAACACCGGCAAGCCGGTCGCGCTGACCCGGTCGGAGGAGATCCCGCCGATGGTCGACCAGATCCGCTTCTTCGCCGGCGCCGCCCGGGTGCTGGAGGGCAAGTCGGCCGGCGAGTACATGCGCGGCTTCACCTCGTCGATCCGCCGCGAGCCGATCGGCCCGGTCGCCCAGGTCGCGCCCTGGAACTACCCGATGATGATGTCGGTCTGGAAGTTCGCCCCGGCGCTGGCCGCCGGCAACACGGTCGTCCTGAAGCCGTCCGACACGACCCCCGCATCGTCGTACTGGATGGTCGAGAAGATGCAGGAGATCTTCCCGCCGGGCGTCTGCAACCTGGTCTGCGGCGATCGCGACACCGGTGCCGCGCTGACCAAGCACAAGGTCCCGCAGCTGGTCTCGATCACCGGCTCGACCCGGGCCGGTATGGCCGTGGCGATGGCGGCCGCGGCCGACGTGAAGCGGGCTCACCTCGAGCTCGGCGGCAAGGCCCCGGTGGTGGTGTTCGACGACGCGGACATCCCGGCCGCGATCGAAGGCATCTCGGTGGCCGGCCTGTTCAACGGCGGTCAGGACTGTACGGCGGCTACCCGGGTGCTCGTGCAGCAAGGGATCTACGACGAGTTCGTCGCCGCGCTCACCGATGCGGCGCGGGCGACGCGGACCGGGTACGACCCGGCCGACGAGGACATCCTGTACGGGCCGATCAACAACGCCAACCAGCTCGGGCACGTGGCCGGCCTGGTCGAGCGGGCGCCCGATCACGCGCGGGTGACCACCGGCGGCCACCGCGTCGGCGACCGCGGGTACTTCTACGAGCCGACGATCGTCGCTGACCTGCAGCAGGACGACGAGCTGATCCGGACCGAGATCTTCGGTCCGGTCATGACCGTGCAGAAGTTCGCCGACGAGGACGAAGGGCTGCGGCTGGCGAACGACAGCGAGTACGGTCTGGCCTCTTCGGTCTGGACGACCAACGTCACCACCGCGGCCCGGATGTCGGCCCGGCTCGACTTCGGCTGCGTCTGGATCAACACCCACATCCCGCTGATCGCCGAGATGCCGCACGGCGGCTTCAAGCACTCCGGCTACGGCAAGGATCTGTCGATGTACGGTCTCGAGGACTACACGCGGATCAAGCACGTCATGCTCCATCACGGCTTCGAGGGCTAATCCACGTCTCGTGCCATGAGGTCGTCCCACGTCTCCCGCCGTACGACGAGACGTGGGACGCCGTCGTTCGCGAAGACGACCGGGATCCGGCGGTTGCCGTTGTAGTTGTTCGCCATCGTGTAGCAGTACGCCCCGGTCGCCGGCACCGCGAGCAGGTCGCCGACTTTCGGATCGGACAGCGGTACGCCGTCGACCAGGACGTCGCCGCTCTCGCAGTGCCGGCCGACCACCGTCACGGTCTCGCCAGGTTCGTCGAAGCGCCCGATGATGCCCGCCTCGAACCGCTGCTCGAACAACGCGACCTCCAGGTTGTCGCCCATCCCGCCGTCGACCGCGACGAACGTGATCGCGCCGCGTTTCACCGTGGTGACGCGGTAGATCGTGGTCGCCGCCGTACAGACCATGCTGCGTCCAGGTTCGATGATCAGCTGCGCTGAGGCGGGGAGGTGCTGCTTCGCCGCGCCGATCAGCACGTCGAGGTACGCCGCCACGCTCGGCGGCTTGTCCGCCCAGGTGTACCGCGCGCCGAGCCCACCGCCCAGGTCGTAGACCTCGAACTCGCCGAGCCGGGCGACCGGCGCGACGGACTCCGCGAACGGCTCGACGTCGAGGATCTGTGAACCGACGTGGACGTGCAGACCGCGCATCCGCAGCCGCGGGCTGTGCTCTATCCGCTGGATCAACCTGGCCGCGTCCGCCGGGGCGAGGCCGAACTTCGAGCCCTCGTGTCCGGTGAGCACATGCGCGTGGGTGTCCGCGGTGACGCCCGGAATGATCCGCACCAGCACGTCCTGCGGGCGACCGGTCGCTTCGAGCCGGTCCACATCGTCGGCGTTGTCCACCACGACCAGGCCGATGCCGCGCTCGACCGCGAGCGCGATCTCCTCGTCGCTCTTGGCGTTGCCGTGCAGGACGATCAGCGCCGGATCGACACCGGCCTTGAGCGCGGTCAGGATCTCGCCGCCGCCCGCGACGTCCAGTCCGAGTCCTTCTTCGACCATCACGCGCTGGATCGCCGTACTGGGGAAGGCCTTGGACGCGAAGACGACGCGTGAGTTCGGCCAGCGGGTGGTGAGTTCGTCGCGGTACTCGCGGGCGCGGGCGCGGAGTGCCTGCTCGGCGACGACGAGGACCGGCGTACCGAACTCGGCGGCCAGGTCGTCCGCGCGGCAGCCGCCGACGATCAAGGTGCCGTCGGCATCGAGCCGGCTGCCGGCCGGAAAGAGCTCGAGGAGGTCGCTCATGGTTTCGTCCGGGCGAGCACCTCGCGGACCAGGTCCAGGGTGGTGTCGGGATGGAGGAACGCGAACCGGCCGATCGTCTCGCCCTCCCACTTGCTCGGCGGGATGAACGCGACCTCGTCCTCGTGCAACTGCCGGGCCCACTCGTCGTAGTCCTTGCCCGACCAGCCGACCCGGCGGAACAGGACGACACCGAGGTCGGGCTCGCGGATCAGCTCCAGATGCTCCATCGACTTGACAAGCGCGGCCGTTTCCCGCGCCAGCGAGGCCGCCTTCTCGATCGCCTCCCGATAGGCGTCCACGCCGTACACCGCGAGCGAGAACCACAGCGGCAGACCGCGGGCCCTCCGGGTCAGGTGGTAGGCGTAGTCGGTCGGATTCCATTCGCCGTCGGACACGTGGATGACGTCGAGGTACGACGCGTCCTGGGTGTGCGTGGCCCTCGCCAGCTCGGGTTCGCGGTAGAGCACGGCGCAGCAGTCGAACGGCGTGAACAGCCACTTGTGCGGGTCCAGGATGAACGAGTCGGCCTGCTCGATACCGTCGTACTTCGGGCGCAGCGAGCGGGCGAAGATGCCGGAGCCGCCGTACGCGCCGTCGACGTGGAACCACCAGCCGCGCTCGTGCGCGAACGCGCCGCAGCCGGCCAGGTCGTCGATGATGCCGGCGTTGGTGGTGCCCGACGTACACACCAGCGCGGCCACGTCCGACGGGTCGGGGTCCGCCTCGACCGCGGCCCGGACCGTCTCCGCGGTCAGCCGGTGGTCGGGTGTGTCGACGACGAGCGCGTCCATTTCCAGCAGGCGCAGGGTGTTGACGATCGACGAGTGCGCGTCGGTGCCGACGACCACACGGAGCCGTCGATCGGTGCCCAGTCGTTTCTTCGCGGTCTCACGGGCGACCGCGAGCGAGGACAGGTTGCCCGCTGATCCGCCGGAGACGAAGCAGCCGCCGGCGCCGGCGGGCAGTCCGGCCTCGTCGGCGATCAGCCGCAGTACGGTGTTCTCGGCCGCGATCGCACCCGACGCTTCGAGCCACGAGATGCCTTGGATCGAGGCGCACGAGACGAGCATGTCGAACAGCAGACTGGCTTTGGTCGGTGCGGCCGGGATGAACCCGAGGAAGCGCGGGCTGTCGGCCGAGATCACGCTCGGCGCGATCACCGACGAGTAGACGCCGAGCACCTCGTCCGGCTGCCGGGGCGCGTCCCGGATCAGCCCGTCGAGCCGTTCGTACAGCTCGTGCGCGGGCATCGTGGACTTGTCCAGCGGGACCGGGTTCATCCGCAGCCGGTTCTCGGCGTACGCGAGGACGCTGCGCACCATCTGCTCGGTGGTTTGGTCGACCTCGTGCATGGTCAGTCCTGTTCAGCTTGTTCGGCCAGTTGTTCGGCGCGCCGGTGCGGGATCACCAGCACCGGGACGGGGGAGTGCCGCAGGATCTTGGTCGCCCGTGATCCCAGGAAGACCCGTGCGACCGGCCCGAGCTCGCTCGACCCGATCACCAGGACGTCACCCGCTTCCCAGCCGATCTCGTCGATCGCCTCGGACCACGTCGTACCGGACCCGATCACGGTCTCGACCTCGCCCGGGTGCTCCTTGATCTGTGCGAGCGTTGCGGCCACGGTCTTGTTCAGCTCGGACCGCCACTCCTGCATCACCAGGTCCTCGGAGTCGGTGCCCAGCCTGGTCGTGTAGGCCGGCCGGGCCCAGACCGCGAACGTTGCTATCCGCAACGATGCGTTGACGTCGGCACTGACCGAGGCCGCCGCCAGGACCAAGTCCTCGGCGGTCTCCGTGCCGCCGAAGGCCGCCGTTACCCGGGACACCTTGCGGTCCCCGGGGCAGCGGAAGCCGCGGGTGGCCAGCGCGAGCGAGACATGCGAGCTGTGCAGCAACCGGTCGGTGACGCTGCCCAGCGCGATGTGCCCGAACACGCCGGCCGACGACGACCCGAGAACGATCAGTCTGGCGTCGTTCTGCTCGGCCATCTCGAGCAGCCCGGCCGGCGCCGACCGGGCGCTGTGCCGGACGTACGTCGCGGGGACGTCGGTCGGCAGAAAGCTCCGGGCTCGCTCGAGCGCCTGGTCGGCGCTCTGTGCCAGGAAGTCCTGATACTCCGCGTCCACCCGCGCCATCCCGGGCACCCACGGCGCGGGTACGACGGTGCAGACGATCAGGTCGTCGCCCGCGGACCTGGCCAGCATGCCGGCCAGGTGCAGGGCGGCCTTGCCCCGCTCGTCGGAGGCGTAGCCGACGATCATCGTCATGGCTGCTGTCCGTCCTCGTCCTGGATCAGCCCGACGTGTTCGTGCCGGCCGAGATGCGAGTGCTTGAAGCCGTAGACGAAGTACCAGATCAGGGCGACGGCGAGCCAGATCAGGAACACATAGATCGTGACCGCACGCAGGTCCTTGATGATCCACAGACAGCCCAGGATCGACAGCACCGGCGTGACCGGATAGCCCGGAACCTTGAAGCCACGCGGCAGTTCGGGGTGCGTACGGCGCAGTACCATGACGCCGATCGACACCACCAGGAACGCGACCAGCGTGCCGATGCTGGTCATCTCGGCGAGGAAGTTGATCGGGATCAGCCCGGCCAGCAGCGCGATCAGTACGGCGACGATCAGCGTGTTCGGCACCGGGGTGTGGGTGCGCGGGTTCACCCGGTGGAACAGCTCCGGGATCATGCCGTCGCGAGCCATCGCGAACAGGATGCGGGTCTGCCCGTAGATGACGATCAGTGTGACGCTGAAGATCGAGATCACCGCGCCCGCGGCCAGTACCGTGGCCGGCCACGACGATCCGGTCACCTTCTCCAGGATCGCCGACAGCCCGGCCTCCTGGTCCTGGAACTGGTCCGACGGCTGGGCCGCGACCGCGACCAGCGTGACCACGATGTAGAGCCCGGTGACCGTGACGAGCGCGATCAAGATTGCCAGCGGCATCGTTCGCCGCGGGTTCTTGACTTCCTCACCGGCGGTCGAGACGGCGTCCAGACCGATGTAGGAGAAGAAGATGATGCCGGCCGCCGAGGTGATTCCGGTGATGCCGAACGGCGCGAAGTCGGACAGGTTGTTGGAGTCCCAGCCCTTCAGCCCGAGGATGATGAACAGGATCAGCACGCCGATCTTGATGCACACCATCACCGCGTTGGTCTTGGCCGACTCACTCGCGCCGCGGATCAGCAGCAGCGTGCAGAGCCCGACCAGGATGACCGCGGGCAGGTTGAAGACGCCGCCCTGTTCAGGCGCCTGGGACAACTTGTCGGGCAGCGTGAAGCCGAACAGGTTGTCGAACAACTCGTTCAGGTACTGCGACCAGCCGACCGCGACCGCCGCTGCCGACACGCCGTACTCCAGCAGCAGGCACGCGGCCACACCGATCGCGGGCAGCTCGCCCAGCGTCGCGTAGGCGTACGAGTACGACGAACCGGACACCGGGACCGCACTGGCCAGCTCGGCGTAGCAGATCGCGGTCAGTCCGGCGACCACACCGGCGATCACGAACGACCAGATCACCGCCGGCCCGGCGACCGGCACGGCCTGTGCGAGAACGAAGAAGATACCGGTGCCGATCGTGGCGCCGATACCGAACATGGAGAGCTGGAACAGGCCGATCGTTCGGACCAATTCGCTCTGGCCGGTGTCGGTTCCGCTCTCCTGCGACATCTCCGGAACCGGCTTACGGCGGAACAGTTGCTGCACGGTCATCGCCATGGTGCCTCCCCTCGATGGAGGTGCCCGCCCGTCCCCGCCACCTGCCATCCTCCTCGGAGTGTGGCACTCGGCTGCCGGTGCTGGGAACAGGTCAGACCGACTTTGGTCGGTTACCTAACAAAGGCTGGGCGGGATCCCACCGGGTCCCGTCCCGTTCGTCCTGGCGCTGGCGGGCGATCGCCGACACCGCTTCCAGTACGACGCGATTGGCCAGCGCGGCGGTGATATCGGCGTGGTCGTACGGCGGACTGACCTCGACCACGTCCATCCCGGCGACGGGCAGTTCGAGGCAGATCCGGCGCACTGCGTCCAGCAACTGGCGCGCGGACAGACCCCCGGGCTCGGGCGTGCCGGTGCCGGGAGCGTGGCCGGGGTCGCAGACGTCGATGTCGACGGACAGGAACACGCCGTCGCACTCGTCGGTGGCGATCGTGAACGCCTCGGTCAGGCACTCGTTCAGCCCGCGGTGCACGATCTCGGTCATCTCGTAGGAGCGCATGTTCTGCTGCGCCATCCAGTCGAGCGTGTCCGGTGGCGGCCAGTAGCCGCGCAGACCGATCTGCAGGAACCGGTCGCCGCGCAGCGCGCCGGACTCGATCAGCCGGCGCATCGGTTGCCCATGGCCCCACAACGAGCCGAACTCGATGTCGCCGGTGTCGGCGTGCGCGTCGAAGTGGAGCATCGAGATCCGGCCGTGGCCGAGCACGTTCGCGACGCCCTTCGCGTCCGGGAACGCGATCGAGTGGTCGCCGCCGAGCACGATCGGGATCGCGCCGGAACGGGTCACCTTCTCCACGGCTGCTTCGAGCGCGGGCAGCGCGACCTCGATGTCACCGGAGTACATCTCGACGTCGCCGGCGTCGACGACGTTCAGGTCGACCAGGCCGTCGGTGCGCAGCGCGAGGCTCGGCCGGGATCCGTCGTGGCCGAGATAGTCGCGCATCCGGATCGCCATCGGGCCGAAGCGGGCTCCGGGGCGGTGCGACGTACCGCCGTCGAAGGGCGCGCCGAGGATCACCACCTGGGCGTCCGCGTAGGACGCCGGGTCGTCGAGATCGCAGACCGGGACGCCGAGGAACGTGAAGTCCGGGCCGAACTGCTGACCGTAGCGGCTCATCTTCGGAGTTTGGCATCCGAACAATCAGCCGTCCAGAGCCGCGCCGATCGCCGCGAACGTCCGCAGGGTGTCGATCAGGTACGACGCGTTCTGCGGGTCCGGCCAGCTCGACAGCTTCACGCCGACGGTCCGGGTCTCGCGGTGGACATAGACCATCTGACCGTGAATCCCCAAGCAGACAAGGGCTGTGCCACGATGGTTGGGCACGAACCAGAACTGGTTGCGGTACCACCCACCCGGGAGGACGGGCTCGTTGTCGGTGCCCGCGAAGGCGTCCCGTACGTCGGCGGGCGGATGCCACGCGTCGTCGAGCCAGCCGGGCGGGACGATGTGCCCGTCGAGGAGCAGTTGTCCGAAGCGGGCCACGTCCCGTGCGACCGCGGAGATCCCGCCGTCGTGGACCGCCGTACCGACCGGGTCGCAGGTGATGTCCGCGGCGCACTCGGCGCCCATCGGGATCCACACCAGCCGCGAGACCAGGTCGGCCATCCGTGTCCCGGTCGCACGCTCGCACACCCAGCCGAGCAGGTCGGTGTCGGCGGACCGGTACGTGAACGGTCCGCCGTGCTCGGACGCCGTACCCAGAGTGGTCAGGTAGTTGTACGCGCCGACCGGATCGCCGTCCTGCGGAGGACGCCAGCCCATCGACCGTTCCATCACGCGCACCTCTGCGTCAGCGGCCTGGTACGTCTCCCGGAAGGCCACGCCGGTCCGCATGTCCAGCACGTGCCGGACGGTCGCGCCGCCGTACCCGCTGCCCTCCACCTCGGGCACGTACTTCGTCACCGCAGCGTCCGGGTCGATGACACCGCGCTGCACGAGGATGCCCGCGACGCAGCCGACGATCGACTTGCTCACCGACATCAGCAGGTGCGGCGTGTGCGGGGTCATGCCGGACAGGTACTGCTCGTCGACGATCGTGCCGTTGTGCAGGACGAGGAGCGCGTCGGTCCAGGTGTCGGCCCACACGTCGTCGGCGGTCGCCGTACTGCCGTCGAGGCGGGTGACGGGCGTCGTGCAGACGGACGGGTCGAGCGCGGAGGGGAGCGGACGGACGTACTCCGGGTCACCGGGGATCGCGTGCGTCGGCATCAGTTCGCGCATGTGCCGGAAGGCCCAGCGGACGTTCGGTGCATCCTGCCAGCCGGACAGATCGACGAGTGACTCGTCCGACGGCGGGAAGCCGGTCATCCGGTCGTCGGTGGTCGCCATGCGACTACGATCGCACCATGCTCTGGCCGGGCACACTGCCGACCCAGCGTGTCTCCCGCGGGGACGGTCCGGTGCGGGCGCTTCCGTCACGGCCTTTGGATGGGCTGCCCGCGCTGGCAGACCCGCATACCGACGCGTTCGTGATCGCGCACGACGGCGTCGTACTCGCCTCGGGCGGGGTGCTCGACCAGCCGCAGGCGCTGTTCTCGATCACCAAGTCGGTCGTCGGCTGTGTGGCGGCGATCCTGGTCTCGCGCGGTCGGCTGGAGCTTGACGCACTGGTCACGTCGTACGTCCCGGAGCTGGCCGGCAGCGGGTACGCCGGTGCGACCGTGCGGCATGTGCTGGACATGCGTAGCGGCGTACGGTTCGTGGAGGACTACAGCGACCCGTCGTCCGACGTGCGGCGGCTCGATCGATGGCTGGCGGACAAGCACCCGCTGTACGAGTTCCTGACCAAGCTGGAGGCGGAGGCGCCGCACGGCAGCCGGTTCCTGTACCGGTCGGCGGAGTCCGACGTACTCGGGTGGGTGTGTGAGCGCGCAGGTGAGACATCGATGGCTCAACTGGTGTCGGAGCTGGTGTGGGCGCCGATGGGTGCGGAGCATGATGCGGAGTTCCTGACCGACGCACAGGGCACCGCTGTGCACGACGGCGGGCTGGCGGCGACAGCTCTGGATGTGGTGCGTTTCGGGTTGTTCCTGCTGGACGCGCCGAAGTGGTCGCGGCGCGCGTGGGCGGTGGACGCGGCGGCACGGACCGACTTCCTGGCGTCACCGGCCGCGGCGTCGTTCCCCGGCGGGTGGCACCGCAACCAGTTCTGGTTCCGCGCCGGTCCGTCCGGGAATGTCCTGCTCTGCTTGGGGATCCACGGCCAGATGCTGTACGTCGGACGGCGTACCCGCACCGTGTGCGTGAAGCTGTCGAGCTGGCCCGACGCCCAGCATCCGGCGTACCTGCAGGACACGCTGCGCACGTTCGACGCGATCGCACCGCGGCCGCGCAGCTCGATCCTCTGACGCGATGACAGCGCGCCGTTCCCGCCTTACTGTGAGGAGGTCGAGGGAGGGCGATGAACCAGAAGCTGAACGGGATCGCCGAGATCCGCACGTTCTTCCGGACCAACACCCAGCCGATCTACTTCTTCGGGCCGACCGCGTTCAACCTGCTCGGTATCGACCGGTGGGTGCGGAACTTCCAGTACGTCGTCTACTACGACTCCTGGGACGGCGCGCATCCGCGGGTGTTCGCGCCGAAGGAACGGCCGTACGTCGAGTTCGAGTCCGGCGAGGAGATCAACAACTACCTGCTCCGCGATCCGGAGGTACAGGCGTATCTGCGCAAGCGCGGCGGGACGCCGATGATCGTGATGGTGTTCTTCGACTCCGAGACCGAGGACATCTGCCGTGAGCTCGGCTATCAGTTGATCCTGCCGTCGGACGAACTGCGGCGGCGGCTCGACTCGAAGATCGTCACCACCCAGCTCGGCAACGAGGCCGGCGCGCCGTCGGTGCCGAACGTGATCGGCACGGCGTCGTCATGGAAGGAGCTGAAGGAGCTCGCCGAGTCGGCGGGGCTCGGCCGTGACCTCGTCGTCCAGACGCCGTACGGCGACTCCGGCAAGACGACGTTCTTCCTGGCCCGCAAGAAGGACTGGGAGAAGCATGCCGCCGACATCATCGGCGAGCAGCTGAAGGTGATGAAGCGGATCGACAACAAGGCCGCCGCGGTCGAGGCCTGCATCACCCGGCACGGCACGATCGTCGGGCCGTTCATGACCGACCTCACAGGCTACCCGGAGCTCACGCCGTACAAGGGCGGCTGGTGCGGGAACGACCTGTTCCCCGAGGCGCTGACTGTGGAGCAGCGGGCGCTCGCGATCGAGCACGTGCAACGGCTGGGGGATCGGCTCGCGGTCGAGGGGTACCTCGGCTTCCTCGAGATCGACGTACTGGTGGACCTGGCCACCGACGAGGTCTACCTGGGGGAGCTGAACCCGCGGATCTCGGGCGCGTCGTCGATGACGAACGTGACTGCCGGGGCGTACGCCGATGTGCCGCTGTTCCTGTTCCATCTACTCGAGTTCATGGACGCGGACTACACGATCGACGTCGCGGAGATCAACGAGCGCTGGCGCGACCTGGCCGCGGTCGACGTGTGGGCGCAGCTGATCATGAAGGAACCGACCGACCGGGTCGAGCGGATCATCGAGGCGCCGCGCACCGGCACCTGGCACCTGACCGAGGACGGCGGCCTGGTATTCGCGGGTGCGGCCAACGACTGGCACGACGTCACGCATGAGGACGAGGCGTTCTACCTGCGCGTGTACGGGCCGGGCGACTATCGGTTCAAGGGCGCCGACCTCGGCATCTTGGTGACCAAAGGCCGGATGCAGACGCCGGACGGTCTGACGAACCGGAGCCGGCACTACATCAACGGGATCCGCGGGCACTACCTGTCCGAACCGCTGCCGGAGGCACCGACGGTGACGCCGATCAGCTACGTGAAGTAGCCGGGCTATAGCGGTCTATAGCGGGCGCAGGTCGGTGCCCGGGACCCAGGTGATGTGACCGTCCTTGTCCCGGACCCGACCCAGCCACTGGCCGTTGTCGTTGATCCAGACGTCCAGCTCGCCGGTTGCCCAGGCGGCACGCTGAACCGGCTGCGCCGGGTCCACGTGCCGGACCTTGTCGGCGGCACGTGGACCGTGGGCGTCGTACTGGACGTCGAGATCGGAGGCTAACTCGTAGGCCTTCTCCTCATCATTGATCCCTGTCGCACGCCACCCGTTGACCGCACCGTCCCAGACGCCGAACCCGTTGGATCCGTCGTCGGCCGGGCGAACCGTAAACCGACCAAGCATGTTTTCAGATTAGCGCTTGATCGAACATATGTTCTAGTCTTGATGTCGACGGGAGGTGTGTGAGATGGGTGTCAGTTCCGGTAGCGGAAGATGATCCGGCCTCGGTCGAGGTCATAGGGGCTGAGTTCTACGAGGACGCGGTCCTCGAGGACGATCTTGATGTAGTTCTTGCGGATCTTGCCGCTGATGTGCGCCAGGACCTTGTGGCCGTTGGTGAGTTCGACCCGGAAGTTGGCGTTGCGGAGGCACTCGACGACGGTGCCCTCGACCTCGATGCCGCCTGCTGTTCTAGGCATGATCAGACCCTTCCCGGCCGGCTGATGAGTTCCAGACTGCCGCCTGTGCGTTTGGCGCCGAGCCTGTCGAACAGCGCCAGCGCGGCCGTGTTGGTCTCGTCGACCTCCGCCGTGGCCGCTTCGAAGCCGGCCTGATGCAGCCCGCTGAGGGTTTGGGTCAGCAGGGCGCGGGCGATGCCGTGCCGCCGCTCAGTGGTCAGTACTGCGACCAGCCCGATACGCGGACGCCGGGTCATCGTCGCCACGCGGACCAGTCCGACGTACCGACCGTCCCGCACCGCGACCATGTACTTCGACGGGTCGAGCGGTCTCGTGCCGCCCTGCCAGGGCAGCACCTCCGCGGGCATCGTCTGCCAGCCGACGGTCGCCTCGATCTCCGCGCGGATTGCGCGGTCCAGCTCGCGCAGCGGAGCCTCGGATGCGGTCGTGATGACCACTCCGGACGGCGCGTCCACCGGCGTGAGCTCAGTGGGTACGACGAACTCCGACTCGCGACGTTCGCGGGTGAATCCGGCGCGTTCCCAGTTGGCGGTGAGATCGCGGTCGGTCTCGTCGACCACGGTGTACTGCGGTGCCTCCTGATCGGCCAGATCGGCCAGCATTGCGGCGGCGAGCCGGTCGAAGACCGCGTCGCGCCAGGTGTCGATGCTCAGGAACGTCCTGCCGTCGAGCCGCCGTGCAGCGTGTCCGCGGCCGACGACCAGATCGTTCTCGATCGCGTGCCACTGATTCTCTGCGACACGCGAGAGCGTCAAAGTGTTCATAGGTGTTTCCCTTCGGGAGCCTGTCGTGGCGCTCCCGGCTGACACCTATGTCAGTCGCCCGCCCGTGACCACGACAGGGGGAGCACCCATTGCTCTGCAGCGTTCATGGGGGCATCACCTCCGGGTGTGGTGTCACGGACCACGGCAAAGTATCAATCCGCTCATCCCGTCTGCCACTCATTTTGCGTGCTGTCGAACATATGTTCTAGTCTTGTTCCCGACGGGAGGTGGGTGCGATGGGCTACAACAATCCGCCGATCAAGTGGTCGGAGCTGGAGCGCAAGCTGTCGGACCGCTCCCGCCCGGGCAGCCACGGCGGCCGGCCGGTGACGGGCGACGGCGGTGACAGCCCGGCGTGGTCACAGCATCGCGGGCCGTATGTCCCCGACGCCGTGCACCGCCCCGAGCACGCCGTGCCGTATGCCGAGCTCCACGCCCACTCGAACTTCTCCTTCCTGGACGGCGCATCCCAGCCGGAGGATCTGATCGAGGCCGCGGTCCGCCAGGGGCTGCATGCGCTGGCGCTGACCGATCACGACGGGTTCTACGGCGCCGCGCGGTTCGCCGAGGCCGCAGCGGCGTACTCGATGCCGACTGTTTTCGGTGCCGAGCTGTCGCTGGGTTTGACCGGCCCGCAGAACGGCGTGGCCGACCCCGAGGGCAGTCACCTGCTGGTGCTGGCGGAGGGGCAGGACGGCTATCACACGCTGGCCGGCGCGATCACCGAGGCGCAACTGGCCGGAGGGGAGAAAGGAAAGCCGGTCTATGTGCTGGAGGAGCTGGCTGATGTTGGCCGCAACCATTGGCTGATCCTCACCGGCTGCCGTAAAGGCTTGGTCCGGCAGGCGTTGGAGCTCGGTGGGCACGCCGACGGTCCGGCCGCCGCGGGGCGTGAGCTGGATCGACTGACCGGGCTGTTCGGCAAGGACCGCGTGGTTGTCGAGCTGATCGACCACCACCTGCCCGCGGACACCCTGCGGAACCGGATCCTGGCCGATCTGGCCGCCGACCGCGGCCTTCCGGTAGTTGCCACCAACAACGTTCACTACGCGACCCCGGCGAAGCACAAGCTGGCGGCGGCGCTGGCCGCGGTGCGGGCCAGGCGCGACCTGGACTCGATGGACGGCTGGCTGCCGCCGAGCGGGATGGCGTTCCTGCGTTCGGGGGAGGAGATGGCGGTTCGCTTCCGGCGGTACGACGGGGCAGTGGGGCGCTCGGTGACGCTGGCCGACCAGCTCGCGTTCGACCTCGCGAGGGCGAAGCCGAAGCTGCCGCTGCGCGACGTACCTGATGGTCATGATCCGATGTCGTGGCTGCGGGAGCTGACGTTCGCCGGCGCCGCGAGGCGGTACGGGACTCGTGCGCAGCGGCCGGATGCCTATGAGCGGTTGGAGCGGGAGCTCGACGTCATCGAGGAGAAGGGCTTCCCGGGGTACTTCCTGATCGTCGAGGACATCGTCCGGTTCGCGCACGACAACGGGATCCTCTGCCAGGGCCGCGGCTCGGCGGCGAACTCGGCGGTCTGCTACGCGCTCGGCATCACCGCGGTGGACAGCATCCTCTACAACCTGCCGTTCGAGCGGTTCCTGGCCACCACCCGGGCCGAGGAGCCGGATATCGACGTCGACTTCGACTCCGGCCGGCGGGAGGAGGTGATCCAGCACGTCTACGAGAAGTACGGCCGGCACAACGCCGCCCAGGTGGCGAACGTGATCTCCTACCGCCCGAAGTCCGCCGTCCGCGACATGGCGAAGGCACTGGGGTACTCCGTCGGTCAGCAGGACGCATGGTCGAAACAGGTGGACGGCTGGAGTCCGGAGATCACCTCGACCGAGCACGACATCCCGCCGCAGGTGGTGGCGATGGCGACCGAGCTGCTGAAGTTCCCGCGGCACCTCGGGATCCACTCCGGCGGGATGGTGCTGACCGAGCGCCCGGTCGGCGAGGTGGTGCCGATCGAGCACGCCCGGATGGAGAAACGGACCGTCCTGCAGTGGGACAAGGACGACTGCGCATGGATGGGGCTGGTGAAGTTCGACCTGCTCGGCCTCGGCATGCTGGCCGCACTGCAGTACTGCCTGGACATGGTCCGTGAGCAGATCGGCGAGTCGTGGGAGCTGCATACGATCCCGCGGGAGGAGGCCGGTGTCTATGACCAGCTGTGCCGGGCGGACTCGGTCGGCGTGTTCCAGGTCGAGTCCCGCGCACAGATGGCGACGCTGCCGCGACTGAAACCGCGACGGTTCTACGATCTCGTCACCGAGATCGCGCTGATCCGCCCCGGCCCGATCCAGGGCGGCGCCGTCCACCCGTACATCCGCCGCCGTACCGGGGAGGAGCCGATCACCTACCTGCACCCAAAGCTGCGACCGGTGCTGGAGCGGACGATGGGCGTGCCGCTGTTCCAGGAGCAGCTGATGCAGATGGCGATGGCGGTCGGCGAGATCGACGGCGACGAGGCCGACCTGCTCCGCCGGGCGATGGGTTCCAAACGCGGCATCGAGAAGATCTCGTCCCTGAAGGACAAGCTGTACGCCGGGATGGCGGGCAACGGGATCTCCGGCGACCTGGCCGACGAGATCTACGAGAAGATCGAAGCGTTCGCGAACTTCGGGTTCGCCGAATCGCACTCGATCAGCTTCGCGTTGCTCGTCTACTCCAGCACCTGGCTGCGGTTGCACTACCCGGCCGCGTTCCTGGCCGCGCTGCTACGGGCCCAGCCGATGGGGTTCTACTCGCCACAGTCCCTGGTGGCCGACGCCCGCCGCCACGGTGTCGAAGTACGCCGTCCGCACCTGCATCTCTCGGGCGTCGACGCGGGGCTCGAGTTCCTGGCCGACGGGCAGGAGCGCACCGGTCCGACCGGGTCGCCGGACTGTCTGGCGGACCCGCAGCCGTTGGTGGGTCCGTTCGATCCGAAGGCGCCGTTCGACAACGCCGCGCATCGCCGGGACGGTGTGTTCGCGGTCCGGCTCGGGTTGTCCGAAGTACGCACGGTGGGGGAGAAGGGCGCGAAGCTGATCGTCGAGGAGCGGGAGCGGGGCGGGCCGTTCACCGAGATGGCCGACCTGGTCCGGCGTACCGGGATCACCGCGGCCCAGGTCGAGGCGCTCGCGACAGCCGGCGCGTTCGACTGCTTCGGACTCGACCGGCGGCAGGCATTGTGGGAAGCAGGCCGCGCAGCCGAGGAGCGCCCCGGCCAGTTGGCCGGCATCACCGCGGCCGGTCCGCCGCCGACGCTGCCCGGCATGAGCGACATCGAGGCCGACATGGCCGACCTGTGGTCCACCTCGATCACCACCACCAGCCACCCGATGGAGCGCGTCCGCGAAAGACTCCGCGCCGAAGGCATCCTGTCCGCCGCCCAACTCCGCGAAGCCCCCAACGGCACGCGCGTCCGGGTAGCCGGCGTCGTCACCCACCGCCAACGCCCAGCCACCGCCTCCGGCGTCACCTTCATGAACCTCGAGGACGAGACCGGCATGGCCAACATCGTCATCACCGTAGGCTGCTGGCACCACCACGCCGCCGTAGCCCGCAACGCCGCCGCCCTCATCATCCGAGGCCGCGTAGAACGCGCCGGCGAAGTAACCAACCTCTCCGCCGAACACCTAGAACGCCTCCCCCTAGCCGCCCGCACCAAATCCCGAGACTTCCGCTAACCAACACCACCGCCCACCCACGAAAGGACACCGCTTCGCGGCGGCTGTCTTATTGGCCGCCTTCGGCGGCGCGCAGAGCGTTGCCCGCGGGGGCGGGTTCGGCGGGGGCAGCTGCAATTGGTGGCCCGAACGGGGACGCTTCGCGGACGAGCTGTAATCACGAGATCTATGGGCGCAGATACATGGGTCGCCCGAACATCAGCACGTGCTGGCCTTGAGCTCGACTGCAAAGAGGGAATGCTCACCTTGCCCGCTGAAGTCGGTGAGGTTGGAGTGCCAGGCGCTCTTGCGTGTGGACCGCGACACGCGAGCGCCGGAGGGCCAGCAGCCAACCAACTACACTCTGTGATGACGCGACCGGGGGTGATGCGGGTGGCGAAGAAGAAGGGGCGGCCCACAAAGGTCGGCGACCTGATCGTGCTCAGTTGTGTTGGCGTGGTCACCTACTACAGCTACCCACCCAAGCAGAACCTGCTCGCATGGATCTTCGGCGTACCGGCCGTCTTGATGTTCTGGTTCTTGTTCCTCATGCCGACTAAGTGCGACTACATGACTCAGCGGCTCAAGCCCTGTGATCGCAGCGTCCGCGGGAAGGCCCGTGGTTGCCGGGACCATGGCCGGTGGAAGCGGGACGCGATCTTCGCAACAGTCGGTAGGCGGAATCCGGGGCAACGGTTTCGAATGATGTGGTCCGCGCCTGCCACCTCACCCATGCCGGTACCGGCGCGCCCGCCCCGCGACAAGGCCAGCCGGGAAGCGAATGCCACCCGCGGTGCCTACAACCTGGTGATGCTGATCGCCACCGTCGTCAGCGCAATCGCCGCCGTCGTAGCACTCGTGCCACGTTGAGGCTTCCGCGGAACTGAGATTCTGGCGAGCGATATAGCGCTGGACCACAACTGCAGGCAACTACATCGAAGGCGTACGCACTGTTGGGTCTTCGGCCAACGTTCACGCCATTCCTACCGTTCGCTGGACGTCTGGCCGCAGACCGGTCAGGCGCAGCGTCCTGAAGGTCGGTTGGTCTGCTTCCGGTTCGCTGGTAGTTGTGGGGCTTCGTGTTTGGCCTTACTCCGACCTTCGACAGGCCGCTGTGGCTCTTCATCCGGTCCAAGCGTTGGCGGTCGACAGACCTACTGGGAGCCGGGTTTGCCTACCACCGCAGCGCCACGGGATCCGGCGAGCCCCAGACGCGCAATTTGGAAGTGACATACTCAATTCTGCATGGCCGGGTAAACGTGCGCACCGTCCGTGTTCCAGGCGAGGACATTAGGAGCCGACTGCAATGTTCGGGGCACATGTCCGGCCGCGAAGATATGTCGGCATCTGACCTTGAAGGACCTCGGATTCGCCTGAGCAGTTAACCTCGTAATTGTTCGACTAATTTTGAATCCTGTGGATCACACGATGGGCTATCTCGCGCCTGATGTTTCGCGGCTTGCTGCCTGCGGGCTTAATGATGCTGAGCCGGTCACAGGTGACGCCCCGACGACGAACGGCTGAGCCGTCATATCGTCCGGGTTGATGCCATGCCGGACGCTTCGGTCGGTTGCATGCTTCCAACCAAAGCAATGGTTTGAGCGCCCAGCGGTCGATGTGTGATGTATGGTGTCCGCAGCCATCGATGTCGATCCGGTCGACATGACTGGACAAATCGGTAGGTTGGCCGGAAATCGTCCGGATGCGATGGACGTGGCACTCCAAGGACCATTTCTTGGCACCAATCCATCAGTCGCTGCGGCATCTTTCCCGTGGCGGGCATCTGACGAGACTTCGCGCGTTTGACGTCTTCACGGGTCTGTCTGTATGAGGTTAGATAGGTGGTCTTCGTGAGAGGGGGCAAGGTGCGGAGGTGGCGCCTTCTGTTGCTTGCGATTGCCGGCGGTGTCGTAGCTGCGGCCGGGACCGTACTGGCGGTTGCGGTGAATGTGGCAACTGGAGGTGCAGCTGATCGGTTTCCCTTGATACAGCGGAGTCCTTGGTGGTGGTCGTTCGGTGCGACGGTGGCGGTAGCGGCCGCCGGCCTGCTGATGTGGTGGGCGCAGCGGTCGTACGAGCGTCACCTCGCGCAGCTGGTCCCGGCGACACAGCGGCCCGAGCCGTGGGTGATCGACCGGCCGGTCGAGTTGTCGAAGATCGTCCAGGCACTGCGGACGCGTGGTCCTGCGACAGTGGGGATCACGACAGCTGTCCACGGAGCTGGGGGTTTCGGCAAGACCACCATCGCTCGGTTGGTGCGCTCAGATCGTAGGACCCTTCGCCGGTTCGGCGGACGGGTGTACTGGGTGACGCTTGGTCGGGATGCGCGCCGCGGTGCATTGGTGGAGAAAGTCAACGACTTGGTGCGCAGAGTCGATCCAGAGCGAGGACAGCCTTTCACCGACGTGCGGCAGGCTGCAGAGCATCTGGCCGCAGTCCTGGCCGTCGGTCCTCGTCGGCTCGTGATCCTCGACGATGTCTGGTTCAGCGATCAGCTGGAAGCATTCCCTGTCGCTGGTCGATGCGCGCGTCTGGTGACCACTCGGATTCATTCGCTGGTGTCGAGTGAGGCGATCCCGATTGAGGTCGATCAGATGTCCTCGCAGCAAGCCCGCATGGTACTTACGGCGGATCTCACCATGTCTCCACCACCGGGGGTGGTCGACGAACTGTTGGTGGAAATTGGCCGTTGGCCGCTGCTGCTCCGTTTGGTGAACAAAATCATGGTCGATCAGACGAAGTCGTCCACCGATATCACCACTGTATCTCAGGATTTATTGCATCAGCTGCGACGCTACGGAATGCTGCAGGTGGACGAGCTGACCGGTGCAGCCTCCCAGCAATTGGATATCTCGGATCCTGATCAGCGCAACAACGCGGTAGCTGCGACGATCCAGGCGAGCACGGGTCTGCTGACTAGAGACGAGTATGCCCGCTTCAGTGAACTCGCGGTCTTTGTGGAAGACGAAACCATACCCGTGTCTCTGACGATCACGCTATGGCGCCGTACCGGAAGGTTGAGCCCCGCCGCCAGCAGAGCTCTCTGCGCTCGACTTGCTGACCTGGCCCTGCTGACGCTGACTCCGACCAGCGATGGCGGTGTCATCAGTTTGCATGACGTTGTCCGTGACCATCTCAACGACGATCTCGGGGCAGCGACGGTCGTCCGGATGCAGCGCATGTTCATTGATGCTCTTGCGACGGAGCTACCGCTAGCAGATTCACCCGAGTGGGGCCGCGCAACCCACGAACAGGTAGTGGCTTGGTGGCGCCTGCCCCACACGGCTCGATATCTGCGCGAGCATCTAGTTGAGCATCTTCTCGCAGCCGATCTGCGATCGGAGGCTGAGACTGTCGCCGCGGATCTGCGCTGGGTGGCATCGCGGCTAGAGAACAGCGGACCGATTGGCCCGTACTCCGACCTCGCCAGGATCGACAGCCCGCGGTGTGCTCGTCTCGCCCGGCTCGTCAGGCAAATCGGGCACTTGCTGAAGGCAACTGATCCGCCGCGCTCACTCATTGACATCTTGTACAGCCGTGTCAGCGACGATGTTGACTGGGGGCCACAAGCTGCGCTCCTCGGCAGCATGCGAAAGTACCCATCACTCACCAACACCTGGCATCTACCCGACGTTCCTGATCCCGCGCTGCGCCTCAGTCTCTCTGGACACGAGGGTTCAGTCCGCGCGGTAGCTATCTCGTCGGACGGCGCGTGGCTGGTCACGGCCGGCAGCGATCGAACACTGCGGATCTGGGATGCCGCCACAGGCGAACTACGCAACGTGCTAAGCGGTGGCGAGTATGAAGCTTTGGCGCTGGCGATCTCGCCGGACGGAAGATGGCTGGCCACCGCCGACAGCGACGGAGGGGTGCGGATGTGGGATGCGACCACTGGCGGGCACATGTGGTCGTTGGTCGGTCCCGAACACGAGGCATTCACGGTGGTGATTTCGCCGGATGGCGACTGGCTGGCAACGGCCGGCAGAGACGGGACCGTGCGGATCTGGGATGTGTCCACCGGCGAACTGAGGAAACGCCTGTCCGAGCACGGCGGCACACTGTTGTCGATGGCGGTCTCTCCGGACGGCACCTGGCTCGTGACGGCTGATAGCGATGAGACGGTGCAGCTGTGGGATACGTCCACCGGCGAGCGGAAGAACCGCCTGGTTGGTCACAGACACCGCGCTTTCGCGATGGCGATCTCTCCGGACGGGACCTGGCTGGCCACCGGCGACAGTGACGAGGTTGTGCGGACTTGGGACGCGTCAACTGGTGAGTTGAGAAGAGAGTTGGGTGGTCACGACCGTGATGTACTCCTGGTGGCCATTTCGCCAGACGGCACTTGGCTAGCTTCGGCCGGGAGAGATCCAACTGTACGAATCTGGGATGCTGCCACCGGCGAATTGAAGACCCAGCTGACCGGCCACGCAGACCGATTGTTGTCGATGGCTGTCTCACCAGACGGCATCTGGCTTGCCGCCGCAGGCGCCGATTCGATCGTGCGGATCTGGGACAGCACCGCAGTGGACAATCGCAGGCTACCAACTGGCCGTGAAGACGCATTGGTGGCGTTAGCTGTGGCACCGGACGGCAGCTGGGTGGCAGGTAGCAGCCTCGATTCGAGGCTACGCATCTGGGATACCGCCGACGGCCAGTTGCGGCCGAGCCTGGCAGGACATGTCGGGCCGGCGCAGGCTTTGGTTGTAACTCCAGACGGAAGCTGGCTAGCAGGCGCAGGTTTCGATCTGACGATACGGCTACGGAGAATCGGCCCAAGCCTGCTATTTCCGCTGCTACTGACAGGCCACAAAGGTGAGGTTCACGCTATGGCGGTGTCGCCGGACGGCACTTGGTTGGCAACCGCAGGTAGCGATCCGACTGTCATGATCTGGAACCTTGACCCTGACCTCAGGCAGATCCGCCGTCGACTCGTCGGTCACAAACGCTCCGTGTTCGCGGTAGCGGTGTCGCCGGACGGCACGCGGCTGGCAACCGCGGGGAGCGACCCGATGGTCGTGATCTGGAGTGTCGACACTGGCGCGGTGGAGCGGCAGCTGGCCGGTCACCGAAGCGACGTCCTCGCGGTTACGGCGTCGCCGGACGGCAGTTGGCTGGCTACGGCCGACGCCGATGGGGCAGTACTGATCTGGGAGTTTGCGACCGGCATGAACCGGCTGCGGTTGAACGCTCACGATGGTCCGATTCGCGCGGTCGCAGCGTCTCCGGACAGCTTGTTGCTGGCCACCGTGGGCGATGACCGAACGCTACGGATCTGGAGCCTACGCAGTGGTACTTGCCTGTCCATGATGAGAGTCGAGGAGCGATTGAAAGCCTGCCTCTGGCAACCATCGGCTTCCGCCGTCATTGTTGCTGGCGACGGAGGGCTCTATCGATTCCAGTTCGAACTTGGAACCTCCGTCTGACGGTGCCCATCACCAGCTGGCATGGACCTCGTGCTCCGTGCGGAGCCGCCCGCAACCTGGCGAGAGGCGCCTGGAGCACACCTTTCACTTCGCTCAGGGTGAGTTCGTGCTGCCGATGCTGACCAGCGTTCTGCGGGTCCGGCGGGTGTGACTTCAGGGGCGGGGTTGGCGGTTGAAGATGCGGCGGAGGCGGTTCAGGGCCTGATCGGTGAACAGGCCGGTGAGTGCGCCGGTCAGGACCAGGACGGCAACGCCGGCGCTGGAGGTCGATTCGTCGCCGATGCTGATGAGGCCGGTGTTGACGGCGATCACCGAGACGGAGGCGAGCAGCGCTGACCAGAGCGGGCGCATGATGTACCACGCGACCTGGTGATTCGAGCCGGTCGTGCGCGCGAACGTCATGCTCTGCTGGATGACGCTGCCGACCGCACCCGCCGCGGCCCCGACGATGAGCAGGCTCATGTTCAGCGTGATCGAGAAGTCGACCGGCCAATGAACCGACCGGCTCGCGACCTGGTGCGGCCCGACGGCTTCCTGCGCTGCGACCAGGTGTTCCGCCAGCCCGTACGCCGCGATGAGACACGGCAGCGCGATGACAGCCTGGGCGATGTTGATCGTGACGATCAGACGACGGTGAGAACGCCGTACGGTCCTGGTCCGCCTCCGACGTGGTTCGACTGTGTTGCTCATGACAAGTTCCTCCCCCTTAATCAGACGGAGTCATCGACAACCCGCCGCGATACATGAGAAGTACAGTGCGAAGGTGGCTGTCGATGTGGTGACGGAGATCGTGATCGGGCGACCGGTGGACGTGGTGGCGACGTACGTCGGGGATCCGTCCAACGCGCCGGAGTGGTACGCGAACATCGAGTCGGTGGACTGGCAGACCGAGCCGCCGGTCGAGGTCGGATCGCGGATGGACTTCGTGGCGCACTTCCTGGGCCGGCGGCTCGCCTACACGTACGAGGTCGCCGAACTGGTTCCGGGCCGCCGCCTCGTGATGCGTACGGCTCAAGGGCCGTTCCCGATGGAGACCAGCTATGAGTGGTCGGAGGCAGGCGACGGCGCGACGCGGATGACGCTGCGGAATCGCGGGGAGCCGAAGGGATTCGCCGGGGTCGCGGCGCCGTTGATGGCAGCGTCCATGCGGCGGGCGAACACCAAGGACCTCGCCCGCCTGAAGCAGCTACTCGAAACGCGCTGAGGTCTCAGCCGGCCTTCGACTCGGATAGGTGTGGCGCCAAGAAGCCGAGTAGTTGGGTGTGGGCTTCGGGGGAGGCGGCGGCAAGGAGGCCGGGGGTGGTGTGGAGAGGGTCGCCGTGGAAGTTGGTGATGGGGAGGCCGGCGGCTTGGCAGAGGATGGTGCCGGCGGTGAAGTGGACGCTGGTCGGGCTGACGTTGTCGGCGATGTAGGCGGCATGGCGGCCGACGGCTACCCAGGCCAGGGCGAGGGTGGTGGAGAAGACGCGGAGGGCGAAGGCGGTGCGGAGCTTCTCGTCGGTCAGGAGTTGTGCGCCGAGGAACGGTCCGGTGCCGTCGATGTCGATGTCCACAAGCCGAGAGGCCGTGGAGGGTACGGCGGGACGGTCCGCGCCGTTGTGGCGGATGAAGACCGTCGTGCCGTCGGTCCAGAAGATCTCGTGGGTCAAGGGCTGGGCCACCGCGGCGATATCGCCGCTCGGGCTGCGAAGTGCGACGTTCACGGAGAACAGCGGATTCTGAGCCGCGAAGTTCAGGGTCCCGCAGAGCGGGTCGACCAACCAGGTGCGATCCGCCTCGCCGCTGGCGCCGTACTCCTCGCCGACGACCGCGTCGTCCGGACGGGCGCCCTGGATGACCCTCATGATCGCGCGTTCGGATTCCAGGTCGGCCTCTGTCGCGAAGTCGGTGCCGACCTTCGCGTACCGCTCCAGCTGCCCGCCGAATCTGTCCCGGATCACCGCAGCGCCGGCCTCCGCGGCCGCAACCGCCACCTCAGCATCATCCATACCGGCATCCAACACGACGCCGTGACCGGTCGGCACCTCAGCGCTGGTAGACCTCGCTGAGATTGCCTTCCGGATCGACCGACTCCAGGATCGCTCCGGTGATGTCGGCCAGCTGCGAGATCTGCTCAGGCGTGAGTACGTCGATGACGTGCCGGCGGACTGTTGCGACATGGCCGGGCGCAGTCGCGCGGATCTTCTTCCACCCGTCAGCGGTCAACCGTGCATTCGTCGCCCGCGCATCCTCCGGGCAAGGGAACCGCTCGACGATCCCGCGGTCCTCCAGCCGCTTCACGACGTGTGAGAGGCGGGGGAGGGTCGCGTTCGTTCGTTGGGCCAGCGCGGTCATGCGGAGCGTGCGCTTCGGCGCCTCGGACAGCATCGCCATCACGTAGTACTCGTAGTGCGTCAGCTCCGCGTCGCGCCGGAGCTGGGAGTCGAGTACGCCGGGCAGCAGCTCGAGTACGGCGGCCAGCCGCACCCACGCGGTCATCTCCGCGTCATCCAGCCATCGAGTGCTCACGACAACAGTCTAATGGTTGTAGCTACAACTATTCTGCGCTATCGTGATGGTTGAAGGTACAACCAAAAGGAGCGAGAGCATGACGCACGTCAGCATCATCGGTAGCGGCAACATGGGGCAGGCAATCTCGTCGGTCGTCGCCAAGGGCGGCAACACCGTCGAGCTGTTCAACTCCACCGACAAGGACAAGCCGGTCACGGGCGACGTCGTGATCCTCGCCGTGCCGTACCCGGCGATCGACCAGGTCCTCGCCGATCGCGCCGACCAGTTGAGCGGCAAGGTCGTCGTCGACATCACCAACCCGCTGAACTTCGAGACGTTCGACTCGCTGGTCGTGCCGGCGGACGGTTCGGCGGCGGCCGAGCTGGCCGAGAAGCTGCCGGACTCCAAGGTTCTGAAGGCTTTCAACACCACGTTCGCGGCGACGGTCGCGTCGGGCCAGGTGGGCGAGGTTCCGACCACCGTCCTGATCGCAGGCGACGACGCCGACGCCAAGGCGCAGTTCGCCGGGATCGTGTCCGCGGGCGGGCTGAAGGCAGTCGACGCCGGGGCGTTGAAGCGTGCCCGCGAGCTCGAGGCGGTCGGGTTCCTCCAGCTCACCCTCGCGGTCGGCGAGAAGGTCGCCTGGACCGGCGGCTTCGGCCTGGTCTGAGGACCAGCGGCTGAGTACTACCGCAGCAACGCGAGCCGTACGCCGAGGCCGATGAAGATCCCGCCCGTCGCCGTGTCGATCCGGCGGCGGGCGGTACGCCGGGAACGCAGCCAGCCGCCGATCCGCCCGGACAACAGTCCGACCGTGCCGTCGACAAGGAACTCCAGCACGATCAGGATCGCGCCGAGCACCGCGAACTGCAGCCACACCCGACCGTGCTCAGGCACCACGAACTGCGGCAGGAACGCGATCGTGAACGTCACCATCTTCGGGTTCAGCAGGTTCGTACTCAGCCCGGTCAGATAAGCCCTCCGCCCCGACATCGCAGCACCGGCCGGCGCATCGTCGATGGCGTCGTTCCGGTGCCGGATCATCTGCACCCCGAGATAAATCAGGTACGCCCCACCAACAACCCGTACGGCGGTGAACGCAACCGGCACCGCAGCGAACAGCGCAGCCAAACCAGCCGCCGCCACCGCGACATGGACAGCCTCACTCGTCGCAACCCCGGCCGTCGCGAGCAAGCCGGCCCGCGGACCGCTGCGCATCCCGCACCCGAGGATGAACAGCATGTCCGGCCCGGGCGTGATCATCGCGATGGTCGTCGTCAGCAGAAACGCGAGCAGTAGGTGCTGGTCGATCGGCATACCCCGATCGTCGCACGGCCGTCGGACAATTCTGACCGAATGCTGGCAAGCGCTTACCCTGAGCGCTGCAACGATGGAACACTGGGCGACCATGGATGCGCCTCGAGTGATCAATGACAACGGTGCTTGGTGCTGGTTCCAGGACGAGCGGGCCTTGGTCGATCCGGAGAGCGGCCTGCTGGTCGCCGGTTCGATCGCCGCGCCGGAGGGTCCCGGCGGAGACGAACGGGCCGGCAACGTCGAGCTGACCGTCGTAGATCTGCAGTCCGCTGCAACCCAGGTCGTCGTACTGCACGAGCAGTTCGAAGCCGACGATCACGACGTACCGGCGTTGTGGCGGCGGCGGGACGGTCGTTGGCTAGCGGTGTACACGAAGCACAAGACCGACGACCTGACCCGCTGGCGGATCAGTGAGCCGGGCGATCCGCGCACATGGGGACCGGAGCGGACGTTCGACTGGAGTGAGTTCACCGGCGGCCGCGGCGTCACCTACTCGAACCTGCATGAACTCGACGGCCGCCTCTACTGCTTCGCCCGTGCGGTGAACGACGACCCGTGCGCGCTCGTATCCGACGACGAGGGTGACACCTGGCAGTACGCCGGCAAGCTGTTCACCCGCCCGAAGGTCGGATACGTCAACGGCTACACGCGCTACGTCTCGACGCCGACGCGCGTCGACCTCATCACGACCGACCACCACCCGCGCGACTACAACAACTCGATCTACCACGGCTATCTCGAGGGCGGTGCTCTGCACCGGACCGACGGCACTGTGGTGGACGCCAAAGCGCTCGACGCCGACGCGCCGTCGCAGGTGGAGCTGACCAAGGTCCTCGCCGCGGACTCGGTCTGGGACGGCGAGCCGATGACGCACTGCTGGACCGTCGACATCCGCCGCGGCGATGACGGCTCGCTCGCTGCGGTGATGCTCGCTCGGCACGACGTACCGGAGACGCCGGAGGATGCGTTCGCGCGACAGCATCCGGTGCCGGACCATCGCTTCTTCTACGGACGTCTTGCGCCCGGCGGTACATGGCAGGTGCGGCAACTGGCCAAGGCGGGCCACGGTCTGCTGGTGCATGAGAACGACTACACCGGCCTGGTTGCGATCGACCCGTACGACCTCGACTCGCTCTACGTCTCGACGCCGATCGACCCGCGCGACGGCGCCGCACTGAAGCATCACGAGATCTTCCACGCCCGCATGAACGCCGGCGAGACAACCTGGACGCCCGTGACCGAGAACTCCACTGTCGACAATCTCCGCCCAATTGTCGCGCCCGGCGATCCGGCTCGCATCCCGCTGCTCTGGTTCCGCGGCGAGATGACGGCCTCGCAGCACTATGCGTGTGAGGTCGTCCTTCTGGATCGCCCGCGACAGACATAAGAACAAGCGGTACCATCTCAGCCATGACTGTTCCGGTACGGCGGTTGTGGGTGGCGGTCCTGTTCGGGTACCTCGCGTTCGGAGCCACGCTGCAGGCGTTGCCGTCGTACGTGCCGGAGAAGTTCGGCGGCGGCGCGCTGGCGAGCGGGACCGCGGTCGGGATCGCGTTCCTGGCGACGGCGTGCGGGCGGCCGTTCGCGGGCCGGCTGGCGGATGCGGGCCGGTCGCGACCGGTCGTCCTGGCCGGGGGAGTGCTGGCAGCGATTGGGGGCCTCGGGCAACTGCTTGCGCCGAACCTGGGGCTGCTGCTGGTCGCGCGGCTGGTGATGGGCGCGGGTGAGGCGGCGCTGTTCTCCGCGGCACTGCCGTGGGTGCTGTCGGGTGCGCGGGTGGCGCAACGCGGGCGGTTGGCCGGCTGGTTCGGTCTGTCGATGTGGGGCGGGCTGGCCGCGGGGCCGGTGATCGCGACGCTGGTCGGCGACCGGGTGTGGTGGGTCGTCGTAGGGCTGTCGCTGGCGTCGGCGGCGCTGGTGCTGACCACCCGCACCGAGCCGGGTGGAGGTGGCGTGGCGGCCGACCCGCGTCGTCGGCGGGTAGGGCCGGGGGGAGGCGCGCGGATCGGTTGGCTTGGTGATCTGTTGCCCAGCGGCGTCCAGTTGCCTGGAGCAACTATTGGTCTGGCTGCCTACTGCTACGGGACGGTGGCCGCCTTGCTGGTACTCCGATTGCGTTCCGACGACATCGGCGTCGACAACATCGCGCTCGCGGTGTTCGCGGCCGGGTTTCTGGTGACGAGGTTTGCCGGCAGCCCGTTGGTCGATCGCATCGGCGGCCGCAGCGTGGTGTGCACCACCGTGACGCTCGAGATCGTGGCCCTCGTAGGACTCGCCGTGGCCAAGGACGACGCGACGGCGATCACCTTCACCGCGCTTGCCGGCGTAGGGCTCGCGCTGGTCTATCCCGCCTGTATCTCGATGACGTTGGATCGGGTGGACGGGATGCGGCCGGGCGTATCGATGGGGGTGATGACGTCGTTCTGGGATCTCGGCGTCATGGCTGCGGGCCCGCTCGGTGGTCTGATTGCCCAACGGGCCGGCTATCAACAAGCGTTCCTCGTCGCGGCCGGAGCCGGACTGGCGTGTGTCCTGGTCGCTCTCAGAGTGCCGAGTCGAGCAGGGTCTCCACGATGACCCGCGCCTCCGCGCCGAGCCCCGGATCCTGGTCGACCGCGCTGATCAGCGTCGCGCCTTCGAGTACGACGACCAACTGCCGCGCCGTCCGCGATGGATCATGAGCCCCCGCCTTCGTCAGCAATCGCTCGAAAAGCTCGCGGTAGAAGGCGAGATGCTCTCGCGCGAGTCGCCGCGGCGCGCCGTCCTGACCGCGGTCCTCGGTCGCGGCGTTCATCATCGCGCAGCCGCGGAACCCGGCTTCGGCGTACCAGCTTGCGACGAGGTCGAAGACGGCGAGGATCTGGTCGCGGCCGGGCGGTGCCTGCTCGACCGCTGCGTTGTGCCAGGCGCGGACCCGTCGGGTGCGGTCGGCAAGCACTGCTTCGACCAGGCCGTCCTTCGACCCGAAGTTCTTGTAGATGGTCAGCTTGGACGCGCCGGCGGCCTCGACGATCTCGTTGATCCCGGTCGCGTGGATCCCGCGCCGGCCGAACACGTCCGCCGCCGCCTTCAGGATCCGGGCCTTCGTCGCTTCCGGATCCAACCGTTCCCCAGCCTTGACCGGCATCGTCCAACCACCTCCAGAACCCAGCCTACCGAGCTGGACCTAGATGAGAACGATCGGTACTATCAAGACCATGTGGACAGCATCAGGATTCGAGCACGTGGCCGAGGCCTTCGATCGGAACTTCACCGAGCGCGGCGAGCTCGGCGCAGCGTTCGCGGCGTACCACCGCGGCGAGCTGGTCGTCGACCTGTGGCGCGGGATCGCCGACCCGGAAACGGGCCGAGCGTGGGATCACGACACGATCCACCTGATGTTCTCGGGGACCAAGGGCCTCACCAGCGCGTGCGTCCTGTTGCTGGTGCAACGTGGCCAGCTGTCGTTCGACGATCCGCTGAGTCGCTACTGGCCCGAGTTCGGTGCCGAGGGCAAGGATCGGATCACGGTCGCCGAGGTGCTGTCCCACCAGGCCCGCCTGCCGTGGGTCGAGGCCGGGTACGCCGATCTGCTCGACCACGACGCGATGGCAGCACACCTCGCCGCGCAGGCGCCGGCGTCTGATCCGCGCACCGCGTTCATGTACCACCCGGTGACCTGGGGTTGGCTTCTCGACGAGCTGGTACGACGGGTTGACGGCCGCACAGTCGGGCAGTTCTTCGCCGACGAGTTCGCCGTACCGCTGCAGCTCGAAGTCTGGATCGGTTTGCCCGAGGAGCTGCACTGGCGAGCAGCGACGATGGTCGCTCCGGAAGGCGTACTCGTCGACGGACCGTGGTCGGAGTTGAACCGGCCCAACCCGCTGTGGGTTCCAGGTTCGGAGAAGATCTGGAACAGCGGCGAGTACCGCAGCGCCGGGCTTGCGGCGGTCGGTGGCTATGCGACAGCGCGTGGGATGGCGAAGTTCTACGACTCCCTCTTAGGAGACGGTGTTCTCTCGCCGGAGATCGTCGAGCTCGGTCGCCGGGAGATCCGGCGTGGCATCGAGCCGACGTGGGGGAGTCCGATGGTCTACGGCGCCGGGTTCGAGTTGCAGACCGGCGACGGCCCGGCCGACGCCTTCGGTCACCCGGGAGCAGGCGGCTCGCGGCACGGCGCATGGCCGGGCCGCGAGACCGCCTTCTCTTACCTGATGAACGAGGTGCGCGTCGGACCAGACGAACGCTCGCTGACCCTTCTCGCTGCCTTGTCGGGGAGTCGGGCTCAGCCGAGGTAGTCGCGCCACGGGCCGGTGATGGCCAGCGTGATCCCCGGCGTCTGGATGTTGACGAACAGCACCTTGCCGTCCGCGGAGAACGTCGGACCGGTGAACTCCGAGTCGTTCAGCATGTTCCGGGCGATCGCGTACGTCGGTCCGCCCGGCGTCGCGCTCAGCACGTGGCTGCTGGCCTGACCGTCCTCGGCCAGGATCAGCGAGCCCCACGGCGTCACGGTGACATTGTCCGGGCTGTCGAAGTTCAGGTCGTCGTACTTCGCCTCGGGGCCCTTGTTCGCGGCGGCGTTCTCGGGGAAGTACGTGACCAGCTGGATGGTCTTCGCGTCGTAGTTGTAGAACCACACCATGCCGTCGTGCGGTACGGCGTCGGCGGGCAGGTCGGCGGTGCCGGACTCGGCGTACGAGTTCACGACGTACACGCCCTGCTTGGTGCCGTAGACGCCCTCGAACTTCTTGCCGCGGGTGATCTGGCCGTCGGTGAACTGCTTGCGGACCGAGGTCGTCGCGCCGTCGCGGTCCGGCACCGGCACCCAGGTGGTGCGGAACGGACGGAGCAGCTGGGCCGAGGTCAGGTACGCGACGTCCGGGATCGGCTTGCCGTCGTCACCGAGGATCGCCAGCGCCTCGAGCGTGCCGAAGTCCTTGTTCTGCAGGTCCTGCCAGCTGCGCGAGCTGAGCCGGTAGCCGCGCGGCGCCGACCAGCGGTAGAACGAGCCGGTGGGGCCGGAGGCGTCCTCGGACAGGTAGATGTGCGTGCGGTCCTCGTCGATCGCGAGCGCCTCGTGCGCGTAGCGACCGAGGGCCTTCAGCGGCACCGGGTGCGCGGTCTTGCCGTCGGCCCAGACCTCGAAGACGTAGCCGTGGTCCTTCAGCCGGGTGGTGCCGTTGGCCTTGTTCTCGGTCTCCTCGCACGTCATCCAGGTGCCCCACGGCGTCGGGCCGCCGGCGCAGTTGGTGATCGTGCCGGAGATGCCGACCCACTCGCCGAGGTTCTTGCCGTCGCCGTCGACGGAGATGACCGTGCAGCCGCCGGCCGCACCGACACCGCTGTCGTACACGGTGCCCTCGATCGCCGGTACGCCGAGCGGGTCGGCGGCACCGATCTCGTGGTTCTGGATCAGCGTGTAGGTGCCGTGCCGGCTGCCGTCGAAGACCGCGGTGCCGTCGTGCAGGGCCGGCGTCGCCTGACCGCTCTTCAGCTTGGTCTCGCCGGCCTGGGTGACGACCCGGTACTTGAACCCGGCCGGCAGCGCGAGCAGGCCCTTCGGGTCGTCGAGCAGCGGCGGGAAGGGCCGGTGCTGCGGGAACGGCGTGTGGCCGCTGCGCGAAGCGGGCGCAGCCTCGGCCAGCGTCGGCACGGCGCCGACTGCGGTGAAACCGACTCCGGCCGCACCTACGGCGGCTCCGCGGAGGACGGAACGACGATCGACAGACATGCAATGCTCCTTGACAGGCGGTTTCCCGAGTTTCCACGATCCTTCAGGTCGCCGGCTGACAAGTGGCAAACAGAATCTGAACAACATTCGTGCGATACATCTGCAACGAATACAGCTGTTCCGCCGTCTACTGTGGGAGGTGATGGTGATGCGGACAGTGAGCGTCGTACTCGCGACAGGCTGCCTTTTGGTTGCTTGCGGCAATAACACCGGAACTGACACCGGAACGGGAGGGACTCCTTCGATGACACCCAGCCCCACGAGCAGCAGCAGTACTCCGCCGGCCGGCGGGCAGGTCGAGCAGGCCAAGGCCGACCTCGCCAAGCGGCTGGGTATCGACGCGGCCCGGGTGACGGTGGTGAGTTCGGAGGAAGTCACCTGGTCGGACGGCAGCCTCGGCTGTCCGGAGCCGGGGATGATGTACACCCAGGCGCTGGTGCCGGGTGGGCGGATCATCCTCGAGGTCGACGGTACGCAGTACAACTACCACTCGGGCGCCAACCGTGCGCCGTTCCTCTGTGAGCATCCGAAGTAGCTGTCACGTTGGAAACTTTCCTGATGACCGGGTGTATCAACCGGCACCGAGGGTGACTCCGCACCAATGTGGGGGGAAGCCTTCGAGTTGTTGCAGGGGGGAGGACAACGCGGGGGCGCGCAGAGGGGGTGGCTGACGTGGTGCGGGAGGTCCGGCGGTCAGGCCGGTTGGTCCCGCACCGCGTCAGCGCGTCAGGTCAGCTGACTGACGTGATCGCGTCGCCGGCCCGCAGGACCGGACCGACGCCCGGCTCCGGCTGGGTCAGCGCGAAGGCGAGCAACGCGTCGGCTGCTTGCTTGGCGTTCTCGCCGGTGAGCGACATCCGCCCGGCGATCAGACCCGCGACGAGTGGCGTCGCGAACGACGTACCGCTCCATCGCGCCATGCCGGCGAACGAGCGCAACTGGCCGGTGTTCGGCGGTTCGGTGCACTCGTAGTCGCCGGTGAGGAACGCGTTGACCAGGTTCTCGCCCGGCGCGTAGACGTCGACCCAGCCGCCGAAGTTGCTGAACGACGCCCGGTCCCGCCCGTTCTCTGCGAGCGCTCCGACGCCGACGGTCTCCGGGAACGCCGCCGGCCAGAAGTAGTCCCGGCTCGACTCGTTGCCGGCCGCGGCGACCAGCGTGAGGCCGTTGACGCGGTTGAGCCGGGTCTGGATGAACACGTCCAGACCGAGCGCCGGCAGGTCGAACCGCGTCCGGGTGCCCGCCGACAGACTGATGATGTCCGGCGCGAGATCCAGTACTTCGTCCAGCGCCGCGGCGAGGTCGAACTCCCACATCGCGCCGGCCGAGGTGAAGTAGCTCTTCACCACGATCTCGACGTTGCGAGCGATCGCCCGCATGACCCCGGCGATGAACGTGCCGTGGCCGGCGTACGGCCGGATCCGGCCCGAACCGTCGAACGCGTTCTCCGGGTCACCGGTCACACCGTTCAGCCAGTACGCCGCCGGCGCATCCGACCAGCCGACATCCAGTACGACGACCTTCACGCCCCGGCCGTCCGCGGCGCCCGCGGGCAGGAACGGAGTCGGCAGCACCGGGTCCGGCGGGATCCCGGGCGGCACCTCCTCCGGCTCGGTCGCCGGACACGGGCTGACGCTGGGCGTTACATAGAACAAGTGCTCGGGCGTCACCACGCCGCGTCCGAGCCGCAGGTCGGCGTACATCAGGAACCGCTGGGTGACAGAGCGATCCTCCGGCGCGTCGCCCGGCACCTTCTCCGGCAGCAGCAACCGGGTCACGCCGCCGATCCCACCCTCGGCCGGGCGGCCGCCCTGGAAGAGCTCGATCACCCGGGTGACGTCCTCGTCCCGGACCAGGACGACTCCCGTGCGGTACAGATAGTCGGCGCCCTCCGGCCGCTTCTGCCAATCCTCGGGATGGACCTCGACCTCGCGTCCGAACGCGGCCAGAATCAGTTCGATCTGAGCGATGTATTTTCGGTCGCTCGTTTGATCCGCCATTTACTTCCTTCCCCCCTCGATGAATGCAACGGCCGTTATCATTTCAGAATGCCGACGGCCGGGGGGAGTGCCGAGGCAGCAGAAAATCTGCTGCCGCTCGCGTTGTCGCGCCCGCACGACGCGATCGCGTCCGCCCGCAGCCTGCTGGCGAGTGATCCGCTCGCGATCGAGGCCTCGTTCGCGCATCAGGCCTGGGGCATCAGTCTGCGGCAGCTCGGCGACATCCCGGCGGCGGTCCGCGAGTTGCGTACGGCGCTGCGGCTCGCCGAGCAGTCAGGGCGTTCGGAGCGTGAAGCGGATGTCCTTGCCACATTGGGCGCAACGCTCGGTCGGGCGGGCCGGAGTCGCGAGGGATTGGCGCGGCTCGATCGTGCGGTCGAGCTGAGTCGCGGTGCGCTGACGGGGCGAGTGCTGGTGCGGCGTGCCGACGTACTGCTGGTGCTCGGGCGGCATCGCGAAGCGCTGGACGATCTGCGGCTGGCGATCGAGCGGTTGCGGCGTTCGGGCGATCAGGTCTGGGAGGCGCGGTCGCGGAACTATCGCGGTTTCATCCAGCTCGCGTTGGGTGGCACGAAGCGGGCGGACGCGGATTTCGCGGTCGCCGAGAAGTTGTACGCAGCGACCGGTCAGGAGTTCGAGTACGCCGAAGCGCGGCAGAATCGCGGATTGGTCGCGTACTCGCGCGGCGATCTGCCGTCGGCGCTGCGCTACCTCGACGAAGCGGGACGACGGTTCGCGGCGGTCGGTGTCGTCTGGCCGGACCTCGCGATCGACCGCTGCGGCGTACTGCTCGCTGCCGGGCTGAGCGCGGAGGCGCTGGCCGAGATGGATCAGGCGATCGCCCAGATGGAAGCAGAGGGCGGTACGGCGACCAAGCGGGGCGAGCTGTGGTTCGCGGCGGCGACGGCGGCGCTCGCGGCGGGTGATCCGCAGGCCGCGCAGGACCGGGCGGATCGGGCGCGGCGGTTGTTCTCCGCGCAGCGCCGGGAGTGGTGGTCGGTGCGGTCTTCGATGGTGCAGTTGGAGGCTCGCTATCAGGCCGGCGAGCGTGGCGAGTCGTTGTTGCGCCGAGTCAGTGCGGCCGCTCGGCGACTCGACGCGTTGGGTGCGTCCGACGCGTCGGCGGCGCATCTGCTGGCCGGTCGGCTCGCGTTGGCCGGCGGGCGGTCGCGTACTGCGGATCGTGAGCTGGAGCTGGCCGGTCAGCACAGCAAGGACACGCCGCCGATGGCTCGGAGCGCCGCGTGGCTGGGGAAGGCGTTGCGGGCCGAGGCTCGAGACGATGTGCGCGGGATGTTGTCGGCGTGCGGTCGCGGGCTCGATGCGTTGGACGAGCATCGGCTGACGATGGGGGCGACTGAGTTGCGGGCGTTGGCGACCGGTCAGGGTGCGGAGCTGGCGGAGTTGGCGCTGCGGGACGCGTTGCGGCGGGATGATCCGCGGCGCTTGCTGGTCTGGGGAGAGCGGTGGCGGGCGACGGCGTTGGGGGTTCCGCCGGTTCGGCCGTCGGATGACGAGCAGTTGGGCGCTGACCTGGCAGCTTTGCGCGACGTCGTACGGCGATCGGATGCGTCGACTGATCCTTCGTTGGAGAAGGAACGCCGGCGGCTGGAGAAGGCTGTTCGGGATCGGGCGTTGCGGGCGCAGGGCGGGACGTTGGGCGGTGCGGCGTCGCGGTTCGACGTTGATGCGCTGGTTGATGCCTTGGGCGAGACGGCGCTCGTCGAGTTGATCGAGGTCGATGGCGTCCTGCACGCGGTGGTGGTGCAGGACGGGCGCATCACCCGCCACGAGGTCGGCCCGCTCGCTGCTGCCGCAGTCGAGGTCGAACGCTCTCGCTTCCGCTTACGCTGGCTCGCCCATGCCCGCCCATCAGCGCGCCCGCAGACAGGCGCTGCGGGTGGTGCGCGGGGGCGGGAGTATCGGGGGCCTTCGCTCGACGTGCTGGGGCAGCGGCTTGGGGATGCGATTCTCGGGAGTGCGCAGGAGCTGCTGGGGGATCGGGCGGTCGTGATGGTGCCGCCGGGTCGGTTGCAGGCGTTGCCTTGGGGGCTGGTGCCGGCGTTGGCTGAGCGGCCGGTGAACGTGGTGCCGTCGGCGGCTACCTGGCTGAGGGCGCGGCGGTTGCGGCCGCCGGCTGATCGACGGGTGGTGCTGGTGCTCGGGCCAGGGTTGTCGGCTGGCCGGGCGGAGGTCATGCGGTTGGCCGAGAAGTACCCGGACGCGACCGTGCTGGCCGACGGCGACGCGACCGCGGAGAAGGTACTGCGTGAGCTCGACGGCGCGTGGATCGCGCACATCGCGGCGCACGGGACGTTCCGCGCGGACAGCCCGCTGTTCTCGTCGTTGCGGCTCGACGACGGGCCGCTGACCGTATACGACTTCGAGCGGCTGCGCAGAGCGCCGTACCGGATGGTGTTGTCGAGTTGCGACTCCGGGCTGGCGAAGCCCGTCGGTGCGGATGAGCTGTTGGGGTTGAGCAGCAGTCTGATTCCGTTGGGTGCGGCGGGGATCCTCGCGAGCGTCGTACCGGTGAACGATCCGGCCACCGCGCCGCTGATGCTCGCGTTGCACGACAACCTGCAGTCCGGTCAGTCGCTGGCGACCGCGTTCGCCGGCGCACAGACCGAGGCCCGCGGCGATCCCGTGACGATCGCCGCAGCGCGATCCTTTGTCGCGCTCGGCGCCTAGCGACCGGATGTATCAGCAGTGGTCCGGACCGACTCTGTACTAGTGAAGGGGTCCGGTGAGAGAAGGGGGGCGGCATGCGGGACGACCCGACAGTCGTCGACCTGGTCACCCGGGCCAGGGACGGCGAGAAGAATGCCTGGGACGAGCTGGTGGAGCGGTACGCCCCACTGGTCTTCTCAGTGTGCCGACGGTATCGATTGGCGCAGCCTGATATCGACGATGTCGGGCAGAGCGTCTGGTTGCGGTTGGTCGAGCATCTGCCCGGCCTGCGCGAGCCGGCGGCGTTGCCGGGCTGGATCGCGACGACGACGCAGCGGGAATGCTTTCGGTTGATCCGATCGACCAGCCGGGTCGAGCCGGTCGACCTGGCGGAGTCGCCCGACGTACCCGAGCAGGCGATCGCCGAAGAGGAAGTGCTGCGGCACGAACGCCGGACGATCCTGCGGACCGCGTTCGCGGAGTTGTCGCGACAATGCCAGCTCTTGCTGGCCTTGCTGATCCAGGATCCGCCGGCGCCGTACGGCGAGATCAGCCGGCGACTGCAGGTGCCGATCGGCAGCATCGGGCCGAACCGGGCCCGCTGCCTGACCAAGCTGCGGCAAACGCCCGCGCTGGTGTTGCTGGCGGCGGACGGACCCGATTTTGATCAAGGGACGAGGGGGTGAGAACCGTGATGAATCCGGACTGGAACGACGACGAGAAGTTGATTGATGCCCTGCGGGACGCGCTGGCGTCTTCCGACGAGGTGCCGGCCGCGTTCGTCGACGCCGGTAAGGCCGCGTTCGCGTGGCGGACCATCGACGCCGAACTGGCGGCGCTCACCTACGACTCGGCCTGGGATTCACTGGATGCGCTGGCGATCCGGTCCGAGAGCGCGATCCTGCGGTCGCTCACCTTCGCCTCGGACGGCTGGACGGTCGAGCTCGAGCTGACACCCGACGCCGTCCTCGGTCAGTTGGATCCGCCCGAAGCCGGAGCGGTCAGTGCCCGCGGTGAGAGCGGCAAGCTGGCCACGACGGACATCGACGACCTCGGCTTCTTCGTCCTCCACCCGCCGCCGAACGTACCATACCGTTTGGTATGCACGACCACGTCGGGGACCACGATCCTCACCGGCTGGATCACGCCATAAACACCTGCGAGTCGTCCGCGAACGCCTTGAATTCAAGGGCATTCCCGGCCGGGTCGAGGAAGAACATCGTCCACTGCTCGCCGGTCTGACCCTGGAACCGCACATACGGCTCGATCACGAACTCGGTGCCGGCCGCCTTCAATCGCTCCGCGAAGGTCTGGAACTGATCGACGGTCAGGATCAGCCCGAAGTGCGGCACGGGTACGTCGTGACCGTCGACCGGGTTGTGGATCCGCTGCTGCCGCTCCGGGGCGACGTGGGTGACGAACTGGTGGCCGCGCAGGTTCCAGTCGATCCAGGTCTCGGAGCTGCGGCCCTGCTCGAGGCCGAGGACCTCGCCGTAGAAGTGCCGCGCCGTGTCGAGGTCGTCGACCGGCATTGCGAGATGGAAGCGGGGGATGGGGGAGTCGAGAACGGTCATGCTGTAATTCAAGCAGCATTCAGGCAGTCGTCTCGTGTCGTTGCTCGATCTCCACGTGGGGCCGAGATTGCCACAGGGCCCACTCCGCACTGACGTCGCCCGCAGTACGCAGCAGCTGCGGCAGATGGTCGTGCAACAGCGTGTCGACCGTGGTCTCGGCGGCATGGACGGTCACGTTCATTGCGGCCCGGACCGTGCCGGTTCCGTCGCGGACCGGCACCGCGACCGAGCGAACGCCCGGCGCGAGCTCCTCGTCGGCCAGCGCCCATCCGCGGGCGCGGATCTCGGTGAGCTCGTCGCGCAACTGGTCAGCCGTCCGACCGATGTACGGCGGGAGGCCGGCGCGGCTGGGCAACGCGAGTACGTCGGCCAGCTCGGCGGGGGAGAGCGCTGAGAGCAGCACCTTGCCTTGAGAGGTCTGAGCGGCCGGGAACCTGGTCCCGATGTCTACCCGCAGCGCGATCAGTTTTGGCACCGATACGCGAGCGACGTACACGATGTCCGAGCCGTCGAGCTGTGCCATCGACGACGACTCACCGGTCCGGCCGACGAGTGACTCGAGGTGCGGTTTCGCGATGTCCCACAGTCCGAGCGAACCGACGTACGCCATCCCGAGGGTGAGCACCTTCGGGGTGAGTTGGAAGGCGCCGTCGCTGGTGCGGACGAATCCCAGCTCCTCGAGGGTGAGCAGCAGGCGGCGCGCGGTCGGCCGGGCCAGACCGGCCGCGGTCGCCACCTCGCTGAGGGACATGGTCCGGTGGTCGGCGTCGAAGCAGGCAAGCACATCCAGCCCGCGAGCCAGCGACTCGACGAAATCCGGACCTGCGCCACGCCCTGCCATCTGTTGCTCCTCCTCGATCGACTAATGCTCACCGAAGATGGTGCCACGTGCTTCCCGCGTCGAGTCGGACTTGTAGTCGGTGTACTGGTACGGGTTGTCGAGCACCTCGCCCTTCGGCAGCTCCGGGTTCATCCCGCTCCGCCACGCCTCCTCGCCGAGCGTCGAACGCAGGTAGTCGACGGTGGACTCGACCTCCCGGCGTACGGCGGTGAGGTCGCAGCCGACGAGTTGATGGTCGTGCTTCACGACGAGGCCGTCGACGATCACGGTGTGTACGTCGCCGCGCTGGGACTGGAACGCCACCTGGCCGTACGGGTTGATCAGCGGGAACGAGACCGGGGACGAGTCGTTCTTGATCAGGATGACGTCGGCCGTCTTGCCTGGTTCGAGGCTGCCGAGGTCGTCGCGGCCGAGGGCCTTCGCACCGCCGCGGGTCGCCCAGTCGACGACATGCTCGGCGCGCAGATGGCTGTGGGTCACGGTGGCGCCCTTCATGTGCGCCTCGAGATGTTCGCGGGCCCGATCGGCGCCGAGCGTGGTCCGCATCGAGCTGAACAGGTCGCCGCTCCACCAGACGCTCGTGTCCATCGACAGCGATACCGGGATGTTGTGCCGGCGTACCTGCCAGGTGGGCGGGTAGCCCTGGCCGGCGCTCTGCTCGGACTCGGTGGAGACCGAGATCGAGCCGCCGGTCGCGGCGATCCGCTGGTACGAGTCGGTGGTGAGGGTGGCCGCGTGGACGTAGATGTTCTGCGGCGTCATGAACTCGTTCTCGTGCATCAGCTTGATGCCGTTGTCGTTGGTCGCACCCCACACGCCCGCGTGCGTGGTCACGCCGAGCCCGAGCTCCCGGGCCACCTCGAAGGCTGCCTTCTCCGGGAAGGCCGGGTCGCCGGTCACGTCGAAGGCCAGCTGCAGCCCGAGCTTCGAGTCGTCGCGCATCCGCTCCAGGAACGAACGCACCGCCGGGTCCGCGGTCCACTCCCACGGTCCGGCCTGAATGTTGCCGTAGGCAAGAACAAACCGCCCGGGTACGGCGCGCAGCGCGTCCGCGGCCGCCTCGGCGTGGTCGACGCTCTGCAGGCCGTGTGACCAGTCGACGGTCGTGGTGACACCGGCCTCGAGCGACTCCCAGGCCGAAGTCAGGTTGCCGGCATGGATGTCCTCGGGCCGGAACGTCTTCCCGTGCTCGAGGTAGTACCAGACGAAGTACTGCGTCAGCGTCCAGTCGGCGCCGTACGCGCGCATCGCGGTCTGCCACATGTGCCGATGGGTGTCGATCATGCCCGGCATCACGATGCCGCCGGTCGCGTCGATCACCTGGGTGTTCTCGGGGACTTCGAGCGCCTGGCCGACGGCAGCAATCTGATTGTCAACAATCAGAACATCACCGTTGTCGACAATCGTGTGCTGGTCGTCCATGGTCAGCACGGTCCCGCCGCGCAGCAGGATCGGCCGGCCCGCCAGCGGCGTCTCGGCAGTGGTCATGATTCCCCTCCAGCAAGTATCCGGACATACGTCCGTATGGCGGTCATCGGGGCGATGAGACTCACTATCTGAGCGCCGGTGCCGGGGTGTCAAGGGTTCGGGTGGGTGGTTGAGAGGGTGGTTGACAGCCGAACGCCGAGCGGCTGAGACTGAAGCGATCTAGCCGCGCGGACAGCTGTCCGCGAATCTTGCTGGGAGGTCGCGTGACGGGTCCGCTCTCGGGACTGCTGGTGGCCGACTTCTCCCGGATCCTGGCCGGCCCGTACGCGACCATGCTGCTCGCCGACCTCGGGGCAGACGTGGTCAAGGTCGAGGCGCCCGGCGGTGACGACACCCGGTCCTGGCAACCACCGGTCCGCGACGGCATCTCGACGTACTACCTCGCGGTGAACCGGAACAAGCGGTCGATCGCGCTCGACCTGAAGGACGCCGAGGACCTCGCGGCCGCGCACGAGCTGGCGCGGCGCGCGGACGTGCTGGTCGAGAACTTCCGGCCGGGTGGACTGGCCCGGTTCGGGCTGGACTACGAAACTGTTGCCAAGGGCAACCCCAAGCTGATCTACGCCTCGATCAGCGGGTTCGGATCGGGGCCGAAGGGCGCCGCGTTGCCCGGGTACGACCTGATCGTGCAGGCGATCTCCGGATTGATGAGCCTGACTGGCGACCCGAAGGGCGAGCCGTTCCGGGCCGGTATCTCGGTCTTCGACGTGATGGCCGGGCTGCATGCCACGATCGGCGTGCTGGCCGCGCTCAATGCGCGCCACGAGACCGGTCGCGGCGAGCACGTCGAGGTCAACCTGATGTCGTCTGCGCTGTCCGGCCTGGTGAACCAGTCGAGCGCGTACGTCGCGGGTGGCGTCGTACCGCTGCGGATGGGGAACAGCCATCCGAGCCTGTTCCCGTACGAGCCGCTGCCGTGTGCGGACGGGGAGCTGATCATCACGGCCGGGAACAACGGGCAGTTCCGCAAGCTGGTCGAGGTTCTCGGCGTACCGGAGCTGGCCGACGATCCGCGGTTCGACCGGAACGAGAAGCGGACCGCGAACCGCGAGGAACTGCGGCCGTTGCTGATCGAACGATTGTCGACCAGAACCAAGCTGGAGTGGTTCCGGGACATCATCGCGGCCGGGGTGCCGTGCGGGCCGATCAACACCGTCGACGGCGGCATCGCGTTCGCCGAGGACCTCGGGCTGGATCCGGTGGTCACGATCGGCGGGATCCCCGGGGTCCGCAATCCGATCACGTTCACCAGCGACACCAGCGACGCCGCGTCGTACCGGCTCCCGCCGCCGTCGCTGGACGAACACGGCGCCGAGCTGAGGAAATGGCTGGAGGGCGAGAGATGAGCGACGAACACGCGGCACCGCCGGCGTTCCCGACCTCGCTCGGTACGTCGACCGCTGATGAGATCCGCCTGCTCGGGCAGGATCTCACCGCGGATCTGATGGGCAAGGTGGGGTTCGGCGAGCTGGCGTTCTGGCTGGTCACACTGCGCCGGCCGACACCGTCGGAGACTCGCGTGTTCGAGGCGGTCCTGGTCGCGCTGGCCGACCACGGGTTCACGCCGACCGCGATCGCCGCGCGGGTCACCTACCTGTCCGCACCGGATTCCCTGCAGGGGGCGCTCGCCGCCGGTCTGCTCGGTGGTGGATCCCGCTTCCTCGGGGTGACCGAGGACTGCGGGATGTTCCTCCACCAAGCGCTGGCCGGCGGCGAGCCGCCGACAGACGAGACCGGCTGGGACGAGCTCGCGCTGGAGCTCGTCAAACAGTCCAGGGCCAACGGAACCTTCATCCCCGGCCTGGGACATCCGGTCCACAAGGTCCAGGACCCGCGGACGCCGGTGCTGATCGACCTCGCCCGCGAAGAAGGCCTCGAAGGTCCGCACCTCAAACTCTTCCAGGCGATCGGCCGCGTCCATGAGCAGGTACTCGGCCGCAAGCTGCCCTTGAACGGGGCCGGAGTCTGCGGTGCGGCGCTCGCCGACCTCGGATTGCCGGTCGAGCTGCTGCGCGGATTCGCCTTGCTGGCAAGGGCTGCCGGGCTGCTCGGCCAGCTTGCCGAGGAGCGTCGCCGGCCGATCGGGATGGATATCTACTCCACCGTCGACCGCAACGCTGTGTACGTCGATCCGGAATCCTGAAGGAGCATCGTATGGCCACTGTCGCCGCCGTGATCGCCTCCACGCATCATCCGTTCTACTACCGGGCCAGCACCGCGACGGGCGCGGACCGGCCGCCGTTCGCCGACGAGTGGGTGGCGAAGATCGAGGCGTTTCGCGAGACGCTGACGAAGGCCCGGCCGGACATCCTGGTGATGGTCGGCAGCGATCACTTCCACCAGCTGTGGCTCGACAACATGCCCCAGTTCCTGGTCGGCAAAGCGCCGTACTTCGACGCGAACTGGTACAACGAGGAGCGGGAGTTCGGGCTGCCGCGGATGCGACTGGCCGGGGACGAGCAGCTGGCGTCACACATCCTGCGCAACGGCCTGGACGCCGGCTTCGATCTTGCCTTCAGCAACGAACTGCGGATCGACCACAGCATCACCTGCCCGATCATCACGCTGCGCCCGGACGCGGACCTGCCGATCGTGCCGATCTACACGAACATCTTCGCTCCGCCGCTGCCCCGCCCCGGCCGGTTCGTCGAGCT
The DNA here is from genome assembly GCF_050942355.1 of Kribbella sp. CA-245084. Classification (NCBI taxonomy): domain Bacteria; kingdom Bacillati; phylum Actinomycetota; class Actinomycetes; order Propionibacteriales; family Kribbellaceae; genus Kribbella; species Kribbella sp. CA-245084. The sequence goes on along the minus strand of NZ_CP192053.1, from coordinate 5,230,541 downwards.
GGGCCGGACGATCCGGCAGCTGGTCGAGTCGTGGCCGATCGACAAGCGGGTGGCGATCATCGGCACCGGACACCTGTCGCTGGAGCTCGGCGGGCCGCGGCAGTTCGGCGAGCACGGGCCCGATCCGGAGTTCGACCGCAAGGCAGTGGACTGGATCGCGAGCGGTGATCTCGACGGGTGCATGTCCGAGGTCACGCTGGACAGCCTGCATCAGCCGGGCAACGCGACGCACGGGTTCATGGACTTCATGCTGATGATGGGCGTCGCGGGTGCGGGTGCGAAGGCGGATCACGTCGATTCACTCGACCTGTTCCACACGATGGAGGCGTACTTCACCTGGTACCCGAACGGAGTGCCGGCATGAGCAAGTACTTGCTGAACAAGTTCCTCTACACCGTCGACCGGGATCCTGACCTGGTCGAGCGGTACCGCGGGGACGCCGCCGGGACAGTGAGCTGGTGGGAGCAGGAGATGGCGAACCAGCTGCTGAACTGTCCGGTGGCGGAGAAGTCGACCTGGCTCGAATTCACCGACGAGGAGCGGCGTGCGTTGCGCGAGCACGATCATGTGGCACTGTTCGGGCTGGGCGCGCATCCGTTCCTGACGCTGACGTTGTTCATCGCGATGTTCGAGCGGGATCATGGGCCGCTCGAGTACCAGAAGGCGTACGGGCGGGCGCTGCAGCAGCACTCGTTGCCGTATCCCGACATCGCTACCTGAGGAGGACGCGTGCGAGCCGCAGTACTGCACACTCACGGCGAACCGCCGAAGCACGTCGAGCACCCGGATCCCGTCGCCGGGGAGGGCGTGTCGATCGTGCGCGTGACGGCCGCTCCGGTCGTTCCGCTGGACCTGTTGTGCGCTTCCGGTACGTCGTACTTCGGCCCGCCGGCGTTGCCGTACGTGCCGGGTGTGCAAGGCGTCGGGGTGGTCGAGCAGTCCTCCGTGCTAGCGCTAGGGACGCGGGTGTTCTTCGCGACCTCGGCCGGGATGGCCGCGGGGGACGGGAGCTTCGCGGAGCGAGCCGCCGTACCCGATGCGGACCTGATTGCATTGGAGACACCGGTCGCGGATGCGGCAGTGGCGGCGATCGGGCTGTCCGGGGTGGCCGGGTGGATGACGTTGACCTGGCGAGCTCAGCTACAGCCGGGGGAGCAGGTGCTCGTGCTCGGCGGTGGTGGTGCCGTGGGTCAGGTCGCGATCGGTGCGGCCCGGGTGCTCGGTGCGTCGCGCGTCGTCGCCGTCGCCCGGTCGGACGCGTCGAAACAGCGGGCGCTCGCTGCCGGTGCCGACGAGGTGGTTGCCGCGAGCACCGATGTCGACGAGCTGACGAGCCGGCTCGGTGCCCCGTCGTACGACGTGGTGATCGACTCGGTCTTCGGCACTGCCGCGACGGCCGCGGCGCGGGTGCTCGCGCCGGGCGGCCGACTCGTCAACCTCGGCGGATCGTCGGGAGATGAGGCGGTGTTCTCGTCGGCCGTACTGCGGGGCCGGACGGCGAGCGTGCTCGGGTACACGAACAACGCGTTGACGGCGGACCAGCGGCGGGAGGCGTTGACCGCCGTACTCCACCACGCGGCTTTCGGGGCCATCGCGGTCGCGCACGAGACGGTGACGCTCGACGAGGTCGCGAGCGCGTGGAAACGTCAGGCGGCCGGCGAAACCGACGGCCGCCTCGTGCTGACGATCACAGCAGCTGGGTGATCAGGCCGTAGTCCTTCGCTTCGTCGGCGGTGAGGACGCGGCCCGGGTCGAGGTCGTTCGTCACCTCGTCGGGTGAGCGGCCGGTTGCGTCGGCAATCAGGTCCCGGAGGCGGCCGAGTTGCCGCGCGTGCTCGCCGGCGAACGACGCGAGCTGGTCGGCCGTGCCGTCGGCTGTGACCTTGGGCGTCGACAGGACGAACACCGTGTGGCGGTGGGCCTCGCGCTGCGCAGCGGCGGCGAGCACGGCGATCGCGGGACCGCGAACGGTGCCACGGGCAACGACGTGAACCGGCGCGCTGATCAGGTCGATCGCGGCTGTCAGGGCGAGCGCGGCATCCAGCTCGGAGTCCGTCGAGGACAAGTGCAGGATGATCGGTTCGTTGCTGCGAGCATCAAGTAGCAGCAGCTGCGCCGCCACGTGACTGGCCAACGCGTCGTCCAGCCGTCCGTCGACCAGGATCGTCCGCTCCGCCAGCAGCCGATCAGCAAGCTCCCGCTCGAGACTGATCGACATCGGCTCGTACCAAGAGGGCAGGATCGGCTGCGGCGCGACTCCAGGCTGCGGAGGCACCCCCGGCTTCGGGATCTCCGGGCCCGGTGGCCAGGTCGCGGCTGGTTTCTCGAGGTGCATGCTTCCTCCTGGTTGCGTCGTCCTGTCCACCCTGCGACAGACGTCTGCCGGGGAGAAGGGTCTTCCGCTGTCAGCAGACGAGTCAGCTGAGGGCAGACACGGCGGCGACGATCCGGTCCCAGAAGGCGGCTTGGTCGAGCGTTACTGCGATCTGCGCGTTGGGTGGGCGGCCGGTGTAGCCGTCGAGGTCGACGACGGTTGCGCCAGCGGTCCACTCGCCTTGGGTCTCGATGACAAGGTTTGCGTCGACGCAGCCGACGATGGCCGGGTCGATCACGCGCGCGACCGCAACCGGATCGTGGAGCGGTGGTGACTCGAAGCCGAACAGCTCCCGGTACGTCGACGCGAAGAACGTCATCCACTCCATGCACACCTGCGCCAAGGGCGTCCCGAGCTGTTCGAAGCGCGCGAGTACGTCGGCCGTCACCAGCGCCTGATGCGTCACATTCAGCCCGCACATCGTGAACGGCACCCCGGACCGTACGACGAGCTGCGCCGCCTCGGGGTCGACGTACGCGTTGGCCTCGGCGAGGGGTGCGATGTTGCCGCGGTCGGTCGATCCGCCCATCCAGACGATCTCGGTGATGTTCGCCGCCAGACCCGGCTCGTCCGACAGCAGCCGCGCGATGTTCGTCAGCGCCCCGGTCGCCACGATCGTCGCCGGCGTCGTCCGCAGTACGTCGACCAGCAGCTCCTGCGCGGAGTACGGCGACTCCTGCACCGACGGCTCGTCGTCGAAGAGCGGTCCGTCGAGACCGGTCGTGCCGTGGACGTCGTCCGCGATGCGCAATCGCCGTACCAGCGGCCGATCCGCACCACGCGCGACCGGGACGTCGGACACGCCGGCGAGCGACAGCACCCGGCGCGCGTTCACCGTGCATTTGTCGACGGTCTGGTTACCGGCCACGGTCGTCACTGCGAGCAGGTCGACGGCCGGATCGGCGACCGCGAGGAGGATCGCCATCGCGTCGTCGTGGCCGGGATCGCAGTCGAGGACGAGAGGTCTTGCCATGCGCCAGGGTACGACGCCGGAGTCGTTGCTGTTTCCGGGACGGTTCAGGTCCTATGTTGGCTTCATGAGCGACAAGGATCAGCCGCCGCCGCAGGACCAGTCCACGGCCGACCGCGGCCAGGGCAACGGTCGGGACTCCGGCCAAGGCCCAGGGCCGGGCTCTGCTCAAGGGCCTGGTCAGGGCGATCGCGGCGACGGGTCGCAGCGGCCTCCGCACAAGCCGTGGCGGACCGAGGGACTGCCGCCCGGTCACGGTGACAGCGACAAGCCGCGCCGCCCGAAGTGGTGGAAGTGGGCCGCGTGGATCGTCGGCGGGTACCTCGTGCTGTTCCTGCTCACGACGATGCAGGACCAGTTGGCCGGCGGCGAGCAGACCATCGCGTACACCGACTTCACCGCGCAGGTGCAGAAGCAGAACGTCGCCGAGGTTTTCGCCCGCGGCGACACCATCCAAGGCCGGCTGAAGAACGCCGCGCCGGTGCCGGGCAAGACCGACCAGAACTTCACGAAGTTCACCACCGAGCGGCCGACGTTCGCGAACGACAACCTGTACGCCGACCTGCAGAAGGGCGGCGCCACCGTCCGGGCGACGCCGGTGGTCGCGCAGCGTGGCGTGCTGGTGAACCTGCTGATCTCGCTCGGCCCGTTCATCCTGATCGCGGCGTTCTACTGGTGGCTTTTCCGCCGGCAGCGCGCAGCGGGCGGGCTCGGCGGCGTCGGTGGGCTGTTCGGCGGTGGCGGCCAGCAGAAGAAGCCGGTCGATCCGAGCACGGTGCGGGTGACGTTCGCCGACGTGGCGGGGATCGACGAGGTCGAGGCCGAGATCGAGGAGGTCGTCGACTACCTCAAGGATCCGGACAAGTACCGGCGACTCGGCGCGCGGGCGCCGAAGGGCGTGCTGCTCGAGGGCGCGCCCGGTACCGGTAAGACGCTGCTCGCCCGCGCGACCGCGGGGGAGGCCGGCGTACCGTTCTTCTCCGCGAGCGCTTCGGAGTTCATCGAGATGATCGTGGGTGTCGGCGCGAGCCGGGTCCGGGAGCTGTTCGGTGAGGCGCGCAAGGTGGCGCCGGCGATCATCTTCATCGACGAGATCGACACCATCGGCCGTGCTCGCGGCGGTGCCCGTTCGATCGGCGGGCACGACGAGGGCGAGCAGACGCTGAACCAGATCCTCACCGAGATGGACGGCTTCTCCGGCACCGAAGGCGTGGTCACGTTGGCGGCCACGAACCGCGCCGACGTCCTCGACCCCGCGCTGCTGCGGCCCGGGCGGTTCGACCGGACGATCACCGTGAACGCGCCGGACCAGCCGGGCCGCGAAGCGATCCTCAAGGTGCATGCCCGCGGCAAGCCGCTCGCGCCGGACGCCGACCTGAACGCGCTGTCCAAGTCCACACCGGGCATGACGGGAGCCGATCTTGCGAACCTGCTGAACGAGGCAGCGCTCGCAGCGGCGCGGCAGGGCGAGTCGCAGATCACCCAGCGCGATCTCACCGATGCGCTCGAGAAGATTCAGCTCGGTGCGGCGCGGAATGTGGTCATGCCGGAGGAGGAGCGCCGGCGTACGGCGTACCACGAAGGCGGGCACGCGCTGCTCGGCATGATCCAGAAGGGCGCGGACCCGGTTCGCAAGGTGTCGATCATCCCGCGCGGCCGTGCGCTGGGCGTGACGCTGTCGACGCCGGATGCCGACCGCTACGGGTACGACGTGGAGTACCTCCGCGGCCGGATCATCGGCGCACTCGGCGGGATGGCGGCCGAGAAGGAGGTGCTCGGCGTCGTGACCACGGGCGCCGAGAGCGACCTGGAGACGGCGACCCGGATCGCCCGCTCGATGGTCGGGCGGTGGGGCATGTCCGACGCGATCGGCCCGGTCTCCATCCTCCCGTCCGAGGGCGACGCCCGGACGGCGGGCGTGTCCGACGAACTCCTCAACACCGTCGACGCAGAGGTCCGCAGCCTGATCGAACAGTGCTACGCCGAGGCCCGCCGCCTCCTCCGTGACAACCGCCCCCGCCTCGACTCCATCGCCGAACAACTCCTCCTCCACGAATCCCTCGACGAAGCAGACGCCTACGCCGCCGCCGGCATCCCCCGCGAGGCCCGCGCGGCCACAGCCGCCCAACCCCAACCCGCCCCCCGCGACGCGAACTGACAGCGCGCCCGTTTGGTGGGTAAGCCAGCCGGCCTGAGGGTTGGCCAACCGGAATCCGGTTGGCCAACCCCCGCTCTGATGGGTATACCCACGAAAGCGGCGCTGCTGGCGCCTATCCGATAGTCACCGTTTGCTGTAGATCGTTGTAGCCGGTGGTTGGTTGCCAGGTGCCGTTGTTTGCGAGTTGTACTGCGTAGACGGCGTTGTAGGTTTCGGTGGAGCCTGGTAGGTGGGACTGGGACTGGAGCTTGGGGTCTGCGATGTTGAGTAGGACCTTGTACTTGCCTGCGGGTAGCTTGACGCTCCAGTTCAGGCTTACGGTCTGGCCGGCGCCCCAGCGGCGCGGATCGGCCGGCACGTTGACGCGGTAGGTGTGCTTGGAGTTCTGGAACACCAGCTGCACCTGGCGTGGGTTGTACGGCGCCGCCCAGCCGTCGTTCCGGATCTTCACGCCGACGTCGACCTTGCCGTGCGACTGGCTCACTGTGCTCTGGGTCATTGCGAACCGGTAGCCGAGCTTCTGCTTCGCGATGTTGATGTTGTCGCCCCAACTGGCCAGCACGTCCGGGTGGTACTCGATGTTCAGGAACGAGAAGTGCAGCGCGGCCATCTCGGCCGACGCGGACGGCCACTCCGAGCGCGGCGCGTCCACGCCACAGGTCTCGCCGCCCTCCGGCACGTAGTTGGTGTCCTGGGCAACGAAATCCTTGTCGAGCTGAATCGGGTCGCTCAGGTACGTCCCGAAGTCGTCCGGGCTGGCCAGGAAGCAGTCGTTGTGCTGCCCGATCCGCGCGACCGCGGACCCGTTGTAGGCCTGCTGCGCGGTCAGCCCGCCCGCGGTACCCGTCGGCACGCCGTACATCCGTTGCTTCATGTACGGCGTCCGCACCTGGACCATCTTGTCCTTCGGCAACGCCTGGAGCAGCGCGTCGATGACGGCCTTGCGATCGGCCCAGTTCTGATCGGAGACCTGGCTCGGGTCAGCCGGGTTCGAGAAGTAGTCGGTGTAGTAGCCCTCACCCCAGAGCCCGACGAAGCCGGACTGGACGACCGCGATCATGTCGGCGTTCTTCCGCAGGATCGGCGTCAGTTGCTTGATCTGCTTGACGACCCGGGCGACCGGCGCATCGCCGTACGGCGTCGGCGGCGGCCAGCCGTCACCGGGCAATGCGTAGGCGAACCGGACGATCATCTTCACGCCGGCCGCCCGCGCCGTGTTGAAGTCGGCCTGCATCAGGTCGAGGTAGTGCTGGTCGATCACGTCCTGCTTGGAGAACTTCTCCAGGTAGAACAGCCGAAGGATCTGCGTGATGTGTTCCTGGGTGCGGAAGTTGCGCAGCTTGGTGACGTCGAGCGGGACGTAGCCGGAGTTGTCGGCGTAGTAGTGCGTCTCGGCGTGGTGGTAGAAACCGCGCTCCTGGTTCGAGATCACTTCGTCGGAGGTGGTGTAGGTGACGGTGGTACTCGGCGGAGCGTGGTGTGCCATGGCGGTCTGGGTCGGTAGCAACAACCCGACCACCGCGAGGCTTGCGGCAAGCCGTCTCATGCTGGTGTCTCCTCGGACTAGCTGACGGTGAGCGTGTGCAGGAGCGAGTTCATCCCGGTGCCTGCGTCCCAGGTGCCCTGGTTGGCGAGGTGGATGGAGTACTCGGGGCGAGTGGACAGGAGCGGATCCGGCAGGTTCAGCAGCAGGGAGTACGAACCTGCCGGAAGATTCGTGGGCAGCGTGAGCGTCTGCGAGACAGTGGTCGACGTACCAGCCGTCCAGCGGCGCGGGTCGGAGCTCATCGCGAGTTTGTAGGTGGAGCCGCTCGACGTATTCCGCAGTACCAGCTCGAGGCTGCGGGGGTTGAAGGGCGTCGCGTAGCCGTCGTTGTGGACAGTGAACGAGATCGGCAGGCTGCCGCCGGCGGAGGCTGTCGCCGGGTAGGTGCCGGATTCGAGGCGGAAGCGGTAGCCGAGGTTCTTGCTGATGTCGGCGAGGCAGCCGCCGCTGTTCCACGAGTTGAGGACGGTCGGCTCGTAGTCGGTGTTGATGAACGACCAGTGGAACTGCGCGAGCTCGCCGGTCGCGGTCGGGCAGCTGGAACGCGGCGGGTTCGAGCCGCAGGTCTCGCCGCCCATCGGGACGTACGACGTATCGGCCTGCAGGTACGGGTACTCGACGGACGGGTTCTCGTACGTGCCGAAGTCGTCGGGGCTGGCGAGGAAGCAGTCGTTGTGGTGACCGATCCGGGACAGCGCCGAACCGTTGTAGGCGGCACCCGGTTGTACGGCGGTCGTCGAGTACATGGTGCGCTTGAACTTCGGCGTACGGAGCTGGATCATCCGGGTCGACGGGACGACGCTCAGCAGCTTGTCGGTGACGGCCTTGCGATTGGCCCAATCGGTCGACGTGACAGTGCCGGCGTTGCCGAAGTTCTGCGTGTAGTACCACTCACCCCAGGCACCGATCAGGCCTGCTTGGACAACCGCGATGACGTCTTTGCCGGAGCTGAGGTACGGCGCCAGTTGGTCGAGGTGGGCGAGGATCCTGTCCTTGGTGGTGTCGTCTCCGGCGGTCGAGGTCGTGTATGCGAAGCGGAGGACCATCTTCAGGCCGGCCGCCCGGACGGTGTTGATCTGCTGCTGGAGCTGATCGAGAGCCGCTTGTGCGATCGGCCCGTTCTTGTACTCCGCCAGGTAGAAGACGCACATCACCAGCGAGATGCCTTGGCCGGTGCGGTAGCTCTGCAGGGTGCTCTGGGAGAAGTCGGCTTTGTCGCAGTCACCGGTGTGGTGGTAGAACCCGCGCTCCGGATTGGCGAAGTTGTCGGTCGACGCTGTGTAGGTCACGCCGCCGCTGGTGCCGCCGGAGTACACGTGGGTGTACTTCGTGGAGGTCTCGAGTGGCGCTTCCACCTGGAAGATCAGGTCGGCATCGTTCGGGGTCGCAGTCTCGCCGAGGTCGGAGCGGTTGACGGTCCATTGCGCGACTCCGCCTGAGCTGGAGAACGTGACCGTGCGGATCAGCGTCCAGCTCCAGCCGGTGCCCGTGTGCTGGTAGAGGCTGCCGTTCTCAAGCAGGTAGTCGGCGCCGGTGCCTGCTTGCGCGAACCCGGTCGACGCGTTGCGGTCGGTGTCCACGTACGCGCGGAGGAACTGCGGGGTGCCGGTGTAGGAGAAGCGGTAGGTGACGGTCGTGGCGGTGTTGGTCGCGGAGGTGCCGCTGATCGTCGCCTGGGCGGGGGAGACCAGCAGGGCAGCAAGCAGTGCACCGGTGAGGAGTGCGCTGAGCAGGCGGAACGGACGCATCATGATGCTTCCTCTCGCTGGGCGGGGCGATGGGAATAATCATGGAGTCCAGGAAAATTATGTCAAGGTCTCAGGCCGGTCCTGATCGTCGCCTCGACCTCATCGAGCGCGAGCCGTACGGCGCCGAGCGCGACCCCTTCGTCGGCAAACGCCGAGACACGGATCTCCGGTGTCCGCAAACACCACCGATCCAGCTCGCGCCGCAGCGGCTCCACCATCACGTCCGCCGACCGTGAGAACCCACCGCCGATCACCACCAGCTGAGGGTCCAACGTCAGCACGAGCGCCGAGGCCCCGACCGCAAGGTCCCGCACATAGTCACGGACGGCCTGGACTGCACCTTGATCACCCGTCCGCGCGGCGATGAACACGGTCTCGAACTCGACCGGAGCGGACGGCGAGGGGGAGGAGGCCGCGGTGCCCTCGAGCCAGTTGGTGAGGTGTTCCGGGGCCCGTAGCCAGCCGGCGGCCGGGAGGGCGCCGATTTCGCCGGACCAGTTGGCGAAGCCTCGGTGCAGTTTGCCGTCGATGATCAGGCCGGCGCCGGTGCGGAGGCCCGCCAGCAGGAACACAACGTCCTTTGCATAGCGGGCGACTCCGTGCCAGGTCTCCGCGAGCGCTGCCAGCTTGCAGTCGTTCTCCACCCGGACGGGTCCGGGGACAAGGCGGCGTACGTGGGCGGCCAGGTCGACGCCGCTCCATTCGGGGAGGGAGTCGGACAGCATGACCTTGCCGGAGCCGTCGACGAGGCCGGTGGTCGCGACGCCTGTGGACCAGATCTGGCCGGCCTCGACGCCCGCGCCGGCCAGCGCCTTCGCGACGCAGCGGTCCATCACCGCGAGTCGCTCGCGTCGGCCCGCCTCGGGATCGACCGTGATACGCGTCTGGTTCAGCACTTTGCCCTCGAGATCGGTGGCGAGGGCGAGCGCCTTGTGTCCGCCGATGTCCACTCCGAGCAACCGCCCGGCCCCGGCGTTGAACCGGTACCGCCGCGCCGGCCGCCCGACCGACCCCGACGCGGGCGCGACCTCGGCCAGCCAGCCGCGTCCGAGCAGGTCGCGTGCAACATCTTCGGTCGAAGCGCGCGACAGTCCCGTCCGTTTGGACAATTCGGTGAGCGTCAGCGGCTGATCGCCCCGCAACTCCCGCAGTACGGCGGATGCGTTGAGCTGGCGCAACCGCGAGAGATCCCCGCCGACCGGCTCCTCGCTCATCGTCGCTCCTCACGTTATCCAGGACTCCTGGATAACTATAAGCACTCGGACTGCGCACGGATCTCACCGTGTGAAAGGGCGCGCCGCACCCCTGTCCAGACCTCCTGACAACGTTGTACCGTGATCTGCCGACGGTCGATCCGAAACGTTTCCGCATCAGGAGGACCAGGTGTCCAACCCACTGAAGATCGCGACCCTCAGCTTCTGGCACGTGCACGCCGGCGATTATTCGAGGCAGGCCAAGGCGCACCCGGGGACGGAACTGGTGGCGGTCTGGGACGACGACCCGGACCGCGGCAAGTCCGCCGCCGAGCAGTTCGGGGTCGAGTTCACCGACGACCTCGACGCACTGCTTGCGCGCGAGGACCTCGACGGCGTGGTGATCACGACGCCGACCGACGTCCACCGCGATGTGATGGTCAAGGCGGCCCAGGCAGGCAAGCACATCTTCACCGAGAAGGTGCTCGCGCCGACGGTCGCCGAGGCCGAGGAGATCGTCGCCGCGACCGACGAGGCCGGTGTGAAGCTGATCGTGTCGCTGCCGCGGCTCTACCACGGCTACACGCAGGCGATCAGCGAGGTCATCGACGACGGCACGCTGGGCACGATCACGTACGGCCGGGTCCGGCTGTCGCACGACGGCGCCATCCCGCGCGACGGTGTCGAGGGCTGGTTGCCGCAGCGGTTCTTCGAGCCGTCGACCGCGATCGGCGGCGCGCTCACCGACCTCGGCTGCCACCCGGTGTACCTGACCCAGTTGTTCCTCGGCGCGCAGCCCGACACGGTCACTGCGACGTACCGCTCGATCGCCGAGCGCGGTCTGGAAGACAACGCTGTCGTAGTCGTCGGGTACCCGAACCAGAAGATCGGCGTGATCGAGGCCGGGTTCGCGAGCAACAACCCGTTCACGATCGAGCTGTTCGGCACCGATGGGACGCTTACCTATACAGACGCGGGCAACGTGCTGCTGGTGAACGGCGAGCAGGTGGGCGTGCCTGAGCACTCGACCGATGCGTTCGCGCAGTGGGTCGACCACATCAACAACGGGACCCGTGCAGACGACAACATCGCGCGCGCAGTCGAGTTGACCCGTTTGGTGGTGGCTGCGAACGAGGCCGCCAAGACCGGTAACGCCATCGCCTACAACTGAGGAGACTTCCGATGATCAAGGTTGGGCTCATTGGGGCCGGCGGGATCGCGTCGGCTCATATCAAGGGATACCGCGCGCACGCCGACAAGATCGGCGTGACGGCGGTTGCGGATGCGGTCGAGGAGACGGCCAAGAAGCGCGGCGAGGAGCTCGGCGCCGCGGCGTACACGGACTACCGGGAGATGCTCGCCAACGAGGAACTGGACGCGGTCGACATCTGCCTGCCGCACCACCTGCACCGGGACGCGATCGTCGCGGCCGCCGAGGCGGGCAAGCACATCCTGTGCGAGAAGCCGCTGTGCCTGTCGGCCGAGGAAGCAGCCGATGTGCGCAAGGCAGTTGTCAAGAGCGGCGTGACGCTGATGTGTGCGCACAACCAGTTGTTCATGCCGGCTGTCGCCAAGGCACGTGAGCTGCTGCAGGCGGGCACGATCGGCACCGTTTACGAAGTACGGACGACCGACAGCTTCTATAACGACTTCGACCCGAGTTCGATGGGCTGGCGGGCGAGCAGCAAGACGAGTGGCGGTGGCGAGCTCATTGACACCGGGTACCACCCCACCTATCTGATGCTGCACCTCGCCGGCGGGCTGCCGGTCGAGGCGACCGCGATGCTCTCCACGCACCGGTTGAAGTTCATGGAGGGCGAGGACTCCGCGCAGGTCCTGATCAAGTTCGACAACGGAGTCGTCGGTCAGCTCGTGACCAGCTGGGCTTACCAGCCGGCTGCCTCCACCGAACGCTTCTCCGCCGTCGGCGAGCTCGGCTCACTGACCAGTGACGGTACGACGCTGTCCTACCGCCTGCGGTCCGGCGAGACCGAGACCTTCGACTTCGAACCGGTCGACACGTTCATCGCCGAGATCGGCCACTTCGCCGATTCCCTGCTCGGCAAGACCCGTCCGCTGCACACCGAGGAGGAAGGGATCGCCGTCCTCGGCATCCTGCTCGCGGCGTACGAAGGCTCACGGTCGAAGACGATCGCGCCAGTACTGAAGGTCTAGCCCTCGAAGTAGAACCCCTCCGCCAGGTCCGCGAGGAGACCCGGGTGCGTGGGCTGCCAACCGAGCAGCTCACGCGTCCGGGCCGAGGACGTCGGGCTGTTCATGGTGGCGAACCGACCGAGAAAACCGAGGTACTGCGGTGCCTCGTCCGGCGTGATCGAGCGCACCGGCAGGTCGAGTCCCGTACCGATGGCCTCGGCGATTGTGCGGAACTCGATGCCTTCGTCCTGGACGGCGTGCAGGCGGCTGCCCGCGGGTGCCGACTCGAGGGCCGAACGGTAGAGCGTCGCGGCGTCGAGCGTGTGCACGGACGGCCAGCGGTTGGACCCGTCACCGACGTACGCCGAGAAGCCGTTCTGGCGGGCGAACGCGATCAGCGAGGGCGCAAAGCCGTGGTGGTCGAGCCGGCTGTGGGTGATCTGAGGTAGCCGGATGATCGACGAGCGGACGCCCTTGGCGGCGAGCTCGATGACGAAGTTCTCCGCGTCGATGCGGTACCCGCCGGACGGATCGAAGTCCTCCTCGGTGCCCGTCCGGTCCTTGACGATGCCGGCGAGCATGCCGGTGCCCGACGTACTGACCAGCGGCTTGTCGGTGCCGGCGAGAGCGTCGCCGATCGCTTGCAGCGCGGCGAGATCGGACGCGGCCGCGCCGGCCATGTCGCCCGCCTGCATAGCGTCGTGGCGGAACGCGAGATGCACGACTCCGTCCGCCGCGGCCGCCGCTGCCTGCAGGCGCTCGAGGTCGTCGAGGTCACCGCGAACGGCCTCGGCGCCCCAGCTCGTCAGGCGTTTCGCCGACTCGTCCGACCGGGCCAGGCCGAGAACCGAGTGGCCGTTGTGCAGGAGCTCCGGTGCGACGGCCGAACCGACGTGCCCGGATGCTCCGGTGATGAACACGCGCATTGGGAGATCCCTTCAGGTGATGTCATTGACTGACATCACAATGCTACAGGTTCTGATGTCAGTCAATGACATCAGCTAGGATCGACCCATGGGACGGTGGGAACCGGACGCGGCCGGGCGATTGCGTGAGGCGGCGATGGCGCTGTACGCCGAGCGCGGGTACGACGGCACGACCGTCGCCGAGATCGCCGACCGGGCCGGTGTCACCGCGCGCACGTTCTTCCGGCATTTCGCGGACAAGCGCGAGGTGCTGTTCGCCGGATCCGAGCTCCTCGAGCAGCTGATGGTGAAGGCGCTGGCCGATGCTCCGGCGGACGCGACACCGATGGAGGCGGTCGCGGCCGCCGTCCTGGCGTCGGCCGAGTTCTTCGACGACATCCGCCGCGAGTATTCGCGCCGTCGTCAGGGCGTCATCAACGCGACCCCTGAGCTTCGCGAGCGCGAGCTGATCAAGATGGCTGCGCTGACGTCCGCGCTCACCAAGGGCCTGCTCGAGCGCGGGGTGGCTCCCGACGTCGCGCCGCTCGCGGCCGAGACCGGGGTCGCCGTGTTCCGAGTCTCGTTCGAGCGATGGATCTCCGATCCGGACGGCGAGCCGATCGTCGACATCATTCGTTCGACGTTGAAGACGCTGTCTGGTCTGACTGCTTGACGCTCTCGTCCCAGGACGCGACGGCGACGAGCGCGACACAGGTGGCAGCGATGAGGACGAGGTCGGCCACCGAGCCGAGCTGCGGGGTCGCGAGCGGCAGGAGCAGCAGGATCACCACGCCGGCGAACGACGTACCGAGGTGGATGCGGGACGGCTCCGAGATGATCCGGTGCACGGCCCACAACAGTGCGACGAAGCAGGCGGCCGGTACGGCGACCGAGTAGCTCGCGGCGGTCGGGGAGATGTGCAGGTCGTGGCTGGTCTGCTCGACGACGACCTCCAGGCCGGCGCCGAGCGCGGCGAGCGACGCGAAGATGCCGTAGTGGCCGTAGCCCCAGCGGTACGAGCGATCCCGGCGCTCCTCGAGCCGCGGACCGGCAGGACGCAGGAAGTACAGCCACCACAACGCGAACAGGATCACCAAACCGCACGCGGCGACCGCGATCAGCTCGGCGCTCACCTCGGTCTCCTCGACAGCACGCCGTACTGCGTTGGACGAGGCCAGGACCGCTTCGCCGAGCAGGATGATCGTGAACAGCCCGTACCGCTCGGCGATGTGGTGCGGATGCCAATGCGTCGCCCGGGGCCGCTCCGCCCACAGCGGCACGGACAGCTCGAGGATCGCGAGGGCGATGAACGCGAGGAGCAGCACGGTGTCGGACGCGCCGTTGTCGGCCAGATACAGCCGCCCGAACCAGCCCAGCTGCAACGCCCCGATGCCGAACGCGTAGCGGAACGCAGTACGGCGTGAGTCCGGGTCTTCGATGCCTGCGCGCAGCCAGAGCGAGATCAGGCCGAGCCGCATCACGAGGTAGCCGGTCGTGACCATCAGATAGTCGCCGTGGTCCGCGGCCGCCGGGACGCCCGCCGCGAGCAGCAGCACGCCGGCCATCTGCACCATGGTCAGGATCCGGTACGTCACGTCGTCGGTGTCGTACGACGAGGCGAACCAGGTGAAGTTCATCCAGGCCCACCAGATCGCGAAGAACACCTGCAGGAACGGCAGCAGCCCGTCGCCGCCGTGGCCGTCGACGATCGTGTGCGCGAACTGCTCCGTGACCGCGGCGATCGCGATCACGAAGGTCAGGTCGAACAGCAGCTCCAGCTGGCTGGAGACCCGGTTCGGCTCGTCGATCGGCCGTGCGGTCATCCGCACGCGGATCCGGACCGTGGCGTTCGGCACGGTGTGTCCCTTCGTCAAGACGTCGTCATCAGTGAGACAGGACACAAGCCCCAGGTGTGACTGTCACAAGCCCGAGGCCTGCCCTGTCTTACCTGATGACAGCGCACAGACACGTAAAGACAATCGAAGGGGATCTGCGATGAAGATCGTCATCATCGGCGGCACCGGTCTGATCGGCACGAAGCTGGTGGCGAAGCTCACCGAGCACGGCCATGAGGCGGTGCCGGCCGCGCCGAGCACCGGTGTCAACACCATCACCGGAGAGGGCCTGGCCGAGGTGCTCAAGGGCGCCGACGTCGTGGTCGACGTGGCCAACTCGCCGTCGTTCGAGGCCGGGCCGGTGATGGAGTTCTTCAAGACCTCGACCGGCAACGTGCTGCAGGCCGAGGACGCGGCCGGGGTCCGGCACCACGTCGGGATCTCCATCGTCGGCACCGAGCGGATGCCGGAGAACGCGTACTTCGCCGCGAAGATCGCCCAGGAGGAGCTGATCAAGGCCTCCGGTCTGCCGTACTCCCTGGTGCACTCGACGCAGTTCTTCGAGTTCGTCGCGCCGACCGCGGACGAGGGCACCCGCGACGACGGCAAGGTGCACATCGCGCCGGTCGCGTGGGCGCCGATCGCCGGTGAGGACGTGGCGAAGAACCTCGGAAAGGTCGCAGTAGGCGAGCCGCTGAACGCGCGGATCGACATCGCCGGTCCGGACGAGTACCGGATGGACGAGTTCTTCCGGAAGGCGCTGGCGCAGCGCGGCGACAACCGCGAGGTCGTCTCCGACCCGCACGCGCGGTACTTCGGCTCCGAGCTGAAGGAGCGCAGCCTGGTCCCGATCGGCCCGGCCACCCTCGGCGAGCTGCACTACGACGAGTGGTACGCCGCTCAGGCCGGTCGATGACGATGGGCCTCAACGACGCCGATGAGCAATTCCTGCAGGCCCTCGAGGTCGAGGTCGACGCCGACATTCGGCTGAACGCGGCGAACACCCCGGCCGAGGACGACCTGGGATCGCCCGCGGACTGGCTGCTCGACCCGGTCGAGGCGCAGGAGGAGGCCGTCGAGCTGCACAGCCTGCACGACGCCATCGCAGTGCTGGAGGGTGACGACGAAGCTGACGCCGGCTCGGCAATATCCTCGAGCTGACGAAAGCGGGGTATGGATGGCGGATGAGCCGACCGAGCTCGACGACGCGGTCGCGGTCTTCAACGAGGTGCGACCGCGCCTGATGGGGATCGCGTACCGGATGCTGGGCAGCCACGCCGAGGCCGAGGACCTGGTCCAGGAGGTGTGGCTGCGCTGGCAGGCCGCGGACCGCAGTACGGTCCAGAGCCCGGCGGCGTACCTGTCGACGGCGGTGACCAGGCTCGCGATCAACGCGAGCCAGTCCGCGCGCGCCCGGCGGGAGACCTACATCGGGCCGTGGCTGCCGGAGCCGGTCGACACCAGCGCTGATCCGTACCTCGGTGCCGAGCGCGGGGAGGCCTTGAGTTTCGCGGTCCTCCTCGTGCTCGAGCGGCTGTCACCCACCGAGCGGGCGGCGTACATCTTGCGCGAGGCGTTCGACTATCCGTACGACGAGCTGGCCGCGATGCTGCAGTCGACCGAGCCGGCGGTGCGGCAGCTGGTCAGTCGGGCGCGGAAGCGGATCCGGGCGGAACGGCGTACGGAGGTCAGCGGGAGCCAGCAGAAGAAGTTGCTCTCGGCCTTCGTCGAGGCGGCGCGGTCGGGCGATCTCGCCGAGCTGGAGCAGTTGCTGGCCAAGGACGCGATCAGCTACTCCGACGGCGGCGGGGCGGCGCGCGCGTCGAGGTTCCCGGTCGTCGGGCGGGATCGGGTTGCGAAGTACTACCGGTCGTTCCACACCCGCTTCTGGGTCGGCGTCGAGGTCGAGTTCAGTACGGCGAACGGCCGTGCGGTCGCCCTGCTCCGGCGCGACGGCGAGGTCTTCGCGGTGTGCACCGTGATCGCGTCGGCCGACGGGATCGACGAGGTGCTGATGCAGATGAACCCCGCGAAGCTCACCGCCGTCGCATGAGCTGGAGGAGATGTGTTCAAGCGCAGCGATCATGCTGTCGTGCACCGCTTCGCGACGGCATGCCGCGCCGGTAGTGCCGGTGCGATCCGGAGCCTGCTCGCCCGTGAGGTGGTCGCGATCAGCGACGGTGGCGGGCAGGTGGTCGCCGCGATGGGCCCGGTCCGGGGTGTGGAGCAGGTCGCGCAGTGCCTGGCCGAGCTGTTGACCCCGGATCTCGATCTCACCGTCGAGGCAGTCAACGGCCAACCCGGCGTCGTACTCCGCCGCGCCGCCGCAGTGGTCGCGGTCGTCAGTCTGCGCGTCGCGGGTGCGAAGGTCGCCGCGGTCTGGATCGTGCTGAACCCGGACAAGCTGCGGCACTGGGTGTGACCCTCTCCGGGGAATGAACGCCCCCTGATCTGGTGTTGACGTGTCAACCTAGAATTGTCGGGTGAGCGGACAGGAGAGTGGAGACATGGCCGAGTTGGCCACGGTGGACTTCGGGTTGGACACCTTCGGTGACATTCCGGTGGACGACACCGGCGCGCCGTTGACGGACGCGGCGGCGATCCGGCAGGTGGTCGAGGAGGCGGTCCTGGCCGACCAGATCGGCGTGAACGCGATCGCCCTCGGTGAGCACCACCGGCCGGAGTACTCGATCTCCTCGCCGGAGACGGTGCTGGCCGGTATCGCCACGAAGACGTCGAACCTCAAGCTCGGCTCCGGTGTCACCGTGCTGAGCTCGGACGACCCGGTGCGGGTGTTCCAGCGGTTCTCCACCGTCGACGCGCTGTCGAACGGGCGGGCCGAGGTCATCCTCGGGCGCGGGTCGTTCACCGAGTCGTTCCCGCTGTTCGGATACGACCTGGCCGACTACGACAAGCTGTTCGAGGAGAAGCTGCAGTTGTTCGTGCAGCTGCTCGACGAGAAGCCGGTCACCTGGGAGGGCACGGTTCGCGCCGCGCTCGACAACGCCGACGTCTACCCGAAGACCGAGTCCGGACGGCTGCACACCTGGGTCGGAGTCGGCGGGTCGCCGCAGTCCGTCGTCCGTACCGCGTACTACGGATTGCCGTTGATGCTCGCGATCATCGGCGGGGCGCCGGACCGGTTCGCGCCGTACCTGGATCTGTACAAGCGGGCCGCGGAGCAGTTCGGGACCGTCGCGCATCCGGTCGGGATGCACTCGCCGGGGTTCGTCGCGGAGACGGACGAGCAGGCGAAGGAGATCTTCTACGCGCCGTACAAGGTGATGCGGGACCGGATCGGCGCGCTGCGCGGCTGGCCGCCGTTGAAGCGCGAGGAGTTCGAGTCCGAAGTACTGCACGGATCGATGTACGTCGGGTCGCCGGAGACAGTCGCCCGCCGGATCGCTGATGCGGTCGGCACGCTCGGGGTTTCGCGGTTCGACCTGATCTACTCGGGCGGTCCGTTGCCGGTGAGCGCTCGGATGAAGGCCGTTGAGCTGTACGGCACGAAGGTCATCCCGTTGGTACGCGACATGCTCGCGGAGTCCAAGTGACGACGATCGGGATCCTGGGGGCCGGCAAGGTCGGGACCGTTCTTGCCCGGCTCGCGATCGCCGCTGGGTATCGCGTGCTGATCGCCGGCTCGGGTGACGTGTCCAAGATCGCGCTGATCGTGGAGGTCGTCACGCCGGGCGCCGTGGCCACGACTGCTGCCGAGGCGGCGACGGAGGCCGATGTGGTGATCCTGGCGCTGCCGCTCGGGAAGTACCAGACGATCCTGGTCGACGCACTGCGCGGAAAGCTCGTCATCGACGCCATGAACTACTGGTGGGAGGTCGACGGCATCCGCGACGACCTGACCGATCCGCGGACGTCGTCGTCGGAGCTGGTCCAGGACTTCCTGCCCGGGTCGCGCGTGGTCAAGGCCTTCAACCACATGGGCTACCACGACCTCGACGAAGGCGCCCGGCCTGCAGGTGCGCCCGACCGCAAGGCCATCGCCATCGCAGGCTCGGCCGTCGAGGCGGCGGAGGTGGCTCAGCTTGTCGACGCTCTTGGCTTCGACCCGGTCCTCGCCGGCCCGTTGTCCGAAGGGGTCCGCCTCGAACCGCACACCGAGATGTTCGGCGCGAACGTCACCGCCGACGAGGTCCACGCGATCCTCGACCGCTTCCCCGAAACCCCCCGCGGCCAACTCGTCGCCGAAGCTCGCGCCGCTTGATGGGGTCTTTGAGCACCCACCAACCAAAAATCCGTGCCGGAAACGGTTGGTGGGTGCTCAAAGTGCTTTTGTCAGCCGATGGCGATGCGGTCCAGGTCGGGGGCGGAGTCGTTGGTGTTGTAGATGCGGATCGTGTTCGTGCCCGCGGCTAGGTGGATGGGGACGCTGGTTGTGCGGACGGTGCTGTTGCCGATGTCGGTGACCGACACCTCGGTGGGGGAGCCGTTGTTGACGGAGACGAAGTACGACTTGGTGCCGTTGACCGTGTAGTCCAGGTAGAGGGTGTAGTCGCCTTCGGTGGGGACCGTCACGTCGGGGAAGACGACGTGGGCATCGTCGGAGCCGCCGAGGTTGCGGACCTTCTGGGCGCCGGAGCAGGGGCCGCAGTTGGTGATGCCGGCCGAGCCGATCTGGTTGAGGGAGCTTTCGGCTTCACGCATGAAGATCCGGTCCGTCGGGCGGATCTGGATCGGCACGGTCTTCGAGATCTTGTGGGGGAGACCAACGGTATCGAAGGTGACATCGATCGGCACCTGTGCTGCCGTGGAGCCCGTGAGGGTCCAGGTGCCGGAGATGACTTGGCCCAGGCGTAGGCGGGATGCCGTGACCGGTGCGCCGGTGACGGTCCAGCCGGCCGGGGCGGTGGGTGCCAGCGTCACGTTGTCGAGCGCGTCCTCGTCCAAGCGGAGGTTTGCGGAGACTGTGACCGACTGCTGGCCTGGTCCGACCCAGACGATGCCGGAGGGTTGGACTGTCATGGTCGTCTTCGGCACGTATGACGCGGGTGGGAGCGGGCCGACTGTAATGCGGTCGACGGGCGAATCACCCTTGATTTGAAGGACGTTGGCGCCGGCCTGGAGCTGCACAGGAAGAGCGATGGTCGTCGGTACGTCGGCGTTTCCCGGGTCGAGCGTGACTTGCGCGGGAGCACCGCCGTTGGTGCGCACGCTCAGGGTCCGGTCGTGGGTCGGTAGGGCGGTGAGCTCCAGTTTGTAGGATCCGGCGGTTGACGCTTGGACGTTCCGGTAGGTGACCCCGCCGACCACTGCGGCGGATCCCGAGCAGGCCGCGCACTTCAGTACGTGTGTGCCTGGCACCGACTCGGCCTCGAGCGGGACCGGGTTGTGCAGCGCCTGCGGGTACGCGTATCCGACGCGGATCTCGTCGATCTTCAGCTTCCCGAAGTACGTCGGGGACTGCGCTCCCGCCCACGTGTTGAGCACGTCCAGCTTGATGTAGCGCGCGAGCTGGTTGCCGATGTCAATGAACTGGACTCCGCGCCGGCTGGGCATGGCGGCGGCGCTGACCTGTTTCCAGTGCCGTCCGTCGATGCTGACCGAGACCTTGTAGTCCTTGATGCGGGCCGAGTCTTCAGGGCGACCGAAGGATTCGCGGGCGTGCGTCGGGGACCACTCGGTTTGGTTGACGGCCAGGTAGGTCGCGGGCCTCGGCTGTTTGAGGTCGAGGGTCATCGAGACCGGGAACTTGCCGTCGGCATCCCAGTACGACGGGTAGCTGCCGTCCACCAACGCAGAGGCAGGATGCCCCGCGGCCGAGGACGAAGCAGTTGCCTCGAGCATGCTGTTCGGATACACACCGGTCTGGCCCGCGGTGGTCACCTTGAAGACGGTGTCGTACGTGTCCCACGCCGTGACACCGAGGATGCTCAGATACCCGCCGGATTGGTTGAACCGGAACTGCTTCCCGGTGCGCTCATCGGTGACTGAAGTGACCCGATAGCCGTTGTCACGCAGCCTGATCAGGTCCTGTGACACCGGCTTCGTCAGCACGTGGACGTACTGCGTGGTGCCCGCGAGCGTGATCACGCCGTGCGCCCCGTCGTTCCAGAATCCGGGCTGCATCCCGCCGTACATGTAGCCGCCGCCCTGGGTCTTCTCGAGCGAGGACGCGATCGGCGGCAGCCAGTCCGCCATGAAGTTGTTGAAGGCGACCTGTTGCGGCGGGAACTTCCCGTTGACCATCGCGGTCTCGGCCATCAGCGACTTGATCGACGAGCCGGCGTTCGCGACGTACCGGCCGACGCTCAGCCCGTAGTCGACCTTGCTGTCGCTGCCGTCGTACCACCATTGGCCGCTTGTCGGCAGCTTGTAGTCGGCCTCGGTCAGCCGCGGCATCGGCGTGAACGTCGCCTGCGGATAGTCGTACGCCGGGGTCATGCCGGTCTTCTGCTCGTTGCTGACCGTGTCCATGATCGGCGTGTCCTCGTTGTTGTTGCTGAGCAACCACGAGGGTCGTTGCTGCCGGATCTGTTCGTACAGTCCGTGCTGTTCCCAGTATTCGTTGTCGTTGTCGATCCAGAACCCGGACAGGTCGGGGTAGTCGTCCATGACCTCGTGGAACAGGTCGTAGCTGTACATCCCGAACCCTTGCCGCGTGGTCAGGTCGACCTGCTGACCCTTGTACGCCGAGTACGCGGCCGAGTCGAGCGTCTCGACACCGGGCACCTCGTTGTGCCACTGCGGGTCGTCGGTCATGTAGAGCAGCACGTGCACGCCCTTGGCCTTGCCCGCGGCAACCAGTTCACCGAGGAAGTCTCGTTGCGTGGAGCAACTGCCGGGGATCTTCGACGGCCACGGCCGGGCGTACCCGAGCCGGCTGTGGAAGGTCGCGAGCACGATGTACGACGCGTGCAGCTTGAGCGCCTCGTCCACCCAGTAGTCCGCGTTCCAGCCACCGGCGGTGACATCGCGCTCCCACGCGGCACAGTCGGTGTGGCGGGGCGCGGTGAACATGCCCCAGTGCAGGAACAGGCCGGCGGTGGAGTCGCGCAGCCACTGCTGGCGCGGGTTCTCCACCTCTGCCCGGGCGGTGGGGCTCGCTGAGACAGTGGCGAGGAGGGTGGCGAGGAGGGCGAGGACGAGCAGGATGATGCGGGGGAGTCGCAGGGCCATCGGTGATCTCTCACTTCCAGCTGGGCGGAAGAATTACGGCAACCAGATTGCCTATTCAGAGATCCGATCTTTCATCGCCTGACCCGGCCCGGTCAAGACCCCGGCACCGCCAACAGCTCCGCGACCACCGTGTCGAGCGCCATCCGGGCCGCGCCGAGAGCGACCGAGTCGGCGCCCATCGCCGAGCTGATCACCTCGATCGGGACCAGCGTGAGCTTGGCCAGCTCGCGCCGGAACGGCTCGGCGATGATCGCCCCGCCGCGCGACATACCCCCGCCGAGCACGATCACCTCGGGGTCGACGGCCAGCGCGAGCACCGCCGCGCCGCGGGCCAGCACCTCGGCGAACTCGATCAGTACTTCGAGGCTCTCCGGGTCCTGCCGCGCCGCAGACGCGATCACCAGCTCGCCCTCGTGCCCGGGCCCGACCCCCTCGGCGGCAGCCAGCGCCGCACCTCGCGCGTGCAGCCGCTCCATGGCCGGCGCCCACCCGAGCGCCGGGAACACGCCGATCTCACCGGCGGCACCGTGCCGCCCCTGGTGCACCTGCCCGTCGATCAGTACGCCGGCCCCCGCTCGATGACCGGCGAACATGTAGACGATGTCCCGGTGGTCGCGCGCCGCGCCCTTCCAGTGCTCAGCCAGCGCAGCCAGCTTCACGTCGTTCGCCACAGCAACCGGCCTGCCCAGCCCCGCGGACAGCTCGCCTGCAAGGTCGATCTCGGTGAATCCGGGCAGCGAGTACGGCGCCAGCGCCGAGCCGACCGGTCCTTCGCGTACGTCGTGGACGCCTTCACCCGCCCGCAGCGCACCGGTGACTCCGCACGCGATCCCGGTGATGTCGGCCGGGGCGATGCGCGCCTGCGACCAGCTCGCCTGCGCCGCGTCGATCGCAGCGCGGACCCGGTCGCGGGCCTCAAGGGACGGGTCCAACGAGACCCGATGAGTGGCGAGCGGATTGCCGCGCAGATCGGTGACCACGGCCATCGCCTTGTGCGCGCCGATGTCCAGGCCGGCGACGTACCCCGACTCGGCTCGGAACCGGAAATGCCGGGCTGGTCGCCCGGCTGCGCGGGTCGACGAGGGTGTGCGCGGCGGAGAAGTCTCCTCGACGCGTGCCTCGGTGAGCAGCTCGGAGAGCAGGTCCTCGGCGGTCGGTCTCGAGACGCCGACGACCGCGCGCAGCTCGCGCAACGTCAGAGACTCCGCCGCGAGGAAAGCGCCGAGCGCAGCGGACAGGTTGAGCCTGCGCAGCAGCGACGAATCGCCGGTGCGCCCGTCGTGGGCTCGATCTTGACTCATCCGATGAATCGTCCTTATGCTCGCGCCGATATTGCTAACTAGATTGCCTATTATGCGCCGTCGAGAGGAACCTTGATGAGATCACGGTTGACGGTCACCCTGGCGGCTGTTCTGACGGTAGCGCTTGCCGGCTGTACGCAAGGTGGCAAACCCGCCGACAGCACCAAGAGCGGAGGCGGCACCGTCGAGCTGACGATGCTCACGTTCGAGACGCCGAACCTGCCGGCCTCGCTGTGGGACTCGGCGATCGCCCGGGTCGAGCAGAAGGTGCCGGGCGTGAAGATCAAGAAGCTGGTCACGCCCAACGTCGATCGCACGACGTACGCCAAGCAGCTCGCCAGTTCGGGGCAGCTGCCGGACATCATGATCGCGGTGAACCCGCAGGGCTTCGCCGAGGGCGGTCAGCTGGCCGAGTTCACCCAGGACGACCTGAAGGACTTCGCCGACCCGACCTCGGGCGCGATCAAGGGCAAGATCTACCAACTGCCGACGAACGCTCAGCCGCAGTCATTGCTCTACTACAACAAGGACGACCTCGCGAAGGCGAAGATCACCGCGCCGCCGAAGACCTGGGCCGAGTTCCTCGCCGACTGCGCGAAGCTGAAGGCGGCCGGCATCACGCCGATCGCGGTCGGCGGTGGCGGCCAGGACACGTTCGCCAGCATGTACACGTGGGTCGGCACGGTCGGCACCGACGTCTACTTGAGCGACCCGGACTTCTCCAAGCACATCACCGACGGCTCGAAGACGTTCGACGACCCGGCCTTCGTGAAGGCCACCGACAAGGTCGCGCAGCTGGCCAAACTCGGGTACCTCGACAAGCAAGGCACGAGCCGCTCGTACGCCGACCACGAGAAGGCGTTCCGTGCCGGGTCCGCGGCGATGTACCCGATGGGCTCGTGGTTCGCGACGTCGGCGGACAACGACAAGCCGAAGTTCGGGGTCGGCGTGTTCGCGTGGCCGTCCGACGACGGGAAGGCCGTCGTACCGAATCTGACCGGTGGCGGGCTGAGCGTCAGCGCCAAGGCCGAGAACGTCGATCTGGCGAAGAAGTTCGCGCTGGAGTGGACGAAGGACAAGGAGACGTCAGACGCGTTCACCAAGGCCGACGGGACGTTCAACACGATCAAGGGCTACCAGCCGCCGGCCGACATGGGGCCGCTGTTCAAGGAGACGCTCGCGATCTACAACCAGGCGGTGAAGGACCAGACGGTGACGCCCGCGCTGTCGATCGAGCAGGGAGACAACGGGCTGCCCGCGGACATGACGGTGCCGACGCAGCAGATCGCGGTCGAGTTGCTGAACGGGAAGTCCGACGCCAAGGCCGCGGTGACGAAACTGAACAAGGAATATGCGTCGCTCAAGTAGCCGGTCGGTCCGTGAGTTCGCCGGCTTCGCCCTGCCCGGGCTGTTCCTGTACGGATTGCTGGTGCTGGTTCCGATCGGCTGGACCGTGGTGCTGGGGTTCACCGATCGGAACCGGTTCGCCGCCGCCACACACTGGGTCGGGTTCGACCAGTTCCAGCGGTTGTTCGCCGATGACCAGTTCTGGCTGGTGCTGAAGAACACGTTCGTGGTGACGGCGATCGTGGTCGTCGTACCGAATGTCCTCGGGCTCGCGATCGCGCTGCTGCTGAACCGCAACACGCTGCTGTACCGGTTGCTGCGGTCGGTGTTCTTCACGCCGGTGATCCTCAGCGGGATCGTGGTCAGCGTCATCTGGCAGAGCATGCTCCGGCCGGGCGGCGTGCTGGACCAGGTCGGTTGGCTGTCGGATCCGAGCATCGCGTTGTACTCGATCTCCGGAATCATCTGCTGGCAGATGCTCGGCTTCTGCGTCGTCGTCTACCTCGCGGGGCTGAACGGCGTACCGCGGGAGCTGTACGAGGCGGCGATCGTCGACGGGGCCGGCTGGTGGCGGCGGTTCGGGTCGATCACCTGGCCGATGATCGCGTCGGCGGTGACGATCAACACGGTGATGCTGCTGATCAGCGGCTTCAAGGTGTACGAGCACATCCTCGTGCTGACCAACGGCGGACCGGGCCGCAACACCACGGCGTCGATCGCGTTCGACGTCATCGAGAAGGGGGTCCGCGGTGACCGGATCGGGTTCGCGGCGGCGGAGGCGACCGTGATGCTCGCGATCATCGTCGCTCTGAGCGGCGTCGTCCTCCGGGTGCTCCGGCGTCGGGAGGTGCACCTGTGAGGGCACTGCGACCGATCGGCGCTGTCGCGTTGGCCGCCCTGTTCTTCTTCCCGGTGTACGTCGTCGTGACCGGCATGCTGAAGCCGGTCAAGGACATCCAATCGTCGCCACTCGGACTGCCGATGCCGCCGACCACCGCCAATCTGGGTGCGGTCCTCGGCCGCGAGGACGGGCTGTACTGGTCGGCCTTGCTGAACAGTGTGCAGATCACCGTGCTCTCGGTGGTCGCGCTGACGTTGCTCTCGGCAATGTTGGCGCACTACCTGGTCCGCTCGACCGCGCGATGGACGCGGCCGGCGCTGTTGATGTTGCTGGCCGGGCTGATGATTCCGCCGGCGGTGATCCTGCAGCCGATCACGCAAGTGCTCGGCGCGGTCGGGCTGATGAACTCGGTGGTCGGCGTGGTCTGCGCGAACGTCGCGTACTACCTGCCGTTCGGCGTGTTCGTGTTCGCCGGGTTCATCGGCGGCGTACCGGTCGAGATGGAGGAGGCGGCGAGTATCGACGGTGCGAGCCGGTTCCGGTTGTTCTGGCAGGTGGTGTTCCCGACGCTCCGGCCGGCCGCGGCGAGCGTGATGATCTTCCTCGGGGTCTGGGTGTGGAACGACTTTCTGACTCCGCTGATCGTCCTCGGTCCCGAGTCGGGGACCACCGTGACGGTCGGCGTCTATCGCTCGGTCGGGGAGTACTCGACCAACTTCGGCACGTTGTACGCGTTCTCGTTCCTCGCGTCGCTGCCTGTCCTGTTGTTCTTCGTCGCGCTGCAGAAGCAGTTCGTCGCCGGTCTCACCGCGGGGGCGGTCAAATGAGCATCCATTTCGCCAATCGGGTCCTGCTGATCAGCACGCCGGGTACGTCGTACTCGGCGTACCTCGGTGATGACGACATCCCGATCCACACGCACTGGGGTGCGCGGATCACGGTCTCCGACGCGGAGCACCTTGCGCGGTCGACGGCTGCGCGGCTGGAGGCGGAGTGGACGAGCTTCCGGTCAGCTGCGAACGGGCATGAGGAATACCCGCTCGACGGGGGACTGCAGTTCGGACGGGCGGCGTTATCGCTGGGGGGTGGCGGTGTTGAGTGGTCCTTCGTGGGGCCCGTGCTCGGCGACCGTGAGGTGGAGTTGCAGTTCGCGGTCGGCGCGGTGCGCGTCGGCCTGCATTACCGGGTGTACGACGACAGCGATGTGATCGATCGCTGGGTGACCGTGCGGAACGAGTCCGCCTCGACGGTCGACGTACATCGGTTGGACTCGGCGGCGTGGGTGCTGCCGGAGCAGCCGGCGTACCGGATGTCGACGTTGACCGGGCGATGGGCGGCGGAGACTCGGCTGAGTCGGCACGTGCTCGGCGAAGGGCGGTTCGTGCTCGAGAGTCGGCGCGGGATCACCAGTCATCACGTGAACCCGTGGTTCGCGATCGACGACGGGGCGGCGACGGAGGAGTACGGCGAGGTCTACAGCGCGGCGCTGCATTGGAGCGGGTCGTGGCGGATGCTCGCGCAGTACGAGATCGACGAGCCGGTGCAGGCGTTGTTCGGCTGGGGCCACGAGGACTTCGGGCCACGGGCGCTGGAGCCAGGGGAGGAGCTCGAGACGCCGGTGTCGTCCGGGCTGTTCAGTGCGGGCGGCTTCGGTACGACGAGTCGCGCGTGGCACGCGTACGCGTTGAAGCACGTGCTGCCGGGGGCCGGCGACGTACGGCCGGTGTTGTTCAACTCGTGGGAGGCGACGGGCTTCGACGTCGACGAAGCCGGGCAGGTCGAGCTCGCGACGCGGGCCGCGGACCTCGGGTGCGAGTTGTTCGTGCTCGACGACGGGTGGTTCGGCGGCCGCGTCGACGATCGGACCGGGCTGGGCGACTGGTGGGTGAACCGGGAGCGGTTCCCGAACGGGTTGCAGCCGTTGATCGCGAAGGTGCAGGCGCTCGGGATGGGGTTCGGGCTGTGGGTCGAGCCGGAGATGGTGAACCCGGACTCCGAGCTCTACCGGGCGCATCCGGACTGGGTCTACCACTTCGAGGGCCGGTCGCCGTCGTTGCGACGCAACCAGTTGGTGCTGAACCTGGCGCGGCCGGATGTTGCCGCCTGGGCTTTCGAGCAGCTGGATTCGTTGCTGTCGGCAAACGATCTGCAGTTCGTGAAGTGGGATATGAACCGGCCGTTCGCGGACACCGGGTGGCCGGCCGAGCCGTCGCGGCAGGGGCGGATCTGGTTCGATCATGTGACTGCCGTGTACGAGATCATCGATGCGTTGCGGTCGAAGCATCCCGGGGTTGCGATCGAGGCGTGCTCGGGTGGTGGCGGGCGGGTCGACCTGGGGATGATGGCGCGGACGGATCAGTTCTGGACGTCGGACAACACGGACGCGCTGGATCGGCGGTACATCCAGCACGGGTTCAGCCAGGTGTATCCGGCGCGGACGATGTCGTGCTGGGTCACCGACGTACCGACGTTCATCAACAAGCGGACGGTGCCGTTGCGGTATCGCTTCCACGTTGCGATGGCGGGGGTGCTGGGGATCGGCGGCGATCTGACCGAGTGGTCGGCCGACGAGCTCTCGTTGGCGCGGGATCTGATCGCCGAGTACAAGTCGGTCCGGCACGTGATCCAGCACGGCGCGCAGTACCGCCTGGGTGAACCGGGACGCGGGGTGTCAGCTGTTCAGTACGTCACGGACGATCGGCAGGAGTCGGTCGTGATCGTTTACCAGGAGGCTCAGCAGTACGACAGCCCGGCTCGGCCGGTCAGGCTTCGCGGCCTCGATCCTCAGACCGTGTACGGCGAGATGTCCGGCGCGGCGTTGATGTCGAGCGGCGTACACCTGTCATTGACCGGCGACTACGCCAGCGAGCTCCTTCACCTGAGGGCGGGCGGCTCGTTCGGCGCCGATGCCGGCGGCGATCACGCAAGCGATACCGACGGCCTGGAGGAGGCCGGGGGACTGGCTCAGGAAGATCCAGCCGACCAGTAAGGCCAGCGCGGGCTCGAGGCTCATCAGGGTGCCGAACACGCCCGCGTCGAGCCTGCGGAGAGCCAGGTACTCGAGGCTGAACGGGATCACCGGGAGCAGCAGCGCCAGGCCGAAACCGATCACGACCAGCTGCCACGTCATGACCGGGATCGTGCTCGGCCCGGCGACCGCGGTGGCGACGACGGCGGCCACGGGTAGTGAGACGCCCATGCCTTGCAGGCCGGTGACGTTCCCGCCGACATGCTGGGTGAGGACGATGTACGCCGCCCAGCACACGGCCGCACCCAGCGCGAACATGACGCCGAGGCCGTCGACCGAGCCGTGCCATGGCTGGGTCAGGAGCATCACCCCGACGAACGCCAGCGCCGGCCAGATCAGCCGGCCGCGACTTCGCAGTACTGCGACCGAGAGCGGACCGAGGAACTCGAGCGCGCTCGCCGTACCGAGTGGCAGGCGGGCTGCGGCGGCCATGAAGAGGAGCGTCACACCGGCGGTCGCGATGCCGAGTCCGACCGCGGCCAGGAACGAGTTGCGGTCGAACGAGCTGCGGCGCGGGCGGAACAGCACGAGGACAATCAAGCCGGCACAGACCAGCCGTAGCCAGGCCGCGCCTTCCGGGCCGACCCGGTCGAAGAGCCCGACGGAGGCGGCCAGTCCGAGCTGGACCATCGTCATCGACAGGACGGCGAACGCTACGCCGGTCTGCCTGTCTCGTGTGCGCATACGTCCAGTGAAGCTCGCGAATTTCTTCGCGTCCACGTGATAATCCTGGACAGACCGTTCATGATTGATGAATGGATGTACGACGCCTCGAACTGCTTCTCGCCCTGTCCCGGCAGGGGTCGATGCACGCGGTCTCGGCGGCGCTCGGCGTCACCACGTCGACCGTCTCGCAACAGATCGCCGCGCTCGCCAAAGAGGTCGGCACGCCGCTCGTCGAGCCGGACGGTCGCCGCGTGCGGCTCACTCCGGCAGGCCGGCGGCTGGCGGCTCATGCGGTCGACATCCTCGCGGCGCACGAAGCCGCGCGCGCCGACCTCGATCCGTCGGCCGAGCCCGCGGGGACGGTGCAGGTGGCGGCCTTTCACACTGTCATCCGGGACACCTTGCTGCCCGTCGTAGCCCAACTGCCTCCGGCCGTGCGACTGGAGATCCAGGAGCAGGAGCCACCCGAGGCGCTCGCCCTGCTGGAGCGGGACCAGGTCGACCTGGCGCTGAGCTACGACTACAACCTCGCACCCGCCGCGGTCGACCCGGCGCTCGAATCCATTCCCCTGTGGGAGTCCGCCTGGGCCCTCGCCGTACCGTCCCACTCGCGCCGCACGACCGGTACGGCGGCCGAGGCAATAGCCGCCTTCGCCGACAGCGACTGGATCGTCAACTCCCGCCACACCGCCGACGAACAAGTCATCCGCACCCTGGCCGCACTCTCAGGCTTCGAACCCCGCATCACCCAACGAGCCGACACCCTCCAGTTGGTCCAGGAAATGATCACCGCCGGCCTGGGCGTAGCCCTCATGCCCGCCGCCTACCCCAAAACCACCGGCATCTCCCTCCGCCCCCTCCGCACCCCCGAACCCCGAATGCGCGCCTACGCCCTAACCCGCCGAGGCCGCACCAACTGGTCCCCACTGTCCCTCGTCCTGAACCTGCTGCACTGACCCTGGATCAAACGCCGAAGAATTGGGCGACCATTTCGGCTCGGCTGGAGACGTCCAGTTTGGCGAAGATTCGGCGCATGTGGGTGGAGACGGTCCAGGGGCTGATGTCCAGGGAGCTGGCGATGGCGCGGTTGGTGGCGCCGTCGGCTACCAGGCGGGCGATCTGGAGTTCCCGTGGGCTGAGGGTGTGACGCGGGACCTGGGCCGAGACGACCAGGACGCAGCGGACGTTGTCGTGCTCGAGCATGACGGATACGCCGCTGTCGCTGGTCGTCGTCTCCACGACGTACAGCTCGACGTGATCGATCATCGCTCGTAGCGCGGCCACGATGCACTGCTGCAGCGCCGCGTCCGCTGTCTCCCCCGAGGTGGTACGGCGTGGGGGAGGCGAGTGTGCCAAGGTCGCGGACCCCCGGGTCGACGCAGGCGTAGCGGTAGCGGTCATCGTCCCTCCCCCTCGAGCTGCACCGGCAATTCGCCGCAACGAAACTGCCGGATCACACCATGGTGATCCTTTCGTCGCAATACCGGTACCGACTGGGCTCTAATCGGCCGGGTCAATGCCCACAACAGTGCCGCGGACACCTGTACTCCGGCCGCCCATCCGGCGATATCCATCGCCTCATCAGGCCCGTGTGCATTCCCGGCCGGCGGCCCGAACCCCAGCAATAGCGGGCGAATCCGCAACGCCCGCGCCAGGATTCCGACGGCTGGGATCGTGCCACCGGACCGTACGTCGACCGGCGGCCGGCCGACGATCGCAACACACGCTTGATCTACCGCACGCCGGACAAAATCGTCCGGCACCGTCTCGATGGCCGGCACGCCGCCGGTGAATTGCAGCCGGACATGCGGCGCGAAGCTCTTGAGCAGACGACGAGCCCGCAGTACGACGTCCGCCGGATCGGATCGCGGCGGCAGCCGGACGTCGAGCGTCGCGACCGCGCGCGACGGCAGCGACGCACCGCCGGTGCCGGCGACGAGCCGCGTCACCCCGACCGATCCGCGCAGCGTCACGCGCTTGTCGAGACCGCGACCGATCACGGCCCGGCCCGGAGCGGCTCGTTTCATCGAGTCGTCGGTCCTCGACGTCGCGGTCGATCGGACGGCGACGGCATCGGCGAAGAGCTCGGTCCGCAGGAGACGCAGCGCATCGGCGAGCACGATGCTTGGGTCGACGACGGCGCCGCCGAGTCGCCCGGCGTGCACCGCCGTACCGCCGGTGTCGACGGTCAGCGAGGCGGCGAGGCGGCCGCGCTGGCTGATGGTCACGGTCGGCGTGCCGTCGTCGTACCGCTCGGTGTCGGAGACGATCACGGCCGCGGGCCGGAGCCCTCGCAGTTCGCCGAGGACCTGTGCGAAGCCGGGACTGCCGACCTCTTCGGCGCCTTCCGCGATCACGACGACCTCGGCGGGCAGTACGCCGGGCCACGCGTCCAGGGCGCACAGGTGCGCGAACAGTTGCCCCTTGTCGTCGTTCGCGCCGCGGGCATAGATGACGCCATCACGAATTACCGGGCGGAACGGATGCGACGACCAGCCGGGCCCGGCCGGCTGTACGTCGTAGTGACCGTAGATCACCACCTGCCGCGCGCCCGGCGCGGCCGGCCAGCGCGCGACGACGACATCGCGTCCGTTGCGCGTCGGTCGCAGGTCCACCGTCGCGCCGCGCGCACGTTGCCAGGACGCGAGCCAGCGGGCGGCCCGGCGTACGTCGTCGGCGTGGCGCGGGTCCGCACTGACCGAGGGGATGGCAAGCCAGTCCAGGAGCTCGGTCAGGCGTCGTGCTTGCCGCTGCTTGGCAGCGGCAAGCACTTGCGGCGGGATCATCGTTCAATCACGGCCGCGTGCGGACGGGGACGCCGCCTTGGCCGCCGCGATAGGTGCCGGTGCCGCCGCGTCGCGGGTACATGGGACCGCGGGCGCTCGGCGGCATCTGCGCCGGCGTACGTTCGCTGTACCGCGCGGCGACGCCGGACTGTCCCAGCTGCTCCCACGGCATGACCCGGTCGGTCCCGGAACGCTTGGCAAGGCTCATGGCCTGCGCCGACGTCAGCCATTCCTCGGACGGCTCGGCGATCTCCATCAGCAACGCCTCGAACTGACCGCGCCCGGTCTCCATCACGTGGTTGCCGGACAGCCACCGCAGTACGTCGCGGCCGTTGACCGCCATCCGTTGCCGCGGACTGCTCTGCAGGCGTACGTCGAAGTACCTGATCAGCACCTCGTCCACAACGTCCCACGCGTTGGCCGCACCGAACAGGTCCTTGACGTCCTCGGAGCCAAGGATCGCGAAGCATTCCTCGAGCAGCTGCATGACTTCGACCCGCAGTACGTTGAGGTGACCGTACGACGTGAACTTCAGGTTGTTGCGCAGATCGAGCCCGGCCCGGCGGACGACCGCGATCGACCCGAAGCTCGGATCCAGCGCCCGCTCCCGGATCACGTCGCTGATCCGCTTGTCGCGCCAGAACAGCGTGACCTGGTTGATGAAGTGCGAGAACAACATGTGGAAGTCGGTGTTCGGCCGGCTCTGCCCGGCGCCGAGTCCGCGGCCATAGCCGAGCACCCGGCGGTACGCCGCCAGCCGGTCCTTCGCGGTGTAGCGCAGTACGTCGCGACGGTCGAATTGGTAGAGCCGGTACGCGCCCTCGCCGCCCGACAGACGGATCGCGCCGCCCTCGAACAGCTGCTTCAACCGCTGGACGACCTTGAAGACGCCGATCTTCTCGTGCTGGTAGATGTAGTACAGATCGCCGACCGCGACGACGCGTTCGGAGTTGACGTTCTCGTCGTACTCCGCGACGCCCTGCGGAATCTTGACGTCGCCGAAGTCCTGCGCCGCGTCTGGTCCGACACCGACCAGTTCCGCCAACCCACGGTCCGGCGGCCGCGGCCCCGCCGCATCAGCCTCCCGAGCCGCCGTGACCAGATCATCGAGCTGCTTGTTGATCTCCTCCGCCAACGCCGGATTGGAAACCAAACTCCCCGACAACCGCTCCGCCACCTGACTCCGCAGCGCCTGCATCCGATCCAGCAAGTCCTGATAATCCCGCTCGGAAAGCATGTCACGACCTCCGTCCGCGCGAGCTGCCTTGTGGAGCCGACTTCTTGGTCGGCGACTTCTTGGTTGGGGTCTTCTTGGCCGTCGCCTTCTTAGCGGCCGTCTTCTTGATCGCCGCTGTCATTCCGGCCCTCCCCTCCGGCTGGATCTTGGGTTCGGGTTCGGGTTCGGGCTCGGGTTCGGGCTCAGGGCCAGGCTCGGGCACGGGTTCGGGTTCAGGTACCGGTTCGGGTTCGGGTTCAGGTACCGGTTCGGGTTCAGGGACCGGCTCGAGCTTGGGCTCAGGTACCGGTTCGGGTTCAGGGACGGGCTCGGGTTCAGGGACGGGCTCGGGCTCAGGGACCGGCTCGAGCTTGGGTTCAGGTTCGGGCTCCAAATCCGCCATCGCGCGATGCGATTGATCGAGGCCGGCGATCTCTAAGTCCAGTCGCTCGCGCTGCGCTATCAGCGTCTGCCGCCGTGCATCGACCAGCTTTTGTTCGCGTGCCTGACCGGCTTCGGTCGCCCGCAGCTTGTCGTATCGGGCGTTGGCGTCCTCGGCAGCGTTCAGCAAGTCGGTGAGCTGTCCGCTCTGAAGGAGAGGCACGATCCTTGCGAGCAAGTCGTTGCCAGCCTGAGGCATGCGCTCTTGAACCGATCCCAGTCGTTCGCCGACCGCAGGGTCATTCAGGATCGCTGTCAAGCGTTGGAGAACCGAGTGGCCGACCTTAAGTGCGTGGCAGCCGCAGCCGCAGTCCTCGCAGTCGTCGTCACAGTCGTCGTCGGGGAGGATGGGGTCGATCGGGTCCGGGGCGGACTGCGGGACGAAGCGCTGGTTGGGATCGATGGAGTTCCAGGTGTTGGGCAGGTCGTCGGTGGACAACGGATTCTGGTCGTCCGCAGGCCTCAGCTTCGGCCAGGTGGTGACGGCGGGGCCGCTGACCACGCGGCCGAGTTCGCCGTCGAGGACGGCCAGCGGAACTTCGCTTGCGGCCATCAGGACTCCGCTGTTGCCGGCGTTCGACAAGAGCGACTGGGCGGCCTGTGGCAGGGCGCCGAGTTGGAAGATGCCGGACAGGCGGTCGTCGTCTGCGCTGGCGCTGTCCTGGAGTGGGAGCACGAGGTCGGAGAAGTTCGACGAGCTGCCGTTGTCGACGACGAACGCCGGGATGTACGTCGGCCGGAGGTGGAGGCCACGCACCTCGACGCGGACGAAGCCGGTGTTGGTGATCGTGTTGCTCTCCAGCGGGATCAGGGCGAGATCCAGGAGTACTGCGCCGGCGTACCGACCGATGCGGATCGCCCTGGACGTCAGACTTTCCATCAGGCCACAGAGGGTGGAGACCGCGATCTTGACCCGGCCGGAGTACATCCCGGGTGGGAGCGGCGTGCAGCAGCCGAGTGGGATGCACGTGACCTTGCCGCGCGAGCCGCAGTGGCAGCCGTTTGCGCAGGTCGGGCTACCGCATGGGACGAGACGGAATACCAGCTTGTCCCGCAGCGTGTGCAGCAGGTCGATGGCTGTCGGGGTGAAGGTCGACACGAGACCGTCGCGGCCGGTGTCGCGGATGATGTTCGGCCCGTCCTGGGTGACGAAGATCCGCAGCCACTGCACCACGTCGTCCAGGGTGAGGCCGCTGCTTCGGTCCAGCACTACGGTCTGGCGTTCAGCACCCGACACGAGAACCGAATCCAGGACCGCTTCGAACTCGTCGACCTGCTCGGACGTTGCCGCAAGCAGGCGACTGATCTGGATGAGGTCGGTGCCCAGGAACCCGCTGCCGGCACCCAAGGTGAAGCCGATCCGGCGATTCGACCAAGACGTCTGGAGGTCGGTGATCAGCTCGACAAGGGTCCAGAAACTCGTCCGCTGCTTTTCCTCGTCGACGGTGTTGACGTGGTCGTCGTCCAGCCCGAACCGGTCTCGCAGGGCGCCGAGCTGGCCGGGAATGGTGTCAGGGTTGGTCTCGGCTGTCGCGGCCGGTACGGATGTCGGCCCACCGGGCACGGCGTTGACCGAGGCCCGCGGATAGAACCTGCCGAACCGCTTGCTCACGCTCGGCGGGGGGCCGGCGGAGGCCGGCGCCGCTGGGTTGAAGCCTGTCAGTACGCCGAACGCGGAGTCGACCAGCGGGACGCGGGGGCCGCCTTCGCGGCCGAATTCTGTGACTATGCGGCGGACCGAGTCTCGGACGAGGGTTCGGTAGGCCTCGCAGTCTTGGGGGTCGGCGTCGGTTCGGAGGGGTTGGAGGCTGTCGAGCATCCGGGTGATTTGTTCGTGGGCGGCTTTGGCGCGTAAGTACAAGGACGCTTGGCCGCCGGTTACGCCGCCCAGGTCAGCCTGGACCGCTACGCCGCGGGGGACGTACTTCGTGACTACGTGGTCCTCGAAGGTGGACAGCTCGAAGGAGGCCGACAAAGCCGCGGTGAAGGCTTTCGGGTCCTGGACGCGGGGGCGCCAGCCCAGGACGTCGCGGATGGCTGCGCTCACCACCGGGCTCTGGTCGCCGGTGCCGGAGTTGGTCGTCGGGCGGGCGACCGAGTCCGTGGTCATCAGCGGGAAAGCCTGGTCGACCTCGACGACCGGGAGTCCTGGCTGCAACTTGTCATTGGTCACGACGACCTCCTGGAGGTATTCGTCCCGGTCCCCGTGAGGGACGATCCGGTGACGAGCTCATGCCACGCGTCGCCGATCGCGAGACCGGCGGCGACGAGCGGTTCTTCACAGCGTTCGAGGCTCTGCTCGACGCCCGACCACCACGACGGCCAGGGACCACCCCGGCGTCGCGTGGAGCCGCGCAGTCGTGAGACCGCCTCGTGGGCGCGCAGATCGCGCCAGTAGATGAGACTTGCTTCCCGCACCAGCCGCTCGACCTGACCCAGTTCGACCGCGGCCGACTCCTTCTGAGCGGCGATCGCCTCCGCCAGCCGGCCCTGGATCTCGACGGTCAGCTGGGCGACATGTTCGGCCGACGCCAGGTCGCTCTGGTCCGGCTGGTCGTCGTTCGCGGTCAGAACCAGCTCGGCGACGGCGAGCCAGAGGGCGCGGAGCGCTTGGTGCAACGCCGTACGGCGGTCTTCGATCGTCATCGCGATCACCGCCTCGCCAGTTGCGCGTAGAAGTTGCGCATGAGGCGATCCGGCTCGGCGCGATGATGGTCGAGCGCCGAACGTACGGCGCCGATCAGGAACCTCTCCGGGACGACACCGGGATCGACACCCTTGGCCAGCCGTACGCCGGCCTCGTCGATCATCGCCTGGTGTCGCGGCTCGAAGAAGATGACCTCGCGCAACGACTTCCCGCCGAGCCCCTGGAACGGCGTGTAGCAGACAGCCTCGACGACGGCCGGGATCGCCGTACGAGCGGTGGCCAGCAGCTTCGGCGGCATCGTCGACTCGCGCGGCGCCGGGTACAGCTGCGACCACGCACGCCGGAACTCGCCGGCTCGCTCCGGGAACCCCATCCGCCGCAAGAGCTCGCAGGACAGGAACGTCCGGAGGTACGGCGTGGGATGCACCGACCGCGGCGTATAGCCGAAGCTCTGCGCCGGGCCGCGCCCGATCACGTCCATCAACGACGAGACGAACGCCTCGCCGCCTAGGAGACCGCCGACCATATCGCCGAAGATCTCGCGATTCCAGCGAACCCAGATATTGCTGATGGCAACAGGTATGCCGGCCTCGCGCAACCGGCGTTCGATCGACGACGGAACGGCCTGCTCGAGCTGCAATTCGTTCTGCAGATTGTGTGAAACCTCGTGCAGGATGGCGCCGATGGTCCACGGGTTCACAAGTCGGTGATATGGCAACTGTACAAGGGGAAACGGGTTCAGTTGTCGTCCGAGCCGACGCAACGGAATTCCCCGCCTGAATGTCGCAGGAGAGAAGCCTGTCCGCATATAGCAGAATGGCGGCGGTGCGGGAATACTTCGGTCGTTTCCCAGATGCATGAAGACGTGCTGATAGCAATCGAGGGTGATCCGGTCGCAAGCGTCCAGCCATTCCCCGAATGCGCCTTGCCGTTGGCCGAACAATTCGAAATAGAAGTCCCAGACTCGTTCCGTGGCCCGGACCAGGTCGTGTGCCTGCGTCTTCAGATCCAGTGCCAGGCTGACACGGTGCGGCGACGGGTTGGTCTGCGCGGCGTCGGTGGCGCGATCCAATCGCTCGACGATCGTGTTCAGCGGTCCGCGCAACGTCGCCAGCAGGGCGTTCACCGCTTGCACATGTCCCTCGCTCGGTCGCGCGGGCTGGCCGCCGAACTCGTCGCGGCGGAAGTCGCGGAGTGCGGTCAGGTGCCGGCGCACGTTGAGCGCCTGGCCGGACAGGTACGCCGGAAGCACGTCGCGCCCCGGCCGCGCTGAAGCGATGGGCGTGGCGGCCGCCGCCTCGCCCTCGAACCAAGGCAGGGAGGGCAGCCACGACAACCAGGAACTGGTGGCAGGAGCAGGCGGGGCGGCAGGGGCCGCCGGTGCAGTCGGCGTGGCTGGTACGGCAGGGGGAGTGATGCCGCTGAGCGCGCTGATCCGGCCGCGGAAGGCGTTCATGTCGAAGTTCGGGTCGATCTTCCGTCCGGGCGGATCCGCGACCTCCTTGTGCCCGAGCACCGCGTTGACGCTCAGCCCGAAATGGTCGATCAAGACTCGGCACAGCTGCGCGAACGCGGCCATCTGCACCTCTGGCCAGGTCGCGTCCGTACCGGTCGCCTCGGCCTCGATCCCGATCGAGTGGCTGTTGCCCCACGACGGATCCCGCACCGTTCCCGCGTGATTGCAGCGCCCCGCCGCGATCACGTACACCTTGCCGGAGCGGGACAATCCGAAGTGCGACAACGGACCGCTCAGATCCGGTCGCCCGTTGATCAACGTGTCGAGCGACGGCATGTCGGCCGTCTTGTTCAGCGTCGCGGTGTGGTGGCAGACCACCGCGCGGACGTCGCTCATCTCGTCCCGGCCGCGGGTCTGCCAGCCGGGCACCTCGATGACCTCGAGGCTGGTCTTACGGGCGACGCCCGCGAGGTCCGTCAGGTACGGCATCGTCCCTCCCCACCACAGGTCAGCGTCGGGCCCGGCGGCGCCGGGTGGGCTGCGGCCGGCGCGTCCGCCGTACGCCGGATGTCGCCGGCGTGCGGCTGCGGCGGCGGTAGCGGCGGTCGAACGTGCTGACGGCACGCATCGCGCGATTGCGCTCGGGCGCCTGGCGGAACATCCGCCCCGCGATCCGCGTCATGGTCGAGATCGCGGTCTCCGGAGAGACGCTGCGCCCGGCCGCTGCCTGGTCCGCGAGACTCTGCGCGGTCCGCTGCAGGATCACCGGCATCGCCGTCACGTACTTGCGCGTGGCAGGGTTCCGGCGCAGCCGCCGACCGAGTGCCGACGTACCGCGGATCAGGGCCGGCGCGTTGCGGGCCAGGACGCCCGCGGCGCGCGGGATGAGCTTGGACGCGATCGGGACGAGTGCCCCGAGGAACGCCTCCGCCTCGGCCTCGCTGGAGGTCTGCGCGGCCTTCATCGACAGGTGTGCCATCAGCTCGGCGTCCGGGTAGATCCGCCGGATCGGGTTCACGAAGTCCTCGTCCTCGTACTCCTCCTCGGCTTCGTCTTCCGTCTCCGCCTCGACTTCGTACTCGAACTCGGCTTCGTACTCCCCGTCGCCGCCGCCGCTCAGCAGCCCTCCGAGGGCCTTGCCGATCCCGCCGATCGCCCCGAGGAAGTCCTCGTCCTCATCTTCGGCTTCGAACTCGAGCTCGTCTTCGTTCTCGGCCTCGACTTCAACCTCTTCCTCGAACTCGTCCTCCAGCTCGAACTCGCCCTGGATCTCGGGATAGCTACGGTTCAACGCGGATGCCATGGTCCTTGCCCCTCCAAGTCGGGTGTGCGATCAGCGGCGCGGCCGGCGCCCGGCGGTGCTGGTCGGCCGTCCAGCGGGTACGGCGCCGCGCGGAACGCGGACGTCGCTGACGACCCGGACCACCCGTGCGGGACGTCCGCCCTTCGGCGGGATGCGCACCGGTGTGGTGATCCGCACCATGCCGGGACGCGGCCGCGGAACCCGTCCGGAGCCGACGGCCCTGCTGCGCACCGGCTGACGACGTACGGTCAGGCCTCGGCCCCGCCCGCTGCGGTAGCCGGTACGCCCGCGACGAGATCCGGTACGACGCATCGAGCCACGGCGACCGTGGTAGCGCCGGCGGCTGCGACTGAGCCCGCGGGCGTGACGCCGCATGACCGCCTGGCGGACGCGACCTGGCATCAAGGCCTTCGTGGTCGCGGCGCCCATCACCTGACCGAGCTCGACCGGACCGACCGGCTCACCGGCGGCGATCCGCCGGGCGATCGTCCGGGCGGCGCCGTCAGCGATACCAGGAACCATCCGTACGGCGGGACGTGTGCTGCGGTTGCCGTGCAGCATCCGCGTGATCGTGGCCGCGCCGCGCAACAGGTGCGGGAGCAGTCGCTCCAGTTCACGCCGGTCAGACGGGTTGATCGCGGAGTACGCCGCTGCGCCGCCGAGAGCCTCAGCTTCGGACTCGGACTCGGTGGCTGCGGCCTGTGCTGCCAGGTACTCGGCGAACGCCTGCGAGGGCGCGAGAGGCGAAGCGGCCATCTCCTCGAACTCGGCCTCGAACTCTTCCTCGTACTCACCTTCGAGCTGCGAGGTGACGGCCCGCGCGACGGCACCCGCGGCCGGCCCGCCGATGGCGGTGGCGACCAGCGGTCCGGCGGTCTTGGCCAGTGTCTTGAGGAACGGCGCGGCCTTGCGGAACACGCCCTTCAGCCGCTTGAAGAACTCCTCGGCCTCTTCCTCGGCCTCGAGCTCTTCCTCGCCTTCGTCCTCGTACTCACCGTCGCCGCCCCCGCCACCGCCGCCGAGCAGTCCGCCGGCGATCTTGGCGATCGGGCCGAGCAGACCGAGGAAGGCCTCGTCCTCGTACTCTTCCTCGCCCTCCTCTTCCCACTCGTACTCCTCCTCGCCGAGCAGTCCGCCGATGGCGTTGACCACTCCGCCGAGGCCGGGGAAGAAGTCCTCGTCCTCGTACTCATCCTCGAGCTCGGACTCGCCCTCGAGCTCGTCCTCCCACTCGGCTTCGTCCTCGGACTCGTACTCGTCCTCCCACTCGGATTCGTACTCGTCCTCGAAATCCGTGGTCTGACGCGCCATGGTGGCCCTCCTCGCTCGGCCGGGACAGCTTGCGCTTCCATGGCAGCCCGAAACCGGCCGGCGGGTCAGTCACCTCTCGGGGTGACGCACATCCACGGTCCACCGACCGTGCGACCCGAACCGAAGTACCTCATCAGAGCGACACGGCATGCAGGAGTTGGAGGGAGAGATGGCCGTGGTCGAAGAGATAGGTCAGTCGTGAGTCCTGGCGGCTGGCCAGCGTGTACGCCGGATGCGTGCGATAGCGGGCCGAGATGAGGGCGGTCACCTCTTGGGCGCGACGGCTCCACGACAGGGGTACGGCCGCCGGCCGTTCGGTCTGCTCGACCAGCTCGAAGCCGCACGTGTCGAGCAGGTCGACGAGCTCGGACTGCAGCGGGAAGTGGTTCCCGTCCGGAGGGTCGGCGATGGGCCGGGAAGCGACCACCACGAGGAGTCCGAGCGATGCGTGCGGCACGAGCACGCGGTGGATTTCCCGCAGTACGGCGGCCTTGTCCTCGACGGTGCAGAGGACGCCGAGACACCAGGCGACATCGACCGAGTCTGCACGCAAGGGGATGCGTTGACCGTCGGCTGTGAGGACGGGCAGGCCGAAGAGCTTCGACGCGGCCCGACCCGCGGCGGGCATCGGCTCCAGCAGGATCGGTCGTACGCCGAAGCGCTTGGCCGCCCACGCCGCAGGACCACCGCTACCCGCGCCGACATCCAGCAGCCGGTCGCCCGCGGACAGCTCGCAGGCCTCGGCCAGCCACGCGAGCGCAGCCGGACTGGCGCTGCCACGGCACGCCGCCGGGA
The DNA here is from genome assembly GCF_050942355.1 of Kribbella sp. CA-245084. Taxonomy (NCBI): domain Bacteria; kingdom Bacillati; phylum Actinomycetota; class Actinomycetes; order Propionibacteriales; family Kribbellaceae; genus Kribbella; species Kribbella sp. CA-245084. The sequence goes on along the minus strand of NZ_CP192053.1, from coordinate 5,189,386 downwards.
TCGCATGCCCGTCACCGAGCTGTCCGACGGCTTCCGCCGTCCAGGCGGCAACGTCGTCGAACTCCGCGACCATCCCCGGCGTCGTCACTGTCCCGTCACCTCACTCGACACCTCGCTCGACACCTGACTCGACTCAGCCGGTACCCACCGGGCAAGCCTCACTCGACGAGCTTGCCGTCGCTGGAGACGTGCCGCATCAGTCGCCGGAACTCGTCGGGGATCGGCGGGATCTGCTCGGCCTCGATCTCACCAGGCCCCGACCAGACGAAGTTCACCTGCAACGAGTCGTCGAGCTCGGGGTAGTCGGACCGGTTGTGGCACCCGCGCGTCTCCCGGCGTACCAAGGCTGCGTCGAGCGTCGCCCGCGCGGCCATCGCCGAGGCCTTCAGGTCGAACGCGTGCGCGAGGTCCTGGAAGCCGGCGATGTCCGGGTGCACTCCGACCTGCTTCATCCGCTCCTCGAGCTCGACAAGCTCGGACAACCCGGCGTTCAGACCGTGCTCATCGCGGACGACGCCGGCCCTCGCGGTCATGGTGTCGCGCAGGGACCGCTGCAGGGCGCGGACGTTCTCCGGCCCGTCGTTCGCCAGCAGGTCGTCGATCTCGGCCCGGGCCTGCGCGACCGCGTCCGCGGAGCGCAGCTGTGCCTGTCTCCCAATCGAGTACTTCGCCGCTTCCTCGGCCACGATCCGGCCGAAGACGAGCAGCTCGATCAGCGAGTTGCCGCCGAGCCGGTTCGCACCGTGCAGCCCGCTGGCCGCCTCGCCGATCGCCCACAGCCCGTCGACGCCGGTGCCGTGGTCCTCGGGCCGGACCCAGACGCCGCCCATCGAGTAGTGCGCGGTCGGGGCGATCTCGATCGGCTGCTTGGTGATGTCGAGCATCTGCAGTTCGAGCAGCGTCTGGTAGACGCGCGGGAGCCGGCGCATGATCGTCTCCCGGGGGAGGTGGGACACGTCCAGCCAGACGCCGCCGTTCGGGGTGCCGCGGCCTTCCTTGATCTCGGTGTACTCCGCGAGCGCGACCCGGTCCCGCGTCGACAGCTCCATCCGCTCCGCGTCGTACCGGGCCATGAACCGCTCACCGAGCGCGTTGCGCAACTGCCCGCCCTCGCCGCGCGCCGCTTCGGAGACGAGGGTGCCGGCGGCGTTCTCGGGCTCGATCAGCCCGGACGGGTGGAACTGGACGAGCTCGGGATCGCGGAGTTTCCCGCCCGCGTTGACCGCGAGCCGGAACGCGTCGCCGGTGTTCTCGTCGCGGCGGGACGAGGTACGCCGCCAGATCCGGGTGTGACCGCCCGCGGCCAGGATCACCGCGTCGGCGTGGATGACGTAGCGCCGCCCGGTCGTCAGGTCGAACCCGTACGCCCCGAACACGGTGTTGTCCTTGACCAGGATCGACGTCACGTAGACCGTGTCGAGGATCGGTACGCCGAGCTGCACCGCGCGGTTGATCAGCGTCCGCTGGATCTCCAGACCGGTGTAGTCGCCCGCGAACGCCGTACGGCGGTAGGTGTGCGCGCCGAAGAACCGCTGCGAGATGCGCCCGTCCGCCTCGCGGGCGAACGGCATACCCCAACGTTCGAGGTCCTCGATCCCGCGGGCGGCGCCCCTGGCGACGATCTCGACCGTGATCGGGTTCGCGAGCAGGTAGCTCTCCTGCAGGGTGTCGGCCGCGTGCTGCTGCCAGGTGTCCTCGGGATCCATCGTGGCCAGCGCCGCGTTGATACCGCCGGCCGCCAGCGACGTGTGCGCGTCGGAACGCGGGCGCTTGCCGAGGGCGAGAACCTCGACGCCCTGTTCCGCCAACTCGATCGCTGCCCGCAGACCGGCACCACCGGTTCCGATCACCAGAACCGACGTGGCGATCTGCTGTTCGGTGATGCTCATTGGTTCTCCCTCGCATTAGGTGCTCTCACCAATCAGGACAACGCAGCGTGCCCGGTTGTGACTGTCTCGCCGGTCACAACCGCCGTGTCTGTTCGGTCTCTTCAGAGAGTCCGAGCCCAGGACCACGTACTCGACTACGAGGCTCCAGGGTGCGTGGGGGGACTGCGGGAGGTGACGCTGAAAGCACCCCCCAGCGCGAGGAGTTCAGGTCATGAGTACGGGATTGGACGAGTTTCTCCAGGCGCGGCCGCGGCTGTTTCGGATCGCGAACCGGATCGTCGGCAATTCGCATGAGGCGGAGGAGCTCGTCCAGGACGTGTGGGTGCGCTGGCAACGGACTGACCGTACGGTCGTGGCCGACCCGCAGGCCTTTCTGTCGACCACGGTGTCCCGGCTCGCGATCAACCTGGTGAAGTCGGCGCACCGGCGGCATGAGACGGCGGTGGACTGGCTGCCGGACGAGCGGGTCGCTACCGGTGTCGATCCGCATCAGCACGCCGAGGCGCGGGAGGCGTACGCGATCGCCGTACACCTGATGCGAGAGCGGTTGTCGCCGGCCGAGCGAGCGACGTACGTACTGCGGGAAGGCTTCGACTGCCCATACCGGCAGATCGCCGAAACGCTCCGGATCGGGGCACCGAACGCCCGGCAACTGGTGAAGCGCGCCCGCGATCGGATGGCTGATCTGGCGGTCTGACCGCACTTCCGATACCCAGGGGTCCTATACCCGTATCGCCGTTCGCCCGTAGCCTCTGCTGGAGGGGTGCGAGCGATGACCACGAGCGGCGCGCAGTTGGACCTGCGAGGGCGGCGTGCGGAGTGCGCGCGCCTCGACCAGGTCGCGGCCGGGGTGCGCTCCGGTTCGGGCCAGGTGCTCGTCGTTCGGGGCGAAGCCGGGATGGGCAAGTCCGCCCTGCTCGACTATCTGGTCGGCCGCGCCGAGGGATGCCGCGTCGTACGGGCTTCCGGCGTCGAGTCCGAGATGGAGCTGCCGTTCGCCGGCCTGCATCAACTGTGCCTGCCGTTGCTGGAGTTCCGTGACCGCCTGCCGGGTCCGCAGCGGGACGCGTTGGGAGTCGCGTTCGGGTTGAGTGTCGGCGGACCACCCGACCGGTTCCTGGTCGGCGCGGCGACGCTCACTCTGTTGTCGGCGGCATCGGATCGGAGTCCGCTGCTGTGTGTGATCGACGATGCGCAATGGCTCGATCAGGCCTCGGTCCAGACCCTGACGTTCGTCGCGCGCCGGTTGTTCGCCGACCGGATCGGACTCGTGTTCTCGCTCCGTGAGCCGGTCACCGGTCCGGAGTGGCGCGGCTTCCCGGAGCTGTCGGTCGGCGGCCTCGCCGACGAGTACGCCGGTTCGCTGCTGGACTCCGTCGTACCCGGGCGGCTCGACGAGCATGTCCGCGGCCGGATAGTCGCCGAGACCCGCGGCAACCCGCTCGCCCTGCTCGAGCTGCCACGCGGCCTGACCGCGACCCAGTTGGCCGGCGGTTTCGAGCGACCCGATGCCCGTCCGATCGCGAGTCAGATCGAGCAGAACTTCGCCCGCCGCGTGCAGGCCCTGCCGGCGGACACCCAGCGGCTGCTGCTGACCGCGGCCGCCGAGCCGGTCGGCGACGTACCGCTGCTGGTCCGCGCCCTGACGATCCTCGACGTTCCGATGAGTACGGCGGAGGCAGCCGAGGCGGCCGGGTTGATCGATATCGCCGCGCGGGTCCGGTTCCGGCATCCGCTCGTCCGGTCGGCGACGTACCGGTCGGCCGATCCCTCCGAGCGGCGTACGGTCCATCAAGCTCTCGCCGAGGCCATCGACCCGAACCTCGATCCCGACCGGCGCGCCTGGCACCGGGCGCAGGGAGCCGAGGGACCGGACGAGGATGTCGCCGCCGAGCTGGTCAGCTCGGCGGCCAGAGCACAACGCCGAGGCGGTATGGCCGCCTCGTCCGCGTTCCTCCAGCGTGCGACAGAGCTGACACCGGATCCGGCGACCCGCTCGATCCGCGCCCTCGCCGCGGCCCAGGTCAGCCTGGCGGCCGGCGCGTTCGAGACCGCGCTGCGTCTGCTGAGCACCGCGACCCAAGGCCCGGTCAGCGGTCTGCACCAAGCGCGGGTGAAGTTGGTGCGGTCCCAGTTGACGTTCGCCTCCGGCCACAGTGTGGCGGCCCTGCCGTTGCTACTCGAGGCCGCCCGTCGGCTGGAGCCGCTCGACCTTGGTCTGGCCCGCGACACCTACCTCGAGGCCGTCGCGGCCGCGCAGTTCGCGGGTCGGTTCGGCAGCGAGGCCGGGATCACCTACATCACCCGGCTCGCGCAGGCGGTGCCGCCGTCCGAGCCGCCGCACAAGCGCGACCTGATCTACCGCGCGGTCACGACGTTGTTCGCGGACGGCTATCCCGACGTGGTCGAGCCGGCCGAGGAGGCGATGCGCGCGTTCTCCGCCGAGAACGGGACGACCGACGCCGACGACCTGACCTGGATGTGGCTGGCGGCTCTCCTCGCCGTCAACCTGTGGGACGACGAGAACTGGGACGTGCTCACCGCACGGCACCTGCGGATCGCCCGCGAGCTGGGCGATCTGAACCAGTTGCCGCTCGTCCTGCACCACCGGGTGATGCTCGACCTCTACGCCGGCGAACTCACCGCCGCGGCGACGCTGCTGGCCGAGGTCCGGACCATCCGCGAGGCGACGGGCGTCGAGCTCGCGTCGTACGGCGAGGTCGCGCTCGCGGCCTGGCGGGGACGGCCGGACGCCGCGACGATGATCGCCGGCAGCCTGGAGGACTCGGCCGCCCGCGGCGAGGGCGGTGCGGTGTCGTTCGCGCACATGACGAGGGCGTTGCTGAGCATCGGACAATCGCAGTACGCGGAGGCCTTGGAGGCAGCGCTCGGAGCCACCGACTACCCCGAGGAGCTGGGTCCGGCGAACTGGGTGCTGCCCGACCTCGTGGAGGCTGCGGTCCGAGCAGGCCACCCGGAGCGCGCGGCCGAGGGGTACGGGCGCTTGCGTGAGCAGGCGCTGGCGTGCGAGACGGACTGGGGGCTCGGGGTGCTGGCGCGGACGACGGGTCTGCTGTCGAAGGGGCCGGAGGCGGAGGCGGCGTACCAGGAGTCGATCGAGCGGCTCGGCCGGACCCGGATGCGGATGGATCTGGCCCGGACACACCTCGTGTACGGCGAATGGTTGCGGCGGGAAGGGCGTCGTCAGGATGCTCGCGGGCAGCTGCGGACGGCGTACAAACTGTTCTCCGCGGCAGGCGCCGAGGCGTTCGCGGAGCGGGCCGGGCGGGAGCTGACCGCGACCGGTGAGGTGCTGGACGAGCACCGGGCGGACCGCGGCCCCGGCCGGGACTCGCTGACCGCTCAGGAGGCTCATATCGCGGAACTGGCGGGCGCCGGGCTGACCAATGCCGAGATCGGTGCGCAGATGTTCCTGAGCCAGCACACTGTGGAGTGGCATCTGCGCAAGGTCTTCGCCAAGCTGGGGATCACGTCGCGAAAACAGCTCCGCCCCTGAGCCCGTCACAATCGGCAGGCGCGGGGTGTCTTACCTGGTAGAGACTATGGACGGAGAAATGGTGCGCAGGATCCTGGTGGTGGGCGGCGGGTATGCCGGCTTCTACACGGCATGGCGGCTGGAGAAGAAACTACGGCGAGGCGAGGCCGAGGTGATCCTGGTCGACCCGCGGCCGTACATGACCTATCAGCCGTTCCTGCCCGAGGTGGTCGCCGGTTCGGTCGAGGCCCGGCACGCGGCGGTGTCGCTGCGACGCAACCTCAAGCGGACGAAGATCGTGTCCGGGATGGTCATCAACATCGCGCATGCCGACCGCACGGTGACGATCCGGCCGGCGGATGGGCCCGACTACACGCTGACGTACGACGTGATCGCGGTGACCGCCGGTGCGGTGACGCGGACCTTCGACGTACCGGGTGTGGCCGACCGGGCGATCGGCATGAAGCATGTCGAGGAAGCGGTCGCGATCCGGGACCGGATGTTCACCGCGTTCGACGAGGCGGCCGGGCTGGAGCCGGGCAAGCTGCGGCGGAAGCTGATGACGGTCACGTTCGTCGGCGGCGGGTTCTCCGGGGTCGAAGGGTTCGCGGAGCTGCTGTCGCTGGCGCGGGCGTTGCTGAAGAAGTACCCCGAGCTGTCCGAGAGCGACCTCGCGTTCCACCTGGTCGAGGCGAGCGGCCGGATCCTGCCCGAGGTGAGCGACAAGCCGGGCGAGTGGGTCGTGAACATGCTCGAGAAGCGCGGCGCGGTCGTGCATCTCAACACCACGATGGACTCGGCGGACGACGGGCATGTGGTGCTGTCGGACGGGTCCGAGTTCGACTCGGAGCTGATCGTCTGGACGGCGGGCAACGCCGCGACCCGCCTGCTGCGCAACCACACCGACCTGCCGCACAACCAGCGCGGGATGGTCCAGGTGCGGGCCGATCTGCGGATCGGGACCGACACCGAGGTGATCGAGGACGCGTGGGCAGCCGGTGACGACGCGGCGGTTCCCGATCTCACGTCGTCGACTCCGGGCGCGTACACGGTGCCGAACGCGCAGAACGCCGTACGGCAGGGGAAGCTGCTGGCGAAGAACCTGCTGCGGTCACTGCGTGGGAAGGCGCCGAAGGAGTACGAGCACCACAGTCTCGGTGTGATCGCGACGCTCGGTCTCGGGACCGGCATCTTCCAGTACAAGCGGCTTGTCATCAAGGGCGTGCTCGCCTGGCTCATGCACCGCGGGTACCACGTCCTCGCGGTCCCGACCTGGGACCGCAAGGTGCGGGTGCTGGCGATCTGGCTGGCGGCCTTCTTCTACGGCCGCGACATCGTGTCGCTGGCCTCGGTCCAGAGTCCGCGCGAGGCGTTCGAGACCGAGGCCAAGGCGCGGACGCTCAGCGCGAGCCGGCCGGGATGAGCAGGTCGGTCAGGCCGAACGTGTGACCGGCGGCGGGCAGGATCGGCTGCCAGTCCGGCTCGAGGCTGAGGTAGCTGGCCGGGTCTGCACGTAGCAGCCCGATCAGTACCTCGGCCACGATCCGCCCGCCGACCGGACCGAGCCGGTCGCCGTTGCCGAGGTGCTCGGACTCCTTGAGGATGTAGAACCACAGCGGCGTACCGCCGGCCCAGGTGTCTTCGGTCAGTGGCGGTACGCCGAGCAACTGCGCGACCTGCTCGCCACTCGGCAGGCCGGTCGTGTCGCCGCGCAGCAGATCGCGAACGGCGAGCGACCGGTACGCCGATTCGTCGACCGCGCCGGTGATCCGCTCGGGCAACCCGATCAGGCTCGCGGCCAGCCGCCCGTCGAGTCGCTTCGCACGCTGCGCCGGCGGACGGCCTGGTACGTCGAAGATCTGCGCGAGATCGAGCCGATGATCGACGGGCAGTGGGCCGAAGCCGACCAGGTCGGGGAAGAGCGGCAGCTCGGGCCCGCCCTCGACCAGGTGGTAGGCGTGCCGGATCTGGCCGTGCCCGTAGCGGTACGCGGCGTCGGCGTACTCGAGCGGGATGAACGCGTTCATCGGCTCCGGGTTGAACCACTTCCCGCCGTCCTCGAGCACCTCGTCGATCAGCGCCGGCCCGACCAGCCGCGGCAGGAAGTCGTGGACGACGATCCACTGGTAGTGCCAGGTCAGCGTGATCCGCGCCTTCTCGAACACGTCCTCCTCGGACACGACATGCGCCGCCCGCAAGTGATCGACGATCCGGTTGTGCGCGTGCAGCAGCGCCACATGCAGGCTCAACGTGAAGATGTGTACGTCGTTGCGCGGATCCCCGATCAGCGCGACCCCTTGCGGATTCCGCGGTACGTCGTACCCGTCGGGGCTGAGCAGGAACTTGGCCGGATCGTTCACGTCGAACATGTACGGCGAGCCGATCGGCCCGTCGGCGTACAGCATCTCGAGGTTGAGCCGCGGCGATCGCGAGTTGCGCAAGGCATCCGTCTCGACGCCGCCCATCAGCGGCGACCGGTCCGCGGTGGTGTCATGCGCGAGCAACTGCCCGAAGAACGGCCACCCCGCCGCCTCCTCCGCGTCGTCCCCGCCGGCACCGAGATCCAGCGTGGCCGCGGCATCACAGATCCCGCCGTCGCTGCCCGCCCGCATCAACAGATGCGGATCCGTCCCCAGCGGCTCGAGTCTCGGAAACATCCGCCCGTACCGAGCCCCGCCAGTCGGCCGATCCACACTGCGCGCCAAGCTCAAACAGTGATCCCGCGCCGCCGGATGCATAGTCATTCCCAACCTCCCCAAGATTCCACTCCACAGGAAAAGACAGCCCAAGCATGCCTCTTGTGACCGGCGTACTCAGCTGATGCGGGTCAGCCGGCCGTCGGGGAGGACGCGGATGGTGGTTTTGCGCGCGCCGACGGTCAGGTCGACGAAGAGCATCGTGCCGACCGTCCGGGTTTTGTAGGTGACCGTTTCGGTGGAGTTGGCGGGGACGATCGCCGAGAGGATGGTAACGCTCGTCCCGTTGCGACCGAACTTCACGACCGGTGCCGACTCGCGGTGGAAGATGTCGGGGTAGTACCAGCCCTGCACCGGGTCCTGCTGGCCCTGGACGACCGTGATGCCGTCCTTGGGCGGCTGCTGCTTGTACGGGATCTGGAGCAGGTAGGTCTTCGACTTGTCGCCCGGTTTGGCGGCGATGGCTGTGGTGGGGGACTGGACCGTGACCTTCTGATCCGGCGCCAGATGCCAGAGGGTTTCATAGCGTTGCGGTCCGACGGATTGCCCTCGGTCCAGCGTGATGATCAGGTCGGGGTCCTTGAGAACGAGTACGTCGCGTTTGCGGGTCACGCCCGGCGCAGGCGAATCGGCCAGCGAGTACGACTCTGCGTTCGGCGTGATCGACGCCTGCACCAACTGCGTCTCCACGGACGCCATGTCGGCCGACGGGATCGTCATCACGTTGTGCGCGGCCGCGCTCTTCGACCACGCCTGCCATTTGTCGAGCTGGTAGCCGGAGTGCCCTGGGTCGATCAGGACGTCGCGGCCGTGCGACGAGTACGTGATCGACATGTGGTCGTCATGACCGTGCAGCGTGCGTGCGCCGCCGTACCGGATGCTGTACGTCGACTCCTGCGCGAACGGTCGCGTCTCGCCCCACCCGGTCCGGCCGAAGATGTAGCCCGCGTCGTACACCGCGACGCGCTTCGACGGCTTCGTGCCGCGCTTCCCGAGCGTCGCGACATAGTCGAGCGCGGTCCCGGCCGCACCGGTCGGCTTCTGCGCCACGGCATCACCGACCTGCTGCAGGTAACCGGTCGACTTGGTCGCGAGCGCCAGCCATTCCGACAGCGCGGCCCGCCGCTGGGAGATCACCGGTCCGGGGTTCGAACCGCACCGCTGCAAGGCGGTGGTAGCCCGGCCCCACAGCAGGTAGTTGAACATCGCGTACCCGACCGACTGCTCGTTCGTCGAGCCTTGCGTGTCGATCGCCGTGGTGATCGCCTCGGTCAGCCGGTTGACCGCGAGCGTCTTCAGCTCCGGCCGCTTCAGCGTGCACCCGACCCCGAACAGCGCGATGCTCTCGTCGGTCCCGTGGTTCGACATGCCGCTGAAGTTCACGATCATGAACTGCGCATGGTCGATCAGGGCCTTGTCGAGCCAGGCGTACTGCGCGGGCAGCGTGCGCACGTGCATCCCGGTGAGAACCGCCTGGCGCGCGCACAGCAGCACATTGGTGCGGTGCATCGTCGCCTCCCACGCGCCGACGTCGCCCTTCCACGAGTACGGGTTGTCCTGCACCCAGTCGTGGATGATCGCCATCGTGTGTGCGAGCACCTTACGGTCACCGCGTTGCCCGGCCTCGATGCCTGCACCCAGCCAGCGCAACGAATGCAGCCACATGTACCAGCTCGGCTTCTTGTACGGATCCGAGCGCCAGTTGATATCGCCGTTCCCGTTGCCGACCTTGTACGGCGGATCGTCGCCCCACGAGAAGGTGTCGTTCATCAGCATTGCCACCGGGACCTGGATGCCGCTGTAGCCGGGGCACTCGTACGTGCCGGTGTTGGCGACCGGCGTGGCCGGCGGGGGAGTGGCCGGCGTGTCGACGCCTGGAAGCGGCTCGTCGGTCGAATCCGGGAGGGTGGGCTTCGGGCTCGGCGTGCTGGACTTCGGCCGGCTCGGCGTCGGCGAGCCGCTGGCCACAACCGGCGTACTGCGGTCGCGGGTGCCGGGCATCAGCACGAAGACGGCGCCGGCGAACGCGACGCCACAGACCAGGACACAGGCAAGCGTCAGCGCGACGGTCGTGCTCAACCGCCTTGTGCGCTGCGACGCCACTCGCGCCCCCTCCCGGCCCGGCTCTCACCAAGCAAGACGCTCCGACTCGCGCGATTCGTTGCGTCCAGCCCCAGTTCAATCGATTGCAGCCCGGACGAGCGATTTCTTCAAGATCCGTCACCGCATCGTGAGGAACGGTACCGGCATGACCGAAATTGCCTTCACCCCCGCCCTGGGACGCTTCCTCCCGACGAGGTTCTACGACCTGGTCGCCGCGCTGGTCCGCGAGCGGATCTGGCGCGCGTCGCTCGTGCGCGAGGTGGCTCCGGCCGCGGACGACCTGATCGTCGACGTCGGGTGCGGAACCGGAACCCTCGCCCTGCTGCTGCAACGCGCCGAGCCCGCGGCCTGGGTGATCGGGGTGGATCCTGATCCCGTCGTTCTCGCAATTGCACAGCGCAAGGCCGGGCCGACGGGAGTCGACTGGCGGACCGGGCTGGGCGACGAACTGGCCGACGTGGTCGGCTCCGAGATCGCCGATGTCGCGGTGTCGAGCCTGGTCCTGCATCAATGCCCGTTGCCGGTGAAGCGCGCGATCCTTGCCGCGATGTACGACGTACTCCGGCCCGGCGGGCGGCTCGTGATCGCGGACTACGGGCTGCAGCGCACGCGGACGATGCGCCTCGCGTTCCGCATCGTGCAGCTGGCCGACGGCTTCGACGACACCCAGCCGAACGCGGACGGGATCCTGCCGTCGCTGATCGCGGAGGCCGGGTTCGAGGACGTCCGGGAGGTCGAGGTCGTGCCGACGATCACCGGCTCGATCTCGGTGCTGACGGCGTCGCGTGCAGCACCTGCAGCACCTCGGCCGGCGTGATGCCCATCATTTCTCGCATCCACCGGCTGAGGTGCGCCTGATCGGCGAACCCGGCCGTCACCGCGGCGTCGGCGAGGGCTTGCCCGGCCGCGAGTGCTTCGGCCGCTCGGCGCAGCCGCGCCCAGACCCGCCAGCGCGCCAACGGCATCCCGAGCGTCTCGCGCGCGACGGCCCGCAGCCGTTGTGGTGAGATGCCGACCCGGGCGGCCACCTCAGGCATCGGCAGCTGCCACAGTTCCATCGCCTCAGCCAACCGTGGATCGAAGCTGTCCGACGCCCGCATCGCGCCCGGGTCGAGGTCCACCTCCCGCAACCCAGCAAGCGCGTCCACGACGGCAATCGCGCCGTACCCCCGGAGTTGGTCGGTGAACGCACACTGCGGGTCGATGAAGTAGATCAACAGCTCGTCCGCAGGCAGCAACCGATGCCAAGTCATAGGAGGCACCACCAGCGCCGCCCCCCGATGACAAACCCCGTCGTCATCCACCATCGCGACGTCCGCGCCGATTGCGATCTGAAACGCACCATGCCGATGCCTCGAACCACCGCTGACCGGACCCTCGTAGCACGCGTACCCGTCGCGAATCACGAACCGCATGCGCCCGAGCGTACGACGCCTGACGCGCCTGAGGTCATGCCGAGGGGACGGGGACGCGGGTGCGGCGGATCGTGGCCGCGAAGGCGGTGACGCCGAGGCCGACGATGCTGGCGCCGGCGGCCACGATCGTGCAGGTGATGAAGCCGGTGCGGAGGTTGTGGGCTGTGCCCAGGAGAGGGCCGAAGGTTGCTACGCCGATCGCGCCGCCGATCTGACGGGAGGTGTTGAAGGCGGCCGAGGCGGCGCCGTGGAGGTCGGGCTCGACGGCGGCGATGGACTGAGCGGTCATGGTGGGGACGAGGAGGCCGGAGCTGAAGCCGATGGGGACGAGGGCGAGCACCATCGGCCAGACGGCGGACGACGTACTGGCCCAGGCGAGCCCGAGGAGAGCGAGGGTGAGGACGGCCTGGCCGATCGCGAGTACGGCGGGGCGGCCGAGGCGACGGGTGAGTGGGGCGGAGCAGAGGTTGGCGATCGAGATGAGTCCGGTCAGCGGGAGGAACAGCAAGCCGGTGACCAACGGGCTGAGGCCGCGGCCCTGCTGGAGCAGCAGGCTCATCGTGAACAGCACGCCGTAGAACGCGAAGTTGAGCAGCGTGCCCTGCGCAGCGGCCGCTGCGAAGCCGCGGTCGGCGTACAGCTTGAGCGGCAGCAGCGGTGCCCCGACGGAACGCTCCACGAAGATGAAGGCGACCAGCCCGGCGACCGTCAGCGCGGCCGCGCCCAACACCGCCGGATCGAGCCACCCACGCGTCGGCGCCTCGATCAACGCGAACACCAGCCCGCCGATGAACGCAGTAGCGGTCCCCATTCCGGCAAAGTCCAGCCGGCGAGCCCGGCGTACGACCGAAGGCATCGAGCGCATCGCCCAGATCGCGGCGGGGATGCCGATCACCACGTTGACGGCGAAGACCGCTCGCCAGTTCGCGAGCGCGACCAGGCCGCCGCCCAGGAGGGGACCGGCCGCCATCCCGGCGCCACCCGCCGCGGCCCACCAGCTGACCAGGCGGTGCCGGCTGTGCTCGTCGGTGGCCGACGCGGTCGCGAGGACGAGCGCGCTCGGCAGCAGCAGCGCCGAGCCCGCGCCCTGGACGAGCCGGGCGAGGTTGAGCATCAGCATCGAGCCGGCCGCCGCGCACACCGCGGACGACAAGGTGAACACCACGAGCCCGGTCAAGAACGCCCGCTTCGCACCGAGCGTGTCGGCGATCGCCCCGGCCCCGAGCATCAGCGCGGCGAACGACAGCGTGTACGCGTTGAGCGACCACTCGAGCTCCGCGCGGGACGCATTCAGGTGAGTGGCAAGCTGGGCGAGGGTGACGTTCACGATCGTGCTGTCCACGAAGACCATGAACGAGGCGATCAAGGCCAGCGCAACAACGGACCGACGGTGCTCAAAGGGCATACCACCCACCCTACGTCCCTGTTCGATCCCCGTCGAACAATTATCCAAGGACCGGGATCAGCTCGAAGATGTGGCTGCATGCAACCAGCTGGGGGCCCTGGATGGAGTTGTTCAGCGAGGCCGGCTACGACCCGGTCGCGCCGGGCTGGCCGAACGAACCGGCCACCGTCGCCGAGGCGCGGCAGTCGCCCGAGCTGGTCGCGAACACCAGCATCGAAGAAGCGACCGACAGCTTTCGCACGGTGATCGACAACCTGCCGGCGAGCCCGGTGATCATCGGCCATTCCTTCGGCGGCCTGATCACCGAGAAGCTACTCGGCGAGGGGTACGGCGTTGCCGGGGTCGCGATCGATCCTGCGCAGATCAAGGGCGTGCTGCCGCTGCCGTTCGCCCAGCTTCGGGCCGGTCTGCCCGCGCTCGGCAACCCGGCCAACCTGCACCGGGCGGTGACCCTGACGGCGAAGGAGTTCCGCTACGGCTTCGGCAACGCGCTGCCCGAGGCGGAGTCGGACGAGCTGTACGAGAAGTGGACGATTCCGTCACCCGCCCGCCCGATCTTCCAGGCCGCGGCGGCCAATTTCGTCATGCACTCCGAGGCGAAGGTCAACACCGCGAACTCGACCCGCGGCCCGTTGCTGCTGATCTCCGGCGCCGACGACCACACCGCGCCCGCGGTGGTCACCCAGTCGACCCTGAAGCAGTACCGTGACTCGACGGCTGTCACCGAGCTGCGCGCGTTCGAGGGGCGGGGACATTCGCTCGCGATCGACCACGGCTGGCGTGAAGTTGCCGACGCCGTCCTGGGCTGGCTGAAGGAGCAAGGTCTTTGAGGGGGTACTGCGGATGGATCTGCACCTGAGCGGTAAGACGGCGGTGGTGACGGGTGCCGGCCGGGGGATCGGGCTTGCGGTGACGCGGGCGCTCCTTGACGAAGGTGTGAAGGTGGTCGCGGGCTCGCGGACCATCGGTGCCGGGCTCGAAGGGCTAGCGGTCGAGGCGTTCGCTGTCGATCTTGGTACGACGGACGGACCGGCGCGGCTTGTCGACGAGGCGATCGCCAGGGCCGGCGGGTTCGACATCCTGGTGAACAACGTCGGTAGCGTGCATCCGCGCCCTGGCGGGTTCGCCTCCGTCACCGACGACGACTGGCTCGAGACGCTCAACCTTGACCTGATGTCGGCCGTTCGTACGACGCGCGCCGCCTTGCCGACGCTGATCGAGCGGTCCGGCGTCATCGTCACGGTCTGCTCGGTCAACGCGACCCTGCCCGACCCGCTGGTGATCGACTACAGCGCGGCGAAGGCCGCGTGCCTCAGCTTCTTCAAGTCGCTGTCGAAGGAGCTCGGGCCGCAAGGAGTCCGCGTCAACACCGTCAGCCCCGGTCCGGTCGCGACCGACCTGTGGCTGGGCAAGGGCGGCGTCGCGGAGACCGTCGGCGGTGCGGTCGGCGCTGCACCGAAGGACATCGCCGCTCAGGCCGCGAAGGGCTCGGTCACCGGTCGCTTCACGCGCCCGGAGGAGGTCGCCGACCTGGTGGTGTTCCTGGCCAGCGACCGGGCCGGCAACCTCACCGGCGCCGACATCATCCTCGACGGAGGTTTGACGCCGACAATCTGACCGATCCCGGCGCCGCAGGGAGGGCGCCGGGATCGGAGCTGTCAGGCGGCGAAGCCCGGGTCGGGCTCGGCCACGTGGCAGGCAGCCTCGTGGTTCTCGCCCAGGCGACGGGGGAGCGGCGTCTCCTCGTGGCACCTGTCGATCGCCAACGGGCAGCGCCAGCGGAAGCGGCACCCCGGTGTCGGGTCGATGACCTTCGGCGGCTCGCCGGTGTCACCTTCGATCCCCTCGGCGAGCGGCGCGCGCGGATCCGGCACCGCGCCGAGCAGCAGGTCCGTGTACGGGTGCTTCGGGTTCGCGAGCACCGCTTCGGTCGGACCGGACTCGACGATGTGCCCGGCGTACATGATCATCAGCCGGTCCGCGACGTACCGCGCGCTGGCGATGTCGTGGGTGATGTAGAGGAACGAGACGCCTTCGGAGCTGCGCAGGTCGGCCATCAGGTTCAGCAGGCCGATCCGGATCGACACGTCCAGCATCGACACCGGCTCGTCGGCCAGGATCAGCTTCGGCTTGTGCGCAAGCGCCTGCGCGAAGCCGATTCGTTGCCTCTGGCCACCACTCAGCTCGTACGGGTAGCGGTGCATGATGTCGCCGGCCGGCGTCAGCCCGACCGCCTCGATCACCCGCGCGGCCTCTTCCTCGCGCTGCGGCCGGCTGAACTCGGGCCGGTGCAGCTTGAGGCTGCGCAGGATGCCGTGGGACACCCGGAACGCCGGGTTCAGCGAGCTGAACGGGTCCTGGAACACCATCGGTACGTCGCCGCGGTAGGACAGTTGGTCCTTGCGGGACTTGAACGTCGACATCGCGCGGCCCTGGTAGAAGATCTCGCCGCCGGTCGGCTTGTACACGCCCGCGAGCAGCCGCGCGATCGTGCTCTTCCCGCTGCCGCTCTCACCGGCGAGCGCGACGATCTCCTGGCGCCCGATCGAGAGGTTCACATCGTCGACCGCATGCAGCATCTGCCGCGAGAACCCGCGTCCGACCCTGAAGTGCCGGGTCAGCTCCCGCGCCTCGATCACCGGCGCGGCGGCCGATTCGGTCACGCCGGCTTCAACATCCAGCGACGTCATGACACCTCCCGGGCCGGCGCGATCGACGGTGCGTGCAGTAGGCAACGAGATTGGACGGCGCCGACCTGATAGAGATCCGGCTCGATCTTCGGGCAGTCCTCGAACGCCTTCGGGCAGCGCGGCTGGAACCGGCAGCCCGGCGGCGGATCGGCGAGGTTCGGCGGGCTGCCGGGGATACCGGTCAGCGCCACCTTCGGCCCGCGGATCGACGGGAACGCGTCCAGCAGACCCTCGCTGTACGGGTGTTCCGGGTGATCGAAGACCGCGCGCGTCGCACCGAACTCGACCACCTGCCCGGCGTACATCACCACGAGCTTGTCGGAGAAGTGGCTGACCAGCGACATGTCGTGGGTGACGAAGATGACCGCGAATCCGAGCTTGCGCTGCAGTTCCTTGATCTGCACCATCAGCGACCGCTGCGCGACCACGTCGAGCGCGGACGTCGGCTCGTCCATGATGATCAGGTCCGGCGTGAACAGCAGCGCCATCGCGATCATCGCCCGCTGCCGCATGCCGCCGCTCAGCTGGTGCGGGTAGCTCTTCAGGTGGATCGGGTCGATGCCGACCAGCCGCAGTACCTCGGCCGGACGGTTGTCGTCGACCACCTCGTCGTGCGCCATGATCGTGTCGTGGAACTGCGCGCCGATGCTCTTCACCGGATTCAGCGCGTTCATCGCGCTCTGCATCACCACGGAGAAGTCCCGCCACCGCAGCGACGCGAGCTTCTTCTCGTTCATCGTGACCAGGTTCTGCCCGAGGAACTTCACGCTGCCGCCGGTGATCGCGGCCGGCGAGCTCAGCAGGTGCGCGATCGCGAACAGCAACGTCGACTTCCCGCAGCCTGATTCGCCGACGACACCGACGAACTCACCTGCCTGTACGTCGAGATCCACATGGTCGACCGCGACGACCGGGTGTGCCCCGGTGTCGTACTCGACGGTGAGATCTCGGACCTCAAGAAGCTGATCGGGCACGTCGCCTCCGAACCGGCCGCAGCGCGGGATTGCTGATCTCGTCGAACGCATAGTTGAGCAGGGCAAAGGAAACACCGAGCAGCGCGACCGCCAGACCCGGCGACAGCGCCCACGCGGGCAGGCCGTTGACCAGGGCGCCCTGGTTCTGGGCCCAGTAGAGCATCGTGCCCCAGCTCAGCGAGTTGGGATCGCCGAGGCCGAGGAACTGCAGGCCGGCGGCGGTGAGCACGGAGTACAGCGCGGCGCCGAGGAAGTTCGCGACGATCAGCGAGATCATCGTCGGCAGTACCTCGACCACGATGATGTACGACGATCGCTCGCCGCGGACCCGCGCCGACTCGAGGAAGTCCCGGTTCCGCAGCGACAACGCCTGCGCCCGCATCTGTCTGGCGCCGTACGACCACCCGGTCAGGATCAGCACGACGATGATCACGGTCAGGTTGCCCTTACCGGCGTACGTCGCGAGCACGATGATCAGCGGGAACGTCGGGAGCACCAGGAAGATGTCGGTCATCATCGACAGGCCGTCGTCGGCGAAGCCGCCGAGATAGGCGGCCGAGACGCCGATGATCACCGACAGGATCGTCGCGCCGAGGCCGGCGACCACCGCGATAATGAGTGATTCGCGGGTGCTGTAGATCAGCTGTGCGTAGACATCCTGGCCGAGGCCGGTCGTGCCGAGCCAGTGCTCGCGGGACGGGGACTGCAGCGGCAGGTCGCCGATCGCCTGCGGATCGTGGTGCGCACCCGGGACGAACAACTGCGGGAACGCGGCGAGCAGGACGAACAGCACCAGCAGGCCGGCGCCGATCATCGCCTTGCGGTTGCGCATGATCGCGCGCAACAGTCCACCGCGCGGTCGGCGGGTGGCAGTCGTTGTCGGCGCGGCTGCGCCGGTGACGATTGCGCTCATCGGCGTCCTCGCTTCGCTCCGGGCGCCGATGAGCGCGGGTCGCTACTGTGTTTGATGGTGATCTCGCTTCGCTCGCTCACCGGGCTATCCCTTCGTCCGGGCTCGTGGGTCGAGGAGGAACACCGCGAAGTCACAGAGCAGGACGCAGATCAGCACGGCCAGCGTCACCAGCAGGAAGAGGGACTGCAGCAACGGATAGTCGGTGCTCACGGTGGCGTTGTAGAACATGTAGCCGAGGCCGGGATAGTTGAACACGTATTCGACCAGGATCGTGCCGGAGATGACGAAGCCGAGCGACATCGCGAAGCCGGACAGGTTGGGCAGGAACGCGTTCCGGCCGGCGTACCCGAACATGATCCGCCGGCTCGGGATGCCCTTGGCCCGCGCCATCCGGACATAGTCCTCGGCGAGCGTGGTGATCATGTTGTTCCGCATGGTCAGGATCCAGCCGCCGATCGCGGTGATCAGGATCGTCGCGGCCGGCAGGATCCCGTGTTTCAGGACGCTGAAGATGAACTCGCCGTTGAATCCCGGCGTCAGTCCCTGGTCGTAGTTGAAGTCGTTGGGCAGGATCGCGTGATCGCCGATCGCGAACAGCGAGATGAACAGCAGCGCGACCCAGAAGTACGGCAGCGCCGAGGTGACGATGAAGACCGGCGGCACGATCCCGTCGATCAGCCCGCCCCGGCGCCAGCCGGAGATCGTGCCGATCAGCGTGCCGATGGCGAACGCCAGGACGGTCGTGATCCCGACCAGTCCCAGCGTCCACGGCAAGGCGCTGCCGATCAGCGTGGTCACCGGGACGCCGAGGCTGCTGCCGATCGACACACCCCAGTGCCCGGTGACCATCGCTTTCAGGTACTCCAGGTACTGCAACACGATGTTCTTGTCCGGCTGGAAGCCGAACTCGGCCAGGACGGTCCGCAACTGCTCCGCGGTGACGACCGAGCCGCCCTTGCTGAGGCGCTCCCGCAGCGCCTCCTCGGGACTGCCGGGCATCAATCGCGGGATGAAGAAGTTCAGCGTCATCGCGGCCCAGAGTGTGAGCACGAAGAACCCGAGACGTCGTAGCAGGTATCTCACCGCAAATAGCTCCTCGTGCTCACCCTGTCGTTACTTCCGGACTACTTCTGGACTACTTCTGTGCGGCCTTCGAGTACAGGTTGGCCAGCACCTGCCCGGCGTCCGGGATGTTGTACGGCGCCGGCTGGGCGTACGGGTTGTCCTGCGTCGGCCAGCCCTCGATGTCCTTGGTGTTGTACTGGTACCAGTCGACCGACTCGGTCGTCGGGATCACCGGGACATCCTTGATCATGTACCCAGAGATCTGCTTGATCAGCTTGACCTGGGTGTCGGGATCCGCGCTGGCGTACTGGTCGAACAGCTTGTCCACCTCGGGGTTGTTGTACCGCGAGTAGTTGCTGTTGGCCTGCTTGCCGATCGGCGCGGTGTTCTTCGAGTACAGCAGCTGCCGCAGCTCGTAGTACGGCGTCGGTCCGCCGGACTGGCTGGCGTAGGCCAGGTCGTAGTCACCGGTGTACAGCTTCTGGTTGTACGACTGCTGCTGCAGGTCCTGGACGCTCAGCTCGATGCCGACGGCCGCGAGGTTCTGCTTGATCACGGCCAGGGACGCGTCCCAGTCGGTGTAGCCGGTGACTGTGATGACGCTGAGCTTGAGCGGGTTCGACGAGGAGTAGCCCGCGCTCTGCAGCAGTTGCTTGGCCTTGTCCGTGTTCGCCTTGCCGTAGCCGGCGGCGGTCAGCGCGCCCTGGTCGAAGTACTTGTCGAAGGTCGGGGTGACGACGCCGGTCTGGTTCGCGGCCGGCTGGTAGCCGCTCTCACCGATCTTCGAGACCTGCTCCCGGTCGATCGCGTACGCCAGTGCCTGCCGGACCGCCAGCTTGCTCGTCGCCGGGCGGGACGGGTCGTTGTTCGGCACCAGGGCGACGTTCGCGGTCGGCGGGAACCAGTAGTTGTTCTCCGGCGCCTTCGACTTGTAGAACTTGTCGATGTTCGGGATGTACTGACCGCCCCACTGTGCCTTGCCGCTGGCGAGGTCGAGGTTGGCCGGGTTGTTGTCCAGGTAGGCCGGGTACTGCACCTTCTGGATGTACGGCTTGCCCGGCTGCCAGTACGACTGGTTGGCGCTGTAGGTGATGTTGTTCGGGCTGCAGGACTCGACCGTATACGGGCCGGTTCCGATCGGCTTCGCGTCCGCGAAGGTGGCCGGCTTGGAGGCCGCCTCACCGGTAGACCAGATGTGCTTCGGGACGATGTCGACCTGGTTGGCGAAGTTGAAGAAGTACGGCTCCGCCGCGCCCTTGAACTTCAGCGTGACCTTGTTGCCGGCCGCGGTG
Organism: Kribbella sp. CA-245084; assembly: GCF_050942355.1. Classification (NCBI taxonomy): domain Bacteria; kingdom Bacillati; phylum Actinomycetota; class Actinomycetes; order Propionibacteriales; family Kribbellaceae; genus Kribbella; species Kribbella sp. CA-245084. The sequence continues at coordinate 5,169,448 of NZ_CP192053.1, read as the reverse complement.
ACACTGGTCAGCCCGGCGCCGGTCCACAGCGCGTAGATGTCCAGGGCCGGCTGCGCCTTCATCAGGTTGAACGTGTAGACCACGTCGTCGGCGCTGAACGGCTGCCCGTCGCTCCACTTCACACCGTCGCGGATCGTGAAGACGATCGAGTCCTTCTTCGGCGACCAGGCGAAGTCGGTGGCCAGCATCGGCGTGGTGGCGCCGGCCTTCAGCACGTTGACGAAGGTCAGCGGCTCGTAGACGAAACCGCCCGCGACGCCGTTGACCGACGGGTTGAACGGGTTGAACTGACACGGCCAGGTCTGTCCGCCGACGTTGGCGATGGTGACCGTGCCGCCCTTCTTGTACTGGCCGGTGCTGCCGCCGCTACTCGTCGAGGACGACGGGTTGGCCGACGACGCCCCGCTCCCGATCGGCTTGTCGCCACCGCCGCACCCGGCGGTCAGTGCGCCGACCGCTATCGCGGCGACCGCGATGCGTGTGATGCCCCTCATCGTCTCTGCCTTTCGCTACTGGTAATCCTGCTCATGCGAATGCTTCTGCGCCGAGGACAACTCCCGCTGCCTCGACGCCAAGGGCGAGCGCCCCGATCAGCGGAGCGTCCGAAGGAAACCGGGCCACCGACAACTCCGGTGGGAACGGGACGGCTGCGTCGAGGGCGCGACGCAGGCCGGCTTCGATCTGGTCCCAGGAACGAACCAGGCCGCCGCCGACGACGATCCGAACCGGATCGACCGCGATGGCCAGGTTGGCCAGGTGCATCGCCAGCTCCCGGACGAACTCGTCGGTGAGGACGGCGGCGTCCGGCTGGGTCCGCGCCATCGTGAAGACGTCGGCGGCCGTGACCGGCTGCCCGAGCCGGGCGGACCCGGTGGTCTCGAGTGCCTGACCGCTGACGACGTGTTCCAGGATCGTGCGTTCGTCCGCGTCGACGTACACGTCGCCGGCCGAGCGCAAGTTGTAGCCGATCTCGCCGGACGCGCCGTGCGCGCCGGTGATCACGGTGCCACCGGCAACGATCGCGATCGCGAGACCGGTGCCGAGATTGACGTACAGCCCGGGGTCGCAGTCGGCGAGTGCGCCCCAGCGCAGCTCGGCCGCCGCGGCCGCCTTCACATCGGTTGCCAGCCGCACCGGTACGCCGGGGAAGCCGTCCCGCACCAGCCGCCCGAACGGAAGATCGTCCCAGCCCGGGAAGGTGGGAGCCAGCTCCACGCGGTCGTCGTACGGGATGCCGAGCGTGGCCGCGCCGACACCGGCGAGCTCCTGGCCGGGGGCGACCTCGGCGAGCAGCTCGTGGGCAGCGGTCAGGCCGCGGGCCATGGCTTCAGTAGCGCCACCGGACTCGGCGCGGCTGTCGATGGTCCGTGTTCCCAGTCGACGGCCGGACAGGTCGCTGACCGCCAAGGCGATCTTCGTCCCGCCGAAGTCGAGTCCGAGGACGACCGGCGTTGGAACCACAGGGGTGGCACCTCCTCGGGCCAACCAATAGAATCGATAGGAAACTAACTTAACAACCAACGGACCACAAGGCTTAACTACGAGTTGGTGGCCGAGTTGTTAACAGCGAGGGGGTCGACGTGACGGTTGTTGCGCCAGGCGCATCCGCGGCACGCCCGCAGTTGATCCGCGAGATCAACGAACAGGTGCTGCTCGATCACATCCGGCGATCCGGACCGATCTCGCGGACGGAGCTCGCCGGCCTGACCGGATTGTCGAAGCCGACCGTGTCGGCGGCGCTCGGCTCGCTCCAGCGGACCGGCCTGGTGCACGTGACTGGCCAGCGCACCGGCGTACCGGGGCCGGCGGCCAGCCTGTACGAGGTGCGGCCGGACGCGGGGTACGTGCTCGGGCTCGATGTCGGGCGGGAATACCTGCGCGGGGCGATCTCGGATCTCGCGGGCACTGTGCGTGCGCGATTGAGTGTCCGGACCAAGGCCGGCGACGCGATGGCTCGTATCCAGGAGCTCGCCGACCTGAGCACGACCTTGGCGACTGAATCGGGGATCGACGTCACGCAGCTGAGCCAGACCGTGCTCGGGTCTCCCGGTGTCTACGATCCGCGACTCGATGCGTTGACACTGACGGGCCGCTTGTCCGGGTGGGATTCACCGGCGACGCTCGCGGCGCTACGCGACCGGTTCGGTGCGTCGCTGATGATCGAGAACGACGTCGATGCCGCCGCGATCGCCGAGCGGGTGCACGGACACGGTCGGAACGTCGACAGCTTCGCCTTCGTTTCGGTCGGTACCGGAATCGGTATGGGACTCGTTCTCGACGGGAAACTTCGGCACGGATCGCACGGGGTAGCGGGGGAGATCGGGTACCTGCCGTTCACCGAGGGCAGCGGTAGCGATCCGCGGGATGCCCGCAAACGCGGCGGTTTCGACGCGTCGGCATCGGCGGCGGCCGTCGTGCGAGCAGCCCGGCGGGCCGGAATCCGTGGGGCGTCGACGGCGGAGAAGGTATTCGCTGCCGCTGCTCGTGGTGACGCAGTTGCAGCCGCGGTCGTCGCCGAAGAAGCAATGCTGGTGGCCAAGGCCGTGTGCACGGTGATCACCGTCGTGGATCCTGAGTTGGTCGTGTTGGGCGGCGGCATCGGACAAGCACCAGGCTTCCTCGAAGCCGTCTCCCAGCAACTCCACAAACTCGCCCCAGTAATGCCCGACGTCAAAGCCAGCGTCCTCGGCCGCGAATCCGTGGTGGCCGGTTGCCTGGCCGCGGGGCTGGACCGGTCCTGGCAGATGCTCGTCGGCCGAGTTGGAACTCAGGGCTGATTTGGTTCGAGTTCCGGGCGTGGATTGTCCGGAATGGTCAGTAGGGTTCGGGCCATGATCGCTATGTACCCGAGCTTTGTGATGGATTGTCCCGATGCCGGGGTCTTGGGCCGGTTCTACGCCGAGATCCTGGGCTGGAAGGTGGAGGCTCGCGATGGCTGGGCCGACATCAAGCCGGAGGACGGGGGTAACTGCATCTCGTTCCAGCAGGTGGAGGACTTCAAGGCGCCGTCCTGGCCGGGTCAGGACGTGCCGCAGCAGATGCACCTCGACGTCATGGTCCGTGACCTGGACGAGGCAGAGGCCGAGGTGCTGAAGCTGGGGGCGACCAAGCCCGAGCACCAGCCCGGGACGACGTTCCGTGTCCTCCTGGATCCGGCGGGGCACCCGTTCTGTCTCTGCGTCGACTGAGGTCGCCTAGGGTTGGGGCGTGACGAGTTGGCGCGATGAACGGCGGCAGGCGGCGGTCGAGCATGCGGCTGCGCTCGAACGCCGGAAGGCCTCGGAGACCGCTCAGGCCCGTCAGCTCCTCACCGACTTCATCGCGACGCTCCGCGAACGCGGCGTCGAGCCGGAGCTGTTGCGCGCGCCGGTCGTCGGGACGAATACGAGCTACCGGACCAACCTCACCGGGTGGTACCTGCGCCGCAACCGCGCGCTCGCCGTGGATGTCGAGGGCAACTTCTACATCCTTGGCGTACCGGCGAGCTTGAAGGCCCGCGTCGCCGGGGTGCACGTCGTACCGTCGGACCCGCCGCTGATCGTCGGCCAGGGCGCCCGCGACGGCGAATCATTGCCTCTCGCCGAGCTGCTACGCCTTCGGCTTGAGTCCTGACAGCACGCTTTCGATGAGTGCCGTGCCGGGCGCTGTCCGCCCGCCCGGTCCAGGCGAAGGCATGACGTCGTCCATCTCCAGCGTCTCGCCGCACTCCGAGCAGCACACCGTTGCCGTCGTCACCTTGCCGCAGGTCCTGTGCGTGAACCGGAGCGGCTGGCCGCCCGGGGGAGTTGCCCACCGATCGCCCCACGCGGTCAGCGCGATCAGGATCGGCACCAGCTCCTGCCCAGCCTCGGTCAGCTCGTAGCTGTACCGGACCGGGTTCTGCTGGTACGGCGTACGTCGTACCAGGCCGCCGTCGACGAGGGTCGTGAGCCGATCGGTGAGGAGATTGCGGGAGATCCCGAGGTCCGTGACGAACTGGTCGAACCGGTTCAGGCCGAGGTAGAGATCGCGCAGCACCAGCGGCGTCCACCAGTCGCCGATCAGCTCCAGGGACTGGGCGAGCGAGCAGTGCATCGAGGCGAAGCTGGTGTTCCGCATGCCCCTGAGTGTAGTCAGTTGCGGCATTGAACTCACTCACCCTAGGGTAGTCGTATGGGCATTTACCACCGGATCGTGGCGCGGCAGGTGCGGAACGCGTTCGCGCAGATCAGCGCGGGCAACTGGGAGGCGATGGTGGCCGGGATGGCGCCGTCGTTCACGTACCGGTTCTACGGGGATCACGCGCTGGGCGGCGAGCGCCGTACTCATGACGCGCTGCGGAGCTGGTGGGAGCGGTGCTTCCGGCTGCTGCCGAACACCCGCTTCGAGGTGCGGGACGTGCTCGTCAACGGCTGGCCGTGGAACACGCGCGTCGCGACAGCAGTCACCGTCCACGTGGGCGTCGTGGACGGTTCGACGTACGAGAATGTCGTTCATCAGTTCCTGCGGATCCGGTGGGGCAAGATCACCGAGGTGCGGACGCTCGAGGACACCGCCGTACTGGAGAGGACCCTCGACCGGCTGGCCGCGGCGGGGTACGCCGAGGCGCACGCCGCGCAGATCACTGGTTGAGACCGGCGGGCTTGAGACCCTTGAAGGTCATGTAGAGGCCGATCGACAGCTCCCAGAGGGCGACCGGAACGGTGGCGATCCCCGACAGCGCGGACAGCTGGGTGTTGTGGCCGAGGACGGTCAGGATGTTGGCGGTGAGCAGCAGCGGTGCGCCGATGAGGCCCATGATCGGCATGAAGCGCGGGACGCGGCGGGAGCGGTACATCAGGGTGCCGAGCAGGATCGCGCTGATCGCGGGCATCATGCCGGGGCCGAAGAGGAAGGTCCAGTTGCGGACCTCGACGAGAGCTTGGCCGACGGTGGCGAGCGCGGCGGAGTCGGTGCCCTGAGCGCCCGCGAGATCCTGTCGCAGGGTGACGACGGCGACGAGACTGACCACGCCGATCATGATGACGGCCGCCTCGAGCGTCCGTGAGGTGACGAAGCCGAGCGCCAGGGACTCCTTGTACCGCTTCATCACCGGGAACAGCGCGACGGCGCTGCCGATGCCGGCGATCGCGTTGACGAAGTCGAGCAGGCATCCCCACAGCACGCGGGTGTCCTGTCCGGCGCCGAGGATGTAGTCGTGGTTGTTCAGTACCGGCCCGATCAGGAACAGCGCGGGCATCGAGGCGGCGAAGGTCACCAGGTAGAAGATTCCGGCGGCGCGGGCGTGGCCGCGGTCCGGATCGGTGGTGCCGACGGTGGTGGTCGGAGCAGGTGCGGTGATCGTCATGACAGTTTCCTTTGCGTTTGATCGGGATCGACCCGGTCGACCGAGAGCAACGGCAGACCGAGGTCGCGGAGTCGCTGGAGCAGTCCGTGCAGGGCTGCCTGGTCGGCCACGTGGCCGTGGATGACGGTGGTGCCGTCGGTGCGGGCACTGACGGTCAGTCCGTCGAACCACGCGGCCCACCGGGGATCGATGCGCCCTTGGAGGCGGATCTCGTACCAGGCTGATTCGTGGTTCATGCCTGCAAAGTAGGAGCGGGCCTGGTGACCGCGCATCACATCATGTGGTGATCTTCAGCGGGTGAGGAGACCGAGCTGATGGGCCCGCCGGATCGCCGCGCGGCGGTTGTTCACGCCGAGCTTGGTGTAGATGTGTTTGGTGTGCGTACGCACGGTGTTGAGCGACACCACGAGCTCCCGTGCGATCGACGGACCGTCGAGTTCGCTCGTGAGTAACCGCAGTACGTCGAGCTCGCGATCGCTCAGCGGATCGATGAGCGTCTGCGGGGTGCTCACGTGTGTGGGTCGACCGGCCGCGTCCAGGAGCCTTCGCGCGTACGGCGATCGGATCCGCTGCAGCATCGAGGTGCCTTCGCTGATGAAGACGCGGACGTATCCCTCGGGTTCGGCCAGCGCCAGCGCTCGCTCCAGCGGGGCAGGATCGCGGGCGGCGAGTGCCTGGAGGACGAGAATCTCGATCAGGCTGCCGGTCCGGTTCTCCGCGGCGGCTCGCAGCCTTCCGAGAAGCGGTACGGCGTCCTTGCGCTGGGCCATCATGAGCCGGGCCAACGTCACGTGTTCGTACTCGTGCAGATAGGACAACTCATCAGGCAGGCTCTCTCCCCACTCCTGCGCCGCGGAGAGGTCGCCTCGCCTGATCAGCAGTCGTGCTCGTACGGCGGTCAGCGGGCGGACGTTCGGTGAGAAGTCGCCGACGTACACCTTGATCGCCGCGTCGAGCAGCTCGAGTGCGCTGTCGAGATCCCCTTCGGCCTCGCGGATACGGGCCATCGCGAGCCGCCAGCGGTACGGGTTCTGCGGGAGGTCGGCGCCCAACTCCTCGGCTCGACGCAGGTAGTCGGTGGCTGCGTCCAGGTCGTTCCGTTCCCAGGCGATCCGGCTCAGACCGACGTACATGTCGGAGGTGCCGCGCATGCCAGGGCCGGCGAGGTCCAGGGCTCGTTCGAGCGTCGCCTGGGCTTGGCGGAGCCGGCCTTGGGTGATCTCGAGGTCGGCCAGTGTGACCGAGCAGCCGAGGACGTCGGCGATGTGGCCGGCGCGTTCCAGCCCTGCCGCAGCAGCGGCGTACCCGCGGTGGGCGGACTCGATATCTCCACCGGCCCAGGAGGCTAGAGCCGATAGCGCCGAGGCGGCCGACGTGGTCAGGTCGTCGCCGGGGAGGGCGAGCTGGATCGCCACCGCGGCGTGCTCGATCGTGCCGACCGGATTGCCGGCAATGAGGTCGAGTGCTGCCCGGTAGGTCTCGATCGCGCTCGGCAGGCGTTCGAGCTCTTCGCGATCCACAACCACGAAGTCGTCGCCAGAGAGCTGTCGCTCGATGTCCTGGAGCCGTTGCTCGACTCCGGCGAACTCGTTGCTGGCCATCAAGGCCCCGACGAATCCGATCGCGAGCACCGGCCGCCGCCGTACGACGTCGTCGGGGATGTCGTCGAGCCAGCGCCGGATCGTGGCCTCCTGCCGTTCGCGCCTGAGCCCAGGGACGGCGAGCTCGACGAGGTCCGCGGCATGGTCCACGTCTCCGGCCGCGACGGCGTGGTGCACGGCCGCCACTGTGTCGCCCGCATCGTCGTACCACTGGGCGGCGCGTCGGTGCAGTTCCGCGATGTCGCCGCGCTCGGCGAGCAGACGCGCCCGCAGTACGTCGGCGAAGAGGTGGTGGTAGCGGTACCACTGCCGACGATCGTCCAGAGGTACGACGAACAGGTTCTGGCGCTCGAGCGATTCGAGCATCGCTCTGCCGCCGGGCTGCCCGGTGACGGCATCGCACAGCGGGCCGGTCAATCGATCGACCACGCTCGTCTCGAGCAGGAACCGGCGTACCTGCTCCGGTTGGCGATCGAGGACCTCGTCGACGAGATAGTCCACGACGTACCGGTCGTCGCCGGCGAAGTCGTCGATGAACCCGCTCGCGTCGCTCCGGCCGCGCAACGAAAGCGCCGCCAGTCCGAGAGCGGCGATCCAGCCTTCGGTGCGTTCCTCGAGCGTCGCGATCGCGTCGGCATCGAGCCCTGTCCCGGTGAAGTAGCTGCGCACTTCTTCGAGCGTGAAGCGCAGGTCGGCGGCACGTACTTCGACGAGCTCGCCGCGAGTGCGCAGCCGTGCCAGAGGGAGTGCGGGGTCGGCCCGCGTGCTGATGAGCAGGTGGAGTTGGGGCGGGAGATGGTCGAGCAGATAGGTCATGCCCCGGCTGATCTCCAGGCCGTCGGCGAGGTGATAGTCGTCGAGGACAAGGTCGATCTCTTGAGGCAGAACACTGAGTTCGTTGAGTACGCCGACGAGGACCGTCTCGATCGGCGCGGGACCGGACTGGAGCAACGCCAGGGCGTCTTCCGCAATGCCTGGTGCGGCGCGATCGAGCGCGGTCAGGACGTACGTCCAGAAGGTGACGGGATCCCGGTCACTCTCCTCCAACGAGACCCAGGCCGCGTCATCGGCGGCCCACGCCGAGACGAGTGTGGTCTTGCCGAAGCCGGCCGGCGCGGACACCAGCGTGAGCGCGGTGCCGTCCTTGCGCAGCAGGCGTTCGTCGAGCCGCGGTCGATGCACCAGCCCCTCGCGACTCCGCGGCCGATACAGCTTCGTCTCGACAAGAAGTCCGGCCATCACACCCCCTCCGGCACGACATCGTTGACGACATCTTCCCCCGCCGGGAACCTCGATTTACCGTGTGGAAGCAACTTTCCCTGCGAGCTGGACCGGAGCGGGCTATGCCGTCGAAGACCTGGAGTACGAGTATTGCGTTGACCTCGGCGGCCGTGCTGGCCCTGGCTGCCGGTGTAGCCGCACCCGCCGCCGATGCGAAACCACCGACGGGCGGCACCACCGCGAAAGCGCTGGTGTTCATTCCCAACCCGGTGCAGTCGAGCGGTGACGAATCGCTCACGGACCAGAAGGATTCGGCGACCGCGGTCCCGCAGGGCCAGTACTACGAGGTGACGCTGACCGACCTGGACGGGTCGGGCTACCTGCGCGGCACCTGGGCGAACGTGCGCAGCGCGACCGGCACTCCGGCGTACACCACCGACGGGACCTATTTCTACAACCGCCACGACGACCAGTTCGAGCAGGTGATGGCCTACTTCTGGGGGACCCAGGCGCAGAAGTACTTGCAGTCGCTCGGCTTCGGCCGCGACCTGCCGCCGGTGAACGCCGAGAGCCAGGACTACAAGGTGGACCAGTACGGCCTGGACAACTCGTTCTCCCGCGACGACCACGACACGATCACGCTGGGCAAGGGCGGTGTGGACGACGCCGAGGACGGCGAGGTCATCGTGCACGAGACCGGTCACGCCGTGCACGACGCACAGGTCCCCGGCTTCGGGACGACCCTGGAGGCCGGGTCGATCGGCGAGGCGTTCGGCGACTACTTCGCGGTGACCGTCGGCGACTGGGTCGCGAAGCAGAACGGCGTACAGGTCAACGCACCGCTGGCGTGCGTGGCGGACTGGGACTCGGTCTCGTACACCTCGACGGTGCCGCACTGCTTGCGTCGTCTGGACGCCGGCAAGCACTACCCGCAGGACGTGGTCGGCGAGGTGCACGCCGACGGCGAGATCTGGTCCCAGGCGCTGTACCAGATCCGCATGGCCCTGGGCCCGGCGGTTGCCGACCGGATCATCATCGACGCGCAGTTCGGGTTCGATCCGGGCACCAGTTTCGCGGCGGCGGCCACGCAGACGGTCGCGACCGCGCGGTCACTGTACGGCGCCTCACAGGCGGCTGTGGTCCAGAAGGCGTTCGCGGACCGCGGCATCCTCTGACTCCTCCGATTGCGGGCCCGGCCGGAAACTCGGGTGCATTCTGTCGGTGGGGGCGGTTACGGTCGGTCGAGTGCTGACTCTGCTTCGCTACGGCGTTCGTGTTGCACCTGGGAGCACCCTTCTGACGATGGGTCTGGCTGTCCTCGGCTCGCTGCTGGGGATGGCGGTCACGCTGCTGACCGGCGGCGTCGTCGGAGCGGTTCCGGGTGTCATCGACGGACGTCCCGATGCGATGCCGCTCGGCGAGTTCAGCTGGCTGCTCGGCGGGCTGCTGGCGGTGTTCGTCATCGACAGCCTGACCCCGGCGCTGCAGCAGGTCGCCTCGCTGACGATGGACGCCGGCGTGGTCCGCGCGATCGGCACCGGCATCACCGAGCCGCTGCTGCGTCCGCGCCGTGTGCAGCACCTCGAGGACTCCGAGGTCCTGGATGTGCAGGAACGGGCGAAAGGCAAAGGCGGATTCCACCTCGCCCAAGGCATGAGCCAGATGCCGTACCTGCTCGCCAGCCGGATCACGCTGATCGGCTCGGCGGTGATCGTCGGCGCGATGTTCGCCTGGTGGGTCGCGGCCATGCTGGTCGCGATATCGCTGCTGCTGGAGTGGTACGGCGGTCGCATGATCGAGCGCGAGATCGACGTCTGGTGGGGCAATACCGAGGAGCAGCGCCGCGCGCAATACCTGTTCAACCTCGGCCTGCGCGATGCGCCGAAGGAGCTGCGGGTCTTCGGGCTGCATGACTGGGTGGTGCAGCGCTACATCAACGAGTGGACGGCCGGGTTCCGCGCGGTCTGGGACCGCCGTCGCGGCAACGTGAAGAGGTCGTTCCTGGTTGGCGGCCTCAGCCTGATCGCCAACGGCATCGCGATCGTCGCCGTCGGCCGCGCGGCGCTGAACGGCTCGCTGCCGCTGACCCAGGTGGCGACGACGCTGCCCGCGATCCTCGCGATCGGTCAGTCCAACAACGGGTACGGCGTGGTCCAGGTCCGTCGCGGACTCTCGGCGTACCGCGCGATGCGGGACCTGCCGCAGACGATCGCCGAGCGGCACCCGGAGCCGGTCGCCGACCTGAAGCATCGGATCGAGACGATGCCGGCCCGCGAGATCCGCTTCGAGAACGTCAGTTTCCGCTACCCGGGTTCAGAGGTCGACGTACTGCGCGGGCTCGACCTCACGCTGCACGCGCACGAGGCGCTCGCGCTCGTCGGTATCAACGGCGCCGGCAAGTCCACGTTGGTGAAGCTGCTCGGCGGTGCCTACAAGCCGACGAGCGGGCGGATTCTCGTCGACGGTGTCGATCTCGCGGAGCTCGATCTGTCGGCGTGGCAGCGGCGGGTCGCGGCGATCGTGCAGGACTTCCTGCGGTTCCCGCTGTCGGTCACGGACAACGTCGTGTTCGGCGCGGTCGAGCGTGCGGGTGATGAGCTGACGCTGGCCAAGGTCGCCCGTGAGTCCGGGATCGACGCTGTCGTGCGGGGTCTGCCGAAGGGCTGGGACACCGTGCTGGACAAGACGTTCGACGGCGGAGTCGACCTGTCCGGTGGCGAATGGCAGCGGGTCGCGCTGGCCCGGGCGTTGTTCGCCGTACATTCCGGCGCGGGCGTGCTGGTGCTGGACGAGCCGGCCGCGGCGCTCGACGTACGAGCAGAAGCCGAGTTGGTCGAGCGGTATCTCCAGCTGACGTCCGGCGTGGCGTCGTTGATCATCTCGCACCGGTTCTCGGTGGTGCGCAACGCCCACCGGATCTGTGTGTTGTCCGGCGGACGCATCGTCGAGGACGGCACCCACGAGGAGCTGCTCGCCACGGACGGGGAGTACGCCACGATGTTCCGGCTGCAGGCCGAGCGGTATGTGACCGGACCGGAGGCCGTCGATGCCTAAGACGTTCCGCATCCTCTGGCTCTGGCTGAGTACGTCGTTCCGCGCGGCGCCCGGGCTGATGACGATCTCGGCCGTCCTCGTCGCGGCCCGCGCCATCACCGCACCGGCCCAGACGTACGGCGTGAGCCGGCTCGTCGACGGGATCGCGTCGGACAGCTCGGACACGATCGCGTTGGGCGTCGGGATCATCGTCGGCGGCCTTGCGGTCTCGTTCGTCGCGGACGGACTGGGCTGGCCGCTGCAGGACACCGCGCAGGAGCGGATGGCCGGGCGCGTGCACGCGGACCTGTTGGACGTGACTACCGGGATCCCCGGCCTGTCGCACCACGAGCGGCCCGATGTCGCGGACCGGCTCGAGCTGGTTCGCGAGCGCGCGTGGCGGATGGGCGTCGGCGCCGAGGTGCTGCTGTGGGCATTCGCCACGGTGACGAACACCGCGACCGTGCTCACGCTGCTCGGGTCGGTGCATCCGGTGCTGCTCGCGCTTCCGTTGCTCGGCGGCGCGCGCATCTGGTCGGCGTACCTGAGCAGCACGCGGCAGCAGAAGGCCTGGGAGGATTCGCTGCCGCAGGAGCGCTTGGTCGACCGGCTGATCGAGGTGGCGAAGGATCCGCGGACAGGTCTCGAGCTGCGGGTGTTCGGGCTCGGGAAGGTCTTGCTGGACAGAATTTTCGCGCTGCAGACCGAGCGGTTCGCCCGCCGGGTCGCTGCCGCCCGCTGGGGCGGCAAGGTCGACAGCTCGGTGCGGCTCGTGTTCGGTCTCGCGTACGCCGCGGCCATCGTCTGGGTGGTCGCCCGCGCCCGGAACGGGCAGGCCAGCGCGGGCGACGTCGTACTCGTGCTGCTCCTCGCGCCGCAGGTCGATCAGATGACCGGCGGTATCGCGCAGAACGTGTACTGGGTCGGCGAGGTCGTGCGCAGCTTCAGCCGCTACGACTGGCTGCGCGAGTACGCGAAGCAGAACTCGTGGCGCTCCAGCGCGACGCCGGCCCCGGAGCGACTCAGCTCGGGGATCGAACTGCGGGACGTCGGATTCTCCTACCCAGGTTCGGAATCCGCGGTCCTCAGCGGCATCAACCTCACGCTGCCGGCCGGCGCAGCGGTCGCGCTGGTGGGGGAGAACGGCGCCGGAAAGACGACCCTGGTCAAGCTGCTCGCGCGGATGTACGACCCGACGACCGGAAGCATTCGGATCGACGGCGTGGACCTCGCGACGATCCAGCCGGACGAGTGGCGGTCGCAGCTCTCGGCCGGGTTCCAGGACTTCGTGAAGTTCGAGCTGACCGCGCGGGAGGTCGTCGCGATCGGCGACGTGGCGCGTGCCGACGACGAGGACGCCGTACGGACCGCGATCGTGCGCGGTGATGCGGAGTCGGTGATCGCCGGATTGCCGCGGGGGCTGGACAGCCAACTGGGCAAGAAGTTCACCGATGGCGTCGAGCTGTCCGGCGGGCAGTGGCAGCGGCTCGCGCTGGCCCGCGCGTTCATGCGCGAACGTCCGCTGTTGTTACTGCTCGACGAGCCGACGGCAGCGCTCGACCCAGAGGCCGAACACCGGCTCTACGAGCAGTACGCCGATGCAGCGAAGATCGCGGCAGCCGAGACCGGCGGGATCACGGTCCTGGTCTCACACAGGTTCTCGACCGTCCGGATGGCCGACCTCATCGTCGTCATGCACAACGGCCGGGTCGAAGAGTTCGGCACCCACCCCGACCTGCTCGCAGCCGGCGGCCGCTACGCCGAACTCTTCGAACTCCAAGCCCGCGCCTACCGCTAGGCCTGCACCCGCCGATCCGCACGCTCAGCCAGCTCGTCCTCATCGACCAGCGTGATCATCTGCCCGCCCGGCGCGCACAACATCGTCACGGTGAACTTCAGCGGGATGTCGGACCGGTTGTTGCCGTCGTGGTAGTGGATCACGTCGCCGCCCGGCTCCCAGAACGCCTCACCGGCCTTGATCACCCGCGGCGCCTCACCCTCGAGCTCGAACAACATCTCGCCCTCGAAGACGTACCCGAACGCGGGCCCGGAGTGCCGATGCGGCGGCGCACCGGGATCGCCGGCCGGGTACTCGATCACCACCGTCATCGCGTGGAACCCGTCAGGCACGAACGGCGGCTCAACCTCCTGCAACATCGTGAAAGCGTTCTGCCAGGTGCTGGACCGCTGCTCGGTCGTGTCGGTCATCGAAGCTCACCTTCCAGTCGGTATTCGAGTCTCTCCACACAAGACAGCGCAGCGCGCCGCGGTGTGACGGTCACACGGGAGCGGGCTGGACTGTCTTAACGGGTATGAGCCAGCGCATCGAGACCCTTGACGATCTTCACCGGCACCTGCAGTGGGCGATCGAGCTCGAGCACGCCACGCTCCCGCCGTACCTGTGTGCGCTGTACTCGCTGGACCCGGCGCGGAACCCAGATGCGGTGGAGCTGGTGAGCAGCGTGTTCGTCGAGGAGATGATCCACCTCTCGCTGGCGGCCAACCTGTTGAACGCCGTCGGCGGTGAACCTCGGCTGGACTATCCGGGCATGCTTCCCAGTTACCCGCGCCGGCTGCCGCACGGTCAGGTCGAGCTGTCGCTGTTGTCGTTCGGGCCGGAGGCGCTGGAGATGTTCCTGCGGCTCGAGAAGCCCGAGGCACCGGGCTCACCGGCCGAGAGCGATCACTACGAGACGATCGGGCAGTTCTACGACGCGATCGAAGAAGGTCTGCGCTACCTGTGCGAGACGCTCGGCGAAGAGAAGGTGTTCTCCGGCGACCCGGCGCGTCAGGTGACGGCGGGACCGTTCCAGCACACCGGCGGCACAGCGCAACCCATCACCGATCTCACGTCGGCGCTGGCTGCGCTGGACGAGATCGTCGAGCAGGGGGAGGGCACGTCGCGCGGTGAGGTCTGGGACGGCGACCACGACATCTTCCACCCGGACCGCGACGAGGTCGCGCACTACTTCCGCTTCCTGGAGCTCAAGCTCGGCCGGCGCTATCAGCGCGGCGACACTCCGCAATCCGGTCCGACCGGCGAGCCGATCACGCTCGACCCGGCAGGTGTGTCCCCGATGCAGCCGAACCCGCACCGATCGGACAACGCGCACATCCGCGCCGCGCAGGAGGAGTTCGACGACTCCTACTGCACGCTGCTGTACGTTCTCGAGCAGGCGTTCACCGGCGAGCCGACGCTGATCCGCGACTCCGTCCGCGCGATGTACGGCCTCAAGGCCGAGGCGCTGAAGCTGATGCAGCTCAGCGAGGACGACCGGACGGTCGCAGGCCCGACCTTCCTGTACGTCGATCCGGAGCAGCGGCGCTGAGCAGCGGACAACTGAGAGCCCGCTGAGACGTTTGGCAGAAAGAGCCGCTTCTAGTTCGCCATTTGTTAACGTTCGGTCTTCACCTGACCGTACATTCCTTCCTAATGTATTAACCATGGACACACCGCCCGCTGTCCGTGCCCGCGGAATCACCAAGTACTTCGGTGAGGTCGTCGCGCTCGACGGTGTCGACCTCGACGTCGCACCAGGCCAGATCCACGGCATCGTCGGACCGAACGGCGCCGGCAAGACCACGCTTCTCGGCCTGTTGCTCGGACTCGCCGTCGCCGACCGCGGCACGCTCGAAATCCTCGGTACGCCGGTCGGCCGAGCCCTCGCCGTACCGGCAGGAGTCGCCGGCTTCGTCGACGGACCCGGCCTGTACCCGTCGATGACCGCCAAACAGAACCTCGCCGCCCTGGCCATGCTCCGCGGCGATGAGACCCAGACGATGAACATCGACGAGGCGATCGCCCAGGTCGGCCTCACCGATGTGGCCGACGACCGCGTCCGCGGCTTCTCGCTCGGCATGCGCCAGCGCCTCGGCCTCGCCGCCGCCCTCCTCACCAAGCCCAAGTTGCTCGTTCTCGACGAGCCCTCCAACGGCCTCGACCCGGCCGGTAAGAAGCACGTGTACGGCGTACTCACCCGCCTGGCTGCCGACGGTACGGCGGTGATGCTCTCGAGCCATCGGATGGACGACGTCGAGCAGCTCTGCTCCGAGGTGACGATCCTGTCGACCGGACGGGTCGCGTTCTCGGGACCGATCAGCAAGCTCGCCTCCGAGGACAGCGAGCTCGACTACCGGGTGCTCACCTCGAACCCGGCCGCTGCCCGCCGGATCGCTCGCCAGACGAACGGCATCCGGCTGCGCGACGACGGGACCGTCAAGGACGGCGTAGAGCTTCTCGTCATCTCGGCGCCGATCCCGTCGCTGGACGAGTTCGTGAAGCGGCTCGTCGACGACGGCATCGCAGTACGCGAGCTGGCACCGGTCGTCTCGCCCCTCGAAGCCGCGTTCCTCGCCCTCACCGAGCAGCAGGAGAACAACTGATGACGGCCACCGCCGCCACCACCAGCAGCACTGTCGATGCCCCGGTGGCCCGGAAGGTCTCGGTCGCGCGCGGGTATCGCTTCGAGCTCGTCAAGCTGCTCTCGCAGTGGCGGGTCCGCGTCCTGATCATCGCGTGCTGGCTGGCCCCGGCGGCCTTCGTCGCCATCATCAGCCAGCAGGCCTCGCTCCCGGTCGACACGCTGTTCGGCCGGATGATGCACGCGACCGGATGGGCCGGACCCCTTGTCCTGCTGGGCTTCTCGGGATCGTGGGCGCTGCCGCTGCTGACGTCGCTGATCGCCGGTGACGTGTTCGCGTCCGAGGACCGACTCGGCACGTGGCGACACCTGCTGGTGGCGGTCCGCTCGCCGCGCCGCATCTTCGTCTCGAAAGCACTGTCGAGTCTGACCGTCATCCTCGTGCTGGTGATCGGGTTGGTCGTGTCCAGCACAGTCAGTGGCCTGCTGGTGGTCGGCAACCGCGAGCTGATCGGTCTCGACGGGCACATGCTCTCGCCGGGGCACGCGGCCGGGGCGGTCTTCCTCGCTTGGCTGTGTGCACTGACTCCGACCCTCGCCCTCGCGGCGATCGGCCTGCTCGGCTCGGTCGCGCTCGGCCGGTCGCCCATGGGCCTCCTACTCCCGGCAGTGGTCGCGTTGGCGATGCAGATCGTCCAGCAACTGCCGGTCCCGGTCGCCTTCCGGCTAGCCCTTCCCGGCTACGCGTTCATCAGCTGGAACGGTCTTTTCACCAGCCCGGCACAACGCGGGCCTTTGCTGATCGGAGTCGCAGTCAGCCTGGTCTGGGCGATCGTCGCGACCGGCCTCGCTTACTTCCTCTTCGTACGCCGTGACTTCACCAACCCGACGCACGACGGCTCCGGCCGCCTCGCGTTGACAGCCGGCCTGCTGCCCCTCGTCGGACTACTCGTGGTCAGCACCGCGGTCATCGCTCCGGTGAGCGGCTTCGGTTCGGGCATCGACCAGGCCAAGGTGCAGAAGGCCGTCGCGATCGAGTTCGCGCATCTCTACCGTCTGCAGACCAAGCAGCTCAATCGGGCCGATGTCACCGAGGAGCAACTGCAGAGCGCCGCCGAGTGCACCAAGGGCGGCGACCAGGTCGCCGCGCGCGGGCCCGGCAATGACTGGCGCTGCGTCATCAGCTGGCACATCCCGGGGGTGGCGGCCGCCGGCTCGGCGATCTACCAGCTCGACATCAACCCACTCGGTCGGTACGTGTCCGACGGGGACGGACCGAAAGAAGTCAACGGCTTCTTCCTGGTCCGGACCCCATCGGGAGACGAACCGAACCCACTGTGGCAGTTCGACGGCAATATCGAACTGCTACCTGCCAAGTAAGACCAACCCGAAGGGATAGCTCCCATGCAGGTAACACGCCGCCGCAGGCGTGACGAAAAGGGCTCGTCGAGCCGCCTCCGGCGCAGAGTACCACTGCTCACAGCAGGCACCACGGCTGTTGCAGTGACGCTCGCAGGCACCGCGGTCGCCTCGACAACCGGCTTCGGTCACGACCAGGTCGGCCAGGTCACCGACAAGGGCCAGGTCATTTCGTCCGACCAGTACCTCAAGCCCCTCGGCGACCGTCTCGTCCTCCAGAAGGGCAAGATCATGTCGTCCTCGGTCAGCCCGGACGGCAGCCACATGGCTGCTTCCGTGACCGACGGCGGGATGGCCCTGGCGATCGTCGACCTGAAGAACTGGAAGGTCCAGCAGTACATCGGCAACAACGCTGCCGCGGACCTGAAGATCCCCGGCAACGACATCGGCCAGGAAGGCCCGACGTACTCGCCGGACGGTCAGCAGGTCTGGCTGGGCCAGACCGATGGTTACCGGAAGTTCACCGTGAATTCGGACGGCTCGCTCGCGAACCCGACGTTCGTGGCCATCCCGGCCGACGGCGCGAAGCACTCGCTAGCGGCCGAGGCCGTGTTCTCCGCCGACAGCTCGACCGTGTACTCCGCGGTCAACGGCCAGAACCGCGTGATCGCGATCGACACCGCGACCGGCACGATCAAGCAGAGCTGGGCGACCGGCAACGCGCCGCGCGACCTGGTCATGGTCGGCGGCAAGCTGTACGTGAGCAACGAGGGTGGCCGGACCGCGAAGCCCGGCGACACGACGCTCGATTCCTACGGCACGCCGGTCGTCGCGAACCAGAACTCGATCACCACGACCGGCACGGTCAGCGTGATCGACACGACGAACCCGTCCGCCGCCGTCGGCAGCATCCCGGTCGGTCTGCACCCGACCGCGGTGTACGCCAAGAACGGCGCCGTGTTCGTCGCGAACACCTCCAGCAACACGGTCTCGGTGATCAACACCAAGTGGGACAAGGTCACCCAGACGATCGCCACCCAGCCGTGGAACGAGGCATCGGTCGGCTACGAGCCGGACGGCATCACGCTCACCGACGACGGCCACCTGCTGGTCTCGCTCGGTCGCGCGAACGCGGTCGCGGTCTACAAGTACAAGAACCCGCTGGAGCCGGTCAGCTACGTCGGCCTGCTGCCGACCGACTACTTCCCGGCCGAGCTCGCGCAGGTCGGCAAGGACATCGTCGTGTCGAACACCCGCGGCGTCGACGCCCGTCGGGACACCACGGCCGCCGGCCGGGGTACGCACGACACCACGTCGAGCCTGACCAAGTTCCAGCTGCCCGACGACCACGCCATCCAGAAGCAGTACACCGGTCAGGTCTTCGACCAGAACGGCTGGACCAAGGGCTCGGCGCAGCTCGCCACGGACAAGGGTCACCGCAACCCGGTGGCGGTCCCGGCGAAGCTCGGCGACCCGTCGACGATCAAGCACGTCTTCCTGCTGGTCAAGGAGAACCGCACCTACGACCAGGTGTACGGCGACATCCCGGAGGGCAACGGCGACCCGGCGCTCACGCAGTACGGCGAGAACGTGACGCCGAACCAGCACGCGCTGGCCAAGCAGTTCGGGCTGTACGACAACACCTACGACGTCGGCACGAACTCCGCCGAGGGTCACAACTGGCTGATGCAGTCCGACAACCCGGAGTACACCGAGTCGTCCGCCGGTGAGTACCTGCGCAGCTACGACACCGAGAACGATGCCCTCGGCCACCAGAAGAGCGGCTTCCTCTGGACCGGGGTGCAGGCGGCCGGCAAGACCGTCAAGGACTACGGCGAGTTCCTGTCGATCGAGCAGAAGCCGGCCGGTGCGAGCTGGCAGAACCTGTACTGCGACACCAAGCAGATGCAGGGCGGCGCCGACACGAAGTACCCGATCCAGGTTGGCTCGGCGATCCCGTCACTGAACAAGGTCGCGGTCCAGGGCTTCCCGCAGTTCGACACCACGGTGCCGGACGTCTACAAGGAACAGGTCTGGGAGAAGGACTTCAAGAAGAACGGTCCGGCGAACCTGAACATGTTCTGGTACTCCAACGACCACACCGGCGGGACGGCGAACGGCCCGGCGCAGGTGGCCGACAACGACCTGGCCGTCGGCCGGACCGTTGACGCGATCACCCACAGCAAGTACTGGAAGGACTCGGCGATCTTCATCGTCGAGGACGACTCGCAGGCCGGCCTCGACCACGTGGACGGTCACCGGGCGCCGATCCAGATCATCAGCCCGTACGCGCAGCACGGTGCGGTCGACAGCCACTACTACACGCAGATCACGATGATCCGGACGATCGAGCAGATCCTCGGGATGAAGCCGATGAACCAGAAGGACACCGCGGCCACCCCGATGTTCGGCGCGTTCACCAACAAGCCGAACCTCACGCCGTTCACCGCGCTCCCGAACCGGACCTCGCTGACCGGTGGCGTCAACCCGCTGCCGACCTGTGGCGCGGACGTGCCGGCGGCGCAGAACCCGAACGTCGCACCGGTGCCTTCGGCAACGGTCCCCGCCGCGATGAGCTCGATGGCGGCGACCTGGTCGGCGTGGAAGGACCAGCAGCACACGACCGGTCCGAACGCGAAGGCCGACTACGCCAACCCGTCGCAGATGAACCACTACGACTGGTACGAGGCGCACAACTGGTCCACGCCGTACCCCGGTGAGGCCAAGATCGTCGCGCCGAACGACGTACCGGGCGCGATCATCCCGGCGAACGAAAGTGATGGCTGAGACACCTTGATGGGGTAGAAACGTCCCATGCCTAAGGAGCGGGCGCCGGCCCGGATCGAGCAACCTGCCGATCCGGCCGACGTCCGCTCCGTCGGTTACGGCCCCGACGCCGTGCCGCTGATCCCGGCCAAGTACGCCGGCCTGGCGGTCCACCACGAGAAGTCGGGACAAGGGGAGCGGTGGAACCCGGACCTGATGGATCCGGAGCCCTCGTCGGTCTACCTGGTCGACGACCGGTTCCTGTACGCGACCGACAAGGCGGGCCGCGTCGTCCACGCCGAGGGCTGGCTCGGCTGGTTGCCGTCGGAGCAGAACGGCGAGCGCCGAAACCTCGACGCCCAGCTGGAGGCGGGCGAGCCGGACCGGCAGCGGACCGACGACGGCGGCCACCTGTTCGCGACCAAGTTCGCCGGGCCGGGGGAGTCGATCAATCTGACCGCGCAGTCACGCGCGCAGAACCGTGCGGTCAAAGGCAGTGAGAACTGGCGGCGGATGGAGGAGAGCTGGCAGGCGCTCCGCGCGGCCGGGGTCCAGGTGCACGCGACCATCGACCTGAAGCACCCGGACGGCAGGTCGCGCCGGCCGTCCAGCCGGACCGTCCAGGACCGGCACGACGGCAGCCGATCGCCGCGGCGTATCTTCAGGGAGACCACACCGCAGCCGTCCCGGGGATACGAATGAGCGAGATCGGCACCATCGACACGATCGCCCGAGCGTTGATCGCGGACCTGCCCGCGGGGTGGCGGGAGGTGAAGGGCGTCTACCGGTCGACGACGCCGTACGCCGAGCTCGACGCGACCGTCGACGGCGCGCAACTGGAGCCGCTGCCGGACGGACTCGAGGACCACTTCGAGGCACTGCGGCGGAAGATGTACCAACCGGGCAAGGGCACCTGGCTGACGGCGTCGATCAGCGTCACGTCGGACGGGCACTTCGCGACCGACTTCGACTACGAGACCGAGCCGGCCTGGTCGATGCCTGTCGACGCAGGTATCTACGCGGCCGAGCTGGCCGAGTTCCCGCGTGACGACGTACCGGGCTGGATGCGCGGCTAATTCGGTGGCGGTGCCCGAAGGCCGCTGGTAACGTCGCGAGCCTGTCTTTTTCGGGATCGAATCGAACCGGATGGATCAGCTCCGGGGCGGGACCCATGTTCACGATTCGAGGCACTCTCGCATGGCCGAACTCGAGGCCGAACGGGCCTTCCTGACCACCGCGCAAATCGCTCTCCACCGGATGTACGCCGAGGTCGTCGACCGCGACGTCCAGGTCATCGGCGGCGAGGACAACGACGAACGCTTCACCAACGAGGCCAACCAGCGGGCCAAGGAGATGCGCACCCACGCGCTCCTCGACCTGCCCGACGTACCGCTGTTCTTCGGCCGGCTCGATTACGAGCACGGCACGCTTCCCGACCTCGACCAGATCTACATCGGACGCCGGCATGTGCACGACGGCAGCGGCGTACCGCTGGTGATCGACTGGCGGGCACCGGTGTCGGTGCCGTTCTACCGGGCGACCCAGAGCGACCGGCAGCGGGTGCTGATGCGCCGCCGCTACGGGTTCTCCGACCACGCCGACCTGACCGGCTTCGAGGACGAGCCGCTGACCGGCGTCATCGAGACCGATCAGGCGGATGCCTTCCTGCGGGCCGAGATCGAGCGGCCGCGCACGGGTCCAATGCGCGACATCGTTGCCACGATCCAGCCGGAGCAGGACGACCTGGTCCGCGCTCCGCTGCACCCGAGCGTCTGTGTGCAGGGCGCACCCGGCACTGGCAAGACCGCTGTCGGTCTGCACCGGGTCGCGTACCTGCTCTACACCGAGCGCGAACGCCTCGGCCGCGGCGGCGTCGTGATCGTCGGCCCGAACCGCTCGTTCCTGTCGTACATCCGCAAGGTCCTGCCCGCGCTCGGCGAGGTCGACGTACGGCAGATCACCATCGACGAGCTGATTACCCGCCCGACCGCGGCGATCGACGAGACCGAGGCCGAGCGGCTGAAGGGCGATGCCCGGATGGCCGACGTCCTGCGGCGCGCGTTGTGGTCGTACGTCGGTACGCCGACCGAGGGAGTCCTTTACAGCAAGGGATCCCGGCGCTACCGGGTGCACGACTACGAGGTCGTCAACATCGTGTCGGACCTGCGTGAGTCGACCCGCTACGCGCCCGGCAGGAATGCGCTCGCGCAGCGGATCGCACACGTCGTACTCGTCCGGATGGAGGAGCGGGCGGAGTCACCGGACGACCGCGTGCAGAACGCTGTCGCCCGCTCGAAGCCCGTGAAGGACGTGCTCGACTCGGTCTGGCCCCGCGTCGCACCCGAGCAGATCCTGCATCGCCTCCTCTCCAATGCGGACTTCCTCGCCCAGGCCGCTCCGGCGCTGACGGAGGAGGAACGTACGGCGTTGCTGTGGAGCAAGCCGGTTCGATCGTGGAAGTCGGCGAAGTGGTCGTTCGCCGACACCGTCCTGCTCGACGAGCTCGAGGACCTGATCGAACGGCGTTCCGGCTCGCTCGGTCACCTCGTCCTGGACGAAGCGCAGGATCTGTCGGCGATGCAACTGCGGGCGCTGGGCCGTCGGTGCCGGACCGGTTCGGCCACTGTGCTGGGAGATCTGGCGCAGGCGACGACGCCGTGGGCCGCGGGTTCATGGGACCGCGTCCTCGGTCATCTCGACAAGAGCGACGGCGTCGTGGAGGAGCTCGATCGAGGGTTCCGCGTGCCTGAGCAGATCATCCGCTTCGCGGCGAAGCTACTGCCCGAGATCGCGCCGACCCTGAGTACGCCGAGCGGCGTCCGGACGGTCGCCGACGCGCTGAGCGTCGTGCCGGCCACTGAGTCGACTCTCGTGGACGAGGTCATCGCCGCGTGCAAGTCCGCGCTCGCCGGCGAAGGCTCGGTCGCACTCATCGCCGCGGACGACCAGGTAGCGAGGCTGCGCGACGTGATCGCCGCCGCAGGCCTCGAGGTCGCCCTGATCGGCGAGACCGAGGATGAGATCGACACCGTCCGGCTCGTCTGCGTACCGGCAACCCTCGCGAAGGGCCTCGAGTTCGACGCCGTCATCGTCGCCGAACCCGCCCACATCGTCGCCGCCGAGCCGCGCGGCCTCCACCGCCTGTACGTCGTCCTCACCCGAGCCGTCAGCCGCCTCCAAATCATCCACGCCGAGCCCCTCCCGAGTGCCCTCGGCTGATCCCCTCGCGCCGCTATCGTGGCGCGATGAAGCTCTTCGTGGTGGTCGTGATCGTGCTGTTCGCGGCCGGACTCACCTGGGGCATCGTCGCGCTTGTACGCCGGCAGCGGTATATCGACTCGTTGCGGGAGCGGGGCTGGAGTTTCGTCAACAGTCCGACGTTCGACGCCGTGGCGCGGTTGAACAATCCGCCGTTCGGGCTCGGATTCGTGCGGAAGCCCGATGACCAGATCACCGGCCTGACCGCGGCCGGGCGACCGTTCCAGGTGATCGAGTACAGCAGCTCGCACTGGTCGGGTTGGGTCGGCATGGTGACGTTGTCGCGGCGGCTGCCCGAGTTGTGGATCACCGGCGGTGACACCCGACCGCGGTACGGCGTCCTCGCGCACGCCGTGCCTGCTCCGCCGCAGCTGGGGCCGGGCTGGCAGGTCGGTGCGCTCGAGCCGGACTTCGCCGCGGAGCTGATGAATCCGCAGGTGTCTTCCCAGCTGAGCGCGATGGCCGCGGGCCAACCGGGGTTGAACGTTGGCATCGACAGCGATCAGCTCGTGGTGCTGAACCCGCCGCGCGAGAAGCCCGAGCTGCTCGCCGCGTGGCTGGAGCAGCTCGGCGCCATCGCAACGGCCATCGACGCGGCGCCGCTCGACCGTTGGATCCAGCCGGAGCCGCAGCCGCGGCTGACGTTCTATCACCACCCGGACTGGTACTGGATCGGCGTCGACGACAGCCTGCTGGAGTTCACGCCGGTGAACCGTGGCGGTCACACCCACAGCACCAGCGAGGTGATCCGCGGCCGGGACGGCGACGGGCCGCCGTTCGTCGCGTTCACGCACCATTGGAAGACGGCGCGGACCGAGTCGTACACCGACAGCGAGGGCCGCACGCAGACCCGGACGGTGACCGAGAACCACAGCGAGCCGATCCTCGGGTTCCAGCTGCCGATCCGGATGCCGCGGCTGGAGGTCGGGCGGAAGGCCTACAGAATTGGACTCAGCGGCGGCGGGATCAGCTTCGAGAGCGAGGCGTTCAACCGCCAGTTCGCGGTGCACTCGCCGGACCTGAAGTTCGCGTACGACGTGATCCATCCGCGCCAGATGCAGTACCTGATGGCGAACCCGCCGGCCTCGTTCACGATCGAGGAGGAGTGGGCCTGGTTCTCGCCCGGCGAGCACAGCCAGCCCGCGATCGCGGTCTGCTCGGAGTTCGTCCGCGGCTTCCTGGCCCGGGTGCCGCGATTCGTCTGGCGGAATCTCGGTCTCCCGGATTCCCCCTACCCAGCCCCTGAGATATCGCCCGTTTCCTAGCGGGAATGCGATTACCCTCGGCGCGGTTGCGTCTTTGGGTGTGGCTCCACGGATGAGCCACGAGTCTTGGGAGGCATCATCACAACGCATGCGGCCCTGCTACCGGTCGAGCGAACCTCGGCGGGTACGGACCAACGAACCCTGGTCATCTTCGGCGCCAGCGGCGATCTGAGCTCGCGGTTGCTGCTGCCCGGTCTGGGCAGCCTGCTCGCCGGACCGCGGGCGACCAGCGTGCGCATCATCGGGACCGGCCGGTCCCAGCTCGCAGCGGACGAGTGGGCGGATCGGGTCCGGTCCGCGTTCGCGAGCGTAGCGAGGGCATCAGACGGCACCGCCGAGTCCCGCGGCGAGATCAGTTCGGCGGCAGCGGACACGCTCGCAACGACGGAGTACGTCGCCGGTGACCCGACCGATGTCGAGCACCTCCGCGCGCTCCTGGAGCTCGCCGGTCCTGCGCCGGTCCTGTACTTCTCCCTCCCGCCGGCCGTGACGACCGCGATCGTCGAGAAGCTCCGCGAGCTCGAGCTGCCGGAAGGGACCGAGCTCGCGTTCGAGAAGCCGTTCGGCACCGACTCCGAGTCCGCCGCCGCGCTCAACCAGCTCGTCGGCTCGCTCGTGCCCGAGGAGAACGTGCACCGCGTCGACCACTTCCTCGGTCGCACCGCGGTCCTGAACCTGATCGGCCTGCGGTTCGCGAACCGTCTGTTCGAGCCGGTCTGGAACGCCGAGCACATCGAGAGCATCGAGATCGTGTACGACGAGACGCTCGGCCTCGAGGGTCGTGCTCAGTACTACGACAACGCGGGCGCGCTCGTCGACATGATCCAGAGCCACCTCCTGCTGGTCCTCGCGCTGCTCGCGATGGACGCACCGGCGACGATGGACGCCGTCGAGGTGCGCAGCGAGATGGCGCGTGCGCTGCGCAGTACGCATCTCTACCGCGACTCCGCGATCGAGGCGGGCCGACGGGCCCGGTACGCCGCGGGGATCGCGGACGACCGCGTGGTTCCGTCGTACGCCGATGAAGGCGGGGTCGACGCGGAGCGGGGGACCGAGACGCTGGCCGAGGTGATGGTCGAGGTCGACACGAACCGCTGGGCCGGTGTGCCGATCACGCTGCGCTCGGGCAAGGCGCTCGGGGTCGCGCGCAAGGAGATCGTGGTCAAGTTCAAGCCGCTGCGGCACCTGCCCTCCGGTCTGAACGGCGCGCGCGACGGCGAGACGCTGCGCATCGGTCTGAACCCGGGGGAGCTGTCCCTGTCCGTCCCCGCTCTGGGGGTCGACGGCCCGTACACGATGGGCCAGGTCTTCCTCGACGCGACGCTCCCGTCGTCCTCCGTCCTGCCGTACGGCGAAGTGCTCAGCGGCATCCTCCGTGGCGACCCACTCCTCTCGGTGCGCGGTGACGTGGCCGAACGGTGCTGGGAGATCGTCGAGCCTGTCCTCGCCGCGTGGCGCGCCGGCGAAGTACCCCTCGACGAGTACGACGCAGGCTCGAACGGACCGGCGACCTGGAAGTAATCCGGGCCGATATCGCACAGAATCTTGACACGGTTAAGTAAATAGAACCAATATCCTATCCGATTCGGTTCTCTCAGAGAGGTCACCGCCATGACCAGATCCGTTCGGAGCAGGAGGGTTCGGACCGTGCTTACCGGTCTGTTCGCCGCCGTACTGCTGCCGGCAGGTTTGACGGCTACAACGTCCGCAGCAGCACCCGAGACCAGCACGCCTCCGATCGCGCCCAAGACGGCTGCCCCGCAGCAGGCCGCCGTACAGGCTCCAGTGGTGGTGAACACCAACGTCCAGTCCGGCGGCCCGGCCGGCGATATCGCGCTGCACCCGTACATGGGGTGGAGCAGCTACAGCATGCAGGTGTACGACGGCGCCGGGAACTGGATCTCCGCCGACCAGTTGATCAAGCAGTCCGACGCGATGCACAAGAAGCTCCAGCCCTACGGGTACAAGAACATCAACATCGACGCCGGCTGGAACGACGGCATCGACGCGTACGGCCGGCCGGTGCCGAGCAAGAAGCTCTACCCGAACGGGCTGCAGGCGGTGATCGACCACATCCATGCCAACGGCCAGAAGGTCGGCCTGTACGCGATCCCCGGCATCGGCAAGGAGGTCATCGACGCCAACCTGCCGGTGTACGGCGCTCCCGAGTGCAAGACCGGTGACCTGCCGGTCCAGCCGTTGCAGAAGGCGGACTACTGGGGCATCGGCTACAAGATCGACTTCTCCAAGCCCTGCGCGCAGAAGTACATCGACTCGATCGCGGACCTGTTCGGTTCCTGGGGTCTGGACTTCCTGAAGTTCGACAGCGTCACGCCCGGCTCGGGGATCAGCGACCTGTCGCTCGACGCCCGCGGCGACGTGAAGGCGTGGTCCGCGGCGCTGGCCCGGCACAAGATCTGGCTCGAGCTGTCCTGGGCGGTCGACATCAACTACGCCGACACCTGGAAGCAGTACGCGAACGGCTGGCGGATCGAGTGGGACGTCGAGTGCTACTGCCCGGGCGTCGCGCTGACGCAGTGGCAGAACATCAACCGGCTGTTCCCGAAGCTGGCGGACTGGTGGCGCTACGCAGGACCGGGCGGCTGGAACGACCTCGACTCGCTCGACGTCGGCAACGGCCAGATGGACGGTCTCACCAAGGACGAACGCCGTACGGCGGCCACCCTGTGGGCAGTCTCGGCCGCGCCGATGTACGTCGGCAACGACATGACCCGGCTGGACGACTACGGCGTGAGCCTGCTGACGAACCCCGAAGTGATCGCGGTCAACCAGGCGGGCCGTCCGGCGCAGCCGCTGTCGATGAAGACCAACAAGCAGGTCTGGTACTCGCTCAACCCCGATAGCAGCTACACCGTTGCCCTGTTCAACCTCGGGCAGACCGACTCCGACATGACGGTCAACTGGTCCGACCTCGGCCTGACCGGCCCCGCGAAGGTCCGCGACCTGTGGGCGCACAAGGACCTCGGTCAGTTCGCGAGCGGCTTCACGGGCAAGGACATCCCGATCCACGGCGTCCAGCTGCTCAAGGTCACGCCGCAGAAGGCGTCCTCGATCCGCGTCAACGACGACGACCTGCGGGTCGCGTACGACGGCGCCTGGCAGCGCAACAACAACTACGAAGTACCAGCAGTGTCCGAGCCGCTGGCCGTGACGGTCACCGACTCGTCGCAGGCGAAGACCGCGGATGCGGGTTCGCGGACGCTCGAGGTCAACAACGACGACTCGCAGATCACCTACACGGGCAACTGGCACCAGAGCACGGGACGAGGGCTCGGTGACTACAAGGACGACGTGGCCTGGTCCGAGACCGACGGCGACTCGTTCTCGTACAGCTTCGTCGGCACCGGCGTCGACTACGTGACGGAGACGGATCCCGGACAGGGTGACGTCGACATCTACATCGACGGTCAGTTCAAGCAGACGGTGAGCACGTACCTGGATCCGTCGCAGGGACACAACAAACCGCAGCAGGTCGTCTACAGCGTCTCGGATCTGCCGAACGGCTCGCACACGATCCGCGCGGTGAAGAAGTCCGGTCAGTTCATGCTGCTCGACAAGCTGAACATCCGGCAGGAGAGCCTGCTGAACCCGGACTCGGCGACGTTCGACAAGAGCGCCCCGGCCGACGTCAGTGTCGAGCTCGGCCGCGATCCCGGTGAGCTGGCAGGCATCTCGAACGCCGGCCAGGACCTGGTCAAGGGAACCGACTACACGGTGGCCGGCAAGGTCGTGACGATCAAGGCGGCGTACCTCGCGACCTTGGCGGCCGGCAATGTGCCGCTGGACTTCCGGTTCCGGGGTGACTACCGCGACGACATCCACGCCACCACGGCGAACGGCGCGGCGGTCAACTTCGCCTTCACGGGCACGGCTGTCGCGTGGAGCACGGAGCTCGCTCCGGACCAGGGGAACGCCGACGTCTTCATCGACGGCAAGCTCGTACGCCGGGTGAACCTGCACGGCGACGCACGCGTGACCAACCAGCAGGTGTTCAGCGCGACCGGCCTGAAGAACGCGGCGCACACGCTGCGGATCGTCAAGGTCGACGGCGACGTACTGCGTAACGACACAGTCAGCTACACGATCGCCAAGTAGCACGCAGGACAGGCGGGCAGTGGTCCGGACGGACCGCCGCCCGCCTTCTTGTTGTCGGCATCACAAGGTCTGACTGACTGATCAGTCAGTTACTTTGTTAGGCTTGCCTGTGGGGGATCGATCTGGCATCCCTGTCGATCGAGCGAGGTGCCGCCTTATGTCGTTGAGCGATATCCGAAATGTCACCGTCCCGCGCCGGCGCAGCCGTCGGCGGCGGGAAGACTCCAAGCTGGCCGACCATGTCGACCGCCTCGGCGAGGAACATCCGCCGATTCCGCTCGAGAGCGTCGACTACACGATGAAGCGTCCGCGGCTGCTGGCCGAGCGCTTCGGGTCGGTGCTTGCGTACATGACCCGGGTCGAGCTCGAGGTCGAGCGGAACGTGCTGGAGCTGAACATCCTGCTGCCGGATCCGCCCGAGGTCGACCGGCGGTTCTACGCGGACGTGTGGATGCCGCAGGAGACGCGGCACGGCTTGATCCTGGACCAGATGCAGGAGCTGGCCGGGATCGAGCCGCACGAGGCGAACCTGACCGACGTCGACTTCAAGCTGAAGCTGCTCGGTGCGCTCGGCAAGGTGCCCGGAGTACAGGACATCAGCCGGATGCTCTACTACCTGACCGGCCTGGCGACCGAGCGGTCCGCGGTGCTTGCCTACAACAAGCTTCATACCGGACTCGTCGAGCTCGGCGAGCGAGCGATCGCTGCCACGGTGATCGCGCCGATCAAGCGGCAGGAGCCGGGGCATTTCGCCTACTACCAGATGGCCGCGACGGAGCTGTGGGGGCAACTCTCCGGCTGGCAGCGGTGGCTGACTCGCGGGCTGCGGAAGCGTACGTTCGATGTTGTGGGTGCCTACAACAAACTCCAGCGGACCCAGTTCGGTGACGTGATGCAGGCGCTGGACATCAGCAGGGGCGGCGAGGACGACCTGCGCGAGTACGCGCAGAAGGTCGGGCGCGCCGAGTACGAGCTGATGTTCGCGCACCGGCGCGGGCTGCGCGTTCCGGACTACGTCTTCAAGGCGCTGCGGCGATCCGCTGAGCTGGCTGCCGAGCGGAAGGGTGAGGCCTGGCCAGCCGCTGACCAAGCCGGATCATGACTGCCCCCGCGCACGCGCGTCACACCAAGCGGCAGGTCATCATCGAGACTGCCGAGCGGCTGTTCGCCGAGCACGGGTACGACGCGACGTCGACGGCGCGGATCGCGCACGAGGCCGGCGTACCCTCCGGCCTGGTGTTCTACCACTTCGCGACCAAGCTCGACCTGTTGCTCGCGATCGTGCAGGAGCGCCCGACGCCGAGCGAGGTACTGCGATCCGCGGCTCGCGGCCGGACCGTACGAGGGCGGTTGCAGGCGATCGTGGCGACGATGGCGGAGGAGCTGGAGCACGATCGCGCCGCCCGGATCATCGTGTTCCGGGAAGCGCAGGGGCGGCCGGAGATCGCGGAGCGGGCGGCCGAGTTGTTCGCCGAGGCGACCGAGACGGTGGCCGACGTACTGGGTGGGGCCGATGACGTCGTCGCCGAGCCGGACCGGGTGCAGACGGCCGCCGAACTGGTGGTCAGCCGGGTCTTCCTCGACACGGTCGCGCTCGGTCAGGCCGAGACCGCGGCCGAGCGGCACGAGGCGATGATCGATCTGGTCGCGGATTCGCTGACCACACCGGGGGGGCGCGCCCAGCAGGACTGAGCGCGCCCCCTGTCAGGTCAGGCCCAGGGATCGAACGGGATCCCGGCGGGCTTGGACGCGTTCAGCAGGTTGCGGAACCGGTCGTCCTTGTCGGTGATCTTGATCGTGGCCGAGCCGAAGTCGGCGTTCATCAGGATGTCGCGCAGCGACGTGCTCGGGTAGCCGTTCCAGCCGACCAGCGGCGGGTACCGCCAGTCGTGGTAGTGGTTCTCCGGCGGCTCGTCGTTGCTGTTGGCGAGGCGGAAGAAGTGCGTGCTCGCGCCGTCCTTGTGGTAGACGACCTTCGGGTGCGATCCGTCGAAGCGGACCTGCGAGCGGGCGTAGGTGACCTGGCTCGAGTGCTGCGTCGTGGTCACGTACTCGACCTGGTTCGACGCCTGGTTGATCCAGGAGATCACGTGCTCCCAGTCGTGCCGGTGGCCGCCGAGGCTGCTGCCGGGCAACGCCTGGTCCTTCTCGAAGTAGCTGGCGTACACAACCGCGCACCAGCCGTTGTTGCACTTCTCGCGGGAGTAGGTCTGTGAGTTGTCGAGGTCGGACTGATCGCGGCAGTTGCCGTTCACGGCTCCGGTCGGATTGAGACCGGGGTTCAGCGTGCCGTCGGCTCCGATGGCGGGGGTGGCGTAGCAGCCGTCGGTGTCGTAGTCGTACGCCGGCGAGAACGACTGCTCGTACCCGTCGGCGTTCTGGGGGAGGCTCGGCGGCGGGGCGGCGAACGCCACTGCGGCCGAGGTGACGATCAGGGCGGCGGTTCCGAGGACCACGCCGAGCGTGCGGCGGGCGGACACTTTCATCGAATGCTCCTTCAGAACTTAGTTCAGGGCGGAAAGGAACGGCACGAGGATGCCAGTCCCGGTGCACCAGCGCCTATACGTCACGTGCCTACAGATTGACGGTCCGTGAACACCCGGAATTGGGGCATGCCAGGTCTCGTATTGGTGGTGCAGAGTGGGCTCTGACACCTGTCGGCTGGGGATGCTGAGGAGCGACGGCAGGTGGGTTCCTGGGGAGGAACAAGCGTGCCTTTTGAGGAGAAGGCGGCGCCGCCGCCTGCACTGCCAGACGGATCGATGCCGACGTACGGCGGTCACGGGCTGCCAGGGAGTACTAACGGCGAGCCACCGCTGTCGCCGTTCGGCTGGGGTCCGAGCCTGAACTACTTCGACACCAAGAGCATCCGCAGCCGAGCACCGGTCGGCAGCGTGCTGCCGTTCATTGCTCTGCTCGTGCTGTACGGCGGGATCGTCTCCGCGCTGCTCACAGCGCTTGCCGTTCGCGCCTGATCGTTCGGCGCGCGCGTGAGCCCGCGCCGGACGAGAATGGGTTAGTGCGGTTTCGAGTGCTGGGGGCGGTCGAGGCGTCGGTCGACGACGCCCGCACGGTGATCCCGGGGGAGCGCGTCCGGACTCTACTGGCCGCGCTCCTGCTGCGACCGGACCAGGTCGTAGCTGACGAGCAGCTGCTGTACGACGTGTGGGGCGAGGACCTGCCGTCGAACCCGCGGGCCGCGATGCAGGCGGCTGTCTCGCGGCTCCGGCGCGCGCTCAGTGGGGCCGAGCTGCGGAACGAGCTTGGCGGGTATCGGCTCGAGCTGGCGGGGCATGAGCTGGATTTGGTGCTGTTCCGGGATCTTGTCGCCGAGGCTGCAGGTCCGGAGCGCCGGGTGGAGCTGCTGACGGAAGCATTGCGGTGGCACGACGGCGACGTACTGCGTGGCGCTTCGACGGGCACGTTGGCGGCGCGGTTCGGGCCTGGGCTTCGTGACGAGTGGCTGGATGCGCGGGAGCAGCGGGCCGAAGCGCGGTTGGTGATCGGTCAGGTCAACGAGGCGGTCGCGGAGCTGACTGCGGTGACCACGGACAGTCCGTTGCGCGAGCACGCGTGGTTGCTGCTGTTGAAGGGTCTGCACCGGTCCGGCCGTACGGCGGAAGCGTTGGCGGCGTACGACCGGGTGGGTCACGTGCTCGCGGAGGAGTTGGGCACGGACCCTTCGCCGGAGCTGCGTGAGCTGCATCAGCTACTGCTTGCGGGAGACAGCTCGTGGACCGCCCGGACTCGTTTGCCGTTACCGGTAACGGGTTTCATCGGTCGCGACGACGAGCTGGCCAAAGCCCTCGACCTCCTCGCGAACGACAACGGTCTGCCGGTTCTGGTCTTGTCGGGCCTCGCCGGCGTCGGCAAGTCAGCTCTGGCAGTCCGGATCGGCCATGCGGCAAGGGACTTGTTCCCGGACGGTCAGTGGCTAGTGCGGCTGCGTGATCGCCCGGTCGACGACGTACTCGCCGAGTTGCTCGGGTTCTGTGCGGTCGGCTCGGACGCGATCCCGAGCGATCCGCGGGCCCGGGTGGAGCTGTTCCGCGAGGCGTTGACGGGTCGGAGGGTGTTGCTGGTCCTCGATGATGCGCTCTCGGTGGACGACGTACACGCCCTGTTGCCGAACGCTGCGGGGAGTGCGGTGATCGTCACGAGCCGGCGCTCGCTGCGCGAGCTCGCAGTGACGGTCGGGGCGAGCGGCACAGTGTTGGAGCCGTTGTCGGCGGGGGAATCGAGGGCCTTTCTCCGGCAGGCCGTCGGCGGTGCTGCGGATCTCGATGGCGAGGCGATGGATGAGCTGGCGGGGTTGTGCGCGGGCCTGCCGCTGGCATTGCGGATCGCTGCCGCGGGTGCGCGTACATTGCCGGCCGGACGACTTGCGGCGTACGCCGGGCGGCTGCGGGCGGACCGTCTCGACCGGCTGTCCTACGCGGTCGGCGATCAGGGTGTCCGGGAGTCGTTCACGTTGTCGTACGACGCGCTGCCGAGCGAACCGCGACGGCTGCTCGGCCTGCTCGGAATGCATCCCGGCGACGACTTCGGGGTCGGCGTGGCCGCTGCGCTGCTCGGGACCGATTCAGCTATGGCGGCGGCCGGGCTCGATCAGTTGGCCGAGGCGAGCCTGCTGATCCGCACGGATGTCGACCGCTACCGGTTCCACGATCTGGTTCGCGACTACGCGGCGAGTCTCGAGGTCGACGACTGCCGGCCGGCGGAGCTGCGGATGCTCGACTGGTACTTGTACTCCGGTCTGGCCGCGATGGAGCGCCTGTACGCCGGCGACGCCGCGCAGTACGTCGACCCGATCGGACCGGGAGTGGAACCGGCTCGAGTAGCGGGCGAACGGGAAGCGTACGACTGGTTCGACACCGAGTGGGACAGCCTGGTCGCCGCGGTTCGGTGGGCCGGGACGCATGGGCATCCCGACCGGAGTTGGCAGCTCGCCGGTATTACCTGGCCGTACGTCGGCCATCGGCGTCGTTGGCAGGACCATCGAAACCTGTTCTCCGCCGCTGCCGAGCTGGCGCATGAGCAGGGGCGGGCGGACGGCGAGGCATGGGTGCTGGGCCGCCTCGGCTCCGCGCAGGTGTATGCGAAGGATCTGCCTGGCGCGCGGGAGTCGTTCGCGCAGATGCGACGACTCGCCCGGACTGCCGGCGACCGCCACGGCGAGGCATCGGCGGTCCGAGGCGCCGCGCTGGTCTCGCACATAAAGAATGCGAACGCCGAGGCGCTCGAGCTCTACCTGATTGCGTTGGAGCTGGACGACGCCCCGATCGGCCGGGCGCACACGTTGAACAACCTCGGCGACTGTCAGTTCCGCCTGGGTGCACTTGACGAGGCGCGGGAAACCGTGGCGGAGGCGGTCCGGATCTATCGCGACGAGGGCAGTCAGCAGGGTGCAGCGCTGGCCGGAGGGACTCTCGCCGAAATTTGCCTGGCGCAGGGCGATCTCGACGACGCCGAGCGGCAGATCCTTGCCAGTCTCGCGGTGTTCCGGGGACTCCGTTCGGTCTTGCTCGAGGCCGAGGCAACCTCGATCCTGGCTCTGATCCACGAGGCTGCGCAGCAGCAGGAGGTGGCCCGCCGGACCGCGCGGCACGCCGCGAACCTCCTCCGGGACGCCGGTTCCAACATGTACGTCGCCCGGATCGCGCATCTGGCCGAGTAGTTGCTGTTGGCATCATGCTGGGGAGTGGGAGGTGTGATGCAGCTGGACGGGAAGGTTGCGCTGGTCACTGGTGCGTCGGCGGGGATCGGCGCGGCCGTTGCTGAACGATTCGCGCCGGCGGGCGCTCGGGTGGTGGTGCACGGGCGCGATGCGGAGCGAACCGCTGAGGTCGCCGCGCGGGTTGACGGAGTACCGGTCCTTGGAGACCTGGCCCTGCCGGGTGTCGCTGCTGAGGTCGCGGATGCTGCGCTGGCTGTTCATGGGCGGATCGACATCCTGGTCGCGAACGCCGGGCTCGGGTGGTCCGGGCCGTTCGTGCAGATGCGGGCCGAGGAGATCGACCAGCTGGTTGCGCTGGATCTGCTGGCGCCGTTGCAGCTGGTCAGGTGCTTGCTTCCGTCAATGATCGAGCGAGGCAGCGGCCACGTCGCGCTGGTCGGCTCGGTCGCGGGGCGTACGGCGGTTGCCGGTGAAGCCGTGTACGCCGCCACCAAAGCTGCGCTGGACATCTTCGCCGAGAGCCTTCGGCTGGAGATTCGTGGTAGTGGTGTATCCGTGAGCCTGACCGTCCCGGGCGTCGTCGACACCGGCTTCTTCAGCGCTCGCGGCCGGCCGTACGACCGCAAGCGCCCGCGCCCTGTGCCCGCGGGCGACGTCGCGCGGGCGTTGGTTGATGGCATCACCAACGACCGCGCCGAGATCTGGATTCCCCGCTGGCTGCGGGTCGCCCCCGCCATACGCGCACTTGCGCCGGGACTGTACCGGCGGCTGTCGGCCCGGTTCGGCGAGCGGGTGATGCCACGGTGAAGGGGATCGTCGTACCGTCGGCCGACGCGTTCTTCCTGCATATCGAGCGCACCGGCGCACCGCAGCACGTCGGCGGCATCGTCGTCCTCGAACCGTCCGGCCAACGGCCGACGATCGACGAGGTCCGCAAGATCGTTGCCGACGGCTTCGCGCAGTTGCCGCGGATGCACCAACGCCTCGGACCGACGTCCCGTTGGCGTCGGCCGCGCTGGATCGAGGCCGACGCAGTCGACCTGGACTGGCACGTCGTCGAGCATCAGTCCACCGACGGGTACGCCGGTCTGCTGCGCTACGTCGGCGACCTTGCCGAGCAGCCGATGCCAAGAGACCGTCCGATGTGGCGGATCGCGATCGTCCGAGACATCGGCTCGGGCGGTGCCGACGGGCTGGTGGTGCTCGTCCACCATTCGATTGCCGACGGCATCGGAACGGTCCTGCAAGCCTTCAGTCTGTTCGAGCCGCCGACCAAGATCGAGCTGCCGTCCGGCGCGGCCCCCGGCCGGCTGACGCGAGCCGTTGCCACCGCGGTCGGCCTCGCCCAACTCGCAACGGACGGTACGGCGGCCAAGCTGCCGCCCAGCTCCCTGCGCCGCGAGTTCGACACCGCGGCGGTCGAGCTCGACGTCGTACGACGAGCCGCGTCCGCCCGCGGCGTACGCGTGACCGATTTGCTGATCGCCCTGCTCGCCGACAGCGTGTACGCCGTCGCACCCGGGCTCGCCGAAGCGGTGAACGGGCAGCTGCGCTTCTCGGTGACGACGATGGTTCGGACGCCGGACAGCGCGGCCGAGGGCAATGCGACCGCCGCGATCATGGTCGAGGTGCCGGTGGACGGACGTCCGTTCGACGCGCTGCTCACCGAGGTGTCGGCGCGGACGAAGCGGCTGCAGCGGCCGACGCGCGCGCTGGCTTCGCGGTTCGTGCTGGCGACCGGGCTGCGGATCGTGCCGGAGCCGTTCGCGCGCTGGTTCGCGCCGACTGTGTACGGACAACGATTCCTGCACGCGGTGGTCTCGAACATGCCCGGCACGACCGAACAGATGTCGTTCGCGGGTGTGCCCCACGATCGGGTGTATCCGATCCTGCCGCTGGTGCCCGGGACTCCGCTCGCCGTCGGTGCGCTGAGCTGGACAGGCATCCTGGGAGTCGGTCTCGCGACTGATCCACAGCTGATCGACGGTCCGGCGCTGGCCGCTCAGCTCAACCAGGCGTTGGCGCGGTTAAGGACCGGGCCACTCGAGGGCGAGGAAGAGGCGCGCGCGTGATTCGGGATCGTCCAGGCGATCGCCGTACAAGGCCCTGAGCCGGGCCATGCGATAGCGGACGGTCTGCGGGTGGATGCTCAGCTCGTGCGCGATCGCCTGCCGGTCGCCGAAGTGCTTCAGCCAGCTGGCCAGCGTCTCCGCGAGCCGCTCGCGGGCCGCCTGCGTCTCGCCGTCGAGCGGCGCGAGCATCTCCTCCCGCAACGCGGCCACCAGGGCCTCGTCCCGCCAGACGATCAGCGCGTCGAGATGCTCGTCCGCGAACACCGGGTCGTCGGTGAGTACGCCGGTATTGCGCAACCGGACCGCGATACGGGCGATCTCCAGACTGCGCGGAAGCTGAGCCAGGGCAACCGAATTGCCAACCACTGCGCCCATTCCGGCGAGCTCGCGGCTGAGCTGCAGACGGCGACCCGGACCGGACGGTTCCGGAATGATCGCGCCGACCACGACCGCGTTGCGACGAATCGGCAGCGCACCGGGCTCGAGCCGGGCCACGAGCGTCCCGGCCGACTCCTGATCGCCGTCGCTGTAGATGACGACCGCTGCGGTCTCAGGGATCCGCCAAGCGGCCTGCTGCGCGGCAGTCCGGATCGCTTCCGTGCCGGCCCGTCCGGAGAGCAGGAGGTTGGCGAGGTCTTCGCGGCGGCGTTCGCGTGCCATCGCGTCCTCGATCTGCTCCTGCAGGTAGCCGTTGGCTGCGGAGAAGGACAGTTGGTTGACGAACACAAATACCGAGTCGGCCAGCGCGGCGAGGTTGTCGGGCGCGAACTCCAATCGGAGTGCTGTCGCGGCGACATGCCGCCAGGCGACCCGGGCGCCGAGTTGAAACGCTGTCAGCAATCGGGTGAGATCGTTGCCCTCCTGCAGTTGGCGTCGGCCGATCTCCTCGAAGACCCGCCGTACCGTCTCGTCGGCGCGGTCGAGGGTGGTCTGTTGCGGATTGACCAGGTTGGCGATCGACATGTCCAGCAGGCGATGGACGAACAGCTCCGCGGGCTTCACGACCGCGTCCCGGTCGGTGTCGAGGAAGGCAGCGTAGTCCGGCCAGTGCTCGGCCAGCCTGTCCCGCACTTCGGCCACCAGGGCAGGTAGTCCGTCGAGCAAAGCGTCCTCGAGCCGCGCACGGTCGAAGGTTGCGATGGTCATTAAAAGACTCCTCGGGGGGAACCCATCGAGCCCAACTGTAATCCCGTGACAAATTCTGGCTCTCCGAATGTTCGTCACCGGGGCAGAGTTGGCATGAAACCGCTTCCCATCATGGAACTGTGCATCCAGACGGACTGCAGAACGTAGCTTCCGACCGTCAACTGGGCAGAAAGGAACACACTGAGAACTTTCCTGTCGCACTGAAGCTCCTGCCCGCCGCGCACCGGGAGTCGCTGCACGCTGTCTACGGCTTCGCGCGGACCGTCGACGAACTCGGCGACAGCTATGCCGGCGACCGTACGGCGGCGCTGCGTGCGTTCAAGATCGATCTCGACCGCATCTGGGCCGACGAAGAGCCCGACCATCCGGTACTGCGCCGACTGCGTCCGATCGTGGGGCAGCACGACCTGCCGGCGGATCCCTTCCACCGCTTGATCCAGGCCAATCTGCAGGACCAGACGGTCACGCGCTACCGGACGTTCGATGACCTCGTCGGCTACTGCCGCCTCTCCGCCGATCCCGTCGGCCGGATGGTGCTCGGCGTCTTCGACGTCAACGGTCCCGAGACCGAGCGCCTGTCGGATCTGGTGTGTACGGCGCTGCAGCTGGTCGAGCACTGGCAGGACGTCGCGGAGGATCGCCGCGCCGGCCGGATTTACCTGCCGCAGGCCGACCTCACGACGTACGGCGTGGCCGAGACCGATCTCGATCAACGTCAGGCGACACAGCAACTGCGCGAGTTGATGATTTTCGAGACTGCGAGGGCCGCGAAGATGCTCGACGAAGGTGCAGCGATCGTTGGCCGGTTGCACGGCTGGGCGCGGATCTCCGTGGCCGGGTTCGTGGCCGGCGGTCAGGCGACGGTGCGGGCGTTGCGTCGTACCGGAGGCGATGTGCTGGCTCAGCAGGCCCAGCCGTCCAAACTCGATACGGTCCGCTTGCTGGTCAGGGCGGTCGCTCGATGACGTCGACCGTAGCGGAGGCGTATGCCGCCTGCCTGGACATCACCCGGACCGAGGCACGCAACTTCTACTACGGCATCCGGCTGCTGCCACCGCCGAAACGCAACGCGCTGTCGGCGCTGTACGCGTTGGCGCGGCAGATCGACGACATCGGCGACGGTGACCTACCGCTCGAGGAGAAGCGCACGGCACTTGCCGGAGTACGCAAGGATCTCGGTCGGCTGGGGGATGTCGACGAGCCTGTGTACGTCGCGGTCGCCGACGCGGCGCGCCGGTACCCGGTGCCGCTCGGGGCCTTCGAGGAGCTGGTCGCGGGTGTCGAGACCGACCTGGCCGACGTACGCATCGGTGATTTCGACGAGCTGGTCGTGTACTGCCGGCGCGTCGCAGGATCCGTGGGTCGGCTGTGTCTGTCGATCTTCGGCCCGACCGGCTCGTCGGACCTCGAGACGCTCGCCCTGTACGCCGACCAGCTCGGTATCGCCTTACAGCAAACGAACATCCTGCGCGACATCCGCGAGGACCTGACCAACGACCGGATCTACCTGCCGGCCGACGAACTCGAACGCTTCGACGTGCGGATCGAACTCGACGAGCACGGCAACCTCGACGATCCACAAGGCCGGCTGGCCGGCTACATCCGGTACGCCGCGGGCCGCGCGCAGGACTGGTACTCGCTCGGCTGGCGTCTGCTGCCGTACCTCGACTGGCGCAGCGGTGCGTC
Organism: Kribbella sp. CA-245084; assembly: GCF_050942355.1. Lineage (NCBI taxonomy): Bacteria > Bacillati > Actinomycetota > Actinomycetes > Propionibacteriales > Kribbellaceae > Kribbella > Kribbella sp. CA-245084. Next base: position 5,130,561 of record NZ_CP192053.1, on the reverse strand, counting down.
CTGCCGGGCGATGTCAGGCATCTACCACCACCTGCTCCGCCGGATCGGAGCCAATCCGGTGTTGGTGTACGACCAGCGTTTGTCGTTGTCGGCGGGGGAGAAGGCACAGGTCGCGCTCACCTCGCTTGCGGGAGGGCGCTCATGAGGAGGGTCGCTGTCGTCGGAGGTGGTCTGGCCGGGATCACCGCGGCGCTGCAGTTGGCCGATGCTGGCTGTGAGGTGGTGCTGCTGGAGGGGCGGCCGAAGTTGGGCGGGCTGACCCATTCTTTCGAGCGGGACGGGCGGTGGATCGACAACGGGCAGCATGTGTTCCTTCGCTGCTGTACGTCGTACCTCGGGCTGCTCGATCGGCTTGGCGTGCGGGATCAGGTGCAGCTGCAGTCGCGGCTCGACGTACCGGTGCGGAGTGGGCGGCGTGGCGGCGTCGGGCGGATCCGGCGGAACGGGATGCCGGCGCCGTTGCATCTCGGGCCGGCGCTGGCGACGTACCGCTGGCTGAGTGTGCGTGAGCGGGTTGCCGCGGTGCGCGGCGCGTTGGCGATGGGGCGGGTGGATCGGACTGCTGCGTCGTCCGATGCGCAGTCGTTCGGTGGCTGGCTGGCGGAGCACGGGCAGGACGCGCGGGCGGTCGAGGCGCTGTGGGAGTTGATCGGGATTGCGACGCTGAACGCGCGTGCCGATGACGCGTCGCTTGCTGTCGCGGCGACAGTGTTCCAGGTTGGTCTGCTTGAACGGAGTGATGCTGCGGATATCGGGTGGTCGTTGGTGCCGTTGCAGCAGTTGCACGGTGAGGCTGCTGCGCGTGCTCTGACGGCTGCAGGGGTTGCTGTTCGGTTGCGGGCGCGGGTACGGGCTCTGGACGCGGTGGATGGTTCGTGGGCGATCGAGGGGGAGCGGTACGACGACGTCGTACTCGCGGTGCCGCCCTCGGATGCCGCGAGCCTGCTGCCGGAGGACGCGGTGGACTTGCCGGCCGGGTGGGCGGAGGCACTCGGCAGCTCTCCGATCGTCAACGCTCACGTGGTGTTCGACCGCGTCGTGCTCGACGAGCCGTTCGTTGCCGGCGTCGACAGTCCACTCCAGTGGGTCTTCGACCGGACCGTCCAGAGTGGAAGCAATCCGGCCGAGCAGTACATCGCCGTCTCGCTGTCGGCGGCCGATGAGCTGATCGACACCCCGGTTGCCGAACTACGCGACGTGCTGGTGCCTGCCCTCCGGCGGCTGCTCCCCGCGGCCGCCGACGCGCGTGTGAAGGAGTTCTTCGTGACCCGAGAGCGACATGCCACCTTCCGGCCGGTACCAGGCACCGGCCGTTTCCGCCCCGACGCGACCACCAACCGCCCCGGCCTGCACCTCGCCGGCGCCTGGACCGCCACCGGCTGGCCCGCCACCATGGAAGGCGCCGTCCGCAGCGGCGAGGCCGCCGCAACCTCCGTCCTGCGCCGGACCGCCGCGCCCGCGGCCTCCCCGGAGTCGGCGGAGCCGCCGGTTGGGGGTGTGGTCTTGTGACGGCTGTGGAGAGGATGCCTTCGGCAACTAATGTGTTGGATCTGCTCGCCCGGGGGCGGGAGCTGGTGGATCCGCACCTGCGGCGGGCGCTGGATCGGCTCGATGAGCACAGCCGGCTGGTGGCGTCGTACCACTTCGGCTGGTGTGACGAGGACGGACGACCGACCGGCGCGAACTCCGGGAAGGCGATCCGGCCGGGGCTGACTCTGCTCGTCGCGGAGGCTGTGTGCGGCTCGCCCGAGCCCGCGGTGCCCGGTGGTGTTGCGGTCGAGCTGATCCACAACTTCTCGCTCATTCACGACGACCTGATGGACCGCGACACGCAACGCCGCCACCGCCGTACTGTCTGGGCGATCTGGGGCGACGCGACCGCCGTACTGGTCGGCGACGCGCTCGCCTGTCTCGCCGACGAAGTGCTTGCCGAGTGCAACTCACCGTACGCCGTTCATGCCGGACACGCGCTGGCCGTTGCCACCCGCGAGCTGATCCGCGGACAGGTGCTCGACGTGGCGTTCGAACGGCGCGACTCGGTCAGCCTCCCGGAGTGCGTGGATATGGCGGCGGGCAAGACAAGTTCGTTGCTCGGTGCATCGGCCGAGCTCGGGGCGATCCTGGCGGGAGCCGATGCCGAGACCTGCGAGGCGTTCCGCACGTACGGCTGGGAGCTCGGCCTGGCCTTTCAGATTGTCGACGATCTACTAGGCATCTGGGGAGCGCCGGCGAAGACCGGCAAGCCTGTGTTCTCCGATCTGCGCGCACACAAGAAGACGCTGCCGGTCGTCTGGTCCCTCGAGTACGGCGGTGTGCACGGCCGCGAGTTGGCCGCGTGGTTCGCGGAGACCGATGCTCCGAGCGAGGACGACGTACGACGGGCTGCCGTACTCGTGGAGGATGCGGGCGGTCGTGAGTGGGCGTTGGCTGAGGCCGAGGAGCGGGTGCGGAAGGCCGGGAAGGCGCTCGACGCCGCGGGGATCGCGCCGGCCAACCGGGATCAGCTCGATCAGTTGGCCCAGTTCATCGCGGAGCGGCAGCTGTGACGGCGGAACAGGTGGCCGACGCCGACCTGCGCGTCGGGGAGTGCCTCGACGCGGCGGTCGAGTACCTGCGTTCGTTGCAACACGACGACGGCTGGTGGAAGGGCGACCTGGCAACCAACGTGACGATGGACGCCGAGGACTTGATGCTGCGGCACTTCCTCGGTGTGGCTACTGCGCAGACCGACGCGGAGACGGCTCGGTGGATCCGGTCGCAGCAGCGCGAGGACGGTACGTGGGCGACGTTCCCGGGCGGGCCGGGTGATCTGTCGACGACGGTCGAGTCGTGGGTCGCGTTGCGGATGGCCGGCGATGATCCGGCCGCCGCGCACATGGCTCAGGCCGCGTGGTTCATCCGCTCTGCGGGTGGGGTCGAGAAGGCTCGGGTGTTCACGCATATCTGGCTGGCGCTGTTCGGCTTGTGGAAGTGGGACGATTGTCCTGATCTGCCGCCGGAGCTGATCTTCCTGCCGAGTCGGGCGCCGTTGAATGTCTACAACTGGGCGTGCTGGGCGCGGCAGACGATCGTGCCGCTGACGATCGTGAGCGCGCATCGTCCAGTGCGTCCGGTCGCCTTCACCGTGGGGGAGTTGCGGGCTGGTACGGCGGTGGCGTCGCGCCTGGCACCGTGGACGCTCGAGGGGGCGTTTCAGCGGCTGGACGTCGTACTGAATGCGTACTCGAGGTGGGGGCCGCGCGGGCCGTCGAAGGGCTTGCGGCGGTTGGCGATGCGACGGGCTGTGGAGTGGATCGTGGCTCGGCAGGAGGCCGATGGCGGGTGGGGTGGGATCCAGCCGCCGTGGGTGTACTCGCTGATCGCGCTGGATCTGATGGGGTATGCGATCGATCATCCGGTGATGGCGGCGGGGTTGCGCGGGCTCGAGGGTTTCACTGTGCACGCGGAGACTGCTGACGGGCCGGTGCGGTGGTTGGAGGCTTGTCAGTCGCCGGTGTGGGATACCGGGCTGGCGGTCGGGGCGTTGCTCGACGCGGGGGTCGAGCCGGATGACAAAACGGTGCTCAAGGCAACCGATTGGTTGCTTGCGGAGCAGATCGATGCGCCGGGGGACTGGCAGGTAAGGCGTCCTGGGCTGGTGTCGGGTGGGTGGGCGTTCGAGTTTGCGAACGATGGCTACCCGGATACGGATGACACCGCGGAGATCGTGCTGGCGTTGCGGAGGGTTGAGCATCCTGAGCCGGGTCGGTTGCGGAAGGCGCTGGATGATGCGGTCGACTGGACGGCCGGGATGCAGTCTGCTGATGGCGGTTGGGGTGCGTTCGACGCGGACAACACCGACACGACGCCGTTGAAGCTGCCGTTCTGCGACTTCGGCGCGGTGATCGATCCGCCGTCGGCTGATGTGACGGCGCATGTGGTCGAGATGCTGGCGGCTGAAGGGCGGAGCGAATCTGCTGAGTGTCAGCGTGGGGTGCGGTGGTTGCTGGACTCGCAGGAGAAGGACGGGTCGTGGTTCGGGCGCTGGGGGACGAACCACGTTTATGGCACGGGTGCCGTCGTACCTGCGCTGATTGCTGTCGGCATGTCGGCGCGCGATCCCGTCATCCAGCGGGCGGTGCGGTGGGTCGAGGAGCACCAGAACGCGGACGGCGGGTGGGGCGAGGACCTTCGCTCGTACGTCGATCCGGCGTGGATCGGTCGCGGTGACTCCACCCCGTCACAGACCGCGTGGGCGCTCCTCACGCTCCTCGCCGCCGACGAACGAGGTGACGCCGTACGCCGGGGGATCGCCTACCTGGTCGACACCCAGCGCGCGGACGGCGGCTGGGACGAGCACCGCTACACCGGCACAGGCTTCCCCGGCGACTTCTACATCGGCTACCACCTGTACCGCATCGTCTTCCCGATCTGGGCCCTAGGCCGCTACCTCGGGAGAAACCGATGACCCCCGTCGTCTACACCCCCTTATATGCCGAGTACTTCGCCCTCCGCGACAAACTCACCACCCCCCTCATCCGCACCGGCCGCTCCCGCGCAAGACCAACCCAGGGCCCCACCCTCATCGCCGGCGTCGCCGGCGCCCTCACCAACGACATCGCGCCCGGCGACATAATCGTCGCAACCGAAATCCGCCACCTGAGCCGCCCGCCTCAAGGCGAGGCCGGTCGCGTGGTGGCGTGTTTTGGGGCTGCGCTTGCGGCGGGGGAGTTGCGGCGGTTGGGGATGACTGTTCATCTCGGGCCGATTGTGACTACCGACCACGTTGTCGACTCCGCGGAGGGGCGGGCGATGTTGGCGGCCACCGGGGCGATTGCTGTCGACACCGAGTCCGCGCTGTTGGCGGGGGATGACGGGCGGACCGTGGTTGTGCGGGTGGTGGTTGATACGCCGGCGCTGCCGTTGCGGCGGGTTGGGATGCCGGCTCGTGGGGTGAAGGCGCTCGCGCGGCTTCGGCGTACCGCACCGGCAATTGATGCTTGGGCGAAGGCTGTGGGCGGGCGGGAACTGGTGCTGGCGGCGCCTCGGTCGTTCTGTGCTGGAGTTGAGCGGGCGATCGAGACGGTGGAGCGGGCGTTGGAGCGGTTCGGGGCTCCGGTCTACGTACGTCGTCAGATTGTTCACAATCGGCATGTCGTCAATGACCTCGAGCGCCGCGGTGCGGTCTTCGTCGACGAACTGGATGCCGTCCCCGAAGGCAGCCTCGTCGTACTCGCGGCCCACGGTGTCGCCCCGGCCGTACGACGGCAGGCGGACGAGCGTCACCTCAGGGTCATCGACGCCACCTGCCCCCTCGTCGCGAAGGTGCACCACGAGGTACGCCGGTACGCCGCCCGCGACACCACCGTCGTACTCATCGGCCACCCGGACCACGAGGAAGTCATCGGCACGATCGGCGAGGCGCCGGAGCACGTGATCATCGTCTCCAACCCAGCCGACGCCGAGACCGTTCACATCCCCGACCCGGCAAAGGTCGGCTACGCGATGCAAACCACGCTCGCCGTCGAGGAAGCGGCCGAGACAGCCGCAGTACTGCGACGACGCTTCCCAGCATTGACCGGACCGAGAACCGACGACATCTGCTACGCGACCAGCAACCGCCAGGCCGGCGTACGCGAGATCGCCGAGCAGTCCGACCTGGTGATCGTGCTCGGTTCGCAGAACTCGTCCAACTCGAAACGACTCGCCGAGGTCGCCGAGGCGGCGGGCACCCGCGCAGTACTCGTCGACGACGCGGGCGAACTCGAGCTGGATCTCCTGGCCGGTGCTCAACGGATCGGCATCACCGCGGGCGCGTCGGCCCCGCCGGAGCTTGTCGACAATCTGATCCGCTGTTTGTCCGGGCTGGGCCCGGTGTCCGTCACCGAGGACGGGACGCCGACCGAGGACGTCCGCTTCGCGCTACCGAAAGAGGTGAGTCAGCCGTGAGCATGCCGCTACGGCAGTCCATCCGCCTGGGCGGATACCTGATGAAGCAGAAGCTCCGGCGCCGGGAGAAGTTCCCGATCCTGCTCGAGCTGGAGCCGCTGTACGCGTGCAACCTGAAATGCGCAGGCTGCGGCAAGATCCAGCAGACCCACGACTGGCTGAAGAAGCGGATGTCGGTCGACCAGGCGGTCGCCGCGGTCGAGGAGTGCGGCGCGCCGATGGTGTCGATCGCCGGCGGCGAACCCCTGATGCACAAGGAGATCGACGAGATCGTCCGGCAGTTGCTTGCCCGAGGCAAGATCGTGTTCCTGTGCACGAACGCCGTCCTGATGCCGAAGCACCTGCACAAGTTCACGCCGCACAAGAACTTCGCCTGGATGGTGCACATCGACGGCCTGCGCGAGCGGCACGACCAATCGGTCTGCAAGGACGGCGTGTTCGACCAGGCCGTCGACGCGATCAGGCAGGCGCAGGCGGCCGGCTTCCGGGTGATGACCAACACCACGTTCTTCGACACCGACAGCCCGCAGGACGTCATCGACGTACTCGATTATCTGAACGACGATCTGAAAATCGACAATATGCAGATCTCGCCGGGGTTCGCGTACGAGAAGGCGCCGGACCAGGAGCACTGGCTCGGCCCGGAGGAGACCCGGCAGCTGTTCCGTAAGGCGTTCGGCGACGGCCGGCGGAAGAAGTGGCGGCTGAACCACTCGCCGCTGTTCCTCGACTTCCTCGAGGGCAAGGTCGACTTCAGCTGTACGGCGTGGGCGATCCCGCTGTACTCGCTGAAGGGCTGGCAACGCCCGTGCTACCTGATGGACGACGGGTACGTCGGCACGTACCAGGAGCTCATCGACGACACCGACTGGGACAGCTACGGCCGCGGCAAGGACCCGCGCTGCGCGAACTGCATGGCCCACTGCGGCTACGAACCGACTGCCGTCGTCGCGACGCTCGGATCCCTCCGCGAGTCGATCCGCGCGGCCGTCAGCTGACCCCCCGCTGGTGGGTACACCCACGTGACGGTGGGTTGGCCAACCCGAATCCGGTTGGCCAACCCACAGTCGCGTGGGCTTACCTACCAGCGCGTTCTCGGACGCTGAGCACGACGAAGGCGGCGATCGCGAAGGCGGTGAGCGTGGCGGGGATGAAGAAGACGTGGGGGAGACCGATCGCCGCCACGCCGATCCCGCCGATCGTGCCGCCGATCGCCGAGCCGAGCGGGATCGCGCCGAGGAAGACGCCGGATGCGGTGCCGGCGCCTTCCGGGTACAGGTGCTGGGCGATGGAGACGCCGAGCGCGCCGACGCACGCCCAGAGGCCGGCGTTCAGGATCTGGCCGACGAACAGCCCGGCGACCGACGTACTGAGGGCGTAGGCGAGGTTGCCGCACAGGCCGAGTACGGCGCCGGCCGTCATGGCTCGCATCGGGCCGAATCGATCGGCGAGGCGGGCGACGACGGGAAGCATCATCAGCTCGAGCAGCGGCTGGATGCCGATCACGAGACCGCGCACGGAGTCGGAGACGTGGAGCTGCTCGGCCATGTAGATCGGGAGGTAGCCGAACTTGATGGTGTCGCCGGTCATCGCGAGGACGCACACCGCGGTGAACACCAGCAACGGCATCATGCCGTCGATCCGCCGGCGCTCGGGCTGGTCATGGGGTGCGTCGATCGACGGTGCGTCGTACCGCTCGACGCGCTGACGTCCGAGCGGGATGATCGCGGCGAACACGCAGACCGCGGTCGCGACCAGCAAGGCCCGCAGCCCGAAGACGCCGCCGAACCAGCTGCCGAACACCGGCCCGAGGATCCAGCCCGTCGTGAACGCCATCCGGATCGTCGCGATGACCCGGTTCTCGGCCCGGGTCGGATGGCGGCTCAGCTCGTCACGGCAGGCGGCGAACAACTGTGCCATCGACCCGCCCGCGACACTCAGGGCCAACGTGCTGATGACGAACGGCATCCACACCGAGTTCGCCGACGCCATCAGCAGCCAGCCGGCCGCTCCGACCACCGAGCAGACCCGGAACCACAGGAGCCGGTCGTGGCTCCGGTCCGACCAGCGGCCGACGACGAATCCGGCGATGGGCGAGGCCACGTTCGTCACGTAGTACAGCCCGGCGAGCGGCAGCGGCGTACCTAGGTCGCGGACCAGGAAGAGCGTGAGTTGCGGAGTCGCTGCCGACAGCCCGACCCCGGCGATCAGCAGCGAAAGGAATGCCGAACGGTAGAACCGCGACCGGAGCACAGTGCCCAGCGCCGACTCCGACCGGTCCAGCATCCACCCCTCCAACGGAAAGCGCCTGCCTCGAACGATAGGCGTTATGCCGGGATCTTGCTTAACCGTGTCAGTCCTCGAACAACAGACCGTCCAGCTACACCCGACCGGCCAGCCGCACCGTCCGGTCGGCGAGGTCGGAGATCACCGAGTTGTCGAAGCCGAAGAGCGCGGAGCGGGTCCGGTTCTCGAGCGGCGCGATGAGATGCTCCGGCAGGTTCTGGGTGCCGTTCAAGATGCCGAGGACCGACCCGACGGTCGCGCCGTTCGAGTCCGTGTCCCAGCCGCTCATCACCACCCGCCCGACACCGGTCAGGTAGTCGCCCTCCGACCAGAGCAACGCCGCCGCGACGATCGCCGCATTGTTGATCGTGTGAATCCACGAGTAGTGCCCGTACCGCTCCTGGATCACCCGAAGCGCGTCCTCCCACGAGCCCTCGAGCTCCAGTACGTCCCGGATCGCCTCGGCCAGCCGCGACTGCGGTGGTACGACGGCCAGCGCCCGCTCGACCACCTCGCGGGGCGACGACGCAGTGAACGCTGCCGCCACCAGCGCCGCGGCCCACATCTCGCCGTAGATCCCGTTCCCGACATGCGACAACGCAGCGTCCTGGTAGGAGAGTCGCGCAGCCGCCCACGGGTCACCAGCGTGCACATACCCGAAAACGTCCCCGCGGATCTGCGCGCCGATCCACTCCCGGTACGGATTCCGCCGCCGCGCGACCTCAGGCACGGTGAACCCATCGACGAGGTTCACGTACGCCGCCCGCTCCGCCGTGAACACCTGGCCGACCGGGAACAGCCGGAGCCACGCCGCGCCGACGTCCTCGGGCCGCAGCCGGCTGCCGTGCGTCTCGAGCAGATGCAGCGCCAGGATCGGGTAGTCGATGTCGTCGTCGCGCGCCGAACCCTTCACGTTCCCACGCGTCGTCTCCGGCCAGCACGACGTCAGCTCGAACCCGTCCGGCATCGGATCGAGCACCGGCACGTAGTCCCGCAGGGGGTAGGCGTCCGCGAGCGTCAGGTAGTCGCGAATGCGGTCAGACGTCCAGTAATCACCCGACTCGACCGGCTTCCCCACGTTGCACCCGGCGATCCGTCCCAGCCACGCCGCGTGGATCTTGTCGGCGAGGTCTGCCACGTCGGCCACCTGAGCCGCCTCCGGGAGCGCATCGAGCGTCTCCTGGATGTCCTCGAGCTCGTCCGGTTCGACGTACTTCCAGCCCGGCAGCCTGGCCGCCAACGACATCCGGTCGACGAGGTCGAGCACCGCGACCCGGTCCGCCGGGTCTGTCCGGTTGGCTTCGCGCACCAGCTCGTCGACGTCGTACCCCGTCTCCCGCCGCTGTCGCACCTCGGCGTACAGCAGATCCGCCGGCCGCATCGCGTCGTACTGTCCACTCGAGTACCCGGGCCCCAGCTCCACAGCGCCTCCTCGTGTCGGCCGATGTGGCTAGGGTCTCAGCATGCAGCTGAAATCGATGCCCCGGGCCGCCTCGTGGTTGCACGTCGAGGTGCGGGTCGGGTTCGAAGTGCTCTTCGTGGACGGTCATCGGCTGCGCGGCCGTACGTCGGCCCGCGAGGGTGAGTCGACGTGGTACGTCGGGTACGAGATCGACGTCGACGCCGACTGGCAGACGAGGACCGTGCAGGCGATCAACTCGACCGCGTCGGGTGATCGCGAGACCGTGCTCGAACGGAGTACGAACGGCTGGACCGTCGACGGGGTGGCTCGCCCGGACCTCGACGGATGCCTGGACGTGGACTTCGAGTCGTCAGCGGTCACGAACACCCTGCCGATCCACCGACTGCCGTTCGCCATCGGCGAGCCGTACGACGTAGCGGCCGCCTTCGTGCAGGCCGACGATCTGAGTGTGATCCGGCTAGAACAGCGCTACACCCTGCTGCGCTCCGACGAGCACCAGCACGTCTTCCACTACGAGTCCGCAACGTTCGACTTCACGTGCGACCTGACATACGACACCTCAGGCCTCGTCCTCGACTACCCAGGCATCGCCGTCCGCGACCGCTAACTCCGGCAGACGAACGCCGTCCTCCCGAGCGTGGGGCTCTGGAGGACGGCGTGTTGGGTCGGCTGGTGATCAGCCGCCGTTGAGGGTGTCGAAGTTGGGGGCGATGCGGAAGTACTGCGGGTCGGAGAAGGTCAGCGGGACCTTGCCCAGGCTCTTGATCACGGTGCTCGTACCGTTGGCGTGACCAACGGCGTACAGGTAGCCGGACTTCGTGTCGCGGTCGATCGCCAGCAGCAGCGTGCCGCTCGTGCCGCACTTGGTGGCGATCAGCTGCTCGAAGCCCTGCCAGGTCGAGGTGCGAACCGCCTTGCCGACCGTCGTGGCGTTGTACTTCGTCGGCCAGGTGACCGTCAGCAGCCCGCCGGCGCGGGTGTTGGCGATGAACGTCTCGGTCGTGTCGGTGCGGCCGATCAGAGTCATCGACTTCACCGTGCTGAGGCCGCCGACCCCGCCGGTCGAGCGCCAGCCGGAGCCCTCGGCGACCCAGCGGTCCAGCTGTCCGTTGGTGCGCTGGGCATACAGCGTGGTCCGGGTGGGGGAGCCCACCTTCTGGTGGATGGACTGGTCGATCCAGCGGTAGTTGGACCAGCCGCCGCCGATGCGCAGGTTGTTGTGCGGGTAGTGCGGGTCGATCTGGCTCTCCGTGTCGACGGTGAACGTGCTCGAGTACAGCGCGCCGCCCATCACGGTCAGCCCGGTCCTCGTCTCGCCGCCGGCGCCGAGCAGCGTGCCCTTGACGGTGCTGATGTGCTGCACCTGGTTGGCGCCGAACACGCCGGCCGTCCCCCGGACACCGCCGACGGTGATCGGCGCGGTGGCATTGATCATCCGGCTGGTGAAGGCTCCGTTGGCCGTCACCGATCCGAGCCGGAGCGCGCACGCCGCGGTCGTGGCGGACTCTGCGGTCGGCTTCGCCTGCGCTGACGATGCTGCGGCCGCGCCGAGCCCCAGTGCGAGCACCGCGGCCGAGGCCAGACTTGCGGTCTTGCGAAACATGTGGATTTCCTCCCCTGGTGCGGAGGCATCCTCGCCTCCGTCGTACCGCATTGGATTCCGGGCACCGCCGAAAAGTTCACAGCCGAGTTGCAGGGAAATCTCAGGCCGGGCCGGACTAGGGTTGGGGCCGACGGGGATGGGAAGGGGAGCGCATGGCGGCGAAGACCTTGGCGGCGGGACCGGCGTTGATCCGGGCGGCCACCGCTGTGACCGAGCACTACGAGCGGATCAGCTCGGGCCTCGGCCTGACCATGCAGCAGGCGCGGTTGCTGTTCATCCTGCACCGCCAACCGACCAACATGCTCGGCCTCGGGTCGGCGCTGCGGCTGACCAAGTCGACGATGACCGGCGTCGTCGCCCGGATGGAGTCGGCCGGTCTGGTCGAGCGCGTCCCGGACGCGGCCGACCGGCGGAACTTCGTGGTCACTCCGACCGATCACGGCATCGAGGTCGCCGAGCAGTTCGAGCGGCAGCTCCGGACCGAGGTACGGCGGATGCTGCAGGTGCTCGACGCTTCCGAGCGGGACACGCTCGGCGTACTGCTGACCGCTGTGATCGCCGGCCAGGACACCTAACAGTACGAGTTTCGGACTATTTTGGTCGGAGCTCTGGTGCTGGGACAGTGGTGTGGGCTAGCTTCATTAGTACGAGCTTCGTACTGTTAATGGAGGTGCCCGATGACGTCGATCGAGATGCGGCAACCGGTGACCCTCGGCCGCCGACGGCTGACGCTGTTGCTGGCGGCTACGGTCGTCGCGGCCGTGCTGAACTACCTCCTCGCGCGAGGCGCGGTCGCCCTCGGCGCGGACGAGTCGTTCCGTCCGTTGACCCCGGCTGTCTTCATCCCGTTCACACTGATCGGGATCGCGGCCGGGTTCGCCGGGTGGCGGGCCGTCGTACGGCGGGTGGCGCGGCCGCGCGCCGTACTCCGCGTGCTGGTCCCGGTGGTTCTTGTGCTGTCAATGATTCCGGACTTGTTGCTGTTGGCAACCGGATTCATCCCGCACACCTCCGGGATCGCGGTTGCCGGTCTGATGCTGATGCATGTTGTCGTCACGGCCGTCGCGGTCCCGGCCTACGAGCTGTAAAGAGGTTGAAGGCTGTGTGGTTGAGAGCGATATCGAAGTGACCCTGTGACATACACGACTCGGCTGGTGTTCGTTGGTGGTTCAACGAGGCGTGTGAAAGCTGCCGTGTGACCGGGCTACCTGGTAGACACAAGACTCGGCACGGCGGCGGACAGGGAAACGGCTTCGATGGTGATGGTATGGCGGTTCGGCGCCGTGAGCGTCGATGCCGTCATGGCGGTGATCCGTGATCCGGCGACGTTCGCGGACTGGATGGTCGCCGTACCGTCTCCGCTCAAGGCCGGGCCGAGCTGGCCGGAGACCGGTTGCGTGGTGCAACGTGACACCGGCCGGGAGATGCGCGGCCGCCACATGCAGAACCGCAGCCTGATCGTCGCGATCGTCGATCGCTGGCGACCCGATCGGGAGCTGACCGTCCGGCTGCGCAGCGGGCTGGGCGGTTGGGTCCAGATAGCTGTCAGAGTCCAGTCGCGACCCGGCGGATCGCTGATCGAGGTGAGCGCCGAACCCATCACGGCAGCAGCCCGCCTCCGGTACGCCGGCACCGGCCGCAACGCCGCAGAACAACGCTGCGCCCTCGTCGCCGAACGCCTGATCGCACTGGCAACCCCCGAACCTGTCGACGAGTTCTAGGGGATCAGCACGATCCGCCCGAACACCTCGCCGGCGTCGATCTTGTGATGAGCAAGGGCTGCATCGTCCAGCGACAGCTGCTTATGCACCACTGTTGGCAGCTCACCTCGAGCCGATGCGGCGAACTGCTCGGCTCTGACCGTACGGCGCTCCTCGGCCGGCACGGTGTCGGCGCTGAAGGTGGAGAACGTCAGCGAACTGCGGAACGCCGACATCAACGCCGCACCGAAGTCCGCGCGCGGTTGCCCACCCACGACACCGACGACCACAAGCCGGCCGTTCGGATTCAGCTTGCCGAAGTACGTCGGCAGGTCCGGACCAGCAACGACATCGACGATGACGTCGTACGCCGGGGGAGCGTCGCCCGCACCGGACCGGTCCAGAACGTGGGTCGCACCGAGTTGGCGTAGCCGTTCGCCGCGCATCGCCGACGAGGTGGTGACCGCTACAGCGGATGCGCCACGCTGGGCAGCCAATTGCACGGTCAGGATGCCGATGCTGCCCGCGGCGCCGCGAACCAAGACGGACTCGCCGGGCTCGAAATGCGCGTGTTCCAAGGCGAAATGCGCTACGACGCCCGAACTGCCGAGCGTCACGGCGTCGACGGCGGACAGATCGTCCGGAAGCGGTACGACGTGCTCGATCGCGGCGGTCGCGTGATCGGCGTACCCACCGCCCAGACCAGTGAAGCCCCACACCCGCCGACCGATCCACGATTCGTCGACTTCGTTGCCGACGGCAGCTACCGTGCCCGCGACCTCGGAACCGGGCACCAGTCCTTCGGTGAACCCCCAGCCGGCGAGGCTCCCGTTGCGGATCAGGGCGTCGACACCGCCGACGCCGATCGCGTCGACAGCGATCAGCACCTCGGTAGGGCCGGGCGTGGGCTCAGGCAGGTCGACGAAGCTCAGCCCTTCCGGCGCGCCGAACGCCTTGATGATCACGGCCTTCACTCTCAGTTCCTCTCGGTCGGTTGAGCACCGAGACTATGTGGACGCAGGTGTCCACTTAGCTAGAGTGAGAGTGATGACCGAGCAATTGCCTCAGAAGCTGCGTTCCGACGCGGAGGACAACCGCGATCGCATTCTCGAGTCGGCCCGCGCGCTGTTCGCCAGCGAGGGGCTGACTGTTCCGATGCGGGCGATTGCGCGGCAAGCCGGGGTCGGTCCGGCCACGTTGTACCGCCGTTTTCCCACGAAGCAACTGCTGGCGACCGAGGCGTTCGCCGAGCAGACCCGTGCATGCCAGGCGATTGTCGACGAAGGTCTGGCGATGCCGGATCCGTGGCAGGGTTTCTGTTCGGTGATCGAGCGGATCTGCGAGTTGCACCTGCAGAACAGGGGATTCACCGATGCCTTCCTCGCGACCTACCCGGATTCAGTCGATATCGCCGGGAGCCGGGAGCTCACGCTGAAGTCGGTTGCCACCTTGGCGCGGCGCGCAAAGGCGCGCGGCCGGTTGCGGAAGGACTTCGAGCTGTCCGACCTGATGATCATGCTGACCGCCCATCGCGGACTGCATGTGTCGGACCCGGCAACCCGCAGTACGGCGTCGCGCCGGTTCGCAACCCTTGTCATACAGGCGTTCGTCAGCGGTCCTTGACCACCTGGCGTAGACGGTTGGTGGCTCGGAACTGGAGCTGCTTGATCGCCCCGTCGGTGCGGTCCATCGCCGCCGCGGTCTCGCTGATCGACAGGCCGGCGAAGAAGCGCAGGACAAGGCATTCGCGCTGATCGTCGGGCAGCCGGGTGAGTGCGTCGCGCACCGTCGCCGTGCTCACGGACAGCAGTGCGGCCTGCTCCGGTCCGACCGCATCGTCGACCTGTGGGTCGACCTCGTCGGTGACGATCGCCAGCCTGCTCCAGCCGGAGCGGTGGTGGTCGATCACGACGTTCCGGGCGATCGTGACGAGCCAGGCCGCGAAGTTCAGCTGTGCCCGCGGCCGGCGGGCGATCGCGCGGAACGCTCGCAGGAACGTCTCGCTGGTCAGATCCTCGGCCGCGCTGCGGGACGAGGTCTTGCTGTAGGTGTAGCGGTAGATGGACGGCAGGTACCGATCGTAGAGCTGCCCGAAGGCGGCGCCGTCGCCCGCTTGCGCGAGCCGGATCAGTTCGTCCTCGTCGTCGGAATCGTCGGTGTATCTGTGGTCGGCGGCCCTGTGGGCAGCCGTGCTTGCACCTGCGATGGCCATGCGCTTCCCAAGCCCCGTTCTCAGTCAGCTACGCGGTGAACATCACGAAAAGGTTACCGAAAGTCGCGCACCGTGTCACTCCCCTTCCGTCGCGTCACCGAAAACACTTCGAGGATCGTTGAAAGGTTGGTCGATGACCCCGGCCGGGCTGACCATCGGGTAAGGACTGACTTCCTGTCTGACCGGGGGAAAAGGATGGCCATCGAACCGCGGTCCGCACTGGTCCCCGACCTGTCGATGCTGTCGGTGACCCTGCAGGCGCTGCTCGGCGACGGCAAGGGGATACCGAAGCTGCTGCGGCTCAGGCTGCTCTCGGTGATGCACACGCCGGCCGGGCGGGCGGCGCTGCGTCCGATGCTCGCGCAGCCGGGGCAACGCCGGCAGATCCCGTCCGCGGTCGCGCCGCTGACGCCGGTCGGCGACCTGCCGATGGAGACCCAGATCGATGCGCTGCGGTCCAACCACAACGACCGGCTGCGAAGCAACCTCGTGGAGATCTACGGCGACCGCATCCCGCCGGTCTGGCGAGAGTTGGCGGAGCGGCCGGCCCGTTGGTCGCGTGCGCTCGGTGACGCGCTCGCCGATGTGTGGAGCGGTCCGGGTCGTGACGCCTGGTCCCGGTCGCGTACGGCGCTCGACAGCGAACTGCGTCGGCACGACAGCATGCTGGATCGGGGCGCCACGCACACCTTGCTGAACACGCTCTCGCCGCGGATCCGGTTCGACGGTGCTGGGTTCGTCCTGGACGGACGCGTGAAGGTGCCCGTCGGGAACCGGAAGATCGTGCTGGCGCCGATGATCTCCGCACCTGACTCGATGGTCGTCGAGAACAGCGACCCGGTCGCGGTCGTCGTCGGGTACCCGCTGCCCGGCGCGCTCGCGTCCTGGTCGCCCGCCGGCCTACCGGTCCGCGAGTCCAGCGATGCGCTCGCGACCGTCATCGGTCACGTCCGCGCCGCGATCCTCCGCCGGCTGCCGCAGCCGATGACCATGAGCCAGCTCGCCGCCGACCTCAACTGCGCCCCGAGCACCGCGACCCACCACTGCAACACCCTCGAGTCAGCCGGCCTCGTCGAGCGAATCCGCCAGGGCAAGACCATCCTCGTACGCCGCACCCCCCGCGGCTGCGCCCTCGTCGACATCTTCACCTAACCATTGCCCCAAGCAACCTCCCCGGAGACGCCATGAACGACGTCCGGCTCCGCCCGGCGACGGTTGCCGACGACGACTTCCTGTACGACCTGCACCGCCGCACACTCGGCGACGTCATCGAGGCGACGTGGGGCCCCTGGGACGACGACGTCCAGCGGCAGTTCCACCAGACGTGGTTCAAGCCGGATACCGTCGAGATCGTCCTGGTCGGCGGGCAGCCTGCCGGCATGGTCCAGGCGGGGCCGGCTGACGCCAGGACGTTCTACGTCTCCAGGATCGCGATCGCGCCCGAAGTACAGGGTCGCGGCATCGGTACGACGTTGTTGCGGCTGGTCGTCGAGCGTGCGAAGGAGGCGGGATCGTCGGCCGTCGAGTTGCATGTGCTCGAGCTCAATCGGGCGCGCGAGCTGTACGAACGGCTCGGGTTCGAGGTGGTTGCCGTTGAGCACCCGAAGATTCGGATGCGCCTCACCTTGTGATTCAGTGCACTATGCATTTGACGCTCGCCACGTCGTACGACGCCTCTCCGGAGGAAGTGTTTGCGATGATCACGGACATCACGTTTCAGGAGCAGGTGTTCGAGCGGCTGCGGGTGCAGTCGTACGACGTCGTGGTGGGTGATGCGGGGGACGACCTGAGGATGCGGTGCCATTGGCAGACGCAGCCGTTCGACGTACCGGTGGTTGCCCGGCGGTTCGTCGGGAACACGTTGGAGCTGGCTCAGGTGAAAGTGTGGCACCGGCCCGGTGTCGACGGCGCGCGGGAGGCCGACGTCGACGGTGAGGTGACCGGCGTACCGGTCAAGGTGACCGGAACGACTCGGATCGTGCCGGACGGACGGGGCACCACGCAGGCGTTCGACCTGCAGGTGACGGCCTCGGTGCCGATGGTTGGCAAGGGCATCGAACAGGTCGTCGCCGATGCCGTACGCGTCCGGTTGGAGAAGAAGTTCGAGGTCGCGCGAGCCTGGCTGTCCGGCTCACTCTGAATCCCAGTCCCAGTTGGTGATTCTGGTCCGCATCAGCTGGGCTGCCGTGGACGGCTGGCCGTCCGCGTTCCACAGCAACGAGAGCGTACGGCGACAGTCGGGATGGTCGACGGCGATCCACGCGACCGGATAGCCGGGAGCCGAACGCCGGGCGATGTCGGGGTTGAAGCCGATGCCGAGACCCGCGCGGATCAGCTCCTGGATGGCGCCGGCCTCGTCGCTCTCGCAGACGATCCTCGGGGTCAGGCCGTGCTCGGCGAAGAGCCGATCGAGCAGACGTCGTTGCCAATGGCCCCTTCTCGAGGTGACGAACGGCTCGTCCGCCAGTTCCTCGACACGCACCGAGGATCGGTCTGCCAATCGGTGGTCGAGCGGCGTGACCACGTGTACGGCTTCGTCCAGCAGGACAACGGATTCGAGGCCGGCGCTCGGCACCGGCTGGGACGCGACGCACAGGTCGATGTCCTGGGCATTCAATCGGCGAGCCATCTCCTCGGCCGGCAGCTGCCGCAGCTCGATCTCGATGGTCGGATGGTCGCGTTTGAAGCCGGCCAGCGGTTCGGTGAGAGCGAGGAAGTTCTCGGCCGCGAGCCGTACGGTGCCTGATCCTTGCTCGGTGGCCTCCGCGACGGCCCGTCGTCCCGCATCCAGCTCGCCGAGCGCGCGTTCGACGTACCCGCGGAAGAGGATGCCGGCCGCGTTGAGGCGCAGCCGGGCGGCGCGATCGAACAGCGGCGTACCGAGCTCGTGCTCGAGGCGGGCGATGGTCCGGCTCAGCGACGGCTGGGCGATGTGGAGCTCGTCGGCCGCGCGGCTGAGGTGCTCGAGCCGGGCCACGACGACGAACTGCCGGAGCATGTTCAGGTCCATCATGCCTCTTCGATCATAACGAGATAGCGATATTGGTCTTGGACGCTCATAACTGCTGAAACATAGTGTCACGGCTGACCGAGAACACGAATGAGGAGGCGGCCTGGTGGTCAGCCAGTGGGTACTACGTGGACTCGTCAGCGCGCATCTGGTGGCGATCGCGGGCCAGCCGGTGTTCGCCGGCGTCTATCTGAGCGGTGACTTCGACGGCCTGCGAATGCATGCGGTCGGCGCGAATGTCACCACGTCTGTCGGCTACCTGCAGGTGATCGCGGCGGTCGTGGTCTGGGTGCGGCTGCGTCAGAGCTGGCCGTTCGTCGCGTCGCTCGCGGTGGTCGTGGGGGAGACGGTGCAGTACTTCGCGGGGACCGGCGGCGCTCTCTGGCTGCACATCCCGCTGGGCGTGATGACGGTGGCCGCGGTGGTTATGTTGTTCATCGCCGTGTGGCGACAGCCTTTGGTGCGTCGCCATGCGTGAGCTGAGCAGGCGCCAGGTGCTGGGCATCGGGGGAGCGCTCGGCGTGGTGGCCGCCGGCGGCTTGTCGACCGCGGCCGCGTTGTCGCGTCGGCCGGCGCTGACGGGAGCCGAACTGCGGAGCGCCGTACCGCTGCCGTCGCCGTTCCAAGTGCCGCTGCCGGTTCCGTCGGTGCTAACGCCTGTGAGCACGGCGGATGGTTTCGATCGGTACGAGCTTGTCCAGCACGAAGTGACGGCGGAGATCCTGCCCGGTGTGCGGACCGGGTTGTGGACGTACGGCGGGACCTTTCCGGGGCCGACGATCGAGTCGCGCCGGGGCCGCTCGATCACGGTTGCCCACCGCAACGAGTTGCCGGTGCCGACCGTCGTCCATCTGCACGGGGGACGGACGCCCGCGGATTTCGACGGGTACCCGACCGACCTCGTGCTGCCCGCGGGCTGGAGCGGGGATCACCACATGCACGATCCGCAGGCGATGACGACCGAGGTCACGCGGGAGTACACGTTCCCGCTCGACCAGCGGCCGACGATGCTCTGGTACCACGACCACCGGATGGACTTCACCGCCCCGGCGATCTGGCGCGGCCTCGCGGGGATGCACATCGTGCGCGACGACGCCGAGGAGTCGCTCGGACTTCCGGCGGGTCCGCGCGAACTGCCGCTGATGATCAGCGATCGCGCATTCGCCGCCGACGGATCGCTCGCCTACCCCGCGCTCGACCCGACGTTCCGCGAACGGCCGGGTGTCCGCGAGCCGTACGTCGCCGGCCTACTCGGCGACGTGATCCTGGTGAACGGCGCCCCGTGGCCGATGCACGAGGTGGACGCAGCACGGTACCGGCTGCGGATCCTCAACGCGTCGAACGCGAGGCACTACGACCTCGAGGCCGTGCTCGACGACGGGCGCCGGCTCGACCTCGTGCAGATCGGCGCCGACCAGGGCCTGCTTCGCGCGCCGGTCACGCATCAGAACCTGCCGATAGCGCCGGCCGAGCGGTACGACGTGATCGTGGACTTCGCTCGGGTCCCGGTGGGGAGCCGGGTCCGGATCGTGAATCGGCTGGGGTCCGGTCGGACGCGGGACGTGATGGCGTTCCACGTCGTACGGAAGGCTGCCGACGAGAGCCGGGTGCCCGAGGTGCTGTGCTCAGACTTGCCCGAGTGGCAGCGGTCGGAAGCTGTGCGGGTGCGGGACTTCTCGTTCCGTGCCGGGCAGATGGGTGACGGTCACGGGTGGTTGATCGGCGGCAAGCCGTTCGATCCGGCTCGGACCGATGTCACCACGCGGCTCGGGGACGTGGAGATCTGGCGGCTGGTGGCCGACGTACACCATCCGGTGCATCTGCACCTGGTCGGCTTCCGGGTGTTGTCGCGGGGCGGCGGCGCGCCGTTGCCGCAGGACGCGGGTCTGAAGGACGCCGTGTCGCTGCGGCCCGGCGAGTCGGCCGAGATCATCACTCGGTTCGACGGCTATCGCGGGCGGTACCTGTTCCACTGCCACAATGCCGAACACGAGGACATGGGCATGATGGCCAACCTCCAGATCACCTGAGCGGCTACTCGCGCCAGCCGGTGAGGTCGACGGACTTGGCGGTGTCGACGCGGAACGCGAGCTTGATGCTCGTTTCCTTGCCCGCGGCGAGGTCGAGTTTCCAGGTGAGGACGCCGAGGTCGGTGGTCTCGGCCGGCTCGGGTTCGGCGCTGAGCGGCTTGACGGTGATCTCGTGGTCGCGTGCCACCGGCAACTGGTCGAGGACCGTGATGCGGGCGTTGCGCGGCGTGTGATTCTCGATCTTGGTCTCGTACTCGACCTGACGACGGCGGGTCGATCCGAGCGTCGCCTTGCTCGCTTCCCGGCGTACCAGCTTGCGCTCGACGCGGATGCGGTCGTCGAGGCCGAGCGCGAGCTCGACGTCCTCACCGGGCGCCCAGAGCGGCAGCGCGGCCGAGCCGACGAACTCCGCTTCGTGGAAGACGGAGGCCTTGCCGGCGGGCAAGGTGTGCGCGGACGAGTTCACCACCGTGGCGCGCAGATGTACGTCGGTCGATCGCACCGGGGCCGTGATGTAGTCCAGCTCGGCCTCGAGGTCGATCGAGGCGATCGTGGCGCGGTGCGTCGCTCCGTCCGCGGGTACGGCGACGGGCCGGGGCGGGGTGTAGCTCGCGGCGGTCATGCCCTGCTCGACGGTCGCCTCGACGGCAGCGAACGCCGCCTGCTCGACGACATGCGCGGACGCTCTGCGGGACTGGAGACTGTCTCGCCCGCCCGCCGCTTGCATTCCGAGCGGGACGGCGGCACCGGGCGCCATCGGCGCGGGCACCGGCGGGTGGAAGCGGTCGAGGTACCACGGGTCGAGCTCGGGGACCTTCGCAGTCACGGTGGGCCGAGCCGTCGACAGGGTCAGGTCGCACTCCGGCCAGTCCTCGTCGCTGTGCTGCGTGATCAGTCCGTACCAGTTCAGGGTGAGGCGGTCGCCGGTGAGACGGACGTCGTACGAGCTGGTCCAGTTGGCGGCGGGTACGACGTACGAGAGCTCGATCTCCACCTCGGCCTCGGTCTCCAGCGCGAGCGCGATCGCGGCCGTACGCCGGTCGGGCGTGCGCTGCTGAATGATCGCGGCCAGCCGACGGTCCGCGGCAGCGAGACGCTTCTCGGCCTCGCGACGGTGCGCGGCGAGAGCGCGGCGAGTCTCCCGTACGGCGGACAACCGGTCGGTGAGCGAGTCGGTGAACCCGCTCAACTCGGCGCCCGGCTCGCCGGATGCCAGCGTGCGCGCGAAGCTGTTGCCGGCGCGGCGAGCCAGCTGGGCGAGGAACGTGTCGAGCTGCGCCTGGACGTCATCGGCGTCGACGAGCTGCGTGACCTCGTCCTGAGCGTCGAGCCGCGCCTGCTCCAAGGCCGCGACCGTCTCGTCCGGCGCCTGCGGGTGATGCTGGATCGCTACATCCACGCCGAGCACGGTCGCGGGTCCACGGCCGGCAACGCGCACCGAGTCCTCCTCGAGGGACAACGGCAGCGGTTCGACGTACACGGTCTGATCCCCAGCGGGCACGGTGATCTGTCCGCGTCGCGTCACTCGTGCGCGACCCGGATAGACAGTGACTGCAACGATCGGCGCATCCACCACGAGTTGGTCCATGCCTCCGACAGTAGCCGCCGAGTGGGACTACTTTCGCGGTGTCACGGGCCAGGCGACGTCGTCGATCGCCAGCCATGGAGCAGCGGCGACGGCGGACGGCGTCGTACCGGCGAAGGCGGCGACTTCGCGGTGGAGGTGGGACTGGTCGACGTACCCGCTCTCGGCGGCAACGGTGGCTGTCGCTTGGCCCGCTGCCAAGAGGTGTGCGGCGTGGTCGAAGCGCACCAGTTGGGCGGCGCGTTTGGGGGTGATGCCGAGCTGTGATCGGAAGCGCGCCCAGAGGCGTTTGCGGCTCCAGCCGACCTCGTCAGCCATGCCTTCGACGCGCAGGCGTCCCTGGCTCGCGAGGGTCCGCTGCCAGATGTGCGCGATCTCCGCGTCGACCGACGCATTCAGCCGCCGGCCGAGGACCTCCACCACGACGGCGAACCGCTCGTCCCACGACGCGGCAGCACGCAGCCTGCCCTCGAAGCGCTCGGCTCCGCGGCCCCACACGTCCGCGAACGACGCCACCGTTCCAGTGAGCTCTGCCGACGCACCGAAGACGCGAGCCGCCATGACAGGCGACAACCGGACCTGCAGGCACTCGCCCAACGTCCCGGCCGCGTGCACCTCGCCGGGGAGAAGGCCGACGAACGCGCTGCCCTTCTCGCTGCGGCCGTTCGCGTCGTAGACGATGCCCTCGTCCTCGCTCAGATCGAAGATCAGCGTGACCGACGGATGCGCCACCATCGCGATATCCACGAACGCCGGCGCTCGATGGCGGAACCCGGCCATGCTCACACCGGGCAGCCTGCCCGGTGAGCGTGGTACGGCGATCTCCACCTGTGCCCAGTCAGGCGGCGCTGCAGTGAGGCGCATGGACCGATGCTAGGCCGTGAACTCCAGCACCAGCTTCGCAGCGGCCTCGGGCGCCTCGAGTGGTGCGATGTGCCCGATCCCGGGCAGCATCTCGATCCGCGCGCCCGGTACGACGGCGTACTCCTGAGCCGAGGCGGGATCCCAGCGCGGGTCGGCGGCGCCGAAGATGACCAGGAGCGGTACGTCGAGAATCGTGAGCCGCTCCGGAACGCTGCGATAGCTGATGTATTCGCCGTTGCAGCGCAGTACTTCGACGAAGTCGCGGTACGGCAGCCCCCGGAGGTCGGCGATCAGGTCGTCCGGGAGCTCCACCGGCCGGGCACACGTCGCGTTGATCCCCTTGCGGATGAGCTTGTCCGAACGCAGCGCCCAGGTCAGGCGACCGAGCGGTGGGCCGGACAGTGCGCGGATCAGCGCCGGCTGAGGAAGGAGTGCCGCCATCCGCGGACCGGTGCTGATCAGGGTCATGGCCGTCACCAGGTCGGGGCGCTGCTCCGCAAGCGAGGTCGCGACGTACCCGCCGCTCGAGTGTCCGACCACCGTCAACGGCCCGAGGTCGAGCGAGTCGATCATCTCCGCCACTCGGGCCGCCTGGTCGGGGATCTCGTACGACGTGACCGGGGCCGAATGACCCAAGCCGGGCAGGTCGATCGCGACGACATGGTGGCGCTCGGCAAGGGCCGGAACCATCGGTGCCCAGCATGCGCCGGATGCGCCGGAGCCGTGGATCAGCAGCAGCGGAGCCGCCTGCTGCGAGCCGCTGTGGACCACATGCACTCCATGCGAGCGCTTGACGGAGTTCTCACTCATGTCGATCACAATGCGCGTGCCGCGCCTTGTCGGTCTTGTACAAATGTCCGTACTCTGCGAAGGCGGCTAAGGAGAATCCAATGAACCAAGGCTTGCTGAACTCGTTGACGGATGCTGAGCGTCTGCTGGTCGCGGAGACCGAGCGGGACGCGTTGAAGGGTCTGGACGAGGACGAACTGCTGGACCTGCATCAGCGGATCCGGCGCGCGCGGACGAAGTACGTGAAGAACTACCGGCGGGCGGCAAGCGCTGCGGTGTCGGGCGTCGGCGGCCGCGGGATGTCGTATCCGCGGAACCAGCGGGACCGCGACAAGGCGGAGTTGTTCGAATCGGTGCTGGCGAAAGTCAGTCGTGAAGTCTCCGTTGTCGCCAACCGCGCCTCGATGCAGCTGCGCACCGAGCGACTCGAAGCGGCGCGGGCTGCCAAGGCGGCGGCACCGGCCAAGGGTGCGACCGACGGGGCCAAGCCGGACGTGGTCAGCAGGGCGCGGACGGCGAAGAAGACTACCGGCGGTCTGAAGAAGGACGCCTCGACGCGGGCGATGGGCGCCCGCCGGCAGGCGAAGCGCGACTCTCGCTGAAGCTCACCCGAATCGGGGGATCACAATGCGTCTGCTACCAGGGTCTGCTGGTCCGGTGCGTCGACGGAAGTTCGCGAAGACACTGGTGATCGGCGCTGCGCTGGTCACGGTCGGTCTTGCGTACACCGTGCTGGTGCCGCGCAGCGCGACGGGTGCGGACGGTCCCCAGTCCGACCAGATCGACGCTGGCCGGCGGCTCTTCGCGGTCGGCTGCTCCAGCTGCCACGGCATGCACGCCGAGGGCGGCACCAACGGCGCGGGCCGGATCGCCGGGCCGTCGCTCATCGGCGTCGGAGCGGCCGCGGTCGACTTCCAGGTCAGCACCGGACGGATGCCGGCCGCCCAGACCAAGGCGCAGATCCCGCAGAAGCCGCCCGTCTACACCGAGGAGGAGATCGCCCAGCTGGCGGCGTACGTCGCCTCACTCGCCCCCGGGCCCGCGATCCCGTCCTCCGACGAGTACGACGTGAGCAAGGTGACCCAGGAGGAGATCGTCCGCGGCGGCGAGCTGTTCCGCACCAACTGCACCGCCTGCCACAACTTCGCCGGCCGCGGCGGAGCGCTCCCGAACGGTCGCTACGCGCCGTCGCTGATGGGCACGACCCCGCGGAACATGTACCAGGCGATGCTCACCGGACCGCAGCAGATGCCGGTCTTCTCCGACAGCGTCATGCTGCCCGATGACAAGCGCGCGATCATCGCGTACATCGTCGCCCTGCAGCAGGCGGACGACCCGGGCGGATTCGGCCTCGGGCGGCTCGGACCGGTCTCCGAGGGACTGTGGGGATGGCTCATCGGTATCGGTCTGCTCGTCGTGGTCGCGGTCTGGATCGGGGCCAAGGTGCCCCGGATCCGCCGCCGCAACTGACCGGAGCACCTGCCGCGGCACGCCACGCCCGGCTGGGGTCCATCACGCTCAACCCCTGCCGCAATCGACCCGAACCCGTTAGTCTCGATTTTCGAGGCATGTACGAGGAGTGGGGACCAACGATTCGGACATAGCACGCCCGCCCAGGGGAGGGGTGACGCGCGTGACGAGCCCGGGGCTCGATCGAGAGCGCGACGCATTCCGGCAGTCGGCGGACGGTAAGACGCCGCGACCGCCGCTGACACTTGTGACTCGCGAGCGGCTGCATTCAGCGCTCGATCTGGGCGTCGGTTCGCCGCTGACCATGGTGATCGCACCGGCCGGCACCGGAAAGACGGTTCTGCTGTCGGACTGGGTGACGCGCCGGCGACGCTCCGGGGAGCCGGTGGTGTGGGTGCCCGGGCAGTCGCCCGGTTCGTTGCAGGGATTCCTCGAGCGGGTCGATGGTGCCGAGGGCTCCCAGATGCTGGACCCGATCGTCGTCGACGACGCGCATTTGTTGCCTGCCTCAACTGTCGCCGCGTTGGCCCGTGTTCTGCAGGAGGCGCCGCACGCGCTCCGGCTGTTGCTCGCCACCCGGTACGACCTGCCGCTGCCGGTCTCGGAGCTGGAGATCCGGGGGATGGCGCTGACGCTGCGCTCGCGCGACCTGCGCTTCAACGATGCCGAGGCAACCGAACTGGTGCAGGCGCATGCCGAGCACGCGACCGCGGACGACATCTCGCTGGTCCAGGAGAAGACCGCCGGCTGGGCCGCCGCGCTCGTACTCGCCGCTCGAACGCTGCAGGCGTCCGGCGATGTCGTATGGCCGCTCGCCAACCAACGGCCGGTGCTCGACCTGCTGCTCGGCGAGACGCTGAACACCCTCGACGAGCGGGTCCTGGCGATGCTCCTCAGCACCTTCGCGGCCAGCTCTCTGACGGGGCAGTTGGCCGCCGTACTGAGCGGCGACAGCGAGGCCGGCTCGATGCTCGAGGATCTGGCGGGCAGCGGTCTCCTCGTCACGGCGTACGCCGATGAGACAGCAAATGACCGAGGCAGCAACCCGCTCTACCGCTACCACCCCCTCCTGGTCGAGCTGCTTCGAAGGCGGATCGCCACCAACGCCGAGGACCGGCAATTGGTCGTCACCGCACAACACCGCTCGGCCCTGTACTACGAGAGCCACGGCGACAGCGAGGCTGCACTACGCAGTGCCTTGGACGCCGACGACGTCGAGTTGGTCGAGCGGATCCTGTTCGGTCACGGACCGGCTCTGCTGGCTGCAGGCGAGGCGCAGCTGGTCGAGGCGGCGTTCGACGCGCTTCCAGCCGGGTACGTCGACCAGCATCCACACCTGTTCGGCGTTCGCGGACTGCTGCGGCGAGTCACCGGAGACGTTGCCGGCGCCGTACAGGATGCCGCCTTGGCCGACGACCTGAAAGAGTCGGTTCCAGAGGTGCAGGCGGACGCCGTAATGCTGCGGTTGTGGGAGTCGCGCTACGGCTGGCATGACGTGCATGTGGCGATCGAACGGGCCAGGTCGCTGCTGGCGCGCGCCGTACTCGGTCCTGAGCGGTTGGCGTGGTTGCTGATCGAACTCGCGGCCGCGGAGACGTGGGCGGACGAGCTTGACGCGGCGCTCAGCCACCTGGATGAGGCGCTCGTGACCGCGCGGATGGCGGGCCATCACCAGCTCATCGCAGGCGGGCTCGCGCACCGGGCGGTCGTGCAGCACGTGCGCGGCCAGGTCCAGAGCGCGGCCCAGTCGGCGCAGGCCGCCATCGACGCCGGGGGACAGCGCGGCCTTCCTCCGGAGTACGCCGTACGTGCGCAAGTCGTGCTGGGATTCGCAGCGGTGAGTGAGCTGGAGCTGGACACCGCGTGCGCTTATCTTCAACAGGTCGCGGCCGCTGACGTTGCCGGATCCGACACGGTGGTCGCCGGTCTGCGGGCGATGTTGCGTGCGGTTCTGCTCGTCGAGCGGGGTCGTCTGGGGGAGGCCCTCACCGAGCTCACCAGTGATCCGGTGGCCGCAGGCCCGTTGCCGACGTACCTCTCGCGCGATCTGGCGTTGCTGCGGTCCTGGCTGGCGATGTTGCTCGGCGACAAGACCACAGTCGACGCCCAGCTCACGGTGCTCGAGCGCACCGGCAACGCAACCGAGGCCGAGCTGATCCGGGCCATGACCTCGATGGTCCAGGAGGACGTCCCGACCGCCCTGAAGCTGATCGACGCCGGCCTAGAGCGCCCGGACATCTACCCACCGCTGGCCTCGGCCGCCGCCTCGTTCCGGACCGTCCTGCTGGACCGGTCCGGCGACGATCCAGCCGCCGAAGCCGCGCTGGTCGACACCCTCAACCGTGTCACGCCGCAACGCATGCTCCACGCGCTCACCTCGGCCGGCGACGAACCCGTCTTCCTGGACCGCCTGCGCAGACATGTCACCGGTCCGAACCCGCACCCGTTCGCGGCCGCCGCGCTCGAGAAGCTGTCCGACTACCAGGCCGGATGGAGCCAGGCCGGCGGGATGACGCCCTTGGGACGGACCAGGCCGGACGCGAACGTCCCGCCGCCGCGCCGGCTCGACGCGGTGGTGAACGGCGCCCGGATCCGGCTGACCGCCCGCGAGGCCGAAGTACTCGACCAGCTCGCGCTCGGCAGCTCGTACGCCGAGGTTGCGCAGGCACTGTTCATCACGGAGAACACGGTCAAGACCCACCTGATTTCGCTCTACCGCAAGCTCGGTGTGGACAAGCGATCCGCTGCCCTGCGGACCGCCCGTACCGTCGGGCTGCTGTAGCCGTGGATCACCCGGAGCGGGTGAGTTCCCGTCCCGGCGGGGTTCTGGGACGACTGGCCGGCAAGGTCACTGAGCGGGTCGTCGAAACCGTTCAACCGGACCTGGTGCTGTCCCATGTTGACGTGGACGCCCTGGTCGATCGCGTCGACCTCAACCGCGCCCTGGCCCGCGTCGACCTGAACCAGCTGTTGGAACGCGTCGACCTCAACCTGCTCCTCGAGCACATCGATCTCAACCTGGTGCTGGATCGCATCGACATGGACCGACTGATCGACCGTGTCGATGTCGAGCGTTTGCTCGAACGGGTCGACATCGAGAGCCTGGTCCAGCGATCCGGTCTGCCTCAGGTCGTGGTCGAGAGCCAGACCCGGCTGGCAGGCTCGCTCGTCGACCTGGTCCGTCGGCAACTCGCCGGCCTCGACGCCATCCTCAACCGTGGCGTCACCCGGCTGCTCCGCCGAGAACCCGCGCCACGATCCCGAACGGTCACCGGTGAGTACGCCGGTGTCGTGAGCAGGGCGACCGCCACCGCACTCGACATCCTGATCATCACGACGACGTTCACGATCGGCCTGGCCGGCGTGAACCTGCTGACCGCCTCGTTCTGGGACGTCGAAGTAGGGGCGCTCCCGGCAACGATCGCGCTGGCTGTCTTCGCGTTCTCCTATGCGTTCGGATTCCTCGCGGTCGCCGGCCGTACGCCGGGCCAGGGCATCATCGGCCTGCGGGTCGTGCGCTCCGGCGGCGGCACGATCCATCCGGGACAGGCACTGCGGTGGGTCGTGGGCTTCCCGCTCAGCGTCGTACTGTTCGGACTGGGTTTCGTATTGATCGTGTTCCAGCGCGAACATCGTGCGCTGCACGACCTGATCGCGGGCACCGCGGTGGTCTACGACTGGGGCGAGCGGCCCGCCGAACTGCCCGGCCCGTTGTCCGCGTTCCTCGCGCGGCACGAGGACGGGGGTTCACCCTAATCGGAGGAGGCCGGTAGCGGGCCCGGTTGATGGGATGAAGCGTCCAGCGCGGCACAGGGACGCGCCTGCCATCGAGGAGTTCGCATGACCCATCTGGTGGTTCTCGGTCTGGACAGTCGTGAGGACGCCGAGCGCGTCGTCGCGCTGACCGATGATCTTGCGAAGCAACAACTGCTGCAGCGTGAGGACGCGGCGTACGCCTACAAGGACGCCAAGGGCAAGGTCCGCATCCAGCAGTCCGTCAACCTGACCGGGGCCGGCGCCGCGAGCGGCGCACTGTGGGGAACGCTGATCGGACTCATCTTCCTCAACCCGCTCGCCGGCTTCGCCGTCGGCGCGGCCTCCGGAGCAGTGGCCGGCAAGCTCACCGATGTCGGCATCAACGACGACCTGATCAAGCACGTCGGGCAGGAGTTGCAGGACGGCCACGCCGCGGTGTTCCTGCTGGCCCGGTCGGCGACCGTCGATCGCGTCGTCGACGCGCTCAAGCCGTTCAGCCCGACGGTCATCCAGACGAACCTGACGAAGGAACGCGAAGAAGAGCTCATCCAGGCCCTGCAGAGCTGATCCCGGGCTGACTGGCTAGCGACCCAGGTACTGAGGAGGGTTTCGTGAACACGATCCCACGCGACTTCGATCCGATTCCTTCGACCCGGTACCAGGTCCGGGTCGCTGTCGTTTCGCTCAAGCAGGCCGCGGACGAGGCGGACGCGCTCGCCGTACCGGTCGCCGCCGGCGTCGAACCCCCGGAGGAACTGGGGACCGACCTGGCCGGTCTCGAGTCGGCCGGCTTCACCGGTAAGCGCGGTCAAACGCTGGTTCTGCCGCGTGCCGACGGTCCCGTCCGCGTCGCGGTCGGGATCGGCGAACGCGGCGAGACCGACCCGACCCTGGTCCGTGATCTGGCCGCCGAGTTCGCGCGCGCCGTTCCGTGGCACCGCAAGCTCGCCATCGAGGTAGCCGGGGGAGACGTGGCGAGCTTCGGGGTCTCGGTCGCCGACTTCGCGCAGGCCGTCACCGAAGGCGTGCTGCTGGCCCGCTGGCGGTACTTCGTCGGCCGCGACGCCGAGCAACCCACGCTGGAATCGCTGCTGATCGTTGCCTCCGACGAGGACACCGCAGCAGCCGAGATCGGGGCCGAACGCGGCCGGATCGTGGCGATGGCATGCAGTCTGGGCCGAGACCTGGCGAACTGCCCGGCGACGACGCTGTCCGCCGTACGCATGGCCGAAGTTGCCGCCGAGGTCGGCGGGGCTTCGGGCCTGGAGGTCGAGGTCTTCGACAAGGATCAGTTGATCGCGATGGGGTGCGGTGGACTCCTCGGCGTCAACCGGGGCAGCGTCGAGCCGCCGCGGATGGTCCGCTTGCGTTACCAACCTGCCGATCCGACCGGCCGGATCGCCTTGATCGGCAAGGGAATCATGTACGACTCGGGCGGCATCAGCCTCAAGCCGAGCGACGAGTCGCACGCCCAGATGAAGAACGATATGACCGGTGCGGCCGCCGTACTCGCATCGATGACGGCACTGCGCGACCTCGGGTGTACGGCGGCCGTGACCGGCTACCTGATGTGTACCGACAACATGCCGTCCGGGTCGGCGATGAAGCTCGGCGACGTACTGACGATGCGCAACGGCACCACGGTCGAGGTGCTCAACACCGACGCGGAAGGGCGTCTGGTGATGGCCGACGCGCTGGCGCTGGCGACCGAGGAGCCCGTCGACGCGATCGTCGACATCGCGACGCTGACCGGAGCCTGCCTGCGGACGTTCGGCGTCGAGGTCGCGGGTGTGATGGGCAACAACTCCGCTGTCGTCGACCAACTGCGGCACGCGGGTGACGCGGTGGACGAGCCGGTGTGGGAGTTGCCGCTGCACCGGTCGTACCGGTCCCAGCTCGACTCGCCGATCGCCGATATGACGAACATGGGCGGGATCAACGCCGGATCGATCACCGCCGGCCTGTTCCTCGAGGAGTTCGTCGACGGCAAACCCTGGGCTCACGTCGACATCGCCGGTACGGCGCAGGCGCCGGCGGCGCGGACGTGGCGGAACAAGGGTGCGACCGGCTTCGGCACCAAGCTGCTGATCGAGTTCGCGCTCAGGTTCGCCGCACCGAAGGACGCAGCGGCATGAACGCGAAGGCGGTTCCCGACGACACGCCGGTGAAGAAGGGCGGGATGCAGCGCGTCCTCGACGGCATCGAGCGGGTCGGCAACAAGGTCCCGCACCCGGCGCTGATCTTCCTGGCGCTGATCGTGCTCGTGATCGCCCTGTCGGCGATCCTGTCCTGGGCCGGGACGAGTGTGACCACCGAGGTCGCCGAGCCGGCGACGGTCCAGGTCGCACCCGACTACGAGGGCGGCACCAGTGTCGCCGGCAGCGATACGCCACCCGCGCCGGCGATCCCGGAGTACACCGTCAAGCACGAGACCATCACCGCCGAGAGCCTGCTGACCGGCGACGGCATCCGGTTCATCTTCACCACGGCGGTGCAGAACTTCAACGACTTCGGTGTGGTCGCGGTGATCCTGGTCGCGATGATCGGGGTCGGCGTCGCCGAGGAAGCGGGGCTGATCGCCGCGCTGATCCGGAAGATGGTGAAAGTCGCGCCCAAGGGGGCGATCACGTTCATCATCGTGCTGCTCGGCGGCATCTCGAGCGTCGCGTCCGATGCGGGCTATCTGGTCCTGATACCCCTCGGCGCGGCGGCGTTCGCGTCGCTCGGGCGGCATCCGCTGGCCGGCATCGCGGCGGCGTACGCCGGTGTGAGCGCGGCGTTCTTCGTGAACATCCTGATCACTCCGGCCGACGGCATCATCACCGAGGTCACCAACGAGACGATCAAACTGGTCTCTCCCGACGTCCACCTGAACGTCACGCACAACTTCTACTTCAGCATCGCCGCGACCCTGTTCTGCGCCGCGGTGATGACGGTCATCACCGAGCGCATCCTCGAGCCGCGGCTGGGCAAGTACGACCCGGCCGAGGCGCCGGACGACGCGCCTGTCGACCACAAGCCGAGCGAAGAAGAGATGCAGCTGGAGTCCCGCGGACTGCGATGGTCGGTCTACTACCTGCTCGTCGCGGTCGCGATCGTGTCGGCGCTGACGTTCATCCCGAACGCTCCGCTGCGCAACCCCGACACCGGCGAGATCTTCGGGTCCTCGCCGTTCATGAGCAGCCTGCTGTTCATCATCTCGATGCTGTTCCTCGCGGCGGGTCTCGGCTACGGCCGGGGCGCGAAGTCGCTGATCGGCAGCACGAACGTGATCAACGCGATCGTCAAGACGTTCAACGGGCTCGGCGGGCTGATCTTCCTGATGCTGCTGATCGCGCAGTTCATTGCCTACTTCAACTACTCGAACATGTCGAGGCTGGCCGCGACCGGTCTGGCCGACCTGCTCGAGCGTGCGGACATCGGGGCGTTGCCGTTGCTGATCGGCTTCATCCTGCTGGTCTTCATCATCGACCTGATCATGCCCGGCGTGATCCCGAAGTGGGCGATCCTGGCGCCGATCTTCATCCCGTTGTTCTACCGGCTCGGCATCGCGCCGCAGACCGTGATCGCGGCGTACCGGGTCGGCGACGGTCCGGCGAACGTGATCACTCCGCTGATGGTGTACCTGCCGTTCATCGTGCTCGTCTGCCAGCGGTACCGGAAGAAGGCCGGTATGGGCACGGTCGTGTCGATGATGCTGCCGTACACCGGGATCGTGCTGGTCGCGTGGACGCTGTTCTACATCTTGTGGTACGTGATCGGGATTCCGTGGGGCCCGTCCGCTCCGGTTCACCTCGGCTAGGCCGCGATGGATGACGGCACGCTCAGCCTGATCATCCTCGGAGCGGCCGTCGTACTGTTCGTGTGGAACAGGCTGCCCGTCGATGTCGTCGCGGTGCTCGTCGCCCTGTCCTTGTGGGCGACGGGCGTGCTGGGCTTCA
The DNA here is from genome assembly GCF_050942355.1 of Kribbella sp. CA-245084. NCBI lineage: Bacteria > Bacillati > Actinomycetota > Actinomycetes > Propionibacteriales > Kribbellaceae > Kribbella > Kribbella sp. CA-245084. The sequence goes on along the minus strand of NZ_CP192053.1, from coordinate 5,097,964 downwards.
CCGACGTCCTCGCGGGCTTCGGCGACCCGGTGGTGATCTTCATCGCCACGCTCTTCGTGGTGAGCGAGGGCGTCGACTCGACCGGCGTGACCGCGTGGGCCGGCCAGACCATCGTCCGGTACGCCGGAACCACGCGGACCCGGCTGTTGATCGCCGTCACGGCGTCATGTGCGGTGTTGTCCGCCCTCATCACGCTGAACGGATCCGTCGCGGCGCTGCTCCCGCTGGTGGTCATGCTCGCGATCCGGATCGGGCAGCCGCCGTCACAGATGCTGATGCCGCTCACGTTCGCGGGCAGCGCGGGATCGTTGCTGATGCTGACCGGGACACCGGTGAACATCATTGTGTCGGAGGCGGCGAGCGATGCGGGTGCGGGTCCGTTTCCGTTCTTCTCGTTCGCGATCGTCGGCGTGCCGCTGGTGATCGGCACGATCGCGATCTCCGTGCTACTCGGTCCGAAGCTGTTGCCGTCCGCCCGGCCAGCGCATCAGACCACCGACTTCGCCGTGCATGAGCGGACGCTGGACGTTCACTACGCGCTGCGGGACGGCTTCTACCGCCTGCAGGTACGGGACCTGTCGCCGTTCCTCGGGCAGAGCGTGCGCGAGCTCGACCTCACGCCGTACCCCGGGGTGCAGATCGTCGGCGTACAGGACGGGAAGGGGCACAACCGCACGGACGCGGCGATCGACGCGGGTGACGTGCTGGTGGTGACCGGGCCGTCGGAGAAAGTCAGCAATCTGGTTGTCGACAATCTACTCGCGGTCAGCATGACACCTGTCGACGATCTGCTGACCCGGGATTCTGGCGTGGTCGAGGCGGTCATCCCGCCCCGGTCGGCACTGGTCGGCGAGACGGTGTTCCCCGGGATGCACCGCGGTCACGACCTGGTGATCATCGCCGTACAGCGGATGGGCAAGGACCGCGGCAACCGGCACACCCAACTGGCCGAGGGCGACGCGCTCCTCGTGCACGGTCCGTGGGAGACCCTCGAGGAGCTCAGCCGGGACCGGGACATCCTCCTGGTCGACTCGCCGGAGCTCGTACGGCGGCAGGCCGTGCCGTGGGGGCCGAAGGCTTCCGTGGCCGTTGCGATCCTGGCGGCGATGGTCGTGCTGCTCGCGACCGGCGCGGTGCCGCCGGCGATGGCCGGTCTGCTGGCGGCGACCGCGATGGTGCTGACGCGGGTGGTCGGTCCGGCTCAGGCCTATCGAGCGATCTCCTGGCAGATCGTGATCCTGATCGGTTCGCTGATCCCGTTGTCCGGCGCGATCCAGTCCAGCGGCGGCGCGGACCGGATCGCCGACCTGATCATCGACGCGGTCGGGCCGGGGCGGCCGTATTTGTTGCTGTTGGCACTCTTCGTGGTCACCGCCGCGCTGGGCCAGATGGTCAGCAATACCGCGACGGTGCTGATCGTGGCGCCGATCGCGGTGGCGGCGGCCGAGGGCACCGGGACGAACGTCAAACCGGTGCTGATGCTGATCGCGGTCGCCGGTGCGGCCTCGCTGCTGACCCCGATCTCGACGCCCGCGAACATGATGATCATGAGTCCGGCGGGCTACCGGTTCGGGGACTACTGGAAGCTCGGTCTGGTCGTGATGGCGTGGTGGTTGCTGACGGCAATCATCATTGTCCCGCTGGTCTGGTCGTTCTGAGGTGTCGGCCGGCCGGTACATCTCGACGGGTGGCTTGCCCGATGCGCCGATTGTCGACGATCTGGTGCGGGCGACGTACGAGCGGTACCGCGGCGTCACCGAAGGGACGGTGTCCGAGGTGTACCCGGCGTTGGCCCGGGTTGATCCGGACACGTTCGGCGTGAGTGTCGTTGCGACCAACGGGCAGCTGTTCGAGGCGGGTGATGCGCGTCGGCCGTTCACGATCATGAGCGTGGCCAAGCCGTTCGTGTTCGCGCTGATGTGCCAGGCGGTCGGTGTCGATGCGATCCGTGAATTGGTCGGGATGAACGCGACCGGTCTGCCGTTCAACTCCGTGCAAGCGGTCGAACGGTCGCCGGCGGGGCGGACCAACCCGATGGTGAATCCGGGGGCGATCGCGACGACCAGCTTGACGCCGGGCACTTCGTTGGAGGATCGCTGGCAGTTCGTCGTCGACGGTCTGTCTCGGTTCGCGGGTCGTGCGCTCGAGTTGGATCAGGAGGTGTTGGAGTCAGCATTGGCCACCAACCACCGCAATCGTGCGCTGGCGGCTCTACTGAAGAGCGTCGGTGGCCTGGCGGGTGATGCTGCTGAGGCGACCGAGCTCTACACCAGGCAGAGCTGCTTGAGCGTTGCGGCGACAGACCTGGCGGTGATGGGTGCGACGCTGGCGGACGGCGGGGTCTGTCCGCTGACGCAGGAACGCGTGGTCGACGCGGATGTCGCTCGGGTGACACTGGTGGTGATGGCGATCGCGGGGCTGTACGAGACGTCGGGGGACTGGCTGCTCGATGTCGGCGTACCGGGGAAGAGCGGGATCGGTGGCGGCATCGTGACGGTCTCGCCTGGGAAAGGCGCATTGGGCACGTTCGCGCCGCGGCTGGACCAGGCAGGCAACAGCGTGCAGGGCCAGTTGGCCGCACAGTTCCTGGCCAGGCAGCTAGGGCTCGACCTGCTGGCTTCGCAGCCGGTCCCGCCTGCCTCTTAGGGCGCGGCGAGCGTGAGCTTGGCGGTGGCTGCTGCGGCGTCTGCGCGTACGTAGGTCAGTTCGATGGTGTCACCGACCTTGCGCGTCAGCGTGGCGACGACGATCTGCTCGCTGCTGACGGCCGGTTGACCGTCGACCTTGGTGATCACGTCGCCGGCCTTCAGACCGGCCTCGGCGCCCGGCCCGGTCGCGGCGAGGACGAAGAGGCCGCTCGGCGACCCCGACGCCTGAGCAAGCGCCGGCGGGATCTCCTGGACCTGCAGCCCGGTGGTCGGGTGACCGGGTTTCCCGGTGCGGATCAGCTCGTCGGCGATCGGACTCGCGAGATCGATCGGGATCGCGAAGCCGAGACCGACGCTTCCGCCACCACTGACCCCGGACGCGTTCGGGACGGTGGCGATCGCGGCGTTCACCCCGACCAGCTTCCCGGCGCAGTCGACCAGCGCACCGCCGCTGTTGCCGGGGTTGATAGCAGCGTCAGTCTGAATCGCGCCGATCAAGTGGTGCGTCACCGAGTCGCCCGGCACCGGCACATAGCGATCCAGCGCACTGATGATCCCGGATGTCACCGTGCTCGCGAGACCCAGCGGAGCGCCGAGTGCGACGACGGGCTGGCCCACCTGCAGGTTGGCCGACGAGCCGACCCCGATCACCGGATACCCCTTCGCCTCGTCAGCAGCCTTCAGTACGGCGAGATCGGTACTCGGATCGCGCCCGACGATCGTCGCCGCGGAGCTGTGACCGTCGCTGTACTGGACGGAGATCGCACCGCCCGCGGTGGCCGGCGAGATGACGTGGTCGTTCGTGAGGATGTAGCCGCCGTCCCGGAACACCTGCCCCGAACCGGTGCCGGCTGCGGCGCCGCTGCTCGCCGAGATCGTGACGATCGACGGCAGAACCTGATTCGCGACCGGGATTGCCGCGCACATCGCCGTACCGGCCTGACCGCCGGTTGATGATGCGCTCGCGGTGTCTCCGCTGCGGCGGACGCTGACGATGATCAGCGTCACGACCAGCGCGGCGACGATCACGCCCTCCACGATCGCGGTGATCAGGAGCCGGCTCGGACCGTGCCTCACCGCGGGCTGTTCCGATCCGCCGTCAGCCTGGGACATCCCTACCTCCCCTGCCGAGAATAGGTACGGTCTGGATCCGGGAGGTCACCTGATCCGGGCGAGTCCGCGTGGGTGACGGTGCGGTCGAAGTACAGGTAGACGACGGCGGCCGCGACGAGTGGCATGGCCACCGCGAACAACAGCGACGACACCACGTTGATCAGCCTCGGCTGCAGGTCCGTCGCGAGCAGCAGGATGATCCCGGCGATCGGTCCGATCGACAGGCCGAGTCCGACGATGATCGCGAGCGGCCCGGCGGTTCGCCACCATCGGCCCTTCACCAGGAGCCGGCTGCGTTTCAGCGCCGCACTCGCCGAGACCCGCTCGGCCATCACGGCAGGTATCGCGAACGCGCGACTGACGGCGTAGTAGATGGCCAGTGGGATCGTCGCGACGATGAGCGTGAGTACGGCGATGACGACGAAGTACCGGACTGACACAGTGGTCAGCGGCCGGGCGTGCGCCTTCACGTCACGCCAGGTGAGTGCGGCGGACACCGGGGCATCGCGGTCCAGCCGGTCGAGCGTCGACGTGACCGCGGCCAGGAGTGCGACGTACGTCGCGGCGGTGAGGATCGTGATCGCGAGCGCGACCAATGAGGCCCAGAAGCCGGTCGCGTTCTCGGTCGGCGCGCCCAGATCGGTCGGCGAATCGCGCCGTGCGGCCTGAAGGTCCGCGAGTAGGAGGGTGGTCAGACCCAGTACGACGAACGCCGCGGCAAACGAGCCGAACAGCCCGGGGCGTCGCCGGAACAGCTGGAGCGCCGACGCCACCGTCTGCCCCCACGCGCGCCGCCTGCGCGCGGGCAACGGCGCGGCATCACTCCACCGGGTCCGACTCGCCGCGAACCAGATCAGTGCGACGAGTGCGGCCAGGATCAGGACCAGCAGCCAGATCCGGTCGAGGGTCTCGCGCAGCAGGTTCGATCCGGTGCCGACCGCCGTACAGAAGACGCCTGTGCCGCTTGGTCCGAGCACCTTGCCTGCGGGCACGATCGTGCTGTCGTCCCGCCACGTCGCCTCGGCATCCTGAATCGGCCGGACCCAGGAAGCTTTCTGGTTGGGCCCGGTCGGCCCGTCGAAGAAGGAGCGCTGCCGCTCACCCCATCGGCCCTCGAACGCCAGCCACGGGTACTCCGTCAGGTAGTCCGCGCGCGCCATCGGCACGTAGGCGACCGTCGGTCTGAGCTCGGTCGCCGGCCTCGTCGTGTCGTCGCAGCCGAGACCCTCGGACCCGCGACCGAGGTACAAGCGCTGGCCGTACTTGTTGGCATGCGAACCGGCCGCGGGATAGACGACCGGATGCGTCTCGTCGACGATCTCGAGCTTGCTGTCACCCCACCGCGCCCGCTCCGCGCCACCGTGCTGGCTGAACCCGATCGCTGTCGGCTTCGTGGCCAGCGCGGCCTCCGGCGTCGCCGCGTCGAAGATGAGCTGGACGGACTCCCAGTCGCCTTCGTGCGTGTTGTTGTAGTCGTTGAAGATGTAGAAGAACCAATACTCCAAGGACAACTTCCCCGGGTACGCCGGATCGCCGGTGACGTGAGCGTAGACGGTCGCCGGGTGCGTGCTGTTGATGCGCGCGGACCACTCGGCGTAGTCGCAGCCGGGGCGCAACGGATCGCCCGGGAAATCGAGGAAGTGACCCGGGTACCCGCGGACGAGGTCCGTACCCTCAGGCTGAGTCTTGACGAGGTCGGGCGGTCGCCACGGGCCCCGCAGGGCAACCTGCTGATCACCCAGTACGGCGTTGACGTCGGTCGGCTGGAACTGTTCGCCGTCGTCGCACCTCGTACCGAGCTTCTGCAATCGGACGACAGGGGCGTACCGGTCCGCGAGCGTTTGCGCTGCGACGTCGTCCGGCGAGTCCGCCGCGGCAGCCGGCCGCGGCGCGCCGATGAACAGCCCGATGACCAGTCCGGCGAACAGGACACCGGCGCACGCGAACCTCAGCGGTCGTGTCCCGCGCGCCGTCATGTGACCAGGGTGAGCGCCCGCGGTTCCCGGCCGGGTCACCCGGTTCAGGTGAACCGCCGCCACACCACGATGATCAGCAGGCCGACGACAACCGGCAGGAACTGTACGGCGACCCGCCACACGAGCAGCCCCGCGACAAGGTCGGTCGCGTCGACCGCGCTGTGGTCGGAGACGAACGCCGCATAGGTCGCGTCGAGCACTCCGGCGCCCATCAGCGGCAGCCCAGTCAGCGGGTAGAGCACCATGAAGCTGCAGAACATGACGATCACGGTCGGCCCGTCCAGCTTCACGCCGACAAACGCCAGGCACAGGACGAGCACACCCGCCTCGACGCCGACCAGCAGCAGTTGGCTGAGAATCGCGAGCCACCCGCGCTGATTCATACGTCCCGCGCTGTGCGACTGGAACGACACGAGTCGCTCCTCCCACACGTCCGGACCCGGACTGGAAGGCCGCACCCGCTGGATCACTCGCCCGAGCAGACGCCCGATCGTTCCCGCCGTACGCTCGGCCCGCACCGCGAGGAGCAGACCGACCAGCAGTACGACGGCTGTCACGCCGAAAACCAGACCCGCCCAGGCGAACGGGGCGTAGAAGTCACGCGCAGCCCAGAAGATCACGAAGCCCATCACCGGTGCGGCGAGGCGGGCGATGTAGAAGATCGTCGTACTGAGCGTCAGGCCGGATGCGGCGTCGGTGTTGTCGATACCCCACGAGCGGAGCATGGACAGCCGCAGTACGACGTCGCCGGGGGAGGGAGCGATCGTGGCGATGGAGGCTGCCGCGACATCGCTGATCATCGCTTTCAGGTAGCTGAGACCGGCGATGAGGAGGGCCAACGGAGCAGCCAGGATCGCCCGGCGGATCAGGATCACCACCAGCAGGACCGCGATCTGCCAGGCACTCAGATGGGTGAGGGCGTAGCCGACCTCGCTCCAGTCGATGCCACGCAGCAACCGCAGCAGGAGCCACGCCACCACGGCGACGACGACAAGCCGGGCCAGCTGCACCACGGGTTTCGGAATCTTCCGCCGAGCAGCTCGAGGAGTTGGCGCCGCCGGTGGAGCAGACTCAGCCACATCTCTCAGCCTGCTGACCGCGCGCACAACCACCATCCCCCGATCCGGGGGAGCCGAGTTGCCTACGACGGCAGCAGAGTCCTAAGTGACGGCCGTGAAAGGGGCGTCCTATGGGCCACTACGTCATCCGGGTGAAGGGAACCTTGTCGCGCGACCTGACCGACGCGTTCCCATCGATGACCGCTGATACCGAGCCCCCGCAGACCGTCCTGCACGGGTACCTCGACGACCAGGCGGCATTGGCCGGCATCCTGAACCACCTGGACATGCTCGGGATCAGCATCGTCGAAGTCCTGCAGGTCCCGCCACCGTCGAACGGACACTGAGCACGTGTGGCCCGTCGTCGGTGCGGTTCTGCCGCAGGCGATGGCCATTGCGCTGAGTCCGATACCGATGATCTGCATCGTGCTCGTGCTGCTGTCCGACCGGCCGGTCCGCGCCGGGCTGTGCTTCGCGGCCGGATGGGTCGGTGCCTTGGCGATCGCTGTCGGGCTGGTCGCGTGGCTGACGGACACGGTCGCGGAAGGGCACGAGGAGTCCGCACGCGACGGGGTCGACGTACTGCAATTGGCGGTCGGCGTGCTGTTCGGAGTCCTGGCTGTCCGGTACTGGCGGAAGCGGCCGGCGCCCGGGACGACTCCGCCGCGGCCGGCGATCGTCGATCGGATGGCGATCCTGTCCGCGCCGGGGCTCCTGGTCGCCGGGGCCGCCGCGGCACTGGCGAACCTGAAGAATCTTCCCCTCGTTCTGAGCGCGGGCAGCCTCCTGGGCGGCGCCGGTCTCGGTACGTCGCAGTCCATCGCCGCGGTGGCGATCTTCGTGGTCGCGGCGTCGGTGACGGTCATCGGGCCGCTGCTGGCCGTCGTACTGGTCGGGCCGTCGCAGTCGGCGCGGAGACTCAGGTCGGTCGAGGCTTGGTTGCTCGCGAACCTGAACACGATCACCGTCGTTCTGCTGACCGTCCTGTCCGCCGTTCTCGTCGGCAAGGGCCTCGATCTGTTCCGGTGAGGGGGCGGCGCGCCGATAGAGGGTTTCGGCGGGGACGCGGTGGGAGACTGCGGAAGGGGGTTGGTCTGTGGAGGAGCGTGAAGCTATGGGTCTGACCGATGCAGTCACCGCAATTCCCCTGGCGGCGAACGGCGATGTGCACGCGCCCTGGAACGGGCACGACACACGGGTGCTGATCGTCGCCGTGATCGGGATCGGCATCATCGTCGCGCTGATCGTGGTGCTGAAGGTGCATGCGTTCCTGTCGCTGACGATCGGAGCCCTGTTCGTCGGGCTGGCGTCCGGCATCCCGGCCGGTGACGTCACGAAGTCGTACGAGCTCGGCGTCGGCGGCGTCCTCGGGTACGTCGGTGTGCTGATCGCGCTCGGCGCGATGGTCGGCAAGCTGCTGGCGGACTCCGGCGGCGCCGATCAGGTCGTGGACACGCTGCTCCGCGGGAAACGGTCCGTGCTCCCGTGGAAGATGGCGCTGATCGCCGCGATCATCGGCATCCCGATGTTCTTCGAGATCGGGCTGGTGCTGCTGGTGCCCGTGGTCGTGCTGGCGATCCGGCGGACGGGTGTGCGGGCGATGTTGCTCGCCATTCCGGCACTCGCGGGCCTGTCGGTGCTGCACGGTTTCATCCCGCCGCACCCGGGACCGCTGGCCGCGATCGGCGTACTGCACGGGAACGTGGGTATCACGCTGGCGCTCGGGCTGTTGGTGGCGATCCCGGCTGTCGTCATCGCCGGACCGCTGTTCGGACAGCTGGCTGCTCGCTGGGTGCCGATCGGCGCGGCCGGTGCCGGACTGGAGGTAGCGGGCGGCGTGCAGGACGGTGAGCCGGGTGCGACGGGTGGGTCGCCGTCGGGTCCCGGTGGAGTCGAGACCGCCACGGAGCAGGCTCAGCGGACCAGGACGCCGAGCTTCACCTGGACGATCGTGACCGTGCTCAGCCCCGTCGTACTGATGCTGCTCAAGGCCGCGTCGGACGTGTGGATGAGCAAGGACAATGCGCTCTATCCGGTGCTGCAGTTCATCGGCGATCCGGTGTTCGCGCTGCTGTTCGCCGTACTGCTGGCGATGTACACGTTCGGTACCTCGATCGGCTTCGGGATCCCCGTGCTCAGCAAGAAGATCGGCCTGAGCCTGCTGCCGATCTCCGGGGTGATGCTGATCGTCGGCGCCGGCGGTGGATTCAAGCAGGTCCTGGTCGACGGCGGGACGGGTACGGCGATCGCGAAGATCGCCATCGCCGCAAACCTGTCCGCGCTCCTGCTCGGCTGGATCGTCGCAGTGCTGATCCGGCTGGCCACGGGTTCCGCGACGGTCGCCACCGTGACGGCCGCCGGCATCGTCGCACCGCTGGCCGTCGGCGAGAACTCCACACACATCGCTCTCGTCATCCTGGCCATCGGCGCCGGCTCGCTGTTCTTCTCACACGTCAACGACGCCGGCTTCTGGCTCGTCAAGGAGTACTTCGGTATGACCGTTGGCGAGACCATCAAAACCTGGTCGGTCATGGAAACGATCATCTCCGTCGTCGGCCTCGGCATGGTCCTGCTGTTGTCAGCCTTCCTCTAGGCGCTCAGGGCCTTGATCAGCTCGGCGACATCGGCAACTCCGATGCTGCAGGGACAACTAGCGGGTGCTCTCGCGGATGACGAGGTCGTAGTCGGCGGCGATTTCCGTGGGGGGAGAATCGTCGCCGGCTAGGCGGTTGAGGAGCAGTTGTACGGCGTGTTTGGCGATCTGGGCCTTGTCGGGCCGGATCGTGGTGAGGCTGGGAGTGCTGTAGCGCCCGTCTTCGATATCGTCGAAGCCGATCAGGGCGATGTCCTCAGGAACGCGGAGACCGCGGCTGAGGCAGGTACGCAGTGCACCGAGCGCGAGCAGATCGTTGTAGCAGAAGACCGCGTCCGGCGGCTCGGGGAGCGCGAGCAGCTCAGCCATCGCGGCGGCGCCGTCGGATCGGTGGAAGAACTCCGTCGGACGGATCAGCTCGGGCACGAGCTCCATCCCCGCAGTACGGAGAGCCGCCGTGTAGCCCTGGGTCCGAAGCCGGCCGGTCTGGCGCGTCTCGTCGAACTGGTCGCCGATCGCGGCGATGCGCTGCCGGCCGAGGTCGATCAGATGCCGGGTCGCGAGCTCCGCGGCGGCGACGTTGTCGATCATGATGTGATCGAGTCCGCCCTGTACGACGCGTTCACCGAGCAGCACCACCGGCGTCGAGGAGGGCCGGTCGCGCAGGTCCGCGCCGCCCAACGCCAGCGGGTTGAAGATCAGCCCGTCGAACATCGCCGCCCGGTTGCCGCGCATCACCAGCTCCTGCTCACGCACCGGGTCGCCGTCCGTCTGATCCACGACGACCGTGTACCCGGCCGTCGCCGCCTGCTCGATCACGGCGCGGGTCAGCTCCGCGAAGTACGGCACGTCGAGCTCCGGCAGGACCAGTGCGATCAGGCCGGACCGTCCGCGCCGAAGGGTCCGGGCGACGGCGTTCGGCTGGTAGCCGAGGTCGTCGAGCGCCTGCTGCACCCGGGCGCGCGTGTCCGGCGCGACCTGGGGAAAGTCGTTGACGACGTTCGACACCGTCCGGACCGAGACGCCGGCCCTCTCGGCTACCTCGCGCAGTGTGGCGGGCACTGTGCACCTCGTTCCCCTGGTCCGCGTCGACATGGTCGGCGAAGTCTTGACACTTGCAACGTTGCAAGCTTAGCGTTCCGATCACCACTTGCAACGTTGCAAGCTCGACAAAGTCATGAGGAAAACGACCATGACCCAGCTTCCTTTCTCGCGCCGTACCCTGCTCCGGGGAGCCGGTGCCGCGCTGGCCGCCGGCGGTCTGAGTGCGTGCGCTCCCGGCAACACGACCGGTGGCAGTGCGCTGCCGAGCAGCAGTGCTTCCACTCCGCCGTCCGGTGAGATCACCATCTGGGATCGCACCGGCGACCTGTACAAGGTGTTCGACAAGGCGATCGCCTCCTTCACAGCGAAGTACCCGCAGGTGAAGGTGAACCACGTCGCCGTCGACATCAACGCCAAGCTGCCGGCGACGCTGATCAGCGGTGCCGGCGTGCCCGACGGGGCGTTCTACGACGATGCCCTGCTGACCGGGGTCGCGCCGCATCTGCACGATCTCAGCCAGTTGATCGAGCAGTACAAGTCCGGCATCGCGCCGTACAAACTCGGCGTGGTGACCGTTGACGGCAAGGTCGTCGCGGTGCCGTGGGACCTCGATCCGGGGCTGCTGTTCTACCGCGAGGACATCATCACCCAGGCGGGCGTCGACCCGGCGAGCCTCACGACGTACGACGCTCTGCTCGGGGCGGCGCGCTCGGTCAAGGAGAAGTTCCCGCAGGCCAAGCCGATCCACCTCGAGAACGACCAGTTCCTGGCGCAGTTGTGGATCGACATGTTCGCCAACCAGCAGGGCGGCGCGATGGTCGATGCCCAGGGCAAGCTCTCGATCGACTCCGATCCTTATCGGAACACGCTGACCTGGCTGGACACGGTGCGGTCCCAGGGGCTGGGCACGCTGGCGAAGTACACGCAGCCGACCGATCTTCAGACGCAGGACAACGGGACGCAGGTGCTCGTACCGTGGGCGCAGTGGTTCGTGTTCGCGCCGCAGCAGTTGCTCAAGGCAAGTAAGGGGAAGTGGCGGGCGACCGCATTGCCGGCCTGGCAGGCCGGTGGTCCGCGGGCCGGGGTGATGGGCGGGTCGTCGTTCGTCATCCCGGCGAAGGCCAAGAACCCGGAGCTGGCCTGGCGGCTGTACGAGCACCTGGTCTTCAGCAAGGAGGGGTACACAACGGTCTACGGCTCGAACGACGTGTATCCGGGCGGCTTGAACACGTCGATCCCGTCGTACCTGCCGGCACTCGACCCGAACGCCCCGCTGTTCAAGCCGATCGAGGCGCTCGGTGGGCAGGATCTCTGGAAGGTCGCGGTCGAGGCCGGTAAGCAGGTGCCCGGCGGCTACACGATCCCGACCTGGTGGGGGAAGGCCGTCGACTACTTCGGCGTCAACGTGCAGAAGCTGCTCGCCGGGCAGATGAGCCCGGACGAGGTTCTCAAGACGTCGGCGACCCAGATCCAGAAGAACCTGATGGGGCCTAGCTGAATGGCGGCCCTGACCGAAGCAGCCACGACCCGGCGATCGGCGGTTCGAGTACGCCGGCGCCGGGTCCAGGCCGCGCCGTACCTGTTCGTCGCGCCGTTCATCCTGATCTTCGCCGCGTTCAGCGCGTACCCGATCTTCTTCGCGCTCCAGCTCAGCTTCACCAACTGGCACGGCGCCGGTGCGCTGAAGGTGATCGGGTTCGCGAACTACCGGTACCTGTTGACCAGTCCCGATTTCTGGCAGTCGATGGCGACCTCGGGCGTGCTCTGGCTGCTCGTCGTACCGGCGCAGATCCTGCTCGCGCTGACGATCGCGGTCGCGTTGCGCAAGGCGCGGTTCCGCGGGTTGTTCAGCGCCGCGCTGATCGCGCCGTTCGTCACGCCGCTGGTGGCGATGGCGCAGGTCTGGATCATCTTGTTCGACAAGGACTTCGGCGCGGTGAACCACGGATTGTCGACGCTCGGATTGCCTGCAATCGGCTGGTTGACAACCTCCGCCTGGGCGAAGGTGACGATCGCGCTCCTCGTGCTGTGGCGGACGACCGGGTACGCCGTCATCTTGTTGATGGCCGGATTGTCAACAATCCCACAAGATGTCTATGAGGCAGCCCGGATCGACGGCGCGAACGCTTGGCAGCAGTTCTGGTCGATCACCGTCCCGCTGGTGACGCGGACGCTGAGCTTCGTGGTCGTGATCGGCACACTGACCGTCTTCCAGCTGTTCGCCGAGCCGTACGTCGTGACCGGCGGCGGGCCGTTCAACGCGACCCGAACGGCCGGCCTCTATCTCTACAAGCACATCACGAACTCCGACCTCGGACTCGGGGCGGCGAACTCGATGCTGCTCGTGCTGATGGTGCTGGCGTTGTCCGTCGCATCGATCCGGCTGCTGCGTTCGAGGGAGGACTCATGAAACTCAGTGCGATCGGTCGCTACGGACTGCTGATTGTTGCCGGGGTCATCAGTCTGGCGCCGTTGCTGTGGATGATGCTGTCGTCCCTCAAACCCGGCGGCGACATCATCTCCAGTCCGTTCAGCTTCGATCCGGGTCAGCTGACGCTGAGCAACTTCCGCTCGATGCTCGACACGATCCCGATCGGCACCGGCTTCCGGAACACGGCGATCGTGGTCGTGATCAAGGGCGCGCTGACGATGATCTTCTGCCCGATGGCGGGGTTCGCGTTCGCGAAGTACGACTTCCCGGGCAAGCGGATCCTGTTCGCGACCGTGCTGACCACGCTGATGCTGCCGACGCTCGTGCTGCTGATCCCGTTGCTGCTGGAGATGAGCCAGCTCGGTTGGGTCAGCACGTTCCAGGCGCTCATCCTGCCCGGCGCGGTCGATGCGTTCGGCGTGTTCTGGATGCGGCAGGTGATCATGGCGATCCCGGACGAGCTGCTCGACGCCGCGCGGGTCGACGGAGCCGGTGAGCTGCGGATCTTCGCGAGCATCGTGATGCCGGTGATCCGGCCGGGGCTGGCGGCGCTCGGCGTACTGACCTTCATCAACATCTACAACGACTTCGTCTGGCCCGTCGTGGCCGTCAACGATGAGCAGCACCAGACCCTGCAGGTGATGCTGTCGGCGTTGGCGCAGAACATCCGCTCGGGCCAGCTCGGCGCGGACTGGACCAGCGTCTGGGGACAGTTGCTCGCAGCAAGCACCGTGGCCGCGATCCCGGTGCTCATCGTGTTCGTCGTACTGCAACGTCATCTGATCAAAGGCGTCATGGCCGGCAGCCTGAAAGGCTAGCGAGGAGAACAACTGTGAACACACCTCGACCCGAATATCCTCGTCCGCACTTCGACCGCTCGGACCGTTGGCTGAACCTCAACGGCGAGTGGGAGTTCGCCCGGACACCTGACACCTTCGACGAGACGATCGTGGTGCCGTTCCCGTGGGAGCACCCGGACTCCGGCGTGGTCGCGCACTGGTTGCCGACGGCCTGGTACCGGCGGCGGATCGAGCGACCCGCGGAATGGGCGGGGGAGCGGACGATCCTGCACTTCGGCGCTGTCCACCACCAGGCGACCGTCTGGGTGAACGGGGCGCTCGCGGTCGAGCATGTCGGTGGTTATCTGCCGTTCGAGGCTGACATCACCGAGCTGCTGGACGGCGGCGCGGGCGAGCTCGTCGTACGCGTGGATGCGCCGACCGACAAGCGCTTCATCCCGCACGGCAAGCAGCGGAGTATGCCGCGCGACGACTACGACGGCTGCGCGTTCACGCCGTCAAGCGGGATCTGGCAGAGCGTCTGGCTCGAGCCGCGGCCGGCGTCGTACATCTCGCGTCTGGATCTGCGGCCGACCGCGGCGTTGGACGGGATCGAGATCACATTGACCGGCCCGTCGCCGGTGCGGATCGAGATACCGGGCGTCGTGGTTCGCGAGTACGCCGAGTGGCCCGGCGCTGTGACGGTGCCGATCGCCGAGCCGCGACTGTGGAGTCCTGACGATCCGCAGCTGTACGACGTTGTGGTGACGGCCGGCGAGGACGTGGTGCGTGGGTACACCGGGCTGCGCAAGGTGGAGTGGCACGGCAACAACCTGACGGTGAACGGCGTGCCGACATACGTTCGTGGTGTTCTGGACCAGGGGTTCTGGCCGTCGGGTGGTCACGCGGCGCCGACCGATGAGGCGTTGCGGCGGGATCTCGAGCTGGCGCGGGCCGCTGGGTTCAACCTGGTCCGGAAGCACATCAAGCTCGAGGACCCGCGCTGGCTGTACTGGGCGGATCGGCTCGGGATGCTGGTGTGGGCCGAGCCGCCGTCGACGGGACGGTTCTCGGCCCCGGCTGTTGCTGCCTTCGAGGAGGCGGCGGCCGGGATGGTCGCGCGGGACGGGAACCATCCGAGCATCGTGATCTGGGGCGGCTACAACGAGGAGTGGGGGCTCGATTGGGACGTCCCGGGTGACGTGGCCAAACAGGACGCCGTACGGCGGGTGTACCGGATCATCCGGGATGCGGATCCGAGTCGTCCGATTGTTGACAATTCGGGCTGGGCGCATGTGGAGACTGATCTGGTCGACTGGCATTACTACGACGAGAGCGCCGCGTCGTGGGCGGCTGTTGTCGATCGGCTGGTCAATACTCCGGACGGTAGCTTCCCGGTGCGGCTCGGGCCGGACTTCGTTGTGGACAAGGCGATCGCGGCACCAGGGTTCGACGCCGCGGACAAGATCCAGCTGAACGGCGAGTACGGCGCCGGCTCGACGAGTGTCGAACGCGGCTGGCACCTTCGCTGGCAAACCCAAGAGCTCCGTCGTCATCCCCGCAACGCCGGCTACATCTACACCGAGCTCTACGACATCGAACACGAAACCGTAGGCATCTACACCTACGACCGCCGCACCAAGGACCTGGGCGGAGTCGTCCCGTCCGACGTCCACGCGGAAACCGTGCTGATCGTCGACCTCGCCCCAGCAGCCCCGGGCAGCGACCTCGTCGTCCCGGCGCAAATACCCGCCGAGCCGGCCGCCGCCCCGAGCGCGGATCAGCCCGTCATCGTCGTTCCTGTGCGCGTATCCCACCACGGGCGCGACCCTCTCCTCGGCACCTTGCACTGGTCGCTGGGTGACGTGGGTGGATCCGTGCCTGTTGATGCGAAGCCGTTCGTGGTGACGGACCCGATCGACATCGTGCTGGATCCTGCCATCGGCCGTCTCTTGCTATGGGCAACAGACGCCTCCGGTGCCGTAGTCGCCCGGACCGCTGTCGATATCAGCAACAACTGAACGCCAGACCTTCGCTCGACCCGCCCTTGTCAGAGGAGGATCATGCCCATCGTTACCCGCTTGCTCGCCGCGGCCGGCCTGATGGCCGCCGCACTCGTCGCGAATCCGGCGACACCCGCGGCCGCCGCACCGCCAGGAAACGTCCTCTACAGTCCCAACCTCTCCACCTACCCGAACGCCGACGCCAGCTACCCGCGTGCGATCCGGCTCGACCACGACACCAACTCCGGCCGCACCATCCTCGCGACATTTGCCCGACGCAACGAATCCGGCCCGAGCAGCTTCCCGATCTTCCGCAGTACCGACGGCGGTGCGACCTTCGGCGCGAGCCCGATCAGCACGATCACCTCGCACACCGCCGGCTGGGACCTCGGCGCGCCGGTGATCTACGAAGTACCCCGCACCGCGAACGGGCTCAACCAGGGCGACCTCCTCGCCGCCGGTACGGCCTGGGACGAGGGCAACTTCACCGCCCAGAAGATCGAGGTCTTCAAGAGCACCGACCACGGCGCGACCTGGCAGTACTTGTCGAACTGCACCCAGACCAGCGGCCTCCCGAACACCATCGGCGCCGGCATCTGGGAGCCGTGGTTCCTGCTCACCTCGAACAACACCCTCGCCTGCTTCATCTCCGACGAACGCCCGGCCGGGTCGCCGACGAACAACCAGATCATCGGCCACTACACCTCGACCGACGGCGGAGCGACCTGGAGCGGGAGCATCACACCCGACGTCGCGTTCCCCGCCGACAACCTGGCCCGACCGGGGATGTCGATCATCACCGCGCTGCCCAACGGCCAGTTCATGATGTCGTACGAACTCTGCCGTGACGCAACGAATGCCGACCACGCGTGCGAGGTTTACCTCAAGACCAGCCCCGACGGGCTCAACTGGGCACCGACGAACAGTCCCGGCACGCTTGCCCAGACCAGCGACGGTCGTCATCTACTGCACACGCCGTACGTCGCCTGGGTGCCCGGCGGCGGACCCAACGGCACGCTCCTGCTGTCCGGCCAGCGTGTCGTCACCGGACCGACCGGAAGCAAGGCAGTCATGGCCGAGTCCGGATCGGTGCTCTTGGCAAACACTTCGCTCGGCACCGGCAGCTGGACCGAGCTCGAGGCACCCGTCAACGTCAACCCCACCGGCAGCTACGGTGCCGGCTCACCGTCCTGCCCCGGCTACAGCTCGCCGATCGTCCCGTCGGCCGACGGTACGTCGTTCGTCTACCTGGCCGCGACGTGGCTCGGGACCGGGAACCAATGCCAGGTCCGCTTCGGTACGGGCGTCGTGGGCGGACCAACCGGTGCGATCACCGGGCCCGCCGCGGCCGGCAAGTGCCTCGACGTCGACCACAACACCGCCGTCAACGGCAACGCGGTCCAGCTGTGGACCTGCGGCGGCGTACCAGGTCAGCAGTGGACGATGATGGCCAACGGCACCATTCGCTCGTTCGGCAAGTGCCTGGACATCGTCGGCAACGGCACAGCGAACCTCACCAAGGTCCAACTCTGGGACTGCGGAACTGCCGGCGGCCAGCAATGGCGCCCTCAAGCCAACGGCTCGCTGCTCAACCCACAGTCCGGCCGCTGCCTAGACAGCCCAGGCGGTGCCACGGCCGACGGCACAGACCTCCAGATCTACGACTGCAACGGCCTCGACCCACAGAAATGGAACGTTCCGGTCTGAGCAAGAGCGTCAATCATGCGTTCGATCTCGACACCCGGGCGAGCCCCAAGGGCCTGTGGACGGCCTGAAGGGCTCGCCTGGCGGCTCGGGCGTGGACTGGACCGTTGGGGGCACCTGCACGTCTCGGGGATGAGGGTCGCGCGGTCTGCACAATCGGCCTGTCAGCCCGGTTTGTGGGGTATACCGCCAGGCGAACACTTCCACCCTAGGGCCCAGCGGACCGGCAAGTACCGATTTCCGCCGACTTGACCGCTAACCGGACAAGACCACTCCGAACTCAGCTCACCGGGCGGGCGCGGTCGAGGGCGGACGGCGTCAGGGTCGGGTGGGCGCGGAGGTAGGCGATGAAGCCCTCGTGGTCGCGATCGTTGCGGTACGGGTCGGTGAAGCCGGTGAAGACCTGGGTGCCGTCGCCGCCGATCAGCGTGTAGGCGAGCGCGGCAACGCGGTAGTTGCGGTTGAGATCGATGGGCTTGCCATCGATGCGGACGGCACCGGGATCGACGCGCTGACCGATCGGCTTCGTCGTGTCGTAGGTGTAGCTCACGTTCTGCGAGACCGCGAACGGCGCGAACTTCTCCGTCCCGTTGGCCTGCGCCACCCATTGCGCTTCGAACGCAGCGTGCAGTTGCGTGCCGGGCAGGGTCACGGTCAGGATCGGGTTGCCGTAGCCGAACGCGTTCCAGGCCTCGCCGAACAGAACGGTGCCGTCGGCATCGGCCGGATTGGTGCCCTTGGCAAACAGCAGATCGCCGGTGAGTGCGTTCGAGCCCGACACCGGCTTCACCGAGATCAGCGCCAGGTCGGCGCGTCCGTCGCGATGCTGGTTCGCGTCCCAGTACGCGAAATCGGCGGCCAGGTTGCCCATCGTCGATTCGCCCGACGCGTTCGGCGTACGCGTGAAGTCGCCGGTCACCTTCACCAGCGGTGTGGCGTAGCGCTTCGCGCCCTTCGCGGTCCAGTAGTCGGCGATGTACTGCAGCTCTTCGTCGACCGGTACGTCGCGGGTATTGGCGTGGTTGGTCGACGTCGTGAGCTCACGGATCACGTGACCGGTCCGCGGGTCGAGCTTGAGGTTGATCTCGTTGATCAGCGACCCGTGGTTGCCGGCCTCGACGACCGGACGCGGTACGCCGTTCGGGTCCGGGACCATCATGTTGAACCGGCAGTGCCAGTGCCCGGTCACGATCGCGGCGATGTCCGGCGAGGCCTGCGCGGCCAGCTGGAAGACCGGCCCGGACGGGTTCGTACCTGCGTTGTAGTCGTTGCCGGCCACACCACCGTCATGGATGTTGATGACGATCGCGTTGATCCCGCGCTTCTTGAGCTGCGCGGCCAGCTTGTTGGCCTGCCCGACGTCGGACAGCGCGCGCAGCTCGGGCTGGTACGACGTGGACCCGGTCGGGGTGTCCATCACGGTGAGGTGAATGAACGCGATCGGCAACTTCCGCCCGCCTCCCGCGTCAACCCACTCGATGTTGTACGGCGGGACGATCGTCCGGCCGGTGTCCGCGTGCACGATGTTCGCCGTGTAGAAGCGGAAGTTCGCGCCGCGGAACCGGTGACCGGTCGAGTCGACGAAGTTGTCGTCGCGCCCGTTCACCGGGTACGGCGCACCGTGTTCCATGTGGTCGACGAGGAACTTGACCGACTGGTCCAGCTCGTGGTTGCCGACCGTGCTGAACTGCAGCCCGAGCGCGTTGAGCGCCTCGACGGTCGGCTCGTTCGCGTGCGCGTCGATCTCGAACGGCCAGCCGGAGAAGTTGTCCCCGGACGAGAAGAAGAGCGAGTTGCGTCGCCCCTCGCGCAGCTGCTTGAGGTGCGTCGCCATGTAGCCGACGCCGCCGACGGTCACCTGGACGCCGCCCGCGCCGGTGATCACGCTGCCCTGGCCGGGAGTGGTGGGCTGCAGGTATCCGTGCAGGTCGGTGATGTTGAGCAGCTGTACGTCGACGTACCCCGCGGCTGCGGCGTCGTCGAGAGCGTCGGGGCTGGCGTACGCAAGGTCGCCGACCGCTGCGGCGGTGGCGACGGCTCCGGTGGTGGTGAGGAACGTCCGGCGGCGGATCCGTCTGTTCACTGCGAACCTACTTCCTGGGGCTTCATGGGGGAGAGCGCGCGTTTGTGCGCATTATTGCCTCTTTCCGACATTAATAGCCTCGTCACGGGCAGGCGTCAACGCCTGACTGAACAATCGGCGAACGCGAGTCAGCGCTTGGGGGAGTCGAGGCTGGTCGCTGCCAGCGTCGGCAGCGGGCCGCGCGAGCGGGCGAGCAGGTGCCCGTCGACGGCGTCGAGAGCTAGCGACGCGGCGCCGAGCGCGACGCACAGCGCGCCCAGTGAGGACGCCCGCAGTTCCGGCACGCGCGGGCACAGCCGCTCCAGCTCGGCGGCCAGCGGTTCCATCAGTACGTCGGCCGATTGCGAGAACGCGCCGCCCAGCACCAGCAGCCGCGGATCGACGATCGAGATTGCCGTTGCGGCCGCGACTGCCATCGCCCGCGCATACTTCCGTACGGCGTTCACCGCGGCCCGGTCGCCGTCGCGGGCAGCTGCGAACGCCCGCTCGGCCTTGTCCATCTCGGGGACCTCCGCCGGTACGACGGCATGCAGGTGCTCGAGCGCCGCCTCCCACGCGACCCCTCGCAGCGCCGACATATCCGCCGCCGCGCCGTACGCACCCCGCCGCAACTGCCCGTCGAGCACCAATGCGAGCCCGGTACGTCGGCCCGCGTGCAGGAAGACCATGTCCGTGGCGCCACGGCGTTGCTCGGCGAGGGCGGCGAGCTGACTGTCGTTGTCCACGACAACGAGTGGTGCCGATCGCCCGAAGTACTCCGCGAGGTCGGTGCCGGCCCAGTCGGGGATCGCGTTCGCCCGTACGACGGTGCCGGCGGCGTCGACCAGTCCGGTCGTGCCGACGCCGACGGCCCACACGTCCGCACCGGCCTCACGTGCGCACGCGGCGACCACCTCGTCGGCCGCCGCCAGTCGTTCGAGGCGCGGCGTCTCGGGCGTCACGGATTGCCGCCGGCTCGCGAGCGTCTGCCCGTTCAGGTCAGTGAGCACCCCGCGGACCGAGAACGCCCCGATGTCGAGCCCCACGACGTGCCCGGCCTCAGCACGGAAACGGTAGCTCCGCGCCGGTCGGCCGCGGCCCCGGATCGCCGGGCTCTCCTCGATGAGCCAGCGTCGGGTGACGAGGCTCGCGAGGACCTCCTCGACCGCAGTGCGTCCGAGGCCGCTCTGTTCGACGATCTGCGCGACCCGCACGTCACCGGCGGAGCGCACGGCCGCAAGGACGGCCCGCTCGTTGAGCTGCCGCAACCGGGACTGATCCCCGGCGTCCGGCATCGTCGACCCCATGATCGCGCCAGCTTAGTATTACGAGTCCCAGATCGGGCCGAGCGCAGGGATGCCCAGCTGTTCGAGTCCGTGCACGACCGACCAGGTGACCTTCCGATTCGACACGCAGATCACCGCCTCGGCGCCGGTGTCGACGTACGCCGAGTAGGCCAGCTTGACCATGTCCGGCTTGCCGTAGGCGTCGGTGTCCCAGATGAGAGCGTCGGGCTGCGCGGCGAGGATCTCGTCGACGAGGTGCTGCCCGTACGTCTTCACCGGGTCACGCGTGACCCAGACGAGCTTGCTCGGCACGCGGCTCGCCAGGATGTGCGCGAGGATCGGGCCGATGCCGCTGCCGGTGGCGACGTACACGACCCGGCGGAACACCATGCCGTAGTTCGCCATGCCGGCGGTCGCGACGCCCCGCACCCACAGGTGCGAAGGCGGGTCGTCGATGAACTCACCGGTCCAGTCGCCGGCCCGCGACACCGCCATCCGGAACCCCGGTACGCCGGGCGTCGGGATCACCGCGAAGCTGTGCCACTGCTGCAGCGGATGCCGTGCGATGGAGCGCGACGAGCCGGCCATCGGCCCGCCGTAGCGCGAATGCACCAGGGCGACATGCGACGACGGCCGGATGACGTCGATCGGGACTCGCCGCAGCAGCATCCACGGCGCCAACGAGCTGAGTGTGGTGACGACCAGCACCCAGACGGTCGGCGTACTGGCGATTGCCGCGAGCAGCGGGCCGGGGCGTTCGCCTGCCAGCAGGAGCGCGCCGATCCAGAACAGGATCGACAGCGTCCACCCGCCGTACCTGTGGATGCGCTCGAAGCGATCGTGGCGTTTGGCGCGGGCGCTCGGTCGGGCGGTGATCACGATGGTGAGCAGCAGGACGGCCTGAACGCAGTACACGAGTTGCAACGCCGAGCCGACCTGCCCGATTGCGGCGACGGTCAGCGCGAGGAACCAGAGGGTGCCGCAGACAGCGCCGCCGACATGCAATCCGCCCAGGTGATAACCCTTCGCGAAGGCCCACCGGACGCGCAGCGGCCAGGACTTCGGGACCTGCATCACCAGACGGGAAAGACAATTCACGACCAGTTGTTGCCGGACGAGAATTCCCACGGCGAAATTCGCCTGAGCCACCAGCGCGAGGTCGGCGACCCCATGCACTCCGCTCAGCAATACAACAACGTTCGCAACCACGACCAACAGAGCCAGCCGATTGCTCTGCATCAGCCGTGGATGCTTGAGAAGCCTCCGTATCCACGGCAGCTTCGCCGGCAGCGCAACAACATCAGGACGTGCGAGAACCTGCAACCCACCCATGAAAATTCCCCCAGAATTTCCAGATCACCCCGGTAATGCAGGCTGAGACGCCCCGCGACCCCCATCAGGTTGATCAGTCAGTCACCACTGCAACACAACCTCAACAAACGCCGACATCGGGGGAGCTAGAGCCCTCGCAGTACTGCTCGGCCCAGGGGAGTGAGGGTGTGGTTGACCGAGTGGCCGAAGCGGGTGGTGGTGATCAGGCCGCTTTCGCGCAGGACCTTGGCGTGCTGGCTGATCGAGCCGGGGGAGACGCCGAGGCGCTGGGCGAGCTCGGTGGTGGATGCGGCGCTCTCCAGGCCGGCCAGGAGTTTCGCGCGGGTCGGGCCGAGCAGCCGGACGAGTACGTCGAGGTCGCCGGTCGCCTCGTCGAACGGCTCGTCGTCCGGCTGGATCGGGAGCACCAGCGTCGGCGGCAGATCGCCGTCGATGAACGTGACCGGCGCGCCGAAGCAGAAGTACGACGGGACGACGAGCAGCCCGCGGCCGTCGAGGTCCAGCGTCTGATCGGTGAAGTAGTCGGCCTCGAGGACGGGCGCGCGCCAGCGGATCGAGGTGTGCAGGCCGCCGAGCATGCCCTCGACCCCGGCGCTCAGCAGCAAGGCGGTGAGGCGTTGTCGCGCCTGCTCGACGCCGGTCCGGATCGCACTCCAGACCGGGGTTACGGCGGTGTGGTGGTACCGCTCGAGGGTCTGCACGACGGGGTCGAGCCGACCGCTTTCGTAGACGTGCTCCGCCCAGTGCGGTGTCGGTACGGCGGCCGGGTACGTGCGGGCCAGATCGTCGCGGACGACGGCCCGCGGTACCCGCCGGATCGCCTCGAACTGCTCGTCGGCGTCCGGCCCTGAAGGCGTGGACGGCGTCAGGAAGTCGGCGAAGTTCCCCGACGCCGGCACGACGGAGTACGCCGCGCGCAGGATCTCCTGATGCTCGCTCACCGCGCTGCGCCAGGCCCAGTACCGGGCGGGAAGGTTGTGGTACTGCAGGCCGTTGATGCTCAGCACCGACTCCCACAACGGATGCGGTTCGCTCGCCACCCGGACGCGCGCCAGATCCGCGCTGGTGAAACGGATCCGCAGCATGACTCCCCTCCCGTCTCAGCTCACGGTATCGCCGGAAGGTACTACCGAAGCGATCGGAACGCTGCGCGAACCTCCTCGGTGAACAGCTGCGGCTCTTCCCAGGCGGCGAAGTGACCGCCCCGCGCCGGCTGGTTGTAGTAGCCGAGGGTCGGGTAGACCAGCTCGACCCAGCTGCGCGGCGCCTGGAAGATCTCACCCGGGAAGGCGCTGAAACTGACCGGCACGGTGACCGCCGGCGGCGTCTGGCTCCCGCCGGTCAGGCGCGCCATCGCGCTCTCCCAGTACGCACGGCCGGCCGAGACACCGGTGCCCGTGAGCCAGTACAGCGAGATGTTGTCGAGGATGTGGTCGCGGGTGAGGTTGCCGGCGACCAGTCCGCCGCGGAACGCGCGGGAGATCTTGTAGTAGCTGTCGGTGTCGTGGTCGAGCATCCAGGCGGCCAGCGCGACCGGCGAGTCGACCAGTGCGTAGCCGATCGTCTGCGGGCGGTTGGACTGCTCGACGATGTAGCCGTTGCCGGTCTGGGCGAACTCCGCGACCGCCTTGGACGCAGCGATCTCCTCCGGCGTGGTCGCAGGGAACTTGACGGCTCCGAGGGCAGGGACGAACAGGTTCATGTGGATGCCGACCAGACCCGCCGGCGAGAGACGGCCCAGGCTGTCCGTGACGGCGGCGCCGACGTCGCCACCCTGGGCGACGTACCTCTGGTAGCCGAGGCGGCGCATGAGCTCGGCCCACGCCTTCGCGGTCCGGCCGGTGTCCCAGCCGGTCTCGGTCGGTTGAGCGGAGAAGCCGAACCCGGGGACCGACGGCAGGACCAGGTGGAACGCGTCCGCTGCGCTACCGCCGTGCGCGGTCGGGTCGGTGAGCGGGCCGATCGTCTCGAGCAACTCGACGATCGAGCCTGGCCAGCCGTGGGTCATGATCAGCGGCATCGCATCCGCGTGCCGCGAGCGGACGTGGATGAAGTGGATGTCCACGCCGTCGATCTCGGTGGTGTACTGCGGAAGCCTGTCGAGCTTGGCCTCGAACTTGCGCCAGTCGTACCGGCTGTTCCAGTACTTCGCCAGCGCCTGGCCGGTGGCCAGCTGCACACCTTGCGTGCGATCCGCGACGAGCTCCTCGGCGGGCCAGCGGGTCGCGGCGACCCGCCGGCGCAACTCGTTGAGCTGGTCGCGCGAAGCGGTGAAATGAAACGGCCGGATCGCGGTCGAGCCGGACGGCGACGCGACAGCAGCCGGAGCTGCCACGGCCTGGTCGCCCAACGCCGAGACGGCCGGTACGGCGAGCCCTGCGGCCAGCCCGCCGTACAGCACTGTGCGCCGACTGGGCCTGGGGGACGCTGACGTAGACATATTCTTCCCTTTCACGAGTTCTGTGTACTCGTGAAAGGCTGCTCTGCCTGCGCCGGCGTCGCCCCAGTAGAAACCCCTGGTCTCAGTCGATAACTGCCGGCGGCGCCTTCTGGTCGGTCAGGTTGATGACCTCGCGCTTCCGCGGGAGCATCAACGCCGGTATCAGGGTGATGACGACCAGGACCCACGCGACCCAGTAGCTGTGGGCGAACGACGCAGCGGCATCCTCCAGGCCGCGCGCGATCACGGCCGGGTCGAGGTGCAGCGGGGCGATGCTCTCGGGGCGCGTGTTGGACAGGATCGCTGCCTGCGTCTCGCGGAGCCCTTCGTCGAGCCCGGGGATGTTCTGCGTGCCGGGGATGATCGGCGAGTTGTTGAGCTGGTTGGTCAGGACGACCGACATGATCGCGACACCGCAGGAGGAGGCGATCTGCTGGGTGATGTTGAGCAGCGTGGAGCCGCGTGCGACCTGGGGTCCGCGCAAGGTCCGCAGCGCCGTGGTGAACAGCGGCATCATCGTGCCGCCCATCCCGAGACCCATCACGAACAGCATCGCGATCAGCACGCCGTACGGCGTGGTCGCGGTGATCTGGGTCAGGCCGAACATGCCGATCACGATCAGCCCGATCCCGAAGGGCACGATCCGGCCGACCGGGATCTTGTCCACCAAGCGCCCGGCGATCGGCATGGTCACCATCGCGCCGATGCCCTGCGGCGCCACCAGGAGCCCCGCGTGCAGCGTGGACTCACCGCGGATCTGCTGGAAGTACGTCGGCACGAGCAGCAGCCCGCCGAAGAACGCGGCGGCGAACAGGAACATCGTGATGATCGAGATCGTCAGGTTGCGGTCGCGGAACAGCCGCAGGTCGAGCAGCGGATGCTCCGGCCGGAACGAGTGCCAGACGAAGGTCGCCATCAGCAGCACACCGATCAGCACCGGGATCCACACCCGGGGCGCACCGAAGTCGCCGCCCTCGGCCGGCAGCGAGGAGATGCCGAACAGGAACAGCGCGAGCCCGGGCGACATCAGCAGCACACCGACGAAGTCGAGCGTCTCCGACGGCTCCGCATGGTCCTTGGCCAGGGCGAACCGGGCGTAGACCAGGGCGACCGCTCCGAGCGGGACGTTGATGAGGAAGATCCAGTGCCAGCTCGCCACCTGGATCAGCCAGCCGCCCAGGATCGGCCCGAGGATCGGTCCGAGCAGCATGGGTACGCCGAGAATCGCCATCAGCCGGCCCATCCGGCGCGGACCGGCGGCCTGGGTCATGATCGTCATCCCGAGCGGCATCAGCATGCCGCCACCGAGACCCTGCAGGACGCGGAAGCTGATCAGCATCTCGATACTCGACGCGGTCGCACACAGGGCGGACCCGGCGGTGAACAGGAAGATCGCGGTCATGTAGAGCCGCTTGGTGCCGAACCGGTTGGCCGCCCAGCCGGTCAGCGGGATCACGGTCGCGAGCGCGAGCGTGTACGCCGTGACGGTCCAGGCCACCGTGGAGTATGCGAGCGGGTTGCCGGGCGTCCCGAACTCGTCCTGGAACGTCGGCAGCGCGACGTTGACCACGGTGATGTCGAGGATCGACATGATGGCCCCGAGCACCACCACACCGGCGATCTTCAGTACCGCGGCATCGATCTGATCGGGGTATTCGGCTTGCGTGTCAGGCTGGCTCACGGGTCCCCCCTTGGGTACGAGCACGTCTGTCCCAGAGCCTACGCGCGCCCACCCCCCAAAAGTCAGCCACTTTCCCCGACGTGACTCCCCGTCGCCACCCAACTCCCCAGCAGAACCAGCGCGTCTGCGGACAGCTCCATGGCCCGGAGATGGCGTGCAGGACTGCAGCCTGGCAGGCCGGTGCCGGCGAGGGGGGTTCTGCCAGTACCCCGTTCAGCGCGGCCTCCCGCCTGCGACCTGGCCGGGGTTAGCTGGGCTGTGAGCAACTAGGAGGACAAATGAAGGAACGCACTCTTGGAGCCGGCGGTCCCGTGGTGTCGGCGATCGGGCTCGGTTGTATGACGATGACCGGCGGGTACGGCGGGCGGCCGGATCGCGGCGAGATGATCAAGCTTCTGCGTGCTGCGGTGGAGCTGGGTGTCACGTTCTTCGACACCGCCGAGACCTACGGGCCGCATGCGAACGAGGAGCTCGTGGGGGAGGCGCTGGCGCCGTACCTGGATCGGGTGGTGGTGGCAACGAAGTTCGCGAACGCGATCGATCCGGTGGAGCGGAAGCCGCTCGGGCGGATGCTGCGGCCGGACGAGGTTGCGGGCGCTGTTGAAGGCTCGTTGCGGCGGCTCGGGGTCGAGGCGATCGACCTGTACTACCAGCATCGCGTGAATCCGGCGTACCCGATCGAGGAGTTCGCGGGGGCGGTGAAGGAGCTGATCGAGGCAGGGAAGGTCAAGCGGTACGGGATGTCCGAGGCTGCGGCGAGCACGATCCGGCGGGCACACGCCGTACAGCCTGTAACTGCAGTGCAGAGCGAGTATTCGCTGTGGTGGCGTCGTCCCGAGGAGGAGGTCCTGGCAACGTGTGAGGAGCTGGGGATCGGGTTCGTGCCGTACAGCCCGCTCGGCAAGGGATTCTTGACCGGTACGGTCGGGACCACCTTTGACAAGGACAACGATCTGCGAGCACGCATCCCACGGTTCGGGGCCGAGGCTCTGCAGCACAACGTTGCAATGGTCGAGTTGGTGCAGTCCTTCGCCACTGCGAACGGCGTCACTCCGGCGCAGATAGCGCTCGCGTGGTTGCTGGCCCGGAAGCCGTGGATCGTTCCGATTCCGGGTACGACGAAGCTGCACCGGCTGGAGGAGAACCTCGCGGCCGCGGACGTCACGCTGTCCGCTGATGAGCTCGACCGGCTGACCGAGGCGTCGTCCCGGATCGAGATCGAGGGCGGCCGCTACCCGGATGAGCTGGAGACCCAGACCAACCTGTAGTGGCGTGGCCTACTGTGGTTCGTGACGGACCCGGTTGAGGAGGAGCGATGTCGGACGAACCTTTCGAGACTTCGGAGAACGTGCACCGTGATCGGCGTGAGCACGGTGGTGGCGACGCGATCCACCCGGACCAGGACGAGCTGGATCGCCGGACCGAGGAGGAGCGGGTCGAGGCCGGGGTCGACGCTTACGACCCGGACGAGGTCCCGCCGGCGACCGACGAACCGGTGCCGACCGACGTGACGCAGTCGGAGGTCTACGAGGAGGCGAAGGCGGAGCTGGATCGCGAGGAGTCCGAGGGCGAGATCTACCCTCTGACCGAGCGTCATCCGTTCCCACCCTCGCACTACGACCGCTCCTGACGGCGGCCGCATGATCGCGCGGATGTGGCGCGGCTGGGTGCCGACCGAGAAGGCCGCGGAGTACGCCGAGATCGTCGAGCGCACCGGCATGTCCGGCTATCGGCGGACCCCGGGGAACCAGGGCGCGCAGCTCCTGACCCGCGATCTCGGCGACGGCCGGACCGAGATCGTCACGCTCAGCTGGTGGACCGACCTCGACCACATCCGTGCCTTCGCCGGCGACGACATCACGCACGCGAAGTACTACCCCGAGGACGACGCCTACCTGCTCGACCGCGAACTCACCGTCACCCACTTCGAGGTCAGACCAGAGGACAGCTGACTACGGCTGGGCGTCCTCGGCGGCGTACGAGAGCAGGCGCTCGGTCCGGAGCACGATCCAGACGTTGACCCATTTCCAGACGCCGGGCCAGTTCTGGTCGACGGCCGCTCGTACGTCGCCGGACACGTCGTCGAGCGGTACGACGTCCGCGGGCCCCTCGGCGATGACCGCGACGTGCGTCTCGTCGTCGTTCTCGGCGATGACCATGGTCAGCCAGGGGTTCTTCGTCAGGTTGCGGGCGCGGATCGACCCGGCCACCGCGGGCAGCCAGAAATCGGTGCCGCTTCGAACGTACATCGACATCGATGCGTGCGGCCTACCGTCCGGCCGGCTGGTGCCGACGACGGCGTACTCGCGACGGCTGAGATAACGCGTCAGCTGCTCTGCGGTCAGTCGGCGCTCGGGCGGGTAGGTGCTCGCCGTCGCTGCGGTCGCGTGCGCGAAGGTCCGGTCCTGCAGCGCTGCGAGTACCTCCGTCATCGTTCACTCCCTGGGTCGCGTGGTTGTCTGTGACTCACGCTAGGGGTGCGCGGTTCCTTCCCGCTTCTCGATTCCTGACGGGAAGCCGAAGGTCGCGACTAGGGCGGGGTTCTGGAATTCCGTCACGCGGGAGATGCCGGTGGTGGTGGCGGTTAGTACGACGATGCCGCTCGCCTGGCCCCGGTGGTACACGGCTGCGGCGGGCTGGGCGTTGGCGGTCGTGGGGATCAGCGTCCAGTCGCCCGGCGCGCCGAAGACATGAGCCTCGAGTAGGTGGATGCACTTCGTCTTGCCCGATTGCCAGTCGCGGAACGGTGTCGCCTCGAGCGTGGCGTCTGCGCGGAGTACCTGCTCCAGCAGGTTGGCGTCCGAGCGCTCGAACGCGGTGATGTAGCCGTCGAGCAATGCGCGTGCCCGCTGGTCGGTCGGCTCGAGGAGCTCGTCGGGCTCCACGTCGTCGAGCGTCGAGCGGGCGCGCTGCAGGGCGCTCTTGACCGCTGCCGTGGTGGTGCCGAGGATCTCCGCGGTATCGGTCGCCGGGAACGCCAGGACCTCGCGCAGGATGAGGACCGCGCGCTGGCGCGGCGGCAGGAGCTGGAGGCTGGCGATCAGCGCGAGCCGCACCGACTCACGCGCGACGACCACCGCGGCCGGATCGTCGGCGGCCGGGGCGATCCAGCTGTCCGGGAGAGGCTCGAGCCACGAGACCTCGCCCGGTACGGCGGGGAGCGGTGGGCGGTCGGGTCCGTCGTACGGGCCTGCCAGACCTGATGGCAGCATCCGGCCCTGTCGCGAGTCGAGAGCCGACAGGCAGACGTTGGTGGCGATCTTGTAGAGCCAGGAGCGGATCGAGGCGCGACCCTCGAAGCCGGCGTACGAGCGCCAGGCTCGCAAGTACGTCTCCTGCACCAGGTCCTCGGCGTCGTGCGCCGAGCCGACCATGCGGTAGCAGAGCGCCAGCAGTTCGCGGCGGTACCGCTCGGTGTCCGCGGCGAACTGCTCGTCCGAGCCCATACGCAATTGTCTCAAGGCAGCAGGGCCAGCTTGCCGACGGTCGCGCGGGCTTCCAGCTCCGCCAACGCTTTCGGTCCGTCGGCCAGGTCATAGGTGGTGGGTCGATCGGGGGACAGGACACCGGCGGCGACGAGCCCGAACAGCTCGCCGAAGATGTGCGGCGCGGTCTCGATGAGTACTCCGAGGTTGAAGCCGATCACCTGGACTTGATGCCTGTACACGAGGTCCCAGTTGGTGATCGCAGCCTCGCCGCCTGCCGCTCCGATGACGACGACCCGACCAGTGACCCGCTTGGCGGCCGCGAGGCTGGCTTCGAAGGTCCCACCCGTCTCCAAAACCAGATCGACGCCGCCGGTGAGCCGCAGTACGTCGGCCGCGAGCGCATCGCTCCGCGAGTCGAGCACCTGGTCGGCTCCCAGCGCCAGCACGACCTCATGCTTGCCCGGCGACGCGGTGCCGATGACCGTAGCGCCGTAATGCTTGGCGATCTTCACCGCCGCCTGCCCGGTCGCACCCGCGGCCGCGTGGATCATCACGGTCTCTCCGGCGGCAACGCGGCCGAGCGTCGTCAGCGCAGCCAGCGCGGTAGGCCAATTCACCACCAACCCCAGCGCGTCCTGCGCTGTCCACCCCGCAGGCACCGGCACCGCCGTCCGCAACACCACGTACTCCGCAAACGCACCGTCCCCGATCCCGACGACGAGTTCTCCCAAGCGCGCCTCGCTCACCCCGTCACCCACCGCCACGATCTCCCCAGCCGCCTCGAACCCGGCCAGGTACGGCGGCTTCGGCCCGCCACCGAAGAGGCCGTAACTCTTCGAGAGGTCGGCGAAGTTGATGCCCGCCGCGGCCACCCGAATCAACACCTCACCCCGCCCAGGCACCGGCACCGCCGTATCGGCGACCAGTCGCATGTCCCGAGGCCCGTCGAAAGACATCTGCTTCAGCGCTCGCATTTCCATGTCAGGTAGACCGACCCCGCGACGAAAAGGAATCGGTCTGGTTTGATGAAGTTTCCCGACGCCCCTAGGGAGTGCTGATGATTCGCCGTGTGCTCGTGCTGCTGGCCAGTTTGTCGATGGTGTGGTTGAGCGTGCCGGTCGCGCAGGCTGCGCCGAGCGGAGATCGGGACGTCATCGTCCAGTTGTTCGAATGGAACTGGAACAGCGTGGGCCGCGAGTGCGGCGCGGTGCTCGGTCCCAAGGGGTACGGCGCTGTGCAGGTCTCGCCGCCGCAGGAGCATGTCGTGCTGCCGGCGTCGGGGTACCCTTGGTGGCAGGACTATCAGCCGGTGAGCTACAAGATCGACAACACCCGCCGCGGCACCCGCGCCGAATTCGTTGCCATGGTCAACAGTTGTCACGCAGCGGGCGTCAAGGTGTACGTCGATTCGGTGATCAACCACATGACCGGCGGCTCGTCCGGTGGAGCCGGCAGCGCGGGTTCGTCGTACACGCACTACAACTACCCGGGGATCTACCAGAACCAGGACTTCCACCACTGCGGGCGGAACGGCAACGACGACATCGTCAACTACAACGACCGGTACGAGGTGCAGAACTGCGAGCTGGTCGACCTGGCGGATCTCGCGACCGACACCGACTACGTGCGCGGCCGGATCGCGGCGTACCTGAACGATCTGTTGTCGATCGGGGTCGACGGGTTCCGGCTGGATGCCTCGAAGCACATGGCGGCCGCGGACATCGCCGCGATCAAGGCGAAGCTGTCGCGTCCGGCGTACCTCTATCAGGAGGTCATCTACGGCGCGGGCGAGCCGATCACCCCGGACGAGTACGTCGGTAACGGTGACGTGCTGGAGTTCCGGTACGGGACGGATCTCGCGAAGATCTTCAACACCGAGCGACTGGCGTATCTGCACACGTTCGCCGAGCCGCTGGCGTCAGATCACGCGGTCGTGTTCACCGACAACCACGACACGCAGCGGGGGAGCGGCGTACTGACGTTCCGCGACAACGGCCGGTACGCGATGGCGAACGCGTTCATGCTGGCGTGGACGTACGGTACGCCGAAGGTGATGTCGAGCTACGAGTACAGCTCGAACGACGAGGGCCCACCGTCGACGAGCACCGGGCAGACGGTCGACACGACGTGCTTCACGAACCGGTGGCGCTGCGAGCACGAGTGGCGCGTGATCGCGAACATGGTCGGCTTCCACAACTCCGTCCGCGGGACGGCTGTCACCGAGTGGTGGGACAACGGCAACGACGCGATCGCCTTCGGCCGCGGCACCAAGGGGTACCTCGTCCTCAACGACGAGAGCTCCGCGCTCACCGGCCGCAGCTTCCACACCGACCTCCCTGCCGGGGTGTACTGCGACGTCTTCCACGGCGACTACACACCCGGCCATTGCAGCGGTCCGACGTACACAGTCGACTCGGGCGGCTGGTTCCGCGCCGACATCGCCGCCACCGACGGCCTGGCCCTACATGCCGGCGCGAAAGTCTCGTAGCGGCGTCACTCTCCGAACGGCGGGGCGGCGGCCGGGCCGGTCCAGTGGAAGTACACCGGGTCGTCGAGACTCACCGGGATCTTGCCGCGGTTCTGGATGACGGTCGCGGTGCCGTTCGCGTGGCCGACGGCGTACAAGTAGGCGGACTTGGATTCCTTGTCGATGCCGAGCAGCAGCGTCCCGTACTGACCACATCTCTCGGCGACCAGCGCTTCGAAGCCCTGCCAGGTCGATCCGCGGACGAGCTTGACGACCGGCTTCATCGGCGTCGCCGTCGGGATGTGGATCGTGTACAGCGCCCCGGCGCGGGTGTTGGCCAGGAACGTGTCGTAGGTCCGGGTCTGGCTGATCAGCGCCATCGACTTCACCGCGGAGAAGCCGGGGTACGACGCCTTGTTCCGCCACACGCCCTGCGTATCCACGGTCCAGCGGAAGAGCACGCCGTCGCCGCTCAGACCGTACGTGGTCGTTCGGTAGAAGGAGCCGGCGGAGTACGTCGACTGGTCGACGGCGGTGAAACCGGACCAGCCTCCGCCGATCCGGTTGAGGCCCGAGCGCAGGATCTCGCCGTCCGCGAAGTTGACGGCGTAGAAGCTCTTGTACAGGGCGTCGCCCAGGACGAGATAGCCGCTGGGCTCGGGGCCGGCCGCGTTCGCGTCGGCGGTCATCGTGGCGCTGAGCCGGACCTGACCGTCCGGATACACGTCCTTTCCGACGATGTGGTCGTACGTGCGGGTCGGCGGTGAGGTCGCGGCCATGATCTGGGTCCAGCTGTCGCCGCCGGCAGTGACCGATCCCAGATCCACCGCACAGGCTTCGGCCGCGGCGCGCGGCGACGCGCCGGCTGTTGTCGGCAGGAAGCCGACCGCGAGTACTGCCGCGACGGCTCCTGCGACGAGCGTTCGATTCATCTCTGTCCTCCCCCGGACTGGTGCTCAGCGCCCGGCGGCAGCCCCAGGAGACGGATGACCGCCCTTCCGCTGCAGGCCCTCACCTGTCCTGATGCCCGGAGTCAGACCAAAGTTGCGCCGGCCGGCCCAGCGCCCAGCGGCCCAGTGCCCGGCGTCCGGGGGAGCGGACGCCGGGCAGAGTGCTCAGAGGATGCTGAGCGCGATCGTGCCCCGCGCGAGCCCGCCGGTCGAAACCCGGTCCTTACCGGTGAGCGTGTCGACGGTGAGCTGGTCCGTGGGTTCCGCGTCCTTCAGTTGTACGTCGGCATGCAGTCCGGACACCCGCACGTCGCCGTGGGAGCCGGAGACGCGGATGTGGTCCCTGCCCGCAGTACCGGTCACGGTCACCGCGTCGATCGCCGAGTCGCCGCCCCTGGTGTTGAGCTGTGCACCGAGATCGACGGTGACCTTCCGGACATCGGTACGGCGCAGGTCGCCGACGGTGACGGTGTCGGCGCCGCCGAGGGCGTTCAGCGTGAGCCGCTCGACATCATTGGTGTCCATCACGATGTTGCCCACGTCCCGGGTGAACCGCATCCTCGAACCGTTGGCAGAGGCAACGAACTTCTCAGCGACGGCCGCACCGTTGAACACCATCGTGTCCTGGTCGCGGCCACCCTCGACGACGTCGCTGCCGTCGCCCGGATCCCAGGTGAACGTGTCGCGACCGCTGCCGAGCTGCGCCGTGTCGGCGCCCCGGTTCCCGTCGACGCTGTCGTTGCCGGCGCCGGTGCGGATCAGTTCGTTGCCGCTGCCACCGAACACGGTGTCGTTGCCGTTCCCGGTGTCGATGATCGTGGCCGGCTGCACCTCGGCGCCGTAGTCGATGCGTACGGTGTCGTTGCCGCCCCGGCTGTCGACGTGGATCTGGCCGAAATCGGCCCGCTTCACGACGCGCTTCGGCGTACCGTCACCGAAGTCGATCTCGACCACCGACGTGTCGGCGGCCGGCACGCTGAGGGTGATGTTGTCGGCATGGTTCGTGCCGGTGACGATCAGCTGGCCGGTGTCGATCACGACGCTGCCGGCCGGCGCCGCGGACGCCGTACCGACGAGGCTCACGGCGATGCCGGCGCTGACAGCCGCTACGGCGAGTCCGCGCCGAACACGCTTTGCCACAGTACTCATGATGGTTTCTCCCCTGTTGTTCACGGCCGTCTCGAGTCGACTCGCCGGAATGTATGGGCCCTACACGGGCACCGACGCAAGACGGTTCACACTGAACCGAATTCGTTCGGTGCTCGTATGCACGGCATACAAGGGGAAACTAGGAGATCGTGGGGGACGCCAACAGTCTTACAAAGCGGCGATGTAGCGCGAGGTGATCGCCGCCCACGCCGCCCCCGTTCGGTCGCGGCGTGGGCGGCCGGCTGGGCCAAGGTTGTCCCAGCCAGTCTGTTCGAGCCGTACGACGGTGCCGTCGCCGCGCGGGTTGAACGTGATCTCGACCTCGGTGGCCTCGCTGCGGTCGAAGAACAGGTGCCACAGGAATCGCAGCCGCCCGGGCGGTTCCCAATCGAGGACCTCGCCCCACAGGTGCTCGGCGCCGTCCGGTCCGGTCTCTACGATTCGCCCGCCGGGCAACGGCTCGAACGTGATCGCCGCCGGATCACCGCTGACGGTGTGACTGGTCGGCCACCAGGTGACGCATTTGCGGGTCCACACGTCGAAGGCGTGCGCAACCGACGCGTCCACGTCGAACTCGACTACCAGCGGCTCGATCATCGCTCCTCCGAGGTGTTCTCGGCGACGATCCGGAACCGGGTCGCGGCCGACCCCCACACCTCCGCGAAGTAGGCGCGCACGGCGTCGACGCCCTCCTCGCGCAGTTGGTAGACCCGGCGATTCCCCTCGGGTACGTCGCTCACGAGCCCGGCGTCCTTCAGCAATCGCAGGTGCCGGGATACGGCCGGTCGGCTGATCGGCAGCTGCTCGGCGATCTGCCGGACCGACAGCGCACCGCTGCCGAGGATCTCGACGATCGCCCGCCGGTTCGCGTCACCCAACGCGTCGAGCGCGGGCGCGGCCTCACCCGGTTCCACTTGTGGCCCTCCCCAGCTCGGTAACTTGAGTGTTACGGTAACCGAAAGTGGACCAAGAGGGGGAGTCATGGACGGACAAGGTTCGGGAACGGCCGCGGACCCGTGGGTGCTGACCACGCCGCCCGGCAGTTCGCAGTACCAGGTGTATCGCGACGAGTCGGCCCTCGTGTGCCAGGTCGGTACGACGAAGCTCAGCTACGACGTCCGCTGTATCGACGATCTGCACGCGATGCTGAAGACGCACGGTGACTGGATGCCGCTCGGCAACGCCGACGAGCAGAAGCCGGCCGCACCGGGCACGGTCGAGGCCTGGGCGCGCTCCGAGGACAACCCGGTCGGCGGCTGGTACGGCCTCCGCAAGGGCTACCGCGGCCGCTTCGCCAACTACGTCCCGCCCGTCCTCGAAGTCCTCGGCCTGGTCGAGCTCGAGCACAATCCGCGCAACAACCGCGTCCGGGCCCTCTAGCTGACCAGGTCCGTCGTCACCTCGTCGAGGGAGTGCACGACGACGTCGGCCAGCGCGAGTGCGTCGTCCTGCGGCGGGTAGTTCGCGTTCGGTACTGCGATGACCCGCAGCCCCGCCGCGGATGCGGAGCGCAGCCCGTTGCTGGAGTCCTCGATGGCGACGACCTGGGACGAGTCCGCCCCGAGCCGCCCTACCACCTCGTTGTAGACCGCGGGGGAGGGCTTACCCGCGCCGACCTCCTCGGTGGAGACCGTGACGCGGAAGTGCTCGGTCAGGCGCGCCGACTCGAGCACGGTGTCGATCAGCCGCCGAGGCGACGACGACGCCAGCCCGAGCGGCCAGCGACTCGCGAGCCGCTGCACCGCCTCGACCGCGCCGGGCAATAACGGCAAGTGCGACCGATAGCGCTCCACCATGCCGTCGATCACCCTGGTCGCGACCTCCTCGGCCGACCCCGGTACGCCGATGTCGGTCAGGTACGCCGACCACTCCGGCGTGCTCATCCCCTGCAAGGCTTCCGTGGCGTCCGCGGGCCAGTCCCGGCCGGCGGACGCCACGACGCCTCGCCGTACGTCGTCCCACAGCGGTTCGGAGTCGATCAGCACCCCGTCGAGATCGAAGACCACCGCATCCGTCATAACCTGATTTCTACGTGGGTCCCGTCCGGATTGCCAGGATGACGCAACCACAGGATGTTGTCCTCGTACCGCGCCTCGATGTCGTCGCCGTTGACGGCAGTCGGCTCGGACGGGACGCGGAGTGCGGTCGTGACCTGTACTCCGCGGGGAGCCTCGCAGGTGAAGCGGATGCCGGTCTCGTCGGAGCTCCAGTCCTCGACCCGGCCGGCGGAGGCGAGCAGGGGCTGTTCGTCGTAGCTGAGGTCGCGGAGCCAGGTCAGTTGCCCCGGGCCCAGTTCGCGCCGCTGGACGATGGGCAGCGCCGGATCGAGCAGATCGAGATAGTTGCCTTCGACAACATGGGCGCCGTCCAGTACGGCCCCGATGAGGTACGGACCGCGCTGCACCGACAACCAGTTGCTCGACTGCCAGGTATGGCCGCCCGCCTCGGCCAGCTCGCGGATCGCCGCGACCAGCTCGGCCGCGCGCTCGGGCGACTCGGTGAAATCGGCCGGGCGGACCGGCAGGAATCGGACCCGCCCCTTCCCGATCGACTGGATGCCGTCGCGTCCCGCGCCGAGCGCCTCGGCCAAGTGGTCGGCGCAGGTGGTGTAGCGGCCGGTCCACCACGAGCGGATCGCGTGGTACGGATCAGCGCCATCGCCGACGTACAGCAGACTGCCGCCGCGGTTGACCCACCCGGCCAGCGCGTAGTGGATGCTCGGCGCCAGCGGTTTCTGGAACTCGTAGCTCAGGACCAGTACGTCGACATCGTCCAGCGCATCCGGTGTGTCGATCACGTTCTCCAGCTGCACCGGCGCGACCCGCTGCCCGTCGAACAGCGGCGGCAGCGCGAGACCGTAGAAGTCCGAGAAGTGCAGCTGCTCACGTCCTTCCAGCGCCAGCGCGTCCTGCAGACCGTCGTAGTGCCCGCTCTCACCGCCGGGGGACCAGCGCTGGAACATCGCGGTGTCCGAGAGCGCGATCCCGATCCGCGGGCCTTGCTGATCCCATCGCACGTCCGGCTGATCCAGATCGCGCAGGCTGTTCATCGCGATCAGGTAGCTGGTCGCGGTGTCGGCCGGGATGAGCTCCCGCTCGTCGGTTCCCTCGCGCAGGTACGGGCGGTTGAAGATCCGGTTCGGCCACGGGGCCACCTCGTACCGCGAGACACCCGGGTGCAGCAGCGACGCGATGAGCGTGCGCTGGTAGTTGGCGAGGTAGTCCTCCCAGGTGCGGTCCGAGTGGTCCTCGATCGGGTCGTGCAGGAACCACATCCGCCGGTCGGTGCCGCGGGTCAGGTCCTGCGCGATGCCGTATTCGAGGTACGCCGTCTCGAACGTGCGCTCGGCGACCTTGCCGGCGTACACGTTCGGTGTCCGGGAGGTCCCGGTCCACACCTGCGCGATCGCGCCGTCGATCGAGGGGAGCGTCCGCAGGCGTGATTCGGGGCTGACGATCTGCCACTGCGTGTAGTTCAGCAGGCTGTGGGTCGGGACGTAGAAGCGGACCTCACGGCCTTGCTGGAGCGCTTCGTCGCGGAGTACGGAGGTGACGCGGTCGAGGCTGCGGGAGAGGAGATGCTGCTTGAGCTGTCCAGCGCGGAAGTGCGCCTCGGGACTGCTGTGCGGGGGCTGCCACGGCTCCTTGAAGAAGGCCTGCCACTCGCGCTTGAACGACTCCGAGTAGCCGGCCCGCGCCCAGAACTCAGGCTCCTCGAGGTGGATGCCCTCGACGCCGAGCTCGATGATCGGGCGGAGCTTCTGGACCAGGTACTCGGTGAAGCTGAACGTCGGGACCATGTACGGGATGTCGGTGCTCTGACCGTGCAGGATCGGCTTGCCGTCGCCAGTGGTCTGAGCGTCGGCCCAGTGGTCGGAGCCGTCCCACCGCCCGTCGAGATAGTCCTGGTACGTGCCCCACGAGATGCCGGTCATCAGGTGGACGCGATACCCGGCCTCCCGCCACCGGGCGATCCGCTGCGCTGTGGTGTCGTTGAGGCCGTAGACCATGACGAAATCGGTGCGCAGGTCGATCGATTCGTCGTACGGCGCTTGCTCCTGAAAGCCGGTCGCTTCACGGTGCTTGTCCGTCATACCGTCAACCCTGTCCGCTCCGGCCCGCCACGCGCCACCGTGCTGTCAGGAACTGGACACATCTAGTTCAGGAGATCGGCGGCCTGGAGTTGTTGCCAGATCTCGGACTGGTCGACGACGGTGACGCCGAGCTTCTCGGCCTTGGTGAGTTTCGAGGCGCCGACGTCGGCGCCGGTGATGAGAAGGTCGGTGCTGGCCGAGACCGACGAGGCGATGCTCGCGCCGGCCTTCTCACAGAGCCGCTGGAACGCCGGCCGCGCGACCTTCTCGCCGGAGCGCGGGTCGCTGATCGATCCGGTCACGACGACGGTCTTGCCGGCCAGCGGTGCACCGGCGGCGACCACCGGCGGCAGGTCTTCCTCGCGTACGTCGAGCGAAACGCCCGCTTCCCGCAGCCGCTCGAGCTCCGGGCGTAGCCGGTTCAGGTGCTCGATGAGTGATGCAGCGACCTTCGGGCCGATGTCGTCCACGGCTACGAGGCCTTCCTCGCCGGCGTCGGCCACCGCCTCCAGCGAGCCGAAGCCCGCGCGGCACAGCCGGGCCGCGGTGCCCTCGGAGGCCATCGGGATCGCGAGGCCGATCATCGCCCGGCGGAGGCCGACCTGACGGCTGGCGTTGATCGACTCGATCATCCGCGCCGCCGAGACCTCGCCGATCCGGTCGAACTCGAGCAGCCTCTCGGCGGTCAGGTAGTAGAAGTCCGACGGGTTCTCGAGGATCCCGGCCTCGGCCAGCCGCTCGATCCAGACCCCGCCGATCGCGTCGATATCGGCCGCCGCGCGCGACGCCCAGTGGATCAGCCGCCGCACGGTCTGGGCCGGGCAGGAGACGTTGGTGCAGAACAGTTCGCGGCTGTTGCCTTGCTCGGTCAACGGGAATCCGCAGGACGGGCAGACGACCGGCGGCACGATGTCCTGCTCGTCGCCGGTGCGCTTCGAGGCGTCGAGTACGCCGGCCACGAACGGGATCACGTCGCCGGCCCGGCGGACCAGGACCGTGTCGCCGATCTTGATGTCGCGGGCCCGGATCACCTCCTGGTTGGCCAGGGTCGCGCGCGTGACCGTCGTACCGCCGACGAAGACGGGCTCGAGCCAGGCGACCGGCGCGATCTTGCCGGTCTTGCCGACATCCCAGACCACGTCGGCGAGCACGGTCGTCTTCTCCTCGGCGGCGAACTTGAACGCCAGCGCGCCGCGGGGCGAGCTCGACCGGGTGCCCGCGGCGGCGAAGGCATCGCGATCGGCCAACCGCAGTACGGCGCCGTCGAGGTCGTAGTCGAGGTCGTTACGTCGCTGCTCGATCGAGGTGATGACCGTCTGCGCCGCGGCGGCGTCGTCGCAGTGCCGCATGTCGGCGACGGTGAAGCCCATCGTGGTGAGCGCACGCTCGAGGTCGGTGTCGGCGCTGTCGGTGAGCAGGTCGAAGGCGAGGAACTGCAGGCGTCGCTCGGCGACGGTGGCCGGGTCCTTGGCGCGCAGCGTGCCGGCGGCGGCGTTCCGCGGGTTGATCAGCGGCTTGTCGGGGTGGGCGGCGTTGTAGGCAGCGAATGTGGAGCGCAGCATGACGGCCTCACCGCGCACCTCGACGCGGTCCTGTACGTCGAGCTTGGCCGGCACTCCGTCCGTGAGCGCCCGCACGAGCGGGGTCACGTCGTCGCCGGTCGTCCCGTCGCCGCGGGTGACCGCTCGGGCGAGGCGGCCGTTCTCGTAGACCAGGGCGAGTGAGAGGCCGTCCAGCTTCGGCATCACGACGACGGACTGGCCCGGGAAGCGGCTGAAGAACGCCTCGACCTGCTCGGGCCGGGTCGCCTTCTCCAGCGACAGCATCGGCCGTGAGTGCCGGACCGGCGCGTGCAGGACCGTCGGCGCGCCGACCTGGTCCAGCGGGTTCGGATCCGGGGCGAGCTCCGGGTTGGCCTCGATCAGCGATCGCAGCTCGTCCTCGATCGCGTCGTACTCCGCGTCGGCCACCGACGGCGAGCCGCGGTAATAGGCGTCCCGCAGTACGACGATCTGATCGGCAAGTTCCTGAATCCGCTCCCCAACATCCACCCCAGGACCCTACCGGGGCCTGCCGACAAATCCCTTCAGGCAGCGTGGTCCAGCAGGGACCAGCGGGGATCGTCGTTCGACCAGTGGTTGACCAGGGCATCGACGGCAAGGTGGTGGACGGCCGGATCGAGTACGCCGTGATCGGTCGCGGCATCGAGTACGTCGAGGTAGGTGGCGACCGACTCGATCGGGAGGGTCTTGGCGATCGGCGCCACCGTGGTGGCGACGTCGCGCATGTCGACCAGCGTGAAGGCGCCGACCAGGATCGCTCCCTCGCTCTGCAGCTCGTCGGCGAACGCCTCGAGCGCGCCGCCTGAGGACACCGCGTCGTCGACGAGCAGCACCCGTCGACCGGCCACCGACGCGCCGCGAACGCTGGGTTCGTGGTCCTCGTGCCCGACGTACCCGGGCTTGCGGACGAAGGCGAACGGGAGGCCGGCGGCGAGCGCGACCGCGGTCGCGAGCGGGATGCCGCCGGTCTCGGCGCCGACGACGACCTCAACCCCCATGCGCCGGGCGAAGTCCACGGCAGCGGCTCCGAGGTCGGGCAGAAGCTGCGGGTCGCCGTACGCGTTCTCCACCGAGAGCGGGTGCAGCGGGAGGCGTTCCTTCATGTCCCAGTGCGCGACGCCGGGGCGGACCAGACCGGGAACGGTGGCGAGCCGGGCCACGAGATCCGTGCGCGGCTGGGGGACGACGGTGAGGCGAGCCAGGTCGGCCCGGTCATTGAGCTGCACGCGGCGAGCATTCGCCAAGGTTTTCCGGTCGGTGTTCATGTCATCGACGATCGCTCTTCGGCGACTTGGTCGCGCCCGTCACAGTCCCTGGCCCACCGACGTGTGCCCACCCTGGCCGGCGTCAGCGGGTCAGTGCA
This sequence comes from Kribbella sp. CA-245084, assembly GCF_050942355.1. Taxonomy (NCBI): domain Bacteria; kingdom Bacillati; phylum Actinomycetota; class Actinomycetes; order Propionibacteriales; family Kribbellaceae; genus Kribbella; species Kribbella sp. CA-245084. The sequence goes on along the minus strand of NZ_CP192053.1, from coordinate 5,056,802 downwards.
GTACGAAGCTGTCGGCGGGAGGTGATTCCTAGCTTCGAGAAGGTCTTGCGCAGGTGCCATTCGACTGTGCGCGGGCTGATGAACAGCTGGGCCGCGATCTCGGGGTTGGTCATCCCGTCGCGCGCTAGCCCGGCGATCTGCGTCTCCTGCGCGGTGAGGTCGTTGAGCGTGTCCGGGCGGCGCTTGCGAACCGTCTCGCCGGTCGCGAGCAGCTCGTGCCGGGCGCGCTCCGCGAAGGCTTCGAGGCCCATCTGTTCCAGCTGCTCGTGTGCGATCCGGAGCTGTTCGCGGGCGTCGACGCGACGGCCTTCACGCCGCAGCCATTCGCCGTACTGGAGGTGGGAACGGGCGAGCTCGATCCGGAGGCTCGTCCGGCCGAGGTGCTCGATCGACTCGACGTACCCGCTTTCGTCGGCGCTGAGCAGGGCACGGACGCGCGCCTCGATGCCGAGTCCCCAGTCCGTCGGGGTGGCGGTCGTCCGCTCGGTCAGCCAGGCGAGTGCACTCTCGACGAGCTTGGCGTCACCCGTCCTCGACGCGGCCTCCGCCAGCTCGCTGGCGGCGAGTGCGCCGTACCCGAGGACGTCCTGCTCGAACACCTGCAACGCCGCGTCCTTGGCCACGTCGTACCGGCCGAGACCGTTGTGCAGCACGGCATTCGTGTACGTCGCGAACGCGGCGATCCGGCCCTGGCCCTGATCGGTCGCGCTCCGCAGGGTCGTGTCGATGAGCTTGCGCGCTGTCGACTCGTTGCCGCGGTACGCCTCGAGGAACAGCCGGCCGGTGCCGACGCTGGCGTTGCCGGTCGCTGCGGCGATGCCGGCGTCCTCCTCGACCAGGCGGGACACGGTCTCCAGATCACCGGTCGCGCAGAGCATGTTGGCCCGGAAGTTGAGCGCGAACTGCAACTGTACGAGCGCACCGGTCGCGCGTGCGGTCCGCTCCTGGCGGGTCGCGAGCTCCAGCGCGGCCTCGTAGTCCCAGACCTCGACCGCGACGATGCCGATGCCGCGGTTGCCGGTGAGCCAGAACCAGTCTCCGACGTCTTCCGCGCCGACTTCGGCAGCGCGCGCTCTGTCGAGAGCCGCGACGAGGTGGGGCGCGGCCGCGGTGTAGCCGCGCGTGTAGCGCAGCGCGAGGGCCTCCAGCAGAACGTCGATCGGCGAGTCGGAGGAGGCAGGCACGGGAGGCGTCTCGGCCGCCGCGTAGGCGACGATGCCCGGCGCGCTCGGGCCGCTCGCCCAGATGGCGGCCGACATCGCTTCGAGGTAGGCCACCCGGGCCCGATCGGGATCGAGCGGCTCGAGCTGCTTGGCCGCGGCGAGCAACCCGCTGGCGGCCTCGCGGGGTCGGCCTTGGTCGAAGGCGATCTCGCCGCGCAGGTGTTCGACCTCGGCTGTCCGGAGCGGGTCCTGGGGACCGGCGGTCACCGCGCGAAGTAGGTCAAGAGCCGAGTCGAGTGCGCCGGAGCTGCGCTTGGCCACCGCTGCGGCCAGTGTCCGTTGGGCTCTGCGGCCCGGGTCCGGCGTCAGCTCGGCGGAGCGTTGGAGGAACACCGCGGCCGAGTAGAAACCGCCACGACCCTGGGCCCGGTTCGCGGAGCGTTCGAGCTCGGCCGCGACGTCCTCGTCAGGCCGTACGGTCGCCTGGGCTCGGTGCCAGGCCCGGCGGTCCGGGTCGATCTCGGGATCGGTGACGTCGGCCAGGGCTTGATGCGCGGCCTGCCGGTCCTGGGCTGTCGCCGTCCGGTACGCCGCCGATCGCACCAGCGGATGCCGGAAGGCGATCTGCTGCCCGAACGTGATCAGTCCGGCCTCGATCGCAGCCGCGGCCGGATCGGCGCCCAGGCCGAGTCGCTCGACCGCCCGCCAGAGCAGCGTCGCGTCACCGAGCGGTTCGGCCGCCGCGACCAGGAGGAGCAGCCGGGTTTCGGCCGGCAGCGCTTCGACGCGTCGGACGAAGCTGTCCTCGATCTGGCTCGCCAGCGTCGTACTGCGGAGGCCGTCGGCGAGCTCGGCCGCGGTCCAGGTGCGGGGGAGTTCGAGCAGGGCAAGCGGGTTGCCCCGAGTCTCGGCGACGATCCGGTCGCGGACCCGCGGGTCGACCGGACCCGGCAGCACCGAATCCAGCAGGGCTCGGGCGTCGGCGTCGTCGAGGCCGCGGATCTCGAGCTCGTTGAACCCGGTCAGCTCGTGGTCGATGCCGTCGCGGACGGCGAACACCATTACGACCGACTCCGCCTCGAGCCGCCGGGCGACGAACGCGAGAATCCGCGCGGACATCAGGTCGAGCCACTGTGCGTCGTCGACAACGCAAAGCACCGGCTGCTCGGATGCCGCGTCGGAGAGCAGGTTCAGTACGGCGAGGCCGATCAGGAACCGATCCGGGGCCGGTCCGTCCTGCTGACCGAACGCGATCCCCAGCGCCTCGTGTTGCGGCCGTGCAAGCCTGTCCATCCGGTCCAGGAACGGGCGGCAGAGCTGATAGAGCCCTGCGTAGGCGAGCTCCATCTCGGACTCGATGCCGACGATGCGCGCGACCATGCAGCTCTTGACGCTCGCCGTCAGCGCGTCGAGCAGCGCCGATTTGCCGGTGCCGGCCTCGCCACGGAGTACCAAGGCATCGCTGCGTCCCTGGCGTGCAGCCTCGAGCATCCCGCCCAGCACGGCGAGCTCGTGCTGCCGCCCCCGCAATTCACGCTCCGCCACCCGATCAGGCTTTCACCGGCCTCACCCCGAACGCAAGATTCAACAGACTGTTGACCAATGATCGCCGCGCCGAGGCGTGCCGTCAGTTGCGGTTGGTGATCTGCTGGAGTGCCCAGGAGTTGCCGTCCGGGTCGCTGAAGAAGACGAAGCGACCCCAGGGGAACTCCTGGACCTCCGAGACCTCCACCCCGCGCCCGGTCAGCTCGGCCCGCGCCGCGTCCACATCAGCCACCACGATCTGCAAGCCCCGAACGGATCCCGGCTCAGCCTGATCCATCCCACTGCCGAGCGCGATCGAGCAAGCCGACCCGGGCGGCGTCAGCTGCACGAACCGCAGCTCGTCGCTCACCTGATGGTCATGGTCGGCAACAAACCCCACCTGCTCGGTGTAGAACGCCTTAGCCCGATCCACATCCGAAACCGGCACCGAAACCAACTCAAGCTTCCACTCCATGCCCGGCAACCTACCGTCAGCCTTCGTGGTGCAGAAGTAGTTGCTTGAGCGCGGCGGCGATGGACGCCGATTGCTCGTCGGTCAGCGGCTCCAGGAATTCCCGGTTCGTGCTGATCAGCTTCTCGAGCGCCTGTCGGCCGACCTTGTTGCCTTGCCGGGTGAGCTGGACGAGCACCCCGCGCCGGTCGTCCGGGTCCGGCGTACGGCGGATCAGGCCGGCCCGCTCCAGGCGATCGAGCCGCGACGTCATGGCGCCGGTCGTGATCAGGGCGGACCGCGCCAGATCGCTGGGCTTGCAGCCTTGCGGGTCGCCGACGCGGCGCAAGGTGTTCAGTACGTCGAAGTCGGCGATGCTCAGGTCGAACGGCTGAAGTACGCCGACGACGACCCGTTCGTAGTACTCCGCGACCAGCACGAGCCGCCCGGTGACCTCGAGCGAACTCGAGTCCAGCTTCGGGTCCCGCTGCCGCCACGCCTGCATGATCCGGTCGACGGAGTCATTCTCCACGCCACGGAGTTTAGCTTGACACCAAGCTACAGCGACGTAGCCTGGTATTAAGTTACTTGATACCAAGCTAACCGTTCGAGGAGGCGACCCATGCTCGCCGGCTATATCGCGGTCACCGTGGTGGCTGCCATCGCCTACGCGTCCGCCGCAATCATGAACTTCACCCACAACAGTTCCGTCACTGCGACCGCCGAACGGCTGCACGTCCCGGTGACATGGCAAGTCCCGCTGGGCGTCCTACTCGCCGCAGGCTCGGTCGGCCTGGTGGCCGGCTTCGCCGTACCAGCCCTAGGCACAGCCGCCGCCTGCGGCCTCGTCCTGTACTTCACCGCCGCAGCCGCCGCCCACCTCCGAGCCCACGACACCCGGGTATCCGCCTGGCTCAACTGGGCCGCCTTCTTCACCCTGTCCGTCGCCGCACTAGCAGCAGCCCTCGCCGACCATGGTCCCCTGTGATTCGTCTCAAGAGTGCAGTCAGGTTGCGGACAGCGCGAGCGGCGCGCGTGGCCGGATCCTGGCTGGAACAGGAACCCGAGGGCCGAGCCGGGATAGATCTTGAGCTGCGCGTGGGGGATGAGGCCTGCTAGTCCTGCCGCAAGAAATGTTGTGGTTGCAACCCGATCTCCCCGGCTGCGACAACACGAGCGGATAACTCCGCGAGTTGTGCCTTCTCTGCTCGCACACCAGCAGAGAAGGCACAACGGCAGCGGATATCCACTCGTCTGACCGATCACGGCCACGCCGGGGCAGCGCGACCTGCTGCGCGACGACGCTGCCGAGCGAGAACCCCAGTACGCCGTCCCGCGCGCCGGTGTCGCGGAGTCGATCCGGTGGTGCCCGTGACTCCCAGGTTGGGCAGACTTGCGTACGAGTTTCGATAGCCACATTCAGCTCTCCTGAAGGTCCCGGGTCCAGCCCGTAGCCCGGATCTCGCCTCAGCGCTGACATCACCCTGGGAGATCGCATGGCAAACAACACGCTGCTTCACGAGGGCCGGCACCACCCGGTCGTGGTGGCGCAGGCGGCCAAACGGGCAGAGAGCCTGCAGTTGCGGATCGCCGATCAGATCACGGCGTTCGCCGGGTCGATGCGCTTCGGGTACGTGCACGTCGTGTTGTTCGCGGTCTGGATGCTGGTCTTCGAGTCCAACCCGTGGCCGACGCTGACTCTCGCCGTTTCGCTCGAGGCCATCTTCCTGTCGACGTTCGTGATGATCGGCCAGAACCGGCAGGCCGCCTTCCAGCAGGCCAAGGCCGACCACGACTTCAGCGAGTCCGAGCTCGAGCTCAAGTCGAACACCCAGCTGACCCGCGAGATCCACACCCTGACCGTCGAGCTCCACTGCCGACTGGTCGAAGAGGCGAAGCCCTAGCTGCGGCTACTCGCGGTGTAGCTGGCGGAGGTTGGTCTTCGCCAGGTCGACGAGTTCGCAGCCACGCCGGCTCAGTTCGCGACTCAGGACACCTCGAATACCAGCCTGCCGGACACGAAGCCGGCGTACTCCGGCCGCCACCCTTCGTTGTACTCCGCAGCGTCGGCGTACAGCACCGCCAGCTCCCGCACCGGCCGGCACGGCCATGCCTCGACGTTGATGCTCTGGTAGTCGCCGTACCCACCGCTGATGATCTCGGAGCAGCTCACGCACCCGACAAACGCCGCACTCCGCTGCTCGCACCGCCCGCGACCCGTCTCGATGTACGGCGCAAGCATCCGCCGTGGCTCGTGGGCGACCAGCGTCGCGAACCCGTCGTCATCAAGCCGCACGAACAGGAACTCGAGCAGCTCCTCCACATAGTCGTAGAACCGCGCCATGCCCCGATCGTTCCACAGGGTCAGTCGAAGCCCATGAACCTCACAGTCTCGTCGAGGGGGGCCCGGCCGGTGTGGGTGGTGGTCTCGGTGGGTTGTTTGTGGCCGATGGACATGCCGCAGAAGAGCATCAGGTCAGTGGGGGGCTCGAGGATTTCGGCGACGGTTTTGTGGACTTTGGCCCAGGCCATTTGGGGGCAGGTGGACAGGCCCTCGGATTGGCACAGGAGCATGACGGTCTGGAGGTACATGCCGACGTCGGACCATTGGGCCGGGCCCATGGCGCGGTCGATGTAGCAGAAGAGCGCGGCGGGGGCGCCGAAGCAGTCCCAGTTGGCGATGGCGGCGCGGTAGCGGGCTTCGGTGTCTTCGCGGGGGATGCCCAGGTCGCCGTACCGCTGTCGGCCGAAGGCGGAGCGGCGTTCGCAGTACGGCGGTTTGAGGGGCTCGGGGTACTGCACATATTCGGGTTCGTCCCACGGGTCGCCCGCGGCGATGCGTTCGGTGGCTCGTTTCTTGAGTTCCTTCAGCGGGGTGCCGCTGACCAGGTACGGGCGCCACGGCTGGATGTTCGACCCGGACGGGGACCAGGCCGCGGCTGACAACACTGTTTCGAGGACCTCCTGTGAAACCGGCTCGTCGGTGAAGTCGCGTACCGCGTGCCGGCTCTTGACTGCCTCGTAGACGTCCATGACTCCTATCTCTCCACTCGTCACCTTGGGTTAGTTTCTATTGAGATAGTATCATTCGATACGATACTGATAGTAACTACTACATCACGAGAGAGAAGGGCCATGCCCACGCTGTTGCACATCGACTCGTCCGTTTTCCCGACTGAAAGGTCCGCGTCGCGCGGCGTCGCGGATGCCTTCCGGCAGGCCTGGGAAGAGCAGCATCCGGACGGCGAGGTGATCTATCGCGATCTGGCCGCCGATCCGATCCCGCACATCACCGCGGAGGCCTACACGGCCGGCCTGACCCCGTCGTCCGAGCACACGCCGGAGCAGTCGGCGGCGCTCGCTGCGCGCGTCAAGCTGATCGAGGAGCTCGAGCAGGCGGACGTCGTACTGATCGGCGCCCCCATGTACAACTACACGATTCCGTCCACGCTGAAGACGTGGCTGGACAGCGTGATCCTGCCCGGGCGGACGTCGGGCGAGGGCCACTCAGTTGCTGGTACGCCGGTCGTCGTCGTGGCGAGCCGTGGCGGTTCCTACGCGCCGGGCACACCTCGCGAAGGCTTCGAGTTCGTGCAGAACTACCTGCTGGCAGTGCTCGCGGGCAGCCTCGGCATGGAGGTCGACTTCATCGTTCCGGAGCTCACAATGGCTCCCCGCATGCCGGCCATGGCCGAGCTGATTCCGCTGTACGAGCGCTCGCGTGAGCGCGCATTCGAGGACGCGGTGACGAAGGCGAAGCAACTCGCCTATTCGGAGGGGTAAGCCACCTTGGTGAGCAAGGCCTCCAGTTGCTTGGCCTCGGCCGCATCGAGACCGGCGACCAGCCGCCCGGCCAGCGGCTCGGCCTTGTCGTGAGCCTCGTCGAACAACTCGAGTCCCTTGGGCGTGATCTCCACCGATCGCGCCCGCCGGTCACCCGGTACGGCGTTGCGTACGGCGAGACCCTTGCGCTCGAGGTCGTCCACGATGCGCATGATCCCCGCCTTGTCCGACCCGGTCGCGGCGGCGAGATCCCGCTGCATCATCGCGCCCTGGTTGACGAGCGCGATGAGTACAGCGAAATGCCGCAGCTCGATACCGAGTGGTCGCAGTGCCTCGGCCATCACCGTGCCGGCCCGCCAGTGCGCCTGGCGGAGGAGCAAGCCGAGCGCGAACGGGGACGGATCCCCGGGGCGGTCGGTGGCACGAGCGGTCATGGCCGTCATGGTACTGCGATCCACTCAGTCGATACCTTCTCCTTCGAAACGAGTTGGGACGAGCTAGGAACGAGTTGTCAGAGTCGGGCGCACTGACCCGACTTCGGGCCGGACACCGAGTTGGGTTGGCCCGCGTTCGTCGGCGCGGGGGAGTTGCCGGAGCAGGCCAGCGGCCCGCTGATGCGGTTGCCGGAGACGATCGTCGAGCCGGTGTTGTTCTGCAGCGACACCGGTCCCTTGATGGTCGACGGCGCACACTCGCCGCCCGCGTTGCCGAGCCAGACGCGAGTCCGACCCGTCACGCTCACCGGTCCGGACACCGTCGTACCGCAGAGCAGCACGTTGCCTGCGCCGGACGCCGTCACCGGACCGCGGATCTCTGACCCGGAGGCGTAGAGTCCGGCGCCCGCGGCAACGGTCACCGGTCCAGAGACCGTTGCGCCCTCGAAGCACGCGACGCCTGAGGTGACATTCAGCGGGCCGTTGTGCGTGCCGCTGAGCATCGTCGTACAGGAGGGGATGCCGGTCGCGACGAACGGCACGACCCAGGTCTGGGCCTGACGGGTGTAGGTGACAGTGCCGTGATAGGTCCCGTCAGCGGGGTAGGTGTGGCTCCCGCTGACAGTCATCAGGCTTCGGCCTTGACGTTGGCTTGTCACGTAATCGCGTCCCGCGATGGGAGCCGTTTCGGCTGCGGATCCATCGCCCCAATCGATCGAGGCGGTGACCTCACCCGGCGGGATAGAGCCTGCCGCCAGACGTCCGAGCGGCGCGTCGGTGACGGTTCGGTCGACGCCGAAGCGGGTGACCGTGCCCATCGATTCCGGCGTCCAGTTGACCTGGGCGATCGAGCCGTAGTTCACGTTCGCGAACGCCCACCGCGGTCCGGCAACGCTGAGCCGCTGCACGTACGAGTCGTAGTCCTGGGTGAGGACCTTGGGTGACCAGGCCTTCTCCAGGATCCCGGCCAGCCGCGGGAAGACCATGAACTCGTTGGTGGCGAGTCCGCGCATCTGCTCGCCCCAGATGGGCGCCTCGATGCCGATGATGTCCTCAGCCTTCGGACCGCCGTACGCCGGCTGGGCCCACACGGAGCGGTACTTCTCGTAGACCCATTCCGGGTCCCATCCGTACGCCTTGTCCAGCTCGGTACGCGGCGTGCGGCCGGGCGAGCCGTCGTACCCGAAGTCGAGGTACGCGTTCCACTCCGGCGTCGTGATGACCTGGCGGTGCTGGTTGAACCACTCGGGCTTGATCAGCGGGGGACCGCCGCCGGTGTAGTCGGACCAGTAGTGGTTGATCGACGTCGAGCCCGGCGCGTAACCCTCGAGTGCCGGGTTCCAGCCCATCATCTGCTTGCCGTTGTCGTTGACGATCTTCTCCATCTGGCCGATCCACCACTTGTAGTCCTCGTGGGGCATGCCGATGGCCTCGTCGCCGCCGATGTGGATGATCGGTGCGGGGGAGATGGCCGCAAGTTGGGCGATCGCGTCCCGCCAGAAGGCGAGGGCCCGTTCGCTCGCCGGGTCGAGCGGGTTGGTGCAGAACCGGTCGGTCTGCGTCTGGCCCTGGCAGCCCATGACCGCGACGCCGCCGAGGGATCGGACTGCGGCCGTGGCGTGGGCCGGGCCTTCCAGCTCCGGGACGATCTCGATGAAGCGGTCGGCGGCGTACTTCACCAGGCCCTTGAAGTCCTCCTGGGTGTAGAAGCCGGCGATGCAGGCTGCTCCGTTGCAGCCTGTGCCGTCCAGAGCCGGGTAGCCCTTGATCTCGAGCCGCCAGGACTGCGAGTCGCTCAGGTGGAGGTGCAGCCGGTCGCCCTTGAGCGCGGCCAGCTGGTCGATCATCGAGCGGATCTCGGGCACGGTCATGAAGTTCCGGGCCGGGTCGAGCTGAAGACCTCGATGCGGGTACCGCGGGTAGTCGAGCACCGTGATCGGCTGCGCGGTCCACGGACCGGCGCCGGTCGTCGGCGAGTTGATTGCTGCTGGCAACAGTTGTCGCAGGCTGACGAAGCCGTTGAACAGGCCGTGTGCCTGCGGCGCGACGATCTTCACGCCGGCACTCGACACCGTGAGCGAGTAGCCCTCGTCCGTCTTGTCCTGCGGGATGCCGGGCACCGAACCGGTAGCCAGCGAGATGTCGGCGGCCGTTGCGGAGCCGGTCACCACCGGCAGTACGAACCCGGTGGCCGGGCGCAGATAGCCGGCGAGCACCTCAGCCGTGGCCGTCAGCGCACTGCTCGAGACGACGATCCGGGACGTGTTCGTGAGCTGCCACGGCTGGCCGCTTCCGGGCGTCTGCTGCACCGGCACGGGGATGATCTGTCCCACCGTCGGCGGCGGCTTCGGGCCGGACCAGATCTCGAACTCGTTGATCGTGTAGCCGACGGTGGACGTCGTCGCGAGCGCCTGCATCCGGACACACGTGACCGGGTCCTGGTGATCGATGACCTGGGAATCCTTGTCAGCGGGATTCGCCACATGGGTGACCGTCGACCACGTCTGACAGTCGGCGTCCGTCGACACCTGCAGGTCGTACTCCGACGGCTTGGCCGGCGAGGTCCACCGGGTGAACACCTCGTACACCGGCGACGGCGTGGCCAGCTTCACCTGGAACCAGTCCTGCGTCGGGTCGTACCCGCTGCCGACCGACGCGTAGTTCGACGTCCACCCGTTGTGGACGAAGACGTCGGTCGCGTTGGCGGGCGCGTACGTCAACGCAGGCGCAGTCATCCGTTGCGACTTGGCCGAGGCGACAGCACCCGGCAGCAGAGAGAGGTTGACGCTTTCAGGGGATGCGGTGGTTGTCGTGGGGGTGCCGGCAGAAACCTGTGGAACCAGAAGCGCGGCGACCAAACCACCAAGTGCAAGAGCGGGGACAGCACGGAACGAAAATCTCACGTCACTCCTAACCGGGGCAGCGGCATAACGCGGACGTGGAGGGCGACCGTACCCGCGATTTTCTCCCCCATTGCCTGCACGCACAAGAAGGAATCTTTCTTGGCAGCAGCGGGCGGGCGGCTGTAGCTTCCAGAGCATGTCGACTGAGGATCCGCGGTACGGGTTGCGGGGTCGGCGGGATGAGTGTGGGGTGCTGGACCGGCTGGTGGGGAGTGTGCGGTCGGGGGAGAGCCAGGTGCTGGTTGTGCGGGGGGATGCCGGTTCGGGGAAGTCGGCGTTGCTCGGTTATCTTCAGCAGAGCGCGGGTGGGTGCCGGATCGCGCGGGCGGTCGGGGTCGAGTATGAGATGGAGCTCGCGTACGCGGGGCTGCATCAGTTGTGTGCGCCGATGCTTCAGCTGCGGGAGCGGCTGCCTGAGCCGCAGCGTCGGGCGCTCGAGACGGCGTTCGGGCTCAGCGCGGAGGCGCCGCCGGACCGGTTCGCGGTCGGCCTCGCAGTACTCGGGCTGCTGTCCGAGGCGGCCGAAGAGCAGCCGCTGCTCTGCGTGATCGACGACGCTCAGTGGCTGGACGAGGCGTCCGCGCAGGCGATTGCGTTCGTTGCTCGTCGGCTGTTGGCGGAGTCGGTCGGGCTGGTGTTCGCCGTACGCCGGTCCGGGCAGGTACAGGTACGCGAACTGGACGGGCTTCCGGAGCTGACGCTCGGCGGGCTCAAGGACAAGGACGCCCGGGCGCTCCTCGACGCGGCGTGGCCCGGTCGGCTGGACGATCAGGTCCGGGATCGGGTGATCGCCGAGGCGCGGGGGAACCCGCTCGCGCTGATCGAACTCCCGCGCGGCCTGAGCCCGGCCGAGTTGGCGGGCGGCTTCGAGCTTCCGAACGCATCACCGCTCGCGAACCAGCTCGAGCGGAGCTTCCTGCGACAGGTCGAGTCGCTCCCGGAGGAGAGTCGGCTGTTCGTGCTGACGGCAGCGGCCGAGCCGGTGGGTGATGTCGCGCTGCTGTGGCGGGCGGTGGGCATCCTAGGGCTGAGGATCGGGGCGGGAGTGCCGGCGCAGGAGGCGGGACTGATCGAGCTTGCTGCCTACGTCCGGTTCCGGCATCCGTTGGTGCGCTCGGCGGTCTACCGGACGGCGTCCGCGACCGACCGGCTGAGGGTGCATGCGGCGCTGGCCGAGGCGACCGATGCCGAACGCGATGCCGATCGACGCGCCTGGCATCTCGGTCATGCGGCGCCCGGCCTGGACGAGTCCGTCGCCGACGAGCTGGAGCGTTCCGCCGGACGTGCGCGAGCTCGCGGCGGGATCGCCGCTGCCGCCGCGTTCCTCCAGCGAGCAGCGGAGCTGACGCCGGATCCGGGCCGTCGTGGCCGACGGGCGCTAGCAGCGGCCGAGGCGAAGGTCGGATCGGGCGCACTGGAAGGTGCGCACCGGCTGCTGGCCATCGCGGAAGCCGCCCCGCTGGACGGCCTCGGACGCGCACAGCTGGCCCGGCTCCGCGCGCAGATCGTCTTCGCTGTACGCCGCGGTATCGAGGCGCCGCCGGTGTTGCTCGACGCGGCCAAGAAGCTCGTGCCGTACGACGCGGAGGCGGCCCGCGAGACCTACCTGGATGCGCTCGGGGCCACGATCTACGTGGGCCGCATCCATCGCGGAGTCGGCCCGAAGGTGGTCGCGGCCGCCGCACGGAAGGCGCCTGCCGGACGACGTCCGGACCGGCCGGCGCATCTCCTGCTCGACGGTCTGTCGACCCTGTACATGGACGGCTACATCGCAGGGATGAAGCCGCTGCAGCATGCGATGGAAGCGTTCGTGAACGCGGACGGAGACGACGAGAACGACGTACTGCGGTGGTTCTGGATCCCGTGGCTCGTTGCCGGCGAACTGTGGGACGACGCGAAGTGGCACGAGCTGGCGAGCAAGGCGGTGCGGGTGTGCCGCGAGTCCGGTGCGCTCACCGCACTGCCCCTGGCGCTGGGATATCGCGCCTTCGTGCATCTACACGCCGGTGAGTTCGCAGCGGCATCGACACTGCTCGCGGAAGGCGATGGGATTACCGCTGCAACCGGCAGCGCCACCGTGGGCTATCCGTCGCTGATGCTCATGGCCTGGCGCGGCGGCCAGCCCGACGCGGTTCTCGCCTCCTTCGCCGGCGGGATCGCAGACGTGACCGAGCGGGGCGAGGGACGGGGGATCAGCGGCGAGGGGTATGCGATGGCGGTCCTGAACAACGCGGCCGGCCACTACGACGCCGCGTTGGCCCACGCTCGGGTGGCGTGCGAGTACGACGACCTGGGCATCTACGGCCTCGCCCTGATCGAGCTGATCGAAGCGGGCAGCCGCAGCGGAGCGTACGACGAAGCCGCGGACGCCCTGCGCCGCTTGACGGACCGGACGACCGCGGCCGGCACCGACTGGGCGCTCGGCGTCCAGGCCTGGACGCAAGCGATGCTGAGCGACAGCGAGAGCGCCGACTCGCTCTACCGGGAAGCCATCGCGCGGCTGGAGCGGACCCGCGTGATCGTCTATCTCGCCCGGGCACGTCTCGCGTACGGCGAGTGGCTGCGCCGCGAGGCACGCCGGGTCGACGCCCGCGAGCAGCTGCGGACGGCGTACGACATCTTCAGCCGGATCGGGGCGGAGGCGTTCGCAGAGCGTGCGCGACGAGAGCTGTCCGCCTCGGGCGAGACCGCCCGCAAACGCGGAGAGGAGCCGCACGGCGTACTCACCCGTCAGGAGTCGCAGATCGCGCGGCTCGCGCGGGACGGCCTGTCCAACCCGGAGATCGGCGCCGAGCTGTACATCAGCCGCCATACGGTCGAATGGCACCTGCGGAAGGTGTACGCGAAGCTCGAGATCAGCTCACGCAACCAGCTCGGCCACCTGCCGATGAGCGCCCTCGAGTCGGCCTAGCCCTGGATCGTTCCGAGATCGTCGGCGAACCGGGCCATCGCGTCCTCATAGAGGAAAATGGCCCAGCTCACCCGGGCCACGCCCAGTTCTGCCAGCTCGGCCGACGATTGACGCTCTGGCCAGTGCGTGACATTCACCGGGCCCTGGACGTCCGAGACGAACTGGCCCAACGCGTCGGATTCCCAGGGGCCGATCGGATAGACGCAGTCGACGCCCACGTCCAGGTAGGCCTTCGCCCGGTCGGTCGCCGCCGGCACCAGCTCTCTGTACGCTTCCATCCCGGCGCCGGCCAGGAACGGCGGGACGAACACGTCGATCCGGGCGTTGATGACGAGCGGGTAGTCGATCGCGGCCGCGGACGCACGAATCGCGGCCAGCCACTCCGCGTGAACGGCGGTATCGTGGATGCCGCCGGTGCTGTGGTCGGAGTCCTCGAGGTTGCAGCCGGCAGCGCCTACGGCGTGCAGCGCGGCCACAAGTTCGGCCGGCTCCATCCGGTAGCCGGCCTCGGCGTCCACCGATACGGGTACGTCGACAGCGCGCACGATCCGGCCGGCCGCGGCGAGCATCTCGTCACCCGGCGCGCCCTCGTCGTCCTCGTAACCGAGGGCGGCAGCGACTCCCCAACTGGTGGTCGCGACCACGGGATAGCCGGCTGCGACGACGGCTCGGGCGGTAGCGGCGTCCCACGCGTTCGGCAGGAGCAGGGGATTGCCCGGGCGATGGAGCGAGCGCAGGAGCTCGCATTGCTGCTGGAGTTCAGTCATGACGCCTCGAGAGTGGGCAGGAGATCGCAGGGGCTTCGAGAGTAAGCCCGCGCAGGCGTAATGTCGCTGGTGACGGATCCACAGCAATCCCATCACGAGGGACATCGCCCATGCTGAGAATTCTTCCTGTACTGCTGGTTGCCACGATGTTGACCGCAGCTGTCGTGCCAGCGGAGGCGTCGACCACGGCCGCGTCCGATCCGGCCCGCGCCCAGGTTCGCGGCATCGTCGAGAACGTCGCCGGTGCCACCGGCAAGAGGTACGGCGTGAAGGACGACGCCGGTCATGTGATGGACACGGTGAAGGTCATCCAGGACTCGACCGGTGGCTACCTCGCGGTCTCGCACCACATGGCGAGCGACGGGCACTTCCGGGTCAACCTCGCGACGTCGACGGATCTGCTCAACTGGCACTGGGTTCGAGAGCTTGCCGGGAGCAACACCGGCCCCGCGTCGCAGCCGACGATCGTCCAGGCGTCGAACGGCGGGTTCGTGCTCGCGTGGGAGCAGGAGCAGCCCGGCGGCGGCAACAACCATCTAGCCTTCCGGTACTTCGCCAATCGCGCGGATCTCCTGGCCGGCAACGTCAGCCGCGCGTACGACGCACCGCGCCGGCTCTCGTCGTGCGCAGAAGGCACCCCGAACATCTACAGCGTCACGCTGTCACCCGACATCGATCACTCGACGATCGACATCGGCGGCCACTACTGGTGGAACTGCGACCGCGACCGGCAGCAGCGCGGCACGCTCACCAACTTCAACTCGTGGTCCACGTCCGCCCAGCCGAACTTCGACAACGCACTGCTCTACTGGGGTGTCAACGGCAACATCGGGGACCGCGACAACACGACGTTCCAGGGCTACCGCTTCGGGCTGATCGAGGGCCAGTACACCAAGGGCGACTTCGGCTCGTGGCGCACGTTCGTCTACGACTACCAGACCGGCAACGCGGACCGCACGACGATCCAGACCAACGGCGGCAGTACTGCGTTCGCCAATCCCACCATCACGAACTTGAAAGCTCCGAACGGCCAGCCGGCCTTCGTGGTGACGCTGTTCATCCCCAGCGAAGGCGCGGCGGCCGGCGAGTCCGGCGAACTGATCTATTACAAGACCTACTGACTGCGGAGAAGCAGATGCATCGCACTGTGGTTGGCGAGACCGCCGAGCGCGCCTAGCGCCCGGAAGTTGAGGGTCACGTCCACGACGGTGGGGGAGTCGAAGCGGACCCGGATCGCTCCCTCCTGGCGTGGTTCGCCGGTGAGGTCGTGCGGTGGCAGGTCGAGTTCGACGCCAGGGACCGGGTCGCTCTCGATGACGAGCTGCCCGGTGACGTAGCCGTCGTTGACGATCGTCATATCAATCGGATGCCAATGACCCGGAGCGACCGGCTCCACCCGGGTCGCGGTCCGGGCGACGTTCACGCGGGCCTCCGGGTTGATCGTGACGGAGATCGGCGCCTTGGTGTCGACCGGGCCGCAGCAGCCGGCGGGTTCGCCGTACATCAGTCCACCTCGGATTCGTCGCGACGGGTCACGTAGGCGGCCTGCGCGGCGTCGTACGCCTCGCGTGCCTCGGCTCGTTCGGTCTCGCGGATGAAGCCGGACTTCGCCTTCCAGAGCGCGTCGACCGAGTCGTGCAACCACTGCGCGCTCCGCCGGGACGCGCGGATCGGCTGACCCGCGAGCTCGACGAAGATCGGCTGGGTGTGCACGCTGCGCAGGATCCGCAGCGCCACCCAGGACGAACGCTCCAGCGGTACGTCGAACTCGATCGCCTGCTCGTTGCCGTCAGCAACCAGCTCCTGCGACCCGACCGGCACGCCGTTGACGAGCACCTCGACCAGCACGTTGCGGGTCCGGCCGATCCTCGAGCGTTCGAGATGCCAGCCGACCGGAGCGCTGTACGCCGGTTGCCCCGCGGCCGGCAGCGCCGGCGGATCCTCGGGCAACCACGCCGCGACCGTCGCGCTGACCCGGACCGGTCCCGCGGCGTCCGCCGTCTGCTCGCGGCTCGTGTCGCCGTCGATCGCGAAGTCGTAGACGTGACTGCGGCCGTCGCCGAAGTACGACGCCCTGTCCTTCAGTCCGCCGAGCCACGATTCCAGCGCCTGCGGGCCTTGTGGCGGCTCGGGCAGTTGGACGTAGGTGCGCCCGACGCCCGGGCCGTCGTCGTAGATGCAGGGGTAGTCGGTCTCCCCGAGCATCAGCGTGCGGTAGCCGACGTTCAGCAGGTGGTACCAGATGTTCAGCTCCGAGGCGGGATCGAACTCGGCGCCGCACTGGAAGTCGGCCGCACCGAGCGGTACGTCGACGATGATCTCGTTCGAGCCGATCGACTGGAAGCCCGGAATCACGTAGTTCGGCAGCTCACTCGTGCTGACCGAGAGGCCGAGTCCGCAGTGCGCGTAGCCGACCATCGCGTTCTGCGCGTGACCCCAGCGCATGACCGGCAGGTTGTACGACGGCCAGTCCTCGATGATCTTCGTACCGGGATAGTCCTGGTCGGTCAGCCCGAGCAGGATCACGTGACCGGAGTGGCTCGACGGGAAGCCCGACACCTCGAGGTCGTACCGGAGCAGGCTCTGGCCGTCGTGGTCGGTGTCCTGCGGATCCCAGTTCATGCCCTGCGCCTGCTGCATCGCCGGCCACTCGAGCTCGGCGCGCGGGCTGATCGACGAGCCGCTGAAGAACTGCTTCTGGTGGTAGTAACACGGTCCCCAGGTGAGCACGCTGCCCATCCACAGTCCCTCGCCGCGGACGTGCCGGATCATCGTCTCCGGGTTCACTCCCTCGGACGGCACGCTGTAGTGCGAGCAGCCGCCGGCGTGGATATGCGGATCGCCCGAGTAGTAGCCGTGCCGGGCCGGATCGGCCCAGCGATCGAGCTCGATCGTGACCGCGTCGTCGTCGGGCGTGAGATCGACCTCCACGCGGACCTCGCGGTACTCCGGTCCGCGGCGGGCCGAGATCTCGTACTGACCGCTGGGGAGCGTGATGACCTCGCCGGTCGCGCGGTAGACGTGTTCGTGGAAGAACATGTCGGGCGCGAGCCGCATCCCCTTCGACGGGTAGGAGCGCCGTTGGGAGTCGCGAACGGTGAGCGCCGCAACGCAACTGCTCCCGTCGGGCTCGCGGATGTCGAACCGGATGTCGCGCGCAGGCAGGCAGTCGAACTCGTACGACGCCTGGTACGGGCGATTCTCGGCCCCCATCCGCCGCCAGGCCTTCGCCATCGGCGGTCTGGTGTAGCTGTGCTCGGCCTCCTCGACGGCCAGGACGAACCCCAGCTCGCCGCTCTGGCTGCCGCCGTCGCGGCTGTAGAGGCTGATCACCTTGTACTCGACGTCCAGGCCCGAGATGTCGGTCGGCCCGGCCAGCTTCACCTCCAGCCAGCTGCTCTTGATCCTCGGAACGATCGTCAGCGTGTCCGCCATCGCGATTCGCGCGGCGTGGCTGTGGTAGTCGACTGTGTTGAGCACATGGTTCGACTGTGCGGCGAGATCGCCGACCAGCCGGTGCGGGTTGTCGATCCGGACCAGGAAGCTGCGCCAGCCGTGTTGGACGAGGCGCGGCGGCGCGGCGCCCGGCGTACTGATCGGCAGTCCTTGCTCGTCGATGGAGACGTCGACGAGGACAAACGGACGGAGCAGGTCCTCAACTGCGGCGGAGGACTGGGTGTCGTCGGCCAGCTTGGCCAACTGACTGGCAAGGTCGTCGGGTAGTGGTTCACCGATATCGCGGAGTTTCTCAACAGCTCGGGTGGCAGAAGCATGCAGCGGCTGGAACACGGGGCCTCCTCGGGGTGCACCGGCCTCCGAGCTTAACGGCCCGACCACGAGTGACCGGAATGGTTTTCCACAGGCAACCCGTGTGACGGGAGTGATGTGAGCAACCCGCAATTGACGTGCCCGGACGGCGTCCGTACTCTCGCAACGTAGTGACGGCGCAAGGAAGCCGATGAGATTTCGGCACGGTCGCGCCACTGTGAACCGTTCGCCTCGTGCGAGCGGTGAGTCAGATACTTCGCCGTCACGACGCTCCATTGGATGAGGGACGCACGATCCCCTAGAAGGAGGCTCTACTCGTGAGCAATCTGTCTGCTCCCACCTCGGTTTCCACGCCGGTCGTCGTACCGGTCTCGCGGGCTGTGATGTGGCTGGTCGGCACCGCGATCGTCGCGTTCGCGCTCTACTACTTCATCGGCGTCGATCAGGGTGCGTACTCGATCTTCGGCAAGGACATGCACATCCACGAGTTCGTGCACGACGCGCGGCACTTCCTCGGCTTCCCCTGTCACTGATCTGACTGACAACTGACATGGAAAGAAAACTGATCCTGCGCGGCGCACTCGCCGGCGCAGTGGCCGGGCTGATCGCGTTCGTCTTCGCGCGGATCTTCGCCGAGCCCCAGATCCAAGCTGCTATCGACTACGAGAGCGGTCGCGACGCCGCGCAGCACGAGCTGGACCACGCGGCCGGGTTGCCGGTCGAGCATGCGGGTCACGAGATCTTCAGCCGGACGTTGCAGGCGAATCTCGGAGCCGGTGTCGGCATCGTGCTGTTCGGTGTGGCGATGGGCGCGCTGTTCGCGGTCGCCTACGCGATCTGCCTGGGCCGGGTCGGCAAGCTGCGCCCGCGCAACCTGGCGATGCTGGTCGCGCTCGGCGGGTTCGTCGCGGTGTACTTCGTGCCGTTCCTGAAGTACCCGGCCAACCCGCCGTCGATCGGGCACGAGGACACGATCCACGACCGGGGCAATCTGTACCTCGCGATGGTGGCCTGCTCGATCGTGCTGCTGATCGGCGCGGTCCTGCTCGGCAAGCGTCTCCAACCACGCTTCGGCAACTGGAACGCGACACTCCTCGCGGTCGCGGCGTACGTCGCGATCATCGGCGTACTGATGGCCGTGCTGCCCTCGGTGGGTCAGCTGGCGGCGAATGTCGAGGAGTTCGGGCGGCACGCGACCGAGACACCTCTGCCGCTGACCGATGACAAGGGCACCATCGTCTTCCCAGGCTTCGACGCGGACCGGCTGTACGCGTTCCGCCTCTACTCGGTCGGCGCGCAGGTGCTGTTGTGGGGCGCCATCGGCCTGATCTTCGGTCCACTCGCGGAGCGCCTGCTCCAGCCGCGCAAGTCCAGTACCAAACAGGCGGAGCCGGTCGCGAACGCATGATGCTCGGCCCGTTCTTCGAACACGAACAACACCCCTCGGGTACGGCGCCGGCCGCACCGTGGCGGAGCATGTCGGAGCTGCTCGACGACCCCGCCGTACTCGAGGACCGGGTGATGACGACCCGCGCCTATCTAGCGGCCGCGGGCGGTCAGGAGCCCGAAGCCGTCGAGGTCCGAGTAGCGGCATCGATCACCCACCTCGGACTGGTCGCGCGCCTGGTCTCACCCGCTTTGGCCGCTGCGGTCCTGGGCGACGGCGTCCCGCCCCTCGACCTGAACAGCGTCCATTGGCAACCAGTCCTAGGCGGAGCCTTTCCTCTGTCCCTCGCTCCGCCAAGCAAGTCCCGCGACCTGGCCACCGAGTTCTTCGAAGGCCCCGTCCCAGCTCTGGCCACGATCACACAGCGTTTCGGAGTCTCTGACCACATCCTCCGGGGCAACGTGGCCTCCGCCGTCAATGGCGCATCCGTTGCCCTCAGCAACGCAGCACCCCAGCTAGCAGACCAAGCCGGCAGAACGGCCGCGCAGCTCCTCGCACACCCAACCCTGCACGACATCCACACCACCACCGACGGCTTCCGCCGCCGCAGTTGCTGCCTCATCTACCGAGCCGCTCCCAACCACGCCGGCGCCCTCTGCGGCGACTGCGTCCTCTCAGCCTGAAGGTGGCCACAGCGCCCGCAGCGCCTCCGGGACGTCGGCGACAGCGTCGGGTCCGAGGAGCGCGAGCTGCTGGATGTAGCCGACCAGAATGGCGATCGTCACGGACGCCAGTGACTCCGCGGACGGGCCGGCCGGCAACGTGTTCGTCCGCTGGTAGTGAGCGACGACTTCGGCCAGCTCGGACCGGAGCCCGGTAAGCACCTCGTTGAACGCCGCCCCGATCCGGGGATCACGCAGCGCCTCGGTCCAGGCCTGTACGCCGATACCGGCGAGCCCGTTCTCCCGGTGCTTGGCCTGGATGGTCTCGACCGCCGCGGCGAGTGCGGCGCCGAAGGATCCGTCGGCACGTTCCTCCGTGACGGCGCGCATCATCGCGCCGATCTGCCGGATGTTGTCCTCCACGATCGCGACGACCACCTCGTCCTTGCCGGCGAAGTAGCGGTAGACCGCGCCGGAGGACAGGCCGGCCTCCGCGAACAGGTCGTGCATTGACGTCGCGTGGAACCCGTTGCGCGCGAAGGCTCGGCGGGCGGCGTCGAGGATGTACTCCCGCCGGGCGTCGCGATACCTCTCCGATGTTCTCGGCATGAGCAGGAGTATAGTCGAAAGAGAACGATCGTTGTCGTTTAGTGAGAGCATCTAACTCAAGTCCGAAAGGCGCAGAAGTGCCCAAGAATCCGCTCGTTCACCACCCGCCGTGGCGCCAGCTGCTGATCCTGTCGGTGATCGCACCGCTGATCGTCGGTCTCGCGGTCCTGGCGTTCACCTGGCCGGCGTCCCGGACCGAGGCCCGCAGCCTCCCGGTGGGCGTGGTGGGCACCGGGGTGGCCGCGCAGAAGGCAGCCGAAGGCCTGACCAATGCCCGGCCAGGCGCCTTCGACCTGCACCTGTATGCCAGCGACGCCGAAGCCCGGTCGGCCATCGAGCACCGCGAGGTGTACGGCGCGTTCGAGGTGAGCAGCCGCCGCATCGTCTTTCTGACCGCCAGCGCGGCCAGCCCGGCCGTTGCCCAGTTGCTGACGTCGGCCGCGGGGGCGATGGCAGGTCAGCTCTCGTCGACCACCCAACCAGTGGCGGCCTCGGTGGTACAGGATGTGGTTCCGACGTCGAGCGACGATCCGCGCGGCTCGACCTTCGCCGCCGCGATGACGCCGCTCGTGCTCGGCGGAGTGATCCTCGCCGTGATGGTCGCCGTACTGGTCGGCTTCAAGCCCGCCGTGCGAGAGATCGTGGCTCTGGCGGTGGTCTCGTGCATGGCCGGCGCGTGTGTGCATCTGGTGGCGCAGGACTACATCGGCGCGTTGCCGGGGAATCGGATCGGGACCTGGGCTTCGCTATCGCTGATGCTGTTCGCGATCAGTAGCTTCGTGGCCGGCATGGCCGCGCTGCTGGGCCCGGGCGGCGTTGCAGTCGGCGGCATCCTCATGGTCTTCGTCGGGAATCCGTTCGCGGGAGTGAGCTCGGCGCCCGAGCTGATGCCGTCGGTGGTCGGTCAGTTGGGGCAGCTGATGCCGCCGGGCGCAGGTGCGAACCTGCTCCGCAGCGCCGCCTACTTCAACGGACACGGCGCCGCGCAGCACGCCGTCGTACTCGGTGTGTGGAGTGTCGTCGGGATCGCCGCGATCCTCGAAGGTCATCGCCGGGTGGCGCATCGTCACAACGCCCGGCACAGCAACGACCTGCTCGCGGACAGCCCGCTGTACGAGGCGTTGAGCGATGTCACAGCTGAGAGCGGTGTCCGGACCTAGAGGCAAGTGGGCGATCTTCGACCGAACAGGAGAGATTCATGAGCAGTGACATCAGTGACAACAGGGGCACGGGCCAGCCGACCATCGTGCTGGTCCACGGTGCCTGGGCGGACGCGTCGAGCTGGTCTGGCGTCATCGATCGGCTGCACGGCGACGGGTACACGGTGCGGGCGATCCCGAACCCGTTGCGTTCGCTGCCGGGCAACGCCGCCTCCGTGCGGGCTTTCCTCGAGACGTTGTCCGGCCCCGTCGTCCTGGTCGGTCACTCGTACGGCGGTGTGGTGATCACCAACGCGGCCACCGGGCTCGCGAACGTCAAGGCACTCGTCTACGTCGACGCGTTCGCGCTCGACGAGGGCGAGACGGCGCTCGAGGCCGCCGGGGCCGACTCCGCCCTGTCGAACCCGGATCCCACGCAAGTGTTCGACTTCGTTCCGGCCGGTCCGCCGACGCCGACCACGGATCTCTACCTGAAGAAGCCGACCGTCTTCACGTGGTTCGCGACCGGCCTGAACGACGACGACAAAGCGAAGATCTACGCGACCCAGCGACCGGCTGCGTTCGGCGGCCTGGCCGACAAGTCCGGTACCCCGGCCTGGAGGACGATTCCGTCCTGGTACCTGATCGGCACCGGCGACCAGATCATCCCGCCGGACGTGCAGCGGGCGATGGCCAAGCGGGCCGGCTCCGACGTCACGGAGTTCGACGAAGGACACCTCGGCCTGATCAGCGATCCCGAGACGACCACGCGGGTCATCGAACAGGCCGCCCGCAGCTAGGTGGATTTTGTGACCGACTTGACTGTCCAGTCGACCCGGAGCCCGATCCGTAGGCGCTCTTCGCGGAGCGGGCTCCGGCAGTTCGTCGAGGCGTTCGCCGAAGAGCATCCGCCGTTGCTGCTGGAGTCGGCGGACCTGACGATCAAGGATCCCGACGGCGTACGACGTCGGTACGGCGCCGTGTTCAACTACCTGACCCGCGTCGAGTTCGAGGTCGAGCGCAACGTGCTCGAGCTTCGGGCATTGATGCCTGACGCAACGGAAACCGACAGGTTCTTCTACGAGGACGTGTGGTCGCCGCAGGAGCTGCAGCACGGCGTACTGCTCGATGCGGTCCAGCACCGGATCGGGATGACGGCGGCGCCGAGCGAGCTGTCGCGGGTGAGTGTCCCGATCAAGCTGGCCGGGCTGCTCTCACATCTGCCCGGCGTGCTCGGTGTCATCCGCCTGCTCTACTACTTGACGGGCGCGGCGACCGAGCGGTCAGCGGTGATCGCGTACTCGCGGCTGGTGGACGGACTGCGCACGATGGGCGAGCACGCGATCGCGTCGACGGTCGTCGCGCCGATCAGGCGGCAGGAGCCGGGGCACTTCGCGTTCTACCGCAAGTCGGCCGAGTCGCTGGTGCGGGACGAAGGTCTCCGCGACTGGCAGCTCCACCTCGCGCGGATCCTGCGCCGGCGGTCGTTCGAGCTCGTCGGCGTCAACAACCGCCGCCAGCGCGCCGACTTCGGTGACGTCGCGCGTGCGCTCGACTTCGACCGCGATCTCGTGGACGTCGTACGGCAGATGAGCCTGGTCGAGCGCGAGCTGCTCTGGGCACAGCACCAAGGAATGAAGATCCCCGGCTACATCCTCGCCGCGTTGCAGGAAGCAATCGAGCTGAGCAGGGCGCGCTAGGCCGAGCTGGCCGCGCCCGGTGGCAGGACCGTGTGGATCTCCCGTCGGGAGTTGATGCCGAGCTTCTGGTACACCTTCCGCAGGTGCCAGTCGATCGTGTGCGGGCTGAGGAAGAGCTCGGCGCCGATCTCGGGATTTGTCATCCCGGCGGCGGCCAGATGGGCGATCTGTGCTTCCTGCGGCGTCAGCGCAGACTCGACCCTTCGGGTTTGGACGTGCGCGCCGACGGCATCCAGTCCGAGTCGGGCCCGGTGCTCGAACGCCTCGGCTCCCATCCGGTCGAACATCTCGTGGGCGGCGCTCAGTTGTACCCGCGCGTCGGCGGGACGGTTGCGGCCGGCCAGCCATTCGCCGTACAGGAGCCGGGCGCGAGCGCGCATCACGCGGACCTCGGTCTTGTCGAGGCGATCGATCGCCTCCTGGTACGACGGCTCGGCAGCGACCCCGTCCGTGACGACGGCACGCATACACGCCAACGTGCCCAGCGCCCACGGGGTACCGCTGGGCTGGGTCAACTCGATGAGTCGCTGGATCGCGTCGGTCGCGCTTGCTCGCCGACCGGTGCGTACGGCGGCCTCGATGAGCTCGACGAGCGACCAGGTCGATAGCCCCAGCTCCTGCGGGTGCGCACAGCCTTGCTCGGCCGCGGCGTACGCCTCCTCGAAGCGACCCAGGCCGTTGTAGAGAACAGCGGCCGCCCATTGCGTTGCCGTCAGCACCTTGCCTTCACCGCGCAGCGCTCTGGCCTGGGTCACCGCCTCGATCGCGTGCCGCGTCGCCGCCTCGCGACCGCGCCACGGCTCGATCACCAGAGCGCCGTACTGCGCGAGGAACCGGCTGCCGGTCGCTGCGCCGATGGTCATCGCTTCGGCGGCCAACGAGTCGGCGCCGACGATGTCTCCGGCGAATACGCGATTCGACAAGCGCAGGAGCAGCGCGGACGGAAGCACCGAGAGCGCCCCGGCCTCGCGGGCAAGGTCGACCAAGCGGGCCGACAGCACGGTCCAGCTGTCGAACTCCCACGCGTCGTGCGCCATCCGGGATGCCAGCGGCAACCAGCCCAGACCTTCCCGCGGAGTGATGCTCTCGTTCTCGAACGCGACGAGCGCCTGCTTCAACAGCGGTACGCCGGCGGAGTACCCGCGGGCGATGACGGCAGCGACTCCGTTCAGCAGCAGGTCGGTGCGCCCCGGATCCGGCGTGGGCGGCGTGATCAGGACGGCCTCGGCGATGTCCTCGACCCCTCCGGTCTCTACGCGGCCGGCGGTCAGCGCGGCATACATCGCGTCGCGATAGGTCTCGTGGGCAACCTTCGCGTCGACCGGCTCGAGCCGCTTCGCCGCGTCGAGCAGCAACGGCAGCGACGCGCTAGGGCTCCTGGAGGCGAACGAGATCCGGCCGCGCAGCAGCTCGGAATGCGCCAGCTCGAGTTCACCGAGACGGCTGAGCTCGGCCGTGTCCAGCAACTCCAGCGCGGTGTCGAAAGCGCCGGCTTGGTACTTCGCTTGCGCGGCCGCGAAGGCTCTGGCGCCGCGACGATCCGGATCCGGAGTGAGCTCGGCGGCCCGTTCCAGGAAGGCTGCGGTCGCGGCGATCCCGCCGCGTGCCTGGGCCCGATCGGCCGACCGCTCCAACTCGGCGGCGACGTCCTCGTCGGGCCCGACGGCGGCGTGCGCGAGGTGCCAGGCGCGACGGTCGGGATCGGTTCCGGCGTCTGTCGCTTCAGCCAGTGCTTGGTGTGCCTTCCGGCGGTTCGTCAGCGGAGCGCGGTAGTACACAGCCGAGCGCACCAGCGGATGGCGGAACCGGACTCGCGCGCCGATCGTGATCAGGCCCGCAGCTTCCGCGGGCGATGCGGCAGCGAGGAGGCCGATCCCCGAGCCCTCGGCCGCACGCCACAGCAACAGCACATCGCCGACAGGCTCGGCGGCAGCGATGAGGAGCAGGCGCTGAGTCATTTCGGGGAGCGACTCGAGGCGGCGCAAGAAGCCCTCCTCGAGCTGGCTCGCGAGCGACCGGCGATCCTGGGCGCCGAAACCGACGGGCATCTCGCCGGTGGTGAGTCCGTGCGGCAATTCCAGGATGGCGAGCGGGTTGCCGCGCGTCTCCGCGACGATCTGGTCGCGGACGCGCTCGTCGACGCGTCCCGGCGTGACCGAATCCAGCAGCGCCCGCGAGTCCCGGTCGTTCAGTCCGACGATCGGGAGTTCCTGCAGCCCGGCCAGGTCGTTCTCGGCGGCCGTTCCGCGGGTCCCGAAGAACAGGCCGACCTGCTCCGCGAGCAGACGCCGTGCGACGAAGGCAATCGTCTGTGCGGAGGCTCGATCCAGCCACTGGGCGTCGTCGATGAGGCAGAGGAGTGGCTTCTCCTCGGCGACCGCGGCGAGCAGGGTGAGTACGGCGAGGCCGACGAGAAAGCGGTCCGGCGGCGTACCGGAGCTCAGGCCGAAAGCGGTCCGGAGAGCATCACGCTGAGGCTCCGGCAGCTCGTCGGCACGATCGAGGAACGGGGAGCAGAGCTGATGCAATCCGCCGAACGCCAGCTCCATCTCCGACTCGACACCGGCGGCCCGCACGATCCGGCAGCCGACCGCATGCGCCGCCACGTAGTCCAGCAGCGCGGTCTTGCCGATGCCGGCCTCGCCACGGAGAACGAGTACAGCGCTTCGGCCGGCGCGCAGTGCGGCGATCTGCTGGTCCAGCGCTGTGCATTCGCTCCGTCGGCCGTACAGGATCTGACTCGGATCCACCGGGAGTCACCCGGCCGATACGGGGGTCATGGCATCGATCACGGTGACGTCCAACTGCCGGCGCGACGTGACGGACAGCTTCGAGAACACCTTGCGCAGGTGCCAGTCCACGGTGTGCGGGCTCAGGAACAACTGCAGTCCGATCTCCTGATTCGTCAGCCCGGTCGCGGCGAGGTGTGCGATCTGGGCCTCCTTCGCGGTCAGTACGCCGTGGCTGCCGACAGCATGCTGTCCGGTCGTCTCGCCGATGCCCGCAAGCTCCGATCGAGCGCGCTCGGCGAAGGCCATCGCACCACTGTGGGCCAGGCTGTCGTGAGCCAGCCGAAGTTCGAGCTGAGCATCCGTACGCCGGTGCTCGCGGCGCAACCACTCGCCGTACAAGAGGTGTGTCCGAGCCAGCTGTACGGCGATCCTGGTGCTCGCGAGTCGCTCGATCGACTCCTGGTAGAGAGCCTCGGCTGCCGGGCCGTCGGCGAGCAGCGCGGCTGAACGGGCCAGGATCCCCAAGGCCCAATCGGTGCCTGCCGCCTGCGTGCGTTCCTGCAGTTGTTGTAAGGCCCCGACTGCCTCCGCACGGGCGTTGCTGCGAGCGGCGGCCTCGACGTACTCGGCGAGCGACCAGCCGAAGAAGCCCAGGTCCTCCTGCGCGCAGGCGGTCCGGGCTGCGTCGAGTGCTGCCTCGTAATGACCAAGGCCGTTGCACAGGACTGCGGTCGCGAGCCTGGCCAGGCTGAGCGCGCGCCCTTCGCCTCGTTCGATCGCGTCCCGGATACCGATGGTGATGGACTCGAGGGCTGCTGCCTTCTCGCCGCGCCAGGCCGCGAGCATCAGCCGCCCCTCGCGGATCGGCGCGTTGCCGGTCGCCGCCGCGATGGCCTCGGACTCGGCAACGAGGATCGACGCCGCGCCGAACTCTCCCGCATGAAGATGCACGCCGGCTCGGTAGGACAGTGCCCCTGGCAGAACCCCGAGTACGCCGAGCCCGCGCGCCAGCTCGAGCCCGCGGCCGGCCAGCTCGTGCCACGCGTCGTCGTCCCACAGCTCGACCGCGACCGGGCAACCGCGCCACAGCCAATGCACAACTTTCTCGTCGCCGAGGTCGGCCGCCGCGCGGAACGAATGCAGCGCGGTCTTCAGCGCGGGTACGGCGGCCGCGTAGCCGTCGGTGAACCGCATCGCGACTCCGTCGAGCAGGAGCTCCATCGGTCCGGACGGCGACGAAGTTGATCCGGCCGCACGGGCTGCCTCGGCCGCGTTCTCGACGCCATGCTGGACGCCGAGCCGGCCGGCGAAGACGGCTGCCCCGAGCGCCTCCAGATAGGCGTCGCGCGCGGACGGGTCGTGGAGGTCCTCGAGCCGGATGGCCGCCTTCAGAAGCATCGGCCCGGCTTCGCGCCCGCGGCCGCGAGCGACGTCGATCCGGGCCCGCAGCCGGGCCAGCCGCGCACGATGGAGGTCGTCCACCGGACCGAGCTCGGCGGCAGCGAGCAGGTCGTAGGCAGCGTCCGGTTCGCCGGCGTCGAACTTGGTGCCGGCAGCGGTCAGCGCTCGCTCAGCACGTCGCCGCGGATCCGGAGTCAGCTCCGCTGCGCGTTGGAGCAGGACGGCCGCGGCCGCGACACCGCCGCGGGCCTGCGCTCTGCCTGCGGCGTTGTCGAGTTCAGTGGCCACGGCCTCGTCGAGTCCGACTGTCGCGCACGCGCGATGCCAGGCGCGGCGATCAGGGTCGAGTACTGCGTCGGTCGCTGCGGCCAAGGCACGATGCACGGTGCGCTGGTCGTCGGGGGAGGCGGCGCGGTAGACCGCTGACCGGATCAGTGGATGCCGGAAGCGGATCCGGGCACCGATGTCGATGAGGTCGGTCGACTCTGCGAGGTCGGCAGCACCGGAGTCGATCCCGAGCAGCTCGGCCGCGCGCCAAAGAAGAGAGGCATCGCCAACCGGCTCGGCCGCGGCGGTCAATAGGAGAAGGCGGGTCTCTTCGGGCAGTGGCTGGATCCGCCGCAGGTAGCCCGCTTCGATCTTGGCTGCCAGCTCATCGGGTAGCCCCAGGCCGGAGGCCAGTTGCCCGGTCGGCAGATCCCGCGGCAGTTCGATCAGCGCGAGTGGATTGCCGCGCGTCTCGGCCACGAAGCGGTCGCGGACGCGTTCGTCCACGGCACCGGTGATCGTCGTGTCGAGCAGAGCGCGCGCATCGCCGTACCCGAGGCCTGTGACCAAGAGTTCCGGCAGACCGGTCAGCTCCTGGGGTTCGCTGGGTTCGCGGATCGCGAAGACGAGTGCGACTCGTTCGGCCAGGAGCCGGCGGGCCACGAAGGCGAGGGTCTGTGCGGACACCCGGTCGAGCCATTGGGCATCGTCGATCAGGCAGATCAGCGGCCTGTCCTCGGCGGTCTCGGCGAGCAGGTTGAGCATCGCGAGTCCGACCTGGAAACGGTCGGGCGGCGTACCCGCGGTCAGGCCGAACGCCGTACTCAAGGATTGGTACCGCGGATCGGACAACCGCGAGTGGAACTGGGTGCAGAGCTGGTGCAGGCCGCCGAACGCCAGCTCCATCTCGGACTCGATTCCGGACGCGCGTGCGATCCGGCACGACGACGAGTGGGCTTCGAGGTAGTCGAGCAGCGCGGTCTTCCCGATCCCGGCTTCGCCACGCAGTACGAGCGCAGTGCTCCGCCCCGCCCGCAGATCGGCCACGAGCCGATCGAGGGCTTCGCATTCAGCCTGCCGACCTTCCAGCTGAAGGCCCCGATCTGTGATCGTCATAGCCCACCGCCCAGTCTGTGAGCCTATCCGCGCCCGGTCGGGAGGTGCAACGAACCGTCTGGGTACCGGACAGTCACACGCGTTCGTCGTACCAGTACCGGGCGCGGTCACGCGGCCAGGTCGGCGGTCAGCAGTTCTTCGAATCCGGTCAGGTCGCCGGCCCGTGCTGCGTCGAGGAACGCGTGCACGAAGTGCTGATGTGACGCTGTGCTGACGATCGTCGGCTTGTCGGTCGCGATCCGTCGTCGCGCGCGGCAGACCAGCTGCCGGCTGTTCGCCGTACCGAGTTGGAGGAACTCGGCGAGCTGCCCGTACGAGTAGTCGAAGGCCTCGCGCAGTACGAAGGCCGCACGTTCCCTGGGGGACAGGCTCTGAAGGACCATGAGCACTGCGCGTTCGACCGCGTCGCTCTGCTCGACGGTCGCCGCCGGGTCCTCGCCGTCGTCGATCCGCTCGGCCGCCGCGGAGGTCATCGGGGTCTCATGGCGTCGTCGCGCGGAC
Source organism: Kribbella sp. CA-245084 (assembly GCF_050942355.1). Lineage (NCBI taxonomy): Bacteria > Bacillati > Actinomycetota > Actinomycetes > Propionibacteriales > Kribbellaceae > Kribbella > Kribbella sp. CA-245084. Next base: position 5,027,584 of record NZ_CP192053.1, on the reverse strand, counting down.
TGGCTGACGTTGATCGCGAGCCGCGTGGTCATGGTCGCCAGCAGCGCTGGCGGATTCTCGACCACCGTGCGGTCCGTCCGCTGCCAGCGCAGCCACGTCTCCTGTACGACGTCCTCGGCGTCGGTCGCACTGGAGAGGAAGCGGTACGCGATCGCGAGCAGTCGCGGACGGACTTCCAGGAAGGTTGCGACCGCGTCGTCCAGGTCGCCGCCGACTTGCCCGGTGCATGCGGTCTGGACCGCTGAGTTCTCCTCTTCGTACTGCACCTGCCGTGACACTGTGGCGTTCACGTTTCCGGCTCCTCTCGGGCTCGTCGTGCCCTCGATTTCACGATCCGGCCACCTGCCCTGCGGTCGCGCCGTGGAAGGACGTGGGCAGCTGCGTAGTTGCCGCCCCTACGCATGCGTGGGGGCCACTACGTGGTTGCCCTCTGCAACGTGTCGTCCTGCTTGGAGGACCGGACGGCGGCGCGGTCCGTGACACGACGTCACAGCCGAGGTGGTTGTGCTGTCTTAGTTTGTGAAGCAGATAGGGGAGCGCGATGAGTTCCACGCCGCAACACCGAGCCGAGCTGTTCGTGATGATGCAGCTCCGGCGACTCAGCCTCGGCCACAACCTGTTGCGCCGGAGGGTCGACCGGATCGAGGCAGCGTTCCTGCTGGTCGCGATCGCGATCGCCCTGCTGGTGGTCCCCGCGGCAGCAGCCCTCGGTACGACGCTGCACGATCGCGCGGAGCAGTCCGCGACCGAGGAGCGCGCGAGCCTTCACCAGGTCCGCGCTCGAACCTTGGAGGGCACGGCCAATGCCGTGCCGTCGACGTTGGGTCTCAGCACCACGTCGGTTCGCGTCAGGTGGCAGGACCCGTCAGGTTCCCCTCACGAGGGGAAGGCCGACGTTCTGCTCGGCACTCCGGTCAACGCCGAGGTGACGATCTGGATCGACCAGGCCGGCGCTATGACCGGCGCTCCAGCCACGTCCGCCGACAGCGACGCTCTCGGCACCGCGATCGCGTTGACCCTGCCACTACTCGCCTGGCCCGCGATCTTCGCCGCCTTCCGCCTCGCCCGGCGCCCACTCGACCGCTACCGCGCCGACGAATGGGCCCGCGAATGGCGCAAGGTATCCCCGCGCTGGACCGGCCGCCAGTCCTGACGTCTTGCTAGGGCGTTCGAGCGAGTAGGCCCAGGACCTCGTTGCGGAGTTGGGTCATGGTCGCTTGGTCGGCTGCTTCCACGTTGAGGCGGAGTAGCGGTTCGGTGTTCGAGGGGCGCAGGTTGAACCAGGCTCCGCTCGGGAGCGTCATCGTCAGCCCGTCGAGGTGATCGGCCGTCGCGCCGCGGGCGGAGTACGCCGTCTCGACCTGGGCCAGCGTGCCGGGGATGTCGGCGACCGTGAGGTTGGTTTCGCCGCTGGCGACGTACCTCGAGAACCCGCTCATCAGCGTGGAGAGTGGCTCGGTCGTCTGGCCGAGGGCCTGGAGCACGTGCAGAGCGGCGAGCATGCCGCTGTCGGCGTTCCAGAAGTCGCGGAAGTAGTAGTGGCCGGAGTGCTCCCCGCCGAAGACCGCGTGGTTGTCCGCCATCACCTGCTTGATGAACGAGTGCCCGACGCGGGTGCGGATCGGCCGGCCGCCATGCTCGGTGATCTCCTCGGGCACGGCTCTGCTGGTGATCGCGTTGTAGATGATCGCCGCGCCGGGATGGCGAGCGAGTTCACGGGTCGCGATCAGACCGACGACGTCGCTGGGTGCGATCCGTTCGCCGGTCTCGGCCACGAAGAAGCAGCGGTCCGCGTCGCCGTCGAACGCCAGGCCGATGTCGGCGCGGTGCTCGATCACGGCGGCCTGCAGATCGACGAGGTTCGCGGGGTCCATCGGGTTGGCCTCGTGGTTGGGGAACGTGCCGTCGAGCTCGAAGTACAGGGGGACCAGTTCGAAAGCAGGATGACGCAGTACGACGGGCGCGGTCCGGCTGGCCATGCCGTTGCCGGCGTCGACCACGATCTTCAGCGGACGGCTGCCGTCGAGGTCGACCAGCTGACGCAGATGATCGGCGTACGCCGGAAGCAGGTCCTCGAGCCGCACGCTGCCTTTGGGCCGATCGGTCGACGGGAGGCCGGTCTCGAGCATCTTCCTGATCTCGCGCAGACCGGTGTCCTGGCCGACCGGCGCAGCGCCTGGCCGGCAGAGCTTGATCCCGTTGTACAACGGCGGGTTGTGGCTCGCGGTGATCATCGCGCCCGGTATGGCGTGGAAGCCCGACGCGAAGTACAGCAGGTCGGTCGAGACATAGCCGATGGCGAGTACGTCGACGCCCCGGCTCGCCGCACCGGCCGCCAAGGCGTCGGCCAGCGCGGGGGAGGAGACCCGCATGTCGTGTCCGACGGCGATCCGCTCGGGAGCGAGCAGCTCGGCGAACGCGGCTCCGACGTCGTACGCAAGCGACTCGTCGAGCTGGTCGGGGACGATGCCGCGGATGTCGTAGGCCTTGATCAGCGTGTCGAGGTCTCGCATCTCAGATCTTCTCCAGGCGGGCGACGCCGATCTTGTCGTCGGCCATGCCGTAGAAGACGTAGCGGACCCCGTTGATCTGCTCGATGGCGGTGGGGAAGACGACGTTGTCGACGAGTCCGAACCGCTCGTCCGGCGTCTCGGGAGTGAGAATGGGCTCGGTCGTCCGGTCGAGGACCTTCGTCACGTCGTCGGCATCGATGAGCATGGCGCCGGCGGAGTAGGTGACCTTCTGCGTGGTGGGGTCGAAGCCGCTCGGCTGCGAGCCGGTGACACCGTGGTGGATCAGCAGCCAGCCTTCCGGCACCAGCATCGGCGGGGGACCGGCCCCGATCTTCAGCTGCTCGAACGGGTGCTCCGGCAGCGCCACGAGTCGGTGGTACCTGAGGTGCGTGAGGTTACGGATGTCCCGCTCGACCTCGCGCACCGGGGTGAACGAGACCCAGATCCCGGGCCGGGCGTCGGTGATCCCGTGCGGCAGGTGTACGCCTTCGCCTTCGCGCAGCCAGCCCAGGTCCCACATCGGCCGGTGCAGCATCGCGTACGACGGTTCGCCGTCCGGGCCTGGTACCGGTCGGGGGAAGAACACGGTGTCCTTGTTCGGGAACAGGTTGAGGTCGGTCTCCAGGTCAGGCTGGTACTCGAAGTGCAGCGGGCCGAGGCGCCGCCAGTGGCGCAGGTCGGACGAGACCGCGAGCGCCGGCTTCGGGCCGAGCGGGCCGAAGGCGACGTACGTCATCAGGTACTGGCGGAGCGACGGGACCGCCGTGACACGGGGGTCTTCGACGCCGCCGTTCAGCTTGCCGCGTTCCCAGTTCTGGTCCGGGGCGAGCACGATGCCCTCGCGCTGGACCTCGGCCGGGATGCCGTCCTTCACGACGACGCGCGCCAGCCCGATGCGGGATACATTGCCCGCAGCAACCAACCGCGGGAGAAGGTACAGCTCGCCGTCCGGGGTGTGTGCACTGGCCGGGTTGAGCACGCCCTCGGCCTCGAGGTCGTTGCCCGGCTCGGGCGACATCAGGATACCGACGCGGCGCAGGGTGTAGTCGATGCTCATGGCAATCATCCTTTGATTCCCGATTGGATGCCCTGGGAGATGAACTGACGCTGGAAGATGATGAACAAGGTGACCGCCGGCGCGGCCAGCACACAGGCCCCGGCGAGCACGGCGCCGAACGGGTTGGCGGCTCGTGCGGAGACCGTGGTCAGGTAGTTGGACAGCGAGACCGCGAGTGGTTGCAGGTCCTGTTGTTTGGTGATGAGGAACGGCCAGAGGAATTCGTTCCACGGCCCGATGAACGTGAGCAGTACGCCGGTCAGCAGCGCCGGCCGCACGAGTGGTACGGCGATACGCCAGAGGATGTTCAGCTCAGACGCCCCGTCGATCCGGGCGGCGTCGAACAGCTCGGCCGGCAATTGCAGGAAGTACTGCCGGAACACGAACACCGCGGTGGAGTTGATGAGGAACGGCAGGATCATGCCCATGTGGGAGTCAGCGAGTCCGTAGCTGCGGACGATCAGGACGTAGAGCGGGATCGTGAGGAGCTGGAACGGTACGACCTGGATGAGCAGCATCAGGTTGAACACCAGCCCGCGGCCGCGGAACTGCAACCGTGCCAGGGCATAGCCGGCCAGGACGCCGAAGACCAGCGTGCCCAGGAGCACCCCGCCGGTGAAGATGCCGGAGTTGAGGAGCGAGCGGCCGAGATCGATCGCCTTGTCGATCTCGGTGTAGTTGTGGCCGGTCAGGTTGCCGGGTTTCGGGAACGCGCCGCTGACGGACGGGTCCGGTTCGGCTTGCAACGAGCCGATCAGCATGTAGTAGAAGGGAAACAGGAACACGAAAGCGCCGACCAGCAGCCCGATGAACTTGAGTCTCACTCGTCATCCCTCCCCACGAATCGCCGTTCGATCAGTGCAAGTAACAGCACGCCGATCACCAGCAGCACGCCGATCGCCGACCCGACGTCTGGGTGTCCTTGCTCGATGCCGCGCTGGTACATGATCAGGACCGGCGATGCGGAGGCCCCGTCTGGTCCGCCGCCGCCGGTCAACAGATACGGCTCGGTGAACAGGTTCGCGCCGGTCACGGTGGCGACGAGCACGACCAGCGTTGTTGCTGGTCGCACGCCGGGGACGGTGACGTTGAGGAACCGTTGCCACTTGTTGGCACCGTCCATCTCGGCTGCTTCGTAGAGGTCCTTGGAGACGTTCTGGAGTGCAGCCAGGTAGAGCAGGATGAAGAGGCCGAGCTGCTTCCAAGTCACATAGATCGCGACCGTCGGCATCGCGAGCTTCGAGTTCACCAGCCAGGACGGGTCTGGGGCGAGTGGGCCCAGGATCGAGTTGACCAGGCCGTTGGAGTTGAAGAGGAACAGCCACACGCCGACGACTGCGACGCTGGCCGTCACGTACGGGACGTAGTACGAGACCCGGAAGAACGTGCGCCAGCGAATGGCGGCGTTGAGCGCGTTGGCCAGTCCCAGCGACAGTACGACGGTGAGCGGGACGTTGATCACCAAGAAGATCACTACGTTGACGAACGCCCGCTGTACCGCGGGGTCCGACAAGACGGTGACGTAGTTCTCGAACCCGACGAAGGGACGATCGACAACTGCTCCCGGTGCCGCGAAGAAGTAGTCGTGGAAGGAGATGTAGACCGCGAAGCCGAGGGGATAGGCGAAGACGGCGAGCAGGAACACGACGTACGGGACCGCGAGGGCGGCGCCGATCGGTTGCTTGCCGAGGATTTGATCGGCTCGGATCCTCATGACTGTTTGACGAGCTGATCGACCTTCTGGGCGGCGCCGTCGAGGGCCTCACCGACGTCTTGCTGGCCGAAGATGACCGACTTGGAGTAGGCGTCACGGAAGGTCTGCCAGATCGTGATCGAGTTCGCCACGTTCGGCACCTCGACCGTGCGCGAGGCCTGGTCGGCGAACACCTTGTAATCGGGGTTCTTCGCGAAATAGTCCGCATACGTGGCCGCGACGTCCTTACGCAGCGGCATCTGCCCGGTCGCGGCCAGGAACTTGCCGTCCTGGTCCTTGCTGGTCGCGAACTTCAACACATCCCACGCCGTGCCGCGGTTCTTGCACGCCGAATACATCGCCACGTTCTTCGCATCACTGAACGTGTGGATCTCCGAGGCCGGCTTGCCCGCCGAGGTCGGGACCGGGACGACGCCCCAGTCGACCTTGCCCTTATAGGTCGCGATCGCCCACGGACCCACCACCGCCATCGCCGACGTCCCGTCGACGAACGCATCCCCGGTGTACTTCTCCGGCGAGGCCAACTTGTCCTGATACATCGTCCGCCAAAAACCCGCCACCCGCTTACCCTCGTCGGAGGCGAACGTCGACTTCCCGTCCTCGATCAACTGCTTCCCGCCGGTCTCGGCCGCATACAACGGATAGAAATCGAACCACGACTGATAGAACTCATTGCTCGGCGCCGGATAGATCGCCACCTTGGCCGCCTTCGCCGCCACCACCTTCCGCGACGTGGCCAAGAACTCGTCATAGGTGCCCAGCGCCGGAGTGGTGATACCGGCCTTGGCGAAAGCCTTCTTGTTGTAGAAGATCATCACCGGGTTCGACTTCCACGGCAGCTGGTAATACTTCCCATCCGTCGACTTGTACTGCTGCGCCACATCCCCCGACCGATCCTCGATATACGACTTACCGTCCGGGAACGAATCCAGCGCGACCAGACCGCCCTGCTTCTGGAACTGCGACACCGACGCCGGCGAAGTGTTGAAGATCAGACACGGCGCATTCCCCGCCGTGATCGCCGCCCCGATCACCTCCTCCGAACTCTTCCCGGTCGGAATCTCCTGCGCAGTGACCTTCTGATCCGCATGCTCAGCGTTCCAGGCAGCCACCATCTGCTTGCCCCAGGCCACTTCCTCGGCATTGTTCGAATACCAGATCGTGATCGGCCCGCGCGTGTCCGTCCCCGGACTCGCATCGGTGCCGCCGCCACCACAGCCCGCCACCGCCGACAATGTCGACAGGGCGAGGGCAACACCCGCGGCGACTACTGTTCGCTTCATCGTTCCTCCAGCGCAGGTCCGGTCGTACTTGAAGGTCCGGGTAGCGCGGCCGGGTGTGACAGGTCGACGTCACAAACCGGCGGTTCGCGTTGTCGTACTCAGGAATGACGTCGACCCGGAGGTCGAGATGGAGCCCACCCACCGCTGGCAGCAGCGAGGCGCGTGTATTGCGGAAGATCCCGAGCTGTTCTTCCCACTAGGTACGACCGGACCGGCCCTGCGGCAGATCGAGACCGCGAAGCAGGTCTGTCGCCGCTGCGAAGTAGCCGACATCTGCCTCGACTGGGCGCTGCGCTCCGGTCAGGATGCCGGCATCTGGGGCGGCCTCGACGAACTCGAACGCCGCACGCTGAGACGAAGCCAACTGCGTACCCAGAACATCCGCGAGTAGGCGTTTCGCAAGACCCGCTGGGTACGCGACCGACGATCGCGAGCTGCAGGCCGAGGGCCAGGCGGAGAAGACGGAGGCCGACCTGAAGCAGGCCGGCGAGAAGGCGAAGGACGCCTTCAAGGACTGACGGCAGCTTAAGTTTCACGAACGAAATGGGCCGATAACGGCATCCTTACCGTGCTCGGGAATTCCTGTCAGGGATCGTGGAAAGCCCTACTGTCAAAGGCGTTCCAGTGATTCCCTGCGTGAGAGGAATTTCCATGCCCATTCATTCTGCCCGGTTGCTGGCGCCTGCCTTCGCCGCCGTTGCCGTGGCGTCATTGCTGGCGACCGCGCCTGCGAACGCCGCGGTGAACGGACGGTCCGGCGGCGACGTGATCGGTCACGTGTACGAGACGACGAACGCCGCCGCCGGCAACGCCGTGCAGGTCTTCGATCGTCTGCGTGACGGCCGGCTGCGCGCCGGCGCCACCGTTCCGACCGGCGGTCACGGACTCGGTGCGTCGCTTGCTTCGCAGTACGGACTCGTGCGTGACGGCAACCTGTTGTTCGCGGTGAACGGCGGTGACGACACGGTGTCGACACTCGCCATCACCGACCGTGGTCTTGTCCGTCGGGATGTCGCGTCCAGCGGCGGTGACCTGCCGGTCAGCGTCACCGTCCGCCATGGGATTGTGTACGTCCTGAACCAGAACAGCGAAACCATCAGCGGTCTGCGGGTCAGCCACGACGGACACCTGCAGCCGTTGCCGCACTCGACGAAGGCCCTCAGCAAGTCCGGTGCGACCCCGACGGCAGCCGCCCAGGTCTCGTTCACGCCTGACGGCCGGAGCCTGGTCGTCACCCACAAGGGCGATCAGACGATCGACACGTTCGCCGTACGCAACGGGTACGCCGGTACGGCGACACCGCACCATTCCGCCGGTGTCACGCCGTACGGATTCGACTTCGATCGGCGTGGTGATGCGATCGTCTCCGAGGCCGGCCCGTCAGCGGTCTCGTCGTACTCCGTGCACGGTAATCGCGTGCGGACGATCAGCGCTTCGGTGAGCGACCAGCAGGCGGCGGCGTGCTGGCTCGTCGTCACGCGCGATTACGCCTTCACGGTCAACGCCGCGAGCGCGTCGATCTCGTCGTACCGGATCAGTTCCGACGGACGGCTCAAGCTGATCGCGTCAGTGGCGGCTTCGACGAGTGCCGGGGGATCCGACGCGGCGCTCAGTCCTGACGGCAAGTTCCTGTACGTGCGTCTGTCCAACGGCTCGGTTGCGTCGTACGCCGTCCATCACGACGGCACGCTCACGAAGCAGCAGGATGTCGCCGGTGCGGCCACCGCAGGTACCAGCGGCCTCGCCGCTAACTAACTGGCGGACCTCCAGAAGCATTGTGCATTGGTGCGCGAATCTGCATCATAGAGTCCACAATTGCGCATAGGAGGATGGTAGGCGTGGCTGGAACGTGGGAGTTTGTAGTCTGCGATGCGCTCGTGAAAGTGCACCCGGTGCGGGACCCGCGTCCCGTGTCGGCCGAGACGCGGTTCCAGGCGTTCCTCGGCGAGCAGGCGTCGTTCCAGCTGGCCTACCGTCCTCCGCTCGTGCCGACGTTCCGCGACCCGAGCCCGCTCCAGGTTCGGGTCGAAGGTACGGCGGCCAACCTGGTCACGGTGTCGCGCGTCGACCTCGTGCCGTGCTCGTTCGTCGCTCTGCCGGGGCATGACGACGGCTATGAGTTCGACGAGCCCGGCCTCTATCCGGACCTGCTGCGGCCGATCCCGAACGGCGAGGTCCCGGTCCGGTTCGGTGCCTGGGGAGCGCTGTGGTTCGACGTCACCACGACCGATCCGGCGCGGGCCGGCGTCCATGAACTGACGATCGTGATCACCTCGTCCGACGGCACCGAGTTGCATCGGGCACCGGTCACCGTCGAGCTCACCGCGATCGAGTTGCCGCCGCTCGACATCGTGTCGAGCCACTGGATGCATCTCGACTCGCTCGCGGATCACTACGGCCTCGAGGTGTTCAGCGAAGAGCATTGGAACGTCGTGGAGCGGTTCATGACGTCCGCGGCGGAGATGGGCGCGACCTCGCTGCTCGCGCCGGTGTGGACGCCGCCGCTCGACACCGCGGTCGGCTCGTACCGGACCGTCGTACAGCTCATCGACATCACCGAGACCGCCGACGGGTACCAGTTCGGCTTCGACCGGGTGCGGCGGTGGCTCGAGCTCTGTCGGCGTACCGGGATCACCGGCGTCGAGGTCGCGCATCTCTTCACCCAATGGGGCGCGAATGCCACGCCGGGCATCATCGTGAGCGAGGAGCGTGCCTTCGGATGGGACGTTCCCGCGACTGATCCCCGGTACCGCAAGCTGATGGAAGCGCTGCTGCCGGCGCTGCAGGCCGTGCTCGACGAGGAGTGGGATCGCGACCACGTCGTCTTCCACATCTCGGACGAGCCGTCGGGGGAGGAAGGGCTGGCGACGTACCTCGCCGCGAAAGCGGTCGTCGCCGATCTGCTGAAGGGCTGGACTGTCGTCGACGCTCTGAGCGAGCACTCGTTCTACACCTCGGGTGCTGTTGCCGTGCCCGTTGTAGCGACCAATCACGTCGAACCGTTCCTCGCCGAGCGGCCGGAGCGCCTGTGGGTCTACTACTGCGTCTCGCAGGATCGCGACGTCGCCAACCGGTTCATCGGGATGCCTTCGGCGCGCAACCGTGCGCTCGGGCATCAGTTGTTCGCGTCCGGGGTCGACGGCTTCCTGCACTGGGGATTCAACTTCTGGTACACCTGGCACTCGATCCGACGGGTGAACCCGTTCGAGGACACCTCGGCCGGCGGCGCGTTCCCGTCCGGTGATGCCTTCGCGGTCTACCCGGGCACGGACGGTACGCCGTGGCCGTCGATCCGCCATCGTGTCTTCGCCCAGGCGATGTGGGACCACCGCGCGCTGCAGGCGATCCGTGCGGCCCACGGCGGTACGGCGGCGCTGGACGTCATCGACCCGGATCGCACCTTGCGCTTCGACCGGCCCGTGCTCGACCCGCAGCACTACTACGAGTCCCGCCGGCGCATGATCGCCGAATTATCGAATGCCGCAGGTTAACCAAATGTGACGAGTTGATGCCTTACTGTGACAGTAGGGCATCAATTCAACGGGGGTCACAAGGAGGCAGTCGTGGAATCACCCAGTCCTGCGGCTCGGATCGGTGCGGAATTTCTCGGGACATTCTGGCTGGTGTTCGGCGGCTGCGGTGCCGCCGTGCTGGCCGGTGTCGTGCTCACCCCGGACAAGGTTCCTGTCGGTATCGGCTATCTCGGCGTGGCGCTGGCCTTCGGCCTGACCGTGCTGACCATGGCGTACGCCGTCGGCCATGTCTCCGGCGGTCATTTCAACCCGGCCGTCACGATCGGTCTCGCCGTCGCCAAGCGGATCGAGTGGAAATGGGTGCCGACGTACATCGTCACCCAGATTGTCGCCGCCAGCGCGGCCGGCGCCATTCTGCTGGCAGTTGCCAGCGGCAAGGATGGTTTCAGCGCCCACGACAGCGGATTCGCGAGCAACGGTTACGGTGACCGTTCGCCGGGCGGTTACTCGCTGCTGGCCTGCGCGATTGTCGAGATCGTGCTGACGGCCTTCTTCCTGTACGTGATCCTCGGCGCGACCGATGACCGCGCGCCCAAGGGCTTCGCCCCGATCGCTATCGGCCTCGCGCTCACGCTGATCCACCTGGTCGGCATCCCGGTCACCAACACATCGGTCAACCCGGCGCGGTCACTCGGCGTCGCCTGGTTCGCCGGCAGTAGCGCGCTCGGCCAGGTCTGGCTGTTCATCGTCGCCCCGATCGTCGGCGCGGCCATCGCCGGCATCAGCTATGCCGGGATCACCGCGGCCCGCGGACCGAAGATCGACGAGGGCGTCGCGAACAACCCGTAACCCATCGACCACCTGCTCCGCGTCTCGATGAGGGCGCGGAGCAGGTCACCGACTACTGCCGCGTCGCTGAGCCTGGTTCAGGTCACGTCCGGGCAGAGGCCTGGGCGACCGACGGTTACCTCGACCCGGCGGTTGAGCGCTCGCCCGTCCGCGGTGAGGTTCGACCGCATCGGCCTGGTCGGGCCGAGGGTCTGGACGGTGATGACGAACTGCCCGCGAGGCCGGGATGCGGCTGGGATCCGTGCGACCTGCCGCTTCATCTCGTCGGCGAGCGCCTTGGTGACGGCCTCTGCGCGTCGCTGTCCGAGAGCGCCGAACCTGGCCGGCTCACCGAGCTCGTCCTCGTGCCCGACGATCGTCACATTGAGGCAGTCGAGATTCCCCATCGGTCCGTCGCGGAGCAGATCCTTGGCGAGCTGCGCGATCGTACGTCGGTGGGCGGCGGTCAGGCTCGCCCCGCCGAAGGCGAACCGGGTCAGCAGCCGGGCGCCCGCCGGCGGCGGGACCGGGTCGAAGAAGTCGCCCTCGTCCTCGAACTCGCGGTCGGCGCCCCAGGACCGGCCGTGCACCACCCGGATCCGCAGCAACGGCGGCGGGGCTTCGTACTCGTACTCGTACTCGTACTCGTACTCGAGGTCGTGGTATCTGGCCATCGCCGGACCCCTCTCCGCCGTTCCACCCTGGCCCCACCGTAGGGCGGCCGCCGGGACCGGGGGAGCCGCCTACCGGGGCGACACTCGACCGGGGTAGCAAGAACATGCGGCTCGCCCAGGGTTGGCAAGCGCTTGCCGGATTGGCATAGGGTGAGTGGAGTTCAGGTGCTGCCGAATATCGAGGAGTACGGGTGACTTCCACGCAAGCAGTCAGGTTCGCCGCCGTTGGGCTCGACCACGCGCACATCTTCGGCCAGATCGCGGGCCTGATCGAGGCCGGCGCGGAGTTTGTCGGGATGGCGACCGACGATCCGGACGCGGCGATCGCGACCCGGGTCCGCGAGCGCTACCCGGACGTTCCGGTGGCCGAGAGCCCGGACGAGCTGCTCGGCCGGGACGGGATCGACCTCGTCGTGACCGCCGCCGTACCGGATCGCCGGGGACAGATCGCCGTCACGGCGTTGCTGGCCGGCAAGGACGTCGTGACCGACAAGCCCGGCTGCGTGAGTCTGGAGCAGCTGGAGGAGATCGAGAAGGCGGTCGGCCAGAGCGGGCGGTTCTGGTCGGTGACGTTCTCGGAGCGGTTCGAGGTGCCCAGCGTGATCAAGGCGGGTGAGCTGGTCCGCGAGGGCAAGATCGGCACCGTCGTCCAGACCATCGGCATCGGACCGCACCGCATTGGCGACCGCGGCCACCTCGGCGGCGGTGCTGGCCGCCCGGACTGGTTCTACGACAAGAGCCGGTACGGCGGCATCCTGACCGATATCGCTTCGCACCAGATCGACCAGTTCCTCTGGTTCACCGGTGCGCGGACGGCCGAGGTCGTCGCGAGCACGGTCGGCAACTTCGCCAACGCCGACGAGCCCGGCCTGCAGGACTTCGGCGAGATCCTGCTCCGCAGCGAGAACGCCCAGGGCTACATCCGCGTCGACTGGTACACACCCGCCGGCCTGCCCACCTGGGGCGACGGCCGCCTGATGATCCTCGGCACGGACGGCTACATCGAACTCCGCAAGTACGTCGACATCGCCGGCCGCGACGGCGGCGACCACCTCTTCCTGGTCAACCAGGAAGGCACGAACTACATCGATTGCTCGAAGGTCCAGACGACGTACTACGCCGACCTGATCAGCGACGTGCAGAACCGAACCACCACGGCCGCACCACAAGCCCACACCTTCGAGACGATGCGCCTGGCCCTGAAGGCCCAGCAGCAGGCAACCCTCCGAGGCGCAGCGAAGTAGCTAGTCGTCCGCGAGTACCCAGGACGCGAGGAGTTGGAGGCGGTCGGCGGAAGGGGAGCCGGGTTCGGCTGTGTAGACGAGGAGGACGAGGCCGGGCTCGGCGGTTACTGCCAACTCTTCGTAGGCGAGGGTGACTTCGCCGACCACGGGGTGGTTGAAGCGCTTGGTGCCTGAGCCGTGGGTGCGGACGTTGTGGTCGGCCCAGAGGCGGCGGAAGACCTCGCTCTGGGTTGAGAGTTCGCCGACGAGGTCCTGGAGGCCGCGGTCGTGCGGGTCGCGGCCGGCCTCGGCGCGCATGATGCCGACGCACATCTGGGCGAACAGTTCCCAGTCCGGGTAGAAGTCGCGTGACGCGGGGTCGAGGAACTGAAAGCGGGCGAGGTTCGGCGTACGGCCGCCGTCGCCGATCACCGGCGAGTAGAACGCGCGGCCGAGCGTGTTCGTGGCGAGCAGGTTCTGGTGCGGGTCGCGGACGAACGCGACGCCGTCCTTGATCGCGTCGAGCGCCCATTGCAGGCTGAGCCGCGACGCGGCCTTACCCGATGGACGGCGACGCGGGCGACCCGAGGTCGGGATCCCGTCCGCGGCCCGGGCGAGGTCGAAGAGGTGAGCCCGTTCCGTCTCGTCAAGTTGCAGGGCCCGAGCGAGGGCATCGAGTACGCCGGTGGAGGCGCCGGCGATCTGGCCGCGCTCGAGCTTGGCGTAGTACTCGACGCTCAGACCGGCAATCGTTGCCACCTCGCTGCGTCGTAGGCCGGGCACCCGTCGCGCACCCGCGGTCGGCAGGCCCGCCTGCGCCGGGGTGATGCGGGCGCGGCGAGTGGTGAGGAACTCGCGCACCTCCTGACGGTTGTCCACGACTATGACAGTAGTCGCCCCGCAGCCGCCGGCCCGGCAGCGAAGGGTGCCCTGTGAGTACACCCATCGGCAGTGACTTCCTCGCCTGCGGCCGACCCCGTTCACTCGGTTGCAGACATCAGAACGAGGAGGAGCGCGCAATGCGCCAAGTAGTCATGCACAGCCCCGGGAACGTCGTGGTCGAGGACCGCGAGGACCCGGAGATCATCGAGCCGACCGATGCGATCATCCGCGTGGCGGCGACCTGCATCTGCGGCAGCGACCTGTGGCCGTATCGCGGTGCCGAGCCGGTCGACCACCAGGTGATGGGCCACGAGTACGTCGGTGTCGTCGAGGAGGTCGGCTCCGCCGTACGCACGATCAAGGTCGGCGATTTCGTCGTCGGGTCGTTCTGGGCCTCGGACAACACCTGTGAGATCTGCCAGGCCGGATACCAGGCGTACTGCGTCCATCGCGTGCTGATGGGCACGATCGGTACCCAGGCCGAGCGGGCTCGTGTCCCGCTGGCCGACGGCACGCTCGTCGCCACGCCGGGGATGCCCGATCCCGATCTGATCCCGTCGCTGATGGCGGCCTCCGACGTACTCGGAACTGGCTGGTTCGCCGCGGTTGCGGCCGAAGCCGGTCCGGGCAAGACGGTTGCTGTTGTTGGGGATGGCGCTGTCGGGCTGCTCGGGATCCTGGCTGCCCGGGAGCTGGGTGCCGAGCGGATCGTCGCGTTCAGCCGGCACGCCGATCGGCAGGCGCTGGCGAAGGAGTTCGGCGCCACCGACATCGTCGAGGAGCGCGGGGACGACGGCGTGGCGCGGGTCAAGGAGCTCACGGGCGGGCTCGGTGCGCATTCGGTGATCGAGGCCGTCGGCACGCAGGAAGCGATGATGCAGGCGATTCGGTCGACCAGGCCGGGCGGTCACGTCGGCTTCGTTGGCGTGTCCCACGATGTCGCGATTCCCGGTGACGAGCTGTTCATGGCGGGCGTCCACATCCACGGCGGTCCCGCGCCGGTTCGCCAGTACCTGCCCGAGCTGATCCAGCTCATCTGGGACCGCAAGATCGATCCGGGCAGGGTGTTCGACCTCGTCCTGCCCCTGGACCGAGCCGCCGAGGGCTACCAGGCCATGGACCAGCGCACCGCCACCAAGGTCCTCCTCACGGTCTGACCGAAGGTGACTCAAACTCTGGTGAAGGCGCGGTTGAGCGCCGGCCTGATTGCGACCGTGGTGTTCCTGACTGCGATCGCGTCGCTGGCCACCGATATGTACGTCCCGGCGTTCCCGCAGGTCGCCGGCGAGTTGTCGACCACCGCGACCCAAGTGCAGCTGACGCTGACGACGTTCTTCGTCGGGATGGCGCTCGGCCAGCTGATCGGCGGACCGGTCTCGGACCAGCGCGGCCGGCGAATCCCTTTGCTCACAGCGCTGGTGGTGATGACGGCGGCCTCGATCGCGTGTGCACTCGCGCCGACGATCGGGGTGATGACCACAGCCCGGCTTGTGCAGGGGTTCGCCGGGGGATGGGCGATGGTGATCGGGCGGGCGATCATCGTCGACCTGGCGCGCGGCGCTCAGCTCGTCCGGGTGCTGAACGTCATCGCCGGGGTTGGCGGGCTCGCGCCGATCGTCGGTCCGCTCCTCGGCGGGCTCATCCTTCAGCTGTCGCATTGGCGCGTCTCGTTCTGGCTGGTCGCGGCGCTCGGTGTCGCGATGACGGTCGCGGTGCTGATCGCCGTGCCCGAATCGCTCGCGCCCGAGGACCGTCACGCCGGGGGACTCCGCAACTTCCTCGCCGCCGGCCGCACAGTCCTCGGCAACCGCGAGTACGTCGGCTACCTGATCGTCGCCGGCGCCGCCATGGGTGCCCTCTTCGCGTACGTCGCGACCTCGGCGTTCGTCCTGCAGACGATGAACGGGCTCTCGCCGATCGCGTACTCGATCGACTTCGCCGCCAACGCCGGCGGCATGACCATCGCCGCGCTGATCTCCGCCCGCCTCGCCGGCCGCGTCCCCACCCGCAAGATCATCCTGACCGGACAAGTAGCTGCCCTGTCAGCAGGTGTCGCGATGCTGGCCGGTGCCCTCTGGCTCGGCACGCCGTTGCTCCTGGCGATCGTGTGTTTCTTCATCCTGATGACCGCGCAGGGCCTGATGATTCCGAACGGCGGCGCGCTCGCCTCCGCCGCCGTACCCGATCATCCCGGCACCGGGTCGGCCGTCCAGGGCTTCGTCCAGTGGGTCGCGGCCGGAACGATCGCCCCGATCGCGGGCCTCGGCGGCCAGCACAACGCCGTACCGATGGCCGTCCTCATCACCGGAGGCGCCGTCGTCTCCATGATCGGGCTCCTGGTCGTCGCCAAGCGCTAGGTCTGCTTCGCGGGGGTCAGGGCGCCTTGGGCTCGGAGGCTCAGGTAGCAGAGGCCGGCCAGCGGGACCGTGGCCCAGAACTGGAGGAGGCGCCAAGACAGGACGGCGAGGAGGGCTGCCTGGCCGTCGACGCCGAAGCCGATGAGGGACGAGACCGCGATGCCCTCGACGACGCCGATGCCGCCGGGGGTGAGCGGTACGACGGCGGCCAGATTCGCGGCGCAGTACGCGATCAGGACGGCGATCGGGGAGACCCGCTCACCGTAGGCGGCGAGGAAGACCCAGAGGACGGCGGCGTCGAGGAGCCAGTTCAGCGTCGCCCAGCTCAGGAAGGCCTTGCGTACTTCGGGGTCGGCAACGACGTCGCGCAGGCGGCGGGCGACCGTCGCGATCCACGGCCGGACCCGCTGGGGGAGTCGCCGCAGGATCGCTCGCAGCAGTCGTGCGGCGAGGTGTTCGAGGCTGGAGCTCCCGCGGTCGGCGAGGAAGGCTGACACGATGACGACCAGCCCGATCAGGAACCCGACCAGGTACGCGGTGGACGCCTCGCGCAGGAACACCGCCGGGATCGACGTCAGCCACGCGAGCAGCGCCAGGGCGAGCGGGGAACCGATCGCCTCCGCCGTAACGGTCGCCGTCACGTTCGCCGGTTGCGCACCGCCCATGACGAGCAGCCGGAAACGCAGCGCGGTCGCGGTCGCGGCGCCGCCGGGTACGACGTGGCTCACGCCGTACCCGGTGAGGTCGGAGCGCAGGATCCAGGAGAACGGGAGGTGCTCCTTGCCGAGGAGTGCGCGGCTGAAGAGCGAGTAGCACACCAGGCTGCCCGCTTCGAGCGCCACGGCGAGGATCAGCCAGGCGAGGTTGAGCTCCGAGACGCGGTGCAGCGACTCTCGCGCGAGGGCGAGCTTCGGGAGTACGACGTACTCGACGACGGCGAACAGGATGACCAATGAGACGGCGGACCACAACCGGCGGTACCAGGCCGGCCGGGTCCGGATCGCTTTGTCCTTCGACGGCACGACCCCAGTGTGCCGGTGCCGTCAGCGACGCAGTTCAGCGGCGTGGTCCGGGACCTGGGCCTGCATGTCGCGGGGCGGGCGTTCGTACCCCTTCGACGGCGGCCGCGGCGGCAGACCGAGCGGCGGCCGCTGGACCTCGTAGTACTGGATCGTCGAGAGCAGGTGGGCGATCATGTTGATCCGTGCGGACCGCTTGTCCTCGCTCTCCACCACGTGCCAGGGCGCTTCGGGGATGTCGGTGTGGACGAACATCTCGTCCTTGGCGCGGGAGTAGTCCTCCCAGCGGTTGATCGACTCCAGGTCCATCGGCGACAGCTTCCAGCGTCGCATCGGGTCTTCGAGACGGCTGCGGAAACGGTTCTCCTGCTCGCTGTCGCTGACCGAGAACCAGTACTTACGCAGCAGTACGCCGTCCTCGACCAGCAGCCGCTCGAAGATCGGGCATTGATGCAGGAACCGCGCGTACTCCTGGTTCGTGCAGAACCCCATCACCCGCTCGACACCGGCGCGGTTGTACCAACTGCGGTCGAACAGCGCGATCTCGCCGGCCGCCGGCAGGTGTTCGACGTACCGCTGGAAGTACCACTCGGTGCGCTGCCGCTCGGTCGGCGCCGGAAGGGCGACGATCCGTGCGACGCGAGGATTGAGGTACTCGGTGACGCGTTTGATCGTGCTGCCCTTGCCGGCCGCGTCCCGCCCCTCGAAGACGATCACGACCCGGGCGCCCTCGACCCGGACCCACTCCTGCAGCTTGACCAACTCGGCCTGGAGCCGCAGCAACTCCCGCCGATAGATCTTCTTCGGCAACCGCCCGTCTTTCGTCATCTCTGCACGATCCCACTGCCATCACAGGTTGGTCGAGGTGAGGATCGTTCGGCCGCGCTCGGTGAAGGCGGCGGGTGCTTCGGCCAGCGGGCGGACGGTGGTGACGAGCGGGACCAGGCGGCCCTCGCGGAGGCGGGTGGCCAGTTGGGCCAGTTGCCGGCGGTCGGGCTCGACGACGAAGAAGACGGCTCGGCCGCCGGTGGGCTGGACCGTCGGCGGATCGGGGATGGTGATCAGCGTTCCGCCGGGGCGGACCAGGGCGGTGGAGCGGTCGCGGATCTCGCCGCCGATGACGTCGAAGACGACGTCGACCTCGCCGGCTTCTTCGAGGCGCTCGCTGCCCAGGTCGAGGAACTCGTGGACGCCCAGCTCGGCGGCCGCGGCGCGATCGGCGGCCCGGCCGGTGCCGATGATGTGGGCTCCTGTCTCACGAGCGAGCTGCGCGACGACGGATCCGACGGCGCCCGCGACTCCGTGGACGAGGATCGATTGGCCCGGCTGCAGGTGTGCGTGGTCGAACAGCCCCTGCCAAGCGGTCAGCCCGGAGATCGGCAGCGCGGCTGCTGCGATGTGGTCGACGTCTTCGGGCAGTGGGGCGAGATTGCGTGCCTCGACGGCGACGTACTCGGCGAGGGTGCCGTTGCGGGCCCAGTCCGCCAGCCCGAAGACGCGCTGGCCGACCGTAAGCCCGGTCGTGCCATAGCCGAGCTCGGCGACCACGCCGGACAGTTCGTGGCCGGGGACCGTCGGCGTGCGGTCGCGTCCGGCGCGGTCGGTCCACGTCCCCGGCCAGTCCAGCTCGCCGCGGGTGAAACCGGCTGCGTGCACCTGCACGACGACGTCGTTCTCGGCGGCGTGCGGGTACGGCAGCTCGGTCAGTGACAGTCCGCCGACGCCGGCCGCTCGGTCCGTGGCTGTGATGGCACGCATGACGGTCCTCTCCGCTCTGGTCAGTGGCCCACGTTCATCATGTCGGATTGGACCAGCGATGGGGGCCTTTCGCGCCATACCGTCGAAGCATGATCAGTACGAAGGACCTGGTTGTTCCGGCCACGGCTGCCTCGGCGGCGGCGTTGGAGGTTGCCTCGGGCTACCTATCCACCGCCTTGCTGAGCCATTCGCGACGCGTTTACCTGTGGGCCGCTGCGTTCGGTGAGCAAGAAGGCATCCAGTACGACGCTGAGCTGTTGTTCGCGGCCGCGATGTTCCACGACATCGCGCTGGCGCCGGAGTTCGACAGCCATACCGTCTCGTTCGAGGTGGCGGGCGGTCACGTCGCCCGGGTCTTCGCCGCCGGTGCGGGCTGGCCGAGTGAGCGCCGCGAACGCCTCGGCGAGGTCATCGTCCGGCACATGGTTCCCGAGACGGACGTGACCGTCGATCCCGAAGGTCATCTGATCTCGCGGGCGGCCGCGCTGGACATCGTGGGCAAGGACGTCGACGCACTCAGTCCGGCGTTCCGCGCCGAAGTACTGCGGGACTTCCCGAGGCTCGGGCTTTCCCCCGAGTTCCTCGCGTGCTTCCAGGCGCAGGCCGACCGGAAGGTCAACAGCTCCGCCGCGCGAGCGATCCAGTCCGGCCTCGCCGCCCGCATCGCCGCCAACCCGCTCGACGTCTGATCGCGGTCACGCCTTGGGCTCGGGGTTGGGCAGCAAGACGTAGCCGAGGAGCATTCCGAGGAGGCAGGGGAGGCCGTGGTTGTCGCTGATGGCGGTGTCGACCACGGCCAGGACGGGTACGGCGAAGGCGGCGATGCGCAGCTGTAGCGGCGGTGTGACGCCGTACTTGCGGGGAGCCATCAGGATCAGGATGGCCAGGCCGCCGATCAGGCCGGCGACGCACATCGAGTTGCCGGCGCCGACCGGGTTCAGCCACAGGTAGCTCATCAGCTGGCCGAACCAGCCGCAGACGAAGTACAGGATCGCCCAGCGCCACCGGCCGAACACGCGCTCGGCGATGGCGCCGAAGATCGCGAGCAGGATCAGGTTCGAGACCAGGCCGGACGCCCAGCCGTCCTGGAAGAACATGCCGGTGAGCAGGCGGTACCACTGGCCGTTGTCGATGTGCGTGGGGTCGCGGACGACGGCGTCGTACAGCGGGCGGTGTGCCAGTTGCGCGATCCCGCACCCGAGTGTCACGAGGAACACAGCCGCGGTCAGCAGGGGCCGGCGTGGTCCGAAGGCGAGCGCTGCGAGCGGGTTACGAGGGGCGGTTTCAGTGGTCACGGTAGGAACTTAACGTTTCGACTGCGTCGTACCTTGCGTCGTTTGTCATCCTGAAGTCGGTCATTTGTCACGACGAGGCTCTTGGTACACCGGTTACCGTGTCTGGGTCGCGGGTACGGGGGTCAGGGTGTTTGTAGCGAAGCGGTACAGATTGGGTTCCTCTCTCGGCCGAGGCGGCATGGGAGAGGTTTTTCGCGGTACGGACGAGCAGCTCGGGCGCGAGGTCGCCGTGAAGCTGCTGCTGCGGTCCGACCGTGATCCACGCGCGGCCGAACGGTTCCACCGCGAGGCGCGCGCCGCCGCGCGCCTGAACGACGGCCATGTCGTGGCTGTCTACGACTTCGGTCAGCACGACGACGGGTTCTTCCTGGTGATGGAGCTGGTCGAGGGCGGGTCGGTCGCCGACGAGCTCACCGAGCACGGACCGCTGTCGAAGGACCGCGCGATCGAGATCGTCGAACAGAGCGCCGCGGGCCTGGCCGCTGCGCATCGCGAAGACGTCGTCCATCGGGATGTGAAGCCGAGCAACCTGCTGATCTCGACCGACGGGACGATCAAGGTCGCCGACTTCGGCATCGCTCACCTTCCGGGTGAGGGTGCGAGCACGCTGACGGGGACCGGCCAGATCATCGGCAGCGCGCAGTACCTCGCGCCCGAGCGAGCGCAGGGCGGGCAGGCCGGCAAACCGGCCGATGTCTACGCGCTGGGTTGCGTGCTCTACGAACTGGTCACCGGCCGGCCGGTATTCACCGGGGAACATCCGACCGCGATCCTCTACCAGCACGTCGACGCCGAGCCGGTCCCGCCGAGCCTCGAGCGGCCGGAGCTCGCCGGCGCGTTCGAGCAGGTCCTGCTCCAGATGCTCGCGAAGGACCCGGCCGACCGTCCGACCGCAGCCGAGATCGAGGCCGGCGCCCTGAGCGCCACCACGCCGGTCGCCGCCACGGCCCCCATCCCTGTTACCGCCGTCCCGGTCACCGCGCCCGTGGTCATCCGCCCGCCGACGACCCAGGCGCAGCGCGATCGACGGATGACGTTGATAGCCGGCGCGATCGCCCTCCTGGCGACGGCCGGCGCCGTACTGGCCGTGGTCCTGCTCAACGACAACGGGACGAAACCCCCGGCGACCGACCTCGGTCCACAACCAGGCGCGACCAGCAGTACGCCGACGTCGCAGCCGACCACGCCGTCATCCACGACTGCCCCGACCCAGTCCGAACCGACGCAGCCGAGCCAGTCGACCCCGTCCCAAACCCCCTCGCAATCACCGACCCCCACGCCGAGCGCGACGCCGTCCACCACACCCTCGACCAGCCCGACGCCGTCCAACACGCCGTCGAGCAGCCCGACTCCGAGCACCCGCAGTACGCCGTCGACCTCGCCATCACCCACGCCGTCCAACACGCCTTCAAGCACACCGCCGACAAACACTCCTACGCCGACCGCGCAAGGCAACCTGCTCGCACCGAACTAGCGCCGGGTGAGGATGTGCGGGTGTCGGACTTCAACCTTGCGCAGGTGAATGTGGCGAGGATGCGAGCGGAGGCCGGTTCGCCGCTTGTCGGAGAGTTCATCGCCGCCTTGGAGCCGGTCAACCGCCTGGCCGATCAGAGCCCGGGCTTCGTCTGGCGGCTCCCGGCGGCTGAGGGGCATGTGCTGACGCATGGCCCGGGCGGCAGCGCGCAAGATGTTGTGAACCTGTCGGTGTGGTCGACGTACGAGGATCTGCACGCATTCATCTATCGCAGCGCCCACGGCCGGTTCGTGCGGAACCGTGCCCGCTGGTTCGAGCGGGTCCGCCAGCCGTCAACCGCCCTCTGGTGGCTGCCTGCGGGCGAACAACCGACGGTGGACGAAGCTCTCGCCCGGCTCGAGTACTTACGCCGCTGGGGACCGACGCCGAGAGCCTTCACGCTGCGCCACCGCTTTGCCCCTGACGATTAGAGCCGTACGACGTACTTGCCCGCGCCTCGCCCCTCGGCCAGGGCCTGCTGTGCATCCGCTGCAGCCGCGAGGCCGTCGATCGGGGTGAACTCGAGGGTGAGCTCTCCTTCGGCGACGAGCTCGAGTACTTCGCGCAACGCGGCACCGATGATCTCGGGAGCGCGGACGGACATGGCGCTCATGCTGAAGCCGCCGATCGAGGCGTTCCCCGCGAACAACCGCCCGGGCGGCAGGTTGCCCATCGGCGCGCCGCCCGCGTTCCCGAACAACACGACCCGACCACCCGCGGCGAGCATGTCCAGGTCGGCGTCGACCTGCTCCGTTCCCTGGGAATCGAGGATCACGTCGACGCCCCGGCCGCCCGTCAGGTCGCGGATGCGTTCGGCCAGATCAGCTCCGCGGGTGAGCACGATGTCGTACCCACTCTTCTCCGCGGCCGCCACGCGGGTCGGGCTGCCGACGATTCCGATCAGCGTCTTCGCGCCGCCGCGTCGCGCCAAGGCTGCGACCGCCTGTCCGACACCGCCCGCGGCGGACTGCATCAGGAGGGTCTCGCCAGCCCGCAGACGTCCGGATTGCTGGACCAGTAGCGCCGCGGTGGTGAAGGTGCCCGGGGCAACAGCTGCCTGCTCGAGCGACACACCATCGGGAACCGGCACCACCAGCTCGGCACGGACCCGCACCACGTCGGCCAGCCCACCCACCCGGGTGAACGCGGCAACCGGCGTACCCACCGCAGGTCCCACGACCCCGGCACCGAGCTCCCTCACCGTCCCGGCTGCCTCCAGCCCGGGCACGAACGGCCAACTGGAGGCGTACGCCGGATCCCCCCGACGAGCCATCACGTCGATGAAGTTGATCCCGGCGGCCTTCACATCGATAGTCACCTCACCCGGCCCGGGCGTCGGTACGTCGACCTCGGCGACGCGAGTGGCCCTGGTGTCTGGGGCGGGCTGCTCGAAGGTCAGGGCACGCATGCTGAGGATCCTCTCGGTGTTCGCCTACTGTCGAACACTGATCCTACGCTCCGACCAGGCCTCTTACGCAGGGGCAGGTCGGGAGCAGGTGCTTTGCAGGGTGATGGGGAGGTGCTGATCGGACGAGTCGTCGATCGCGCAGAGGGCTTCGAGGACATGGAAGGCGAAGGTGGAGTTGGCTCGGTGGGGGCCGCCCTCCAGCGCCTGGGCCAGATCGTTGACGCCCAGGCCGCGGCGGTGTTGCTCCGGGGTGCCGACGGCGCCGAAGAGCGCGGTCGCCGGTGGTAGGACGATCCACTCGTCGTCGCTGTGGCGTTTCACCCGGACGTCGCCGTCGAAGTGGTTCGGGTTGGCGAGCGAGAGGGTGCCCTCGGTGCCGTAGATCTCGATGTGGGGGAGGTGGCTGTCCCAGACGTCGAAGCTCAACTGCGCCGTCGCGATCGCACCCGATGCGAAGCTGAAGATCGCCGCAGCATGCGTCGGTACGTCGACGTCGATCGTGTCGACCACGCGGTTCGGAGACGTCACCGTGCGTACCGACGCTCCGATCCGGCTCGACGCGCTCACCGTGGAGATCGGACCGAGCAGGTTCACCAGGATCGCGAGCGAATACGGCCCCATGTCGAGGACCGGCCCGCCGCCGGCCTGGAACAGGAAACGGGGATCCGGGTGCCAGCGCTCGGCCTTGCTGTGGCCGATGAAGAACGACGCGCCGATCGGTTCACCGATCAGCCCGTCGTCGAGCGCCTTACGAGCGGTCTGGCTCGCGCTGCCGAGGAAGGTGTCCGGCGCCGATCCCAACAGCTTGCCTGAGGCAACAGCCACCTCGAGTACGCCGCGCGCGTCGGCAACCGTTGTCGCCAGTGGCTTCTCGACGTACACGTGCTGGCCAGCCTGCAGCGCCGCCTTGATGGTGGCCGCGTGATGCACCGGCGGAGTGAGGTTGACGACGATGTCCAGCGAGTCGTCGGCGTACAGCTCCTGATCGTCGCCCCAGGCAACGATCCCGAACTCGGCCGCCGCCTCCTTCGCCCGCGTGGTGTCGATGTCGCCGACGCGCGCGATCTGCAAGGAAGGAAACGTGTTCAGGCCGGTGACGTAGCGGCTGAAGATGTTGCCGGTGCCAAGGATTCCGAGGCGCACTATCGGCCACCCCCGAAGGTCGCCTTCATCCAGGTGGCCGAAGCGACGGCGCTCTCGTACGGGTCGGTGAGGTCGGGCTTGTCGACCTCGACCATCAGCCACCCGGTGAAGTCGTTGCCGAGGGCATCGAGGATCTCGACCAGCGGCAGCTCGCCGCGACCGGGCTCGGCCCACAACCCGGCGCGGACGATCGTGCGGTAGTCCCAGTCCTCCGACCGGCCCTGTGCCGCAACCGAAAGCCGGCAGTCCTTGACGTGGACGAACGGCACCCGGTCGGCATAGTCGCTGATCAGCGCGCGTACGTCGACACCTGCCCACGCGAGGTGACCCGTATCCGGAAGCAGCCCGAGCTTCTCCGGCGCGATCGCCTCGAGCACGGCCCGGCCTTCGGCGTCCGTCTCGACCCAGGTGCCGATGTGCGGGTGCAGCGCGGGCCGCACTCCTTCGGCCGTCATGACGTCGGCGATCTTGCCGATCAGCTCCGTCACGGACTCGAGCCGCGAGGCGTCCGCGTCGTACCCCTGGGCCGGATGCAGGACCCGGACGGCCTCCTTCTTCATCCCCATCCCGAGGCCTACGTCGGCAATGCCGAGCTCCGCGTGCTGCAGCGCGACCTCGCGAGCGTTCGCGAGTACGTCGGCCTCGGTCCCGTCCCGCCCGTCGGAGCGGCAGACGAAGTACCCGGGCGCCAAGGTCAGCTCAGCGTCCTGCACGAGTTCGCGGTACTGCGACACGCTCAGATCGGCAGGTACTGCGGCCATAACGCCGTCGAACCCGGACTTCTTGACCAAAGCGAGCTGCTCAGCAAACTCCGGCGCCAGGGACGGGTCTAGCCAGCCGTCCTCGCTCGCCATCCACTGGATCGGGTTGAGCGCGAGACGCGAGCCGGGCAATGAAGTCATGGTCGTCCTTCCGTCGGGGTGAGGCCGTCGCCGCACGGTATGCGCGAACCGGGCATCCAGATCAGTGTCCTGGTCCGGTAGGCAAACCGATCACGACTTTCCCGGAGACATGTCCAGCCTCCACAACGGCCAGCGCAGCACCAGCCTCGGCGAACGGGAACACCTGCCGCACACACGCATCGAGCTTCCCCGCGGCCACGAGCCCCGCCAGTCGCGGCAACGTCTCCGGATCGCCCCGCCGAGAGACCGACCGAGCCCCGCCCGGCAGCTTGTCGGCAACGGTGAGCACCCGAGTGCGCTCAGTCAGAACCACCGAGTCCACAGCACCGACCAGATCCAGTACGGCGTCAACCGGCGGCAGCTCCAGAGCACCGTCGTCGTAGGCAACGAACCTCGCACCCAGCGACTCGACGAACGCGCGCTTCGGCGTACTGGCAGTACCTATAACCGCGACCCCATCCAGGGCGGCCAGCTGAGTTGCCATCGTGCCGACGCCGCCCCCGACGCCGAGGATCAGCAACGTCTCGCCGCGCGTCACGCCGAGGTTGAGCAGACTGTCGTACGCGGTCCCGGCCGAGATCGGCAGAACTGCCGCGTCGGTGAACGTCAACCCGTCCGGCATCCGCGCGGCGCGCACGGCCTCCACCAGCGCGAACTCGGCGTACCCACCGCATCCTCCAACCGTTGGCCCGACCACCGGGTCACCGACGGCGTGGCCGGCTACTCCCGGGCCGACGGCCACGACGACACCGGCGACCTCGCGCCCGAGCACGGCGGGCAGTTCGAGCGGCAGGAACGTGCGGTGCTTGCCTTCCCGCACCTTCCAGTCCACCGGATTCACCCCCGCGGCGCGTACGCCGACGAGCACCTGCCCGTGACCGGGGTCGGGTCTCGGGAGTTGGAGATAACGCTGGTTGGACGGGCCGCCGTAGGCGGTGAATACGTACGCGAGAGGCATGGCACCGGACGCTAGCCTCGGCGTGCGAACGCCTGTCGGGCTGCGTTCCGGTCAGCGGACCGAGACCGGCACAGGCCCGATCCGGCGGCCCTATGGTGTGGCGATCACTGCGAGGACCGGAACTGATCCGGTCGCCGCCCCGGCGTTCCTCACTGCGCTTCGCACTCCGTTCCGGCAGGTGTCAGGACTAGCTCGAGGAGTTTCGATGTCACTCAAGAAGACAGCGGTAGCGGCGGTCGCCGCTGCGGTGATGTTGGCCGGCACCGCCTGTAGCGCCGCCACCCAGAACGCCGGTCAGGCGGCCGCGACTGCAGCGGGACCGGCGCGCAACGGCGGCAAGCTGGTCGTCGCCCAGGCGTACGACCCCGACCCGGCATCGTTCCTGAAGACCGCGATCGGCAACATCGTGACGGAGTACGCCGTCCTCGAGACGCTGACCCTGATCGACGCACAGACCGGTGAACCCAAGGGTGTACTGGCAAAGTCCTGGACGCTCGCGCCGGACGGCAAGAGCATGACGATCCAGTTGCGCGACGACGTCACGTTCCACAGCGGCCGCAAGCTGAGCGCCGCGGACGTCGCCTTCACGATCGACAAGGCCAAGGATCCCGCCGTCGGCGCGGCGAACCAGAAGATCGCCGCGCAGATCTCCGCCGTACAGGTGAAGAGCGACACTGAGCTCGCGCTGACCTTCGCCAATCCGCTGCCGGCGATCTTCGACCTGTTCGAGACCATGCCGATCCTGAACAAGGACTCGTACGCCGATTACGCCGCCGGCAAGAAGGTCGACGGCACCGGCCCGTTCGAGTGGACGTCGTTCACCCCGGGCGGCAAGGTCGAGCTGACGAAGTACGCGAAGTACCGGGATGCGGCGAACACGCATCTCGACTCCATCGAGGTCAACATCGTCAAGGACCCGACGGCGCTGGTCTCCGCGATCAAGAGCGGCCGGGCGCAGTACGCGGTCGGCGTTGCTCCGGTGGACGCGCGGAGTCTGGGTACGCAGCAAGGGTTCGCGCTGCTCAGCTCGGGCGGTGCAGCCTTCCACCTCGGGCTGGACGTGCGGAAGCCGCCGTTCGACAACAAGTCCGTGCGGCAGGCGGTCCAGTACGCGATCGACCGGCAGCGCATCGTGCAGCAGGCCGAGGGCGGCAAGGCGACGGCGGCCAGTCTGCCGTGGCGGCCGACGACGGCCGGTTATGACAGCGCACGGGCCAACCACTACACCTACGATCCGGCCAAGGCGAAGCAGATGCTGGCCGCGGCCGGGGTCAAGCCCGGTACGACGTTCGACGTGGCGACAGCCGACGGCCCGGAGTCGCTGGCCATCTTCCAGATCGTGAAGAACAACCTCGCGGCGGTCGGCCTGGAGGCGAAGCCGGTGACGATGAACGTGCCGGACTACCAGCAGAAGCTTGCCACCCGCACCTTCCCGACGGCCGCGGTCCTCATGCAGGCCAGCAACGGCGCCTCGCCGGCGACCGCGATGGTCAGCAGGCCGGAACTGTCGGCCGAGCAGAACATCACGTTCTTCAAGACCCCGCAGTACTCCACGATCGCGCAGGCAGTGGCGAACGCCAGCAGCAAGGCCGACAAGGAGAAGGCGTTGAAGGACTTCGACGACTACTTCCTCGACCAGGCGTTCGCGGTCGCACTGATCACCCGCCCGACCCTCACGGTGCGGGCCAGCTCGCTGAACAACATCGTCGCCACCCAGATGGGCTTCCTGAACCTCGGCCAGTCCTGGCTGAGCGACTGAAGGGCGCAACCCGATGACCAGGTTCCTGCTTCGCAAGACACCGTCGGTCCTGTTCGTGCTGTTCGCCAGCTCGATCGTCGCGTTCTCGTTGCCGCGGCTGGCACCGGGTGACGTCGCGGTCGTGCTGGCCGGGGACAACCCCGACGCCCAGACGATCGCCTCGATCCGCGAGCAGCTGGGGTTGAACAAGTCTCCGCTGCTGCAGTACTTCGACTGGATCGGGGGACTCTTCCGCGGCAACCTGGGCGAGTCGTTCCTGCTGCACCGCAGCGTGGCGAGCCTGATCGGGGACCGGATCGGCAGCACGGTCGAGCTGGCCGTGCTGGCGACGCTGTTCGTGATCGTGATCGGCGCCGGGCTCGGGATCCTGGCCGGGTCGGCCCGGATCGGCTGGGTCCGGGCGCTGCTGGACTTCACCGACAGCCTGTTCGTCGCGGTGCCGTCGTTCGTGGTCGGGCTCGGACTCATCCTCGTGTTCGGCGTGTTCAATCACTGGCTGCCGGTCAGCGGTGAGGTCGGAGTGCTGTCCAACCCGGCTGTCGGCATCCAGTACCTCGTGCTGCCGGCGCTCGCCCTGGCGCTGGGGCCGGCGGCGGTGGTCGCGCGCTTCATCCAGACCGAGATGGCGACGATGCGGAAGGCAGAGTTCGTCGATCTGGCCGTCAGCAAGGGCGCGTCCCGGCGACGGATCACCTTCCGGCACGTGTTCCGCAACAGCCTCGGCACCGCGGTCGTCGCCGTCGGCCTGCAGGTCGGGCACCTCCTCGCCGGAGCGGTCGTGATCGAGGCGATCTTCGCCCGCAACGGGCTCGGCCAGCTGGCCGTGACGAGCGTGCAGTCGCGGGACTTCACGGTGTTGCAGGTGCTGATTCTCGGCGCGGTCTTCGTGGCGGTCATCTGCCAGCTCGGCACGGAGATCATCCTCGCCGCGCTCGATCCGCGGATCCGATTGGGAGACTGACGATGACGAATCTCGAGGTGACCGGCGCGGGCCTGGCCACGACGCGCCGGCTCAGTCCGACCGTCACGCGTTACCTGTCCGCGTTCCGCACTCCGCGGGGCATCATCGGCCTGACGGTGCTCGGCATTCTGGTGCTGGCCGCGCTGCTAGCTCCGGTCCTGTTTCCCGGTGGCTACGACCAGCAGACGAGTGCATCGCTGACCGGGGTTTCGGCGGCCCATCCGTTCGGGCTCGACGAGTTCGGGCGGGACATCCTGACCCGCAGCGTCTACGGGTTGCGGATCGACCTCAGCCTGATCTTCGCCGCCGTACCGCTGAGCATGGTGATCGGGATGATGCTCGGACTGGCCGGGGTGATCTCGGAACGGCTCGGCGCCGCGATCCAGCGGCTGCTGGACGTGATCGTCGGGTTCCCGGGCCTGCTGCTCGGCATCTGCCTGGTGGCGGTGATCGGTCCGGGCTGGTTGGCCCTGTTCCTCACCATTCTGATCTCCGGTATGCCGGCCGCGGGGCGGCTCGCTCGGGCGGCGTGGCTGTCGCAGCAGTCTCGTGAGTATGTGCTGGCTGCGCGGGTTCTCGGCGTACCGAAGTGGCAGGTGCTGACGCGGCACATCGTGCCGAACGCGATGGACTCGGCGGTGGTGAACGCGTCGATCTGGATGGTGATCGGCGTGTACATCGAGGCGGGGTTGAGCATCGTCGGGCTCGGTGTCCAGCCGCCGACGCCGAGCCTCGGCGTACTGCTGAACAACGGACTGCGGTTCGTGACCGAGGCGCCGGCGTACCTGATCGGTCCGGGATTGATCCTTCTTCTGCTCGCGGTCGCGTTCAGCCTGATCGCGGACGCTCTCAACGAGGCGGTGAACCGGTGAACAATCCGACAGCCGTACGGACGGCCGCCAGAGTCGAGCCCGGACGGGCGTTGCTGCGGGTCCGGAACCTGCGGACCGAGTTCCGGATCGGCTCGGACCACATCCGGGCCGTCAACGACGTCAGCTTCGACATCGAGCCGGGCGATGTGCTCGGCATCGTCGGCGAGTCCGGCTCCGGCAAGTCCGTGACTGCTCGCTCGATCATGCGGATGGTCCGTTCTCCTGGTGAGATCGTCGGCGGGTCGGTCGAGTTCGACGGCGAGGACCTGCTGACTCTGCCGGAGCGCGAGATGCGGCGCCGGCGGGGAAGCGGCGTCGCGATGGTGTTCCAGGATCCGCAGGCTGCGCTGAACCCGGTGATGACGATCGGCGATCAGATCATCGAGGCGCTCATGCTGCACGGCACGAGCAAGCGTGCCGCGCGTCCGCGGGCGGTCGAGCTGCTGGACCAGGTCGGGATTCCGGACCCGGCGGTGAAGATCGACCAGTATCCGCATCAGTTCTCCGGCGGCATGCGGCAGCGCGTGGTGATCGCGATCGCGCTGGCGAACGATCCGGTGCTGCTGATCGCGGACGAGCCGACGACCGCGCTCGACGTGACGATCCAGGCGCAGATCCTGCGGTTGCTGCTCAAGCTGCGGGACGACCTCGGGCTGGCGATCGCGATCATCACCCACGACATGGGCGTGGTCGCGGAGATGTGTTCGAAGGTCGCGGTGATGTACGGCGGCCGCATCGTCGAGCAAGGCACGGTCGAGCAGGTCCTTCGTACTCCGCGGCATCCGTACACGGCAGCCTTGCTGGCGGCGATGCCGCGCCTCGACGATGAGCGCCTCGGGCAACCATTGCCGGCGATCCCCGGTTCGCCGCCGGATCCGTCGGCGCTCCCGCCGGGTTGTGCGTTCGCGCCGCGGTGCCGGTTCGTGGAGGAAGGCTGTCATCACGACGTACCGGCGTTGCTGCAGATCGGTGACGAGGGCCAACTGTCCGCGTGCATCGTGGCTCACCGCGGCGTCGCGACCGACGGGGCTTCCACGGCCGAGGCGGTCGTCGTCGGGGAGAGCGCTCCGGTCGGATCCTCGCCGGTGTTGGAGGTTCGCGACGTACGGGTCGATGTCGGGTCGCGACGGCGGGGGTTGTTCCACCGCGACGCTCCTGTGTACGCCGTTGACTCGGTCAGCCTGGCTGTTCATTCGGGCGAGACGGTCGGATTGGTGGGGGAGAGCGGTTGCGGTAAGTCGACGCTCTCTCGCAGCATCGTCGGCATCACGCCGGTGGCCGGCGGATCGGTCGAGGTCGACGGACAGGACGTTACGTCGATGGGTGATGAGCAGTTGGGGCGGATCCGTTCGTCCGTGCAGTACGTGTTCCAGGACCCGTACGCTTCGCTGAACCCTCGTCGTACGGTCCGCCAATCACTCGCGGAAGCGCTCTCGCTTCGCGGGGTCCGTGGTGCGGAGTTGGAGGCCGAGTCACTCGCGCTGATGGATCGGGTCGGACTACGCCGTGAGTACCTCGATCGGTACCCGCACGCGTTCTCTGGTGGCCAGCGGCAACGAATCGGTATCGCCCGGGCGCTCGCTCGCCGGCCGAAGGTACTGATCCTGGACGAGCCGGTGTCTGCCTTGGACATGTCGATCCAGGCGCAGATCATCAACCTGCTCCAGGAGCTCCAACGCGAGCTCGGCCTCGGGTACTTGTTCATCGCGCACGACCTGTCCGTCGTACGTCACCTCAGCGATCGGGTCGCGGTCATGTACCTCGGCCGGATCGTCGAGACCGGCACGGCCGCCGAGGTGTACGGCGACCCGCAGCATCCGTACACCGTCGCGCTGCTGTCCTCCTCGCCGACTCCGAGCGTCGAAGAGCGCACACGCGAGCAGATCGTCCTGCAAGGCGACCTGCCCAGCCCTGCCAACCCGCCGTCCGGTTGCCGGTTCCGCACGCGCTGCCCGATCGGTCCGCTCACGCATCCAGACCGAGACATCTGCGTGAAACAGGACCCGGAGCTGCTACCGCGCCGGAACACACAAGCAGCCGCCTGCCATTTCCCAGGAGAGCTTGTATGACGATCGACGCCGCGGTGGACCGACTCCGTGAGGCGACCCGAACGATGACGCCCTGCCCACCGGTTCGCGACCTGATCGGCCGCGACGATATCAGTACGGCGTACGCCGTCCAACGGGTGATCGTCGCGGACCGATTGGCCGCCGGCGCTCGGGTGGTCGGCCGGAAGATCGGGCTGACCTCACCCGCGGTGCAGCAGCAGCTCGGTGTCGACCGGCCCGACTTCGGCGTGTTGTTCGCCGACATGGAGATCGCGAACGGCGGCGTCGTACCGGCTGGGCGACTGCTGCAGCCGAAGGTCGAGGCGGAGGTGGCGTTCATCCTCGGCCGCGACCTGGACGACGACGCTGATGTCCGCGACGCGGTTGCCTTCGTCTTGCCGGCCTTGGAGATTGTCGACAGTAGGATTGCCGACTGGGATATCAGCTTCGGTGACACCGTCGCGGACAACGCGTCGAGCGGTCTCTTCGTGCTCGGCGACGCGCGTACGACGCTCGCCGACGTCGTGCCGGCCGACGTCCGGATGACGATGCGCCTGGACGGCGAGACCGTGTCGGAAGGATCCGGCAGGGCCTGCCTCGGCGATCCGCTCAATGCACTCGCCTGGCTTGCGCGGACCGCCCGAGCGTTGGGCGATCCGCTGCGCCAAGGCCAGCTCATCCTGTCCGGCGCGCTTGGGCCGATGGTGGCCGTGACGTCGGGCGCCAAGGTCGACGCGGAGATCTCCGGACTCGGCCGCGTCGCGGTCGCCTTCAGCTGAAAGGAACTCATGGAACGCACGAAGGTCGCCGTGATCGGGTCGGGGAACATCGGCACCGATCTGATGATCAAGATCATGCGGCTGTCGGAGACGCTCGAGTTGGCCGCGCTGGTCGGCATCGACCCCGCCTCCGACGGTCTCGCCCGCGCCGCCCGGCTCGGGATTCCGACGACGCACGAGGGTGTCGAAGGGCTGATCGCGCTCGACGGCTTCGACGAGATCGCCATCATCTTCGACGCCACCTCGGCGAAGGCCCACGAGGCGAACGCGCGCGCCCTGGCGCCGTACGGCAAGCGGCTGGTCGATCTGACGCCGGCCGCACTCGGACCGTACGTCGTACCCGCGGTCAACCTCGGTGAGAACGTTGCCATGTCCAACTTGGACAACGTCAACATGGTGACGTGCGGGGGTCAGGCAACGATCCCGATCGTCGCCGCCGTGAGCCGGGTCACCGACGTCGTGTACGGCGAGATCGTCGCGTCAATCGCCTCGAAGTCGGCCGGACCGGGCACGCGCGCGAACATCGACGAGTTCACCGAGACCACGGCCGCCGCGATCGAGAAGGTCGGCGGAGCGCGGCGTGGCAAGGCGGTCATCGTGCTGAACCCCGCGGAGCCGCCGCTGATCATGCGCGACACCGTGCTCTGCCTGATCGACGCCGACGACGCCGGCACACACGACCGGATCCGTGAGTCGATCGGCGAGATGGTGGCCGTCGTCGCCGGCTATGTGCCGGGCTATCGACTCAAACAAGAGGTCCAGATCACCGCGGTGCCGAAGGACCAGCCAGTACACACCCTCACGGGCGGACTGCCGGTCACACACCAGGTCTCGGTCTTCCTCGAGGTCGAGGGCGCCGCGCACTATCTCCCGTCGTACGCCGGGAACCTCGACATCATGACGTCCGCGGCGCTGGCCACGGCAGAAAGGCTAGCCATGACTGAAGAGAGGGCGAGCGCATGACCAGGCTCTTCATTCAGGACATCACCTTGCGGGACGGCATGCACGCCGTACGGCACCGGATGGCGACAGATGACGTCGCCCGGATCGTCTCCGCGCTCGACGCGGCGGGTGTCGACGGCATCGAGGTCGCGCACGGCGACGGCCTGGCCGGCGGCAGCCTCACCTACGGACCCGGGTCGCACTCGGACTGGGAGTGGATCGAGACCGCGGCCGAGAACATCTCCCGCGCCCGGCTGACGACCCTTTTGCTGCCCGGCATCGGGACGATCCAGGACCTCAAGCGCGCGCATAGCCTTGGCGTACGGTCCGTGCGAGTGGCAACTCATTGCACCGAGGCAGACGTGTCCGCCCAGCACATCGCCACGGCCCGCGAGCTCGGAATGGACGTGGCTGGCTTCCTGATGATGAGCCACCTCGCGCCACCTGCCGAGCTCGCGAAGCAGGCCGCGCTGATGGAGTCGTACGGCGCTCATTGCGTCTACGTCACCGACTCGGGCGGCCGGCTGCTGATCGACGGCGTACGGGAGCGGGTACGGGCCTATCGCGATGTGCTCGATCCGTCGACCGAGCTCGGCATCCATGCCCACGAGAACCTCTCGCTGGCGGTCGCGAACTCGGTCGCCGCGGTCGAGGAAGGTGTGACCCGCGTGGACGCCTCGCTCGCCGGTCAAGGCGCCGGCGCGGGGAACTGCCCGATCGAGCCGTTCGTGGCGGTCGCGAATCTGCAGGAGTGGGAGCACGGGTGTGACCTGTTCGCGTTGCAGGACGCGGCCGACGACATCGTCCGGCCGTTGCAGGATCGGCCGGTGCGGGTCGATCGCGAGACGCTGACTCTCGGCTACGCCGGGGTGTACTCGAGCTTCCTTCGGCACGCCGAGGTTGCTGCGGATCGCTACGACCTGGATGTGCGGACGATCCTGGTCGAGGTCGGCCGGCGCAAGCTGGTCGGCGGTCAGGAGGACATGATCGTCGACATCGCGCTGGACCTGGCGAAGGCCTGACGATCAGTCGAGGAAGTCGTCGACGAGCCCGGCGACTTCCTCGGCCGCATGCTCCATCAACGGGATCGTCCCGCCGGCGATGACGGCTGCTTCGACCGAGGCGGCCGCAGTCAGGTGCTCCTGGAGGATGGCCACGTTCGGCAGCGAGAAGGGATCGGCGGAGGCGCCGATGAGGAGGACTCGCGCGGTCACCAATCCGACCCGATCTTCCATCCGGTAACGCACGCACGCCAGATGTCCTTCGGCCGGGTCGACTCCGGGCGCGAGCGCGTCGCGGACGAATCGGTCGAGCAGGTCCGGCCGGTCGACGGGGTAGTAGGGCTGCCGCAGCCGCCAGAGCTGGGTGAGGTGATTGCCATCGGCATCGGTCTTGACGTCGTCGACGCCCGAGTGGTGCGGCTTCCAGGGCGGTGCGGATAGCACGAGCGCACCTACGCGCTCCGGATGCGCGGCCGCCATCTCCACGGCGACGGCAGCGCCGGTGTGATGCCCGAGAACGGAAGCCGTGGGGATCTTCAGCGCGTCCAGCAAGGCGAAGGCGCCCGCGGCGTACTGCTCGATGGTCTGCGGGCTCGGTAGCGTGGCGCTGAGACCGAAGCCGAGCATGTCCATCGCGATGACGCGATGCCGGCGGGCGAGCAACGGCTGGAGTTCGCGGAACTCGTCGTACGAGCGTGGCGTCTGGTGGAGCAATAGCAGCGCAGGGCCTGAGCCCGTCTCGGCGTAGTGCAGTTGCCCGAGCAGGGTGTCGGCGTACGCACGTCTCATCCGGCGACCAGCGGGGTGTCGACGCCGACCTCGCCCAGCTTCTGCGCGCCGCCGGGATCGCCGAGCGCCGCGTCCCGGCCCGGCAGCGGTAGCTCGAAGAAGACGCGGGAGTCGTCGAGGTGCTCCTTGAGCGCGGGATCCTTGCGGGCGGCGCGGTCGA
This sequence comes from Kribbella sp. CA-245084, assembly GCF_050942355.1. Classification (NCBI taxonomy): domain Bacteria; kingdom Bacillati; phylum Actinomycetota; class Actinomycetes; order Propionibacteriales; family Kribbellaceae; genus Kribbella; species Kribbella sp. CA-245084. The sequence continues at coordinate 4,992,273 of NZ_CP192053.1, read as the reverse complement.
CGACGATCGCCTCGACCGGGCACTCGACCTCACAGGCGCCGCAGTCGATGCATTCGTTGCCGTTGATGTAGCTCTTCCGTCCGCCGACATAGATGCAGTCGACCGGACACACCTCGACACAGGAACGGTCGAGTACGTCGATGCAGTCGGCGCCGATCACATACGTCATGGCAACCTCCTCAGGCAGCGTCGGTGGAATGGCCGGGGAACAGGGTCAGCTCGGGGTCCAGGTCCACGGCCACGTGGTTCATGGCGGTGGCGACCTCACCGAAACCGACCGACATCAGCTTGACCTTGCCGTCGTAGTCGGCGAGATCGCCGGCGGCGTAGACCCGGGGGAGATTGGTCCGCATCGCCCGATCGACCGCGACTGACCGGCCGCGCAGCTCGAGTCCCCAGTCGCGCAGCGGTCCGAGGTCGCTGATGAAACCCAGTGCGGCGATCACGTGGTCGGCCGGCACGACGGTCTCCTCGCCCTGTTTGGAGCGCAGCGTGACCTTCGCAAGCCGGCCGTCGTCGCCCTCGAGCGCGACGACCTGGGTGTCGGTGTGGATCCGGGCGCTGCCGGACCGGACGCGTTCGAGCGTGGCCGCGTGGCCGCGGAAGGCCGCGCGGCGGTGGACGAGCGTTACGGATCGGGCGATCGGCTCCAGTGCGTCCGCCCAGTCGAGCGCACTGTCGCCGCCGCCGACGATCACCACGTCCTGATCCGCGTGCCGGCTCGGGTCGGACACGAAGTACGAGAGGCCGGTGCCGAGCCATTCCTCGCCGCATTCGAGCGGGCGAGGGGTCGGCGTACCGATGCCCGAGGTGAGGACGACGGCGCGAGCGCGGACCACGGTTCCGTCGTCCAGGAACGCGATCGCTTCGTCGTCGGTGTGCTCGAGCGTCAGCGCCTGACGGCCGAGCAGGTACGTCGGTTCGTACGACGCTGCCTGGTCGACCAGCGCGGCGACGAAATCACGGCCCTTGATCGCGGGGATGGCGGCGACGTCGCGGATCTGCTTCTCCGGGTACAGCGCCATCACCTGGCCGCCGGACTGCGGCAGTACGTCGACCACGGTCGTGCTGAGGCCACGGAAGCCCGCGTAGTAGGCGCCGTACAGACCGGTCGGTCCCGCGCCGACGATCAGTACGTCGGTCGAGACGCTCTGGGACGTGGTCACGAGAGTCCTCCTGAAGATGGGATGCGCCGAATGTAGGTACGGCGTACCCGGGACGTCGCGTGGTCGGGACCGCTCACCGGACCGGGCGTGAAAGTTGCCTGCCCAGACGTGGGGTGTTCCGTCAGACGAACCGAACTTGTTGGCCGCTTCGGCGCTCGGTGGTGTGCTCGCTGCACCGATCACGACGACCAGTGGAGCTGACGTGACTGACACCGTTGAGAAAAGGCCTGCGCGCAAGCATCGCGCCGGCCGGCTACCCGGCCGTCAGGACTGGTCGAGCTGGCCGCACTACCAGGCCGCGAAGGTCGGTTTCCGCGGCTACTGGTACCCGGTCTGCTTCTCCTCGCAGGTCGGCGAGACGCCGCGTCAGGTGACGCTGCTCGGCGAGCGGCTGTTCGTCATCCGCGACAACGGCAAGGTGTTCGGGATGAAAGACCGGTGCCCGCACCGCGGAGTGCCGCTGAGCTACGGCAGCAAGCAGTTTCCGGGCACGCTGTCGTGCGTTTACCACGGCTGGACCTTCGATCTGGAGACCGGCGACCTCAAGGCCGCGATCACCGACGGGCCGCAGTCGCCGATCTGCGGGAAGGTGACGCAGCCGACGTACGACGTCGAGGAGCGGCTCGGCATGGTCTGGGTGTACGTCGGCGACGGCGAGAAGCCGCACCCGATCGACGAGCAGTTGCCGGAGGAGCTGGTCGCCAACCCGGCCGTGCTGGGCGCGCGGATCCAGCCGCGGGAAGGCAACTGGCGATTCGCCTGCGAGAACGGGTACGACGAGGGGCACGCGAAGTACCTGCACCGGACCGCGTTGTGGCGGCTGTTCAAGCCGATGCCGGTGTGGAACACGACCCGGATCGTCAAGCGCGGCCGCTGGATCTATCGGGTGCAGCAGGAACAGTTCTGGGAGGCTAACTTCCCGGGGCTCGGTCGCTGGAGCGGGACGGCCTGGTACAAGCTGCGGCCGCCGAAGGAGACGAAGAACATCGGCAACACCTCGACGCATCGTGAGGTCAATCCGACGATCGCGGCGCAGGAGTTCCCCGGTTTCGCGTCGGTCAGCATGCCCGGCGTACTGCGGATCGCGTATCCGACCTTCATCCACTACGAGTTCTACGTACCTGTTGACGAGGGCAACCACCTTTACGTCGGCGTACTCGCGGATTTCAAGAAGGGCCTCAAGACGCTGCCGTTCTACGCGAAGTACCTCGGTGCGGTCCGGTGGTTGTTCCACGGGCAGTTCTCCGGGCAGGACAAGTGGATGGTCGAGGTCACCGACGCGCCGCCGGAGAAGCTCTACCGTCCCGACGACTCGTTGCTGCAGTGGCGCAAGCTCGCCGAGGACACGACCGAGGATCGCCTCGACCGGTTGCGCGCCGAAGGAATCGAGCTCGCCGATGACTGAGATCGTGCTCGGCGTCGGGGCGTCGCACTCGACCTTGATGAACACGCACTGGGACAAGGTCGTGCACACCGACCGCGCCTCGGCCTTCCGGGATGCTCTTGGTACGGCGCGGGATCGTATCGCCTCTTTGGACCCGGACGTGGTGGTGATCGTCGGGTCGAACCACTTCCGCGGGTTCTGGCTCGACCTGATCCCGTCGTTCACGGTCGGGGTCGGCGAGGTGATCGCGGCCGGCGAGTCCGGGACGCCGAAGGGTCCGCAGAAGACCGATCCGGTGTTCGCGCAGACGCTGGCGACTCACCTGGTCGAGTCGGGGAGCGAGGTCGCGATCTCGGCGCGGCTCCAGATCGATCACGGTCAGTCGCACGCGATCCAGTACCTGCTCGACGGTGTCGACGTACCGGTGGTGCCGCTGGTGGTCAACGTGTTCGCGCAGCCGCTGCCGACGGTGGCGCGCTGCGTCGAACTGGGGGAGAAGCTGGCGGGGGTGCCGGGGGACAAGCGGGTGGTGGTGATCGCTTCCGGTGGTTTGTCGCATCAGCTGCCGTGGCCGAGCGACTGGACCGATCCGTCCGGGGAGGACGAGGCGTTCCTGGTCGAGGCGTGGCTGAACGGTCGGGGTGAGTGGGAGCGGTACGACAAGCGCCGCCGCGAGATCATCGTGGCCGCTCAGCCGACGATCTTCTCGTCGTTCGACGAGGCGTTCCTCGACGACCTGGACAAGGGGTCGTTGCGCGGGTATGCGTCGATGACGTCCGCGGACCTGGAAGCGGTCGCCGGGAACGGCGGTCAGGAGCTGCGCACGTGGCTGGTGATGGCGGCCGCGCTCGGCTTCGCGCCAGGGCAGCGGCTTGCTTATGCACCGATGCCTGAATGGCTCACCGGTATGGGCGTCGCCGTCATCGATCCCGCGGAGGTACGGCGATGAGCGCGCCGGCAGCCGGACCGATGCCGGCCAGCAAGTTCACCAAGGCCGACGGGGTCACGTACCACTTCCACGAACTGGGCGCCGGGCCGGACACGATCTTCCTGCACGGCGGCGGCCCAGGCTGCACTGGTTGGAGCGACTTCGGCCCGGTAGCTCCGTACTTCGCCGTCGATCGGCATTGTTTGATCGTCGACATTCTGCAATACGGCAAATCGGACAAGTGCCGGATCACCGGGCCGATGTGGGACTTCCACGCCGCGAAGACCGTGGCGCTGATGGACGCGTTGGGCATCGCTGCCGCGGACTTCATCTGCAACTCCTGGGGCGGCACGATCGCGCTCTGCCTGGCCGCGAAGTACCCCGAGCGGGTCCGTTCCCTTGTCATCACGGGCAGCATGCCGGTCTTCTACGGACCGCTCGCTCCGCTGCCGGAGCGAGGCCATCGGGGCCGTGCTGCCCGTGACATCTACTACGGCGGCGACGGCCCGACCCGGGACAAGATGCGTGCCCTGATCACCCGTCTCGAGTGGTACGACGCCGACCAGCTGCCCGAGGAGACGATCGACCTGCGGTACCAGCAGAGCCTGGACCCGGAGGAGCGGGAGCTGGCCGCGATGTCGGACTCACCGCGCGGTGACTGGCAGGACCTCACCAACGAACTCGGCCTGATCGAGGCGCCCGCACTGTTCATGTGGGGACGCGAAGACGCCTTCCTCACTCCGGACTACCCGCTGATGCTGTCGCGGATGCTGCCGCGCGGAAACCTGCACGTGATGGATCACGTGTCCCACCACCTGCAGGAGGAGCGGCCGGCTGCGTACCACGCGGTCGTCGAGGGCTTCCTGCGTTCCGTAGGAGAACCATGAGGAAGATTCTCGCGCTTCTGGCGGTACCGGCCCTGGTTGTCGTACTGCGCAAACTGCTTGCCCGCAGCAACACCCAGATCCACCGGATCAACCAGCACCGCTGACCACTGGAGGAACTGATATGACGCTTGCTGAGACCATCTGGACCGAGCTGACCGGCACCGAGTTCCGGCTGACGACCGTCGACGCGGGTGGTGTGCTGACGCGGTCGCTGCAGGCCGGCTCCGGCGAGCCCGTGATCTTCCTGCACGGTACGAGCGGTCACCTGGAGGCCTTCACCCGCAACCTCGGTGCGCATGCCTCGCGGTACAACTGCCACGCGATCGACATGCTCGGCCACGGGTACACGGCCAAGCCGGACTACCCGTACGAGATCCCGCGGTACCGCGACCATCTGCTCGCCTACATGGATGCTGTCGGCATCGAATCGGCGCACATCGTCGGGGAGTCGCTCGGCGGTTGGGTCGGCGCCCGCGCGGCGATCGACGTACCGGATCGGATCGCGTCGCTGCAGTTGCTGTGTGCGGGCGGGACCGTTGCGAACCCGCAGGTGATGGAGCGGATCCGAACCAGCACCCGCGAGGCAGTGTCTCGTGATGACGTCGAGCTGACCCGGGCGCGGCTTCGGTTGCTGATGGCGGATCCGGTCGACGCGACCGAGGAGCTGGTCGCGGTTCGGCATGCGATCTACCACCAGCCCGACTTCGTGGAGAACATCGACAATCTGCTGTGTCTGCAGAACATGGAGGTGCGGCTGCGCAACGTACTGCGTCCCGAGCACCTGGCTCAGATCACGGTCCCGACGCTGGTGGTGTGGGGTCGCAACAACCCGTTCGGCGAGGTGCCGGAGGCGAATCACATGCACGAGGCGATCGCTGGTTCGGAGCTGGTGATCTTCGACGAATGCGGTCACTGGCCGCAGCACGAGCAGGCCGCCCGGTACAACGAACTCAGCCTCGAGTTCCTCGCGAAGCACCCGGCATGAACAGCATGCGTGCGGTCCGGATTCACGGGTGGGGCGAAGCCCCGGTGATCGAGGACGTGCCGGTGCCGATGCCGAAGGCAGGCGAGACGCTCGTCCGCGTCGAGGCGGCCGCGGTGGCTCACCTCGACCATACCGTTGCTGGAGGCAACTTCGACCTCAAGCCGCAGCTGCCGTATGTCGGCGGAGTCGAGGGCTGCGGGACGGTCGTCTCGTCCGATGTCCACGAGCCTGGCACGCGGGTGGCGCTGCGGGGCGGTGGGCTCGGTCTGGTTCGCAATGGGACATGGGCCGAGTATGTGTCGACGCGGAAGGGGGCGACGCCGATTCCCGCTGACCTTCCGCCTGAGGTCGGCGCGACGTACTTCGTGCCGACGACCACGGCATACGTCGCTTTGCACGACATCGGGCGGCTCGGCAGCTGGTTCGGTTCTGTTGAGGACGAGGTCGTTGTTGTGGCGGGCGCGGCTGGTGCTGTTGGCTCGATGGTTGCGCAGCTCGCGGTCCGGGCTGGGTGCACGGTGATCGGACTCGTCGGGGCCGGGCAGCTCGACTCGGTGCCTGCAGGTGTCGAGGCTGTCCGGCTGGATGACGAGGAGCGTGCAGCCGAGTTGCAGCGTGAGCGGCCGGCGACGCTGCTGGTCGACACGCTCGGCGGCCAAGGGGTGGCCGAGCGATCGCGCTGGGTCCGACCGGGCGGGCGCGCGGTGATCATCGGGTACGTCGCCGGCACTGGGCTCGGCCTGGATCTGCCGGCCTGGTTGCTCGACGATGTGGCGCTGCTGCCGGTCAACATGATCCGGCGAGACGCTGCGGCACTTGAGTACGCGCCGCTCCTCGCGGAGCTGCTCGCGAAGGGCGAGCTGACGCTCGAGGTCCAGTCCTTCCCGCTGGCGGACGCCGCCAAGGCCCTTCAACTACTGGCAACCGGCGGATTGCGCGGCCGCGCCGTCCTTCTGCCAGGAACCTGACGATGACAACCGAGCAGGCGGTGGAGCGGGTGATGCGGCACGTCACGCGCGACCAACTCGCCGACGCTGTCTGTGGGGTCGTCGACATCCCGAGCCCGACCGGCGGCGAGCGGCCGATCGCGACGTGGATTGTTGACAATCTGATTGCGCACGGTGTCGCTGCACAATTGCAGACAATCGACGAGCAGCAGGCCAACGCGGTCGGCACGATCCCTGGCGGCGATGGTCCGTCCACGCTGCTATATGCGCCGCTCGACACGTTCACGACCGGCGACCCGGCGTACGACGTACCGTCTGCGGCCCCCGTGATGCGGCCGGACATGCTGCCGCGTGCATCGGTGCACGGGGACCTGGTCCAGGGCTTGGGCGCCGGCAATCCGAAAGGTCACGCGGCGTGCGTTCTGGTCGCATTGCAGGCGTTGGCCGCATCTGGTGTCGAGCTGCCAGGCGACGTTGTCGGCGGGTTCGGAGCAGGCGGGATGCCGAGCTTCGCCATCAACGGAGTCAGGCAGAATACCGGTCACGGCGTCGGAGCCACCTTCCTGCTCGAACGCGGATACACCACCGACCAGGCAGTGATCGCCAAGCCAGGCTGGACCGTCTCGCACGAAGAGGTCGGCCTGGTCTGGCTCGACGTACTCGTCCCCGGCATCCACACCTACGCCGGAAGCCGTCACCGACTGCCCTACCGCAACGCCGTCTCGCTCGCGGGCGAGGTGGCCTGCTATCTCGAGTCGTGGCTAGAGCAGTACGCCCTGCGAAACGAACTCGGGACCATGCGCCCGCAAGGTATCGTCTCGTCGATCACCGGCGGCGCGGACCGACTCGCGGCCTCGACGCCGGCGCTCGTCCGGTTGCGCCTCGACCTGCGGATCACCACTGCCCAAACACCGGCCGGCGTCACGCGCGAACTGCGGACGGAGGTACGACGCCTGGGCGAGAAGCTGGGCGCCGATCTCGAGGTCCGGCAAGTCGCCGCCGTACCCGCCTCACACACCCCGCCGGATGCGCCGATCGTGCGCGCAACCGTCGCGGCGTGGGAGGCCGTCGCGGGAGAGCGGCACGTGCCGATCATGGCCAACAGCGGCGCGACGGACGCGAACATCCTGCGCATGCGCGGCGTACCGACCGCGCGGGTAGGGATGCCGAAGGTCGCGACGACTCCGGCTGGGGACCCGGTTGATTTCACGGCCGGGATGAACCTCGTCGACCTGCGCGAGATGCGTCGGCTGGTCGAGATTCTGGTTCGGACCGTGCTGCTCGTCGGAAGGCAGTGACATGGAAGGAGTGACATGGACGTTCCGCGCGCACGCCCGTACGGCGATGGTCTCGGGGGCGGGGCGAACAGCGTGCTGGGCAAGGCCCGGCTGATCCTCGAGGCGTTCGAGATCGATGAGCTCGATCTGTCGCTGTCGGAGCTGTCTCGGCGGACCGGGATCTCGAAGGCGTCCGTGCATCGGTTGTCCCAGGAGCTGCTGGAGTGGGGGATGCTCGAGCGGTCCGGGGCGGAGTACCGGCTCGGGATGCGCGCGTTCGAGCTGGGCTCGCGCGTGCCGCGGTTCCGGGTACTGCGCGACGAGCTCCGGCGGCACATGGAGAACCTGCATCACTCCGTGAAAGAGGCCGTCCACCTGGCGGTGCTCGACGGCCTGGAGGTGCTCTATCTGGAGAAGATCGCCGGCGGACCGCAGGCGGCGCGGCCGTCCCGGATCGCCGGACGGATGCCGCTGCACTGTACGGCGACCGGCAAGGTCTTGCTCGCGTACTCGCCTCCGACGCTGCTCGACGACGTACTCGCGCGGCCGCTCGAACGTCTGACGCCGTCCACGATGATCATGCCCGGCGCGTTGAAGGACCAGGTCCGCAAGATCCGCATGACCGGTCACTCAGTGGAGTCGGAAGAGACCGTGATCGGCTACTGCTCGGTCGCCGTACCGCTGTTCGGAAGCAGCGGCCTGCTCCTGGGCGCCCTCTCGATCACCGCCCCGACCTTCCGGGCGGACTGCGCGAAGTACGCCGCGGCCCTCAGCGACGTGAGCCGGAAAGTTGCTTTGACCCACCAAATCAACTGAGGAATGCGTACTGTTCGCTTGTGGAAGAGGTGAGCCCGCGCCGGTACGGCGAAGGCCTCGGTGAGGGGGCCAACAGCGTGCTGGGCAAGACCCGGCTGATCCTGGAGGCCTTCCAGCTCGACGACACCGACCTCTCGCTGTCCGAACTGTCCCGCCGTACCGGGATCTCGAAGGCGTCTGTGCATCGGCTGTCCCAGGAGCTGCTCGAGTGGGGGATGCTCGAGCGGTCTGGCGCGGAATACCGGCTCGGGATGCGCGCGTTCGAGCTGGGCGCGCGGGTGCCGCGGTTCCGGGTACTGCGCGACGCCGTCCGGCCGTTCATGGAGAACCTGCACCACGCCACCAAGGAGACCGTGCACCTGGTGGTCCGGGACGGGCTCGAGATCATGTATATCGAGAAGATCGCTGCCACGTCGCAGGCAACCAAACCGTCGCGGATCGCCGGCCGGATGCCGCTGCACTGCACCGCCACGGGCAAGGTGTTGCTGGCTTATTCGGCCCCGACCCTGCTGGACGAAGTGCTCGCTCGTCCGCTGGAGCGCCTGACACCGTCGACGGTCACCTTGCCCGGGATGCTCCGCGAGCAGATCCGCAAGATCCGAGCCTCCGGTCACGCGATCGAGCTGGAGGAGACAGCTATCGGGTACTGCTCGGTGGCGGTTCCGATCTTCGGCAGCAGCGGATTGTTGCTCGGGGCACTCTCCATCACTGCGCCGACGTTCCGGGCCGACACCACGAAGTACGCTGCCGCGCTGGCCGAGGTGATCCGGAAGGTCGCGGCGACGGGGCAGATCAACTAGCGACCGGTGAAGGACGGCGGCCGCTTGTCGAGGAACGCTTGGAGGCCTTCGGCGGCGTCTTCGAGCTGGAGGTTGCGCAGGACGAACTCTTCCTCGACCGCCATCGCCTCGTCGATCGGAAGCCCCCAGCCGCGATCGATGACCTGCTTGACGAGACCGACCGTTGCCGTCGGCAATGCGGCGAGCCGGGCCGCCTCGCGAGCGACAACCTCATCGAAGTTGTCGCTGGCAACGAGATCGACCAGACCGGCGTCGAGGGCTTGTTCGGCGGTGAGGCGGGTGCCGTCCATGATCAGACGCTTCGCTCGGTGCGGTCCGACCAGGCGGGGCAGCCGCTGGGAGCCGCCGGCGCCGGGGAAGATGCCGAGCCCGGTCTCTGGGAAGCCGAACGTCGCGCGGGCGTGGAGGATGCGCAGATCGCACGCGAGGGCGAGTTCGGCACCACCGCCGAGGGCGTGACCGTTGAGCGCGGCAACAACCGGCTTCGGCGCAAGCTCGAGGGCTCGCTCGACCTCGACCCAGCGGCGCATGGCTCGGTACGTCGCTGGTTCGAGCCGGCGCATCACGGTGATGTCGGCGCCACCCACGAACACCTTGCCCTTGCCGCGGACAACGATGCACCGGACCGCCGGATCCTCGGTCAGGGATGGGAGAGTCTTGATGAGGTTCTCGATGAGGTCCGGGTCGACGGTGTTGACCGGCCCGTTGTCGATGGCGAGCGTGGCGATCGGACCGTCGTACCGGAGCTGGAATCCGTCTGTCATTCGAGGACTCCTTCGTTGTGGAGGTCGGCGAGGCGGGTAGGGGAGAGGTCGAGGAGTTCGGTGAGGAGCTCGTCGGTATGTTGACCGAGAAGTGGTGCGGGATCCCAGAGGCCGCCGGGTGTGCTGCGGAGATGGGCTGTGAGGCCCTCGTGCAGGACCTGACCGGCGACCGGGTGATCGAGCTGCTGGTAGAAGTTGCCGGAAGCAAGTTGCTCGTCCCACTCGACGAGGTCGCGTCCGTCACGGACGGGGTAGGCGGGGATGCCTTGCGCCTGGAGATTCTCGGCGAGAGTGTCGGCGTCCTGCTCGGAGATCAACCTGGCAAGGTCGGCCGGTGTCGCCCTGAGCGCTGCGGCCAAGACGTCGTCTGTTGCTGCAATCGCGATCCATCGGTCGTCGCCCGCCGTCGGCAGAATGCGCGAGTGTGCTGGTGTTTGATCCAGCACAGCTGGGCCCAGGTGGGCTGCCATCGCTTCCAGTTGGGAGAGGTCGACGTGGCCGCCGACTCCTTGATGGAGGAGATCGAGGGTGGCGAGGCTCGCGGCGTTCGCGGCGACCATGTCGCCGAGTCCGAAGGTCAAGCCCTGCGGTGGATTTCCGGTCTCGTAGGTGAGGCCGGACATCGCGGCCAGGGTGTCCGCGAACGTCACCGCGCGACGCCAGGGACCGGTCTGCCCCACGCCGGCCATCGACACCAGTACGACGCTCGGGTTGAGCTTCTGCAGGTCCGGGTAGCCGAGTCCCCAGCGGTCCAGGACACCGGGACTGAAGTTCTCGATCACCACGTCGACGGTTGCTGCCAGCTCTCGCAGCAGCTCCTGGCCTTCCGGCGTGCGCAGGTTCAGCGCGAGGCTGCGTTTGTTGCGGTTGAAGTTGAGGAAGTAGCCGCTGTCGTCGTACGTCGCCTCCGGCCGCAATCGCATCGACGGCGCGAACCGAGTCGGATCCTGCCGATGCTTCGACTCGATCTTGACGATGTCCGCCCCGTGCTCTGCCAGCATCTTCGTTGCATAAGGCCCCGCCAGCACCCAGGTGAGGTCAAGAACCCGTACGCCGCCCAGAGCCGCGCCGCGCGTCGACGCACGACGTGCTGGCAGCTGCTCATGCGTGCCGTCCAGAGCCACGCTGCGGGTCGACATGCGACGTGCTGGCAGCTGCTCATCCGTGCCGTCGAGAGCCGCGCCGCGGGTCGACGTACGACCTGCTGGCAGCTGCTCATGCTTGCCCTCCAGAGCCGTGCCGTGGGTCGACAGGCGACGTGGTGGCGGCTGCTCATGCTTGCTGTCCAGCCATGCGACTGTCGTGTCGACGTCTTCAGGTTCGCGAAGTCGTGCGGGCGTTTGAGGAGACCTGAAGGGGAAGCCGACGTCGCGGACGGCGCCGTCGGAGGTGTCGATGTCGAGGAAGAATTGGCGGTCCAGCAGCTGTGGGTTCGTCAGCACGGCGGCCGGTGCGGCGACTGTTGCCCAGGGCAACCCTCGGGATCGTCCGCCTGCCGCGATCTCGTCGGTCGTGCGACGGGCGACGAAGGCACCGACCACCTCGTCGACGTACGGGCGGTGTTGCCAGCGATAGGCGGGTTCCTGCCAGCGTTCCTCGGTCAGGTCGGCCGCTTCGCCGGACTCGTTCATCCACGCCAGCAGGTCGTCCCACATCCGGTTCGGTCCCGAGTACCCGCCAGCTACGTGCCCGTCCTTCGCCGCGAAGACGCGATGCGCGACATGGCCGTACACACCGGAGGTCCGTCCCGGGATCGTCCCGCCGTGGATCCACGAGATCGCACCGGTCTCCAGCGTCGCGGCGACAACCTCCTGCACGGAAAGCTCCGCGAGCTGGCCCGCTCCGGTCCGCTGCCTGGCGATCAATGCGAGCATCGCGGCGATCGCGGCATGCGTACCCGCCAACTGGCCAGCCTGCTCCCGCGGTGGCGGCGTAGGAGCCTCACCGGGTGTACCTCCCAGCCACGCCATCCCGCCCGCTGCCGTCGCCACCACATCGTCGGCCCGCCACGACTTGCGCGGTCCCCACGTCCCGAACGGCGTGACAACCACATGTACGACGTGCTGCCAGGCCGGACCGCGCCGCTTCAGCGTCCGAAGTTGATCGAGCGAGCCGGACTCGAGGACCACATCCGCCTCGGGCAGCAACCGATCCAGCACGGCATCGAGCTGACCGTCGCGCTGGGTGTCGCGCTGGGTGTCGCGCTGGGTGTCGCGCTGACCATTGGGCTGACCGTCGAGCTGACCGTCGGGCCGGGTGTCGGGCCGGGTGTCGCGCTGAGTGGCGGGCAGGGTGTCGGGCTCGGCCTCGGCCGGAAGGTGCAGGATTCGTTGACCCGCGTGCCAGTGCAAGCGATCTCCGCGGTCGGTCGTTCGGTCGCGCTCGATCCGGATCACGTCGGCGCCCATGCCGACGAACAACCGGCCGGCGACCCGGGCGAGTTCGTCGGTCAGGTCGAGGACACGTAGACGGCTCATGGGTTCTCCGATTCGGCATCCCAGGTATTCGGCGGTACGCCGCGAGCGCGGAGCTCGTTCCTGGACACCTTCAGATTGGCGTTGCACGGAAGCGAGTGCTCGATGCTCACGAAACGGGGGAGCGCATGGCGGGGCAGCCTGCCGACGCAATGCCGACGTACCTCGGCCGGCTGGAGGACGGCACTGGGCAGCGGCACGACGACGGCGAGCACCTCGTCCTCGGTTAGCTCGGACGGCACACCGACGACGGCGACCTCGGCGACGCCGGGCATGCTCGCGATCGCCTGCTCCACGGCGTCGGGGGAGATGTTGATGCCACGCCGGCGTACGACGTCAGCGCTGCGGCCCTCGAAGTACAGCCAGCCGTCTTCCAGCCGCACCTGATCACCGGTGTGGAACCAGCCGCCGCGCCAGGCACGGTCGGCCGCCGCCGGATCGCCCACGTAGGTGGTGAAGGTCAGATCGGGCTGCTCGGGACGGACAATCAGCTCGCCGATCTCACCGGCAGCAACGTCCACATCCAGATTGTTGACAATCCTAGTGTTGTATTCGGGGACAATCCGTCCGGCGGCTCCTGGGCGTACGTGTCCGCTCGACGTAGTTGCCACGTCGCCTAGCTCCGTGCAGGCGTACGCCTGGAGCAGCTCGATGCCGAAGCGGTCCCGCATCGCGTGGAACAGGTATTCCGGCGCGGGGCCGCCGTACGCGCGTCGGACGAGATGATCCCGGTCGCGGTCAGTCGGTGGCTGGCGGAGCAGGAGTGCGCAGACCGCGCCCATGAAGTTGAAGGCGGTGACGCCCTCGGCCCGAACCGTCTCGAGGAACCTCGACGCCGAGAACCGGGGCCCGATCACCAGCCGAGCGCCGGACAACACAGCCGGCAGAAAGGCCGCATGGCGAGCGTTGATGTGCTGCCACGAGAAGAAGCTGTAAAGCACGTCCGACTCGTCATACTGCATAGCCCGCTGAACCCGCACCGCCTGCCCCGGCCCAGCCCCCACCGGCAGCAGAGCCCCCTTAACCCGCCCAGTCGTCCCCGACGTAGTCATCACGGCGGCCGGATCAGCAGGCGCACTCTTGCGCGGCGATACCCGCCGCCCATCAGCAATCAGCTCGTCCAACAACACCGCGCCACCGCGCACCGGCCCACCAACTGCACTGCCAACGCGCGCCGCCCCACCAACTGCACTGCCAACGCGCGCCGCCCCACCAACTGCACTGCCAACGCGCGCCGCCCCACCAACTGCACTGCCAACGCGCGCCGCCGCATCAACTGCACTGCCAACGCGCGCCGCCGCATCAGCTGCACGGTCACGTTGCGCCGCGTGACCGGCTGCCGGCAGGCCTGCGGCCGTTCGGCGAACGGTGGTGGGGCCGGTGTCCGCGGTGATGATCGTGGTGCAGTTAGTTGCCTGGAGCAAGCTTGCGGTCCAGGTCTCGTGCACATCCGGAGTGAGCGGCAGTTCGACGGCACCGAGAGCCGAGAGCGCGGTTGTCAGCGCAATCGCCTCCGGGCCAGCTGGAAGGCAGGTCGCGACGGCGTCGCCTGGGGCGACGTGGCGGGACAGAGCACCGGCGATGTCTAGCGCGCGTTCCCAGAGGGCTGCGGCGGTCCAGCCGGGCGCCCCGACCAGCCGGACGAGTTCGTCGTCCGGTCTGGTCTCGGCTCGCCGGGCGACGAGCTCGTGGAACGAGGCCGGCTGCTCTCTCGGGGTCACCGGTGCGTCAAATCGCTCCGCCGATGGCAGCGACGGCAGCCTCCGCGGACTCGTCGAACTTGCCATCGAGTACGTCGTCGAACCGCACCGGCGCACCGAGCGTCGCCGACAGATAGATCGCCCGCACCAGCGCCAACGACAGCAACGCCTCGTTGACCGTCACGACAGGCGGGCGCTTGTTGGTGATGGCGTCGGCAATATCGTCGTACTGACGCAGATGCCCGGTGACGAAGAAGTCCTCGGCCGGCGGACTTGACCGCAGCTCTCCCACCTCGACGCGTTCAGCAGCCTGGTTCGGGGCCTGCCCGCTCTCCGGATCCCCCGCGTGGAAGAACTCGAGCCGTGAGTCGTCGATGACCGCAGACCCACGTAAGCCATGAACATGGACCCGGACGGGAAGACCCGGGTAGCCGGCCGTCGTACACAGCACAGTCGCCAGCGCACCAGACTCGAACCGGATCGTCGCCGTGGCGAGGTCCTCGATCTCGATCCGCTCATGCCCGAGCTGCGCCGTATAGGCGGAGATCTCCTCGGGCCGCCCGAGGAAAGAGCGGAGCAGATCGACGGTGTGCACGCCTTGATTCATCGCGGCCCCGCCACCATCCAACGCCCAGGTGCCACGCCACGCACCTTGGTCGTAGTACTGCTGACTGCGATACATGGACATGACCGCGGCCGCCGAGGTCAACTGACCGAACGATCCGCCCTCAATCGCCTCGCGGACAGCCACAGTCGCAGGATCGAACCGATGCTGGCTGATAACCGTCACGCACCGACCCTGTGACGTCGCGCGCTCGGCGGCGTCGATCAGCTCCCGACCCTGCGCCACGCTCACGCTAAGAGGCTTCTCGATCACCAGATGTACGTCGTACTCGAGCGCCGCCAGCGCCTGCTCAACATGCAACCCACTCGGCGTGCAGATCACCACAAGGTCAGCGACGCGAGCCTCCAGGGCCTCAGCAACACTGGAGTACGTCGCCGGCGCCGCGCCTCCCGCACCAACGATCGCCGCAGATGCCGACTCGACCATCGCCGGATCGGGATCAGTCACCGCCGTCACGGTGAACGACGGATGCCTGGTCAATACGACGCCGTGGTGCTTGCCAATGATGCCGCAGCCGACGATCAGAGCGGTGATGTTCTGTTCTGTCACGATGTTCTCAACCTCCAGGTCCGGGATCGCGGGAATCACTGCTTGAGGATGCGGTTCATCCGTGACGTCCGTTCGTCGACCCGCAGTTCGTCCGACGGCACGGTCGAGACGCGCTGCTCGACCGCCTTCAGATAGGTGAGGTTGTCGAGGGTGCGCTCCTCCAGCGGCAGCTCCTGGCTGAAGTCCTCGACCGTGACCCAGCCGTTGTATCCGACCAGCCGCAGAGCAGCGAAGTACGCGAAGACGCTCGCCTGCCCATTACGAAGCGGCGTCCAGTGGTGGCCGAACACGGTCGCGCCTTCCGGATCGAGGCCCTCCAACGGTTCCCACACGGCGTTCTTCACGTGGATGTGGGCGAGGTAGTCACCCAGCATCTGGAACACGCCGAGGTAGTCCTCCTGACCCTCGATCACGGTGTTGCCGAGGTCGTGAATCACTCCCACATGCCGCGGATCCAGTCCGTCGAGGAGTCGCAGCGCAGCCGAACCGGAAGCCGTCAGCAGCCGGTGATGCGTCTCCACGAGCGCCTTCACGCCGTGCTCGGCCGCCCGCTCGGCGATCCATGCGTAGTGCTTGCGGGTCTCGGTCATCAGCGCCGGATACGACTCACCGGTGGTCAGCATCGGAGAGTTAACCCGCACCTGGCGCGCACCGAGCGCCGCAGTGACGGCCAGCAGCCGCTCGATCTTATCGAGATTCTCCGGACTGGCATCCGAGTACCCGCCGATGGCCGAGATCTCCAGGCCGGCCGACGCCGTCAGCTCGCGGAACCGGTCGACGTTCTCCTCGATACCCGTCAGCGGCAGGTGCGAAAGGTTGCCCTCCCAGAAGCCGGGTGTGTCCGCCGGTGGACTGTCGATCAAGCCCCACTCGATCCCGTCCCAGCCCTGTTTGGCCAGGTTCTGGACGGCCTCTTCGGGCGTCCAGGTCGGAGTGGAGGCAGTGAAGACAGAGAATTTCACAGTGAGACCCCTTCGATGAGAAGTCGACCGGGCGGCCAGCCGGATAGTACGCAGCTGCCGATCACGGCCACAGCAAACTCGGTCCGCTAGGCGAACCGCTCCGTCAGGTCCTTGACCACCGTGCCGCCGGCGACGACGAGCCGGATCCGGGTCGGATCGCCCAGCGCCTTGATCTCGCGGAGCGGATCGGCGTCGGTAGCGACGACGTCGGCGATCAGCCCCGGCCTCAACGCCCCGACCTGGTCAGCGAGGCCGAGCAGCTCCGCCGCGACCCGGGTGCCGGCACCGATCGCGTCCATCGGCGACATGCCGAGCTGGACCAAGTGATCGAGCTCGCGCAGATTCTCCCCGTGCGGGCAGACCCCGGCGTCGGTACCGAGCGCGATCTTCGCGCCACGGGCGATCGCGTTCCCGATGTTCTGCTTGGTGATCTCCGACCACTTCACCTTCTTGGCGTAGTGGTACGGCTGCATTGTCGCCTGGTCGATCGCGAACACCGTCGACAGCGTCGGCACCAGGAACGTCCCGCGCTCACCGAGCAGATCGAGGCCCTCGTCGTCGATGCCGTACCCGTGCTCGACACTCGCGACCCCACCCCGCAACGCGGTCAGGATGCCCTTGCGTCCCTGCGCATGCGCGGCCACCGGTCGCCCGCCGTGCCGGTCGAGTTCGTCCACGATCGCCCGGACCTCATCGAGACGCAGCCCTTCGTCGTCCGGCTGGTCGTGCCGACTGCCCATCCCACCCGTCGTGCAGATCTTCACCAGATCGGCCCCGTCGCGGAGCACGCGCCGAGTCGCCACCCGGACCTCGTCAATCGTGTCGGCCAGCTCCATCATGCCCGGCAGCGTGTGTACGACGTGACCGCCGTGTAGATGCATGTCCCCATGCCCGGCCGTGTGGCTGATCGGACGTACGGCGAGTTGCAGCCGCGGCCCGGCGATCAACCCGCGCTCGATCGCCTCCCTGAACCCGAGCGTCAAGCCGCCAAGGTCCCGGGCAGTCGTCACACCCGCGTCGAGCGTCGCCCGGATGCGCGCAGCCGACTCCAGCACCACCAGCGCTGGATCGTTCTGCACGACATGGAACGGACCCTCAGCCAGGCTGAACCCCAGATGCACATGACAGTCGATGAACCCGGGCAGCAGCGTCATCCCACTGAGATCACGCACCTCGGTCCCGATCGCGATCGGTGGCGCCGCGGCCGCCGTACCGACGTAGCCGATCCGGCCGTCCGGGGTGACGTCGAGTACGCCGTTGCGGATCGGGGCCGCACCGGTGCCGTCGATGATGTCGGCGTTGACGAGTCTCATGCGGCCTCCCGCTGACGTGGTTCGATGTCGAATCCCGGTGCACCGGGGACCGCGTTCAGCAGCGTCCGCGTGTACTCGTGCTGCGGGTCGCCGTACACCTGCGCGGCCGGGCCGTGCTCGACGACCTCTCCTTGGTAGAGCACGACGACCTCGTCGCTGACCCGCCGTACGACGGCCAGGTTGTGGGAGATGAACAGCATCGTCAGCCCGAGCTCGACGCGGAGCTTGGCGATCAGGCCGAGGATCTCCGCCTGGACCGAGACGTCGAGCGCGGACGTGATCTCGTCGGCGATCACGACCTCCGGCCGGACGATCAGACCACGGGCGATCGCGACCCGCTGCCGCTGCCCGCCGGAGAGCTCATGCGGATACCGGTGCAGCGTGTCAGCCGGCATCCGGACCGTTTCGAGCCAGTGCACGATGTCGTCCGCGTGCCGCCTGACCTTCGCGCGCTGCGGGT
Source organism: Kribbella sp. CA-245084 (assembly GCF_050942355.1). Taxonomy (NCBI): domain Bacteria; kingdom Bacillati; phylum Actinomycetota; class Actinomycetes; order Propionibacteriales; family Kribbellaceae; genus Kribbella; species Kribbella sp. CA-245084. The sequence goes on along the minus strand of NZ_CP192053.1, from coordinate 4,974,236 downwards.
CCACCGCCTCCGCGAGCGCCTCGCCGATCGTGCGCCGCGGATCGAGCGAGGAGTACGGATCCTGCGGGATCAGCTGGACCTTACGTCGCATCGCCGTACGACGTGCGCCGCGGGTCGTGGTGACGTCGAGGCCGCCGATCGTCACGCTGCCTGCCGACGGGCGAACCGAGCCGACGAGCGCCTTGGCGAGCGTGGACTTGCCCGAGCCGGACTCGCCGACGACGGCGACCGTGTTGCCTTGGGCAACGTCGAGGGTGATGCCGTGCAGGACTCGCGTTGTACTGCGGCCCCAGCCGTAGCTCACCTCGAGCTCCCGGATCTGGATCGCGGCGGTGTTGTCAGCCATGAGTGGCCTCCAGGGTGAGTTCAGGGGTCGCCTCGAGGAGCCGCTTGGTATACGGATGCCGGGCCTCTGCGACGGTGAGCCGGTCGGCGTCGAGCTCCTCGACGACCTCGCCCTGATACATCACGATCACCCGGCCGCAGAGTGCCCGGACCACGCCGATGTCGTGCGAGATGACCATGATCGACGTACCGAGGTCGCGGTTCAGGCGGTTGAGCTCGCGCAGGATCTCGGCCTGGACGGTGACGTCGAGCGCAGTCGTGGGTTCGTCGGCGATGATGAGCCGTGGCTCGGTCGCGACCGCGGCCGCGATCATCGCCCGCTGCCGCATCCCGCCGGAGAGCTCGTGCGGGTGCTGGTTCATCCGGCGTTCCGGCTTCGACATACGCACGGCGCGAAGTGCGTCGAGGATGCGGCCCTTAGCGGCGGATGCGCCCAGGCGCCGGTGCGTCCGCAGTACTTCGGTGAGCTGGGTGCCCATCCGGAGCGCGGGGTTGAACGTCGTACCGGGATCCTGGTAGACGAGGCCGACCGTCTCCGCCATCAGGGCGGGTGGGATCGGTCCGAGCAGGTCCAGGTCGCCGAGCGTCATCCGGGTCGCACTCGACTCGAGGCCGTCCGGCAGGAGTTGCGCGAGGGCCATCGCGGTCAGCGTCTTGCCGGAACCGCTCTCGCCGACGATGCCGAGGATCTCACCCGGTTTGATGCCGAACGAGATCCCCTTCACCAACGGCTTCCCGTCGCATTCGATGGCGAGGTCCTGGACATCGACCAGGTACCCGTCTCGCGATGCGCCTTGGCTGCGCACACCGGATCCGCCGGTAGGCAGCCGTGCGGACCGTGGGTTCGCGGCCGCGGCGAGGCCGTCGCCGATCAGGATCGCGGCGAGCCCGGTCACGATGATCAGCACGGCCGGGCCGACCAACTGGAACGGCCGGTCGGCCAGCAGCGACGGCAACGCCTCGTTGAGCAGCTTGCCCCAGTCGTACGACGGCGACTGCACGCCGAGGCCGACGAACGACAACGCGGAGATCGCCGTGAGCGTGCCGGCGAACGTCGACGCGGACAGCACCAGCAGCGGCTCGGACATGTTCGGCAGCAAATGCCGGAACGCGATCCGCACCGGGCTGACACCGAGCAGCCGGGCAGTCGAGACGAACTCCTGCTGGGACACCTTCGCGGCGAGGTTTCCGGTCAGGCGGGCGAAGTACGGAATGCCGGCCAGGCCGATCGCGACCACGGCGGAGGAGCCGCCCGCCCCGAGCACCGCCGCGACGACCAGCGCCAGCAGCAGGCCGGGGAACGCGACCAGCGCATCGATCGCCCGCAGCGATAGCTCGCGCAACCGCGGCGGCATCAACCAGACGCTGGTGCCCAGCAGTACACCGAGCGCCACGGCGATGGCCGTCGCCGCTGCCGTCATCAGCAGCGTGAGGCGGGTGGCGACCAGGCTGCGCAGCAGTACGTCGTGACCGGCCGCATCTGTGCCGAGCCAGTGCGCTGCCGACGGGGGAGCGAACCGCGGACCCAGCTCGTCAGCCCCGTTCTTGAGCAGGATCGGCGCGACGAGAGCGATGAGGACTATCACGGCCAGGAGTCCGAGGCCGAGGAGCAGCCCCGGGTTCCAGCGATACCTACGCATGCGACCCTCCGAGGGTGCGTTCGTCGATCAGGCCGAGCAGGATGTCGACCAGCAGGTTGATCAGCGCCGCGATCATGCCGATGACGATGACCATTGCCTGGATGACCGGGTAGTCGCGGTCGAGGATGGCCTTGATGATCCCGCTGCCGAGACCTGGTAGCGCGAACACGGACTCGATCACGACCGCGCCGCCGATGAGCCCGGTCAGCACCAGCCCGCTCACGGTCAGCGTGCTGGTCAGCAGGTTCGGCAGCGCCCACTTCACGGACCGCTTCCAGGCCGGCAAACGCCAGCCCCGAGCAGTCCGGAGATAGTCGTTGCCGAGGACAACGGATGTCTCCCGCCGGACCACCCGCGAGACCGTACAGATCGGTCCGATCACGATCGCCGCGATCGGCAGCACGAACGACGCCGACCCGAACCGCGGCGTGTACGCCGGCGGGAACAACGGCAGCACCCCGATGCCAAGGGCAAACATCACCACGAGGAACGTTGCCATCACGTACCCGGGCACCGAGTCGAGGAAGCCGGTGACGAACCCGAACCCGGTGTCCAGCCACTTGCGCCGCCCACCTTGGGTCAGTACGCCGATCAGCATGCCGAGCGGGATCGCCACCAGCAGCACGATCGCGATCGCCCCGAACGCGACGGTCATCGTGAACGGCAACCGGCTCTCGATGATCGTCATCACTGGCTGGCGGTACATGAACGATGTACCGAGGTCACCGGAGAGGACACCGCCGACGTAGTCGCTGAACCGTTGTCCCAGCGGCTGGTCGAGACCCAACTGGTGGCGGATCCGCGCGATGTCGGCGAGGTCCGCGTTCGCCCCGGCCATCGCCGCCGCCGGATCGCCCGGGATCAACTGGACGATCAGGAACGACACCACCAGCAGTACGACGAAGATCGCCATCAGCCCGATCACCCGTCGTACGGCGAATTGCAGCCACGGTGAGACAGCCCGGCGCTCGGCAACTACTTCGGCCTGAGTCATGACGTGTCCTAGCCCGTGATCCGGACGGTCGCCGGGTCGATGTAGTCGTCGAACTTCCGGATGCCCACACCGCTCCTGGTGATGATTGCCGTCGGCAAGGTAGCCAGCGGGATCGCGTCGACGCGTTGGAGGAACGACTTCTGCGCGCTTTGCAGGGCGGCACACTGCGCGGACTTGTCGACCTCACTCATCGCCTTCTGGACGTAGCTGTAGCCGTCCTCGTTGACCAGGCCCATCTTGTTCCGGCCGCCGTCCTCGGTCGCCGGACCCATCACCCGGAGCAGGGAGGACGTCAGCGTGCCCAACTGGTTGTTGTCACCCTGGACGTTGATGTCCCAGTCCTTGCCGCCTGCCGACGTCACGGTGGTCCAGTTCGCGTTGTCGAGCGAGCTGACCGTGACGTTCGCGCCGGCCTTGCGGAGCGCCTCGCCGATGTAGTCGTTCCCGCCGCTCAGCAACGTCGTACCGACGACGCGGAACTTGAGCCCGGCGAGCTTCGCCTTCGCGGCCGCGGGGTCGGCAGCGACGAGCAGCTTCTTGTCGGTGTTGACGCAGGCAACCTTGTTCGAGCCGACGGTGTCGATCGTCGTACCGCGCTTGCCGCTGATGATGTCGCTGAAGGCCTGCGGGTCGATCGCCTGCGCCACGGCGGCTCGCAGATCGGGCCGATCGGCGAAGACCGTGCCGGGCCGCTCGTTGAAGAGCAGGTACGTCGTGGTGTTGGCGGACGTCGTATTCGTGAACTTGGGGTTGTCGGCGAAGCGGACGACATTCTCGTCGTTCACGCCGCCGACGTCCAGGCTGCCCGACAGCAGCTGGGTGGCGATCGTGGCCAGATCCGTGACCGGCAACAGGTTCAGCTGCTTCGCGGCCTTGCCGTCGAGCGGCTTGGCGAACTTCGGCCAGGCGGAGTAGTCGTCCCGCAACGTCAGCTGGTAGGACACCGCGGGCTGCGAGGACGTCAACGTGTACGGACCGGAGAACGCGCCCCCGACCTTGCCGGCGGCCAGTCCTTTCAGGTCGGCGAGACCGGCCGGGCAGACGATGCCGGCTTGGGGGAGTGTGAGTCCGGTCAGGAAGTCCGACCACGGCTTCGAGAGCGTCGCCTTCACCGTGCCGGTGCCGTCGTCCGGCGTGAACGTCGCCGTGGCCGAACCGGTCGCGAGCGTGCGGCCGGAGGACGCGGTGTCCTTCGCGGCGAAGCGCGTCAGCGACTTCGCCACCACCGACGGCGTGATCGCGCTGCCGTCCGAGCATTTCAGCCCGTCGCGGATCGTGAACGAGTAGTGCGAGGCGTCGACGGCCTTCCACTCCGACGCGATCCCGCCGGCCAGCGTGTTGCCTTCGTCCTTGCGTACGACGGTGTCGAACAGCAGCCGTGCCACGGTGTAGTCGTCACCGCTCTTGGCCAAGGCCGGATCGAAGGTCGCCGGATCGGTGTTCAGCGACATACTGAGCGTGTCGCCGGAGTCGGAGCTCGCCGGTCCGCCACATCCGGCCACCGCAAGGCCGACGAGCGCAACGAGCGTCAAGGGAACAGCAGATTGACGTAACACGGCTCCTCCAACAGGGCCAGGAGAACAGTGGCGTGGAGCCTAGGACCGTCGGCAACCGTTGCAGGGGCGACCGGATCGAGTGCGCAAGGAATTAGGGCAAACCGATCCTCGGCTGCATGATCCTGTCCCGCAGACCCGGTTCGAGCCTGTTTCCGGGCCGTTGCGGTGCCTGCACGGATCCACGCCGTACTGGGTCGGCTGGAACCTGCTTTTCCGCTCAGCGGACCGGTCCGTGCACGATCACTGGAGCTGGGCGGGCTCCCGGCGCATGATGCTGGACATGGTCGACGCGCTCGATCTGCAGATCATCAACGCGCTGCAGATCCATCCCCGGGTCTCGTGGGCCCAGCTCGGACGGATCCTGCAGGTCGATCCGTCCACGATCTCGCGCCGCTGGTCGACGCTCACCAAGGAGCGGCAGGTCTGGACCAGCTGCTTCGAAGGCGCCGGCGCCAGGTCCCAGGAACCGACCATCTCGGCGCTGGTCGAGATCAGCTGCGCGCCCGGCCGGCGCGGCGATGTGATCGCCGAGCTCAACCGGCAGGGACCGATCTTCAGCGTGCATTGCACGTCCGGCCCGCGGGACCTCTACATCATGATCATGACGCACAGCCTGCTCTCGATGGACCGCTACATCGACGAGCACATCGTCGTGACGCCGGGCATCGTCGCGACCCGGACGCACTACCTGCGGACGGTCTTCCTGGAAGGCTCGGGCTGGCGGGTGCGGGCGTTGTCCGAGGACCAGGTGAAAGCCCTTCACCACCTCCGGCCGTCCGATCCGCCGACGGAGCGCAAGGCGGCGTACCGCGACATCATCGATGCTCTCGGCACCGATGTGCGACGTACGACGGCCGACCTGCAACGCGAGCTGGGCCGGTCGATGTCGGTGGTGGCGCGTGACGTGGACGCGCTGCTTGCCGCGAGCTGGGTGCGGTGGCGGGTCGACTTCGCGCACACGTTGATGGGCTGGTCGGCCGGAGCCGTGCTGTGGCTCAACGTGCAGCAGCCGGATCTGGAGCGGATCGTCGCGTCGTTCCGGCAGCTGAACCAGGTGCGGTTCTGCGCGTCGGTGACGGGGGAGGCGAACCTCGCGGTGTTCCTGTGGTTGCACAACCTGCAGGAGCTCGACGAGATCGAGAACCAGTTGGGCACGATCTTTCCCCGGGTGCTGATCAAGGACCGCTGGATCGTGCCGCGGATCGCGAAGCGGACCGGCTACATCCTCGACCTGGACAGCCGGCGGCTGCGGTACGTCCCAGTCAGCAGCCAACCCGTGTTCGAGGACTGACTTCGTGCAGCGCCGGCCACGGATCGTGGTCTTTCGTGCCGAGTTTCGCTGATCCGCCGGAAAACGCCTGGCCGATCCCTAACCTGAGCGACACATTCGCTGAGGAAAGAGGTCTGGTGTGGAGTTCGATCAGCTCCGAGCCTTTCGCCGGGAACTGCACCGGAACCCCGAGCCCGCCTTCGCTGAGATCGGCACCGCGGCGCGGATCGAGGGCGCGATCGCGGGTCTGCCGGTCGACGTACTGACCGGCAAGGAGGCCCACGACCTGTCGAACGTCGTCGACTATCCGTCCCGGGAGACCCTCGAGAAGTGGGAGAGCGCTGCCGTTCTGTCCGGGGTGGCGCCCGACCGAGCGCGGTACTTCCGCGACCACGGTACGGCGATGGTCGTGGACGTCGAGGGTGTTCGGCCGGGGCCGCGCTGGGGGCTGCGGGTCGACATCGACGCGTTGCCGATGCGGGAATCGACTGATCCGGCGCACTTCCCGGCGGCGCACGGGTTCGGGGCGATCAATGGGGCGATGCACGCCTGCGGGCACGATGCGCATGCGACCATCGGCGTCGGTTTGCTGCACCGGTTGGCGGACCGTGACTTCGCGGGCTCGCTCAGGGTGTTGTTCCAGCCCGCGGAGGAGGGAGTGCGCGGTGCTCAGACGATGCTCGACGCCGGTGTTGCCGATGGCATCGATCGGATGCTTGCCATTCACGTGGCCGGCGATCTGCCCGTGGGCACGGTGGTCGGCAGCTTCACCGGCGGTATGGCGACCCGGAAGCTGCGGATCGCCTTCGACGGCAAGGCTTCCCACGCCGCCGGCGCTCCGGAGGAGGGTCGCAATGCATTGCTCGCTGCATCGATGTCGGCGCTGGCCGTCATGGGTCTGCCACGGTTCAGTTCGGCTGACACCCGGCTCAACGTCGGGACCCTGGTCGCCGGGGACGGCGTCAACATCGTGCCCTCGTCGGCGGTGATGACGTGTGAGGCCCGGGCCACCGACGACGAGATCGTCGACGACCTGGTCGAACGGATCCGCTCGATCGTCGCGGGCTGCGCATTAGCTCAAGGCGTTGACGTCGACCTGGCCGTGATGGGCCGCTCGGCGACCCTGACCCCCGACGACGAACTGATCGACCGCATCGTCGAAGCGGCCGGTGACGAGTCGACTGTTTCGGAGGTGATCCGCACCCGCATGGTCGCCGGCAGCGACGACGCCAACCTCCTCATCCGCCACGTCCAGCAACGCGGCGGCCAAGGTGCCTACATCATGACCGGCGCCGCGAGCCCCGGCCCTCACCACAGCGAAACCTTCGACGTCGCCGAGGAATCCATTCTGATCGGCATCGATGTGCTGGAGTCTCTGATCCGGCGGTAGATCTCGCTACTCTCAGGAGGTGTGGGGCAGCGGATCGGGTACTGCGTGGCGCCGGATGCGGTGCGGTTGGCGTATGCGGTGCATGGGGGTGGGCCGCCGATCGTTCGGGTGGCTACTTGGATGACTCATCTGGAGTTCGACTGGGAGAGTCCGGTGTGGCGGCACTGGCTTGATGCGCTGGGGGACGGTCACACGCTCGTCCGGTACGACGAACGTGGGTGCGGGCTCTCGGATCATGAAGTCGACGAGATCTCGCTTGATGCCTGGGTGGCTGATCTCGAGACCGTGGTGGAGGCCGCGGGGGTCGAGCGGTTCGCGCTGCTCGGGATCTCGACCGGCGCGGCCGTCGCGGTCGCGTACGCGGCGCGGCATCCCGAGCGGCTCACCCATCTCGTCCTGTACGGCGGCTACGCCCGCGGCCGGAATCTTCGTGGTGCGGACGAGCGCCGCCTGCAGGATGCGCTGGTCGCCGCGATCGCCGCCGGCTGGACCAACCCCGATCCCACGTTCCGGCATCTCTTCAGCATGCTGTTCCTGCCGGCCGGAACGCCCGAGCAGATGGGCTGGTACGACGACCTGCAGCGGCACTCGACCTCCGCGGCGACCGCCGTACGCCTGTATAACGCGCGTGGTCCGCTCAACGTGGTCGACCTCGCGGCGCAGGTGAAGACAAAGACACTCGTCGTACACGCGGCCGGCGACCGCATCGTACCGGTGGACGAGGGCCGGCTGCTCGCCACCCTCGTACCCGATGCGCAGCTGGTCCTCCTGGACTCGGCGAACCACATCCTGCTGTCGGACGAACCCGCGTGGGCGAGGTTCGTCACCGAGCTAAAGGCCTTCCTCGGGACGAAGCAGGTGACCGCCCGGCCCGGAATCGAGGAGCTCAGCGCGCGTGAGCTGGACGTCCTCGAGCTGGTCTCAGCCGGGCTGACGAACGAGGCGATTGCCGAGCGGCTGAGCCTCAGCGTGCGCACCGTCGAGCGTCATCTGACGAACACCTACGCCAAGTTGCAGGTTTCCGGGAAGGCAGGACGCGCAGCCGCGGCAGCCAGGTACTCCGAGGTACGGCGTCCCTGATCGCAGCTGCGTGTTGACCGCCAAACCGCCTGCTCCGTAATGCGTGCTGGCTCCGATGCCGGCGACTCGGGCTGCCGCCTACCTTCACAGTTATCAGCTCAAAGGAGGCAGGCAAATGGCGCACATGGTGATCTCAGACAGGGCGGTTCTCGCAGAGCCGACAGCGAGGTACGACGTACGAGGCGGCGGGGGCATCAGGCTGCACGCCGCCGAATGGGGCAACCCGCAAGGACGTCCGGTTCTCTTCATCCACGGATGGTCGGCCAGTCACGTTTGTTGGTCGCGCCAACTGGAAGGCCCGCTCGCCGAGCAGTTTCGGCTGGTGGCGTTCGACAACCGGGGTCACGGCATGTCCGAGAAGCCGCTGGACGCGGACAGCTATCGCGACCCGCAACTGTGGGCGGACGACCTCGCCGCCGTCATCGATCAGCTGGGCCTCGACCGGCCGGTGCTGGTCGCCTGGTCGTACGGCGGGTTCATCGTCTCCGACTACATCCGCGCGTACGGCGAGGACCGGATCGGCGCCATCGACCTGGTCGGGGCAGCCGTCATGATGAAGCCGCCCACCTTCGACAACATCGGACCCGGCTTCTTGGGGAACGCGCCGGACGCGAGCCAGCCCGACCTGGCCACCAACATCACCGCTATCCGGCGCTTCCTCGACGTATGCACCGCCGAGCCACTCGATCCGGACGACTGGAGCGCGGCCCTGGCTTGGAACATGGTCGTTCCGCCCGAGGTGCGGGGAGCGTTGATCTCACGCGAGATCGACGGCGACGACGTACTGGCGAGGCTCTCCGTGCCTGTGCTGGTGACCCACGGCCGCTCGGACACCATCGTGCTGCCCTCCATGGCCGAACACGTCCTCGACGTCTGCAAGACCGCGAGACCGTCCTGGTACGACGGCATCGGCCACGCCCCGTTCGTCGAAGACCAGCCCCGCTTCGACCGCGAGCTCGCCGATCTCGCAGCCGAGCTCGTTTAGGACGCTAATGGTTAGTGGTGTTTTGCGCTAATCTGGACGGGACGACGTCTGATGGAGGTCCCGTTGAGTGACTTCGGCGATATCGACCCGCTGGAGCTGGAGAACCAGGTGTGCTTCGCGCTGGCGGTGGCCTCGCGCAGCGTGATCGCGGTGTACCGGCCGCTGCTCGAGCCGATGGGGCTGACCCACCCGCAGTACTTGGTGATGCTGGCGCTCTGGCAGCACGCGCCGCTGTCGGTCAAGGAGCTCAGCAAGCTGCTGCAGTTGGAGCCTGCGACCTTGTCACCGCTGCTCAAGCGCCTGGAGGCGAGCGGGTACGTCGAGCGCCCGCGGGCACGCACCGACGAGCGGTCGCTCGCGGTCACGCTGACGCCGGCGGGCTGGCGGTTGCGCAACGAGGCGACGAAGATCCCCGGTGCGATTGTGAGCCGGCTCGGGATGGAGGTCTCCGAACTCCAGCACCTCCATCAGGAGCTGACCCGGGTGATCGCGGCCGCGAAAGAGGCCAACGCCACATAGTTTGTGTACTAATCGTTCGTGTACGATGGAAGCCGTGAGACGCCGCAGAACCCCGAAACCCATGAACATCGAGACCGTCCAGCGTTGGGTCGCCTCGGTCATTCTCTTCCACGTCGGCAGCGTCCCCGCGATCACGCTCGCCGTCTACAGCATCGGCGTCGCCGAGAGGGAGTACGGACGAGGCGTCGGCCTATGGCTGATGTCCGGCGTCATCGGAATCCTCACCGCCGCCGGCATCCTCGCCATCTTCCAACGGTCCCTGAAATCCCTCTGGCTCATCGTCGGCCTCCTCCCGACAGCCGTCACCGGCTTCTACATCCTCTGATTCCGCCTCGCGATCGTTCTACGTGTCGCCGTACTCGAGTAGATGCAGGACCGGTACGCCGAGGTGGCGGCGGGCTTGAGCGGACCAGTCGACATGGAGTAGTTCGGCGATGACATGCGGCCGGGTGAGGATGACGACCTCCTGACCGTGGACGCGCTGGATGCAGTCGACGAGCTCGTCGACCGGCGGCCGGCGCGTGATGATGCCCTCGGCCTCCCGATCCAGCGCGCGGAGGCGCTCGACGCTGCGTTCCATCGCGGCGGTGGCTGCGGCGTCCACCGCCCGTTGGGCCTCGTCCGCAGCGTGGTGGATCTCGTCGTCCGCCCGAGGCGCGTACCGGGGCCCGGCCGCCCCGAACAGTTCGGGTCCCGCCATACCGGCCAAGGACGCCTCGATCTGCGCTTGGGCGTCCTCACACGGAATCACCACATGGAACCTGACTGGATCCGTTGTACCCCGGTACAACTCCACCAGCCGCCCGGCATCCGCCACGCTGAGCTCTTCCTCGACGAGCACCAACACGTCGTACATCAAGCGCCTCCATCGGTCGGCGTTCTTTACCGTCTGCTCGAGATCGGCATGGCTACCCCTGTCGGCTGGTACCCAGCGCTCGTTCTCTGAAGCACGCGTTACATCTTGTCGTGGTTCAGGGGGAGTGCTTTGCTGATTGTGGGGGATGTGGTGCCGAGGAGCGAGGTGCCCGCGCGCGCCGCAGGCGACGATGAGCGATGGATCGAGTACGCCGTACCTCGTGGTCGAGACGGGGTCGCACGAAGGGCGACGGATCAACCTGACCGGCGCGCACCTGACGGTGGGCCGGTTGCCGAACTGCGACGTGCAGTTCGAGGACCCGTACGTGAGCCGCACGCATGCTGCGCTCTGGCAGCGGGGCGGCGTGGACTACGTCGAGGATCTCGGCTCGGCCGGGGGCACGTTCGTGAACGGAGAGGTCGTCACTGTGCCGCGTCGGCTGTACCCCGGAGACCGGGTAAGACTCGCTGACCTTCAGCTCCGCTACAGCGCCGGCGAGGGGGCGCCTCGGGCCGCGGTCCGGTACGACGTCGGCGATCAGCGTGCGCACACGATCAACAACATCGGGCGGGACCAGTACCTCATCCAGCAGCGGGAGAACTTCTTCCGCGAGATCGCCGCGACGAGGACGAGGGCGCGGGGGTTGATCTGGATCGGAGTCCTGGTGTTCGTGGTCGGGCTCGGGATCGCCGTGGTCGGTTGGTACCAGTACTTCGGTCAGATCATGAACTTCTCGTCCGCCTCCATGCCCACGACGGACGACTTCAGCGGCTTCCTGGTCTTTGCCGTCGGCGGCCTGGTGAACCTGGTCGGCGTACTGCTGATCATCGCCGGGATCGTGCTGCACATCGTCGCCACCTCGCGCCGCCGCCGGGTCGATCGGGACCTGCCGCCACCCCAGCAGATGAGATGAATCGCGATGACCTTCAACATCGGCAATCAGAACGCCGCCAACATCAACAACGTCGGCCGCGATCAACACATCACCGGCGGGCAGACCGGCATCGTCGTGACGCCCGACCAGGCCTGGCAAGCGTTCGCTGAACTGCGCGCCGGCGTCAGGGCCGCGCAGCTCGACCCGGCATCGTCTGCAGCGGCGGACAAGGAACTAGCCGACGTCGAGTCCGACCTCCGCCAGCCGAAGCCCGACCGCGCCCGAATCGCCCCACGCCTCGAACGCCTAACCCGCCTCCTCCTAGCTGCAGGCTCACTAGCCTCAGCCGGATCCGTCCTCGTCGCCCCCATCCGCATACTCGCGCAGTTCCTCGGAGCTCTCGGCGCGCCGATCCTCGGCCTGCTCCCGATCCTGGCCTGACGCCAGCACGACAACCGAAGCCACGAACAGCGCCGCGAAGCCAACCAGCAGAACCCATCCGAGCGGCTTCGTGGGATCGAGTTCCCGATGGAACCGGAGTACGCCGATCAGGATCGCCCCGACCATCACCAGCTCGACCTCGAGCATCCGCCGCAGCGTGGACCAGCGCGGATCCCGCCCGAACGCGACCCCGGCGACACCCAGACAGAACACCGCCGCCAACGTCCGGCAGGTCAACGGGGTGATTGCCCACGGCCACATATCCAGGAAGGTCGACGGCGACAGGAACATCGCCGCACCCTGGATCACCGCGAGTACGCCGACGGCCGCGACGGTACGACGTACGCCGCGCGGGACAACCTCATCGCCGGGCGCATCGGCGTACCTGCGATTCGTGAGCCACGCGCCGAACACGAGGAACGGCGTGACGAAGTACAGCGCCGACCAGATCCAGAACGCCGGGTTGTCGTGCGTGAACCTGCCCCACTGCAGCACGGTCGCCACGCCAAGGAGCGTTGCGAAGAGCGTGACCGCCAGCAAACCGGGGGAGAGGACATGCCACCGCCGCTCCAGCGCGGCCCGGACGAAGAAGTAAGCGCCACCGAGGTACGCCGACGCGAGCACCGTCGCGGTCATCGCCGGGCGTAGCGGCCAGGCCCACAAGCGGGCCGTGTGCTGCGGGAACAGATACAGGATCACGAACCCCGCGACCAGGAACGGCACGATGCACAGCGACAGGACCCGGGTGTACGGCAACACCCGGTCGTCGGGAACGGAATCGGTGCTCATCGGGGACACAACCCTGTTTCTGGTTGGCATGTCTACCTTGACATCATGGATCCGCGTGCTGCTATGGATCCATGACCGACACTCAGGCCCCGGGTGAGAAGAAGCGAGGTTGGCGGCCCTCACTCAAGCAGATCGCTGCTGCCGTCGTCATGGTGCTGGCACTGGTCTTCGCCCTGCAGAACCAGGACGAAACCAACATCACCCTCTTCTTCTGGAACATCAGGTCGCCCTTGTGGCTCTGCATGCTCATCCTGCTGATCCTCGGCGTCGGCGCCGGCTGGCTGGTCCAGAAACGCCGCGACTGACGCTCAGCCCTTGATGAGAGCGTCGGTCAGTACGTCGATCGCACCCAGCCCGGCAGCCAAGTCGGGCTCGAGGCCATGCCGCTCGGCGATGCTCGCGGGCGAGTAGTAGCTGACCCGCGTCACTCCCGCGTCGTCCCAGATCAACACCTTCAACGGAAGATCCAGCCCGGCCAACGGCGCAGCCGCCATCACCGGAGTACCCGCCGCCGGGTTCCCAAAGACGATCAGCACGGTGTCCCGCAGACTCAACCCGACGGTCCGAGCCGCTTCCGCCTGATCGATCACAGCAAACACCATCACCCCCTTGCCCTCCAGAATCCCCCGAAACTCAGACGCCACCTCACCCACAGACCCCGCAGCCGTCTTGGTCACTACGCCGTCCGGCGACACTTCAGTCTCCATGCTCGCCACTGTTCCACACGAGTTACCCGAGAAGCCTCTCGCGCCGGTCCCGAAGCTCCCCCTCCTCACCCTCGACCTCCACCACCTTGTCCCGACTGGTCGCCCCACTCACGAGCGTCACCGCCGACCGCCGCACCCCAAACGCCTCCGCAACCGCCACCAACACCGCCTTGGTAGCCCGCCCCTCCACCGCCCGAGCCCCCACGGCCACCACCAAGGCGACCCCACCCACCCCCTCATACCGCCCACCAACAGCAGTCCGCGAAGCCCCCGGCTTGACCCGCAGCAAAACCCTCATGGCTGAAGTCTCCCAAGAGCTACAGCTCAGCGACTGCCGGGCCGGCTCCGGCGAGCAGTCCGGCCACCAGGGCCGCGGCTGTCGCCAGGGTCGCCCATCGTCGGTTCATCGAGTCACGGCCCGTCGGGTGGTGATGGGCAGGACGATGAGCGCAATTCCCACGAGCACCAGGACGCCGCCGGCGGCGAGGGCGATGATGGAGATGGGCAGTACGGCGGGCAACTTCGCGCCCGCGCTGATGTTCGCGTCGATGCCGGGCGATCCGTCGGCGTTCATGATCAGCACCGTCCAGTTGCCGTCAGCAACCTTCCAGTCGAGCGTGCGCGCTCCGGTACCGCTGTCCGAGGCGACCCAGAACGATTGCGATCCCGGCTCGGAGGTCGGCGCGCCGCCCGGGCGGGACGTGTAGCTCGCCTTGAACGGGGAGGCGTCGATGTCGGAGAGCTCGTCGTGACCGACTCCGTCCAGGTACTTCGCGACCTCATCCGCCGGACCGATGCCGATGAACAGCGGTGTGTTGGGGCTGACGGATTCGATCCGGATCCGCGCGCGTCCGAGCATGTCCTCGGCCGAGAAGGCCTCGGTACCGCCGACGTTCACGTCGAGCGAAGGAACCGACAGCGCAGCCGTATCCGTGCTGAACCGCTCGGGGTCGGCCGTGTAGTACCCGGCGTTGTCGCGTTGCTGGTGGAACCACAGTCCGGCTCCACCGCCGACGAGCGCGCCGCCACCGAGGATGATCAACAGGCTGCCGAGGACGACAAGCACCGTGCGCCACCCACTCCACTCGCGAACGGTGGGTGGCGCTTGGATCGAGGTGGTCATGCGACCGCCTCGGACCGTGCCGGCGTCCTGATCAGCCAGACGCCGAGCCAGACCATCGCCAGCCCGAGCCCGATACCCCACGGCGGCAACAACGCCTGGAAGCCGAGCAGGCCGCCGATCACGATGGCCACGGAGATCATCCGCGGGAACACACCGGCGCGCAGACTGGCGATGCCGAACAGGGCCCAACCGATAGCGAACAGCAGATAGCTGGAGATGGCGCCGATCACGATCATGCCGCCCGGATCGAGCTCGAGGACCTGAGGTGCGTGATCGACGATGTAGGTGACGTAGAACGACTCGAACCACAGGTCGCCGCCGAGCCACATGGTTCCGACCACGGCCGCGATCATCCCGACCAGGCCGAACCGGCCCGCCTTGTGTGCTTGCCGCGCGTACGCCGCGACCGCGACGAGCACGAGCAGGCAGAAGGCGACGAAGTACACGACGCCGCTGATCCGGTAGACGGGGTTGGTCGAGGTTCCGACGTGATCGTTGACGTCGACGATGGGCAGGATCGCCAGTTCGACGACGATCATTAGGAGGCCGGCGGCAACAGCGAGCGGGCCGGCCATCCGTGCGAGTGACGAGTGTGAGTAGTTCGGTTCTGTGGACGTGGTGGGTCGTACCAATCCGGTCATGCTGGGCAACCTTTCAACGAGTGAGGACAGGTCGGGCAACGCGAAGGGTCAATCGGCCACCACCGCCTTGAGGACGTCGACCTTCGCGGCGGATCGTGCTGGGCCGACGGCCGCGAGCACACCCGCGACGGCGGCGAGTACGACGTACAGCGCGACCTGCAGGCCTGGCACCGAGACGGACTTGATGCCTTCATCGGCCAGCGCCTGTGAGAGTCCGAGGCCCAGCCCGATGCCAAGGGCGGCTCCGGCCAGTGCGCCGATCAGCGAGATGACCACTGACTCCCAGCGGACCATCGCCCGTACCTGAGCCCGCGTCATGCCGACTGCGCGGAGCAGCCCCAGCTCGCGGGTGCGCTCGTACACCGACAGCACCAGCGTGTTGACGATGCCCAGTAGCGCGATCACGACCGCCAGCAACAGCATCACGGTGACGAAGGTGAGCAGCTGGTCGATGAACCCGCTCGCTTCCTTCTCGAATCCCTTCCGGTCAAGGACCTTGGCGTCGGGGTGCCCGGCCAGCGCGTCGGTGATGGCGTGCTGCACCGTCCCCTTGTCGGCGCCGTCCGCGAGTCTGACCAGACCGGAGGCGATCAATTGCCTGCCGGCAGCCGCGGTCTGTGCAGCGATGCTGATGACGTAGTCGTCGCTGATCCAGCCCTTGCTGTCGTAGATGCCGACGACATGGAAGTTGCGCTTCCCCGTCTGCGCGAACTCACTGGGGATGACCGTTCCGAGCTTCCAGCCGTGCGTGGTGGCGGCGGTCTTGGCGACCACAACGCCGTCCGTGCCGAGGTCGGAGACCGAACCGGCCGACAACCGCAGGTTCAAGCCCGCTGCCGCGGTGGCCGGGTCGACGGCCGAGTAGCTCGAATCCTTCCCGTTGAACCGGGCCTGGCCGTAGCCGCTGGCCGAGACCGCGCCGACCCCGGAGACGCCTTGCACGACCTTGATCACCTCGGGGCTGAAGCCCGGCGCCTGTTTGCTCGAGGGCGACACGAACAGCTCGGCATTCGTCGAGTCTCCGACGATGTCGGTGAACGAGGCCTTCAGCGACGAGGCGAACACGCCCATGCTGACGACCAGGGTCAGGCCGACCATGAGTGCCGCCGCGGTGGACGACGTACGCCGTGGATTGCGCATCGCGTTCTGGCGGGCCAGCTCGCCGGGCAGACCACGCAGCCGCAGCGGTACGCCGATCAGCGACGCGAGCGGACGCGCCGCGGCCGGCAGCAGCATCAGGACACCGACGATGATGGCGAGCAGGCTGGGGCCGAACAGTCTCATGCTCAGATCGCCGTACAAGGTGGTGAACAGTCCACCGAGGCCGAGACCGGTCACGAGTACGCCGGCGATGACGCGCTTCGTCGACGGCTTACCGGAGCCGGGCACTGCTTCGCGTAGAGCCTCGACCGGCAGCACCTTCGTGGCCCGGTACGCCGGTACGAGCGCGGCGACGACGGTCACCAAGGTGCCGACCAGGAGCGACACCACGATCGCGCGCGGCTGGACCTGCATCGTCGTACTGGGCAGGGTGAAGCCGACCGCGTCCATGAGCAGGTTGAGGCCCTTGGCAACCAACAGGCCGAGTGCGATGCCGACCGCGGAGGCGAGGACTCCCAGCAGGAGAGCCTCGATGATCAGGCTCTGGTTCACCTGTCGACGGGTGGCGCCGATGGCGCGCAGCAACGCGATCTCCCGGGACCGCTGGGTGATCGTCATCGTGAAGGTGTTCCAGATGATGAAGGCGCCGACGAACAGCGCGATCCCGGCGAAGGCCAGGAACAGGATCCCGACGATCTTGAGGTCCTTGTTGATGGCGTCCGTGGATTCCTTCACCACGGTCGCGCCGGTGACGGCTTCGGCGCCGTCCGGCAGTACGGCGTTGATCCGCTGCACGAGCTCCGTCGGCTGTACGCCGTCGCCCGCGCTGACGTTGATCGCGTCGAAGTACCCGGGTGCTCCGAGCACCTGCTGCGCCGTGGCGGAGTCGAAGTAGGCGCCGGTGGTACCGCCGAGGTTCTTCTCCTTGCCGAAACCGACGGTCCCGACCACGGTGAAGTCCTGGGCCGGGCCCTGGAAC
Organism: Kribbella sp. CA-245084; assembly: GCF_050942355.1. Lineage (NCBI taxonomy): Bacteria > Bacillati > Actinomycetota > Actinomycetes > Propionibacteriales > Kribbellaceae > Kribbella > Kribbella sp. CA-245084. Next base: position 4,956,946 of record NZ_CP192053.1, on the reverse strand, counting down.
AGCACCTTGATGGTAGAACCGACCGCGATGTGGTGTTCCTCAGCGCTGGTGGCGTCGATGGCGACCTGGTGCGGTCCGGTCGGCGCGTTGCCGGTGAGGAGCTTGACGTCGCCGCGCAGTGCGGGATCGGCCGCCAGGCTGTAGCCCATCGTCGGCGCACCGCCGCTGGTCAGCACCGCCTTGCCGCTGTTGTCGGTGAGCAGTGCGTACCCGCTGACGGAGCCTTCGGCTGTGCGAACACCGTCGACCGCGCTGACCTGCTTGAGGACGGCGGCCGGGATCGGAGCCCGGCTGGTGCTGATGCCCTCACTCTGGCTGTACGCGGCCTCGGTCCGGACGACCGCCGACGTACCCGCGGAGACCTTGCCGAACAGTTGGTCGAAGGCCACGCGCATGGTGTCGGTCAGCACCAGCGTGCCGGCCAGGAACGCGACGCCGAGTGCGATCGAGGCGATGGTCAGGACGAGTCGCACCTTGTGTGCGAGCATCCCGCGCAGAGTTGCGGTGAACATGGATCACGCTCCCAGGTGCTTCATGAAGTCGAGGACGGCGTCGGCCGTCGGCTCGAACATCTCGTCGACGACGTGGCCGTCGGCCAGGAACAGGACGCGGTCGGCGTAGCTGGCCGCGGTCGGGTCATGGGTGACCATGACGACGGTCTGGCCCAGCTCCTTGACTGCGGTGCGCAGGAAGGTGAGCAACTCGGTGCCGGAGGCTGAGTCCAAGGCACCGGTGGGCTCGTCGGCGAAGACGATCTGTGGACGCGAGGCGAGGGCGCGAGCCGCGGCCACCCGCTGCTGCTGTCCGCCGGACAGTTCGGTGGGACGGTGCGAGAGCCGCTCGGCCAGTCCGAGTTTGTCGACGATCGACTGCACCCAGGCCTCGTCGGGCTTGCGGCCGGCGATGCGGATCGGCAGCACGATGTTCTCGGCCGCGGTCATGGTCGGCAGCAGGTTGAACGACTGGAAGATGAACCCGATCTGGTCGCGACGCAGCAGCGTGAGTGCCTTGTCGTTGAGCGAGCTGACCCGGGTGTCGCCGAGGAAGACCTCGCCGGCGGTCGGCCGGTCGAGACCGGCGAGCATGTGCAGCAGCGTCGACTTACCCGACCCGGAAGGGCCCATGATCGCGGTGAACTGACCGGCCTGGAGGGAGACGTGGACGTCCTTGAGTGCGGTGACGGTCGCGTCTCCGGTGCCGTAGAACTTGCTGACGCCTTCGGCCCGGGCCGCGGACGTGGTCGGAGCGATGGTGGTGGCAGACATAGGTGAGACCCCCTGTGCTCGAGTGGCCTCCCTGGAACGGGCGGCCGTGCTACCAGCAAAGGCGTTTCAGCTGTCTGCTCCCATCGGGCTGGGCGCACTCCCGATGGGGGCTGGCCGCAGCGGTGGAGCGGGGGATCGTGCGGGTAACCCACCCCGCGGGGTTCGGGTACTCCCATCTCGGCAGGTAGGGGAGCAGACTGCAGAGGTGAGGGTGAGGGGGCGATGGCTGACGGGCCGCGAACGCCTCGTCGGCCTGCTCGTGCTGGGCGGGCTCGTGGTGTTCGTGGTGCTGGTGTACGTCGTTATCGTGCTCGGCGGCGGGCTTCTGATCGGCCGTACGTCGTCGCCGCACCTGGGCCTCTCGGTGCTGGCCACCGCCGTTGTGGCGCTGGCGTTCGGGCGCGTGCAGTCACGCCTCGAGGTCGTCATGTCGCGGGTGGTGCACGGCGGACGGCAATCGCCGTACGACGTGTTGAAGCAGTTCTCGCCCGCGGTGACCGATGGCCGTGACGACCTGCCGGCGCGGATGGCCGAGATCCTCGCCGAAGGCACCGGTGCACGGTCCGCGCAGGTGTGGCTGATGGTGGACGGTCAGTTGAGGCTCGCCGCGACCTGGCCGGACCCTGACGGTCTGCCCGCGACCGGCGCCGGGTCCGGCCGACGCGAGCTCGCGGTGCGCCAAGCCGGCGAACTGCTCGGCGTCCTGGCCGTCCAAGAACATGAGAACGTCCCGCTCACACCGGTCGAGGAGCGGCTGTTCGCGGGCCTCGCGAACCAGGCCGGGCTCGTCCTCCGGGGCGTGCGGCTCCGGGCCGAACTCGTGCACCGGATCGCGGAGTTGTCCACCTTGGCGGCCGAACTGCGGACGTCGCGGCAGCGAGTTGTCGATGCCCAGGACGCCGAGCGGCAACGGCTCGAGCGCGATATCCACGACGGCGCGCAACAGCACCTGGTCGCCCTCGCGGTGAACCTGAGCCTCGCCCGAACGCTGGCAGACAAGGCACCCGAGCGTGCGGATCGGCTCATCCGGGCGCAATGTCAGGCGGCGGTCGTGACCATCGAGACGATCACCAACCTGTCCCGCGGGATCTACCCGAGCCTGCTCGTCGACAATGGATTGGAAGCAGCCCTCCGTACGGCGATCGCCCGCAGCCCGTTCCCGATCGACCTCACCGTTGCCGAGCTCGGCCGCTATCCGGCCGGCGTCGAGGCCGCGGCGTACTTCTGTGCGCTGGAGGCTTTGCAGAACTCTGCCAAGCACTCGTCGGCGAAAGTGGCCCACCTCGGCCTCAAAGGCGGTCCCGGAGTTCTGGAGGTGACCGTCCAGGACGACGGTTCCGGATTCGAGCTCGACGCGGTACGTGCGGGCGCTGGTCTGGTCAACATGCGCGATCGGGTCGAGTCGGCCGGCGGAACCCTGACGATAGCGACCGCGCCTTCGCACGGCACGCTGATCGCCGCCAGGCTGCCAGGTGTGCGTCGGCAGGGAGATTGACATGTACCGGCGCGTGGCCTGGGTCCTGGCAGCGCTCACCGTGCTGTTCGCCGGGGCGGATCTCTGGGTGACCTCGCTGTACCGCCCGTTGCTGTCCGAGGAGGCCGTCGCCGTGCACGGCGTCCCGTTCGTCAGCGTCGCGGTCATCGGCTGCGCGGCGATGGGAGCGTTGATCGTGGCCCGGTGGGCGCGGCATCCCGTCGGCTGGCTGTTGTGCCTGGTCGGCTTCACCTCCTCGATCTCCTTGCTGGCCGAGGCCTACAGCGTGTGGGTGGTGACTGCCGACGGGCCCGGTTCGCGGAGCCTGGGCGGGATCGCCGGTTGGATCGCTTCCCTACTCGGCGGGCAGCTCTCGCTCGCTGCGTTGGCCATCGTGTTCCTGGTTGCGCCGGACGGCCATCTGCTGTCCCGTCGTTGGCGCGCCGCAGTGCTCGTCTGCGGAGTGGGATACGGCGCGTACGCCGGGATGCTGCTCACCTTGTCGCCGAGCGAGTACGACATCGACGATCACAACCTCGGCCCGATCGGCAGCCTGCTGTCCGTGGTCGGCTTGCCGTTCATCGCCGGCGGCCTGGTCGCCGCCATGGTGTCCACGGTCCTGCGATTGCGCCGCAGCCAGGGGGAGCAGCGCCAGCAAGTGCGGTTGATCGCCGTATCGGCAGCGCTCATCGCTCTGAGCTTCGTCTACTTGATCGTCGTCCAGACGATCAAGGGCGGGCAGCAGACGTGGCTCGCGACCCTCCCGCTGTACATCTCCTATCCCTGCCTGCCCTTGCTGCTCGCGATCGCCGTACTGCGGTATCGCCTGTTCGAGCTCGACCTGATCATCAACCGGGCCGTAGTACTTGCCTTGGGCACCATCTTTGCCGGAATCGGGTACGCCGGCCTGGTGCTGGCCGTGGCGGGTCTGGTGAACCTGCGCACCAGCGGATTCTGGGTGTCCCTGCTGGCCACCGCGCTGGTCGCGCTCGCGTTCCAGCCGCTGCGCCGATGGGTGGTCCGGCTGGCCAATCGGCTTGCCTACGGAGTACGGGCGTTGCCGTACGAGGCACTGTCCGACTTCAGCCGCCGCCTGGCCGAGACACCTTCGCCGACCTCGTTGTTGTCAGGGGTTGCGGATGCTGCCGGGCGTGCGGTGTCGGCTCAATCCTCAACGGCTGTCCTGCAGGTGCCGGGCGCGGACTGGATCTCCAAGTCCTGGCCCGGCGAGTCTGACGGCCCTCCAGAGTGGGAGGTGCCGGTCCGGCACAGCGGCGAGACTCTCGGCAGCATCGGCGTCACCATGCCGAAGGGCCGCCGGCTGCGGCCCGCGGACGAACAGTTGCTTCGCGATCTGGCCGACCAAACCGCACTTGCCTTTCGCAACGCTGCAATGGAGTCGGAGTTGGCCGCACACGTGGCTGCTCTGGACGCCACGACCGGCGCACTCGCGGAGTCACGCAGACGGCTGGTCGCGGCCGACGACGCCACGCGACAGCGGTTGGAGTCCGCGATCGCTCGCGACGTACTGTCCCATCTCGCGCCGATACCGGAGCGTCTGAGCACTCTCCACGTAGCCGGATCGGGCGTCGCCGCGGCGGCTGAGCTCGAGCGGCTGGTGACGTCGGCGAACACCGCGCTCGAGTCCCTGCGTGAGCTCACGCATGGGGTCTTTCCAACTCAGTTGGCGCGGTCCGGGCTGTCCCGCGCGCTGCGGTCACACCTCGCCAGGAACGGCACGGTCGCCGTCCTGCAGGTCGAGCCGGCGGCGGATCGGCGGTTCCCGGCCGGGGTCGAAGCGGCGGCCTATTTCTGCTGTGTCGAAGCGCTGCGGGCCGGATCGACCGCGGCCCGGATCGACCTGGCGATCGTGGAGGAGGACCTCGTGGTCCGGGTGCACGGAGTTGCTCGCGGCGCCATCGACGTACAGTCCATCGTCGATCGGATCGAGGCAGTCGGTGGAACGCCGTACCTCGATGATCCGTCGCTGCTGTCGGTCAGCATCCCGGTCTAACCGCAGTCCAGGTGGCGACGAGTTGCTCGGGGCCGAACGCGGCCTTGGCGAGATAGGTGGCCGCCCCGCAGCCGGAGAGATCGAGGTCGGCAGCGTCCAAGGTCGACAGGAGTACGACGACCGGCGGCTTCTCGTCGTGGGTGATCCGCCAACTGGCCTCGATGCCGTCCATTCCTGGCAGACGCACATCCATCAGCACCAGATCCGGCCGGAGCCGGGCGACGGCCTGCAGTGACTCCTCACCTGACGAGCTCGCCCCGACAACGACGAAGCCGTCGGTCTCCGACACAACGGCTTCGATGGCCCGTCGAAAGGGCTCCTGGTCGTCGACGACCAGCACGCGTACTGCGACCACTGACGTACCTCCTTGCAGTCAGCGTGCCGAAGGAGGCGGCGGCGCGGCAGGGGGTTGACCGCTCGGCCGTGGTGGGGTTGTCCCCACTACCTGGTGGCGTCGAGGAACGCCAGTACGGCCATCACCCGGCGGTTCACGTCGGACTCGTCGGCCAGACCGAGCTTCTGGAAGACCGCACTGACGTGTTTCTCGACCGCGCGCTCACTCATGAACAGCGCCTTCGAGGTGGCCGCGTTACTGCGACCGGCCGCCATCTCCTGGAGCACCTCGCGCTCTCGCGTGGTGAGCCGCAGGAGCGGTGACTGTGCGTCCTTGACCTTCCGCGCGAGGAGCCGCTCGACGACGGTGGGGTCGAGCACCGAGCCGCCTCGCGCCACGTCGTACAAGGCCCGCACCAGATCGTCGAGCTGGGAGACCCGCTCCTTCAACAGGTACCCGAGTCCCGCCACACCGTCCGACAACAGGTCGAACGCGTAGTCCTCCTCGACGTACTGCGACAGGACGACGACTCCGGTGGACGGATGCTCGGCCCGGATCCGCTTGGCCGCGTCGATCCCTTCGGTCGTGAACGTCGGAGGCATCCGGATGTCGGTGAGGACGGCATCGGGCCGGTGTTCGGCGACGGCTCTGAGCAGACCGACCGGGTCGACGACCGTCTCGACCAGGTCGATCTCATCGGCCTCGGTGAGGAGGGCAGAAATCCCCTCACGGACCAAGAAGTTGTCATCCGCGAACACAAGCCGCAGCACCATCCCACCACTCTAAGCAGCCGCATCAGCTGAGGGCAGCGGGGGATTCGGCGTGGGGGATCAATAGTTGGGGAGAGCCTGAGCCGTTGGCTGGGACGGACCAGATGTCGGAGTCGGCGGGGCCGCGCGGGACGGCGTACGCGATGGTGGTGGGGTCCAGCCAGGCCGGCTGGTCGTCGACGGTGCGGGTTTCGGCCAGTGGGGTCCGGGTGCCTGAGGCCAGGTCGAGGACGGTCAGGCGCCATCCCTTCGCCGGGTTGCCGTCGATGGCCGATTTGAAGGCGATGCGTTTGCCGTCGGGGGAGAGCGATGGGCATTCCACGTTCTCGGCGATGGTGTGCACCGATTTGGCGGCGATGTCACCCTGCACCAGGTACCGATGACCAGCGGTGGACATCGTGGCGTAGAAGGTGTTGTCATCGGCGGCGAAGGTGATTCCCCAGAAGTTGAGGTCGGGGGCGGTGTACGGGTGTCCGTCGAGCGTGACCGACAGGAACTCGAGCGAGTCGATCATGTCCTGACTGCTCAGGTCGATGAGCCCGGAGCGGGTGGAGAAGCGCCCGTGGTTGTACGAATCGCCCGCGACGAACACCGTCCACGCCACCAGCCGGCCGTCGCCGGAGACCCGGGTCCGGTTCGGTACGCCGACCAGCGGAATCGCCTTCTGCACGTTCAGGTTCTTGTCCAGGATGGCGATCTGGAACGTGGTCAGCGCACCGTCCTGCCGCAGGCACGTGCCGGTGCCGCCCGCCGCGTAGACCCGCAGGCACGTCAGGGCGGAGACCGATCGCGGCCCGCCCGGATCGTCCTTGGCGACGAGGGCCAGGTGACCCTTGCTGTCCGGTGCGGTACTGCGGAACATGATCCGCGCGCCGGTGAGGTTCAACGCGTTGGCCGCCGCGACGGGAGTGCTGGGCTGGCGTGCTGCGGCGAGTACGCCGTACCCGATCCCGACTGTGGCCAGCACCAGCGCTCCGACGAGAGCGAGCACGATTCGCCGCGTCATGCCGGCTGCTCCGCTGGGATCCCGCGCAGGAGCAGGGCAACCGCGAGTACGGCGACCGCGACCAGCCCCGCGGCGATCCGGATGGCTGCGGCTGGTCCCCACGCCGTCCACGCCAGTCCGAACAACACCGAGGACACGAGGTACGACAACGCCTGTCCGGTCTGGATCAGCGCGATCCCCGTCGTACGGACGCCGCTCGGCAGCACCGGGCCGGCCAGCGCGATCAGTACTCCGTCCGTCGATGCGTAGAAGAGGCCGTAGAGGGCCAGTACGACGATCAGCAGCGGCCAGCCGCCGAGCGGTCCGAACAGCAGCAGATACACCAGCATCAGCGCGAGGTAGCCGCCGATCACTACCTTCTGCCGGCCGACCTTGTCGGCGAGTACGCCCAGCGGTGCGGCCAAGACCAGATAGGACAGATTGGTGCCCACAGCAAGCAACGGGAACCAGCCGATGCTGAGCTCCTCGCGCCGCTGGAGCAGCAGGTAGACGAAGCCGTCGCCGATGGTCACCATCCCGGCGAGGCAGGCCGCCAGGACCATCCGTCGTACCGGCGCCATCCGCAGCAGGCCGCGCAGCGCCGAGGGAGCCACCGTGCTCTTCGGCGGCTGTTCGTCGCGGTGGTCCCGCACGAACAGGACCAGCACGAGTACGCCGAACGCCGCGATACAGAAGCTGGCGACGAACACCGCGTCGTACGCCTGCGCGGTGCCGGCCAGGATGCCGAGCGCGACGAGCGGCCCCGCGAACGCGCCGATGGTGTCCATCATCCGGTGTACGCCGAACGCGCGGCCGTACAACCGTGGCGGAGTCGACAGCGTGATCAGTGCGTCGCGCGGCGCCGTACGAAGGCCCTTGCCGGTTCGGTCGATCGCGATCACCGCGCCGATCGCGCCGACGGCGTTGCCTGCGGCAAGTAATCCGAGTTTGGCCACGGCGGACAAGCCGTAGCCGAGACCGGCGATGAACTTGCGCCGGCGAGCCCGGTCGGCGACGTACCCGCCGACGAGTCGCAACAGCGCCGTCGCGCCGGTGTAGGTGCCGTCGACCACGCCGTACACGGTGGGACTCAGGTGCAGGCCGATCATCAGGTACACCGGCAACACCGCGGTCACCATCTCCGACGAGATGTCGGTGATCAGGCTGACGGCGCCGAGCGCGAGGACGTTGCCGCTGACAAGGAACAGCGCGCGCCCGCGCGGCGCATGCACGCCGCGCGGGGGCTTGATGGTTGATAAGTACACGCCTAGTTCCAGACGTTGGTGACGGCTGCTGCCGAGTTCAGGTGCGTCAGCCCGTAGGAGCTCTCGATGGTGCTGAGGATGTTGTAGTGGTTGATCTGGTTGGAGAAGGTGCCGACCTGCGTGTGAGCGCCGACGAACGCGGTGAAGATGTGGTTCGACGAGCCGCCGTTGTCCTCGTCGAAGGTGATGATCAGCAGGCTGTTGTGGGTCTTCGCCCACGTCGCGTACGCCGTCAGGTTGTTCTTCAGCCAGGTGTCACCGGTGCCGACCGAGCAGTCGTGCATGTCGTTGCACATGTTCGGCGTCACGAACGACACGGTCGGCAGGCTCGCGTAGTTGGCCGAGCTCGGGAAGTCGGAGTACTGCAGGTTGTTGGCCGCCGGCACGTTGCTGAAGTTGACCCAGCTGTTGTGCTTGCGCTGGTACTGGCCGCTCGAGCAGCCGGTGTAGCCGTCCGACGGCATGCTCTCGGAGTAGCCCTTGAAGGTCTTGCCGGCGTCGATCAGCTGCTTGCCCAGGTTGCTGCCGCTGTAGGTGTGCGGGCAGCTGTCGCTGGTCAGGCCTTGCGTCGAGCCGGAGAAGATCGCCGCGTAGTTGGGTTGGCTGGGGTGGGTGACGCCGTACGCCTGGGTGAACTTCGCGCCCTGGCCCGCCAGGCTGTTGAACGTCGGCGCGCTGGAGCTACCGCTGATCTGCGAGTATGCATGGTTCTCGAACATCACCAGCACGATGTGGTCGAAGACCGGCACGCTCGCCGCCGCTTGCGCGGGTTCCGTGCGGCCGTTGACGACCACCGCCGAGGCGACGACGGCCGCCGCCGCCACGACCGCGGCCGCGATGCGTTTCCGTATCACGATTCCTCCTCACAGGATTGACCGGCCCTGGCTGCACCGCCAGAGCCTGACCAATCGTGAGAGCCGCCAGCCGCGCCGACCCCAACACTGCGAGCACCCCACATGTGCGCAAGGTAAACAACCGACCATCACTCTCAGAAACCCGGCGACTGCTCAGCGCAGCAGCTGGTCACCTTGAGAGGTGTGCGGTCAGTTCCTGGTAGGTGACGTCGACCGGGCGGGTCGTGTCGAGGACGAGGTGGTTTCCGGTGCGGGGCTGGTACTCCGTCATCAGTTGGTGCACCTGGACCCAGGAGGGATAAGTCCAGCCGGGCAGGTCGCCAGCGCGGGTCTCGACCCGACGGCGGTGCTCGGTGCTGTCCGGACACACGGTTTCGACGACCACATGGTCGGCGCCGACATCCGCCGCCAGCTGACGCCAGCCGTCACGAGCCTCGACGACCGGATTGACGGCGTCCGCGATCACCATCAGCCCACGCTGCAGATGATTCGTCGCTACGTCGTGGGCCACGCTGTACGCGGCAATGCCGGTCTGCTCGGGAGTCAGACCGTTGCGGCGCATCGCCCCTTCGATCTCGTCGATGCGTAACCAAACGGCTTTGGTGTCATTGGCGAGCAGACGGGCGAGCGTCGACTTGCCGGTGCCGGGCAGCCCGCCGAACTCGATCAGCAATCCTCTGTCGGACATCGTTGACCTTCCTGTCGCTTTACAGCCTGTATAGTGAGTCGCTATATAGGCTGTCAAGGGAAGGGTCGGGCATGAGCACCACCGGTCGACGTGCCGTCACGACGGCGGCAACTCGCCGCGGCATCATCGATGCCGCCCGGGAACTGCTGGCTACGCACGGCTGGCAGGACTTCACGATCGAGGCTGTCGCCAACCGGGCCGGGGTGACTCGGGTGACGGTGTACAACCAGGTTCGATCGAAGCGCGGACTGCTCGACGCGGTGCTGGCCGACCTCGTCGACCGAGCCGGTATGGACCAACTCCTGACGGACACCGAGCACCTGAGCGCCGATGAGGCATGTGCCGCGATCGTGCAGCGGACCTGCCTGTTCTGGCACTCCGAACGCGAGCTTCTCCGGCCACTGTTCGGCCTGGCCGCTGCCGACCACGACGTCGCGTCGATCCTGGACCAACGCGAGGAATGGCGCAGCAACCAGCTGCACAGTCTTGTACGACGCTTGGCCGCCGAGTCCGCGCCTTCCCTCGACGAGGCTGACGTCCTGGCCGGCGTGACCGCCGTGACGTCGTTCGTCACCTACGACGCGCTGGGCCCCATCGCCAACGACCCGGATCGCGCCGCCCGACTACTCACCCACCTGGTACGCAGCCTCACTGGCTGAGGCCGTAGTGCTGGAGGACTTCTGTGAGCTTGCCTGCGTGTTGGGCGTCGACGAGTTCGAGGGAGAGGTTTCTGAGTTTCACGTTCATGTCCTGTGAGCCGCGTTTGAGGACGTCGAAGGCGACCTCGGAGCCGATGTCGTAGCGGTGCATCAGGATGCCCTGTGCTTGCCCGATCACCGTGCGGGTCTGCAGCGCGGACTGTAGGTGCTCGATCAGCTGCGTGCTGTTGTCGTAGAGGCTGATGTTGTCGAACGCGACGCCGGCGTGCAGCGCGAAGAGCAGAACGATGTCGTACGACGTTGCGCCGAACGCGTCCGGCTTGACGGAGAACAGGGTGAAGGCCGCCGCAGCACTGCCGGCAGCGGGAAGCGGCAGGAACACGCAGCTGCGGTAGCCGGCGTTGATAGCGGCCGCGTCGAAATCTGGCCAGCGGTGGTCTGCGGCCAGGTCGCCGATCCGGCGCGGCTCGCCGTACAGCAGCGTTTCCTGCAACGGGCCGGTCGGAGCACTGAGCTGCTCGGCCAGAGCGGCCCGCGACGGCTCGGCGACCTGGGCCGCGGTCTTGTGATGGCGCGCGATGATCTCGGGCCTGTCGTGCGTCAGCACGGTGATCGATGCTTCCTCACATTCAGGCACGCTGAACACCACCCGCCGGACGAACCGATCCAGGACCGTGGCCACATCGTCGTCATCCACCAGCCGACCGATCTCGGCCAAGTCCTGCGCCAGACCCAGAATCTCCTGCTCCATGCCGCCATCTTGCTGCATGCTCAGCAATCCGAAAATCCGGTGGCCGCACGACACGCGTGCGGATTGGATGCGATGGATACCTCGGCGAAGATTTAACAGCCACCATCGCCGTCTCAACTGCACGAAGAAGAGGACAGAGTGATGCTTGATCCCGTCGTAGACAAAGGTGAGCTGACCGAGACTGATCGCTTCATCTTCGAGTCGTGGGGCTACTTCCTGATTCCCAACGTCTTGACCAAGGACGAGGCCGCCGAGGCGTACGACGTCTCGCAGCGTCTGCACCAGACCCGCGACCGCGAGTTCGGGCAGATCGGCCGGACCTACGAGAGCGAGCCGGTGCTGGAGAGGTTGATCGATCATCCTGACGTGCTTCCGAAGGTCCAGGGCCTGCTCGGCGATCGATTCGTACTGCAGGCCGGCTGGAACACCATGCAACCGGCGCACGGCGGGAACGGCGGCTGGCATCAGGACGGATCGTCCGCCTTCGACTTCAAGGAGCTGGGATATCCCGTCCCACTGATCCAGCTCCGTGTGTCGTACCTGCTCACCGACCAGAGCGTGCCCGGCATGGGCAACATGGAAATGATCCCCGGCAGCCACCGCTCGCGGGTCCCGCTCCCTGACTCGATCCGCAAGAACAAGGAAGACGTCGCGATCGGCCACGTCGTGTGCGCCGAGGCCGGCGCCGCCCTGGTCTTCCACAACGGCGTCTGGCACCGCACCTTCCGCCACGACGGCGACTACGACCGCTTCACCACCCACTACGTCTACAGCCCCCCGTGGGTCCGCCCCGCCGACCGCCTCAGCAACGACCCCGAATTCCTCGAACGCACCACACCCCTCAGGCGCGCCCTCATGGGCGAATTCGCCCGCCCAGACGCCCCCTTCGGCGCCAACTACGAACCCCTGCCCCTCTGACTCACGCGCACCGGCCTCCCACCACTCCCGGAGGCCGGTGCAACGCCGTTCAGCAGTTGGCCAGGGCTGTTGGGGTTTGGGTTCGGAGGCCGGCGCGGAGTGGGATGCACATTGGTTTGCCGCTGACGGGGTGGGGGACGACTTTCGACTCCACGCCGAAGACGTTGCGGATGATGTCGGCGGTGAACACGTCCTCGGGTGTGCCTTCGGTGACGAGGGTGCCGGACTTCATCACGAAGACGTGGTCGGCGTACTCGGCGGCCATGTTGAAGTCGTGCAGCACCATCGCGACGGTCTTGCCCTGCTCCTGGTTGAGCTGGTGCAAGAGGTCCAGTACCTCGAGCTGGTAGGCGACATCCAGGTACGTCGTGGGCTCGTCGAGCAGGATCAGGTCCGTGCCCTGCGCGAGGCACAGCGCGATCCAGACCCGCTGGCGCTGGCCGCCGGACAGCTGGTCGACGTGCTGGTGGCGTAACTCGAGGGTGCTGGTGACGGTCATGGCCCATTCGACCGCCTCTCTGTCGGCCGGGCTCGGCACCTTCAGCGAGGTGCGATGCGGATGCCGTCCGAACCAGACCAGGTCCTCGACCGAGATCGATTCGGGCGCGACCAGGACCTGCGGCAGGATCGCGAGCTGCCGGGCCACCTCCTTGGTCGACGTGTCGTGGATCGACTTCCCGTCCAGGATCACGCTTCCCTTGGACGGCGGGAGCAACCGGGCCAACGCCCGCAGCGCAGTACTCTTTCCCGAGCCGTTCGGTCCGATCAGCACGCTGACCTTGCTGTCAGGGATGGTGAGCGTCAGATCGCGAGCGATGACGGTCTGGTCATAGGCGAGCTGGACGCCCTGTGCCTGCAGACGCATGGTGGGTCTCCTACTTTCCGGTCTTCACGAGCAGGTACAGGAAGTACGGACCGCCGATGACCGCAGTCACCAGGCCGGCCGGGATCTCGAGTGGCGGCGCGAGGCCACGGCCGAGCATGTCGGCGAACAGCATCAGCAGGACGCCGAAGAGAGCGGCCGAGGGGAGCGAGGCGAGGTGCCGCCCGCCGAAGATGCGGCGGGCCATGTGCGGGGCGATCAACCCGATGAACCCGATCGTTCCGGACACCGCCACGGCCGACGAGGCGAGCGCCACCGCGAACAGCAGGAGCAGCCGCCGGGTCCTCTCGACCGGCTCGCCGAGTCCGGCGGCCAGGTCGTCGCCGAGTCCGAGTACGTCGAGCTTGCGGGACCAGATCAGGATCAGCGGCACCAACACCACAACCCACGGAAGGATCTCGTACACCGAGCTCATCGACCGGCCGAAAAGACTGCCCGTCAACCAGATCAACGCCGCGCTGACATCCAGCGGGTTCCGAACCAGCAGGAACCGGATGCCCGCCTCGAACGCCGCGCTAACAGCGACACCGACGAGCGCGATCCGTACCGGCGTGGCACCACGCCGATAGGCCAGCAGGTACACCAACCCCGCGGCCAGCAATCCACCGACGAAGGCAGCCGGCACGACGGCGAGCACGGGTACGCCGGGGATCGCGAGGAGCAGCAACATGCCCGCGAATCCCGCACCCTTGGTCACACCAACGACGTCGGGAGCGGCCAGCGGGTTGCGGATGACACCCTGCATCACGCCGCCGGACACGGCCAACGCAGTCCCGACCAGCCAGGCGAGCATCACCCGTGGCAACTGGAAGTCGACCACGATCTGAGCGGCCTGATCACTGGTGTTGCCCGTGATCGCGTTGAACACGTCGTGCATCGAGACATCGGTCGCACCGACGCTGAGGCTGTAGAAGCTGAGCACGACGGCCAGCACACCGAGCGATCCCACCACGGCTCGTGGATACCGCTGAGCCGTCGTGATCCGCCGGACATGTTGCGCGACGATCGCAGTACTCACGGTGAAGTCACCTTCTGTCGACGGGCCAGGTACACGAAGATCGGTGCACCGATGAGCGCGGTCACAACGCCGGCCGGGACCTCGTACGGCGGTTTGACGTAGCGGGACAGGATGTCGGCGTACAGCACGAGGACACTCCCGGCGGCTGCGCACAGCGGAAGCAGCACGGTGTAGTTGGAGCCGGCCAGCCGTCGCACGATATGCGGCACGATCAGGCCGATGAACGCGACCGGACCGGCGACGGAGACGGCCGCGCCGCACAGCACGACGACGAAGGCCGAGCCGAGCAAGCGGGTCCGTTCGACGTTCTGACCGAGACCGCGAGCCATGTCGTCGCCGAGGGCGAGCAGGTTGAGTGACCGGGACATCGAGAACGCGCCCACCAGCCCGATGACGAGCCAGGGGAGCAGGTTGCGGATGTCGCCCCAGCTGGCGAAGTTCACGCCGCCGACGAGCCAGAACAGCACGCTGTCCGCGGAGTTCTCGTCGAAGATGATCAGCACCTGGGTGAGCGAGATCAGCAGACTGCTCGCGGTGACGCCGGCCAGGGCCAGGCGGACAGGGCTCACCCGCCCACTGCCCGACCCTGCCAGCAGCATCACCGAAACGCCGGCCGCAGCCGCGCCGCCGAATGCCAGGAGAATCGTGGGCGCCCCCGACAGTGACGGTACGACGGTCACCGCGAGCACCACGACGAACACCGCACCGGCGTTGACGCCCATGATCTCGGGCGCTGCCAGCGGGTTGGCGGCGACCGCCTGCATCAGTGCGCCGGCCACCGCCAGTGCGGCGCCGACCAGCAGAGCCAGCACGATCCTCGGCATCCGGATCGACTGCAGGATCAGCTCGTCGGAATCGTCGGCCTTGAAGATTGCTCCGGGCAACCGCGAGAGCGGGATGTGCTGACTGCCTATGGACAGGCCCCAGACGACCCCGATCACGAGCAGAGCCAGCAGGAACAGGGCCACCCAGGTGACCCGCTGTTTGCTGGTGACGATCTTCGGCCGCCGATGCACGGCAGCCTCGGCAGGTCCGGGCGCAATCCCGGTCGACTGGGTCATGTCAGTTCCCGTAGAGGTTCTTGACCGCTTCCTGGGCGATCAGTTCCGAGGCGACCAGACCGCGTGATCGTGACCAGACGTTCTGGTCGACCTTGTACGTCGCGTTGTCCTTCACCGCCGGGATCTGCTTCCAGAGCGGACTCTTCTCCCACGTGTCGGCCAACGTGTCACCGGTCTGGCCGGCGATGAACATGATGTCCGGCTTTGTGCTGACCACGGTCTCGAGCGTGAGCGAGACCGTCGCGTCGCCGCTGTCGTCGGCCAGCGGGGACTTGATCCCGAGCAGGGCCAGTACGCCGGGGGTGTAGGCCTTCGGCGGGAACCCGGTGAACTCCTTGTCGGACGACACCGCGAACAACGCCTTGCGGGTCTCACCGGACTTCGCCTTGGCCTTCAGGTCGGTCAGGATCTTGTCGTGCTCGGCAAGCCGGGCCTTCATCTGGTCGCACTTGTTCAGGGCGATCGCAGCGGACATCTCGCTGTCCATCACCTGCTGGTAGTTGCCGTTGAGGCTGGCGTACGCGACGGTCGGCGCGATCTTCGACAGTTGGGCGTAGATCGCTTTGTGCCGTCCGCTGTCGGCCAGGATCAGATCGGGCTTCAGCGCGGTGAGCACCTGGATGTTCGGGGTCGCTCGCAGGCCGACCGACTTGTAGTTGCCGACCTTGTCCTTCAGGCCGGGGATGATCCGCTCCGGCTTGTCGTCGTCGGCGACCCCGACCGGCGCCATGCCGACCGCTACCAGTGCGTCGACGAAAGAGAACTCCAGTGCGACGACCCGCTTCGGAGTGCCGGTGATCGTCGTGGTACCCAGGTCGTGCTTGATCGTCCTGGTCTCCTTGCCGCACTGCTCCAGATTGAGGTCCGAACTGATCCCCTGCGCGGCTGCGGCCCGGTTCGCGTTCGGTGCGTCGCCGGTGGCCGGCGACGCGGACGTGCCGCCGCACCCGGCCAGGCCGACCGCCGCGACGGTCAAGGTGAGGAGGGCGATCGACCGCCGCAGCCTCGAAGCGGTGTTGGACATGGCATTCACTCCTGGTGTCGAAGAGGCGTTGCAGGCATGGGGCGGTGAATCTCGGACCGGGATTGCAGCAGCCCGGCGAAGAAGTCCCGGACGACCGGGAGGATCAAGGAGCCGCGGTGGGCGACGCCGGGGACCAGCTCGAACCGGACGTCGATGCCCTGGGCAAGGAAATCGCGCTCGAGCGTGCGCAACCGCTCGATCCGGGTACCGCCGGTCTTCTCGACGCCGTCCATCCAGTTGGCCTCGCCGGGATTGTCGATCTCCCAGGTCTCGACGTCGTTGTCACCGACAACCATCAGGATCGGCACCCGGCGCAGCGACTCGAGATCGACCGCGCGGCCGAAGCGTTGCTCGAGGTCCTTGGTGCCGAGCCACCAGGGGAGGCTGTCGTCGAGTTGGGTGATCCGGCCGGGAGCGCCGATCGAGACGCCGGCCAGCCGATCCGGATGCAGATAGAGGAAGCGGTGGGCGAACTGCCCGCCGCCGGAGAACCCGTGCAGATAGAAGACGTCCGGGTCGACCGGGTACCGGCGACTGACCTCGTCGATCATCGCGAGCAACGCCTGGTCGTACCGGATGCCCTGGTACTCGATGAACTTGAAGTTGTGCAGATCCTCCGGATCGATGATCCCGGCCGGGAACAGCGGCGCGAGTACGACGACCTGGTGCTCGTCGGCGAACCCGGCCATATGGTCGCGGTACAGCGACGCGTTGCGCTCGGTGCCGTGTTGCATGACGAGCAACGGGACCCGGTCGGTGCGCAGGTTCTCCGGCACGTAAAGGCAGTAGCCGAGCCGCTGGTCGTACTGCGAGGCGAAGATCGGGGTCTTGCCCCGCGCGAAGTGGGCCGAGGTCGGCTCGGTGCGATGCTCGATCATGGCCGGACCTCGTCGTACAGGTTGAATGGGACGAGTTCGTACTTGTTCTCGCACGGCGGTCCCGCGGCGACGTAGTACTCGCCGGTGGTGAGATCGACGCAACTGGACAGGGTCGTGGACCACTGCTCCACGGCGGGAAGCCGCTCGTCCGGGTGCGCGCACAGCGAGTCCGGGTGTCCGAGGTGGTCCGACATCGCCGTGTGGATGGTGTTCCGTACGTCGTCCGACGCCGCCGCCTTGATCAGCCCCTGACGGGCGCGCGGTACCCGGATCAGCGAGTCGGGTGAGATCAGCCGGCTTCCGCCCTCCCGCGGGGTCAGCACCTGGTAATGGTTGCCGTGCACAAGCAGTCCGTTCACGCCGTACTCCCAGCCGTGGCCGCCCGGTGTCGTCTCGATGTCGATGGAGAATCCGTCCCGGTGGGTGAGCAGTGCGTTGCTCGGGATGTGGGCATTGGTCGAGGTTAGGATCTTGACCGCGTCGGCGATGTTCGCGGCGTCGAGGACCGCGCGGCGGATGACGGTCTGCGGCATCCCCGCCGAGTCGTCGAAGCGGCCGCCCAGACCGTTCGCGTTCAGCGCGAGGCCGGCCGAGTTCGCGCCGTGGCGGCCGATCTGCCCGGCCTCGACCTGCAGGATCAGCGTCGGCTTCGGCGGCTGCACGATCCGCAGGATGACGACGGTTCCGCGGACCGCTTCGCGCCAGTCCCAGTTCTGGCCGGCGTACACATGCCCGTCGCCGGCCGCGCCGTCGATCAGCGAGAACGACGTACAGCCGTCGGCGTCCGCGTGGGCTGTGGAGTCGGGGAACCAGTTGTCGTAGATGATCTCGCCGCGGCAGTTGAGCGCGAGGATCTCGGGAAGGGTGACACCGGCGCCGTCGGCGATCCCGGCCATCTCGGCCAGCAGCGCGGGGTGATCCCGCTCGACGAGGCGCTGCCACGGCCCGGTGTGATCGAGCACCTGGTCCCAGCTCAGACCGGCCTGGTGCGCGAACGCCTCCTGGTAGTAGGCGATCGCGTCGGCGATGAGATCCGCCGCGGCAGCGCCGTACTGACGGCCGCGTTCCTGGGCCGACGGGCTGGCGATCTCGATGACTCGGGGACTCGGCACGCGCACTCCTCTGATGAACACTCTTGGTCAGTAAGGGAACATTGACGCAATACTGTAACGACTATTACGGTCTGTCCAGACCTTGCGGACGA
This sequence comes from Kribbella sp. CA-245084, assembly GCF_050942355.1. Lineage (NCBI taxonomy): Bacteria > Bacillati > Actinomycetota > Actinomycetes > Propionibacteriales > Kribbellaceae > Kribbella > Kribbella sp. CA-245084. The sequence continues at coordinate 4,938,901 of NZ_CP192053.1, read as the reverse complement.
CTGATCTGCAATCCAGGTGAGGAGCCACAGCGAATGACCACCCCATCGCCCCAGGCTGAAGCGGTCGACCTCGTCGTGTACGGCGGAATCGTGTGGACCGCCGATCCGCACCGGCCGCTCGCCTCAGCGCTCGCGGTCGCGGGGGACCGCATTGTCCGGGTCGGCGACGACGCCGAGATCCTGCAGTTGGCCGGCGAGGACACCGAGGTGCTCGATCTGGACGGACGGATGGTGTGCCCGGGGTTCAACGACGCGCATACGCACTTCGAGAACGCCGTCGATTGGTACTTCCAGGTTGCGCTGACCGACGTCAACGACCAGCCCCGCCTCGAGGAACGCGTCGCGGCCACGGCCGCGCGGCTGACCCCTGGCGTCTGGATCACCGGGGGAGACCTCGGGGACTTCGCCTCCACCCGGGGCGGCGACGTCACGCTGCTCGAGCCGGACCTGGCCGCGATCGATGCGCTGACGCCGGACAACCCGCTGCTGATCCGTCGCGCCGACCACCAGTACTTCGCCAATTCGAGGGCACTCGGCGTCGCGAACATCGACCGCGCTACGCCGGACCCGCGCGGCGGCAGGTACGGCCGGAACGCGGGCGGGGAACTCACCGGGATGCTCTACGGACAAGCCGGTGAGTTCGTGAACCGGCTGGTCACGCCGATGTCGCTGGAGCAGAAGCTGCTTGGTGCGCGCGGCGTGATGGCCGAGCTCAACGCGGTCGGGATCACGTCGATCCACGACATCGCGCGGCTTCCGGCGGTGACCGAGGAGACGATCCCGCCGGTCTTCCTCGAGCGCAGCTTCTCCAACGCGCAGATCTTCCGGACTCTCGCCGACCGCGGTGAGCTGTCGGTCCGCGTCTACGCCTTCCTCCCGCTCGACACGCATGACCGGCTGGCCGGTCACGGCGTCACGCCGAAGTCCGGGGATGAGTGGCTGCGCTTCGGGGCGCTCAAGATCTTCGTCGACAGCGGTGCGATGCTTCCGCCGTTCGACCCCGCGGACGCGCCCGGTACCGGCCTGACCGACGGCTGGTCGTACCGCTTCGTCGGTGAGGAACGACTGGCCGAGCTCGTCCTGGCGGGTGACGCGGCCGGTTTCGACATCGGCGTCCATGTGCAGGGCGATCGCGGATGCCGGATCGCGATCGACGCGTTCGAGCAGGCGGCGCACCTGAACGAGCCGCGCGACCGGCGGCATCGGCTCATCCATGCCTGGCATCTCGCGGACGACGACTTCGCCCGCGCCGGCAAGCTCGGGCTGGTCGCCGACGTGACGCCGGACCAGCTTCTCCTTTACTCCACGAACCTGGACCGGGCGATCGGCCCGGCCCGCGCGGCGAACGCGTTCGCCTGGCGCCGGATGATCGACAGCGACGTCACCGTCAACCTGGTCTCGGACCTCCCCGGCGCGTTCAACAAGTCGCACGTGGCGGAGGTCGATCCCCTCCGCAACATGTACGCCGCGATCACCCGCACGTCCGGCGATTCAGCGGAGGCCGAGCCGTTCCACCCCGACCAGGCAATCACCGTCGACGAGGCCCTGCTCGCCTACACCGCGAACCCGGCGTACTCCGCCCACGAAGAGGACGTAAAAGGAAGCCTCACCCCCGGCAAACTCGCCGACTTCATCATCCTCACCGAAGACATCCGCACCGGCGCCCCCGACACCCTCCTCCGAGCAGCCGTCGAGCGCACGTACCTCGCCGGCCGCCTAGTCCACTCCGTCGATTGACAGCACGACACTCGGCAGTACGCCGCTCGGCGGGATGGCGCAGGCGTACGTCGCTCGGCGGTGTGGGGGGTGTACGGCGGCACCCGCGGTACGGCGGCACCCGCAGTACGACGGCACCCGCGGTACGGCGGCGGGCGGTACGGCGTCACCCGCGGTAAGGCGGCCCCACGCGTACGGCGGCACCGGGCGGTACGGCGTCACCGGCGGTACGACGGCACCGCAGTACGGCGGCACGGGCGGCTCCGGAGTACGGCGGGCACGGGCGGCACCCGAGTACGACGGTTCCGCAGTACGAACGGGCACGGGCGGTTCCGCAGTACGGCGGGCACGGGCGGCTCCGGAGTACGGCGGCGCGGATGGCTCCGGGGTTCGGGGGCGCGGATGGCTCCGCCGTACGACGGGCACGGGCGGTGGGCACCGGGTGGCACCGGAGTACGGCGGCACGGACGGCACGAGCGGCACGGCGGTGCAACCGCAGTACAGCGGTGCGGCAGTACGGCGGTGCGGCGGGTGCGAGCGCAGTACGGCGGTGCGGCGGATGGGAGCGCAGTACGGCGGTGCGGCGGGTGCGAGCGCAGTACGGCGGTGGGGGGTGTGAGCGCAGTACGGCGGTGGGGCGGGTGCGAGCGCAGTACGGCGGTGGGGTGGTTAGGGGGTTAGGGCTGTTATGTCGGTGGAGGCGACTACCTCGAGTAGGAGGTGTTCGTTGGAATTGGCGTGTTCTTCGACCAGGCGGGCGGCTTCGGTCGCGTTGCGGTGGAGGAAGGCTTGGCAGATTGCTCGGTGTTCGTCGAGGGCCTCGGCGGGGCGGTGGGCGGACTCGCGGTAGGTGGTTTCCAGGATCGAGAGGGCGAAGCGCATCTCTACCGCGATGCCGGCGAAGAAGTCGTCGACGCGGGCGCTGCCGATCAGGCCGACGACGGCGCGGTGGAACTCGAGATCTCGTTGCACGATCTCCTGGGCGCGGCCCGAGTCGGTTGCCTGCGCCAGCTGGTCGAAGGCATCGGAGAGCGGCCGCAGTTCTGCGTCGGTGAGCGTGGCGGCTCGCGCGGCGGCGCTGCCTTCGAGCGTCTTGCGGACGCGGTACAGGTCGCGGATGTCCTCCTCGGTGAACAGCACGACCCGGGAGCCCTTGTGGCGGTAGTGACGCACGATCCGCTCGCGGGCCAGGATGCCGAGCGCGTCCCGGATGGTACGGCGGGAGACGTCGAACTGGGCCGACAGGCCCTCCTCGCGCAGTTGCTCGCCCGGCTTCAGCCGGCCGTCCATGATCGTCTCGCGTAGCAGCGCCGCGACCTCTTCGGCGGTCGTACCGCGATTCAGCCTCGAGACTCGTCCGTCGACCGTCATGCGGCTCCCTCTCTCACCCTGCGTACATCTTCGAGGGCACTCTATCGCGCTTGGCAACAATGGTAGCATTGGTGCATTGGTCACCAATCATGTGAGGTGCAATGAGTATTCTCGAGTCGAGTTCGCCGGTGGAGCAGTGGAACCAGGCGAGCATCGCCGAAGTCCTCGCCCAGGAGTTCGGTCTCCGGGCGGTCGCACAATCACCCTTGGGTGGCGAGGTCGATCAGAACGTCGCCGTCGACCTCTCCGACGGATCCCGCGTCGTCGTGAAGGTCTCCTCGCCCGGAGCCGATCCCGACGAGATCCGCTGGCGGCACGCACTGCAGACTCTCGCCGCCCGGCCGGGCGCCCTCGGACCGGTTCACGCCACCACGGCACTTGCCGCCCGCAACGGAGATACCGTCGTCCCGATCGACCGCGACGGCACACGGCGGATTGTCACGGTCCAGCCCTGGCTGCCCGGCCGGACCTTGTCCGATCTGAACAGTCATTCCCCGCAACTCCTCGGCGAGCTCGGCCTGACCGCCGCCCGGATGGTCCAGGCGCTCGCGCCGGCCGCCGCGTTGCCCGGGGCAACAACTCGCCACTGGGATGTACTGCGGGCGCCGGAGGCGATTGCCAAGGGCATTGAAGCGGTCCAGGACCCGGTCCGGCAGGCCCAGGTGCGACAGATCGTCGGCTGGTTCGACCGGGCGATGGACAGCCACGCTGCCGGGCTTCCGAGATCGGTCGTCCATCAGGATCTCAACGACTTCAACGTCCTGGCCCGGCCGGGGCCGGACGGTCGCCATCATGTGCACGCCGTGCTGGACTTCGCCGACGCGCTGCACACCGCACGGATCGGTGAGCTGGCCGTGGCGGTCGCCTACTCGATGCTGCGCAAGCCGAATCCGCTCAGCGCGGCAGCCGCCGTCATCCGGGGGTACGCCGCCGAGCTCGAACTCACCGAGGACGAGCTCGCCGTGCTCTACCCGCTCGCCGCGGCCAGGCTCTGCGTCAACGCCGTCACCTGGACCAAGCGTCAAGCGGACGGCGGTACGACGTACGGCCACGAGCGGATGAAGCACACCTGGCCGGCGATAGCACTCCTCGCGACAACTCCGCCGGAGATCGGCGAGCTCCTGGTCCGCATGGCCGCCGGGGCTGCGGTCGAACCGGGCAGGCCGGTGCCAGGTGCCGACGCCCACAAGCTGGCAGCCCTTGACCTAGTGCCCTTCGAACCAGCCCACCAACCGGTCGGCCAAGATCATCGCGCCCGGCTCGGCCGTCACCTCCACGCCGATGCCGGCACCGCAATCCGGCGAACGACCGAGTCGGGTGAGGCAGCGACGCTCAGACTAGGCGTCGAGCTCACGTCGTCGCAGCCGTTCCAGGTCGTCGCGCCACACAACGGCGTCGTGCAGGAGAGCGGTACGACGTACCTGATCCTCCGGCACGAGGGCGACGAGACGATCTGGTCCCGCTGGACCGACCTCGACTCGCCGTTGTCAACCGGCGTCACGGTGGCCAGGGGCGAGCCGATCGGTACCGCCCCGACCCGCCTGCGAGTGGCGATCTTCCGTTCCCTGGAGACAGCACACGCCGGTGGCCGGCCGCTGGTGACACCCTCCGAGGCGGCCGCGTGGGCAATCGTCTCGCCCGACCCGTCAGACTTCCTTGGACTCGACGCCCAGCCGGACCCCGCCGTCGAATGGACGGCCGACAAGGTGCTCGCGACCAGAAACCTGCGGTTCGCGCGGTCGCAACGCTCGTACTACGACCGGCCGATGCAGCTCGTCGGCGGCCGGGGGGCCTGGCTGTACGACGAGTTCGGCCGCGGCTACCTCGACGCGATGAACAACGTCAGCCATGTCGGCCACTCCAATCCCCGCGTCGTCGAGGCCGCGACCGCACAAATGTGGCAGCTCAACACCAACAGCCGGTTCCTCTACCGGGGGATCGCCGAGTACGCCGACCGGCTGACCGCGTTGTTGCCCGATCCGCTCGAGGTCGTGTTCCTGGTCTGCAGCGGCAGCGAGGCCAACGACCTGGCCGTCCGGATCGCCCGCACGGTCACCGGGCGCAACGACGTACTGGTGGTCGACGGGGCATATCACGGCAACACCTCGGTCCTCACCGGACTCAGCCCCAACCGCTACAAAGGCCCGGGCGGCACCGGACCCGATCCGACCACCCACGAGGTGCAGCAACCCAACCGCTACCGCGGCCCCTTCGGGTACGACGATCCGGACGCGGGCAGCAAGTACGCCGCGGACGTCCGCCGGCAGGTCGATCGGCTCACCGCACTCGGTACGCCGCCGGCCGCGTTCATCGCGGAATCGGCGATGGGTACGGCCGGCAGCATCTTCTATCCCGACGGGTATCTCGAACAGGCACACGCCTCCGTCCGGGCTGCCGGCGGACTCTGCATCGCCGACGAGGTCCAGGTCGGGTTCGGCCGTTTCGGCGACGCGTTCTGGGGATTCGAGGGTCAGGGCGTCGTGCCGGACATCGTGACGATGGGCAAGCCGATCGGCAACGGCCATCCGATGGCGGCCGTCGTCACCACCCGGGAGATCGCCGACGCCTTCGATACCGGGATGAGGTACTTCAACACCTTCGGCGGCAATCCGGTCTCGTGCGCGATCGGGACGGCCGTACTCGACGAGATCTCCGAGCGAGGCCTGCAGGCTCGCGCGGCCGAGACCGGGCGGGTCCTCCGGGACAGGCTCGGCGAGCTCGCCGGCCGGCACGCACTGATCGGCGACGTACGCGCCCACGGCATGTACGTCGGCATCGAGCTCGTCCGTGATCGGGCGACCAAGGAGCCGGCGCCGCACGAGGCGTTGCTGCTGAGCGAGCTGATGAAGGACGAGGGAATGCTGGTCTACCCGACGGGGCCGGCCGAGAACGTGCTGAAGATCAAGCCTCCGCTCGCGTTCACGCCGGCCGACGCCGAGCTGTTCACCGAGGTTCTCGATGAGGTCCTGACCCGGGACTGGTGATCGGGCGGGCCGCCCTGACCATCAGGTCAGGGCGGCCATCACGTGCTTGATGCGCGTGTAGTCCTCGAGGCCGTACACGGACAGGTCCTTGCCGTGGCCCGAGGACTTGAAGCCACCGTGGGGCATCTCCGCCACCAGCGGAATGTGCGTGTTGATCCACACGCAACCGAAGTCGAGCGCCGCCGAGAGACGGAGTGCGCGGCCCACGTCCTTGGTCCACACCGATGAGGCGAGGCCGTACTCGACGCCGTTGGCGGACCGCAGTGCGTCGTCCTCACCCTCGAAGGTCTGCACGGTGATGACCGGCCCGAAGATCTCGTGCTGCGACAGCCAGTCGTCCTGGCGCAGACCGCCGATGATCGTGGGCGCGACGTAGTACCCGGTGTCGCCCTGGCGTTCGCCGCCGGCGACGACCGAGCCGTGGGCCGGGACGCGGGAGATGGCGTCGAGTACGCGCTCCAACTGGACCGCGTTGTTGACCGGCGGCACCCAGGCGTCCTGGTCGTCGGGGGAGCGGCCCGCGGTCGTCGTCGCCCGCTCGGTGCAGGCGGTCAGCGCGGCGATGAAGTCGGCGGCGGCCGGTGCCTGCACCAGTACTCGGGTGGCCGCGGTGCAGTCCTGGCCGGCGTTGAAGTACCCGGCCGTCGCGATGCACTCGGCCGCGGCTTCGAGGTCGGCGTCGTCGAAGACGATCACCGGCGCCTTGCCGCCGAGCTCGAGGTGCGTGCGCTTGAGATGCCCGCCGGCGCTCGCGGCAACGGCCCGGCCGGCGGCGACCGATCCGGTCACCGAGACCATCTGCGGGGTCGGGTGCGAGACGAGTGCCGCACCGGTGTTCCGGTCCCCGGTGACGACGTTGAACACGCCCGGTGGCAGATGCTTCGCGGCAAGCTCGGCCAGCATCACGGTGGTGACCGGAGTGGTGTCGCTGGGCTTGAGTACGACGGTGTTGCCGGCAGCAACCGCGGGGACGAACTTCCAGATCGCCATCATCATTGGGTAGTTCCAGGGAGTGACCTGGCCGATGACGCCGATCGGCTCACGGCGCAGCCACGACGTGTGTCCTTCGAGGTACTCGCCGGCGGAGCGGCCTTCCAGCAGGCGCGCGGCGCCGGCGAAGAAGCGGATCTGGTCCACCATCGGCGGGATCTCTTCGGCCTTGGTCAGATGGCCGGGTTTGCCGGTGTTGCGGCCCTCCGCCGCGATCAGGTCGTCCGCGGCCCGCTCGACCTCGTCGGCGAAGTCGAGCAATGCTTTCTGACGGGTGGACGGCGTACTGCGTCGCCAGTCGACGAAGGCGGACGACGCGGCGGCGTACGCGGTGTCCAGGTCAGGCCCGGTCGAGTTCGGGGCCGATCCGTACTGCTCGCCGGTCGACGGATCGATGATGGGCATCGTCTCGCCCTGGACGGAGTCGACGAGCTCTCCGTTGATGAAATTCTGGACGATCGTCACAGCTTTACCACCCTTCGGTAAGAACACGGTCGAGTGCGTCGGCGAAGAAATCGGCATCGGCGATCGTGATGCCCAGCGGCGGTTTGATCTTGAGTACACACAGGCGGTCCGACGTCGGCTGCATGATCACGCCGAGCTCGCGCATCCGCTCGCAGATCGCGGCGGTCTCGGCCGATGCGGGCTCCAGCGTGGAGCGATCGCGGACGAGTTCGACGCCGACGTACAGCCCCATCCCGTGCACCGCGCCGATGATCGGATGGCGGTCGGCGAGTTCCAGCAGCCGGGTCCGCAGGTGGTTGCCGACCAGCCGCGCGTTCCCCTGCAGTTGCTCGTCGCGAAGTACGTCGAGAACAACCGTGCCGGCGACGCAACTGACCGGACTGCCGCCGGCCGACGAGAAGAAGTAGCCCTGGCTGCGGTAGCCCGCCGCGATCGCCGCCGTCGTGATGACCGCGCCGAGCGGATGCCCGTTGCCCATCGCCTTCGCCACTGTGACGATATCCGGTACGACGCCTTGTTGCTCGAAGCCCCAGAAATGGTTGCCGAGGCGTCCGTACCCGACCTGGACCTCGTCGGCGATGCAGAGCCCGCCGGCCCGGCGTACCGCGTCGTACACCGTTTGCAGATAGCCGTCCGGGAGAGCCATGCCGCCGGCGTTGCCGTAGAACGATTCGGACAGGAACGCGGCCGGCGGGTGGCCTGCCTCGGTCAGTTCGTTGACGGAGGCAACGGCGTCCTCGCCGTACCGGTAGGCGTCGGGTCCGCGGTACTGCCCGCGATAGGCGTTCGGCGCGGCGACCGTGTGGACCCAGGAGGGCCGGGAACCGAGGGCGTTGGGATTGTCGGCGACCGACGTCGAGACGGCATCGGTCGCGCCGGACCATCCGTGGTACGCCTCCCGGACCGCGACGATGTCACGTCGTCCGGTGTTCGCCCAGGCGAGCCGGAGGGCGAGGTCGACGGCCTCGGTTCCGCTGTTGACCAGGAACACCGTGTCCAGTGGTCCGGGCAGTAGCGCGGCCAGGCGCTCCGAGAACTCGACGACCGCGCGATAGTGGAAGCGGGAGTTGGTGTTGAGCAGACGCCATTGCCGTTCGACCGCGGCTGCGAGGCGCGGATGTCCGTGGCCGAGGATCGACACGTTGTTGACCATGTCGAGGTACGAGCGGCCCTCGGTGTCGAACAGATGATTCTGCCAGCCGCGCTCGATCTGCGGCGGCTCCCGGAAGTAGTGCTCCTGGACCGTCGCGAATGCGTTGTCCCGGCGTTCCAGCAATGCCTCGCGATCGGCGGCCGGGGGAGTGTGGGCAGCGGCTGGATCGAGCAAGCCGGTCGGGTCCGGACACGACTCTGCCCAGGCATCGGCCAGACTGGCCGGAACGAAGAACGGCGGCCGGGTGTCGAGGTCGCTCACCTGGACCCGTAGCGAGGCGTGAGTTGCCAGCCGGCCGAGAATCTCGCCGGTCTCGACGGCACCCACAGCGCTGACGTTCGCACCGCTGAGCCACAAGGTCACACCATCCGGGCCCTTGAGCGCGACGGCATCGTCGTGCCGCTCGACGACCCCGGCCCACGGTGCCCGGAGCTCCAGGTCCTGTCCTGCGAACACCTCGACGCCGAGGCCGATCGACGCCGGAGCCTCGAACGAGTTCAGGCGGGTACGCGTCAGCCGCGGCTGAAGGTAGGGAACAGCCACGGCGACCGATCCGTCCCGCTTGAGCGCCGGTGCCGCCTCCGCCCCTTCAACCAGGAATAGCCCGTCGTGCAGGTCAATGCTCGTGGTCGACAGATCCAGCGGTGTCGGAACTACGGGCTGGTCCTCGGCGGTCCACAGCAGGGCGGCGCCCTGAGCCGTCCGGCGTTCCCGATGAGGGCGCACCGATGCGCGGATCAGCTCGGTCAGGATCTCGAGCGGAACGGACGTCGCCCGCTCGAAGATCGCCCACTCACGCGCGAGGTTCTCCGTCGCGTACTGGTTGTCGCGGTCGACCTGCGTCTGCTGCTGACCACTCACCGCCAACGCCGCGGCCCGCAGTACGACGAGTGGCCCGAGCGCCGCGAGTTCGTCGTCGGAGATCGGCCGGATCCGGTTGTACGCGACGATCGCAGGGAGCATCGTCGACGGATCGGGGGAGTGGTGCAGCAGCGACGTACAGGTGACGGCGAGTTCGGCGATCGACCAGCTCTCCGCGAGGTCGCCGAAATCGATCACGCCGACCGGTCGCCGGCGGCCGTCGGCGTCGACTGCAGCGATCACGTTGTCGTCGGTCAGATCGCCGTGGATCACCTGTAGGGGCAGGGTTCCGGCGTACGGTGCGAGCGCCTTGGCGGCCGTCCGGGCCGCGGCGAGGACGGCGTCTGGCCCACCGGGCACGGCCACGAAGTCGGCGAGTCGGGTCACCACCTCGGCCGCGTTCCGCAGATCCCATTGGAGGGAGCGGGGCGGGACCTGGCCGGCGAGTCCGGCCAGCGCACGCGACGTACGGGCAGCGAGATCGCCCAGGGCGGCGACGATCTCGGGCGCGAGATAGCTGCTGTCGCTGAGGACGTCGCCGGCCACGAAGGTCACCAGCCGCACGTACGTCGACTGGTCGCCGAGTGCGACGGGCTGGACGGTCGAGCCGTCGGGGCCGGGTATCGCCACGGGCACCTGGATGTCAGGTTCGAGCCGGGCGACCTGGGCGGCCGCGAGGTCCTGCGCTGCCAGATCCTCGCGTGTGAAGGCGGCGTTGGACACCTTCAGGACGTAGCGGGCGTCTGCATCGATTAGGAAGTTCGCGTCCTGCTGGCTACCGAGTTCGGTAACGTCGCCGTCGATGCCGTACGTCGCCCGCACGTACTCCGCCGCCTGCGTCAGGGTGATCTCCGGTGCGGGGAGCGCCGCTTCCTCGAAGAAGTCGAAGTGCTGGGTCATGCGCGTTCCTCCGCGATCGAATTGCCGCCGTCGACGACGAGGCACTGGCCGGTGAGATAGGACGAGGACGACGAGCACAGATAGGCGATCAGGCCTGCGACCTCGTCCGGCGTACCGCTGCGGCCGACCGGCGTCCGCAGCCCTTGCTTGTGCTCGTCCGGCGTCTGCGAGTCGGTGGCGATCCATCCCGGCGCCACGGCGTTGACCGTGACCCCGGCGGCAGCAGAGTCGAGCGCGAGTCCGCGGACCAGTCCGGTGACGCCGGCCTTCGCGGCGCAGTACGCGACCTCACCGCGCATGCCCATGACCGGTCCGGTGAGGCTGGACACCATCACCAGACGCCCGGTGCCGGAGTTCTCGAGGGACGGCAGGACGGCGCGCGCGAACAGGAACGCCGCGTCCAGGTTGCGGGACAGGCTCGCCCGCCACTTCTCGAACGACACCTCCCAGGCTGCACCCGACTCTGGCTCGGGACGCGTGGTCGAGGTCATCCCCGCACAGTTGACGGCGATGTCGAGCCGGCCGAACCGGGACGTGGCGGCTCGGGCCAGCTCTGCGGCGGTGCGCTCCTGGGTCAAGTCACCGGCGATGGCAACCGTGCCGGCGGGGAGCTCGGCCGCTCGCTCGTGGACCCGATCGCCGGCCGCCGAGATGACGAGCGACGCACCTGCAGCACTGAGTGCCCGGGCCACCGCGAAGCCGATGCCACGCCGGCCGCCGACCCCGGTCACCACCGCAGCCCGGCCCGCCAGGTCGAGGTCGCTCACGCATAGCCACCTTCCAACGATTGGTGACCAATCTAGCAGCTACGTAATTGGTGAGCAATCGTGGTCGACAGCAGTTGCGAGAGTCAGAAACCGAGCCTGCGGCGCAGTGCCGTCAGTTGCTCGGAGGCCTCCACCGACCGGTCGGCGGCCAGGGTCGCGACGCCCTGCGCCAGCACATCCCCCACGACGATCGAGGTCAGCGGCTCGCCGGTCAGGCCGGTGGGAGTCGTCGGCGAGTGCAGCGTGACGGTGACCGCGCGGGCAAGCTTGCTGTCCGGATCCTCGGTCACGAGCACGGTCGCGGCCCCGACGTCACGGGCGCGGTCGACCAGGACGTCGACCTCGATGACCGAGCGGCCCGGTGCGAACAGGACGACCACGTCACCGGGTCCGATGGCAAGCAGGTCGTCTGCGAGCCGGAAGCCCCCGGCCTGCAGTGCGGTCACGCGGAGCCCCACCCGGCGCAGCACCAGGGCCAGGTGATCCGCGGCCACGAACGAGGCGCCGAAGCCGTAGGTCAGCGTATGTTTCGCATCGAGCAGCAGTTGTACGGCGTGCTGGTACGTGTCGAGCGAGAACGTCGGCTGCATCAGCTCGAGCCGGTCCAGTGCCTCCGCCAGAACCTGGTGCCAGACGCTGGCCAGATCCCCGCCGGTCGACTCGACCCGCTTGCGGGCGCGGACCACCGGGCGGTTCGTCTGCGTGAACGGCGCCGCGATCTTGGCCTTCAGCTCGGCCAGACCGGAGTACCCGAGCGCCTGCACGGTGCGGATGACCGTCGCGTTGCTGGTCTTCGTCTCGGCGCCGAGGTCGGCGGCCGACAGGAACAGCAACTCCTCGGCCGTTCGCTCGGTCAGCGACCGGCTGACCGCCCGCGCGGCCGGTGAGAACCCCTCCCAGCGCTCACGGATCCGCGACCGCAGATCAGCGATCACGTCAGCCGAGGTCGCAGCGGTAACGGCGTTCGTGGAAGCATCCCGGGACTCATCCATGTAATGGATGATACGAGCCCGGTGTCCTGTCTTCCGACCCATCCGGTGGTGCGTCGGCGGCGAAGACCTCCTGAGCGTTGATGTGACCCGGATCACATTATCTGCGACTAAGTCGCAGATGGCAGTCGGTGCCGGCGCTCGTGAGAGGGAAGGGACAGACATGAGTGACGCAACACGCCGGGGCTTCCTGGTGTTCGCCGGCGCAGGGACCGCGGCAGCGGTCGGTGCTGTGGCGGTGCCGAAGATCCTCGGCGAGCGGCCGGTGGGGGCCGCGGGTGGGGAACAGTTGCAGGCGGCTGATCTGGCTACAGCGGAGTCGTTCGTCGTCCACGTGAAGGACGTGAAGAAGGGCCAGATGGCGATTCTGGTCGGCAACCGCGAGGTCCTCCTGACCGATCGCGAGCTGGCCGCGCGCCTGGCCGGCATGACCACCGCCTGAGCCACGCCACGAGCCGCAGCCGCCCCGGCTCTCCTGCATGCACACAGCAGCTTTCACTGGAGGAACAGTCATGTCTTCGCACCGCGAAGCACCGGAAATCTCGAAAGACCCGGTCGCCGACAACACCGATGTCTACGCGTTCGTCAGCCCGGACAAGCCGGACACGGTGACGCTGATCGCCAACTTCATCCCGTTCCAGAACCCGTTCGGCGGTCCGAACTTCTACGAGTTCGGTGACGACGTCCTGTACGAGATCCACATCTCCAACAGCGGTACCGGCCGCTCCGACATCAGCTACCAGTTCCGCTTCCACGCCGAGATCAGGAACAAGAAGACCTTCCTGTACAACACCGGTCCGATCAGCTCCATCTCCGATCCCAGCTGGAACCGTCCGCAGTACTACTCGGTCACGCGGGTGGAGCACGGCCGCTCGCGGATCCTGGCGCGCAATCTGGCGGCGCCGCCGGTGAACGTCGGGATCCGCAGTACGCCGAACTACGCGAAGCTCGCCGGTCAGGCGATCCACACGATCGGCACCAACCGCAAGGTGTTCGCGGGTCAGCGCGCCGACGGGTTCTTCGCCGACCTCGGCAGCATCTTCGATCTCGGCACGCTGCGGCCGTTCCAGATGGCTCACCTGATTCCGTCGGCCGCCGCCATGGGCGTGAACGGCCTGCAGGGATCGAACGTGCACACGATCGCGTTGCAGGTCCCGATCACCGATCTGACCCGCGACGGGCGCAAGCCGACCGGCGTACTCGATCCGAAGGCCGTGATCGGCGTCTACGCGTCGGCCAGTCGCCAAGCGTCGAAGATCCTCGACGACGTGCTCGGAATCCCGACGTGGCACGGCCCGTACAAGCAGGTGTCCCGGCTCGGGAATCCGTTGTTCAACGAGGTCATCGTGCCGATGGCCGAGAAGGACAAGTGGAACAGCCAGCCGCCGTACGGCGACAAGCGGTTCGCCGGCTACGTGACCAAGCCCGAGCTCGCCGGTCTGCTTCCGGTCCTGTACCCGGGCGTGTTTCCGAACCTCGCGGCGTACAAGAAGTCCCGCGCCGACCTGGCGGCGATCCTGCTCACCGGCATCCCGAAGGGCGTCGTACCGGGGTTCCAGAACTACACGGGTCCGGTGCAGGCTGACCTGTTGCGGCTGAATGTCGCGGTCCCGCCGTCGAAGTCGCCGAACCCGCTGGGCCTGGTCGCCGGTGACGCGGCCGGCTTCCCGAACGGTCGCCGGGTGTTCGACGATGTCGTCACCGTCGAACTGCGTGCCATCGCGGGCCTCACGATCCCGCTGGTGGATCCGTCGTTCAAGCCCGACGCGGCGGCTGCCGCGATCAAGGACGGTACGTCGAACACCAACGCGGACTACCTGACGTGGTTCCCGTATCTCGGCGTTCCGGCCGGCGGCTACCAGTCCAAGCCCGGAACGCCGGCCGCCTGATGAGCACCGTCGAAAACCCGCACGCGGGTAAGGGATCGTCCGTCCTGCTCGACATCGGCGGAGACATCGGCGCCCTGGTCGTCACCTTGCCGGCGGCGCTGGAGGGCGAGGAGATCGAACTCCGCCCGAGCAACTTCTCCAGTAGCCACGCGGAGCAGCACGCCCACGGACATGGACATGGACACGGGCACAGCCACGCGCTGCCGCACGTCGCCGTCGTGCCACGGCCCTCGCCGGACGGGAAGATCGTCCACTCTGCAGTCTTCTTCGAGGTCCAGCAGGGCAACTACGAGCTGTACGTACGCCCCGATGGACCCGTGCAACTGGCCGTGGATGTCACCGGGGGCGTGGTGACGGAGGCCGATTGGCCACAATAGTCCGCAAGCCGAACGCCGAGACCGCCGGAGACCCTTCCGGCGGTCTTGGTTCTACTCGTGAGGAGTCAGCGTGGATGTGATTGTGGTCGGCCTAGGCTTCGGTGCCGACTTTGCCCCGATCTACCAGGCCCACCCCGACGTCGGCCGGGTCGCGGTCGTCGACACAGATCTCGCGCGTACAACGGCAGTCGCCGCGCGCCTGGGGATCACCGACACGTTCCCGACCCTCGACGACGCGCTGGCCTCGTCCGGATGGGACGCCGTACACCTGCTGACGCCCGTGCGTTTCCACGCCGAGCAGGTGCAGCAGGTGCTGAAGTCCGGCCGGCATTGCGCGTCGGCGGTGCCGATGGCAACGACCCTGGAGGACCTCGATGCGCTGATCTCGGCCCAAGTCGATGCCCAGCGCAACTACATGATGATGGAGACCGCGGTGTACTCGCGGGAGTACGTCCACGCGAGGCACTTGCTCGAGTCCGGGAAGCTCGGCCGGATCACCTACTTCAAAGGCGATCATCTGCAGAACCTCGACGGGTTCCCGGAGTACTGGCGTGGTTATCCGCCCATGCACTACGTCACGCATGCGCTCTCACCCGCTCTGGCGCTCGCGAATACCCGCGTCGAGTCGGTCCGCTGCCTGGGTTCGAGCCGGCTCACACCGGATCACATCGGCGTTGCGGGTGAGGGGTTCGGCACCGAGGCCGCGCTGTTCAAGCTGAGCGGCGACGACGACCTGGTCGCCAACGTGACGATGTCGTTCTTCCAGCTCGGCCGCAGTTATCTCGAAGGCTTCTCGGTGTACGGCGACGAGGGCGCGCTGGAGTGGCCACAGCTAGAAGGCGGGCCGATGAAGGAGTTCTCGCTGGAGCCATTGGTCGAGGGGCGTCGCGGCCGGGCTGTCGTCGAGGCGGACGTAGAGCCTGCCGGTGCGCCGGAGTTGCTGCCCGAGCCGCTGCGGAGATTCGCTGATGGCGGTCATGGCGGCTCACATCCGCACCTCGTGCACGAGTTCGTGTCGAGCATCGTCGAGAACCGCGCGCCCCGGGTGGACGCGCGGACCGCGGCGACCTGGACCGCCCCGGGCATCTGCGCCCACCAGTCGGCGCTCCGGGGCGGCGTCGAGATCCAGGTCCCCGACTACGGAGGTCAGTAGCCCGGGAAGACCTCGCGGAGGGTGGCCAGGGTGATCGGGCCGGTGAGCTCGAGGGTCGCCGGGGTGTGGTCCGGGGCGAGGCGGCCCGCGATGAGTCGCAGCCAGGACTCTGCGGGAAGGGTCAGCGAGCCGTCGGCGTTGTCCGCGGCATTCGGGTCGATGCTGACCGGGTCGTTGAGGCGGAGCGAGAACCCGGTTGCCGGATCGGTGGTGGTGACGGTCAGCACGGCCTGTCGGCCGTTGAGGTTGGCCGGCTTGGTGATCCAGCTGAGGTCGATGGTGTTCTGGAACATGTGCGGTACGGCCTCGACGTCGAGCGTCGCGCTCGGGTCGGACGCGCTGCGGACGTCCCACGAGTGATAGGTGAGCTCGCTCAGGCGCATGCGGGCGACCGTCGCTACGTCAGCGGGCGCCGGGAGGTAGCCCAGCTCGATGCGGAGGTTGTCGCGCTGGTCGTCGCTCAGAGACTCGAACAACGTCGTGAGCTTCTCGTTCCAGACGAGGAAGCCGGCGGCCTGCTCCTGGCGCGATGACGAGTTCCAGCGGGCCCAGACGTTCTGGTTGAAGTCGCTGTCGGCGGCGGGCTTGCCGTCGAGCGTGAGCTGCACCGTGTTGGTCATGATCTCCGCACCGCTGCCGAGGTGACTCAGCACCTGCGCGATGTCCCACTCGGCGGCCGCCGACGGGCCGGCCAGGGCGTCCTCGTCGAAGTTCGTCACCAGCTCCGCGAGCCGTTCGTAGCCGGTGCGGAGCGCGGTGATGACGATGTCGGCGTTGCTCAACTTGTGCCTCCAGAGGCGATCGGACCAAGTAGTTGAAACATGTCATTGATACCACCGGGATGGTGAGCGGTCCGGGTTTGGGTTGCGGTCATGTAGACGTTGCCTGCCGGACGCTGTGGAGTGCTTGGTTTCCCTCATGACCGACGTTGCCATGACCGCCATCACCAGGAGAGGCCTGCTGGCCGCAGCAGGCACCGGCACGATCATCGCGCTGGCGCCGATGAGCTTCGCGGCTGCCGCCACCGGTACCAAGACCCAGGCGGTCGACGGGCAGGTCGCACCGGGGCCGACAGACTTCGTCTACCTCCCGGTCAACGTCCCGCGCGGCGTTCAGCAGATCTCGGTCAGCTACAGCTACTCCAAGCCGGCGGTTCCGGCCGGTACGCCAGGCAACTCCTGCGACATCGGCATCTTCGACGCCCGCGGCTTCGACTTCAGCGGGCCCGGGTTCCGCGGCTGGTCCGGTGGTTTCCGCACCGAGTTCAGCATCAGCCGCACCGACGCCACCCCCGGCTATCTGCCCGGCGACGTGATGCCCGGAACGTGGCACATCGTCCTCGGCCCGTACCAGGTGGCCCCGCAGGGCATGGACTACCACGTCGAGGTCACCCTCACGTACGGCGATCCGGGCGCGAAGTACGTTCCGGCGTACCCGCCGACCAGGGCGAAGGGACGCGGCCGGGACTGGTACCGCGGTGACTGCCACCTGCACACCGTGTACTCCGACGGCCGCAACCTGCCGGCTGACGTTGCCGCCGGCGCCCGCGCGGCCGGGCTGGACTTCATCGTGTCCACCGATCACAACACCAACGCCTCGCACGGCGCCTGGGGCCCGTACGCCGGTGACGACCTGCTGATCGTGACGGGCGAGGAGGTCACGACGCGCAACGGCCATTGGCTCGCACTCGGTACGAAGCCGGGCCAGTGGGTGGACTGGCGGTTCCGGGCGCGCGACGGCGTCTTCGACCGGATCCAGCAGCAGGTCCACAAGGCCGGCGGGCTGTGTGTCTCGGCCCACCTGTACTGCCCGTGGATCGCGAGCGAGTGGAAGTTCGGATTCGAAGGACTCGACGCGACCGAGGTGTGGACCGGCCCGTGGGGCTGGGACGACGATGCCGCGGTCTCCACCTGGGCGAACCTGCTGGCCGCCGCGGTACGGGAGAAGAAGCGCTGGCTGCCCGCGATGGGCAACAGCGACGCGCACAACCCCGGCAACGTGATCGGCCTGCCGCACAACGTCGTACTCGCGGACGACCTGACGAAGGACGCGGTCCTGGCCGGGCTGCGGGCCGGGCGGTCATGGATCGCCGGGTCGGCCGGCGTCGACCTCGAGTTCACGGCGACCTCGGCGTACGGACGCAAGGCCGGAATCGGCGAGCGGCTGTCGGCGCAGGCCCGCGAGCAGATCACGGTGAGCCTGCGGGTCAGCGGCGTACCGAACGGCACCGTCCGGATCCTGACCGATGAAGGTCAGATGCTGCAGAGCAGCCTCGACGGCACCGGAGCCGGAACCGTCACCTGGCTCACCACTGCCCAAGCGGCCGCGTTCGTCCGCGCCGAGGTCCGCCACCCGCTCGCCGACGGCACGCCCGGCCACACCTCGATGGACCCGTCCCTCACTTTCGGCGCCATGGCCGCCTTGACCAACCCGATCTTCCTGGGCCGCGACTGAGCCGGTCCCTGACACGCGCCGGCGGCGTCCATGGCGTGTGGCAGGGCGGCGAGCATGTACGGTCGATACGTCGGTGGTCGTCCGCGCCGGTCTTCTCGACGGCGGCCAGGCCGCCGACCCGGTATGGCAGCGAGGGGAGAGATCAGGTGCCCAGGACCAAGACGTCGACCGCTTTCGGGATCGACATCGGCGGCAGCGGGATCAAGGGTGCCGTCGTCGACCTGGAGAAGGGCGACCTGGCCGCGGAGCGGGTGAAGTACCTGACGCCCAGCCCGTCCACCCCGGAGTCCGTTGCCGAGGTCGTGGCCCGGCTGGTCAAGGAGGCCGGGTGGACCGGTGAGCTGGGTGCGACGTTCCCGGCCATCATCAAGGACGGGGTGGCCAAGAGCGCCGCGAACGTCGACAAGAGCTGGATCGGGACCGACGTCGACAAGGTCCTCACCGACGCCACCCACTGCGACGTGACTGTGCTCAACGATGCGGACGCGGCCGGCATCGCCGAGGCCCGCTTCGGCGCGGCCAAAGGCGTCAACGGCGTGGTCATCCTGCTCACGTTCGGCACCGGTATCGGCAGCGCGCTGCTGCTCGACGGTCAGCTCGTGCCGAACACCGAGCTCGGTCACCTCGAGCTGGACGGGCACGACGCGGAGACGAAGGCCTCCTCGGCGGCGAAGGACAACGAGGAGCTGTCGTACAAGCACTGGGCCAAACGGGTGCAGCGCTACCTTCGCCACGTCGAGAGCCTGTTCACCCCCGACCTGTTCGTGGTCGGCGGCGGCGTCAGCAAGAACGCCGAAAAGTGGGTGCCGCTGCTCGACCTCTCGACGCCGGTGAAGCCCGCCCAGCTGCTCAACAACGCCGGCATCGTCGGCGCGGCCATGGCCGCCCACGAAAAGTTCGCTGAATAGCCCGACCCCAGGTTCAAGCTTGGCGGTTGTCGATCACGTGGACCGCGGTTGCGATCAAGCACAGCCAGGTCAGCGCCACGGTCCATCCGGCCAGGACGTCGGTCGCCCAGTGGTAGCCGAGGTAGACACGACTGAGTCCCATCGCGATGCTGAGCACCACTGCCACGATCGCACCGGCGATCTTGATCCTCCGGGAGAAGTCCGAGTACCAGAGCAGCGCGGCTAGCAGCACGAAGAACACCGTGGAGCTGAGGGTGTGGCCCGACGGGAACGAGAAGCCGGTGTCGATGGTGCCGATCACGAAGCTCGAGTCGGGCCGGTGACGTCCGATCAGAACCTTGAGTCCGTAGGTGAGGCCTGCCGCGCCGGCCATGCCGACGGCCAGGATGACGGTCGGCCGCCAGCGTCGGGTCAGGATCCTGAGCAGCGCGCAGACAAGCACGGTGAGAGCGGTGAGTACAGGCACGCTGCCGAAGAAGGTGATGGTCTGCGCAACCTTGCTGAGGACTGCGGTGCGGTGGTCGATGAAGTTCTCGGTCAACCCGGGGTCGAAGGCCGCCAGCCCGTCACCCTCGATCGCGGCATCGGCTTGTACGGCGAAAGCGATCGTCCCGAGAACGGTCACCGCCAGACCGAGCAACATTCGTCGTGACAACTGACTCACAGCCTTCGGGGTGTTCAGGGCAACGGTAGCGTGACCGTGGCTGTTGTGCCGCCGGTGGAGGTGGCGCTCAGGGTGACGGTGCCTTGGTGCGCCTTGATGATTTCCTGGACGATCGACAGGCCGAGGCCGGAGCCTCCGCTGGCCCGGGCGCGGCTGGTGTCCAGACGGACGAAGCGCTCGAAGACCCGCTGGCGATCGCTTGCGGGGATCCCGTCGCCGTCGTCCTCGACGGTGACGACCGCCGTACCGTCGCGCTCGCTCGTGCTGAGTCGCACCGTGCTGTGCGCCGCCGTCGCGGCATTCTCGACCAGGTTGCGGATCACCTGACTCAGCCGCAGCGGATCGCCGACGACCCGCACCGGCTGTACGTCGGCGAGCACCTTGAGCCGCTTCGCCTCCCGCAGCCGCAGGATCTCCGTGTCGACCAGGTCGTCCAGATCGACGTCGGTGCGGTGCATCGGCAACGCCGCATCGTCGGCCTTCGCGAGCAGGAGCAGGTTCTCGACGAGCCGGCGCATCCGCTCCGCCTCGCCCTTCATCAAGCGATGGAGTTCCTCCCAGGCCTGTCCGCGTGCCGAGGGCTCGAGGACATCCAGGCCCGCGGCGACGGTCGCGAGGGGAGATCTGAGTTCGTGGCTGGCATCGGCGACGAAGGCACGCTGGGTGGCCTGGCCGGCCTGCAGCCGATCGAGCATCGCGTTCATGGTCGCGGCCAGCCGGGCGATCTCGTCGTCGGTCTGCGGCACCGGCACGCGCTCGGTCAGGTCGCTGGACTCGATGCCCTGCACCCGCCGACGGATTCGCTCGACCGGCCCCAACGCGCGGCCGGTGAGCATCCAGCCCGCCGCGGCGACCACGATCAGGAGCACAGGGAAGCCGATCGCCAGGTACTCCGCGACGGTGGCAACCGTCGCCCGCTGGGTCGCGACCGACGATGCGACCACGACCGTATAGGTCTGGCCGCCGTACTCGACGCCCCGCGCGACGATGAGGAAATCGTGATCGTCGTCGAGCAGCGGCATCTCGCCGACCTCTGCACGCTGGACGGTGTCGGCAGCAGGTCTGAGCTGCGTGAGCGCTGTGGACTCGGCCCTGGCCGACGATGCGGCGACGATCTGTGCGGAGCTGTCCAGCACCTGCACGATCTGGCTCGCCCTCGTGGTCTTGGCGAGATCGACGCTGAGCGCGGAGACACCTTCTGCCGACACCTGTGCGGCAACGTCGGCTGCCCGACCGTCCGCAGCGTCGGAGACCGTGGTGATGAGAGCTCGCTGCAGCAGGAGCAGAAGCAGGCTCGCGCCCAAGACCAGGGCGACCGCAACGACGACGACCGCAGCAGCGGTCGATCTACTCCGAACGCTGGCGCGACGCAGCCTCGAGATCGCGTCGCGCAGCACGGCCAACTGGAGCTCCATCCCCTTTGCCTCCGTCCAGTGTGGTGGACAGTTGCTGAGTGTCGGCTGAGAGACTCGATCAACGCAGCGATGCGAAGACGTCGTCCAGCGGCGGGCCGGGCCGGCGCCCGTGTTCGACGTACCACTCCTTGCCGAGCATCGACGCGAACAGCCATCGCGGCAACCTGAGCAGCAGCGCCAAGGTGCGCGCTCCGTCGTCGTCGGAGCTCGCCTGGCTGGCGTGCGCCTCGAACGACGCCCGTTTCTGCCGCAGATAACGGCGTACGTCGACCCGATGCGTGATCGCGGCGCTGGGGGAGTAGGCGTGATCGTAGGCTGCGGCGGAGACTTCGGGCAGTACGCCGGGGATCGCCTCCACGACGCGGATCAACCGCCGGATCAAGCGACGGTCGATCGTTGCCTCAAGCACCAACGGTGTACCGGCCAGGGCTGCTGCATACGTACCCACCGTGTGTACCTGGCGGTGATCCGGATGGCCGTAGCCGCCGGTCGGGTCGTAGATGGTCAGCGCGTCGGCCTGTTCCTCCCGCAGCAGCCTGATCAACGGCTCGGCCGCCTCATCGACGGCGAGCGTGCTGAAGCCGCCCTCGGCCGGAGGGCCGGACGATCCGGAGTCCTTGAAACCGAAGCGCACGACCCGCGCACAGCCCAGCGCTGCAGCTGATCGCTCCAGCTCACTGCGCCGGTTCGCCGCCAGTCCGCCACCTGCCCGGTAGGCCTCGGCAGCCGCGCCGGCCTCGCCGTCCGTAGCGACCGCGAGTACGACGCGATGTCCTTCCGCAGCGAGCCGCGCCAGGGTCCCGCCCATCAGCAGGGCCTCGTCGTCCGGGTGCGCGTGGAAGGCCACGAGGGTGAAGGGTCCGGCCACACTGCGAGCTTGACACGTCGATCGTGATCGAGCTAGTTGCTCTCAGCACCCTCTCAGCGCCGGGACACCAGGCTGGGAGCGATGAGGCACATCGGACAGCGGCCTGGAGTGAGGATGGACCGCACGCGACGCCGGAGGGTGGTGACCTCCACCCTGAGCGGATTGATCACAGCCGCATTGGTGGTCCTGCTGCCACGAGCGGTCGGCGCGACCTGGACCGAGGTCGGAGCGGTGATCGGCCGCGTCTCGCCGGGATCGTTGGCACTGCTGACGATTGTGTGGATCGCCGGGCTGTGGGCCCATTCGTTCGTCCTGGCCGCGTCCCTGCCAGGACTGACGAAACGGCGCGGACTGACGCTGAGCCTGACCGGTAGCGCGGTGGCGAACGTGCTCCCACTCGGTGGTGCGGCCGGTACGGCGCTGAACTTCACGATGGTTCGGCGATGGGGATTCAGTTCGAGTTCGTTCGGCGGGTTCCTCGCCGTGACCACGTTGCTGAACGTCGCGTCCAAGCTCGGCGTGATCGCGCTGGCGCTGGGACTCGTGCCGATCTTGCACAGCGGTTCGGCCTTCGGCTCGGCGAGTCTGTTGTTCCTGCCGGTGCCGATCGTTGTCGCTGCAGGGATCTGGATCCTTGCCGACGAGCGAGCGGCGGTTGTCGTCGGACGCCTTCTCGACAGGGCGGTCAGGACCCGGCTCGACGAGCGGTTACCGGCGATGCGACGACTGATCCTCCGGCTGATACGCACCGGATGGCAGCCGATGACTGTCGGCATGCTGGCGTACCTGACCCTGCAGCTCGCCCTGCTCTGGCTCTGTTTTCAGGCGTTGCACGTGCCTCTCGGCGTACCTGTTCTCTTCACGGCGCTCGCGGTGGAACGGCTGTTGACCTTGGTGCCGATCACGCCGGGCAGCGCCGGCGTAGTCGAGGTCGGGACGACCGCTGCGCTGGTCGCGCTCGGCGGCGATCCGGCCGGCGTTGCGGCGGGGATGCTGTTGTTCCGCGGCTTCACCTACCTGATGGAGATCCCGGTCGGCGGCGTGATGCTGGCCGTCTGGTCATGGCTCGGGCGTCGTACGGGTCCTGAACGGCTGGAGGCACTGGCCGGATGAGGATCGCGCTCGTCAGCGACTGCTACCTCCCGCGGCTCGGCGGGATCGAGCTCCAGGTCCACGATCTCGCCGTCCAGCTGATCCGTGCCGGCCATGAGGTGACGGTCTTCACGATCACCGACGGGCCGGCGTCGGCGGGTCAGGTCCCGGTCGTGCGGTTGCCTGCGTTCGGCGGCGTACCGCTCCGGGCTGCGGTCGATCGGCTGCGATCCTCGTTGCCGAGCTTCGATGTCGTGCATTGCCACAGTTCGTTGGTGTCACCACTGGCGTGGCAGGCCGCGCGGCTGGCTCACAACCCGTTCCTCACCCTCCACTCGTTGCCTAGCGCATCGACGCCTTGGCCGCTGGCGCGGATCGACCGGTACGTCGGCGACGTGCAATGGACCGCTGTCAGCGAGGCGGTCGCCGAGGTACTGAGGGATCTGCTTCCAGGGCGGGCGATCGGCGTACTGCACAACGGCGTCGATCCGGCGCTGTGGCGCCAATTTCGTCGTACCGATCACACCCTGACGATCGTGAGCACGATGAGGCTCGTACGCCGCAAGCGGCCGTTGGCGACCTTGCGGATCCTGGAGCAGATCCGCGACGCGGTGCCGTCCGCTGTTCAGCTTCGCGCTGTCGTCATCGGCGATGGACCGCAGACGGCCGCCGCCGCTCGAGCTGTACGGCGGCGTGGTCTCAGCGGATGGGTGGACCTGCCGGGGCGGCTGACGCGCTTCGAGATCCAGCAGCTGTACGCGTCGGCGGACGTGTACCTTGCGCCGGCCGAGCTTGAGTCTTTCGGGGTGGCAGCGCTCGAAGCTCGATGCGCCGGTCTTGCGGTGGTGGCGATGGCCTCAGGCGGGGTTGGAGAGTTCGTCCGGCCGGGGGTCGAGGGCCGGCTGGTGCACAGCGATGCCGAGATGGCGGCGGCCGCGGCCGCCTTGCTGAGCGACCCGGCGGAGTTGTCGCGGATCCAGTCCTTCAACCGGCACACCGATCCAGCTATGACCTGGAAGAACGTGCTCGCCCAGCACCTGACGACGTACTCGACCTCGAACTGGTCCCGGGCCGAGGCTCAGCCGCCGTCGGCATCGAGACGGTAGCCCATGCCGCGGATGGTCTCGAAGGCGTTCCGGCCGAACGGGGCGTCCAGTTTCAGGCGGAGATAGCGGATGTAGACCTCGACGACGTTCGGGTCGCCGTCGAACGCCGGGTCCCAGACGTTTTCCAGGATCTGGGTCTTGCTGACCGTCTCGCCCCGGTGACGCATCAGGTACGCGAGCAGGCCGTACTCGCGCGGCGTCAGCATGACTTCTTGGCCGGCGCGCTCCACACGCCGTTTGACCGGATCCAGGACGAGGTCGCCGGCTGTCATGACGACCGGTCGTTCCGGGGCGCCACGCCGGATCAGCGCGCGGAGACGAGCAACCAGGATCAGGAAACTGAACGGCTTGGTGAGGTAGTCGTCGGCTCCGAGGTCGAACGCGTCGGTCTGGTCGTACTCACCGTCCTTCGCCGTCAGCATCAGCACCGGCGCCCAGACACCGCGTTCCCGGATCTGTTCGAGCACCTTGTAGCCGTTGAGCTTGGGTAACATGATGTCGAGCACGATGACGTCGTAGGTGTTCTCGGTGGCGGCCCACACGGCGTCTTCACCGTTGTGAACCACTTCCACCACGAACCCGTCCTCCGTCAGCCCGTGCCGAACCGTCTCGGCCAGGGGGACCTCGTCCTCGACAATCAATACCCGCACCCTCCCAGTGTCGAGGACGGCTCCTGAGAGCAAGCTGAGCGCTCGGTCAACTCAGAGCCCTCTGCGGCGCTTGTGACGGTCAGAAGGTGGCGATCGGGTTGACCGGGCTGCCCGAGGTGCCGGCGAAGCGGACGGGCGCGACTGCGAGGTGGAAGTCCCACTGGCCGAGCTCGGCGGCCGTGGTCGCGCACGCCTCGAGGTCGCAGTTGTCGAGGAGCCACAGGCCCATCGCGGCGAGGCCTACGGTGTGAACGGGCATCGCCAGGTCGTCGTACCCGGACGGCTGGACGTCCTGAGGGGTGTCGGCGCCGATCAGCGCGACCTCGCGTTCCTGCAGCCACGGCAGGCAGGACGCGTGCCAGCCGGCCTGGGTGAAGTCGCTGGTCGGTCCGGCCTCGTGCCGGGCACGGCCGTAGCCGGTCCGCAGCAGCACCGCATCGCCGGACTGCACCCGCACACCTTGGAGCCGCTCGGCCTCCTCGAGATCCTCCGGATACACGCCCTCGCCCGCCTCCAGCCACGGCACATCGCGCACCTTCGCAATGTCCAGCAGAACGCCGCGGGTGACAATCCCGTTTGCTGCCGCTGTGACTGCCGCCCAGGCCGATCCCGTTGTGGCGTCGACCAGCGAGTGCGACCGCCCGTTGTACATCTGGCCGTCCCAGAAGATGTGGCAGGGTGAGTCGAGGTGGGTGATGGTGTTGCCGTGGAAGAGGATGCCGAGCCGCTCGTTCGAGTAGCCCCAGTGCCGGTCGTTGCGGAATCCGGGCAACGGCATGTTCTCAGCACCCGGCAGGTCAGCGAAGCACGGGCACGATGTCGTTGCCCGCTCCATCTCCTCCGGTACGGCGACCTCCCACGCGCACGACACACTCCGCCCGTGCCGCACACCCCGCGCCGCCGCCAACCGCACGTCGTCGCTGATGTGGTTCAGCGTTCCCAGTTCGTCGTCGTCGCCCCATTGCCCCCAGTTCGACAACGCCTCGAAGTACCCCAGCACGTCGTCCTGAGTAGGCATCCCTTGCCCCATCGCATCATCGCCCCCTCCGGTAATTCCCGCTGACTGGCATAACAGCAGACCGACGGGTCAGCCCGGCTGGCGGGCCGCGCCGGTTATCTGAGGCGCCAGGTGGTGGGGTGGGTGGGGGAGTAGGTGCAGGTCGTGCCGAGTTGGGTAGAGGCGCGGAGGTGGGCGGCCAGGGCGGGGTGCGTTTGGTCGAGTTTGGTCAGGGTGTCGTGGACGCGGGCGCTGACGGTCTTGCGGGCTCGTTCTGTCTCGTCGCTGAGGCGTCTGGCGCGGCCGCCCAGGCCGGTTGCCGCGCTGAGTTCGTGGACCAGTGCGTCGCGTTCGGCGGACAACTTCTCGGCTCGGGCGGCATCGCCGTACGCGTCGGCCTGATCGAGTTGCTCGGCCAGAGCCGCGAGCCGGGCCTTGTACTGCGCCCTGGCGGTCTCGTCGAGGATCAGATCGCGGCCGGTGTGGACAATCTCGGACCCGACCAGGGCCGACACGTGTACCTCGTTGCCCTGAGCACCTATCAGCACGGCGAGGTCGCGGAGTCCCTTGGAATCGGGGAGCTGGACGTGTACGCCGTCGTACGCGAGCTGCCAGAGGCCGTTCACCGGCCGGAACTCGTTGTCCGGGGCAACGGCGGCAACAGAGCTGGCGAGTTCCCGCTCGGTGATCCGGACCCAGCCGGCGGCCCCGATCCGTTCGTGCAAGGCGAGGGCGGAGCGGAGGTGCTTCTCCGCCGAGTCGGAGTCGCCGAGCGCTGCGGCGAGCGTGCCGAGGTGGTGATCGACGGCGGCGTGGTACGACGCGCAGCCGCCGACCACCACGTGGGTTCCGGCGTACGGGCGCAGGCGGTCGTAGGTCCAGACTCGCTGGGCGGTTGTGCCGACCGCGGAGAACACGACCGCTGCGACCGCGAGCCCTTCGAGGCCGGTCCAGACGGCGATGTCCAGCACGCTGAAGTCGCCCAGTGCGACGGCGGCGGCATCGAGTTCGCCGCGGACCGTGAGCGGCCAGGCCTTGAGGAGCGGGAACATCGGCCAGAGCGGATCGGCCGGATCGAGTTCGCTGGGCGGTTCGGAGATGCCGAGGGCAACCAGTGCCCAGCGCGAGGTGCAGAAGCAGCCGATGGCGTCCGGTACGCCGATGGCGAGGCCGAGTTCGAGCGCTTCCTCGCCGAGCCTGGCTGCCTCGTCGGCGTGGCCGGCGAGCTGTGCGAACGTGGCGCGCCTGGTCAACGCGCCCCATCGGCCGCGGGCGTGCCCGAGCCGCTCCGCGAGCGTGATGTAGGTGAGGAGCTCGTCGCGTCCCGCGGGATCACCCAGTTCCAGGAGCGCCGCCGCACGCAACTGGTGGGCTTGGGCAACCAGGTCTGCGTCCTGCGCCGCAGTCGCCGCGTCGAGCATGGCGGCGATCAGCGGCAGGCGTCGGCTCGCTGTGCCCGGAGTCCACTGCGAATCGTGCTGTGCGAGCCGCGCCTCGGCAAGCGCCTGGCTGTCGCCGGCGGCCGCGGCGAGCTCGACAGCCCGCTCCGCCGCTGCGGCAACCGTCTCGTCGGGTACTGCGATCGAGCCATGTCGGAGCATCCGGGCTATGGCGCCGTACACCCGCGATTGCAGGCTCAGCGATCCGTCCACTGCTTCCAACCGGGCAGCAGCTTCCTGCAGGACATCCAGTACGTCGGCACGATGTCCGCCAGACCGCTGACCCAGCGACTCGATGCCGAGCGCGGCACGCGCGAGGACCGTGGCGTCATCCGCTGTCCGTGCGCTCGCCGCCGCCGCGAGGTACTGCGTGCGTGCCTCGTCCCCGCGCCCGGCGCGGGCGTGCGCATCGGCGAGCTCGACGAGGAGTGCCCCGCGCGAAGGATCCCACGGTACGTCTGGTCCCTCGGCGTCGATCATCTGCAGGGCGCGCCGATAGTGTCCGCAGGCGTCGTCGTGGCCGAGACGGGCGGAAGCTTCCCGGGCCGCGAGGACGGAGTACTCGACGGCCTTGCGGCGGACCTGTGATCCGGCCGCGAGCAGATGCGCGGCCACTCGCGCCGCACTGCCGGGGCGTTCCTCCAGAGCCAGGCCGAGGGCCAGGTCGATCTCGGTTCGAGTCCTGGCGCTGAGGCCGCCGAGGATCGTCTCGCGGTACAGATCGTGGGTGAGCCTGGGCGCTTCGGGCGTGCCGGCGACCACGCCTGCCCGGCGCGCTTCGTCCAGCAGGCTGTTCAGCTCGATCTCGTTGCCGGCGGCACCGATCCGGACGAGCAAGTCGGTGTCGACCTCGCCGCCGGCCACCGCGAGACGCTCGAGCACGTGAACACAGTCGGTTGACAGCCTGGCCAGTCGACGGCGCAGTGTCTCCGCGATGCTGGGCGGTATCGGCGGCCGCTGGTCAGGTGTGCCCTGGGCAACCATCAGCCGAGCCAGCTCGCCGACGAAGAACGGGTTGCCCCCGCTGCGCTTCCACACCTGATCACCGAGCTCCGACGCATCCGGTCCGACGATCGAGGTGACCAGTTCGCGGACCTGCTCCGCGCCGAGGCTACCGAGTCGTAGGTGTTGGGCGGTCGCAGATACCGCCAGCAGGTCGCGGGACGCCTCGGTGTCGCGGTACGCCCCGGCCAGCACCAGCCGGCTGCCGGCCAGGGCGCGCGCCAGGAACCCGAGCAGCCGCAGCGAAGCGGCATCCGCCCAGTGCAGGTCGTCGAGAACCACCAGGATCGGCCGCTCGGCCGCCAGTGCCGACAGGCACTGCCCGACGGCCTCGAACACGCTGAACTCGGCGTCAGCGGCCGCCCCCGCATCCATCGGCGTGCCAGGGCCGTCGTTCGCGGGAGGCTCGACGAGGCGGCGTGCCTCGCCGAGGTCGGCGGGCGGAACACAGGTTGCCCGCAAGACCTGCGTCCACGGCCAGTACGGCGGAGCGCCCGGACGGTCCCAGCAGACGCCTCGCAGAACGGTCCAGTCCGGGCCTGCTCGATCGGTCAGCGCCGCCAGTACTGCGGTCTTGCCGATCCCGGCCTCCCCGCTGACCATGAGGAACTGCCCGGAGCCGGAAGCCGCGTCCCGGAGTACGGCGGTTGCCGCTGCCAGCACCGGCTCCCGGCCGACGAGCCGGACCCGTGGGTTCATAGCGTCATGATCGGTCGTCAGGGCCGTAGCTCCAAGACCAGGTTCAGCGGTGCCGGCAGATCCAGCCTGCGTACCCGGGTAAAACCCGCCTCGGCGGCGAGGGCACGGAGCTTCTTCTCGCCGGCCTGGGCGCCGAGCGGCTCCGAGGACGTCGCGCTCTCCTGCGAGACGGCGTTCGGGGTGCAGGCGAGCGTCGAGACCGCGTAGAACATCCGGCCGGTCGGGTTCAGATTGTCCTGTACGTCGTCGGCGCCCAGGGGCTCGAAGAGCAGGACGCTCCCGGATGCAGCGACCGCGGACCTGGCCCGGACGAGTGCCCCGAGCGGATCGCCGATGTCGTGCAAGGAGTCGAAGAAGGTGATCAGGCTGTAGTCCGAACCCGGTAGCTCAGCTGCTGCGGCTACCTCGAACCGGACGTTGTCCGGACCGCCCTGTTCGCGGGCGTGCGCGACGGACGCGTCGTGGTAATCGATGCCGAGCACCTGCGCCGCCGGGTACAGCTTCGCGGTCGTCGTCGTCGGGAAGCCATAGCCACAGCCGACGTCGACCACTGTGCCGCCGTGGGAGAGCGCCTCGACCACCTCCGGCATCTCGCTGACTGCGGCGCCGATGAGCTCGTCGGGCAGCGCGATCTTGGTGAAGGCGTCCGTACCGTGCCAGTGCTCGGCTGTGCGCTGGTGCCAGCCGAATCCCCGCCCCGAGGAGAACGCGTCGCTGAACGCGCCGAATCCTTCACCCATCGACGACAACATCGTCGCGCAGGCGTCGACGAGTGCGCCTCCGGGACCGTAGTGGATCGCCGCGGCGACGGGCGCGGGCAAGGTGAAGGTCTCGCCGGCAGCGTCGTACTCGAGGTAGCCACCGGCCGCCTGGGCCCGCAGCCACTCACGGACCAGCGCGGGGTGTACCTGGACCTTGGCCGCCACCTCGTGGTCGGTCAGCGGACCCCCGTCGGCGAGTGCTGCCCAGAGCCCGCTGCGTGTGCCGAGCGCGGTGAGCAGGACCCCGAGCGCGGCACCTAGTTCGGTAACGATCTTGCCCATCTGGGCCTCGACCGCGGCCTCATCGATGATCGGCGCGGCTGTCTCGTCTTGCACAGTGCTGACGGTGCTGATGGTGCTCATGATGCAACTCCTGGTGTCCGCCGGCCGGATACCGGCTCCTACCTGGAAAGCGCGAGATCCCGCCTGGCGGCCCGCGAGGTGGCATCTCGCGCCTCCAGGGCAGGACCGTCGACGAGGAGCTGACATGACCACACCACTCGCGGACGAGCTCGGCGAGCTCGACGCCGTTGCCCAGGCGGACCTGGTCCGTCGAGGGGAGGTCACACCGTACGAGCTCACCACCGCCGCGATCGAGCGCATCGAGGACCTCAACCCCACGCTCAACGCGGTCATCGCACCCCTGTACGACGAGGCGCTCGCGGCCGCTCGGGATGTGCCGGCCGGGCCGCTGTCCGGCGTACCGTTCCTCGCCAAGGATCTCGTCGTCGAGATTGCCGGGGCGCCGTTCAGCGAGGGCTCGCGTTTCGTCCGCGGCCTGGTGTCGCACTTCGACTCCGAGCTCGTCCGGCGGTGGCGGCGCGCGGGCCTGGTGGTGCTCGGCAAGACCAATACGCCGGAGTTCGGGATGGCGCCGGCCTGCGAGCCGCTCGCTTACGGGCCGACGCGCAACCCGTGGGACACGAGCCGGTCGACGAGTGGATCCAGCGGCGGTTCCGCGGCGGCGGTCGCGGCGCGGATGGTGCCGATGGCGCATGGCAACGATCTCGGCGGCTCGATCCGCTACCCCGCCTCGGCCTGCGGGTTGTTCGGCCTCAAGTCGACGAGAGCCCGCAATCCGCTCGGCCCGGAGTATGGCGACGCGATCAACGGGTGGGCCTGCGAGCATGCGCTCACCCGCTCGGTCCGCGACAGCGCCGTCCTCCTGGACGCCACGGCGGGCCCGATGCTGGGCGATCCGTACGGGCTGCCGTCGCCCGGACGCCCGTTCGCTGCGGAGGTCGGAGCCGATCCGGGGCGGCTGCGGATCGGGTACACCGCGCGGACCGCCAATGGGCGCCCGGCGCACCCGGACTGTGTCGCGGCGCTCGACGACGCGGTGGCGTTGTGCGCCTCGCTCGGCCACGATCTGGTCGAGACAGAGCTGCCGGGTCTGACCCCCGAGGTGGGTACGGCGATCGGCACGGTCTTCGATGCCGCGACAGCCTGGATCGTCGAGTACTGGATCCGGCGCCTCGGCCGTGATCCGTCCGACGATGAGCTCGAACCGTTGACCCGGGCGTACTGGGACCGAGGCCGTCAGGTGTCAGCGGCCACGTATCTGCTGGCGATCGAGGACTGCCAGGCCTTCGCCCGCGTCGTGGCCCAGTGGCTGACCGGGATCGACGTTTGGCTGACCCCGACCATGTCGATGCCTCCGGCAATGATAGGCGAGATCACCTCGACTGCGGAAGATCCGCTCCGCGCCGCTCGCGCCGGCGGCAGGACAGTCGCGTACGCCGGGGTGGTCGCCAACCTGACCGGCAATCCGGCGATGTCCGTCCCGCTGTACTGGAACGAGTCCGGCCTGCCGATCGGCGTACATTTCCTCGGCCGGTACGCCGACGAGGCGACCCTCTTCCGCCTCGCCGCCCAACTCGAGACCGCCCGCCCCTGGACACACCGACGCCCAGCCACCGGCTTCAGTCCTCGGCGAGGACGATGACTCGGTCTTTGGCGGTGAGGGTTACGGGGGTGTGTTTGGGCGGGTTGAGGACGACGCCGTACGACGGAGGTGTGTAGAACTCGGTGTGGATGCGGTAGCCGATCGCGGTTTCGCCGTGGCGGGCGGCGGCTTCGGCGATCGTGCTGAAGTTCGCGGGCATTCCGGGGAGCAGGTAGCCGGGGGCCGGTTTGAGGTAGATCTCGGCGCCGTTCGGATTGAAGAGGTCCTCGAAGACGGCCGCGAGGTGGCGGTTCTCGGTGAGTTGGGTGAGCAGCAGGCTGATCAGCTTCTCGCTGACCACGAAGTCGTCGGCGCGCGTGACCTCGGCGATCTCGCGATTGGCGTCGTCGTTGATCTCGCTCACGATCGAGTACGGATGATCGAGGGACTCGGCCAGGTCGCGCAGGTGCAGCAGGGTGATAAGCGTGCGGGCGTCGGCCTGCTGGGCGCCGAGGCCGTCGGCCGACAAGACGATCACGTGCTGACAGGTCTTCGGTTCGAGCGCCTCAAGCTCGACGCGATTGGTCGGGTCGCACGCGACGATCTCGACGGTGAGGTTGGTGGTGGGGCCGACCTCGACGAGATCGGCGCAGGCGATGCGCAGGTGCGATCCGGGGAACGCGAACGCGTCGAGCAGCTCGATGATCTGCGGTGTGCGCTCGTTCCAGCCGAGCATCAGCGTCCGCTCGGGCTCGGGAGTGTGCCGTTGGCGTGCCGAGATGGCGCCTTCGACGATGCGCGGCTGGTCGTCGGCCGGCCGGATCATCGTGTCGTCCTCGGCGAGCACGATCAGGTCGTCGGCGGCCGAGATCGGCTTGTCGGCGGGCGGATTCAGCGTGATCGATCCGTCGGGATGCCGCAGGCCGACGGGTACGCCGAGGCTGTAGGCGTGGATCGCCGTACCGAAGGTGGTGCCCGCGAGCGCCGGCTCGGAGCGTAGATAGAACTCGTTGCCGGTGAACGCCAGCAGGTCGGCGCACACGGCAGACAGCCCGGACTGCCTGTGTGCGTTGACGATCAGCCGTACGGCCAGCTCGTCGGCGCGGACCAGCTGCGCCCGATGGCCGCCCGCGAGCTGGGCAGCGGGCAGATTGGTGGAGTCGGAGACTGCGGCAACAATGTGGGGACCCTCGCCGGTCGCCGCGCGGCTGCCCAGCGAGAGCAGAACCTTGACGACGTGGATGTCGGAATCCGGGCCGTCGGTGGGCAGCACCATGACGGACCGGGCCGACGACAGGCTGACCAGGTCGAGGTCGGCCGGGTGCAGCGGATTGCCCGACCGGCAGACGATCCGGGTGCGCCCCAGGTCCGGCACGCGGGCGCGGATCGCATCGTCCATCTCGACCTTGTCCTTGTCGGCCAGGATCGCGACGCACGAGCGGCGTTGACTCTGGTTGGCCTGGACGAGCTCGGAGACGACGGTGAAGATCTGCTCCGACCAGCCGAGGAGGACAGTGTGCTCGCTCTCCACGATCCGCGAGCGGCCTTTGCGCAGTACGGCGATCTTGCTCTCCAGGCCGGTCGTCATCACACCGATGAACGAGCTGACGATGAAGATGCCGCCCAGCGTCACGATCAGCATGAACCCGAGGAAGATCAGCCCGCCCTGGTCCCCGCCCATCGTGCCCGGGTCCAGCGTCCGGAGCAGGCTCATCCACAGCAACCCGTGCCAGCCGCCGTGATCACCCACGTCGCCCGGCGCCAGCACCAGGATCAGCCCGGACACCACGATCACCAGCAGCGCGGACGCCATCCCGAGCAGTCCGATCAACGCCGGCGTACCCCGCGACATCGTGTTGTCGAACCAGTACCGGAACTTGTCCCGCCAGCTGTCCAAGACCTCAGCCCCCTTCGGCTTGCTGGAGGCACTATGCCACTCCCGCGACGTGGGCCCGACCAGAACAGGACGAAGTCCGTGTCCTGATGAGCGATCTCCTTTCGTCATGATGGTGAGGAGGAGTTCTCATGAATCAGTACTTGCTGTCGGTGTACGACGTGGAGGGTGGGGCTGCGCCTGCCACGGCCGAGGAGATGCGGGCCTTCATGGGGCGCGTGATCGCGTTGGAGGAGGAGATGGATCGGGCCGGCGCGTTCGTGTTCGGTGGCGCGTTGCACGGTGCCGATGCGGCGTCGGTCGTCCGGGGCGGGACCGGGTTGGACAAAGTGACGACGGACGGGCCGTTCGTGGAGGCGAAGGAGCACATCGGCGGCTTCTACGTCATCAACGCCGAGGATCTCGATGCGGCGCTGGCGTGGGCGGCGAAGGTCGTGGAGGCGATCAACCACGACATCGAGGTACGTCCGTTCCGCGCCACCGGGCGCCTGCAGGACGGCCCCTGACAGCCATGGACAGCGACTGACGGAGGCGGTCGGGTGGATGAGCTCGAGCGGACGTTCCGGGCGGCGTACGGGCCGGCCGTCGCCACGCTGGTGCGCCTGTTCGGTGACATCACGCTGGCCGAGGACGCCGTACAGGATGCGTTCGCGACCGCCGTACGGCGATGGCCGCTGGATGGCGTCCCGGACAATCCGGCCGGCTGGATCGTCACGACCGCTCGGAACCGCGCGGTCGACGTCGTACGCCGGAACCGCCGCGGTCGCGAGCTGATCGAAGGAATCGCGGCCGACCAGGTCGAGTCCACGGTGGATCAAGAGAGCGCCGGGTTCATGCGGGACGACCAGTTGCGGCTCATCTTCACCTGCTGCCACCCTGCGATCCGGGTCGAGCACCAGGTGGCACTCACGCTCCGGCTCATCGCGGGACTCAGCCCGGCCGAGGTCGCATCGGCGTTCCTGGTGAGCGAGGACTCGATGGCCAAGCGACTGGTGCGGGCGAAGTACAAGATCAAGGCGGCGGGCATCCCGTATCGCGTGCCCGAGGGTGCCGAGCTGCCGGACAGGCTGCGTGCGGTGCTCGCGGTGCTCTATCTCGTGTACAACGCGGGCGCCGATGACGTCGTACGCCGTGACTTGCGGGGCGAGGCGATCCGGCTAGGCCGGCTGTTGACCGACCTGATGCCGTCCGAGCCCGAGACCACCGGTCTGCTGGCGTTGATGCTGTTGAACGAGGCACGCGTCCCGGCGCGTGGGGGAGACGGCGAGGTGGTGCTGCTCAAGGACCAGGACCGGTCGGTGTGGGATTCCGCCCCGATCGCCGAGGGGCAAGAGCTCGTCCTGATGTGTCTGCGGCAGCGTCGACTCGGACCGTTCCAGTTGCAGGCTGCGATCCAGGCGCTGCACTGCGCGGCCAACCGCTACGAGGACACCGACTGGACGTCGATCGTCCGGTTCTACGACCGGTTGCTCGCGCTCATGCCGACGCCGGTCGTGGCGCTCAATAGGGCCGTCGCCATAGCTGAGACCGAGGGGCCGGCCGAGGCGCTTCTCCTTCTCGACGACCTCACCGGCGAGCTGTCCACCTACTATCCGCTACACGCCACCCGCGGTTCCCTACTCAACCGGCTGGGCCGACAGGCAGAAGCCGCAACGGCGTACGCCCGCGCCGCGGACCTGGCCAGAACCGACGCAACAAAGCGATTCCTCCAAGAACAAAGCCAAACCATCGCGTGGCGGTATGAACGACGCGGATGAGGACCGTGCGATCGGTGAGATTGTCGATCGGCTCGCCAAGGCGTTTCCCAGCGTCGCAGTGTTAGACGGTGCCCACCACGACGACCGGACCGCGAGCGAGCCGTTGAACTGTGCAGGCCGTGGATCCGTATAGCAGCCGCCGGAGCCATCGGTGCGTCGTGGAGCCGATCACGGTCAGCGCCGCCGCGGCGGATTCGGCGAGGATCGCGGAGTCGGCTGGTCCGCTGGTGACACTCCACCGGACGTCGACTTCCGGGTAGGCCATCTGCCAGACCCGCACGGTGTCCTCGATGTCGTCGTGCTGGTCGAAGGACGTGGCGTGGACGACGGTCAGGCCGGTGCCGCGGCGGCGAGCTGCCCGGAAGGCGAATCCCAGGACTGCCTGCGGACCGCCGTTCCCGTCGACGCCGACGACCACCCGGTTGGCCGACGATCCGGGCGCGTACGGCGCGGTCAACCCGATCACGGCCACGGAGTTCGTCGTACGTCGGGACAGCCCGCGGATCCAGGTGCGGCGACCGGATTGATGGTCGTGCTCGACGACCAGAAGACTCTGCCGGCCGCCGTGTTCGGCGGCGTTGGCCAGAGCGGCGGCAGGCTTGCCGGGGAAGACGATGGTGCTGATCCGCAGGCCGGACGCGATCCGGCGTGCCCGGCGCTCGGCAACCTCGACGACCTTCTCGGCGGTCTCGCGGACCCGAGGGTCGACGGTCGTGTTGCCGAACGGGTCCAGTACGCGGGCCCACCGAAACGCATGCACGATCCGGAGCTCGGACTGCCGCGCCGCTGCCTCGGCAGCCGCCCACTCCACCGCGTCCCTGCTGTCCTCGGAGCCCTTGACCAGAACGATCACGGGGCCGTGGTCCGGTCCGGCAACCGCGGTCGCGGGTACAGCGCTCGCCGTCTGTCCACCGCGAAAGAGCTTCATCCGACGCCTCCCAATGCGATTTCTCTCGATGCCCTCAACTCTCACGCCGGAGCCGCCGCATCACACCAGGGAGACTCACTGGCTACGTCCCTGGCCGTGCCGGGCATCGGTCGACCGCGTCAGAGCCGGAATCGGCGGGCGAGCCTGAAGGCCGCGGCCGTGGTCAGGCCGTAGACCAGGTGTGCGCTCAGGTCCTTCGCGAGTGTCTGGCGGTCGTACTTCCAGATCGGTTCGTAGAGCTTGGCGGCCGGGAGTACGACGTACCCCGATCCCCAGACGCCGGCGCCGAACGGGATGCCGTACCAGACTCGCGGAGTACGAAGCGAGCCGGCGAGGACGCCGTACGCCGCTCCGTTCGCGATGCCGTAGCCCCAGTGCATGATGTTGTTGACCAGTGCGGCCCGGTCGTCGGGCAACTCACGCTGCAGGAGCCCGTCGTACAGACGTCTCCCGACCTGCGCAGGTGCGGGTGCCTGGTCCCAGCTGTGGATGTCGGCGGAGAACTCCCAGCGCGGGAACCCGCCGTTGCCGCCGCCCTTGCGAGAGCGGAAGTAGAGCAACGTATCCATGGCGATCGTCCCGACCGTGCCGGCCAGGAGACCGCGCGCAATCGCTCCGACCGGCGTCAGACAGTCGCGGTTGAGTTTCATGAGGTCGTCTCCTTCACAGCCGGATTGCGAGGTTGCCGTCGAGTTCCTGGACTTCGTAGGTGCTCAGCGGTCGGCTCGCCGGACCGTTCAGCACCGCGCCCGTCGCCACGTCGAACCGGGAGCCGTGGCACTGGCACATGATCGTGTGCTCGACGAGCAGGCCGCTGGACAGCGGACAGGGGTCGCCGCCGCAGGTGCAGAGGTCGTCGAAGCTGTACAGACGGCCGCCGACCCGGGCGATTGCGATGCGTAGTTTCCGGTCGCCGAGGTAGTACGGAATGACGACGCCGTCAGCGATCGGGGCGAGGGGCTCGAGGGCGCGAACATCGGTCATCGGTCTGCTCCTTGGCCTTAGTAGGGGTAGTCCGGGATGACGTCGGCCTTCTTGGCGTCGAGCCGCAGCTCGGCCGGAGCGCCTGCGGGTACGGCGGGACGGTGCGGCATGACCGGGGCGACGCGCTGGTAGCCCGACCCCAAGGGCGGCCTCGGGTCCGCCTCGCCCTTGTTCGGCCACAGCGACAGCGCTCGCTCGGCGAGGGCGGTGATCGAGAGTGACGGGTTCACGCCGGTGTTGGCCGGCATCACGCTGCCGTCGATCACGTGCAGGCCGGGCTGGCCGAAGACCCGCTGGTACGGGTCGACCGCGCCGCTCTCGCTGTTGTCGCCGATGGGGATACCGCCGGTGAAGTGGGCGGACGCAGTGCGGTTGACGACCTCGAACGGCAACGCGCCCTCGTGGCCGCCCATCAGCGCGGTCATTCGATCGACGAACTGTTCCACGATCGGGATGTGAACCGAGGGCGGCGTGCCGGTGTGCTTGCTGCGAAGTCGGCCGTCGTTCCAATACAGATCGATTGACGTGTCGGTCGTCTGTGAGCACAGCATGATGACGGTGCGTTCGGCCCAGTCACGCGGGTCGTCGAAGCTGAGCACCGAGCTCGGCTCGTCGATGAGCTGCTTGACCCAGGCGGCTGTCGGGTGCTTCTGCGCGCCGTGCTGGTGGTAGGTGACCAGGAAGGCGAACAGGTCGTTGCCGACACCCCAGTAGACCGGCTCGATACTCGTGACGGCATCTGGCCAGACGCCGGAGGTGATCGACACCGACCCCGGTGTGAGCTGGATCTTGTCCGGGTCGGCCTTCCACTCTGCGTGCGTGCGCGTGATCGCGAGGAGTTGTTCGGAGTTCGTCCGGGCGCGGCGGCCGAGTTGGGTGGATACACCGCTGAGGCGGCCTTCGTGTTGCATGTGCAGCAGGAGCTTCGACGAGCCGTACGCGTGGGCCGCGACGATCACCTGCTCGGCGGTGTAGCTGTGCTGCTGACTGTGTGCGGCTCGTTGTGCCCAGCCCGGATGGCGCGCGTGGACCTCGAAGCCGCCGCCCTCGAGCGGGATCAAGTCGTGCACCTCGTGCAACTCGTGGACCCGGGCGCCGAGCTTCTCCGCCAGGTACAGGTAGTTCGTGGTCAGCTTGTTCTTCGCGTTGTGGCCGCAGCCGATGTTGCACTTGCCGCACGAGATGCACCCGGTACGACGTGGGCCGGCGCCGCCGAAGTACGGGTCCTCGGCCTCGACGCCGGGGCTTCCGAAGTACACGCCGACGGGTGCCTTGTTGAAGGTCTCGCCTCGTCCCATCTCGGTCGCGACCTGCAGCATGACGCGATCGACGTCGGTGGGCATGTACGGGTAGCGAACCGCGCCGAGCATCCGGGTGGCCTGGTCGTAGTGCGGAGCCAGCTCGTCGGCCCAGTCGGTGATGCTCGACCACTCGGGTGCGTCGAAGAACTGCTTGGGCGGTACGTACAGCGTGTTCGCGTAGACATGTGAGCCGCCGCCCACGCCCGCCCCGCACAGCACGAGCACGTCATCGAGGTACTCGACTCGCTGGATCCCGTAGAGCTCTGCCGCCGGGAACCACAAGAACCCGGGGAGATGCCACTGACTCTTCGGGATGTCCGCGTCGTTCCAGCGCTTCCCCGATTCGAGAACGCCGACCCGGTACCCCTTCTCCGCGGCACGCAGCGCAGCAACGCTGCCGCCGAACCCGGATCCAACGATCA
This sequence comes from Kribbella sp. CA-245084, assembly GCF_050942355.1. Taxonomy (NCBI): domain Bacteria; kingdom Bacillati; phylum Actinomycetota; class Actinomycetes; order Propionibacteriales; family Kribbellaceae; genus Kribbella; species Kribbella sp. CA-245084. Next base: position 4,900,060 of record NZ_CP192053.1, on the reverse strand, counting down.
GCACGTCATAGTCGAAGGTAGCCATCGCAATCTCCCTCGCCGGCCATTGTCATCGACCACGCTGCCTCATGACCACCCCACATCACACCAGTGAACTCACTGGTGTACACGCGGGTCCGCGACCGTACGGCGTTGTGCCTGGGGTGAAGTCCTGGAAGGGACGTGGGGACCGGTCGATCGACCAGTGGTTTCCCCTGGGGTGATGCATCAACCTGCGGCGGAAGGTGGAGTCATCGAAAGGCTCCTAGCCGAAGGAAAAGGCAATGACCACCATCCGCTTCAGCGAGACCACCACCTCGACGCCCGCGCAGTTCGTCGCGGCGCTGACAGACTTCGGGCCCGGTCGGGCGCAGCTGTTCGCGAACAGCGCCGACGACTACCTGAAGGTGCATGACCAAGGACCCGGCTTCGCCGACGTCACCGAAGGATCGGGCGGCGTGTGGGAGCGCCTGCACTACAACTGGTCCAACCTGCACCACATCGTCCTCACGACCACCGACTCCAACGTCTGGGGCGGCGCCTCCGGACACTCCTACACCCTCACCGAGCACGCCGACGGCGCGACCACGATCGACGTCGTGATCGTCCGCGAAGGCAAGAACCTCAAGGGTCATCTGCTCGCGACCTTGTTCGCCCTCGGCGGCAAGAGCGTGATCCGCAAGGCGTTCGACAACACCGTCCGGGCCATCGAGGCCCGCAACATCCCGACCACCACCATCCGGACCGAGGTCTGACCACCATGAAGAACTTGATGCCCAAGGCAAGAACCCTGATCCTCGCGGCTCTCGGCACCGCGCTGCTGGTAGGCGGCGCGACCACCGCGCAGGCTGCCCAGTCGTCGCCCACCGAGTCATTGACCGCCCAGACGAAGCCGACCATCGTGCTCCTGCACGGTGCGTTCGCCGACGGCTCCAGCTGGTCCGAGGTGACCGGCCGGCTCCAGCACGACGGCTACAACGTCGTGGCTCCCGCCGTACCGCTGCGCGGAATCGCCGCGGACACGTCGTACCTGAGCGGCGTACTCGCAACCATCCCCGGCCCGAAGGTCCTCGTCGGCCACTCGTACGCCGGTGCGCTGGTCAGCGAACTCGGCGACACCGCCGATGTGAAGTCGCTGGTCTACGTGGCCGCGTTCATCCCGCAGGCCGGCGAGACTCTGGGCGCGCTGAACTCGCAGTTCCCGGGCAGCGAACTCGGCCCGCAGCTCGTGCCGATCAGCTACCCCGGTGGCGTCGACCTCGGGATCAAGCCGGACAACGCCCGCGCCGTCTTCGCCGCGGACCTGCCCGCGCCGGGCCACGTTCTTCCTGACCCAGACCGTCGTACGGGGTATGAAGGCCGCCGGCTCCGGCGGTGCGATCGTCAACATCGGCAGCATGTGGGCACATCAGGCGGTAGCGGCTACGCCTGCGACCGCCTACTCGATGGCGAAGGCCGGCCTGCATGCACTGACCCACAACCTGGCCATGGAACTCGCGGCCGACGGCATTCGCGTCAACGCTGTGGCTCCCGCAGTGGTGGCCACGCCGCTGTACGAGGGCTTCATCCCTGCCGACAAGCTCGAGGCGGCCGTGAAGGAGTTCGACGGCTTCCACCCGTTGGGACGGGTGGGAACGGCCCAGGACATCGCCTCCTCGATCGTCTTCCTCCTCTCCCCCGAGGCTAGCTGGATCACCGGCGCGATTCTCAACGTCGACGGGGGCGTGATGGCCGGCCGCAACTGACGCCTTCACCGGACCGATGGGGCTGTACCTTCAGGGCTACGGGGGCCCTATCGGCAACCGGTTGATCGCTTCATCCCAACTGGCCCAGGCCGCTCAGGCGATCTTCTGCTCCGGCAGGAAGCCGGCGTCGACGAGAGCCGTCCGTAGCTTCCGGCGGGCGTCGAACATCATCTTGTAGATCGCGTTCTGCGTAGCACCGAGCTGATCGGCAAGCACATCGGTCGGCATCCCGTTCAGCGCCAGCGCAACGAAGACCAGCCGCCGCTTCGCCGTCAGCTTCTCGTCGACGGCGCGACGTACGGCGTTCATCAGGTCGCGGCTCTCGGCCTGCGCCTCGGGCTCGATCCCGATTCGCGCGGGCAGGCGCTCCCAATCCTCGTCGTCGAACGCAACACCGGCCCGCTGCCAGAAGTGCCGGTTGACCTTGGCCGCCACGTCGAAGATCACGAACTTGTACGCCCAGGTGGTGAACTTGCAGTCACCGCGGAACGTCTCGACCTTCCCGCTGATGGCCAGCAGGGCATCCGCGGCGGCCTGGTGTGCGATGTCATCCAGCTCGGGGCCGGCGAGCCGCAGTCTGGCCGACCGCCGCCTGGCCTCCGCCTTCGCGGCGCGCAGGAGAACGTCGTACAAGCGTCGGCACGCAAGCTCGCGCCGGTCTCCAGAGCTACTCAGGTCGCGAACCCAGTCTCGGTTCTCCCGGGCCACCTCAGCAGAGACGACCCGCGCTTGCGACAACAACTCGGAACCTTCGCTCTTCATGGATCTCCGGCACGTCTGCGGCAAGACAACACTATGGACGATACAGTCCATTTCTCGCGCAGTCCACCCGGCCGCACGCCAGATCCCTCCACTGTGAGATGCACGGCTGAATACCCTGCAATACAGGTGATCCGGAGCACATCACCGCGACCGCCACCACCCAGCCACCATCGGATTGTTGGTAACCAACTGGTCTATATGGTCCCATTGACTCATGGACATCTCGGACTACGGATGGCCTCTCAGGTGGTGGTGCGCCGCGGAAGCACCCAGTTCGGGCGGACGAAGTGGCAGGTGTAGCCGCTCGGGTACTTGATCAGGTAGTCCTGGTGCTCGGGCTCCGCCTCCCAGAACGGGCCTGCAGGCTCGATCGTCGTCACGGCCTTGCCCGGCCACAGACCTGACGCATCGACGTCGGCGATCGTTTCGCGAGCGACCTTTTCCTGTTCGGGAGTGAGCGGAAAGATCGCAGAGCGATAGCTTGTGCCGACGTCATTGCCCTGGCGGTCCAGGGTCGACGGATCGTGGATCTGGAAGAAGAACGCCAGGATGTCGCGGTACGTCGTCTGCGCCGGGTCGAAGACGATCTCGACAGCTTCCGCGTGCCCGGGGTGATTGCGGTACGTCGCATGATCGTTCCGCCCGCCCGTGTACCCGACACGCGTGGCGAGTACGCCGGGCTGCCGGCGAATGAGGTCCTCCGCACCCCAGAAACACCCGCCGGCGAGGACGGCCGTCTCTGCGCCTGGCGTGCGGGTGACCTGTCCGGTGTCGTTAGCTCCACTGGTCATGATCCTTGCTCCTCTGCCTCGTCATCCATAGCGATTACGGCCAACAGCCCCTCAGCATCCTCCGCGCACGATCCGCAGGCAGCAAGGTGCGCCGCCACTCCCGGAAAGCGCTCGGCAGCATCCACGCCGGACGCGACCAGTTCGGCGTACAGATGCAGAACGGCCCTGGCATCGTCACATCCGACGTCATGTGCGTCAGTGGCCAGGAATCGCTCTAGTCCCTCCGGCCACCCCGTCATGACCTTCCACCTCTACTTTTCGCAGCCGAGCGTCAGGGAGCGATCTCGAGCATGGTGATGAGGTCGTCGGCGAGGGTGAAACGGTAGATGAGGTCGACCACGCCGCCGGGGAAGTCGCCCTCCAGGTGGGTGGTCACCACGTACCGGTTGTCGTCGAGCTTCTCGACGTGGCTGAGCTCGACCGTGTAGGTGTACTGGCTGGCCTCGTTCTCCCGCCAGCGGTGGATCTCGTCGTGACCGGTATAGGTCTTGCCGTCGTCGATCACGGTGGCGTTGCTCGCGAAGGCCGCCAGCAGGTCATGCGCATTCGCCTTGTGCTGCGGGTCGGCCTCACGCAGGTACTTCGTGATCGCGTGCGGCAAGTGCTTCGCCATGTCGGCGGCCGTCGGGTCGGGCGGGGTCTGAATGGTCATCAGTGCCTTCCAAAGTGAGGGGCTGCGCCCGAATCTAGGCCATTCCAGGCAGGTTTATGCAGTACATCCCGTGACGCTCGGTGAGCATCAGAAGGATGGTGTCGCAGTCCTTGCAACGGGCAACCGTGCCAGGTCCTGACATGTACACCACCATCTCCGCCACGACCCCGGTGCGGCGACACCCCGGGCACTCGTAGCCCATCGTGGTCACGTCGCGCGCAAAGAGGTCTTGCAGGACGCCTGCCATGGCATTGCCATCGAGAGGTTCCATGTTCGTCACACCCCTGTCCCGCCGAAGCGTTCGGTACGGATCCGTCGTGCGTCGTGCCCCAAGGCCACCAAGCCGGCCGCTGCCGTCTCGACAAATGCGGTCGGTCCGCAGATGTAGGTGAGCGGCTCTCTTCTGGCTGCCCATCCGGTCGTGGACAACAGCGCCGGGTCGATCCGCCCACGATAACCACGCCAGCTGCTCGGGGGCTCCCGCGTCAAGGTGATCGAGATATCGATCAGGTCGTCGGTCGCCAGCTCCATCAGTTCGTCACGATAGATCAGCAACTCGAGCGAGCGTGCTGAGCAGAGCACGCGAACTGGCACTCGGCTGCCGATAGCACGGTGATGCCGAAGCATCGCCCGCAAGGGGACGACGCCAGATCCACCGGCGACCAGGAACAACGGACCACCGAGGTCGTCGTCCCAGACGAAATGGCCGCCGACCGGACCCCGGAGCTCGAGCTCGTCGCCTGCTCGCAACTCGTCCACCAGATATGGCGACACCTCACCGTCGTCGAGTCGCTCGACGGTGATCGACAGGTTGTCGTCCTCCGGCGCCGACGCGATCGAATAGCTCCGCTCCGTCTGATACCCGTCGGGTGCTGTCAGCCGCACGTCCACGTGCTGACCCGCACGATGCCCAGGCCAGTCAGGAACAGCGAGCGTGATGGTCTTCACCCGCGGCGTCTCGAAGGTGGAACCGATCACCGTGGCGGTCTGCCACGTCAGTCGCCGTAGTAGCGCTGCTCTTTCCACGGGTCTCCATAGTTGTGATAGCCGAACATCTCCCAGAAGCCAGGCTGATCTGTGGGCCGCAGCTCCAAACCGCGGATCCACTTCGCGCTCTTCCAGAAGTACAGATGCGGCACCAGCAGACGTGCCGGCCCGCCGTGCTCCGGCTCGAGCGGCCGCCCGTCGTACTCATCGACGATCCAGGCCTTCCCACCTCGCAGGTCCGCGAGCGGAATGTTGGTGGTGTAGCCGCCGTCGGAGAACGCCAGGGCATAGGTCGCCTGCGTCGGCACCGCATCGAGGAAGGTATCGAGAGGTACGCCGGACCAGGTCATGTCCAGCTTGGTCCACTTCGTCACGCAGTGGATGTCGACGGTGAACTTCTCATGAGGCAATTTCTGGAAGTCGGCCCACGACCACGAGACCGGGTCGTCGACAGCCCCACGGATCGTGAAGTCCCACGCGTCCAGGCGCGTGTACGGCGTCGGGCCGGCCGACAACACCGGGAAATCCCGCGTGACGTACTGGCCGGGCGGCACCCGCGAAGAGTCCGCGGCGCGCCGGCCGACGAAACCCCTGGTGACAGCCATCAGGCCTTCTCACCAAGCGGCGGCAACTGCACCGAGTTAGCAACAGATTCCATAGCCATACCTCCTCGGTGTCACAACCGCCCCAGGATCTTTCCTCACCACCCGGATCAATCGCACGGTCCCGTGGACCCAGCCTCGTCGAGGGTTACGTGGGTCGACCTGTGTGAATCGTCGATGTCGAGGATGCCGACCAGGAAGGCGATCACGGTCTCGGCGAACAGGCTTGCCTGCGCCGTTCGGGCCTCGTTCATCTCCTCGGACTGAATACGAGATCGGAACAGGAACCCGTCGAGCATCGCCTGCAGCGCGAGGCCGACCCGCTCGATCGTCCACCCCGGCCTGAGCTGGAGACGGAGTGCCGCGAGCAGCACGGCGTACCCCTCGAGCCATGGCTCTCGAGTGCGGGCGATGTCCTCGATGATCGCCGTTCTCAGGTCGGGATACCGGTCGAGGAGAGGCCCGATGTGGTGCAGCAGGTAGGAACGCGGGCTGGCCTGCAGCGACCGCAGGAGCCCGTCGCACAGCTCTGTCACCGAGTCGGCCAGGCTCTCCGCGGTGGAACCGGCCGGCAGCTTCGCCGCCTGCAGCGCCGGGTTGGACTCGGGCGCGTCGCGGTACAGCATCGTGTGGATGATCGCCGCCTTGACGAACGTGTTGCGGTCGGGCCAGCGATTGCGGAAGGCCTTCTCGCTCGCTCCGTCACCGTGGCGCTCCTGCGCGAGGCCGACGACATCGCTGACGCGCATCCATTCGAGCGCGGCCGGAAAGTGGATGCCACGGAGCCGATGCGGACGGTCCCGGATGGTGTCGTCGAACATCGCGTCGATCAGCTCGGCGGCCGCGTCCAAGAAGTATCGGGCACTCTCGTCGTCTCGTGCTGCCGGTGGCCGTGGCGTCATCTCGAAGTCCTCCCCCCGCCAGTACATCGGGCAGAACAATCGTCACGTTACGTGGCGATCTGTAGGGAGGCAGTTGTCCGCCCTTACGCCACAGCCGATGGACGACGTGGAACAGGTCGCTTAGCGTGATCGAACTGCCGCGCGTCCGACGGCATCGCCGAGAGGGGGATCGAACGCGCGGCAGTTCGTCGTGGGCATGATGGGACAGTGAGTACTTCGTCGCCCGGTTGGCCCGTCGTGCTCGTGCACGGGTGGCCAGTCACCGACCTGCACTGGCAAGGCCTGCTGCCACTCCTGCATCGCAGCGGTTTCACGCCGGTCCCGATCACCCTGCCAGGCCTCGGCAAGCCGGCGGGAAGCACAACCAGCTTCAGGAAGAGAGACCTCGCCGTCCTCCTCGGCAACGATCTCAGCGAGCGCGGGCTCACGCGATTCTCGCTGGTAGGCCATGACTGGGGAGGCACGGTCGCACTTCACCTAGCCGCCGCCATGCCCAACGCGGTGAACGCGATCGTGATCGAAGAAGAGATCCTCCCAGGCATCGACGTCGACATCCCCGCACCAGGCGCCGAGCATTACCCGTCGTGGCACGGCCCCTTCAACCGCACACCCGGCCTCGCCGAGCAACTCGTCCCCGGGCGCGAACACGCCTACTACGGCACGTTCCTCCGCCAGAGCGCCGGTCCGGCCGGGCTGAACGCGGAGACAGTGCGCTCGTACATCGACGCCTATACGACGTACGACGCTCTGGAAGCCGGGCTCGGCTACTACCGAACCCGGGCCGACGACATCACCGACATCCAACGCCTCCAACAGAACCCGATCCACACGCCCGTCCTCGCGCTCGGAGGACGCTACGCGATGGGCGCCGCCGTCGCCGATGGCCTCCGCCCGCTCGCAACAAACGTCACCGCCCTCGTCCTGGAACAATCCGGCCACTACCCCGCAGAACAAGAACCAGAACCCACAGCCCAGGCCATCACGGACTTCCTCCAACAACACCACGCAGGGATCGAGTAACGTCGCGACCGCATGACCTCAGAACCGCTGGCGGGTCGGGATGAACGTGCCGGCTGCCTCTTCGGCGCGGATGATGTGGGTGATGGCGTTGATCAGGGCCAGGTGGGTGAAGGCTTGTGGGAAGTTGCCGAGTTGGCGGCCGGTGAGCGGGTCGATCTCTTCGGCGTACAGGCCGAGTGGGCTCGCGTAGGACAGGAGCTTCTCGCAGAGTGCGGTGGCCTCGGCCGGCTCGCCGATCTCGACGAGTGCGGATACCAGCCAGAACGAACAGATCGTGAACGTTCCCTCCGTGCCGGTCAGCCCGTCGTCGGTCTCCGAGACGCGGTAGCGAAGGACCATGCCGTCCTCGGTGAGCTCGTCGGCAATCGCCCGTACGGTGGCTAGAACCCGCGGGTCGTTCCGCGGCAGGAACCGTAGCAACGGGACGAGCAACAGCGAGGCGTCGAGCGCGGTCGCGCCGTACCGCTGCACGAAGACTCCGCGCTCGTCGACACCGTGGGTGCAGATGTCCTCGTGAATCTCGTCGGCGACCGCTTGCCAGTCATCGGCGAACCCCGGCTCGTCGTGCAACCGGGCCAGCTTGGCGCCGCGATCCAGCGCCACCCAGCACATCAGCTTGGACGAGGTGAAGTGCTGCGGTTCACCACGTGATTCCCAGATGCCGCGGTCGGGCTCGCGCCAGTGTTTTGCGGCCTCTTCCACAGCTCGTTTCAGGACCGGCCACAGACTTTCAGGCACCTGGTCGCGGGACCTGGCGTGCAGATACACGGAGTCGAGTACGGCGCCCCAGACGTCGTGCTGGCGCTGCAGATAGGCGGCGTTCCCGACCCGGATCGGTCGCGCGCCTTCGTACCCGCTCAGGTGGTCCAGGGTCAGCTCGGGCAGTTCGCGCTCGCCGCCGATCCCGTACATGATCTGCATGTCGTGATCGGCGTCGCACATCTCGGTGAGGAAGCAGAAGAAGTCGTTGGCCTCGCGATCGAGACCGATCGTGTACAGCCCCCAGAGCGCGAATGTGGAGTCGCGGATCCACGAGAACCTGTAGTCCCAGTTCCGCTCGCCACGGGGCGTCTCGGGCAGGGAGGTCGTCGCGGCGGCGAGCAGTGCACCGGTGGGAGCGTAGGTGAGTCCCTTGAGGGTGAGTGCGCTACGCGCCAGATAGCGGCTCCACGGATGATCCGGAAACACGCCGACGTTCATCCACTGCCGCCAGTACTCGGCCGTGCTCCCCATCCGTTCGACAGCGTCGGTCCAGGTCTGCGGGGCCGGCACCGCCGACCACGAGAGTGCCACGAACGCCGTATCGCCCTGCGACAGACGAGTCCTGGCCCCGGCCGTGCGGCCCTCCAGACCGACGCGTAGATCCGTGGTCAGTCTGAGGATGACGTCGTGGTCCAGGTCCGGACAGCTCGCGACGGCCTCGCCGTAGCCGGCACCGTCGTACGTCCAGCGTGCTTCTCGCCGGCCGTATCCGAACATCGGCTCGCACACCATCGCGAGATCCACAACGCCGCTGACGCATTTGACGGTCCGCAACAGGCAGTGCTCGGCGTCGTAGTCGGTCGGTGTGCGGCGATGAGAGTGCGACCGCTCGGAGACCTGGTGCCAAGGGCCCATGAGGAGAGCGTCACGGACGATCAACCATCCGGTCGGTGTCTTCCACGTCGTTTCGAGCATCAGGCTGCCCGGCAAATAGCGACGTGCAGCAGGCACCCGTACGCCGTGCGGACCGAGCCGGAAGCTGCCCGCCGCGCGGTCGAGGATCGCCCCGAACACACTGGGCGAGTCATGCCGCGGCAGGCACATCCACTCCACCGCGCCGCTGGGTGCGATCAGGCAGTTCGACTCGCAGTCCGACAAGAAGGCGTAGTCCGCGATCGGCGGGTGCGCGCTCCGGCCTGCCAAGGACTCCGGTGACGTCACTTCCCCTCCCCCGCGGCCTGGATGAACTTCTTGATGGCGGGAAGTTGGCCGGGGTCGATGGTGTGGCCGCCGGAGAACGGGAGCAGCTGTACGTCGGCGTCTCGTCGGCGCAGTTGCTCGGCCAGCCTGCTCGTCTGCGCGGGGGTGGCCATCGGATCGCTGTCGCCGTTGACGATCAGCACCCGCTTGGCGGCCAAACCATGGTCCCGAGGCTCGTCCTCCGCGAAGGGCACCATCGCGGCCAGCAGCACGGCGCCGGCGAGCGACTCCGGGTGGCGTAGGAGCAGCGCGGACGCCATGTTGGCCCCGTTGGAGAACCCGACCGCCATCCAGGAACCAGCGGGTACGTCGTACTTCGCTTCCGCGGCGGTGAGGAAGGCGGCCAACTCGTCGGCGCGCAGCCGGATGTCGTCCTCGTCGAACACGCCCTCGCGGAGCCGTCGGAAGAACCGAGCCATCCCCTGCTCCGAGACCGTCCCGCGTGGCGACAGCACGGGGGCGTCGGGCGCCAGGTGCTGGCGCAGTACCAAGAGGTCGCGCTCGTCGCCGCCTGTGCCATGCAGCAACAGGAGCGGCGGGGCGGACGTGCCCGGCTGCCAGATGTGCGGCCTCCGGAGCGGGTCCTCGCTCATCAGCCGGGCTTCGGGGCTGCCGGCACGCGCAGTGAAGGCAACGTGTTTTGGATCTGCTCGCGGTTCGGTTCGAGCCAGGGCGGGAGCTTCAGGTGCTGGCCGAGCTCGAGCAGCGGTTCGTCGACGGTGAAGCCCGGCTGATCGGTCGCGATCTCCAGGAGAACGCCGCCCGGTTCACGGAAGTAGATGGAGGTGAAGTACTGCCGGTCGAGGATCTCGGTGACCTGTACGCCGGCCTCGATCAGCTCGAGACGCCACCTCGCCTGGGTCTCGCCATCAGGCGCCCGGAACGCGATGTGGTGAACCGTTCCGGCGGCCTGTACGCCGCGATTCTCGCTGCTGGGCCGGACGTCCACCGCCGTACCTTCGGCCGCGCCGGACATCACGAACCGTGTCCCGTCTTTGGTGTCCTGACCGTGCTGCATCCCCAGCAGGCCGTCGAGCATCTCGGCCGTCGGGTCGAGCATCTGCTCCGTCATCGTGACCGAGAACAGGCCGCGGATCGCCTGGTCGAACGGGATGGCCGCGACGCCGTCCCAACCGGACCGGCTGTCACCGTCGGAGGCGACCAGTTCGATCACCAGGCCGTCGGGATCGCGCAGCCTCAGTACCTCCTCGGCACCGGCGGCGACCGGAGCGTCCGCGTCGACGCCGAGGGTCTGGAGCCGCTGCTGCCACCACCCGAGTGACTCCGGCGGAACGCTGAAGGCAGTGGCCGTGGTGAGCCCGGTGCCCTGCTTGCCGTTCGGCGCTCCGGGCCAAGGGAAGAACGTCAACAGCGTCGACGGCTTGCCTGAGGTGTCGCCGTAGTACAGGTGATAGGTGCTCGGGGCGTCGAAGTTGACCGTCCGTTTCACCAGCCGCAGCCCCAGCACCGTCGTGTAGAAGTCGACGTTGCGCTGAGGATCCTCCGCGATAGCAGTCACGTGATGCAGTCCGTGCGGGGCAACTGACTCAACCATGACAATCCCTCCCGTTTTCGACACTACGACGTCAGAGCCGACCGGAGTAGGTGCTCCGGCCGGCTCTTTGTTGGGGGCTATCAACGGGCGGCTCGTTCGATCACGCTGGTCACGGCTGCGGGCTGTGACAGCGCGACCAGGTGGGAGGCGCCGGGGATCTCGGTGATGTCGGCGTGCGCTCGCTTGGCCATGAAACGCTCGGCGGCGGGGGCGATGGCGTGGTCACCGGTCGGGATCACGGCGTACTTCGGGACCGTGGTCGGAGCGGTCTCGGCGACCGGCTCGTCGAACGCCGAGGCGATGATCGGACGCTCGGAGGCTACGAAGATCGAGGCCTGACGGGCAGCTCCAGGTACGCGTCGTAGTTCTCCCCGCTGTAGTCGAGGAACTCCCGGGGGATGAAGAAGCCGGCCGCGTTGACCAGCAGCGTCGCATCGGCATGCTCGGCTGCGAGCTGCGCCTGGACATCCTCCACCTGCTTGCGATCGGCCAGGTCGGCCGTGATCCCCCAGGCCTTGCCCTTCTTACCGAGCTCTGCGACCGTCTCGTCGACCTTCGCCTGCTGACGCCCGACGATGACGGCGTTGGCGCCTTGCCCGACAACGTCCACTGCGGTCTGCCGCCCCATGCCGCTGCTCCCACCGATCACGATGATCTTGCGGCCTTCGAAGTACCCACTCATAAGGTTCTCCTCGATCTCAGCCGGGCCGAAGTGACCCGGATTCCCTTATATGTGTGCAGATCGAGCGTCGGCCTTACTCGCTCTGACTGGCTGTGACCCGTTTTGACGGACAGGTTTGATGTGGGGCTGGTTCACGCTACTTGTTCGGTGGTGGTGGTTTCGTAGGCGGTGGGGCTGAGGTAGCCGAGCGTGGAGTGTCGGCGGCGGGTGTTGTACCAGCCTTAATGGCAACCGCGGGGACGCCTATACCAGCCAGTGGCCACCGAGTCAGGGCATCGAGAGCGGCGCCTTTGCGGACGGAGTGCTGTTGCCGGCGTGGAACCCGGTGACCAGGGCTGAGCCCGGACGTCGTGCATCACCAGGGCAAGATGCCGGTGGCAGCACCCCTGCCGCGAGGATGATCGCATCCTTGACACCAGCAGGGACCAGCCATCATCTTCATTAGACCTCGAGTCTCGAACGAGTTCGGGCGCTGCTGGTTGCGGGGCGAGACGGCTGGTGAGATGTCGTGCCCAGAGCACTGTCCATTAGGGCGCCGGTGCCCCGCTAGGGATCCAACGACGAGGAGATTCGGGTGCCGGCAGCAGGATGTGGGATCGACTGGGCAGAAGCCCACCACGATGTGGCGATCGTGGACCAACACGGTGCGGTCATCGTGGCTGAGCGGATCAACAATGACGCTGCGGGATTGGCGCGGTTGCTGGAGATTCTGACCGAACACGACCCGATCGAAGGCGCACTGGCCGTAGCGATCGAGACCAGCAAAGGTCTGCTCGTCGCAGGGCTACGTGCGGCCGGCCGCCGGGTATTTGCGATCAACCCTTTGGCGGTGTCGCGCTATAGGGATCGTTACCGGTCGTCGCGAGGGAAATCGGATGCCTTCGACGCCATGGTGTTGGCCAACATCATGCGCACCGACCGCGACGCGCACCGGCCCTTGCCAACCGACAGCGTTGGAGCGCAGGCACTTCAGGTACTGACCCGCGCGCAGCAGGACGTGATCTGGGACAAGATCACGTTAACCAACCGGATCCGATCTCTGCTCAAGACATTCTTCCCGGCCGCGATCGCAGCGTTCGAGCGTGGTGGTAGGCATCGTCTGGATTCGGCTCCCTGCCGCGTGATCCTGGCTGCGGCGTGCACACCGCAGGCCGCCCGGGCACTGTCGACAGGGCAGCTGGCGGCGCTGCTCAGGCGTGCCGGTCGGCAACGCGGCATCGACGCCGAGGCCCTGCTGCTCCGCGAGTTGTTGCGCAGCGAACAGATTCGTCAGCCGGAGAATGTCGAACAGGCCATGGGCATGCAACTACGGGGTCTGGTGCGGCAGTTGGACGCGGTCTGTCAGGTCCTGGCCGAATTGGAGGAACAGATCGATCTCGCGTTCGGCGCGCATCCCGATGCCAAGGTTGTGGCCAGCTTTCCTGGTCTGGGGACCGCGCTCGGTGCTCGGCTTCTGGCCGAGATCGGCGATGACCGCACTCGGTTTGCTGATGCGCGGGGGCTGAAGGCATTCGCTGGCGCCGCGCCGGTCACGCGGGCGTCGGGCAAGTCCAGCTTCGTACACGCTCGGCGAGCCAAGAACGACCGGATCGCCGCGACCGGATACGTCTGGGCTCTCGCGGCCATCCGGCATGACCCCGACTGGGAGGCCCGCTACCGGGCCCGCCGGGCCGCAGGTGACCGGCACGCCGCCGCGCTGCGCAACCTGTTCAACCTCATGCTCGGCAAGCTGCACCATTGCCTGGCTACCGGTCAGGTCTACGACGCCTCCACTGCGTTTCCACCACGGATGCCAACCGAAGATCAATCAACTGCGGCTTGACAAGTTGAGTTGGTGAGATGTCTCGATGTAGTCGAAGATTGCGCTGGTCGCGGCTTTGCGGGTCGGCCACGGGTGGCGGTGGATCAGTTCGGTTTTGAGGGTCGCGAAGAACGATTCCGCGACGGCGTTGTCCCAGCATTGACCACGTCGCCCGACCGACAAGATGACGCCGAGATCCTTGGCCAGGTTGGCGTACTGGGCCGATGTGTACTGGCAGCCGCGGTCGGAGTGAAAGATCACTCCGGGTGCTGGTCGGCGCCGGTTCACGGCGTTGGCGAGGGCCTGGGCGATCAGGTCGGTGCGCAGGTGGTCGGCAACGGCCCAGCCGACGACACGACGTGAGGCCAGGTCGATGACGGTGGCCAGGTAGAGCCAGCCTTGCCAGGTGTGAATGTAGGTGATGTCGCCGCACCAGCGGGTATCCAGTGGCGCGGGCTGGTCTGGGTCGATGGTGAAGTCGCGGCTGATCAGGTCCGGGCGCTGAGCGGCGGCCGGGTCAGCGATGGTGGTCGTCTTCCATCGTCGCGGCATCCGCCCGTACCGGTCGGCGGCTCGCATCAGCCGAACGACCCGTTTCCGGGAACACTTCTCGCCTTGGGCATGCAGTTCGTGATGGACCCGCGGGGAGCCGTAGGTCAGCCTGGAGTCGTCATGGATCTCGACGATCTTCGCGGTCAGCTCGGCGTCACGCTGCTGACGGTGTGACGGGCGGCCGGCCCGGTCGGTGTAGTAGGCGGAACGAGAGACCTTCAGCAACTCGCACGCCCTCTTGACGTTGCGGTTGCCGGCTTTCTCCGCCTCGATGAACGGATAGACGTTCACCGGGTCTCCTTCGCGAAGAAAACCGTGGCCCGCTTGAGGATCTCGACATCCTCGCGCAATCGGCGGTTCTCGCGGCGTAACTGTGCGAGCTCCTCGCGCTCGGTCGTGGTCATACCGTCATCGCGGGTGCCCGCGTCGAGTTCGGCCTGCTTCACCCAGGCCCGGACCGCGGTCTCGGTCAGATCGAAGTCCTTCGCGATCTGGCCAACCGTCCGTTCACCACGCTGGCACAACTCCACGATCTCGGCCTTGAACTCGGGTGTGAACGATCGACGAGGCCTTGGCTTCTTCTTGCCCATGGACTCCATAATGAACATCCTTCCGGAGCAACCGCTCCCGATCTCGGATGTCCGTCAAAACGGGCCAGGTCCAGACCGTGTTGATTGACGTCACTGACGGGGTTGTGGTGGGAGGATCGTTGTGCTCAGTGAGGGGGCGCAGCCGATGCAGCCACGTCAGTCGAAGGTGGAGTTGTACGCCGCTCTGCTCGTCGCGATCGGAGTACTCTGCTCGGCGTGCGGCAACCAGGTTCCAACGAGTCATTCGGCCGCGAAGGCGACGGACTGCGTGGTACTGGAACGTTTGAACGCTCCGGCCTACTCCCTCGCCTTCGACAAGGTGAAGGACGCGTTATGGTTCCCAGTCATGGAAATCGGAGGCAAATCGAGCCTCCATCGCTATGATCTCGCGACTGGACAACAGTTTCAGTATCCGTTGCCGGACTCCGGCGACAATGGCCTTGTCGCGACCACTGTTATCACCAGCGACGGCGCTGTATGGGTTAATCTGCCGTACGCTGTCGCGCGCTGGGATCCAACCCGAGAGACGATAACCACAACGTCGATCCCTGCGTACGCCGAGGGTCAGCTTCCTGGAGCAGTTGACACGACCCAGCCTCTGGCCGGGACATGGATTTCAACCCTCAGTGCGGACGGCGACGGGGTGCTGATCGGCCGCCTGAACGTACCCTATCTCCAACGGGTGTCCAGGGACGGCACAACGTCGAGAGCCTTTGACTTGCCCAATGGATATGAGGGCACCAAGAAAGTCGCTCGAATGGGTAACGCGCTGATCGTTGCACCAGGTTGGTTATCTAACGAGTCGGCAACAGACGTCCTAGCAATTGCGTCGAGCACGACAAAGCACACGGACGTTATCCCGTTGAACGGTCTCTTCGATCTTGGCGGGACCATCGCCGCGCTGACTCAGAACGGTTTGGTAAAGGCCGACAGTGGCGAAGCCCTGTCGTCGACGCTCGTACCGGATCCCTCCGCGCATGCCTTGTTGACACGGAACGATGAGGCCGAGGTCGCGTACAGCCCATCCAGGCACACTCTGGAACGTGCCGTGGGAACCGAGGTTGCGACCCTTCAGTTGAACAGTCGCGAGGCACCTGCCGCTGGAGGAACTGGGACTTCAGTGAAAGCTTGGGAAGGCGTTACGGCGTTGGCACAAGCTGCTGATGCCACCGTGTTCGCCCTTCGCGCCAATGGGACCGAGCTGTGCGAATGGAGATCCGGGTAACTAATCAGCTTGACTGGTCGTCGGGGGTGCCGAACAAGTAATGGGAGAAGGCCGAATGACGATTCGTGTTCTCGAGCGGCTCGGTCGGGAGTCCTCTTCCCTCCAGCTCGTCCCAGGTCGAGTCCGCAATGCGCCACAGCTGGCGTGTGATGCGTCCGGCGACTCCGGCATGCGGCGAGTTGGGGTGCGGTCTCGTCGGCGAGCTCCACTGGCGTTTCGCCAAGGCCCGGGCCAGGTCGGCGGCGCCGTCGGAACCGTGAACCTGCTCCAGGTTGGACACGATCCGCGTCTCGTACGACTCGTGCTCGGCCAGTAGCCGATGGGCCTCCCGCCAGGTCTCGGCTGTGCTGAGGTTCAGGAACCGTGCGTCGCCGTAGGCCCGGCCCTTGAGCACCCGCAGCGACTGCTCGAATTCCTTGAGATTGGCGAGCATGGCCGCGGCGTCCTCATCGGACGACGTCCTGGCGGCTGTGAGCAGGACATCGGCGGCAGCCGCGGCGTGCTGCGCGGCAATTGCCGTGAACTGGTCCGCGATCCGACGCCGGTCGAACCCGTCGGTGCTCGGGTCCTGGGAACCCGCGGCGAGCTCTCTGAGCCTGGAGTGCTGGATGTGAATCAAGTGCTGCAGTGGGTTGGAGCCGCGCTGGATCGAAGGGTGCGACGGATCGAGGACCACGAGGTACTCCGGATGCCCATCGAGGAACCGCTCAACTGCAGGGCAGTAGTTCGTGATCCGGACTTCCTCGGCGATCAGGTCGTCGAGGATCGCCTTGATCAGGGCCGTCCCCAGTCCGCGGCCGCGATGCTCGGCGGTGATCTCCGTGTGTCCCAAGACGCGCCGCGGACCAAGGACACGGAAGTCGAGGGTCCCAACCGTCGTCCCCGCCAGGAGCAGCTCGTACCTTCGCGACTCGCCGTTCTCGACCACGGTCAGGTTGCGCTGGGAGTCCTCCAGCAGGGTTCTCATCGCTGTGCGCTCTTCAGCTGACATCGTCGAGCTCCAACGGCTCGTCGTCCACAACATGGATCGCAGCTTCCTCGGCACTCGCAGCGCCTGCGTCGATTCCGACGTCGGCCGCGATGAGCTCTTCCTCGAGATCGAAGTGCGATCCCTCGTCCGGGGCCACGAGACGACCGGCGCGCTCCCGGCCGACGTCCGGGCCGTCGACATACTCCGAAAGCGTGGCGTACGGGTCGATGTCCGGTTCCTCCTGCGCAAGCCGCTGCTCGAACGTCTCACCCTGCAACGCCTCGGCGGCCGTCGTACCGAAGCCTTCACCGGCCGACCACTTCTCCGGCGGCGAATAGCCTTCGTCGAGAAGGTCGGAGACCCCTCGCTCGTCGAGCGTGTCGGAGGACTGGAGCTGGTCCTCGTCGTCCACGCTGTAACTGCCGTAATACTCCCGACTGACCTCGCTCATGGTTCCTCCCGACCGCGGGCCGACCACGTGCCGGCTCCATACGAGAGTTGGTGTCCGCCCCGGCAAGCGTGCTTACGGATAAGGTCACTCTTCCCAGTCGTGTGGGTTGCGCGCAGCGAAGGCCGTGAGCAGTGTGGCGACCAGGGCAAGTCCGGCGTACCCGCGGGCGATCTCCGGGACGGTGAAGATGTTGGACAGGCGGGCGGAGATGAGGCTGGGAATGGTCGCGCCGCTGTAGCTGAGGAGATAGACCACGGCGAAGGTCGGCGCCCGGTCAGCCAGGGTGCTGCCGAAGAGCAGGCCCCGGGTTGCGGCGCTGATGGCGATGCCTTGAGCGGCTCCCGCGATGATGGTTGCCACGATGAACAATGGCAGCGCGCCGGTGGTGATCGCTGTGATCAGGCCGATCCATCCGGCGAGGAAGGCGGTCATGCCGATGCGCTGAGCTGCCGCCGGTGAGAATCGGCCGCCGAGGGGGGCGCCCAGAGCGCTGGGACCCATGTACGCGGCGAACACGAGTCCGAGAACGAGCGAGCTCCTGGTGTGGAGTTGATCCGCGACCAGTGCGGGCACGAAGGCCTGGTAGAAGGCTCCGGTCGCCCAGGTAGCCAGGAAGACGCCGGCCGCGACTGGGAGCAGCTGCCTGACTTGGACCGGTACGCGAACGCTGGGACGCAATGATCGCCAACCACCCGGCCTCAGAGTCACTGTCTCTGGGCTGATGGCGACGAGCGCGGCCGACAGCAGGAGCAGGCCGATGACGACCAGGTAGATGAGGTCACGCGGCCACGGGCCGAACTGGACCAAGGCACCGGAGGCGATGGCGCCGACTGCGAGACCGAGCATGACCGTCTGGCTGGAAGCAACGGACGCGAGCCAGGTCGGCCTGGCCGGTGCGGTGTCAACGATGTACGCCGTGAGGCTGCTGCTGGCCAGCCCGGCACCGAAGCCCATCAAGAGCCGGCCCGCGATCAGGATGCCGATGTCGTGCACGTTCAAGAGCAGTAGGCAGGCCAGTGCGAGCAGTCCCAGGCTGGCGATGGCGACGGGCCGTCGGCCCACGTGATTGGACAGTCGTCCCAGCACCAGGAGTGTGCTGAGAGTCGCGGCGGAATAGGCGACGACGGTCAACGAGATGTCGGCGTTGGTGAACCCTTCCTCAGCGCGGTAGATGTTGAACAGGGGGATTGTCGAGCCCACCGCGGCAAACACCGCGATCAGGGACACCACCCCGGAGACGAACGCCAGGCGGAGCGTTCGGTCGCGGCGTCCCAGTTTGATCACCGGTGCCAGGTTTTGCATCGAGCCGTGCCTCTCTCCAGTTACGGGCGTCGTCGTCCATCTCATCAGCGTCGATCCGTCAGGCGGTCTTACCGAGATCAGTAAGACCGCCTGACGAACGGACACAGATCACTTGAACGATGCGACCGTCAGGTCCGCACAGAGGAGTGGAATAACGGGCGACACCAAGCAGTCTGCCGAGAGTCTGGCGATGCTTGCCGACGGCACCGAGCAGGAAAGACCTCCGGGGACCTGAGCGGCCACTCACTGATCCGGGGCATCGCCGCGGTGGTCGACCGCCCAGGTTTCCGCTTCGTGCAGGGCCTTCTCGGTCGATTCCCCGACCAGCTCGCTGGCCTCGAAGACCTGGACCGGTCCAGAAACGTCCACCCGGTCGGTACGACGTAGCAGCTCGGCAAGGCCGTGGTCCACGCCGCTGAGGTATAGCCGCCCGCCTACCGCGTACAGGGAGGCGGCGTAGTCGGCCAGCACCTTCACGAATGTCGCACCGACGGCTGTCCGGCCACGAAGCCGGAGTACGACGGCGGGGGCCTCGGCGCCGGCTGGGTCGGGCAAGTGGGCGCCGAGAGTGCGGGAACCCGCATAGAGCAGGCTGCCGTACACGTCGAGCACGACCGTGTGATGGCTCGACAGCCGCTCGGGTGCCGGCTGCTCGATCCACCGGCCGTCGCCGGCGGGCTTCAGTTCGACGACCTTGAGATCCATCGCTCCCTGGTTGAGCTGGAGCAGCAGCGACAGCGTCACGCCGATCCCGACGGCGGTGGCGACCGGAAGGAACAAGGTCGCGAGGAAGGTCGAGACGATCGCGACCTGTGAGGTCGGGCCGGTGCGCAGGATCGTCTTCAACTCGCCCGGCCTGAGCGAACCGGCGGCCGCAAAGACGAGTACCGCAGCCAGGGTGGGCATCGCGACAAGTCCGACCACGCCGGAGAAGGCCGCGAGGATGACCAGCATCCACAGTCCAGAAAAGATCGCAGCCCATCTGGTGCGGCCGCCGACTGCTTGGTTCAGAGCGGTCTGACCGACCGAACCGCCGACCGGTTGACCGCGGAAGAAACCGGACGCGAGGTTGCCGACGCCCTGGGCGATGAAATCCTGGTTCGGGTTGGAAACGGTTCCGTCGCGGTTGGGTGCGGCTTCGGCGACCCCGCTGCCCTGGACGAGAACGATGGCCGCGACGGACAGCGCTCCGGTGACCAGTGAAAACGACAGCATGCTGAGGCTGGGGAGGTGCGGCACCGGAATGCCGGACGGAATCTGCCCGACGTCTTCCACCCGTGCCACCGAATCGGCGCCGGCGATCAGCACAATCGCAGTCGGGACAACCAGCGCGACCAGTGCGCTGACCGCTCTCAGCCTCGTCCGGGACAGGCCCACGAGGATTCCGAGGGCCGTCAGCCCGGCCAGCAGGGATGCGACGTCGATCCGCGACGGATGGAGGATGACGTCCAGCGCCTTCGCCAGTGCGAATCCTCCACTGGCCTTCGCGCCGGTGAGGTCCGGGATCTGGCCGAAGAAGATGTTGGCGGAGATCCCGGTCAGGAAGCCGATCATGACCGAGTGCGACACGAACCGCGTGTAACGCCCCAGCCTTGCGATCCCCGCCGCGATCATCACCACGCCCGCGATGATCGTCAGCAGGACCAGTGCATCCGGCCGGTCCGCGGGATCCACATCTGCCAGTGCCGACCCGGCCGCCAGCGCCGCCGCGCTGGTCGTGGTGATCACCATGAGCCGGGTGCTCGACGTCAGCCCGCCCGCGATCGGAGCGGCGAAACTCGCATACAGGCCGTGGATCGGGTTCACTCCGACCAGTACGGCGGCTGCCATCCCGTCAGGCACGCTGCTGATCGCGCCCGGCAGACCGGCGACCCCGTCGGCCCGCAGGCTCGGCCGCTCCGACCGCAGGTAGCGGAGTACTGGATGTGCGCCCACCGAGCACTCCTCACGCCAGGACTAGTTGTCGAGCGTAGGGAGCGGCGGCCGGCGGGACCTCATCCCGGCGGGACGATCCGCGCGGGCGGGACGAGATCGTCCACCAGGGATGAGGCGCGGCGGTTCGGGCGGACCTAGCGTCGGAGGGGCAGGGCTCTTGGCGTCATCCTCTGAGGGGCGGATGGCGTCAAGAGCCGATTCCCTTTGTGGGGCAGCAAAATCGTGCGCGCGTCCTGGAAGAAGTCGTCATTCCGGAGCAAGGTCGTGGGACTGCGGTGGATCATCGATCTCCGCACGGCGCGTGGCTGCGCTCTCGAGGACGTCAGCTGCCACCGCGTCGGCTGAGCGGCCGAGATATTCCGCCAGCACGAACAGCAGCGTGCGCGCCTCGGCCGGCTCGATCTGGTGATACTCGGCCAGTACGCCAATTGCTTGCTCTCTGAGCGCGGCCATCTCCACGCTGTCGGCGAGCGAAGGGTCTACCTCGTCGCCGGGCTCGGAACCCATGTATACAAGCCCTCTGATTTCCCGTGCCGACACGGCACTGTCGGGACCACCGCCTTGACTGTACTCCAAAACGGTGAACGCGATGGGGGAGGGTGTCCTGGCCCCGTGTCCGTTGCCTGCCCGGCGCCTCCGTCACGGCTGGTCAGTTCGGAAGGGCGTCGGAGGTTGCGGAGAATTCTGGGCGGGACGTCGTGATCGGGGGCCGGCGCTCAGGTCTTCCTCAGCTTGTTCCAGGTGGACGTAGCGGCGTCCGAATGGACCGGCCGTCACACCGTGGAGCACCACACTCAGGAACACCGTGAGCGCAACGGCGGCGACGGCTCGCTCGACCACCGGGATGTTGCCGAGCTGCTCAACTGCCAGCAGCGCGAACACCACCGATGCCAGACCGCGTGGGCCGAACCACCCCATGAATACAACGGTTCTGCGATCCAGACCCGTTCCGAGCAGCGACAGGGCGACCGGAGCCATGCGGACCACAGTCAGGCTCAGTACGGCGGACGCGAGGAGCGTGAGGTCGAAGTTGTGAAGGGCGATCGGCACCAGCGTGGCTCCGAAGAGGAACCAGGCGGCGAGGGCCAGGACCTCACCGAGCAGCTCCGGTAGCTCGACGGCGGTATCCGCGTCGACGGCATCCTGGTCCAGTGCGGCTCTGAAGGCAATGCCGGCGACGAACGCTGCGATGAAGCCGTTGCCGCTGAGCGCGAGGGCGAGGGCGAAGCTGCCGAGGGCGGCCGCAAGGGTGCCGAGCCGCCTTGCACCCGTACTCATCCAGTGGCGTCGAGAGCCGATGGACAAGAGCCAGGCGCTTGCTGTCCCGATCGCAAGGCCGACGATGAGACCGACGGCGAGTTCGAGCAACGCTCCGCCGCTGTCGTCGGCGGCGCCGTCGTGACTCTCTATCCCGAGTTGGCCCGCAGCGACAGCCAGTGTGAAGGTGACGACAGGTGTGACGATGCCGTCGTTGAGTCCGCTTTCCACATTGAGTGCGCGACGCAGGCGCAGGGGGATCCGGCGATCGTTGATCACCTGGACGCTGAGTGCAGCGTCGGTGGGAGCCAGCGTGGCGCCGACGAAGCCTGCAAGCGCCCAGCTGAAATCGTCGAAGAGCCAGGCGGCCATGAGAGAGCCCAGGACCACGGACACCGGAAGACCGAACGCCAGCAGACGGCCAGGCAGACGAACGTCTCGTTTCAATCGTGACACGTTGACTCTGGCAGCGTCCGAGAACAACAGCAGCGCAAGCGTCAGCTCCGCGATCAGGTGGACGGACGGCGCCTCGACGTCCACCGAGAGAGGGCTACTGTCAGGATTCCCCAGTGCGTAGCCGGCGACGGTGAACACGAGCGGGCCGGTGATGTTCAAGCGGGCCAGGAGATCCGAGGTCACTGCCCACACAAGGACGAGGAGCGCGAGGACCGCGAAGGTCGCCTCTGTCACCTCTCACCTCCTGGAACCGGCGGACCTTTCAAGCTGGTACGGCGGCTTGTCAGGTCTCGGGGCGTTGGGGCAGCAGTCCCAGGTCCCATGCGCGCCGTACTGCCTCATTGCGCCGGGAGGCGCTCAGCTTGCGCAGGATGCTCCGCACGTGGCTGCGGACCGTATTGACCGAGACGTGCATGGTGTTGGCGATCTCTTCGGTTGTCAGTAGTTCGGCGAGGTACTGGAGTACCTCGTGCTCCTTGCTGCTCAAGGTGTTGGTGACAACCAGTTCGTAGCGGGTCCGACTCGATGGATCCGTCGCGCGGGCGCGCCCTGGTCCCGGTGCGTGGAGCCAGGGGTGACGCCGCATCAATTCACTGGTTGGCTGAAGCAACTTTCTCAGTCGTGGCGGCGCGTCCGAGAACGGACGGCGGAAGTGTTCGGGAGCGGCCAGCCTCAAGGCGCGATCCACCTGAACGCTGCTCCGGCGGGAGTCACCGGTTCTGATCGACTCCGCGGCTTGAACCAGGTACCTGTCGATCTGTGTCTCCAGGGACGCGGCCCGGTGCCTCACGGCCGACGGCAGGGCAGGACCCTGCTGGCCGGCCTCGATAGCCGCCCGCTGCAGCACCAGGATCGATTCGACCCGGTCACGACCAGGAGAATCCTCGATCACGGCGATTGCCTCACGTGGCAGCTGCTGACCCACGAGAATCTTCGCCTCGTTCACGACGAGGGACTGGCCGAGCCAGTCGTTGCTCCCGGCACCGTAGCTGTCGACGGCCGCCCTGAGCTCAGCACGGGCCACCTCGGCATGTCCGCCCGATCGGAGCACTCTTGCGCGGACCAGAGCCCCGAAGGCAGCCAGGACTCGTGCATCGAGCGTCGGTACGGCGTCCCCGGCGCGCTGCACCAGGTCCCGGGCTGCCGTGACTTCACCCCGGTCGATACTCACCCAGGCCTGGGCCACGATCGCTGACTGCGGCTCATCGAGGTGACCCCCGGCCTCCGCCATCGCGGTTGCCTGCTCTGCGAGCTCGCCGGCCCGACGCAGATGTCCCCACACCGCCTCGACCAGTGCGGCCATCCCCAAGACGTCCGCCAAGGCCTCGTGCAGACCGGCTTCGTCGGCGATCGCGATCGCCTCGGAGAACGCCTCCGAGGCTCCGGGGAAGTCCCCCCGCTCGAGCAGGACCCTACCTTTGCATCCGGCAACGAGTACCTTCGCCTCCGGCGGCGGGACACTCGATCCGGCCGATGCCGTTCGGAGGGCCGCCTCGGCGGCGAGCGCGGCGTCCAAGGCCGTGGTGACATCGGCCTCGAGACTCGTACAGATCGCCGTCAGCACGGTGATTGCCAGATCGTAGAAGTGGGCCGGAGACGGGACACCTCGGTCCAGGCTGGTTCGGGCCTTGCTCAGTTCCGCGGCGCACAGGTCGATATCGAACTTTGCGAGCGCTCGAACGGACCGGACCACCGCGGCACCCGCTCCGTCCAGGTCGTCGGGAAGGTCAGCGACCAACACCGGCAGGAGCGCCCGCCGGGGCCCGATCAGGAGCTTCGCGAAGTCGAGATCTTCCACCAGATACCGGGCTGCGTCGCCCCACTCCAGGGCCGTGATGGCGTGGCGGACCGCTGTCAGCTGGTGCCCGTTCTGCGCGAACCAACCGGCCGCGGTCCGGTGCAGCTCGGGGACCAGAGCCGGCCGTTCGAACAACAGTTGGGCCCGGAGGAACTCACGGAAGAGCGACTGGTAGCTGTAGCAGTCGTCGGTCCCGGGAACCAGCTGGATGAACGCGTTCCCGTGCGACATGAACTCCAACGACCGGCGGTCACAGACGCGACCTGTCAGCGCCTCGGCCAGCGCAGGCCAGAGCCTGTCGACGATGCAGGTCCGGAGCAGGAACTCCCGCTGCGCGGCGGGCTGCGCTTGGAGTACCTCGGTCATCAGGAACGCCGACACGTTCCCGATATCGCCACGGAACCCTCGGATCGTCTGGGCGGTGTCGGCCGTCCCAGCCAGGTTCATCGCCGCGAACGCCAGACCCGCCGGCCAGCCGTCCGTCCGTGCCCGGAGTTCTGCCACCTCGACCGGTGCCAGGTCAAGATTCTCCTGCCGCATCAGAGCGGCCGCCTCGTCCGGTGTGAAGGCGAGGTCGGCCGCGCGAATCTCCGTCAACATCTCGGCCAGCCGATAGCTGTGGAGAGGCAATGGCGGGTCCGTGCGGGTCAACAGGACGATCCGTGTCCTTGCGGCATCGTCGCGGATGACGCGGTCGAGGCTGTTCCCGAGCTCCGGCGTGAGGCTGAGGTCGCCGCAGTCGACCACGACGACCAGCGCAGGATCTTCGGCGCGGGCGGCCCGTCTGCGATGGAGGCCGTCGAGTACGGACTGCACCGAGGCCGCGGACTGTTCGTCGGCGGCGTCCACAGCGATGTGCTTGACCGGGCCGGCCCAGGTGCCGAGTACCTCCCACGAGAGCAGGAGCATCGTCTTCCCGAAGCCCGCGGGCGCACTGACAAGCGTCAGCGGCCGCCGTACTCCTTGGTTCACCAAGTCCAGGAGACGCTGCCGTACGACGGTCCTCCAGAGCATCGACGATGCTCCCGCCAGTGGCGTCTGTCCATCCTCGCGAATCGGGGTCCAGCGATGTCCGCGCCCTTTGTCTGCCTGTTGACCGCCCGGCATCTCCCCTCCCGGCGATTGACTGCAAGGCTCTGCCCATGCTCCCCCACGACTGAGCGACGTAGCTCACCCCGCAGGGATGAGGCGTGGGCCACGGTCGCCCGGGCCAGACCCATGACCGCTTGCGGTCGCAAGGCTCCGAGCCGTTCTCACCCCGGCGGGAGGAGGCGACAACCCGCTGGTCGCGCGCATGCTGACGCTCTGAGCTCGATGGCTAAAGACGCGATCGAGAACCGGGGCAAAGGACTGAGAACGTGAGCAAGAAGATGCGGTCATCCGGCGCCGATGGATCCGATCCCAGCACCTTCGGCAGCCGCGGCCGAACCGTCCGGATGTGGTGCGTCGACCTGACTGTCACAGCGGGCCTCGTCTGTGCGATCGCCAACTGGGGTCTGGCACGCGTGCTGATCAGCGTGTTCGTTGTCGCGACAGTGACGGCAGTCATCGCCTCGTCCACGTGGGAAGGGCATGGGCGGCCCGGGGCGCTCAGCGTCGTTCGGGTCACCCTCGCCATCGCGCTGATCATGCCGGCCGCCGTGGGCCTGATTGCAGCCCTCGGCTTCGCCGGCGTCGTGATCGTGCTGGCACTGGCGGTGACCACGCCGGCTCTGACCTCGCGCGTCTGGTCGCGACGGCGCGTGCAGGGGGATTCTCCAGTCGTACGTCCGCAGCCGGCGCGACCCCGCGACCCCGCGACGCCGCTCGCCGATGGTCCTGCGGCCACTCCGGAGCGAGAGCTCAGTTCCCTCGCCGACGTGGAGTTGTGCCTGGTCTGGCGCCAGAGCTTCTTGTTGCTGGAGACCGCCCGCACAGCTGCGGAGCGCCAATCCGTCGTCGAACTGCGGCAGCTGTATCTCGACGAGCTGCATCGGCGGTCTCCGGAGGGTTTCGCGGCCTGGCTCGCCTCCGGTGCACGAGCATCCGGAAACCCGTTTCCGTATGTCGACGATGCCCGGCGGCGAGCAAGCTGAGTCCACGACTCGCGTGCGACGAAGCGGCCGTCAGTGGGTGAAATCGCGGACATCGCGTCCGTGCACGGCCAGCGCCCAGATGACGAAGATGTCGATGGCGATGATGGTCAGCGCCCAGAACGGGTAGTACGGGATGAAGGTGAAGTTGGCCAGAGCGCTCAACGCCGCGAGGATGATGGCCACCACCCGCGCCCACGTCTGGCCCGCCATGACCGCGAAACCTGCCACCATCACGAGGATGCCGAAGATCAGGTGGATCCAGCCCCACGCGGTGGCGTCGAACTGGAACAGGTAGTTGCGGGTGCTGACATAGAACTCGTTCTCGAAGAGCGCCACCAGACCGGTAAACGTCTGGAAACCTCCGGCCAGGACCATCATGACGCCGGCGAACAGGATGAACCCGATCGCCCAGCCGCTGGCCTCGTGTTCCTCGTCCGCGCTTTCGTAATGCGATGCTGCTGCACCTTGTGCCACTGTCATTCACTCCCTTGTGCCACGCCGTGATCGGACCGTTCCGCCGTCGCGGAGGGTGACACCAGGCTGTCGAATCACCCCGGACGCGGCATCATCCTCAGGGGACGAGCCTGGCCGCCTGCTCAGACGGCGACACTGACCGGGAAGGTGGCGATCCAGGCGATGGCGATGACGAAGACGAGGCAGCCGATCCCGATGAGGATCCAGCGCAGGCGACGGCCGGCGATCTTGGTGCTCATCCCGGCGAAGAACAGGACCACGGCGTACAGGACGACGGTGAGCACATAGTTGCTGGCTGTCTGGAGGTCGCGGAGGACCTCGGCCGTGGAGGCGGCGGCGGCCGCGTCGAGCCGTTCGGCCTCCTGCGCCGACGCGAGCTGGTACTGCGGCATGGCGAAGGGCGTCGGCGGCGCAGCCGGGTTGGTGGACGGCCGGGTCGCCATCCAGGCATTGAACGCGGGCCGGAACTCCGCGCGGAAGCGGTGGGCATAGAAATCGGCGACGTCGGTTTCGCCTCGGCGATCCGCATCCACCCAGGCGATGAACGTGGCGACGTCCACCTGGCTCTGGGACTGGGACAGGCCTTGGGCCCGGGCAGCGTCGATCCTGATCGCGTTGATGCGGCCGGCCACCTTGGCCTGCTCGCCGGTCCACCTGGTCGCCTGGTAGCTGCTCCACGAGGTACCGAGGGCGGCGAGCACCAGCAGGATGGTGACGAGCACCTCCTGCCAGGTGCGGCCGCGCCCGGGCCGCTCGTCAGCGCCGGCTGCCGTCATCCGCGCACGGAAGGGTCACGTCGAGCCCGAGCAGCTTGACCTGCGAGTCGATCAGGCCGATGGTCCGTACCATCGCTGTCGGCTGCAGCCTGCCCACGCCGTCGCCGTGCGGATGGTTGAAGAACACCAGCAGGAACAGCAGGAGGGTGATGACCACCGTCACGCTGCCCATCAGGACGCCCTGCGTCAACGCGCGCTCGCGCGGGTCGGCGAAGAACAGCAGGTACACGAAGAGCACCACCGAGATCACCGACAGGACCAGCCACACGGGCGCCGGGATGATCCCCTCCGCCCCGTGCACCCTGTCGATGCGCGCCTGCTCACGAGCGGCGGTCTGGTCCATCCACCGGTCGTACGCCGACTGCTCGGTCGGCGTTCGCGGATCGACGGTCGAGATCGTCCGGAACATCTCCACGCCCCACGGGTTGACGGAATTGCCCAGCGTGCCCGTGTTCAACGAATTCCACTCGACCCCGGCCACGGACCGTGCGTAGCAGCTCAGCTCACCGGTGAGCTCCGCAGGCGTTTTGCCGGGCATGAACTGGGCCGTCTGCAGCTGCTGCGCAACGATCGTCGCCTCCGACTCGGCGCCGGCTCGCGACTGGTCGTACGACGTGAACGACAAGAAGATGATGAAACCGATCAGCACGGAGAACCCGGTGGCCAGCACGCCGAACACACCCGAGGCGCGGTCACCGTCACTGAAGTAGCTGCCCTCCGGCGCCCGCCTGCGCATGAGGAGCATTGCAGTGACGGTGACCGCCGTCGACACGATCATGACCACAGCGGCCCAGACGATGTTCATGAGCGCCTGCCTGCCGCCGCTGTCACAGCCGGCTAGTTCGCGGTTCCGGCAACGGCCTCGGCCGGTGGGACGGGACGGGAGGCGGCCGAAGCCCGGCCGGCGCCGACCAGGAGCTGCACGACGACCAGCAACAGGGCCACGAGTGCGAGCGACCAGAACAGCCTGCCCTGCGAGATGTTGTTGCCCCAGAGCAGTACGACGGCGCCCAGCAGGCCGACGGCCACGCGCAACCACCGGGCGTTGGCCGCAACCCATCGGCCCGCGGTGCCGACCGGGCCGTCGGACAGGGCTGCGCCGATACCTTCCAAACCGTCGCGGACGGCAGCACGTACGGCGGTGCCGGACTTGTTGGGTCCGGCGAACCAGCCGATGACCACGATCGCCAGGCCCAGCCGGAAGAACACCTGCCGGCCACGCTCGAGATAGGACAGCAGCGTGTCGTAGAAGACCGCGCTCGCCGGACCGAACGTCGTACCCGACAGTGCGTCGATGAACAACTGCCGTCCGACGGTCAGCGCCAGTGCGATCAGCAACGCGTTCGCCGCCAGCAGCGCTCCGATGATCACTGTCGTCCGGGGTCGCCGGCGCGAGAGCACCAGAGCCAGCAGATAGAGCAGGGCCACCACGACGATCAGCCACTGCGCCACCGGGTTCGCGAACGCGTAGATCGTTCGGAGCTTCTTCACCTCCGGCGCTTCCATCAACACGATCTGCTTGTCGACATCGGGGACAGGCACGTTCTGCAGGATCGTCAGGCCCCGATCGATCAGGCGTTGCTTGACCTGGTCGATGACCTGGGAGACGTCGAGGACGATCTGTTCACCCTGCAGCGAGACGGCTCCGCTTTGATCACCCTTCAGGATGCGCTGGAGGCTCTGCTGGGCCCTGGTGTTGGCGGCCGTCCAGAGGTCCGCGAACGCATCCGATGCGAGGAACTCCCGGACCTGGCGGTCGATCAGGCTGTTGATCGCGCCGGACAGCGGACCGACCAATCGCTGCAGACGCGGACGATCCGTGATCACACCTGCGAACACGTCGTTGAGGAGCGCCTCGATGTCGACCTGGTCCTGGATCGTGTCGGTGACCTTGGTAGCGATGGCGTCCTGCACCTCCGGCGAGTCCACCAGCGGACCGACGGTGTTGACATAGCGCGTGGTGTCGTTGAGCGTGCGCTGTCCCCAGTACGCGATCGCCGCCGGTGTGGTCAGTAACGCCGCCAGCACCAAGCAGACGATCACCGCCGCCGAACGCCCCTTCGACGACCGCTTCGCCTCAGCCGTCGCGGCCGGCACACCGTTTTCTGCACGACCGGACAGCGTGGGGTCTGGAACAGCCATGCCGCGCCTCCTCGCCGCTCGGGCTAGGGATCGATCGTCGCCGCCACGGGCGAACGGGACCTCACCCTTTACGGATGAACCTCGGCGTCAGACCTGGACGCCGCCCGGGTAGCCGGGGGCCTGGCGGCGCTGGGTCCAGCTCGCGCCCCAATGGACGACGTCGAGGAACCCGGCGAAGACGACCCAGAACCAGTCGAAGCCGGTCAGGCCGCCCCCGGTGTAGAGGACGACGTACATCAGCGTCGCGAAGGGAAGGAAGATGATGCCGAGCAGTGGCCAGAACCACGTGTCGAAGGCGGCGTCCACCAGTTTGGGACGCGCCACCCAGACGAACAGCAGTCCCAGGCGCGGAAAGAGCCCGGCAAACAAGGCGAAGAAGCACCCCATGTCAATCCTTTCGCGCACTCCTGGGCGCCCCCTCGGGGCGCAGGCCGACTTGGATCGTTGCGCGATGGCCCGATGGTGAGCATCATCCGCGCGGGGTGAACCGACCCGGGCCCGGCGCACATAGTCCGCCCGGGGTGAGGCTTTCCACCCGGGGTCGCGGCAAGGGTGAAGGCGAGAACTACGTCGGACCGCGCGCGGTCGCGGTCGCCCGATCCAGAGGAGAGACCCGTGGGATCTGACAGCAAGGCTCCGGTTTGTCTGTACATCGCCGCCTACTCGGACGCAGGGGCAGCGAGTGGTGACTGGGACGCCATCAAGCAGGCCGCTTCGGACGATGTGATCAAGGTCGAGGGGCTCGTCCTCGTCAGCCGCGACTCCGACGGCAAGATCCACGTCGACGACGATTTCCACACGGCCAGGAAGGGTGCGATGTGGGGTGCGGTCGGGGGCGCCGTCGTCGGGCTGATCTTCCCGCCCAGCCTGCTGGCGGGGGCAGCGATCGGTGCGGGTGCCGGACTCGGTATCGGCGGCCTGAAATCCCACCGGGAGAAGAAGGCGATCAAGGCTGACGTCGAAGACGCCTTGCCGCCCGACAGTTCGGGCATCGTCGCGCTCTTCGAAGCGACGTGGGTCACGGATGTGGACAAGGCGCTGTCGCATGCCGCCAAGGTCACCAAGGAAGAGGTTGACGCGGACAGCGCTGAGGAGGTCAAGAAGGCCGCCGAGTAGTCGCGGGGGAGCAGCTATGCCGCGATTCGGCGTACGTCGAGCGGTCGCCGGCGCGCTGGTGGCCGTCGTCCTGCTCGTCGTACCGATGGCCTGCAGCGACAATTCGACGCCGGCAGCAGGGGAGCCGACGGCGGATTGCGCTGCCTCGTCGGCCTTGAAGTCCTCGCTGGACACTCTCACGAAGGTGGAGCCGTTACAGGACGGTCTCACCGCGCTGAACACCGCCGTGGCCGACGTCAAGACCAGTCTGGACGCCGCGGCAGCCTCGGCATCGGATGCGCTGCGGCCCGCCGTGGAGGGCGTCAAAACGGCCTTCTCGGATTTGGAGACCGTCGCCAGTGGCGTGACCGCGGACAACCTCAGGCAGAAGGCACCGGCGATCAGCTCGGCGCTCAAGCAGGTCGGCGTCGCGGCCACGTCGTTGGGCACCGCGTTGACCGAGAGCTGTCCAGCACGCTGACGTCGGCCATCACAAGGAGCCACCAGGGAGCACCGCCATGAAGGACTATCCGTTGATCGCGGACCACGGCTTGATCGGGGATCTCCAGACCGCCGCCCTCGTCAGCACGGACGGCTCGATCGACTGGTTCTGCGCACCCCGCTTCGACTCGCCCAGTGTGTTCGGGGCGCTGCTGGATCACGAGAACGGCGGCCACCTGCGGATCCGTCCGTCGTACGGCACCTTCGAGACCAAGCAGCTGTACTTCCCGGACACGGCGATCCTGATCACCAGGTTCCTGACCGAGGCCGGTGTCGGTGAGGTGATCGACTTCATGCCGGCGACGAGCAGTACGCACGCGACCGAGAACCACCGGATCGTGCGGTTACTGCGTTGCGTCCGCGGCCGGATGACGTTCGACCTGGATATCGCGCCGCGGTTCGACTACGGGCGCAAGGCTCATCAGTGGCACGCGACCGAATACGGCGGTGTCTGCACGAGCGATGGCTCGACGCTGACCTTCCACGTCGTACGGGAGGCCGACGACGCGCATCTCGTCGAGCCGCGGGTGGACGACACCGGCGACCTGCAGGTCTCGTTCACCCTCGAGGCCGGGCAACTGCGCGGGCTGATGCTCGAGACGGCAGCCGACGGGCCGCCACGGGAGATCCGCGTCGCCGAGGCACAGCAGATGCTGGACGACACGGCTGCCTTCTGGCGGACCTGGTTGGCACAGTCCACCTACACAGGTCGCTGGCGCGAGATGCTCCAGCGCTCCGCGATCACGCTGAAGCTGATGACCTATGCACCCAGCGGCGGTCTGGTAGCCGCGCCGACGGCCGCGCTGCCGGAGCAGATCGGCGGTGAGCGGAACTGGGACTACCGCTACACCTGGATCCGGGACGCCTCCTTCTCCATCTACGCCCTGCTTCGGATGGGGTTCACCGAGGAGGCCGCGGCCTTCAGCGGCTGGATGCGGGATCGCGTGCAGGAGAAGGCGGGCGCGGCAGGCAGGCCGTTGAACATCATGTACCGCGTCGACGGCTCCTCCGACCTCACCGAGGAGACCCTCGAGCACTGGGAGGGGTACCGCGGGTCCCGCCCGGTGCACATCGGCAACGGTGCCGCCGGGCAGTTGCAGCTGGACATCTACGGCGAAGCGCTGGACAGCATGTACCTCGGCGATCAGCGGGGTCTCACCATGGGCCACCAGGGCTGGGTCGCGGTCCGGGACCTGCTCGACTGGCTCACCGACAACTGGGACCAGCCCGAGGAGGGCATCTGGGAGACCCGGGGCGGGCGCAAGGACTTCACCTATGGCCGGGTGATGTGCTGGACCGCGTTCGACCGGGCGATCCGGCTCGCCACCGCCCGGTCGCGGCCGGCTCCGCTGGACCGGTGGATCGGCGCCCGGGACGCGATCTACGACCAGGTGATGGCCCGCGGATTCGATCCGGAACGCCGCGCCTTCGTTCAGCAGTACGGCAGCAAGGTGCTCGATTCGTCGCTGTTGCGCATGCCCACGGTGGGGTTCGTCGCGCCACAGGATCCGCAGTGGCTGTCGACCTTGCGGGCGATGGACTCCGAGCTGGTCACCGACAGCCTCGTCTACCGCTACAACCCCGAGGCGTCGCCCGACGGCCTGCGCGGGTCGGAGGGCACGTTCTCGCTGTGCACGTTCATGTATGTCAACGCGCTCGGCAGGGCCGGCCGGATCGAGGAGGCACGGCTCACCTTCGAGAAGATGCTCACCTACGCCAACCACCTCGGCCTGTACTCCGAGGAGATCGCCCTCACCGGCGAGCAGATCGGCAACTTCCCCCAGGCGTTCACCCACCTCGCCCTGATCGACGCGGCCATGACCCTGGATGCCCAGCTCGACCGCAGACAGCGGCCGTGAACGAGTGCTGATCGACGAGGCGGACGGACAGGCATGGGCGGTGTGCTCGGAGAGATCCTTCCCCTGGCGCTGGGTGTCGCGATCAGCCCGATCCCCATCATCGCAGCGATCCTCATGCTGCTGTCGCCGAACGCGAAGACCACCGGCGTCGGGTTCCTGGGCGGCTGGATCGCCGGGATCGTCGTGGCGAGCGTCGTCTTCACCCTGCTGTCCGCTGCCCTGCCCGAGGACGATTCGGACGCATCGCGTCCGATCCAGGGCACGATCAGACTCGTCCTCGGCGTGCTTCTGCTCTTCTTGGCCGCCAAACAATGGCGGGGCCGTCCACATGGCCAGGCAGCGCCCGAGTTACCGAAATGGATGTCGGCGATCGACACGCTGACCCCGGCCAAGGGCATCGGCCTCGGCTTTCTCCTGTCCGCGCTGAACCCGAAGAACCTCATCATGGCCGCCGGGGCGGGCATCGCGATCGGTGCCGGCGGCCTCAGCACCACGCAGACCGTCGTCGTCGTCGCCGTCTACACGGCGATCGCCGCGAGTACTGTCGCGGTGCCTGTCATCGCCTACCTTGCGGCCGCCGACCGAATGGCGCAGCCGCTGGAGTCTCTGCGCGAATGGCTGGTCCGGGAGAACAAGGTGGTCATGGCGGTCCTTCTCCTCGTCATCGGTGTGGTCATGATCGGCAAGGGGATCGGGAGCTTCTAGCCGTCGCGGACCTGGTCTCTGTCGGCGAAGACGGTTGCCCAGTCGTTCTTGATGCTGACCACCGTCCAGCCGTCGGTGCGGGCCTGCTCGAGTGACGCCTCGGCTCCGGCGGTGTAGCTGAACTCGCGTTCCTCGTCGTCGTGCAGGATCAGCAACCGGAGTCCGGGACGCGAGGGACGCCCGGTGTAGTTGAGCATCGGGACGTCGCCGTTGGAGTTGCCGCCGGCAACGACAGGTCGCCGGCCGGTCCGGCTCCAGATGCGTACCGGTTTCATCGGGCCGTCGTCGAAGCCGTCCATCTTCGCCTGGTAGACGACCGAGCCGCCGGTGTCGTCATCGCGGTACCGGAGCCCGGCCGAGCTGCCGATGATGCGCTCGGCCGGGATGCCGTAGACCTCTTCGGTGATGGCGCGCATGAAGTCGCGGTCGCCCCCGGACGCGATGTAGGTCGTGAACCCGTAGGCCTCCAGATAGCGCAACAGTTCGACCATCGGGAGGTAGGTGCACTCCCGGAGCAGCCGCCCGAGCGTCGGGTGCTGGGTCGTCCGGAGGAAGCGCTCGGCGATCTCCGCGTAGGTGTCGACGCTCATGCCGTCGAACGTCTGGAGGATGCCGTCCAGGAGCACCTTCAGATCGCTGTCGTCGCTGTGGTAGTGCTTGGTGATCACGTCCCCGAGCCAGGCGTAGTCCTGGTCCCGGGCAGCCTGCCACGGCTGCTGTGTGTGAAGACTCGAGTCCCGTTCGGCCATCTCGGCGAGCTGCTCCAGGATGAAGCCGAGTTCGACCGGCATCGGCTTCTCGCACCACAGCGTGCCGTCGTTGTCGAACACCGCGATCCGCTCGGAGGGCGGGACGTACTGCGCCCCGCCCTCCTGCACGGCTCGGTCGACGTAGTCCACGATCGCCTGTCGTGCCGCGGTATCGTGCCAGGACGGCAGGAGGGCGTGATCCGTCGTCACAGCCGGGGTCTCCTACTCTCGCATCAGCATCAGGGCGGCTTCGCGTTCGAGATCCAGGTACGGCTCGCCGCTGACGTCGACGGCCACCCGGTTGATCGTGCCGCCGGTGAAGTGGTGCGGCGGCTCGCCCGGGTAGTCGTCGGTGATCGGCTCGCCGTTGTGCCTGCCGACGTACAGACCCGCGCCGGCGATGGCGAAGGCTCCGAGCTGGGTCTTGATGCTGCCTTCGCCGACCTTCTCGTCCCCGTGGTAGAGCGAGAGGGTGCCGGTCGCGCCGTCGCGCTCCATCCCTTGTTTCTCGAACGCGGCCGACAGGACCAGGTTCGTGCCGGTGGGAATGTCCTTCGTTCCGACGACCTGCTGCTCGATCGCGCCGACGAAGCTGTTCACGTAGTGCAGCCGGTTGTTCTTCACGTACAGCGCATGGCCGCCGAACCTAGCACCCATCGCGAACAGCACACCTTCGGCCCCCGGGGCGGGAATGTCGACCAGCGCGCCGATCGCGAACGACCGGTTCCGGGTGTTGACCGCCTGCCACTCCGAGACCGGGGCGGTGTCCGGGTAGTACACGTACCGGTTCTTGGCCGCCGTGAGCTGGGGCCGCGGAGTGCCGAGGATCTCCACCGCGGAGCGGTCATCGAGCGGGAAGGCCTTGTTCGAGCCGGCCTCGGCGTACCAGCCGTTCACCAGTTGGCGCAGCTTGTCCGGTTGCTCCGCCGCGAGGTTCTTGGTCTCCGAGCGGTCGGTCTCGACGTGGTAGAGCTCCCACTCGTCGGCGTTGAAGTCGCCCCAACCGGCGATGGTCGGGTGGGTGGTGACCGCCTTCCAGCCCTCGTGGTAGATCGCGCGGGATCCCAGCATCGAGTAGAACTGCGTCCGCCGTCCGGAGTCGGCGCTCGCGTCGTCCATGCTGGCCCGCATGCTCATTCCGTCGAGGTCGGACTGGGTGTGTCCCTTGATCGTCTCGGGGGATTCGATGCCCAGGACATCGAGGATCGTGGGGACGATGTCGATCGCGTGGTGGTACTGGTGGCGGAGCTCGCCATGCGCCGGAGCACCCGCCGGCCACGAGATGATGCAGGGGTCCGCGGTGCCACCGGTGAACTCGTAGCGCTTCCACATCTTGAACGGCGTGTTGAAGGCCATCGCCCAGCCGTTCGCGTAGTGGTTGTACGTCCTCGTGCCGCCCAGGTCGTCGAGCTTGGCCAGGTTCTCCGCCAGGTCGTCGTCGATACCGTTGGCGAACTTCATCTCGTTGACCGAGCCGTTCGGGCCGCCTTCGCCGCTCGCACCGTTGTCGGACACGACCACGACCATGGTGTTCTCGAGCTGATCGGTCTGCTCGAGGTACCCGAGCAACCGGCCGATGTGGTGGTCCGCGTGGGCGAGGAATCCGGCGTACACCTCGGCCATCCGGGCGAACAGGCGTCGCTCGTCGGCGTTCAGCGACGCCCACGGACGGGTGTAGTCCAGGATCGGGAACGGTTGGTGGTTCGGGCCGCTGCGCGATTCGGGGGTGCCGATCGGGTTCACCGGAGGCAGTTCGGTGTTGTCCGGCACCAGACCGAGCTTCTTCTGGCGGGCCAGGGTCTCCTCCCGCATCGCCTCGTACCCCTGGTCGAAGTGGCCGGCGAACTTGTCGATCCACTCCTTCGGCGCGTGGTGAGGTGCGTGGCAGGCGCCGGGTGCGTAATACAGGAAGAACGGCTTGTCCGGAGCGATCGCCTTGGCGTCCTTGATGAACTCGATCGCCTTGTCGGTGATGTCGTCGGTGAGGTGGTAGCCCTGCTCGGGCGAGCGCGGCTGCGCGACCGGGTGGTTGTCGTAGACCAGGTCGGGATACCACTGGTTCGTCTCGGCGCCCAGGAAGCCGTACCACCGTTCGAAGCCACGGCCGGTCGGCCAGTTGCGCCGGGTCGCGGCGAGGTTCATCTCGTCGGTCGGGCACAGGTGCCACTTGCCCACCATGTAGGTGTTCCAGCCGCGCTCTCCGAGGATCTCCGACAGCATCCCGTTCTCCGGCGGGATCGTGCCGCTCGCGTTCGGGAATCCGATCGCCGCCTCCGTGATGCACGCCATGCTGTTGCGCGTGTGGTTGCGGCCGGTCAGCAGACACGACCGGGTCGGTGAGCACAGCGCCGTCGTGTGCCACTGGGTGAAGCGCACCCCGCGAGCAGCGATCGCGTCGATGTTGGGGGTCTCGATCGGCCCGCCGTAGCAGCTCATGGCCGAGTAGCCGACGTCGTCCAGGACGATGTAGACGACATTCGGCGCGCCGTCCGGCGCCCTCGGCGGCTCGAACGGCGTCCAGTCCGGCTCGGAGTCGCGAATATCGACGTTGATCAATCCTTGGAACTGCTCAGGCATGACGTCCTCCATCCTCGATGTCAGCCCAGGTTCGAACGTGCGCGACCCCGGGTCGTCACCCTCGAAGGATGATCCGGCTCACCGCCGCGAACCCTCGTCGTCGGTCTTCGGCTGCGGACTGCGCCAGCTCGCGCCCGTCTGCCGGACGTACTCCGCGACCGCCGCGTCGAGTGTCGGGAGGAAGTGCGCCGGGTTGATCGTGCGGGTGAGCTCGTACCGCTCGATCTTCGAGCGGACCGGGTCCTTCATCTCCGCGAACACCAGGGAGACATCGCGCGCGTTGAGCCAGGCGTCCAGCTCCTGCAGCATGTCGGAGGCCGTGGTGTCGACGTCGGTGATCGGCTCGGCGGCCACGATGATCCACCGGACCTCGGGGTCGTCCGAGGCGATCTCCCGCACCTTCTCACCGAACATCCGGGCGTTCGCGAAGATCAGGGGTGCGTCGAAACGGTAGACGACCAGACCGCGGAGAAGCTCGGCGTCCGGATAGCTCTTGGTGTCGTGCAGGCCGGCGACTCCTTCCACCCGGCCGAGCTCGGCCTGGTGCGGCCACCAGGCGCGGCGGAAGACGTTCAGGATGGACAGGCCGACGGCGATGAGAATGCCGGGCAGGACACCCAGGAGGGCGACGCCGAGCAGCGCGATGACGGACAGCCCGAACTCGGTCCGCCGCTGATGCCACAGCCGGCGCGTCCCGGCGATATCGGCCAGTGACAACGCCGCGGCGATGACGATCGCGCCCAGGGTCGGCTGCGGCACGTACTGCATCAGGGAGGTGGCGACGACCAGGACCACGGTGATCGTCGCGGCGCCGACGATGCCGGTCACCTGGGACCGGGAACCGGCCTGCTCGGCGACGGCCGTGCGGGACCCGCTGGTGCTGACCGGGAAGCCCTGGAAGAACCCGGCCGCGATGTTGGCGGCGCCGATGCCGACCATCTCCTGGTTCCCGCGCACCCGGTCGCCCCTGCGAGCGGCGAACGCCGAAGCTGTCGACATCGTGTCGGCCAGCGCGACGACGGCGATGGCCAGCGCCCCGACGAACAGCGGCGGCAGATCGCTCCAGCCGACCCCCGGGACAGTGAACGGCGGGAAACCCTGGGGGAGCTTGCCGACCGTGTCGACGTCGTGGGACTGCAGGTCGAACGCGCTGACCACGACGGAGGCGAGCACCACGATGATCAGGACGCTCGGCAGCTTGCGCAGGAATCGATTCAGCAGCAGGATGCCGGCGAGCGAACCGACCCCGAGGATCGCGGCCGTCGCGTTGGCGGCTCCGTCCGCGAGCCCCGAGAAGAAGGCGCCGGCCTCGGCCAGCAGCCCGTCGGCGTCGACCGAGAACCCGAACAGCTTGGCCAACTGACCGATCACGATGGTCAGCGCGAGCCCGTTCATGTAGCCGATCTGGGTCGGTTTCGACAGCAGGTCCGCGACGAACCCGAACCGGGCCAGCCCGGCGACCGTCATCACCACACCGACCATCACCGCCAGCATCGACGCGAGCGCGACGGCCCGAGCGGGATCGCCGTTGGCCAGCAGGAGCGGCGCTATCGTCGCCGCGATCATCGGGCCCAGCGACGAGTCGGGACCGAGTACCAGCACTCTGGACGGGCCGAAGACCGCGTAGCCGAGCAGGCACAGGATCGAGGTGTAGAGCCCGGTCACCGGCGGCAGGCCGGCAAGCTCGGCGTACGCCATCCCCTGCGGCACCAGCAGCGCGGACAGGACCAGGCCGGCGACGACGTCCTTGGCCAGCCACGCCCGCTGGTACGACCTGGCCACGCCCGCACCAGGCACGTACTCCTGCCACCAAGCCGAATGGATCGCCGGATGGTCGCTGTCGTGAGCCACCGTCGTCGTACCTCTCCTCGGTCTACTCTTCTTCCTCGAACGGATCGGCCGCCACGCCCTCCCCGGCCTGTGCCTCGAGGTCGAGCTTGATCTCCTGCAGCGCGGCCCGCGCCCGCTTGCCGACCTTGGGGTAGCGAGGATCGATCTCGATCAATGTGTTCGCGATCACGGCGCCCGCGGCGATGCGCGCGTACCACTTGCGATCGGCGGGAATCACGTACCACGGCGCCCACGCGGTGCTGGTCCTGGACAGCATCTTCGAGAACGCGCGCTGGTAGTCGTCCCAGTACTCGCGTTCGCGGATGTCGGCCGCGGAGAACTTCCAGTTGTGGTCGCGCAGGTCGATCCGGCGCAGGAAGCGGGTCCGCTGCTCCTCGTTGGACAGGTTCAGGAAGAGCTTCACGATCTTGATGCCGTTGTCGGTGAGGGTTCGCTCCCACTCGTTGATCTCGCGGAAGCGCCGTTTCCACAGTCCCTGGTGGGAGCCGCTCGGGAGCTTCTGCCGGTCGAGGAGTTCGGGGTGCACGCGGACGACGAGGACCTCCTCGTAGTGCGATCGGTTGAAGATGCCGATCTGACCGCGTTCCGGTAGGCGCAGCCCGTAGCGCCACAGATAGTCGTGATCCAGCTCCTCGTTGGAGGGGACCTTGAAGCTGCTCACGGCCACACCCTGCGGATTCACTCCGGTCATGACATGGCGGATGGTGCCGTCCTTCCCGCCGGCGTCGAGCGCCTGCAGCACCACCAGCACACCGTGGGTGTGCTGCGCGTACAGCCGGGACTGGTATTCGGCCAGCAGCTCGATGCCCTGGTTCAGCAGCTTGCGGCCGCGCTTCTTGGAATGGATCGTGCCCCTGAAGTCCGGCTCGAAGTCCTTGGCCAGGTTGACCTTCGAGCCCGGTTCGACCCGGAACGGCTCGATGAAGTCGGCGATCCGCTGCTCGCGAGATGTCATGCGTTGTCTCCTGCCTTCGCCGTCACCGGCCGACACCAGTCGACCGCCCCACAGAGCGTTGTGCATCACCCCGAGCGGACGAGCCGGAATGCCCGGGACCTAGGCTCCAGGCGCGCTCCGGGCACGGGCCGGCGCGACGGCGTGCTCCGGCCCGAGCGCCGTACGCTGCTGCTGCCCGCGCCTCCTGACCACCTTGCCCAGCTCGACGACGATCGGGAGGATCGCGGCCAGGCCGATGCAGGTGAGCCACTGTCGCGGAGAGAGCGAGACGGTGAGCAGCCCGCTCTGGATCGTCGGCAGCTGGGTCGCCAGGAACAGCAGGACGACGGGGATCAGGCCGATCGCCAGGGCCTTCACGATCGGTGGTGTCAGACCGCTGGTCGGGTCGCGACGGTTGACCACGGCGTTGAACGTGGTCCCCAGCCCCATCACTACGAAGGTCATCGTCATCGACACGGTGCCGTGCGTCGTACTCAGCTCGTCCGGCCCCGCGACCAGCGGCAGCAAGGTGGCGACGAACAGCACCAAGGCATAGCAGATCCACATGATCACGGCGCTCCGGTTCGTGATCGGTACGCCGGCGTCGCGCGGTGGACGATGCATGACGTCGGGATCGCCGGGGTCGACAGCGATGATCACGACACCGACGGCGGTGGCGAAGAACAACAGGAACAGCACCATCGGCGGGGTCATCGCCACCCCGTCATTGATGTCGAACACGGTGGCGGCGAGGAAGAGGAAGACCAGCGACAGCAGTTGCGTCATCTGGTAGCGCACGTACGAGACGACCTTGTCGTAGACGCGCCGCCCGATCTCCACAGCGTGGACGAGGGTGCCGAAGTTGTCGTCGGTGAGCACCATCCGTCCGGCCTGCTTGGTGACCTCGCTGCCGCTTCCCATCGCCACCCCGATGTCGGCCTGCTTGAGGGCAGCCGCATCGTTGACGGCGTCGCCGGTCATCGCGACGATCATGCCCTCCTCCTGCATGACCCGGGCGAGCCGCAGCTTGTCCTGGGGAGTGACCCTTCCGAACACATGCAGTGCGGGCAGCTGATGCTTCAGCTGCTCGTCGGAGAGCGCCACCAGTTCCGTGCCGCTGATCGCTCCGGGCCCGAGGCCCAGCTCCGCGCCGATCGCCTGAGCCGTGACCGCATGGTCACCGGTGATCATGCGTACGTCGATGCCGGCGGCAAGCGCCGTACCGACCGCGCTCTTGGCCTCCGCGCGCAGCGGGTCGATGATGCCCGCCAGCCCGACGAACGACAGCCCTTGCGTCAAGGACATCGGATCGTCGGTCATCGTGGTCAGCTCGTGGTCGGCGACCAGCCGGGCCGCGAACGCGAGGATGCGCAGACCCTTGCGGCCCATCCGTTCGTTGGCCGCGGCGATATCGTCCTGCGACTCCGCGATCGGGACCTGCGAGCCGCTGAGTGGTCCACCCGCCTGGCTGCATCGCGCGAGGACGACGTCCGGTGCGCCCTTGATCAGCTCGATGACCTGCTCGGCACCGTCGACGGTCACCCGGTGGAACGTCGCCATGAACTTGTACTCGGAATCGAACGGGACCTCCGACAGCCGCGGGTATCTGCGCCGTGTCTCCTCCGCGTCGATACCGATCTTCGCCGCCAGCACCACCAGCGCCGCCTCGGTCGGGTCGCCGATCACCGAGCCGTCGTAGCCGACGACCGCGTCGCTGTCGAGGGCCAGCCCGAGGCCGAGCCGGGTGAAGTCGGGCACCGGGCCGCCGGCCACCGAACGGATCGCGCCGCTGGTGCGGTATCCCTCTCCGTCAACGGTGAACCACGTCCCGTTCGCGTACAGCGTCGAGACCATCATCTGGTTCAGCGTGAGCGTCCCGGTCTTGTCGGTGTTGATCACGCTGGTGGCACCGAGAGTCTCGACGTCGGTGAGGTTCTTCACCACGGCCTTCGACTCGGCCAGCTGCTTCGCACCGAGCGAGAGGAGGCCCGAGACGAACGCCGGCATGCCGGTCGGTATCGCCGAGATGGCCATGGCGGTGCCGAGCAGCAGCAGGTCCTTGGCCGGCGTTCCACGGATCAGGCCGACCACGACGATCACCGCAACCGAGCCCCAGGCAACGAGTCCGAGGACCTTCGTCAGCGAGTCCAGCTCCCGCTGGAGCGGTGACCGGGTGCGCGTCACCGAGGTCAGCATCGTCGCGATCTTGCCCATCTGCGTCTGCATTCCGGTCGCGGTGACCACGATCGTGCCGGTGCCCCGGGTCACGGAAGTGCTCTGGAACAACATGTTGGTCTGGTCGCCCAGGCCGACGTCGGAGGAGGCCAGCGCGCTGGTGCCCTTGGCAATCGGCGCGCTCTCTCCGGTGAGCGCGGCCTCCTGCGCCTCGAGCGTCGCGGACCGGACGATGCGACCGTCGGCGGGCACGATGTCGCCCGCCTCGACCTGGACGATGTCGCCCGGGACCACCTGCGTGGCCGCGATCATCGCCACCTCGCCGTCGCGGACCACCCGCGCCTGCGGTACCTGCAGGTTGGACAGGGCATCGACACTCGCCCGTGCCGTCAGCTCCTGACGGGTGCCCAGTCCTACGTTCAGCAGGATGAGCAGGGCAACGATGATGCCGGTCGAGAGTTCCCCGATCAGCAGGCTGACGACCACGACGGCGACCAGCATGAGGTTCATCGGGTCGCGCAGCTGCTGGGCGGCGACGGTCCAGAGCGACGGCGGCTTCTCCGCGGCGATCTCGTTCGGACCGTACGACGAGAGCCGGCTGGTCGCCTCGGCTCCCGCAAGCCCCGCCTCGGCATCGGAGCCGGCCGCGGCAACCACCGCCTCGGCCGTTAGCGTGTACGGCGCAGCCTCGACGCCGGTCGCCGAAGACGCTGCCATGCCGGTCTCGCTCATAAGTCTGTTCTCCTGTCCAGGACCATCACGGCGTACTCGCAGCTGGGTCAGCCCGGTAGGCGCGGAAGGCCTCCGCAAGGGTCGGGAAGATGTTGTCCTCTCCGATCGCGTCGAGCGTCTGGTATGAACGGAGCGTCGCGAGCAGTTGGGTATCGGGCCGGACGAGCACGAAGCGGGCGCTGTGCGCCTGGCAGTACTTGACGAGGTTGGCCAGGGTCGCGCCGGCCGAATAGTCGATGTCATCGATCGCGCCGCAGTCCAGCACAACCCAGCGGACGGGGTCAGGCGCGCCGGAGATCACTGCCTCGAGGTCGTCGGCGAAGCGGTTGGCATTGGCGTAGAAGAGTTCCGCGTCGTACCGGAACACGACGAGGCCGGGCAGGCTCTGCGCCCCTGGCACCGCCGGCTGATAGGTCGGTTCGCCGGCCCGGTCCTGACCGATCACGTAGTCGCCCGGCGTGTACTGCCGCCGGACGAGGTCGAGCAGCGAGAGCAGGACGGCGAGGATGATTCCCTGCTCGACGCCCACGGCGAAGACCGTGACCGTCGTGATGAGGGCCACCACGAACTCGTTCCTGCGTCGCATCCATAGCAGCCGGAGACCGGGCAGGTCGATCAGGCTGACGCCGATGAGGAAGACGATCCCGGCGAGCACTGCCTTGGGCATGTCCGCCAGGAGCCCGGTGAAGAACAGCGTGAACACCAGCGCGACCGCCGCCATCGTCAGGTTGGCGAGCTGGGTGCGCCCTTTCTGCTCGTCGAGGATCTGCGTCTTGGTCGGGCTGCCGTTGACCACGAATGTGCCGCTGAGGCCGGCGGCGAGGCTGGCCCCGCTGAGCCCCACGATGTCCCGGTTGATGTCGACCGCATCTCCGTGCTTGAACGCGAAACTGCGAGAGGTGGCAGCGCTCTGGGCGATGATCAGCACGGCGCAGGACACGGCGGTCGGCAGCACCTTGGTGACGTCCGACCACGAGATTCCCGACGGCAGGCCGAGCGGTGGGAAGCCG
The DNA here is from genome assembly GCF_050942355.1 of Kribbella sp. CA-245084. Taxonomy (NCBI): domain Bacteria; kingdom Bacillati; phylum Actinomycetota; class Actinomycetes; order Propionibacteriales; family Kribbellaceae; genus Kribbella; species Kribbella sp. CA-245084. The sequence continues at coordinate 4,856,429 of NZ_CP192053.1, read as the reverse complement.
CCTTTGACGGCGCCCACCACGGCCACGCCGTGCGTGTGCGCGTCGGTCAGGGCAGAGATGGCAGTCAGCAGGATGACGGCGACAATGGCACCCGGTACGACCGGGATGAAGCGCTTGAAGAGCTGGATGATCACGATCGTGCTCAGGCCGAACGCGAGTGTGCCGAGCTCGACCGAGGACAGTGAGGTGATCCAGTGCCACTGCTGTTCGAACCAGCCGCCTTTGCCCTTCGGGATGCCGAGTATGTCGGGGATCTGCCCTGACAGCACCTGGATGCCGACACCGGTGAGGAACCCGATCAGTACGGACGCGCTGAGGAAATCCCCGACAAAGCCCAGTCGCAGCAGCCGCGCCACGATCAGCAGCACCCCGCAGACGAGCGCCGTCAGGCTCGTGAAGGCAAGCCAGTCGGACGATCCTGGGGTGACCCCGGCGATGCCGAGACCGGTCAGGCCCGCGGCGAGCACCGCGGCGGTGGCCGAGTCCGCGCCGACGACGAGCAGCCGCGAGGAGCCGAGCAGGGCGAAGACGAGGGTGGGGAAGATGATGGTGTACAGCCCGGTGACGATCGGCGTACCGGCGATGGACGTGTAGCCCATCACCTCGGGGATCGCCACTGCGGCCAGCGTCAGACCGGCGATGATGTCGCGGGTCAGCCAGGCCGAGTGGTAGCCCCGCAACGACTCGGGCACCAGCTTCATGGTGTCCCCCCCGGGTCATACCTGCTGGATGGCTTCGATCCGGTGCGTGCTGATCGCATTGGTGAAGTCTGCGAAGTCCTGCTCGTTCTGGGCGGCGTACCGCTCGGAGAAGTCGGTGATCGACTGGTCGAAGGCATCGTCGTCGCCGAGATACGCAGAGATGGACACCGCGTCACCCGATCGTGCGTGCGCACGGGCCAGGGTCCATCCGCAGGTGCGGGCGTAGAAGGCCAGCGTCGCGGGCGCCATCAGCTCCACGAGCGCAGAGCCCTTCATGTCGCGCAGTTGGCGCCAGTAGTAGTAGCGATCGGCCTGCACCCCTTTGGACCAGCCGAGGAAGATGTCGCTGCTGGCCTGCATCAAGCGCTGGCCCTGGACCACTCGCTCGCCCGGTTGCCTGTACGCACTCTTGCGCAAGGGTCCTTCGAGCACCGACCTGGTGGCTTCCTTGACCTGGAGGAACAGCGGATCGCCGCGGTCACGACCCTGCAGCAGGACGACGAACGCCCGGGTTCCGACACTGCCGACGCCGACGACCTTCCGGGCCCAGTCGATGATCTCGAAGCGCTCGAGCAGTTGCCGGACGTCGGGCCGAAGGGTGGAACGGTAATCCCGGAACAGTTCGAAGACGACGTCCTCGAGCTCTCCGGGCTTGATGCCGTACGCCGTGTGCAGGTCACGCGCGGGGACGATCACCGGCGGGGCGCTGGCGATGCGGTAGCGGCCGTCGACCTCTTCGCCGAGCTTGGACAGCGCCTGGTCACTGTTGCGGGAGTGGGCCTTCTGCGCGTTCTTCTCGAACCGCTTCGTCGCTTCCTTCCGCTGCTTGCCGGTCATGCTGGTCGTGCCGTCCGTGTCGCCGCTGTGCTTGCCCTTGCCCTTGGCCTCGCCCTTGTGCTTGCCCTTGCCGTCGGCGAGGAAGGCGGTGACCGACTGTTTGATCTGGTCCTCGGCGGTGTGGGCGTACCACACGTCGAGGGTTCCCATCGAGGCGAACTCGGCCATCGTCTCCCGGTAGGACCTGACGGCGGCCTTCGTGATCGCACGGGCGTCCGACTTCGAGCACCCGTTGTTGGAGGCGGCCACCGTGAGACTCGCTGCCAGACGTTTGACGTCGTACTCGAAGGGGCCCGGGAGCGTCTCGTCGAAGTCGTTGATGTCGAACACCAGGTTGCGCTCCGGCGAGGCGAAGACGCCGAAGTTCGACAGGTGCGCGTCACCGCACAGCTGGACCTCGAGACCGGCGGTCGGCGTGTCCGCGAGGTCCGCGGCCATGATCTTGGCAGCACCGCGGTAGAACGTGAACGGTGATGCCATCATCCGGCCGTGCCGCACCGGGAGCAGGTCCGCGTCACGCCGCAGGTTCTGCTCTTCGATGAGCGCCACCGGGTCCGGCCGGTCGGGGGCGGGAGTCCACCCGGTGTGACTGTCCGGATTGGCTCGCGCGCGCGCCGCCAGACCGCGTGCGCTGCGCTCGTCCAGCGTCAGGTGTTCAACAGTCGTTGGCATGATCGGCCGCCCTTCTCGCCGTCGCCGGCCCCGGCTCGTCGGACGAGCCCGGTCCCCACCCTGCGATCCGCGTACTCCGCCGACGATTCAGCAGACCCAGGGGTCGCCGCATCATCCCGGGTGTGGGATGCCGCGCGCGTGGCGGCCGCACAGGATGGGCCTGGCGCCGGGACTCGGCGCCGAAGCGGACATTCCGAGGCGGGCCGATGGGGTGGATCTCGTGAGGCGCCGGATGGCGGCGGTTGTGGCGCTGGTGGTAGGGGCGGCGACGGCCGTGCTTGCCGTGGCGGTCGCCGTGAGTCAGTTTCCGCGGGGGCTCGGTGTGCTGGCCTGCGTCGTGATCGCTGCTGTCGCGGCGTGGTTCGGCGTGTTGCGAAGAGGGATCGCGCGCGTGCTGGGGTTGGCCGTGGCAGCGCTGGCGCTGGCCGGTGCGGTGATCTTCGTCGTTGTGGGCGGGAAGTTCGGTCTTGATCTGTTCGTCCTGGCGGGGCTCCTGGTCACTCTGGCGGCGACTCGAGCCAGCTTTGCCGCGCACGTGGATCTGCCGCGCGTGCCGCCCCCGGAGCATCCGGTGCTGTTCTTCAATCCACGGTCCGGTGGCGGAAAGGCAGCACGGTTCGCCATCGCCAAGGAGGCGCGCGACCGCGGCATCGAGCCGATCGAGCTCAAGGGCGGGGACGACCTCGAAACCCTGGTCCGTGGTGCAGTCGCCCGGGGCGCTGACGGACTGGCAATGGCCGGCGGGGACGGATCGCAGGCGATCGTCGCCGCGATCGCCGCCGAACTCTCGCTTCCCTACGCCTGCGTGCCCGCGGGCACGCGCAACCACTTCGCGCTCGACCTCGGGGTCGACCGTGACGACGTGGTCGGTGCCCTGGATGCCTTCGTCGACGGCGGCGAGCGGCTGGTCGACCTCGCCGAGGTCAACGGCCGGGTGTTCGTCAACAACGTGTCGCTCGGCCTGTACGCCGAAGCGGTGCAGCGCACCGGGTATCGCGCCGCCAAGATCCGGACCATCCTCGATACCGTGCCGGACGCACTCGGCGCCGGTGGCAGCGAACTGGACATGCGCTGGACCGGGCCGGCCGGTGACGGACACCGCGGCGGCGCGGCCCTCCTCGTCTCCAACAACCGGTACCGACTCGGTCGCGCGGTTGGTTCCGGCACCCGTCCGCGGATCGACGACGGCGTACTCGGCATCACCGTTATGGGGGCGCCCGCGGGTGGCGATCAAGGGCATCGTCAACGGCCTTGGCGCGAGTGGTCGGCTCCGTCGTTCGAGGTCGATGCCGATCGCCAACTGCCTGCCGGCGTCGACGGGGAGGCGCTCGTCCTCGACACACCGCTGCGCTTCCGGATCCGGCCCGGAGTTCTCCGGGTACGCATCGCACCCCAGCACCCCGGTACGTCGCCGTCGGCGCTTGCTCCCGAGGGCCTTCGGGACGGCTTGGCGGAGCTGGTGCGCATAGCCCTCGGCCGGGACGGTCACAGAGTGACGGAAGCCGCTGCGTGAACGAGTCGCCGCACCGCTTGGCCGGCTACGACCGCGCCGTCTACCGATCAGTGGCGCGGCTGTCGACGCCGGTCCTGGACGAGCCACTGCGGCGGGTGTCCGATTTCGCCAACTTCTCCAAGCTGTGGTTCCTGGTGGCCGGTGCCGTTGCCCTGTGCGGCGGCCCGCGCGGCCGGCGCGCGGCGTTGTCGGGGCTCACCGCGATCGGCGCGACGTCCCTCGTCGTGAACCAGCCGATCAAGAAGCTCGCGGGCGAACGCCTCCGGCCCGACCGGCCCGGCCTCGGCGTTCCGGTGCAGCGGTGGGTGCGCATGCCGTCCTCGGGCTCCTTTCCGTCCGGACACTCCGCGTCCGCAGCGGCCTTCGCCGTCGCCGTCGGAGGCGTGCTGCCCGGGCTCAGGCCGCCGCTGCGGGTGATGGCGTCGGTCGTCGCGTTCTCCCGGGTGTACACGGGTGTGCACTACCCGAGCGATGTCCTGGTCGGGGCGGCCGTAGGAGCGCTGTTCGGGCGGTTGGTCGAACAACTGGCGCTCCGCCGCTGGCCACCATCGCCATCTCCTCCTCGCCGGACGATGCGGTGTAGGGCACCGGGGGAGCATCGTCGTTCCAGAAGTCGGATGACCAGGAGGGCCGCACGATGACGTACAACGACCTGGACAACGCGGACTCACGCGATCATGTCCCGAGCGGGGCGGTGGGCGGCATCGCGTTCGCCGGGTTCACCCTGCTCATCATCGGCACGTTCTCCACGGTCGCCGGGCTGGCCGCGATCCTCGACGACGATTATCTGGTCGTCAGCCGGCGCTACGCGTTCGACCTCTCCACCGTCGGGTGGGGCTGGATCCATCTGGTGCTGGGAATCGGCGCCATCCTGGTCGCAGGCGGTGTCTTCACGAACAGGGCCTGGGCGGGCACAGTCGCCATCGTGATCGCGGGCCTGATCGCGTTGGACTACTTCTTCTTCATTCCCTACCAACCGGCGTGGTCGCTGGTGGTGATCGGGCTCAGTGTGTGGATCATCTGGTCGATCACACAGGCCCGGGGCAAAGATGTCTGACGTCAGGGTTTGTGCATACCTGTCACGTGCCGCCGCGGCCAGCGTGGGTGGCGGCTGAGGGCGCGGACGGAGAACTCGCCCAGCTGATAGTGCGGGTCGGGCGACGTGGCGAGCGACTCCGGCGAGCCGAAGGCGACATCCTCGATCGTGAGCCGGGATCCTCGACTCAGAGCATCGTGGTAGCCGACGAGCCGCCCGTTCACGCGAATGTACGTCTTGCCGCTGGTGTGCCAGTCGAATCCCAGTTCAGTGAAGCTCGAACTGGGGTTCGGCAGCTGGCCGATGTCGTGCCAGGCCCGGTGGACCCGGACGCGGACCAGAGCCTGGAACATGGTCAACGGTTCGAGACTCAGGACGAACTCGTCGCCGAGGCGAAGGATCCGCACCGACGAGGTGACGGCTCGACCAGGATGCCTGAACCGCACCCGGCAGCTGACCCCGATCACGTCGAGCAAGGGAGTTTCCAGAACATAGTGGAGACTGCGGCCCGGTGCGATCAGGATGATGCCTTCGGACGGGCTCAGCGCGAGCGAGCCCGGCGACAGGCTGCCGGGTAGGCCTTGAAACGATCGGACGTTGCGATCTTCGAACTCGTGCAGCAGAACTGAGCGCCACATGGCGACCTCCTCATCCGACCTGCTCGGCGGTGACATCGTCCGGGGGGAGCTCCGCAGGCGCTGCGGGCGGAGGCTGTTCCGGAAGTGGGCCGCCGGCGATCAGGCCGGCCAGCCAGTGGGTGGAGGGCGCGGCGTCGAGGAGGAGGGCCTTGACCAGCAGCGACAGTGGAATGGCCAGTACGGCGCCCAGTGGGCCGAGAAGCCAGGCCCAGAAGACCAGGGAGAGGAAGGTCAGGGTTGTGGAGAGCCCGACGGTGTCGCCGACGACCTTCGGCTGGATGATCGACTGGATGATGAAGTTGATGACGCTGTACAAGACGATCACCCATAACAAGGCTCCCCAGCCCTGGTCGAGAAGTGCCAGCAGCGCGGGCGGGATCACCCCGATGAAGAATCCGACGTTGGGTATGTAGTTGGTGATGAGGGCCAGCAGTCCCCACAGCCAGGGCAGCGGGATGTCCAGCAGATAGAGGACCGCGACGTCGAACGCTGCCACGATCACCCCGAACACGGTGGAGACGATCAGGTAGCGCGTCGTACCTCGCGTGAAGCCGGTCAGGGCGGCAACGACGTCCGGCTTGACCTGTGCCGCCTGCTTCAGGCGGGACGGGAAGTCCACCGCGTCGATGCCCATGAAGAACAGAACGGCGACGATGAAGGCCAGGACGGAGAAGATTCCGAGGATTCCGCTCAGCCAGCCTTGCAGGATGTCGAAGAACTTGCCGAGGTCGAACTTCTGCAGGACAGCGTCGAGTTGTTCCTTGCCCACGCCGAGGCCGGCCAGCCAGTCGCGGGCATCCGCGACCAACTCGGCGAACTTGTCCTCATACGTGGGCAGCAGGCGCGCCAGTTCGGCGATCGAGAAGGCCAGCATCGCCGCGACTCCGAGCAAGAAGGCGTTCACGACCACGAGTGCGATCAGCCCGGCCAGCCACCCCTTGACGCCTCGCCTCAGCAGCGACCGGCGCAGTGGACTCACCGCGATCGTGAGGACGAGCGCGAGGAAGACCGGGCCGACGATCTCCGCGAAGCTGCGAACCCCGGCGGCGGTGACGACCGCGCCCGCGGTGCCGAGGAGGACGACGACTCCGCGCGGCAGCGTCCCGGGGGGAGTCGGCGCGTCGGCTGCCGGCACCCTGCCGTCGGGGGAGTCCATGGAGCCTGCGGACATCGTCGCAACCTCCCTGGTCCGACCGGCCTGGGCCTCGAAGATCGCTCAGATCGACCCGGACCGGCATCCCCCACCTGGGATGATCCTTCGCGACTCCACGGGCCCGGGCCCGGATGTCGTCCGCCAAGGGTGACGCAACGACGGTCGGCGCGGTCCTACTGTCGACGCGCACTCGACATCCGTCGAGGACCGGGCAGGCCCGGGCAGGAGAGGTGGACACAGATGACCGACGACCGCGCTGTCGAGTCGCAGGCCGACTCGGGCTGGGCGATGAGCGGAGTCGCCTTCGCCGCCACGATGCTGCTGATGATCGGCGGCTTCCAGGTGATCACCGGCCTGGCCGCGATCCTGAACGACGAGTACTTCGTACGGGTCAGGGGTTACGCCTTCGACCTGGACATCACCGCCTGGGGATGGATCCACCTGATCCTCGGCCTGGCCCTCATCGCGACCGGGATCGGCTTGTTCTCCCGAGCAGTCTGGGCCGGAGTCATCGCGCTGTTCCTGGTGGTGCTGAGCGCGATCGACAACTTCTTCTTCATTCCCTACCAGCCGTTCTGGTCGCTGCTGCTGATCGCCCTCGACGTGTGGATCATCTGGGCGCTGACGCGTCCGCGCGCCCTCCGTAAATGACGGCCGGACCACCGTGTCCACGCCGCTGGTCCGCGCCGGCGATCTCGGCCGGATCGTTGCGACATATGTCAGCTCGGTCCTGGCCCTCGCCCTCGCGGGTGCCGTGCTGCCCGGCCTGCGATTCTCGTCGTTCCCGCAGCTGCTCGCCTCGGCGGCGGCGACGTTCCTGGTCGGTGCGCTGGTGCGCCCGTTGCTTGTGGCCGCGAGCGCCGCGATCGGATGGCTTGCGGTACTCCTCGTGGCGGTGCTCGGACAGGCCGTGATCCTCGCGGCGGCGCTCACACTGATCCCGGGGGTCGAGGCGGACTCGTTCTGGGTCGTGCTCGCCGCGGCGTGGATCGCGGCGGCCACGGCGACGATCGTGGCGTGGCTGTGCACCTCTGGTACGTCGGAAGCCTTCACCGCGGCCCTCGTCCGCCGGACCAGGCGGCGGCAGAAACCGGTCGACGATCCCGAGGCTCCCGGCGTCATCTTCGTACAGCTCGACGGCGTGCCCTTCCCGGTTATGCGCTGGAAACTTCTCGCCGCCACCCTGCCGACCATGGCGCGCTGGGTCCGCGACGACGGCTATCGGCTGGTCGAGTGGACCCCGGTGCTGCCGCCCACCACGCCCGCCAGTCAGCTGGGGATCCTGCACGGCCGCATCGACGGCGTACCCGCCTTTCGTTGGTACGACCGGGCCCTGGGGCGCGTGCTGGTCGCCAATCGGACCGCTGACGCGGCCGAGATCGAGCGCCGGGCCTCCGACGGCCGCGGTCTGTTGGCCGATGGCGGCGTGAGTATCTCCAACCTCTTCAGCGGCGACGCCGAGCGGTCGGTGCTGACCATGAGCAAGATCGAGCTCGCCCGCGGTTCGGCTGACACGCGTCGCCGCGCTGCCTGGTATCTGGCCCGGCCGGACGGTTTCGCCGGCAGCCTGTCCGGGGCGGTCGCGGAGATCGCGCGGGAGCGGTTCGAGTCGCGCCGGCAACGCCGCCTCGATGTTCGGCCGAGGGGAGAGCGCGGCTGGCTGTTCGCCGGCATGCGCGCGGTGACGAACGTCGTCCTGCGCGACCTCAACACCGCACTGGTGGCCGAGGAGATGATGCACGGCACGCGGGTCGTGTATGTCGACTATGTCGACTACGACGAGGTGGCCCATCACGCCGGCGCCTTGCGGCCGGAGTCGCTGGGCACACTGGATCGGCTCGATCGCGTGCTGGCGTGCCTGGAGGCCGTCGCCGCGGCAGCCCCGCGGCCGTACCGCCTCGTCATCCTGTCCGACCACGGTCAGTCCCAGGGAACGATCTTCGCCGATCGGCACGGGATCGACCTGGCTGCGGTCTGCTCGCAGCTGACCGCAGCACAGGTCGAAACCGTCGAGCAGTCGGTCGAGGGCTGGGGCCGCCTGAACGGCCTCCTGGCGGATCTGGCCGGCGGCGGCTCCGGCACCGAGCGCGTGGCTCATCGGGCGGCGCTGCGGGTGCAGCACCGCGCCGCACCGCCGGCCGTCACCACGAATTCGGAGCTGGTCGTCCTCGGGTCGGGCAACCTCGGCCTGGTGTACGCCGCCGAGGAGCGCCGGCTGACGATGGAGGACATCACCGATCGCTGGCCGGCTCTCATCCCGGGGCTTGTGGACCACGACGGAATCGGCTTCATCGCGGTGATGAGCACCGAGCACGGGCCGCTGGCACTCGGGCCGTCGGGCGTCCACCGGCTGTCCGACGCGAAGGTGACCGGCGTCGACCCGCTGGAGCCGTTCGGGCCGCATGCCTCGGCAGACCTGCTGCGAGCTGTATCGATGCCCGAGGCGCCTGACCTGTATGTGAACAGCTCTGTCGACAAGGACACCGGCGAGGTCTCCGCGTTCGAAGGTCTGGTCGGCTCTCACGGCGGACTCGGCGGCTGGCAGGGACGGGCGCTGCTCCTGGCTCCACCGGACCTGGTGATCCCCGACCGGCCGATCCGCGGCGCGGACGAGCTCCACCGCGTGCTCGTCGGGTATCTCGAGCAGCTCGGTCAGCGCAGCGGGCTCTCCCGCTCAGTGGTGGGCGGCCCGCCACTCGACCGAGGGATGTGACGATGATCGACGAGACTGCCGGGCAATGGTTCCTCCGGCCGGACGAGCGCGGCAACCCCGGAACGGACATCGACCGGGTGGGGGACGTGGACGGCTCCTGGGTCGACGGCAACCTGGTCCGGCCGCTGATCCACGGCGCAACCTACTTCCGTCGCTTGTACGAAGAACTGTGCGCGCTGCGGGCCGGTGACCGGGTCTATTTCACCGACTGGCGCGGTGACTCGGACGAGAAGTTGCTGCCCGAGGGTCCGACGATCGGAACCGTGCTGGCCGATCTGGCCCGATCGGGGATCGAGGTCAGGGGGCTGCTCTGGCGCTCGCACTCGGATCACCTGCGGTTCAACGCACGGGAGAACCAGCGGCTGGGGACGAAGCTCAACGAGGCCGGCGCCGAGGTGCTGCTCGACCAGCGGGTCCGGCGTCTGTCCTCGCACCACCAGAAGCTGTTCGTGATCCGGCACAAGGGCCGGCCGGACCTGGCTGTCGCGTACGTCGGCGGCATCGATCTGTCCCACCAGCGTCGAGACGACTGCGAGCATCTGGGGGATCCGCAACAGGCGCCGATGGATCGCAGGTACGGCGACCGTACGCCCTGGCACGACGCGGCGCTGGAGATCCGCGGACCGGTCGTCGGCGATCTGCTCCGCACCTTCATCGAGCGCTGGGACGACGGTCATCCGCTCGACCGGCGGACGCCGTACCGGATGATGGTGCAACGACTCGCCCGGATGCCGCGCCATCCGAAGTCGCTGCCGGAGCAGTTCCCCGATCCGCCGCCGGCCGGGCCGCACGCCGTACAGGTACTGCGAACGTATGCCCGTAAACGTCCCGGCTATCCGTTCGCGCCGCAGGGGGAGCGGAGCATCGCCCGGGCCTACGGCAAGGCGTTCGCCAAGGCCCGGAAATTGATCTACCTGGAGGACCAGTACCTGTGGTCGGAGCTGATCGCGGCAGGGATCCGCGATGCCCTCGAGCGGTCGCCCGGGCTCCGCGTGATCATCGTCGTGCCGCGGTACCCGGATGCCGACGGCCCCGTGAGCGGTCCTCCGGCACGCTTCGGTCAGCTGCGCGCTGTGCGGCTGCTGCGCGAGGCTGCGCCTTCCCGGGTCGCGATCTACAACCTGGAGAATGCCGCGGGGGCGCCGATCTACGTGCACGCGAAGATCTGCATCGTGGACGACGTGTGGTTCACCTGCGGCTCGGACAACTTCAACCGGCGCTCCTGGACCAGCGACAGCGAACTCACCTGCGCGGTGCTGGACGCGACTCCCGACGACCGGGATTTAGTTGCTGAGGGCACCCGTCGACTTGCCCGCGACCTGCGGCTCGAGGTGTGGTCGGAGCATCTCGGGTGGCCGCGGTCCAGTCTGGCGCAGCTCGACCTGTTGACGGGCTTCGAGCTGTGGCAGCGCACCGCCGCGGATCTGGAGTCCTGGTACGCCGGCGGCAAGAAGGGCCCTCGCCCGTCCGGAAGCATCCGTCCGCACGAGACGCAACACGTGACCCGCTTCCAGGCGCTCTGGGCCGAACCGCTCTACCGGCTGATCTACGATCCCGACGGCCGCCCCCGCCGGATGCGTCGGAGTGGGGAGTTCTGACATGAGTGTCGAGGTTGTGTTCTGGGGTGTGGTTCTCGCGCGCTTTGCGCTGCCGCTGCTGATCCCGATGTTCCCGCTGCCGGCGATCATCGCCTGTCTCCTGCTCGACGGCGTCGACCAGACGATCTTCCAGACCTTCGGATACGACCCGCCGAACTACCAGAGCTACGACAAGGCGATGGACGTCTTCTACCTTTCCATCGCCTATCTGGCCACGCTGCGGAACTGGACCAATCACGACGCGGTCCGGATCGGCCGCTTCCTGTTCTTCTTCCGGCAGGTCGGTGTCGTCGCGTTCGAGCTGAGTGGCGCCCGGGTGCTGCTCTTGTTGTTCCCGAACACGTTCGAGTACTTCTTCATCGCCTACGAAGGGGTGCGCACCCGGCGGAACCCGCTGCGCTACACGTTCCGGTTCTGGGTACTCGTCGCCGGTGCGATCTGGATCTTCGTCAAGCTGCCGCAGGAGTACTGGATCCACATCGCGCAGCTGGACCTCACCGACACGATCCGGGACGTTCCGTGGTTCCTCCCGGCGCTGGTCGTCGCCGTGCTCGTTCTGCTCGCGGTCGTGTACTTCGTCGTCCGCCCGCGGCTGAGTCCGGCCGACTGGAACTGGCGGTTCCGCGCCGATCCGCTGCCCGAGGGAATCGACGACGCCCGCCAGCGCGCCGCGTACCAAGCCGCGCACCGGAAGGTCCTCGATACGACAACGCTGGAGAAGACCTTCCTGATCGGCCTGATCAGCGTGATCTACGGCGAGGTGCTGCCAGGCGTCGAGTCGAACAACCTCGAACTGTTCCTCGGCATCGCGGTCTTCGTGGTGATCAACGCCGCGCTCGGCCTGTGGGCCGCGAAGCGCGGCTATTCGTGGAACTCGGTTCTGGTCTCGTTCGGGATCGTCTTCGCGACGAACGTCGTACTCGTGGTGCTGGCCGACGTGCTGCTGTCCCGGGGCCCGGGCCGGCTGCACCTGACCGACGCGCTGTTCTTCGTCCTCCTGTTCAGCGTGCTCACCACCCTCTACGATCGCTACCGCCCGATCGCCGACTATCGCGTCGCCGCCTCGGCCCCGACCGAAGCCGAGCACTGATCAGTTGGTTTACCCCACCACGGATGAGGTGGCGCCCGGCGTTGCGACGGAGCATGGTCGCGTGGGTACTTCAGAGCAGTCCGAGAACCCGCCTGATGCGCCACCGGCGACCCAGGACGTGATCGTCGTGCTCGACGCGGCTGTCGGAGCTGCCGCGCTGGCGGCGGCAGTCGCGCAGTCGGTCGGGCGCCGGGTCGGGGGAGTTCTCAGCCCGGTGGGACGGCGGGTCGGGGGAGTTCTCAACCCGGTCGCCGTCGTGATCATGCGTCCGCCCATGCTGGCGGAGCGGTACCAGATGGCCACCTGGCTGGAAGGTCTGGCCAAGCGGGGTGGCCAAGAACGTACGGAGCTGGGGCGCCAACTGTCCGTCGCGCTGGACCGGATGGTTCCCGCGGTGGCAGCGGAGGTGCTGGCCCGGATCGACATGGCCGGGCTGGCGGAGGGGGTCATCGCGGAGGTCGATCTCGCCGAGATGATCCGGCAGTCCACCGGATCTGTTGCGTCCGACACCGTCCGTGGCGTACGCCTGCAAGGCATCTCCGGCGATGAGGCGGTGGGCCGGGTGGTGGCCCGGCTGAGGCTGCGGCGCACCCGGGCCGAACCCGAGATGACGCCCCAGCAACCATGAGAACGGACGAGCCGGTGTCGATCGTCCCGCGAGAGGCGCAGCAGTACCAGGGACGACGAGCGGGGCTCGTGACCCGATCGGTCGCCGGTGTCATCGACGGGGTAGTCGTAGTGGTAGCGGTACTGGCCGGCTACGTAGGCGTCAACGGGCTGAGATTCCTCGTCCGTCCACGGACTTTCCAGTTCAGTGAAGCATCGCCGCTGCCGGGCGTGGCCACCGTACTGCTGGTTCTGGTCGGCTACTTCTTCGTCGCTTGGTCGATCACCGGACGGACCTACGGCTGCCACGTGATGGGGCTGAGAGTCGTCGGCCGTGGTGGTGAACGGACAGGTCCCCTTGTCGCGCTGCTGCGGGCCCTGTTCTGTGTGTTGTTCCCGCTCGGACTGCTGTTGTGTGCCGGCGGACGCCTGCACTCTGTGCAGGACGTCGTCCTGGGTACCTCGGTCATCTACGACTGGCGACCCGGACCGCCACGATGAGGAGTTGACCATGTCGGACATGCCGGAGATCGACAGGCGCGTCGCGAAGCCGCACGGGGGCTGGGTGGGCCCGATCGTCTTCGCCGCCGTGGTGATGATGGTGATCGGTACCATGCACGGCTTCGAGGGGATCGTCGCTCTGCTGAACGACGACTACTACGCGGTGCCGAAGAGCGGTCTGGCCATCCATATCGACTACACCGCCTGGGGCTGGACACATCTGATCGTCGGCACCGCCGTCCTGGTGGCGGGATTCGGTGTCCTGCTCGGTCAGGTGTGGGCGCGGGTCGTCGGGGTGATCGTCGCCGTCGTGAGCATTCTGACGAATATGGCCTTCCTCTCCGCGTCTCCCGGCTGGGTCACGATCATGGTCGCTCTCGACGTCCTGGTGATCTGGGCGCTGACCTTCCACGGTCGTGACGTCCGGCCCAAGCACGGCGCCTGAGCGCGTCAGGGCCGCTGGACTAGGCCTCAGGGCGTGAGGGCAGCAGTCCCAACTCCCACGCCCGCCGTACGGCTTCGTTCCGGCGTGACGCGCTCAGCTTGCGCAGAATGCTCCGGACGTGGCTTCGAACCGTGTTGACGGAGACATACATCGTGTCGGCGATCTCCTCGGTGGTCAGCAACTCGGCGAGGTACTCGAGCACCTCGTGCTCCTTGCTGGTCAGCGCTGCGGTGATGACCAACTCGCGTTGTGTCACTCCCCAGCGACCGGCTGCCCGGTCGCGACCGCGAGGACCCGGCGTGCGGAGCCACGGGTGATGTGTCATCAGGTCACCGCTGGGCCGCAGCAGCGTTCGCAGCGCCGGCGGCGCCTCCGCGAACGGACGGCGCAGCTGCTCGGGTGCAGCCAGTCTGAGGGCCCGTTCCAGGCAGAGCCCGCTACGACCGGTGTCTCCGGTCCTGATCGATTCCGCGGCTTGGACGAGCCAGCCGTCGACTTGAGTCTCGAGTGCGACGGAGCGATCCGTGGCCGGGAGCGGCTGAGCAGACGGGGGGTCGCCGGCCTCGGCAGCTGCTCGCTGGAGCACCAAGCGCGATCCAACGTTGTCACGACCTGCGGACTGCTCGATCGTCGTGATGGCCTCTTGTGGCCGGTGTTGCGCCACGAGCATCTTCGCCTCGTCGATGGTCAGGGCTTCGCCGAGCCAGCCACCCTGCGCGCCGTAGCTGTCGCGCGCCGCCCGGAGCTCGGCAGCGGCACGATCGATCTTGCCGCTCGCCCGCAGCAGCCTGGCCCTGACCAGGGCGAGTGCGGCCGCGAGTACGCGCGTGTCATGGGTGGGTGCGGCTTCCTCGGCACGCTGCAACATTTCTTCGGCGCTGGGCAGCTCGCTCCGATCGGTGTGCACCCAGGCCCCCGCCACGATCGCGGACTGCGGCAGTTGCGCCCCCGACTCTGCCACCGAGGTCGCCTGCGCGACGACCTCACCGGCTCGCCGCAGATGTCCCCACGCCGCCTCCACCAGCGCGGCCATCCCGAGGAAGTCGACGAGAGCCTCCTGGGCACCGGTCTCTTCCGCGAGCGCGATCCCCTCGGTGAAGGCTCCCAGGGCCGCCGGGAAGTCTCCGCGCTGGAGCAGCACGCGGCCCTTGCTGCCGGCAACCAACAGTCTCGGCTCCGGATGCGCACCGGCCGACTCCGGCGACGTCGCTCTCAGGTCCGCCTCGGCGATCAGGACCGGGACCAGCCCGCTCTCGGGATTCGCGCTGAGGCTTGCGCAGACCGCTTGCAGCACCCTGATGGCCGACTCGGCCGGCTGTCGTCGAGCGGACGTCTGACGGTCCAGCCGAACCGCGGCCTTGTCCAGTTGCGACGTACAGCGGTCGACATCGAACTCGGCCAGCGCGCGGGCGGCGCTGATGATCGCGGCGTCCGAACCGTCCAGATCGTCGGGGAAGCCGGCGAACAACGTTGTCAGCTGTTGGCGCCGACGCCCGACGAGGAGACCGGCGACCTCGAAATCCTCCACCAGGTACCGGGCCGCGTGCTTCCACTCACCGGCCACGACGGCGTGGTGGATCGCCTGCAGCGGCTGACCGTTCTGGGCGAACCAGGCCGCCGCATCGCGGTGGAGTTCAGGGGCGAGGTTCGGCGACTCGAACAACAGTTGCGCGCGAAGGAACTCGCGGAACAGCGCCTGGTAGGTGTAGCAGTCCGCTGATCCCGGAACAGGCTGGATGAAGGAGTTGCCGTGGGAGAGGAACTGTAACGACCGACCGGCAGAAGCCTGACCGGTCAAGAGTGCGGCCAGCTCAGGACGGAGCTCGTCGACGATGCAGGTCCGGAGCAGGAACTCGCGCATCTCCGGCGGCTGGGCATCGAGTACCTCGGTCATCAGGTACGCCGCCAGGTTTCCGGAGTCGCCGCGGAAGTCCCGGATGACCTGATCCGGGTCGGCCTTCCCGGTCAGGTTCATGGCCGCGAACATCAGGGCGGCCGGCCAGCCGTCGGTGCGGGCCTGGAGTTCGGCGACCTCCGAGATCGTCAACTCGAGGTTGTGCTCGCGCACCAGCGCTGTGGTCTCGTCGATCGTGAAGGCCAGGTCAGCGGCCCGGATCTCGGCGATCGTGCCTGCCAGCCGGTAGAGGTGCAACGGCAGCGGCGGGTCGGACCGGGTCGCCAGCACTATCCGGACGCGCCCGGCATTGCCGCGGATGAGGCGATCCAGGCTCCGTCCGAACTTGGGCGTCACCATGAGGTCGCCGCAGTCCACCATGAGCACCAGCGCGTGGTGATCGCGGCGGGACAGACTGTCGCCCAAGGACTCCAAGATGGCCGGGGGATCTTCAGTGGCGGCATCCAACGCGATTCGCCTGACGACGGCCGGACCTTGGTACTGCGCTGCCCACGACTTCAGCAGCATCGACTTACCGAAGCCTGCCGGCGCACAGACCAGTGTGAGCGGCCGCTGAACCCCCAGGCTCATGCGGTCGACAAGTCGTTGCCGCGGTACTGTCCCCGGTGGGATCACCGAGGCATTGGTCGTGGACCTCAGGTGACCGTAGAACGGTGCATCCGGTGACGTACTGCGCTGATTTTCGACCCCTACGTACTGATCGCTCGGCATCTCCCCTCCTCGCGACGGCGTGCGACATCACAGAACGCTGGGGAGGCGGTGCGCGATGAATCGCACCCTTCGAAGAAATCACGGAATCCCCTGTAAAACCAGCGTTTCTCGTCCGATTGCCGGACATTCTGAGACTTTGCAGTACCGGACTCGAGCAGGCCGACGGAACCGTGCACTCGGGTCGGCCCGGCAGTTCACCCCACAGGGATGAAGCCGCGGCCCCTCACCTTTGCGAGCGTCGAACGCACACGTTCGGAACGGAGTGGGTTCGATGGTCGACGCGACGTACGAGATCCGCGTGGCGGGCGCCGTACCTGAAGAGGACCTCCGGGACATGGAAGCTGTGACATTGGCAGTCGACCAGGTCAGCACCATCGTGTACAGCATCCCCGACGAGTCGGCCCTCTATGGTCTGCTGGCCAGACTGCGGGCCCTGGGCATCGAGGTCGTCGAGGTCCACCGGGTTCTGGGCACTGCCCCGGCATCGACAGAGCGGATCGACATCGATCCGGATGGGGGACATGATGGCAGCGCATGAGTGCAGCGGCTCGTCGTACCAGGTTGCCGTGCAGGGGGAGCTGAGACCTCCCGTTCTCGTCTTCTGCGCGGGCCCGCTGGCTCATCACAAGACGTCCGGAGTCTTTCGGTTGCAGGTCCACGACGAGCAGGGCATCGCCGACCTGGTCGCGATGCTCCAGACCGCGGGCCTGATGATCCTGAGCATCCGGCAGCTCACGCCGCACCCCGTTGCGGCCTCCGCGAGCCTGCCCTCCTGAGCTCATCCCGCGTGGGTGATGACGCCGCCTGTGGCGCGAGGCACTGTGGCGATGAACAGGACGCAGAGTCGCCGACATCCGTGTGGAGGGGTGGGCAGTCATGCCAGACGCAGAGGTTCATGGACCCATCGACTATTTACTTCTCGAGTTCACCGGGAACAAGTTGACCGGTCGAGCGGCCGAGGAACTGGTCAACCTCGTCGAGCGCGGCATCGTCCACGTGTACGACGTGATGGTGGTGGGCAAGGACATCAACGGCTCCGTCTACATGGTTGATCTGGCCGAGACGTCGGAACAGGGCGGCGGCTTCGCCTCGCTCAACGGTGCCCGGTCGGGAATCCTGGACGAGGAGGACCTCCGCGAGGTGGCCGGCGCGATGCAGCCCGGCACCTTGGCGGCGCTGATCGTGTACGAGAACACCTGGGCGATCCCGTTCGTCGCGGCGGCCCTGGAGTCCGGCGGCCAGATGATCGCCGGCGGGCGTATCCCGGCCCAGGACGTGATGGACGTACTCGATGCCATGGAAGCCCTGGAATCGACGAGTTGAGGAGCCTGACATGCCACTGTTGCGAGGATTAGCGAAGACCGCGGCTGTCGCGGGCACCGCATCGGCTGTCGCGGGCCGGGTGCGGCGACGGCAGGACGCCAAGTTCGCCAGGCAGGACGCGGCGGCCGCACCGGCGCCGGCACCCGCCGCACCTGCGCCCGCGCCGGCACCCGTCTACGCTGCGCCCCCGCCGGCGCCCACCTACGCTGCACCGGCGCCCGCACCGGCACCGGCACCGGCGACCACGGACGACCGCTTGGGCCAGCTCAAGTCGTTGGGCGAGCTGAAGGATGCGGGCGTTCTCACCGAGGCGGAGTTCCAGGCCCAGAAGGCCAAGATCCTCGCGGGCTGAGATGTTGTCATGACCGAGGAGACACGGAGCGTTCCAGCGGGGACGGCAGCCAACCCAAGGCTCGCCGTCCTCTTGGCGATGGCGATGTTCGTGCTCGTCGTCGACACCTCGCTGATGAACGTGTCCATCTCCTCGGTGGTGAAGGACCTCGACACGACGGTCAGCGGCGTCCAGTCCGCCATCGCGCTCGAGGCGCTGGTGTCGGCGGCCTTCATCCTGATCGGGAGCAAGGTCGGTGATCTGATCGGGCGTAAGCGCGCCTACCTGCTGGGCCTGCTCGGCTACGCCGTCGGCGCTCTGGCGATGACCCTGGCTCAGAACCTGACCGCGATCATCGTGTTCTGGGCGCTGGTCGGTGGCCTCGGGGCGTCACTGCTGTTGCCCTCCATGCAGTCCCTGATCCACGGCAACTTCGAAGGCGCGGCGCAGGTGAAGGCCTATGCCATGGTCGGAGCCGCCGCTGCGCTGGCTGCCGCCGTCGGGCCGCTGCTCGGAGGCTTCATCACCACCTATCTGTCGTGGCGAATAGGGTTCTTGCTCGAGGTTGTGGTGATCGCCGTCGTTGTCAGCGGCCAGCATCTCGTTCACGACGTGCCGTACACCGGATCCCGGCGAGTGGATGTGGTCGGTGCCATCCTGTCGGTGCTGGGCATGGGGGGCATCGTGCTGGGCATCCTGGTGTGGCAGGAAGGCGGGGAGTTCGTGGGCCTGATCATGGCCACGGGCGCGATCGCCCTCACGGCGCTCGTCTACTGGCTGGTGCGACGCAAGCGGCAGGGCAAGCCGACGCTCCTCGACCCGGGTCTGTTCAGCTCCGTTGTCTACCGGCTCGGTATCTCCGGGCAGATGCTGCAGCAGATCGCGCTGGGCGGCACGATGATCGTGCTGCCGATCTATCTGCAGATGGTCCTGGAGTACAACGCGATGCAGGCGGGCCTGTCGCTGGCTCCGCTCTCGCTCAGCATGTTCGGGACGGCGATCCTGGCCGAGAAGAAGGCGGGCGGGCGACGCCCGAGCAGCATCATCAGGTGGGGATTCACGTCCTTGACGGTAGGTCTGCTGCTGCTGATCCCGATCGTGCCCCGCGCGGACTCCGGCTGGAGCCTGATCGGTCCGCTGATCATTGCCGGCGTGGGGCTGGGGCTGCTGGTGTCGCAGCTCAACAACTACACGCTGGGGCCGATCTCGGAGGAGCGGGTCAGCGAGGCGGCGGGCGTGAACTCGGCGGCGGGATCGTTCGGACTCTCGTTCGGGCTGGCATTCGCCGGTGCCATCATGCTGGCCACGCTGTCGTTCACCTTCACGAACCTGGCGGACTCGAGCACAGTCCTCCCGCCGGGGCAGCAGGAGCAGGTCGCTCAAGCGCTGGAGGACGATGCCGAGGTGATGAGCAACACCGAGCTCGAGCAAGCGCTCGCCAAGCAACCGCAGCCGATCCGGGACGAGATCATCCGCATCAATACCGACGCCAGGCCGATCGCCCTTCAAGTGGCGCTGGGGATTCCGATTCTCGCCGGTCTTGCCGGGTTGGTGAACTCCTTCCGCATGGTGCGCCGGAAGGACTCGACTTACTCCCGATGACGGAGACTGTGCTGGACGGCACCGATGAGTGTGCGAGCGACGAGACCGACGATGATGAGATCACCGATCATCTGCGCGGTCGCAACCGCGCGGGCGGATTGTGACACGGCCACGATGTCGCCGAAGCCGACCGTCGCGAAGACGGTCACGGTGAAGTACGCCGCATCGAGCCGGGTCAACGGTTCATTGAAGTTCGCGGGCTGAGCGCGTCCCATCAGGAAGTAGGTCGTCGCGAAGACCGCGAGGAACAGCGGCACCGACGTCGCCAGCGCCCCGACCGCCCTGAGCCGGGGATAGGGCGAGCGGGCGATCTCACGGATCTGCCATGCCAGCAGGATTCCCACGAAGATCAGCCCGCCGACCAGGCCCAGTACGGCCACCGAGCCGTCCAGGCGCAAAGGCAGGAGGAAATAGCCCGCGCAGATGACCAACGACACCAGCAGAGAACGCAGCAGCGACGCCACGGCGACTCGGCGGCGGGTCCTCGGAGGGAGCTGGGCGTAACCGGCCTCGCTGTCTCTCACAACGTCAGTGAAGCCCGAACCGACCTCGGCCGGTTCATCCGGCGGGGGTGATGCCCGCCAAATAACCCCTGGTGTTGGCTGGGACGGTGGGGATCAGAGTCTGCTGACCTGGCGTGACCATGTCCGGAGGGGAAGAGGCGCATGAGTGCACCTATCACGATGGTGGAGTCAGGCAAGGCCTCACCCATACCGAGATCGGCTCGCCCCGACGGACGACCGGCGTACGCGTCCCGTCGTCTCGCTCCGGCCGACCGGGCCCGCCTGGGACTCGCAGCGCGGGCAGCGCTGCCGCCGCGCGAGCAGGCAGAGTTGGTCCTGCCCTCGAACCGTCCGGATCCGGTCACCTTGCTCGAGCGGCAGGCCCGGTCCCGCATTGCCGAACTTGTGCCGGTGCGGCACGGCAGGATGACGATGTCGCCCCTCGCCTTCTTCCGGGGCAACCCCCTCGGGATGGCCACCGACCTCGGCGCGGCACCGGTCTCGGGTCTCGGCGCGCAGCTGTGCGGTGACGCCCACCTGTCGAACTTCGGAGTCTCCGTGTCTCCCGAACGGCGACTGCTCTTCGACATCAATGACTTCGACGAGACCATCGCCGGTCCGTGGGAGTGGGACGTCAAACGTCTTGCCGCGAGCCTGGCGGTGGCCGGCCGGGGTAACGGGTTCTCGCGCAAGGAGCGCCGCAAGTGCGTCCTGGAGAGCATCCGGCGCTATCGCGATGCCAGTGCCGAGTTCGGAACCATGCGAGCTCTGGACGTCTGGTACGCCCGTGCCGACATCGACGAGGTAGAGGCGGCGCTGCGTAGCAAGCTGTCCTCGAGCCGACGCATGAATGTCGACGAGACCTTGCTGAAGGCACGCGGCACCGGGAGCCTCAAGACGTCCGCGAAGCTCACCGAGATGACCGATGACGGCGTCCGGCTCAAGGCATACCCGCCGTTGATGGTTCCGATCGCCGAGTGCCTGCCCGACACCGACCGGGATGAGCTCGAGAACGGGGTCAAGGAGCTGCTGACCCTCTACCGCCGGTCGTTGCCGCCCGAGCGACGGGACCTGTTCGACCAGTTCGAGTTCGTCGACATGGCCCGCAAGGTGGTCGGGGTGAGCAGCGTCGGCACGCGATGCTGGATCGTGCTGCTGCGCGGTAGGGACGACGGTGATGCGCTTCTCCTCCAGGTCAAGGAGGCCGAGCCCTCGGTGCTGAAGACCATGGTGCCCACCGTGCTCAGGCAGCGATCCGCTCCCCGCAACGAGGGCGAGCGCGTGGTGGTGGGGCAAGGTCTCATGCAGGCAGCCAATGACATCTTCCTCGGCTGGCAGCGGGTCGCGGGGATCGACGGCCGGACCCGCGACTTCTACGTCCGGCAGTTGCGGGACATGAAGGCTTCGGCCGCGGTGGAGAAGATGGACCCGCGCAGTATGACGATGTACGGCCAGCTGTGCAGCTGGACGCTGGCCAGGGCCCACGCGCGATCCGGTGACCGGATCGCGCTGGCGACGTACCTGAACAGCGACGACGCCTTCCCCGAGGCGATGGCCGAGTACGCCGAGGCGTACGCCGACCAGAACGAGCGCGACTACCGGGTGTTCATGGACGCCGTCAAGAGCGGCCGCCTGGACGCCGAGAGCGGACTGTAGCTCGGACCTGCCTGCTCGCCCGGACGGCCGTCGCCGGCAGGGCACGAGCAGGCAGGTGGCTGTCGGCGACCGATCAGGCCGCGAGCGCCTTCGCCTTCAGGGCGTCGAACTCGGCCTGCGAGATCTTGCCGTTGTCGAGCAGCGAACTGGCCTGGGCGATCTGGTCGGTCGGGCTGGCCGAGCCCGCGACCTGCTTGATGTAGTCCTCCTGCTGGCGCTGGGCGGCGGCGAGGCCGGTAGCGTGCCGCGCGGCCATACCCCTGCCGCGAGCGATGACATAGATCAGCGCGGTGAGGAAGGGGAAGAAGAGAAGGGCGACAAGCCAGATGGCTTTGACCCATCCTGAGGTCTCGCTGTCGCGGAACAGGTCCGTGATGATCGAGAACAGCATCATCAGGTACGCGACGAACGCGAAGCTGATGATGATGAACCACACAATGTCCCAGAAACTCATTGCAGCGTCCTTTCTCCGGTACGCGAAACGCGCGTGATCAAACCCTGGCGTCTCGCGGCCGGGGCGACCTCACCTCGCGGGGATGATCTTCCGCGCCTCGATCCGGACCATGATGAGCCTGATCGCACAACTTGTCGTGTGCGCCGGCCGGGGAGGTCTGGACATGGATCGGGAGCTGTTCACGTCGAGCTGGAAGATGATGGTGGTCCGCGGAGCGGTCGGCATCGTGTTCGGGATCGTAGCGATCGTCTGGCCGATCGAGACCGGGCTCGCCCTGATGCTGCTGTGGGGATTCTGGGCATTGCTGGAAGGCATCAGCCTGCTGGTGCAGGCGATTCGACCCGGTGGTCAGGGCAGCCGGGTGGGGCGTGCG
Source organism: Kribbella sp. CA-245084 (assembly GCF_050942355.1). NCBI lineage: Bacteria > Bacillati > Actinomycetota > Actinomycetes > Propionibacteriales > Kribbellaceae > Kribbella > Kribbella sp. CA-245084. Next base: position 4,834,058 of record NZ_CP192053.1, on the reverse strand, counting down.
CTACTGGGTGTGATCGCGCTGGTCGTGGCGTTCTTCGCGATCTTCAGTCCGGGCGTGACGGCGCAGACGCTGACCTGGATCTTCGGCATCTGGCTCATTGTCCGTGGGGTGTTCGAGGCGTTCACGGCGTTCAGCAGCTACCGACTCTCACCCCGCTGGCTCCTCCTCCTGGGCGCCGCGCTGTCGATCCTCCTGGGCGTGTTCTTCGTCGCCAACCCCGGCCGCGGTGCGGTCGGCATCGCGGTCTGGCTCGGTCTGATCGCGTTGTGCTGGGGCGTTGTCTTCGTTGTGGCCGGTTTCCTGCACCGCCGTGAACACAACTGGCCCGCCGCGCCCGCGAACCCCGCACCCGCCTGAGTCCGGGGTATCCGGTCAGGGAACGTCAGCGTACGTCGACGTACGAGACCTCGACGGCGTTGTTGCCGTAGCCGATCCGGTTCCACGGGGGCACATCCGGCTGGACGTTGCCGGCCGCGTCGGTGGCACGCGCCCGCAGGCTGTGCCGGCCGCGCGTGGCCTCCCACGTGTAGCTCCAGTCCTGCCACTCGTAGGGGGTCCGGGGCGGCTCGACCACCGCGGGGCTCCACTCGCTCTCACCGACGAAGCTCAGCCCGACCTCGGTGATCGCGCCGTCACCGGACCAGGCCTTGCCGCGGATCGTGTACGTGCCGGCGGGGATTGTGCTTGCCGGCGCAGGATCCGTGATCCGGGCCCGCACCCGCATGTGGGTGACCGGCTCGAACGGACGGTCCGCCCACTGGTAGATGTAATGGCCGGTCTGGAACTCGCCGTGGAACGGCTCGGTGAGCACGTCGAGCCGGCTCAGCCACTTCACCGACGCGACCGCGTACCAGTGCGGCACCAGCAGACGGAACGGCGCGCCGTGGTCGGGCCGCAAGGGTTCGCCGTTCATCTCGTAGGCGATGAGGATCTCGGCGGCCGGATCGGCCGCGTGCGCCAGCGGTAGCGAGCGTACGAAGGTCAGGTCGTCGACGTCCTCGAGCACCGAGCTGAGGTGGTACTTGCCGTGGTCGGCGCCTGTGCAGCGGAGCTCGACGCCGTCCGCCCCGGGCTGTGCCTGCGCCAGTACGTCGGTGAGGCGGGCGCCCTTCCAGTGTGCGGTCGACACCGCGTAGCCGCCCCACGGCTCCCCGGTCGGCAATGGCTTGGTGTCGAGGCGACCGTTGCCGGCGCACTCCAGCGTGACCGCGTGTTCCACGGCCGGCAACGCCCGCAGGTCATCGAGCGTGAGCGCGAGGGGGGTAGCGACCGCACCGCCCACGTGCAGGGCTCCGTCGTGGTCCGGCAATGCGAAGTTGCTGCGGACGTAATGCTCATCGGTCGAGGTGATGTGATCGCGGAGGGCCGCGTGCGGCGCCTCGGCGTTGAACGGCTCCTCCTTGATCATGGCCAACGCGGCCCGGTTCGCGACGATCGCATCGCTGATGGTGACGGACATGGCAAGCACTCCTCGGTGGATCAGTAGTCAGAGTCCTGAAAGTGCGGGTCCCGGTTGTCGTTGAAGGCGTTGATTCCCTCGACCCGGTCCGGGTGCACCGCGGAGCGCCAGTGGGCCTCCATCATGATCGAGATCGCCTGCTCGAGAGGCTGGCCGGCGCCCAGCTGGACCGCCCGCTTGACCGCCTGTACGGCCGTCGGCGAATTACCGGCGATCTTCGCGGCGACGCGGTGGGCCGCCGGCATCAGTTCGTCGGGGGAGTGGAGCTCGTTGACCATGCCCAGGCGGTACGCCTCCTGGGCGGTGATCGGGTCACCGGTCATCAGCATCTGCAGGGCTTTGCCGGGTGGCAGGACCCGGGGGAGCAGGACCGGCGAACCGCCGCCGGCTGACAGCCCGATCATCGCCTCGGGCTGGCCGAAGACGGCGTTGTCGGCGGCGAGGATGAAGTCTGTGCTCTGCGCGATCTCGGAACCGCCGCCGTACGCGATCCCGTTGACCGCGGCAAAGATCGGCTTGCGCAGCTGACGCAGGGTATAGAGCGTACGGTCGAAGTCCTGCCGCTGGCGCAACCACTGCTGCTTGGTCATGCTCTTGCGCTGACGCAGGTCGCTGCCGACCGAGAACGCGCGGGTCCCGGCGCCGGTGATGATGGCGACGCGGACGGCCGGCTCCACCGCGATGGTTTCCAGTACCTCGGTGAGCCGGGCACCCATCTCGGTGGTGATCGCGTTGTCGGCCTGCGGCCGGTTCAGAGTGATGACCGCGACGGCGCCCGCGGACAGGTAGTCCAGCAGCACCGACTCGGCCGGGTCGGCGTCGTCGGGTGCGGGCGGACCGAAGTCCAGGGCCTTCCAGCGATCCGTTCCGGTTGTTTGGGTCATCGGCTCTCCTCAGTCAGATCGGCCAGCCAGCGCAGCCCGCGGAGGCCGGGAGCGAAGCAGTACTCGCCGCCGCGGGTGACCACGAACGGCGGCACGTCCTGCAGACGGCGGCGGATCGGGCGCCGGGGAACGGTGAAGGTTCCGGATCCGTTCTGGGGGCCGACCAGCGGGTCACTTTCCTGCGGGGCGCCGATGAAGATGCCGTCGTTGAGCCACTGCGTCTTGACGAACTCGAACTGCCGCCCCGGATGCGAACCGGCGAAGACGAAGATGATGCCCCGGTCCGCCCCGTCGTCGTCGAGCACGCCGTCGGGCAGAACCGGGCCGTAGCTGGTGCCGCGCCGGATCATGTGATGCAGCCGTACGTCGACGGAGTCGCGGTCGAGCGAGTCGCGGGGATTGGCACGCCGGGCATGTGCTCCGGCCGGGCACTTGAGCCCCCGCGGATCGTCGCCGTACAGGAAGTCGTTGTTGCGCTTCGGGTCCGCACCGAGTTCCGCATCGTCATGATCCGGGGCAAGAGCGAGTGGCGCCCCGGACTGCCAGCGGCCGACCATCTTCGCCCCGAGCAGCGCCTCCTCTCTCCGGTTCGCGGCGTGTTCGCGCAGATAACGGCGGTAGGCGGCGACGCGGGTGTGCAGCTTGCGGAACACGACGTACGTGCCGTTGCGGCCGAGGACGTCGGGCGTGGGCATCGGCGGCAGGCCGCCGGTCTCGTCCGGGTAACCGAGGACGAACTCGCCCGCCTTGATCGGTGGCTCGCCCCCGTTCGGCGATGGTGGCGCGACTCCCTCCACGGCCGGCTGTCCGATCCCGTCCTTGAATCCGAACGAGGTGCGGCCGGTAGAGAGCTGGTAGCAGTCCTGCCGCCAGATCACTTCCACCCCCGGGAACTCGTGCTGGACGCGGTGTGCCCGCTCCACCAACTCGTCGAGACTCGCCTGGTCCGGAGCGAGCGTGGCGAGCGCGATGTGCACGTCCGGGCTGCCGAGAGGGTCCTCCCAGTGCTCGGGGTCGCTCGCACCGACGTCGCCGAGCACGGCCGCGCGGGCCGCCATGCCCTGCCGGAACTCGGGGGTGAAGCTGTCGAGCGACTCCTGCGGCACGCCGAGTGCCTTCAGTCCTTCGTAGGTGAAGGCGATCGTCATCCATGCGGACGGCGTACGGTCCTGGACGGCGCGGGCCGGCGAGAGCAGCGGGGTCAGCCGGCGGATCAGGTCACGGCCGTCCTGCGCGTCGTTGACCCGCAGCAGGACATACGTGCCGACGTACGGCGACGGTCGCGCCTGCAGAGCGCCGGCCTGGATGTCGTCGAGCTCGAGTGCGTCAGTCATGGCCGCCTACACGTGTACGGGTGGCTGAGGCGGCGAGGGATTCGCGGGGGAGAGATACGGGAACACGCGTGACGCCGGCCGCGAGCAGTGGTCGACACCGTCTCGGATCACTGGCCCATTGCCGGCGTTGACGAACAGGGTGAAGAAGGTGTCCATCGCGTCGTCGTTCAGCGCTCTTCCGCCGCAGGTCTTGTGTTCCTGCCCCGCCAAGACAGCCCGCTCGATCTCCAGGAAGGACCCGCGCTCCTGGTACGGCTTGCCGATGTCGATCGCGAGCTGGTCGGCGAGCACCAGCTTGGTCAGCGGATGGTCGCCGTGCTCATCGGCGGGCCAGTCGACGGTGCCGTCCAAGCCGTCCCAGAACGCGAGGTTCGCGTTCAGCCGCGCCCGGTAGGCGCCGAGATAGCCGTCGGCCAGGTGGAACCCGTCCTCCATGTTGTAGAGGTCGCGGATCTCCAGGTCCCGATTGACCGGGTCGAACTGCTTCGGTGCCAGCAGCAGGTTCTTGACCTCGGGCCGGCCGGTCCGCTCGATCCGGACGTTGAGCCGGCCCCGGGTCAGGGTCTCGGCGACCAGACCGACCAGGCCGTCGTCGCGGCCGAGCAACTGCGCACAGTCGAGTTCGACGACGATGCTCAGCACGTTCTTGCCGTCCAGGAAGATCTCCGATGGGTCGGTGAACGCGAGCTTGCCGGTTGCGACCGTCTTCAGCGCCGCCGGGGCGTCGAGGATGAACGGGTCCCAGCGAGGGCCGGCGAACACGCGGGTCCCCGCGCCCTTGCCCCCCTCGGGGTCACCGACTCCGAAGGTGACCTCGTCGCCGGCCGGTGTGCGGCAGAAACCGGACTGCGGGCCGGCCTCGGGTTCCTGGTCGGAGAAGACGCAATCGAACACCAGCTCCTCGGCGCCCACCTCGAACGGCGCCGATCCGGGCGGTCCGTCGTACCGCGTGAGCTGCCGGAGCCGGAACCGGTAGATCAGCCCGTCCGAGAAGCGGCCGTCGGGCGGTGCGAACGGGAGCGTGTTGAGGACCAGGGCCAGAGCCCCCGGTGTCTCCGGGCTGGGAAACGCGAAGACATCGGTGATGTCGGCGATGGGCTCGGCGAGCGCACGCGGGCCCGAGATGTGGTCAGACATGCAACTCTCCTCGACGGTCCACGCTCAGTCAGCCGCCTCGGCGAGCAACGGCGCGAACGCAGGCGCCTGGAGCAGCTCGCCGGCCTCCGGGTTGTCCAGGACCTGCTGGAACGCCTGGTTCACGCGCTCGGCCTTGCGGATCTCCTTGACCGTCCTGCCGTAGTTGCGCGAGTAGGCGGCGGCGGTGAGCTGCGCCGACAGGATGAAGTTCTTGACCGCCTCCAGGTCGGGTAGTCCTTCGTAGCCCTCGACGTGCTGGAAGATGGCGTCGAACAGCTTCAGCGGCTTGGACGCGAAGTCCAGCATGTAGGCGTCCCAGGGGCCGTCGAAGCTGGTGGCGAACAGGAGCCGGGTGTCGTTGTCGAACGGTACGAAACGCGCCTCGTGGATGGACCCGATCGGCAGGTCGTAGTCGCCTGGCCGGTAGCCGGGGGACGCCTGCAACGCCCGCAGGCTCTCCCGCAATGCTTCGCCGTGCCCGGGCTTCACCCGGAAGAACAGACTGAACTCACTCGTCGGCCCGACCTGGATACCCGGTCGGGACGGGGCTTCGGCTGTCATCGGCGATCATCCTCCTGACGGGAACGGATCTCTCACGCCGGCAACCCACGACACGGCCCGGCGCAGTCGCCGGACGGCATGTCCGATACGAGGCCGGGCTACCCTGGCCGGCCCAGTCTTGGCCAGTCCGAGCCCTCCCACCTCATCCGCGGCGAGTGATCTGGCGGCGCTCCGGTGGGTCAGTGGTAAATACCATCTGGGCGTCACAAGTTGCGGACATCAATTGTTGGTATTTACCAGTGATTCTCCGCCAATACTGCTTATGTTGCGTCCGTTCGAAAAGTCCGGTGGAACTCTTGCAGTTCACTCCGGTGGCATTCATGCTCGACCCTGATCGGCTTCCGCCCGTCCCTGCCGAAGGAGACCCGAAGAGCCATGCCACGTCAGCGAACGACCATCTTCCTCGCCGCCGCCGCGTCGATCGCCTCGGTGGTGAGCGGCGCCTCGGCCGCCGTCGGCTCGACCGATCAGGCCGACCGCACGTCAGGCAAATGCGGCGTACTGTTCGACGACTTCCAGTACAACGCGGCCACCGATCCTGCTCTCGCCGCCCACGGCTGGAATGCGCGCAGTGAAATGGGTGGGCCAGGTGTGCCGGGCACTGCCTGGCCGGCAAGCAACGTCTCGTTCGTCACCACCGGCGGCCAGAAGGTTGCTCAGCTCCGGGCGACGACCAACGGCGCGGTCTCCGGTACGACGAACGCCGAGCTCCGCCGGACAACCATGAATCTGCGGAACGGAACCTACGCGACCCGCGTCCGGTACGCCGACAAACCGGCCACCGGGACCGACGGCGACCACATCAACGAGACCGCGTTCGCCATCGGCCCGACGAAGTTCGACTACGACCCGATCTACAGCGAGCTCGACTTCACCGAGTACCTGCCGAACGGAGGTTGGGGCGAGGCCGGCCCCGTCAACTTCCAGACGAGCTGGCACACCTTCCGAGAGGACCCGTGGGACGCACGAACCGCGGAGAGCCGCCAGGACAGGTCGCTCGACGGCTGGCACACCTATGTCACGCAGGTCGGCAACGGCCACGCGCGGTACTACATCGACGGCAAGCTCACGGCCGACCACACCGTCGACCAGGACGGCAACACTGTTCTGCCGAGGCAGGACATGAGCATGAACTGGAACCTGTGGTTCATCGATCTGGACGGGCACCAGGGCACGTCGACGAGTGAGTACCGCGAGCAGGTCGACTGGGCGTACTACGCCAAGAACGACACCGTCTCGCCCACACAGGCTGACGCCAGCGTGGCGAAGTACCGCAAGCACTCCACCACCTACGAGGACTCCTTGAGCAACGCCGGCAGCTGCGAGAACTACCAGCCGCCGGAGCATTGATCTGCTGCGGCGTACCATTCGAAACCTTCCGGCAGAATCAAGGAGGGTCCTCGTGGCAGGCAGCCTGCGAAAGCGAGATCGGGCGCGCGAGCACCTGCTGGGGCTGGTCGAGTCACGAGCGGTCGGCCAGCCGATCCCGTCCGAGCGCCAACTGTCTGCCGAGCTCGAGATCTCCCGGCCCACGCTCCGAGCAGTGGTCGACGATCTGGTTCGCGACGGCCGGCTGGTTCGCGAGCACGGCCGCGGCATGTTCGTCGGTAGCCCCAAGGTCGCTCAACAGATCAGCGGCACCCACGGAGCGACGTACCCGACAGCACCCGGGACCTGGACCAGCAGGGTTCTCAGCCACGCCACGATCCCGGCCGGCACCTTGATCGGCAGCCGGCTCGGGGTCACACCGAACACACCCGTACTGCGGATCGCCCGGCAGCGCTTCGTCAACGACGACCCGATCTGTGTGGAGACCATCCACGTACTGCAGGAAATCGTGGCCGACTTCGACGTGCGGGCCATCGAGCAGAAATCGTTCTACGCGTTGCTCGAAGCGCAGTACGGCGTGATCCCGACCGACGCCGAACAGACCCACGCGGCAGCAGCGGCCGACGCAACCGAGTCGGCCCTGCTCGGCGTCGCCCTGGAAGCTCCGATTCTGGTCGTGGAGCGGACCACCCGGGACCAGAACGGCCGCAGGTTCGAGTTCACCCGCGCGGCGTACCGCGGTGATCGATACCAGTTCATAACCCACCTGAGCCTCTGAAGCTTGCATCAGGCGAGAGGGTCAGCGGGTCTTCAGGCGGGTGATGAGCGCGGCTGCGCCGAGGAGGGTTGGTACGGCGATGGCGACAGGTAGCGCGCCGCCGGTGTCGAGGGTCTGGCGTGGTGTGACGGTGATTGCGACGGGCGGCCCTGCGACGAGGGCGCCGTTCTTCGGGATGAGTACGACGTACACCGCGAAATGCCCTGGGTTGACTGCCTGGAACTCCCAGTCCAAGGAGCTCTGACTACCGCCGGAGACTGGTTGTGTCACGTCCTGGCTCCAGTCCTCGAGATCGACGTAGACACCGTCAAGGCTGACGACGTTGAGGTGCACGACGCCAGGGCCGGAGTTGTTGACGACCGACTCGACGGTGAGGGTCTGGCCGATCTGAGCGGTCAGTTGGTCGTGGTCCATGGTGATCGTCGGGTCGGCGAGCAGGAGGGGTGCGATCAGGCTCAGGAGGTTCATCGTGTCCCCGCAGTCAGCCGGACGAGTCGCGGAGCCGCAATGAGTAGGACCCCGACCGCGGCCACGGCGATGACCAGCGGTGAGATCAGGTAACCGAGGTCCTGGGTCCAGCTGCGGCGGGCGACCAGGACCTGTGAGATGTAGTGCAGGGCCGATCCGATCGGATTGATCCGGGTCAGTAGCTGGCCGAAGCCTGTCTTCGGCAGGGCCGGGAGCTGGGTCGGCGCGAACAGTACGAGAAGCAGCAGCAATCCGCTCGCAAGGCTGGTCCGGTTGGAGTTCGACCAACCGCTGAAGATCATCCCGAGACCTCCGAGCCCGACAGCCACGAGCGTGCCGACCACCAGTGTCAGGACAGCGGCCTGGCCCGCGCCGGAGACGCCGCGCCCAAGCACCCACAGGTACGGGATCGCGACGATCAGGCAGGCCAGCCAGATCGTCGCGGCGGCAGCGAGTTTGCCGATGACGATTGCGCGCCGCGGCGCCGGTGTGAGCAGGAGAGCCTCCAGCGTGCCACGTTCGCGCTCACCGCTGATCGTGTCGGCGCTGATCGCGACCGTGAGGAGGACGCCGACGGCCAGCGCGACCTGGACCGTGAGGTTCACGGCTTCGCGCGGCTCGAGGAAGTTCATCGCCCGGTTGGTGGCGGCCAGGTAGGTGATTGCGCTGAGCAAGATGCTGTAACCGAAGATCAGCACCGGGCCGCGCCCGCCGATCCAGAGGTCGCGGCTCTCCTGTGTTGCGACGACGTTCCAGCTAGTCATGGCTGTCCTGCCCGGTGAGGTCGAGGAACGCAGTACTCAGACTGCCGGCTCCGGCGACGATCTCGGCGATCGGTCCTGCGGCCCGGAGCTTGCCGCGGTCGAGGATGAGGAGGTTGTCGCACACTTGCTCGACCTCGGTCAGAGTGTGAGTCGACAGTACGACGGTTGCGCCGCGTCGCCGGGCGACGTCCGAGATGGTGGCCAGGATCTCGCTCTGACCAGCTGGGTCGAGGCCAAGTGTCGGTTCGTCGAGGAACACCACTGCTGGTTCGTTGACCAGCGCTCTCGCGATGCCAAGACGCTGTTTCATGCCTCGGCTGTACGTCGCGATCCGTGCGCCGGCGCGTTCGCTCAGGCCGACATCGGCCAGTAGCCGCTCAGCTGCGGCTTGCGCATCGCGCTTGCTTTGACCGAACAGCCGCGCGGCGTACCGAAGGTATTCGGCCGCTGACTGGCGGGCCGGATAGCCGGCGCTCTCGGGCAGTACGCCGATGCGTTGCCTGATCCGACGTGGCTGATCGCCGCGGATGCCGGCGACGGTGAACGTGCCGCTGGTTGGCTCAAGGATTGTGGTCAGCAGCCGGATCGCGGTGGTCTTGCCGGCCCCGTTGGGCCCGAGGAGACCGATGACCTCGCCGGCGTCCGCCGTGAATGTGAGGCCGTCGAGAGCGTCGCGCGCGCCGTAGCGCTTGCACAGACCGCTTGCCTCGATGGTGGCCACGGAACGACGGTAGGTGCGTACGGCTGAATCCTTGCTGAACGTGGGATTCAGCCAGGATTCAGCGACAATGGAGGACAGTCGCCGGGAGGTGGCAGATGCGCGCACTGGTGGTCGAGGACGAGCTCCGCCTGGCCGTGGGTGTCCGGAACGGTCTGGAGGCCGAGGGCTATGCGGTCGACGTCGCACTGACCGGCACGGACGGACTGTGGCTGGCCCGCGAGCAGACGTACGACGTCATGTTGCTCGACATCATGCTGCCGCAGGTCGACGGCTTCGAGATCTGCGCGACGTTGCGCGGCGAGGGCGTCTGGACACCGATCTTGATGCTCACGGCAAGGGATGCCGACGCCGACCTGGTCCGGGCGCTGGACACCGGCGCCGACGACTACCTGACGAAGCCGTTCTCGTACGACGTCCTCGTCGCCCGTCTGCGTGCTCTCGTACGGCGAGGCACGCCGGAGCGTCCGTGCGTACTTGAAGCCGGTGACCTGCGCATGGACCCGGCCGCTCGGCGAGCGTGGCGAGGAGACACCGAGTTGGTGCTCACGGCGCGAGAGCTGGAACTACTGGAATTCCTGATCCGTCGACGAGGGCAGGTCGTCTCGAAGCGAACGATCCTGGATCACGTCTGGGACTACGACTTCGAGGGCGATCCGAACATCGTCGAGGTGTACATCCGCCGGTTGCGCAGCAAGCTCGGGAGCGACTGCATCACGACGTTGCGCGGAGCCGGCTACCGCATGATCGAGTGACGGCGAGGTGGCGTGATGCGGATACGGGTGACGCTGGCGGCGGTTCTCGTCGTCGGGATCGCCTTGGTGGGCGGGGCTCTGGTGCTCGTCGCGCTGCTGGGGAACGTACTCACCGGCCAGGTCTGCCAGGACTCCCGCGAACGTGCCGAACAACTTGCCGCGGGCAACGATCGGCAGACGTCGACGGCCACCGAGCTGATCCAATGGGTCGATCCTGCCGACGCAGGTGGGCGTATTGCGTCGCCAGGTAGCGGTTGCGTTGCTGTCGAGCCTCCGGGCTACACCGAGGATTTCGTCTTCGCCTCGGCCCCATACGGTGCGGGGGAGGTGATCGTGGGGCGGCCGCTGGTCGACGTACTGGACTCGACGCGGTTCGTACGGCGTGTGCTCGTTGTCGGCGTGCCATTGATGATGGGAGTGGTTGGAGGGGTGACGTGGCTCGTGACTGGTCGGATGCTGGCGCCGGTCACCGCGATCCGGCGCGAGGTCGACGAGATCACGGCGGCCGAGCTCCATCGACGCGTTCCCGCCGCGCGCAGGGATGAGGTCGGACGCCTGGCAACGACGATGAACCGGATGCTGGACCGGCTGCAGCGCTCGCATGAGAGCCATTTGCAGTTCGTCTCGGATGCTTCGCACGAGTTGCGGTCGCCGATCGCGACGATCCGGCAGCACGCCGAGGTCGCACGGGCGTATCCCGACCGTACGTGCGTCACCGACCTGGCCGCGACGGTGCTGGCCGAGGATCTGAGGATGCAGTCTCTGGTGGACGACCTCCTCCTGCTCGCCCGGGCCGACGAGGAGCCGGCCGCACGTCCGGACACACCGGTCGACCTCGATGATGTGGTGTTCGCCGCGGCCAGGAAGTTGCGTGAGGCAACGAATCTGACCATCGAGACCTCAGCCGTCTCGGCGGGGCAGGTCCGTGGCGACAGGGCCGCGCTCGCACGGATGGTCAGCAACCTCGCCGACAACGCGGCCCGACATGCCCGGAGCCTCGTCACCTTCTCCCTGTCGGAGTCCGCAGGCGGTGTCCTGCTGACAGTCGCCGACGACGGACCCGGCATCGCGCCCGCGGACAGATCACGAGTCTTCGACCGCTTCGTCCGCCTCGACCCGGCCCGCACCCGCGACTCCGGCGGCGCCGGCCTCGGCCTCGCAATCGCCGCCAAGATCGCCCACACCCACGGCGGCACAATCACCATCGACACCTCCCCACCCGGCGGCGCAACCCTCACCGTCACCCTCCCCGGGCCGGCAGGACTCGCACGCTGATGCTGGGAGCGCGACCTGATCGAGGCGTTGCCGGAGGAGAAGCGCCGCCGGCCGCACCTGTCGGTCTTGGCGGGAGGTCATGTGTGGTTGTCTGAGCCCCAGTCGATGAGAGACGGGCGGAACGCTGAGGGTTTCAAGATCGCCGTCCGGTGGCTTCCGTCGGGATGCATGCGATAGAGGCCGAACAGTCCGCCGATCTCTAGTCTGAAGACGAGCCACTGACCATCTGGCGAATACGACCCGAGGAAAGCATTCGTCTCGCCGTCGTGGAAGTGAGTGACTTCTCGGACGGCCGAGCCATCCGGTCGCATCGTCACAATGTTCGCCGAGTCCTCGGGATGGAAGGAGTTCGCGTTCTCGGTCACCCCGATCCGGCGACCGTTCGGGGCCCAGTCCGCCTTGATCGTCTCATCGGCGGTGTACGGACGAATCTGCGTGATATGACGACCGTCGACATCGGCCGTGAACAGGCCCCGTGCCGGCTCGAGATTGGGCGGCGGACCCGTCACCGAGCCGTCGAAGCCTTGGAAGCTGAGGGTCTTGCCGTCGGGCGACACGTTGGGGTCGGTCACGAAGCCGTTGGGGAACGGGCCGAGTACTCGACGCTGGTGGTTGCCGTCGCTCGACATGCGCCAGATCGCGTCGTCGTTGGTTGCGATCGTGAACCGCTCGAAGTAGATGGTCTTTCCGTCGGGTGAGTATGACGGCTGGTCGTCGAGGACGCCGTCCGGCTGCGGCAGCATTCGGAGCCGGGATCCGTCCGGTCGGGCGATAGCAATCCGGACTGCGTCCTCGCTGCCGACGCTGAACACGATGTGGCGGCCGTCCGGCGCCCAGTCGACGTTGACGGCGTCACCGTCCACGTGCGTGATCTGGCGAAGGTGTGTGCCGTCCGGCCGTACCGTGAACAGCTGGCTGCCGGCGTCTGTGCCCGCTGTGAAAGCGATCAGCCCATTTCTGCCGGGAAATGTAGCGTGAGCCGGCACCGGAACGGCGACAGCCACCAAGACCATCGCGAGGAATATCGCTGCCTTCGACGAACGTATGAACATAGTCCCGCCCCCACCCCGAGCCACAAGGACTCATTCCTTGCGCCTGAATCGGGGTCAACACTTCATCAGACCCCTGTTGCCCAGGAAGGGCAAGACCACGGCGGACACACGCATCGGCGTTGCAGCGTTTGATTGACGACGAGATCGACGCATTCACCAACCCGGTCGCCGCCATCGCGTCAGTGCTGGATCTGGTCCGCGTCCGACTGATGGGTGCTGGCCGGGTTGTTCTGCGACGGCAGCGTGTCGCGATGGTCGTCGCGGCGGTCTGTGCGGGCGGCGCCGCCAAGCATGGCGTGCAGGCGCTGGAGTTGCTCGACGATCCGTGTCGGCAAACCGGGACGAGTCGTAGCGATGAGTTTTGCGGTGGGCTTGCCTCTGTATAGGCATGAGTTCATCGCACCAGTCGCAGACGACGGTGGTCAGCGGCGCGGGTCGCGGCTTCCGGTCGGCCGATGTCACGACGTCGTCGGCATTGCCCACCGCGGACGCCGGGGTGGAGCTCACCTGCCACGGACTTCATGTGTTGGCGTGAACAACAGGAAAGAGAAGGTTATGTTGCTGGAGGACAAGAACGTCGTCGTTTACGGTGCAGGCGGCGCGGTTGGCAGTGCGGTGGCCCGGGGTTTTGCCCACGAAGGTGCCAGGGTGTTTCTGACCGGGCGCGATCTCGGCGTCATCGACGCGGTCGCCAAGGAGATTGTCGCTGCCGGCGGCAAAGCCGAGACGGCGATCGTGGACGCCGGGGACGAGAAGGCGGTGACCGAGCACCTGGACGCCGTCGTCCACGACGCGGGCAGCATCGACGTCTCGTTCAACGCGATCGGAATCTCACCGCGGGGACTGCAGGGAATCCCACTCGCCGATCTGCCGGTCGAGAATTTCCTGCGCCCGATCACGACCTATTCCCAAGCTCATTTCGTGACCGCGAAATCTGCCGCACGGCACATGATCGCCCGCGGTTCGGGGGTGATCATGATGCACACACCCGAACCGGCCCGCCTGCCTCTTCCGCTGGTGGGCGGCATGAGTGTCGGATGGGCGGCGCTCGAGGGTCTCAACCGTGCGCTGTCGGCCGAATGGGCGCAGTACGGCGTTCGCACGATCTGCCTGCGCACGACGGGCATGGTGGAGACACCGGTCATCGATGTCGTGTACGGGCTGCACGCCGACGCGCTCGGCATCACCAAGGAGCAGTTCACCTCAGCCGCGGGCGCGATGTCCCATCGCAAACGCCCGACCACGCTGGCCGAACTCACGGACGCGGCGGTGTTCCTCGCCTCCGACCGGGCGTCGGCGATGACCGGAACCGTCGCCAACCTGACCGGCGGAATCATCGTCGACTGACCTGACCGTCCCGGCCGCCGCTCGGGTGGCCGGGACATCCCTGGATAGAGGAGCAACAGCAAATGAACGATCTACTCGCGAGCGCGGTCGCCGCGCACGGTGGCGCGGACCGGTGGAGCCGGATCCACACGATCACTGTCGACGCCGCCATCACTGGCGCCTTCTGGCAGATCAAGGGACAAGGCGACGCGCTGACGAAGGTCCGCTTCGAGGTGGACACCAGGCGGGAACGGCTGACCATGGACTTCGTCGGCCAGGACCGACGGTCGGTCTTCGAGCCCGACCGGGTCGTCCTGGAACGACCGATCGGTACGGCGGTCGAGGCGCGCGATGACCCGGAACGGTCGTTCGACGGCCACCAGTTCGAGACGCCGTGGGACGACCTGCATCTCGCGTACTTCACCGGGGAAGGACTGTGGACGTACCTGAATACGCCGTTCCTCTTCACCTGGCCGGGGTTCGTCTGCGAGGAGATCTCCGCGATCGAGGTCAACGGAGAAACCTGGCGGCGGCTGAAAGTGATCTTCCCCGATCACATCAAGAGCCACACCCGTACGCAGGTGTTCTGCTTCGGCCCGGACGGCTTGCTGCGCCGTCACGACTTCACCATCGACATCGTCGGCCAGACGGTCGAGTCGCAGCTTCACGCGACCGACTACCGCGAGGTGGACGGCATCGTCATCCCCACCACGCGACGGGCCTACGCCCCGATGGGCGACGATCAGATCACCTTCGTCGCCATCGACATGGCTGACATCACCATCCACTGAGCGGACGTCACCTTGAACAACACCTACCGGGCGAGCCGCATGTCCCGCCACCACAGAATGGGCGGATCATGCACGTCATGACTGAAGCCAAGGCCGGCGACGAGGATTTCGGAAGGCTGAGCGAACCGTTCCGGCGTGAGCTGCTTGCCTATTGCTACCGCATGCTCGGCTCGGTCGACGAGGCCGAAGAGGTGGTGCAAGACGTTTACCTCGACGCGTGGCGTGCCTACGGCGCGTTCGAGGGACGTTCGTCAATGCGTACCTGGCTGTATCGCATCGCGACCCGCGCGTGTTTCAAGGCGCTGGAGAAAGGTAGACGCAGGCCTCTGCCCGCGGATCTCGGCGCACCCCAGACAAACTTGGATGCGGCGCTCGGCCCACAAGCTCGGGAGCTGCCGTGGCTCCAGCCGATACCTGACTTCCTGTTCACCGCCGCACCGGCCGATCCGGCGACGGTCGTGGTGGAACGACAGACTGTGCGGCTCGCGCTGGTGGGAGCGCTCCAGCAGTTGCCGCCGCGACAGCGAGCCGTGCTGATTCTCCGCGATGTGCTGCAGTGGCGTACCGCCGAAGTGGCGCAGCTGCTGGAGATGACGACAGCCGCCGTCAACAGCGCGCTCCAGCGCGCCCGAGCTCAGGTCCCGCTCAGCCACGACGACCTGACCGAGCCTGCCGAGCCGCGACAGCGGGCCTTGCTCGACCGCTACGTAACCGCCTTCGAAACCGCGGACGTCGATCAACTCGTCGCGGTCCTGGCCGAGGACGCCAGATGGGAGATGCCGCCGATCGTGACCTGGTTCGAAGGCCGCGACAGGATCCTCGCCTTCCTGGCCAAACAGATGCCAGCGATCGGACCGGCGGTGCTCGTCCCCACCTCCGCCAACGGACAACCCGCCTTCGCGGTGTACGCCCGCGGCAGCGACGGCGTACCCCGCCCGCACGCGCTGCACGTACTGACACTCACAACCGAAGGAGTCAGCCGAGTGGTTGCGTTCCACGGCCCGGGGCTGTTTCCGCTGTTTCGGCTCTGACATCACCAGGCTTCTTTGGCCAGAGGACTGTGGCGAGGTAGAGGCAGGCGGTGAGGGTTAGTGCGCCGTGGAGGATGCGGAGGCTGGGGGTGGCGAAGAACTGGGGGATGAACAGGGTGAAGGCTGCGGCCAGGGGGATGCCCGACCAGCGGGCGAGGTGGGTGGAGCGCCAGATGGCTGTGGCGGCGAGGATCGTGCCTACCGTGAGGAGTAGGAGGCCGGCGGCGAAGAGGGTGACGGCGGCGGGGTTGAAGCGGAAGTCGTTGATCATGTCCAGGGCGCCGGCATCGTGGCTGTCCAGGGCGTGTTGGGCTATGACGTGGGCTCCGAAGACTTCTACGCCGTAGTACGGGAGGGTCAGGCCGGCGCCTAGCCAGGTTGCTAGCAGCGCTCGGGCTGCGAGTTTGCCGGCTGGTGTCGGCCGGAGTACGCCGTACAGAGCCTGGATGCCGAGGGTCAGCAGGATGAAGCCGGCGATCGCGGACAGGTGGGCGGCGATCCAGGAGGCAGAGGCCATGCCGCGAGCACCGGCGAGGGTTGTTTCGTCGCCGTACGGGCGAATGGCCGGGTAGAGCAGGAACGCGATGCCGGCCGC
This sequence comes from Kribbella sp. CA-245084, assembly GCF_050942355.1. Classification (NCBI taxonomy): domain Bacteria; kingdom Bacillati; phylum Actinomycetota; class Actinomycetes; order Propionibacteriales; family Kribbellaceae; genus Kribbella; species Kribbella sp. CA-245084. The sequence goes on along the minus strand of NZ_CP192053.1, from coordinate 4,817,801 downwards.
GGCGATCGCGATCGCGCCGCCGCGCCTTGTGACGGGCTCGGCGTCGGCCTGTACCGCGAGACCGTCGGCGGGGGCCAGGGGAGCGCTTTGCATAGGTGGACCAATCCGTGAGCAGGGGACGCGTGAGAGAGCAGTGCTCTCATTGGCAAGCATGAGCGCGAGCGGCGCACTATGTCAAGAGCACTGCTCTCCCGACCGCTTGCTGCCGTTCGTTCTACAGCGACTTCCTCTACTACGCGCCGGTCGAGGGCTAGCGGGGGAGTGTGCGGGTGTTGATGAGTTCTTGGGCGACGTCTCGGAGTTTGACGTTGGTGTCCTGGGAGTAGCGCTTGAGGACGGTGAAGGCTCGGTCTGCGTCGAGCTGGAAGCGTTCCATCAGGATCCCCATGGCTTGGCCGACGACTTTGCGGGCGTCGGCCGCCGCCGTGAGGTTCTGCAGATTCCGCGCATTCGCAACGGCGACTGAAGCGTGCCGCGCAAGGATATGGGCGATCGCTTCGTCATCCGCGCCGAAACCGTCGGGGATACGGCTGTAGAGGCCCAGTACGCCGACCGTGGACGACTCGGGACCCAGCAGCAACGGCACATCCAGCACGCTGCGTACGCCGAGTTGGCGGACTCTGGCGGCCCAGGTCGGCCACCGTGAATCGGTGGTCGTGTCGCGGACGGAGATGGTGACTTGGTCTCGCATGGTGGCGACCAACGGCCCGTCACCCGTGTCGAGTTGTATCTGGTAGATCTCGGCGACAACGGGGTCGGTGACAGCGGGAATCTCGGGCCGGCCACGGGTGGAAAGAGCCACACCGGCGTAGCTGCAGTCCAGCGCTTGGAGCGCGAACTGCACGACTGAATCGATGGTCTCCTCGAGCCCTTCGGCGTCGTGCATCTCGACTGCGAGCCGGGCGAAGACCTCGGCATGCGTCACGTCGACCGGACCGAGTGCGGGCAGCGGCTCCGGCGGTCCGCCGGCGGCCATGTCTCCGGTGCGATCTACCTGCGCCATTTCGTTCCCCTGCTGTGCTCGCCCAGGAACAACTGTCGCGAGAAGACCCCGAAGGACCGTTCGGCGACCTGCCTCTCGACGTCGTCGGAGACGTGCGGCGGGCGGCGCTCCGCCTTCACGGTCAGCAGGTTGAGGAGCTGGTGGGTCAGTTGGTCCAGCTCGCGGAAGGGGGCCGTGCGCATCAACATCGTCGTACACCTCCTGATGTCAGCTCTGGTGGCGTCAACACGCGCCACTGTTGTAGCATGTCATCGAATCGATGACAAGCCGGAGTGTCATCCAATAGATGACGGATGGTGTGAAGTGGCCTGGAGTGAACAGCGGCAGGCTCTGATCGACGGCATCAAGCTGCTCGAGACGGCCGATCGGCTCGACGACGCGGACGCGTCAGAGCTGGTGGCAGCCCTGGAAGCGCTGGCGCGGCTGCGCGGCAGCCTCGACCAGTGGGAGCCGATGCTCATCGACATGGCGCGGGCGAGCGGCCTGACGTGGGCGCAGCTCGCCCCAGCGCTCGGGGTCGCCAGTCGGCAGGCCGCCGAGCGACGATATCTACGGCTCAAGCCACGGGCCGTCGAGCACGCCGGCACGACTCGCGAACACCGCGTCGACGCGGCACGCAATCAGCGTTCCGGCGAACGTGCTGTTGCCGACTGGGCTCGCGTCAACGCAGCCAGACTTCGTCAGCTCGCCGGCCAGATCACAGCTCTTTCCGCTGACGCCGCCAGGTCCGTCTCCGGCGACGCGCGCGCTGCGATCGATCGGGTGCGGGACGTCCTCGGCAGTGACGATGCCGCACGACTGGTCGAGCCACTGTCGGACGCGGCCCGGTCGCTCCGGACCACCCACCCGGACCTGGCCGACCAGATCAACACCCTGACCCAGACCACCGACGAGATCCGCGACGCAGACCTTGCCCGCCGGACCACGCCAGGAGGTGAGGAGGAATGAGCATTCCCATCCCGACTGACAGCGGCGCCTCGACGGCTGCGTGGCGTTTGATCAGGTCGGGAGAGCTGATCGCGACTGGTCCACAAGGTGGGAGCTGTGGTTCCACCTGGTGAGCAGGTGATCGGCGAAGAGGTCGTCGATCGCGAGTGAACAGCGGGCACCGAACAGTACGTCGCCGATCGCGTCTGGGTGTTGTCGCACGTAGCCTCCGCACAGGTCGTGGGCGGCGATCTGTTCATGTACGGCGTCGGCCTCGACGTGCTCGGTGAAGTAGCGGGCTTCGTCTTCGGAGGCGCCTAGCCGGATGGCGCCCGCGGCGTACTGACGATTGGGCAGGGTGGAGGTCATCTCGAGCGCCGCCAGGTGGCCGATGAGCGCGCCCGTCCATCGGCTGTGCATCGCGAACAGCGACATCACGTTCGACATCGCCAGCGTGACGGCCGGTACTCCGTCGACGTAGAACCCGTAGGTGTCGTCGAGGCCGAGCCAAGGCATCGTCGTACGGAACAGCTCGGAGTTGTCGGGTGTGGCTGGCGGAGGATCAGACCACACCGGCACATGCTCGGATCACGGTGCTGTTCAGGTTGGTCCAGCGGGGATCGCGCAGCAGTCCCGTGACCGCTTCGTCGCGAAGCAGTTGGTCGACCTCGACCGCCAAGGGGTTCTTGTTGTTCTTCCAGTCGTCGATCGTTGACGGGTGGGCGCGCAGATGGTCGGCGAGTTGCGGCCACCTGATCTCGATCACGGTCCACAGCGCCAGTTGCTCGGTCGGCACGAACGCCTCCTCGAGTGTCCGCAGGGATCGCAGGACCCCGTAGGTGTTGACGAAGAGTTTCATGCTGCGCGGATTCGGATCGAGCAACGGGACGAAGGGGGCGAGGTCGTGCGTGGTCGCGTTCTCGATCGCGCGCTCCGAGAACCGTACGGCCGCCCGCCCGAGAACTTCGATGCGTCGGCCGGGGTCGGTGATGCCCTGCGCGATCCGGCCGGCCGAGATCAACCCCTGCTCGCTGTTGGCGCCGTCGACCGCGGCTTGCGCGCTGGCGATGAGCTTCCATTGTTCGGCGGTCGTGTCCGGCTCGATCGTGCCGCGCGTCAGCAGGGTCGTGAAGTACTTCTCGCGCGCGGCAGGCGTCACGATGGGCAGCAGGACGTGGAGCTGGAACACCTTCTCGAGGAACAGGTACCCGAGTGGGCGGCCAGGTTCGGTGGTTGCCTGGAACGCGGCGAACTGCTGTTCGTAGCTCGAGCGGATCCAGCGACCGTCGGCCGCCACGAAGCCGTACGGCCCCGGCTTCCTGGGTTTCGAAGGCTGTCCGTGCGAGCGATCCTCGAGGAACGCGGGCGCCTCCTTCACGAGGGTCTGTACGACCTCGAGGAACTCCACGACGTACTTGGCGTCACAGCGATCCAGGTCGTCGATGAGGAAGACCACCGGACGACGGGCCCGCGACAGCGTTCGGGCGAAGAGCCGACCCACCTGGCGCGTCGGGTTCTCGCTGTTCTCCGTCAGGCTCTCGGCAGATTTCTTCGACCCGGGCAAGAGGTAGCGAGTCGCTGCGACGATCCCGGCGAACACGACCGAGGCCAGCGACGTCAGCTTCAGTGCGGAGTCCGCCAGCTTCCCTCCAGCGGTGAGGTCGATTCCCCTGAGGCCGGCCGCCATCACCCCGAGGAGCACCAGAACGGCGATGACGAACGGCACCCATCGGGCCCGGAACCGGTCGAAGAAGGTCCGGCCCCACACCCACAGGTGATGCCATCCGGTCGCGTCCTGCGCGATCTCCCGCTGCAGGGCGCTGAGTAGCGTCCACCATTGAACGCCGACCCGCTGCTCGCGCCAGGCATTGATCGGGACCGGAAGGAATTCCCGTTTGGGCTTGCCCTGCTCGGGCTCGTCATGCCTGAGCTTGTCCTGAAGGAAGTAGAACAGCGATGACTTCCCGGCGCCCCACGGGCCGTCGATATGCACCAGAAACGCTTCTCGCGGCTCCGGGTCGTCGTAAGCCAATCGCTTGACCCGCTCGGCCAGGGCCACCGCCAGGTCCTCGCGGCCGAGCAGATCCTTCGTTGCAGGCGAGTCGGTCGACCAGTCCGTGCGATACGCCGCCAGGTGTCGCGGTTCTAGCGCCGACTCGCGGCGGATCTCGATCCGAACGGCGTTCTGATCGAGGTCCTGCGCCACCGCGGGCTCCAACTCGGCCAGTGCCAGTACGGTCAGATAGCCGTCGAGCACCTGGTGGCGACTCGCTTGGACGACACCCGGGCCGTACGACTGCCGAACCGCGACGAGCCAGTCGTCGACGGTACGTCGCTGTCCCCTGTCAGCGTGAACTTCCACAGAGGCGAAGGAGCCACCGCCGTACCCCGGGTGATGGACTTGCAGGGCCTTCACGATCGCGCCGGCCGTCACCGGAGTCGTCGGGCCGAGCGAGTCGCGGACCGAACTCACACTGCGCGACAGCTCGTCGTCCCGGATGCCATCGGATCCTGCAGCCAACTCGCTCAACTCGTGGCGGGCACGCTCGACATCGACCTTGAGATCATGCAGTCGTTGGCCGAGTCTGCCCACACCTGTATCCGTCAGCGCCGACTGCAGGAGAGCATCGGCAAGATCTACCTCGTTGACCTCGGACCCTTGCACCTTCAGGTGATGGCGAAGAGCATCCGCGAGCTCGGGCTCGATGAGGATGCCTTGAACATCCATTTGCTTCCGGTCAACGAGCGGCTCGCTGGTGATCTTCAGGACCCGACCGAACTCCGGTACGTCGAGCCCCGCCCTCGACATCACCTCGGCCACGGCCCGGGACCTTCGGCAGATCGCCCACAACAGGATCGAGCGTGTCACTCCCAGCCGGCGCGTGGCACCTTGGTCTCTCCTGTTCACCTGGACCGCCGCCGAAAGGCGCAGAGCCTCCAGCTGCCAATGCGGCAAGCCGACTCCGAGCTTGTCGGCAAATGCCCCCAGCGAAATGGACCCACTATCGGCCACAGTGCCTCCCCCCACCGAACCGCTCATTCGACGCTAGCCACGGTGTGCACTTCCTGGCAATGCCGCCGCCCGACGTCGAGATAGGTCAGATGGTCTTGCGACCTGGCACCGCCGGTGGGACGCTCGATTTGCCGCTGTTTGTCGGGGTGGGGGAATGGACAGCGCTGTCCGGGGGGAGGGGCGGTGGGCGAGGGGTTTGCGGTCTTTTTCGATATTGGGGAGACCTTGGCGGGGGGAGTCTTCGAGCAGGGGCATCTGTCCCGGCTGGACGTGTATCCCTTTGTGCCGGACGTTTTGAAGCGGCTCCGGTCGGATGAGGCGAGGGCGGCGTTGGGATTGATCTCCAACACCGGCGATGAAAGCGCCGCCACCATGAACAAGGTGCTGGACGCGTCGGGACTGGCGAGTCTCGTCGACGAGGGATTGTGCCTGTTCAGTTCGGTCGAGGGGATGGACAAGTCGGAGCCTGCGTTCTTCGTTCTGGCGCGGGATCGGGCGGGCGTGCCGGCGGCTCGGTGCGTGTTCGTCGGGGAGGACAGCGAAGAACGCCGTACGGCGGCTTCCGTCGGCTTTCGGGTGTCGCCTCATCCGCTGCATGCGTTGCACCTGGTCGAGGCCGAGTTCCGTTCCCATGGCTGATCGGAAGGAGCAGAATGTCGCCCATGGCCCTTGATTCTCGGGCGTTTCCGGGCGGGATCACCGATGCCGCAGGCAACACCGGGTTCGTCAATCTGCCTGGCGACGAGATCGTGGCAATCGATCTGACCACCGGGGCCACGCGGTGGCGCGTCGCGGGAGCCGGTCGCCCGCTGCTGGCTGCCGACTCTGCCTTACTTGTCGTACGGCGACAACAACGCCGGCTCGAGCTGACCCTGCTCGACGCCGTGAACGGTGATGTCAGGAACGACATCGGCCCGCTGCCCGTACCTGACTGGGCCGCGGACGAATGGGATACCAGTGGTGGCTTCGTGGCTGTCGCGCAACCACAGGGGAGCCAGTCCCAGGTGGTTTGGCGGGCCGTGAAGCGGTATCACGGCGGCGCGGCGCCCTCGGCGGAAGTCCTTTCCGGCGCGGGCGACGAGGCCGGCGGAACGGTCCTGGTCGACCTTGATGCCGGCCAGATGCACGCGGTGCAGGACGTCGATCCGTCCATGCTCGGGGGCGCCGAACTCGGCGAGCGAGCGCAACGGACGACGTCAACGGGGGGCCGGGTCTACCAGCTCGACTCGAAGCCGTTCTCCGACGGTACGACCGTCGTCACCCTGACCGCGAGCCGGGAGGGCGACGAGGTTCCCCTGTGGGAAACCGTCCTGGATCGACGTGGCACTCGCCGCCGGCCTCCGCCTTTGCGGCAGTGACACGGATCCGCGGAACTTGGAAAGGGTCGTGACGTGACGACCAGCAACGAAGGATTAGCCGACCGAGGCCTCACCATCGAGCAGGTACGCACTCTGCGGCAGACCCGAGGCTTGTCCTCGGCGGGGATCCGGGCCATCCCCGAGCCGGCGTTGGCGCGTGCGCTGCGACGGCTGGAGTACCCGGACATGCCTCGCGCCCGGGAGCTGTTCCGAAGGAACCAAGCGCGTGACGAACGTGGGCTGTTCCCCACGCACGCCCTGCTGGGCGCCGCCCGCCAGCTCGACAGCATCCGCCTGCGACGCGCCGAGCGGGCCGCCGTGGCAGGTGTGCCGACGGGAACCACGGTCGCTCCACAGCGACTGGGCATCCATCCCGCGCCGACCGCCGGGCTGGCCCGTCCGAACTGGGTCTCGATCGGTCCCGGAAACATCGGTGGACGGACGCGGTCCCTGGTCTTCCATCCGCAGGAGCCCGACACGATCTGGGCAGCCAGCGCGGGCGGAGGTCTCTGGCGCACCGACAACGCCGGGCGCACTTGGCAACCGGTCGACGACCTGATGGCGAATCTGGCTGTCACCTCGCTCGCGATCGATCCGACCGACCCGGACGTGCTGTACGCCGGGACCGGCGAGGGCTTCTTCAACGTCGATGCGATCCGCGGAGCCGGGCTGTTCCGCACGGTCGACGGCGTGACCTGGAGCCAGCTTCCCGCCACCCTCGGCGCACCCTTCGCAACGGTCAACCGGATCGCCGTGAACGCGACCGGCGAAGTCCTGCTGGCCGCCGGCACCGGCGGATTGTCGCGGAGCGCCGATGCGGGTCGCACTGCCTGGACGAAGGTGCTGACCGCGCAGATCGCGGACGTCAAGTGCCACCCGACGGATCCGGACAAGGCTGTCGCCGGCTCGCTGCGAGGCGGGACGGCGTGGGTGACAGCTGACGGCGGTCAGACCTGGACGGAGGCTGAGCACGACACGCCGTGGGAGGGTCGCGTCGAGCTGGCCTACGCCACCGCGGATCCGGAGATCGTCTACGCGTCGGTCGACATCCGCAACGGCGAGATCTGGCGGTCCACCGACGGCGGCGCCGGCTTCACCGCACGTACGTCGCTCAACGGCGACGGCGATCCGGCGTCGTACCTGGGCGACCAGGGCTGGTACGGAAACGTCATCTGGGCCGGGGATCCCACGGATTCCGATCTGGTTGTCGTCGGTGGCGTCGACCTGTGGCGAAGCACCGACGGCGGCGACACCGTGAACGAGATGAGCACCTGGTGGAGCCGTGAGTCCGCCCACGCGGATCAGCACGCGATCGCATCCCACCCGAACTTCGACGGCGACACCAACACCACCGTGCTGTTCGGCAACGACGGCGGGATCTACCGGGCACCGGACATCCGCACGGTAGGCGACGATCCGGACCTGCCGAAGGTCAACGGCTGGCAGAACCTGAACAACGACTACGGCGTAACCCAGTTCTATTCGGGCGCCGTCAACACCGAGGGCACGATCATCGGCGGCGCCCAGGACAACGGCACCCTGGCGTTCCATCCGCCCAACGGCACCGACAAGTGGATCGAGATCTTCGGCGGCGACGGCGGGTTCTGTGCGTCCGACCCCCAGGATCCGGACATCTTCTACGGCGAGTACGTCTTCCTGAACATCCACCGCAACCTCGACGGGGCAACCTCCGACGACACCACCGGTGATCGCTACATCAGCGGACAGTTCTGGGACGCGGTCAACGAGCGTTGGGACTTCAAGCCCGCCCCGTTCACCATCGCCGACGCCAAGACCCAGCGAGCGGCGTTCATCGCGCCGTTCGCCGTGGATCCGAACGACTCCGACCGGATGCTCGCCGGCGGCGAGTCGCTCTGGCGGACGAACGACGTCAAGGCGCCGAACACGCCGACCTCGGGACCCAAGTGGACCCGAATCAAGCAGCCGTCGGCTTCGCCCGGTTCCCCGCGGCCGTTCAATGCGATCAGTGCGATCTCGATCGCGCCGGGCGACTCGGATCGGGTCTGGGTCGGATACGAGGACGGCCAGGTCTGGCACAGCGACGACGGCACGGATCCGGCCCCGCTGTGGCAGCGTGTCGACGGCGTGGGCGCGGCGCCGCTCGTGACCGGGCGGTTCTGCACACAGATCGCACTGCCTGCCGGCCAACCGGACGTCGTACTGGCGACCTTCGGTGGCTATGTCGCGAACAATGTCTGGCGCAGCGACGACGGCGGGACGACCTGGCACAGCATCGGGGCCGGTCTGCCCGGGGCGCCGGCCCGGGCGATCACCGTGCATCCACGTCGGCAGGATTTCCTCTATCTGGGCACCGAGTTGGGCCTGTTCGCGAGCGACGACGGCGGGACCACCTGGTCGGCCACCAACGAAGGCCCGACCAGTTGCTCGGTCGAAGACCTGATCTGGAGTGACGAAACCCTGATCTGCGTCACTCATGGCCGGGGAATGTTCACTATCGACCTCTCGGGCGTATAGCCGGCATTTCGATCTGTTGGAGGGAGCAAACGATGGCCGAATCACGGGTGACTGTTCGTCGGCGATTCTGGTTCGAGGCCGTACTCGCTGCTGTCACCGGCGTGCTGTTCGTCGTGACATTGTTCTGGCACGAGTGGCTGGAGGCATTCGGATTCGATCCGGATCATGGCGACGGCTCGGCCGAATGGCTGATCGTGGGCGTGTTACTGCTGATCTGCGTGGCGTCGAGCGCCGTCGCGCGCAGTGAATGGCGCCGGACCGCAATCGATCCGGCCTAGGATGGCGCCGCCTGTCATTCTGAAGGTGATCCTCACGAACCGCGCCGCGGCGCGGACGAAGTACGGCGCGGGCAGGTGGCGGCAGATTCGGCTTGCCGTCACCGCGCTCGCCACAGCAGACGCAGCCAGGGGGATCACCACCCGGCTGGTAGCACTGGATGCGGCTGCCGACGCCCGCAATGTCGGCGCCGCCCCGATTTCCGCCGTGGCCGATGTCGCCGGCACGAAGGCGTTCATCGACCAGATCTTCACCGCATGGGACCCGGCATACCTCATGCTGCTCGGCGGTCCGGAGCTGGTCTGTCTGGTGAATCTCCAGAATCCCTTGTGGACCGGGGATCCGCAGGACGATCCGGACCAGTTCATCCCGAGCGACCTCCCGTACGCCTGCCCGACACATGTGTTTGTCGAATTGGCCGATGTGAAGTCGCCGGGGCAGGTTACGTACGTGGTTGGAAAGAGGTAGGAGCCAGCCTCCAGCACGAGCACGTCGGCGCCAAGGCCGGCCAGCTGGGAGGCGAGTAGCCCACCGCCCATTCCCGAGCCGACGACGATGACGTCGTACTCATGGTTCGGATCGAGATTCCGGATAGTCGTGGATTCCCGTGAGTTCGCCGTGCGTCAGCGTGAGGTTCGGGCCGGTCATCCATCGATCCGGGGCGAGGAGGAATTTGAACTCGATCCCGTCCGGGAACGCGGCCTCGTCCAGGTCGAAGGTCCATGCCCCGTCGGCAAACACGCCTCCCCGGTCCAAACCCCAGTTCGGTGCCCAACGAAGCAACACGGTCTGGCTCGGCGCGAACTCCTCCGTAACAAACCTAAACCTGACCATGTGGTCCTACGTCCCGTTGCGCTGAGGCCGCGGCGGCACGCGCGCGTGCGGATGACCTGTGCGCCGTGCGCTCGAATTCGCCGACCTCCTGCTCCACCAGATCGGCGACGTCCTCGACAAGGTCGGCACAAGTCAAGCTCTTGACCTTGAACAGCGCGACCTCGGTCTTGATGCGGGCCAGAGTCAGGGCTCGTGGCGGCCCGGTGCGTTGCCATCCGAAGACGTGGCGCGCCCCGCCGGCGACCGCCGCCAGGGCGCCAAGAGTTGCTGCCGGCCAGGGATCCCCACCAGCTGCGGTGGCGACGGGCACGCCCGCCGCAGCGCCGATGGCAATGATTTCCAGTGCGTAGTTGCCGTAGCGGGCGACCGTCGTCGCCCTGCGGTACCACTGCAGCTCCGTGCATACATACTGAGGGATTCCGCAGGCGACCTGCGGGTTCGTCCCACAGGTGCTGGAGGATTGCTCATCGGGGACCATTCCTCGATGACAGCACTGGCCGCCGTTCGCCGCCAGAGGCCGCCTCGATGGATGATGTGAATGCGTTGATCCAGGGCCTGTTATGCCAGATCAGACCGGCTTCAAGGTGGCGCGATATGCGTCCGCTGCCCAATCTCCTCCGAGCCGCCCGAACTCAGCGAACCGGGCCGCGTGCGGTTCGCTTTGGTTCAAATGATTGACTGCCGATCGAATGCTCGCGTAATTGCAGTTCCATTATCTGCAGAAATCAGGTAACGATGCGCTGACACAACGCGATACACCGATCAGATAGCGACGGCGCGGAATTGGTCCAGTAGTCGGGCAGCGGGGGAGTGTAACCATGGGGGATCATCCGACTGACGGGCGGATCATGCCGGGCGCGCGGTACCCGGGGCAGGGCGGCACACTACCGGAACTGGCAGTCGGACGAAGGGGGATGGCGGAGGCACTGAGACACTTTCTTCGTCCTATGAGGTGGATCTTCAATGTTTTCGCCTTCCTGGTGAACCCAACACCTCGAGCCACCAGACGCGCCCGCCGCACTCTGGAACACTGGTATCGGGCCTGGCCCAGCTTCGAGCAGGCCTTCGCGATCAGGTATCCAGCTAGCGATCGCGGCGAGGTCAAGAATCATTATCTACGGTGCGCCAGGCAGGTCGCTGACGATCTGGTACGCCGTCAGGCGCGTACTGCACGGAGTGCGGGACTTGCGGCGCTCGCGCTGATCTTGACGGGCTTTCTGCCGATGGCCTACGGCGACACAACACATCGGTCCTATCTCGTCCTCGGTTCCGCGTGGCTCGCAATAGCCTCATCTGTTATCTCTGCGGCGCTTGCGCTCGGTGCGTTGCCGTCATTCGCCGCTGTGGCGGCGGTGTTGTCCACTCTCTTCGGGCTTGCCGGTACGGCCGGAGTGCTCCTCCTGCCACAGGGAGCAGGCCCCGATGACCTGTCCACTGCGCTGGTGGGAGCCGGCCGCGGGCCTGCCGCGGTGCTACTGATCTTCTTCGCCTTCTACGGCTACTTGATCGGTGCAGTCTTCGTGCTCGGCTTGATTCTGATTTCGGTCATGAATCGCCGCGCTGAGATGCGGATTCCGCATGTCTACGCCTTGCACGAACTTGTTCGGGTTGTGGACTTTCTCTCCAGGCCGGAGCCGTTCATCAGTCACCGGAGTCGTTGCGCGATGATCAAAGCCTTACATCGAGCATCGCGCCTAACGCGATCTGGCCTGCCGGGTTCAATCGCGCTGCCGAGTCCTGCACAGCGAGCCATCTTCAGTGCGAGGTGCCAAGGCGCTGCCGACTCACTCGAGTCCATGGAGATCTGGGTTGCGCTGCCTAAGTCGGATACAGCGGCACACTTGTCAGCGATCTCCGTTGGCATCGGCGTCGTGCTCCTGTCCGGGCACTATGACGAGCTACCAGAGCTGCACCTGCCGCCGCTAACGGGCGCCGAGCGCCTGATGGTCGCAAGCCAAGTCGCAAAGTCTCTCCTGATCGGAGCCATTCCCCTACTCATAGTTGTTGTCTTGCGATGGTTCGGGATCCAGGTAGACGGTGCGTTGGGCGGCGGGCTGAGTTTCTTCTGTATCGCCTGGTTCGCTGTGACATCACTGTCTCTGTTGGATCCCTTGTTCAGTCAGAAGCTGGCCATGGTGCGCGAGGTGATGGCCACTATCAGGACCCGAGCAGACGAGAAGTAGTCCATGCTCCTCTCACCGCCGACGAAGCTCGAGGTGGCACTCAGGTGTGCGCTCTCAGACGGCAACAGCCGACTGCCAGGTGGGCGCAGACGGAGGGCGTGGCTGCTCGCACTCGAGGGTTGGCGGCGATTCTCGGTGAGCAGGCTTGAGGCGTTGCCGTTGCTGGTGTAGAGGATCATGTGTTTCGGGCCGGTGTAGATGCCGAGGACGTGGCAGGTGCGTCCGAATCGTCGTAGTAGTCGATCCGCGCAACATCGGTCCTCCCGATGTGGTTGTCACCGGCAACTTGTCCTAGAACCAAACGAAGCGGCACCGGAGTGCCGCTTGGTTGGGGTGATCTGGCAGCGGATGGCGGGCCGGGACCGAAGCGGTCCCGGCCGTAAGTAGAGGAAGTGCGGGCGACCGGTGTCCGCCGGTCGCCCGCTCGCGTTATCTGAGCCCGAAGGCCCGGATGATCGTCTGGCTGATGCCGCCGCCGTTGCGCTGGTTGGCCGTGACCCGCACCGACACCTGCCCGGCCCGCGGCGGCGCCTGCAGCCGCGTCTCCCAGCTGCCCTTGCTCTCCTTCAGTTGCAGCCGTTGCCAGGTCGCCCCGTCGTCGTACGAGACTTCCAGCCCGACCGAAACCACCGCGTCCTGCCGGGCACTGCTGCCCAGCACGACCGGCTTGACGGCGAAGACCGAGTTCCGCTTCGCCCGCCCTGCCGCGTCGACGTCCACGCCGTAGTCGAGCTGGGCCAGCGGCAGCGGCTGGTTCTCCGACTCCCCGGACGTGAAGGTCCACTCGGTGTGTGTGCTCGTCGAGTACGGCGTCAGCTCGGCGTTCCCGACGGTGTCGGCCACCAACCGGTACGGCCGCTTCTCCGGCGCCAGGTCGCCCACGCCGAAGTCCGGCCGCGGGCCGTTCCCGACCAGCTTCTCCTCGCCCTGGTACAGCGCGAAGCTGCGCGTCATCAGCGAGTCGCCGCTGTGCGCGGACCCGCCGTCCCCGAACCCGGCGATCATGCCGCCCATCGCGTTGCCGACCCGGTGCGGGAGCTCGAACTCGAGCATCCGCGGCGGCACGATCGGACCGAACCACCGCTGGCTCTGCACGCTACGCGGCCGGTAGCTCGTGATGTCCGTGAACGTCGCCCAGCCGTTGATCGCGGCGTACTGCTGCCACTTCGCGCCCGCCGACACCCAGTCCGTCCTGTGCCCCACCGCGGCCTTCGCCGGGAACCGCGGTACCCGGATCGACCCGAAGACGGCGTACGGGAAGGAGGCCGGAAAGTACTCGTACGCCGGGCTGTCCTCGCGGCTCTCCAGGACCTGCTGGCCGTTCGGGGGAGCGAAGTCGTTCTCGATCCTGGCGAGGCTGCCGGGGTCCGTGGCCGCGGACGGGTCGTCCGGGACCTTGCCCTGGTGGTAGTCGACCAAGTCGTACAGGTACGACGGCACCGGGTTGGCCGCGACGGTGAGCTCGGTCGGGCGCGTGGTGAGCTTCTTGATCAAGGCCTCGCCGTCGTCGAGGGTGAGCGACGCCGTCGGGATCGAGCCGAGGGTCTGGCCGTCGGCTCCGCCGAACCAGTCGTTGTAGCGGCCGATGCCGTCGTTGACCACGAGCAGCATGGCCGCGCCGGCAGCGTGCGCCGCGGCGGCCCGGTCCGCGGGCGGTACGTCGATGCTGTTGCGGACGACGACCGCCTTGCCGCGTGCGGCCACAGCGGCGTACTCGGCGGCCGTGCCGGTGCCGGCGAAGACGGCCGTGACGTGCGTCGTGCCGGCGCGGAACGCCGGGGAGCCGGGCTGAACGAGCAACGAGTCGTCGAGACTGCGGCCGTCGTAGCTGATCGTCAGCGGCGTCTGTTCGGCACGGAACCGCGTCGTCAGCACGAAGCTGCCGGTGCGGACCTTGTTCTGCGTCGGCAGTGCCCAGAAGCTGTCGTAGTCCGGCGGCGGCATGAAGATCTCGTGCAGCGCCGCCCTGTCGTCGGGGGTCGGTTGCGCCGAGGTGAAGGACCGGAACAGGTCGAACCTGCTCGTGGTGACGGTCGTCGGCTTGGGCGTGTCGACCTTGATCGGACGGCTCCGCGACGCGTCCAGGACGACGTCCCGGTCCGCGGTCACGTCGACCTCGGGTGCGGTCAGGAAGGCCAGGCCGAGCGAGTGCGGGCCGTTGCTGCCGGGCACGTCCAGGGTCGAGACGATCGTGTACGAGCCGGGCGCCCACCGGCTGGTGAGCTTGCCATCCGTTGCCCACAGCATCGTGGACTTCCCGTCCGCTCCGGTGACCTCGACCTCGCCGCTGACCGGCTTGCCGGTCTGGTCGTTCAGGTGGACGGTGAGGTTGTACTTCTTGGGCTCGACGGCCAGCCCGACGGCCGTGTGCACGGTGCCGGTCGAAGAAGTCGCGAGGACCTGGGCGGCGTACTGGCCGGGAGCCAGTCCGTTCGGGTCCGCCGTGAAGCCGACCGCGGCTGTGCCCCTCGCGGGCACTGTCACCTGGGTCGCGGCGAGACGGAAGATCTCGGCGTGGTCGGTGGACAGCTGCAGCGTGAGCGGATTGTCCGTGGTGTTGCGGTAGCTGATCTGGCGCTTGACCGGCGTCCGGGTCGGCTTCGGCGACCACGGGACGAGCCCGGCGTCAACCGATCCGCTGGCGATGACCTGGCCGTGCAGCGAGGCCGCCGCGACGTCGACGCGTCCGGTCCCCGCCTGGTAGGGCGTGTAGGCGGGCGTCAGGTTGCTGGTGCTCATCAGTGCGTCCTTGAGCTGCTGCCCGGTCCAGTCAGGGTGCTGCGCGGCGAGCAGGACGGCCGCGCCGGCGACGTGCGGAGCCGCCATCGACGTACCGCTGTCGGTCCGGTAGTAGCCCTCGCCGCCGTCGTTCATGTACTGCGACCGCGCGGCCAGGACGTCGACGCCGGGTGCGGTCAGGTCGGGCTTGAGACCGTCGTCCATCAGCCGCGGGCCGACGCTGGAGAAGTCGGCCAGCTGGTCCGAACCGTCCACCGCGCCGACGGTCAGGGCGGCGTCCGCGGTACCCGGTGAGCTGACGCTGTACGGACTGCTTCCCGAGTTGCCCGCGGCGATCACGAACAGGGCACCGGTCTCGGCGCTCAGCTCGTTCACGGCCTGACTCAGCGGATCGTCCTGGGTGTGCCAGGCCGCCGTCCCCAGGCTCATGTTGATCACCTTGGCGTGCTCGGTCCGCGTCGCCCACTCCATCCCGGCGATGATGCCGGAGATCGGGCCGGAGCCGCTGTCGCCGAGCACCTTGCCCACGATCAGATCGGCATCCGGTGCGACGCCACGCTCCTTGCCGTCCGATGCCGCGCCGGTGCCGGCGACGGTCGACGCGGTGTGCGTGCCGTGACCGTTGCGGTCGACGACGTCCTCACCGGCCACGAAGCTCTTGGTCGCCACGATCCGCGGTGCCAGGTCCGGGTGCCCCAGGTCTACTCCGGAGTCCAGCACCGCGACCCGCACGCCCTTGCCGGTCACGCCCGCCGCCCACGCCGCGGGCGCGCCGATCTGTGTGGTGGTGTCCGCGAGCATCGTCCGCGCCTTGCTGTCGAGCCAGACCTTGCCGATCCCCGCCGCGAACGAGGGCGCCGTGGCGGTGCTCGCCTTCGCCCGCAGACCGCTCTGCCCGGTCAGCGCCGACCAGACCGCGGTCGCTTCCGCCTTGTCGGCCTTGACGGCCGCGCCGTCGACCGACGGCAGGTCGAGCGTGGTGGTCGTGCCCGGCAGCGCCGAGCGGCGCACGGACTTGGCGGCCACGCCGGGCGAGCCGGTGACGACCAGCGGGAGATCTTTGCTCCGGGCATCGTCGTACCCCTGGGCCACCAGTTCGCTGACATTGAACAGCTGCTTGTCGAGCTGCCCGGTCGCCAGGTAGGGCATCGCGGCGCCGGGGTAGACGAACGTGTCGCCGTTCTCGACGCTGACCCGTACCGGTCCGGTCGACCGCGGCGCGCGGTCAACGGCCTGCACCGACACGGCCCGGCCGGGACCGGGCGCGACCGTGACCTTGTCGCCGGTGATGAGCGTGAGGTCGAGAGGGGTCGCCCCTGCCGCGGCCGCGCCGCCGGCGGTGGGGAGTGGTGGGGGAGGTTCGGCGCCGGCCGTCGTCGGAGGGGCAAGACCGGCGACCAGGAGAAAGGCTGCGCCCGGCACGAGCAGCCGGCGGGCGGAAGAACGCATGGTGTCCTCTCGGTGGTCTGGAGTGACCGAATCTGATCAGCGCCGAGGACAGATGTAAACGAATTGCCCGTTTTCGCCAGCAAGACGGCGATTTGGCAAGAATGGGCACGCAGCCGCAGCTCTCGCCCTCACCAGGCACCGCGCGTTTGACGGATCAGACGCCGAAGTGGCGGATCTTGTGCTGCTTGAGTAGGGCGGTGATCAGTTGGTTGGTCTGCTCGCCGGCCTCGCTGCGGTCGGCGGACAAGACGGTGCCCGCGGATTGGAAGCGGACTCGTGTGCCGTCTTTGCAACGGATGGCCCAGAGGCCGTTGTTGGAGTTGAACGATGCTCGTTTGATCTGTCGTACGTCGATCTCGAGGCTGCGGGTGTGATCCGCGCCGGTGATGCGGATCAGGTCGCCGTCGATTGACAACTCACCTCGCCAGCCGCCGAATACGACCCAGCCGGGGAGTACTTTCACCTTGCTCTTGTGGATTGCCACGGCTGGTCAGGTGCCGGATTGGGTAGTGCCGAGGACATCTTCTGCTTTCTCGGCGGCGGTGGTGGTGGCGCCGTCGATGTCTTCGGGGAGACCGTTGATCACGGTGACGGCCACGACGACGTCGTCGACTCCGGTGGTGACCATGGTGACCTCGAATCCTTCGAGCGGTCCGGAGGTCGCGCTGAAGCGTACGGCGACCGGATCGGTGCCCGCCTGAGGTGCTGAGACCTGACGGACGCTGATCGGCGAGCTGCCTTCGCCCGGGACTTTCAAGGTCATGGTGCGGCACGCGGCGACAGCCTGCATGAACGACTTCTGCAGGGCGCGGACGGCCGCGGGCGACGCCATCGCGTCGATGCTCTCGTCGATGAACGGGCCTTGCGCGCCGCCGGAGTACGACTGGCCCGCGGACGCCTTCGAGCCGGGCGGGTTGTCGGCGTTGGTGTAGGCGACGAGCTTGGCGCAGCGGGAGTCCTTCGACGAGACCACGACATCGGCGTCGTCGCTGCTGTCGTCCTTCTCGAGAGAGAAGCCGGCGGGCAGATCGTCGAGCGCGAGCAGTGCTTTGGTCAGATTCGCCGCCGTACGTGCAGGCGTGGCGGGTGTTGTCGACGGCGGTACGGCGGTCGGTGTGGTGGCGGCCGGTGTGGTGATGGTCGGCGTGGGCGTCGAGGACGGCGTACTCGCGGGTGTGGACGTGCCGGTGGTTGTTCCGGGGGAGCAGGCGGCGAGCGCAAGCGTCACGACAGCGGCGGAACCGACAGCACGGAAGAGCATGGTCATGGAAGTCTCCTGGTATGCGGGCATGGGTCGGGCGCTGCCGACCAGACTTCCCGGCACACCAAGACAACTGTGTTCTCGCGGCGCGACCGCCGATGGACGGCGTTCGCACGCATTGGCTACATCGGCACCACCGCCCTCGGCGTTACACGCCCTCAGCGCGATGAACGATCTGAGCGACGACACCGGTCGGCTCGGCGTCAGTGGATGATTACCTCGAGGATCACGATGAGGATGCCGAAGGTGGCGTTGAGGGCGC